>CAVYAZ010000001.1:0-934520 GCA_963766595.1 uncultured Gammaproteobacteria bacterium
TCGACCTATTCTGTTGAAAAACTCGCTGAGCGGATTGCGATCCGCGCGCAGTGATCGGGGGTGGAAGCGAGAACTTGAAGGCGTGCGGGCGGATCCCGCTATGCGGGGAGACTTTCCGGTTCATTCATTGCTATCGGAACCAGCCGCTTTGCCATTTTTCTCAAGTTCTGCGCGATTGCGGCTGGTAGGAACTCGTCTCGCGCTCCGCTGAGACCTCGAAGTCGCAGTCGATCCAGTCGCAAGATGCGTTTGAGATGCGCGAACAACATCTCAACCTTCTTGCGGTCGCGACGTGACTGTCGGTATTGCGCTGTCGTAGCGATCTTGCGTGCCCAATCCCGCGATCGCTCGTAGATACTGCGGGCGATCTTGCGCATGGATGTGCGCGGACAGCACAGTTGCTTAACGGGGCAGGCTTTGCAGTCGCGTTCACTGGCACGATAGATGATCGTGCTGGCCTTGGTCACGCCCGCATGCGGAACCTTGAACTTTCGCCGATCTGGGCGAAGTGACTTGCCTTCCGGGCAGCGATATTCGTTGTCCTGCTCGTGCCATTCGAAGTCGCCGCGAGAAAACGTACCAGCCGATCGCTCCGACTTGTCCCATACCGGCACGTGCGGCTCGATGGACTTGTCCGCCAACCACCCCAACATCTGGGCCGTACCGTAAGCCGTATCGCCGATCAGCCGGTCTGGCTTCATGCCCATTCGTTCCTCCGTTCGCTCCAACATGGTGCGCGTCGCATTCACCTCTTCGGAGCGATGCGCACGGGTCGCTTCGACATCCACGATCACACCCGCCTTCGTGTCGATCAGGTAATTGGTCGAGTAGGCATAAAACGCTGGGCCTCCCGGTGCTGCCGTCCACTGCGACGTCGGATCGGTGAGGGATATGTTCTTCGGTGGCTCGCGATCTTCCTCGGCCGCGTCCAGCGCCTCCAAGTATTCGCGCACCGGTCGTGACAGCGAAGACTCGCGATCCCACGCAGCTTCAGCGCCTGGAACGCCGCGCGTGCGGTTGGCGTCGGCCTTGATCACGCTGGCGTCGATTGCGAAGCCTTCACCACGCACCAGGCCTTCGGCGACACAGCGTTCCAAGACCTTCTCGAACACGAAACGCAACGTATCGTTGTCGCGAAAGCGGCCGTGACGATTCTTCGAGAACGTTGAGTGGTCCGGAATGATCTCTTCCAGGCTAAGGCGGCAGAACCAGCGATAGGCCAGATTCAGGTGCACTTCCTCACACAACCGGCGCTCGGAGCCAATGCCAAAGCAGTAACCCACGATCAGCATACGAATCAGCAGTTCGGGATCGACCGATGGACGTCCGGTGTGGCTGTAGCACGGAGCAAGGTGCCCACGCAGCTCGCTCAGGTCGAGAAAGCGATCGATGCCGCGCAGCAGATGACTGGCTGGAACGTGAGCGTCGAGATTGAACGAGTAGAACAGCTGGTCCTGACCACCACACTGTTGTCCCATCATCTCGGCGACCTCGTCATTCGCTGAGGTCTTTTGACATCACCCTGCGGCGTGCGTTCCAAATATATCGTCGAGTCTTTCAACAGAATAGACCCGAAGGAGACTCCCGCCAGCGTCCGCTATGGGGCGCCTATTTTTCCGCGGCTCGCGATCCGCAGCTGCTAGTGATCCGCTCCGCCGCTCGCCGTTGCGCCTTCCGCCTGCGGCAGCGTCACCTTGAACTCGATCTTCGCCAGTTGTTCCGGCGCCTTGCCGACCTTGCGCAGGAACGCAAGCCAGCGCGGATCGGCATGGATCTTGTCGAACAGGTTCTCCATCACGATCTCGCCGAGGCCGGTGTCGACGTACTCGACCGCCTTGTCGAGCCACTCGAACGCCTTGTCGGCCTCGCCGCGGTAGGCGTAGACGGAGGCGATGTTGTAGGGCGCGTCCTTCTCCCATTTCGCGATCAGCGCGGCCAGCGCAGCGTCCGAGTCGGCCTTGCGCCCCAGCGCGTAGTACGCCATCGGCAGGCCAATCATCTTGAAAACTTCGCTCGTCTCCTGCTCGATCTGCGCCAGCGCGCCCTGCGCATCGCCCTTCAGCAGCAGCGCAATGCCGAAGTTGGCGTGCGCGCCGCCATTGCCCGGACTTAGGCTCAGTACGGTGCGGAACGATGCGATAGCCGCGTCGTTCCGGCCGGCCAGGCGCTGGTAGAGCCCGAGGTTGAAGAGCGTCGCCACGTTCACCGGATCGCGGCGGACGATGGCCTCGTCGAGCGCCAGCGCCTCGTCCATGCGACCCAGGGACTGAAGCAACACGGTGCTATTGCTTAGCACGCTTGGATCCGCCGCATCGAGCGCTAGCGCACGCTTGAAGTGCTGCGCCGCACCGGCAAGGTCGTTGTCGCCGTACATCGCAATCCAGCCGAGACTGGCGTGGGCCGGCGCGTACTCCGGATCGATCGCCAGCGTCTTCATCGCCGCCTCGCGGGATTGGGCATATCCCTCCTTGTTGGGCAGCAGACCCTGGCCCGTCTCGTTAGCGAAGTTGACAGCCAGGTTGTTCCACGCCGGGGCGTAGCGCGGATCGATCGTCAGCACTTTGTGGTACAGCGCGTCGGACTGCTGGAACGCCTCGGTAGTGCCCTGCCGTCCGACCTGCCTGGCCTGCAGGTAGAGCGCGTAGGCATCGGGATCGGTCGTGCGCACCGTCGGCGCCGCGCCGAGCAGCGTGACCTTGAGCTCTTCGACAACTTTCCCCGCGATCTCATCCTGGATCTTGAAAATGTCGTCGAGCTTGCGGTCCCAAGTCTCGGACCAGACGTGGTAGCCGTCGGCCGCGCGAATCAACTGTGCGGTGATGCGAATCTGGTCGCCGGCCTTGCGGATGGACCCTTCCAGTACGTTGGCGACGTGCAGTGTGTTGGCAATTTCCGGAATCGGCACGTCCTTGCCCTTGAATGAGAACGAGGACGTGCGCGCGGCGACGTGCAGCGTCTGGATCTTGGCCAAGAGGTTCAGCAGTTCTTCGGAGATACCGTCGGAGAAGTATTCCTGATCCTTCGATTGGGACATGTCGACGAACGGCAGCACGGCAATCGATTGCGCGGATACCGCAATGTCGGCCTGCGCATTGACGCCGTGGTGCAGCACGAAGCGGTCGGTCACCAGCAACACGACGGCAATGGCCAGTACGCCGATGATCGCGAAGTCGAGCTTGCGCCCCGTGTGTGGCGTGATCGACTCGCCAGGCTCAACGTCGCGTTCGCGCTTGATGCCCTCCGGCGTGAACTCGAAGAACCACGCGAACGCGATCCAGAACGGAAAGCCGATCGCGCAGGCAATCACGAACCAGCGCGTGCCCCAGTCGGGCATGCCGAACGCGGGGCCGAGTTGAGAAATGCCTTGTGCCAGCGCCCACGTCGCCGCGACATAGAACGCGCCCGCCCGAAATACATTGCGGCGCCGCAGTTCGGCGAACAGACTGGGCTTTACGCTCAGACGCACCCCCTGTGCCGGATGCAATCCGGTCGATGCCGAGTGTCCGCAATTACGTCAAAGTCCGCAAGCGCGGGTTGGATTACCGCGACTTGAGTGTCTGCTTCACGGCAGCTAGTTGTGGGCATCGGGGGTCCGGTTCGGCCGATAGCCGCCTCACGAAAATTCGCGGCGATTGAGCGGCAGCTGTCGACCCGAAGGCGAACGTCGTGAGTGGCCGCTTTCGGGACCGGAATCCCGCATCTCGGATCGCGTCGCGAACCATGAAGCGCGTGCTACTCCAACGATTGACCTTCGACCTTGGCATTTGAGATTGCGGCGAATGCCATCGAGCGTGGTCTCGATGATGCCCTGTCAACCGGCGAATTTGCAGATTTGCTGTTGACAACCCTTTCGGTCCGAGCCTAGAGTGCGCCCGCTTTCGGTCACCCGAAGCACTCTTCGGTTATCCACGGAATCTAGATGGACAGCTATCCAAGTACCAACGCGGTACCCTGCCTTTTCTCGGCAGAGGGTTGCTTTGGCCAAAAATCAGTGCGAGCCCCGCGGAATGCGGGTGGGCTAACGATCTAACTGATCCTGCTCACCGTTCCCGACCGGGACAGGAGGTGAGCCATGAAACTCCAATTCCTATGCGCCTTGCTCGTACAAGGCCGCGGCGGCGATCCGCGCGCAACACATGCGCCCGCTATCCGGGCGTTGCCGTACTCGGTTGCGGCGAGCAAAGACGCGCGTCTTCATCGCCCAAGGGTCGCCTGTCGCTGGCGGCGCAATCCATCCTCCGGTCGGCTCGAAGCGCGGGGGTCGACATGCGAGTGAAACCGAGCTGTCGCGTGCTGCACAGGCGCGCAAAGGCGTTCGTGGGTTCACTCTGCACGTCGCTCTTCGCCGCGTGCACCATCGCACATGATTTAACTGACGCTATCCGGACGGAGCACGACTCAATTCCCGATACGCTTGCCGATGCGCCCGCGTCGACGCCAGCCGCACCGGAACAGTTGAGCCTGCACGGCCAGTTCACTTACGTCGTGCAGTACCACCCGAGCTTCACGTCGCCGTACAGCGGCGCGAACAGCCTGTATCCCGGAAGCAGCGCGAAAGAAACGACCGACGTGACGCTTTTCGCAGGCGCGCGGCTCTGGCGCGGAGCGGAACTCTACGTCAATCCAGAAATCGACCAGGGGTTCGGTCTGAGCAATACCCTTGGCGTTGCCGGTTTCCCAAGCGGGGAAGCCTACAAGGTCGGATCGACGTCGCCATACCTTCGCGTCCCGCGCTTGTTCATTCGTCAGGTCCTCGATCTCGGCGGCGCCACTGAGTCCGTTGAATCCGAGGCGAACCAGTTGTCGGGTAGCCGGACGCACGACAATCTGGTGCTCACCGTGGGCAAGTTTTCCGTCGTCGACATCTTCGACACCAACGCCTATGCACACGATCCGCGAGCCGACTTGCTGAACTGGTCGATCATCGATTCCGGCGCGTTCGACTATGCCGCCGATGCGTGGGGGTACACCTACGGCGCCGCCGCCGAATGGACGACCGGGGACTGGTCGTTTCGTGGCGGCGTCTTCGACTTGTCGAGCGTTCCCAACAGCAAAACCGCCGAGCGGAATTTCGGCGAGTACGCGCTGATCGGGGAGATCGAGGAACGACATGAACTCGACGGGCACGCCGGCAAGTTGAAACTGCTCGGATTCGTCAACCGCGGACGAATGGCGCGGTACGACGATGCAGTGCAACTGGCTCAAGAGACCGACGGAATACCCGATGTTGCCTCGGTGCGGCACTTCGCGTCTCGGCCCGGATTCGCCATCAATCTCGAACAGGAGTTCACGCCGGGGATAGGGGCTTTCGCTCGGGTGAGCGCGAACGACGGCAGCAAGGAAGCGTATGAGTTCACCGAAATCAATCGTTCGATCGCAGGCGGCCTATCGATCAAAGGCGCCCACTGGGGCCGGGCGAACGACACACTTGCACTGGCCGCGACAATCAATGGGCTTTCCGATCCGGCTCGGCGCTACTTCGCCGCGGGCGGATTGGGAATATTGATTGGCGACGGGCGACTTCCGAACGTAGGACAGGAAAGGATTGCAGAGACGTACTACGCCGTTTCGATGACGGACCACATCACACTCACAGCCGACTACCAGTATGTAGTCAACCCGGCCTACAACCGTGATCGCGGCCCCGTATCGATCATCGCTGCTCGTCTGCATGGCGAGTTTTGAGTCACTCCACACGCACCATTGGGCGCGGACTCGAAGCTTGACCAAATCACAGGCTCTGAGCTTGCTGTCGAGCGAGTTCTCGGATATTTCCGGCGAGCTGGATAGGTATCCGAATGGCCCAAATGTCTCGGAGACGGAGCGGTGCTTTCTGTCCGACGAGGTTGCCCTTGTTCCAGGGTTCATGGTGAGCGGCAACGACTTCTGCGACGTTCATGAGTAGCTCCTGCAATGGAGGAGCTATCAGCCTGCCTGTCAGGTCAGTGGTCGCTATCGACCTGAAGGGGACTCCCACGGGTGTCCGCTATGGAGCCTGGCACGATGCAAACACACGGCCTGAGCCGCTCAGTTCGGACAGGTCTCGAACTCACTGTCGAAGATGATGTCGTCCTGCTGGACTTCGTAGGCACCGATATCGGCCGCGCCTCCCGAAACCCGCGCTGGCGTAGCGAGAAAAAGAGCGCCGCCACGCTGATCCGATCCCAGCGACTTGTGGTTGCTTCCCGTGTCGATAGCCGGGTTCTTCGAGACACCTCCGCCCAGCCGATGCGTCTCAGTGGGCCCGCCGTTGGAGGCCAGCTTGTGCAGCAGTGGACACGCGCTTGCTCCTGTCAGCGTGCCGGTAGGCACGGCGCTGCCCGGATGGCGGATCAAGTTGTTGCTGCTGCCGGCCGTGAACGTTACGTTGGTGCTCTTGGCGAAGTCGCTCTGGGTTCCGTCGGAATGACTGTTGCTCGACATCAGCGTGCTGTACAGACCCGCCGTGGAACCGGCAGCGCCGGTGAGAAACGTGCCGGCTTTATCGCCGCCGGTGTTGTAGGCGATAGTGGAGTTGTAGATCTTCGTCGAGTGCGCGTCTATGGAAATGGCGTAGTTGCCACCTGCGCTCCCGACCGTGTTGCCGGAGATCGTGCTGTTGACGATCGTTGCAGTAAAGCTGGCATCACCGGCAACCATGCCAAGAGCGCTGGCCGCGGTCTTGGCGTAGTTGTTGGATAGCGTGGCCCCGCGCAAATACAAATCGCCGAAGGCAACGGCAATTCCGCCACCTCGCTGTGCCTGGCCGCCCGAGATCGTTCCATAGTAGAAGTGCACACCGTCGTTCGAAAAAATGGCGCCTCCCTCGCTTGTGGAAGAATCAGCCGCAGCATGATTGTCGAGAAGGGTGGAGTAGTGGGCGGAGGTCGGGCCTACGGAATAAATTCCGCCACCGTAAGCGATGCCACTCGTCGAGCCAGCCTGGTTCAAGTTGACGGAAGAATTCAGCAAGCTCACTCCCGTGTGGCCATATATGCCACCGCCCACAGCCTTGGCATTCGACGCCGAGTTCGCACTACAAGATGCAATGAAGGAGCCGCCGCTCAGGTACACGCCCTGTCCCGCAAAGACACCGCCACCGGCCGCGCGACCACCCGTCGCGGCGTTGTGCAAAGCGCCTGCGTACAGGACATAGCTGTTGGCCAGGTTGACCTTGCCGTCACTGTAAATGCCTCCCCCGTCCGCCCTGACGTTCGACCCGGATGCGCGGGCGTAGCTCACTACGACTCCACTGTTCGTCAGCGACACTGTGTTGCCGCCGGCGCCCCCCGCTGCGATTCCGCCTCCTTTCGCGTTACCGGACTCTGTTGCGGCTGTGCCGACCACATAACTGCCGGTCAATGTTACGTTGCCATAGGCATACAGCCCGCCGCCGAGGGCGGCGCCTGAAACAGGGGAGGTCGCCAGACTGTGAGTGATCGTGCTGTTTGCCAATTCAACCTTGCCGTTGTAAGTCGCGATTGAGCCGCCTTTGGCGTTTTTGTTTGCGGCCGTGGCGCTAGCGGTGCAGTGATCGAGCACAACCCCGCTGATGTTCAAGCCGCTCCTGGCGAACACGCACCCTCCGTACACAGTGTCGCCTACACCACCGCCGCTTGATCCTCTGCCGCTGGTACTTGTCGTTGCCGTCGCGTACACGATGCCCAGGTTGTTGATCGTGAGATACCCGTGAGAATAGAAGACCCTGTCGGCATAGCCCGTCGAGACGGCAAGAACCTTCGAACCTGAACTGTTGGGCCCGTTTATCGTCACGCCGGTTGCCACAGTTACCGCGCTTGGCAGGAGGATCGTCTGCGCGAATTCCCCGAATCCAATGGGCAGACAGAGAGAGAAGTCGGAGATGCCCGTCATGTCGATGATGTCGCCCGGGTTGACCGCCTGGGTGGCGGCCCAAGGCAGACTTCCAACGGTGGCGGCGCTGGTCGCGCAGTTGGTAACGATCGCAGTGGCTGTGGCGTGGACGGCAGCGGAAGCCGACAGGCCGAACAGAGTGGCAATGCACGCTGCTAGCGGCTTGCGCCGCGACGGGTTCACCAAACATGCAAGCGATGCCGACATCAGAATCCCCTCGAATGCGCTCAACACGCACGCATCTGGACCGAGCCATGCGCCTGTACACTGTCCGAGTGTCAGTGATTACCTCGAGCTCTGCAAGCGCGGGTCTCGGGCGGCTGAACAGTGGCGTGTTACATCAATGCGAGTGTCCGTTTCGCGGCAGTCAGTTGCGGGCGTCGAGCGTCCGGCTCGGGCCGAGAGGCGCCCTGGCTTGTGCTCAGTACAGAACGCGTGCTCGCAAAGTGCCCGGAATTGCCGCGAGCGCATCCTTGAGTTCGCCCGCGTGATCTGCCGTCGTCGACACGTCGATGACGACGTAGCCCACGCGGGAGTCGGTCTGCAGGAACTGTGCGTCGATGTTGATGCTTTCGCGCGAGAACACTTCGTTGATGCGCGACAGGATACCGGGCACGTTCTGGTGGATGTGCAGCAGGCGCTGGCTATTCGGGTGGCCGGGCAGCGAGACTTCAGGGAAGTTGACCGCCGACAGCGTGCTGCCGTTGTCGCTGTAGCGCAGCAGCTTCGCCGCGACTTCGCGGCCGATGTTGTCCTGTGCTTCGAGCGTGCTGCCGCCGACGTGCGGCGTGAGGATCACGTTGTCCATGCCGCGCAGCGGCGATACGAATTCATCGTCGTTGCCTTGCGGTTCGACCGGGAACACGTCGATCGCCGCGCCCGACAAGTGGCCGGAGCGCAGGCTCTCGGCCAGCGCATCGATATCCACGACGGTACCGCGCGCGGCATTGATCAGCAGCGAGCCCTTGCGCATCGCAGCGAGCTGCCTGGCGCCGATCATCCATTTCGTCTGCGGAGTTTCCGGCACGTGCAGGCTGACGATGTCCGACCGGGACAGCAGGTCGGCCAGACTCGTCGCCGGATGCGCGTTGCCGAGAGCGAGCTTGTTCTCGATGTCGAAATACAGCACCTGCATGCCGAGCGACTCGGCCAGCACGCCAACCTGCGTTCCGATGTGGCCGTAGCCGATCAGGCCGAGCGTCTTGCCGCGCACCTCGACGCTGCCGGCGGCGGACTTCGACCAGCCGCCGCGGTGGCACTGAGCGTTCTTCTGCGGGATGCCGCGCGCGAGCATCACCGCCTCGGCGATGACGAGTTCGGCGACGCTGCGCGTATTCGAGTACGGCGCGTTGAATACCGGCACGCCGAGCGATTCCGCGGCGTCGACATCGACCTGGTTCGTGCCGATGCAAAAGCAGCCGATGCCGATCAGGCGCCGGGCGTGGCCGAGAACAGCCGCTGTCAGATGCGTGCGCGAACGTATCCCTACCAGATGGGCGTCGGCGATGCTGCGCACGAGTTCGGCCTCGGGCAAAGCTTTCTGGTGATATTCGATATTCGAATAGCCGGCTGCCTCGAAATCGGCGAGGGCCGTGCGGCTCACGCCTTCGAGCAGCAATACCTTGATGTCTTGCTTCGGAAAAGAGGTTTTCATCGCCGTCAGGTTACGTCGTCGGAAACGGAACTATGCCAGAACCCGAGGCAGAATGCGGCAATGCAACACTGGACGATTGCGCCGGACACTGGCACCCTGCATCGCATGGCACCCTTGGACCGCCAATGACCGATTTTCTGGCCGACCTTGCGCAGCGCGCCCCCGACCTGCGCCTGACGACGGCGCCCGGCGACCTGGAGTTCTACGGCCGCGACTGGACCCGGCGCTGGGTTCCCGCGCCGCTGGCAATAGCCTTCCCGGCAACCATCGAGGAAGTGCAGGCGATCGCTCGCTGCGCCAGCGCGCATCGGCTGGCACTGGTGCCTTCAGGTGGCCGCACCGGTTTGTCCGGCGGCGCCGTCGCTGCGCAGGGCGAACTCGTCGTCAGTTTCGAGCGCATGAACCGCGTGCTCGATTTCAACCCGATCGACCGCACGCTGACGGTCCAGCCCGGCATCGCGCTCGAATCGGTGCAGAAAACCGCGCGCGAGCACGGGCTGATCTACCCGGTCGACTTCGCCTCGCGCGGGTCGTGCTCGATCGGCGGCAGCATCGCCACGAACGCCGGCGGCATCCGCGTCATCCGCTACGGCAACACGCGCGAGTGGGTCGCGGGACTCAAGCTCGTGACTGCGAACGGAGACCTGCTCGAGCTCAATCGCGGCTTGATCAAGAATTCGTCCGGTTATGACCTGCGCCATCTCGTGATCGGCGCCGAAGGCACGCTCGGTTTTGTCGTCGAGGCAACGCTGCGGCTGACCGACCCGCCGCCGGCCTCGCAGGTGATGCTGTTCGCCGTGTCGGAGATGGCGGCGCTGATGCAAGTGTATGCCGCCTGTCGCGCGCGGCTGACGCTGAGCGCGTTCGAATTCTTCACCGATCGCGCCTTGCATCACGTCGTCGCGCACGGCGCGCAGCGGCCTTTCGCCGACGACGCGCCGTACTACGTGATCACCGAGTTCGACGCCGGCAACGAAGCGCAGCAACAGGCCGCGCTCGAGGTTTTCGAGCAGTGCATGAGTGCCGGCTGGGTCAGCGATGGCGTCATGGCCCAGAGCGACGCGCAGGCTGCAGCATTGTGGAAATTGCGCGAAGGGATAACCGAAAGCCTCGCGCCGCATCGCCCGTACAAAAACGACGTTGCCGTGCGCGTCTCCGCCGTTCCGGCGTTCCTTGCCGAAATGCACGCGCTGCTGATGCGCGAGTATCCCGATTTCGACGTGGTCTGGTTCGGCCACATCGGCGATGGCAACCTGCATATCAACGTGCTGAAGCCAGAAGCGCTTGGCGACACCGACTTCGTTGCCAAGTGCGAACGCGTGACCAAGCTGCTTGGCGAAACGCTCGCGCGCCACGGCGGCAGCATTTCGGCCGAGCATGGTATCGGCCTGGTGAAGAAGGCCTACCTGTCGAGCACGCGCAGCGCCGCGGAGATTGCATTGATGCGCAGCGTGCGCGCGGCATTCGATCCGCTCAGCTTGATGAACCCCGGCAAGTTGTTCGACTGACTCAACACCTCTCCCGCTGGCGGGAGAGGTCGCCGCGCTCGCGCGGCGGGTGAGGGTGGCGCATGGGCAGGCGAACGCTCGTGCGGAACGCCACCCTCATCCGGCCTCCGGCCACCTTCTCCCGCCAGCGGGAGAAGGGAAGATCGAGGGCCCTCACTTCTTCTCGTCGACGCGCACGTATTCGACCTTCCACTCGATCTGCCACGGCCCGTCGCCGGTCTTGCGCTCGTTCAGCGCCTCGTAGCGATCTTCGCCGATGCGCTTCCAGTGCGTGCGCATGATCAGGTCTTGTGGTTTCGTCAGATGCCGTTCGGGAAAGTTCAAACCGTCGGCAACCGGATCCACGGTTCCGCTGTCCATGTCGCCATCGCTGCTCCAGTACGAAAACACGATGCGTTGCTGCTTCGGATCGAAGGCGTAGACGGTCTCGCCGAGGTAGTCGGGATTCTTGCCGCGCACGACATGCTTGTCGCGGATGAAATGGCTGCCGTACATGGACTCGAAGCAATGCGTGTCGCGGCCCATTTCACCCGGCAGGTCTCCGGCCCAGCAGTGGCCGACGAGGAACTGCAGCGGCTGCAAGGGGTCTTTCGCTGCAGTTTCAGGAGCAGCGCCGAGCGACACGGCGGCAATCAGGATCAACGAATCTAGCATGGGTCATCTCCGCGTGAAGTCGAATACAGCCTAGCGGATTGTCGAGCGCAAGGCTTGGAAAAAATTGACTTCAAGCGAATGCGCAAAACGTTCCGAACTGATCGGCCTATTCGATGACGATGCTTGCCGCGTCGGGCCGCGCATCGCGCAGCAGCGTGGCCGGCGCGCGGCCGGCGAAACGCTGGAAATCACGAACCAGATGGGACTGGTCGTAGTAACCACAGGCATGTGCGATCTCCGCCCAGCTCGACGCTGGCGCACGGGCGAGTTCGAGCGCGCGATTGAAGCGGACGATGTTGCCGTATGCTTTCGGCGTCAGGCCTATCTGCTCGCGGAAGCGGCGGATCAGGTGTTCGCGGCTGAAACCCGTATGGCGACTCAAAACCCGCAGGGCAATCTGGCCGTGCGCGCCAGCGATTGTCCGGCTCACTTCGATGACGGCAGGATGGACCTGCGTTCCCCGATCGAGCAGACCCAGCAACCACTGTTCGAGCAGAACGAAGCGTGCCAGAGGCGATAGTGTCTCGAGCAGGCGCTCACGTAAACCAAGCACGTGGTCGCCGAGCAGCGCTTCGAGTTCGATCACTTGGCCGCTGAGTTCGTGCTGCGCCAGGCGCAGCAGCCGATACGCGCCGTGACTGTGGAACTGCACGCCGAGAAGGACCGTGTCGCCGTGCGATCCGGTCTCGATGAAGCTCTCGCTCTGGCCGGCGAGCCAGCAGGTCGGAAACGAGCGAGACGGGCCACCGGGCTCGCGCGCGAACAGGGTCGGGGCAGCACCGAGATTGAACAGCAGGTGTGCGTTGCCGGTCGGCAAGCGCCGGTCGCGCAGGTAGTTGGCGCGGCCGCTGACGTGCCAGAACAACTGCACGTGATCGGCCAGCGGAGGGTCGGGAAAATAAAACGCGCGCGTCCACCGTCCCAGCGGAGAATCATGTTGGCTGATCGCTGTGCGCGCCATGCGGCATTCTGTCCCGGGCTTTGGCGCGCGGCAAGCGGCCGCATCGCGATGTGACTTTTCCCGCGGCACAGCGGAGAATCCCTCGCAGAGCATCTCGCAGGATCCAAAGGAAGCATCATGAGCCTAGCCGATGGCCGCCGCGGCCTTTACCCCGAAATCGAGCCGTACGATTCCGGCCTCCTCAAGGTTTCTCCACTGCATACGCTTTACTTCGAACAGTGCGGCAATCCGCGCGGCAAGCCGGTTGTGTTCCTGCACGGTGGTCCCGGCGCAGGTTGCAATGCGAAGTCGCGGCGCTTCTTCGACCCAACGCGTTATCGCATCATTCTTTTCGATCAGCGCGGCTGCGGCCGCTCGACGCCGCACGCAGAACTGACCGACAACACGATCTGGCATCTGGTCGACGACATCGAGCGCTTGCGCTCGCACCTTGGCCTGGACCGCTGGCAGGTATTCGGCGGTTCGTGGGGTTCGACGCTTGCATTGGCCTACGCCGAGAAGCATCCAGAACGCGTGACCGGGCTCGTCCTGCGCGGCATCTTCATGTTGCGCCGATCCGAGCTCGAATGGTTTTATCAGAAAGGCTGCGACGCAATCTATCCCGATGCCTGGGAGCCCTATCTGGCGGCAATACCGGCCGTAGAGCGGGCGGATCTCATGGGCGCGTACTACCGACGGCTGACGAGCCCCGACCCGGCGGTGCGCCTGGCTGCGGCCAAGGCCTGGTCGATGTGGGAGGGCGGCACGAGTTTCCTGCAGCCGAGCGCGGACTACATTGCGTCGACCGGCAGCGACGAATTCGCACTGGCGTTCGCGCGCATCGAATGCCACTACTTCGTGCACGGCGGTTTCTTCGAGGCCGACGACCAATTGCTGCGCGATGCGGCAAAATTAAAAAATATACCCGCGGTCATCGTGCAGGGTCGCTACGATGTCGTCTGTCCGCTGCGCAGCGCCTGGGATCTGCACCGCGCGTGGCCGGAGGCCGATCTGCGCATCGTCGGGGACGCAGGGCATTCGGCGCTGGAGCCAGGCATCACCCATGAACTGATTTTGGCGACCGATCGCTTCGCCAGCTGACAGCAGCGCCTGTTCGCCAGCTGACAGCAGCGCCTGAAGTTAAAGTCAGTCGTCATCCCCGCGCAAGCGGGGATCCATTTTGATCTCATGGCCGAGAAGCAAATGGATTCCCGCTTCCGCGGGAATGACGACCCGCTTTTTCTTGTTACTCGACGAGTGTTATCGTTAGTGCGCCGCGGCAGCGCTCGAGCCGTCACCCTTCAAGCACTCGCTCATGAAAGCCTTGCGGTCGTCGCCGGTCTTGCCGGTGGCCTTGGCGTTGCACGCGGTCATCTTTTCCTGCTGTGTCATCGGTTTGGCGGGCGCCGCTGCCGCTGCCGGCGCCGCGGTCGTCGAGTCGGCCTTCAGGCAGTTGCTCATGAACGCCTTGCGGTCCTCGCCGGTCTTGCCGGTTGCCTTGGCATTGCAGGCAGTCATCTTTTCCTGCTGCGTCATCGGTTTCGCCGGTGCTGCGTCGGTCGAGCCGCTCAGGCAAGTGCTCATGAATGTCTTGCGCTCATCGCCGGTCTTGCCGGTAGCTTGCGCGTTGCAGTCCTTCATCTTCTGCTGTTGAGGTGTCAGCGGCTTGGCTGCCGGATCGGCAGCGAATGCCGTGCCGGCGCCGAGCGCCAGCGCCAGCGTCAAAGTAGCGAATGCGATCAGTCTCATGCGAGTCTCCTGATGGGTGGTGAGAAAAGCATCCGAAGTTTACGCTGGCGCGATGAACTCTGCGCAACGGCGGTGCGCAGCCAACGCCGCGATGCGGCCGACCGCGCCGCCGTGGATCCCGATCCCCTGTCGGGCGGCGCGAGCTCTCGCGCGGAAGCGGAATAGAGAGTGAGGGTGCAGTTTGCGCGACGCAACAAGACCGGGCCTCCGCGGCCCGGTCCATTGTCGACAATTCTTGTTCAGTGCTTGCCGGCGCTGGGGCTGCTCTTCGACTTCGACGCGGCGTGCTTGGGCGCCGGCACTGGCGCTGCGGCTGTCGCCGTCGAATCGCCCTTGAGGCATGCGCTCATGAACGCCTTGCGCTCGTCGCCGTGCTTGCCGGCAGCCTGGACGTTGCAGTCTTTCATGCGCTGTTGCTGTGGCGTTACCGCTTTCGCCGGCGCGTCGGCGGCAAAAGCGAAGGCCGCGGCCAACGACAATGCCAGGGCGAGTGTGGCGGTTGCTGCGTAGTTCATGACAGTCTCCTTGTCTTGGATTTGTGGGTTTGCGATCAATGCGGCGACCGCTCGATCGCCGGGAGCCATCCTGCCATTGCAGCGGCCCCGAGCCTGTGAGAAATCGCTGACACGTACCGTAAGCCGGTTCGGATTCGACAGGCAGGGCAGCAAGAGGGCAGCCGAAAATTGCCCCTGCAGCTTCTGCAGGACCGCCGTTCCTCGTGGTCGAAGAAGCTCTTCGCTTTTCGGGACATGGGCTCTTACGCACCCGCCGGAAATAGCTCCTGCATTTCCGGCCGGTTGGTCGCCAAAGTGCCCTCGTTTTCAGGATGTCGTGCGGTCTAGGCACCCGCCGAAAAATCCTCCTGCATTTTCGGCGTACCGGCCATCCATGGCCATAAAAAAACCGGGCTGCAGCCCGGTTTTCCTAGCGCCTGACTGCAGATTGGCTTCACGCGGCGGCGGCCGCCTTTGCCGGCATCTCCACGCGCGGTCCATGCAGCAGGGCCTGGCGCACGCCGTCGATGACCAGATCGACCTCGTCGGAGGTGATCGCGAAATGCGGCGTGAAGCGCAGCGAATTGATGCCGCCATGGATCACGCCGAAGCCGCGCTCGCGCATCCATTCCTCGGTGCTCCCGGCGCCATAGCACTTGAACTGTGGCGCAAGTTCGCACGAAAACAGCAAGCCCGTGCCCTGGACCTTGGTGACCAGGCCGGGGAATTCGGCCTTGAGCTTGTTGAGCTTGTCGAGGAACTCGGCGCCGCGCTGGCGGATGTTCGCGCGCAGTTCCGGCGTCAGCAGGTTGAGCGCCGCGCAGGCCACGTCGAGCGCGCGCGGATTCGTGCTCATCGTGTTGCCGTAGATTCCCTTTTTATACAATGAGCCGGCCTTGTCGCCCACGGCGAGAACGGAAAGCGGATACTGGCCGCCGTTGATCGCCTTCGAATAGGTTTCCATGTCCGGCGGGTCGAGCTTTTCGAAACCGGGGTAGTCGACGATCGACAGCACGCCGTGCGCGCGCAGGCCGGCCTGGATCGAGTCGACGAGGAATACCGAACCGTGCGAACGCGTCAGCTCGCGCGCTGCCGCATAGAACTCCGGTGTCGCCGCGCGCCCCGGATCGCCTTCACCCATGACCGGCTCGAGGAACATCGCCTCGATGAACCAGCCGTTCTTGTCGGCATCGGCGAAAATCTGGTGCAGCTGATCGACGCTGTACGGATCGACCGTCAACAGGCTGCGCTCGTCGCGGAAGCTGGCGAGATGTTGCACGTAGGCCTTGCGCGACGAATCCGAGTAGATCGCCGGGCGCTCGGTGCGGCCGTGGAACGCGCCCTTGACGGCCAGGCGCTTGATCGTGCGTCCGGCGTGACGCGCACCGGGCTCGGTCATGAGCTTGGCGTTGACGTCGGCAATGCGGCAGGCAAGCGAAACCGATTCGGAACCGGAGTTCAGGCACAGGAAGTGCGTGAACGGCGAACCGCCGCGCGTATGTCCGATCTCGCGCGCCAGCGCCTGCGTGAAACGCAGTTGGCTGACGCTCGGCGTCATGACGTTCGCCATGACCTGAGGTTTGGCCAGCGCCGCGAGGATCGCCTTCGGCGTGTGACCAAAACCGAGCATGCCGTAGCCGCCGGAGTCGTGGATCACGGCACCCTTGAGTGTGATCACCCACGGGCCGCGCGCCGCCAGCACGACGTACGGATTGACCGCATCGTCCGGATAGAAATTGATGAAGTCGCCCTGCACGCGTTGCAGCTGCGCGCTTTCGTCGAGCTTGAGCAGATCGGGCATCTCGGTGCGCAGCGCGATGTGCAGCGCATGCGCGTCGTCGACCGCTTCGCCAAGCTCGGGATATTTCGCGGCCAGTCGCGTGACTTCCGCATCGGCCAGGCCGTGCGTGCGGATGGCGCCGCCATACTGGCGCAGTTCGTTGAGTTTGGCGATCAGCGACATGGTCGAATCCTTGAGGTTTCCCGCCCAATGGGAAGGGCGTTTCGGGACGCAGACGACGTGGCCTCGAGGCCACAAGACGTCCAGCTTGGGCAAAAGCTTAGCACGGCGATTTGGTATTGGCTGGAGCCGGTTGTTTGGGCATTTGATAGGGCCACTTTTGCCTGACACTCGTCATGCGCAAGTCGTGACGGACGGGTCTTAAGATCGTCGCCACGCGAGCGTAACTTGGCCGCCATCGGTCAAGGAGGCACGTGATGAATCAAGCCGGCGAAACGATTGCGCGGTTGCACGGGGCCAGCAAGCGCTATGGCGACGTGCTGGCCCTGGATCAGGTCGATCTCGAGGTGCGCCGCGGAGAGGTGCAGGCCTTGCTCGGCCCGAATGGGGCCGGCAAGACCACGGCAATCTCGTTGCTGCTCGGACTGTTGCGACCGGACGCAGGCACGGCAACGCTGTTCGGACTGTCGCCCGGATCGCTCGCGGCGCGCAGCCGGCTCGGCGCGATGCTGCAGACCGCTGGCGTGCCGGACACGCTGACGGTGAGCGAACTGATCGCGCTGTTTCGCAGCTACTACGCGCAGCCGCGCACTGTGGCCGACTGCGTGGCTCTCGCCGGCGTCGCCGACTTTTTGCACATCCGTTATGGCCACCTGTCCGGCGGCCAGCAGCGCCGCGTGCAGTTCGCATTGGCGATCTGCGGACGTCCGCAGATCCTGTTCCTCGATGAACCGACCACCGGCCTGGATCTCGACGCGCGCGAGACAATGTGGAAAACGATACGCCAGCTCGTCGCCGAGAACTGCGCGGTCGTGCTGACGACGCATTATCTGGAAGAGGCCGAGGCCCTGGCCGATCATGTCAGCGTGCTTGCGCGCGGCAGCATCGTCGCCGCCGGCAGCGTCCAGCAGGTGCGCGCCCGTGTTGCGCAACGGCGGATTCGTTGCGTCTCGCGCCTGTCGGAGGAAGCGATCGGATCATGGCCCGAAGTGCGCAGCGTCGTGCGCGATGGCGAACGCATCGAGATCGTCACCGATCTTGCGGAAACGGTCGTGCGCCAACTTCTGTTCGAAGACAGCGAGCTGAGCGAACTCGAGGTGCGCCGTGCGGGTCTGGCCGAAGCGTTCGTCGAAATCACTCGGGAGGCAGCGTGATGAATGCGTCGATTGCAATGAATGAAAACCGCTCCGCGCCGGACCCTGTGCGTGTCTACGTGTTCGAGGCGAAGTGCGAATTCCTGCGCGTCCTGCGCACGCCGGCATTCGCGTTTCCGACTCTGCTGTTTCCGCCGATGTTCTACCTGCTGTTCGGGTTGCTGCTGAATCGCGGCAGCGACAACGCTGCGCACTACCTGTTTGCGACCTACAGCGTTTTCGGCGTCATGGCGCCCGCGCTGTTCGGCTTCGGCGTCGGCGTTGCGATCGAGCGCGAGCGCGGCTGGCTCGCGCTCAAGCGCGTGGCGCCGATGCCGCCGGGCGCCTACCTGCTGGCGAAGATGGCGATGGCGGCGCTGTTCGCATTGATCATCTATCTGGTCTTGGCAACGATGGCGGCCACGCTCGGCGGCGTGCGCCTCGCGCTCGGGCAATGGCTGTTGCTCGGGGCGATAGCGACCAGTGGCGTGCTGCCATTCTGCGCACTCGGCCTGATGATCGGCAGCCGCGCGAACGCCTCGGGTGCTCCCGCGCTGGTCAATCTGATCTATCTGCCGATGGCGTTCCTGTCGGGGCTGTGGATGCCGTTGACCCTGCTGCCGGACTTCATCGCGCGCATCGCGCCGCTCTGGCCGGCCTATCACCTCGCCCAGCTCGCACTCGGGACGATCGGCCGCGGTGATGGCAGCGCGCTGCTGCCGCACGTTGCCGCGCTGCTCGGCTTCAGCGCGATCTGCTTTGCGATCGCGCGGCGCTGGCTGGCGCGCGCGCTGTGAGGCAGGAGATCCTCGTGCGCGGCCTGTACCTGCGCTGCGTGTTCCTGTTGGCCTGGTTGGTCCTGGCCGCAGCGGCCGCGATGAGCGTCAGTCACCCGGACTCAGCGCAGCTGCAATCGGCGTATCCTTCCGCTCCGCTGCCTTCCTGATCCGGATCACCACGATGCTGCTGCTCGACGCCTTCATCCCTTCGGACAATTCGCTGATCAGTCTGCGCGGAATGTTCCAAGGCAAGAATCGCAGCGCGCACTGGTTTCCTTGGCTGATGCTGGTCTGGACCGTGTGGATCTTCATCACACCGATCTATGACACGGGTGGCCACTTTCCGGACTGGATGTGGCCGACGCTGACCAGCTTCGGCGTATTCCTTTGGCTGTTCTATCGCGTCTATTACCGCGACCGCAGCCAGGTTGTGTGGTGCGCACTAGGTATCGCGGCGCTGGGATTTCTAGTCACGCCTTACAATCCCGGTGCGCAGGGCTACCTTATTTACGCCTGTGCATTTCTCGGCTTCTCCAATCACACCCGCGCGGCGGTGCGGAACGTGCTGCTGGTGCTCGGTCTGTTCGCTATCGAATGGATGTGGCTGGGTTTCCCGTGGATATACCTGCTGAACGCCGTTGGTGTCGGCCTGGCCGTCGGGCTGATGAACGTCAGCTTCATGCGCAAACACGAGCGCGAAGCCGAACTCAAGCTCAGCCACGACGAGGTGCGCCGGCTTGCCGCCTTGGCCGAACGCGAACGCATCGGCCGCGACTTGCACGACCTTCTCGGCCACACGCTTTCGTTGATCACTTTGAAATCCGACCTGGCGAACCGGCTGTTCGAGCGCGACCCGGTGGCCGCGCGGCGCGAAATCGGCGAAGTCGAATGCGTCGCGCGCGATGCCTTGGCCCAGGTGCGGCGGGCCGTGACCGGAATACGCGCCGCCGGGCTTGCGGCTGAAATGGCATCGGCCAAGCTGCTGCTCGAATCCAACGGCGTGCGCTTGAACTACGATTTCGCTGACGTGCATCTCCCCGTCGAAATCGAAACGGTGCTCGCCATGACCGTGCGCGAGGCGGCCACGAACATCCAGCGTCACGCCCGGGCCAACAGCGCGCGCGTGACGCTGGAAGTGCAGGGCGGTGCTCTGGTGTTGTGCGTCGAAGACGACGGTCGCGGCGGCGCGATCGTACCCGGCAACGGCCTGACCGGCATGCGCGAGCGCCTCGCCGGAATCGGCGCGGAGCTGCGCGTCGACTCGGCGCCGCGGCGCGGCACCGTGTTGAAGGTGAGCTTGCCGTCGCCGGAGGCGAGTGTGGCCGGTGGTGCAGCTCACGTGGCAGAAGCCGTGAGCCGGTAGCCGTGAGCCGGTAGCTGGAGAGCAGCCCGCCCCAACCGGATCGGGTGCTCCGGCTCCCGGCTATCGGTTATCGGCTACCGTCTTCCGGATTGACATCCTGCTCCCTCATCCGCACCCTCGCGCGATGGCCGAAACGACCGCCCCATGATCCGCGTCCTCCTTGCCGAGGATCAGGCGATGGTGCGCGGCGCCTTGTCGGCGCTGCTGCGGCTCGAGTCGGATCTGGACGTCATCGGCAGCGCCGCGAACGGGGAGGAGGCGTGGACGCTGATCGAGCGCGACAAACCTGACATCCTCGTGACCGATATCGAAATGCCGAAGCTGACCGGACTCGAACTGGCCCAGCGCATTCGCGATCGCGGTGTAGATTGCAAGGTCGTCATCCTGACGACGTTCGCGCGGCCGGGATTCCTGCGCCGCGCACTCGACGCCGGTGTCGGCGGCTACCTGCTCAAGGATGCGCCGGCCGATCAGCTGGCCGAAGCGCTGCGCAAGGTCCACCGCGGCGGACGCGCGATCGACCCGCAGCTCGCGCTCGAGGCGTGGTCCGGGGACGATCCGCTCAACGATCGCGAGAGGCAGGTGCTGCGCCTGGCCGGCGAAGGCATGTCCGCGGTCGACATCGCCGAGCACTTGCACCTCTCCCAGGGCACCGTGCGCAACTATCTCTCCGAGGCCATCGGCAAGCTCGGGGTCGGCAACCGGATCGAGGCGTATCGGCTGGCGCGGCAGAAGGGCTGGCTGTAGCCAATCGCCGCGCTGGCGCCCGTCGTCGCCAACATCTGCTGAATGTGGGACTCGGAATTTGCGGCTCCTGCGCCAGTGCGCCCCAAACTTTCATGCAGGAGCATGTCGAGAACCCAGTGCCTGCTCCGACTACCTGCTGGAAGCGCCCCTGTCGGGCGCGGATGACGATGAAGGAACCGATCTCATGAAGTACATACTGATGATGCAATTCCCCCTCGGCGACTGGAAGACCAAGAGCATCGAGGCGTGGCCCCCGCAGGACGTGAAGGCGCACATGAATTTTCTGCGCCGCTTCAACAAAGAGCTCAGCGACGCGGGCGAGTTCGTCCGCACCGAAGGACTCGGCGGACCGGAGCAGATGAAAATCGTGCGCGCCCGCAAAGATGGCAGTCCGGCAATCACCGACGGCCCGTTTCCGGAATCGAAAGAAGTTCTGGCCGGCTACTGGATCATCGACGTCGAGACGCCGCAGCGTGCCTTCGAACTCGCCGCGCGCGCGTCCGCAGCTCCCGGGCCGGGTGGCGTGCCGCTGAACATGCCGATCGAGGTGCGTCCGGTCATGATGAGTTCGGCGAGCGGCGAAATATGACCGCAGCCAACAAGTGCAGTGACAGGCGTCTCGACAACACGCCTTCCCGTTGCGCCGTCGCGATGACCGGCCCGACCGCGAGGAATCGATCATGAAATACATGCTGATGATGAGCACGCCGCGCGACGGCTACGCGAAGTACATGAGCTGGCCGAAACAGCTGCTCGCGGCGAACACGGATTTCATGCGCGCATTCGCCGGGAAGCTCGCTGCGGCCGGGGAACTCGTGAGCGCCATGGGTCTTGCCTCGCCCGTGCAGGCAAAGCTCGTGCGTGCCGGCAGCGACGGCAAGCCGATCACGGACGGCGTATTTCCGGAGACCAAGGAGTTCCTCGCCGGTTACTGGATCGTGCAGGTCGACAGCGTGGCGCGCGCATACGAAATCGCCGCGGAGGCATCCACGGCTCCCGGCATGGGCGACTCGCCGCTGATGATCGAAGTCCGCGAAGTCATGAGCGGGCCGCCGTAGGGTGGGCCTTGGCCCACCGCTCTTCTTTATTGCGCAAGATAAACGGTGGGCCAAGGCCCACCCTACCAAGAGCGAGGAAGGCGATGAAGTACATGCTGATGATGAATACGCCGCGGGGCGGCGACTATCAGGTCATGAGTTGGCCGAAAAAGGATCTCGAGGCGCATATCGCCTTCATGATCGGCTTTGCCAAAAAGCTCGGCGCCGCGGGCGAACTGGTCGGCGCCGAAGGTCTGGCGTCGCCATCACAGGCGAAGCTCGTGCGGGCCGGCAACGATGGCAAGCCGGTTACCGACGGCGTTTTTCCCGAGACCAAGGAATTCCTGGCCGGCTACTGGATCGTGCAGGTCGACAGCGCCGAGCGCGCTTATGATATCGCCGCTGAAGCATCGGCGGCTCCGGGAGTTGGAGGCGCTCCGCTGAACATGGGCATAGAAGTCCGCGAAGTCATGAGCGGGCCACCGAAGGATGCGGAGTAAGACGCGCAGCTGCGTCAGGACTTTTTTTAAAGTGACTCTCGACGTTCGAGCCGAACATCTTTTGCGCGACCTCGCGCCGCAGGTGCTCGGCATCGTCTGCCGGCGCTTCGGCGACTTTGCCGCGTCGGAGGATGCGGTCCAGGAGGCGCTGATCGCGGCCGCCGTTGCATGGCCGCGCTATGGCGTGCCGGACAACCCGCGCGCCTGGTTGCTGCAGGTTGCACAGCGGCGCATGACCGACCACGTCCGCAGCGAAATCGCCCGCCGCAACCGTGAAGGCGCGCTGGCTGCCGAGACCGATTTCGTCGTCGAGTCTCCGAGTCAGGAGATCCCGGAAATCGGCTCCGGCATCGACCACGATGACTCGCTGCTCCTGTTGTTCATGTGCTGCCACCCTGCGCTGACGCCAGCGTCGGCCATCGCACTGACGCTGCGCGCCGTCGGCGGCCTGACCACGGTGGAAATCGCCAACGCATTCCTCGTTCCCGAGGCGACGATGGCGCAGCGGATCAGTCGCGCCAAGCAGACCATCAGGAACTCCGGCATTTCGTTCGAATTGCCTGGCGAGCGCGAACGCGCGGCGCGGCTCGACTCGGTCCTTCACGTGCTGTATCTGATCTTCAACGAAGGCTATGCGAGCAGCATCGGCCCGGACCTGCAGCGCAGCGATCTGGCGAACGAGGCGATCCGGCTCACGCGCGCGGTGCACAGCCTGCTGCCGAAGGACAACGAGGTCGCCGGTCTCCTCGCGCTGATGCTGCTGACCGACGCGCGGCGTCCGGCACGCACGGGGCCGGACGGCGAATTGATTCCGCTGGCGCAGCAGGATCGAACTTCGTGGGACCGGCAACTCATCGCGGAAGGGATTGCGTTGGTCAGCGCTGCGCTTTCACGCGGCTCCGTCGGGCCGTACCAGTTGCAGGCCGCGATTGCGGCGGTTCACGACGAAGCGGTGCGCCATGAGGACACCGACTGGCCGCAGATTCTCGCGCTGTACGGCCTGTTGATGCGCATGTCGGACAATCCGATGGCCGCGCTCAGCCATGCGATTGCGACGGCGATGGTCGAAGGTCCGCAGGCCGGGCTCGAACTGGTGGCCACGCTCGACAGGGACGAACGGCTGGCCGGTCACTACCGGCTCGACGCCGTGCGCGCCCACCTGCACGAGATGGCTGGCGATCATGAAGCCGCGATCGCGCACTACCTCGCCGCGGCAGGGCGCACGGCGAGCATTCCGGAGCGCGACTATTTGAGTGCCCAAGCTGCGCGCCTTGCGTCATCGTCCAAGGGCAAGGGCTAGTGGATTGTCTGGGATGCAAAGCATTCGTCGGCACTTCTTCCCCTCCTCATCGAAGAGAAGATCACCTCTCCCCTTGTGGGAGAGGTCGGCACGCGTAGCGTGCCGGGAGAGGGGATGGCGGCGAAGCCGCCGACTGCGTCGGCGTCACCCTCTCCCCAACCCCTCCCCCATCAAGGGGGAGGGGCTTAAAGCGCACGTTGCGGAGGCGCGTGGATGTGGGGGTTCCACACTAGGCGCCGCGAGCTTTGCACTTCATCGTCCGGTCGTCGACCAGAGCCGCATTCTGCTAGGCTCGCGCATGATCGGACCAGCGTCGCTGATGGCGATCGACGCCACAATGTCCACTTGTATCATTCATGCCTGGAGCGGTTGATGACGGCGCGCAGAACATTCCTGAAAACTTCGATGATCGGCGCCACGGCATTTGCCTTGGGCAGCAAGGCATCGGCGAAGGGCCCTTCGCCCGCGGCGCGCGTCGTCTCGACCTGGGACTTCGGGGTGCCGGCAAACCAGGCCGCCTGGGCCGTGCTCAGCGCAGGCGGACGCGCGCTCGATGCCGTCGAAGCCGGTGCGCGCGTGCCCGAAGCGGATTTGAAGAATCACAGTGTCGGCCGCGCCGGCTATCCGGACCGCGACGGGCACGTCTCGCTCGACGCCAGCATCATGGACGGCGACGGCAGTTGCGGCGCGGTTGCCGCCCTCGAACATATCGCGCATCCGATCTCGGTCGCCCGGCGCGTGATGGAAAAAACGCCGCATGTGCTGCTGGTAGGCAACGGTGCGCTGCAGTTCGCCGTCGAACAGGGCTTCCCGCGCGAAGAACTGCTGACGCCGGAGTCCGAGCAGGCCTGGCACGAATGGCTCAAGTCGGCGCAATACAAACCAGTGATCAATGCCGAAGTCGGTACCTATGGTCCGAAGGCGGAACCGCCCGGCCCCTCTCGGCCATCCATGACCTCCGGAGCAATTGGGCTCCTGCCCGGCGGCGGCGACAACCATGACACGATTGGGATGCTCGCGCTCGATGCACACGGCAACCTTGCGGGCGCGTGCACGACCAGCGGAATGGCCTGGAAGCTGTACGGCCGCGTCGGCGACAGTCCAATTGTTGGAGCAGGGCTGTATGTCGACAATGAAGTCGGCGCGGCGACATCGACCGGAGTCGGCGAGGAAGTCATCCGCAACGCCGGCAGTTTTCTCGTCGTCGAATTGATGCGTCACGGGCGCACGCCGCAGCAGGCCTGCCGCGAGGCCGTGATGCGCATCGTCAAACGCAATCCGAAAACGGCGAAGGAAATCCAGGTCGGATTTCTCGCGATCGACCGCAACGGCGATGTGGGCGCGTACGCGCTGCAGAAGGGATTCAGCTACGCGGTCTGCGATGCGAAGAAGCAGGATGCGCTGTTGCCGGCGGCAAGTGTGTATTGAGGGCTGAGGGGTGAGGGCTGAGGGCTGAGGGCTGAGGGCCGAGAAGCTGCGGTAACTCACCTCTCCCGCTGGCGGGAGAGGCCGGCGTGCGGCCTTTCTCGGCCGTCCGTGGCCTTCGAGGCACTTGGGCTCCTGCCCGTCGAAGCACGACGGGTGAGGGTGGCACGTCCGAAGCACTGTTTGATCCGGCGCCACCCTCACCCCAGCCCTCTCCCGCCAGCGGGAGGGGGGTGGCTGCACTGGCAACGATCGATGAGGATTGATGATGGGGGATAAGACCCTGCTACTCGAAATCGCCGCCAACTCTTTGGCGTCGGCGTTGGCCGCGCAAGAAGGCGGTGCGGACCGAATCGAACTGTGCGCCGCGCTCGAACTTGGCGGACTCACGCCGTCATACGCGCAAATCGCGCTGACCCGCGAGCGCGTGCGCATTCCGATCTACGTGCTGATCCGCCCGCGCACCGGCGATTTCGTTTACAGCGACAGCGAATGCGAAACGATGCAGCGCGATGTCGAGACCTGCGTCTCGCTCGGATGCGAAGGCATCGTGATCGGTGCGCTCGATGAAGATGGCGCTGTCGATGTGAATCGTTGCCGGGCGCTGATCGCAGCAGCCGGCGGGCGCGGCGTGACGTTCCATCGTGCGTTCGACGTCAGCCGTGACCCGGAAGCCGCGCTCGAGGACATCATCGCGTTGCGCTGCGAACGCGTGCTGACGTCCGGAGCGCAGGCCGACGCGGTCACCGGCGCTGCGCTGATCGGGAAGCTCGTCGGACGGGCTGCGGGTCGCATCAGCATAATGCCCGGCGCCGGTGTTACCGCACAAAATATTGCGGCGCTACGCCCGCTGACTGGCGCGCGGGAATTTCATGCATCGGCCAAACGCGAATTGCCATCGCGCATGCGCGGCGGCAACGATCTGGCTGGCATGACAGCCGGCGAAGTTCGCAGCGAAGTGGAACACGTGCGGGCGCTCGTTGCTGCATTGAACAGGGTGGCCGGCAGCTAGGGAAGGTCTGAAAAATGCTCGTCATTCCGGCGGCCTTCAGCGGCGGAGCTGGTCAAGCCGGAATCCAGCGTCTTCCGTGAAGTTAACCCAAGGCGCTGGGTCCCAGCTTGACCGGCTCCGCCGCTGAAGGCCGCGGGGACGACGACTTACTCAGAGTTTCCCTAGGTGTATTTCACCTTTCGGAAGATTGAGTAAGAACTGAATCCCGGCCTTCGTGGATGACGAGCAGGCCTATTGGGGAGTTGCCTTGCGATCCGCCGCATCGTTCGCGCCAAGCCTGAGTTGCAACCCGGCCACGATTTCCTCCAGCGCTGCGACACGTGCTTCAAGTTCGGCATAGCGATCGTCCTTGCCGCCTGACTCTGCGCGCGGCACGTGCGCAGGCAGGCTTTCGATCGAAACTGGCCCCGACAGCAGGTGCATATAGCGGTCTTCGCGCTGCCCGCCCGCGCGGCCGATTTTGACCACGAGTGGCGGATCGCGCGAGATCAGCCGGTCGAGCGTGTCGCCGAGCATTTCGACGTTGGCGAAGTCGGCCAGCCGCTCGCTGCGCGTGAACAACTCGGCCAGTGTCTGCGGGCCGCGCAGCAGCAGCAATCCGATGACTGAACGCGGACGCGTCGTGAGGTTCAGGGCGGCGTCGATCGTGTGCTCGTAGCGAAGCGCACGCGCACCGTGGACCACGCGCACGAGCCGCTTGTCCTCCAACGTGCGCAACGCCTGGCCGACGGCGCCGAGTTCGGCGTGCATGATCGGGTCGCGATTGGTCTTCTGGTTGCACGCCAGATGCGCGGCGTTCAGCGTGAGCGGGTAGACCTCGGGCGTCGTTGCGGCCTTTTCGATCAGGCAGCCGAGCACGCGCGCTTCGAGTGCCGTCAGCTGGACCAGCGGCGGCGTTGCAACAGGCGCTGCTTCAGGCTCGTTCATTGCGGTGTCTTCAGGCTGCGGGATGCCATCGTATGGGCTGGATCGCGTCGGAACAAGCAGACGATGCCGCATCGTTCGCAGATGCCTGGCGCGTCACTCGCGCGCTTGCCCGCCGATGCGAGCGCGGATCGCCCGGGCAGCGACGGCAGCCCAGGCTGAATAAGCCGTCGCTGACGGATGAAAACCATCGGCTGCCATGTAGTTTCGCTCGAACGGAAAATCGATTTGCAGGAATTCGCAGACCGCGTCGGCTTCCGCGATTGCCTGCAACAGGGCGTTCAACTGCTGCGCCCGCATGCCGAGGTACCAGCGCAGCGGCTGCGGCAGGGCAGGGAAGACATGCATCGGCGGCAGGCTCGACAACAGAACATGCGCGACGCCGAATTGCGACTTCAGCAGTTCGATCAGCGTCGCTTGCCGGTCTATCCATTTTGCCGAAGCGGTGCGGCCGGTTGCGTCGTTGACGCCGATCGACACGACGGCGACATCGAAACGTTCCGGCGAAAGGGCGCGAAGCTGTTCGGTGACGTCACGCACGGTGTGTCCGGTCCGCGCGACCAGTTTCCAATCCACCCGGAAGTCCGGGCGAAGCTGTGCGACCAACTGACCGGACAGGGCTTGCTGCTGCGTCGGTGCTCCGACTCCGGCAGCGGCTGAATCGCCGGCGATCAGCAAGCGCAGCGGCGCGCCGGCGCCTTCGGAACCGGACCTCGCACCCGGCGGTTCGTCGAGCCGCACGACGTCGCGGCGCGCGCGCAGGGCCTGGGCGACGAGGATTGGTCCCAGGCCGAGGGTTGCAAGCAGGTAACCCAGTTCTTGCCGCGTATTCGGACTGGGCAGCATTGGACGCATCTGCCAACTATGCGGTAACGCGCGGTTCGATGCGCCTCGCCGCGAAGCCGATCACGCCCGCCAGCGGCGCCGGCCGGTGAATCGCATGCCCCTGCGCATATGCCACGCCGAGTCTGCGCAGGCGCGGAATGATCTCGAGGTCCTCGACCCATTCGGCAACGCAGGGAATTCCCCTCAGCGCCGCGACGCGCGTCAACGATTCGATGACGATTTCCGCGGCCGGGTCGACGACGATATCGCGCACGAATCGCCCGTCGAGCTTCACCATGCTGACCGGCAGGTCGTTGAGATAACCAAAACTCGCGACGCCGGCGCCAAAGTCATCCAGGCAGATATCGATGCCGTGCCCGAGCAGCGTATGCAGGGTTTCGACTGCGCGCGTCAGGTTCTGCACGGCCACGGCTTCGGTGATCTCGAGCAACAGCTGGCGCGTTCGAAAGCCATAGCGCTCGGGCAATCCGAGCACGAATTCGCGGAAACCGTCGCTCTCGAGCGTCGTCGCGGAAACGTTGATGCTCAGGCGAATGTTCATGCCAGGATTGTCGTGCAGGAATTGCGCGGCCCGCTCCAGCACCCAACGATCGATCTGCGCCGTGAGCCCGTAGCGCTGGGCCGCTTCGAATACGCTCTCGATCGACAGGTTGCCGTGCGGGTCGGCATGGCGCAGCAGAACCTCGCAGATCTCCTCGCCGTTGTCGGCGCCGTCGATCCTGACGATGCGCTGCCCATACAGCTGGAACAGGCCGGAGGAAAGGTTGGTCTGCAGTTGCGAGATCTTCTGGATGTCCGAATGCCGGCCATGCAGGTTCGCATCGACGGTGTCGTAGGAGTGCGTGCGATTACGCCCGTGCTCCTTGGCGACGTAGCAGGCGACGTCGGCCCGCGCCAGAGCGTCGTCGGAGCCGCGGTCGCTGCCCGCGGACAGGAACGTCGTGCCGATACTGACGCCGACCCGGAAACGCAATTCGCCCAGCCGAAATTCGAACGCGCGCACGGCGTCGTGCAGATTTCTGGCGACGACGTCGACCTTGTCCTCGGTGGCGTCCGCCACGAGGCAGGCGAATTCGTCGCCGCCCAGGCGCGCCAGTGCCGCCTCGGCCGGCAGCGATCGCTCGATCGTCGTCGCGAGCTCTCGCAGCATCTGATCGCCGGCCTGGTGGCCACACGTATCGTTGACGAGCTTGAATTGGTCCAGGTCCAGGTAGAAGACGGCGTAGCGCCGCTCGGGGTCGTCCAGCGCCGCCTTGACGCGATTGTCGAACTCATAGCGGTTTATCAAGCCGGTCAGCGTATCGTGACGGGCGCGGTAATCCATCTCCGATGCCGTGCCTTCGCGTTCGCTGAACACGACGGCGATCAGGTAGCCAGTCAGCGTTGCAATGACCGCGAACAACGAGCGCAGGATGCTGTCGACGACCGGCACCGGCTGTTGCGCCATCGCCGTCATCACCATTGCGAGCAGTGCCGATGCGGCGCTGGCTCCGCCGACGCCCGCCGCGACAGCGCAGACCACGACGAACGGAAGCAACAGGAACAGCAGCCGATCCTGGAACAGCGGATCGACCCTGAGCACGGCCCAGCCGGCCACGGCGATGACCAGCATTGCGCCCGCGAACAGCCAGCGCTTCGCGCGCCCAGTGAAGATGCGCGCCGGCCATGCGGCGACGAGCGGCGTGAAGATCAGGAAACTGAACAGTGCGGAAAGGAAGTAATCGAAACCGAATGCGATTGCGCGCTCGGGCGGGTAGGAGAAGACAAGCCACATGCGTAGCCCGTAGATCGGCACCGCAATCGCCGTGGCGATGATCAAGGCGAGTATGAAGCGCGCCAATTGCTGCGTGTCGCGAAGCAGGCGGTCGACCTTCCAGCGGTGCAGCAGCAGCAGCGCGGCCATCACGATCAATACCTGCAGCCAGCCGGCACCGAACGCAATCAGGATCGGCGTGCCCACGCTCGTGCTCAGGGCAGTATTGCCGGCGAACACGGCCGGCCAGTACTTGGCCCCGTGACGCCAGACCAAGGCCAGGCCCAGGCCGCCGCTGGGCCAGATCGGCACATAGCCCTGATTGGGCTGGGCGCGGGCAGCGAGCCAGGAAATCAGGCTCAACAGCGCACTGGCCAGCAGCAGGCGCAAGGCGAACTGCAGGTATTCGCGAATTTTCGGGTTGGACCAAGCCAGCATCGGCGACATGGCGCAAGTATATGTTCCCGTTGCACTGTTCCGGCAACTGCTGCATGTTTCGTTGATCACGGATAACGAATGCAATGTTGGCGGGTGAACGGTCGGGAGGTTCAATCGGCGATAATCAGCCTTCAGCCCTCAGCCCTCAGCCCTCGTTGAAAAAATCCGATTTCCATTACGACCTGCCGGCCGACTTGATCGCGCAGCAGCCGTTGTCCGAACGCTCGGCCAGCCGCTTGCTTGTCGTCGACCCGGTGGCGGGCCGTTTCGCTGATCGCAACTTTGGCGACCTGCTCGAATACCTGCGCGCGGGCGATCTGCTCGTGTTCAATGACACGCGTGTGTTGCCGGCGCGTCTGTTCGGGCGCAAGGAAACCGGCGGGGCGGTAGAAATCCTGATCGAGCGCGTGCTCGGCGCGCACGATGCGCGCGCACAACTCGGCGTCAGCAAGAAGCCGAAGCCCGGCAGCCGCATTGTGCTCGACGATGGCAGCGCGGTGACCGTACTCGGCCGGGAAGGCGAATTCTTCACGTTGCGTTTCGACGGCGGCGAACCGCTCGAGAAGGTGCTGGCGCGCCTCGGCCGCATGCCATTGCCGCCTTACATCGCGCGCGACGCCGACGCCGGCGACCTGGAGCGCTATCAGACGGTCTACGCGCGCGCCCCGGGTGCCGTGGCGGCGCCTACGGCCGGCCTGCATTTCGATGCGCCGTTGCTGGGTCGGCTGAAAGCCGCCGGCATCGATTTCGGCTATGTCACGCTGCACGTCGGCGCCGGCACGTTCCAGCCGATGCGCAGCGAGCGCATTGAAGAACATGTGATGCATCGCGAGTGGCTCAATGTCGGCGCGGAACTCGTGGAAAAGATCCGGCGGACGCGCGCCAGCGGCGGACGAGTCGTGGCCGTCGGCACCACGGTCGTGCGCGCGCTCGAATCCGCGCTGCGCGACGGCGAGGTCCAGCCGTTCGCAGGCGAAACGCAGATATTCATTTTTCCAGGATTCCACATTTGCAGCGTCGACGCGCTGGTCACGAATTTCCACCTGCCGGAATCGACGCTATTGATGCTCGTGTCGAGTTTTGCCGGTCGCGAGCTGATCCTCGACGCGTATCGGCATGCGGTCGAGCAGCGCTATCGCTTCTTTTCGTACGGGGATGCGATGTTGATCCTGCCACGCGAGCCCGAAGGGTCTGCTGCTGATCCGGGTTGCGCAACAAAGCACGCAACGCATTCGGGCGCGCTTGTGCGACTGCAATTGCCATAGCGTACGAAAAGGCGTACGCTTTGCAGTCAGGAGACCGTCATGACCGAACTCAACGCCAGCGAAGCGCGCGCAAACCTCTACCGTCTGCTCGACCAGGCTGCGGAAACGCACAAACCTGTGCGCATCGCCGGGAAGCGTAACAACGCCGTGCTCGTCGCCGAGGATGATTGGAACGCGATTCAGGAGACGCTGTACCTGCTGTCGGTCCCGGGCATGCGCGAGTCTGTTCGCGAGGGCCTGCAGACGCCGGTGGGCAAGATGGCGAAGGTACTGCGCTGGTGAGCTGGACGCTGGTCTACAGCAGGCACGCCCAGAAAGACGCAAAGAAACTCGCCGCCGCCGGCTTGAAGGAAAAAGCGCTGGTGTTGCTCGACCTTGTCGCACGCGATCCGTTCGCGAATCCGCCGCCCTACGAAAAACTCGTCGGCGACCTCGCGGGCGCCTATTCGCGGCGCATCAACATTCAGCACCGGCTGGTCTACCAGGTGGTCAAGGCCGGAAAAATAGTGAAGGTGTTGCGCATGTGGACGCACTACGAATGAGGTGTCCGGAAGTGTATCAAGCGCGACGGGATGCCTGATGTGACCAGCATGCGATTCGATCTCATGGGCACCGACGGTCCGGCCCGCCGCGGCCGCATCGCGTTCGCGCGCGGCGCGATCGAGACACCGGCATTCATGCCGGTCGGCACGTACGGCTCGGTCAAGGCGATGACGCCGCAGTTGCTTACGGACGTTGGCGCCGAAATCATTCTCGGCAACACGTTTCACCTGTTCCTGCGTCCTGGCCTCGACGTGATCGGCGAATTCGGCGGCTTGCACAAGTTCATCGGCTGGGACAAACCGATCCTTACCGATTCGGGCGGTTTCCAGGTTTTCTCGCTGGCCGAGCGGCGCAAGATCAGCGAAGAGGGCGTCGCCTTCGCCTCGCCGGTCGACGGTTCGCGCGTGTTCCTGTCGCCGGAGGAATCGATGCGCATCCAGCGTGTGCTCGATTCGGACATCGCGATGATCTTCGACGAATGCACGCCGTATCCTGCGACCGAAGAGCAGGCGCGCGATTCGATGGAACTTTCGCTGCGCTGGGCCGAGCGCAGCCGGCGCGCGTTCGACGATCAGCGCAATCCGAACGCGCTGTTCGGCATCGTCCAGGGCGGAACGCACGCTGCCCTGCGTCAGCGCTCGGCGGAGCAGCTGATCCAGACCGGTTTCGATGGTTACGCGGTCGGCGGTCTCGCGGTCGGCGAGCCGGAGGAAGACCGCAACCGGACGCTCGACGAAACGCTGCCGCTGCTGCCGTCCGACCGTCCGCGCTACCTGATGGGTGTCGGCCGGCCGCAGGACATCGTCGAGGCGGTGCGCCGCGGCGTCGACATGTTCGATTGCGTGATGCCGACGCGCAACGCGCGCAACGCGCATATTTTCACGCACCGCGGCGTGCTGCGGATCCGCAATGCCCAATACGAGCGCGACACGCGGCCGATCGACGAGGCTTGCGCCTGCTACACCTGCCGCAGCGGCTTCAGCCGCGCCTATCTGCGCCACCTGGACAAATGCGGCGAGATGCTGGGCCCGATGCTGGCGACGATCCACAACCTGCACTACTACCTGGACCTGATGCATGGCCTGCGTGAGGCCATCGCGGTGCGGCGGCTCGAGGACTTCGTGGCCGCTTTCTACCGGGGGCTGGGCGCCGCCGAGGGCTGATCGGGGCGCTCCAGCAGGCCTTGACGGGTGCACAAAAGCAGTCGTCATGCCATAATTCGCGGCCTTTTCCCCCGCTTCGTTATCGGGCGGGCAGCCCACTGTGAGACTCTTCAATGGATTTCCTGATTTCCAACGCCTTTGCGCAGGCAGCCGACCCCGCAGCGGCGCAGAACCCGCTGATTTCGTTCCTGCCGCTGCTGGTGCTGTTTGCGGTGTTCTACTTCATGCTGATCCGTCCGCAGATGAAGCGCGCGAAGGAACAGCGCGCGATGATCGGCGGTCTGGCCAAGGGCGACGAAGTCGTCACCAACGGCGGCATCGCCGGGCGCATCGACGAGCTTGGCGATTCGTTCGTGACGCTTGAAATCGCCACGAACGTCAAGATCAAGCTGCAGAAGAGCGCGATCACGCTGGTGCTGCCGAAGGGCACGCTGAAGCAGGGTTGATCCGCGCCGCGGATTCCGGACCGTTGTGCGGCAGCGCCGTCGCGCGCAATGCATCGCACTGTATCGAGAGTACCAATTGATGAAGAGTAAGGGATGAACGATTTTCCAAAGTGGAAATATGCGCTGATCGCCGTGGTGATCCTGCTCGGCTTCGTCTACGCATCACCGAACCTGTTCCCGCCACAGCCGGCGGTGCAGATATCGGCCAATCGCGGCGGCAAGGTCGACGCGGCGCTGAAGGAAAAGGTGCTCGGCATCCTGCAGACCAAGAAGTTCGAGTTCCGCGACGTCGAGTTGAATGGCGATCGCATGCTCGCGCGCTTCCCCAACACGGACACGCAGTTCGCCGCGCAGGACGTGCTCAAGACCGAGTTGGGCGATGAATATATCGTCGCGCCGAACCTGGCTTCGTCGGTGCCTGGATGGTTGCGCGCGATCGGCGCCAATGCGATGCCGAAGGGCCTGGACCTGCAGGGCGGCGTGCACTTCCTGATGGAGATCGACCAGAAGGCCGCGCTCGACAAGATGCAGGAGCGCTACATCGACGACACGCGCGCCGCGCTGCGCAAAGCCAATATCCGCGGCACGGTCAACTCCGGCGCGCAGGGCATCGTCGTGACGTTGCGTTCCGAGGCCGAGCGCAAGGCCGCCGGCGAGATCATCGCCAAGGAAGTCAATCAGCCGGAAAAGCTCGGCGCCCAGTCGCCGCTGGAAATCATCGACGGCACGACCAGCGCCGACAGCTTCCCGCTGATCGCCAAGCTGCGCGAGACCGCGTTGCTCGAGCAGTCGCGCAGCATCATGAGCAGCAACCTGACCACGTTGCGCAACCGCGTCAACCAGCTCGGCGTGTCCGAACCGGTCATCACCCAGCAGGGTGCCAACCGCATCGTCGTCGAATTGCCGGGCGTGCAGGACACGGCCGAGGCGAAGAAGATCCTCGGCGCAACCGCGACCCTGGAATATCGCGCCGTCGACGAGAGCGTGACAAATCCTTACGAAGCCGAAAAGACGGGCGCCGTGCCGCCGGAATCGCGTCTGTACCATCGCAAGGAACTCGGACCGGACGGCAAGCCCATCCCGATCGTCCTGAGCAAGAAGATCATTGCGCGTGGCGACGATCTGATCGATGCCGCAGCGACGCCGGACCCGCAGAACGGACTGCCCGCGGTGTCCGTGCGGCTGAACGCTGCCGGCGGCAAGAAGATGCTCGACTTCACCAGCCAGAATGTCGGCAAGCGCATGGGCGTGGTCTACATCGAGCGCATTCCGCAGACCAAGATCGTCGACGGCAAGGAAGTGCCGGCGCCGCCGAAGATCAGCGAGGAAGTCATCAACGCGGCGACGATCCAGGGCGTGTTCGGACCGCGTTTCCAGACGACTGGCATTGAAAGCATGAAGACGGCGACCGAACTTGCGTTGCTGCTGCGCGCCGGTTCGCTGGCCGCTCCGGTCGATATCGTCGAACAGCACGTGATCGGCCCGAGCCTGGGCCAGGACAACATCAACAAGGGCGTCAAGGCGGTCATCATCGGATTGCTCGCCGTGCTCGCCTGCGCCGCGGTCTACTACCACCTGTTCGGCCTGATCGCCGACGTCGGCCTGATCTTGAACCTCGTACTGCTGGTCGCCGTGCTGTCGATGTTCCAGGCGACGCTGACGATGCCCGGCATCGCCGGCATCATGCTGACGCTCGGCATGGCGATCGACGCGAACGTGCTGATCTGCGAGCGCATCCGCGAGGAGTTGCGCAACGGCTCGACACCTCTTGCAGCGATCCGCGCGGGTTACGAAAAAGCCTGGGCGACGATTCTGGACGCGAACGTCACGCATCTGCTCGCGGCGTTCGGCCTGTTCGCGTTCGGCTCCGGCCCGATCAAGGGCTTCGCGGTAACGCTGGCGATCGGCATCCTGACCTCGATGTTCACGTCGGTGACGGTCACCCATGCGCTGGTCAACTTGGTTCACAACGGCCGCAAGCTCAAGGGGCTGAACGTCGGTGGCGGCTACGCGCGCGCCGCGTCTTAGCCCGAAAGAAAAGATTGAACCACGAAGAACACGAAGAACACGAAGTAAAGACAAGATAGTCGAGAAAGTTTTTCTTCGTCGTATCTTCGTGTTCTTCGTGTCAACGCTTTTGCTTGTTGGCTCTCAGCGATTCAAGTTTTGAAAGGTCAAAAGAAATGGAAGTTTTCAATCCCAACAGCAACATCGATTTTCTCGGCTGGCGCAGGGTCAGCCTGACGATTTCGGCGGTGCTGATCATCATCGCGCTTGGTGCGATCTTCACGCGCGGCCTGAACTACGGCCTGGATTTCACCGGCGGCGTGCTGGTCGAGGCCGAGTACAAGGATCCGGTCGAAACCGCCGACGTGCGCGCGGCGCTGGAAGCGGCGGGACTGGGAGACGCACTGGTGCAAAGCATCGGCGGTTCGCGCGAAGTCGCGATCCGGCTGCAGGTCGGCAAGGCCTCGGGTGCGGACGTCAGCAAGGCCACTGACGCCGACGCCAGCAAGGCTCCCGCGACAACTGGCGCCAAGAAGAAGAGCGATCAGCTCGCGGACGATGTGTTCGGCGCACTCAAGGCCAAGCGCCAGGACGTCTCGATCAAGCGCACCGACATCGTCGGCCCGCAGGTCGGCGAGGAACTCAAGAGCGACGGCGTGACCGCCGTGCTGTTCGTCATCATCGGCATCATGATCTACATCGGCATTCGCTTCGAATGGCGCTTTGCGATCGCCGCGATCGCCAGCGAATTCCACGACACGATCCTCACGGTCGGGTTCTACGCGCTGACCCAGCATGAATTCGACATCACGGTGCTCGCCTCGGTGCTCGCCGTCGTCGGCTACTCGATCAACGACAAGGTCGTCGTGTTCGACCGGGTGCGCGAAATCTTCCGTTCATCGCGCAAGGGCGAACCGGTCGACATCCTGAACCGCGCGATCAACTCGACCTTGTCGCGTACGATCATCACGGCCCTGTTCACCGCGGTGACGATGGTCGCGCTGTACTTCTTCGGCGGCCCGGTCGTGCACGGCTTCGCGCTGACGATGATCATCGGCATCGTCATCGGCACGCTGTCGTCGATCTTCTTCGCCAACCCGATCCTCCTGTGGCTCGGCGTTTCGAAGAAGGACCTGATGCCGGTATCTCGCGACAATCCTGAGCTCGCCCGCCGGCCCTAAGCCCTTTTTCCTGCCAAGGCCCGCAGCTGCGGGCCTTGAGGGCCGTCTTGCTCGTCTGAGGCACCGTTGCTTGTTCGCACCTGTGGGCCGCGCTAACCTGCATCGATGGATCGCAGGGGGCCGCTGTCGATGGGTGCGTTCGCGCGCGCGGCGTTCTGCGCCGCCGCGCTTGCCTTCGCCGCGCTCGCTCGCGCGCAACCCGATCACGCTGGCGATGCCCTGCGTTTCCGCACCTACAGCACGCCAGAGGGGCTCTCGCAGGCCACCGCGCGTGCGCTCGCGCAGGATCGCGACGGTTTCATCTGGATTGGCACGCAGGATGGCCTGAACCGGTTCGACGGCTACGGTTTCAAGGTCTACAAGCACGACCGCACCGACCCCGCATCGCTGGCCCACAACCATGTCTGGGCGCTCCTGGCTGACCCTGACGGCAGTCTGTGGATCGGCACTCAGGCCGGCGGCCTTAATCGCTACGATCCGGTGCTGGACCGGTTTACCAGCTACGAGTCGGCGGCCGCTTTGGACAGCACGGCGTCGCGCCTCGTGACGGCGCTGGCGCGCGACAAGGACGGACGCATCTGGATCGCCAACGGTGGCGGCCGGCTGCAATGGGTGGATCGGGCCCACGAACGCCTCATCGACGCGCCGCTCGGCGAGCACGCCAGCCTGCGCATGGTCCGGGCACTGCTGCCGGCGGCTGACGGCGCCGTGTGGATCGGAACGAACCAGGGCCTATACCGCACCGACGCTGACGCCCGCGCAATGGTCGAGTTTCGCGCCGGTGCCGATCAACCACTCGACGTCACGGCGCTGGCACAAACGCCCAGCGGCGAACTGTGGGTCGGGACAGCCGAGTCGGGGTTGTATCGACTTACCGCCGCCGGCGAATTGGCGGAGCACTATCGGCACGATGCGAAAGCCGATGCCATGCACGATCTTCCGGACGACCAGGTGCGCGCGCTTCTGGCCGACGCGGACGGCGGGCTATGGATCGGCGGCAACAGCCGCGGCCTGGCCTGGCGAGATCCGCACGTTCAGCGCTTCGTCGTCTTCGAGCACGATGCCGCGCGCGCCGACACGATCGGCGCCAGCCGCCTGTCGGCTCTGCTGCGTGAGCGCAACGGCCTGCTGCTCGCCGGCACGTACACCAATGGCCTGAGCGTGCATGATCCACGCACGCGCGCGTTTGCGTTGATCGATCGCGTCGCTGGCAGCGATGGCGCGGTCAGTCGCGTCCAGTCGGCACTCGCGCTCTACGCCGATTCGGATGGCACGTTGTGGAGCGGCGCCGGTTCCAACGGCGGACTGCTGCATCTGGATCTGGGTGGTCAAGTCCTGCGGCGCTACGCGCACGATCCCGCGCACGCCGATTCGCTCGCGCACGATTTCGTCCAGTACGTCACACGCACCCGCGACGGCAGCCTGTGGGTTGCCACGATCGGCGGTGGCTTGGACCGTATGAAGGCGGATGGCTCGGGCTTCGAACACTTCCGCCACGATCCGGCCGATACGGCCAGCCTCGGCAGCGACCGGGTCTACTTCGTCGCCGACGACGCCGCCGGGACGCTTTGGGTTGCCACCGCCGATTCCGGGCTCGACGAACGCTGCGCCGGCTGCCCGGGCTTTCGCCACCATCGACATGATCCAGCCGATCCGGCCAGTGCGGCCGGTGACGCGGTGAGCAGCGTGCGTGAACTGCGCAACGGCGAATTCTGGGTAGCGTACCGAAGCGAAGGCCTGGACCGGTTCGATCGCCGCAGCGGCCGCTTCGAGCATTTCCGCGCGCGTGTCACCGATCCCGATTCGCTCAGCAGCGATGCGGCAACGGTCCTGTTCGAAGATTCTCGCGGCGCGTTGTGGATCGGAACGCAAGGTGGAGGGCTGGTTCATCGCGTGGTCGATGCGGGCGGCAAGGTGCGGTTCGAGACGATCGATTCGCGTGAAGGCCTGGCGGCCGATGCGATCGGGGCGATCGTGGAGGCTTCGCCCGGCGTGTTCTGGGTCAGCACGACCGCGGGTGTGAGCCGCATTCAGCGAGCCGGTGGCGAGTCCCCGCGGATCGTCAACTATGGCGCGAGAAACGGCGCCCAGCCGCGCGGGTACTGGATCAATGCCGGATCGCGTCTGCCCGATGGCCGGATCGTATTCGGCGGCCTCGACGGCATCAGCGTACTCGACCCCAATGCGATCAAACTGGCGCCGACGCCGCCGCCGCTCGTGACCGCCCTGCTGCTGAGCAATGTCCCAGTTGCGCTGCGCTGGCGCGATGTGGCGTCGCCGCTGGAGGCGAGCCTCGGGCACGGCGGCAAGGTCGTGCTGGACTACCAGCAGGATAACGTCACGTTCGAATTCGGCGCGCTCGAGTATTCCGATCCGGAATCGGTGCAGTACGCCTACCGACTCGACGGTCATGACGACCAATGGATCGAGACGTCGGCATCGCGCCGCCTGGCCACGTACACCGACCTGCGCGCGGGTCCTTACCACTTGCGCGTGCGCGCGCGCCATTCGGGCGAGAACTGGGCCGAGAACGCAGCCGGAGTCGACGTTCAGGTTCTGCCACCACCGTGGGCATCGCCGCTTGCGTACGCGATCTATGCATTCGCTGCAGCGCTCGCTGCCGTGCTGATCGTGCTGATAGCACGCACGGTCATGCGCCAGCGAAGCGCGGTGCAGGAGGCGATGCGGCACAGCGCCGAGCGCCTGAAACTGGCGCTGTGGGGCAGCGGCAGCGAGCTGTGGGACGTCGACCTGCGCAGCGGAAGAATGGTGCGTGAGAACCTGCTGCCCCATCTGGCGGCAAACTCCGAGGCGGCCGACCAGACGATTGCCGCCTACACGCCGTTCGTGCATCCGGACGACGTCGCCGGGTTCAATGCGGCGATGCGCGATCACCTGCAGGGCAGGGCGGCGACCTTCGAGTGCAGCTATCGCACGCTCGACATCCGTCATGAATGGGCCTGGATCCTGACCCGCGGCCGCGCGCAGCGCGATGCCAGCGGACGTGCCGTGCGCATTAGCGGAACGACCCACGACATTGCCGAACTCAAACGTGCCGAGGAGGCATTGCGCGCCCTGAACGAGGAACTCGAATCCCGCGTCGAGAGGCGCACGGCGGATCTGCGCGATGCCAATCTGAAATTGCGCGGAACGCTCGACATGTTGAAGCTGGCGCAGCGGCATCTGGTCGAGACGGAAAAGCTGGCCTCGCTCGGTGGCATGGTTGCGGGCATCGCGCACGAGATCAATACGCCGCTGGGCATCAGCGTCACCGCGGCCTCGCATCTGCAGGACGAGGCGCGCCGCCTGTCGCATCAGCTCGCAGCCGGCGAGTTGACCCGCAGCGGTCTCGACCGGTTCGAGCACATTGCGCGCGAGAGTACCGACATCGTGTTGCGCAACCTGCGGCGCGCGGATCGCCTGGTCAAGAGCTTCAAGCAGGTCGCGGTGGATCAGTCGAGCGAAGAGCGCCGCGTCGTCGACCTCGGCGTCAGCCTCGAAGACATCATCACGACGCTGGGGCCGAGCCTGAAGAACTCCGGCTGCCACATCATGCTCGATTGTCCACAAATGATCATTGTGGAAACGGCCCCCGGCGCGCTGTACCAGATCATCACGAATCTCGTGATGAACTCGATCACCCACGGTTTCACGAAGGACAGGAGTCCGAGTGCGACGGACAGGAGTCTGGGTGCCCTGGAGGCCATGGATGGCCGAGAAGGGCCCTCGGAGGCCACGTATGGCCGAGAGAGGCCGCAGGACAGGAGTGCCGAGGACCTTGGACGAGGTGGCCCAACCGCGACGCTCGATGGCGCGCAGGCGCGCCAAGGTCCCGCTGGCGGGCACGAAAAGGACAACGAAATCCACATCGACGTGCGCCGAGACGCCGCTCAGATCCACATCGATTACCGCGACAACGGCGGCGGGATGGAGGAATCCGTGCGGCTGCGCATCTTCGAGCCGTTTTTCACGACGCGCCGCGGCAAGGGCGGCTCGGGCCTCGGCATGCACATCGTCTACAACCTCGTGGCGCAGAGCCTGCGTGGCAGCATCGAGTGCATCAGCGCGCCGGGGGAGGGCGCGCTTTTCCGCATCGTGATGCCGGCGACTCCATCGTAGGGCAACGAGGAAACAAAAGCGGCCAGGGAACAACAAAGGTCGTCATTCCCGCGAATCCATTTTGCTTTTGAACGAAACGGCAAGTTCAAGATGGATTCCCGCTTTCGCGGGAATGACGGCAATTTGCGAGTCTTTCGCGCCTGACGGAACGACGCCAAAACTATATTCTTCGCTTTCGCGAAATGACGATCCTTGTTGGACCTCTAGCGGGACGCTCAGTGCCAACTCAACGATCGGGCAGTTTTTCGCGCACCGCGAGCGCGTCGTCCCAGTTCGCGATCAACCGGTCGATCAGCGCAGGATCGAACTTGCGGCCGCGCTCGGAGAGCATGTAGGCACGGATATCCTCGCTAGCCCATGGCTCCTTGTAGCAGCGCCGGCTGCCGAGCGCATCGAACACGTCGGCGACCATCGTAACGCGGCCGGAAATCGGTATCTCCTGGCCGGCAAGTCCGGATGGATAGCCGCTACCGTCCCAGTTTTCATGATGGTTGCGGGCGATTTCCGCGGCGAGCCGCAGCACCGGGCGGCGAGAATCGCCGAGCAGCTTCGCGCCGAGCTCGGCGTGCGTACGCATGATCGCGGCTTCCTCCGGCGTATGTGCGCCACGCTTGGCCAGAACCGAATCGGGAATGCCGATCTTGCCGATATCGTGCAGCGGCGCGGCGTAGCGCAGATGCTCGCAGGTCTTGTCATCCAGTCCGATCGCCTGGCCCAGCATCTCCGCCAGCAGGCCGACGCGGCGTACGTGATTGGCCGTTTCCTGCGAACGCGTTTCGGCGGCGCCGGCCAGCAGGTACACCATCTCGAGTTGCGAGTCGAAAAGGTCGTCGCTCAGGCGCATGTTGGCAAATGCGATCGACACGTTCGTGCAGAACAGTTCGACCAGCCGGTATTCCAGCGCCGTCATGTGCCACGCGTCGCCGACGAACAGCAAGCTCTCGCCGCCGCGGCTGTCGCCGAAATGCAGCACGTAGTGATCGTCGGCGAAGTGATGGCGTTCGTGCCGGTGCGCAAGGCGCAGGGATTCCACGAGCGCCGGGCGCAAACCTTCGTCGGCGTCGTGGCCGACGAGCGGAAGGTATTCGCCGGTGGCGGCGGTGACGCGATAGTGCGCCGCCGCGGGGCCATCGAGCCTCGGCACCGAGCAAAGCAGCACGCCGTGGCGTATGCCGACCAGCTCGGCCAGCTGGGCGAGCACGGCCGATGGGAAATCGCGTGAGTTCTGGTGCGAGAAGATGCGCGCCGAGGCCGTGATGACGCGCTCGAGGCCGTGGCGCTGCGCCTCGATCGTGCGCATGTCGCGATACGAACGCAGCGCGGCGTAAAGCGTCGTCGCGAGCTTCTGCGCCGTCAGCTCGGTCTTTTCCTTGTAGTCGTTGATGTCGTACGTTGCGATGACGTCGTGCTCGGGCGCCTGTCCCGGCTGTCCGGTTCGCAGCACGATGCGCACGAATCTGTTGTGGAGTTCCTCGCGGATGCGGCGCACCAGTTCGAGTCCCGCCTGCTCGGACTCCATCACGACGTCGAGCAGGACGACCGCGATGTCGTCGTGGTCGCGCAGATGATCGAAGGCGCGGCGCGCCGAATCGACGCTGATCAGATCGAGCGGACGGTCGGCGAAGCGGAACGAACCAAGGACGAGGCGGGTGACTTCGTGGACTTCGGGATCGTCATCGACGACCAGCACATGCCATGGCGGGGCTGCCTGAACGGCAGGTTCCGCGGCGAACATCATGCTGTCGTCCATTGGGCTCATGCGCCCCCCGGCTGCCCGGAGTCAGTCTACTCCGGTAGTGCACCCAAAGTTCTAGCAATACTCGTACCGGGGGGATTATTTGGCCGTGAAGGTTGCGTTTTCCGGGACAGGGAACACAGTTCTGATAGCAGCCGCTCTATTCGGGCCTCAGACACAGGCGAATCGGTAGCTCAGAGCAGTTCCGCAGGCACTTCGGCGGCGAACGCCTTGACCATTGCCGCCGTCACGTGGTGATTGCCGGCCACCAGGTTGCCGCTGTCGGGAATGCCGGCGCGGCCGGAGAAATCGCAATAATGGCCGCCGGCTTCGCGTACCAGCAGGCAACCCGCGGTCATGTCCCACGCTTTCAAGCCGATCTCGAAGAAGCCGTCGAGGCGCCCGGCGGCGACGTAGGCGAGGTCAAGCGCGGCGGATCCGGTGCGGCGGATGTCTTCGGCCTCGCGCAGCAGCTCGCGCGTCATGCGCAGCTGCGCTTCGAGATGCCCGCGTTGACGAAACGGAAATCCGGTTGCCAGGAGGGCGCCGGCAATATTTTCGCGCTTGGTCACACGCAGGCGGCGATCGTTCAGGAACGCGCCATCGCCCTTGCTTGCGGTGAACAGCTCGTCGCGCAGCGGGTCGTAGACCACCGCGTGCACCGGGTCGCCGTGATCGAGAAATCCGATCGAAACGCAGAAATGCGGGAACCCGCGCAGGTAGTTGTGGGTGCCGTCGAGCGGGTCGATGACCCACACTTTCGAAGCGTTACCCGACCGCCCGGCTTCCTCGGCGAGGATTCCGTGATCAGGAAAAGCGCGCTTCAATTCGCGCACGACCTCGGCTTCGGCGAGCCGGTCGACTTCGGTGGCGAAGTCCATGCGCGACTTTTCCTCGATCTTGAGGCTGTCCACGCGGTTCATATAGCGCAGGATGATCGCGCCGGCAGCGCGCGCTGCGCGCACCGCGACATTGACGGCGGGACGTGCCATGGGTGCAACTCCGATCGATAGCTTGGAAAGAACGACCCGTCCGGGCTCGCCGGCGGGCGCGCAGGGTAGCATAAAGGCAGGGGCTAGGGACCAGGGGCGAGGGACTAGTTAGAGCGGCGGGGTCGAGAAATGTGGTGAAGTGAAGGGTTATCGTCGCGGATAATGCGTCGGTGAAAAGAACCCAGACAAACGTATTCGCAGAAGCCTCTGCGGGCCCCTCGTCCGTAGTCCCTGGTCCCTCGCTCCGATTCGTCCTCGTGCGCACGTCGCACCCGGGGAATATCGGTGCCGCGGCACGGGCGATACGCACGATGGGGTTCTCGCGCCTGGTGCTGGTGCAGCCGCAGCACTTTCCGGATCCCGAAGCGACGGCCCTCGCGGTGGGCGCCGACGATGTGCTGGGGCAGGCGATCGTTGTTCCCGATCTTGTCAGTGCGATAGCCGATTGCGAACTCGTGCTGGGTTGCACGGCTCGGCGCCGCGGCGTTTCGCTCGAGGAACTGACGCCGCGCGCGGCGGCGGGGCGAGTCTCGGCGGCGGCGCCGGCGGCGGAAGTCGCCATTGTGTTTGGCAATGAGCGCACCGGTCTGGAAAACGACGAGCTCATGCGCTGCCATGCGGCGGTGCACATCCCGAGCGATCCGACATTTTCCTCGCTCAATCTCGCTCAGGCCGTGCAGGTGCTGGCTTACGAGCTGCGCCTGGCGAGCCTCGACACGAGTGACGATGCGCGCGAAGGATTGCCCAAGTCCGATCCGCCGGCGACGGCCGAGCAGCTCGAGTACTTCTTCGCGCACCTGGCGCAGACGCTCGACGACATCGATTTCCACAAGGGGCGATCGCCGCGCACGATCATGCAGCGGTTGCGACGCTTGTTCCTGCGCAGCGACCTGGATCAGCGCGAACTGCGCATTCTGCGCGGGATTTTCGACGATGCGCAGAGGATGGCGAGGCTGGCGGCAGAACGCAAGACGTGATCCACGTAGGGTGGGACTTGGCCCACCGGCTCTTCGCTCCTTGCGCCAAAGAAAAACGGTGGGCCAAGGCCCACCCTACCCGCTATCGTCGTCGACAGTCGCTGTCGCCTCGCGTCGCGGCGCGATCAGAATCTTGTCGATGCGCGCGCCGTCGAGGTCCATGACCTCGAAGCGGTAATTGCGCCAGTCGAAATGCTCGCCCACCTGCGGGATGCGGCCGAACTGCGCGATCAGCATTCCGGCGGCCGTGTGGTAATCCTCGTCGCTCTCTCGCGGCAGGAGGCCGAGTCCAAGCAGTTCGCGCAGGTCGTCTGCGGCCAGGGCGCCGTCGATCAGCCAACTGCCGTCGTCGCGCCGGACGATCGGCGAAGAACCCGCCTCGACCAGTGGCGTTGCCGACTTGCCGACGACCGCGCTGAGCAGGTCGTTCAGCGTTATCAGTCCGGCGATATCGCCGTACTCGTCGACGACGAGCGCAAAGGTCGACTCGGCATCGCGGAATTCCTCGAGCAGGTCCATGCCGCGCGCAGTCGCCGGCACGAACAGCGGCTTGCTCAACTTGCGAAACAAATCCACTTGTGGATTTCCGAGCCGGTCGATCATCTGCTTGAGTTCGAAAATGCCGATGACCTCCTTGTCGCTGCCGCGGAAGACCGGATAGCGGGAGTAGGGCGTGTCGCGCATGATCGCCAAACTGTCGGACATCGGCGCCGTGACGTCGAGCCAGACGATCCGCGGCCGCGGCGTCATGAGACTGTCGACGCTGCGATCGCCCAGGCGCAGCACGCGGTTGACCATGTTGCGTTCGTCCGGATCGATGACGCCCTGTTCGGCACTCTCGGAAACCAGCAGGCGGATTTCTTCTTCGCTGACACGCTCATTGCTGGCCTTGTCCAGGCGCAGCAGGTGCAGAACCGAACGCGTGATCCAGATCAGCACGAACGCGAACGGCAGCGCGATCGCCGTCATCACGCGCATCGGGATAGCCGTCGCGACGGCGAATTTTTCCGGATTGACCAGCGCCAGGCGTTTGGGCAGCAGTTCGCCGAGCAGCATGTTGATGAACGTGATACTGGCAACGCTCAGGCTGACGCCGATCGGCACCGCATATTCGGCCAGCCATGGGCGTTCGACCGTATCGATCGCCTGCGAGATGTGCTCGCCGAACCGGGCGCCGAGCAAAGTGCCGGTGCCGATGCCGAGCAGCGTGATGAACACCTGCACGGTCGACAGGAAACGTTCGGGCATCTGCGACAGGGTCAACGCGATCTGCGCCCGGCGGCTCGTGCGCGCCAGCTGCTTGAGCTTGAACTTGCGCGAGGTCATCAGCGCCATTTCGCTGAGCGCGAAAAAGCCGTTCAGCACGGCAAGCAGGACGATGAGGGTGACTTCGAGAGCCATTCCGGCGCGAATGGGAGCGGAGCGGCAAGTGTAGACGATCGGTGGCGGGTTGCGCGACGCAGCGCCGCGAGGCAGAGCCCAAGTGCGATGGGCAGGAGCCCGAGTGCCCCGGAGGCCATGGATGGCCGGTAGCGGCCGCCGCCCGCCGCGGAGCGGCCGATCGTTGCTCATCCTGGCAAATGAGGTGGGTCAAGGCCCACCCCCAAAAGCCTCACTCCTCGTCGGCGACCTTCTCGAGGCTCGACGTGGCACCCTTTGGCCGCGGGCCGCTCAACGTGTCGCCGGTGATCAGGTAATACACCGACTCGGCGACGTTGGTTGCGTGATCGCCGATGCGCTCGATGTTCTTGGCCATGAACAACAAGTGCGTTCCGATCGGTACGCGCGCCGGGTCGCCCTTCATCCAGTCGATCAGACCGCGATAGATGCCGGTGTGGTAGTCGTCGATCGCCTCGTCCTCGGCCCACACCGCGAGCGCTTTGTTCGCATCGCGTTCGCGGAAGCTTGCGACCACATTGGCGATTTGCGTGAGGGCGAGGTTGCCGAGCTCGGCGATCTCGTTGATCCACTCGTCCGGCGAATGCGAGTCCAGCGCGATTGCGCGCTTGGCGATATTCGCGGCGAAATCGCAGATGCGCTCGAACTCGATGGCGATGCGCAACGCACTGAGCACCTGGCGAAGGTCGCGCGCGATCGGCTGGCGCAAGGCAAGCACGCGGATCGCGCGCGCGTCGAGATCGCGTTCGATTTCGTCGACCTCGAAATCCTCGCGCACGACGCGTGCCGCAACCGCGGTGTCGCGCAGCAGCATCGCGTCGATCGCGCCGGCAAGCTGCGTCTGCGACAGCTCGCCCATGCGCGCAATTGCGATGTTGAGCTGAGTCAGTTCGTCGTCGAAACTTTTTACGATGTGTTCGGACATGGTGGGGGGCCAGGGGCTAGGGACTAGGGACTTGGGAAAGCGACTGCGCGGGAGGGCGGGAATGAGCCGATGTGCAAGATGCGACTAGCGCTCTTACTGGCCCCTGGTCCCTGCCTCTTCACTACCCGTATCTTCCAGTAATGTAGTCTTCCGTCATCTTCTGCTTCGGTGTTTCGAAGATCATCGTCGTCGTATCGAATTCGATCAGCTCGCCGAGGTACATGAATGCGGTCAGGTCGGAAATTCGCGATGCCTGCTGCATGTTGTGCGTCACGATAGCGATCGTGTAGTGTTCCTTGAGTTCTTCGACGAGCTGTTCGATCTTGCCCGTTGCGATCGGGTCGAGCGCCGAGGTCGGCTCGTCGAACAGGATGACTTCGGGTTTCAGGGCAATCGCGCGCGCAATGCACAGGCGTTGCTGCTGGCCGCCGGAAAGGCCCAGCGCGCTCTGTCTGAGTTTGTCCTTCGCCTCGGTCCACAGCGCAGCCTGGTTCAGTGCCTGCTCCACTCTCACGTCCATTTCCGCGCGCGTCAGTTTCTCGTAATGCCTGATCGCATAGGCGATATTGTCGTAGATCGACATCGGAAACGGGACGGGTTTCTGGAACACCATGCCGACCTTGCTGCGCAGTCGGTTAAGGGAATAGCGCGGATCGAGGATGTTCTCGCCGTCGAGCAGCACCTCGCCCTCGGCCCGAAGCTTCGGGTAGATGGAGTAGATCCGGTTGAATATGCGCAACAATGTCGACTTGCCGCAACCGGACGGGCCGATGATCGCCGTGACCTTGTTCGCGGCGACCTGCATGTTGATGCTTTTGAGCGCCAGATAGTCGCCGTAGTAGAACTTGAGGTCGCGCGCAACCAGCTTCGGCGCTTCGACAGCTGAAACTGCGGCGCTGGGTGGTGCGTTGGCGGGCGTGGAATCGTTCACGGTGAGCATCCTCGAACTCCGGACTCAATCATTGGGGATCTTGTTGCGCAGGATCACGGCTCGCGAAACCAGCGACAGCACCAATACGAACAGCGTGACCATGAACGCGCCGGCCCAGGCCAATGAATGCCAGGAGTCGTACGGGCTCATCGCATACTGGAAAATCACGACCGGCACGCTGGCCATCGGCTTGGTCAGGTCGGCACTCCAGTACTGGTTGTTCAGCGCAGTGAACAGCAGCGGCGCGGTCTCGCCGCTGATGCGGGCCAGGCCGAGCAGAATGCCGGTCAGGATTCCGGGCGCGGCCGAGCGGTACAGCACCTGCATCGTCATTTTCCACTGCGGCACGCCAAGGCTCAGCGCTGCTTCGCGCATCGCCGCGGGCACGAGCTGCAGCATTTCATCGGTCGTGCGCACGACTACCGGGATTACGATCAGCGCCAGCGCCAGCGCGCCGGCGAGCGCGGAGAAATGGCCCATCGTACGCACCACGATCGAGTAGATGAACAAACCCAGCACGATCGATGGTGCAGACAGCAAAATGTCGTTGACGAAGCGGATCGTCTCGCCGATCGCGCGCTTGCGTGCATATTCGGCAAGATAAGTGCCGGCAGCGATGCCGATCGGCGCGCCGATCGCGATCGCCAATAGCGACATCAATGCGCTGCCAAAGAAAGCGTTCAGCAGACCGCCGTCGGAGCCGGGCGCGGGCGTCATCTGTGTGAACAACGCAAGGTTCATCGCGGCGAGGCCTTTGCCAAACGCCGTCAGCAGAATCCAGGCAAGCCAGAACAAACCGAACACCGTTGCCGCGAGCGACAGCGACAGGGCGACCGCATTTCTCATGCGCCGGCGGCGATACAGGCTTTCCATCGACGCGGCCATTTCAGCTTCCCTCCCGCTTGGCCAACTGCATCAGCATGTATTTCGCGATCGCCAGGACGATGAAGGTGACGACGAAGAGCAGGAACCCCAGCGCAATCAGGGACGACAGGTAGATATCCGAATCGGCTTCGGTGAACTCGTTGGCGAGCGTGGCCGCAATCGAATTGCCGGGCATCAACAGTGACGCACTGAGTTGATGCGAATTGCCGAGTACGAAGGTCACCGCCATCGTCTCGCCGAGCGCGCGGCCGAGACCGAGGAAGATGCCGCCGATGACCGCCGTGCGCGTGTACGGCAGAACGATGTCCCACGCAACTTCCCAGGTTGTCGAACCGAGCGCGTAGGCCGACTCCTTCAGCCGTGAGGGGACGGTCAGAAAGACGTCGCGCATGACTGACGAAATGAACGGGATCACCATGATCGCTAGCACGATGCCGGCCGTGAGCATGCCGATGCCGAGAGGCGGCCCGGTAAATAGCGGCCCGATCAGCGGCCAGTGTCCGACGTGCGTGTTCAACCATGGAATGATGTACGCCCCCATGAACGGCACGAATACGAACAGGCCCCACATGCCATAGATGATCGACGGAATGCCGGCGAGCAATTCGATCGCGGCCGCGACGGGTCCGCGCATCCAGGCCGGCGCAACTTCGGTCAGGAACAGCGCGATGCCAAAGCTCACCGGAACCGCGATGATCATCGCGATGAGCGCGGTGACCAGCGTTCCGTAGACCGGTACGAGCGCGCCGAACTTGTGCAGAACCGGATCCCAATCGCTGTCGGTCAGGAAGCGCCAGCCGAACGTCGAGAACGCCTCGCGTCCTCCCCACAGCATGGATGCCGCAGCGCCGATCAACAGGATCAATACCAGCCAGCCTGCGCCGGCGAAGATGCCCTTGAAGACGCGCTCAGCGGAAGCGTCGCGGCGCGCACGCGTTGCCAGGTCGGCCGTTACGATTGCATTCATCGTCGTGGACAGATCACGAGTGGGACAGACGGCGGCGCCGAGAAAAAGCGCGCGCACCGTCGCCGGCGCGCGCGTAAATCCCGACGTTGGGAGGGAGTCGGTTTATCAAGACTTGAAATCGGACTTCCAGTACTCTTCGATCTGCTTGACCAGCGATTCCGGCAGCGCGACATAGTCGAGCGCGTCGGCTTCCTTCTGGCCATTCTCGAACGACCACTTGAAGAACTCGAATGCGGTCCTGGAGTGGACTGCGTCTTTCGGTGTCTTGTACATGATCGCCCAGGTTGTCGCGGTGATCGGCCACGCCGCATCGCCTGGCGCGTCGGTCATGATCAGGTTGAAATCCTTTGCGTTTTTCCAGTCCGCGGTCGCGGCGGCGGCGGAGAACGCCGCCTTGTCCGGCTTGATCCACTTGCCGGCATGATTCTGCATCTGCGCGTAGGTCATCTTGTTCTGCAGCGCGAAGGCGTATTCGACATAGCCGATCGAGTCCTTGATCTGCTTGACGTACGCGGCGACGCCCTCATTGCCCTTGCCGCCGACGCCGGTCGGCCATGACACGGACGTGCCTTCTCCCGCCTTCTCTTTCCACTCCGGGCTGACTTTCGACAAATAGTTGGTGAAATTGAACGTCGTGCCCGAACCGTCCGAGCGATGCACGACAGTGATCAATGAATCCGGCAGCTTCGCGCCAGGATTCAGATCGGCGATAGCCTTGTCGTTCCACTTCTGCACCTTGCCCAGGAAGATGTCCGCGAGCACCGGCCCTGTGAGTTTGAGGTCGCCCGGCTGCATGCCTTCGAAATTGACGACCGGCACGATGCCGCCGATCACGACGGGAAACTGGCCGAGTCCGGCGTCAGTGAGATCCTTGGCCTCGAGGGGCTTGTCGGACGCGCCGAAATCGACGGTTGCGGCCTTGATCTGGGCGATACCGCCGCCCGAGCCGATCGACTGATAGTTGACCTGGTTGCTGGTCTTCTCCTTGAATGCTGCCGACCATTTCGACAGCACCGGATAGACGAACGTGGAGCCCGCGCCGGTGATGTCGGTTGCCTGCGCAGTACCTGCGGCAACGGTCAGCGCCGCCGAGGCGACAAGCGCAGACAGCACGTGACGAATATTCATGGACATATAACCTCCGGGTGATTTTTGCCGTTGCGGAGGCTGCGGTCGCTGCGCGTAGTCCCCAAGCCGCGCCACAGCCATCAGTTGATGCAGCGCAGGCTACGCGGCGAGTTTTAAAGTTTTATGACAGTGGGAGCAGGGCTGAGGGCTGAGGGCCGAGGGCTGAGTAGAAAGCCGAGCTCGTCGCAGCCGACGCGCGCCGAAAAAATTCCAATCAGGGCATGGCGTTGCGCGCTTTAAGCCCTCAGCCCTCAGCCCTCAGCCCTATTCCCGTAACAAAACGGTAATATTCGCCGGCCCGGCTGGGACCGGTGCAGCACTCGACAAGGCGGACCCATGTTTTCTCTGCAAACGATTTTCGGCAAAGGCGACAAGTTTTACGGGCTGCTCGAGGCGAGCGCCGATGCGGCGCGCCAGAGCACGCGCGCGCTGATCGCGATGCTGAACCAGAAATCCTCGAGCCCGTCGCTCGACGAATTCCGCGTCGCGCGCCGACGCGAAAAGGAAATCATGGCGCAGATCAGCCAGGCGCTGGTCAACACGTTTGTCACAGCGCTCGAGCGTGAGGACATCGAGGCGCTCTCGGCCGCGCTATACAAGATTCCAAAGACGGTCGAAAAGTTTGCCGAGCGTTATGCGCTGTTCGCTGCCCAGCTCATGGAAATCGACTACGCCTCGCGCGCCGTGCTGCTGGAAAAAGCCGCCGGCGTCATCGTCGAAATGGTCGCGCAGCTGCGAAAAGGCATGCGGCTCGAGGAAATGAAGGCGTTGAACGATCGCATGCAGGCGATCGAAAGCGAAGCCGACCGCCTCATTCTCACCTTGTACCAGGATCTTTTCACGAACGAGCGCGACGCCTCGCGCCTGATCCTGCGAAAGGACCTGTTCGAATTGCTCGAGAAAGCGATCGACCGCTGCCGTGATGCCGGCAATGTGATTTATGCGATCGTGCTGAAGAATTCGTGAGAGAGCAGGGCGAGAGACGAGGGACGAGGGGCGAGCGAAAGAAATCGCCTGCCGCGAACCTTTCTTCTTCACCCCTGACTCCTCGCTCCTCGTCCCTCGCCCCTGAGTCCGACAAGTGACCCTCACCCTCGTCTTCACCGTCCTGCTGGTCGCGCTGATCTTCGAGTACATCAATGGTTTTCATGACACCGCGAACTCGATCGCGACCGTGGTTGCGACGAAGGTGCTCACTCCCGGTCAGGCGGTAATCCTCGCGGCCATCACCAACATGCTCGGTGCGATGTGGGGCACCGCCGTTGCCAAGACGATTTCCTCGGGACTGATCGACAGCAACATCGTGGCGATGACGCCCGAGTTGCTGATCTGCGCGCTGCTCGGCGCCACGATCTGGGACTTGATCACCTGGTGGTGGGGCCTGCCATCGAGCTCGTCGCATGCATTGATCGGCGGCCTGTGCGGAGCCGCGTTCGCTGCCGCCGGCGAGAACTGGAACGTGATGATCTGGTCGATTCCCGGCGAGCATTGGTGGCTCGGCAAGGGAATCCTCAACAAGGTCATCCTGCCGATGATCGTGTCGCCCGCCGCCGGATTTCTGCTCGGCTTCACGATCATGGGCCTGTTGTTTGCGCTGTTGTCGTTCCTGTCCTCGCGCGGTGGAAAGATCCAGCACGCTGCGCGGCCGCGTGTCGTCAATGCGATTTTCGCAAAGGTGCAGATGGTCTCGTCGGGTTTCATGGGGTTCTCCCATGGCCTCAACGATGCGCAGAAAACCATGGGCATAATCGCGCTCGCGCTGGCCAGCGCGACGACGGCCGGGTCGCTCGACCATCTGCCGTCTTGGCTGCATTTCCTGCGAATCGAAGCCGATCCGAAAGGTCAGTTCGAGATCGCAACCTGGATCAAGGCGACGTGCGCCGTCGTCATGGCCTCGGGAACCATGGCCGGCGGCTGGCGCATCATCCGCACGCTCGGCCACAAGATGGTCAAGCTGCACCCGATCAATGGCGTGGCCGCCGACATCGCCTCGTCGAGCGTGATCATGACGGCTTCGGCGCTCGGCATTCCAGTGTCCACAACGCACAACGTTTCGGCCGCGATCATGGGAGTCGGCACGGCCAAGCGCGCAAATGCGATCAAATGGACCGTCGTCGAGCGCATGGTCTGGGCATGGATCCTGACCATCCCGATCGCCGGCGCGCTGGCCTATCTGCTCGTGCGCGGACTCAAGCTGATCGGCTGGCTTGCGTAGGGTGGGCCTCGGCCCACCGCTCTTCACTTCAGCGCAGGACGGTGGGCCAGCGCAAGACGGTGGGCCAGCGCAAGACGGTGGGCCAGCGCAAGACGGTGGGCCAAGGCCCACCCTACGAGATATCGTCAGACGCTGACTTCGTGACGCGAAACTGCCCCGGCCAGTCGCGATAGTTGAAGACCTGGCCGTTGCGGCGGACTTCGGCGAGGCCGGCCGGATCGACGTCCGCGTACACCCACTGCACGGCATCGAGTTCGCCGATCGCGAGCACGCCGTTGTCGGGGAAACCGCGGTCGACCGGAGCGTAGATTGCCGCGGCGCCGACGTTGACGTCGACCGCCGGCGACCACGGCGCCTCGCCGACGGTCGAGGCGTGCACGACGTAGCACTGGTTTTCCAGCGCGCGCGCCTGGCTGCCGATGCGCACGCGCCAGTAGCCGGCAAGCGTATCGGTGCAGCTCGGCACGAGCAGGATATCCGCACCCATTTCGACCTGGCGCCTGGCGATCAGCGGGAACTCGCTGTCGTAGCAAATCGAAATGCCGATGCGGCCGAGCTCCGTGTCGAACACGCGAACCTCGTCCGCCGCCTGGATCAGCCACTGCTCGCTCTCGAAGCGCGTCATCTGCAGCTTTTCCTGGAACTCGCCGCGGCCATCCGGATGAAACAGGTACGAGCGGTTGTGATAGACCTCGCCGTCGATTCGCGCCGGGAAGGTGCCCGCGCAGATGTACACATTGTGCTTGCGCGCCTGTGCTGCGAACAGCGCGAGGAATTTCGGCAACAGATCCTGCAGTGCGGCAAGCTGATCCGGCAGTGAGCCATGGATTTCCGGCGCGAACAACGAGGCCAGTTCCATGCTGAAGTACTCGGGAAACACGAGCAGCCGGGCGCCATTGCGCGCCGCGCCCTCGACCCAGCGCGTGATCTTTGTTTCGTAGGTCGCCCAGTCGCCGAGAAATTCGATCGGGTATTGCGCAGCGGCGATGCGGAACGGGCCGTTCATCGCGCATCTCCGGACGGCGCGGGCGAGGCCAGCGCCTTGGTCCAGAAGCGCATGGTCTTGGCTGTCGGCTCGTTCTCGTCGACATCCTTCCAGACGTACTGTGTCTGCAATTCCGGATGTTCGATGTAGCCGAAGCGCTGCCAGATCGCGTTCAGCGGCGCGTAGTCGCTCGGGCACAACGGATGATCGGGCGCGCGGCGCACGCCGCAGAACGTGCACAGTTCGATGCCTGAGAGTTCCGCTGCGTGTTGTTCGCGCGCCTGGAACAGGTGCTTGTAGATGCCGCGGCCACGATAGGCGCGGCGCAACACGGATTCGCCGCAGTAGAACACCCTGCCGACGTCGTAACCGTTTTCGCGGAATGGGCGCTGGAATTCCTCGGTCTCGTCCGCCATTGGGAGTCCGGTGGACGCTCCGATCAGTTGTGCGCCGTCGTAAACGAGCACAGCGAGGCTGCGCGGCGACTTCACGTAAGTCTGCAGGTACTTGCGCTCGTAGTCTTCGTCGCCGTCGTAGAGATAAGGAAACTCGCGGAACACCTCGATGCGCAGGCGCGCAAGATCATCGACGTACGGCGCGATGCCGGCGCCGCTGACGCGCTTGAAGATGAAGGTGTTGGACGCAGTCATTTGGGTCGTTAAAGCAGCGGTTCTCGAAAGAACACCTCTCCCGCTGGCGGGAGAGGTCGCCGCGCATCGCGCGGCGGGTGAGGGTGGCGCATGACCGTGCAGTGCCGCTTCCGCATGCGCCACCCTCATCCGGCCTGCGGCCACCTTCTCCCGCCAGCGGGAGAAGGGAACTCGGTGCGCGGTGTTCCGGCTCAACTCACCTGCGCAATCCAGTCCTGCAGGTTGTAGTAATTCGTGATGCGCGCGACTTTGCCGTCGCGCACGTCGAAGAAGGCGCCGGCCGGCAGAACGTACTTCTGCCCATGCGCGGGCGGCAGTCCCGGGTCGCTCGCGAGGTATTCGCCGTTGACGACGAACTCGGCCGCGGCGCGCGTGCCGTCGGCGTTCGCGAACACGACCATGTCCGTGAGGTGTTCCTTGTAGGCGCCATTCATGCGCTGCATGAATGCGCGAAAGGCGACCTTGCCGACTTCGCGCCCGCCCTGGTTGACGTCATGGATCACGTCTTCGGCGAGCAAGCCTTCGAACGTCTGCATGTCGCCGGCGTTGAACGCGGCGTAGTACTTCGTGATGAGGTCGATCGTGGCTTGCTGCTGCATGTCGTGAGTCCGTACGAAGGGAAGTCTTGTTTGCCTGCCGGTGGCAGCAATTTGCAGCATCAACAAATGGGTTGGCTGCCGCGGTATTCAAGTCATGGCGGCGCTCCGGAACCTAGAACGCATCTCCACCAGCGGACACGGCTTTTTCCAGGCTGTCACCCAGAGGACCGATCTCGTCGATGAGTCGATCCAGTTCGGCTGGCGTGATCAGTTCGTACGGACGGTTTTCGCACAGGTGCAGATAGGGCGAGCCGTCGAGGTCGCTGACGGCGAGGTATCCCAGTCGTTGTTCCCAATTGAAGCGCAGGCAGCGCTTGGCATCCATTCCGGTCAGCGGTCCGATCGGTGTCGAGACGCGCAAGTAGCGGCGTCCGTCCTCGCCTTCGAGTTCAGCCAGGTGCACGCCCTGATGACGCGTGCCGCCCTCGGTCGGCATGTCGAAGCTGATGAGATAGGGGTCGTTGATGCGCACCGGGAATCGGGCGTTGATGTGCGAGCGGACTTCTTCGAAGGATTGCACGGGCTTCTCCAGATCGGCGCAGCGCTATGCTAACGTGCCGGGCGCATGAAGCAAGCCCAGGGCGAAAAACCCGAGTATGCCGCAATCCGGCGCGTGATCGCCTCGATTCCTCGCGGCCGTGTCACCAGTTACGGCGAAATCGCCGCGCGCGCCGGGCTTCCGGGCCGCGCGCGCCTCGTTGGCCGGGTGCTTGGCGATGCCGGCGCCGGGGCGAAATTGCCGTGGCACCGCGTGTTGCGTTCGAACGGACGATTTGCCTTTGCGCCGGGTAGCCGCGGATTCCGCGAACAGCGCGCGCGCCTGCTCGAGGAAGGCGTCGCCGTTGCGGCCGGCCGGGTCGATCTCGCCCGCTTCGGCTGGCAGCGCAACCTGGATGCGGAATTGTGGGCCCTGCGCTGATCGTGACCCGCATCACGATTCGACAGGCCGTGGTTCGTGTCGATTTGCACCGGTCATCAGCGGGTTCGCGCCAATCGTCAGCGCACAAGTGAGTCCTCACGAAGCCTGAACTGTTTCGTCCGGCAGACTCGGCGCGAAAGCGCTTGCCGGGTCGGGCCGTCGCATACCTTCCCGAATCGCGGGCTGATCGAGTTCTGCCATCAGTGCCGCGCGACGCAATGTTCGCTTTCGGGATGCCGTGGCGTTGGCTTCCTGAAGTCTCGGTACGCCGCTGCATCACCGACGCAGACTGGAATGGAACAGTCAGGGGAGAGCTGCAACATGATGGATGCCGGTGCGGTCTTGTCGCGTGCTTCCACGCGCTGCGCAGTTGCGGCAGCGATGCTTCTAGCCGCGCCGCTGCCAGTCACGGCACTGAGCTCACTTCCCCGACCCGGTGTTCCATGACGGCATGGAAGGCGTGAACGCCGGGCCATTCAACGATGCCGACGCTGCTCGGTTCCTCGCGCAGGCGACGTTCGGGCCGACCGATGCGGACATTGCGCACCTGCGCGCCCTGGCCGCCGCGAACAACGGCGCCGGCTATGAGGCGTGGTTGAACGAACAGTTCAATGTGCCGATGAGTTCGCAGCTGACCTACTACAACTGGGTCGTAAGCCTGCCCGAGAATACCGGTTTTTCGAACATCCTCGAGGCCTGGTTCCTCGGCGCGCTCGGCGGACCCGATCCGAAGTTTCCGCTCGATCCGACCAAGGTTCATGCCGATCAGCTGCGCCAGCGGGTCGCCTTCGCGCTCAGCGAGATCTTCGTCATTTCCGATCAGAACACGCTGCTCGACCAGCATCCGGACGGCCTTGCGTACTACTACGATTTGCTCTCGGCCAACGCCTTCGGCAACTACCGCACGCTGCTCGAGCAGGTCACCCTGAGTCCGCAGATGGGCGTCTACCTCAACATGCAGGGCAACCCGCGCGCAAACCTGACCCAGAACCTGCATCCGGACGAAAACTACGCGCGCGAGATCAATCAGCTTTTCGGCATCGGGCTTGTCATGCTGAACGACACCGGCACGCCGCAACTCGATGGCTTCGGCAAACCGATCCCGACCTACGACCAGTCAGTCATCACCACTTTCGCGCACGTATTCACAGGATGGAACTGGGCCGACTGTACGAGCGGCAATTTTTCCGGCTGTGGCTATCACGGCCTGGATTTCCAGACGCCGATGGCGTCGTTTCCCGTACATCACGACGATGGCACCGACTTGCAGAACGATATCGTCTGCAAGCAATTGCTGAACTATCCGACGGCCGCAAACAGCGTCGGTGCCTGCGGCGGCGGCAGCGCAAAAGGAACCTTGTCGGCCGGTGGTTCGCCTGAATCCGACCTGGCCTTCGCGCTCGACAACATCTTCAATCACCCGAACGTCGGCACATTCATCGGCAAGCAGTTGATCCAGCGCCTGGTGACGAGCAATCCGAGTCCGCAATATGTCCAGCGCATCACCGCGGTGTTCAACAACGACGGCAGCAACGTGCGCGGTAACCTGCAGGCGGTCGTCAAGGCAATCCTGCTCGATCCCGAAGCGCGCTATGGCCAGTTCCACGCGCCGCAGACCTTCGGCAAGCTGCGCGAGCCGTTGCTGCGTGTCACCCACCTTTGGCGTGCGATGGGCGCTACTCACGCCTGCGGCAGCACGGCGGGGTCGCTGCACTACGCCAATCCGTACCGTTACGCCGGCTACACGACGGCCTATAGCGTCGGTTCGGCGCTCTATAGTGGCGTCGGCCAGGCGCCGCTGCGGTCGGATACGGTGTTCAACTTTTTCAAGCCGGACTACCTGCCGTCCGGTGAAATGACGGGACTCGGACTGGTCGGGCCCGAATTCCAGATCGCCACCGATACGCTGATCAGCAGTTCGACGAACACGACGTTCGAAGACACGTTCGACATGGGCCTGGACGTGTCTGGCGCGTGCGGTGGCAACGACAGCGGAGTCGGCAACGTAAAGATCAATCGCGCGCAGGATCTGGCGCTGGCCGGCAGCGCGAATGGCGGCGCCGGCGATCCCGCCGACAAGCTGGTCGACGCCTACAACATTCGTTTCATGGCCGGCCAGATGTCACCATTCATGCGCCAGACACTGCTCACGGCGCTGAACCCGGTCAGCTCTTCGAACTTCGATTCGAGCAGGTTTCCGAACTGGCAGTTCGAGCGCATCAGCAAGGCGCTGCTGCTGATCGTGACTTCGCCCGAATACGTGGTTCAGAAGTAGCCTGAGCGGAACAAGGAATGCCGATGAGACCCGATCGCCGCAAATTCATTCGCCAGACCCTGAGTGCCGCACTAGGCGGCGCCGGCATCTACTCCGCTTTCGGCAACCTGCAGTTGCTGCAGGCGGCGACACGCGCTTCGGCCTACAGCTTCGGCGACTACCGGGCGCTGGTTTGTGTATTTCTATACGGCGGCAACGACGGTTTCAACACGATCGTTCCGTACACGCCGTCGGCATTCAACAGCTTTTATGGCGGCGGCGGTGTGTTGAAGCCGGTGCGGCCTCAGCTCGCCCTGGCCAAGACCGCCGACCTTGGTTATTCGACGCTGCATCCGTTGACCGACGCCCTGGGCTCGTCGGGCGATGGCATCCAGTACGCGCTGCATCCATCGATGCCGGAACTGGCGGCGCTGTTCAACCAGCCGAACAGTCCGCTGGCGATCATGGCCAATGTCGGCACGCTGGTCGGTCCGGTGACGCAGGGCGATTATCTGCATACGCATCCGAGCCTGCCGCCGCAGCTGTATTCGCATTCCGACCAGTCCGCCTACTGGCAATCCTCGCCGCCGAGCAACACGCCGACGACCGGCTGGGGCGGCCGCATCTGCGACATGCTCATGAGCGCCAATTCCTCGCCGGTGCCGATGCTGATGTCGCTGTCCGGGCAGGATGCTTTCATCCGCGGGCAGAACATCGATGGCTACATCATGAATGCCCAGGATCCGCTGCTGGTCGGTGTTCCTTACGACCCGGCCGACAGGATCCAGCCGGCCTTCAATGCGCTGTACGCGAATGCGACCCAGGCCAACGTGCTCGAACGCACCTATGCCGCGACGATGAACCACGCGTCGGCGACGGCGTCGACCGTTATTCAGACGCTCGCTCCCGCGCGGCCTTCGGGGCCGAACCTTTTCGATTCATTTTTCACCGGCGCCAGCGGCTTCAACCTCGACAGCCAGCTGCAGACAGTCGCGCAGATGATCTGGGCCGCGCAAACGACGCCGGTGGCCGGGCTGCACCGCCAGGTCTTCTTCGTCAACGCGGGCGGCTACGATACGCACAGCGACGAGATCAATCAGCACGTGAATCTGTTGCCCGTGCTGTCGCGGGCGCTGGCGAGCTTCTACAACGCGCTCGCCAGTATCGATCTCGGCAACGGCAAGACGCTCGCAAATCTGGCGACCGCATTCACCGCGTCGGATTTCGGCCGCTCGATGACGGCGAACAACGGCGGCACGGACCACGGCTGGGGCTCGCATCATTTTGTCCTCGGCGGCGACGTGAAAGGCGGCCAGTTCTACGGCAACGGCTGCGGTTTCAGCGGCGCGAGTCCGAACTACGGTCTGGTCATGCCGAGTCTCGCCAATCCGACGCCTTCGAGCTACGGCGTTCCTTCGCCGAACCTCAACGACCCCGGCGATGGCAACGGCCGCATCATTCCGACCACATCGGTCGATCAGTATGCGGCGACGCTTGCGAACTGGTTCGGGGTCAGCAGTGCCGGTGGTGCAGCGAGCGACATGAGTGCGATCTTTCCAAACCTGGGCAACTTCTCCATGTCGTCGAACTACGATCCCACGACGGCTGGCGGCTACATGAAATTTCTGGTTTGATCCGTGACCGCTCACGCATTCGTCTGGTCATGACAATCAAAGTCGCTGCGCCCGGCGTGGCCCGTCAGCTTCGCCGTATCTTGCTCGCGTTGGCACTGTTGCCCGCAGCAGCCGATGTGCATGCGGCGCAGTGGTTCGTTTTGTCCGGTGGTGCGGAGGTGGCGTTCTCGCCGCAGTTCCTGACGATCCAGGCGGGCGACACCGTCACTTTCCTGAATCTGGGTGGTTACCACAATGCCGTCGCCGATGACGGTTCGTTCCGTTGCGCGCACGGTTGCGACGGCGATGGCAAGGGCGGGAGCGGAAACGCAAGCGACTCGCTCTGGTTTGCCACGGTAGCGTTCCCGAACGCGGGAACCGTCGGTTATTTCTGCGAGCCTCACGGCTCGCCTGGCAGCGGCATGTACGGAACGATCGAAGTCGTCGCGGCGCCAGCAAGAGCGCCTGTTGTGCCTGCTCCCAGCGGGAACGCAAAGGTCGACGCCCTACTCGCCTTCGCCGTCAGCGTTGCAGCGCTGCTGCGACTGAGACGGAATTCACTGGGGCGCGCGATCGTCCGCTCGGGAAGGGAGTGCAGCTGATTCGGGCACGCACAAACTTACGCGCTAACGTCGAATCCCTAAAAAAACTCAACGCGCGGTGTGTGACCGACGGCGCCACCTCAGCCCGGCGCCAAGGACCAGCACTGCGCCGAACAGCAGATAGATCGCCGTGCCGCCGATCGGGACATTGTCGATGGCCGGCTGCGGCGGAGGCGGCGCAGGTGGTGCCGGCTGTACCGTGATCGTGCCGAACATGCCCTGTCCCGCTGCGCCGTGGACTTCGCAGTGATAGCCGACCGTGCCGGGAGACGCCAACGTCACCGTTGAACTCCACAGCGTGGAGTCCGGATCGCCACCGCTGCCGCTGCAGCTCTGCGCGCAACGAAACGCCCCGTCGTCGGCGGCGACATTGTGGAAACCGCCCCGGTTGACGAACGTCACGGTGTCGCCGGCGGCGATCGTGAGCGTCGCCGGTGCGAACGTCAACTGCGCGCCGCCGACATTGACGGTCCAGTTCGCCGCATAGGCATTGGCCGTGGCGAGCGTGAAGAGCGCCAGCAGTGCGCATCGGGCAAGGCCGCGTCCGCACCAGCGCGAAAATACACTCATTGCTCCCCCCATTCGCTGCAACCCATATCAGCGCCAAGCATTCAGCATAACCGGTTCCGGATCAATCGATCGCATCACGCTTGCAGCGTCGTTGTGCGAGCGGGCGAATTCGGCGCCGACGTGCGCAGACACGGCCGAATCGGGCATCATTCGCCCAGTATCCATTCCAGGCCGAACACGCTCATGCCGAATCTGCCGCGCGTCACCGCATCGCTGCTGGTTGCGAACGTGCTGATTTACCTGTTGCAACAAAGCGGCGCTGGCGACGGCCTGCTGGTGAATTTTGCGTTGTGGCCACTAGGCCCCGGGCACGTCGAGCCGCTCGGCAACGGAACCGTGGCACGCATCGCGTTCGAACCGTGGCAAGTCATTACCTACAGCTTCCTGCACGGCAGCACGACCCACATCCTGTTCAACATGCTGGCGTTGTGGATGTTCGGAGGGCCGGTCGAAAACGTGCTCGGCGAACGCCGCTTCGCCATCTTCTATTTTGCCTGCGTCCTTGGCGCAGCAAGCGCCCAGTTGGCAGTCATGTACCTGTTTCAGCCGGGGCATTTTTATCCGACTGTCGGTGCCTCGGGTGGCGTATTCGGGCTTCTGCTTGCGTTCGCGATCTTCTATCCGCAGGCGAGACTGGCGCTGATGTTCGTGCCGATCCCGGTGCCGGCGCCGATTTTCGTCACCGGCTACGTGATTCTCGAACTGATACTCGGCGTCACCGGCACGCAGGCTGGCGTTGCGCACTTTGCCCATCTCGGCGGCGCGCTGGTCGGCTTCGTGCTGATCCGTCTCTGGCGGCAGCGCGCTTCGCCACGGTACTGACTTCACTGCCGGTAGATCGTGCCGTTCTTCATCACGAACGACACGCGCTGCAGCGAACTGATGTCCTTGAGCGGGTCGCCCGGCACAGCGATGATGTCGGCGTAGTAGGCCGCGGCCAGCTGCCCGATATCCTTTTCCCAGCCGAGCAGCGCCGCGCCGTTTACCGTGCCGGCCTGGATCGCGCCAAGCGCGGTCATGCCGTTTCGCACGAGCAGCACGAATTCGCGCGCCTGCGTGCCGTGCGGAAACGGCCCGACGTCCGAGCCGAGAGCGATCGGCACTTTCGCCGCGAGTTGCCGTTTGAACTGTTCGATGTGATAGGCCTGAATCGCCCGGTAGCGCGTGGTAGCCTCCGGCGTAGCGGCGTGTTCGCCGAAATATTCCAGGACCGAAAACGTCGGCACGGCAAAAATGTTGTGCTCGTGCATGAGCTTCATCGTCGCGTCGCTGAGTTGGTAGGCGTGATCGATCGAGGCGACACCGGCGCGCGCCGCCATGCCGGCGCCAGGCTCGCCGGTGGCATGCACGGCGACCTTTCGGCCGAGGCGCGCGGTTTCTCGCACGGCCGCGCGCAACTCGTCTTCGCTGTACTGGTTCGGTGTCGAGAACTCGCCGCCGGCAATGCGATCCTTGCCGGTTTCGTAGATCTTGGCGAAATCGGCGCCGAGCTTGGCTTGCGCGCGGATCACCGTGACGAGTTCATCGACATTGTTGGCGTAGGTAGCGTTCGGCTGCGCGTGCTCGTCCGGGTTGTACGTGTTTGCATCCTCGTGGCCGCCGAGAATGTCGATCGCATTTCCGCTGATGCGCAGGCGTGGACCCGGGATCGCGCCGCGGTTGATCGCGTCGCGGACCGCCGTGTCGGCAGCGCCGGCGCCTTCGGTGCCCATGTCGCGCTCGGCAGTGAAGCCGGCGAGCAGGTCGTCGCGAGCCGCCAGCGTCGCGCGGATCGTGCGCTCGGGCACCGATTCGTTGAAAGTCTGCTCGGCTTCACCGCCGGGATGCAGGAACAGATGCACGTGCGCATCGATCAGGCCGGGCAGCAGTGTCGTGTCGCCGAGGTCGATGACGCGCGCGTCGGCAGGATGCTCGACTTTCGACCCCGCCGCCACGATGCGCTCGCCGCGCACGAGCACTTCGCCCGGAGTCAGCAGCTTGCCGGAAACGACGTCGAGCAGGCGCGCTGCGTGCAGCACGATTGGCGCTATTGGCGCCGTAGTTTGCGCGGGAAGTTCGGCGCACACGAATGCAGAAATGATGGCTGCGACGTAACCGACATTTTTCAGCGAACGGGTAAATTGGTAGTGGGTCATCGGAGTGCCGTCACCGGGGCGATGAAGAATCATACTGTGGTTGCGCGCGATTCCCGCGATAGCGCTGAGGACCATAGCTGAGGGCCCGCAAACGCCTGCTTGGCAGGCAGTAGCAGTTTTCACGCTCGAGGCAAGTATCTCGCGGCCAACGGATAGAAAGGAAAGGACGTCGTCCCCGCGAAAGCGGGGATCCATCTTGCTTTACAAGGAATGGCGAAAACCCGAAGATCGAAATGGATTCCCGCTTTCGCGGGAATGACGGCAGTGTAGGGTGCAGCCGCTTGGGCGATTCACGCAACTTAAAGCCGTCGTATCAGCCTCGCCTACCGGCGCTGCACGAATCAGCGCAAGGACAGGAAATCCGCGCTGCAGACGAAGCGCACGGCGTCCAGGCGCAGCAGCGCGCGCGGCAGCGATTCGCGCAACCCTTCGAGCTCGGTGGCGATTGCGTCGATTTCGGCAGCGCCGACAGCGGGATTGACTTTTGCCAGCGCCGCCAGTCGTTCGTGCTCGGCGCCGAGATCGCGCTGTGCGGCTTCAATCGCGCGGGCGATTTCCGCGTCGGCGCGGGCGCGGGCAATTTCCTCGCAACCCTTGAGCATCGGCGGCACGATTTTCGTGAAGAACTTGCGATAGCGCGGCGCCTCGGCCGGACGCAGAACGGCACGCTGCACGACGGCAGGGCTGACCGAGTAATCCGCGCGTTCGCGCAGGCGCGAATCGACCGCGATGCGCAGCGGCAGCGGCGGCAGAAAGCGATCGGCCGCCAGCATGGTGGGCGCGTTCGCGTCGAGCACGAACAGGGTCTCGAGCAGCACGCTGCGCGGCGGCAGGCCATCGTCGACAAGAAATGCGGCATTGCCGAGTTCGCCATCGAGCAGCAGTTCGAGCGCGCCGATCACCATCGGATGATCGGCGCCGAGGAACGGCAGGTCCTCGCGCGTCAGCGCGACGGCGCGGTCGAATGTCACCATCTGCTTTCCGTCGCGTAGCCCGGGGAAGCCGTCGGTGCTGATGTATTCGGGATCGAGCAGATGCGTGCGCGCGCCCTGGTCTTCGCTTTCGACGCCGAACTGCTCGAACAGGCGCAATACGAATTCGTCGCCCGCGTGGTCGGCATCGACTGCGGCGAGCGCGCGGTAGAGCAGCTGCAGCCGCGCTTCGCGCTGATTCGCCAGCTCCAGCAGGCGGTCACGTCCATCGTGGATCAGCGCCGACAGTTGCGCGTGCGTGGCCTGTGTCTCGGCGACCAGCGAATCGATCTCGGCGTCCGATTCGTCGGCGCCGCGCGCATGTTCGATGGCCGTGCACAGCAGGCGCTCACCAAAGCGCCGGTACAGTTCGCGGCCGTCGGCCGGGCTGCTGCGAAACGCATCGAGGCCGGCGTCGTACCAGCGCACCAACGCCTGCTGTGCGCTGCCCGGGAACACGGCAACGTGGATGGCGATGTCGCTGCCCTGGCCGATACGGTCGAGCCGGCCGATGCGCTGCTCGAGCAGGTCCGGATCGAGCGGCAGGTCCCACAGGATCAAATTGTGCGCAAACTGGAAATTGCGTCCTTCCGAGCCGATCTCGGCGCACAGCAGCAGCCGCGCGCCTTCGGCCTCGGCGAAGAAGGCCGCGTTGCGGTCGCGCTGGACGATCGTCATCGCCTCGTGGAAGCGCGCCAGCTTGACGCCGCTGCGCGTGCGCAACGCTTCCTCGAGCGCGAGCACCTTGGCCTGGCTGCGGCAGATCAGCAGGAATTTTTCGTCTGCGTTGCGCTCGACCAGGCCGATCAGCCAGGCAAGGCGCGGGTCGTCGGCGTAATCGGTCGCGTGCGGTGCCGGTGGCTGCTGCGCGTCCGACAGGAACTCGGCGAGCAGGCGCTGGCGAAAATCGTCGTCGATCGCGGCGGCGTCGAGTTCGCTCACATGCAGGACGCGCTGCGGAAATCCGCCGACCGTGGCGCGGCGGCTGCGGAACATCGAGCGCCCTGTGCCGTGGCGGTCGATCAGGGCATCGATCACGCTTCCGGCGGACTGAGGGTTTCCGAGAGCCGCGATCAGCGCCGGGTCGTCGTGCAGGATCGCTCCGAGCTGGTTCAGCTCGGGCCCTCCCAACGACTGGGCATTTTGCAATTTGTCCACAATGCGGGAAAGTTCGACGTAGCCCTCGGCCTCGTGCTGGTAGCGCTCAAGGTCGCCATAGCGCGCCGCGTCGAGCAGGCGCAGGCGGGCGAAATGGCCGGTACGGCCAAGCTGCTCCGGAGTCGCCGTCAGCAGGATCAGGTTCGGTATCGATCGGGCCAGACGTTCAGCCAGCGCGTATTCGGGGCTCGTTGCCTGCGGACTCCACGCCAGGTGATGCGCTTCATCGACAATCAGAAGATCCCAGCCGGCTTCCAGCGCCTGCTCGCCGCGCTTGGCCGAATCCCGCAACAGTGCGATGTCGGCGATCACGAGCTGCTCGTCCTGGAACGGATTGCGGCCGTCGCCGGCCAGCTCGATCGCCTCGCAGCGCTCTTCATCGAACACGGCAAACGACAGGTTGAAGCGGCGCAGCAGCTCGACGAACCACTGATAGACGAGGACTTCGGGCAACAGCACGAGCACGCGCCCGATGCGGCCGCTCGCGAGCAGCTGGCCGAGGATCATGCCGGCCTCGATCGTCTTGCCAAGGCCTACTTCGTCGGCGAGCAGGACGCGCACCGGACGGCGCGATGCGGCGACTTCGGCGACACGCAGCTGGTGTGCGATGAGGTCGATGCGCGCCGACATCAAGCCCCAGGCCGGCGAGCGGCGGGCCTCCGCACGGCGCATCAGCGCGGCGGCGCGAAAGTCGAAGCGGTCGGGGCTGTCGACGCGGCCAGCGATCAGGCGCGCATCGGCGCGCGACAGGTCCTGGGCATCGTCGAGTTCGCCTTCGCTGAGGCTGGCCTCGGCGCCGACGTAGCGCAATGTGCCTTCGTGCGACTCGACGCGCTCGACGACGAAGCTGCGGCCGCCGCCGCTGATCTTGTCGCCAGGCCGGAATTGGGCGCGCTGCAACGGAGCGGCGTGCGTCGCGTAGGCGCGCAAGGTGCCGGAAGCGGCATAAACGACCTGCACCGTGCGGCCTTCAACGCGCAGGACGGTGCCGAGACCAAGCTCCGGCTCGGCCAGGGAGATCCAACGTTGTCCGGGCGCGAAGGGCATAACGTGATTCTAACCGCGTCGGCGTAAATTTCGTTCAACTGGCGTAACCGATCGGTCTGGCATGATCGACGATCGTGCCGGCAACAAAGGAGAACAGCATGGGCAACGAACCGGGCAAACCAGACTTTTCCAATGTGCAAAGCGGCGCGACAACGACTGCTCCGGCACCGGCGAAACCCGATTTCGGCAACGTGAAATCGGGTGTTGTATCGACTGCGCCGGCCGAAACGCAGACGTATGCGGTCGTCGCCGGCGACAATCTGTCGAAGATTGCCAAGCGCTTCTTCGGCAACGCCAATCGCTGGCACGAGATTTTCGAAGCCAATCGGGACCAGATCAGCAACCCGGACATGATCCGGGTTGGTCAGGTGCTGAAGATTCCCGCCGCGCCTACCGGCAAACCCTGATCCTGGAAGGAGATGTCATGAAGTACTCACGCCATTCGTTTCTCACTGTCGCGCCGCTCGTCACCGCACTGATGCTGTCGGCCTGCGGCAAACAGGAGGCGCCGACGCCGGCGCCCGCGCAGTCGGCTCCCGCGGCCGTACCGGCCACGCCGCCACCACCAGCCGCGGCGCCGGCTACTCCGACAACGACGGTTTCGTCTCTGGTGCTCGGCAATGCGCTCGACGCAGACGGCAAGGTTGCGTCTCCCGCGACGACGTTCGCGCCAGCCGACACGATCTATGCGCAGGTCGTGACGGCGTCGACCGGCGGGTCGGGCTCGGCCTCGATCATGGCCAAGTGGACCTACGACCAGGGCCAACCGATCAGCCAGAACACCGAATCGGTCTCGACTGCGGCTGGCACCGCCACGACGACGTTCCACATCAGCAAGCCGGACGGCTGGCCGGCCGGCAAGTACGAAGTGCAGATCAGCATCGATGGCAAGCCGGTGACGAACGCGGCATTCGATGTGAAGTGATCACGACGCCACCAGCATGAGGGTGCGGTTGTTATTGAGTTTGGTGGACTGCAGCGTTTGATTCAGGAGTGTTCGTGATGCCCTAGCCGCGATTGCCCCCATCCGCCTTCGGCACCTTCGCCCGCTTCGCAGGGGAAGGAAGAGCACGAGGCATCAGCTTGGAACCCTTCCCCCGCTTGCGGGGGAAGGTGGCGGCAGCCGGAAGGGGGCGCTCCACGCGAATGCGTAGACGTACAATCGCTTCAGGCGTTACAGGTGATAGCACGACGTGCCGCGTAAGCCGCGTCCCGCTCCCGCGGGAGAAGCGAAGGCGTTACCAGATCTTCACGCGCACATCAGCAGCGCGCACCATCGCGTCGCCGGCCTTGCAGGCGAATGCCTGCGCGAACGTCGGCATGTTCGATGGCGCGCCGATCGCGCGATATTTCGCCGGCGCGTGCGGGTCGGTGTTCAAGCGGACTTCCTGCGCCTTGGGCAGAATGCTGCCGGCCCAGACCCGGGCGAATGCCATGAAGAAGCGCTGGTCTTCGGTGTAGCCGTCGATTTTTCGCTGCGCTTCGGCCGGATTTTTCTTCAGCGCGACCTGCAACGCGTCGTAGGCGACGTTGAGTCCGCCGAGATCGGCAATGTTTTCGCCGAGCGTCAACTTGCCGTTGACGCGCTTGCCCGGCAACGGTTCGTAGGCGTCGAACTGCTCGGCGAGTTTTTGCGTGCGCGCGTCGAACTTGGTGCGGTCCTCGGGCGTCCACCAGTTGTTGTTGTTGCCGTCCGGATCGAACTTGCTGCCCTGGTCGTCGTAGCCGTGCGTCGCTTCGTGCCCGATCACGGCGCCGATGCCGCCGAAGTTCAGGGCATCGTCCGCCTTGAAGTCGAAGAACGGCGGCTGCAGGATCGCCGCCGGGAAATTGATCGTATTGTCGGTCGGGCTGTAGTACGCGTTGACGGTCTGCGGCGTCATGCGCCATTCGAGCCGGTCGGTCGGCTTGCCGATCTTGGCGATGTCGTAGTCGTAGTTGTACTGGCGCGCGTTGCGCACGTTGGCGAAGTAGTTGTCCGGCGAGATTTTCAGGCCGGACCAGTCGCGCCATTTGTCCGGGTAGCCGATCTTCGGCAGGAATGTCTGCCACTTGGCCAGCGCCTTCTGCTTGGTTTCCGCGCTCATCCAGTCGAGACCTTCGATGCGCGACTTCAGGGCGCTGCGCACGTCGTCGATCAGATCCTGTGCGCGGGCCTTGGCCTGCGGTGGAAATGTCTTGGCGACATACAGTTCGCCCAAGGCCAGGCCCATGCCGCCATTGATCGCTTCGAGCACGCGCTTCCAGCGCGGCTGCTGTTCCTTCTGGCCATTCAGGGTCTGGCCGTAGAAGGCAAAATTCTCGTCCTCGAACGCCTTGGACATATACGGCGACGCGGCATCGACGACGTGAAAGCGAAGGTACGCCTGCCAGTCCGCGACCGGCACGTCAGCGAGCATGCGGTCGAACTCGGCAAAGAACTTCGGCTGCGAGAGCGAGAAACCTTTCTCGACGTGCGCGCCTTGCGCCGAGAAGAACGGCGCCCACGGAAAATGCGGCGTCGCCTGGTCGGCCTCGGCAATCGTGACGAAGTGGTACTGGTTCTTCGGATCGCGCAGTTCCACGCGCGAAAGCGAGGCCGCGGCGAGGCGCGTCTCGAACTTCATGACGATATCGGCTTGCCTTGCGGCCTCGTCGGCGGCGACGCCGGTAAGCCGCAGCGTCTTGGCGATGTGCTCGACATAGGATTTGCGCAGGTCAGCGTAATCGTCCTTGCTGTAGTAGTCCGGCGTCGGCAAGCCCAGGCCGCCCTGGAACGTCGAGGCGATCTGCGTCTTGGCGTCGTTGTAGTCGGCGCGCGCGCCAAACTGGAACACGAGGCCGCGTCCGCGCGCGAAATCCTCGCGCAGGAAACCGACGAGGTCAGCGCTGGTCTTGATGCCGGCGATCCTGGCCAGATCCGGTTTGATCGGATCGAAACCGGCTTTCTCGACCGCCGCCTCGTCCATGCCTGACCGGTACAGCCAGCCGATCTTTCGCGCATTCGAGCCGGACTTGTCCGCGTCGGCATCCTTCGCGGCCGCTTCGGCGATCTGGTGCTGCGTTTCCAGGCTCTTCTCGGAGAGCTGATCGAATGCGCCCCAGCGCGTGCGATCCGGCGGAATCGGATTGGCTGCGATCCAGCTCGTGTTGACGAAACCGTTGAGGTCGGCGCAAGCGCCGATCTTCTTGTCGAGTTCGCTGGAAGAAATCCAGCCGACGGACTGCGCTTGACCACTGCCGGCAGCGGTGCTCAGCGCGAGCGCGAGAAGCAGGGGTTTGAAACTGATTGTCTTCATATCTTCCTTTTCGGGACTTGCAGGGTTACCAGATACTTACGGCCGCGGCGTGGCTGCGCACCATGGCGTCGCCAGGCCGGCATCCGAACGCGTGCGCGAAAGCCGGCAGGTTGCTCAGCGGACCATTGACGCGATATTTCGCCGGCGCATGCTCGTTCGATTGCAGTTGCAGGCGCAATTGCTGTGGCCTCTGCTGCTCGCGCCAGCTCTGGGCATAGGCGAGGAAGAAACGCTGGTCCGGCGTGAGGCCGTCGATCGGTGCATCGCCGCGGCCTTGCGCGGTCAACTTGAACGCGTCATAGGCGACGAGCAGTCCGCCGAGGTCGGCGATGTTCTCCCCGAGCGTCAGCCGGCCGTCGATGTGCAGCGAATCGATTGGCACGTAGGCATTGAACTGGCGCACCAGCAGTTCCGTGCGTGCCTCGAAATGCGCGCGATCCGTGCTGCTCCACCAATCGGCCAGATTGCCGTTCGCATCGAACTTGCTGCCCTGATCGTCGAACGAATGCAGCATCTCGTGGCCGATCACGCCGCCGATCGCGCCGTAGTTGAGCGCATCGTCGGCCTGCGCATCGAAGTAGGGCGCCAGGAGTTGCGCGGCCGGAAACACGATCTCGTTGCGCATCGGATTGTTGTAGGCATTCACCGTTTGCGGCGTCATGTCCCACTCGCCGCGGTCGACCGGCCGGTTGAATTTCGCGAACTGGCGCCGGGCTTCGAACGCGGCGGCGGCGCGCATGTTGAGATAGTACGAGTCGCGCGAGATTTCCAGCGCCGAGTAGTCGCGCCAATGATCCGGATAGCCGATCTTCGCGCCGAGCCTGTCGAGTTTCGCGTAGGCCGTCTGGCGCGTCGCATCGCCGATCCAGTCGAGGTTTTGCAGGCGCGTGCGCAGTGCGGCCTTGAGATTGTCAATGAGTTCCAGCGCACGCAGCCTCGATTCGGGCGGCATCACCCTTTCGACGTAGGCCTGGCCCAGCGCCTCGCCGAGAGCGGCGTCGGCACTCTCGATCGCCCGTTTCCAGCGCGGCTTGTTGTCCTTGATCCCGCGCAGCGCGCGGCCGCGGAACGCGAAGTCCGCGTCGACGAACGTCTTGCCGAGGTACGGCGCCGCGGCATTGATCAGCTGCCAGCGCAGGTAAGCCTGCCAGGTGGCGACAGGCACTTCGTCAAGCGCCTTGCCGGCCGCTGCGAAGAAGTCAGGTTGCGCGAGCGAAAATCGCTGTACGTCCGCGCGATCGCCGGCGGCAAACAGTGCCGGCCAGGCGAAGTGTGGCGATGCCGCATCGGCCTGCGCCAGCGTAACGATGTGATAGGAGTTCTGCGGGTCGCGCAGCGCGAGCGAGTCCAGCGATGCCTTGGCCAGGCGAGTCTCCAGTTCGAGCACGTGGGCGGCTTCTTCCTTCGCCCTGGCATCGCCGAGCAAGGCGAGCATCTGGCCGATATGTTCGCGATAACGCGCGCGCAGCAGGGCCGATTTGGCGTCGCCGCGCAGGTAGTAGTCGCGATCCGGCAGGCCGAGTCCGCCCTGGCCGGCGTAGGCGATGTCTCGTTGCCGAGTCCTTGAGGTCTTCCTGCGCCTGCAATTCGAACAGAACATCGAAGCCGCGAACGTGCCACGCGCGGATCAGTGCCGCGACATCGTCCGCCATCCTTCAGCGCCGCAATGGCGGCCAGGTCTTCGCGCAGCGGCGCCAGGCCAGCGCTCTCGATCGCGGCCTCGTCCATCGCGGCGGCGTAGAAGTCGCCGATCTTCCGTGCCGGGCCGGCTGGGTCGGCGGAGGGGCCGACGGCGTGCGATGCGGCATTCTCCAGAATGTCCTTTAGTATACTGAGGTTGCGCTGGTCGATCTCCTCGTCGACGCCCCAGGTATCGTGGTCGGGCGGAATGCGTGTCGCGCGCAACCAGGCGCCATTGGCGTACTGGAAGAAGTCGCGACAGGGGTTGGCCGAGCTGTCGATGTTTGCGGTCTGCAGTCCGTACTCGCCGCCATGGGCAAGCGCCGCCGCGACGAGCAACAGCAGTGCGCTGAATTGCGCATGGCGCAAGGGCATACAGACTCCGGAAGTCGACGCCGCAGCGTACGGGGCGACCCGCGAAGGCTACAGTGTGAAAGGTCACTGTAGACAGGCGGCGACGTAAAGAAAGGTTACTGCGCTTGCCAGGTCGCCCGTTTCGTCATTGCATGGACGAAGTCTGGACAAGTTCGTCGTCCCGGCGAAAGCCGGGACCCCGTGCCTTTTGGACACGAGCAAGGCGCTGGATTCCGGCGTTCGCCGGAATGACCGGCAGCTTTTGGACCGTCTCTTTCCCCGCTTCTTCATGGCACCCAAGACCGCAGGGCTTGCGCCGCAATCCCGGGTGATAATTTCGTGGTCCTAATCCGCAGGCGGCAACGGAATGTTGCCGTCGTCCGGATGACTGCCCGACGGCAGCGACTCGGGGCCGATAGCGCCGCCCGAGATGATGAACGCCATCGCCTGATCGACGCTCCAGTCGGTCGCTATCAGGTCCTCGACCGGCACGATTTCCAGATAACCGCCGGTCGGATTCGGCGTCGTCGGGACATACACCGCTGCGAGTTCGCGTCCGTGCGTGTTCTTGAAGACGCGCGTGACGAAGCCGAACGTCTTCATTTCCGGCGTCGGGAATCCGATCAGCACGACGCGCTGCGTGCCCGCCGGTTTGGTCTGCATCAGCGTCATCAGTTTTTTTGCCCCGCCGTAGATCGAGTGGACCAACGGTATGCGGTCGATCATGCGGTCGAGTGCGCCGAGCAGGCGCTGGCCGAACACGCGATTTGCGGCCCAGCCGAGCAGGTACAGCGCAACGACCGTGGCGATGAACGCGATGATCGACTGGAACCAGACCTGGTTCAGCCAGTTCTGGGCGTTGGGAAACACCGCGCTGAGGCCGGCGAACAGGCCGGCGACGACCGGCGCGCCGACATGCGAGAGGAAGCTGAAGATGAACGCGAAAACGGTCCAGGTCAGCCACAATGGAATAAATGTCAGCAGCCCGGTGATCAGGTAGCGTTGCAGATGAAGGCGGCGCATTGAATTTTTAGTTTTGGAACGGGCCGCTCCATCATACCGCGCTCGCAGGAGCCTAAGCGCGCCGGGCAGGATGCCCAAGTGCCGCGAAGGCCATGGATGGCCGAGACCGGCCACGCGTCATTTGACGATCGGCGGAATCTTGTCGCCGTCGAATTCGCGCAGCACGCGGATGCCGATCGTCGTATAGCCGACATCGACGCCGGCGTCGTCGACGAAATCGATGCGCTGATCGGTCGCGCTTTCGCGCCACGAAGTGCCGCTGAACAGGCGTTCGGAGCAGGCGTTGTCGTCGCTCTTGCCGGCGCGTGCCGACTTGCAGTCGCGCATCCATTCGCTGACATTGCCGACGAGGTCGTGAATGCCGATCTGGTTCGGCTTGAACTGGCCGACCGGCGCGGTGAAGGCGAAACCATCGGTGCATGCCGTGGTCTCGCCGCGACGGAACGGCGCGCGCTTGTCTTCGGCAAGGTTGCCCTGCGCGCAGATGCCGGGACTCGCGGCACTCCACAGTGTTGCGTGCAGCCACTCGGCGCGCGAGGGCAGGCGATAGCGCGCGTGCATTTCGGTGCCGAGCCATTGCGCGTACGCGTTCGCGTCGGTCCAGGTCACGCAGACGACCGGATGCGAATCGTTCTGGTCGAAGCCCGGTTCACGCCAGGTCAGTTTGCGCAACGCGGAAAGTGGCGAGTGGGGTTCGCGGCATTTCGAGGCCTCGCGTCCAGTCGCTTGCGCGAACGCCGCGTACTCGCCACGCGTTACCTCGTAGCGCGCCAACGCGAACGGATAGCCGATGTCTTCGCGCTGTCCGCCGCGGGAAAACAACGACGGCACGAAGGCGAGCTCGGGACCGCCACGATCGCGCAGCACGGTACCGGCAGCAAGGTCGGCAAGACGCGGCGCCGGTGGCGGCGCCGGCTTTGGCGCCTCGGCCTTCCGCGGTCGTGGCGCCGGCGGCGGTCGCGGGCTTGCCGGGGGCGTGGCCGGCACGGCGGCGTCGCCGCCTTCCGGCGGCGACGCGCTCGCCGCCGCGTCGCTCGCCGCCGCGTCGCTGCTGGGCGGCGGAGTTTCGGCGGCAACCGGCAGGATCGCGGCGGTCGCGCTGGCTTGCGGCGTCGCAGAAGGTTCCGGCGCAGCAGCAGCGACCGTTTCGTCGCTGTGGCGCAGACGCGTCAGCCCGTATGCGACCAGACCGGCGCCCCCGAGCCCCAGCACCACGGCCGCGACGATGGCGGCGTAGGGGCGCTTGGCGCGTGCTGGCACGTCCAGCGTGGGCATCATCTTCGTCGCATAGGTCGGGGCCGGTGCGTTGCCGAGTTGCGCAGCGATCGCGTCGAGCGCGGCTTCCATTTGCGCCGCCGTCTGGAAACGCTCGTTCGGGGACTTGGCCATCGCGCGGTCGATGAACTCCTGCCAGTGGCGCTGTGCGGAGCGCAGGCGCGGCACCGGCTGCTCGAGATGCGCGAGCGCCACGGCCAGCGCGTCCGGACCGTGGAATGGCAACTCGCCGCTGAGCATCTCATAGGCGACGACGCCCAGGCTGTAGAGGTCTGCGCGTCCGTCGATCGTGAGCCCGCGCGCCTGTTCCGGACTCATGTAGCCCGATGACCCCATCGTCGAGCCTTCGCGCGTCACGCGCGCGGATTGATGCGTGGCCAGCGCGATGCCGAAGTCGGCGAGCAATGGACGGTCGAGCTTGTCGAACAGCACGTTCTCGGGTTTCACGTCGCGGTGCACGACACCCAGGGTGTGGGCATAGCCGAGCGCGCGGCACAGCGCGCGGACGATCGCGACGATCGCCGCCTCGTCCTCGCGCAGGTCGCGCGTCGACAGGTCGCCGTTCGGCAGATAGGGCATCACGTAGTAAAGCCGCCCGTCGGCGGTGCGGCCGACGTCGAAGATGCTGACGATGTGTGGATGGTCCAGGCGCGCGATCGTGCGCGCCTCGCGTTCGAAACGCGTGACCATATCCTCGGCGTCCTCGGCCGGCGTCCTGCCTTGGGGATCCCGGGCGTCCGTGGGTATGCGTTCGACCGCCAGCACCTTGATCGCCACCGGCCGCGCCAGAGAACTCTGCTCCGCCAGATAGACGTCGGCCATGCCACCGCGACCCAGGCGTCGGTTGATGTCGTAGCCGGCGATGCGCGGCAGCGAGTCGCTTTTGGCGTCGTTCATGAGCACAGTGCGATGGTGCGGTAAGCAAATAGTAGCCGAAGGGCGCGCAGGATTGTCAGCAGCCTTCGCAGGCTACACTCGACACAGGATGCCGCAGTGTCGAGGCACGGCCGCCGCATGGCAGGCTTCGGCGGCAGACTGGAGTGGAACTGATGACCGATAGTGTCAGCAACAGTGCGCCGGCGCCGGCAGCGCCAACGGCAGGCGCGACACCGATCGTCGTCGCGCTGATCGGACTTCCGGGTGCCGGCAAGAGCGTCGTGGCGCGCGCGCTGGCAGACCAGCTCGGTTTGCGCCGGGTCTGCCGTGACACGATCCGCCACGCGATGTTCCCGCGCTGCTCGTATACGTTTGCCGAGAAACGCGCCGCGTTCCGAGCCACGCTGCTCGCGCTCGAGATCAATTGCCTGCTCGGCGAATCGACCGTGATCGACGGCGTGACCTTTTCTCGCCGCGCCGACCTCGTGCGCGTCGACAACACGATTCGCCGCTACGGATTCACGCCGATTCCGATCTACCTCGACTGTCCTCCCGGCGTCGCCCACGACCGCATAGCGCGCGAAGTCGAACACAACCAGCATCTGGCGCGAGACCGCACGCCGGATCTCGTCTACGAGGTGCAGGCGCGCTTCGACACGCCGCCACCGACCGCGCTCGTGATCAATGCGAACCAGCCCGCGGCCGATGTGTGCCGGATCGTGGTTGAGGCAGTGGCCGCGATTCGCGGTCGGGTGAACCCGTCTCCCGCTGGCGCCCCGAGTCCCGGGTAGCTGCGCGGGTCGAAGCCTTCACGCGACGCGCGCAGCGTCAGGTTTTCAGCGACGGCTTGAATCGGGCGCCGCGGAAGTAGCGCACGCGCAGGTCGTGGCCGCGCTGGCTCTTGCCGATGTAGACGAGATTGATGTCCGGCCATACGGGGATCTGGCCCATCTCGGTAAAGCGCGTGTTTTCCAACTCGGTCAGCACGCCGATGCACGGATAGCCGTTGCGCATGGCATGACCTTCGAGCAATTCGAATGCGCGCTTGAAGATGTAGAGAATCAGACGGCTCTTGCGCCAGCGCGGCGCAATGAAACAGCGATAGTAGTACATCGGCTGGCCCAGGCGCGGCAACGTCATCGGTACCGCGGTGCAAACGCCGGCCATCTCGCCATCGGCGTCGCGCGCGTGCAGGACGATTTCCTTCAGCCGCTGTCGCGCCTGGTTCTCGTCGCCGATAGCCTTTTCCTTTAACCAGAATGCCAAAACCGCTTCGCCTTCGTCGGGAAGGTCGGTCTGCCAGTGCGCGACGTAGTGGAATTGATCGCTCATGAGCTTCCTGCGCCCGCATTCGATGCGTCTATTCCACTGTAACCAATGCCCGGAGTGGCCGGCGCGTCGGACTGCACTTCGCGCGGCGCAGCAACCGCAACCTCGCGCAAGGCCTTATCCGGCAACGCATACGCCGTCGCGAGCAGTTCGCCTTCGTGCACGATTTCCGGGAACAGCACGCCCGGCACCGCCTGCACCGCGAAGATCTCTTGCACGCCGCCAGTGAACTTAAGGAAGGCGATCGTCTTGCCGGTGCCGATATGCACGACCCAAACGCCGGACAGTCGATCGGAGTTGTCGTCGGTGATCGGGATGTCGGTGAACGGTGTCGTTCCGCGCAATTGCGACAGGCCGATGAACGCGACCGGGCCGACGAAGTCCAGGCCGCGGCAGAAACCCGGCACGCGCGCGACATCGGTGCGCTCGCCGGTCTTGACGTCGACTGTGCACAGCGCGCCGCGTCCGGACTCGAGCACCCAGAGGCGGTTGTCGTACCAGCGCGGCGAATGCGGCATCGACAGCCCGCGCGTGATCACGCGATTGGTCGTCACGTCGATGATCAAGCCGCCGTCGCGCTTGTTCGCCCGCCAGCCTTCGTGCGTATTGGTTTCGCCGAGCGCCGTGACGTAGCGCGCGATGCCATTGCGCATCGCCAGGCCGTTCAGATGGCAGCGGTCCTCCGGCGCGTAGTGGCTGACGAACTTCGGCCGCCAGCGCGGCACGAAGCTCGACTTCGTGTCGAGCGTGCACAGGCACGAGAACAGCGTGTTGATGAACCAGATCGCGCCGTCGGCATCCCAGGCCATTTCGTGGATGTCGATGTGGCCGGTAATGTGGCCGCGCCGCGCCATGTACACCGCATCGTGCACCGGCGGATCGTGCAGGCGCTTGGCCACGTCCGGCATGTTGCGGAATTCAGCGATCTCCATCATCGCGCCGAGCATCAGGCGTTGGCGATCCGCGGCCATGCCCATGGGCCGGTTGAACGTGCGGAAATGTGTATTTATGGAATTGCCGTCGGGCCGCAGGATCACGAGCTTGCCGGCTTGGTACGTGCTGACGAGCACGCACGCGTTCAATTCGCGCAGGATGTCCGGAAAGTTGGACGTGTGGACGCTGCCGAGCACCTGCTCGACGGTTTGCGCGGCGGGCGGCGCCGCGGGATCCGTCCCTGCGCCTTCCACGGCGTTCGCGTCCGGGGCTGCGCCTTCAGCAGGCTTGGCTGCGGCGTCGCGCGGGACCTCGGGCGAAGGCGCGTCGATCTTGTCAGGCGTTTCGTTCATGAGGCGGCATTGTCGCGCAATACCGCCGAACCGCAAGTGCGCCACGCTTCACATCAGTTACGGGCACTGCTCGAAGTCGGTGTCGAACACGATATCGTCATGCTGCACCTCGTAGGCGCCGATGTCCGTCAAAGCCACGGTAGGGGAATGACGCATGTAGTCGATCGTTCCGTTGACACTCGCAGGGCCCCGCTGATCGTAAGGCGCATCAAAGAAGTCGGTACCTGTGTCGATTGCGGGACTCTTGCTCAACAGCGCATGTGTCTGGGTCAATCCACCGTTATTGCGCAACCGACCCAGCAACGGACACAAATCGAACTTGGTATCCGCAGGCAAGTCCGCATGAGTAACAGAGGTCGCGAGAATCAAATTGTTTGCCGGCGTTTGGAGATTGGCGCCACCGCCATTGAATGTGAGCGAATTGCCTCCGATCAAGGCACTAAGGTCGTTTTCGGATGCATCGAGACTGTAAGTGTTATTCGACATCAGCGTGCTTTGCAGAGTTACCAACATTCCGTTGCCCGGCACCCTGAGCTGCACGCCGGGACCTTGGCTCGGGCTTCCGATCGTGGCTGTGTTGAATGCTATCGTTGAGTTGTAAAACCGGGTCGTATGCGCGTCGACATACAGGCCGCCTACGATGCCATCCTCCGCGTGATTGCTCGAAATCGTGCTGTTGACGATCTCGAAGCTCGCCGTGGGTGCTCCCCCTGCGAAAGCATCAACGCCTCCGAAACTCACTTCGGATACGTTGCCGGAGATCGTCGATGCACTAATCGTATTGAAGGTGCCTGCCAGGAACAACCCGCCGCCATCGCCATTCGCATACACGTGATTGTCGCTGACTGTGCTGTATGACGCGAAAAGATTGCCGACCGATTGTGCCCCTCCGCCCTTCGAGTGGGTAAGGCCACTGGCTTTGTTGCCGCTCAACGTGCTGAGCATCAAAGTGAGGTCGCCCTTGGCGTACGCTCCACCGCCTCTGGCAGCGCCGCCGGCGATAACCGAATTGCCGCTCAATGTGCTGCTGCTCAGGGTCAGCTTACCCTTGGTAAAGACACCGCCGCCGTATGCCGGATAGGCACCGTTGGTCGTTGCGCTGCAGGACGATACAGTGACATTGGCCAGGACTACGCTCGCGACGGAATATATGCAACCGCCACGCGCCTGGTAACTGAGTCCGTCATGTTCGACATGGCCGCCCGCCAGACCAATATTCTGGACTGTCAAGGTCCCAGAGCCGCCATGGGTGAAGATGCGGCTGTCATTGGGCCCAGTGGAACCGAGGGCTAGCCCCGCACCGTCGATCGTCAATGCGGCTGCGCCGGGCCCGTTTATTGTCAGTGAAGTCTGCAGGACGCGAATTTCGCCGCCGACCGTTGTCAGCAAGATCTTGCTGTTGGCGCAGGCATTCACTCCCGTGCGGCTGCTCAGGTCGACGATGTCGCCGGTGTCGGCCGCGTGTTCGACGCAATATCGAAGGGTGCCCGTCCCCGGCACGCCTGTGTTGAGGTCGCCATCGCAACTATTGACCATGCACGTATTCGCGATCGCCGATGCCGGCGCCGATAGCGCGAAAATCGAAGCAACGCACGCAGCCAGAGATCTGCGCCGCGGAACGCGAACGACAGGCGAGGTGACACTACTCATAGTCTACCCCCAATGAAGTGACGGACATTGCATCCGACGACCAGCCCTGCGATCAGGCTAGCACATGCACAACGCATGTGCCGCCCGGACTTGCGCGAGCGACTTGCGTGGAATGACGATCGACGGATGACACTCACTCAAGACGAATCCCAGGCACTGCGCATTCATGACCACCAGAGGGATGTCTGCCTTGCCCATAGAAACGGAAAAACCGGAAAAACCCGACAACGGCCGTCAATGCCTGGCGAAACGCCTGTTGGTCGCGTTGCTCTCGGGGCGACCGGCAGCAGGTCCTAGACTGGCGACGGGTTGCCAGAAGCCCGGCCTGCATCGACAAGCAGTGGGTGGATGGATGCAGCCGTTCTAGAACAACAGCGAGGCCATCTTGCGCCGATACGTCCCGACCAGATCTTCGTCATCGAGCGTGGCGAATGCGGCGATCAGGCGCTTCTTCGCCTGGCCGTCGTTCCAGTCGCGCTGCGTGCGCAGGATATGCAGGAACTCCTCGAGCCCTGCGGCAGCTTCGCCTTCGATCAGCAGCCGCACGCCGAGCAGATCGCGCGACGCGTGGTCGGCGGGATTCTGCTCGACGCGCGCATGCAGTGTCGCCAGGTCCGGTGCGTCGTTCAGCGCGCGGGCGAAGTCGATCTGGTGCCGAAGGCGTTTGGCCTTGGCGTCTTCGGCCAGATTCGGTGGCAGCGCATCGAGCTCGGTCTGGGCCGAGTCGGCCAGCCCGGCGCGCATGAACGCCAGGGCCAGGTCGAGCTTGAGCTCCGGCTTGTTCGGCGCCGCCGCAATTTCTTGCTGCAGCCGGGCGATCGCGCGCTCGGGCGGCTCGATCTCCGCGGGAGGGGGCGCGGCCTCGGTATCTTTTTGCTCTTCTGCCGCATTTGCCACAATGTGACGTTGCAGGAATTCGCGCACCGCCGATTCCGGCAGCGCGCCCATGAAGCCGTCGACCATCTGGCCGTCCTTGACGAGCACCACGGTCGGCAGGCTGCGCACGCCAAACGCCGCGGCCAGCTGCATCTCGGCATCGGTGTCGACCTTGGCCAGCCGGACTGCGCCGTTGTAGCTGGCGACGACCTTTTCGAGGATCGGCGTCAGGCTTTTGCAGGGCCCGCACCATGCCGCCCAGAAATCGACGAGCACGGGCGTGGTCAGCGAGGCGCGGATTACCTCGGCTTCGAAATTGAGTTCGGTAGCGTCGAAAACGTGCGTTGATACAGTCATGTCGAGCAGTCGTCGGGTTCGTTCTGGAGTCGGCAAGATGGCGGCTCGCCGTCGGGTTTGCAAGCGCCTTGCGTCGCCCTTGGTGCTTTTCACGCGGTAACGCAGGCGGCTTGTTTACCGGTCCGCGCGAATCTATAGTCGCGGCCACACGGGGCACATGCATGAGCAGTGCGAAGTATCGGGTACGCATGAACATGACGACTCGATCCGACTCGACCCGGAAGGAACAGGCATCGCCGGCGCTGAGGCGGCACGCGCCGTTGCCGCGCTCCGCACCGGGACTCTGACGATGGACACCCAGCGCTGGGAGCTTGCCGGCAGCATATTCGAGCGCCTGCTCGGAACGCCCGAGGAGAAGCGCGAAGTCCTCCTGCAGACGCTGTGCGGCGCCGACGACGAACTCAAGGATGTCGTGATCTCGATGCTGCAGTCCGAGAGCTCCGCGATTCGCTTCGAGCACGCGCTGGCGGCAAATGAGCTTCCGACTGCCACGGTGCACGCCGCGGACAATCCGGACAGCCTGCCCGGAGGCCGTGTCGGCCCGTGGCTGCTCGTGCGCAAGATCGACTCCGGCGGAATGGGAGTGGTGTGGCTGGGCGAGCGTGTTGATGGCCAGTTCGAGCAACGCGCGGCGGTCAAACTAATCAAGCGCGGCATGGACTCCGAAGCCGTGCTCAAGCGCTTCCTGCGTGAGCGGCAGATTCTCGCGCGGCTGGTCCACCCGCACATCGCCCACCTTCTCGACGGCGGCATTTCCGCCGACGGCCGGCCGTACTTCGCCATGGAGTACGTCGAAGGCCTGCCGATGCTGCGCTACTGCCACGACCGCGGCATGCAGCTGGAAGAACGCATCCGGTTGTTCCTGCGCGTCTGCGAAGCCGTGCAGTTCGCACACGTGAACCATGTCGTGCATCGCGACCTCAAGCCGTCGAACATCCTCATCACTTCAGGCGGCGACGTGAAGCTGCTCGACTTCGGCATCGCCAAGCTGCTCGCCGGCGACGCCGTGCTCGAGGAGACGATCACGGAGCTGCAGCGCGAGCGTCCGATGACACCGATGTACGCGGCGCCCGAACAGATTCGCGGCGAGCGCATCACCGAAGCGACCGATGTCTACGCGCTCGGCTGCGTCCTCTACGAACTGCTGACCGGACAGCACGCCCGCGACGTGAGCAAGGCGGCGAATATCAGGGAGGTGCAGCAGATCGTCGAAACCACCGATCCGGTAGCCCCGAGCCGGCTCAAGCTCGCGTCGATGCCGGTCGCGCGCAAGCGCCTGCGCGGCGACCTCGACACGATCGTGCTGACCGCGCTGCGCCGCGATCCGGCGCGGCGCTACGCGAGCGCCGCGGCGTTTGCTTCGGACTTGAAGAATTTTCTCGATGGCAAAGCGATTTCCGCGCGCCGCGACAGCTATTTCTATCGCGGACGGAGGTTCCTGCGCCGGCATCGCACAGGTCTGACGGCCGGCTTCGCGGTCGCCGCCATCGCGGTCGCGGCGATTCTTTTCGAGTTGCGCGAGCGATTCTCCCTCGTGCCTGCACCGGGGTCGGCGATCGCGATCGTCGATTTCAACAACCTGTCTCCGCAGGGAGAAAACGAATGGATGCGGGCCGCGCTGGAAGAGGAGTTGGCGACCGAGCTGGCAGTGGGCGGCGTGCTGCACACGTTGCCCGGTGAAATCGTGCGTCCCGCGCACAAGGACCTGCCAGCGCCGCAGACCGGCGGCTACGCCCAAGCGAGCCTGCAAACACTCCGCAAGCGTCTCGGTGCCGACTATGTACTGAGCGGGAGCTATCTGGCATCCGGCCAGCAGGACTCCGGAACGGTGCGGCTGGATCTGTCGTTGCAGGACACGCGCAGTGGTGTTGCCGTGGCAAAATTCTCGCAGAGCGGAGCACTCGTCGATCTTCCGAACCTTGTCGCGAGGGCCGGTTCGCGCCTGCGCGAGGATCTCGGCATCTCCTACGGGTTGGCGGCGCGGCAACAGGTCGCGAGGGTTCGGCCGGCAACGCTCGAGTTGTCGCGGCGCATGGCGCTGGCAACCGAGGCCTTGCACAACTCGGACCCGGCGCGTGCGCGAGATGAATTGCTCGAAGTGAACATCATGGCGCCGGACTACGCGCCCGCGTACATCTATCTTGCGCAAGCCTTCAAGGCACTTGGATTTGACTCGAAAGCACTCGCGGCCGCACAGAAGGCCGCTGCCCATGCCGAAGGGCTCCCGCCCGACGTGCGTCTCCGGATCGCCCGGCAGGTCGCAGTGCAGAAATCGGACTGGGCCGGAGCGCTCAAGGCCGACCAGGAGTTGCTCGATCTCGACCCGAAGAACCTCGAGCTGCATCTGGCGCTGGTGGAAGATCTGATCGATTCGGGCAATCCGGACGGGGCTGAAACCGCACTGAAGAAGGTTGCCGAACTGCCGGACGGCGACGATCCGAGGGTAGAGATGAAGGCCTCAGCGCTCGCGCGAATCCGCGGCGACACCACCGCACAGGTGCGCCACGCGGAGCTCGCCCTGTCGCGTGCCCAGCAGCGGGACCAGCTGGGTTTGGCCGCCTCGGCGAAGCGTGCGCTCGGGGTTGCGGCCAGGGGTACCGGCGACTACGAACGGGCGGCGGCGCTCTTCGAAGAATCGATAAACGACTTTCAGCGCAGCGAGAACCCGAGAGGCGAGGCCGGTGCCCGCACGTCGCTGGCAAATCTGCTGCGCGCTGAAAACAAGTCGGATGCGGCTCGCGAGGAGTACGAACGCGCGCTGGCCATCTATCAGCGGATCGGCGATCAGGATGGAATGGCGGCGATCTACGGGAACATGGGATTGCTGCTCGTGGACCGCGGCGACCGTGACGCGGCCGAAGTGGCGGCGCGGCATGTGCTGGAAATCCGCCGCGAAACTGGCGACCTCGCCGGCCAGGCCTGGGCCTCGCAGGCGCTGGCCAACCTCATGCTGGACGATTCGGCCGGCGACGCGACGATGGACATGTATCGGCAGGCAGTGGCGCTGGATGAACGCGCTGGCGAGCGCGCACATCACATCATCGCTCTCAACGACTACGCCGACGCCCTCCGTCAGCGCGGTGATCTCGACAAGGCAGGCGAAGTTTGCGAGTCCGCGCGGGCGGAAGCGAACCTGCAATCGGATTCCAACGGCGTGACCGGGACGGAGTTGCGTTGTGCCCAGATAAGTCTGGACCGCGGGAAAATTGCCGAGGCAGTCGCGGGCTTCGAGCGCACGAAGAAACTCGCACAAGCCGCGCACGAAGCCGACACGCCGGTCCATGCCGATCTGGAACTGGCGAAGATCGATTTCGGTCAGGGTCAATTTGCCGCGGCGGCCGGCAGGTTCGAAAGCGCGGCAAGGTATTTTGCCGACGGAGAGCGGTTTGCCGGGGAAGCCATCGCCCAGGCCCAGTTGGCCCTGTGCTATCACGCGTTGAAGCGCAGCGAGGACCGGGACCGCGCAGCGGCGCGGTCACGCGAGTTGCGCAGTGCAATTACGACGCGCGTGGATGCTGCGACGGTAGACATCTTGCTGGCACAGCTGAAAGGCATGTCGGGACAGCGCCGCGAAGCGATTTCGCGCCTGCTCGAATTTGCGCAGGACGCGCAGAAGCGCTACTGGATAGCGCTCGCGCTCGACGCAAAGCTGGCCGCCGTCGGGCTGCTCGACGAGGACAACGATCCGTCCGCCGTGCAGATGCGCAAAGAGGTCGAACAAACTGCGCGCCAGCACGGATTCGGCTGGATACTGGCGCGCCTGGCGTCGACGCATCAAAAGTGATCGAGTCGCTTTTTTGGCCTGAAGTGACCGGCTACAGCGATACAACCTATAGCGATACGACGAAGACGAGATACACGCTCAGCTTTGGCTCGATGGGGCCCGGACCCTTGGCGTCCAGAGGCATCTGGCCACCTCCGCCCTTTAACAGTTGAGCGAGATTTCCCGTATTGGGCGACATCACTTGCGCGTTCGGCACGGCCTTCGCGACCGCGAGATGAACGGCTTTGGTGATTTTCGCGGCCCTGGCGGAAGCCGCCGCCATAGCCTTGTCCGCGTTGGCGCGTTGCGCGCTCCTGCTCGTTCCCGAAGTGGTTTTCTTGGTGGCCATGTCTGCTAATCCTCCAATCGTTGGCTTGGTTGATCGCAATATGAACGACGCCGTTTTTTGCGCGGCGCCGGTATATCTTCTGTCAATTACAGGAAAACGCGATGGAAGTTACCGAAACCGCCGTTCATTAGCATACTCCCAACGGGTGACGGGAATTCCGGTCGGCAACGCCGGGGGTTCGCCTGCGACGGTATTCGTCGTAGCATTGCCGCGTCAGTTACGAAGGCAACGCCGAGGGGGCGGTAATGGCAGCAGGGCAGGAACGACGCAAAGGGGAAGCCAAGTCGACGATCGTCTTGAGGCGCGACCTCAACCAGGATCAGCAGATCGCGCTGGCTGAGCTCGAGAAGTACGGCTGGGAGTTGAAATTCGTTCGCCGCCCGATGTTCCAGCAACCGATTCCTGTCGTGTTCGATTCCGACCGAAAAAGTTATGCGGTGCTGCTGCCCGACGGCACGCTCGACCAAAACCCGGGCTTCGATATCCGCAAGTAACCGGTAGATGAGGTTTCTCAGGGCCGTACCGGCGCGATTCTCGTGCTTGCCGGTAGGGCGCGGGAAACCGAGGTGCGGCTGCGCATCCCGGCACCATGCGGAGCACGTGCGCCCGTCTTTCCTGCGTGCCGTTTGCTATATTCGGCCCACCGGGTAGGACGACAGTTGTGCTGCCGTGTCGGCCGGCAAGAGTGCAGCGATGACAACGGCAAGTCCAACGCAGTCAACCCCGGCACCGGAACTCCTGTTCGCGCGGGTCTATCAGGAACTGCGCCGCATCGCCCGCGGCCAGCGTCGCAAGGCCGGCAGTCCGGCGACGCTCGACACCACGGCGCTCGTGCATGAGGTCTACCTCAAGCTGCACGCCGCGCCGGAAGCCGCTTCGATCGATCGGGCGCATTTTCTCTCGCTGGCGGCCCGCGCCATGCGCCAGATCCTGGTCGACCACGCTCGATCCCGCTCGCGCTTGAAGCGCGGGGGTCCCTATACGATCACCGGGCTGCGCGATGAAATGGGCGTCGCCGCGGACATGGTCGATCTCGTCACGCTCGATGACGCGCTGACGCGGCTCGCCGAACTCGATCCGCGCGCGGGGCAGCTCGTGGAATGGCGTATCTTCGGCGGGCTGGAAATTGCCGAAATTGCGCTGCTGCAAAACCTGACAGAGCGCACCGTGTTTCGCGACTGGCGGCGCGCGCGCGCGTTCCTGGTGCAGCAGCTCGGGCTCGACGAAAGCTGAGCATGGACACCGAGCGCTGGCAACGAGTCAGTGCGATCTTCGATGAGGCAGTCGATGTTGCGCAGGACATGCGCGCGGCGCTGCTCGACCGATTGTGCGGCGGTGATGTCAACCTGCGCGGCGACGTCGAAATGCTGCTTGACGCGGACGCAGCCGCAACCGACTTCGATCGCGGCATCGCCGTCGCGCGCGGCACGGTTGCCGCGGACTGGGCCGAGAATGACGACATCGAATCGGTGCGCGCCGGCGATCGCATCGGCCCGTGGCGACTGGTCGCGGAAATTGGCCGCGGCGGCATGGGTGTGGTCTGGCTTGCAGCGCGCGCCGACGGTCAATTCGAGCAGCGCGCTGCGCTGAAGCTGATCAAGCGCGGGATGGATAGCGAAGCGGTGCTGGCGCGCTTCCTGCGCGAGCGGCAGATTCTGGCGCGCCTGGAGCACCCGCATATCGCGCGCCTGCTCGATGGCGGGATCGCCGCCGATGGCCGCCCGTACTTCGCGATGGAGTGCGTTGCCGGCGAGCCGTTGTTGCGCTACTGCGCCGAGCGCGGTTTGAAGCTGGAAGAACGCATAAGTCTATTTCTGGACATTTGCGCCGCCGTGCAGTTCGCCCACCGCCAACTCGTCGTGCATCGCGATCTTAAACCTTCGAACGTGCTGATCGGCGCCGACGGCAGCGCCAAGCTGCTGGATTTCGGCATCGCCAAACTGCTGGGCGACGAGGTTGGCAGCGCAACCCAGACCAGCGAAGTCAAGGATCGACCGCTGACGCCGGCATATGCGTCGCCAGAGCAACTGACTGGCGCGCCGATCAGTACCGCGACGGACGTCTACGCGCTCGGCGCAATCCTGTACGAGCTGCTGACCGGACAACGGCCGCACGACCTGAGTGACGCGCCGACATCCGACGAGATTCGCAGGCTGCTGGAAACCACGGCGCCGACTGCGCCGAGCAAACGTGCAACGGTCGATGCGCCGGTGGCTGCGCGCAGGTTGCGCGGCGATCTGGACACTATCGTTCTCACTGCGCTCAAGCGCGAACCGGAACGTCGCTACGCGACCGTCGATGCGCTGGCGGCGGATCTGCGCCGTTATCTGGACGGTCGGCCGATTGCGGCGCGTCCGGACTCCGGCATTTATCGCACGCGCAAGTTCGTCGCGCGGCACCGCATTGGCGTCGCGGCCGGCGTGCTCACGGTGGCGGGGTTGCTCGCCGCGACCGCGGTCAGCTGGCAGCAGCTGCAGCTCGCGCGACGCGAGGCGGTGCGCGCAGACAACGAAGCGCGCACGGCGCAGGCGGCGAAGGATTTTCTGCTTTCCACGTTTGCGGGCGCCGACCCGTACGCAACCAGCGGAAAGAATGTCAGCGTGCGCGAGCTGCTCGAGAGCAGCGCGGAGAAGATCGACACGGCACTCGCAGGCCAGGACGCTGTGCGCGCCGACCTGCACATGGCCGTCGCCGACACGTTCGAGACCCTGGACCAGTGGCCGCTGTCCAAGCGTCACTTCGAGAGCGCGGCTGCCGCCTACCGCAGCTACTTGCCAGTGGATGCGCCGCAGGTAGTCTCCGCTGAAATAGGGGTGGCGCAAGTGCGCTGGCTCATGGCGGATACCGCAGTGCTGCCCGCCGCCGTGCAGGACATCCTGCGGCGCACCGACGGACGCGGAACCGACTATGCGCAGATCCGTCAGGATGCGTTCGCGCTGCTGCTGCTCGTGAAACGAACGCTCGGCGATTACGCTGGCGCAGCCGAAACAGGTGGGCAGGCGATTGATGAAGCTCGCCGCGAGCTCGGCGCGGAAAGTGAGCCTTATACCAAGGCCCTGTACAACCTGGCCCTGGTTCAGATGTCTCAGGAGCACCTGGTTGAGGCCGATGCGCTGGCGGACGAATTCAGCGCTATCGACTCGCGTGTGCTCGATGCGGCGAGCCCGGGCATGGCCACCGATGCGGAATTCATTGCACTGGTGTTGCTCGAATACGGCCGGGTCGACGCGGCGCGCGCGTTGTTGGCGCGGGTCGAGGGCTTGCGCCGGAGGCAGTTCGACGATCAGCACGCGTACGTGTTGCGCCTGATCGTGCAGGACGCGAATGCATTGTTCGCACAGGGGGACGCCAGCGACGCGCAAACAAAGTTCGAGCTCGCGCTGGCTGCCGCGCATTCGCCGCAGAACGATGGTCACGTCGACACCGGTGCGGCCGAGTACGGACTGGGCCGGGTCCTGATCGCGCAGCAAGTCTGGACCGCGGCGGCGGAGAATATCGGTCTGGCACGGGCGCGTGCGGAGCGCGCGGGCGGGACCGAGCATCCGACGGCGCTCGCATGCCGCGAGGCGCAGGCCGAGATCGCCTCGGCCGGCGGCGACAGCACCGTCCGCGCTCAACTCGAGGCGATTGCCGAAAAGCAACGTCCCTTCGGCGCGCGCGAATTGCCGCGTACCTTGTTGGCGCTGGCGAAATTGGAGCGGGCCGACAAAGATCCAGCCAAAGCGGAATCGGCCCTGCGCGAAGCGCTGATCGTGCTGACGCAGCAGGGCAGACCGCGCCACCCTCTGGCCTACGAAATACAAATGCGTATCGCTGAAGCAGCCGATGCCGACAGGGACTTCGCAAAATCCCGCGTCGCGCGCATCGAGGCGCTCGCCACCGCGACGCGTGCATTCGGACCCGGGCATGCGCGCTCGCTGCAACTGCTGGCCGCGCTGGACGGCAACAACGATGCGTCGCGGCAACGGTTGATCGCCGAAGCCGCAGCGATTGCGGGCCCGCTGCCTGGGGAAAAAATATACCGGAGCGCGCTGCAGATACTCGATCGCGCTGAAGCGGCGTCCAGCGATGGGTCCAGCCGCTAGCCAAATCTCGGCGCACTGCGGGCGATCCGGAATGTTGCCGCAATGGCCTCAGTAAGGCGCCGTCGCCAAGAAGCCAAGCGCGACGACGCAACGAAACACGACGCGCTCATTCGAAATCGTTCGCGAAAACCGGATCGCACGCGCTGTACCACGGGGTGACTCCGGTCGCCGCGTCCCAGACGTGGATGTCGCCGCTTGGATCTGGCGGATTGAGCGGATTGGGACATATGGTTGAGCCGCCCAGGTCCAGTTGACTTGGAGGTGCAGGAGGGTCGCCACTCAGACCATTGTGGTCGACTTCGAAGTTGATCAATCCCGTCAGCGTCGCCAGCGAGGGAATCGGCCCGCTGAGTTGATTGTGGTCGACCTTGAACAGATACAGGGCCGTCAGCCCACTCAGGCCTGGAATCGGCCCGCTGAGTCGATTCAAGTCGGCTTCGAACACGCTCAGGTTTGCAAGACCGGCGAGAGCGGGAATCGGGCCGGTCAACTGATTGCCGCCCAGTTCGATGATGTTCAGCGCGGAAAGTGCGCCAAGCGGTGGGATGGATCCAGTCAGATGATTGTCGTTGACGTACAGGAATTGCAGATTCGGCAGTCCGGTCAGCGGAGGGATCGATCCGCTCAACAGGTTTTCGTTGGCGTAGAAAGCGATCAGGTTGGTCATTCCGCTCAGCGCCGGGACCGGTCCAGTCAGATAATTTCCAACGACATCGAACGTCTGCAGTTGCGTCAGCGCGCCCAGCGCCGGAATCGAGCCCGTCAGCGAATTGTCGTTGACGTGAAAAGCCTGCAATTGGGTCAGCGCGCTCAGATCCGGAAGACTGCCGCTGAGAAAGCGATAGCCCAGGTCGATTTCCGTCACGTGCGTTCCGCCGGCATCGCAGGTGATGCCGGTCCAGGGCAGAGTGCATTCGTCGTTGCCGGGAGGCGCGTCGCGCCAGCCGACAATGTCGTCGCCGCCCCAGCCTGGACCGTTGGTGCTGGCATATAAATTGAGCAGCACGGTGCGTTCGGTCGCCGGGATCGCGGCCTGCGCCAACGCCGATGTCGCCAATGCAATCAACCCGGCGCAGACCAGCTGCAGGAGGCGCCACGGCCGCTCATCCCGCGTTGGATGCAGACCAGCCGAACTGGAACGCGACGCGCGCGAAACGCTGTCAAACGCGGCCGCGGAACATTTCGATAGCGACGACCTGGGATCAGGCGTCGTGCTTGCGTGCGTCATCAATTGCATGACTTGCTCCTGGCTCGACGCGGACACCTGACAATCAGGCCGGAGTGCGTCGCTTGCACAGGGTTACGCTGTTTGGTGCCAAACACTGACGCGGGAGTTTCAGCGTTGCCGAGTCTCGCAAGGGATACGCGTTCATTTCGGGAGACGAGGTGCTTCTGGGCACGTGGCAAGGGGAATGCGGATCAGCGAAGCTGTCACCCCGCCGCCCCACGTTGCCTCGGTGATGATTGCTCGAGAGCCTTCACCGAGCCACGTTGCTGTCGACTTACCGCAGCATCACCAACATCTCGATCTCGCCGTTGTCACGATCGAGCGCGCGCATCGCCTTGCCGATCACCGTGCCCGGTCGTGGATCTTGCGGTGCGTGCATCGCACGGCCCGGCTGCGATGAGGACACGAGCAAATCGCCGGCGCGAATCGCGCCATTTTCCGACGTGACCTTCACCGGAATGACCCCCGCGAGTGCGACAGGAATCGTGACGCGACTTTCTTCCTCGCGCTGGCCGACGACACCGGGCCGGGTCGAGTAAACACCCGCGACGTCGGTTTCGTTGCTCGCCGTTGAGCGGTGCAGAATGCCATCGTTGCCGATTACTACGACATCACCAGGCTCGAGGCCACGCTCCGCGGGAAGGCGGTCCGAGTAGTCGATGCCATTCGGATGAAATGCACCATGCGCGTAAACCTCGCCGATCGCGTTGACCAGGAATTTCAGTGCGCCGCTGGCGCCTGCTCCGACGATCAGACCGCCTGCGGCGTTGTCATTGATGAAAACGGCGGTGTTGTCGCTGGAGTTTGAATAGCCGTAAATGGCGATGCCATTGGATGCCTGTGCACTCGCAAAGATGGCCGAGCTGCTGAGTCCCGCGCCGGAACTTGTCGCCGAGACGCCGTGGCCCGCGGTGCTCAGGCCGCTCACGCCGGGACCCACTGCACTCGTCCCGTAGACACCGGGCGCGCTCGAATGACTTAGGCCGCGAACGCCGGGGGCACTGCTGCCAGCGACTACGTTTGCGCCGTACACGCCGGCGTCCACGCTACTCGACGACTGCGTAGTGCCCAAGACGCCACTGCTTGGAGTGCCCCCTTGCGCAAGCGCCTGACCGACCACGCCATAACCAGTCCCGCTCGTACCGCTCACTCCATATCCGCTCTGGGAGTCACCATGCACGCCGGCACCGCTCGTGCTTCCTCCATACACCCCGTAGTTGGCACCATCTCCAAATCCAGCCACGCCGCTCTTGGTTCCGTCCGGGCTGGCGGTCTCGCCATGGACTCCATCTGAGTTGGTGCTGTGTCCCCAGACGCCCCACGCGTTGACGCTGATGCCGTGTACGCCGCTTCCATTCGTGCCGCTGCCCGCCACTCCCTCTCCCGTGCCCGAACCGCTCACTCCTTGCAGGGCGTTGCCAAGGTGTTTTGAACCTGCATCGCCGGACCAGCGCTCGCCGCGCTGCCGGCATAGGGAAGTGTCACGAAGCCTGCAGGCCCTTGCGCACCGGCAGGCCCTTGCGCGCCTGGCGCGCCAACTGATCCAGCAGATCCTTGCGGCCCTGCCGGCCCCATCGGTCCTGGATTGCCGCTCAACGCAAACAGAGCATATGGCGTTGCTGTGATCGCTTGGCGCGGCGCCAGAGCGACGAAACTGCCGGTGGCAGCGTGGCGCACGCTCACTTCGACCCACAAGGCTTGGCCGTTGTACGGCGCATCGGTGAAGTCGAGCGAGGCAATGATCGAGCCGCCGCTGATCGTCTGATTGGTCAGAGTGACGGTGTCGACTGCACTGCCGCCACCCACAGCCAGGAACAGCGCGAACTGCAGGTCGTAATGGCCATTGGCCGGTGAACCGTTGTCGGTCAGCTGGCCCTGGTAGGTGAAATCCGAACCGAGCGGAGTCGCCAGCGCGGAGGTCGCGCACAGCAGGCACGCTGTCAGTACACAAGACAGGTAACGCATGGTGAACTCCTTCATTGATCGAAACCGCTGGCAGAAAATCGGGTCGCTGAGGGTCGGATGAAAACCGCCCTCGAGTTGGTAACCGGTCGTGGTGAGCAGCGCCGTCGCCGGCTGACCTACGGTGCCGCTCAAGCGGAATTGGCCGCCGCTGAGTGTGGCTGCGCCGCCGGCATCGGCGGCCGGATCCATGGCGTACGTCCCGCCGCTGGATTGCGCCCACGCGGAGGCCAGAAACAATCCGGACACCGCCAGTGCTAGAGCAAATTTGACCGCTTGAAGTCGTGACACGTCATTCCTCCGCGCTCGAATCGGCACAGAGATTTCAGGCCGATTTGCGTCGTGCACTGGGGGTTACGTGGTTTTGCGCCATTCGCTGACATGCGAGCAGCCGGACGCACGGCGGGCGCAAGATTCGGAGTGTTTGCGGCGCTGATAGCGACCACACTCGCGGGTGCCGGAATTGTCGGCCAGTCAGGTGATGCGAAGATGAGGTCAGTCGCCGAAGTCGACGATCAAACCGAGCGCACGAATGCGCGCAAGATGAACGGCGTTGTCGCGGCGCCTGATCTCGCCGGGTGCGTGAGTGCGATCGATTGGGACCGCGTATCGGGGGATCTCGACGAATCGGGTAGCTCAACAATCGAGGGACTGCTTAGCGCCGCCGAATGCGACGCGCTGTCCGGCCTCTATGCCCGTGAAGAATGCTTTCGCAGTCGCATCGTCATGGCGCGGCACGGTTACGGCCGCGGCGAGTACAAGTATTTCAGCTATCCGCTGCCGGAAATCGTTGGTCGGTTGAGAAGCTCGATCTATCCTCGGCTGGCGCCGATCGCCAACCGCTGGAACGCTGCAATGGGCATCGACGTCCGCTACCCGCAAGCGCACGAGGAATTCATTGCACGCTGTCACGAGGCAGGCCAGACGCGGCCAACGCCGTTGCTGTTGCGGTACGGCGTCGGCGACTACAACTGCCTGCACCAGGACTTGTACGGCGAGCACGTGTTTCCGCTGCAGCTGGCAATCCTGCTGTCGGAACCCGAACGCGATTTCAGCGGTGGCGAGTTCGTGCTGACCGAGCAGCGGCCGCGCATGCAATCACGCGCCGAAGTCGTGCCGTTGCGTCAAGGTGACGCGGTGATCTTTGCCGTTCACCATCGCCCGGTTCGCGGTGCGCGCGGCGATCTATCGGGTCAACCTGCGTCACGGCGTCAGCCGGCTGCGGTCGGGCCGGCGGCATGCGCTGGGCATCATTTTTCACGACGCCTCCTGAGTTGCCCGCTCTCAAGCTTCTCCTCCTTGATGGGGGGAGAGGTTGGGGAGAAGGTGACGCCGGGCAGGAGCCAAGCGCCTCGGAGGCCATGGATGGCCGAGACAGACCGCCTGCACGGCAGGCGCCTGCGGCGCCTACCCCTCTCCCGCCACGCTGCGCGCGTCGACCTCTGCCACGAGGGGTGAGGTGAATCGTCTGGATTTCTTCAGGGACGGCACATCAGTCGCACCCATTTCTCCTGGCTAGAATCCTTCCAGTTCTTCAGGGGACGCGGTCATCGAGCTGGTCTGTGCAACGGCCGCCTGCGGCTTCGGTCCGGCGGTGCAGACCTTGCCGGCCTTCATCACGAAGTTCACTTTTTGCAAAAGTGTAATGTCGTCGAGCGGATTGCCGGGCACGGCGATCACGTCGGCGAACTTGCCGGGCGCGACGCTGCCGAGTTCCTTGTCGTGCTTGAGCAGTTGCGCGGCATGCGTGGTCGCGGCCTGGATCACGAACATCGTCGGCATGCCGGCTTCGACCATGTAGACGAATTCCTTCGCGTTCATGCCGTGCGGATAGACCGCCGCGTCGGTGCCGAAGGCGATCTTGACGCCGGCCTTGTACGCGCGACCGGCCGTCGCCTGGATCAGCGGTCCGACCTGCTTGGCCTTGAGCGCTACCTGCGGCGGGTAATAGCCGGGTTTCTCGGCCATTTCCTGCACGTATTTGCCGGCGATGATCGTCGGCACGTACCACGTGCCATGCTCCTTCATGAGCTTGATGTCGGCGTCGTCCATGTAGGTTCCGTGCTCGATCGAGTCGACGCCGCCGACCACGGCGCGGCGGATCGCCTCGGCGCCGTGCGCGTGCGCGGCAACCGTGAATCCGTAGTCGTGCGAAGCGGCAACGATCGCCTTGATTTCATCGAGCGTCATCTGCGCGTTGTCGGCGCTGCTGCTTTCGTCGAGCACGCCGCCCGACGGCATGATCTTGATCAGGTCGGCGCCGTTCTTGTAGTGCAGGCGAATCGTTTTCCACGCGTCGTCGACGCCGTTGATCACGCCGTCCTTGACCGACGGATCGCCGGCCAGGTCCTGGCGATAGCCGTTGGTGGGATCACCGTGGCCGCCGGTCGAGCCGATTGCCTTGCCGGCGGTGAAGATGCGCGGGCCGGGAACGATGCCTGCGTTGATCGCGTTGCGCAGCGCGACCGAATCGTATTCGCTGTCGCCGACGTTGCGCACGGTTGTGAATCCCGCTTCGAGCGTCAACTTGGCGTAGACCGTGCTGCGGATCGCGTAGTCGGCCGGGTTCCAGCGGAAACGGTCGGAGTAGCCGGTCGGGCTGGTCTGGCTGGTCAGGTGCGTGTGGCTGTCGATCAGGCCGGGCAGGCATGTCGCATCGTTCAGTTCGATCGCCTTGGCGCCCGCGACTTCGACGCGCCCACTGCGCACGTCCTTGACCTTGTCGCCCTCTATCACGACCGTCGATGCGCCGAGCAACGTGCCGGCCTCGGTATCGATAAGGTGGCCGCAATGCAGGACGGTCTGGGCGGGCGGCGCCGCGTCGTCGGCTGCGAAAGCGGTGGTGGCCAGCAGCGACGAGGCGATGGCGGCGGCGAGAGACAATGTGCGCATGTACGGCTCCGTTGGAAGTCGCAGCATCTTACGCAGATCGTCCGCGAGCGCCTATGCCGAAGGGCACAGTGAACTGGCGCACGTTCGGACCGATCGGGGCGATTGAACGCCGCTCAAGGTCCGTATCACCCGACGGTTCGCGCGTTCGGCGAGTAAGGCGGCCTCGCTGGCCTCCCCGCAAGCGGTCCCAACGAGGCGGAAGGGATTGTGCCGGACATGGCGCTTGCGCCCAACAGCCTACGCCAATCGGCCGCAGCGGGGTTGGCGTCGAATGCTGCGCTGCGGTAGGCTGGGGGACCATCACGGCGCACCGCCGCAGGCTACAGACCCAATGCAAGAAATCTACGACTTCGTCGCGGTCGAAACCGCCGCGCAAAAATTCTGGAACGAAACGCGCGCGTTCGAGGTGACCGAAGACCCCTCGAAGCCGAAGTTCTTCTGCATGTCGATGCTGCCGTATCCGAGCGGCGCGCTGCACATGGGCCACGTGCGCAACTACACGATCGGCGACGTGATCACGCGTTTCCAGCGCATGAACGGCAAGAACGTGCTGCAGCCGATGGCCTGGGACGCCTTCGGCCTGCCGGCCGAGAACGCCGCGATCAAGAACAACACCGCGCCGGCGAAGTGGACCTACGCGAACATCGAACACATGCGCGCGCAGCTCAAGACGATGGGTTACGCGATCGACTGGTCGCGCGAGTTCGCAACCTGCCGGCCCGAGTACTACGTGCACGAGCAGCGCATGTTCGTGCGCCTGTTCAAGAAGGGCATGGTCTACCGCAAGAACAGCGTCGTGAACTTCGATCCGGTCGACCAGACCGTGCTGGCGAACGAGCAGGTCGTCGATGGCCGCGGCTGGCGTTCCGGCGCGATCGTCGAGAAGCGCGAGATACCGCAATGGTTCCTCAAGATCACCGCGTACGCGCAGGAACTTCTCGACGGACTGGACAAGCTGCCGGGCTGGCCGGATTCGGTCAAGACGATGCAGCGCAACTGGATCGGGCGCTCCGAGGGCCTCGAGATCCGCTTCGATCTGGACGGACAGGACGGCTCGTTGACGGTGTTCACGACGCGGCCCGACACGCTGATGGGCGCGACGTTCCTGTCGATCGCCGCCGAGCATCCGCTGGCGCAGAAGGCCGCGCAGAATAATCCACAAATCCAGAAATTCATCGACGAGTGCCGCCACGGCGGCACCGCCGAGGCCGACATCGAGACGCAGGAAAAGAAGGGCGTCGACACCGGTTTCAAGGTCGTGCATCCGGTTACCGGCGAAAAGCTGCCGGTCTGGATCGCGAACTTCGTGCTGATGGGCTACGGCACCGGCGCGGTCATGGCCGTGCCCGGCCACGACGAGCGCGACTGGGAGTTCGCGACGAAGTACGACCTGTTCATCAAGATGGTCATCGTCAGCGACGCGGTGCGCGATGCGATCGCCGAACTCGGCCGCGAGGCCGACGAAAACCAGGATCCGATGAGCGCCGCGCTCGGCGTCAGCAAGCCGCTCGACGTCGTCGAGGCGCCGGGCGCACTCGACATCGTGCAGGAATTCGAGCGCGCGATCATCGAAGACGGCGCCTACACCGAGTACGGCTGGCTGGTGAATTCCGGCGAGTACGACGGCCTGGACTACCAGGGCGCGTTCGATGCGCTCGCCGAACGGTTCGAGCGCGAGGGCAGGGGTGCGCGCCGCGTGAATTTCCGCCTGCGCGACTGGGGCGTCAGCCGCCAGCGCTACTGGGGCTGCCCGATCCCGATCGTGTACTGCGCCAAGTGCGACGCCGTGCCGGTGCCCGAGGACCAGTTGCCGGTGCGCCTGCCCGAAGACGTGCAGTTCATGGGCGTGCAGTCGCCGATCAAGGCCGACCCGGAGTGGCGCAAGACCACCTGTCCGAACTGTGGCGGGCCGGCCGAGCGCGAGACCGACACGTTCGACACGTTCATGGAGTCGAGCTGGTACTACGCGCGCTACACCAGCCCCGGCGCGACCGACATGATCGACGCGCGCGCGAACTACTGGCTGCCGGTCGACCAGTACATCGGCGGTATAGAACACGCCATTCTGCACTTGTTGTATTTTCGCTTTTACCACAAGTTGCTGCGCGACGAAGGCATGGTGCATTCCGACGAGCCGGCGACGAACCTGCTGTGCCAGGGCATGGTCATCGCCGATACGTTTTATCGCGAGTCGGGGGGCGGGAATCGGGAATGGATCAATCCCGCCGAAGTCGAAATCGTGCGCGACGAAAAGGCGCGCATCACCGGCGCCGTGTTGAAGGCCGACGGCCTGCCGGTCGAGATCGGCGCGGTCGAGAAAATGTCGAAGTCGAAGAACAACGGCGTCGATCCGCAGACGATGGTGGACAAGTACGGCGCCGACACCGTGCGGCTGTTCTCGATGTTCGCCGCGCCGCCGGAAATGTCGCTGGAATGGTCAGAAAATGGCGTGGCTGGAATGGCGCGGTTTTTGCGCAGGCTGTGGGCCTATTGTCGAGATGCGGGAAGCGCGTCCGGTCCGAAGGCGAACGAACTCACCTGGAACGCCGACGCCGCCGATCAGGAGACAAAGACTTGCCGCCGACAGGTGCACGAGTGTCTCAGCCAAGCCAACTACGACTATGACCGCAAGCAATTCAACACAGTAGTGTCTGCAACGATGAAATTGTTGAACGCGCTGGAAGTTCTAGGTCCGAGTGGAGTAATGGTCCCGGCCGAAATTGGTTCGAGCGCAGACAAGCCGAGACTTGCGAATCAGCAGCGTGCGTTCGTTCGCAACGAAGGTCTGTCGATCCTGTTTCGCTTGCTGGCTCCGATTACGCCGCACATTGCGCATGCGTTGTGGAACGAACTCGGTTACGGCGGTGACATCCTGGACGCAGGATGGCCGAAGGCCGATCCGGAGGCTTTGAAGAAGGCTTCCGTCACCCTCGCCGTGCAGGTCAACGGCAAGCTGCGCGGCACGATTGATGTCGCTGTCGATGCGCCGCGCGATCAGATCGAGCGGACTGCGCTTGCCAACGCCGACGTCGCCAAGTTCGTCGCCGGCGCGACTCCGAAGAAGGTCATCGTCGTTCCCGGCAAGATCGTCAACATTGTCGTTTGAAGTTGCGCCTCTCCCGCTGGCGGGAGAGGTCGGCGCGCGAAGCGCGACGGGTGAGGGTGGCGGTTGGAATTGCGGCACGCTCCGGCGCCACCCTCATCCGCCTCCGGCACCTTCTCCCGCCAGCGGGAGAAGGGAAAGATGCTCGCCCGACGGGCTTAGAGGTCGCCAAGACTCAAGCAACGAAGACTAGGTTCGCCGTATCATCCGTTACAAGCGCAACACCCCATCCGCGCCGGAACCCGAACATGACGTCACGCCGAACCTTTTCCTTCTTGCTGCTTGCAGGCTTCGTTCTGCTCCTGAGCGCGTGCGGCTACCACCTGCGTGGCGAAGCGCAGCTGCCGCCTGGCATGGAGCGCGTGCACGTCGACAGTTCCGACCAGTTCGGCCCGCTCAAGCGCAATGTCGAAAAGGCGCTCGAACGTTCGGGTGCGAAGATCGAGCCCGCCGCCGGCGACGGGATCGCCGAGGTCAATCTGGGTGCAGTGTCGCTGGCGCCGATCGTGCGCTCGGTCAGCGCCAACGCGAAGGTCAACGAATTCACGATGCTGTATCACGTCGAACTGCAGATTACCGATGGCGCCGGCAAGGTCGTGCTGCCGAAACAGGTGGTCGAGCAGTCGCGCGTGTTCACGTTCGACCAGACTCAGGCGATCGGCACCGGCGCCGAGCAGGACGAGATCAAGAAGGAAATGGAACGCGAAATGACCCAGGTCGTGATGCGCAAGGTCGAGAGCGCCGAGCGCAAGTCGGGCAGTTGAAGCGCAAGCGGCGTGAATCGATGAACGCGAGAGTTCCTGGCGACGTCTATCTGCGGCAAACCGACCGCGGCGGCGCGCATGCCGCTGACGCTCGCGCAGTTCCACAAGCACTTGGGCGGGCCGGATCTCAAGCCGGTCTATCTGCTGGCCGGCGAGGAGCATCTGCTCCTGGTCGAAGCCGCCGACGCGTTGCGCGCGCGGGCGAAGGAACTCGGCTATGCCGAGCGCGAAGTCCTCGATGCCGAAGGCAGCTACGACTGGAACGAATTTTCGATGGCTGCGGCGTCGATGTCGCTGTTTTCGTCGCGGCGCGTGATCGACCTGCGCCTGCCGGGCGGCCGGCCCGGCAAGGACGGCGCGGCGGCGATCATCGAGTACTGCGAAAATCCGCCGCCGGATACCGTGCTGCTGATTACCTGCACGCAATGGAGCAAGCAGCACGAGACAGCGTGGGTCGCTGCGGTCGAACGCGCCGGAACATTCGTCCCGGTCTGGCCATTGAAGCCGAATGAATTGCCGGACTGGATCGCGCAGCGCATGGCGCGCCGCGGACTCAAACCGGATCGCGACGCGATTGCGGCGCTGGTCGAACGCATCGAAGGCAACCTGCTTGCAGCCGCGCAGGAAATCGACAAGCTCGTGCTGCTGCATGGCGACAAGCCGCTCGATGCGCGCGACGATGGAGGATCTCGTCGCCGACAGCGCACGTTTCGACGTGTTCCGCCTCGCCGACGCGGCGCTGTCGGGGGATGGAGCGCGCGCGCTGCGCGTGCTCGCCGGACTGCGCGCCGAAGGGGAGCAGGTTCCCGGGCTTATGGGCTGGATACTCAATCAGCTGCAAACCATCGTCCGCCTGGCCAGCGCGGAGAACCTCTCCGCCGCGTTTCGCACGGAACGAATATGGCCAGCGCGCGAAAGCCTGTATCGCAAGGCGCTCACGCGCGGCGATGCCGTTCACTGGGAGCGCTGCCTCGGCGAAGCTGCGGTCATCGATCGTCTCAGCAAGGGGCGCGGCAGCGGCGATCCGTGGCTGCAGCTGGAGCGGTTGATCGCCGCGATCGCGCAGCCGCGGTCAGGACTGATCGGGGTGAGGGCGGAGGTCTAAGGACTAGGGGCCGGGGGCTAGGGACTGGGGGCCAGCAAGAGCGACAAGGCCGGGCGTTGCTCGTCGCTCCAAAACACAGCAGTCGAAGGTTCGACATTCGGCAACGGGTGCTTGCTATGCTCGTCCCTAGTCCCTAGTCCCTAGTCCCTAGTCCCTAGTCCCTAGTCCCTAGCCCCTCATCCGTGTCCCAACCCATAGCCATCCTCGGCGGCACGTTCGATCCGGTCCACAACGGACACCTGCGCGTGGCATGGGAAGCCGGCGAAGCGCTCGACGCCGAAGTGCGACTGATGCCGGCAAATGTGCCGCCGCATCGCTCGGCGCCGGTTGCCAGCCCGGCGCAGCGCGTGATGCTGCTGCGCGCCGCCCTGGCCGGCCAGTCGCGACTGCGACTCGACGAACGCGAACTGGGCCGCGCCGCGCCGTCGTACACAATTGAAACCTTGCGCGAAATGCGCGCCGAATTCGGGCCGGTCCGATCGCTGATCCTGCTGATTGGCGCCGATGCCTTCGCCGGACTGCCGACCTGGCGCGAATGGCGTGCGCTGTTCGGCCTCGCGCACATTGTCGTGCTGACTCGGCCGGGGCACGGACTGGAAGTGCCAGCGGAACTGGATGCAGAGATCGCGCCACGGCGCGCCGGTTCGGTGCGGGACCTGCACGAATCGGCCGCGGGCAGGGTATTCCGGCTTCCGGTCACGCCGCTCGAAATCTCCGCCAGTGCCGTGCGCGGACTGCTGGCCGGCGGCCGCGAGCCGCGCTGGCTGATCCCCGAGGTCCTCTTCACCGATCCGGCTCTCCTCGCGCCTTACCGCCCGGCGACTCAGCCCTCGGCCCTCAGTCTTCAGACCTAGGTCCGGGCAACACTCGATCCAGGTCCTTCCGCCGTCACAAAATCGGCGTATATTCCGAAACTGCGGGCAGAGCCCGCCTTTGTCCAACCAAGAGGTGATCCGCGTTTGGCCAGTCCAGCAAAGAAACCCAGCGGCGCCCCAGCGCGCCCACGCTCCACTTCCCGCAGCCGAAAAAAAGAAACGGTTGCCATCGATCAGGTCGAACATCTGCGCCAGCAAGTCATGTTGGCGCTCGATGAACTCAAAGCCAAAGACGTGCGTGAGATCGACGTCCGCGGCAAGACCAGCATCGCCGATTTCCTCGTCATCGCCAGCGGCACGTCGACGCGACACGTCAAGTCGATCGCCGACGAAGTCGTCAGGTACGCCAAGCAGGCCGGAATGATGCCTCTCGGCGTCGAAGGCCAGCGCGATGCTGACTGGGTTCTCGTCGACCTCGGCGACATCATCGTCCACGTCATGCTCCCGCGCATTCGCGAGTTCTACGGACTCGAGCGCCTGTGGACCGTCGGTGACGATTTGCCGGCAGCCGCAAACGCTGACTGAGAGCGGGGGCCAGGGGCCAGGGACTAGGGGCTAGTGAGAGCAAGAGCTCCGCCGCCCTTGATCTTCCCTAGCCCCTAGTCCCTAGTCCCTAGTCCCTGGCCCCTCCAACCGTGCGCGCCCATCTGATCGCCGTCGGTGAGCGCATGCCTGCCTGGGTCGGCGAGGGTTTTGCCGAATACGCCAAGCGCCTGTCGCACGACCTGCCGTTGCAACTTGTGGAAATATCCACAAAGTCGCGAAGCCGCGAGCCGAAGCGGGCGATCACCGCCGAAGGCGCGGCGATTCTTTCGGCGATTCCGAAGTCGGCCCACGTCGTCGCACTCGACGGACGCGGCAAGGCATGGAGCAGCGAGGAACTCGCCGCACAACTCGCGCGCTGGCGCATGCAGGGTCAGGATCTCGCGTTCGTCATCGGCGGCCCGGATGGCCTGGCGCCGGCCGTGCTCGAGCGCGCGCAACAGCGCTGGTCGCTCGGTCCGGCGACGCTGCCGCATCCGCTTGTGCGCATCGTCGTAGCCGAGCAGCTCTATCGCGCGGTCACCCAACTCGGCAATCATCCCTATCACCGCGGCTAAGACGGACCGCGTCGAAAAGCCGGTCAGTTTGGATCGAAGCCGTTGGCGAAGATGAAATCGACGTTCTGGAAAGCGCCGAGATCGACCGGGCCGGCAACGTCGCGCGGATGGCCTTCAATGTCCATTACCGGCAGACCGCCGGCGGGCGATGGCGTACCGGCGCGCAGCAGCGGAGAAGTCGAGCGCAGGTGGAAGTCGTCGACCGCGACGAATTTCGGATCGACCGCGATCAGGTTGCCGCTGCTGCCGGCTGCCGGAGTTCCGTTGATGGTGGTGTAGTCGTCGCGCACGAACTCGACATTGGAGGTATACAGATAGAAATCGTCTGTTGCGGTGCCGTGGTTGCCGTAACTGATCGTGTTGCTCACATGAGCGGCAGTGCCGGCTCCGATCGACACGATCGCACTGTTGCCCATGGTGTTCGTGTTGTCGGTGATCGTATTGTTCGTGATGTAGACGATTCCGACAGTCATGCTGGCCGAAAATGCCGCGACTGTCTTGCCACTGTTACCGGTGAACAGGTTGTTTTCGATGTATGCGGTCCCGTTGCCGAAGATGCTCAATCCGCCGCCACCACCGTAGCCGTCGAAATTGTCACGCACGACATTGCTGTCGAATATCGCGATTTCGCCCGCATTCGCATTGTTCAGCGCGATCGCGGCGCCGCCGCCGGCCGAGCCGCCGTAGTTTGCGTTCTGGATCGTCAGATGGCGGACCGTGATGTCGCCGTTGGTCTGGATCGAAAGCACCTGGGTCAGGTCGGCGCCGTCGAGCACGCTGGCGCCTGGAGCAAGGCTCTGGCTCGAGCACGTAGCGTCGTAGCCTCCTTCGAGCGTGAGGGCGAAACCGCTTACCGTGCCAAAATAGAACGGAGCTGCCGATGTCGTGAACGTTCCACTCGTCACATGGACCGTGTTGTCCTGGTTGCTCGACGTGCCGGCGCTGCCAGCATCGGACAATGCTGCCTGGAGTTCGGAGGCGTTGTGTGCGCAGTATGTCGTCGCGTGGGTTCCGGCCGCGGCGAGCGCCGCAACAATCGCAAACGAGGCGCAAGCCGGCCCGCGAGGCGGACGCCGTTCACGGCGGGCACGCGGGCGGAACGGCGTAGTCGGTTTGCTCTGCATTTCCATGGGTACAGTCAGTCCGGATACTGAACCAGTGCGCCAACGACGTCTCGTTGCACGACGCGAGCGCGCGCCTGTTTCTTGACTACGTCAAAACGCGGTCAGTGCGGACAGGGAGGAAGTCCGGTTGAAACCCATTCAGGATACCTCGGCGGCGGGTGGAATCGAAGCCAGGATTCCCGCGTGCTAAGGTGCCTGCGGTCACATCCCCAATCAGTCATGCTCTATCTTGCATCGCAATCGCCGCGCCGCCGCCAGTTGCTCGAGCAGGTCGGTATCCGTTTCGACACGATCGACGTCGACGTTCCAGAGGTGCGCGTGTTCGGTGAACCGCCGTCCGACTATGTCAGTCGCGTCGCACGCGAAAAGGCCGGAGCGGGTCTGCTGAAGCTCGCGGGCGTGGCCGGCGCCGTCGTGCTCGGCGCCGATACCGAGGTCGTGCTCGAGGACGAGGTGTTCGGCAAGCCGGCCGATGCGGCGCACGCGGCCGAAATGCTGCGCCGCCTTTCCGGGCGATCGCACCAGGCGATCTCTGCCGTGTGGTGCGTCAGCTCGGGACGTGAGGAGCGCGCGCTCAGCGTTTCGGAGGTCGACTTCGCACCCTTGTCCGAACGTGAGATTGCTGCCTATGTCGCCAGCGGCGAGCCCATCGGCAGGGCCGGCGCCTATGCGATCCAGGGGCGCGCAGCGCCTTTCATAAGCCGGCTCTCGGGAAGCTATTCGGGGGTAATGGGCCTGCCCCTGTTCGAAACGATGGAGCTTCTGCGCAGGTTCGGGATAGGACCTGCCGGATAGGGTAGGCTGCGCCACCCGCCGGCTTGTCTCGGGCGAGGCAGCCCAGCCGAAACAGAACCGCACTTCCGGGCCGCCGGATTCGACAGCGCGACCAGCGCCAGCTATAAACCGTCTTAGAAAACCTTGGCAACCATCGGTCGTGAGCGAAGAAATCCTGATCAACGTTACACCGCGCGAGACCCGCGTCGCGGTCGTCGAGAACGGCATGCTGCAGGAGGTGCATGTCGAACGCGCCCTGCGGCGCGGATACGTCGGCAACATCTACAAGGGACGCGTCAGCCGGGTCATGCCGGGAATGCAGGCGGCATTTGTCGAAGTGGGTCTGGAACGAGCCGCCTTCCTGCACGCCTCGGACATCGTGCGGTCGATCCCTGCGCTGTTGAGCGAAGCCACGGAAAACGGACCATCGCCGCCGCCGCCGATCAGCGAACTGGTGCATGAGGGCCAGGAAATTGTCGTACAGGTCGTCAAGGATCCGATTGGCACGAAAGGTGCGAGACTGACGACGCACCTGTCCGTGCCGTCGCGCTATCTGGTGCTGCTGCCGCACGCGAAGATGATCGGCGTATCGGTGCGCATCGAGGACGAAGACGAACGCACGCGGCTCAAGGAGATCATGCAGGCGTTGTCGGGCGACAGCGTGCTCGGCTACATCGTTCGCACGAACGCCGAGGGTCAGACGCGCGAAGCGTTGGCCGAGGACGTCGAATACCTCGGCAAGCTTTGGCGCTCGGTCCAGGACGGCATCGGCCGATCCAGGGTCGGTGAGCGCATCTATGAAGAGCTGTCACTGCCGTTGCGCGCGCTGCGCGACCTCATGCGCGGCGAAGTCGAGAAGGTTCGGGTCGATTCGCGCGAAACGCTGGACAAGACGGTGATGTTCGCGCGCCAGTTCATGCCGGATCTGGCCGAACGCATCGAGCACTATCCCGGCGAGCGGCCGATCTTCGATCTGTACGGCGTCGAGGACGAAATTCAGCGTGCGCTCAAGAAGGACGTGCCATTGAAGTCCGGCGGATATCTGATCATCGACCAGACCGAGGCAATGACCACGATCGACGTCAACACCGGCGCATTTCTCGGCCATCGCAACCTCGAGGAAACCGTCTACAAGACCAATCTCGAAGCGGCGCAGGCGGCCGCGCGACAGCTGCGCCTGCGCAACCTAGGCGGCATCATCATCATCGACTTCATCGACATGACCGATGAAGAGCACAAGCGCCAGGTGCTGCGCATGCTGGAGAAGGCGCTCGCCCACGATCACGCCAAGACGACGGTCTACGAGATGTCGCACCTGGGCCTTGTCGAGATGACACGCAAGCGCACGGTGGAGAGTCTGGAGCGCCAGCTGTGCGAAGCCTGCCCGGCCTGCGATGGCCGCGGCAGCGTGAAGACGGCGGAAACGGTCACCTACGAGATTTTCCGCGAGATCACGCGGGCCGTGCGCCAGTTCGAGGCCGCCAAGCTCCTGGTGCTCGCAGCGCCCAAGGTGGTCGGCCGCATCCTGGACGAAGAATCGGCCGCCGTTGCCGAACTCGAAGAGTTCACCGGCAAGACCATCCGGTTCCAGGCCGAGGAGCATTACGCTCAGGAGCAATACGATGTGGTTTTGCTCTGAGGGCAGGGCTGAGGGCCGAGGGCTGAGGGCTGATAGAGCTCGCGAGCGCCCGGCGAACTTCGCACGCTCACGCACGAGTATGGGCACGGATTTGGCGCCTCCTGTGCCTGCACTTCAGCGCTCAGCCCTCAACCCTCAGCCCTCGAATCCTTCGCAATGACACCCTGGCGTCGCCGCGCACGGCATGTGCGCCTGGGAGTCCAGGCGCTGGTTGCCACGGTCGTGATCGGCGCCGCAGTGATCGTCGGCCTGGCGCAGCTGGCGCTGCCGTGGATTGCGAGTCATCCCGAGCGCATCAGCGCATTTCTCGCCGAGCGCCTGCACCAGCCGGTGCGCATCGATCAAGTCGAGGGGCGCTGGGAGCGCGACGGACCGCTGTTGACGTTGCGCGGCGTGCATATCGGCAGCGACCAGTCCGATGCCGCCAGGCTGCTGATCGCGCAGGCTGGATTGAAGATCAACCTGCTCTCGATCCTGCACAGCGCTGCTCCGTGGAATGAATTTCTGCTCGACGGCCTGGATCTGAATCTCGTGCGTGGTGCCGATGGCGGCTGGCAGTTGCGCGGCCTCGCCTCCGGCGACAGCAGCGACAACGGCGACCCGGGCGCCCTGTTGGGCTTGGGAGCGCTGACGTTGCGCAACATCAGCCTGAGTCTCGACGATGCCGTCAGCGGCCGTCAGTTCCGCTTCGGCGCCGATGAATTGCGCCTGCTCAATTCCGGTGATATCCACCGCGTGGCTGCGCGGGTGCGCAGCCTGCAGACAAAATCGGCGCCGTTCGATACGGTGATCGAGTACGACAGCAGCAAGGACAGCGGCGTCATCTATGTCGGCGGAACCTCGCTGGATATTGCGGAGATCCTGCATGGCTACCCGCTGTTCGGCGCGACGATCGTGCGCGGGGCCGGGAGAGCCCAGGTCTGGGGTCGATGGCGTGCCGGCCAGCTCGGCGAGGTGCGCGCCGAAGTCGGGCTGAACGACATTCTGCTCGATGCGCAGACTCCGATCGAACTCGACGAGAAGCATCACATCGCTCCGCGTGTCAGCTTCGACAAGATCGAATTCGGTGCGCGCTGGTTGCGCGGCGAGAACGGCTGGATCATCGACGTCGACAAGCTGACGTTTGCGCGTCAGGGCGCGACGCTCGCCCCGTCGTCGCTGCACATCGAAAGCCAGGCGGATTCCGGCAACGGTGAACCGGCCTTCGTCGCGCAGGCGCAGGACATCGACATCTCGGCGCCGGCTAGCGTGGCCATGCTCGCAGAGAGCTTGCCGATGCCTTGGCGCCGCTTCCTTTATGCCGGCAATCCCGAGGGCACTCTGGATGCGCTCGTGCTGCGCTGGTCCGGCTCCGACGATTTCGATGCAGCCGCAAGCGTCGACAACGTCGGTTGGCACGCGATCGATCAGGTACCCGGTGTTGTCGGTTTGAGCGGCATCGTGCGCGGCGACCAGCAGGCCCTGACGATGGGGCTGGCCGGGCGCAACGAGCTGAGCGTCGACGTGCCGCATGTCTTTCGCCGTTCGCTCGATTTTTCCGAGTTTGCCGGAGACGTGGCCGCCTACCACGCCGATTCGGCGTGGCGCATCGAGACCGATGCGTTGCGTTTCGAAGGCGCCGGCTACGGTGGCGAATTGCGCGGTTCGATGGATTTCCCCGACAGTGGCGGGCGTCCCGTCATCGACGCGTACGCGATCGTCCAGCATGCCGACGTACCCGCATCACACCTGTTCTGGCCGATCAACACGATGCCGCCCGCGGCGGTCACGTGGCTCGATCGCGGGCTCGACTCGGGTCGCGTCGTCATCGGCCGCGCGGTCATTCGCGGCGATCTCACCGATTGGCCATTCCGGAATTATTCGGGCCGCTTCCAGGCGCGGGCCGAGATCGACGATCTGTTGCTGAAGTATCTGCCGGACTGGCCGGCGGCCGAGCACATGCGCCTGACCGCCGACTTCGTCAACACCTCCCTCCACGTCAACGTGGACTCGGCGCAGGTGAAGGGCAACAGGCTTAGTCACGCGTCGGCCGACATCGGCGACCTTGGCGAACCCTTGCTGGAACTGGAGGCTGAAGCCCAGGGCGCCGGCGCGGACCTGCTGACTCTGCTCAAGGCAACCCCGATCGGCCAGCGTTTCGGCGTGCAGTTGCTCGGCGTCGACATCGGCGGCCAGGGCAAGGTCAATTTCCATCTGCACCTGCCGATCAAGCATGCCGAACAGCTTGCGCTTTCGGGGACGGCCCTGCTGAGCGACTCCGACCTGGTCGATGCCAAGTATGCGCTACGCCTGAATCACGCGAACGGCAAATTGCGCTTCAGCCAGGCCGGTTTTGTTGCGGACGATCTTGCCGTGTTCATGGAAGGCCAGCCCGCCAGTTTCGGTCTGGCGGTTGGCGCGTTCACCGCCGATCCGAAGCACGAGGTCGAAGCGACCCTTGGCGCGAACCTGCCGGCCGCGTTCGTACTGGCGTACGCGCCAGCGTTGTCGGCGTACGCCGACTACGTCGAGGGCAGCGCCAACTGGAGTGCCGCGTTCAGCGCCGACGGCGGCACGAGCAACGCCCAGTACCTGGTGCTGACGTCCGACTTGCGCGGGGTAGCGTTGACCCTCCCGGCTCCGTTGAACAAGGCGGCGGCTGCCGTCCTGCCATTGCGCCTTTCACTCGGCTTGCCCTTCACTGGCGGGAGCGTCGACCTGCAGGTTGGCGATGTGTTGCGCATGCACGGCCACCTGCCGGCGGGCAGCAGTCCGTTTTCCGCGCGCGTGACATTTGGCGGCGAGAGCGACGAGGCGGTGCCGAGAGGTGGAATGGTGATCGGCGGCAAGACACCGGCTCTCGACCTTTCCGGCTGGCTCGACTTCGCCACGAGCGGACGGAGCGACGACGGCAGCGGCACGGTGCTGAACAGCATCGACGTGCGCGCCGATTCGATGAGCGCATACGGCAGAGATTTCGGTCCGACGCGCTTCACGTTGGGCAGAGCGGCCGACGGGTTGGACATGGGTTTCACCGGCGCCGCAGTCGAGGGCACTCTGCATGTGCCCGCGACGGACCTGCGCAAGCATGGCGTGACGGCGCAGTTCAAGCGCTTGTATTGGCCGGAAGCGAACGAACCCGAGGGCGGCAGCGCGACGAATGGCGAGAATCCCGCCTCCGTGCCGCCGCTGCACATTCACATCAGCGATTTCCGCCTGGGGGACCAGAACTTTGGGGAGAGCACCGTCGAGACCTATCCGATCGCCAATGGCAGCCATTTCGAACAGGTGAGCACGCATTCGAGCAACATCGAAATGCGCGCACATGGCGACTGGACCGGCCGTCCTGGCAGCGATACATCGACGTTCTCGATTGAAATGACCGCGCACAACATCGGTCGCATGCTTGATGCGTTCGGTTATGCCGGCGTGATCGACGGCGGCGCCACCGTTGCGCATATCGAGGGCAGTTGGGCCGGGCCACCTTCGACTTTCGAGCTGACGCGACTGGATGGCACGCTCAAGGCATCGATCAAGAAGGGTCGCATTCCCGACGCCAATCCCGGATCCGCGCGTGTGCTGGGCCTGTTCAATCTGGCGGCGATTCCGCGCCGGCTCGCGTTCGATTTCGGCGATCTGTTCAAGACCGGTTTCAGCTTCGACTCGATCGACGGCCAGTTCACGCTGAAGGATGGCAACGCGCACACGGACGATCTCAAGGTGCTCAGTCCAACCGCCGACATGCTGCTGAAGGGCCGCATGGGCCTGAAGGACAAGGATTGGGACCAGACCGTCGAGGTGACGCCGCATGTCGGCGGAACGCTCGCGATCGGCGGCGCGCTGATCGCCGGCCCGGTTGGCGCCGCCGCCGGCGCGCTTCTCCAGGGCGTGTTCAACAAGCAGATCAACTCGGTGGCGCGCGCGGAGTACAAAGTCAGCGGCAGCTGGGACAACCCGAAGATCACGGTGATCAAGAAGGAAACCGTCAAGAAACAGCCCGACGTGAAGACCGGCAGCGACAAGACCCAGGGCAATCCGCCTGCGCCAAAAAACGCCGACCCGCAGAAAGGTGCTTGATCAATTGGGAGGGAAATCAGGCGTTCCCGGAAGACAGGCGCCGATCGCGGTTTACGGGCCGCAGCTTGTGTCCTAGGATCGAGCCCCAACCTCTTTTCACCTCCGCTTTTGGAATTTCCGGGACATGACCCTGCTTGCCCTCGCCGAACAACGGCTGTTGACCCCCGGCGGCCTCGCCGGCAGCGACCTCGACCGCGTCTTTTCCCGTCTCATGGGCCCGTCGATCGACGCGGCCGACCTCTACTTCCAGCATTCGCGCAGCGAGTCCTGGGTGCTCGAGGACGGCATCGTCAAGGACGGCAGCCATTCGATCGAGCAGGGCGTCGGCGTGCGCGCGATGAGCGGCGAGAAGACCGGATTCGCCTATTCCGACGAGATCATCCTGCCGGAGCTGCTGACCGCGGCGCAGTCGGCGCGCGCGATCGCGCAGTCCGGCAACGAGGGCGGCGGTCACAAGCTGGCGGCGCGCCCGGCCACGGCGCTGTATGCGTCCGTGGATCCGGTCGAGTCGCTCGGCGAACGAGGAAAAAATTGCACTTTTGCGCGAAGTGGACAAATTCTGCCGGGCCGCCGATCCGCGCGTCTCGCAGGTGATCGTCAGCCTGTCGGCCGTATTCGACACCATCCTGGTGGCCGCCGCGGACGGCACGCTTTCGGCCGACGTGCGTCCGCTGGTGCGGCTCAACGTGCAGGTGATCGCCGAGCAGAACGGCCGGCGCGAGCAGGGATCAGCCGGCGGCGGCGGGCGTTACGGCTATCGCGAATTGCTGGCAAACGGGCGCGCGCATGCGCTCGCGCGCGAAGCCGTGCGCCAGGCGCTGGTCAATCTCGAGTCGGTACCCGCGCCGGCAGGCAGCATGACCGTCGTGCTCGGTCCGGGCTGGCCCGGCGTATTGCTGCACGAGGCGATCGGCCACGGTCTCGAAGGCGACTTCAATCGCAAGGGCACTTCGGCGTTCTCCGGCCGCCTCGGCGACAAGGTGGCCGCGGAGGGCGTGACAGTCGTCGACGATGGCACGCTGCCCGACCGGCGCGGTTCGCTCAGCGTCGACGACGAGGGCGTCGCCAGCGAATGCACGGTGCTGATCGAGAACGGCGTGCTGGTCGGTTACATGCAGGACAAGTTGAATGCGCGTCTGATGGGCATGCGCCCAACCGGCAACGGCCGGCGCGAATCGTTCGCGCACCTGCCGATGCCGCGCATGACGAACACGTACATGCGCCCCGGCACGCGCGATCCGCAGGAGATCATCGCGTCGGTCGAGCGCGGACTGTACGCGGTCAATTTCGGCGGCGGCCAGGTCGACATCACGAACGGCAAGTTCGTTTTTTCGGCCAGCGAGGCCTACCTGATCGAGAACGGCAAGATCACGCGGCCGGTCAAGGGCGCGACGCTGATCGGCTCCGGACCGGAAGTGCTCACGCGCGTCTCGATGGTCGGCAACGACCTGAAGCTCGACGAAGGCGTCGGCGTTTGCGGCAAGGAAGGGCAGAGCGTGCCGGTCGGCGTCGGCCAGCCGACGCTGCGCATCGATGCGATGACGGTCGGCGGCACCGCCGCTTGACGGCTACTCGAAACCGTTGTCGAAGACGATGTGGTCCCACACGTCGGTGATCTCGGCCCCGCCCGCTGCGCTGCCGGTGAACGCCAGTCCGTACATCGCCTCCAGCGTCGCCAGCACGCGGAAGTGATCGATGGCTTCGCTGTAGTTTCCGGGAATCACCAGCGCGCCGACGAACAACGTGGGAATCTGGTTGGATTGCGAATGATCGTCCTCGTCCCAGGTCAGGACCAGCAGGCTGTTGTGCACCTTCGCCCACTGGGCGTAGGCGTCGATGTTGACGCTCAGCCAGGTGTCGCCCGTCGTGATCGAGCAATCGTGGGTGTCGTTGCAAAGGTTCGGGACGACGAACGCGAGCGTCGGAAGGGCCGAGAAATCGCTCGGGAACTCGGTGAACGGCAGGTTGCTTTTCGTCGGCACGTTGCTGAAGTTCACCCAGGGATTGTGCTTGCGGGCATAGAGTCCCGAAGTGCATTTCGTCGCCACGGTCGGCAGGTCCTCCGAGTAGCCGATAAACGTGAGGTTCGCTGCGATCAGTTCGCTGCCGAGGTTCGCCGTGTCGAACGTGTGCGGGCAACTGTCGTCAGTGACGCCCTGGTTGGAGCCCGAGAACAGGTCGAGATAGTTCGGCTCGCTCGGGTGCTCGATGGCGAAGGAATTCGTGAAGTTCGCGCCCTGCGAGGCGAGCCCGTTGATATACGGCGTGGCGGCGGTGGCGCCGATGATGTCATTGAAACTGTGGTTCTCCATCACGACCACGACAACGTGGTCCGGCCTCGGGACCTGCGCAAGACCCGCGCATGCGCACAGCATCATCCAAACACAAACGCCTGCACGCAAACCGTTCAGAGCCGCTCCAGAATTCGATATTTTGTCCGGCAAAGGCGTGTTCACTCCGTGTCGGGTTCCGCCGCGCAGATTGATGGTGATTAGCGCTGCTGGTGATCGCGATCGATGATACAACCGTGCGACCATGGGCAAATGTCGAGTACATCGCTTTCCGGAAAGCGCTCCGTTGCCATCATGATTCGAATGTCCCCACGGGCAAATCGAGGACGCATGATGCGACACGCGCTGGCGATTGTTTGCGGTAACGCGATAGGCGCCATTGCGTGTGCCGCGCAAGCGTTGGGCTCTCCGCTACCGGTTGCGGACATCGCGCAGCGCGCATGCGCCGCCATGACGGCGCGTGTAGACGCTCTCGCCGGAACCGGTCCCGTGTTGCTGCTCAGCTACGAAGGCGCGTCAGGAAGCGGGCAGTCCAACGACCCTTCCGAGCAAACGGTTGCCTACAGTTACGATAATGCGCTTGCGACAATCGCGTTGCTGGCTTGTGGCAGCGATCGCCAGGCGAAGCGCATCGGATCAGCGCTGCGACTCGCTGCGCTGGGCGCGGCGCGGCTGCGCAATGCCTATCGCGCCGGCGCCGTTGCCGAAGCACCACTTGCCAACGGCTGGTGGGACACCAAGGGCAAGCATTGGGCCGAGGATCCGCAGCAACAGGGAACGGCGACCGGCAACGTTGCCTGGGCCGGCTTGGCGCTGCTCGATCTGTATGCCGCTACCGGTGAACAGGAATGGCGTGACGCAGTCGTGCACCTCGCGGCGTGGATCGACGCTCAGACATCCGACGCCCGCGGCGCAGGCGGTTTCAGTGGGGGCATCGAGGGCGACGATACACATGCGCGCAAGGTCGCCTGGAAATCGACCGAGCACAATGTCGATGCCGCGGCACTGTTCGACCGGCTTGCGGCCGTGGACAAGCAGGGCGGGTGGCAACGCCACGCCGACGCAGCTCGCCGCTTCGTGGAGAGCGAATGGGACGCAGCCAGCGGCCATTTCCTTGTCGGCACGCAACCCGATGGCGTCACGCACAATCGCACGACTTCCGGGCTCGACGCGCAGCTATGGCCCATGCTTATGGCGCACGCACCGAAGGACTGGCAGCGCGCGCTGAACTACGTCGAGCGCGAGCATCGCGTCGACGGCGGCTTCGATTTCAACGCCGATCGTGACGGCTTGTGGCTCGAGGGCACTGCGCAGGCAGCGCTGGTCTATCGCATCGTCGGCCGAGTCGCCGATGCGCATCGACTGGACGCGACGATCGATCGTCAGTTTGCGCCAAGTGGATATGTATACGCGACCCGCGAGCCGCGCATCACGACCGGACTCGCCTTGAGCGCCGATAGCACCTCGGCCGACTTCTATTACTACCGCCGGCCGCATCTCGGAGCAACCGCCTGGGCAGCGCTGGCCGGCCTCGGGCGCAACCCGTTCGCGGCGCCGCAAAAATCGCTCACGCAGGCGCAATCAACGCGCTAGCCGCGCACTCTTCTGCGTGGTTTCAGTCGCCCGCGATCTCGCGCAGCAAGCGGAACAACTCGCGATAGGCATGCAGCGGCTTGTTCTGTTCGCGCTCGGTGCGCGCCTGCCGGGCGAGCTGGCGCAGTTGCTGGCGATCGGCATCCGGAAACCGGGCGAGGAGTTCGCCGAGCGCCTCGTCGCCTTCGTCGATCAGGCGATCGCGCCAGGCCTCGAGTTGATGCAGGGCGGCGGTTTCGCGCCGCGCCACGCCGCGGTCGCGGTCGAGTGCGGCTCGTATCGCCTCGATCTCGCCGTCGTCGAGCCTGCGCATCTGCTTGGCCAGGAATTGTGTCTGGCGCTTGTGCGCAATCTGCTGCTTGACCGCGCGCGCCTGCCGGATTTCCTCGCGCAGGTCGTCGGTCAGCGGCATCGCCTTGAGTTGCGCGTCGGGCAACGCGACCAGCGCGTGCGCCAGTTGCAGCACGTCGAGCGCCTCGCGCCGGCGCTGGCTGCGGCTGACTTCGAGCCCGTCGTCGCCTGTATCAGGGGCGACCGGCTGGCCATTGGTTTCGGTCGCGCGGGGACTCATATCGGCGATAATGAAATTCGGATCCGGAGAAGCATACGCAGTGAACGACTCTATCGCAAAGACCGGCGCAACGGCCGTGGACGATTCCCTGGCCCAACTCGACCGGCTGGCGAGTCTCGCCGAGGACGTCGTCGCGCGCTGCCGCGCAGCCGGGGCGAGCGAGGTCGAGGTTGGCGCGAACGTCGATCTGGGGCTCAACGTCAACGTGCGCCTCGGCGAAGTCGAGACAGTCGAGCATTCACGTGACCGCTCGTTCGGCGTGACCGTCTACTTCGGCAAGCGCAAGGGTTCGGCCAGCACCGCGGACCTGCACGCGGAGTCGATCGGCAAGACGATCGAACAGGCGTGCGCGATCGCGCGGCATACCGAGGAGGATCCCTGTGCCGGTCTGGCCGATCCGGATCGCCTCGCGCGCGCGTTTCCTGATCTGGATCTCTGGCACCCCTGGCAGATCGACCCGCAAGGCGCGATCGCTCTCGGTATCGAGATCGAGGATGCCGGCCGCGCGCTCGAAGGAATCTCCAATTCCGAAGGCGCGTCGATACAGGCCGGCGCGACGATGTCGGTCTATGCGAACTCGAACGGCTTCGTCGGACGCGAGCGCGGCACGCGTCACATGCTGTCGTGCTCGCTGATCGGCGAGGACGACAACGGCATGCAGCGCGACTATTGGTACGAGGTCGCGCGCGCGGCGCAGGATTTTCCCGACCCCGCAACGATTGGCCGCAAGGCGGCCGAACGCACCCTCGCCCGGCTGCATGCGCAACAACTCGACACGCGCGAGTGCCCAGTATTGTTCGCGCCCGAAGTCGCGCGGGGCATCGTCGGTCATCTCGTTTCGGCGGTTAGCGGCGGGTCACTGTATCGCCGCGCCAGTTTTCTGGTCGACCATGCCGGCAAGAAGATACTTCCGGACTTCGTGGAAATCGTCGAGCGGCCGCACCTGCGGCGTGGCCTGGGCTCCGGGACGTTCGATGCCGAAGGCGTCGCGACGACCGACAGCGATCTGGTTCGCGGCGGGGTGCTGCAGCGCTACGTCCTGGGCAGCTACTCGGCGCGCAAGCTCGGCTTGCAAAGCACCGGCAACGCCGGGGGCACCCACAACCTGGTGGTCAAGCCGGGGGCCGATGACTTTGCGGCGATGCTGAAGAAACTCGGCACGGGCCTGCTCGTCACCGACGTCATGGGGCAGGGCGTGTCGATCGTGACCGGCGACTATTCGCGCGGCGCCTCCGGCTTCTGGGTCGAGAACGGTGCTGTCGCCTATCCGGTCGAGGAGATCACGATCGCCTCGAACCTGCGCGACATGTTCGCAGGCATCATCGCGATCGGCGCGGATGTAGATCCGAGGTCGTCGATTTTGACCGGGTCGATCCTGGTCGATCGGATGACGGTTGCGGGAAGTTGATTGAGCAGGGCTGAGGGCTGAGGGCCGAAAAGCGCAGAGTACCGCGCTCTTGAACTTCAGCCCTCAGCCCTTGGCCCTTAGCCCTCTCCCTGCACCATTGACACGCCAAAGCGCGCAGCCCAAAGTTGAATCCACATTAAAGGTCATCGAGGGGAAAAAACCATGAGCGTTCCGAACGATGCAATGACACCGCCGCCAGCGCCCACGGGCACGCCGAGTGCGGAAGAGAGGCAGTGGGCGCTGTTCGCGCACTTGTCCGCATTGATCGGCTACATCATTCCGTTCGGATCGATCATCGGGCCGCTGGTCATCTGGCAGCTCAAGAAAAACGAAATGCCGTTCGTCGACGATCAGGGCAAGGAGGCGCTGAATTTCCAGATCACGGTGGCGATCATCGCGATCATCTGCTTCGTGCTGATCCTGATTCTGATAGGCATCCTGCTGCTGTGGGCGCTGGCGATCACGAATCTGGTCTTCATCATCGTCGCCGCGCTGGCCGCGAACAACGGGCAGGCGTATCGGTACCCGTTTGCGTTCAGGTTCGTGAAGTAGGGGCGAGCGGCGAGGGAAGATCAAGAGCGGAGAGCTGCGCCTCGCTCTTTTAGGGTGGGCCTTGGCCCACCGTCCTTACCGCCCTAACTATCGCGCTCCGCAACGTAGAGCGCGAGCGCAACGAGTTCCTGCATTCTCGCGCCGAGCGGCTGCACGCTGTCGATCGCCGCCTTCGTCAACTCTGCGAGCCGGTCGCGCGAGCCCTGCATGCCAAGGATCGACGGGTAAGTCGGTTTCTCGTCTGCCGCATCCTTGCCGGCGGTCTTGCCGAGTGTTGCGCTGCTGCCCTCGACATCGAGGATGTCGTCGCGGATCTGGAACGCAAGACCAACGCAGTGGCCGTACGTCTCGAGCGCGGCCAGCGTGCCTTCGTCGCGGCAGCCCGTGGCCAGTGCACCGAGCCGCACACTGGCGCGGATCAGGGCGCCGGTCTTGTACACATGCATGCGCTCGAGTTCGGTGGCATCGAGAATGCGTCCGACCGCGGCCAGATCGAGAGCCTGGCCGCCGGCCATACCCTGCGAGCCACAAGCGGCGGCCAGGACGCGCAACATCTTCACGAGCAGCGCCGGCGCGTCGGCGAGCGTGGAATCGCCGGCCAGTACGTCGAACGCCAGGGCCTGAAGCGCGTCGCCGGCGAGGATTGCCGCCGCTTCGCCGAACGCGACATGGCAGGTGGGGCGGCCGCGACGCAGCGCGTCGTCGTCCATCGCAGGAAGGTCGTCGTGCACGAGCGAGTAGGCGTGGATGATCTCCACGGCTGCAGCCGGAGCATCGAGGCGCTCGGGAACTGCGCCAAGTGCGCTGCCGGTCGCGTACACGAGTATCGGCCGCAGGCGCTTGCCGCCGCCGAGGACCGCGTAGCGCATGGCGCCGTGCAGGTCCTGCGGAGGCTGGGCTGCCGGCGGCAATAAGCGCGCCAGCACGGTATCGGCACGCGCGCTCCACGCGATCAGTTCGGGCGACAGCTGCGCGGCGGCGCCAGCCGCCGGCGAGGAACTCGTCGGGCTCAAGGCGTATCTGGCTTGAAGTCTTCCGCCTCGTCCGGGGCTTCCGGATCGTAGAGCAGCTTGACGCGCAGTTCGGCCTGTTCGAGCGCCGTCTGGCAGTTGCGATAGAGGGCGATGCCGCGCTCGTAGGTCTTGAGCGAGTCGTCGAGGCTCAGATCCCCGTGTTCCATGCGCTGGACCAGCTGCTCAAGCTCGTCGAGCGAGTTTTCGAATTCCGCGACCCGGCTCGGTTCCGCTGCCGGCGATGATGCGGCTTCGGGTAGGTTGGCTTGCGAGGGGGTTGGCGCCATGACGTGAAAGCTACCGCACGGGCGCGCGGGAATCAATGGAGCAGGGACCGGGGACGAGGGGCGAGGGAAGAGGGCAAGACGCGAGAGGCAAGGTGCGAGGGTGGTAAGAGAGACCAGAGGCGTGCACCTCATTGCTCGGACTTCGTTTCTCTTGCCTGGCCCCTGGTTCGCTGCCCCTCGTTCCACACGATCCTCGCTTCCAGTCGCTCGCATAGCGCCTGCGCTTCAGCGGAAAGAACCAGGTCGGCCACGGCAATCAGCTCCCCATTCATGCTGATCAGCGGAATGCGATCTCGCCGCCATGGCGGAATTCCGGCCTCCTGCAACAAAAGGCGCAGCTCGCGCGTATGCGTCGAGCCCGCAGGCTTGATGTGTTCGCCGCCGCGGCGGTAGCGAATCGTCAATGGCCGATCGTCGGCGGCGATTGTTACCGGACCTGTTTCTCGGTTCAGGGCGAGCGTGCCGCCGCCGGGCAACGCGACCGGGGAGCCGTTCCAATCTGACTGCCAGCCAGCGGCGAGCGGCGCGAGCGGCCGCATCGCGTACAGCAGTTCGCGGTATCGACGCAGTTCGCACTGGTCCCAGCGCACGCAAGGTGCGCGGTCGTCGGCCGCGGTGCGCAACTGCCGCTCCAGTTCCGCAACGTGGAAGTGTGCCGGCTCTTCATACCCTGCAGCGCGCAGCCACAAGCGCAGAACCGGATCGCGCAGCGCATCGGGGAGTTCCAGCCAGCGGCGCCAGGTCAGCGTAGCCGCGTCGGTTCCCTGAAGTTGCCCCAGTGCGCGTTGTGCGTGCTCGTCGACGAAGTCGGCAGCTGCGCGCGCCCACGCGGCGCTGTGGGCAATCGCGACGGTGGCGTCGGGCCAGCGTTGCAGCAGCCGCGGCAGGATCTCGGCACGCAGGAAATTGCGCCGCAGTCGCGTGTCAAGATTGCTCGGATCTTCGATCCAGCGCAGGTCATGTGCTTGGGCGTAATCGTGCAACAGCTCGTGTTGCAGGTTCAGCAGCGGGCGCCACAATCGGCTGGAACCGAAGTCGCGCAACATGCGCATCGCGCCAAGCCCCTGTGGTCCGGCGCCGCGCAACAGCTTGAGCAGCACCGTCTCGGCCTGGTCATCGGCATGATGAGCGAGCGCGAGCGACTCGCCGGTCTTCAGCTGTTCAGCGAAAATCCGGTAGCGCGCGCTGCGGGCCGCGTCTTCGAGGCCTTTGCCGCCGGCCGTTATTGTTGCGGTTGCGGCGACGAAGGGAATGGCAAGCCGGGCGGCGAATGCCGAGCAGTGTTCGGTCCAGTCCGCGCTGCGTGCATGCAGGCCGTGATCGACGTGCAGCGCACGCAGGCCGCGCTCACGCGCCGGCGCGAGCGCGGCGAGGGCATGCAGCAGCACAGTGGAATCGAGTCCGCCGCTGAAACCGACGACGATGCCGCCGCCAGGTGGCAAGCGCGAGAGGCCCGCACGCAGCTCGCTGATCAAATGGGAAGACGGCATGCGGGCATGGTGCCAGAACGAGTACCGAAGCGCGTAGCGGTTCGCGCGGTTCCTTGCACTGCTTCGTTGGCCGGTGTATCTACGCGGCCTTGATCGCGCCGTAGCGGCGCAGGCGCCGGTAGCGCTGCTCGACGAGGCCAGCCGCGTCGCTGCGTTCCAGGGCGTCGAGCTGGTTCAGGAGAACGGCCTTGAGCCGGATCGCCATCGCGTGTGGATCGCGATGCGCGCCGCCGAGCGGTTCGCGCACGATCTTGTCGATCAGGCCGAGTTCGAGCAGCCTCGGCGCGGTGATCGCCAGCGCCTCCGCCGCCTCCTTGGCCTTTTCTGTACTTTTCCACAAAATCGATGCGCAGCCTTCCGGCGTGATCACCGAATAGGTCGAATACTGCAGCATGATCGTGCGGTCGCCAACGCCGATCGCGAGCGCGCCGCCCGAGCCGCCTTCGCCGATTACCGTGCAGATGATCGGCACGCGCAGTTCGGACATCTCCATGAGGTTGCGCGCAATCGCTTCGCTCTGGCCGCGTTCCTCGGCGCCGACGCCGGGGTAGGCGCCGGGCGTGTCGATGAACGTCAGGATCGGAAGCTTGAAGCGCTCGGCCATCTTCATCAGGCGCAGCGCCTTGCGGTAACCCTCGGGGCGCGGCATGCCGAAGTTGCGCCGGATCTTGGTCTTCGTGTCGCGGCCCTTCTGGTGGCCGACGATGACGACGGAACGGCCGTCGATGCGCGCCAGGCCGCCGACGATGGCCGCGTCCTCGGAGTACAGGCGGTCGCCGGCGAGTTCATGAAACTCGCCGCAGATCGTCTGCACGTAGTCGAGCGTATACGGGCGCGCCGGATGGCGCGCGAGCTGCGCGATCTGCCACGACGTCAGGTTGCGGAAGATCTCGGCCGTCTTGTGCTTGAGCTTGTCCTTGAGCCGGCCGATATCCTCTTCGATATTGAACGCCTGACCCTGGCTGGCGTGACGCAGCTCCTGGATTTTCGCCTCGAGTTCGGCGATGGGCTGTTCAAATTCGAGGAAGTTCGGATTCATTCGACGCAGTAAGGCAGCAAAGACGCGGAGTATAACCCGCCGCTCCAATGAGATAACGATGTCGCGCGCAGCGCGACGATCACTCCCCCTCTCCCCTTGTGGGAGAGGGCAAGGGGTGAGGGGCCTCCACGCTAGCTGCGCGCACGCAGCTGGCCCACGCCGCGCGACGATCACTCCCCCTCTCCCGCTGGCGGGAGAGGGCAAAAGTGAGCATGGCGCCTGCGCCATTCGCGCTTCGTATATGCCACCCTCACCCGACGCGGCTATGCCGCGTCGACCTCCCGCCGGCGGGAGAGGTGAGGATCCGGCGCCGAATCGGGGAGCGTGCCCTTCACCCTCTCCTGCGAGCGCGAGAGGCGCTAAGAAGCCGGCGGCCCGAAAACCAGTTCCGTGCCGAGCACGCCGGAGAGCTTCTCCAGCGTCTGGCGCAACTCGGGGCTAGCGCGTACGCGCCACGCGGGTCCCAGTTCGACCTCGCCGCGGGCCTGGGCGTTGCGCACGCTGAGGCGCACCAGCGTTGTGCCGCCGCGATAGGCCGCCAGTGCGCCTTGCAGGCGCTGGGCAAAATCGGCGTCGATGCCGTTCAGGCGCAGGCGCAGTATCCTGGCCTGGCGTTCGCAGGCCGAGCCGATCGAGGCGATGCGGTTCGTGCGCATGCGGAACCCGCCGGAAAAATCATCGGCCTGAACCGCGCCTTCGAACACGAGGATTGCGTCGCGCGTCAGCAGTGGTCCGAATTCGATCCACGCCTCGCGGTAGAGGATCGCTTCGAACTTGCCGGAGAAATCCTCGACCTGCACGAACACCCGGCTGTCGCCCTGCTTGCGTATTCCCATGACCGCGCCGACGAGCGTGAAAGTCTGCTGATCGGCGTAGCGGAACTGTCGGTCGGGCGGCGGCGGCTTGTAGTGCTTGTCGATCTCGCCGATCGGACAGGTCGCGGCTTTGGCGATCAGGTCGCGCCAGGCATCGGTCGGGTGGCCGGACAAATAGTGGCCGAGCGTTTCGCGCTCGCCGGCCAGACTCTGTTCGATCGGCCACGCGTCGACTTCAGGCAAAGCCAGTTTTGGCGCGGCCGGACTGGCGGCGCCGAACATGTCGTTCTGGCCGGCCTGTGCGTCGCGCGCATGCTGCTCGGCTGCGCGCATTGCCGCCGGGAGCTGCGCGATCAGGCTGGCGCGGTTCTTTGCCAGCGCGTCCATCGCGCCGGAATAGATCAACGCTTCGAGTGCGCGCTTGTTGAGCTTCTGCGCATCGACGCGGCCGCAGAAATCGGCGAGATCGCGGAACGCCCCGCCGCGCGCGCGCGCCTCGACGAGACTTTCGACCGCGCCGCGGCCGACACCCTTGACCGCACCGAGTCCGTAGCGAATCGCGCGCGCCGGCTTTACTGTCGACGTATCCGGCGCGAGCGCCTCGAACATGTAGCGGGAGGCGTTGACGTCCGGCGGCAGCACGCTGAGTGCAAGCGCGCGCGCTTCGGCCAGAAAGTTCACGACCTTGTCGGTATTGTCCATGTCCGAAGACAGCACGGCAGCCATGAACTCGGCCGGATAGTGCACCTTCAGCCATGCCGTCTGGTATGCGACCAACGCGTAGGCGGCGGCGTGCGACTTGTTGAAGCCGTAGCCGGCGAACTTCTCCATCAGGTCGAAGATTGCATCGGCGCGCGCGGCAGACAGACCGTTCGCCGCCGCGCCGTCGCGGAATACGGCGCGCTGCTTGGCCATCTCGGCGGCATTTTTCTTGCCCATCGCGCGACGCAGCAGGTCGGCGCCGCCGAGCGTGTAGCCGCCGACGATCTGCGCCATCTGCATGACCTGTTCCTGGTAGACCATGATGCCGTAGGTCTCGCGCAGGACAGGTTCGACGCGCGCATCGGGATATTCGATGCGCTCGGTGCCGGCCTTGCGCGCGCAGAAGCTCGGGATGAGGTCCATCGGGCCAGGGCGGTACAAGGAGACCAGCGCGATGATGTCCTCGAAGCAGTCCGGCTTGGCTTTTTTCAGCGTGTCCTGCATGCCGCGCCCTTCGAGCTGGAACACGGCAACCGTCTGCGCCTTCTTCAGCGACGCATAGACGGCGGCGTCGTCGAGCGGCAATGCCGTGATGTCGAGCAAGGCTTCACCGACCAGCGCCCGCCTTTCATTGATCGCCTTGACCGTCCAGTCGATGATCGTCAGCGTGCGCAAGCCGAGGAAGTCGAACTTGACCAGGCCGACGGCCTCGACATCGTCCTTGTCGAACTGCGTGACGACGCCGTCGTTGCCGCCTTCGCTGTAGAGCGGGGCGAAATCCGTCAGCGGCTCGGGCGCGATCACCACACCGCCGGCGTGCTTGCCGGCATTGCGGGTCAGGCCTTCGAGCTCGCGCGCGAGGTCGAGCAGCGTCTTGACGTCTTCCTCGCCGTTGTAACGCGCGATCAGGTCGCCGGCGGCAAGCTGCGCCTTCTCGGCGCGCTTGACCGGGTCGGTCTCGGTCTCGGCAGACAAACCCAGTGCATCGTCGAGCGTGATGCCGAGCGTCATCGGGATCAGCTTGGCGATGCTGTCGACGAAACCATACGGATGGCCGAGCACGCGGCCGCAGTCGCGCACGACCGCCTTCGCCGCCATCGTGCCGTAGGTGATGATCTGGCTGACGCGGTCGCGGCCGTACTTGTCGGCGACGTAGTCGATGACGCGGTCGCGTCCATCCATGCAGAAGTCGACGTCGAAGTCCGGCATCGACACGCGCTCGGGATTGAGAAACCGTTCGAACAGCAGCCCGTAGGAGAGGGGATCCAGGTCAGTGATGCCCAGGCTGTATGCGACCAGGGAGCCGGCGCCCGAGCCGCGCCCCGGACCGACCGGAATGTCGTTGCGCTTGGCCCAGTTGATGAAATCCGCGACGATCAGGAAGTAGCCGGCGAAACCCATCTTGACGATGACGTCGAGCTCGGCGGCAAGGCGTCCCGCGTACTGTTCCGGCGTGAAGCCTTGCGCAGGCGCGCGCTTGGCCAGGTGCGTTTCGAGTCCGGCTTGCGCTTCGGCGCGTATGAACGACTCGATCGTATGCCCCACCGGAACCGGAAATGCCGGCAGATGGTACGTGCCGAATGCAAGTTCCAGATTGCAGCGTTTTGCAATTTCTACACTATTTTGCAAAGCCTCCGGCAGATCGGCGAACAGCGCCTGCATTTCCTCCGCGGACTTCAGATACTGCTCCGCGGTGAAATCGCGCGGCCGCTTCGGATCGTTCAGGAGGCGGCCCTGGTGAATGCACACGCGTGCTTCGTGCGCCTCGAAATCCGCGCGCGTCAGAAAGCGGACGTCGTTCGTCGCGACGACCGGGCAGTCGGCGGCGGCCGCCAGCTGCAGCGCGGCGTCGAGGAAATACGTTTCGTCCGGGTGGCCGCAGCGCGTGATCTCGAAATACCAGCGTCCGTCGAAGCGGCGCAGCCACTCGTGCGTCAGCGCCAGCGCAGCGTCTTCCTTGCCGGCGAGCAGCAAGCGGCCGACGTCGCTGCGGCGGCCGGCGAGCGCGATCAAGCCATCGCAATGGCCGTCGAACCAGTCGCGGTCGACGACCGCGAAATCACCGTGCCGTCCTTCGATGTAGCTGCGCGAAATCAACTGGGCCAGATTCAGATAGCCGCGGCGGTTCTGGCATAGCAGCGTCAGCTGTGTCGGCGCGCCGGGTTCGCCAGGATTGCCGATCCAAAGGTCGGCGCCGGCTATCGGCTTGATGCCGTTGGCTTCGGCCGCGCGGTAGAACTTGACCAGCGCGAACAGGTTGCTCTGGTCGGTGAGCGCCAGCGCCGGCATGTCGAGCGTGACGGCGTGGCTGATCAGATTCGGATACGACGCTCTGGCCGGATCGCCGTATTCGGGCTTTTCCGGCAGGCGGATCGTCGAATCGACCAGCGAAAAGTCGCTGTGGATGCGCAGGTGGACGAAAGGGGGGTTCATGGCGACCAGGAGTTACCCGGTCAGAGTAGCCCCCGGCTGCCCGGTCGACAAGACTTGACGAAATGCAAACGGGCGCCCGGTCGGTGCCCGTTTGCTCGAGTCACTGCACGAATCAACGCGGAAAGATCCGCAGCACCTCGCCTTCGCCGGGCGCGCAGCCGTAACTGCAATTGGAAACGTACAGCGCGCCGTCCGGTCCGGTGATGACCGCGGTCGGGAAATTCAGTCCGGCCACAAGGGTGGTGACCGAGCCGTCGCTCTCGAGGCGCACGAGTTTGCCGACATTCGGAATGAAGAATGGCGGCGCGTTGCCGTTCGTGGACGAGATCGCGTAGAGGGCACCGTCGGCGCCGAAGGTCACGCCAAGCACGCTGCTGAGGGTGGTGTTGACCGGTTCGACATGCTGGCCATTCACCGACACCCGATAGATGCCTGTTACGAAGCCCGGAATGCGGCCCTCGAAGCCGATATAGAACCAGCCGTCGTGGTAAGTGATCGAAGCAGGAGTGTGATCGCCGATGGTGCCGAACAGGTCGGCAACGAGGCTGACGTTGCCCTTGCGATCGACAGAAAGGAATTGGCCGTGATTGGCTTCGGTCAGGTAAAGTTTGCCGCCGCGAAAGACCATTCCGAAGTACGAGCCATCGGGTTCGTAGTCGTTATCAGTTGTCGGTTTGGGACCCGGATGCGCCTGCAGGTAGGCACTCAGGTCGGCGACAAGATCCCATCCACCGCCAGGGAGGATTTCCAGTACGCCGGCCGGATCTCCGTCGACGCCGTGCGAGCAACCGCTGCCGTTGAGCACGTACAAGTGATTGCCGGCAAAGGCAATCGCTGCCGCGCCAACCGCGTCCCCGCTCGCCGTGTGCGCTGACGGCAGGCCATCGACGACGACGCTGCCGTTGCCGGCGTGGTCAAATTTGCTTACGCGTCCGGTATAGCCTCCGACATACGGGCCGACCGGTGGGTGCACTTGCGTGCACTCGCCGGCGGTGCTGGTCGATTCGCTGCCGTCTCCGCTCTCGGCGACGTAGAGCGCTCCGTCCGGTCCGAACGCGAGACCGCGCGGTGCGTTGAGGCCGTTAACGTATGGCTGGATCGTCGCGCGGAAGCCTGCGGGGCCGGCCGCCGCCGGAGTTGCGCAAAACGTGCAGGCCAGCGCGAAGCCGATTGCTGTAAACACTCCCGTACTCTTCATTTTCCTCTCCCGTAGATGGGCCATGAGGCCCGAGTCCTGGCATGTCCGTGAAGGGTCTCTGATTGCCCGGTGGACGGTAGGGCACGCAGCGGCCAGCAGCCATGGCGGTTTCTTCTCTTTTTCGTCGCATTTGTGTCGCGTCAACGATCCCAGCGCGAGCGTAGCGGCGCGTTCGCGCATGCCCGTGAGATACGTTTCTAACGTCAGTGAAGCGACGCATCGCAAGGCGAAGCAATCCACGGGACCATGAATAATGGATTGGGGATTCGGTGACAGCGATTACGCGACAGGCGCGGAATGCACGTGCCATGCGCTGGATAGACAGGAGCGGGGCGGCGAACGCGTCGCGCGGGTAACGAGGTTGAAGGCGCTGGCGCCGGTTGTCACGCCGGCGCCATCGTGTGCCCTCGTGCGAATCAACGCGGGAAGACTCGCAACACTTCGCCCTCGCCAGGCGCGCAGCCATAACTGCAGTTGGAAACGTACAGCGCGCCGTCCGGTCCGGTGACGACTGCAGTCGGGAAGTTCAGCCCGGCGACGATCGTGGTGACCGAGCCGTCGGACTCGAGGCGCACGAGCTTGCCGACATTCGGAATGAAGAATGGCGGCGCGTTGCCGTTCGTGGACGAGATCGCGTAGAGGGCACCGTCGGCGCCGAAGGTCACGCCAAGCACGCTGCTGAGGGTGGTGTTGACCGGTTCGACATGCTGGCCATTCACCGACACCCGATAGATGCCTGTAACGAAGCCCGGAATGCGGCCTTCGAAGCCGATATAGAACCAGCCGTCGTGGTAAGTGAGCGAAGCCGGAGTGTGATCACCGATGGTGCCGAACAGGTCGGTGACCAGGTTGACGTTGCCCTTGCGATCGACCGAAACGAACTGGCCGTGATTCGGCTCGGCGGTGTAGAGCTTGCCGCCGCGAAAGACCAGCGCGAAGAACGTGCCGTCGGGTTCGTAGTCGGGGTCGGTCGGAGGCTTGGGATCCGGATGAGTCTGCAGGTAAGCGCTCAGATCGCCGACGAGGTCCCATCCGCCGCCGGGCAGGATTTCGATCACGCCAGCCGGGTCGCCATCGACGCCATGCGAGCATCCGCCGCCCGCGCTCAGGACGTACATGTGATTGCCGGCGAAGGCGATCGCCCCAGGACCGAGCGTGAATCCGCCGGCATTCTGCGACGACGGCAAGCCATCGGCAACGACGCTGCCGTTGCCGTCGTGATCGAATCGGCGGACGCGTCCGTTGTAGCCACCGGTGTACGGGCCGACCGGTGGTTGCACTTGAGTGCACTCGCCGTCCGTACTGGTCGTTTCGGTGCCATCTCCGGCCTCGGTCACATAGAGCGCGCCATCCGGTCCGAAAGCCATGCCGCGCGGCGAGTTCAGGCCATGGATGTACGACTGGATCGTTGCCCGGAAACCTGCCGGACCAGCTGCTGCCGGGTTCGTGCCGAGCGTACCGGCCAGTGCGAGGCCAATTGCTGTCAACAGTGCTGTCTTCTTCATTTCGCTTCTCCGTCGTTGGGGCCGCGAGGCCCGAAGCCCTTGCATGGCCACGGGCAACGGAGGTTCGCGTCGACAGGTTTCCGAGGCGACTTTCCCAAACCGTGACCAGACCAAAGACACATGGACCTGAATTCAGGATCGGGCGTCGGCGATTACAGGTGAGGGTAGATTCGGCAGCTAGTTGGACTGCCGGGCGGAGCCTGCCGCCCTGGCAATGGAGAAGCGCGGCTATGTGCTAAAACAGTTCCAGCTCGCACGCGCGCCGCACCGGCGCGAAGCTGCGGCGGTGTTCGCGGCACGGCCCGAAGCGGTCCAGCGCGGCCAGGTGCTCGGGCGTGGCGTAGCCCTTGTGCTGGGCAAAGCCGTAGTCGGGGTAACGCGCGTCGAGTTCGCACATCAGGCGATCACGCGCGACCTTGGCCAGGATCGATGCGGCACTGATCGCCGGCTCGAGCGCATCGCCGTCGACGATGGCGCGTCCTTCGCATTGTATATTTTGCGGCACGTGGTTGCCGTCGATCAGCGCGCGAACCGGACGCAGGGCGAGCGCCGCGATCGCGCGCGCCATGCCAAGCATCGTGGCCTGGAAGATGTTGAAACGGTCGATGTCATCCACTTCGATGGCGACGACGCTGAACGCGAGCGCGCGCGCGCGGATGCGCGCGTCGAGCGTCTCCCGCCGCGCGGCGGTCAGGATCTTCGAATCGCGCAGGCCGTTGATGCGCCGGCGGGGATCGAGAATCACGGCGGCGACGACAACCGGCCCGGCCAGCGGTCCGCGCCCGGCTTCGTCGACGCCGGCAACGAATCCGAAGTCGTCAATCATGCAGTACGCCGAGCTGGTGGAAGATGTAGTTCTGGTACGAGTCGAGCACGCGCTTGTCGGTGCAGTTCAGATAGAACCCGTCGCAGCGCTCGCGCATCAACGCATTGGCGGCGAAGAAATCGTCCTTCCTGACGCCGGCGACATCCAGGAGCAGCGCGCCGGCGAAGCTGAGATCCAGCGCGGGATAATCGTAGTTGCGCGCGGGCTTGTAGTTGCTCTTGAGCATGTAATAGGTAACGAAATTCGGATCGCTGATCGTCTTCGGCGTGACCTTCTGCAGCAGACGCATCGAGCCGTCGAACGATGGCTGGTGATCGCCGAAATGAAATAGCACGGTCGGTCGATCGCTGTCGAGCAGCGTCTTTTCCAGGTGCGTGATCGCCGCGTCGGAACCGTCGACGCGGTACAGGTAGTTGCCGAGGTTCAGGTTGAGCCACCTATCCAGATCCTTCGGCATGAACTTGCCGGGAAACAGGGGTTTGTCGTATGGCGGCGGTTGCTCGGCCAGCGGAGTCATATGCGGACCGTGCTGGCGCAGCGTCAGCATCATGACGAACAGCGGCTGGTTGCCGATGGCCTTCTTCTCGTCGGCATAGATGCGGTCGAACACCTGCATCAGGTCGTTGTCGCTCGATTCCCACGACAGACCGTAGTCCTGGCCGTCGTAGAACTTGTCGAAGCCGTAGAACTTGTAGGCGTTGCGCGCGTTGATGAAGTCGCCGGACATCGGATACACGGCGATCACCCGGTAGCCGGCCTCGTGCAGGACGTCGGGCAGCGTGTGCACGACACGCGGCGCGAGGTTGTACGGCGCGTACAGCCCGGCATCGCCGAAGGTCTGGTGATCAAGACCCGTGAGCAGGGAGAATTCGCTCGTCCAGGTGCCGCCGCCCCAGACATGGACCGTAAGAAAGCCGTGCGCTCGCGTCCGTCCATCCGGCTGGAACATCTTGTGCTTGCACAACGGCAGCGTGCAAATCGCCAGCATCGTCGGATCGTAAGTGCTCTCCTCGAGCACCGAAATGATGTCCGGGTGGTCCTGCGGCAACTTCATCGGTCGTTGCGCGGCGCATGCCTTTGTCGTGCACTCAGGCGGATTGTCCGCGGGGTCCTGGTTCCAGGACAGTGCAGGACCGCTCTCGGCGGCAAGCGGCGGAATCTTGATCGTCGTCTGGTAGAACGAAGCGAAGAAGTCGGCGATGTAGCTGCGGTCGTTCATCGTCTGCCACATGCCTTTTTCGAACACGGCCGAGAACGGCCCGGCCGGCGAATCGATCGCCACCAGCAGCGGAATCGCCGCGCAGACGCCGAGCGCGCGAATCCAGTGACGGTGGTGGGCAGTGACATGACCGAGAAATACCGGCCGGTCGAGGCGCCAGACCAGTATCAGCAGACCGGGAATAAGGATGGCGCCGGCGATAATCGCCGCGAGGATCGGCGGATAGCGCGTCGCAACTTCGAGCAGGTCGCGATTGACCGAATAGATCAGATCGGGCGCCAGCACCGGCGTGGCCAGGTAGTGATACTTGATCACGCTCGAAACCAGGATCGATCCGAACACGACGGTCGGCAGGGCGAGCGCGAAGGCAGGACGGCGCGTGGCGAACGCGGTCAGTACGACCGATGTAAACAGCAGTGCGGATGAAAACAGGCGCTCGCTCAGCGAGGCCTCAATCAGCGGGCCGCACACCAGCAACGCCAGGAAACAGGCGGCGGTGGCATACGTGACGATCCGGGTCTTGCGGGGCAGCGCTGCTGCGATTGGCATCGATGTCATGCGAGCGTCACGATGACGCCATGTTGGAGGCAGCCGGCGGACCCGTCAATCGGGGCCGGCGTGGCGCTGAGCAGCGGGCGTTCATTCACGAAGGAGCCAGAAGGTCGGCGATCGCGGCGCCTGCGTCTTGCGGCAGTGGCGCACGCAAGCTCTCGTGCAAGCGCCCGAATTCGGCGAGGGTATCCGCATCGGCGCTACGGGCGCGCAGCGCCGGCGCGAGTGCCGCGGCGATGGCGGCCGGCGTGCAGGCGTCCTGCATCAGTTCCGGCACGATTTGCCGGCCGGCAAGAATGTTCGGCAACGAGTAGACGCTGGTCCGCATCAAGCCGAGCAGCTTCACCAATGCGTACGTAAGCCACGCCACCCGATAGGCGACAACCATCGGCCGCTTGGCGAGCATCGCTTCGAGCGCCGCCGTGCCGGATGCCAGCAGCACGGCGTCGGCGGCGATCATGGCGGTGTGGGCACTGCCGTCGATGATGCTGAGGGCTGAGGGCTGAAGGCTGAGAGCTGAGAGGTCGGGGTCGGCCAGGATTCGCTCGAATGCCGTACGGCAGGCGGGCGTGGCCATCGGTGCAACGATACGCAGTTCCGGCAGTTCGCGCTTCAGCAAAGCGGCGGCGCCGAGGAAATCAGCACCCAGGCGCTTGATTTCGCCGAGGCGGCTGCCTGGAAGCAGCGCCAGCACCGGCACGTCCGGCGGCAACCCGAGTTCCTGTCGCGCTGCCGCCTTGTCGGGTTCGAGCGGAAACATGTCGGCCAGCGGGTGGCCGACGAAGCGAGCGTCGACGCCGTGGCGCGCGTAGATCGGCGGTTCCATCGGAAACAGGCAGAGCACGCGGTCGGCGCTGCGCCCGATCTTTGCAGCGCGGCCTTCGCGCCATGCCCACACCGATGGGCTGACATAGTGCGCGGTGCGGATTCCATGCTGCTTGAGGCGGCGTTCGAGACCGAGGTTGAAGTCCGGCGCGTCGATGCCGATGAAGATGTCGGGGCTCTGCTGCAAAGTACGTTTGTATACATCGCGCCGCAGCGCGAGCAGACCCGGCAGGTGGCGCAGCACCTCGACCAGGCCCATAACGCTTAGGCGATCTGCCGGATACCACATGTCCATGCCGGCCGCCGCCATCAGTGGACCACCCACGCCGCCGAAACCGGCATCCGGGAAGCGCGCGCGCAATCCGGAGATGAGCCTGGCGCCGAGCAGATCACCCGAACTTTCACCGGCGACGAGAACGAAGCGGGGGCTTAGAGAGGGAGGGCTGAGGGCTGAGGGCTGAGGGCTGGCGGTGGGCATTGAGACGTTGAAGGGCTCGCGTAATCGGGAATAAGAGCGTCGTGTCGGGAGATTCCTGCGCTTTCGGCCCTCAGCCCTCAGCCCTGCTTTCAACGCACAATCGGCCGCTGCGCCTGCTGCAGGAACTCGATCATCGTCGCCACGTCGGGAGACTCGGCGGCGATGCGCGCCAGTTCCTCGCGCGCCTCGCTGAGCTGCAGGCCTGACATGTACAGCACCTTGTAGGCGCGGCGGATGCCGGCGATCCGCTCGACGGAAAAACCGCGGCGTTTCAAACCTTCGGTATTGATTCCGCGCGGGCGTCCGTATTCGTTCGCCATGATCACGAACGGCGGCACGTCGCCGTTGACCAGGCAGCCCATGCCGATGAACGCGTGCTCGCCGATGCGGCAGAACTGGTGCACGCCGCTGAAGCCGGAAAGAATCACGTGGTCGCCGATGACGACATGGCCGGCCAGGGTGGCATTGTTCGAGAACACGGTGTGGTTGCCGACCTGGCAGTCGTGCGCGATGTGCACGTACGCCATGATCCAGTTGTCGTCGCCGATGCGCGTTGCGCCGCCGCCCTGGCCGGTGCCGCGATTGATCGTGACGAACTCGCGAATGCGGTTGCGATCGCCGATGACGAGTTCGCTGCGCTCGCCCTCGAACTTCTTGTCCTGCGGATCGCCGCCGATCGATGCGAACGCGTGGATGTGGTTGCCGCGGCCGATCCGGGTCGGGCCGTTGACGACGACATGCGGTCCGAGCACGGTGCCGTCGCCGATTTCGACATCGGCGGCGATCACGCTGTACGCGCCGATGTCGACGTCGGCGCCGAGCTTGACTCCGGGTGCGATCTGCGCGGTTGCGTGAACCATCAAGGGTTTCGCTCTGCGCACATCAGTTCGGCTTCGGCGACCTGCTTGCCGTCGACCTTCGCCTGGCAGTGGAACAGTCCCATGCTGCGGATCATGCGTTTGAGCTGGACCTCGAGGTGAAGCTGGTCGCCCGGTCCGACGATCTGGGTAAATTTCGCATTGTCCACTTTTACCAGATAGTACAGGGCCTTCGCGCTGGGATCGTGCTTGCGCGACAGCTGCACGAGCAGGCCGCAGGCCTGGGCAAGCGCTTCGATGATCAGGACGCCGGGCATCACCGGGTGGCCAGGGAAGTGCCCCTGGAAAAACGGCTCGTTGATCGTGACGTTCTTGATCGCGCGCAGGCGCTCGCCGACCGTGTAGTCGATGACGCGATCGACGAGCAGGAACGGAAAGCGATGCGGCAACATCGCGGCGATGTCGCGCACATCGAGCGGCGTCGGTGCGGCGGCGTCGGCTTTGTTCATAACTTCGTACTCATGATTTCTGGTCCTTCTCGAGGGCTTGCACGCGCCGGGTCAACTCGTCGAGGTGCTTGAACCGCGCCGCGTTGCGGCGCCATTCCCGGTTGGCCTGGACCGGTGTCCCCGACGAATATTCGCCCGCCGTCTGGATGGAATGGGTGACGAGGGTCATGGCGGTCACGGTGACGCGATCGGCCAGGGTGAGGTGGCCAAGTATGCCAGCACCGCCGCCGATCAGGCAGTAGCGGCCGATCGTGGCGCTGCCGGCGACGGCCGAACAGCCGGCCATCGCCGTGTGCGCGCCGATGCGCACGTTGTGCGCGATCTGGATCTGGTTGTCCAGGCGCACGTCGTCCTCGATCACGGTGTCTTCGATCGCGCCGCGGTCGATCGTCGTGTTTGCACCGATCTCGCAGTCGTTGCCGATGCGCACGCCGCCGAGCTGAGGCACCTTGATCCAGTGATCCTTCTCGAAGGCCAGGCCGAAGCCGTCGGCGCCGATTACGGCGCCCGGGTGGATCAGCACGCGGGCGCCGAGGGTCACGCGGGCGACCAGCGTCACGCGCGCGATCAGGCGCGATTGCGCACCGACCTGGCAGTCCGGACCGATCACGCAGTGCGGCCCGATCGTTGCCCCCGGCCCGATCACGGCGCGGGATTCGACCACGCAGAACGGTCCGATGCTCGCGGACGCGTCGACCGTGGCGTCCGGCGCCACGACCGCGGTCGCGTGGGTGCCTGGTCCGGCCGCGGGCGGCACATCGAAGATCGCGGCGATTTTCGCGAAGGCGACATACGGATCGGCAGCAATCAGGGCTGCGCCCGGGCATTCGGCCGCATCGTCGGCGCGCAACACGACCGCGCCAGCGCGGCACGCCCGCAGTTCGCCGCGATAGCGCGGGTTGGCGAGGAAGCTCAGTTGGGCCGGCGTCGCCGCGGCTAGCGTGCCGACGCCACTGATCGTGAGCGTGCCGTCGCCGCGCAGTTCCAGCGCAAAGCGCTCCGCGAGTTGCGCCAACGGATAGCCGGCATCGGGCCGGTTCACGGCTTGCTCCGCGCGGCCTGGCCGGGACGCTTGAGCTTGTCGAGCACGGCGTCGGTGATGTCGATCGTTGGATTGAAGTAGATCACCGGGCCCGGCACGATCAGGTCGTAGCCTTGCGCGCGCGCGTATTCGATCGCGCTGTTCTGGATCTGCTGCCAGGCGCGATCACGTTCGGCGGCGGCGCGCGTGTTGAGTTCGTTGCGCAAATCCTCGCGCGTGCGCTTGTTGGCGCGGTCGAGCGCATCGATCTCGCGTTTGCGCGCCTCGGCGTCTTCCTTGCTCATGATCGCACTGTCGCGGTCGTAGCGCTGCTTCAGCGCGGCCAGTTTGGCTTCGTCTGCTTTCAAGGCCTCGTCGCGCGGCGCGAACTCGCGTTCGAGCTTCGTCCGGCTCTCGATCATCTGCGGCGCATCGTCGAGCAGTCGCTTGAGGTCGACGTAGCCGATCTTGGTCGCGGGCTGGGCGTTCGCGCTCAGCGGCAGCAGGACCAGAACGGCCAGCAGCGCGCCGATCAGTTTGCATGCTGCGCCTGCGTCTTGCCTCACCAATCGAACCCTCGCGCAAGTCCCGGCTTGCCGCAGTCGCGAACCCTGGCGGCAGCCGTCGGCCTCATGGTAACTCGGATCAGAACGTCGTGCCGAAATTGAACTGCAGGGTTTCGGGAACGTCGCCGGGCTTCTTGATGATCGGCCGGCCGAGGTTGATCACGATCGGTCCGACCGGTGCTTGCCAGTGCAGCGAGATGCCAGTCGAGACGCGGATCTGGCTGAGGGCAAACGACCCGGCGTCGAAAACCATGGCCGACGGCAGGTAGGTCGTGGACGTGTTGAATACGTTGCCGGCGTCGACGTACCAGGACAGGCGTGTTGCCGTCTCGTCCTTGACGAACGGCGTCGGGAAGATCAGCTCGGCCGACGCGGTGGTCTTGAGGTTGCCGCCGATCGGCTGGCGGCAATAATCCGCATCGGTGACGTGCAAGCAACTCGGGTTGAGCGTATACGGACCCAGCGTGTTGTCGCGGAAGTTGCGCACGTCGGAAATGCCGCCGGCGTAGAAGTTCTGGAAGAACGGCAGGCCCGACAAGTCGGCAATGTAATTCGGGTTGTCCGGCGGCAACACGCTCTTGATCGTGCCATAGCTGTTGCCGTAGCCGATCGTTGCCGAGCCCAGCAACGTCAGCGAATCGCTGACCGGCAGGTACTGGGCGTACTTGTAGATCAGCTTGTAGTACTGGGCTGTCGAGCCCGGCAGCGAGAATTCTGCGGAGAACTGCTGCAACGATCCGTGAGTCGGATTGAAGAAACGGTTGCGCGTGTCGTGCGCCCACGACGTCGTGATCGACCATTGATGGAACGTGTCGTGTCCGAGATTGTTGATGTAGTCGACGATCGGCGCCGGCGAATAGTACGACCGGTAGTAGACGAGGCTGCCATCGGGATTGGTCTGGTAGACGACGTTGCCGTTCGAATCCAGGACCACATTGCCGTTCGAATCCAGTTCCGGAAGCGGGACAAGCGAGTAGGTGACGATCTTGGTCTTGCTGATGCCGAGACTCACGTTCAGCGAATCGGTCTCCGTCATCGGCAGCGCGACGAAGGTCGAGAACGCCGCCGTGTTGTTCAGGTAGTTCGCGATGTTCGCCTGTGCCTGGTCGAGCTTGCTGTAGCTGGCCGTATAGCCGAGACCGATGCCATCGGGCGTCAGGTACGGCTGGAAATACGACATCGCGTAGCGAGTGAGGTAGTAGCTCTTGGAGATCGTTGCCGAGGCCTGGTCGCCGGTGCCGAGGAAGTTGTTCTCGGACACGGAAATGCTCGCGATCAGCTTTTCCACCTGGGAATAGCCGAGGCCGAACGTGAAGCTGCCGGCCGATGTTTCCTCGACAGTGATGTTCACGTCGATCTGATCATCCGTGCCGGGGACGCGCGGCGTCGTCACTTCGACCTTCTTGAAGAAGCCCAGGCGCTGCAGGCGGATCTTGGAACGGTCGATCGCTGCCTGCGAATACCAGGCGCCTTCGAGCTGGCGCATCTCGCGACGCAGCACTTCGTCCTCGGTGCTGGCATTGCCCTTGAACGTGATCTTCCGCACGTAGACGCGTTTGCCCGGATTGACGAAGAACGTGACCGAGGCGACGCGCTTTTCCTTATCCACGGTGGGGACCGGCGTGACCTGGGCGAAGGCGTAGCCGATGTTCGCGAGGACCGCGATCATCGCTTCCTGCGACTTCACGATCTTCTTGCGCGAGAAGATTTCGCCGGGCTTGATCGTGATCAGGTTGTGCATGTCCTCTTCGGCCAGCACCAGCTCGCCGCTGAGCTTGATGTCGGCAACCGTGTACACCTCGCCCTCGGTGACGTTTGCGGTCAGGTACATCTCGCGCTTGTCGGGGCTGATCGTGACCTGGGTCGAGTCGATGCTGAAATCGACATGGCCGCGGTCGAGGTAGTACGAGTTGAGTTTTTCCAGGTCGCCGGCCAGCTTTTCGCGCGAGTACTGGTCGTCCTTCGAGTACCAGGACGTCCAGTTCGACGTGCTCGATTCGAATTCGCTCTTGATCTCGTCGGTCGAGAACGTGTTGTTGCCGGTGATGTTGATGTGCTTGATCGTCGCGACCTTGCCTTCGGCGACGACGATCGACAGTTCCACGCGGTTGCGGTCGAGCGGAATCACCTTGGGCTTGATCGAGACGTTGTACTTGCCGCGGTTGTAGTACTGGCGCGTCAATTCCTGGGTTACGCGGTCGAGCGAAAGGCGATCGAACGGTTCGCCCTCGGCCAGGCCGATGTCCTTGAGGCCCTTGAGCAGGTCTTCGGATTTGAGATCCTTGTTGCCCTTGAGCTGGATCTTGGAGATTGCCGGGCGTTCCTTGACCGTGATCACCAGGATGTCGCCCTGGCGCGCGATCGCCACGTCGGTGAAGAATCCGGTCTTGTACAGCGCGCGCACGGCCTGCTGCACGCGCTCGCTCGTGACCGTGTCGCCTTTTTCCACCGGCAGATAGGTGAACACGGTACCGGCAGAGATACGCTGCAGGCCGTCGATGCGAATGTCGGACGCGACGAATGGATCGAGCGCGAAAGCCTTGGCGGCAAGGCTGGCGAGCAATAGTAGGGCGGCGATTCGCTTCATCGTCACTTCCAGAAAATCGGGTGGTTGCTGGGTCTTCCGCGCTGGTTCGAGCCGCGGCGACATGGGATTCTAATTGTATGTTGCTTTCCCTCGCCGCCGGATGCACCGGCGGCCGCAGGGGCCATCACGCAGCCGTCGCCGCTACGAAGCGACGATACGAACGATATCGTTGTAAAACGCCAGGCTCATCAACGTCACCAGCAGCGCGAGTCCGACGTACTGGCCGGCGACAAGCGCCCGCTCGCTCAGCGGGCTGCCCTTGATCCACTCGATCAGGTAATACACCAGATGGCCGCCATCCAGAATCGGGATCGGCAGCAGGTTCAATATGCCCAGGCTCAGCGAGATCACGGCAAGGAACGAGAGGAACCACGCCAGGCCCTGGTTCGCCGAGGCATTGGCGACCTGGGCGATCGTGATGACACTCGACAGGTTCTTCGTCGAAGCCTGGCCGGACAGCATGCTGCCGATCATGCCGAGCGTGTTGCGCGTCGTCTTCCAGGTCTCGCGAAACGCGGCCGGAATCGCCTGCAGCGGACCGTACTGTTCGATCGCGTCGTAGCCGCGGCCCTGGCCGCCGATGCCGATCATCCAGCGGCCCTTGCCGCCTTCGGTATTCTGCTTCGCTGTCAGGTCGAGGGGGACATTGCTGGCGCCGCGCTGGACGACCACGTGCAGTTGCGGATTCTTCGCCGCCTGTTCGCCAACCGTGCGCGTCAGGTCTTCCCAGTTGGCGATCGGCGCATCGTTGATGCGGACGATGCGGTCGCCAGGAAGCACGCCGGCGTGCGCTGCCGGCGAATCGGCGACGACCGTGCCGGCTACCGCGGCCGGTGGCTGCACCTGCAGGCCGATCGCATTGAACGTCTTGTCGTTGTCGGAAGCCTCGGCCGGAAGCCTGCTCAGTGGAAGCCGGCGCGTGACGGCATTGCCCTGCGCGTCGATTACGTCGATCGCCACGTCCTGGTGCAACATCGCCGATTGCGCGACGCCCATCATCGCATTGCTCCACGAGCCGACGCTTTCGCCGCCGACGGCAGTCAGCCGGTCGCCCGACTTGAAGCCCGCTTCCGCCGCCAGGCCATGCGGGGTGCCGATGACCGGCTGCAGGTCCGGGCGGCCGATGACGAACATCGCCCAGAATGCGAAAACGGTGAACGCAATGTTGAACGCGGGACCGGCCGCGGCGATCGCCATGCGTTGCCAGACCGGCGCCGATGAATACTCGCCGGGCTGATTCCTCGCCAGCTCAGGGTTCTCGGCCTCGCGCGCGTCGAGGAACTTGACGTAGCCGCCGAGCGGAATCGCCCCGATCGCGTACTCGGTGCCGTCGCGGCCGTAACGCGACCACAAAGCCTTGCCGAAGCCCACGGAGAAGCGCAACACCTTGACGCCGCAGCGCCGCGCTACCCAATAGTGGCCGAACTCATGGAATGTGACCAGGATTCCCAAGGTGACCAGCAGCCACCAGGCGGAACCGAAAAACTCGCTCATCTAAACTGTCCTGCCTTGATTCGACACTCGCCCTTCTCGCCCGGCTAGCGCCTCTGCTGCTTCAAATGGGGGCTCAACCACGCCATTGCACGGACTTGTTCGGGCGCGCGCAGTATAAACGCTTTCGGCCACGATCCCTTCACCGGCTGAACCGGTGTTCAGGCGGCAGAGGGCTTCGTTCCCGGCGTCCGTCCTAGCAAAAGCTGCGCTGCATGATACGTTGCGCCTCGCGGCGCGCGGTTAAATCGGCGTAAACCAGGGCTTCCAGATCGCTTGCCGGAGCCGCCGGCAGGAAATCCAGCGTCGCCTCGATCAACTCGGAGATTGCAAGGAACGGCAGGGTGCCTTCGAGGAAGGCCGCCACTGCGATCTCGTTGGCGGCATTGAGCGTGGTCGGCGCCGTGCCGCCCGCAGCAAGCGCCTGGTAAGCCAGATCGAGGCAGCGAAACGTCTGCCGGTCGGGCGCTTCGAAGTTCAGCTGGCCAATGGCCAGCAGGTCCAGCGGCGCGACACCGGACTCGACCCGATCCGGCCACGCCAGGGCGTGCGCCAGCGCCGTGCGCATGTCCGGGTTGCCGAGCTGCGCCAGCACCGATCCATCGGCGTATTCCACCAGCGAATGCACGATGCTCTGCGGGTGCACGACGACATCGATCTGCGCGGCACTCGCGCCAAACAGCCAATGCGCCTCGATGACCTCGAGGCCCTTGTTCATCAGCGTGGCCGAGTCGACCGAAATCTTGCGGCCCATGCGCCAGTTCGGGTGCGCGCAGGCCTGATCCGGCGTGACCGAGGCGAGCTCGGCGCGCCCCTTGCCGCGGAACGGGCCCCCGGACGCCGTCAGTACGACCTTGCGCACGCCCGCGCGAGCGAAATCCACCCGCGGATTCGGCAGGCACTGGAAGATCGCATTGTGCTCGGAGTCGATCGGGATCAATTCGCCGCCGCTCGCGTGCAACGCGTCGAACAGCAGCCGGCCAGCCATGACGACTGCTTCCTTGTTCGCCAGCAGCAGGCGCTTGCCGGCGCGCGCCGCGGCCAGCGTCGAATCCAGGCCGGCCGAGCCGACGATTGCGGCGATCACGATGTCGCTCGAGGCCTGCGTGGCCGCTTCGCGCAGGCCATCGCGGCCGCTGGCGACGCGCGTCGTGAGTCCGGCTGCGGCGATCTTGTCGCGCAGCGCCGACTCGAGCGCGGTTTCGGCGATGACGGCAAGATCCGGTGCGAAGCGCTGGCACAGCGCGACGAGCGCGTCGACGTTGCTGCTGGCGGTCAGGGCGCTGGCGCGATAGCGTTGCGGATGGCGCGCAACGACATCCAGCGCGCTCGCACCGATCGAGCCGGTCGCGCCGAGAATGGCAACCTGCTTCATAGCCCGAGCGCGGCTTTTCCCAGCGCAAACAGCGGCAGTGCGGCGAAGACACCGTCGAGGCGGTCGTAGACGCCGCCATGACCGGGAAACATGTGGCCGGAATCCTTTACGCCGGCGTGGCGCTTGATGAGGCTCTCGAACAGATCGCCGACAATCGACAGGGCGACGGCAACCATTCCGAGCAGGACCAGCGCGAGCAGCGACATGCCGCGCACGTTCAACAACCAGCCGCCAGCGACGGCGATCAGTGCCGAACCGGCGAGTGCACCGTAGACGCCGACGATGGTCTTGCCGGGACTGATCTGCGGCGCGAGCTTGGTCGTGCCCCAGCGACTGCCGACGAAGTAGGCGCACGTGTCGGCCGCCCATACCAGCATCAGCGCATAAAGTCCCCAGGTATGCACGTCGACCTGGCTCAGGTGCAGCTGCATCATAGCGGTCCACGCCGGCACGACCGAGAGCACGCCGGCGCTGACTTTGATCAGGGTGTTCTCCTGCGTCGGCGCGGCGGCGAATGAGTAGTGCCGCAGCCACAGGAACGCGAACGGCCACCAGACGGCGCCGGCGCCGATCACCGACCACCAGAACCATGAGCCTCGGCAGCACCAAAGAACCGCGAGCAGCCCGACCGCGCCACCGACCAGCACGGCGCGCCATGGGCGCGAGCGCATGCCGGACAGACGCGTCCATTCCCACAGTGCGACCACGCACAGGCCGGCGATAAATGCCGCGAACCAGATCGTCGGCAGGAGCAGGATCAGCGCGATCGCCAGCGGCGTTACAAGCAGTGCGGTGATTACGCGTTGTTTCACGGGTGGGTCGGTCCTGGAATCGTACTTCGAGGGTGAACTTCAGTTCTTGTTCTTTTCGACTTGCGCGCTGGTCTGGCCGTAGCGCCGTTCGCGCCGGGCGAACTCAGCCAATGCGTCCTGCAGGCAGCTCTGGTCGAAGTCCGGCCAGAGTACGTTGCTGAAGACCAATTCGCTATAGGCCAGCTGCCAGAGCAGGAAATTGCTGACGCGCTGTTCGCCACCGGTGCGGATGAAAAGATCGACCGGCGGCAGGTCCGCAAGGCAGAAGAACGGCGCAAGGCTGCGCTCGTCGATTGCGTCCGCTGCAAGTCCGCCCCGCTGTACGGCCAGCGCCGCAAGCTTCGCGGCATTCGCGATGTCCCAGCGGCCGCCGTAGTTGACGGCGATGTTCAGCGCGAGCTTCGTGTTGCCGGCTGTCCGGGACATGGCAGCGCGCATGCGGTCATGCAACTCCGGCGCGAATGCCGCGAGTTCGCCGATGAAGGCGATGCGCACGCCATTGCCGTGCAGCTTGTCGACTTCGCGGTCGAGCGCCTTGAGGAACAGTTCCATCAATGCGCTGACTTCCTGCGGCGGCCGCTGCCAGTTCTCGCTGGAAAACGCGAACAGGGTCAGCGCCTGGACGCCATGCTGCACGCAGAACTCGATCGCCGCCTGCACCGCTTTCTGTCCGGCGCGATGGCCGAAGCTGCGCGGACGATGCCGTTGTCTGGCCCAGCGGCCGTTGCCATCCATGACGATCGCAATATGGCGGGGCAGGGCCACTGTGGAAGTTTCCACATTGTGAACCGGGGAGGCTGGATGGGGGTGGGTCAGGGGGAATTTCCTGGATTGTGCGGTAGTTGCGATCTTTTCAGAGTGGTCGACTAATGGCGATGAAGCGCTGGAAGAGCCTTGCTTTCTTTCAGCTTCAGTACGGTCCCCGACCCTCACCCCTTGCCCTCTCCCGGAGGGAGAGGGGGAGTGATCGTCGTGCTTCGCACGACAGCGTTGCTTTATTAGAGCGCCATCAACTCGTCTTCCTTCGCCTTGACGACGGCGTCGACGTCCTTGACGAACTTGTCGGTCAGCTTCTGCACGTCTTCCTCGGCGCGGCGTTCCTCGTCCTCGGTGATCTTCTTGTCCTTGAGCAGTTCCTTGACGTGATGCATCGCGTCGCGGCGGATGTTGCGCACGGCGACCTTGGCGGCTTCGCCTTCATGGGCGACGTGCTTGGACAGTTCCTTGCGACGCTCCTCGGTCAAGGGCGGCAGATTGATGCGGATCACCGTGCCGGCCGTGGTCGGGTTCAAGCCGAGATCGGAAGCGAGGATCGCCTTTTCGATCGGCTGGACCATGGTTTTTTCCCAGGGCGTGATCGTCAGCGAGCGCGCGTCGGCAATGGCGATGTTCGCGACCTGCGTCATCGGCACGTCCGAACCGTAGTAGTTGACCTTCAGGTGCTCGACGAGCGCGGTGCTGGCGCGCCCCGTGCGCAGCCGCTGCAGTTCGTGCTTCAGCGCATCGACGCTCTTGGCCATGCGCTGTTGGGCGTCTTGTTTGATCTCGTTCAACATGAGCGGCTCCGCGGATTACTCGAAGGCCGCAAAGTATAGCAGCGTCGCAACGGGCCCCAAGGGCCCCGCTCGCCAGCCGGTTGGCAACCACGGGCGCGCGAAGGTCCGTTGGCGTACCTTGCGTCTATTGTTTGATTGTCGGCGCGCGAGTCGAGGGGCTCCCGATGGGGGACGGTGCAGCATCCGATGTTTCAGCAGTGATCGCGAAGAACAGCGGCGTGCTCCACGGCTCGTCGACCGACTCCAGTGCGAGGCTGGCAACCTCGCGTTCGGGATGGGGATTGACCAGGCGCACACTGTAGACCCTGGAAAAATGCATGACGGACCATGGCGTCCTCGCTTCCGTCGCGCGCCAGGCGACGCGCGGCGACGCCTCGCCTTGTTTTCCCTCTTCGCCGGCCCAGACGTCAGCGGCGTCCCGACGGTAAATGATCGGCATGCGTTCGCGGCCGCCGTCGCGATAGTCGAGTTCGATGGAGGCGAACGGTTTTTCTTCTGCGTGCTCCATCGTCGTGTGCTGGGCAACGAGCACGTCGAGCGCAGCGAACCGGCCGACACCCGGACGCACGCCACGCACAGCCGGTGGCGGCGGGTGTCCGGGGTCCGCCTCCGCGGCAAATCCCTTCATGGAAGTCTGGATGACGCCGCGCACGTCATAGTCGACGCCGAGAAACCGGTGCACGCCAGGGGCCAGTTCACGGAAAGTGGAGTACCTGATTCTGCTCATCCACTGCAGCGGACGATCGTAGAAGGCACCGAGGTCGAACAGATTCGCTGGCAGGTTCGCCGGACGCGGCGGAACGGGTTGCTCCGGAAACCCGCCGAGGTGCACCGGCGGCCCTGCGTCGGCCGCTCGCAGGGCCCCGCGCTGGGCATCGGACAACGGTTGCGACAAGCCGTCTTTTACTTCGACCTGGGCGGGATTCAGCAGGGCCGCTTCGCTGACTATCTGATCGGCCGGACGCGTATCCGGCTCGATGTTCCAGTACAGCCATTCGCCGCCACGGGTGCGGCCGACAAGGCCTTTGTTGTCGCGTGTAAAGGCCAGGTGGGTCGGAAACTCGGCGTGCTGGTCCGCGGTAGGCACGCCGGTCGGCAGCGCCGGCGCCAGCCAGTTCCGATCGGATGTCGATGCGAGGTTGACACGGTCCATGCCGCCGGCGCGCGCGAACATCGAGCCGTCGGCGGCAAGGATCAGCGCGTCATATTCGTTTCCGCTCGCAGCGGGAAGGACCGTCGCGCCCTGCGCCGCGTCCCACCACATCGGCCCGTAGTCCGGGCGCTGGATGATTGCGTGGCGTCGATCCGCCATCAGGGCGAAAGACTCTCCGCCACCACCCTGCCGGATCAGCGTGTGCCCCATCGCGGCGCCGCTGGCCGCATCGAGTTGCCAGAGGCGGCTTGCGGTCCGGATGTCGCCCTCGCCCTCAGACGTGAGCGCATCGATGCGCGTTCCGTCCGTCGAGAGCTGAGCGTCGGTGAGGTCGGCCGATCCCGGCTTGCCGCCGACGAGTTTTGCGACGATGACCGGTTTGGCCCAGCGCGGCTCCAGCGTCGCGGCGTCGCTCAACTGCAGGTTGCCGCTGTCGGGATCCTCCATGTCGTGCGTCCACGAAAGCAAACTGCGTCCGTCCGCAGCGAAGCGAAAGTCCGTCAGCGGCTTGTGCGGAACCGTCCCTGTCGAAGGCGTACCGTCGACCAGATCCCACAACTGCCCCAGCTGGCGGTTGACGCCGTCGTAGTAGTCGGCGAACAAGACCAAGGCGTGGCGCGAGTCGGGGTGCAGGAAAATCCGCGCCGGATCGTTCGGCAACACGATCGGGGAACGCCGCAATATCCACTTTGAGGCATCGTATACAAAAAGCTCGCGACCGGCGGCGACGACCAGGCTGGCTTCGTCGGCGGTCAGTTCAGCGAAGCCGGGGGCTTGCGGCAGCTCGAGTGGGGCGCCCACCGGTTGATTGTCGATGGCATTGACCAGCCGCACCACGTTGCCGTCGACCGCGACGATGCGACCCGAGTCGGCCCGCAACGGGTCCGGCGGAAGAGGCGGACTGCGGCCGCGCGGAGCCAGTTGCTGCATGCGCCAAAGCCGCAGTTCGCCCTGGCCGGCATCGGTTGCGATCATGCCGTGTTTCGCGTCGTAGCCAAACGCACGCAGCCACCAGGCATTGGCGTGCGGGAATTCCCCGGTCACGCGCAGCGGCGCCGTAACGGCATCCGGCAGGTACCACAGGCCCATTTCGTTGTCCGCCGACGCGAGGACCGTGCGCGCGGCGGCGTCGATGAAAATCTGGTCGCGATGATATTCCGGCGTCGCGTTAAGATGCATCAATGGCGCGGCGAGCTGGCGCGTCGCGCTGTCCCACACGAGTACCTCGCCACTGTCCGCCACGGCGCCGAACCAGGCGGCGTCGGGGCTGAAGACAAGCCAACCGACCCGGCCGACCGGACTGGGGGAAATGATCTCGCTGCGGCCCGTGGCGCAATCGAGCAGTTCGATTTGGCCGTCCAGATGGCCGAGCAGAACGGATCCGCCATCCGGACTCGAAACCCAGGCGGTCACGCGCCGGTTGGCGGGATAGTCGAGGACATGGCGCACCGCGAGCGTCGCCGAATCATGGATGCTCAGCACGACGAAGCCGGCGTTAAGGGTCAGGACGTGGCGCGCGCGCGCGGTGATGAGCCACGCGGGCTCCGGGACCCCGAACGCATACGGCTTGCCGAGCGCGCTCCAGTCCGCGGTGCGCATCAGCATCGCGCGGTGTTCCGAGTTGCGCACGACGGCATAAGTGCCATCCGGACTATACGTCGCGTCGCTGAAGCCGGGCATGATTTCGGCCGGCGGCAGCATGAGCTTGCCGCTGACGGCGTCGAAAAGGACTTCGTCGAAGCCTATCGGGGTCACGGCGGTCGGCAGACCAGGATGGTTGCGGCCGATCAAATAACGGCCGTCAGGGCTGAAGCGCAGCAGGACCAGGCGAATGGCGTCCCCATTGCCGACGAAAAAATGCGTCGCGCCCTTGAATCCCGTTTGCCAGAGTTGCTTGCCGGTGGCCGCGTCGAACAGACGCAAGGTTTCGTCGGCCGTGGCGACGGCGACGGATTTTCCATCGGGACTCAAGGCGACGCCGAGGATGCTCGAACCCAGTGCGATCACGTCGATCAGGCGCGGCACGCTGCGCTCGACATTTGCGATGCGGATTCGATCCTCGCGCGCTTGCAGGCCCTGCGCCTCGCGCTCCTTGATGTTCGCCGCCAGCCCGGGCAACGCTTCATAACCATGACCGCTGCTTACGGCAACCGCAGCCTGATCGATTCTGGCCTGCCACAGACGTTCATTCGCGAGGGTCGCGCTCTGGGCCGCCAGGTGCGCGTTGCTGTCGGCGCGGCGCCATTGCTGGGTCGTCGCAGCCAGGCCGATTGCGAGCGCCGCCACGCCCGCCGCCGTGGTGACAGCCAGCCGGGGCTCTCGCCGCGCCCAGCGCAACACTCGTTGAGGCGCGCTCAGCGGTCGCGCGCGAACGGCGCGCCCTTCGATGAAACGGCCGAGGTCGTCGGCCAATGCGCGCGCCGTCTCATAGCGCTCGCCCGTCTCGTGCCCCAGGCACTTGAGGATGATTGCCTGAAGATCCCGCGACAGGTTCGGCACGATCCGGCGCGGACTGACCAGGGAACCTTCGACGACCAGACGCAGAGTGTCGTGCGGCGAATTTCCGAGGAACGGCGGTTGTCCGGTCACCAGTTCATAGAGGATCGCCCCGAGTCCCCAGATGTCGGTCGCCGGAGATATGCGCGCCGTCCGCGGCAATGCTTGCTCGGGCGCCATATAGCTGGGTGTTCCCGAAATCTCGTCTTCGCCGTCAGCCAGCGCGCTGTCGAGCCGGCGGGCGAGGCCGAAATCCGCGACGTGCGGGCTGCCGTTCTCGTCGAGAAGCACATTGGCCGGCTTGAGGTCGAGATGCAGTACGCCGAGCCGATGCGCGTAATCGACGGCTTCGGCGATCGTCCGCAGCATCTGCGCGGCGCGCAGAGGCGCGAGTGTGCCGTCGCTCTTCAGAAGTGTTGCCAGACTGCCGCCACGCACCAGGCGCATGCTGAAGAAGTGCAGTTCCTCGATGCTGCCGACCTCGTGGATCGCGACGATGTTCGGATGCTGCATACTCGCTGCATGCTGCGCCTCGCGGCGGAAGCGTTCGATGAATTCGCGCGATGCCCATGGGCCAGCGGCCAGCAGCTTCAGCGCAACGTCGCGATCCAGGCTGCGCTGGTGTGCGCGGTAGACGACGCCCATCCCGCCTTCGCCGATCTGTTCGAGCAACTCATAGTCGCCGAATTGCCGTTGCGCCGGATCGCCGAGATCGAGCTGCAGGGTGTCCGTCGTCAGTAGCGCAAGGTGCCGGCCGCCGGCGTCGGCCGGGGCGAGTGTTTCAAGCGAGCAGCCGAACGCCAGCTCGGCGATCGCCGTGGTGCTCGCGCGCAGACTCGTCAGCGGATCCGGTGCGATCGCCGCTTGGGCGGCGGTCTCGTCGCGCTGCGCGTTCATGCGCGCGCCTGCATTCCGCAGAGAACGGCATGCAGCGTGGCTTGTTCGGCCGCCAGATCCTCGGCAGAGGTCACCGTGTCGGCCAGTTCCTGGCCGACGAGTTCGCGAAAGCGCTGGCGCAGGCGCTTGAGTGCGATGATCAGTGCCAGCGGCCGTGTCTGCAGCTGCGCGGCGAGCGCTTCGTACTCGCCGGCCGCCGGCTCGTTCGCCAGGTGTGGCTCCAGTGCCTGGTACATCGCCAGATGTCCGGTCTGATGTGCCTCCGAACGCAGGCGCCGCAACGCCCGGGCAACGACTTCGAGCGCAAAACTTCGCTCGTAGGCCTGCTCGGGCGAAGCCGCGCCGGCGTTGTCGTGTTCGTTGCGCGCTTCAAGGTCGTCGGGCGCAGCCAGTTCGGTTTCGATGTCGTTGTCCACGACCTCGCGCCAGTCGCTGCCGAGAAACGCGTTGAGCTGGTCGAGCAGATAGCGGCGGAAATTGCCCTGTGGATGGCGCGGGACGCCGTCGCGGAACTGCTGCATCAACCCGCCGAGAAAACAGCGGGTGATGTCCCGTGCGATCGCCGGCGCATGGCCGCAGCGCCGAACGTAGGCGTAGACCGGATGCCAGTAGCGCTGCGCGAGTTCCGTCAGCGCATGCGACGCATCGGCGGACTCCGTCGATGCCGATTGCATCACGACCGACCACCGCGTGGTGGCGAAGCGATCGGATGAACGTGCCGCGGACATCATCGTTGCCGTCTCCCCGGGGACAGGCCTATCTATTCGGCGCTAAGGGCGTGCGATTACAGGACGTCCGCTGATGACCCCGCCAACGTGGCGCGCAGCTCGCGCAATTCGACGTCCAAGTCATCCTTGCAGGCCGTAGTCTGCGCCAGTTCCTCGCGCACCAGCTCGCGCAGGCGGTGGCGCAGTCGGTGCACGGCGACCGCGAGCGTATTGCGGCGCAGGTTCAGAGCGGCCGCGGCCCGCGCATAGTCCGCCTCATCCGGGCGTTCGCTCAGGAATTCACGCAACTGGTCGAACAGCTCGGCCTTGCCGGTCTTCGCGGCTTCCTCGCGCAAGCGCGTCATTGCGGCGTCGAGCACGGCGATCGCCCAGCTGCGCTCAAAGGCGCGTTCGGGCGAAGCGCTGTTGATCATCCAGTCGCCTCCGGATGGCGTTTCGTCGGCGAGCGCGTCCATGCGCACGCCGCCGCCGCGCTTGAGCGCGTGGGCTTCAGCGTCGGCATTGATCAGGAAACGCTTGAGCGCCGTGAGCAGGAACGCACGAAAGCGGCCGCGCGCGGGATCGGCAACCGTCTGGTACGCGTCTTCGATGAAGCGCGTGAAAAAAGTCTGTGCGAGATCTTCGGCGGCATCGATGGCATGGCCGCGGCTGCGGATATAAGCCACGACGGGAGGCCGGTAGGCGCGACACAGCGATCCCAATGCTTCGCGCGCGTCAGGCGACTCGCCGCGCGCGCGAACCACGACGCTCCAGTGTGTCGTATCGAACCGGGCCACGTGCTGCAGACTTCTCCGTCGCTGCTCCGATGACGCTGCATAGTGCCACAACCCGCTCGACGACGCAGGCGGGTCGGGACAGATCAGCAGATGCGGAATCCCGACGCGGCGCTCGTCGATTTGCCGTAGCTCGTCTCGCGCACGCGGCGCAGTTGCTGTTCCAGGCGCAACTCCTGCCGGCACTCGTCGCGCCAGCGTTCGCGCCTGATCTCGACTTCGTTCGGCGCAATGCCCAGCCGAGCGGCTTCACCGACGCGGTAGCGGCAGAAATCGGCATAGTCGTCGAGTTCGCCGCGCAGCGTATCCATCGCCGCATCGACCAGGATCGCATCGTCGAGCAGTCCGACCACGGGCACGTCGTTTTCGATCAACGCGCTGGGGCCTGCGTCGAGGTAGGCGATGATCTCGCGCATCGCATTCCCGGTTTTCGCGGGCACGTCCCACTGCGCGTCGTCGAGCGCCGCACGGATCTCGCCGGCGCGGCGCATGCGCACTTTGATAAATGTGGATTCATGGCCCTTCATCGCCGCGCGCAGCACGCGGCGCGCAGCGCCGGCGATCTGGGCGGCGTTGAATGCGGTCTTGCCCGGCGCGACGCGCTGGACGATTTCGTTGAAGCGGCGCAGCTTTTCCTCGCGCAATTCAAGGCTCGTGATTGCGGGCGTGAATATTCCGGAGCGTGCCGCGCCCAGGTTCAGGTTGGTGACGGAACGGTTGAAGTCGAAGTTGTACATCGGCATGGCGGCATGTCCGGTGATGGCGTCGAACCAAACAGGATTCCCCGGTGTCGCACTCAGGTTCAAGGATTTGAGGCGGCGATTACAGCGCGCATCACGCAAGCATCGATCCGGAAACGCGCGGAGCGCGTCGGGTCGTCGCGATGCGCGGTGACGCCGGCGCCTTCAGAACTTTTGCCGATAGCTCACGTAATAAAAACGCCCCGGCAGGTCGTAGGCAGGGTCGAATGTGATGTCGCCGCCTCCCTCCGAGCGCAGCGGCGGCGGACCGCGGTCGAACGCGTTGCGAATGCCGACAGTGAAGCGGCCGTGCCAAGCGGCTTCCCAGCCGAGCGCAAAATCGAAGTACAGCACGCTGCCGACATGATTCGCGGGCGCCGGGTTGCCGTCGACGACGCGGTTCGGATCCGAACACAGGTTCAGCAACGACGGATCGCCGACGGTATAGGCGACGTCGACCACCTGCGAACAATCCTCGGTGACGGCGGAGAAGAAGCGCGAAGTCACCGATGCGTTCCACGCACCGCGCGTGAAATCCAGTGTCGCCACCGAGCGCCAGCGCCAGGTGCCTACGGTGCCGACGACGTTGCCGCCCGCGATCGACCCATCCGGAAGAACGGCGCCGCGCTTGGGCTGGCCGACTTCGCCGGCATAGATTGCGTTCGCAACGTCCCAGCGCAACGCCCATTTCCCGAACCGGTTCTCGAACTTGTAGCCGAGGCCGAGGTCGATGCCTTCGACTTCCTCTCCGCCCGGCAGGTTGTCTTCCTGCGCGAATACGTGCTGGAGTGTGCCATCCGGAAAACGCGTGACGTGCGTGCACGCCACGGGGTCGCCGACGACGTAACAGTTGTTGAGATAAAAACTGACGTCGCGCGTAGCGATCGCGTTGCGCAGCTGGATGTCGTACCAGTCCAGCGTCAGGTCGAAGTTGTGGATCCACTCGGGCGACCAGGCCAGGCCGAACGAGTAAGAACGCGATGTTTCCGGTTGCAGTTGCGGATTGCTGCCCTGGGTGATCGTGACCGGGCGTTGGGGCTGAGAAACACCGTCCGGCACGCCGAGCGCGCTGCAGTGCGCGGCGACGGCCGGATCGGGCGGCAGGCCATGTTTCGGCGCACACGGATCAAACGGGAAGTCGTAATAGTCGGCCTTTCCTTGAAAAAGGTCGAACAGGCTCGGCGCGCGAAAACCCTGCGCGTAGTTCGCCCGGAACAGCAGATCGTCGACCGGTTTCCAGCGCGCGCCGAACTGCGAATTGGTCGTGCTGCCAAACTGCGTGTAGTCCGAGTAGCGCGTCGCTGCGATCAAATCGAGGCTCCGTGCGAACGTCTTGTCAGCAAGCAGCGGCACGGACAATTCGACGTACGCCTCGTTGACGGCATCACTGCCGACCGTGGCGTCTTGCCTCGCTCCCGCGTTGGAACTGTTGGCGTCACCCGACACTTCCAGAGGATCGGGCAGGTCGGCGCCACTGATGATGCGCCGTTCAGCGCCGGCGGCGAAATGCATCGCGCCGGCCGGAAGTTGGATGAGTTCGCCGTCCAGGCGGGCGTCGAGATCGGTGACCTGCCCGCTGATGTTGTCGTGGAGAAAGGTTCCGAGATTCGCGACCATTGCCGGTGTGATCGCGTCGGGGCCGCCGAACAGGTTCAGCGGCACGCACCCGGCGATGACCGCGTCCGGTGTTCCGCAATGGGCGACGCCGTTCGCATCGAAGAACGAAGGGCCGACGGCAAGCGCGACCCGCGAGTGCAGCGGATTCAGGCCGTAGTCGACATTCTCGACCGAGCGCACACGCGTGGCATCGACCGTCCAGTGCAGGTCGTGCCCGGCGACGTCGATGAGGCCGTCGAGGCCGATGTGCAGCCGTTTCAGGTCGGCAGTCTCATGATAGTCGCGCTGGCCCATCGCGATCAGGCGCGTATAACTCAGCGGAATGTCCTCGCCAAACGGGTTGTAGACGTTGTTTGCCGAGATGTTGTAGGCCTGCGGACCGAGCAGGTCGATTGAATCGAAGTACAGGTTCGGCGGCGACAGGCGCTGCGCCGATTCGCGCCGGTCGTAGAGTGCTTCCACTGACAGCGCCAGCGTCGGCGTGAATTCGTAACGGCCTTCGGCGAACACGGCGCGGCGCTCCTGCGGCGTCTGCAGGTAGGTGTAGTCCTGGAAATTGAAACCGAAATCGGTGGCGGGATCGAGCAGGTGGAAGTCGTCGGGGGACGTGCCGCGACGCCCGGGAGTGAGCGAGTAGATGTCGCCCAGCGAAGGCTCATAAAAAAGATCGAACGGACCGCCGGTTGCGGACAGCGGCAGGCCTGGCGTAGGAGTGCTCGAGATCGCGCGGTTTCGCGAGTAGACCGGATCGTTCCTTCCGGCTTCGGCGCCAACGACGACGTTCCATCCATCGCCGGAACGGCCGAACAAGGCCTGGACGTTGTGCTGCGCCGCGTCGTCGTAGTCGTTTTGACCGGCATTCAGTTCGAGTTCGGCGCCATCGAACTTGCGTCGCGTGATGATGTTGACGACGCCGGCGATGGCATCCGAGCCATAGATCGCCGAGGCGCCCGTCGTGAGCACCTCGACGCGTTCGACCATGGCGAGCGGAATCGTGCTGACGTCGACGGCGCCTTCGAGCCCCGACTCCCAGCGTTGCCCGTTGACCAGCACCAGGGTGCGGTTCCCGCCGAGGCCGCGCAGGTCGATGCGCACTTCGCCCATGTCCGGCCCGTTGTTGATGTTCCGATTCAGCGCCGGGCCATTGGCGACGATCAGCGTCTGCAGCACGTCGCCAATGTTGGTCAAGCCGGTGCGTTCCAGATCCTCGCGCAGCAGGATCTGCATGGCGCGCTGGGTTTCCAGGTCCACGCCGCGAATGTGGCTGCCGGTCACCTCGATGGTGTCGAGCAGGCTTGTATCGTCGGGTTTGTCCTGCGCGTGGGCGATAAAAGCCACGGACGCCAGCACGACGCAAACCTTCCCCCTGTGGTCCATCGTTCTATTCCTTTACCGGCTCAGCGGTGATGGCGAAGAATGCTGGCGAGCTGAACTGCATCTTGACCGCTTCGAGCGCGATGCTCGCGACTTCGCGCTGCGGATTCGGATTGACGAGTCGCACCGTGACCATCGACGGGTGGGCTCCGGGATCCATGCGTCCCGTGCCGTAGTCCCGCAGACGCCAGGCGATGCGTCCGGGCGTCGTCCAGGCCGTGCGCCACCACTCCTTGATATCGCGGTTGTAGATGATGGGCAGGCGCGCGCGGCTCCCGTCGCGGTACTCGAGCTCGACGAACGCGTAGGGCACCTGCTCCTGCGTGCGCAGCATTGCGTTGGCGCTGACCAGTACGTTCAGCGCGGCAAAACGGGCGACGCCGGGCCGGATGCCGGCGAGGCGCATCGGAATACCGGCAATCTTCTCTCCCTGGCTGAGCGCAATCGCGCCGCGCGCGTCGTAGTCGACGCCGAGCAGGCGGTGAACACCCGGTACGAACTGTGGGACGTCGAAGGCGAACGTTCCTTTCAGATCATCCCGGGTCGCTAATGGTTCGATGTACCAAGGGGTCAGATCGAACAGCAGGGGCGACAGGCCGTCCTGCCGCGGTGGAATCGTGAATGGAGCGCCAGGCGACATCGGCGGGGCAGGTCCCGTGTCGGCGCGCCGCAGCGCTGCGCGCTCCGCCGCCGCAAGCGGCGGCGCGATCTGTTGCACAAGCAAGTCGGGATTCGGATGCAGCAGCTCCGTTACGCGCAGCAGCTCGCTGGCCGGGCGTGCATCGGGCGCCGTATCCCAATACAGCCAGCGGTCACGTCGGCTGCGCGCGACGAGACCTTGGCCGTCGCGTGTGTAGGCCAGCTGCAACGTGTGGTCGCTTTCGGTAAGGCCGGCCGGAAGCTCCGGCGTGATCCAGCGCGCATCCTGCGCGGAAGTCATCACAATTCCGCGCGAAGTGCCTCGCGCAAACGTGCGCGCGTCGGGCGCGAGTGCGAGCACATTGAATTCACCGAGGCCGCGTGCCTCGCCGAACGCGACGGCGCGATCGTCGCGCCAGATCACCGGGCCCTGCGCCTCGGGACGCTGCACGATCATCGAACGACCATCAGGCAGCATCGCGAAGTTCTCTGCCTTCTGCAGTTCCTTCAGCAGCCGACGCTCGCGTTCGGCACCGCTGCCGATCTCGAGTCGCAGCAGGTAGGTGTCGTCGCCAGTTTCGTTGGTGGCGAGCGCGAGCACTTCGCCGCTGTCGGCGGCGAAGCGCGCGCGCTCGATCTCGAGCGGCGTCGCCGCGTCGCCCTGTGCCGCGCTCGCGCGACCGTATGTCCACAGCATTCGCAGCGACGTCGCGTCGAACAGCGTGCCGCATTTCAGCAGCGTGCGACCGTCCGGAGCGTACTCGATCGCATCGCATGGAGGCTGCGCGACTTCCTCGGAAACGGGGCGTCCCGAAGCCAGGTCCCAGACGCGCGCGACGTCGATTGCCGCGTTGTCGCGGTAGTCGCCGTAGGCGATGAACACGTGTTGCGAGTCAGGATTGAGCGCCACACGCACCGGATCGTCAGGGATTGCCAACGGCGCGAAGCGCAAGGCGGCGCCCGGCATGTCGTAGACGTAGAGCAGATGGCCGACGACCGCGACCAGCGTGCGCTGGTTGGTGGTCAGCTCGGCGAACGCCGGGGCTTGCGGCAACGTGATCGCTTCGGCCACCGCGCTGCCGTCGCGCGCGTGCGCGAGCCGCATCTTGTTTGTGTCCACCGCCAGGACGATCCCGTCGGGCGCGCTCAGCGCCGGCCCTGGACTCACAGTAGCGTTGAGATTCGGCATGCCACGCGGCAGACGCCAGAGGCGCAGTTCGCCCTCGTCGCCGCCGGTGGCGACGAGATCGCTGCCGGCGTAGTCGAACGCCCGAAGTTCGCGCGGCAGCGCGTGTGGAAATTCGCCGCTGATGCGGCGCGATACATTCGTCTGCGCCGACCACGACGCCATCTGGGTGCTGTTCGATGCGAGCACGCGGCGATGCGCCGGGTCGAGTATCAACTGCTGGCGATGAGGCCCCGGGCCAGCATCGAGGTGCAGCAACGGCGCCGCGGGCCGCCGCGTCGCGCTATCCCAGACCAGCACTTCGCCAGTGTCGGAGACCGCTCCGAACCAGCGGCCGTCGGCACTGAACGTCACCCATCCGACCCGGCTCAGCGCGCCGGGCAAGATGCGCTCGCGCGCGTCACGCGCCAGGCCCACCCATTCCACCGTGCCGTCGGCGTGGCCGACGAGCAACGTGTCGCCATCCGGACTTGTCTCCCAAGCACTGATGCGCTGCGTTTCCGCATACGTGTGGCTGTAGCGGACCCTCAGTGTGCGCGGGTCACGGACCTGGAGTGTACGAAAGCTATCGACCAGGGAAACGACATGGCGGCCGCCGCTGCCGATTCGCCATGTCGAGTGCGGCAGCGGCAGGCGCGGGCTCAACGCCGACCAGTCCGACGTGCGCATCAGGCAGGTAGTCTCGTCTTCGCCTTCGACGATTGCATACTCGCCGTCGGGACTGAAAATCGCATCGTAGTAGCCGGAAAATTTCTCCGGCGGCGGCAGCAGCTGTTTACCCGTCGCCGCGTCGAAGAGCGCTTCGAACTCGCCGATCGGCGAGGCGACGTCGAGCGCCGCGCCGCCCCAGTGCTCGTGGCCCAGGATGCGTTGGCCGTCGGGAGTGAAGCGCAGCGCCTCGAGGATCGGCTTCTGCGTAAACACGAAGGGCACGCCGGTCACCGTCGTCTTCCATTTCCCGGCGCCGGCGGCGGTGTCGAACACGCGTATCGTGGCGTCCGAACCGGATGCCGCGACGAACTTGCCATCGGGGCTCAGCGCTACGCCGGTGATCCCCGCGCCAAGTGCGACGACATCGATGAGTTGTGGCGCGCTGCGGCTTATCATCGCCGTGCGCAGGCGGTCGTCGTGCGTGTCGAGACCCAGTGCCTCGCGCTCGCTGATGTTCGCCGCGAGGCCGGGCAGCGCGGCGAACGGGTGATCGTCACGCAACGCACTGGCTGCCTGATCGAGTCGGGTCTGCCAAAGGCGTTCGTTGGCGAGTTGGGCGTTGCTTTCGGCGCGGATGCGCTGTTGTGTACTGACAGCGAACCCGGCCAGCAGCGCGATGAGTGCCAGCAGGGCGGTGAACGCGAGTTTGGGCTCGCGCCGCGCCCAACGGACGGCCCGTTGCGCGACGTTCAGCGGCCGCGCCCGGACCTCGCGGCGTTCGATAAAGCGGGTCAGGTCGTCAGCCAGTTCACGTCCGGTCGCGTAGCGTGCGGCCGAATCGCGCGCCATGCACTTGAGGATGATTGCCTCGAGGTCGCGAGGCAGTTTTGGCACGTGCCGGCGCGGACTGGGCAGCGTCGCTTCGACGACGAGCTTGAGCGTGGCCTGTGGCGAATTGCCCAGGAACGGCGGCTCGCCGGTTATCAGCTCGTAGAGTATTGCGCCCAGCCCCCAGATATCGGTCGCAGGAGTGATTGTCTGCGCACCGGCTGTCGCCTGTTCGGGAGCCATGTAGCTCGGCGTGCCGGACACTTCGTTGTTGTCGGCGGCGAGACCCTGTTCCAGTCGCCGGGCCAGGCCGAAATCGGCAACATGCGGCGTGCCGTTTTCGTCGATGAGGACGTTGGCCGGTTTGAGGTCGAGATGCAGTACTCCGAGCCGATGCGCGTAGTCGACCGCCTCGGCGATCGTGCGCAGCAGTTGCGCTGCACGCAGCGCACCGATCCTGCCGACACTCCTGGTCTCCGCGGCGAGGCTCGGTCCGTGGATCAAACGCATGCTGAAGAAGTGCAATTCCTCGATGTCGCCGACCTCGTAGATCGCGACGATGTTCGGATGCTGCATGCGCGCCGCGTTCTGCGCTTCGCGGCGGAAGCGCGCGACGAAGTCGCGCGAGGCCCACGGCCCTGCGGCGAGCAACTTGACCGCGACCTCACGCTCGAGACTGTTCTGGCGGGCGCGATAGACCACCCCCATGCCGCCTTCGCCGATCAACTCGAGAAGCTCGTAGTCGCCGAACTGACGTTGCGCCGGATCGGTGAGGTCGAGTTCCAGCGTTTCGTTCGACAACATCGCCAGGTGCCGGACCTGGTTGACTTCCGTTTCCGAGCGATTCGGGTGGCCGAAGGCGAGTTTGGCGATTATCGAAATGTCGCCTTGCAGCCGCGTCGCCTGATTGACCTCGGTGGCGCCGGCCAAGGTCTTGAGAATGGCGGCGCTCATCGCTCGCGTTCACCGAGCACGTGCAGCAGCGCGTCCTGCTCGGCGGCGAGATCGTCCGCCGACCCGACCGTGTCGGCGAGCTCTTCGGCGGCCAGTTCCCCAAAACGCTGACGCAGTCGTTTGAGGGCCAGGACCAGCGCCATCACGCGCGTGCCGAGCTGGCCCGCCATGAGTTCGTATTCGCCGGGCACCGGGTCGCGCGCCAGATACGGCTCGAGCTTCTCGTACATGTCCAGATGGCCGGTTTCTGCCGCCTCGCTGCGCAGCCGGCGCAGCGCGCAGTGCAAAACCTCAAGCGCAAATCCGCGCTGAAAGGTCTCATCCGGTGATCGTGTGTCGGAGTGATCAGACTGGTAGCGGGTCTCGAGGTCCGGCGGCGCGCGAAGTTGCTCGGTGAGCGGTTCGACCTGGACGGATTCAGTCCAGTCCGCGGCAAGAAAAGCATGCAGGCGGTCGAGCAGGTAGCTGCGATAGAGGCCGGGCGATTTCTGTGCCGGGTCCTGGCACATGTCGCGCAACAACCGCTGCAGGAAGCTCAGGGTAATTTCCCGGGCGACTTCCGGCGCATGGCCGCAGCGGCGTACATAAGCGTAGACCGGATACCAGTAGCGCTGGGCCAGTTCGCCGAGTGCGCGTCGCGCATCGGGAGACTCGACCGCAGCCAGTTGCATCACCATCGACCAGCGCGTCGTGGCGAAGCGGTCGTGCGAACGGTCGGCCGTGGAAATCATTCGCGTGCTCTTGGTGTCATACGCTGGGAGTACGTGAATTGCACACCGCGATTACGACGGGCTTGCAAGCAAGTTGGTGCTGCGAGGTCACTGGATGACGGCCCCGAGCGAATGGCGCAATTCCTCGAGTTCCTGGTCGAGGTCGGAGTCATCGGCCGCGGTGTGGGCGAGTTCCTCGGATACCAGAGTGCGCAGGCGGTGGCGCAGCCGGTGCACCGCGACTGCAACGGTGTTGCGCCGCAGCTTCAGCTCATCCGCCACCCGCGCATAGTCGACATCGTCGGGGCGCTCGACCAGGAATTCGCGCAGGTGGCCGAACAGTTCGGACTTGCCCGCCTCTGCGGCCTCGTCGCGCAGCCGGTTTAGCGCCGTCTGCAGCACCGAATGCGCCCAGGCCCGTTCGAATGCCCGCTCCGGAGTTTCAGCGTCCTCGATCGCCGTCAGACTGTCATCGCCTCCGGCCAGGGAACTCAGCGAACGCATATGGACTTCGCCGCCGCGTTTGGCCGCGCGCGCCGCATCGTTCGCATCATTCAGGAAGTTTTTGAGCGCGGTCAGCAGGAAAGCGCGAAAGCGGCCGCGGGACGGGTCGGCGTGCGCATGGAACGCATGCTCGACGAAGCGCGTGAAGAATGCCTGGGCGAGATCTTCCGCGGCGTCGGCCGAATGGCCGCGTCCCCGGACATAGGCAAGCACAGGCGAGCGGTAGGAGCGGCACAACGTATTGAGCGCCAGCCGCGACTCCGCCGAGTCGCTGCGCGCCGCCAGAACCAGACTCCACCTTGTCGTCTGGAAACGGTTCACGTTGCTTCCCCCGCCCGTGATGCCGGCTCATGTTGCCACAAACACTGGGCGGTGTCGTTCCGCGCATGCCTTGTAAGGCAAATGTCAGGTTCGCGGTCGGAGCAACAAAAAAAAGGCCCCGCCATCCGGCGGGGCAGGTCCCGAAAATGTCTTTGTTGCGGATGAACTAGCGGGCGGCGATGCTGTTGCTTGCAGCATAGTTCGCGGCGAACTCGCCCTGCAGCCGGTCGTAGCGTGTCTTCACCTTCGAGTACGACGTCTTGTACTCGGGACAGGAAGTCGCGGCGCCGAACAGCGTGCCGATTTCACGCGAGGTGAAGTTGCGGCGGATCTCCTTGTGCCAGGCGGCGCAGACCGCGCGGTCGTTCGGTGGCGCGCAGTCGGACTGGATTGCAGCGCCGACGTCGACGGTGGCGAGCGACTGCCGTTCTGCGGCGCCAGCGATCGCGCTGGCTGCAATCAGGCAAGTGGCGACGGTGATGCTCAGGAGGGTGCGTTTCACGTCGGTCTCCTTGGCGGCCTGCGGCTGGCCAGTCCATCGACGCAGCCGCATCAGTGTGCGTTGGCTTTCGTGGTGACGCAGAAGGCTTGCGCCTTCAATCCATGGGTACCGGAAAAGCCGCTTCCGATTACGGATCATCGAACGGGTTTGTCCTCGCGCTAATCGCGGCTGTTGATCGCTGACGGGTCCGGATACACCGCAACGCGCAGCTGCGTCGGCGCGCGCTGGGCGACCGCAGAAACGAGCGTCCTTGTGACGGGAGCAAACCGGACGCAAGGGCATCCGGCTGGTGGCCGTGCGGGTCGCCTCAGCGCCCGCTGTCGACCAGCGTGCCGAGCGGCTCGCCCTGCATGATGCGCATCAGCACGCCCGCGCCGCTGATGTCGTAGATGCGCAGAGGAATCTTGTAGTCGCGGCACAGGGCAATCGCGGCGGTGTCCATGACTGCGAGCTTGCGCTCGATGACCTGATCGTAGGTCAGCCGCTCGAAGCGCTGTGCGGTGCTGTCCTTGCGCGGATCGGCGCTGTACACGCCGTCGACCTTGGTCGCCTTGAGCAGCAGTTCGGCGCCGACTTCGATGGCGCGCAGCGCCGCGGCGGAGTCGGTCGTGAAAAACGGATTGCCGGTGCCGGCGGCAAAGATCACGATGCGGCCTTTTTCCAGGTGGCGGATCGCGCGACGGCGGATGAAGTCCTCGCAGACTTCGTTGATCTTGATTGCGCTCATCACGCGCACGCGGCCGCCGAGCTTTTCCAGGGCGTCCTGCATGGCCAGGGCGTTCATCACCGTGGCCAGCATGCCCATGTGATCGCCGGTCACGCGATCCATGCCAGCCGCAGCCAGGCCTTCGCCGCGGAAGATGTTGCCGCCGCCGATGACCACGCCGACTTCGGTGCCGCCGCGCTGCACGTCGATGATTTCGCGCGCCAGCCGCGTGAGGACTTTCGGGTCGATGCCGTAGTCGGCGTCACCGAGCAATGCCTCGCCGCTGAGTTTCAGGAGGATACGTTTATATTTTGCGTCGGCGGGCATGCGGCTGTCTCGACTGGCAACGGGCAAAACGCCGGTATTCTAGCCTGACTCGGCCTGCTGCGCCGGTGGACCTTGGACCAACCGGGCCAGCCCCGCCCCGGGGTCCGGTATTCGAACAGGCTCCGCCGCGCCTTGCGATCGCCTCGCCACGCCACTTCGAGGTCAGCCGTGGACGGCGCCGATCGTCTATCATGACCGCGTCGCGGCTTTTCCGGATCGCGATGCAAACGATGACAGGGGAGCCGGATGCGTTCGTTCCTGCGCGAACTCAAGCGCCGCAATGTGTACAAGGTCGGCGCGATGTACGCCGTCGGCGGCTGGCTGCTCGTGCAGATCGCCACGCAGGTGCTGCCGTTGTTCGAGGTCTCCGCGCTCGCGCTCCGGTTGATCGTGCTGGCGGTCGCCGCCGGGTTTCCGATCGCGCTGGTCCTGTCCTGGGTCTACGAGGTGACTCCGGAAGGAATCGCGCGGACCGCCGAGGTCGCGCCGGAGCAATCGATCACGGGACATACCGGCCAGCGCCTGAACATCGTCATCATTGCGGTGCTGATCCTCGCAGTGGCATTCCTGCTCGTTCAACATTATGTCTTGCCGCAAAAGGCGGCTGCGACAATCGCCGTGCCGATTACCGAAAAATCGGTTGCCGTGCTGCCGTTCGAGAACCTGTCGGACGAGAAATCCAACGCCTATTTCGCCGAGGGCATCCAGGACGAAATCCTTACGCGCCTGGCCAAGATCGGCGCGCTCAAGGTGATCTCGCGCACTTCGACCCAGCACTACGCCAGCAACCCGGGCAACCTGCCCGAGATTGCGCGCCAGCTCGGCGTGGCCAATATCCTCGAAGGCAGCGTGCAGAAAGCCGGCGACGCCGTGCACATCAACGTGCAGCTGATTCGCGCCGCGACCGACGATCACCTGTGGGCCGAGGTCTATAACCGCAAGCTCGACGACATCTTCGGCGTCGAGGGCGAAGTCGCCGGAGCGATTGCCGAGGCGCTGAATGCGAAGCTCAGCGGCGCCGAGCAGGCGGCGGTTGCGAAGCGGCCAACCGAAAACCTCGCTGCCTATGAGGCCTATCTGCGCGCTCGCGCGTTGCAGACCAAGGGCTACGATTTCGCCACGACGCGCAAGGTTGCCGCTGCGTACGCCGAAGCCGTTCGCCTCGACCCGCAGTTCGCGTTGGCGTGGGCGGAGCGAGTCCGGACCGAAGGCTACATGTACTTCAACAACGTCGATACGGACACGATCACCGCCGAGTCGCTGAAGGTCGCGACCGACACTGCGCTGCGACTTCAGCCGAAGCTCACTGAGGCATTGCTGGCCAAGGGCACTTACCTGTACCGGGTTCAGCGCGATTTTGCCGGCGCCCAGAAGGCATTCGAGGAGGCTTTGAAGGAATCACCAAACGACCGTGACGCTCTGCAGATACTCGGATTGGTCGAACGGCGGCAAGGCCATTGGGATCAGGCGCTGGCGCATCTCCGTCAGGCGCTGCTTCTGGATCCGCTCAACGCCGGTCTTCTGACCACGGTCGGAGGAGAAACACTGCTCAACATGCGGCGTTTCAAGGAGGCCCATGATGCGCTCGACCGCGCGCTCGCGATCGCTCCGAACGACGGACTTGCGCTGTCCTACAAGGTCAGCGCTTTTCAGGCGGAAGGAAAGCTCGAGGAAGCCGCGCGCATACTGGAAAAGGTGCCATCGGACGGAATCGATCCGGGCCTGGCCAGCTATCGCGCGTATCAGCGGTTGCTTGAACGGCGCTTCCCGGTTGCGATCAGCGAAATCACGCCGCTGCTGTCACAGCCCGACGATGCCCTCAACGGCTTCGGCCCATCTGTTGACGCTTTACCTCGGCATGGCACAGCGTGCCAGCGGCGATGCCGCAGCGGCACAGGCAACATTTGAACGGCTGATCGCGCAACTCGAACCCAAGGCACGGCACGTGGATGATTCGCTCGTGCCGGTCATCCTGGCGCAGGCTTATGCGGAGGCGGGCAATCAGGCAGCCGCCCTGGACTCAGGCCGGCTCGCGCTCGAACTGTTTGGCAATGACGCGAACATGCGCCCGACCGCGCAGCTCGCGCTGGCCCAGGTATTGATGATGGGCGGCGATGCGGGACGGAGCGATCGAGAATCTGAAGGCGACGCTGTCCCGTTGCTGGTGGCTTCTACACCGCGGCTCTGCTGCGGCTCGATCCGGTGTGGGATCCGCTGCGCGGCAATCCGAAGTTCGAGGCGTTGCTGAAATAGATCAGGTCGCTGTCCGCGCGGGGATTGGCGGCCGGCTTGTCGCCGGCACGCGCGCGCACGTTTGCGCGTACGACGTAGTCCTGCCGCTCGCAAACGCAGGAATGATGCAAAGAATTCGAGAACCTGCCGCCAAAGTCCGCTTCGGTTGCTCAAACGCCGAAGACGCACGCGATTGGCGCGGGCGTCTTCGTGCAGACAAGCCTACTCGAGCCCGTCGGCGAAGATCCTGTCGCGGTCTCGGCAGCGGTTCGCCTGTTCGCCATCGATGATCACATTGAAGGCAGCGCCGGCGGGAAAGGACACCGGCGCGCCGCCGCCTTCGGCCAGCACGAACCACCGGCCAGGCGCACCAGCAGCTCCCGGGCGATAATCCAGACTGAATGCCGTCGCATCGAGCACGACCGGGCCTGGGCTGTTGACGCGACCAACGATTGGCGCGACGCACGCATTGTCATCAAGCAGCGGATGGATGATTTCGATCTCGCTTACGCTATTCGCCGCGGATACGCGAAAGGCATTTTCTGAAAGCGCCGGGGCGATCGCGACGTTGAAGTTGCGCCCTGACAGCATGTCGCTTGCATCCTCATTGCGCAGGTACCACAGCCCGCCGAAGTATTCCAACCCAATCGGATGGTCGTGATACGGGCCGGCTTGGAGATAATTGTGCGTGGCCACGGCGATAGCGCCGGACTGACCGTCCAACGCGCCGTTGGAAAGAGCGGTGTATTGAGTGACGACATTCGCTCCCGTCGTCGCGTGCGTGTACCCGGATAGCCCGAATCCCGGGACGGTGACGGCGAAGCGACGGCCACTCGTCATGCCGGTCGCGCCATCTGCGTGAAAGATCGACAATGGTCCCGTGGGTCCGAGCAAGTAGATGCCCAGGTTTTGCTCAAGCCCCGGCGCCGCACCGACCGTGTGCAATGCCGTGGCCACGAGCTTGTCGCTGGGAACCAGAAGAGTGCCGTCCAACGCCGGCACCACGGTCACATTGAATTCGCTGTTGCTGGCAGTAGCTTTGTGCACACCTGTAATGGCGTAGCCCCCCTCGTAAGCGCCAATATCCACCGTGCTGAGCATGACGCGCGGCTGTCCGTCCGCATCGAACAAATCCAGCGCAGGCAGGGCGCTGTTGCTGCCGCCGTTGATTGCCGGAGAAGCCTCGTTGGGACGTGGATACGTGGGCGAGTACAACAGCGGATCGGACGTGATCGTGCCCGGCCCCGGCGCGAAACCAAAGTTTGGTCCGTTGTCGAACAGTAGGTTGTTTCTATTGGCCACGGCTGCGTATCCGTCACCGACATAGATGCCATAGCCGGTATTGAGCGCGATCAGATTGTTGGCGACGAGTCCACTTACGGCCGGCGCTATTCCGACCGGATAGAAATACAACCCGAAGTTGCCCTTGACGATGGTGTTGTTGATGATTTGCACATCGGCGTTGGACAACTGAAACCACATTGCGGCGCCGAAGAACGGCGTACTCGGCGCCGGGGGGCCGCTGATGGAATTGTTGATGACGAACACGTCCGCCGTGCCAAGCGTTGTCTCTCCCTGGCGGACCTGAATTCCGCTGTGCAACTGCCGACTCACGATTGTATTGCCGGACACGGTCACCGGTCCGCCACCGCCGGTATCGACGGCGATCGCCACCAACACGGCGCCATCGGGAGCTTCGATGCGGTTCTCGGCCACGGTGATTGCCGCCGTAGGGCCGTTCTCATTTACGACGATGGACTTCGTCTCTACACCGGCGCTGTGCACACGAATGACGTTGCGCAGAATCTGGAAATTCGGATGAGTATTAAATTCCGAGAAACATGTTGATGGCGGTCGCATCGGCCGCCACATCGTTGAAACGAACGTTCTCGATCCGGTACGTGCTGCTGGTGTACTCGTTGTCATGAACATCGATGGTACCGCGATCAAGAATGATGCCTTCAACTCCAATCGCGTAACTCAGCGAAGCCACGTTCGGCGGATTTATCGTGATACTGCGCCCGGCGGCGAAAACAGCGTCGATGCCGTTGGCCGCGCGCAGTGTGAGCGACTTATTGATCGCGATGTCTTCGTTGACCGCGGTGTAGCGGTCCTGGATGAAGAAATCGTCGACGCCGATCTGCACGATATCGCCGGGTGCCGCTTCGTCTCCACAGGCCTGCAGTGAGCCCAGACAGTGACCGAATCCCAAGAGGTTGGGCCAGGTCAGCGTCGCCGCAGCAAATGCCATATGCGGCAGACCGAGACTCAAGGCGATGCAGGAAGCGATCGAAGCAGGCGTGTGTCGCCGCAGTAGAGCGGATGGAAAAGACATGCTGGACTCCCGTGGGTTCGTGCGTTCCTCACCCGTTACGGCATCAGGAGCAAACGATGACGAACTGCCGCGTGTCGACTCAAACACCGCGGTCAGACCAATGGGCCTGCGCCCGGAATTGCTCCTGATTTCGAGCCCTGAGTGTTTGAGCGAAGCGTATTGCGCGCTCGCCCTTTTTTGCCGGGCGCCTTTCTACGCGCGAGCGGAGCCGGCAGAGGCGAGTGCTTCGCGTAATGCAACCAGCTCGGCATCGACATCGGCGGCGGATTGCACCGTGTCGGCAAGTTCCTCGCGGATATGCTGGCGCAGGCTCTGGCGTAACCGCTGCACCGCCGCGGCAATCGTGTTGGGCCGCGAATTCATCTGCACGGCCAATTCCTCATAGGAATCGTGGTCGGCGGGTTCGACCACATAGGATTTTAGCGTGTGGAAGATATCGCCCTTGCCGTTGCGTTCGCACTGTGCGGCGAGCCGCCCAATCGCGCCATCGAGCACCGACAATGCCCAGTGCCGATCGAATTCTGCATCCGGCGTGTCGCAGTCGGCGGCGCCGCCCGGCGCTTCCTCGGGATCCAGCGAGCGGATGCCATCGCTTCCGCCGCGCTTGAGCCTCGTCGCACTTGCGTGTTCGTCTCGGACGAAGTTGTCCAGTGCAGTCAGAAGAAAGCTGCGAAGCGGCCGCGCTCCGGATCGGCACGGTCGTGCAATCGCAGGCGAATGAGGCGTTCGAAAAACGCCTGGGTCAGGTCCTGCGCGTCGCTCTCGCTGCGTCCGTGGCGTTGCAGGTATGACAAGACCGGTGCGCGATAGCGCCGGCACAGGGATTCGAGCGCGTTGCGTGAGTCGGCGCCGTCGCCGCCGGCTTTCAGGACCGTGCTCCAGCGCGTCGTTTCGAAGCGGCTCATGACGCGGCCACGGGCAGTCGCGCAATTGCCGGCGCAGGTGCAGGCGCCTTGCCATGTTTTGCAAGCCAGGCGACTGCTCGGCCGCGCAACGCTCCCTCGTAGCGCGAATCCTGCGTGAGTTCCTCCGCCGCGGCGCGCAGAATTGCGTCGGCACGCGGATCGTTCAGCGCAGACAGCGCCTCGCCCCAATCGAACCGGAATTCGCGAGTGCGGACGTCTTCGAGCGTGAAAATGTTTTGTAGCCTTCCGCGGCGCTTCGCAATTCCTGTTCGGCGGCCGCAGCGTGACCTTGGGCAAACAGCGCGCGGCCGAGCGCGTGGCGGGCGAGGGCCGTTTCGTCGTGTTGCGCACCGAGGCCTTTTTCCAGGATCTGATAGCCAGGCGCGACAGCTGTTCTGCTGCATCCGCATCGCCGCGCAAGTTCCAGCGCACTTTGTCGCGTGCGAACTTCAGCCAGCTGCAGGCAGTCCTCACCATCGTGGTCGCGCGCGACTTCGGCCGCGTGCTGCAGCAGCGCGCGCGCCTCTTCCAGTCCGCCGCGCGCCAGCATCATCGCGCCAAGATCGCGCTCAACGTACAGTGCGCTGCGCGTATTCGCGCCGCGCGTGGAACGCGTAAAGTCCAGCAGATTGCGAACGAATTCGCTGCCTTCCTTCAGACGCCCTTGGTCGGCCAGTATATGGCCGAGCAGGCTGTAGGCAGCGGGCCGCAACGCAGGTGCGCCCAGGCCATTGCTGTCCATGGCCGCCAGCGCGCTTCGCATCTCCGGCTCGGCTTCAGCGCTGCGCCCGACCTGTGCCAGGTAGATCGCCCGCTGCGCGCGATTGCTCAGGGTTTCCATGTGCGAGTCGCCATTGCGTGCGCGGCTGGCATCGAACAGCCGCTGTGCTTCGGCGAGCGCCTCGCGATAGCGCCCGCGCAATTGCAGCACGGTCATGAGCCGGATGTAATCCGGCCTGCGCAATTCGGCGACGAACTTGGCGCGCAGGGCGAGCCCTTCGCGGATTACTTGTTCGGCCTCTTCGAAACGGTCGCGCGCTGTCAGCGCGCCTCCCAACCGCAGCAACGCTGCGCCGTACTCCGCACTTTGCATCTCGCTGTGCCGCGCTTCGAGTGCGACCAGCGCACGCGCGTCTTGCTCGCCCTTCACCGCGTCATCATCCAATCCGTCGACAGTAATGCGCATCTCCAGCACGCGAAAGGCGAGTGCCCGGGTCGCCGGGGAATCGCCGACCAGTTGGCGCTCAGCCTCGTCGAGCAGAGCGCGCGCCTCCGGGTAGCGGGCGTTCGCGCCCTGCGCTTCGGCCGACTCGACCAGCGTGCGCACCATTAGCACCGGGTTGGGTTCGGGCAAGCCACGCAGGATCGCCAGCGATTTCCCGAGCATGTCGTGGGCCTGCTGAAAGCGGGCGAGCTTCAAGTACATTCCGCCGAGGGTCGCGAACAGCTCGGCCTGCATGTCGGGCTGTCCGGCCAGATCCCGATCCAGTCGCGTAGCTCCGGCGTCGAGCAACTCCCGCGCTGTGACTTCATGTCCGGCAGTGGCGTTCTGGTCGATGCCGCGAAACATCTGGACGAGAAAACCGCGCGCCTGGTCCGATCTCTGCGCCTGCAGGCGCGCGGCGCGAGCCTGCCAAACCGCCGCGCCGAGGCCGAGCGTTAGTGCGAGCAGAACGGCCAGCGACGCGGCAGCGGCTGCGCGATGGCGCCGCAGGAATCGTGACCAGCGGTAGCGCCGGCCACCGGCGCGCGCGGCTACTGGATGCCCATCTCGATAACGTTCGATGTCTTCCTTTAGCGCGAGCACGCTTGCATAACGCTGCTCTGGTTCCTTGCGCAGGGCCTTGAGCACGATTGCATCGAGATCGCCGCGCAGGAGGTCGGCGTCAATGGCCAGGCTCGCCTGCGCGTCCGCAAGCTTGATCGCGCGGCTTGGCACTGGCGATTCGGCACTGCACAGTTGCGCCATGTCGGCCCATGCCAGTCCACTCAGGGTTTGCGCCTGCCGGCCAGTGAGCAATTCGTACAGCAGCAGGCCCAGCGCATGGACGTCCGTCGCCGTTGTCACGGGCTGTCCCAGAATCTGCTCCGGCGCGGCATAGTCCGGCGTCAGTACGCGCTCGTCGGCCAGGGTCAGCGCGCGTTCGCCGAGTTCCAACTCGGGCGCGATCAGCTTGGCGATGCCGAAATCGAGCAGCTTGGCGCGCCCTTGGCTGTCGACCATGATGTTCGACGGTTTCAGATCGCGATGCACGACCAGGTTGCGGTGCGCGAATGCGACGGCCTCGCACACCTGACAAAACAACGCCAAGCGCATTGCCAGCGACAAACCGTGTTCTTGGGCGTAGTCGATCAACGGCACGCCATCGACCAGTTCCATGGCAAACCAGGCTTCGCCGCTGGCGGTGATTCCGCCGTCGAGCAGTACCGCAATGTGCGGATGTTGCAGGCTCGCCAGAATCGCGCGCTCACGCCGGAACCGCTCCACGGCCTGCGGAGCGGCGCGATCGGTGCGCAGCAACTTCAGCGCAACGCGTTGTTCGAAGTCGCCTTCGACGCGTAGCGCGGCGTATACCGCACCCATGCCGCCGCGCCCGATCAGGCGCGTCAGCCGGTATACGCCCACGCGTTCGCCAGCGCGCGAATCCGCCCCGGCAGTGAAGTCCGCCAGCGGATCGGCGTCGATATCGAGCGGCACGGACCTGAGCGCGTAGTGCCTCGCCCAACAGGTTGGCACCGGCTTGCATTCGCGATGCGGAATCATCCCGGGGGAGGGCGGATGCGGACTCCGGCAGTTGCGGCATCGCGAGCTTGGTCCTGGTCTCGGCGCAGGCCCTACGATACACGTAAGCCACGGGCAGCGGGACTGAGCGGCTGCGACCTTTGACAGAAACAGGTGCAGGCACGTGCGGCTGACCAGATCAGCGACAGGAACGTCGCGAATCCGGCCGCTTGGGCGGCGCTGTTCCTGACGCTGCTCAACATGCGGCGTTTCGAAGAGGTGCATGCTTGATCGCGCTGGCTGGCGCAGCGTGACTGTGGCGCATGCAGCAGCGGCAACGGCGACATTCGAACGGCTGGTCGCGCAGATCCGACCTAAGGAGCGTGGATGACTCGCTGAGGGAAGCCGAAGTTCGAGGCGCTGCTAAAAAATTGCGTTGACGGAAGACAAGTTTGCGCAGCAAATCGACAGGCAGTGCGAGATAGATGCCGGGTCACTCGCAACTTTCGCGAATCTCAACGCCTGTCTGATCTTCAGCGCGATCAATGCACGATCTGCGGCCGCGGCAGTATCCCGAGCTTGAGCACGGGTCCGGGTCGCCGGGTGCAACGTCAAGCTTAACTTGCGGACATTGGCTAAGTCGGCCCGAATTTCCGTTCGTGGCAGAAGGTTTCGAATCCGATCCAGGCGCAGAAGCAGACATCGCTCAAGAAGGCTGATCGACCGGAATCTGCTCCGGGAAGACGAAACCAGCCTTCCGCAGTTCGTGGCGGCCTTGATCGAAGGCTTCATCGGGCACGAACTCGCCCCGGCGATCCGCGATCTCCGCCCATCGCGCGAGCAAGGTTTCGGCTGAAGGTGGCTGCTCCGGGACGTGGATTCCCTGCGTCAACGTGATGTTCGCAAGTTCGAAACCGCCCGCGCCGGCACAAACGATTGCGCGCGTCGGCGCGTCTTCCGACACCAGCGCGAGGACCACTGGACTTATCAATTCTGGCCGCAACATGGCCAATTGATCGGCGGGGAGAATGCCATCCATCATCCGGGTGGCTGCGGTCGGCGCGAGGCAGTTGACGCGGATGTCGTACTTTTCTGCCTTCGAGTGCGAGCGCTTGCATCAGGCCCACCAAGCCCATCTTCGCGGCTGCATAGTTGGCTTGGCCGAAATTACCGTAAAGCCCGGCGGACGAAGTGGTCATTATTTTTTTTTTTTTTTTTTTTTTTTTTTTTTTTTTTTTTTTTTTTTTTTTTTTTTTTTTTTTTTTTTTTTTTTTTTTTTTTTTTTTTTTTTTTTTTTTTTTTTTTTTTTTTTTTTTTTTTTTTTTTTTTTTTTTTTTTTTTTTTTTTTTTTTTTTTTTTTTTTTTTTTTTTTTTTTTTTTTTTTTTTTTTTTTTTTTTTTTTTTTTTTTTTTTTTTTTTTTTTTTTTTTTTTTTTTTTTTTTTTTTTTTTTTTTTTTTTTTTTTTTTTTTTTTTTTTTTTTTTTTTTTTTTTTTTTTTTTTTTTTTTTTTTTTTTTTTTTTTTTTTTTTTTTTTTTTTTTTTTTTTTTTTTTTTTTTTTTTTTTTTTCGTCACCGCGGAGCGCCTCGAAGGGCCGCTGCAGACACACCGATCTCGGCGACCGTGCTGACCGGCGACGACCTCACCAACAAGGGCATCGTCGTCGTGGACCAGCTCATGTTCGTCACGCCCTCGGCGACGGTGAACAACTTCGGTCAGGGCATCGATTTCAACATCCGCGGCATCGGCAAGGGCGAACACAACTCGCAAACGACCACGGGCGTGGTCACCTATCGCGATGGCGTGGCCACCTTCCCCGGCTATTTCACGGAAGAACCCTATTACGACCTCGCGAGCGTGGAAGTCCTGCGCGGTCCGCAGGGCACTTTCGGCGGCTAGAACGCAACGGGCGGCGCGGTGTTCGTGACATCGAATGACCCGGTCATCGGCGGCGGCAATAAGGGCTACATGAAGGGCAGCTCGGAAATTACAGCGACGAGGGCCTGCAGGGCGCGCTCAATATTCCGCTCAGCGAAACGGTGGCTGCGCGCGTCGCTTTCAACGGCGAAGAACGGGGCAGCTTCTGGGACATCACGGGGCCCTACACGGGATGCGATGCGAGCTTGCGCTCGCGGAGCGCGCGGGTGGGCTTTCTCTGGAAGCCCAAGCGACGCTCTGACGGTGCTGTTCAAGACCGATTACAGCCACCTGGACATCGGCGCTTATCCGGCCGATCCGGTCAACTTCGCAGAACGACCTGTTCCAGGTGACCGCCAACGCCGTTCAGAAGGCGGTGGACGAGCTCACTCGATGGGTGCTGAATGTCGACTATACGGTTTCCAAACGGCATCACGTTGCGGTGGATCAGCGGCTATCAGAGCGGCAGGACGCACTATACGGGCGGATCTCGACGGAACCAGCGTCGGAACTCGACTTTCCGCGATGTGGTGGACGAGAGGATCTTTTCGAAGGAACTGAACCTCATCTCTCCGGATACCGGTTCGCTGAAATGGGTCGTGGGCGTATACCAGAAGGACACCTACTATTTCCAGCCCGGCAAGTTCGTGATCGGCGTGCCGCCGGGAAGCCGGCGACCGAGTACATGCTGGACGGCAGCAATCCGAAGACACGTCTGGGCGGGGTTCGGCCAAATCACCTTCGACCTATCCGAGCGAGTCAAGCTTGAATTCGGCGGGCGCTACGAGAAGCACCGCACGGCGAACGACGTTAACGTGGTGCAGTACGGCCTCCCCATCGCAGATGTCCAAGAGGCAGAGTACACCAACTTCTCGGGCAAGGCCGCGCTCAACTGGACATAAGATCGACCAGAACTTCCTATACGCCTTCGTCGCCACGGGCTTTAAGCCGGGCGGATTGAACGTGCCGGTGGGCCTCGGGATACCCGCGCCATTCGATGCGGAAAAGGTGATGACCTTCGAGGCGGGATGGAAGGCGATCTGGCTCGACGGGAATCTGCACACGCAGCTCGACGCGTTCTACAACGATTACAAGAACTTCCAGGTGATCGTCGGTTATCCGCAGTTCCCGACGTTCGGTTTCGAGCTGAACGTGCCCGACACGACGAAGATCTACGGATTTGAAGCGCGAGATGCAAGGCGCGCTTTCGGATGGAAGTTCGACTCCGGTCTCGGCGTGATGCACAGCAGCCTCGGGAAGCTTCTACGCGGTCGACCCGAGAATCGCGACGGTCGTGCCCTGCGATCCGAAGACGGGACCGGCCAGCGCCAGCTGCTTCGACCTGGGAGGGAACGACCAGACCTACGCGCCGGACCTGACCTTCAATATCGGCGTGCAGCGCGAGTTCCGCTTGGACGACGTCATCGTGACGCCGCGCTTGAACTACGCGCACGTCTCCGAGCAGTGGGCCACGCTGTTCGAGAACGAGGCGCTGGGCGACAACGTCGGAAGCCGCAACATCTTCAACGCGCAGCTCGCGTGGCTGCACGGGGACTACCTGTGGACGCTGTACGGAACCAACCTGACGGACCAGCACTAGTCGTGGCGCGATCAACTCCGGCTTCGTTTCGCCGGTGCGCCGCGTCAAGTCGGAATACGTTTCACAACGTGGTTCTGATCGCAACGATGCTCCCGAGTCGCCGCCTGCAGCCGGCGACTGAGCCTTTTTGGTGTTTGCCGTCCACTCATGCAAACTTACGCACTCACCGTCGATAAATTCCTCGATCACGCCGCCAAGTGGTGGGGGGACCGCGAGGTCGTCACGGCGGAGAAGGGGAGGCAGGAGCCGGATCGGCTACGCCGCGTTGCGTGACCGCAGCAATCGCCTGTCCGGCGCATTCAAGGCGCTGGGCTTGGCATTTGGCGATCGGGTCGGCACGCTTGCATGGAACACCCAGCATCACCTCGAGATCTATTACGCGACGATGGGCGCCGGCCTTGTCTGCCACACGCTCAATCCGCGCTTGACCGTCGCGCATCTGGCGGCGATCGTGAACGAGGCCGGGGACCGCGTGCTCGCGGTGGCCTCGGGCCTCGTGCCGTTGCTGCGCGAACTGGTGCCGCTGTGTCCGATCGGTCGAGCACATTATGCTGATGGATGAGGCTCCGGGAGGCCGAAGCTCCAGGATCGGAGGGCCGGCGAACACATGGTTCCACGATTCGCTGCTGGAGGAACACGGCGGCGAGTCCGCTTGGGGCGAGTTCGACGAGAGCACGCCGGCGGGCCTTTGCTACACCTCGGGCACGACGGGCGCGCCCAAGGGCGTGCTCTACACCCATCGATCCAACTACCTGCACACGCTGCGCGCGCTGCAGGCCGATGCCATCGCGCTGACCGGCCGGGATGTCGTGCTGGTCGCGGTGCCGATGTTCCACGCCAATGGCTGGGGCTTGCCTTTCGCCGCGCCCGCCGTGGGCGCGAAGATCGTGCTGCCGGGCCGCATACCGATGGCGCCAGCCTCGCGACACTGATGCGCGACGAAGGGCGTCACCGTCGCGGCCGGCGTGCACACGGTGTGGCTGGGCGTGGTCGATCATCTCGAAGCTACCGGCGGCGAGCTGCCCGACCTTGAGCGCGTGCTCATCGGCGGCTCGAAGTGCCCCGATGCCTTGCTCCAGCGCATCGAGGAGCGCCTGGGCGTCCAGGTGCAGACCAGTTGGGGCATGACCGAGCTTTCGCCGCTGGGCACGATCGCTGCGCCCGGCGGCGGTGGTCCGCAAGCAGGGCGTCCGGCCGCCCACCGATGGGCCTGGATCTCAAGCTCACCGATGCGAACGGCTCGACACTGCCGAGCAACGCAGCGTGGTCGGCCATCTGAAGGTGAAGGGCGCGAGCGTCCTCGAGCGTTACTACAAGGCCGCGCGCGATGCGCTGGACGACGAGGGCTATTTCGACACCGGCGATCTGGCGAGCATCGAGAGGACGGGCAATCTCACGATCTGCGGGCCGCTCGAAAGACCTGATCAAGTCAGGCGGCGAATGGATCAATCCGGCGGAGATCGAGGACATCGTCGGCCGCCTTCCCGCGGTGCGCCAGGTCGCGGTCGTCGGCAGGCCCGACCCGAAATGGGGCGAGCGCCCCGTCCTCGTCGTCGAAGCGCAGAGGGACAGACGTTCGACTCCGGCGAACTGCTGGGATGCCTGCGGGGCAAAGTCGCCTCCTGGTGGATTCCGGACGGTGTCGATCTAATCTGTCATGCCATTGGCCGCCACGGGAAAGATCGACAAGAATCGCTTGCGCACGATCGTGGAAAGAGATCGCGGCGTTGAAGCGTTGCAGCACGATTGACGGGCAGGGATCGCGATGCATAGACTGAGTGGTGAATCCGGACCAATCGACGGCACGATGACCAAACCCCCGAAAAAGCGAGTCCTGTGCGAACAAAGGCAGATCAGCGTGCCGACAGCATCGAGCAGATCCTGGACGCAGCCGAGTACCTCTTCTCCAAGAACGGCCTGCATGGCGTGAGCTTGCGCGATGTGGCAAGCAGGTCGGAATCCACACGACGCTGGTTCACTACTACTTTAAGGACAAGCAGAATCTCTTCGAGTCGGTGTTCGCGCGTCGCGCAAGCGTGAGCAGCGAGGGCCGGATGGAGGCGATGGAACAAGTACGAGAGGGAGGCGGGGACAAGGGACGCCCACGGTCGAGGGTGCGTTGCGCGCGTTCCTGGATACCGACCTGGACCTCTACGTCGAGCGCGGCGAGTACTGGATGAACTACGCGGCCTTTTGCGCCCGGGTGAGCAATACGCCGGAAGGCGCGGTGCTGATGGACGTGCACTTCGATCCCGTGGTGCTGAAGCTCCTCTGGATCATCAAGCGCGCCCTTCCGGAGCATTCCGACGAGGACATCTTCTGGGGCTATCACTTCGTGACGGGCGCACTGATGAATACCTATGCGCGCACGGGACGCATCGACAGTCTCTCGGGCGGCCTCTGCCGTTCCGATGATTTCGAGGCGGTGAAGCAACGCATGGCCAAGTTCATGGCCGCCGGCTTCCTGGCTCTCAAGTTTTTTTTTTTTAACGCCCCTCGCGGAAGTTGCGCTTGAACGCCTCGACAACCCTCTCGTAGTCCGGTGCCGCGTAACCTTCAATTCGAAACTCGCGTTGCTTGAACGCTACAGTTTCGGCGATGGCGACTTGCGGTGCGGCAATTTCGGCGCTCACTTCAAGCTTTCCTTTCTTCTCGGGTGCGGACGGTCGCCAGTGCGCCAGCCCGGTTCATGGCGCATCCCCAACAACATCGAACTGTACGAAGGAAGCCCGCTGACGGTCTCGGAACACAGTGTTTGTCGCGACCGTGCCCGCAGCGCTCTCACCGAGGATTTCCCCTGTATTCGGGTTGGGATCGAGTTGCGGGAAATTTGCACTCTGTATTTGCAACGCGAGCCGATGGCCCGGCAGCACCCGCCAGGCTGTATGACCCAGAGCGATGACCAGCCGCGTCGTGTCACCCGGGGTATATGCCTGCTCCCGGTCGAATCCTGATCTATAGCGCAGGCGCAAGCCACCTTCACTGATCGGAAGAGCGACGCCACCCGGATCGAGGTCGAGCAACTTGACGATGAAATCGGTATCGACGGCTGAGCTCGAAACGAAAAGCGTGACTTCCACGGCACCGGCGATGTCCAGCGAACCAGGCTCGGCACCACTGGCGTAGCGCAACAGATCCGAGCGACGCTCGAGCGCCTCCTGGCTGATCGGCCCCGACGAAGACAGCCAACGCCCAGATTGCGACCGCCGACTGTCGGCGTCGGATCGTTCGGGTCGTAGAGGTATTGATCGGAGGCGGACTCGTCATCCGGTCGCCAGTCGGTCAGGGCTCCGGCCTTGCCCAAATACAGATGCCGCGGCTTCGCTGCTTCGGGGGGCCAAGTACGGTCTTCGCGCCAGTTGCCGGCATTCATGAGGAAATACTTCACCCGCGGGATTTGCACGGTTTCGTTCGCCAGATGCCGGCGAAAGAACGCCAACACCAATTCAGGCAAACGCGAAGCGGCCGCAGATGCCAGAGCACCGAAATTGACCTGTCCCTGGGTTTGGGGCAGTTGACTGGAATGGGTCCAAGGCCCCATGACGAGGTGGCTGTCCTGATTTCCAGCGGCAGCCTGCCGGCAAAACAGATTGACAGCCGTGGAGTGGCTGAAGTCGTACCAGCCACCAATATGCAACGTTGGAATCTGGAGGTCCACCCCGTTTGAGTGGGCGGGATGGTTCGATCTGGAGTACAACTCGTCGAAGGTAATGGGAAACCCGTCGATCGCGAACAACGGGATATTGCGCAACGGACGTACCAAGCAGAGAAACCGAGGATCAAGAATTGCCCTGAGAATGACTTCGGCGACTTCGGGAACCTCGCCGTGCCGATTCGCCCAGTCCACGGATGTGAACGCAAGCCAGCTCATCGCCAGGTCGAGGCGCAGCGCGCCTCCCGACTCGACCCGGTCGAACTCCTGGGATGACGCCATCGCCGGGGCGATCGCTTTCAGGTGAGGCGGTTTCCGCTGCGAAGCCAAGAGTTGCGCGGTTCCGCCGTAGGACAGACCCGACATCCCCACCGCGCCGGAGCACCATGGCTGGGCAGCGATCCATTCAACGACGTCGTAGGTATCCTCTGCTTCGGCGGGCCAGTTGAGGGGCAGCCATTCTCCTTCCGAGCCAAAGCGTCCGCGCATGTCCTGAACAATGGCCGCGAACCCCGCTTCCACGCACTGCTGTGGTCGCAAGACATCGGTATTGTATGCACTTCGATCGTATGGGGTTCGGAACAGCACTGCCGGTCCAGGCACATCGGTATCCGGCAACCACAGATCGGTGGCCAGCCGAACTCCGTCCCGCGCGGGCACCAGGACTTTTCGAGTGACTCTGTGAGAGGAACTCATCGTCCCTCCGACAAGGCGATGTAAGCGACCAACGCCGCCAAGCACCGATTACCCATGTTGCGCCCTTGGCAACTTTTGTCGTTATGGACAACCGTTTTGTGGAGCAACCAGCTTGGGCGACCAAAGGCCGGCGTTCCAGTTCCAAGCCAGCTCACCACTCGCACGGCGCCGGCAGACGGCTTTTTCATGAAGCTCGAACATGCCCGGCAGCAGATGATCGGATGGTCGCGGCGTGTCCGCAAAGTCCATATATGCCTGATCGGATCCGAATGCCGGCCAATCGGGTACGCTTTCCGCGCGCGGTCGGCCGGTGCGCGCGAAACTGGTCCAATAGCCGATCATCGCGTCGGAATATCTTGTCTCCTCCGGCGTTGGTGGAACTTTCGGCCAAAGCGGCGGCGTACTGCCGAACGTACCGAAGACGTAGGGCAACTCGCTGGCGTGAAAGCCGTGCAGACCGGCAGCGTCAGCCGCCGGATAGCCGTGATCGAAGAGATAAAGAAAAGCGGGCTGGCCGACCGCCGTCTGTTTTCACCAGTTGCTCCGCAGTCCACCCGTAGAAAGCGTCGCGTGTGGTCGCCCAAATGCTCTCCTGCATGTTGGCGCTCGGGATAGATCCGCAGGAATTCATCAGCGAGGTCGCCGTAGCGGTCGCGAATGGTATTTTCGTATTCGGCCGCACTCGCCGGTGGCTGCGGCGCAAGGAATCGCAGCGAGCGGATTTCGCCACTGTTGAAGCCGGCGAGGATCGGCACGCTGCGCCTGTTCGCCCTTGTCGAAGACATCGACGAGCTGGCGCGGCAGGAGGTGTCCGTCGACTGCGCCGAAAGGTGCGAATGCCGGCCGCGGCGGCGGCTTCGGTCAGCTTGTGCGGCATCCATGGCGCGCAGTCGCGGCGATGTCGCGGCGCATGCAGCGTGGCCGCCAGCGTCGCGCCGGTCGCCTCGGCGGATGGCGTAGCCGAAGCTTGGCTGCTCTGAGCTCGGGCGTGGAGATCATGTAGGCGCTCTCCGCGATCGCCTTCGCGAACAGGCCGCGCGCCGCGGGCGAGGCCATCAGATACATGACGCTGAGGCCGCCGGCGGATTCGCCAGCGATGGTGACGTTCGATGCATCGCCGCCGAAGGCGCCGATATTGTGCTTCACCCAGTGCAGCGCCTCGATCTGATCGAGCAGCCCGTAGTTGCCGGAGATGCCGAGCGGCGATTCGGCGCTGAGCTCCGGGTGCGCAAGATAGCCCAGGACGCCAAGCCGGTAGTTGATCGAAACAACGACGACGCCGCTGCTGCTGCGAGCTTGCGTGCCGTCGTAGATGGACTCTCTGCTCGGCTCCGCCCGACAGCGCGCCGCCGTGAATCCAGAAGAAAACCGGCGCGTTGCGCGCGTTGGCCGGAGCCCAGATGTTGAGCGACAGGCAATCCTCGCTCATCGGCATGCGGATCGACGGCATAGATGTTCGAGAGCGTTGGCGTGGTGGGCTGGAAGCAGGCAGGTCCGAACTCGATCGCGTTGTCTGCACGCCCGCCCACTGCGGCAGCGGAGCAGGCGGTTTCCAGCGCGCCGCGCCAACCGGCGGCGGCGGCATAAGGAATGCCCTTGAACACATGCAAGGACGCCTTCGCTCGACCTTCCAGCCGACCCGCAGGAGCGTTCACGATGGGAGCGGATTTGGCCTGGCTGGCCGATGTCATGACGGAACCGCGGTTGCGAACAGGATGAAGTGCAGGAGCGCCGAAAAAGGCGGTCAGACAGACCCAAAGCAATTGTTCGATGCGGGATCATTAGCGCATTTCCTCCGTCACGGTTCTCGGTCTTCGCGGCGTAGCACGCGCGCCAGCCACAAGAAGAGAAAGATCGGCGAGAACGTAAAACGGCACGAGTGTGTACAGCGCAGTCTGCAGGGAATGTTCCGGGTGGCGTGGCGCGGAAATAATCGCTGGCAGCACCGACGATAGGTCGGGCCGAGTCCCAGGCCGATGAAGTTCATGACCAGAAGCAGCAGCGCGCCCGACATGCACGCGCTGCTCCGGACGGACTTCCTCCTGAACCAGCGCGACCGCGGAAGACAGATAGAAGTAGTTGAGGAACGTCGGTACCGATCAGGAAAAGCAGTGCGACACGGCCAGGTCGGCGCCCAGACGAAGCCGACAAACAGCGGTGCGGCAAGTGACCAGCGACGACCGCAGGAAGCAGCGCGTAGGCTTGTCTGGAGCGGCGTGTGAAGCGGTCGACCATCCATCCGGAAACGAATATCCCCGCGCCCATGCCGATGCCAGACGATCAACGCGTAGTAGAGGGCGATTTCACTCAGCGTCATGCCCTTCTCGCGCATCAGAAATAGCGTGGTGAAGTTGCCCAGACCATAGGTGATCACCTGCGTCGCGCCGCTGCCAAGCGCGGCAAGCAGCAGGGCAGGGTGTGAGAAGAACATCCGCAAAGTGTCGACGAATCCCGATGTCCGGGCGCCGAAGTTGCCAGTGGGCGTCTGCGTGATGTCGTCCAAGCCGCCGCGACGCGGTTCACGCACGGAGAGGATGAAAGCGATCGCCGTCAGAATGCCGGCGCCTCCGAGGATGATGAACGCATATCGCCAACTGAAGGCGGCCGCAATCGATGCACCGAAGGCGATGCCGAGTGCCGCGCCGATCGGCGGACCCAGGTTGTAGATGCCCAATGCGGTGCCGCGGCGGCCGGACGGGAAATAGTCGGCGATGATCGCGTAGGAGGGCGGAACACCTCCGGCCTCGCCGACTCCTACGGTCATGCGAGCCACTGCAAGCTGCGCATAGTTGGTCGCCATGCCGCAGCCCATGGTCGCAGCGCTCCATAGTGCGCAGGCGAACGACAACTACCCGGACCCGGTTGGTCTTGTCGGCGAACCATCCGACCGGAATTGATATGAAACAATAGAAGAGCGCGAAATAGAGGCCACCGATCAGGCCCAACTGGCCGTCGGTCACGTGCAGACTGTCCTGGATCGGTTTCGCCAGGATCGCAAGAAGCTGGCGGTCCAGAAAGTTCAGAACGTAGACGAAGCACAGCATGCCGAGGGTAAACCAGGCCCGTGCGTCAGGTACCGACGATGCTTTGCTAACAGGAGTCATGGCGTTGCCGAACTGGACACGCTTAGCGTGACGCGAACGCGACTGCGCGTCGATGATGAAGCAACTGACGCCTCTCCCGTTGACGAATCGATCTTGCAAGTCTTGAGAAAATGCACTCTCTGCGGACGGCCGACTCAAATCCCGGTTCGGTGCCGGTCCACCCGACAGACGTGCCAGTGCCGATACCGAGCATGATGCAGAGAAATGCCGAAGGCGTCAATATTCACTATATCGTGCGTGAATTACTTGGGGCTGGCAATACCAGTGAGGCCGGCTGCAGTGCGCGTCGAAGCTGGCAAGAGAAAAAAAGCCGCGGTTTGGCGCGGCTTTTCTTCGATACAGATTCGGCCTGCCGAATCAGTGCGCCAGGCCCGCCTGCTTCATAACTTCACCGGCGAAGTCTTCCTGCTTCTTCTCGATGCCTTCGCCGACTGCGATGCGGTGGAAGCCGAGCACTTCGGCGCCCTGCTTCTTGAGCACGTCGGCGACGGTCGAGTCGGTGTCGAGCACGTAGGCCTGGCCGGTCAGCGACATTTCCGCGAGCGTCTTGCGGATCTTGCCGCCGATCATCTTTTCCTGGATCTCGGCCGGTTTCGCGCGATCCTTGTCGGTCATCTGCGCGAGCGCGATTTCCTTTTCCTTGGCGACGATTTCGGCCGGCACGTGATCCGGCGAAATGAACGGCGGATTCATTGCCGCAACGTGCATCGCCAGGCCGCGGCCCAGATCGTCGTTGCCACCCTTGGTCTCGACAAGCACGCCGATGCGGCCGCCGTGAACGTACGCGGCGACGCCGTTGCTGCCATCGATGCGCACGAGGCGGCGCACCTGGACGTTTTCGCCGACCTTCGCGACCAGCCACTGGCGCGCTTCCTCGACGGTCGGGCCATACGAAGTCTTCGCCTGCTTCAGCTCTTCGACGTTTTTCGCGCCGCTGGCGAGCGCGGTCTTCGCAACTTCGTCGGAGAACTTGAGGAAGTTTTCGTCCTTGGCGACGAAATCGGTTTCCGAGTTGACCTCGACCAGCACGGCCTTGCCGCCGTCCTGGGCGAGGACGATGCGGCCCTCGGCTGCGATGCGGCTCGCCTTCTTGTCGGCCTTGGCCAGACCCTGCTTGCGCAGCCACTCGATTGCGGCGTCGGTATTGCCGCCGTTCTCGGTCAGCGCTTTCTTGCATTCCATCATGCCGGCGCCGGACCGCTCACGCAGTTCCTTGACCATGCTTGCCGTGATTTCCATTTTTATACCTCAGTGAATTGTTGTCGCGCGATTTTCGTCAGCGCGCGTTACAGGGATTCGTTTGCGAAGCTTCGCTTCAACCCCTCTCCCATCGGGAGAGGGGTTGGGGTGAGGGTCCGGTCTCGGTGTGACGTTCGTGAGAACTCCGGACCCTCATCCGGCCCTTCGGGCCACCTTCTCCCGACGGGAGAAGGAAAGCGATACGCCTGCGACAGCTACTCGGCAGCCGGAGTCTCAACCTCGGCTGGCTTGGCCTCGATCTTTTTGGCCGGGCCTTGCGACGGAGTGCGGCGCGGAGCCGGCTTGCGTGCCGCCGCGGGTTTATCACGGCGCGGTCCGGGTTTGTTGCGGCGGTCGTCGCGCTCGCGCACGGCTTCCTTCTGCATCGGATTGCCTTCGGCGTCGAGTTCGATGAACTCGTCCTTCTGCGCTGCCGCGTACTGCGGAGCGGCGGCCTTGCCTTCGAGCACGGCGTCGGCGGCGGCGCGGGTGTACAGCTGCACCGCGCGGATGGCGTCGTCGTTGCCGGGAATCGCGTAGTCGACCAGGCTCGGGTCATAGTTCGTGTCGACCACGGCGATGACCGGAATGCCGAGCTTCCTGGCTTCCTTGACCGCGATGTCCTCGTGGCCGATGTCGATGACGAACAGCGCGTCCGGCAGGCCGTTCATGTTCTTGATGCCGCCGAGCGACTTGTCGAGCTTTTCCTTCTCACGCACCAGGCCGAGCACTTCGTGCTTGACCAGTTTGTCGAAACTGCCGTCGGTCGACATCTGTTCGATTTCTTTCAGGCGCGTGATCGACGCCTTGACCGTGCGGAAATTCGTCAGCATGCCGCCGAGCCAGCGCGCCGAAACGTACGGCATGCCGCAGCGGACTGCTTCTTCCTTGACCGAGTCGCGCGCCGAGCGCTTGGTGCCGACGAACAACACCGAACCGCGCTTCTGTGCCAGGCCCGACAGGAAATTCATCGCGTCGGTGAACAGCGGCAGGGTCTTCTCGAGGTTGATGATGTGGATCTTGCCGCGCGCGCCGAAGATGTACGGCGCCATGCGGGGATTCCAATAGCGGGTCTGATGACCGAAATGCACGCCAGCTTCGAGCATCTGGCGCATGGTGACTTGAGGCATGTGAAACTCCAAAATAAGGGCGGCCGCGAACCGTGGTTTCGCGCGGCAAAGCCCGGGGTTGAGACCTCCACGTCCCCATCGTTGGCGACCTCCATGCGGACGGCGTAGCGTCAGCCAGAAGCACCCCGACAACGGTATCGAGACGTGTGCGGATTTGTTCCCACAAACGGGAACCGCGGAATTGTAACCGATTCCGTGGGTTGCGCGCAACGGAGCCAATTCCCGGAAGTGGGCCGAGGTGTTGTAATCGACAAGTCCGGGAGCGGCCTGAATGGACAACCGAGTCCAATGAGCAAACGTTCGATGCGCGCACTCACCCTGCTCGGTGCGATCCTGGTGGGTGCATCCGACTTGCCTGCGCGTGAGAACTGCCCGGTCGAGGTCAAGCTGCTTTTGTCCACGCAGGCGGCAAAGACCGCGATCGGGTCGTTCGGAATGGCCAAGAAGGCGGAGGGCCGGGTCTATTTCTTCGACACCGATGGGCTGGATCTGTTCAGGCAGCGGGTGATCTTGCGCGTACGGGACGGCGCCGACAACGACCTCACGGTGAAGGTGCGCCAGCCGGATGGCGACGACACCTCAAGACTGGAGGGGTTTCCCTGCGAGATCGACCAGACGCGGGAGGGCGCGCAAGTTTCCTATTCGGTTGACAAGAGCTACAAGGCCCGCACTCCCGAAACCGGCAACGAGGTCCGCAAGTTGCTCAGCGCGGCACAAAGCAATCTGCTGCGCAAGGCGGGTGTCTCGATCGACTGGGATCGCGTAAAGCGTGTTGCGGCGATCGACTCGACGAAGTGGACGACTTCCGCGAAATCGCCTGACGGCAGGCTCTCACTCGAACGGTGGAAATGGTCCGACGGAGAGATTCTCGAACTTTCCGCGCGGGCCGGCGCCCAAGCCGGCGCAGCGGCGTATTCCGAACTCGAGCACCTGTCGCGGACGAAAGGCCTCGCGCTGAGCGCGAGCCAGGATACGAAGACCGGCACGGTCCTGCAGAGTCGGCATCCCTCGCCGTGACCTCGCAGACTGGCAGACTGCTGGAAGACGCTCCCGGGCGACCTTGGCCGGCAGCTGCAGCCGTGCACGACGGGCCTTGTTGGTGCAGCGCACCAGCCGCACCTTCGCTACACTACGCCGTGTAGTGATTTTCCAGCGGGCAAGGACCCCAAGCGAACGCAATGGCTGTCAGCATCAAAACCCCTGAACAGATCGAGCAGATGCGTGTTGCCGGCCGGTTGGCCGCCGAGGTGCTCGAAGTCGTCAAGCCGCACGTCAAACCGGGCGTGACGACCGAGGAACTCGACGACATCTGCCGCGAGCACATCCTCAAGGTCCAGCAGGCGATTCCGGCCAACGTCGGCTACAAGGGCTTTCCCAAGACGATCTGCACGTCGGTCAATCATGTGATCTGCCATGGCATCCCGAGCCACAGCAAGATCCTCAAGGACGGCGACATCGTCAATATCGACGTGACCGTGATCAAGGATGGCTGGCACGGCGATACCAGCCGCATGTACTACGTCGGCAAGCCCGACGTGCGCGCGCAACGCCTGTGCACGGTGACGTTCGAGGCGATGATGCTCGGCATCGAGCAGGTGCGCCCCGGCGCCACGCTCGGCGACATCGGCTTCGCGATCCAGCGCCACGTCGAAGGCAACGGGTTTTCGGTCGTACGCGAATATTGCGGCCACGGCATAGGCACCGTGTACCACGAAGATCCTCAGGTGCTGCACTACGGCCAGCGTGGCAGCGGTTTGCAGTTGCGCGAAGGCATGACCTTCACGGTGGAACCGATGGTCAACGCCGGCAAGCCGCAAACGCGCCTGCTGCCGGATGGCTGGACTGTCGTGACGAAGGACCACTCGCTGTCGGCGCAGTGGGAGCACACGATTGCCGTAACGGACAAAGGCTTCGAGATTCTCACGCCCTGGCCCGCGGCGGCTTGAGAATTTCGCTATGAAGAGGGTTGTCGATACGCCGCTTGCCGCGCCCATCGTCGACCTTCCGCGGCTGGCGCCGACGGTGCCGCGCTCCGGCGTTTCGGAGGCCGCGCGACTGGCATTACGCCAACTGCTCGGCGACACCGACCGGCGCATCGCCGATGCGTACCGCGATGGCGCGCCGGCCTGCGAACTGGCGCGCGCGCGCGGCCGGGCAATCGAGCACATCGTTGCGCATGTCTGGACCGCGTGCATTGGCGAATCGAGCACGATTGCACTCTTCGCCGTCGGCGGGTTCGGCCGCGGCGCGATGTTTCCGTTTTCCGATGTCGACCTGCTCGTGCTGTGCGAGGTTGCGCCGCGCGGTTCGACCGTGCGCGCGCTCGAATCGTTCTTCACCTTGCTCTGGGATCTTGGCCTGAAGCCCGGCCACGCATTGCGCACGCTGGGCGAATGCCGCGACCTGGCCTCGCAGGATGCGACAATTTATACCAGCCTGCTCGATGCGCGCCGGATCGCCGGCGCCGAGGCGCTCGAAGCCGGGCTGGCCGGAGTTCTCGGCGACGCGACCGTGTGGCCGCGAGCGGCATACCTCGCCGCGAAACAGGCCGATCGTTTGAATCGCCACGGCCGCTTCGGGGACACGGCTTACAACCTCGAACCCAATCTCAAGGATGGCCCAGGCGGCCTGCGCGACGCACAGACGATCCTGTGGCTGGGGCGACGCCTGTTCGACGCGCCGACGTTTGCGGCGCTGGCGAAACGGGATCTGATATCCGCGAGCGAAGCCGAGGGACTGGAAAAAGCGCAGGCGCTGGTCGAGCGGATTCGCTTCGCACTGCACCTGGCCGCCGGCCGGGCCGAGGAACGGCTGTTGTTCGACTACCAGCGCGAACTCGCGCGGCAGTTCGGCTTCAGCGACGAACATGCGAAGAACCTCGGCGTCGAACAGTTCATGCAGGATTACTACCGCGCCGCGATCGTCATCGAGCGCCTCAGCGAACAGTTCCTGCAGCGTTGCGACGAGGCGCTCGATGGCGGCGTGGAGCACAAGCCGCTGCGCCTCAACGTGGATTTCGTCAGCATCGACGGCCGCCTGGACTGCGATCCGCCAGATCTGTTGATCGAGCGGCCGGCCGCGCTGATCGACCTGTTCCGCGTCTGGAGCGAACATCCCGAGGTCCGCGGCCTGCGAGCCGACCTCGTGCGCCGCATTCACGAAGCGCTGGATAAGGTCGGGGCCGACCTGCCTTTCGACGACGAGGTCAACACGGCGTTCGCGCGGCTGCTGCGCAAGGGCGCGCCGGCGGTGGACGCGATCGCGCGCATGAACCATTACGGCGTGCTCGCGCGCTACCTGCCGGCATTCGGGCGCGTGGTCGGGCCGCATGCAGTACGACCTGTTCCACGCGTACACGGTCGACGAACACACGATGCGCGTGCTGCGCAACGTTGCGCGTTTCGCCGAGCCCGAAACGAGCAGCGAATTCGCGCTCGGGCATGAACTGTGGTCGCGCCTGGCCAAGCCCGAACTGCTGCTGCTGGCCGCGATGTTCCATGACATCGCCAAGGGCCGCGGGGGCGATCATTCGGAACTCGGCGAGGCCGAGGCGCGCGAGTTCTGCGCGCGGCTCGACCTGTCGCGCGCTGATACCGATCTCGTCGCCTGGCTCGTTCGCTGGCATCTGCTGATGAGCGTCACGGCGCAGCGCCAGGACATCACGAATCCCGACGTCGTGCACCGGTTCGCCGTCAGCGTGAGCGAGTGGGAACAACTCGATTATCTTTATCTGCTCACGGTTGCCGACATCGCCGGCACGAGTGCGAAGTTGTGGAATTCCTGGAAGGACAGGCTGCTGGCGGATTTGTATGTCAGCGCGCGCTATGTGCTGCGCTCGGGCCTCGAACGCCCGCCGCATGCCGCCGAAAGAGCCGCCGACGTTCAGGCGCGGGCGCGGGCGCTGTTGCGCGAACATCTGGCCGATGAGGAGACGACACGCCTCTGGGCCGACTTCCCCGAAGAGTATTTCCTGCGCTTCACGCCGGAGCAGATCGCCTGGCAGACGCGAGGCATTGCCGGTGACGCCTCCGCGGCACCGCTGGTGCTGGTCGAAGGCGAAGGTCCGCGCGGCGGCACCGAAGTTTTCGTTTACGCACCCGATCGCGATGGTTTGTTCGCGGCGATCACCGCCGTGCTCGATCGCCTGAGTCTCTCGGTGCAGGATGCGCGCGTCGTCACTTCGCGCAGCGGCATGAGCCTGGACACCTTCAGTGTGCTCGATGCGCAGGGGCGCGCATTGCACGATGCCGCGCAGGTCGGGCGCCTGCAGCGCGCCTTGATCCAGGCGCTCGAGCAATCGCCGGACGCGATCGCGCCGATACGCCGGCCGCCGGCGCGCGCCTTGAAGCACTTTCCGATCGCCACGCGCATCGAGTTTCACGACGATGGCGGCGGCACGCGGCTGGCGCTCGTCTGCGCCGATCGGCCGGGCTTGCTCGCCGGCGTCGCCCAGGTGTTTCGCGCCCTCGGCATTCGCGTGCACGATGCGCGCATCGCCACGTTCGGCGAGCGCGTCGAAGATTTTTTCCTGATCACCGACGAATCGAACCATGCGTTGGCTGCGCCGGAACGGCAGAGGCTGGGCGAGGCTCTCGCGCGTTGCGTGGACGAAACCGTTGCCGGACCGCTGGAGGGTCGCTATGTCATCGCTTGAACACACCATCGATCTGGCCTGGGAGAAGCGCGCCGCGCTGACGCGCACGCGCATCGACAAGCAGTTGCGCCCGGCGATCGAGGACGCGCTGGCGTTGCTGGAGAGCGGCAAGCGCCGCGTGGCCGAGCCGAACGGCAAGGGTTGGCGCGTCAACATGTGGCTGAAGAAAGCCGTGCTGCTGTATTTCCGCATCAACGAGAATCGTGTGATCGGTTCGGATCCATCGCCGTATTACGACAAGGTGCCCCTGCGCTTCGACGGCTTCGACGATTTCAAGTTCAACATGTTGCGCGCGCGCGTCGTGCCCGGCGCGATCGTGCGGCGCGGCGCGCATATCGGCAAGGACGTCGTGCTGATGCCGAGTTTCGTCAACATTGGCGCCTATGTCGGCGCAGGCACGATGGTGGACACGTGGGCCACGGTCGGTTCATGCGCGCAGATTGGCCGCAACGTACATGTTTCCGGCGGCGCCGGCATCGGCGGCGTTCTCGAACCGCTGCAGGCAGCGCCGACTATCGTTGAAGACGGCTGCTTCATCGGCGCGCGTTCCGAAGTTGTCGAAGGTGTAGTCGTGGAAAAAGGCAGCGTGATCGGCATGGGCGTGTTCATCGGCCAGTCGACACGCATCTACGACCGGGCCACGCGCAAGATCCACTACGGCCGCGTGCCGGCCGGCAGCGTCGTCGTATCGGGCAGCCTGCCGGCGAAGGACGGCAGCCACAATCTGTATGCCGCCGTGATCGTAAAGCGCGTCGATGCGAAGACGCGGTCGAAGACGTCGATCAATGAACTGCTTAGGGGCTAGGGACTAGGGGCTAGGGGCTAGGGGCTAGGGGCTAGGGGCTAGGGGTTAGGGGATAGGGACTGGAGGGACTAGGGACTAGAAGGACGCAGGGTCGGGGATGCTTTTAAACCCCTCTCTCTCCGGGAGAGGGGTTGGGGTGAGGGTCGGGTAACGTCATGCGGTGATACGAGCCCGGACCCTCATCTGACCGCCAGGGATGGCGGGAATGCCGAAAATGCAGGAGCATTTTTCGGCCGCCCCTTCGGGGCACCTTCTCCCGGTGGGAGAAGGGAAAACAGTATTCGTGCTGAGGTAGCTTGTGACAATTGCAAAAGTATACGGTCTCGAAAAATGCAGCACCTGCCAAAAGGCGCGCAAGTGGCTCGACCGCCACAAGGTCGACTACGTGTTCAGCGACTATCGCGAGCAGCGTGCCGACGCGCCAACCTTGAAGGCGTGGGCGAAAGCCGTCGACGGCTGGGAGAAACTCGTCAACCGCACCGGCATGACCTGGCGCAACCTGCCGCCCGCACGCAAGTCGCCCGCGTCGGATCCGGAGTGGCTGCTGCTGATCAAGGAATATCCGGCGCTGATTCGCCGCCCAGTGGTCGTCACGGACAATGGCAGCGTGACTCTTGGTTTCACCGACAAGCTGTTCGCGGGACTGTTTGCCGCCAAGGGTGAGCCAGGCGGCTGAAACAAAGAGCTCGTCATTCCGGCTAAAGCCGGAATCCAGCGCCTCACGTGTTGGCGCCAATGCGCAATCGAATGTCCACGGTAGGCGCTTGGCAAGCGTATCGGAAAGCGCAAGTCACTGGATTCCGGCTTGACCAGCTCCGCTGTTGAGAGCCGCCGGAATGACGAATCTGGGATGCTCGTCCCTCGTCCCTCGCACCTCGTCCCTCAGTCCCTAGTCCCTAGTCCCTAGTCCCTCAAATGTCTCCCATCCTCGACCTCACCGCAGACCTCATCCGCTGCCGCTCACTGACCCCGAACGACGCGGGCTGCCAGGCATTGATCGCGGCGCGGCTCGAGCGGGCCGGATTCACGATCGAGCATTTGCGCTTTGGCGAGGTCGACAATCTGTGGGCAACGCACGGCAGCGGGGAACCGGTGCTCGTGTACCTCGGGCACACCGATGTGGTGCCGAGTGGCCCGGAGAAGGAGTGGGCGAGTCCGCCATTCGAACCGACCATTCGCGATGGCCGTCTATACGGCCGCGGTGCAGCGGACATGAAGAGCGGCGTTGCGGCGATGACCCTCGCGCTGGAAGACTTCGTCGCGGCGCATCCACAACATCGCGGCACAATCGCTCTCCTGCTGACCAGCGACGAGGAAGGTCCGGTCAATCGCGATGGCGTCAAACGCGTGGTCGAGGAATTCCGCCACCGCGGCCAGCGCATCGACTACTGCGTGACCGGCGAGCCATCGTCGCGCGAGCGTCTCGGCGACATCGTGCGCGTCGGCCGTCGCGGCTCGCTGTCGGGCCACTTGCGTGTGCGCGGCGTCCAGGGCCACGTTGCCTATCCGGACAAGGTGCGCAATCCGATCCATCTCGCTGCGCCGGCGCTGGCCGAACTCGCGACGACGCGCTGGGACGAAGGCAACGCCGAGTTCCCGCCGACATCGTTCCAGATTTCCAATGTCCACTCCGGCACCGGCGCGTTGAATGTCGTGCCCGGCGAACTCGAGGTGCGTTTCAATTTCCGCTACTGCACGGCAAGTTCGGCGGATGACCTGCAAGTGCGGACTGAAGCGTTGCTGCGCAAGCACGGACTCGACTTCACGCTGGAGTGGGACCTGTCCGGCGAGCCGTTCCTCACGCACGATGGCCCGCTGCGCCGCGCCGTGAACGCTGCCGTGCTCGAGGTCTGCGGTATCGCGCCGCAGGCCGACACCGGTGGTGGCACATCCGATGCGCGCTTCATTGCGCCGCTCGGTGCCGAAGTCGTCGAACTCGGTCCGGTCAACGCATCGATCCACAAGGTCGATGAGTCGGTCGCGCTCGATGAACTCGAACTCCTGCCGCGCCTGCACCAACGCGTCGCGGAAGTGTTGCTTGGCGGATAAGCGACGGGTATCGCTGCGCTCAGCCTGTCCTGCTCAATGCTTCCCGATTGCGTGAGCGCGTTGCGGAGTTGTTGCCGGGTCCGTAACGATGCACGTGTGCCAAACCCGCTCGCAAGAGGGCGCTTGCTCGATGGCCGTGCGGCTTTTGGCGCGCAACGCGTCGGTCGTGAAAGTACAGGCCCGCGCCAAGGCAACTGCACGCACTGATTTGCTACCACCTTTCGGCGACGATTCCGGCGGGCGAGCCGGGCGGAGTGGAGTCGGGCTGGTGCAATTGCGCATACGCAAACGCGACGAGATAATCCCGTTGCACCCCGGTCACATCGAGGCGCGCAATCGTTCGACCTTCGGCCGCATCGAGTCTCGCGACGTCTTCGTAGCGGTGGTTCGCTATCGCCGAAAGCATCGCGACGCGCAGCAGCCAATCCTGCGCCATCGGCGAAAGGTCTTGCCGGCTCTTCTGCAGCAACGTCACTGCCGTCGAACCGGCCACGGCAAAGTTGCGGCTGCCGAGAGCGGACAGCAGGGCGAGTTGTGAGCGCAGCGACTCCGGTTGCTCGGTGCAGCTGATCCAGCGCGGATCGGTCCAGATTCCGCGCAGATGATCGGCGTCGAGAAACGGTATCGTGCGCCCGGCGAGGGCGATCAGGACATCGACTTGTTGAGTCGCGGCTCCTCCGCCGTCGCAGGTGCTGAAGTCGGAGCGGATGGACTGTGTGGCGCCGAATATATTCGGGTCGTGATTGCCCGCGACCGGTTCGGTTTCGCTCAGCGCCGCAGCGATCTCCGCGGCCTGGCGTGTCAACTCTGCCGGCGTGAAGCCGTTGCCCGGCGCAAGTTGTTCGGGAGCCGGCGGCTGCAGGCCTGCAAGCACTTCGCGGATCGGGATATCGGCAGTGTTGAGTCCCAGCAGCGCAAGCGCGCGGCTGTTGATGAATCGGGCTCGCGGCGCTTCCAGCGACAGGATCGGATAGAAGTCCGAATTCGACCGGCGCGACAATTTGCCAAACAACGGCAGCAGGCTCTGGCGGTCGCCGACCTGGCGAATCGAGAAATCGCCGCGGGCGACCAGTCCGACGCGGCGCAACTCGTCGGCGAGCGCCGGCTCGCGCAGCGCATCGTCATGCAGCGAGTCGAGCGACCCAGCCGCCTTGGCGATCAGCAGCAGGTCGAAATCGCTGGTCAGGTAGACGCGAAAATCCGCGAACGAATCGGCAAGCGTATTGCCGATCGCAGCGACCAGTTCGTCATTGATGCCGTAATCCTGGATCCATTGTACGAACACGCCGTCGGGCGTCAGATGGCGCGGGATGAACCGGTAGAACTCCCGGCTGAACAGGCTGGCGACGCCGGATACCCAGGGGTTCGACGGTTCGGAAACGATGATGTCGTAACGCGACTGGCTGGCGGCGAAGTACGCTTTCGCGTCGTCGAAGATCAGGACCGATCGAGGATCGTCGAACGCGCGCTGCACGCGCGCCGCAAAGACTCTTGCTCCCTCGACCATCGCCGGCTCGATCTCGATCGTGTCGACGCGGTTCAAGCGCGGATCGCCGAGCAGTATCTGTGTGGTCAGGCCCGAACCGAAGCCGATGACGGCGGCGGAGTGGGGCGCCGGATGCGTCGCCAGCGGCAGGATCGCCGACATCGTCATCGTCACCTCGTCGACCGACGGCGGCGCATCGGCGAGCATCTGGATCGACGCATCGACCTTGCCGTTCGTCGCGATCATGATGCTGCCGTCGCGCAGCTGGGTCGAGGCGATGCTGGCGGTCTTGCCGTCGCGATAGAAGATGACCGACGCGGAGGAACTGTCCAGTCGCGCCATGCCGCTGCGATAGACGCCGGCGGCCATCGCCATCGGGTCGAAGTGCGCCAATGAGGCGGCGGCAACGACGGCGATCGCACACGTCAGCAACGCGGCGTAAACAGGCTTGCGCGCCGATGCGGCGGCACGGTTCAGCAGAAAGATGCCGAGGGCCAGATCGCCGGCAGCGGCAACGATCATCGTCAACTTCAGGCCGAGCGTCGGGACCAGCAGGTGCACGGTCGCGAAAATCCCGACGATCGCGCCAATAGTATTGGCCGCATAGATGCGTCCAACGCTCGCTTCGCCCCCGCCGCGGCGGATCAATTGCAGAGTGAAAATCGGCAAGGTCATGCCGGCAAAGAATGCTGTTGGCGCCATGATCAGCATGGCGCTGGCCGCGGTGGCCAGGTTGAACAGCGTGTAGCCTTGCGCGGTCCTGGGAAAAACACGAACGCACCAGGCGACCCAGTCGAACGCGTGGTCGTAGAGCACGAGACTCGCAAGCGCGGCAATGCCCATCAACACCTGCACGTAGCCGCCGACGGTGAGCAGCTGACCGTAGCCGTCGAGCCGCCGGCGAATCCACAGGCCGCCGCAGGCAAGGCCACCGATGAACGCTGCCAACATGAGTTCGAACGCATGCACGGTCGAACCGAAAACCAGGCTCAACATGCGCACCCAGCCGATCTCGTAGGCGAACGAGGTCGCGCCGGTGACGAACGCTGCGCTCCACAGCAGCAGCGAGACCGGCAAGGCGGCCCGTACGTCGAGCGTCTCCGATGTTTGCGCCGGCTCGTCGTCACGTGCCAGCGCGAACGCGATCGCCGAAACTGCGAAGTTGAGAATAGCCCCGACGGCCATCGCGCCGGGCAGGCCGACGGCCGGCAGCAGCACGAACGTCGCGAGCAAGGCGCCGAATGCCGCGCCAAGACTGTTGGTGAAGTACAGGCCGCTCAGGATCGCGCCGTTGCCGTGGGGCAATCGACGCATCAGCGCGTTGCTCATGAGCGGGAACGTCGCGCCGAGCATTATCGACTGCGGCAGGATCAGCGCGGCCGAGAGTCCCCACTTGAACAGCGAAGACGCGCTCCCTCCACCAAGCGCCGGAAACGCGCTTTCGTAGGCGAATTGCGTCGCTGCCGCGTACAGCGGGTGGAATACGAGTGCGGCAATGCCGATGCACAGCTCGATCCAGGCATACGCGCGCAGCAGGTTGCGTCTCCGCGGCGTTCGCACGCTTGCACGCCAGGCGCCGGCCGCCATGCCGCCCATGAAGATGGCCAGTACCAAACTCTGTGCATAAGCGGCGTGGCCGAGGAACAAGCCCAGGTACTGCGCCCAGATCGATTGATAGATCAGGCCCGCGCAGCCGGAAATCGAAAACGCGACGAAGACCAGCGGACCGAGCCGGCGTGAAGCAAAGCTTGGCGGGACAATGCGAGGGTTGCCGGATACTGCTGCTGCCCTCGCGGCATCGGTCACGGTCGAAGCGTCAAAGTATACTTTGCCTCACCCGGCAGGAACGGCGTCGCGCGCCCCTTGACCCAGTCGGCGTGTCCGGCACCGTAGAACGGCGACAACGGGTTGTCGCTCTGGCCGGCCGGCATGTGGAAGTAGCCGTACTCCTCATGGCCGGGTTCGACCGCGAAGCGCTCCGAGGCGCCGAAGCCCGATGCGGAGACGTGCGGCATGTTGCTGTCGCCGGCCAGCTGGTCGGCCGGCATGTCGAGCAGCCGGTCCAGTCCGGGCAGTGCACCGCTCAGCGGATGCTTGATCTTCGCCGTGTTCGATTCACCCCAGGTACGTGCCGCGATTCCGCCAGGCAGGTCGCCGAGTTTCTTCGCCACGCGCTCCGCGCATTTCTGCAGCAGGTCGTCCCAGTCCGTGTAGCCCGGCGGCAGCAGATGCGCCGGCCGTTGCAACAGCAGCGTGTTGACCAGCACCTCGGCTTGCCCCAGGTGCGGCATCTTGAAGTCCGCGAACTTCGCGCGCACGGCGGCGGCAAAGCCATCGAGTATCGTGTCGGTGACTTCGGTGCGGAACGTGCGCGCGAGACGATAGCCGACCGACGCCGGATCGGCTCGTTCGTTCCAGTCGGCCGCGTATTTCTTCATGTCCGCCAGCGCCGGCTCGTCGCCGGCCTTTACCAGAGTCTTTACCAGCAGTTCGTGCCAATTGCGCATGAACAGGGCGCGATCATCGAGCTGGATTGCCAGGGCATCGTCCGGTGAAAAATGATCCTTGGCCTTGAGGTCGTCGCGAATCTGCCGCGTGCGCGCCCCGAGATCGTAGCCGCCGTCGCCGAGATTCCTGAAATCGACGCTTTCGAAGTCCAGGGTGCGCGCATTCGCCGTCCACAGGCGCTGTCCAGGCGGGTTCGGCAGGTGCGGATATTCCTGCGGCGTGAGCCAGCCATTCCAGCCCACACCGGCCTGGCTCCAGTCCGACGGCAGCAGCGGGTCGTAGCCGCCTTCGCGGCGTGGAATCTTTCCGGCAATCGTCCAGCCGATATTGCCGGCACGGTCGCCGACGACGAAGTTCTGCGGCGCGATGCCGGCGGTGTTCGCCGTCGCGATCGCTTCGTCGACGGTTTCGGCAACATCGAGCTTGGCCAGGTCCAGATTGAGCGCGCCGGGCAGCAACGCGGTCCAGGCCAGCGCCAGCGGCGTGCCGTCGGCATCCTCGGCGATGATCGGTCCCCACTCGGTGTCGCGCACGTCGATGGTTTCGTCGGCGCCGCCGTGAACCTTGATCGTTTCGTGCGAAATCTGCAGCGGATGCATTCCCGACTTGTTCTTGTACGTCGTCTTGTCACCGGCATCGAGATCGACGCGCACCCAATCCATCCAGTCGCCGTAGCTGTTCGTGAACGCCCAGGCGACGCGCCGGTTGCTGCCGGCCACGAGTGTCGGCACGCCCGGCAGCGTGACGCCGATCAGGTCTATGCGTCTCGCCGGCGCGGCGCAGGTTCGGGTACATCAGCCGCGCGCGGAACCAGATGTTCGGCACGCGCAGATTCAAGTGCATGTCGTTGGCGACGAGGGCGGACTGCGTCGTCGTCAGCGCGCCATTGACGGCGAAGCTGTTGCTGCCCGGCACGGGCTTTTCGGACTTGTCCGCCGGTACGTGCAGCAACTTCGGATCGACCTTCGACAGGTCGATGTCGGCGGGCGGCGGCAGCGCCGGATAACCCATCGCCGGGCCGAGCAAAGGCGCGTCCCACGGGCCGCCGCTGGCGGAAATGAATTTGTATACCGACTCCGGCAACGCGTTGCGGATCTTCGCGAAGCCCAGCTCGCGCGCGTTGGTCGTGTCATGCAGATCGAAGAACATCGCATCGATGACCAGCACGCTGTCCTCGGCGGTCCACGGTGTCGGCGCGACACGCAGCAGCCAGTATTCCCACGGCCGCGAGCCGAGCGCGTTCAGGCCGGCGTTGACGCCGGCGGCATAGGCCGTCATCGCGGAAGTTTCCTCGGGCGAGGCGGCGGCGAGTGCCTGCGCTGCGCGTGAGCGCATGCGGAACGGCCGCCGTTGCTTGTCCATCGGCAACGCCGCCGAGCCGACCAGCTCCGACAGTTCACCCGCCGCGGCGCGGCGCATCAGGTCCATCTCGAAATAACGTTCCTGCGCATGCACGAAACCCAGTGCCCAGGCGGCATCGTTGCGGCTGTCGGCGCGGATCGTGGCCGTACCGAGCGCGTCGCGCTCGATCGTCACCTTGGCCTTGAGGCCGGGCGCGGCGAATTCGCCAGTCAGCTGAGGCAGGCTCGCGCGTGTCAGCAGCCAGGCTGCGAGCGGGAGCGCGATCAACAGCACAAGGAACAGCGACAACAGGCGTTTGAGAAACGAGTGGCGTTTACGCATGCGGACAGATCGACGGACGGGGAGGGCAAGACCGCATGGTACCGCAACGTTCGCGCGAAACCTGAGGCACCGCCGGACCCGCACTGCCTCCGCGAAGACAGGATATCTGGCAGCCAGGCGCGGAAATTTCCCTCGGCGCACATGCAGCACGGAGCGGTTCATCGAGCCCGATGGAAGGCATGCCGGCGGACCGGGGGCAGCTATCCGCGCCGTCAGCCGGGCGCTATGCTGTGCATGCGAGGGGCTGACCAAGAGCGGGCGTGAACGACTCCCTGGACTATGGCAAGACGATTCCGGAACCGACCGTTGCGCTGATCCGGCGCATCCGGGATGGCGACTCGGTGGCCCGCGATACGCTGCTCAAGCGCTACCTGCCGGCCTTGCGGCGCTGGGCTCACGGCCGGCTGCCAGCCTCGGCCCGCGACCTGTCCGACACCGACGACCTGGTCCAGGTCACTCTGATCCGTGCGCTGAACAACATCGATGAGTTCGACGCGCGCCACACCGGCAGCTTTCTGGCCTATCTGCGCCAGATCCTGCTGAATCAGGTGCGCGACGAGTTGCGCCGGCAGCAACGCCGCCCGCCCGGATCGGAAATCGACACTGAGCTGCCCGATCTGGAGACCCCGCCGCTGGTCGAGCAGATGCTCGGCCACGAGCGCGTGCGCGCCTACGAGCGCGCGCTGGCGGCATTGCCCAAGCGCCAGCAGGAGCTGATCGTCATGCGCATGGAATTCGGCATGAGCTATCCGGAAATCGCGGCCGAAGTCGACAGCACGCCGGATGCCGTGCGCGTCATGGTTGCGCGGGCGATCGTGCTGCTTTCCAAGGAGCTCGGCGGCGAAAATGCCTGAGCGGAAGATGAAAAAGACTGCCACGAAGCACGAAGATCACGAAGGCACGAAGGCACGAAGGCACGAGGGCGCGAAGATTGCGAGGGAAGATCGCATTCTGAAAAATGGAAAGTGCCGTCATTCCCGCGAAAGCGGGAATCCATTTTGCTTCTGGATCAGTGAACGAAGATCAAGATGGATTCCCGCTTTCGCGGGAATGACGACTTATTAGAGGTTCCGTAAGTTTTCTTTTCCGATGATCTTCCCTCGTGTGCTCTTGCTTGGTGTGCTCTTGCTTGGTGTGCTCTTGCTTGGTGTGCTCTTGCTTCGTGTGCCTTGTGCCTTCGTGGTGGTCTTTGGATCCTTCTGGAATATCGCGCATGTTCGCTTATGTCTTCCGGCGGCGTTTAGGTCCATGTACCCATTGATCCGGACGCGCGCAGGAGCCTTATCCCATGCAACGTGAAACCAACCGCCCGGACCTGCCGCCCAGCGACCTCGAACAGGTCGCCGCGCGCATTGCCGACGAGCAGCCGATCAACTGGCGCGACGTCGTCGACGAGACCGACGCGGCCTCGCTCAGCGGTCTGCGTGAAATCGAGCAGCTCGCTCAGGGCTTCCGTCATCTTCAGGTCAGCGCGATCGCGCCGAAGACGCCGTCATCGAACAAGTTCCGCTTCGGCAACCTGCAGGTGCTCGAGCCGCTCGGCACCGGCACGCAAGGCGACGTCTGGCGCGCGTACGATCCTCTGCTCGACCTTCAGGTCGCACTGAAATTGCGCAAGGTCGATTCGGACACCCTGTCGCATCAGTTCCTCGAAGAAGCGCGCCGGCTCGCGCGCGTGCGCCAGGCCAACATCGTCAGCGTGTACGGCGCCGCCGTGCACGACGGGCGCGCCGGGCTGTGGACCGAACTCGTGCGTGGCTCGCCGCTGGCGGACCTGCTCGCCGCACATGGCCCGTTCCCGGCAGACGAAGTGCGCGGTATCGGCCTGGATCTGTGCCACGCGCTGGCCGCGGTGCATCGTCATGGCCTCGTCCATGGCGACGTCAAAGCCGAAAACGTCATGCGCGAGGTTTCCGGCCGCATCGTGCTGATGGACTTCGGCGCCGCCCGCGAGTTCGAGCATGCCGACGCCAGCGTCGTGTCGGGTACATTGCGCTACCTTGCGCCGGAAGTGCTGCGCGGCGCTGCGCCGTCGCCGGCCAGCGACCTGTACGCGCTCGGCGTACTGCTGTTCCATCTGCTCAGCGATGCCTACCCGTATGCCGCTTCGGACCTCGATGGTTTGCTCGCTGCCCAGGAACGAAATCAGCGCGTGCGCCTGGCCGGCCTGAAGAGCAGCGTCCCGGCCGACCTGGTGCGCGCGATCGAACAGGCGATCGATCCGAACCCGGCGCGACGCCATGCCAGCGCGATGGCATTCGCAGCGGCGCTTGCGCCGCGCATGGCGCGCAATACATCGAAGTCTTGGGGCCTGCTTGCGACCGCGGCCGCGGTAGTCGCGCTGCTGGCCGGCATCGTCGCGTGGCGCAGTGGCGTTGGCGGATGGCAGGCGCAGGTCGAGTTCCAGCGCGTCGATGCGCACGGCGCCACGGCGCTGTCCGATGGCGCCAGCATCGCGATGGGCGACCGGCTGGTGCTGCAGTTCCGCAGCAGCCATCCGGCATTTGTATACATTTTCGACGATGACGGCTCGGGCTCGACGGGCGTGCTGTTTCCGCTGGCCGATGTCGAGCCGGCCAATCCGCTGGCGGCGAATACCTCCTACCGGCTGCCGGGCAGGCAGTCCGGCGAGTCGGTCGCGTGGACCGTCAGCAGCCACGCCGAACGAGAAGAGTTCGTAATCGTCGCGGCGACGACTGCGCAACCGGAACTCGAACGCGCGATCGCCGACTGGCAGCGGGCAGGCGCCAAAGCCGGCACGGCGCGCGGCGCTCTTGGCCTGACCTCCGCGCCGGAGGAAACCGATATCGCCAGCGCTCCGCTGCGCGAGATACTGCAGCGCCTCAACCGCGACGGACGCGACGTCCAGCTGCGCCAATGGCGTTTCGTGTTTCCCCACGCTGACTGACCACTAAATGCGGAGTTCTGCAAATAACTTTGCGCGCGCGAACCCGTCAAACCCCTCCGCCTTGATGGGTGAGGGGTTGGGGGAGAGGGTGACGCCTGCGTAGCAGGCGCCTGCGGCGCCTCCCCCTCTCCGCCGCGCTGCGCGCGTCGACCTCTCCCACGAGGGGAGAGGTGGATTGTCTGGATGCAATGTTTCTTGAGGAACGGCACGCTAACTTCTCTGACCCCACGTCGCGCAGCCGAAACCGCTGATCTGTGACGCCCTGCGCGTTGCCGCAGCAGTTTGGCATTATCATCGGCAGAACATCTCGCGGCCCATTGCCGGCCCGGCGTGGGCGAGCACGCCGATTCCCGCAGGGTTTTCAAGGGTGCGCCGAGCCGATTCGATCAGGGGAGTCGTTCACGTGGTTCGTTTTTCGGTCGTCCGCAGGCATCAGCGCGGTTTTGCTGTCAGGCGCTATTGCATTGGCGCACGCGGCTGGCCACATTGCGCCGTCACCCGTCGACAAGATCGAACTCGCTATCGGCGCAGGCGATTTCGCCGTGGCACTGAACCTGAGCACGGATCTGCTCGAACGGACTGCAACCGGCGATCCGGCCCGTGTCGCCGCATTGCAGACGCGCCTCGACGCCGTCGTCGAAAGCTGGGGAATGGACGGCGAACAGCGCGGCGCTGCTCACAGCTATCGATACGCTGCCCGGAACCGCGCCGCGCGAAGCACTGCTCGCCACGTACTGCCGCAGCCGATGCGGCCAGCGCGGGCAATGGCGCCTTGCTGCTGGAAATCGCGCAGAAAAATCTGGAGAAGAACATCGCGACGCCGGCGACGTTCAACATGGAAATGCATGGCTTCGCCGCGAAGGCGGCGCTGATGCTCGGCAAACCGGATGCTGCCTCCGCCGAAGCGAACATCGCTGTCAATGCATGGCATAACCAGAGTGGAGTGCGCGCGCGGCGTAAAGAGGTGGCTCTTGATCTATTGTTGTCCCAGATCGCTGCCAGCAGTGGCCGCCCCGAGGATGCCGTCCGACTCGCCGAGGCGGCCGCGCACATCGCAGTGGAAACCTTTGGGGAAAACAGCCTGGCGCGCGTCCGTTCCGACGATCAGCGCGCCGCGGTGCTCGAGACGATCGAACGCTTCGCCGAGGCGCGCGAATTGCGCGAAGGATCGCTCAAGGCGACCCGCGCGCACTTCGGCGAGCGCGACCTGCACACGGCGCTGGCGGAGGCTTCGCTCGGCGCGCATCTGCAGACGACCGGCAACTACGCGCCAGCGCGCGAGCACTATGCGGTCGCGGACTCGATCATGCGCACGCTGACCGACGCAGGTCGTACGCGAACGCATCATTTTCCACAACAACTATGCGAACCTGCTGCAGGAGATGGGCGACGAGGACGCTGCGCTCGAGCACTATCGCAGCGCGCTGGAACTGGTCAGGGACAACCGCACGCGCGCGATCGTCCTGACCAATATCGGCAACACGGAATTCCGCTTGCGCCGCTACGAGCAGGCGATCGCCAACTTCAATCAGGCGCTGCCGTTGCGCGAACAGGCCGACGGCAAGGACAGCCCCGGATTGAGCTTCGCGCTCGAAGGCCTGGGGTCATCGGCACTGGCACTGAGGCGCTTTGCCGATGCGCAGCAGTACTTTGCGCGCGCGGTCGAACTGCGCGGCAAGGCGTCGGCGCCGAATCATTCGCATCTGAACGTGCTCAATTTCGGTCTGGCCCTCGCCGACTGGGGTCTGGGCAACGATGCCGAAGCATTTCGCCTGGCCGTCCAGACGGCCGAGCGCCAGCAAAGCCTGCTCGGCGCGCTGGCGACCGGCTTTTCCGAGCAACAGAGCGTCGCGTTCGACAATCTGCTCGTGCCCGCCACGGCGCTGGCCGTGACGATCGCCGCCGCGCATGGCAAGGCCGATGAAATCGCCACCGCGTGGCGCCTGGTCATGGTCGAGCGCGGATTGATCGGCCGCGCCGAAGCGCGGCGCCTCGCGATTGCGCGCGCCAACGCCGATCCCGGACTCGCGCAGCTGTATCGCGACTGGCGCGCAGGCGAATTCGGCGCTTGGCGATGCGTGGCTCAGCAGCAAGACGAACGCAGCGCGCATGGCCGAACTGCAGGGCGCGGCCGAAGCGGCCGAGAGAGCGTTGTGGGCGAAGCTTGGCTATCAGCAGGCAGATCTCGTCGCCGCCGCGACGCCGATCGACGAGCTGGCGCGCGCGCTGCCCGCCGACGGCGTGCTCGTCGCTTTCAGCGAAGGCGTGGGCAACGATGCAGCGCGCATCGTCAATGCCGGCACGCCGCAGGCAGCCGAGGATCTGTATGCGTTCGTGCTGCGTCCGCACGCAGCGGCCAATCTACTGCGCATCGGCCGCATCGATGCGCTGACCGCTCAGACACGCGCCTGGTACGCGGCCTGCGCGACCCGCAATCCGATACCGCGCAGTTGCATGCACGTGGTGAGAATCTGCGCCGGGACCTGTTCGGGCATATCGACGGCCTGGCGAAGTCGACGCTGTTCGTGATCCCGTTCGGCGACTTGTTCCGGATCAGCTTCGCCGCCCTGCCAGCGCCGGGGAGCGATCGCTACTGGATCGAGTCCGGCGTGCGCGTGCAGACCCTGGCGCACGAAAGCGAATTGCTGATGCCGGCTTCGCCACCGCATGCGGTCAAGGCGCTGCTCGCAGGCGCGCCGGAGTTCGGCGCGCCATCCCGACCTTTGCCGCCGCCCAAAGCGGGGCAAAAAGTGGAAAAAGCTACCGCGGTCGCGGCCCGGCAGCTTTGCACGAGCGTGGCCGAACACGGCTTTCCGGCGATTCCCGGAGCGGCGCGCGAGCTCGACGGGCTGCGCGACCTGCTGCACGGCACGCTTGGAGCCACAGGCAACATTCAGGTCATCGATGGCAGTCAGGCCACCAAGGAGAATGTGCTGGCCGCCCTCGGCGGCGTCGACATCGTGCACATCGCCACGCATGGATTCAGCTTCGACGAAAGCTGCGGAAGCGGCAACGCGCGCGGCATGACGCTGGATCGTTCGCGGGACGGTACGGGACCGGTCGCGCAGCCGTTGTCCGGCCTGGCGTTCGCCGGCGCCGACGTCAGCGGCGGACACGCGCCTGTCGGCGTCCTCAGCGCCGGCGAGATCAGCGCGGCGGATTTGTCGCACGCCGAATGGGTCGTGCTTTCGGCGTGCGATTCGGGCCTCGGCCCGATCGGTCACAACGAGGGTGTGTTCGGCATGCGCCGGGCACTGCGCCTGGCCGGCGCGCGCACGGTCGTCATGAGCTTGTGGGAGGCCGACGACGCGACGACGGCGGACCTGATGCAGGCGTTGTATCGCGCGCGCTTCGCCGAGCGGCGCAACGTTCCCGACGCGATGGCCGAAGCGATGCGCGCGACGATCGCCGAGCGCAGGTTGGCGCACGAATCGACCCATCCTTATTACTGGGCCGCGTTCATTGGGGAGGGTGGTTGGCGTTGATACGTCGCGCCGCGATCTAGGGTGGGCCTTGGCCCACCGATGTTCGCCACGAACAACAATGCCTCACTTCATCGGCGAGACCGGTGGGCCAAGGCCCACCCTACGACGCTGCGATCCGCCGGCAGCCTCGTGCGGTAGACTCGCCTGCGACCGAATCGATCAAATTTGCCGTCATTCCCGCGAAAGCGGGAATCCATTTTGATTCTGTTCTATCGACCAAAAAGCAAGATGGATTCCCGCTTTCGCGGGAATGACGTCGGGTGGGTTGACGGTAAGCCAATATTCAATACGAGGGGATCGTGCTTTCATGTTGACCAGAATCCTGCCGGCAATTTGTCTCGCGCTTGGCGCGGTGCACGGGGCTTATGCACAAACCATCGCACCCGACGTCGCCGAACCCGGCTCGGTCGAGGAACTCGCCAAGGCCACGACCGAACCGCGCTTTTCTTCACCCTGGGTTTCGTACATTCCGGCATCGTCGAAGGTGCCGTCGCCGAAGACCTTCTATGGCCGCATCGCCGGCGCGCCGGGTGAACTCGTGAATTCCTCGCAGGCGTATGCCTACGCGCGCGCGCTCGCAGCGGCATCGCCGCGCGTGAAAGTGTTCACGATCGGCCGTTCCGAAGAAGGCCGCGATATCATCCTGATCGCGATTGCTGACGAGAAGGGCATCGAAAACCTCGACGCGCTCAAAGCAGCGTCAGCGTCGCTTGCCGATCCGCGCACGCTCGATGCCGCGGCAGCCGAGAGCTTGATCGCAAGTGCGCGGCCCTTCTATTACTTCAACGCCGCATTGCATTCCGACGAGACCGGTTCGACCGAATCGGTCCTCGAACTGGCCTATCGGCTTGCGGTCTCGGACCAGCCGATGATTCGCCGCATCCGCGAAAACACGGTTGTGCTGATCAATCCGGTTGCCAATCCCGACGGACGCGACAAACAGGTCGAGTGGTTCTATCGCTACCTGAAAGGCAAGACCGATCGCGCCATGTTGCCGCGCCAGTCGCCGCCGTACTGGTCGAAATACGCCTTCGTCGACATCAACCGCGATGCGCACCAGTTGACGCACGAAGCGACCAAGGCGGCGAACCGCATGTTCTTCGAGTGGCATCCGGTCGTCGTCCACGACCTGCACGAAAGCGTTCCGCTGCTCATGACCTGGAACGGAACCGGACCGTACAATCCGAATATCGATCCGATCACGTTCACCGAATTCCTCGCGCTGAGCTTTCACGAGGTCGAGACGCTGACAGGTCTTGGCATGCCCGGTGTCAGCACCTGGAATTTCGGCGACGGCTTCGGCCACATGTTCGCCGACTCGGTCGCGATGAATCACAACGCGATCGGCCGCGGCTACGAGACGTTCGGTAACAGCACGGCCGAAACCCTCGTGCAATCGCTGCCGCCGTCGGAGACTTCGCGCGAATGGTATCGCGTCGATCCGCCGCCGACCGGAAAGTTTTCCTGGTCGGCGCGCGACAACGTCAACTACAACGAGACCGGCGCGCTTGCAGCGCTCGACTACGCGGCTGCGAACGCAAAGATGCTGCTGAGGAATTTCTACGCCAAGAGCCTGCACAGCTTGCGCAAGGGCATCGAGCAGGCGCCGTACGCATTCCTGATTCCCGCCGATCAGGGCGACCCGACGCGCGTGGCGCAAATGGTCGCCAAGCTGCAGGCCCAGCACATCGAGGTCAGCCGCAGCGATGCGCTCGTGACGGTTGCCGAAGGAACGTTTCCGGCCGGGACGTATGTCGTCCGGCTCGATCAGCCATATCGCAATTACGCCGTCGATCTTCTGACAGCCCAGGATTATCCGAAGGACGGCGGCGAACCCTACGATGACCTGTCGTGGGAATTTCCCGCCTATTTCCATCTGCAGGCTGTGTCCATTGCCGATGCTTCGATCCGCAGTGCGCCGATGTCGTTGCTGAAGGGTGCGCCCCTGCCGAAAGGCGAGGTCGTCGGCAACGGTCCCGTGTTCGTGCTGAAGGATTCCGGACAGGAGGGATTGCTGGAAGCACGCTATCGTCTGGCGAAGTTCAAGGTGGATATCGCCGAGCAATCGTTCATGCTCGGTGACGTTAATTATCCGCAAGGCTCGTGGATTCTGCCTGCGCAAGCTGGCCTGGTCGCTGCGCTGAGCGATATTGCGACGCGCCTCGGAGTGAAGTTCGAGAGCGCCGCCAAGATTCCGGACGTGAAGCAGCACATCGCCGACGCGCCGCGTCTGGGTGTGTGGGTGCCGTGGGCCGATACCGATTCGATCGGCTGGATTCGTTATTCGCTCGACCAGCGCAAGATTCCGTACACATATCTTCGCGATGAAGACATTCGCGCAGGCAACCTGCGCGGTAAGGTCGACGTGCTGCTGTACGGACACGTCGACCTCGAACTCGCCGAGCAGATTCAGGGCATTCCGAAGGTGTGGGGGCCGATGCCGTTCAAGAAGACGGCGAAAACGCCGAGTCTCGGCACGCCGGCCGAATCGGACGACATCACCGGCGGAATCGGCTGGTCCGGACTCGAGCGTCTTCAGGAATTCATCGAGCAGGGCGGCCTGATGGTGACGCTCGGCAACGGCAGCATGCTGCCGATCGAAGGCGGCATCGTGCGTGGGGTGCGCCGCGATTCCGGCGGCGTGCCGCGCAGTTCGGGTGGTGGCGGTGCCGATGCCGCGGCGGCATCGCGCGAATCCGTGACGCGAACGCCGGGCACCGAAGTGCGCGTGACGTTCGCGCGTCCGGATCATCCGATCGCCTATGGCTATCCGAAAACGAGCCAGGTATTTCGCGGCAACTTCGCGTTGTATTCGACGCCGCGGCGCTGGTTGCGCATGGCCTATTGCACGAGTTGTCTCGACGGACCCCAGGACGCGCGCAGCGTCGTGCTGCAATGGGGTGGACCCGAGGGCGAACCGTTCGTCGTCAGCGGGCAGGCGTGGGGCGAAAGCAACCTGATTGGCCGCCCGGCTATCTTCGATTCGCCGGTCGGGCGCGGCCACGTCGTCGCGTTCAATTTCAATCCGCTCTATCGCGATCTCAATCGCGGCGATTTCCGCATGGTCTGGAACACGATCATCAACTGGCAGGCAATTCTTGCCGACCGCAGCGCGGCTGCTTCCGACGGCAAGTGATGCGGAAACAGCCCTGAGCGCGTCCTTGTCATCCGTTACCATGCGACGGAAACCAGTGGAGAACAGGATGTGCGCGTTGCCTGCGATGATGCTTATCGGATGGGCCGGACTGATTTCGAGTGCGGCGACTGCCGCGACCGATGCCGGGACGGAGCAAGGAGTGCGTTTCAACAGCACAGGCGTGCTCGACCTGGCAGATCGTTCGCAGAAAATCGTCGCGGGCAGGCCGGTCGCGGTCATCGAGCTTCCGGCCGAGGTCGCGGCGGAAATTTTTTCTGCCGCCGAGCAAGGCGAAACGCAACCGAACCTGCGCTTCTCGGACGACGAGTTTGGCTGCGCCAAGCCTTCGCGCAAGTGTTCGCTTGACCAGGAGCGCAAGCTGTTCGAGGCAGCGGGCCTCTCTCGGCCATCCATGGCCTCCGATGCACGTGGGCTCCTGCCCGGCGGCACGGTGAAGCGCGATGGCAAACGGCTGACGATCACGCCCGCCGACGGCGCGCCGATTGCGTTCATCGACTGGAAAGTCGCCGCGACGAAAAGCGCCGATGGCGACGACGAGACGCATTGGTATCTGGGACGGCTGCCCGGCAGCGGCTACGAACGCGTCGAAGTGCAGTTTGGCCACGACGCTCCGGGCGACTTCCTGATCAATCCAAAAAGTGGAAAAGTGGCATTCGTCCACAATGGCGCAGACATCGCGGCGCCGTCGCCGGATGGAAGGCTGCTGGTTACCTTCAATACGCTCAATCCGCCGCCCAGCATCCGCGTCGCTGCGCTGGACGCCGCCGGCCCGCGGCTCGCCTTGCAATGCGAGACCGCGGAGAGCAGCACGCGCGTCACGCCGGTCTTCAAAGGCTGGCACGGTGCGCAGGCCTTCGACCTGGTCTTCGAGATTGGTGAGCAGAGCAAGTCGATGGTGCGCCTGGCCATGCGATTTGCGCAAAGCGGTGGCAGCTGGCAAGTCGGTGCCGGTGATGTTGCGCGCGTGGCGCAGATCGGTTTCGTCTGCCACGACGCCGCTGACCGGCCGTAAGCTGCGTTGCGAATTTCCGGTAGGCCGCTGCGGCCCCCGGCCTTCGAGAGGCAACTCACGACCGAAGCCGCCTCCCACCAGGGTCCGTTATCGGGCTGTCGATTTCCCGTCGGCTACCGATGGCGCGGCGCTACCAGTCGAAGCCATTGTTGAACAGGTAGTCTTCGATCGCGCGCCGCTCGAGCGCGCCGATATCGCAGGCGGCGCCTTGCGGGCGGGCGACGCCACGCTGATCGGTCGCCGGGCAATTCGCGCCGTTGTCGAGCGCCGGACTGTTTGCGGCCGGCATCAGCGCCGGCGTGAAGCCGCCGTATAACTGGAACAATCCGAACAGCGGGTCTGCTGACGAGAGCGTGCTGCACGTGGCGCCTGCAGGACAGCCGTTCTGCACGATGCTGTGATCGATTGTCGTCGACCCGCCGACCTCCGTGTGGATCTCAGCATCGGTCGATCCAACATCGCCCCAGAAGATTGAATCGCTTATCGTGGCGCTTGCGGCACCGGGGAAGCCAGACACCTCGACGCTTACTGCACCACCCGGTCCGGCGGTGTAGTTTTTGGCGAAGGTAAGGTTTCTCAATGTGACATTAGCTGATGGCGTTCCCGTGTCGACGGGAACCACGTAAATGGCACCACCTCTACCAGGGTTCGTCGAGCCGTTGTTCCAAAACGTCGAATTGCTGATCAGTACAGTCGCTCCCACGATGGTTACCGCTCCACCGCTCACGGCGCCCTGATTGTCCATGAATGCACTGCGGTCGACCGTTACCGTGCTGCCGTAGGCGTACAGGGCACCACCGCCGTTTGCCTGGTTTCCGACAAACATTGAATCGCGGATCGCCGTAGTACCTCCAAAGCTTTCAAGGTTTCCATTGTTGTGATTGATATTGGCGGCAAACCTGACGTGGTCGAATTGCGCCGTGCTACCCGCACTGTTGGAGAACTCATTCTTGACCGCACCGCCGGTATTGCCGTCAAACGTCACAGACGTGAACTGGACATGCACGGCACCTCGGGCACCGTCGTTGTAGACAGCGCCCCCAAAAGTGAAAGCTATATTTCCGGTGAAGATCACGCCCAAGTATGTGTCGCTTGCGAAACTGTATACGGCACCGCCGTTTTCGGTGACGTTGTTTTCAAACACGCCTCCGATTACGTTCGGCATACTGATGCTGCCACCAGTGTTGAACATTGCTCCGCCGGCAACGTTCGCTGTATTGCCGGTAAAAACGGTATCGATAAATGTCGGACTATTGACGCCGTCGACGCCCCAATTGAAGACCGCGCCGCCCTCTTGGCTGGCATGGTTCGTGTTGAACGTCACCGACTGCAGCCGCGGGCTGCTCATGCCGCCGGCTTGCCCAAGGTTCGCGAGACCACCGCCAAACATCGCAGTGTTGTTCTTGAAAACCAGATTGGCGAGCGTCGGATTGCAGGTGTAGCCGCTGCTGCCGTTGCAGATCAGACCTCCGCCGTACTGCTGGTCGATTGTGGAGCCTTGGGCGTTGCCTCCGGTTATCGTGAAGCCATCGAGGATCGTCGAGCCTGAAACGTTGGTCGCGTTGCCGGTCGCGTCGATCACGACGACATGGTGGAAGTACACGGAGCCAGCCACGATCGTCCCATCCAGGATCGTCTCGTTATGCACCGGATCACGCTGGCTGCGCGCGGTCTCCGTCCCCGCAAAGCCGCCGTAGACCGCCTTGCCGGGCGGCATGAAGAAGGCAGCTGCAGCCAGAACGTTGCCTGAGCTGTAAGTCCCCTTTGCCACCCACACCTCGCTGCAATTGACATCGTACAATCCTTGGCCGAACCCGCTGTAGGCCGTCGCCCAGGAAAGACCATCGCCTCCTGCCGCAGCCGCTCCATTGACATAGCAGCGGCTCGTTTCGGCCGGCAGCAGTTCGACCGCGCCAATGTCGCACTGTCCGCCCACCGGCTGCGGTCGGCTGATGCCGCGCTCGTCGACCGCGGGACAGTTGAAGGCGTTGCCGTTGCCGATTGCCGGACTGCCGACGTCTGGTTTCAACGTCGGCGCAAAGCCGCCGTTATCCTGCAGCGGGCCGAGCAACGGGTCGGCATCGGTGCAGCCGAGTGCGCCGATCTGACACTCCGTCGTGATCGTGAAGTCCATGCTCGAGATGGTCTGCGAGAGGACGTAGTTCTCGACCGGCAAGCCCGCGGCCTGGTCGGCCCAGAAGATCACGCCGCTGATGTTCGGGGCCGCGTCGCCGTCGGGAGCGATGTTGTAGAGCGCAGCTCCAGGACCGCCGGTCGCCTTGTTGCCGTAGAACGTCACGTAGCGCAGCAACGGGCTGGCGTGACCCGCCGACGGGGCATAGTTCAGCATCGCGCCGCCGAGCGTGGCCGTGTTCGCATAGAACGTCGAGTTGCGCACGGTCGGATTGCTGTTGCCGGCGATGCCGTGGTCGTAGATCGCGCCGCCCAGATCCGCGGAATTGGCGGCGAACGTGACCCGATCGATCACCGGACCCGACGTGCCGCCGGCGGCGCCATCGTTGTACATGCCACCGCCGGCGCCGCCGGGCGCCTGGTTGTTGCGAACGATCATGTCGTGCAGAAAGGGGCCCGAGCCGCCGCTTCCGTGGCCGTCGTTGTAGATAGCGCCGCCGAGCTGAGCGCTGTTGTTCTCGAAGATCAGGTTGGCCAACTCCGGACTGCACTGGTGGCCGGCGCCGACGCCATTGCAGTACATGCCGCCGCCGCCGCCCTGGTTCGGGCCAGCGCCGTTCGCGTTGCCACCGGTGATGGTCAGGTCGGAAAGCAGCGTTCCGAAATCGACCGGGCCGTTCGCCGTCGTGCCGTCGATCACGACGACGTGGTAACTGTTGTCGCTGCTGTCGTCGGTGACGCCGATGTCGCCGGACAGCACGGTCGGGTTGGCCGGCAGCAGGCGCGCCTCGAGCGTCGCCTCGCTGCCATTGAACCCACCGTACACGATGACGCCCGGCTTGACGTTGAAGCTGATCGTGCGGTCGGTCGTTGCCGTCGGCTTGTACGTGCCGCGGGCGACCCACACCTCCGTGCAGGTTGGATAATTGGCCAGCGCCGACTGCAGGTCGGTGTAGGCGTTCGCCCACGACGTGCCGGCATTGCTGCCGGTCGCGGCGGCGTTCACGTAGCAGGTCACGGCGCTTGCGAGTGAGGAAACGAGCGTTAGCAAGGCAAACAGCGCGATGCGCGCCGGCAGCATACGGTACATGTTTCCTCCCGCGCCGCGCGCAGAATGTGTGCTTTCAGAAACCCGCACCCGCTTATGTCATGCGCACTCACACCTGTCAACGAGCGCGGCGACTGACTGCGAACGCTGCTTCGGATGGGTGTTGCGAACGCGGCCAGCCGGCATCCCGCGTGGTCAAGGGAACGTCTGCTCTTGTATATGATTCCCGGCCCTTTAGCGGCAGCTTTGCGCCAGCGTTTCTTCAGGTGTTTGTGGCGGCTTCGGGCCGACAGCTGCCTCACGCAAGGTTCGCGAGCAATGGGAGGAAGCTCTCGATCCAATCCGGACCCGGGGTAATGCTCGCCCACGGGTTTGCCGACTCGCTTGAGGCTGTGCTATTGGCCGCCACGTGTTCTGAGGGCGTTCCAGGCGCGCAACGGTGTCATCGTTTCGGCATCATGGCCGTTAATGTTCCGGGAGCACGCCGCTCGTGCAGGATATTTGCATGTACACCCCAGCACCGTCCGCCAATGCCCGACCAGTCTTTCAAAGTTTTCCGAGGCTGCGCGCCAGTTGCGTCTTCACCAGCACCCTGTTTGCCGTCATCGCCGGAGCACGCCCGGTACACGCTGGAGATGCCGCTCTCAAACGCGAAGACGCCCTTTGGCTTGACCGCATTACCTACGGATTGGACACGCCTACCGTCGAGCGATTCGTGCGACTGGGCAAGCGCGGTTTCCTCGACGAGCAGCTGTCCGGCAAGAACGATGTCCTGCCTGCGCCGGTTCAGGCACAGATCGACGCACTCGATATTTCCAAGGTTCCTGCTGGGCAATTGTTTGCCGATGAGGTCGCTGCGCAACAACGTATCACGTCGATGAGCGATGACGCCAAGCGTCAGGCGCAAAAGGCACGCAACGAAATGGGCGCTCAGTACGCCTACGAAACGACGCGCCGTCACCTGCTGCGCGCCCTCTACTCGCCGGCACAACTCAAGCAGCAGATGGACTGGTTCTGGCTCAATCACTTCAGCGTGTTCGCGCGCAAGGGTGCGATCCGCTGGCTTGCGGCCGACTACGAAGAGCGGGCGATCCGCCCGCACGCGCTGGGACACTTTCGTGATCTGGTGGTCGCAACCCTGACGCACCCTGCGATGCTGCAATATCTGGACAATGCGCAAAATGCCATCGGTCATGTCAACGAGAACTACGCGCGCGAACTGATGGAGCTGCACACGCTGGGTGTCGATGCCGGCTATTCGCAAACGGACGTGCAGGAACTGGCGCGCGTGTTGACTGGCGTCGGCGTCGCGCGTCCGGAAGCGCTTGCGCGGCCGTCCCGGCCGGCACTCTTTGTCAGTGACGGTCTGTTCGCGTTCTATCCCGCACGTCACGACTTCGGGGACAAGACCCTGCTCGGCCATAGGATTCGCGGCCGCGGATTCGCCGAAGTCGATGAAGCCGTCGATCTTCTCGTCAAGCAGCCGGCCTGCGCGCGCTTCATCTCGCGCAGGCTGGCCGAGTATTTCGTTGCCGACGATCCACCGCAGAAACTCGTCGAGGCCATGGCCGACACGTTTCAGCACAGCGACGGCGATATTGCCAAGGTACTGCGCACCATGTTCGAGTCGCGCGAGTTCGAGGCCTCGCTCGGCGGAAAATTCAAGGACCCGATGCATTACGTCGTATCTTCGGTGCGTTTCGCCTACGACGGCAAGCAGATCGCCAACGAGCACCCGCTAGTCAACTGGCTGAACGGTCAGGGCGAGATGTTGTTTGGACATCAATCTCCGAATGGCTATCCGCTTGTGGAAAATGCCTGGGCCAGTTCGGGCCAGCTCAGCCGCCGCTTCGAGATCGCGCACGTCATCGGCAACGGCAACGGCAACTTGTTCCAATCCGAAGACGGTTCGGCGGCCAACGCCGCGGGATTTGCGAACCTCTCGAACCGACTGTATTTCGAAGCTATCCAGCCGCACCTGTCGAAGACGACGCTCGCCGCACTCGACCAGGCGAAATCGCAGCAGGAGTGGAATACCTTCCTGCTGTCATCACCCGAATTCAACTATCGCTGATTGGTTCGCAGCATCTGCTGGAAATCGCCATGAAACGCCGTCAATTCGTGAGGTCGCTCACCGCTTCGCTGCCACTGCTCACGATCGCCGGGCGGCTGTTTGCCGCACCGCTGTCGTCCGCCCGATTCCTGCTGGTATTTCTGCGTGGCGGCTACGACTGTGCAAATGCTCTGGTGCCTTATTCCAGCGACTTCTATTTCGAGTCCCGGCCGAACATTTCGATCGCCAGGCCCGATCCAACAAGCAAAGACGGCGCGCTGGCACTGGATTCGAACTGGGCGCTTGCTCCAGCGTTGCGCGAGTCCATCGGCCAGATGTATCTGAACAAGGAAGTCGCGTTCATACCATTTGCCGGCACCGACGATCTTTCGCGTAGTCACTTCGAGACCCAGGACAGCATCGAACGCGGCCAGCCGCCGGACCAGCACGATTTCAACTCCGGCTTCATGGCCCGGCTGGCGGCAACGCTTACCGGCCGCGCTGCGCCGATTGCATTCACCGATGCGCTGCCGCTCGCGTTCCGGGGCCAGGGCGATGTGCCCAACATTTCCCTGCGCGCAGTCGGCAAGCCGGCATTCGACGAACGCCAGAGTGCAATCCTCGCCGGCATGTATCAAGACCATCATCTGCACGCGGCCGTGACCGACGGATTGGAACTGCGCCAGCAAGTCGCGCAGGAATTTGAAGACGAAATGCAGAAGGCCAATCGCGGCGCCGTGAACGCGAAGGGCTTCGCTGCCGAGGCGCAACGCATCGCGCGGATGATGCGCGACCAGTACCGACTCGGATTCGTCGACGTCGGTGGCTGGGACACGCACGTAAACGAAGGCGGCGCGCGAGGGCAGCTTGCAGGCAACCTCGAGAATCTTGGCCGCGGTCTCTCGGTCTTCGCCCAGGAACTCGGGACTGAGTGGAACAATACCGTTGTCGTCGTCGTCTCCGAATTCGGGCGCACATTCCGCGAAAATGGCAACAAGGGCACCGACCACGGCCACGGCTCGGTCTACTGGGTGCTCGGTGGCGGCATCGCTGGCGGCCAAGTGGTGGGCGAGCAGGAAAAAATACAGCAGTCCACTTTGCTCCAAGACCGCGATTACCCCGTGCTCAACAACTACCGGAACGTGCTCGGCGGTCTTTATGCGCGGCTGTGGGGCCTCGACGTCGCCCAGCTTGGCCGCGTATTTCCGCAAGTCAAGAAGGTCGATCTTCGGCTGGTGTGAAGCATCCGCTGTTCCCAATGCTTCCCCGAGATGATGTGAGCGAACGGTTCGCTCGATGTGTCTCCAGCTAAGCTGAAACAACACGTCACTGACGGACGACTACCGACCCGAAGCAGCCTCCCGCGAACGTCAGCTATTGGGTCCGCCCGTTTTTCGCGGCTCGCGATGCAACTCCAGAACGAACGGCCGCCACTGTCAGACCAACATCTTATCTGGACCGGGCGACCAATTAGACCGGTCATAAATCCGTTATTGCAGCGCCTTGGCGACCGCCGCAAAAAAATCATTGTCTGTGACAACCTGAAATCCCAAGGGCTTGGGGCGCGCGCTCAGCACTACGATTACGAGCTTTTCCGTTGGGTTGATGTAGATAAATTGTCCGAAAATGCCCCTCGCGCTATACGAGCCGGCTTGAATAGGATCTCCCTTTGGCGTCGGCCACCACATATAGCCGTAATCAACAGACTTTCCACCGATCATTTTCGGGCTGGTGGCTTCGGCAAACCACTTCTCCGGAACCACCCGCCGCCCATCGATTACGCCATCATTGAGAACGAACAGGCCAAAGCGTCCGAAGTCCCGCAGCGTCATGAAAAGTCCGCCACCGCCGAATCCCATGCCATTGGGCGACTCCAGCTGCCAGGTTGCGTCCTTCTCCATTCCCCACGGGCTCCAGATCTTTTCCGAAAGATAGGTCGCGAGTGGCGTCTTCGTCGCTGCTTCCAACAGAGCACCTACAACAAGCGTCTCTCCTGTGTTGTAGTTCCAGATCGTGCCTGGATCGCCGGCCCTGGAAAGGCTGTTCATATAGCCAATTACGACTCCGGGTTTATTGGTCAATCGCAGTTCAAGCAACTTGCGTTCATCCGACTTCGGGTCAGTGTAGGTTTCGTCCCACCGCACGCCCGAAGCCATTTGCAGGACCTGACGCACCGAAACCTTGGCATAGGGACCAATGCTCAATTGTGTGACGTATTGGGAGACGGGATCATCAAGGTCCTTTATATAGCCGTCCTGAACAGCCGCACCCACCAGCGTGGTGGCGAATGACTTCGCAACCGAGAAGCTGACCCAGCGTGTTGAGTTGTCTATGCCGAGCTCATAGTCTTCGGTAACGACCTCACCGTTCTTGATGATGAGCAACCCGGCTACGCGATTTAAAGAGAGATAATCGAATAGGTCGTAGGTTTTGGAACCAGAAATGAATTTCAGTGCCGGCAGTACTCTAGCGCTCTTCGGCAATGGGCGGACAACGGGGCCTCGCGACACTGTCCTCGCGGGAAACAGCTCGTTGTAGTGTGAAAACGTATTGACCTCGACCTCAGGGCGCATTGCTCCGTCGAGCATCTCGCGGGCGGTGGTGATTACAAGGGCGTCGGCAGTGGCTTCACAGGCAATCGCCAGGGCGGCGAAGGCAATGAGTCCTATAAATCTGTCGCGATTCGATTTCATCTTTCCCCCTAGTCTATTGAGCCCACTACATCTCGCGCGGCTCGCGATCCGCCGGAACCTAGTACTTCGCCCCACCTCGCCGTTGCGCCTTCCGCCTACGGCAGCGTCACCTTGAATTCGATCTTCGCCAGTTGCTCCGGTGCCTTGCCGATCTTGCGCAGGAACGGCTGCCAGCGCGGGTCGGCGTGGATCTTGTCGAACAGGGGCTCCGTCACGATGCCGACGAGGATGCCGTCGCCATACTTGATCGCCTTCTCGAGCCACTCGAAAACCTTGTTCGCCTCGCCTCGAAAAGCGTAGACGTAGGCGATGCTGTAGGGCGCGTCCTTCTCCCACTTCGCGATCAGCCTGGCCAGCGCGGCGTCTGAGTCGGCCTTGCGCCCCAGCGCGTGGTACGCCATCGGCAGGCCCATCATCTTCCATTCCTCGCTCCTCTCCTGCTCGATCTCCACCAGCGCGCCCGGCGCATCGCCTTTCAGGAGCAATGTCACGCCGAGTTGGTAGTGCGCTTGGCCCTCGCCGGGGGCGAGGCTCAGTGAGGCGCGAAACGACGCGATCGCCTCATCAAACCGGCCGCCCTTGCGCTGACGGTAGCCCAGGCTGTACAGCGCGCGCACGCTCACCGGATCGCGGCGGACAGCAGCCTCGACAAGCGCCAGCGCCTCGTCTTGGCGGCCGAGAGACGCGAGCAGCGCGGCGCTGTAGCGCAGCACGTCCGAATCCGCCGGATCGAGCGTCAGCGCGCGCTTCAAGTGCTGCGCGGCGGCGGCGAGGTCGTTGTCGCCAACCGTCGCGATATAACCTAGCCGGGCGTGTGACGGCGCGTAGTCCGGATCGATCGCGAGCGCCTTCGTCACCGCCTCGCGGGCTTGGGCGTATCCCTCCTTGTTGGTCAGCTGCCCCTGCTCTGTCTCGGTGACGAAGTTGCGGGACAACTCGGCCCACCCTGGGGCGTAGCGCGGATCGATTGCCAGCACCTTGCGCAAGAGCGCGTTGGATTGTTGGAACGTCTCGGCGGTGGTCTGCCGCGCGAGTTGGACGGCCTGCAGGTACAGCGAATACGCTTCGGGATCGGTCGTGCGCGCCTTCGGTGCCGCGCCGAGCAGCGTGATCTTGAGCTGCTTCACTACGTCGGCGGCAATCTCGTCCTGGATCGCGAAGATGTCGTCCAGCTTGCGATCATAGGTCTGCGACCACAGGTGCATGTCCGTGCCGGACTTGATCAACTGCGCCGTGATCCGAACCGAGTTGCCGGACTTGCGCACCGAGCCTTCGAGGACGTTCGCCACATGAAGCTGCCGCGCGACCTCGGCAATCCCGATTTTCTCGCCCTTGAATGCGAACGATGACGTGCGCGCCGTCACCTGTAACTGCGGAATCTTCGCCAGCAGGTTCAGCAGTTCTTCTGAGATACCATCAGAGAAATATTCCTGCTCCTTGTCGCTGCTCATGTTCACGAACGGCAGCACGGCGATGGAATTGTCGCTCGCCGCGGGCGCGGCGGACGCAGCCGACGGGATAGACGCGCTCGGCCCGGCCGGCGTCTGCGCTTCACGCGATGCAGCGGAAGGTTCGACTCTGTGCGGCACGAACCGATCGATCGCAAACAGCCCGATCGCCAGCATGAGCAGGCCGACAATGAAGTAGTCGAGCCGCCGGTTGGTGATGTGCGTGATCGAGGCCGAACGATCTACCTCGTTCTCGCGCTTGAGGCCCTCCGGCGTCATCTCGTAGATCCACGAGAACATGAGCACGAACGGAAAGCCGATTACGCCGATCCAGACTACGACCGGCCCGATCCACTCGGGCAGGTGCAGCAGCGGCGCTACCGTTGAGGTGACCTGGGTGACGATCCAGCCCAGCGCGAGGTAGGCTGCGGCCGCCTTGAACACGTTGCGGCGTCGGAGTTCGGCGAACAGGCTGCGCTTCATTCCCCGATGCACTCCCCTGTGCCGGAGGTTATCCGGACGCCGTTCAGTTTGGGCGTTTACCTTACGGTGCGCAAGCGTGACCAATGGCACGCTAACGCAACATGAGCGTCCGCTTCCCGGCAGTGAGTTGCGGGCATCGGATGTCGGGTTCGGGCCGAAAACTGCCTCTCGAGAAATTCGCGCCTGTCGAGAGTCCGCTCACGAACCGAGGGCGACTACGCCGGCGTCGGCGGCAAGCAGCGAATATTTTCGCGACTCGCAATCCGCACGGGCTTGCTCATTCGCGTGCTGCTCCCCAGTGTGCTGCCGCTTCGAGCCTTCCCCGGAGTTTCGCGGGCACCCGACTCAAGGAAGGGCGGGGCGCTGGGGGCGATGCGGCCCGTTCTTGGCGGGATGCCGGATACGGAGAACGGCCGGCGCCACGCAGCTCGCCTGCGGGGCGAAGCCTACGCGGCCGCCCGTGACATCGATGACGATGTGGAAGGCCTGCATGAACGCATCGCCGAACGTAGAGGCGTCTATCGTGCCGCCGTCTTGGATCGCGAGACAGTATTGCCCGGCACCGGCGTTATAGAGGTACGTGTCGAGGGCCGACGCCTCGATCGTGACGTCGGCCTGGCCGCTCGTGACATTCGGCAGCGAGATCATGATGTGCGGCAACCCCGACTCGACCTGTGCATCGGTAACGCTCGCGCCGGTGACGCAATCGCTCGAGAAGGTGTTGCTCCCGAAGAGCGCTTTGAACCCGGCCGACGCCACGAGTGCCGTCTTGAACGAAGCATAGACCGAGGTAGGCACGTAGAAGAGCGAAGTGCCCGTGTCGAGCACGGGTTGCTGGAAGATGCTCGAGGCGTTAGCGACGATGCTGGTGCCCCCGAGGCTCAGGGCGTTGACGTTGATAGCGTAATACGGGTTGTTATTGCCGATGGGCACGAGCGGTGTGTACTGCGCCGATGTGGCCGAGCCGTCGCCGCCGAGCCACATCGTGCCGGCGTTCGCGCCGGTGTTGTCGCAGAGATCGAACGCGAAGATGTTGTCGAGGCCCGCACCCACCACTGCCGGGATGTATCCGCTGGTGTTCGGCGCCGCGAGTTCCTGCGGCCCGAGGCCGAGGATGCCCTGGTGGTCGTTGCTGGCATCGAAAAATGAGCCGGTCGCATTCGTGATCTCGGCGAGATCCAGCGAAACCGCCGTGCTGCCGTTGCCGAGACCAACGGTGTCCGAGAAGACGAGGCCCTGCCACCCCGAGCCGTCGGCGTACATTGTCGACGAAGTGTTGCCGGTGGGGGTGGCACTCGACGACGGCGTGTAGAGCGGAGACACGCCTGTGCAGCCCGCCGCGCAGCTCGAGCCCGCGACAGCGAGCGTAGCGCTGCCGGTGTCGATATCCAGCGCGAAGTCCTGATCGCCGATCGTAACCTGTGCCGTGTACAGGTAGTCGGCTCCGTCGGGAGACGCGAGCGGGATCGCGTAGCCGACCGGCTCAAATCCGTTGGCGAATATCTCGTCCGGAATTACCGAGGCAACGCTACTTTCGTCCGATCGAAGGACTGGCGCGCGCGAGGCCATGTTGAACGTCAACGCCTGCGGCGCAATCCACGCCAGCATCGACGGAAGCAGCCACGCGGCCGGTGCACGCAACGCACGAACAACCAGACTGCAGGATTTCATCGATATCCCCGTCCATCCGCGACTACCGTAATTATATGGCGGCCCCGACAGGATTCGCGAATTACTGCCAGTAGCTGCAGCGCAGCATGAGCGCCTGTTTTTCGGCAGTGAATTGTGGACATTGGCTGCCCGGTTCGGGCCGTTAGCTGCCTCACGAAAAATTCTCGGCGTCGATCCGCTATCGACTCTGAGCGGCCTCTGGCGAGTGTCGGGTGTCGGGCGCCCAGCATCGCATGATCATGCGATAGGAACGGCTCCGGCGATTGGCTATAACTTCACCAAGCGAAGTGTACGTTCCAGCGAAGTTCTCCCGCATTGATGCTTTTAGGGGTGTGCTGTGCAGTGTGCAATAGACTACCGGCGGGCGCGATTGCCCGCAGCGATCGGCGCCAGCCTGCCGAGCTCGCACCCGCATGACAGCTTTCCTGACTGGCTTGCAGGTACAGTCGCACTGGGCCTGGTCCTCGGCGGCTGCGGCATCGCGCACGCGACCGGATACGCTACGTGTGCGCCGCGAACAGGTTTCTTCGATTTCTCTTGAGCACGTTTGCCCTCACCCCGCAGCCCGCCTTGCGAACAGTAAATTTAATCGAGTCTGGTCCCTGTTATCCCGCTTCTACTTCGATAGCTCGCTTTCTGCCCATTCCATCCCCGACTTTTGGAGGTTTCATGCGCGCTCTGATGTTTTCGCTTGTCTTCGCCTGCATGCCCACGCTGGCCGTTGCGGGGGCCCCTGGAATGAACGATACCGGCGTGACGCAATGCGCGGACGGCTTGATCAACGGATGGGTCGCTTGCTCTATCTCCAACACCGGTGACGCGGCGCCCGCGCCGCGACAGGACGGCCGCTTCGGTCGCGACGCGGCCGCGACCGTGGGTCTGCTCACCAAGACTGGCGGCGGCGCGGCGGGGTTCGACTTCACCCCGCTCGATACCAGCGGCACCGCGATCACCATCACCAACGGCGTGCCGGCGAGCACGCCCAGTTGCGTGCATGACAACGTCACCAACCTGACCTGGGAAGTGCCGGCTACCGCGACGGCCTACACCCTTGCCGACGCTAACACTTACGTCACAACGCTAAACACCAATCACCTGTGCGGCACGCAAGCTCTTTGGCGCTTGCCGACCCTTCGAGAACTCATCTCGATTGTTCACTATGGCAGCATTGCCAGTCCGTTCATTGACACAAACTATTTTCCCAATGCGGCGAGCGCTTTTTACTGGTCGAGCTCCAATTTTGTCAATCAAGGACTTGCTTTAAGTGAATCGGTCTCTTTCTTGAACGGCAGCGTATCTTACGAATTTAACGACTCTGCTTCTCTTTATCTTCGTCTCGTGCGCACCGGACCATAGATCGCCGGATCGATCTCGTGCGCAACATATCCCGCGGTCGTCGCCTGCCTTTCCCGAATGCGGCCATGCGCTTGGTTGCGCATCTGGATCCAGCGGCGCGGCAATTCCGCTGCCATTTGGCTCAAGCCGTCGCGGCGCCGACGGACTGCGCCGGCCCTTGCTTCAATCAACGCGAACGAGTGCCGCCGGGGAGTCCTGCTGCCGGCAGAACAGCTTTTGTCTCAACTTTCATACGAGGTCAGTCATGAAGCAATCCCTGGTACGTCTGGCAGCCCTGCTGGTCCTGGCAATTTCCCTTGCCGCCCCGGCCTGGGCCACCCTGATCGACAACGGCGACGGCACGGTCAGTGACTCCGCGACGGGTCTGATGTGGGACAAATGCGTCGCCGGCAAGGGCAGCCTGGATTGTTCCACCGGCACCCTGCTTACGGTTGATTGGCCCGGCGCCCTGACGTGGTCGGTAACGCAGAATACCGCGAACTATAAGAATCATAACGACTGGCGCGTTCCCAACATGAAGGAACTGTATTCGATCGTCGATTACACCTTGTCAACTGGAGCCCATCCAGTCCCGATCGACACCAATTTTTTCCCAAACTGGCCTGGCCCCAATTTGTGGACGTCGACGACCTCTCTTGCGCCAGGTCTCAATGCTTTTGTTGTCTCGTGCGGCCTCTGCAACGCTTCGTTCTACGGCACTGGTAGTGGCCTCAATGTTCTTCTGGTGCGTAGCGGGCAAGCCGACGCCACTTTTGACCTTACTGGCGTAATTTTCCGGAATGGTTTTGATTGAGTGCTCCGGCAAAACCGGCGAAGCGCAAGGGGTGCAAGTCCCTGGCAACGAAGGAGTAGCGACCGATGTTGTCCCGGGTCATGCGGGGTGGTGTCGCGAAGCAAGCGAGGTAGCCCGGATGAAACGCAGCGGCTAATCGGAGCTCTGTTGGAGCGCGGCCTCCAACGGGACGCAGACTTCGAGAACCGCTGGCCCGAGGTGTCGGGCGCGCTCGTTGAGACGTAGTCTCGGTACGCGCCCTTGCTGGTCTCCTATACGAGGATGCCTCTGGGCGCGCCATCTTCGAGTACGACCAGCGATCGTCATTGTTTGAACAATTCGCCGATGAGCGCGTCGCTCAGGTCGGTCGAGAGCTCGACGCCGAACTCGAGCGTCAGCTTACGGGTGGCGAGTCTTAGCTGTCGGGCGTCCGGAGCGGGCCGACAGCTGCCTCACGAAAAATTCTCGACGATCGAGCGTCAGCTATCGACCTATTCTGTTGAAAAACTCGACGATATATTTGGAACGCACGCCGCAGGGTGATGTCAAAAGACCTCAGCGAATGACGAGGTCGCCGAGATGATGGGACAACAGTGTGGTGGTCAGGACCAGCTGTTCTACTCGTTCAATCTCGACGCTCACGTTCCAGCCAGTCATCTGCTGCGCGGCATCGATCGCTTTCTCGACTTGAGCGAGCTGCGTGGGCACTTGGCTCCGTGCTACAGCCACACCGGACGTCCATCGGTCGATCCCGAACTGCTGATTCGTATGCTGATCGTGGGTTACTGCTTTGGCATTGGCTCCGAGCGCCGGTTGTGTGAGGAAGTGCACCTGAATCTGGCCTATCGCTGGTTCTGCCGCCTTAGCCTGGAAGAGATCATTCCGGACCACTCAACGTTCTCGAAGAATCGTCACGGCCGCTTTCGCGACAACGATACGTTGCGTTTCGTGTTCGAGAAGGTCTTGGAACGCTGTGTCGCCGAAGGCCTGGTGCGTGGTGAAGGCTTCGCAATCGACGCCAGCGTGATCAGGCCGACGCCAACCGCACGCGCGGCGTTCCAGGCGCTGAAGCTGCGTGGGATCGCGAGTCTTCGCTGTCACGACCGGTGCGCGAATACTTGGAGGCGCTGGACGCGGCCGAGGAAGATCGCGAGCCACCGAAGAACATATCCCTCACCGATCCGACGTCGCAGTGGACGGCAGCACCGGGAGGCCCAGCGTTTTATGCCTACTCGACCAATTACCTGATCGACACGAAGGCGGGTGTGATCGTGGATGTCGAAGCGACCCGTGCGCATCGCTCCGAAGAGGTGAATGCGACGCGCACCATGTTGGAGCGAACGGAGGAACGAATGGGCATGAAGCCAGACCGGCTGATCGGCGATACGGCTTACGGTACGGCCCAGATGTTGGGGTGGTTGGCGGACAAGTCCATCGAGCCGCACGTGCCGGTATGGGACAAGTCGGAGCGATCGGATGGTACGTTTTCTCGCGGCGACTTCGAATGGCACGAGCAGGACAACGAATATCGCTGCCCGGAAGGCAAGTCACTTCGCCCAGATCGGCGAAAGTTCAAGGTTCCGCACGCGGGCGTGACCAAGGCCAGCACGATCATCTATCGTGCCAGTGAACGCGACTGCAAAGCCTGCCCCGTTAAGTAACTGTGCTGTCCGCGCACATCCATGCGCAAGATCGCCCGCAGTATCTACGAGCGATCGCGGGATTGGGCACGCAAGATCGCTACGACAGCGCAATACCGACAGTCACGTCGCGACCGCAAGAAGGTTGAGATGTTGTTCGCGCACCTCAAACGCATCTTGCGACTGGATCGACTGCGACTTCGAGGTCTCAGCGGAGCGCGAGACGAGTTCCTACTAGCCGCAATCGCGCAGAACTTGAGAAAAATGGCAAAGCGGCTGGTTCCGATAGCAATGAATGAACCGGAAAGTCTCCCCGCATAGCGGGATCCGCCCGCATGCCTTCAAGTTCTCGCTTCCACCCCCGATCACTGCGCGCGGATCGCAATCCGCTCAGCGAGTTTTTCAACAGAATAGACCCGAAGGCGACTCCCACGAGTGTCCGCTGTGGGGCAGCCTATTTTTCGCGCGGCTCGCGACGCGCTGATGGCTAGTGTTCCGATTGGCCGCTCGCCGTGTTGCTGTCTGCCTGCGGTAGCGTCACCTTGAACTCGATCTTCGCCAACTGCTCCGGTGCCTTCCCAATCTTGCGCAGGAACGCGAGCCAGCGCGGGTCGGCGTGGACCTTGTCGAAGAGGCGTTCAGTCGCAGTCTCGCCCAACCCGGGGTCGCCGTACTCGACCGCTTTGTCGAGCCACACGAACGCCTTGTCTGCCTCTCCGCGGTAGGCGTAGACGTACGCGATATTGTAAGACCAGTCCTTCTCGTCCTTCGCGATCAGCGCGGCCAGCGCGTCGTCGGAGTCGGCCTTGCGCCCGAGTCCGTAGTACACCATCGGCAGGCCGATCATCTTCCAGGACTCACTTGTCTCCTGCTCGATCTCCGCCAACGCGCCCTGCGCATCGCCCTTCTGCAGCAGCGCGTTGCCAATCTGGGCGTGCGCGAGGCCCCGGCCCGGTGCGAGGCTCAGCACGGTGCGGAAGGACGCGATAGACGCGCCAAGCCTGCCGGACGCGCGCTGCGCGCCACCCAGATTGTATAGCGACGTCACGTTCACCGGATCACGGCGGACGATGGTCTCGTCGAGCGCGATCGTCTCGTCCAGGCGGCCGAGAAGCAGGAGCAGTGATGCGCTGGCGTGCAGCACGACCGGATCCGCCGGATCGAGCGCCAGCGCACGGTCGAAGTGTTGCGCCGCGCCAGCGAGATCGTTGTCGCCGAACATCGAGATCCAGCCGAGGCTGGCATGGGCAGGTGCGTACTGCGGATCGATCGCCAGCGCTTTCATTACCGCCTCGCGGGCCTGGGCAAACCCCTCCTTGTTGGACAGGAGACCTTGGTCCGCCTCGCTGGAGAAGTTGGCGGCCAGCCCGTTCCACGCCGGCGCGTAGCGCGGATCGATCGCCAGCACCTTGCGGTACAGCGCATCAGACTGCCTGAAGGCGTCGGCGATATGCTGCCGCCCGAGCTGCACGGCCTGCAGGTACAGTGCGTAGGCTTCGGGATCGGTCGTGCGCGCCTTCGGTGCCGTGCCGAGCAGCGTTACCTTGAGTTGCTTCACCACGTCGGCTGCGATCTCGTCCTGGATCGCGAAGATGTCGTCGAGCTTGCGGTCGTAGGTCTGCGACCAAAGATGCGTGTCGGTGCCGGCCTTGACCAACTGCGCCGTGATCCGCACCGAGTTGCCGGCCTTGCGCACCGAGCCTTCGAGCACGTGCGCCACGTGCAGCGTGCGCGCGATCTCCGGAATCGCGGTGTTCTTGCCCTTGAACGAGAACGACGATGTGCGCGCCGTCACCTGCAACTGTGGAATCTTCGCGAGCAGGTTAAGCAGTTCTTCCGTGATGCCGTCGGAGAAATATTCCTGCTCCTTGTCGCTGCTCATGTTCACGAATGGCAGCACCGCGATCGAGTGCTCCGCGATCGGAATCGTGGCTTCTTCGTTGACGCCGTGGTGCAGCACGAAGCGATCGGTCACGAGCAACACCACCGCAACCGCCAGCACGCCGATGATCGCGAAGTCGAGCTTGCGGCCTGTGCGATGCGTGATCGACTCGTTCGGCTCGACCTCGCTCTCGCGCTTGAGGCCGTCCGGCGTGAACTCGTAGAACCAGGCGAATGCGATCCAGAATGGAAAGCCGCACGCCAGCGCACCGATCACCCAGCGCACTGCCCAACTGGGAAGGTCATAGAACGGAAAGACCTGAGTCGCGATCTGCACTAGCAGCCACGCCGCCGCAGCGTAAAACGCGCCCGCACGCAGCACATTGCGGCGCCGAAGTTCGGCGAACAGGCTGCGCTTCACGCTCAGACGCACCCCCTGTGCCGGAGGCTTTCCGGTCGACGCCGAGTGTCCGAGATTGCGGCAGGGTGCGCAAGCGCGGGTTGCTTTACCGCATCGTCAGCGTCTGCTTTCCGGCAGTGACTTGCGGACATCGGCTGTCCGGTTCGGGCCGATAGCTGCCACGAAAAATTCGCGACGACTGAGCGGCCGCTATCGACCGGAACGCGACCGTACCGGGGTCCGCAGGACGATCACAACCCGACACGTAGGCGCTTTTCTCAAAGCGGGCATCCCTCGAATCCGTCGTAGAACAAATCATCGGGATCGGGTGCATCGATGAATTGCAGGCCGGCAATCCAGATGCCGGTGTTCGAGCCGGCGTAACTCACTTCGACACGCTGTATTTCCTGCTCGTCGCCATATCGCAACAGCACGGTCCCCGTCCGGTCGCTCGTGCCCCCGCTGGTCTTGACGGCATAGAGCCCGCCGCCCGCCGCGTTGACCTTGCTTTGATCGACCACGTAGGCATCATTGGTCGCGTGCGTGCTGCCCAGAGCAAGCGTCGGCACGGAAGTCGGGGCCGACAACAGATTGTCAGTCACGACTATGGCGCTGCCGCCGACCGCAACCGGAAAGGCCTGTACCAGCGCGCTCTCTGCGCCAAGATCAAGATCCGTAATGGCGAATCGAACTCCCATGACGGGCAATTGGAAGGTGATCGTGATCTTGTAACTCGAGCTCGAGCCAACGTCGATTGCAAACGCCTTTGCGAAACCGTCGGTCAGCAGCCCGTCAGGATCGTCCCACGGCACGCCTTCTCCGCTGTCGGAGTCGAGCACGCCGAAGTAGACGTTGGCGCTGCCACTGATGGTCGTGACCTGGACGGTGTAGGGAGTCCAGGATGGATTCGAGCCTTGGCCTGCGATGCTGGCAGGTCCATGCGCGGGGTAGTCGATGCTCAGCGGCGGCTGGACCGATGGTTCATTGCCGGATGAGTAGTCGAGTGCACAACCCAATGTCGTCGCCTGCGCCGCGAACGGCATGAGTGGCAACGTGAGCAGAGCAATGCGGAGTAGTTTCCGCCGTTGAGCGATGCAGGGAAAAGTCCCGCCTGAGCAACTCGATGTCGTGTATGGCATGACCGTCCAGTCTTCCTGCTGCGTTGATTCTTTCCAGCACCCCTGCGCAACGCGAGGCGGCGAGGAAGCGCGGAGCGATGACCACGAATACAACGCCTGTATGAGCGCAATCCGAACAAAACGATGAAGGACGCAAAACCGGGAAGAACGATCGTCCGCGAGCAGTACGTCTTCACGGCAGTGAACTTACGCGGCACGGATCGCATTGCGGTGCCGCAGCTCGGCTGGCTGCGTTTCATGCTCGGACGCAAATCCCTTGTGCAGGAGGCAATCCGGTTGACGCCGAGTGTCAGTGATTACGTCAGGGTGCGTGAGTGCGGCTAATCCCCCGGCTGGCAGATGGCGCGTTACCGCAACGAGCGTCTGCTTTCCGGCGATGGGTTTTGGACTTTAGGCAAATTTCCGATTGCGTCGCGACCGGGGCACTCCAATCCGGCAGTTCCAGGGGGATCAGCCTGTCACCTTTTTTGTTGTAGAGTGTCGGTACACGTTTGTTCGCCCGGTCCGCCAGTCCGCGTCAACAAGGGGAAGCAGCATGCGTACTGTCTCTCGTTATTGGGAAAGTCGCGTTCGTGTGGTCCTGGCGTGGCTCTTGGCTGTCGGCCTCTTTGTGTCGAACGCGGCGCATTCGGGGCCGGGGACGATCTACACCGTGACCAGCGCGGCCGACGATGCCGTCGGCGTGAGTTGTACTGCCACGCCAAGCCAGTGCAATACCTTGCGCGATGCGGTTTTCTCGGCGAGTTCCGGCAGCGATTCGATCAACTTCTCCGCGCTGTTCAACAGTGCGCAGACGATCACGCTGACCGGCGGCGAGATCCTGATCAGCCATAGCGTGATCATCAATGGTCCGGGCGCGAACCTGCTGGCGATCTCCGGCAATCAAGTCAGCCGCATCTTCCGCGTTGCGTCGGGCACGGTGCTGACGCTAGGCGGGGCCACTTTACGTGATGGCCTGGCTGGCGATGTTGGCGGCGCCATCGTCAGCGACGGCGGCCTGAGCCTGAGCTTTTGCGTCGTGACCGGCAACAAGGCTCCGGGAGGCTTTACCGGTGGCGGCGTGTACCAAGCCGGTGGCAGCACGATTATCTTTGGCTGCACGTTCGACAACAACAGCGCCGGTACCGGCGCAGGCATCGAGGTGATCAATGCCACCGCCACCATCACGAACTGCACGTTCAGTGGAAACGTTGCCTCCTCCAATGGCGGCGCGATCAGCTTCCATCCATACACCGGCATACAAACGCTGACAGTTCGGAACACGACGATTGCCTATAACCGTTCGCCGGGAGCCGGCGGTATTTTCGTTGACTCGTCGAACACGACCGTCACGGCAGCGGCGACACAGATAAACAACACGCTGTTTGGTAATAACGTCGGCGCCAGCGTGGCCACGGGCGGTGTCAATCCGGCGACGGTGACGTCCGGGGGGTTCAATCTCGCCAGCGACGGCGGCGGCGGTTTCCTGGTGGGGCCAAACGATCAGATCAACGTCGATCCACGCCTTGGGCCGCTGTCGCTCAACGGCGCCAGCACACCGACCCACGCGTTGTTGGGAGGAAGCCCGGCGCTCGACGCCGGCAAGAACTCAGGTCCCCCGCCACTCGATCAGCGCACCGCGCCGCGCCCATTCGCGATATCCGGAATCACACCGCCCAGCGGCGGTGACGGCTCGGACATCGGCGCGGTCGAGATGCAGGCAATCATCGTGACCAACACTAACTTCGCCGGCGGGGGTTCGTTGGATGCGGCCATCGCCACGGCCAACAGCAACGGCACCGGTCTGGACGACATCATTTTTGCGACGCCGCCGTTTGACGGACCGCAGACGATCGATCTGGAAGCGGCGCTGCCCGACATCACCAGCAATGTCACGATCAATGGCCCGGGTGCAAACCTCCTCACCGTGGAGCGTGATTTCCTTATCGCGACAGAGTTCGGCATTTTCAATGTGCCGGGCGGCGGGCTGAATGTCGCGATCAACGGCATGACCATCAGCAACGGCAGCCGCGCGCTTGGCGGCGGCGGCGGCGGCGCTATCCAGAGCAACAGCAACCTGAGCCTGGCCGGCGTGAACGTCACCGGCAATCGCGCGTTGTTCGGCGGAGGAGTCTTCCTTTCCTTGAGCGATGGCGTGTTCACAGATTCCACATTCAGTGACAACACCGCCAAGGAAGGCGGGGGCATCGAGTTCGAGGGCGATAATGGTCACGCGCTGCGCCTGAGCAACAGCACGGTCAGCGGCAACGTTGAAAACTCATCGTGCAAAGGAGCAGGCATATCTCACTTCAGTGCTTCCGGCCCCAGCACGCTGCAAGTCGTGAGCAGCACCATTACCCGCAACGTTAGCACGGGAGCCTTTGCAGGCTGCACCGGTGGCATCGCGACTGTGGCCATCGGGGGAACGCCGACGACGATACTGCGAAATTCGATCGTCGGGAACAACGCCGGGAGTGATCTGGCCGCGTTCACAGCGGGCGCGATGGGAGGAACAGCGACCCTGACTTCGCTGGGTTTCAACATCGCCAGCGACAGCGGCGGCGGTTTTCTCACCGCGACCGGCGACCAGACCAACGTCGATCCCAAACTCGGCCCGCTGTCGCTCAACGGTGCTAAGACCCCGTCGCATGCCCTGCTCGGCGGCAGTCCGGCCCTCGACAAGGGCAACAGCAGCGGGCGTACCACCGATCAGCGTGGCGCCGTGCGAGCTTTCGATATCCCGCCCATCGTCACTAGCAGCGGCGGCGACAATGCCGACATCGGCGCCGTAGAGATGCAGGCGATCATCGTCAGCAATACGCTCGCCGGAGGCACCTTCAATTGCAACCCGATTTCGTGCACGCTGCTCCAGGCGATCAATACGGCGAACAGCAGCACGAGCACGTTCAACGACATCATCTTCGCATCGCCGCTGTTCAACACGCCGCAGACTATTAGCTTGACGGGGGCACTGCCCAACATTTCATCGAATGTGACCGTCAACGGTCCGGGCGCCGACCTGCTCACCGTGACGCGCGACGCTGCCGCGCCGAATTTCCCGATCTTCAGGGTGCCTGGCTTCGGGCTGAACGTCGCCATCAACGGCATGACGATCAGCAACGGCAACAACGCGAACGAGGGCGGCGGCGGCGTTGAAGCCTACAGCAACCTTGCGCTGGCGAACGTCTACGTTACCGGCAACCATGCCCTGACGTCTGGCGGCGCCGTCGCGCTGAACGCCGGCAACAGCACGTTCACCAATTCGACCTTCACGAACAATACCTCGAGCATTTACGGTGGTGGCCTATTCATCGGCGGAAACTCGAATCTGGATCTTCGCGGCTGCACCGTAAGCGGAAACTCGACCGTCAACGGCGGCGGCGGCATTGCGGTGATCACAAAATCGGCCGGCATCAGCGCTACTGCCAATGTTGTGAACAGCACGATCGTCGACAATGCGCCAGGAGGCATCGAGACCGATGGTGTGGGCGGCGGCGTGGCCACAACGCTGCTGCGAAATTCGATCATCGCCGTCAACGCGACGAACAATCTCGTTGAATCCGGCGCCGGCGCGGCCATCTCGAATGGTTTCAATCTCAGCGACGCGTTCAATGGCGTCACTACGCGCGGCAGCGATATCACGGCGCTTCCCAGGCTCGCTCCACTGAACTACTACGGCGGGCCAACACCGACCCATGCCCTGCTCGACGGCAGTCCTGCGCTCGACGCCGGCAACAGCTCCGGCGCAGCCAGCGATCAGCGCGGCTTCGGCTTCCTGCGACCGGTCAATCTCCAGATTTTCGGCTCACCGCCGGGTGATGCTGCCGACATCGGCGCCTGGGAAGCGCAGTCGCGCGACCTTCTCTTCATCAACGGGTTCGAGAGCGACTGAGGGTTTTCGTCGTTCCGTCTCGTCCCCAAGCGAGGCGTGCAACCTTCCTGTTTGCGGACGCTCGCGACAGGCAGGAAGGGGCCGGAAGCCGCCTCACGAAAAATTTGCCGCGATTGAGCGCAGGCTATCGACCCGAAGGCGACTCTCACGAATGTCCGCTGTCGGGCCGCGTGCTTCGCGCCGGCTCGCGATGTGCCGCCGCTAGGGATGCGGCACGCTGCTCGCCGTTGCGCCTTCCGCCTGCGGCAACGTCACCTTGAACTCGATCTTCGCCAACTGCTCCGGCGCCTTGCCGAGCTTGTGCAAGAACGGTATCCAGCGCGGGTCATTGTGGATCTTGTCGAACAGGTTATCGACCACGATCAAGGATAGACCCGGGTCGGCATACTGGACCGCTTTGTCGAGCCACGCGAAGGCCTCATCGGCTTCGCCTCGCCAGGCATAGGCCTCAGCGATGCTGTAAGACTCGTCCTTCTCGTACTTGTAGATCAACTGTCCGAGTGCGGCGTCGGATTCTGCCCTTTGCCCGAGCGCGTCGTAAGTCGTCGCAAGGCCGGTCAGGCGCACGACTTCGCTCGTTTCCTGCTGCATCTGGGCCAACGCCGCCTTGGCGTCGCCCTTCAGCAGCAGCGCTCCGCCAAGGGCGGCGTGCGTTTGCCCACGACCAGGGCTCAGGGTCAGCACCGTGCGGTACTTCGCGATCGCCTCGTCGTAGCGGCCGGCAAAGACATAGGTGTCGCCCAGGTTGTTCAGCCTCGTCACGTTGACAGGATCGCGTGCGACGACGTATTCCCTGATCGCAAGCGCCTCCTTCAGGCGACCCAGGGATTCCAGTAGGGCGATGCTGTTGGCCAGGATGCGTAGATCGGAAGGTTCCAGCGACAGGGCCCGCTCGAAGTGCCCCGCTGCGCGCGACAGGTCGCCCTCATCGTTCGCTATGTAGCCGAGCCAGCCTTCGGCCAGCGCGAAGTCCGGATCGATCGCTAGCGCCTTCTCGGCCGCTTCCTTGGCCTGCCGCAAACCTTCGTCGTTCGGCACCGCGCCGATAGTCGTCTTGTTAACGGAGTTGACACTCAATCCAAACCAAGCAGGTGCGTAGCGCGGATCGATTGCAAGAGCCTGGCGGTTCAGCGCATCGGCCTGCTGGTAGGCATCGGCGGTGTTCTGTCTTGCGAGTTCGCGTGCCTGCAGGTACAGCGCATAGGCCTTCGGATCGGTCTGCCGCGCAGTCGGCACGGCGCCGAGGAGCTTGACCTTGAGTTGGGCGACGACGTCCGCGGCGATGCTATCCTGGATCGCGAAGATGTCGTCGAGTTTCTTGTCCCAGCTCTGCGACCAGATCTCGTAGCCATCTGCGGCGCGAATTAACTGCGCCGTGATCCGCACTGCATCGCCGGCCTTGCGCACCGAGCCTTCGAGCACGTTGGCAACGTGGAGTGCTTTTGCGATTTCCGGAATGCCGAGCTGTTTTCCCTTGAACGAGAACGACGACGTGCGCGCGGCGACCTGCAGCGGCTGCGCCTTCGCCAGCAGGTTCAGTAGTTCCTCGGAGATGCCATCCGCGAAGTACTCCTGACTCTTTTCGTCCGACAGGTTGATGAACGGCAGCACGGCGAGGGATTTGTCCGGTATCGGGGTCTCGTCGGCGCTGGCCTGCAAGCCGGAGCCCTTGTGCCAGACGAACGTGTTGGTCAGCAGTAGCACGACGGCAACGGCCAGCACGCTGATGATCGCGAAGTCGAGCTTACGGCCGGTGTGGTGCGTGATCGACTCGTGCGGTTCGACCTCGCTCTCGCGCTTCAGGCCCTCCGGCGTGAACTCGTAGAACCAGGCGAACGCGATCCAGAACGGAAAGCCGATGATGGCGGCGACGAGGAACCAGCGTGTGGTCCAGTCCGGCAAACCGATCGCCGGACCCAGCTGGGAGATACCCTGCGCTAGCGCCCAGATTGCCGCGATATAGAACGCACCGGCGCGCAGCACATTGCGGCGCTTGAGTTCGGCGAACAGGCTGGGCTTCAAACTCAGACGCACCCCCTGTGCCGGATGGAATCCGGTCGATGCCGAGTGTCCGAGATTGCGTCGAGGTGCGCAAGCGCGGGTTGCGTTACCGCATCGTGAGCGTCTGCTTTCCGGCAGTGAGTTGCAGGCATCGGATGTCTGCTTCGGGCCGACAGCTGCCTCACGAAAAATCCGCGGCCGTCGAGAGTCCGCTATCGACCCCGAAGGCGACTCCCGCCAGCATCAGCTTTAGAGCAGCGAATATTTTCGCGCGGCTCGCGATCCGCCGGGGTTAGTGATTTGCGCTAGTGCTCGCCGCGCTGCCCTCCGCCGCTGGCAACGCCACCTTAAACTCGATCTTCGCCAGTTGCTCCGGCGCCTTGCCGATCTTGCGCAGGTACGCCAGCCAGCGCAGGTCGGCGTGGATCTTGTCGAACAGGTTCTCCGTCACGATGCCGGAAACGCCGGAGTCGCCGTACTCGATCGCCTTGTCGAGCCACTCGAACGCCTTGTCCGCCTCGCCGCGGTAGGCGTACACGAAGGCGATATTGAAAGACCAGTCCTTCTCGTCCTTCGCGATCAGTGCGGCAAGTGCGGCATCCGAGTCGGCCTTACGTCCCAACGCGTGATACGCCATCGGCAGGGCGATCATCTTCCACGCTTCGCTCGTCTCCTGCTCGATCTCCGACAGCGCGCCCTGCGCATCGCCCGTCAATAGCAGCGCGGTGCCGAGGCTGGCGTGCGCGTTGCCCCGGCGGGGGGAAAGGCTCAGCACTGTGCGGAACGACGCGATCGCCGGGTCGAACTGGCCGGCCATGCGCTGGTAGAGCCCCATGTTGAAGAGCGCACTTACGTTCACCGGATCGCGGCGGACGATGGCCTCATTGAGCGCGAGCGCCTCGTCCAGGCGACCGAGATCGGCGAGCAGCGTGGCGCTGTTGCGCAGCACGTCCAGATCCGACGGGGCAAGCACCAGCGCGCGTTTCAAGTGCTGCGCCGCGCCGGCTAGGTCGTTGTCGCTGTCCGCGATGTAGCCGAGCCGGACGTGAGCCGGCGCGTAATCTGGATCGATCGCGAGCGCTTTCATGGCCGCCTCGCGCGCTTGGGCGTATCCCTCCTTGCTGGACAGCACGCCTTGGTCCGCCTCGTGATAGAAGTTCTCGGCGAGTGCGGCCCACGCCGGCGCGTACCGCGGATCGATCGCCAATACCTTGTGGTAGAGCGCGTCGGACTGATGGAACGCGTCGGCGGTTTTCTGGCGTCCGAGCTGGACAGCCTGAAGGTACAGCGCGTACGCCTCGGGGTCGGTCGTGCGCGCCTTCGGCGCCGCGCCGAGCAGGGTGACCTTGAGCTGCTTCACCACGTCGGCGGCGATCTCGTCCTGGACCGCGAAAATGTCGTCCAGCTTGCGGTCGTAAGTCTCCGACCACAGGTGCGTGTCGGTGCCGGCGCGGATCAACTGCGCCGTGATCCGCACCGAGTTGCCGGACTTGCGTACGGAGCCTTCGAGTATGTGGGCCACGTGCAGCGTGCGCGCGATCTCCGGGATGCCCGTCTCCTTGCCCTTGAATGCGAAAGACGAGGTGCGTGCCGTGACCTGCAACTGAGGAATCTTCGCGAGCAGGTTCAACAGTTCTTCGGAGATGCCGTCGGAGAAATATTCCTGTTCCTTGTCACTGCTCATGTTCACGAACGGCAGCACGGCGATCGACTGCTCGGAGACGGCTGGCGTCGTCGCCGGCGCAGCGTCGCCCGCCGTCTTCCGCCCTTGCTGCAACAGCTCGGCCTGCTGCTGCAGTTGCGCCGCCTCGCGCCGTGGCGCAAGCAGGAACTTGTCGACCGCGAAATACGCCAGCGCCAGCACCAGCGTCGCGATGATCATGCCGTCGATGCGCCGGCCCGTCTGGTGCCCGATCGACTGGTCCAGTGGAACCTCGGCGTCGCGCTTGAGCCCCTCGGGCGTTAGCTCGTAGATCCACGAAAACATCATCGTCGGCACGAAGCCGATCGCGAGCAACATCACCAGCGCGCGCAACGTCCAGGCCGGCGCCTCGAACGCCGGCAAGAGCGTCGCTGCCACCTGTGTGATGAGCCAGGAGCCAATCAGATACAGCCCTGCCATGCGCAGCACATTGCGGCGCCGCAGTTCGGCGAATAGGTCGTGCTTCATTCGCGGACAAAATCCCCCGTGCCGGAGGCTGTCCGGCCGAGTGCGAGTGTCAGTTATTGCCCCAGGGTCCGCAAGCACAGGTTTCCGGCTGTGTGACCAGTGGCGCGTTATCGCAATCCGAGTGTCCGCTATGCGGCAGTGATTCGCCTGCATCGGCCGTCCGCTTCGGGCTGCGGTTTCAACCGATCAATGCAACAGATGGGCGAATCGTTCGGCGGGTGTTTCGTAGCTTAGTGTTTTTCTGGGGCGTTCGTTCAAGCGCCTAGCCACCGCATTGAGCTTGGCCTGCGAGAGGGCGGAAAGGTCCATTCCTTGGGAAAGTACTGCCGCAATAGCCCGTTCGTATTCTCATTGGTCCCGCGCTGCCAAGGATTCTGCGGATCACAGAAGAAGACATCGATATCGGTCGCCAAGGTGAAGCGTTTATAGTCGGCCATCTCCACGCCCCGGCGCCGTCATTGAGTTTATACGCTCGTTTACCAGCGCAGTTTGGACAACATTTCATGGCCGTCTGGGTACTTGCCGCCGACCTTCACCAACATCACATAACGTGTCTGAAGTTCGACGAGGGTAGCGATTTGGCTGTTCTTGCTGCCGAACAGTAGATCGCCTTCCCAGTGACCTGGCACAGCGCGGTCTTCAACCGTGGCTGGACGCTCGCTGATCGACACGGTGCCGGTGATTCTGCCGTGATCGTCCGTCTTCTGAGTGTGGTGGCGCGAACGGCGCATGGCGCGGGTGCGCCGCAAATGCTCGAGTAATTCCTTCTTCAGGGCGCCGCGGGACTGGATGAACAGGCTGCGATAGATCGTCTCGTGTGACACCTGACAGCTCGCATCGTCGGGATACGTGCGCTTGAGCCAGTCGAAATCTGGTCCGGTGACCATTGCTTCGGAGCTTTGCACAAGGTATTACCCAAAAATAAAGCCGCATCGCTGCGGCTTTGAAAGGGTAGGGAGCAGAATCGACGCGTTATGCCGCCTTGGCCTCCGGCAGCGGAGCAGGCGTCGGCTGCGACGCGCGGCGCGAAGTCTTCGAGAATCGAGCGCCGAGTTCCTGTCGCAGCGGTTCGAGTCCTTCGGCAAGACCGGTAAGCTTCAACAAGCCGTAACCCTGCAACGCCACCGTCATCACGTCGCTGCCGAGTGCAACGTCGGTGTCCGACGCGCGCTCGCTCAGCCGCGACAGCCGGACCATGCGCGGGCGCAACTGCTGCTGCGCGGTCAGATCGGCCATCGCATCCGCCAGCGACACATTCGGCGGCACGATCTGCGGATTCTGCTCCAGCACCCGCAGCGTCTGCCGACAGAACGCCTCCGACTTCGGTCCCATCCGGCGCAACGACCTCTTCGCAGGCGCCGACAAAGCGATCAAGCCGGCAAGCTGCGTTTCCAGTTCGTTCAAGGCCGCGTAAGAACTTTCGAAACATCTACATGACTGGGGATTACGGCCGGTACTTCCAGATGACAATTAACAATGTCCCGCTCTTCACAGACGAAGCGGCTCGCCTGTGGTTAAACGGTGTTGAGTACCATCAGGATCAGGAGAAAGCAGAAGTCGTTGCCAGCATCACTAAAGCGCTGTCCGAAGAAACTACCAGAGGCATTTTCGCTTCATATCTCGGCGGGCGCGTGCGAGCGCTGTTTGCCCTCCGAGCGGTTGTTGTGCAAGCTCTTGAGGCCATCGATAAGAAAGTGCAAGAAACTTAAGCGAAACGGTGACAGGTTCAGTTACGCTTGTTTGACGAAACTGCCGGAAACGGGGTCGCAGTACACTTCTTGGATGCTGATGTGGTAACGGTAGTCTGATCGCTGTTCTGTTTCTCGTTCACTCCTTACCACGGCAACTCAGTGCCGCTGCTGTGCCAGAACGTCCCGGTCTGCGCCGGGTCACGCGAATCGAGCGTCTGCACGAGTTGTTTCGCCGCCTGCGCCGGGCTCAGGTCGCCGCGGCCGCCGACCATCTCGGTCGCGACGAAGCCCGGATGCAGCAGGAATACGGCGATGCCGCGCGGCTTCAGATCCACCGCCAGTGACTTGCCGATCGCGTTCACGGCCGCTTTGGACGCGCGATATCCGTAGGAGCCGCCGGAACCGTTGTCGGCAATCGATCCCATGCGGCTCGTGATGATGCCGACCTTGCTGCCCTCGCCGAGATTCGGCAGCAGTGCCTGCGCGACGCGCAGCGGTCCCAGCGCATTGACCTCGAACTGCTGCCGCGCACTGGCGAACCCGGCCGCGTCAATGCTGCCGAGCGCGTTGCGCGCCATGATGCCTGCGTTGAGCCAGAGCACGTCGATGCGTGCGCCATCGAGGCGGCGCGCGAGATCGGCCACCGCGGCGTCGTCGCCGACGTCGACACTGGCTTCGACGCGCGCTCCCGTTTGCGCGAGCGCATCGCTGCCGTGCCGGCACGCGCCGATCACGCGGTCGCCGCGCGCGACATGGACCTGCACGAGCGCCAAGCCTATGCCGCGGTTGGCTCCGGTAATGAGTACGGTCTTCATCTGTGGCCTCGCTGTACGAGTGGGTGCCAGCGCAGTCGCCTTTGATAAAACGGCGTGGGGCTAGTTTAGTTCGGAACGGGGGTGCAAACTTATCCCATTAAGCGAAACGGGATCAGATTGTTTTTCACGTTGTCAGCGCCTACTCGTCGACAGAGCTTGCGGTTGGTTTGGTACTGGCAATCGATGTACGGACTGACGGCGAAAAGGGGACGTAGCTGATTAAAGGCGATTTAAGCCGTCAGAACCCCGCTTGGCACGCTCGCATCGGATTCGCAACCTGGCCCGTCTCCCGCGGTGTCGCATTGAAATACTGCTGATACAGTGATTGCGCCTGCGCGTCGCCGGCCTGGATCTGTTCGGGCGTCAACTGGCTCGACAGCATCGACAGCGCATTCGTCGAGCGGCTCGATGGCGGCGTATCCGCGGGTTGCCCGAGACTCATCAGCTTCGCATAGGTATACGCCTGCAGCGTGTCGGTTCCGGTCACCTGGTTGAGCATGTTGTTGTTGCGAGGATTGCCCGCGTTTGCCGAGGCCAGCAGGCCGACCATCGCCCAATCGCCCTGCTGCACGGCGGCGTTCGCGAGCGGCAGCGCATTGTTCTTGTAATCGCTGATCCAGTTAGGGTTGTCGAGCACATCGGGCCATGCGTTGAGATTGGCGCCGACGTAGCAGTCGGCCGCCTGCGGGTCGCCAAGCTGCGCGGCCGCGAGCGTCGCCGGCACGAGTGCCGCCATCTGCTTCGGTGAGAGGCCGGCGCACATCGCCGCATTGGCCTGTTGAAATTCGAGGCCACGCTGCACCCGGTCGAGCTGACGGTCGCCGCGTTCGATTTCGTCGGGCGAAGACGGCAGGTTGCCGTTGAGCATACCGTTCGCAAACGCTGGCAGGAACCGACCGAGGCGCTGTGCCGCCGCGCAGTGTTGCATATCCTGAAACAGGCGCGAGGCCGCGGCCGCATCGCCTGCATCGGCACGCGCCTTGAGCTCGTCGAAGATCTCCTTGAGCGGTGTGCCCGGCGGCGGCAGCGCGGTCGCACTGCCGTTCGAGGCCGCGCTGTCGAGCATTTTGCGGGTAGGCGGAGCAGCATGCGTGACCCTGCTTGTATTTCTCGTGGCGCCGGCAGCGCCGGCCCTCGGCGCTACAATCGCACCACTCTTCGGTGCTGTCGTCGCCTCACGGCGCGCTTCCTGCAATCCCGTTCTGCGGCCGCTGTAGTAACCGATTCCTGCGACGACGACCGCCGCCACTATGAAAACAACGATAACCGAATTGCGTTGCACGCGAGACCCCATGAGCGCAGGTACACGCGCGATTCTGCCGCTGCACGCTGTCGCTGTCACATGGCGGCATGTAAAGAAATGCAATGCAGGGCGAAAAACAGGGATCAGAGTACACTTTGTAGCATCAGGCTTTGTGCTGAAATTGCACTCTGACCAACTCTGAGCCCAGTTCTTTTGCCCCCTCCGTCCTCGAGAACGACCGGGAGAATGACGTGCCGGTGAAACCCGATAGCAACAACCTTACGCCCGAGGCCGAGCTCCAGTCCTATATCGACAGGCTGGATCCGAAGCATCAGAAGCTATTGCGGTCGGTCCGTGCTGCCATACGCAAGCGATTCCCGACTGCCAACGAACTGGCGTACGACTACACCAGTCATGTCGTCATCTCCTATACGGCCACGGACCGGGCGATCGATGCGATCCTGGCGATCGACGGACGCCCCGACGGTGTGCGTCTTTACTTGATGCATGGACCTGATTTGCCTGACCCGAAGCGGCTTATCCAGGGGTCGGGAAGCCAGGCCCGCTACGTACCGGTGGAATCGGCCAGTCAGTTGGCACATCCGGATGTGGACGCGTTGATTGCTGCCGCGGTTGCCAAGGCGGCGGCGCCCTTGCCATCCAAGGGGAAGGGCGTGCTCATCATCAAGTCGACTGCTGCGAAGAAGCGGTCACAGGGGAAGCCGACGAAGTAACGAAGAAGAACTTCCAGGCGTGAGAAATGCGGACGTCGATAAAAGGGCGATGAGGTAATTGGCTCTACTTGATTACTTCCGTCCTTTTTTTTCACGAGATTTGCGAGGACCAGTCAGCGACGCATCATCGGACGCGCCGCCAATTGCTAGGGTCCGCTGACTTGAAATTCGTCACGAAAGATCAGGTCCTATGGCGACATGTCGCCTCAACCGGACTCCCAGAGCGACTCGCCTCAATCGATGGTGATCATGCCTGGGGGCATCGTCATGGGCGGCGCCACCACGGTCACCGGCGGTGAAATACGCTTCAGCGCGACGAAGGTGCTCATCGACGCGCTGTTCGCGTCGGAGTTTGAATGACGCGGACACAATGCGCAGAGCGCGAAGGCGCATGAGAAGAGGGGACGGAGGCAATTAAGCTGAGCTAATTACCTCCGTCCCCTTTTTCCACCTTTTTCCAGATCGATGGGGTCGATCCGCTTTAACGAACGCGGCCTGGTCCGGTGTCTCCTCGATGCGGACAACCAGGCCAGCAGCAAGGTCGGCGCATGCCTTCCATGAGTTGCATGCGTACCCGCTCGACGTGCGCCTTCCGTGTCTCCGCCTTCTTCACGGAGGTTACCCAGCAAATCCATTCATTCCGGGCAAGTGGGGTGACGTCCTCCCATGCCGCATGCGCTTGTGGCGATGCGAGAAGCGCCTGTCGCAGATCGGCCGGTATCGGATGCAGAGCCCCGGCAGAGAGTCGTTTTCTGTTCATGCGCTCATGATAACAAAGTGACCTTTACGGGCTTCGATAAAGAGAGCCGCAAAAGGCCGTCAGACGCATTTCTTGCGGCCCGAAGATGAACCTGACGCTCCGACTTCAAGGGCGCACACAAGCGTTTGTCGGATTTTCGTGCAGGAGCGCCCTCTTTTTCCCGCAATTTGCGTGGCTATCAGGTGACAGGGGCGTTCTGCCGAAATTGGAGGCGGGCGATGACGTGGCGAATTGCAGCAAGGGCGTGGCGTGCGACAAAGCATGCTGGCACTTGCTTCCAGTCACTGATTGGCCTGCTCGCAATTCTGCTACTGGTCGCGCTGGTCGCGCCAACGTATGCGGCCGACGCGGAATTCTGCGTGGCCAACGACGCGGACTTCGGCCTCGCGGCTGCCACGGCCCTCGTCGTTCCGACGACGATCAAGCTCGTAAAGGGCACCTATCACATCGATGGGACAGTGTTCGACGGCGAAGGCAAGGTTCAATCGACGCTACCGGTCTTCCAGGGCTTCTCGCTGCTGGGCGGCTATACGGCCAATTGCGCCTCTCGCCAGATTGATCCAGCCAATACCACCCTTACTATCACCGCGGGCGTGCATGCGCTCTTCAATGCGCAGGTCATCGGCGACGTGACCATCGAGGGAATCCGCTTTCACGGCGAGGCAGCGGGTCCGTGGCTGCTCTGGTACGAATACTACTACCCGACCGCCGACTCGGTGTCTCTGGTCATGCGGCGCAACATCGTCGATGGAGAAGCCCTGACGATAATTTACTACGATGTGTATACCGGTTCGCACTCCTTTTCCGCCCAGATCGTCGAAAACCTCATCGTCGGGCCCAGTTTCACCGGAGCCGACGCGTGCGTCTACGAAGGGCTCGGCGCCCTGAACATTGCGAGCACCGGTTCGGTGCCGGCCTACACGCTTGTCAACAACACCATCGTCGGCGGCAAAGTCGACGGCCTGTGCGCGAGCGGCTCCGGTGCGATCTATGCCTACAAGAATATCTTCTACAACAACGCCTACAACAACGACGCACGCGACGTGTACATAGATATGGATGGCATTTCGACGCTGGTGGACAACGTCGTCGGCACGCACAACTACAACGGCGGTGCCATCGAATCGGGCACCCTGACCGGCGACCCGCAGCTCGACAGCAACTATCGCCCGATCGAATCGCCGCAGTCGCCGGTGATCGACTCGGGGAAGAACAATGTACCCGGCGGCTTGCCGGCGCACGATCTGGATGGCGGCCCGCGCATCCTAGGCGCGACCGTCGACCTCGGCGTGTATGAGTCGACCATCAACAATGCATACATCCAGAGCGTCGGCAACAAAAACGACTCCGGCGACGGCTCGCTGCGCTCGGCGATCGCCAATGCAAATGCGCACGGCAGCGGCCTGATCACATTCGATATCGGCTCGGGCTGCCCGCAGGTGATCACGCTGGATTCCGAACTGCCGGCGCTGACTCACGGCGGAATCATCAACGGCTTTACGCAGACAGGTGCCTCGGCCAATGACCTCGACACCGGTGACGATGCGACTCTGTGCGTGATCCTTGAATCCGGCAACAGCAGCGTGACCCATGGCCTTCGGGTAGCCAGCGACGCGGGCGATGCCGCGGCCACGTCGATCAAGGGCCTCGGATTCAGCGGCTTCACCGACGCGGCGATCGACCTGCTAGGCGGCAGCGGTCACTTTGTCGCGGGCAATCGATTCGCCGGCAGCATCGGCGGCCACCCTTTGCAACCCAACGGAATCGACATCCGGCTGGGTGTCGCGGCTCACGATGCGACCGTCGGCAGCGACGATGTGGCCGACCGCAATATCATCGGCGATGCTACCGGCAGTGGGATCGTCATGCAGGGCTCTTCCGGCGCGCCGGCACTCGGCACGTATAACAACCAAATTCTCAACAACTACATCGGCGTGGGCTGGAACGTCAACGCCGGCAATTACACAAATCGCGGCAACGGTACGCGCGGCATCCACCTGCTTGGCCACGACAACACCATCAGCGGCAACGTGATCGGCGATAACGTGCAGGCCGGAATCCTGGTCGACGGCGGTGGCGCCGAGAACAATGTGATCGGCAGCAACTTCATCGGCGCGGGGGCCAATGGGGCGACGATCGGCAACGGCAATGCCGGCATCCATTTCACCAGCAGCAGCGGCGGCGCGCCTTCGGGCAATACGATTCGCTACAACACGATCGCATACAACGACACTGAAGGCGTCCTGGTCAGCATCGGCCAAGGCAACAAGATTCGCAAGAACAGCATCTTCGGCAACGGCCTGCTCGGCATCGATCTGGCCGGTGAAGGCGTCACACCGAACGACGATGACGGCGGCATCCAGCAAAACGACTACGCGAATCGCGGCCAGAACTTTCCGGTGATAGCCGTCGCTGCCGGCGGCTATCACAACGGCCGCGTCAGCGGCACACTGACGACGACCGGCGGCAACTACACGGTGGACATCTATGTAAGCCCGGCCTGCAATGCGTCCGGCAATGGCGAAGGTAGAACCTGGCTGCAGAGCGTGACGTGACGGTGACCGTGACCGTCCCGCAAGGGATCGATGAAGGCATCGGAACATTCGACTTCGCGTTCACCACGTTGCCGACGTTGCCGTTGTCCAACGGCAACGCGATCACAGCGACGGCGACGGATCCCGCCGGCGACACATCCGAGTTCTCGGCGTGCGTGAGCTATCTGAATGATGTGATCTTCGCCGACGGCTTTGATCCGTACCCGAAATGACGGCGTTTCACGGAAAGTGCCAGGCGCGCAGCAAGGCCCGTAAGGAATATGTGCAAAGGACCACGAGTCAGGTAGAGGTGCGACAGGCAGTTCTACTCTTGAGTGTTGCGTCTCGATAATATCGGCGAGAAGTCAGGCGCGCCCGTTTGGTTCGGTGAGAGCGCGAGAGGTCGTTCAAGCGCTCGTCTCGATCCTCTCGACACGCTGGAACCCGCGCGGCAGGCTGCCGCCACGCTGCGCGCGATTGCCGTTGTACTCGACCAGGTCCGACCACTTCAGGATCAGCTTGCGCGCACCGGCGTAGAGCGTGACTTCGCCCTTGCCTTCGGCGACGACGGCAACGCCGGCGACGCGCTCGCCTTGCGTCAACTTCGCCTTCGGAATCTCGATCAGCTTGTTGCCCTTGCCGCCGTTGTCGAGTTCCGGCAGTTCGGCGACCGAGAACATCAGCAGGTGGCCGGCGTTCGTCGCGACGACGATGCGGTCGCGCGCGGAATCGTTGACATAGGCCGGCGCGACGACGTGCGCATGATCGTCCATGTTGATGAGCTGCTTGCCGGCCTTCTTGTTCGCCAGCAGTCCTTCGAACTTGATCACGAAACCGTAGCCGTGATCGCTGGCGAGCACGAGCTTGCTGGCCGAGTCGGCGATTGCGACCGCCTCGAAGTGCGCGCCGGGCGGCGGCGTGAAGCGGCCGGTCAGCGGCTCGCCGTTGCCGCGCGCGGAAGGAAGCGTATGAGTCGGCGTGGAATAGCTCCTGCCGGTCGAGTCGATGAATGCGACGTTCTGCGTGGTCTTGCCTTTCGCCGAACTTCGGAAACTGTCGCCTTCGCGGTAGCTCAGCGCGGCGGCGTCGATGTCGTGACCCTTGGCCGCGCGCGCCCAGCCCTTCTGCGACAGCACGACGGTGACCGGCTCGCTGACGACCAGGGCAGCCTCGTCGAGCGCCTGCGCGGCGACCACGCCGGTGATGATCGGTGAACGCCGCTCGTCGCCATACTTCTTCGCATCGGACTTCAGCTCGTCCTTGATCAGCGTCTTCAGGCGTGCCTTCGAACCGAGCGTGACGTTGATCTTCGCCCGTTCCTCCTCGAGTTCGTCGCGCTCGGAATTGAGCTTCATCTCTTCGAGCCGCGCAAGCTGGCGCAGGCGCGTTTCTAGGATGTAGTCGGCCTGTTCCTCGTCGAGCTTGAAGCGCTTGATCAGGACGGGTTTCGGCTCGTCCTCCGTGCGCACGATGCGGATGACTTCGTCGAGATTCAGGAACGCGACGCGCAAGGCCTCGAGCATGTGCAGGCGGCGCTCGACCTTCTCGAGGCGATTTCTCAGGCGCCGCGTCACGGTTTCCTGGCGGAAGCGCAGCCATTCATTGAGGATCTGCTTGAGGTTCTTGACCTGCGGCTTGCCGTCCAGGCCGATCATGTTGAGGTTGATGCGGAAGCTCTTTTCCAGATCGGTCGTCGCGAACAGGTGCTGCATCATCTCGTCGAGATCGATGCGGTTGCTGCGCGGGATCAGCACCAGGCGCACGGGATTTTCGTGATCGGATTCGTCGCGCAGGTCTTCGAGCATCGGCAGCTTCTTCGCGCGCATCTGGTTCGCGATCTGCTCGAGGATCTTCGCCGGCGACACCTGGTAGGGCAGGGCGGTGATCACGACGTTGCCTTGCTCGGTGATGTACACGGCGCGGGCGCGCACCGAGCCGATGCCGGTTGCATACATCGCCAGCAATTCGTTTTTCGGCGTGATGATTTCTGCCGCGGTCGGATAGTCCGGCGCCAGCACGTGTTCGCACAGGGCGGCGATACTGGCTTCAGGTTCGTCGAGCAGGCGGATGCACGCGGTTGCGATCTCGCGCAGGTTGTGCGGCGGGATGTCGGTGGCCATGCCGACCGCGATACCCGTAGAACCATTCAGCAGCACATGCGGCACGCGTGCCGGCAGCCATGATGGTTCCTTCAGCGTGCCGTCGAAATTCGGCGTCCAGTCGACCGTGCCCTGGCCGAGTTCTTCGAGCAGCAGGCCGGCAATCGGCGTGAGCCGCGATTCGGTGTAGCGCATCGCGGCGAACGACTTCGGGTCGTCCGACGAGCCGAAGTTGCCCTGGCCGTCGACCAGCGGATAGCGGTACGAGAACGGCTGGGCCATCAGCACCATCGCCTCGTAGCAGGCGCTGTCGCCGTGCGGATGAAACTTGCCGATCACGTCGCCGACCGTGCGTGCCGACTTTTTCGGCTTGGCGCCGGCATCGAGGCCGAGCTCGCTCATCGAGTATACAATGCGGCGTTGCACCGGCTTCAGGCCGTCGCCGATGAACGGCAACGCGCGGTCGAGCACGACGTACATCGAGTAATCGAGGTAGGCGCGCTCGGCGTAGTCCTTGAGCGCGATCTGTTCGTAATTGGCTTGCACGTTCATCTGGTTCGGTTGTTCGATGGTATTGGCGGGCACCGCAATCGGGCATTGTGCCGCAAAATCGTGCTGCATCGATACGCCCGGGGAGAGAACGCGGATGCGACATTTGATTGTCGCGAATGAACCTGAGCAGGGCGTATGATGCGCGCAGCAACGACGGCGCAAGGGGGAAGATGGATGTCGTATCGGGCCAAGGTGAAGTGGCGGGTGCTGGCATGGGCGATTGCGGCGGCTTGCAGCGAGTCCGCGATCGCCTCGGACGTCGTCGTGTGCCGCGTCGGCAATGGCGTGGGAGTGCCGAGCAGCGCGGCCTCCTCCGTCTGGCTCGAACGACACGCAAGCGACGGCACACTCGTGCAAACCATTGCATTGCCCACCGCTGTCGATGGCAGCAACCGGCGCTTGACGCTCAGCGGCACTAACAAGGGCGAAGGCGCTCTGGTGGTCAGCGCCGATGGAAAGTACGTGACGCTGGCGGGATACGACGCGGCTCCCGGTACGGCGTCGATCTCGGCGAGCACGAGTGCCGGGGTCAACCGCATCGTGGCGCGCGTCGATGCCGACGGGAACATCGATACGACGACGCGCCTGGACAGCGCGTTCAACACCGCCAGCGTCGGCGGAGCGGTGAGCGTCGACGGCAGCGCGTTCTGGGTCTCAGGCAACGGCGCGACCGGCCTTGGCGGTGTGTGGTATCTGAAGCATGGGGTGACCGGCGGCCTGCAGATCCTCGCCAATCCGAACGAGGTGCGGACCGTGAACATCGTGTCGGGACGATTGTTCGCTACGACGAATACCGCGACGTTTACCTCGATCTTTTCCGTCGGAACGGGATTGCCGACCACGGCTGGACAGTCCACGAACCTGCTGTACGGCTTGCCGGTGTCGCAGGTCTACGGCTTCGCGTTTTTCGACCGCAGCCGATCGATCGGGGGACTCGACAAGTTGTACATCGCAAATGACAATTCGGTCGCCGCCGGCGGCGGCATTCAGAAATGGACGTTCGATGGATCGATCTGGTACCTGACGACGACGTTCACCGACGGTCTTGGCACTGCCGGCGTGCGCGGGCTGGCCGCCGAGGCGCAAGGCGCCAATATCGTTCTCTATGCGACGACGACCGAACCGACCGGCAACAGGCTGGTTCGTGTCGTCGATGACGACAGCGCGTCGCCCGCGGCGACCGTTATCGCGACCGCCGCGGCCAACACCGTGTATCGCGGCGTCGCGCTGGCCTGGGTAGCGCCGGCCGCCGACGTGATCTTCAAGGACGCGTTCGAATAGCGCGCGGCTATCGGCCTTGGGCGGCTGCTGCGGCCTGCGCCAGCGCGCGCGTCCGTGGGTGATCGGGACCGTAGACACGCTGGAATGTCGCCAGCGCTTCGGCGCGCAAGGTTTGTGCCTCGTCCGTGGGTTTGTTGCGGTCGAGGATCTCCACCAGAAGCACATCGATCTCGCCGAGCCGTACCGATTTCGCGCGCGGGCTCGCCAGCAGCGTGGCGCGTGCTTCGCGCGCGAGCCTTTCACCTTCGGCAACGTCGCCTGCGGCGGCGAGTGCCGCGCCGTAGGCGGCCTGGCCCCAGGTCGTGTAGACGAGGTCGTTGCTCGCGGGCTGCGCGGCCATGATCTCGCGCGCGTCACGCAAAGTTGCCAGGGCGTCGGCTGCTTGCAGGCGCAATTGCGCCAACCCGAGCAGCAGCGTGGTGACGCCATGGCGCGGATTCTTCGACGCCTTGTTCAGCGACCTCGCCTCGGTCAGCGTGACAATGGCTGCGGCATGGTCGCCGGCGAGGAGTTGCACGCTGCCGAGCGACCCGATGACGTTGCCGATCATCAAGGCGCCTGGCTGCAGCGTTGCGCGGGCCAGGTCGATCGCGCCGCGCAGCGTGGCGATGCCGGCATCGACGTCGCCGGCGTTTCCCTGGGCGAGCCCCAGGACATTGTCGACGTAGATGTTGCGCGCATGCCGGGGTCCGAGCGTGCGTTCGAGCATCGCGTGAGCCTGTTGCGCAAGATCCTGCGATCGCGCGTAGCGTTCTGCGTAAAGCGAGTCGGCGGCCAGGTTCATCAGGTCCATCGCAATGTCGGCGCTCTCGGGACCTTCGCTCTCACGGCGTTCCTTCAGAACGCTTTCGTGCATGCGCTCGGCGTCGGCAAAATCGCCGCGCAGGTTGGCGAGCTTGGCCAACCCCGTCACCGCTTCGATGCGCGCCTTTGCATTTTCGGCGCCGGTGCCCTGCAGGATCGAGTAGGCTTCGGTGAAGTCCGCCTGTGCGCCTTCGAGGTCGCCGCTGTCCTCGCGAGCCAGCGCCAGGCGCGTCAGCGCGACGCCGACCTGCGGCGCGCGCAGGCCGTGGATTTGCCGCAACTGGTCCACGCTGCGCAGCATGAGGTCGCGTGCCTGGGCCGGTTCGCCGATGCGGTCGAGCACCGACGCAATCGTCGCGCGCAGTTCGGCCTGCGTTTCCGGCGCATCGGCGAAATGTTCCTCGATCTGTTTCGCACCATCACGCAGGCGATCGATCGAGGTCCTGCCGCCCTTGGCTGAAAACGGATCGGCGCTGGCGAACATGTCGGCGAGGAAGATGCGCGCGCGATCGGCTCGATCGGCCATCGCGCGTGCGCGTTGCGCCTGCCACAACGCGATGACGCTGAGCCCGATCAGGCCGGCCAGCGCGATCGCGGCAACGGCAACGGCGACGCGATTGCGGCGCGCGAAACGAGCGGCGACATAGCTGAACTTGCGCCGCGCGATCGTCAGCGGGCGATGCTCGAGCCAGCGCGTCAGATCCTCGCGCAGCTGCAGCACCGTGGCGTAGCGATGCGCCGGTTCGGCCGCGACCGCGTGCGCAATGATCCGGCCAAGATCGCCACGCAATTGCCGCGCGACGAGTTTCGCCGTGCCGGTCGCGATCGCCGCTTCGGCGGCCGGCTCCGGTTCGGTCGTGGCCAGCCGCGCCAGCTCGGCCGTCGTCCAGTCGGCATCGCCGGAGCGTCCCAGAGTCGGCAGGCGCTTGCCGGCGATCAATTCATAGAGCATCAGCCCGAGGCTGTAGATATCGGTTGCGGTCGTTGCGCGGTCGCCGCGCAGTTGTTCCGGCGAGGCGTATTCGGGCGTGAATACGCGCGTTGCCGGCGTGCGTTCGTCGGTCACGTCGAGAATCTGGGCGATGCCGAAATCGAGCAGCTTGGCTGCGCCTTCGGCATTGACCAGCACGTTCGACGGCTTGAGGTCGCGATGCACGACGAGTTGCGCATGGGCGTGCGCGACGGCCGCGCAGACCTGGTCGAAAACCATTACCCGGCCGCGCAGATCCAGCCGCTGGTTTTCGCAAAAGTCGACCAGCGTCTCGCCGTCGACGTATTCCATCGCCAGCCAGGAGTTGGCGTCGTCGCTGCCGGCATCGACGAATGCGGTGATGTTCGGATGCGCCAGGCCGGCGAGGATGCGCCGCTCGCGCGAGGCGAAACGGGTCGTGCGAGCGACGTTCGTGTCGAGCAGCTTGAGCGCGACGCGCTGGGTGAAATCGGCGCCCTCGCGTTCGGCAAGGTAGACCACACCCATGCCGCCGGCGCCAATACGCCGGACGAGGCGGAACGGACCGATGCGCGTGGGCATCGCGGCGCGGGACTCGCCGAACAGGCTGTCGACGGCCCGCTGCAGCGGCTCGGCGACGCTCTCCTGGGTCTGGTCGAGCAGCATTCGCGCGATGCGCGCGAGATCGGCGTCGCTGCTGTCGAGAACATCGAGCTCGCGCGCGCGCTCGGCGGTCGTCAAGGGATCGAGGCGATCGACCAGCTTGCGTACATCGGCCCAGCGTTCCGGCGCGAACAAGCGCTGGTCGCCAGCCTGGGTCATGCTTCGCCTCCGAGGGCCAGACGCAGATAGTTGCGGGCCAGCCCCAGGTCGCGTTGAACGGTGCGTTCGGTAACGCCGCGCAGTTCGGCAATTTGCGTGGTGGTCAGGCCGGCGAACACGCGCCAGGTGAATGTCTCGGCCAGTTCGGGATCCTGTGCGTCCAGGCCGGTGAGAGCCTGCTCGATCGCCAGCACCTGCTGCGAGTCGAGCGCCGAGTCGGCGATGCCTTCGTCGAGTTGCGTGCGCAGCAATCCGCCGCCGCGTTTCTCGGCCAGGCGCTCGCGCGCATGGTCGATGACGGTCTGGCGCATCGCGCGCGCGGCCAGGTTGAAAAAGTGGCGGCGGTCGTTGAGATTGGCCAGCGATCCGCCGGCGAGCTTGAGATAGGCCTCGTTGACCAGCGCAGTCGGCGTCAGCGTCGCCTGGTTGCCGGACCCGGCGAGCTGGCGCGCAGCCAGCCGCCGCAGTTCGGCGTAGACGATCGCGTAGGCGCGTTCGCCAGCGTTGTCATCGCCGCTACCGGAAGCCCGCAACCAACTCGTCAGTGGAGCGTCGTCGCTCACGATCAGCCAATCCCCCGTGACTTTCCCAACCCCTGTGGCATGTCCTGCGCCAGTTGCGACGGAACCTGCACCACGAGAACAAAGAATAGCGCAACCCGTTGTAATCTGCCGGACTTTGGCGCACCACGGCTGAGGTCCCCGTCACAGCCGCAGCAGCTCGCTGCGCGCCGCATGAGCGCGGTGATAAGCAAATAATCGCAAGTAATGCCGCCCGGTTGGCGTTTGCGTAACATGCGCCGATTGACCGGATAAGGGGCCGCGAATGCCGAACCATGCGAACGCCATCAACTCTGCGACGCGTCAGTCACCGTGGCGCGAATTGTTCGCGAAGGAAGACTGGTGGGCGGTCTGGATAGGCCTGGGGCTCGTCATTGTCGCCGGCGTGCTGTTCGCCAACGGCGCGAGTCTCAAATGGATCGCGGTGACGCCGCAGAAATGGTCGACGATCGATCAGGTGGCGGCCCAGTTCGGCGCCAACGCTACGCGATATCTCGCGCTGTTCGCCTTGTGGCTCATCCTGTTCGGCATCGGCGTGCGCGCGTTGGGACTGCGCCTGGCCGAATTCATTCCAGCCTTCGTCGTACTGTTCATCGTCTCGGCATTGATCTACGCGCTCGGCGCCTGGGACCAGGCCTCGCGCTACAACCTCGAACCGCCGCTCGTCGCGCTCGTGCTCGGACTGCTCGCGTCGAACCTGTTTCGACTTCCGGCGTGGCTGCAGAGCGGTTTGCGAGTCGAGTTCTATATCAAGACCGGCATCGTGCTGCTTGGCGCCGGCTTTCCGTTCGTGCTGATCCTGTGGGCCGGCCCGGTTGCGATCGGGCAGGCGGCGATCGTCTCGCTGGTGACGTTCGGCGTGATCTATTTCGTCGCCGTCAAGCTTGGCCTGGATCGCCGGCTCGCGGCGACGCTCGGCGTAGGCGGGGCAGTGTGCGGCGTTTCGGGCGCAATTGCGGTCGCCGGCGCCGTCGGCGCGAAGAAGGAGCACGCGCCGATCGCGATCACCCTGGTGATTCTCTGGGCGATCGTGATGATCTTCGTGCTGCCGCTCGTTTCGAGAGCGCTGGGTTTGCCGACCGGCGTGGCCGGCGCGTGGATCGGCACGTCGGAATTCGCCGACGCAGCGGGACTCGCGGCCGCGCAGACGTATTCCGGCTATGCCGGGCAGGCCGGCATCACCGGCACCCCCGAAGCCTCGGTGCAGGCGTTCACGCTGATGAAGGTCATCGGGCGCGATGTCTGGATCGGTGTGTGGGCGCTCGTATTGTCGATCGTCGCGACGACGCGCTGGGAGAACGATGGCGTCACCTCGCGCGCCGATGCCGGTGAGATCTGGCGGCGCTTTCCGAAATTCGTCATCGGCTTCCTGATCGCATCGGTGATCGTCTCCCTTGCTGCCAAGGGACTCAGCTACGACGCCTACAAGAAAACGCTGACACCGGAGCTCGTTGCGCCATTGCAGGGACTGCGCAACTGGGCATTCATATTCTGCTTCCTGAGCATCGGCCTGACGACGCGCCTGCGCGATCTGGCAACAGCCGGTGCGCGGCCGTTCTACGCATTCACGGCGGGCGTCGTCGTCAACGTGATCCTGGGCTACATCCTGTCGACGATCGTGTTCGTCGATTTCTGGCAGAAGCTCGGAGAAGCGGCGCCGTGACAGCCGGCCGCGCAGTGATCGGCGCGTCGTTGCACAGTGCGGCGCTCGAAGCGTCGCCGCGCTGCGCGGCGTGCAGATTCTTTTGCTCCGATCCGCAAGAGTTGGAATCGCGGATCGCCGGTTTGCGTTCGTTCGGCTCCGGATTCGCCTCGGTGCGCGCCGGCGACGGGTTGTGCGAAAGACACGAACGCTATTTGCCCGCTTCGGCGCACTGCTCATCGTTCGAGCGGCGCATGCCGCTCGCTGCAAACGCGCGCTGATTCGCCGCCGCGGCCCGACCCTCAGCTGCCCTCGCTCGAGTCAGTCACGTCGAACTCCGTCGTTACGCGCGTGAAAAACAGGTTGATCTTTTCGCGGCGCAGGTCGGCCAGCAGCGTATCGGCTTCGTGTTCGCCGAGGATGAATTCGACCAGCACCGGCACATCGCCGGCAAGCTCGAAGAAATGCTGTTCGTGCAGGCGGCCGTGCCGGCCGAATCCGGCGATCGCGCGGAACGCCGACCCGCCGTGCACGCCGAGTTTCTTCGCATGCTCGAGCAGCCATTCGTACAGCAGTGTGCCGTCGTGCCGGCGGTTCTCGTAGGTGTAGAAGCGCAGATGCGTGCCGATCATGGTTGATGCTCCGGGAAGAACAGGCGCACCACGCCGATTCCAGCCAGCGTCATCAGCACCGAGCCGATCACATGCGCGCCTACGATCGCGGCCGTCCAGCCGTACTGCTGACGCAGCAACAGCGTGACGGTCTCCGCGGAAAAAGTGGAAAAAGTCGTCAGGCCGCCGCAGAATCCGGTCGTGACGAACAGGCGGATTTCGGGCGGCAGGCTCTGGAACTGGTGGAACACGCCGAGCGCCGCACCGATGACGAAGCCACCGAGCAGGTTTGCCGCGAGCGTGCCGAGCGGCAGCGCCGGCAGGAACGGATTGAGCGCCATACCGAAACCCCAGCGCAGCAAAGCGCCGGCGAAAGCGCCGAATCCGACAGCGAAGAATGACATCAATCCCATACGTCTCCCGGTTGCATGATCGAGTCCGGAAGGTCGGTTGCGTGCGGGAATCGCGGCGAGATCGGGCTCGAAGCAATGCCTGTACGCCGCCCGGTTCCGGGTGGCCAACAGGCATCATCAGCCGTCGCGGCGGTTATAAGGAGGAATGCCATCTCCCTGATACGCGGCCGATGTTAGCGCAATCCCGCCGCTTCGCGTCAAGTTCCGAGAGTTCACCTCTCCCCTTGTGGGAGAGGTCGGCGCGCGCAGCGCGCCGGGAGAGGGGAGGGCGGCGAAGCCGCCGACGTCGTCGGCGTCGCCCTCTCCCCAACCCCTCCCCCATCAAGGGGGAGGGGCTTGAGGCGATCTCGGCGTGGAAAGATGTCGCCTATGCAGGTTTGTTCAGTACATCCTAGCCGCAGATCTGGTCGATCAGCGCGTACTGCGCGCAATGCGGCCGATCGTCGCCCGGCGTAACGCGTTCGTAGTGGCCGTCGGCCAGCAGATTCCAGGCCTGGGTATTGTCGGCAAGATAGTTCGCCAGCGCCTCGTCGTAGACGCGCTTGCCGAGTTCGGGATCGAGGATCGGGAAGCACACCTCGATCCGGCGCAGCATGTTGCGTTCCATCCAGTCGGCGCTGGCACAGAAGATTTCGGGTTCGCCACCGTTCTCGAACCAGTAGACGCGGCTGTGTTCGAGGAAGCGGCCGACGATCGAGCGCACCCGGATATTGTCCGAGATGCCCGGCACGCCGGGCTTGAGCGTGCACGCGCCACGCACGATCAGGTCGATCTGCACGCCGGCGATCGATGCCTGATAAAGAACCTCGACGACGCTGACTTCGTTCAGTGCATTCATCTTGGCGATGATGCGCGCGGGCTTTCCGGCGCGCGCATGACCGATCTCGCGTTCGATCTTCGACATCAGGCCCTTGTGCAGCGTGAACGGCGATTGCAGCAGGTGCTTGAGCTTGATCTGCGGCCCCAGGCCGGACAGTTGCTGGAACAGCTTGTGCGCGTCTTCGCCGATGTCCTTGTCCGCGGTCATCAGACCGAAATCGGTGTAGATGCGCGACGTGACCTGATGATAGTTTCCGGTCGACAGATGCACATACCGGCGCAGCACGCGTTGCTCGCGGCGAACGATCAGCAGCACCTTGGCGTGCGTCTTGTACCCGACGACGCCATACACGACCTGCACGCCGGCTTCCTGCAGCCGGTTCGCAAGCTGGATGTTCGCCTCCTCGTCGAAGCGCGCGCGCAACTCGACGACGACGGTCACATCCTTGCCGGCGCGCGCGGCATCGACCAGCAGGGTGACGAGCGGCGAATCGTTGCCGGTGCGGTACAGTGTCTGCTTTATTGCAAGGACGTCCGGATCGGTGCTGGCCTGCTTGACCAGTTCGATCACTGCGCCGAACGACTCGAACGGATGGTGCAGCAGGATGTCGCGCTCGGCGATGGCTTCGAACATGTTGCGTTCGGCGATGACCGCGGCTGCCAGTCGCGCCGCGAACTTCGGGAACTTCAGGTCGGGCCGGTCGACCTGGTCGTAGATCGCGGCAATGCGATGTACGTTTACCGGCCCGGCGCAACGGTAAACCTCGCTTTCGCCGAGCTCGAAATTCTGCATCAGATAGTCGGCGACCGGCTTCGGGCAGGTGTCGGCGATCTCCAGCCGCGACGCGCGCGCGTAGCCGCGGCCGCGCAATTCGTCGCGCAGCGCAAGCGCGAGATTCTGGACATCCTCCTCGTCGACGAACAATTCGCTGTTGCGCGTGACGCGGAACTGGTAGGCGCCGGTGACGCGCATGCCGGCGAACAACTCGTCGACGAACTGGTGCAGGATGCTCGACAGGAACACGAAGTCGTACGGGCGCTCGGCAACTTCGTCGGGCAGGCGCACGATGCGCGGCAGCGAGCGCGGCGCGCGCAGCAGGGCCATGTGGCCTTCACGGCCGAACGCGTCCTTGCCTTCGAGCGAGACGGCGAAGTTCAGGCTCTTGTTGAGGATGCGCGGAAACGGATGCGCCGGGTCCAGGCCGAGCGGCGAGAGCACCGGCAGCACTTCGTTCTGGAAGTAGCCTTGCAGCCAGCGCTCCTGCTTGCGCGTCCACTTGTCGCGCGCGATGAAGCGGATGCCTTCGCGCTCGAGCTCCGGCAGCAGCACCTCGTTCCAGAACGAGTACTGGGCCGCGACCAGCTCGAGCACGCGCGTGCGGATGCGGCTCAGCAGTTCGCTCGGCGGCAGCCCGTCGGGTCCCGCGCGCGCATCGCCGAACGTGACATGGTGGCGCAGGATCGCTACCTGCACTTCGAAGAATTCGTCGAGGTTCGAGATCGAGATGCACAGGTAGCGCATGCGCTCGAGCAGCGGCATGTGCGCGTCCTGCGCCTGCGCGAGCACGCGGAAGTTGAACTCGAGCTGGGCCAGCTCGCGGTTGAGGTAGAGCGCGGGGTCCTTCAGGTTGGTTGCAGTCGCTTTCATCGGGCTTCCGCTGCGAGGGTTTCGAATGCAAGCACGTGATCCGGACCGAACACGCAGGCGAATGTGCTGCCGACGCCGACCTCGCTGTCGATTGTCAGCTGGCCATGGTGCAGTTGCATGACATGCTTGACGATCGACAGGCCCAGGCCGGTGCCGCCGGTTTCGCGCGATCGGCTGGTCGAGACGCGGTAGAAGCGTTCGGTGATGCGCGGCAGGTGCTCGGCCGGAATGCCGGCGCCGGTATCGGCGACGGCAAAGCGCGCGCCGCCGTCGGCGCTGGCCTGCCAGGAAATCTCGATGCGGCCGTTCTCGGGCGTGTAGCGGATGGCATTGGACACGAGATTCGAAAATGCGCTGTGCAGGTAGTCGGTCGAGCCGCGCAGGTCCGCATCGCTGGTGCGCACGAGCGTGATCGTGTGGCGGCCGTGCGAGAGGCTGTCGGCTTCGCGCTTGAGCGTCGACAACAGCGCGCGCATCGACACGCGTTCGTCGGGGACCCGGTGCTGGCCCTCCAGTCTCGACAGCGTCAGCAGGTCCTCGACGATCTGGGTCATGCGCCGGGACTGCGCGCGCAAGTCGCCGAGCACCGGCGCCAGTGCCGGCATGACTTCCGGTTCGAGCATTTCCAGGTAGCCGTGCAACACGGTCAGCGGCGTGCGCAGCTCATGCGACACGTTGGCGACGAAATCGCGGCGCACCTGCTCGAGGCGGGCCAGCGGCGTCACATCGCGCACGACCAGCAGCATGTGTTCATGTGAATACGGAATCAGGCGGAACGAAAGGCGCAGGCTCTCGTCGCGGTCGGACGGCACCTCGCGCAACGGCTCCTGCGCCGGCGTGTGCGTGATCCAGTCGCGCGCCAGCGTCGGCAGGAACGTGTCGATGTGCTCGCCGCGGTCGCGCGGTGCCGCAAGGCCGAGCAGGCGCCCGGCGGCTTCGTTGAACCATACGACCGAGCGGCCGCTGGTCAGCACGACGACGCCATCGGGCAGGGCCGCGGCGCCTTCCCTGAACGCGCGCAGCAGGCTGACCAGGCGGCGCTTGCGCGAGCGTTCGGTGTGCAGTTTTTTATACATGTGCGCGGAGATGTCGGACCATACGCCGCGGTCCTCCGGTGGCGGCCGGCGGCGGCGCGAACTCAGCCAGGACTGGATCTGATAGAGGCTGACGAGCGACCAGATCGAGTAGCCGAGCGACGCCGCGAGCACCGCATAAAGCGGCTCGTTCAGCAGCAGGCCGACAATCAATGCCGTCGCCAGCAGGACGACGAATCGTCCCAGCGATACCTGCCATGCATGGCTTTGCAAGAATTCCAACCGCATGACGATGCCCGATCCCGCAATGTCGAATCGAACCGGTCAAGGCCCGAACTCCACAATTTAACCGAATCTGCGAGCGTTTACTCGGCGGGTGTCGTCGAAAAGCGATAGCCCGCTCCGCGCACGGTCTGCACCAGGTCCTGGCAGCCAAAGGGTTCCAGGGTCTTGCGCAGGCGGCGGATATGCACGTCGACCGTGCGCTCCTCGACGTACACGCTGCCGCCCCAGACGTAGTCGAGCAGCTGGCTGCGCGAATACACGCGCTCGGCATGGGTCATGAAAAAGTGCAGCAGGCGGTATTCGGTCGGCCCGATCGGGACAACCGCGTCGCTGGCCGCTTGCACCGTTCCCCCGGCGCCTTCCAGGTACCTGGGCTCCTGCTTCGCATATACGCGGTGCGCGCCGCTGTCGATCCGCAGCGCGCCGATCGAAACCACGCCGTCGCCGTCGACGCCGTGCGTGCGGCGCATGACCGCATTGATGCGCGCGATCAGTTCGCGCGGTGAAAAAGGCTTGACCACGTAGTCGTCGACGCCGGCCTCGAGCCCGCCGACACGGTCGGTTTCCTCGCCGCGTGCGGTCAACATGATGATCGGCACGTCGCGCGTGAGGTCCTCCTTGCGCAGGCGGCGGGCGAGGTCCAGGCCGCTCATGCCCGGCAGCATCCAGTCGAGCAGGATCAGGTCGGGAACCCGCTCGGCGATCATGCTCTGGGCGCCGCGCGCATCGGCCGCGTGCGCGGCTTCCATGCCGGCCTTGCGCAAGGCGAATGCGACCATGTCCCGGATTGCGGGCTCGTCTTCGACGATCAATATGTGTTTTTGCACGATGCGGCTGCGGCCATGCGCCTTTGTGACGATGGTGTCATTGGACCGTCTAATTGTTACGCGCCGATGACGATCCCGCACAAGCTGCTGAAAAACACGTGGAAAATCCCGACTCGAACTTGCCCTGGTCGGCAGGTTTTATCTTGTGCCGGCGCAGGTCGAGCACGAGCGGCGTCATCTGTTCGATCAGCGCCTCGATGCGCTTGCGCTGGTAGTAGTCCAGGTCCGTGCGTTTGGTCAGGTCGTTGAGCTGGTTCAGAGCATCCTCGGCGCGGCCGTTCAAGTACGATGCGATCGCGTACGACTCCCCGGCCCGCACCTTGTCCCCCATCATGTCGCTGGCCTGGCCGAACGCCGTGTACAGCAGCGGATCTTCGTCGTTGTGCGACAGCTGCGGGCGCAGCAGTTCGCGCGCGTTGTGCGCCGCAGTTTTGTCCGCTTCGAACAGCAGCGCGTGCGTGTGGGCCAGCACCACGGTGCGGTTGTCCGGGAAATTTTTTTCCAGGCGCGCGTAGCGCTGGAGAGCCGCGTCGCGCTGGCCCGCATAGAGTTCGGCGTCGCCGAGCGCGAGCTGAAAGACCAGGCTTTCCGGATCGGATCGGGCAAGCTTCTCCAGAGGCTCGATCGCCTCCTTGGCGCGCCCGCCCTGGATCAATGCGAGCGCCAGTCCATAGCGGTTGGCCGGCGTATCGAATCCTTGCGTGTTGCGCAGGTCGTCGGTGTAATAGCGGATGCTCTCGGCAGCGTGATCGTGCGAGAGCACGCGCACGCGCTCGCGCATCAGAAGGAAGTAGGCTGCCGAGCGCGTGCGCTGACGACTGCGCGATTGGGGCGTATCGGCAAGGCTGGCCAGCACGGAGCCCGAATTCGGATCGATCTTCGGCAACAGGTCCGCGAGAGGCACATCGATGCCGGCATTCTTTTCGTCGCCCTTGCGAGGGGCGGCGTCGTCCTTCGCCTTCTTGCTCGCATCCTCGACGTCGCCGACGACGACCGACGGCTTGTAGGCTTGCTTGATGACCGCCGCGCGCGCGCGCGCTTCACTGATGCGCTCGGTCGTGACCGGGTGATCCTGCAGCAACGCGGGAACGTCGTTCTCGTCGAACGTCGGACGAATGGCGCGCTGCATGTTTTCGAACGCATCGGCCATCGCGTCCGGATCGAAGTTCGCCTTGGCCAGCGTGTTGATGCCGATGCGATCCGCTTCGATTTCATCGGCGCGGGTGAAGTTGATCTGCATCTGCGCGGCAAGGCCCTGGACGGTCGCGATCGCGCCCATGTCCGCGTTGCTCGTACTGTACGGGTTCTGGTGCGCCGCGGCGGCGAGCGCGCCGATCATCGCCAGGACCATCAGCGGCGTCATCTTCTGCTCGGCCTCGACCGCGCGGATCAGGTGATTCTGCGTGATGTGCGAAACTTCGTGCGCGAGCACGGCGGCCAGTTCATCCTCGGTCCGCGTCATCAGGATCAGGCCGGCGTTGACGCCGACAAATCCGCCGGGAACGGCGAATGCATTGATCTGGGTGTCACGAACGATGAAAAACGTGAATGGCTGGTCCGGCTTCGGGCTGTAGGCAACCAGGCGGAAGCCCAGCGTGTTCATGTAGTCGTTCAGCAACTCGTCTTCGAGCACGACGTTCTGGTTGCGCAGCTCGTGCAGCATGTAGAAACCGTACTGGCGCTGCTCCTCGGGAGAGGCCACCGTGCCGGCCGAACTGCCGATGTCGGGCAACGGCGTCTCGCCGGCATGCACGATGCCGGTGATTGCGCTGATGGCGGCGATCAGGAGTCCAGGGAGGACATTCTTGCGGGTCATGGCGCGAAAACAGGGAAGATGGTCAGTTGGAGCACATCACCGTGGCCTTGGTTCCATGGCCGGATTGTCGCACAGGCGCCTAGCGTCCTTCGTTAACGGCGCCTATGGCAGGGCAGGGCGCCCTTGAGCGCCGGGTCCGTGCCCCCATCTTGCGCCGCACCCCCGAAAGCGGCAATCCTTCCTCGCTCCCGGTCTGGCTGCCCGATCATGACGAATGTACAGATTTACACCACGGCGAACTGCGCGTTCTGCGTGGCCGCGAAGATGTTGCTCAAGCAAAAAGGACTCGACTACGAGGAGATTCGTGTCGATACCGATCCGCAGCGCCTCGAGGAAATGATGGCGCGCACGCAGCGCCGGTCGGTGCCGCAGATCGTCATCGGCGATCGCGTGATCGGCGGTTACGAGGAACTTGCGGCGGCGGCGCGCAGCGGGCAGCTCGATGGTGCAGGCGGAGGTGCGACATGAGTGATGACCTATCCCGGCGATCCACGGCCTCCGACGGACCTGCGCTCCAGTCCGGCGACCGCGTCGCGGAGTTCACAGCCTTCCGCCAGCGCATGAACGAGCGCATCCTGGCCGAAGACAACCAGGTCGTGCGCCGTTTCTTCGCGCTAGACACGCAGACCTACAAGGACGGCGCGCTCGACGTCAGGACCAAGGAAATGCTCGGGCTGGTCGCATCCCTCGTCTTGCGCTGCGACGATTGCATCAGCTATCACGTGGCGCAGTGCAAGGATGCCGGAGTCAAGCGCGACGAATTCTTCGAGGTGTTCAGCGTCGGGTTGGTTGTCGGCGGATCGATCGTGATTCCGCATTTGCGCAGAGCCGTGGATTTTCTCGACAAAGTCGAAGCGGCTGGCGATACCGCTTCCGACGCAAAACCCGCATAGGCGAGCAATTCGCGGAGCGAGCGAGCATTTCCCTTCTCCCACCGGGAGAAGGTGGCGCGAAGCGCCGGCGCCTCTCACGGCCATCCATGACTCCGAGGCACTTGCGCTCCTACCCGTCGGATGAGGGTCCGGCCGTCTATTGACGTTGGTCCAGGCCCCGACCCTCACCCCCACCCCTCCCGGCGGGAGAGGGGCTTGAGCTGGAGAGGGCGCGGTTGCGGGCGTTTCCTGAGTTTCGGAGGCACGTTTCCTCAGGTCGGCGCTGGCTGCCACCAGTTCTCAATGCCGCCGACGCCGCGTCGTTGCCCATTTGGGGGGCGTATCCTATGGATGGGGACGGCACAGTGCCTTGGGCTAAGACTGGCGGGGCAGGACGTATTACGCCCGTTATTTGATTGTGCTGGATTTCAAAGTTGACCAGACTTGTTAATCCACGTAGCTTTTACATCCTCGTTAGAGTGTCAGCTGTTCTGCTTGCATAAGTCTGCTTGCACACCATGACCTTGTCCTTGTTTGATTTGCGGCGCAGGCAACGGCGCAACATTCGTGCTTGCGCACAATCTCTCTCAGAGATTGCACCCGACTGGTGTGGGTCCGACGCGCGACAGGTTGACTGAACCGCTGAGTCCTTGATTGCCTCCGCCTGTAAATCTGTAAACCAGCGTAATCGCGTTGCAGCTTTGGAAAAACACGTCCGCAGTGCCAACTTGCACGGTTTGCGTCGGTGCCGAATTATTGAAGACTCCACCCGTGCCGATCGCGATCGGGATATTACTCACCGATTTGGCACCTACTGCGTACGCACCTTGCATGACATACCAGCGTTGGCTATTTGGGCCGCCGACTTGTAGCCCGTCTGGTGCAAACGTGTACCAGGCCGCAAACAGCAGTTTCTGCGATGGATTGATATCGAAGATCAGCCCTTGACCACCGGTGTTGATGTCGAACCAATTCCCCGACAGCAGATAGTCCGATGCTAAGCCAGTATCGCCAGAGGGCGCACAGGTGGTGTTGGCGGTCAGCCTGACTAGTGGAACGGTTCCGGTTCGCCCAGTTCCATCGGAAAATGCATAGTTCAACACCGCACTGTTGCAGTCATTGAACTGCAGCGTGGCGGCGCCGACGACCACACCGTTCACCGGCGGCTGAGCGTTGAAGTTGCCGCCATAACCGGTTGCTATCGCCAGATTCGAGACGGAGCTTGTATTGCTGACGCTGCCCTGTAGCGCGTACCAACGCTGGCCACCTGCGGCAGTCACGTCGTAGGTGAACCAGCCCGCGAACAGCACGCCATTACCGGCTGCGGGCAGATCTGGATAAACCTCGATCTCGATGCCTTGACCACCAGTCGCGGGGTTGTACCAAGAGCCTGTCAGACCGTGCTGATTGAGATTGAAAGCCGCAGTGTTATTGATGAATCGCTTCAGCCCAGTATCGAGCGCGGCGACTGATGGCGCGTTGAACGGAGAAATTCCGTCTCGCATCATTGATGTCCAACTCGGACGATACACACCTCCCTGCACGTAATCCGCACCCTCGAAAAGACCGATCCCCTCTTGTGGAACTCGCGTCGGAAGCGTTTGGCTGGCGTCAAGCCATGACTTCCACGGCACACCGGCGTAGTCGATGCTGGTCGTGGCATTAGCCGCTGGGTAGAGCTGGTCAGTCCCGTTGTAGCTGTATGCGAATTCGGAATATTCATCGTCCAACAATCCTACAAAATGCCCCATCTCGTGCGGAATTGACTCTGCTGAGTCGGCTGGATCGGGGCCGCCTTGAACCCAGACCCACCCAGGGATGCTACCTAACGATGTCGGACCGCGGCCGAACGGAATCGGCTCATTGACCATCACCACAACGTAATCAAACCCGGGCTCCAATTGCTCGGCAATCTGTAGCGCCTTGTCCTGATCGCCGCCAATAATAAAACGCGTCGTATCTACAGTTGAGCTAAACGCTTCCTGCACGGTGTACTTGGTGCCAGAAATGCTTACGCCCGCCTGGTCGGACGCGATAAACGAAGCGTCTGCCTGAAATACACTCCGATGCTTTTCCCAGTAGTCTGCACCTAGCAGTTGACGCATGGTTGTCTGAGCATTCAAGGTGAACGTTGCATGGTCGTCGAAGTTCGGGAAATGGTCTCCATTCAAATCGGTAAACGGTTCGTTCTTCGTGTCAGGTGCGCTTCCAACCGTGGGTGGCTCGGCACTGCCATAGACCGCATAGGGTTCGCCAGCATCGTACACCCCGTTGCCGTTCAGGTCGTACCAGAGCACACCGTCCCAGACGCCATTGCCATTGATGTCCGTGAACGTCTCGTGCCTATCGGTATAACCATCGCCCAGAAAGACGATGCGGAGGGCGTCCGAAGCTGCATGGTCGCCAGTATAAATGCGCGTGAGATTGCCCGTGACGGTGCCTTCAAACGGTACGCTCTCAAGGTGCACGATCGATGGTAGACCACCTACATCCGGCACGGTGATCCGCTGACCGACAGAATTACCCGTTGTCGGCGTAGGGAATTGAACGGACCAACCCGGAGTTACGGGGACAGCAAAGCGACCGTTTGCGTCGGTAAATGCGATGGCACGGAAACGAAATAAATCCAAAACGTATAAGCTGGCGTTCGTGATTGGGGCCCCTTCAGCGGTAAGCAACTGACCCTGCCATGAGGAGCCGGCGCCGATATCGATGGTGATACTTGTATCGGAGCTGGTGAGATCGACACCATTGAACCTCTGTGAGGTGAAGCCAAAGGTCGTGGCCGACTCGAGGCGGAGGTCGTACAGGCCCGGGCTTATCTTCACAGAATACGGGACCTTGCAAACCAGGGTCGCGCCCGATCCCGAACCTGTGCAAGTCGAATTACCGGTCGGAAACCCTAAACCCTGCCGGCCAAGCAATTGACCGGCGCGGAATATCTGTACTTCATTGCCGTAGTCGCTATAACCGACATTGGGTTGTTGCAGATATATTGTCAACGTTCGCTCTGGCGTTGGCACAGTAAAGTTCTGCGTCACGGCGCCGTTGACAACAATATTCTTATATTGCGCAGGCGTTATATAGATCCAGTTATCTTGATAGGAATACCGGTAATCAAAATCGCGATTGTCGATACTCAGTTCCAGATCGTAGGTCCCGGGCGCAAGATAGACTGCGTAATTTCCGCCAAAATCGGCCAGGGTTGATATCACGTAGGCGCCCGTGTCGTGCCGATACGCTCGAACCGTCGCATGGGAAAGCGGAGTGCCATCGGCATGCTGAACATTGCCGGTCATCAGATTGAATAACGGTCCGGCAGTTGACATTGACAATACTTCTCGTTGTGGCGCTACGAAGCCGAATGAGCCTTGCATCCAAGGAACACTGCTGCGATCGCCGAAGGTCTCGTGCAAATGCTGCAACGATTGCGTGGCAACCGTTCGCTGCTCGGGCGACGAATCGGGTTGACTCAGGGTTTCCAGCAATTCACCGACACGCGCCTGCCGCCGTTGTTCCTGAAATGCGAGCGTGCGCACCGCGCTGCTATCACCCGCAAGCGGTTTTGGCGCTTGGGCACGCTGCGACACGAACTCGCGAACTTCGTCGGCAGCAGATTGCGCGTGCGCGCGGAAGGTAACATCAATCGCTTGTCGCCACGCCACGTCAGCCTTTGGATCAAGCAATTCCAGAGACAAGGCGTTCGACAATTGCGGTATTCTTGCTACAAGTCTCAAGGCTTCGGGGGAGGAATGCGTTGGCTGCGCGACCGAGAGTGGGTCGTCTAGATCAGCCACAAACAATTCGACACCAGCCCCATCGAGAGCGCGCAGGCGCCAGCCTTCGGCGTGGAGACGAGTCCGGTTAGGGACATAGTGCGACGTCACCATGACCATCGGCGGCTCTACATGACCATCTGTGATATGAAATACGAGGAAGTAGCCCGACTGACCGTTGGCATAGGCTGCACTGCAAGCCAAGAAAGTGCATATCAAAAGCGTGTACACAAAGCGCATTTTAGTTCCCCCTCGCGCAATCTACAGGCCGATTCGCCAATGGCTATTCCTAAATCCTGAAAACTTTCCTATATCCGAGATTACGGCGGTGCGATGCCATCAAACCCATCCAAAAAAAAGGGATCGCGTGCCTTCCAATCGACATGCTTGTTGTGGTTTGCTAGCACGGATCGCTCACGTCCTTCGCGGATAGCGATCCGCTAATAATGTTTCTGACGTGCGCTTGTCGCGGAAGCGAATTGCAGGATGACGTCACATCGCGCGTTCGCTCGCTTGAACCGTCGTTCCTGCAATACCGCAATCGCTCGAAACCAAGGCGACTTCTGACGATAAGCTCGGATTGAATTGCGCCCCTGAAACGGTCGTTGTTGAGCTCATGTTGTAGTGCAGCTAGATGAGTGTATACCACGTCTCTGTTGCCGTGCTAGCGGCGTCGACCGTCGTGATTCAGAACGTGCTCGCAGTTGCTTGCAGAGCCATAATCTGATCACCGAAATTTGCGGCGGTTGCATTATTCAATCCACTCTAGAGTCCCTAACCAGCCCTCGTCTATAATGCGCGACCCCAAGTTTCGCGGCAGGCTGAGAATTCCCATGAGCAAGACGATTGCCGTCATCCGCGGCGACGGTATCGGTCCTGAAATCATGCACGCGTGTCTGCGCGTGCTCGACGCGCTCGATGCCGGCCTTTCGTATGACTTCGTCGAGGCAGGACTGGCCGCGCAGCAGCGCTTCGGCGAGTTGCTGCCGCAGGCGACGCTCGATGCGATCGCGCGCCACAAGGTTGCGCTGAAAAGTCCGTTGACGACACCGGTCGGCGAGGGTTTTACCTCGTTGAACGTCGAGTTGCGCAAACGCTTCGATCTGTATGCCAATGTGCGCCCTGCGATCTCGTTTCCCGGCACGAAGTCGCGCTACGAGAACATCGACCTGATCACCGTGCGCGAGAACACCGAAGGCGCGTACATCGGCGAAGGCCAGCAGCTTTCCGCGGACGGCGAAACCGCGACGCTGACGCAGAAGGTGACGCGCCGCGGCTCCGAGCGCATCGCGCGCTACGCGTTCGACATGGCCCGCAGAGTCGGACGCAAGAAGGTCACGATCGTGCACAAGGCGAACATCCTGAAGACGACCTCGGGCCTGTTCCTCAAGGTTGCACGCGAAGTCGCGGCGCAGTATCCCGACATCGTCTGCAACGAGATGATCATCGACAACTGCTGCATGCAGCTGGTCATGAATCCGTACCAGTTCGACGTGATCGTGACGACGAACCTGTTCGGCGACATCCTTTCCGACTTGTGTGCAGGTCTCGTCGGCGGCCTCGGCCTGGCTCCGGGCGCGAACATTGGCGCTCGATGCGGCGATCTTCGAAGCCGTGCATGGCTCGGCGCCGGACATCGCCGGCAAGGGCGTGGCCAATCCGTGCGCATTACTGCTCGCGGCGTGCCAGATGCTCGATCACCTGGGCATGCTCGATGAAGCGCGGCGCGTGCGCGCTGCGATCCGCGATACGGTAACGCTGCGCGACCGCGTGACACCGGATCTCGGCGGCAACGGCACTACGGAAACGTTCGCCGACGCGCTGATCGAGCGATTGGTCAAGTCGCTTGCGGCGTAAGACAGCGGCGGCGTTTTGCTTGCTTGATCCGCGCTTATCCGGTTGATCGCGTCAGACTGGCTTTGGACGACGCATGGACGTCGGGCAGGTTGAGAAGAGCTTGGACGCGGATAAACACGGATTACACACGGACAGATCGGAAAGTCGAGATTTTCCAGATTCCGAAACGCAGCGGCCGCGAGAGCGGGCGCTGCGCCGCTTGAGCAGTTACTGGCCCGTCGGCAGCGATAGTTGCGTGATCACCTGGCGAGGGTCGCTGCTGCGGCTGAAGCTTCCGCCGCCGGGGTAGTTGATCGTGAACGACGCCGTGCCGGTCGCTCCCGCTCGTGCCTGAACCTGGCGTGAGATTCAATGTCAGCGTTCCTATCTGGGCTGTCGCCGACGTCGCCGGCGGCGTGCACGTCCGGCAATAGCCATTCGTGCGCGCCAGAACCTGCAGGTTCTGCGTTGCCGTTGCGCAACGTGCCGCTGGCGACAGCCCACGTCGGCAGGCCGTTCGCGTCCGGGTAATAGATCGAGCACGAAAACGGTCGACGAGTTCGAGTTGCCGTCGTAGTCGAGGATCTTCCATGCCCCAGCTCGAATCCGCTGGCGCGTACCAGTGGCCGTTGAAGTCCGGACTGGCATGACGGTTGAGTGGAATCAACGGCTCCATGCACCAGTCGTCGGAATCGTTGCCGATGGTCCAACTCATGACCCCGAGCATGGACTGGTCCGAGCGATCGACATTTCGGCAGGCAGGCGATCTGGACGCCTGGTTGAAATCGACGACGACGGTGCCGATGACGTCCTGCTGGGTCAATTGCAACTGGCCAGGCCCGTGATTGCTACCGTAAGTTGAATACAACAACGTCACGTTATGTTCGCCAACGTCGACCAGACTGCCCAGGAACACGCCGTCGACGAGGTTGCCTTGGGAGAAGTACCACTCCGGCTTGCCGTTCGCGTCATAAGTATAAAAAACCAGAATGTATTCGTCCCCCAAGCTAGGGTTACGCTTGACAAGCTGAAAATCGAAGCCGTGGCCCGCGTGCGAACGATCAAACCAGTTGCTCGGAACCGGCTGCGCGTAGATCGGCGCGCTCGCGGGGGTCGACGACCAGCCCAGCGGCGCGAGCATAGGTTGCGCCAGTCCCATTGTGCGCGGCGGCGGGAATGGATAGACCGCATTCATCAGGTCATCGGCCTGCTCGGTGTGTGACAGCGTCGATCCGTCCTCGATTGGATTTGGCGCGTGCAGCAGTGGAAAATTCTGCGGCGCCGGCAGATTGCGGTTCTGGTTTACCAACGAATTGACTGCCGTGGCCTCGGACCAGCGCAGTCCGTTGAAGGACACCAGGGCCGCGGCGCGCGCCGCGTCGCCAGTGCCGTTGACTTCATAGCCCATGAACGGCGTATACGTGTTGTTCGAAGTGTTGACGTTCGCGACGTTGACGTCGTACACGTCGTCGTATGGTCCCTTCGAAAGGTTCTGGTAGTCGATCGAGGCGCCGGTCGAGTCGATGCCGGCCTTTGCGCCGATCGGTCCGAGCGTCGAATCCGTATTGGCCAGGCCGATGAAGCCCAGGCCATGCGTCAGTTCGTGCATCGCGATACTGACGAAATCGATCGACGACTGGCTCGAATCCGGCGTATATCCGAAATAGAACTGCTCGCCACCGAGCACGTCCGGCGTGCCGATACGTTCGTTGAACGTTGCCAGGATCTCCTCGTTGTCGACGCCGCCGCAGGGTCCGCTGAGCAGGCCGCACTGGCTCGCGCCGCCGGCGCGCACTGCCTCGGTGATTGCGTACCAGGTATAGCGCAGGGGCAGGACGTAGCCGCCATAGTCGGGTTCGTCGACGAGGAACATCACCGGCGTCGCATTGGCGATGACCGCGCGGGTGCTCGTGGCGTCCAGCGGCGCCCAGCATGCGTGGATCGTGACGGGGACCGGCGGCAGCAGGGCCTGTGTGATCTGCTGGACCGCGTATTTCAGCGCGTTCTGGCGCTGCTGGCCGAGCGTCGTGCCGGGGTTGCCTGCGATCGGCGTCGCTGCAGTCGAATCGGTCCACGGCGCTATATCGCAATTCTGCGAGGGGTCGCTCGGGTTCGTGACGGGGCTGCTGAAGTCGATGTTGATGTTGGCGACCTGCGGCGACGTGAAGGTCTGTGCGGTCAACGTCGCAGTGGTCGCGAGGTTTCTCTGGTCCGAATTGATCACCGCGATGTACCAGCGGCCGGCAACGAGCGGCACATGGCTCGAAGGCAGCACGATGATCGACTCGGCCGATGAAGAGCTGTACGAATGGTAGTGCGAGTAACGCGTGAGCAAGTCCTCGCTCACCAATACCGGACTCGACGGAAATGGCGTACCGAAGCGCACGAACAGGTCAACGTCGACACTGCCGCTGCCGGAAACGCTGACTGTCAGCTGCTTCGCGCTGCCGTCGGTATCGACGTAGAAGTTCGATACATAGTTCAGCGGCGGCAGGCTGATCTGCGCCGGCGTGCCGGGCGTCAGCGCAGATTGTGCGGCGGCGGCCGCCGAGACACCAAGCAGGAAGATTGTGCAAAAAGCCAGAAATCCACAACGCCACAACCCTTGCATCATGGCTGCTCCGGCGCGGTCTTCGCCTTCGTCCTGGCGGCCGCCGCCGGATTGCGTTTCTGTTCGCAGACCATACCGAGCGAGCCGTCGGGCATGCGCACGGCCGTTGTCTGGCTGACGGTCGGCGAGGCGACGGCGGTTGCGCGCGACGCGGTGCCGGCCTTGATCGCAGCGATGCGGCCGCCGGCGACGGCCGGATGCGGTTGCGGCGCTTCGTCGGCCCAGCAGTTCGCAGCCGAAACGATCAGGCCGGCAAGAATTGCCAGCGATAGCTTGCGCATGGACGATGCTCCTTGAATTACCGACCCAAATTTAGCATGCAGTCGTGTAAAGGTCCGCTAAACCTTGCTGCCGGGCAGATCCATGGCAGCGTGCGTCGCGGCCGGGCTCATTGCCCGCATTCCTCCGCGTCCCGCGCGGTAGGCGCGCCGCATTTCGCGCTGCAGGAATTGCTCCGCCCGCGCGACCGCGTCATGCAGGGGCAGGTTCGAGGCCAGGCCGGCCGCAATCGCCGAGGCCAGCGTGCAGCCGGTGCCGCGCACCGACCAAGGCAGGCGCGAATGCGAAAACACCGTGACGGATTCGCCCGAGAAGAGGTAGTCGCGCACGACGCGACCTTTGCTGTGTCCGCCCTTCAGCAGAACGGCGCTGGCGCCGAGAGCGAGCAGGTCCTTGCCGGCGGCGCGCATGTCGCGGTCCGAGCGCAGGCGCCGTCCGAGCAGCGCTTCGGCCTCGGGCAGATTCGGCGTGAGCAGTTCGGTCAGCGGCAGCAGTCGCGTGAGCAGTCGGGCGACGCCACGCGGAGGCAGCAGCGCCTGTTCCGCTGCTGGCGACAAGCACCGGGTCCAGCACGATATGGCGCGCACCGGCTTCGACCAGGTAGTCGGCGACGGCGTCAACGGCCGCAACGCTGCCGAGCATGCCGATCTTCACGGCCGCGACGTCGAAATCGGCGAACACCGCGCCGAGTTGCGCGAGGAGTTGCCGGCGCGGAATGCAGTGAATCGACTCCACCGCACGGCTGTTCTGGGCCGTCACCGCCGTGATCACGCTGAGCCCATGCAGGCCAAGAGCCGAAATCGTTCGCAGGTCAGCCTGGATTCCGGCTCCGCCGCTCGAATCGGAGCCGGCGATCGCCAGGACGCAGTGCTTGCGCCGACTCCCCGCGGAAAGCAGAGGAGAGTCAGATGGGCCGAGTTGTTTCTTTTTCACAACAGCCGCAATCGGGAAGTGGCATCGAGTCGGGTCCAGGTTTCAGCAGAGACCCTTGCAGGCACTGGGTTTCCGCGGCTGTTTATTTGCTTGACGGCCTGTTGCTTTTTTGCCAACATCGCGCTGCAGCATCCTACCCACCTTTCGCATTCGGGGCTATGCGTCGGTCAACAGCACTCGCGAACAAATTGTTCACGGCCATGGCGCTGGGCTTGGCAGTCGCACCGTCCGCATATGCGACGGACAGCGCCGCGTCGGCTCGTGCAACATCCACGGCGCTCACGGATCTGGCTGTCTCGGCCAGCCTGATCGATGCCTGGCGCGATTATGCATTGGCAAGTCTCAAGCCGGAATTCTCCTGGGCGAGCGACGGCGACCAGCCGATCCGCGCGCCTTCGCTGTTCGATCGCGGCCGCGGGCGTGTTACGGCGCCGGCCTCGCATTTCCATGGCAGCGCGGTCGAATCCAGTCCGTTCCATGTGGCGATGATATCGAGCAAGCTGTCGGATACGCCTCTGTATTCGCCCAGCAACTCGGCCGCCGTGCTGCAGAGTTCCGCGCCCGGCTTGCAGCGCTACATCATCGCGCCGTCGATGACCCAGTACCTGGGTGATTATGGCGCGGTGAGCGTTTCCGCGATCTTCGCCTACCAGCACCTGGCCGACATCGGCTGGACGCCGGCGAACGTCACGACGGATTTGCCGTCGACGACGCCATCGGGGTTGCGCTCGACCGACTCGTCGTCCGGAGCGGGCCTTCGTGTCGACTACAGCAATGCGCTGACCGACCGCGTGAGCTGGCAAGCCGGCGCGCAATCGCGCGTGAACATGGATTCTTTCGCGAGCTATCGCGGCATTTACTCCGAACCGGGCACGTTCGACATTCCCGCGAGCGCCAACGTCGGACTCGGCTTGACTGTCACCAAGGAATTGCAGCTGACCGTCGGCGTCGAGCGCGTCATGTACAGCCAGGTCGCGCCTTTCACGAGTTCGGCACTGCCATCGCGCTTCCTCGCGCTGCTCAGCAGCAGCGCCAGCCCGGTATTCGCCTGGCAGGACCTCGACGTCTATTCGATCGGCGGCTTGTGGCACGATCCGCAGTTCGGCGACCTGAGCATTCGCTACAGCACGCGCGAACAGCCGCTGCCGACATCTCCGCTGCTGCAGCAGGCGCTGCCGGAGATTTCGCCGCGCAATGTCGAAGTCGGCTATGCGCATGGACTCGGCCAGAACTCGACGCTGCGCCTCATGGCCGCGTACGTACCCAACGAATACATTCCCGGCATCCCGCAGAGCTACAGCCTCGCCAAGGGCGGCAACCAGTTCGAATGGGGAGCGCTCTGGATCACCAATTTCTGAACCACCAGTTTTCCGACACTCGCAGCTTTCAGGGCTAGCGCATGTTTTTAGGGAGCCAATCAAGGCTCCCTTTTTTTTAGGTAATTCCTAAGCTTTCCGGACCAAAATCGGGTTGATGTCGGAGGTGCCGAGGGTCTTCAAAAGCTTGTGTAGCAAGGGTTTGGTGTCAGTGCCACGATGATTGAATCGCCAGCAGACTTCTGCCAGGTAAAGATGAAAGAAAGTCGCGGGCACACCACGGTACTGGTATAGCCAATTTTTCGCGTAGCTCCAGAACCCTTCGATCCCGTTGATGTGGTCGCGTCCCACCGGCTTGCCCTTCTCCTTCCGGATCATCACGTGTTCACCCCGCATCTTCAGCGTGACATAAGCCTGCCATTCGTCCGTGTAATACAACGATCCTTCTCGCGTGTGTGCTTGGATCTTCTGCATGACCTCGACTCGGTTGTGCGCGGCGATCGGCATCGCCTTGACTTGGCCATTGCGTTTGATGATGCCGAACACGATTACCTTTCCTGCCGCGCCCCATCCGCGTTTGCCGTGCCGAGCCCCGCCAAACGTGGTTTCGTCGCATTCCAACGCACCGGTGAACGGCACACGCAACTGCTCTTCCCAAGCGCAGCAGGCGCGGCACAACCGATAGAATCGTTCCATCGACGGCGCACTGGCCGGTGCCTGGAATCGCTGCCGCCACACCGGTACGCCCAACACAAACATGTCCAACAAACGTGTCTTCGTGCGACTACTCAATCGCACCGAATCCCACACGCTCACCCAGCGATAGCGCTTTCCGCAAGCACAGCACTTCCGGCGACCGTCATTGAGTTTATACGCTCGTTTACCACCGCAGTTTGGACAACATTTCATGGCCGGACCAGTCTAAATCTGGTCCGGATTGCTTAGGTATTACCTTTTTTTAACGCCATGGATGGCGTGTACGCCGGAAATGCAGGAGCATTTTCCGGCGGGTGCATAGACGTCCGGCATCCCGAAAAACGAAGCCAGCAGCGTTTGAATTAGTCAGCATGTACGCCGAAAATGCAGGAGCAATTTTCGGCGCGTGCGTCAATCACCAGAATCCCAAAAACGAAAGTACGCCGAAAATGCAGGAGCATTTCCGGCGGGTGCATAGACGGCCAGCATCCCGAAAGACGAAATATACCGGTGCCTGGCACCCTCAACTGCCGTCATTCCCGCGAAAGCGGGAATCCATGTTGCACTTCTAGCATTCAAATCAAGATGGATTCCCGCTTTCGCGGGAATGACGTCATGTATGAGTCCCTTGTGTGCGACAGATGCTGGTCTAAAGCATCTCCGAAGCATAATCCGCCAACCGCGACCGCTCACCGCGACGCAGCGTGATATGCGCCGAATGCTGCCACGCCGCGAAGCGATCCACGGCATAGGTCAGGCCCGACGTCGTTTCGGTCAGGTATGGCGTGTCGATCTGTTCGACGTTGCCCAGGCAGATCATCTTGCTGCCGGGGCCGGCGCGCGTGAGCAGCGTCTTCATCTGCTTCGGCGTCAGGTTCTGCGCTTCGTCGACAATGACGAAGCGGTTGAGGAACGTGCGTCCGCGCATGAAGTTCAGCGAGCGGATCTTGATGCGCGAGGCGAGCAGGTCGTTGGTCGCGGCGCGGCCCCAGGCGCCGCCTTCCTGCGGCGTGGCCAGCACTTCGAGATTGTCGGTCAGCGCGCCCATCCAGGGCGTCATCTTTTCCTCCTCGGTGCCGGGCAGGAAGCCGATGTCCTCGCCGACCGACACGGTTGCCCGCGTCATGATGATTTCGCGATAGCGCTGCTGGTCCATCGTCTGGGCCAGGCCCGCAGCCAGCGCGAGCAGGGTCTTGCCGGTGCCGGCGGTGCCGAGCAGGGTGACGAAGTCGACGTCCGGGTCCATCAGCGCGTTGAGGGCGAAATTCTGTTCGCGGTTGCGCGCCGTGATGCCCCAGACGTTGTGCGAGCCGCCGCGATAATCGTCGACGATCTGCAATGTCGCCAGGCCATCACGCACGCGCAGCACGCGCAGTTCGATCTCGTTGTCGCCGGGCAGATACAGGAACTGGTGCGGGTGCCAGTCCTCGTCCTTGCGCAGCTTGACCTCGTAGAACGTATGGCCTCGCTCGGACCACGAGCGCACTTCGGCGTGGCGCTCCCAGAAATCGTCGGGAAGTTCGCTGTGACCCGCATAAAGCAGGCTGAAGTCGTCGAGTGCGCGATCGTTTTCGTAGTCTTCGGCAGTGATGCCGAAGATCGACGCCTTGATGCGCAGGTTGATGTCCTTGGACACCAGCACGACCGGCACGTCCTGATGCTGTTCGCGCAGCGCAACGACCGATGCGAGGATCAGGTTGTCCGGGATCTGGCGTTTCTTCCCGGCCGGTGCCGGTTCGATCTGTTGGGTCTGGAAGTATAGGCGGCCGACCTGGGCGCCGCGATCGAGCTGCAAGCCCTGCGGCAGGCGCAGGTCGAGGCCCTGTTCGATGCGCTTGCCGTCGACGTTTTCGATCAGTTCGTTGATGAAGCGGCTCACCTGACGCGCGTTGCGCGACACTTCCGACGTGCCTTTCTTCGCCGCGTCGAGTTCTTCCAGCACGGTCATCGGCAGGAACACGTCGTGTTCCTCGAAGCGGAACAGGGCGGTCGGGTCGTGCATGAGCACGTTGGTGTCGAGTACGTAGATGCGCTTGCCTCGGGTCATGCGGTGGTCACCGTGTGGGAACTTGCGGATGGAAGGACCGCACGCAGGGCGCGCGGCAGGAGGCATGAGATAAGCGTCGGGTCACTCGCCCTCGGCTGCAATCGCTTCGAGCACCGCCTCGACGTGGCCGGGTACCTTGACGTTGCGCCATTCGCGGCGCAGGCGGCCGTCGGGCCCGATCAGGAACGTGCTGCGCACGACGCCGAGATAGCGCCGGCCGTATAGGACCTTTTCCTTGATTACATCAAAAGCGTTGCACCAGGCCTCGTCGGTATCGGCGACGAGTTCGAATGGCAGGTCGTGCTTGGCGGCGAAGCTGTCGTGCGATTTCACCGAGTCGCGCGAAACGCCGATCACGACCGCGCCGCGTTTGGCGAATCTTGGCGGCAGCGTCGCGGAAGTCCTGCGCCTCGCGCGTGCAACCGGTGGTGTTGTCTTTCGGATAAAAGTATACAACGACGAACTTCCCCTTGAGTCCGGACAGGCTGACTGTCTTGCCGCCGTTCGTGGCGCCACTGATGTTTGGAACCTTGCCGCCGACCTTCAACATTTGTGATCCCCGACTCGCCTTCGCGTTCTTCGTAGTTCCAGTCTATTGACCCAGGGTTTCAGTATTTCATCGGATCCATGATCGCATCGAGGTTCAGTCCATCGCAGAACTCGAGAAAATCGTCGCGCAGCGCCGCGATGTGCGTGTTCGCCGGAATGCCGACCGTGATCTGCGCCGAAAACATGTCGGCGCCGGTCTGCATCGCGCGATAGCGCGTCGACTGCAGCTGCTCGATGCTGATGTTGTGATGCAGGAAGAACTCGGCGAGCTGGTAGAGGATGCCCGGCTTGTCGGCGGCAATGACCTCGACGACGTACGGCAGCAGATTGGTCTGCGCGGGCTTGGGTCCGGTGCGGTAGTGGACGAGACGGATCTGCTCTTCGCGCTCCAGCCGCGCCAGTGCCGATTCGAGCTTGGCGATCGCGTCCCATGGTCCCTGCGCCAGCGCGAGCACCGACACGTCCCGTCCCAAGCGTGGCTACGCGGGTTTCGGTCAGGTTGCAGCCGCAATCCGTGATGCGTTTGGTGATGGCGACGAGCGGCGAGTGGGTCTGCGGCGCGAAACGCATTGATCAGCAGGAAATTCTCGTTCGTGGCGGGTCGGGGCGGGGAATCGGTCAATTCAGGCCATCCTCGGATCAGGCTCGGGCAGAATACTTGTGGCACCGCGAAGCCGCAAGCTCAGGCCTTGCGCAATGCGCGTCGCCAGCGGCGCCCGGTCGGACCGGCGCGGATGGACTTGGCTCGCGCATACCCGTAACATCGTAGGGTTAGCCTCTAGCGTGCCATCAGACTTGAAGAAACTCAGCGGCAGTATTTGCGCTCTGGCGACGCCGTTTCGCGCGGAAGCGCTCGATCTGGATGCGTTCGGCCGGCTCATCGATCTGCAGCTGGCCGGAGGCACGCAGGCGTTGGTCGTCGCCGGCTCCACCGGTGAAGCGCACGCGCTCGATGCCGACGAATTCGAGCGTCTGCTGGCATTCGCCGTCAGCCGCGTGGCCGGACGCGTGCCGGTGCTTGCCGGTACCGGCACCGCGAACACGCGCAAGACGATTCTCGCTACGCGCCGCGCGCAAGCCTGCGGCGCCGAGCGCCGCGTTGGTCGTCACGCCGTATTACGTGCGTCCGACCCAGGACGGACTCGTGCGCCACTTCAGCGAAGTCGCCGACCAGGGCGGCCTGCCGGTCGTCCTGTACAACGTTCCGTCGCGCACCGGCTGCGACATGCTGCCGACCACCGTCGGCCGGCTCGCGCGCCACGGCGGCATCGTCGGCCTCAAGGAAGCGCGCAGCGACGCCGAGCGGATCAGCGCGGTAATCGCGCTGCAAAATCCACAATTCAGCATTTTGAGCGGCGACGATGTGACCTGCATGGGCGCCATGCTGGCCGGCGCCGACGGCGTGATTTCGGTTGCGGCCAACGTGGCGCCGGAGGCGTTTCGTTCGCTCTGCGATGCGGCGCGCGCGCGTGATGCCGAAACGGCGCGTCGCGTCGACGCGTCGCTGGCCGCACTCTACGAGCTGCTCGGCGTCGAGCCGAATCCGATTCCGCTCAAGTGGTGCCTGCACCGCTTGGGCCTCGGCGAGCCCGACCTGCGCTTGCCGCTGCTGCCGCTTTCGCACGCCCATCGCGAGCGCGCCGACCGAGTCGTTGCGTCGCTGCTTGGCATGGTTCAGGTGCGGCGCAGCGATGCCGCGTAAGCTGCCAACCCATTTCGTTTTTGTCCCAGGATCCCACCCGTGAAGCGCACCCCGATTTTCCTGAGCACCATGGTTATCTTCGCTGCAATGGCCGGCTTGTCCGGCTGCAGCTGGTTCCACACGAAATCCGACGTCTATTCGACCGCCGTCGAGTCGCGCCCGCTCGAAGTTCCTCCGGATCTGGATTCGCCGCCGAATGCGAATGAGCTTCTCGTGCCGCAGGCGGGCTCGGCTACGGCATCAGGCGTGGCAGCGGCGAACGCCGCGCCCGCGTCGCCGCCGGCGCCGACTTTCGCCGCGAACCAGTTGCTCGTCTCGGGCAACGCCGCGGACACCTGGACCAAGGTCGGCCCGGCGATCGAGAATGCCAAGATCGGCGCGCTCAGTTTACGCGACGAGAACCAGCGCAGTTTCATCCTCGATTTCAACGCTCCGATACCGAAGCCGTCAGCCGAGTCGCATTGGTATACCGCGGTGTTCAATCACCTCGGATTTGGTGAAGGCGATCCGGTCAAGGCGCACCTGCTGGTCAGGGTCGACGACGATGGCGCTGCTTCGAAAGTAGTCGTCGGGGGCAACGGCGGCGACAAGGCGGCAGCGGCCGCATCCCTGCGCGTCATCCAGATCCTGCACGACAAGCTTCCGGGGTCGACGTTCCCGCCAGCCAGCACGCCGCCGCCGGCCGTTGCCGGCGCAGCGCCGGCCAGCGCCCCGCCATCCGCCGCGCCACCGCCGCCGCCAGCGGCTCCGAGCAACGAACTGCAGGTGGCCGACAGTGTGAAGGGTACCTGGATCAAGGTAGGTCCGGCGCTCGAGCGCACCAAGCTCGGCACGATCAGCGCGCGCGACGACAATGCGTACACTTATACTTTCGACTTCGACTCTTCGTTGAAGCCCGAGTCCGAGAAGCATTGGTACAACCACCTGGGTATTGGTGGAGGCGACTCGGTCAAGATACGTCTTGCCATCAGCGTGCTCGACAACGGGGGCGGTTCTTCGCGCATCCACATCGCTGGCAATCCTGACAACAGCGCAGCCGTGGCCGCGTCAGAGAACGTCATACAGTCGCTGCATGACAAAATAGCAGGTGCTTCACTCGTCGCCACGACGGCGCCAACGACAACCTATGCGGCGGCGCCGGCGACAACCTATGCGGCCGCGCCCGCGCCTGCCGCCAGCACCGCGCCGGCTTCTGCGCCCCCCGCCATGGCAAGCGCCCCGCCGGCAGCGCCCCCTTCCAGCACGCCGCCGCCGATTGCGGCCGTCAGCACCGGGAGCACCGATCTGCACGTGGCCGATACCGTCCCGAACACCTGGACGCGCGTTGGCCTTGCGCTCGAGCGCGCGCAGCTTGGCGCACTGAGCGGCCGCGATGCAAATGCGCACACCTACACCCTGGATTTCAGCGCCACGCTCGCAACGAACGCCGAGGGTGAACACCACTGGTACTCGCGCGTGCTGCACCCATTCGGCGGCGGCGACGAAACCAAGACCCAGCAGGTTTCGCGCAGGCTGACGGTGCGGGTCACCGACGATGCCGGCGGCGCGCGCGTCGACGTGCAGGGCGACGCTACCGACAAGGAAACGATGTCTGCGGCCCGGCATGTTGCCCAGGTATTGCGCGAGCGTCTGACCTGATTTTCGGCGCCTGGGCGCGGCGTTGCCGCGACCTTGCGTAGGCGGCGGAGGACGGGACTACGGATTGCGGGCTGGAGTCAGCGCTCCAGCAGCTTGAGCTTGTCCGGCTTGCCGTCCCAGTCCTTGGCGTCGCCCGGTGCGTCCTTGCGCACGGTCAGCACGGGCCAGTCCTTGGAGAGGTCGGCATTGAGCGCGATGAAATGCTCCTGGCCGGCAGGCACGTCGTCCTCGGGAAAGATCGCGTTGGCCGGGCACTCGGGCTCGCACAGCGTGCAGTCGATACACTCTTCGGGGTCGATGACGAGGAAGTTCGGCCCTTCGTGAAAGCAGTCGACCGGGCAGACTTCCACGCAATCGGTGTACTTGCACTTGATGCAGTTTTCGGTGACGACAAAAGGCATGGCAGTATCGATTCCGCGTGCGAAAATGCCGACTCGATCGCGCGGCCACGGATGACCGCTTCGCGCTGCGCGGTCAGGGACGGCCGCAAAACATATAATGGCGCTCCCTACGAGGTTCGAACTCGTGTTCCCGCCTTGAGAGGGCGGTGTCCTAGACCACTAGACGAAGGGAGCGCAACAGGGTGAATGAGCGTGCATAAGTATAGCGGTTTCGTGGCCTGGAACAAACGCGCGGCGGATCGAAGGATGCCGTGGGCGCGCCCGCACGAGTCGCGGCGATGACCGATCACGCTGCGCCGCCGATCGCCGCGATGCCGGCCCTGGAACTGCGTGTCATTCCGCGCGACCAGCACAATGTGTCGCGCAAGAACATTTCCAACGGCGCGCTGCGCGTGCTCTATCGGCTCAACGAAGCCGGTTTTCGCGCCTGCCTGGTCGGCGGCGCCGTGCGCGACCTGCTGCTCGGCGGCCACCCGAAGGACTTCGACGTCGCCACCAGCGCGACGCCGGAGGAAGTCAAGCGCCTGTTCCGCAATTGCCGGCTGATCGGCCGGCGCTTCCGTCTCGCGCACGTGGTCTTCGGCCAGGAGATCGTCGAGGTCGCGACGTTCCGCGGCAGCGTCGACGACGGCAGCGGCGACCGCCATGTCGTCGACGGTCGCATCGTGCGCGACAATGTATACGGAACGATCGAGGAAGACGCGGTGCGCCGCGACTTCACCGTCAACGCGCTGTATTACGACATCGCCGACTTCAGCGTGCGCGACTACGTCGGCGGCTACGAAGACCTGCTGCGGCGCGAACTGCGGCTGATCGGCGATCCGGTGCAGCGCTACCGCGAAGATCCGGTGCGCATGCTGCGCGCCGTGCGCCTCGCCGCCAAGCTCGATTTCCGCATTGCAGACGACGCGCGCGCGCCGTTCGACGATCTCGGCGAACTGCTGCTGCACGCGCCGCCGGCGCGCTTGTTCGACGAGTCGCTGAAGATGCTGTTTGCCGGCCACGGATTGAAGAGTTTCCGCGCGCTCGAGGCCTCCGGCCTGCTGGTCGACGTGTTCCCGCTGACCGCGCGCGCGCTGAAATTCCGCGGCGGCGAAGGTTTCCGCGCAATGCTCGAGAACGGCCTGGCCGGAACCGACCGGCGCATCGCCGAAGGCAAGCCGGTCACGCCGGCGTTCCTGTTCGCCACGTTGCTGTGGGGCGCCGTGCGCGCGCAAGTCGAGCGCGAGATCGCCAAGGGTAGCGACCCGGCATCGGCCTGGCTGCGGGTCAGCCACCACGTGATCAACGAACAGGCCAAGCACGTCGCGATCCCGCGCCGGTTCGGCGTGATGATGCAGGAAATCTGGGTGCTCCAGCCACGCTTCGAGCAGCGCACGAAAAAACGCGCACACCGCATGCTGACGCACCCGCGGTTTCGCGCGGCGTACGACTTCCTGTTGTTGCGCGCGGCCGAGAGTCCGGAAACGGCCGAGCTCGGAGAATGGTGGACGCAGGCCCAAGGCGCATCTTCAGTCGAATTCGCCGATCAGGCACCGCACGCTGACGACGCCGAAAACGAATCCGCCGAGACTGACGCGAAGGCGCCCGGCCGGCGCCGGCGCCGGCGCAGCAAGCCGGCGGGTCCGACTGCAGCCGCCGAGTGATGCAGATCGGCCGCATCGTGTGCGAGCGCTGATGCCGGCCGCTCGTCCGACCGCTTATATCGGCATTGGCAGCAATCTTGCGGATCCGCGCGCGCAAGTCGAGCGGGCGCTGCAGTGTCTTGCGCGCATGCCCGAATCCCGGCTGCTGCGCTTCTCGCAGCTGTACCGCAGCGCGCCGTGGGGCGTGCCCGACCAGCCCGAATTCGTCAATGCGGCGGCCGCAATCGAAACCGCGCTGTCGCCGCAGGCCTTGATGCAAACGCTGCTGGCGATCGAACGCGACGCCGGGCGCGATCGCCGCGGCGAGCGCTGGGGCCCGCGCATCCTCGACCTGGACCTGCTGCTGTACGGCGATCGGATACTCGCAGAGCCGGGTCTGCAGTTGCCGCACCCGCACCTGCACGAACGCGCGTTCGTGCTGCAGCCGCTGGCGGAAATCGCACCGCATCTGGATGTTCCGGGGCGCGGCCCCATATCGGCGCTGCTTGCCCAGATCGACACTACCGATTGTCACCTTATCGATACGGCTTGAGTACGGCCGGTCGACGACCGGATAATGCGTTACTGCGGGGCCCACTCGACTATGTATACAAATTTCAAATCGCCACACGCGCGATCGCCGGTGACCGTGCCGCATTTGCACGAACTGAAGGCCAAGCGCGAAAAGATCGTGGCACTGACCGCCTACGACGCGAGCTTCGCTGCGCAGTGCGATGAAGCCGGTGTCGATCTCGTGCTGGTCGGCGATTCGCTCGGCATGGTCGTGCAGGGAAGAGCGAGCACCTTGCCTGTGACCCTCGACGAGATCGTCTACCACACCTCCGCCGTTGCGCGCGGACTTGCCGCATCGTTGCTCGTCGCCGATATGCCGTTCATGACATATCGCGACGTCGATACGGCCTTGGCCTCCGCGACGCGGCTGCTGGCCGAGGCCGGCGCAGCGATGGTCAAGGTGGAAGGCGCCGGTTATGTGCTCGACGTGATCCGTGCGCTAGACCAGCACGACATTCCGGTCTGCGCGCATCTGGGCCTGACGCCGCAGTCGGTGCACAAGTTCGGCGGTTACCGCGTGCAGGGCAAGTCGAAGTCGGCAGCCGAACGTCTGCTCGCCGACGCGCATGCGGTGCAGGACGCAGGAGCGGATCTCGTGGTCCTCGAATGCGTACCGGCGGCGCTGGCCGGACGCATCACCGAAGAGCTGCGCATTCCGACGATCGGCATCGGCGCCGGTGCCGATTGCGACGGCCAGGTGCTGGTGCTCTATGACATGCTCGGCATCACGCACGGCAGGCGGCCACGCTTCAGCAAGGATTTCCTCAGCGGAAACGATTCCGTCGCCGCGGCCATCAAGGCTTACGCGCAAGCCGTGCGCGCCGGCGAATTTCCGTCCAGCGCGCACGCATTCTGAGCACGATGGAAAGCGTAACGACCGCGGCCGAATTGCGCGAGCGCGTCGCAACGTGGCGAGGCGATGGCGCACGTATCGGCTTCGTGCCGACGATGGGCAACCTGCATGCGGGCCACTATTCCCTGGTTTCGATCGCGCGCGCGAATGCCGATCGCATCGTTGCCAGCGTATTCGTCAACCCGACGCAGTTCGGGCCGCGCGAGGATTTTTCCAGCTACCCGCGCACGCTGGAATCGGATCGCGCCGGACTCGAAGCGCATGGCTGCGATCTGCTGTTCGCTCCTGGCGTCAAAGAGGTTTATCCGTTCGGAATCGAGGCGAGCGTGCGTGTCGATGTGCCGGTCGTTGCAGCAACGCTGGAAGGCGCGTTGCGCCCGGGCCACTTCACCGGAGTTGCGACGGTCGTGACGAAGCTGCTCAATCTCGTGCAGCCGGATGTCGCGGTCTTCGGTCAGAAGGACTATCAGCAACTCCTGGTCATCCAGCGACTCGTGCGCGACCTGGCCTTGCCGATCAGGATCATTGCAGGGCCGACGATGCGCGAGTCCAACGGTCTGGCGATGAGTTCGCGCAATCAATATCTCAGCGCCGACGAGCGCCAGCGCGCGGGAAACATTTATCAAACGCTGATCCGCATGTGCGAGGCAGCGCGGGCGGGAAAGCCTCGCGCTGCCCTCGAGGACGATGCATTGCGCGCACTGGAAGGCGAGGGTCTTGCGGTCGACTATGCGGTAATTCGGCGGCGCGAGGATCTGGCCGAACCACTGCCCGGGCAAACGGACGGGTTGATCGCTCTTATCGCCGCAAAACTGGGTCGCGCACGCCTCATCGACAATTTATCTGCTGACCTGTAGCAAAAAGAACTCAACTGTGGTATTCTCGCTACCACTATCGGGATTTCTGCAACGCGAGCTAGTTGCCCCCGGTGGTCGCAGGGCGCAATCTTTGGTAATCGTCTCTCTGACAAATCACCCTCAGTAGTCTCTACTGAGGGTTTTTTTTCGCCAATAGTTTCGTAGACCCTTTTATTTTCAACGGCTTGTTCGACTGCCGTTGCCGCGCCCATGTGGCTCGTCGGATAGTTTGTGCAGCGCCGCACGGGCCAGTACGTGACCGTGTTGCAGATTCGCAACATCGGAGTGGCGGCGACGATCTTTGGTTACTGCGCCGAGCGCCTGAACCTGCTCGAAGACGCACGCCGAATTGCTTCGCGCGCGATCGACGGCGATCGGACCAATCGGTCCGGCATCCGCGAATGCGAATAAATCCACATTTATAACGCCAATAACGACGAGCGTTTCGTCTTGCGCTGCTGCTGATCCAGAGCCCAGAGCACATGCTCGCGCACAAGCGCCGACGGATCGTTGAGCCGGGCTCCGAGGGCGGCGACGATCGATGCTGCGTGCGGCGCATTGCCCAGCGCGACGGCGATGTTTCTCAGCCAGCATTCATGGCCGATCCGCCGGATTGCCGAACCTTCCGTGCGCTCCAGGAACTCCGCCTCGCTCCAGTCGAACAACGCGACGAGGGCCGCGCCATCGAGGCCGTGGCGAACGATGAAGTCGGGCTCCGCGCTTTTCTTCGCGAACTTGTTCCATGGACATATGAGCTGGCAATCGTCGCAACCGTAAATGCGGTTGCCGAGCAGCGGACGCAGTTCGAGAGGAATGCTGTCGCGAAGTTCGATCGTCAGGTAAGAGATGCAGCGGCGGGCGTCGAGCTCGTACGGCGCAACGATCGCGCGCGTGGGACAGATGTCGATGCAGCGCACGCAGGTTCCGCAATGTTCAGTCGCGGGCTCGTCGACCGGCAGCGGCAAGTCGGTATAGAGCTCGCCGAGAAAGAACCATGAGCCGGCCGCGTTGTTGAGCAGGTTCGTGTGCTTGCCGATCCAGCCGAGTCCGGCATTGCGCGCGAGCGCCTTTTCCAGAACCGGGGCAGTATCGACGAAGGCGCGATAGCCGAACGGACCGACCCGCGCGGCGATGCGCTCGGCGAGCTGTTGCAGGCGGCCGCGCAAAACCTTGTGGTAGTCACGCCCGAGCGCATAGCGCGACACGTAGCCCAGCTCCGGCTCGTCGAGTACTTCCCATGCGTCGCGCGCGTCCGGCGGGTCGTAATCCATGCGCACCGAAACGACGCGCACCGTGCCAGCCAGCAGTTCATCCGGACGGCTGCGCTTGACGCCGTGCCGCGACATGTAGCCCATTTCGCCGTGACGTTCGGCGGCCAGCCAGTTCAACAGGTGCGTTTCATCCGCGCCAAGATCGATTGAACTGATGCCAACCTGCTGGAATCCGCACTCGGCGCCCCAGCGCCGGATGTCGGCGGCGAGGCTGCTGTAGTCGATATCGCTGGGATCGCGCGAAGACACGGCGTTTTCGGGGAAGCGGTGAGTCGCGCCAGTATAATCGCGGCATGGACACCACGGCGTTGTATACCGTCGACCAGGTTCGGGCGTTCGATCGTGCGGCGATCGATACGCACGGCATCGCCGGCTACGAACTGATGCGGCGCGCCGCGGCCGCGGCGCTTGCCCACCTGCGCATGAAGTGGCCGCAAGCCCGGCGGATCGTCGCGTTGTGCGGTAGCGGAAACAATGGCGGCGACGGTTATGTGCTCGCCCGACTCGCGCTGGCTGCCGGATTCGAAGCCGGCATTGTCGCGGCGGAGCCGGTGCGTGCCGGGGGCGACGCGGCGCGCGCGCATGCCGCCTGGATCGAGGCCGGCGGCCGCACTCTGGATGCCAGCGCTGAGTTGCCCGATGCCGATGTCTATGTCGATGCGCTGTTCGGAACAGGACTGACGCGCGCGCCGCAGGGCGTTGCGCTGGCTCTGATCGAACAGGTCAACGGCGCGAAGCGTCCCGTGCTCGCGCTCGACGTGCCTTCGGGCGTCGATGCCGACACCGGCAACGTTCCCGGCAGCGCGGTCCATGCGGCCGCGACGATCACGTTCGTCGCGCGCAAGCGCGGCATGTTTACCGGCGCGGCGCGTGACCACTGTGGAGACACTGTGCTCGACGACCTGGCGATTCCTGCCAGCGTGTTCGCCGGTGCGCAGGCGGATGCCGGTTTGCTGGAAGCAGATGCGATCGCGGCGACACTGCCGCCACGTGCGCCGAATGCGCACAAAGGTAATTTTGGACATGTGCTGGCGATCGGCGGCGATGTCGGCCTGGGCGGTGCGATCCGCCTCGCCGGCGAGGCCGCGCTTCGCGTCGGCGCGGGGCTCGTCAGTGTGGCGACACGGGCCGAGCATGTCGGTGCGTTGAACGCGGCGCGGCCCGAACTCATGGCCAGCGGCGTCGGCGGTCCGCAGGAACTCGAAACGCTTCTGCAACGCGCCACGGTCATCGCGCTGGGTCCCGGCCTCGGACAGCGCGCGTGGGGACATGCCTTGTGGCACACGGCGATCGCGGCCGGGAAACCCGTCGTGCTCGATGCCGATGGCTTGAATCTCCTGGCCCGCGATCCGCTCTCTTTGCCGGCCAACACGGTGCTGACTCCGCATCCCGGCGAAGCGGCAAGGTTATTGGAGTGTGACACGGGCGCGATTGCAGCAAATCGCTTCGCCGCGGTGCGCGAACTGGCGCGGCGTCATCAGTGCGTCAGCGTGCTCAAGGGCGCGGGCACGCTCGTGGCAACGCCGCATGGCGAAGTCGCCGTCTGCCCGTGGGGCAATCCTGGCATGGCCAGCGGCGGCATGGGAGATGTGCTCACGGGCATCATCGCCGGCTTGCTCGCGCAGGGGCTCGATGCATATCGTTCGGCCTGCATCGGCGTCGCCTTGCACGCGCAGGCCGGCGACATTGCCGCGCGCGAGGGCCAGTGCGGACTGCTCGCCAGCGATCTGTTCGCACCGTTGCGGAACCTGCGCAACCGCGTGGCGGCAACGTGATTCAGGGCGACTTGCTGAAGTTCGAGCGCATCGATGAGCCGGCGCTGGCAGGCTTGGCGGCGCGTCTGGCGCCGATGCTCGCGGCCGGAGGCGTCGTCTTTCTGATCGGCGATCTCGGCGCCGGCAAGACGACGTTTGCGCGCGCGTTGCTCGGCGCACTCGGCGTCGATGCGCGCATCAAGAGTCCGACCTATAGCCTGATCGAGTCGTACACGGTCGACGACCTGGCGATCCACCATCTGGACTTGTATCGCATCGCCGACGCCGGGGAACTCGAATGGCTCGGTCTGGCCGACCTGATGGTCGGGCCGCACCTGCTGCTCGTCGAGTGGCCGGAGCATGCGCGCGGGGCGCTCCCCCAGCCGGATCTGATCCTGCGCCTGGCGCACGCTCCAGCGTCCCGCGACGTGGTGCTGGAAGCCTCGACGCCGCGCGCTGCGCAGTGGCTCCAAGCGTTGCACCGCGAGGGACGACCGACTACCGCGGGGCTATCAACTTAGTGATGATTCCTCAATCAATATCAAGGATATTCAGCTAGCTAAAGGATTTCTAAAGAAAAACTACTTGAAATTTTCCTCCGGCTGCGCTTGAATAGGTGCTATGAGGGGAATTGTCGCCCGATGGTTGTTGCAGACGCTGGGGATGGGAGCGCTGGTCGCCGCCTCGTCGGCATCCTTTGCGACCGAAATCAAGAACCTGCAAGTGTCCACCACGGCCGAAGGCACGCGCGCCGTGTTCGAGTTGAACGGCCCGCTCGACTACAAGCTGTTCGAGATCGCCAATCCGGACCGCATCGTCCTGGACATTCGCGCATCGAGTTTCGCCGAAGGCTTCGCCACACCGGTCGGGCGCGGATTGCTCAAATCGGTCCGCACCGGCAAGCAGGGCAAGGACGTCCGTGTCGTTTTCGATCTTGCCGGCGGCGTGCGCCCGAAGAGTTTCCTGTTGCTGCCCAGCGGCGCCTCCCGGCCGTCCAAGGCTTCCGAGGCATTGCCCGGCGACAAGGCGTCGTACCGACTCGTCGTCGACCTGTTTCCGCGCGGCAAGTCGAAGTCGGAAGTCGTCAAGCAGGCGTCGCCGCCGCTCGAGAAGCCGCGCAATGTCGTAGTCGCGATCGACGCCGGTCATGGCGGTGACGATCCGGGCGCGACCGGCGCCGCCGGCACGCACGAGAAGGAAATCACGCTGGCAGTCGCGCGCGAACTCAAGCATCTGATCGACCGGCAGCCGGGCATGAGCGCGGTGCTCACGCGCGACTCGGATTTCTTCATTCCGCTCAAGCAGCGCTACCAGAAGGCGCGCGAGGCGAAGGCCGATCTGTTCGTCTCGGTGCATGCCGACGCGTACAGCAGCGGCGACGCGCGCGGTTCGTCGGTGTGGATGCTCTCGGCGCGCGGTGCGACGAACGAGGCTGCGCGCTGGCTGGAAGATCGCGAGAATCGCGCCGACCTGGTCGGGGGTGTCTCGCTCGAAAACAAGGACAATACGCTGGCGGCCGTGCTGCTCGACCTGTCACAGGGCGCGACGCTCGAAGCCAGCGGCGCCGTCGCCAACCAGGTGCTGCAGGCGCTGGCGAAGGTCGGCCCGACCCATCGTGGATTTGTGGAAAAAGCGAACTTTGTCGTCCTGCGCTCGCCCGACGTCCCGTCGATCCTCGTGGAGACCGCGTTCATCACGAACCCGGCCGAGGAAAAGCGCTTGAAGAGTCCCGAGCAGCGCGAAAAGATCGCCAAGGCGATACTCGACGGCGTGCACAGCTATTTCGTCGCTGCCCCGCCGCCGGGCAGCGTGTTCGCCGCGAATGCGCGCAAGGGCAAGACGGAACAGTTCGCCGCCCGCAAGCAGACGCCGGCCGACCTCGGAGTGTTCGCCGACGACGATCCGGATCGCGAAGTACTGGCGCGTTCGCCGAAGTCCTAGAAAGCCTGCGCGGTTCAGGAAACCGTCGTCATTCCCGCGAAAGCGGGAATCCATTTTGCCTTTCCGTCCAAACCAAATAGAAAGATCAAGATGGATTCCCGCTTTCGCGGGAATGACGCCTATTTGTTTGGGGGGCTCTCCCGTACCGTCACTCGCCGCTGCCTGCGCGGATTCGCTATGATGCACGACGCATAAGCGCATCCGTATGTCACGCATCCAGCAACTCCCGCAGGAACTCGTCAACCAGATCGCGGCCGGCGAGGTCATCGAGCGCCCGGCGTCAGTCGTCAAGGAATTGGTCGAGAACAGCCTCGATGCCGGTGCTGCGCGGATCGAAATCGAGATCGAGGAGGGCGGCGCGCGCCTGATCCGTGTGCGCGATGACGGCGAGGGCATCGTGCGCGAGGAACTGGCACTGGCCGTTTCGCCACACGCAACGAGCAAGATTAGTTCGCTCGAGGACCTCGAGCGCGTGCGCACGCTCGGATTTCGCGGCGAGGCACTGCCGTCGATCGCCTCGGTGTCGCGCTTCGCGCTGATATCGCGCCCGTCCGCGCAGGACACCGCGTGGCGTTTGGAGGTCGAGGCCGGGCGGACATCGGCGTCGAAACCGTCGTCGCACCCGCGCGGCACGACGACCGAAGTCCGCGACCTGTTCCACAACGTTCCGGCACGGCGCAAGTTCCTGCGCGCCGAACGCACGGAGTTCGGGCACATCGACGAACTCGTCAAGGCAATCGCGCTGGCGCGGCCGCACGCTGAATTTCGCCTGACCCACAACGCCAGGCCCGTGCGTTTCCTGCGGCCCGCGGTCGACGAAGCTTCGCTCGCGGCGCGCGTCGGCGAGATTCTCGGCGAAGACTTTCCGCAGCAGAGCCTTCGCATCGACCACTCGGCCGCGAACATGCGCCTGTCGGGCTGGATCGGACTGCCGACGGTGTCGCGCAGCCAGGCCGATCAGCAGTACTTCTACGTCAACGGCCGGCTGGTGCGAGACCGCGTCGTCACGCACGCCGTGCGCCAGGCCTATGCCGACGTGTTGTTCCATGGGCGTCATCCGGCCTACGTGCTGTTTCTCGAGGTCGATCCGCAAGTCGTCGACGTCAACGTGCACCCGGCCAAGTCCGAGGTTCGCTTTCGTGAGAGCCGCCTGGTCCACGACTTCCTCTATCGCACGCTCAACGAAGCCCTGGCCGACACGCGTGCCGGTTCGGCGCCGCAGCCCTCAGCCCTCGGCCCTCAGCCCTTATCCTCACCCGCGTCGGCTTATCCGTCGCCCGCCGCGCCATGGCGCCAGCACGGCCTTGGCCTCGGCGTGCGCGACAGCTCGCCGGGATACGCCGCGCTGTTCGGCGAACTCGCTGGCGCACGCCGCAACATCGATGGTGCCGGCAACGGTGCGCTTTCCGTCGTTCCGGGCGACGACGCCGAAGTGCCGCCACTGGGATTTGCGCTCGCCCAGCTGGCCGGCATCTACGTGCTTGCAGAGAATCGGCAAGGACTCGTGCTGATCGACATGCACGCGGCGCACGAGCGCATCACCTACGAAAAACTGAAAGGCGCACGAGGGGGCGAAGGCATCCGGGCGCGAGCGCTGCTCGTGCCGCTGGCGCTGGCGGTCAGCGAGCGCGAGGCCGCCTGCGTCGAGGAGTGCGCGGGACAATTGGCCGACATCGGATTCGACATTTTCCGCAGCGGGCCGCAAAGCGTGACCGTGAGGAGTTATCCGGGCCTGCTGGACGGGGCCGATGTGAGCGGTCTCGTGCGTGACGTCCTTGCCGACCTCGTCGCGCACGGCAATACGCGCCGCATCCAGGAAAGTGAGAACGAGGTGCTGTCGACGATGGCCTGCCACGGCTCGGTGCGCGCGAACCGGCGCTTGACTTTGCCGGAAATGAACGCACTTCTGCGCGAGATGGAGGCGACCGAGCGCTCCGGCCAGTGCAACCACGGCCGCCCGACCTGGGTGCAGGTTTCCGTTGCCGAACTGGACCGGATGTTTCTGCGCGGACGTTGACACGCCCCGGCGTACACTGCGCCGCGCCGTTGCGTGACCGGGCCGAATGGATTTTTACAGGAGTTTACTATGGTAAGTTGTATACTGTTTGGTGTCGCCGCGGCGTTTGCCGCCGGCTCTGATCCGGTATCGGCTCCCGCGCCGACTGAAAGCGCGCACCGCAACGAGATCGAAACCTGGCGCCAGCAGCGCGTCGAGCGCCTGCGCGGACCGACCGGCTGGCTGACCCTGGTGGCGCTGGACTGGCTCAAGGAGGGGCGCAACACGCTTGGTTCAGCGCCGGACAATTCGATCGTGCTGGCCAAGTGGCCCGCGCACCTCGGCACGGTCGTGCTCGACAAGGGCAAGGCGACGATAACGATCGACAAGCGGGCCGACGCGACGATCGACGGCGAAAAGAAGACCGAGGCCGTACTGGTCGACGATGCCAAGGCGAACAAGACCGTCGTCGCGACAGGCAACGTGAGCTTCTACCTGGTCGAGCGCGGCGCCCGGTTCGGCCTGCGCGTCAAGGACAGCGAAGCGCCGACGCGGTTGAACTTCGTCGGCTTGGATTACTTCGACATCGATCCGAGCTGGCGCATTGAGGCCAAGTGGGAGCCTTACGATCCGCCGCGCATTGTCGAGGAGCCGAATGTCCTCGGTGAGTTCGAAAAGGTCGTCGTGCCCGGGGCGGCCGTGTTCGAGCGCGACGGCAAGACCTTCCGCGTCGAACCCGTCATCGAGACTCCAGGCGACGTCAACCTGTACCTGGTCTTCGCCGATCGCACCAGCGGCAAGGAAACCTACGGCGCGGCGCGTTTCCTCTACACCGAGCCGCCGAAGGACGGCAAGGTGATCATCGATTTCAACAAGGCCTACAACCCGCCGTGCGTGTTCACGCCATATGCCACCTGTACGCTGCCGACGCAGCAGAATCGTCTTGACGTGCGCGTGACGGCCGGCGAGAAGAAATATCGCGCGGGCCACGAGGGATGAATTCGTCCTCGCAAATACGGCTAAATCTGGATGCGCTTAGTTTCCGCTGAAGGCAGGCTTGCGCCGCTCGAGGAACGCGCTCGTGCCTTCGCGCATGTCGGCCGTCGAGAAGCACAGCGCGAACGTCTGTGTTTCGTAATCGAGCCCGGCGTCGATGCCTCCGTCGCCGCCGATCAGCACCGCATCGAGTATGCCGGCGAGCGCGTTCGGCGCGCTCGCGGCCAGCTGGTTGGCGATCGCATCGACTTCCTCATCGAGCTTGTCGGCCGGCACGACGCGCGTGACGATGCCGAGTGCGAGCGCACGCGCTGCGTCGACCGGGGCGCCGAGCAGGCATAGCTCCAGAGCTGCGCTGCGGCCGGCCAGTCGCAGCAGGCGCTGCGTGCCGCCGAATCCGGGAATGAGGCCGAGGTTGATTTCCGGTTGCCCCAGCCTTGCCTTGTCGCTGGCGATGCGCAGGTGGCAGGCCATGGCCAGTTCCATGCCGCCGCCGAGAGCGAAGCCCTGCAGGCGCGCAATGACCGGCTTGCCGAGGCGTTCGATCCTCGTCATCAACTTTTGGCCGTGGCGCGAGAACTCTTGCGCCTGCAGCGGTGTCACAGTGGCCAGTTCGCCGATATCGGCGCCGGCGATGAACGCCTTTTCGCCGCTGCCGCCCATGACGACGACGCGAATGGCGTCATCGTGGGCAGCCTGCTCGAAAGCGATATGCAGCTCGCCGATCGTTTCCTGATTGAGCGCATTGAGCTTGTCCGGCCGATTGATGGTGATGCGGCGCACGGCGCCACGGTCTTCGAGGAGCAGATTGCGAAAGGCCATCGTCGGATATCCTGGTCAATGAGGCCGGAAACTGGCGACGGATAGGATTCCGGCGCGCGATTCCGCCTTCGGGGCTGGAATGGCCGGGATAATAACAAGGCAGGGCAGCAGGATTCAGGTTCCGGTTGCCCTGCTGGTGGCTGCAAATGGCCGGCTCGGGTAATATGGCGCGCTTCGCGTCGCCGGCAGCATCCGCATACGCGGCACCTATTTGGCGGAATTCACTCGTTTGGAGGTTTGCATGACATTGCGTTGGTCTTTCGCTGCGCTGGCGATTCTCGCAGCAGGTTCGGTGTTCGCCCAGAACCCACCGGCCACTTCACAACAGGCGGCACCGGCTGCCGCCGCGTCGTCTGCCCAGCAGGCTCCGCCCCCGGCCGCGCCGATTACCGCCGCCGACAAGCCGAACCTGTCGTACGCGATCGGTTTCCAGATGGGCGATGGCTTGGTCGAACGCAAGATCGACGTCGACGTCAACGCGGTCATCCGCGGCATGCAGGACGGTTTCGCCAAGAAGAAGCCGACTGTGCCCGAGGAAACGATGCGCGACGTGCTGACGCGCATGCAGTCGCAGATGTATTCGGCGGCCAAGGCCGAATTCGACAAGCTCGGCTCGGAAAACAAGGCCAAGAGCCAGAAATTCCTCGCCGAGAACAAGAGCAAGAAGGGCGTCATCAGCCTGCCGTCCGGCCTGCAGTACGTGGTTATCGAGGAAGGAACGGGTCCGAAGCATCCGGCCCCGACCAGCGACGTCAGCGTGCATTACCGCGGTTCGCTGATCAACGGCCTGGAGTTCGACAGCTCGTTCGCGCGCGGCCAGCCGGCCAATTTCAAGGTCAACGAAGTCATCAAGGGCTGGGCCGAAATCCTGCCCCTGATGCGCGTGGGTGACTACTGGCGCGTCTACGTGCCGGCCGATCTGGCCTACGGCGATCGCGGCCAGCCGCCTCGCATTGGACCGAACGAAGCGTTGGTGTTCGAGTTGAAGCTCGTCGACATCAAGTGACTTCAGGATGAAGTCATCCCGGCCGTACAGGGACGTACTCTTGAGCCGGGATCCAGCTCTAAATGATGGGATGCGGTCATCCCGTGCAGCACATGGATGTGCGATGACACGGGAACCAGTTGATAAATAGACTACAACGCCGCGCTCGTCGCGGCGTTGTCGTCAGTGGACCCCGTCGGTGCCGAGGCCGAACGCGCGCAGGTCTTCGAGCGCGCGCTCCATGTCGAGCTTGATCCGGTTGATCAGGCGCATCGCCGATTCGTTGGTGCCATTGGCGCTCGATGCGACGCCCGGTGCGGCGTTTCGCTGTCCGAGGATCGCCGCATCGAGATCCGGAACGAACTGGGCGAGGTAAACGTAACCGCGCGCCAGGCTTTCCTTGAGTGCAGTGTGTTCCGGCTCCAGATTCTCGAGCAGCATGAAGATGGCGTTGCGAATCTGATCCTTGGAGTGCGGCAAAAGGGACTCGGGCAAACCGTGCACGCCGGGTACCACTTCGGCCAGCACTTTGCCGTAATCGCGCACTACCTTGGTCGCCAGGGCAAGCATTGGACCTTGAGAGTTCACCTCATATACTCAAGCTAATTTACCAGAAAATAACAAAATAAACTTAAAGATGCCGATTTTCCCAAATCCCGTCCGCCCGATTCTCAGTCCATGCATCGGCATCTGCCGGCTCAACGCCGATGGATTGTGCGAAGGCTGCCATCGCACGACGGACGAAATCGCGCACTGGATTGCCTACACCGACGAACAGCGCTTGCGCCTGATGAACGACGTGCTACCGCAGCGCGCCCGGCACCACGCAGAATGAACGACCTGCTCGAACAACGCCTGGTTCGCGCCGTGCGACCGCTCGATGACCCGCCCGGACCGCGCGGCTGGAACCACGAAGAGCTTAGCGACATCCTCGAGACGCCTGAGCGGGCCGCTGCGGCCGTGCTCGTGCCGATCGTTGCCCGGCCCGAGGGATTTTCGATTCTCCTGACACGCCGGACCGAGCACTTGTCCGCGCACGGCGGCCAGGTCAGCTTTCCGGGCGGCCGGATGGAGACTGAAGATGCGGACGCCATCGCCGCCGCATTGCGCGAGACTCGTGAGGAAATCGGTATCGGCGCAGAATTGTTGCGGCCTTTCGGCTATCTGGACAGCCTGGAAACCGTCAGCGGCTTCTGGGTCACGCCCGTCGTCGCCTGGCTTGACGCCGGTTATCACGCGCAGCCCGATCCGAATGAAGTTGCGCACGTGTTCGAGGCGCCGCTGGATTCCTTTCTGCTGCCTGGCAATCTTCGCAGGTTGAACCTCAGCTTTCGCGGCCGGCAGCGCGAGGTCTTCGAATTTGCCCACGCGACCGAGCACATCTGGGGCGCTACTGCGGCTATGCTTCTGAACCTCGTGAGACGCCTGGAGGCGGTGGCATGAGTTCGACCACGCTGATCGACCCCGCGGCCCTGGGGCGGCTCCTCGGCCACGAAGACATGCTCGTCGTCGACTGCCGCTTCGACCTCGCCGATCCGCAGCGCGGGCAGCGCGAATATGCGCTCGCGCATGTTCCCGGCGCCGTTTATGCCGATCTGGATCGCGATCTTTCCGACTTGTGGAAGGCCGATCTCGGACGCCATCCTCTTCCCGATGCCGAGGCATTCTCCGAAGCACTCGGCCGCTGGGGCTGGACGCCGCGGACGCAGGTCGTCGCCTATGACGCCGCCAGCGGTGCGAATGCCGCCGCGCGCCTGTGGTGGATGTTCCGGCTGATAGGACACCGCGACGTCGCGGTGCTCGATGGCGGCCTGCCGGCCTGGAACGCCGTTGCCTGGCCGCTGAGTTCCGACACGGTGCGGCGCCGCTCCACGGCAGTCGTCGCGCGCTTCGACCCGGAAGAAATTGTATACACGGATACCTTGCAGCAGATCCGGCAGGATGTCGTGCTGCTCGACGCGCGCGCCGCGCCGCGCTATCGCGGCGAAGTCGAGCCGATCGATCCGGTCGCCGGCCACGTGCCTGGCGCGCGCAATCGGCCGTTCTCGGACAACCTCACGACTGACGGCAAGTTCAAGCCCGCCGCGGTGCTGCGCGAGGAATTTTCGAGGCTGATCGCGCCCGGTTTCCCCGAAGACGTCATCCATATGTGCGGATCCGGGGTGACGGCGTGCCACAACCTGCTGGCCATGGAACATGCGGGCCTGACCGGCTCGCGCATCTATGCGCCGTCATGGAGCGGATGGATCGCCGATCCTTCCCGGCCGATAGAGCGCAGCATCGCCTGAGCAAGAATGCGCTTTCAAGCCCCTCCCCTTGATGGGGGAGGGGTTGGGGAGAGGGTGACGCCGTGCAGGAGCCCAAGTGCCTCGGAGGCCATGGATGGCCGAGAGAGGCCGCCGACGCAGTTGGCGGCTTCACCGCCATCCCCTCTCCCGGCGCGCTGCGCGCGCCGACCTCTCCCACAAGGGGAGAGGTGATCTTCTCTGCTCACCCAAATGCGCCAGTAGATGTCAGACGGCTACTGCTCGCCGACAGAGTTGGGGATACTTGACCGTTCACTTCTTCAATCGTGCGACCAGCGTCTGCAGCACTGCCTGGGTCTCGGCGCCGAACCACGCCGCAGCGAATTCATCGAGCAGCCACTTGTCGGGATCGGCGAACGTTTCAGCCAGGTCGCGGCGGACCAGACGGCGTGTCGTCGACATCGCCAGTGACGGCAGCTTGAGCAGGTCCTGCATCCACGCGAGCGAGCGCGGCACGACCTGGTCGACCTCGGCCAGTTCGTCGACGAAACCGATCTTGAGCGCGGACTCGGAGTCGAGCATCGCGCCGGCAACCATCAGCCGCTCTGCGCGATACGTGCCGACCAGGCGCTGCAGTCCAAATTGTATACAAGTGGGCACCGACAGGCCGACTTGCACCTCGTTGAGCCCGATGCGGAACGGTTTTGCGGGATCCGCGCTGCGCGCCATCACGCGGTAGTCGCAGAAGATCGACAGCACGGCGCCGCCGGCCGGACTGTGTCCGGTGATTGCGGCGACGATCGGAATCGGCGAGCAGGCTATCTGGCCGCAAAGGCCGAAGAAATCGCGCAGGAAAGTCGTCAGCGTGTCGCGATCGAGTTGCAGCAGCACCGGGACGTCGAGTCCACCCGAGAACATTCCGGGCCGCCCCGACAGCACGATACCGCGCGCACCGCTTGCCGGAGCCGATTGGACTGCCGCACTCAGCTGCGCAACGAGTTCGGGATCCAGCGCGTTGACCGGTGGACGCGCGAGCCGAAGTTCGATGATGGCGTCGTGGCGGATGGTGTCTAGCATCATGTTTCCTTGAGAAGGGGCCAGGGACTAGGGGCCAGGGACCAGCGACCAGTGAAGAGCCAGAGCGCCGCGCTCTTACTAGCCCCTAGTCCCTGGTCCCTGGCCCCTGCTACTTGAACGACTCACTCCACTGATACTGCACGGTATAAGTCACTGAAGCATTCCCGCTGGCGGGGACCTCCAAAACAAAATCTACCGTGTCGGCATCGCGCTTGGTGTACTTGACGGATGATTGCGTGATGCTCCACTGGTTCCAGCGGTACAGATGTTCGCGCACAGTCGCATTCTGCGCGGTGCCGCTGCCGTTGGTCAGCCGGATCGAGAAGGTCTCGGTCAGCGTCCGGTGGTCCTTGTCGATCTGGAAATCGGTCTGCTTGCGCTCGCCGCGCAGGTCGAACGCGTTGCCGAGTTGCATCGTCACGAGTTCGCCGCGTGGTGTGTGGCCGATATCGTCCTCGCCGGTGAACTCCGCGGAGCCATCGCTGGCGGTTTCCAGAATGCGCAGACGCCCGGCCGGCATGGCGCGATCGGACTTGAACGCGAGCGTCGACTGGATCGGCGGAGGCGATTCGCCGCTGCCGTAGCCGCGATCCGAGATCGGCGCCATGCCCGGGTTGGCGCGCAGTCGCGATCCTTCGAATATGTACTGACGTTGACACGCGATCGTTTGCGCCGGAAACAGCGCGGCGCGCAACAGCGTGCCGCTGGCCAGGTCGACCGGGTTGCCCAGCGTGTATTCGTGATAATCGCCGGCGCTCCCACTGTCGCCGGCCTGCAACGCGGCTGAGACCATCGGGGCGCCGGCGCGCATGACGCGCGGTGCCGGCGCTGCCGCCGCGCGGTGCGGTTCGCCGGCAATCAGCTTGACGCGTGCGTCATGAAAATCCGTGCCGCTGCGATTGGCAATCAGTGCCCATCCCGACAATGCCAGTCCGCAATTGCCGCCGCTGAGCCAGCCGCTGTATTCGGCGCGCCAGGCCAAGCCCTGCGTCGGATAGACGATCTCGAAGGTCGCCGCTCCGGTTTTCTTCGCGGCGATCTCCCAGCGCAGCGATGCGGTCGCCGCGAGGCCTTTCGGCAGGTCGGGAAATGTCACGCGGTTGAAGTCGGTGAGGGTTGTGATGCGACCGTCCGCGGCCTGAATCGTCAGCCCGCCGGAATTCGACAACAAGGTTCCGTTGAAAACCCCGGCCGAGGCGCCGTTGCTTACGCCGACTTCGACGGCATGGCCAACGTGCGCCTGTACGAGCGCGTCGAGCGAAAGGGTTTCATCTTCGAAGCGCTGGCTGATGATCTCGACACTGTCGGCATCGCCGAGAGAGCGCGCGCTCAACGCGCCCGGGTCGAGGTAGCGGGCGACGTCATTGACCTGGATCGTGTTCGAGCCGGCCTTGAGGTCGATCTGGCGGCGGTCGCGCACGATCGCGTAGCCGCCTGGAGTTCCAGGCTCCGGGTCGGTCGGCGCAAACAGGCTGTCACCGTTGTTGGCAGCGGCACTGTATATGCTCAGGGAGTAGCGCGAAGCCGGCTGATCGGCGGCGAACACGGTCCCGGCGCAGGCAGCAGCGAGGAGTGTCGAATGAACGATCTTGCGCATGGGCCGCGTTCCGTGCCGTGCCGTTAAGGCGTCAGTGGCTATGATAGAGGCAAAACCTCAACCGGAGATGACATGCGCGCTCGATCGATCACAGGCATCGGCTTGCTGCTCGCAGCGGCGGGGTTGGCGAATCCGGCTGCCGCGGCCGGAAAGCTGAAAGTCGAGCAGGCCTGGGTTCGAACGCCACCGCCCGATGCCGTGGCGCTGGCCGGCTACGCGGTGCTGCGCAACAGCGGCGATGCACCGATCATCGTCCACGGCGCGAACAGCCCGGACTTCGGCGCAGTCTCGATTCATGAAACGACCGAAGCCGACGGGGTCCAGCGAATGCAGGCGCTCGACACGGTCGAGATTGCCCCCAGCGCGAGCGTGGAGTTCGCTCCGGGAGGCAAGCATTTGATGCTGATGCGCCCGTCGCATTCGCTGCCCTCAGGCAGCGTCGTAAAAATCCATTTTGATACGAACGACAGCGACGGCGTCGATGCGAGCTTCATTGTCCGCGATGATGCGCCGAGCGGTCACTGACATGCTGCGAGGATCGACTCCGGCAGCCCGATCGGCTTGCCGCTGGAAGGATCGATCCAGACCAGCACGGAGTTTCCGTCCGCAAACAGGATCCCGCCGTCATCGCCGCCGATCAGCCGATGCGCGACCGTCAGCGAAGTGCTGCCGATGCGTTCGCAAAACAGCTGCGCGACAACATTGCCGGGCCAGTTGAGCTGGCGGCGGTAGTTGATGTGCACGGCGGCAAGCACCGGCTGTGCAGTTTCGCTGGTCCACGGTCCGGACAGAGTCGCGAACCAACGCAGCCGCGCTTCCTCGAAGAACGTCAGGTACGAAGCGTTGTTGACATGATTCAACGCATCGAGATCGCGCCAGCGCAACTCGATTGGGGTCTCGGTCAACAGCTTGCCGGGCGATGACATCGTGATAAACCTAACCGACGAAACTCAGATTTAGTCGTCATTCCCGCGAAAGCGGGAATCCATTTTGCTTTCCACGTGGGAAAGCAAGATCAAATTGGATGACCAGCTCCGCTGTTGAAAACCCCGCTTTCGCGGGAATGACGGCAACTTGTAAGGCTTTCAGGCCTTGCCTCACGCCGCCTCGCGCTTGCCGCGACCGTTGCCACCGAGAGCGCGCGCGAGGAACCGGCCGGTATGCGATGCCGCATTGCGGACGATTTGTTCCGGCGTCCCGGTAGCGATGATCTCGCCGCCGCGGTGTCCGCCTTCCGGACCCAGATCGATGATCCAGTCGGCGGTCTTGATCACGTCGAGGTTGTGTTCGATCACGACGACGGTGTTGCCGTCGTCGCGCAGGCGGTGCAGCACCTTGAGCAGTTGCTCGATGTCGTGGAAATGCAATCCGGTCGTCGGCTCGTCGAGGATGTACAGCGTGCGACCGGTGTCGCGCTTGGAAAGTTCGCGCGACAGCTTGACGCGCTGCGCCTCGCCGCCGGACAGCGTCGTCGCGCTCTGGCCAAGCTTGATGTACGACAAGCCAACATCCATCAGCGTCTCGAGCTTGCGCGCCAGCGCCGGCACCGGTGCGAACAACGCCAGCGCGGCCTCGACCGTCATGTCGAGCACATCGGAAATCGTGTGGCCCTTGTAATGGATCTCGAGCGTCTCGCGGTTGTAGCGCTTGCCGTGGCAGACGTCGCAGGGGACGTACACGTCCGGCAGGAAGTGCATCTCGACCTTGATCATGCCGTCGCCTTCGCAGGCTTCGCAGCGGCCGCCTTTGACGTTGAACGAGAAGCGCCCCGGCTGATAGCCGCGTGCACGCGACTCAGGCACCTGCGAATACAGTTCGCGCAGCGGCGTGAACAGTCCGGTGTAGGTGGCCGGGTTGCTGCGCGGCGTGCGCCCGATCGGCGACTGGTCGATGTCGACAACCTTGTCGAACAGATCCAGTCCCTCGACCTTGCGGAACGGTGCGGCCTTTTCGTTGGCGCCATTGAGTTCTGCGGCCGCGTGACGGAACAATGTGTCGTTGATCAGCGTCGACTTGCCCGAACCCGACACGCCCGTGACGCAGACGAACAGGCCCGCGGGAATTTCCAGATCGACATCCTTGAGATTGTTGCCGGACGCGCCGGAAACGCGCAGCATCAATTGATCGTCGGGGGCGCGACGCTTGCGCGGCACCGCGATGCCGCGCTTGCCGGAAAGATATTGGCCGGTCAGCGAGCGCTTCTCGGCGAGGATGTCCTTGATCTTGCCCTGGGCGACGATTTCGCCGCCGTGCACGCCGGCGCCTGGGCCGATGTCGACGATATGGTCGGCGCTGCGGATTGCGTCTTCATCGTGCTCGACGACGATCACGGTGTTGCCGAGGTCGCGCAGTCGCGTCAGCGTGCCGAGCAGGCGTTCGTTGTCGCGCTGGTGCAGGCCGATCGACGGCTCATCGAGCACATACATGACGCCGACCAGGCCCGCGCCGATCTGGCTGGCAAGGCGGATGCGCTGTGCCTCGCCGCCCGACAGAGAATCGGCCTGGCGATCGAGCGTCAGGTAATCCAGACCGACGTCGACGAGGAAGCGCAGGCGCTCGCGGATTTCCTTGACGATCTTGGTCGCGATCTCGCCGCGCCAGCCGGCCAGCTTCAACTTGTGGAAAAAGTCGAGCGACTGGTCGATCGGCAGCGCGGTCAGGGTCGGCAGGTTGCGGTCGCCGACGAAGACGTTGCGCGCGCTGCGGTTCAGGCGCTCGCCCTTGCAATCCGGGCACGGGCGCTGGCTGATGAACTTGGCGAGTTCCTCGCGCACCATCGGCGATTCGGTTTCCTTGTAGCGCCGCTCGAGGTTCGGCACGATGCCCTCGAAGCGGTGCTTGCGCGTGACGCTGCCGCCGGCCTCGGTCAGGTAGCGGAAGCCGATCTGCTCGTCGCCGGAACCGAACAGCACGGCATGCTGGATGCCTTCGGGCAACTGTTCCCACGGCGTGTCGATGTCGAACTTGTAATGGCGCGCCAGCGAAAGTATCAATTGGAAATAGTACATGTTGCGCCGGTCCCAGCCGCGCACGGCACCGGCGGCAAGGCTGAGATTCGGATGCACGACGACGCGCGCCGGGTCGAACACCTGTGTCACGCCAAGGCCGTCGCAGGTTCCGCACGCGCCGACCGGCGAGTTGAACGAGAACAGGCGCGGCTCGAGTTCCGGCAGCGAGTAGTCGCAGATCGGGCACGAGAAGCGCGACGAGAAAGTGACCTGCGCCGTTTTCTCGTCATCCAAATCGACAACCAGCGCGATGCCGTCGCCGAGCCGCAGCGCCGTCTCGAACGATTCGGCCAGGCGCTGCTTGATGTCCGCCGCCGGGCGAAAGCGGTCGATAACGGCTTCGATCGTGTGCTTCTGGCGCAATGTCAGCGCCGGCACGACATCGAGTTCATGCAGGGTGCCGTCGACGCGCGCGCGCACGAAACCCTGGGCGCGCAGCTGTTCGAATACCTGGAGATGTTCGCCCTTGCGCTCGCGGATCACCGGCGCGAGCAGCATGTAGCGATGTTCCGGATTCAACGCCAGCGTTCCGTCGACCATCTGGCTGACGGTCTGCGCTTCCAGCGGGATGCCATGGTCCGGGCAGCGCGGCGTGCCGACGCGCGCGAACAGCAGGCGCAAATAGTCGTAGACCTCGGTGATCGTGCCGACCGTCGAACGCGGATTGTGCGAGGTCGACTTCTGCTCGATCGAGATCGCCGGCGACAGGCCCTCGATATGGTCGACGTCGGGCTTCTCCATGACCGACAGGAACTGCCGCGCATAGGCCGACAGCGACTCGACATAGCGGCGCTGGCCTTCGGCGTAGATCGTGTCGAACGCGAGCGAAGACTTGCCTGAACCGGACAGGCCGGTAATCACGATCAAACTGTCGCGCGGCAGGTCGAGATCGATATTTTTCAGGTTATGCGTGCGTGCGCCGCGGATGCGGATAAAGTCCATAGTCCTGCAGATTCCGGTGAACGAAGTAGTATAGCGCGGAGCGGGGCCCGGGGCGGTTCACACAAGCCCCACGGTTCAGTCGACCGAGGCAGTAGGTCGCAGCAGATGACTTCTGGCGAGAAGAGTGCCGCACTGCGCTTCACCTCTCCCGCTGGCGGGAGAGGTCGCCGCGGCTAGCGGCGGGTGAGGGTGGCGTCGGGAAATGCGAGAATGCTCGGCGCCACCCTCATCCGGCGCTTCGCGCCACCTTCTCCCGCCAGCGGGAGAAGCAAAATCCCAAGCCCTGGTACCGCAAGCTTCGATCCTCCGCCAATTCATGGGGGCGCAAGGTTTGACTGCAAGTCCATAACCCGTTATTATTTTGGGCCTTTTTGGCGGCTTAGCCGCTGAAGGGCGCCGCAAGGCAGATGTCAGAATAACTACAGAGGAATGCCAAATGTACGCAGTCATCAAAACCGGCGGTAAGCAATACCGCGTCATGCAGGGCGAAACCCTGCGTGTGGAAAAGCTCGAAGCCGATGTCGGCGCCGCGGTCACGTTCGACCAGGTGCTGTTGCTCGGCGAGGGCGACAGCATCAGCGTCGGTGCGCCGCTCGTCGCGGGCGCCAGCGTCGGTGCCACCATCAAGGCCCACGGCCGCGCCGACAAGATCCGCATCATCAAATTCCGTCGCCGCAAGCACCATATGAAGCAGATGGGGCATCGCCAGAGCTATACCGAGATCGAAATCACCGGTATCTCCGGCACCAAGGCGAACCAGGAGTAATCAGTCATGGCACATAAGAAGGCAGGCGGCAGTACACGTAACGGCCGCGATTCGAATCCCAAGTACCTCGGCGTCAAGATCTACGGCGGTCAGGCTGTCGAGGCCGGCAACATCATCGTGCGCCAGCGCGGCACCCAGTTCCATCCGGGCGCCGGTGTTGGCCTCGGACGCGATCACACGCTGTTCGCACTGATCGACGGCAAGGTCAAGTTCAGCATCAAGGGCGCGAAGAACCGCCGGACCGTCGGCGTCGTTTCGGAATAACGCGTTCGCCACGGTTCGGACAGGGCCCCGCCTCGCGCGGGGCTTTGTCTTTGTGGAGCAGGGAATAGGGACCAGGGACTAGGGGCCAGTAAAAGCCTCCAAATATCACGCGTCAGCGAGTTGCCACTGTTGTGACTCTTGCAAACCATCCTTCGATTGCAGCATCGTGCTGCCTTCTTTGCCCTTGTTCCTTGCTCTTCACTAGCCCCTAGTCCCTGGCCCCTAGCCGCTGCCCTTATGAAATTCGTCGACGAAGCAGAAATCACCGTGCATGCCGGTAGCGGCGGCAACGGCTGCGTCAGCTTCCGGCGCGAGAAATTCATTCCGCTCGGCGGACCGGATGGCGGCAACGGCGGCGATGGCGGCAGCGTCTGGATCCTTGCCGACGAGGGCCTGAACACGCTCGTCGATTTTCGCCATCAGCGCACGTTTCATGCGCAGCGCGGCGAAAACGGCATGGGCCGGCAGATGGCCGGCAAGAAGGGCGAGGACGCGGTCATTCGCGTGCCGGTCGGCACCAGCGTGATCAATGTGGACACCGATGAACTGATCGGTGACATGACGGCGCACGGCCAGCGCCTGCAGGTCGCGCTCGGCGGCCGCGGCGGCGCCGGCAACGTGGTCTTCAAGAGTTCGGTCAACCGCTCGCCGCGCAAGGCGATTCCCGGCACGGCGGGTGAGGTGCGCGCACTGCGTCTGGAATTGAAGGTGCTGGCCGATGTCGGGTTGCTGGGATTTCCGAATGCCGGAAAATCCACATTTATCCGCGCCGTGTCGGCAGCCACGCCGCGCGTCGCCGACTACCCGTTCACGACCCTGCAGCCGCATCTTGGCGTCGTGCGCATCGGCACCGATCAGAGCTTCGTGATCGCCGACATTCCGGGGCTCATCGAAGGCGCGGCCGAGGGCGCCGGACTTGGCATCCAGTTCCTCAAGCACGTCGCGCGGACACGCGTGCTGCTGCATGTCGTGGATATCGCTCCGCAGGTCGACGATGTCGATCCGGTCGAGCAGGTACGCGCGATCGAGGCAGAGCTCGAGAAATTCAATCCGGAGCTGCTCGAGCGCCCGCGCTGGCTGGTGTTCAACAAGGCCGACCTGCTTGCGCCCGAGGAACGCGAAAAGCGCGCCAAAGCGCTCGTGCGCAAGCTCAAGTGGAAAGGGCCATGGTTCGTCGTTTCGGCGATCGCGCGCGAAGGCACGTGGCCGGTGTGCCTGAAGATCCAGGATTTCTTCGACCGGCTCAAGGCCGAGGCGGTCGAAGAGATGCGGAGCGAAGACGCTTGACGTCGCGCAACTCGTGAGCGCTAACGCGGCCCTTTCACCCTCTCCCCAACCCCTCTCCCATCAAGGGAGAGGGGCTAGCGCGACTCCAGCATCCACTCTGCCTTCCTGCTTGCGTCATCGACGCAGGGGCTCCACGAGCTCTGAGCTCTTCCCCCTCTCCCCTTGTGGGAGAGGGGTAGGGGAGAGGGGGCTCTCCAACGCCAAACTCGAGCAATAAAAAAGCCGGCGCGGGCCGGCTTTTTCAAACGATCCTGGCGGATTCGATCAGGCGAGCGCCTTGATGTGTCCGGTCAGGCGGCTCTTGTGGCGCGAGGCCTTGTTCTTGTGGATCAGCCCACGGCTGGCGTAGCGGTCCATGACCGGTTCGGCGGACTTGTAGGCGGCTTCGGCCGCGGCCTTGTCCTTCGCAGCAATTGCATTCACGACTTTCTTGATCGCCGTGCGCAGCATCGAGCGCGCGCTCGAATTGCGCGCGTTGCGCTTCACGGCCTGGCGTGCGCGCTTTTTGGCGGATTTGATATTGGCCAAGGGAAAACTCCGGTTGCAGAATCGGGTAGGGGGCGAAAAAAGAGCGTAATTGTAGGCGGAGCGCGGGGTTGCGTCAATGTCTGCAGGGCGGCAATTGGCAACCGGGGATCGAGAATGGGGCCCTGTCCTGCCACTGAGGCCACCAATCCTGCCGTCATTCCCGCGAAAGCGGGAATCCATTTTGCTTTGGAACAGGAAGCGCAGATCAAGATGGGTTCCCGCTTTCGCGGGAATGACGACACTTATTTCTTCTCGGGGGCATTGGATCCTTTCGCGGTCACCAATAGCGCGACAAGTAACCCGCTGCGCGCATGAAATCCCCAACCCTCCTGCGCTCGATGATGTCGTTCAGCGCGATGACGTTCATCTCGCGCCTGCTCGGGCTCGTGCGCGAAATCGTGATCGCCTATGTCTTCGGCGCGAACGCCACGACGGACGCTTTCTGGGTCGCGTTCCGCATTCCGAATTTCATGCGCCGCCTGTTTGCCGAGGGCTCGTTCTCGACGGCCTTCGTGCCGGTGTTCACCGAGGTCAAGCACACGCGCTCGCACGCCGAACTCAAGGCACTCGTCGCGCGCGTCGCCGGCGCACTGGGCGGAGTGCTGCTGATCGTGACGGCCATTGGCGTGCTCGGTTCGGACTGGCTGACAGCGGCATTTTCACCGGGCGCGTTCGACGAGCCGGAAAAATTCCGCCTGACCTCGAACCTGCTGCGCATCACGTTTCCGTTCCTGCTTTTCGTCTCGCTGACGGCTCTGGCCGGCGGCGTGCTCAACAGCTTCCACCGTTTCGCCCTGCCTGCGATCACGCCGGTCGTATTGAATCTGTGCATGATCGTCGGTGCATTGTGGCTCGCACCGCGGCTGCATACACCGATCATGGCATTGGGCTGGTCGATCCTCGTCGCCGGTATCCTGCAATTGCTGCTGCAATTTCCGGCGCTGGCGAAGCTCGACCTGCTGACTTGGCCGCAATGGGCGTGGACCCATCCAGATGTCCAGCGCATCCTCAAACTGATGTTGCCGACATTATTCGGTTCGTCGATCGCGCAGATCAATCTTCTGCTCGACACGCTGATCGCTTCGTTCCTGATTGCCGGTTCGCAGACCTGGCTCGCGCAGACCGACCGGCTGCTGGAGTTTCCGCTCGGCATCTTCGGCGTCGCGCTCGGCACCGTGATCCTGCCGAGCCTGTCGCGACATCACGTGTCGACCGATCGCGAGGGCTTTTCGAAGGCGCTCGACTGGGGGCTGCGCACTGCGTTGTTGATTGCCGTGCCGGCGATGCTCGGACTCGTGATCCTCGCCAAGCCGATGGTTGCCACGTTGTTCCAGCACGGCCGTTTTACCGCGCACGATGTCGACATGGCCGGAATGTCGCTCGCCGCGCTGAGCCTGGGCTTGCCGGCATTCGCCTTGGTCAAGGTCGTCGCGCCGGCGTTCTATGCGCGCCAGGACACGCGCACGCCGGTGCGCGCCGGGGTCGTTTCCATGGTTGCGAACATGGTCATGAACGTCCTGTTCGTCGCAATCCTGTTCCTGGTATGGCGCAAGCCTGACGACCTTGCGGGCGGCTGGCTGGCGGGTGTCGCCCGCGTGCCTGGTCTGCACGCCGGGTTGGCGCTCGCCAGTGCGCTGGCGAGCTATCTGAACTTGTGGCACCTGTGGCGCTCGCTGCGAAGCGAGGGCACGTTCGTCCGCCAGCCCGGTTGGGCCGCGCATCTGCTGCGCCTCGCGTCGGCCAATGCGGCGCTCGCGGCAGTCTTGCGTGCCGGCATGATGATCTGGCCCGACTGGAGCGCTTGGACGACGGGCGCGCGCATCGAACATTTGACGCTACTGATCGTCGCAGCAATTGCGGTTTACGCCGGCGTGCTTTACGCCGCCGGCTTGCGTCCGCGTGACCTGCGCGCGGACTAGACGACGGATCGGCCGGACAGGGCGGCGACACATCTTGTTTTTTTTCCTAGCGGGAAGATTTCCGTCGATGTGATCAGCCCGACCCAACGTCGTTTCTTTCGATATGTGTTAGCCTGAAGTTAATTACCCTGGTCGTCAGTTCGCAGGTCCCAGGGCGTTCTCAACGATAAACACGCAAACCAGGGGAAATCATGTCGCCGATGTCGAGGGTGGGTGTCGCACTTTTGTTCGCAACTGCAGCGCCGGTGGCGCTCGCAGGCAATCCAGTCCCAGCGGCGCAGCCATCGAAGAGCACGACGCCTTCGAATTCGGTCTGCGAGACCCGGGCCAACAATTCCACGAGCAAGCTGACCCAGTGCATCACGCGCGACTCGCTGTGGCGCCACATGGTCGCGCTGCAGAAGATCGCCGATGACAATCCGGGCCCCGATGGTCATCCGTCGCGAAACCTCGGTGAGCCGGGGTACCTCGCATCGGTCAACTACGTTGCCGGACTCATGCGCAAGGCCGGATACAAGGTAACGATCCAGGAATATACGTTTCCCTATTTCAACTTCACGGCGCTGCCGTCTTTCGCCGAAGTGTCGCCGACGCCAAATTCGTACGCGCTGCAAACCGACTGGAAGGCCGCCTATTACTCGGGCAGCGGTAACGTCACCGCGCAGATCCAGCCGGTCGGGGGAACCATCATCCCGGCGTCGCCGGACCCCAGTTCGACGAGCGGCTGCTCGCCTGATGATTTTGCCGGCTTCATCCCGGGGAATATCGCCCTGGTCCAGCGCGGCTGGTGCAACAACTACTACAAGGCGCACTACGCGCAGGACGCAGGAGCTGTGGGCGTCATCATCTTCAATGAAGGCAACCCGGGCCGGACGGACGTCTTCAGCCCGTTCTTGAATGGCTGGGAACCGCTAATCATTCCGGTAGTCGGCGCCACCTATGAAGTCGGGGCCGACCTGTATGCGGAATACAACGCGGCGGAAAATCCGGTCGTGCATCTGGATGTGCAGACGGTCCAGGATTTCAACCGTCTCGACTACAACCTGATTGCCGATGCACCGAACGGCGACCCGAATAACGTCGTTGTCGTCGACGCGCATCTCGATGCGGTTTTCGGCGCCGGCATGCTCGACAACGCGTCCGGCTCCGCGACGATACTCGAGGTCGCGTTGAAGATGGCGCATACGAAGACGCGCAACCAACTCCGCTACGTCTGGTTCGGCGGCGAGGAGCTGGGCCTGTTCGGTTCGGAAAACTACGCGTTCGGGCTGAGTCCCGAGGACAGCCAGAAGATCGTCTTCGACATCGATTCCGACGTGACCGCGACGCCGAACTACGTAACCGCCATTGCTGATCCGGCGGGTTCCTACAACGCGCCAGACTTCCCGCCCAACGTCGTTCCCGCATCGCAGGTCGGCAACAACTACTTCGTTGAATACTTCAAGCAGACCGCGCAGCCGTACGTCCTGTGGAGCAACGATGGCACCGATTCGTGGTCGTTCAGCTGGATCGGCGTGCCGAACACCGGCATCCTGACCGGACAGGACTGCTGCAAGGACCAGTACCTCGTCGATCTGTTCGGCGGTTACCTCGGCAACTACGAGGGCAATATTCCGAGTTACGATGGCGGCGTCGTCGACCGAGCGTTCCTGTGGGGCGACAATCTCGCCAACAACGACCCACGCGTGCTTGAAACCACGTCGAAAGCGTTCGCCTACGTGGTCTACAAACTTGCCAATGATCCGACGCTGACGGCAAACAAGGGTTTGGCTGCGCCGCTGGGACCTTATCGGCCGGCGAAGCAGCCGGGAGCCCGCGGCAAGCGGTCGCTGGGAGACATTCGCTAGGCTTGCCAATCCCACGCCGTGGCGTCCGGGGCTCTGGCACGGACGCCAGGGCCGCGGTCCAAGAGCGGGGGGATTCCGGCTCAAATTGTCTGCACCGCGCAGCTTTGCTCGCGGTAATGGCACTTCCGCGCGGCCGAACACCAGTCGCCACGGTGGACTTCCCGATACCCGTGCGATCCGTCACGATTTTTCGTTGGCTCGGCGTTGTCCGGACGGGCGCAATCGCTATACTGGCGCGATGAGAAAGGTTTATCGCGACGTCGCCGGGCCTTGCCTGACGCCGGACGGGAGCGTCGTGTGCATCGGCGCGTTCGATGGCGTGCATCGCGGACACCGCGAGGTGCTCGAGCGCGTGCGCGCGCGTGCCGAGGAACTGCGCGCGACGCCCGTTGCCATCACGTTTGCGCCGATTCCGCGAATCTATTTCGGTCAGGACGTGCCGCAACTGACCACGGCGCGGGAAAAAGTCGCCGCGCTGCTCGACGCCGGCATGCAGCGCGTGCTGCTGTTGCGATTCAACGCCGATTTGGCTGCGATGCCCGCCGAAGACTTCATCCAGCGCGTGCTCGTCGACCGGTTGGCGGCCCGCGAAGTCTGGGTCGGCGAAGGCTTCCGATTCGGACACGACCGCTTGGGCGATCTGGCGATGTTGCAGCGCCTCGGCGCCGACGACTGGATGAGCTCCGATGTCGTGCTGCCGTACAAACTCGACGGTGAACGCGTCTCTAGTTCGCGCATCCGCGCGGCCCTCGCGGCCGGCGATCTGGCGACGGCCGAGCGCATGCTCGGACGGCATTTCACGATGAGCGGCCGGGTCGTGCAGGGTGAACAGATCGGCCGCAAACTCGGTTGCCCGACGGCGAACCTGCGACTGGGCACGCGTATCGCGCCGCTCGGCGGCATATTCGCGGCGCGCATCCGTGGCGTCGGTGACCAGGCGCGGCCGGGCGTGGCCAGCCTCGGCGTGCGGCCGACGATCAACGGCACCGAGCCGCTGCTCGAGGCCCACATTTTCGATTTCGACGGCGATCTGTACGGCAAAAGGATAGAAGTGGAATTTGTGAAGAAGATCCGCAATGAAGAGAAATTTCCGGATCTCGGCGCTTTGGCGCAACAGATCAGCCGCGATGTCAGCGCGGCCAGGATCATTCTGGGCATCGCCGAACGCGCGAGAGTCGGAGTGAAACTGTGACGATCGACTACAAGGGCACGATCAATCTTCCGCAAACCGATTTCGCGATGAAGGCCGACCTGGCCAAGCGCGAACCGGCGATGCTGGCGCAATGGGAGAAGGGCGCGCGTTACGCGCAGATCCAGAAGCGCACCGCGCATCGGCCGCACATGTTCGTGCTGCACGACGGACCGCCCTATGCGAACGGCGCGATCCATCTCGGCCACGCCGTCAACAAGATCCTCAAGGACGTCGTGGTCAAGTCCAAGCTGATGGCGGGCCTGCGCTCGCCCTACGTGCCGGGCTGGGATTGCCACGGACTGCCGATCGAAGTCGCGGTCGAGAAGAAGGTCGGCAAGGTCGGCGTCAAGGTCGATGCGGCCGAATTCCGCAAACTGTGCCGCGAGTACGCGTCCAAGCAGATCGATCTGCAGCGCGAGGATTTCAAACGCCTCGGCGTCCTGGGCGAATGGGAAAACCCGTACCGCACGATGGACTTCAAGTACGAGGCCGACATCATCCGCGCGCTCGCGAAGATCGTCGCCAACGGCCATGTGCTGCGCGGATTCAAGCCGGTGCACTGGTGCTTCGACTGCGGTTCGGCGCTGGCCGAAGCCGAGATCGAATACCAGGACAAGACCTCCCCCGCGGTCGACGTGGCTTATGACGCGATCGATCCGGCCGCGCTCGCGGCGAGGTTCGACGTGCAGGTTGGCGCTGAGGACATCGTCGCCGTGCCGATCTGGACGACCACGCCATGGACGCTGCCGGCGAGCATCGCGGTCACGCTCGGCGCGGAACTCGACTACGTGTTGATCGAAGGGCCGCCGCGCAACGGCAAGCGCTTGCTGCTCGTCGTTGCCGAAGCGCTGCTGGAGAAAATCGGCAAACGCTACAATGTGGAGAATGCCGCAGTTCTCGGCCGCGCGAAAGGCGCTGCCTTGGCTTCCCTTCTCCCATCGGGAGAAGGTGCCCCGGCTCGAAGAGACGGGGCGGATGAGGGTGCGATATCGGCACAACGTCGAGAGAAAACCGAACCCTCACCCCAACCCCTCTCCCGAGGGGAGAGGGGCTCAAGCATGCTGCGCCACCCCTTCTACGCCCGCGACATACCGATCATCCTCGGCGAGCACGTATCGGCCGAAGACGGCACCGGCGCCGTGCACACCGCGCCCGGCCATGGCGCCGAAGACTTCGCTGTCGGCCAGAAATATGGACTTGTGGACAAGTACACGCCGGCCGAACTGAATCCACTCGGGCCGAACGGCGTCTACCTCCCGGGCACGCCGATCGTCGGCGGACAGTTCATCTGGAAGGCAAACGAAGCGATCATCGAACTGCTGCGCGAGCGCGGCGTGCTTCTCGCTGCCGAAAAGATCACGCACAGCTATCCGCACTGCTGGCGCCATCGCACGCCGGTCGTCTTCCGGGCGACGCCGCAATGGTTCATCGGCATGGAGACCGCAGGCTTGCGCGCCGGCGCGCTCAAGGCGATCCACGACGACGTGACCTGGTATCCGGGATGGGGCGAGGAACGCATTGCCGGCATGATCGAAGGCCGCCCCGACTGGTGCATCTCGCGCCAGCGTACCTGGGGCGTGCCGATCACGTTGTTCGCGCACAAGCTCACGAGCGAACCGCATCCGCGCAGCGTCGAACTGATGGAGCAGGTCGCGCAGCGCGTCGAGCAGGGCGGCGCCGATGCGTGGTACGCGCTCGATCCGCGCGAGCTGCTCGGCGACGAGGCGGAAGACTATACGAAGGTCACCGACATCCTCGACGTGTGGTTCGATTCGGGCGTCACGCATTACTGCGTGCTCGACCAGCGGCCGAACCTGAAACGCGCGCCGGGCGACAAGGTCATGTACCTGGAAGGATCGGACCAGCATCGCGGCTGGTTCCATTCCTCGCTGCTGACCAGTGTCGCGATGCACGGCCACGCGCCGTACGACGAAGTGCTGACGCATGGCTTCACGGTCGATGCGCAGGGCCGCAAGATGTCCAAGTCGCTCGGCAACGGCATCGAACCGCAGGACGTGATGAAGACCTACGGCGCCGACATCCTGCGCCTGTGGATCGCCTCGGCCGATTATCGCAACGAGATGGCGCTCTCGGACGAGATCCTGAAACGCGTGTCCGATGCCTATCGCCGCATCCGCAACACCGCGCGTTTCCTGCTCGGCAATCTCAGCGGATTCGATCCGGCGCAGCACCTGGTGCCGGTCAAGGACAGCCTGCTGCTCGACCAGTGGGCCGTGCAGCAGGCTTACGACACACAGCAGGTCGTGATCGGCGCGTACGCGCGTTACGACTTTCCGGAAATCGTGCAGCGTGTGCAGAACTTCTGCACCAACGAAATGGGCGCGCTGTACCTCGACATCACCAAGGATCGCCTGTACACGATGCAGGAGAACAGCCCGGCGCGGCGCAGCGCGCAGAGCGCGATGTACCGCATCCTCGAGGCGCTCGTGCGCTGGCTGGCGCCGATCCTTTCGTTCACGGCTGAAGAGATTTGGCAGTTCATGCCAGCGCAGACGCCGGCGGGCCCGCGCAGTGAGTCGGTGCTGTTCGAAACGTGGTACGAAGGACTCGATGCGCTGCAGGGATCGGCCGAGCAACGCAAGTTCTGGAGCGATCTTCTGGCAATCCGCGGCGGAGCAGCGAAACTGCTGGAAGGCTTGCGCAACGCCGGATCGATCGGCGCGGCGCTCGAAGCCGACGTTTCGATCTATGCCGATCCCGGACTGATCGCGAGATTTGCGGACGTCGCCGACGAGCTGCGCTTCTTCTTCATCACCTCGGTGCTCGACCTGAAGCCGGTCGCGGAAAGACCGCAACTCGCTGAACAGGTGCCGCGCATTTCTCCGGACGCTTTCGGCGACAATGCGCACAAGCCGACGCAGGCGGCGATGCCGGTTGTCGTGCCGGGGCACGACCTGTGGGTTTATGCGCAGGTAACCGCCGACAAGAAGTGCATCCGCTGCTGGCACTACCGTCCCGACGTCGGCACGCACGCGGATCATCCGGAAATCTGCGGCCGCTGCATCGAGAATCTGCCCGGTGGGCCGGGTGAGGATCGGCGATATTTTTAGCAGGTCGGCGCGCCCGTGCAGTCGGGCGTTTTTCGACAAATATTCTTGAGTCGTCATTCCCGCGGTTTTCAACAGCGGAGCTGGTCAAGCGGGAATCCATTGTGATCTTCTTCAAGAAGCACAACAAAAAAAGCTGGATTCCGGCTTCCGCCGGAATGACGAGCACAAAGGCAACATTCATGTCGCAACGTAATGCACTTTCCTGGCTCGGGCTGTCATTTGCCGTCATCTGCCTCGACCAGTTGACGAAAGGCATCGTGCTCGGCGCACTCGACCCGCAAGTACCGCAGGTCGTGATCCCGGGCCTGCTGAACTGGACGCTCGCGTTCAACACCGGCGCCGCATTCAGTTTCCTTGACGACCAGGAAGGCTGGCAGCGCTGGCTGTTCACGGCGTTGGCCGTCGGCGTGAGCGGTGTCCTTGTGCGCTGGCTCGCACAGACTCCGCGAACGGACTGGCGCACGGCCCTGCCGCTCGCGCTGGTCATCGGCGGCGCGCTCGGCAACCTGATCGACCGCCTGCGCTTCGGCCACGTCGTCGATTTTATACAGGTATACCACGGTCAGTGGTTCTTCCCGGCTTTCAACGTAGCCGACTCCTCCATCAGCGTCGGCGCGGCCCTGCTCGTGTGGTTCGGCCTGTTTGCGCGCAAGCACGCCTGACGCTGGCGCAGTTCCGAACAGTGCGGAGTGCCGCGCGCGGTGCGAACCGCCCGATCGTTTCATCGACCCCAACGGCCCGCCGACCCTCTCCCTCTCCCCTGACGAAGTCGGGGGAGAGGGCTGGGGTGAGGGGGCAACGTGTCGTGCTTCCTTGTCGGTCGGGGAACGCCATGCGTTTCCCCCTCACCCAACCCTCTCCCCCAAGCTGCGCTTAGGGGAGAGGGCTTGTGCGCTTACCTTCAGCGTTTGTCAGGTAGGGTAAAATAGCCACATGCAAATCCTGCTCGCCAATCCCCGCGGGTTCTGCGCCGGCGTCGATCGCGCGATCGAGATCGTCGAGCGCGCGCTCGAATCGTTCGGCGCCCCGATCTACGTGCGCCACGAAGTCGTGCACAACCGCTTCGTCGTCGACGGCCTGCGCGCACGCGGCGCGATCTTCGTCGACGAACTCGACGAAGTACCGGACGGCTCAACCGTGATCTTCAGCGCGCATGGCGTCTCCCAGGCGGTTCGCGCGCAGGCGCGCGGGCGACACCTGCGCGTGTTCGACGCGACCTGTCCGCTGGTTACGAAGGTGCACATCGAAGTCGCGCGCCACGCCAAGGCCGGCCGCGATGTCGTGCTGATCGGCCATGCCGGCCACCCGGAAGTCGAAGGCACGCTCGGACAGTGGGACCGCGAAGGCGCGACCGGCGAGATCTACCTCGTCGAAACGCCGGAGGATGTGGCGAACCTCACGCCAAAGCATCCCGACAACATCGCCTACTCGACGCAGACGACCCTGTCGATCGACGACACCAAAGCCGTTATCGAAGCGCTGCGCGCGAAGTTCCCAGCCATCCTCGGCCCGCGCCACGACGACATCTGCTATGCCACGCAGAACCGCCAGGACGCGGTGCGCCGGCTGGGCCAGCAGTGCGATCTGGTCCTGGTCGTCGGCTCGCCGAACAGTTCGAACTCCAACCGCCTGCGCGAACTGGCCGAGAAGCAGGGCGTGCCGGCCCACCTGATCGACGGCGCCGACGATATCGACCCGTCATGGCTCGACGGCAAAACGCGCATCGGCGTCACCGCCGGCGCATCGGCACCGGAAAGCCTGGTCCAGGGAGTCGTCGCGCGGCTGCGCGAGTCAGGCGCGCTCGACGTGCGCGAACTGAGCGGCGATGTGGAAAATGTTACGTTTGCGCTGCCGAAGGAGTTGCGGGTGGTGCTCGTCGGCTGAGATGCACAGTGCTGAAACACTCGGCCGCCACCTAGTCGATAGACAAGGATGCCATCAGCTTATTGCTGCGACCAGCACGCTGCGGGGCATTTGTAATCTGTCCAGCCGCAGTCGCAGTACACCCGGTAGCGCCGTCCACGTTCGTATCCTTGCCGAACGCAAAATACAGGTTGCTGCAATCGATGCCCGACGCCCGGTCCCGATTCTGGGTCCCAGTCGCGGTGGCAGCCGCCTTGATCGTATAAGCAATCACGGCCGAAGTGGAGGACGCGGGCATCGTCATGTTATAATACGTCTGCGTGTAGAGCGTCGAGAGCGCTGGAAAAGTGGGGGGCGCTCCGGTGGGACAAGCAAAACTGAAGCCGGTCGCGTACTGCGTGCAGTCGGCGCGAAATTGCTCCTGCTTCAACGCTATCTGCTGCATGACGCTTTCGGCCTGGCTGCGCCGCGATTTGCGCGTCTGGTTCAAGTAGCTCGGCAGCGCGATGGCGGCCAAGACAGCAATGACGATCACGACGACCATCAGTTCGATCAGGGTGAAACCGCGGTCCTTTTTCACGAAACTGCTCCCCGTCGACGCCTCAGTATCCCGATACTACTGGCCGTTCCGCTGCCCCGTCCAGCCGGATAGCCGGAAATTTTGGCCGCCAGTCGGCTGGCCCGGCCAACGGGCTGCCTTTGAGGCTAGCATCCGGCACTGAGCTTATTTCGGCTGCGCGAAGTAATGAGACATAGGCGGCAAATCGGCTTCACCCTGATAGAACTCATGGTTACGTTGACCGTGGCAGTCGTTTTGGTCGCGTTGGCGGCGCCTTCAGTCCGCGATCTGATCGTGAAGTCGCGCTTGCGCGGTGCGACTGACGATATCGTAACTCTGCTCGACACTGCGCGGTCGCGGGCGGTAAAACTCGAGCGCGACGTCAACGTGTCAGTGCGGACAGACACCTGGTGCGTGGGCGCCAATGCGGCAGTGACTCCGGCCACCGCCGGCGATCCCGTGCTTACTGCGGCGGCGTGTGACTGTGCGACGAGCGGAGCCTGCCTGGTCGGTACCGACAACGCGACCGTGGCCGGCAGCAATTATTCGAATGTAACGCTGTCGAGTTCGTTGAATACGAATGTCCTGCTCAAAGGTAGCGGCAGCACCGGCGGAATAACCTTCAACTCGAGATTCGGTTCGCTTGATTTCGGCTCGCTTCCGTCGAACCTCGTCGTGACTTCGGGAAAGTATTCGACGCAGATTTCTGTTTCGCCATTGGGTCAAGTCTTCGTATGCGTCCCGACTACGGGCCCATTTGTATCGGGGTACCCATCGTGTTGAACGCGGATGTTCGCTCATGCGCCGCCTTCCGTGCAGGCGGGTTTTCCCTCATCGAATTGATGGTGTCGGTCGTCATCGGCATGATCGTCATGGCTGGCGCCGTCAACTTGGTAGTTGCGATCGACAAGTCCAACGGCTCACCCCACGTTCCGCCCTCCCGATTACCTTAGGATCAGCCCTCAGAAATCGGTAGGCACCGGGGAAGCGATGCGCAGAGGTCGACAATCAGGGTTTACGTTGGTCGAATTGATGGTCACGCTCGCCGTGGCCGTGGTCCTCGCCGTACTTGCCGTGCCGAGTTTCCGCGACCTTATCGACAAGTCGCGGTTGCGCGGGGCAACGATGAATGGTCAACGTGTTGAACGCCGCGCGCGCCAACGCGGTCAAGCTCGGACACAACGTCAATGTGTCGATCACAGGAACGACAACTTGGTGTGCCGGCGCGATCAGTGCAGACAATCCGCGACGCCGGGCAACCAGGTAGCGGAGTGACGGCCTGCGATTGCAACACGGCATCAACCTGCCTCGTCGGCGACAAGCCGCTGGCAATTTCGCAGAGTTCCTATGCGGCGGATCGAAAGGTAACCCTCACATCGGTCGACAGCACTATTGCGTCGAGCGGGGCCGGAAACAGCGGAATCACATTCACATCCAAGTTCGGGGCCTGGATCTCGCCGCCACGCTGCCCGCGTCGCCGCTGGTCGAACTGAAATCGCCGCTCGGCAAGTATTCGACCCAGATATCATCTCGCCGCTCGGCCAGACCAATGCGTGCTCGGTCGGGGCAAGTTTATGCGGGTTATCCATCATGCTGACCATGCGCAGTTATCAAATGGCTCCCGATACGCGCTGGCGAGAGGGTTCTCGCTCGTCGAAATGATGGTCGCCACCGTTATCGGCCTCATCGTGGCTGCCGGCGCCGTCGGCTTGATCGTGTCGATCGTCCAGCTCAATTCGGAGACGATCCAGGCAACACGAATCAATCAGGAGTTGCGTGCGCTAGCTTCAGGTAATCGGCGACGAGATAAAGCGCGCGCGGCGCGTGCATGACCCCGTCTATTACGTGGGTCAAGGTGGTGCTGCGAATGGCACGTTCGACTACCGTGGATACGTCGACCGCCGGTTGCATTCTCTATGGTTACCAGGGCGCGACGCTCGCTGGAGCGACGGCGAATGAAGAAAAGGTCGACAACTATGAAGCGGTCTATCTCAGACGACTGGCGGCATCGGATCGATCGTCTTCGCCAGGAACACGACCGCCGTGGGGTGCACAACGGCAGGAACCACGCTGAGTTCTCCCCAGATCAATGTCACGGGTCTCGATTTCAAGTGCGTATCGACCGATGGGACGAATGTCACGGATGTGGCGAAACGAGCTGCGGCCGATACCGCAACGGTCCAGGAAAATTGCAGCGAAATCGACATGTACGTTGACGGCAAAACCGAATCTCGGGAACCGTGTACGAGAAAACGATTCCGCACACATACGTTCAGCAGATTTTTATCCGTTCCGGCGCCGCCAAAACCGGTTGATAGCGGGAGCCGCTTCCGCGTTGAGGAACTCATATGAACCGATTTACCGTGGCAGAGCAGCCAGAGCATCGGACAGGCAGAAAGGCTCCACCCTTATCCTGGCGTTGGTGCTGTTGCTGCTTGCCACTCTGCTGGGCCTCTTCGCACTGAACGTTGGCATTTTCCCCAGAGCACATCAGCCGCCGATGTCCGCGCACGCGTGATGCATCAGACGCTCGAGGCGGCAATAGCCCAGGGGGTGGAATACATTAAGAACAACCGGAAGGCGGTGATCGCCAACGCGCTGAATCACCAGTGCGATGCCACCGATACCACGTTGCCGTTTCCGTGCGGCACGGTTCCATTGTGTGCGGCAGGCTACGCGCCGAGCAGCGGCACGACATGCACTGACACGACGATGGCGCGCCGCGCTAACATGTTCTATTACGTCAACGGTTCCGCCAGCGATGTTGACGGGAACGGAAACGCGACCGACCTACTCGACACGCGATCGTTGCCGATCGGCAGTACGATGCAGATGACCACTGCGGGCAATGGATTTACCGTCAACTATGGTGTTGGCGTCGCCATGTGCATGGTTATGAGCCCAACGTCCGCGAGCAGCCAAGACACAATGCACAACTGACACCACCAAAGCGCAGGGTACTTACCTGTTTACGGTGACCGCCGTTGGCAATATTTCCGGTGAATCAGCCACAAGTACTGGTACTTCAGCGAATTCGACTCTTACGACAACCTTTGGCGAAGCCCCTATGCCGCGGGCGCGGGAAATCCAGCCACCCTCATTGCCTCGGGCACGGTCGACATCAACGGTAATGGAACGTTCGTCACCAATCCCAATGGTGCCGGTAATGGCCTGCCCCTCACAGTTGGTCGCCCAGTTGTGAGAACACGGGTGGCGCGGGTACGGTCAATTCGTGCTACATGGAAGACTGGCTGCGCACTGTGGGCAACGTGAACAAGTTGGGTGTTTACAGTTTTGCGAACAAATTCCGATGGAACGCAGTCCAACGTTACGACGTGCGCTGGAAACGGCAACACGAAATGCACGTGCAGCGCCACACTATCTGCGGGACAAGGCAGCATGACAGAGGGTAGCGATGTCCTGACCAATGACAATCGTGGCACTTGCACAGGTACCGCTCCGACGGTGTGCGTGGCCGGCTCCAACTGCAAAGTCAATTACGACGTCGACGAGACGGAGTTTCCGTGTGATTTGTTCCAGTACATCTTCAAGACCCAGGCGTGGGAGGATGATGCGGTCCACTAGTCCCGGCACGGCGAACGCGGCTGCATCCAGCAAGGCGCTGGCGTAACACTTAGCGGTGGCGGTGATTGCTTCTGCGAGAAAAAGAAACCGACAACCGTTCCGGTGGCCAATGGCAGTCCGCAAACTATGGGCGTCGATGAAGCCTATATCTACCACTACGCGCAATACATCTACGATCCGCAGGACACCGCCGGCGGTTCACGCAGCGGTTGGGCCGGATCAAAACTGGTCGGTAGTTGCGCGCTACTCGCCAGCAAAGCGAAATCAGTAGGTGGGCTGCTGTGGGACCGATCGGGAAGCTGCCTTGGATCGCTGTCCGCAAATCGGATATCCGGATTTCCCTGTAATTTTGGTCTCCGACGGGACGGCAATCTGCAGGGCGCGATTATGTACGGCCTTCTGTTTGTGCGCGATACCACGGCAGGAGGCCGTCTACGGCCAACTGATGGTGGAGGCGCCACATTGGTGATGCATTCAACCGGCACGATTTATGGGTCGGCCATCGTCCAAGGGACAGCACGGGCTAACGGTACATCGGCGATTGTCTACAACGGTACGGTCATGCAGACCCTTCTGAACCTGGATTCGAACTACGGTGCGGCCCCGGTCCCCGGCTCATGGACCGATCGCTATGCGTACTGATGGGGTGAACCAAATGACTGTCAGGCAAAATAGTTTCAAGATGACTGGCGCGTCGCGCGGATTTTCAATGCTCGATGTGCTGGTCGCGATCGTCGTGCTCGCCACTGGGCTGTTGGCACTCGCGGCCTTGCAAGGTGCGCTGACACGCAATGGCGCCGACGCGCGGGCCCGCTCGCAGATGGCCGCCTATACCGAGAGCTTGGTCGATCGGATGCGGTTCGCAGGCTATACCACTGCTGCGCCGAGTACCACGTTTGCCGCAGGAGATACGATAACGCCGAGTAGCTCGTGCTCGGGTTCGCTGACCCTGAAGCAGACGATGCAATGTGACGCTAACACTGTACAGAACGCCGCAGGTGTGAGCAATTTGACAACGACGATCACGACCGCGCAACTCTACTGTGGCACCGAGTGGAAGCACGTTCGCAGCAGCAAGCAGCTGCACGGGGAATCAAGCGAACTACAAGCAATTGAAACTGACGACCACGTGGACCGATGCGACCGGGTCGCTTCGCTCGCTCTCCATGGATACTGCCGTGAGCCCGGTGACTCTCGATACGGGCAATACCACGCTGGCCAACTCGACCTTCAACCAGCCGACAGGTACCGGCCCCGTGGTTCGCCAAACCGACCCGGGATCCACCCTTGGTGTGATTCCGATTGCGGTCAGCAGCACGCAGGACGCAGCGGCGACAAACCCGAAACCAGTCGTCACCGACACCGGCACGACGTTCAGCACACTGACCTAAGTGCGTCAGCTAGTAGCCTGGGCGGGAACATCATCGCGGAGCGGGTCGACACCAAGGTCATCCAGTGTGGTTGCGGTTTTGCGGGCGCAACCGGCGTCGGTATAACTGCGGACAACAATCTGGGATCGACCTCAGGCGGTAACAGCGCTGTTTCAAACAGCCTATGGGGCCGACCTACTGGGATGGCTCGAAATACACGACTCCATTGGCAGTCCCAGGAACGACGAGCAGTACGGCATCGACTACCGGAGTCGTGACGGCCGCTACGCAAGACCAGAGCTGCGACATCTGTTGCCGTGATCGGAACGACGGGGTAGGGAACGTCGATGCGTTGGGGAACTCCATCTTGTTTGACAATCATTCGGGGCTCACTACGAAGTACCAATACGTGAGCGGCGTCCTGACCGCAGTTAACACCGGAACGTTTGTACAAGCGTGCCGCATGATCCGTGTTAACGGCACGTATGCCGTTGCAACCGACGCGACGATTATTTTTTCGGTCTCGTGTCCACAGACAACTGTGCAGCGCAAGGCGCGAAGGCTGCACCCACCAATTGCACTTCAAATCTTGCTTTCAGCGACACGGTTCCCAGTGTGAGCACGGAGACCAACTACGGTAATTTCGTGAGGGATTACCTTTACAACAACTTCTCCAGCCTCAAGGGGAGTACCGGCAAGCCGAGTCTGCCTTCCACGAGCCCACTTGGGAGTGACAGTGCCGCAGCTTTGTATAACGGCACATACAGTTTGAACACTCCTGCGAACGTCGACATACAGCTGCCAAACTCGGTAACCCGTTGGGTATATGCACGGGGTTTGTATATCGATCATCTCGAGAGCGAGGCGCGAACGAAGCTGACGAATTCCATCGCGAATTGCAGCAGCCAGACCGACGAGACCACGCTTCTTCAGACTTGCGGTGTGTTGGAAGTGTTGCCGTTTACGACGGTCAACATGACGGAGCTCGCCAACTGGACAGTCAGCGCTCCGACGGTGCTCTCGGTCAGCAACACCCAGCTCGTGGGCGGCAATAGACCTCGCCACATCGCGGCAACGTCAGCGTTACGAGTGGAAGCGGCTCCGGTAATCCGACTTCCTACTCCACAGCGACAACGTACGTAACCAACTCTGGCCTCACGTCTTTGCAAAGCAACCAAGCAAACAGCCTGTACGATACCGGATCGAGTGGCAGCGTCACCGATCATCGTCAATTCACCGTGAAAGGCGCGGTGTCGACGGCGGGAAGCGCTACGTATTACTACCGGCTCGCATTGTCTTTCCCGACGACCACCCCAGAATTGGATATTGGGTACAACGAGTTCGAACAACATGCCGCAGGTGTCGTGGAGCGGCACGGCTGCGCAGCTCGGAACGGCAACTTTGGGCAATGGGCACGCGTGGCAGGACGCAAGTTTCTCCGGAGGCTGGTTTTACGGCGGCACGAGCAGCAACACCAACCCGATACCGGTTGGCGTAACTTGGGCGTCGACACAGCCCTCAGCAGTCGGATTCACGATCAGCGTTCAGGGCTTCAACTACAGTCAGCTGTCATCGACAACACAAACCATTACCACCTGCACAAAGCAAGGCGGCAGCGGCAACCAGACTTCGATACCTTCGACAACAGTCACCCCGAGAATCTGTTACAACTTTGCTGTCGATGCGGCGAACATTACAGTCACACCGGCATCGGCGCCCACGACGCCTGTCAACGCGGGAGTAACCAGCGCCAACGTGACGCTGATTGGAACAGACGGCGCGACGGACTCCACTCAGAACAGTGCGATACGTGAAGGCGCCACGATCGCGCTACCCGCTTCACCGGGGTTGTCGAGCAGCACGTCGAATTCGCTCGCGGGATCGACCTGATCACGGTGCCGTTGATACTGCAATCGGGGTCGCCGACAACCAAATACAGCTGTCAGTGCACCAACGGTAGTTGCAGCACCTATACGCTGTCTAATGCGGAATGTCTGCCCCTGAAGCCTTTAGCCATACAGCGTGGAGTTTCGCGACGCAGCTACCGCTGCATTTTCTCGATGTCCGCTAAATCCGCGTGCACGCAATATCTAGGAGGCTGCGATCGCAAAACGCACTCAGTTCGCCCGCTGCTTCCATGCACGCATCCGCGCCGGCTATGGACTTGCGCAGGCCTGCGCGACGTACGCGGGCTCGGTCGGCGTGGGATGGAGGGAACCGCTGTTCGCCATCGCATACGCGCTCGCCGACAGCGGCCCCGTCCATCGCAAAAAGTGAAGGTGACATTGCTTCCGGCGTTGCCGCCGCTGGGCTGGAAGCGCACGCGAGTTCGTCCGGCGCTGGTCACCAGATGAACCTTGCGCGGCAGCGCCTGCTGCCGCACGAGTACCGGTTCATCGGCCGTGCGATCGCTGCCGGTATGCGTCGCGGCAAAAGCGATCCAGCCATTTCCCAGTGATAGCCGTCTGCGCAACTCGCACCGTCGGTGCTCGGGCACATCACGACATCCACGCCGGCGGTTGCGGCAAAGCTGCGCGCACGTGTCAGTGCCGCAAACAGGCTCGAAACACTGTTGCTGGTGCGCGCGGCGTTCATCGCGGCCGACGCGCCGCTGCATGGCGAACGTGGCAACGACGCCAGACGATGGCGATGACGCAAACCAGTTCGACCAATGTCATTCCCGTCTCTCTTTTCCGCGAAAGCAATTCCCATGACGCCTCCCGTTCAGAGTGGGAGCAGGTTAGGAAATGCGGCGATTCGTTGCGGCATCGGCAGCGCCGCGCGTCGTGTTGTAAGAAAATGCCGTCGCGGATGTCGGCGAACAGGCAGCTGTCGCATATTAGAGCGACGCCCAGGTCAGCCGTTCCAGGACTCAGGCCGCCAGGCGGAGGCGGTCTGCGCAACGGCGGAGTGCTTTGCGAGAGTCACCGGGCGGGCGATTCGCGCCGTCGATCCCGAGGTGCCCGCTGGGAAGGAAGGAATTCAGAAGCCTGTAGAGCCCATCTGCCTTGTGATCAACCGCCACAGCCGTTAAACTACGCGGCCCCGGCGCCGGGGTAGCTCAGCTGGTAGAGCAACGCATTCGTAATGCGTGGGTCGGGGGTTCGATTCCCTTCTCCGGCACCATTTTTTGACGCGGGTTAGGGTGCTGCTAAAAGAGCACGCCTCACCCGTTGCCCCTCCCGCAAGCGGGAGGGGAGAGTAAAAATCGCGCTACGCGCGATAGCGGTATCAAATTGAAGATGGGGCGATTAGCTCAGCGGTAGAGCACTGCTTTCACACGGCAGGGGTCAGTGGTTCGATCCCACTATCGCCCACCACTTCATATCCTCACTGCGACTGTTTCGCGGCATTCCTGCGCGGTATACATTCCCTGTCCGAATGGCTCCTTTCGGGCTATCTGCATTGACGTGTCAGCGCGTCCGCGTCCCTCGCGCCCAAAGTATATAAGTATATCTTGCAACAACTCGCTTTCGGAGTGTTGCACTGCAAAGACGCGCACCCATTCAAGCATGAAAACGTTTACACGATAATTTTGTTTTCGAAGGGCTTGCAAATCACGCCGAAGATTGCGTAGTCTCCGCGACATCGTTTTGCCCAGGACCACGGAAGAGCGGGCGAAAGGAACCAAGAACGGTTGCTTGTAACGATTGCCGCAGGGGGCAAGGATGGAAGGGAGCAGGGGGCCGCCCACAGTCGGGCGAGGCTTACGCAAGAATCAAATTGCTGTTCAAACGCTTCGTGTGGCGCTTGCGCCAGCTGCACGAAGTGGTCGCTCGCACGGATCACTGCGGCTGCCGCTTGCAGAGCAAGCGCTCTGCGGAAGCGAATAGCGGCGATTGAAGAACGCACACTCAGCTCACCGATTTCGTCGGATGAAGCGGGCCGCATCGTGCGCCACTCGAAGCGCACACGTTCCTTGCAGCCGCTGGCGCAGAGTCACCTTGCCGCTCGGCGCGTGCGCGCCCGCGAACGATGCGCAGCCATCCATTCGCGCTTCACGCAACCTCACGACACCAATGTTTCGCAACGCGCTGCCATTCGTCAATTGCTTTCCCGACCATCAGTCAATTAGCCGTCCAAACGTATCTCAAAATGGAGGTTGTGATGCTGCGAAATACCAAGCTGTCGATCGCGTTCTCGCTTGCACTGGCTTCACTGTCATTGGTCGCTGCACCCGCAAATGCCGCCGTACCGACGATCGCGAATTCATCGTCGACGTCGACCTCGCTCACGATAAACGGTACGAACCTCAGCGGCGGCACCGCGACGATTACGATCGGATCATCCGGGCCGCTGACAGTAACCTCGCAAACCGCGACGAAACTCGTCGTCACGCTTCCCGCCGGCCTCGCCGCGGGCGACTACACGCTCAATCTGCAGATCGGCAGCAAGACCAACGCCGCAGCATCGGTCGTGACGATCGGCGCGGTAGGCCCGGCAGGTCCTGCGGGCCCGGCTGGCCCCACAGGTGCACAGGGTGCCGCGGGCCCGACGGGAGCAATAGGCGCTACAGGCGCAGTTGGTGCGACAGGTGCGCAAGGATCAGGTAGGCCCGGTCGGTCCGATCGGTCCTCAGGGCTCTAAGGGCGACACAGGTGCGCAGGGCGCGCAGGGTCCAGCAGGTCCGACTGGCGCAACGGGTGCACCGGGCCCGAAAGGAGACAAGGGCGACCAGGGCTTGCAAGGCGAGGCCGGGCGCAACCGGGCGGCGAGGTGTTGCCGGGCCGCAAGGGCCGGCGGGCCCACCAGGAGGCCCGGCACTGTCGTTACTCGATGCCAACGGGGTTGTCGCGGGTTCGCTTTATGGTGGAGGCAACGCGTCTAATCAGGGACAGTTCATGGCCCGAATCGGCACCGAGCGCATCATCATTCCGTTCGGCTGGATGAATCTCGACGAGAGCGGAAATCCTGCCGGCCCGGAACTCGATCTCGGTACGCTCGGCATGCTTGCGTACGAATCGGGTGACTGTACGGGAACACCGTATCTTTCCACTGATTGGGGCCACCTCCCGGATCGACCAAACCGGCGGTGATCATCAAGGCCGGTGCGCACTACGAGATCTACGTCGCCAGCCAGAACTCTCGTGTCCCGATCAACGTGGGCTCGGTCCTCTACCCGGGGCCTCCGGGAGGATCGCATTCAGTCCCACCAGAGTGCTATCACGAGCCGTCCGATAGCTGGTTGGTCTATTCCACGGCGGGTCCGACAAGCGTCAACTGGACGGCGCCGTTTTCGGTGCAGTGATTAGGTTCTGCCGACACGAGAAACCGACGATCGTTCGGTTCTCGTCCCGCTAACGCAAGGAACAGGGGATTTGACCATGGAACGCCATCACGGAATCACTCTTCTGAGTGCGGTGTTTGCTTTGACCGCTTCGGGCTTTGTTGCTGCCCAAGCTACCGGCCAGGCTCATCTCCAAGACGAGATTTACCGGTCTCACGTCGTCACGGAACCTCTGTTGCCATTCGGCGCAACGTCGTTGTCTGAGGATAGAGCACTTCTGGCGGCCGTTCGGCGCGATGGGGGTGGTGCTCATCAAGATGACCTCAGTCCTTTCGCGGAATTTCTAAGTACCTACCCACAATCGAACTGGCGCGTCGCAATCCTCATAAACGAAGGACTGGCGAGTTATCGCGAGGGCTATTTCGAGCGTGCCATCGCTAGCTTCTCCGAGGCATGGCGTCTCGGCAAGCCAGTGACTGAACCACGGCAGAAAGCGCTTGTCGATCGCGGCGTCGCTGAACTCATCGAAATGCACGCGCGCCTCGGACATGCGGACGAGCTTGCGGACCTTCTGAAGGAGGTGGAGAACCGACCGCTCGAGGGGCGTGCCGCGGGAATCATCGAGGGCGCGAAGGAGGGGTTGTTTGAGATGCGCCACAACCCCGGTGTCGCGTACCTGCGCGGCCCGATGAGCGGTCAAGAATGTTCTGCTGACTCTGCATCCGGGTAGCGTGAAGAAGGATTTGCTCGACGCGTATCGCTCCGGACCTCATGGAGTGGATTTCGCCACGGTCGAAAAACTCGCCGGGAAGGTTGGTCTGGAATACCGCAAGGCTCGCATCGCCAATCCGGGGACACAGTTGCCTCTTCCCGCAGTAGTGCATTGGCGCGTCAACCACTACGCCGCCGTCGTTGCGTTCGTCGACGGGCGCTACGAAGTCAAGGATCCGACCTTTGGGCAGGAGTCTCTTTGGATCACGCCGAAGGCCCTGGTGGCCGAGTCGGATGGTTACTACCTGATTCCGAAGAGGGCGCAAGGGCTTGAACTCGCGCAGGTCAGTGCGGCCGAGGCAAAAACGGTTTTTGGAATGGGCTTCACCTCTTCGAGCGACAACGGTGCGACAACTACAAGCGACGGAAACGCGTGCTGCAACGGTCAAGGTGCCGGCAAGGGAATGCCAGTAGCCGACGCGAAGGCGCTGCTGGCAAAAGTCTCAACCACCCGACACACCGCTATCGTACTCGCCTCCAAAGGGGCCGGAGATGAACGTCACGATGATCTATAACCATCTTGACGTTACTCAGCCGGCGAACTTCACCTACTCCAGCGTAGGCCGGCAGTGGGGAATGAATTGGATTGCCTTCATTGTCGACAATCCGACAAACGCAAGCGCAAGCGTCAGCCGCGTGTTCGGCGGTGGCGGATATGTAGTCGACGGCGGCTGTTCGGCATGGAACTGCCAGTTCATTCGTGAGGCACTAACGGGTGCATCTGTCGCGCGTAAAAGCAGCTTGACGGCACCGTGATATACACGCTGACGGATCGCACCGGCGGCCAAAAGATATACGCACAGTCCGACGGCGCGACATCCGGCTCGCGACGCATATTCCTGACGAAGCTGATCGATCCCCAGGGAAATGCCGTGACCGTAAACTACGACGCGCAGATGCGCTTGACTTCCGTTGTCGATGCACTCGGTCAACCCCTCACTTTCTCCTACGGAAATTCGGGGTATCCCTACAACATCACGGAAGCTGACGATTCATTCGGCAGATCCGTTTCTTTCACGTACGACAATTCCGGAAGGTTAGTCTGAAATAAAGGATGCGATCGGTCTGAGCTCAACATTCACCTACAACGATCCGAGCCACGCGACGTTCGTAACCAGCATGACAACGCCCTACGGGATGAGTAACTATTCTTACCAGAGCGGAACCTCGTGCAGGCGAGTATCCGCTGCTGACCTTGACGGACCCTAAGGGATATACGCAAAAGGTCGAGTACTACGTTGGACCACAGACTGGCGTTCCATTTGCAGATCCAGCAGCGCAAGTCCCCGTTGGTACGACTCCAGCCCTCATCAAGCGAGTATCTGTATGACCGGAACACCTTCTACTGGAATGCGCAAGCGTATCAGCAAGACCCAAACAACATTGGCATCGCAAAGATCTATCACTTCTTGCACAACAGCAACAACACCAGCCAAACCTCACGTTCAATCGAGAGCATCAAGCTGCCATTACAGAACAGGGTCACATACACATATCCTGGCATGTCGTCCGGTAATCTTTTTACCGGTGTCCTGTACAGCGATCCGACGGACGTCGCATTCGTCGTCAACAATAACGGCTCGCGCGCAAGCTCGGTAACGCACCGGGAATACAATGGCCAAACAAACGTCACATGTTTCAGGGACCCGGCGGGACGCATTACGAGATATGACTATGCCGGCCAATGGAATCGATGTCCTGAAAGTACGCCAGGCGCGCAGTGGCGCCAGTTGCAGCAACACCAGCGGTGTCTACGATGTCGGCGCGCAATACACCTACAATGGTCAGCACGAGCCGTTGACATATACGGACGCAGCCAATCAGACGACGAATTACACCTATGACACCGCGGGCCAGGTCACGAGCGTAACCAATGCGCTAGGCGAAATGACGACCTATCACCGCGATACGAACAGTTATCTGCTGAGCGTTTCCGTACCGCATGGCGAGGCGTTGGCGTCATTCACCTACGATCCGGTTGGGCACCTTTCAACGCAGACCGATGCAGGCGGCGAAACGGCCGCCTATTCGTGGGACAACCTCAATCGCCTAACGAATGTCACCTACCCGGATGGAACTGCCCGAGTATTTGGCTATGACCGCCTCTGAAGTTTCTTCGGTCACTGATCGCCTGGGGCATAGCACGCAATACAGCTACGATGCGAATCGCAACCAGACCAGCATGACGGATGCGTTGAACCACATGACGACGTTTTCCTACGACCGCAACAATCAGCTAGTTGGGATGCTCGACGCGAACAATCAGCAAACGACGTGGCAAAGGGATATTCAAGCGCGTGACGACGGCGAGAATCTATCCGGACCTGAGCAGTGAGACGTATGCTTATGCGCCGGAAACCGGCTGGCCGAGTACGGACACCGACCAGCTCGGGCAGATCGCCGAGTACAGCTACACGGTCGACGGCCGCATCAGCACCGTCTCTTATTTGAACGCGTTGACGCCGACCCCCTCCGTGAGCTTCGCGTACGATCCCAACTATCCCCGTACGACAACAATGATCGACGGGACGGGTACTACGGCGTACGGTTATTACCCCGTCGGAGCGCTGGGAGCGAATGCGATCCAAAGTGTTCAGACCCCGCGTCCCACGGCGCAGGTCGCCACACGTATGACGCATTGGGTCGCATTGCCGCCCGCAGCATTGACGGCAAGACGGAGGCCGTCGGCTACGATGATCTCGGCCGCGTTACGAGCGACCAGAACACTCTGTCGCGTTTCACGTACGGCTACTTCGGCGCCACTGGTCAGGTCACCAGCGTTACGCCCTCGGATAGCCCGTTCAAGGTCAGTTACGAGTACCTGGACAATTCGAACGACCGACGCCTGAAGACGATTGCCAACGGCACGCACGGCAAGTCGTTGCAGAAATTCGATTACACCACGAACGCGGAGAACCAGGCACTCAGCGAATCGGCTCACGACGGCTACGCGGTGAAATCTCAATTCGGCTATGACGCGGAGAACCGCCTCTTGACCGCGGACGCCATGGGCGATGGCGCGCCGCGCCGTTCGGGCTACACGTTCGACGCCATGGGCAACCTGCAACAAATCGCCACGACCGACCACACCCCAAGCGTGCAGTTCCAGGCGACGTACGACGCGCTGAACCGGATCGATGAGGCCAATGGCGTCGTTTACACCTACGACGCCGCCGGCGAGCTGATCGACGACGGTGCTTATCGTTACACGTGGGACGCAGTGCACCGCCTGGTCAGCGTAACGAACAACCACAGCGGCAGCCTCACGAGCTACGTCTATGACGGACTTGGCCGGCGCGTTGCGATCGCCGTGCAGTCGTCGTCTTCGTCGATGACGACTAACTATCTGTGGTGCGACAACGAAATCTGTCAGGCGCGCGACCTGACCAATGCGGTTGCCGGGGAATTTTTCGGTCAGGGTGAATCGCAGAGCGGCAGCAAGCTGCTGTATGCACGCGATCGTCTGGGCTCGGTGACGGACTTGGTCGACGCCCCGAGCGGGAAAATCACCGCGAGCTTCGCATATGATCCTTGGGGCAATGTAGCGAATGCGACGGGAACGCTGACTCCGACGTTCGGCTTTGCGGGGATGTTCGCGGATCGGAGTACGGGCAAGAATCTGACTCTCTATCGTGCTTACGATCCGGCCACGGCGCGGTGGATTTCAGCGGATCCGATTGGCCTTCTTGGCGGGCTTAATAGCTACGCCTACGCCGGGGGCAATCCCATCAGCTTCACAGACCCGTCAGGACTATTGTTCGGCTTCAATGCTGGAGAGAGTTACGGCGATTCTGCGGCCCAGTACTGGGCAGATAAGCAAAACGAAACGGGGAATTGGTTGTACGGCATACCCGGTGCGCTTGCTGTGCTATGGACTCCGTGTACCAGCAACAGCACATTTTTAACTCTCGCAACAGGCCCCCTGTTAGGGAAAGGCGGAGCTCTGTCAAAATTCTTTTGGAACTCTGATCGATTTCGGAAAATTAGTCGTGGCTATTGGGCAGCTCGCGGGGGCGCTGGGGGAATGAGCCTCGATCATTGGGCATTCTCCCAAGCCGCTGCACGTAGTGGCAGTGTGCCGTCAGGACTGGTGAACGGAGGGTGGAACCTGCTAGAAATGCCCGCAAGTTGGAATACATGGTTGGGTTTCGCCCCGAATTGGGGCGGCACGCAGGCAACTCTTGCTATCGCGGCACGGTGGGGAATCCGGATTGGTGTGCCAGGGCTGGCGTTTGCATCTGGCTATGCCGGCTATGAACTAGGTGAAGGCGCTTTGCAAGACGAGTGTGGATGCAAATGACATACGCAATTTGCATCCAGTGTGGAGCAGAGAAGAGTGTTCCCAGCGCAGAGTGTTCGAACTGCCATTTTCGCCCGCAATCGGACGATGAAAAGGCAAGATCACTGATACTTTCAATGAATTATGAGATCGATGGAGAGTATCGCGGCAAGAATAAAGAAGAGCTAGGAATAATCGCTACGCAAATTCGAGCGGGCAAACCCTACAAATTCGATGTAGATGAGGTGCGTGACATCGTCGAGTACGCTCACAAAGTATTGTCTATCCCTCTGGGAAAACTCGTTATTGACGGCCTCAAATGGCTTGTGCCTCCTTTGATCGTTCTTACGTTGATTTATGTGTTGATCTTTTTGAGAAACAGATACTAGAGCTATCGAGTGTATGCAAGGAGGACGGTCGCCGACCGCACGCACAGCGAGTCGTTGCAGAAGTACGACCAAACGGCCCGCGGCAGACTTTCATGGAATCTACGAAGAGAACATACTTGAGGTCGATACACCGACGGTGCTCGTGTCGGTCAATACCTAGTTGAACGGCGCGCAAGTCAATCGAATTCGATTCGCAGCGGCTTCAACGAGGTGAAAAGCGGCGCTGCGGTTATTGCGACGCCGCCGTGGTGCGGGACGCGCTCTGTGCGCGCCGCATGCTCGAAATTCAGTCGCGAAACCGCAGCTTAGGTTTCTCAACCAAGCGCCCGTCGGGCTCAATGACCCCAAGCGAGTGGTTGTCGGGGTTGTAGACGGCCGCCAGTGGCGTACCTTCACCTTCGGTGCGGACGAACTTGAGAGACCATCCTACCAACTCAAGTGAACGCAACGTGTCGGCTTGATCTGCGTTGAGCTTGCGTTTCCAGTCAGCCAGTAGCACCGGCCGCACCCTGCGACGATCGAACCAGTCCTGATCCATCTGTCCCTCCCCTGGGATGCGAAAATTACGGGTCTCACGCTGTGTTCCAACACAGTCCCGCAACCCGGCGATATTGCTACGCAAAATGTGTGCATGGCGTGAAGCCGGGCCTTGCATACGGCCCTTGTACGCCCGCGGCATCGTGAATATGGACTCGACTGGCCTGACCTGCCCCCAACCGCCGTACCAAGTTTAAGTAGTAAGGCCCGGGGTTGAAGGTTACTGCATTGGCTGATGGCTTTCGATTTTGCTTCCTACTTTTTCTCTATGGTGGGCTGCGTACTGAGCGGGTGGGACGCGATTGCAGCTACTGTGTGGCCGTACTTCGTTGTAATCGCGTCGCCACAGATTGATTGCTTCACGTGCTTGAGCGAGTGACGTAAACCAGTGCTCGTTGAGGCATTCGTCGCGGAACTTGCCGTTGAAGCTTTCGATGTAGCCGTTCTGCATGGGCCGACCCGGTTGGATCAGCAGGTGCTCGATACCGTGCCGGTGCGCCCACGCCATGAACGCGCGGCTGGTGAACTCCGGTCCGTTGTCGGTGCGTACGGCCTTGGGATAGCCACGGAAGCACGCGGCCTGGTCGAGGATCCGCGTGACGTAGACACCGCCCATGCCGTAGTCCACCGCGATATCGATGCTCTCGTGGGTGAAGTCGTCGGCAATCGTCAGGCACTTCAGACGTCGAGCGTTGGCCAGCGCGTCCGCCACGAAATCCATGCTCCAGACCTCGTTGGCGGTTTGTGCGACCTGCAGACGCCGCGGCTCGGCAATCGGACGCTTGGCCTTCTTCCGTCGGCGCACCGCCAGGTTCGCCTCGCTATAGAGACGATAGATCTTCTTGTGGTTCACGGTGGGATATTCCCGGCGCATCAGGTCATGGATTCGTCGGTAGCCGAAGCGGCGACGAACGCGGGCCAACTCGACGATCTTCTGGGACAACAGCACGGTGGGTTCGCTGGCGATCGGTGGATGACGGAAAGCATCGCGGGACAGCCCCGCAAGCCGGCAGGCACGGCGCTCGCTCAGCCCTTTGAGGACGAGCATGCGCCGGACTGCCTCGCGCTTGCATTGCGGGGCTAGCGTTTTACCCCGAAGCCGACCTTGAGTGCCTCGATGTCCAAATGGGCTTCGGCCAGAAGCTTCTTCAGCCGGCCGTTCTCGGCTTCTAGCTCTCGCAGCCGTTTGGCCTCTTCGACCTGCATGCCACCGAACTTCGCCCGCCACTTGTAGAAAGTGGCATCGCTGAAGCCCTGCATCCGGCATAACTCGGCGACCGGCATACCGGCCTCGGCTTGTTTAAGAAATCCGATGATCTGCTCGTCGGTGAATCGACTCTTGCGCATGTCCGTCCTCGCTGGGGGTGACGGACTTTACTAACTTCACCGTGGTACGGTCCAAGGGGAGCAGGTCAGGCCGGCTCTAGCTCACCCTGATCATCAAGAATCCATTCAGCCAGACTGCGCTCACGATTGAGCTTGTGCCGTGACGCAAGGTCTCAGCCGCGAAAGCGCATGTTCGGTTTCTCGACGAGCCTTCCGTTCGGCTCGATGATGGAGATGGAGTCTTTGTCTGGGTTGTATACGGCCGCCACTGGCGCGTCGTCGGCATGCCCGCGCACGAAGCGCAGCGACCAGCCGACCTGCTCCAGCGAACGCAACGTGTCGGCTTGCTCGTCTTTGATCAATCGTTTCCAATCATCCTGACGCACCGGGCGCACCCGGCGCCGGTCGAACCAATCGCCTTCCATATATCCTCCCGCGGCCCTGAAATCTCGAAATCGCGAATGGGCCCTTCCAGGACCTCGTCGCCGATTCGCGTTCCCAGCAAAATTTGTGCACAACGTGAATTTGGCTACTTTGCCGATCAGGCCGCTGCCGTCGGGCGTGGGAGTCTTGCGGGTGCGCAAGAGCGAAGATTTGTCGTCTGGAATGGTTCGATGAGAGGTGCCGCATCGACGCTACGCATCGCGGCGCCGGTGCAGGAAATCGCCCGCCTTGGAGGGGGGCCTCTCATTGCCGGCCGGGATCGCAACTGCAATCGCGCATAACACGCGAATGCCTGGGACATTTCCGTTCCAGGTATCTCCTGAGCTTGATGTCACAGGGGACTGCGCATCGCGGCCGGCACGCGATGTCGGGCATTTTGCCAAGTGGCCGCGACCGCCCCTGCGATTTGCGACCGCGCGTCGTGAGCCTGCCGCTCGGCGCATTGCAGAGCGCGCCGGACAGGTCCGGGATGCGCTATCGGGCTGCAGCCCGGCGCTTCTTCTTCTTCTTCGCAGCCGGCTTGTGCGTCACGAGTCCGCGCAGCATACCGCTGACCAGTGCGAACGACGACTTCATCGCTTCGACGGTCCAGTCGAGCACGCGCCGCTCGTCGACGCCGCTGAATGCGCGCAGCGCGTCGGGCATGCCGGTGATTGGCGCGTCGCGAAGTTTCGCGACGGCCTGCGCGCGCTTGCCGACGGCGTAGGTCACCATCGCATTGGCAAACGCCGAGGATGCGATCGATGTCAGCGGCACGACGCGCACCGCGACGTACGTCCCGAATTGTCCGACGGTGCGCTTGAGCAGCGCGCGCATGATTGCGTCGCTGGCTACGCTTGCGCTCGTGCCGATCATCTGCACGCGGCCGACGAGTACCTCATGCACCGGCTTGGGCAGTTCGAGCCCGTAGATGACGAACGTTTTTTCGATCAGCTGGCGCTGGATGTTGGCGAGGAACTTCGCATCGAGCAACTCGCCGAAGACCAGGCCGAGCACGCGCGACAAGCCGGGGATCAGCTCGCCTGCAGCGGTGAGCGCGCCGACGCTGGCCGCGCTGAGGCACTGCTTGCGCAGCAGCGCGAGGAATTCGGCATCGGGTGTTCGCTTGGCGGCGATGTTCCTGCTGCGCGCCTTGGGGCGTGGTTCGTTTGCGTGCGGTCGCCATGACGTGATCCTAGCAAACAATGCCGGTCAGGAGTCCCGTGGCGCAACGCCTTCCGGACACGTCATGCGGTATCCTGCGCGCAAGCATTTCGTCCCTTGTCAGCATGAACGATCTCGACCGCTACGACACGATCCGCGCCGTTGCCTATGGCGACGGCAAACTGCGTCTTCTGGACCAGCGCCGGCTGCCGTTCGAAGAGGTTTATCTGGATTGCCGCGATGCCAATGCCGTGGCTTCGGCGATCACCGATCTGGTCGTGCGCGGGGCGCCGGCGATCGGTATTGCCGCGGCCTGGGGCGTCGTGCTGGAAGCGCGCCGCCTCGTTGAGGCCGGCAGCGCCGTTTCGGAACAGACTCTTGAACCGGTGCTGCGCCATCTGAATGCCGCGCGTCCGACTGCGGTGAATCTGGCCTGGGCGCTGCGGCGCATGCGCAGCGTCGTCGCGGGAAATCCCGCCGATCCCGTCGGCGCGCTCGCGGAAGCCGCGCAGAAGATCCAGACCGAAGACCTGGCAGCGAATCGGCACATGGGGCAGCTCGGCGCCGGGTTGCTCGGCGACAACGTTGGCGTGCTGACCCATTGCAATACGGGTTCGCTTGCGACCGCCGGCTTCGGCACCGCGCTCGGTGTGATTCGCGCCGGCTTCGCGGCGGGCAAGATCGCGCGCGTCTATGCGGGCGAGACCCGGCCGTGGCTGCAGGGTGCGCGCTTGACGATGTGGGAACTCGTGCGCGATGGAATTCCGGCGACGCTGATCGCCGATTCGGCTGCCTCGCACCTGATGAAATCCGGTGCGATCCAATGGGTCGTCGTCGGCGCCGACCGCATCGTTGCGAACGGCGATACGGCGAACAAGATCGGCACGTACCAGCTGGCGATCGCGGCGCGCCATCACGGCGTGAGATTCATGGTCGTCGCGCCGGCGTCGACGGTCGACATGCAGATGGCGGACGGCGCCCACATCGATATCGAACTGCGCGATGCGGCCGAACTGCTCTCGATCAGCGGCAAGCGCACGGTTGTCGAGGGCGCCGCTGCTTGGAATCCCGTCTTCGACGTGACGCCCGCCGCGCTGATCGACGCGATCGTGACCGAGCGCGGCGTCATCGAGCGGCCGGATGCCGCGAAGATGCAGGCGCTATTCGGGACGGGCGCGTGATCATCGCGACGCCCGGTGTCGTGCCGCTGCCGGCGCGCGGCGCGTGAGGAAAAGACGCCAGTTCATCCTGTTCTGCGTCGGTGGAGTCATTGGCTTCATCGTCGATGCCGGCGTTCTGCAGCTGCTCGTTTCAGGACTGGCATGGGATCGTTACACGGGCCGCCTGATTTCGTTTCTCTGCGCGGCCACGGCGACGTGGCTGTTCAATCGCCGCTACACGTTTCGCGGACCGCGACGGCACCCGTTGCACTGGGAATGGGCGCGCTACGTCATGGCGATGAGCGCCGGCTTCGCCTGCAATTTCGCCGCCTATTCGGCGCTCGTTCTGTGGTTCAACATCGACCGGCAGTGGCTGGTGCTGGCCGTGGCGGCCGGTTCGGTCGCCGGGCTCGGCGTGAATTTCGTGGCGTCGCGCTACTGGGTTTATCGCAAGCCGCACTGAAGCCGAATCGCATTTTTTCGACCCGTCGGCAGCCGTGCCGGTGCCGGGGCCGGCCGGGCAAAAACCGGTGGTTTCAGCGTCCCGGGCAGGGGGCCTTCCAAAGCCATTTCACGAACGTGAAAAATCGCGCTAAGTCAAGATAAAACATCGCTTTTTAGGGCGTTGCGGGACACCGCAATATGGTAGAATTACGGGTCTTTTGGCGGACCCCGCCGAGACCTCGCCCCCAGCACATAATTTTGGAAGATTTATACAAATGGCAGAGCTGGCCAAAGAAGTCATTCGCGTCAATATCGAAGACGAAATGCGCAAGAGCTACCTCGATTACGCGATGAGCGTAATCGTCGGTCGAGCCCTTCCGGATGTGCGTGATGGCCTGAAGCCGGTGCATCGCCGCGTGCTCTACGGCATGCACGAAATGAACAACACGTGGAACCGCGCCTACATGAAGTGCGCGCGCGTGGTCGGCGAAGTCATGGGTAAGTTCCACCCGCACGGCGATGCGTCGATCTACGACACGCTCGTGCGCATGGCGCAGGATTTCTCGCTGCGCTACACGCTGGTCGACGGCCAGGGCAACTTCGGCTCGATCGACGGCGACGCTGCCGCGGCAATGCGTTACACCGAGTGCCGCCTCGAACGCCTGACCTCGAGCCTGCTTGCCGACATCGACAAGGAAACCGTCGATTTCGTGCCGAACTACGACGAGAAGGAATTCGAGCCGAGCGTGTTGCCGGCGCGCATTCCGAATCTGCTCGTGAACGGCTCGGCCGGCATCGCGGTCGGCATGGCGACGAACGTGCCGCCGCACAATCTGCGCGAAGTCATCGACGCGATCGTCGCGCTGATCGACGATGCCGATATCGGCATCGATGCGCTGATGCGGCATATCCCCGGTCCGGACTTTCCGACCGCGGGCATCATCAACGGCGCCGCGGGCATCGTCGAGGCGTACAAGACCGGCCGCGGCCGCATCCTCGTGCGCGCCAAGGCCGACATCGAAACCGACGACAATGGCCGCGAGGCGATCATCGTCAGCGAGCTGCCGTACCAGGTCAACAAGGCGCGGCTGATCGAAAAGATCGCCGACCTGGTCAAGGAAAAACTCATAGAGGGCATCTCCGAGCTGCGCGACGAGTCCGACAAGGACGGCATGCGCGTGGTCATCGAAGTGCGCCGCGACACGATGGCCGACGTGCTGTTGAACAACCTGTTCCAGCAGACGCAGATGCAGGTCACGTTCGGCATCAACATGGTCGCGCTCGTCGACGGCCAGCCGAAACTGCTCACGCTCAAGCAGATCCTCGAAGCGTTCGTGCGCCATCGCCGCGAAGTCGTCACGCGCCGCACGATTTTCGAGCTGCGCAAGGCGCGCGGCCGCGCCCACATCCTCGAAGGCCTGACCGTCGCGCTCGCCAACATCGACGAGATGATCGAGCTGATCAAGACGTCGGCCAATCCGCAGGCGGCGAAAGAGCGCATGCTCGCGCGTCACTGGGAACCGGGTCTCGTGCGCACGCTGCTCGCCGCCAACGGCGCCGACGTTTCGCGGCCGGAAGACATGCCGGCGGGCACCGGCCTGGGCGAGAAGGGCTATCAGTTGTCCGAGGCGCAGGCCAAGGAAATCCTGGAGATGCGCCTGAACCGGCTGACCGGGCTGGAGCAGGAAAAGCTGTCCGAGGAATATCGCGACCTGCTGCTCGAGATCGTCGGTTTGATCGCGATCCTCGAAGACCCTGACAAGCTGATGAAGGTCATCCGCGACGAACTCGCCGAGCTGCGCCAGGACTTCGGCGACGAACGCCGCACCGTGATCCAGGGCAGCCAGGAAGACCTCGACGTGCTCGACCTGATCGAGCCGGAAGACGTCGTCGTGACGCTGTCGCACGCGGGCTATGCGAAGCGCCAGCCGGTCAGCACCTATCGCGCGCAAAAGCGCGGCGGCAAGGGGCGCTCCGCGACCACGGTGAAGGAAGAGGATTTTGTTTCGCAGGTGTGGGTCGTCAACACGCACGACACGTTGCTGACGTTTACCAGCACGGGACGGGTTTACTGGCTCAAGGTTCACCGCATTCCGGATGCCGGGCCGGGTTCGCGCGGCAAACCGATCGTGAACCTGTTGCCGCTCGAGGCCGAGGAACGCGTGCAGGCCGTGTTGCCGGTGCGCGAATACTCGGCGGATCGCAACGTGTTCTTCGCCACGCGCAACGGCACGGTCAAGAAAACGCCGCTGACGGAATTTGCGTTCCAGTTGCAAAAGGGCAAGATCGCGATCTCGCTCGACGAGGGCGATGCGCTGGTCGACGTGCAGCTGACCGACGGCCAGCGCGACGTCATGCTGTTCGCGTCGAACGGCAAGGCCGTACGCTTCGATGAAAGCGAAGTGCGTTCGATGGGCCGCACGGCAACCGGTGTGCGCGGTATCCGCCTGATGCCGGGCGAGCAGGTTGTCAGCCTGATCATCGCGGACGGCGAGGCCGACGTATTGACCGCAACGGCGCGCGGCTACGGCAAGCGCACGCCGCTCGACGAATACCCGAAGAAGGGGCGCGGCACACAGGGCGTCATTGCCATCCAGTGTTCCGAGCGCAACGGCGCGCTGGTCGCCGCCGTGCAGATCGACAGCGCGCACGAGATCATGCTGATCTCGAATCAGGGCACGCTGGTGCGTACGCGTGCCGCCGAGGTTGCACGCGTCGGGCGCAACACGCAGGGCGTAACGCTGATCCGGTTGCCGGCAGATGAAGCGCTGGTCGGCGTCGTCCGCATCGAGGCACTGAACGGTGACGACGAAGAGAATGCGTCAGAGTCGGCAGATGGCGTAGCCGACGCGCCGATCGATCCGGCGGGAAGCTGAAAGCTGCCTAATTGACGTCATTCCCGCGCAAGCGGGAATCCATTTTGCTCTTTGAGCGATAAAGTCAAGATGGATTCCCGCTTGCGCGGGAATGACGAGCTAGTTGGACACGACGCTCTTCCGAATTGCGCGCCTCCGAATTGTGGTGTCTGAGGCGCTGGTTTTCAGCGAAGCTTGACGCTAGCCAATCGTCGCCAGCATCGCCTCGGCGCTAGACACCTTGAACTCGCCTGGCGCTTCGACGTGCAGCTGCTTGACTACGCCGTCTTCGGCATAGAGCGCGAACCGCTTGCCACGCATGCCGAGACCGAACGGGCTGCCGTCCATTTCCAGGCCGAGTGCCTTCGAGAACGTTCCGTTGCCGTCCGCGAGCATCAGCAGCGAGTCGGGAACGTGCTGGTCCTTGGCCCAGGCGTTCATGACGAAGGCGTCATTGACGGCGAGGCAGGCGACGTCCACGCCCTTGCCCTTGAATTCGCCGAGCTTCTGCACATAACCGGGCAGATGCTTGGCCGAGCAGGTCGGCGTGAAGGCGCCGGGCACGGAAAAAAGCACGACCTTCTTGCCCTTGAAGATTTCGTCCGTGTTGATGGCCTGGACGCCGTCCTTCAGGTAGTTGAGTGTTGCGTTCGGAATCTTGTCTCCGACTTTGATCGTCATGGCTTGCTCCTCTGGGGATGGGTGCGGTCCGCTCGCGGCGACCTGAACGCCCATGATAATACGTTGAGCTGAACTAGGCCCACTCCTCGGGCCCTGAAATCGATCCGACCCGTTCCGTGGCCCGCAGTGGTGCCAAAAACCACGTTTTCAACGGCCTTGAAAGGCAAACCGCTGCCACTATTTTCCACGCATACGGGCCTGGTGCCCGGCACCTATTTTGGAGGCAAGCATGACCATTACCCGTTACAGCCACTGGAACCAGCCGCATCGTTTCCAGGACGAACTCAAGCAGGTTTTCGATCGTTTCTTCAGTGATGACGAAACCGATCAGTCGAATGTCGTGACCAGCCAGTGGACGCCGCGCGTCGACATCAAGGAAGAAGACAAGCGCTTCGTGATCCTGGCCGATATTCCCGGCGTCGACCCGAAGGACATCGACATCAGCATGGACAAGGGCATCCTGGCGATTCGCGGCGAACGCAAGTCGGAAAGCAACGAGCAGAACGGCAAGACCACGCGCGTGGAGCGTTCCTACGGCGCGTTCTATCGCCGCTTCGCGCTTCCCGACAGCGCCGACGCCGAGGGCATCAGCGCGAGCGGCAAGCACGGCGTTCTGGAAATTTCGATTCCGAAGAAGCCGGAAACGACCCCGCGCCGGATCAGCATCAGCCACTGAGGGACTTTGGGGAACATGTCGTCATCCCCGCGCAAGCGGGGATCCATGTTGATCTTATTGACCCACTGATCCGATCAAAATGGATTCCCGCTTGCGCGGGAATGACGGCACTTGAGGTAGTTCGGAAACTTCGCGAAGTAGATTTTCCGGGAGTCTCCCGCGGTCGGCGAAGCTGGCCGTGGGCTGACGTTTGTGCGGGTTCGCAAGTTTGAGGGAGATGCGCTGCCCTGCGCGGCGGCATTCGGCTATGCTGGGTTGCGGAGGTCCCTCCATCGCGGCCGCGCGATCTGCAAACCGCCGCGCCATCGTTGTGCCATACAAACCAACATGCAGTTCAAAGACTACTACGACATTCTCGGCGTGAAGCCTGAAGCCAGCGAGGCGGAAATCAAATCCGCCTATCGCAAGCTCGCGCGCAAATATCACCCGGACGTCAGCAAGGAAACCGGTGCCGAGGAGAAATTCAAGTCGGCGAACGAAGCCTACGAGGCGCTGAAGGATCCAGCCAAGCGTCGCGCCTACGACCAACTGCGCGCGCAAGGATATCGGCCAGGGCAGGAATTCCATCCGCCGCCTCAGTACGGTGACGGCGCCGAGTTCGATTTTTCCAATCTGGACGGCGAAAGCGGCTTCAGCGATTTTTTCGAATCACTGTTCGGTCGCGGCGGCGCGCGTCCCGGTGGACGGCCCGGCGGTCCGCGACGTGGGCGCGACGTGCAAGCGCGCATCCGGCTACCCCTGGCGACCGCGTACAGCGGTGGACGCGAACGCATTAGCCTGCGCGACCCCGACGGCGGCGAGCGCACTCTGGAAGTCAAGATTCCGGCCGGCGTGCTGCCCGGGCAACAGATTCGCCTGGCCGGGCAGGGTTCGCCGGGCATTCAAGGCGCTCCGGCAGGCGACCTCATGCTGGAAATCAACGTCGACGATGATCCGCAGTTTCACCTGCAGGGCCGCGATGTGCTGTTGACGTTGCCGATCTCGCCGTGGGAAGCCGCGCTCGGCGCGACAGTGACGGTGCCGACGCTGGGCGGGGAAGTCGAATTGAAGGTTCCACCCGGTTCGAACAGCGGCAGCCGCATGCGCCTGCGCGGACGCGGCATGCCGGGCAAGACGCCCGGAGATCAATTGGTCACCCTTGAAGTCTATGCGCCAGCGCCGCAGACCGAGGCGCAGCGCAAGCTATACGAACAATTGGCGCGGGCATTCGAAACGAATCCGCGCGGAGCGCCGTAGCGCGCCGGCTCCCAAGCACTTCAGTGCTTTGCGAGAAGCTTCTCGATCGCGTCTTTCAATTCGGAATCGTTGATCGGCTTCGTTACGTAGGCCTTGGCACCTTGGCGCATGCCCCAGACGCGATCCGTCTCCTGGTCCTTCGTCGTGACCATGATGATCGGGATGTGGCTGGTCTTGGAATCTTTCGCGATTGTTCGAGTGGCCTGGAACCCGTTGAGGTTCGGCATCACGACATCCATGAGAATCAGGTCAGGCACTTCACGCTTGGCGGCTTCGACGCCGGCAGCCCCATCTTCGGCGGTAATAGCATGATGGCCGAGCTTCTCGACGATGCGTTTTAGTCCGACCAGCTGTGATGGAGAGTCGTCAACGATCAGAATGCGCGCCATAAGTTTCCCGTCGTCCCCTGTGCGGTTCGACGCATTCTAAATGCCGGCGCGGGAGAAGGCCACAACGCTCTTCGAACAGTGCGATGGGGTTCGCAGAAGGCGCCGCCGTGTGGTGCGTGCCGAGTGCCAAACGCGATATCAATCCGACGATTAGACCGCAAATCTCAGCGAGATTCGAATCTGTTTCAGCCCACTCTTAGAGCTTGACGACAGTCCGCCCGAACGAGTCGCCAGCGAGCATCGTGCCGAAAACTGTCGGCAACTCGCCGAGCGCGACCTCACGCGTCGCTATCCGATCCAGGTGGGCCGGACGCCAGTCGGTCGCCAGGTGTTGCCAGACGGCATCGCGAATATCCCGTGCCGTGCCGGCCGAGGCAATGCCGAGCAAACTGACGCCGCGAATGATGAAGGGCATCACCGTTGTCTGCAGTTCGATGCTGGCCGCGTTGCCGCAGCTGGCGATGTTTCCGTAAGGATGAATGACGCGTGTCAGTCCGGCCAGCATGTCGCCGCCGACGTTGTCGATCGCCCCGGCCCAGCGGCTGGTTTCGAGCGGGCGCTGGCCCCAGTACAGATCCTTGCGCGAGATGCATTGCTTGGCGCCGAGCGCGATCAGATCGTCGAAATGTTCGAGCTTGCCGCTGATCGCGTGCGCCTCGTAACCGGCGCTCGTGAGCATGTCGATCGCCAGCGAGCCGACGCCACCGGTCGCGCCGGTGACGACGATCGGCCCCATCTCCGGAGTCTGCCCGTTTTGCTGCATTCGATAGAGCGACAGCGCGGCCGTGAAGCCGGCTGTGCCGAGAATCATCGACTCGCGCAGCGTCAACCCGGCGGGCAGGGGGATTGTCCACTTCGCCTGCAGGCGCGCGTATTGCGCGTAGCCACCATCGCGCGTTTCGCTGAGGCCGCTACCGGTGCAAAGCACCTGATCGCCTTCCCTGACGGCGGGATCGCTCGAAGCCGCAACATAGCCCGCGACATCGATTCCGCCATTGAGCGGCGACTCGCGCAGGATCCTGCCCTTGCCGCTGCCGGCCAGCGCGTCCTTGTAGTTGACCGACGAGTAAGCGACCTTGACGACGACCTCGCCCGGCGACAGGTCTTCGACCTTCATTTCCTCGATGCCCGCGCGATGCTTGTCGCGATCGGCGTGGATGCGGAAGGCTTGGAAGGAAGCTTCGGTACTCTCGCTCATCGCCGTGTCCCTTCGTTAAGCTCGTCATTCCGGCGAACGCCGGAATCCAGCTCTCCTCAACGAGTTTACAAGAGCTCAGAATACAAGTCGCGCCACTTCGGGTTCGACTCCCCGATGAGTTCGATCTTCCATGCGCGCTTCCACTCCTTGATCGCCTTCTCGCGCAGTATCGCGGACTCCATCGTCTCGTGCTGTTCGAACCATACGAGGTTGTGGACACGATAGGTCTTCGTGAAGCCCTCGATCATGTCGTTCTTGTGTTCCCAGACACGCTTGATCAGGTCTGATGTGACGCCAACATAAAGTGTTCCGTCCCACTCGCTGGCCAGAATATAGACGCAAGGTCGTTTCATGGAGAGCTGGATCCCGGCTTTCGCCGGGATGACGAACTGAGGTGTTTCGGTGTTGTCGTACTTCCGTGCACTTTATGGGCTGAGTTGTTCCTGAACTCAATTCGCCTTATGTATCGCCCGCTTGTCGACCGACAGCGCCGCCTCGTGCACGGCTTCGCTCAGGGTCGGATGCGCGTGCACGATGCGCGCGAGGTCTTCGGCAGAGCCGTGGAATTCCATCGCGACGACCGCTTCGGCGATCAGTTCGGAGACGCCCGGGCCGACCATGTGCACGCCGAGGATGCGATCGGTCTCCGCGTGCGCGATCACCTTGACCTGGCCCGCGGTCTCGTTCATCGCGACGGCGCGGCCGACGGCGGCAAATGGGAAACTTCCCGTTTTATACGGTATGCCTGCGGCCTTGAGCTCTTCTTCGGTCTTGCCGGCCCAGGCGATTTCGGGCTCGGTGTAGATGACCCACGGAATTGTGTCGTAGTTGACGTGCCCGGCCTTGCCGGCGATCAATTCGGCAACCGCCATGCCTTCCTCGAATCCCTTGTGCGCCAGCATCGCGCCGCGCACGCAATCGCCGACGGCCCAGACGCCTTCGACGCCGGTCCAGCAATGTTCGTCGACGTCGATGCGCCCGCGTGCATCGACCTTCACGCCGGTGCCCTCCCCGAGGACGCCTTCGGTGTACGCGCGGCGGCCGACCGCGACGAGCAACTTGTCGACGACGATCTTCTGTTCGCCCTTCGCGTCGGCGTAGGTGACTTCGATCGTGTCGCCCTTGATTTCCGCCTTGCTGACCTTTGCGCCGAGCTTGATGGCGAGACCCTGCTTGGCGAATTCGCGCGCGGCGACCTTGGCAACGTCGCGGTCTGCGGTGCCGAGAAAATCCGGAAGCGCTTCCAGCACGGTCACCTCGGCGCCGAGACGGCGCCATACGCTGCCGAGTTCCAGGCCGATGACGCCGGCGCCGATGACGCCGAGGCGCTTCGGCACGGCATCGACATCGAGCGCGCCGGCATTGTCGAGGATCCGCTTGTTGTCGAACTTCGCGAACGGCAATTCGATCGGGACAGATCCGGTCGCAATGATCACGTTGGTCGCCGCAATCGTCTGTTTCGAACCGTCCGGCGCGGAGATTTCGACTTGGCGATCCTTCAGCAGCTTGCCGGTGCCGAAGTACGACGTGATCTTGTTGCCCTTGAACAGCAGCGCCACGCCACCGGTGAACTGGCGGACGATCTTGTCCTTGCGCGCGATCATCGCCTTGACGTCGATCTTCGCGTCGCTCGCGCTGATTCCGTGATCAACAAAGCTGTGCGTGAGATTGTGGAACTGCTTGGAGGAATCGAGCAATGCCTTGGACGGAATGCAGCCGACGCGCAGGCAAGTGCCGCCGAGCGCCGCCTTGCCATCCTTGCCGAGGCCGGCATCGATGCACGCGGTCTTCAGCCCGAGCTGCGCGGCACGGATCGCGGCGTGATAGCCGGCGGGACCGCCGCCGATGACGATGACGTCGTATTTGTCGCTCATTGTCTTGCTTCCTTCTTTTCCCTTCTCCCTCCGGGAGAAGGTGGCGCGAAGCGCCGGATGAGGGTTCGGGGTGGAATGAACGTCCGTTGCAGACTCGGACCCTCACCCCAACCCCTCTCCCGACGGGAGAGGGGCTAAAGCGTCAGATCCCAAGCAGCATCTTGTGCGGATTCTCGAGCTGATTCTTGATATCGACCAGGAACAACACTGCATCCTTGCCGTCGATGATGCGATGGTCGTAGCTGATTGCAACGTACATCATCGGCGCGGCGACTACTGCGCCATTTTCGACGACGGCGCGTTCCTTGATCGTGTGCATGCCGAGGATCGCGCTTTGCGGCGGGTTGACGATCGGCGTGGAGAACAGTGAGCCGAAAGTGCCGCCGTTCGTGATCGTGAACGTTCCGCCTTGAAGGTCCTCGAGTTTCAGCCCGCCTTCACGCGCCTGTTTCGCGTAGGCCGCGATTGCCTTTTCGATATCGGCGAAGCCCATGCCCTGCGCATCGCGCAGCACCGGCGTGACCAGGCCCTTTTCGGTCGACACGGCGACCGAGATGTCCTGGTAGCCGTGATAGATGACGTCGTTGCCGTCGACCGAGGCGTTGACGATCGGGTGACGCTTGAGCGCTTCGCACGCCGCCTTGACGAAGAAACTCATGTAGCCGAGCTTGATGCCGTTGGCCTTTTCGAACGATTCGCCGAGTTCCTTGCGCATCGATGCGACCTTGGCGAGATTGATCTCGTTGAACGAGGTCAGCATCGCGATCGAATTCTTCGACTGCATCAGGCGCTCGGCGATCTTCGCGCGCATGCGCGTCATCGGGACGCGTTCCTCAGGCCGCGAACCGGGAGTTGGCCTCGGTGCCGGAGGGGCAGGGCTGACGGCCGAGGGCTGAGGGCTGGGCGGCGCGGCTTGGCCGGTGCGCATGAAGTTGACGAGGTCTTCTTTTGTCACCTGACCGCCGCGACCGGTGCCGGCCACTTGCGCCGGATCGATTTTGTTCTCGGTCGCGACGCGCTGGCCGGCGGGGGAGAGAGCAGGGTTGGGGGCCGAAGGCTGAGGGCTGGCAGGTGCAGCAGCCGCTGCGGGCGCCGCCTGCTTGGTTTCCGATTTTGCCGCGGCAGCAGGCGCTGCCGCAGCGGCGCCTTCCTCGATGATCGCGAGGATTTCCTGGCTCGTCACGGTTGCGCCGGTTTCCTTGCGGATTTCCTTGAGCACGCCGTCGGCCTGCGCCGGCACTTCGAGCACGACCTTGTCGGTTTCCAGGTCGACCAGATTCTCGTCGCGCTTGACCGTGTCGCCGGCCTTCTTGTGCCAGGTCGCGATCGTCGCGTCGGAAACGGATTCGGGCAGAACCGGTACTTTGACTTCGAGTGCCATAGATATTCCTTATTATCGGGTTCGTAATTTTGAAGTCCACGAAGGACCTCAAAATTTCCGCCATTCCCGCGCAAGCGGGAATCCATTTTGCAATCCGGTCGAGACTGCAAGATTAATGGATCCGCGCTTGACCAGCTCCGCTGTTGAAAGACGCGGGGATGACGAGTAAATCAACGCAATTGTAATTGCACTTCTATTCTGACGCGTGGTTGAAACCGGGCGATGCGACCAGCGCCTGCTCGACCAGCGCGGCCTGCTCGGCGATGTGTGTGTTCGAATGGCCCGCTGCAGGCGCGGGCGAGCGCACGCGGCCGGCATAGTGCAGCGAATGCTGGTCGCCGATGCAGGCGAGCAGGTGATGCTGGATCTGGTACCACGCGCCCTGGTTCATCGGCTCTTCCTGGCACCAGACGACCTCGGTCGTCGCCGGGTACTTGTCGATCTGCGCGCTCACTTCGTCGCGCGGGAACGGATAGAGTTGCTCGACGCGGATGATCGCGACGTCGGCAACGCCGCGCTTGGCGGCTTCCTCGACCAGATCGTAGTACACCTTGCCCGAGCACAGCACGATCCGGCGCAGCTTGTTGCCGGACTTCGATGTCGTATCGGGAATCACGCGCTGAAACGAGCCGTTGGCCAGTTCGTCGAGACTCGAAACCGCCATCTTGTGACGCAGCAGCGACTTGGGCGTCATCACGATCAGCGGCTTGCGGCAATCGCGCACCATCTGCCGCCGCAGCATGTGGAACATCTGGGCCGGCGTCGTCGGCACGCAGACCTGCATGTTGTCGAGCGCGCACAGTTGCAGATAGCGTTCCAGCCGCGCCGATGAGTGTTCCGGGCCCTGGCCTTCATAGCCGTGCGGCAACAGCAGCACAAGGCCGGAGTAGCGCCCCCACTTGGCCTCGCCGGACGAGATGAACTGGTCGATCACGACCTGGGCGCCGTTCGCGAAATCGCCGAACTGGCCTTCCCACAGCACGAGCGTATTCGGCTCTGCCGTCGAATAGCCGTACTCGAACGCCATGACGGCTTCTTCGCTCAACAGCGAGTCGATGATCGCGACCGTGGCGCCGTCGCGCACGCGCGTCAGCGGCGTGAAATCGCGGCCGCTATTCTGGTCGTGCAGCACGGCGTGGCGATGGAAGAACGTGCCGCGGCCGGAATCCTGGCCGACCAGGCGAAGATCGTTGCCATCGGCGATGATCGACGCATAGGCGAGATTTTCGGCGAAGCCCCAGTCCATCGGCAGCTGGCCGGCCGCCATCTTCGCGCGGTCCTCATAGATCTTCGCGACGCGCGGGTGCAGCGTGAAGTCCAGCGGCATGGCGAGGATCTGCGCATTGAGCGCGGCGAGCTTGTCCTTCGCGACGCCGGTGCTGACGCTCTGGTCGAGCCTTGCGCCGATGTGGCGGGTCCAGTCGACCGCGAACGCATCCTTCAGGTCCGGATCGAGCGCCGCGATCGGCTGACCGGCTTCGAGCTTCGCGCGGTAGGCATCGACGAGACCTTGCGCATGGCTGTCCGCGATCACGCCGTCCGCGACAAGTTTCTTCGCGTACAGCTCGCGCAACGTCGGCCGTGCGCGAATGATCTGGTACATCTGCGGCTGCGTCGCGGCCGGCTCGTCGGCCTCGTTGTGACCGTGGCGGCGATAGCAGACGAGATCGATGACGACGTCGCGCTTGAACTTGCGCCGGTAGTCGAACGCGAGCCGCGCCACGAACATCACGGCTTCCGGATCGTCGCCGTTGACATGAAACACCGGCGCGCCGACCATCTTGGCGACATCGGTGCAATACATCGTCGAGCGCGCGTCGTGCGTGTTCGAGATCGTGAAACCGACCTGGTTGTTGACGACGATGTGGATCGTGCCGCCGACCGCGAAGCCGCGCGCCTGCGACATGTTGAACAACTCCATGTTCACGCCCTGTCCGGCGAACGCGGCATCGCCGTGGATCAGCACGGGGATGACCTGCTCGAGCTCCGCGTCGTGACGATGCGTCTGGCGCGCGCGAACCGAGCCGGTGACCACGGGATTGACGATCTCCAGGTGCGACGGATTGAACGCGAGCACGACGTGCACGGTGCGCCCGGACGTCTTCACGTCGGCCGAGAAACCCATGTGGTACTTCACGTCGCCGGAGTGCGCCGGGTCGTCGATGTGCTCGAACTTGCCCTCGAACTCGGCGAACAGCTTCTGCGGTGCCTTGCCGAGGATGTTGACGAGCACGTTCAGGCGGCCGCGGTGCGCCATGCCGATGACGAAATCGCGCAGACCGTCGTTGCCGCCGCGGTCGAGCAGTTCGTCGACGAGAGGAATCAGGCTGTCGCCGCCTTCCAGCGAGAAACGTTTCTGGCCGACGTACTTGGTGTGCAGATAGCGTTCGAGACCATCGGCCTGCACGAGCTTTTCGAGCAACTCTTTTTTCTCGTCCGCCGTGAGCGCGTAATCGCCGCCGGCGCGTTCGATATGTTCATGCACCCAGCGCCGTTGCGTGGAGTCGGCGATGTGCATGAACTCGGCGCCGATGCTCGATGCATAGGTCGCCTTCAGGCGCGCGATCAGGTCCTTGAGTTTCAGCCGCTGTGGGCCGGCGAGAAAACTCGTGTTGAACTCGGTTTCCATGTCGGCCGGGCCGAGCCCGTGGAAAGCGGGGTCGAGGTCAGGCGTGTTCGGGCGCGACCAGAGGCCGAGCGCCTGAAGGTCCGCCGGCGCCAGGCGATGTTCGAGATCCAGCGGATCGAGCTGCGCGGCGATATGGCCGCGTGAACGATAGGCCGTGACGAGCTTGAGCACGCCGGCCTGCTTCTGCGCCTGGACGTCGGCGCCGGCCTCGGCCGAGGCCATGCGCGCGTGGCCGTTGAGCTTCTGTGCTGTTTCGATCCGCGCGACCGCATCCGAATGCGGCACGTCGCCGGCTTCGCGGCCCTTGAAGGTGTCAAAATAACTGCGCCACTCCGCTGCCACCGATGCGGGATCGCGCAGGTACGCTTCGTACAATTCCTCGACGAACGCGGCGTTGCCGCCGGACAGCTGGGAGGAAGCCGCGAATTGCTGGATCAGGCTGTTGCTCAAAGTTGTATACCGAGATGGACAAATGGAGGCGCCGCTGTGCCTCTTGCCGGGAATAAGGCCGGGAAACCCCTGAACCCGCCGCCATTCCCATGAATTCGGGAATCCAGGCTGCTTTTCTTCGATTGGACACCCGGTCGCGCGGGCATGTCGGGCAGGTCGTTCAGGGCAGTCCCTTGCGATATGCGGGCTGCGAATTATAACTGCAAGATGCTGCGCTGCGACAGTCGAAGCAGGACCCCGTTCGGGGTTCGGCAGGCTCCGCCGGGCGCGTCAAATCGCCAGTTGGCGCAGATCTTCGCTCGTCTCCGAACGCTCCCAGACCTGTCTGAAGTACTCCAGCAGCTGCGCGTGGCGCCCGGGCGCATGGTTGACCACTTCCCCGTCGAAACGGGTACCGAGCGTGCGGAAGTAGAACCCGTAGGCATCATTGAGCACGAAGGCCGACGCGTACTGCAGGTCTTCGGCCTGTGTGGGCGTGCGCAGGATGAAGACGCTGGTAAGGCGCTGGGCCAAGGCGATCAGGCGATGACCACGCCGGATGGCTTGCTGCGGATCCTGGATCAACACACGGATCGAGGCGCCGCGGCCGCGAACCGCGAGGCGTTTGAGCGCATCGAGCGCCGCTTCATTGTCGAACAACAACGGGTCGAGGTCCCGCGTGTAGATGTATACCTCCCGCTTGGCCGCCGCGATCAACGCGAGCGTCTCGGTCAGGGCCTCGTCGCGCGACTCGATCGGGACGATGCGCACTTCGGGCCGTGGCGGCGGGCCGGCGCGTTCCGGCGGCTCCAGCGGCTCCAGATCCATGCGCATGTGGAAGTGCGGAATCTCGCATTCGACGAATTCGTCGCCGTAGCGCTCGAAGCCGAAGCGTTCGTAGAAGCGGACGGCCTGCGTCTGGGCATGCAATTCGATCGCCGGGTAATGCAGCGCACGCGCCTGTTCGAGCAGCGTGCCGAGGAGCATCGCACCGACGTCGCGTCCACGCCATTCGCGCAGCACGGCCATGCGGCCGATCATCATGTTCGATGTCAGCCGGCCCGTGCCGATCGGGTTGCCTTGGGCGTCGCGCGCCAGAACATGGCGCGAGGGCTCATCGAATTCGTCCCATTCGTCTTCTTCGCGAACCTTCTGCTCGATGATGTAGACCTGCTCGCGCACAGTACGGCAGGCATTACGATCGTCCTCGTTCGCCCAGTCGGCGGTCGCTACGGTGAAGTCGTTGGGGATCATCGGTGCCTTTCCATTTGGTTCCTTCTCCCGCTGGCGGGAGAAGGTGGCCGGAGGCCGGATGAGGGTGGTGCCTCAGGCACCAGCACCTTCACGCGCCACCCTCACCCGCCGCGCCAAGCGCGGCGGCCTCTCCCGCCAGCGGGAGAGGCGAAGCGCAGCATTATTCAGCGTTGGCGGACGAGCTGCAAATGGCCGGCATTGATCAAGCTGGCCAGCACGGATAAACCGGTCGCGCCGACGCAGCGGGCTACATCATCGCCAGACAATTCCCGGCTACTGGCGAGCAGCCGCGCCAGCTCTATGCCGCACGCGAACGACTCGCCGGCGACGAACAACTCGGCGTTGCGCCCGCGGCGCGACCACGCGGCCCGGCTCCATGGATTGCGCACCACGCGCGAGCCGGGCAACTTCGCGCCGACCTGCTGCGCAGTCAGCGCGCGCGCCGCCGGCATTGCTTCGTGCGCGCTGCGGTAACGCGTGATGAAACGGCCGAACCACTGCCGAGTGGCGAGCGGGTCCGCCTCGCGCAGTGCCGCCAGCGCGGCATCGACCCGCCGCATGGCCGCTGCGTCTATTTCATATGCGTCCCGTGCGGGTGCAAGGTCCGGATCGATGTAGCGCACCTCTTCGCCGAGCGGCTCGGCGATGCTGTCGGCGAGGTCCACGATCAGCTCGGCAATCGACGGCGCGCGCATGCCGACCGAAAACGTCATGCATGCGCCGATGGCGACGCCGTCATGCGCGATGCCGGGAGGCAGGTACAGCGCATCGCCGGGATCGAGTATCCATTCGTGGGTCGGCGTGAACTCGCGCAGCAGCTTCAGTTCGGCGTCGGTGCGAAACGCCTTCGGCGCGTTCGGATCCGTGCTGATCCGCCACCCGCGTTGGCCGCGCGCCTGCACCAGGAATACATCGTAATTGTCGACATGCGCACCGACGCCGCCACCATCGGTCGCGTAGCTGACCATGATGTCGTCGATGCGCCAAGCGGGCAGGAACGTGAATTGATCGAGAAGGGCAGCGACGTCGGCATCCCACTTGTCGACATCTTGCACGAGCAGCGTCCAATGCGATTTCGGCAGGCTGGCGAAATCGGCTTCGGTGAAGGGTCCGTTGCGCAGTGTCCAGCGGTCTCGGCGCGCATCGCGCATGACAATGCGGGCCAACGCGGCTTCCTCGCAGGCCAAACCGGCGAGGTCCTCGGGCGTTATCGCATTGTGGAATTGTGGAAACGCGCCGCGGATCAGCAGCGGACGTTTCTGCCAGTAGTCGCGCAGGAAGCGGGTGGGCGGCATTCCGAGAGGCTGGCCCTCGGTGGCACACGCTTCGATCGCGATGCGCGCCATGTCAGTCGCCAATGACGGCGCCGCTCACGGCGCGGTCTTCGTCTCGACCGGCTGTTCGGCCAGCGTCAACAGCTGCGCGAACCGTGGATCATTGCGAATCGGATCCCAGTTCGGATCGAGCTTGAGGGTGGCGGCCGAGAGGATCTGTCCGCTCAGATTGGACAGAGCAGTCTTCAGCAGATCAAAGGCCGGATCGTAGTCGCCGACGCGGACGTGGATCTGCGCGGCGAACACAAGCATTCCCGAGCCGCTGATCGCGTCCCTGCTGACGGGCATCAGCTCCACGGCGCGCCGGGATTCATCGACTGCCTCGTCCTTCAAGCCGAGGCCCGCGTCGGCGTACCCCAGCGCGAGGTGCAGTTCGGCGCGCTCGGGTTGCTGGAGCAGAGCCGCGCTCACGAGTTTTTTTACCTGCTGATACGTCTCCTGTGCCTTGGCGCGATCACCCGATGCCTCTTGGGCCCAAGCAATGTACAACGGTCGTGGCAGGGCAGTGTTGACCTGATCGATCCAGTCCACATCCGCATTGTTGCCTGCGGTTTGGGCCGCGGCCGCAAAATCGCGCGACCACCAATTCAACGAGAAGAACGGCTGCGCGTTGCTCGCGTAAGCATCGCTTCCCGGCGGAAGCGCTCCGAGGGCGGCGCGTAACGGGGCCGTGTCGCCCTTCCAGAGGACGGTATTCAGCGCGTGTGTCACGCGCTCATCCGCTGGATCGGCGGTAACGGCTTCGGCTTGGGCGAATGCGCGATCGGCCTCGGCATACCTGCGCATCGGAGCGTAAGCAAGTCCGAGCTGGTCCAGCGCAGACGAACTTCGCGGATCCAGCAAGGTGGCCTGCTGGAATCCTGCGATCATATCGGCTATGCGCCCCTGGCGGCGCGCGATCGAGGCGATCATCGTGGCGACATCGGCGCTGTTTGGCAGCGCCTTTCGGGCCAGTTCCAGTTGCTCGGTCGCCGCCGCATAGTCGCGGTGACCCCAGTAATAGTATGTCGCCAGCGCGTGATGGCCTTCGCCAAGCCCGGGCTGCAGCGTCAGCGCGCGGTCGGCCGCGGCCTTGGCCGCCGCGAGGCGCGCTTCGGTGCGGTCCGGTGCGTTGAAATAGATCTGCATGTTGGCACGCGCGAGCGCCGCTGCGGCGAGCGCGAACTGAGGATCAGCGTCGAGCGCGCGCTGAAACATGACGATCGCCTGCGGCAGTTCGCTCGCGGTAAGGACGTCCTGATCATAGGCCCGATTGGCGTGGGCAATGGCCTGCAGGTAGAGGTCGTAAGCCGCCTCGCTTTTTGTCGGCACGGCGGCTACGCGCGCCGCCTCCTCCGGGACCAACTGGGCTTTGAGCGCATCGGCGACCTTCTGCGCCACTTCGGCCTCGACGGTGAAGATGTCCTTGATCTCGCGGTTGAAGCTCTGCGCCCACAGGTGGCTGTCGTTGAGCGCGTCGATGAGCTGCAGATTGATGTGCACCTGCTCGCCGGATCTCTGCACGCTGCCTTCCAGTACATTCGCGACGCCGAGCTGTTCGGCGACGACCTTGAGGTTCGGTGGATGGCTCGCGTACTGCACGGTAGACGTGCGCGATATGACCTTGAGATCGCGAATCCCGGCGAGGCGCGTCAGGATCTCGTCCTGCATGCCGGTCGCGAAGTAAGTGTTCTTGGCATCCTCGCTGAGGTTTTCGAACGGCAGTACGGCGATCGACTTGGCCGGTGGCTTGCCACCGGCGCCTGCGGCGTCGACCGCATTTTGCCCGGCCTCGGCATCGGCCGCCGGCTTGCGCAGCACGAACATGTTCACGAGCATCAACAGCGCGATGAGCGCGAGTAGAACGATGATCCATCGATCGAGCTTGCGCCCGGTCAGATGGACGATCGATTCCTCGCGATCGACTTCGCTCTGGCGCTTGAGGCCCTCGGGCGTGAACTCGTAGAACCAGGCAAACGCAATGAACGGCGGCAAGCCGATGAGTACGGCGACGATGATCCCGCGCACGACCCATTCGGGAACATGAAAGAACGGAAAGACCTGGGTAGCGACCTGAACCAGGAGCCAAGCGGCAGCCGCGTACAGGGCTGCTGCACGAAATACATTGCGACGCTTGAGTTCACCCAGCAACGCTATTGCGGCCAAAGTCTGCCCCTCTCGATCGCGGCCACCCGCTCCCTCAAGTGTCGGGGTACCGCCAGCGCGACGCAAGACCCAAAGTGTCCCGGGCGTGCGTGCTGCACAATCCGGCGCAAGTTGCCGCCGTGGGCGCCAACGTTTGACGGTGACTGGAGAAACAAGGCTCTGGCTTACGGCGCCGGTTTGATGTCGACCGGCTGTTCAAACTGTACGACCAGTGGCGCAAAGCGCGGATCGTTGCGGATCGGATCCCAGACCGGATCGAGCTTGAGCAGCCAGGCCGAAATGCAATCGCCGCCGAACAGGTGGACCGAGGCACGCAACGCATCGAACGCTTCGTCGTAGCTGCCGACGCGCGCATAGACCTGCGCCAGATACACCTGCACCGCGGCGCCGCTGAGCGCGTCGAGGCTCGGTGGCAGCAGCTCCGCGCCGCGGCGCGCCTCCCGGATTGCCTCGTCCTTCTCGCCGAGCCCGGCGGCAGCGAACGCGAGAGTGAGGTGCGGATCCGCGCGCTCGTCCTGCTGTGCGACCGCGGCGTTTGCCGACTTGCGCACCGCGGCGTACGTCTCCGCCGCCTTGGGATCGTTGGCCGCCTGTTGCGCCCAGGCTACGTAGAGCAGGCGTGGCAACGCGATGTTCGCCTGGTCGCTCCACTCTTCATCGCTGTTGTTCTGCGCCACGCGTAGCGCTTGGCTGAAATCGCGCGACCAGCGGTACAGCAAGAAGTAGGTCGACGCGTTGGCACCGTAGGCGTCGCTGCCGGGTTCGAGTGCGTCGAGGGCCGAGCGCAGCGGGGCCAGGTCGCCATTCCAGGACACCGCGCTCTGAGCGCGGGTGACGCGCTCGTCAGCCGGGTCGCGGGTGACTTCCTCGGCCTGCGCGAACGCGCGATCGGCTTCGGCGTAACGGCGCAGCGCGGCATAGCCGAGACCCAGCTGGTCGAGCGCGGACGAACTGCGCGGATCGAGCAAGGTTGCTTCCCGGAAGCCCGCGATCATCTCGGCCGCGCGTCCCTGCCGCCGTGCAATCGCGGCGAGCATGCGCGGCACGTCGGCGCTGTTGGCATTGTTTTGGCGCGCCAGTTTAAGTTCCCCGGTCGCACGCGCGTAGTCCCGGTGTCCCCAGTAGAAGTAAAGCGCAAGCGCGTAGTGCCCTTCGCTCAGTTCGGGCTGAAGCGCAAGAGCGCGGTCGATGGCCGTCTTCGCGGATGCGAGCCGCGCTTCAGTACGATCCGGCGCGTAGAAGTACATGTGCATGTGCGCGCGGCCGAGACCGGCCGCGGCAAGTGCGAACTGCGGATCTGCGTCCAGGGCATGCTGGTACAGCGGGATCGCCTGCGGGAGCTCGCGCGTGACCAGCACGTCCTGGTCGAGCGCGCGATTGAAATGCGCATTGGCCTGCAGGTACAACTGATAGGCCGCCTCGTTGTGAGTCGGCACCGCAGTCGCGCGCTCGGCTTCGGCCGGCATCAGTTGCGCCTTGAGCGCATCGGCTACGCTTTGCGCGACTTCGCCCTCGACCGCGAAGATATCCTTCAATTCGCGGTTGAAGCTCTGCGCCCACAAGTGGCTATCGTTGGTGGCATCGATCAGCTGCAGGTTGATGTGAACCTGCTCGCCGGCTTTCTGCACGCTGCCCTCGAGCACGGTCGCCACGCCGAGTTGTTCGGCGACGACCTTGAGGTTCGGCGGGTGGCTCGCGTACTGCGTGGTCGACGTGCGCGAGATGACCTTGAGATCGCGGATACCTGCAAGTCGAGTCAGTATTTCGTCCTGCATGCCCGTAGCAAAATAAGCGTTGTCTTCGTCCTTGCTGAGGTTCTCGAACGGCAGCACGGCGATCGATTTCCCCGGCGCGACGCCAGGAGCCGCGGGGGCTTCGCTCGATGCCCGCCTGGTTTCTGCTGCATCGGTAGCCGGCTTGTGCAGCACGAACATGTTCACGAGCATCAACAGCGCGATCAGCACGAGCAGCACGATGATCCAGCGATCGAGCTTGCGCGCTGTCAGGTGGACGATCGATTCGTCTGCGTCGACTTCGCTTTGGCGCTTGAGGCCTTCGGGCGTGAACTCGTAAAACCAGGCAAATGCGATGAACGGCGGCAGGCCGATGACGGCGGCGATAATGATCGCGCGCACGACCCATTCGGGAACGTGGAAGAACGGAAAGACCTGGGTGGCGACCTGGACCAGCAGCCAGGCGGCGGCGGCATAAAGCGCTGCGGCGCGAAATACATTGCGACGCTTGAGTTCACCCAGCAACGATGTTGCAGCCAAAGTTCCATCCCCTTACACGGTTGCCGGTGCAAGCCGTACGTTCAAGTGTCCCGGTACGGCGCGTTCGGCGCAAGGGGGGAATCCGTGCGTGCGCCACACTTGGCGCACTCGGAAGAACCCTGAATGGAGTTGTTGCGGGCTGCCTAAATCGATCCGGCCAATTTGTCAGCCAGCCCCGTATAGGTTGCCGGTGTGAGCGCCAGCAGCCGTTGCTTCGCGTCGACCGGCAATGCTTGGGTTTCGATGAATGCGCGCATTGAATCGCGCGTTATGCCTTGGCCGCGGGTCAACGCCTTGAGCTGCTCGTACGGTTCGGGTAGCCCGTAACGCCGCATGACTGTCTGGACTGCTTCGGCAAGGACTTCCCAGCTTGCGTCAAGATCGGTGGCGAGACGTTCGGGAGCGGCATTGAGCTTGGAAAGCCCGCGCGCGATCGACTCGAGTGCTACCTGGGTGTGACCGAACGCGGTACCGAGCGCGCGCAGCACGGTCGAATCGGTCAGGTCGCGCTGCCAGCGCGAGATCGGCAGCTTTTCAGCGAAGTGGACGAACAGCGCGTTGGCGATGCCGAGGTTGCCTTCGGCATTCTCGAAGTCGATCGGGTTGACCTTGTGGGGCATCGTCGACGAGCCGACTTCGCCATGCTTGAGTTCCTGGCGGAAATAACCGAGCGAGATGTAGCCCCAGATGTCGCGGCAGAAATCGATCAGGATCGTGTTCGCGCGGCGGATCGCGTCGCTGATCTCGGCGACGCCGTCGTGCGGTTCGATCTGGGTCGTGTAGGGGTTGAAGTCGAGGCCGAGCGATTCGACGAAGCGCTGCGCCAGCGCCGGCCAATCGACCTCCGGATACGCGACGACGTGCGCGTTGTAGTTGCCGACGGCGCCGTTGATCTTGCCGCTGAGCGCGACCGCCGCGATCTGCGCGCGCTGGCGCTGCAGCCGCGCGACGACGTTGGCGATTTCCTTGCCGAGCGTCGTCGGCGAGGCCGTCTGGCCGTGCGTGCGCGAGAGCATCGGCTGCGCGGCAAGCGCATGCGTCATCTGCTTCAGCGTCGACAGCAGCTTGTCCAGCGCGGGCAGCAGCACGCCGTCGCGCGCGTCGCGCAGCATCAGCGCATAGGCAAGGTTATTGATGTCCTCCGAGGTGCAGGCGAAGTGGACGAATTCCTTCGCCGTTGCCAGATCGGCGTGCTCGCCGATGCGTTCCTTTAGGAAATACTCGACCGCCTTGACGTCGTGGTTCGTCGTGCGTTCGATTGCCTTGATGCGTTCGGCGTCCTGCAACGAAAAGGCATCGGCCAGCGTCATCAGGAAAGTTCGAGCCGGCGCGTCGAGCGGGGCCACTTCGGCGATTGCCGGCTCATCGGCCAATGTCAGCAACCAGCGCACTTCCACCAGCACGCGGCGGTGCATCAGGCCGAACTCGCTGAATATCGGCCGTAGCGCCTCGACCTTGCCGGCGTAGCGTCCGTCGAGTGGCGACAGTGCGGTCAGCGGTGAGGGCGCAGTCATTGGTTGTTTCCTGGGGTGGCTTGGCAATGATAGCAAGATGGGAGGCGGGAGCCCGGATAGGGGAGACGGGAGACGGGAGAGCTAGAGGCGCCTGCGTCATCGAACTGCCGTGCATTGCGGCTGTGATGAAGCGCGAGCTGCGTGGTGTACCGAACCCGCTTCCGGCCACTGGCTCACGGCTGCCGGCCATCGGCTACCGCTTCCCAGACTCCCGCAACCGCCACCCGTTATAATCCGCAATCCCACTTCGCAGATATTACGGTCAACCAATGAGCGACTACCGAACCGAGCGTGACAGCATGGGCGAACTCAAGGTGCCGGCCGATGCGCTGTATGGCGCGCAGACACAACGCGCGGTCGACAATTTCCCGATTTCCGGCCTGACGATGCCGCGTGAGTTCATCCGCGCGCTCGGCCTGATCAAGTCGGCTGCCGCGCAGGCGAACAGCGACCTGGGCCACCTGAGCAAGAACAAGGCCCGGATCATCCGCCGATGCGCTGAGCGAGTCGCCGCCGGCGAGTTCGACAAGCAGTTTCCGATCGACGTGTTCCAGACCGGTTCCGGAACGTCGTCGAACATGAATGCCAACGAGGTCATCGCCCATCTCGCATCGGCCGCAGGCCCGAAGATCCACCCGAACGACGACGTGAACATGGGCCAGTCGTCGAACGACGTGATTCCGACCGCGATCCAGGTCAGCGCCGCGCTGACCGTGTCGGAAAAGTTGTTGCCGGCTCTGACGCATCTGAAGTCGACGCTGGACCGGCGCGCGAAAGAGCTCAAGAAAGTCGCCAAGACCGGCCGCACGCATCTGATGGATGCAATGCCGGTCACGTTCGGCCAGGAACTCGGCGGCTGGTCGGCGCAGATCCGCTCGTCGATCGAGCGCCTTCAAGATGCCCTGAAACGCATGCGCAAACTGCCGCAGGGCGGCACTGCCGTCGGCACCGGCATCAACGCCGACGCCCGGCTCGGACCGAAGATCTGCGTCGAATTGCGCCGGGCAACCGGCGTGAAGTTCGAATCGGCCGACAATTTCTTCGAGGGCATGTCTTCGCAGGATGCCGCGGTCGAGATGTCGGGCCAGCTCAAGACGCTGGCCTGTGCGTTGATGAAGATCGCGAACGACCTGCGTTGGATGAACTCCGGACCGCTTGCAGGCCTCGGCGAGATCGAACTGCCCGCGCTGCAGCCGGGTTCGTCGATCATGCCGGGGAAGGTCAATCCGGTGATTCCGGAAGCAATGGCGATGGTCTGCGCGCAAGTCATTGGCAACGATGCGACGATCACGATCGCCGGCCAGTCCGGCAACTTCCAGCTCAACGTCATGCTGCCGGTTGTGGCACTGAACTTGCTGCAAAGCGTCGAGATTCTCGCGAACGCATCGCGCGCCTTGGCCGATCGAGCAATTGCCGGGTTCAAGGTGCGTCAGGACCGCATCAAGGAGGCACTCGACAAGAACCCAATCCTGGTGACGGCGCTCAATCCGGTCATTGGCTACGAAAAGGGCGCCGCTACGGCGAAGCAGGCCTACAAGGAAGGCCGGCCGATCCTCGACGTCGCGCTGGAAACGACGGGATTGTCGAAGGCGCAGCTGAAGCAATTGCTGGATCCGGCGGCGCTGACGAAAGGCGGAGTGCACGGAGGGTCGGCGGGCGGCTGAAGCAAATCGGCAACAAACCGCAGCGAAGCTCGCTCGGACAGGGTGGCGCAGCGGCACGCACGGCTGACGTCAAGCGTGATCCCTGTCGCAAATTCATCTATGTAAAGTGACGTGCATCAGCGCTTGTGCCTTTAGGCACATGTAGCATCGCGCACCGGCGTCACACTGACGCGTTGCGCGAATTCAATACAGGGGAAGTTCGGAGATGGGAATGTTCAAACGTATACTTTTTACCGGCGCGCTGTTCGCCGCGGGCGCCGCGTCGGCTCAGGAAGTCGCGATCAGCGGCAAGGATTTCCTGTCTGGCGCGGGCGACGCCAAGATCGCGGAACTCGCGCGCCAGGCTGCGGCGTCGGGCAAGACGCTGCGTGATCACTGCTCCGCCGTACTGGCAGGACAAGGCGGCGGCGAAGGCACATTCCGCGGCGGCCAACGCCAGCGTGCGCACGAGCGATGCCTTCTTCGAAAACGTGATGGTCCGCGTCGAGGACGCCAAACCAGCCAAGGCCGCTGCGGTCGAAGCCGCACCGAAACCGGCGCCAGTGGCCAAGCCCGAGGCGAAGCCGGAACCGAAGCCCGAGCCGCGACCGGCGCCGCCCGTGCGCAAGCCGGTCGAGGAAGCCCCCGCTCCAGCGCCGAAACCCGCGCCGGTCGAGACGCCGCCACCACCGCCGCCGGTCGAAGTCAAACCCGAACCACCCGCCGCGGCGCCTGCGCCGGCGCACCCGCGCCGGTTGCCGCGCCAGTTGCCGCGCCGCCACCAGCCGCGGCTGCAGCTCCAGCCAAGCCGGCAGCCGACCCATCTGCCGCGATCAAGAAGCGGTTCGAGCAGAATCTCAACGGTGGTCAGGCTGCCGAGGGCACGCTCGCAGTCGCGCAGTTGCAGAAGGACGATCTGGTCTACGAGAACGGATCGGTGCGCGCAGTCGTTCGACGTTTCGGTCCGCGCACGCAGCTGTTCTGGCTGGAAGGCGAATTGAACATGGAGCGTGCCGAACTGGTTCCGACCGGCACCGATCGCTATCGCGTGAGCGAGCCGATCCGCAACGTCGCCAATCCGTCGCTGCGCGGCGGCGGCAAGGCAACCGCGATGAAGTTTGTCGGCAACGTGCCGGCGCCGAAGTCGCCGACGCGCGCGGCCCTGGAAAAACAGTACAACGACGGACGCGATATCAGCGGAACCGTGCAGGCAGTTGATTTGCGCGCCGGCGACCTCGTCTACACGGCCGAAGGCGCGGCGGTCGTCATCCGCCGCACTTCCGTCGGCCTCGAGCGCTACTGGCTGACCGGCGAAATCGATCTGCACCAGACCGGATTGCAGCAGACGGGCAACGCGATCCGCGTGCTGACCGACAACGTCAAGTAAACCGCTCGACGCGGAAACGCGCAACAGGAAAACGGCCACCGCAAGGTGGCCGTTTTGTTTTCGGGACGTGTTGCGCCGATCGTCTCGTCAGGCGTACGACTCGGTGCGCTGCCGGCGGAAGTAGATCGCTCCGGCAATCATCGCCGCGCCGGCTACGATTCCGATCAGCATGTCCGGCGAAGAAAGCGCGTCGCCGATTGCCTCGAACGTCAGGCTTGGCGAGATGCCATGCACGCCTACATGCACCCCGCCGGTTTCCTCGAACCCCTCGCGCAGCTTCTCGGCATCGAGCCAGCTTGCCGGAAAAACGCTGAGAAGCAGTCGGCCGACGATGTGGCGCCAGAACCAGGTGTTCGACATCGACAGGTGGTTCATCAGGCCAATCCAGGAGTTCGCCACTCCGGCGAAGATCGGCAGCATGACCGCCCACAGGAATGGCTTGGAGCGCGCGAAGCTCGAGCAGAGCAGCAACCAGCCGATGGTCGGCAGCGCCCACAGGGCATTCACCGGGATGATCAGGAAAAGCTTGACCCACATCTCGACCAGGTGCGTCGGCGACCACAGCAGTGGGAACGGATTGATCCCGTGCAGCAGCGCGTACAGGCTCATCAGGACGAGGAAGCCCAGTTGCAGCCCGATCACGGCGAACGTGGCGAGCACCGGAGCGAGCAGCGTTGCGGCAGCGACCTTCGACAGTACCGTGGCCGAGTCGGAAATCGGCAGTGACTTCCAGAACAGGGCGCTACGGTCGCTGCGGTCGTTGTACAGCGCGCCGATAGCGTAGAAGAACACGACGAAGAACAACGCTATGCCGATCGGAGCGCCGAGCGTGAGCAGGCCGATGTCCATGCCTGCCTGCATCTTCGCGATTTCCTCGGGTCCGAGGTGGCGCGTGAGCTGATCCAGGCGGATGCCGTTGATGTCGATGCCATTCTGGCGGGCGATGAATTCAGCCGAGACCAGCACGAGCAGCATGATCGAAAGGAAGACCATGCCGACGATCGCCGGCGTCCACAGGAATCCGCCGCGATTTTCCCAGTACTCGCGCTTGACCAGCCAGGCAAAGGTATTCATGGTAGTGCCCGTGTTCATGCGTAGGTTCCTTTCATAGTCGCGACGAACAAATCAGCCACGCTGGGCTTGTGCAGTTCGCCAAGTGTGGCCAGGTGCGCCTGATCGACGCCGTCAAACAAAAATACCGATTTGCCGAAGATCTGGCGCTCGCTGAGCGGCTTGAGCGCGCGCGCCGCCTCGGTCTTGTCCGGCGCGACCATGACTTCGGCGTAGCGTTCGCCGACCGCTTCCATGCTCGCGTCCAGAATGATGCGGCCGTCCTTGATGAACATCAGGTCGGTCAGGATGCGTTCGATCTCCTCGATCTGATGCGTCGTGACGAGGATCGTCTTCTCGTGATCGAAGTAGTCGTTCAGCAGGCTTTCGTAGAACTCCTTGCGGTACAGGATGTCCAGGCCCAGGGTCGGCTCGTCGAGCACGAGCAGCTTGGCATCGATCGCCATGACCAGTGCCAGGTGCAGCTGCACGATCATGCCCTTGGATAATTCGCGCACACGCTGCGTGTGCTTGATCTTCGTGCGCGCCAGGAACGCCTCACATTTTTCGCGCGAGAAGCGCGGGTGTACGCCGGCGACGAAGTCGACCGCATCGGCGACCCGCAGCCAGCGCGGCAGCACCGCCACGTCGGCGATGAAGCACACGTGCTGCATCAGTTCGGTGCGATGAGTGCGCGGATCCAGGCCGAGCACGGACAACTCGCCGTCGAATTCGGTCAGGCCGAGGATTGCGCGCAGCGCTGTGGTCTTGCCAGCGCCGTTCGGGCCGACCAGACCGACGATCCGGCCCGGCAGGATCTGCAGGTCGACATTGTCGAGCGCGACCGTGGCGCCGTAACGCTTGCTCAGGCCCTTCGCTTTGATGATCGGCGTTGCATTGGTCACTTGCGGCATATCCATGTTCATGACGCCGCTCCGTTCTTCGGCTGCGACAGCAGGGCCTGCAGATCCAGCCCGAGGCGCTCGAGCCGCTCGCGCAACATCGGCCATTCTTCGCGCAGGAAGCGTTCGCGCTCCGAGTGCAGCAGTGCGTTGCGTGCCCCTTCAGCTACATACATACCGAGTCCCCGCCGTTTTTCCACCAGTTGATCATCGACCAGTTCCTGATACGCCTTGGACACGGTGATCGGATTGAGTTGGAAATCCGCCGCGACCTGGCGCACCGAAGGAAGCGCGTCGCCCTGTTTGAGGATGCCGTCCAGGATCATCGCCACGACGCGGTCGCGCAGTTGACGATAGATCGGAGCATTGTCGTTCCAGGTGATGCTCATCGATTCATTCCTTGCCTACGCGCGGGAGCATCTTGCCGAACGAGTAGTAGGGCATGTCCAGGCGGAGGGTCACCACCGAGGTGCCGCCGCGATGGTCCGCCGCGACGCTGCTGACCAGGTCGGACGACACTGCCGGGGCGACACGGACCGGGGTGGCCGGCTTGACGGCCGGAGCCCGCACGGAATCCGCGTGGACATGGACGGTGGACAGGGTGACCAAGGGCGGCGGCGGTATCGCTACGACCGCCTGTCCGGAACCTGGCTGCGCCGCCGCAGCATGCGCAACCGGCTGGTGGAAGGCAGCAGCGAGGGCAACACCCAGGCTCACTACGCCGACGTATACGAAGCGGTAAACAAAGGCTCGCATGTACATGACAATCTCCGATCCGGGTGCGCTGTAGTTCTAGTGTTGTAGCTAAGTATAACACCTAGTCGAAAGTTGTCAATAACTTTGCGCAATCCATAGGTAATGGATCGGCTGGCGCGCCTGAAAAAGTTATAAATCAGACACTTGAGTTAGGTTGTATAGACTGGACTGATTGGCTGTGGTTCCGCGGGCAAAGGCCGCCTGCTCAAAAACTGCGGGTTTCCGGCCAGAGTTCCATCGAAATACTACGCCACGCCACAAATATGACGTCATTCCCGCGAAAGCGGGAATCCATCCTGATCTAGTCGCTTAGAAAGAAAGGCAAAATGGATTCCCGGCTTTCGCGGGAATGACGACGGACGACGGGCGTTTAGTGTCTGGTTTGAAGGCGCCTCGATTGCTGAGGCGTCTCTATTGCGTCCCTATCGCACGCAGAGATCTCAAATCGCCACGCGACGCATCGCTTGCGGCTAACTATGTCAGTTGTGCGGACGAATCAGCCCTAGCGACTCGAGCTTCAGAACGATGCGCTGCACGGCTTCGTCCGGACTGATGTCTGTCGTGTCGATGCGCATCTCAGCGTCTTCGGGGATTTCGTACGGATCGCTGATGCCGGTGAACTCCTTGAGCTTCCCCGCGCGGGCCAGCGCGTACAGACCCTTGCGATCGCGCGTTTCGCAAACCGCGATCGGCGTCGATACATAAACTTCGACGAACATGCCGTACTGCTCGATCATCTCGCGCACTTCGCGGCGCGCGTGGTGGTACGGCGCGATCGGCGCGCAGATCGCGACGCCGCCGTTCTTCGTGATCTCGCTGGCGACGAAGCCGATGCGCTGCACGTTGAGGTTGCGATGTTCCTTGGAGAAACCGAGTTCACTCGAAAGATGCTTGCGCACGACGTCGCCATCGAGCAGCGTCACCGGCCGTGTGCCGAGTTCGAGCAGGCGCACGAGCAGCGCGTTGGCGAGCGTCGACTTGCCGGATCCGGACAGGCCGGTGAAGAAAATCGTGCAGCCTTGCTTGTGCCGCGGCGGATGCGTGCGGCGCAGCTCCTCGATGACTTCGGGGTAGGTGAACCAATCCGGGATGTCGAGACCTTCGTGCAGGCGCCGGCGCAATTCCGTGCCCGAGATGTTCAGCACGGTTTCGCCGCCTTTTACTTCGTCTGCCGGCACGTATTGCGCGCGCTCCTGGACGAACACCATCTCCTGGAACGGCACCATCGTGATGCCGAGTTCGTCCTGGTGCTTCTGCACGAGCTCCTGGGCGGCGTACGGGCCATAGAACGGCTTGCCGTCGGCGCCGTTGCCGGGACCGGCGTGATCGCGGCCGACGATGAAATGCGTGCAGCCGTAGTTCTTGCGGATGATCGCGTGCCACAGCGCCTCGCGCGGGCCGCCCATGCGCATCGCCAGCGGCAGAAGGCTCAACATCGTCGTCTGCTCGGGGTAGTGCGAAATCAACTTCTCGTAGCAGCGCACGCGCGTGTAGTGGTCGATGTCGCCCGGCTTGGTCATGCCGACACTTGGATGGATCAGGAGATTAGCCTCGGCAATCTGTGCGGCGCGGAACGTCAGTTCGAGGTGCGCGCGATGCATCGGGTTGCGCGTCTGGAACGCCACCACGCGCTGCCAGCCGAGCTTTTCGAAATGCGTGCGCGTCTCGCGCGGCGTCACGCGCAGGTGACGAAAATCGTAGTGACGCGGCGGTTCGAGGCCGCGCAGTTTGCCGCCCAGATAAACCGGATTGGACTTGGTCAGCAGGTAGTTGGCGCCGGCATGCAAGGGATCAGCGGTGCCGAATACGGCCTTTGCCTCGCCCTCGCGATCGGCTTCCCACGACTCGGCGATGTCGAGCACGGCGAGAATCACGCCCTCGGGGTCGCGCAACGCGACGCTCTTGCCCGTGCCGAGTTTCTCGATGAATTCACGCGTGACATCGAGCGTGATCGGCACTGGCCACAGCACGCCGGAAGCCAGACGCATCTCACTGCAGACGCGGTCGTAGTCCGCGCGCGTCATGAAGCCGTCGAGTGGCGAGAATGCGCCACACATCAGCAATTCCAGATCACACAGTTGGCGCGGCGACAGGTCCCAGGCGGGAAGTTGCGCGCCTTCGCGCTTGAGCGCGACGCGCTCGGCGGCTGGAACGGGAATCAGATTGACGAGGGAGCCGCCGTGCGGCGCAATCAGCTGTGACATCGGGGTTTCCGGAATTTTCGGGGGAGGGCAGGGCAAACGCCCATTATACGGTACCGTCGCGGATTGGCCCGACGTCGTCGAGCACCGACAGTGATATCGATATCACCAGGCTTGCCACCTGCCTCTGGAGTTCATGCCGCCGTCGCGCGCTCGAGTTCGTCGTGCGCGTGCAGCCACTGTTCCTCGAGTTGAGCCAGTGCCGAGGCGAGTTCGCCGGCCTTGTGCGTGAGCTCGCCGAGCCGCTCGGCCTGATCGCTGTCGTAGAGGTTCGGATCGGCCAGCGCCGCGTCGGCCGCGCGCTTGCGCTCGGTCAGCTCGCTCAGGCGTTTCTCCAGTTTCTGCACCTGCTGGCGCAGCGGAGCAGTGCGCGCGCGCTGCTCCGCGCGCTCGCGGCGGCCTTCGCGCCGGCTCGATGCTGCTGCCGGCGCCGACGCCGGTTGCTCCGCCGCGGCTTGCCGCTGCACATTGCGCGCGTAGTCGTCGAGGTCCCCGGAATAGTCAGCGACTCTTCCTCCGCCGACCTGCAGCAGCGTGTCGCAGCACGTTCGGATCAGGGAGCGGTCATGCGACACCAATACGAGCGCGCCGGAAAAATCGTTGAGCGCCTCGGTCAGCGCTTCGCGCATGTCCAGGTCGAGGTGATTGGTTGGTTCGTCGAGCAGCAGCAGATTCGGCCGCGCGTAGATCGTCAGCGCCAGGCACAGCCGCGCCTTCTCGCCGCCGGAAAACGGTGCGACCGGAGTCAAGGCGCGGTCGCCGTCGAAGCCGAAGCCGCCGAGAAAATCGCGCGCGACCTGTTCGCCAAGGCGAGCGTCGAGCCGCTTGAGATGATCGACCGGCGATGCCGCCGAATCGAGTTGCTCGAGCTGGTGCTGGGCGAAATAGCCGACGGCGAGATCCCGCGCGGCGATGCGCTCGCCGGCGAGCGGCGGCGTGGCGCCGGCCAGCAGCTTGATCAGCGTCGACTTGCCGGCGCCGTTGGCGCCGAGCAGGGCGATGCGGTCGCCCGGTGAAAGACTCAGCTTCACGCCATCGAGGATGTGACGCTTGCCGTAGCCTGCGGCTACTTCGTCCAGTCGCAGCAGCGGAACCGGCAGCGCCGCGGGCTCGCGGAATTGGAAAGTGATCGGCGAGGCCGCGCGAATCGGCGCCAGATCGACCATGCGTTCGAGCGCCTTGATGCGGCTCTGTGCCTGGCGTGCCTTGCTCGCCTTCGCGCGAAACCGGTCGACGAAGTGCATCAGGTGCGCGCGCTCGCGCTGCTGCTTCTCGAATTGCGCCTGCTGCTGCAGCAGACGCTCGCTGCGCTTGCGCTCGAACCCGGTCAGGTCGCCGGCGAACAGTTCGATGCGCTGGTCGGCGATGCTGAGCACGTGGGTGACGACCGCGTCGAGGAACTCGCGGTCATGCGAGATCAGTAGCAGCGTGCCCGGGTAGCGCTTGAGCCACTGTTCGAGCCAGAGCACGGCGTCCAGATCGAGATGGTTCGTCGGTTCGTCGAGCAAAAGCATGTCCGAGCGGCACATCAACGCCTGGGCCAGATTCAGCCGCATGCGCCAGCCGCCGGAAAATTCGCGCACCGGACGAGATTCGTCTTCGGAGCTGAAGCCGAGGCCGTGCAGAAGAGCGCCCGCACGCGAGCGGGCTGCATAGCCGTCGATGGCGAGCAGGCGTTCGTGCAGTGTCGCGATGCGCGTGCCGTCGTGCGCCGCTTCTGCCTCGACCAGGTCCTGTTCGATGCGGCGCAACTCGCCGTCGCCGTCGAGGACATAGTCGAGTGCGGAAGAATCCAGCGCTGGAACTTCCTGGCGAACGAAAGCCAGCGTCCAGTCACGCGGACGTTCGAAATGGCCGGAGTCCGGACCGAGTTCGCCGGCAATCAGCGACAGCAGGCTGGATTTGCCGGCGCCGTTGCGCCCGCTGATGCCGACTCGCCAGCCGGCGTGCAGGCCGAGGCTGACCTGCTCGAACAGCAGCAGCGGGCCGCGGCGAAGGGTGAGATTTTCGAATCGTAACATCCGTATAGTTTAGCAGCCGCGGCTGGACGCCCAGCCGGGGCCGGGTGGATGGGTTGGCACTTTCGGTACACGCGGTCCGGGAACCAGGTCTCATTACCGGCAGTCAGAGGGGTTGCAGACTGAATAAAGTCATACCGTGCCGGGAACCTAATGCTTCCCGCACCATCAAAGGCACCGCACGTTTGCCTTCGACACGGGCTGCCTCCACAATACGCAGCCCTTAAATCGCCCCGGCCCTCTCGCACACGAATGGGAAGCCGCAGGCCGGCAGGCACTTTCTGCTTTGATTACCCGACCTTCCAGGAGACCTCATGACTCAGTTTTTGCGCAAGACCTTGACCGCCGCGGCGATCACTGCGGCGATCGTTGCCGGTAGTCCGGTGTTCGCACAGGACAAGCCTGCCGCAGCGCCGGTTGCCCACCCGGGCGCCGCGGCTCCGGCAGCCGCTCCAGGCGCAGCCGCGAAGCCCGCCGGCCCGCCCGTCGATACCAAAGCAATCGATGCGAAGTTCAAGAGCGAAAAGGAAAAGTACGGCTATATGGTCGGCATGGATGTCGCACGCAGCATCGGCCAGATCAAGGACGAGGTGGACACCGCCGCCGTGATCCAGGCGCTGCAGGCCTCGCTCAAGGGTGACAAGACCACGTTGACCGACGCCGAAGCCGTCGCCGTTCGCCAGGAGTTCATGCAGAAGCTGCAGGGACGCCAGGTGGCCAAGATGAAGGACGAGGCCGACAAGAACCAGAAGGAAGGCGATGCATTCCTCGCCAAGAACAAGGACAAGCCGGGCGTGAAAGTCACCGCGTCGGGCCTCCAGTACGAAGTCGTCAAGCAGGGCACCGGTCCGAAGCCGAAGGCGACCGACGTCGTCAAGGTCGACTACACCGGCACGAAGATCGACGGCACCAAGTTCGACAGTTCCGTCGATCGCGGCCAGCCGGCCACGTTCCCGTTGAACCAGGTTGTTCCGGGTTGGACCGAAGGCCTGCAGCTGATGCCGGTTGGTTCGGAGTACAAGTTCTACATTCCGGGCAAGCTTGCCTACGGCGAGCGCGGTCCGGCGCAGATCGGACCGAACGCGACCCTGGTCTTCAGCGTCAAGCTGATCAGCATCGAGCCGCCGGCCGCCGAGGCCAAGGCCGACGCTCCAAAGGTCGTGCCGCCTGCCGAGAAGCATTGATCGGGGCAGCACCATCGTTAACGCAAAAGGCGCGGATTCCGCGCCTTTTGTCTGTCTGGGCATACAAAAAATGGTCGTCATTCCCGCGGAAGCGGGAATCCATTTTGCTCTTGGATCAAGAGACTAGGATCAAGATGGATTACACGCCGCTTCCTGCGGCCTGCCCTCCGAGCCAGCTTCGCTGTTCTTTTCGGCATCCTGCCTCCGCAGTCCCGCTTCCGCGGGAATGACGCCAATGTGGAAATGTTCCTTGTCGTGGCCTTGTGTGGCCTCGGCCACTACAATGCGCGTTCCGCGCGCTGGCGCGGCTATTCCTGCAGATAACCCGATATGCACATCACGATTTTTGGTACCGGCTACGTCGGGCTCGTCACCGGTGCCTGCCTCGCAGAAGTAGGCAACGACGTTGTCTGCATCGATGTCGATGCGGCCAAGATCGCTCGGCTCGAGGCTGGTGAGATCCCGATCTTCGAGCCGGGTCTCGAGGAGGTCGTCGCGGAAAACCGCGCGACCGGGCGCCTGCGTTTCACGACCGATGCGGTCGCGGCGATCGCCCATGCGCAGATGCTGTTCATCGCCGTCGGCACCCCGCCCGACGAGGACGGCAGCGCCGACCTTTCGCACGTGCTTGCCGTCGCCCGCACGATCGGCAAGAACATTCGCGACTATTCGATTGTCGTCAACAAGTCCACCGTTCCGGTCGGCACCGCTGCGATGGTGCAGCAGGCAATCGCCGCGGAACTGGCCGAGCGCAAGGTCGACATCGCGTTCGACGTCATCTCGAATCCGGAATTCCTCAAGGAAGGCGACGCGGTCAAGGACTGCATGCGGCCGGACCGCATCGTGATCGGCTCGGGCAGCGCGCGCGCGATCGAGCAGCTCAAGACGCTCTACGCGCCGTTCAACCGCAATCACGAACGGCTCGTGCTGATGGACGTGCGTTCGGCCGAGTTGACCAAATACGCCGCCAACGCAATGCTGGCGACGAAGATCAGTTTCATGAACGAAATGGCGAACATCGCCGAGCGCGTCGGCGCCGACATCGAGCTCGTCCGTCACGGCATCGGCTCGGATCCGCGCATTGGCTATTCGTTCATCTATCCAGGCGCGGGCTACGGCGGCTCGTGTTTCCCGAAGGACGTGCGCGCGCTCGAATACACGGCGCGCCAGCACGGCTACGAAGCCCGGCTGCTGACCGCGGTCGAAGCGGTCAACGACGAACAGAAGGGCAAGCTGTTCGAATTGATCCAGGGCCATTTCGGCGGCGAGCTGCGGGGCAAGACGATTGCCGTATGGGGACTGGCATTCAAGCCGAACACGGATGACATGCGCGAAGCGTCGAGCCGGCGCCTGCTGCAGCAGCTATGGGACGCCGGAGCCAGCGTTCGCGCATACGACCCCGAGGCGCGAGCCGAGGCGCAGCGCATTTACGGCACGCGCCCGGACCTGGTCCTGTGCGATGACGCACAGACCGCCCTGCGTGGAGCTGATGCACTGACGGTCGTCACCGAATGGAAGGCGTTCTGGAGCGCCGACCTGTCGCGCATCCGCGCATCGCTGCGCACGCCGGTGATATTTGACGGCCGAAACATTTACGAGCCGGCGGCGGTGGAAGCAGCCGGCATCGCCTACTACGGTATCGGCCGCGGCCGCAGCGTGCAGCGCACGCCGCATTAGGACTGCTGGAGCATTCAATGACATTTGCGTTGACCCTCGATCAGACAAGGATCGCGGTCGTTGGTTTGGGTTACGTCGGCCTGCCGCTTGCCGCTGCGCTGGGGCGCGAATTCCCGACGCTCGGGTTCGACATCGATGCCGAGCGCGTCGCGCAACTGGAGTCCGGCCACGACGCCACCGGCGAAATCGACGCGGCGGAACTCGCCGCCGCGACGCATTTGCGCTACAGCGCCGATCCGGCGTCGCTGCGCGATGCCAACGTCTACATCATCGCCGTGCCCACGCCGGTCACGCCGCACAAATGGCCCGACCTGAGCCCGCTGATCGCGGCCAGCAAGATGGTCGGCCGCGTGCTGGCGCCCGGCGCGCTCGTGATTTACGAGTCGACCGTGTATCCGGGAGCCACCGAGGAAGTGTGCGTTCCAGCGCTGCAGGACGCCTCGGGCCTCAAGTTGAACGACAACCTTTTTTGCGGCTACAGCCCCGAGCGGGTGAATCCCGGCGACAAGACGCGCCGGCTGGCCGACATCGTCAAGGTCACGGCGGGCTCGACGCCGGAAGTCGCCGAATTCGTCGACAAGTTGTATGCGCGCATCATCCGCGCCGGCACCTATCGGGCGCCGAACATCCGCGTGGCAGAGGCCGCCAAGGCGATCGAGAACACCCAGCGCGACGTGAACATCGCGCTCGTGAATGAGCTGTCGCTGATTTTCACGCGCCTGGGACTGGACACCGAGGAAGTGCTGAAGGCCGCCGGTACAAAGTGGAATTTTCTCAATTTCCGCCCCGGTCTGGTCGGCGGCCACTGCATCGGCGTGGATCCGTATTACCTGATCCACAAGGCCAACGAAGTGCGCGTCCACCCCGAATTGATCAGCGCGGCGCGGCGCATCAATGAAGGCATGAGCGCGCACATCACTGCGCAGGTGTTGCGCCTGATGGCGCTCAAGCAGATCAGCGTCGTCGGCAGCCGCATTCTCATGCTCGGCGCGACATTCAAGGAAAATTGTCCGGATCTGCGCAACACGCGCGTGCGCGAGATCGTCGACGAGCTGTCCGCCTGTCACGCCGCGGTCGACGTCCATGATCCCTGGGCGGACGCCGACGAATGCGAGCGCGAGTGCGGATTTCGCCCGATGACCGAGCCCAGGCCGCGCGCCTACGACGCGATCGTGATCGCGGTCGGCCACAGCCAGTATCACGAGTGGGGCGTAGCCGGCATTCGCGCGTTCGCCAAGCCGAACGCGGTCATCTATGATGTGAAATACGTACTGCCGGCAGACGCCGTCGATGGCCGCCTGTGAAACGATGACGATCGCGCTGGAACAACGCCTCACCGAACTCGAAGTGCGCATGGCGTTTCTCGACAACACCGTGCAGTCGCTCGACGCCACCGTCGCCGCGCAGGATCAGCTGCTCACGAAGCTGCGCGACGAGTTCGCCCGCCTGCGCGAAGAGCTCGGTGGGATCAAACTGTCGCTGCATGATGACGCGCGCGACGAACCACCGCCACCGCACTATTGAACGTCGTCATGTCGGACTCGCTGCGCGACCAGTTGCTGAAGAGTGGACTTGTGCAAAAACTCAAGTCCGAGGCCAAGCCCGCGCCCAAACCGGCGCAGGGCTCGAACAAGGCGTCTGCAAAACACTTTTCCAGGCTGCGATCGAATCCGCATCAGGCGGCGAAGCCGCAGCAGGCCGCAAAGCCGCAGCAGGCGCAACCCGCTGGCCTGGACGAGGCCGACCTGGCGCGGGCCTACGCATTGCGCGCGCGCCAGGAGCGCGAAGAGCGCGAACGCCAGCAGCGCGAGGCCGAACGCGCCGCGCGTGAGAAGAAGGAACGCAAGCAGAAGCTCGCCACGCTGCTCGAAGGCAAGGCACTGAACTCGGCCGAAGCCGACCTGCCGCGGCACTTCCCGCACGGCAACAAGATCCGCCGCATCTATTGCACGGCGGATCAGCTCGCGCGCCTCAATCGCGGCGAACTCGCCGTGGTCCAGCTTTCCGGTCGCTATCTGCTCGTCGAGCAGCCTGTCGCTTTGCAGGCAAAAGCAATCCAGGAAGAGGCGCTGGTGCTGTTGTGCGATCCGAACGCGCCGCCCGAGGATGATGTCCCCGCCGACCTGGTCTGGTGAGACCCGGCAAAAGTGTGATCGCCGCATGCGTGGCCTGCACCCTGCGGACGTATCATTGCCGCGCCTGTCCGGAAAAGGATGCCGCCGTGTCGACTCGACCACCTGCAATCCCTTTACTTGCCTCGTTGCTTTTGGCGCCCCTTGTCGCCGCGGCGGCGCCGCTGCCACATTTTACCCAGCCGAATGCGGTCTGGAATCGGGACGTAAGCAACGCGACGCTGCGTTCGAATTCGACGGCGATGATGACGCATCTGGAAGACCTGGCGACCGCGATCCGCGGCAGTGACTGTTTCGCTCCGGGGACCGGGTCGGGCTGCTGGGGAGACACCCGGATCTTCAATTTCCAGCTCGACATTTCGTTTTATGTGTTGCACGCCGTGCAGACGACCACGACTCGAGCGATCGTCGAGAATTCCGGTTATTACACGCCCGACTGCGAGGCTGCGGGGTTCCTGTTTCCAGTACCGGTGGGTGGCGGCATCGAAGGGACGGGTCCGCCTCCGTCATATACCTGCAACGCGAAGAACGACGATTGCCACCTGCTCGTCGTCAATGACGACACCAATATCCTCTATGAGGCCTACAACGTCAGCAAGGCCGATGCAACGGGCGTCCACGCGCTGTGCGGCCTGGGCTGGGACCTGACTCGCGTCTATCCCCGTTACGGACGCGGCGAACACTGCACGAGCGCGGATGCGGCGGGCTTCCCGATGGCGCCGCTGTTGTTGAACGCCGACGAAGTCTGGGCCGCCGCGCAGTCGAACGGCGACATCGGCCACGCAATCCGTTTCATCCTCGGCAACAACCGCATGGCCGCGTCCCTCTACGTGCACCCGGCGTCGCACGGCACGAAAGCCACGACCGACGCGGATCAGAATGCGGTGCCGTACGGATCGCAACTGCGGTTGAAGTCCACATTCGACGTGAACGGCTTCAGCAGCAATCCGGCGATACGCGCGATCCTGCGTTCACTGCAGAAATACGGAATGTTCCTGTCGGACGGCGGTGGCGTTCCGGTGAGTGCGGAGTCCGACTACTACACGACGCACAAATGGGGCGATGCCGACGTCAGTGTCGATTCGCACTCGCTGTTCGGCATCAGGCCGACCGACTTCGAAGTGATCGAAGCCGGCGATCCGATGACGGTGACTTACGACTGCGTGCGCACGCCGGAAGACTTCATCTTTATCGAAGGGTTTCAGTACTGAGCGTCTGAACAACGCCTTTCGGCGGCGACTACTTTTTGGCGCAGGGGAAGGTAACGATCAATGCCGCGGCGACAAGGTCCACGGCATTCTTCTGCCACAGTTCGGGATTCGCTTTCAGATACTTGAGGACGATTGCCTCGGCTTGAGCCGCAGTAGCGTCCGTCGGCAGACAGAGCGCATTGGCGCCCAGAGCCTCACCGGTTGCGCGAATGAAACCTTTCGCATAGCCGACCAGGTACAAGTCGGTTTCGGAGAGCTTGACACCGGCACGCAGGTTCTCTTCGTTCTGCAGCGCGGACTCCAGGTCTGCTCCCGAGTACGCGGCGACGTGGCTTGCATGCACCCAGCCAAGCAGCAACAACAACGAAGGAACCCGTTTCATCGACAGTCTCACCCCCCGGGTATCGACCTGACCGATTCACCAATCTCGAAAGCGCAGCACCAGCAAGCCTGGCGCCGCTGAAGAATGTATCACTGGGGAGGACAAAGATCCTGAATAAGCGCAAAGATAAACAGTTTCAGTCAATTGTCCATGAAGTAGCCGCCGTTCACCGGAATATTCGCGCCGGTGATGAAACCGGAGTCGTCGGCGGCGAGGAAGTCGACGACGCGGGCGATCTCGGACGGCTCGCCAAGGCGCCCGACGGGAATACTGGCGATGATCTGGTTGCGCACCGGTTCGGCGATCGCGGCTACCAGCGCCGTGCGGCAATAACCCGGCGACACGCTGTTGACCGTGACACCCTTGCGCGCGACTTCGCGCGCCAGCGCCATCGTGAAGCCGTGCATGCCGGCCTTTGCTGCGGAATAGTTGGTTTGGCCGAACTGGCCGGTCTGGCCGTTGACCGAGGAGATGTTGACGATGCGGCCGAAGCCGCGCTCGCTCATGCCTTCGACGACATGGCGGCACATGTTGAACACGCCATCGAGATTGATGCGAAGCACGTCGACCCACTGCTGCGGGCTCATCTTGCGCAGCGTTGTGTCACGGGTGATTCCGGCGGCGTTGACGAGGATGGCCACGGGGCCGTACTTCGTCTCGACCGCCTGTATGGCGGCGGCGCAGGCTTCGTAGTCGCCGACGTTGATCGGTTCGAAGAAGATATGGTCGGCAAATTCGGCCGTTTCGCGGCGGAACTCTTCGACGCGTTCCTCGCGGCTGGCCAGGTCGCAGGCAACGACGGTACGGCCGGAACGCGCCAGATGCTTGCAGATTTCAGTCCCGAGACCGCCAATGCCCCCGGTAACGAGCGCGATGCGCTTGCTCATTTGTCGAACCTCTCCTCGAAAATTCGTGCAGCGCCAAGCATGACGCAGTGCAGCATTCGCGCGATCTTAGAGGGGGGCCAGCGCGGTGTCAACGCGCCGGACGCGTCAGGGCTTGTTGGGGCCGGGACCCTTGTTGGGCGGTTGGACACCCTTGGCGGCAGACCCGGCGGCGGCGTTCAGGAAGCCTTCCTGGACCGACTTCCACAGATCCATGTTGCGCTCGGTCATGTCGTTCAGCATCGACCACGGCGTCTGTCCGAGGATGTTGTTGAGCTGGCTACGAAATTTCTGCTGCTGATCGAGGAAGATCTGCAGGCTTTTCTCCAGGTAGCTGCCCATGAACCCCTGCATCGAGTCTCCGTAGAAACGGATCACCTGCGACAGCAGTTGCGTCGTAAACATCGGTGAACCGGTTTCCTCGTGCTCCGAGATGATCTGGAGGAGCACCGACCGGGTCAGGTCGTCGCCGCTCTTGGCGTCTCGGACTTCGAAGTCTTCGCCGTCGAGAACGAGCTGGCGCACCTCCTCGAGCGTGATGTAGCTCGAAATCTCGGTGTCATAGAGGCGGCGGTTCGGGTATTTCTTGATGATTCGGGCTTGTGCCATGCGACAAAGTTAGCAGATTGTGCGGCATCGCACCAGCGGATTTGCTGCGCAGCAATGTGATCCAGGCGGCAGAAACCCGGAGTTGCTCCGGGCCCCGGTTCCTGGCCTCCCCGCCCCGCAGTGCCGCATCACCAACCCATGTACTGGCCGCCGTTGATCGAAAGGTTGGCGCCCGTTATCCAGCGAGCCTCCTCGTTGACGAAGAACGCGACGGCGTAGGCGATCTCGCCGGGCTCGCCGAGCCGCCCGACCGGAATCTGCGCAGCGATCTTGTTGCGCACGTCTTCGGGCACGGCCATGACCATTTCGGTCGCGACATAGCCGGGTGACACGGTGTTGACGGTGATGCCGAACTTCGCGCTTTCCTGCGCCAGCGAAATCGTGAAGCCGTGCATGCCGGCCTTCGACGCGGCGTAATTGGCCTGGCCGTATTGGCCCTTCTGGCCGTTGATCGATGCGATCTGGACGATGCGACCCCACTTGCGGTTGCGCATGCCATCGATGACCGGGCGCGTGACGTTGAAGCACGAATTGAGGTTCGTGTTGATGACGTCCTGCCATTGCATCGCCGTCATCTTGTGGAACGTCGTGTCGCGCGTGATGCCGGCATTGTTGATCAGGATGTCGACCGGACCGAGTTGCTGCTCGACTGCCTTGACCATCGCTTCGGCCGAGGCGGGATCGCCGACGTCGCCCTTGATGGTGACGACGTTCACGCCCTGCGCCTTGAGTTCCGCGGCCCAAGCCTGGGTCTTGGCCTCGTCGCGATAATTCGTCGCGACCTTGTGGCCGAGCGATGCAAGCCGTTTGACGATCGCCGTGCCGATTCCGCCGGTGCCGCCGGTAACCAACGCTACTCGTGATGTCATGACTCCCTCCATTCTGGCTGTTGTCGAGCGGCGCTAGTGGCCACTAGGCCGTGCCTTTTTTGCCAGCATACTACACGTCTGCGGGCGACCCCATCCGGCGTTCCGTGTAGCTTGCGGCTGTCGCCGGGAGGCGGGCGATATCGAAGCAATGCAACGCGGCGTTGAGCAGCGCCGAACAGTTCGATGGCACTCCGTGCAAGGCGTCATCGAGGCCGAGAAAACCCAGGGCCACGCGCAAAGCGGACGCTGGATCGTGGCGGTCGACCGGCCGCGCGCGATCCTGCTTGGACAACTTCTGGCCATTTTCGTCGAGGACGAGAGGCAAGTGCAGGTAAAGCGGTGTCGCTAGACCGAGCAGGCGCTGCAGATGGATCTGGCGTGGCGTCGAATCGAGCAGGTCGACGCCGCGCACGACCTCGCTGATATGCTGGTGCGCATCGTCGACGACGACGGCGAGTTGATAGGCGTACCAGCCTTCGACGCGGCGGACAACGAAATCACCGACTGTTTCGCGCAGGTTTTGCGCCTGCGGTCCCAACGACAGATCGTCGAATTCGATCGTGACGTCGGGCGCACGCACGCGCCACGCCGGCGCGCGCCGGTCGTCCGGCGCCGCCACGCATGTCCCGCGATGGATGCCGTGCGCGGGCTCGAGATCGCTGCGGCTGCACCAGCACGGAAAGACTTCACCGGCCGCGCGGAGCTGCTCGAACGCGGCGCGATAGGCCGGCTCGCGCTCGCTCTGGTGGATGACCGGCTCGTCCGATTCCAGTCCGAACGCGGCCAGTGTGGCCAGGATATCGGCCGCGGCGCCGGGAACCTCGCGTGGCGGATCGAGGTCTTCCATGCGGACCAGCCATGCGCCATTCTGTGTTCGCGCGCGCAGCCAGCTGCCGGCTGCCGCGACCAGCGAACCCAGGTGCAGCGGGCCGGTAGGCGAAGGGGCAAAACGGCCGCGGTAGTTCATTGGTAACGGTATCGGCCGGCTTGAATTTGCGCGAGTCTACCCAAAGTTGATCCCGCCGGGACATGCGTGTCGCGGCATTGAAGACAACGAGAGGATTTCCATGCTGCGCGTCATCCTGTTCCTCGGCACCAACCTTGCGATCATGCTCGTGCTCGGCGTCGTCGTGTCGCTGTTCGGCATCGATCGCTGGGCCTACAGCCATACCGGAATGAACCTGTCGGGCTTGCTCGTATTGTGTGCAGTGTTCGGCATGGGCGGCGCTTTCATCTCGCTGGCCATGTCGAAATGGCTGGCGAAAATGTCGGTCGGCGCCAAGGTCATTGACCAGCCGCGCAGCCCGGACGAACAATGGCTGTTCGCCACCGTGCGCCATCACGCGGAAGCGGCCGGGATCGGCATGCCCGAGATTGCAATCTACGACGCGCCGGACATGAATGCCTTTGCGACCGGCATGAGCAGGAATCATGCGCTGGTGGCCGTGAGCACCGGTTTGCTGCGCAGCATGAATCGCGACGAGGTTTCGGCCGTGCTCGGCCACGAAGTCACTCACGTCGCCAACGGCGACATGGTGACGCTGGCGTTGATCCAGGGCGTGCTGAACACCTTCGTGATGTTCCTGGCGCGCATCATCGGTGGCGTCATCGACGGCGCGATCTCGGGCAACCGCGATGGCGAATCGCGCGGCGGCGGCATCGCCTATTTCCTGATCGTGATGTTGCTGCAGACCGTGCTCGGCGTGTTGGCCTCGATCGTCGTCGCCTGGTTCTCGCGCTGGCGCGAATTCCGCGCCGATGCCGGCGGCGCACGCCTGGGCGGCCGCAATGGCATGATCTCGGCCTTGCAGACGCTGTCGGGCAATCGCGCCGAGGCCGAATTGCCGAAAGCATTCCAGGCGTTCGGCATTTCCGGTCAGAGCGGCGTGAGCCGCCTGTTCATGAGCCATCCGCCGATCGAAGAGCGCATTGCGGCGTTGCGTTCCGCGACCTGACTGATCGGAGCGTTTCCTTGCTCGTCATCCCGGCGAAAGCCGGGATCCAGCGCCTCTGCTTTAGTAGCTCATCCAGGGCACTGGATTCGGGCTTCCGCCGGAATGACGAGCTAAGAAGAAAGACGAGCCAAGAAAAAAGAAAAAAGACGATCCAAGAAAAAAGACGAGCCAAGAAGTGGCTGCTCGCGGCTGAATTACCTCAGCTCCCAAACTCGTACGCCATCACCTTCTCGGGTTCCTGCAGGAAATTGCCCTGCACGAAGTTCACGCCGCAGGTGAACAGGATCGACATGCTCGCGGCGTCCTCGACGAATTCGGCAACGGTCATCTTGTCGGTCTGCCGGGCCTGATCGCAGATTTCGCGGATCTTGTCCTGATTTTCCCGGGTCTTGGGCAAGTCGACCATGAAACTGCGGTCGATCTTCAGGTAATTGGCGTCGACGTGCTTGAGCAGCTGGAACGAGTTCAGGCCCGAGCCGAACTGCTCGAGCGCGAAACCGCAGTGGATCTGCTTGAGGCCGCTGACGAAAGCGCGCGCCGGCTTCAGGCTCGTGACGACCTTCGATTCCGGCATTTCGAACACGATCGCATCGCCACGCACGCGCGCATTCTTCAACTGCTGCGCGATCCACGGAACCAGCGTCTGGTCTTCGAGCGACTGCGGCGTAAGCTTGATGAAAAACGTCGTGCGGTGGCCGGCCTTCTCGCGCTCGGCCAGGGCGACGATCGCATCGCGAATCACGCAGCGGTCGATGCGTTGCAGGAGACCGTTTTGTTCGGCCACGGGCATGAAGAAGCTCGGACTGATGTCGCCCTTCGGTCCGCGCATGCGCAGGAAGACTTCGTAGTACTCTCCCTCGGCGGCGTGCAGGCTGATGATCGGCTGGAAGAACAGCACGAACTTGCCGTTCTCGATGGCGTCCTTGACCAGCGCCAGCCAGTGCCGGCTTTCTTCGTCCTTTGCCTTGTCCTGCGCCGCAGGGTCGAACACGTGGACGCGGTTGCCACCTTCGGACTGGGCCGCGCGCAGCGTCTGGGCGACCTGCGCGAGCACGGCCTGCGCAGAGGCATTTTTCTCGCCGATCACGACGCCGCCGATACTGACGTTCGCATTGATCGACTGCTTGCCGACTTCGAAGATGTGATCCTCGAACGCCTTGCGCAGTGTTTCTCCGAGTTGGCGCAGGGCGTCCGGGCTGCGACCCTTGCTCAGAATCGCGAACGTATGCTCGGCCAGACGGATGGCCACGTCGCTGGCCTGCAGGTGCCGCCGCATCAGACCAGCCATGTCGCCGAGCATCAGGTCGGCGTTGCCCAGGCCGATCGTGTCCAGCAGACGCTTGAAGTCGTCCGGTTCGAGGATCAGGACCGCCTGGTCGGCCGCGCCGCCGGCGACCGCGCCGACCATGCGGTCGAGTTCGGTCAGGCCGTGTTGCCGATTCAACAGTTCGGTGACCAGGTCCTTCGAGCGCAGTTCGTCGAGCTCCTTGGCCAGGTCGGCATTGTCATCGGCAATGCGGAAGCTGATCTGCTGGCACGGTTCTCCCTCGTAGTTCGCTTCGCCGAACTCCATTACCGAAGGAAAAGTCGTGCCGTCGGCGCGTTGCACCGTCAGGTTCAATCGCTGCGGCGGCTTTTCCCCCTTCGAGACCTTCTTCAACAGCGCCTTGAAATCGTCCGCATCGTTCGAGGCGATCATGTCGAGGATCGACATGCCTTCGATATCGGCGAAGTCGTCGTAGCCGAACATGTCGAGATACGCCTTGTTCGCGCGCACGTGCATGCCTTCGTGGACGTAGGCGATCGGATCGCGCGACGAGTCGAGCAGCGCATCGCAGCGGCGCTCGGTTTCGCGCAGAGCAGCCTCGAGCCGGCGCACGCTGCGGCGCATGTTCAGGCTCTCGAACTCGCGGCGCACGATCGACTGCACGTGTTCGGCACGGCTGCGCAGTGCCAGCGCGCGCGCGCCATCGTTGAACGCGCTGACGATCACGTCCTCGGTCGGCTGCCTGACCACGGCGATGATCGCAATGTCCTTGCCACCGAGGTTGGCAATCGACGCCACGTCGGCCAGCTTGATCGACTTGGTCTCCGGATTGACCAGGATGACGTCAGGCGTGTGCCCGTCGAGGTGCGCGACCAGTTCGTCGGCGCTTTCCGCGCGCGACGGCCGCACGGCAATGCCGCCATTGCGCAGCATGCTGATCAGCTGCTCGGCTTCCTCGACCGAATCTTCGATCAACAGCAGCTTTAGGACTTGATCCTGTCGGTTCATTGGCAACGAAGTGGGGAATGGGGACAGGTTTTACTCGATTACGACCGGTATTTCCAGCAAACGATCAGCCGGGGTATGAGTGCCCCTGAGGGGGTGGCGGTTCAAAGCGGCGTCTTGCCGCTCGCACCGGCGACTTCGCGCACGAGCCGGGGCACGAGGTAGCCGGGAAGGCGGGCTCGCAATTCGTCGAGCAGCTCGCGGGCGCGCGCGTCGTCGACTTCGAAGTGCGCGGCCCCGGTGACACGATCGAGCTGGTGCAGATAGTAGGGCAGTACACCACAGTCGAACAGTCGTTCGGACAAATCGGCGAGCACGGGCCCATCGTCGTTGACGCCGCGCAGCAGCACGGCCTGGTTCAGCAGGGTGGCGCCACTGTCGCGCAGTCGCATGCACGCCGCTGCGACGCTCGCGTCGAGCTCATTCGCATGGTTTGCGTGAAGCACGATCGTCGTCGGCCACGGCAGCGCGCCGAGCCAGCGGCTGAACTCGTCATCGATGCGCTCCGGCAGCACGACCGGCAGGCGTGTATGGATGCGCAGCCGGCGCAAATGTCGAACCGGCGCCAGCGCCGTGGTCAATTCGGCAAGCTTGGCGGTCGCGAGCGACAGCGGATCACCGCCGGAAAGAATGACTTCGACGATGCTCTCATCGTTTTGCACATGAGCGATCGCATTGGTCCACCCGGCCGCGGCGGCGGTCTGTTCGGCGTAGGGAAAATGCCGCCGGAAGCAATAGCGGCAATGCACGGCGCAGGACCCGGTCGCCACCAGCAGCGCCCGGCCATCGTATTTGTGCAGCACTCCGTTCGCCATGCGCGCGGCCAGGTCGCCGACTGCGTCGCTGGTGAAACCGGGTACATCACGGAGTTCGCGAGCCTGTGGCAGGACCTGCAGGAGCAACGGATCGTTCGGGTCGCCACGGCGCATGCGCGCGATGAAACCGCGCGGTACGCGCAGCGGAAAGCCGGTGTCGGACTGCGGCCGCTCTTGGCCATCCATGGCCGTCGCGGCACTTGGACTCCTGTCCGTCGGCAAGAGAGTGTTGGCGAATGCCTGAAGGTCGAGGGTGGCGAGCAGTTCGCGCGGGTCGGTCACGGCCTCGCGCCACAGCTCCTGCCAGCGCCGAGGCTGCGCGCGAGGGGTGCTTGCGGTTATCATTGCAGGTCTAGCGGCCGGTGGTCCCGGCCTCAATCATCCAAATTCCCATTTTAGCCGCTATCGCGGGCGGCGTGCTGCACAACGGAGCTTTGCTATGGCTTATGGCATGAACGACGTCAAGAACGGTATGAAGATCATCGTGGACGGCTATCCGTGCACGATCGTGGATACCGAATACGTCAAGCCCGGCAAGGGCCAGGCCTTCACGCGCGTCAAATACCGCAACCTGAAGACCGGTCGGGTCGTCGAGTTGACGATGAAGTCGACCGATTCGCTCGAAGCGGCCGACGTCGTCGATTCGGACATGGAATACCTGTACAGCGACGGCGAATTCTGGCATTTCATGCATCAGGACACGCACGAGCAGATTGCCGCCGACAAGAACGCGATGGCCGACGCGGCGAAATGGCTCAAGGGCAACGAAACCTGCATCGTGACCTTGTGGAACGGCTCGCCGCTGGTCGTGAGCCCGCCGAATTTCGTCGAACTGGCGATCGTCGAGACCGATCCCGGTGTCAAGGGCGACACCGCCGGCAGCGGCGGCAAGCCAGCCAAGCTCGAGACCGGCGCCACCGTCCGCGTGCCGCTGTTCGTGCCGAATGGCGAAATCATTCGTGTCGACACGCGTACCGGTGAATACGTCGGCAGAGTCAAATAAAATAATTGCCGGAACCGCATCTGCACCTCTCCCGCTGGCGGGAGAGGTCGCCGAGCGCAAGCTCGGCGGGTGAGGGTGGCGCTGATCGAAGTTCAGGCTTGCGGATACGCCACCCACATCTGACCGCCATGGATGGTGGAAATGCCGAAAATGCAAGAGCAATTTTCGGTCTCCTTCGGCACCTTCTCTCGCCAGCGGGAGAAGGGAACACGGATAGTGATTTATGGTCGATACGCTCATCGAAGCCCGCTGGGTCATCCCGGTCGAACCGCATGGCGTCGTGCTCGACCGTCACGCCGTCGCGCTGGCCGGCGACACGATCGCCGACGTGCTTCCGATCGAAGTGGCGCGCGCGAAATATACAAACGCCAAACGTATAGATTTATCGGAACACGCGCTGATTCCGGGCCTGGTCAACGCGCACACGCACAATCCGATGACGCTGATGCGTGGCCTCGCGGACGATCTGCCGTTGATGGCCTGGCTGCAGCAGCACATCTGGCCGGCCGAAGCGCGCGTCATGGGGCCGGAGTACGTGCGCGACGGCGTCGAACTGGCGATTGCCGAAATGCTGCGCGGTGGCACGACCTGCTGCAGCGAAAACTATTTCTTCCCCGACGTGCAGGCCGCGACCTACCTGCGTCACGGTTTTCGCGCCGTCGTCGGCCTGCCGTTCATCGAGTTTCCGAGCGCCTGGGCGCGCAGCCGCGATGAGTACTTCGACAAGAACCTCGCCGTGCACGACGAGTTCAAGGGCGAAGCCCTGATTTCGACGACGCTCGCACCGCACGCCCCGTACACCGTCGCCGACGAAAGTTTCGCGCGCATCCGCGTGCTTGCCGACCATCTCGACATTCCGGTGCACCTGCACCTGCACGAAACCGCCCACGAAGTCGAAGAGTCGAAGAAGCAGACATGGCGTGCGCCCGCTGGCGCGCATGCAGGCTCTCGGCCTCGTCAACGATCACCTGATCGCCGTGCACATGACGCAGTTGCTCGACAGCGAAATCGCCCAGCTGGCCGAGGCCGGCGCGAGCGTCGTGCATTGTCCGGAATCCAACCTCAAGCTCGCCAGCGGCTTCTGCCCGGCGGAAAAATTGCGCCGCGCCGGCGTCAATCTGGCGATCGGCACCGACGGATGCGCCAGCAACAACGACCTCGACATGTTCGGCGAGATGCGCACGGCAGCCCTGCTGGCCAAGGGCGTAGCGGGTGACGCCAGTGCGTTCGACGCGGCGTTCGCCCTGCAGGCCGCCACGCTGAACGGTGCGCGCGCGATCGGCCTGGCCGACCGCATCGGTTCGATCGTGCCGGGCAAGCAGGCCGACCTGGCCGCCGTGCGCCTCGATGCGCTCGAAACGCAGCCGGTCTACCATGCGATTTCGCAGCTCGTCTACACGGCCGGCCGCCGGCACGTCAGCGACGTGTGGGTCGCCGGGGTGCGCAAAGTGGAAAATGGAACCGTGCTCGGAGTCGACGCGGACGAACTGCGCGGCAGGGCGCAGGCCTGGCAGAGCCGGATAACCGATCTCAGCTAGATCGATGGAGCCGAACCACATGCCGAACGTCCATACCGCCGAAACCGCCAAGTTCGACAAGCTCGCCGCGCGCTGGTGGGATGCAAACGGGGAATCGCGGCCGCTGCACGACCTCAATCCCGTGCGCCTGAACTACATCGCGGGGCGCGTTGCATTGAAGGGCGCCCGCGTGCTCGATGTCGGCTGCGGCGGCGGCATCCTGAGCGAAGCGCTCGCGCGGGCCGGCGCGGACGTCACGGGCATCGATCTTGCGCCTCGGGTGCTCGAAGTTGCGCGTCTGCACCTGCACGAATCCGGACTGCAGGTCGACTATCGCGAAATCAGCGTCGAGACCCTGGCCGCTGAAGTGCCGGCGCCTTTCGACGTCATCGCCTGCATGGAAATGCTCGAGCACGTCCCCGATCCGGCCAGTGTCGTTGCGGCTTGCGCGACGCTGCTCAAGCCCGGCGGGCAACTGTTCCTGTCGACGCTCAACCGCACGCCGCTGGCATTCGGCGCGGCAATCGTCGGCGCGGAGTACGCGCTGAACCTGCTGCCGCGCGGCACGCATCACTACGCGCAGTTCATCCGGCCGTCCGAGCTGGCTTCGGCCTTGCGCGCAGCCGGTCTGGAACTCGCGGACATCAGCGGCATCGCCTACAACCCCTACACGCGCCACGCGTGGATTGCCAAAAGTACACAAGTGAACTATCTCGCCTGCGCGCGCAAACCCGGATGATCGGGCAAGACTACGAACTCCAGGCCGTGTTCTTCGATCTGGACGGCACACTCGTTGATTCGGCGCCGGACCTCATCGTCGCGATGCAGCGTCTGCGCGCCGAACTCGGCGAAGCGCCAGTCGACGTGACGGCAATCGGCGAAGTCGTGTCGAAGGGCGGGCGGGCGATGTTGCGCAGGGGGTTTGCCGATGCGGACGACGCACGCATCGAAGTGCTGCTGCCGCGCTTCCTCGATTTGTATGCCGACGCGATTGCGACGCACACGCGCCTGTACTCCGGCATGGACGACGTGCTCGGGGCACTGGAACGACGCGATATCCGCTGGGGCGTCGTGACGAACAAGCCCGGTCGTCTTGCCCGCGCACTGCTCGCCGCGATCGAACTCGACAAGCGTTGCGCAGCGATGGTCTCTGGCGATTGCCTGCCACTGCGCAAGCCCGATCCCGCGCCGTTGTTGCACGCGTGTGCGCTGGCCGGCGTCGATGCCGGACGCAGTGTCTACGTCGGCGACGATATGCGCGACATCGAAGCCGGCCAACGTGCCGGGATGAAAACGATCGCCGCCGGCTGGGGTTATCTCAACGGCGAGGATCCACGGGCGTGGCAAGCCGATTCGGTCGCCCTGTCGCCGGGCGAACTCCTCGGCGTGCTCGGCTTAGACTGATTGGCGATGGCGGCAGAAGACGCAGGGTTCGCGAGCTTCGAGCGCAAGTGGCTCGCAGCCAATCCCGAGCAGGCCACGGTCGCGGTGTTCCTTGCGCCGGACGAGCGCCGGCGCGCCACTGCGTTCGGCAGCCTTGCGCACGAACTCGAGCAGACGGCCTTCGGCGTGCGCGAACCGCAGGTTGCGGCGGTCAAGCTGAATTGGTGGCGCCAGGAACTCATCGGCGCAAATGCGGGAACGCAGCGCCATCCGATTGCACGGCAATTGTTCGAAGACGAACGTGCGCGGTCGATCCGTGACGCAGCTTGGTCGAACCTGATCGACGGGGCACTCGCGCAACTCGATAGCGAAGCGGCGTCGACCCTGGACGATTCGATTTCCACTCTGGCCGGGTTTTACCGGCCGCTGGCTTCGCTCGAAGTCACGCTCGCGGCAGGAGATACCGCACGAAGCGACGCCAACGCGAGATTGTGGATTAGTGCGCATTTGTTGCTTTCGGCGACGCAGCCCGGACGCGATCGCGCGATTCCGCTCGATCTGCTTGCGCGGCACGGTCTGGCGCGTTCGGCGCTGGCCGAGCCCAGCTCCGCACGCAGCGCATTGCTGCGCGATTATCTTGGCCTCGTGCAGGAAGAAATCGACACTGCGCTGGCACAGGCGTCGTGGCTCAGCCTCGGTCGACGCGTGCGCGCGCGGCTGGACCATGAACTGGCCGCGAAGGCGCGCGCCGCCGCCGATCCGGCGGCGATGCTCGCGAGCCATCCGGGCCTGCGCCGCTGGCGCAGCCTGTGGCTGTCCTGGCGGGAGGCGCGGCGCAGTGCGGTGGACGAAGCAATACGACTGCCCAGGCGTTCGGAATGAACTTGACGAACCCTTCGCACAACCCAAGCTAGCGTTTGTAGCGCTTGATTTCTCGTGGCTGTCCACGACCGCACCGGCTGCAGTCCCCCAGGAGGTTTCATGTACCACAACGAGAACGTCGCGCGCGCCATGCCCGATGTCGCCCATGAAGCGCAGCCCGCGATTGCTGGCACGCTCGAATGGGTCGGCATGGGCAACATCGACGTGCCGGTGATGCTGGCCGGGACCGACGGCAGCGCCGTGCGCTCGCCGGCACGTGTGTCGGCCTACGTGAACCTCAAAAGGCCCGACGCGCGCGGCATCCACATGTCACGGTTGTACCTGCACGTCGACCGGGTCCTGTCCGGCGAAGCGCTCACGCCATGCTCGATCCGGCGGCTGCTGCGCGACTTCCTCGATTCGCACGCGGAGTTGTCGGATCGGGCGATGGTGCGGATTTCCTTCGACCATCTCGTGCGGCGTCCGGCGCTGAAGAGCGACAACAGCGGTTGGAAGTCGTATCCGCTGACGATCGCTGGCGTGATGGACAGGGGCCAGTTCAGTCTCGAGGTAGGTTGCGAAGTCGTCTATTCGAGCACCTGTCCGAGTTCGGCCGCACTGGCGCGACAGTTGATCCAGGAGCGGTTCGGGAAAGATTTCGCACGCGGCAAGTCGCTCGACTACGACGCGATCACGGCGTGGCTCGGCAGCGAGCACGGCATCTGCGCGACGCCGCACAGCCAGCGCAGCTTCGCCGAGGTGCGCGTGAAACTTGCCCCGGGCTTTGGTTTTCCGTTCGTCGCGCTGATCGATCGCATCGAGGATGCGCTCAAGACGCCGGTGCAGACGGTGGTCAAGCGCGAGGACGAGCAGGCATTCGCGCTGTTGAATGGCGAAAACCTGATGTTCTGCGAAGACGCCGCGCGCCGCATCCAGGCCGCGCTCGCGCAGGTCGAACACGTCGCGGACTTCTGGATCCGCGCCACGCATCAGGAAAGCCTGCATCCGCATGATGCGGTTGCAGTTGCGACGAAGGGTGTCGCGGGCGGTTATGCGGCGGACTTCGACGAACTCGCGGGGCCGCACAAGTAGAAACGCGTTGCGATCTCGGAAGCGTTGCAGCGACCGTCCGCGAAATTTGCGGACGGTCGTTGCTGATCGGCAGCGCGGCGTCTACGGCACGATCGCGTTGACGAAGTTGACACCATCAGGCACGCCAACGCCAGTCACATTGTCCCAGCCCGGCGCTGTGAACAGCGACGTGTCGGTGTTGAACGACAGCGTGTACCAGCGCGTCGACGTGCCGTTGTAGAGCGCGCTGAAATACGGCACGGCCGTCGCCGGATCGGCCAGATCGTCCGGAGCGTAGTTCGTCGTGCCGGAGGCATCGGTAATCGAACCCATCACGTTGTTGGTCGGATCCGGAGGCACGATGTCGCGAACGCCACCCGCGCCGTAGACCAGTGGAGCGGCTTGTCCGAGTCCATGTCCGGCCTTCTGCGCCGCGATTGCCATGACGCCCGAGAACAGCGGGCAAGCCAGGCTCGTCCCGCCGATCACGCCGACCGTAAGGCCACCACTGGCCGGGTCGGTAATGATGATTTCCACCCCGGTGAACGGATCGGCCAGCATGCCGATGTCGGGAACGAGGCGGGCAGAACCCGGCAGGCTGCTCTGGAACGCCGGCTTGGCGAAGGTCAGGCTCGTCCCGCCGCCTGCGCCGAAAACGAAGCCGAGATGCAGTGGGGGATCGGCCGGAGCGCCGCCGATTTGCGCGATGCGTGTCTGGTCGTTGCCCCAGCCTGTTTCGAACAGCAGGTTGCTGTCGGCATCCATCGCCACGCTGGTGCCGCCGATGCTGGTTGCATTCGGCGAACTGCCCGGATAGTCGACGGTCTTGAAGCCGACCGCCGCCTCCTCGTCGCCGTTATCGCCGGACGAAAAGTTCACGTCGATGCCCTGGGCTGCGGCCATCTGCAGGATGCGTTCGACACGGCCCAGTTGCGCCGGATTGCCGAAACCCTCGCGAGTCGACCAGCTGTTCGAGATCGTGTTGCCGAGATGGTGCACGACTGCGAGGTTGATCGCTTCATCGAGCGAGGAGCGCGCCGTGGCGACGACGAGCGCGATCTTCGCCCCCGGTGCCATCGCGTGTGCCCATTCGACATCGAGGGTAACCTCGTCGGGCCACGTTCCGGTCTGTGGACTGTTCTGCAGACCCGGCGCCTTGACGATCGTCAGGTCGGGCGGCGGGAGATTGTAGATCGCCGAGAAGGCCGCCGCGTCCTGCTGGATGGTCGGTGATCCATACGCGTCGACGATGACGATCGTCTCGCCGGTGCCGTCGAGGCCCTGATCATAGAGCGGTTGCATGTTGTAAACGGACCGTACTTCCGATGGCTGATACCCGCACGGTGGCAGATTCGGTATGGCACTGCCCAGGTCCGAACCGTAGCGATTGCCGGTGTAGGTGGCTGTCGTGCTGCCATCGGCGAAAGTCTGCGTTTCCGGCGCACGGAAACATTCATGTGCGAAGAACTCGCCGTTTGGCGTCGCCGACGCCAGTGGCACGCGCGCATACGGCTGGCCATCGGGTCCGACCGGACGCACGTTCTGCGGTTGGAACCCGTAGTCGTCAAGACCGGTGATCGCCGCAATGTGATTGCCGGATGAGTCATTGACCGATGGATTGCCCGTGTTCGATCGATAGGTGACGCCGTCCAGGCTGAAGCTGTCGATCGAAACATGAAACGCCTGCTCGACATCGCCGACGGTTCCCTGCACCTTGACGTAGAAGTTGTTCTCGGCGACCTCGACCGTGCCGAGATTGTGCGCATTGAGCCAGTTCTGCACGGCCTTGAGTTCGTTCGCGGTCGGCGAGAACTGCGCGTTGAATTGACTTTGCGAAATCCACTTGTGGTAGTTGGGCTGTCCCTTGGCCTGCTGCTGCTTGACCAGCTGGTCGAGTTGCGACTCGTTGTGCAGCTTGAGCCACGCGGTCACCGTGATGGCGGTGGCCGGATCGACCGGACCGAGGTCTTTGGCATTCTTGACGAAGCCGGGAGTGTTCTGCGAGATGACCGTCGTCGACGGAGCTGCCGCTTGTGCCGGCGTGCCGATGCCGCACACGGCCAGGGCGAGCACGATTGCCGTGCCCGGGATGCCTGTTCTCATGGTGAAAGTCCTTTGAGAAGTGGCCCCTGCGAGGCGCATTCTAGGCCGATGAACGATGCCTATTCTGAATCCACGCTGTCTGAAGTGTTGCACCGGGCGGACCGCCATGCCGGCGTCCGGCTGCGCGGAAGCGAGCCATGATCGCGATCCTCGCAGGATGTGCCCGACCGCGGAACCGGGTTACGATAGCGTTGGAATCCCTGGGGGACGCATGAGACACGCCGCAATCAAGCGTATCGATCCGTGGCGTTGATTCCCGAACAGCGGCGGCGCGACGTTGCCCGCTTGGCGGGTCTGTGTCCCGTCGATGCGCGGCGCCATGCGCAGATGGACTGTCGGGAACGTTGCCCGCCGTCGTTGTCCAATTCCGACGGCATGTGTCCATGAGCCTGTTCGACGAACTCAAGCGCCGGCGTGTGTTCAAGGTCGCCGCCGCTTATGTCGTCGTCGGATGGCTTGCGGTGCAGGCCGCGTCGATCGGATTTCCCGCGTTCGATGCTCCGCCATGGGCGATGAGGGTGTTCATCCTCGTCGTCGCGCTCGGCTTTCCGCTCGCGCTCGTGCTGGCATGGGCGTTCGACGTCACACCCGAAGGCGTCAAGCTCGAAGCCGCGGCGGTCGGCAACAAGCGCGTTTACGCAGCGGCGGGAATTCTTGCCGCACTGGCCATCGCGTGGTACGTGGCGCAACGGCCCGCGTCGCACTCCGGCGATGCCGACGCACACTCGATCGCCGTGCTGCCGTTCGTCAACATGAGCAACGATCCGGCGCAGGAATTCTTTTCCGACGGCATCGCCGAGGAACTGCTGAACCAGCTCGCGCAGTTTCCGGATCTCATGGTCGCGGCGCGCACATCGGCATTCCAGTTCAAGGGCAAGAATCTCGACGTCGCCGACATCGGCCGCAAGCTCAACGTCGCGCATGTGCTCGAAGGCAGCGTGCGCAAGGACGGCACGCGCCTGCGCATCACGGCGCAGTTGATCAAGAGCGCGACCGGATTTCACATGTGGTCGCAGACCTTCGAGCGCGACGCCAGCGACGTGTTCAAGGTACAGGACGAAATCTCGACGGCGATTGCCAAAATCCTGGAAGCAAAATTGAGCGGTCGCGCCGCAGAAAGCGCTGCGCCGAAGACCGCGGACCCCGCGGCATACGATGACTACCTGCTCGGGCGATCCCTGGTCGCGCGCCGCGTCGGCGATAGCCTGCCGCTCGCGATCGCCGCGTTCGACCGCGCCATCTCGCGCGCTCCGGACTACAGTCCGGCCCACTCCGGACGCGCCTTCGCATTGTCGATCGAGTCGGGATGGTCCGCCACGATGCCGACCGACGTTACCTTTCCGAAGGCCCGGGCCGACGCGGACGAAGCGATGCGGCTGGACCCGGGCAACGCCGAAGCCTACATGGTGCGCGGAATCCTGCGTAGCGGGCAGTTCGAGCAGGTGGCGGCCAATGCGGACTTCGACCGCGCGCTGGCGCTGGCGCCAGGCAATGTCGACATCATGAATTTTGCCGGCGACAACTTAGAGTTCATCGGCAACTTGCGGGCCGCCGAACGCCTGAAGCGGCAAGCGATGGCACTCGATCCTCTGGCGTTCGTGCACTCGATGAACCTGACCAACATCCTAGTCGCGCAAGGCCGCTTCCGCGAAGCGGTCGCGGTCGGCGAACGCGCGATTCCCCTTGGAAATGCGCTGTTCATGCGCTGGGAGTTGTTCTGGGCCCATTTGCGGCTCGCCGAACTCGGCCAGGCGCGCGACTTGGCTACCGCGATATGCGCGGAGACCGGTGCCAATGCCAACCGCTGCCTTGCCGTTCGCATCGCGCTGCATGCTGCGGACCATGACCAGCCGGCACTCGACCTGGCGGCCGACAGGTTCACGGCCAACCGTGCCACGAAGCAGCCTGGCGGGTGGGCGAGCAATCCCGGTTCTTCCGAGGCCGCCTCGCTGTTTGCGAACTATGTCGGTGACATGCCGAGAGCGACAGACGCACTCCGCGATGGCTTGCGCAACAGTGACGACTGGGTCCTCACATGGGCGTTGCTCAGCGGCCCGCATGGCGCACGGCTGCCTGAGGAAGTCAGCCAGGATCCGGACTGGCTCGCGGCCTGGAACGATCCGAAGCTGCGTGAAACCATGACTGCGTATCGCGCGAATCTGGCTGCATTTCGCAAGGGCGATTGAGCCGAGCCCGGGCGGGCAGCATCAGCCCGCACTTTCAAATCGATCGACCACCCTTTGTGAATCACCGTTCGGTATATCCGTGATCAAAGGGTGCGCAGGGCGTAGACCCGCTAGCCGGTGCGGCATATCCCAACCTCAACCGTCGCTTTGCCGACGTCCAGACGCCCGGCTTCGTGACCGCGCCCGGTAAAATCTGCGATGATCAAGGCAACAGGGGGTGTTCGGCCGGTGAGGTTTTTCGAAGAACTCAAGCGCCGCAACGTACTGCGCATGGCCGGGGTGTATCTGGTCGGCGCGTGGCTGCTCACTCAAGTCGCCAGCACCGTGATGCCGGCGTTCGAAGTGCCGGGCTGGGCGCTGCGCGCGCTGATCATCGTGTTGGCGCTGGGCTTTGTGCCGGCCTTGATCTTCGCTTGGGTATTCGAGCTTACCCCGGAAGGGATAAAGCGGGACGCCGCGGTCAAGGCCGAAGAATCGATTGGCCCGCAGACAGCGCGACGCATGGATCGGCTGATCATCGTCCTGCTCATTCTTGCACTTGTATACTTCGGCTTCGACAAGTTCGTTCTGGCGCCAGCGCGCGATGCCAGGCTGGTCGCGACGACGACCGAGGCTGTGAAGGCGAGTGCAGTCCAGGGCGCGGCGGCAGGCGGCGCGGACCTCGTCAATGACAAGTCGATCGCGGTCCTGCCGTTCGCGGACCTCAGTCCAACTCACGACCAGGAATATTTTTCCGACGGCATGACCGAGGAAATCCTCGATGCACTGGCCAAGGTGCAGGGCCTGCATGTCGCCGCGCGCACGTCGTCGTTCTACTTCAAGGGCAAGAATGAAAAGCTGACCGCAATCGGCGCTGCGCTCGGTGTGGCGCACGTACTCGAGGGCTCGGTGCGCAAGCAGGACAACAAGGTGCGCATCACCGCACAGCTGATCCAGACGCGCGACGGTTTTCACCTGTGGTCGCAGAGCTACGACGGCGACCTCACCGACGTGTTCGAGCTGCAGGAACGCATTGCGCGCGCGATCACCGATGCGCTGAAGGTCGTGTTGCAAGGCGATCAGCAGTCGCGGCTGGCAGCCAATGCCACGAAAGATGCCGAAGCGCACGAGCAGGTCCTGCGCGGGCGCTACCTGTTCAACCAGCGCGGCTATGCCAACCTGCAGAGCGCCGAGGTGGCGTTCAAGGCCGCGCTGGCGATTGATCCAGCCTATGCGGACGCGTGGGCCGGTCTTGCCCAAACCTATTCGCTGCTCCCGACATACGCGGTCAGCGACCCTTCCGGCCTGGCGGCCGTGGATACAGCGGCGTTGGCGCGCGATGCTGCCGATCACGCGGTCGCGCTCGATCCTCGCTCGAGCGCGGCGCTGGCCGCGCGGGCCAATACCCGCACCACGTTCAATTTTGACTGGGTCGGGGCCGAGCAGGATTTTCGTGCTGCGATAGCCGCAAATCCGGCGGATGCGACCGCGCATCAGTGGTACGCCGAGATGCTGCTGCAACAGCGGCGCTCGAGCGAGGCCGATGTCCACTATCAGGCTGCACTTGCGCTCGACCCGTTGTCGGCGGTGGTGCAGTTTTCGCGCGGCATCAGCCTGGCCACGGAAAAGAAGTACCTCGAAGCGCTGCCTTACTACGACGCCGCGCTGCGCATCGCGCCCGGTTTCTTCGAGCCGATAAACGGCAAAGCGATGGCCCTGATCGACCTGCGCCGTTTCGACGAAGCAGAAGCCATCGTGCGAGGCATGCCTTCTCCGGCGCGTGAGTTGCGTCTCAGTCTGATCGCGGCGCTCAAGGACCCATCGAAGAAGGCGGCTGCAATCGAGCAGATCATGGCGCACGGCGGCGACTCGGTGTTCCAGAAACCGCCGCTACTCGCGCGCCTCGGCGAATACGATCTGGTGCTCACGCAACTCGAGCGCCTGTTTGAGAAGAAGGCGCCGTTTCGCGAGTACCTCTACGTGATACCCGAATTCGATCCGCTGCACGACAATCCGCGCTTCAAGGTGTTGCTTCAGCAGATCTGCTTGCCTCTGGCTGCGCCCGGAAAAGGATGATTGTCCGGGTGCGGCGCGTAGACGCTGCACGCGCGTTTGCCGGCGTAGGCATCGATTCCATGACGGCAGGCGAATCTGCGATCATGTGCCGTACCAAAGGGGTGGTTCCTGTCATGCGGCTGGTCGAAGAACTCAAGCGTCGTAACGTAATCCGCGTAGCGATCGGTTACCTCGCGGTCGGCTGGCTTTTGCTGCAGGCCGGCTCGCTGATCTTCGGCGCGCTCGACCTGCCGAACAGCTGGGTGCGCGGGCTGCTCGCCCTGCTTGCGGTCGGCTTCATTCCGACGCTGATCTTTGCCTGGGTCTATGAGCTGACGCCGGAAGGCCTGAAGCGGACCAGCGAGGTCAGTACCGAGGAGAGCGTCTCACACCTGACGGGGCGCAAGCTTGATTACATCGTGATCGGCGTGCTCGCGGCGGTGGTTGCCCTCCTGCTCGTCGACAAGTTCGTCGTGGCGCCGTGGCAGACCGCTCGGACCCATGCTGCCGAATCCGCGACCGCTGCTGCTGCGCCGCCGGTCGCGGGCGAGGGCGCGACGGCCACCACGCCGCCGGCCGACTCGATCGCCGTGCTGCCGTTCGTCGACATGAGTCAGGCGAAGGATCAGGAATATTTTTCCGATGGCCTGTCCGAGGAACTGCTCGACCTGCTCGCGAAGGTGCCGCAGCTCAAGGTCATCGCGCGCACATCGTCGTTCTCGTTCAAGGGCAAGAACGCCGACGTCGCCGAGATCGCGAAGAAGCTGGCGGTCGCGACAGTGCTCGAGGGCAGCGTACGCAAGTCCGGTAATACCTTGCGCGTTACCGCGCAGTTGATACGCACGATCGACAGCACGCATCTGTGGTCGGAGACGTACGATCGAGAGCTCACGGACATCTTCAAGGTGCAGGACGAGATCGCGAGCGCCGTGGTGGCGGCGTTGAAGCTGAAGCTGCTGCCGAGCCAGGCTGCCGCCGGCAACCAGCACAGGACGGCGAACCTCGATGCCTACAATGAGTACCTGATCGGCAAGCAGGAATTCAGCCGGAACAACGTCGATGGCTGGCGCCATGCGGAAGCAGGTTTCCGCAGGTCAGTGGCTCTGGATCCTTCCTATGCACCGGCATGGGCGGGGTTGGCCGACACACTGAATTTCCTCTCGGACTTCCTCGACGGCGCAGACGCGATCGCCGCGGCCAAGCACGAAGCGCTGGCCGCGGCGGACAAGGCGGTCGCGTTGGCTCCCGATCTGGCCGAGGGCTACATGGCGCGCGGCCAACTGCGCTATACGACTTTCTGGGATTGGACCGGAGCCCAGGCGGACATCGAACGCGCGATGCTGCTCGAACCAAACTCGAGCGAGAGCCGGTTTCAGCGTGCCGAGCTTCTGGCGACGCTCGGGCGTCTTGCGGAGGCCATTGCCGAAATTCGCAAAGCGGTTGAGCTCGACCCCCTGTCGCCCAAAGCATGGTCCAGTCTCGGTTGGGAACTTGCGGCAACCGGCCGGCTCGCCGAGGCGCGCGAGGCGGCGCAACGCGCCGTGGCGCTCAATTCCGAATCGAGCTTTGCCCTCGTGACGGTCGCGATAGTCGAGTTGCTCGAAGGCAACTTCGAAGCGACCCGAATTAGCTTGAAACGCGGTGGCGACAACTGGGATCGGATGGGGTCCGCGCTGATTGAGCATAGCCTCGGGCACAAGGACGCCGCGCAGGCGGCCTTGAACACGCTGATCGCGAAAGACGCCGACGGCTCGGCATATCAGATCGCCGAGGTGTTCGCTTGGCGCGGCGAGCCCGACTCGGCTTTCGAATGGCTCGATCGCGCCTATCGGCAGCACGATGGCGGACTGGCCAACCTCATGATCGACCCGCTGCTGAAGTCGTTGCGCAGCGATGCGCGCTTCGCAGCATTCGAGAAGAAGATGGGACTGACGCAATAGCGTTCGCGGCGGATACCTGTGGCGGCGGCTCGACCCGCGCCGGCGGTTCTCCAGAGCCACGCTCAGGAACATCTGAAAAAGTCGTCATCCCCGCGAAAGCGGGGATCCATCTTGATCTCATCGTGCCGTGCAAGAGCAAAATGGATTCCCGCTTGACCAGCTCCGCTGCTGAAAGACGCGGGAATGACGGCATTTTGACGGGTGAGGCCTACCTCAGCTGCGCAGCCGCAATCCCTTCGGATCGTAGGCTGGCTCAAGAAGAATCTTCGCCGCGCGCGGCTCGCCGGTCACGTCGACCGTGAGTTCCGGCGCCGCGGTCGCGAAGTCGCGGTCGACGTAGGCGAGAGCGAGACTTTGCTTCACGAAATGTCCGTACGCGCCGGAAGTAACGCAGCCGACGAGCCTGCCGTCGCATTTGACCGGTTCGAAGCCGGACGCATCGGCATCGCTTGCATCGATGCACAACGTGACAAGCGTTTTCGCAGCGCCCGTATCGCGTTCGCGCAGCGCCGCATCGCGTCCGATGAAGTCGCCCTTGTCGAAAGCGACGTGCTGCGCGAGGTTCGACATGCCCGGCGTGCACGATTGCGTGAACTCGCTGTTCCAGATGCCGTAGCTCTTTTCCAGCCGCAGGCTGTCGAGCGCGCGGTTGCCGATCGAGCGCAGGCCGAGGTCCTTGCCGGCTGATCTTCAATGCCTCGTACAGCGCAAGTTGATGGCTGACTGGCACATTGATCTCGTAGCCGAGTTCGCCGGTCAGCGACAGCCGCGCAACGACGGCATTGGCGCCGACGATCCGCATCTCGGCGCAACTGCAGGAACGGAAATGCCGCATTGGACATATCGCGATCGGTCAGGCGCGAAATGATTTCCCGCGACGCCGGCCCGGACATCGCAAATCCCATCCACGCATCGGACAGATTGCGCAACGTCACGTCGCCCGGAGGCAAGTGATCGTCGAACCAGCGCATGTGCCAGGCCTGCAGGTAGTACGAACCGATCAGCCAGAAGCGATCGTCGGCGAGGCGGCTGACAGTCAGGTCGCCCATCAGTTTGCCGTTCGGGCTCAACATCGGCGCGAGCCGTACGCGTCCGACGCGCGGCAGGTGCGATGCGAGCAGATGGTCGAGCCATTGCGCCGCGCCGGGACCGGAAACTTCATAGCGGGCGTACACCGCGCTTTCGAACATGCCGGCCGCTTCGCGCACAGCGCTCACTTCGCCGGCGACGAAGTCGTGCGCATTCGAGCGGCGCACACTCGGCCGCTCGATGAAGTTCGCCTGGCCCGGCGTGAAGAACTGCGGCGTCTCCATGCCCCAGGTGCAGCCGTACAGCGCGCCTTCGGCCTTCAGCGCGTCGTAGCACGGCGAGACTTTCAGCGGCCGACCCGCGGGAAGTTCCTCATTCGGATACGAGATCACGAAGCGCCGCGCGTAGAACTGCCGCGTCATGTCTTTCAGGTACGAGTCTTCGGCGGCGAACGCGCCGTAGCGCGCGACATCCATGCCGAAAATGTCGGCGCCGGGATCGCCGTTGATAATCCACTGCGCCAGGGTCAGTCCGATCGCGCCGCCCTGCGAGAAGCCTCCCATGCAGCCGCACGCGACCCAATAGTTCTTCCTCCCAGGCACCGGGCCGACGAGAGGATTGCCGTCCGGCGTAAAGGTGAACGCGCCATTGACCCAGCGCCGGATGCCGACATGCTGCAGCGCCGGGAAGCGCTCGAAACCGATCGACAGTTCGGGCAGGATGCGGTCGATGTCGGGTGGCAGCAGATCCATGCCGAAATCCCAATCGGCGCCTTCGACCTTCCAATGCCGTGGATCGCGCTCGTAGATGCCGAGCAGCACGCCCTTGCGTTCCGGCTGCAGGTACGTGAATCCTTCCAGATCCGTGATCGAAACGATTTCGCGATCGAGCGCGACGAGCTCGGGCACGTCTTCGGTGATCAGATAGTGGTGCTGCATCGGCGTCACCGGCAGGTTGACGCCGGCCATCTGCCCGACCTTTCGCGCCCACAAGCCGGCGGCATTGACGATGTGGTCGGCCGTGATCGTGCCGTTTTCGGTGACGATCGACCAACGGCCGTCGGGCAACTGGTGCAGCTCGATGACGCGATTGCGCAGGATGACTCCGGCGCCATGCTTTTTCGCGGCTCCGACATACGCGTGCGTCGTGCCGTGCGGATCCATGTAGCCTTCATGCGCGTCGTACAGGCCGCCCTGCAGGTTCGCCACATCGACGATTGGGCATAGCTCGCGAATTTCCTCCGGCGTCACGAGCCGCGTTTCGATCTCCATTGTCTCGTACATCGAACGCTCGGCTTTGAGCATCTCCATGCGCTCGGCCGACGCGGCAAGGCTGATGCCGCCGGTCATGTGCATGCCGACGCTGACGCCGCTCTCGCGCTGGATCTCGTCGTACAGGCGAATCGTGTAGCCCTGCAACGCAGCGATATTCGGATCGTCGTTGAGCGCGTGAAAGCCCCCGGCCGCGTGCCAGGTCGAGCCGCAGGTAAGTTCGGCACGCTCGATCAACGCGACATCGGTCCAGCCGAACTTTGCCAGGTGATAGAGCACGCTGGCCCCGACAATGCCGCCGCCGATGACGACGACGCGGTAGTGCGATTTCATGCAAACGTCCTTACAGAAAGGTCGTCATTCCCGCGAAAGCGGGAATCCACCTTGATCTTGTCTCTTGATCAAAAAGCAAAATGGATTCCCGCTTTCGCGGGAATGACGGCAAATACTTGAGTCGGTCAGGATTCCTCAAGGCGCTTCAACATGCGACCGCAGCCAGCGCCACAGCGCCGGCGCCCAGGGCCGATCTACATGTAGTCGCCAGCCGCGTTCGCGCCTCGACACGATCAACCTTAAGCCCGCAAACTGCATCGATGCTGATTCATGCGGAAAAATGGTCGTATCCTCGAACGGATACTCGCTGCCCTGGGCCAGCAATTCCGCCGCACGCTCGCCGTGGACGTCGAAAATCAGCATGCCGTCGCTGACGTCGGTGACTGCGCAGCCGTTCGTGAATCCAGTGCCGTCCGCGGACGTGGAGGCGTCCCCGATGAACATCACGCGATCCGGAGCAAGGCGCAAGGCGTAGGCGTCACTGCCGCAAGGTTGGCGTGGCCCGAAGACTTCTCCGCTGCCGTGCTGCGCAAGAAATTGTTGGACATCACCGCTGACCAGGCAGACGGATGCGACCGTAACGGGACGCACGTCGATTGCAGCCGCGTGCAAGGCGACTTGCGACCAGTCGGGAACCGGCGACCAGAACTGCCCGCGATCATGCATTCAGGCGTGCTCCGGCCAAGTCCAGGAAACACGGTCCGACCAGCGTGCCGCTGAGGCGCGTTCCGAGATGTTCGAATTTGAATTCCTTGCCGAGGCGGTGTCGTCCGTCTTCGACGAGACCCAGTGCAATCGGGCGGCCTAGTGCAGGGCTGAAATAACTGCTCGTCACGTAGCCGATGCTGCGCAGCTTGCCATTTGTCTCGGCGACCGGGTGCGCACCGACTGGAATCGGCCGATCGGCCGAGGCGGCAATGCCGACGAGCTGCTTGCGGTCCTCGCGCTTGGCCCATGGCGTGAACAGCGAACGGTCGCCGACGTACGCGTCAGTGCGTTTGTCGCGCGCGCCGCCCATGCCGATATCGTGCGGCATCGTTTCGCTATCGGTGTCCTGGCCGACGAAGATGTAGCCTTTCTCCGCGCGCAAGACGCCGAGAGTTTCGACGCCGATCGGCGCGGCGCCCGCGGTGCGGGCCTTGAGCCACAGGTCGGACGCGAGGCGCGCCGGCACCGAGACTTCGTAGCAGCGCTCGCCGGTAAAGCTGACGCGCGCGATACGCGCGCCGCGGTCGGCGAACGTACCGATGCACGCCGCCATGTGCGGCAGCTGCACGTCATCGAGCGCGATGCCGAGGTCGAGCGCAGCGACCACGCGCTTGGATTGCGGCCCGGAAACCGCCATCGTCGCCCAATGCGCGCTCGCGTCGTGGATGAATACCTTGCCGAGGTCGAACCGGTCCTGACGCCACTCCTCGAGATGCGCGACCATCGCCGCAACGTGGCCGCTCGAACACGAAACGACAAAATGGTTGGGCGCCAGCCGCAGGACGACGCCGTCGTCGAAAATCGCGCCGCTCTCGGCCAGCGCGAGCCCATAGCGCAGCCGGCCCGGCGCCAGCGTCGACATGCGCGTATAGAAAACGAAATCGAGCAACGCAGCAGCCTGCGTACCGATGACGTCGATCTTGCCGAGCGACGAGGCATCGAACACGGCCACACCGTTGCGTGCGTGCTGGTACTCGCGGGTGATTGCAGTCACGTCGCGCCCATACCAGGCGGGGCGCAGCAAATCGCCGTACTCGCGGAAGTACGCGCCTTCTTCGCGATGCACGTTTTCCGCGACAAGTCGCCGAACCGGGGCCTGCAATTCGCCAAGAGTCTTGCCGGCGATCGTCGCCATCGACACCGGCACGAACGGCGGGCGAAACGTGGTGACGCCAAGGGCGTCGATGCCGCGCCCGGTTTGCGCGGCCAGAATTGCCAGGCCATTGACGTTCGACGTCTTGCCCTGGTCGGTCGCCATGCCGAGCGTCGTGTAGCGCTTCAGGTGTTCCACCGATGCGAAGTTCTCACGCACGGCGAGTTCGATGTCCTTGGTCGTGACGTCGTGCTGCAGGTCGACCCAGACGCGGCGATTGCCGGATGCGGCAGTCAGGTCCGGCGCGCCGCCCCAGAAGTCTGCCGACTGCGCAGGGCTGAGGGCTGAGGGCCGAGGGCTGCCAAGTGGCGGCGCGCGACTAGACGACGACGCCCCGCTTCCTGCGAACTTGCCTTGTTCGATCGCCTCGTCGAGGGTGCGCGCGCCGTTGGCGGCTCCAGCCACCTGCAGTCCCGCGATGGTGTCGCCTGGAACAAGCGCTGCGATGCGTTCGTCCCAGCGTGGCTTGCCGCGCGCGTGGCAGTACAGGTGGATCAGTGGAGTCCAGCCGCCGGCGACGGCGATCAGGTCCGATTCGATCACGTCACCTGACATCAGCCGCGCACCCTCGACCTTCGTTCGGCCGAGCGTTGTGTCGATCGGGTTGCCGAGGTGCACATCGATGCCGGCCGCGCGGGCATCCGCGGCGCGATGCGCAAACGCGCGTGTGTCGACCACGGTGCAGCGCGCGCCGGCCGTACTCAGCGCGTGAGCGACTTCGTAAGCCGAGTCATTGTTCGTCGCCACGATGACGCGTTGGCCGCAACGCACGGCGTGACAGCGCAGATAGTGCAGCGCCGCGTCGGCAAGCATCACGCCGGGGCGATCGTTGTTGCCGAACAGCAACGGCCTCTCGATCGCGCCGGTGGCTAGGACGACGTCCGTCGCCCTGATCTGCCACAGGCGTTCACCGTTCGCGCTCTGTTCCGAGGACACACCTTTTTCGATGAGAACGACGGTGTTGTGGTCGTAGCACCCGATGGCCGTCGTGCGCGTCATGATGCGCGCGCCAGCAGCGCCCAATTCCCCTTCGCATGCCGCCAGCCATTCGATGCCGGCGGTACCCTCGATCCGTGCGTCGCGCCAGCGCAGCGAACCGCCGAGTTGCGCACGATCGTCGGCGAGCAGGACGCGCCTGCCTGCGCGCGCTCCGGCCAGAGCTGCGGCGATGCCGGCTGCCCCGCCGCCGATGACGCACAGGTCGACATTCAGGAACTGCTGCTGCGATCGCGGCGCGCGTGACGCCGCGTCGACGCGGCCGATTCCGGCCAGCGACCGAATCATGCCTTCGTAAAGGCGAAAGCGCGGCCACATGAAAGTCTTGTAGTAGAAACCGGCCGGAATGAAGCGTGCGAAACGATCGAGGAATGAAAATGTATCGCGCTGCGCGTTACCGCGCGCGTGGGTCGAACGTATCGCCAGGCCTGCTTGCAGGGGTTCCAGCGTCGCGCGCGCATTCGGATCGTGCCGGCTTGCGTGGCGCAGGTCGACGATCGCGTTCGGTTCTTCGCCGCCGGCACTGAATATGCCCCGCGGCCGGTGGTACTTGAAGCTGCGGCCGACGAGCCGCACGCCGTTGGCGAGCAGTGCCGAGGCGATCGTGTCACCGGCAAACCCCGCCATCGATTGCCCATCGAAACTGAAATCCAGGCGCCTGCTGCGGTCGATCTCGCGGCCGTTGCCGTTGTGGTCGTCGATGCGCTGCGGGCCGCTCATGGCGCCAGTGGCCTGGTCGCGATGACCGCGTGCGTCGTCGTGTCGCGTTCGATCTCGATCCAGCGCGCGCAACCGTCGGCATGCAGCCAGAGTTCGCGCGCGATACCCTTGATGTTTGCGCGCTGGTAGCGGTAGCGCGCCCACTCGGCATCGCTGCAGTCGCGCGGCGGCCGCTTCTTGCCGGCATCACCGCCGTAGCGGAATTCGCGATCGGCACGTGGGCCGCAGAAGGGGCAAGGGAAGATTTGCATACCTATTGCGTGTGACCGTCGGCGCAAGGCCGAGATTGAATTTCCTTCTCCCGCTGGCGGGAGAAGGTGCCAGAGGCGGATGAGGGTGGCACATCCGCATGCGACGTCGCCTGACCAAGCGCCACCCTCACCCGGCGCGCTACGCGCGCCGACCTCTCCCGCCGGCGGGAGAGGTGAGAACGTCCATCAGATCGCGACAGCAACGTTCGTGCGCTGTCTTTCATACAAGACCGTCCACTAATGCACCACGCCAGCATGCGCCTCATCGATGATTTCGCCACTCTCGAAGCGCGACAGATCAAATGGCTCCGACAGCGGATGGTGTTGGCCCGTCGCCAGCACGTGCGCGAACAGTGTTCCTCCTGCAGGAATCGCCTTGAAGCCGCCGGTGCCCCATCCGCAATTCAGGAACAGACCTGGCACCGGCGACGGGCCGATGATCGGCGAGTTGTCCGGCGTCGTGTCGACCACGCCGCCCCACTGGCGCATCAACTTCAATGTCGCGAAAGCGGGGAACATTTCGATCAATGGCGCGATGACCGATTGCGAAACGCGAAAGCTGCCACGTTGCATGTAGGACGGGCAACGGTCGAGGTTTCCGCCAAAGACGAGTTCACCCTTGTCCGATTGGCTGACGTAGACACCATTCGTCGACGACAGCACGATCGTGTCGAGGCATGGTTTGACCGGCTCGCTGACCATCGCCTGCAGCGTGTAGCTCTGGATCGGCAGTTCAAAGCCGGCCAGCTTCGCGACCGCGGAAGAACTGCCTGCGACCGCCATGCCGAAGCGGTCGGCGTGGATCGTGCCGCGCGATGTCCTTACCGCAGCGACTTGGGCCCCGGCCATTTCGAATCCGGTGACTTCGCAGTTCTGGATGATGTGCACGCCGAGCGCATCGGCTGCGCGCGCGTAACCCCAGGCAACCGCATCGTGCCGCGCCGTGCCTGCGCGCCGCTGCTGCAACGCGCCGCGCACGGGCCAGCGCGCTTTCGGCGACGGATCGAGCAGCGGCGCGAGCGCCAGCGTCTGTTCGCGGCTCAGCAATTCGATAGGGATGCCGTTGACGCGCATCGCGTTGGCGGCGCGCGCCATCATCTCGAGGTCGGCTTCGGTGTGGGCGACCTCGATCAAGCCACGCTGCGAGAACATGATGTTGTAGTTCAGTTCGCGAGTGAGTCCTTCGTACAGGCTCACCGACAAGTCATATAGCGCGGCGCTCTGCGGGTAGAAGTAGTTCGAACGGATGATCGTCGTGTTGCGGCCGGTGTTGCCGCCGCCGATCCAGCCCCTCTCGAGCAGTGCGACGCGCTTGACGCCATGTTGTTTCGCCAGATAGTACGCCGTCGCCAGACCATGTCCGCCGCCGCCAATGACGACGACATCGTAGTGCGGCTCCGGATCACGGTCGCGCCATGCCGGTGTCCATCCGCGCTGCCCGCGCAGGCCTTCGCGGAACAGCGACCACGCCGAGTAGTGCCGCTTGCGCGTTGCGCCTGTCATTGCACCTGGGCCTGGCTGCGACGCCGGCGTTGGCCGTGCGTATAGACAATCTGCCCGATTGCGACGAGCAGCACCATGCTGCCGACTACCTTGAGTACCGCGAGCGGTTTGTTCGGTTCGGCCGCATCGGGAACGCAGGCCAGCAGCATCGACGCAAGCGTCACCGTGAATCCGACGGACGCGAGTATCGTCGCGGTGATGCGTCCGCCCGGTGGGCGAATGACATCGGGTCCTGGCGGAACGCGCTGCATGCTCAGCACCGACGCAAACGTGAACAGATACGGCATGAAGTACGAAATGATGCTCATGCTGATCAGAATCTGATACGCGCCAGCCACGCTCGAGCCGGACTGCGCGAGCAGGATGAACCCGGTCGCGAACACGGCCTGCCAGATAAAGGCGACATGCGGTGTTCCCCAGCGCGGGTGGATGTGCCCGAAGCGCTCCGGCAAATAGCGGTCGATGCCGGCCAGAAACGGCAGGCGCGCGGACGCCGTCAGCCATGCGCCGACCGCGCCGACATTCGCCATCACGAGCAGGGCCGCCATGATCGGCACGAGTCCATTCCAGCCTATGCGCTGCGTTCCGGCGACGACGGTTTCCATGATGCCGCCGAGACTCGAGAGCTGGTCGGCCGGCAGGATGACCATGATCGCGAGCGCGCCGAAGATGTAGCCGCCGACGACAAACACGCCGCCGAGGATCAGCGCGCGCGGAAACATGCGCTTGAAATCCCTCACGTCACTGCGCAGGAACGCTGACGCTTCCGAGCCTGCAAGCGCGAAGACCAGGCTGGTCCAGAACACCATTTCGCGCAGGTTCGCGTGCGGGACGAACGCAGATAGCGTCCAGGCCGTGGCCGAACCGTAACGCGACCAGGCGATCGGCGCGAGCACGAAGAAGATCAGGATCGGAACCCAGTTGCCGATCGCGCCGAGATTGTGCAGCCATTTGCCGATGTGCAACCCGACCACGTTCACGAGCGTGGCGATCCACATCGCAGCGACGGAAAAAGCGACGATGTACGTGGGATTCGCCGCGAGCGCAACGGCATCGCTGCTGATCAGGTATGCGGCCGCGCCGGCCGCGAACAGCAGGATCGACGGGTAGTAGGGCAGGTTGCACGTCCAGTAGGTCCAGCCGGTCATGAATCCCGACCAGTCGCCGAGCGCGCGCCGGCTCCAGTGATAGATGCCGCCGTCGCCTTCGTCGAAGCGCGAAGACAGTTCGAGCACGGCCGCGAGCAACGGAAGGTAGAACAGCAGGAATGCGCCGAGCCAGATCGTGATCGCTGATGGACCCGCGGCAGCGGCCGTGCCGATCCAGCGCACGCTGATGCCGGTGACGATGCAGAACATCACGAGGTCGCGCATGCCCATCGCGGCGCGCACGCGCGCCAGGCCGGTCACATTAACGGGGGGCGCCACGTCGATGACTTGTTCGGTAGAAATTGCGCAGCTCCATTCGTTGACGGCAAAACAACTAGCTCGTCATTCCCGCGAAAGCGGGAATCCATTTTGCTCTTGGGAAAAGGGGCAAGATCAAAGATGGATTCCCGCTTCGCGGGAATGACGGGATTTCTTGGGCTGTTACGGCACCCCTTCGGGGTGACTCATTGCATCGTTCACTGTAGGAACATCCACGATATCCCCCAATCGCTCGGCGATGTACTTCCGAATGTCCAGGCTGGCGCTTTCCATCGGTGCATAGTACCCATGCGTGAAGCGGCGCGAGTTCATGCCGCGCTGCACGCCTTCGACTACGGTCCAGTCCTGGCGATTCGTGATGTCCCAGAATTCGACCGCATCCATCGGGTCGAAATCAGGCCTGCCGATCTCGCTTGGATGGAACAGGAAGTCGCAGACGACCGTGCTGTGACCCGCGTCGCGCGGGAAGACCGTGAATGCGGCGACGTGATCCATCGACAGCGAGATCATGAAATTTGGATAGATCAGCTCACCCTTGTGTTTGGTCCGTTCGTTTTCATCGAGACCCGGAAACGGCGCGCGCGTGGTCTGGCCGCTGAACGTGAACGTCACTGCGCGCTCACGATGCGGCACACCTTCTTCCCAGTCGAGTGCCGCGCCGCCGTTGCTGCGAAACGCCGGCACGATCTTGCACAACTCCGGATGCACGCCGGCGCAGTGATAGCACTCGTTGTAGTTTTCGAGTATCACCTTCCAGTTCGCCGCGATCTGATAGACGATGCGATGACCGATGCGCAGGTCTGCCAGCGGGTAATTGCGCAGGCGCCGGATCGCATCTCCAAACTGGGTTTGCAGAGCATGGCCACGCGCCTTGGCGCTTTCCGGCTCGAGGTTGACGAAGATAAAGCCACCCCAGGTTTGCAGTCCGGCCTGGTGCAAGCCGAACTCTTTCTTTCGTCCCTCGAGCGCGGGCTCGAGATGCGGCGCGGATTTCAGCGCGCCGTCGAGTCCATAGACCCACGAGTGATACGGGCAACGGATCGTCGCGCCCTTGCAGCCGCCGACCGGCACGCCCTCGTTCGCAGGACCGACGGCTGCGCGCGGCACGAGCGCGCTGCCGCGATGACGGCAAACGTTGAAGAACGCGCGCAACGCGCCGTCTTCGCCACGCACGACGAGCACGGATTCGCCGAGCACGTCGACATCGAGATAGTCACCAGTAGACGGAACCGACTCCTCGCGCCCGACCAGCACCCACTCGCGCGCGAAAATGCGTTCGCGTTCGGCCGCGAAGACTGCAGGCGAGACATAGGCGTCGCGCGGCAGCGTCGGTTCGAGCGCGTGCGTGGCTGGCGGCGAACGATCAGTCATGGAACCCGAATCCCCAGGTGGCGCAGCCGTTGCGTGAAGTACCAAACATTCGATCAGGCCGAAAAGACTTTGTCATCCCGGCGAAGGCTGGGATCCGGGTCTTCTTTGAAAATACGTGCAAAGCAGGGTTTAAGAACCGGATTTCAGCCTTCGCTGGAACGACGCGCAAGAATCATTGAAGAGTTTCCCCAAGTCTGGCCGCAGGCGCAATGCAAATTCAAGTCCCTGCTCTGCGACTGCTCGGCCGACGGAGCATGTTGCTCGGCGCGGCGAGGGCGTGCATGCGCTGGAGCGTGAACGAGTGGCCAAACGGCGTTACGATGGCGCCCGGAAGCAGGGGAGATATGAGCAACGAAAGCTACGCGCCCGCTACAGCCTGGGCCGCACTGAAGCGCCGCAAGGTCGTGCAATGGGCAATCGCCTACGCGGCCGGAGGCTGGATCGTTCTGCAGGTGCTCAGCCTGCTGGCGGGTGTTTATGCATGGCCGTCGATCGTGCTGAGGATCGGGACCGGCTCGGTCTTCGTCGGATTTCCGGTTGCACTGGTCCTGGCCTGGTACCACGGCGAGCGAGGCGAGCAAAAGGTCAGCGGCACGGAATTGCTGATGGTCGCCTTGCTGCTCGCGTTGGGAGGTGGCGCGCTCTGGCGCGTGGAACACAACCAGGCACCGACGCAACCCGCCGCAGAATCGGCGCGCAGCGTGGCTTCGCCATCGGCGGCAGCGGCGCCGGCAAGCACCAAATCGATCGCAGTGCTGCCGTTCACCGACCTCAGTCCCGCCCGTGACCAGGAGTATTTCTCGGACGGCATGGCCGAGGAACTGCTCAACGCGCTGGCCAAGGTCAAGGACCTCAAAGTGGCCGGCCGCACGTCGTCGTTCCAGTTCAAGGGCAAGAATGCCGACATGCGCGCGATCGGCCATGAACTGGGCGTTGCGAACATTCTCGAAGGTTCCGTGCGCAAGCAGGGCGACAAGGTGCGTATCACGGCGCAGTTGATCCAGACCGAGGATGGCTTTCATCTGTGGTCGGAGACTTACGACGGCGAACTGAGCGATGTGTTCGCGCTGCAGGAACGCATCGCGCGCGCGATCACGGACCAGTTGAAAGTGATCCTGCGGGGCGACCAGCAGCAGCAACTGGTCCGCGCGGGCACGGGTAACGCAGAGGCTTACGCGCTGTTCCTCAAGGCGACCGACCTGTACAACCGGCGCGATTTCGAACACCTGGACGAGGCCGTCGATGCGCTCGAGCAAGCGTTGCGGCTGGATCCCAAGTTCGCGCGCGCGCGGGCAAGGCTCGCGGCGACCCACGTCGTCTGGGAGAACCGCGACGCGCCATTTCTCGAACTTGCCGAGGCCAATGCGCGCGAGGCGATTGCGCTCGACCCGCAGCTGCCCGAACCGTGGGCCGTGCTGGGACGCGGTTATGGGGACGAGCGCCGTTTTCTCGATGCATTCGACGCCTATCATCACGCACTGCAGCTCGATCCGGACGACGCGTTGACGAACTACTGGTATGCAGTGCTGCAGGTCATGACCGGTTACACGCGCGAGGGCCGAGCGCGGCTAGACCGCTCGCTCGTGCTCGATCCGATGCAGCCGAATGCGGAGTTGTGGCGCGGGCTCGAGTTGTCCTATGCCGGCGACCAGGAGGCAGCGCAGCGCTCGATTCAGCGCTCGGCGGACATCGGCCTGAGTTTCGCGGTCTACGGCCAGGCCGAGGTTGCGCACGCTCGCGGCGACTACGCGCAGGCTCGCGAATTGCTTTTATCCCGCGTGACGAGACGTTTGGCGAAATGCGGCATCAGCGCGGACGACGCAAAGCGTTCGCTGGCGGGTGTTCACGGCGGTGATGCGGCGGCACGCACGACCGCCGTGGATATCGTCGAGCGCTGTCTCGCCCACAACCCCGAACCGACGCCGTTCTGGGCGTTGAAGTCGTTGATGTACCTGGATCAGCCGGAACGCCTGCTCGCGATCGCCCAGCCGCGCCTGACTGACAACGAGACCTTCCTGTTCGAGATGTTGTGGAGTCCTTACGGCAAGTCCGCGCGGCTCCGGCCCGAGTTCGCAGAGTTCGCGCGCAAGACCGGGCTCACGGCCGTATGGGACAAGTACGGTTCGCCCGATGCCTGCAAGCGTGGCCCGGCGCCGGGTGACTACGTGTGCCAGTGACAAGTCGATAAACGGCTCCGGCTCGTGAACCCCGCCGAGACTCGCAACACGAGGGCGCTGACCCTCCGTCGGAGAGGGAGCGAGCGGCCTTCGCGGTGATACCTCGACTGGCCCGCGAGCGTACATCCGCGGATCCTGATGCTTGCCGCGAATCCCGCGCTGCGGGGGTGACCCGTTTGTGCAACAGGCCGACTGCCGATCGCGATATTTATGCTGAAGGAGTCCCGCTATGCCCTTGAATCTGCGATGATCAGCGTTATCGGCGCACTCAGGGGGAGTGGCTCTAGATGGCGTTGGTCGAGGAACTCAAAAGACGCAAGGTTTTCAAGGTCGCAGCGGCCTATCTTGTCGTCGGCTGGCTTCTGATCCAGGTCGCCTCGACTGTTGCTCCGCAGCTCAACCTGCCGGAGTGGGCACCGCGGCTAGTCACGTTCATCATCCTGCTTGGATTTCCGATTGCGCTGGTGCTCGCGTGGACTTTGGACGTCACGCCCGAAGGCATCAAGGTCGACCGGACGCCGGTGGGCACGAAGCGCATCGTCGTGATTGCCGCGATCCTCGCCGCGCTCGCCGTGGGTTGGTACTGGAAGACGCGGCCGGCTCCAGCAGGCACCACTGCCGACGCGCGCTCGATCGCGGTGCTGCCGTTCGTCAACATGTCCGAAGACAAGAGCAACGAGTATTTCTCCGACGGCATCAGCGAAGAGATCCTCAACGTGCTCGCGCGCATGTCCGGGCTGCACGTGGCGGCGCGCACGTCGTCGTTCACGTTCCGCAAGCAGGAGCAGGAGATTCCGACGATCGCGCGCGAACTGAACGTGCGCATGGTGCTCGAGGGCAGCGTGCGCAAGCAGGGCGAGCGCGTACGCGTTACGGCGCAGCTGATCGACGCGAGCGACGGCTACCACGTCTGGTCGCAGACTTACGATCGCGACCTCAAGGACATCTTCGCGATCCAGGACGAGATCGCCGGCGCGATCGCGAACGAGTTGAAGCTCAAGCTCGACGCCGCGCACGCCAACGGCACGCCCGTCGCCGACACAGCCGATCTCGTCGCCTACCAGCTCTACCTCAAGGCGATGGGTTTGTGGACCGCGCGTGGTGAGCAGAACCTCACACAGGCAGAGGCGCTGTTCCACGCAGCGCTCAAGCGCGATCCGAATTACGCGAAAGCCTGGGCCGGGCTCGCGCTGACTTACGCGATCCTGCCGGAATGGAGCAGCAGATCGTTCGCGGAGACCCGCCCGGCCGGCCGTGATGCGGCCGAGCATGCGCTTGCGCTCAACCCCGACCTGCCGGAACCGTATGCCGCGTTGGGTTATCTCGCCGCGAGCGACTTTCATTTCGAAACCGCGCGCGCGATGTTTCAGCGATCGCTCGTCCTCGGACCCTCCTACGCCACGGCTCATCAATGGTCCGGCGAGACGTTGAGCTGGGAGGGCGACAACGACGCGGCACTCGCCATGATCCGCAAGGCCGTGGCGCTCGACCCGAAGTCATCGATCGTCAACTCGGTTCTGGCCTCGCTGCTTCTGTCTGCGGGTCATGACGACGAGGCGCTGGCGGTCTGCGATTCGATCGTCGCAGTCAACACCGATTGGTGTCCGTTGGTGCAGTTCGACGTTGCGATGATGCGCAAGGACCACGCGCGCGCGCGCGCGGTCATGGAGAAGCCGGCGGCCGATCGCGGCCCGCAGGCTCTCGGCTTTTTTCACGCCATGATGGACGCGCTGGACGGGAAGGGCGATGCAGAGGCAGTCGAGCACCAACTGCTCGAGTTGCCTGACGGCCAGGGCAACCCTGCCAGTGTGTCGCCGCTGAACAGCTACGATGCCGCTATCTGGTTTATCGCGGCCGGCCGCAATGACCTCGCCGTCGAGCGCTTCGCGCGTGTCGTTCGCGAGCTGCCATACAACGCCCGTTGGTTCGCATTCGACCCGCATTTCGCCTCGTTGCATTGCGAGCCGAAATTCCTCGACATCCTGAGCGGGCTGAAAGTCGAAGAGCCGAATCTCGCCGCAGCGTGCAAGGCGACGCACTGATGTCCTCTCCTTCCTTCGTCGCCGAACTGCGACGCCGCAACGTCTACCGCGCCGTTGTGTTCTACGCGGCGAGCGCGTGGCTGCTGGTGCAGGTTGCGACCCAGGTGTTTCCACTTTTTCACATTGCCGAGTGGGTGCTGCGCTGGATCGTGCTCGCGGCGATCGTCGGCTTTCCGTTCACGCTGGCGTTTGCCTGGTTCTACGAGTGGACGCCGCAGGGCCTGCGGCGCGAAAGCGAAGTCGCTCCGGCCGAATCGATCACGCGCCAGACCGGCAAGAAGCTCGACCGCTGGATCATCGCCGTGCTGGCCTGCCGCGGTCGTGCTGTTGCTGACAGACCGGTTCGTGCTGCACAAGGACGCAAATCTTGCGGCCGACAATTCGATCGCCGTGCTGCCGCTGGTCAACGAGAGCGGCGATGCAAAGGACGAATATTTCTCCGACGGGTTGTCCGAGGACCTGATCAACGCGCTGACCCAGATCAGCGGCGTGCGCGTGATCAGCCGCAACTCGTCGTTCCAGTTCAAGGGCACGGGCGACGATCCTCAGTCGATCGGCTCGAAGCTCGGCGTGTCGAGCCTGCTCGGCGGCACCGTGCGCAAGCTCGGCAACCGCCTGCGCATTTCCGCCGCGCTGATCCATGCCGCGGACGGCAGCCAGGTCTGGGCGCAGACATTCGACCGTGAGTACAAGGATATCTTCGACGTCCAGAGCGAGATTGCGCAGTCGGTTGCCCAGGCGCTGCGCGTCCGCCTGCTCGGCGAGGCACAGCCCACGATCGTCTCACGCGACCGTCCCCCGAATGGAAACCTGCAGGCGTACGAGGCCTACCTGCAGGGCAACTTCTATTTCGACCACGTCACCAAAGCGGATTTTCGCCGCGCCATTGGCTACTACGAAGAGGCGTTGAAGCTCGAGCCCGACTACGCGCTGGCGCTCGCACGCCTGTCGCGTACGTGGAGCGAACTTGCCGGCCAGAGTGGCGGCAGCGAACAAACTGAAGCGCATGCGAACGCCCGCGAGGCGGCGCAACGATCACTCGCGCTCGATCCGAATCTGGCGGCAGCGCATGCGGCGCTTGGCTGGCTGCTGCTGAACGCGGACTGGAATCCGGGCGGCGCCAGGGTCGAGTTCCTCAAGGCCGAGGCGCTCGCGCCGGACGATGCGTTCGCAAAGAACGGCCTCGCGGAGGTTTTGTCCGACCTCGGCCAACACGCCGCCGCCGTCGCGCTGCAGCGGCGCGCGGTCGCGCTCGATCCGCTGCACGCTCATTACCGGTTTTTCCTCACCTTTTACCTTGTTGCGCTCGGTCGTCTCGACGAAGCCGAGGCGTCGGTCCGCAAGGCGCTGGAACTGCAGCCCGGAGAACTCGCCGGGCACGCCGAACTCGCGGCGATCCTGGTGCTGCGCGGCGATGCGGCCGGTGCATTGCGCGAAGCCGAACTCGAAACGCAGCCGAGCTGGAAAAGGTATGCAAGGGCCCTGGCTCTGTTCGCCGGCGGCGATCGCGCGGCGGCCGACGCTGCCCTCCAGGATTTGATCGTCGAAGACGCCGAGAACTCGTCGTTCCAGGTCGCGAGCGTGTACGCGTACCGAAAGGAGGCAGACAAGGCTTTCGAGTGGCTCGAGAAAGCCGTCGTCGCGCGCGACTCCGGAGTCATGCAGCTGCTCGCCGATCCGTTCCTCGTGTCGGTCCGATCCGATCCGCGCTTCGCGCCGTTCTGCAGAAAGGTTGGATTGCCGGTGCCCGGTGAGGCAGCACCGGCTCCTGCGCCAGGGGCTGGGCAAGGCGTGCAGTCCGATGCGGCGGGGCGCAAGCCATGAGCACCGGTTTCTTCGTCGAACTCAAGCGCCGCAACGTCATCCGCATGGCCGGCTTGTACCTCGTCGGCGGCGTGGCTGATCACGCAGGTCGCCGGAACGGTGCTGCCGATGTTCGACGCGCCCGGCGTGGATGCCGCGCAGCATCGTGATCCTGCTTGCGATCGGCTTCGTGCCGGCGCTGATCTTCGCCTGGGTGTTCGAACTGACGCCCGAGGGTATCAAGCGCGACGCCGAGGTCAAGCCCGAGGAATCGATCGCGCCGCAGACTGCGCGCCGTATGGATCGCATGATTATCGTCGTGCTGATTATTGCACTTGTGTACTTCGCGCTTCGACAAGTTCGTGCTGGCGCCGCGGCGGGAGGCGGCGCTGCACGTAGCCGGCGACGCAGGCGGCAAAGGCGGCGAAACCGGAAGCGACGGCGCCCGTCGCGGCGGAAATCAGCCCCAAATCGGTCGCCGTGCTGCCGTTCGTCAACATGAGCGGCGATCCGAAGAACGAATTCTTCAGCGACGGCATCACCGAGGAGATCCTCAACGCGCTCGCGCAGATCGCCGAACCTGAAAGTCGCCGCGCGCACCTCGGCGTTCGCGTTCAAGGGCAAGGATCCGGACCTGCGCAAGGTCGGCGAGGTGCTCGGCGTCGCCAACGTGCTTGAAGGCAGCGTGCAGCGTTCCGGCGACGACGTGCGCATCACCGCGCAGCTGATCGATACGCGCAGCGGCTTTCATCTGTGGTCGGAAAGATATGACCGCAAGCTGACCAACATCTTCGCGGTCGAGGACGAGATCTCCAAGGCGATCGCGGACAAGCTGAAAGTGCAGTTGGCCGGCGCTCGCGCGGGGACGCGGCAACACCGGCAACCCGCAGGCGCACGAATTGTACCTGCGTGGCCTCACCCTGCTCGCGGCGCGCGGGAAGGGCCTGCGCGACGCGGCCGATGCGTTCGGCAAGGCGGTGGAACTCGATCCGAAATACGCCCAGGCCTGGGGAGCGCTCGCCGAGACCGAACAACTGTTGCCGGCATATACCGGCGGCGACGTCGACGCTGGAATGGCGCGCGCCGAAACCGCCGCGCAACGTGCGCTCGGCATCGATCCTGACACGTCTTCGGCGCTGGTCGCCATGGCCAATGTGCATGTGCTACCGTGGCGAGTGGGCGCGCGCCGAGCAGGCATTTCGGCGCGCACTGGCTCTGGCGCCCGGGGATGCCGAAGCGGCTCAATCAGTATGCGCAATTCCTGAACATGACCGGGCAGCAGGAACCAGCGCTGCTGCAGATCGATCGCGCACGGCAACTCGATCCGCTGTCGGCGATCATCGGCGTCGTGCGCACGACAATTCTCATGGGGTTGCATCGCGATGCCGACGCAGCAGCGCAGATCGAAACAATGCTGCCCGCCAGTCCCGAGTTCTACCCGGCCTGCATGGTCGCAGTCGTTGCTCTACATCGGTCTGCAGCGTACGCCGACGCCGAAGCACAACTTCGCGCCGTGGCCCGGCACCTCGGCGTGGATCCTGATGCCAAGGTCATGCTCGTGCGCGGAATCGCCGATCCCGCAGCGCGCGCCGCCGCGTTGGACAGCCTCGATCGCGCGCCTGCCAATGCCGATATTCGCGGCGATCAGCTGATCTATTCGGCATTCCTCGCATTGCTGGGTGAACGCGAGCACGCGCTCGACGAGCTGGAAGGCTATTCGGACCGGCGCAGTGCCGCTGCCGGCGGGATGTTGTGGACCCGACCGTTCGATTCACTGCGCAGTGATCCACGATTCAAGGCGGTGTTGAAAAAGATGGACCTGCCGTTTGCGGCGAACCGCCGACGGGGCCGTCAAACCATGAGCGACCTGCTCCAACGCCTGCGCGAACGCAAGCTGGTGCAATGGGCGCTGGCTTACGTCGCGGCCGCCTTTGCGCTGCTGCAGGGACTCGACATCATTGCCCAGCAATTCGCCTGGCCCGATGGCGTGCGCCGCGGCATCACGATCGCGCTGGCGATCGGTTTTTTTGCGACGCTGGTTCTGGCGTGGTATCACGGCGAGAGGGGCGTACAGCGCGTCAGCGGGACGGAACTGCTGATCCTGGCGGTACTCCTCGCGGTCGGCGGGGTGGTGATGTGGCGCGCGGCGCAGACTTCGCGTGAGTCGTTCGCGCCGGCGGCCACCGCAGAACGGCACGACAAGAACGAATTAGCGGCGAAGGCTGTAGCACCGGCGTCGGACAAGTCGATCGCAGTGCTGCCATTCGTCAATATGAGTGGCGACCCGAAGAACGAATACTTCAGCGACGGCATCACCGAGGAGATCCTCGATGCGCTGACGCAAATTCCGAACCTCAAGGTTGCCGCGCGCACGTCGGCATTTGCATTCAAGGGCAAGGGAGAGGACTTGCGCAAGGTCGGCGAGACTCTCGGCGTCGCGAACGTGCTCGAAGGCAGCGTGCAGAGTGCCGGCGACAGCGTGCGCATAACCGCCCAGTTGATCGATGCGCGCAACGGCTTTCACCTGTGGTCGGAGAAATACGACCGCAAGCTGACCAACGTGTTCGCCGTCGAGGACGAAATATCCAAGGCAATCGCCGACCACCTGAAGCTCACGCTGCAGGGCACGCAGATTCTGGTCACACAAAAGACCAGCAACGCGCGCGCCCATGACCTGTACCTTCGCGGCCTCGCGCTCTTGCCTGCGCGAGGGGCGGGCATGCGTGAGACGAAATCATATTTCGAGCAGGCGGTCGCGATCGACCCGGACTATGCCGATGCCTGGGCCGGAATCTCGTTCATCCACGTGCTGCTTTCGGCCTATCTGCTTGAACCTTTTCCCGAAGCGATCGACCAGGCGACGACGGCGGCCGAACGGGCGCTCATGCTCGACCCGCGTTCTGGTTTCGGCCATGCCGCCGCAGCCAGCGTATTTCGCAACAAGATGGATTTTGTCCGGGCCGAATCCGAATACCGGGAGGCGATCGCGCTCAATCCCGGCGACGCCGAGACCTATGATCAATACGCCCAGATGCTGAGCGGTGTCGGGGCCATCGAGCAAGCGATCGACATCGCGCGCAAATCGGTTGCGCTGAATCCGCTCTCCGCGCATCCGCGTTACACGCTCGGCTACGTGCTCGAGTATGGGCATCGGCACGCGGAGGCGCAGGCGGAACTTCGGCGCGGGCTCGAGTTGTCGCCGGCGATCAGCACCATGCGCGTGGAACTGGCACTGGCCTACATCGGCAGCGGCCAGTTCGCCGAAGCCGAAGAGCAGGCTCGCATCGGCGCACGCGAAAACGACGAGGATCCGGAGTTGATTGCCGCGATCATCCGCGCGATAGCAAAGCCTGAGCTGCGCGCGGATGCCATCCGCAAGCTCGATCAGGGCGGCGCGGTCGGTGACTACGACTTGTTCCGGGTTGCACACGGCGTCTGGTATAGCTTGCTTGGTGCGCGCGACAAGGCGATCCAGAGCATTGACAAGGGACTCGACGAAGCCGTTGTCGGCGAGCGCTACTACTCCGCGCAGGCCCTGTTCGCACCGGCTTTCGACTCGATCCGCGACGACCCGCGCTTCAAGGCGATCCTCGTGAAGTGGGGCGTGCCGGATCGCAGCGCCGAGCATTTCCCGACGACTGGCCCCACGGATGCAACACATGGCTGAGCTCCTGCAGCGCCTGCGCGAACGCAAGCTGGTTCAGTGGGCGTTCGCCTACCTGGCTGGTGTGTGGGTCCTGCTGCAGGTGATCGGGCTGGTCGGGCAGCAATTCGACTGGCCGCAGGGATTGCTGCGCGGGATCACGGTGGCCGCGGGTGTCGGATTTTTCATTGTGCTGGTGCTGGCCTGGTACCACGGCGAGCGTGGCGTGCAACGCGTCAGCGGCACGGAACTACTGATCGTCGCGTTGTTGCTGGTGATCGGGGGCGGCCTGCTTTGGCGTTTTGCGCCGCGCGCGCCGGAGTCTGCCGGTCCAGCGGCAATGCAAGCCGAAAAATCCGCGGCCGTACCTGTTGCGGCTTTGGACAAATCGATTGCAGTCCTGCCGTTCGCAAACCTTTCCGACGACAAGGCGAATGCGTTCTTCGCCGACGGCATGCAGGACGAAATCCTGACCAAACTGTCGAAGATCGGCGCGCTGCGCGTGATCTCGCGCACCTCGACGCAGCGTTATGCGAGCGCGCCGGAGAATCTCGCCGAGATTGCGCGCCAGCTCGGCGTCGCGAACATTCTCGAAGGCAGCGTGCAGAAATCCGGCAATGCCGTGCACATCAACGTCCAGCTGATCGGCGCCGCGAAGGACGAGCACCTGTGGGCCGAGAGCTACAACCGCACGCTGGACGACATCTTCGGTGTGGAAGGCGAGGTCGCGCAGGCCGTCGCGGATGCGCTCAAGGCGACTCTGACTGGTGCCGAGCGCCAGGCAGTTTCGGCCACGGGTACGGAGAACCCGAAGGCCTATGCGGCCTATTTGCGCGGGCGAGCCAAGGACAATGCCCAGTATTCGTACGTCGAGACGATGCAGGCAGTCGACAGCTACTTCGAGGCCGTGGGCGAGGATCCAAAATTCGCGCAGGGCTGGGCTGCCGCCGCCACGGCCATGAGCAACTTCTACTTCAACGGCTACGACGTCGAGCGGTCCACCGCCGACGCCGTACGCAACGCTGCCGACACAGCCATGCGACTGCAGCCCCAACTCGCCGAGAGTCTTCTTGCCCGCGGAGCGTACCTGTATCGAGTACAGCGCGACTTCACCGCAGCGATCCAGGTCTACAAGCAGGCGCTGGCACTCCAGCCGGGCGACGTCGATATCCTCTCGGAGCTCTACTTCATCGAGCGGCGCATGGGTCGGTGGAACGACGCGATCGCCCACTATCGCGAAGCGATCGCGCGCGACCCGCGCAATGTCTCGATACGCGTGCAGGGCGCTATGGAAATTTTCTTCCGCCTGCGCCGCTTCGACGAGACGCGCGAACTGCTCGAACAGGCGCTGAAAATTGCGCCGGACGACACGACTGCTCGCGCAGGCCTGGCACAGGTCGAAATGCAACTCGGCCGGCTCGACGCGGCCGACGCCTGGCTCGCCCGCGTGCCCAGTGATCTGCGCGAGTTCTACGAGGCCGACGCGCGCATGCTGCTGTTGATGTACCGACGCGACTACACCGGGCTGGCCGTGTTCATGCGACCCGCCGAGCAGCGCGCAGATACGGCGCTGCTCGGCGGCGACCTACTCGGATTGATCCGCCTCGGCATCGTCCAGCAAGCGTCCGGAAAGGCTGACCTTGCGCGCAAGACGTTCGAACGGCTCGCGGGCGCTATCGCCGCGGTTCCCGGAGGAATCGATCATTTGACCGAGATAGGACCGCTCACGCCGCTCATCTACGCCGGTCTCGGCGACTGGACGCGAGCGATCGCCGCCGCGCAGCACCAGATCGACTTCAACAGTAATGATGCGAACGACAGCGCGGTAGCGAAGATCGTGCTCGCGCAGATTTATGCCCAGAAGGGCGATCGTGACGCCGCGATCGCAATGCTGCCCGAACTGCTCGAGATACCGAGCGGCGTCACGCCGGCGCTGCTTGCGCTCGATCCGATCTGGGACCCGATCCGCGACGACCCGCGCTTCATCGCGCTCACGAAGCAGCCGGTCACGGAATTCAAGGTGCCGCCGCGATGAGCTTCATCGCCGAACTCAAGAGGCGCAAGGTCTTCCGCGTTTGCGCCGCATATGTCGTGGTCGGCTGGCTGCTGATCCAGGTCGCCGCGACCGTGTTGCCTCAGTTCGACATTCCGAACTGGGCGCCGCGACTCGTCACGCTGCTGGTTGCGCTCGGCTTTCCGGTTGCGGTCGTCATGGCGTGGGCGTTCGATTTCACGCCGGATGGAATCCGGCTCGACGCCGGCGCGTCCGGCAGCAGGCGGCTGTTCGTCGCAGCGGGACTGCTCTTTGTCCTCGTCGCTCGGCTGGTATTTCTGGTCGGCCACGAGACGCAGCGAGGAAGCGGGCAGCGCCGGCCGCAACGGCTGTTCCGGCTGCGGTGTCCAGCGCGATTTCCGACAAGTCGATCGCGGTGCTGCCTTTCGAGAGCCTGTCGGAAGAAAAGGCGAACGCCTATTTCGCCGAGGGAATCCAGGACGAAATTCTGACCCGGCTCGCGAAGATCGGCGCGCTCAAGGTGATTTCACGAACTTCGACGCAACAGTATTCCGCGAAACCGGGCAATCTTCCCGAGATCGCGAAACAGCTGGGTGTTGCGAACATCCTCGAAGGCAGCGTGCAGAAATCCGGCGATTCGGTGCACATCAATGTGCAGTTGATTCGCGCTGCAAGCGACGAGCACCTGTGGGCCGAGAGCTACAATCGCAAGCTCGACGACATTTTCGGCGTGGAAGGCGAAGTCGCGCAGGCTGTCGCCGACATGTTGAAGGCGAAGCTGAGCGGCGCCGAAGCGGCGCAGCTGGCGGCGAAGCCGACGCTGAATCCGGCGGCCTATGATGCGTATCTGCGTGGACTCGCGCTGATGGACCGCACAACGGCCTGGGCCGAAAATGCAGCGCTGGGCATCGCCGCTTTCGAGCAGGCGGTCAAGATAGACCCGGAACTTGCGCCGGCATGGGCCCGACTTTCTTACGCGCAAAGCCGCTTTTATTCAGGCTGGGAGGCATCGGACGCGCGCCGGGACGCGGCGCGTACTGCGTCCGAAATGGCCGTGCGGCTCGCGCCGGAAAGTACGGAAACACTGATCGCCCAGGGCTTCTATCGCTTCTGGGTAGAGCGCGACTATGCGGGCGCGCGAGGCATCTTCGAGCGCGTGAGAACGCAGCTTCCCAACGGTGCGGAGCCGATTGCCGCACTCGCGAGTATCGCGCGCGAGCAGGGCCGCTGGGTTGAGAGCCAGCAGCTGTACTCAGAGGCGCTGGCGCTCGACCCGCGCAATCTGCGGCTGGTCGTAACCGCTTGTCAGGCCGCGCTGGCAACGCGCGACTTCGCCGCGGGCCAGAGGCTGATAGACCGGGCCGTCGCGATCGCACCGGCCGACACCGCCACAACGACGTTGCAGGCGCAGCTGCTGCAGATGCGCGGCGAGGTCGAGCAGGCCCAGCCTTTATTGGATCAGGCAACGAATACGTCAGGCGACATCCTCTTCCTTTACCTAATGACCAGCAACGCGATCCTGCTGCACCGGCCCGATCCGGCATTGGCTGCGATCGAGACCGAACTTGCGCGTGCGGATCGCCGCCGTTCGGACGACGGCTACCTGCAGTTCCTGCGCGCCGAATTGCAGCGCCACGCAGGCGATGTAGCATCCGCGACGAACAGCTATCGGCAGGCACGCGAAAGCCTATCCTCGGAACTGCGCACTGCGCCCACGAACTACTGGCTTCCCGGCACGCTCGCGCTGATAGAAGCCGGACTGGGTAACAAAGCCGAGGCACTGGCGCACGCACGTCGCGCCATTGCGCTGGTACCAACCAGCGAGGATGCGTACTTCGGCCCTTATTTCGAGGAAGTATTGGCTCGCGTCCAGGCCAGGTTCGGGCACAAGGACGAAGCGATCACGGCGCTGCAGCGACTTGCGTCGATTCCGTATGGACTGTGGCCGGTGACTCCCGCCACGCTGCGACTGGACCCGGATTGGGATGCGCTGCGCGAGGATCCGCGTTTCGTCGCGCTCACCAAGCAACCGGTCACGGAATACAAGGTGCCGCCGCATGGCTGACCTGCTGCAACGCCTGCGCGAACGCAAGCTGGTGCAGTGGGCACTGGCTTACGCGGCGGGCGCGTTCGCATTGCTGCAGGGTCTCGACATCGTCGCGCAGCAGTTTGGCTGGCCCGATGGCGTGCGGCGCGGCATCACGATCGCGCTCGTGGTCGGGTTCTTCGTCGCGCTGGTCCTCGCTTGGTATCACGGCGAGCGCGGCGCGCAGCGCGTCAGCGGCATCGAGCTTTCGATCCTCGCGCTGCTGCTGGCGATAGGCGGCGTGATCCTGTGGCGCGTGGCGCTGAGCGTGAGCGTGCCCGTTCCACACGCCGCCGATGCGGCCGTGCCTGCGTCAACGGCCGTCGTCCAGACGCCAACCGATCGCAAGTCGATAGCCGTGCTGCCGTTCACCGACCTCAGTCCGGGCCACGACCAGGAATATTTCTCCGACGGCATGTCCGAGGAGATCCTCAACGCGCTCGCGCAGGTGAAGGACCTGAAAGTCGCCGGCCGCACGTCATCGTTTTCGTTCAAGGGCAAGAACGAGGACCTGCGCGTGATCGGCAAGATGCTCGCCGTCGCACACGTACTCGAAGGTTCGGTCCGCAAGCAGGGCGACAAGGTGCGAATCACGGCGCAGCTGATCCAGACGTCGGACGACACGCATCTGTGGTCGCAGAGCTACGACGGGGACCTCAGCGACGTGTTCGCGCTGCAGGAACGCGTCGCGCGCGCGATCACCGATCAGCTTCAAGTCGTGCTGCAGGGCGGCCAGAATTCGCGCCTTGTCGCGGTCGCGACTGCCAATCCCGAAGCGTACCTGCTGTATCTGCGGGCCACGGAGGTCTTCAATCGTCGCGAAGGACCACATTTTCCGGATGCCGTCGCATGGCTGAAGGAAGCGATCCGCCTGGATCCGAAGTACGCACGCGCGCATGCGCGCCTCGCAGGCTTGTACGCGGTCGCGAGCACTTATTCCGCGCTCGACTTCGATGAAGCACAGGTCGGGTCCGAGCGCGAGGCGCGTATCGCGATTGAACTTGATCCGATGCTCGCCGAGGGGTACGCGGTACTCGGCCTGTGCTATTCGAACCGCCGAGACTGGCTTGCCGCGCGCGCGCCCCAGGAACGCGCCGTGGCGCTCGATGCGGCCGATCCGAACGCCCGGTTCTGGCTGGCGACGTCGCAGCTGATCACTGGTTATCGCGCCATTTCTACGGCCAGCCTGGATCAGGCGTTGGCGATCGATCCCCTGCTGCCGACTGCGCTGCGCTGGCGCGGCGTCGCGTATCGCGACGCCGGCGATCGCGAAATGGCGCGCCGTCTGCTGCAGCAATCCGTTGACGCCGGCCAGTTCGCCAGCTATTCCTCCTTGGGCCTGATCGCCCACGACGAGGGTCGCGACGCACAGGCCGTCGATTACTTCACGCGTGGCGTGCTGCCGTTCTTCGGCGATTTTCCCGCCGATGCGAGCCGCACCCTTGGCCAAGGTGTGTTCGGCGACGCGGCGGCGCGCGCCAAGGCCATCGTCATGATCGACGCGTACCTCGCCACAAAGCCGAACCCGGTATCGGGGGCGGCGCCGTGGGCGCTGCTCATGCTTGGCGAGCCCGTGCGCGCGCTCGCGACCGTGCAGGACGCCGTAACGACGGCCGATGCGCTTTTCTTCACCCAGCTGTGGTCGCCCGAAGGACGCGCCGCGCGGCGGCTGCCGCAGTTCGCGGAGTTCGCGCGCAAGGTGCACCTGGCCGAGCACTGGGACAAGTTCGGGCCGCCCGACGAGTGCCGGCGCGTAAGCGCGGGCGACTATGTCTGCGAATAAGAGAGACCGCCGACCATGAGCTTCCTCACTGAACTCAGGCGCCGCAACGTCATCCGCATGGCGGGGTTGTACCTCGTCGGCGCGTGGCTGCTCACTCAGGTTGCCAGTACCGTGCTGCCGGCGTTCGATGTGCCAGGCTGGGCATTACGCGGACTGATCGTCGTGCTGGCACTTGGCTTCGTGCCGGCGCTGATCTTCGCCTGGGTGTTCGAGTTGACGCCACAGGGTTTGAAGCTCGACGCCCGGGTCAAGCCGGAAGAATCGATAGCGCCGCAGACCGCGCGCAGCATGGATCGGGCGCTAATCGTCGTGCTGGTTTGTGCGCTGGCCTACTTTGCCGTCGACAAGTTCGTGCTCGCGCCGGGAAGGGGAGCTGAGTCCGTTTCCTCCGCGAAGTCGGGAAGTCGACCATCGGGCACGGTGGCGAGCGGGGACTCTGATCTTCATTCGATCCGCTCGATCGCCGTGCTTCCACTCGACAACTATTCGGGCGATCCCGCTCAGGACTACTTCGCGGAAGGCATGACCGATGAGCTGACGACCGAACTGGCGACAATCAGCCAGCTGCGGGTCATCTCGCGCGGTTCGACGATGCAGTTCAAGGGCGAGCACCGGCCGCCGACGCCGGAGATCGCCAGAATGCTCGACGTCGATGCGGTGCTGGAAGGCTCCGTGCTTCGCGTCGGCGACAAGGTACGGGTCACCGCGCAGCTGATCGATGCGCGCGCAGACAGGCACCTGTGGGCGCATAGCTTCGAGCGCAACTCGCAAGACGTGCTCGCGTTGCAGGATGAACTTGCGTCGGCCATCGCGCACGAGATCGACGTTCGCCTGACTCCCGGCGAGAAGTCGCGTCTGGCCGATGCGCCGCGCGTGAATACCGCGGCCTACGACGCCTATCTGAAGGGCCGCTATTTCTTCAATCGCCCAAGCGACGAAAATCTCGCCAAGGCGATCGCGCTGTTCGAGGAGGCGGTCAAGCTGGACCCCAACTTTGCGCCGGCCTACTCGGGGCTGTCGGACGCTTACCTGTGGGCCGCGTTCAACGAGGGCGTGATTACGGCGACCGAAGCGAAACCGAAAACGAAAGCGGCGGCCGAGCGGGCCATACAACTCAACGATGCCTCCGCCGAGGGCCACACCTCCCTGGCGGTATACAAAAGCTGGTTCGAATTCGACTGGGCCGGGTCGGAGCGCGAATTTCGCCGGGCCTTCGAGCTCAATCCGAACTACGCTTTTGCGCACGATCAGTTCGGCCTGGTGCTGTCCTTCCAGGGGCGGTACGACGAGTCACAGGCAGAGATCAGGCGCGCCGCCGAACTGGATCCGCTCGATCCGCAGATCCCGATCGACGGTCTGATGGGGCAGGCCTGGCAAGGCAAGTTCCAGGCGGCGCGAGAGGCAGCCGGAAGGGCAGCGGAACTGGACCCGACGTTTTTCTTTGCTCCGTGGGGATTCGGCTGGATAGATATCGCGGAGGGCAAGATCGGCGATGCCATCCCGGAGTTCCTCAAGGCCAAGGCGATGGAATCTCCACCGTTCGTCACCGCATGGCTTGGGTACGCATACGCGGCAACGGGCGATCGAACTCGCGCGCTGGCGACGATCGAGGAAATGAAGAATTCCTCGCTGCATGGCTACGTCCCGCCATTCAACCTGGCGATCGTCTATCTTGGCCTCGGCGATCTCGCGCAGGCGCTGGACTATCTGGAAAAGGCCGACGCCGCAGATTCGCAATGGCTGATATACATTGGCGGAGACAAAATCTTCGATCCGCTGCGGTCGGAGCCGCGATTCATTGCGCTGATGCAAAAAAAAGGATTCGGCAAGTGAACGCCCGTCCCGGTCACGAACTGCCGCTGACTGCTCACGTCCGGGCTGGCAGCGATATGGTGGCGCCGCTGGCGCCAGAGCCGGAGGACGGCGCATGAACGGCGGCGCTGATTGCGGAATGGGAAAGCAGTGACGACACTGTTCGCCGAACTCAGGCGCCGCAACGTCATCCGCATGGCGGGGTTGTACCTCGTCGGCGCCTGGCTGCTCACTCAGGTTGCCAGTACCGTGTTGCCGGCGTTCGAGGTACCGGGCTGGGCATTGCGGGCGTTGATCATCGTGTTGGCGTTGGGTTTCGTTCCGGCGTTGGTCTTTGCCTGGGTGTTCGAACTGACGCCTGAAGGCATCAAGCGCGACGCCGAAGTGAAGCCGGAGGAGTCGATCGCGCCGCAGACGGCACGCCGCATGGATCGCATGATCTTCGTCGTCATGGCGTTGGCGCTCGCGTATTTCGCGTTCGACAAGTTCTTGCTGGCGCCTCGGCGCGAAGCGGCAAAGGAAATGGGGTCAGAGTACTTTTCCGGCAGGAAGGCCACAGCTGGTGTCGCAGGCACTGGGCCGGAAAAGTACTCTGACCCCATTTCAGACAGCTCGATCGCCGTGCTGCCGTTCGTGAACATGAGTTCGGACAAGGAGCAGGAATATTTCTCCGATGGGTTGTCGGAGGAACTGCTGAATCAACTCGCGCAGATTCCGCAGCTGCGCGTGATAGCACGCACGTCGTCGTTTTCCTTCAAGGGCAAGGAGGTCGATGTCGCAACGATCGCGAAGGTGTTGAATGTTGCCAACATCCTCGAAGGCAGCGTGCGCAAAGCCGGCAACAACCTGCGTATCACCGCGCAGCTGATCCGGACCTCCGACAGTTCGCACCTGTGGTCGAAAACCTACGACCGCGAGATGAGCGACGTCTTCAAGGTTCAGGACGAAATCGCCGGAGAAGTCGTCGCATCGCTCAAACTCACCCTGTTGCCGGACAGAAAGCCAATCAGCTCGGGCCGGACCGACAACATCGAGGCGTACAACCATTTCCTGCGCGGTCGCGAGCTTGCAATCCTTGCTACCTCGGATAGTTATCGCCAGGCAATCGCCGAGTACCAGCGCGCGATCGAACTGGATCCTGCGTACACGACCGCCTATGTCAACCTGGCCGCGGCGCAGGTCATGGTCGCCGACCTGAGCGCCGACCCGGTCGGACAGAGGCGCGCCCAACAAGGCATTGAAAAAGCGCTGGCGCTCTCGCCCGGTGATCCAGAAGCGCTGGCTATCCGCGGCTGGATGCGGTCGCTGTTCCTGTGGGACTGGGACGGCGCGCGTTCGGACTTCGAGGCCGCGCTTGCGGTAAGCCCCAACAACGCGTCGACCCTCGTGAGGTACTCCTGGCTGCTCGCGGCCTTGGGCCGGCTGCCGGAGGCCATCAGCGCCGCGGAAAAAGCCAACAAGCTCGATCCCCTGGCTGACCAGGCTGCGACCTATCTCGGGATGTACCTCAACGCGGCAGGCCGATATGCGCAGGCCAGCGAGGTTGCCGAGCGTCGGCTCAAGGCCAGCGGGCGGGACGACTTTGCCAACTTGGTGTTCGGGGAGGCGCTGGTGCTCGATGGCAAGCCCGCGCACGCTCTGGCGGCGATGCAAGTGGGGAGATCCGAGCGCACTGCCGATGCCGAGACGTCCGGGGTTCGACTGACGATCACGGCTCTGGCAGAGCATTCGCTGGGCCATGAGAGCGAGTCGGCCCAGGCGCTCGATGAGTTGAAAAAGAATCATGCTGCGGGCTTCGCGTTCCAGGTCGCAACCGCCCATGCCTGGCGCGGCGAGAAGGACCAGGCCTTCGAGTGGCTCGATCGCGCCTACTCGCAACGTGACGGCGGCATGGCCATGATCAAGTACGACCCGTTCCTGGCTTTGCTGCGCAGCGACCCGCGCTACGCGGCGATGGTGCGCAAGCTCGGATTGCCCGAATGAGCCTGCTCGCCGAACTCAAGCGCCGCAACGTCATCCGCATGGCCGGCCTGTACGCGGTCGGTGCCTGGCTGATCACGCAGGTGTCGAGTACGGTGCTGCCGATGTTCGGCGCGCCGGAATGGTTGCCGCGTACTGTCGTGATCCTGCTCGCGCTCGGATTCATTCCGACGCTTGTCTTTGCGTGGGTGTTCGAGTTGACGCCCGAGGGCATCAGGCGTGATGCGGAGGTCAAACCCGAGGAGTCGATCGCGCCGCAGACCGCGCGGCGCATGGACCGCACGATCATCGTCGTGCTCATTTGTGCACTCGTATACTTTGCCGTCGACAAGTTCATGCTGACGCCACGCCGTGACGCGACTATTGCCGCGCCGGTGCAGCAATCTGCCGCGACATCCCCGCTGCCGACGGCAGCATCCGGCGCCGCGATCAGCGCGAAATCCATTGCCGTGCTGCCGTTCACAGACCTGAGTCCCGCACACGACCAGGAATACTTTTCCGACGGCATGGCCGAGGAGATCCTCAACGCACTGGCGCAGGTCAAGGATCTGAAGGTCGCCGGCCGGACGTCGTCGTTTTCGTTCAAGGGCAAGAACGAGGACCTGCGCGCGATCGGCAAGGCCCTCGGCGTGGCGAATATTCTCGAAGGGTCCGTGCGCAAGCAGGGCGACAAGGTGCGCATCACGGCACAGCTGATCCAGGTGTCGGACGACACGCACCTGTGGTCGCAGGCGTTCAACGGCGATCTGTCCGACGTCTTCCGTTTGCAGGAGGATATTGCCCGCGCGATCACCGACCAGCTCAAGGCAGTGCTGACGGATGATCAGAAGAAGAACCTGGTGCAGGTCGGCACCAGCAACACGGAGGCCTACACGCTGTATCTGCAAGCCACCGCGGCCTTGAACCAGCGCGATTACGCACGCATGGGCGAGGCGATCGGCTGGCTGGAAAAGGCGCTGACACTCGACCCCGGCTTCGCGCGCGCTCACGCCCGGCTGGCCCTGATCCACATACTCGGACAGGGCCGCTATGGCGCTTCCGAAAGCGAAGCCGAGCGGCAAGCGCAACTTGCCTTGGCACTCGATCCCACGCTGGCCGAAACCCAGTACGTGCTGGGTGGCGTCGCCCGCCACCAACGCCACTGGTTCGACGCGCGCGCGGCCACGGATCGAGCTCTCGAGCTCGCGCCGAATGACGCTTCCGCGCACCTGTACAGCGCCCAGCTGCTGATCATGACCGGCTACACGCGCCAAGGTATCGCGCATCTGGAACAGGCGCTGACGATAGATCCATTGTTGCCTAACGCGCTGTTCTGGCGCGGGCGGCAGTACGTTTTCGCTGGAGACCTGGATGCCGCGGAGCGTTTGTTCCGGCGCGCCGCAGACCTCGGTTTGTCGTTCGCCAACGTCGGCCTTGCGCAGGTCGCGTTCGCTCGCGGCGACTATTCGACCGCGCGCGCGTTGATGTTGCCGTACTTCCTGCTGCAGCAGGGAGCGCCCAGCTGCCTGAGAAACCCTGAGGCCGCGTTTCCAATCATGCTCGAAGGCATGATGGGTGGCGATGCGATGGCATTGGAAAAGGCGCAAGCCGTGATCGACGAGTGTCTGGCCGCCAAGCCTGCAGTCGTGCCGCTCTGGGCTGCGGAGTTCTTGTTGCGCACGGGACAGCCGCAACGAGCGCTCAGCGTCATTGAGCAGGGCCCCACCAGCGACGACGCAGGCCTGTTCATGAATTTCTGGGGCATGTGGGGAAAAGAGGCACTTCGTTTGCCCGAGTTCGCCGAGTTCGCGCGCAAGGTCGGCTTCGCTGATCTGTGGGATCGTTACGGCGCGCCGGACGCGTGCCGGCGCGCCGGACCGCGCGACTACAGGTGCGAATGACATGAGCCTGCTGACCGAACTCAAGCGCCGCAACGTCATTCGCATGGCGGGGTTGTATCTCGTCGGCGCCTGGCTGATCACGCAGGTTTCGAGCACGGTGCTGCCGATGTTCGGCGCGCCGGAGTGGTTGCCGCGCAGTGTCGTGATCCTGCTTGCGCTCGGATTCGTTCCGGCGCTGATCTTTGCCTGGGTGTTCGAACTGACGCCCGAGGGACTCAAGCGCGACGCGGAAGTCAGGCCCGAAGAATCGATCGCGCCTCAGACCGCCCAGCGGCTGAACCGCACGATCATCGCCGTGTTGATTCTGGCGCTGGTTTATTTCGGGATCGACAAGTTCGTGCTGGCGCCGCATCGCGAGGTTGCGCAGGCGACGCCGGCCGCGAACCCTGCTGGACCAGCTGCGCAGCAGCCAGGCGAATCGGTCAGCAGCAAGTCCATCGCGGTGCTGCCGTTCACCGACCTCAGCCCCGGCCACGACCAGGAATATTTCTCCGACGGAATGTCTGAGGAAATCCTCAACGCGCTCGCACAAGTGAGTGACCTGAAGGTCGCCGGCCGCACCTCGTCATTCTCGTTCAAGGGCAAGAACGAGGATCTGCGCACGGTCGGCAGGCTGCTCGGCGTCGCCAACGTGCTCGAAGGATCGGTGCGCAAGCAGGGCGACAAGGTGCGCATTACCGCGCAGCTGATTCATGTCATGGATGGATTTCATCTCTGGTCGAACACTTACGACGGCGACCTCAAGGACGTTTTCCAGTTGCAGGAGAGCATAGCCCGCGCGATCACCGACCAGCTCAAGATCGCCCTGATCGGCGAACAGAAGACGCAACTGGTGCCGGTCGCAACCCGCGACACCGAGGCCTACGGCCTGTACCTGCGGGCGCGAGCGGCGTATCGCGAGCGCGGCACCGGCGTGCAGCGCTCGGTCGACCTGTATCACGCGGCCTTGCAGCGCGATCCGGGATTCGCCCTGGCCTGGGCTGGCTTGTGCGGCAGCCTCAACGTGCTGCCGTATTACCTGCCGCAGAGCGAAATCGATCGCGTTCCGCAGATTCAGGGAGAAGCCGAAGCGGCCGGCAAGCGCGCGATCGAACTCGCGCCGGACCTGGCCGCTCCGCACATCATGCTAGGCGGGCTGTTCAGCAACGAGTGGCGCTGGAAGGAAGCCGAACAACACTTCGAGCGCGCCCGGACGCTGGCGCCGGCGGATCCGGAATACTTCTTCATCTCCACCGACTGGCTCGGCGCGATGGGCCGCGGCGAGGAAGCATTGAAGTCCGCCGAGCGTGCTGTCGCGCTGGATCCGATGGCGCCGTCCTACAGGAATCTCTATGGCTATCTTCTGAGGTACAGCGGGCGCATCGACGAGTCCGTCGCCCAGTTGGAGGCCGGCTATGCGCTGTCGCCCACCATCTTCTACATCAACCAGAACCTGTTCAGCGCGTACATCAACGCCGGCCGCATCGAGGATGCGCAGAAGATGGTGCACAGTATTCGTGAAGTACTCGTGGCGAGCGGAGAGAGCCCCGATATCGTTGCGACACAGATCGCGATGTTCGATGCCGTCGTCCGCATTGCGCGCAGTCCCGACCAGTACGAATTGCTACGCAAGCCGTTCGGACCGGCCGGAGCCGTTATGGCCCTGTCCTTTCCATCGCACATCGATGATCTGTTCGTGTTCGCCGGGGACCGGATCGACAAGCACCAGGGCGGCACCGATTGGGTGGTCGCGTTGCGCAGCCCATGGTTTGCGAAGTACCGCGAGGACCCGCGCTATCTGCGCCTGCTCGACAAGACCGGCTTCGACAGCGCAGGAAATCCACGATGAGCCGCTATGCCAGGTTGCGACGCAAGAAGTTGAAGATCGTCAGGCTGGAGATCAGCGATCCGCGCGCCGCGGTGATTCGCGCTCCAGCGAAAAGCAGGATGCCGCGATGTCCCTGATCGCCGAACTCAAGCGCCGCAACGTCATCCGCATGGCCGGGTTGTACCTGGTCGGCGCGTGGCTGCTAACCCAGGTTGCCAGCACGCTGTTGCCGGCGTTCGATGTCCCGGCCTGGGCACTGCGCGCACTGGTCATCGTGCTCGCGCTCGGCTTCGTGCCGGCATTGATCGTCGCGTGGGTGTTCGAGCTGACGCCGCACGGGCTGAAGCGCGACGACGAAGTCAAACCGGAGGAGTCGATCGCTCCCCAGACCGCGCGCCGCATGGACCGCACGATCATCGTTGTGCTGATTATTGCACTTGTGTACTTCGGCTTCGACAAGTTCGTGCTCGCTCCGCGCCGCGAAGCTGCGAGCGCTGCATCCGTGCAGAAGGTGGACGGTACGCCAAATGTTGCAAAACCGGCCGATGCGCCCAGCGACCGTTCGATCGCCGTGCTGCCGTTCGAGAATCTCAGCGCCGACAAGGACAACGAGTACTTCGCCAGTGGCATGCAGGACATGATCCTGACGAAGCTCGCCGACATCCGCGAACTGACGGTGATCTCGCGCACGTCGACCGAAAAGTACAAGAGCCATCCGGACAATCTCAAGACGATCGCGCGCGAGCTTGGCGTGGCAAAGATCGTGGAAGGCAGCGTGCAGAAGGCGGGCAACCAGGTGCTGATCAACGTGCAGTTGATCGACGTCGCAACCGACCAGCACCTGTGGGCGCAGGCCTACACGCGCACGCTCGACAACATCTTCGGCGTGGAGGGCGAAGTCGCGACGATGATCGCCGAGGCGCTGAAGACGAAGCTCTCGCCGGCGGAAGCGGCTGCGGTGGCGAAAGTGCCTACGCAGAATCAACAAGCCTACGAGGCGTACCTGAAAGCGAAGTACTACGTGCACAATTCCAACCGGACCTACGACCGCGACGAGCTCGCGCGCGCCGTGCCCTTGCTGCAACAGGCAGTGCGGCAGGACCCGCAGTTCGGCAAGGCGTATTCGCTGCTGGCCCTGGTCTATATCAAGCTGCGCGGACACGCGCAGGAACAGCAAGCGGCTGCGCGCAAGGCGCTGGAGATCAACCCGAACGATGCCGACGCGCTGGACCAGATGGCGTTCGTGCATGGCGACCTTGGAGAGCACGACAAGGCGATCGAGTACATCGAACGCGCGGTCAGGTCGGAGCCCGGATTGTCAAACGTGCAATCCGCGGCAGGCTGGACTTATGCTTATGCGGGCCGCTTCGAGGAATCATCGGCGGCTTTTGCCCGCTTGCTCGAGATCGACCCGGCCTCGAGCACGGGTTACGGTTTTCGGGCCTTTCCACTGATCGCAATGCGCGACTACGCGAGGGCACGCGATGTGCTGCTGGCCGGAGTCGCACGCGATCCGGAAAACATGGCGTTGCTCGGCACCCTTGCAGAAATGGAGATCTCCGGTTGGGGCGATCTTGATGCGGCACGCAAGCATCTGAAGTCCACGGCGCAGGGGCCGCAGGGCTCGATTCCCCTCGCCGGGGCGTGGTACGAAGTGGAGTTGCTGGCGCGCGACTATCCGGCGGCGCTCGCCGTCGTGGAGAAGGCGCCGGACGGCCTGTTCACGCAGAGCGAGTTCACCAAGGCGCACTATCAGGCGCGCGTGTTCCAGGCGCAGGGCGACAAGGTCCGCGCGCACAACGCCTGGGTTGACGCGCGCGAGCAGATGCGAATCCGGGTCAAGGCGGAACCCGATCTGGCCCCGCTGCACGCGAGCCTCGCGCTGGCCCTGGCAGGGTCGGGCGAGTGCGACGAAGCGTTGAGCGAAGCCCGCCGGGGCGTCGAGCTCGAACCGGTCTCGCGCAATGCCGTGCTCGGTCCGCGCCGGCTGGATCCACAGGCACGCGTGTCTGCGCGTTGCGGCCGCGTCGACGAGGCGACCGATCAACTGCGGCACCTGCTGCAGATCCCCGCGGGTGAAGTGATTTCCACATCGTCGTTGCGGCTCGATCCGGATTGGGATCCGATCCGTACCGACCCGCGCTTTGAGGCGCTATTGAAGGAGCCTGTCGATCCCAAACGCGACAGTGCAGGCAGCGGGGCAGGCCAATGACGGAATTCCTTCAGCGCCTGCGCGAACGCAAGATGGTGCAATGGGCGCTCGCCTATGTCGCCGCGGCATTCGCGCTGCTGCAGGGCATCGACATCGTCGCAGCGAAATTCGGCTGGCCCGATTCGTTCGAACGCGTCCTGATTATCGGGCTGTGCATCGGTTTCTTCGTCACGCTGCTACTGGCGTGGTATCACGGCGAGCGCGGCGCCCAGAAGGTTTCGGGGACCGAGTTGTTGCTGCTGGCACTGCTGCTGGCGATCGGCGGCGGCCTGGCGTGGAAATTCGCACCCGGTTCCGTGGCCGTTGCGGTGAAACCGGCAGTCGCGACGGCCGGCGCCGCGCCTGCCGCAGAAGTCAGCGCGAAGTCCGTCGCCGTTTTGCCTTTCACCGACCTGAGTCCGGCTCACGACCAGGAGTATTTCTCCGACGGTATGGCCGAGGAAATCCTCAACGCGCTCGCGCAGGTCGAGGATCTCAAGGTTGCGGGCCGCACGTCGTCGTTCTTTTTCAAGGGCAAAAACGAGGATCTGCGCACGATCGGCAACACGCTCGGCGTCGCCAATGTACTCGAAGGCTCAGTGCGCAAGCAGGGCGACACGGTGCGCATCACTGCGCAATTGATACAGGTTTCCGACGGCTTTCACCTGTGGTCCAAGACCTACGACGGCGATCTGAAGGATGTGTTCGAATTGCAGGAGCGCATCGCGCGCGCGATCACCGACCAGTTGCAGGTGATCATCGCCGGCGAGCAGAAATCCCGTCTGGTGCCGGTTGCCACAACCAGTCCCGAGGCGTACGAGCTGTATCTTCAGGCGACGGCTGTGTTCAATCATCGCGATGGTCCGCACATGGCCGAGGCGATTGCAAAGCTGGAACAAGCCACGCGGCTCGATCCGAAGTTCGCCCGCGCCCATGCGCGCTCGGCATCACTGTCCGCCATTGCCGGGATCTACACCGGCGTCGATCAGGATCAGACATTGGCTGCGGCCGAGCGTGAGGCGAATCTCGCGATCGAACTCGATCCGACGCTCGCCGAACCGCACGCGGCGTTCGGCACGATTTACGACTATCGGCGCAATTGGATCGCGGCCCAAGCCGAAGCGGAGCGGGCGACGATCCTCGATCCAAACGATCCGAACGCCCTGTTGTGGCGCGGCCTGAACCTGACCGACTCCGGATATCTCGCCGACGGCATTGCCGCGATCGACCGCGCGCTGAAGATCGATCCGCTGCTGCCGAACGCGTTGGCGTGGCGCGCGTTTTGCGATTTCAATGCCGGCGATCTGGAAAATGCGAGACGCAGGTCGCAACTTGCCATCGACCAGGGTCTGCTCAACGCGGAGCGCAACCTCGCACTGATTTCCCATGCCGAAGGCCGCGATGCCGATGCCATCGCCCAATTCGCTCGCGGCGGCGCAAGGCTCTCTCGCAGCTTTTCCCGAAAACGCCGGCGTCATACTGGCCAAGGGCTCTACGGAACCGCCAAACAGAGAGGCGACGCAATTGCCATGATCGACACCTATCTCGCCGGCCACACGAAGAGAGTGTCCCACGCCGCGCCATGGGCGCTGCTTCTGCTCGGCGAACCTGCTCGCGCATTGTCTATCGCGCAGGATCCGAAAACAGACATCGATACATTGTTGATGTTCTGGCTCTGGGCACCGCAGGGCGCGGCCGCGCGCAAGCTGCCGCAGTTCCCGGAGTTCGTGCGCAAGCTGGGGCTGAGTGAACTGTGGGACCAACGCGGGCCGCCCAGCGGTTGTCGGCGCGCGGCGAACGGCGATTATGTTTGCGACTACTGAACGCGAGCGAGTCGCGTGAGCTTCGTCCCAAACATTTTGATGAAGCCGTCATCCCCGCGAAAGCGGGGATCCACCTTGATCCTTAATCCTGAATCAAGAACAAAATGGATTCCCGCTTTCACGGGAATGACGGCACTATTGGGGACTTGTTCAGACCTTCCTTAAGTGTCCCTTCCCGTTTGCTTCAGACTCTCGTCACGGCCCAAACCCATTGGCGAAAAGCACATCGGACTCGTAAGCGCCAAGATCGATTGCCGTTCCGACAGTACGTGCATCTCCATCCAGGTCATAGGCTGAAATGCCGCCGAGAAATGAGCTCGTCGTGTCGTCGCCAACGTTGATCAACGAAGACCCGGGCTTCAATCGGAAATTGCCGTTCGGGCCATCGACGAATTTCGGATCGACAGCGACGTTGCCGTTACTGGCCCCATCGGCGACGCCGTTGCTTGCACCGAAATCGTTGTCGATCAGCGTCATGCGGCTGTTGAGCGCGATATCGTCGCCGACATCGCTGTTGACGAATATGATGATGTTGTTGACGAAGACGGCGTATGCGGCGCCGGCGCCGGCGTAGACCACGCTGGCGTTGCCGACCGGAGCGGCAGTCAACACGTTATAGGCAACCGTGTTGTTGGTGACATAGGCGTGCCCGTCGGAATTGTACAGATTCATTGCGCTCGAAACGTTTGCCGTGTTGTTGGCAAACAGGTTGTTGCGGACGGTAAGCACGCCTCCGGTCGACACCGCCAGAGCGGCCGAAGAACCAATGGCGGCGGTGTTCGTATTGTGGTGAAAAACGTTGCGGTCGATCAGCACATTGCCGCCATTGGCGCCGCTGGCCAGCACGGTGAGTCCGCCACCGTAGCCGTTGAACGTCTCCTTGCCGTGGGCAAACGTGAGCGTCGTAATCGTGACGCTGCCGCTCGTTCCCGGAAGCAGAGTGATCCTGAGGACCGTGTTGGAATCGCCCCCGTCGAGTACCGTGAGATCAGGGTCCGGAAGCGAGTCGGCCAGGCAGCCCCCAAAGAAATCGTAGTAGCCACCGCTCACAGTGATGCTGTGAGTGTTGGAAACACTATAGGTCCACGCGCCTGTGTAGGTACCGTGCTTGACCTGGATCGCGTTGTCCTCGTTCTGGTAGGTGTTCGTGGCACTGGACAGGGCCGAGGTGAGCTCCGCCGCGGTTCCTACGCAAAAAGTATGTGCGTACGCCGGTGCGGCCGTCGCCATGATCAGCGGCAACAAGGTCAGACCAAGCCGATAGCGGCGAAAGGGCCCAGGACGACGGGCAAGCGAAAAGACAAACAGGCTGAGACTATTCAAGTTATTCCCCCTTAAGGATGGCTGGGCATGCGTCTGGCCGGTACACGGCGCAACCTGCGCCTTCCCTGGAGAACGGAATTTGGCGCGCCGCGCGACATTGCGCGCAGGAACGGGGCTGGACCCATCTTGTAGTGTTCGGGGCACCCGCGTTGCGTCGCGCCACCCTGAGCTGGCCCTATCGTGCCCGTTAGGAGAGCCATCCTGAGCCCGAAATGCTAGGGCTTGGGCTTTGTCACGCGGCCCGCCTGCCGCAGCCCAAAGAGCCGGCAAATCTGCGATGATTCAGATACAAGGGGACGGTTACGAATGCAGCTGCTCGCAGAACTCAAGCGCCGCAACGTCATCCGCATGGCCGGGCTGTACCTCGTCGGCGCATGGCTGCTGACGCAGGTTGCCGGCACGGTATTGCCGATGTTCGGCGCGCCGGATTGGTTGCCGCGCAGCATCGTGATCGTTCTGGCTCTGGGTTTGATCCCGACGCTGGTGTTCTCGTGGGTATTCGAATTGACGCCGGACGGAATCAAGCGCGACGCCGAAGTCCCGCCCGAGCAGTCGATCGCGCCGCAAACCGCAAGGCGCATGGATCGCATGATCATCGCCGTGCTGTTGCTGGCGCTGACGTATTTCGGTTTCGACAAACTCGTGCTCTCGCCGCGCCGCGATGCGGCGCTCGTCGTCTCGACGACCCAGGCAGTGACCGCAACGAATGCCGCGGCGGCGCCCAAGGTCGACTCACACTCGATCGCCGTGCTGCCGTTCGTCAACATGTCCGGCGACGCCGCGAACGATTATTTCTCCGACGGCATCAGCGAGGAAATCCTCAACGTGCTCGCGCGCACAGCCGATCTGCAGGTCGCCGCGCGCACGTCGTCGTTTTCGTTCAAGGGCAAGAACGAGGAAGTGCCGGACATCGCGCGCAAGCTGCAGGTCCGCATGGTGCTCGAAGGCAGCGTGCGCAAGCAGGACGATCGCGTACGCATCACGGCGCAGCTGATCGACGCGCAGAAGGGTTATCACGTCTGGTCGCAGACCTACGACCGCAAGCTTGCCGACATTTTCGCGATCCAGGACGAGATCGCCAAGGCGATCGGCGACGAGCTTCAGGTGCAGATCGTCGGCGCTCAGGAGCACGGGAAATCGTCCGCTGGCACGCGCAACCTCGTCGCCTATGATCTATATCTGCGTGCGATCGCTTTGTGGCAGACAAGGCGCGAGGATGCGCTATGGCAAGCGGTCGACTTGCTTGGTCAGGCAATCCAGGCCGACCCGGAATTTGCACAGGCCCGTGCTGGGCAGGCGTTGGTCTACGCCGTAATCGGCGACTACAGCGCGCGCATTCCGTATGCCGAAACGCTATCACGCGCGAGGGATTCCGCGGAACAGGCGCTTGTTCTGGATGCATCGATGGCTGAGCCGTACGCGGCGCTCGGAAAGGTTGCAAACAGCGGCCTGCGACGGGCTTCCGCCGATACGCTTCTGCGCCGGGCCATTGCCCTGCGTCCCTCCTTTGCCACGGCCTACCAGTGGCGTGGGACACTTCTGATGGCGCGCGGCGACCTCGCTGGTGGCTTGGCATCGCTGGAACGTGCCTCCGTGCTGGATCCGCGTTCGCTGATCGTGGCCGAGAACCATTCCTGGATCCTGATGACCCTCGGGCGTTATGCCGATGCCAAAGCGCGTTGCGGGAAAGCACTGGAAGTCGATCCGGCCTATACGGCATGCATCGAGGACATCGGCATGGCTGAGCTGTTGCTCGGCAACTTCGACGCTGCCGGTTTGATGTTCGATCGCGAAGCGGCTTTGTTGAATCCCAGTGCGGGCACGCAGGGACGCGAGTTGGCCGCCGCGCTCGGCGGCCGCGCCGATCGGCGCGCGTTGGCCAAGCGCTACGCTGCATTGGAGGCCGAGAGCTGGTTGAAGCAGGGAACGGGCAATACCCTGACGGACTATGACATCGCAGTCGTACTCATGTTGCTGGGCGATCATGGTCTGGTGCTGGATTATCTGGAACGACTGGCGGGCGAGGATAACGGTTTGGCAGATTGGGCTGTCCAGGTTCCCGTCATGGATCCGATCCGTTGCGATGCGCGCTTCGTTGCTGTCGTCGAAAAGTTGAAGATGATCGACGCGCATGCCGCCAAAGTCTGCGGGAAGAAGGGCTGATGATTTCCACGATCTCATGAGCCTGGTTGCCGAACTCAAGCGACGCAAGGTGTTCAAGGTAGGCGCGGCCTACCTGGTCGTGGCGTGGCTCGCCGTGCAGGCGGCGTCGATCGGATTTCCCGCGTTCGACGCGCCGCCGTGGGTGCTCCGGGTCTTCATCCTGATCGCGCTGATCGGTTTTCCGATCGCGGTCGTCATGGCGTGGGTTTTCGATGTCACGCCTGATGGCCTGCGTTTCGACACTGCCAGTTCGGGCAACAAGCGGCTATTCGCCGCGGCCGGTTCGCTCGTCGTGCTGGCGCTGGGCTGGTACTTTTACGGACAGCCGGCGTTTCGCCGCGACACGGTGAGTGCAACGGCTTCCGCGGGCGCGCCGGCGCCGGCAACGATGGCCGCGGCGCCGCTGCCTGTTGCGGATAAATCGATCGCAGTGTTGCCGTTCGAAAATCTCTCGGACGAAAAGGCAAACGCATATTTTGCCGAAGGCATGCAGGACGAAATCCTCACGCGCCTGGCGAAGATCGGTGCACTGAAGGTGATATCACGCACCTCGACGATGCAGTACGGCAGCAAGCCGGGCAACCTGCCGGAGATTGCGCGCCAACTCGGCGTGACGAACATTCTCGAAGGCAGCGTGCAGAAAGCGGCGAATCGCGTACGCATCAACGTCCAGCTGATCCGCGCCGAAGGCGACAGTCATTTGTGGGCGGAAACCTACGACCGCACGCTCGACGATATCTTCGGCGTTCAGGGCGAAGTCGCCGGCGCGATCGCTGACAAGCTCGGTGCGCAACTCAGTGGCGGCACGCGCCAGGAGCTCGCCGTAATTCCTACGCGGAATACCGCCGCCTATGACGCCTACCTGCGCGGCCTGGCGCTGTATCGCCAGGGTTTCAGCATTCGCGCATACAGAACATCGGCGCAGGCGTTCGAAGAAGCCGTAAAGGTCGATCCGGAATTCGCACAGGCGTGGGCGCTGCTGTCCCGGGGCAACGGGATTCTGGTCTTCTTCGGCGCCGATGCGTCGCAGCAGCGAAAGGCCGCTACGTTGCAGGCGTTGCAGAATGCGGAGCGGCTCGGGCCTGATTTGCAGGAAACGCTGGCTGCGCGTGCGTATTACGCCTATCGCGTCGAGCGCAACTATGCCGATGCCCGGCGGCGTCTCGAAGCGCTGCACGAACGCTGGCCCAACGACTCGGAATTGCTCACGGTGCTGAGCTATGTCCTCCTGCGCCAGGGACATGAAGCCGAATCGATTGCGCGAGTGGATCAAGCGCTGAGACTGGATCCATTGAACCTTCAGTTGCACAAGTTGATCGTGGCTGACGACATTGTGCAGCGCCGTCCTGACGACGCCCTGAAAGCGATCGAGCGAGCGCAGGTGCTGGCGGCCGGCGATATCGAGTTGCTGCGATTGCAGGGCGAAGTCTATGTGGCCCAGGGCGATCTGGCGAGTGCAGGACGGGCGCTCGACAAGCCTCCGACTAAGGCTTCCGAGGATAGCACCGCCTACATCGCGCTTGCGGTTCTTCAGCGGGCTTATGTACCGGCGATCGAGTGGCTGCAACCGCTCGTGCAGCAGCCCGACAAGGACGCCAGTCCGATCGACGAGATCGGCAACCGCGTCAGCCTTGCGGATCTTCAGCGGCTGGCCGGCGACGGCGCTGCCGCCGCGGAAAACTATCTTCGCGCGCGCGACGCCGCGCTTTCCGAACTGGCGCGGCAACCGGGCAATTTCCAGCTGCTGATTTGCATCGCGCAGGCCGAGGCGGGCCTAGGCAACGAAACTGCTGCTTTTGCTGCGCTCGAGCGCCTCGCGGAAACATCGCCAAAATCCAACGATGTGTTCTTCGACCGTTTTGGTCTGGAGGCGCGCGCGCGCTTGCTGGCCCGCTTCGGCCATAAGCGCGAAGCGATCGCCGACCTGCGCGAGTTGCTGACCGTTTCCTACATCGGACCCTGGGTGACGCCGATCACGAAGCCGATACTCAGGCTCGACCCCGATTTCGATGCGTTGCGCGACGATCCGGAATTTCAGGCGCTGCTGGATTCGGCGGTCACTGGCGCGAAGGATGCGGCGCATGGCTGATTTCCTGCGACGGCTTCGCGAACGCAAACTAGTGCAGTGGGCCGTTGCTTACGCAGCGGGTGCGTGGGTTTTGCTACAGGTCCTGAGCCTGCTCGCGGGCACCTACGAATGGCCGCCGAATGCGATGCGCATCGCGGTCGGCTTCGTCGCTATCGGGTTTCCGGTGGCGCTGGTGTTGGCGTGGTACCACGGCGAGCGTGGTGCGCAGCGTGCGAGCGGGACAGAGGTGCTCATCATTGCGCTGTTACTGGCTATCGGTGGCGGCGTGATCTGGCGTTTCGCACCGAAAATGGGGTCAGAGTCATTTTCCGGAACCAGTGCGGTCGTTCAAGGACGCACGCGTCGTTCGGAAAATGACTCTGACCCCATTTTCGTTTCCGATCACCGCTCGATCGCCGTGCTGCCATTCGAAAACCTCAGCGACGAAAAAGCCAACGCCTATTTCGCCAGCGGCATGCAGGACATGATCCTGACCAAGCTGGCCGCGATCGCCGAGCTGAAGGTGATTTCACGAACGTCGACCGAAAAATACGCCAGCCATCCGGATCACCTGAAAATCATCGCCGGCCAGCTCGGTGTCGGCACGATCCTCGAGGGCAGCGTGCAGAAGTCGGGCAACCAGGTGCTGATCAACGTGCAGTTGATCGATGCAGGCACCGACAAGCATTTGTGGGCCGAGGCTTACCCGCGCACGCTCGAAAATATCTTCGGTGTCGAAGGCGAGGTCGCGCAGAAGATCGCCGATGCGCTGAAGGCGAAGTTGACGCCGGCCGAATCGGCCAGCGTTGCCAGCCAGCCGACGCGGAACAGCGCCGCATACGACTTGTTCCTCAAGGCCGAGTACGAACTGCAGCAGGCGGGGAGCACCTGGCGGCAGGAAACATTTCTCGCCGCCGACGCGGACTTCGAGAAGGCGATCGCGCTCGATCCGGGCTTCGCGCTCGCGCACGCGAAGCTCGGCTATTTGCCAGATGCGGCGGCACTGGTTCGCCACGCCACTGACCGAAGCCGAACTCGCTGCTGCCAAAGCGACGATCGAGCGCGCACTTGACGCTGTCGCCGGACTTGCCCGAGGCTCATCTGGCACTCGCTTATTACCTGTACTGGGGCTATCGCCGCTATGACGACGCCGTGGCCGAATTCGAGCGTACGCTGCAGCTGGAGCCGAGCAGCGTCGAGGCGCTCGCGGGCCTGGCCTACATTGCGCGTCGTGAAGGACGCTGGCAGCAGTCGCTCGACTACATGGACAGGGCGCTACTCATTTCGCCACGAGACGGTCAGCTGCACGGCGAAAAGGGTAACAGCCTTGTCTACATGCGACGCTACCAGGAGGCCGAGCAGCAACTGAAGCTTGCGCTCGAGCTCGATCCCACCGATGCCAATGCGAGGGACCAGCTGCTGGTGACGCGCCTGTACGGCTACGGCGATGTCAGACGGTGCACGCGAGGCCTATCGGCTGCGCCCCGATTGGCGCATCGCCTCCGAGGCCACGCTCGGCGGCGACGTGCTGAACCTGATCAATCCACACGCGTACCCGGATGTGTTCGAACGTCACTTCGATGCTGCGCTGGCGGCATGGGATTCGGCGCCGGCCGATACCGAAGACGAACGCCTGACGGCGCGCAGCGCGCGCGTCGCGATTCGGGTGATCGCCGGCCAACGCGAGGTGGTGCGCACCGAGTGCGAAAGTCTTGTCCCGGTCCTGGAAGGTGAACTCGCGCGCCAGCCGGAGTCGTTGAGCCTGATTCAGCAGCTGGCCTGGGTGAATCTGTGCCTGGGCCGCAACACCGTCGCGATCGAGCTGGCACGAAGTGCCGTCGCGCTGATGCCGCTCGAGAAAGACGCCTACAACTACGGCACGAACGCCATCGTTGGCCTCGCGCAGATTGCCGCGCACGCCGGCGCCCCGGACGAATCGCTGAAGGCGATCCGGCAGCTGCTGTCGATACCAGCGGGCGGCGTCATATCCATTGAGCGGTTGAAGCTCGATGCGGTCTGGGATCCGCTGCGCGCGGATCCGCGCTTCGAAGCCCTGCTGAAGGCAAACGTCGAGTATGTGGGGAGTTCGTCGCATGAGTAGGTCAACACTGCGGCTGCCCTCGACGAATCAGGCGCCGCAGCGATGACGATTTTTGCGAGACTTAGCCGCGCTAGACAAAAACTGAGAGTCCCGCGGATTCAAGAAAATGTCGTCATTCCCGCGAAAGCGGGAATCCATTTTGATCTGAGCGCTTTTGCGGCTCCTCAAGCAGAGCAACATGGATTCCCGCTTTCGCGGGAATGACGGCAGTTTAGGGGTGTTCATGCTCTTCAGCCGCTTTGAGCGGCTGCTCAATTAAGGCCCCCGGCTGTGCCGGGGGATACTTCCTTCTCCGGCCAGTAAGGTAGGCTGTCGCGCATGAGCCTGTTCGCCGAACTCAAGCGTCGCAATGTCATCCGCATGGCGGGGCTGTATCTGGTTGCCGCGTGGCTGATCACGCAGATTGCCGGCACTTTGTTGCCGATGTTCGATGCGCCGGTGTGGGTCGCGCGCACGATCGTGATCCTGCTCGCGATCGGGTTCGTGCCGACGCTTATCTTCTCGTGGGTCTACGAGATGACCACCGATGGCCTCAAGCGTGACACCGAAGTAGCGCCAACGGCCTCGATCGCCGCGCAAACCGGGAGGCGCATCGACTTCGCAATCATCGCCGTGCTGCTGGTTGCACTGGGTTACTTTGCCGTCGACCGTCTCGTGTTCGAACCACGCCGCATCGCGCAGGCACGCGTGGAAGCTGCGCAGCCCGCGGCGCAACACGAGGCGCAGGCCGACCGCTCGATCGTCGTGCTTCCGTTCGCCGACATGAGCCAGGCGAAAGATCAGGAATATCTCTCCGATGGCCTCGCCGAGGAACTGCTGAACCTGCTCGCGCGCGTGCCGCAGCTGCGTGTGATCTCGCGTTCGTCGGCGTTTTCGTTCAAGGGCAAGGCGATCGACGTTGCCGGCATTGCCAAGCAACTCGACGTCGCGCACGTGCTCGAAGGGTCGGTGCGCAAAGCGGGCAACGCCGTGCGCATCACCGTGCAGTTGATCGACGCACGCACTGACGCGCACATCTGGTCCGAAACGTACGATCGGCCGCTCGACAACATCTTTGCGATCCAGGACGAGATCGCTGCGGCCGTGGTATCGAAGTTGAAGATCACGTTGCTCGGCAATGCGCCCAAGGCCGCCGTCACAGACCCGGCCGCGTATGCGCTGTACCTCAAGGGGCTCGAGCAGGCCCGGCTGGGTTCGATACAGTCGCACGAAGCAGCGATCCAGTTTTACCAAGAGGCGCTGGCGATTTCGCCAGATTATGCGCAGGCCTGGGCCGCGCTCGCAGGCATCTACCTCAACCAGGCAGCGCGTGGCATGCGCGCCACCGAAGAAGCCACTCGTCTCGCGCGCGAAGCAGGCAACCGCGCTCTCGCGCTCGATCCGGATTCGGCCCGCGCGATAGCCGACCTTGCCTGGATCGCGAATGCCTACGACCGCGATCTGCTCGCGTCGGTCCGCTACACCGAGCGCGCGCTGGCGCTCGACCCTGGCAGCACCCAGGTGCTTTTCATCGCTGGACAGACGGCCCGCTCGCTCGGGCGCCTCGACGCGGCGACCGCCGTGTATCGTCGCTTGATCGCACTCGATCCGGCGAACCCCGGCGCGTATGGACAACTCGGAAAGGTATTGGCGTTCTCGGGGCGCCACGACGAAGCCATCTCCGCGTTTCACAAGGTGATCGAACTCAGTCCTGCATTCCCCGGCGTGCGCCACTGGCTGAGCCTCGTCCTGCTCGGCGACGGACACGACCGCGCGAAAGCCGAACAGTCGCTGGCCCTGGCGGCCGAGGAACCGGGCACCTGCTATCGTCTCGAGATTCTCGCCATGTCCTATCATGCGTTGGGCAAGGCCGCCGAATCCGCAGCGGCGATGGCGGAGCTTGTGGCGAACTGCGAAGAGCCTGCCTCGTACAACATCGCGTACACCTACGCGTTCCGCGGCGAGCCCGACCTGGCGTTCGCCTGGCTGGAAAAGGCGTTGCAGCACAACGACGGCGGAATGACCGAACTCATCATCCAGCCGTTGTTCGCGCCGCTACACAACGATCCGCGCTGGCTGCCGTTCCTGCGCAAGTTCGGACGCGCGCCGGAGCAGCTTGCAGCGATTCCGTTCAAGGTGACGTTGCCGCAATGAACGATTTCCGGAGACGCCTGCGCGCGTAGTTGGGTGTGGCTGCGGCAGATTCCGCGAGTGGGGTGGCTAGCGACACTGTACTTTGACCGCTGATTTTATTTCTGAGGAAAAACTTAGAGTGTCTAGTACTAAACTGGAAGTTCTGTTTTCGAAGCGGCCCGCGCCCGGTCCGTTTACCAAAAACGTCATCGCGTTGTGGCCATCGAAGGATGAGTGGAACGATTTCGGGCGTCGCCTTCGTTTCCATGCCGTGTTTCATATGGACGACAGCCGGAAGTATTCGACAGATCTGCAGCTCGCTTTCTTGGGAGAGAATCGAAGCTCCGCAGCTGTGCTTGAGGAAACATTTGGGGATCGAACGGGGTTCTTACCGGAAAACAGCCTGCCCGCGTTTTACACGCTTTTGCTCTCACTCCAAGACTATCGATCGTTCGTTGAACATTTCGGCGATGAAGCAAGGCGTCTGCTCCGCGCTGTTAACGATTTGGTCGCAGTGGGGCGTGGTAGAAAACCCAATTGGTACAAGAACGTCCGATCCGAGGAGAACTTCACGCACGGTCTCATCCGATCGAACGAGGCATTTTTTGCATTCCAAAACGCCGGCGATATTCTTGAGGGTGTGCAACGGGAAGGGCGTTCAGGTTTTTCTGAGCATCTGCTAGTCAATTGCAAGTTGCCGAACTTTTCGTCCGCCCACACCATCGAGTTTCGCTTTGATGACAATTCCGTCGCGCCGAAGCGTATTGGCGTGGTTATTGGTGAAAATGGCGTCGGAAAAACGCAATTACTTGCACATATTGCGAAGTCGTTGCTGCGCGGCGATACAAGCGTCACTGATCCGGACTCGCTGGAAGGTCGCGCACAAATCTCACGGCTGATCGTTTTGGAGGCGCCACGCGTCGAGTCATCTGTCTTTCCGCGGCGCGCCAAACGCCGCTCGCCGATAGCCTACATACGCTTATCGCTGTACCGCAGAGCGGGCAATACAACGCGTTTGGGCGATGCGCTCGTCCGGCTTGCTCGTAGCCGGGAAACCATCGCCAGGCAAAGGCGTATTAGTCTATTTCTTTCGTTGGTGTCACCGATCGGAGACCCGAAAGACATTGTGATCAAGAGCCTGAAGGACTCTGATTCGTATTCGCTACATGACTTAGCGAGCACGCCCTATACGGAATCAAGTGCTCTGACCATGTACGCATTGATAGATCCTAACAGTGACCTTTGGTGGCGTGCGCTGAGCGGTCGAGAGGTCCCTCTGAGCAGCGGGCAAGCCGCGCTTGTAAAGCTTGCTGCAGAATTCTGTCTGCATGTGGAGCGTGGCACGCTCATCCTCATCGACGAGCCCGAGACACACTTACATCCCGCTTTCATACGGCATTTTATCGATATGTTAGATGAGTTGCTCGTGAGTACGGGTTCTGCAGCAATTATCGCTACACATTCGGCTTACGTCGTGCGCGAGGTATCCCGCGAGCAAGTGGTTATCATGCGGCGCCTATCCGATGGAGAGCCGGAAATTGATCAGCCAAGGCTTCGGACGCTAGGCGCGGATATCGGCGCCATTTCCTATTTTGTCTTTGGCGACGAAGTAAACGGTGTAGTCATCGATAAGATCGAAAAGCGCCTGTCGCAAGCCACCGGACAGCGAAACCGTGAGCTCGCCTCGATTACCGATGAGTTGTCACCTGAAGCACGCGCACAATTGAGACGCGAATGAAATATCTTTCTCCCCCTCGCGTCAAGAATCTGAAGGTACTGCGAGAACTCGCGGGCAAGGCTGGAGGCCCCGGTAATGCAATGCTCCGTGCGTCATTGCGAGCAATTTGTAAACAGTACGCTCGCGTGCGAGCATTGCGATGCGACGTTACCAAAGTACCTTTCCTTGCTCCCGCTATTCCCGCTGATCTCAAGGAAGATCTCGGAGCCTACTTCAAGAGCAAACGGGCCTGCCTGAAATACATTCGCTTTATTCGAAACGAATTGTCGCCGGAGGTCTGTCCGTTGTGCGGCAGCAAGTCATCGTCTACCGTCGATCATATGCTCGGACGTGCGGCGTTTCCGGAACTTATATTGTTGTCATTTAACCTAGTGCCCGCCTGCAGTTGCAATAGTGTTCGTCGCGTGCACCAAGGCCAGAGCCCGCTCCATCCGTACTTTGACAAACTCCTTGAGAGACGGCTCGTTACGACAACTTTTCGCGGACCATACGATGCGCCTGCAATTGCTGTAGTGCCGATGCGCAATTTGACGGCTGACGTGCACGCACGGGTCGCTGCGCACGTCGACTCAGTTTTGGTTCCAAATAACGTTGTCAATTTCTTGACAAAACGATGGCGCTATACCGTTGAGATGCCGCTAAAGTCCCTGTCGCTTCATGCAGGAGCAACAAGCGCGCAGGTACGCTCCGCACTCTGCAGGAGACGTGACGACGCCGAAAACGACACGCAAACACCAAACAATTGGGAGTCAATTCTTTACCACGGCATGCTGAGCGACGCACGGGTCGTGAGGCGCCTAGTTCGGCAATTGTCCGGTACCCGGATCGACGAGATAGCACCGCTATAGACACTGCCCCGTTTGCCAGCGCCTCAGCGCCTGCAAACCGCCACTGCCGCCGCAACGCCCTCCTCGCGTACACTGTGCCCGGGGATATCCGGGTACCGCATGTCGCTGATCGAAGAACTCAAGCGTCGCAACGTCATCCGCATGGCCGGGTTGTACCTCGTCGCCGCGTGGCTGACGGTGCAGGTATCGAGCACGGTGTTGCCGATGTTCGATGCGCCGGCCTGGGTGCCGCGCGCGATCGTGATCCTGCTCGTGATCGGCTTCGTGCCGGCGATGGTGTTCGCCTGGGTGTTCGAATTGACGCCGCAGGGCGTGATGCGCGAAAGCCGGATCGACCGCACGGAGTCGATCACGCCGCGGACCGGCCGGCGCATGGATCGCATGATCCTGGTCGGACTCGCGCTGATCATCGTGTTGATGGGAATCGAGCGCGTCTGGTTCGCAGGCCGGACGACCACTCCCGCCACGTCGTCGGAAATGGGGTCAGAGTCATTTTCCGGGAACCGCGCGCAGGCTCGGTCCACGACGTCGCACAAGGAAAATGACTCTGACCCCATTTCGGCCAATGCGATCGCGGTCATGGCGTTCGAGGATCTGAGTCCTGCGCATGATCAAGGCTACTTTTCAGACGGCATGGCCGAGGAAATCCTCAATGCGCTGTCGCGCATCAAGGAGCTGCGCGTGCTCGGGCGCAGTTCGTCGTTCCAGTACAAGGGCAAGGATATCGATCCGCGCAGGATCGGCGCCGAGCTCGGCGTCGCGCACATCCTCGACGGCTCGGTGCGCCGGCAGGGCGATCTCGTCCGCATTGCCGCGTCGCTGATTTCGACCGCGGACGGCGCTGCGCAATGGACCAAGGAATACAACGGCAAGCTCGCCGACCTGTTCGACCTGCAGGACAACTGCGCGCACGACATCGCGTCGGAACTCAAGATCGTGCTGACCGGCGGCCAGCGTCCGCTGGTCGACAAGGTCACCGCGAATCCGGAAGCCTACGCGCTGTACGTCGAAGCGCAGACGCTGGTCAGGGAGCGCTTCGGCGACAGCCTGCCGCGCGCGATCGCGAAGCTCGATGCGGCGGTCAAGCTCGACCCGTCGTTTGCGCGCGCGTGGTCGAAGCGGGCTGTCGCTTACGCGGTGCTGGCGCAGTACGTCGCCAGCGACTGGCGGCAGAACTGGGACGCGTCGGAAGAATCGGCCCGCCACGCGCTGGCGCTCGACCCGAACGACGCCGAGGCCTATGCCGCGCGCAGCTACAACCTGTTTTCGCAGCGCCGCTATGTCGACATGGCCGAGCCGATGCGGCATGCGCTGGAGGCCGATCCGGACAACGAGACGGCGCGCTACTGGGAGGTCAACGAACTGTCCGCGATGGGACACACCCGCGACGCCTTGCCGCGGCTCGATGCGCTGATGTCGAACGATCCGGACAACGCTCGCGTCATTTTCTACAAGGCATTCATGAGCTGGCGCGAACACGACCGCGATACGCTGCTCGCGCTTGCGCGCCGGCTGCAGGCGCTCGGCTCGCCGTGGGGCGATGTCGCGATGTCGACTTACTACGCCAGCACCGGAGAGTGCGAAAGCGGCGTCAAGCCTTTCTCGACGCGCCAGCGCATATTCGGTTCCGGGATTTCGGGCTCCGAGTACGGAGACGATCTATCGCGGCATCTGCAGCGGCGGCGCGGCGCGCGAACCGGCCAAGGCGATCCTTCTCGCCCATCCGGACGATCAGTGGGTGCCGACGCTGTGGCTCGAGATGGGCGAACCGGAACGCGCGTTCGATCTGTTCGAACACGGCAACGCCGGCCTTTCCGACGCCTATCTGAACTGGCTGTGGCAGCCCGAGGACTGGTCGCGCAAGGCGCGCCAGCACCCGGCGTTCCAGGGCTTCGCCAATCGTATCGGCCTGGTCGACTACTGGAAGAAATATGGCTGGCCGGACCTGTGCAAGCCGCATCCGGAAACGGCGCCCGACGCGTTCGTCTGCGAATGAGCCTTTTCGCCGAACTCAAACGCCGCAACGTATACGTGAACGAAGCTGCTGGGCCAAGGCCCACCTTGCGTTCCGCGAGAGGAAGTGTCAGTACGGCGAACCACCGGGTTGAGTGGAATTGAGGACACCCGCATTGGCGGAAACAGTGTAGTTCGTCGCGCCGGTCGCCTGCCATTTGCTGAAGTTGAACGTGCCGGTGGAATTGATCCTTTGCACGGCGATGTCCAGGTACGTCAATGGCGTATTCGCGGCGCACACCTGCGGCAATCCCGGCGCCTGCAGGAAATAAACGGTGCTGTTGCCGACCACCCTTGCGCGTCCGCTTCCGTCGATCAGCAATGCGGTCTGCTCGTCGATCGCGATGCCACGCGGTGCGCTGATCCAGTTGTTGGCGGCGACACGGCAGAGGAAGGCCAGATCGCGACCCATGCGGTCGCGCGTGACGAAATGCGGATCGCCGATTATGCCTGTCAGGATCGAAACGCTGGAGAAGTCGCGGGCAAACGTCAGATAGCGGTTGAACGGATCGGCCAGCGACTGGCTCGAGGTTGCTCCCTGCGCCGCCAGCGCGGAATAGATGAATTGCGTCAGCACGTTCATGCCGGCGCTCGTGCCGCCGACCGGGACGTGGGCGGCGATCTTCGAGTTCAGAATCGCCTGCACCGGCGTGCCGGTCCAGAAGTTGATGTAGTCGGACTGGTCGCCGCCAGCAATCCAGATTGCCTCGGCGTTCTGCATGATCGCCGCGACGTTCGGATCGTTCGCCGCCGCGGTCGACGGGATGATCAGCGTCGCGACCGAGTTTGCCATTGGACACAACTGCTGGATATAAGGATTGTAGGCGTCCGTGCCGGTCGCGCGGATCACGAGGAAATCGCCGTTGCCGGCGAGGCCGCACATCCACTGGAATGCCGCGTCGACATCGGTGCCGCCGCCCATGAGGACGGTGCCCGAAGTAGTGGCGCGGGTCACATCGGCCGTGTTGCCGACGCGAAAATAGGTGTAGAGCGGTTTCTTTGCGGCCCACAGCGGAGCGCAGACGACAAGGGCGACAAGCAATGCGAGCAGACGTTTCATCGACGTTCTCTCCCAGGCTGAGGTCACAAGCGCGACATCGAGGAACGACAGTTCCGACTAGCCGCACGACAGCGAAGATCGTAGCACGCGCGCGGGGTGTCGACGATGGAGCCAGGAACCGCACGGCAGAGCACGCCAGCATCGAGCGGACGCGCGATTTTCGAGTCCCGCATCTAGAGGCGACGGTACATGATCAGCGCATCGACCAACCCGAGCCGCGCGTGTCGAAATGCGTTCGGAATGCGACCGATGATTTCGAAACCATGCTTGTGCCACAGTCGCACCGCGCCTTCGTTCGTGCTGACGACGAAGTTGAACTGCATGGCCACGAATCCGGCTTGGCGCGCCTGCGCCAGCGAGTGTTCGCACATCGCACCGGCAATGCCGCGGCCTCGCATCGGCGGCGAAACCATGTAGCCGCAATTCGCGACATGATCGCCCAGTCCGGGTTGATTCGCGTGCAGCATGTAGCCGCCGACGCATATGCCATCGAGCAAGGCGACGAAGCAACGCGCCCCATTGCTTGTCCACAACTGCTGCGCTTGTTCAAACGACGTGTCCCGTGCATAGCTGTAGGTTTCGCCTTCGGCTACCACCTCGTGGAAGATCGGCCAGAGCAGTCCGAATTCGCCGGCACCGATCTCGCGAATGACCAGCGCGTTCGCCATGTCGCGACTCAGCGCGCGGGTTTCGGCAGGAGCGCCGGATCGAGCCGCACGTCGAACCAGTTGAAGCCCCAGTGCACGTGCGGACCGCTCGCGCGTCCGGTCATGCCGGCGGCGCCGATGACCTGGCCGGGCTTGATCGTGTCTCCCGTTTTGACGTCGAGACGACTCATGTGCAGGAACGAACTGGTCAGACCGAAACCGTGATCGATCAGCACCGTGCCACCGGTCAGCACGAGATCGGATTGCGCGAAGGCAACCACGCCGCCGGCTGGTGCATGGATCGGCGTGCCCTCCGGCACGGCCATGTCCAGACCCATGTGCGGCGCCTTGGGAATGCCGTTGTCGATGCGCTGGCTGCCGTAGACGCCGCTGATGCGCGCGCCTTGCACCGGCAGCGAGAAGCCGCGCAGGAAATCCTCGCGCGCGTCATCGCGCTTGCGCGCCTCGGCGACAAGTGCCTGCTCGCGCTCGATGCGCGCCGCAGTCTCCGGATCCGGAGTCACGGTCTTCTGCGGCAAGCCTTCGACGTGCTCGATGTGGTACTGGCGCTTGGCGATGGCGAAGGTCTGTGTCGCAGTCTTGCCGTCCGGGTAACGTATGTCCAGCCGCGCAGCAGCCGGCGCATCACGGTCGAGGCCGAAGACGAATACGCCGTCGGCACCGACGCGCAACGGGTGGCCGTTGAATTCGATGTGTGTGTTGGCTGGAGCGTGGCCGATGACGAGTTCGCCTTGCTGCAGATGCTTGGGCAGGCGGACGGATTCGACGCCTCCGGCATGAACCAAAAGCGAAAACAAAAACGTCGTCATTCCCGCGAAAGCGGGAATCCATCTTGATCTTGCGCTGGTACAAAAAAAGGATTCCCGCTTGCGCGGGAATGGCGACATATTATTCATCGGGCGAATCCAAATTCGCGGGCAAATGCGATCTAACGGCCGGTAACTGCAGCCCATTGTGGGCGGCGCAACGTCATCGCGCGAAGTTCAGGCGGCGGCCAAGCTGCGAGTCGTCGAGCTCGCCGTCGTTCCAGGCGAGGTGGCCGTTGACCCAGGTCGCGGCGACGCTCGAGCGGAAGGTCGTGCCTTCGAACGGGGACCAGCCGCACTTCGAGATCACCGACTCGCGCGTCACGGTCTGCGGCGCTGCCGTGTCGATCAGGGTCAGGTCGGCCCAGTAGCCTTCGCGGATGAAGCCGCGCTCACTGACGTTGAACAGCTTGGCCGGTGCGTGCGCACTGCGTTCGACGATCGTTTCCAGCGGCAGCTGGCCGTCGAACCAGCGCTCGAGCGCGCATTGCAGGACGAACTGCACGAGCGGCAGGCCGGACGGCGCCTTTTCATAGGGCTGGTTCTTTTCCTCCAGCGTGTGCGGCGCGTGGTCGGTCGCCAGCACGTCGATGCGGCCGTCGCGCAATGCATCGATGATCGCGGCGCGGTCGGCCGCGGTCTTGATCGCCGGGTTGCATTTTATCAAATTACCTTTTGTAGCATAGTCGGCTTCGCTGAAGTGCAGGAAATGCACGCAGGTCTCGGCGGTGATGCGCTTGCCGTCGAGCGGACCCGGCGTGAACAAGGCCAGTTCGTCCGCGGTCGAGATGTGCAATACGTGCAGGCGCGTGCCGTGGCGCCGCGCCAGGTCGATCGCCAGCCGCGTCGACTTGATGCAGGCCTCGCGCGAACGGATGTACGGATGCCGCTCGACCGGAATCGCGTCGCCGTAGCGGGCGCGCTCGACGGCAAGGTTCGCCTCGATCGTCGGCGTATCCTCGCAATGCGTGACCACCGGAACCGGCGCGTCGCGGAAGATGCCGTCGAGCGTCGCCGGGTTGTCGACCAGCATGTTGCCGGTCGATGCACCCATGAAGATCTTGATGCCGCAGGCAGCACGTGGGTCGAGATTGCGGATCAGGTCGAGGTTGTCGTTGGTCGCGCCAAAATAGAACGCATGGTTGGCGAGCGACTTTTGCGCGGCACGCGCATATTTGTCCGCAAGCGCCGCATAGTCGGTCGTGGTCGGTTTCGAGTTGGGCATCTCGAAAAAGCTCGTCACGCCGCCGGCCACGGCGGCGCGCGATTCGGTATAAAAGTCGCCCTTGTGCTCAAGGCCGGGCTCGCGGAAGTGGACCTGGTCGTCGATCATGCCCGGGAGCAGCAGGCGCCCCTTTGCGTCGAAGACACGTTCGCCGGGTTGTTGGGCGAGGCTTGGAGCGACTGCATCGATGCGCCCTGAGCGCACGCGCACGTCGCCCTGGAAGCGGCGTCCTTCATTGACGATGTCGGCGTTGCGGATCAACCAGTCGTTCATGCGGGATTGTCGGTTTTGAGTTGGGGGTCAGCGCCAGCCTTCGACGCGGCGAGTTTTCGGTGGATCGGGGAGCCGGAAGTCACGGTGTCGGCTCGTGCGGTGTTCGTCGGAACGTGAATGCCAGTGGCACGGGATCTGAACCGCCGTCGCACAACGGCTGGCAGCGCGCCAGCCGCCACACCGCCAGCATGCCGCCGCGCGTGGCGCCGAACCGCGCGATGGCAACGCGCGCGTAATCGGAGCAACTGGGATCGAATCGGCAGCGCGATCCGAACAGCGGACTCAATATCCGCTTGTAGACTGCCAGCAGGGCGAGAATCGGTCGAGACACAGGCGCTTGAGGCGGGGCGATCGCAGCGGCGGGAAATCGCGCGGACCGGACAAAGCCCGCGAACCTTGCTCGGCGCAGGATTGCCGACGGTGTCACAGTTTACCTTGAAGGAGCGAAGATCGGCGCGATTGCATTGCCCAGCCCGGCGTTTTCCCGGGGCGAATGGTTGCCGCAGGAGGCAACTTAGGCTATAACACGCGACCGCCGAAATACTATGGTGAGAGCATATGGCGAACGCGAAACGTAAACCCGCGCCTGCCGCGAAGAAAAAACCAGCAAGCGCCAAAGGCAAGCCCGCGAAGAAAGCGAGTGCTGCCAAGGTGCGCAAGCCGCAAAAAGCGGCCAAGCCCGCGCGCAAACCTGCGCCGAAGGCGAAGAAGCCGGCCAAAAAAGTCGCGCCGGCGAAGCACGTCGTGAAAAAGAAGGTCGCTGCAAAGCCGGCGGCAAAACCGGCCGCGCACAAGGCGCCGGCAGCCAAACCGGTCGCGCATAAGCCGGCAGCTAAACCGGCTGCTGCGGTCAAACCCGCCGCTCCGGTGAAGTCCGCCAAACCCATCCACGTTGTTCCTACGAAGCACGAGATGCCAGCAAAGAAAGCCAAAATGGTTACCGCGTCCTCAGCCGCCAACGACCCGCTGTCGCGCGACGATGGACGCTACGCACTGCCGAGCACGGTCGTCGTCAATCTGCCAGCCGGCTACCATCCGAACGCGCGCGAGGAGTACATGGGCCCGCGCCACCTTGCCTATTTCCGCGCGAAGCTGCAGAAGTGGCGCGAGGATCTGGTCGAGGAGTCCAAGCAGACGATCGACAACCTGCGCGACGAAGTTCGCGACGTCGGCGATGAAGCCGAACGCGCCACGCGCGAGACTGAAAACTCTCTCGAACTGCGCACGCGCGACCGCTATCGCAAGCTGATTGCCAAGATCGACAAGGCGCTCAAGCGCATCGAGGAAGGCCGCTACGGCTATTGCGAAGAAACCGACGAGGAAATCGGCATCGAGCGCCTCGAAGCGCGGCCGATCGCCACGCTGTGTCTCGACGCGCAGGAGCGCTGGGAGCATCGCCAAAAGCAGATGGGCGACTGAGTTAGGAGCAGGGACTAGGGACTAGGGACTAGGAAGAGCGGCCTTCACTTTGCGACCGCCTCCGATGCAGAACCGTAGGGTGGGCCTTGGCCCACCCTTTTTTATGGCCATAGAAGGCCGGTATGCCGGAAATGCAGGAGCAATTTCCGGCGGGTGCGTCAATTGTCGGCATTCTGAAAAACGAAGGCTAGCGGTGGGCCAAGGCCCACCCTACAGCGCGCGCCGCGCATGTTCCTTGACTGTCTGGAGCATTGCCGAGAGGCCGTTGCTGCGGGTCGGCGACAGGTGCTTGGCAAGGCCGATCGTTTCGACGAAACGCGGTTCGGTGGCGAGGATTTCCTGCGCGCTGCGGCCGGAATAGACGCGCAACAGCAACGCGATGAGCCCGGAAACGATCGCCGAGTCGCTGACCGCGCGGAAGTCGAGCCGCTCGCGGTCGCCCTCGGCGACGAGCCAGACCTGCGACTGGCAACCCTGCACCTTGTTCGCTTCGGTCTGCAGCGCAGGCGGGAACGCCGGCAGTTTGCGGCCCAGATCAATCAGATACTGATAACGCTCGGTCCAGTCGCTGAAGAAGGAAAATTCCTCGGCGATCGCGTCCTGCGCATCCTGCGCGGACTCGCGGACCGCAACGTCAGGCCGGGCATTCATCGTTCTTGGCTCCAGCTGCCGAGGCCAGCTTCCAGCGCGCGCCCTGTGGGCCGTCCTCGATGATCACGCCGCGCGCGGCGAGTTCGTCGCGGATCCGGTCCGAGGTGGCGAAATCCTTGCGCTTGCGCGCATCGGCACGCTCGGCGAGCAGGTTTTCGATCCATTCGGGATCCACGCTCTGCGCGCCCTGGCGTTTGAACCATGCCTCCGGATCCTGCTGCAGCAAGCCGAGGAAGGCGCCGGCTTCGAGCAACGCCGCCTTTGCCTCTTTCTTGTCTTGTGGACTTGTGGACTTTCGCGCATTGTCCGCAAGTCGCGCGAGCAGCGACAGCGCCTCGGGTGTGTTGAGGTCGTCGGCCAGCGTCTCGATCAGCTCGGAGGGCAGGGCGCGATCCTGCGGCGCCACTTCGACTCCGGCGAGGTCGCGCAACGTGCCGTACAGGCCATCCAGCGTCCGCTGTGCCTGCTCCAGCGTCGCATCGGACCAGTCCAGCGGCTGGCGGTAATGCGCCTTCATCAGCATGAAGCGCAGCAGTTCCGCCGGATAGCGCACGAGCAGTTCGTGCAGCACCAGGGTGTTGCCGAGCGACTTGGACATCTTCTTGCCGCCGAACGTCAGCATGCCGTTATGTACCCACCAGCGCGCGAACATCTTGCCGCCGTGCGCGCAGGTCGACTGGGCGACTTCGTTTTCGTGGTGCGGAAACATCAGGTCGTTGCCGCCGGCATGGATATCGAGCGTCTCGCCGAGGTGCGCCTCACTCATTGCCGAACATTCGATGTGCCAGCCCGGGCGTCCGCGGCCCCACGGACTGTCCCAGCCGGGCAGTTCCGGCGTCGATGGCTTCCAGAGCACGAAATCGGCCGGATTCTTCTTGTAAGGTGCCACTTCGACGCGCGCGCCGGCGATCATTTCCTCGGTCGACCGGCCCGACAGCTTGCCGTAGTCGGCGTAGGAGGAAACGTCGAACAGCACATGGCCTTCGGCTGCGTAGGCATGACCGCCGGCGATCAGGCGCTCGCACATCGCGATGATCTGCGGGATGTGCTGCGTGGCGTAGGGGACCACGTCAGGGCGGTCGGCGCCGAGCCGCTGGATATCCTCGTCGTAGGCCGCCGAATAGCGCTGCGTGATGACCTCGATCGGGACGCCCGCCGCGGCCGCCGCCGTGTTGATCTTGTCGTCGACATCGGTGACGTTGCGCGCATAGACCACGTGCCCGGCGCCATAGACATGCTTGAGCAGTCGCACGAGCAGTCCGAACACGACCGGCCCGCGCGCATTGCCGATATGCACGTAGTTGTAGACAGTCGGCCCGCACAGGTACATCGTGACCCGCTGGGGATCCTGGGGGACGAAATCTTCGACGCGGTGCGTCCGGGTGTTGTGCAGTCGCAGGTTCATGGCGTGGTCAGTAGTGGATGGCTATTGTAACAGCCGACCCCGGAAACCACTCGGAAACCGCAGTGCGACGCGCTCCCGGAACTGGCGGCCTAAGCCGCCATTCAGCCTGCAGGTGCTTTAATTTCAACGTATTCGTGGACATGCGCAACGCCGCAGGGAACCGGTTTGCGCAATGGCGGCGGAGACGCGAACGGCCATACCGGCGTTTGCGTGGCCTGGAGAGACGATGAAAATAACCGGCACATTGATTGCCGCGACGCTGCTGCTATGTGGTCTGGCCCAAGCCCAGGACAACCGGGCTTTGGACAGTCGCGCTCCGGATAGTCGTGTCCCGGAAATTCACGGCCCATCGGCGGAAGGCGTCCACTATGGCTGGGCCGATGTGTTGCGCGTCGATCCAGTCTATGGCGAGCAAGGGCAGCCAGCCGCGACGCACGAAGAATGCTACGACGAGCAGGTGCCGGTGCAGGGACCGGACAACCGTGGCGGCGCTACCGTGGTCGGCGCGATCATCGGTGGCGTGGTCGGCAGTACGATCGGCAAGGGCAATGGCCGCACAGCGGCAACTGTGGCCGGCGCCGCGACCGGGGCAGTGGTCGGAAACAACGCCGGGCAGCCAGCATCCGGCTACACGGTCGAACGGCACTGCCGGCAGGTCGAAGGGCCGGGCGGAGAGCGGCACGTGACCGCATACGACGTCGAATACCGCTACCGCGGCGAGTTGTACAACGCGCGCATGAACTACGACCCCGGCGACCGGATTCGCGTTCGGATCAGTGTCACGCCAGCCGAATAGCGGTTCCGTGAGCCGCGTTGTTGCATCGCGCAAAACTTCCGTGTAATGATCGCATTCCTGAATTCCGTGATCTCTCCAAGCGACCGATGACGAAGTGCGTATACCAGATTGACGTCCTGACCAGCGCCCGCATGGCGGCCGGCATGACTTCGCGCGCGCGTCGACCGAAAGCCTTCACTTCGGCCGGGTAGCTTGCGCGCGTAATACCAGCGTGTTTTGCACTGAACCCGGCCCCGCGCCGGGTTTTTAGTTTGTACGCGGACCGTCCGCGAAACGATACGAGAAGAAGAACCGCCCATGACCATTCGCCACTTTCTGAGTACCCAGGACTGGAGCCGCGCCGACCTCGATGCGCTGCTCCAGCGCGCCGCGGCGTTCAAGCGCTACAGCCGCGGCCGTGAACTGGCGGGCAAGTCGATCGCGCTGCTGTTCTTCAATCCGTCGATGCGCACGCGCACGAGCTTCGAACTCGGTGCCTTCCAGCTCGGCGGGCACGCGATCGTGTTGCAGCCCGGAAAGGACGCCTGGCCGATCGAATTCGACACCGGCACGGTCATGGACGGCGAGTCCGAGGAGCACATCGCCGAAGTCGCGCGCGTGCTGTCGCGTTACGTCGACCTGATCGGCGTGCGCGCGTTTCCGAAGTTCAAGGACTGGTCGGTCGACCGCGAGGACCGCGTGATTCACGCGTTCGCGAAGTACGCCAGCGTGCCGGTCATCAACATGGAGACGATCACGCATCCATGCCAGGAACTGGCGCATATCCTGGCGCTGCAGGAGCATTTCGCCAAGGCCGTTTCGATGCCGAACCCCGGACCAGTCCTGCGCGGCAAGAAATACGTGCTCACCTGGACCTACCATCCCAAACCGCTGAATACCGCGGTGGCGAATTCCGCGCTGCAGATCGCGACGCGCTTCGGCATGGACGTCACGCTGCTCTGCCCGACCCCCGATTACGTGCTCGACCAGCGCTACATGGATTTCGCCCGCAACAACGTCGCCGAGAACGGCGGCTCGCTGACCGTGAGCCACGACATCGAAAGCGCCTACCGCGGCGCGGATGTCGTCTATGCCAAGAGCTGGGGCGCGCTGCCGTATTTCGGCAACTGGGAACAGGAAAAACCCATTCGCGAAAAGTATAAACATTTCATTGTGGACGAAGCGAAAATGGCGCTGACCGACAACGGCGTGTTCAGCCATTGCCTGCCGCTGCGCCGCAACGTCAAGGCGACCGATGCGGTCATGGACTCGCCGGCCTGCATCGCGATCGACGAGGCCGAGAACCGGCTGCATGTGCAGAAGGCGATCATGGCTACGCTCGTCGCCGCGCAGCGTGACGAGCGCAGGGCTGAGGGCTGAGGGCTGCAAAGCAGCGCCTCCCCACCGATCCTACCTAATTCAACGTCCAGATTTCAGGAAACTCCAATGTCCCAGCCCTCAGCCCTCAGCCCTCAGCCCTCGGCAAAGCCGCCCTCGGCGAAGCCGATCGTCCTCGCCTTCTCCGGAGGCCTCGACACGAGCTTCTGCATTCCGTATTTGAAGGAACGCGGTTACGCGGTGCACACGGTGTTTGCCGACACCGGCGGCGTCGATGCCGAGGAACGCGCGTATATCGAGGCTCGCGCGCACGAACTCGGCGCGGCGAGTCATGTCACGGTCGATGGCGGGCCGGCGATCTGGTCGGGTTTCGTCAAACCGTTCGTCTGGGCCGGCGAAGGTTACCAGGGCCAGTATCCGTTGCTCGTTTCCGATCGCTACCTGATCGTCGACGCCGCGATCGCGCGCGCGAACGAAATCGGCACGCGCGCCATTGCGCACGGTTGTACCGGCATGGGCAACGATCAGGTCAGGTTCGACCTTGCGGTCAAGGCGCTCGGCGACTACGAGATCGTCGCGCCGATCCGCGAAGTGCAGAAGGAACACACCGAGGTGCGCGTTTACGAGCAGCGCTATCTGGAAGCGCTGGGGTTTGAAGTCCGCGCGAAGCAGAAGAGCTACACGATCAACGAGAACCTGCTCGGCCTGACGATGTCGGGCGGCGAAATCGACCGTTGGGAAGCGCCCGGCGACGGCGCGCGCGGCTGGTGCGCGGCACGCAAGGACTGGCCGGAGCAGCCGTTCGAAGCGACGCTGACCTTCCATCACGGCGAGGCCGTTGCGCTGAATGGCAAGACGATGGCCGGCAACGAATTGCTTGCGCAACTCAACCGCGATTTCGCGCGCTACGGCGTCGGCCGCGGCCTCTACACCGGCGATACGACGATCGGACTCAAGGGCCGCATCATCTATGAAGCGCCCGGACTGATCGCGCTGCTGGCGGCGCATCGCGCGCTCGAAGAAGCCGTGCTGACCAAGCAGCAAAACCGGTTCAAGCCCGATGTGGCGCGCAAGTGGGTCGAACTCGTCTACGAAGGTTTCTATCACGACCCGCTCAAGACCGACCTGGAGGCATTCCTGGCGTCCTCGCAGGCGACTGTGAACGGCGTAGTCGTGCTGCGCACGAGTGGTGGCAACGTCGAGGCTGTCGCGGTCAAGTCGCCGCATCTGCTCACGGCCAAAGGCGCGACCTACGCGCAGTCGGCCGACTGGGGTGTCGCCGAGGCGGAAGGGTTCATTCGGCTGTACGGGATGAGCTCGACGCTGTGGGCGCAGGTGAATCGCAAGGGATCAAAAGACTGAACCACGAAGAACACGAAGAATGCGAATGAAGACGAGAGGGACAGCGTAATGAAGTGCGGCACTTTGAATTTGCAACTCTTTCGTCCGTTCGCCTTGAGCGTAGCTCGCGCAGCGAGCGAAGTCGCCGGGCAGGAGCCTAAGTGCCTCGAAGGCCATGCATGGCCGAAAGAGGCCGAAACGTCGGCTGGACCCTTCGACTTCGGCGCTTTGCGCCTACGCTCAGGGCGAACGGAATTTCAAACTGAGCCTTGCGCTCTTCGTGTTCTTCGTGTTCTTCGTGGTTCAATCTTTCAATAAAAAACTGCAATGACCGACCTGCTTGCCACAACTGTTAATCACCTGCGCGCGCTCGTGTCCCACGACACGCAGAATCCGCCGCGCACGATCAGCACCGATGGCATCTTCGAGTATGTGCGCTCGCAGTTGAACGGATTCCATTGGTCGATCACCGATCATGGTGGCGGCGCCGTAAGTATTTTTGCCGCGCGTGGGATGCCACGCATCCTGTTCAACGTGCACCTCGACACGGTGCCGGCAACGCCTACCTGGGACCGGGATCCATTCGATCTGCTGGTGACGGAAGATCGCGCCATCGGCCTTGGCGCCTGCGACATCAAGGGCGCGGCGGCGGCGCTGCTCACGGCAGCCGCGCATACCCAAGGCGATATGGCGCTGTTGTTCACGAGCGACGAAGAAGCCAACGATGCGCGCTGCGTTTCGGCGTTCCTGTCGCAGAAGCGCCCGTTCGACCTCGTGATCGTGGCCGAGCCGACGCGCTGCGAAGCCGTGCTCGCCCATCGGGGCATCAGTTCGGTGCGCGTCGCATTCGCCGGCCGCGCGGGTCATGCGTCGGGTGGCAATGCCTTGACTGACAGCGCCGTTCATCAGGCCATGCGCTGGGGCACGCGCGCGCTCGACATCGTCGATGGCCAGGCACACCAGCGCTTCGGCGGATTGACCGGCTTGCGCTTCAATGTCGGCCGGATCGAAGGCGGCATCAAGGCGAACGTCATCGCGCCGTCGGCCGAAGCGCGCTTTGGTTTCCGGCCATTGCCGTCGATGGACACCGACGCGCTGCTGGCGAAGTTCCGCGACTGCGCCGACCCGCCGCCGGCCGAATTCGTCGAGACATTCCGCGGGCCGTCGTTGCCCGCGGGAGACATCGCGCAGGCCGAGGCCCGGCGCCTGGCGGCGCGTGACCTAGCCGACGAGCTCGGGCTCGCGATCGGCAACGCCGTCGATTTCTGGACCGAGGCCTCGCTGTTCTCGGCCGCTGGCTACAACGCCTTCGTCTGCGGCCCAGGCGACATCGCCCAGGCGCACAGCGCCGGCGAGTTCGTGGAATTTCCCAATTGCGGCAAATTACCGAAAGCTACATCCGGATCATCGACCATGCAGGCGCATAAACAGCTTCGTTCGACCATCGTGCGCCTGCTGTCGAACATGGGCAGCGCGAAGGAAATCCAGCAATACCTCAAGCGCTTCTCGCAGCTCGATGCGGCGCGCTTTGCGGTCGTCAAGGTCGGCGGGGCGGTGCTGCGCGACGATCTCGACAACCTCGTATCGTCGCTGGCATTCCTGCAGCAGGTCGGGCTGACGCCGATCGTGATCCACGGCGCCGGGCCACAGCTCGACGTCGAACTGGCGGCGGCGGGAATCGAGAAGCGCCTCGTCGACGGCTTGCGCGTGACGTCCCCGGAAGCGCTGTCGACGGTGCGGCGCGTGACGCAGACCGAAAATCTCAGCCTCGTCGAGGCGCTGCAGAACATCGATGCGCGCGCGACGTCGATCGTCGGCGGCGTGTTCGAGGCCGAATTCCTCGATCGCGACAAATACGGACTCGTCGGCAGGGTGACGAAGGTCAATCTCGCGCCGATCGAAGCCAGCCTGAAAGCCAGTTCGATTCCGGTCATCGCCAGCCTCGGCGAAACCGTCGGCGGGCAGATACTCAACATCAATGCGGACTTTGCCGCGAACGAACTCGTGCGCGTGCTGCAGCCGTACAAGATCATCTTCCTGACCGGCACCGGCGGCCTGCTCGATGGCGACGGCAAGCTGATCGACTCGATCAACCTGTCGACCGAGTACGAGCACCTGATGGCGCAGCCGTGGATCAACGGCGGCATGCGCCTGAAGATCGAGCAGATCAAGGATCTGCTCGACAAACTGCCGCTGACCTCCTCGATATCGATCACCCGGCCGACGGAGCTGGCGAACGAACTGTTCACGCATCGCGGTTCGGGCACGCTCGTGCGGCGCGGCGAGAGGGTGCTGAGCTGCGACTCGTGGGACGAACTGGATCTGCAGCGTCTGCGCGGCCTGATCGAATCGAGTTTCGGCCGCCGCCTCGTCGACGACTATTTCGAGCGCACGAAGCTGATGCGCGCCTATGTCAGCGAGAACTATCGTGCCGCCGTGATCCTGCTCGACGACGGCGGCTACACATATCTCGACAAGTTCGCCGTGCTCGACGACGCCCAGGGCGAAGGCCTCGGCCGCGCGGTGTGGCAGGTCATGCGCGACGCGCATCCGCGCCTGTTCTGGCGCTCGCGCCATCACAACGTCATCAACATTTTCTACTACGCCGAATCCGATGGCTGCTACAAGGAGCCGGAGTGGAAGGTATTCTGGTACGGCATGGATGACCTCGGCGATGTGGAAGCCTGCATCGAACGCTGCCGCGCGCGGCCGGCGACGCTGGCGGATCCGTCATGACCGCGCACAGGACTATTGGCATCGTCGGCGCCGCGGCCACACCGGGCGCCGAATTGATCCGGCTGATCGCGCGACATCCGCGGCTCGAACCTGGCGTTCGTCTCGTCGCGCGAATTGGCCGGCCAGCCGGTCGCCGGGCAGGTCGAAGAGTTCTCCGGCGAGCTGCGCTACGAAAACCTCGATGCTGGTGCCGTTGCCGCGAAACACGCGGATGCGGTCGTGCTGGCGCTGCCGAACGGCAAGGCAGCCCCGTATGTCGACGCCGTCGACGCGGCGAAGTCCGATACCGTCATCGTCGACCTGTCTGCCGACTACCGTTTCGACGAGACCTGGTATTACGGACTTGCCGGAGCTGTATCGCGACAACTACCGCGGTCAGCGCCACATCAGCAACCCGGGCTGCTACGCGACGGCGATGCAGCTGGCGATCGCGCCGATGAAAGACCTGCTCGCGGCGCCGCCGGCGTGTTTCGGCGTGTCGGGCTATTCCGGCGCCGGCACGACGCCATCGGACAAGAACGATCCGGAAAAGCTGCGCGACAACCTGATTCCGTACTCGCTGGTCGACCACACCCACGAGCGCGAAGTCACGCGCCATCTCGGCTGTCCGGTCGAATTCATGCCGCACGTGGCGCCGCATTTCCGCGGCATCACGCTGACGGCAAACCTGTGGCTGCGCGAGAAGACGACGGTCGAAGCGATCAGGGCCCGCTATCGCGAGCGCTATGCCGGTGAGCCGCTCGTGCGTGTCGTCGATGATGCGCCATGGGTCAGCCGTATAGCGAACTGTCATCATGTCGAGATCGGCGGATTTGCTGTCGCGCCCGGCGGCAAGCGCGTCGTCGTCGTGGCGACTTTGGACAATCTGCTCAAGGGTGCGGCGACGCAGGCGATGCAGAACCTGAATCTTGGCGCTGGGGTTCGACGAGCTGATGGGAATACCGACAATGAACCAGGCGACAAGAACCGCACAATATGGTCGTCATTCCCGCGAAGCGGGGTTCAACAGCGGAGCTATCATCCATTTTCGCTTCTCAATGCAAGATCAACATGGATTCCCGCGTGCGCGGGAATGACGTCTGAGAAGGGGATTCGCGCAATGAGTGATCTACTCTGGCAGAAAGCCGGCGTCGCCGTCGACGCGCGCATCATGCAATTCCTCGCCGGCGACGACGTCGTGCTCGATCGCGAATTCTTCCTCTACGACATCGTCGCCAGCGCAGCCCACGTCGAAGGCCTGCAGCGAATCGGCATCCTGACCGGCGATGAGGCGTCCGCGCTGGAGCGCGAACTCGAACGCCTTGCGTACGACTTTCGCAGCGGCGCTTTCGTGCTCGATGAACGGTACGAGGATGGCCACAGCGCGATCGAGGCGCGCCTGACCGAGCGGCTCGGCGATGCCGGCCGCAAGGTGCACACCGGGCGCAGCCGCAACGACCAGATCCTCGTCGCGACGAGACTCTGGCTCAAGACGAAGGTCGGCGAACTTGCGGCCGTCTGCCGCGAGACCGCTCGCGTCTGCCTCGACCGCGCGGCGGGCGAATCGCTGCCGCTGCCGGGCTACTCGCACCTGCAGCGCGCGGTCGTGTCGTCGACGGCGATGTGGTTCGCCGGATTCGCCGAAGGCTTCATCGACAACGCGCAGCGCGCGCGCGACACGCTGGCGTGGATCGATGCCAACCCTCTTGGCACGGCTGCCGGTTACGGCGTCAATCTGAACCTCGATCGCGATCACACGACGCAGCGCGCTTGGTTTTGCGCGGCTGCAGGTGTCGCCGGTTTATGCGCAGCTGTCGCGCGGCAAGTTCGAGATCGCCGCGCTCGACGCGCTCGGAAGCGCCGTGCTCGACATGCGCCGACTGGCCTGGGACCTGAGCCTGTTCACGACCGCCGAATTCGGTTTCGTCGCGTTGCCGGCCGAATTCACGACCGGCTCGTCGATCATGCCGAACAAGCGCAATCCCGACGTCATCGAATTGATGCGCGCCACCTACGCAAGCGTCGCCGCGGCGCGCACCGAGATCGAGCAGTTGCTGTCGCTGCCTTCGGGCTATCAGCGCGATCTGCAATTTTCCAAGGGCGGCCTCGTGCACGGCTTCGGCCGTGGCCTCGCGGCATTGGGGTTGCTGCCCGACCTGCTGCGGCGGATGACCTGGAACGCCGATGCGATGCGCGCGGCGATCGATACGGCGATGTATGCGACCGATGTGGCGATCGAGCAGGCTGCGTCTGGGGTTCCGTTTCGGGAAGCGTATCGGCGGGCAGCGCAGGTGAGCGCTGAGATTGCGGGTGCGCGCACGCCGGAAGCGAGTCTGGGCGCGCGCACCTCGCCTGGCGCCGCTGCGGACTTGCGCCTGGACGAATTGCGCGCGCGCTTGAACGTATTGGGCGAATGAGATTCTTTCCCTCTCCCCGCTTGCGGGGAGAGGGTAGGGTGAGGGGCTTTTTCGAAAGCGTGCAAGGCGGAAACACTGCGCCAGGCTTGCCCCCATCCCAGCCTTCCCCCGCAAGCGGGGGAAGGAGTAAACCCCGCAGGCGGAACGGTATTGGTAACGACGGAGGCGATGGATGAGGCAGTTCCCGGAACGCCCGCTACCCGCATGGAATCGCGCCGTACTGAAGGTCGGCAGCAGCCTGCTGGCTGGTGCGTCGGGTGAACTGACCGATCGGAACGCGCGTTCGTTGGCGGACTTCATCACTGCCTCGCGCGCTGCCGGGCGCGAAGTCGTACTCGTGTCGTCGGGCGCCGTGGCTGCCGGACGTGCACGCATTTCGACGGATGCGCCGAAAGGCAGCCTGGTCTTGCGCCAGGCTCTCGCGGCGCTCGGCCAGACGCGCATGATCGCGTTGTGGCAAAGCCTGATCGAAGCGCCGGTCGCGCAGGTCCTGCTGACGCATGACGATCTGCGCAACCGCCGGCGCTACCTCAATGCGCGCAACACGTTGCTCGAACTTTTGCGCCTGGGCAGCGTGCCGATCATCAACGAGAACGATACGGTCGCGGTCGAGGAATTGAAGCTCGGCGACAACGACAACCTCGCCGCGACCGTCGCTGCGCTGATCGACGCGGACCTGTTGCTGATCGCGAGCGACGTCGACGGCCTGTTCAGCGCGCACCCGTCGCGCGATCCCGCGGCGCGTCCCATCGAAACGGTCGACGCGATCACGGCCGATGTGCTGGCGATGGCCGGGGACGCCGGCAGCGCCCATGGCACCGGCGGCATGCGCACGAAGCTCGAAGCGGCGCAGAAGGCGGCGAGCGCGGGAATCGTGACGGTCCTGTTCAATGGCAGCGACGCGCTCAGTCTGGGCCTGCTCGCGCATGGATCGTTTCGCGGCACGCAATTCGGCGCGCCTCAGACAAGGCTTGCGGCGCGCAAATACTGGCTGCGCCACGCCCCGGGCTCGAGCGGAACGATCCGCATCGATGCCGGCGCCGCGCGCGCGTTGCTCGGCGGCAAGTCGCTGCTACCCGGAGGCATCGTCGGCGTCGACGGGGAATTTGCGCGCGGTGACATCGTCGAACTCGCACTCCTCGAAGGTGATGAGGCGCGTCGGGTCGCGCGCGGACTCACGCAATACAACTCCGGCGAAGTGCGCCGGTTGGCCGGGCGCCACACGCGCGACATCGAGACTATTCTGGGGTTCAGCTACGGCGACACGATCGTGCGCCGCGACGATCTCGTAGCGCTGGAGTCACAGGCATGAGCGTCACATGAGCGTCGAACAGCCCACATCGCCCGCGCGTTCGATCCGCGATCTCGCGATCGCCTGCCGCGATGCCGGCTTGATCGTTGCGGCATTGTCCACATCGGCAAAACGGGCGGTTCTCGCCACGATGGCGGATGCGCTCGAAGACAATGCGCCGGCGATCCTTGCCGCCAACGGGCGCGACCTGGACGCAGCGCGCGCGAAAGGACAGAGCGCAGCGTTGATCGATCGGTTGCGTCTGGATCGTGCCCGGCTCGCCGGTGTTGCCGCCGGGGTGCGCGGGGTGGCGCAGCAGGCCGATCCCGTCGGGCAGGTGACGCGTCGCGAGACGATGGCGAACGGCGTGCGCACCGAGCGCGTACGCATCCCGCTCGGCCTGATCGCGATGATCTATGAAGCGCGACCGAATGTTACGGCCGACGCAGCTGCCTTGTGTTTCTATGCCGGCAACGCGGTTTTGCTGCGCGGCGGATCGGAGGCGTTCGAGAGCAATCGCGCGATCGCCTCGACGCTGCGCATGGCGTTGCGCGCTCACGATTTGCCCGAAGCGGCGATCACCCTGGTCGAAGACCTGAGCCGGCAGACGATGATGCAATTGCTGCAGCTCAGCGACATTGTCGACCTGGCAATCCCGCGCGGCGGCGAAGGCCTGATCCGCTTCGTCGCCGAGCATGCGCGCGTGCCGGTGATCAAGCACTACAAGGGCGTGTGCCACCTGTATGTCGACGCCCGAGCCGATCACGATCTCGCGCTGCGGCTCTTGATCGACGGCAAGACCACGCGCCCGGCAGTGTGCAACGCCCTCGAAACCCTGCTCGTGCATGCCGATGCCGCGCCAGCGTTCCTGCCGCGCGCCGCGGCAGCGCTGCGCCAGCGCCGCGTCGAACTGCGCGGGTGCGCGCGCAGCCAGGCCCTGGTCGCCGGCATGACCGGCGCGACGGACGACGACTATGCCGCCGAGTTTCTCGACCTGATTCTTGCCGTGCGTATCGTCGATGGGATCGACGATGCAATCGCGCATATCCGCCGTTTCGGCTCGGACCACACCGAAGTCATCGCAACGAGCGATGACCAAGCCGCGGAAAAATTCGTCCGGTCGCTGCGCTCGGCGGTCGTCATGGTCAATGCATCGTCGCGCTTCTCCGACGGCGGCGAACTCGGACTCGGCGCCGAGATCGGCATCTCGACGACGCGCCTGCACGCTTACGGACCTATGGGCGCCGAAGCGCTGACAATCGAGCGCTTCGTCGTCCGTGGCACTGGTCAAGTGCGCCATCCAGCCGTCGGCACCGACTAGTGGTTTATGTTTGACCCGCGCGGCGCGCAATGGCGCACGGAATTGTGTACGCTGGCGGGCATGTCATCCCTGTCCGCCGGCATCGCACGCCGTTCACACCCCGGAATCGACCGAACTTGAGCGAGCTTCCGGGTTTCACGCCATCCGATCGCGTGCTCGTTGTTGCGCCCCACCCCGATGACGAGTCGATCGCCACGGGTGGACTGTTGCAGGTCGCACGAGCCGCCGGCGCCGCGTGCCGCGTATTGCTTGTCACGGACGGTGACAACAATCCCTGGCCGCAACGCTGGCAGGAGAAGCGCTGGCGCATCGGACCCGATGAGCGGGCGCGCTGGGGCGCGCGGCGGCGAACCGAAGCGCTGGCGGCACTGCAGTTGCTCGGCGTTGGGCCTGATGACGTGCGCTGCCTTGGCTTGCCCGATCTCGGACTGACCGATGCGCTGATGTCCGGCAGGCCGGACGTCGTCGCGCTGCTGCTCGCGCAGATCGAGGAGTTTGAACCGACGCGACTGATCGTGCCGGCCGTCGAGGATCGCCATCCGGATCACAACGCGCTGCACGTGCTGTTCCGTTTGGCGTTGCTGCGCTACTCCGGTCCGGCGCCGCAGTTGTACGCTTTCGAGGTGCACGGCATGGTGCATCCCGAAGGTGCCGTCGCGTTGTCCCTGAACGAGGCGCAGCGCGACGCCAAGCGCGCCTCGATCCTGATGCATGCGACACAGATGCTGCTGAGCCGGAAGCGGTTTGTCGCCTACGCGCAGCCAGAGGAACCGTTTCGGCTCGTGCCGTGGCTGGCTGCACCCAGTCCGCATCATCCATTGGTCGCCCAGGTCGATGCGCAAGGCGATCTGCGCGTGCGAATCGACCACGCGGAGTGGGCCGGCAGCATGCGCGGACTTTCCTTGTTCCTCGTCGCGCAAAAGGGCGGTGGCGGGTCGTTGCGTTATCGTATCGCCGTGGGCGCCGGACCCGTGGCCGATGTCCGTGATATGCAAGGCGAACGCGCCGCAGGTCTGGCTGAAATCAGCCACACGAATGCCGAGACGATTGTGACCGTCCGTTCGATCGGCAGCCTGCGGGCGGGCTGGGTCAAGCTAGGGCGGCCCGTGCCGGGATTGTTCGTGCTCGATCGCATCGGCTGGCAAACGATCAGCGGTCTGCAAACCTGAACGAAGTTGCCCTCCAGCCTGAACAGCGTTGCCTCACGATGCATCCGAAGCATTGACTGCTGGTCCACCTCTGTCATGCTTGATTCGGGGTCGCGCAGTCTTTATCGCGCATGGGGCCATCAACCCATCATTTTCTCTGGAGGCAGCAATGAATACGTTGTTCGTATCGGTTGCGTTTGGATTCGGCGCGCTGTTGAGCGCCAGCGCATATGCGGCTGCTCCCGCAGGCGCAACAGCACTGTGCAAGGATGGCACTTACTTCACCGGCAGCGAGCACAAGGGTGCCTGCAAGGGCCATCAGGGCGTCAAGGAATGGTTGGACAAGGACAAGGCGGCAGCCGCCACAACGACGACGACTCCGGCGCCTGCCGCGGCGAGCGATGCTTCGGCGAGCAAGTCGAAGACGCAGAAGGCTGCAGACACCACGACTGCAGCGGCGCCCGCCGCCGCGTCAACGGCGGCACCCGCGCCGACAAAGACGGCTGCTGCTGCTCCCGCTTCGACACCAACGCCCGTCGCTCCGCCGCCATCGACGGCAACCACGCCGCATAAGCCCCCGACTCCGGCCTCGCAGATCGCGCAGAAACCCGGTGGCGGCCCAGGCATGGTCTGGGTCAATGCCAGTTCGAAGGTCTATCACTGTCCGGGCGACGAGTGGTATGGCAAGACCAAGGAAGGTTCGTACATGACCGAAGCCGCGGCCAAGGCTGCCGGCAACCATGGCGACCACGGCAAGGAGTGCGCGAGCAAGTAGGCAGAACTGCCAAACGTCGCGAGGAAGGCGCCCGGTTTGCCGGGCGTTCTTTATGCAGACGGTGGCGCCGCCATACCGGAGGCGCGTCCTCCCGGCGTGCCACGGTTATGCATGCCATACGATCAGACACAAACGAAAAAACCGGCGCAGGGCCGGCTTCTCGCATGCAATATGAAGTGGTCGGGGTGACAAGATTCGAACTTGCGACTTCTACCTCCCGAAAGTAGCGCTCTACCAGGCTGAGCTACACCCCGACTTGCGCCAGATCATCCAGCCAGCGGGCTGGTCGCGCGCTGGACGTGCGTGTTTGGCGAGCCGCGAATGATAGCGGCGGGGGCGCCTGGACGCAACCGCGTCCGGGCCGAGTCTGCTAGGCTATGACGCCTTTTGCGGCCCCCGGCCGCACGATTCCGAGGACTTCATGGCGTTGACCCCAGCCCGCACCATGCCTGGCGTGATGGAGCTTTTGCCGCTCGATCAGATAGCGTTCCAGGACATGCTGGACACGATCCGGCGCAATTTCGAGCGCTTCGGCTTCCTGCCGATAGAGACGCCGGTCATGGAATTCAGCGACATCCTGCTGACCAAGCAGGGCGGCGAGACCGAGCGGCAGGTTTACTTCGTCCAGTCGACCGGGACGCTGAACGCGGCTGACCAGAGCGGGGGCGGCAAGCCCGAACTGGCGCTGCGTTTCGACCTGACCGTGCCCCTCGCGCGCTATGTCGCCCAGCACGAGAACGAGCTGAATTTCCCGTTCCGCCGCTATCAGATCCAGCGCGTTTATCGCGGCGAGCGTGCCCAGCGCGGCCGCTTCCGCGAGTTCTACCAGTGCGACATCGACGTGATCGGCAAGGATCACCTGTCGATCCGTTACGACGCCGAAATTCCCGCGGTCATCTATAGCGTGTTCCGCGACCTGGCGATCGGCCCATTCACGATCCAGCTCAACAACCGCAAGCTGATGCGCGGGTTTTTCGAAGGTGTCGGCATCGCCGACAGTGAGCAGCAGGCGCTCGCGCTGCGCGAGGTCGACAAACTCGACAAGCGCGGTGTCGACCACGTGCGAGACACGCTGACCGGCGAGGGCTTTGGGTTGTCGCAGGAAGCCGCCCGCCGGATTCTTGACTTCGTGCAGATTCGTTCGCACGGGCATGCCGATGCGCTGGCGCGGCTCGAGGCCCTCGGCAACGGCAGCGAGACCTTCAACCAGGGCATCGCCGAACTGCGCGAAGTGCTGGATTTGATCAAGGCGTTCGGCGTACCGGAAACGCACTATGCAATTAACCTGTCGATCGCGCGCGGTCTGGACTACTACACCGGCACCGTCTACGAGACGACACTGAACGAACACCCGCAGATCGGCTCGATCTGTTCGGGCGGGCGCTACGACAACCTCGCGACAAACTATACAAAGTCGCAGCTGCCCGGCGTCGGCATTTCGATCGGCGCGACACGGCTGTTTTATCAATTGCGCGAAGCCAGGCTGCTCGGCGACGCCGAAAGCTCGGTCAAGGTCCTGGTCACGCAAATGGACGAGGCGCAGTTGCCGGCCTATCTCGAACTCGCCGCGCTGCTGCGCAACGCCGGCATCGCCACCGAAGTCGTCATGGAAGCCGGCAAGCTCGGCAAGCAGTTCAAGCACGCCGACCGCGCCGGCATCCGCTTCGTCGTCGTGCTCGGCCCGGACGAGATCGCCAAGGGCGTCGTCACGGTCAAGGACATGCGCAAGCAGGACCAGTTCGAAGTGCCGCGCGTGGAATTGGTAAAGACGCTGCGAGTGGAACTGGAGCAGGCTGAGGCGATGAAGTAACGCGGAAAATGGCCGCTTTCTAGCTCTCAGCCAATTGGCTTTCGGTCGAAATCAAAAAAAGTGTCGTCATTCCCGCGGAAGCGGGAATCCATCTTGATCTGCGCAAGGATGCGAGAAGTGCCAGCGAAGCAACCAGCCGTTTACATTTTGGCAAGCGGCGAAAGGGGTACGCTTTACATTGGTGTAACAGGTTGGTTAAAGCATCGAATATGGGAACATCGTGAGGGACTTGTCGAGGGATTTTCAAAGGAGCACGGGCTGCGGCATCTTGTCTGGTTCGAGTACTTTGCGGATTTCCCTTCCGCTATTGCCCGCGAGAAGCAGTTGAAGAAGTGGAATCGCGGCTGGAAGATCGAACTAGTCGAGAAGGCAAACCCCGAATGGAGGGACTTGTGGCTGCAGTTGCTCGACTGAAAATCAAGATGGATTCCCGCTTTCGCGGGAATGACGGCATTTTTTCTTGGGCTCTCCTTCAACAATTGGGCACATTTCGGGATGAGTAGCATCACCCTCGACGGCAACAGCCTCATACGTGACCACGTCGCGGCGATCGCCCGCGGCGCGCGCATTGCGCTCGACGCGGCGCAGCTGGCGAAGGTGCAGCGCACGGCGGACTTCCTCGCGGCGCAGGTCAAGCGCGGCGAACCGATTTATGGCGTGACGACCGGCTTCGGCAGCAATGCCGACAAGCTGCTCGGCGCGCATCGCGCGCGCGACGAATTGCCGGGTGGCAATCCCGAAGCGCGCCACGGCACGCTGATGGAGGAGTTGCAGCGCAACCTCGTGATCACGCACGCGGTCTGCGTCGGCAAGCCGCTGGCGATCGAGGTCGTGCGCGCGATGCTCGCGATCCGCGTGAATACGTTGATGCGTGGCCATTCGGGCATTCGCGCTTCGACCCTGCTCGCCCTCGCAGAACTGCTCAATCGCGACGTGATTCCGGTAATTCCCGAAAAGGGTTCGGTCGGCGCGAGCGGTGACCTTGCGCCGCTGTCGCATCTGGCCAATGTGCTGCTCGGCGAGGGTGAGGCGTTTCATAAAGGTGAGCGCCTTCCCGGCGGCGAAGCGCTGAAGCGCGCCGGGCTGGCGCCGGTGCGGTTGTCGTTCAAGGAAGGCCTCGCGCTGAACAACGGCACGACTCAGATGCTGGCGACCGCCGCGCTGGCGCTCGATCAACTCGAACGGCTGCTGGCGACGGCAGATATCGCCGCCGCAATGACGCTCGATGCGTTTGCGGGTCGCAAGTCGGCATTCAAGGCTGAAGTCCATGCGCTGCGGCCGCATCCGGGACAGGTGCAGACCGCGGCCAACTTGCGCGACCTGCTGGAAGGTTCGACGCTGGCGGACATTCCTTATCATCTGGTTCCACGTTTCCGCACATGGCTGGCCGAGTCCTGGAGCGACCCGTCCGACCAGTCGCACCGCTTCGACATCTGCTGGGACTACGTGCCGGCGTCGCAACGCCACGGCAAGGAAGCGTTCTATGCGCGCTTCCTGCCCTTCAAGGGCGGCAAGAAGCACCAGCCCCAGGACGCGTATTGCCTGCGCTGCATTCCGCAGGTGCACGGGGCCGTGCGCGATGCGCTGGCGCAGGCACAGCGCGTGATCGACATCGAGCTCAACGCGGTCACCGACAATCCACTGGTGTTTCCGGATGCCGCGGATGCAAAGGTCATCGAAGACCAGGTGATCTCGGCCGGGCATTTTCACGGCATGCCGCTCGCGCTGGCGATGAGTTACGTCAAGGCCGCGATCCCGGTGCTCGCTTCGATTTCCGAGCGGCGCCTGAACAAGCTCGTCGATCCGGCCACGAACGACGGCTTGCCTGCGTTCCTGATCGGCAACGAGGACGCAACGGATTCGGGCTTCATGATCGTGCAGTACACGGCTGCCGCCCTGGTCAACGACCTGGCGACGCGCGCGCATCCGGCCAGCGTCTATTCGATTCCGACCAGCGCCAATGCCGAGGACCACGTGTCGATGGGGGCGAACGAAGCGCGCCACGTGCTCGACATGACCGGAGACCTCGCACATGTGCTCGCGCTGGAACTGTACACGGCAGCGCAGGCGCTCGAATATCGCCAGGACATGCTCAACGCCGCGCGCACGCTTGCGGCGCGCGGCGACTGGCAGGCGCTCATGTCGAAGATCTCGAACGCACCCAAACCGGATCATGCGCGCTACGGGCAATTCGAAGCCGAGGTGCGCGAGCTGATGCAGGCGCTGGCCGAGGCCGGAGAATTCCACGCCGGCGAACTGCTACGCACGGCATTCGCGAAGATCCGCGAGACGATTCCCTTCATGCATCGCGATCGCGCGATGGACGGCGACATCCAGCGTATCTGCGCGCTGGTCGCGAGCGGGGCCTTGCTGGCCAGCTGATAGGTGGTCTTTTCCGCGCGGAGTGGTTCCCGATCTTGCTGCAGAATCCGTTTCCCGGAGCCGGAGAGGGATACCGGCGGGTTTTTCGCCACCGGCTGGCCTTCCTCTGGCCGCGCTTGCGCCCGGCTCCGGGATTGTCTATAGTGTGCGTTAATGTACTAATGCGTTAATACATAATTCACAATACGAACTCTATCCTCAGGCCGCCATGAAACGCCGTTCGCTCAAGCCCGAATCCGAGTCGACCCAGGTCGAGGAAAGCCTGTGCCGCGCCTTGCTGGCGCTCGATACGGTCGCCGAGATGCGTTCGTTCCTGCGCGACCTGTGCACGCCGGCCGAACTCGAAGCGCTGATCGATCGTTGGCGCGTCGTGCCGTACCTGCTGCGCGGCATGGCTTATCGCGAGATCCATGATCGAACCGCGGTCAGCGTGACCACGATCGGACGCGTCGCGCGCTTCCTCAGCCAGGGCAACGGCGGGTACCAGGCTGCGATTGCGCACCATGCCGTGCCTGCCCAGCTCAAGCCCGTTCAGCGCAAGGGCGGCCGGCCCGCGCGAACACCCGGTATCGAGGCGCCGGCAAAGCGGGCGGGGACAGCGCGATGAGTCCCGTTGCCGTGAACAAATCGCGCGAGCGCCTGCGCATCGCCGTGCAGAAATCCGGCCGCCTTGCCGACGCGTCGCAGGAATTGCTGGCACGTTGCGGGCTGAAGTTCCGCCAGAGCCGCGACAAGCTGTTCTGCTTCGGCGAGAGCCTGCCGATCGACCTGCTGCTCGTGCGCGACGACGACATCCCGGGGCTGATCGCGCAAGGTGTCTGTGATCTTGGCATCGTCGGCCGCAACGTGCTGGGCGAGCAGATCGTCGCGGCGAGCGTTCGGGGGGACGCACAACCGGCGCGGGAATTATGCGCGCTTGGGTTCGGCACTTGCCGCCTGTCGATTGCCTTGCCGCAGGACGTCGACTATGAAGAACCGCGCCAGCTCGAAGGACTGCGGATTGCGACGACCTATCCAGCCCTGCTTGGCGCGTGGCTGCAAGATCACGGCGTCGAGGCGAGTGTCATCGTGCTGTCGGGCTCGGTCGAGATTGCGCCGAGGCTCGGTACCGCGGACGGAATCTGCGATCTCGTATCGAGCGGCGCGACTCTGGCAGCGAATCAGTTGCGCGAAGTCGCGACGATCTTCGAGAGCGAGGCCGTGCTCGCCGGCGCACTGACGACACCCGCCGACGCGCGCGGGGAACTCGCCGAACAGCTGCTGCGGCGCATCGAGGGCGTCACGCGCGTGCGCGAGTCCAAGCTGATCATGCTGCATGCGCCGCGGGCAGCGGTCGCCGCGATCGCCCAGATGCTGCCGCAGGGGCAGACTGCCACGGTCATGTCGATCGAGGGCAGCGCCGATCAGGTTGCGCTGCAGGCGGTCTGCCATGGCGCGATAACCTGGCAGCACCTGGAAGACATGAAACGCGCCGGCGCGCGCCAGTTGCTGGTCTTGCCGGTCGAGAAGATGCTGGCATGAATGGCGACGCAACCTATGGTTTCTCCGGAGCCATCGTCGACTGGTCAGTGCTCGACGATAACGCGCGCAAGGCGGCGTTGGGACGGCCGGCCGTGCAGCGCAGCGAAGCACTGACCGCGACGGTCGCGCGCATCCTTTCCCAGGTGCGCGCGGACGGCGACGCTGCATTGCGCGCGCTGACGCGGCGCTTCGACGGTTGCGAACTGAGTCGCTTCTCCGTCAGCCCAGATGAATTTGCCGTGGCCGAGGCCAAGCTCGATGCCCAGACCAAGCGCGCGATCGACGAGGCGCGGTCGCGCATCGAGACATTCCATCGTGCCACGGCACCAAAGGCGTTGCGCATCGAGACCGCGCCAGGTGTCGCCTGCGAACGGATCCTGCGACCAATCGAACGCGTCGGCCTGTACGTGCCGGCTGGCGGGGCGCCACTGCCGTCAACCGCGCTGATGCTTGGCGTCCCGGCCCAGATCGCACGAAGCCCGCAGGTCGTTCTGTGCACGCCGCCGAATGCGGCAGGCGAATGCGACGCTGCGGTTCTGTACGTCGCAGCGCGTTGTGGTATCGAACACGTGCTGAAGCTCGGCGGCGCGCAGGCGATCGCGGCAATGGCGTTCGGTACGGAATCGGTGCCGAAGTGCGACAAGCTGTTCGGGCCGGGCAACGCCTGGGTAACCGAGGCGAAGCGGCAGATAGCTGCAGACCTCGATGGTGCTGCAATCGACCTGCCGGCCGGGCCTTCCGAAGTCCTTGTCATCGCCGACGCACACGCAAGTCCCGAAGCCGTGGCTGCCGATCTGCTCGCGCAAGCCGAGCATGGGCCGGATTCGCAGGTTCTGCTGATTTCCGACGACCGTGCGCTGCTCGAAGCGAGCGTGCGCGCCTTGAGAGTACAGCTCGACGAGTTGCCGCGCCGGGAAATCGCTGCCGCGTCGCTCGCGCACGCGCGCGTGATCCTCGTCGCGACGCTCGACAAGGCGATTGCGATCAGTAACGCGTATGCGCCGGAGCACCTGATCCTCAATGTCGATACACCGCGGCGCTGGCTCGAGAAGGTCGAAAACGCCGGATCGGTGTTCCTCGGCCCATGGTCGCCAGAATCGGTCGGCGACTACTGCAGCGGCACCAATCACGTGCTGCCGACCTACGGCCACGCGCGCGCATGGAGCGGCGTGTCGGTCGCGAGCTTTCTGAAGCAAATCACCGTGCAGGAGCTGACGAGTGAAGGCTTGCGGGGCATCGGCCCCTGCGCGGCGACACTCGCGCGCAGCGAGGGATTGCATGCGCACGAGCGCGCGGTGACGCGGCGGTTGGCGATGCTTGGTGAGGCGTCATGAGTGCAGTCGACCTCGCGCGCGCGGAAATCCGCGCACTAAAGCCGTACTCGTCGGCGCGGATGGAAGCCAGCGGGGGTTCGGTGCTTTTGAACGCCAACGAATCGCCGTGGCCCTCGGTCATGGGAGGAACCGGAGCGCTGAACCGCTATCCCGATCCGCAACCGGCCGAACTCGTCAGGCGCCTCGCGGCGCTCTATGGCGTTGCACCGGCTCAGGTGCTGGTCGGCCGCGGCAGCGACGAAGCGATCGATCTGCTCGTGCGCGCCTTTTGCCGCGCGGGCCAGGACGCCGTCGTCATCAGCTCGCCGACCTTCGGCATGTATTCCGTGAGCGCCGGTATCCAGGATGCCGCGGTCATCGATGTGCCGCTGCGCGCGGACTTTTCGGTCGACGTCGATGGGTTGCTGGCGGCGGTGACGGCGCGCGTGAAGCTGGTCTTCGTCTGCTCGCCGAACAACCCCACCGGTAATCTCGCACCGTTGGCCACGATCGAGCGGCTTGCCATTGCATTGACCGACCGCGCGTTGGTCGTGGTCGACGAGGCCTACATCGAGTTTGCCGGCGAGCCGAGCGCGACGGCGCTGCTTGCTCGATACGACAATGTCGTCGTGCTGCGCACGTTGTCGAAAGCACATGCGCTGGCGGCCGCGCGCGTTGGCACGCTGATCGCCCACGCCGATATCGTGGCGCTGCTGCGCCGGATCCTTCCGGCGTATCCACTGCCGGCGCCCTGCGTCGAGGCGGCACTCGCGGCATTGACGCCTCCTGCGTTGGCGGCGACCCGCGTGCGCGTCGCCGGATTGCTCGAAGCGCGTGAACGGCTGGCTGAAGTGCTGAAGACCTTCAGCGGTGTGCGTGAAGTTTTCCCGTCGTCCGCCAACTTCCTGCTCGTGCGCTGTGCCGACGCCCACGGGCTCTACCGTCAGTTGCTGGCTGCCGGGGTGGTCGTGCGCGATGTATCGCATCACGCGGTGTTGAGCGATTGCCTGCGCATCACTATCGGCAGCGACGACGACCACCGGCGGCTGTCGGCGGCGCTCGGCTTGCGCGAGGAGGCGGCGTGAAGGCGCGCAAGATCCTCTTCATCGACCGCGATGGTACGCTGATCATCGAGCCGCCGGACGAACAGATCGACAGCTTCGAGAAGTTCGCGCTCGTCGACGGCGTGATTCCGGCACTGCGGCGCTGCGTCGCGGCCGGATACGAGCTCGTGATGGTCACGAACCAGGACGGACTCGGCACGCCGAGTTTCCCGCAAGCCAACTTCGACGGGCCGCAGAACCTGCTGCTGCGGATCCTGCGCTCCCAGGGAATTGTCTTCAGCGACGTGCTGATCGACGGCAGCTTCGCCCACGAAGGAAAGGACACGCGCAAACCCGGCATCGGCATGTTGCGCAGTTATCTTGCTGCCGACGACTGGAGCCGCGCCGCGTCGGCCGTGATCGGCGATCGCGAGACCGACGTGCAGCTCGCCGCGAATCTGGGTTTGCGCAGCTTCCGAATCGGTCCGGACTGGAACTGGGATGCGGTCGCGCACCTGCTCTGTGACGCGCCGCGCATCGCCGAGGTCGAGCGCTCGACGAAAGAAACGCGCATCCGCGTCAAGGTCGACCTCGATCGCGCGGCCGACACGGTCGTCGCCACGGGCATCGGCTTCTTCGACCACATGCTCGAACAGATCGGCAAGCACGGCGGCTTCGCCTTGAATCTCGTCTGCGCCGGCGACGGCCACGTCGACGAGCACCACATCGTCGAGGATTGTGCGCTGGCCCTCGGCGAAGCGCTGCGCTCTGCACTGGGAGACAAGCGCGGCATCGGCCGTTACGGCTCGGCAGTCGAGACCGATCAGCCCTCGGCCCTCAGCCCTCAGCCCTCGACCATCGACATCACCCTCCCAATGGACGAGACGCTCGCGCGCGCTGCGCTCGATCTGTCGGGCCGGCCGTACTTCGTCTTCGACGGGGCGTTTCCACGCGAGCGCGTCGGTGAACTGCCGACGGAACTCGTGCCGCATTTCTTCCGCTCTTTGTGCGAGACGCTGGGCGCGAACCTGCATCTGGCCGTGCGCGGGCAGAACGCGCACCACATGGTCGAGGCCTGCTTCAAGTCGACGGCCCGCGCGCTGCGCCAGGCGCTGCGTCGCGACGGCGATGCATTGCCGAGCACCAAGGGTGTGCTGTGACGCGGGGCGGGTCGAAGCGCGACGTCGTGCTGGTCGACGGCGGCGGCACGAATATCGGCTCGGTGCGCTACGCGCTGCAGCGGCTCGGCCTCGATGCGGAAATGACGGCTGACGCCGAGCGGATCTCCGCGGCAAGTCACGTGATTCTGCCGGGTGTCGGCGCCGCCGGTCCCGGCATGAGGAAGTTGCGCGAGGCCGGATTGACGGATGTACTTCGCGGTTTGCGCCAGCCGCTGCTCGGCGTCTGCCTCGGCATGCAGCTGCTGTACGAGCGCTCCGAGGAGGGCGACACGGAGTGCCTCGGTCTGTTGCCCGGCGCAGTTGCGCACTTCCCTCTAGGTGACGGACTGCGCATTCCCCACATGGGCTGGAACCTGCTTCGTGTCGAACGTGACGATGCGCTGCTGGCCGATGTCGACGCTCAACCCTATGCGTATTTCGTGCACAGCTACGCCGCGCCCGTGACTTCCGCAACGATCGTGAGTACGCAATACGGCAGTCGATTCAGCGCCGTCGTGCGGCAAGGAAATGTCTGCGGCATGCAGTTCCACCCGGAGCGATCCGCAGCTGTGGGCGCGCAGCTGCTGCGAAATTTTCTCGAGCTGTGACGATGGAGATCATTCCAGCCATCGATTTGCGCGGAGGCAAGGTTGTGCGCCTGGCCCAGGGCGACTACGCGCGCGAAACACGTTATCCGGTCGAGCCCGCAGTTCTTGCCGAGACCTACGCCGCAGCCGGAGCGCAGTGGCTGCACGTCGTCGATCTCGATGGCGCGCGTTCTGGCGCACTGGAGAACCTGCGCATCATCCAGGCGATCGCTGCGACCGGCATGCAGGTTCAGGCCGGCGGCGGCGTGCGCAGCGAAGGCGACCTGCAGAGGCTGTTCGACGCCGGCGTCGCGCGGGCCGTCGTCGGCAGCGTTGCGGTGCGCGAGCCCGAGCACGTCGAAGACTGGATCGCGCGCTATGGCGACGAGCGCATTTGCATCGCGCTCGACACGCGCGCCGACTCGACTGGCTGGTGGACGCTGCCGGTAAAGGGCTGGACCGAAGTGGCGTCCTCCGGACTCGACGAGCTCGCGCGCCGCTATTCCCGCGTCGGCGCCCGGCATCTGCTCTGCACCGACATCGATCGCGACGGCATGATGTCTGGCCCCAACTTCGCGCTCTATGCGCATCTGCGCGACATCGTTCCGGAGCTCGCCGTGCAGGCGTCCGGCGGCGTGCGCGGTGTCGACGACTTGTGCTCGCTGCGTGACGGCGGCGCGTCGGGCGCGATCCTGGGGCGCAGCCTGCTCGAAGGACGCTTGACGCTGGCGGAGGCGCTGCAGTGCTGATTGCCGCGCATAGGGCTGAGGGCCGAGGGCTGAGGGCTGATAAAGCCTTGGCACGGACAGATTTCGCGTTGCACGCGCTGCTGGGCGATGGTGCACGCTGCGATTTCGATCGGGGAACGATGCGGACACACAAGCCCTCACCCTGCAACCCACAGCGCCCTCAGGTTCCAGCCCTCGGCGCTCAGCCCTCAGCCCTCGCTCAGATGCAGCCATGCTGACCCGGCGCATCATTCCGTGCCTCGACGTGCGCGACGGCCAAGTCGTCAAGGGAATCCGTTTCCGCGATCACGTCGTCATGGGCGCAATCGAGGATCTCGCGCGGCGTTACCGCGACGCCGGCGCCGACGAACTCGTGTTCTACGACATCACGGCGAGTCCGCAGGGACGCGCGGTCGATTGCGCCTGGATCGAACGAGTCGCGCGCATCATCGACATTCCGTTCTGCGTCGCCGGCGGGATACGCAGCGTCGCCGACGCGCGCGCGGTGCTGCATGCCGGCGCCGACAAGATTTCGGTCAATTCGCCGGCGCTCGAGCGCCCCGAACTCATCGACGAACTCGCCGCGGCGTTCGGTGTGCAGTGCGTCGTCGCCGGCATCGACAGCCTGCGCGACGCCGACGGCGAGTGGCGCGTGCGTCAGTACAGCGGCGATCCCGACAAGACACGGGCATTGCCCAGGCGCACGCTGGACTGGGTCGTCGAAGCCCAAGCGCGCGGCGCCGGCGAGATCGTGCTGAACTGCATGGGTTCGGACGGCGTGCGCAGCGGCTACGACATCGAGCAGCTTGCCGCCGTGCGTGCGCTGTGCCGCGTGCCGCTGATCGCCTCGGGCGGAGCCGGTGCACCGGAACACTTCCTCGCGGTATTCTCGCAGGCGGATGTCGATGGCGCGCTGGCGGCCAGCGTGTTTCACTCGGGCGCTATCGCGATTGGCGACCTGAAGGGTTATCTGCGCGCGCAAGGGGTTCCGATCCGGCCATGAAGGCATCGCTGACTGTTCCGCCGACCTGCCCGAGGGATGATCATGGCTGAAGTTCTCATCGATGCCGACAAACTCGACTGGAGCAAGGGCGGCGGACTGCTGCCCGCGGTGATCCAGCACTGGCGCAGCGGCGCTGTCCTGATGCTCGGCTACATGAGCCGTGAGGCTCTGGTGCAGACGCAACAAAGTGGAAAAGTGACATTCTTCAGCCGCAGCAAGCAGCGCCTGTGGACCAAGGGCGAGACTTCAGGCAACTTCCTGCTGTTCAAGGCGGTGTTTACCGACTGCGACAGCGACGCGATGGTGGTTCACGCGGAACCGCAAGGTCCGACCTGCCATCTCGGCAGCGCGAGCTGCTTCGGCGATGCGTCGACGCCGCCCCTGGCGTTTCTGGCCGAACTCGATGCATTGGTTAGCGAACGAGAGCGCGATCGCCCTGCCGGGAGCTACACGACACGCCTGTTCGAATCCGGTGTGCGCCGGATCGCCCAGAAGGTCGGCGAAGAGGGCGTGGAGGCGGCGCTTTCCGCCGTGGCGGAGGACAAGCAGGCCCTTGTCGGCGAATCGGCCGATCTGCTGTTCCACCTGCTGGTTCTGCTGCGCGCCCGCGATGCGTCGCTCGCCGACGTTGCAGCGGCGCTTGCCGCGCGCCACAAGCTGGCGGAGTAGGGATGCAGCGCTGGAAGACGCTCGACGGCTCGGCGCCGCGCATCATCGCGCATCGCGGCGCAAGCGGCTATCGGCCCGAGCACACGCTCGACGGATACGCATTGGCGGCCGCCCAGGGCGCCGACGTGCTCGAACCGGATCTGGTCCTGAGCCGCGACCGCGTGCTGTTCGCGCGCCACGACTTGGGGCTTGGACGCAGCACTGACATTGCTTCGCACGCCCAGTTCGCGAGTCGTGCTCGCGAGATCGCCGGGCAGCGCGACTGGTGGATCAGCGACTTTACGGCAAGCGAACTCGACGCGTTGCGCGCGGTGCAGCCGTTTCCGGAGCGCGGCACGCGCTTCGACGGGCGTCTGGTGGTGCCGCGATTCTCGATGCTGCTGGATCTGCGCGCAGCGGCCAGCGCCAACTATGGCCGCACGATTGCGGCGTATCCGGAGTTGAAGCACCCGGAATATTTTCGCGCGTTGGGTCTGGACCCGGTCGCAGCCTTGCACGAGGAACTGGCCGTGCGCGACCTGCTCGGGTCCGCGTCGCCGGTCTGGATCCAGTGCTTCGATCATGGGGTGCTGCGCGAGGTCAAGGAACGTTGTGGAAATCCCTGCTTCGCGTTGCTCGAAAACGTCACGGACGAAAAAGAGGGACGCGACCTGCTCTTCCGCGAGATTGCAGGCTGGGCCGAAGGTGTGGCGCCGCCGAAGCATCTGTTGTGGGATCGCACCGGCAACGACGATGGTTTCGTGGATGCGGCTCACGCGCAGGGACTGCAGGTACATGCATGGACATTTCGCGACGATCGGCCCCCGGCGCCATTCGCGAGCGCGCGCGAAGAACTGTTCGCGGCATTCGCGCTTGGCGTCGATGCGCTGTTCTGTGACTTTCCGGACACGGCGATCGACGCGCGCAAGCTTTTCGTGCTGGGCTAGAGTCTCGTTCCGCGAGAAACACGTCCATCCATGTCCACCTCTCCCCTTGTGGGAGAGGTCGACGCGCGCAGCGCGGCGGGAGAGGGGAGGCGCCGCAGGCGCCTGCTCCGCAGGAGTCACGCTCTCCCCAACCCCTCCCCCATCAAGGGGGAGGGGCTAAAGAGCCATTCGTGCGTCGAAGCTCCGAGTCGGGATTGCGTTCACTGCACAGCAGAGACCCCAGCAGTCAATGTCTCGCTGTTCGCCGGCCGCGCCCGGGTCGGCACGGCGGGCTGGAACGGCACGGGTGGTCCAAGTCGCAGGCCGTCGCGCCAGAGCTTGAGTTGCGTTTCAATCTGCGGTGTCTTTGAGATCTGCGGATCCGAATGTTCTTCGCCCGCCTTGGTTTCCCAGTCGTCAATGAGGTTGCGTGCCTCATTGAAGGCGCCGTCGAAGTTGTCGCTGTGGTTCAGGCCATTGACGAAGAACGCGCGGCCGAAATCGGTGATGTCTGACTTGGTACCGCAGCCGAACGACGGCCGATCGGCGCGCGACGCAGTAATGACCATGGTCGAAGGTCCCTTGAGCGCTTCTATGAAACCGCCGGAATAGCAGGCCGACAGCACGATGATCTTGTTGCGGATGGTCGAGCCGGCGAGCAGGTCGGCCAGGTCCTCCGGGGCGATCAGGTCGAGCGGCAGCGGGTCGAGGTCGACCGCGAGTTCGTGTTCGGGCGAGCCGTGGCTCGTAATGAACAGCAACAGCACGTCCTCGTCGGTCTTCATCTTCGCGGCAACCGCGTCGATTGCGGTCTCAAGGTTGCTCAGGCTGGCCAGTGGCCGTTGCGTCAGCGTCGCCGGGTTGTTGACCAGCACGAGCATATGGCCGCCGGCATCGAAGCGTTCGGCGAACTGCTTTTCGACGTACTCGACCTCGTTGCGGAAGACATTCTCGCTGCCGTCGCCGGCGAACGCGACGAGGTACAAATTTACCTTTCCGGGCGTGCGCGGCGTCAGTTTCGAAATCGCCTCGTCCATGCGCTTTCCCTGCGCGTACATGACCTGTTCGGGCGTGCCGGCTTCGTCGGGCCAGGCAGGCACGCTGTCGTCATCGTTGTCGCCGGAGTCGTCGTTGCCGGCAGAATCGGGTGTGGAATCGGCAGCGGAGTTCCCGCCGGGCGCAGTGGTTGCCGTTTCGCCGGCGACGGATTCGCGCGCGACATCCTGCTCGTGGCGAACCAGATACACGGCGGCAATCATTCCGAGCGAGAACGCGAACACGAACGTGAGCAGCAGCCGATGCCTGATCATCGTCCGGTTCCGTTCGCGCGGCCGAAGCGCAGCGGATTCGGAATCAGCGCCGGCACCTCGGCCTGGAATTTCCTGTACGCGTCGCCGAAGCGTTCGACCATCCAGCGTTCTTCGAGCTTGAGCTTGCGCCAGAGCGCGCCGTAGGCGACGAGTACGGCCAGGATACCGCGCCACTCGTCTCGCGCGATCGCGGACCCGACGAAACCGAGCAGGATTCCCGTGTAGATCGGGTGGCGCACGAAACGATAGGGGCCGCCGCGCACGAGCTCATGATCCTGCTTGAGCGTGACGACTCCGCTCCAGTTGCGGCCGAGCCAGCGGCGCGCCCAGATCGCGAAGGCCAGCCCGCCAATCAGAACGACGACGCCGGTGAAGTAGACCGCAGGGCCCGGCGCAAAGACCTTCTCGCAAAAGAATTCCGGGAACACCGGCACGGTGCCCCCTGCGCAGCCCGGGAGAGTCCGCGCGAACAAAATCCATGACGCGAATCCGAGGGGAAGGATGTGTCCAAGACGCGATGCGGCGGATTCCTCGCGCTGGGTAGCCTTTGTCCCCCGTGCCGCAATCGTCCAGTAGACGACCCACGTCACCCAGATTATCGGAACCAGATTGAAGGTGATCGCGTCCATTGCACCGGTCGTGCGTGCGGATCAGTCAGGCGTGATCGCGTTGAAGTCGGCGACACAGCAATGCGTGACGCCGCGCGGGCAGACGGACGGCGGGCGTGCCAGCAACGTCGTGCGCATGCCGGCCGCGTGCGCTGCATCGAGTTCTCCGACGATATCAGACAGGAACAGCACGTTCTCGCCGGGCCGTCCGATGACACCGAGAATGCTCCGATATGACGCGACGTCGCGCTTGGCGCCGATTTCGGTATCGAAGTAGCCGGAGAACAACGATGTCAGGTCGCCGGCTTCGGTATGGGCGAAGAACAGCTTCTGCGCCGGCACCGATCCGGAGGAATAAACGTACAAATCCACGTGGTGCGCTTTCCATTCGCGCAGCTTTTGCGCGACTTCCGGATAGACGTGCGCGCGGTATTCGCCACTGCGGTAGCCTTCCTCCCAGATCATTCCCTGCAATGCCTTGAGCGGCGTGGCCTTGCGGTCCTCGTCGATCCAGCGCTGCAGCAACTCGATCATCTCCTGTTGCGAGGCCGAGACCAGCCCGGCTTCTTTCGCGGCCTCATGCAGCCAGTGCTGCACATAAGGCTTGTCGGCGTGAGTCTCGATGAACGCCGGCAGGTGCTTGCGCGCATACGGAAACAGCACATCCTTGACGAAGCTGATCGAGCTCGTCGTGCCCTCGATGTCGGTCAGGATCGCGCGAATCGTCATTGCGTTTGTCTCGCGGCGATTCCGGCGCGTTCGATGTTGGTCGAATAGGCCGATTCGATCGCGCGCTTGACGCCGACCGGATCGGCGACGCGGGTCAGCAGCATGCTGCTTTCGCCGCGCCCGGTCACGCGCACGTCGCCGAAACCGAGCAGGCGGCCCCACATGCTCTGGCTCAGGTCGACCGTTTCGATCGCCGACAGGCGGATTTCATCGGTCTCGCGGCTGATGATGCCGGTCTTGCGCACCACGCGGTGCGTCGTGACGCCGAGTTCGATCGCGCGCAGCCGCAGCCACTCGTAGATCGTGATGAAGATGCCGATGACGAGCGGAATCAGGATGATGCCGAGGATCAGCCGGCCCTTGGCGGTCCAGTGCAGTTCGAAGCGGGCGACGATCGTCTCGCCCGGCGCCAGGGATTCCTCGAGGTAGCTCATGCCGCGACGGCTTCCGCCGCGGGCAGGCGCGGGAAGCCTTCGGCGATGTCGCTGCCGGTGAAATTCGCGACCCAGCCTTCCTTGTTCGTGAACAGGCGGATCGCGATGAAATACGGACGCTCGCTCATGTCGAACCAGTGACGGGTGTTGTCCGGCACGCCGATGAGATCGCCCCGTTCACACAGCACCTCGTAGACCTTGTCGCCGATATGCAGCGTGAACTGGCCTTTTCCGGCAACGAAGAAGCGAACCTCGTCTTCGGAGTGGGTGTGCTCGTTGAGGAACTTGGCGCGCAAGGCCGCGCGGTCGGGGTGATCGGGCGTCAGACTGATGACGTCGACGGCCTGGTAACCCTTCTCGCGCATCAACCGGTCGATGTCCGTGCGGTAAGCGGCAATGACTTCGTCCTGGCTGGCGCCGGGCGCGACGGACTTGGCGGCTTCCCAGCGCTCGAAGCGCACGCCGGCGGCGCCGAGTTCGCGCTCGATCTCGGCGTGGTTCACGATGGTCTTCAGCGGCGCTCCGCCATTGGATTCATCGTAGATCCGCAATTGGCTCATGATTTCAGTCTCCTCAAGTCCAGTTCGCAGCCCAGCAGGAATTCGAATGCCTCGATGTGGCGTTCGGCTTCGGTCATGTCGCGGCCCCAGGTGTAAAGGCCGTGGCCATCGATCAGATAGCCATATAAGGGCTTATCCGCCCGAATCCAGGCGTCGACGCGCTCGACCAGTTCGGGCATGAGCTGGGTGTTCGGGAATACCGGCACCTCGATCTGCGTTTCGTGCGTCGTCTGACCGGCAAACACCTTCAACAGTTCATAGCCATCCAGGGCAACCCGCCCGGCCGGCGCGAACAGCCGCGAGGCGACGGTCTGGGCGCGCGAATGCGTGTGCAGCACGGCATTGGCGTCGGCGAAGCGCCGGTAGATATGGGTGTGCAAAAGCGTTTCCGCCGATGGTCGAGCCGTCGAGCCGACCGCGTTGCCGTCCATGTCGACGACCATGATGTCCTCGGGCGTCAGCGCGCCTTTGTCGCGCCCGGAAACCGTTACCGCGGCGTGCGCTGAGTCCAGGCGCATCGAGAAATTGCTGCTCGTCGCCGGAGTCAGGCCTTGCGCACCGAGTTTGCGTCCTGCGGCGACGATGGCCTGGGCGCAAGCGGCGAGGCGGCTGGAGTCGTAACTCAATCTTGGATTCCTCGACTGGCGGTCGGCGCAGTCATGATAACCGAACCGCGCGCCCCAGGCTGCGCGCGCCTTGCCTTGTCTCGCCAATTGCGATGGCAGGCTGTCAGAATGGCACGAGGATGTTAACCGCTGGGTAACGCATGTTTGCCAATATGAATGAAGTGCTGATCCCGTTCGGCGCGGCGCTCGCCGGACTTGCTGTCGGCGCGCTGATCGCATGGTTGCTGATGCGGCGCCGCCTGCAGGACGCCCGCGCTGCGGGGCGAGCCAGCCGCGATGTCGAGATCGCGCAACTCAGCGCTGAGCGGGACAGCACGAATGAGACGGGCCAGCGGCTGCTGCGCGATCGCGATGCGGCGTTGCGCGAACTGTCCGAGCAGCGCGCGCGCGTGCTGGCGTTGTCGTCGCAGGGAGCAACGCTGGCCGGCAGGCTCGAGCGCCTGACCCAGGTCGAGGGCGAGCTGACCGCGGCGCGCGACGAGGCCAGGCACTGGAACGAGATGTGCCAGCGGGCCGAGCAGCGCCTGACGGAGTCGGCGACCCGGTTGCAGGAGCACACCCGCTCCGCCGACGAACGCCAGGCGATGCTCGAGCGCGTGCGCGAGGAGTTCGCCGACCGCTTCAAGGCATTGGCGGGCGAACTGCTCGAGGAGAAGAGCCGGAAATTCACCGAGCAGAATCAGGCGAGCCTCGGTTCATTGCTCAATCCGCTGCGCGAACAACTCGGCGATTTTCGCAAGCGCGTCGATGAAGTCTACGACAAGGAAAGCCGTGAGCGCGGCCTGCTCAAGCACGAAATCGAGGCGCTCAAGGACCTCAACCTGCGCATCAGCGAGGATGCGGTGAACCTCACCCAGGCGCTGAAGGGCGACAGCAGGACACGCGGCGCGTGGGGCGAAATGGTGCTCGAACGTCTGCTGGAGATGGCCGGATTGCAGGCCGGCCGCCAGTTCGAGACGCAAACGACCTTCACATCCGAGGGCGGGCGCCAGCGGCTCGACGTGATCGTTCACCTGCCGGACGAAAAGGACATCGTCATCGATGCGAAGGTTTCGCTGGTCGCGTGGGAGCGCTACACCTCGGCGAACGACGACATCGAACGCGCCGCGGCGCTGCGCGATCATCTGGCGGCCGTGCGGCGCAACGTCGAGGAGTTGTCCGGCAAGGACTACAGCGGAATTCCGGGCCTGCGCACGCTGGATTTCGTGCTGATGTTCATTCCGATCGAGGCGGCGTTCGTCGAGGCCGTTCGCGTCGACGACAAGCTCTACGGCCATGCGCTGGCGAGAAATGTTTCGATCGTCAGTCCGAGTACGTTGTTGGCGACATTGCGCACCGTCTCGCACTTGTGGCGCATCGAACGGCGCAACGTCAACGCGCTGGAATTTGCCCGCGTTGCGGCGCAGCTGCATGACAACTTCGCGATACTGATCGAGGGCATTCAGCAGGTCGGTATCCAGCTGGACCGGGCGAAGACCGAGCACGACGGATTATTGCGCCGCCTGACCGAGGGTGGGCGCGGCAGCGTGCTGCTGCAGGTTCAGCGGCTCAAGGAGCTCGGCGCGGATGTGAAGAAGAAGTTGCCGCCCGGTCTGCTCGAACGCGCCGGGGCGACCTTCGATGAAGTCGAAGGGGAATCCGAAGGATCCGCGCAAGACGAGGAAGCGGCGCAATTGCCGCTGCACGTACCACCGGAGAAGAAGTAGGGTTGGGCTGGGTCAGCCGATGACGGGCCAGGTGATCGGGCGTGCCCAGACGGAGGAGCTACTACGCCTGGACACGCCCGAATCCTGAAAACTGACGTTCCGGCACTGCTTCGGGCAAACGCGAAGGTTGCACGCCGCACTGCCGGCAACCCAAGACTACCAGACTCGCGGCGATATGGAAGCGGAAAATTAAAGACTTATAAATCAGCTATCTACGAAAGCAATCTCAGCGAAATTCGACGGTTCGGCGGTTGGACCCGCGGAGCCGGCGCCGGGCGAACCTAGGCGGGCTGGCGCAGTTTGCTGTGATGGTAGCTGTAGCCGAAGTAGATGAAGAATCCGACGATCGTCCAGATTCCCATCATCGTCCAGTTGTACCAGTTCTCGCCGAAGACCAGCAGGAATAGGCAGCTCAGGACGCCGAGCGTGCAGATGACCGGCGCAAACGGCACACGAAACGTGCGCGGCGCATCGGGCTGCGTCTTGCGCAGGATCAGCACGCCGATGCAGACGGCACAGAATGCGATCAGCGTTCCCATCGAGACGAGATCGCCGAGGACATCGAGAGGGAACACGGCGGCCAGCGCGGCGATACCGACTCCCGTGATCACGGTGTTGATATGCGGCGTGCAGTATTTCGGGTGAATCTTCGCGAACACCGGCGGCAGCATGCCGTCGCGGCCCATGATCATGAAGATGCGCGGCTGGGCGATGACCATGACGAGGATCACCGAGGACAGCCCGATCAGCGCGCCGATCTCGACGACCCAGCGCAACCAGCCGAGTTCGGCGTGGGCCTTGACCGCCGTGACGACCGGCTCGCTCGTTCCGAGTTGATCGAACGGCAGCAATCCGGTCAGCACGCTGGCCATGCCGATGTAGAGAACCGTGCAGATGGCCAGCGACGCCAGCGTGCCGATCGGCAAGTCGCGTTGCGGATTCACCGCTTCCTGCGCCGCGGTCGATGTCGCCTCGAAACCGATGTAGGCGAAGAACACCAGCGCCGCGCCGCGAATGATGCCGGCCCAGCCGTACTTGTCGCCGCCCTGGTTTTCCGGAATGAACGGGTGCCATAGCGTCGGATCGACGTACTTCCAGCCGGCGACGATGACGACGATGATCAGCGCGACCTTCAGCGCAACCATCGCGGTGTTGGCGCCGCTCGATTCGCGAATGCCGACATAGCATAGCCAGGTCAGCGCCAGGACGATCGCCACGGCAGGCAGGTTGAACAGCGCGCCGGTCACGACGAAGTGATTGTCGGTGAACGCAAGCGGCGCATTCGTCAGAATCTCGGGCAGGTGCAAACCCAGGTGATCGAGCAGGCTCGTGAAGTAGCCGGTCCAGCTCACCGCGACGGCGGATGCCGACACGCCGTATTCGAGCACCATGTTCCAGCCGATGAACCACGCGACGACTTCGCCGAGCGTCGCGTACGCGTACGAATACGAGCTGCCGGCCATCGGGATCAGCGTGGCGAACTCGGCGTAGCACAATGCCGTGAAGCTGCAGCAGACCGCCGCCATGATGAACGACATGACGATGGCCGGCCCCGCATGCTCGGCGGCGGCCTGGCCGGTGATGACGAAGATGCCGCCGCCGATGACGGCGCCAATGCCCAATGCAGTCAGCCCCCATGGACCGAGCGTGCGCTTCAGGCACGGGCCTTCGCTGGCATCGATATCGGAAAAGTCGGTCTTCTTGGCGAACAGGCGTTGCAGATTCATCGGGGGATTTTCTTCTTGGTACAGTCCAGCCGGGTTTCGGCCGGTGCTGCTCTGCTGGCCGATCATCGACGAGCGCAGCGGCAAAGCGGCCGGCCGCGAGGGCCGGCGCTTTCCTTCAGGGGCGATCATTCTCGATCGCACGGATATTTGTCAGTTTGGACTCGTCGTACCGTTTGCCAGGTGGCTGCGGCGATAACCATAAAGCCGGTACACGATGAGTCCGAACAGGGCCCAGCCGACGAAGAAGATTTTCGCGAACGGACTGAGATTGACGAACAGCAGCAGGCATCCGGCAACCGCGAGCGGGCAGACGATCCAGACCAGTGGGGTGCGGAATGGCCGGTGACGGTTCGGCTGGGTCTTGCGCAGGATCAGCACGCCGATGGCGACCATGGCAAACGCCAGCAGCGTGCCGGAGTTCGAAGTATCGGCCAGCTTGCCGACCGGCAGTATCGCGGCGCTGATCGCGACGACGATGCCGGTGAGGATCGTGATCTTGTACGGGGTGAAGAAGCGAGGGTGCACGTCCGACAGTGCATCCGGCAGCAGGCCATCGCGCGACATCGTGAAGAAGATGCGCGTCTGGCCGAACATCATCATCAGGATGACCGAAGGTAGCGCAAGGATCGCGGCGATACCGATCCAGTTGCCAAGTTCCGGATGCCCGAGCAGACGCAAGACGTGCGCCAGAGGTTCCTTGCTGCAGACCAGCGCCTGCGAGTTGGCGCAGGCGGCAGCCATTTCGGGGCTGCCCGGATCGATCGGCAAGCCGCCGGCGTCGAGCATCGGCTGCACGCCAACCGAACCGCCGGCGGCGTAGCCGACGAGCAGGTAGTAAATGGTGCAGATCGCGAGCGAACCGATCAGGCCGATCGGGATGTTGCGCTGCGGATTCTTCGTTTCCTCGGCTGCGGTCGAGACCGCATCGAAGCCGACATAGGCGAAGAAGATCGACGCTGCCGCGCCGAGCACGCCGACGCCGCCGGTTGGGCTGCCCCAGCCGCCGGGGAAGTACGGTTCAAAATTCGCCTGATTTACGGCGGGGAAAGCGACGATATGAACATCGTCAACGCCACGATCTTGATTGCAACCAGCACGGAGTTGACGCGTGCGCTCTTCGACGTGCCCACGTACAGCAGAACGGTAACCGCGAGGCCTATCAGGAATGCGAGAAGGTTGAAGGTCCCTCCTGACATCGGACCTGAGCGTAGCGCTACAGGCAATGCGAGGGCTCCTGGTTGCACCATACCGAAAAAATCGGCGTTCATCAGCAGGCCGTTCATGTATCCGGACCAGCCGACGCAGACCGTCGCCGCGCCGATGCCATATTCGAGGCCGAGCGCCCAACCGACGATCCAGGCGAGGAACTCGCCGAGCACGCCGTAGGTATAGGTGTAAGCCGATCCGGACACCGGCACCATCGACGCAAGTTCGGAGTAGGCCAGTGCGGCCAGACCGCAGACGATCGCCGCGATCACGAAGGCGAGCATCATGGCGGGTCCGGCTTTCTGTCCGGCTTCGGCCGTCAACACGAAAATGCCGGTGCCGATTACGGCGCCGATGCCGAGCAATGTCAGCTGGATCGGGCCCAGTTGGCGTTTCAGCCCTTTCTTTTCGGCTGTTTCAAGAATCTTGTCGAGTGGCTTGACTCGCCAGAAAATCATCGGATAGCTCCCCGTTTGTTCATGTAGGCCATCTGTTGCAGCCTGACACGAAAAATGCCAACGCCGCTGCTGCTGCCGCGCGGACGGACAAAGTTTGCGCAACGCCCGCTAAAATACGCGAGCACCCGGCGGCGAGCAACCGCCATTACGTCCGCTGTCCGCCAATTCGGAGCTTTTGCTGCAATGCCGCTTGCTTTGTCCGACACTCGACCCGCGCTTGCCGCTGCTCAATCTGCTCGATCACTACCTGGCGGCGACGCCCGCGGCGGAGCCGACGGTGCGTCTGTTCCGGAAATTTGCCAACGCGCACACGGACTGTTTTGAACGTTCATGCGTGCCCGGACACGTCACCGGCTCCAGCCTGGCTGGTCGACGCCACCGGCGGGCGCGTGTTGCTCACGCACCATCGCAAGCTCGACAAGTGGCTGCAGCTTGGCGGTCATGCCGATGGCGATGGCGATGTCGCGCGCGTCGCGTTGCGCGAGGCGCAAGAGGAATCAGGTTTGAGCGACCTGATCGTCGAGCCGGCGATCTTCGATCTGGATCGCCACATGATCCCGCGCGCGGCAACGAGCCGGCGCATTGGCACTACGACGTGCGCTTCGTCGTGCGTGCTGGCGGAAGCGAGGCGTTTGTCGTTACGGACGAATCGCATGAGCTCGCTTGGCGAGATATCGCCGCGATAGAGCACGATCTGACTCTCGATGAATCGCTGCGCCGCATGGCGCGCAAATGGCAGGCACGTTCATTCAACACCATCCCCACCCAACCCTCCCCTTGAAGGGGAGGGCTTAAGCGCGTGCGCGCGCGCTTCTGTCAGTGCATAGCGAGGCCGGCAAGAAAAACGGCCGAGTGACGAACAAAGAGGCCGCCGTTTGCAACGGTTGTTCGCAAGCCCTCCCCTTCAAGGAGAGGGTTGGGTGGGGATGGTGTTGCCACGTGTCATGTCAGGCCCTGCCGGAAAACTCTCCAGTGGTTGTGCTGACGAGAATCTTCTCGCCGACGGTAATGTACTCCGGCACCTGGATCTCGATACCGGTATTGAGCTTCGCCGGCTTGGGCCGCTTGGTCGCAGTGGCGCCCTTCAGCTCCGGCGCGGTATCGACGACTTCGAGGGTGACGCTCGGCGGCAGCTGCAGCGCCACGGCCTGGCCGTCGATGAGCTGCACGTAGCAGCCTTCGAGTCCTTCAGTGATGTAGCCAGCCGCGTCGCCAACCGCCGCGCGATCGAGCAGATATTGCGTGTAGTCCTCGACATCCATGAAGACGAACGATTCGCCATCCATGTACGAGTAGCTGACCGCCCGCCGGGTCACTTCGGTCTCCTTCAGATCGTCGTCGGCACGCAGCGACAGATCGAGCTTCTGCCCGCCCGGCACGCTGTACATCGTGAAGCGGAACGTCACGTTGCCGCCGCGCGCCGTCGGCGAGCTGCGCTCGATGTCGCGGATCTGCCAGACTCTGGAGTTGTGTTCGACGACGTTGCCTTTTTTGATGTCGGAAGCTTTCATGGGTGCAGGGGATAGGGGGATAGGGGCTAGGGACTAGGGACTAGTAGAAGGAAGGGTGAGGGAACAGGCGCGAAATCGAAACGAGGGCCTGAGGGTGCGAGGCGTTCTTGCTGGCCCCTAGCCCCTAGCCCCTAGTCCCTGGCCGCTGCTCTATTTGGGCGCCAGACGTATCGCCCCATCGATCCGGATCACGCTGCCGTTGAGATAGCGGTTCTCGAGGATGAATGCGACGACGTCGGCGAATTCTGCCGACGTGCCGAGGCGCGACGGGTAGGGTACTTGTGCACAAAGCGACTCGTATACGTGCGGCGGCATGCCGTCGACCATCGGCGTGTGAAACACGCCGGGCGCGACCGTCATGACGCGCACGCCGATGCGGGCGAATTCGCGCGCCATCGGCAAGGTCATGCCGATCACGCCGCCCTTCGATGCGGCGTACGCGGCCTGGCCGATCTGCCCTTCATAGGCCGCGATCGAAGCGGTATTGACGATCACGCCGCGTTCGCCGTCTTCGCCGGGCGCGTTGTTCTGCATCAGCGCCGCCGCGGCCTTGGCCACGTTGAAGCTGCCGATCAGGTTGACCATGACCGTCGTCTGGAACGTCTTCAGCGGCATCGGCCCTTCCTTGCCGAGCACGCGGCCCGCACCGAGGATGCCTGCGCAGTTGATCGCCGCATTCAGGCCACCCATTCGGTCGGCAGCCTGCTGCAGCGATGCCGCGACGTGTTCTTCGCTGGTGACGTCGGTGCGGTGGTAGCTGGCCTTTGCGCCGAGCTCGGTGACGGCGCTGGCGCCTTTTTCGTCGTTGATGTCGAGAAGGGCAACGCTGGCTCCGCGCGCGGCGAGCAGATGAGCCACGGCGAGGCCGAGCCCGGAGACCCCGCCCGTAACGACGGCCTTGACTTGATCGAGTTGCATTGCCTCGCGCTCCGGCGCATTGCGGGGCGCGCATTGTAACGGAAGGACGTTGCCTTTTGCTTTCTGCGACGAGAAGGCAAGAAGGTTGAACCGCGGAGAACACGCAGAGAGCAAAAAGGCTGCCCAGGCGTATGGCCCTACTTACTGCGGACATTCCCATCGGTTTCCTGACCGCCGAGACAGGGCCATCCAGCCTGCAAGCTCAAATCCCTTCTTCGCGTTCACCGTGGTTCAAGCTCTTCGCTCGTGCCTGGACCACTCCGCATCGTTGATGGCGACGCGGAGCACCGGAACAACTTGGGCTCCTACTTAACCGGAGCCATCAGATGCTGATACGGAGTCCCCGCCCACATCACATACGGTTGCGTGGTGTCCGGATCCGGGCTCTTCGGATAGGAATCGTAGAAGCTGGCGTCGGCTCCGACGACCATGATGTGGGGACCGGTCTTGATCCAGTGATTGGTGGCCGTTGGTTTGGTCGCGAAAGGATCGGTGTTGCTTGCGTCGGTGCCGCCCTCGAGCATGTACATGAAGCCGACCTTGCCTTGCGGCGGATCCTTGTGCGCCATCCAGGCGCCCGCCCATGCAAACGCGTTCTTGTCCATGCACATCGGATCGGGCCCCGGCGTCGCCGGGCTGTCCGGCATGCAGGTAAAGCCGTTGGTTCCCTGACGCAGCGTTCGCATCTTGCCGTCGGCATCCATCGCGATGATGGTTGCATCCTTCGAGACCTTCGCCGGAGCCGCGCGCATCGCGCTTGCAATCAACTGGGCATCGCTGGGCGCCTTCGCGGCTGTTGCAGCAGGCTGCTTTTTCGCAGTCTCAGCGGCTGAAACCAGGCTGGCCGCGGTCGCGGCGACTGCGGCAATAATCAGTGTGTTCATCAAACGTGGTGCGAGCATATATCCCTCCCAGGTTCGAATGATCGATCGACGCGGATGCGTCGGCTGCGGAATCTCCTCCTGGAACGGGCGCCAGTCAACGACTTTCCGGTGCAGGCGCAACGGGAGCAAAGGCCGTACCAGATGCCAGCCGAAAGACCGGCCGGAGAGCCCGAGCCTTACGCCGGCCGGAGTACCTTCAACCGAGGAACCCAGGTTCGCTGATCCGTCGGATCGCGCGGCGTGCGTCAGAGGTTCAGTTCGCGCAGATAGAACCGGTTGCAGCCGAAGTGGCCGGTGTTGCCGAGGGCTTTGGCAATGCGCGCGAAGCCCTGCGACTCGTAGAGTTTTTGCGCCGCGTCCATGCCGGTGAGCGTCTCGAGGTAGCAGCGGCGGTAGCCGAGTTTACGCGCCACGTCCAGGCAATGCCCGATCAGCGCCCTGCCAGCGCCGAGTCCTCGCAATTCCCGCAGAAAATACATCTTGCGCAGCTCGCAAATGCCCGGCTCGGGATCATCGAGCGGCGCCACTCCGCCGCCGCCGCACACCCGACCCCCACGCTCGACGACGAAGTACGCGCAGCCCGGTTGCGCGTATGCACCTGCCATGTCGTCGACTTCCTTGTCGTGAATCGCGAAACCCGGGCCGTCGGCGCCGAATTCCGGCATCACCGTGCGAATGACGCTGGCGACCGCCGCGTTGTCGGCGGAAGTGATGGGACGGATGATGAAGCCGGTTGTCGAAGTTGCGTTTTGCATTTTTTGTAGTACTGGGAATAAAGGATCGGTAGCACCGAGAATAGACGATAGCAGGCAAGAACCCGTAGCCGGCAGCAGGAGAGCAGAGCAACGCGCTCGCGACTTTCCGGCTATCGTCTCCCGTCGTCCCTCGTCTCTCGTCAGAGCGGCCGACGAAAATCCAGATCGTAGCGTGACCCGTGCACGAGTACATGCACGCGCAGATTCGTGATGCTGATCGGTCCGCTCGGATCTGCGTCGGCGACATTCGAATGGCCGACATCGGTCGGATCGATCACGGTGATGCCGCCATGGCCGATTACGTCCATTACATTGTCGGCGCCGATGAGGCCTGCGGTATCCGCATCGATGCCGATGCCGAGCGCGAATGGATTGAGTGCGAGCGCGCCGAGAAGACGGCCCAGGCGATCGGCGCTCGCGCCGCCCTGGTCGATGACGAGACGGTTCGTCAGTCCGAGGCCTGGCGCCAAAGTGACGCTGCCCATGCGCGGAGTCGGTCCATGGGCACCGCCCGCGAGCATGTGCTCGGCAAGGATCGCTGCGCCGGCTCCAATGCCGCCAACAGCCATGCCATCGGCATTGCGTTTGCGCAGCAGGCGCGCGAGTGGCGTGCCGCCGAGCAGGGTCGACAAGCGCAGGGGTTGGTCTGCGCAGAGCAGCGTCAGGTCGGCGCTTTCGACCAGGGCGAGCGTCGCGCGCTGCTCGGCGTCGCCGCGGCTGGACAACGTCGCGCGCTGCACGTGGGCGGCTCCGCTGGCGATGAGTTGGCTCTCGAGTTCTTCCGGAACCGGATCTTCGGCCGCGGCCGCGGCGATAATCGCCACGGTTGGCCGGCGCTCGCCAATCACGGCGATCAGACGACGGTAGATTGTCATCGCGCTGTCCGAACGCACGTGCTGGCCGATCGGAACCAGATAACCGCGCGACTGATCCGGAGTTAGTTTGGCTGGCATGCGCGTGGTCTATGGGGCGGGCAGGGCCGATTATAGCCACACGTTGCCGGCATGGTTGTTTCAACGGACCGCTGGCTCGAGCCTCGGTTTCAAATTTCCGTTCGCGAACGGTGGAGTCTCAGAGTGACGACTGACTGACTTCGGGCACCTATCGAGTGCTGGTATCGAGAAGCCCGCGCAGCGCGTCGCTCAACGCCGCCAGCGGTTCGTCCGATCCGGTCAGGCGTGGCAGGGCGCCGCGTATGCGCGTACCGAGGCCGGCCCGGCGCTGCGGATCGTTGGCAATTTCGACGCAAAGTGCAGCCAGGCCGCGCGGGGAGTCGGCGATCAGTTCCGCGCAATCGACGGCGGCGAGCATTGCGGCCGACTGCCGTCCGCGCATCAGCGCGCCTGGATAAGTCACGACCGGCAGTCCGGCGTGCAGCGCGTCGAGCGACGTGTTGCCGCCGGACCAGTGCAGGCTGTCGACCATGACATCGCAGGCCAGATTGACGCGTAGATATTCCTCGCGCGTCCGCTGGGCGAGGAACAGCAGGTGCTTCTCCGGCTGCATGACGACGCCGCGCAAGGCGGACATCAAGCGCGTGCGCACGCTGTCGGTGGCGGCGCGTCCGGAACCGGCGAACAGCACCAGCAACGCGTTTGTATCATTTTCCACAATGTCCGCCAGCACTGCATCGTTGTCCGGATGCAGCTTGAACAGCGACTGCGGAACCAGGTAGAGCCGGCGGTTTTCCGGCAGGCCCAGTGACGCGCGCGACGCGGGAACAGGAATCGGCGGCGGCGGGTAACGCGTGCCGAGTCCGGGCAACAGCTGCAGCGTCTCGGTGTAGTGCGCTGCGGCGTCGACCGGCTCCATGTCGGCGCACGACAGGAATGCATCGATTGTCGGCAGTCCGGTCGTGCTCGGATGACCCCAGGCGCAGACCTGCACCGGAGCCAGGCGCAGCGCGGCCAGTCCGAGCACCGAGCTGTCCATGCCCAATTCGGGATACAACGCCAGATCGGCATCGACTTCGCGCAGGCGGCGCGCCCGATCCGCGAATGCGCCAGTCAGCGTGACCTCCCCGTGAGCGCGGCGCGCGAGGTGCTCGGTCCAGTCGTCGCGGTACGCGCCGACGTGCACGAGGATCACCTCCCAGTCGTGGCTGGCGAGATATTCGATCCACGCCGCGAAGTACATGCCGACCGTACAGCGGTGAAACCGGCCCGAGATCATCGCGATGCGTCTACGCTGGCCGTGACGGCGCGCGACTGGAATGGCGGGGACCATTGCGCCAAGCGCTGCGCAGTACCACGTGCCGAAAGCGTGCTGAAGGTCGCGATCGTTGCGTCCCTGATAGGCCAGATAGAAGTTGTCCCACAGCAATGTCTGCGGGTCCGGCCCGATCTGCGCAATGCGGCTCGGCGGATATTCGCTGGCCAGATAGTCGATGCCACGCGCAAGGTGCGCGCGCGCCACCGCGATTGCGTCGTTGCTCGAATAGACCGCCGGCAAGCCGAGCGAAGCGTGCAGGTCTACGCGCAGGCGCGCCGCAGGATCCAGCGGCCGCCGGGCCAGCGCGTCGAGCAATGTTTTGCTCGACGCCATTGCTGCGTCGTCGCGCAGGCGTTTGGCCTGGTGTAGCAGTCCGTCGAGATTCGGCGTCGTGCTGTCCGCCATGCGCAACGTCGCCGCCAGCGACTCGTCGATCCTGCCCGCATCGAGCAGGCTGCCGGCAGCGGCTTCGACAACTTCGTCGCGCACGCTGCGCCGAGCCAGCTCGACCAGCCGGGTGACAGCCGCTTGTTCCGCTCCGGTGGCAAGTTCGACGCGAGCCAGATCGAGCGCTGCTTCCTCATTGCCCGGTTCGGCCGCGACGACGGCCGCAAGGCACGGCAGAGAGTCGGCGAAGCGTTCGAGCCTGAGCAACAAGGTGCCGAGATTGTGTCGCGCATCCTGGCTCAATGGATCCGCCCGGATCGAGCGTTGGTAGGCGTCCACAGCCGCGGCGTTGTCGCCAGCCGATTTGCAGGCATTGCCGGTTCGCAGCCAGCACAGTCCGAGCAAGCGACGCAGTTGAGGCTGGTGCGGCTTCTGGACGATGAGGGATTCGAGAGCGCCGACGGCATCGCGCCAGCGTTCGAGCTTCAGCAGCGCATTGGCGCGCAGGCTCAGCGCATCGACGGACTGCGGCGTGGCAGCGAGTGCCACGTCCGCTTGTTCGAGCGCCAGCGCATAGTCGCCTTCCGCGAATGCGCGCAATCCGGTCTGCAACGCGGGGTCGGTGCCAGCTGCGCTCATGCGCCGGAATTCACGCGGCTTTGCCGACCTTGCTGCCGTTGTCGCGCGCCAGCTGCGTGCTCAGCCAGCGGCCGGTTTCGATCAGCTTGTCCAGATCGACACCGGTGGCGATGCCCATGCCGTGCAGCATGTAGACGACGTCTTCGCTGGCGACGTTGCCGGTCGCGCCGCGCGCGTATGGGCAACCGCCCGCGCCGGACACCGACGAGTCGACGACGGCGACGCCGAGTTCGAGGCAGGCGAGGATATTGGCCAGCGCCTGCCCGCGGGTATCGTGGAAGTGGACGGCGAGCGCGGCCATCGGCACTTCCGCGGCCACCGCCGCGAGCATCGCCCGTGCCTTGGCCGGCGTGCCGACGCCGATCGTGTCGCCCAGCGAAACTTCGTAGCAGCCCAGGTCGTGCAGGCGTTTGGCGACGCGCACGACGTCGGTGACGGGAACCTCACCCTGGTACGGACAGCCCAGCACGGTCGAAACATAGCCGCGCACGCTCACGCCATCGGCTCGGGCACGCTCCATGACCGGCAGGAAGCGTTCGATCGATTCGTCGATGGAAGCGTTGATGTTCTTGCGGTTGAATGCTTCGCTCGCGGCAGTGAAGACGGCGATATCGGTTACGCCGACGGCACGCGCGCGTTCGTAGCCCTGCAGATTCGGCACGAGCACGGGATAGCGCACGCCGGGTCGCTTCGTTATGGCCGCATAGACGTCTGCGGCATCGGCCAGCTGCGGCACCCATTTCGGGCTGACGAAGCTCGTCGCTTCGATCGTGTCGAGACCGGTGTCGCTGAGCCGGTCGATCAGCTCGACCTTCGTCGCCGCTGGCAGGATCGACTTTTCGTTTTGCAAGCCGTCGCGCGCGCCGACTTCGACGATGCGTACGCGGCTGGGGTATCCGTTCATTGTTGCTTGTTGTTTTGTGCGTGGATGATCGACTGCTCGAACTCGTCGACCGTCTGCTTGCGGCGCACGAGTTTCGTTTGCGACTTGTCCTGGAAGATGGATTGCGTACGCACGATTTCAAGCATGCGCGCGCGGTTGCCGCGCACGAATACATGCAGGTCGTTGCCGGTCTTGCTCACGCTGCCGTCGATCTTGCCGTCGATGACGAGTTTGGCAACGCGCTCGCTGTCGACCTGATTGACGTCCAGGCGATCGCCATGGATCTGGTAGCGGGCGAAGAAGAACGATTTCTCCGGCGCGGGATCGATGCCGTATGGCGGCTTGAGTTCGACCAGGCCCTTGAGCGAGCTGTCGGCCACGACAATATAGTCCTTGCCGTCGGCATGGACGTAGTTCATCGGCACGTGGATGCGCTTGATTGGTCCGGACTTCTCCGGCTGGTCCAGGACCATGAAGTGGCACTCGTCATCGACATAGATGGCGCTCGGCTCGTCGGTCGATGCGGGATCCGCCCAGAGGCCTTTCCAATGCGTGTCGCAGGTTTCGATGTTGTCGCCGAGCGGCGATTCGAAGCGCGTCTCGACGCATCCGGCGAGCGAAGCAGCCGCGACGAGCAGGCACAGCAAGCGCAGGGCGTTCCTCATCCCTTGTCTCCGAAACGCAGGAGCACCGCTTCGGCTTCGACGAAATCGCCGACCTGCGCATGCACCGAAGCGATCGTGGCCGCGTGAGACGCGCGCAGCGTAAGTTCCATTTTCATCGCTTCCATGACCAGCAGTTCCTGGCCTTCGTCGACCTTGTCGCCGGCTTTTGCCTTTATCAGCACGATGCGTCCCGGCATCGGGGCGACGACACGGTCGGCCGTCTGCTGCGCCGATAGCGCGTAGGCGAATGCACCGGTTCGCTCGAGGCGCACGCGCTTGGTGCCATCGTGCAGGAGCACGTCGGCCGCAGCGACGCGTGCGCGATAGCGCCTGGCGACGCCGTCGAAGCTCGCGCTGAGCATGCCGTCGCAAATCCGGGCCCCAGCAACGACGCACTTTACATCGCCGCTGGCCAGGCGGTAGTCACCTCTCGCACCGAACGCGTCGACCTCGATGCGTTGTGCCGAATTCGTGAAACAGACGATGCGCTTGCCGAGGTGGCCGAGCCGCCAGCCGTCCGCACGCGCCCACGGCGAGTGCGGATCCGGTGCATTCACCGCTTCGGTGGCGGCTCGGGATTCTTCGTCGAGCAGCACAGCGGTTGCGGCAGCAAACAGCGTCTGCGGATCGGCTTGCGTATCGGCGGCCGGCAGGAATTCATCGAGATGCCGATCGAGGTAACCGGTATCGATGCGGCCTTCGATTATGGCCGGGTGGCGCACGAGGCGTTCGAGAAAGTCGATGTTCGACTTCGGTCCGACGACTTCGCACTCGGCGAGAGCCTCGCGCATGCGCTGCAGGGCATCGGCGCGCGTGCGATCCCACACGATCATCTTCGCGATCATCGGATCGTAGAAGATCGTCACCGTGTCGCCTTCGATGACGCCGGCGTCGATGCGCACATGTGGACTTTGTGCGGGAAGCCGGAGCCGCTGCAGCTTGCCCGAACCCGGCAGGAATCCCTGTTGCGGATCCTCGGCGTACAGGCGCAACTCGATGGCATGGCCGTCGGCCGGCACGGACTTGTTGCGTATCAGCGAGCCCGGCAGGGCATCGCCAGCGGCGACGCGCAACTGGAGCTCGACGAGGTCGAGGTGCAGCACCATTTCAGTGACCGGATGCTCGACCTGCAGACGCGTGTTGATCTCCATGAAATAGAAATCGCCGCCTGCTCCCACGATGAATTCGACGGTTCCGGCATTGACGTAATCGAGCGCGCGCCCCGCGGCGACCGCGGCCTCGCCCATGCGCGTGCGCAGTTCGGGAGTCAGGAACGGCGATGGCGTTTCCTCGAGCACCTTCTGGTAGCGGCGCTGCGCCGAGCACTCGCGTTCGTTGAGATGGATGACGTTGCCGTGCCGGTCGCCGAAGATCTGGAATTCGATGTGGCGCGGCGTTTCGATGTAGCGTTCGAGCAGGACTCGATCGCGTCCGAACGCATTCTTCGCCTCGCGCTGGCACGACTCGAGATTCGCGGCAAATTCGGTCGCGGCGCGCACGATGCGCATGCCCTTGCCGCCGCCGCCGTGCGCCGCCTTGATCATCAGCGGAAAACCGATGCGCTGGGCTTCGCGCGCGAGCAGGGCAGGGTCCTGGTCCGCGCCGGTGTAGCCAGGCACGACCGGAACGCCATGGCCGGCCATCAGATCCTTCGCGCCGGCCTTCGATCCCATCTTGCGCATGGAATCGGCCGACGGGCCGATGAATGCGATGCCGGCGCGTTCGACCGACTCGGCAAAGTCGGCGTTCTCGGACAGGAATCCGTAGCCCGGATGAATCGCCTGCGCGCCGGCCAGCCGCGCGACTTCGACGATCGCGTCGCCGCGAAGGTACGAGTCGGCCGGACGCGGGCCGCCGATCGGGTAGGCGACGTCGGCAAGCCGCACATGTTGTGCGCTCGCATCGGCCTCCGAGTACACGGCGATCGTCTGGATGCCCAGACGCCGGCACGTGCGCATGATGCGGCAGGCGATTTCGCCGCGGTTGGCGATCAGTACGCGCGAGAACATCATTCGCCGTCCCAGTAGTCTACGGCCGATTCAGGCCGGCCGATGTGGCGGAAGCCGGACACGCTTCCATCGGCGTTGCGCTGGCGCTCGGTGACGAGGAATTTTCCGGAGTCCGGGTAGTCGCAGATCTCCGGCATTTCCTGGGTGCTGACGGCGAGATACTTCAGTTCGGTCGTGCCGGTGTTGATGATCTGGTGCGCCGTTTCCGGGCCGCCGGGCGGGCATGCGATCACGTCGCCGCTGCGCACCGGTAACGTCTCCGCGCCGATGCGCACACTGCCGCTGCCCTCGAGAATGAAGAACATCTCTTCGTTGACGCGATGGTTGTGGAACGGAAATGCGCGCTTGCCCGGCGCCACGGCCGTGATGTTGTATCCGAGCTTGGTGGCACCGAGGCGCGCAGCGATCTGGCCCGAGCGCGCGTCAAAGCGCTCTGCCGCCGCGCCCGGAGCCGCATGCGCTGCCGGCCGCGGTGGCAACTCGATGTCGGCGATGTTGATGATACTCTGCTTCATGTCCCAAGACCCCTTGCTGCGGCACAACTTTCGAAGACGACGATCCCTTGCAAGAGCGTCGAGTACTCCAGTCTGTCGTCATTCCCGCACAAGCGGGAATCCATTTTCGCTCCTCGTTCGGCTGCGAGATCACAATGGATGCCCGCTTGCGCGGGCATGACGGCATCTTTCGAGATTCGCATGTGCATCAATCGTTTCGCTCTTATCTGCGTTCATCCGTGATATCCGCGTATTCCGCGTCCAAAAAAGTCTTCAAGCCTCGGCCGAATGACAGACGGCTTCGATGTTGTGACCGTCAGGATCGAGCACGAACGCGCCGTAGTAATGCGCGTGATAGTGCGGCCGCAGTCCGGGTTTGCCGTTGTCGCGGCCGCCGGCCGTCAGCGCCGCCTTGTAGAACGCGTCGACGTCGGCCCGTGTCTTCGCCGTGAACGCGATGTGGAGACGTCCGCGGACGACGCCTTCGCCGTCGCCGATCCAGAAATACGGCTTGCCGTTTTCGCCGAATCCCGCTTGCGACGAGCTGCCGGTCTGCTCGGCCGTCAGCTCCATGACGATGGCGATGCCGAGCGGCTCGAGCGCGGTCTGGTAGAACCGCTTGCTGTGCGGGAGATTGGACACGGGGAAACCGATATGGTCGAACATGCGAATCTCCTTCAATTCCAGTTCGCCTTGCGCTTGTCGAGAAACGCCCCGAGCCCGTCCTGGCCTTCGGCCGAAACGCGCAGCCGGGCAATAAGTGCAGCATTTTCCACATCTGCACGTTCTGCACTTTGCCTGGTCATGCCGCCAGTCCGCAGCGCGAGCTGCTTGGCTTCGGACTGGGCAAGCGGGCCGCCCTTGGCGAGCGCGGCGAGCGCATCGTCGACGGCGCCACCGAGCCCTTCAGGCGAGACCACGCGGTGCACGAGCCCGATGCGCGCAGCCTCGGACGCATCGAAGATCTCGCCGGTTACGAACAGGCGCCGGGCATGGCGCGCACCGATTGCCGCAATCACGTATGGCGAGATCACGGCGGGGACGAGGCCTAGCTTGACTTCGGTCAGGCCAAATTTCGCGCCGTCCGCGGCAATCGCAATGTCGCAGCAGGCCACGAGTCCAACTCCGCCGCCATAGGCCGCGCCGTTGACGCGGGCAATCGTCGGCTTCGACAGGAAATTGAGCGTGCGCATCAGCGTAGCGAGGCGCTCCGCGTCGGCGCGGTTCTCCGCTTCGCCGGCCTGCGCCATGCGGCGCATCCAGTTGAGGTCGGCGCCGGCCGAGAACGAAGCCCCGTTGCCGGTGAGCACCACGGCGCGGACGCCGGAGTCGACATCGAGGGCGCCCAGCGTTGCTGTCAGTTCGGCGATCAACGCGTCGTCGAAGGCGTTGTGAACATCAGGGCGGTTCAACGCGACGCGCGCGACCTGGCGTTCGATGGCGATGTCGAGCAAAGGCATGGCGGGATCCGGCGACGGAAATCGTCGCTTGCTGAAGCGATGATAGCCGGTCGCGGAGTCCGGCGAGAACTTCTGCCGGTCCGCAAGGCTCTTGGTACACTCGTACTGGCTCGAAGTCCCGTTCCCGCCCCGCATGCCTCTCCTGCGAATTTACCTGCGTGTCATCGGCTTGCTGGCTCCGGAAAAAGGGCTGGCGATCATGCTGGCGCTGGCCAATCTCGCCTTGGCCGGCGTCTATTTTCTCGAGCCGTGGTTGTTCGGGCGCGTCGTCGACGCCCTGGGTGCTTCGGCCCATCGCGACGCGTGGCGCTATATCGGCATGTGGACGGTTGTCGGGCTCGGTGGCGTCGTGGCCAGCGTCTGGGTATCGCTGCACGCCGACCGGCTCGCGCACCGGCGCCGTCTCGCGGCAATCAGCCAGTATTTCGAGCATGCCATCGGCTTGCCGTTGGCATTCCATGGCCAGCACCATACCGGCCGCATGCTGCGCATCATGCACGCAGGTACGCAAAACCTGTTCGCGCTGTGGCTCGGGTTTTTTCGCGAACACCTGGCCACGCTGCTCTCCATCCTGGTCATGGTGCCCCTGGCGCTGAACATCAACTGGAAACTCGCGCTGCTGATGATCGGGCTGATGGTCAGTTTCGCAGTCTTCAACACGATCGCCATGCGCCGCACGCTCAAGGCCCAAGGCGAGGTCGAGGAGTTGCACCATGCCATCACCGAGCGCGCCGGCGACGTGTTCGGCAATGTGCTGGTCGTGCAGAGCTACAATCGTCTGGCCGACGAGGTCGCGGCGATCCATGAAATGACCGAGCGCGTGCTCGCAGCCCAGTACCCGGTCCTGCGCGGCTGGGCCTGGCTCTCCGTGGCCAATCGCGCAGCGAGCACGCTCACGGTCGTTGCGATCTTTGCGCTCGGCGCCGAACTCAACAGCACGGGTGAGATCAGCATCGGCGGCATCGTCAGTTTCGTCGGCTTCGCGCTGATGCTGATCGGCCGCCTCGAGCAGTTCGCGACGTTCATCTCGAACCTGTTTTTCCAGACCCATTCGCTCAGCGATTTCTTCCGCGTGCTCGACACGAAAGCGGTCCTGCACGATACGCCCGGAACGCCGGATCTGGCCGCGCCACGCGGCGAAGTCGAGTTCGACAACGTGTCGTTCGGTTACGAGGTCACGCATCCGGCGATCAAGCACCTGAGTTTTCGCGCGCGCGCCGGCAGCGTCGTCGCGCTCGTCGGCCCGACCGGTGCGGGCAAGACCACGGCGTTGAGCCTGCTCTACCGCGCCTACGATCCGAGCGAAGGCTCGATCAAGATCGATGGCATCGATATCCGCGATGTCAGTCTGGATTCGCTGCGCCAGCATATTGCCGTCGTGTTCCAGGATCCGGGACTGTTCTATCGCTCTATCGCGGACAATCTGCGGGTCGGCAATCCGGATGCGACCCAGGTCGAGATCGAAGCCGCCGCCGAGGCGGCCGAGGCGCACAACTTCATCGTCGTCAAACCGGGCGGCTACTCGACGCTGGTCGCCGAGCGCGGACGCTCCCTTTCCGGCGGCGAGCGGCAACGTCTGGCAATCGCGCGCGCGATGCTCAAGGATGCCCCGATATTGATCCTCGACGAAGCAACCAGCGCGCTGGACAACGCGACCGAGGCTCGAATCCAGCGCGCGTTGAACGTGTTGACCAAGGGCCGGACCACGTTCGTGATCGCCCATCGACTGTCGACCGTGCGCAATGCCGACACGATCCTCGTGCTCAAGGACGGCGAACTCGTCGAGCAAGGACGCTACGAGGAACTGGTGAGAAAGGGTGGCTTGTTCGCTGAACTCGACGCCCAGGGAAAGTTCGTCGCCGATGCCGAAGATGTGACCACGACATATGCCGAGCCGACGCTGACGGCGGTGTGATCTGGATCAGAAAAGGCAAACCGAGAGTCCGTAGCTCTGCCGGGGAGGCAGTAGCAGTTTGCCACTCGCGGCAGTCCCTGGCGATCGGAGGTTCCACCAACCGACGTCATTCCCGCGTAAGCGGGAATCCATTTTGCCCTCAATCAGGCGTGAAACGAGATCAAGATGGATCCCGCTTGACCAGCTCCGCTGTTGAGAGACGCGGGGATGACGGCTATTGAGGGGGGCCTGGCTTGCTAGTTGCGCAAGCAAATAAGAACCATTATCATTTGCAGCATGATAGCTGACAAGAACTCCATCTCCGGCGCAGTCGTTGCGATTTGCCTGATGCTCGCATCTGGCACGGCGGGCGCCGAGGACTATGACGCCAAGCTGGTGATCCGCGACCATAAGTTCGAGCCAGTCGAGCTTATGGTCCCCGCGGGCCAGAAGATCAAGCTGTTAGTCGACAATCAGGATGCAACTCCTGAGGAGTTCGAAAGCAACGAACTCAACCGCGAGAAGATCGTAACCGGCAAGGGCACGATCACGGTGTTCCTCGGGCCGCTCGATGCGGGGCGCTATGCATTCTTCGGCGATTTCCACCAGGAAACAGCACAAGGCGTGCTGATCGTGAAATAGCCGATAGCGCCAAGACGAACGAATGTAATCAGGAATTCAACGATGCTCGGTACCGGTCTGCTGGTCTTTCGCGAAGTGCTCGAAGCGGCGCTGATCGTCAGCATCGTCTGCGCGGCGACGCGGGGCGTGCGCGGGCGTGGCCTTTGGGTCGGCAGCGGCATCGGCGCCGGCACGCTCGGTGCGATCATCGTCGCGTTTTTCGCCAGCGCAATCGCGGCCGCGGTCAGCGGCATCGGGCAGGAGCTGTTCAACGCCTGCATCCTGCTGGCGGCCGTCGCGATGATCGGCTGGCATGCGATCTGGATGGCGAGCCATGGACGTGAATTGGCGATGGAGATGAAGGGCGTCGGCAGCGCGGTACAAGCCGGCTCGCGGCCACTGTCGGCGTTGTTGATCGTCGTCGCGATCGCGGTGCTGCGCGAAGGCTCGGAAGTCGTGCTGTTTCTTTACGGCCAGGCCGCCAGCGGCGCGAGCGTTCTGGAAATTGCCGGCGGCATCGCGATGGGCATCGTCGGCGGCGTGGCGATCGGCTTCCTGCTGTACTTCGGACTGCTCGGCATTCCGATGCGGCATTTCTTCTCGGCGACGAACTGGCTGATGCTGCTGCTCGCGGCGGGCCTCGCCTCGCAGGCGGCGCGATTCCTGATTCAGGCCGATGTGCTGCCGGCGCTCGGCAATCGTATCTGGGACAGCTCGGCAATCCTGTCGGATCACTCGCTGATCGGCCAGGCGCTGCATACGCTGATCGGCTACGACGCGCGTCCGGCCGGCATGCAGTTGCTGTTCTACGCGGTGACGGCGTGCGCGATTGCGTTGGGAATGAAGTTGTGGGGCGGCGGCCGCCCGAACGTTCACGCCGCGGGCTGACGCGCGCGGCACGGGCGTTACTGGTCGAATCCGGAGCGGAACAGGACAAGACTTATCGTGCCATGCATTTCGCTGTGGTGACCGCAGGCGTAGTAGAGCGTTTCCGGCGCATCGTCGGGCACGTTGAAAGTCAGGGTCGTGCTGCTGATGGCGCCATTTGCTGAAAGCCCCGTGCCCGAATAGGGAGCGACGCCGCCGATGCCGGGAGCGTCGTCGATCCAGAAGGGGTGCAAGGATATTGTCGCGACGGCGAATGTGTACGATTGCCCGCGCGCGATGTACAAGGGCGGATTGCCTACGGCCGCGGCGCCCTCGATGCCGATCGACCATTTGTAGTTGCCAAAGCCACCGCTGATGTCCGGTGAGACGGCAAAATCGCTGGCGCCTGCCAGCGAAGCGGAAAATGCGAGCAACAAACATCCTGTGGCGCGGATTGCGTGCATCTCGTGTCCCCCGGAAACCACCGCGTAGGTCCCGGTTCGCGGCCGAAAGGTTCACTTGCGGCTGCATTTCCGCCACGCCGCTCACATCAGGCAGATCACCCGGCGCCGATCACATCCGGAACACGCCGAAACGTTGCTTCTCGATCGGCGCATTGAGTGAAGCGGAGATGGCGAGGCCAAGCACCCGGCGCGTATCGGCCGGATCGATGACGCCATCGTCCCAGAGGCGCGCGCTGGCATAGTACGGATTGCCCTGACGCTCGTACTGATCGCGGATCGGCGCCTTGAATGTCTCCTCGTCTTCCTTGCTCCAGGATTTGCCGGAAGCTTCGAGACCGTCGCGGCGCACGGTCGCGAGCACGCTTGCGGCCTGTTCGCCACCCATGACGCTGATGCGCGCATTCGGCCACATCCAGAGCATGCGCGGCTGGTAGCCGCGTCCGCACATCGCGTAGTTGCCGGCGCCGAAACTGCCGCCGATGATCACCGTGAACTTCGGCACGTGCGAGCAAGCGACCGCCGTGACCATCTTCGCGCCGTCCTTGGCGATGCCGGCCTGTTCGTACTTCTTGCCGACCATGAAGCCGGTGATGTTCTGCAGGAACACCAGCGGAATGTCGCGCTGGTTGCACAGTTCGATGAAGTGCGCGCCCTTGAGCGCGGATTCGGCGAACAGGATGCCGTTGTTCGCGACGATCCCGACTGGATAGCCGTAAATATGGCTGAACCCGCAGATCAGGGTCTTGCCGTAGCGCGCCTTGAACTCCTGGAACTCCGAGCCGTCGACAATGCGCGCGATGATCTCGCGGATGTCGAACGGCCGACGCGTGTCGGTCGGCAGGATGCCGTAGACATCCTCTGTCGGATAGCGCGGTTCGCGCGGTTCGCGAATTGCCACCGGCAGCGTCTTGCGCCGGTTGAGCTGGGCGACGATGTCGCGCGCGATCGCGAGCGCATGTGCGTCGTTCTCGGCGAAATGGTCGGCTACACCCGAAATCGTCGTGTGCACTTCGGCGCCGCCGAGCGATTCGGCGTCGACGACTTCGCCGGTCGCTGCCTTCACCAGCGGCGGGCCGCCGAGAAAGATCGTGCCTTGTTCCTTGACGATGATCGTTTCGTCGCTCATCGCCGGCACGTAGGCGCCGCCCGCGGTGCACGAGCCCATCACGACGGCAATCTGCGGAATGTTGCGCGCGCTCAGCCGCGCCTGGTTGTAGAAGATCCGGCCGAAGTGGTCGCGGTCCGGGAATACCTCGTCCTGCAGCGGCAGGAACGCGCCGCCGGAATCGACCAGGTAGACGCAGGGCAGGTTGTTCTCGAGCGCGATCTCCTGTGCGCGCAGGTGCTTCTTCACGGTGATCGGGAAGTACGTGCCGCCCTTGACCGTCGCGTCGTTGGCGACGACGACAACCTCGATGCCGTTGACGCGTCCGATGCCCGAAATCATTCCGGCCGCCGGCGCGGCATCGTCGTACATGCCGTCGGCGGCGAGCGCGGAAAATTCCAGGAACGGCGAACCCGGATCGAGCAGCGCGCGTACGCGTTCGCGCGGCAGCAGCTTGCCGCGCTCGGTATGCTTGGCGCGCGCCTTGTCGCCGCCGCCGAGTGCGGCGCGCGTGAGTTTGGCGTTGAGTTCGACGACGAGCTGGCGCAGGCGCTCCGCGTTGGCCTGGAATTCGGGCGAGCGTGGATCGATCTGGGATTCGATGATGGGCATGGGGCGGGTCGCTGGACGTCAGTGATGCATCAAATCATATACGCGCGCGTGATTGCCAGTCTTACCGTGCGTCGGCAACGCTCCAGTCGAAGCACGTTCGCTCAGCACCAAGATCTTGGGCGCCTCAATCCGAACCCGTTCGCCCTGAGCATAGGCCCGCAGGGCCGAAGTCGAAGGGACCGTGCGCGCTTCGACTTCGCTCGCTGCGCGAGCTACGCTCAGCGAGAACGGACTTGGGTCGGCCAAATTCGCCAGATAGCGCGTGGGTCAGTCAGCAGCGCAGGAAATTGCGTGGCGCAAACAAAACCGGCCGCTTGCGGCGGCCGGTTAGTTCATATTTAGAGTGATTGAACGGCTTAGTGACCGCCCGCATCCTTCTTCGCGGCGTCGGCTGCCTTTTCCGCAGCTTCCTTGGTCTCGGCTGCCCCTTCCTTGGCGGTGTTGGCCGTTTCCTGCGCACCGGCTGCGGCGGCCTGGCCGCTCGACGCGGCTTGCTGCGACATCGCTGCCGCACCCGCCATGTCACCGGCCTTCGCCTGATCCGCGGCCTGCTGTGCCTGGCCCGCGGCAGCTTGTGCCTGCATGACGGTCTGCTGTGCGGAAGCCTTCGTGGCTTCGGCCGCAGCCTTTGCCTTGGCGGCGGCGTCTGCCGCTGCCTGCTGTGAGTTGTCGCTGCAGGCGCCGAGCGTTGCCGCGAGCGCCGCCGCTATCAAGATCTGCTTGAACTGCATGGAAGTTCTCCGTGTTGCTTTCCGTTGACGTGGCAGGCGGTAGCACTTCCCCCAGATTGTCTTCCGAAGCTTACACCAGTTCGATCGCCAGGGCGGTCGCCTCGCCGCCGCCGATGCACAGTGATGCGACGCCGCGCTTGCCACCTTTCTTTTTCAACGCATGGATCAGCGTGACGACGAGACGCGCGCCGGACGCACCGATCGGATGGCCGAGCGCGCAGGCGCCGCCATTGACGTTGACCTTCTCGTGCGGAATGCCGAGTTCCTTGATCGGCGCCATCGCAACGACGGCGAATGCTTCGTTGATTTCGAATACGTCGACGTCGGCGACGTTCCAGCCAGCCTTCTTCAGCACGGACGAGATCGCGCCGATCGGGGCAGTCGTAAACCATTCCGGCTCCTGCGACTGTGTCGCATGCGCGACGATGCGCGCGAGCGGCTTGATGCCGCGCTTTTTCGCTTCATCCTCGCTCAGCAGGATCGTCGCCGCGGCGCCATCGGAAATGCTCGACGAGCTGGCGGCCGTCACGGTCCCGTCCTTGCGAAATGCCGGCTTGAGCGTCGGGATCTTCGCGATATCGGACTTGCCGGGCTGCTCGTCGGTCGCGTATTCGACATCGCCTTTCCTGCCGGCGACCTTGACCGCAACGATTTCATCGGCGAACGCACCGGAAGCGATCGCGGCCTGCGCGCGCTTGACCGACTCGATCGTAAAAGCGTCCTGTGCCTCGCGCGTGAAACCGTACTTGTCGGCGGTCGCCTCGGCGAACACGCCCATCGACTGGCCGTCGTACGGATTGGTCAGGCCGTCCCAAGCCATGTGGTCGACGAGCTTGGCGTCGCCGTAGCGCAAACCGGTGCGTGCCGCGACCATGTGCGGCGCATTCGTCATCGACTCCATGCCGCCGGCGACGACAACGGTCGCCGAACCAGCCTTGATCAGGTCATGGCCGAGCATGATCGCCTTCATGCCGGAGCCACAGACCTTGTTGATCGTCGTGCAGCCGACCGACTTCGGAATGCCGGCAGCAAGCGATGCCTGGCGCGCCGGCGCCTGGCCGAGATTGGCCGGCAGAACGCACCCCATGATGACCTCGGAGACATCCGCGCCGGCAACGCCGGATTGCTCGAGCGCAGCCTTGATCGCGGTGGCGCCGAGCGTGGTGGTCGGCACGCCGGTGAACTGGCCGAGCATGGAACCGATCGCGGTGCGCTTGGCGCCGGCGATGACGATGGAATTGGACATGGGGATTCTCCGGGGATTTTCGGCCGTTCAGGCCAGACGATTACACGATTATCGCGCCGATGGTGCGCCTGCGGCAAACCGCGGTCCCGCCTATTTGGTGGCGTGATGCGCCGTTTCCAAGCAGTAGACTGGATCCGCCGGCGGTCGAGTTGATCCAAATCAACGCCTGAGCCACCGCTCGACCGGACTGACGGCCTGCACGGGCTTCCCAACCGCGCTGCCGGACGCACGGGCTTCCCAGCCGCGCTGCCGGACGAAAGCTAAATGCGCGCCTGAAGTCGCGGCTAGGTCGCCGCTTGCCCAGGACCCGCTATCTGCTTCCAGTCCGGATAGAAATTGTCGTAGTACCAGGCGTAGGTCTTTTCGATCTCGGTCTGGATGCGCGCCGGAATCGCGTGTTGCGTCGGTGTCTCGATCGTCGCGTACTGCCGGTGCGGATATTTATGCCGGTAATGGCTGTCGCTTTCGTGTTGGCGCACGGTCAGCTTCTTTGGATCGAAACGGTGCTGTTCTGCACCGATGAACTTGTACACATCGGCCATGGCCGCAAGCGGATCTCGCATCAGTCGCTCGAAAATCACGAGGTGGATACGCTGCTGGATCGCGACCGGCAGGTCCTGTACGGCCTCGAGCGCGCGCAGCGGATTGCCGATCACGCCGTCCTTTGCGAACAGCACATCGGCGCGGTTGTAGCGGTCGTGGTTCGCGGTGTGATCGGGAAAGTCGATCAGGATCGTGCGCTGATGCTGAGCCTCGATCGAGCCGTAGACCTGGCCGAGTTCGCGCACGCACACGAGCAGCTTCGCCTCGGGTTCCACCGCGAGCAGATACTCGAAGTTGCGCAGCCAAGCGCGATTCTTGTCGACGGCGAGCGGCTTCGTGCAGTCGTGATACCAGCCGCGAACGAAGCCGCGCGTCGCCGATTTCAGGTGCGCGTAGCCGCGATCGAAATCGACATCGAGTTGCGAAAGGAAGAAATCATCGTCGCTGATGCCATGGCGCAGACGCAGCAGTGCGGAGCACAGCGGCGAGCTGTGGCCCTCGCTGTGGATCTGCGGATGCTCGCCGAGCAGCTGGCAGAGCAGGGTGGAACCGGAGCGCGGCAGTCCGGCGACGCCGACGAAGCGGGCGGTCATGCGTGATGGCGTCCTTTGGCGAATACAGGCGCGCAGCTTACACGACCGGCCGTGCCGCGTTTCGTCACCCGAAGTCGTCGCCGAAGATTCGGCCGGAAGGCGCCGTCATTCAAACCCGTCCACGAAGATCAGCGGCGAGCTGACCGCATCGACGGTGAAGGTCACGTTGCCGCCGACGATGGCGAAGTGACCCGTGAGGCTATCGTACGGGTCTGTGTGATCGTAACTGAAATCGCCGGCAGTAAACGCGCTCGCATCGCTGCTTTGTATCAAAGTATACGTTCGCCCGACGACCGGCGGCGACTGGCCCATCGCGATGTGGAACGTGTGCGCGCCGACGCCATTCTTCGTCAATGCGCCCTCGACGACGAGCAGGTCGCTGCCGGCCTGGTTGGTGCCGAGCTGGAACATCATTGCGCCGCCAGCGCCCCAGTTCAGCGGTCCGGTGGTCAGCGTGCCGACACCACCGCGCGTCGCCGGGTCGCCCGGGGCGATGAGTGTCGCGTTGTCGAGGTAGAGATTGCTCGCCACGCGGCCGTTGCCGCTGAGGGAGCCGCCGAGTATCGCGGTCACGCCTGTGTACGTATTGTTTCCGTTGAGGATCAGCTGGCCGTTGCCGGTCTTGTAAACATTTACCAGGCGGAAGCCGGTACCCGGCGTATAGCCCAGATTGGGCGGCAGACTCGTTGCGCTGTCGTCGGCGATGGTGTCGTCAATTGTGTACGACGTAAAATCGCCGATGTCGAATGTCAGCGGAACACCTGACATCACGAACAGCCCGCTGCCGGCCGCCGCACCGCTGTTTGATCCGGTTCCGGCGACAACGGTATTGCCCGCGATGTCGCCTGTTGATCCGGATGTGCGGATCGTCACTGAGCCGCCGTTTCGCGCGAACACGGCGCCGCCGAATCCCGCGCCGCCGCCGCCGTGAGCACCCTGATGGCTGTAGCCGCCACCGATGCCGCCGCCGACGCCCCCGAGTCCAGCCGACCCGCTACCTGTGGCCCCGCCACCGCCACCGAAGCCGCCATCGCCGGCCTTGTGGCCCGCTCCGTAGTTGCCGCCGCCACCACCACCGAAGCCACCGTTACCGCCGTCACCGCCAGCCTTGGAAAAACCACCACTGCTGCCACCTCCACCGCCGTCGCTGCCAGCGCCGCCGTTGCCTCCCCACCCGGCTCCGCCGCCGCCGCCATTGAGCCCGGCGCCTCCTGGTGTGCCGCCGAAGCAGCCGGCACTGCCGCCGCCAGCGCCCGCGAGTCCGGGTCCTCCTGTAGCTGCACAGTCGCCGAACTGCGGTGTAGGCCCTGCGTTTCCGCCTGTCCCGCCTCCAGCGCCCATGTCGTAGCCGCCGCCGTCGCCGCCCATGCCGCCGCCGCCGCCGAAGTTTTTGTCAAACACCCCGCTGCTAAGCCCACCGCCGCCGGTCGCGCCGTTGTTTTCGATCGCGACGTTGTCGAGCACCAAGTCGCCTTGGGTGAAGATCGCGCCACCGAGGCCCGCGCCGCCACCGCCGGGACCTTTGAACGCGGCACCGCCATTGCCTCCGATGGCCATACCATTCTTGAGAACGATGTTGTGCAGGGTCAGTCCAGCACCCGTATCGACATAAAACAGACGCAGGCCGGTCGCGCTCGTCGTGCCGGGCTGAGCGTGCAGCGTGACATCGCCGAGGTGAGGTGCCTCAATCGTTATCGACTTGCCTGAAATCGTCAGCGCCGTCGGGCCTGGAAACCCCTGGTTGTTGCCCTGGCTGAAGAGATAGATGTTGTAGTGGCAACCGAGCAGGCACAGATAATCGAAGCTGACGACATCGCCGTCGTTTGCCACATCGATTGACTGGCGCAGCGAGCCGTAGCCGGAGTCGGCGGAGTTCCCCACGAATACGGTGTCGGCATGAGCCACGCACGCGGTGCTCGCCAGGGCGGCCTGCATGAACACAAACAGAGACCTGCGGCGCAGGGCCGCACTTGAATGACGCATTGGTTCCCCCAGGAGACGATTGGTAAATCTTGGTTGTTTTTCGAATTCTTGCGGTGTTGCTAGTGCACGGTCGAACGGTGCCACTCACCAAACAGGCTCGACGATCCGACGCGTCGACGTTGAACAAGCAACAGGCCGGAATCGTTCGCGCAAGCGAGCCTCCGGAACCTGGATTGCTCTTTGGATTGTCGAGGCACGGCTACCGCACACGAATTTTTTTCTGATTTGTTGGCGCGGTCCGACCCTAACGAGTTCGATCGAATGCGTCAAATGCACACGACACACTTCGAAGAAGTGCATCCAGATCGAAAAAAAGATTCCAGGGCGCAATACGAAGTCGAAAAAAGTCGTCATTCCCGCGCAAGCGGGAATCCATTTTGATCTTCGTTTTTCAAGAAGTGCAACATGGATTCCCGCTTTCGCGGGAATGACGCCAGTTAAGAGGTGTTCTTGGTTCTTCAGCCGCTCTTGCTGCTACACGACACAGGGCACCGAAAAACCTGTTCCACGATTCTCAAGCTAGCGATCCCGATGCTGTGATCAGCGAGCGCCAATTACCACTTGCCGTGGAACAATTCGCGCCCGATCAGCATGCGGCGGATCTCGTTCGTGCCGGCGCCGATCTCGTAGAGCTTCGCGTCGCGCAGGATGCGGCCGGTCGGGTATTCGTTGATGTAGCCGTTGCCGCCGAGGCACTGGATTGCCTCGAGCGCGACCTGCACGGCGCTGGTCGACGCGTGCAGCAGGCACGAGGCCGGGTCGATGCGCGACTTGTGGCCGCGATCGTAATCCTGCGCGACCATGTAGGCATAGGCGCGTGAACTTTGCAGCGCTGTATACATGTCGGCAATTTTCGCCTGCATGATGCCGAACGTGCCGATCGGCGCGTTGAACTGCTTGCGCTCGCGCACATAGGGCAGGGCGGCATCGAGCGCAGCCTGCATCAATCCCAGCGGTCCGCCGGAAAGCACGAGGCGCTCGGTGTCGAGGCCGCTCATCAGCACGCGCACGCCTTCGTTGACTTCGCCGACGCGGTTCTCATCCGGGATCTCGCAGTTGTCGAACACGAGTTCGCAGGTGTTCGAACCGCGCATGCCGAGCTTGTCGAGCTTCTGCGCGGTCGAGTAGCCCTTCATGCCTTTCTCGACGATGAACGCAGTCATGCAGCGCGATCCGGCCGGACGATGCGCCGTGCGCATGTAGACCAGCGCGACATCGGCATCGGGGCCGTTCGTGATCCACATCTTGCTGCCGTTCGCGACCCAGTGATCGCCGCGATGTTCCGCGCGGCACGTCATCGAGCCGACGACGTCGGAGCCGGCACCGGGTTCGCTCATCGCCAGCGCGCCGACGTACTCGCCGCTGCACAGCTTCGGCAGATATTTTTTCTTTTGCGCTTCGCTCGCGTTGTGGTTGATGTTCTGGATGCACAGGTTCGAGTGGGCGCCGTAGGAAAGGCCGACCGAACCGGACGCGCGCGAGATTTCTTCCATCGCCACGACATGGGCGAGGAAGCCGAGACCCGAGCCGCCGTATTCGGGCGCCACCGTAACGCCGAGCAGATCCCATCTCGCCGAGCTTGCCCCACAGGTCGGCGGGGAAGACGTTCTCCTCGTCGATCAGTCCGGCGCGCGGCGCGATTTCCTTGTCCGCGAACGCGTGGACGGTTTCGCGCAGCAGGTCGATGTCTTCACCGAGGGGAAAGGGACGCATGGGCAATCGTTACGTAGGGACGGAACGCGCATGATAGCGCGTCGGCTCGGGGTGCCGCGCGGCCGCTCACGGCCGGCCTGTCGCAAACGCGTCTTTACGGCTCGAAATCGGATGCGAACAACTCGTTGGGCAAGGTCGCACCGACCTCGACGGCACCGATGTCGCACGCACCGACATTGCGCACGAGGCCGCGCTGATCCTCGCCGGGGCAGGCGGCTCCGGCGTTGACCGCCACGCTGCCCGCATCCGGCAGAATGGTCTGTGTGGAGCCGCCATTGTTGGCGAGCGCGCCGAGGGCCAGTTGACCCGCCGAGATGTTGTACTGGATGGCCGATGCGCCGGCGAAGAGGCAGGTCTCGCCGGGGCTCTCGATGATGTGCGTTGCGCTGGGGCCGCCGCCACTCGCGCACGTGCCCTGAACGATGCTGTCGTCAAAGTGGACATCCGGGTTCGTCACATCGAGGGCCGTGCCATACGTTCCGGAGCCGCTGGCGGAATTGCCGACGAGCGTGACGTTAGTGACGTGCGCCTGGCCAAAGACGTTGTTGTTGTACGAGATCGCCAATCCGCCCGCGCCGCGCGTGCTGATGTTGGACGCGGTGTTGCCGGTCACCGTGACGTTTTCGAGCCTGATCGGCCGGTTGCTCACCGACAGGAAGATCCCGCCGGCAAAGTCGCCCGCCTGGCTGCCGTCGACCGTCGTGCGGCGGATCGTCGTCGCCGCATCCACGATGCTGATCCCGCCCGCCGCCCCGGTGGCAAGATTGCCGTGGAACGTGCAATCCTCGATCAGGATGCTGCCGTTCTGGGCGAATACGCCGCCGCCCACGTTATTGAGGTTCGTATCGAAGCGCACGCGGCGCAGGGTCACGTCCGCGCCATTGGCGTACAACCCGCCGCCATAGGTGTCGGTCGCGGATTGACTGATGTTCATGCTGAGGATGACGTCGGCGAGCGTCAGGACCATCGCGCCGGGAGCCGACCCACTGGCCGATACCCCTCCTGCGCCGCTCTCGATGTCGAGATTGTCGAGGAGGATGAGGCTGTCGGCGAACGCGATTACCCGGCTCCCCGTGTTGCCGGTGCCGAGTATCTTCGGCGCCGGCGAGCCGATGCCGACGAAATCGAGCGTGGCGTTACTGACGGTCAGTGCGGAGGCGAGTTGCACGTCCGTCGTGACCAGCACGCGATTGTGCTTGGCGGAGAACAATGCCTGCGAGATAGCCTCGCGCAGCGTGCAGGGCTCGGCCGCCGAGCAGTTGTTGCCGGTCGGCCCGCCATCCGTGCCGACGCCAGCGTAGAAGTCTCCGGCCAGCGCGGTTCCAGAGAACGCGGCGAACAGAATGCCAAACAGGAAGCGAAGCATGAGCACCTCCCATGCGGACGAAGGTTTCCGCCTACGGGAGGTTTACGATAAGTACTAGCCGGATTGAGAACTTGAAGCACCATCCCGACGGCCGAACTCCGGCAGCGAACAGGCTCGCACAGCGCGCAAGCCTTGTCCACCGCAGCCATCTTCGGCGCCAATAACGGGGGCCGGCCCTTCAGCCGTACGCCGCTGTCAACTCCCCCGCATCCGCCCCTGGAACCGCGGCGCATGATTGCCCATCGTCGGCAGCTTGATCTTGCCGATGGCGGCGATGCGTTCTTCGGCGACGCGGTCGGCGGCCTTGTAGGTCGGGATCGAGTCGCGCTTGGCGATCTGGAAGATGCGGCCGACGTTGTGGTAGATCGTGCGCATCATGCGCATTGCGCGTTCGCGGTTGTAGCCGTCGATCTCGAGCGACACGTTCATGACGCCGCCGGCGTTCACGGCGTAGTCGGGAGCGTAAAGAATTCCGCGCTTCTCGACTTCGTCGCCGATCGCCTCGTTCGCGAGCTGGTTGTTCGCCGCGCCGCAGATGATCTGGCACTTCAAGCGCGGCAGGGTGGTTTCGTTGACCGTGCCGCCGAGCGCGCACGGGCTGTAGACCTCGGCGTCGGTGTCGTAGATTTCATCGAGGCCGACCGCGGTGCAGCCGTGCTCGCGCACAGCCTGATCGACGAGTTCCTTGTTGATATCGGTGACGTAGACTTTCGCGCCGTGCTCGCGCAGCAGCTTGATGAACTCCATGCCGACATGGCCGGCACCCTGCACGGCGTAGCGGTACTTGCCGATGTCCTCGTTGCCGAACTTGACGTTCAGCGCGGCGAGCAGGCCCTGGATCGTGCCGTACGCAGTGAACGGCGAGGGGTCGCCGGAACCACCGTGCACCTGGTGCACGCCGGTGACGAACTCGGTTTCGCGAAAGACATGTTCCATGTCGTTGACGTCGATGCCGACGTCCTCGGCCGTGATGTAGCGTCCGTTCAGCGAATTGACGAAGCGGCCGAACGCGCGGAACAGCGCTTCGGATTTGTCCTTGGCCGGATCGCCGATGATGACGGCCTTGCCGCCGCCGATGTTCAGTCCGGCAACCGCATTCTTGTAGGTCATGCCGCGCGACAGGCGCAGCACGTCGTTGACTGCTTCCTGCTCGCTCTTGTACGGCCACATGCGCAGGCCGCCGAGCGACGGACCCAGCACGGTGTTGTGGATCGCGATGATGGCCTTCAGGCCGGCATCCTTGTTGTGGCAGAACACGACTTCCTCGTGTCCGGTATGGGTGATCGTGTCGAAAATCATGGTCGGTTCCGGATCTGAAAAAATGGCTGTGTCGGCGCGCAGCGGACTGACTCGGCCTTCGATGGCTTCGTATCACTCGGGCTTCCTGCCCCGCGCAAAGCAAGCGGCCGCGATGATCGCGGCCGGTCGGGTATCTGGTTTGAGGAGCATTGTAGCGGCACCGGGGCTGCTGTGACAGTGCATGTAAACCGTCGGAACGCCCCGGATCGTCGGCCGACAGCCGGCGCCGCCTACCTGGCCAGCGTCTCGTCGATGGCCCGCCGCGCCAGCGCGGTCATGACGTCGAAGCCGGCCGGGGTGGGATGCACGCCGTCCGCGGCGAACTCGGGATCCATACCGCCCTGCGCGTTCGTGAGCCGGGAGTAGAAGTCGAGATAGATGGCGCCGGCCGATCGCGCGTACGTTTTGATCCACTCATTCACCGCGCGCACCTTCGCGGCCGGCCTCAGGCCTGGCCGCCAGGGATAGTCGGCCGCCGGCAACAGCGACGCCAGGATGACCTTGATGTGATTGGCCTTGGCCAGTTCGGTCATGGAGCGCAGGTTGTCCTCGATCATCGACAGCGTCGACGCGCCGGTATTGCCGGCAATGTCGTTGGTGCCGGCGAGAATGAGGACGAGCGTCGGATGCAGATCGATGACATCCTGGCGGAAGCGAAGCAACAATTGCGGCGTCGTTTGTCCCGAAATGCCGCGGTTGACGTACTCCGGAACGGAGGCCACGCCCGGGACGCCGAACCAGTTGTCGGTGATCGAATCGCCGAAAAATACGACGCGAGGCTTGACCGCCTTGGTGCGCGACAGCCGCTCGTCGTCGGCGCGATAGCGGGCGAGATCGGCGAAGTCGGACAGCCGCGCCTGCAGAGCAGCAATCTCGACGGTCGTCAGTGATGCGGGCGGCACCGTCAAACGCGAGTCGATCCCGACGGGTTCGTCGGGCGAATCCGACGCGGCGGCGTGGCTGGCGATCGACGCCACGATGACGACCAGGGTGACGACGAATTTCAAGAGTGCGGCTCCGCTCGAATTCGTGCGCAGTCTACTTGGGCGCATTTGCGCAATCAAAGGCGCGGTCGGATGGCGCGGTCAGGTTCACTTTTCGCGGCGGTCAGCGTCTCGATCGAGGCGCCGTTTTCCGGAAAGCGGCTATGTCGCTCGTGCGCGCATCTGACTTCGGAGAGCGCAACATCCATCGCCACCCAGTTCCGGGCGCGGGCAACTTGCCATCGGTACTTCGCCGGACGCGAGTCGTTCGCGCGCCAACTTATGGCAGCGGCTGAGACGTCCTGCTGCTGCGCGGAAAACGTGCCCGCGAGTGATCGACCGCTTCCCAGCCAATCTTCTCCTCGAGCCATATCTCCTTGGTCGGCACAAAAGCGTCGGGATTGTCGAGCGTCGCCGTGGTCACGTCGGCGAGGTCGGGGCGATCGGCGTCTGCGTACGTCAGGTTGTGCCGCAGCTGGCGCAGAAACCCCGCTCGACGCCGGGCGAGGATGCGAATGTGGCGGGTTTGCCGAGAGTGAAGGCGAAATCCGCCGCTCGAAATATTGCCCACGCCAGTGAAGGCGCGCCGGCTGCTCTGCGGCAAGTGCGGCAGTGACAGACCACGAGCGCCGTCGGCGCCGAAGTGACCTGGTAGCGCACGGCGCCGCACAAGCAGCCGCCTTGTTCGATTCGATTTGTTATTTCGATTTGATTTGTCGTCATGTTCATGGACCAATCAGTTTTCCATTCGCGCTGATGATTTTCCGTGCGCCCAGAGAGTAGCACCGAAGGCGCGAAGCGCATTTGGTTCGCCCTGAGCGTAGCGCCGCAGGCGCGAAGTCGAGGGGCTGTCGAAGGGGCTCTTGTCACGACGCTTCGACTTCGCCACTGCGCGGCTACGCTCAGGGAACGGTGGAGCGCCCTGAGCGTAGCGCCGCAGGCGCGAAGTCGAAGGGGCTTTTGTCACGACACTTGAAATTCACCAGCTGCGCTGGCTACGCTCAGCGCGAACGGGTTGAGTGCAACTTCGCGACCGCTCCCGAACACGTGTGGTTTCGCTCTGCGGCTGGACAACGGCAAAGGTAGAGGCAGTGGTATCTGCTGGCCGAGTACTGTCCAGCGCAACCATACAGGTGCCATTTCAGCGCAAGCGCGAATCCATTCAGAACGACTCAGAACAACAATAGGCGTCATTCCGCGAAAGCGGGAATCCAAATTGATCTTGCCCGTCCCAGAGAAAAGCAAAATGGATTCCCGCTTGCGCGGGAATGACGACAAGTTATTTTTGGCGACGACTCACTGAACCTGTTATAAAATCTCATCATCATTTCACTGAAACCCGCTATAAAAAATCTCGTCGTCATTCGGCTGCCGCTCGTACGCGCCGATATCGGCAGCGCCTGCATTGAGCCGTGGATAGCCGATGCCACGCTGGTCCTTGGTGAAATTGCCGAGATTGTTGCCAACGCCTATGGCGGGACTGCCGGGAGGCAGCGCGTGCGTTTGCGTTTCGCCGCCGTGGTAGCCCAACGGCACGAGCTTCGGATCGGCCGTCGAGATAACCATGCCCGCGGGCGGCAACACCGCGCCTGGATCGACCGACATGATCAGGCTGTTCGCGCCGGAAATCTTCTTCGCCGCATTCGTGCCGCAATTGCAGCTGAGGTCCGATGGGTCCGTGCCGCCCATCGTATTGTTCGCGATGATCGAACTTTCGATGACCGCCGTGCCGTAGGCGCGCACGCCGCCGCCGAGGTATTGGTTGGTTCCGCCACTGCCGCTATTGAACGCGATCGTGCTGTTGTTGATGTGCAGCGTCGCCGCGCCGCCGGTCATCTGTATGCCACCCGCTCCGGCGGGCGCACTGCCGTCGCCATACGCGGTGTTGCCCGACACCGTGCTGTTGCTCAGCGTGATGTTCGACAGGATCGTGAATACGCCGCCACCCATGCCGGCCGTGACGTTTGCGTCGATCGTCGAGTTGCTGATCTGCGTGGTGCCATTGTCGAGGAACATGCCGCCGCCTTCGAACAGCCCGGAGAAGCCGTAGGGGCCCGAGCCCACAGAGTTGCCATGGATCGTCGCGTAGCTGGCGGTCAGGCCGCTGGCGCGCAACGCGCCGCCGAACGAACCATTCGTGCCGGCGGCGTAGTTGTTGGAGACGATGCTGTGCGACAACGTCAGCGCAGCGAGTGCGTAGATTCCGCCGCCCTGTGTGTTGTCATGCGATCCGGCAAAATTTCCCGCAACGGAACTCACGCCGAGATACGCCGTGCCGCCGGCGAAGACAGCGCCGCCTTTCGCGAAGCTGACGATGTCGGAGTCGTTTGCGCCGGTTGCCTTGTTGTTCGTGAACTTCGAATTCGTGATGCTGGTCGTGCCGCTGCCGACGCGCGCGCCGCCGCCTTCCCACAGGGAACTTGCCGACGGCGTTTTTCCCGGCGGGAACGTCGCGTAGTTCGAGTCGAACGTGCTGTATTGCGCGTCGAGGCTCAGCGCGTTCACGCCGCCCCCGTAAGCGCCCCCGAACGCGACCGCGTCGTTGCCGCTGATCGTGCTGTTGACGAGCGACAGCGCGCCCTTGGCATAGATCGCACCACCGCGCGCCTTGCCTGCGGCTGCAGTCGCGTAGGCCAGGCAGTTGGTTACCGTCGTGCCGGTCAGGCTGACCGACCCGGCTGAGAAGATGCAGCCGCCCTTCGCATTGGCCCCCTTGTACTTGCCGCTTTCGATATTGAGGTGCTCGATCGACAGAGTGCCGGTGCCGCTGTGATTGAACACGCGGTAGTTCTGCGCGCCGTTGATCGTGAAGTCATTGCTGACTGGTCCCTGGATCGTCAGGTTCGCAACCGTTATCGGAATTGCCGCAGTCGCCAGCGTGATCGTGCACGCCGGCAGCGCCGCCGAGAACGTGACCGTGCCGCCGCTGGCAGTGGCAGCGACGGTCGAGCGCAGGCTTCCGGGCCCGGTGTTGTTGCAGTTGGTGACGACTGCGGCCAGCACGGAATGCGCGCAAAGCGGCCCGAGCGCAAGCGCCGACACGGATGAAAGGAACGCGGTCGAACGCGCGCGAGGAAAGCGTAAGAGCGGATCGGCGGTTCGCACGGTGGTCAGTCCCCTTGGCGTAGCTTCATTACCCGAAACGGAAACTGGCCTGATTTGCGACATTGCGGCAGCGCCCGTACTGATCGCGCAGGTGCTCTTGCTTCCCTTCTCCCACCGGGAGAAGGTGGCGCGCAGCGCCGGATGAGGGTCCGGGAATCTATCGACAACGTACCGAGCCCCGACCCTCACCCCCACCCCTCTCCCGGAGGGAGAGGGGCTTGAGCGAGAAGCGCGCATCTTGAGCGAGTTGCGTCCGGATCAAGCGACGCTGTCTTTTCCCTCTCCCATCGGGAGAAGGTGGCGCGAAGCGCCGGATGAGGGTCCGGGAATCTATCGACGCCGTACCGAGCCCCGACCCTCACCCCCACCCCTCTCCCGGAGGGAGAGGGGCTTGAGCGAGAAGCGCGCATCTTGAGCGAGTTGCGTCCGGATCAAGCGACGCTGTCTTTTCCCTCTCCCATCGGGAGAAGGTGGCGCGCAGCGCCGGATGAGGGTCCGGGAATCTATCGACAACGTACCGAGCCCCGACCCTCACCCCCACCCCTCTCCCGGAGGGAGAGGGGCTTGAGCGAGAAGCGCGCATCTTGAGCGAGTTGCGTCCGGATCAAGCGACGCTGTCTTTTCCTTCTCCCATCGGGAGAAGGTGGCGCGAAGCGCCGGATGAGGGTCGGGGTATTGATCGGCGTTGATAGAGACCCGCCCTCACCCCAACCCCTCTCCCGGAGGGAGAGGGGCTTTGAGCGCGGAGGTAATGCAGAACCGCGCGCCTTTGATTCCCTTCTCCCATCGGGAGAAGGTGGCGCGGAGCGCCGGATGAGGGTCGGGGTATTGATCGGCGTTGAAAGAGACCCGACCCTCACCCCAGCCCCTCTCCCGGAGGAAGAGGGGCTTCAGCGGAGGGACAGGCGCAAAAGTTCAGCACATTGCTGGCAGTACTGCGCGCGCCGCGCCCCAGCCGGCACCGCGCCCGCCGCGGCGGTACAATAAATGCTTGGATAACCGGAATCCGCTCATGAGCACGACTGCCAGGAACGTCCCCGTCCGCGAACCATCCGTCGAGGCTACGCCGCTGCGCTTCGTCACCGCCGCCAGCCTGTTCGACGGCCACGATGCGGCGATCAACATCATGCGCCGGCTGATCCAGGCGCAGGGCGCCGAGGTCGTGCACCTGGGCCACAACCGCAGCGTCGAGGACGTCGTGCGCGCCGCGCTGCAGGAAGACGCCGACGGCATCGCGCTGAGTTCGTACCAGGGTGGCCACGTCGAGTACTTCAAGTACATGGTCGACATGCTCAAGGAGCGCGGGGCAGGGCACATCCGCGTGTTCGGCGGCGGCGGGGGAACGATCACGCCGGAAGAAATCGCCGAACTGCAGGCCTACGGCGTCGAGCGCATCTACCACCCCAACGACGGCATGCACATGGGGCTGGTGCAGATGATCGAGGATGTCGTGCGCCGCGCGAACGAACACCGGCTGCCGGCCGAACGTCCCGCCAAGGTCACGCTCGACGACGAAATCTCGGTCGGCAAGATGCTGACGACGATCGAAGAAGGCATGCTCGACGAAGCCGAACTCGCGCGCCTGCGCAAGGAATGGCAACTCGCCGGCAGCAAGACGCCCGTCCTCGGCCTGACCGGAACCGGCGGCGCCGGCAAGTCCAGTGTCGTCGACGAACTGCTGCTGCGCTTCCTGCACAGTTTTCCACAAATGCGCATCGCCGTGCTCGCGGTCGATCCGACCCGGCGGCGTTCCGGCGGCGCGCTGCTCGGCGACCGCATCCGCATGAACTCGCTGCGCAGCAAGCGCGTGTTCATGCGCTCGATGGCGACGCGCCGCCAGCACGCGGCGACGTCGATCGTGCTCAAGGACTGCATCGCGTTCCTCAAGGGGCAGGGCTACGACCTCGTCATCGTCGAAACGGCCGGCATCGGCCAGTCCGATTCGGAGATCGTCGACCTCGTCGACTTCCCGATGTACGTAATGACGTCCGACTACGGTGCGCCGAGCCAGCTCGAGAAGATCGACATGCTCGACTTCGCCGAAGTCGTCGTGCTGAACAAATTCGACAAGCGCGGCGCCGAAGATGCGCTGCGCGACGTGCGCAAGCAGTGGCGGCGCAACCGCGTCGCGTTCAAGCTGACCGACGAGGAAGTGCCGGTCTATCCGACCATCGCCAGCCAGTTCAACGATCCGGGCGTGACCTGGATGTTCGCGAACCTGTGCCGGCTGATGCGCGGCAAGCTGCATCTCGACGAGGCGAAGTGGACGCCGCACGTCGACACGACACTGAAAGAACCGCGCGCCACCGTGCTGATCCCCGGCCAGCGCGTGCGCTATCTCGCCGAGATCGCCGAGCAGGGCCGCGGCATCAATTCGAGCATCGGCAGGCAGGCAGAAGCGGCAAATCGCGCGCAGACGTTCTGGCAGACGTTGAAAGAACTCGACGACGCGAAACTCCCGCGCGAACTCGACCTGTACAACCCCGAAGACCTTCTTTCCCTTCCCCCGCCCGCGGGGGAAGGTGCCCGAAGGGCGGAAGGGGGCAAACCTGCGAACGCGCCGAAGGCGCCTGCTTCGCAGTCGCTACCCCTCTCCCCAACCCCTCTCCCACAAGGGGAGAGGGGCTTAAGAGATGTCACCTCTCCCGCTGGCGGGAGAGGTCGCGCCGAAGGCGCGGGTGAGGGCGGCACACCAGGAAACTCAACCGCCGTCACCTCTCCCGCCGGCGGGAGAGGTCGCGCCGAAGGCGCGGGTGAGGGTGGCACATCAGGAAACTCGAGCCATCTCACCTCTCCCCTTGTGGGAGAGGTCGACGCGCGCAGCGCGGCGGGAGAGGGGATGGCGCCGCAGGCGCCCGCACGCAGTAGCGTCCACGCTGAAGCCGCCCGCGCCCACATCGTCCTCGACTCCGAAGGCGAAGCCGCCTTCTGGGAAACCAACGACATCCGCGGCCTCGACCGCTCTTTGCTTACGCTGCGCCAGAAATACAACGACGCCGTCAAAGCCCTGTCGAGCGACGCCATCAACCTTCTGCGCGAATGGCCCGCGCGCCTGAAGTCGATTACCTCGCCGCATTACTTATACGAAGTCAGAGGCAAACCGGTCGAAGGCAACAACTACGTCGACTCGATGTCGCACCAGCAGATCCCGAAGATCGCCGCGCCGACCTACACGAGCTGGGGCGAGCTGCTCACGTTCCTGATGAAGGAAAACCTGCCGGGCGCGTATCCGTACACCGGCGGCATTTATCCGTACCGCCGCACCGGGGAAGATCCGCTGCGCATGTTCGCCGGCGAAGGCACACCGGAGCGCACGAACCGGCGCTTCCATTACCTGTCACAGGGCCAGAAGTCCACGCGTCTGTCGACCGCGTTCGATTCGGTCACGCTGTACGGCGAAGACCCGCATCCGCGCCCGGACATCTACGGCAAGATCGGCAACTCCGGCGTCAACGTGCCGACGCTCGACGACATGAAGAAGCTTTACTCCGGCTTCGACCTGTCGTCGCCGAGCACATCGGTGTCGATGACGATCAACGGCCCGGCGCCGATCATCCTGGCGATGTTCATGAACACCGCGATCGACCAGCAGGTCGAACGCTACCTGCGCGAAGACGCCAAGCGCTGGGAAGCCGCACAGGCGAAAATCGAAAAACTGTACGAAGGTAAAAAGCGCCCAACCTACTTCGGCGACCTGCCAAAAGGCCACGACGGCCTCGGCCTCGGCCTGCTCGGAGTGACCGGCGACCAGCTCGTCGACGCCGAAACCTACGCGAAGATCAAGGCGGCGACATTGTCGGCCGTGCGCGGCACAGTACAAGCCGACATCCTCAAGGAAGACCAGGCGCAGAACACCTGCATCTTCAGCACCGAGTTCGCGCTGCGCATGATGGGCGACATCCAGCAGTACTTCGTCGACCACAAGGTGCGCAACTTTTATTCGGTGTCGATTTCCGGCTATCACATCGCCGAGGCCGGCGCGAATCCGATCTCGCAACTCGCGTTCACGCTGAGCAACGGCTTCACGATCGTCGAGTACTACCTCGCGCGCGGCATGGACATCGACGCGTTCGCGCCGAACCTGTCGTTCTTCTTCTCCAACGGCATGGACCCGGAATACAGCGTCATCGGCAGAGTCGCGCGGCGCATCTGGGCGCGCGCGATGCGCGAGCGCTACGGCGCGTCGCCGCGCAGCCAGATGATGAAGTACCACATCCAGACCTCCGGCCGCTCGCTGCACGCGCAGGAAATCCAGTTCAACGACATCCGGACGACCTTGCAGGCGCTGTACGCACTGTTCGACAACTGCAACAGCCTGCACACGAACGCCTACGACGAAGCGATCACCACGCCGACCGAGGAATCCGTGCGCCGCGCCGTCGCGATCCAGCTGATCATCAACCGCGAACTCGGCCTGAACTTCTGCGAGAACCCGTGGCAGGGCAGCTTCATCATCGACAAGCTGACCGACATCGTCGAGGAAGCCGTGTACAAAGAATTCGAAGCGATCAGCGAGCGCGGCGGCGTGCTCGGCGCGATGGATACGATGTACCAGCGCGGCAAGATCCAGGAAGAGTCGATGTACTACGAACACAAGAAGCACGACGGCAGCCTGCCGCTGATCGGCGTCAACACGTTCCTGCCGAAGGAACACGCCGGCGACATCGTCACGACAATCGAACTGATCCGCTCGACCGAAGAAGAAAAGAATCAGCAGATCGAGAATGTCGAAGCGTTCAAGGCAAACCGCAACGCCGCTTTGAACCCCTCCCCCCTCGTGGGGGAGGGGCAGGGGAGAGGGGGAGCGTCCGACGCGAGTGCGTCAGGTTCCCTATCACGCCTCCAACAATCCGCCCGCGACCGCAAAAACGTCTTCGAGCAGCTGATGGAAGCGGTGAAGTACAACTCGGAGGGGCAGATAAGTCATGCCCTCTATGATGTGGGTGGGGAGTATCGGCGGAATATGTAACCTGACAATATCTTCGACGAATATGCCCCGATGAACTTGAACGCGAATCCGAGCCGAAAAAAGGGGGGCTTCATCGGTGAAAGCGTGGAGCCACTCCAAACAGTGCCGTTATTCCCGCGAAAGCGGGAATCCATTCTGATTTTGTCCGGTTGACAGATAAGCCATGGCGCGCCTCGTCGACCAGATCAGGGAAGCCCTGGCCGCATTCGGCGCGCTGCAAACGCCGCCGGCGCTGATCGGTGGACTGGCACTTGCCGCGCACAACGTCGTGCGCGCCACCCAGGATGTCGACTTTCTCGCCGATGCCGCGGACGCCGAGCGGATTCACACGTTACTGCTCGAACTCGGCTACGACTGCCTGCACCGAAGCGAAGACGCTGCCAACTATCGGCGCGGCGACGAGGGAATCGATTTCCTGTTCGCGCACCGGCCGCTTGCCGAAAGCCTTCTCAAAAGCGCCACGTCACGCGAAACAGCCATGGGTCGTCTGCGCGTCGTTTCCGCCGAAGGCCTGATCGGGTTCAAGCTGCAAGGATGGGTGAACGATCCACGGCGCACGCAGGATATCGAAGACATCCGCTCCCTGTTGCGCGCCAATCGCGGCGCGCTCAATATGGACGAAGTGAGGCGATACTTCCGTCTGTTCGAACGCGAGGCGCTGCTCGATGAACTCGCCACAGAAGCCGAACGATAACGCGGTCGAAGCGCACCTCGTGCGCGAAGGCGGAGTGCGGTATCGCGCTGCGCGAGAAGCCGATGGGTTCGAAAGCTGGATAAATCTGATGGAGGCGATCGAGGCATTGTGCCCGCGCTGGCCAGGACGGCCGCCACCGACGAACCACGGGCAATTCCTGCTTTGACGAAACGGAACGTCTCGCCTGATCCCGTCGAGCTCTCGCGGCCTCTCGAGGACGACGAATTCGACGAACTCGATCGTTTCCTGTTGTCGGATGCGGCCCCTGATGAAACGCTCACGCTCTCCGCGCTGGATGGCTATCAGACGGCGCTCGTCATCGGCCCCACGACCGTCATGCCAAGCCGCTGGCTTCCGGGCGTGTGGGGAGATACCGGGGACGCCGCGCCGGATTTCGCCACGCTGGCGCAGGCGGAGCGCATCATGGCAATGCTGTTGCGGCACATGAACGGCATCGTCGCAGAGTTCGAAACCGATCCGGCAGCATTCGAGCCGATGTTCGATACCCACGAGTTCAAGGGGCGCGAATATCTTTGCGGAGAAGCGTGGGCGATCGGTTTCATGAAGGGCGTGGAACTGGCGCGCGCGGACTGGCAGCCGCTGTTCGACCACGCGGAAATGGTCGAGGTCCTCAGGCCGCTTCACCTGCTCGGCTCCGAGTACATAGCGGGCGAAGAGGAAAAGCTGGTCGAAACCCCGGCGCGACGCGAGAAACTGACCCGGCGGATTCCCCAGTCCCTGGCCGCAATCCATGCCTTCTGGCTCCCGTATCGCGTGGCGGCGCACGCGGATCGCGCGCCAGTGCGCCGCACGGGACCCAAGGTTGGCCGCAACGATCCTTGTCCGTGCGGCAGCGGCGTGAAGTTCAAGAAATGCTGCGGTGCCGAGGCGACCAGGCATTGATAGGAGACAGAATGGATGGCCGGTCGCGACCGCTTGCCGGTTTGCCGTACACTGCGCTCCGACCCTGGCTGACAGCGCCACGGAAGAAGCCGTGTACAAGGAATTCGAAGCGATCAGCGAGCGCGGCGGCGTGCTCGGCGCGATGGACACGATGTACCAGCGCGGCAAGATCCAGGAAGAGTCGATGTACTACAACGTGTTCAATCGAGGCAGCAAGAAGCACGACGGCAGCCTGCCGCCGATCGGTGTCAACACGTTCCTGCCGAAGGAACACGCCGGCGACATCGTCACCACGATCGAACTGATCCGCTCGACCGAAGAAGAAAAGAACCAGCAGATCGCCAACGTCGAAGCGTTCAAGGCAAACCGCAATTTGAACCCCTCTCCCCTCGTGGGAGAGGGGCAGGGGAGAGGGGGAGCGTCCGATGCGAGTGCGCCAGGCTCCCTGTCACGCCTCCAACAATCCGCCCGCGACCGCAAAAACGTCTTCGAGCAGCTGATGGAAGCCGTGAAGTACAACTCGGAGGGGCAGATCAGTCATGCCCTTTATGGTGTGGGTGGTGAGTATCGGCGGAATATGTAGGCTGACGTCATCGCTAGGCGACGTTGGGTTATTTCTTCTTCATTGAATCAGACCGCCGCGACCTCGAAAACAGGGGTCAGAGTACACTTGTCTCAAACTGTACTCTGACCCCTGTTTCTATCTGAGCAAACAAAGGGGACGGAGGAATTATTCGTTTGACGAAAAAGGGGTCAGAGTGCCTTTCTCCGAATTTTGATGAGGCACTCTGACCCCGTTCTTTCTTTCGCCGATCACATAGGTCGAGGTGAGCCGGCAACCTCTGCGGGAATCTGTAGGAAAAGCGATTCAAACGGATAATTCCTCCGTCGCCTTTTTTATGTCCTTCGGTGCGTTAGACTCTCAGCATTCCCGACCGCATGTTGGATCAATGATCAACAACGACGTCCTGCGTAGCATCCGTTACATGCTCGACCTGAGCGAACCCAAAGTGGTCGAGATCGCGCGTCTGGCCGATTCGTCGTTCGTCATCGAACGCGACGATGTGCGTGGTTTCCTGCGGAAGGAAGGTGAATCCGGTTACCTGGCCTGTAGCGATGAGGTGCTGGCGCATTTTCTCGATGGGTTGATCGTCCACCTTCGCGGCCAAGATGACAGCCTGCCGCCGCGACCGGTGGAAAAGCGCATCAGCAACAACGTGGTGTTGAAGAAGCTGCGGGTGGCGTTCGAGCTCAAGGACGTGGACATGCACCAGGTGTTTGTGGATGCGGGATTTCCTGTGTCCAAACCGGAGCTGTCGGCGCTGTTTCGACAATCGGGTCAAAAAAACTTCCGCCAATGCGGCGACCAGCTGCTGCGCAATTTTCTTAAGGGACTGACGCTGCGCGTGCGTGGCGCGTAGGTCCGCAGATGTCAGGCGTGCTCCGAAAAAGGGGACGGAGGTAATTAATCCGAGTTAATGACCTCCGTCCCCTTTGCCGGATATCGTCGGCGATCGTCATCGTCATGAAAGCACGGTGACCGATCGTTGCCGCTGCACGACGTGCTGGCAACATTGGCAAGGTCGGGGCGCGGAAGTCTGGCCATGGACGCATGCTCGCATCCTGGTCGCCCGTGTGTCGTCATTCGACGTCGATCCAATCTGTAGGAAATCGACCCGAAACCTCGTAAGGCACTCTGACTCCGTTATGTCGACAGCGTCCCTATTTTCTGTTTCGCTTGCGTCATAGGCCGCAGTTCGGCACCAAGGGCGTGGTCGAAGCCGTATCGTAGGCGGATCGAGCGCAACATGTAATCCGCTGCCGCTTTTCTCGAACTCCTGTGCAGATTACGGGAGGAAGGACATGGGATCAGCCACCATCAGGCGGGCGCTCGCGGTTTGCCGGCGTCCGATAGCTCTGGCCGTGGGCTTACGTTTCGCTTGCTACAAGGCTGCGATGCGACGACGTGGGGCTCTGGCATACCAGAGCAACGCAAAGCCATTCGTATGGCCAACTCGCATCCGTCATAGCCGCCTCGTTCTGCTGGCCGCGCTTGCCACCGGTCCGGCGTGCGCCGGTGATGTCATATTCGTCGGTGATTTCGATTACACGACGCCGATCGAGTCGCTGCGTTACAACACGAACTCTGTGCCGGGCGAATTGGCTGAACTCGCACCTGCGATTGTCACAGCGACAATGCTCACGAGCAGCAATACCAAGCTGACGTTGTTTCTTAGTGACGGAACTGGAAGTCTTCAATGGAGTGCGATCGAGGCGTACGGCGACGCGGTCGGGCAACCGCCTGCCGTGGGCGACTGCGTGCGCGTCAAGGGAACGTTCGTCGAATTTGGGGGCGCCGCCGAAATCTCACCCATGATCTGGTGGCCTGACACTCATCTCGAGGATTGCGGGTACTTCGGAGGAGTAGTGGTGCCACCCACGCCGATACCCGTGTCGATCGACTATGTCGCAACGGACACGAATCCCGGAATGACCGGTAATCAGCCGGGTCTCGGGGCCGAATCCGATGAAAGCGCGCTGGTGACCCTCCAAAATGTCACTGTGCTAGCGACGAGCACCAATAGCTTCGAGGTCTACGACGGAGTCGACTCCGGCACTTACCTGTTGGTCAACGATTTCTTGTACCACTACGTTGCAACCGTCGGCACTCATTTCAGCTCGATCACTGGCGTGCTCAACGAGTACGATGGGGTGAGTAGCACTCCGGTCTATCAACTGCTGCCGCGTAGCGCATCCGACATCGTCGTCGGGCCGTAGCTTGCGGGCTGACGTAAAGGCGTAAAGGGAACGGAGCTCGTTTTGCGACTCCAGCTTGTCTTTGCTCGAATCAAAAATCCAACACTGATCCAACACCGAGCAGTAGCAAAACTGCACGGAGATCTTCTCACGCTCCTGATGGAGCCGATTGCGAAACGGTTCGTTCGCGGTCTCCTCGGTCAGCAGCGGAAATGTTTTCGGCTTGTTCGGCGCGAGCACCTGGTCGTGCAGGGACGCCTGCGGAAGGGCATAAACGGTGACAGGTTCACTTACGCTTACTCCGTTCCGCTTCGATCGCCCCACCGCCGCATTTTCCAAAGCGCCATTCTCATTGCACGACCAGGCACGATGGCGCGACCGCATTGAAGACATTTACCGTGCTGACATTGGCGCGGTTGTTGGTGAACGCGGCGGACTGCGCGTTGCAGCTGACATTGGATTGACCGGCGGCGTTCGTGACCCGCACCGTGACGATGCACGACGCCGGGCCGGCCGGCACCGTCAGGTTCGTAACCGTGATCGACGTCGAGCCGCTCGTTGCGACCGTGGCCGCGGCCGCATTGACGCAGGTGCCTCCTACCAGGGGCGGCGACGCTACGCGCAGGCCGGACGGCAGGTTGTCGACGAAGCCGATGTCGCTGCGTGATGCAAAGCCGGACGGAACGGTCACCGTGAACCGCAGTTCCGTCGAGGATCCCGCCACGATCGCCGACGGGTTGAACACCTTCTGCAAGATGTATCGCGGATCGAATCCGTCGGAAAACAGCCGATCGACGATGAGGCACGTTGGGGAGACGGCATTGGTTACCGAAACGCTGATGTTGGACGGCCCGTTGGTGAACGCCGATGGCAGCTGGCTGCAATCCGTGTTGTACTGGTCGGGGGCATTGGTAATCATCACGGTGACTGTGCAGGAAGCAGGCCCGGCGGGCACCTGCACATTCAAAACGCCAATCGCGCTGCCGCCACTCGGTGCCGTCGTCGCCGCCGCGGCATTCGCGCAGGTACCGCCGACGCTGGCCGGGGCCGCGACGCGCCAACCGCTTGGCAGGTTATCGACGAACGTCACCATCTGGGACGGTGAGACGGCCCCGTTGGTCAGGAGGAAGGTCAGCTGGCTCGACGCGCCGGGCGCGATCGTCGTGGGGTTGAGTGCTTTCTGCAGGGCCGCGGCGAGCGCTGGGCCGCTGAACTGCAGAGCGCCGACGAGCAAGGCGCAAATGATCGAGCGGGCGGCGTAACAATCGGGTCTCGCTTTCATCGGGGGTCGTCGCCTGAAAGGGAGGGATCAGGTGACGGGCCTATTCGACACTGCGGCAGAGAAATCAATCCGCCAATAACTGCCGATAAGCGGACATCGCCAACCGTTCCCAGCGACAAGCAAGCGAAGCTTACTGGAGGGCGCCCGCTCGATTGAGAGTCAGGCGGCACGTGGGAACTTGGGCGCGGACTCTTCATGCTGCACTCCAAACGCGTTGGCCATGAATGACACGGCGTGATAGAGACCCGCTAGCATGACAAGCTCGATTAGCTGCTCCGGAGCGAAGCATGAGGACGCCTCTTGCCAAACTTCCTCGCCGACTCCGCTTGTTGCGTGTAGCTGATCTGCGAGACGGAAGACGGAGCGTTCCTCGCCTGACCAGCAAGTGTCCTCCGGACGGCCGCGCACGGTGGCGTGAATTTGCTCCTCGGTCCACGCCGCCTTGCTGCCAAAGGTAGCAACATGAACACCCCATTCGTATTCGGCCCCGCACAGAGCGCAAGTGCGAAGGATCATCAGTTCACGTAATCGTAGCGAGATGCTCCCTCGATCGAGCAAGCCGCCCGCCAAGAAGCGCTGAAGCACGCGGGGATTGCGCGCGACCGTTCTGAAAAGTAGGAGAGGTGGAGCACCGCGCATGATTTTTTCGAACTCGGCTTGGATCTCCGCCGGGTAAGGTGGGTCGACCGGAGTGATTCGGACGTTGGGCACCGATGGCTCCTTGTGTTGCCTAACGCTTGAGTCAAGCGGCCGCTGCCGCCCACCTCATGATAGTACCGAAACCTGTCGCAGAGCCCGCTTCCGGCCCAAATCAGACCTTCGCCGGCGTGGATTCGACGCCGAAAAGCGGACATTCAGTGTGCACGCCAGAACGAGGTCGCGGAGAACGTCTTTGCCGACATGAAAAGGTCGTCGCCTACGACCTCAAATCCATGCTCGCCGGCAGTGCATGCACGAAGCATGACGCCGCAACGCGGCAATCGTCATTCGAAGGTGTCGGAAAAAATCGTGTCGCCGATCAGGCGCATGACCTGCACGTCGTAGTTCGTGGCGTCGATCGCCACGTTGCCGGCGACGACGATCTTGCCGTCCGGCTGCAGCACGATCGCGTTGCAGTCGTTGTTGAGTGCGCTGCTGGGCGTGAGCCGGCCGCCATTGCCGAATGTCGGATCGAGCGCGCCGGCCGCCGTGAGTCGTGCGACGGCGCATTGTCTGGTGCCGTAGCCGGAGGATGCGTATCCGGCGAGCAGAAAACGGCCCTGCGCGTCGCGTTGCATGCGTACCGATGAATCGTCGAGGCTGCCGCCGAGATCGAACGGAATGTCGTAGGGCGTGTAGGAAGGATCGGGTGTACCGTTGGCGAGAAAACGCATGCAGGCCGTGTCCCCGTTGATGGGGAGGTTCACCACCACATTGCCGCAGACCAGCAGGCGGCCGTCCGGCAGTTCGCCGAAATCGAAAGCGGCAGCGTCGCTGGCGGCGAACGGAAAGTGGAACGTGGCCTTGCCGCCGCTGCCGAAGTTGTCGTCGAGCGAACCGTCGGATAGGTTCAGGCGCGCCAGGGCGAACTCGGTTTTGCTGCCGGGTGCGGTATCGGCGAAACCGACCACGAGGATATGCTGGCCGTCCGCCAGTTCCCGAACGCGCTCCGCTCCGGCCAGCTCGCCACCGAACCCGATCGTGACGCGCCCGCTGCCGTTGAATGTACTGTCGCGCTGGCCGGTGGCCGTGAGCCGCGTGATCGCCATGACCGAGGCATATTGGCCGGTGCCGGCATCGCCAGCCATGAGGAGATTGCCGTCGGTCTGGCGGCTGATGCTGTTCGCGTGGTCATTGTTGTACGTCGCGTCCAGGTTGAACGGCACGATCGCTTTGCCCGAGTCCCCGAACGTGCCGTCGGGCTGGCCGTTCGCGCTGAGCTTGAGGGCGGCAAAATCGGAGCCGGTCGCACTGGCCCCGTCGACACTGCCCGCAACGACGATCGAGTCATCCGGCAGCACGACCAGGTCGGTGGCATAGTCTCCCAACGACGACTGGTCGCGATCAAACCCGACAAATTCCGACGCTCCGTAGAAGGTATTGCCGAAGTTGTCGGTGCCGGTGCCGTCGGGATTGAGGGGCGTCACGCCGAAATCCCAATTGTTGCTGCTGGTTTGCACAGTGTGGGCGAATACCAGCCTGCCTGTGCTCTGGATGCCGGCGCCGGCGATGTACCCCGGGTTGACATACCACAGGCCGTAATAGAGCTGCCTGTGGCCAGTGGTTATGAATTGGGTATCGAGCGCGCCATCGCGCGCGTGCGCGCAAACACTGACGATGAGCGACGCACACAGCCCAAGCGCGGCTGCGGGCATGGTCAATGCGGCAAATCTGTGTAACGAGTCGCGCCAGTACACGGCAACCAGTCTCGTGAAACCCAGACGGCGATCAGAATCACCGGGACCATCCAGGCCCTCAAAGTGTCCTTGCGTGAATGATACGGAAAACAGGGGTCGGAAAACAGGGGTCAGAGTACACTTTCCTCCGCATCAGGCGCGTGCGGAAAACAGGGGTCAGAGTACACTTTCCTCCGCATCAGGCGCGTGCGTTTTCTTGGTTGGCCGCCCGATCTTCGCCGGCCCTGCGCGGCGGCCGAGCTGCGCTTCGATTGCGTCGCGGAAGCGGTTGGGCCCAAACGCGTATTGGCGCTGCAGGTGCAGGCGAATGTCGTCGAGTTCGGTTTCGCCGATCGCTTCCGCCACGAACTCGCGGTAAGCCTTGCATCTTTGTTCCGGGTTTGTTCCGAGCGCAACGTAGGCAGAATGGGGACGGACCAGCGGATCGAAAACGCCGGATGCGTTGCTGCCGTAGCTTGACCAGCGGTAGTCGTCAGGCTGTTCGACCATCGCCGCGCGCACGGGGTTGAGTTCGATATAGCGGTAGCAACGCAGCAGGTATCGTGCGGTTCCGACCAGACAAGCCTTGTACCGGCCTTCCCAGAGCGTCCCGGTGCGGTGATGACGATCATTGACGTAGCGCACGTAGCGTCGACCGAGTGCCTGCATGATGCGCGCGACTTGCCCGACGCCGTTTGGCGTCATGAGCAGGTGCACGTGATTAGTCATCAGCACGTAAGCGTGAATCTCGCAGCCTTCGTGCAGGGTGATCTCGCGCAGATCTCTCCGGTAGCGTTCGTAGTCGCTCGAAGTGAAGAAGCAAGGCTGTCGATCGTTGCCGCGCTGGACGACATGCTGCGTGACATGCGGAAGATCGATGCGCGGTCGGCGTGGCATGGTGTGGCAGGCTCGTCGAAGTCTCGGCGAGTGTGACTGCGCGGGGCGGTGCGGTCTGTAGGAAAAGATCGCGTGCTGTAGTCGGAAAAGTGTACTCTGACCCCTGTTTCGCACAGCCGAGCTATCCGCTCCCGGATGATGCCTGGTTCTGCCTCTGCACAAGCTTGGTCATCGTCGGCGTCGCGATCATGGTTGCGGCGGATGCACAGAAGTATTTCACGTTGCGCGTTCGGCGCGCCCTCATCACCGACGGCATGTTCCGCTACGTGCGCCATCCGAACTATCTCGGCGAGATCATGATCTACGGCGCGTTCGGCCTGATGGTGTGGCATTGGATTGCTGCTCTCATCCTCGGCGGTATCTGGCTCGGCCTCTTCGCGGTGAACATGCTTGTCAAGGAAGCCAGCATGTCGCGCTATCCGGAATGGAACGCCTACAGGCAGCGCACGTGGTGGTTGCTGCCCGGCGTGCTCTGACTGGGGGAAAAAAGCAAAACAGGGAAAACAGCGGATCCCGCCGCCAGAAAAGGGTACTCTGGCCCCGGTTTCGATGCTGCTTTCCGACTACTGAGGATCAGAGCCATGCGCGCAGTGAAGGTCGACGGTCGTGACTTCCGTTTCCGGTGGCGTGCCGCCGTGACGGCCGTGGTGATGATCCTCGGGCTGGTGCAATTGCGCGACGCCGAAGCCGCAGTATTCGTCGTCAACAGCACGGCAGATCCCGCAACCGGGTCCGCGGCGCTGTGCGCCGCCGGCAATGCCGGAACGTGCACGCTGCGCGATGCGATTGCAGCCGCGGCCGCGGCGGGCGGCAACGACGTCATCACGTTCAGTGTCGGCGCCAACCAGACGATCACGTTGACCAGCGTTAAGACGCTGACGCTGAACAGCAACGTGATGATCGATGCCAGCGACAGCCCGAACCTCGCCATCGATGGGAACTCGCAGACGCGCGTCTTTGTTATCAACAATGGCGTGACTGCGAGCATGCAGGGACTGTCCGTCAGGCATGGCCATACCTCGGTCTTTCTCAACGGCTACAACGGCGGCGGTATCGTCAACAATGGAACGCTTGTCCTGACTGCTTGCGTGGTCTCCGGCAACGGCGCCGACGACGGGGGCGGGGGAATCTTCAACACCGGTTCGTTGACGCTGGAAGAGACAGTGGTCTCGGGGAACACGTCAGGCGCCCGGGGCGGCGGAATCTGGCATGAGGGCGGTAACCTCACCCTGATCCGCAGCACGGTGTCCGCCAACGCTTCAAGCCAGGGCGCCGGCATCTACAGCCAGAGTCCCTTGAGCATCCAAGGCAGTTCAATCACCGACAATGCGGCATCGACTTTCACCGGCGCCATCTTTGCGGAGTTCACGCTGACCATCGTCAACTCGACGATCAGTGGGAATTCGGCAGCGACCTACGGCGGCATCTATTCGACCGCCAGCGGCCTGTTCGTCAACGTTACGCTTGCCGGCAATTCCGGCGCCACTGCTGCTGACTATGCCGACTTCAACGACGGCAAGGTGACCCTGAAGAACACGATCGTTGGCGACTGCAAGATCACCAGCTCGGCAGCGACGCCGGTCACCGACGGCGGCGGCAACCTCGATGGCGGCAGCGGCTGCCTCGGCGCGGTTCCCGCGCAGGTAACTTCACACAGCAATGCCACGCTGAACCTCGGGCCGTTGCAGGACAACGGCGGCCCGACCCTGACGCGGCTGCCGGGTCCGGGCAGCGCAGCACTCGAAGGCGGGGTCGACGGCACCTGCATCGATCCGTCGACCACGAACAATTTCGACCAGCGCGGCACGCGGCGCCCGCAGCAACTGCATTGCGATGTCGGCGCGGTGGAAGTCGTGGTGCCGTGTTACGTCAACGCAAGCGCAACCGGTCTTTACAACGGCACGTCGTGGACGGACGCCTACAAGAGCCTGCAGTCGGCATTGACCGACATCGCTTGCACCGAGACCTGGGTCGCGAAGGGAACCTACAAGCCGACCACCGGAAACACGCGTACGAGTACGTTCAACGTGCGTCCGTTCGGAGTGCTGCGCGGCGGATTCGCGGGCAACGAGACGACTACAGCCGGGCGCGACTTCATCGCGAACGCCAGCGTGTTGTCCGGTGACATCGGCATTCCGAACAATGCGGCCGACAACAGCTATCACGTCGTCACGATCGACGGTACGACTGCTGCCGGCGATGTCGGCCCGGATACCATTCTCGATGGCTTCACGATCATCAGAGGCCATGCCGCGGATGATCCCGCCAACAACAGCGGTGGCGGACTTGCCTGCCTGGGTTCGGGCCATGATTGCAGCCCGGTGCTCGAGAACCTCACGTTCATCGGCAACAGCGCGAGCTACGGCGGCGGCCTATACCACGACGGTACATATGGAACGAGCAACCCGAAGTTGAGCAACGTGCGTTTTTCCGGCAACAGCGCCGTATTCGATGGCGGCGCAATCTACTCATGGGGCGCGCACGGCATCGCCAGCCCGGTCGTGACCAACGCGACGTTTGACGGCAACACAGCGGCGGAATTCGGCGGAGCACTATTTCTCGACGGGACGGCCGGCGCGAGTTCAGGGACCTGGAGCAACGCGGTATTCACCAACAACACGGCCGTCGGCATGGGCGGAGCGATTTGCAACTGGGGCGTCACGGCCGGAGACAGCAGCCCGGCGCTCAACGGCGTCACGTTCGCCGGCAATTCCGGCGAGGACGGCGGTGCCATCGCCAATCACGGCCTGGGCGGCAAGAGCAGTCCGACGTTGACCGACGTGACGTTCGCCGCCAACACGGCGACGCAGCGCGGCGGCGCAATGTTCAGCGATGGTAGCGCTGCGGGCGTGAGCAACCCCACCCTGCAAGGCGTCACTTTCGCGGCGAACACCGCGAACAACGGCGGAGCGCTCTACAACTTTGGTCAGGCCGGTCAAAGCAATGTGACGCTGACGAACGTGACCTTGAGCTTCAACATTGCCACCAGCTCCGGAGGCGGCATGTTCAACGATGGCGCCAACGGCGTCAGCCAGGCGAGCCTCGATGGTGTCACCTTCTACGGCAACGACGGCGGACAATCCGGCGGCGCGATCGTCAACAGTGGTGTCGGCGGCAATGGCAATCCGACGTTGACCAACGTCATCCTGTGGAACGATAAGGCGCTGGCCAATCCCGAGATCTCGAACAACACCACCGTTCCCGCAATTGACCACAGCATCGTGAAGGGCTCGCACGGCAGTGGCGGCGCCTGGGATGCAACGTTGGGCACCGACGGCGGCGGCAATCTCGACGTCGATCCGCTTCTCGGCGCACTGCAGTACAACGGCGGGCCGACTGTCACGATGATGCCGGGCTTCAGTTTCGGCCTCAATGCCGGATCTAACAACACCTGCCCGTCGACGGACCAGCGCGGCGTCCCGCGCCCGCAACCCGCTGGCGGCAACTGTGACATCGGGTCGGTCGAACGCCGCGCGTTCGAAGACAATATCTTCAACTCGCGCTTCGAGGTGTTCTGATTGTCAGCCCGCAAACAAAGGGGACGGAGGAATTTCGTTTGAAACGCGTAATTCCTCCGCCCCCTCTTTTGTTTTTTTGACGGAGGCAGGATGCCGGACCTCGGGAACTCGAAGCAGAGGTCCTGGGCCGGTGTCCGCTACAATGCGCGTCCCCGCCGCTCCGTATGCGGCAATGATGTGCACTGCGATGACATCTTTGCAGAACGCCGCGAATTATTGGATCGCGGACGAAGTCCAGACGACGATAAAGCTGCTCGAGGCGATCGCGTCGAATCGCACGCTGCTTGATCGCCTGTCGCCCGAGGATCGCGCGCGCCTGCACCAGGCTGTCGCTCAGGTCTACGAACCCGACCCGGTGTTGCGGCGCCGCAGGATCAAGGCCGCGCTACGCGAGCGCAGCGCAATCCAGACGGCACGCGAGGAAGCCCTGCTGCACGCGACCGGAATTCGTGAGTTGCGCCGCCGTCCGGTGTTCACGACGCCGAACGTGTTTCCGCCCGAGAAGTTGGTGCAGGAAGATCGCACAAGCCACGCGAGCGAGGACGACGAAAGCGACGACCGCCGGAACACGCACGCGGAGGAGCTGCAGCATTGCTACGTCTGCAAGCAGAAGTATTCGCTGATCGACAAATTCTACGACCAGCTGTGTCCGGCCTGCGCGGCATTCAATTTCGCCAAGCGCACGGAAACGGCGGATTTGCGCGGGCGCGTGGCGCTACTGACAGGAGGGCGGGTCAAGATCGGGTACCAGGCGGGACTGAAGCTGCTGCGTGCGGGGGCGAGCCTGATCGTGACGACACGGTTCCCGCGCGACTCCGCTGCGCGTTATGCGGCGGAAGCGGATTTCGGCGAGTGGGGCGACAGGCTGGAAATCTTCGGCCTGGACCTGCGCCACACGCCGAGCGTCGAGGCGTTCTGTCATGAGTTGCTGACGACGCGTGAGCGCCTGGACTTCATCATCAACAATGCCTGTCAGACCGTCCGGCGTCCGCCGGATTTCTACGCGCACATGATGGAAGGCGAGAAAGCCGCGGCGCAAGACGTGCCGGCGCATCTGCGTAAACTGCTTGGTCGCTACGAAGGATTGCGCCGCTATTCGATGCTGCCCGAGAGCGGGGCGCCCGGTGTGGTCGTTGCTGCGGATTCGGCGGAGGCGGGCAAGCTGCAGGCCGCTGCGGGAATCGCCCGCGCTGCCGAGTTGTCGCAGGTGCCGCTGCTGCCCGAAGAATTCGCCGACCGGCAGCATTTGTTCCCGCAGGGACGCCTCGATCAGGATTTGCAGCAGATTGACCTGCGCGAAACAAATTCCTGGCGGCTGCTCATGGCCGAAGTGCCGTCCGTCGAACTACTCGAGGTGCACCTGGTCAACGCGATCGCGCCGTTCATCCTGAACGCGCGGCTGAAGCCGCTGATGCTGCGCAGCCCGGAGCGCGACAAGCACATCGTCAATGTGTCCGCGGTCGAAGGGCAGTTCTACCGCAAGTTCAAGACCACGCGCCATCCGCACACGAACATGGCGAAAGCGGCGTTGAACATGATGACGCGAACGTCGGCGACCGACTACCAGCACGACGGCATCCACATGAACGCGGTCGACACCGGCTGGGTCACCGACGAAGATCCAGCCGCGCTTGCGGCACGCAAGATCGTCGAGGAACGTTTCCATCCGCCGCTCGATATCGTCGACGGCGCCGCGCGCATCGTCGATCCCATCATCAGTGGATTCAACACGGGCGCACATGTTTGGGGCCAGTTCCTCAAGGACTACAAACCGACCGACTGGTAGATTTGCGGCGTGCTCATGAGAAAAACTGGGGTCTGAGTTACTCGGACCCCTATTTCCTATTTTTTTGGGCCGCTACTTCAAATCATTCGAAGCCGGAGCGAAACAAGCAGCTGCTCGTCGTCTGTCCCTCGCTGCATTCAAATGCATGGGAAGTCGCCAGGCCCCATGCGGAGCGTTGCAGCGGTGTGGCGAAGTTGATGTCGAGGACGGGCGACGCGTCGCCGCCTCGTATGCGTGGATAGCCAAATACGGCGTCTTGCATCGTGCTCGAGGGTCCGCGAGCATCCACCGCTCCGACCTCCACCAGCCGGACCTAAAACGCAGGCGCCTTCGGACTGAACGCGTCGCCGAAGATGTGGTCTTGGTCGTATTCGACGGCGCCGATGTCCGGCGCTGCATACAGGGGTCAGAGTACACTTTTCTGAAAAACAGGGGTCAGAGTACACTTTTCTGAAACTGTACTCTGACCCCTGTTCCTGGCAATTTCCGACGGCCGATGAAGAGCGCTGTTCCAATAAGCAACTGTTCCTGTTCGAATAACGTTGGGACATTACTGACTCTGATCCCTGTTCCCTGCTGAACCTGGACCACTGTGCAAATGCACTTGTCCGCAGCGCTGGATGGATGCTAACTTCAGAAGACTGTTCTGCCTGTAAACCTACGCGACACAAGAGCGGTTGCGGATCAGGTGGCTTGCGATGAGCGACCCTCTCCCGACCGCGGAACAGGGGAAACAATGCACGCACGCTTGTCTGTCAGCACGTCGCCGCCATCGCTGTCGGCGCTGACCGCTGCGCTTCGAATCGCTCTGGCATTACCGGGCATCGCGCTGTGCACCGTCGCGCCGGCAGCGATCGTCGTCACCGACACGGGTGCGCCGTCGGCGTCGACGTGCACGCTGGCGCAAGCGATCAATTCCGCCAATGCGGCAAACGGCGTCAGCGCGTCGCAAACCGGTTCGTCGACACCGTCCGGCAATTGCGTGGGTGCCGCCGGCGGCATCAACTACATCACGTTCAGCAATTGGCCGACGATCACGCTGGCCGGCGTCGACAACTACTGGTACGGCCCCAATGCGCTGCCGCCGATTGCGAGTGTCATCATCATCGGTGCCTATCCCGGAACGGGCGCCACGCTCGTCGCCGCGCACATGGGCGATCCGTCGCCGACCGCCGCGCACGCGTTCCGTTTCTTCTACGTGTCCGGCGGACTTGTCGGAGAACTGCCGCAAGGCACGCTCGTGCTGGGAGGCATGGCCCTGCGCGGCGGTTATGCGAAAGGCGGCGACTCTGGCTCGGGCGGCGGAGGTGCCGGCATGGGCGGCGCCATCTTCAACCAAGGCAGTCTCGAGCTCGACGAGGTCAGCCTGATCGGCAATGTCGCCCAAGGCGGAAGTTCGGGGCAGGGCGGCGCGATCGGCGGCGGCGGCATGGGTCAGGACGCGACGCAGTCGGGCGGTGGATTCGGCGGCGCGCTCGGCGGAGCCTTTGGCGGCAGCGGCGGCGGCGAGGCGTTCTGCCGTGGCGGTGGCGGCGGCGGCTTCATCAGCGGCAGCGACGGCACCAGCGGCGGCAACGGATCCTATTCGAGCTACGGCGGATTCGGCGGCGGCAAAGGCAAACTCGGCGGCCGCGACGGCTACATCCTTCAAGGCTACGAGGGAAGCGGCGACGGCGGCGACGGCGGCGGCTACTTCAGGCAAAACTACTGCAACTTCGCAGGACTGCCCGGCGCCGGCGGCCGGTTCGGCAGCGGCGGCTCCGTAGGCGGCGAATACATACCGCCGAATGGGAATTACTCCGGCTATACCATCGGCACCGGCGGTGGCGGCGGCATCGGCGGCGGCGGCGGCGGGGGTCGCTACTCTCAGATCGGCGGCAGCGGCGGATTCGGCGGCGGCGGAGGCAACTACGGGCGTGGCGGCTTCGGCGGCGGCGGCGGCGGCGGCTGCTGCGGCGGCTTCGGTGCGAGCGCGGGCGGCGCTGGAATGGGCGGCGCGATTTTTAGCCACCGCGGCAGCGTGCGTCTGCTGAATGTCACCGCGACCGGCAACGCGGCGCGCGGCGGGCTGGGCAACGGCAGCGGCTTGGGCGCGGTGTTGTTCAACCTCAATGGCGTCGCCACCGTCGAGTTCTCGACACTGGCGGGCAATTCGCTCAGCGGCAACAACGGCGAATCGGATGCCGCTGGAGCATCGAACGGAACGATCTACTCGCTGGCGTACGGCAACAAGATCGAGGACGGCACGGCAAGCAGCGCGACGTTGCGCCTGAGCAAGAGCATCGTCGTCGCGACCCGGGGTGGAGCGGGGGCCCGCAGCGACGACATCGCGGTGAACCGCGTCGACGGCGACCAGCCTAATGCATCGAATCTGACTTATCTTGCTGCAAATTTCGTCTCACACGTCCGATCGGCGGACAGCGTCGTGCAGTCCGGTAGTACGCCTGGCAACGCCGACCCGCTGCTCGGCGCACCGAGCATCTATCGCAGCGCGCCGTATCCGTTCGTCGTATTACCGATCGGCTCGAACTCGCCGGCGTACAACGCCGTCAGCTGCTCAGAATCCGATTCCACCACCAACAACAGCGACGGACGCGGCGCTGCACGCCCGCAGGAGGGCGGCAATTGCGACATCGGCGCATTCGAGTTCGATGGCGACTACGTCTTCGGCAACGGCTTCGACGACTCGTTACGGGTTGCTCACCAGGATTACGTGCCGGCGCACTGCGCCGCCGTCGCCAATACGCTCGACATCTACTGGCAGGAGGTGGACAGCGTCGATCCGACGTGCAACGGGATCGAGCACACCGACGGCAGCCTGGCAGATGCCGCCGACGGCAGTTTCACGATGAACGGCGTGTCCGTCACGAATGCCTGTCTTGCTACAGCCAAATATTCATTTGCGCTGTCGCCGGACAAATACCGGCTGATCGGCAGCGACACCGTCCACAGCGTCCCCATGACGTTGACGCTGAGCAGCGACGGCGCCTGCTACGTCGGCCATTGGACGTCCGGACCGTACGACCTCACCGCGACAATCTGGAAATTCGCGACGCAGTGAAGCCGATGAGCGAAAACGGGAAAACAGGGGTCAGAAACGGGGCAGAGTGCCTTATCCAGAAAGCGAAATAAGGGGACGGAGGTAATTAATCCGAGTTTATGACGTCCGTCCTCTTTGCCGCTAGTTCGGGCTGCGGCGAAAAGTGTACTCGACCCCTGTTCTTGACCCTTCTTTCGGACCCAGTTTCGCAGTTTCGATGACGACTCTACCCTGACGGTTGTTTCTTGACGTCTTGCACCTGGAGCAGACCATCGAAATAAGGGGACGGAGGTAATTAATCCGAGTTAATGACGTCCGTCCTCTTTGCCGCTAGTTCGGGCTGCGGCGAAAAGTGTACTCGACCCCTGTTCTTGACCCTTCTTTCGGACCCAGTTTCGCAGTTTCGATGACGACTCTACCCTGACGGTTGTTTCTTGACGTCTTGCACCTGGAGCAGACCATCGACGAACTGCTGGAAGTCCGGATTGAAGATAAACCGCTCCTTGTCCCACGCCCAGCGCATCAGCCGGCCACGGCGTATCAGGTCAGGCGAGCTGCCGTTGGCCGAGGCCTGCGCGTAGGCCGTGATTTCCTGCACTATTCCCTGGAAGATCGCCGGATCGATGGTCCCGTTCAAATGCTGGCGATGCGCATTCGACCATGTATGAAACAGACCACGCCACAGGCCGAGGATCTGCACTTGCTCAGGACCCGGTGCGCTTGCCGGATCGTCAGCGTACGAAGTCAAAGCCCTCGCCAGCTCCGGGCTCGACGCCATGACCTGGTTGATTTCGCGAAACGCCTCGGCGATGACGGTATCGTTCGCCGCCCGTGTAGCGATCGCGCTTTGGCGCACTTCCAGCCCGACGAAGATGAGCGAACCCATCACGCCGATCAAACTGACGATCTCCCCGACCCGAGTCATCGCTTCTCTTTGCATCGCCATGTCGATCTCCCCAAAACATGCAAAACATGGGTCAGAGTACACTTTTCTGACATAGTCCGGACTTCGACGAAACTGGGTGAAAAAGGGTGAAAAAGGGGACGGAGGTAATTAATCCGAGTTAATGACCTCCGTCCCCTTTGCCGCCTTTACCGCACACTTCCAGCATGCGAAAACATCCCCTCGCCATCGATGGACTCGCCGCTAGCACGTTGCAATTGCCCCCAGGCACGTGGCCGGCAGTGCTCGATTGCCTGTGCGAGCGGTTCCCGGCGGTGGCGCGCTCGCAATGGCTTGATCGCATGGCACGCGGGCGGGTGATGGACAGTGACGGTCGATGGTTGACGCCGGAAACGCCGTATCGGGTCGGGCTCGAGGTCCATTACTACCGCGAAGTTTCCGACGAACCGCCGATCCCGTTCGATGAAGTCGTGCTGCATGCAGATGCCGATTTGCTGGTGGCGGACAAGCCGCATTTCCTGCCGGTCACGCCATCCGGCGCGCATGTCCATGAAACCCTGCTGGGGCGATTGATGCGCCGAACCGGGAACGTTGCGCTGGCGCCATTGCACCGGATCGATCGCGACACCGCAGGGCTGGTGTTGTTCTCCGTCAACCCGCAAAGCCGCGCGCGTTATCAGGCCCTGTTTCGCGAACAGCGCATCGAGAAAAGCTACGAGGCGATTGCACCGGCGCTGCCGGACATCGAATTCCCCTGCATCCGTTCCAGTCGGATGGTTGCCGGCGAACCGTTCTTCCGAATGCGCGAGATCGAAGGTCCAGCGAACAGCGAAACCCGGATCGACGTCCTCGCGCGCGGCGAGGTGACCTGGCGCTATGCATTGACACCGATCACCGGCCGCAAGCACCAGTTGCGCGTGCACATGGCCGCGCTGGGAGCGCCGATCGCGAACGATGGGATCTATCCGGCCGTGTTCCACCGTGAGCCGGGCGACTACTCGGCGCCCTTGCAGTTGTTGGCCAGGCGGTTGTCGTTCGTCGATCCGCTCAGCGGCGCCGGACGCTCGTTCTCGAGCAACTTCGTGCTTCGGGAAAAGGGGACGCAGCCAATTAAGTACGATTAATTACCTCCGTCCCCCTTTCTTCAGGAAGGGATCGTCCGTTCGTTCAATGCTCAAATCCTTCGACGAATATCACGTCGCCGTCGTCCTCGACGGAACCGATATCGCATTGAGTGCCTTGCGCTCGCGTAATGCCGCGTTGGTCCGTCGCAGTCGCATCGCAGGCTATGGCGTCGATCACCGGGCTGCCGGTTCGGGGCACCATGACGTTCCAGATGCCGCCGCCGCCGATCAGCGCATTCAACTGCGGATCGGCGGTGCTCACGACCGAACCGTCGAATCCGCTTTGTGCCATGACAAGGTTGCCGGCCCCGCCGCTTGTGCTGGCACCACCGCTTATCGCACTGACCACGACATCGTTCGTGCCGCCGCTGCTATTGGCCGCGATCGAATTGTTCATCGTCAGCGAGGCGCTTGCCGTGCCGCACACATTGCCGCCTGACTGACAGATCAGGGTGTTGTCGCCGAGGCTGTAAATTGCGCCGCCATCCGCGTCGCCGGCTGCTGGAGGATAGCTGTTCGCTCCCGCGCCGGCGATGACCGTATTGCCGTCCACGGTAACGAATTCCAGCGTCAGGCTGCCCATGTAATTGAAAATCGCGCCTCCGTACGCCGAGGCGTTGCTGCTGTTGTTTCCCGCGCCGCCCTGGGCCGTATTCGCTCTCAAAGTCGAATTGATCAAGCTCACGGTGCCCGCATCGTTGAAGATCGCCCCGCCCATTCCGGCGCCCGGAGCGCCTTGCTGGCCGTAAGCGTGTCCGCCGCCGAACCCGCCTGAACCACCATAACCCGTCGTTGACGCGGCGCCGCCCCCGCCGCCAAAACCGCCGGGGCCGCCGGGGGTGTTAGAAAGGGAGGTGGTAAATCCGCCGCCGCCCCCGAAACCGCCGCTGCCGCCGAACCCGCCAGGGCCGCTGGTTCCTCCACCGCCGCCAAAACCGCCATAACCGCCGTTGCCGGAAGGACCGACGCTGAAGTAGACAGCACCGCCGTTGGGACCTCCGGCGTTGCCCGTGTTGGCGCCTGGATTGCTGCCAACACCTCCGCCGCCGATCAACGACAAGTCGCCCGACGTCGATGCCCCTCGTACGGAATTGCTCCTCAGCGTGCAGCGCGTGATCGTCAGCGAACCCTGGTTGAATATCGCTCCGCCGGCACCGAGCGCACCGCCGCCGTAGTCGGACGCGCCGCCCAACGCAACGCCGCCCTGCAGCGTGAGTCCAAGCAGGTTCAGGCTGCTGCCGCTGTCGACATCGAACAATCGAAAGCAGATACCCGGGGCGCAGCCGAGACCATTCGCCGCCGACAGCGCGATGCCCCGCAGCAGGCCGTTTTGAGTTGCATCGATGGTCAGTGTCTTGCCGCCGGTGATGAAAAACGCCGACGGCCCGAACTCAGTACTCAATGTTCCGCCATCGCTGTCGCACGCGGTCGGTCCGACCGTCAAGCAGCCCAGATTGTTGCTGAACAGCGTCAACGTGATCGTCTGCCCATCGAGAGCAGGCGCGAAGACGATGCTATCGCCCGAAGCAGCGCTGTTGACCGCGTCGCGCAAGGTCGCACAATCGTTGCCGGAACAAGTCGCACTGTCGAGCGAAGACGCTTCGTCCGCGCCCGTTACCGTCCAAGTGGTTGCCGCCTGCGCCGGCAACGCTGCAACCGCGATCCCTGACGAAACACCCAAAACAACAAGCGAACGCAGAATGGCGTGCACTGAGCTTCTCCAGCCGGAAGCGGATTTGCAGACACCGAGCATCATATTACAGCTTGCAGAAAACGGCGCCAGAGTGAAGAAACGGTGACAGGTTCACTAACGCTGGTTTGTATACTGTGAGCTTCGGCTGTCACATCCTGTCTGGCGCACCCTGGAAAGTGAACCTGACACCTTTTTGAGGACGACGGTACTGTGCAGTCGGTACCTGATACAGTCGAGATCCTATTGGAGAAGCAACATGAAAGTTCAGATTGCACTCATTCTTGCAACAATGCTGAATGCGGGCGCGCTCGCCAGCGGCGATGAGATGCCTACGCAAAAGCCGGGGTTGTGGCAGATCACGATGACGGGCGAAAAATTGCCGGGCGGCTCCAGGAGCTACAAGATGTGTCAGGACGCCGCCTCGGTGGCAGCGGGCAAAGCAAGCGCGGATGCGCATCTAAAGAATGATTGCAGCAAGAACAGTTTGCGCAGGGAAGGCGATACATGGATTGCTGACAACGAGTGTACTTTTTCTGGGACGCATGTTGTCAGTCATAGCGAAATGACCGCGCATAATGATGAAGTCTTTCACACTCAGATCCAATCGACGTATGGTGCTGGCAAAGCACAAGTGATGACCATCGATCACAAGTACCTTGGCGCTTGCGAGGCGGGTCAAAAAGTGGGCGCGCCCATCGTAGGTATGTGAAAGCAAGCGCCGGTGCTGCAGAAACAGGGGTCAGAGTCAGTAGCGAAAAAGGGGACGGAGGTAATTAATCCGAGTTAATGACCTCCGTCCCCTTGGCCAGAAACTGCAGCGTCGCTTTTCAGCTCCGCAAAGCGTGGCTAACGCCGTTTTCGAGTCCATCGGCGTGGATCAGGTGCTGCCGTCGTTGACGTTGATGCCGCCAGTCGTAACCCGGCAAGTATTCGCGGAAACGCTGCAGCAAATGAACGCGAGCAGCAGCGCGCTTCGTCGCGTGAGCGTGGTCAGGAAATCGCGCATGATGGCCGCCTTGGGACCGTTGCGAAACTCCACTCATTTCATTCCAGACCTCGATAATCGACGCATTCAACTGCGCGACGGGGGAATACGAAAAGTGAACCTGGCATCGTTTTCTTCCTCGCCTTGACCAGCCGCAAACGCCATTGCTTGCATTGGACGAGTTCCGTGCGTCTGTCCTTCCGCAGTATCAGATCGATCCCTCCGTCAGTTCCGCCGAGACCTGTTTCCTCGACGGCATAGCCACGTCGGCGAAATGCTTGGACCGTTTCCCACACGCCTTGGTTAATGTGACCCTCTCGCTTGACCAGCATGATCATGCGATGGTCCTTCGTTATCCGGCTGGGGTAGACTCCCAAAGATCGAGACGGGATAGTCGTGACAGAGCTAATCCACACAGAGAGGGCGGGTTTGTCGGCGTCGATACGGGCCGGTCTGCCACAGACGCCTGCAAGAATCGGGCGGCTGCTTGCCAGCGTCACCGCGCTGGGATGGGTCGTTTCCGGCATCCCGGCTGCCGATGCAGGCACGTTCACCGTAACGTCCGCAGGCGATCCGGGAGCGAGCGGGGTCAGCCTTCGCCAGGCGATCGCCGCGGCCAATGCGGACTCCGGTAGCAGTTTCGTCCTGTTCGACGCGAGTCTGTCCGGCAGCACGATCACACTCTTGCAGGGCCAGATCCCTATCACCAGGGCGATGGCTATCGTCGGCCCCGGCGCGGAAAAGCTGACGGTGAGCGGCAATCTCGCGTCGAGCATCTTTTCGATGAAGACGCATAACGCTTCGTCGCCGGTCACGGTATCCGGCTTAACGCTGACGAACAGTGTGCTCGCAATCTATGCACGCGACTCGTCGCTCATCGTTCAGGACAGCGTGCTTAGCGGCAACGTGAATTCCAATGGGGGCGGGGCCTCGGTGTTGGCCGCGTATTCCAGCAACAATACGTTCTACGCGTACCTCGACCACGACGTCATTGCTTCGAACAATGCCACTGTGGCCGGCAAGGCGCTGTATCTCTACACGGTGAAGGGGCGCTTCACGTCGTGCACGATCAGCAACAACATAGGCACTGCGGTCAGGCTCGATCTCGGGGCTTCCCTGTCTGTGAGCCAGTCGCTGATCTCGTCGAACACCGGGGGCGGCTTCTCCGTCATTAACTCCAAGGGCCTGACGATCTCCAACAGCAGCGTCATCGGCAACTCGTCCGCGTTCGCTGCGGGCGGCATCAGCGTGTACGACACCGCGCTCACGATCCTCGACTCGACGATCCACGGTAATTCAACCGCCGTCGACGGCGGCGGCATCCTGGTCGACGGCAGTCCTTTCAAGGCCGTGCCGGGCGGTTCGCTGTACATGGCCCGCTCGTCCGTGTCGGGCAACAGCGCGTACGATCTTGGCGGTGGGCTGGCGGTCAGGCGCGCATTCAGTGTGTACATCAACAGCTCGACCTTCAACGACAACCAGTTGACCGACTTCAGCACCGGAGCAAACGGCGGCGGCATCGGGCTGCAAGTCGTGACCAACGACACGACCATCTACAATTCCACCGTCTACCACAACTTCGCCTACAACAGCGGCGGAGGCATCGGAATATTCGATGCGAATACAGGCAACTTTGCGAACATCCTGAACACGACGATCGTCAAGAACGGGACATTCAGCAGTTCCAGCAACGGCATCTTCGCTACCGGTCAGCCGTTCCTAGCGAACGCCATCGTCGCCAACAACAGCAACAGCTATGGACAGATGCAAGACCTGTCAGGCTCCTTCAGCGTCCAATACAGCCTTATAAAGGACGCGTCGGCCGCCACTATTTCCGGCAGCAGCAACATCACCAATGGCACCGATCCGCTACTGGGGCCCCTGACTGTCAACGGCGGCCCGACCTTGACGATGTTGCCGTCGGCGGCAAGCCCGGTACTTGAGGCGGGACGCGAACTCGGGCTGCCTCGGCTTGATCAACGTGGATTGCCGCGCCTCGTCGGCGCCGGGATCGACATGGGTGCCGTCGAACGCCAAAAACCCGAAGTCATGATCTTCCGCAATGGGTTCGACTCATCCTGACGGATTCGTCGTGCGGGAAAAGAAAACAGGGGGAAAAGGGGACGGAGGTAGTTAAGCAGTTATGCAAAGTTAATTGCCTCCGTCCCCTTTCAACACTCAAGGGGTTCCTCGTGCCAGGGAGAGTGCACTCTCACTCGGAGGATCGATATGGTCGCTCGCAGGTTTTCGCACACCGTCGGAGTCGGCGGGGCAGCGCCCGCGAGTGCCGGCCTGCTCATGCTGTGCACGATCTCTCCGCTCGCCCAAGCGGCGACCAGTTGGACCGTCAACAACACCGCCGATCCAGCCGGCGGCACCGCTTCGAATTGCAACCCGGCGAACGCTGGCACCTGCTCGCTGCGTGACGCGATCGCTGCCGCGTCGAGCGGAGACGCCATTGCCTTCGCCATCGGCAGCAACAAGACGATCAAGCTGACGAGCAACACGACGCTGACACTGGACAAGAATCTCACGATCGATGGCAGCGGCAGCCCGGGGCTGACGCTCGACGGAAACAATGCCGTCACGGTGGTTGCGGTCAACAGCGGCGTCACCGCGGCGATTTCCGCTCTAACGATCGCGCATGGACAGGCCAGCGTCAACGTCAGCGGGGCCGGTTTGCTGTTTGGTGGTGGCATCTACAATCACGGCACGCTCACGCTGACCGGCAGCACGATATCGGGCAATGCAGCTGCCAGCATCGGTGGCGGTATCGCCAACAAGTACGGATCGCTGACGCTCGATCACAGCACGATTCAGGGGAACTCGTCCGGCGTAGACGGCGGCGGCATCTGGAACCAGGGCACGCTCGTCGTCGCCAACGGCACGCTGTCGGGCAATTCATCTTATGGCGGTGGCGCAATCTCGAACTACGGCGGCCCGATCACCCTGACCGACAGCACGATTTCCGCCAATACCTCCGCCGGAGGCAATACCGGATTTGCCGCCGGAGGGCTCTACATCAAGAGCGGCGCGGTCACCATGGCCGGCAGTACGATTTCGGGAAACTCCGGCGGTCTGGGCGGAGGCGTTTTTAACGGCGGCACCTTCAGCGTAAGCAACAGCACGTTCGCCGGTGGCTTCTTCAACGACGCCGACCTGACCGTGACCAACGCCACGTTTGCGGATTTCCAGTTTGCCTCCCTTACCGCGGTCACGGCGAACAACACGATCTTCAATGGCGGCTGCTTTTTCGGCACTCCGGGGAATGTCACCGGATCGATCAGCGGCAGCGGCAATCTGGATAGTGGAACGACTTGCGCTTTCGCTCCCGCCCGGAGCAACGCGACCTTCAACCTCGGCCCCCTGCAGAACAATGGCGGGCCGACATTCACGTCCGTGCCCGGTCCCGGCAGCGCAGCCATCGACGCCGGTATCGACAGCACCTGCAACGCGGCGCCGGTCGGCGGCGTCGATCAGCGCGACGCGCGGCGTCCGCAAGGCGCGCATTGCGACGTCGGCGCCGTGGAGGCCGGAGCAGTCGTGCCGTGCTACGTCAAGCACGATGCCTTGGGCAGCAACGATGGATCGTCCTGGTTCGATGCCTACATCGACCTGCAATCCGCGCTGCTCGCTCCATCCTGCAAGGAAATCCGCGTCGCGCGCGGCGTGTACTGGCCGACATCGACGGCCAACCGGGCGATCAGCTTCAGCATTCCCCGCGGCGTCGCGGTCTACGGGGGCTATGCCGGCGGCAACCGATCACCTCACGATCCGGCGGCGTACGTGACCGTGCTCTCCGGCGACATCGATCGGAATGATTACGGGGTGGACGGCATCGACGCCGATGCGAGCCAGATCAACGGCAACAACAGCTATCACGTGGTGATGATGGACGGCAGGACGCTGGCGGGGCCGATCACGCCCACCACGGTGCTCGACGGTTTCACGATCACCGGCGGCTACGCGACCGGCGCGTTTCCCGACGATCGCGGCGGCGCTCTCTACTGCAACGGCTCGGGAAGCGCCGCCGGCTGCAGTCCGACCCTGTCGCAACTCCGCTTCGTCGGCAATGCGTCCGGTACGTTCGGTGGTGCGTTCGCTGCCGATGGCAGCAATGGCGGCTACAGCAATCCGACGATCGTCGGGTCGACTTTCTCGGGCAACTCCTCCAACAACGGCGGTGCGGCGTTTCACGACACCAGCGGCGCGACCGCGGGCACGAGCAGTGCGACGTACGCCAACGACACGTTCTCGGGCAACTCGGTGTCCGCTTACGGCGGTGCGATCTACAATCGAATCACCAGTGGCAGCGGAACGGTCACGCTGATCAACACGACGTTCAGCGGCAACAACGCCGACGCCGGTGGTGGCGCGATCGCCGACTACAGCGTCGGCGGGTCGCCGACATTCAATGTGACGAACTCGATCCTGTGGGGAGACACGAGCCTTCCCGGCACCGAGGAACTGGTGCTCGTCAGCGAGACGCCGACATTCAAGAACAGCGTCGTCAAGGGCTCGGGCGGCAGCGGCGCATGGAACGCGGCCTTCGGCACCGACGGCGGCGGCAACCTCGACGCCGATCCCAAGCTCGGGACACTCAAGGACAACGGCGGCAACACGCCGACGAGGCTTCCGGGCGCAAGCGGGTCCGCCATCGACAGCGGGCTCGACAGCGCATGCGCCGCGGCGCCCGTCAACGCGAGCGACCAGCGCGGCGTCGCCCGTCCGTCCGGAACTCATTGCGACATCGGCGCGGTCGAATCAATTCCGATCACGCTTTCCATCACCGACGGCCAGTCGGTGGTGATGTACGGGCACAACATCGACTATACCGTGAGCATCCACAACACGAGCCTGACCAACACGGTCAATGGCCTCCGCGTCACCGGGTTCGGCTCGGCGGCTCTTCAAAACACGCAAATCGTCTGGAACTGCACGATCGGCGTCAACTGCACGCACAGCTCGACCGCCGGACCGTTCGACGACACGATTTCGCTAGCGCCTCTGGCATCGGTAACCTGGCAGGTCGACATCTTCGTCGGCAGCAACCCGCAGGACGCGACTGCGACGTACCTGGTACGGGCCGTTGGCGCCGGCGGCGCGAGCGATGTCGATACGCTGGCGATCTTCCGCTCCGGATTCGAGGCGGTGCCTGGGACTTGATTGAGCGGAAAAAGGGGACGTAGCCAATTAAGGCATGGTGGATTTCGTACATTACGCCGCGCCGGATTCCGATAGCGCGGGAGGGGTAGAGCGGCGATGCTCCGGTCGAATCGACGGAGCATCCCCATGCCGCGCCGCGCGCGACTCGAGCTTCCCGGCGTCCCGCTTCACGTCACGCACCGCGGCGTCAACCGCTGCGCCATCTTCATCGATGACGAGGACCGGCACCACTACCTGCGCCTGCTCGGACTGTTCGCGCAGCAACGCGACCTGGCCGTTCATGCCTACGTGCCGATGAGCAACCAGGTGTATCTGTTGACCAGCTCGTCGGCTCCCGGGCGCGAAAAAGGGGACGCAGCTAATTCGCGAAAAAGGGGACGTAGCTAATCAAGTCGATTTAATTGGCTACTACGAAAAGTGAACCTGGCACCGTTTTCCGTTTGGCACATCGAGCTATCGGTCTGGCGAGAGAACCGGGGGGGGGACGAAGGACGGAAACAGGGCCTGAGCGGGTGCCCCAAGTTGTCCCTCAGGGACCGCCATCGAAACCGTCGGCATAGATGGTATCGAACTGCACCGCGCCTATGTCCACACTCACGCTGATTCCAGCGCCTGTGTGTCGTGGGAACTGGGGGCCACGCTGATCGTAGCTGTTGCCGCGATTGTTGTTGCCTTTGCTGCGTGCGGCGCTTCCCGGCAGCAGCATATGGGTTGCCGTCTGGCCGCCGTTGTTTCGCAATGGTGCGAGTTGAGGGTCGGTTCCCTTGTCCACGGCCAGGAATCCGACTGGAATGACTTCGATTGAAGTCATGACCAGATTTGAGAACCCGGAGAATGTCCCGAAGTACATTCCCAGGTCCGCCTTGCCTGTATTTTTCGCGAGGATCGTGCTTTCGATGTCGACGCTGCCTCCCTCCTCCGCGACCAGTCCGCCGCCCGAATTGAAGGCAATCGTGCTGTTCGTGCAAACCGCAGAAGTCTTCTTGACGAGTAGCGCACCACTCCCTGGCGAACTATTGCCCGAAAGCGTGCTGTTGTTCAGCGCGAAGTAAGGAGCTCCGTACACGCTTATTGCGCTCGGCCCACTGCCGATGTTGTTGGTAATCGTAGACGCCGAAATCGTTGCTGTCCCGGTGTAGAAGATGTCTATGCCGCCAACTCCAAACTTGGCGTAATTACCGGTCACCGTGCTGTAGCCGACAAAGAGATTGCCGGAAGTAATTTGGATACCGCCGCCCTTGCCGTTGTCGACCTTGTTATTCGAGATAGTGCTATCCATGATGTTCGCCGAGCCTTTGACGTAGATTCCGCCTCCGCGCGTATATCCCACCCCCGGATGCAGCACGGAGTTGCCGGTGATCGTGCTGCGCGTAAGGCTCAAGTCAGTCGCGTACACGGCGCCGCCGAAAATGACCGAACTCGGGATCGTGCTGTAGACGTGGCAGTCGGATACGACCGTATGGCTCAGATGCAGCCGCGCATGGTACGAGGCGACGCAGCCGCCTTTCGGCGGAGTCGCCGTGTAGGCCGTGTCGATATAGCCGTTTCTGATAGTGATGCCATCTATTGCCAATTCTCCGGTGCCGACATGGGTAAAAACGCGATCGGAGTTGGCACCGTCGATTGCGAGCAGACCGGCGCCCGGACCCTGAATGGTGATACCGGGACTGGCCTGCGTTACCTGAATCGCCCCGTTCGCTTTCGCCGGCGAGCCCGTCGTCAGCGTAATCACGCTGCAGCCAAGGTGACTTGCGTCTACCGTGTCACCCGGCATCGCGGCGGCAACGACATTGCGCAACGTGCCCGAGTCGCCGGGATCGTCGGAGCAACTGAACACCGTGAGCGTGTTTGCGGCAGGCACAAGGCTCGGCGCGAGCGCTGCAACGAGTGGTAGTAGACGAGACGTGAATGTGCCGCGCATTGAAGGATCGCTTACCCGTGACGGATCGTCCATAGAAACGCCGCGGAACATGCGAACCGAACATTCGAAATAAGTGAAATAAGGGGACGGAGGTAGTTAAGCAGTTAAGCACCGCTAATTGCCTCCGTCCCCTTCTTATATCTTTGCACAGCGACGGCGGGTATTCGTCGGATAGCGTACGATCTTCTCGAGGCTTGGGTCTTGCCGACTACTGAAACCCGTCGCGGAAGATCAGGTCGTTGATGCTGAAGTGCTCGATCGAGTTGTAGTTGATCGAATGCGCGTTGATGTCCGTCGGCGTCAAGGTGCCGTTGCCGGGGAATGCACCGGTGGCGGGTCCGCCCGTATAGACGAGTTCATCCCACACCGCTTGCGAACCGCCGTAGATGTTGACCGAGCTGACATTGGTCGGAACAGCGGAGATCACGAATTGATCGTCGCCGACACTGGCATAAATGCTGTTCACGCTCGCCGTACCCAGACCGGAGCCCGTGACGGAGCACTGGTTGTTGCCGTCGCCGAGATCGATTACGTTGACGAAGCTGCGGCCGCTGACGTTGCGGTTGGAACTCACAACATGCACTTGGTCGCTGCCGCTGCCGAGATAAAGCCTGACCGAGCCCACGTCGTTACTCGCCCAACCGATGTGACCGGGTGCGACCCCGGTAATCCCAGTCTTCGAGTAGGCGACGCTGCGGCCGGTGGTGTCCGCCGAGTCGTCGACGAAGACAGCCGTATAAGAGGCTACGTTATCGACCATGACGGGCGACAGTATCTGCTGGGCATTGCCGCTGGCATCGCCGAAATAGACGGAGTCCAGGCCGTTCGTTCCGTGAATCGTCAGCGGATCGCCGCTGCCACTGTGGACCGACAGCACCTTGACGGTGTCCGTGCCAACGCCCATGCCCAAGGTGACGGCACTGACGTCGTTCTCGGCCCACGTGATCGCGGCTGGTGTGAGCCCGGTGACGCCCGTCTTCGTATAGGTGGCGGTGCGCCCCGTGGGATCGGCCGAATCGTCGATATTCACCGCCGTCCGACTGGAGTAGTTGCTTACATCGACCGCCCCCAGGATGCCCTGAGCGCTGCCGCCGTTGCCGATGTTGACCGTATCGCTGCCGCTGTTTCCATCGATCATCACCGGCCTGTCGGTCGACTGCACGTTGAGCGTGTCGTCTCCGCTTCCCATGATCACCGCTACCGGTGCGTTGATGACACCGCTGCTGGACCAACTGATCGTGCCTGGCGCGAGACCGGCGATGCTGTTCGACGCAATCGTCGCGGTGCGCGCGTTGCCATCGGTGGAGTCGTCGATCGTCAAGGTGCTGTATCCGTAGGCGTTCAATGCGCCCTTGACACCCTGAGCGCTGCCAGCCTTGCCGACGTAGACGGTGTCGGTGCCGCCGCCGGAATGGTTGAAGGCCTCGACGCTGTCGAGCGAATAGACGGACCGTATATTCACCGTGTCTGCCGCCGTGCCGGTGACGATCGTGATCTGTGCCGTGCTGTGGTTGAACAGCGCCAGGGCGTTGACGGTCGTGGCGAACGGCGAGTTGCCATCGTCGACCGTATACGTGCTGGCGGACGTGCTGAATGAGGAATTCAGCGTCACGGCACCGCTGCCAGTCCAGTTGACGCTGCCCAGCATGCCGTCGGCCGGGCTGGCGGGGTCATAATCGGGCGGCAACGGAATTCCCAGCGTTAGCGTGCCGCCTGCCAGATGCACGTTGATCGTCGATGCGGCATTCGCCTGCAGGAACTGGTAGTCGGAGGCGTTCGTGTCCCAGTCTTCGTTGCCGGCGCCGAACGGCGCGCCCTGATGGAACCAGTAGTAGACCAAAAAATAAGTGTTGAAGTACTGGCCGATTTGCACATCATCCGTGGCCGCGTCGCAGGTAACGGTTGCCGTCGAACCCACAAGGCTGCTGGTGCAGGTGGCGAATGCGCTTGCGGAAAGGCCGCACGCGGTCAATAGCAGTGCGCCGAAGGCGATTCGACGGAAGCTGCTGCGATTCATGTCAACATCCTCCCAACCTCGTGACGAGCCAGGCGGCACCGAACGTGCCTGATGGTCAATACAGCAAACGGCAATGGATCCGGCAAAGAAAACGGGGTCACCATTTCGCCGCCCGTTCTGCGCCGCTTTCCGCTATCCGGAATCAAACCCGTCACGGAAGATGATCACCTCGGGCGACTGCCGCTCGACTGCGAAATAAAGGGGACGGAGGTAATTAAGGTTTGCTAGTTGCCTCTGTCCCTTTTCGCGGTCCCCTTTTTTTAGCAGGAACGGGGTCAGAGTGCCTTATCAAGTGCGACCCGCGTTGAAAGGCACTCTGACCCCTTTCTTTCCGTTCGGCGTGTCCGCTCGCGCCGCAGGAGTACGGGTCTAACTCATTCGAAATCGGACGCGAACAGCAGGTCAATTCGCGCTTTTGCCGCGGAGAATCGCCCCGCGTTGATCGTATACGTAGAACCCCCGACAATGATTCCGCCGTTCTGGATGAGCATGGCGCGGGGCCGATCGTCCAGCGCATTGGGCGCCTGCGTGGACATGTCGCCGTAGGACTGGCCGCCGATGCCGAACGTCGAGTCGAACGCGCCGGCTTCGGTGAAGCGGGCAATCGAGAAGTACTTGTTGGAATGCGTCGGTTCGCGGTCCGATGTACCGGCGACGACGATCTTGTTGTCGCTCTGCAACGCAATGCAAAAGGCTTGCGGTTCATCTTCCGTCGAAGACGAGAGAATTTTGAACTGCTGTGGCAGACCGCCGTTGAAGGACGTGTCCACCCCGCCGCCGGCCAGCACGCGGTTTACGAGCCACAGCGCGTTTAAGTACGCGTCGAATCCCTCGCCTGCGAACACGAGCCGGCCTTTCTTGTCCTCGACGATCGCATTGCCGATCGCACCCTGTGCGTCGCCGAACGTGCTCTGGTAGCGGCCGTCAGAGTCGGCGCCGAACTGCGGATCGGGAGTGCCGCCGGCGGTCAATCGAATGATGCCGAGCGCATGCGGCAGGCTGGCGCCGATCTGGCCGATCACGACGATCTTGCCGTCGCGCTGCAGCGTCATTGCGTGCGGATAGAAGTCCTTGCCGGTGAACCCGATCGCTGTCGAGCCGCCCGTGCCGAAGCCAGCATCCAGATGAAACGTGGCGTCATAACGCGCGACGACGATCGACGGCCCGGCACCGCCCACGACGATGATCTGTTGCTGCGGCGTCACGCGCACGAGGTCGCCGGATGAAATGACGCTGAAGTAACCTGCGCCGTTTCCGATAGACGGGTCCAGGCCCGCGCCGTTGGCTTTCACCAGTAACAGGTACGCGCCACCGCCTGGCTTGTGCACCGTCGCGACGAGCCGGCCGTCCGCGAGGGCCGCCACGTCGCCGATCCTGCTCATGTCGGACGGCGCCCCGGGAAAAGCGCTGAACAGTGCCGAGCCGGTGCCGGCTATACCGCTTCCCGCCGCGACCGTTCCCGCCGGCGTGAGCCAGGCCGCACAGGCGACCGAATCGCAATCTCCGGCCATCAGCAGATTGCCGCCGGGCAGCTGGATCATCCGCTTCCCCTGGTCCTCGTCGGTGTCCGTCACCCCGAACCAGGTCCGGCCGGCGTCGCCGAAGCTCGGGTCGTACCCGCCATCCTGCGCGTGCGCGCCGAACGCGCACGCGATCGCTGCAATCAGCCCTGCAGCAGCTCTGCGGAACGGAGTAGAAAAGTCCATCACGACGACTCTCCCAGAAAACAACAGAAACGGTGACAGATTCACTTACGCCTTCTCGAGCGGATTCGCGAACGCCGACGCCGGGCTTCGCGGATCGCCCGAGTGAGAACGTCGCGGCGCTATCCGGAATCAAATCCGTCGCGGAAGATGATCACCTCGGGCGACTGCCGCTCGACCGCACCCATGTCCATCTTGCCGTTGACGCACGCCGCCACGCCGCGCTGGTCGACATCTCCGGGATTTGCCCCGCAACCGGGGAATCCGTCGACAGCCAGGCTTGCTGCAAACGGCAGCCTCGTTTTGGTGGGGCCGCCGTTGACCGCGAGCGGGCCGAGATGCGCGTCGACTCCGAAGATCGAGCCCGGTCCGCTGATTGTCGCGCTGCCGGGGTTCTGCACCAGGCTGTAAATCAATGCGAAAGAACCGGAGAGGTCGGTACCACCGTAAATGTTGAAATTGTCCGCGACGATACTCGCCGTGACAGTCGGTTGTCCGGCAACCGCATACAGGCCATTGCCCGGGGTCATGTAGCTGTAATTCGAGGTGATGGTCGATCGATACACCGTCGCATAGTTGGCGGCGTCCAGGTCGCCGAACGAGATTCCGCCGCCCCCCTTGAACGAGTGGTTGTGGGTGATCGTCGAAAAGTAGAGTTTCAGCCCCGCTTGCAAAACTTCGATCGCGCCGCCGCCGAAGCCCAGGCTGGATCCCGGCGATGGAACGAAGTTGTCGTTTATCGTCGACCGCTTGATGACACTCGATGTGGTAAAGAATATCGCCACTCCGCCACCGGCCTGACTGGCGTGGTTCGAGCTGATCGTGCTGTACTCGATCGACTGCGGCCCGTCGCCGGAGGTTTCGAAAATGCCACCACCAAGGTCGGCACTGCAGCCCGACACGACCGTCCGCACGATTCGGCCGTTGTTGAACGACACGCCGCCGCCGTCCTTGGCATGCGATGCGCTGATGTTCGCTCCCGACAGGTCGAGATAGCAGTGCTTCGACGAGATCGCTCCGCCGTAGCTCGCCGTGTTGCCGTTGCGCAGCGACAGGCCCGAGATCGACACGTGCTGGCTCGCGTTCGCGCACGACAGGTAGAAAATGCGACTTGCATCGCCGCCGCTGATGGCGAGCTTTCCGGACCCGGGTCCTACGATATTCATCGCATGACTGATCTGGATTTCGCCGGTCGTCAGCGTGATCGTGCTGCCAGCGAGGGCTGGATCGAACTGGACGGTGTTTCCGTCCGCGAGGTTCGCGGCGGTAATGGCCTCGCGCAGACTCAGGCTATTGGCCGGACCAATCGGATCGAGCGCGGTGCTGACGACATACGTATTGCCCGCCTGCGCCGTTGGTGCAGCCCAACTGAATACGGCCGCAAGTGCGAGCCCCGAGACCGCGGCCGAATCGCGATGTCCTCGCGAAACGACCCCACGCAATGCAGACGCCAGACTGTTGTCGTTGGTGTTCATTCAAAGTCGCCCGCGAATAGCAGGTCAATCTGCATCCCCGTCGCGGTGAACCGCGTTTCTCCGGAGATACCGGTGCTGCCGCCAACGATGACGCGGCCGGGTACAATCACCAGCGACCGCGGGGTGTCGGTCACGACGTTCGCTTGCGTCGACATGTCGCCATAGGATTGGCCACTCCCGCCCCACGTCGAATCGAATGTGCCGCTTTCCCAGAAGCGGGCCATAGCAAAGTAAAAGCCGCCGTTCCCACGGCCGATCTTGCCGGCGACGACGATGCGATTGTCGCTCTGCAATGCGATGCAGCAGGCTTGCGGCAGTGACGCGGTGTCGGACGTAAAGACCGGGACGAATTGATGCGGCTGCCCGCCGTTGAAGGTCGAATCGACAGCGCCCCCGCTCTGCAGGCGGTTGACCAGCCATTGCGTTCCGTTTCCGTCCGGCGCACCTGCGTAGCCGGTAAAGACAAGCCGCCCCTTCTTGTCTTCGACGATATCGAAACCGGCCACGCCATGCGTATTGCCGTAATTGCTGGCATAGCGGCCGTCGGAATTGATGCCGAAGTCCGGATCCGTGGCGCCGCCGGCGGTCAGGCGAGCAATGATGAGCTTTCCATTGCTGACGAGCGATCCCGTGACTACAATCTTGCCATCCCGCTGTAGTGTTGCCCCGTAGGGGTGGGCATCGCCTTCGGCAAAGCTGATCGTCGTCGAGCCGTTTGTACCGAACGACGTATCCAGATGCAAAGTCGAGTCGAAGCGCGACACGACGATGGATACCGGAGAGTTGGAGCCGGTCGCCCCTACAACGATCAACTGTTGCTGCGGCGTTACCAGCAACGCGGCCGTCGGCATGGTTCGCGACACGTAACCCGCGCCGTTGCCCGCCGCGGGATCCAGGCCTGTCCCGTCGGCTCGCAACAGGGCGAGGTACGTATAGTTGAGCTCCGTCGTTGCGTCGGGCTTGCCGACGGCAATCGCGACGTGACCATCTGCAAAGGCCGCTGCGGCGTCAAAACTGTACGCATCGAGCGGCCAGCCCGTGTAGTCGCTGAACAACGCACTGCCGGTGCCTGAAATGCCGAATCCGCTTGCCTTGGAACCGGAGGGAGTCAGCCAGGCTGCGCACGTGACGTGGGCGCTCTTGCAATACCCCCCCATGAACAGATTGCCGCTGGGCAGGCGCATCAACTTCAAGCCTCTGTCGAGGCTGTCGGATGTCACATCGATCCAGGTCCGGCCGACGCTGCCGAAGTTTGGGTCGTAAGCGCCATCCTGGGCGTGCGCCGGCGCCGCGACGGCGAGCGCAACGATCATCGGCAGCAGGGCCGACGGACAGGCGCGCCGGAACATCCACTCGAGAGCCATCTTCTTTACCTCCGCTGTACAGCGTGTCTGCCGCACTCGAGATACCGTTACAGGAAACGGCGCGGAATCCGGCAGCGCCGCGCGCGGCGCTGCAGTCACTGCGGCTGCATTGCCGGATTCGCGGCCGTTTGTTGTATAAGCACGCTGGGCGGGATCGCATACGGGAAACTTGTTATGCAACGCGAACGCTGGGAGCGGCTCGAGCGTGTTTTTGCGCAGGCGTTGGACTGGCCCGCTGCAGAGCGGCCGGAACGGCTCGCGCGCGCCTGCGGCGACGACGTGGAACTGCAGCGCGAAGTCGCGGAATTGCTCGGCGCGCACACGGGGCAAGGCATGCTCGACACTCCGTTGCTGATCGCGGATACCGCGGACGCCGCGCCGATCGCTCCTTCGCTCGCCGCGGACACGCGCCTTGGCGGCTGGCGCATCGAGCGGCTGATCGGGCGCGGCGGCATGGGCGAGGTCTACGCCGCGTTGCGGGAGGCAGACGGTTTCAGCCAACGTGGTGCGCTCAAGCTGCTGCGTTTCGAAGCGATCGGCGAGCAGAAGCGCTTTCACGCCGAGCGGCAGATTCTCGCGCGGCTGGAACATCCCGGCATCGCGCGCCTGCTCGACGGCGGCGTGGCGCCGGATGGCCGACCGTACACCGTGATGGAGTACGTCGACGGCGTGTCGCTGCTCGACTACTGCACCGCTCGCGGCGCTTCGCTCGGCGAGCGTCTCGAACTGTTCGTGCAGGTCTGCGACGCGGTCGCCTACGCGCATCGCAACCTCGTCATCCATCGCGACCTGAAACCGGCCAACACGCTGGTCGATGCCGAGGGCAGGGTGAAGCTGCTCGATTTCGGCATTGCCAAGCTGCTCGACGCGAGTGCAGCGAAAGAGTCGGCAGATCCGACGATGACCATCGCGCCGTTCACGCCCGACTATGCTGCGCCGGAGCAGTTGGCCGGCGAACGCGTGACCACGGCAACCGATGTCTACGCGCTCGGCGTGCTGCTGTTCGAACTGCTCACCGGCGAGCGGCCGCTGCGCCTGCGCGGCCTGCCGTCGGCGCAGGCGCTGGCGCAGTTGACCGACCGCATGGCGCCGTTGCCGAGCCGTGCGATCCGCGACAAGGCCGATGCGCCGTTGCCGGCGAGCGCGCTGGCGGGAGATCTCGACGCGATCGTCGCCAAGTGTCTGCGCCGCGAGCCGGCGCACCGTTACGATACCGTCAACGCTTTGAAGCTCGATCTGCGACGCCATCTGGCGCATGAACCCGTGCTGGCACGCGAAGGCGCGCGCCTGTACGTGTTCGGGCGCGTGCTGCACCGTTACCGCTGGCCGGTGGCGGCTGCGGCGGCGCTGATCCTCGCGCTCGCGGCGGGACTGGTCGGCACGCTGTGGCAGGCACAAAAGGCCGCCACGCAGGCACGCGTCGCCGAAGCGCAGGCTTCGCGCGCGGAGGCCACCAAGAACTTCCTGCTCAGCGTGTTCAAGGCCAGCGATCCGCGCCAGGCATCGGACAAGCCGCGTGGCGGCATCACCGCACGCGAACTGCTCGATGCCAGCGCGCCGCGCATCGAGCGGGATTTCGCTGCGCAACCCGAATTGCAGATCGAACTGCTCGGCACGATCGCGGAAATCTTCCATGAACTATTCGAATCGGAGCGCTATGCGACGCTCCACGCCAAGTACATGGAACTCGCGCGGCAACGTTACGGTGAACAGGATTCCCGGGTCATCGACGGCTATCTGCAGGAGGCCAAAGACGCATCCGATTTCGAAAGTGCAACACGGCTGCTCGACCGGGTCGATCCGCTGATCCGACAAGCGGGATTGGATCGGTCACCGCTGCGCGCCCGCTGGTGGGTACTCAAGGCCGGCACCATCAGCTCGGACACGAAGCAGCAGGCCGAATACGAATCCATGCTGCTACAGGCGATCGCGTTGTACGAGAGCACCAATCCCGCGGACCTGCAGTATGTCAATGCGCTGCTCTATCTGGGCAATGTCTACAGCGGCGACCGCGGGGATGTCGCGCGCGGGCTCGAATTTCATCGCCGTGCCAAATCCGCTCTGGCCTTGCTGCCGGAACGCAACGACGCGCAAGCGGCACTCATCGAATTCAATCTTGCCATCGAACTGGAAGGCTTGGGTGATATCGCCGAGGCGAATGCGAGTTACGAGCGCGCGGCGACACTGTTCCTGCAGACCCACGGAGAGCGCGATCACTGGTATTGGGTGACGTTGTCGAACTGGGCTGATGGGGCTTGTCGCCAGGGCGATCGCGAACGAGCGGATCAGCTGTTCGAGAGGATGAGCCAAGCGCTGCCCGCCAAACCGGACGAGAAAGAGGCCTACCATGTCGCCAGGGCGCAGGAAGTCCACGGCTCCTGCCTGACCGCTCAAGGACGCCCGCGCGACGCCATTCCGATACTTGAGGCCGTCGAACGACAATACATCGAACGGCCGTACATCGGAGTGCCTGTCGACCTCGCATATGCGCGACAAATCCTCGGCAGTGCCTATGATCGAGCGGGACGTCACGACGACGCGCGCCGCGTACTCAAGCAAGCCTTGGAGGAATTTATCGCTTTTGCGGCGAAGATCGGAGCACCCGACAACGCCAGGCTGATGAACTCGCGCGCGCGCTGGGGCCTGTTCCTGCTCGATCAAGGCGAGCCTGAAGAAGCGGTGCGGCAGTTCCAAGAAGTGATCGCTCAGGACCACGGCCGCAATCTCGACTTCACCGCGTTGTCTCATGGTGGCTTGGCGCAGTTGGCCCTGCTGCGCGGCGATGCGACCGACGCCCTGCGCGCGAGCACGGAGGCGCTGCGCGTAATTGGAACGGCGAGCGGTAGCCACAATCCGCGCAACGAGCGCTATTTGTGGCGCATCCACGCGCAGGCACTTGCGCGCACCGGTGACCTTGCCGCCGCGCGCGATTATGCGCAACGCGCGCTCGATGCGTACCGTCATCACGATGATCCCGCCAGCGCGGAGATCGCGGTGTCCGCCGCAGTGCTCGAAGGGATCGACCGGCTCGCGAAGAAATAGCACGATCCGAGAATCCGCTCGCCTTGGGCGCAGGCCCGAAGGGAGGAGTCGAAAGGCTGGCATGTGCGATGCGTCGCCTTCGCTCGCCGATGCAAGCGACGCTCAGCGTGAGCGGTGCTTTGAGACGCTACTTTTCACCATCGCGCTTAGTTCTCGTCGGCCAGTTCGCGATGCAGCCACGCGCGCGCGAGCGTCCAGTCGGCGCGCACGGTTCGCTCGGAAATGCCGAGCGCACGCGCGGTTTCGACATCGTTGTAGCCGGCGAAATACCGACACTCCACCACTTGCGCGAGGCGCAGCGATTTGGCGGCGAGCCGGCCCAGCGCGTCGTTGAGCGCAAGAATTGCCGCGTCGGACTCGATCGCCACGTCCAGCCCCCCGGTCAGCGGCAGCGCATCGGCGCCACCGCCGCGCTTGGCGGCCTGCCGTGCGGCCGAATGATTGACCAGCGCGTGGCGCATCGCCAGGGCCGCGGCGCGCAGAAAATGCACGTCGGTATTCCAGCTGTGGCCGCGGCGCAATTTCAGATAGGCCTCGTTGACCAAGGCGGTCGTCTGCATCGTCACGCCGGCGCCGACACGGTGGCGTTCGCGCTTTGCGAGGCTGCGCAAATCGTCGTAGAACAGCGGAAACAGCCGGTCCGCCAGAGCCCGTGCGTCCGCAGGCAATGCCGTATCCCAATTGTCGAAGTGCAGTACGTGGTCGTTCATGGCACCCCCGACGCGGCCGGCCCAGCGCCGTCCGTGCATACGACATGATAATGCCAGCCGCCTGCCCATCGGATCTTCACGCGCTTCGGGGCCAGAATCGCAACGAAAACCGGGGCACTCAGACCTCGTTACGCCGGAATAGCGAAAAAGGGGACGGAGGTAATTAATCCGAGTTAATGACCTCCGTCCCTTTACCGAATTTCGCGAATGCGGTGGCACCCAGCTCCATCGGATCGTCTACGGCCAACTACGGTGGCTGCAACACGACCTCGCCTTTCAGTGTTTTTCCGCCACCGGGTGCCTATCAGCTGTATGTCCAGATTCCGCAGATCACACTGACATCGATCGACAACTACTGGTACGGGCCGAATGCGCTGCCGCCCATTGCGAACGACATCACGATCACCGGCATCACCACGCCCGGCAATTTCACGCAGCTGATCGCTTCGCACACGGGCGATCCGACGCCCGTGACGGCCACTGCATTCCGCTTCTTCTACGTCTCCGGCGGGTTCAGCGGCGAAGTAGAGACCTTCGGCGTACCGTCGTCACCGGTGGCGGGCAAGCTCACCCTGCAGAACGTCGTGCTCGAGGGCGGTTATGCGAAGGGTGGCGACGCCGGGTACGGCGGCGGCGGCGCCGGAATGGGCGGAGCAATTTTTAACCACGGTACATTGGTGCTGCAGAATGTCTCGCTGATCGGCAATACGGCAGAACCGGGGTCGGCGACCCCACGTACGGAGTCAACTACGGTGGCGGCGGGATCGGGAAAACAGGGGTCAGAGTACACTTTTTGAAAAATGTACTCTGAAAATTAAAACAAGAACCGGGTCAGAGTGCCTTTTTTGTCCGAGTGCCAATAAGGCACTCTGACCCCGTTACGTGGGAAAAAGTGTACTCTGACCCCTGTTTGGGGGGCGTGCCAGGGCGAGACAGCGACCGATTTGCTGGCAACAGCCGGAAAACGCTGGCATGTTCACTTACGAATACAGAGTCAGTGCGTTCTGCCGAATTGGCGTAACGCACTCTGACTATATTTTTTTGTTCTACTGACCGACTGCCCATGATCGAAGATACAAAAGCCATATTTCTCAGCTATGCCTCGCAGGACGCGGAGATCGCACTGCGCATCGCCGATGCGCTGCGCGCGGCGGGTTTCGAGGTGTGGTTCGACCAGACCGAACTGCGCGGCGGTGATGCGTGGGATGTCTTGATCCGAAAACGGATCAAGGATTGCATGCTGTTCGTGCCAGTCATCTCGAAGAACACCGAGTCGCGCAGGGAAGGCTATTTCCGGCTGGAATGGAAACTCGCGGTCGACAGGTCGCACCTGATGGCCGACGATCAAGCCTTCATCATGCCCGTGGTGATCGACGACACGAGTGAAGCGCAGGCTCGAGTACCGGATCGGTTTCGTGAACGGCAATGGTCGCGGCTATCCGGCGACGCTGCGTTTGCAGCTTTTGCGAAACGCGTGGCCCAAGCGATCCCGCAACTGGGCAATGGCGACGCGAGACCCGCGTCGCCGGATCAGCCGAAGGCCGCGTCGACCCTGAAGGCCATAGCGGTACTGCCGCTGGCGAACATGAGCGCGGATCCCGAGAACGAGTATTTCAGCGACGGCATGACCGAGGAAATCATCAACGCGTTGTCGAAAGTGCCCGGCGTCCATGTGGCATCCCGCTCGTCCTGCTTCGCATTCAAGGGTAAAAAGGACGTCAACGTTCGACAGATCGGCGAAAAACTCGGTGTGACGACCCTGCTCGAAGGCAGTGTGCGCAAGGTTGGGAATCGTATCCGGATCTCGGCGCAACTGGTCAACGTGGATAACGGCTACCAGCTCTGGTCCGAAACGTACGACCGCCAGCTCGAGGACATATTCGCTCTGCAGGATGAGATTTCGCGATCCATCGTCGACGCGTTGAAACTGCAGCTGGTCGGCGCCGGCGCGGCCGTCGTGGCGCCGACCAAGAGTCTTGACGCCTACACGACCTATCTAAAGGGCCGCTTTCATTTCAACAAGTTCACCGAGATCAGCCTGCGGAAGGCCAATGACCTCTTCCAGAACGCGTTGCTGCAGGATCCAGGTTTCGCGCGCGCTTATGCCGGCATAGCCGATGTGTGGTGCGACCTCGCGGACGACTGGGTGGCACCCGACGACGCGTATCCGCGGGCGAAATCAGCCGCCGAGCGAGCCCTGCAACGGGATCCCGAACTCGCCGACGCGATGATTTCGATCGGCAAGGTGCTGTGCTGGCACGAGTGGAAATTCGCCGAAGCCGTGCGCTACGTGGAGCGAGCCGTGATGCTCAGCCCCAATAACGCGGAAGCGCACTGGGTTCTGGGAACGGCCCTGCCGGTAGTGGGACGCCTGCAGGACGGCATTGCCGCGATGCGCCGCGCGCTGGAACTCGACCCGCTTCGGGTCGAGTACTTCGGATGGGCCGCACGCTTGATCTTGTATGCAAGGGACTACAAGGGGGCAATCGCGCAGGGCATGGAGACGTTCGAGATTGACGAAGCGTACGGCCGAGGATTTGTGTTCGTCGGGTCCGCCTACCTTGCCATGGGCGACGCGGAACAGGCCCTCGACTGGTTCCAGCGTGGCCAGAGCCTCGACAAGGCGGTACGTTCGTACGATGCGATGATCGTACGTGCGCTGGCCGCACTGGGTCGCCGTGAGGAGGCGGAAGAGATCCTCGCGCGACTGGAGAGCGAGTCGCGGCAGCATTACGTGCGCGCCGAGTATCTGGCGATGGGGCACGCAGCGGTCGGCGACCTCGACCGCGCCTTCGGCGCGCTCGATCGGGCCTATCAGGCGCGCTCGGCAGGGCTGATCTACTTGCATCTCGATCCTGGCTACGATCCATTGCGCGGTGATCCGCGGTACGAGGATCTTGTACAGCGCATAGGACTTCGGTAATTGAGTCGACTCCAATAACGAAAACGATGTCAGAGTGCCTTTCTCCGAATTTTCGAAAAAAGGGGACGTAGCCAATTAAGGCGACTTAATTGGCTACCTCCACTTTCTTTCCTAATCGAAGAAGAGGACGGAGCAATTATCTGTTTGAAACGCATAATTCCTCCTTCCCTCTTTTTACCAGACTCCGTTATTGCTCGAAGTCATTGGCGAACAGCAGGTCGCAGTAGTTGTATGTGCGCGAGACCTGAGCCGGCGGGGTGGCATTGCAGAAATCCTGGCTGTAGCTGCCTGTTGCCGAGGCTCCCTGGACTCCCGCCGTATCGCCGGTAACGACGCCATTGAGCGCGCCGTAGATCACGTCGAAACGCGGGAAAAAATTGCTCTCGTACAGGCGCACTTCGAAATTTTCCGTGTCCAAGGTGTTGGCGTATCGCACAGCGCGCCACTCGATGTTGAAGATGCGGTTGGGTGCGGTCCCCGAAACCGACGTGAAGATGCCGCACTTGCCACCCGGGAAGGACAAGCAACCGACGGGGCCCGCGTCCGTTCTCATGTCGTGCGAGAAAGCGAAGATCGTGTAATCGTAGGGACACGTGTTCGACGGCGCCGGCAGGCAGGGAACGTTGAAGCCCTTGGGCTCGTTGGCGCATTCGAAATCGAGACGGCCATTCGAGGAGACATTCACCGAGACGTAGCTGTGATCGTAGAGTTCGAAGCCAAAGGGCAGGGCAAGCGGGGTGTCGCAGTCGTCGCAGTGATTGGCGATATCGTTGATGCCGGGCACCAAGCCGTCGGTTCCCTTGGTAATCGTGTATTGCGGCGTGCACGTCTGCGCGGGTTGCCCTGACAGAACGCGGGGCGCCATCTGAAGGGTAGAGAAGGCCAGCAGCGCCACAAGGCCGGGACGGAGAAGCGAAACGGCCCGGCTAGTCACTTTTGGCGGCCCCCTTGCCACATGTTTGGAATCTAGCAGGAGAAGGGGCCTCTTTCAAACGAGAAGTGGGAACAAAGAGGGGGCAGCGAAAAGGGGGGCAGAGTTGCTCTGAGCCCTGTTATTCCTGATCCCTGATATTCATTCCGCCAGCTTGTCAGCCACTCGCGCCGAGACGTGTTTGTCTGGATCGATGATGCAGACCGTGCGGTCCGATTCGAAATGTGCTTCACCCCAGGCAACCACCGTGCGCAATGCTTCGGTCGCATAACCTTTGTCCTGCGCGCTCGGAACCAGCCCCCAGCCGAGCTCGGGGACGGTATCCACCGACGCATGGAGGTCGCGCTTGAAATGTCCGAATCCAAGCTCGCCGATGCAGCGGTCGGTTTCCTTTTCTTCGACTGCCCAATATCCGAAACCGAGCACGCTCCAGTGCCCGCGGTGTCCCAACAATCGCATCCAGGTGCGCTGCGGCGGCAAAGGCGCTCCGATCGTGTATCGAACCACGTCGGGATCGGACCACATGACCACGTAAGCGGACAAGTCGCCAGCGGCTTGGTTAGGAGAACCGATTTGGCAACTGATGACGCCACGCGCCAGACGCGAAAAAAAGGGCCAGGTGGGCTACTTGGGCTACCCCTTTTTTGGGACATGTCGCAAATGGCCGCCATTGTGTGTTTTCTCTTGGGACGAGGAGAAGTCTCAATGCAGCCACCTGTCGACCGATCTTCGCGAAGTGTGCGCGGAACATGGATGCGCGCGCTCGCCACGCTTGGCGCGTGCGCGCTTCAACTCTGCGCGGCGAACGCAGAAGCGGCGACGTTTGCGGTCAACAGCGCCGCAGACGTCCCTGATGCCATTCCGGGTAACGGGATCTGTGAAACCGCAACCGGCAACGCCGTCTGCACATTGCGCGCGGCGATCATGGAGGCGAACGCTCTCGCCGGCGCCGATACGATCAGTCTGCAGGCCAACAAGACTTACCTGCTCACCCGTAGCGGTGCCGGGGAATCCAACGGCGAGCTGAAGATTACCGACAGCGTCAGCATTTCCGGAGCGGGTCCAGACAGCACTATCATCGACGGCAATCGCGACGTGTTGGGCACCGGCGTTTTTCAGATAGCCCAATGCCTCGGCGCCGCGTCGTTCTGCGATGCGCAGCATCCCCTCAACGTCGTGAACCTCTCCGGTTTCACGATTCAGCATGGCTTCGCACTGCTCGGCGGGGGGGTCGAAAACTCGGGCGCTACGCTGACGATCGACAACTGCAAGATCATCGAAAACTATGGGCTCGAGTACGGCGGCGGTGTCTATAACCTCGGCACGTTGACCATCAGCAACAGTACGATCAGCGCGAACAGCATGGACATGCTTCCGGGCTTTGGTGGCGGCATCTATAGTCACGCCTCCACGACGGTGAGGAACACCACGGTAAGCGGAAACTTCGCCGTCTCAGGCGGAGGAATCGATGCGGCATATGGCACTCTGGTCGTGGTCAACAGCACGATCTCCGGCAACTTCACCAACGGCGATGGCGCCGGCATCTACGCAGAAAGCGGAACTACCAGTCTGTACAACGCTACCGTCGTATACAATCAGGCAAACACGGATGGATTCGGCACCGCGCACGGCGGTGGCGTGGCCAACACGGCGGCAAGCACGCTCGTCTTCGTCAACAGTATTATCGCCTTGAACGAAAACGTGCTGCCGACCGCGCCGGATCCCACGTTGATCGGTGATGATTGCTCGGGCGCGATCACATCACAGGGCAACAATATCGTGACTGACGTCGATTCGACGCACTGCACGATTGTCGGTCCTCCGACGGGCGTCACGATCGTGGACCCGCATGTCGACGCGCTGCACGACAACGGCGGCCCGACCCTGACCCATGCGTTACTGGCCACGAGCAAGGCGATCAATGGTGGCAACCACAACGGTTGTACCGACAATCTCGGCGCGCCGATCACAACCGATCAGCGCGGCAGCCCCCGTCCCAACGGCGCCTATTGCGATATTGGTGCCTTCGAAGCGTTCGAATTCATCTTCCAGAACGGTTTCGACCTCGGCAACTAGATTTGCGTAGCGCGTGCCTCACGTCCAATGCAGCGCGGTGAAGTACTAGGAACGGGGTCAGGGTGCCTTCTCGCGAGCGCATCCTGCAGTAAGAGGCACTCTGACCCTGTTTCCGGATAAGGCACTCTGACCCCGTTTTGCACAGGACTTTGCTGCTTAAACCTGGTACGGCAGTTGGGGGCAGGTCACAATCATCGCATAAACCATATCGGGCGACCGATCGTCCAACGCCTTGTGGAAGTACCGCAACGCTTCGTCCGTCTCCCCGAGGCTCGCATGGATCGTCGCGAGCGCCGCCGGATCCAGATAGCGTTTCGGCGATCGCGTGCAGCTCGGATAATTTCTGGCGCGCGTCGGAAAATGAACCTGACCCTATTTCCCAGGGTGCGGAAGTGAAGCAATCTGCCGCCATCCGGCGTTACTCGTCACAGTATCTCGACAGAGGGTGTGGCGATGATCAAGTTCGGTTCCGTTGAATCCCAGCGCAATACTGCTCGCATATCGTCGGCCGGCGGGCGCACGTGGCGCGGCTGGAGCGCACGCCGGTTTCTGGTGCTGGTTCGTGCCATTGCGCTGTGCTGCCTGACGCCTGCCTGGCCGACTCAAGTCAGGGCCGAACAGGTCGACATCCCCTGCGTGGGAGGCTGCGTCACCTTCGGCAGCCAGGTCGCTGTGCTTTCGAACGGCAACATCGTCGTCGTCGACGACTCCGGGCCGATTTCGAACATCGGCGCGGTCTATCTGTACAGCTCCGGCGGAACTCTAATCAACAGCTTCACCGGCGCCTCCGCAAACGATTTTGTCGGCAGCGGCGGCATCGTCCCGGTCGGCAACGGCAACTTCGTCGTATTGAGTCCGCATTGGAATAACGTCGGGGCGACCAATGCGGGCGCGGTGACGTGGGTGAATGGCACGACGGGGTTGCCCGGTGCCGTCGTCTCCGCGGGCAATTCGCTCGTGGGAACGCACACCAGCGACAACGTAGGCTCCGAGGGCGTTACGGTGCTGAGCAACGGCAACTACGTCCTGCTGAACACGCATTGGGACTACGCCGTGGGCGCGGCAACCTGGGGCAGCGGCGCGAGCGGCGTATCCGGACCGATCTCGACCAGCAACTCGCTCCTGGGCAACGAACTCAACGATTTTGAAAGCGCGAGCATCGCCGCCTTGAACAACGGCAACTACGTGATCGGCACGCCTCTTTGGGGCAACGTCGTCAGCCAGATCGGCGCAGCAACCTGGTGCAACGGCAGCGCCGCGCTGTTGGGCACGATTGCGGACGGCAATCCTCTGACCGGCACGTCGAGCGGCGATGAAGTCGGCCTAAACGTCATCGCACTGAGCAACGGCAACTACGTCGTCGGCAGTCGCTACTGGAACGGCCTCCTCGGTGCCGCAACCTGGGGCAACGGGGTGAGCGGTGCTTCCGGGCCGGTCTCTTCCGCCAATTCGATCGTGGGCGCGGCCGTCGGCGATTTGGTTGGTGACGTCGTAACTGCGCTGAGCAACGGCAACTATGTCGTGCAAAGCCTTTTCAACGGCCTTGGCGCGGTGACCTGGGCCAGCGGCACGGCGATCTCCTCCACCATCGTCTCCGCGGACAACTCTCTGATCGGTTCGGCCTCGGGCGACTATGTCGGCGTCTACGGCGTCGCGGCCTTGAGCAACGGCAACTATGTGGTGAGCACACCGGGTTGGAATGGAGGTATCGGCGCGGCGACTTGGGCCGACGGTACGACGAAGGCGTCCGGGACGCTGTCGGCGAGCAATTCGCTCATTGGCACCGCTGCGGGTGACAAGGTCGGCCAGTACGTCACGGCATTACGCAACGGAAATTATGTCGTTGTCAGCCAGAACTGGAACGGCGGCCGCGGCGCCGCAACCTGGGGCAACGGCACGACGGCGTCATCGGGCATCGTCTCGGCGAGCAATTCACGTGTCGGCTCCGTCGCGGGCGACTATGTCGGCAGCGGCAACGTCGTCGCACTGACCGATGGCAACTATGTCGTCGCCAGCGCCGTCTGGAATGCATTCGTCGGCGCGGCAAGCTGGGGCAACGGCGCAACCGGCGCGTTGACATCGGGCATTCTGTCGGCGAGCAATTCGCTGACCGGCGCGGCGGCAAACGATGTCACCGGACAACCCGTTGTCGCTCTCAGCAACGGCAACTATGTCGTGGGCTCCTATGGCTGGAATGGCGTCGGCGCGGTGACCTGGGCCAACGGAACGATCGGCATATCTGGCTCGGTATCCGCACACCGTTCCCTGATTGGCACGTTGCCGAATGATTTCGGCGGTTTCGAAATCACGGCATTGAGCGACGGCAACTACGTCATCCGCAGTCCACATTGGGGTAACGTTGGCGCCGTCACGCTCGCAAACGGCGCGTTCGGCTTGAGCGGCACGGTGGCGCCGTGGAACAGCGTGATCGGTTCGACCGGGAGCGGTGGCACAGGCATGGTATTCGCCTACGATGCCTCCCGCAAACGCCTGGCGGTCGGCAGACCCGCCGACAATATCGTGAGCTTGTTCACGATGGATCAGATCTTTGCGAGCGGCTACGAATGATTGAGAGGGGAAAAAGGGGCCAGGTTCATTTTCCGGCGGCGGGGTCCAGCTTCCAAAAATGTACCTGACCCCTTTTTTTCGGCAGTCTCTCGGACAGGTTAATTGGGAGACTACTGTCATCTTCGTGGATTGGACGATGGCGGCGCGGCGCGGATGCGGCATTGGTCGTTGCCGCTTCACGGCAACGAGGCGATATACGCCGCGATGTCGGTCATCTGCTGTGTGCTCAATCGGCTGGCGACCGGTTTCATCAGCGGCGCCAGGCTGCCGTCGCGTGCGCCAGTCTTGAAGTCGTAGAGCTGGCGCACGAGATAACTCGGCGAGCGGCCGGCGAGCGGCGGCGCCGGGCCGAGTCCGTGCAGGTCGGCGCCGTGGCACGTGGTGCAGGATTGCACTGCCGGCAGTGCGGCAGTCTGCGCGGCTGCGGAACCCGCGGCCACCAGCGCTCGGCCGCGTTCGATGCTGCCAAGTGGCACGTAAGCCATGTAGCCAATGTGCGGGTTGTCGTTGAACTGCTCGTGCTCGCCGTCAAGCACTTCGGCGATGCGGTTCGTGAGCGGTTCCTTGCGCTCGTTGCTGGTGGCGACGAAAAGGTTGCCGTGCAGCTGCAGCGGTGGCGCGCGGTCGCTCTCGATGATGCGGATCCGCGGCGCGCCCGATTGCGCGGCGTAGTACTCGGCCGCTGCGCGCGCTTCGTCGGGACTGATGGCCTGCGCGATTCCGATCATGGTCGGAACGTTCGGCTTGCGTGGATCGGTCGAACGCCGCCGGCCGCTGCGAAAGTCCTCGAGCTGGCGCAGAAAATACTCGACCGGCAATCCGGCAACGGGCGCGTTCTCTGGCCGTCCGCCGCCGCTGACGCGATGACAAATTGCGCAAGCGCGCTTTTTTTCGCCGAGCGCGGCCGAGCCGTGTTGCACAACATCGGGCATCGGCGCGTGTTCGTCCGGAAACCAGTCGACGGCGTTCGCCCAGTCGCTGAGATCGATGCGCGCATAGCTCCGCGCACTGCCGGCGACGTGCAGGACCGGCTTGAGCTGCTCGTCATGATCGATCTCCGGATTGAACTGTCGTCCCCAGCCTTGCGGCTTGGCGGTGTCGCCAAGTTGGGGCAGCGTCGTGATTCCGTAGGCCCACAGGGGCATGTCCGCGAGAGCCTGCGGCGCCATGGCCGCAGGGTGAGCGGGAGAGGGCGCATGCGGCTGCGGCTGTGTCGATGTATCGCCAGCCTGCACGCACGTCCACGCGCCCATCCACAGAAATACGAACGTTGGTGCACGCCACATGATCTTCATCCCCGTTCCCGATTGCGTTGAACGCCGTGCGCAATTCTACTTCGCCGATGTCACCGAAACCCGGTGCCGCCCGTTTTTTGAAATTCCGCCTCGCCAATGTCGCTTGCACCTGTCGCTTCCCGTATTCATCGGTAGTAGCGACGTCCTCGCGGGGTACCTTGACGTGACTGCGCCGCTGAAGAGGCCAGCTCTCAGGCGCGGGGCAGGTGCCATACCTATCCGTTCACAGGAGAACACCATGCGACAGAATTTGCTAATACGCACGCGAGACGTTCGCACGCGCTACCTCGTCGCTGTTTGCCTCATGCTGGCCGCGGGATGCGCCGAAGCGGTCACCGCACTGGTCGCCGACTACCAGTTCGCCAACGAACTGACCAGTTCGGTCGGAACGGCGCCGCCCCTGGCGATTGTCGGCCCCGGCACCGCCTTTGCGAGCGAGACTGTCCGTCTCGGTCAGATGCAGACAGTGCTGACATTCCCCAAGGGCAGCGGCCTTTCGCTGAGTCCGACGAACACCAACCTGCTGTCGAGCAGCAATTCCTACACCATCGCCTTGCTGGCGCGCATTACCCCCGATCCGCTGTGGGATGGTTACAGCAAGCTGATTGATTTCAACAATGGCACGACTTACCCCGGCTTGTACGACAATTACGGCTACCTCAGGTTCTACAACCTTATCGCCGGAGTCAATGCCGTATTCAACACGAAATACGCGGACATCGTGTTGACGAACGACGGTACGACATTGTCCGGCTATTACAACGGCATCCGCCAATTCGCCACGGGCGACGCGTTTCAATGGGGCGACGTCGGCGTCGACAACACGCTGCGCTTCTTCCTCGATGACATCGGCAGCAGCGGGACCGAGGCGTCACCGGGAGCCGTCGCGCGCATACGCATCTGGAATGGCGCCCTGTCGGATGCCGAAGTGCTGGCATTGACCGACCCGATCTTTGCAGACGCGTTTGAAGGGGGGCCGTGATCCTGCGATGACTCCGTTACGCTTTTTCTGAACAGGATTCAAATCGTCCGGCAAAACGGCGGCGGGTTCTTCGTGGCGCAAGCTTCCGGCTTGATGTGCGTCGTACGCCAATAGTCAATGAGACCAAGGCGCTGCGCAACATTGGGGAAGTCCGGATCGCTCAGCACGCCGCGCATGCTCGGATACCAAAGCACCGAGGGCCAGCCATAGCGTGCGCCGATGCCCTTGACATAAAGTGCCAACGCTTCGTTGGGAGCGCCCAGTACGGCCAGGGTCCTTACCACCACATTACTCTTCTGGCCGTCCGGAAGCGCCAGGAGAGCTTTGACAGCGTCAGCTTTTGCTGCTGTGTCGCCCGACTCCATGGCCTGAAATCCCGACAAAAGGGCTGTGCGAGTCGGTTCGGGCATTTGTACCTGGGGGCTACGAAGCGCCCTCATTCCAGCGGTGTAGTCGCCGGTTTCGATACTTACTCCGATCGTGACCCAGTCCTTGAAGCTCGGATCAGGATTGAGGTCGATAGTCGTATCGAAGTGTGATCTTGCCTGCTCGATCTTACCCATTGCCAGAAACACGTCAGCCGAGGAGCGCTGGGAAGGCGCCCAGAAGCGGAGCATGTCGGTGGCGTGACGAAATTGTTCGCTTGCGTCAGCGAGCCGTCCAACGTTTTGCAACATCTCACCGTAGACGTAGTGCTCGCAGCCACAATCAAGCGGCTGGGCCGCGATTGCACGTTTCAGCAGGTCTTCCTGTTCGATCCAATTGGTCCGATCAATCAGCAAGGCCTTGTGAGCCAACGCGTCGCTATTTTTTGGATCGAGGGCTAGCGCCTTGTCTCCGGCCGAACGCCCTGCGGCGCGCGCCTCTTCGGAACGCCGGCTATCGTCTTCTGTTTGTGCGATCTGCATGAACCCGTCAGCAACTCCGGACCAGCCCCAGGAGAAATCGGGAGCCGCGGCGACGACCCGTTGCGCGGCAATAAGAGTCTTCGTCGCTCCGTAAGCCCAGTATTCCTGGCAGAACTGCATGTAATCCTTGAAGACTGCGTCCGGCAGATATTTGTGATAAGTCGAGGCACCGAACAATCCGCAGCGTACAACCGTGCCTGTTTGGACTGCGATTCTTTGAGGGACTCTCGCGATCTGATCGGCAGGGTAGTCGACACTGTCGGACCAGAGGATTGCGCCGGAGCGCTCATTCGTAAGATGACTGATTACCCGAATGGAGTCACCCACTCGGTCGACTGTCCCTCCGAGTGCATAAGCAGGCGCCAGTCCGGCGGCCGCGGCCGGCGCGGTTGAAACGCCAATGATGCCTTCGGCGTTGAACGCTGCAATGATCTCGGCGTTTACGGTATCACGCATGGTTTCGCGCAGGTCCGCAGATAACGGCTGGAATCCGGCCAGACGAACCATCATGCTGTGAGCGGCAGGGGTTGACCTGAGGAACCACCAACCGCCGCTGCCGACCACAAGGAGAAGTACCGCGACTGCGGCCAATATCATGGCGCTCCGCGAAGCACCCGACGACGTGCGTTGCCGTGGGCTAGCCTCAGGAGACGGCAAATCCGAAGGAGACGAGCCGCCTAACTCGCCGATGCGACGCACCAGCGAGTCAATCGCCGTGTCCAATTCTTCAAACGCATCGATCCATTGGCGGGTCGAGAGCTCGTAGGCAAAGGCGTCGCTCGGCTCGACATCTTCGATCCGAAGCGCAATGACCGGGACGCGATAGCGGCTGGCGAGGGAGAGTTCTTTTTTGATCTCGTCGGAGTTGTTCGCGGCTTCGGTCAAGACCAGGACCATCGCGGGTGCCGCGCGAAGTGAGCGGACAATTGCTTCCTGATAATTTTCGCCGGGAGGGACATCGCGGGTCGAGATCCAGCACCGCGTCCCCCGGCGTTCGATCGCGTTGCAGACGCCGAGCGCCCGTTTGCGGTCCGCGGTCGCATAACTGACAAACACCGGGCACGAAACGCTATGGCCGTCCGTGGACACGGGCCCAGGTTCGTTCACGGCTCGCCTCTCCTTTGCGGAAGCATCAGAAACCTGCCGCGTGAGTAACGGAGTCGAGCGCCTTTCCCGCAAAAAGGCGCGCTATCGATCCGCCACAAAGAGCTTTTCATTGTCCAACAGGGGCGTCGCCACTACGAACACGATGATGCGTCTACGATAACCGGAAAAGGAGATATAGCCAATCCAGTTGGCGTCAATACTTTTTGTCATTCGGACATGACGTGCACAATGGCGTCCGGCGAGTAATGGTGTCATAGATCATTTGCTGCGAGAAAAATGTCCCGACTGCCGGTCCGTTCAAATTAGTATAGGGTCCAACAGAAATGGTTCAGGGTCATTTCCAACGCCGGATAATCGATTAAAGGGGTGAAGTTCGTTTTCTTGTCTCTCAGCCGGGACATGCCCTTGGCTCGTTTCTTCTTTCGCTACGCTATCGCCTTGTTCCGCTCTTCCTCCACCCATGAACGCATCTGCAGAGCGCGCCGACACAATCGCGATCAACCGCGGCATGACGCACTTCGACGGCCACTCGCAGGTGTGGCTGTTCGGCTACGGCTCGTTGATCTACAAGGCCGACTTTCCCCATATCGAGCGCCGACCCGCCAGCATTCGCGGCTGGACGCGACGCTTCTGGCAAGGCTCACACGACCATCGTGGAACGCCGAAGGCGCCCGGTCGCGTCGTCACGTTGATCGCCGAAGAGGATGCCATTTGTACCGGCGTGGCTTACCTGGTGAGTCCCCAGACTTTCGCGGCGCTCGACGTGCGTGAGAAGAACGGCTACCTGCGCCTGGCGACCGAACTCACCCTGGACGATGGCCGGCATGCGAACGGACTGGTTTACATCGCCACGCCGGCAAACGCGGCATTCCTGGGCGCCGCCAGCGAGCGCGAAATTGCGCTGCACATCTCCAGATCGCACGGACCCAGCGGCGCCAATCGCGACTACCTTCTGCACCTGGCCGATGCCTTGCGTCAGCTTGGGGCCGACGATCCGCACGTCTTCGCCATCGAGCGCGAATTGCTGCAGCTTGAGATGGACTAAAAGGTGACGAGGGTAGTTAAGTCCGTTTGTCGCTAGTTCGCCACTGCAGGAAACCTCATCCGCTCCACCATCCCCCGATACTCCGCACTCTCCTTCAGCTGCGGAATCAGCCTCGGCAAAATCATCGCATACACCATATCGGGCGACCGATCGTCCAACGCCTTGTGGAGGTACCGCAGCGCCTCGTCCATCTCCCCGAGGCTCGCATGGATCGTCGCGAGTACCGCCGGATCGAGATAGCGTTTCTCGGCGATCGTGCGCAGCTCGGATAATTTCTGGTGCGCACGCGTGACGTCGCCGCACGCCGCGTAAGTCTGGCCGAGCCACGATCGCGACTGCGGTGCCTGGCTGTCGGCGAGGCGGCGCTCGGAGATCGCGGTCTGCACGAATGCTTCCTGGCACTTGCCGGCGAGCGCCAGGGTGCGGCCGAGCTTGATGTAGCCCCAAGTCCAGTTCGGATTGATGTCGATCGTCTTGCGGAATCCAGCCGCGGCTTCGTCGTAATGGTTGCGCACCAGCGCGTTGATCGCGATATCGTGGAACGGCGTGACCGAGAGCGGATCGAGCCGAGCGGCTTCACGGCTCTGCGCGAGTCCCTCGTCGAGGCGGCCTATCGCGTTGAGAAATTCGCCGTAATTTTCGTGCACGGCCTCGCTGCCGGGAGCGAGCGCGAGGGCGCGGCGGAACTCGGCGTCGGCGCCGGCCCAGTCCCACTCGAACAGGAACAGGATCTGGCCGAGCGAAGCGTGCGCCTCGCCGAGGTTCGGATCGAGCTCGAGCGCGCGGTTGACCTCCGCGCGCGCCTTGCCGGCCACTTCGGCGCGGCTGTTCGCGCGCAGGAACGCCTGCGTCGCGTAGGCGTCGGCCAGGCCGGCGTGCGCCATCGCGTAGTCCGGGGCGCGCGCGATGGCCTGCTGGAAATAGTCGATGCTCTTGTCCATCTCCTGGTCGGTGCCGACGAGGAAGTCGCGCCCGCGCAGGTACAGGCGATAGGCCTCGGGATCGGTTGGACGCGCCTTCGGTGCCGGGCCGAGCAACGTCAGCTGCAAATGTTTGACGACGTCGGCGGCGATTTCGTCCTGGATCGCGAAGATGTCGTCGAGCTTGCGGTCGTAGGTCTGCGACCACAGGTGCTTGTCGGATGCGGCGTCGATCAGCTGCGCCGTGATGCGCACGGCGTCGCCGGCCTTGCGCACCGAGCCTTCGAGCACGTGCGCGACGTGCAGCTTGCGCGCGACTTCGGGAATGCCGAGCGCCTGGCCCTTGAGTGCGAACGACGAGGTGCGCGCCGTCACCTGCAGCTGCGGAACCTTCGCGAGCAGGTTCAGCAGCTCCTCGCTGATGCCGTCGGAGAAGTATTCCTGGTCCTTGGCCGACGACATGTCGACGAACGGCAGCACGGCGATCGATTGCGCGGAAGCAGTCATGTCGTCGGCTTCTGTCCGCAGGCCGGCGCCCTTGCGCCAGACGAAGGTGTTCGTCAACAACAGGACCACGGCGATCGCGAGTGCGGCGATGATCGCGACATCGAGCTTACGTTTCTGCTGGCGCGTGGTGGATGCGTCGAGTTCGACTTCGCTGTCGCGCCGGAGGCCCTGCGGCGTCCACTCGTAGAACCACGAGAACGCGAGCCAGAACGGAAAGCCGATCGCCGCGGCAACGAGGAACCAGCGCGTCGCCCACTCCGGTGCACCGACCGCGGGACCGAGCTGCGCGATGCCCTGCGCCAGCGCCCACACCGCCGCAACGTAGAACGCGCCCGCGCGCAACACGTTGCGGCGCCGCAGTTCGGCGAACAGGCTGGGCTTCATGTTCGGATGCGCCGTCCCCCTGCGGATGGCATGCGGGTCAGGACGAGTGTCAGGCATCTGCAAGCGGCGCGCAAGCGTGAGGAAAAGGGGATGGACGCATGGGGGAAAAAGAGGTCTGGCTGGAGCGCCCCTGGTTACCGAACAGGTTTTTCCTTCATCCGAGCAACCGAGAGCTGCAACCGAGCAGCTTTTTCGCTCATCCGAGCAGCCGAACGCTGCAACCAAGCAGCTTTTCTTCTTCTTCCGAGCAGCCGACAGCTGCAACCGTGCAGCTTTTTCCTTCATTCGAGCAGCCACAAGCTACAATCGAGCAGCTTTTTACTTCATCCGAGTAGCAGAAAACTGCAAAAGACCAGATAGTGCTCCGTCGTTAGCAGCTCGCAGTTTCTCGAGAGCAGGTGAGCGCCCTTCGGCTAGCCCTCGAAGCCGCCCAGATGAAAAGTCACGTGCGAGAAAGGACTCGGTTTCAAGGAAATGGATCAGGTTCATTTTCTCAGCGTCGAAAAAATGAACCTGACCCCATTTCCTCCATCTTTAGGAAATCCTCCCAAACCTCGTAAGGTACCCTGACTCCGTTATTGCCCAAGGGTTGCCGCTTGCCGAAACTCGCCCAGTTGGGGACACTTGGGCCTCCAGGGGAGGAATCGATGGCGGCGGCCACGTTTTTTGCTGAACTGCGGCGGCGCAACGTCATTCGCATGGCGGGGCTTTACCTCGTCGGCGCGTGGCTGATCACGCAGGTCGTGTCGACGCTGCTCCCGACGTTCGAGGCGCCGGCTTGGGTGCTGCGCGTGATCGTTCTCGTGCTGGCGGTCGGCTTCGTGCCGGCACTGGTGTTCGCCTGGGTCTACGAGATCACGCCGGAAGGCATCAAGCGCGAATCGGATATCGAGCGGCATGAGTCGATCACGCCGCAGACCGGCCGGCGCATCGACCGCGCGATCATGGCCGTGCTCGCGCTGGTATTCATTGTGTACGCGATCGATCGTTTCGTGCTCCTGCCGCGGCACGAGGCCGCACACGACGTGGCGATGCGCACGGAGCTGGCCGCTGCCGGCACGAAGGCGGAACCGTCCGGCACGGTCGCGAAGCCGGAGCCGTCCGCGCCGGCCGACGGCGTTCCCGAGATCGACAAGGATCCGTCGATCGCCGTCCTGCCGATGGTCAACATGAGCGAGGACAAGGCCAACGAGTTTTTCTCCGACGGCATTTCGGAAGAACTGCTGAACCTGCTCGCGAAGGTGCCGAAGCTGCGCGTGATCGCTCGCACTTCGAGCTTCTCTTTCAAAGGCAAAGACACGCCGATCCCCGACATCGCGAAGGTGCTGCATGTGGCCTCGGTACTCGAAGGCAGCGTGCGCAAGTCGGGTGACAAGGTGCGCATCACCGCGCAGCTGATCCGCGCCAGCGATGGCTCGCACCTGTGGTCCGATACCTACGATCGGACGCTCGACGATATCTTCAGGGTGCAGGACGAGATCGCCGCGGCCGTCGTGGCGCAGCTCAAGATCAAGCTGCTCGGCGCGGCGCCGACGGCGAAGCCGGTCGATCCGAAGGCCTATCCGCTGATCCTGCAGGCACAGGCGCTTTCCGACCAGCAGAGCAGAACCAGCCGCGCGCAGGCCGAGTCCCTGTTCAAGCAGGCGCTTGCGGCCGCGCCGAACGAAGCGCGCGCGTGGGCGGGTCTCGCGCGGGTCCAATTCAACCAGGCGACCTTCGGCGAACGGCCGATCGCCGAAGGCATGCGCCTGTCCAGGGAAGCCGCAAACAAGGCTTTGGGCATCGACCCCGACAATGTGATCGCATTGGGGGCGCTCGGACGGATCGCCGGCGATTTCGAATTCGACCTGCCAGCGGCCGCGCGTTATTCACAGCGCGCGCTCGAACTGGAGCCGGGTAACCTGCTGGCGCTCAATGCGGCGGCCGCCGTGCTTTTGAATATCGGCCGGGTCGACGAGACGATACGACTCTACAAGTATCGCGTGGCCCACGATCCGGCGAATCCCGCGACGTACAACAATCTGGGTGTTGGCTTGTATGCCGCGAAGCGCTGGGAAGAAGCAGTCGACGCCTACCGCACTGCGCTTCGCTTGAGTCCGGACTACGTCGGCGCCCGCGCCGCCCTCTGCACGGCGCTTTTGCTGGGTAAACACGATGCCGCGGACGCACTCAGGGAGTGCGAGGCCGAGCCGGACGAGGCGACGCGCATGACGAGCGTCGCACTGGCACTGCATGGGCTCGGCCGCACCGCGGAAGCTGGTGCGGCCCTGAAAGCGCTCGTCGACAAGTATGGCAGCGAGCTACCCGGATACGTCGCGACGGTGTACGCGTATCGCCTCGAAACGGATGCCGCGTTCGAATGGTTGGACAAAGCCGCCGCGGCCCACGACCCCAACGTTTCCAGTGCGCTGACGGAAGGTCTATTCGATACGCTGCATGGCGATGCGCGTTGGCAGCCGTTCCTGCGCAAGATCGGCGTTGCCGCGGAGCAGATCGCGAAGATCGAGTTCCAGGTGACGCTGCCGAATGATCGCTGAAAAGATGGACGTGAGCGAAAAAGGGGTCAGGTCCATTTTCCAGCAGCGGGGTCCAGCTTCCAAAAATGTGGCTGACCCCTTTTCTCCTTTTCCTTATCAGGCCATGAGGCCTTGGCAAAGAAGGTAGCTGACCGTGCTGACGCCATTTCATATCGCCCTTCAGGTCCGCAATATCGCGGAGACGCGGCGATTCTATGCAGATGTCCTTGGATGCGCCGAGGGACGCAGTGATACGGACTGGGTGGACTTCAATCTCTATGGCCATCAGTTCGTGTGCCATTTGAACCCGAACCTTGGCGAGGACGGCCGGATCGCCTCCCACTACAACCCGGTGGACGGGCACGGCGTTCCGGTACCACACTGCGGTGTCGTATTGGAAATGCAGGACTGGAGCGCTTTGGCCGAGAGACTACGCGCTCGACAAGTCGAGTTCGTCATCGAGCCTTATATACGCTTCCAGGGACAACCCGGCGAGCAGGCGACGATGTTTTTCCTGGATCCTTCGGGCAACGCGCTGGAGTTCAAGTCGTTCAAGGATATAGCCGGACAGTTGTTTGCAACCTGACGCCTGCGTGCGCGGAGTCAGAGTGCCTCTTCGGCCCGCGGATGTCGCTCCGAAGACTGGGGATATAAATCCAATCTACAATGTCGTCATGACAGCCGATCTCGTATTGGCGATTCGCGAAGCCTCCGAGAAACGTGCCGAGGCGATGCTGCGCACGCCCCTCCAACACAGCGCTGGTCTGTCCCGTCTGTTCGACGCGAACGTGCTGCTCAAGTGCGAACATTTGCAGACGACAGGGTCCTTCAAGTATCGCGGCGCCAGCAACAAGATGCGATTGCTCCCGCGCGACTCTCGCGAGCCCGGGGTGGTAACCGCGTCGTCCGGCAACCATGGACAAGCGGTCGCGTTGGCTGGACGCGATGCCGGCGTTCCCGTGACGGTCTACGCATCGTCCACGGCGTCGCAGGCGAAGTTGACCGCGATCCGCGCCTACGGCGCCGAACTGCGCCTTGTCGAAGGCGGCGGGTTGGAAGCCGAACTTGCCGCGAGCTCGGAAGCGGCCCGCACGGGACGCGTGTTCGTGTCGCCCTACAATGATCTGGATGTCATCGCCGGGCAGGGCACTATAGGGCTCGAGATAGCCGAAGATGCGCCGGATCTCGATGCTGTTTTTCTCTCTGTCGGCGGAGGCGGGCTCGCGAGTGGTGTTGGCATTGCCTTGAATGCGCATGCGCCCCGAGCCAGGCTCATCGGTTGCTGGCCGACCAACTCTCCGGCCTTGCTGCGCGCGCTCGAGGTCGGCCGGATTCACGATGTGGAGGAGACCGACACCATCTCGGATGGCACTGCCGGCGGCATCGAGCCTGGATCCGTGACCCTCGAAATCTGCTCGAGGGTCATCCACCAGCGTGTCGAAGTACCCGAGCTGCTGATCAAGGAAGCGATGTGGGCGCTCGCCGAACACGATCATTGGATGGTCGAAGGTGCCGCGGGGTTGGCGCTTGCCGGCCTGTCCAGCCTGCGCCATGAGATGAGAGGGAAAACGATCGTAGTCGTCCTCTGCGGTCGAAACATATCGGCCGAGTCCTACAGGTCCGCCATTTCCGAAGGGCGGGCGCAGCGACACTTCAGTTGAGTGGCGGCGCGATCCTGTCAGTACGAAATTCTTCTGCGGGAATTGACCCCATGTTTATGGGCGCGTCACTGGCAGTTCGGCGGTAGGCAGCCGCGCGGTGCGGATTCGTTGCCGTTCGTGAAGATGAGGTCGTAGGACAGGCGCGCCACACCGACGCGGCGCAGCGCGGGTGCACCGGTCCAGCCCGCGATCAACGGATGGCCGCCCGAGTCGATCGCCATCGCACGAACATAGTCGGATGTGCTGCCCAAACTGAAATATCCGTAGGACGTGCCGTTGAACCCGAATGAGGTGTCGAGCGCACCCGTGTCGCCACGCAGGCGCACGACGGCGAAGTAGCTCACGGCGCCTACAAAACAGCGTCCACCGACCAGAATCCGCCCGGCGCTGTCGATCGCAACGACGCGACCAACGAGACTCGTGCAACCGGCCGATGTGAAGACCGACGCCGGCACGACCTTGTAGAAGTCGGTTGCGCCGCCGGGCGTAACTCGCGCGACGATCATCCCGCTCAGTTCGTTGTCAACGAGTGCGACAACTACGCGGCCGGCGCGGTCTCGCGTCGGAAACAAGCGATAGGAGGAACTGATCGTATGTCCCGCTTGGTGCACGACGAGCTTGCCGGAAGAGCCGAATAGCACGTCCGGTACGCCGGTCGGCCCGAGTCGCAGGAGAGCGAGGTCGGCAGTACCCGCGACTGTGTTCTCGGTGACACCGACCAGCACGGTGCTCCCGTCGGGGTCGATGAAGACCGCGGAAGCCGTCTCGTTCGTCGAGTATGTATCGAGCGTGTAGACGCCGCCGCCCGCGAAGGTAATGCCGGTCGCATCCTTGCTCGCATGGTACGCCGGATCTGGAGTCAGCGAGGGCGACAGGCGCGCGACGGCAAAATGTGGCGTGGCCTCTATCTGGCTGGGATCGTAGATTCCGTCACCGACGACGAACGCACTGCCGTCGGGCAGAGGACCCGCGGCGACGCCATGCACGTAACCCTGACTGTCGTTTATCGTGATGTGGCTGGCAGGGACAGAAACCTCATACGAGTGCGCCTGCGCGCTGGTGCGAGTCAGGACGTCACCATCCAGGACGAGATAGCGCCCATCACCGACCGGAGCTGCCGAAATATCGTAGGCAAACTGCTCCAGACCGCACAGGTTCAACATGACACAACCGTTGGTGCGACCGGTGCCGTTGTTGAGTCCGAATGTTGGCACGAAGCTGCCGGCTGGCGTCAGCTCACCCATCCACCAGGATCCCGAACTGGGATTGAAGCTGACTTGCCCGGCCAGAAAAATGCTGCCGTCCGGCTGGATTGCCGCCACCCCCGCGAAGGAATCGGCACCCGCACTTTCCACAACGCCATCGAAGGCGATATAGCCCCCGCCTATTCCTGCCGGCCATGCGGGGTCGTAGAAACCATCTGGCGGTATGGCGGATGCGATCAATGGCGCCATGGCCACCACGAAGAGCGTGCCAGCGACAAGTTTGCGCACAACTTCTCCGCACTTCGATTCCCCTTCGGAAGATGCTCTCATTCCCGGATTCCCCCGCGACAAATTGGCCAAGCCTCAATTCACAGGTAGGTGAAATCGGCCGGAAAATTACGCGATCGCCAAGAGGGCAAAAAGGGGCCGCCATTTCGCCGCCCCCGTCAATAGGCAAATAGCCCCCGCTCTGCGATTTTTGCAGAGAGAGTAGAAGACGCCGAGTGGTCGATGTTACCGACGCCGGATGTCAGGGATGGAAGGCGGGATGACTCCGCCCCAGTCACCAAGCAGGAGGAACAGGAGTCAGAGTACACTTTTCGCTAAACCAACCTGGAAAATACGCGGGAGGCAGACGCGCGACATAGCTCGGCTTCGGACTGTTGAGCGTAAGGGAATCTGTCGGCGTCAGGCGCGAATCAAACGCATAATTCCTCCGTCCCCTTTCTATTTACCGCCCAGCCACCGCTCTGGACCAAGGTGGTGACGGCACCCTTGAGCTAGACCTCCCAAACACTCGTCGGGCCTTTGAGTTCGCTTACAGCCGCGTCGTCAAGAGAGTTGGCTGCAGTCGTCACAGCGCGACCAGGATCGGCGCTCGGCGCGCCGACCCTGGTTAGCCGCTGTTGCCAGGTTGATCTAGGGGCCCAGTGTTTGTTCAAAGCTGCTGCGGAAAATGTCGTCGGCCACGATAGCAACGGGCAAGCTGGTAACCGAGCCTACGCTGTTGATGTACTCCACGCGCACCAGCAATGGCGGGGAGGGCGATGGTCCCTGCATGAGTGAGATCGTGGGGCCGACGCCGCCAAGACCCTTCCACGTCGCTCCGCCGTCGGAGGAAAACTGCCAGTCGGCAGCCGGCTGAGGAGCGCCGGTCGCGGCGCTGGTAAGAGTGATCGGGTCACCGAGCTTCAATCCCTGGAGAGGAGTGGGAGAAAGAGTGAGTTGTGGCGCAGCGGTGATACCCAACGTTGCCGGGTGTGACGTCCGCGAGCCATTCGTATTCGTGAAGACGGCACGAAACGCCCAGCCGTTCTGTCCGCTTAGTACTGAATTTAGCGAATACGTAGTAGTCGTCGCGCCAGAAATATTATTCCAGGTGCCGCCGGAATCAATCGAGCGTTGCCACTGCACGGTCGGCGTCGGCGAACCGGTTGCAGTCGCCGTAAACGAAGGACTTGCGCCCGCGCTGACCTCCACCGATATCGGCTGTTGCGTAATGACTGGCTGGTCGAGCCACGGCTCGAGGGCGCTCGGAGCGTCGACGGCTGGACGAACTGCCGGAATTGCTGGAGGCGCGGGAAGGCTCGCATTCCACCAGGAATTCAGGCCTTGGGCGGCGTAGGTCTGTGTCCGGAACTGGATCGCGTTACTGTAGTAGCAGCCGCTGGTCGGCGGATGTTTCGTGGTGGTGTAGTCCCAGGTCGCGCAGTTCGGCCCCGGGTTCTGTTCCGTCATTTTGTAGATATTGAATGGGAGAGTCTGCGATCCCGACTGGCAATCCGGCGTCGTGCACCATGAATACATGCCGGCCCCGTCACCCGCGTTGCCATCACCCGGGTTCATGAACGACGTATAGCCTGCCGTGTTGTAAAACAGGCAATCGTTTCCGTCCGCTCCGCTCAGGCACTCGATGCTGGATGACAAGAACATGTGCGTGTCATCCTGGATCGAGTCGATCTTGCGCATCATTGACACGTGGCCCCCGGTGTAGATCTGTGGATTGGAGGGGTCGACCAGCATGACGGAATCGCCCGGGTGGAATTCCGAGGACCAGTGCGTGCCTGATCCTATCAGGCAGACCGCGTTCTTCAAATTGGAGTCGCAATCGAGCAGCATCCCGGCATTGCCGGTCTGCAGCTGAGCTGCCTGGATGTTGAGGAAGTTCGAGGTACCAATGGTCGGCGGAACTCGCCAGGCAACCCATAGGTTGTCGTAGATGTCGCGGTAGTGGATGCTCGGCGTGACCTTGTACGAGGCGCCGGTCGGCGCCGCGTTGCAATAGTTGGGCGCATTGTTCGGCTCGCCAACGAAGTTGATAACGAACATGCCTGCGGCAGGACTGATCGCCTGGCACTCGCCCGTATCACCTGCAGGGTACGGCGCCGTCCAGCCGTAGGATGCCCCTCCAAGCTGGCAGGTTGCAGGGTCGTTCGCACAAACATCGTTTTGCTGCCGCTGCCAGAGTTGCTTGCTTTCAACGACGTCGACGCCGGCGAACGGCGCCGCTTCCTCCCAACCAAGACAAACACCAGCCGTAGCAACACCATCATCGGCTGCAAATTCGCAGTCGGATGGCTGGCCAGGCCCCGTTCCTCCATGACCGACGAACACCGGCGTCCAATCAGCGATGTCGCCCTTCACCAAGATGTCGAAGACGACCTGATAGTTCGTAAGACCGGCGAGGTTGTTGTCCCACTGGTCGCCCCTGACGATCAGCATCGTCCCAAGGTGGGTTTTCCAATTCCAATCCAAACATGGCCAGTTGGTTGCAACCAGGTATCCGGATCCGTCCATGGTTTGGTCGTGGGGACTGAGGGCAGGATCCTCTCGTGCTCCATACGGATAATTGGCGTCACAGGCGACCGTCGGAAAGTCAAACGGGTCCGCGGCGGCGATCGCACTGGCAACCTCGGAGTCGGTTGGGTGCACGGTATGTGCGCCGTCCACGTAAATATGGAACGGTGCCGTGTTGTATGTCGTGTTGGGTTGCGAGCCGTTGAAACTGATGTACCAATAACCGGCCCAGGAGAAAAAAGGACTGGGCGCACGCTGGTCCCAACCGAAGTCGGTGTCTCCGGGTACGCCGTAGGAGATTTCCGAGATCGGCCAGTTCGCTCCGATGCGCGGAGCGCCGGGACCGAGATCGCGCGCGTACGTCCAGTCCATTACGGCCGGATCGTTGACCGTATCACTCGGGATGCCGGTCGACGAACCGACGGTCCCGGCCGCGTTGCCTCCCAGGACTTGGGTCGAATAGCTGTAGCTGGACGTCGTGCTGTTCGGGTAATAGAGCACGTTGAGGGTGGCATCCGGTGACAGCCCCGACGCGTTCCCCAGATGGTTGATCGTGCGGCAATCCGGGTCGTTTCCGGTCGCCAACCCGACAGGCAGCGAGTGCTGTGTAATGGCGGCGAAGTCGTTCATCAGTTCACTGAACTGGCTCGAATCGTTTAGAGCCGAAAAAAGACTTGAAGCATCCAAGGCGGTGAAAGCGGTGGACTCGGCAGTGGTAAGCGTGACCGCGGCATCCACGTCGGCGGTGAGTACATAGACGCTGTTGGCCAGCGCGGTGAATATGGCCGAGCCCTCGTTTTCGTTCTCTCCGGAAGAGGCGATGCTGGCCACATCCTTGACCGACGATATGGCTTCGGCCATGTCGCCGGCAGAGACATTGCCGAACGATTGCTCGATGCCCGCCATCGCCGTCGACAGGGCGGAACTGGTTCCCCCGGGCGTGCGGATCTGGGTATCGCCCACTGCATTGAGAAATGCAATGGCTTCGCTCATTTCGTGCAGTGCTGTCGCGGATTCGGCGGTCCCCAGGGGATAGTTCTGAATATTGTTGCCGGCATCGTTTGTAACCGTCGGAGGGCCCCAAAGCGCTGTCTGGGACTGCCGCAGAAAGTCTTGGCCGTTCGGGACCTTGGGGTTGTTGCGCCACGGTAGGCCGACGACGCCGAAGAAAAGTTGGAAGATGTTGTTCGCCACCGTAGATGTTGCGGCAGGAGAGGTGTTGAATGTGTTCAAACGATTGATAGCGTCGATAGCTACCCACTCGCGTCCGTAGCGCACAACCTCGGCGAACGCATTGACCCAGGCGAGTTCATCGCCCGTATAGAAGCCGTTGCCGTTGTGAACATCGTTGATTGCCTTGACCAGCGCGGCGAACATGTAGGCACGGGTCATGCCGCGTGCGTAGACCAAAGCGTATACGTTGCTCGGGTCCGAGTTCGGGTGCGAAGGGGTGTTCTGGCCGTAGAAGGCTTCGACCTTGGAGATCGCCTCCTGTTCCAATGTGCCCCATGTTGTGTCCACATTGCCCGGAGGAGCGACGCTGCCGCCACCTGGCAGCAAGGAATTGCATGTGCCTGTTCCCCACAGCGAAGTGGATTCAGTAATGCTCACTGCAGCCGGCAGCATCCCGCGGTCCTTCGCCGCCATCGCTTGCACCGGCGCGACGTTACCGAGACAAGCTGACGGGACTAACTCACTGAAGGCCAAAAGAGCGAAGAATGCCGTGTGCGCAAACCGGACGAACGATCGAGCCGATGCCGAAGACCAAGACGATGCCATGCTGCCCCCTTCGTGATAAGACACGTACGGAAAAGACCTTCCGAGGAGAGCGGAGACATCCCGTTGTTCGCCGAACCGGAAGGATCGCTAGCGATGCTGTGGCGTGCTGGTGCGCCTAAATTGTTGCATCAGGAAGCTTGCAATTTCCTTACAATTTGTTTTTTCTTACTTACGCAGGAAAAGAGCATGCGAAAAGGAGGAAAAGGGACGCAGCCAATTAAGCTGTCTTCTTGCGCCGAAAAAGCGGACGCCATTTCGACGCTGCGTCCATAAGCAAGAGGCACCCGTTCCGCGGCTCTACGGCGGAGTGGCAAATGGCCCCAGTTCGGTTTCGCCGACGCCTGATGTTGGAACAAAGCAGGCGCGTTCGCAAAAGCACTCGTGGTCTGCGGGGACCCGATCAGTCCTCGGTCACTTGCCGGGCTTTCTCACAGTATCTCCAGAGACTACATTCGGTGCTGCTCGGCCGGTGGCGGTGCGGGCGAGCCGTCGGACCAGCGGCGTACGGGTACGAAGAGAACCGTCGGCTCGATGTCGCTGCCGTCCTTGCCTATTACCGGCGAGCCCTCCAGGCCCGCGCCCCAAGTCGCAGCCTGACCGTGTGGAACGAAGAACATGACGTGCGGAAGCCAGGGACCGGCGGCGTCATCGCTGACGTAGCCGTCCTTCGAGAGCATGAAGGAAAACGCACCCGGCTCCGGTGACTTGAATTCGTGGCCGGCAACGGCGGACCGGGCTTTCGCTTTCATGTCCTGCCGGCTGACACCTGCCAGCACCCACTCGGTGCGTTTGAGGTATTGCGGCAGGACCGAGCGCACAGCCGGTGGATTGAAACAGTTTGGCGCGCGAAGTTTCGGATTCCAGAATTCCGCATCGTCGAAGCCCGCATCCCAGGAGCGCTCGACGAAGCAGACAAAACCGTTCTTGCCCTTGACCGCAGTTTCATATCCGCGCTCGCCCAGCACCAACACTTCGGCATCCTTCGAGATCGAAGGCGGAGCTGCGGTTCGCGCCAACGCAATCTCGTCGTCGCGTGCGGAAATGCGGTACTGCGCTACCGGCGCCATTTCGGGATACGCAGCCTTCCTGTCTTGTGCCAGCACCGGAAATGCCAGCGACATTGACAATGTGCAAAGCAGAAACCCGGAATTTTTCATGCTCGACTCGATCGGGAGTTTGCCGGTTGACACTAAGGACGTGTTTCAGGGATCGAGCGTTGCGAGTAAAAGTAAAGGTGTCAGAGTGCCTTTTCGGCGCTCGGACGGTGGGCGGGCCGGGTGGGCAGGACCAGAGGACACTTTCGTTCGCACTAGGCGTGGAGAAAGGTGTTAGGTTCATTTTTCATGCGGTAAGTCGGAGCGTGGCTTTCCTCACGGTGACGGCGGCACCGCGATTCGTGAGCGCCTCGACTTGGCGCTGAAGTCTGGCGCTTCCATAGACGTGAATAATGGAGTCGTGAATAACGGAGTCAGAGTGCCTTTTCTAAAGTTACTCTGGTTGGCGTTGAGTCACTCTGACTCCGTTACGCGCGTTGGCGTCATCGGAAATATGAACCTGACCCGTTCTCTTCTCTTCCGGCCGCGGCGGTATACTCTTGCGGGCCGGACTGACGTGCCGGAGCGGATTGGACAACCCAGGGGGTAACCATGGCAACGTCCGGAATCGGCAGCGAACGCTTCGCTCTCCTCGCTACACTGGGGCTGGCCGCGACCTGCCTCCACGCGGCGCCAGTCTTCACGGTGAACAGCCTGCTCGACCAGCCGGACGACCTGACGCAGGTCGGCACCTGCCATACGTCGGCCAACACCTCACGTTGCGAGCGGCGGTCATGGAAGCAAACCGCAGCAGCGGAGCCGGTGCGACGATATCGCTGCCCGCAGGAACGTATACGCTGACGATTCCGGCGTCAGGCTCGGATGACGAGACCAACGGCGACTTGAACTTCACCGCGCCGACCAGTGGCTCGCCCGTGATCAAGCTCGTCGGTGCCGGCGCCGCGAATTCGATTATCGACGGCAACCAGATCGACGACGTCATCAAGATCGCAGCCGGACGGACGGTCGAGATCTCGGGCGTGACGATCCGCAATGGTTACGCGGTGGCGAACAGCGGCGGCGGCATCGCCAACGCCGGCACCCTGACGATCACGGACTGCGTGCTCTATGGAAACCATTCCGACCAGGTCGGCGGCGGCATCGACAGCACCGGCTCGCTGACGATGACGGCCTGCACGGTCACGCAGAACAACGCAACGCGCGGCGGGGGCGTATCGGTGCAGGGTGGTTCGGCGACGGTCGCCTATTCGACCGTGTCGGTGAACAGTGCGCCAAAGGCCGCGGGCGTCTATGTCCTCGGCCCCTACACGATCACGATCTACGACAGCACAATCGCTGGCAACGCCGCGACGCAGGAAGGGGGCGGGATCGGCAATGACGGCACGATGCAGATGTACAGTTCGACTGTCGCCTTCAACAGCAGCGGGACGAATGTCGCGGGCAGTTCCGGCAGCGGCATTTTCGATTACGTGGGAGGCACGACGAATCTGCACAATTCGCTCGTGGCGGGCAACACGACTTCCGGATCGCCGTCGGATTGCGCCGGCACGATCTCTTCGTATGGCGGCAATCTGTTCGGTTCGATCGCAAACTGCACGGTTTCCACTCTGGCGGGCTCGTGGTCGACCTTGAATTCGCTCGCGTATCTCGGTCCGCTGCAGATCAACGGCGGCCGGACCGAGACCATCGCGTTGCTGCCGTTGAGCAACGCGATCGATGGTGGTGATCCCGGTGGGTGCATCGGCCCGCTCGCCACGCTCCTTAGGTACGACCAGCGTGGCTACGCGCGCGCGATCGGTTCGTCCTGCGACGTTGGGGCGTTCGAGTCGGGCGACACGGTCTTTGCCTCCAGCTTCGAGTTCTGAATCCGCAGCCGGGCGCAGCCCGTTTTACAGTGAAAACGGGCCGGAGAAATTATCCGTTTGAATCTTCCGTCTCGTGAGCGGGCGGTTTGTGGCGCGCCGATCCGGCGAGGAAATAGACGCGTCGAGCGAAAGACACTCTGGCTCCGTTTCACTCGCAACGGGCCGGTTCACGAGCTTGCGTTCTTTGAGACGCTCGAGAAAAACGTCCACCTGCCGTCCCCTGGACAAACCCGCACGGAGTCTAGCCAAGGCCGAGCGCGAGCGATAGCCGCCGATGGGAAACACAGACCGCCATTGCTCCGCTGTCAGATTCGCTTGCCACGACGATCGGCGTCGGCGCGTGCGCCGGCGCGGCAGCGGGTGCAAACATGATTGATTTGAGCAAGTACGCTGGACAAACCGTCATACCGATTTCGGCACTAGCCTTCAAAACCGTTCTTGAAGATATCCGCGCCTCTCAGGGACACATCGTCGAGATACAAAAAACTCGTCGGGCCATTCGTGTCGTGGCTGATGAGACATAACTCCTGGACCGTTTCCGGTGGCGTCGAAAAAGCGACGGCGAAGAATGGCGACGAGAACGGAACCTGGAAGTGAATCCACGTATTCACGGGAAGCGGCGCACTGTATACATCTTCCAGATGCAGGAAGTGAGGAGCAAAGCTCGCATCGTAGACCGCCAATGACGTCACCGTCGTCTGTGCGTCGCCAGCGTTCACCCAGAAGCCGACGCCGTCATAGTCGGTCGACGCCGAATAGGTCGTCGGCGCCATCCAGCCAACACCACTGTTGTCCAGCTTGGAGATTGCGATAGCAGCGCTCCCGCTGTGCACGACGGTCATTTCCCCGAAATTGTAGAAGTTGCTGCCGCAAGCTGCCGCGTTGTGACTGAATCCGTTCTCGTCCGCGTCGTCGAACACGATGAGGCTACCGGTCGCGCAGTAGGCGCTGGACTCCACGAGCGAGATGAGAATCCAAAATGCCGCGCACCTGTTCATGGCTGACCGCCGTGACTGATCCTGTGGCCGAATGCCAAATGGCAGCGCTCTTCCTTCTGTCTTTGAACCAGGAGGAAAGTGCGTGGCACCGTTCTCGGCGCGGAGGGCACTTTGACATTGGAAACCGGCAAACGAACTCGGTACCGTTGTTCAGTCCTACGCCTCGCCTTCAGTTCTCGAATCCGCTGTAAAAGATTAGTGTCGCGTCGAATGCACCGATATCGCACAATGCGCCGCGCAGCACGTCGCGTTGGTCGAATGTCGCTGCCGGAATCGTCGGATCGCTGGCATGGCCGGCGCAGGCACCCTTGTGGATCGCAGGGCTGTCTGCCAGTAGCGCGAGCGTCTGTGTCGCGCCGCCATTGTTTGCCAAGCCAGCCGGCGACAGCCGCGGATCAATCGGATTCATGGAATCTCCGACTTGGTCGCTCGCATCAGCGCCTAACAGCGAGCCGCCGGTAATGTTGCCGATCAGGTTGCCACCGAGGGACGCGGTCGTCGCGTGAAGATCGGGCGCAGCCGACGAGGAATTGTTCGCGACAATGCTGCTCATCAAATAGCCGCCCCCGGATATCGACGTCGCGATGCCGCCGCCTGGGCCAGCCGTCGTGTTGCCGACAACCGTCGAGTTGCTGATCGTGAAAACACCGGCCGAGTAGATCGCACCACCCCCGGTAAGAGCACCGTTGGCGGTGAATGTCGAGTTCATGATATTGAGCGAACCGTTGTTGTTGACGGCGCCGCCCGATCCCCCACTACCGTTGTGAGCGAATGTACAGGAGTCGATCGTCACGCTGGCTGTACTTTCGACGTAAAGCGACCCGCCGGAACCCGAGCCGAATCCATTCTGGAAGGCCAAATGCGACAGTCTGGCAGTAACCTCTATCCCAATATAGAAATGATAGCCCTGGCTGTTTGCGTCCAGCACGACGCCGTTCGGCGAGCCGTCGATCGTCAAGTTCTTGCCGATGACCAGTGGGCCTATCGAGATCGTCTGGGTTTGCACCGCCGGGGAGAAAACGATTGTGTCGTCCGAACTTGCGGCAGCGATCGCAATGTCGAGAGTGCAGTCGATGTCGCTCGTCGAATTGGGAGTGCAGCCCCCGCTGTTTCCGTTGGACGTAACTGTCCAGGTATCAGCGTGCGCAAACGATGCGGAAAGCAATAAGGCGAAAAGGCAACAGCGGCCAGCGAGAGCGTGTTGCATGGCACCCTCCCAATCGAACGGCCTAATTATAGCGAAACCGGAAACGGGTCAGAGTGCCTTTGGTTCGGGATTGGCGACGCTCGTAAGTCACTCTGACTCCATTTCTCACGGACTCCATTTCTCACGCGGTCCCAGCGCAGCGTACGCTGCGTGCGCGTGAGGCACCCCGCCTTCGTGCCCGCAGCGGCTTGGGCAGCTCCAGGAAAGTAATCCGGACACCGTTTTCGGATTGTTCAATTCGGCTTCGCCGTGAGCCTTAGCGGCGAACTCGCGGTGAGCCGTACAGCTTTGTTCCGGGTTGATTCCGAACGCAATGTGGGCAGCGCGATTTAAAACACCTAATTACTCTGCCGCCTTTTTTTACTATTTTTTCTGTAATCGTCACGACCAGTCACGGTATTCGTAGGGGCGGTTCCTGAAATCAAATCAGATTCAAGCGGAGGGAGCGAAATGGTTATCGAAGCGGCTTGTTTCGCGGCACGATTTGGGGCAGCACGTTTTGTGCTGCGATGCACGCTCGCGGGCGGATTCGTCTGTGCGTCGATGGTTAGCGAACATGTTCATGCGGCCAACCATTCGCGCGGATATGCCGTGAGCAGCCTCAATCTGCCGATCAACAATACCCAGGCGTCGGCTTATGCGATCGATCTGAACGGGGATGGGCACGTGGACAACGCCTTTGGGGGTGTTCTCTCCGCACTCGGCAGCACGGGATTGGATATTTCCGGAGCGACCGCGTCAGCCACGACAGCGGGGCAGAGCGTCCACCTCGTCGAAATTCGCAGCAGCGATGAGGCATTTGCCAACGACACGGGTGCCGAAGCGATCTGGTATTTGGGAGAGGCAACTCCATCGCCGCCGCTTTTCGATGGCACGGACACCTTCGAGTACGACGGTGCCTACGCTCCAGGGGCGTTTCTTGCTCCGCTGTCCGGCGGCGGATTCGTTTCAGCCAACCCGGCAACGACGACCACGCCGGTCGACATCGAGGTCGATATCCAGATCGGGAACTATGTCGTTGCCCTGCCGTTGCAAGGAGCGCGACTGAAGTTCACGGCGGTGGGTGTCGGCCTGGCGCAGGGCCAGATCAATGGTTCGATTCGCGATACCGACGTCTACGTGAAAATCTTCCCGACGCTGGCGGCCGACTTCAACGACATCATTCAAGCCGATGCTCAATCCACTACCGCGCAAACCCTGCTGTCGCTCTTCGACAAGAACCCGACAGACGGATTCATCTCAGTCGATGAGGTAGCGACCAGCCCGTTCATGAGTACCATGTTTGCTCCCGATGTGCAGATTCGCGACCAGGACGGCAACTACGCGCCCAATCCGGCAAACACAAACCCGGACGCCCTCTCGTTCGGATTCGGATTTTCAGCCGTCGAGTCAAATGTGGTGCTGCCACCGATCTTCGCCGACGGTTTCGACAAGTAAGTCCCGAAAGAAGGCGTCAGAGCGTGAAACAGAAGTCAGAGTGAGCCACTCACTCTGACCCGTCCCTCATTCGAACCCGTTCCCGAAGATCTCGTTTGGCCGCGACAGAACCGGCAGTGTCGCCGCTGTATGGCCTACGCCGGCGACGCGGTGCTGTTGACACCTGGACGTCGAGGGCGCCGGCTCGTTAATTGCCTCCGTCCCTTTGTCCAGCAAATTGTCAGGATCATGCAAGGTAGCGCGCGTATGCTCGACCAGCCTGTGCCAGCCTGCGCCAGCCTTCGTCGCCGCGGGCACTCGTCCTGATGATTTCTCGAGGTCATCATGAACGCAAAGACCGTTTCGCTGCTCATGCTTGCGCTGGTTGCTTTTCCCGGATTGGCGCCGGCCCCGCCGCCGCCCGCCATCCTCGTCAACAGTACCGCCGATACGACCGACAACGACGGCGCCTGCACGCTGCGCGAGGCGATCATTTCGGCGAATACGAACAAGCCCTCCAGCGACTCAAGCAACGGCTGTATTGCTGGAATCGCTTTCCCGGCGGTTGACACCATAGCGTTCAACATTCCCGATACCGATGCAGGCTGCAGCGGCGGACCACCGAAGATCTGCACGATTGCGCTTTTATCGCCGTTGCCGGATATCACCGAGCAGGTCGTGATCGACGGTTATGCGCAGCCTTATACGCAACCGAGTGCAAGCGCCAACACGCTGGCGGTCGGCGACAACGCCGTGGTGCTGATTCGCATCGACGCCAGCAGTGCGACCACACCCGCTCTGCATCTGGCCGGCGGCAGCAATGGCTCGACCGTGCAAGGTCTATCCATCGTCAAGCCGGACGGCGATGCCAACAACCTGGGCTACATGGTGGCGATCAGCAGCAACAATAATACTGTGGCCGGCAACTTCATCGGCGTGGAGCCCAACGGCAGCACGCTGTCGACTAACCACATCATTTTTGCCGTACTGGAGGTGGCGGGAAGTGGCAACATGATCGGCGGCACGACGCCGGCGGCGCGCAACCTGATCGCTGCGTCGAACGCAGGAAGCACCCACGCGATGGACGTCGATGGCACGTCGACTCTCGTCCAGGGCAACTACGTCGATCTCGACGCCACCGGCACCGTGGGGATCGGCAACGCGGCGATCGCGATCAACGTCGATGCCGGCGGTAACACGATCGGCGGCAGTGGCGCCGGCGCCGGCAACGTCATCGGATCATGGGGCACAGTCGGCCTCCAGTTCGGCTTCGGCTCCGCGGGGGGAGGCAACGCTCAGGGAAATCGCATCGGCACCGATGCGACGGGTACGGTTGCGCTTGCAGCCGGACTCTACGGGGTTGTGATCGGAGGCAGCAACGGCACCGTCACGATCGGCGGCAGCACGGCCGGCGCGGGCAACCTGATTCGTGGCGCAAACAATGGCATCTATGTCAACGGCGACGCCTCCGCGGGCACACCCGTGATCCAGGGCAACCATATCGGCGTGAGCCTCGATGGCAAGATCCCGCTGGCGAGCGGCACCTCGGGTATCGTCATCAGTTCTAACGCCGGCGGCCTGATCGGCGGCACGGCAGCGGGCGAAGGCAACGTGATCGCGTACAGCGGCACCAATGGAGTCGCCGTCGCGTTCGCCACCGGTTGGGCAACTCTCGGCAACTCGATCTACGGCAACGGCTTCGGCATCAGCCTGGCTCAGAGCGACAACGTATCGCCTCCGACAGCGAATGATCTCGACGACCCCGACACGGGCGCCAACAACCGGCAGAACTATCCCGTGCTCGGCGCCGGTGTGGTCGGGCCGAAGACGATCGTGCACGTGAGCGGTAGCCTCAACAGCGAAGCGAACAAGACCTACCGGCTGGAATTCTTTGCCAATGCGGGCTGCGACAAGTCCGGTCATGGCCAAGGCAAGATCTTCGTCGGCACCCTCGACGTTACCACCAATCCGAACGACGTCTCTTTCGGGCCGCTAGCGCTCACCACTCCGATCGACCGCCACGTGATAACCGCGACGGCCACGGATCCGGCCGGTAATACTTCCGAGTTTTCCGACTGCTCGAACGACGATACGATCTTCAGCGACAGTCTGGAGGGCGATTAGAGCGAGGAAACGGAGCCAGAGTGCCTCTGTGATTGGCAACGCTCTTGAGTCACTCTGACTCCGTTTCTCGATTCAGTCTGACCCCGTCCCTCATTCGAACCCGTCGCCGAATATCTCGTTTGGCCGCGACAGCACCGGCAGTGTCGCGTCGCGCTGTATGGCACATGCCGGCGACGCGGTGCTGTTGAACACCTGGACGTCGAGGGCGCCGGCGTCGGTGAGGTCGGATTGCTCCAGCGTGATGTCGAGGCGGGTGGAGTCCACGAAGGTCACAGTGCGCGACAGGGTGTTGACGAAGACCTGGGTGTTGGCGGTGAAGCCGCTGCCGTGGATCTGCAGTGGTTCAGCGGGATCGCCCTGGCCGACGCTTGCCGGCGTGAAGCTCGTGATTGCGAGGGGCGTGGCAGTGGTGTTGAAAAGCGCGATCACCCGGAACTCATCGTGCACGGTGAGGGTGGTCGGATTGGGTTGGCCGGTCAGCGCGTCGGTCCAGCCCGCGAAAGACCAGCCGCTCACCGGGGTCACGCTGAAGGGAACCACGGTGCCGTCGGGGTAACCGGCGTCCGCGAGCGGCGCGGTGTTGGTCGCACACGCCGGGTCGTTCATCGAAAAACCGTGGTATTTAGCGATGTAGTGGACCGTGTACGTGGTGTTCGAGGCCGGAAGCGCCGCGAGGTCGTGCGTGTCCGCGCCGCCGTCGCTCCACGAAACGAAATCGTATTCCACGTTGCCGGTGAACGGGAACAGCGTGTCGTAGGCCTCGACCTGATGCGTGGTCTGGCCGGGCGTCCAAAGGTCTGCGTCGATGAAGTTCTGCGCGTAGTAGATGCCGTGGCCGTCCACGGCGCCGTCGAGCACGGGATGCTTCGGACTGATCGGCGGCGATGGGCCCGAGACCGAGTTCGCGACCGTGTACATCGTCGTTGCCTGGGTTACGAAGTCGGCACCGATCTGGAAGAAGCCGAGCGTGAGCAGGAACGACCTCGGATTCGAGCCTGCGTCGTGCACCTGCTGGCCGGTCCACTGGTAGAACTGGTTGCCGGCGACGGGATTCGCCGTGAGCGTAAGAATGCTCTGATTGAGCACCCAGGGGCCGTACGGTGTACCGCTGATCGTGATGGGCGTCGGGCTAACCGTGAAGACGCCGCCGCTCGGCGTCAGCAAATCCAGATCGACATAGTGCTGGAACGCGGCCTGGTAGACCGTGACCGACGGGCGATCGTCCGGCTGCGTGCGCTCGCGGTTGCCTGGAGTAACCTTCACCGTGTGCGTGATGGCCTGCCCGTCGTTCCAGTTCGCGAACAGGTACCGTGAGTGTAGGTCGCTGCCGCGCTGCAGGTACGTCGACGGCACGGAGATCGTGTGCTGCGTGTACAGGTCCCAGGCGAAGGTTTGCGGCGACGTCAGCGACACGCCGTCGACAACGATCGGAAGGCCGGCCGGGAACGTCGTGACGACAACCGTCTTCGGTGCCGCGCCGTAGAGCCGCTTGATCGTGTCGATGTCGCCCGGCGAGTAGGTCGTTACCTCGCCGATAGGGATGCCGGCGGGGATCGTTTCGAGCACGTTTTCCCCGTTCTTCGAGAACACGGCGGTCGGTGGCGTAATCGCCTGCCGGCCGTACTGCATGAGCGAACCCAGGTCGTACAAACCGATCAGGTCCGCATTGGCGTCGGCTGCGCCGAAATTGCCGACTCCACCAATGCTGTCGAACGTCCCGAAATCGCCGAACGCGTACGGTTTGTCGAGGTTGAGTTCGTTGTAGGTGAGGAACGTACCCGCGTCCGGGCGCTGATGCTCGTGGTAGAGGCCGACGATGTGTGCGATCTCATGCAGCAGCGCGGTCTCGGTGCACGTGACCGAACCACCAATCGTCTGCACGCCGCCGGTGCGGCCGATTCCCTCGGCGAAGCAGATGCCCGACGCGTCGGCGCCCGTGAGGTTGAAATCGACGTAGTCGGTTTCGTTGGTGCGCGTGACGAACTGGATCACGCCCGAAAACGCCGCGTTGAAGTCGTTGATCGCCTGGCCAATCTGGGAGTACTGCGGCGTCGAAAGTACGAACGGCACGTTCGCCGGCGATCCTGGCGTCGGAGTGGGCCACAGGGTCGATGGATACGCGACCGCATAGCCGTTGGTCCCGATCGGGCCAGCCCCCCAGGACTTGACGTCCGCCCATTCATCGGGCCGGGTGGCGAGCTTGCCCTGGACGTATGCAGTCGTACCGATCGAGATATCTCCGTCAACGATGACGTGGCCCTCGCGGACGTCGGCGATGACGCCTTTGCCGTGCCACGGAACGACGACGTGCTCCGGGGACCCGGCCGATGTCGCGGGTGCATTGGCCTGCGCGGCCTGGGCGCTTGCGAGCAGCACGGCGACGACGAATTGGCGTGGGAACATCGGCATCTCCAAATGGGGTATACGAGAGTGTACGGTCAGTCGACGAAACGAAAAGGGACTCAGAGCGCGTTTTCGAGGAAGAAAGGGGTCAGCTCTATTTTCAGGCGGTGCGTCAGAGCGCGGCATTCTTCTCATCCGGTGGAAACGCCGGCAGGCGCAAAGCCGATACTCCCGTTCAGGATCGCGAACTAAAACAGGTGTCGGTTGATCACGCTGCGTCACGTATTAGTTCAAGACGCAATTAGATCGAGCGGGCCAGAAACATGAAGTCCCCGTATAAAAAACCCCTTGGCATCCTCGCCGCGACCATCAATGCGACACTCTCACCAGCAGGGCCGTCGGGCGAACGTTTGATCTCCAGGCTCGCCTTGGTTCTGGCCGTTGGCACTACGCTTCCGTTGCCTGTGGCGGCAAACACCTATGTCGTCAATACGGCCGGCGATCCCGGCCCGATCGGAACGCTGAGCTTGCGGCAGGCGATCACGGCAGCCAATGCATCCAGTGGAAATCTCATTAACTTCGCACCCGCTCTGATCGGCAGCACGATCACGTTGGCCAGCGGCCAGATTGCGATTCAGAAGGCGATGACGATAGCTGGCCCAGGGGCAGACCTGATCACCATATCCGGCAATAATGCGTCGCGGATTTTTTATATCAGGCCGATTCCGGACGATAGCAACCCGAGCCACACGCCGGTGACAATCAGCGGCGTGACGCTCACGCTCGCCAATGGAGGGGGCGGAGTCCCTGGAGGGGCCATCTTCACCACCCATACTCAACTCTTGCTGACGCAAGTGTCGATAACTGCCAGCAAGTCGGGGTTCGGAGGCGCGATATATTCACTGTTTGCAAAGATCAAGGTCGAGCATTCACGCCTTAGCGGTAATCAAGCCTCTTTCAGAGGTGGTGCGTTGTGCTCGCTCTCCGACTCGACGATGTATATCGGTTCAGACACGACGATCAGTGGCAATTCCGCCGAACAACAAGGTGGGGGCGTATACATAGCGGATGCGACAACCGTGGAAATTGTTGCGTCCACAATCAGCGGCAACATGGTGCCGCAGCCGCAGGCTGATTCGGGCGCGCAAGGCGGCGGCGGAATTGCCCTGCGCAATGTCGGTTTTTTAGCTAATTTCTTTAATTCGACGATCGTCCAGAACTACGCCCCAACCGGCGGCGCGGGCGTGGCGTTGTTGGACGTAAAAACCGGTAGCGCAACAATGTTCAACTATTCCACTATCGCCTTCAATACTGCTGGGGTCGACGAAACGGGCATCGGCATTACGTCGGCGGGGGGCACGGCCTCGCTTTTTGCGAGCATAGTGTCCAACAATTTTTCGCAAACGTCGGCCGATGACCTGGCTGGTGCCTTTAATGCCAGCGAAAGCCTGATCACAAATCCGGGCGGCGCAACAATCACGGGAGGATCCGGCAGCCTCATAGGCGTCGATCCGCAACTCGGGCCGCTGGTCGATAACGGCGGTGAGACTTTGACGATGCTGCCGGCGACAACCAGCCCTGCCATTGGCAAAGTGCCATGCGACTGCATCACCCTCCAAAACAAGGACCAACGCGGCGTCCAGCGCCACGACCCCACCGATATGGGCGCGGTTGAGCGTCAATATCCTGAAGACCTTATTTTCCGGAATGGGTTTGCGGCTTTTTGAATCAGCGGGAAAGCGGAAAAAAGCGATATGGAAAAGGAGTCAGGTTCATTTTCACGAGCAGTTGCAATCGGAAAAATCAACTTGACCGCTTTGCACGCGCCGCTAGCAACACAGGACGTAGTCTTTGCTCTCGGCCACGCAGGACTTTTAACGGCCTGCGCCCGAGATATACGGACGCCAAGTTGCATCCCGTCAGCCAAAGGCTGCTTCGGGCTCACGGACCCGCTTCCGCGTAATTCGACGGAAGTAATCAATCTGAGTCAACGACCTCCGCCCCCTTTGCTGCCCTATTGTTCTTGCCGCTCAAACACGAGGACACTTTGGGCGCGGGTGCCTGTCTTGTGTACGGTCAGGGTCAAGGTTTTCAGATTGGAAGAAAGCATGATCTGCTGAGTGTCCACAATGTTGCCGTTGAGCTTGTCGGTTATTTCAAAAGTGTCCTCACTTATCCGTCGCGAGGAATACGTTGACCCTGGGCTCGCGTTGGAGCTGATGTTCGGATAATCCTTGCCATCAAAACTCAGGTTCTTGGGCTTGTCCGCGGAGGGCGAAATGAGCGAAAGGCCGTGCCCGTTGTAAGGCTCGATCTTGATCACAAGCTCGAAATTCACCTTCACACTCGTGCTTTCCCAAGTCCCCGCAAACCCCGATGCCGCTGTCGTTCGCTCATACACGTTTTTGAAGTTGGAGGCAGACCCATCGGGCGCAAAACTCGTGAAGTCATCTCTGAGCGCGCTTCCATCCTCGGAAAGCTTCCAGTTCGCCGTGAGGAGAACATGGCCATCCTTTTTGCGAACCACTTTCCAGGAGTCTGGGCCCTCGATCGTGACCGCCAGAGTGGTTCCACCATAGCCTGGCTGATCTGTGCCATCGGCGGCCACTGTTTCGGAACCCGCGCCGAAGTCAAAGGCGTATTTGTTGCCACCGACGCTCTCGACTTTCATCTGGTCGGCAAGTTTGCTATTGGATGGGTTCAATTTCCACTCGCCAACGAAAAGGGAGTTCGCCGCCCAAGCAACGCATGTCAGCACACAGGCAGCGGCGGTCAATGAAAATCGAAGCTTTGACATGAGTTATCCTCAGCAATTGTTGCGACAATCGAAATAAGGGCGAAATACTCAATTGGCCTGTCCGGCAAATCGGCGGTGCCCCAGAGGCAATTCACGCCACTTCCTCCCGCGTAGAACAATTTCCACCGTTCCTTTTGCCTTTGTCTTATTTGCTTTGCGTATAGACGTCACGAATTGCATCGGTGACGAAGTCCGGCTGGTCGAATGGAATGTATTCCGAGCTCTTGTCCGTGAACAATTGCTTGGCGTTCGAAGAGGCCGCGATCCACTTGGCTTGCGACCGCGCGACATTGTCCTGGTACGCCTGCTGCTGCGCATCCTTCGATTGCCCCGCGTCGAGGGTGTGCACTCCGTGGTTGCCAGTCGTCAACACGCGCACAGGGCGCGCGCCGAACGAGCGTTCGTGCTGCTCCAGGTAGACTTCATCCGCACGCATTTGCTCCATTTCCGAAATGAATGCGTCGTACATCGCGACCTTGGTCTGGGCGATTTCCAGAAGCTTGGCGTTGAGCTCCTGCGACCACGCTGCCTCCGGCAGTCCGCGAAAGAACTGCTGGGCGCATGTGCGGGCCGGTTGGTCCGGCCGTTGAGGCAGCGGAGGCAGCGGTTTGCCGCCGGCGATCGCGTCGCGGCACTCGCGAAGCTGGGCGATGATTCTGCCTTCGCCGGTATGCTCGTCAGGACCGCCGACGTCGGCCTCGACGAGCACGAGGCCTGCAGTCTCTTCCATGTAGCGGACCGCAAATGTGCGAACGTTGTCGCCTCCGAATGCGTGTCCGACGAGAATGTAGGGCCCCTTGACCCCGGCTTTATGCAGCGCGCCGTGCAACTCGTCGGCAATGCGCACGCTCGTTCGCGGCATCGGACCGGCATCGCTGAAGCCCGTGCCGGCGCGATCGTAGCTGCAAGCGCGAGTCCACTTGGCGACCGCCGGCTGCACGATCGCCCAAACCGGCGCCCAGTCTTCCCAGCCCGAATCGAATACGACCGCGGGCGTTCCTTTTCCCATGCAGTAAAGATTCAAGCGTGTCCCGTCCGCCGCGACGAGTTGTCCTGGGCGCGCGTAAAGATGATCGCCGGCGGCGGCGCTTGCCGTGCTTTGCAGCAGCGCGACCAGAAGCCAAGCCGGAACGAATGCAGCAAGGAATTTCATCGTGGCCTCACTCGAGGAATATTGCGTCTGGACCATGCAACCATTGGAAATGAGACCGGGCGGCTCAGGCGATCGTTTTCAACGCCCCGGCGCATCCCAGGAACGCTTTGGCGATTTCATCGCACGTGTCGGCTCTGGACACGGAGCCGGTCCGGTGCGTGCGGCGATTGCCGGAAAGAGAGAAAGGGGCGGTGGCAACCAGCCGCAGCAATATTCGTACACGTCGCGGCGTGCGTGCGAAGCGGTGACACGAAAACCGGGTCGGCATTTCGCCGCTGAGGTCAACAGGCGCAGGTGGTGACAGCGTTTTTGCTGTTTTCCGAGTAGCATCACCCGATTCGACAGGGGCGCCGCTTCCATGAATCTCGGGGATTTCTCTTCCGTCGCGAATCTCGCCAGCAATCTCGCCGTTCTCGTTTCTCTACTGTTCCTCGGCCTCCAGGTTCGGCAGGGGAATCGCAATCAACGGTCGTTGATGCAGCAAGGACGGAGCGTTCGCAACGTCGAGTTGCTGGCGCGGCTGGGCGAACCGAGACTGGCGAAGCTCATGACCCGCGCTGCCGGCAACGAAGAACTCACGGACGCGGAGTACTGCCAAGGGGTCCGATTCCCCTGTAGAAAACTAGCGGAATCTGGCCCATTGACGTGGCCGAAACCCGATCGACCTTGTTGTGAAGCTCACAAGCGGCGGAGCGACGGATCGCGCACATAACGCAAGTACGAGCGCACTTTGCGGAAGCCGCCCTGGTCGGCGAACATGCGCTCCGCATCCTCGTCCGAGATGAACGGTAGCACCACCGTGTCGTCTCCAGGTTGCCAGTTCGCCGGTGTGGCCACCCGATACTTGGCAGAAAGCTGCAGGGCATCCAGGATGCGCAAGATCTCGTTGAAGTTGCGGCCGATGTGGGCCGGGTAGGAGATGATCAGCTCTACCCGTTTCGAGGGCGAGATGATGAATACGCTCCGCACCGTCTGGGTCTGACCCATGTTGGAGCCGTGACGAAACGTGGTTGGGTCGAGCATGCCGAACAGCATCGCCACCTGGCGGTCCTGGTCGGCGACGATCGGGAAGTTCACCTGGGTGTGCTGTGTCTCGTTGATATCTGCGATCCAGCGCTCGTGGTCCTCGGCGCTGTCGACGCTCAGTCCGATGACCTTGGTGTTGCGCTTTTTCCACTCTGCTTCGAGCTTGGCCGTGGTTCCGAATTCCGTGGTGCATACCGGCGTGAAATCCGCCGGGTGCGAGAACAGCACACACCACGAATCGCCGATGAACTGGTGGAATCTGATGAGGCCCGTGCTCGAATCGGCGATGAAGTCGGGAACCGCGTCGCCAATGCGGATGTAGCCTTGCTTCTCGAGCTGTTCGCGCGTCTTGACGAAGGCGTTGTCCGGTCCGATGTATTTGAATTCGTACGCGCCTTCGCGGACCTCGTCAGTGTCCGGCAAGAGGGTCTGGTATTCGTAATCGAGCAGCGTCACGGTGTGTTTCTTCACCGTGCCGGCGAACACGAAACTGCCATTCGGCTGCCGGATCAGCGGAAGGTCGAAGCGGAACGAACCGTCAGCCAGAAAGTCCGCCTCTTCCGGAGTACTTGCCCGCTCGAGGATCTTGTTCCGGTGGGGAAACCGGCCGAAGCGCTTGATCACCGCGAAATGGCGGTGGAAGATCTCGTGAAATGCGTTCAGCGGATCGTCCGCTGGCAGCTGGTTCATGACGTTGTCCCACTCCGCCATGCACAAATGCTGGTCCTCCATCGCCTCGGAGTGGCTCAGGACCAAGCAAAGGAAGACCCGTTCGACAGGACGCAGTTGCGCGCTCACGTCGACACGTAACCCACGCTTGACCAGAGACCGGCAGCGCGCGTCACAGTCATACATCTGAGCCGTGTCGCGATACATGTTGCGGGGGAACTGATCGAGCATGATCACCAACGCCACCAGCAAGCGTGGGTGCTCGACGTCGAGTGCCCAGTGATCGTAATGCCCCCTCGACGCCAAGGCCACGTCCGCGCCGAACTGGTTCCAGATTTCCTGGTCGGTCTGCTCGGATTTGCCGAACCACACGTTCAGGCATTCTCCCATGCTCGGGCGCAGCATGAACTTGAGGACCTGTTCGGCCTTGTCGATTTCCGCGGCCGCGATCTGGATACGTTCCAGCTGGAGCAACATGCGCAGCTCTCGCCGCAGGGCCTCCGTGTCCGCTATCGAGAGCGCATCGCGCTCGTCCAGTCCGGCAAGAATTACCTGCAGGCTCTGCTGGATGCGACGGCTCAGCGCCTCTGTCGGTGCGGACGCCTGTGTGGTGGGCAAAGCAGTAGTCACGGTCCACTCCAAACTTGATCGAGGCGGCGCATGGATTCTATTGGATTCTATATGAGAAAATTTTCAGTTACGCAGTATTCCTCCGTCACCCTTTTGCTTCTTTTCGCGACGGAGTCATCGTCACGCCGCCCTGTGAACACAAAGGATAGTGGCAATTGATCCAAGTTAATGAGCTCCGTCCCTTTTACGTTTCTTTTCACAGACCCCTTTCACACTCCGGTAGCGACACAGGGCATAGTCTCGCTATCGACCAGGCACGACTCGTAGCGGCCGAGATATGCAGACAGGAAGTTGCATCACGTCAGCCGTAGGAAAGTGAACCGGGCACCGTTTTTCGCTTCTGTATTCGATATTCTCGGGCGAGAGAATTGACGACACCCTCACACACGAGAACCGGAATCACATCCTTGATGAATACGCGATCGCTTTACGCGGCGGCACTTCTGCTGGCCGGCGCAACTTCCACCGTCTCGGCGGCGACAGTGAATGTCACGATCGCTTGCAGCGGGCAGATCGACGCCGCCATCGACTCGGCGCTGGGGATGATCTCGCCGAGCGGTCCGAACGACTTGGTCATCACGCTGTCGACGGGCGTCGGGGTTTGCACCGTCCTGACGCCACATCCCATCGCCGGAGCGATTTCTGTTACCTTCAATGGTCCGAACGACGGTACCGCCTTGTTCATGGGCGGTAGCCTGGTGCCCAAGTTTCAAGTCAATGGCGGCGCGTTGTTCAGCCTCAACAATCTCACGGCGGAGAGCGCGCCGCACAGTGTTGTCAGCGTATCGAGCGCCACGTTCCTTGCCGACAACGTGAGCTTCCTCAGCAACAACTCCGACGGGGCAGGCGGCGCGATAACCGCTACGGGGTCCGACGTGACAATTACGCGTTCCGTCTTCCAGGGCAATGGCGCGGCACTGAATGGTGCGGCAATCGCGATGGATGGTCCAGGAACGGGCAGTCTCGCCGTCAGCGACACCCGATTCTCCGGCAACCAGATTTCCAACATGACGATCGGCGACGGCGGCGCAATCTATTCCAATGGCGTCGCGTTGACGCTGAATCGCGTGCTGTTCGAGTCGAACAAGTCACCTAACAACACCGGCGGCGCGATCTACATCGATGGCGGCGATTTGACGGTACGCAACTCCACGTTTACCGGAAACCAGGCGCAATGGGGCGGAGCCATCGCGATAGCAAACCCGGCCTCGAACTCGACGTTGCTCAACAATGTGACGATGCGCGCGGATACGGCATCGTTGGCCGGCGGCGAGTTGTATGTTTCCGGAACGGTCGCGGCGTCGGCGATCACGATCACGAACAGCCTGATCAGTGGGACCTGCGCCGTACTCACGGGCTCTGTACCCACGAACCCGATTTCGCACAATTCGGTCGAAAGCCCGGGCAACACCTGCGCACTGCCGGCCGGGACAAACAGCGTTTCCGTTCTGGACGCCAACTTGTATTTGAGCACTTTGAGCGACAACGGTGGATACACGCGTACCTTTTTGCCGCAGACGTTCAGTGTCTTGATCGACAGCGGCGGCAACGACTGCGAGAGCGTCGATCAGCGCGACTTCACGCGCAACGTTGGCGTTTGCGATGTCGGTGCGCTGGAAGTGGGAGCAATCGACCGGATTTTTGCCGGGACGTTCGAGGTGAATTAGGCGCTGGCGTCGCGCGGGGGAAAAAAGCGGTCAGGTTCATTTTCCAGGTGGTGAGTCGAACGTGGCCTTCCTCGCCTGACGGGCACAGCACGATTGATGAGCGGCTCGACTCGGAAGCGGCGACGGAGGCAATCAGCCGCAGCCAATTACCTCCGTGGTGGCCTTTTCCACTTTTTCGACCTGGCCTTCTCCCCGGCGCGCAATACCGTCAATGTGGCCGGAAAGCGCCCGCCGGCAGCGCAATGGGCACGCGACCATTGCCCGTCGAGAGAGGTCCGAATCGGCTGGATGCGGTCAGAGGATACCGACCGTGTCTGCCGCATGGCTTAACCCCCCAGGGGTGCGCGGATTGGATCCCACCCCAAAGGGAAAACGGCGTCAGAATGGAGTGGGTGGCCGATGCGGCGGTCGAGCGGATAACCGACACAGAGTGGGCGACCGGATACACTCAGCGCAGGGCAGCAAGGATTGGGGGCGGGCGTGAACGGCTTGACGGTCAAGCGGCGTGAGACAGCGGCGCAGCGCGATGAATCGTGATCGCGTTGCCGAACTTTTCGAGCAGGCTCTGGACCTGCCGGTTGAAGAACGCAACGCGTGGATCGCTGATGCTTGCGGCACCGATACTTCGTTGCGCACCGAACTCGAACGCCTGCTGCGCGCCGATGCGCGCGCTGGCGAATTCATGGAGCGTCCGCCGGCGCTGATCGCTGCCGCGTTGGACGCCGCGCCCAGCGACCTCGATTCCCTGCCTCAATTCGGCCAATGGCGCACCGTGCGCCAGATCGGCAGCGGCGGCATGGGCGAGGTCTGGTTGGCCGAGCGTAACGACGGCGAGTTCGAACAGCGCGTCGCGATCAAGCAACTGTCTTATCCGACTCCGGGTTTGATGCAGCGCTTTCGCCAGGAGCGGCAGATCCTGGCGCGGCTGGAGCATCCGAATATCGCGCGCTTGATCGACGGCGGCATTACCGCCGGCGGCTCGCCATACCTGGTGATGGATTTTGTCGACGGCGTTCCCGTCACGCAGTACGCGCGTGAGCACAACCTCGCCTTGCGCGCGCGCCTGCACCTGTTTCTGCAGGTGTGTGGCGCGGTGCAGTACGCACACCAGAATCTCGTCGTGCACCGCGATTTGAAACCGTCGAACATTCTGGTCGGCATGGACGGCGTCCCGAAACTGCTCGACTTCGGCATCGCCAAGGTGCTGGCGACGACAGATGCTGCCGCGCAGACGCAAACCGCGGCACGCCTGCTGACGCCAGACTACGCCGCGCCCGAACAGTTCCGCGGTGGCGCGATCACAACGGCAACGGATGTCTATGCACTCGGCGTCGTCCTATACGAACTGCTGGTCGGTGCCCGACCCAAGCGTGCACATTCGACGGCGATCGATCCCGTCGCAGACGTGACAGGGCCTAGCGCGGCCCTAAGTCGCATGGCCGGCGATACCGGCAAGCGCCGGCGCGAACTGCGTGGCGATCTGGATCGCATCACCTTGACCGCCCTCGCGGCAGAACCGCAGCGCCGATATCCTTCAGTCGAGGCGCTGACGGCCGACGTGCAACGCTACCTGCAAGGCCGACCGATTGCCGCGCGTGGTGACAGCGCCTTGTACCGGCTGCGCAAATTCGTGCGCCGCAATCGCTGGACCGTCGCCACTGCGGTGTTTGTGTTTGCCGTGTGCATCGCGGCGACGATCATCAGCCTGCGACAGGCGCACAACGCGCTCGAGCAGGCAACGCGCGCGCAGGCCGTGCGCGCCTTCCTGGTCGGCGTATTCAAGCAGGCAAGTCCGGACCAGAACAAGGGCAAGTCCATTACCGCACATGAACTGCTCGACGCGGGCGCCACTCAGCTCGCGGAGAACCAGGAAGATCCGCCCGACGTAAAGGCCGACCTGACCGAGGTGATTGCCGGGCTCTATGCCGATATCGGCGACGACGAGCGCGCGCAATCGCTGCACGAAGCCAACATCGATCAACACCGCAAGGACATTCCGGATGCCATCCGGTTGCGCAGCCTCATCGGTCTGTCGAACATTGCCGAACGGCGCGGAACCCTTCCCGTTGCGCAGGCGTATCTGGCACAGGGGCTGACCATTGCGACCAGTGGAACCGGTGTCGACCCACTGGACGTCTCGGAGTTGCGTCGACGTCGCATCGCGATCGAAGGCTTGGCGAATCCGGTCGGCGCCGAACACCTCGCGCGCGAGGCGCTTGCTTACGACTTGGCCCAGTTTGGCGAGAACAGCCAACAGATGCTGGACGACTGGGACACGCTCTCCGATATTCTGCGCAGCCTCTCGCGCGATGACGAAGCCAAGGCGGCAGCGCGCAAGGCAGTAGCGATCGCGCGCGCGATGCATGGAAACGAGCACACGAGCGTCGCCAATGCGCTTGATTCACTCGGCATCGTGCTGCGCGTGACCGGTGACTATCCCGCCGCCGTGAGCGCACACGAGGAAGCATTGGCGATTTCGACTCGCATCAAAGGTGCAGATCATCCGGATACGCTGCAGTTCCAATCCAACTTGTTGGTGGCAATGCAAAGCAACGGACAGTATCTCCAGGCGCTGCCGCTGCTGCTGGACAATCTGGCTCGGACGCGCAAGGTCCTTGGCGACGACGACCAACGCGTCGCCCATGCGCTCGGCAGTCTCGCTACGTCGTGGAGACACATGGGCGAATTCGCGAATGCCGAAACGGCACACAAGGAGGCGGCAGGGATCTGGACCAAGATCGAGGGTCCGGACGGCGCACAAGGGGCGGCTAACGAAATCAATCTCGGCAGTGTCCTCCTGATCGAGGGCCACTATGCGGATGCGGAAGTTGTATTGCGCAGCGCGCTGCGCAGGGCGCTCCTGCATTATCCGGAAACCTCCAAGCACGTACGCATCTCGCGCTTTCGGCTGGCCCTTGCATTGGCGCGTGCCGGAAAGCCGCAGGAAGCCATCACGCTGGTCGAGCCTCTTGTCGACGTGCCGGCACCCAACAACGAAACCGATCGCTTCATTCTCGCCGCCTCGCAGATGGCGTTCGTCGAAGCCTTGCTCCGGCTGAATCGCGCGAGCGAGGCACAAACCCGCGCGCAATCGGCGCTCGAACTGATGCTGGATTCGCATCCGCCCGACATTTTCAACACCGGCCGGGCACAGTTCCTGTTGGGGTGCGCCGAAGCCGCCCAGGGCCGACATGCCGAGGCTGAAACGATGTTGCGTAAAGCGATCGCCACGCTCGCCCTGGACGAAGAAGCTGTCCACGGTCCGCGCCTGATCGAGGCGAAGATCCAGTTGGCGGAAACTCTGATGGCCCTCGACAAGCGCGACGAAGTTTCGGCCCTTATCAGTGACCTGCATGAACCACTCGCCGCAGACGAGTATCCCTACCAGACGGAATTGCGCGCGCGGCTGCAGAAGCTGTCCGCCGGCGCAGGCATTGGAGGATCTCGGTAAAGCCAAAACACGGGTCAGACCACTCTGCCTGGGCTCACTGCTCGAAATCGCTTTTGAAAATGTCTGCGCCGGTCAAGGAGATGTCGTCGAGAATGAAGAAGGCGTTGCTTGTATCCGAATAGACGCTGAAAAACATGCGGTTGAAGAAGGGGGTGCCGGACGAGTTTATGAAGGGTGGTTTTGAAAACGTGGCTTGGATGTGTACCCAGGTATTGATTGGAAGTGGGCCGCCGTAAAGTTCGGTCAGCGTCGCAAAGGCGACGACATCTCCGCTGCCAGGAGCATTGAGGTAGAGAGTCACGTTCTCTCCCCCGTTCGCACCACCGTTCGCCCAAAAGCTGATCCCGTCATAATCACTCGTTATCGAGTAGGGTACGGACGGGCACCAGCCGAGCGCGACGCCTTGGTAATCCTGGACGGCGATCGAATAGGTGCCCGTGTGCACGACCGACATATCGCCGATGCGAACGGGATAACCTGGTCGCCCGCCGTCAAGGCTGCAGTCATTCCCGTTCTGAAGGGCTACTCCCTCGTCAAAGACAACAAGATTTTCGGTCGCGGCATGCGCGCTGGGTGCAACCGTCGACGACAGCGTGGTTCCGATCAGGGCAGCGAGCAGCGAGCACGGGATATTGCGATACATGGCCGACTCCTCACGAACCTGACGCTCGACTTCCGGACGGCGAACTCGGCACCTGCACGAATTTGTACGATCAGCATGGCAAAAACGGCGGGGAGAGTAAACCCTTCTCCAGAACAAGGTCTACCGAGAAACGGTGACAGGTTCAGTTGCCCTCGTTTGAATCTTGCGAGCCCGGCCGAGAGTAAAGGGGCGGAGTAATTGAGGCACTATGACCCGTTACCTATGGTCCGGCGCTCGGCTCGTCGATTCGCTCCAGCTCGCGCGCGATTGGCGCGATGCCTTCGGGCCGCACCAGGCGCGAGACCTCGATACCGTCGCGCAGGAATACCAGGGTGGGCCAGCTGCGAACTTCGAACGAGCGTCCGAGCGGCCGGCCGCTTCCGTCCTGGATCTTCAGGTGACGCACGGTGGGATGTGTCGCAAGTGCGCGCTCGATCGCGGGCTCGGCGAAGCGGCAATGACCGCAATCGAGCGAGCCGAACTCAAGAAGCATGGGCCCCGCACTGCGGTCGATCTCGACCCGGCTCGGTTCGATCGTGGCGTAATCGGTCGCGAAGGACATGCAGGTAGTCTAAGCGACGGCGCATGAACAGCAGCGCGACAACGCGCTGTATGGAAAAAGAGGGGCAGAGTGAAAACAGAAAATGGGTTGGCGGAATTATCGGTTTTGATGCGGCCGGGTCATGAGTGGCCTGCCCACGCACGGCGGTTTGCGCGTCCCAATCCTGAACCCGATCGGCGCTAGCGAGTTTTCGCCGAGGCGGCTGCGGGCGTATGATTCACGGGCCGTAGGGGTGTTGCGACCTATCCAATCCGAGGTCTGGCAGGTATGGCTGACGTTTTCGTTTCATACGCGCGCAGCGACAAAGCGCGCGTGGCACCGCTGGTCGCAGCGATCGAGGCGAAAGGCTGGTCGGTCTGGTGGGACCCGGAGATCACGCCCGGACAGCAGTTCGACGACCAGATCGAGGCAGAGATCGATGTGGCCAAAGCGGTGCTCGTGATCTGGACGCCGACGTCCGTGGCGTCGCGCTGGGTGCGTGGCGAGGCGCGCGAAGCAGCCGAGCGGGGTATCCTTGTTCCGGTGCGATTCGAACAGGCGCGCCTGCCGATGGACGTGCGCGCGATCCATACGACCGATATCGACGGCTGGGGCGACGACGCGAACAGCCCGCAGGCGCAGGAATTCCTGCGTGCGCTGGCCGCGATGATCGTGCGCACGCAGGCGGCAAAATCCGCAAAGGCGGGAGGCGGCCCGACTGCCGCGCCGGAAAAGCAACCCGTGCGCTTCACGATCTGCGTGCTTCCATTCGCCAACATGAGCGGCGACCAGGAGCAGGAATATTTCAGCGACGGCATCACCGAGGACATCATCACCGACCTGAGCAAGGTTTCGGCGCTGGCAGTGATCTCGCGCAACAGCGCCTTCATGTACAAGGACAAGCACGTCGACGTGCCGAAAGTCGCTCGCGAACTCAAGGCGAGCCACGTGTTGGAAGGGAGCGTGCGCAAGGCGGGCGGGCGTCTGCGCATCAGCGCGCAGCTGATCGATGGCGCAACCAACAACCACATCTGGGCCGAACGCTACGACCGTGACACCACCGACATCTTCGCGATCCAGGACGAGATCTCCGCGGCGATCGTGAAAGCGCTGAAACTCAGCCTGCTGCCCGAGGAGAAGAAAGCGATCGAGCGGCGCGGGACCGACAATGCCGAGGCCCACGATCTCTACCTGATGGCGCGGCAGGCCTATATCACCGGCCAGGAAGCCGATGTTCGGGGCGCGCAGGCGATCATCCGGCTGTCTGCGCGCGCTACCGAAATCGATCCGCGTTACGCCGAAGCCTGGGCCCTGATGGCCATCGGCCATTCCAAGTTGCGTACAGCACAGGGCGGCAACTCGCATGACGCCATGGTGGCCGTGGAACGGGCGTTGGCGCTGGACCAGAGCCTGGCCGAGGCGCACGCGGTCAAAGCGCAAATCCTGCTGCAGGACGGCGATGCCGACGCTGCAGCTGCGGAAGTCGCCACTGCGCTTGTGCTTGATCCGGAGTCTTACGAGGTCAACCGCTCTGCCGGACGACTGAGCTATCAACTGCATCGTCACGACGATGCCATTCGCTTCTATGAAAAGGCGACGAAATTGATGGAGGCCGACATCAACTCCGCGTCCATGCTGACGAGTTGCTATACCGCCTTGGGCGATGCCGCCGGTACGACGCGCGCGGCGCAACAGGCTCTCAAGCGTGCCGAGAGTGTCCTGGCCCGTGAACCCAACAATTCGTTGGTCACCGGTTACAGCGCCTATGCGCTGGCAGCACTGGGCGAGGGCGAGCGGGCCAAGGCGCGCATGAATCGCGCGATCCTGATCGATCCGGACAACTTCGGCATGCGCTATAACTTTGCGTGCGCGATCAGCGTTTATCTGCGCGACAAGGAGGCCGCTCTGGAAATGCTCGGCCCGCTGTTCGAAACCATCAACGATACATTCCTTCCCTACGCAAAAGCCGATCCGGATTTTGAGTTCCTGCGCGGCGATCCACGCTTCCAGGCCATGGTTTCTGCCGCCGAGCAGCGCCTCGCTGCTGCGGGCAATGCCTAGCGCGGGAAGACGGGTTGCCTTGCAGCGGTATGCACTCTGGCCCCACTCGGCGGTTTGAGCATTTCACTCCGTGAAGCGGTGCGGAGCGCCTCGCGGCCATTCGTGCGCTCGAACCACGCCGCGGCGTTCGCCTCGCGGTGTTTTTTCGACGCTGCCGTGCGCATCGGTGGGCAGGCCATTGCGCGCGCTTGCGCGCATCGGTGTTGCCGTGAACAAGAAGAAAAATGTGCCTGGCGCCTTTTTTGTTAAATAGAAACTTGTTATAAGCGATCTTGATCGCAGGCCTCCGGGGGATCAGTGCGCCACTTCGTCTGTCTCGGGCTGACCCTTGTTCTGTCATCGGTTCCTGCCGGTGCGCAACAGATTACCGGCCAGGCAGTCGGCACCAATGGAGCCAGCACCAGCGCGCGTTTTGGTGTGTTCGGTTCTGTCGAGCCCGTCGGCCAGGCACGTTCGAGCAGCGCCCGGTTCTCGATTGCGCCGCTGACACCGACAAAGCGCGATTCGATTTTTGCCAGCAATTTCGAATAGGGGGTTCTGATGTCGCATGTGCGCTCGGTGTTGGCTGTGCTGTTGTTCGCGTTCTGCGCCGGCGCCGTGGCGCAAACGACTACCGCGTTTCACTACGCCGGTACCCTGACGGATGCTCAGATGGCAGCGGCGACGGGCAACTACGACATTCGCGTCCGGCTCTACGATGGACCGAACGCCGGCGCGAATCAGCTCGGCAGCGATGTGCTCCTGTCCCCCGTGCCGGTTACGCTCGGATTCTTTGCGATCGATATCGATTTCGGAACCGCGATTCTCGCGCCGCAATCATGGCTTGAATTTGCCGTGCAGCCGACCGGCCTCAGTGGCTTCCAGACGCTGTCGCCGCGACAGCAGATCGGTCACGTGCCGTTCGCGCTCTACGCCGAAGGTGCCGACTGGTCCGGGCTGACGAACGTGCCCCCGGCCGTAGCGGCGTTGACCAATGCAGTGCCGCCGGCGATCGGCTCCATCGCAACGAACCCGCTGCTTCCTGGAGCGGTGGCCGGACCGAATCAACTCGTCGTTCGGCAGGTCCAGCTCAACGTAAGCCGCCCGGTGAACCCGGCGCCGCTCACCCTGGGAGGGGTAACAGGCGACGCCGAGCTTTGGCTGGAGCCAACGCTTGCCTTGCCGTCGATCGCTTCGGCCGTCGATTCGGCAACGACATTTACCGGCCTGACGCTGAATCTGAATTTTGTAGGCACTGCGTCAAATACGATTGCAAAATTCACGAATGTTGTGTTTACCGCCGCCACGCTAGAGCCCGCGCCGGACCCTAGTGGTACGACGCTTGCACATGTGACGTTCAAATTCTTGTCGGTGCAGATCCTCTCTCCCACGATCAACTACACGTACAACCTGGCATCATCGACCGGTTCGGGGATGCCGCCAGCTTGCCCTGCCTTCCTGAGCACGCTGGGCTACGGTTCGGTGCCGGCCGATTTTCCCAGCACCGGTTTCGTCACGCTGTCTCAGCCAAAGGTCTTCGACGTCGCGAAACCTGCGTCTGTGCCAAAGTTTTCGCTGCCTGAGTTGTCGGTTGCGCTGACTGCCGCATCCGCGGCCACTTCCGCCTCGCTGGCGGTCTGCGCGCTGGCGTTGGTTACCAGCAACCAATTGGTGGTGCCTGCGCCAACCTGGTCGCAATATCCAGCCGGCGCTGCCGACGCGACTTCATGGAGCACGCAACTGGTCTGGGGCGGCGTCTATCTGAGTGACCTCGGCTTGAACAGCGACAGTTCCGGAAACGTGAGTCTTTCGTGGGAGTTCACGCCAACGACCACGTACAAGATCACTACCCAGAACGCAGCCAAGACCAGCACCTACAGTTCCTGCTGGAATGTAAGCACGAATACGCCCACGGGGTGTTAGTTGGCGGAAAGGGGACGGAGGCAAGCAAGCCATAGCAGATTTTGTGCGCGTTGCGACCTCAGACTCCGATACGGGCCGGGTAAGGCAGGCGTGAATCGCCGTGCGATCTGCGCCTCGTCATCGGTCCAGTAATACAAACCGTTAACGGCGGAGTGCCTTTTACGGACACGCAAATGTTCGGTTGCAAGGCGTGCGAGCGTTCTTCTTCTTCGTGACACCTGAGCGTCAAGGTTCGCATTGACTTGCATTCATTGCGGCGTGAGCCGCTTTCGGAGTTTGGGTAGCGGCCCTGGCGCAACAGCACGTATGGCGTCTGGCAACGTGTGTGCCGCAACGATGCAGCACCCTTGAAGTCCCAACCAACACGAGAGACACCCATGAGAATTCTCAAATTCCTCGCTATGTCTGCATTACTGGTGGGTGCGTCCGGCACGGCCGCCGCACAATCTCTGGAGATCCGCAAGCGCCAGGCGGAACAGGAGGGCGAACTATCCACTCTGGTGGCGCTCACGAACAAGAAGTGCGGCATTGACCTGAAGACAACGATTGAGACAGCCACCTTCAACCCGGATGAGTTCTTGCAGAAATCGGTGGTCAGTTGGTGCTCGGCTGCTCTGACTGCGCTGGAGAATGTGTGCAGCGATGCTGCGGGCAAGCAGGCGATCGCTGGCGCAATCAAGACTCTCACCTGCTCCGGCGCAGCGGCGGTCTCGGTAGAGTTGACCAACGGGAATCTCAAATACGCTTTCCCGTTTTCCTCCGCTTCGAACGCGAACGAGCTAGCCATCAGAACCTATCTCGAAAAACATCTTTGAGGGAGCGCAGAGCGGAGAAACGGTGACAGGCTACTTGCGCCAGCCTGTTTGATTTTGCAAGAAGTGGAAATCGATGCCGGCTTCCTTAGGCATGAAACGAATGCATTTTCCTGCAATGATTTGGCGCTGCAGAATGGGCTTGCCCAGTTCGGCCGTTCTTGCCCTTGCTGCGTACGTCTCGCGGAGACGATCCATTCCTGGACCGTCTCGTCGCGTGTTTTCCAATCGGGCCTATTGCTCCAGCCGATAACTCACGGGAACCTGCACGCTTGCGACCACGGGCTTGCCGTCATGCAGCGCGGGCTGGAATTGCCAGCGTCGGACTTCATCCGTCGCCGCGTGGTCGAGCGTGAACGAGCCGCTACGCCCGATTACGCGTGCGTCGCTGACGTGGCCTTGCACATCGACTTGCGCGAGCACGAGCACGGTGCCTTGTTCGCGTTCGCGCACCGCCTGACGGGGGTACGCGGGCTTCGGATAGCCGAGCAACACCACGTCGCGGTTTTCCGGCTTGACGACGACAGGGTGCGGCGGCTTGGCTGAACTGGCGAGGCCATGCTTCTTCGCGGCCGGTTTTGCCGTGGCGGTCGGCGACGGTGGATGCACCACCATCGTACCGGCGTTCACCGCCTCGGCCGCGGCGGGCTTGGACATATCACCGGGTCCGGCGGGCGCCGCGTCGCCGGATGTTGCGGGCATGGTCGTACTTTCGTCGTTTGCGCCGGCCGTTTGTGCAACGGTGTCGGGCGGCGGCGTCACCGCGTCGTGCGTGGCAGACGTCACCGCTTCGGTGTTGCCGGCTGCGGCATCGCGCTGACCCTGCCGATAGAAGAACCAGTTGCTGGCGACGAGTGCGGCCGCGACGAACAGCAGCGCGGTCAGCGAAGCGCTGACGGAACGTGGTGCGTTGCCTGGCGGCGGCCGGTTGTCCGAAGTTGCCTTGGGTTCCGACTCGATCATGACTGCGCCTCCTCTCGTTGTGGGAGCGTGCAGCGAGTGCCCCCGGGCCAACTGAGCGTGGCACGCCTCCCCGGGCTTCGCGTTTGAATTTTGTTATCAGTGCGCGGTGCGTTCAGCTTCCATTTCTACTACGACATCAGGGGGGTGCCGTTGCTCTCGTGCCGGGACTGCCGACCAGCGCGACCGTGTCGGCAACGTCGGAAAATGAACCTGACCCCATTTCCGCCGCCATCTTTTTGATCCTTTTTGCGTGGACTTCCATAGGGCAGGAAAACACCGGCGCCATCGATCTGCGGAGGTTGCGACATGAAAAGTCCCGTGCGAAAAATCCATCAGGCCGTGGCGACCATCATCCTCGTGCTGGGAGCCTTGGCCTCAGCCAGTGGCGCAAGAGCATCGAACGTGGTCTGGTGCGTCGTGAACGATACCGATTTTGCCAGCGCCGCACTGCAGGCAACGGAAGCGCCTACCACGATCAAACTGGTGAAGGGCGTCTATCACGTCGCCGGCACCAAGTTCACTGGGAACGCATCGGTCTTCCACAGCTTCGAGTTGTTGGGTGGGTATTCGTCGTTCCCCTGCACCTCGCGGACGATCGATCCGGCGAACACGACCATCGTCGATGCACTCTCTGTTGAAGCCAAGGGCGATGTGACGATCGAGGGCATCGGTTTCGGGGAAGGATTCAGCCTCAACTGGGAAGACTTTGACCACACCGTATCGGCCAACGTGAACCTCACGATTCGGCGCAACATCGTCAGCGGCGGCTCAGCCGGAGGCGTTGATATCTTCTGGAACCCTACGAGTTCGCAAACCATGTCGGCCCAGATTGTCGAAAACCTGCTGCACGACAATGCGGGTGGCGGCGGAGAGGCGGCTTGCGGCAGTGGGGGTTCCTTCGGAATGGTCTATCTCGCTGCGAATGACAGCGAGGCACCGGCAACATGGACGGTTGTCAACAATACCATCGTGAACAACACCTTCCCCGGCGGCATTTGCGTCTTCGGCGGCACCCTGCAGGCCTACAACAATATTCTTCACGGCAACAACAACGGTCCAGACTTGTTTGTCTCCAGCGCAAGCACGGCGCTTCTGGAGCACAACGTCATCGGGTCCCACGTTTACAACGGCTCCGTCATCCAGACTGGCACGCTGAGCGGTGACCCAAAGCTCGATTCGCAGTTTCACCCGATCGAGGCGCCGGCGTCGCCGGTGATCAATTCGGGTGACAACAATGTACCCGGCGGCTTGCCAGCGTACGATCTGACCGGCGGACCCCGAATCGTGGGATCGACCGTCGACCGTGGCGTCTACGAGTCGAGCATCGTCGACAAACTCATTCAGACGGTCAGCAACTCGAATAACTCCGGCGTGGGATCGCTACGCGCGGCGATCGACAGCATCAATGCCAACGGCAGCGGCATCGTCACATTCAACATCGGCTCGAGCTGCGGACCGCACGTGATTACCCTGAATTCGGCGCTGCCGGGAATCACCAGCGGCGGCTACATCAACGGCTTCACGCAGCCCGGATCGTCGCAGAACGATCTCGACGTCGGCGACGACGCAACGATCTGCGTGATCCTCGAAGCGGGAAACAGCAATGTCGATACCGGCCTGAGCGTTCCCGCGAGCGCAGGCGATGCGGACACGCTGACGATCGAAGGACTCGCGTTCAGCGGCTTCTCCAGCGCGGCGATCGACCTCGAAGGGGGAAGTCTTCATTCCGTGACCGGAAACCATTTCGGCGGCAGCGTCGGCGGACGTGCGCTCCAGTCGAATCAGGTCGACGTGCTGCTGGGCGCGGCCGTTCACGACATGATCATCGGCGGTGTCGACGTCGCGAACCGGAACATCATCGGCGATGCCAACAGCAACGGCATCTGGTTGCAGGGTGCGGTGTCCGGTCCGCTGCTGATCGGCGCCAACAACAACCAGATCGTGAACAACTATATCGGTCTCGGCTGGAATCCGAACAGCAGCACGTACACCAACCGCGGCAATGGCAGCAACGGCATTCGCGTGGACGGCCACGACAACACATTCAGCGGCAACCTGGTAGGCGACAACGGCCAGGCGGGCGTGGCGTTCAACGCGGGCGGCGCACAGAACAATGTCATGGATGGCAACTTCATCGGCGTGACCTCGGACGGGATCGCGGTGGGCAACAGCACGGTGGGCGTGCTGTTCGAAGCCGCGACTGGCGGCGCTCCCGAGAACAATATCGTTCGCGACAACACGATCGAAAACAACGCGCGCGAGGGCATCTGGGTACAGGTCGGGCAGGGCAACAAGCTGCGCCGCAACAGCATCGCCTTCAACGGCATGCTGGGGATAGACCTTGCCGCCGAGGGCGTCAATCCGAACGACGATGACGCCGGCTTGCAGACGGCGAACTATGCCAACCACGGGCAGAACTATCCCGTGCTGACGGGAGCCTCCGGCGGGTACCAGTCCGGCTACGTCAGCGGCTCGCTGACTACGACCGGGGGAAGCTTCACCCTCGACTTCTACGCGAGCGGATCCTGCGACGCGTCCGGGCACGGTCCGGGATTGAACTGGCTCGGAAGTACTAGTTTGACAGTGACTGTGCCGATGGGAGTAGACGAAGGGTTCAGCTCCTTCAACGTCCGCCTGACTCCGGATATTTCACTGCTGAACGGAACCGTGATCACGGCGACTGCGACCAATGGCAACGGCGACACGTCGGAGTTCTCGGCCTGCGCGACGTATCTCAACGACACGATTTTCGCCAATGGGTTCGAGCCGCCCCCGGCGTAGCCAGATCCAGGCATTGTCACCTTTTCGGCGGGACTTGTACGGACCTCGTTGGAAACACTCCAGGAGAAATTTTCCATTCGACCCAGTGTATATCCCCAAAATTGGTACGACTTCGCGGCTCGCAACGGCCCACTGCTGCTGGTGCAGCGCTGCCACGCGGATGAAGTGCGCATCGGGGCGGCGGCGCAGTGACGCGCGCGAAAACAGGTAGCGGAGCTAAATGACCCCCGCCCTTCACTACTTGCCGAGCCACCCCTGTTGTTGCGCGCGACGTCAATAAGCCTTTCCGCGCGCCGACACCGGCCAGACCACCTCGACTTTGCCGTTGCGCACGCCCACGTACCAGTCATGCAGGTTGCATGTCGGGTCGCAATGCCCGGGAACGAGCTTCAGTTTTTCGTTGATGCGGAGAACGCCCTTTGGATCTTCAATCACACCGTGTTCGTCCGATGCATTGATGTAGGTGACGTCGTTGCGGCCGTGAATTACGGGAAGTCCGCTGTCGAGCGACAGCACCTTGAGTCCTGCATCGCAGACTGCCTGGCCGGGCTTTGCACGGCTCATCACCGATGTCAGTATGAAGAGCGCGTTTTCCCATTCGTCCTCGTCGATGCGGTTTCCACGCTTGTCCCTGATGCGCCCGTAATCGGCATCCATGAAGGCGTAGCTGCCGCATTGCAGCTCGTTGTAGACACTCGAGTCCGACTCGAAGCGATACGACCCCGTTCCGCCACCGGAGACGATCTCGGGCTTCAGGCCGGCTGCATGCAACGCCGCGACGACGTCCTTGACTAGGCGGATCGCCTCGTCGAGCTTGGTCTTCCGGTCCAGATAAGTTTCCAGGTGCTGCATCGCGCCCTGGTAGGCCTGGATGCCGCTGAATTTCAACGCGGGAGCCGCGTGGATGGTTTTGGCGATTTCGGTCGCAGCCACGGTTGTGCTGACACCGCAGCGGCCCGCGCCGCAGTCGATTTCGACGAGGCATTCCAGCTTGGTGCCGTGCCTTTGCGCCGCAGCCGAAAGTTCAGCGACGTTCGCCACGTCGTCGACGCACACAGTAACCCGTGAGCCCAGTTTCGGCAGTCGGGCGAGGCGGTCGATCTTGGCCGCGTCCCGCACTTCGTTCGAGACGAGAATGTCCTTGATGCCGCCGCGCGCAAATACCTCAGCCTCGGAAACCTTCTGGCAGCAAACTCCGATCGCGCCGCCCAGGCGCTCCTGCAACTTTTGCACATCGACCGACTTGTGCATCTTGCCGTGGCTGCGGTGGCGCATGCCATGCGCTTGCGCGTACTCGCCCATTTTCCGGATGTTGCGCTCCAGCGCGTCGAGATCGAGGACCAGGCACGGCGTCTGGATGTCAGCCTCGTCCATGCCCGGCAGCGCGGGAATGTCATAACCGACTTCGACGTCGGCAAAATCCGAATTCGCGCTCATGGAATTTGCGGCGCTCGCCTCCAACCAAGACAGACGTCAGAGTACATCAGAGCCGCAGCCCGGATGCAGGGGGCACGGTGGAATCCGCAGCAACCAATCCCGGATTTCGCCGCGATCGTACCGCGGCGGTGGCGCACAGGATTTCGGCGGAATCGTCAGGTTGGCGCAAGGTCGCTGGCGTATGACGACGCCCACGAGTCCGCCGAACGATCGGCGCTCGTCACGCCATTGATGCGAGAGATCCACTCATCAACGACGGCGGCTTGAGTTCCCCGCGCTGGAACGCGCTTGAACAAGGGGAAGAGGCTGACTTCGTCAAAGTCTTGCGACTTTCGTCGGCCGTTCGCTTGCTTCATGCATAGAGCATTCCCGATGACCGATGGACTCATCCCTTCGAGCGCTTTCGGCGCCTTGGTACCGAAGGAGCTTGTGCCCGTCGTCGCAGCCAGGCAACCGGGACGACTCCAGTCTCTTCTCCATGCCAATCAAGCCACTGTCGTTGCGCTGTGGCCAATCGGTTTTGGGTCCAGCCGGCAGAGGAAGCCCTTCGTGTAATCGCCAACGGTAGATACCGAAGGTGTTACTGCAACGCCGAATTTCATGCTGCCACTCCCAAGCTTGATTTTCGTTCGAATCAGCGGTAACGCGGTCCGGGAGCTCCGGTCGAACAAGACCATTTCGAGAAAGGGCCAGATCATGTCAGCCAACAAATCCAACAATTCCAACAAGTCCGCCGCTCATGTGCAACAGAGCGCCTTTTCTGTGGCAAGAATGCTTGGCAGGTCATTGGCAGGAGGGTTGGTGCTTGCAGCCTTCAGCAGTGGCGCCATGGCGGCGACCGAATGCAACGGACCGCCTCTATCCGGCACGATCCCCGACGGGGTGGTCGTCAATGAAGGCGATGTTTGCCTCCTGATAGAGGCGACCGTCTACGACAGTGTGCAGGTCAACACGGGTGGGGTATTGATTACCTGCGGGTCCACCATCTACGGCGGGCTCGTCTCCAATGGGGCAGCGAATCTCATCGTCGGCGCCGGGGCGGACGAAGAAGGACCACCGCTGAATTTTGTTTGTCCCGGTAACAACATTCGCGGGGGGGTCCAGATAAGCAATACCGGGCCAGGCGTTCTTGCACCTGCGCCTTCCATCGCGATCGAGCGCGACATCATTGCGGGCGGCGTGCACCTCTCGAACAACGCGGGTCCCATAGTGGTGTCAACCGACGTCATCAACGGTGGGCTGTTTTGCAAGAACAATGTTTCCCCGGATATCGACGACGAGGGTACGCCGAGCGTCATTATCGGTCGGGTAACTTGCGAATTCGGAGAGTAAGGCAGGAGGTACGCGGGCTTTTTGCCGCAGCCGGCGCGACCGCCGTTCGACGGTTTGGCGGTCGCAAACGTTCATCGGCGCCCCGACTGGCAATGCCGGCGGGACGCCGAGCTTTCAACAGGTAGGGAGGATTTATGACGGCCAGATCAAGCCTGAACCTTATCGGCCGCTTGCCGACCGCGGTTGCTTGCGGTGCAACGTTGATGGCTGCGCCCCTGGCGTTCGCGCAACCGGACCTCGACCAAGAGGTGCAAGCCGCGCTGCACAGCGCGGGCTTCACCGGTACGATCCAATCTCAATTTTTGCCGCGGCTCGGGCGACCCCTTGACCCGCAACTTGCCGATCTCGGCAGGCTCCTTTGGTTCGACAAGTCGGGCGGCCTCCACGACGACAATACTTGCGGTGGGTGTCACTCGCCGAGCCGGGCATTCGGCGACACGCAATCGATCGCGATCGGCATCCAGAACAACAATGTCGTCGGGCGCGATCGCGCGGGCCCCCGCAACCAGCGTCGCACGCCATTCGCGTCCAACACGCCGTTCTATCCGAACTTGATGTGGAACGGTCGCTTTGCCGTGATCTCCGGCAACCCGTTCGATAACTCACTCGGATTCCAGTTTCCGTTTCCCGAGGGAACAACGCGGTTCCCGCCAAACGATCCGATCGTGACGCATTTGTCGATCGCGCAGGCGCACATGCCGCCGACCGAACTGACCGAGGTCGCGGGATATACGTGTACGGCCGGGACAATCGGCCCCGAATTCGATCAGTTCGACGACGGCAAGGGGGCGTGCCTCCCTCCGGCCGACGCAACGGGAACGCGAAATGACCCTATCCGCGCGGTCGTGCTGCAACGGCTCAACGGAACTTCGGCATACCGGCAGCTCTTCGGCGCGATCTTTCCGTCAGTTGGCGCCGGCGGCCCGATCGACTTCTCCATGTTTGCCCGCGCTATCGCGGAGTTCGAATTCACGCTCATCTTCGCCGACGCACCGGTCGATCGATTCGCACGCGGCGATCCGCATGCGATGACCGAACAGCAGAAGCGTGGTGCGCTCATCTTCTTCGGCAAGGGAAGGTGCAGTCAGTGCCATTCGGTCGCAGGCGAGTCGAATGAAATGTTCAGCGACTTCAAGATGCACGTGATCGGCGTGCCGCAGATCGCGCCTGAATTCGGCATCGGCAAGGGCAACGTGTTGTTCGATGGACCGGGTCAGGACGAGGACTTTGGCTTGGAGCAGGTCACGGGAAATGCGGCCGATCGCTACAAGTTCCGCAGCTCGCCGCTGCGTAACGCTGCGCTGCAGCGGGCGTTCTTCCATAACGGGGCGATGACGCGCATCGAGGATGCGATCTACCATCATTTGGATGTGTTCGGTTCGGCGCGCAGCTACGATCCGAAAAAGGCGGGCGTGGACAAGGATCTTCGGTATCGGCTGGGACCGATCGAACCGGTGCTCGCGCGCCTCGACCCACTGCTTCAAACGCCGATCCCTCTTGCGGGGGGAGAGTTCGAGGCCCTGGTCGCGTTCGTCCGTGATGCGCTCCTGGATGAGCGCGCAACGAGCCAAAATCTATGTCCCTTGATCCCCGGCAGCGTACCCAGCGGCTACTCGACCATGATCTTCGAGGAATGTCATTAGCGAACATGCCGTGCCGGTTGATCCTGGCCTCGCAGTTTGAAAATTCACGAAAGTGCGCCCTTGCGCGCGTAAGAAACGCGTTCAGGAGTACTGCGAACCTCGCGGTGATCGCGGGGTTTCGGTTCGCAAGTCGGACACCCCCTTAGCCAACGACAAGAACGGAGTATCCTGGCGCGTCACGCCGGCCACCTGAACCGGAATCTTCTTCGAAGCTTCTTCAGAAGTCGCGCGGCGATTCGCGGAAGCGACGTTGTGGTATACCAGTGCGATTGACGGGTGCGCTTGTCCCTAGCACCACGGTGATCGCCGAGATCGGTCTCGCGCTGCCGCAACTGGCATTGCCTCAGGTCGCCGCACCAACCGGCTGCTCGCCACGTCGTTCGTCCAAGCGGGCCGCACCGAGTTGCCGTTGCCCAGTTCGGGGACGCTGCATTCGCAGCTGCAAATATCCGGAATTGCACTTATAGTGCGGTGAGAGCGAAGCAGGCTCCGGAAATCAACATCGGGCGCGCCTTGTATCCAACGGACCAGCAAGTGAAATCCGATTCAGGGGCGAACGTGGAATTTCTCGCCGGCGGCGGCACGATGGGTGAGCGCATTCGCGCCTACCCGTGGGGGCGCACCCCGCTGGGCGAACCGCAATTCTGGCCGCGAGGCCTTCGCACCGCCGTGCGCGTGTTGCTCACGACACAGCATCCCATATTCATCTTCTGGGGCCATGAGCACACTTGCTTGTACAACGACGCCTATTCCCGGTCGCTCGGTCCCGAAAAACACCCCTCTATCCTGGGCGCACCGGGACGCGAGTCCTGGGAGGAGATCTGGCCGATCATCGGACCGCAGATTGAGCAGGTGATGCGGGGCGAGGGCGCGACGTGGCATGAAAATCAACTCGTACCCATCATGCGCCATGGTGCAATACAGGACGTGTATTGGACCTATAGCTTCGGCCCCATCGATGAGCCGGAATTTCCGCATGGCGTGGGAGGTGTGCTCGTCATCTGCACCGAGACGACCGAACAGGTGCTGGCCGAGCGGCGGGTTTCGGCCGAACGCGCGCGGTTCGTGCAGTTGTTCGATCAGGCGCCGACGTTTCTCGCGGTACTTCGCGGCCCTGACCATGTGTTCGAGCTTGTAAATCCGGGTTACCTGAAACTGATCGGCGACCGGCCGGTCGTTGGCCGCAGCCTGGCCGATTCGCTTCCCGAAGCTGTGTCGCAAGGCTACCTCACACTTCTGGATGAGGTTTATCGAACCGGAAAGCCATTCTCGGCCCATGGGGCCAAGTACGTCGCTCAGGTCTCACCCGACGGCCCGGCCGATGAACGCTTCGTCGATTTTGTGTATCAGCCGATAACCGATCGCGATGGTTCTGTCAGCGGCATTTTGGTGCAGGGGGTCGACGTCACCTCACGTGCCGTGATGGACCGTGCCCTCGCGTTGGACCGAGCGCGACTGGATTATGCGACTCGCCTTTCGGGCATCGGCTTCTGGTACTGCGACCTGCCGTTCGATGAGCTTTTGTGGGACGAGCGGGTCAAGGAACACTTCTTTTTTCCTCCGACCGCCCGCATCACGATCGACGATTTCTATGCGCGGATTCATGAAGACGACCGCATCCCAACCCGGGAGGCGATCAATGCATCGATCGGCAATCGGGCGTCCTATGACATCGTATACCGCACCGTGCATCCGGTAACCGGCGTCATCAAGTGGATTCGCGCGCTCGGCGGAACCGATTATGCGAGCGACGGCACACCGACGCACTTCGACGGAGTGACGGTCGATGTTTCCGCGCAGAAGCTCGACCAGCAAAGTCTGTCGACGCTCAACTTTCAATTGCGTGAACAGGATCGACGCAAGGACGAATTTCTTGCGACGCTTGCGCACGAGTTGCGAAATCCTCTCGCGCCGATCCGCACGGCCGCCAAGATCATTGCCTCGCCCCAGCTGACACCCAATCAACTGGAAAGGGCACAAACGATCATCGAGCGCCAAGTAACGCATATGGCCTTGCTCCTCGATGATCTTCTCGATATCGCGCGGATTACGCAAGGGAAGTTGAAGCTCAAGAAGGCGCGGGTCGCGCTGTCCGATGTCCTGGACGCGGCAATCGAAGCGGCGCGCCCGAAACTGGACGAAAAGAATCACCATCTCTCGGTAAGCCTGCCGGCCGAGATCATTTCCCTAGACGCTGATCCCCTGCGTTTCGCGCAGGTCCTGTCGAATTTGCTGATCAATGCCGCCAAGTACAGCAACCCCGGCAGCCATATCGAGGTGCAGGCTACCCGTCAGGGCGAAACCCTCTCCATATCGGTGAAAGACGATGGCCTCGGGCTCGCTCCGGAATCCATCAGTGGGATATTTGCGATGTTCTCGCAGATCGAGGGGGCTGAGAGCCGGTCCGAGGGTGGACTCGGAATAGGCCTGGCACTGGTCAAGGGTCTTGCAGAATTGCACGGCGGGACTGTGGAGGTACGCAGCGCGGGCCTCGGCCGCGGAAGCGAATTCATTGTACGCGTGCCTCTGTCCGCGCACCAATCCGCCTCGCGTCAGTTGGCGAATGATCCGGCGCCGGTTTCACCGGAGCGTCGCCGGGTATTGATTGCAGATGACAATCGCGATGCGGCGGACAGTCTCGCATTGCTTCTTGAACTGTCAGGCCATGAAGTGCGAGTTGCGCATCTGGGGTACACGGCTCTGTCGCTGGCCCAAACCTTTCGCCCGAATGTCGCACTCCTCGACATCGGAATGCCGGATTTGAGCGGCTATGAAGTCGCTCGCGCGCTTCGGAATGAACCCTGGGCGACGGAAATGCAGCTGATCGCTCTCACCGGGTGGGGGCAGGATGATGACCGTCGACGCGCGCTCGAGGCGGGATTCGATCACCACTTGACCAAACCCGTTGAGCCCGACCACTTGGCAAGGTTGATCGCCAGCCGATCCGCCGCACTGTCTTGAAGTACTCCAAAAAAAGAGATCAGTTTCATTTTCTCTGCGTCAAAGAATGAACCTGACCCCGTTTCCAAATGGGGCCAGGAACGCGACCGGGTTTGCCTGGGTCGGACGAGGACCAACTGCGATGCGTGTTTTTGTTCTGAGGGCAAGGTCAGCGCCGACGCAGAGCCAGGATCTTGTGGACGCGGTCGGCAAAGAGGCCCATACCGAAATCCTGGCGCACACGTTGATGAACGCCATCTTCGTGGCGCAATCCCATCGCGCCGATGTCATCGTGCATCTGGTGCTGGAGAACAGTAAGGATTACTCGCGAACGATCAGTTTCCACTCGAATGACATGCGCGACATCGGCGGCTTTCACGAGCAGGCGTTGCTCGGCAAAGTTGCAAGAGCGCTGGATGTCTCCAGAGGAATGGGCAAGGAAGAAAGTCGTCTCGTTGAGTCAGGCATCACCGTGCGCACAATCAGTTTCGAGAAGCTCGTGAAGGAGTTGGCTGGGGACCACCAGCTGTTCGTCATGGACAAGAAGGGCACGCCGCTGCGGGGCAGGGCGATCGCCGGCAGCGCGTGTTTCATGCTGACCGACCACCTGCCGATGCCGAAGAACAGTTTGAAGGGCCTTGAGCGTCTCGGCGCGCAGAAGACAAGTCTTGGATCGAAAATGCTGTTTGCATCGCAGTGCGTGCTGCTGATACACAACGAACTGGATCACGCGAAACCACAGGATTGAGCTCGAGGTAGCGGAGGCAACTCAGGGAAGCGAGGGTGGAACCGTTTTCCGACGCTTGGGGAACATCTGAACAAGTCGTACGGAGAAAGCGGAAATCCATTTTGACCTTCTCCTTTGTATTCCAAAAGCAAAAATGGATTCCCGCTTTCGTGGGAAGCGCCGTCACTTGCTAGTTGTTGGCCCCGCTTTACGCCGGCGGTCGATTTGCGCGGCATTAGACCACGGGTGACGTGGGATTTCTCGCGGGTCCGTCGTGCTAAGCTCGGGCGGCCCACAAAGGGCGAATGAAGACCTTCGGGGGATTCCAGGATTTTCGGAGTCAGAGAGCCTTCTTCGGGTGGCTCCCGTCCGATTACGTTCGGTTTGCGTCTTGTGGCACGTTTGAAAGGTTGTCTCGCCACTCATTGGGGAATCCGTCATGACATTGCATGCGCGCAGCGCTTTGCGCTGGCTGCTGTCGCTAGCATTGCTCGCCACGCCACTGGCGCATGCAACACAGGTTTATTGCGTGTCCGACTCGACCGGATTCCTGCTCGCCCTCAAGACCTACACACAGCAGCCCGGCGACGATATCCAGATCAAGATGGTTCGAGGCACCTATCTATACGACTGGTCGTATAACGGCAGCGGATCTCTGGATTCGGCCGGCAGCCCTTATAAGCTTTCGCTGCTCGGCGGCTACGCGACAGGCTGCGGATCGCGCATCATCAATCCGGCCAACACGACGATCGACGGGCAGAATCTGGCGGGTGTCGGCATCGAGATCAATGCGCGCAGCAATGTCCTCATGGAAGGCTTGACGTTCACGCGCATGCCCGAAGGCGTGGAAGCCGAGTTGACCAGCGACCACGTCAGTGACCTGGACAGTCTCACCGTGCGCTTCTGCGCGTTTCGCAACAATACGCTTGCCGATGGAGGCGTCGTGTTGTCCCTGATCGATGTCGACAATTCCAGCGTCTCGGTGCACGACAATGTGTTCGCCGACAACGCGCAGCCCACGCACACCGGCACCTTCGATGACGCGGCGCTGTTGATCGCGCAGAGCGACTCGAGCTATGCCTACGTCGTCAACAATACGATCACTAACAACGGCGCGAACGTGGCCGGCATGAGGCTGTTCGAATCCGGCGGCAGTGGCCAGCTCTACTACGTCTACAACAACATCGTCTGGAACAATTACCTGAAGGATATCATCGTAACCGGCACGGCCGGCAATACCGGAGTCTTGCTGTCCAACAATTTATACTATGTCTACTCCGGACTCGCGCCGATCTTCAACCAGAGCAACAAGGTCGGTGCAGCTTTCGATCCGCTTTTCCTGATTCCCGCCAGCGGCGACTATCACCTGGCGAATGCCTCGCCGGCGATCAACGCCGGTGCCGCCGCGGTTCCGAGCTACACGTATCCCGCTCAAGATAACGATGGCGGCGTCCGAATCACGCCTGGCACGCTGGTCGACATGGGCGCCTTCGAAAGCAGCGTCGACAACGTGACGAACCTGGTCGTGTTCACCAGCGCGGACAACAACGACGACACGTCGCCGACCGTCGGGTCGATCCGCTGGGCGATCAAGCAGGCCAATGCCGACCCCGGCGCATCGACGATCACGTTTTCCACGCCGTGTTTCACATTTTTCTATCTGTCGAAGGCGCTGCCCGCGATCACCACCGACGTGACGATCGATGGCTACCACAATTCCGCCGGCGCGCTCGTGAACGGTGCGGTGCCGAACAGCATTTTCGGCGGCTTCAACGCGGTCATCTGTCAGTTCCTCGACGGACAAGGGATGGTCGCAAATGCATTTTTGACAGCCGGCAACGGCCGATTGACAGTCACCGGGATGGGCCTGGCCGGTTTCAGCGACGCGGCGATTCGCCTGGAGACAGGCGGTGGGCATCTCATTGCCGGCAACCAGATCGGGGGAGTTCCGCTCGTCCCGGTCAATAAGGATGGCATCCACGTCACCGACTCGATCACCTCGGGTGCCGCGACCGGCGCGGTGATCGGCGGCGTCGCCGAACAGGACAGCAACTGGATTGCCGATTCGAGCGATGTCGGTGTGTACATCGACAATGCCGCCGGCAAGGTGACCGTGCAGGGCAACGTCATTGGCCTTGATGCCAGCGGCAGCGGCAGCGCGGCGAACGCTTATGGCGTGTATGTGGGCAACTCGCCGCGCAACACGATCATCGGAAATTTTATCGGCGACAATGTGCACGAGGGCGTGACGCTGAGCGGCATCGCGTCGTTGGCCAACCTTGTTTCAGGCAATTACATTGGTGTCGATACCAACCTGGGCAACCAGGGCAACGGCGGCACCGGCGTGCTGCTCAACGCGGGCGCGGCCAACAATACGATCGGCGCATCGCAATCGGCCAGCAGCGGCGGCAACACCATCGCCTACAATGGCGCGCAGGGCGTGTGGGTCAGCGGCGGCGGCGCCGGCAACCGAATCCTCGGCGACAGCATCTATGGCAATGGCGGGCTCGCCATCGACCTGGGCACTTCAGGACCAACAGCCAACGACGCCAGCCCCGACAGCGATACAGGCGCGAACCATCTGCAGAACTTTCCGTTGCTGACCAGCGCGAATCGCAACGTCAGCACGCTGACGATCGTCGGCGATCTCGATTCGAGCGCGAACGCCACGTTCAGGCTCGATTTCTATCACTCGGCAAGCTGCCGCAGCTTTGGGGGCATCGCGCGCGGCGACGCGGCCAACTATGTCGGACACGGCAGCTTGTCGACCGACGCCAGCGGCCATGGCCACTTCTCCGTGACCTTGTCGAACGGAGGCAGCGCGGTTGGCGTGTTCGCGGCGACGGCGACGGCGGTGAATGGCGATACGTCGGAGATTGGGCCGTGCGTGATCCAGACCGATATTATTTTCAAGGATGGCTTTGAGACGTAAGGGGCGCCTGGGAGAAGAACATGCTGCCTGATCTTGCCGCTGAACTTCTCCGTCTGTTTGCTCAGGATGACGAGCGACGGAGGTTCGGGCATTACGCCGCCTTGCGCCGAGACAATATTCCGGACTGATTTTCTCGGCGTAGTCGAGTAGACGCGCACGCCAAATTTACCGGGGGGTGAACCGCAGATGTGATCGAACGGCTACTCCCCGGACCGCCCTGGCCGGGTCCGACCGATCAAGGACGGACCCAGCACTCAACTACGACGAAAAACGCAGGGAATCATTTGGAGCAGGTCACGGAGGTCACTACGGGATCACCGACAGACCCGTCAGCGTTCTGGGGCCAGTACGATAGCGTCATCGTGCTTGCCATCAGCGATAGTGATTCGCTGGGGTTCTCGTTGCTTCCGGACTCCTGCACGCTAGTGAGTACCGCGTTGGGCAACGTAATCGAGAAGTAGGTTTGCTGTTTTTCGTTGAACGGCTTTTGATAGATGAGCGTAGCGCTGGCGAACGACTTACCCAACAAAACCGCCTGAACCAGCAGCGGCGAGGTATTGTCGAGGACTTTCATGAGTGACAGATTGCTGCAAGCCGCTTTCGTCAGCTTGCCGGGGTCGGGACTGCTCGCGCCGACGGAGAAGCTCAAGATGTCAATCGCGCCCGGCAGAGACGTCGACGGACCGGTTATCCCGCTCAGCGTAAGGTACGCGTTGACTGCGGCAAAACCGGGAGTCGCCGAAGCAGCCACACAAACGGCAAAAGCGGCGACGACGCCGCGACGCGTACCAACGGAGGCGGATGAACGCTGCCAAAGTGTCATGACGGATTTCCCCTCGAAATGGGTCTGCGAACGCTGACCCGGAGTGGGGCATTTGGCGCCCACATTGGCAGGGAATGCAACTGGAAATGGAGCCGTTTACATAATGGCCGGTGGAATGGCGCTCACTGATACGCCGCCAGCAGACTTGAGGGTCGGCCATGCGGCAGCTTGTGTACGCCCGCCGTGACGATCCATCGCCGCGAACCGTCCGGTACATCTGTAATTAAGCGTGGGTTCAACGGCTCTTCCCGAGCGAGCATCACTTGTCCTGTGCCACGCGCGTCGCTTGCCAGGTGATCGCCTGCCACTTCCCGTGGCGCAGCAGGAATGTTCCGCTGTTGCGGAAGTAGCTGATCTTGCCGTCGGGATCATGTTCGACCAAGCGGAACGTCAGCGCCGCCATGTCGCCGTACGGGCGCACGAGGACGTCCTCGGCGGTGAATACCGGGCCGGGCTGGTCCTTCTTTTCGGGCTCGGCCTTGGGCTTTTCTGCGAATGATTTGATGATGTCAGCCTTGCTCTTCACGGCGCCGGTCGAACTGGTGTAGACGAGATCGTCGGCCCAGAAGCGCTCGTGGCCGGCGGCGCTGTTGTTGACAGACGGAGTCAGGAAGATGGTCAGCATCGCGGCGATCTCGGTGCGGGTGTGCTCCGCGTCGGGCGGATTCGCATCGCCTCCATACGCGGCGATCGCCGTGGCAAGACCCGGCAGCGCGAGCAGCATCAGGAATGGTCGAGCGGGTGGCAAGGTGCGCATCGCGATATCTCCAGGAGAAGCGGAAAAAGTGGACGAAGACAATTAAGATAGCGCAAGTTACCCCGGACTCAATCACCTCCGTCCCCTTTGTCGCTGTTCATCGGAGGGCGCCTTTCGAGGACGATGCAGGCATGGCCGATGTGTTTGTCTCGTACGCCCGCCGCGACAAGGCTCGCGTCGCGCCACTCGTCGCCTCGATCGAGGCCAGGGGCTGGTCGGTGTGGTGGGATCCGGAAATCGCTCCGGGCCAGGAATTCGACCGGCTGATCGAGGCAGAACTCAGTGTCGCCGCGGCCGTGCTCGTGGTCTGGACTCCGACGTCCGTGGAATCGCGCTGGGTGCGCGGTGAGGCGCGTGACGCGGCGGAACGCGGCATCCTCGTTCCGGTGCGGTTCGACGCAGCGCACCTGCCGATCGACGTGCGAGCGATTCACACCATCGACCTGGATGATTCGGGAACCGATGCCGGAAGCGCGAAGATTCAGGAGATGCTGCGCGCCCTGGGCGGCCTGATTTCCCGCCGGCAAGCGCCCCATGCCGAAACCGCGCGCGCCGAAGCGGCGCCGATCGCACCCGCGCCCGCGCCGAATCGCATCGCGATGTGCGTGCTGCCGTTCACCAACATGAGCGGCGATCCGGGACAGGAATTTTTCAGCGACGGAATCACCGAGGACATCATCACCGAGCTTTCGCGCTGGCGCTTTCTGGCGGTGCGCTCGCGCTCCGCGTCGTTCCGCTATCGCGGCGCGGCAGTCGACATGAAGCTGGTCGCGCGCGAATTGAATGTTCGGTTTATTGTCGAAGGCAGCGTCCGGCGCGTGGCCGAACGCATCCGCATCACGGCACAGTTGATCGACGCCGAGACCGGCGATCACATCTGGGCCGAAAAGTTCGACCGTGAGTCGGCAGCTGTCTTCACGGTGCAGGATCAGGTCGTGCAAACGATTGTCAGCACGCTCGTGGGCCGGGTCCAGGTTTCTCATGTCGAGCAGGCGCGGCGGAAACAGCCGGCCAGCGTCGCCGCCTACGAATATGTACTGAAAGCAAATGCGTTGCCCTGGGACGATCCTGACAGCGCGGCGGAAGCAATTCGACTGTTGAAGGTAGCAATCGAAATCGATCCGCGCTATGGCATGGCTCATGCGTTGCTTGCGGCCCTTCGCTGCGACCAGTGGCGCGACGATCCCGGCGACGCCAACACCGCGCTCGACGAGGCTTACGCCCTGGCAAAGCGCGCTATCGAGCTGGATGAAAACGAAAGTACCTGCTTTTCCATGCTCGCGTGGGTTTGTCTGTTGCGGCGCTCTTTCGATCTGGCCCTGCAATATGTTCGGCGAGCCGTCGAGATCAATCCGACCAACCAGTGGAACATGGGCGACATGGGGGTCATCCTGACCTATGAGGGTCAACCCGAGGAGGCATTGGTCTGGTTGAAGCGGGCCAAGGAAATCGATCCGTACTTCGATCAGCCCTGGTACTGGCGCATTATTGCCCAGGCCCTCATCAGCCTGCACCGGCACGAAGAGGCCCTGGCCATGCTCGAGCACGTGTCCGCCAGCCACTATCGGATCGCTGCACTGGTGGCCGCGTGCCACGCCCGGCTGGAAGACATGGACCGGGCACGGGCCAGCGTGGCTGCCTGCATCGCCGCGAGGCCCGACTTTTCGGTCGCACATTACATGAGCAAGCAGCCGTACAAGAACCCGGCCGACGCCGCGCACCTGGCCGATAGCATGCTCATGGCCGGCCTGCCGCCGTGATGTCGGCATGGTTCGTCAATGTGCGACGCGAACCGGCGACAAGATGACGCACGGCATCCAATCACGGTCTGAAAGTGCCGAGCCGGCGTGGGTCGACGATGTGCTGCACTTCTGGTTCGGGGAATTGTCGGCAGCGGATTGGTTCAAGACCAACACCGACATCGACGCGCGAATCCGCGACCGCTTCCTGCCGCTGCACGAGCGCCTCGTCGAGAAAAACGGCGACGAAGCGGCGACGCCACGATCGATGCTCGCGACAGTGATCGTGCTGGACCAGTTTTCACGCAACGTATTCAGAGGCAGCCCACGCGCTTATGCCGCCGATCCGATCGCGCGCCGTTTGGCGAAGTCCGCAGTCGATCAGGGTTTCGACACGGCCATGACGGCGCCGGAGCGAATGTTTATGTACCTTCCATTCCAACACAGCGAAGACGCGCAGGACCAGTTGCTGTCGGTGAACCTGTGCAAGTCGCTCGGCAACGAGGATTGGACAGACTATGCAATAGAGCACAAGGCGATCATCGATCGCTTCGGCCGCTTTCCGCACCGCAACGCTGTTCTCGACCGCCGCTCTACGGCGGACGAGATCGAGTTTCTCAAAGAGCGCGCTAGTTGATTTCTTCGTCGAGGGAAAAACGTGAACGGAGGTAACTAAGATCGGATGGTTACCTCCGTCACGCATTCTCGTTTTCGAGGATACTGGCGTGCCTCGAGCAACCTTCCAAACAACCAGGACCCGCCATGGACAGACGCCGCTTCTTCACCGCCGCCGGTACCACTGCCGCCTTGGTCGGCCTCGGCGCCGATCATGCCCTCGCCCAGGAGCGCGCCGTCACGGCGAGTTCCCATTTCGACGCCGGCACGATCAAGGCGATGCGCGACCGCATCCGGCCGATCGGCTCCGACGAACTTGCGGCGCGCCGGGAACAGGCGCGCCGGCTCATGAAGGACAACGCGATCGACGCGGTCTTCGTCGAGGGCGGAACGACATTGTCGTATTACACCGGACTGCACTGGTGGCTGAGCGAACGACTGTTCGCGATGGTGCTGCCGCAGCGCGGCGAACCGTTCTTCGTTTCCCCCAAGTTCGAGGAAGGGCGCGCGCGCGAAAAGCTGGGCGACGTCAAGGTTTACACGTGGGAAGAACACGAAAAGCCGATCGAACGGATTCGCCAGGGCATGCAGGACCGCGGTCTGCTCGGCGCTACGCTCGGGATCGAAGAAACCACCCGCTACTACGCCATCGAGCAGTTGCAGGAGCGCCTGCCGACGCTGAAGTTGCGCAGCGCAATGCCGGTCACCGCTGGTTGTCGCAGCGTCAAGTCGGCGCATGAAATCGAATTGATGCAGGTGGCCAACGACATCACCGCACAGGTCTACCGCCAGGCGCAGAAGCAGCTGCGCGAGGGCATGGGTGAAAGGGAACTCGGCGCGATCATCAGCGCGCTGTACGCGGAGTTCGGCGTCGAGGGCGACGCGCTGGTGCTGTTCGGCGAAGCCTCGGCCTACCCGCACGGATTGACGCGCGACGTTCTGCTCAAGCCGGGCGACGGCGTCCTGATCGACGGCGGCTGCAAGGTCGAAGGGTATGGTTCCGACGTCACACGCACGATGGCATTCGGCGAACCCAGTGCCAAAATGAAGAGCGTATGGGGGATCGTCCGCGGCGCGCAGGACGCGGCCTTGAAGACTGCGCGGCCGGGCGTGCCGGCGGAAAAAGTCGACGCCGCTGCGCGCGCCTACATCGCCGACCACGGCTACGGTCCGGGCTACAAGTACTTCACGCATCGGCTCGGCCATGGCATCGGAATGGACGGCCACGAATGGTATTACCTTGTCGGCGGCAATACGCGTCCGCTTGCGCCGGGCAACATGTTCAGCAACGAACCCGGCATCTACATCGTCGGCGAATTCGGCATCCGTACGGAAGACGAAATGCTGATCACCGACGACGGCGCGCGCCTGCTGCTGCCGCAGGCGAAGAGCCTGCAGGAGATCTTCTAGCTTGAAAAAGTATAAAAGAAGACAGTGAACAAGGAAAAATGGATAGTCGAGGCGCGAAATGCTTCGTGGACGCTGCGGAGCAATGCAGCGAAACCGCTGTGCACACCGCGAGATTGAACAAGCCACACCAAAGCCTTTGTTCATCAACGCCTTCGAATAGGCAACGGTCGGGGCGGCAATCAGGCGTAGTCGCAGGCCGCGATCATGCGACAGGTTTTGCGTTGCCGGTGGGCCTGGGATCACGCTGCGACCCCTCACCTTGTCGCGTGTTTCCATGTTCGGCCAGCCAGCCCTTGACGGTCTCTGCGCCGAACAGGAAGATCGCGCTGGCGTAGTACACCCACACGAGCAGGACCACGAGCGAACCTGCTGCGCCGTAAGCGCCGCCGACGCTGCTGTGCGCCAGATACAGGCCGATCAGGAATTTACCGACCACGAACAGGGCTGCGGTCACGAGTCCGCCGCCAAACGCATGCCGCCAGGGCAGGCGCGCATCGGGCAAATAGCGGAAGAGGCCGGCAAAAAGCACAGCGAACACCGTGGTGCCGATCGTCTCGTTCACAATTTCCCAAATTATACCGGTGCCGGTCAGCATGAGAGCGAGCGCGGCGCTGACGATCAGCGAGATGCTCATGAAGAACGCGAGCGAAACCAGCAACCCGATCGACAGCATCCGGCGCCGCAACCAGCCCCATAGCGCACCAGCCGGTTTCGCCGCGATTTGCCAGATACGGTTCAAGGATGTCTGCAACTGGATGAATACCGCTGTCGCGCCGCCGAGGGCGACAACGATCCCGACCATGCCGGCGACGCTGCCCGTAGCCGGCCGCTTGCTGGCACTGTCGATGACGGCCTGTGCGGCAACGCGCGCATCATTGCCTGCCAACGCAGCCAACTGCGAAAGCAAGGCCTCCTGCGCACCAGGGCCGACCGCGGTGGTTGCCCACAAGGCCAGCAGCATCAAAGGCGCGAACGAAAGCAACGTGGAAAAGGTCAACGCTCCGGCAAGCGTGAGGACGTCGTCGGCGTAAAAGGCCGAGACGGAACGTCGTAGTACGGCAATCAGCATCGAGCCGAGCGGTGCGTCGGCGTGCACGGTCGCCGATGCCTGGGCCGACCGGGCCGGGCGGTCGCGCGGGTCTGCGGATTGGCGCTGATCAGGGAGCGATTCCGGCACGCGCGAGCGGGGCGGATGTGGGATACGAATCAATTGGGCCAGGGCGATACCGAGCGCGACAGCCGCGAGAGGTGAGCGACTGGCGCGTGAAGCCAGCGCGCCCGCGGCGCCGCCCAACCGCGCCCACGTTGCAGGAGGGATCGTCGCGACGACACTTCGGGCCACGCGCAACAGTTGCACGCGCTTTCGGGGATCACGCGCCCGGTTGCGTGCACGGCGATCGATGGCTATGGCACGCTTGCGGGCAGCTTGTTGAAGAGCGGTGAGAGACGTCATCTGCACGTCGCCTCTGGTGGTCGGGTTGACTGCGCGGTTCCAGCGCCGTTCGCAAACTCCGCGCAAACTGCGACGCAAGAGGCGGCGCAATCGGTTGCTTTCGTTCAAACTCCGTGCCAGCGATCCGACGCGCGCCAGCGTCGCCAGAAACGCCGCTTCGTTTCGAATCGCACGAAGGCCGCCTGGAGCAGGGTGTGTTGCACGGTCACGTCATGAGTCGATTCGCAAGGCCCATTTCGACGAAAGCGACCGCGCTCTTTTCGTCGCTGGCGTACTCCTCGACGCTCTGGCCGGGGTATCGCGAACGCCAGTACATTGCGAGACGTTGCGACGGCGCTTTTTCGCCGGCTGTTACTCGCGCCTCCTCGACTTTTTTTGGCGTTAAGCCGCCGTCACGGTTGGCACTGTAAGCTCGGCCTTCCTCAAGGCAAGGTCAAGCTCGATTGAGACCATCGCAAAAACCCTTGTTTCTAGCCGACGAGCGCTGCGAAGACAGCACGGGCGGCCGCGCCTTCGTCGCGTATGTTCGGACAGCGGGCTCGTGAGCCTCCAGCCCCGGCACCGGACATTTGGGCTGCGCCTCGGGATCGGTATATTCGTGCTGGTTGCGGCCGGCTGGCTGTTTGGGGCGATTGCCGAAGACGTCGTCAATCGGGACGCGCCGCTTGGCACGCTCGATCTGGATGTGGCCGCCTGGCTGCACGCGCGGGCCACGCCGACGATGACCTCGCTGATGCTCATCCTCAGCGATCTGGGCGCCCCACTCTCGGTCATCGCGATCACGCTGTTGACCGCTGCGGTGCTGGCAACGAGGCGGCGTTGGTATCGACTGGTCTTTCTGCTGCTGGCCACGGTCGGCGGCGAGGTCGTCAACTTCCTGATGAAGAAAGCCGTGCATCGTCAGCGCCCGTTCTTCGAAGATCCGATCGTGACGTTGACGAGTTTCAGCTTTCCAAGCGGGCACGCGATGGGTTCGACGGTGCTGTACGGCGCGCTCGCGGCGATCATGATCTGGCCCATGCGGCAGCTGCGCTGGCGCATTGCGACCGTTTGCGCCGCCGCGCTGCTGGTCGCGTTGATCTGCTTCAGCCGCATTTACCTGGGCGTGCACTATCTTTCCGATGTCGTCGCCGGGTGTCTTGCCGGCCTGGTGTGGCTGATCTCGTGCCTGATGGCCGTGGACGCCTTGCGGCATCACCAGTTGCGTGCGAACTGACGCCGTGTCCGCACCCCGGCGCCTGATCGCCATCGTCAACGCTGCTGCCGGCGACGAAGGCAAGCGCGAACTCGCAAAGGGGTTAATGCCTGTTTTCGCCGAGCACGGGTTCGACGCGCGTCTGGTCATGGCCGGCAACGGCGGCGAAATCGACTCGGCCGCGCGCGAGGCAGTGCGCGCAAGGCCCGACGTCATCGTTGCGGGCGGCGGCGACGGAACCATCAATGCGGTTGCCGCGCGCGTCGCCGGTACCGGCATTGCGCTTGGCGTCCTGCCGCTTGGCACGCTCAACCATTTTGCCAAAGCGCTGCGGCTGCCGCTGGACCCGCGGCTCGCGGCAGGGGTTGTTGCGACGGGCAAGTCCACCGTGGTCGATGTTGGCGCAGTCAATGGAAGGATTTTCCTGAACAATTCGAGCCTCGGTCTGTATCCGCGCCTGGTGCAGCGGCGCGAGGCGCAGCAGGAACAACTCGGGCGCGGCAAGTGGCCGGCGGCGCTATGGGCGGCAGTCACGCTGTTGCGCCGCCATCCGTTGCTCGACGTGCGGCTGACGGTGAACGGCCAGTGCATCAATCGGCGCGCGGCCGTCGTGTTCATAGGCAACAATGTATACAGCATGTCGGGCCTGAGCATCGGCGAGCGCGCGCGGCTGGACTGTGGACAACTGAGCCTGTTCGTCACGCACGGCAACGGCCGCAGCGGCCTGCTGATCCTCGCTCTTCGCGCCCTGTTCGGGCGTTTGCGCGGCGCCGCCGGCCTGGACGCGATGGTTACGGAGGCGATCGACATCGAATCCCGACACACACGCCTGCCGGTGTCGATCGACGGCGAAGTCGTCAGCGTCGACGCGCCGTTGAGCTATCGCATTCGTCCCGGCGCGCTGACCGTCATCGTCGGCGCGGCACCGGCGGGCGCGGCTTAGGACGGCCGTGCGCACGCTCGTCCACCTGTCGGACTTGCACTTCGGGCGTGTCGACGAGCGCCTGCTGCAACCGCTGATCGCTGCGGTCGACCGGATCGCGCCGGATCTGCTTGTCGTATCGGGGGACCTTACGCAACGCGCGCGCACGCAGCAATTCAAGCAGGCGCGCGCGTTTCTCGATGCGCTGGCGGCGCCGCGGCTCGTGGTGCCCGGGAACCATGATGTGCCTCTGTACGATCTGCTGGCCCGCATGCTTCATCCGCTGGACAAGTATCGGCGTTATGTGGCCGAAGACCTCGAACCGTTCTTCGGCGACGATGAAATCGCGGTGGTCGGCATCAACAGCGCGCGCTCTCTGACGATCAAGAACGGTCGCATCAACCGCCGGCAACTGGAGCAGGTGCGGGAAAGGCTGGCGCATCTGCCGAACGCGGTCACGCGCATCGTGGTGACGCATCACCCGGTGGATTTGCCGCACGGCGCCGCCGCCAACGATCTGGTCGGCCGCGCCCACCTGGCCATGGAAACATTTGCCGATTGCCGCGTCGACCTGTTGCTGTCGGGCCACCTGCACCACGGCGATATCGGCAACACTGCCACTCGCTACCAGATCAAGGGTCACTCGGCACTCGTTATCCACGCCGGCACGGCGACATCCACGCGTCGCCGCGGCGAGGTCAACTCGTTCAACGTCGTCCGTGTCGATCGACCCGAGGTGGTCGTCGAGCGATGGGTGTGGGACGCGGCCGGCGGCACATTTTCCGCGGAGGCTGCGAAGGAGTTCGCGCTCAAAAGCGGCAGCTGGCACGCGCGTTGACACTGCACCGGCATGGCAAGCCGACAACGTGAGTTGGCGTTTAACGCTTCGAGACAAACGAACCCGGCACGATTGCTTTTTTGGTGCCCGCAATATTTTCCAGGCCCCAATCAGCCAGCTCGCGCAGCACGCGCCCCAGCTGCTTTCCTCCCGGCGTCAACGAATAGTCGTGACGGACAGGGCGTTCCTGATACGCGGAGCGCTTGATGATCCCGAATTGTTCGAGCCGCTTCAGGCGGTCGGCGAGGATGTTCGTCGGGATTCCCTCGGGCGATTCGAGGAACTGGCCGTAGGTCGTCTTTCCCGCCAGCATGTCGCGCACAAGCAGAAGGGACCATCTGTCGCCTACGCGATCAAGCGTGCTGGCAACCGGGCAGTCGGATCGGCGTGGGACTTGGGGGGTTGTCTTGCGAGTCGCACTTTTCATGTCGGTCACTTGCATAGTGCAAGTGTGCATGGTAGCCTTGCAGCTAGTCACTTGCAAAATGCAAGTAACTAAGGAGACCCGCTATGACAAGTTCAGTTTCGCAAACCGCGTCATTCCTCAGAAACAGCCCAAAACCGCTGGTCGGATCAGCTATCGCGCTCGCGCTGACCGCCTGGCTGGCTATCGTCCTGATACTTGGCGCGAGGGGTGCCTACGCAGGCGCGCCCGGCCAGCCGCCGCTCACGGTGTTTGTCGGGGCCGTCGTGCCGCTGATTCTGTTTGCCGTTGCGATGCGCACATCGCAGGCGTTCCATGAGTTTGCGCTGGCGCTCGATATACGCATGATCGTCGCCATTCAAGCCTGGCGTTATGCCGGTTTTGGCTTCATCGCGCTGTACGTGAATCATGTATTGCCGGGATTGTTTGCGTGGCCGGCGGGTCTTGGCGACATGGCGATCGGAATCGTCGCGCCGTTATGGATCGTTGCATTGATCAGGAACCCGGACGTGGTGGCAAGCGGGCGGTTCAGGCTCTGGAACGCGCTGGGTATGCTCGACTTTGTCATCGCCTTCACGACGGCTACGATTTGCGCGATGACGATCACGGATGCCGGCGCGACCTCGATCGCGCCAATGGGGCAGTTGCCACTGGTCCTGATTCCTGAATTCATGGTTCCGCTTTTCTTGATGCTGCACATCATCGCGCTGATGAAAACAAAGAGGCAGAAAGAAGAATGAGAAAAAGCGGCGGCAGGTGAATGAGTGAACCAATTGTCTCCACCCACCTGCTTGCCGCCTTCTTTTTAGCGTTGATCCGGCGGCGGGACGAAATTGACCGCTGTCGTTCCTGATGCACACGATTGGCGCGCAAGCGTGAGCATTTCCCGGCGCGCGCCGTGCGTTGCCCAGAAACGGCTGTTCTCGATGGCGTGAGCGACGTCGGCCATGTGTGGCGTCCGCCCCGCCTGGCAAGTCACGACGATTCTTCCGCCCGGGTCGGTCTGGTGCGCCTGCGCGGAAAAAACACTCGCCAGCATTGCCAGCGCCGCAATAAATCTTTGATGATTTCTCATGATTCTCTCTGTTGGGAAGGCAGCCGTTTCCCGACTCGACGGGTACGATCGTACGAACGGCAACAAGAAGCGCAGGAGGAAGACGACGAACGCCCGAACGTTTTCCGAAGCATTGCCGGTGAATCAACTCGAAGAACGAAGTTTCGTGGCAGAACATGCCAAGCAAGAGGAGAAAGGGCGGCTCGGACTGATCCCTGACCGTCACCGTTTCCGGATCAAGATGCTTGAGTGATCGCCCGTGAGAGTTCTGTCTGCGCCGCGCAGCGCAGCCTGCCGCAAGAAGGCGGGACGATCCAGGAAAGTGTACTCTCAGCCCGGTTCTGCCTTCTGGAGGTATCACGATGCCAAAGAAAGCCGTGCTTCGGCCACGCTGGCGCAAGGAGCCGGAAGAGAAAGACTATCCGGCAGCCGAGTCGTATCTGCGCCTGATTTATCCGGCGGCGAGATCCGCAACATTCGTATCCGCGCTGCGCAAGGTCGAATGCGTCAAATTTGCGGCGAAGGATATCTTTCGCGCCTCGGGGCTTTCGATGCTCGGCGTGAGCAACACCCATGTACGCAAGGATCATCAGAGGATCACCAGCGGAAGAGCGATCTCTCCGTTACTGCTGGTGCGCGACCGCCCAAACGGGAAGGTGGTAATTGCCGACGGCTATCACCGCCTGTGTGCGGTATACACGTTCGACGAGGACGCCTGGATACCTTGCAAGATCGTCTGATCTGAGAAGACAAACCTGGCGCCGTTAGCGTATTGTCGAAGCCGGCCCTTTCCGTTGTCAGGGCGCCCGCTCAACGATGCCGATCGTCTGCAGCGCTTTCAGGTACTCCACCACCATCGCCGTCGGCACTGCGCCAAATTCGGCGGATAGTTCGTTGGTGATCTGCTGCGTGGTGCGATGTCCATCGGCGAAGTTGAGGGACTCGAAGGCGTAGTAGCCGCCGCCCGCGCGCGGGCCTTCGAAGTCGAGCAGCTTGGGACGGCCCAGGCCGGCCTGTTTGGCGTGGTCGTCGAAGTAGTCGTAACCGAATACGCTCATCGGGCCGCGCGGCGTCGGCACGCGGCGAAACACGAGCAGGCCGTCGCCGTCGCCTTTCGGACCCGGCGCCGCGGCCGGCGGCGCGCTGCGCGGCACGCCATCGCGGGCCAGCACATACCCACTCGCGGCGCCGATGAAAGCCACGCGCTGAAGCTTGGTGGAATCGATGTTCTCGGCGCGATCCAGATTGGTGTGGATGTAGCGATCCGGATAGTCGTTGAAGTAGATCGCCGGGATGCCGAAGCTTGCGTCCTGGTAGACCTCGTGATCGCTACCCATCTCGAAGGGTGAGTCTTCCGCGCGCAGCGGCTCCTTGCCGCCGGATGCCGCCACCATCGGGAAGTCCGACTTGCCAGTGGCGGCATATCGATATGTCTGCGCGTTCACCCAGCTTGCGAGGGACCAGGCGATGTCGTGCACGGGCGAAGGCAGGCTGGCCGGGCCGCGGGTCACGTGGAAGACGGCCTGCGTCTGCGGTCCGCCGCCGACCATGTCCATATGGATGACGGCCCTGATGCGACGCGCGAATTCGGGTCGGGCGTTGAGCAGCGTCGTGGTGCCTTCGACCTCGGGTGGCCAGATAAAGCGAATCGTGCGCGACGGCGGCGCGAGCTTGCCGCTGCCGATCAACGCCTGCAGCGTGCGCCCGACTTCCAGAATGGTCGCGCAGCCGCTGGCGTTGTCATTGGCGCCGGGCTTCTGGTGGTCGAGGTGGCAGCTGAAGGCAATCTCTTCGTCCTTCAATGACGGATCCGTGCCGGGAATGACGGCCGTGACGACGGCGTAATTGCCCGGGTGCTGACCGGCCTGCACCGAAGCATGCAAGTGGATGGTCTCGCCTGCGGCCAGTCGCGCCTTGTACGCCTTGCCCGCGCCCTGCGACACCATGAAGGCGAACGTCTTGTGCGGCGAAAAACTGTCGAGGTGGCCCCAGCGCACCTGCTCCTGATTGTCGCCGGACCATGCGGTGGTCTGGTTGGGCGCGTAGCTGACCATGCCCACTGCACCGAATCGCCCGATCGCCAGCGCCTGCGCGCTGCTGGGCTGGTGGGCGACCAGCACGATCTTGCCCTTAGCTTTCTTGCCCGCGTAGTCGGCCTCGCTGTCGCCATTGCCGACGTCCACGAGATCCGCCGTCAGTTCGGCCGATTCGCTGTCCTCGGCCAGCGCGACGGACATCGCCGCAAAGCTGGCAACCAGTTCTTCCTTCCCGTCACGCACTTCTGTCAAGTCGCCCTTGTCGGCGTCCCAGCCCATGCGCGAGCGTTGCGTGCCATAGAAGATTTTTCCGTCGGCGGGAAAATGCAGGATCTCGACGTCGCTCAGACCGTAGGCCTTCGCGCGCTCGGCCACCAGTTCGGCCGCGGAATGGAACCCGCGCGAGCCGCGCTGGCGGTGGAACTGGACAATGCGCTCGAGATTGCGTTTGGCGGTCTCACCATTCACCTCGTTGGCAAGCGCGACGACTTGCGCGTCCGGGAGCGGTAGCTCGGGTACAGGAGTGGTCGCAGAAGCCAATCCGGACAGGCAGGCCGCAAGCAGAAAGGCATTCGTGCGCATTGTCGCTCCTGTCTCGTATCTGGTCGGCCAAGACTACGGGAAAACAGCGAGCGCGGTTACTGCTCTTGTCGGCTGACGGTAGTCGAACCCAAGATACCGTGTGACAGAACGAGCGGTGAGCAAGAGGGCGGAGCCCGTTCGGTTTCCGCCTTGACGGGCTCCGTCCTCTTTGCTTGAAGATGAGCCAGGAAAATTGGCCGCCCCGCCGACAAGGCGTCAGAACTTTGCGTCGAATCCGACGCCTATCGTGCGCGGCTGCAGCGGCACGCCGCGAACCTGCGTCACTTCTCCAGTCCCGGCATTCGCCAATCCGAACAGGTTCGAGTAGACGCGCTTGTCGGTGAGGTTCCTGACATAGAAACGCACGGTCCAGCGATCGCTGGAAACATCGGCGTTGAGGTCGATGGCGGTGTAGCTGTCCTGCGGGTATGCCGACGCGCTGTGCTCGATGCCGCTGAATGAGTCGCCGGCATAGCGGATGCCGCTGCCGACGCGGCCGGTCCACTCGGCCCATACCGGGAACACCCAGTCAGCCGTCGCCGACCACGCCCACTTCGGCGTCCACGGCAACCGGGCACCGTCGATGCCGCCGAGCCCCGGCACATCCTCGGTCAGCCTGGCGTTGGTGTAGGCGCCATTGAGTCCCAGGCGCAGTCCGGCGACCGGTGTATACATTGTAGAAAATTCCATGCCGCTGCTGCGCGCGGTGCCGGCGTTGGCGAGATAACCGAAGCCGCCGTTGATCTGCAAGACCTGGATCTTGTCCCATTCGATATCGAACAACGCTGCGTCCATCATCCAGCGGTTGTCGTCGAACAGCGCCTTCCAGCCGAACTCGTAATTGGTCAGCGTCGATGCGTCGACTGTCGGTGGAGAGCCGGGCAGCACGACGTTCGGTCCGCCTGGCTGGTAACCGGTCGCGACGCGCAGGTACAACATCTGGTCCGGCGTCAAGTGCATGCGTGGCGTGAACGACCACGTCAGCACGTCCTCGGACGATTGGTTGGACACATTGGTGGGAGGTACCAGCGCGCCGTTGGCAATCTGGGAGAACGATTGCTTGTTGTGTGCATAGCGCACGCCGCCGGTGACGTCGAACGTCGTGTCGAACTTGTAAGTCAGGTCGCCGAAGAAAGCGGACTCCTTGTAAGTCGATGGAAACGCGACGACGGCGAGTGGGTCGAGGCCGGGGATCGGCGAGTAGTCGGGGAACTGCGCAGTCAGATGCTGGTTCTGCTTGCCGTCTTCGTCGGTGTAGAAGTAGCCAAGCAACCATTCGAGCGGACCCTCGGTCTTCGATGTGAGGCGGAATTCCTGTGTCGTCTTGTCCAGCTTGAGGTCGTAGCTGGCGGCGGAAATTCCGGCTGCGGGCAAGCCGAACAGCGGAAACGCCACGCCGTAAATGAGGCTTCCGTCGAAACCGGAATGCTGCGTGCTTTGCGCATAGCTCGTTGCCGAGACGAAATCGGCCCAGCCGAGATTCCAGTTGATCGTGGCGTTGTAGTAATCGACGTCCTTCTTGTACGGCTCGGGAACGTAGTTGTTGTTTTTCAGTTCGCCGTAGATCGGCTTCAGCGAGACGGGATCGAGCGCCACGTAGGAAGTGCTGTCGGCATCGATCTTCGATTGAATCGCCTGCAGCTTGATCGACAGGTCGTCACTGGCTTTCCACAGCAGCGTCGCATGCGCGGCCTGCTGCGAGAACGAATCCTGATCTTTCTCACCGGTGCGCACGTTGTCGATGTAGCCGGGTGAATCCTGGCGCGCGACGCTCGCGCTGAGCGCGAGCTGGCCGGCCACGATCGGCAGGTTGAAGCCGAAGCGACCGCCGTAGCCGGCATCGCCGCTGCCTTCGGTGTTGAACGCGTCGGCGCCGAAACGCCATGACGACTGCTCGAGATCCGGCGCCTTGGTTACGTAACGCAGCACGCCGCCAAGCGCAACGGCGCCGTACAGCGTGCCCTGCGGGCCGCGAAGCACTTCGACACTCTGGAAATCGTAGGGCAGCAGGTCGAGGACGCTGTTGGCGCCTTGTCCGTAATTGCCGCTCGTGCCGAGCGGGGTTTCGTCGATGTAAGTCGCTACCGTCGCTCCCTGGCTGTTCGGCGGCGGCGTGATGCCACGGATACCGAGAATGGCCTGGCCCGGCGAGCCGCCATTGACGACGGTGAAGCCGGGGATATAACCGGAATAGTCCGTCAGCTGCGTCGCGTGCAGGTTCTCGATCTGCGATTCGTCGATCACCGTGATCGACATCGGAACCTGCTGGATGTCTTCGCTGCGCTTCTCAGCGGTGACGATGACAGTGCCCAGCGTCGCCTGCTGGCCTCCCGCTGCGGATTTGCTTTCCGCGCCGGGAACGCTCGAGTCTGCGGCGAATCCCTGCCGGCCCTGGGTCTGGTTCGCCTGCACCACACGAAGATCCTGCGAAGACTTCTTGCCAGCTTCTGAATCACTGCTGCCCGAATGGACGTCCGTCAGCGGCTCACTTTTGCCATCTGCCGGTGGAACCTTCTGGCGGATGACAACGGTCTGGTCATTGACGAAGTGATACTCCAGACCGGTCCCCCGAAGCAGCGTTGCGAGCGCGTCGCTGACCGACATGCTGGCTTTCAGCGCGGGCGCCCGCTTGCCGTCGACCAAGTCCGGCGTCACGAGGACGTTGACGTTGGCTTGCGCACCGAGGGCCTTGAGCGATTCGGCCAGCGCCTGCGCCGGAAGATTGAACGGCGCTGTTTGGGCGAGTCCGCAGAGCGGCGCGAGAAGCAGGAATGCGAGTGGAAGAACGAAACGAGACCGTCGCGTGCGTGTCATGGAAACCCCTGAGTTGAGGGCAATCCGTTGCGCCCGATTGGACGAGAACTTCCCTTTAGAGGTAGACACGGCCGGCGCTGCAAAACCTCCAATCACTTTTCGTTGGTCACGACCGGACTCGATACGCGTGCAGAACCGGACAACATGATCTCGCGACCGCGGCTGGCAACACGCAGATGGTAGGTCTCGGAAACTGCCTGCGCGAAGTATTCCGAATCGCCGGTGCGAAAGATCCCGGTAACCTCCGCGCGCCGCGACGCGGGATCTTCGATCTTCAATTTGATGTCGCTGTAGCGATTCATCTCCGCCACGGCTTCGGCAAGCGGCGTGTGGTCGAGAACGACCTGGCCGCGCTGCCACGCGGTAACGCCTTCGAGCGAAGGCTGATCCAGCTTCGGCGCATCGTGACCGGCAAACGTCACTCGCTGGCCGGGTGACAGCGTGAAGTGATCTTTCGCGCCTTCCGATGGCGATGGCTGCGACGTCGAAGGTACCGCCGCCGCAGAAGCAACCGCTTCGCCCGCGGGCGCGACCGTGACCTTGCCCTCGACCAGCGTGACAGCGATGCGTTCGTCGTCGCGCCGGACCAGAAAGGCTGTGCCTCGCGCGACGACCTGCCGCCCGCCGGCAATCACCAGGAAGGGCCAGTCGGCATGCTTGGCGACCTCGAAGAAGGCCTCGCCCTCGTCGAGTTCCACGCGGCGCGAGATGCGGTCGTAGCGCACGTGCATTCGGCTTGCGGTATTCAGGTAAACGCGCGTGCCGTCCTCGAGAGTCATCGTCCGCTGCTCACCTGCGCGAGTGGTCAGTCCTGGATCGCGCCAGTAGAACCAGCCTCCGAGGAAGAGCAGCACAAGGGCAGCGCACGCTGCGAGCGCGCGCACCGGCGTCCATCCAGCACGCGGCCATCGCTCAGTCGATAGTGCCGGAGCCTTTGGCAAGCGCTCGACGCCGCCCCAGATGTCGTTCGCCATTTCGAACGCCGCGCGATGTTCTGCGCTCGCAGCCAGCCAGCGCTGGAAGCCGGCCTCGACTTTCGGCGTGCGCGTTTCGCCGTGAAGCTTGGCGATCCAGGCGGCGGCATCCGCGCAGGCCGCGGCCGACGGGACGCGTGTTTGCGGCGTATCAGTCATGGCCTTGCATCTCGCCGCGCTGCTTCTCGAGCAGCACGGTCATCGCGCGCGCGATGTGTTTCTCGACGGTGCTCACCGGCATGTTCATGCGCTCGGCAATTTGCGCATAACGTAATCCGTGGAGACGATGCATGAAGAACACTTCCCGGGTGCGGCGGTTGACGGCGTCGAGCGTCTTTCTCATCTCTTCTAGACACTGTTCTCCCGCCAAAACCTCCTCGGGGCCAGGGCCAAAATCGACCAATCCGAGTTTCTCGACCGGCTGGTCCGCGTAGAGATCCGCGTGCGAGTCGCGGTCGTGGTTCATCGCAAGGCGCTGCACGGTGCGCACGAGAACGGCCTCTGGCTCGCGCACCACGACTTCCTGCTCGGTAAATTCCAGGAGGCGGACAACGGCATCCTGCATCAGGTCATCGATCTGGTCGCGCACACGGCCGCGGCGCGAAAGGACCCCGCGCATCTTCTTCATATACTTCTGCCAACCAGTCATGACGATAAGATGACATGGGGCAGCAGCGAACACTAGAGTTGCCCGGGAGATTTTGCGCGGCTGGAGGTTTCCGTAGTTCTCGCGTGTCTAGGCCGAGCTTGCGGCAGTTCTACTTTGCCTCGTTGGCTTTCAGCCACTCGGTTTCGACCATGCGCACTCCCGTCCAAGTTGACGGTTGAGCGCTTCGAATTCGAGTCCCGAAATGCCCTCGGCGAGCGGTCCGGGCAGCATTCGCGATGTATGCTCGATCGAGGCCTGCGGCGCCTGCGCCTTGCCTACGAGTCAACCAGCCGCCCCGAGATGGCAAAGCGAAAAAACGGTGGCAGGATCACCGGCGCTTCGGAAAGCTCCAGGCTATTTCTTGACGCCTTCGACCGCACGGTCGAGGGCCGCGATGTCGATCTTCCGCATGTCCATCATCGCCGTGAACGCGCGGGTCGCGGTTTCGCCGCCGGCAGCCAGAAGCTGCATCAGGCGCTTCGGCGTGATCTGCCAGGACAATCCGAAGCGGTCCTTGCACCAGCCGCACGCACTTTCCTTGCCGCCGCCGTCCTGAATGATCGCCTTCCAATACCGGTCGGTCTCCGCCTGATCTTCCGTCAAGACCTGGAAGCTGATCGCTTCATCGAACGTGAATTCGGGTCCACCGTTGAGCAGCAGGTACGGCATTCCGAGAATTGTCATCTCGACTGTCAGGACGTCGCCTTTCTTGCCGGCGGGGTAATCCCCCGGAGCGCGATGCATCGCACCGATTCGGCTGTTCGGGAAAGTAGCGGCGTAGAACTGCGCCGCCTCTTCAGCGTTCTTGTTGAACCACAGACAGGGTTGGATCTTCGGTGTCATTGTTGTCTCCTATTCGCCCCAGTGAGAGTTCACCGAGTCGGCTGGTGCCACGCCTGGTCGACCATTCCTCGATGCAGGCCCTGCGTCGACAACGTTCGGGACCGCTGGGCGGCGCCGTGGTTGGTTTGCGCTGCATGAATGCGACCTCGGCAACCACCAGGGCAAGCGGGATAGGGCTGATTACTCTATTTCTATCTCGCCCATTTTGGCAACCCATTGGTTTCCGTTCTTGTACCATCATGCGTGGCGCGACAGCGGGCCTGACTGAAGTGTCGGGCGGGCGAACGTGCCCAACGTCGCCTCCTTGACCCAAAGGAATCCCAGTGTCCTCTTTCCAACTCGCGCAGCTGAACATCGGTGTCATCAAGGGCCCCATGGACTCTCCAGTCATGGCCGACTTCAAGGCCAATCTCGATCGCATAAATGCTCTTGCCGAGCGATCTCCCGGCTTCGTTTGGCGCTTGCAGACGGAGGAGGGCGACGCCACGGCCGTCCGGCCATTTGACGACGAGAACATGCTTGTAAACATGTCCGTGTGGGAAAGCATTGAAACCTTGAACCAATATGTTTATCGCTCAGAGCATGTCGAGCTGATGCGCCGTCGCCGCGAATGGTTCGAGCGCCTGGATCAGGCCTTCCTCGTTCTGTGGTGGGTTCCGCGCGGTCATGCGCCAACCGTTGCGGAAGCGATCGAAAGGCTGCAAAAGCTGCGCGATTTCGGACCAACATTGCAGGCATTCACCTTCAGGACTGCATTTCCACCCCCGGATCGTGAAGGTGAAGACGAGCGTATCAGGCTTGCCGATGAATGCCCTGCCGCGTGATCCAGCGTGCTGGATTCCTGAGAGCGAGCGAAAGGACAGGGTGCGCAGGGCCGACCCTATTTGAGCAGCCTCACGGCGATGTCCTCCGTCGACGCGACGGTTTGCCCGGCGTTGCCCGCAGGGCGCGCTTGGCCTCGATGACGCCGCGCGCTGCCGCGCCCTCGAGACTGCGACGCATCAACGCCTCCATCCCGTACTCGAACGTCGCATCCCACTCGTTCGGCTGGAAGTAGCGCGCGACGCCGGCGACGTGCGGACATTCGCGCGCGATGTACGCATCATCCACCGGCTCGGCGGCGGAGGGTCCGTGCGCATAGCCTCCGGTCTCGTCGAGCGCGGCCCCGGCGATGTAGTAGCCGATCGCACGGAACTGGCGCGCGGTGAATTCCCAATCGCCGCCGCTGCCGGCATGAAGCAGGCTGAGGATGCGCTCGATCATGCGCACGCCCTCGGGCATGTTCAGGCGGTGCACCGCGATCAGCTGGTATAGCGCCGGCCAGCGCCGCGCCATCGCGCGATATGAATTGACGAGCAAGCGCAAACGCTGCTCCAGTCCGGGTCCCGGTTCCGGAACCTCGACGGTCGCGAGTGCGTGCGCGACGAGCGCATCGAGCAGGTGCTGCTTGCTCGGAAAATGATGGTAGATGCTCATTGCCTCGCAGCCGAGGCTCTCGCCGAGCTTGCGCGTGGAAAAGCCGGCGAGCGTCTCACGCTCGATCAGTTGGAGCGCCGCTTCGATGATGCGCTCGCGTGTCAGGCCGACGGCGCGCGAGGCGGATTTTCGTGCCTTCATTTTCGACATAGTTGCAATCTTACACCATAAGGCTATACTGGCCACCGTAGCCTTACACCGTAAGGCAAACGACGAGAGGGCGGTTCTGCCATGAACACCACTCAACAGATCTGCTTGCTGGTTCCTTCGACCTATCCGGCCGCCGGGCGCGACGATCCGGAATGCGCAGGCGAGCGCCACGGCCCCACAAAGTGCAGGGGACAAACCATGAAAACCGTGCTCCGGTCAATCCAGTCATGCCTTCATTACGCCGCCGCGACGTTCATCGCGTTGATCGCCAGCGGCGGTGCCCACGCGGCATCGACGCTGCATTGGCCAACGGATCCCGCCTGCAGTGGGACTCTCCAGTCATGCATCGACACGGTGGCGAGTGATGGCGACACCGTTCTGGTCGAAGCCGATGGCGGCTCGACGCGGACGATCAACGAGACGATAGTCATCACGAAGTCGTTGACGTTGAGTGCAGACGCGCTTGTCGATGCCGTTTTCAGCAACGGGCAGGGCATTAACGTGACGTCGCCCACGACCGGCGCCGTCAATGTCACCGTGCAGCGGCTGAGCTTCAAGAATGGCAGCATTTCGGTGGACCACCGCAGCGACACGGCCAGCACATATACGCTCAGTCAGCTCTCAATGGACGGCACCGACGGCAACACCACGGGATGCGCCATATACATGGTCGATACCGGCGCCGGATCGCCGCATTTCATCATCGGCGACAGCCGTCTCCGGACGCGTTCGACGCCCGCAGGCACCAACGGATTTTGCGCGAGCGGATACGACGGCGGACCGTGGCAGGTGGACTTTTTCCGCAACCAGGTTCGCGTCGACAACGGCTCGTTGAATGTGGCACTTTTGGTCGCCGGGACGAGCAATGGCAGCGTAAGGATAAGATCCAACCGGGTGACCGGAAACGGTTACCCCTCGGGGATCGTCGTGAGTCAGAACCTCGGCAGCCTTGGCAACACCATCGATATCCAGGACAACGCTGTCATCGGCGAGGACACCCCGGCGCTCACGGACGCTGCCGCAATTCGCGTGATAGTGGCCAACAGCTCCGTGCACATAGTCAACAACACGCTGGTCGGCAACGCCAAGGGACTCCTCGTCGAGCGCTTCGGCGCCGACAGCAGCAGCGGCAGGGTGGCGAACAACCTGGTAGCGTTCAATTCGATTGTCGGTCTCGGGCTCGACACCTTCGTCACCAACGACTACAACCTGGTCTACGGCAACGGCGGCGACACCTACACACCCGGCGCGCATACGATCACGTCCGATCCGGAAATCGTCGGTTTGTGGAACCCGCGCCTGACGACTGCTTCGCCCGCGCGCAACGCCGGTAACAATGCCGACGTCAATACGTTCCTGGGGCTCGACTTCGATGCCGACGGCGAGCCGCGTTTCGTCAATGGAACGCCCACTCCGACCGTCGATATCGGTGCTTACGAACTCAATCAGGACTTTGCCGTCGTACAGTCGTCGAACGCCGGCAACACGCTGTCCGATACAACGCTTGTCGACGCGCTGGCTTACATCATTTCCTCGAATGAAAGACTGCTGGTAACGGCGCATCACAGCGCGGTGGCCGGTGCCGAAGCGATAGCCAACCTGGGCGTCTACGAGACCTCGCTCTCGCCGTCCTTCTGGGCGATCTACCGCGAAGATACGCTGGACCTGTCCTACGGCCGCAACTACAGCGTGCTGGCTCCGTTCGATGGCCGCCCGGCCTACGTGCATACGAGTTCGCCGTCGAACATCGGCAGCAACCTGACACGGCTCGACCAGAGTGACCTAAACAGCACACCCGGCGCGATCGCGTTCATCGCGCACAACTGGAATCCCGCGGGCATTGGCGGAACCTATCACGACCATCCGCTTGCGCTGTCGTATTCGGCGCCGAGCTGGTATATCTCCAACGAGGATCTTGCCGACATGGCGAGCGGCGTGTCTTTCAACGTTGTCGTCGCCCCGTTCGGTTCGCCCAATGCGTTCGTCGTCCGGTCGAACGCTTCGACGGTCGTGACGTTGGCGCACCCGATGCTGGATGACAACCCCTGCGCCGCCCCCTTCGTAACACGCAACGACGGCACGTCAGGGCCGACCAACGACATACCGTTCAGTGTCGACTACGCGCGCGGGCAGAACGGAGCGCCGGGACACTGGCGCATCGTGGCCGAGGGATCGCCACCACCGGCATTCGTCAACGGCAGCGGGTTCAATGTTATGGTGCAGGGCGCGCAGGCCGACGCCTGTCGCGACGACGTGATCTTCGCCGATCCGTTCGAAGGCTGACTGACATGAATCCCCCGCACGTATCGCACAGGCCGAAGAAGAGGCCAAAGTGGGGCACCTGCGACTCCTGGACAATTCAGCAAAGCGTGAGCTCACATGAACACCACTGATCTGATCGGCGCGCTGGTTCCTTTGACCTATCTCGTCATGCTGGCAATTGAATCGATCTGGCCAGCGCGTGTGTTCCCGCAGCGCCGCGGCTGGCGATGGGTCGGCATCGGCTTCCTGCTGCTGATCGGCGTCGTCGGGACAGTCGTGCCGCTGCTGATCGACCCTGAATGGGCCGCGGCACATCGCTGGCTCGACGGCAGGGGGCTCGGCATCGCGGGCGGCACTGTCGTCGGCTATTTTGTTCTGTCCGGCGTTATGTACGCCTACCACCGCAGCGTCCACACGGTGCCGCTGTTGTGGCGGCTGACCCATCAGATGCACCACAGCCCGCAGCGCGTCGACATCTCCGGTTCGCTGGTGTTCCATCCAATCGATATGGTCGCCCAGGTGCTGCTGCAGCTTTTCGTCTCCGTGATCGTGCTGGGTCTCGATCCGCTTGCGGCTGCGCTGACCGGTTACGTCGCCGCGTTCTACGGAATGTTCCAGCACTGGAACGTGCACACTCCTGCGTGGCTCGGCTACCTGATCCAGCGCCCCGAAGCGCATTGCGAGCACCACCGACTCGGCGTGCACGCCTGGAACTACGGCGACCTGCCGATCTGGGACATCCTGCTCGGAACGTTCAACAACCCGCGCCACTTCGAAGGCGAATGCGGCTTCGCGTCGCCGCACGACCGCCGCCTCGGCGCGATGCTCGGGCTGCGCGACGTCAATGCGTCCTTGTATGGGGCCGGCAGTCGAGGCGCCGTGGCGGCTTCCCCGGGGATATCAAAGGCCGCGAGCAGCAGCAACGGCGCGAGCCCCATCGCCGGATCCGGGTAGCGGGCAGCGACGACCCGGCAGCGCGGTTGTCCGCGACTTGCATTGAGCGGAGCGCGCTTGCGAAATTTGACGACGGCAGCCAGACAATGCGCCTAAACCGATGGGGCGCGGCGGACGTTCCTGTAATTTCCCTTGCGCGATCGGTAACCTGAGTACAAGCTGATACTGTTGCGGTCAGTGGAGGGGTGTACCGTGTTGGAATCTTTGCCGGAGCGTGACCCGTTGCCCGCCAAAGGGCAGCCCGACGATGCGAGCGGCAATCGCCACGAAGGCGTTCGCCTGCTTCGGCGCCTCGTCATCTATCACACGGTTCTTGCGGCCTGTCTGTTGCTGGCTGCCATCCTGTTTCCGGATTTCATCCATCATCTTCCGATCGGTGGCGTCAGGCAGTTGGTCGAGGGAGCAGGAGCGGCTGCGGGCAATCACGAACTGCCCATGAGTTCCGCCGAAACGGACAATGGCGAGATCGTTCTCACCGTCACCAATTCGCTGGACCGCCTCGGAGCTGCGCGTCAGCTGATCGTTATCCTGATCGGAACATGGTTGCTCATGTTGCCGATCTCCTGGGTGCACAAGGACATTCATCGCGCCAGCGCCCACGATCATTCGCTCGACGAGACCGTGCTGATTCTGCCGGGCATCGTTGCCGCCCTCGTGCTGGTCGTCCAGCACAGCCTGGCATTGGCCTTCAGCCTGGCCGGCATCGTTGCCGGTGTGCAATTCCGGCGTGCGTTGCAGGACACGTTCGACGCGTTGTTCATCCTGGTGGCGATCGGCACCGGCATAGCGGCAGGAGTCCGGGCCCTCGAAATCGCCGCCGTGCTGACGGTTTTCTTCACCTACACGACGCTCTATGTCCACTACTTCGGCGATGGCCTCGAGTCGGACTTCCTGGCGAAGAAAAAAGAGGTGAAAAAATCGGAAAAGAAACTTCGCAAGCGCCTGGCAGAGAATCCGTCCGCGAAGGACGACGACGAGGATTGAGCCAGTCGCTTCACGTCATCCCCTATGGTCGACGGAGCCGCAAGCATGCAGGCAATGCCCAGATGTCACAAGGCGACGAGCATCATGATGCTTGTCGCGCTGTTTCTTGTCGCGCATCCGGCGTGCGCCGCGCCGGCGAGCGGCGATCCGGCCAAGTCGGCAAAGCTCTTTGCCACGGAAGCGCCGCTTGCGCTGACGCTTACGGCGCCCTGGCACGAGTTCTTGCGCAACAAGACTGCCAAGAAGCGCTATCCGGGTACACTCGAATACGCTGATGAGTCCGGCGCCAAACACTCGATGCCCGTGGCGTTCGAGCCGCGCGGCCATAACCGGCTGAAGGTCTGCAAATTTGCCCCGATCAAGTTGATCTTCGACAAGGAGGCCATCAAGGACACGCCGTTTCGCGGCAACAAGTCGCTCAAGCTGTCAACGCATTGCGACAGCGATGAACGCTCGGAACAGTACGTCATCAAGGAGATCCTGGCCTATCACATCTATAACTTGGTTACCGAGCGCAGCTTCAGGGTGCGTTCGTCGTCGGTCACCTATGTCGACAGTGGCGGACCACTCGCACGATGGGCCGCATTTCGGTTTTCTGGTCGAGGACGATTCCGAGATGGCCAAGCGCAACCATCTTGAGAAGCTCGACATGCCCAAAGCCCCGCTGGAACGGTTGGAGCCGCTGGAGAGCAGCCGGTTCGCGCTGTTCGAGTACCTGATCGGCAACACGGACTTCGCTCAGCTCAGTGGTCCTACGGCCGACCGCTGTTGCCACAACAGCGTGTTGATCGGCGAGAACCCGCAATCGAAGTTGTACACCGTGCCCTACGACTTCGACTCGTCCGGCCTGGTCGATGCGCACTATGCCGTGCCCAATCCGGTCTTGAAGATCAGCAGCAACCGCGAACGCGTGTTCCGCGGGTTCTGCGCCAACAACGCAACGCTCGAGACAGCGCGTGGCGAGTTCCTGCGCCTGAAACCGCAGATACTGGAACTGGCCCACGCGGAAAGTCGCCTCGATGCGAAGAACAAGGCGTGGGCCAGCGACTATCTGTCGAAGGGGTTCGAAGACCTGCTCGACGACGGCAAGTTCGCCCGCGACATCACGGCGAAATGCCGCAAATAGGCAACACGGCCGGCGCCTTGGCGGGATCGCTCCCGCCTTGCGTGGATTCTGTCGCTTTGCTCGTGTCGCCGCTGCTGCCGTTCGGGGCGCGCTGCAGTTCCGACAGTTGCGTCTGCAGACCTGCATTTTCCGGCTGCAGGGCAACGACCTGTTTGAGGTAGTCCACGCGTCCCGCATCGTCGGAAGGCAACCGGATTTTCCTGTCTGGCGGATAGCCGGCAAAGAGTCCGTCCTTGGTCTGTTCCAGCCAGGCGACATGACCGCCATAGACGGCGCTCATGCCAACGTCGACCTGGATTACCTGTCCTGAGTAGCGCGGCCAGATGGCGCCATGGGTCGGGGTATGCCCGATCACCAGATGGTGCGCATCGTGATGTTCCAGGATAGCCTTTACCGTCTCCGGTGCTGCCACCGGCTCGACACCGGCCAGACCCCGGTACCAGAGCGGACCATTCTCATCGGTCAGCACACTGGCAGCCGCCGGGTCGTTTTGGCGCAGCGCCTCGCGCGCCTTCTCGGTCAGCGACGCGAGCGTGTTCTGGCAATAGGCGCCACTGATGCCGCCGTGCAGGAACACGAGATCGTTGATCTGGATCGCGACCTGGTCCTGCAGCGCCCACTCGTAGTACTCGCCTTTCGGATTCCACTTCGGATTCCAGCCGCGCTGGTGTTCGACCCAGCCAAGCGGATGGCTGGCGTTCCAGGTCTCGCGGAAATCGGGCGGCAGCGACGCAAATTTTTCCGGGTCGCGCGCCTTGATGTCGGCCAGCACCTTTTCGTAATAGGCGTCGCGCCATTTATTCGAGTCGCGACCGGCGAACGTGGCGAACTCGCCCGCGGTGACATAGCGCAGATCGCCGAGGGTGTTCATCGCCTCGTGATTGCCGAGCAGCGTATGCACCCAGCCGCCTTTCGCGCGCGCCTCGACAGCCAGTTTTTTCAGATGCGCAATGATCTTCTGCGTATCGTCACCACGATCCGGAACATCACCGAGCTGAACGAGGTGCGTCTCTCCGCCGATCCACTGGCCACGCGCATTGACGATTCCGGCGCCCTCCAGCGATTTCAGGTAATGAGCGTAGTCGCCATGCACATCGCCAATCGCAACTATCCGATCGACCTGATCCCAGCGGTAATCGTCGATCTGATGGGGCGACGCCGAAAGACCCTGGCACGCCAGTACCATGCATGAGAGAAGGATAGGAATGCACCGTCGAGCCTTTGGCAACGAGGTCAGGGCTGTGGCAATCGGGGGCAAGCACAAATGGCGAATGGTCATGGGGCCCTCTCGGAAGCCTCGTCAAGGCACGCGAAAACTTTAAAGTCGGCGTTGCCATGATACGGATAACGCGGTCAGTGCGCTTCATCCGCAACTTCCGGGCCGGCGGGCTGGAATAGCCGAGCAATGGCGCAGATATCTCGCGCAATCCTGCTCGACTGTCCCCCGTCAGCTTCGGATACCCGCCGGAGCCCTCGTTGAACACACGATATCGGCTGATTGATCTCGTACGCGCCGATACCCGGGACGGGTTCGGCACGCGCGGGTAGGGTAGTGCATCAAGGCGGCCTCGAGCACGCGCTGGTCATCCAATGCATTCGAACGCAGAACGGGCTGCCGTTTCGGCAGCCCGTCTGTTTTCAAACCGACAGCGGATCAGGCTGCTTTGTCTTTGCCGCTGACACCGGATTCGCGCCCGGTCGATATGTCCTTGGCACCCGCGCGCTCCATGACTTCTTTGGCGACGTCGCGCTGCTTGGAATCCTCGGTGTGCACCGAGATCAGGATGTTGCCTTCTCGAACCTTGGCGTCATAGCGCTTGGCTTCGAATTCGGGAATGCCCATGCCAACCAACGCCCCGACGATGCCTCCAGCCGTGCCGCCGACCGCTGCACCGCCGAGCGCGGCCATGATCGGTCCGGCCGCGATGAAAGGGCCGAGCCCCGGGATCGCGAGAGCTCCGATGCCGGCCAGCCAGCCAACGGCAGCGCCGACGCCGAGGCCGGCGACGCCGCCCGTGGTAGCGCCTTCCGGTGCCTTGGTGCTGTGCTCATGCGCGAAATCCTTGGTGCCGCGCTTGTCCGGCAGCAGGACGGAAATGTCGTTGTTCGAGAAGCCGGCGTTGCGCAGCTGCGCAACGATCGCTTCGGCCTGGATCTCATTCGGGACGATGCAATAAACGGATGCTTTCATGGTGAATCTCCTATTGGGATTTTGTCTCGGACTCAAGCTCGTTCTTTACGGCCGTCACGCCGTGCACGTTCTTGGCGAGTTGCTCGATACGATTTCTTTCGTCCACGCTTTTCACGGGCCCGCGCAAGGTAACGACACCGCTGCTTGCCAGGACCTTGACGTTGTGCGCCTGAATGGACAACGACTTGTCATCCACGATCGCCTTGCGTACATCGGCCGCCGTGCGAATGTCCGGTTGCTGGTTGGATTGGTTATCCGCGGTTGGCGCGGCGTTGTCCTGCGCGTCGCGCTTGTTGACGCGAGTATTGGCCGGGTCGGTCGTTGCGGAATCAGCGGGCATACTGCCCGTGGCCGGCGGGCTCGTGCTTGCCGGTGGATTTGCCGCGTAGGCACCGACACTGGCGCCCAGCAGAGCCGCCAGCAGCCACGGCTTCGAGTAATCAAGATTGCTCATCGTGCTTTCCTCTTCTTTGGGTCGGACAGAATGTTTTTGCGTCACATCGCATCGAAAGAGGTGAGCAACACATATGCCACGCGCCGATCCGGCGTCGGCACGCTTGGCGACGCAAAGACCGTTCGTTTTGCCCGGTCCACCAATTCAGGATCGCGTAATCTGCGGCGTGTGCCTGACGTCGCCTCTGGCCGTGCGCGCGCAATCGTTGCAGAATGACGGCGCAACAGCGCGATTTGCGGAGGCCCTGCAATGACGAGGTTCGATCCAGGACGAAGACGTGCGATCTGCTCGCTGGCGGCGACGGGCGCGGGCGCGCTGGCGTGGCGCGCGATACCGGCGTTGGCCGAGCGCGCCAGGATCCTGACGCGAACGATACCGCGCTCGGGCGAAGCACTGCCCGTCATCGGCCTTGGCACTTCACAGACGTTCGACTTCGACGTTCATGTCGATGCGGATACCCGCAAGGCGGCAGCCGATACGCTGCGTGCGTTCTTCGACGCTGGCTTGACCGTCATCGACACCTCGCCGATGTACGGCAGGGCCGAGGCGGTCCTCGGCGAACTGCTCGCCGAAACCGATTCGAAGCACCGCGCGTTTATTGCAACAAAGGTATGGACAACCGGCGCCGACGCCGGGCGCAAGCAGATCGACGACTCGTTCCGCCTGTTGCGCCGCGATCGTATCGACCTGATCCAGGTGCACAACCTCGTCGACGTCGACACGCAGCTGGCCACGCTGCAGCAGATGAAGCGCGATGGCCGGATACGCTACGTTGGCGTTACCTCATCGACGGATTCGGCCCACACCGACCTGGTGAAACAGATCGAGCGAGGCGTGCTCGACTTCGTACAGGTCAACTATTCGCTGACGGAGCGCGCAGCGGAAAAAACGGTGCTGCCGGCCGCGGCGGCCAATCGTGTCGCCGTGCTGGTCAATCGTCCGTACTCGAAGGCTGGCCTGTTCGACCGGGTGAAGGGCCGGCCGCTGCCGGCGATGGCGGCTGAAATCGGCGTGACGTCCTGGGCGCAGTTTGCGCTCAAATGGATCGTGTCGCACCCGGCGGTCACCTGCGCGATTCCGGGCACGAACAATCCGCAGCATATGCTCGACAATATCGAGGCAGGCATCGGCACTCTGCCGGACGCCGCGATGCGCGCGCAGATGGCCAAGGAGTTCGAAAGCACCTGACGCCTGACGAACGGCCGCGCGCAGGATCAGCACGCGGTCGCTCGTATGGATTCGAAAATTAAATCGGATGAATCAGTCCCCGTCAGAACAACGCCTGCTCGAAACCATTGGCGAAGATCGTGTCGTCGGTATACCGAAAACATGCCGAGAACTCCGAAGTATCGTTGACGACGCCGGTGGCTTGCGCGGTCGCGGTGGCGGTGATCACTTCACCTGGAACCTGCAGGAAAAAACTCTTTACGGTTTTGCTGAAGGACACCGTGGTCTGGCCGTTCGGCAACGTGGTCGTGGGCGCCCACGGGTGACGAACCGCTGCAGGCAGTGCCGCTGCCGTCGCCGTTGCCGTGTACCAGATTCTCCACCAGGCGCGCGGACAACGTCTGCGGCCCAAGGGGTAACCATACCAGGCTGATGCCTTGGTCGTCGGCACTGCCGGCGCCGGCGAAGATATTGCGGCGAATGACCACATTCACCGTATCTGGAATATCGTCGGTAGGATTAGCGCCCCAAACCAAATACACGCCGCTGCCGGCGCCTCGAAAAGCGATGCCTTCGATGGTTACGTCACCAACGGGGTCCACGGCAGGGCGATTGCGCCGAACCGTGTTGCGTACGGTGACGAATTCATGGTGGTGCCTCACGGTTCAGATTTGCCCCCTTTCACCGAGCAGTCACGCAGGAAGGTGCAAAAAGGTGGCGCGCCGGATCGAATACGGCGCATTCTGCCGACCTCGGCGGACATTGCGGTGAGGCGCGCCATGCAAGGGCCGGAGCACCTGACGGATTTGCTGAACGCCGCACAATCTGGCGACCGCGACGCGTCGCAGAGGGCGTACGAGCTCGTCTATGCCGAGCTCAAGCGCACGGCGCGCAATTCACTGCGTCGCGCATTCAGCGCCGAGACGCTGACGCCGACAGCACTGGTCCACGAAGTCTACCTTCGCTTCAACGGCGTCGGCGCCAAGCCGGTGCGCGACCGCGCGCATTTTTATGCCCTGGCGGCGCGAGCCATGCGTCAGATACTCGTTGACCATGCGCGCAGGCGCGGAGCCGGCAAACGCGGTGGCGGCGCGCATGTGACCGATCTGGATCGCGCGCTGACTCTCGAGGCGGGCGATTCGGTGCGTGCGCTCGAACTCGACGCCGCACTGCGCGCACTCGAAGAGTGCGACAGTGACCTTGCGCAACTGGTCGAGTGGCACTTTTTCGCCGGACTGGATTTCGAGGAGATCGCGAAGGAAACCAATCGCCACAAACGCACGGTATTCAGCCACTGGGAACTGGCTCGCGCTTTTTTGCAGCGCGAACTGGGTGCCGCCGTGCCATGAACCGTGCGGTGGACTGGTCGCGGGTCAAGGGGTTGTTCACGCAGGCCCTCGATGTGTCGGCGGAGCAACGTGAAGCGTGGATGGAACGGGCCTGTGCCGGCGATGCGGCGACACTTGCGGAGCTGCGCTCTCTGTTCGCCGCGCGCGAGGCGCCGGACCGCGTGGGCGATGGCGTTGCCGAATTGTTGTCGCCGCTCCTAGAAGAAGGTAAGCCTTGCACCGGAACGCGGATTGGCGCGTACCGGTTGCTGCGCGAACTCGGAGTTGGCGGCATGGGCCGCGTGTTTCTGGCTGAACGTGCCGACGGGCAGTTCACTCACCAGGTCGCACTGAAGCTCGTTCGCAGCGAGTTGGCCGTACCGGAACTCATCCAGCGCTTCCTGCGCGAACGCGACACCCTGGCGCGTCTGGCGCATCCGAATATCGCGCAGTTGCACGATGGCGGCATGAGTCCGGATGGCTCGCCATACTTCACTTTGGAATACGTGCCTGGCGAGCCGATCACGAACTGGTGCGATGCGCAACGTCTCCCGGTTCGCGCACGGGTGCAGCTGATGTTGAAGGTCTGCGACGCCGTGGAACACGCGCACCGCAACCTGATCGTGCATCGAGACATCAAGTCGTCGAACATCCTGGTAACGCCGGATGGCGAACCCAAGCTGCTCGACTTCGGGATCGCCAAGCCGCTCGCCGAGGTAGCGGGAGCCGAGCTTACCGGCACGATGATGCGCCCGATGACCCGCGAGTTCGCGGCGCCCGAGCAGGTGCTCGGCGAGCCGGTGACGACCGCGACCGACGTCTATTCGCTCGGTGTGTTGATTTATCTGCTCCTGTCCGGCCGCATGCCTTACCGGCGCGCGGCGCTGGGCCAGAGCGGATGGACCAAGGCGATCCTGGAAGAGCAACCCGAGCCGCTGGATCGCGCGGTCACGCGCACCGTCGTGCACGAGAGCGCGGCAAACGACGATGGCCTCGCGACGCATCCGAGCAGCCTGATCGACATCGGCAGTCTGGCGACTACGCGCTCGACGACGCCGCAGGCGCTCAAACGCAGCCTGCACGGCGATCTCGACCGCATCATCCAGCGCTCGATCGCGAAGTCGCCGAACGCGCGCTACACGACAGTTTCCGCGCTCGCCCAGGATCTGCGCGCGTATATTGATGGCCGCGCAATCAGCGGCGGCACGCGCACCTATCGGCTGCGCAAGTTCGCGCGCAGATACTGGCTGCCGCTCGCCGCCGCTGCGTTGCTTCTGCTCGTCGTCGTCGGCGGTTCCCTGATCGTCGCCGCGGATGCACGCAAGATTGCCCATGAGGCGACCACCAAACTCGCGGTCAAGGATTTTCTGCTCGGTTTGTTTGCCGCCGTCGACCCGCATGAAGCCAAGGGCAAGAACATCACGGCGCGCGAATTGCTCGACCGCGGCGTCCAGAGCATCGAATACGACCGCGTTCTCGACAACGCGCAGAAGGCAGAGATCGATGCCACGCTGGGCGGGATCTATTATCAATTGGGCCTGTTCGACCAGGCGAGCGCCTTGCAAAAGACGGCAATCGAGGCAATGGCGGGAGATTCAGGGCAGGCTTTATTGCTGGCTGAAACCGAAGCAGAGCACGCGCGAACCCTGATTGACCTGGGTGACCCGAAGAGCGCCGCGGCGCTTGCTGCGGATGCGATGACGAAGCTGGACGCGATACCGCGGGTGACGGCGATCGAGCGCGCCCGAGTTCTTTCGGTACAGGCCTCGGTCGCATCGGAAATGCGCGACTTCGGCGCGATGAAACGCTGCGCCGAAGCGGAACTCGCATTGATTCGCGGCGCCGATGTCGACCCCAAGTTGCTATTCACCGCGCTGATAATGGCCGGTGGGGCAAGCTGGGGTTTACGCGATCCGACCCAGGCGATGTCCTATTTTCGGCAATCGCTGGAAGTTGCGTCGCGCAACGCAGGACCACAGGATCTGAATGTCGGTACCGCGCAGGCCAACATCGCCATGGTGATGCGCTATGAATCGCGCTTTCCCGAAGCGGTCGAATTGGACGAGCAGGCGCTCGCCAGTTACCTCAAAGTTCTGGGGCCCGACCATGCGAAGGTAATGAACACCAAGCGCGATCTGGCCCTCTCTCACTACCACCTCGGCGAATATGCCAAGGCCCGCGCCGGGTTCGAGCAAGTGCTGGCTTCGCAGCGTGCCAACCTCGGCAGACGGCATCCGGCCGTCGCCGGCACGGATATCAATCTGGGCCTGGTGTTGACCGACTGCGGCGATCTGCCGGGAGCGGAGCAGGCTCTGACCGAGGCAATCACGATATTTCGCGAGAAGTTCGGGCACGACTACGAAGGTGCGCGCCTGGCCCTCGGCGATCTTGCGGTCGTGCAGACGCTGCAAGGTCACCTCGATCTGGCCGAATCCGAACTGGTCGAGATCCGCGACGTTCAACAGAAGAGCGACCCGGAATCCCACGGCGATTCTTCCTTGATCAGTCGCCTCGGCGAGATCCAGCGCCTGCGGGGCAATGCAAACGAAGCGGTGAGTCTGCAGCGCCAAGCGTTGGCATTGGTGCAGAAGGAGCGCGGCGAAAACTCGCGTTTCACGGCCATGAATCATCATTTCACGGGACTGGCACTGCGCGATGCCGGCGACGCGGCCGGAGCGATTGGCGAACTGCGTGCGGCGCTCGCGTCGTTCGCTGGCTACCTGCCGAATGCGCGGCATCCGCTGGCCGCGACGACGCGCACGGAACTCGCGGCACTGCTCGCGCGTGATCCGGCGACACAAGCCGAAGCCATCTCGCTCGCCACCGAGGCGTTGTCGATACGGAGCGATTTTCTCGGCGCCGATGACCCTCGCACGCACGAGTCCCAGGCTTTCGTCGACGGCTTGAAGAAGGCTCTGTGAGGCCAGGGCGGCCAATCAGGCATTGAGGATGACAGCCATGATTGCCGGCAACGGCCGGACTCGCTGCAGCGTGTCCCGGTTTCCGGGCACGTTCACGCCCGGTGCCGGTTTGCCGTGTGACGATAAAACATGCAATCGCTCCCCATAGCCGCATTGGGCGCATGGCTGCAGGGCATCGTGCTGACCTTGTCGCTGGTCGACGTGCTCTGTGTCCTCGGCGCCATGTCTATCATCTACGTTAGCCGGTACGGCGGCATGTGGATCTACGCGCTGAGCGCGCTGCCCGGTACGGTAGCTCACGAACTGGCGCATTTCATCGTGGCCTTCGTGTTGGGCGCGCGGCCCGCGTTTCCGTCGCTGCTGCCGGTTCGTACGCAACGAGGCTGGCAGTTGGGTTCGGTCCGATTCCGGGTTGGACACGCCCGGGCGCTGCCCATCGCAATGGCGCCTTTGTTGCTTGCGCCGTTGGCCTTGTGGTGGGCATCTGCGCTGCTGCACCCCGCGCTGTCGCCACTGTATTTCCTGCATGTCTGGATCGTCGCGGCGCTGGTCACGGCGAGCTTGCCCTCAACGACGGATTTCAAACTCGCCTTGCCGGCACTCGGCGTCCTTGCGCTGCTCGCCGCGATCGCGGCCGTCGCCTGGTTCGTTTTGCGACAGCATTGATCGACTCCGATTCGTTTCGCCTGCGAATCGGGTCTCCTCACTTCATACGGGCCGACATTGATCAAGATCCTTCGCCGATGAAGTGCGCGCGCAAGTTCTCAAGCCGAGTACTCGCCGGCTTTGGACGGCTTGCCGTACGGATTGCCGGTCGGGTAGGGGTCCTCCAGAGCGATCGAGCCGGTCTCCAGCAGGGACTTCAGGTTGGCGATGACTTTCGGCCAGCCACCGGACACCGCCTCGATGAATTTCGAGGGTTCGCGCTCGATGGAGTGGGTGATCGAGAGCTTGACCGCTGTTCCACTGGGTTCGAGTTCCATCGTGCACAACGAGTCGCCTTCGGCCTTGAGTTCGGGCTTGTTCTGGTGTTGCCACCGGATTACCAGGCGCCGCGGAGGGTCGGCTTCGACGATCTCGCCCGAGTCGTAGAGCTGACCATCTCCCGACACCAGCTTCCACGGGGATCCGGCCGTAAACCCGCTGTCGCAGTTCATGCCGAACCAATACTGCTTTATGAACTCCGCGCGGGTCAGCGCCGACCACAACTTCTGCGGCGTGGTGCGGATGTAGGTGACGTAAACATAAGTCGATTTAGCCATTGGATTTCTCCAGTCGTCGTTTCAGCTTCGAAAGCGCCTTCAGGCGCGGTTCTTCGAACTTGGCAATCCAGCGCTCGTAGATCGCCTGCAGCGGCACCGGGTTGAGGAAGTGCAGTTTTTCGCGCCCGCGCCGGACGGTCGTGACGAGGTTCGCCGCCTCGAGCAAGTCGAGGTGCTGCGTCACGCCTTGCCGCGTCATGTCCAGGTATTCGCACAGCTCGTTGAGCGTGCGGCCGTCGTGCGCATGCAGCAGGTCCAGCAGCGTGCGCCGGCTGGGGTCGGCCAAGGCCTTGAACAACATATCGGTATCAGGACGCTCTGCCATTTTTTACGCAAGCAATTGCTTGCCTTAATAATAGGCAAGTAAACAATTGCATGTCAAGCGCTGGTGCCCTACGGTTTCGAAGCTGTCGTTCAGAGTCTTGGGATTGGATTCCCCGCGTCCGCCCCCGGATACCGAGATGAGAGAGCATTGCCGCACGCGCGCTGCCAACAAGCCGCGACGCGCGGCAACCTACAAGTGACACGCATCGCCATCTGTTCTATTCACGTTCCGCGGAACGGGATTACAAAAAGGGTTGCGCGTTGCGGAGTCGCTTGCCTCTTGCCTCGTGCTCTTCGGTCGCCGATCCGGCGTCACGGATTCGCTGTCGGCTCGAAGCTGCCGGCGTTCAATGTCCGATATCGAACAGCAGCCGGCTCGAATCGGACACAAGGCGTGCTGCACGCGCCGCTCAAACGCGCCAAGACCTTGTTTTCTCTTGACATCGCGAGCGTCGATCGAATGGCACGAGGCGTGCAGATCCGCTGCTTTACCGGCGTTTCGCCGCGCCTGTCCCAGGAGAAATTTTCGCATGGCCGGTTTGCTCAACGATTTCAGGCTCGCGCTGCGCAGTGTGCGCAAGGCGCCGGCTTTCGCCGCGGCGGCCATCATCGTCCTCGCCCTCGGGATCGGCGCGAATACGGCGATCTTCAGCATCGTCAACGGCGTCTTGCTGCGACCACTGCCGTACGCCGCGCCGGAGCGTCTCGTGCAGCTGTGGCATACGCCGCCGCCGAAGCAATTTCCCGGGATGGACAAGTTCTCGCTGTCGGCGGCGAACTATCTGGATTGGCAACAACGCAATGACGTGTTCGAGAAGTCGGCGATCTATAGCGCCGCGAATTTCCGCCTCACCGGTTCGGGCGATCCGCAGGAACTCCAGGCGGGGCGCGTAGAGCCGACGTATTTCGACGTGATCCGCGGCCACGTGCAGCTTGGCCGAGCGATCAGCGAAAGTGACGGGACGTCACAGAATTCACACGTCGTCGTTCTGAGCGACAAGCTGTGGCAGTCGCGCTTCGCCGGCGACCCGCAGATTGTCGGCAAGACCGTGTCGCTCGACAACGAGACCTACACGGTCGTCGGCGTCATGGACGCGGATTTCCAGAAGCCGACCTACGCGCAATTGTGGACACCGCTGATCTGGGATCCGGCCGAGAAAGCCGTGCGCGGAGAGCATCACTTCAGCGCTGTCGCGCGCCTGAAGGAGGGCGTCAGCGTTGCGCAGGCGCAGGCCCAACTCGATTCGATCGCGGCGAACCTGGCGCAGCAATATCCGGCAGACGATGCCGGCTGGGGCGCTCTGGTCGTGCCGCTGAAAGAGGCACACGTTGGCCCGGTGCGCCAGTCGCTGCTCGTGCTGCTCGGCGCGGTCGCATTCGTGCTGCTGATCGCCTGCGCGAATGTCGCCAACCTGATCCTGGCCAAGACGCTCGACCGGCGCAAGGAGATTGCGATCCGCACTGCGCTCGGCGCCGACCGGCTGCGCATCATGCGTCAGGTGCTCAGTGAGGCCGTCCTGCTGTCGGTTGCCGGTGGGATGGCTGGCCTTGTAGTTGCGCATTTCGCAACGAAACTCGTCATCGCGGTTCTCGGCGCGAGCCTGCCGCGGGTGAACGAGATACAGCTCGATCCGGCAGTGCTCGGCTTCACGTTCGCGGTCGCGGTGCTGACCGGCATCGTCGCCGGCATCGTCCCGGCGTGGCGCCTGTCGAAGGCCGATCCGCAGGATGCGCTGAAGCAGGGCGGCCGCAGCGGCTCGGCCGGGGCCAGCGGCAAGACGCGCAACATCCTCGTGGTCGCCGAAGTCGCGCTGTCGCTCGTGCTGCTCGTCGCAGCCGGACTGATGATCCGCACATTGTGGAACTTGCGTGACGTGAATCCCGGCTTCGATGCGTCCAACCTGCTGACGGCGCGGCTCGCCGTCGGGGCCAAGGACTTCGCCACACCGCAACTCGAGGTCGCGTTTGCCGACCACCTGTTGCAGACCATTCGCGCGCTGCCCGGCGTGCAGTCGGCCGGCGCGACCGACAGCCTGCCGCTGCAGGACGGTTCGACGCAGCCGGTCGCCGTCATGGGTTCGGCCGAACAGGACATGTCGCACCAGCCGGAAGTGTCCGTGCGCATGCTCACGTCCGGGGTGATCGAGTCGCTGCGGATACCGCTGCTGCGCGGACGTACCATCGCAGACAGCGACACGGCGAATTCGCAGCCGGTCGTGCTGGTCAGCGAATCGATGGCCAAGCAGTTCTGGCCGAACGAGGATCCGATCGGCAAGCGCCTGAAGCTGACGTTCTTTCCCGAAGTCGTGCGCGAAGTCGTCGGTGTCGTCGGCGACGTCAAGGATCGTGGCCTGGACCAGAACGATCCGGTATCGACGCTGTACTGGCCGGTGTCGCAACTGGTGTACCCGGAAAGCATGGGCGCGTTTCACGGGCTTTCGCTGAACCTTGCGCTGCGCACGGCGACGGATCCGGCGAGCGCCATATCGGCGCTGCGCGGCACGTTGCGCGAGCTCGCGCCTGACATGCCCTTGCTCGAGATCCGGCCGATGCAGGACATCGTTGCCGAATCGATGTCGCCGCAACGCTTCAACATGTTCCTGCTCGCCGCATTCGCGGCGCTCGCCCTGCTGCTTGCCGCGGTCGGCATCTACAGCGTGCTCGCCTACTCGGTACGCCAGCGCTCGCGCGAGATCGGCCTGCGCGTGGCGCTCGGGGCGCGCATGGCCGACGTGCTCCGCCGCGTCGTCGTCGATGGCATGAAGCCGACCTTCCTCGGTATTGCGATCGGCATCGCGGCGTCGCTTGCGCTTGGCCGTGTCCTGGGCACGCTCGTGTATGGCGTGCACGCAGCCGATGCGGCGACGTTCGCTTCCGTGTCGGCGCTGCTGATTGCGGTGGGCTTGCTCGCCAGCGTCCTGCCGGCGTGGCGGGCGACCCGCATCGATCCGCTGAGCGTGTTGCGGGACGAATAGAGGCGGACCAAAAAAAGTGCCCGCCGTAGTGGCGGGCCAATAGTCATCGCCCCGAGTTGCGACGGCGACGATAGCGATGTTGCATGACCGCGATATGACCTGATCTCAGCCTGCATCGATTGCCCAATCGCGCCCGGTTGTGGGGAACGCAGGGAAGGACTGTCGACTCCATCGCAGTTTGACGAATCAGCGTGGAACCGCGTGAACCATGGCAGTTTCCCGGTGTACTCAGCACATGGCAGCAGCTGATGCTGCCGACTTCGAGCGTGAGCCACCAAGGGGGAACCGATGAGACTGATCGCGCCGGTAAAAGCGCCGCTCCTGAATCTTGTCGACATCTACGGCCAGCGCGTCGTCGTCGGCGGACCGGGCCGACGCACGCTGCTGTGTTTCTTTCGCGATGCGGCGTGTCCGTTCTGCAATTTCCGCATTTACGAGCTGACTGAACATTGGCCGGCATTGTCGGCATTGGGCCTGGATATTGTCGCCGTGTTCACTTCCTCACCGGATGACGTGCGGCGCTTCGTGGCACGTCAGAAGCGTCCTTTCCGCGTCGTCGCCGATCCGACGTCGCGCGCGCACGCCATCTACCGGATCGAACGATCGTTCTGGCGGAAACTCAAGGGCATCGTTACGCGCGTGCCGACGCTGATCAAAGGGTTGCGCATTGTCGGTCTCGCGGGTCTGAACACGACGAACATCATGCCGGCGGACTTCCTGATCGACGAAGGTGGCAATATCGTCGAGGCATATTACGGCAGCGATGCCGGCGATCACATCGCGTTCGAGCGCGTCGAACTGTTCCTCGCACGTGGCTTGATTGCAAGGGCGAGCGCGATGCCAAAAAAGCCGAGCGGAGAAGAACGCGCGCGCAGATTGGTTCACCGCTGACGCGCGGAACGATACCGGTGTGCCCGCAAGGGGCAGCGCAGATCGCTTCCGGCCGGCGCAAGGGTTCATTTTTTTGAATTGTCGGGTACTCTGACCCGACCACGCGTGCCGTGACTGCCGCGCCGTCAGATTGGCGATACTGCCGGCGGCGACTGCGAGTTACTGGCCCTGTCCACCATCATAGGTGATGAAAACAACGCGCCTGCAGCGGGCGTGTCGCTCTTGAGCAGCAGGCAATCGACCGGCAGAGGTAACGTGACCTGGCCCGTGCAAGGCCAGTCGTTTGCCTGCCGCTCAGCATCCTAAACGGATTATTGGCACGCCCGGCGCTCGCCGCCTGCAGGGAAAGTGCCCGTGACCTCGCGTTGGAAAAGCAAGCGCAAGTTCTGGACGATCGTCCTGACCGTGCTCATCACTATCGTCGGTGTGGCGCTGGCGATGAATTTCGCCATTCCGGAGAAGCGGCTCGAGCACAAGGTCGAGCACAAGTATGCGATTGCGGATGCGCAGTTTCGCCGCGAAATGGGCGCGTTGCTCGGGCCGGCGATCCAACCCGGCAATCGTGTCACGGACCTCGAGAACGGGGACGAGATTTTTCCAGCGATGCTCGAGGCGATCCGCTCGGCTCGGCAAACGATCACGTTCGAAACCTATATCTACTGGTCCGGAGAAATCGGCAAACGCTTCGCCGACGCGCTCTGCGATCGTGCCAAAGCCGGTGTCGAAGTGGCGGTCACGATCGATGCCGTCGGCGGGTCCGACATCGACTCGGGGCTCATACCGCAGATGCGAGGGGCTGGCGTTCATGTCGAGCTGTATCGGCCATTGCGCTGGTATACGGTGAGCCGGCTCAACAATCGTACGCACCGGAAACTGCTCGTGGTCGACGGAAAGGTCGGCTTCACCGGCGGTGTCGGGATCGGCACGCCGTGGGAAGGCCATGCCCAGGACCCGGACCACTGGCGCGACATCCATTTCCGCGTCGAAGGGCCGGTCGTCGCGCAAATGCAGGCGGCCTTTAATGACAACTGGATCAAGTCGACCGGACGGATCCTCAACGGCGAAAAGTATTTCCCGGGTATCGAACCCGCCGGCACCATGGACGCGAACGTGTTCATGAGCTCGCCGTCCGGCGGCAGCGAAAGCATGCACCTGATGTACCTGACCGTCATCGCTGCCGCCGTGCAGAGGATCGATCTCGCGGCTGCGTACTTCATTCCCGATCCGCTGATGCTGGAGGCGCTCCTGGCGGCGCACCAGCGCGGCGTGCAGGTGCGCATCATGATGCCTGGGGCGAATACCGATTCAGGCGCCGTGCGGCTCGCATCGAAGGCCGACTGGGAATCGCTGTTGCAGGCCGGCGTGAAAATGTACGAATACGATCCGACGATGCTGCACAACAAATTGTTGATCGCCGACAGTGAACTCGTGTCGGTCGGATCGACGAACTTCGACCAGCGCTCGTTCGAGCTCAACGACGAGGCAACACTGAATATCTATGACCGTGCGTTCGCGGAGCACATGACGCAAGTGTTCGAGGACGACCTGAAACACGCGCATCCGTACACCCTGGAAATGTGGCGCAACCGCTCGCTGTCGGAGCGACTTGCGGAGAAGTTCATTCGACCGATCAAGTCCCAGCTCTAACAGTCCTGAAGATGGTCAGGGTCGCCGATCGTGCATGTGAGTCGCCCAGTCGCAGCGGTCCTGCGAGGTACTTCCATGAAGAAGTGGGCGCGTGTGACTCAGGCCTGATTAAGCTCGCCCCAGTGCGTTTATCCTTTTGACACAGCGTGGAAAACGCGATCACGACCTCATTTGCGGCCGCCATTGCTGTTAGGATGGTTTTTGGCGAGCACCAACCGTGCAAGAAGATCAGGGGATCCAGTGGGCATTTTTTTTCGATATATCGTGTCGGCAATGTTGTTCGCGGTCGCTGCGGCCGCGTGGGCGCAACCCGCCAACGACAACTGGATCAACGCGCACCCGATCACCTCGCTGCCATTCAACGTCGTCGGCGAGGCGGACATGGACCAGGCGACAACCGAAGCCACCGATCCTGACCCGCCGTGCCGCCCCGTTCAGGCCAATACGGCTTCGCAGTCGCTCTGGTACAGCTATACGACAGGCTCCTCGACCGAATACGTAACGCTGACGATGACGAACCACTCGATCGTCGGCATCATGGCCGTTTACACCGGCGTTCCGGGTGCATTCCGGATCGTCAGCGGCGGTTGCAGCAGCCTGTCGGACGACAACAACATCACACGCATCGCAGGTCTGCGTCTTGCCGCGAACACGACCTATTCGATCGAAGTTGCTGCAACGTTTACAGTCAACCACGGCAATCTGCTTGACTTTTCCGTGACGCCAGCCGCGCTGTACACGGTTACCAAGACGGCGGACGCCAACGACGGTACCTGCGACAGCGACTGCTCCCTGCGCGAAGCGATTGCCGCCAGCAATGCCGTTCCGGGTGCCGTGTTGATTCCCGCCGGTACGTACAAGCTGACGATCGCCGACGCGGACCAGTTTCAAAACGAGTACAACAATGCCACCGGCAGTCTCGATGCCTTGCATGGCATGGGGATCTATGGTGCCGGCATGCAGCAGACCATCATCGATGCCAACAACCTGGGCCGGGCGCTGGATCTCGATCCGATCAGTTCGCAGACGACGCATGCGAGCTTCGCGATTGGCGACCTGACCATCACCAATGGCCACGCGGTCTCAACTCTAACGAATCCGGGCGGCGGTGGCGGCCTGCTGCTGTACTCCAACAGCGATTATTTCGGCCTCGAACGCGTTGCGCTCACATCCAATCACTCCGACGTTCCCAGCGGGGGCGGGGCGACGATCAATTCACCCGGGACGATTCGCGACAGCGTCTTCAGCAACAACGTTGCGGCGGCATACGGTGGTGGGGGCCTGTCCGCCGGAACGAATTCGGGGCGTTACATGGAGATCAGCGGCTCGACGTTTTCGAGCAATTCCGTGACCGATCCCGCCGCTGGCCATGGCGGTGGCATCGATGCGTTTGCGACGCTGCGGATCAACAACAGCACGATCAGCGGCAACCACGCGATCGGCAACGGTGGCGGCATCAACCTGTACGGTAGCGGCAGTTCGCTGCACATGGCGAGCAGCACCGTCGTTCTGAACACAGCGCAGACGAACCCGAGTCATTCCGGTGGCGGCGGTGGCGGCTTGACTCTGGATACGGATCAGGCGGATCCGAATTCGATCGTCGACAGCATCATCGCCTACAACACGACCGCCAACTCCACCGATCCGCAGGACTGCCTGATTTTTACCGACAACTCGTTGTTGACGTCGAGTTATAACCACGTCGCGACGATCGTTGGCACGACCGAGTTCGGCATCGCGCCATGCCAGTTCGCGGGCCTGGGTGACGTGACCGGTAGCGATCCTGGCGTTTCACACGTGTTGGCCAACAATGGCGGTTTGACACCGACGCACGCGCTGCTCAGCAACAGCCCGGCGCAGGACAGCGGCGACCCGACAGGCTGCAAGGATGCCGCCGGCATGTCGCTCGACAACGATCAACGCGGCGCCGGTTTCCCGCGCGTGAGCAACGGCACCTGCGACAAGGGCGCGTTCGAATTCATCGACAAGATCTTCGCGAACGGATTCAACTAAAGACCAAGGGCGGAAGCTGCGAAGTCAGGTAGGGGCGTTCCAGCCGTTGTCGCGCTGCAGGATATGCGGCGTGACATTCGGCGGGACAATGCGCAGAGAAAACTTTCCGCCGCCCGACAGCTCACGCTTTTATCCCGCAGACCGCGTTCGCACGCGCGCTCACGCTCAGCGCACCTTCGCCGGCGCGCAGACGCCGGCGCACGTTGGCCTTCAGCAGTCCGCGACGGTCTGCATTCATCGCTTCGAACATCGGCCGCAGCGACTTGCTGGGCTCGGCGCTGCTCCAGTAGTCATCAAAACTTTCAAAAGTGCGTTGCACGCTGATCTGGCAGGTCCGCACCTGATGCAATCCGGCCTGTTGCCACAACGCAGTCGACGTGGCGATCGTGGATGCATCGACACTCGGCGGCACGCGTGGGGGAACACCGAGTTCGAGCATCTCGGAAGCGATGTCGGCCAACGGAAAGCCGCCGCCAGACACGTCCCAGTGGTAGGCCGCCACCGTACCGCCCGGCCGCACCGCGCGGCACATTTCCGCGATGGCGACGGTGGGGTCCGGCACGAAGAACAGCACCAGCGCCATCACGGCCGCGTCGAACGATGCATCCGCTACTGGCAGGCGCATCGCATCGCCCTCGGTCCACGATACGGGCGAGCCAGCAGGCAGACGGGTGCGCGCATAGGCAAGCTGTTCGGCTGATGTGTCGAAGGCCTGGACATCGGCAGGCCTGCTGCGTTCGATGAGCAATTGCGTGAACGCGCCGCTGCCGCAGCCGATGTCGAGCCAGCGCGCTCCGTTCGGCACGTCGATCCAGTCGATGAAACGCGCACCGACGAGCACGCTCCAGCGGCCCATCATCAGCTCGTAGCTGGCGCCATCGTCGAGGCGAGCCGTATCGCGGTTCACGGCAACTCCAGACCCATTACGAAAATCACACCCATCCTGAATCAAAGGCAGAGGTAAGAGTACACTTTCTCCCGCGGCGAACGGGGAAGGGGCAGATTCATTTTTGCCACCCACCCCGCGGCCACGTACCAAGCGCCGCATCGTGATGGCAGCAGGGGAGGCGACATGCGCAAGTGGCTCATACGCGTAAGCGTGGCGCTGGTGGTACTGGCAGTCGCTTTCGCCGGCATCGTATGGATTGGCAGTGAGTTCGTGCTGCGCAAGTCGTATGCCGAAATACCAGCCGTCGCGCCGCCCGTGCCCGGCGATGTCGAGTCGGGAAGACACTGGGCCGCAATTCTGGGCTGCACCTCGTGTCACGACCTCGCTCTGCAAGGCAGCGTCATGGAGGAGGAAGATTTCTGGATGGGTTCGCTGGTCGCGCCGAACGTGACGATCCAGCGCAAGCTCTACGACGATGCCGGCCTGGCCCGACTGATCCGCGACGGAGTCAAGCACGATGGCCGCGGCCTCGACACGATGCCGAGCAAGGCGTTCCATCACGCCAATGACCAGACTATCGCCGACGTCATCGCGTTCGTGCGCTCCATGCCGGACAGCGGAGAGCCGCAGCCGAAGATCACCTACGGTCCGCTTGCGCGCTGGAATTTTCTGACCGGCGAGTGGAAGCTCGGGCCGGACGAAATCGATCGCAAGGCCGCGCGCATCGGCGATGAAAACCTTGTTCAAGGCGCCCTATCTGGGCGATACATTGCCGTGCTCGCGTGCGGTGAATGCCATGGCCTGGACCAGAAGGGTGACCCGGGCGGCGGAATTCCGAACCTCGCCGTGGCGAAAGCCTATAGTCTCGAAGAATTTACCAACCTCATGCGCAACGGCGAGGCCAAGGGCGGCCGCAAGATCCGGCCGATGATGGCTCTGACCGCGCGGCGACGATTCTCCGTGTTCGGCGATGCCGAAATTGCCGCGCTGAAATCCTTTCTGGACGCACGCGAACCCTGAGTCCGAAGCGCCATCGTGACGCGGGTAATCCCGCGCCACGATGGTTTCCTGCGGCTGTGTTACTTGCCGAACGTCACGGTCAGCGAGCAGTCGGCCGTTATCGGGCCTGTGGTAATCCTGTTGTTCTTCACCGATGCGTTGCAACCGCTCACGGATTTGGTCTTGTACGATGGAGCGGGATTCGCGGCGAACGTCAGGACGGCCTGGTATCCGACAGTTTGCGTCGTAAGCCTAGCGAGCGCTTGCGTCGGGTCGCACCTGTATGCGTTCCAGAGTCGTGAGCTTGCCAGTAGAGGAAGTCCAGGTGAATACGTGGATGCGCGCCCGTTCCACCGCCGGGTCGCCATCGCTTTTACGGTGACTGATATTGCCGACTTGATCGTGCAGCCCAGCGGGACACCGCCACCGTGGGTGAGTGACCTACTCGCCGCTACTTCGCTCGCCTTGCTCTCCTGTTCTTCGGTCTATATTGTTCGCGCTGCCAAAATGTCACTAGTTGGAGCAGCCGGAGGAGAACATGAAAAAATCAGTCACCGGTGAAGGCGAGTCTGCATCGGCACTCATATCGAAAAGAATCGCCGACCTCGGGGATTGGCGCGGGAAGACACTTGGCCGAATGCGCAAACTCATCAAGGAGGCAGACCCGGATGCCATCGAGGAATGGAAGTGGATGGGCACGCCGACCTGGTCGCACGACGGCATCATCTGCACCGGCGAAACCTACAAGAATCACGTGAAGCTCACGTTCGCGAAGGGCGCATCCCTGAAAGACCCGGCGCGTCTGTTCAACTCGAGCCTTGAAGGAAACGTGCGCCGCGCGATCGACATCCATGAAGGGGAAGAGGTCGACCAGACCGCCTTCAAGACACTCGTTCGCCAAGCAGTCGCACTGAACAGCTCCATCAAGTCGAAACGTGTCAAGAAAGCGAAATCCTGAAGACAATTCCATTCGCGCTGGGGGATTGGAATGCAGCTCGTTCTTGAAGCTCGTTCTGCATGCAGCGTTTCTTCCTTCGGGCACCGTCGGCGCGGCGAATACTTCGCGGCCAGCGTCAGGGCACGCACACCAGGACAAACTCGCGGACACCAAGCTGTGCTCGCGCCGGTCGACGCGCTATTCGTCGCCTTCGAGACAGGGGAATGCGTGTCGAGTTCGTGCACAAGGACAGGCTGCGGAACCCTTTCGCAGAACTGCGATGGGCTTCACCTTTCGGCGTCGTCGGCTCCGACTCGGCTATTCGAGAGCCAAGCGCAGAGTCAGTTCGAATGTCGTGACGGCCGGATCTTCCGGATCGGGCCGGCAGTGAAATCCGAGACGCTCGGCGAGGTGATGCGCTCCGGCGCAGCGCACCGGATCGACGGCATACATGCGCCGTATGCCGCGCGCCCGCGCGACGTCGATCAGGTGCCACATCAGCAGTCGGCCGACGCCGCGCTGCCGCCATTTGCTATCGACCGCCACGGCGCAGTCGCAGCGGCTGCCGTCCTTGCTCGCGCAGTACCGTGCGGCACCGATTTCCGTCTCGTCGTCGTCCCCCCGGGCGAGCGCCACGAGTGTAACGTCGCGCGCCGGATCGGTGCAGGTCAGGTCGCGCGCGACGCGTTCGTCGGGCGCCCTGATCAGGGCAATGAAACGATATGCGCGATCTTCCGGTGACAGGCGCGCCAGAAATGCGTGTTCGCGCCCGGCGTCGCCGGGGCGGATCGAACGAATGCGGACGACGCTGCCGTCACGCAGGTGCTCCTTCCACTCCGGCGCTTCGGAGATGGCGGAGTCCTTCGAATAGGCGAGTGCGGTCATGAGGGCATCTCCTCAAGTTCAAGCCTCGGAGTGGTTCCCACGCCTTGCCCGGAACCAGTCTGACGCATGGTGGTATGCGGACTCTGTGGGCAAGATCCGACAGGAAAGAGGCCGAAAAACAAGTCTATACGAATCGTTATTACCGACAGGTATACAGGCCGTTTACTTTGGCGAACGACTTCAGCAGAAATAAGTGCTCAGCTTGACCGCAACCCCGGCATGGAAACGGCCTCCTGACGTTGTCAGTCTCCTACGCCGTCGTGAACGCCAACCGCTCGAGCAGCGCAGCCCAGCGCGGATCGGCGTGCAGGGAGCGCAGAAACGGATCGGTGAGCACACGGGAAAGACCCGCGTCGCTCTGCGTGCAGGCGCGGTCGAGCGCCGCGAACGCGGCATCGTGTTCGCCGCGCCATGCGTGCGCTTCGGCAATCTGGGTCGAAAAGCCGTTCGCGTATTTCGATTCGAGTTCGTCCAGTGCCGCGTTCGATTGCTCTGCGTGTCCGAGCGAATGCTCGGCCATGGCGATACCCGCCTCGCGAAAGCCCGCCCCGGCCTGCTGGTAGACCGCCAGCGCTGCCGCGGGATTGCCTTCGAGAAGATCCTGCCCGCCGGATACGTAGCGGATGAAGCTGGCATGCGGATTCAGTTCGAGAGCGCGCTTCAACGCGACGCGCGCTTCGGCCAAAGCTGCGGCATCGCCGGACAGCGTGCCGAAATTGCGAAGCAGTCCGCCGTAGTAAAACCAGCCGAGCCATGACAGCGGATCGTCCTCGACGACTTTCCGAGTGATCGAAGTCACCTCAGGTCGGTTCAGGCAAAACAGTACGTACACATATTGCAGGCGTACGTCGCTGGATGACGGATCGAGTTCCAGGGCGCGGCTCAGGTCGGCGAGTGCGCCGGACCAGTTCCACAGGGTGCGGCAACGCAGCCGGCCACGCACGGCATAGCCGTCGGACAGATCCGGCGCCAATGCGATCGCGCGCTCGGCCGATGCCAATGCATCCATCTGCAGCGCTTCACGCTGCTCGCTGTCCTGGACGAAATCTGCCGACGAGTCCAGCGCATGGCCGAGGGCCGCGTGGGCCGCGGCATAACCCGGATCGATTTCGATCGCGCGCCGGAATGCGGCCACGGCATCGCGGTAGCCTTCGTTGCGTCCGCGCCGCAGGGCGGCTTTTCCGAGCAGGTACTGGTCGTGCGCTTTCGTGTCGGCGGTTCGATGCGGGTTGGTCAGCTGCTGCTGCGGCAGCAGCTTGACCTTCAGCGCCTCGACGACGGCCTGGGCGATTTCGTCCTGCACCGCGAACACGTCGGTCAGCTCACGGTTGTAGTTCTGCGACCACAGGTGCGAGCTGTCCGCAGCGCGGACCAGCTGCGCCGTGACGCGGAGCATGTTCCCGCTCTTGCGCACGCTGCCTTCGAGGATGTTCGCTACGTGCAACGCACGCGCGATCGTGGCGACATCGACGTCCTTGCCCTTGAACGCGAAGGACGACGTGCGCGCAATGACGCGAAGCTGGGGCAGTTGCGCGAGCAGGTTCAGCAGTTCCTCGGCCAGTCCGTCAGAGAAATATTCCTGGTCCTTGTCCTGGCTCATGTCGGCGAACGCCAGCACGGCGATCGACTGATCGGACGGTGGCGCAGACAGGGCCAAGGTCGCCCCGTCACCGGGCGATGCCGCCGAAGGCGGCGCAGGTCCGACCGCGTCAGGGCCTTCGAGTTCGCGGCGCCAGCCGGTCGACGGAGACCATTCATAGAACCAGGACAGCAGCACAGCGATCGGAAAGCCAGCGACGCAGGCGACGATGACCAGGCGCACCGACCAGTTCGGCATGTCGAAATACGGCGCCACCTGCGTGGCGACCTGCACGAGCAGCCAGCCCGCTGCCGCATAGAAGGCCGCTGTCCGGTAGACGTGGCGACGTTTCAGCTCGCTGAAAACCGAAGACATGGGTGGCCTTTGGGAGTGAAGTGCGGACAATACCGGAGTCGATGCGGACAAAAACAGGGGACCACGTCACCAGATGGCGCAATGAACGTAAAACCGGAGCCAGGTGGCCCCGAATGTCCCGACGGTCAGCCTCCTTGTCGAAAGGCTTCAGTGCTATTGAATGACAACCGCCTGCTCATCCGCCGACGCGATGGCAAAGGCGACTCCAATGCGCGTGCCGCGATCCCTCACGCATCAGCAGTGGTGGCCGAAGCCACGACTGTCATCTGGTTTTTTTCATGTGGAGTTCCTCTTGAGGCGGTTCGTTGGTGCCGGCGATATGTATACCCGGACGACAGCCACTTGCAAGCCAAGGACAGCTCGCGCCCTCGACTTCCGTTCCTCTCAGCCGTGTCCTCGTTGATTCAATCCGAGTCCCAGACGAGCTTCGCGACCAGCGGCAGATGATCGGAAGCACGTCGCGCGAGGCGGCTGCGATGTGCACGCACGCGCCGCAACAGCGACGCCGGCGACGACCAGATGCGGTCGAGGGCGAGCAGCGGGAGCGGTGACGGAAAGGTCGCGTGCGCGGGCGATTCACCGAAGTGCTGGTGCAGCCAGCGCAGCGGACGTCCGCGCAGGAACCATTCGTTCAGATCGCCGAGCAGCACGGTCGGCAGCACCGGTCCGTCGCGTATGGTGTCCAGCAATCGCTTGACCTGCTCGCGGCGTTCGGACGGGCGCAAGCCAAGATGCGTGGCGATCACCCGCAGTGGGGCGCCGTCGCAGTCGACAACCGCGTCGATCGCGCCGCGCGGCTCGCGGCGGGCGACATCGAGCTTGACCTGCGCCGCCGAGAGGACGGGAAAGCGCGTCAGCAGGCCGTTGCCGAAGTCGCGGTCGGCAGTGCGGATCGTCGGCCCGGCGATCGCGTGGAAGCCAGTCTCGCGCTGCAGGTGGGCGAGCATGTCGAAGCCGTTCGCGCGCAGCTCGAGCTCCTGCAACGCGACGATGTCGGCGCCGATCTCGGCGAGCACGCGCGCGATGCGCTCCGGTGCGAAGCGCCGGTCGATGCCGACGCCTCCGTGCGTGTTGTATGAAACGATGACGGCGCCGTTGCGCATTCGTCGGAATTACGCGTCCGCGCCGGCACGGCGCAGGCGCCGGTGGACGGCGAAGACGATGCCTGCGATGGCGGCGCCGACGAGCGCCAGCAGAGCCCACGTCCACGGGCCTGGGTGCACAAGGGCGGCGATCAGCCGATCGATCAGCAGCGCGTTGAGAACGATTCCGGGCAACATGCCGAGCGCCGTGCCTATGAGGTACGGAACACGCGCGACGTGCGCCGCGCCTGCGATCAGGTTGACGACGCTGTAAGGCGCGACCGGGACGATGCGGATCAGCATGATCGCGAGAATACCCTGGTGCGACATACGCCCGGTCAGCAGGCGCAACGGACGGTCGAGGCGGGCGCGCAGTCTCGCCGCGGGCAACACGCGGCCGATCTCATACAGCACCCAGGCGTTCAGAAGCGAGCCGAGCAACGCATAACAGGTGCCCGTCAGTGGCCCGAAGACGACCATCGTGGCGCCAATCAGGATATTGACCGGCGCGACGACGAGGCCACCGGCGACGAACGCGGCGAGGACGGCGAGCGGCGCGAACGGACTGTCGCCGAGTTGGTGCGCGGCTGCGACCAGTCTCGGCACGTCGGCCCATTCGTGCAGGGGAGTGTCGAGCCACAGCAGCGCGAGTGCGATGAGCACGGCGCCAAATGCAACGATGCGAACGATGCGCCGCTGCATCGCGCCGCGCCGCGCGGCTGCGGCCGCCAGGATTACCTCGGCCGACTGCGACGGCGGTTCGGGATCGATGATCATGGCAGCCGGCAGTGCAGCATCGGTACCCGTTCGACTGATTGACAGAATCGGCGGCTTGCACCGCAAGCCGGAAGAAAGAGCCCGCGTCAGGCAAGCTCGACAAGGCTATTGTATGAGTATCGCTCGTTTATCTGCAGATGCGACGGAGTCTAGCGCGCCCGCGCATCATGCAGGTTCCCCGCACGTCTGCGTGCAGGGAGAGAAGCGCCTGTCTTCCCGCAATCGGGAGGGACCTAATTTAGAACAGGCTATTGGAGTGTGCAGCAGCACGGCTCTGCGTGTGGAAAACGGGGAGGGGCATTCTCGATATCGGGGTAACAAAGGCAACTCAATGGTCATCCAACAAAAGGGGCCAGGTCGAACCTGGCCCCTTTTCCACTAGCTCGCGTTTCTGTCGTGACTGTACGCGCGTGAGGCGCCGTTATTCTCCAAGTCCCACGTTGACCTCGACGCGCCTGTTCTTCGCCCGGTTTTCCGGGGAATCGTTCGGCACGACCGGATTGGTGAGTCCGTACCACAGAACAACGAGCCGGGCGCTGTCAAGGCCGTGCTTCTCCTTGAGGTAGCCTGCGACCATGTCGGCACGTTTGCGCGACAGGCCCTCGTTGTAGTCCTTGGTCCCGGCGTCGTCGGTATACCCGGCGATGACGGCATAGGACTTGGGATGATCCTTCATGAACGCGGCTACCTGGTCGAGTTCGGCCTTGTCCTTGTCGGCAAGTTCGGTCCCATTGAACGTGAAGTTCAAATGGTCGGCCTTCAGCCCAATGATCTTGGTCTGGGTGGTCGTGACCACATGTTCAGTGACCTTCACGTCGAACAGCGCGCCGCTCGTGTACTCGGGGTGGTCGATGAAGGTGGCAAGTGGAATCACCCGTGAGCACGAGTTGAGCGACGCGATCTCCTGGTTGAGGCTGGGTTCCCTCTCCGGTTTTGCCGTGCTGATGATGTAGAAGCAGACGTCGTAGTTCTTCACGATGTTCTTGGCAATCCCGCCCGGCGGATCTCCGGTGTATTCACCGTCATAGAACAGAAATACCGCGGTCCTGCCCTTTAGCGGCTTGACGACGTCCTCGAGTTTCATCAACGCGGACTTCAGAGGCGTCGGACCCTTGCCTTTTACCGGGACCTTCTCCAGCGCCGCGGCGACGTTCGCGCGGTTGTAGACCTGCACCGGATAGATGACCTCCCACGGTGTATAGGTGAAGATTCCCATCTGGTGACCGATCTCAGGAAAGTACGTATTCCTCCCTTTGATGACCCGTGCCACGGCCTGGATATTGGTTTCTTTCGTGCCCCTGAATTCGTCGTTCATCGAGGACGATGTGTCGAGAAGGAAGATTGCATTGTCCGCAACCTTGACCAGTTGCTCCTTCTTGACGACGTTGTTGACGATATCGTCCTTGGTGATGATCTCGACGGCAAGCAAAGGTGACGCGACGAGACCACCGAGAACCCCTACTAGAATCACGTTCCATATTTTCGACTTCATTGTTCCTCTCCGAAGCGCGGGCCCGTGTCCGCAAGACTGGGACAGTGAGCCTACGCCTCTCGGGGCCATGTGCGATTGGGCCTTGGTCCAATAGGTCGAGGGCGCGTAATGTCGCACCACCCTTCGAGAATCGCCCACGGCGTTTACTGGCAAATCGCTACCGCTGGCCGCAAAAAGAAACCCCGCACTGGGCGGGGTTTCTCGAACCGCTGCTATCGTTCGTTGAGCAGCTGTGCGACCTCTGCTTGCCCAGACGGGCGGTTATTCTCCAAGTCCCACGTTGATCTCGACGCGCCGGTTCTTCGCCCGGTTTTCTGGGGAGTCGTTCGGCACGATCGGATTAGTGAGCCCATACCAGAAAACGACGATCCGGGAGCTCTCGATGCCCTTTCCTTTCAGGTAACCCGAAACCATGTCGGCGCGTTTCTTGGAGAGGCCCTCGTTATAGTCCTTGGTTCCGGCGTCGTCGGTATACCCGGCGATGACGGCATAGGACTTGGGATGGCCCTTCATGAACTCGGCCACCTGATCCAGTTCGCCCTTGTCCTTGTCGGCGAGCTCGGTCCCATTGAACGTGAAGTTCATGTGGTCCACCTTGAGCCCGGTGATCTTCGTGCTGGTGGTCGTGACCACGTGTTCCGTAACCTTCACGTCGAACAGTGCCCCGGTCGTGTATTCGGGATGGTTGAAGAAATCGGCGAGCGGAATCACGCGAGAGCAGTTGTTGAGGGCCGGGACGTTATGCATCATCTCGGCTTCCCTTTTCGGCTTTGCGCTGCTGATCACGTAGAAGCAGGCGTCGTACTTCTTGGCCAGCGCCTTGGCCGTGTCGATCGGATCTGCTCCGGTGTATTCACCGTCCCAGAACACGAACACCGCGGTCCGGCCCTTCAACGACGCGAGAACAGGGTCGAGTTTCTGCAGCCCGCTCTTGAGAGGCGTTGGTCCGCCGCCCTTGTCCGGGATCGTATCGAGCGCCGCCGAGACCTTTTCGCGGTTGAACAGTTGCACAGGCAGGTTTTCCTTCCAGCCCGTATAGGTGTAGATGCCGACGTTATGCCCGAGGTCCGGGAAGCCGGCAATCCGGTTCTTCAGCTCGGTTTTCATGACCTGGACGATGGGTTTGCCCGTGTTCGCGTAGTCGTCGTTCGTCGAGGACGACGTGTCGAGGAAGAGGATTGCGTTGTCCGCAACCTTGACCAGTTGTTCCTTCTTGACGACGTTGTTTACGATATCGTCCTTCGTGATGATCTCGACGGCAAGCAAAGGTACTGCGACTACGCAACCCAGAACTCCCAACAAAAGCCCCTTCCAAACGTTCGATTTTTGCCTCATGGTTTTTCTCCGCTTGTGCCCCTCCCCGCATGCTCCCGCTGCGAGCACCATCCTGCAATTGGACCTAGGGGCCATCTGCCAAGGGCCTGATTGCGCAATAGTTGTCATCAGGCTGTAGCCTTCCCGGAGGGTCGGCAGTAATTCCAATGCCGCTTCTTGGTAAAACAGGCGGGCAAACAGGGTATGTTGTCAGGTAGAGGTGACGCTCCCCACCGGCGTCCCGGCTGCCAAGGCCACCCCATACGTGGAGGACGAAGCGAAATGTCCACCGAACAGGATGCAGCGAAGGATCGGACCGAACCGGCCGCGAAGCCCGCGGTCGATCTGGCGACGATTCCCGACGAGGAACTGCTCGGCCTGCGCCTGTCCGAACTGCCGGTGCGCATCGAAGGGACTTGGCTGGAGGCGTGCATCACGCAGTTGTACGACGAGCTCAAGGCCAAAAATATACCGTTTCAGCCTGGCTGCTACCTTGCCGACGAATGGCTGACGCCGGAGAACGAGCCGGTCATCGGCGTCCCGTTCTATCTGGCCCATCCGCGGCTGATCAAGCTGCAGAAGAAGATGCTGCTCGAGGCCGAAGGCGACACGCACGAATGGTGCATGAAGCTGCTGCGCCACGAAGCCGGCCATGCTCTCACGTACGCTTACGATCTCAATCGCAAACGCAGTTGGCAGCGCGTGTTCGGGCATCCGTCCGAAGCCTATCCGGAAACGTATCGCTTTCGCCCATACAGCAAGAGTTTCGTCCGCCACCTGGACTACTACTACGCGCAGTACCATCCGGATGAGGATTTCGTCGAGACGTTCGCGGTCTGGTTGACCCCAGGACTGGATTGGCGCAGCAAATACGCCGGCTGGAAGGCGCTCGAAAAACTGATCTTCGTCGACAAACTGATGGCAGGCATAGCGGGCAAGCCGCCGCTGCGCGCCAGCGGCCGCCGTTTGTGGAAGATCTCCGCGATCCGCAGCACACTCAAGCGTTATTATCAGAAACGCCGGATCACCGAAGCCGAGGACTTCCCCGAATTCCATGATGCCAACCTGCGCCGCATGTTCAGCGAGGGCGACGCAAAGAGAGAGACGCGTCGCTCGGTCGCGAAGTTGCTGCAGGCGCACCGAAAATCGCTGCTTGACTCGGTGTCGAACTGGACCGGCGAACGACGGTTCATGGTCAACGAGGTTTACAAGGCGGTCCTGCAGCGCAGCCGGGCGTTGCGTCTGGTAACCGAGGATGCGGACACTGTAGCGGTGCTGCAACTGGCGGCCTATCTCACGACGCTGATGATGAACTACCGCTACACCACACGCCTGCGAGGGGAGCTCTAAAGCAATGGCTACCCGTGTATTGATGGTCTTCGACTTCCCGCGCGCGGTGAAGCCCGATTACGACTTCGCCGAGGAGTTCGCCGATCCGGACGGCAGCTATACCGAGAACGATGTCTATCGGGCGCTGCTCGAATGCGGCTACGAAGTGCACCGCCTCAGCCTGTTCGACGACGTGCGGCCATTGCTGGACGCGGTTCGGGACGTCAATCCGGATGTAATCTTCAACCTCTGCGACACATTCAAGAATGTCACGCACTGGGACAAGAACATCCTTGCAACGATGGAGCTGCTCGGCATCCCGTGCACGGGCGCCAGTTCGAGCGCGCTGTTCCTGTGCAACGACAAGGGACTGTGCAAGAAGATCCTGCGCTTCCACCGCGTGCGCGTGCCGCGATTTCATGCGTTCTACCGCGGCCACAAGGTGTGGCTTCCGAAAACGCTGAAGTTGCCGTGCATCGTCAAGCCGCTGACCGAAGAGGCCTCGCGCGGCATTTCCCAGGCCTCGATCGTCGACGACGAAGCCGGCTTCCTTGCGCGCGTGAAGATGATCCACGAGCGCATGAATCTCGACGCGATCGCCGAGGAGTACATCGACGGGCGCGAGTTGTACGTCAGCATCATCGGTGACCGCGCGCTGCGGATATTGCCCGCGCGCGAGATGACGTTCGGCCAGATGGACGAAGACGAACCGCGCATCGCGACCTACAAGGCCAAGTGGGACGACACCTATCGCAAGCGCTGGGGCATCAAGAACCATTTTGCCAAGACGCTCGACCCGGAATTGCAGAACCACATCGACGATGTCTGCAAGCGCGCCTATCGCGCGCTCAACCTGCGCAGCTATGCCCGCTTCGATCTGCGAGTGACGGCATCGGGGCAGGTCTATGTCGTCGAACCCAACGTCAATCCCTGCATCGCGAAGGACGACGAGTTGGCGCAGTCGGCGCTCAAAGCCGGCATCGCCTATCCGACGCTGATCCGCAAGGTCGTCAATCAGGCGCTGCGCCGAAAGACCTAGCAGCGGGGTAGGTTACTCTGGAGGAAGACGGCGCATCCGCCCGTCGGCAAAGTCGGAAGATCAACCCAGGCCGCCCGCAATTCTTGACCAATCCTTCCACTACTACTCGAACCCGTACCGGAATATCTCGTCATCCTGCCGCTCGACCGCGCCGGCGCTACCGGGACTGGAACGCGGCATGCCGCGCTGGTCCGTACTCGGCAGATCGAAGTAGTCGATGCCGATCGCAGGGCTGCCCGGCAGCGGAATATGGGTCTGGGTGGGGCCACCGAAATAGCCGAGGATCGACAGCATCGGCTGCGTGTTGGACAGGTCGTACTCATAGGCAAAGCCGGAGCCGTCATCGCTGATGACGTTGCCGGATCCCGACGTCATGACGGCGTTTGCGCCGACCGCGCCGAAGTTTGGCAGCGTATTGTTCGCGATGATCGAGTTTTCGAACGTGGTAGTGGCGAGGCCGCCTTGATCGATCGTGGCGACGCCGCCCGCCACTCCACCGTGGTTATTGACGATCGTGGTATTGAGCAACGTCATGACTGGGGCGATGCCACCAAAATTGATGTTCTCGACTCCACCGAAGCTGGCGGTTGCCGTGTTGCCGCTGATCGTGCTGTTGGTTACTGTGGCGATGCCAGGCTGGTAGTTCATCAAGCCGCCAGCAAAGGTCGCCGTGTTGCCGCTGATCGTGGAAGCGACTACGGTCAGGATGCCGTTGCTCTGGATGCCGCCTGCGTTGCTCGTGGCGGTATTGTCGCGCACCGTGCATTGCAATAGCGTCAGGCCGCCAAAGTTGGCGATGCCTCCGCCGAAACCGGTCTTGCCGTTGGCGACGGTCAGCCCGGACATGAATACCGTTACCCCGGGATTTACCACGACCACGTCGTAGTCGCCTCCGGTGTCGCGACGGAGGGTGAGCCGGTCGGCGCCGGGGCCGAGCAACGTAAGGTTGCTGGTGATGTTCGGCAGCGCGCCCGTGAGATTGATCGTTTGCGCCGTTTCGGCAAAGGGTGAATCGGCGAATTGGATATCGTCCGACCCGCTGCCATCGGCGTTCGCCGCGAGCAGCGCATCGCGCAGCGTGCACGAAGCATCGCAGGTGCCGTCGCCGGGATCGGCGGCGCTCGTGACGACGAGCGGGCGCATTTCCACTGCACCGATGTCGACGACGCCGCCCTGCGGACGCGGAACGCCGCGCTGGTCGGTGGATGGCGCACCCGTGCTCGTACCGGCATTCAGCGCTGGACTGCCAAGGCGCAAGACGTGGGTCGCCGTGGCGCCGGACCGGTACAGCGGCGCCAACATCGGATCGACATTGGTCAGGTCGCTCGCAGCGTTGATGGTGCCTGACCCATCGAAGTCGATAAGATTGTTGCCCAACGAGACCACTGACGCATTGACGCCGTAAACATGGATGTTTAGTACCTCGAAGCCTACGAAGGCGTTGTTGGTAATAATTGTGTTGCGCAACTGGATGACGGTCGGGCTGATGTTGTCGCTGTCGTACGGAGAGAGGCTGTCCTCGGTCGCACCCCGGTTGAGCGCGATCGTAGCGTTGGTGAGTGTCGCAGTGGCAGACGTACCGCCCGTACCGGTCACGGCGATGCCGCCAGTGCCGAAGGCGGCGTTGTTGCCGCTGACAGTCAGGTTCGTCAGCGTGGCCACACCTGGCGATGCCACGTACACGCCACCGCCGTCTCCGGCCGAATTTCCGTCGATCGTGCTGCGTTCGATCAACAACTGGCCGTTGCTGTAGATGCCACCCCCGTAGGTGCCGAAGTTGCCAGTGAGCGCGCTGTCGCGAAGAATCAGGTTGCCAGCATTGTTGATGGCGCCTCCCGAGTCGCCGTGGCCACCTGTAAGGGTCAGCCCACTGATGGTTGCCGTCACGCCGGCATTGACGAGCAACACCGTGTAATCGTTGTCGTAGGCATTGCGCCGCACGGTGAGCAGGCTGGCACCAGGACCCGTGAGAGTCAGGTTCACTGCTATCGCAGGCAGTTGGCCTGCGAGGTAAATGACCTGTGGCGTGTTGAACAGCGACGAAAATACTATCGTGTCACCCGCCTGCACTGCATTGAGCGCCTCGCGCAACGTGCAATCCGCGGCGTCGCACGTGCCGTCGTCGCTGTCGGCGGCCGAATTGACGGTGCGAACCGACGCTGTCGTCGTTGTCGATTTGGCCGGGCTCGAACGTGGTGCAAAAACTGCCGGCGCCGCGCTCGCGGGAGCGGCGGTCCCTTGCTGCGGTGTCGTAAGCGAGGTTATTGCCAGAACGCAGAGCAGCAACGCCACGATCACGGGGTGGCGACTGAAGGTGAACGCATCAACGAATCGTGTCATCGCTCGTTTCCCGTTGCCTGGCGGCGCTCATTCGCTGCACCTTGCCTTGCGCTTCATTCGAAACCGTTGCGAAAAAGCCGATCGGCACCTACGACGAACAGATGGCCGAAATTCTGCGTGTACACAAGCCCGTCGGGGCCGATGGACAGCGGCGTGTAGGCCGCTCCGATCGCCAGTTGCAGAAAACGATGGCCAATCTGCGTGCCGCCCTGACTGATCGCGTAGAGGCCGCCGTCTTCGCTGTTCACGAATACCGTGCCGTTCGCGTCGACAGCCGGCGCGTTGATGCACCACTCGAATCCATTCGGGTGATCCGAGACGCACTGTAGCGAGCCGTCAGGTTGGCGATTGCAACTTTCGGTGTTTGTCGACTTGAATTTCCACTCGACATTCAGAGCCGAATCGACTTGCGAGATCAGGTATTGCTCCGGGTCCTCCGGCGGACGCGGATAACCGCAGAGGAGGTCACCGCCATTGCAGTAACTGCCGACGAGATAGTGGTTCTCCTTGACGATGATCGAGTACGTCCCGTCGTGACGGAATATCGATGGCGTCTGGTCCCAGCCGAACGGATAACTGCCCAGGTAATCGCCGGCTGACGACCACTTCGTGAGATGACCCTGCGCGTAGTTGTAGCGCGTGTAGGCGCCATAGAGGATGCTGCCGTCGGGCGCAATCGTTGGCGACGACGATGATGAATCGAGCACGCGCGCCGACCCCGGATTGTTCGTCGCCGGATCCACGCCGGTGTTCGAGCCCTTGCGGCAGCCGCCAGGCGAGTCGTTCGGGGGAAGCAGAACGTTGCAACCGTCGTTGAACAGGTTGCGCATCGACTTGTGCCACTTCGGCGTGAGGTTCGAATTCACTGCGACGAGATACCCGTAACGGTCGTTATGATGCGCGCGGCTGACCGTATAGATCGTGCCGTCCGGGGCAACCGCGGCTGCGACGTTGAGCCCCGGCCGCTGCGATCCGCACGGAGAAATCGCGGTCACAGCATTGACGGACGGAGGCCATGGCAGCTCGTAGGAAAAGAACTGGGTTTCGCAAAAGTCACTGCCTGCCGGCGCGTCGGCGACCAGCGTTGCGAAGTCGACGGTGGAACTGTTGCCGTCCGGCGTGACGCGCACGAGCCATGCGCCGACCACATCGTTGTCGTATGGCGAGGTGGCGTCGAACTTGATCGCGTTGTAGTAGACGTTGCCACTGCCATCGACGGTCAGCGGACCGGCGACGTACGTATCGGGATCGAGCGTATCCCCGAATGGCTTCACGCGGCCGAGATCGAATCCGTCGGAGCGGCGGATGCGCAGCAGCGATCCGCCGAATCCCGGTGCATATATGGTCTGCCCGTCGAGCGCCGGGTGAAACACCGGCTCCCAGGAGGCTACGTCTGAAGACACCGGTTTCCAGTCGCTGACGGATGTCCAGACTTCGCCGAGATGATGTGCCGGCGACCAGCTCAGCCGCTTCACGCTCCATGTCTGGGGATTCCAGTCACCATAGCCGGAGGTGGTGCCGCTCTTGTACGTCATGAACACGTCGGCGCCGTCGACGATTGGCGCCTGAAAATGGACGAGAAGGTCGCCGTCGTCGGCTGCCTGTTCCTGAGGCGCCAGAGGGTCGTAGATGATGTCGCTCAGCGTGTATTCGAGAGGTTGGCCGACTGCCGCGCTCGAACTTTCGTGCGCGGGTCCGGCGCCCCATTGCGGCCATCCGGCCGCGACCGCGACCGTGTGAAACGCGAACAAGAACAATCCCCAACGAAGGCGCATGCCCATCGTCCCCCCTGGTAGCCGAGCTTCCCACTCTACAGGAGCTGACGGGAGAAGGGTTGGTCTTAGTACACTCTCTCCACGGGCAGGTAAAAAAGGGGCCAGAGCGGCCAGAGCACACTTTTCTCCCGAAAGGGTATTCCCAGACTGGGCTTGGAATTCGCTTTTTTCTACAATTCCCGCCAGCAACACCCCGACGCCTCATACCGGACACGAACGAGGAACTGCCGATGACTCGCAAGACCGCCAAGGATTTTCATCCGCAAGCCCTGAAGCTGTTCGATCAGTATGTGCATGGCTTGTTGTCGCGACGCGACTTTCTGCAGAAGGCCGCCCAGTTCGCCGCCGTCGGCGTGACCGGCGAAGCGCTGCTGACGGCGTTGAGTCCACGCTTTGCCGAGGCGCGGCAGGTCGCGGACGATGATCCGCGGATCAAGACACGTTATGTGGAGCTTCCATCGCCGAATGGCTACGGCAAGTTGCGCGGCTATCTGGCGCAGCCGGCGAAAGCCAAGGGCAAGCTGCCGACGGTGCTCGTGGTGCATGAAAATCGCGGCCTCAATCCGCACATCGAAGACATCGCGCGGCGGCTGGCGCTCGACGATTTCATCGCGTTCGCTCCGGATGCGTTGTTTCCTGTCGGCGGCTATCCTGGCGACGAGGACAAGGCGCGTGAACTGTTCGGCAAACTGGACCAGGCCAAGACACGCGAGGATTTCCTCGCGGCGGAGGATTATCTGAAACACCTGCCCGAGGGAAATGGCAAGGTCGGCGTGGTCGGTTTCTGTTACGGCGGCGGAATCGCCAACTTCCTGGCGACGCGCGTTGCCGACCTCGCCGCAGCCGTTCCTTTCTATGGCGCCCAGCCCGCGGCCGACGATGCCGCGAAGATCAAGGCGCCGCTCCTGCTGCAATACGCGGGTAAAGACGAACGCGTCAACTCAGGCTGGCCGGCATACGAGCAGGCTCTGAAAGCGGCGGGAGTCAAGTATCAGGTATACATTTATCCTGATGTGGAACACGGCTTCAACAACGACACCACGCCTCGCTACGATGAGGCTGCTGCCAAGCTGGCGTGGAAACGGACGGTCGAGTTTTTCAACCAGCATTTGCGGGCGTGACGCAGCATCGGCGGACACCCGTGCGCGTAATCCATTCGCCTCTGCATGCCCGCCACGACGGCGGCGTCGAATTGCATCGCGGCGAACTTGTCCCGTCCTTCGAGACGCCTGCGCGCGTCGAGTACATCCTGCGCGCACTGGAGCGCGAAGGAATGCCGGTCGAGCCGCCGCGGGAATTCGCGCCGCAGACGCTGTTGCGCGTCCACGATGCGCGATTCGTCGAGTTCCTGCGTGACGCCCATGCGCAATGGCGCGCGAACGGCATGTCGGGCAGCATGTTGCCGAGCGGCTTTCCGGCACGCGGAATGCGTCGCGACCGGGTCCCTTCGGGCATCAACGGCAAGATGGGCTACTACTCGTTCGACGCCGGGACGCCGATCGTGGAGGGCACTTGGGATGCCGCGCTGGCCGCGGCGCAATCTGCGCTGACTGCGGCCGCGCTACTCGCCGAAGGCGAACGCACTACCTACGCGCTGTGCCGCCCACCGGGACATCACGCCGGCTATTCGACTTACGGCGGCTACTGCTATCTCAACAATGCGGCCCTTGCCGCGCAGGAGTTACGCGACCGGGGATTCGGTCGCGTCGCCGTGCTGGATGTCGACTACCACCACGGCAACGGCACCCAGGAAATCTTCTACGCGCGAGAGGATGTGCTGTTCGTGTCGATCCATGGGACGCCGGACACTGAGTATCCCTATTTTCTCGGTTACGCCGACGAACGCGGAATCGATGCCGGTGAGGGCTTCACGCACAACTTTCCGCTGCCGGCAGGCACAGGATGGGATGACTACCGCGTCGCTCTGGCCGAAGCGCTGGAAGAGATTGGCCGCTTCGGTGCCGATGCGTTGGTGGTATCGCTCGGCGTCGACACCTTCGAAGGCGATCCGATCAGCGCATTCAGGCTCGGGCGCCGCCACTTTCCGCTGATCGGCGCGATGCTGGCCTCATCGCGCCTCCCAACGGTACTCGTGCAGGAGGGCGGCTATGCGGTCGAGGAAATCGGAGAGAATGTCGTCGAGGTCCTCGCAGCGTTCCGGCTCTGATGCCAGTTTCGGAGGTTTTTTCATTTCTTTACGCGCTAGCCGCTGCACAGAGGAGCTCACGCACCGTCCGGGCGGTGCTTTTCTTAACGTCCGGCCCGGTAGAATCCACTCGGTCAATCACGCGCGCGAATGCAATGAAGACCAGTCAGCTTCTCGTCACGGCGATCGCCATCACCAGCATGATGTCTTTGTCGGCGTGGGCGCAATCGTCGGCGCAGCCGCTCGACCTCAAGCTGCCTGCGGATAACGCGGCGGTCGATGCCGCAGACGTGGAAGCGGTGCGGCAAGGCGCCAGCGTGTCGCCTTCCTCCGCAATGCCTTCCGCCTTTCGTTACGACGATCCGAATCCGCGAAATCGCATGGCCCAGGCGCCACCGTGCAACGATGCGACATACACGCAGCCGCAGGTGCATGGCAGCGCCGAAGTTGGCGTGGCCGGCGGAAACCATGTCAGCGGCAACTACCAATCCGGCGTCATCCACGTCACCAAGGCGTTCGGCAGTTGCGACGCCCCAACCGGCGGCGTTGGAGTTTCGATCGGAGTGACCAAGGAAGACTTCAACAGCCCGCACGGTTGGCACCACTAGCGTCGACAGATCGGACGCAGGCAATCGAGAGCGAATGGCTGTCGGTTCGTTGCCCGTGCGGCCGTTCCTGTGAAGAGAGCTTACTGCTGTTTACGGTGAACGCCGCTTTGCCCTGACTTGTTGGATGCGACCGCGCTTGTCAGTCGTTGGCGAAGACTTTTGGCTCCGAGCGGGTGTACGACCAGGTGCCATCGGGTCCGCGCTGGAACAGATAGAGATCGTAGCGGCCTTTGCGCTGAAGCGTCGGGAATGCCGCGAGCGACGCCATGTGAAATCCCCATTGTTCAGACGCAGGACGCACAAGGGCGGCGAATACCTCCCTGGCTTCGCCCTCCCGGTTTTTCACATCGGAGCCGGGAATCGCGGTGACATATTCGATGGCGAACGAATCCTGGCCGACATCGCGATCGTCGTGTTCGATGCCCCACACGAGATTGAATGAAGTTACCTTGATCATGCTTCCGGACGGCAACTTCTCGCCATGCCACAAGGTGCGGAAATGATCGTCGCAGCCGGCGGCGAACAGAAGCACGAGAGCAGGCAGAACGGCACGGGCTTTCATGGGAGCTGATCGGACGGTCAGGTGAAGTACGGTCACGGTAGACGTCGTTTCGACCAAAACAGGGTCGAAACGGAGGCAGATCAGGGGCAGAGCGTGCTTCCGCCCGTTGTCGACAGGCGGGGGCGCATTTTTTCGAGCTGCCTGGGTGACAGGCACCTTGAGTCCCTTGGGCTTGATGTAGGCTTGCCTCCATGACAAGCCATGGTTTGTTTTCAGTCGCTGCGCTGTGTTCGACAAGCGCACCGAAACCCAAGCGCTGGTCGACCGCCTCGTCGCGAGCGGCGTGAGCGCGTCGTTCGTGCAATTCGCCGGAGAAGAGCACATGTCCGCTGCCATCAGCGCGCTCAATCGCGGCAGCCCGTTCGCGCTGCGACCTGCGGAGCGGTCAGATTAGGTATTGCTGTTGTATAGACGGTCGGCCCTGAATCAATAGAGCGAAACACCCGCCTTCGCATCAGGTGTCGTGATGACATAATCGTAGCCGATCAGGATGGCGCGCGATCCTGGCTTGAGCTTTTCGATGCCTTTGGTATCGAGCGCCTGACGCACCGGTTCCAATGGCACGAGAGTCCAGTTGTCACGCGCGAGCGTCGCCGGGTCGATGCCGATGGCCTGAAAGAATTCTTCGGCTTCCTCGCCCTTGTAGACCTGCTCGGTGGCTGGATTACCGGGTTGCGGCCGGAAGGCGAGGTTGTGCCCTCCAGTCGGCAGGAAGGCGATCCGCAAGGCGGTCTTGGCGTGAATGCGCGCCATCTCGGTGGCGAGCGTGCCGAGGTCGATGGTGTTGATCGACGTGGTGCCTAGCATCAAGTGCTCGATTCCCATCTTGAACACGACTTTTGGTTCCTTGTCGGCGGCCGCGCTGTAAGCGGCAAGGAAATTCTTTGCAAGCAGTCGCGCGCGGCGCGCATTGTTCTCGTAATTGTGGCCGTGCATCCACAGCTGATAAACGGCGGCGCTTTCCTTCAATTCGGCGATGATGCGCTCGGCTTCCGCGCCGCCCTTGAATTGCGCCGCCAGCGCGTCGAAGTCAGCGTCGGTATAGCGCACGAGCAGGAAGTCCTGCTGCGCTGCCTTGGCAGCCGCGGAAACTTCGGCATCGAGCAGCTTCTGCGCCGCCGCGCGTGCTGCGTCGTTGGGCGCGATCGCAACGAGTCGCTTCAGGTGAAACGGCGGTGAGCCGATGAATTCCTGGTCGACGCCCCACAGATACGGCGTGCCCCGGGCATCCTGGTCGGGAAAGTCCGCTGCCAGCAGCAGATCGTCCTTGAGCGACAGGAACGGAATGCCGAGCGGAGTTTCGTGCACGAGTGCGTGGACCCCGTCGATCCCGTCGCGCTTGAGCGTGTCGCGAATCAACTGCACCGAGAGCGGACCGACCTCGACGGCGTGATACTTGAAGCCGAGAGGACGTGCTTCGCGCGCGATCGCGCGCAGCAGGATCGGCGAGTCGGCGAAGCCGTGGTCTTCTCCGAAGAGGATGAACTGCGCGTCTGGCAGCTGGCGGCGCAACACGTCGGCGCCGGGTCCAGCCAGCTTGCCGTCGCTGACTGTCAAGGCAGACGTGGTCGGTGGCGACGGTGCCTGCGTCGATTCGTCGGCGCGAGTCGACTGCAGCAACGCCATCAGCGCCAACGCGCTCAGCAACTTGCCCATGATGACATCCCCACGTCTGCACGAAGTTGCAGGTTGGATGCAGAGTCGAGCCGCGTGGTTTAACAAGGGAGCAGGTGGCAGGCCAAGTACGCAGCGTTTCGCAAACTGCAGGTCTACGAGGCAGCCGTCGCGGATGCGCTGCCGGGCGGCGTCAGCGAGAAGGAACGCGCGCTGTTGCGAAGGTTGCGCGATTCGCTCGGCATTTCCGCGGCCGACGCCGCCGCGATCGAGCGCGATCTGGATACGCGGGTCGGGCAAAGCCGCATTGCAGTTGCGAGCGATCCGGCAACCTGACTCCTCGTTTGGTTCGTGCTGATCGATTCGCGAATGCACGGCGCGCCGCAGGTGCGCTTTCGTCGGACGAAAGCAGTCTCGCGAGGGAATCCGTTACTTCGCCGGTCCCGGCACAGGTATCACGATCTTGCCGTCGCTTTCGGCGACGAGGACTTCGCTCGAGCTGGTCGACGAGCCGTTGGCGTCCTTCGTTTCGCTTTTGATCACGAGTTTCTTGAATGGCGGCAGCGTGTACTTCATCGGCTTGCCGTCCGGGCCGGGGCCGCCTTCCGCGCGTTTCTTGTCCTTGGCGTCGAGGTCGACGAGTTGAATCGAAGTGATCCTGGCGCCCATCTCGCTAGTCACCATCATCTTGTAGAATTCGAGTGTCTGGGGATCGGCTCCCTTGGCATAGAGAAATCCGGTAAGAGTCTTGGCGTCCTTAGATTCGACGGCCTTCCGGTAGGCATCGACGAAGGCTTTTTCCTCGGCAGGCGTGATACCGAACCCCATGATCGGTGCGATCGCAAGCAGCAACATCCAGGCGAATTTCTTCATGACATTCTCCTTGTGTTTGTTACGCAACGCTGGCGAAAAACATCCGGCTTGTCGCGGAAGCGGATTCCGGAGCCAGTTCGCGCCACATTAAACCCAAACGCACAGGCGCGCCTGGTCTGGCGCCACAAAAAAGCACCTGAACCGGGATTGGGTACACAGCATGTCGCATCCGGTCAGGAACCTTTGTCCAGACACGTGCGATAGCGCTGTTCGACACGGTTGGCGAACCATTCGGTCGTGAGCTTGCGCGTGATCTTCGGGCTCTCGAGCGCGATGCGCGGCAGGAGAGTGCGCGGCTGTGGTGCGTGGGCGGTCTGGTCCGCCAGGGCGAACACGCGGCGATACAGTTCGGTGCGTTCGAAGTCGATGCTCTCGCCTTGTTCGAGTGCGCTGTGGATGTCGAGGTCGCTCAACTCGATGCGGTGGCCAAGCGTGCGTGCGGCACGCTCGGTCGCGCCGATTTCGCTGTCGTCGTAGCGGATCAGGTCGCCGTCGAGCGCAAGCGGGATGCCGGACGTCAGGCTCACGGCCTTCTGGAATGCCGCGTTGCGGCTCGCATAGAAGCCGGCGTTGTAGTCGGCGAAGCGGAACAGCATCTGGTCATAGCTCACGGGATATCCGAGCAGGTGGGCGATGCCGAAGTAGAGTCCGCCGCGGCGCGTGAACACTTCGTCGCGAATCGAGTTGCCGATCGGGTAGGGATAGCGATGGTCCTGCGCGTGCTGCTCGGCGAACAGGATGCTGACCTGCATCGGGCCTCCGGTGCGCACCGGGTTGGCATCTGCGAACAACTGCTTGCCGAGCGGCACCGAGCCGATCAGGTCCTCGAAAATCAGGCTGAGCTCGCGTTCGGTGCGTACGCTGTCGAGTCGATCGCCGTAACTCCTGCCGTCCGGCGACTTGAGCAGCAGCGCGCCCTTTACGAGCAGTTGCGGTATGTGGTGGCGCTCGGCGCGTCGATCGATTTCCTCGCGCGCGATCCTGCCGAGCCCCGGAACGACTGGATCGGCATCGAACGAGGATTCCTGCGCTGTGACCGCGAGCGCCGCACAGATGTTGCGCACCGACACGTCGAACTGCAACGCCGCGAATGCCCCGTAGATGTCCGTGGCCCAGGCGTCGCGGTCCATCGTCGATTGCGGAATGTTGCGCAGGATTTGGATGCGCACTTCGGCTGGCTGGCGTTGCGGCCGCACCGCTTCGGGCTTTGTGCAACCACCAAGCAGTACTATCGCTGCGAGAGCCAGTGCCGAGGCGACCAGAGCGCAAGCACGCTTCGTGCGCGGCACGTATCGTGTTGCAATTCGCGCCCGCAGCGGAGATGGATCGGCCATTGCGTCGGATGCTATCGCATCGTCCGTATCGGCGTGCTGAATGACAGTTCGTGGTGGCGTGATTTGCAACAGTTCCGGATTGACACCGGTGGCAATCCTGCCGAACATTCGCGCGTCTGGTCCGGAGGAGCCGTGTATGCGAATGGCGCGAGTTCGCCTGTTCATGCTGCTGGCGGCTGCGCTGTCGTCGTCGTGCGACAACCGCCGAAGTAGCGAGCCCATTCACGTGATCCTGGTCGGCGATTCAACAGTCGCCCGCATTACGGGCTATGGGGACGCGCTGTGCGCCCGCTTCGATGCGCCGACGAAATGCGAAAACGTTGCGCGCAACGGGCGCAGTTCGAAGTCTTACCGCGCCGAGGGATTGTGGGACGAGGCCCTCGCGCACGTGCGCGAACCCGGCTACCGGACTTTCGTGCTGATCCAGTTCGGTCACAACGATCAGCCGGGCAAGGCGGAGCGATCGACGACGCTGCCGGAGTTCCGGGCGAACATGCGCCGCTACACCGATGAGGTTCGCGCGGCCGGCGCGGTACCGATACTGGTCACGCCCCTGGCGCGGCGAACATTCCGGGAGGGAAAACTCGTGGACGGACTCGGGCCGTGGGCCGAAGCCACCACAGTCGTCGCCGGCGAGTCTGGCACCGTGCTGCTGGATCTGCACCGCGACAGCATGGCAGCCGTTGCCGCGCTCGGCGCGGTCGAGTCGCTATCGCTTGCTGAACTGCCGCCGCCGGAAGCTGCGGTCGCGGCCGCGGCAACCGGCACGACGGTCGAGGTCGAGAAGCCGGCAGCCTCCACACCAGGTGCACACGTGCCGATGTTCGACTACACCCATCTGGGTCCCAAGGGCGCCGAATTGTTCTCCGGCATTGTCGCCGCGGAGATTGCCCGCTCGGTTCCCGAACTGGCCAGCCATCTGCGCAACGATTCACGGTCGCCAGGCAGTATGGTGGTCGCAATCAATCCGCTCGTGCCTCAAACTCTTGGACCCGGCGGCGGGTTCGCTGGCGTGAAATGAGCGAATCTGCCCACATATCCGGTCTTCTCGGCAGGACGGGCGTGCGAACAAGGGCAGGGCTTGCCCGTCGACAACTCAAGAGGACATCCAATGAATTCCGAACGCGCAATTCTCGCTGGCGGCTGCTTCTGGGGCATGCAGGAGTTGATCCGGAACATGAGTGGCGTCATTTCCACCCGCGTCGGCTACTCCGGCGGAGACGTCGCCAATGCGACCTATCGCAATCACGGCACGCACGCCGAAGCAATCGAGGTGATCTTCGATCCGGCCAAGCTGAGCTACCGTCAGCTGCTCGAATTCTTTTTCCAGATCCACGATCCGACGACGAGGAACCGCCAGGGCAACGACATTGGCATGAGCTATCGCTCTGCGATCTACTACACGTCGCCCGAACAGGAACATATCGCGGAAGACACGATTGCCGACGTCGAGGCATCCGGCCTGTGGCCGGGCAAGGTCGTCACCGAAGTCGAGCCGGCAGGCGCGTTCTGGGAAGCCGAGCGGGAGCATCAGGATTATCTGCAGCATTTTCCGACCGGATATACGTGTCATTTTCCGCGCGCCGGTTGGCGGCTGCCGACACGCGTCAAGGCTGCCTCGCGCTGAGGCGTCACCGGATTTCCGTCATCGAGTCCGTCGCCGACTGCCGAAGGCGGACCTTCGATTCGTGGCTTTTAGACTGCAGTGTTGGTGCGTGTCCGTTGCCGTCGACCGCTGTCGCCAGCCCCATAACGAGGTGTTCATCGGGTGCCATGGATACTGCCGCACGTGCCATCGCCGGAGCCGCCGTGAGAGCAATTGTTGCCCTGCTTTGTATACTTGTGCTCAGGCCTGCGCACGCCGACCCCCGCGCGAGCGTGCAGCACGCGTTCGAGGCCGTGCTGGCCGCCGGTGGTTTCCGCGGCTATGCGCAGGGCCAGGTGTTTGGTCCCGGATTGCCCTCGATGTCCGGCGAAGTCGAAGTCGTCTTCCCGGACCGAATCCACGTGCGCACCGAGCAACTGGAGTTCATCGCTCTGCCGCAAAGCGCGTGGATCAACACGTTTGGCGTATGGACGCAGACCGATCGGGCGCTGTTGCCGGTCACGGCATTCGACATCAAGGCGATGCGTCAGGCGATCGCCTCGATCAAAGACGTGCAGGTCGAAGGGACTGCGAAAACCAGCCAGTGTCTTGCGCATGTCTACCGGTTCCGCAGCAGCGGCCGTCTGCCAGGGTCGGGCGGCGATGGCGACCTGCGCACGTGGCTGTGCGACGACAGCGGCCGGCCAGCGCGACTCGAAGCGACCGACGCTCATAGCGCCGAGCGCGTGGTCGTCGATTTCGACTGGTCGCGCCGCGCCGACGTGCGCGCGCCGCGAGATTGAGTATGTTCCGTTGGTCGCAGGCAAACGTAGTACCAGCGCATGTTCTCCGTTCGCCCCGAGCGTAGGTCCGCAGGACAGAAGTCGAGGGGGCGCTTCGACTTCGCTTGCTACGCAAGCTACGCTCAGCGCGAACGGGAGACTGACTCGTTGCTTCGCAGGCTATGGGCTACACCGCAGCGTGAATGTGCTTGCTCAACCGTAAACGGCTTGTGTTGGCCCTCACTAGCCCACATGATGATCTGAGGCAAACATATTTTCAGGAGGCCCCCATGGCTACGGGCTGGGCAGGCGACGGCGCGGTGCAGGACCAGATCGACGCGACGGTCAAGGACGCGATCAAGCGCGTCCGCGATCAGGTCCCGAAGGGTCCGAGCCTGAAGCGCTGCGAGGAATGCGACGCGAAGATTCCCGAAGCACGGCGCAAGGCCGTGCCCGGCGTGCGCCTGTGCGTGGCGTGCCAGACCGACAAGGACAAGGAACAGGCCGCGTTCGCCGGTTACAACCGCCGTGGCAGCAAGGATAGCCAGTTGCGCTGAGCTGCCTCGAACGGAGTCCGACGGACTGGACCAATTGGGTCGAATGCCCAAGAATGCGCGCTCCTCTTCAGCATGGCGCACCTAACGCATGTACTTCGATTCTCCCGGTTACCCGTTCGTTCGGCGGGCCGTCCAGCTATTGTCTGGCGCCGCACTGTGCGTCGCCGCGTGGATTCCCGGCGCGTACGCGGCCAGGTCCGAGCCACCGGTGGCGCTGGCGCGCGAGATTCTCGCGCAGCTGATTGCCATCAAAAGCACGCACGAACACGGCACCACGACCGCGGCCGCAGCGCTGGCCGAACGCTTTCGCGCCGCCGGGTTCGCGCCGGCGGACGTGATCGAGGTCGCGCCGCCGGATCACCCGGAGCAGGGCAATCTGGTCGTGCGCCTGCACGGCAAGGACAAGGCAAAACCGGTGCTCTATATCGGCCATCTCGACGTCGTCGAGGCGAAGCGCGAAGACTGGAACTACGATCCATTCACGCTGACCGAGAAGGATGGCTGGCTTTACGGCCGCGGCACGATCGACATGAAGGGACAGGACGCGGCAGTCGCCGCGACACTGCTCGAAATGAAGCGCACGGGTTTCGTACCGGAACGGGACATCATCGCCGCGTTCACCGCCGATGAAGAAAGTACCGGTTCGAACGGCGTCGATTTTTTGCTGCGTGAGCACCGTGCGTTGATCGACGCCGGGTTCGCAATCAATCCCGATGGCGGCGAGGCAGGCATGAAGAAAGGCCGTCGGCTTTACGTCGGCATGCAGACCAGCGAAAAGGTGTTCTACACACTCAAGCTCACGGTCACCGACAAGGGTGGACACAGTTCGCGACCGACCGCGGCCAATCCGGTCTATCGCCTCGCAACGGACCTGACGAAACTGGCCGACTTTCAGTTTCCGATCCATCTGACCGACACGGTGCGGGCCTACTTCGCGGCGCGGGCAAAGCTGGAGGCCGGGCAGGTGCGCAGCGACATGTTGTCGGTGAGCGGCGCTAGTCCGGACCCGGCCGCGGTCGAACGGTTGTCGCGGGAAGTCGAAACCAACATCATGATGCGCTCGACCTGCACCGTCACGCAGATCGCCGGCGGGCATGCCGAAAACGCGCTGCCGCAGCGCGCCGAAGCAACGCTGCAATGCCGGATCCTGCCCGGCGAATCGCTCGATGGCGTGCGCGAGCAGGTCGCCGCGCGCCTCGCCGACCCGCAATTGCAGATCAGCGTGCTCACGCCAGGCAAACCCAGTCCCGAGTCGCCGCTGACGCCGCGTATCGTTACTGCGGTGGAACATGTGGCCAGTTCGATCTGGCCCAATGTCATCGTGTTGCCATCGATGTCTCCGGGTGCAACGGACAGTCTGTACTTGCGCGGTGCCGGTATTCCGAGCTACGGCATCGACGCAATGTTCGACGACCTCGACGACGGCCGCGCGCACGGCCGCGACGAGCGCATCGGCGTCGGCGTGTTTGCCGACGAAGTGAAGTTCACCGGGGCGCTGATGCGCGAGGTGTCGCGGGCGGAGTAGTGCAAACGGGAATCCGCGGCGCGCGCGGTAGCCTGTGGTCCCCTCGCGCGCAACGCTACTCAGAAGGACGTCATTCCCGCGAAAGCGGGAATCCATTTTGACTTGGAGCAGCAAGAACGTTCGATCAAGATGGATTCCCGCTTGCGCGGGAATGACGTCAGGTTTGTATGTATTCGCTGCCTTGCTTCGATCGCCGAACGATGCCGCGGCAGCTACCTCCCATGACTCCCGCCACAGGCCGTGACAGTGGAAATCGGTCAGTCTGCGGCGTTACCGCCCACCTGCCAACCCTGGGGATACCATGAAAACCATTCTTGCTGTCGGAATAGGGCTGCTTGCTGCAACAACCCTGGTGCGCGCTGACGAAACCGTCCGTTACGTCGCCCTCGTCAACGGCGGCACCGCCAAGGCCGGGCCATCAGTGGGTGACCCAGGGCAGCGACGGCACGACGAAAGTCGACTTCACTTCAAGGACAACGGCCGCGGCCCGACGCTGAAGGAGGAATACAAGCTCGGCGACGATGGCACGTTCGTCACTACCACGTCACCGGGCCAGTCCGACGATCGGCGCGCCGATCGACGAATCGTTCGCGCGCAAGGCGACAAGGCGCACTGGAAGTCGACCAGCGACAAGGGCGAGCAGGCGGTGCAGCGGCACGGCGCTGTACACGCCGCTCGGCGGCACGCCGCAAGGTCTGTCGGTCGCGATCGCGGCGCTCGCCAATCGCGTCGACGGCAAGCTGCCGCTGATTCCGAGCGGAACGCTGAGCTTTCGCAAGCTCGCCGAGGCCGAGGTGTCGAACGGCGGCGCACACGCGCCAGGTGCAACTCGTCGCGATCACCGGCATCGGTTTCACGCCGAAGATCGGCGTGGGTGACCAAGGATGCGTCGCCGCGCCTGTTCGCGTTCATCTTTCCCGGCTTCCTGCAGCTGATCGAAGAAGGCTAGGAGAAAGAACGGCGCCGCGCTGGAGACGCAGCAGAAGGCCGCGGAGAAGCAGCTGCTCGTCGCGATGCAGCAGCGCCTCGCGCATCCGCTGGCCGGCACCACGCTGATCCGCAACGCGCGCATTTTCGACAGCGAGAAAGCGACGCTCGGGCGCGCCGAGCGACGTGCTGATCCAGGACAGCCGCATCATCGCGATCAGCGATGCCGGCGCCGAGAAGCGCAAGGCCGATCATGTGATCGATGCGGGCGGACGCGTGCTGCTGCCGGGCCTGTTCGACATGCACGCGCACTTCGCGCCCGTGGGATGGCGGGCTGCATCTGGCCGCCGGGCGTGACCAGCATTCGCGACATGGGCAACAACAACGAGACGCTTGCAGCAGTTCATCGCGCAGGAACAGTCCGGCGCCTTGCTCGCGCCGCACGTGATCCCGGCCGGCTTCATCGAGGGCGACAGCCCGAATGCCGCGCAGCGGCGGTTTCGTCATCAAGAATCTCGACGAAGCCAAGCATGCCGTCGACTGGTACCACGAGCACGACTATCCGCAGATCAAGATCTACAACTCGTTCCCGAAGGCGATCCTGGCCGACGTCACCGCCTATGCGCACAGCAAGGGCATGCGCGTGAGCGGACACATCCCGGTGTTCCTGCGCGCGCAGGAGGCGGTGGAGCAGGGCTACGACGAGATCCAGCACATCAACCAGGTGCTGCTGAATTTCCTCGTCGACGACAAGACCGACACGCGCACGCCGGAGCGTTTCTATCTGCCGGCGGAAAAAGTCGCCGGCCTGGATTTCGACAGCAAGCCCGTGCAGGACTTCCTCGCGTTGCTGGTGCGGCACAAGACCGTGATCGATCCGACGCTGACGACGTTCGATTTCATCCGCCAGCGCGATGGCGACATGTCGCAAGCCTACGCGTCGGTCGCCGACCACATGCCGCCGGACATCCAGCGCAACTGGCACGTCAGGCACGATGAAGATTCCCGACGATGCGGCCTACGCGCGCTACGAGAAATCGTACGAGAAGATGATCGACTTCACCGGCCGCATGTACAAGGCGGGCATTCCGCTCGTCGCCGGCACCGATGCGCGTCGCCGGCTTCACGCTGCAGCGTGAACTGGAACTCTACGTGCAGGCCGGCATCACGCCGGCGCAGGCGCTGCAGATCGCGACCTACAACGGCGCGAAGTACGCGCGCGTGCTCGACGATCGCGGCGTCATCATGCAGGGCAAGCGCGCCGACCTGATTCTCGTCGATGGCGATCCGACGCAGAGATATTGCGGACATCCGCAAGGTCGCGCTGGTCGTCAAGGGCGACAAGGCCTACTACCCGAGCGAAATCGACGAAGCGCTCGGCATCAAGCCGTTCGCGCAGCCGGTGGCGGTGAAGTAGGGCGCACGACTACGTGCCAGTCGCCTCTCCCGCCAGCGGGAGAGGCCGGCTCTTGGAAGTTACGGCGCCAATCGCCGACTTGGGTCGGCGATGGCCGCTACTTGATCCTGACGTCGACGCTGTTGGAATACGCCGACGCGCTGGTGGCGTCGTAAGCCTGCACGCGATACAGATACAGACCGGTAGTGATCCCCGCTTGCGAAAACGACGTGCTGGTCGCTGACGTTTGGCCGACGAGCACGAAAGTGCCGCCGGAGGCTGGCGCGCGCTCGACGTAGATCCCCTGCGCGCCGGACGCGTTGTCGGTCCAGCGCAGCGTCACGGCGCCGCGTTTCCCCGACGAGGCCGACAAGCCCGACGGAGCGATGATCGCGGTGTTGCTGGCGCTGACGCTGATCGTCACGCTTTGCGAAGCGCTCGCACCGCTGTTGTCGGTGACGGTGAGTTTCGCGCTGTAACTTCCGGCAGTGGCATAGGTGTGAGCTGTGGTCGCGCCTGATGCGGTCGAACCATCTCCGAACGTCCACGCGTAGCTCGCGATGGAGCCATCCGGATCGCTCGAAGCCGAGCCGTTGAATGACACGGCCAGTGGCGCGACGCCCGCGGTGATCGTTGCGCTTGCGACCGCGATTGGCGGCTGATTTGGAATCGGGCCGCCGCCCGAGCCCGACGGCTGGAATTCCACGGCGCCGATGTCGTAGCCGTTCAATGCAGGCCGCGGAAGGTTGAGGAAATCCGTTGCGAGAGTGGGTACCGACGTCGATGCCGCGTCGATCAGCGGACTCGTCGGACGAGCGGCAGCAGCGTTGAAGCTCGACAGGCTGGCGTCGGTCAGTTGCGGGTCGGCGTTGCAGAGGTTGCCCGTGCCCGGCGGACACGTATTGTCCTTGGTCTGCCAGACCAGGTTGCCGGTGTAACTCACTGGCCATGTCGTCGGCCCGCTGTCCCAGTAGAACAGGCAGGACTGCGGTTGCGGACTCTGGTTGGCCTTGACCCAGTCGGGTTTGCCGATCAGCGCGTTGTTCTGGATCGCGACGCTCGACGAGGCATCGCCATTGATCGCCAGAATCAGGCAATCGCCTTCGCCGGCGATCGTGTTGTACTGCACGAGTGCTTTCAAGGTCGGCTGGACCGAGAGCACGAGCGCGTTGCCCATCGCGCGGCACAAGTCGCCGCTGGTATTCGCGCCGCCCGAATTGTCGCCGGACATGTTGTACTTGCCCTGGAAGTACGAGCAGTTGCCGACGATCACCGAATTCTGCACGGTCGGCGAACCGGCCAGCTTCATCTGGTTGCCGGCGTTGCCTTCGGCGTGCGACTGCCTGACGGTGATCGTCGCGCTCGTATTCGCGTAGAGCAGATCCAGTCCGTCTTGCGTGTTGTGATGGAAATAGGAATTCTCGAATACCCAGTTGCCGCCGGTCGTGGTCGTGCCGAGGCCGTCGCCATAACCGCCTTCCTGCTGGCCCCAGCAACCGAAGATCTGCTTGTCGGGATAGGTTTCGCCGCAGCCGTTGAAACCGACTTCCACCGACTGGAACAGCATCTGTCCCGAATCCGACGATCCGCCGCTTCTGCCAGGTCGCCATCCCAGCCGGCCCAGCCGTTTGCGATGATTTTCACCCGGTTGACGGTCCAGTTGCTGAGGCGGCCGGCGAGGATGCCGCGATTGGCCATGCCGTGGATGTTGAGATCCTGCAAGGTACGTTGCCGCATCCTTGGCATAGATACCGCGCGATGCCCACGGACCGAACGGAGGAGTCGAGCGGTTGCACGCGAGGGACTGTTGCCGCCCATGTGCGACTCGATGCAAGAGCTGTGGTCGGTGATTTCCAGGCAGCCGATGGTGACATTGCTGCTGCCGTTGAGCGAGATGACCTGCGCGGAGTGCTCGCTGCCCCACAGTTCAGGCGGCGCCTTGCAGCCCTGGTCCCAGCCGGCGCCCAGGATGCGCGTGGGTTGGCTGGCGGTGCCGCTGGGAACCGACGCCATGAAGCAGTCCCATGACCAGTTCTGGTTGCACGCTGGATAGGCGGCCTTCGCGCCCGGCGCGTTCGCACCCATCTCGTAACTGCCGGCGCCGATGATCAGCGTGTCGCCGCCTTGCAATGCGATCGCCGGGCTTGCGCCGTCACCCTGCGGCGGGAGCGCGTCGAAGGGATGCTGCCAGGCACAGTCTCTGGGCGGTACCCGTTCCGGGGTATGGCGCATTGCCGAGCCCGGTGCATTGCGAAACTGAACCGCCATCCGTGCGAATGTAATAAGTAGCTGCGAGCGCTGCCGGACTCAGAACGAGGCAAAACAGGATGGTGAGTAAAAATTTCATATGCTGCGCAAAAAATGTTCTCAAAAATGGCAGCGGAATAATGCTCCATGCGATATTAAAGTTCTGAGAAAATGATCACGCAAATAGAAATATTAGTGTATAAAAAATACAAAATGCGACATTTGACAGTGGGATATATTCCCTTGAGGTAATTTTTTCACGCTGCATTCAGCTTGGTGTGCGCTGGAACGAGTCTGGTTTTCGGCTGGACCGACCTGGCGAAATCGAGAAATATTTTCCGGATAACCTCCTCGGACTTGGCGAAGCGCAGTATTCACTAATATGAATGAACTGTCAGAAATTTAAATTAATATGGGCCTGCAAAAAATCCGGCCAGACGTCGCTGGTTCCCAAATCGAAAGGAAAAAAACCGCCAGGCGCAAGCCCGGCGTGATCTGATGGCCAAGAGGCGGCAGCGGGATTTCGGCGCTAGAGTCCGACGAGCCGGTCCAGCAACGGTATCTGGCTCGGCAGGATTTTTTCGCGTGCCATCGCCAGCGTCATCCATTCCACCTTGTCGACCTCGGGGAAGGTTGCGACGCGCCCGCTTCGCGGCGGCCATGCGAACTCGAATGTATTGCTGCGCAGGAGCGCAACGTCAAAGTCGCCTTCGAGCGCGAACGCGATCACCCGTTTGCCGCCTTTCTGTGTGACGACGCCGAGCGGCTCGAGCGGCCCGATAGCGTCGGTGCCAAGTTCCTCGCGGAACTCGCGGCGGGCGGCGTCTTCCGGCGATTCGCCAGATTCATACTCGCCTTTTGGAATTGTCCAGGCGCCAACATCGCGCTTCCGCCAGAACGGGCCGCCGGGATGCGCGAGCAGCACCAGCAATTCGCCGGCACTGCGCTTGTACAGCAGGATTCCCGCGCTGCATTTAGCCATACGCACGCCATTATGCGCCCGGATCCAGTGCAGCAGATCCTGTGGCACATCCGCGTCGAGTCTGACAGCAATCACCTCTCCCGCTGGCGGGAGAGGTCGGCGCGCGACGCGCGACGGGTGAGGGTGGCGGTTGGTTGAGCCATGAGTTTCCTGGCGTACCACCCTCATCCGGCTCCGGCACCTTCTCCCGCCAGCGGGAGAAGGGAAGCGTTCTCAGTGTCCCGCGTAACCCGCGCCGCGCAACACCTTGCCCGGCAGCTTGCCGGTCATCCTGCCGTCCTCGATCACGACGTCGCCGTTGACGAGCACGTACTGCATGCCGACCGAGAACTTGTTCGGGTCTGCGTAGGTGGCCTCGTCGCGCACCTTCGCCGGATCGAACAGGACGAGGTCGGCCCACATGCCGTGCTTGATCACGCCGCGATCGGCGAGGTGCTCACGCTGCGCCGGCAGCGAGGTGAACTTGCGTATCGCATCGGACAAAGTGAGCTTGTGTTCGTCGCGCACGTACTTGGCGAGGATCCGCGGGAACGTTCCATAGGCGCGCGGATGTGGATGATCCTTTCCGAGCAGTCCTTCCGGCGAGGCGCCCGACGCATCGTTGTCGACCGACATCCACGGTTGCTGCAGCGCAAGGGCGACATCGGGTTCGTCCATGCCGAATACGGTCACGTAGGTGCCAGCCTTGTCCTTGATCAGGAAATCGAAGATCGTGTCGATCGCGTCGGTTTTCCACTCGGCCGCGATCTCGCTCACGCGCTTGCCCTGGTACTTCACGAGTTCGGGATTGTTGACGGAGCAAATCAGGATGTCCTGGCCTCCCTTGATTGCCAGCCACTCGTTGTCCCAGTCCGTCGTCGGCGTGGTCATGTCCTTTCGCATCTTCGCGCGCATGGCCGGATCCTTGAGCCGTTCGACCAGCTTCTCGCTGCCGCCATCGTTCGCCCATGGCGGAGTGAACGCGGCCATGTCGTTGTTCCATGCCGTGTACGCGTACGTGTCGGCAGCGACGTCGATGCCTTCGGCGCGCGCCTTGTCGATGCGCTCGATGACGTGCGGCATCTTGCCCCAGTTCTCCTGGCCGGAGGTCTTCAAATGAAAGATCTCGACGCCGATGTCCGCTTCGCGGCCGATGCGGAAAGTCTCGTCGAGCGCCGCATCTTCGGCATTGCCCTCGCTGCGCATGTGCGTGGCATAGATGCCGCCGTGGCGCGAGGCGACTTTTGCCAGAGCAATCAATTCCTCGGTGCTCGCGTAAGGCGCCGGTGGATATTGCAGCGCGGTGGACAAGCCGAGCGCGCCGTCTTTCATGCCTTGCTCGACGAGGGTTTCCATCTGTTTGAGCTCGTCCGGCGTCGGCGCGCGATTGCCATAGCCGATCACCATCGCGCGCACCGACGCCGCGCCGATATACGTGCCCATGTTGATGCCGAGGCCCTGCTTCTCGAGGCGAGCGAAATACTGCGCCAGCGTGCGCCAGTCCGGCTTGATCTGGTAATGATCGTAGCCCGGCTGGTTTTCCTTGATCATCGCGTCGTTCAACGGCGCGATCGACTGGCCCTCGCCGGTGATCTCGGTCGTGATGCCCTGGTAGAGCTTGGACGGCGCGCGCGGATCGACGAGGAGCGTAAGTTCGGACTGGCCGAGCATGTCGATGAAGCCCGGAGCCACGACCATGCCGTGCGCATCGATGGTCCGTTCCGCCTTCGCATCGGTCAGCCGACCGATCGCGGCAATATGGCCGTTCTTCACGGCGACGTCGGCCGCGTACCACGGCGATCCGGTGCCATCGACGACATGGCCGTTGCGGATGATGAGGTCGTAGCCCGAATCGGCGGCGTAAGAAACTGGCGCGCCAGCCAGCATCGCGGCGGTTATCGTAAGCATAAGACGATTGCAACAAGACATCGGCGGACTCCCCTGGGCGAGTGCGGCGATTGTACGTTGCCGCGCCGAAGATTGTTCGTCAGTGGCCAGGATGCAGCCGATTGCAGATGCACGAAAGAGCGCTCAAGCTGCGCCCATGACCAAGACCGGCTTCATCATGGCGAACCTGTTTCGGCGCAAGCTGCGCACGACGCTCACGTTGCTGTCGGTGACCTGCGCGTTCCTGCTGTTCGGACTCCTTCAGGCGGTCAACGTTCTGCTTCAGGCCGATGTCAGCTTTGTCGGAGCGACGCGTCTTATCACCCAGGCGCGGGTTTCGTTTACGCAACCACTGCCGATTCGCCTGTTGCCGCAGCTCGAGGCGGTTCAAGGCGTGCAGGCCGTCGCGCACTCGCTGTGGTTCGGTGGCGTGGTCGGCGACAACACACAGATCGCCGCGTTTGCCGTCGATGGCGATCGGCTGCGCAGCGTCTCGCCACAGTGGGTGATGCCCGAAGAGCAATGGCGTGCCTTCGAGACTACCCGCACCAGCATGATCGCCGGCCGTCTGCTGGCTGACCAGCAGGGGTGGAAAATCGGCAGCAAGATTCCGATCAAGTCGAACATCTTTCCACAGCGCAACGGCAGCAGGGATTGGGCATTCGATCTGGTCGGAATATTCGACGGCAAGGACGAGGCCGCGCACAAACAAACCCTGCGCGCCTATCTGAACTATGCGTATTTCGACGAAGCCAACCAGTACGGTCGCGGCAACGCCGGATTCTTCATCCTGCGCCTGGCCAACCCGGATCAGGCACAAACGGTGGCGCAGGCGGTCGATGCGATGTTCGAGAACTCGCCGGACGAAACCAAGACCCAGACCGAGCAGGACTTCCTGATCGGCTTCATCAAGCAGATCGGCGACATCGGCCTGATCGTGCGCTGGATCCTGTTCGCCGTGTTCTTCACCTTGCTGCTGGTCGTCGGCAACACGATGGCGCAGGCAGTGCGCGAACGCGTTCCGGAACTGGCGATTCTCAAGACGCTCGGCTTTTCCAACGAAAGCGTGCTCGGGTTCGTTTTCGCCGAAGCGGTGGTGTTGTGCGTACTGGGTGGAGTGACCGGTTTGGTGATCGCCACGATTGCCGGGATTGTCGTCGCCGACGCGACCAATGCGCCGGTCGTCGTCGACTACAGGGTGTGGGGCATGGGCGTGCTCGCGATCGTCGCGCTCAGCATCGCCGTCGGTTTGTTGCCGGCCCTGAAGGCGCGACGCCTCAGCATTGTCGACGCGTTGGCGCGATAGGGGCTTGCGAAGAAGGCGAGGTACGAGTCGCTATCCGCGGTTCGCGAGTTCGGCGCTGCCTGAACACTTTTCTGGCCGTCGATTAAATACTAGACAGTATAGTTTAGTAATGGTAACATGCGCGCCTTCACGAAGCGGCGTGATTCACCAGCGGACTGTTGGTTTCTGCTCGCGCTGCAATCGCGGTGGCATATGTCGAAAGTCACGTTGGCCGCTCGAGCGAGCGCGTCCACCTGAGCCGCGGAAAAATATTTTTGATTTCCATGTGCGGTTTTTCCGCGTTTTCGCGTAATTAGGGGCAAGCGTGATGGAAGCAGGTTTGAAAACGCCGGGCACGCGGCGCTGATGCAAGTGCAAGAACAGCGCACCGGACGAACCAGGTTTCGAATTTCTTCCACAACGACAAAGAGGAGATAGTCATGTTCTCGAAGAAGCTGTTGAGTTTGGCCTTTGCTTTTGCGGCGCTCCCTTGCACCGGTGCCTTCGCCTCCGAAGGCACCTGCAGCGTGTCCTTGACGCAGGATCCGCTGGTCATGCGCATCGGCAAGGATGAGTTCCGCATCGCGTTCGGCCTGGATGCCGCGAGTTGCAAGGAGACCGGCTGCACCGGTTCGATCCGCTACAACACCACGTGGGAAACCGAAGACGGCATCCGCAGCACGGAGCAGAAGACCGTTGCCTTCCACATTCCGGACGGCGCCGAGCGCTCGCTCAGCGTGGACCGCAGCTATTTCGATACCGCCGAAGCCAAGCACACGACGAAAGTCGTCGGCGTCGACGTCAGCCAGATCAGCTGCGACGATTCGCCGCAGACAGGGCTTGCGAGCCGCTGATGCGGCTCCCGCTCCTTCCCCTGCGAAGCGGGGGAAGGAGGCCGGCAAACGGAATTGGAGGCCTGGCAGCCAGCGATTCGGCTACTTTATTTTCACGCTGACCTGATTCGAATAGGCCGAGACACGACCCGTCGTCGTGTTGAACGCCTGCACGCGGAACAGGTAGGTGCCCGAGGCGACGCCCGACTGCGGAAACGTCGTTGCATTCGCCGCAGTCGTACCGACACGGGCAAACACGCCGGTAGCCGACGGAGCGCGCTCGACGTAGAAGCCCTGTTCGTTGGTCGAATTGTCGGTCCAGCGCAGCGTCGCCGTACCGGGCTTGGATGCCGATGCCGAGAGTCCCGACGGCGCATTGATCGCGTTCGAATCGGCGCTTGCCGTGATCGTGAGGGCTTTCGAACCGGTCGCGCCGAGGTTGTCGGTGACCGTGAGTGTCGCCGTAAACGTGCCGGCACTGACATATGTATGCGATGCGTTGATGCCGGATGCACTCGAGCCGTCGCCGAAATTCCAGCCATAACCCGCGATGGAGCCATCGGGATCGCTCGAGCCGGAACCGCTGAATGCCACGGCCAGCGGCACGGTGCCACTGGTCGGCGTCGCGCTGGCAGCGGCAACCGGTGGCTGATTCGCCGTGCCGCCGGCGCCGATGACGTACAAAGTTATGCTTTGTGCCGGGACGGACGCGGTGAATGTCGATCCACCGAAACCGACATCGGCCAGGCGCGTGATCGCGTTGGCAGAAGTCAGTTGCCATGCCTGTGCGCTGCCAGCCGCCGCGAAGTTCGCGAGGTTCACCGTCACGGGCGTCGAACCCGACAGCACCTTGCTGATGACCATCACCGTCATCGCGCCGTCCGCTGCGCGCGTTGCCGCGAACGCCGAGAGGCTGTCGGGATTCGGCACGCTGGCCGAAACGCTGGTCTCGCCGAAAGCCGACTTGTTGCCGTCGTAGTTGCGCCAGATCTTCATCGCCTTGTAGGTTGGCGTGGAGGAATCCGGCGTCGTCCAGCGCGTCGCGATGTCGAGACCTTCGCGGCCGAAGATGCCATAGATGTCGGCTTGCGTCGTCGCGCCGTTGATATGGCTTTCGGCGCCCCAGTTGTACTCGGTGATAGCGGTCTTCAGGCCCGGATAGTAGGTCGCGACCCAGCTGCGGATGCGCGGGATCAATTGCACCTTGTCGTTGATCCAGGTCGCGTCGACATAGTTCGGGTCCCACAGCGAGCGTGTCGAGCTGTTGCGCAGCTGCTGCATCGTCGTCGACGTGTCGTTGCCGAATTCGCCGCCCTGCGGATACCAGTGCACGGAAAACACATCGAGCAGGCGCCGGCCGGTCGCGACTTCGTTCTGGTGCATCTGGTCGAGCAGCCAGGGCAGGTAGTCCCAATTCGCATGCGCGGCACGGTCGGGATAGCAGCACCAGTTGTGCGCGGCGCCATACTGCTGGTCGTAGCCGCTGTAGAAGTAACCACTCCAGCCCCATTCCTCGGGGCCGACGACCGTGGCCGCCGGATCGACGCTCTTGACCATCGTCGCGTAATCGATCATGCGCTGGCGTATCTCGTCCATCGTCGCGCCGACCGGATGCACGTCGCGATGCGTCGATTGCCAGATGCTGTGTTCGTTGTCGAGGATGTAGTACTTCAGGCCCGCACCCGACGCGTTGCCCCACTGCGTCACCAGATGCTGGACCCAGCCTTGCTGCAACGCGGTGTTGTTCGGAACGTTGGCGTCGTTCGGGTCGTTGCCCGTGACATTCTGGCCGGTGCTCCTGAGCACGCCGTTGCCCGCATCCGGATACCACTGCGCGTCGTTGCCCGTCTGCGCGCCGTATTTTGCCTGGGAGAAACTTGCCAGTTTTCCGCGATTTGCACCAAGTTGCGCGATCCAGTCGAGCATCGGCAGGGTCAGCATCGCCTGTGCATTGGCGGCCTTGCTCTGCGAGATGAACGTGTCGCCACGCTCGCCGGCGACGGCGCTGGAATCCGCGATGCTCTCGAAGTACCAGTCGAAATCGCGATTGTCGGCATTGAGCTGCCAGTTGTAGCGCGATGCGTTGTTGCCGCCGTAGCGATTCAGCGGGCTGTTGAGGTCGTCGAGTTGCGCCGTGCTGCCGTAGGCGACGCCGTAGATCAACGGACTGATCGCATGGCGGTTGGCATTGGCATCCACATAGACGGTGACCGCGGTATTCTGCGCGTATAACGTCGCCGGTATGGCGAAAACGGCAACGATGCTCGATGCAAGGATGCGTGCGTAAGCTCCTGAAGACATGACTTCCCTCTCGACTCGGCCCTTCGGCTTCATGGCGCACGCCATTGCATGCATCCATGCTGAAACGCAGAAGTTGCCACACCTGACAGTTAAGGCGGCGTGATTAGCCGAGCACGCCTCATGGGAACAGCGCAAGCAGAACGCGCGCACCCGCAATAACGTGTCAGGGAGACAATAGGTGCGCTTCGAGACCGGCTATTGATCTGATTCCTTCTCCTGCTCGATGGCAGGAGAAGGACGAGGGCGGTGGCCTCGGAGATCAGCCACCGCCGTCTTTCGGCTTCGCGTTGCCGTGTGGCGCGGCGTGAGGTGCCTGGCGAGCAACGGCTCTCTGCTGCGGCGGCGCAGGAGCGCGCTGCTGCGGTGGTGGCGCATGCTGCGCCATCGCCGGCGCCCGCTGCTGCTGCGGCACGCCGCTTCGCTGGGTCGGGACGCTGTGCTGGTCCGGTCGCTGGGCAAACGCCGGGGCGCTGCGCTGCCTTTGCGCTGGAGCACTGTGTTGCTGCGGCTCACGCAGCGAATAACTCGGTTGCCTGTTCGCCGGCGCGGATTGTCGGGCACGCGATTGCGTCGAAGCCTGTTGGCCGGCGCGGAGTCCGTGCTCGCCGGCAGAGGAAGCCGTTGCCGGTGCATGCGAGGATGCCGATGGCCGCGGCGTCTCATGCGTCGCCGCCGCCGTCGTCCCGCCATTCTGCGGCGGGTTGATGCCGCGTGAACGCGATGCCGTTTCCGACTGCTGCGTCAGCGCCGAACTGGCTCCAGGCGCGGCGTGATTCGTGCCGCCGGGGGTAGCATCGGCGCGAACCGTTTCATTGGTGCGGGTGTTTGGAGCTGCATTGTTCTGGGCTCCCGGGTGAGCGAAGTCGGCCGAGCGGACGCGCGATGCGGAAGCTGCTGCGCTGCCGCCGCCATTGGCTGCCGAGTGATCGACAGTCGTGCGTGCATTCGGCATCTGCTGCGCTCCGCGTGCATTGCCAACGTTCGCGGATTGGGCCGTGTTGCCCGGGGCTTGCGTCGCCGCGCCACGGTCGCCGAGGACACGCACGTTGTTTGCCGCCGCCACGTTCCCGCCGCGTCCATTCGTCTGCACAGCAAGAGTGCGCATCTGATTCACGCTCAATGGCTGGCCGGCGTTCTTCTGCAGCGCCGATTGCCGCTGCGCGAAGGAGGGCGTCGCTGGCGGCGGAGTGCGCGCCGCCACGACCGCACGGTTCGTCACCGCGGATGGAGGCGTCGCCGCCGCGCGTCCGCTGCCGGCGACCAGGCTAGCCTGCGTCGGCGCGACCATGGCGCGTGGCAGGACGCGCGCGTTGGCCATCGTCGTGCGATTGACCGCGACCGCCGAAGTGGCGACCGCCTGTCCCGCTGCGAATGCCGCGGCAGGCATCGCGGTCAGCGCGCGCGGCGCGTTGCGGTTCGCAAATGTCATCTGCGAATAGTTCACGTTGCCGCTCGACCACGCGCCGTAGTAATTGTTCACGACGGTCTGGTTGACGTAGCCGGCGTTGACGCGATTGAAGTAGTCGTGGCCGCCGTAATAGCCCGGAAAGTAGGCGTCGCCTGGTCCAAGGGCGAACCAGCCGACCGGTCCGCCGACCGACACGCTCACGCCGAAGCCACCGCTGCCGACGAACGCGACGAGCGCGGGCGCGTACACGGGAGCGATCTCGACCGGCCCGGGCACCCAGCCCCAGCGCGTTCCGACATAGGCCCAGCGGCCATAATGGAACGGAGCAAAACCCCACGGCGCGTCGTCGACCCAGTTCCAGCCCCACGGATCGACCCACACCCAGTGGCCGGCGCGATACGGCGCCCAGTCGGCCGCCACGGCAGTCGGATACCAGACGTGGCCGTATTGCGGCGCGCTCTCCCAGGTGCCGTACTCGTCGAGGTCTTCATAGCCGACCACGTTCTCGGAAACGTAGTTGCGCGAAGGCGCGCTCACATGTCGCTCCTTGCGCTGCGAGCAGTACAGGTCGAAATCGTCCGGTGACGAGACATTGACCTTGTAGTCGTTCAGTGCCGAATCGTTGAAGCGGATCGACTGGCCTTCTTCGATGACGACGCGCTTGCCACCCTCGCCGACGGCTTCGCCGCCACCGCGGCGCGCTGTCACAGTGGTGAATCCGCCCTGCGAGTCGACGTCGACGCGATAGTCGCCAACACGATTGGCAATGAATGCAATCGTCGGCGTGTCGACCTCGTAGGTCTCGTCGTTGCGCAGGCGCCAGACATCGAGATTCAATGTGCCGTGCGTCAGTTGCATCTGCGCGATCTGATCGTTGAGATTGAGGAAGTCGAAATTAGACTGGTAGTCGAGCCGGACGGTCGACGAGCCCACCTGCAATTCGGCGCGCGCGCCGTCAGCGGTCCACAGCTTGTCCCCGGTGACGATCGGCCGGTTCAACTGTGCCTGGACCCACTCGTGTTCCCCGGCCGGCGTAAAGCTGACGTTGCCCGACATATTCGCGAGGCGCGCGACGCGCGCCGGTGGATCGACCTGGCCCGTTGCGATCTGGCCAGGCGCGGATTGACCATCCTCGGGCGAGATCGAAGGCCCGGGTCCGTTCGCTTGGCCCTGCGCCGGCAAGTTCGAAGGCGCGGATCCATTCGCCACACTGTCGTTCGGCGGTGCCTGCGCGCCACACGAACACGCCAGCGCGGCACCCATCGTTATGACGAGCAAACGCTGCTTGGTAAACATGACTTCTACTCCTCGTGCCGCGCCCGACGGCCACTGCGGCGAGCGGACAGCTGACAACACGACGTGCACGGAAGAATCCACCGTGCATCCGTCCGGCTTTCGCCGTTGCGGGCATTTAAGCGCAGCGCGACTGAACCACATGCTTGAATTCACCCTTTGCGTCAAACCCGTTCAGCCGTTGGCAAGCAACCTGAGCGGGACGTTACGTCCTGAGCTCGGAATGCCTCGAGAAAAACTGCTTTCTTGGGGCCTTCGGCCATGACGAATGGCCGAGGCCGCCTGGCCACCCAGCGCTTACAGTACGCGGTCTTTCAGGGGAGTCCGATCGATGACACGACCATTACTGCCGCTCGTGATGGGCGCGCTGCTGGCTGTGGCCGCACCATTTGCCTTCGCCGCCGATGCCGCCAAGGTGGAAGGCCCGAAGTCCGATTCGGCCAAGCCGGAGGAAAAAATCCCCGAGGCCAAGGTTTCGGTGACCAAGCACCAGGGCCATGTCGGCGCCACGTCGCTCGCATATACCGCGACGGCCGGCACGATGCTGATGAAGAACGAAAAGGATGAGGCGATTGCGTTGTTCGGATTCACCGCCTACACCAAGGATGGCGCCGACATCCGCACGCGACCGATCATGTTCGCCTACAACGGCGGTCCGGGTTCGGCTTCGGCCTGGCTGCACATGGGCATCCTCGGCCCCAAGCGCACGCAACTCGTCGACATCGAGCACAACACGCGCGGCCCGTTCCGTACGGTCGAAAACGAATTCAGCATCCTCGACCAGGTCGATCTGGTGATGATCGATCCGGTCGGCACCGGCTTCTCGCGTGCCGTCGGCAAAGGTGACAACAAGGACTTCTGGGGCGTCGACCAGGACGTCACATCGGTGTCGAATTTCATCGTGCAGTACCTGTCGCAATATGGCCGTTGGGCCTCGCCGAAGTTCGTGCTCGGCGAAAGTTACGGCGGCATGCGCACCGGCGGCGTCAGTTTCGCTCTGCTGACCAAGCATAACGTCGCGTTGAACGGGGTGATCCTCGTTTCGCCGTATCTGGACGTCGTCGCGGGCGCCGCTGGCCTGCGCGTCGATGAGCCGTACATCAATTTCCTGCCGACCTTCGCATCGACGGCGTGGTACCACAATGCTCTGGCGAACCGTCCGGCCGAATTGCAGCCGTTCCTGCGCGAGGTCGAGGCATTCGCCCAGGACGTCTACGCACCGGTGCTGTTCAAGGGCCGCCGCGCGAGCGCGGCCGAGCGCCAGAAGGTGCTGGAAGGATTGTCCCGCTACACCGGCGTCTCGGCCGAGTACTGGGACAAGGCGAACCTGCGCATGGACGAGGGGCACTTTCTGCAGGAGCTGCTGCGCAGCCGCGGCAAGGTTGTCGGCCGCGTGGATTCGCGCTACGCCGGAGGCACGATCGATGCGTTGTCCGAAACGATTCGCTACGACGCGTACAGCGCAGCGGTTGCGCCGGCAATCGTCGCGTCGTTCAACGACTACTACCGGCAGGAGCTCAAGGTCGAATCCGACCGCCAGTACGTGCTGTCCGGCGGCGATGTCAACGAACACTGGGACGAGCGCCATGCGCAACCGGATCTCGGCGGCTACAAGTCGCCGATCGCGAACACGGCCGTCGACCTGGCTCAGGCGATGACGATGAATCCACGCATGAAGATCCTGATCGAACAGGGCTACTTCGATCTGGCCGTGCCGTATCGCAGCGTCGAATATGTCATCGACCACCTCGACGTTGCGCCGGAACTGCGCGCGAACGTGAACATCGAGTATTACGATGCCGGCCACATGATGTACGTGCATCCGCCGTCGATGGCGAAGTTCAAGAAGACCATGAGCGACTTCGTCAGCGCGAACGCGCAATAGCGGAACGCGCTGTCACGGCGAATGCCGCCTGACTCACCTTGCCATTTATGCCGTCATTCCCGCGGAAGCGGGAATCCATATTGATCTTGATCGAAAAGCAAATTGGATTCCCGCTTCCGCGGGAATGACGGTTTTTAGGTGCTTTCCTGGTGCGAGCCGTTCCGTGATGGTCCGGTATACTTGTCGGAGCACGTTCGACAGTCCAATTCCCATTCGGAGTCGCAAATGTTTCATCGCTCCATGCGCGAGGCCGTGTTCTGCGCGGCCGCCTTCATCAATCCAGCCTTCGCCGCGACTCCACCATCGACGGAGAAACAGGCCGTCACCGACACGTTTTTCGGCGTCGCGGTCAGCGACCCGTATCGCTGGCTGGAGGACAACACGAGCGCCAAGGGCCGCGAATGGAACGAGGCTCAGAACGCGTACGCGCGCGCCTACCTCGACGCATTGCCGGTCCGCGAATCGTTGAAGGCGCGCCTGACGACGATGATCAAGGCGACGTCGCCGGAGTATTCCAGGCTGACACCCGCCGGCGACCGGATCTTCGCGATCTACAACGATCCGCAATTCCAGCAGGCGATGCTCGTGACCCTGGCCGGCGATGCGGATCCGGCAAGTCGCAAGACCGTGCTCGATCCGAACAGTCTCGACCAGAGCGGACTGACCGCGATCGACTGGTACGAGCCGTCGCACGACGGCAAGCGCGTGGCGGTTTCCCTGTCGAAGGCCGGCAGCGAGGATGGCACGCTGCACGTCTACGATACGCTCACCGGCAAAGAAGTCGGTGAAGCGATCCCGCGCGTGCAGTATCCGACGGCGGGCGGCTCGCTTGCCTGGGCCGCGGACGGCAATGGTTTCTGGTACACGCGCTATCCCGGCGACGAGAAGCCCGAAGCCGACCGCCATTTCTTCATGCAGGTGTACTTTCACACGATTGGCCAGGACTGGCAGAAGGATGCGCTGGTCTTCGGCACGCAGGACGGTGTGCCGCGCATTGGCGAAATATTCCTCGACAACCGTTACGCGCCCGATGTCGTACTGGCGAGCGTGCAGAACGGCGACGGCGGCGGCTGGGCGCATTGGCTCGTCGACGGCGCCGGCAAAAAAACGCGGATCACGACTTTCAAGGACAAGGTCGTCGCCGCGACGGTCGCGCCGGATCACTCGCTGTATCTGGTCTCGCGCCAGGGCGCGCCAAACGGCAAAGTGCTGAAACTTGCGCCGGGCGTCAGCGATCTTGCCAAGGCCGCGACCGTCGTCGCGGAAGGGAAGGGTTCGATCATCACGGCAGATTCGAACACGCCGCGCACGCCAACGCTCACCCGCGACACGATGCTCGTGAGCTACATCGTCGGCGGACCCAACGAAGTGCAGGCGTTCGGGCTCGACGGCAAGGCGCGCGGCAGGCTCGCGCTGCCCGAGATCGCCGCTTTCGGCAATATCGAAGCGCTGCCGGATGGCGACGTGCTGTTCGGTGTCTCGACATATCTGCGGCCGCGCTATTACGCCCGCTGGCACGCCGCCGATGGCGGCATCGCCGAAACGAAACTCGCCGTGGAGAGTCCCGTCAAGTTCGACGACGCCGAAGTGACGCGCGAGTTCGCGACATCGAAGGACGGCACGAAGGTGCCCATGAACATCATCCGCCGCAAGGGCGTCAAACTCGACGGCGCGAACCCGACGCTGCTTTACGGCTACGGCGGCTACGGTGTCAGCCAGCAGCCGCGCTTCGGCGGCCCGACGACCCGTCTGCTGCTCGACGGCGGCGGCATCTACGTCGACGCGAACATCCGCGGCGGCAGTGAATTCGGCGAGCGCTGGCACGAGCAAGGCAGTCTGACGAAAAAGCAGAACGTGTTCGACGATTTTGCCGCGGCCGGCGAATACCTGATCAAGACAAAGTATACAGGCCAAGCGCACCTGGCCATGCTCGGCGGCTCGAACGGCGGCTTGTTGATGGGCGCGATGATCACGCAGCATCCGCAACTCGCGCACGCGGTCATTTCGTCGGTTGGAATCTACGACATGGTGCGGGTCGAACTCGATCCGAACGGTTCGTTCAACACCACCGAATTCGGCACGGTCAAGGATGAAGCGCAGTTCAAGGCGCTGTATGCGTATTCGCCCTATCACCGCGTGCGCCAGGGCGAGAAGTATCCGGCCGTGCTGATGATGACCGGCGCCAACGATGGCCGCGTCAATCCGATGCACTCGCGCAAGTTCACCGCGGCGTTGCAGGCTGCCACCGCGTCCGGATTGCCCGTCTATCTGCGCATCAGCACGAAGTCCGGACATGGGATCGGCAGTTCGCTCGACGAGCGCATCTCGCAGTCGGCAGACTGGATGGCGTTCCTGTTCGATCAGCTCGGGATGCAGCTCCAGTAGAACTGGCCGCGGCCTGCGCGTGGGCGCCGCCGTTCGGGTCGATGCGCAGGTCTATCCCTGGTAGCGCATCTTGGACGGGCCGTCTTCCGCAGCACCGTCGAATTACGGCGGTGCTCGCCAGGGACGAAGGGGCGGTCCAACCAAAACCCCAGCTAAACGCAGCGGAGACGTCCCATCGCCGGAAGGCGATTTTCGGCGTAACGTATCCGTCGGCCCCGGCAGGCGCGCGAAGGCGCTGTCGGGCGAAGTCGGTTGATGTTTCACATTTCATGGGAGACGAACATGGGCACGAAGGTTCGAAAGATTCGTGGCGCTGTCGCATTGCTTGCGTTGTCGGCGGCACTCGCCATCGGTTCGGCATGGGCGAAAGACGTCAAGGTCAGTCTGACGGGCGCCGAGGAAACGCCTCCGGTGCGGACCTCGGCGTCGGGCAGCGGCATGATCACTATCGGCGATGACAAGAGTGTTGGCGGCAGCGTGAAGACGACCGGAATCGAAGGCATGGCCGCGCACATCCATATCGGTGCCGCAGGCACGGCAGGTCCGCCGATCATTACGCTCACGAAGGGTGCGGATGGCGCGTGGAATGTGCCGGCGGGTTCCAAGCTCACCGACGATCAGTTCGCGAAGTTCAAGTCCGGCGAACTTTACATCAACGTCCACAGCGCCGCTCACAAGGACGGCGAGATTCGCGGACAGCTCAAGTAACTTCCAAAGTTCCCTTCAGCTTGCGCGCCAGCCGGTTTTGCTGCAGGGCGGCTGGCGCGGTGGATGTTTCAATCTCACTTCGACTTGCTCTTCGGCGCGATGATTTGCGACAGCAGGTCCGTTTGCTGCGCGGTGCGCGCGAGGTGCGGATAGGCCAGGCCGCCGTGCCAGTCGACGCGCAGCGTGCGCACCGTGTCGCCGCTTTCGACGATCAACTCGATGGGCAGCGCATTTTTTTCGGCGGCGACGATGGCTTCCTTCGCCGCGTCCTCGCTCCACTTGCGTCCACCGATCGCGATCAGCTTCGCTGCCGGCGCCAGTCCCGCGGCAAACGACGGCGAACCGGTCACGACGTCCGTTACCTTTCCATCTTCCTTGGCCCAGAAGCCTAGCGAGTGTGAAAAATCGCTGAACTTGGCCGACTTGGCGGTCGCATCGAGATAGGGATTCGGTTTGTCGTCCTGAACCAGCGTCCAGCCGCCGCCGACGATGCCGCCAAGCGGCGCATGCGGTTGTATCTGTTCAATCCGCGTGCGCAGGAACGTGTCCCAATCGTACGCTTCGACGGCGTTCAAGGCAGCGATCACGTCGTTGCGCGAGTAGGCGCGCACGGCCGGAGCGCCGTCGGCGCCGCCGAAGAACGTACGGCAGAAATCATCGAGCGAGCGCTTGCCGCCGCTGCGCGTGCGGATCAGCACGTCGGCTTCGAGCCAGACCAGCGCGCCTTCCGCATAGTAATCCAGCCCGCGGCGCTCGCCGGTCCACTCGCTTTGCGCATCGCCGTACTGCGGCACGCCGACGGCGGTGTCGAGCACGGTGCGCCACGCGCGCCCCGGGCGCAGGCGATCCTGCTGCGCGGCGACGAACGCGAGATAGTCGCGCATGAATTCCGGCGAACCGAATCCCGCGCGGCCGCGCAAAACGAAGTCGCCGAGGTAGCGCGTCATGCCTTCGTATACCCAGAGCAGGTTGTCCTCGAGCGGCTGCTGGAAGTTGCTGCGCACGAGCCCTTCCGGCCGCCGGTACTTGCCGTTCCACGAATGCACGTACTCGTGGGCGAAGACCGAGGCCCAGCGTTGCATGAACTCGGGCTTCGTAAACAACGACTCGCTCATGCGGATGTCCGTCGACTCATGATGTTCGACGCCATTCGTCGTGAACGTGTCGCCGAGTCCGACCAGCCACGCGTACTGGCGGTAGTGACGTGCGCCGAACAGCGCCTCGGCTTCGGCAACGACGTGGCGCAGCTTTGCGATGTCGTCGTCCTTGATTGCCAGGTCGGCGGACGCATCGGCAAAGATGCTCAGCCGTGTCGCCGGCGTCTGGGCGGTCAGCGGAATCAGCCGGGAAAACTCGCCCGTGAAAAACGGCGAGTCGACGAGCGCAGCGGCAGACATTTCCGGCAGCACGACGAGTCCCGCTTCGGGGCGCTCGCCGCGAGTCGGCGTGTCGTAGGACCATGCCTCCGGAATGCGCACGCGCGCGCGCACGGACAGGCTTCCGGCATCGGGCGAATCCGGTAGCAGCAATACGTGGTTGAACAGCACGATCGCCTGGTGCGGCGTCATGTTCGGCGTATTGCCGTAGCCACCGCCGCCGTAGGAACCAACCGGAGACAGATAGTCGAAGTCCGCGTCGATCGTTGCCGCGCCTTCCGGAACGGCAACGCGAAAGCGGAATGCATCGAGCGGGTCGCGTGTCCAGGTCAGTGTTCGGTCACCCGCCTTGAACTTCAACCCGGTGACCTGTTCGATCGGCCCGGTCGGTCCATGTTCGCCCTGGGTCCATTTCGGATAGACCACGCTCATCTCACCGGCCGTGGCCGGAAGCGTCATATGCGCGTGCTGGATGCCACGCTGCACGTCGCGCGTATCGACGTCGAGTTCAATGGCTGTCGATTCGGCCGCATGTGCGGTCGAGATCGAAAGCCAGGCGCAAAGGCACGCGATTGCGCGGCCGGCCTGACGCGGTTCCGGCGGATTGTTCTTCGATCTCATGTTCTGGATTTTTCCTCTTTACTCAACGCCTCGCGGGGATCTTCGCCCGCCTTCGGCTGCTTTCCTGCGGGTCCCGAATCATCTATGGACGCGAGCAGGTTCACAAGGGGTATTGTCGGTTGTCGGTTTGCAGCGCTTCTTCTCGTAAGTAGATCAGTGTGAGCGGCTGCAGAAGAGCTCAACTTAGCAATTGGGGCATCGAGAGAGGAAGGCACATGGGTTCTCGCAGAAATTCGGGTCCGAATCGCGCAATGGGCCTCGCACTGGCCGCCGTATTGCTGCTTGCTGCCGGGTTCGCGCAAGGCGCCAGCGACTGCAAGCGCGGCGACATCATCGTGGCTGCCGGCTACGGGCTGCTCATGAAGGTTGATCCGGTGACCGGTGTTCGCACCGTCCTCAGCGATTTCAACAACGCGTTGCAAGGTCCTACCGGATTTGCGGGCAACGTCACGGCCATCGACTGTAATGCGATCTATGCCACCGATCAGGCGTCCGACCAGCACGGCAAGCTGTTCAAGGTGCTTCCCGACGGGACGCGCACGTTGCTCAGCGATGCCGGAAATCCTCTGCAAGGAGATGCCTGGTACACGCCCTTCGGCCTCGGGATCGATACCGACGGCAGCGTTCTTGTCACCGATCGTGGCCAAGGAGGTGGCGGCAACCTTGCGGGACTATGGAGCGTGGATGCCACTACCGGATTCCGCACGCGGATCACCGATTCGGGTACGCCCAACGGCGGCCACTCGGCGCCGGAAAGCGTCGTGGTCGACGTCGGCGGCAACATCTTCATCGGTGACGCCGAGGGGCCAGTCTGGCTGGGCGGGGCCGGTACCTATTGCTACGAATACGGCGACTGCGGCGCGCTCTTCGCCGTCAATCGAGCGACCGGCGGCCTCACTGTGCTCACCGATTTCGGCAATCTTGCGCAGGGACCTCGCGGAGAAGATGGGGGATATTCGCTCGTGCTCGACAACGACGGAACGTTTCTCATGGTCGACCCTTACTACTCGCTCAACAATGTCGATACCGGAGCCGTATTCCGCGTCGATCCCACCGGAGTGCCTGCGGGCGCACGCAGCGTGCTGACGACACAGTTGACGCACTCCAGCACCATCGCGTTGGCCACGGACGGTTCGATTCTGCTCGGCGACTGCAACGCGCCGACATCGGGCGGTTTTGGCGGCGGGATCTGCACCGTCGATCGTGTGAGTGGAGCACAAACCTTGTTGAGCGACTTCGGCAACGCTGCGCAAGGTCCTACTGGACTTCCGCTTTCGATCGCAGTATTGCGCGGCGCAAACACCGTTTTCGCAAACGGATTCGAGTGAGGTCCGCTTTCGCAAGGACGCCGGCCGTGGTCACGGCGCGTGGCCGATCGCGCCAGCCAGCACAGCGACACAGTCGGCATCGAGCTTGAGGGTCGCCAGACCGTCGGCACGCGTGACGCCGCGCGTGAGCAGGGCCAACGGCAGACCGACGGTGTGCGCCATGCGGGCGAATCGATAGCCCGAATACACCATCAGCGACGAGCCGACGACGAGCATCGCATCGGCCTGGCGCAACGCGTCATGGGCGGCGGCAACGCGCTCGCGCGGCACGTTCTCTCCAAAGTACACGACGTCCGGCTTGAGCAGTCCGCCACAGCCGGTGCATGGAGGCGCGCGAAAGTCACCGACGTCCGCATGTTCGAAATCGGCATCGCCATCGGGTGCGGTTGCCGCGGCAAGGCCGGTCCATTCCGGATTCGCATTGGCCAGGCTTTGCTGCACATCCGCCCGCGCATAACGCGCGCCGCAATCCAGGCAGATTACCCGGTCGATGCGGCCGTGAAGGTCGATGACTGTCCGTTGCCCAGCGCGCTGGTGCAGGCCATCGACGTTCTGCGTGACAACGGTGGTGATGCGCCCGCGCGATTCGAGCTCGACGAGCGCCTCGTGCGCGCGGTTCGGCCGGGCGCGTGCGACAGCAGGCCAGCCGACGAAGCTGCGCATCCAGTAGCGTCGGCGCATCGCCGGATCGCGGAGGAATGCCTGGTAGGTGATTGGCGCGCTTCGCTTCCACAACCCATCAGGCCCACGATAGTCGGGAATGCCGGACGCTGTGCTGACGCCGGCGCCGGTCAGCACGAAGATGCGATCGAACGCGGATAGCCACTGCCGCAATTGTTCGGCGGATTCGGAAGCGGCGTTGAAAAACGGAAGTGCGGCGGCCATGCCACATCCTAGCAAAGGTCGGACTCGTAATTTTTGCGCCACCGTGGAGACTCGACCGACCGTTCCCGCACCCGCGTCGCAACGAACTATGTGCCCACCGGGAGCCCTCGATGACACAGCCGCCATGTCGCGCGAGCGTGTGTTCGTTACCGAACGGAAGCGGAAACTGATGCGTGGTACAAATTCCTCTGCGGATAAACAGATTCCGCCAACTGCCGCGCGTGAGCGCCGCGACGCAAGGACAGTTTTTGCCAGGAAGGCTCGGGACAGTAGGAAAACGCAAAAGCGTCGATCCGCTCCCCTGGATCGACGCTTTTTTCTTTTTCAAAGCAAGAGCGGGTTTCGACGGGCCTGTCAAATGCGGGCGCACCCAAATGCCGAAAAGCATTTCGACGCACCGAAATTGATCATCCGTCGAGTTCAACTCGTTGCTACGAGTCACGTGCGTGACAACCCCAGAATCCGGTCTGACAACCGGCCGCGATGACGGATATCAAACCGGAGTACGGAACATGCGTTACCTTATTCTTCCAATCTCGATGCTGCTTTGCGCGGCAATGCCCGCCCACGCTCAAGTGAGCGTCGGCATCCAATCGCACGGTGTGAGCATCGGCTTCAACGTGTCGGCGTATCCGAGCATGGTCGCGATACCGGGCTATCCGGTCTACTACGACCCGCGAATGAATTCGAATTACTTCTTTTACGACGGCTTGTATTGGGTCTACCAGGACAACAATTGGTATTCGAGCGGCTGGTACAACGGCCCGTGGGACCAGGTCGGACCGCAATATGTGCCCGCGTTCGTGCTGCGCGTTCCGGTACGCTACTACGGCCAGCGGCCAACCTATTTTGCCGGTTGGAGCGTGGATGTTGCGCCGCATTGGGGCGAGTACTGGGGCAACGACTGGCAACAGCAGCGCAGTGGATGGGACAGCTGGGATCGTCACTCCGTCTACCAAGCTGCGCCCTTGCCGGCTTATCAGGCTCAGTATTCCGGCAGCCGCTACCCGCGCGCCGTGGAGCAGCAGTATTCGATTCAATCGACGAACTATCACTATCAGCCACGCGAAGCGGTGGCGCAACAGTATTATCAGCAGCATGTCGTAACGAGCGCCGCGCGCACCGGGACGGCGCAGCAAGCGCCATCGCAGCAGCAATCGCAGGTCCAGCAGCAACAGAAGCAGGAGCGCGCCAAGGACAGGCGCAGCAGCAATCGCACGCCCAGCAGCAGCAGAAGCAGGAGCGCGCCGCGGCGCAGGCGCAGCAGCAATCGCATGCCCAGCAGCAACAGAAGCAGGAGCGCGCCAACGACTCAGGCGCAGCAGCAATCGCATGCCGAGCAGCAACAGAAGCAGGAGCGCGCCAACGGCGCAGGCGCAGCAGCAGTCGCAGGCCCAGCAGCAACAGAAGCAGGAGCGCGCCACGGCGCAGGCGCAGCAGCAATCGCACGCTCAGCAGCAACAGACGCAGGAGCGCGCCACGGCGCAGGCGCAGCAGCAATCGCATGCCCAGCAACAGCAGAAGCAGCAGCACGCCAACGATCAGGCGCAACAGCAGTCGCAGGCCAAGCAGCAACAGCAACAGCAACGTGCCCAACAGCAACAGGCGCACGCCGCTCAGCCGCAACAGCAGCCGCAGCAGCAATCACATGGCCAGCAACAGCAACATGCCCAGCAGCAGGCGCCCGCGCAGCAGAGCCCCTCGAATCAGCAGCAACAACATCAGCAATCTGTTGCAAAGGAAAAGAAGGCTCCGCAGCAGGAAAAAGACAAAGGCGACAAGAAGGATGGCGGTGGTGGCGGTGGTCCCGACCACAATTGATGCGAAGAGCGGATCAGGGTGCCTCGCGCGCCCTCCACAGTAACGGGCTCCGTGGTATTTCAGAGTTCGGGCGCTGCAACACGGCAGATTTCACTTCTGCGCCGCTGCGCCCGCCTCTGCGCTGAACGCGCCAGCCGGCCCCGGAAACACGACCGGGCTTTCGTAGCCATCCGCCGAAACGGATGAGACGCCGAAGAACCAGTCGTCGATGTTCACGTCTTTCAACAGCAGGGTGGTTGCATCGTTCGCCGAATCGACTGTTGCTCCAGCGCGGCTCGGTCGTGTCGCGCCACCAAACGCGATAGCTCGCGGCGCCGGCGACGGGACTCCAGCTCACTTTCGTATCCATCGAAACAGCGCCTTCGATTTTAACCTCGGCAGGAGGCGCCGGTGCCATCGCCAGCGCCGCCATCGTGATCGCGTTCAGGCGCGCGACCTGCGCGAGGTAGGCAAAATCGACCGCGTCGAGCACGTCGCCGTAGCGCACGCCGTTTTCGGTGCGCACGTCTTCGTGCTCGCGCGTGTAGTTCTCGATCGCCTCGGTGAAGCGAATGGCGGGAAATCCGGCCGCCAGCATCGGCACCTGGTCGCCGCCGCGGTTGAAACGATCGGTGCGGTAGACCATGCGCACGTCGATGCCGGTCAGGTACATGTCGGCGAGGCCGCTGACGAAGCGCGCGAGATTGCGCGACGGGCTGTCGACCTCGCCGCCGTTGTAGCGCCGGCGCGTTGCCTGTTCGGATGTTTCGGTCGAGCGCGTGCCTTCGGAGAATACGCGCACGTGCGTGGCGTCCCTTACGCCGTTGGTTCCCACCGTGTTGCCGACGATGTCGTTGTTCAGCGCCGCCTCGACGAACCAGTGATGGTCGCGCGCGAATTGGGCCAGCAGCTTGCCGCCGTACAGGCCTTGCTCCTCGCCGGAGAGCACGGCGTAGACCAGCGTCGCGCGGAAGTTGTGTTTCGACAGCACGCGCGCCGCCTCGATCACGGTGGCGGTGCCGGAGCCGTCATCGTCGGCGCCGGGCGCGTCGCTCTTTGCATCCATGACATCGTGTACTCTCGAATCGATATGCCCGGAAATGACAATCACGCGATCCGGTTCGTCCGTGCCGCGCTGGATCGCCAGCACATCGACGATCGAGGAAGGTTGCGGGACGCGTTCGCCAGTCACGGTCTGCTCCGGCATCTGGATCTCCAGGCAGCCCTTGCACTGCCGGCTGAATTGCTCGAAGCGCTCTTTCACCCAGCGTCGCGCGGCGCCGATGCCGCGTGTGTTCGACTTCGTGTCGGACAACGTATGCCGCGTACCGAAGCCGACCAGTTTGGCGATCGTCGCGCGCAGTTCGTCCGGCTTCACGTCGCCGGCGATCGACTGCAGCAACGGCGACTTCGCCAGGTCCGCTGGTGCGTCGGTGTCCGCGAGCGCTCCGAGTGGAGCGATCGTGAGTGCAATGGCGAAGATGATTGCAAGGCGCACGGATATTCCTCGATGAAGTGATCCGGGGGACGGGTCGAAGCCCACAATATACCAACGCTCGGCAACCGTTGAACTTGCGGCAGGCCGGATCATGGGACTAGAGTCGCAGTCCGCGCCAGGCTGGCAAAGCAGCGCTGAACGGCAAGGTCGATTTCCGGCCGGCGCGGAATTTGGGGGATTGTCGAAGCTGCAGGAATCGTTTCTGCAGCTTCTCAACGGAGGAGCAAAAAATGGCCAAGAAAGCTTCCGAATCCGGCGTCTACCGCGTCACGGAAATCATCGGCACCAGCACTGTTTCGTGGGAGGCCGCTGCGAAAAACGCCGTCGACGCAGCAGCCAAGTCGTTGCGCGATCTTCGCGTCGCCGAAATCAGCAAGCTCGACATGAAGATCGAGGGCGGCAAGGTGGTCGCCTATCGCGCACGCGTCCAGTTGTCGTTCAAATACGGCTCCTGATCTGCCTCGGGCATCGGCGCGCAATCCGCCGCGTTTCAGTCATCCGCGTGCGCTGGGTCGGGTTCATTTCCACAGGTGGATAAATGAACCTGGCCTGCTTCATGCGATCGCCTGGTGACAGACGAACTCGATATTGTGGCCGTCCGGATCGCGCACGAAAGCTGCGTAGTAGTTCGGGTGGATGTGAGGCAACAGTTTCGGTGCGCCGTTGTCGCGGCCACCCGCGCCCAAGGCTGCGGTGTGGCTTGCTTCGACCGCGAGCCCGGCTGGCGCAGTTGAAGGCCACGTGCGGCAAAGGCTGCGAAGGTCCGCCCTTGCGCAGCCAGAAGTCCAGATGCGCGGCGTCGGCCCCAAATCCATTCGACTCGCCCTGCACATGCACGCTATAGCCAAGTGGCGACAGCGCCGCACGGAAGAATGCGACCGACTGGGCAGGATCGGCGACGAACAGTTCGACATGGTCGATCATGAGAGTCTCCTCGAGGATTGGGTTGCAGCAGCAGGACTAAGTTGCGGACGAAAGCCACTCGCGCATCTGTTGTGGCGTGAGGTTGCCGCCGGTCAGCACGGTGGCGACGCAGTTGCCTGCGAAACGTTGCGGATCGGTCAGCACCGCGGCAATGCCGACCGCGCCGGCCGGTTCGAGCACGAGGCCGGTATGACGATGGGCGGCCTGCATGGCGTTGATCATCGTCGTATCGTCGACTTCGACGATATCGTCGACGAGTCCTCGCAGGTCGGCGACCGCCTGTGCGATCGGTACGCGCACGGCGATGCCGTCGGCGATCGTCGATGCTTCCGCGTCCACGACAATTCCGCCGCCATAGCCGTTGCGCCACGACTTCGCGAAAGCGCTGGCGCCGCGCGCGACGACGCCAATGACTTGTGTCGACGGCGACGCAGCCTTGACCCAGCGCGCGATGCCACCGGATAGCGCGCCGTCGCCGAGCGGCACGACGATCGCGTCCCAGGCATCGCCGCGCGCGAGCAATTCCACGCCGATCGACCCGGCGCCCTCGGCGATGGCCGGATCGAGTCCGTCCTCGACCATCGTTGCACCGGTGGCGATGGCGAATTCGCGCGCGCCCTCCTTGGCGGCATCGAAATCGGCGCCGTGCAGGCGCACGTCGGCGCCGATCGCGCGCATGCGTTCGAGCTTGAGCGCATTGACGGTTTCGGCAGCGAATACCGTCAGCGCGATGCCGTGGCTGCGGCAGACCCAGGCCATCGCCTGGCCGAAATTTCCGGCGCTGGCACAGACGATCGGTCCGCGCCCGGCGCCCGCCAGGCGTCGGGTCATGAAGTAGCCCGCGCCGCGGCCCTTGAACGAGCGCAGCGGATTCAGCGTTTCGACTTTCAACGTGAGCCGGCAGCCGGCGAGGGCGGAAAGCGGCTCGGACTCGAACTGTGGCGTGTCGCGAAACACCCTGTCGATGTTGTCGGCTGCGTCCTCGATGTGCTGCAGAGACAGCCGATGTCCGGGACGCGTCGTGTCGATCAGGGTCGAGCGCTCCGTTGCAGGACGTATCGGGTCCGGTCCGGTGGCGCGGTGTGTCATCAGGACACCGTCGAGATGATCGATTTCGTGTTGCAGGAGTTCCGACAGATCCGGCGGAAGGTGCCGCCACGTGCGCTCGCGAAACTGCGCGTCGCGGTATGTCAGGGAGATCGAGCAGTCGCGCCGGACGCGCGCGAGGCGGCCCGGCACGCTGAAGCAGTCGTCCCACACCAGGAAGCTGTCTTCGCTACGCCATGTGATCTGCGGATTGATCAGTGCAATCGGCCCGGCGCCAAGATCGATCACGATCATCCGGCGCGCGATGCCGAGCTGCGGGGCGGCGATGCCGCGGCCAAATCCGTGTCGTTTCCGGTGCAACGCCAGCGTCGCGGCGAGGGCGTCCAGATCGGAACGGACGCCGGCATCGAGCGCGTCGATGGGCGCTGCTGGAACAAGCAGACGCGGATCGCCATCGACGAGAATTGGCCGGGCGGACGTGGTGTCAGAACTGGATATCGTCATGGAGAATGTTCGGTCGGGCCAGATATCGGACCGGGAGATAGTAAACGGCACGCGCCGGCGCCACGCCGCGTTTTCTGGCGCAGCGCTGCGGCCATGCCGCGCGGCTTCCTCGAAACTTGCGCCGTCGCGTTTCCAAGCCCCTTTTCCGATGGAATGGACTGGCAAGAACGGCTGCTTCGAGCCCGGAGAGGTTGCGGTGAGGATCGGCTTCCGCAATGACGTCGCTGCGAGCCTCGGCCCTGTTCTTCCGAGGGGAGAAAGGAGTCATGGCGCGCGCCGGGTTCGGTATACTTTCTCCAGGTATCCATCAGGCGACCCCATGTCCCTCGATCGTTTCGACCTGGCCATCCTCGAACGCTATCAGCGCGACACGCAGCTGCCGGCCAAGACCATCGGCGATGCCATCGGCTTGTCGGCTGCCGCGGTCCAGCGGCGCCTCAAGCGCTTGCGCGAGGAAGGCGCGATCGAACGTGAATGCGCCGTGCTTTCGCCGAAGGCGCTCGGCATGCTGGTAACGTGCATCGTCGCAGTGGACATCGATCGTGACGGCAGCGAAGACCTCGATCGCTTTCGCCGCGACATGGAACACCATCCCGAAGTGCAACAGTGCTACTACGTCACCGGGCCGGCCGATTTCGTGCTGGTCGTGCTGACGCGGGACATGGACAGCTACGATGCGTTCACGCGCGAAGCCCTGATGGCCAACGCCAACGTGCGCAGTTTCACCACGCAGGTAGTACTGGGCCGTGCGAAGGTGACTCTGGATGTGCCGATTGCGCCCGGTGCCGCGCTGCGTTCGTCCTGAGTAGCGGGCGAAACGCCGGTGTCGATGCCCGGAAACACAACCGGGGAGGTTCGCGCCAGCCGCTCGCCCAATCGTGCGACGTGGTGCTTTCCGGACTTGATCCTGTCGAGTCGCCTTCGTAACCGCAAAATCGGTCGCGTGCGCGGAGGAATTGTTGCGTTTTGTTAACAAACCTTAGTGGACCGGTCCAAGACACGAGAAGCAAATCGCGCTAGAGTCATTTCGAAGTTCTGCGACAAAAGCAGAATTAGAAGTGGAAATACGACCATGCGCGACAAGACGATCGTGCTCCTTCTGGCCGCTGCCTTCAGCCAAGCTGTCTGCGCCGGCGAAATCTATCGATGCACCGCCGCGGATGGCGCCGTGATGTACACCAACATCGCGTGCCCGACGGACTCGCGGGTGCAGCACGTCGCCACTTACCAGCCCGAGCAGGCGGCCTCGCGATCAGCGCAGGTCGATGCCGAGGCCGCGCAGGCCGCCGCAATCAGCGCGCGCCTCGCGCAGCAAGCAGCAGCCGATGCGCGACGCGCCGCCTACGAGGCCGAGCACGCTGTGTATCGCGAACAAGGCGAAGCGGAAATCAATTACGCGAACGACAATTCCGGCGACAACGTGCTCTGGTATCCGACGTATCCTTACTTCGGTTCGGGCTTGGCAAGGCGTGGACCTCACATTGATCACCATCGCCACGACGGCGGAAATGATGGCGGTCATGGCGGCGACGGTCATGGTGGCGGCAAGCCGGGCGCGCCGAGGCCCATGCCTCTGCCGGTGTCGTCGATGAGCGTCAATATGCTCGTGCGTCACTGAGTTCCGCTATTCCTCGACGGGGGCGCTCGGAATTGCCGCTGCTATCAGGCGCCACCCTCATCCGTCGTTGCGCGCCACCTTCTCCCGCCAGCCGGAGAAGGGATATGAGCCGGATCGGGTCGAGACGGTCGCTACCAGAAATAGATCTGCAACGCATCCTCGCGCCGCTTCGGCGGAATCTGCGCCAGCACGTCCTTCTGCTTGCGGAAGTTCAATGCGCTGCGCGCGAGCAAGTCGTCGATCTCCGTCATCTTGTAGCGCGCCTCTTTCGGCGTCGGCGCGCGCATCTGGTGGCTTTCGGGAAAGATGCCCATGCCGCTCAGGATGCAGTACCACGAGAACACCGGATAACCCTTGCCGAGTTTCTGCTGTGTGACATCGGCGACGATGCTCTTGCCTGACAGCCATGTGCGGAACAATTCCTGCAGCGGCTCCGACAGGTTTGCGTTCGACGCGTTCGCGCGCCAGTAGTCGGTATCGGTGCGATTGTTGGTCTTGAAGTGCGTGACGATATAGTCGCGCGTGCCTTCGAAGTGCTCGTTGACACGCTGGTTGTAGCGGTCGCTGCGCGGCTTCGCTCATGTCGCCGGCTTCGAGGAATTCGACGAACGTCGACACGGTGTGCTGGATGAAGAGCAGCGCAGTGGCTTCGAGCGGCTCGATGAAGCCCTGCGACAGGCCGACCGCGAGGCAGTTGCGGTTCCAGTGCTTCGTCACGCGGCCGACCTTCATCTTCAGGTGCCGCGCGGGCGTGTCCGAATCGAGCAGGCCCAGATGTTCGCGCAGTTCGCGCTCGGCTTCTTCGGCAGAGCAGAACGCTGAACTGTAGACGTAGCCATTGCCAAAGCGTTCCGTCAGCGGAATCTTCCAGGCCCAGCCGTTCTTCATCGCGGTCGAAACGGTCTGCGACGGAATGTCCTCGCCGATCGGCGTCGGCATTGCGACTGCGGCGTCATTGAACAGGTTTTTCGAGAAGCTCAGGAACGGCGTCTTCAGCGCCTGCTGGATCATCAGGCCGGCGAAGCCGGTGCAGTCGACGAAAAAATCGGCCGCGACCGTTTCGCCACCGTCGATGACGACCGCGGCGATATCGCCGTTCTCACCGAGCTTGACCTCCTTCACGTGGCAGCTGCGGTACTTCACGCCGCGTTCGAGCGCCTTCTTCTGCAGGAACTGGCCGAGCAGGACCGCATCGAAGTGGTAGCCGTACCAAACGTCGAACGGAAAGTTCGAGTCCGGTTTCGGCGCCATGTCCTGTTCGGCGAGTTTCGCGGCGATGAAGAACCGGTTCGGATGCGCGTGCACGTCGGCGCCCTGCACCCGAGCATTCACGTTGTGCACGAACTGCGTCATCGTCAGGTTGTCGAGCATCGAGGCGAACGGATGGAAGTAGCTCTCGAAGCCCGGCTTGGTCGACCACTTGTCGAAAGTGATGCCGCACTTGTACGTCGCGTGGCACGCCGGCATCCACTCTGATTCCTCGATGCCGAGCTTGTCGAAGAAGCCGCGCAGCCACGGTGTCGACCCTTCGCCGACGCCGATGATGCCCACGACCGGCGACTCCAGCACTTCGATCTCGATGCCTTTCGGCAGCAGCGCATCGGCCAGCATCATCGCCGCCATCCAGCCGGCCGAACCGCCGCCCACGATGACGAGCTTGCGGATCGTCGTGGGCACGTGCGCGTCCGGGTTCGGTTGCGTGAGTTGGAATGAGTAGTTGAACAGGGTAGCGGTCGGCATTCGGCACTCTTGTTTCTAAATGAATAGATGAACGGGTTAAGGTACGTGAATTGTATAAGTTTTTCGCTGATGAACCTGTCACGCCCAGGTAACTTCCTTGAGCATAGGGTGGCGCGCCGCTGCGGACATCTCGTGTCCGCCAGCAGCACCGCAGCCTCAGGCGCCCCCCCTTGAGGCTGCGGATATCGCGTCCTGGTTTCCCACCAGTGGCATCGGCTCGGGCCGCCCATGTTCCGCGTTTGGCGGAGCACGATACAAGGAAATCCCAATGAGCAACATGCAATTGAAAGCACTTCTTCCTGCAGCAGCCTTGATCTTCAGTCTCGCGTCCGGCGTGGCCGTTGCGCAGACCGCAAGCAGCAAGGCAACGGCAGCAATCAACACCGCGGTAGGCTGCAGCGTGTCGAACCAGACGACGCTCGGGACCGCCCCGATGACGTGCCACGACATCTTCAGTGGCGCTGCGGTCCCCGTAACGCCGGACAATTTTGCCACCATCATGAGCACGTCGATGAAGGTGTCGGCCAGCCAATCGTTGTTCGTTTCGCCGTCGCTGGTGACGGGTCTGTATACCAACACCCTGACCAAGACCCACACGGGCGGTTCGTCCACGGCCACTGCTTCGGGTGGCGTGTACATGCGCGCGGTCCTCACCGACTCCGCAGGCAATGTCGTAAAGATCGCCGATCCGGTCGCGATCTGCAGCAACGACATCCTGGGATGCCAGGCGTCGAGCAGTGGTGATTTCGGCGTGACCCTGGATTCCCGCGTCCAGACGCTGACGCAGACGCTCAGCGATTGCGTGGTCAACGTCGTGGTTGGAGGCGTCGCAGGTTCCGGGACATGCGATTTTGACTTGACGACGCAATTGATCCTGCAAACCACGGCCGCACATACGTTCAACTTCATTTTCCCGAACGTAGGGCAGGGCTCCTACAACGTTGCGATCCAGGTTGCCGTGAATTCCAACGCCACCGTCGGCGGCAGCGGCACCGCGGTTGGCGCAGCGGCGTTCGGCCTGGGTTCGGTCACCGTCGAGAGCGTGCGTCTGGTTCACAACTTCGCTTTCTGATCGCGTCACTCAGACAGCTTTGGCGGCCAGGCCTCGAGCTCCAACTCGAGGCTTGGTCTTTTCCGCGGGTGGAAGGTGACGCTGGGAAAAATCGCGAGTAGTATTTTGCCAAGGGGATACAACAGGCACGTCGGGCCGGAGAGCTTTGATGGCCATGCTGACAGGATGGCGGCAACCGGGGAGTGACAGATCCTTTGGTTTCGGTGCGCGCGCGCAATGCGCGCCACGGGTGGGCCCTCGCGCGGTTGCGCCGACGAGTCAAACTGCGCGAACTCTCATATGCGATCTCCTGCCCGCGCCGCGCCCGCGCACCTGCGTCCTTCACGCAATTGCATGCGCGCGCGCCGAGGTTCGCCGCGCGTTCCGAGATCCCGTAGTGATTCCCCTTAGATTCCCGTGCGCAAGCCTGAGGAATCGCCATTGGAGGAGCAACGATGAAAAGGGCAGCGACGAAGAAGGCAGCGACGAAACGGGTTACGCGTACGCTCGATGCGCGTCCCGATACCCTGGATTTCCGCGATCTTATGTACACGCCGACACTGGTCGAGGTACCCACGAGGCGCGAACTGGCCGAATACCGCCACGCGAAGGTTCCGATCCTCGACCAGGGACAGCAGGGTGCCTGCACCGGTTTCGGTCTCGCCACGGTCGTGCATTATCTTCTGCGCGTGCGCAGACATGTTCCCGACGACCATGAAATCAGCCCGTACATGCTCTACGAGATGGCGCGTCGCTACGACGAATGGGCCGGCGAGAACTACGAAGGGTCCAGTTGCCGCGGCGCGATGAAGGGTTGGCAGAAACATGGCGTCTGCCAGGTGCAGTTGTGGCCGAAAGCTGCCGACAGGGCGCTTTCCGAAACCCGCGTCAACGATGCCGCGCAGCATCCGCTGGGCGCCTACTATCGCGTCAACCATCGCGATCTCGTCGCGATGCACGCGGCGATCAGCGAAGTCGGCGTGCTGTACGCCAGCGGCAACACGCATCCGGGCTGGGACAACGTCGGCAGCAATGGACGCATCACGCTCGTCGATGACAATTCCGGCGGTCACGCATTTGCCCTGGTCGCCTACGACGACAAGGGCTTCTGGCTGCAGAACTCATGGGGCAAGGACTGGGGCTTCAATGGCTTCGGCCATGTGACCTACGACGACTGGCTGAAGAACGGCACCGACTCGTGGGTCGCACGGCTCGCAGTGCCGATCGAGCTGGCAACGCGTTCGTCGACGACGAAACGGGTGTTTGCCGGGACCGTACGCTCGAGGTCGTACTCGTATGCCGACCTGCGCCCGCATGTGATCAGCCTGGGCAACGATGGATTGCTCGATCCGCACGGCAACATCGGCACGACCGTGGAACTCGTGCAGGAAATCATCCGCAACGATGTTCCGCGCATCACCAGGGACTGGAAGAAGAAGCGCATCCTGCTTTACGCGCACGGCGGACTCGTCAATGAGGATTCGGCGCTGCAGCGCATCGCGGACTATCGCCAGCCGATGCTCGACGCCGAGTGCTATCCGATCGCGTTCGTCTGGCACAGCGATGCCTGGAGCACGATCAAGGACATTCTCACCGATGCCGCCGATCATCGGCGCCCGGAAGGTTTCCTGGATTCGGCCAAGGACTTCATGCTCGACCGCCTCGACGACGCGCTCGAACCGCTCGCGCGTGTACTCGGCGGGCAGGCGATGTGGAGCGAGATGAAATTCAATGCGATGGCAGCGACGACCTCGGCGCAAGGTGGCGCGCGTCTCGTGCTGAACGAACTGGCAAACCTGGCTGCGCAGGATTCGAGCTACGAGTTTCACGTCGTCGGCCATAGCGCCGGCTCCATCTTCCATGCGCCGCTGGTGCAGTACCTGACGACGAGCGGGGCCATCAAGGGTGGTCCGATGGATGGCCAAACCGGTCTCGGCCGCGGCGTCGCATCGGCGACGCTGTGGGCGCCGGCAATCACGACGGCGTTGTTCAAGCAGATGTGGCTGCCCGCGCTCAAGTCGATCGCGCGCTTCGCCGTCTACACGCTCGACGACAAGACCGAGAACGACGACGACTGTGCGAGCATTTATCACAAGTCGCTGCTGTACCTGGTATCGAACGCGTTCGAAGATTCGGTACGCATTCCACTGCTGCGACCGGACGGAGAACCTATTCTCGGCATGCAGAAGTTCATCAATGCCGATGGCACGCTCAAGCGCTTGTTCGGATCGAGCGGATCGGCCGATTGGGTCATCGCGCCGAATACCGAAACAATCGGCACGATCGCCGCATCGACGGCGAAACATCACGGCGATTTCGACGACGACAAGGCGACGGTACTGTCGACGCTGGCACGCGTGCTCGACCGCAAGACGAAGTCAGCGCCATCACTGTCGTTCCAGCGCTCGGGTCAGGGAAATCGTGCAGTCCGGCGCAAGATCGATCAGATGCAGGACCATGCTTTGACGAGATAGGGAACTTCTGCGCGAGTCAAAACACTTGCCGTCATTCCCGCGAAAGCGGGAATCCATTTTGCCTTTGTTTTGGCGAACAAGATCAACATGGATCCCCGCTTTCGCGGGGATGACGATATATTCATGGCTCCCGACAGCCGACAGTGGTCGACTCTTCGGCATCGGCGCGCCCCATGGCCGAAACTGGCGGCGCGTCGCGAACGCGACGATCCCTTGTGCGAGGACCTCGGAGTACGGAAAGGCGAGACGATCGTTGTCCAGGAGAAGCGTGCACGGCGCGCCGAGCCGCTTCGACTCTTTGCCCTGCAGTGACGGAATCGCAACGGGTTCGTTGGCGGGACGCGTGATCAACCGGGAATCGTACTAGCGGAAGTTCGCACTGGCACGAAAGCCCGTGCGAACTCGGCCGTAATCAGCGCAAAGGCACGTTCTCGCCATGCTTCATGACCATCAAGGGTCTCTCGGTCGCGCGAATGTCCTCCAGCACATTGCCTGGCACCGCGACGATATCGGCGAACTTGCCGGCCTCGAGCGTGCCGGTGTCCGCCTGGATGCCGAGCAGAGTCGCCGAGCCGATACTGCTGGTCATCAGGGCACCGGCCGGCGTCATGCCGACATCGACGTAATCGCCGAACTCCTTTGCGTTCATGCCGTGCGGGTAAACGCCTGCGTCGGTGCCGAATGCAATCAGCACACCGATCTTCAGCGCGTTCTTCATCATGTCGGTATGCGCAGCGTAGGCGGCACGCGCTTTCGCGCCGATCTTCGGCGGGTAGCTGTCAGCTTTCGCGTCGACCCAGAGCTGGGTCATGCGCGTCGGCACCAGGTAGGTGCCTTTCTGCTTCATCAATTGCAGCGTCGCCGGCTGCAGGAAACTGCCATGTTCGATCGAGTCGACGCCGGCTTCGATCGCCTGCTTCGAGGCGAGATCGCCGTGCGAGTGGGCAGCGACCTTGCGGCGCCAGGCATGCGCCTCGGTCATGATTGCCTTGAGTTCATCCGGCGTGAGCTGCGGCACGTCGACAGGATCGGATTCGCTCAGCACGCCGCCCGAAGCGCAGATCTTGATGACGTCGGCGCCGAACTTCATCTGTTCGCGTACCGCGAGCCGGCACGTTTCGGGACCGTTGCAGACGCCCTCGAGCGTGCCGGACGGCTTTCAGCCGCTCCGGCGGAGCCGGCGGACTGTCGCAGTGGCCGCCGGTCGAGCCGATCGCGTGGCCGGCGGCGACGATGGTCGGCCCTTGGGCCAGGTGATCGTTGATCGCGTTGCGCAGGGCGACATCGTGGAAGTCGTTGCTGCCGACATCGCGCACCGTCGTCACGCCGGCGCGCAGCGTGGTCAGTCCGTTGTGTTCGGCGTGGTAGGACTGTTCGACCGCCGAGCGCATCGTCCCTTCGTAAAAGCCCTGTGCCCAGTTGTCGTTGTGGTCCTCGGTGATGTGCGTGTGCGCGTCGATGAATCCCGGCACAAGGGTCGCATTGCCAAGGTCGACGATGCGCGCGTTGGCCGGAATCGCCGCGTCCTTGCCGACCGCGACGATGCGCTCGCCCGTGACGACGACGATCCCCGGCTCGCTGAGCTTTCCGCTGCGGCCGTCGAACAGGCGCGCGGCCTTGAGCACGGTCGGCGGTGCCGATGGTCCGACCGCGTTCGTGTTCGTTTCCGCGTGCACCGTGAATGCGAACAACGAGATGGCCAACATCAGGCCTGCTGAAAAACCGGTGATCCGACGCAGCATCGATAACCCCATGTGGAAAGAAGGCCGCGAGTATAGGCGTATTGCCCGCTGCGCGATAAGCCCCTCTGTATGGTGTTCTCGGCACGCGGCAATTCCAGGAGTGCTTCCGAGGACGGCGCGAGCGGCCCAGGCGCACTGCCATCGTTCGGTGCTGCGCGAATTGCTGGCGGCAGCGGGTGCGGAGCTAAGGGGCTAGGGACGAGGGGCGAGGGGCGAGGGCGAGGGCGACTCGCGCGAGGTCTTTAGGCAATCCACGATCTGCACCACCTTGAACGCAGGCTGGCTGTCGAGCTCGGGACCTTTCAGCTGGCCTTGCGTGACTATCATTGCGGCCCGATGTATCAACGAATGAATTCCTGCCGAACCCTGTTCGCGCTGCTCGCGCTGTCGTTGCTGACTGCCGAAGCGCAGGCACGCACGGTCTGGCGCTGTGTGCGCGACGGCAGCGTGAGTCTGGCGACGGCGCCTGAGCCCGGCTCGAAGTGCGCGGAGAAGACGCTCGACGACAACGCGGCTGCGTTGCCAAACCTGTGGGGCGCGATGGGCGAATTCCACGGCACCGTGTACCAGCGCGAACAGGACGGCAAAGTCGTCTACAGCACGCGTAACCTGCCTGGTTCGACGCCTTTGTTCCAGTACACCGTCGCGACACCTCCGGCTTCGCCGGCGCATGTCGGCCTCGGTGCGATCGGCAAGCCGAAGCTCGACGTCTATCAACGCGAGTTCAAGAGTGCCGCGCGCACCACCGGAGTCGATGAAGCCTGGCTGCGCGCGATCGCGCATGCCGAGAGTTTTTACGCGGCCGATGCGGTGTCGAGCAAAGGCGCGAAGGGCGTGATGCAACTGATGCCCGAAGTAATCGGTGACTATGGCGTCAAGGATCCGTTTTCTGCGAAGCAGTCGATCATGGCCGGCGCGCGCCTTCTAAAGTCACTGGAGGACCGGTACGGCGGCGACGATGTGCTCGCCGCGGCCGCCTACAACGCCGGCGTCGGTGCGGTCGAACACTATGGTGGCGTCCCGCCATATGCCGAGACGCAAGGATACGTCGGCAAGGTGAGCGAGTTGTACGCGCGTTACCGCAAGGCGATGGGACTCGCGCCACGTGCCATGCAGTTGCAGCCAGCGCTCTGACGACCAATCCGGCGAACGTTATTCGAATCCGTGCGAAAAGACGTAGTCGTGCCGGTTGATCACGAACGCGCTGAAACCCTTGTTGGCTGGACGATAGTCGAAGCCGACATCGATCGGACGACCGAGCGCGTCAAGCACGAGTGACATCGCACCGGCGTTTGTTCCGAACTGTTCCGTTTCGTAGCCGCCGGTGCCGTACGCCGAATCGAGACTGCCATTGGCGTTGTAATGGACCAGCGTCAGCAGCGAAGGTGCAAGGCTGCATTGGGCGCTGACGAACAAGCGGCCCGTCTGATCGATCTGCACGCCCGTAGGATAGGCATCGGCGCAACCAGGCAGTGCGGTGCTCACCTTGCCCGAACTGCCGAAGCCCGAATCTGCGGCGCCGGCGGTGGTGAGACGCAATACCCCAATCGTCGTGGTACCGGCCTGTAGCGCTGTACCGACCACGATCGGTCGATTCGATGAATCGACAGTTACGGCAAAGAACGGTTTGTAGTATGCAACCGGATTCGTATCGGCGCCGATGCCGAGCTGCGTCACGAACATGGCGCCGCCATTGAACGCGGGATCGGGCAAGCCGCCGGGAGTCAGGCGAATCACGCCGAACGCGCCGGTCGGATATGTAGCGTTGTCGACGACGCCTGCGACGACAATGTAGCCGTTGCTGTCGACGGCAATCGCGTACGCTCTGGCTTCGGCGGGACCGCCCGCTGGGGCGATCTTGGCAAATCCAGTTCCCGCGAAGGCGGAGTCCTCGATTCCGGAGCCGTTGTAGCGCGCGACCGTGAACATCGGAAAGCCGGTGACTTCGCTCGTAACTCCACCCCGCCACCAGAAACGATCCCGTGCTGTCGGTGGTCATTGCCTTGGCAAAGGCGTCGTCCGGCCCGACCAGAGTGATAACCGTGCCGCCTGACCCGAACGAGCCGTCGAGCGCGCCTGCGCTCGTGAATCGTGCAAGGCAGAACGAATGGAACGATTGGCGAAGTTGGATTGATGCAGTCACCGGCAACTACAACGCCATCGCCGGCGCCGATTTGCACCGCATTGCCGAACGCGTCGCCGAAGACCAATCGGAGCCGTGGCTGCAATGACCGACGATTAAAGGTGGCGTCTTCGGCACCTTTGCAGAGTGGATTGCTGTCGCCGACATAGCGAACGACGGCAAATTGCGCATTGCCGCCGCCTACCGGATGCGAATAACCGGCGGCGAGCGATCCGGCCCGCGCTATCGATGGCGACGGAATTAGGAACAGCATCGCCGGCGCCGGTCGGCGTCACCGTGTAGCCGCTGGGCACATTCCAGGTCGGATCGAGATCCGAGTCCGCCAGCACTGGAGCGGAAGCTGCAGAATGGTTATCGAGGTGCAAGCGAGCAATCGTGCGATGCGCATATCAATCTTCCCGTATCGATATTGGATTGGGCGGTCGACTGCGGAAGAAATTCGCGCGAGCGCCGCTGCACGAACACGTTCGCGCAACGCGAAGCGATTCCCCCGTAGCGCAAGCTTAACAATAATCGCGCCGCTTTGACTTGCCTGCAGTCTTGTTTGTAGCCAAGACGATTGCGGTCCTATACTGGTGAACGTCGGCCGCTGCAGGACGGCGACATGGGCGGAATCGTAGCAACCAGGGATCATCGTCATGTCGAACAAGAAAATCATCGCTGTCGTCGGCGCCACCGGAGCGCAGGGTGGGGGTCTCGTGCGCGCAATCTGCGCTGATCCGAATGGCGCTTTCGCGGCACGCGCGATCACGCGCGACGTCAACTCGGAAAAGGCCAGGGCACTGGCGGCGCTGGGTGCGGAGGTCGTGGACGCGGACATCGATGACGAAGCCGGATTGACGGCGGCGCTGCGCGGTGCGGACGGCGCGTTCTTCGTGACCTTCTTCTGGGCGCACATGTCTCCCGATAAGGAAAAGGCCGAAGCGCGCATCATGGCTGCCGCGGCGAAGGCCGCCGGTATCAAGCATGTCATCTGGTCGACGCTTGAAGACACGCGCAAATGGGTGCCGCTCTCGGACTCGCGCATGCCGACTCTGATGGGCGAATACAAGGTGCCGCACTTCGACGCGAAGGGCGAGTCGGACAAGCTGTTCACGCAAGCCGGGGTGCCGACGACATTCCTGTACACGTCGTTCTACTGGGAGAACCTGATCTACTTCGGCATGGGTCCGAAGAAAGGCGCCGACGGCAAGGTCGTCTTCACATTGCCGATGGCCGACAAGAAACTGAGCGGCATCGCCGCCGAAGACATTGGCAAGTGCGCGTACGGCATCTTCAAGAAGGGCGCGCATTACATCGGCAAGAGTGTCGGCATCGCCGGCGAACATCTGACCGGCCAACAGATGGCCGATGCGTTGTCCACGGCTCTCGGCCAGCCGGTGAGCTACAACGCGATCAGTCCCGCAACCTATCGCGGCTTCGGATTTCCGGGCGCCGACGATCTGGGCAACATGTTTCAGTTCTACGCCGAGTTCGAGGACGTCCTTGGCGCGCGGCGCGATCTGGCCGAATCGCGGGCGCTGAACCCGCAACTGCAGACGTTCGCGGCGTGGCTTGCCGAGAACAAGTCGCGTATTCCGCTGGAGTAGGACACCCAGCGTCGGCAGGCGCGCGCACTTGCTCCCAGGGTGCGCCGAAATGCCGCTGATCGACGCAACAGACCGCGGAGAGGGCCCGGATGACGGATTTGCGCACGGAACGGCTCCACTAATGCGATAATCCGCGCCCTTTTCGCCACGGTTCCTTGATGAAGATCCCTCACGGCCTGCAGCCCCTGATCGACGACGGCGTGATCGACGAAGTGCTGCGTCCGCTCAAGAGCGGCAAGGAAGCGTCGGTGTACGTGGTCCGCGCCGGCACCGAGGCGCTTTGCGCAAAAGTATACAAGAACATGGCGCACCGCAGCTTCCAGGCGCGCGTGCAGTACCAGGAGGGACGCAAGTTCCGTGGCAGCCGCCAGGCGCGCGCGATCGCGAAGGCGACGAAGTTTGGCCGGCGCGAGCAGGAAGCCGAGTGGAAGAACACCGAAGTCGACGCGCTGTATCGCCTGGCTGCGGCTGGCGTGCGCGTGCCGCAGCCGCGCGGTTTCTTCCATGGCGTGCTGCTGATGGAACTGGTCACCGACGAGCATGGCGACAGCGCGCTGCGTCTCGGCGAGGTCGAACTGGCGCCGGAACGCGCGCATGCATTTCACAGCGACCTGATGCGCGACGTGGTCCGGATGCTGTGTCTCGGCCTGATCCACGGCGACTTGTCGGAGTACAACGTGCTGGTTACGCCGGCCGGCCCGGTTATCATCGACCTGCCACAGGTCGTCAGCGCTGCCGGCAACAACGCTGCCAGGGCGATGCTGCTGCGCGACGTGCACAATATTCGCGACAGCCTCGCCCGGTCCGCGCCGGAACTTGCATCCACGCACTATGGCGAAGAGATGTGGGCGCTGTACGAGAAAAGCGAATTGCGGCCCGACAGCAAGCTGAGCGGCACGTTCGTGTTCGATGATCACGCCGCCGACGTTCAGTCGGTGATGATGTCGATCGAAGATGCCCGCCAGGAAGCGATCATCCGCCAGCAGGGACGCGAGGAAGCGGCGGCGTAACAGGGGCGAATCTTGCTCGCGCAGTGAGACGCGGGGAGCACCCGCGTTCTTTCGCCAGTCCCATCGCGCTGCCGCCCGCACGGAAAGGCATCAGGCAGGCTTCTCGTCTTTTTTTCGGCGCCCAACGCTCTCGTTGCGCCGCAACCAGGTCTCGCGCGTCTGCGGCTTGACGAACAACACGGCGACATCAGGGTGCTTGGCCTTGATCGCGTCCTCGATTCGGTTGACGCAGCGCTCGATCTCGCCCGTGGTCAGCGCGTCTTCGAATTCCGCGCTCAACGCGGCGACGATCTGCTGCGGTCCGAGTTGCACCGTAATGAGGCCGTTGGCATTGCGAATGCCGTGATCGGCGGCGGCAATCTTCAGGATCGATGCGCGCACGTGCGAATGCGCGGGCTCGCCGATCAAGAGCTGCTTGGTCTCGCGCGCGAGCAGGATCGATGAAACCGCGAGCACGACGCCGATGCCGAGGGACGCAATTCCGTCGAGCTGCGGCAGCGAAAATGCCTGCGCGCCGGCGACACCGAGAAACGCGACGACCAGGCCGATCAGTGCGGCCGTGTCTTCGAACAGGACGGTGAATACGCTCGGATCCTTGCTCGCGCGAAACGCTTCGAAATAGCCCTGCTTGCCCTTGGTGCGCCGGAATGCCTTCAGCGTGAACCACCACGAGATGCCCTCGAAAGCGAACGAGGCCCCAAGCACGCCGTAGTTGACCAGAGGCCGTTCGATCGCATGCGGGTTGAGCAAATGCGTGACGCCTTCGTAGAAGGACACGCCGGCGCCGAGCGCCAGCACCAGCAGCGCGACCACGAAACTCCAGAAATACAGTTCGCGTCCGTAACCGAATGGATGGGTCTTGTCGGGTCGCTTGGCGGCGCGCTTGATGCCATACAACAGCAGCACTTCGTTGATCGTGTCGACGAGGGAATGGACGCCCTCGCTGAGCATTGCGGAACTGCCGGTGATTGCCGCTGCAGCGAACTTCGTCAAGGCAATCGCGACATTTGCGGCGAGCGCAAGCAGAACGACCTTCGTGCGTGGCGCTTTCGAACGCATTTGTCTCTCTCCGCGGCGATGCGCGATTCTGCCATCGTTCAGAGTTCCGGGACGAGTTCATCGCTTGTTTAACCTGAATCGCGCAATGTTTGCGCGCTGTCGCGATGGGCGATGCGTTCGTTACCGACAGTCTCTTACCAAGCTCCGGCGTTGACAACGCGCCGGGACCTGACCCGCAAACCGAAAAAGGAGAACAAGATGAGCTTGGGAACAATCCTGCTGATTATTCTCGTGCTGCTGCTGGTAGGCGCGCTTCCGGCATGGCCTTACAGTTCCTCGTGGGGCTATTACCCGACCGGTGGCCTGGGCCTGCTGTTGCTGATCGTGATAATCCTGCTCGTGCTCGGAAAACTGTAACGCTGGCGCGGCTGGCGGGCGCGTGCGCTCGCCAGCCATCGATCGGCAGTGGCCTCGGCCCACCGTTCTTCACTCGGCACCGAAAGCGAAAAGGTAGAGAAGCAGACTTGGGCGCCGGCTCGACGTCTGCCTTGGCTCCCATCGAAGCAGGGAAGAAAGAGAAGAGCGGTGGGCCGAGGCCTGCCTACACGAGTTCCACGCGGAAGTTGCGCCCCTTGATTTTGCCGGAGCGCAGCCGACTCAAGGCTTTGTTCGCGAGTTCACGCTTGATCGCAACATAGGCGCGGATCGTGAAAATGTCGATCTTGCCGATCGCATCGCCCGGCAAGCCGGCGTCCCCCGTCAACGCACCGAGAATATCGCCCGGCCGCAACTTGTCGCTGCGCCCGGCATCGATGCGCAGCGTCGTCATCGGTGCCTGCAGGGCGTTCTTTGCGCTGCCGTCGACGGGTGAAATCTTCAGCCACGTCAACGGTGCTCCCTGTTGCTCTTCGATAAGATGCGCGCGCTGAATCTCGCGCGGCGCACACAGGCTGAGCGCGAGGCCACCGGATCCGGCACGTCCCGTGCGCCCGATACGATGCAGGTAGATGTCCGGGTCCGGGGGCAGTTCGTAATTGACGACGGTGGCCAGATCCTTGATGTCGAGTCCACGCGCGGCGACGTCGCTGGCGACGAGTACGCGGCAGCTGCGATTGGCGAAGCGCACGAGCACTTCGTCGCGGTCGCGCTGTTCGATGTCGCCATGGAGGGCGAGGGCAGAGATGCCGTGTCGCGCCAGCGCGTCGACGACGGTCTCGGTATCGCGCCGCATGTTGCAGAACACGACGGTCGATTCGGGCTTGTGCTGCATCAGCAGCGCGGCGAGCGCTTCGGGCTTGTTCGCCACTTCGACTTCGAAGAACCGCTGTTCGACCTGCGGCTGATCGACGTGCGCGGCTACGGTCACGTCGATCGGATCGCGCAGCGTGGTGCGCGCCATCGCCCGTATCGCTTCGGGATAGGTTGCGGAAAAAAGCAGCGTTTGCCGCGACGGCGGTGTGTGGCCGACGATCTCGCGGATCGGTTCTTCGAAACCCATGTCGAGCATGCGGTCGGCTTCGTCCAGCACCAGCGTTCGCACCTTGCCGAGCGCCAGCGCGTTCTTGCCGAGCAGTTCCTGGATGCGTCCCGGCGTGCCGACGACGACATGCGGATCCTTGCGCAAGGAAGCCAGATGCGCGCCCAGCGGCACGCCGCCGCTCAGGATCGTTACCTTGATGTTCGGCATGCTGCTGGCGAGCCGGCGGATTTCCTTGGCGACCTGGTCGACGAGTTCGCGCGTCGGGCAAAGCACCAGCGCCTGCACGCGCAGCAACGTCGGCTCGAGCCGTTGCAACAGTCCCAATGCGAACGCGACGGTCTTGCCGCTGCCGGTTGGCGCCTGCACGATCAGGTCGCGGCCGGCGAGCACGGCCGGCAGGCCTTCGGCCTGCACCGGCGTCATGTCGGTGTAACCCAGTGTGTCGAGCGACTTCTTCAGCGCGTCGGAAAGCGGCAATGCGGAGAACGTGGCCATGCGCCATCATCGCAGCATTTGGCGGCGGCTGGCGTGGTTTTTGCGCGCTGCAGCAAGGCACAGCATCGGTTGCAACCTGTCTGATGCCTGATCGTGGACTCGCGGTTAACGAATTCTTTCAGCAAAATTGGCGGAGATGGAACACGCACAAGCGCAGCTTTGGCGGCAGTTCACGCGCTGCCGAGGTGTACCGTGCAATGCTCAGTTTGCCACGCACAAAGTCACAATCTTCACGAGTATTCGCGGTCGGCGCTGGACCTGCAAAACCGCAAGACGATCCACACGCAATACTTGTGCGGCGTCTGCCGGATCGTGCTCCTGATCAATCCCAAGCTTGCCGCCGCGCGCGCGCAGGAAGCCATGATGGCGAGCCGCGTGAGCCGCGCCGCCTGATCGACTGGCGGACCCGCAGCCCCTTAGTAAGCCAAGCATCGGCACCGACCGGGGTGGTCAGTGCCGTGTGCCGCGTTTGATTGCGCCTTTATCGCCGCCTTGGGACAGTTCGACGCTGAGCGTAAACGTGCGCTGTTCGTCGGGTTGCATCGCACCGACACCGACCAGCCGCCGTGCGATTTCTTCGCCGCGCTCATTGCGGATCGTCAGCACCATCGAATATTCCCACGCGCCGCCTCCGACCGGATTGCGGATGCTTCCCTCCACGCGCAACGGCGTGACGACTTCGATGGCCCCGGCAACCGGAGCCTCGAAGCGCAGGTGATGGCGGCAGGCCGGGCACACTGCCGCGCTCTCGAGGATCGTCTCCCGGCAGTGCGGGCAGGTGCGCGTTGCTCCGGGCGTACCCGCGCGCGACGGCGTGGTCACGAAAGGTTGCCGTGATCCGCACCGTTGCGTTGCGCGCCGTGCCTGACGATTTCCGGCGACTTCCCATCTTCCCAGCCGAAGTCGACCTGGCCGCGCATGCGCGAGCCGGCCGCGACCGTCAGCGTTGCCGCCTTGAGGTCGCCGGTCAGCGAGCCGCTCTCCAGCAGGTCCACGTGTGAGGCCGCTTCGATGTTGCCGCCCAACTCGCCGGCGATCGTGACTTTCTCCGCGCGAACGCTGCCTGCAACGGTCGCGCCGGGTTCGATCGTCAGGTCGCCGCGGACGTTGACGTCACCCTTGAAGCGTCCGGCGATGCGCACGTGGCCCGTGCCTTCGATCTTGCCCTCGATCGCGATGTCGGGGGCGATCAGCGATTCGGAACGGGGTTTTTCACGAACCGGAGCGCGCGCGGCGACAGGTGTCGTCGCAATCGGGTCGGACTTGGGCTCGGCAATCGAGGGCGCATCGGCGCGGGCCGGCTGGTGCATCGCGTCCGCCAGGAAGGAAGGGGTGCTGGAAGGGGAAGGAGAAGGGGAAGCGGGTTTGACGTTGTCTTTCCACAGGGCCATCACGGCGCTCCTGGTCTGGCTGGGGGGCGGACAGATTACGCCCGTTTAGGCCGCCAGAAAACCGATTAATTGTGAACGAATTGTTGGCCTCGCAACGGCTTGGACAGGAATCTTGAAGCGATTTGGAGTGGTGGGGCGGATTCGGCGGGCTCAACGGTCGATCGAGAGCGGCGCGACGCTAAACTGTTCGCCGGTTCCCGGCAGTTCCAAAGGAGTGCCCGCGTGCCCACTTCGGACCGATCATTCAGGTTCAGGCCGACCCAGTTCGTATTGGCATGCCTGTTTGCTGCGAGCGCGTTCCCTGCAGCCTCGGCTCAGACCCAGACGCCGGTCCCTGTGCCCGCAAGAAACGATTACGCCAAGGCGGAGAACTGGTTGTGCCGCCCCGGCCGCACGGACGCATGCGCCGTCGACCTCGGCACGACTGTCGTTGCTGCGGGTGGCGCGATGACGAATGAAGCGTTTCGCGCCAAAGGCGACGCAGCGATCGACTGCTTCTATGTCTACCCCACGGTATCGATGCAGCCTGGCGCGAATGCCGACATGTCGATTGATGCCGAGGAGCGCGGCGTCGTCAAGTTGCAGTTCGCGCGCTTCGCATCGAAGTGCCGGCCTTTCGCACCGGTATACCGGCAGATGACGATTGCGCAGTTGCGCAAGGCGATTGCCGGGGAAGGCGCTGGCGATCAGGCAATGGCGTACGGCGACGTCGTCGATGCGTGGAAATACTATCTTCAGCACGACAACCAAGGCCGCGGCGTCGTGCTGATCGGACACAGCCAGGGCGCCGGCGCACTCACGCGTCTGCTGCAGCAGGAATTCGACGGCAAGCCGCTGGCGAAACAGCTGGTCTCGGCCATCCTTGCGGGCACTCACGTGTTCGTCAAAAAGGGCAACGATATCGGCGGCACGTTCGCTGCGATCCCGGTCTGCCGCACGGCAGGGCAGGCCGGATGCATTATTGTATACAATTCATTTCGCGCGACGAGCCCGCCCGCCGCCGACGCGCTGACCGAGCGCAGCGACGATCCGACGCTCGTCGATGCCTGCGTCAATCCGGCGAACCTCGCCGGAGGATCGGGCGAATTGAAGCCGTATTTCGCCGCGCACGAGCGCGGCTTCGGCAACACGCAGCCGGCGCTCCCGTGGGTCAAGGACGGTCCCGACGTGACGACACCGTTCGTCACCGTGCCCGGCATGTTGAGCGCCGAATGTGCGAGCAACGAGCATGCGACCTATCTCGCGATCAGCGTGCACCCGGATCCGTCCGGCAAGCGCGCGGAGGATTTTCGCGGCGACGTGTTCACGCATGGCGCGGTGCGGCCGCGCTGGGGCTTGCACGTCGTCGATGTCGAACTGGCGATGGGCAACCTGCTCGAGATCGTCGATGCACAGTCGAAGACCTGGCAGCGCGAGCATCCTGGTGGTTCTTCCCCACTCGCCGTCGAATGATTGGGAGAGGGTAGGGCGAGGGCCAGTCTGTCCGATTTGCAGGCGCGGCAGTTCTTGCGGGAGGCAGCCGCGGCGTCGAGCCACCCGACCTGCGCCGCTCTATCACGCACCCCTCATCCCAACCCTCTCCCCCGCCACAGGCGGGGAGAGTGAGTAAGCACGCGCGTGCGATCGGGCGTTTTTATCTACCCATCGACGGACTTTGCAGCCTGTCGGGTCAGCACGTCGTCGAGGAACTTGATTGCCTCGTCCGAGCCTGACTGTCCGAGCCAGAACAGCGCCTGCTGCTTGACCTCGCGCGGATAGTTGCCGCGAACCAGCGCGATCAACGCGGCGTCGGCTTCGCCTTCCTTGAGTTGCGAGAGCGCAAACACGCCCTGCTCGCGCACGGCTTTCGAGGTCTCCTTGCCGATCGCAGCAGTGATGTCGTTCCTGGCCCGTGCATCACCCGTCTGCGCCATCCAGAACAGTGCTTGCTCGCGCACGTGCCCGGCGGGGTCGCTCTGGGCAATTCTCTGGATCGCGGCATAGCCATCCACGCCATGCGCCTCGGAAAGGACGAACACCGCGTGCGCGCGCAGTTCCGGATCGGCGTCGGTCGTTGCGGTGTGCTCGACGATTTGCGCGCCCTCGGCGCCGCGCATCTGGCCGAGCCAGAACAGCGACTGCTCGCGCACCTTGCGCGGATGCGATTGCGCGGACAGGTCGCGTAGCGCAGGCGTTGCGGCCGGATCGGCGTGCATGGCCAGCGCCGCCAGTTCGGCATCGAAGGTGTCCTCGGACGGTGTCGCAGCAGTGGCCGCTGCGAGAAATGCAACGCTCGCTTGCGGCGCGACAGGGTCGAGCCAGCGCACCTTGTCCACATTGTCCACCGGGCACGAAGCGGAAAACGCGCGCACCTTGTCGACTTTGCCGTGGCTGACGCGAAAGTAGACGTTGAGCGCGTCGCCGGTCGCCTGCAGCGGCCGCCGATCGTCCGAGTTGCCCCAGCTGTTGCCCTCCAGATCACATCCGGATTGCAGGACGTGCTTGCCGTGCATCTGGAAGCAGCAGGCCACTCCGCTGTCGGCGGTCTTCGGCACCTGGTACGCGACCCAACCATCCTGTTGCGCAATTCGTTTGGCCAGATCCGGCTCGGCCGCGGCGGCGCTGCCGGCAAGCACGAGCAATGCGATGGGAGCCAGGGATTTCTGGATAAGTGTCATGTTGCCAATCCTCTACTTTTCCGATTTCGGCTTGTTCAGCTCGGACTCGATCAGGTCGAGCGCTGCGTCGTCGCCCATCGTCGTGATCACACGCAGCAGCGCCTGCTTTTCCTCTCGCGTCTTCGACTGGCGATACAGCTGCATCATCGCGTCGCTGTCGCCGGCGACCATCAGTCCCTGGATCACGGCATCGCGCAGCGCCGGCGTGTTTGCCTTCGGATAGAGTTTGACCAGAGCCGGACTGCCGCCTTCGTCGCCGGCGACGCCGAGCGCATGAATCGCATCGATGCGGATTGCCTCCGGCTGCTGGCTTTCGGCGATCTCGGTCAGCGCCTTGACGTTGCCGGCAACCCCGAGCGCCTGGATGATTGCTCGCTGATTCGCAGCATCCTTCGTGCTGTCGAACAATTGCTTGAGCTCGCTCGACGCATCCATCGCGCCCAGCGCTTCGATCGCCTGACGCCGGACCGTTTCGTCGGTTTCGTTGCGCGCCGAAGCCAGGATCAGATCCTTGCGATCGGCGACCAGCCAGGCCTGGATGATCGCGCGCTTTTCGCGCGGATCCTTGCTGCTGGCATAGAGGTCGCTAAGGCGCGCGATGGCGTGCTCGTCGCCGCTGACGCCGAGCATGCGGACGGCCTCTTCGCGCAGTGCCGGATCGGTGCTGGTCTTGGCCACGTCGACGACGGTATCGAGCGCCGCAGGCTCGTCGATCTGGCTCAGGACGAACAACGCGCGTTTCTTTACTTTGTCGGAATGTTGACTTTGCAGCACTTTCTTCAGCATCGGCACGGCGCGTTCCGGCGGCGCGTTCATCAGGCCCTCGACCGCGATCTCGGCGAGTTCTTCATCGTCGCCGGCCGCGCTGACGCTCTTTGATGCGGAGCCGGCAGGTTGCGTCTGGCGCAGCAGTGCGTCGGCATCCTTGCCCCAGCGGCTCTTCGGAAAATCGCGATGCAGGCGCTCGATCGTCGTCTTGGCTTCGGTCGTGCGCTTGGACTGCAGGAGCGTGTACGCCTCCCAGTAGATCGCGGCGTCGGCGCTCTGCGGTTCCTTTGCGCGCAGCTGCTGCTCGAGATCCGTAAAGCGCTTGAGCGCTGCTGCCCAGTCGCCCTTTTGCAGCGCTTCGTGGCCCTGCCAGTACAACTGGTTGAGCTGTTTGTCGGTCGGCGCCATCGCATCGTCACTGGCCGCGTGCGCGGCCAGCGACGCGCCGGCGAGGGCGATCGTCAGCACGGCGGCGAGCAACGCGCGCAGTGTGAGTCGGTGGGTTGCATACATTTGCGTTGCACTCCTGTGAGTCGGGTCAGGTGCTGTGCTTGCCGGCGGCATCGATGCGCGCCTGCGTGGCGCGCACCTGGAACAGCAGATCGGTCTTTTTCAGGTAGTCGCGCAGACCGTCGATGGATTGGACGGACGTATCGGGCGACTGGTTAGCCAGCTCGAGCAGGACCGGTTCGAGCTGGCGCAGGAAGTCGGCGAGCCGCGTGTTGCCGGAGCGCGTCGCGGCCTGCGCGTACAGGCGATTCGAGTCGACCAGCGCAGCGGCCAGGTCGCGATTGCCGACCAGCCCGGCGTCATCGCTATTCACGGCAGTCAACAGCAGGCCCTCGGTGGCGCGCAGGTGTTCGGCCACATAGGCGTCCAGAACGCGCGTCGCCATCGCGTTCGCGCGCGTCTGTGCGATCTCGTCGGGCTGCGGCGCGGTCGAACGTCCGGCATAGAAGCCGACTGCGATCGCGACCAGCAACATGCAGGCGCCGGCAAATGCTGCGCGCGGCGCGAGCAGTGAGCGCAGCATGTCGAGCAGGCGCGCACGCCTGCCCGTTGCCGTTGTGGACGGATGCAGCGTGGCGATCTGCGCATCGAGCCGTTGCCACACCCGCTCGGAGAACTGCGCGTCAGGCTCGGGCGCCGGCTCGGCGTCGACCGAGTGCAGCATCTGTTGCAGGCGCGTGTAGCGGGCGCGCAGGTCGGGCGAGGCGAACAGCGCGTCGTCGATTTCGCCGATGCGCGCGGCATCCAGACCGTCGCGATAGAAGTAGAGAATCAGATCGTTGTCGCTGATCGTGTTCATGGGGTCACCGCAGTGGTTCCAGGGCGCCGCGCAACTTGCGCACGGCGCGGAAAATCGCTTGCTTGCTCGCGCTGATGTTCAGCGAAAGGGTCTCGGCAATCGTCTCGAGCGACTGACCTTCGTGGTGGCGCATGACGAACGCGGTGCGCTCGAGCGTCGACATGCGCGCCAATTGGTCCTCGATCTGGCGGCCAATCTCGCTGCCGAGCGCGTGGCGGTCCGGCGTCGGCGCTTCGTCGGGGCGGCTGGCGAGAAAATCGTCGCCGTCGTCATCGGCGCTCGCGTCGCCGAGAGTGAGGCCGTGCTTGCCATTGCGGCGCAGCTGCTCGAGCGCCGCATTGACCGCGATGCGGTGCAGCCAGGTCTTGAAGCTCGAGCGGCCGTCGAAGTCGCCGAGATGCCGATAGGCATTGAAGAAGGCTTCCTGCACCGCATCCTCCGCCATCGTCGAATCGCGGGTAATCCGCATGCACAGCGCAAACAACGCGCGCGAGTAGGCCTCGACGAGGAGTCGAAACGCATTGCGGTCTCCGCGCCGGGCCTCTGCGACCCAGCGCACCTCATCGGTGGCCATGACGTCTTGGATGCGCGTCGAGCGGATTCGGTTAGCCTGAATACGGCGGCGAGGCATTGCCCGTGCTGCTGGGGGCCAGGCTACCGCGACCCCAGGCCTATCACTCGCTGGCGAAGCGTACCTGCAATTCCTTGCGCCGGTAATCGATGATCAAGGTGTCGAACAGTCCGAGCACATCCATCCCGATCAGCAGGACAGGCGTCCTGGTCATGTGCCACTCCTTGAATATGTCGAGGTCGCCGGTCGTAATGCCGACCCCCTGAAGGGCGAGCCCGCCGAGCACGATCGGTGGCGCGTCGATGCGGCTGCCGGCCTGCACGTCGAGCGTGATACCGATGACTCCATCGGCCAGCGTGACTTCCTTGTGACGGCGCCGCGTCAGGGCATCGCGCAGCGCGAGGTTCCCGATCGTTCCCTCGCCTCCGGTGTCGATGATGGCCTTGGCCAGGACTCCACCGATCTGCGCATCCGCGACCGGAAGGCCGTTGACGAGATTGAACGGAACGGTGATGAAACGGAAACCGGCACGCTCCATGCGTGAGCGGGCGATCGTGATCCTGTCGTTGCGGAATTCGATCGTTATTCGCTTGTCGAGCAGGCCCTCCGTCCCGAGTACGCCGTCGGCGCCGCCGAGCGCGTTGGCAACGATGGCCAGGCGCTGCGACGTCAAGTCCAGTTCGCCGACGGTCATGTGCTCGGCAACGATCGTCGGCACGGTTGCGGAACCCGTCACTCCATGCAATACCATTTGCTCCGCAGAGGACTGCGGCAGGCCCAACGCCTGTGCGGCGTCTGCGGTCACGGCGGAATGGGTGGCGCCGGTATCGAGCACGAGCCGGAAAGGCCCTTTGCCGTTGATCAGCACCGGCGCCCAGATGCGTCCGATGCGATCGCGCTTGGTTGGCGCAACGAATTGCGGCTCCGGTTCGGCTGCGGCTTGAGGCTGCGGCACTCCTCCGGGAGCGGATTGTGGCGCCGAAATAGTCTGGACAGTTTCCGTGCTGCTGCACAGGCACGGCAGCAGCAACGCGATGATTGCCACCTTGGCTGCTGATGAACTCACGCCGGCGATTGTATGCCGCCCGCAGGCCGGCCAGGAACAAATTGCTGCGCCTTCAGTCCGCTATTGCAATCGCGAGGCTCCTGCGTGTGAATCGGTGCCTTGCCCGCAATTTATGCAACCGAAAGGTATCGGATGCGTGCGCCTACTGCGGGCGTGGATGCACCCATCCCGGGAGAAAAGTATACGGATCGACTTGGGCGTGCTGGTCGAACTGCACGGCGTTCCGGACGAGAAGTTTTTGCAGGCGGCCTTCCTTGAATGCGTCGAAGGTTTCGCCGGCCCCGCCGATGAATTCGCCGCCGACGAATATCTGCGGAATCGTCTTGCTGCCGCTGCGCTCGCGCAATACCGTGCGGATCTGACCGCCGCGATCGTCACGCTGGTAGGCGATCGAGTCCAGATCGATCGAACGGTACGGAATCCGGCATTGGGCGAACAGCTTGCGCACGGCCCAGCAGAACTCGCACCATTCGAGCGCGAACAGGACGACCGGCTGGTCGGCGTCGGCGAGAACGCGCGCGACGAAATCGGCGACGTCGGCCGATGGCGACCAGCTCGGTCGCTGTCGCCGGTGTCACCGCGCACACGACTGCAGGCGCCGGCGTCACCGGAGCTTCGACGTCGAAACGCGCGCCCGGCGTCGAGCGCGAAATCTCGAGTTCCTCGGCGGTCATGTCGACGGCGACGCCGTCGAACAACGGCGTCGATAGATAGCGTTCGCCGGTATCGGGCAGCATGCAGACGATGTTCGCCCCGGCCGGCGCCTTGGCGGCGATCTGCAACGCGCCGGCCAGCGTCGCGCCGCCGGAAATTCCGGTGAAGATGCCTTCGGCGGTCGCCAGTTCGCGCGCGCAGCGCAAGGCGTCGGCGCCGTTGACCGGCACGATCTCGTCGACCAGCTTCAACTCGACCGCATCGCCGGTCAGCTTCGGAATGAAGTCGGGGGTCCAGCCCTGCATCAGGTGCGGGCGCGCACTCGGATGACTTTCCAGCGGCGTGCCGTCGGCGGCGCGCGGCTGCACGATACCGCTGCCGAGCGTCGGCGAATTGTCCGGTTCGCAGACGACGATCGCGGTTTCCGGCCGCTGCGCCTTCAGCACGCGCGCCACGCCCTTGAGCGTGCCGCCGGTGCCGCAGCCGGTGACCCAGTAGTCGAGCCGCTCGTTTTCGAACGCGCGCAGGATCTCCGGCGCCGTCGTGCGCGAGTGCATGTCGGCATTCGCTTCGTTCTCGAACTGCCGGCACTGGAACCATCCGTGCTCCCGCGCGAGTTCCGCCACTTTGGTCATCATGCCGGTGCCGCGCAACGCGGCCGGCGTGAGCACGACTTTCGCGCCGAGGAAACGCATCATCCGGCGCCGCTCGATGCTGAAGTTCTCGGCCATGACCACGACCAGCGGATAACCCTTGACCGCGCAGACCATCGCCAGGCCGATGCCGGTGTTGCCACTGGTGCCTTCGATCACCGTCTGTCCCGGGCGCAACGCGCCGCGTGCGCTCGGCATCCTCGATGATGCCGAGGGCGAGCCGGTCCTTGACCGAACCCATCGGGTTGAAGGCCTCGAGCTTGACGTACAGGTTCACATGGGCCGGCGCCAGCTTCGAAAGCCGCACCAGCGGCGTGTTGCCGACTGTCTCGAGGATGCTGGTGAACTTCGCGGGCACGCGCCGGCTCCGGTTGAAAATGTGGAAAAAGAGACTCCTCCTTTGGCCGCTATCCGTCAATTGCCGGGAGTCCTGCGGAATTGACCGCGATACCGGCAAATCGCGCGCGTGCCGCCGGCGCACTACAATTGCGACCTTGCCAGGTCCTATACTTTCGCCCATGAACACGCGTAAACCGTCGCTGGATTCCGCCCGGCTCGACAAGGTCGTCGCCCAGGCACGGCGCGATGCCGAGCAGCGCGAGCAGGGGTATCGCGAGCGGGCGCTGAAGATGTACCCATGGATCTGCGGGCGTTGCGCACGCGAATTCACGCGGGCGAACGTCCAGGAATTGACCGTGCATCACCGCAACCACGATCACGATTACAACCCGCCCGATGGCAGCAACTGGGAGCTGCTGTGCGTGTATTGCCACGACAACGAGCACTCGCGTTACATCGATCATTCCGCCGGCACTGTCGCCGGAGCAGGCGAGGCGGCAGCGCCGGCGACCAGCAATCCGTTTGCGGGGCTGAAAGCCCTGTTGAAGAAGTGAACGCCGCCAACGGTTGATGATGCCGAGAGCCCGCCTGCTGGTACTGATGCTCCTTCTCGTGGCGATTGGGCATCCGCGCGCGGCACCGCCGCCGACTCCAAAGCCGACGCTGCCACCAGCGGCGGCAGAGCAACTCCGGTCGGTGCATTTTCCGGTCTCTTGCGACATTTCGGTGCAGGCGGATTTCGACCGCGCCGTCACGCTGCTGCATCACATGACCTATCCGCAGGCGCGGGCTACGTTCCAGGAAGTCGCCGAGCACGATCCCGGCTGCGCGATGGCCCAATGGGGTATCGCCATGACGCTGTTCACGCCATTGTGGCCCACACGGCCGAGTCCGGCAGATCTCCAGCAGGGCTGGGATGCGGTGCAGAAAGCCCGGGCGTTCGCGCCGCCGACGGCGCGCGAACGCGACTTCATCGCCGCAGCCGCGGCGTTCTTCGAGGACCCGGATTCGACCGACTACTGGGCGCGAATTACGCGTTGGGAAACCGCGATGGCCTCCGTGCACGCCGCATTTCCGGACGATGTCGAAGCGTCGGCTTTCTATGCGCTTGCGCTGCTTGCGTCGGCGCAACCCGGTCCGAGCACGCAGGAACACTCGCGGCGGGCCGTTGAATTGCTCGAACCGGTTCTGCGCGACAACCCGAATCATCCGGGAGCCATGCACTACATGATCCACGCCAACGACATTCCGGGGCGTGAGCGCAACGACCTGGACATCGTGCGGGGATACGAAAAGGTCGCTCCGGACAATCCACACGCGCTGCACATGCCCACGCACATCTATACGCGTCTGGGCGACTGGGATGGCGTGATTCGCGGCAACCTGCGCGCCGAAGCGGCAGCGCTGAACTATCCGGCCGGCGATCGCGGCCAGTACGTCACGGACGAGTTTCCGCACGCCATCGAATATCTCGTCTATGCGTACCTGCAGCAGGGCGAGGACCAGAAGGCCGCGGCACAGATCAAGCGACTTTTCGCGACGGCGCACCTCGAGCCGACCATCAAGACCGCGTTCCATCTGGCCTCGACGCGCGCGCGTTACGCGCTCGAACGTCACGCGTGGGCGGAGGCGGCGGCACTGGCGCCACGCAGTCCGGCAACCATCGACTGGGACAGCTATCCGTGGCCGGAAGCCGTGACCTGGTTCGCGCGCGGCTATGGCGCGGTGCGCCGCGGCAAGGATGCCGAAGCGCGCAATGCGCTCGGCCCGCTGCAGGCACTCGAAAGCCGCGCCGCCAGCACAGGCGAGGAGATCTTCGCGCGCCAAATCCAGATCCTGCGGCTCGACCTTGCAGCCTGGGCGGCGCACGCGATGCACGATGACGAAAGCGCGATCACGACATTGCAGCAGGCAGTCGAACTCGAAGCCAGCACGCCGAAGCCGGCAGTGACGCCGGCGCCGACGATTCCGGCCACGGAACTGCTGGCGGACTTGCTAACGGAATTGAAGCGTCCGCGCGAGGCACTGGCCGCCTACCAGCAATCACTGAAGCGTTTCCAAAACGATTCAACAGCACGCTGGGCGCCGCGCGTTCGTTCGAGGCGGCGGACGACGCGGCAGGTGCGGCGAAGATGTACTGCGAGCTGCTGCGCGTCGCCGGACACAGTGCGCGCCCGGAAATCGCCCAGGCGCGCAAGTTTGTCGACAGCCAGGAAGTTTCGGTGTCCGTCTACGGGACGACCGTGACTTGTGTAAGGCCCGCACCCTGGGGATGGTCGTGGCAGTAAAAGTCGTAGCCCGAGCCCGAGTCCGCCATCGTGGGCGTAATGTCGTATTCCGCAGGCCCGATCATGTCGCCTGCCTGGTGGACAAAGCCATTGCCGCCATCGGCATGGATACGGTGAGGCGTCCCTGTGTCGGCATCAACAATGCGCAACGTCGCACCGAGTTTGAGCGACAGGAACGGCGGGAAGTGATGATCGCCGGATCCCGTGCCTTCGGGAATCGTCACGATATATTGATTCGCAATGTTGAGTTCTGCGCTCGCGTGCAGTGTGTTCGCATTGGCCGTCGCGGTGACGTCGAGGAACACATCGCCGGCGTCGCCGTCGGTCGGCACGGTGACCGTGAGCAGCGTGACGGCGTAGCCATTGCTTGCGAGCAAAAGGCTCGGGGGGCTGATGAATGTCGTCCATGTCGCAGGCGCACCGGTCGCGCCGATCACGTTGACGCCGGCGTCGCCGCATGAGCGGACCTTGACCAGGTAGTGGCTCTGGGCGCCGAGGGTGTCTCCGCGGCTCGCCGGACTCGCCAGCACGGCAAATCCGGATGCCGACGCGCACGTAGGGACGGCATCGAAATCATCACCGAACACGAAGTCGGCGACGCCGGCGGATGCATCCGCAGCGGCCGGCGATCCGAGAACAGCAAAACCCGTCGACATTAGCCACGCAACGCCCCTGAAGCTGAATCCCATCGTGCCGTCCCAAATGGATGCGAATAGCGCAATCAGGCACGTCCGGCCCGGCGCTGCGACAATAGTCCTAGCACTGTGGCGGCGAGGCAAGCCCGCAGCTGAAACCTTGGCGGCAACGGACTGTGGCTACCCTGATAAATGCAGGCCGCAGCGTAAACCACGATAAACGATGTTCGGGTGATGCCTGTGCTCAAATCGATGTTCCGGATCGGCCATCGAACCTTGTAAAATATCGTTCGTGCCACGGACCTGACTTGACGCATATCAAGCGGTGTCGCAGGTGACTGGTGGTCGAGGCGCACGCGCGTTCGCGCCGCACAAATGTGCTGTCTTCACTGCTCGCACGCGTTACCCTATAAAGATCAAAAGCCGGGTTGAGATCGGATTCATGAAAAAACGCACTTCGTTCGGCCAGCACACGCTCGACCGTCGCTATTTCGTCACCGACGAGATGTTCGCCGCCGAGCACGAGAAGATTTTCTTCCGCTCCTGGCTTCTCGCCGGACACGTATCCCAACTGGAGAAGGCGGGCAGCTATTTCCTGTTCGAACTCGAACGCGAGAGCGTGATCGTGGTGCGCGACGAAGCCGGTGAAATCCGCGCGTTCCACAATCACTGCCGCCATCGCGGCAGCCGGCTGTGTCACGAGCATCAAGGCTCACTAGGCAGGACGATCCTGTGTCCCTATCACGCATGGAGCTACGGTCTGGATGGCGCACTGCGTGGCGCGCCCTCGATGAATGAGGTGCCGGGATTTTCTCCCGGCGACTACCCACTGCATTCCGTGGCGCTGGCAAACTGGGAAGGGTTCCTGTTCGTAAACCTGGCGAAGGAACCCCAGCCATTCGCCGCATCACTGCCGGGTCTGATTGGCCGCTTCAGGCAATGGCAGCCGTCGGAACTGGTCGCCGCCGACCGGCGCATCTACGAAGTCGATGCGAACTGGAAGATGTTTTTCCACAATTTCAGCGAGTGCTACCACTGTCCGCTGGCGCACCCGCAGCTCAACAAGCTGACGCCGTTCCGCAACTCGGAGAACGACCTCGACGAAGGCACCGTGCTCGGCGGGCCGATGGGAATGAACAACCTGGAAGGAAGCATGACGATCGGCGGGGAGCGCTGCGCGCCACCGTTCGCGGGCCTGACCGAGCACGAGCGGGCGCGTGTGTACTATTATACGTTGTTCCCGGGCGCGTTCATCTCGTTCCATCCCGACTATGTCATGGTGCATCGCGCCGTTCCGCTCGCGATCGACCGCACGCGCATCATCTGCGAATGGTATTTCCACCGCGACGTCGTCGCCGCGCCGGGGTTCGACCCGAAGCCGGCCGTCGATTTCTGGGACATGACCAACCGCCAGGACTGGGACCTGTGCGTCAACGCCTATCGCGGCGTGATCACGCGAGCCTGGACACCCGGCCCGTACTCGGAGATGGAAAGCCAGCTTGCCGCGTTCGATCGCCAGTATCTGCGCGCGATGCATGGCGAACCGGAGCCCGCCACCTCGCTGCGCAGCGCATGATGTAGGGTGGGCCTTGGCCCACCGCTCCTCGCTTTTGTTCCAAGAAAATGGTGGGCCAAGGCCCACCCTACGCGAGTGCAGCCTCCGCGCCGCCGCGCTGAAGCAAGTCCGGCAGGTGATTGCCGTTCGGTGTAAAGCCGAGCGATACCGAATTCAGGCAGTGACGCTCGCCGGTCGGTGGTGGGCCGTCCGGAAACACGTGCCCCAAGTGGCTGCCGCAGCGCGCGCAGACGATTTCGGTGCGCAACATCCCATGACTCGTATCGCGGATTTCGCGCACGTGCGCGCTATCGAATGGCGCGAAAAAGCTCGGCCAGCCCGTGCCCGACTCGAATTTCGCGCTCGAGCGGAAAAGCGGCAACCCGCACAAGCGGCAGGTGTAGACGCCGTCGAGCTTGTTGTCGAGAAAGGCGCCGCAGAACGGCGCTTCCGTGCCGTGCTGGAGCAATACGCGGCGCTCGTCGGGGCTGAGTCCAGCACTCAGGTCGCGGCGCTCCGCGTCGCTCGGTGGGCTCAGATCGAATGCGGTCATGCTGCAACTCCTGATAATCGTTTTCGTCGGGTCATTTGCGCTGCACGCGAATCAAGGCCACGAAGGACCCGGCAACTGACCGGGATATGACACCGAGAGTCGGGAATCCCAAGTCCGATCGATGAATTCTTGCCCGGGCAGCTCATCCGGCAAAAATTCCTTTGCCCAGGTGTGTAAGGAATTTCGGCCCGCCACGTCCATTACCCCGGTACAACTCGGCTGATTGGTCATGGCGAGGTGGGGGTCCGGACAGCGTCGCGGAAGGAAAGGCGACTGCCTGGATGGCACCACCGGACCGGAACAAACGGTCCTGTGAATTGGAGAGCTTGTACCGCCTGCGCTGCGGATAGCACCCGCGGACGTCAGGCGCCGTGCAAAATTCTATTCTTTGTAAATCATACAACTACCTGGAGAATCGCATGTCGAACAAGAGCATCAAACCGATTGCAATCGCCCTCGGCGCAGCGTTCGTTGGATCGTTGTCGCTGAGCCAGATCGCCAGCGCTTCCAATTCGTTCCAGTTGGGTTCGCTGGTCGCGCCTTATGCACTCGCCGCAACCGACGCGAAAGCGACCGAAGGCAAATGCGGAATGGAAAAGTGCGACGCCAACAAGGACGGCAAGGCGACGAAAGCCGAGGCGATGGCGGCTGGCTGGACAGAAGCGCAGTTCAACATGGCCGACACGAGTCACCAGGGCTTTCTGACCCAAGCGAACTTCGATGCCTATCACTTGTTGAACAAGAGCGATGGCAAGAAGGGGAAGGAGGGCTCCTGCTCGGCCGACAAGAAAGGCAAGGAAGGTTCCTGCAGCGGTCATTGAAACGCGAGGCGATGCCGCGCCTGCCTCTCTCCAGCGAGAGGGCAGGTCGGGGCATATGTAGTTCGTAGAATTATGCCGCGACGACCCTTAGGGAAGGTCTGAACAGTTCAAATGGCTTCGCCATTCCCGCGAGAGCGGGAGTCCATTTGATCTTCGTTCAAGCAGAAAGAATCAAAATGGATCCCCGCTTTCGCGAGGATGACGACTTATTTAGGAGGTTCCCTGAGGTGGGCATTGGCCCACCGGTAGTCGTTTGAGCAAAAGAAAACGGTAAGCCGAGGCGCACCCTTCGGCACGTGGTCACAGTGCCGCGTTGTGATACACCTCTTGCACGTCGTCGAGTTCCTCGAGCCAGTCGAGCAGGTCGCGCAACGTCTCGGCCACTTCCTCGCTGACCGCCACGCGGTTTTCCGGACGCATCACCACGTCGGCGCTCAGCGGCTGGAATCCGGCGGCTGCCAAGGCCTTCTTCACGGCTTCGAAATTTTCCGGTGAGCACAGCACCGTGCTCTTGCCCGACTCGGTCTGCACGTCGTCGGCGCCCGCGTCGAGAGCGGCCTCGAGCAACTTGTCTTCGCTTCCCGGCTGGGAAGTATCGATCACGATTTCTCCGAGCCGGTGGAACTGGAATGCCACCGAGCCGCTCGTTCCGAGGTTGCCACCGTGCTTGGCCAGGGCGTGGCGCACGTCGGCCACGGTGCGCTGGGCGTTGTCGGTCATCGCATCGATGATCAGCGCGACACCCGAAGGGCCGTAGCCCTCGTAGCGCAATTCGTGCATGTCGTCGGCGCCTTCGGCACCGGATCCGCGGCGGACCGCGCGCTCGATCGTGTCCTTGGTCATGTTGGCCGACAAAGCCTTGTCGATGCCCGCGCGCAGCCGCGCGTTCGTCGCCGGGTCGCCGCCATTGCGTGCCGCGACTGTGATTTCGCGGATCAGCTTCGTGAATATCTTGCCGCGTCGCGCGTCTTCGGCGTTCTTGCGGCCTTCAATGCTGGGGCCTCTGCCCATACGGATTCCTGCTTGTGCTCTTTGGGGTTGTGCGGCACCCAAGCCGCGTTCCGGACTGCATCAAGCCGCATTCCGGACTGCATAGGATAGCGTTGTCCACGCTCGAATGCTCCTGTTTAGTGGCTCCGGGCCCGGCAGCGTATTGCTTGCGGCCCCTCGACGTGCAGGGCCCATGCTTTTCATATAATTGCCCGTAGCAACCAATAGCATGGTCAAGGCGTGTAGTGGAGGCGTTGCCCCATCGGTTACCGATTGCAGTGAGCCATGCGCGCGCTCAATGCCCGAATGCATAGCGATCTGCCCGATCTGCCGGAGGGCGCGCATCATGTCCGGTTTCCGGACGGGCGCTCGGCGTTCGCCAAGATACGCAAGGGCGCGCCGCAGGGTTTCTTCGCCGCGGAGGCGCGTGGGCTTGACGGTCCTGCGCGACGCGCAGGCCCTGCGCGTGCCGAAAGTATTCGCCGTCGACGAACATTGCATTGCTCTTGAAGAACTCGGCAACGGACGCGCCGCTGGTTCCGACTGGGAGCAGGCGGGCAGCGCGCTGGCGAGGTTGCATGCCCTGCGAAGCCCGCGTTTCGGTTTCGACGCTCCTGGCTGGTGCGGCGACAGCGCGCAGGACAACACATGGGACAGCGACGGATTTCATTTCTTCGCCGAATGCCGGCTTTTGCCGCAGGCACGCAGCGCGCTCGACGCCGGCAGACTCGATGGCGCCGACTCGCATCGAGTCGAGGCAATCTGCACGCGCCTGCGTGACTGGCTGCCGCAGCGGCCGCCGGCACTTGTCCATGGCGATCTCTGGCTCGGCAATCTGCATGCGTGCGCCGACGGCGAACTTGCGCTGATCGATGGCGGGGCAGTGCACTACGGCTGGGCCGATGGCGACCTGGCAATGCTCATTCTCTTTGGCGAGCCGCCGCCGGTATTCTTCGCTGCATACGAAACGCAGGCGGAGATCAGCAGCGACTGGCGCGAACGCGCGCCGCTGCTGAATCTCTATCACCTGTTGAATCACCTGAATCTCTTCGGTAGCGCTTACCTCGGTGCGATCCGCAGCGTGCTTGCGCGGTTCGCTTGACGGGCGGCTGGCCGGGCGATCCGGCGGTCGAGGTGTGCGCAATGTCCTTTACGCTGCGAACTCGGCACTCTAAGATCGCGCCTCCTTTTTTGCGGAGCCGGTAGTGAAGCAGCTGATTGCGTGTGTCCTGATTTCGAGTGTCTGTTCCACCGGCTTCGCTGCGGACAAGGGTGCCAATGCGCCGGTATTCGATCCCAAGCGCATTTCCTACGAGGTGAAGACGTTGTCGTCGGACGAGTTCGAGGGCCGCGGTCCGGCGACGCCTGGCGAAACCAAGACCGTCGCTTACGTCAGCGAACAGATGAAGGCCGCGGGATTGCAACCTGGTGGCGATCTGAAGGACGGAAAGCGCTTGTGGACGCAGTCCGTGCCACTCGTGCGCACGCAGTTCGTCGGCGACCAGAAGTTTTCGCTGACCGTCGGGGGCAAGGTGCAGGAGCTCAAGCAGGGTGAGGACGTCACGGTGCGCGCCACGATGGGCGGATCAGGATCCGTGTCGCTGGCAAACCTGCCGCTGGTGTTCTGCGGCTACGGCGTGAAGGCGCCGGAGCGTAACTGGGATGACTTCAAGGGAGTGGATCTGCGCGGCAAGATCATGATCGTGCTGATCAACGATCCGGATTTCGAGACCGGTGTCGGCGATTTCGGCGGCAAGGCGATGACCTATTACGGACGCTGGACCTACAAGTATGAAGAGGCGGCGCGCCGCGGCGCGGCCGGAATCCTGATCGTGCACGAAACCGCGCCGGCAGCATACGGCTGGGCAACCGTGAAGAACTCCGGGACAACCGCGATGTTCGACATCGAGCGCGACAATCCGGCGTCGGCGCACACGAAGATCGAAGCCTGGATCCAGCGCGACGTCACCGTGGACCTGTTCAAGCGCGCCGGCCTGGATTTCGAAGCTCTGAAAAAGCAGGCGCAGACGCGCGAGTTCAAGCCGGTGGTGTTGAATGGGGCAACGTTTGCGGCGGACCTGAGGGTCGAAAGCTCGACGATCGTCTCGCACAACATCGTTGGGCGCGTCGAGGGGAGCAAGCGGCCGGACGAGACCGTCATCTTCACGGCTCACTGGGATCACCTCGGCGTCGGCGCTGCCGATGCAAAAGGCGACAAGATATACAACGGCGCAGTCGACAACGCGACCGGGACCGCGGCATTGATCGAGCTCGGACGGGCGTTCGCGCACGGCCCGCGGCCCGAACGCTCGATCCTGTTCCTGAATGTCACGGCCGAGGAAAAGGGCCTGCTCGGTTCGCAGTACTATGCGTCGCACCCGCTCTATCCGCTGGCCAAGACCGTCGCGAACGTCAACGTCGATTCCCTCGATCCGAACGGGCCGGCGCGCAACTTTTCACAGAGCGGCAGCGCAAAGTCGGGATTGCTCGACCTCCTGATCGCCGATGCGAAGGCCGGTGGACTCGAGTTCGTTTCCGATCCACACCCGGAATCCGGCGGATTTTTCCGTTCCGATCACTTCTCGTTCGCCGGCCACGGCGTACCGGCGCTGTCATTCGAATCCGGCGATGACCTCGTCGAGGGCGGCAAGGAATCCGGCGAAGCGAAGCACAAGGAATACGGCAAGACGCGCTACCACCAGCCGGCAGACGAGTGGCAGGCTGACTGGACATTTACCGGCATGGCGCACGACCTTCCGATCCTCTACCAGGTCGGCAGCGATCTGGCGAATTCGAAGCAATGGCCGAACTGGTCGGCCGATTCGGAGTTTCGTGGCGTGCGCGACGCGACCGCGGACCAGCGCAAATAGCCGGGCCGAATGATCGACTGTCTGGTCGCGAGCGGATTTGGCGCCGCCGTAGTCGCCTGCACGCTAAACTGAAAGGCGGCTTCGGAGAAAGTCGTCATCCCCGCGAAAGCGGGGATCCATGTTGCTCCGCTTGAAGAGTGGCGAAAGCGCGAGATTAAAATGGATTCCCGCTTGACCAGCTCCGCTGTTGAGAGCTGCGGGAATGACGGCAATGGCGCACGGCGTTGGAAGGTTGTTGCTCTTTGGTCCCATTGAGTGGCTCATACGATCAAAGGCTCCAGCTCTGCCGGGGATGCTTTCCCACGCCGTGCTTGTGCCTGCGCTTGCAAACGTTGCTATTAAGGTTCCGCGAGCCGGTTGTACTTCTTCAGCGCCTCGCGCAAGCGGTCGTGCGGCAGGGCGATGACTTCGAGATCGTTTGCGCCTTTCATCGTCTCCGCGGCGACCATCGCATTGATGATGGCTTCCTCGGTCGCCTGCACCGTGGCCAGGAAGATCGGATTCATCTGGTCGTTCGGCAGCATCTTGACGTCGCGCACGCCCTTGCCGGTTGCCGCGCCGGGATTGGCGGTCGAAAACGCGATGAAGATGTCGCCGGAGCCGTCCCCGGCGAAGCTGCCGTCGCGCGCGAGTCCGAGCGCGGCGCGGCGGGCCAGGCGCTTTAGCTGGGTCGGGATCAGCGGCGCGTCGGTGGCGACGACGATGATGATCGAGCCGATGTCTTCTTCGCGCACCGTGTGATCCGGAATTTCCTTGCCGACCGGCACGCCGGCGATGCGCAGCTGGCTGCGCCGCCCGTAGTTGCATTGCACGAGCACGCCGACGGTATAGCCGCCAAGCTTTGCCGGCAGTACGCGCGACGAAGTGCCGATGCCGCCCTTGAATTCGTTGCAGATCATCCCGGTGCCGCCGCCGACGTTGCCTTCCTCCGCCGGTCCGCCGTGCGCGGAATCGAGCGCGTGAAAGGCGTGCTCGGTTTTGACGTGGAAGCCGTTCATGTCATTCAGATCGTCGTCGGCAGTCTCCGCGACGATCGGCAAGGACCACGAATAGCCTTCCGCGTCCGGTGGCGCCTGCTTGATACGCCAGGCGATGACGGCATCGCGAACGACTCCGACACTGTGCGTGTTCGTGATCATCACAGGTCCGTCGAGGACGCCGGATTCCTCGAGCCACGTGGTCCCGGTCATCTCGCCGTTGCCGTTGAGGGAAAACCAGCCGCCGAACACGGGGTCGAGGCTGGCTCTGCCGCGCGGCAAAACCGCGGTGACTCCAGTACGCACCGGACCCGTTCCGACCTTGAGCTTTCCCGACCCGGAGATGAGGGTCGTGTGGCCGACCTCGACGCCCTGGACATCGGTAATCGCATTGAATTGTCCCGGTGTGCCGTCGAACGGCACTCCAAGGTCGCGCGCACGCGGCTTCGCCGGCGCGCTGCTTGCGACGGGAACGAAGACCAGGCAAGCCAGTGCGAGGCAGATCGGTAGTGTTTTCATAGTCGTAGCTTGTTGGCTGTCGGCGCAGCATAAGGCACCGCCGCGCAAGCATGGCCTGCGGCACTGCCAGGCACCGTCAGGAAGCCGTAATCGTTGCCGATTTGGCACATTAGGTGCAAGATTGTCGGCGACGGCAAACGCGAGGAGTTCACCGAATCAATGGTGGCGGCGTTGCAGGGGAAAGAATCAGGGGCGGGACCATGGCAGTATGCCATCCGCGTTGCAGGGAGCCAGCGTCTAGTCGCGTCAGTAGGGCGTGCGGGCACGTTCGTCGAACGAGACCGCGAAGGCTACGATCGCGCCACGCCGGCCGTTCGGCGCGAGGATTCACAACCCGGATGCCTGGTATGCGCGGCTGCCTAGCGTCGGGGCAGACGCCTGGCGTGCGCGGGAGCCGCTCGAACTGGCTGACCATCTGTGCATGCGCGGCCCTGGCGCTGTCGACCGGGTCGGTGGCGCAAGAAGCGGACGGGGTGGATCAACTCCTCAAGCACGCCGACAACATCAAGACTACAGACAACGGAGAGTTCCTGGAGATTGTCAAGGGACTCGACCGGGAGTCGAGCCGATTTTCCGCGGGACAACACGCTTGGCTGGACTACCTGAAAGGCTGGCAACTGGGTTACACGGGCGATTATGAATCCGCCGTTCCCGCGCTCAAGGCAGTCATAAAAGAGACCACCGACCCCACGCTGCGCGTGCGCGCCGAGATCAGCCTCATCAACGATCAGGCGTTTACGTCGCACTATGAAGAAGCCTACGCCCGCCTGAGCCAACTCCTCGAGATGCAGCCACAGGTCGCGGACAAGGATGCACGCATGCTCGTGTTTGCCGTTGCCGCGCTGTTGCACAACGAAGCCGGACAATACGACCTCGCGCTAAATTACGCCGAGCGCTGGCGGGCGGAGGACGACGGCGACTGGGCACAATGCCGGGCCACGTACCTGATGCTCGACGCCCAGTTCAGAAGCGGCAAGCTGGGCCTGGACGACCCGAGAATAAAAAGCACCATCGAGCGCTGCATGAAAGTCGGCGACGTGCTTTCCGCGAACATCATTCACACGTTCGTTGCCAATATCCAGATTGCCCAGGGACGGCCGCTGGACGCGATCAAGCTTTTGCGGGCGAACGATGCCGACCTGCAGAGGACCCACTCCGCCAGGGTCTCGTCCGAGTTCCATTCGATCCTGGCGCGTGCCTACCTGCTCACCGGCGATGTCGCGCTGGCCAAGCAATATGCGCTCAGCGCAGTGCAAAAGAGCATCAGGAATGAATCGTCAAAGCCTTTGGTTGACGCCTACGGCGTGCTTTACAAGGTGGCGCAGTCGGAAGGCGACTACCGATCCGCGCTCGAGTATCACGAACGATACGCAGTCGCGGACAAGGGCTACCTGAGCGATACCGGCGCCAAGGCTTTTGCCTACGAGATGACCAGGCAACAGGTGCTCGACAAGAAATTGCAGATCGAGGCGCTTACCGGGACGAACCGCGTCCTCCATTTGGAAAAAGAGGTGGCGGCGAAGTCCGAGGAAACCGAACGCCTCTATGTTCTCCTGTTGGCGACCGTGCTGGGTTTCATCGTTCTGTGGGGCCTTCGCACGAAGCGCTCCCAATTGCGCTTCCAGAAACTCTCCCGGCGTGACGGCCTGACGGGCATTCTCAATCGCCAGCATTTCATGGACGAAGCAAAAGTCATACTGCAGGAGTGCAAGGATTCGGGCAGGGAGATCTGCCTGATCCTGATCGACCTGGACAATTTCAAGGCGGTAAACGATTCGCACGGGCATGTCGCGGGCGACGTCGTCCTGCAATGCACTACCGCGGTGTTGCAGGTCAGCATGCGGGCGATGGACATTTTTGGACGCGTTGGCGGCGAGGAATTCGGAGTCCTGTTGCCGGATTGCGCCGTCGAGAATGCCCGGGAGCGAGCCGAAGACTTGCGGCTCGCGATCGGCAGGATGGATCGTGCCGAAACCGGCATCGCCTTCGATGTCTCGGCAAGCTTCGGCGTGGCCTCGGCGCGCGAGGCCGGATACGACTTGCGGCAGATGCTGATCCATGCGGACAGCGCGCTGTATCTTGCCAAACGCAACGGCCGCAATCGCGTCGAGGCATTCACGATTGCCGTTGCTGAAGAAGTGGCGGCAGTGCCGGCGCGCCCGCAGACGACATCGCCAGGAACGCTGCATTGAAACGCCCGAAGGTCGCATCCGAGGGCAAGGGAAGTCTGGCGTGCGTCGGCGTCGGCATGACACTCGGTTCGCATCTTGGCCCGCTGGCCCGGAGCTACATCGAGAATGCCGATGTCGTGTTTGTCGCAGTGTCCGATGCGATCGTCGAGTTGTGGATCAAGCAGATGAACCGGGACGTGCGCAGTCTGCAGCCGTTCTACCGCGAGGGTAAATCGCGGGCGGATACCTACGACCAGATGGTCGCATGCGATGCTCGTCGAAGTGCGCTCCGGCAAAAACGTATGCGGCGCCTTCTACGGTCATCCGGGCGTGTTTGCCTGGCCACCGCACGAGGCCATCAGGATCGCGCGAAAGGAAGGCTATCGCGCGCACATGGAACCGGGCATCTCGGCCGAAGACTGCCTGTATGCCGATCTCGGTATCGATCCTGGCACGGCTGGGTGCCAGCACTACGAGGCCAGCCAGTTCCTTTTCTACAAACGCCGCATCGATTCGTGCGCATATCTCGTTCTGTGGCAGATCGGCATAACCGGTGATCAGTCCCTGGCACGCTTCTCGACGGGCGGCGCCTATCGGCGGCTTCTCCTGGAGTTGCTCGCGCGCGACTATCCTCCAGACCACGAGGTCATCGTCTATCGTGCCGCGACTTTGCCGATCCAGGAACCGCGGATCGCCCGCATGCCTCTTTCCCGGCTGCCGGATGCGGACATCGACCTGGCCGATACGCTCGTCATTCCTCCTGCCGGGGATCCCCAGGTCAATCGCAAAATGCTCGAGCGACTCGCCGAGCTTGATCGCGCCGGCAGAGATTGAAGAGGATTCGTTATTCGGAAAGGCGGCGGTCGTTGCCGATTGACGGCATTGGGTGCAATATCGCGCGGCTTGTACCGATGCATGGAACGGATTCGTCGAGCGGCGGTTCGGCGAGGAGTGAGGGAACGTAATGTGTTCGCCGCATACAGAACGGTGCATGCGGCGCGTTTCGGCCAACAGAGGGGCAAGGAAATGTCGAACGTAATCAGGTTTTTTGAGTTCGTCGGGCAGAACCCGGAATTGCGCCACGCGAAGCGCGGCGAATTGAAGGAAGCATTGAGACATTCGCAGTTGGAGCCGTCTCTCCGGACAGCGATCCTGGATCGCGATGTCGTGGAGATCCACGCTTTGCTGGATACCCAGAACCGGATCTACTGCTCGGTCTTTCCGGTGAAGGTTCCGGAGAAGAAGCCATCCAAGGCGCCACCGAAGAAGCCAAGCAAGGCGCCTGCCAAGAAACCCGCAAAGAAAACGCCGGGCAAAGGCAAGAAATAGGCAAGACGCGGAACGCCGCCAGGCGATTGAGTCAAGCATGGGAGGACGGCTGGATACGCAACGAAGGATTGGCTTGCGCAGCGTTCCAAGTCGATTGCGTCCGTTGTTGGGGCAAGCCTGTCTGACTTTCGCGCTCCTGTGGGGCGCGGCCGCTGCCGCCGCGCCCGACGATGAGGCGGGTCAGCTGATAAAGACTGCCGACGAAATCAAGACTTCCGACTATTCGCGCTTCGTCGCCTTGCTCAAGCGGCTGGACGGCGACTACGAATCACTCGACGCGAACCAGCAGGCGCATGTCCGCTACCTGCGGGGCTGGCGCGCAACGTTCGACCGTGACTACGAACTGGCGATTCCGCCACTGAAGGCGATCGTGGACGACTCGTCGGAAGACGTCACATTGCGCTTTCGCGCGAATGTCACTCTCACCAATGCGCTAGGGTTTGCGGGTCATTACGAAGAGGCCTACCGGCGCCTGAACCAGACGCTGGAACTGCAACCGCACGTGCCCGACAGAGGCACGCGTATGCTCGGGTTTGCCGTGGCGGCCCAGCTCAACACGCAGGCAGGCCAGTACGACCTGGCTGCCAACTACGCCGATCGATGGATTGCGGAGGAAAGCGAGGATGCCGGCGTGTGCAAGGCGATCTCGCTGAAAATCGAATCCTTGTACCGGGGCGAAAAGCTCCGCGCCGATGACGACCTGGTCGCGAAAGGCATCGACGCCTGCGGCAAGGCCAGCGAACCGATGTTCGCGAACCGGATGAGAAGCTTCATGGCCGGGCTCGCCGTCGACAAGGGCCGCGCGGAAGACGCCATCAGGCTGGTGCAGGTCAACTACGAGGAAGCACGACGCACCCACTATGCCGTGCTGATGGCCGAGTTCGACTCGATTCTGGCCAAGGCCTATCTGAAGGTCGGCGATTCCAACCAGGCCCGGCTGTATGCGCAGCGCACGATCGACGAGAGCACGAAGAACGACGTGATCAAGCCGGTCGTGGACGCCTATGAAGTGCTGTACGAAGTGGCCAAGAAGTCGGGCGACGCCGCGGCCGCACTTGCCTATCACGAAAAATATGCGGCGTCGGACAAGGGCTATCTGACCGACACGACGGCGCGGACCCTGGCGTACCAGATCGTCAATCAGCAGGTCATGGACAAGAAGCACCAGATCGAGGCATTGACCGAAACGAATCAAGTCCTGCACTTGCAGCAGCAGGTCGCGGAAAAGTCCGAGGAAACGGAACGCTTGTACTTGTTGCTTCTCGGAAGCGTGCTCGGCTTCATCGTCTTGTGGGCGTACCGCACCAAGCGTTCGCAAATGCGCTTCCAGAAACTGGCGCGCCGCGACGGCCTGACCGGGATACTGAATCGCCAGCATTTCATGGACGAGGCCAAGGCCGTGCTGGAGCACTGCAAAAGGTCGGCGCGTGAAACCTGCATGATTCTGGTCGACTTCGACAACTTCAAGACGGTCAATGACACCCATGGCCACGTCGCCGGCGATGTCGTGCTGCAGAGCGCCGTCGGCGTGCTCCAGGTGCACATGCGCTCGATGGACATTTTCGGCCGTCTCGGCGGCGAAGAGTTTGGCATCCTGCTGCCGGACTGCGGCCTCGATACGGCCTTGCAGCGCGCGGAAGTGCTGCGTGTCGCGATTGCCGGCCTGGCGCGCTCGGAAACCGGAATCGACTTCGATGTATCGGCCAGTTTCGGCGTCACCACGACGATCGAAACCGGATACGACTTGCGCCAGATGCTGATTCACGCCGACAGCGCGCTGTATCGCGCCAAGCGCGAGGGCCGCAATCGCGTCGCGACGTTCCTTGCTACGCTCGTCGCCGACCCGGCGGAAGCCGATGGCGTCGCGCCTGCGGGACATTAGCGGCCGGGCCACCAATCGGCGATCCACGGTTCAAAAATCGCTCGCGACGAGCGCCTCGGCGAGCGTCGCTTCCGCGCACCAAAAAACTGGTCGCTCGCGCGGCGGATATCATAGGCGCGCAATCTTTCACCTGCTCCACCGTGGAACATGTCCGAACCGATTCATCGCCTGTTCTTCGCGCTACGCCCTGATGCCGCGGCGGCGCACGAAATCGAGTGCGCAGCTGCATCAATCAGGGCCAGCGGCGGCGTGCGCGGCCGCTGGGTGCAACCGTCGAAGCATCACCTCACGGTGCATTTTCTCGGTAGCCATGTCGTCCGGCCCGCAGACCTGATCGAGCGGGCGCGCGCCGCTTCGCAACACGTGCGCATCGCCCCGTTTGAAATCGAACTCGAGCGCGTCGAGACGTTCGGCGCACGCCGCCAATCGCCGTGTGTCGTGCGCTGCTCGCCGCATTCGGATCATTCGCTGGAAATGCTGCGCGCGACTTTGGGAGAGGCGCTCGCCGATGAGGGCCTGGGGCGTTGGCTCGAGCAGCGCTTCACGCCGCATGTGACGATCGCCTACATCGAAGGAGGCCTGAGCGAGCCGATCGCGATTCCTCCAATAGCGTGGTGCGTGCGTGGCTTCGCGCTGATCGAAAGCCACGGCGCGAGCGCGCAGCATGAAGTGCTGGATCAGTGGCCGTTGCGCGAGCCGGGAGCGGCATGATTCCGCCGCCATGTCGAGTGCGGCGCAATGCCGCCTTCAGCAAGCGTACAAATTCGCGGCGTAGGATTATCGGGTCCGACAAGAAGGAGACTCGCCATGGCCCAGTTCACAATCGATTCGTGGCGTCAATGCGCGCTGATCGGCCTGGTCGCGCTCCTCGCGGCCTGTTCCGACAAGTCGGCAGCACCGACGTCTGCCGGCAGCGCTGCGACACAGCCGTCGACAACCACTTCCGGGAGCACGGCGACGGCGAACGCGCCGCAGGATGCCACCGTCGCCGAACTGCTGGCCGGATCGGACTCGCAGCAGCCTGTGGCGCCCGCTCAATCATCGTCCACGGCGAAGGGCTCGGCGAACGAAGGCAATGCGGTTGCTGCAGCCGGAGCGCCGGAGACTTCCGATGTCGAATACGCACGCGTCGTCAGCGTGACTCCAATGACCGGTCCGCGTCAGGTGTGCACGAACGAAACCGTGACCGAACAGCGCAAGCCGGACGATCATCATCAGGTTGCCGGCACGGTCATCGGCGCGATTGCCGGAGGCGTGATCGGCAGTCAGTTCGGCGGCGGCAGGGGACGCACGCTCGCGACCGTCGGCGGTGCCGTCGGTGGCGGAGTCGTCGGCAAGGAGGTCCAGAAGAATCACCAGAGCAAGGACACCGTGACCCACGTGGTCAAACGCTGCCACATGGTCGATCAGCCAGCCGGTGCTGATCCGGTGTATGACGTCGTCTACGCGTACCAGGGCGAGAACGTTCACGTTCGCCTCGACCACGACCCGGGCGATCGCCTGGCGTTGCCGATACGCGGCATCGTCAACGAATGACGTCTTCGCTGGACGCGTCTCTTCCGGTCAACGCGCCCGCAGGCGAAAGCGTTCGCGGTAGTCGCCCGGCGTCAGCGACGTTTCGCGCTTGAACAGTTTGCGGAAGCTCGGCACGTCGCTGTATCCGCAGCGCTCGACGACCTCATCGAAGCTCAACTGCGTGGCTTCGAGCAGCGCCTTGGCGCGTTCGACGCGCAGATGCTGGATGTAGCCCAGCGGCGTCGCGCCGAAGTGCGCGCGGAAATGCCGCAGCAGGCTGCGTTCGCTCGTCCCGCAGTGCGAGGCGAGCCGCGACACGCTGATCTGGTTTTGCAGTTCCTTGTCGAGGAAATGCGTGATTTTTTCCGCGAGCGAATGGCGCGGCTTTTCCAGCAGGGCTTGACTGACGTACGGCGCCTGGCTCTGGCGTTCGGTGTCGAGGAGCATCATGCGGCTGGTCTGCAGCGCGAGTTCCTCGCCGGCAAATTCCGCAATCAGGCGGACCACGAGTGAAAACACGGCCGTCGACGCGCCGGTCGTGATCATGTTGCCGTCTTCGATCATCAACGCCTGTTCCTCGAGCTGCACGGCGGGAAAGTGGCGGCGGAACGAGCTTGCCATCCACCAGCTGGTCGTCGCGCGGCGGCCATCGAGCAAGCCGGCCATGGCGAGCAGGTAGGTTCCGCTGCAGGTCGCCGCGATGCGCGTGCGGCGAAGGTGAAAGGCACGTAGCGCTGCGAACTCGGGTTCGAACTCCGCGCGCCGCTGCCACAGTTCGCCCGGACGGTGATGGTTGATGCCCGGCACCAGCACCAGATCGAAATGCTGATGTCCGAGCGGCTTGATATCGCTGATCTCGATTCCCGACTCGGAGCGCACGCGTTTGGCGTTGCGCGCGCTGAAGACGATGCTCTCGAACTTCGGCGCATCGTGCGGCGAGCGGATCTCGGCGAGCGTCTGCGCCACGCGCAGCGCGTCGGCGGGACCGGAAAGGCTCGACAGCATGCAGCCGTCGAGCGCCATCAATCCGAGTCGGAACGTCTTTCTCGTCATTGGATCGGTCCGGTCATCGATCAACCTAGTCGTCTATCAGCACCGAGCCGACATTCGCATTGATCCAGTTCAAGGCGACGGCGGGGACGAACAAGGCGACATCGCCTTCGGCTTTATCGCCGCACGCGCGCAGCGCCACGTGCTGCGGAAATCCGGCCGGCAGCGCCGTTACCGACGGGGCGACAAGCTGCGGCTTGCCTTCGCCGTCTTGGCTGACGATCCATAGTCCCTTCGGTATCGGCTGGCGGCTGCCGCAGTCTTTCGCGTGGTCGCTAACCTCTATTTCATCGCCACGCAGCGGCTGAAGCTGCCAGCGATGGGAGTGCTGCTTCAATGTCGCCGTGTATTGGCCGTCGAAAATATACAGCGGCTCGTAGGTCGGGACAGCGGCGGCCAGCGTACTGGCGCCAATCGCCGCGGAAGCGAACAGGGCTGTCAATGAGTGCTTGAGCATGGCGGTATCTCCAGTAGCGAACCTAAGCGAACTGACGAGTCCAGCGTTTAGCCGGAGTGGCAGCGCTACTGCGAGAAAGGAACTCCTGGCCTGGACTACGCCATCTCGCAGCAACGGCTCACGGTGCGCACTTTGCGCCTGGAAGCCTAGCAGAGGCAGTGGCGGATTTGCTACTTTTATGGCGAAAACGGCCAAACCCGCAACGGACGCCGCCGCCATAGCCGTATAAGGTCAAGCCGTTGGCTCGATGATGTTGCAGATCGCCGCTGCAGCATTTGTTGCAACTGCGCAGTAGTCGCCGCCTCATGCTGAAGCCCGGTTCATGCGCTGCATAGCCGAGGTTCATGCGCTGTGATCGAAAATGGACGTCCCTGATAATGCGAAGGAGAACGCACCTATGTTGCCGAACAGCGTGTTGAAGAGTCAGACGAATGACAAGCTTCCGATGGACCGCCAGGTCATCGAGGTGCGTTTGGGCACTACCGAATGGCAGCCGGCGATGTTTCGCGATGGCGAGTTCGTCGACATGTACGGAATACCGCTGGAGCGCCGCAAGATTTCCAGCTGGCGTCCGGCAAATGCGAACGCAATGAATCATGGTTGATGCCGCGGCCGGAGCCGCAACGGCTCCGGCCCGTTTTCCGAACCACCAGCAATAGAGCCACAAGCAACACCCGGCAAGTCGACCGGTGGCGCAGCGCGCAGCGCGCGTGCTAGCGTTACGAAGCATGAACGACGCCGACAACGCACGCATTCTCGCCGCCGACGAACCACCCGCATTCGCAGTCGAGCGAGAGCACGCAGCATCGCCGTTTCTTCTGATCTGCGATCACGCGAGCCGCCGGATTCCACGCGTTCTGGGCGACCTCGGTGTGTCCGAATCCGATCTGCAGCGGCACGTCGCCTGGGACATCGGTGCGGCCGGCGTCGCGTCGCGCCTGGCGGCGGCACTCGACGCGTTTGCGATCATGCAGAACTACTCGCGCCTCGTTATCGATTGCAACCGTCCACTCGATGCGCCCGGATCGATTGTTGCACGCAGTGAGGTGACCGACATTCCCGGCAATGCGAACATCGATGCGACGGCAGCGGTCGCGCGGGCGCAGGAAATCTTCATGCCGTATCACGCGCGCATTGCCGCGGAACTTGATCGGCGCGCGGCCCTGGGCCGGCAGGCAATCCTCATCTCCGTACACAGCTTCACGCCGGTCTACCACGCCGTCGCGCGGCCCTGGCAGATCGGGATGCTGTACGGGCGCGATGCGCGCGTGGCGCAGAAGCTGCTCGCAATCATCCGCGCCGAGGGGCGCTGGAACGTCGGGGACAACGAACCGTACGCGGTCACTGCCACGACCGACTATGCGATTCCGGTGCACTGCGAAACGCGCGGCATCGCGCATGTGGGCCTCGAAATCCGCCAGGACCTTATCGCGCAGGCAGATGGCCAGGCCGAGTGGGCGACACGTATTGCTGGATGGCTCACGCGCGATCGCGCCGGAGTTTAGCCAGTGACTGGCAGGAACGTCTGCACTCTGGTCGCGGTCGCGCCTGGCCTCACGGAACCATTGAACAGGTTTTAAAATCGCCGTCATTCCCGCGCAAGCGGGAATCCATGTTGATTCTGGAATGTTACACAGAGATCAACATGGATTCCCGCTTTCGCGGGAATGACGACGACTGTAAAGTTTGCAGGTTGCTCTAACGCTGCGGTCCAGTAATGCGTTTTTCCAGCCGCGTGAAGTACTCGAGCATCTCGCTGTAGACGCGATCGGTCTTTTCGTGCAGATGGGCGATTTCGAGTTCGGCCTTGATGTTGACCTCGTACTCGATGTCCGCGCGCACGCGGTCTTTCTCGGCCTGCCGGTTCTGGCTGATCAGCACGAAGCAGGAAAGAAAAATTGCTTCGAGTGAAACGATCATCGTCAGCAGACCGAACGGGAACGGATCGAACTGCGGCACGCCGATAGGCCAGACGTTGACCGCAATCCAGATCCCGAACCAGAGCAGGTTGATTGCGAGAAACAGCATGCTGCCGCTGAACCATGAAATCCAGTCGGCGACGCGCTGCAGGACGCTGATGTGTTCCTCGACTTCCTCGTTGACGTTGCGCGACACGCGCGTGCGCAGCAACTCGTCGGCCTTGCGCGTCATATGGCTCATCGCCGCGAGCAGGCGTAACGCCGCGGACGGGCTTTTCTGGAACAGCCGCATCAGATCGTCGCGGTCGAGTTCGAGCAGTTCGCAGTCGGTCAGCGCCAGTGCCGTCGCCGTGCGCGGGCCGCGATCGAGCAGGGCGAGTTCGCCGAACACTTCGCCGGGATTGGCGATAGTCAGCAGGATCTTCTGCCCCGCGGTGTCCTTGATGAACAGTTCGATTTCGCCGGAACGGACGATGTACAGCGAGTCGCCGGGTTCGCCGGTCTTGAACAGGGTTTTGCCGGCTGCGAGCTGGTACGCGTCGATGAATTCGGCGAGGCGCGCGCGGTCCTCGGCGTCGACGTGCTCGAACAGTTCGACGTCGGCGAGCAGTTGTGGGTCGCACGCCATGATCGATCCCGCTCGTGTCAGTGCGCAATCCGCCGCGAACGACTCACGGCGAGATCAGCCCATGCAGAAGGCATTGAGCTTGTTGCCGTCGAGGTCGCGGAAATAGCCGGCATAGAAACCGTCGCCGCGCGGACCCGGCGCGCCTTCGTCGCTGCCGCCGAGCTCGAGCGCCTTGGCGTGCAGGGCATCCACCTTTGCGCGGCTGTCCATCAACAGGGCAACCATCCCGCCATTGCCAACCGTTGCCGGCTTGCCGTCGAACGGCAGGGCGACGCTGAACGCTGGTGTCGTCGGTGAGACTGACCACGCGATGAAGCGGTCCGATTCCATGAAGCGCGCTGCGCCGAGCGTGCCGAGCAGCGCATCGTAGAACGAGGCGGCGCGAGCCAGATTGCCGGTGCCGACCGTGACGTAACCAATCATGAAGATTCCTCCCTTCCAATTAGGGCAAGATCGCATGCCGCCGCAACGATGTAAATGGCGTCCGCCTCCGCGCGCCGGCTGCGCGCATGGCTGTGCGTGGCTGCACGTCGATTCGATGATACCCATGTCTTTCGGGGTTTGACCGCCGCCACCGGGTTCATGTGACAATCTCCGCTTGAGGCTCGCGACGGGTCGACTAGACCTTCACGTGGCTCGCGGGCATGGCCCGTTGCGGTACGGCCGCGATGCCGCCCTTGGAAAAATTGCATGCAGAATTCGTTCTTCACCGAACTGCAAAGGCGCAATGTCCTGCGCGCTGGCGCGTTCTATGCGGCAGCGGCGTGGCTGCTCGTGCAGGTCGCGACGCAGGTTTTTCCATTCTTCAACATCTCCAATTCCGTGGTTCGACTTGTCGTCGTCGCCGCGATCGTCGGCTTTCCGCTGGCGCTGGTGTTCGCGTGGTTCTTCGAACTGACGCCGCAGGGGATCAAACGCGAAAGCCAGATCGATCGATCCGACCCGCAGGTGCGAGCCGCAAGCAAGCGCTTCGACCGCTGGATTATCGTCGCCCTGGGCCTGGCAGTCGTGCTGTTGCTGGCCGACCGACTGATGCTGCGAAACGACGTCGTCGAGCCTGCCGCGAGCGGTCAGTCGATTGCGGTCTTGCCGTTCGAGAACCTCAGCGCCGACCAGGGCAACGCCTATTTCGCCGATGGCATCCAAGACGAGATCCTGACGCGCCTGGCCAAGATCGGCGCGCTCAAGGTCATCTCGCGCACGTCCACGCAGCAGTACGCCTCCAAGCCCGGCAATCTTCCGGAGATTGCGCGCCAGCTCGGCGTCGCGACTGTGCTCGAAGGCAGCGTCCAGAAGGTCGGCAACGCCGTGCGCGTCACGGTGCAGTTGATCAAGGCCGCGACCGACGAGCACCTGTGGGCCGAGACCTACGACCGCAAGCTCGATGACATATTCGGGGTCGAGACCGAGGTCGCGCAGGCGATCGCGTCGGAGCTGCAGGTCAAGCTCAACGGAGGGGAACAGAGCGCGGTCGCGGTTCGCTCGACCGCGAATGCAGCCGCCTATGATGCCTATTTGCGCGCGCGCGCGATCGAGGCGCACGAAGCCAATCCATCCACCGAAGTCCTGCGCAAGATCCTGACTCTCTACGCCGAAGCGGTCAAACTCGATCCAGGCTTCGCGCTGGCATGGGCGCGGCTGGCGATCGTCAAGAGCTTCATGTATGCCAATTTCATGGATCGCTCGCCGACGCAACTCGACGAGGTCAAGCAGGCGGCCGACACGTCGCTGCGGCTGCAACCGGAACTGGGCGAAGCCTATCTGGCAGTTGGCTACTACCGTTATCGGGGCCTGCGCGACTACGCCGGTGGATTGCAGGCCTTCGAGCAGGCGCGCCAGCGCCTGCCGAACAATGCCGACGTGCTGTCCTCGATCGGTTACATCGAGCGGCGCCAAGGCAAGTGGCGCGAAGCGATCGCGCACCTGGAACAGGCAAGCGGCCTCGATCCGCACGCGGTGCCGATGCTGAGCGAATTGGCCAACACCTATGCGGCGCTGCGCGAGTTCGCACAAGCGCGCGCCACGCTCGACCGCGCGCTGGCCGTCGTTCCTGACTCGAACAAGCTGCTTGCGGGCAAGGCTTCGACGTATCAAGTCGAAGGCAATCTCGACGCAGCGGGCGAGCTTCTCGCCGGACTGACGATCGACGTGGGCGATGCCGAAAGTTTTTCCGCGCAAATCGACCAGATGCTGCTGCAGCGGCGTTTCGGCGATGCCCTCGCGTTCTTGCGCGATGCGATGACGAAAATGCAGTCGACCAATGATCCGTGGCAGACGTATTGCCAGATATTCATCGCCTGGGCTCAGATGTGGTCCGGGGACAAGACGGCGGCACACGCCAGCTTCGAGCACGCGCTCGAAGTCATCAATTCCCTGTACCGGTCCGATGTCGACGACACCAATGTGGCGCAGGGATACGCAATCACTTACGCCGGACTCGGCGATGAGGAACAGGCGATGAAGTGGGCGAAGCGCGGCGTCGAAATCAACGCCGGCGATGCCTTCCTGCGGCCGCGTGCCGAGGCGACGCTGGCTCAGGTTCTTGCGGTGTTCGGTCACAACGAAGAAGCGGTCGCCATGGTACCGCACCTGCTCGAAGTGCCCAATGGCGAGACCCGCGCAACAATGCGCCTGCATCCGGCCTGGGATGCTTTGCGCCGCGATCCGACCTTTCTCAAGCTGATCGCGGCAGATGCCGACGCTGGCAAGATCGCAGCCGGTCCCCACTGACAAAACGCGGCAGCCGGCACGAACGCGCATGATCACGGTCCACCACTTGAACAACTCGCGTTCGCAACGCGTCCTCTGGCTGCTCGAGGAACTCGACGTCGAGTACCGCATCGTGCGCTACCAGCGCGACCGGAACACGATGCTGGCGCCGCCGGAGCTGCGCGCCGTGCATCCACTCGGCAAGTCGCCGGTCATCAGCGACGGCGGTACGACCGTGGCCGAATCCGGAGCGATCATCGAATATCTGGTCGGACGCTATGGCAACGGGCGATTCGTGCCGCCACCCGACACTCCGGAACGCTTGCGCTACACCTACTGGCTGCACTATGCCGAAGGCTCGGCGATGACGCCGCTGCTGCTCAGTCTGATCTTCCGCCGCATGCCGAAGGCGCCGATGCCGTTTTTCATCCGCCCGATCGTCCGCGGCGTTGCGGACAAGGTGAAAACCTCATATGTCGATCCGCAGCTGAAGCTGCATTTCGACTACATGGAAAGCGAACTGGCACGGCACGTCTGGTTTGCAGGCGACGAGTTCAGCGCCGCCGACGTGCAGATGAGTTTTCCGATCGAGGCGGGACGGGCGGGCGGCCTGATCGATGCGGCCCGGCCCAGGCTAGCCGCGTTTCTCGAACGCATCCATGCTCGCCCGGCCTATCAGCGAGCGCTGGAACAGGGCGGGGCGTTTGCAGTTGGCGGTTGAGCGCCGCTTGCCGCACAAGTTCTGTCTTCTTCAGTTCAAGGGAGAGAATGACTATGGGCAAGCGTGATCCGCGCGTCGATGCCTACATCGCAAGATCCGCCGATTTCGCCAAACCGATCCTGGCGCATCTTCGCGATGTCGTCCATGCCGCATGTCCACAAGTGGAAGAAACCATGAAATGGAGCTTTCCACATTTCATGCATCACGGGATGATGTGCGCGATGGCGGCGTTCAAGCAGCACTGCACGTTCGGGTTCTGGAAAGGCGAATCGTGGTGGGCCGCGCGAGCGCCGAAGACGAACGTGCCATGGGCCAGTTCGGCCGCATCACCAGCCTGGCTGGCCTGCCGTCGCGCAGTGCCCTGACTGCCTACATCCGCAAGGCGGCGAAGCTCAATGAAGAAGGCATCAAGCCGGTGCGCGCAAAGGCGAAAGCGCGGCCCGAGGCCGCGATACCGGACGACCTTGCATCCTCGCTGAAGCGCAACCGCAAGGCCGCCGCAACGTTCGCGGCATTCAGCCCGAGCCAGCGCCGCGAATACATCGAGTGGATCGTCGAGGCCAAGCGCGAGGAAACACGCGCGAAACGCCTGGCGCAGGCGATCGAGTGGATCGCCGAGGGGAAGGCGCGCAATTGGAAGTATGAAAAGTGCTGAGGCCCTGAAGAACTCCAGTTGGCCTAGTTCGCACACACTTCGACCGTCGATACGACCCCGTACCCTCATCCGGCGCTTCGCGCCACCTTCTCCCGATGGGAGAAGGGAATCAAGAACCGGAGAGGTTCTTGTAAGCCCCTCTCCCACCGGGAGAGGGGTTGGGGTGAGGGCCGGGATTGGTGCGGCGCCAATCAACCGCGGAACAATAGACCGCGCGTGACGGCACTTCTGTCTCTTGCAACCTGCGCTCCCCAGTCATCCGGACAATCATGACTTTCGGGATTGTGAACGTCCACCCGAATCCGACACTATGCCGCGCCACCCCGACCCATACGCCCACGCTGCCAATAAGGAATCCCATGCGCAAGACCTCGATCGCCCTTGCTTTGACCACATGCTTCGCGCTCGCCGCTCCGGCCTTCGCCGACGACGAGCCGGCCAAAAAGGAAACCCGGACCGAGACGAAAACCGAGACGTCCAAGTCCGAAAAGCTGGGGCCGAAGCATGTCGAAACCGAAGGCAGCGTCACCGTCGAAGGCAAGAAGATCGACTACAAGGCCGTGGCCGGAACGATCGTCCTCGACGACAAGAAAGGCGAGGGCACGGCCAGCATTTTCTACGCGGCATATTTCAAGAAGCTCGCCGAACCGACCCAGCGGCCGATCATGTTCATTTACAACGGCGGCCCCGGTTCGGCCACCGTGTGGCTGCACATGGGCGCGTTCGGACCCAAGCGTGTCGTGACCGAGGACGACCAGCACACCGCTCCGGCACCCTATGGTCTGGTCAACAACGACTACAGCCTGCTCGACGTCAGCGATCTGGTCTTCATCGACGCGCCCGGCGCCGGTTTCAGCACGTTCGCCGACAAGGAGAAGGGACCGAAGGAATATTTCGGCGTCGATCCGGATGCGAATGCTTTCGCCCAGTTCATCGGCAAGTTCATGTCGCAGTACGGCCGCTGGAATTCGCCGAAGTACCTGTTCGGAGAAAGCTACGGCACGACGCGCTCGGCGGTGCTGGCAAACCTCCTGCAGAGCGAGAAGGCGATCGACCTCAATGGCGTGATCCTGCTGTCGCAGGTTCTGAACATGGCGATGCTGATCGATTTCCCGGAAATCAATCCGGGCGTCGATCTTTCGTATCAGCTGGTGCTGCCGACCTACGCCGCAACGGCGTGGTATCACAAGAAACTGCAGAACCAGCCGGCCGACCTGAAGACCTTCCTGGCCGAAGTCGAGCAATTCGCGATGGGCGAGTACGCCGTGGCGCTTGCCGCAGGCACTTCTCTCGACCCGGCGCGCAAGCGCGCGATCGCGGAAAAATTGCACAACTATACCGGGCTGCCGGTCGAATACATCGAGCGCGCCAACCTGCGCGTCAATGGCGGCGAGTTCGAGCATACGCTGCAGATCGACCGTGGCCTGACGACCGGGCGCCTGGATTCGCGCTTCTCCGGCCCGACCATGGACGCGCTCAACCAGGGCGCAGCCTACGATCCGCAATCGGCGGCGATCTCGTCGGCCTACGTATCGGCGTTCAACGACTACGTGCGCAAGCAGCTGAAGTTCGGCGAGGAGCAGAACTACCAGCTGTTCGCCGAGGGCACGTTCCCGGGCTGGAAGTTCGAGCACAAGCAGCCCGGCGCGCCGTTCCCGATTCCCGGCTTCCCGAACGTGATACCGGACCTGTCCGCGGCGATGAAGTACAACCCGCGCATGCACGTCATGCTGAATTCCGGGTACTACGATCTGGCCACGCCGTTCTATACGGCGGATTACGAGATGCGCCACCTGTCGATTCCGGACAGCCTGGTCAAGAACATCGAGACGCACTACTACGAGTCAGGGCACATGGTGTACGCACACCTGGACTCGCTCAAGCAACTGCACGACAACGTCGCTGCGTTCATCGACAAGACCGACAACGTCGGCAGTTCGAAGTAGGGCTCGGGGTCCTTAGCCAACGGCGTCTTCCTTCTCCCGCCGGCGGGAGAAGGTGCCGACTGCGAAGGCAGGATGCAGGAGCGAACAGCGGGGCTGGCCCGCAGGGCGAGCGCCATGGATGGCGCGAGCAAGGCGGATGAGGGTGGCGCAACCGAAGACGAATTCGCTCGCCGTACGCCACCCTCACCCGAGGCGCTGCGCGCCTCGACCTCTCCCGCCAGCGGGAGAGGTGATTCGTTTGCGAAGGTCAGAACCACTTCTTCCACTTGAACCATGCCAGCGGCAGAAGCATGCTCAGCACGATTACGGTCAGGGCGAACAGATAGCCATGCGGCCAGTCGTATTCGTGGATCGTCTTGAAGTTCATGCCCCAGATGCCGGCGAGAATCATCGGCGGGATCGTGACGACCGAGACGATCGTCAGCACCTTCATGATGTCGTTCTGGTCGTTGTTGATGAAACCGAGCGCGGCATCGAGCAGGAATTGCATCTTGTCGTCGAGTTGCTGATCGAACTCGCTGAGCGATTTCAAGTCGCCCAGTGCCACTTGCAGTCGCGTGAGTTGCTGCCGGCTGATCCATTTTGGCGCCGTATCGCACAGGTGGCTCAGCCCGCGCTGGACGCCGAGCAGCGCCGAGCGGATCTGCGTGACATGACGCTGGATGCGGCCGATCTCGAACAGCACGCCGCGCAGCATGCCGGAGTGACCGGGACGGTCCGAGAATGTTGCGCGCGACAGTTCCGAGAGCTCACTGGACAACTCCTGCATATGATCGGCGGCAGAGCTTGCGACTGATTCGAACAACGTAACGAAGGCGTCCACGCTGGTGCCGGGACGGGTTTCCTCCGCGGTCTTCGCCAGGCGATCGAATGCCGGCGATTCGGCATAGCGAAGAGTGACCAGCAGCGCGGGCGACAGCAGGACGCCGAGCGGCGTGAGCACGCCGCGGCCACCGTCGCCGCGCGCGAACGCCGGAATGTTGATCCTGAGCAGTTCGTCTTCGACTCGCACCCGGCTCGACAGCGCGATCGAACTTATCTGGTCACGCGTCGGCAGATCGGCGCCCAGCATCGAGGCGGCGTGCTTGCGCTCGTCCTCGCTCGGATCGACCAGGTCCAGCCAGATCGCATGATCGGCTGCGCTCGCGTGGTCGCGATCGGGCTTGCGTGGCTGCTTGGGGTAAGTTGTCAGCACGATTTTCCTCTACCATTTGCCGCGAGCATACTGCACCGCGCAGTGGGCGCCGCACAAGCTGAATAACCACAACACAAGGACGCCAGTGAGTACTACGCTCATCATCATCGCAATCACCTGTGTCGTCTCGTTCGTCGCGTTCAACAATGCGGCGCTGCTGGAACGGCTGATCCTGTGGCCGCCGGCCGTCAGCCGCGGCAAGCAATACTACCGGCTGGTCAGCTACGGCCTAGTGCACGCCAGCGCGGGTCACCTGATCTTCAACATGATCACGCTGTTCTTCTTCGGCGAAGCGATGGAGCGGCAGTACACGCAATATCTCGGACCATTTGGTTTTGCCGGGTTCTATGTCGGCGGACTTGTCGTGTCGATCCTGCCGACGTTTCTCGACAACCGCGACAACCCGCATTACCGCAGCCTCGGCGCTTCCGGCGCGGTGTCGGCGGTCCTGTTCGCGTTCATCCTGATAAAACCGTGGGCGACGATCTATGTGTACTTCCTGCCGGTACCGGCGATCATTTTCGCGGTGCTCTACGTTGCCTATTCGATCTACATGGACCGGCGATCGACCGACAACGTCAACCACAGCGCGCACCTTTGGGGCGCCGCCTATGGAGTGGCGTTCACCGCCGTCATGGAGCCGCGGTTGCTGTCGCTGTTCCTCGGCAGTCTGATGCATCCGGAGTTCAGGCTGCAGCATTGACATTTTGATCGCCACATGGCGCTTTGCGACGCAGGCCGGCAGTCTGTGTCGCGGTCGATGATCACGGAAGATCGCGAACAACTGGGGGTTTGCGACGTGCCGCAACTTGCGGATTTCCAGTCACGTACATGAACACGCTTGGCGCCTGAATCAGGCGTGAGACGCGAGTCTGAACAGAACGTTCCAATTGATGCAGGTCAGCATTGATTTACCGATCGCGCAGTAGCATATTTGCTGTGCTTTCAGGAGAAGCGTCATGAAATCGCGTTTGAATCGTCTGGCTCGAATCGCCGTCGCATGCGGTGCGTTGTTGATGCTCGGCGGATGTTACTACCCTTACTACACCCACCCGGGCGTCGTCTATGACAACGGCTACTCGACGGGCGCCTACTACGAGGGCTCGTCGTATGGCTATGGCTATGCGCCCGCCTATTACCCGTACGCCGGATACTACCCATACGCTGGCTACGGCTATGGCTACTACGGCTGGCCGTTTGCGTTGAGCATCGGCTATTACGGCGGCTACGGTCACTCGCACGGTGGGTATTACGGCGGTCATGGCGGCCATTACGGCGGTGGTGGCGGTCACCATCCCGCGCCCCACCACTGATGCGCTGCCGTCTCGCGCTGAAACCAACTTTAGGAACGCGCCTCCCAGGAGGCGCGTCGCTTATTCAGCTTCAGCGCATGATGCTGCGCAGGCGCTGCTCGAGGACTTCGGGCAAGTAGCCCAGTCCGACCGTCACGCGTTCGAGAAATTGACGTTCGCCGGGCCGAATACGCTTGTCGGCCGCGGCCAGGCGCAACAGGCTGTCATAGAGGCGATCGACCTCGGTCGATCCGTGTGGAAAGGCGATCAGAAAACGCTGGATCTCCTTTTCCAGGTCGACCTGGCGACGCCCGCTCTGGAACGATTCGGTCGCAAGTTGGCGCGCACGCGTCCCGAGCTCGAGTTCATCCATCAACGAGTTCGTATAGTCCGCTTCCTCACTCGAGATCACGCCGTCGGCGCGGGCCAATGCGCCGAGCAGACCGAAAAGCACCTGCAGCATGATTTCGTGGGAAGGGTCGAGCTTGCCGCCGACCAGATCGCCAAGTGCCAGGCGCACCTCGCGAAATACCGCGCGCAGTCCGCCGCTTTCCGGAGTACCTCCAGCAACGCCCATATCTGTCCATGCCTCCCGTTCTAGGGGCGCACATGCTGCAGTATTCACGCGCTCGTGAAAAGGGGTTAAGGCACAAACGTGCCGATTACGCCGCCTGGAGCCTCATGACTGAGGCTGCATGTCAGCTTGCGATGGACGCGTTTGCGCTAGCGATAATCCCAATGCGCGTAGGACTGCCGGGAAATCCGCGTCGTGTGGAACGCCAGGTGGTCGAAGTCATTGGCCAGCGGAATATAGGCCTCTGCCTCGCTGCGGTCGATGAAGCCGTCGCGATTCGTGTCGAGTTGTTCGAACGCCGGCTTCGGGCCATACGACGGATCGTGCGGCTGTCCGGAAACCAGCGTCACTTGCGTGCCATCGCGCTGCGTGTAACGGTTGACTTGATCCTGTGAGCCGTTCTGGGCCGACGCGGCAGCGCACAGCAAGAGCAAGCTGCACGCGGCAGGGATGGTTGCGATTCGGGATTGGATTTTCATGGGTGTCTCCTGATTGACGGAGCGGACGATGTCTACTGTTCGCTGGCTTGCGCGCTTGGCGCGGAGCGCAGCCGCGATCAAGTTTCTCCAGCGCGCTGATATCCTTGCGCCTGTACCGATTGTTTCAGGTGTTGCGTGAACGACGAGATAACACCCCCGACCGGTTCGCTTTCCGTTCAGCAGGCGCGCAACCTGCACCTGGCGGCACAAGGGCTGCTGCGGCCGCCGCGCGCGCGTGCCACGCGCAAGCGCCTGCTGGCTGCGATCGAACGCATGCAGTTGCTGCAGATCGATACGATCCACGTCGTCGCCCGCAGTCCCTATCTGGTGTTGTTTTCGCGTCTGGGCGGCTATCCCGCGCAGTGGCTAGACGAGGCCCTGGCCCGCGGAAAGATCTTCGAGTGCTGGGCGCACGAAGCCTGCTTCGCGCCGATTGCCGACTACGCACTGCACCGGCATGGACCGAATGCGCGCGAAAACCACTGGGCCAGCAAGCACGCGCAACGCATGCATCGGGACCATCGCGCCGGAATGGATCGCGTGCTTGAGCACGTGCGCGAGCACGGCGCGGTCAAATCGTCCGACTTCGAACGCCCGCGTCAGGGCGGTGCAGGCTGGTGGGGCTGGAAAGACGAAAAACGCTGGCTCGAAGCACTGTTCGCACTCGGCGAGCTGATGATTTCCAGGCGCGAGAATTTTCAGCGTGTCTATGACCTGACCGAGCGCGTCGTCGAGCGCCTTGGATTGCAAGCCGTGGAACCGCTGAACGCCGCCGCAGCACGTCGCGAGCACGTGCTGCGCGCCGCGCGCGCACTTGGCATCACGCAGGCGCGCTGGATCGCCGATTACTTTCGCAGCGGCAGGAAACACACGGATGCAGATTTGCAGCGCTTCGTCGACAGCGGCGAGCTGCTGCGCATTGCCGTCAGGGGCTGGGAAGCGAGCGGGTACGTTCACCGCGACCACGCCGGATTGCTCGATCGCGCACAGCTCGGCCGGCTGCGCGCGACACACACGGCATTGTTGTCGCCGTTCGATCCGGTTGTCTGGGACCGCGCCCGCGCGAGCGCAATGTTCGGTTTCGACTACACCCTCGAGTGCTATACGCCGGCGCCGAAACGCCGCTACGGTTACTTCGTTCTGCCGATACTGCGGCGTGGGCGCCTCGTCGGCCGCCTCGACGCGAAAGCGCACCGCGTCGACGGCACATTCGAGATCAAGAAGATCTTCCTCGAGCCCGACGTGAAAGTCGACGACGCGCTCGTGGCCGACATGGCCGGGGCGATTCAGGCCAGCGCCGACTGGCACGAAACGCCGCGCGTCGTGGTTCGGCGCAGTGACCCCAAAGAACTCACCGCGCGGTTGCGTGAGGCGCTACACGCAGGTGGCGCTGAACCCGGGTCAGCATCCGGCGCGCAACGCCGTCGGCCGGCACGAGCAAGATAGGCCGCAACGGACCATCATCTCGCCGCCTTGCCGGCCTTGTGTTACGTTTTGCGCGAATAGTTTTTGCAGGCGGTGACCAATGACGACAATTGGATTGGCCTCGACCTCGGCTTCGTCTGCCGACGCCGCGCAGTCGGCGTTCGCTGCCCGCTATGGCCGGCCCGACGAGCCGTGGCGCTTGCGGCTCTACACGATCATCTTCGAATCCGACACGCCTGCCGGGCGCCGATTCGATCTGGCGCTTATCGCGGTGATCCTCGTCAGCGTCCTGGTCGTGATACTGGACAGCGTCGATTCGCTTACCGCGGATCACGAGGCGCTGTTCGATATCCTCGAATGGATGTTCACGATCGTGTTCACGATCGAATATCTTGCGCGGCTCGCGTGCATACGGCATCCGCTGCGCTACGCGACGAGCTTCTACGGCCTCGTCGACCTGCTGGCGATCTTGCCGACCTACGTCGCATTCTTTATTCCGCCGGCCTCGGCGCTGTTCAACGTGCGGCTGCTGCGCCTGCTGCGGATCTTTCGAATCCTCAAGCTCAGCGAATATGTTTCCGAATTCGGCTTCCTCGGTGAAGCTCTGATCGCCAGCCGGCGCAAGATCACGGTCTTCATCGGCTTCGTCGTGATCCTGATCGCAATCCTCGGCAGCGTGATGTACGTCGTCGAAGGACCCGAAAACGGCTTCACCAGCATTCCCGTGGCGATGTACTGGGGCATCAGCACGATGACCACGGTCGGGTTCGGCGACATCACGCCGAAGACGGACCTGGGCCGCTTTATTGCGTCGTGCATGATGCTCCTGGGCTGGGGCATCCTCGCCGTCCCGACTGGCATCGTCACCGCCGAGATGACGTTCCGGAGTATCCGGCGGTCTGTGTCTGCAGACACGCTTCGGTGTCCCGGCTGCCAGACCGAAGGCCATGACGCCGATGCGCGGTTCTGCCGGCATTGCGGCCGCGCGCTGCACGCGCCCGGGAGCGTCTGATCACACGCAAGAAAAATCCGCGTCCTGTGCAGTTGCTATCGAGATGCGCGAGGCCCAATGCCCGCAGCTCCCTGCCGGGAAGCAGACCCTCATGTTGCGGCAAAGCAATCCTCGCTTGCGTGGCGTAAGGTAATTTCGGACACTCGGCATCGACCGGAACGCCACCGGGACAGGGGAGTGCGTTCGAGCATGAAAGGCAGCCTGTTCGCTGAACTGCGGCGCCGCAACGTGTTCAAGGCGGGCGCCGCCTACCTCGCGCTCGGCTGGGTCGTCATCCAGATCACGGCGACCTTGGTGCCGGCCCTGAACTTGCCGTCGTCGCTGGTCCCGATCGTGACTTGGATCGGTGTGATCGGTTTGCCGTTCGTGATCATGTTCTCGTGGATTTACGAGCTGACGCCGGAGGGACTCAAGCGCGAGAGCGAGGTTGATCGTTCGGCCTCGATCACGCACGTTACCAGTCGACGGCTGGACTACATCATCATCGGTCTGATGGTGCTGGCCATCGGATTGTTCGCGTTCGTGAACTTCGGGCCGCGCCGGAACGGATCCACCACGTCCAACGAGGCGAGCACTCCAGCAGCCATGCCCACCGGATCGCCGGCGCCAGTTGCGACGCCGGCCGCGCCGGCCACGAGCGACAACTCGATCGCAGTGTTGCCGTTCGTCGACATGAGCCAGAGCAAGGACCAGGAGTACTTCTCCGATGGCATCTCCGAGGAACTGTTGAACCTGCTGGCGAAGATCACGCAGTTGCATGTCGCGGCGCGCACGTCGTCGTTTTCGTTCAAGGGCCAGAACATCGAGATTCCTGAGATTGCCCGTCGTCTGCATGTCGCCCACGTCCTCGAAGGCTCGATACGCAAGGCAGGAGATCAGGTGCGGATCACGGCGCAGTTGATCCGCGCCGCTGACGGCTATCACGTCTGGTCGGAAACCTTCGACCGCAAGCTCGACGACATCTTCAAGATCCAGGATGAGATTGCGGGGAAAGTCGTCGAAGAGCTCAAGGTCACCCTGCTCGGCGCGGTGCCGAAGGCGCGCACGACCGACCCCGAGGCGTATGCGCTGTACCTGCAGGCCGTCCAGCTCGGACGGCAGAGCACCGCCGAAGCGTACAAGCAATCCGACGCGCTGTACCGCAAGGTGCTGGCGATCGATCTGCACTACGCGCCGGCGTGGGATGAGCTCGCCCGCAACTTCAACAACGAGGTGAGCCAAGGACTGCTGTCCAGCAAGGAGGGGTTTGCCCAAGCCCGCGAGGCGGCGCTGAAGGCGCTTGCGATCGATCCGGAGTACGCGCCGGCCCACGCCCGGCTCGGCCGCATTAAGATGTACAGTGACAACGACCTCGCCGGTGCCGCAGAGCACTTCAAGCGCGCGCTGGCGCTCGATCCGGCGAATCTGGACGTGCTGCGCAACAGTGCCGCGCTGCTCGAGGCTCTCGGCCGCCTGGACGAGGCGCTGTCGCTTGGCGAAGCCATCGTCCTCCGCGATCCGGTGAACGTGTCGGCGCTTTACAACCTGGGTATCTACCAGCGCTATGCCGGCCGGCTCGACGAGGCGATCGCGTCGTCCCGCACCGTGTTGAGCCTCTCCCCGGGCCGGGGCAACGCGCACGCCCAACTGGGCACTGCGGTACTCCTGAAGGGCGATGCGAAGGGTGCGCTGGCGGAGATCGAGCAGGAGACGAACGAGCTGTGGAAGATGATCGGCCTGCCGATGGCGTACCAGGCGCTGGGGCGCAAGGCCGACTCGGATGCTTCGCTGGCCGCGCTGATCGCGAAGTGGGAGAAGAACAGTCCCTACAACATCGCCTACGTCTACGCCTACCGCGGCGAGGCGGACAAGGCGTTCGACTGGCTCGACAAGGCAGTCGAGTACGGCGACCCTGGCATCGGTGACATCGCGGTGGAGAACCTGTTCGACAAGATCCACGCCGACCCGCGCTGGCTGGCGTTCCTGCGCAAGGTCGGCAAGGCACCAGAGCAACTGGCGAATATCGAATTCAAGGTGACGTTGCCGCGGGCGGAAGGCAGCGCGGCCAGCCAAGCGCAACACTAGCTGGTGCGCGTCGCGAGCCGCGGCGAAATGGACGGCTCGATTGCGGACAGTCGCAGCAGGCTCCTTCCGGTCGAGAGTTGCCTCTCGATGGCGACGAAGTTTTCGCGAGCGGAGTCTCGGTCCGGCAGGTCGTGAGGGTCGTCTTCGGGAGTGATCCGCCCGACGAGTTCAGGCGCACGATGGCAGGCGATCGGCTTCAGGGAACGACCGCCAAAAACAGGAACGCCGCAAAGATCACCAGCAGCACCGCACCGTGCATCATGTGCGTGCGCCCTGTACTGAGCACTACGTGGGTGACAAGGAAAGTCATCGCAAGCATGACGAGTTCCTTCGGATCGAGGCCAAGCACCAGCGGCAGGTCGAAGGCGAGTGCGGCGACGGCGACGACCGGAATGGTCAGGCCGATACACGCCAGCGCCGAACCGATGGCGAGATTCACGCTGGTCTGCAGCCGGTTCGCGCGCGCCGCGCGCGTGGCGGCCCAGGCTTCCGGCAGCAGCACCAGCGCCGCGATCACGATGCCGACGACGGCTTGCGGCGCGCCTGCCGATTCGACCGCGTGCTCGATCGTCGGCGAAAGGATTTTCGCCAGGCCCACGACCGCGACGAGCGCGACGAGCAGCAAGCCGAAGCTGATCCACGCTGCGGCGACCGTCGGCGGCACCGCGTGGGCATCCGGATCATCATCGCCAATCGCGAACGAAAGGAAATAGTCGCGGTGGCGCACGGTCTGAATGAAAACGAAGATCGCCCATAGCGCTGCCGACGTCACGGCGACGAAGGCGAGCTGCTTGGCGCTGTAGGTCCCGCCCGCCGTGCTCGTCGTGAACACCGGCAAGACCAGCGTGAGACACGCCATCACGATGAGCGCGCCGAACCCCGCGCCGGCGCCCTCGACGCGAAAAGCCTGCTCGCGGTGCGCGAGGCCGCCGACGAACAGGCACAGGCCGACGACTCCGCTGCAAATAATCATGATCGCAGCGTAGATCGAGTCGCGGGCAAGCACGGCCATGCCCGCGCCGCCGGCAAACATCATCGACAGGATCAGTGATGCCTCGATGATCGTCACGGCCAGCGCCAGAATCAGCGTGCCGAGCGGTTCGCCGACGCGATGCGCGATGACCTCCGCGTGATGAACGGCCGCCAGGACCGCACCGATCAGACCGATGCCGCACAGGGTCGCGACTATCGGCCCGACGCCAACAACCGCGGCGGCGGCGAGCAAGCCCAATCCAACTGTCGGGAGAAGCCATGTCCAGAGGGGAAGCGCCACGGCTTCTGTTTAACAGGTTTCCGCGGTTCGCGATACAGGCGTGCGGCCGGTTTAGTTGCAACCCCTGCGACGTTGCGGACGCAAGATGGCAAGCGGGGCATCATCGCGCTCGGACGCGTGCCGCGCGCGATCGGCGGAAGGACCGACAATGGCCTATGTAGTTCGAGGCACGTCCGTCGCCAGCGTTGACCGGCAAGCCGGTCTGCGGAGCATCGAGCCGCACGGCACGGGCGAATCCCGAAAGCATCAAGATCGATCGTGTAAGCAGTTGTAAAAGGCACCACACGGCAAGCATGGCGATGCGTGTAGGTGTGCTGCCGAACTGAAGCAATCGCGCGGACTCGCTATGTTCACCCTCCCCAGCGAGACGAGCTTCTACGCCGCCAACGCCATGCATGTGTACAGCGAACACGAGTTGACCAGTTCCGCCGACGGCGCAGTCGCCGCGTGGGAAGCTGTCGATGCGTCGTTGTCGCCGATCATCGGGCACAAGGGTGTTGCTGCGCTGTTTCGTCGCAGCGCGCACCTGATCGCCGCAGATTATCCGTGGCTGATTCAACTGGAGGAAAGCCTGCCCAAGGCGGGCGGGCTAGCGTTTCAAACGATGCGCGCTGCCCTCGCGCAGCAAGCCGCAGCCGACGTTGCCACGGTAAACCGCCTGCTTCTGCAAACGTTTCGCGAGCAATTGGTCCGACTGATCGGAGAGGCCCTCACGGAGCGGCTGTTGTTGCCGTTCTGGGCCGCTGTTTTTCCCAATGAACCCTTGCAGGAATCGCAGCCATGATTTCGACCGACTCCACCATACGCCGGCTCGCAACGGGAATACCGGGAATGGACGACGTCCTCGGCGGCGGCCTGCCGGAGTTCTCGTTCAACCTGATCGCCGGCGCGCCGGGCTGTGGCAAGACCACGCTCGCTCACCAGCTCATGTTTGCGCTGGCGACCCCGGAACGCCCGGCGTTGTACTTCACCGTGCTGGGCGAACCGCCGCTGAAGATGCTGCGCTACCAGCAGCAGTTCGCTTATTTCAATGCGGAAAAACTCAACGACTCGATCCGCTTCATCAACCTGTCGGAAGAACTGGCCTCCGGCAACCTCGGCGCGCTGCTCGAGCGGATTGTGGGATATGTGGAACAGTATACTCCGGCATTGGTTTTCGTCGATTCGTTTCGTTCGCTCACCGTGGCCGGCCGGGGCTCCGACTCAGAATCCGCCGGCTTGCAGCACTTCGTCCAGAACCTCGGCATGCTGATGACGAGCTGGCAGGCGACTACGTTCCTGATCGGGGAATACGCCAACGAGAACGAGCCGAACCCGGTGTTCACGGTGGCCGACGGGCTGGTCTGGCTGCGGCAAAGCGTGCAGCGCAATTCCGTGGTGCGCAAAATGGAGATCATGAAGATGCGCGGTCAGCGCACACTGCCGGGCCTGCACACGTTTCGAATCGGCAGCGAAGGGATCAAGGTGTTTGCCCCGGCGAGGATTTCCGCGCCCCCTCACGAGGCGACGGCTCCATCAGGCGCCGAGCGCCTGCGTATGGGCGATCCCTGGGCTGGACGACATGATGGGCGGCGGCCTGCCGCGCGGCTACTCGTTGCTCGTGGCCGGCCCATCGGGATCGGGGAAGAGCATCCTTGCGTGGGCATTTCTTTCGGAGGGCGCCAGTGCCGGCGAAACCGGCGTCATTGCCGCCTTCGAGCAGCGTCCGAACTTCCAGCGCCCTGCCGCGATCGCCCATCTGGTCGACAGCGACCGGGTCGGCGCTGATTCGTCCGGAAGCCACCGACTTGTCCGTCGACGAAATCACTTCGCTGCTCATCGCCGAGGTGCATCGCCTGCAAGCGACGCGTGTCGTCATCGATTCGCTTTCGGCGCTTGAACTGGCCCTTGCCCCGACCTTTCGCGACGACTTCCGCGAGTCGCTTTCGCGCATGTTGTCCGCACTTGCGTCTACCGGCGTAACCGTGCTGATGACCTCTGAACTCGAGGATCGCTATATCGATCTGCGTTTCAGCCCATACGGAACTGCCTTCCTCACCGACGCCATCATCGTCCAGCGCTATGTCGAAATCGACAGTCGGCTGCAGCGCGTCTTGGCCGTCGTGAAGGTCAGGGCCAGCATGCATTCGAGCGAACTGCGCCTGTTCCACATCGACGATGCGGGCATCAAGCTCGGCCCGATGTCGCTGGATCAGGAAGGAATTCTGGGCGGACGGCCAACCCGCCGCGCTCCAAGCAACAGTGCGAGTGCGAGTCAAGAGTGAAGATCGTGAAACGGGCCAGATCTGACGTTGGCGCGGCAGAGCGACAGGTTGCGCAACTCAATGCGCAAGCGGCCGGCCTGCGCATCGAACTGGCAAGGCTCGGGCGCGAACTGGCACGCGAGCAGCACAGCCAGGAGCCTGCGCGCAGGGCACAACTTGTGGAAGCGAACGAGCACCTCGTCCTTGCCCTGTTGCACGAACGTGCCGCTGCCCATACCGCCAAGAAGGCGCTCAGCGATTTGTTCAGCGCCGGCCAGCGCGACGAATTGACCGGATTGCTGCAACGGCCGCTGATGCGCGAGCGACTCGAAAATGCCATCGTATGCGCTGCTGCGCGCAGGACACGATTCGCCTTGCTGTCCATTGATCTGGACAACTTCAAATCGATCAGCGACAGCCTGGGTCAAGCGGTCGGTGACCAGGCACTGCAAACCGCTTCGCGCCGGCTGCAATCGGCAGTGCGCCACTCTGATACTGTCAGCCGCCACGGCAACGAAGAGTTTCTGGTGTTGCTGTCCGAAATCGCCGAACCTTCTGATGCTGCACAGGTGGGCGAAAAAATCGCGGTGGCACTCCTCGCGCCTTGTGCGATCGACGATCACGTTTTGCGCTTGTCCGCCTGCATCGGTATCGCGGTCTATCCGCAGGACGGCGAAGATGCGGCTCTGCTCATCAACCATGCCGACGCGGCGATGCATCGGGCGAGGGCGCGCGGACCCGGCCAGGTGGCTTTTCACGGCGACCATGCGCTGAGCGATCCTACCGAAGCAAAATCCCGAATCCGTTCGACCCGCCGGGCGCCAAACCTCGTCGGGCCAACGCCAGCTGAGTCCGATCTGCTCCTCCGGGACTTGCGCGAGGCCAATGAACGGCTGTTGATTTCGGCGGCGGACGCGCAGGAACGCGAGTCGAATGCGGACGAGGCGCATCGGCGCCAGGTAAAGCTGCAGGCGGTCGTCGTGCACGAGTTGCGCAATCCGCTGATTCCGATCCGCATGGCCGCCGAAATGCTCAAGCGCGTACCGAGCGACGACCAGATGATCGCGAAACTGCCTGGCTTGATCGAGCGGCAGGTAAGCCTAATGGTGCGCCTGATCGATGATCTGCTCGACAGTTCGCGCGTGAACACCGGCAAATTCCGCCTCGACTACGCCAGCGTCGCACTGAACCAGGTCATCTCGACGGCCGTCGAGATTGCCAAGGCCGCGATGGATTCGCGCCGCCAGACTTTTCGCGTCAGCGTGGCCGAGCCCTTGCCGGTGTTCTACGGCGATGCGGCGCGCCTGACACAGATCGTCGGCAACCTGCTCGACAATGCATCAAAATATACTCCCGAAGGGGGCGACGTTGCGTTGATGGTGGAGTATTCCAACGGCAGCGTCGCCATTACCGTAGCGGACAACGGTATCGGCATCGGGGAAGGAATGCTGTCAAAAGTATTCGATCTGTTTGTACAGGACAACACCGGATTGGTCCGGCATAACAGCGGCCTTGGCATCGGGTTGGCCGTGGTCAGGGAATTGGTCAACGCACACGGCGGATCGGTTATCGTCGAAAGTGCCGGCCGCAACCACGGCTGCAAGTTCGTCGTCACCCTGCCAGTACGTGAAGGTTCGAGCTTGGGCGAACCTTGAAAATCAATGGGCGTCGTCGGACTTTTTGGAACAGCCTCCTCAGCCGTCAGCGTTGACGACCGCACCAAGCCTTGACTGCAAAGAGAGACGCCGTGCCAAAGGCGTTATGGGTCGCTGCCGGCAGGAAACCCGCAAAAAACCCCGCTGTTATGCGGGGTCTGAGGTCTTCTATGGACTGCTACGGATTGTGCCGATGGTGGAGCGGAAGGGGATCGAACCCTCGACCTCTGCATTGCGAACGCAGCGCTCTCCCAGCTGAGCTACCGCCCCACGCGTAAAAACTGTGCCGGTCTGGTCCGGCACGGGGCGCGCATGATACCGCGTGTGGTGCAGCGCGCCAAGTCCGCGGGACGCCGGCGGCCGCTCAGATGGCGAGAAGGCGGCTGCGCAGCGCTTGGTAGGTGGGAAGCAGCGGTTCAGCATGGGTGGGCCGCGCCAGCAATGCAGCCAGTGGCTCGGGAACGGCGACCTGGCCGTCCGATCAACGGTTCGATGACGCTGTCGAATTTCGCCGGGTGCGCGGTGGCAACGACGGCCCAGTCGCCGTCCTGGCCGGCCGATCGCAGGCGTTCGAGCACGTGAACTGCCGTCGCGGTATGGGGGCAGAAGATGTCGCCGAAGTCGTCGTAACGGCGGCGGATCGTTGCGCGGATTTCGTCGTCGCCGACGCTGAACGCGCGAAATTGGCCTCGCAGCGCGGCCAGGTCGGGATACAGCCAGCGCAGCCGCTCGAAGTTGCTCGGTGCGCCGACGTCCATCGCATTGGCCAGCGTCGCCACGCTGGGCTGTGCCGCGTAGTCGGCCCCATCGAAGAAATCCGGCAGCACACGATTGGCGTTGCACGCGAGCACGATCTGGCCGATCGGGAAGCCGAGCGCTCGCGCGAGCACCCCGGCAACGGCATTGCCGAGATTGCCGGTCGGCACCACGAAATTCAGGAGTGTGTGACGCCGCTGCCGATGGGCGAGCGCGCCGTGCGCGTAATACGCCATCTGCGGCAGCAAGCGGCCGAGGCTGATGCTGTTGGCGGAACTCAGCGGCACCTGCGGTGCGCAATCGGTCGTCGGCAAAGGCCTGCTTGACCATGTGCTGGCAGTCATCGAACGAACCGGCGACGCGCAGGGCGGTGACGTTGCCGCCGAGGCAGCCGAGCTGGTGCGCCTGGCGCGGCGATACGCGGCCGTCGGGGTAAAGGATCACGACGCGAAAGCCCGGCAAGCCGGAAAACGCCGCGCCGACTGCGGCGCCGGTGTCGCCGGAAGTCGCCACGAGTATCGTCAGCGGTGTCGACGCGTCGCGCTGGAGGCGGCGCATGGTCGCAGCGAGGAAGCGTGCGCCGAAGTCCTTGAATGCCGCGGTCGGGCCGTGGAAAAGTTCGAGGACGAGATCGTGCGGCGTCGGCAGTTCGCGCAAGGGCGCTGCGAACGTGAATGCCTCGTTGCAGATTGCGGTGAGGTCCGGGGCGAGCGCATCGCCGGCGAAGAATGGCGCGAGCAAGCGGGCCGCGGTTACGGGCAACCCCGCATCGGCGTCGAACCCGGTGGCATCGAGTTTCGGCAGATCGTTCGGCACATACAGTCCGCCGTCGCTGGCCATGCCGGCCGTGATCGCCTCGCTCAGGCTGGCCTCGCGCGCGTCGCCACGCGTGCTGTGATATTTCAAGGGACGAGTCCCGCTGCCGGGCCATTGACTCGCGAGACGAAGGTTTCGCTGCGCTATGCCGCTTGCCGCGAAGGCGGCGCGCATCGCCGGTGCCGCGAGTTCGGCCGCGACGAGCGAGTCGAACCAGGCGAACACGCTCGGGCCGGCGCCGGAAATGCTCGCGCCGAGTGCGCGGTGATCGAGCGCTGCCTGCTTGACGCGGGCGAAACCCGGAATCAGCGACGCGCGCCGGGGTTCGATCAGCACATCGCGCAGTCCGGCGCGAACCAGGTCGGCATCGCCGCGATGACAGCCGCTGAGCACCAGCGCAAGGTTCGTGCTCTGGGCGATGAACTCGGTCAGCGCATAAGCGCCCTTCAATGCCTCGCGCGCGCGGCGCGTTTCCAGCGTCGCTTCGGGGTGCACAAGTACACAATGCCACTTGGCTCGGCGCCGGTATGCGCACGAGGCGGTCGGGCGTCGCCAGCACGATGCCGCCGAGCAGCATCGCGCCGACGTTGTCGCCGTGATAGCCGCCGCTGGCGACGGCCTCGCCGGCCAGCGCATACGGGTACAGTTGTTCGCGTGTCAGCGGCGAGTCGAGCAGCGCATTGGCCGCGACCAGCGCGGCGACGCATGACGCCGCCGATCCGCCCATGCCCGAGCCGTAGGCAATGCCCTTGTCGAGTTCGATTTCGAAGCCGAACGGCGGCTTGAGATCCTCGATCATGGCGATCAGTGCGGCGCCGGCTGTATTGCGCGCGGCTTCCAGTGGCAGTTCGACGGCGCAGCCGCGGATCGCGGCGATGCGTACCTTCGGCGCTTCGATTCGTCGAACCGTTGCGCGGTCGCCGGGCCCGACAATCGTGTGTCCGAGGATGTCGAAGCCGACGCCGACGTTGCCGACGGAAGCCGGCGCGAAGGCGGTGGCCTGCTCCAGCATCATACGCGCGCACCCAGCGCGGCCGAGACGCGCAGGACGTCGGCGAATACGCCGGCGGCGGTCACCTCGGGGCCGGCGCCCGGTCCCTGCACGACCAGCGGATTGTCGCAGTAGCGCTTCGTGGAAAACTGCACGACATTGTCGGTCAGGCGGATGTTGGCGAACGCGTGATCTCGCGGGAGTTCGATCAGCCCGACGCTGGCGCTGCCATCGCGCTTCAGGCTCGCCACGTACCGCAGCACATGGCCGTTGGCGGACGCGGCGGCGTAGCGTTGCGCCATCGCCGGATCGAGTTTGTCGAGTTGCGCCATGAACTGGTCCGGCGGCGTGCCGCGCAGGGATTCCGGTACGAGATTTTCCACGTTCACGTCGGCCAGCGATAGCTCCCAGCCGGCTTCGCGCGCGAGGATCACGAGCTTGCGCGCGACGTCGGTGCCGGAGAGGTCGTCGCGCGGATCCGGTTCGGTATAGCCGAGCGCGTGCGCCCGATGCACGAGTGCCGAAAAAGGCACGCTGCCGTCGTAGCTGTTGAACAGCCAGGCGAGCGTGCCGGAAAAGATTCCGTCGATCGCGAGGATCTCGTCGCCGGTATCGAGCAGGTCGCGCAGCGTGCTGATGACCGGCAGGCCAGCACCGACCGTCGCTTCGTAGCGGAATCGCGATATGCCCTTGGCCGCGGCTTCGCGGATCGCGCGATAACGTTCGACCGGTCCGGCGCCGGCCTGCTTGTTCGGCGTGACAATGTGGATGCCGGCGGCCAGCCACTGCGCGTAGTGCGCGGCAACGGCGTCGCTGGCGCTGCAGTCGACGATGATCGCATGCGGCAGATGCGAGGTGTGCACGTGATCGGCGAAGCGGGCGAGGTCGCAGGTATCGTTGGCGGCGCCAATACGCTCGCGCCAGGCTTCGCCGGCGATGCCACGATCGTCCAGGCACATGCGCCGGCTCGACGACAGCGCGCGCAGGCGCAAGTCGAGGTTCGCCTCGCGTTTCAGACGGGCCGATGCCGCGGCGATCTGATCGAGCAGCGCCGCGCCGACCTTGCCCGGCCCGATCACGCCGAGCGACACCGTTTGTGGAGAAAGATAAAATGCCGCATGTGCGGCGCGCAACGCCTTGGCAGCTTCTGCGCCTTCGATCGCGACCGAAATGTTGCGCTCCGAGGCGCCCTGGGCGATCGCGCGGATGTTCACGCGCGCGCGCGCCAGCGCATCGAACAGCCGCGCGGCGGTGCCCGGGACGCCCGCCATGCGGTTGCCGACCGCTGCGAGCACGGCGATGCCTTCGGACAACTGCACGCGATTGATCTGGCCGGCCGCCAGTTCACGCGCGAACGCGCCTTCCAGCGCGGCTTGCGCCGTCTGCGCCTGCGCTGCGCGCACGACGCTGCAGATCGAGTGCTCGGAAGAGCCCTGCGAGATCATCACGACCGACACCTGTGCCGCGCGCAATGCCGCGAACACGCGCTCGGCCGTGCCCGGCACGCCGATCATGCCGGTGCCTTCGACGTTGACGATCGCCAGGTCGTGCGCCAGGGTCAGGCCCTTGACCGGACCGGCGTTGTCGCCATCCGCGTCGATGCGCGTCCCGGGAAGTTCGGGTTTGAACGTGTTGCGGATGTATATCGGCAAGCCGCGCGCGATTGCCGGCGCCATCGTCTGCGGATGGATCACCTTGGCGCCGAAGTAAGCCAGTTCGCAGGCCTCCTCGTAAGTCATTGCCGCCAGCGTCACGGCTTCGGGCTCGACGCGCGGATCGGCGCTGAGCACGCCGTCGACGTCGGTCCAGATATGCAGTTCCTGCGCGTTCCACAGCGAGGCGAAGATCGCGCCGGAAAAGTCGCTGCCGTTTCGGCCAAGCACGGTCGGGCGGCCGGCACCGTCGCGCGCCACGTAACCGGTGACGATCGTGCGCGGCGCGCGATGTTTTTGCCGCCAGTCCGCAAGCAGCAGCGCCGTTGCGTCCCAGTCGACGGCGACGCCGAGTTCCTCGTGGCGCACGACCAGGAGTTCGCGCGCGTCGAGCAGATCGTAGTTTGCGCCGTCCGCTTTCAGGAGAGCGTGCAGCAGATGGGCGGACCAGACCTCGCCTTTGCCGCTCAAGCCATCGGCGATCTCGCGGCCCGCACTGCCCAGGACGCTGATCGCGTGCAGCTTTTCGGCCAGTTCGTCGAAGCGTTCACTCAACCAGGCCTGCATCGGCGCAGCGTTTGCGCCGAGCAATTGGCCGGCCGCCGCGAGATGCCGGTCGCGCAACGCCTGCCATTGCGCGCGCCATTCGGCTTTGCCCGCCGCCGCCGCGGTCAGCCCGATCAGGGCATCGGTGACGCCTTGCATGGCCGACACCACGACGACTTGCGTGTCCTCGGGGCGCGAGCGCAGCAACTCGGCGACGTGGCGGATACGCTCTGCGTTGGCCAGAGACGAACCGCCGAACTTGTGCGCCACGACCTGCGCGGACGGCACGACATCAGCCGGCGGCTGTGCCGCGACCTTGGGAGTTGAATCAATCGAATCGAGCGCTTTCATTGGGGCCTCCGACAGGGGCTCCGCGCTGATCGGGATGAGGGCTTGGTGCGCCGCATCTCGATCGAGGTGCGGGGCCGGGATTTCTTGTTCGCTATTCGCGCACGGCCAACCGCACCACAGTAGTAGTGGTCGTGGTCGTCGTCGTGGTGATGGCGCGGTGCAGCATGGGCTAAGTGGAACCGATGGGGGGTGGGTGTGTCAAGGGTCGCAACCTACATTTCTTCGCCGCCGGCTTTCGCCAAGGCAGGCTCTGAGCGCGGGCGCAACGCGCCGAAGTCGAAGGGTAGGGGCGTTTCGACTTCGCTCGCTGCGCGAGCTACGCTCAACGCGAACAGGTGGTTTTCGTCGTCCTGCACTGGGCAAATCGCTTCATGGCATCTGCGCCATCAACGCCTCATGAAGAATCGGCCGGCGCCAGCCATCGAGCGCCGTGGGCCACGCGCGGTCGGTCAACAGCGATTCCAAGTGCCGGCGCGCACATAGCAAGCCTTCGGGAAGGCCGAGTCGACCGGCGATCGTAACGATTGTCTCCTTCATCGCTGCCATTGCGCGCCTCTGCTGCAGATCGAGCGGCGCCGGGATCGGCGCGAACGCGAGGTCTGCATCGGTCAGCGGTGCCAGCAGCAATTCGAGAAGTTCCTGGCGTTGCGGCCCGCGCAGTGCGCGCAGCCCCTTCGCGCGTTCGAACAGTTCGGAGGCATCGCGCGGCGGCTGCGAAGCAAGTTGCAGCGCGTGCGCGTCATCGAGAATCCAGGGCTTCGGCTTGTCGAGCGTGCGTGCTCGCGCATCGCGCCAGCGCAGCAGCCGGCGCAGCAGCGCCTGGCGTTCGGGCGTCCAGTCGGCCGCGCCGCGCAGGGCGCGTTGCGGCTCCGGATCGGGCTGAGTATTCGCCCGCTCGATCAGCGCCCGGCAATCCTCGGCAAGCCAGGCCGAGCGGCCCAGCGCGTCAAGCTTTTCCGTCAGGATTTCGTGCAGCCGGGGCAACCATACGACGTCTTGCGCGGCATATTCCAGCTGCGCGGCACTGAGCGGACGCAACAGCCAGTCCGACCGCGTTTCGCCCTTCGGCACGTCGACTCCGATCAAAAGCGCGACGAGCTTCTGGTAACTCAGACCCAAGCCAAGGCCGGTCATCGCAGCGGCGATCTGCGTGTCGAACAGCGATGCCGGGCCGCGCGGCAGCATCGGCGCGAGCGCTTCGAGATCCTCGCCGGCGCTGTGCATCACGCACAGGTTGCGCGCATCGAGCAATTGCGCGATCAGCGGGTCCGGCTGTCCGAGTTGCGGCATGTCGAGCAGCGCGATCTGGCCGTCGATGCAAAGTTGCGCCAGCGCCAGGCGCGGAGAGAACGTATTCGTGCGCATGAACTCGGTGTCCAGACCGATCAGCCGAGGCATCGTGCGCGTGGCGATCCAGCTCGCCAGCGCGGTGGGTGTATCGATCCAGCTGTGCATCGGTCTGCGTTTCCCTGAAATTGAGGAACCCCGGAGGCGAGTTCCGGTCTTTGCATGAGCCCGCGCAGCGGTTGCGGCGCAGGCGACGAATGGCCTAAGGTGCCACAACTCGGTCACTGTTTGCGCGTAGGCGATGCCCGGCAACGACTTTGTCATCAAGCAGAACGTGCTCGGCAGCGCGGCCGGCATCGCGTTGCTCGCGTTTGCGCTGGCATGGCGATTCCTGCCGTCGTTCAGCGGCGGCGCCGCGCCGGAGAAATCGATCGCCGAGCCGCCGACCAGTGCGCCGATGTCGGTGACGGCGCCGAAGGAAGCAGCGCCCGTGAAGGCGCAGGCTTCGCAGGAGCAGCCGGCCGAGGCACCTGCGCCGCCACCCCTCGCGAAGCCCGCGCCGCCGCCGCCCAAGGCCATCGCCGCGCTGCTGCGCAAGGCGGACAAGGCATTCGCCGAGGGGCGCCTGCTCGAGCCGAAGGAAACCAGCGCATTCGCGCTGTACACGCAGGTGCTCGATGCCGACAAGGAAAATGCGGCGGCACGTGCGGGACTGACAAAAATCCACGACGCGCTGCTTGCCCAGGTCAATGCCGCGCTCGATCGCGATGACGAGAGCGACGCATCGCGGGCGATCGCGCAACTCGAAACGCTGTCGCAAACCCTGACACCTCAGCAGGGAGCGGAGCTGGAAACGTTGCATGCGCGCCTGAAATTGCTCAAGCAGACCGGCCCACTGCTGACGCGCGCCGCCGATCTGCTCAGCCAGGGCCACGCCACCGAGCCCAAGGGCGGCAACGCGCTCGCCGTCTATCGCGAAGTGTTGAAGCTCGATCCGAACAACAAGCTGGCCGAACAAGGTCTCGTGCAGGTGCAGCGCGCATACCTCGACCGTGCGCTTGCGGCGGCAGCGCAGGACGACTTCGGCGGCGCGGATTCGATACTCGGCGAGGCTTCGCTCGTGTCGCCCGGTTCACAGGAACTGCTCGACACGCGCACGCGCATCGAAGGCATCCGCCGCCAGCGCGCGAACAACGTGTTGATGCAGGCCAACTCCGCGCTCGATGCCGGCAATGCCGACCTCGCCCAATTGCTGGCGCAGAAGGCGCTGGGTCTCAGCCCTGATCTGGCCGGCGTCGACCAGTTCAACGAACGCCTGCGCAATGCGCGGCTGTACGCGAGTTTCAGTCCCGGCCAGGTCATCACCGACAAGTTCCTCGACCGCAGCGGCAGTGCGCCGCCACTGATCGTCGTGCCGACCGGCAGTTTCATGATGGGATCGCCCGACAGCGAGGAGGGCCACCGCGCGAACGAGGAGCCGCTTCGCGAAGTCAAACTCGCAGTTGGCGTGGCGTTAGGCCGCGACGACGTGACCGTCGCGCAATTCCGCGCGTTTGCCAGCGACGCCGACTACATCACGACCGCCGAGGTAAACGGCACGTCGAGCGTCTACGACGAGGAATCCGGACGCATGATCGATCGCCGCGGCGCAAGCTGGCGCGACGACTATCTCGGCGACAAAGCCGTCGATGATTTGCCGGTGCTGCACGTTTCGTGGACCGACGCGCAGGCCTACGTGCAGTGGTTGTCGACCCGCACCGGCAAGAAGTATCGCCTGCCGAGCGAAGCGGAGTTCGAATATGCGCTGCGCGCCGGCACGGCCACGCGATTCCCGTGGGGCGACAAGAATCCGCCGAAGATCTACGGAAACCTTACCGGCGACGGCGATCGGTCGCCGCACCTCAAGCGTAGCTGGGCCAAGGCTTTCCCGCATTACAGCGACGGCTTCTGGGGTCCTTCACCGGTGGGCAGCTTTGCCGCGAGCCGGCTCGGACTGCACGACATCGAAGGCAACGTCTCGATCTGGGTCGAAGACTGCTGGCACGACAACTACACACGCGCGCCATCCGACAGCCGCGCATGGATGAATCCCGGTTGCGCCGAACATGTGATCCGCGGCGCTTCATGGGGCAGTTCGCAGGACCAGTCGCGCTCGGCGTATCGCCTGGCGGCGCCGTCGCAAACGCGCAGTGCACGCGTGGGGATTCGCGTGGCGCGGGATTTGTGAGAGTAGCGGTGAGGGGCGGGGAGCGAGGGGCGAGGAAGGGCAGAGACTAGCGAAGGGTTAGCGACAAGAGGGGAGAGAACGGTGGCGACGAGGGCGACAACCTGCCCTTCTCCTCGCGCGCGGGGAGAAGGTGCCGCAGGCGGATGAGGGGCGCTCTCCCATACTTTGTGGACAATGCAAGAACTGCCCCTCACCCCGACCCTCTCCCCATCGATGAAGCCGCTGGGGAGAGGGGGGATTTTTTCAGCCCTAAGTCCTCAGCGTTATCCACATCACGGACAACTTAATCCAGCAGGCATTGTCAGGCGCAGCAGGTCCATGCTGCCGCTGCCGTAACCATCGATCGAATTGAAATCGACTCTTCCGTGGTCGCAATCATTGAACGTGAACGTCAGCGTGCCCCAGGGACTGCGCACGATCCTGGTTGGGTCGAAGTTCGGAATCCAGCTCCCGCCGGTCGGAAGCGCGACGTCGGTGATGGTTGCTGTATTGCCGCTGTAGGTTCCAACGCCGCCGAACCATGACTGCTGATTGCCTTCGGGATTGAACGCAAACCATAGCGCCAGCAGGCGGTTGTCCGGGAGCACTTCGAGCATCAGTCCGTGTCCACTTTGAGCGGGATCGGACCAGCTGCCTGAAAAGCCCGGGCCAATGGTCGTGCCTGCATCGACGAATGCCCCGTTTCCCGCAACGGTCGCAATGCTGCTGAAGTACACGTTGCGAGAGGCGTCGGAAGTTACCGCTCTCGGCGAGCCGATCGGAACATCCGTGGCGGATTGCGTTGCCACATTCGTCAGGCGCGACAGGTTCATGCTGCCGGTGCCATATCCGAGCACGGAGTTGAAATCCACCCTGCCGTGATCATGGTCGGTGAACGTGAACGTGAGCGTGCCCCACTGATTGCGCAAGATCGCATTCGGATCGAAGTTTGGAATCCAGCGCCCGCCCGTTGGCAGGGCGACGTCGGTGATCGTTGCAGTGTCGCCGCTGTAGGTTCCGACGCCGCCGAACCACGATTGCGCGGAGCCATCAGGGGTGAATGCGAACCACAGCGCCAGGAAGCGGTTGTCGGATAACACTTCGAGCATCAGGCCGTGGCCGCTCTGGGCCGGATCGAACCAGCTGCCGGTGAAGGTCGCATCGATCGTTACCGCAGGCGTGTACAGCTCTGCGCTGTCTAGCGGCGAATTGCGTGAGCTTGCATCGCCTGCGAAGCCACCGACGACCAAGACCTGGCCGTTCGGCAGAAGTGTCGCCGTATGACTATTGCGCGCGGTGTTCAGGCTTGCTGCGTTGTTCCATGACGCGCGATTCGGGCCGTAGAGTTCAGCGCCCTTCAGCCCCGTCACGGCGATGCCGGGGTAGACGCCTGACCATGCCAAGCCTCCCGCGACCAGCACCTCGCCACCAGGAAGCAGCGTGGCGGTGTGGCTCGCGCGGGCGCCGCCGAGACCGTTGGTGACACTCCATGTGCTCGTCTGCGAATCATAGAGCTCGGCCTCATTCAAAGAGACGACGCTCGCATAGCCACCGGGGTAGGTTTTCACATAGCCGCCGGCGATCAGCACGCTGCCATCGGTCAGCAAAGTTGCCGTATGGTGAGTACGTCCCTGGCTGAGGTAGCCACCGGCGCTCCAGATGCCGCGGACCGGATCGAACAGCTCGGTGCTTTCCGTGGCGACGTCGAGAAGGTCATCGGCCGTGCCTCCGGCGACCAGCACCTTGCCGTCCTGCAGCAGCGTCATTGTGTGTGCATAGCGGCCTCGATTGAGGCTGCCGGTGAGGCTCCACGTGCCGGTAGTCGGGTCGTACAACTCGGCACTGGCGAGCACATCCGAGCCGAACCCACCAACGACAAGAACCCTCCCATCTTGCAGCAATACGGCGGTGTGAGCCGAGCGTTCCGCGTTGAGGTTGCCCGTAGGCGTCCACTTGCCGGTGAGCGGGTCGTAAAGCTGCGCGGCATTGATGGGCGCATCGGTTGGACCAGATCCGTGCCCACCACCAGCGATCAGAACTTTCCCGTTCGCCAGCAGGGTCGCCGTATGACCGCTCAACGTGTTGTCGAGCCGGGCAGCCTCAGTCCATCCGCCGGTAGCAGGATCGTACAACTCCGTGGTGTCGAGGTCAGAGGCGATGCCGCTGCTTCCTCCTACCACCAGCACCCTGCCATCCTGCAGCAGCGTTGCCGTATGGTCGGTCCGCGCCGCGCTGAGACTTCCAGTCGGCGCCCAAATACCATTGCCGCCCACCGCTTCGGCGTGAGCATGGGTGGGCAGCACGAGTCCGACAATCAGCCCAGACAGAAGGATCAACAGTGCGTAGAAGGGCGGACCGCACAATGCGAGCAGGAACACCTGCAATGATCGACCGAAAGTGTTTGGTGTGTTCATGGGCTGCTCCAGCCGTCCAACGTCTTCGATATCTTCGTGGGGAGACGATTTTCCGACCCCAGTTTCGGCGTGTTTTACGCTGCGATATATTCGACGGCAATTGATCGAAAGAATTACACACGATGCCGCAATGTCTCCTTGCCGGGCCATGTACGCTGATGGATTCCGCTGTTGTTCGCAGCCCTCAACTTCAGCCCTCAGTCCTATAATGTGCTCCAAGACATCCCAGCCCGACACGCCATGAACGCCCCCACCCGCATCGACACGACGCGCACGATCCGCGCGCCGCGCGGCACGACAGCTGCACTGCAAGAGCTGGCTGACCGAAGCCGCGTTCCGCATGATCCAGAACAACCTGGATCCCGATGTCGCCGAGAATCCGAGCGAACTCGTCGTCTATGGCGGCATCGGCCGCGCCGCGCGCAACTGGGAATGCTTCGATGCGATCCTGCGTTCGCTGCGCGAACTCGGCGACGAAGAAACGTTGCTCGTGCAGTCGGGCAAGCCGGTCGGCGTGTTTCCGACGCACGCCGACGCGCCGCGCGTGCTGATCGCGAACTCGAATCTCGTGCCGCACTGGGCGACCTGGGAGCATTTCAACGAACTCGATAGGAAGGGCCTGATGATGTACGGCCAGATGACGGCCGGCTCGTGGATCTACATCGGCAGCCAGGGCATCGTGCAGGGCACGTACGAAACGTTCGTCGAGATGGGCCGCCAGCATTACGGCGGCAGCCTGAAGGGCAAGTGGATTCTCACGGCCGGACTCGGCGGCATGGGCGGCGCACAGCCGCTTGCGGCGAGCCTGGCCGGCGCGTGCTCGCTGAACATCGAATGCCAGCAGAGCCAGCATCGACATGCGCCTGCGAACGAAGTACGTCGACGAGCAGGCGAAGGATCTCGACGATGCGCTCGCGCGAATCCACAAGTACACAAGCGAGGGCAGGGCGGTTTCGATCGCGCTGCTCGGCAACGCGGCCGAGATCCTGCCCGAGATGGTCCGGCGCGGCGTCAAGCCCGATGCCGTGACCGACCAGACCAGCGCGCACGATCCGGTCAACGGCTATCTGCCGATCGGCTGGACCGTCGAGCAATGGTTCGAGCGGCGCAAACCGCTTGATCAGGGCGGCGATCCGAACGGCGTGCGCGATGCGGCGAAGAAGTCGATGCGCGTGCACGTCGAGGCGATGCTCGCGTTCCAGAAGATGGGCGTGCCGACCTTCGACTACGGCAACAACATCCGCCAGATGGCCAAGGACGAAGGCTGCGTGAACGCGTTCGATTTCCCGGGCTTCGTGCCGGCCTACGTGCGGCCGCTGTTCTGCCGCGGCGTCGGTCCGTTCCGCTGGGTCGCGCTGTCCGGCGATCCCGAGGACATTTATAAAACCGACAAAAAGGTAAAAGAGCTCATTCCGGACGATGCGCACCTGCACAACTGGCTCGACATGGCCGAGAAGCGCATCAGCTTCCAGGGCCTGCCGGCGCGCATCTGCTGGGTCGGCCTCGGCCAGCGCCACAAGCTCGGCCTCGCGTTCAACGAGATGGTGCGCAACGGCGAACTCAAGGCGCCGATCGTGATCGGCCGCGATCATCTCGACTGCGGCAGTGTCGCGTCACCGAACCGCGAAACCGAAGCGATGAAGGACGGCAGCGACGCCGTCTCCGACTGGCCGATCCTCAACGCGCTGCTCAATACCGCCGGCGGCGCGACTTGGGTCAGCTTCCACCACGGCGGCGGCGTCGGCATGGGCTACTGCCAGCACAGCGGCGTCGTGATCGTCTGCGACGGCATCGCGGGCAGCCGACAAGCGGATTGCGCGCGTGCTGTGGAACGATCCGGGCACCGGCGTGATGCGGCATGCGGATGCGGGGTATGAGATTGCCATCGAAGTGCGCCAAAGAGCAGGGATTGAAGCTGCCGATGGTTTGATCGACAGGCATTCGCAGGCCTGGGCGGCAAAGCGCGGCGATCTTGACGACGATTGCTTAGCCTATCGTCGAGTAGCTACGGAGCGGGTCGAGGCTGCAAACTCGACAGCTGGAATCGGACCTGACCGCAGGTGCGGTGCCTTCAGTCGCCTCGGTGTTCGCGCCGTCGCCTTGCGGTCGCTCCAGCTGATCTCGGTCACCCATGAAAAAACCACCGCAACTCGTCTACGGCAGCGACGAGCGGCCACCGCTGGCCATCATGATGATCAGCGCGCTGCAGCATGTCGCTGTGGTCGCAATCTTCCTGATCTACCCGCTAATCGTGGCCCGCGCCGCAGACGTCCCGCCGCAGCAGATCGCGGCGATCCTGCGGCTGAGCCTGCTGGCGTTGGCGGTGGGGACGGTGCTTCAGGCGCTGCCGCGGGGTCCGGTCGGAAGCCGCTTTCTCGCGCCGACGATCTACACAGGAATCTATCTCGCGCCTTCCTTGCTTGCAGCGAAGCTGGGCGGCATGCCGCTGGTCTGGGGCATGACGATTTTCGCCGGCTTCGTGGAGATCGGACTATCGCGAGTGTGGTCGCGCCTGCGCGCCTTCATCCCGCCTGAGACCGCGGGCATGGTGGTATTTCTGATCGGCGTGATCATCGGCCTGGCGGCGCTGAGGGTGATGCTGGGCGAAGGACACGACGGCGAGGTGCCCGCGGACGACGCGCTGATCGCCGGCGCGAGTCTGGCGACGATGATTGCGCTGAACATCTGGAACAAGGGCAAGTTGCGATTGTTCTGCATCCTGATCGGAATGGCGGTGGGTTACCTCGTATCCGGCTTCACCGGGCACATCACGGCCGCGGCGATTCACGAGGTGCTGAACCAGCCGCTGCTGGCCTTGCCCTCGGTGGACCACGTTTCGTGGGCGTTCGACTCGTCGATGGTGATTCCGTTCGTGGTGACAGGCCTGGCAGCAGCGATGAGCGCAACAGCTGTCGTCACGACTTACCAGCGGCTGACGGACGCCGAATGGGTGCGTCCGGACATGCGATCGATCTCGGGCGGCATTCTCGGTGACGGCATCGCGTCGGTCGTCGCCGGGCTGCTGGGCACTCACGGCATGACGCTCTCGAGCCCCAGTGTCGGCATCGTCGCGGCCACCGGCGTCGCCAGCCGGCGCATCGCCTTCGCCATGGCCGGCATTCTTGTGCTGACATCGTTCGTGCCGTCGCTGGTCGGCATGCTGACGATCATGCCGGCGCCGGTGATGGCAGCCGCGATGCTGTTCACCGCGTTCTTCGTCATGATTGGCGGAATCCAGATCATCGCGACGCGCGTGCTCGACTCGCGGCGCACGATCGTCATCGGCGCCGGGACGATGTCGTTCCTGGCCATCTCGGTTTTCCCGAAGGCGTTCGCCGGCGTGCCGCAGTGGGCACTGCCACTGACCACCTCGCCGCTGGTGCTGGCGACGATTGTCGCGCTGTCGCTGAATCTGTTTTTCCGCATCGGCATCCGCCGCAGCGTGGGCATGAACCTCGAACCCGACGCCATGGTTGCGGAGGATGTCGAACGATTCATCGAGCGCGCCGGAGGCGGCTGGGGCGCGCGCCGCGACGTCATCACGCGTGTCGAGTGGGCGGTGCAACAGGCTCTCGACGCACTGGTCCAACATGGACGCATCGCCGGGCCCATGGAGTTGTCGATCAGTTACGACGAATTCGACATCGACGCGCGAATTGCCTACGTCGGAGTGGAGTTGCTGTTGCCCGAGCGGCCGCCGACGCACGACGAATTGCTCGACGGCGAGGAAGGGTTGCGCCGGATGGCCGGGTTCCTGGTGCGCGGCCAGGCTGATCGCGTGTCCACCACGACCGAGCACGGCCGTAGCGTGCTGCATCTGCATTTCAAGCATTGAAGAAGATGGGATCGCTATTGTCGATTCCGCGTAGCCTCGATCGTCGTCTGGATTGAAGCGGCAATCCGGCTACGGCCGGCGTAGCCGTCGTCAATCCCACACAGGAGACCTACGATGCGATTTCTTTCGATGATTCGGGTTCAGGAAAACACCGGCAAGCAACCCAGCGAGCGGATGATGAGCGAGATGGGCAAGCTGTTGGGCGAGATGAAGAGCGCCGGCAAGTTGCTCGATACGGCTGGCCTGGCGCCGACGGCCCAGAGCAAGCGCGTTCGCTTGCGTGGCGGCAAGATCAGCGTCGTTGACGGGCCATTCACTGAGACCAAGGAAGTGGTCGGCGGCTACGCAATGCTCGACGCGCAGTCGCTCGAAGAGGCGATTGAACTGACCGAGCGCTTCGTCGAATTGCATGTCGCGGATGGCTGGGAGATCGATTGCGAAGTGCGGCAGTTGCACGAGCCCGATTTCAACGCATAGGTTGTTGAACCCGTCTCCCGTCGGGAGGGGCGAGGGTCGGGGACCGAATGCTGCTTAGGGAAGCGGGCAAATCAGGTGTTTTCCGCTGTTCGTCCTGAGCGTAGCCGCGATGCGGCGAAGTCGAAAGGCTTGGCTTCGACTTCGCACCTTCGGTGCTACGCTCAGCCCGAACGGATTGGGAAATGGCGCGGATATGAAAGAGTTGGTGCTTCTACTCGTGTGCGGGACGCTGGCATTGATTGTTGCCTATCCTGCGCCGAAGTAGCTGGCGCCGATCGAAGCGCGTCTTGGTCCGACTCAGGGTAACGTGACGAACTGCCCGAGGAACGCGCGCGTGTTCGGTGTGTCCATGCGGTAGTCCTTGTCCTGCGACTTGCATTGCGCGTCGCCGGTGATCGTCGTGGCGACGACGATGTCGGTTTCGACGCCGTCGAGGTGGATGAAGTGCGGGCCGCCGGAATCGCCGTAGCAGGTGCCGCCGCTGTCGTTGGACCCGGTCGGCAGCATGTCGAAGACTACCCACGCGTTCGTCAGCGTCCTGAAATTCTGGTCGACGTTTTCGCGCGCGATGTTGTCGAGGATGCCTTGCCAGCCTTTCTGCATCGATTCACGAGTCGTGCCGTAGCCGACGGCAGTGAACCGTGTCGAAGCCAGCGAATGATCGGCTTTCATTGAATCGAGCAGACCGACGGTCGGCAGATGCGCCGGCGTGATCGGCGGCGCCTGGTCGAGCACGATCACGGCGACGTCGTACGGGTCGTCGTTGCCACCGCTCGCGTACAGCGGATTCGTGTGCGGCGTGCCGGTGTAGAACGTTCCGGTCTGACCGGTCGAATCGATGACGGGATCGAAGGTGACAGAGAAAACGGAGCCGGGATTGTTCGCCAGGAACGATGCCACCGGTTGCGTGCAATGGCTAGCTGTCAGAAACACTTGCGGCGCGATCAATGTACCCGAACACCACTGGAACACACCTTCGCCGGGGATATTGACGACCATCGATCCGACGAAGGGATGGGCGTTGTCGTCGATCTGGCCAAAAGTGATGGCGTTTGCCGGAGCGCAGACGCCGAGCAAGGCCGCCGCTGCGGCTCGATGGAGCCAGGGGTTGAACTTGACTAGATTTGAAACAGTCATGATCGCCTCCTTGGAAAGTGAACGTGTAGTTGCATGCGGGTTGTGGGCGGAAGTCTACCGCTTGGACGGTGGAAGATGCGCCGCCCCGGGAGTTATCGGCCACCAGGGGTTAGGGAGTTGTAAACGTGATCGAAAGAAAAGCTGGTTGATTGGCGCGCGTTCGCCCACACATTGCTCAGCTCGACATTGCAGCTGCCGGCGCTGGCTGCGCAAACCCCGACGGAGACTCAAGGCTGTGGCCTCACAACTGGCTGGAACAAATCCCGTAACCCTGAAGATCGATTTCGTGTCCGATGTGTCATGCCCATGGTGCGTGATCGGGTTGAAGTCGCTGGAGCAGGCGCTGCTGCATCTGGATGGCAAGATCGCGACCGAAATCCATTTCCAGCCGTTCGAGCTGAATCCGGATATGCCGCCTGAAGGGCAGGGCAACGATGAATACCTGAGGCAGAAGTATGGGTCGGTGCCCGAACAGTTCGCGAAAAATCGCGAAGCGATTCGCGCACGCTGCGAGGCGCTCGGTTTTGACTTTCGCAAACGCGATCGCATCTACAACACCCACGACGCGCATCGCCTGCTGCATTGGGCCGGACTCGAAGGACGCCAGCAGGCCCTCAAGCATGCGCTGTTTCGCGCGTACTTCACCGAAGGCGAGCACATCGGCGCGCATGAGGTACTGGTGCGCGTTGCCAGCGAAGTTGGATTGTCACCGGTGCGGGCGCGCGAGATTCTTTCCTCGGACGCGTACGCTGCGGAGGTGCGAGCCCAGGAACGCTTCTACCTGGAACACGGCATCAACGGAGTGCCGGCTGTCATCATCAACGATCGCCACCTGATCTCCGGCGGGCAGCCCGTCGAGGTGTTCGAGAGCGCGCTCAAGCAGATCGCTGGCGTGGAATAGAGGACTGAAAGGCTGGGTCCGGGGGCGCGGTTATACCTTGTCCTGGATCGCCCCCTTCTGGCTGCCGCCACCTTCCCCCGCAAGCGGGGGAAGGATTCCAGATTGATGGCTCGGGCTTTTCCTTCCCCTGCGAAGCGGGGAAGGATTCCATATTGATGGCTCGGGCTTTTCCTTCCCCTGCGAAGCGGGGAAGGATTCCAGATTGATGGCTCGGGATTTTCCTTCCCCTGCGAAGAGGAGAAGGATTCCAGATTGATGGCTCGCGATTTTCCTTCCCCTGCGAAGCGGGGAAGGATTCCAGATTGATGGCTCGCGATTTTCCTTCCCCTGCGAAGCCGGGGAGGATTCCAGATTGATGGCTCGCGATTTTCCTTCCCCTGCGAAGCGGGGAAGGATTCCAGATTGATGGCTCGCGATTTTCCTTCCCCTGCGAAGCGGGGGAGGATTCCAGATTGATGGCTCGCGATTTTCCTTCCCCTGCGAAGCGGGGGAAGGTGCCGAAGGCGGATGGGGGCAATCGTGGTCAGAGCCTCACAAACTACGAGGGCTGAACTGCGCTAGAAACGCGCGGGCGCGCTCTCACGGTTCACGCCGCCGCGGCTGCCGGTACCCTATGGAATCGCTGTTGAAACTGCCGCCGCAACAGATACAGGCTGAAAACGGCCTGCAACGCGACGCTGGCCATCGACACCAGCCAGACGTAGTGCAGCTGGAAGCCTGGCTGGCGCGACAGCCAGACCGCCGGCAGCGCGAACGTGAAGAATCGCGACGCGCTGCTTATGAGCGCGGGCACCGTATTGCCGAGCGCCTGGAACATGCCGGAACAGGTGAACACGATGCACTGGGCGACGAAATTCCACGAGATGTAGCGCAGGAATTCCGCGGCGACGGCGACGACGGCCTCATCGCGCGTGAATCCACGCACGAACCATTCCGGCTTGATCTGGCAGATCAGCGTGAGCGCGATCATCAGCATGCTGCCGATGATCGTCGCGGAGCGAAACGTGGCGCGCACGCGGTCGAACAATCCCGCGCCGACATTCTGGCCGGCGACCGGTGAAGCGGCGAACGCGATGGCGATCGCGGGCAGGAAGATCGCCTGCATCACGCGGCTGCCGATACCGAAGCCGGCCTGGGCGGTCGCGCCGAAATCGCGGATGAGGGTATAGATCACCGCCATGTACACGAACATCAGCGCGAACTCGCCGCCGGCCGGCAAGCCGATGCCGAGAATCCGGCGCCAGGTTTCAATTCGCGGCGCCCACAGCTTCGCATCGAATCCGACAAATTTCTCGAGTCTGGCGAAGTACAGTGCCAGCAGCACGACGCCGAACGAGATCGAGATCGTCGTCGCCAGCCCGGCGCCAGCGACTCCCATCGGCCTGCCGGTGCCCCAGCCCGCGATCAGCACCGGCGCCAGGATCGCGTTTATCACGACCGTGAGCATCTGCACGAGCATCGTCGGCTTGGCGATCCCGGTTCCGCGCAGCGCAGATGCCATCGAGATGACCGCGAACTGCAATGCGAGTCCGGGCAGATACCAATTCAGATAGTCGATGCCGGCGCCTGTCGTCGCGACGTCGGCGCCGAGCGTCTGCATGTACGGTCCGATGCTGACGTATCCGCCGACGACCGTGACGGCCGCGCACAAAGTCGCGATCAGCAGGCTCTGGTTGAAGACGAGGTTCGCATCGTCGTGATCCTTGCGCCCTGTTGCCTGTGCGATCAGCGTGACGGTGCCGACGCCGAGCACCTGGGTCAGCGCCATGACGACGAACGTCAGGTTGCCCGCAGCGCTGACGCCGGCGATCGCCGCGCCGCCGATATGCGCGACGAAGTACAGATCGACCAGGAAGTAGAGAGTCTGGAACAGCATGCCGACCGCGATCGGCACCGCCATCCTGACGAGGTGCTTGGTAATCGAGCCCTGGGTCATGTCGTGCATGGCGCGCTCCGGCTTTGAATCTATCTCTACAAGTTAGCACGCATGCGCTGCCGCCGTTATTGCTGAATGCCAGATGGCGGAGGTGACCATTGTCAGATGCCAGCGCGTGACGGCCGATGGCGCGTTGTGAGAACATCGAATGATGCTTGACGCCTGCGAAATCCGTCTGGCGATGCTTTCCGATGCCGAGCGGATCGCAATCATGTCGCGCGATTTCATCGAACACGGCCTCGGTTGGAGTTGGGACGCGGCGCGCGTCGCGCGGCGGATCAGGCAGCGCGAAACGAACGTCGTCGTCGCCGAATGCAGCGCCGAGCTCGTCGGCTTCGGACTGATGCAATACCTGGACGACCAAGCGCATCTGCTCCTGTTCGGGGTCGAACCAATCTATCGGCGCCGGGGCATAGGTTCGGGGCTGCTGAAGTGGCTCGAAACCTGCGCAACAACGGCCGGTATCGAATTGATTTTCCTGGAATCCAGGCTTGCAAATGTCGCAGCGCGGGGGTTCTACGCGGCTCACGGATATCGCGAACTCGCCGTCATGCACCGGTACTATTCCGGGCGGGAAGACGCCATCCGCATGGGCAAGGACATGGTGCTCGCCGGCGCCGGAAGCGTGCCACGCTGATGAATCGGCACGTGATCGCTTCGGCCGTGTTGTTCGCCTCGTGCCCTAGGCATCAGCCGTGCGCTAGAGGGTACGCAGGCGCTCACTCAAACTCATCGCCGCGGCGGGGTTGCGTTCCTTTGCCGAGCCGATGAAGTAGACGTAGACATCGCGGGCCTTCTTCCGCGCGCGTTTGTCAACGCTGCCAACGCGCGGCAGATCATCCGGCTCGCCTCCGCTCGCCCATGCGCGCGCGCGCGAAGCCCATTCGTCAAGAGCTTTAGCGGCATAGCCCGCGTTGATCGCCGCCTCACTGCGCATCAGCCGGGCATAGACGAAGTCACCGGTCACGTCGGCAAAAGACGGGTACTCGGTCGAATCGGTGAACACGGTTGCGACGCGGTGTTTGCGCGCGAGCGCGAGATAGCCGGCGCACATGAAGCTGTCGTGACGCACCTCGAGCACGTGCTGCAACGGTCTTCCATCGAGTTCGCGCGGTAGCAGGTCGAGAAAGGCAGCAAGGTCATCGGCGTCGAATCGCCGCGTCGGCATGAACTGCCAGGAAATCGGGCCGAGCCGGTCGCCGAGCTCGGCCAGCCCGCCGAACACGAACGCGTTGATCGACTTGCCGGAATTCGCGAGCAGTTTGGCGGCGGTCGCGTAGCGCGGCGCCTTCAGCGTGAAGCGAAAGCCGTCCGGAGTCTGCCTGCGCCAGTTTGCGTAGGTCGCGGGTTTCTGCGCGGCGTAGTACGTGCTGTTGATCTCGATCGCCGTCAACTGGCGGCTGGCGAATTCGAGCTCGCGCTGTTGCGTCAGACCGGGAGGATAGAAATTGTTACGCCACGGCGCGAAGTTCCATCCACCGACGCCGACGCGTATATGCGCGGCAGTGGAGGATAGGTTGCGACTTGGCTTTCTTGCTCGGCACGTCGGCGGGAGGTGGGGATCAGGGGGATCGCGGCGACGTGCACATCTTGCCACGAGCGCCGATCGCTCGTCGCACGGTGACGCGTGGAACGGATCAGCGCGCGGTCTGCTCTACCCCTTCCACGGATCGTAGCTGCCGAACCACCACAGATGACCTTCGGGGTCGCGGCAACTGTAGCCTTTGCCGCCATAGTCCTTGGTTTCGAGTTCGTCGATGATGACCGCGCCGGCGGCTTTCGCGCGCGCGTAGTGCGCGTCCGCATCGGCGACAATCACGCACGGGCACTGCGTTTCGCGGCCGCCGATTTCATCGGGCTGGGCGATGCGCTTGCCCCAGGCGTCGTCGTCGTTGACCGAGCCGAGCATGATCATGCCGTTGCCGAAGGTGAGTTGCGCGTGATGCACGACCCCATCGTCGCCAGCGTAAACCGCCTGTTTCTCGAATCCGAAAGCCGTGGCAGAGCCAGTCGATCGCGCCGAGCGCGTTGCGGTAGCGCAGGCTCGGGATGATGGTCGCTCTGGTGTTGGCGGCGATGGTGGGCACGTTGTTCTCCTTGTGCGATTGACGAAAGAGAACCTACTCCGCGGGGCCGGGTATGTCACCTGAGGATTGTCATGTCGTCCTCGCGAAGCAACGTTGCTCGAAATCGCCTGGTCGGCGCCCGGACCAAAAAAAAGCCCGCCTTGCGGCGGGCTTTGCTCATCGGAGTGTCGTGGCCGCCGAGGCGGCGATGACAGGCTCTGCGCTTACGGCCTGCAGTCCTCGAAGCCGTCAGAGAAGACGAGATCCGGATTTGCCAGCACATTGATATTGGCATTGGCGTTAGCCGGCGCCGGGGGGAGCGGCAGCAGGCCGATATCCAGGCTCGCCGCAACGGAGTTCGAATTGATTGAATAGAAGCGGGTTCCTAGGCCGGTGAAATGCGCGATTCCGCCGCTAACGGTGACCGGTCCAATGGTGTCGGTGTCGCCGCAGAAATCGGTTACCGTCAGCGTCACCGATGCGCCGTCATAAGTAGCAATGGTCACTTCGCCTCCGTTATGAACTTCGACGTCCCCGGCGAACAACTGGTTGCCCTGCAGTACGTCGGCCGGCGGCGTCGGGTTGAACACGAGGTGATTGCCGGTGACCATCAGCGGGAGGCCGATCTGATCCTGGGACGGGCTGAAGGTGAGGTCACCATCGTACGTCGCTTTCAGCACAACGCCTCCGAAGACGTCCGATATTACCTGGCAGCTGCCGTTGCCGGAGCCGTCAAGCGTTGCGTCGCAGGCGCCGCTGACGCCGTCGGACACATGAACAGTGCCGCTCGGGGTGCCGCTGCCGCCGATGTCGTGATTGACGTTGACGTTGACCGTGTAAGGCACGCCCGTCAGTGCAGAGTTCGGAGGCGAGGGGCCGACCGATGTCGACACGACCGTCGTTACGCTCGGAACGAGGAACTTGAATACGTACGCAGAGCCGGCGGCGCCGTCAGCCGGTGCGCCGACCAGCGCACGACCGGAATTGACCGACGTGCTGAAACCGAATGTCGCACCGGCAGCCTGACTGGGATTTGGGACCAGTTGGTTGGCCAAGCTGTAGTTCGAACCGTTCGCGGCGTACTCGTAGCTGGCGCCGGTATTGGAATTGGTCCCAGGTGCGCCGACGACGACGAACGGGCCGAGCTGCGCAACGCTGCTGCCGAAGTTATCGCCGGCGGTGTTGCCTGGATCGGAAATTGAGGCGACCGAGGCCCAAGTCGTCCCCGTGCGCTTCCAAATGTATACCATGCCCTTGTTGTTGGCGTTGCCCGGCGCACCGAACGCTGCGGTGTCGTTGAACAGCGAAACTGAAGTACCGGCGAAATTGTTCGTTATGTTGCCCGGGCGGATGCTGGCTTGCTGCGTGTAGCTGCCGCCGTTGTTGACGAAGACGAACACGTTGCCGGAAGCCTTGTGGCCGGTCGAATAACCCGGGGCGCCGACCAGCACGGTGCTGCCCGAAAGCGAGACCGACGTGCCGAACAGGCCGCCGACGCGCGCTTGGCCGCCGTTGGCGCGGAACGTCGTGCGCGTAAACACGTTGTTGACTGTGTCAAAGTCGAAAACAATCGCCACGCCAGCATTGGCGCCCTTGCCGGCCGTCGTGTTCGGCGCACCGGCGGCGATACGCAGGCCCTGGATTGAGACGGATGTGCCCAGACGGCCGGCGCTGGTCAGCGCAGAGGTCAGGGGTGGGGTCGTCTTCTGAGTCCAGGTAGTGTCGGCACCGCTGAACACATAAACGGCACCGGCGTTGGAGCCGCGACCCGGTGCACCGACGGCGACATTGGCGCCGGCTGCGTTGCCGCTGATGCTGACCGATGCACCGAACTGATCGCCAGCGACGCTGTCTCCGGCGGTCAGCTTGGCTACCTTGGTCCAGGTCGCGCCGACGCGCGTGAAGATGTAGGCCGCCTCGTCACCCGGGGCGCCGACCACGGCGACGGCGCCGTCGTCGGAAATCGCCGCGCCGTTACCCGCGAGGGCTCCTGCGCTGGCGCTTGGTGCGAGTTGAGACTCGTCAGGCAGATCTGCGAACGCGAGGCTGGGTACCGCAAGGGCGAGGACGAGCAACGCCGCTGAGCGGCCGAGTAGTCGGCTAAGTACATAATTCATAAAGGAACCCCTTGAGTCGGTGAAAGATCGGCAGAGCCCGTTCAGACGTCACGTGCGCTGACAACCGGGTACTAAGTTCAGGAATACGTAAGCACTTCCCATGCCATAAAAAGTGTGACGTACGTATCGTTATAGTCTAACTTAAAGTACTGTGACATATGTCACACTTTGCAGCCACCTGTCGGTCCGTTGATCCACTTTCGGCCGGGGCTTTGGACGGTGAGAAGTTACTGTTGAGTTAAGGTTCTGGCTGGTTTCGCTGCGGGGACAGTGCGTGAGCCCCCGATCTGTCGGAAGGTGTCACTTTTTGTCAGTTTCGGTCGGGTGACGGAGGCCTTGCGGCGTGATGCCCGCCGCGGTCGAGCGATTCGCTGTCAAACACGCCCGGGTCAACAACGACTTGCCACGCTTGCGCAACGGCAATGAAACCGGGTTCAATAATTGCCGGCGGATTTGCCAAGGCGATTTCGCACACAGTGCGTTTACTTGATAGCTCGACCGGGAGGAAAAGACGTGAGCAAAGGTCTCAACCAGAAAAAAGACGCGAAAAAGAAGCCCAGCAAGACCCTGAAGGAAAAGCGCGCGGAGAAGCAGGCCAAGAAGAAGGGCTGAGCCTTCACTAACGCTCACCTGCAGTTCCGGCGGTGCACGGAAGCACCGCGGCTGGCTTGCGCATCCTGGCGGTAACGAGCGTCGCGTGGCTGCGCTCGTTCGCGGATGCACAACTAATCGGTGACGTTCTTTGCCTCGGCAACGGCAAGTACTTCGGCGTGCTCGACACCCTTGCCGGTGCGGGCGAGCAACGGGTGCGCAAACACCGACATCAGGATGATCGCGACGCCCAGATAGAACGTCAGGCCGAGATCGCGCTGTTCGCCGAGGAGGACGATCGCGAGTGCGATCGCGTAGATCGGCTCCAGGTTCGTCGCCAGTTGCACATAGAAGGCGCTCAGCTTGCGCAACGCAGCCAGCGCGACGGTATATGGCAACAGTGTGCACCCGATCGACAGGACCAGGAGCAGCAACAGGTCGTGCACGTCCGGGATCGGCAGCAACGGACCGTCATGAGGCAGCAGCGGGGCGAGTGCCGTCAGCAGCAGTGTCCCGGCGCCCAGTTCGACGCCGGTGACCGTCAGCGGATCGGCATGTTCGACCAGGCGCTTGTTCAACGCGCCGAACAAGGCAACGAGAAGCGCTGACAGGATGCCGACGCCAAGGCCCAGATGCATCGACGCTGGCACGCCTCCGGCGACGAGCACGACACCCGGAATGACGAGCACGCCCAGCGCAAGTTCGCGTGCATCGAAACGCCTGCCGGTCAGCCAGGGTTCGACCAATGCAAGAAAGGCAGGGCCGACGCCCATGCAGGTCGCTGCGACCGAAGCGTTGGCGAGCTTGATCGCAGCGTAGAACGTCAGCCAATGAAGCGCGACCAAGCAACCGATACCTGCATAGGCGGCGATCAGGCGCAGCGGCATTGCGCGCAAACCGCGCCATACGGTAGGCACCAGTGCCAGTGCAGCGACGACGATCAGCATGCGCCACCAGACCAGCGCGAGCGCCTGTAGCGTGATGAGTTTGCCGAGGATTGCGGTGAAGCCCCAGAGGATCACGCAGAAATGAATCTGCCATTGCGCTTTGCCCGTCGGTATCATCGCCCGATCCTGTACGGCGCTGAAATCACGTGGTCGGCTTACCGGTTGGGACGTGTGCGGAGGGCTTCGTCTGGCGCTACTATCGCCCGATGAGCGAGCGATCGTCCAGACAAATTCTGCACTACCGCATCCACGTTCGCGCTGCTGCAGGTATTCTTCTGGCACTGCTGGCCGGCTGCACGCAGCTCAGGGTAACTCCATCGGGAGGACCCCAGGGTCCCGGCGAATCCCGCAAGCCAAACTACGAGGCCGTGGCCAGCCAGGACCCCGCAACGATCGCGAAGTTGCGTGCCGCGCCGGCGCCGGCCGATCCCGAAATCAGTCAGGGAACTACGACCGCGGCCGACGAGCAGGCCTTGATCGGGCGCGGCTATGTACGTATCGGCAACGGCTACGATGGGGCTGGCGGCGCCCACGCGAGGGAGTGGGCGATTGAACAGGGGCGCCGCGTCGGCGCCGACAAGGTTCTTCTCTACGAGCCAACTCCCGATAGCGCTCTTGTAGCCGGTTACTACGTGCATTACCGCCTGCCGTTCGGAGCGCGATTCCGCAGCCTGACTGCCGACGAGGAAAAAGCGCTGGGTGCGGGCGGGGTACAGATTGGTGAAGTCGTCAGGGGCACACCGGCCGCCGATGCAAATCTGCAGACCGGCGACTTCGTGCTGAAATTCAACGGCAAGGCGATCGCGAACCGCGCAGAATTCCAGCACCTGCTGAGCGACAACGTCGGCAAGCGCGTGACCCTGACGATCAGTCGCGACGGCGTCACAATGAACCGGCTGGTGCGGCTCGGGGCACTCACTGCGACGGCGACTGAAGGGCACAAGTAGAAAAAGCAACGGGGCGGCCGGGGTTCGGTCGCTGAGGGGAACGGGCAGGGGGCAAGATGCGTTGGTTCCGGTTCGCGGCGGCGACTGTATACATTTGCGCATCGTCGGCGCCGGCCGGCGCTGCCGGGCTCGGCGTGCGCATCAGCGACGCTCGCGGCAACGCGGTGGCCGACGCGGTGGTTACCGTCGCGCTGCAGTCCGGCGGGAGCGTCTCGCCGGCGCCGTCGCCGAGCACCCGGGTGATCGACCAGAAGAACGAAACGTTCATCCCGTACATCGAAGTCTTCCGGCCGGGAGACAAGGTGGTCTTTCGCAACAGCGACAACACTCGCCACCACGCCTATTCGTTTGCGCCGGCGCGTCAGTTCGAGTTCGTGCTCGCGCCGGGCGAGAGTTCCGCGCCACTGCAACTCGACAAGCTCGGCGTAGTCGCGGTCGGCTGCAACATCCATGACCAGATGATCACATACCTGTATGTGACCGACGCGCCGCACGTCGCGCGTTCCGGCGCAGACGGCATCGCGCAGCTGTCCAATCTGGCAAAGGGAGAGTACGACGTTCGTGTCTGGCACCCGCAACTGCGCCCCGGTGCAGGCGTCGACACGCAGCGCCTGACGATCGCCGACGCAACGGAACTCAGGGATCTGAAGTTCACCCTGTCGCTGCTGCCTGATCCGCGCCAGCCGCCGGATCGCGAACGAGCGGGATACTGAAGACGCGCATGAGCTTCCGACTTCGCCTCGCCGTGTTTCTCGTGGCCTCGCTCGCGATTCTGCAGAGCGTCACGGCGGTGCTCGTTTACGAAGTAACACGCCGGCAGGTCGTTGCGGAAGGCAAGCGCCAGCTCGCGATTGCCGGCACGACATTCGCGCGCCAACTCGACGATGTCTCCGCGCGCGTGTCGGACAACGTGCAGGTGCTCACGCTGGACTTTGCCCTGCGCTCGGCGATCGCGCAGCGCGACCGGGACACGGTACGTTCGGCGCTGCGCAATCACGGCCGCCGCATCGGTGCGCCGCGCATGCTGCTGATCGAACTCGACGGCACGATCGACGCCGACACGCGGGGCGCATCAGCGGATCAGAGCAAGTTTCCGTTCGCCGATCTGGTTGAAGGCGCGCTCGAGAAGCCGTCGGCAGCGCTCGTAGCCTGGGACGATCAGGTTTTCTGGATCGTCGTCGTTCCGGTACATGCGCCGGCGCTCATCGGCCTCATTGCCGCATATATTCCTGTCGATGAGGCGTTCCTTAAACGCGAACAGGAACAGTCGGCCCTGCCGAAGACGACGGAGCTTGCGGTACAGAATTCGAATGAGACGTGGAGGGTCGTGGCCCGCGCCAACGGCGGAAGCGGGCTGGCCGATACTCTGCTCGGTGAAACCCCGAAACGCTCCGACAAGCCCGCTCTGATCGAAGTCGCCGGCCGCGAGTACGTTGCGCTTGCAACGCCGTTGCGCACGTCGCGAGAAAGTCGGCCGATCGTCGCGGTGCTTGGCTATTCGCTGGATGAAGCGCTGCAACCATATCGCTCGGTCGCGCTGACCTGGGCGATCCTGCTCGCGCTCGGACTCGTCGCTGGCTTGCTCGGAGCGGTGCTGATCGCGCGCGGCGTGTCGCGGCCGATCGAAGCGCTGGCGGTGACGGCGCGGCGGATTGCGTCCGGCGACTATCGGCCGGCAGCGCCGGTCGAGCACGCCGGAGAAGTCGGCGAATTGGCCGCGGCACTGACGAACATGGCCCAGGCGATCAGCGAGCGCGAGGAACACATCCGCTTCCAGACCGCGCATGACGATGCAACGGGCCTGATGACACGCGTCGCGGCCGAAGCGGCTATCCAGCAGATGATCGATGCCGAGACCGGCAACGGCGGCAGCCTCCTGATGATTGCGCTGGCGCGGCTGCCCGAGATCACCAAGACCCTCGGTCACGCGATCAGCGATCGACTGATGCGTGATGCCGCCACTCGCATCCGCGGTCCCGCCGGCAGCGCACTCGTCGGGCGCGCGAGCGACAGTGAATTCCTCGTCTGGATGCGTCAGGCCGGGCAGGGCGACGCGATCGCGCTGGCGTTTCGACTGCTCGATGTGCTCGGCGAACCGTATCGCGAAGCCGACCTCGCGATCGATGTTGCGCCCGCCGTAGGCATTGCCTTGCATCCGCTGCATGGCACGAAGGCAAGCGCGTTGCTGCAGCGCGCCGAGGTCGCATTGTTCGCCGCGCTCGGCGCCGACGAACCGGTCGCCGTCTACGATCCCGGCGCCGACCCGCATCGGCCCGAGCGTCTTTCGCTGATGAGCGAGTTGCGTGAGGCTGTCGATGGCCGTCAGTTGCAGATGCATTACCAGCCGAAGTTGAACCTGGCGACCGGGGCGATCGATGGCGTGGAGGGTCTGGTTCGCTGGCAACATCCGAAACTCGGGCTGATCGGGCCGGACATGTTCATCCCGCTGGCCGAGGAGACCGGGAACATACGCCGGCTGACGCGCTGGGTACTCGCGACCTGCATCGCCCAGGCTCACGTCTGGGACCTGCGCAATCGCCGCTTCCGCTTTGCCATCAACCTTTCCGCGCGCGATCTCGACGATGCCGACCTGCCGCACCGTATCGGCGAGCTTCTCTCAATCCACGCAGTGACGCCGCGCCAGATCCTGCTCGAGATCACCGAAAGTGCCGTGATGGGCAAGCCCGATGCGGCGATCCGCGTGCTCAGGCAACTCGCCGACCTGGGCATCGATCTGGCGATCGATGATTTCGGCGTCGGCCAGTCGTCGTTTGCCTACCTGCGCAGGCTTCCGGTGCGCGAGCTCAAGATCGACAAGAGTTTCCTGTTGCGCCTGGCGATGGGAGCCGAGGACCGCACGATCGTGCGCTCGATCGTGGAACTCGGTCACCGGCTCGGCTACCGGGTGACCGCCGAAGGTGTCACCGATCAGACATCGCTCGATTACCTGGCTGAAATCGGCTGCGACCACGCGCAAGGTTTTTTCATTTCGCGCGCGTTGCCGCCCGACGCGTTCGATGCTTTCCTCGCGTCGAGTCCGCATCGGGAGAATCTGCTGACGTGATAATGCGTCGAACGGTTCCGATCGTGATGGCCGCCGCGATGGCCTCGGCGCATGGCCAGGACTTCGACGTGCGCGGCTTCGCCGATTTCCGGCTCGTGTCGGCGGCCGAAGAAACGAGCTGGACTCACGGTGGTCTCGGCAAGACCCGCTACGGCGGTGGCGATGATTCGGCAAATGTCGGCGGTGCCGCGGTAGTTGCCTCCTGGCATCCGGCGCCGGCATGGCTGGCCGTCGCCGACCTGCGCTACGAACCGCAAGCCGATTCCACTTTTGCACTTGTCGAGGCCTATCTGCGCTACCGGCCGGTGTCGACCGACGCCTGGCGCTGGTCGTTCAAGCTGGGCGAGTTCTTTCCGCCGATTTCGCTGGAGACCGACGGTGTAGCGTGGACCAGCATCTGGACGATCGCGCCGTCGGCCGTCAACACGTGGGTTGGCGAGGAGTTGCGTGTCGTCGGCGGCGAAGCGCGGCTCGAGCATCGCGGCGAAACCAATACGTTCGAAGGCGGCGCTGCCGTGTTCGCAGCAAACGACCCGCTCGGCGAGATCCTTTCCTCGCGCGGCTGGGCCATGGGCGATCTCGTCAGCGGATTCGGCAGCCACATGCGCGAGCCGGACATTTACGCGACCAGCATCGGATCCACGCCGCCACGGCGCTACGATCCATTCCTCGAAATCGATCATCGCGTGGGCGGCTACGCGGACCTGACCTGGCGTTCGGCGGAATTCGGCCGCGCGACATTGCTGTACTACGACAATCGCGCCGATCCGAGCGCGTACCACACGTTCAACCAGGGCGATCAGTTGTTTGCGTGGCGCACGAAGTTCACGAGCATTGGCGGGACGACGGACGTTGGGCGGCTGGTTCTCATCGCCCAGGGCATCGCCGGCACGACCGAGATCGCGCCTCCGGGCTTTCGCGGCGAGGTGCATTTCGCGGCCGGCTATCTGCTCGCGGGCTGGACTCTGGGCGCTTGGCGGCCGGCCGTGCGTGTGGACGCGTTCATGACGCGCCAGGATCCGGCGTCGCCCGCCAGCGAGCACGGCAATGCGATAACGCTCGCGTTGAACTGGCGTCCACTCGACTGGTTGCGTCTCACCGGCGAAGCGCTGCGCATCGACAGTACGACGGATCAGCGGCTGTCTATCGGACTTGCGCCGCATCAGGTCGATACGCAGGTGATGTTCAATGCGCGGCTGCTTTTCTAGCGTGCAATGGGTCGTACGCCGGTCTGAAAGTCCTCTGGTTCGCGTTGCGCGTAGCTCGCGTGGCGAGCGACCTTGAAACGAGGGTCCCTCGCACTCAAGCGACGGGACGACTGTAGTATCGTTCAGGCTGGCATGCATCGGTGAAGGGGACGTTGCATCGCTTTCGATTAACCGGGCGACGCCGCGCACGCGAATGGTTGCGACAAGGGAAATGAAATGAAGAAAAGTATACATTGGGCCGTTTTGGCAAGAATTCTGGCCGGCGGATTGTGCGCCACTGCCGGGACGTGGATCATTCCCGCCACTGCTGCCGAAGTTGCAACACCCGGGAAGGCGCTCACGATGTCGGACGTACTGGCCGCTTCGAAACCGCAGGACTGGCATGCGCTCGATCCGCAGAACACGCTTTATCTCGAATTGGCGGCCGGTCGCGTCGTGATCGAACTCGCTCCGTTGTACGCGCCGAAGCACGTGGCGAACATCAAGGCGCTCGTGCGCGAGAAGTATTTCGACGGGCTGGCATTCCTGCGCTCACAGGACAACTACGTCGTGCAGTGGGGCGATCCGCATGCCGACGCCCGGGCCGAGGATGCGGACAAGCCGCGTTCCGTCGGCAATGCGCAGCGGACGCTGAAGGCGGAGTTCACGATTCCAATCAGCAAGGATCTGCCGTTCACGCGCCTGCCGGACGCCGACGGCTACGCGCCCGAGTCCGGATTCTCCGGCGACTTCTGGTCCGCGCGCGATCCGAAGAAAAATGAGGCGTGGCTGGCGCATTGCTACGGGGCGCTCGGTGTCGGACGCGACCTCGATGCCGATTCCGGGGGCGGTACCGAGCTGTACGTCGTGATCGGCAATGCACCGCGCCACCTCGACCGCAACATCACGCTCGCCGGCCGCGTCGTACAGGGCATGGAACTGCTGTCCGTGTTGCCGCGCGGCAGCGGCCCGCTCGGCTTCTACGAGAAGGCCGAGCAACGCGTCCCGATCAAGTCGATCCGCATTGCCGCCGACCTTCCTCCGGCCGAGCGCACGAACCTCGAAGTCCTGCGCACCGACACGCCGACCTTCACCGCTCTCGTCGAAACCCGGCGCAACCGGCACGACGACTGGTTCAAGGTGCCGGCGGGATATGTCGAGTTATGCAATGTTCCGATTCCGGTGCGCGCTGTGGCGGCACCCGTTGGTGGCAAGTAGCCGGCGCTGCCTGCCGATCGCCGTCTGCTCCGCTTTCTTTAGCTCGTCATTCCGGCGAAAGCCGGAATCCAGCGCCTTGCTCCTGTCCTTCACTGGAAGTGCAAGGCTTCCACTCGCCCGCAGGGCGAGTGAAAGCTCTGCACTTCAATCGAAAAGACAAAGATTCAAATGGATTCCCGCTTGCGCGGGAATGACGTCAAGGGAAAAGAGCTGGATTCCGGCTTGACGAGCTCCGCTGTTGAGAGCCGCCGGAATGACGAGCTAAAAGCATTCGATTCCGCGCGGTCCGTCCCTTGAATGGGCCAGTCAACTCGCTTCCGGCGCAAGCCGGGACCGCGAGCGCCGGCGAGCCGGCGTGACTTCCGGCCCATATCACTAGTACTAACTAAACACTATAGTCGACTCGTGACTATAGCGAAGCTGCGACTTGTCGAGTGGATACCGAAACGCACCTGAAGAAATTCCAGAAGGAGCTCAGCTCCGGCACGGTGGCGCTGGTGCTGCTGGCCGTGCTCGCGCAGACCGACGAGCCGCTGTACGGCTACCAGATCGCGAAGAAGCTCGAGCACAGTGCCGATGGCGCGTTGAGCGGCAAGCAGAGCGCGCTGTATCCGGTGTTGCGCAATCTGAGCGCGGCCGGCTTGCTCAAGAGCCAGGTCGAGCCGTCGATCAGCGGACCGCCGCGGCGCTATTACCGCATCACGCCGCTCGGGCGCGCCGTGTTCGACGAATGGTCGTCGAACTGGACCGCGACGCGCCGTTTCGTCGATTCCGTATTGAAAGGAGCCATATCATGACAACACCTCCGAAGACCATCGACGAGTACCTCGAGCAGCTGCAAGCGGCGCTCAAGGACGCCGACCGCGCCATGGCGCAGGACGCACTGTACGATGCGGAAGAGTATCTGCGCTCGGAACTCGCCGAGCATCCGGAGTGGGACGAAGCGACGATGCTGGCGAGTGTTGCCACGAGCTACGGCGCGCCCGAGGAAGTTGCGGACATTTATCGCGACAAGGAAACCCAGGTCGAAACCGCACTGCGGACCCCGACTGCGACGCCGCGTCGCTCACCGATCGGAAAGTTTTTTGCAATATTTGCCGATCCGCTCGCGTATTCGTCGTTGTTCTACATGCTGCTCTCGTTGGCGACAGGCATCTTCTACTTCACGTGGGTCGTGACGGGCCTGAGCCTGTCGCTCGGACTTTCGATACTGATCATCGGCCTGCCATTCGCCGTGCTGTTCATTTCTACAGTGCGGGCGCTGTCACTGGTCGAGGGCCGCCTGATCGAGTCGATGCTCGGAGTGCGCATGCCGCGCCGCCCGCTGTACGCCGATCGGGGCAAACCATTCAGCGCGCGCATCAAGGCAATGTTCGTCGATCCGCGCACATGGTCCACGCTGCTGTATATGGTGCTGAAGCTGCCGCTCGGCATCATCTATTTCGTATTCGCGGTGATCGGACTGACCGTGCCGCTGACACTCGCGCTGAGTCCGGTCACGAAAGCGACGATCGGCGTCGGCATCATCAATATCAACGATATGGCGATAGCGCCCCCGCTGTGGGCGCTGCCGTTGACCCTGCCGATCGGCATCGCGCTACTTTGCCTGACGTTGCACATGGCGCGTGGAATAGGTCAGATGCAGGGCCAACTCGCGAAGCACTTTCTGGTCAAGACGGCGCAGTACTAGCGACCGCCGGATAGCTACTTTTGCCATACACGAGCCGGTCAAACAGGAAAAAGTCAGACGTCATTCCCGCGAAAGCGGGAATCCATCGGCTTTCGATGCTTGAAGATCAAGATGGATTCCCGCTTTCGCGGGAATGACGTCAGTTTTTGACTTGTGCGGAAATACCCATGTGCTGACGCACCGGCCTCAGGCTTTGGCTTTGGCTTTGGCTTTGGCTTTGGCTTTGGCTTTGACTTTGACTTTGGCCTTGTCCTTGGCGCCCGTGTGCTTCCGGATGAACTCGCGCACGTCCGGGTAGACGACTTCGCGCCAGCGACGGCCGCTGAAGATGCCGTAGTGACCGGCACCCTTGACCGTCAGATGCCGCTTCTGGCTGGCCTTTATGCCGGTGCATAGTGTGTGGGCGGCTTCGGTCTGGCCGACACCGGAAATGTCGTCCAGTTCGCCTTCGATCGTGAACAGCGCCGTTTTTTTGATGTGTTCGGGCGCCACGCGCTTCCCGCGTACGTGCCAGGTGCCGCGTGGCAGCCCGTGTTCCTGGAACACGGTGCGGACGGTGTCGAGGTAGTACTCGGCCGGCATGTCGAGCACGGCGTTGTATTCATCGTAGAACTGGCGGTGCGATTCGGCGTCGTCGAGATCCCCGCGCAGCAGGTCCTGATAGAAGTCCCAGTGCGACTGGAAGTGGCGGCTCGGATTCATCGCGACGAAACCGGCGTGCTGCAGGAAGCCTGGATACACGCGCCGTCCGGCGCCGGGGTAGTTCGGCGTCACGTCGTGGATAACGTTCGTCTCGAACCACGACATCGGCTGCGTCGTCGCCAGGTCGTTGACCTTGGTCGGCGAAACGCGCGTGTCGATCGGTCCGCCCATCATCGTCATCGTGATCGGCGTCGCTTCACCGGCAGAGGCCAGCAGCGAGATCGCCGCCAGCACGGGCACTGTCGGCTGGCATACACTGACGACGTGGAGCTTTTCCGCGCCGATATGGCGGATGAAGTCCTTGATGTATTCGACGTAGTCGTCGAGGTGGAATGGTCCGGCGGACAACGGCACCATGCGCGCGTCGATCCAGTCGGTGATGTAGACCTTGTGATCCTGCAACAGCGTGCGCACCGTGTCGCGCAACAGCGTCGAATGATGGCCTGACAGCGGCGCGACGACGAGGACCGACGGTGCGTTCTTCAATTCCTTCAGTGTTGCGAGTTCGTCGCTGTAGCGCTTGAAACGCACGAGATTGCAAAACGGCTTGCCGAGGGCGACCTGTTCGACGATCGGAACGGGGTTGCCGTTCACCTGCACGGTACCGATGTCGAAGGCAGGCTTTTCGTAGTCCTTGCCGAGCCGATAGAGCAGTTCGTAGTTCGCCGCGACTCTGTCAGCGCCGGGCAGGCGCGACATCCAGTTGTCGTTGCCGGAGAAAAGCTTGGCGCCAGCCTCGGACCACGCCACGAGTGGCTGCAACATGGTGCGATTGAATTCATGCAAGTGGTACAGCATCAGTATCCTCTGTGGTTTTCGCGGCGTGATGCACACCGGCTGATATCGCCGATGTAAGCGTTTACATATACCATCCTTTGGTCCAAAAATCCCCGCGGCCGCGCACGAAAGCTCACGTTGCAGGTCGCGCCGGTGCGACGCAGCGTGCAGGGTGCCGTCCGCATGCGCATGCCGGCGCGGCTGCGACGACGCCGGATTCCTCTTCGGGCCCCGGAAGCGGCAACGACCAAAGTCGCGACTTCTCACGTCCGCTGCGGACGAGTAGACTCGGCCTGACAGGCCGCCGCGGCCGTCGTGGAGGATTTGGTGAAGCCAACGGATATCCGCGTACCCGACTATTTCCACAAAGTCGTCGACTGCCAGTGGGCTTGCCCCGCCCACACTCCGGTTCCCGAATACATTCGTCTTATTGCGGCCGGGCGTTACTCCGACGCCTACATGGTCAACTGGAAATCGAACGTATTTCCGGGAATTCTCGGCCGCACCTGCGACCGCCCCTGCGAGCCGGCCTGCCGGCGCGGCCGTGTCGAAGAGAACAACGGCGCCGATGGCGACAAGAGCAAGCCCGAACCGGTCGCGATCTGCCGATTGAAGCGCGTCTGCGCAGACAACAAGGATAACGACGCGATTCGAGCGCGCATGCCCAAACCGGCGGCGCGCAAGAACGGCAAGCGCATCGCTTGCGTCGGGGCCGGCCCGGCCTCGTTGACCGTAGCGCGCGATCTCGCGCCGCTCGGTTACCACGTCACCGTGTTCGAGGCGGAGAAGAAAGGCGGTGGCTTCATGCGCACGCAGGTGCCGCGGTTTCGCCTGCCGGAAGCGGTCATCGACGAGGAAGTCGGATACATCCTCGACCTCGGCGTCGAGTTCCGTGGCAACTCGCGCATCGACTCGCTGAAGACTCTGCTCGCGCAGAACTACGATGCCGTGTTCGTCGGCAGCGGTGCGCCGCGCGGACGCGACCTCGAATTGCCCGGCCGAAAAGAAGCCGCGGCCAACATCCATATTGGTCTCGACTGGCTCGCTTCGGTTTATTTCGAGCACATCAAGAAGATCGGCCGGCGCGTGATCGTGCTCGGTGGCGGCAACACCGCGATGGACTGCTGCCGCTCGTCGCGACGCCTCGGCGGCGACGACGTCAAGGTCATCGTGCGTTCCGGCTTCGAGGAAATGAAGGCGTCGCCGTGGGAAAAAGAGGACGCGATGCACGAAGGCATCCCGATCCTGAACTATCTCGTGCCGAAGTCGTTCGAGCATCGCGACGGCAAGCTCGTCGGCATGAAGTTCGAAAAGGTGCGTGCCGAACGCGACGCGAAGGGGCGGCGCCAACTCGTCCCTACCGGAGAGCCGGAGCAATTCTTCGAATGCGACGACGTGTTGATTGCCGTCGGTCAGGAAAATGCGTTTCCGTGGATCGAGCGCGATGTCGGCATCAAGTTTGACGAGTGGGACATGCCGGTTGTCGACAAGATCACGATGCAGTCGAGTCTTTCGAACGTGCTGTTCGGCGGCGACGCGGCATTCGGGCCGAAGAACATCATCTGGGCGGTCGCGCACGGCCACGAGGTTGCGGTCACCATCGACAAGATGCTGAGCGGCGAGAATGTCTACGACCGCCCGGAGCCGGCGGTGAGCCTGATCTCGCAAAAGATGGGCATCCATGAGTGGAGCTACGACAACGACATCTCCAATGACTTGCGCTATGCGGTGCCATGGCGTGAAAAAGACAAGACGCTGAAGAGCATCAAGGTCGAAGTCGAGATCGGATTCGACGCGCAGACCGCGTTCAACGAAGCCCAGCGTTGCCTGAATTGCGACGTGCAGACCGTATTCACGAAGGACGTCTGCATCGAATGCGACGCCTGCGTGGACATCTGCCCGATGGATTGCATCAGCTTCACCGGCAACGACCAAGAACCCGAGCTGCGTACGCACCTGACCGCGCCGGCGTTGAACCTGACGCAAGACCTGTACGTGTCTGATCTGTTGAAAACGGGCCGGATCATGGTCAAGGACGAGGACGTGTGCCTGCACTGCGGCCTGTGCGCCGAGCGCTGCCCGACCGGCGCGTGGGACATGCGCAAGTTCCTGCTCGAGACGACGCAGGCTGGGCCGGCGTGTCACAAGCATGCGACGCAGAGGACTGCGGCATGAAGGATTTCGACGGGCTGCCAGCTCTTCCCTTCTCCCGCCGGCGGGAGAAGGTGCCGGAGGCGGATGAGGGTGGCGCTTCAGATTGCCGGGAGCGCCTGCAACTCGCGAGCGCCACCCTCACCCGGCGCTTCGCGCCGACCTCTCCCGCCAGCGGGAGAGGTGAAGATTCAGGGCAGGGCAGCGCCATGAAGCCAATCACCGCCATCAACGACTTCGTCGTCAAGTTCGCCAACGTCAACGGATCGGGTTCGGCGTCGGCCAACGAATTGTTCGCGCGCTCGATCCTGCGCATGGGCGTGCCGGTCAGTCCACGCAATATATTTCCGTCGAACATCCAGGGCCTGCCGACGTGGTACGAGGTGCGCGTCAGCGAGCGCGGCTGGATCGGCCGGCGCGGCGGTGTCGATCTCATGGTCGCGATGAATCCGCAGACCTGGGATGCCGACCTCAAGGAAATCGAGCCAGGCGGCTATCTGTTCTACGACTCCACGCGGCCGCTGCCGGCGTCGAAGTTTCGCGACGACGTCAATGCGATCGGGATGCCCTTGACGGCGATCTGCAACCGCACCTACGCCGACGCCCGCCAGCGCCAGCTGTTCAAGAACATCATGTACCTCGGCGCGCTTTCGGTGTTGCTCGACATCGATGCCGCGGCGATCAAGCAACTGTTTGCGGAACAGTACAAAGGCAAGGAAAAGCTGCTCGATTCGAACGTGCAGGCGCTGACCCTTGGGCGCGAATACGCGCAGCAGCACTTGGCGCCGATCGGCCTGCGTGTGCAGCGCGCGGACAATGTCGGCGACCGCATCTTTGTGGACGGCAATGTCGCCGCGGCTCTGGGCTGTGTCTATGGCGGTGCGACGGTATGCGCCTGGTATCCGATCACGCCGTCGTCATCGCTGGCCGAAGCGTTCCAGAAATACTGCATGAAGTATCGCGTCGATCCGGAAACCGGACTGAACAACTTCGCGATCGTGCAGGCCGAGGACGAAATCGCTTCGATCGGCATGTGCGTCGGCGCCGGCTGGAACGGCGCGCGCGCTTTCACGACGACGTCGGGTCCCGGCGTATCGCTGATGAACGAATTCATCGGCCTGGCCTATTTCGCCGAGATTCCGATCACGATCATCGACGTGCAGCGCGGCGGTCCGTCGACCGGCATGCCGACGCGCACGCAGCAGTCCGACGTTCTGGCCTGCGCCTACGCCTCGCACGGCGACACGAAGCACGTTCTGCTTTTCCCGGAAGACCCGCATGAGTGCTTCGAGTTTGCCGCGCTCGCGCTCGACCTTGCCGATCGTCTGCAGACGCCGATCTTCGTCATGACCGATCTCGACATCGGCATGAACCAGCGCCTGGCCGCGCCGTTCGAGTGGGACGACAAGCGCGCCTACGATCGCGGCAAGGTCATGACAGCCGAGGAACTCGAAGCCGGCAAGGATTTCGGGCGCTACAAGGACGTCGAAGGCGACGGCATTCCGTATCGCACGTATCCGGGCACGCATCCGGAGAAGGGCGCGTATTTCACCCGCGGCACGTCACGCGATCCTTACGCGCGCTATTCGGAACGCGGGCCGGACTATGTCTACAACATGGAGCGGTTGCTGCGGAAGTTCGACACCGCCAAGAAGCTTGTTCCGCAGCCGCTGCTGACCGTGACCGGCGAGAACGCGCGTTACGGCGTGATCTATTACGGCTCGACGAGCCCGGCGATGTCCGAGGCGATCGAACTGCTCAAGCAGCAGAACCAGATCTTCGACACGCTGCGCATCCGCGCCTATCCGTTTCCGGACTTCGTCGCCGACTTCATCAAGTCGCATGCGCGCGTGTTCGTCGTCGAGCAGAACCGCGACGGCCAGTTGCGCACGCTGCTCGTCAACGAATTCGGCATCGATCCGGCGCGGCTCGTTGCGGTATTGCACTACGACGGAACACCGATCACGGCGCGCTTCATCGTGCGCCAGATCAGCGATGCGGTGCGCGACGACGTGGTCAAGCCGTTGAGTCGGGACCGGGTGGCTTGAGTGACCGCCATCGGCCGGCGCGAATGCACGGCATCGCCTCGGCGGCGGACGGCACGGCGTGTCCGCTTTGGGCACGGTTCGACGTTTTCATCGTGCGGCGCAATCGGGCGCGATGAACGGAGAGCAAGAGTGAAAACCATGGGTTGGGTGCTGCTCGCGGGTCTGGCATTCGCGAATGCTGCCGGCGCGGCGCAAAAGTCGAAGGGCGCAAAGCCAACGGCGCGTGGCGTTTCCGACGTGTCCCTTGCCGAGGCGGCCAAGCGCGCGATGCTGTCCGAAATCGATTATGGCCGCGAACTGTGCGACGGGGATCGCGACATCGAGACCTGGCTGAAGGATGTCGTCGGCGAAACCTCGGCCACGGTCGAGTGGCGCGGCGGCGCATGCGAGCTGACGAACGAACTGAATCCGCTCGATGCCGGTTCGGAGTGGTGCGGCGGAGCGACGATCATTCCGAAGGGGCATGCAAAGGAACCCGCGGCGATCGAGATCTATTTCGAAAAGCCCGTGAACGGCAAGCCGGGTAAGGCGTATGCGATTCGCGCCGTGAACTACGATGTCGATGGGCTTGATTACAAGCGCGACTTCCTCGATTTCGAATATGGTTATCGGCAGAAATACGAGAAGGATTTCGTAAGGCCGGAGGTCGAAGATTGTGATTAGGCGCGGCCCCAACAGTCCGTTCACCCTGAGCGTAGCGCCGCAGGCGCGAAGTCGAAGGGCGCCTAGGACATTCATGGATGTTTCGACTTCGCGGAGCTGCGCGCCGCTACGCTCAACACGAACGGATTTAGTTGCGACGACACTTTTCGCGATCTTCGTCACGATGCCGTTCGTCGCTTGGGCACAAGACAGCTTTACCGGTCCCTGGAAGATCGAAAGGAGCGAACCTGCTCCGTGGGCGAAGACGCCCGACATGTTCGATACGAAGGAGATCAAGCGCCTCTCCGGCGCATCAGTCGAATTCAAAGCAAATGCCATCAGCGGCCCCGCGCCGCTCGCCTGCAAAGGCCCGCACTATGAGGTCAAGCAGTATGAGGCCGACATGCTGTTCCAGGGTGCGCTGGCCGAGTACGGCGATCCGTCGACGACACCGGACAAGCTTGCCGACAAGATTGGCTTCGGCAAACGTCCGATCGCGAGCCTCGTCACCGGCTGTGCGTCCGAAATAGAATTCCACGCGATCGACAGCGGCCACGTTGTGTTCGCGCTGAACAACAGCATATACCGCATGAGCCGTGCACCGGCGGCTGCGGCAACCAAGAGCACGCCATGACCTATATCGCCAAACCCAAGCTGCATCATCCGACGCTCGGCTGCAACGCGATCGGTTTCACGCGCCGCGACTACGAAGGCAAGATTTCCACGTTATGCGCCGGGTGCGGCCACGATTCGATCTCGGCGGCAATCATCCAGGCCTGTTGGGAACTCGACATCGAGCCCCATCGCGTGGCCAAGCTGTCGGGAATCGGCTGCAGCTCGAAGACGCCGGATTACTTTCTCGGCCAGTCGCACGGTTTCAACACCGTGCACGGACGCATGCCGTCGGTGCTGACGGGCGCGAACCTGGCGAATCGCGATCTTCTGTATCTCGGCGTCTCCGGCGACGGCGACTCGGCTTCGATCGGCATCGGCCAGTTCGTGCACGCGATCCGCCGCGGCGTGAACATGGTCTACATCGTCGAGAACAACGGCGTCTACGGGTTGACCAAGGGGCAATTCTCGGCAACCGCGGACCAGGGATCCAAGTCCAAGCGCGGCGTCGTGAACACCGACAGTCCGCTCGATCTCGTCAGCATGGCGATGCAACTCGGGGCGAGCTACGTCGCGCGCAGTTTTTCCGGTGACAAGGCCCAGCTTGTGCCGCTGATCAAGGGCGCCATCGCCCACAAGGGCGCGGCGTTCATCGACGTGATCAGTCCGTGCGTGGCGTTCAACAACCATGCCGGCAGCACGAAGAGCTACGAATACGTGCGCGAGCACAACGAGGCGGTGAACCGGCTCGACTTCATCGACGTGCGCGCGGAGATTACGGTCGACTACGCCGAAGGCGACCTGATCGACGTGACCCAGCATGACGGTTCGATCGTGCGCCTGCGCAAGCTGAGCGCGAAGTTCAACGCGCACGACCGGGTCGCGGCGATGAACTACGTCCATGAGCGGCAGGCCAAGGGCGAGGTCGTGACCGGACTGCTGTATGTTGATCCGGAGTCGCATGACCTGCACGAACATTTCAATACGACCGATTCGCCGCTCAACCGACTCGGCGCCGACTCGTTGAGCCCCGGCGCGAAGACGCTCGAGAAGATCAACGCGTCGCTACGTTGAGCGCATCGCCTTGACCCCGGCAGGCGCGGCGCGAAAGATCTACGATCGCGGTTACTTCGACAAGTGGTACCGCAGCGCGCGTCATGCGGTGAATACGCGCGACGAACTGCAGCGCAAGGTCGCCCTCGCCGTGGCGGCAGCCGAATACTACCTGGGCCGCCGCATCCGGAACGTGCTCGATGTCGGTTGCGGCGAAGGCGTATGGCGCAAGCCGTTGCAGTCCCTGCGCCGCGGCGTGGATTATCTCGGCCTCGACAGCAGCGAATATGCCGTCGCGCGCTATGGCCGCGCACGAAATATCCGGCTGGCGACGTTCGGCCAGCTCGGCGAACTGCGTTTCGACACGACGTTCGACCTGATCGTCTGCTCGGATGTCCTGCATTACGTGCCGACGCCGGAACTCAAGGCGGGGCCTGCGCGGCATCGCCGAGATGCTCGATGGCGTGGCTTTCCTCGAGCTCTTCACGTCGCAGGATGCGCCAGCTGGCGACAAGCACGGTTTCATTCCGCGCTCGCCAAAATGGTATCGCTCGGTGTTCGCGCAAGCCGGGTTGATCGCCTGCGGCACGCATTGCTACATCGGGCCGCGCCTCCAGGGTTGCGTCGCCGCGCTCGAGAGCATTTGATCCGAATTGAATCGGCGGGTTCCGACCTTACGTCAGACTGCACAGCGGCAACGAGCGCGCTGCGATTGATTCTCACAGGGAGTTGAACACCATGAGCAAACTTCTCGCGGGGCGTGTCGCCCTGATAACGGGTGCTTCATCGGGCATCGGCGACGCGACGGCGCGAGTATTGGCCGAAGCCGGTGCAAAGGTCGCGATCGCGGCGCGGCGGCACGAACGCCTCGATGTATTGGCGAACGAATTGACCAATGCGGGTGCGGAAGTGCTGGTGTTGGCCGCTGACCTTGTCCGCGAGGAAGAGAATCAGCGCATCGTCGCCGAGACCGAGAAACACTTCGCTCGCCTCGACATCCTCGTCAACAACGCCGGCGTAATGCTTTTGTCGCCAGTCGACGGCGCGAATCCCGATGATTGGCGGCGGATGCTCGAACTCAACGTGCTCGCGCCGATGGTGTCGTCGCAGGCGGCGCTGCCGGGCATGCGTGCGCGCGGCGGCGGCCACATCGTAAATATCTCGTCGACGGCCGGACGCATCGCAAATCCTGCTGCATCCGGTTACTCGGCCAGCAAATTCGGCATCGTTGCGTTTTCCGAATCACTGCGGCGCGAGGTTTACAAGGACAACATTCGCGTCTCGGTGATCGAGCCGGGCGTCGTGGAAACCGAATTGCGTGAGCATATTCCGGATGCAGGCACGAAGCAGACGCTCAATGCCTGGGCCGCAACCGTACGGCAATTGCAGCCGGAAGATGTCGCCAATGCGGTGCTGTATTGCGTAACGCAGCCGCCGCACGTCAACATCAACGAGATATTGATGCGGCCGACGGATCAGGAGCGGTAAGAAATCTGCTCAATGCCGGAGTTGGCCGGAACCGCAAGGAAGGTGGCTGACGCATCTTGAGCGATTCTGCCTATAGCGCGGCGACTTCCTCAAAGATCCGTCATCCCCGCGCAAGCGGGGATCCATGTTGATCTGCTCTTAGCAAGCGAGAGCACAATGGATTCCCGCTTGCGCGGGAATGACGACGGTGTTTTTACTCTCGATCAAGCCTTCCGCGCGTTGCGGTCGCCGCGCCATTCGCGATGCTGTTTCTTCGCGGCGGCGTGGGAGTTGCTCGGCGCATGGGCATGCGGGCGCCGGGCGTGCGTCTTCGGCTTGCCGAACGTCGGGCGTCCGTTGCTGCCGGGACCTTCCAGGCGCAGCGGCTGCGACGGCTCGAAGCCAGCCACCGGATTGATCGCGATTTCCTGCTTGAGCATGCGACGGATGTCGCGGAGCAGGCCGGTTTCATCCTGCGAGACCAGCGAAATCGCAATCCCCTCGGCACCCGCGCGGCCGGTGCGGCCGATGCGGTGGATGTAATCTTCGGCCACCATCGGCAGATCGAAGTTGACGACCACCGGCAGCTGATCGATGTCGAGTCCGCGTGCGGCGATGTCGGTCGCAACGAGGATCGTGACCTTGCCGGTCTTGAAGTCCTTCAGTGCTTTGGTGCGCGCGCCCTGACTCTTGTTGCCATGGATCGCCGCCGTGCGCAGTCCGAATTTCTCCAGATGGACGCAAAGCTTGTCGGCGCCGTGCTTGGTGCGGCTGAAGACGAGGCTTTGACGACGGCTGTCGGCGGACAGCAGATGCAGCAGCAGGTCGCGCTTGCGCGCGGCATCGACCGGATGGACGACGTGGGTCACGGTAGCGGCGACGGTATTGCGCGCGGCGATCTGCACTTCGGCCGGATCGCGCATGAACTGTGCGGCGAGTTGCTTGATCTCGTCGGCGAACGTTGCCGAGAACAGAAGCGTCTGGCGTTGCTTCGGCAGGCTGCCGAGAATCTTCTTGATCGCCGGCAGGAAGCCCATGTCGAGCATGCGGTCGGCCTCGTCGAGCACGAGGATCTCGATGCCGGACAGGTCGGCCGTGCGGCGTTCCATGTGGTCCATCAGACGGCCCGGCGTGGCGACGAGGATTTCGACGCCGCGGCGCAAGGCCTGCATCTGCGGACCCATGCCGACGCCGCCGAAAATCGCGGCGCTGTTGATGCGCAGATGTTTTCCGTAGTCGCGCACGGCGTCGTGCACCTGTGCGGCAAGCTCGCGGGTCGGAGTGAGGATCAGGGCGCGCGGCTTGCGGACCTGGGCCGATGCGCGCTGGCCGTTGGGAAACAGGCGCTCGAGCAGGGGCAGCGCGAACGCGGCGGTCTTGCCGGTGCCGGTCTGGGCGCCAGCGAGGAGGTCGCGGCCGGCCAGGGCGACCGGAATCGCGGCCGACTGGATCGCGGTCGGGATGGTATAGCCCTGATCGGCAAGCGCGCGCAGCAACGCGGGCGAAAGCCCGAGAGTTTCAAAAGACATTGTGTAAAGCTCCAAAGTTATACAGCCGGCGAAAATGCGCGGCCATAAGGTAAAACCCGGAGCGTTCCCAGAAACCGCGCCGCAGGCAAACAGAAACGGATGTCGCCTGCGTCGAGTTGACGTAGCGGTCCGAAGGGGCGTCGTTGCCGAATGGTACAGGGCGAGTCGTGAACAGCGCGCAGACTCATCTGCGAACTCCCGATCAGTGGATCAGGATCACGGTCGGCCGGAAGGGAAAAACGGAGGGCGACGCAGTACAGCCCGCGTAGTATAGGCGAAACCGGCCCGGCGCGCCACCCGGACCTGTGCCGGCCGATCCGATGCGCCGCGGAAGGCGGCACACCGGTCCCGTCCGGACGCTCAGTATTTCTGCTCGATGAACTTGTAAGGATAGTTCGGGTCGCTGTAGCTGCCCGGCTTCTGGCGCTTCGGCAGCTTGATCTTTTGCCTCGGCAAATCCTTGTACTCGATGCTGCTGCAGCAGGTGATTGATGATGTTGAGCCGCGCACGCCGGGTGTCGTCGGACTTGCGTGACGTACCACGGCGCCCACGACGTGTCGGTCGCCGCGAACATCTCGTCGCGCGCGCGCGAATAGTCGAACCAGCGGCTGTAGGACTTCAGGTCCATCGGCGAGAGCTTCCAGATCTTGCGGCCGTCGTCGATGCGATCCTTGAGCCTGCGCGTCTGCTCGTCCGGGTTCACCTCGAGCCAGTACTTGAGCAGGATGACTCCGGAGTTGACCATGATTTTTTCGAAGGCCGGCACCATCTGCAGGAACTCGCGTCGATTCCTTCTCGGTGCAGAACCCCATCACGCGCTCGACGCCGGCGCGGTTGTACCAGCTGCGATCGAAGATCACGACCTCGCCGGCCGCCGGCAGATGCGGCAGATAACGCTGCGCATACATTTGCGACTTCTCGCGCTCGGTCGGCGCGGGCAGGGCGACGACGCGAAACACCCGAGGACTTACGCGCTCCGTGATCGCCTTGATCGTGCCGCCCTTGCCGGCGCCGTCGCGGCCCTCGAATACGATGCAGACTTTCAGCCCCTTGAGCTTGACCCATTCCTGCAGCTTCACCAGTTCCACATGCAGCTTGCGCAGTTCGCGCGCATATTCCTTCCCGCTCAACTCCGCCTTCGCCATCGTCGAGACGGCGGCAGCGGCCGGGGCGATCCTGTTCTTGCTGTTGGACTTTCTTGGACGGCTTCTTTGCTTCTTTCTTGCTCGATTCGTTTTTCTTGTTTTCGTTCTTCTTTCCCATGTTCGTCTCCCTCGGGTTGAACTTGTCTCTAATCGCCAGCAGTCCGCGTGGGCCCTGCGGCATGCTTGTCATGCGCTCGCGTCAGTCCGTCATCACGCGGGGGCGCCCGCCTGGCTGCCTTCCGCTTCGCGCTGCATCGCCTGGTAGCGTTCGATCACGGCACGCGCGTTGAACAGCATCCGGTCCCGGCCGAGCCGTTCGGCCAATCCGGAACTGCGAACGACTTCGAGCACGCCGGGATTCAATGCGGCCAGCCAGACCGTCGTACCTTCCGCGGTCGCGCGCTTCTCGCCTTCCATCAGCGTTGACAAGGCCGAGTATTCGATGTCGCTTACGCGGCTCATGTCCAATGCGACGACGCGCGGCTTGTGCTCGTCGATCAGCGTCTGGATCTGCTCGCCGACATATTGCGCATTGACGAAGAACAGGCGGCCTTCCGGGCGCAGGATCAGCAAGCCCTCGAACGTCTCGTCATCGGGATGCTCGGGCGAGAGGGGACGCAGGACGTCGGCGCCGCGCTTGCGGCCGATGATCGAAAGCCGGGGTTGCGCAGCCTGGCTCGACAAGCCGATCAGCGAGAGGATGATCGCCACGATGATGCCGTCCAGCGTGCCGAAGATCAGCACGCCGAGCGCGGCTGCGACCGCCCAGCGGAATTCCATCGATCGTACCTTGCGTATGGCAAGAAACTCGGCCGGCTGGATCAGCACGATCGAGTACACGATGACGACTGCCGCAAGCGTGGAATATGGCAGCAGACCGAGCAGCGGCGCCAGGAAAAGCATCGTCGCCAGCGCGACGCCAGCGGTGACGAGCGACGCCTTCTGGGTTCTTCCCCCTGTGTTGCGCACAAGCGCGGTCTGCGAGGCGCCGCCGCCGGCCGGCATCACGCCGAACAGCGCGCCGACCAGGTTGCCGGCTCCCGTGGCAACGAGTTCCTTGTTCGGATCGACGGGTGGTTCGCCCACACCGGTGAACGTGCGACCGACCGCGATGGTTTCCGTAAAGCTCATCAACGCAATGCCGAGGGCTCCGGGAATCAGCTGCGCGATCAGCGTCGGATCGGGCAGCGTCAACGAAGGGAATCCCTGCGGAATCAGGCCGACGAGCGCAACTCCCTTGTCTTGCAGGCCGAAGTACCAGGCCGCGGCTATGGCGCCACCGATGGCGACCAGCGGTGCCGGAACGCGTGGGAGCAGTTTCTTGAAGCCTATGAGCACGGCAAACGTCGCAAGGCCGACGGCGAGCGTCAGCATCGACGTTTCGGGGACGTGCTGTGCCACGCTCAAAATGTCGCGGAAGAAGCCTTGCTTCGTGATGTGGATTCCGAGCAGCTTCGGCAGCTGGTCCAGCACGATGACGCAGCCGATTCCCGCCTTGAAGCCGGTCAGGACTGGCGTGGAAATGAAGTTGGCAACGAAACCCAGCCGCAGCAGACGCGCGAGCAGCAGGGCCGCGCCGACCAGCATGGTGAGCGTCGCGGTTGCGACGACGAGCTTCATCGGATCACCGTCAGGCACGAGGGTGCCGAGTTCGGCGCCGGTCAGGATGCCGAGCGTCGTCGTCGAACTGACGCTCAATACGCGCGAGGAGCCAAGCAACGCGTAGATCACCATCGGGATCAGGCAGGTATACAAACCCACGGCGACCGACAGGCCAGCCACCGTGGCGTACGCCATCGCCTTGGGCAGCACGACTGCCGACGCGGTGAGGCCGGAGACGATGTCGAAACGCAGCGTCGACGCAGCCGATTGGTTCGATGCGCTGCTTGCTGGAGCTTGATTCATGCGGTCAGTTCCTGGGCCGCGCCCAATATACCCGCGTTCCGAGGCCGTGGCGCGCTGTGAGGGCCATTCGCAGCTGTTGGGTTTCCACCTCGAAGTATCGGCGACCCTTATACGTTGGCGCTTCGCTTCATCGATTGATGCAGATCAGGGCGTCGGAGCCGCACGGCGACTGATGTTTGTGGGCCACGGAGAGAGCAGCAACCAACTCGAGTGTCGTGACGGGCATGCGCAAAAGACGAATGGACGCATCGGATTCCAACGCTGGTTGGTCAGTTCATGCGCATGGAATCGGTTGCTTGCGCTGTCGCCGATGCAGTCGGCCAACCGTGAAGTCCGGCGCGACGCGCGGCCGGGGTCCTCAAAAACTCCGCCTATCGTTAGTTGCGATCGGCCTTGGCCCAATCAAAATAGGTATATGAATTAGCGCCGTAGCGCAGCTCCTTGATCTGCAACTTGAAGTCGTAGCGGGACTTGGCAGTTTCTGCGCCGACGGCTGATCTGACCGAAAGGCCGGTCGCAGCCGTCGAAGGTGCTATGGCCTTCGGCGTTACCGAGTATGCGTCCGTGCCAACGTGCTGGCTTTGCAAGGCCTCGAGCAATGGACGTCCATCTGCTTGCGGCAGCCCGATACCGAGAATTTTCGCGATCGTCGGAGCGACGTCGACGTTGCCGCTCGGCAGCGTGTCGGTGAACCGTTCGCGGAAGTCCGGCCCGGACGCGAGTAGCGTGTTATGCACGTCGACAGGGCTGAAGCTGCCATGCATGCCGCGGCTGATGTGTCCGTAGACGCCCTGGAATTCGATGCCCGGCATGCCCTGGACCGTTGCGTGTTCGTCGTACGTGTAGCCGACGACGATATCCGGATTGCGGCCTTCGGCGTTTTCCAGATGCACGATCGACAGTGGCAGGGTGCCGGGAATGTCGCCGTAGCGTTCGTCGACGAAAATGGCGCCGTACTCCTCATGGCTCTGCAGGAAACGCACGGCGGCGTGAATGCGTTCGGGATCATGTGCCGGGTGATACAGGTAGTCGCTGCCGCCGTTGCTGGCGACGACGAATGCCTCGCGCGGCAGGAACGGGTGCAAGAGGTTGTAGTCCGGCGTCGTGTATTTTGCGTACTTGTAGTCCGGGCAGGCAGGCGGATCGGCCGACTTGTCCGGGTGCAACTGGCTGCCGTCGGCTCGGATTCCCGAAAGGACAGGATCGTACATGCAGCCGCCACCGTCATAAGCGCGGATGCCGGCCATGCTCAGTTCGTGCGCGAGGCGAATTTCGCCGGATACCGAATAACCATGTTCGTTGTCAATTTCGCCAATTTTACCATTTTCCACTTTGCGCAGCGGAAACAGGTCGAGCGGACCCGATACGGTGCTGTGACCGTGATCGGAGACCACGATCAAGTCGGTCGTCTTTTCAAGCCCAAGTTCGACGAGTTTTTCCTCCAACTTGCCGAGCAGTTCGTCCTGAGCCTTCAAAGCGGCGTGATAGTTCGGCGCGCCGACACCGTACGCGTGCTCGGCCGTATCCGGGTTGCGCAGCCAGACCACCGATAGATCAGGTTTCTTCTGCGGCAGGATGTAGTCGAGATAGACCGACATCAGATACTTGTTCGTCGCTGTCGGCGGCGCGCCGCTTCGGTCGGAAGGATCCGGAGTCACGTGGTCGGCGAGGTGCTTCGTTCCTGGCTGGAGCGTCGGATCGCCGTTGTCCGGCGCCAGTTTCAATGCGCCTCCGGGATACGCGAACGGCGTCGTGGCCGGGAGTGCGACATGTGCCGCCTGCAACTCGCGCGCGAATTCGAGCGGGAACGCCGCCCTTTCATCGATCATGACGCCGCCGTTCTTGTAGTCCTGCAGAAACGCCGGTCCCGACTTGCCGACCGCGGCGGTTTTGAGCCCGGCCTTCTGCGCTGCCTGAAACAGCGTGCCTATCAGAATCAGATGTCCATCCTGGTTTGCGTCGAGCTGCTTCAGGATGCCGAAGTCCTCGGTGAATACCGGCGCGTTGAGATCGACTTCGTCGCCGCCCGACGTGCGCGCCGGCGCACCGGGGCGATAGAGCGTGTTGCCATAGAAGCCGGACTTGCCGGAGAAAGCGCCGGTCGCGAACGCCGCGGCATTCATCATCGTGAAAGTCGGGTAGCTGGAATGATTGTCGGCGAAGTACGTGCCGCGTTTGGCGAATGCGGAAAGATGCGGGGTGTCGTTTTCGCTGATCGAATCGGGCCGCATTCCGTCCCAGACGAACACGATCACTCGATGACTAGGCTTTGCCGTGGCCGCCGCCGAGGGATGACCATTTTGCGATGCGGTGGTAGCGCAGCCGGCAGCCGCGACCAGCAGTGCGGTCGCGAGAGCGACGCGCAGGAATCGGTTATGCATTTGTGTGTTTCCAGCAGGAATCCGGACATGGTTGCTGCCGCGCGTTGCAACCATGTTGCAGGCGCATCGCCCATACGCGGAACTGTAATCGGAATGACGCGCGGTTTGAACCGGGCTGGATCGGCAACTTGAGTTCGCCGTGGTGCATTGCGGCTGGATGCCCGCGGCGAAAACGACCACAATCCGGCATCGACCAGGGGGTAGCGGATGGCCATGACTTCCGTTCAGCGCAACGTCGTGATTGCCGGGTTTCTCGGCTGGACGCTGGATGCTTTCGACTTCTTCATCCTCGTTTTCGCCGCAAAGGCGATTGCCGCGGAATTCCATGTCGGACGCGAAGACGTCGTGTTTGCAGTCACCCTGACGCTGCTGGCGCGCCCGGCAGGCGCCTTCGTGTTCGGCCTGCTGGCCGACCGCTTCGGCCGCCGGCCGATGCTCATGCTCGATATCGCGCTGTTCTCGTTCTTCGAGCTTGCCTCGGCGTTCGCGCCGAACCTGACCGTATTGTTCGTCCTGCGCCTGCTGTTCGGATTCGCGATGGGCGGGGAGTGGGGATTGGGTTCATCGCTGACGATGGAGATCGTTCCGGAGAAGTCGCGCGGCTTCGTCTCCGGCCTCCTGCAGGAAGGCTATGCCTGCGGCAACCTTCTTGCCGCATTGCTGTTCTGGCTGTTGTTCGATCACATCGGCTGGCGCGGCATGTTCATTGTCGGCTTCCTGCCGTCGCTGCTCGTGCTTTACATCCGCTCGACGGTTCCGGAATCGCCGGTCTGGGAACACACGCAACGCACGAAGACTGAACAAGAGCGCCATCCGCTGACTGTGATGAAAGGCTATTGGGGCCGGGCCGCGTTCATGATCTTGCTCATGACGTTGTTCAACTGCTTCAGCCACGGCACGCAGGATCTGTATCCGCTGTTCCTGCAGGTCGAGAAGGGCTTCGGCACCGATTTGACCGGCAAACTCGCGACGATCGGACCGATTGGTGCGATCTGCGGCGGGCTGTTCTTCGGCGCGCTCTCCGAACGCATCGGCCGCAAGCGGGCGATCATCATCGCGGCGCTGCTGTCGTTGCCAATCCTGAAGCTCTGGGCGTTCAGTACCGAACCGCTGCTGCTCGGCATGGGCGCATTCTGGCTGCAGGTAATGGTGCAGGGCGCCTGGGGCGTCGTGCCGGTGCACTTGAACGAACTGTCGCCCGATGCGGTGCGCGCGACGATGCCCGGCCTTACCTATCAGATCGGCAATTTCATCTCCGCCGGCGTGCCGTGGGTGCTCACGACGCTGGCCGAGGCGAACAACAAGCAGTACGGCTTGACGATGGCCGTATTCATCGCCGTCATCGCGGTCCTGCTTGCCATCGTCACGGCGCTGGGGCCCGAAGCCAAGGGGCAGAAGTTTGGCGCGGCGGCAGTTGCGACGGAATAGGCGTTCGCATCCGCAAGTATCCGTTCGCGCTGTTTCGACCAGCCATGCCCGACGCGGAACCACGTGCAGATCGTTCGGGATGTGTGCGTCGAGTCGCGGCGCTGGCATTTTCCGCACGCGCTCGGCATGCTTGCGCGAAGAACTCTTCGTGGACCCGAATATTCATCATGCGAATGATCCTGATGGTGCCGCTCGTCGCGACCGCAGTGCTGGGCGCAAGCGTCGCGATTCAAGCCGCAACGCCTCCGGCGCAGTCGAGCGACGGCGAAATCGCCGCGTTGAAAAAGGAAATTGCCGAGCTCAGGAAATCGGCCTATCACCCCGAACTCGGTGAGCAGATGCTGACGCTGCAGATACGCCACGCGCGCCTGTGGTTTGCCGGCCAGGCGCAGAACTGGACGTTGGCCGCGTTCGAACTTCAGGAAATCAAGGAAGCCTTCGACGCGGTGGTCGAGCAGAATGCCGATCACGCGATTTTCCAGCCGCAACGCCTTGCCGACATCCTGCCGGCGATGACCAAGACGCCGATCATGGCGCTGCGCGACGCGATCGACCACGGCAACAAGGCCGAATTCGAAAAAACCTTCGACGGCCTGTCGGCAGCATGCACGGGCTGTCACAAGGCCGCAGGCACCGACTTCCTCGTCATCCAGCGGCCGACGGCGCCATTGCTCGACAACTTGCGCACTACACCGCTTCCCGCGACAAAAGCGAAAGACTGAGCCAGGAAGCTACAGCGGAATGCGCTTTGCGCCGCTGAAGTGCTTGTCCCAGTAGTTGTCGGCGAGATAGTCGAGCCGCACCGTGCCGCCTTCGTTCGGCGCGTGCACGAAGCGGCCTTCGCCGACGTAAATGCCGACGTGGCTCACGTGCCAGCTTTGGCGGAAGAACACCAGGTCGCCGGATTCGAGATGGTCGCGATGCACATCCGGCGCGCCGATCTCGCTGATGTCCTGCGCGGTGCGCGGGAGCACGATGCCGGCAACATCCCGAAAGACGTACTCGACGAGCCCGCTGCAGTCGAAGCCGCCTTGCGGCGTATTGCCGCCATGGCGGTAGGGAGTGCCGACCAGCGCGATAGCGCGGAACAGGATGTCGTTGGCGCTGACTTCGCCATTGTGGCGCGTTGGTGCGGTGAACCGCGGCAGCGGCTGCGGTTTCGGCCGGGGCCCGCCGCACGCAGCCAGGATGACTGCGGCGCAGACGAGGGTGAGCAGGCGAAATGGTCGCAACGGCGCAGGCATCGCAGCGCACGTTCGGGCAAACGCTCGCGACTGTCAATGCCATGACGAGCCGTTCCGGACCCTGTACGATTCGTACCTCACAATGGAGCGGCCGATGAAGGCAGAAAAAGACAACGTCGTTACGTTTCACTACAACCTGACCGATGATGCCGGCACGGTCATCGACAGTTCGAACGAGCGCGAGCCGCTCGTGATCCTGTTCGGGCACGGCGCAATCATCCCCGGCCTCGAGCAGGCGATCGAGGGTCACGCTGCCGGCGACCGCTTCGATGTCGTCGTGCCGCCGGAGCAGGCCTACGGACTGCGCCGCGACAACTTCACCCAGCGGGTGCCGAAGAAATACTTCCAGGACGGCGAGCGGTTGCAGCCGGGAATGAGCACGGTGCTCAACACGCAGGAAGGCTATCGGTCGGTAACGGTCGTCAAGGTCGGCTCCAGCGTCATCGATGTCGATCTGAATCATCCGATGGCTGGGAAGACGCTGCACTTCGCCGTCGAGATTGTCGACATACGCGCCGCGACCGACGAGGAGCGCGAGCACGGCCACGTGCATGGGGCCGGCGGGCATCATCACTAAGCGGGATGTCTCCGACGTCGCGCGGACTACGATCAAAAAATGCCGTCATTCCCGCGAAAGCGGGAATCCATTTTGATCTTTGGCTTTCGTCACTGGAAAAAGACAAGATGGATTCCCGCTTGCGCGGGAATGACGTCAGGCTGGGTGCGGGGGGGGGGGCGAAGGCACCCGCCGAGAAGTGCTCCTTCGTTTCAGGATGTCGAGCTATCCAGGCACCTGCCGGAAAATGCTCCTGCATTTCCGGCGTACCGGCCAGCCGTCACATTTCCGGGAGCCCTTAGTTTTTCGGGACGCTGGAAGTTGACGCACCCGCCGAGAATTGCTCCTGCATTTTCGGCGTACCCGCCATCCATTGCGGTAAAAAGAAAGGTAATACCTAAGCAATCCGGACCAGATTTAGACTGGTCCGGCCATGAAATGTTGTCCAAACTGCGGTGGTAAACGAGCGTATAAACTCAATGACGGTCGCCGGAAGTACTGTGCTTGCGGAAAGCGCTATCGCTGGGTGAGCGTGTGGGATTCGGTGCGATTGAGTAGTCGCACGAAGACACGTTTGTTGGACATGTTTGTGTTGGGCGTACCGGTGTGGCGGCAGCGATTCCAGGCACCGGCCAGTGCGCCGTCATGGAACGATTCTATCGGTTGTGCCGCGCCTGCTGCGCTTGGGAAGAGCAGTTGCGTGTGCCGTTCACCGGTGCGCTGGAATGCGACGAAACCACGTTTGGCGGGGCTCGGCACGGCAAACGCGGATGGGGCGCGGCAGGAAAGGTAATCGTGTTCGGCATCATCAAACGCAATGGCCAAGTCAAGGCGATGCCGATCGCCGCGCACAACCGAGTCGAGGTCATGCAGAAAATCCAAGCACACACGCGAGAAGGATCGTTGTATTACACGGACGAATGGCAGGCTTATGTCACGCTGAAGATGCGGGGTGAACACGTGATGATCCGGAAGGAGAAGGGCAAGCCGGTGGGACGCGACCACATCAACGGGATCGAAGGGTTCTGGAGCTACGCGAAAAATTGGCTATACCAGTACCGTGGTGTGCCCGCGACTTTCTTTCATCTTTACCTGGCAGAAGTCTGCTGGCGATTCAATCATCGTGGCACTGACACCAAACCCTTGCTACACAAGCTTTTGAAGACCCTCGGCACCTCCGACATCAACCCGATTTTGGTCCGGAAAGCTTAGGAATTACCAAAAGAAAAAGGCCCGGTTGCCCGGGCCTTTGGTGGACTCCCCCGCTAATTCGTTCAGGCTGCGACGCTGCCCACCAGCGTCAGTTTTGGACGTGACGTAAACGCGCCAGTCGCCGTTTCCGGGAGGTCGTCGTTCGTCAGCAGCGTGTGCATCTCGTTGACGGCTTCTTCGAAACGCGCCAGGCGATTGTTGGCGGCAGTTGCGACGGTCGTCGGAATCTTATCCGTATCAAGCAGTTGGCGAACAAGATTGCGGTGATGATCGGAGAAACTGGGGTCCTGCACGGCTTCTTCCAGCGCGCAGATCATGGCGGCCAGCCAACCGGAGGTCGGGGAGCGCAGCGCCAGCAGCAGTTCGTTGGTGGTGACCGACATCGGAGTATCTCCAGAAACTCACCGGCATCTGCCGGCGACGGAGGGTCAAATGCAGTTTTGATGCCAGCCCCGTAGACCCGTCCGCGTCTGCTCCCATTCCTTGGCCTTCAGTGCGGCGCGGCTTCTGTGGACGGCGTCTCGTTTGGGGCCAGCCGCCGTGCTTGCTTTCCGTTAGCGCAATCGCGCAGTCTTCACCTTCGTTTCGTTGACCCGGGGAACTCGAATCCATGCGTCGTATCGCTTCGTTTCCTATCACAGCGTCACCCTTGGCGGCGTGCCTGACCGTGGCTGTTTTGCTTTTCGCTGTCAGCGCGTGCCAGGTAAAGGCTCCCGCACCGGAATACGACGTGATCATTCGCCACGGAACAATTTATGACGGCAGTGGCGCGCAGCCGCGGCAAGGCGATGTCGGTGTGCGCGGACAACGCATCAGCGCGATCGGCGATCTGACCAGGGCCAAGGGCACGCGTGAAGTCGACGCGCATGGAATGGCGGTCGCGCCCGGCTTCGTCAACATGCTGTCATGGGCACCGGACTCGCTGTATATCGACGGACGCTCGATGTCGGACATCAAGCAAGGCGTGACGCTGGAAATCTTCGGCGAGGGCGAGTCGCTCGGCCCGTTGACCGAACAGGTCCGCGCAGCAGACATCGCGGCGCAGGGCGACCTGAAGCATCCGATCGACTGGACGACGCTGGGCGAGGGCCTCGACGCACTCGTCAAGCACGGCATCTCGCCGAACATCGCCTCGTTCGTCGGCGCGGCGACGATTCGCGAGCACGAGGTCGGCTATGTCGATCGCGCGCCGACGCCGGAGGAACTCAAGCGCATGCAGGATCTCGTGCGCCAGGCGATGCGCGAAGGCGCGCTCGGGGTGGGCTCGGCGCTGATCTATGCACCGGCGTTCTACGCCAAGACCGATGAACTGATCGCGCTGGCTTCGGCCGCCGGCGAATCGGGCGGCGCCTACATCTCGCACATGCGCAGCGAGGGCAACCGGTTTCTCGAATCGCTCGATGAGCTGATCAAGATCACGCGCAGCGCCAACGTCCACGGCGAGGTCTACCACTTCAAGGCTGCGGGCAAGGACAACTGGACGAAGTTCGGCCAGGCGATCGCGAAGATCGACGAGGAGCGCGCCAAGGGACTGGATATCTCCGCGAACATGTATCCCTATACCGCTGGCGCAACGGGCCTGGATGCGGCGATGCCGCCATGGGTGCAGGAAGGCGGTGTCGACGAATGGATCAAGCGCCTCAAGGATCCGGCGACTCGCGCGCGCGTCGTCAAGGAGATGCGCGAACCGACCAATGCCTGGGAGAACCTGTTGCTGGCCGCCGGCAACCCGGACAATGTCCTGCTCGTGTCGTTCGACAGCGAGAAGCTGAAGCCGCTGACCGGGAAGACGCTGGCGGCCGTCGCCAAGCTACGCGGCAAGTCGCCTGAAGACACCGCGATCGATCTCGTCATCGAGGATCACAGCCGCATCGGCACGGTGTATTTCCTGATGTCCGAGGACAACGTGAAGCTCGGGTTGTCGCAACCCTGGGTGGCGCTCGGATCGGATGAAGGCTCGTATGAGCCGGAAGGCGTGTTCCTGAAGTTCCAGCCGCACCCGCGCGCGTACGGCACATTCTCGCGTTTCGTCGGCCACTATGTGCGCGACGAGCACGTCGCAAGCCTGGCCGATGCCGTGCGCAGGCTGTCGGCGCTGCCGGCGCACAACCTGAAGCTGCGCGATCGTGGGGAGATCAAGGTCGGCGCCTATGCCGACATCGTGGTCTTCGATGCCGGGGCGATCATCGACCACGCGACGTTCGACCATCCGCAGCAATTCGCCACCGGCATGCGCGACGTCTTCGTCAATGGCGTGCAGGTGCTCAAGGACGGCGAGCACACCGGAGCAAAGCCCGGGCAGGTCGTGCGCGGCCCGGGTTACGTCGCGAAATAATGGAAAACGATACTTTGTCGCAACGCCAGGCCGACGTGCTGGTCCTGGGCGGCGGCGTCATCGGCCTGGCCTGCGCGCTGTACCTGCTACGCGCCGGCCGTAGCGTGACCGTGCTGGAACAGGGCACTGCCGCGGCCGCGTGTTCGCACGGCAACTGCGGCACGATCACGCCGAGCCACACGATGCCGCTGGCGATGCCCGGGATGATCTCGCAGGCTCTGCGCTGGCTGTTCAAGGCCGATGCGCCGTTTCGGGTCGCGCCGCGCCTGGATTTCGCGTTGCTCGAGTGGCTGCTGCAGTTCGCCCATCGCTGCACCTGGGCCGACTTCAAGCGCATCACGGCCGCCAAGGCGCCACTCTTGCGACTGGGGCGGGTAGGCATCGAGGAACTGATTCGCAGCGAGCGAATGGATTGCGAGTTCGAAACGACCGGCACGCTCAATGTCTATCGCGACGCGCGCGCGTTCGAAAAATCGGCTTGGCTGCCGCAGACGTTGCGCGATGTCGGCATGCAGATGGACGTGCTCGATGGCGCGCGCTGCCGCGAACTGGAGCCGGCGCTGAACGGCAGCATCATCGGCGGCTACTTCAATGCCCAGGACGCGCATCTTCGCCCGAACCGCTACGCCGCGGCATTGGCGCAGGCGGTCAGGGCGAGGGGCGGGCAGATCCTCGAATCAACGAAGATCACCGGCTTTCGCCTCGATGGCGATCGCATCGGCGCGGTGGCGACGGAGCGCGGAGAGTTCACGGGCAGAGATGTCGTGCTCGCGCTCGGCGCGTGGTCGCCGCTTCTGGCACGGCAGCTCGATCTGCGCATTCCGATCCAGCCCGGCAAGGGCTATTCGATCACGTACGAGCGCCCGGAACGCTGTCCTCGGATTCCGTTGACGCTGAAGGAGCGCGCCGTTTGCGTCACCGCCTGGAATTCCGGTTACCGCCTTGGCAGCACGATGGAATTCGCCGGATACGACGCTTCCCTGAATCGCGCGCGCCTGGATGCGTTGCGGCGCGGCGCCGCCGAGTACCTGCACGAGCCGGAGGGCCCGAAGGTCGTCGAGGAATGGTACGGCTGGCGGCCGATGACCTATGACGACCTGCCCATTCTCGGCCGCGCCGGCCGCATGCAGAATCTCGTCCTGGCCACAGGCCATGGAATGCTCGGCGTGACCATGTCGGCGGCGACCGGCTTGCTGATCGGTGAGCTGATCACCGGTCAACCGTCCTCGCTCGATCTTGCCCCGTTTTCACCAGCCCGATTCAATCTATGAGAAAAGCCCCGATGACATTGCGCCTGACCGTTGCATTTGCAACATTGTCCACTTTGTCCAGTCTTGCTTTCGCCGACACGCCGCCGGCAGCCGACGCCGGCGATCCAGTCGACCTCCAATGGGGCGCGAAGATTCCGCTGCGCGATGGCGTGAAGCTCAACGCAACCGTGTACCGGCCGCAAGGCCAGAAGGACCCGCTGCCGTGCGTCTTCACGCTGACGCCGTACATCTCGCAGAGCTACCACGATCGCGGCATGTATTTCGCCGGCCACGGCTACGTTTACCTGACCGTCGACGTGCGCGGCCGTGGCAACTCGGAAGGCAGCTTCATGCCGATGCTTCAGGAGGCCAAGGACGGTCATGACGTGGTCGAATGGCTTGCGCAGCAAAGCTACTGCAACGGCAAGGTCACGATGTGGGGCGGTTCCTATGCCGGCTACGACCAGTGGGCGACGGCGAAGGAGTTTCCGCCACACTTGTCGACGATCGTGCCGGTCGCATCGCCGTTCGCCGGCGTGGATTTTCCCCGGCGCAACAACATCGCCTATCCGTACGACGTGCAGTGGCTGTTTCTGACCAGCGGCAATACCAGCCAGGAAAAGATTTTCGGCGACAGCTCGTACTGGACGGCGAAGTTCAAGGAACTGTACCTGGGCCATCGCGCGTTCAAGGACGTCGACTCGATCGTCGGCAACCCTTCGCCGGTGTTTCAGACGTGGATGAAGCACCCGATGGTCGATGCCTACTGGGACAGCTACAACCCCAGCGCCGAGCAGTACGCCAAGCTCGACATGCCGATCCTGAGCATCACCGGCCAATACGACGGCGACCAGCCCGGCGCCATGACGCACTACCGCGAGCATATGGCGCACGCGTCGGAGCACGCCAAGGCACAGCACTATCTGATCATCGGACCCTGGGATCATGCCGGTACGCGCACGCCGAAGGCCGATGTCGCCGGGCTGACGTTCGGCAAGGCCAGCCTGCTCGACCTGAACAAGCTGCACAAGGAGTGGTATGACTGGACGATGAAGTCCGGGGCGAAACCCGAGTTTCTGAAAGACCGCGTCGCCTATTACGTGGTCGGGGAGGGCGCGGAGGATTGGCGCTACGCCAGCACGCTCGAAGCGGTCACGAGCGAAATGCGCCCTCTCTACCTGGATTCGCGCGACGGCGTCGCGAACGACGTATTCGCTTCCGGCACGCTGGCCGCAGCCAAGGCCGCGGGCAGCAAACCGGATCGCTACGTCTACGATCCGCTCGACACGAGTTCGGCTGCGATCGAGTCGATCGAGGTGCAGAGTTCGCTGACCGACCAGCGCCGCGTGCTGCAGCAGGCCGGCAAGCAGTTGGTCTACCACACCGCCGCGTTTCCGAAGGCGACCGACATTGCCGGCGCGTTCAAGTTGTCAGCGTGGATCGCGATCGATCAGCCCGATACGGATTTTTATGCGACCGTTGCGGAAATCCAGCCTGACGGCACGGCCGTGTTCCTCAGCGACGACCTCATGCGCGCGCGCTATCGCGGCGGCAACCGCGCCGGGAAACTCGTGCCGAAGGGCACCGTCGAACGCTACGACTTCGACAAGTTCATGTGGGTGGCGCGGCGCATCCAGGCCGGCAGCCGCCTGCGCCTCGTCATCGCACCGGTGAACTCGATGTTCAACGAGAAGAACTACAACGCCGGCGGCGTCGTTGCCGAAGAGACCGGCAAGGATGCGCGCAAGGTCACCGTCAGCGTCTACCATGACGGGCAGCGTTCGAGCGCGCTGTTCGTTCCGATCGCTGCGCCGGCGCCGGCGAAGAAGGACTGAGCACGAGCAGGGCCTTTCTCCCGCGCGAGCGGGAGAAAAGAAACGCGCTGACATAGTGGATCGATGGAAACGTATACGCTCCATTCGGGCACGACACCGTTGTTCGTCTCGCTGCCGCACGACGGCACCGCTTTGCCGGACGATGTCGCCGCGCGCATGACCGGAGAGGCCAGGCGCGTGCCGGATACCGACTGGCACGTCGCGCGACTGTATGCGTTCGCGCGCGGGCTTGGCGCATCGATCATCGTGCCGAAGTATTCGCGTTACGTCGTCGATCTGAATCGTCCACCGGACGATATGTCGCTGTATCCCGGACAGAACACGACCGGGCTCTGTCCGACCGTGCAATTTTCCGGAACGCCGGTCTACTTGGCCGGACAGGAGCCGTCGCAGGGCGAGGTTGCAGATCGCGTGCAAGAGTATTGGCGACCGTACCACGAGGCCCTTGGCGTAGAAATATCACGGATCAAAGCGCAACACGGCCGCGCCGTGCTGTGGGAAGGCCATTCGATCCGCAGCGTCGTGCCGTTCCTGTTCGATGGGCGGCTGCCGGATATCAATCTCGGCACGTCGAGCGGCGCCAGCTGTTCACCGCAATTGCAGCAGCGACTCACGACTGTGCTGGAGGCTCAGTCCGACTATTCCTTCGTCGTGAATGGACGCTTCAAGGGCGGCTACATCACGCGCCACTATGGCCGTCCGGCCGAAGGCGTCGAGGCCGTGCAACTGGAACTCGCGCAGCTGAATTACATGGATGAGGATTCGTTCGTCTATGTGGATGGCCGGGCTGCGAATCTCCAGGGCGTTATTGGCGCACTGCTCGAAGCCTGCCTGCATTGAGCGTTTGGATCTGCAACTGCGCCAAAGTTCTTTTTGCTCGCCATTCCGGCGGAAGCCGGAATCCAGTGTCTTGGTGAAGGCGGAAAAAGGCGCTGGATCCCGGCTTCCGCCGGGATGACGAGCAACGCAAGTAGGGTGGGCCTTGGCCCACCACGCTTTTCGCCAACAAAAAATACGGTGGGCCAAGGCCCACCCTACGATTGCGTCATACCTCGAGAGAAGCCAGATCGCCCTTGGTCTCCAGCCATTCCTTGCGATCGGACGCGCGCTTCTTCGACAGCAGCATGTCCATCAGCTTCGATGTGCCGTCGTCGACGTCGATCGTCAACTGGACCAGGCGACGCGTATCGGGATGGATCGTCGATTCGCGCAGCTGCGACGGATTCATTTCACCGAGGCCCTTGAAGCGCGTCGCGCTGACGGCGCCCTTGATCTTCTCGCGTTCGATCCGTGCCAGCAGCGCTTCGCGCTCGGCCTCGTCGAGGCAGTAGAACATCTGCTTGCCGACGTCGACGCGGAACAGCGGCGGCATCGCGACGAACACGTGGCCGTCGCGCACCAGCGCGGGAAAATGGCGCACGAACAATGCCGACAGCAGCGTGGCGATGTGCAGGCCGTCGGAATCGGCGTCGGCGAGGATGATGACCTTGCCGTAACGCAATCCGGAAATGTCGTCCTTGCCGGGATCGCAACCGATCGCGACGGCGAGATCGTGCACTTCCTGCGAGGCGAGGACCGATCCCGACTCGACTTCCCACGTGTTCAGGATCTTGCCGCGCAGCGGCAGGATCGCCTGAAAGTCCTTGTCGCGCGCCTGTTTCGCGCTGCCGCCGGCCGAGTCGCCTTCGACCAGGAACAGTTCCGTCCGCGTCAGGTCGCTCGAGGCGCAGTCGGCGAGCTTGCCCGGCAGGGCCGGGCCCTGCGTGATCTTCTTGCGCACGATCTGCTTCTCGGCCTTGAGCCGCAAGGTCGCGCGCTCGATCGCGATCTGGGCGATGCGCTCGCCGAGGTCGACGTGCTGGTTCAGGAACAGGGAAAAGCCGTCGTGTGTCGCATTTTCCACAAATCCCGCCGCATCGCGCGACGACAGGCGCTCCTTGGTCTGGCCGGAGAATTGCGGATCCTGCATTTTCAGGCTCAGCACGAAGCACAGCCGGTCCCAGACATCTTCGGGCGCGAGCTTCACGCCGCGCGGCAGCAGGTTGCGGATATCGCAGAACTCGCGCAGCGCCTCGGTCAGCCCGCTGCGCAGACCGTTGACGTGGGTGCCGCCTTGCACGGTAGGAATCAGGTTGACGTAGGATTCCTGGGTCAGGTCGCCTTCCGGCAGCCAGGCGAGGGCGAAATCGACGGCAGCGGTGTCGCGCTTGAGCGACCCAAGATAAAGCTCGCTGGGCAGATACTCGGTATTGCCGAGCATCGAGCGCAGATAATCGCGAAGTCCGTCCTCGTAATGCCATTCCTCTTTCTCGCCGCTGGCCGCATCGGTCAGCCGCACCGTCAGTCCGGCGCACAGCACGGCCTTTGCGCGCAGAACGTGCTTCAGCTTCGCCAGAGAGATTTTTGGCGAGTCGAAATATTTTGCATCGGGCCAGAATCGCAATGTGGTGCCGGTTTGCTTCTTCGCCACGCTGCCGACGACTTTGAGATCGGTCGCGCGGTCGCCGTTGCGGAAATCCATCCGATAGATCTGCCCGTCGCGCCGGATCGTGACTTCGACCTGAGAGGAAAGCGCATTGACGACCGATACGCCGACGCCGTGCAGGCCGCCGGAAAACTGATAGTTCTTGTTCGAGAACTTGCCGCCGGCGTGCAGGCGCGTGAGGATCAATTCGATGCCCGGAATGCCTTCGTCGGGATGGATATCGACCGGCATGCCGCGGCCATCGTCGCTGACTTCGATCGAGCCGTCGGTGTGAACGATGACGTCGACCGTGTGCGCGTGTCCGGCCAGCGCTTCGTCGACCGAGTTGTCGACGACTTCCTGAACCAGGTGATTCGGCCGCGTCGTGTCGGTGTACATGCCGGGGCGGCGCTTGACCGGTTCCAGGCCCGACAGGACTTCGATGTCGGCGGCGTTGTATCTGCTGCTCATTTGTCGCGGATATTCCAGGAAAAATCGTCGAAGGAGGTGTTTCGGCGAGGCGCCGGCAGGATGGCGGTGCCGTGAAGCAAGGTCAAGAGGAAGTTAAGTCCGCGTTGGATGCGAAGCGCATTCAGCGCGCGTATCCAATGCGGTTGCTAGGGTTGCGAGGTCGCTTTCGGGGAGCGGCTGTTCAGCCAAATTCGAAGGAGGACAGATCATGCGCAAGATCCCATTCTGCCGGATTCTATTCGGTATCATTTCCGCCGCCATGGTTTTCCCAGTCATGGCCGCAGGTCACGGTGGCGGAGGAGGCTCTGGCCACGGTGCGACGGTTTCCGCGGCCGCGCACAGTGCGCACACGAGCGGCTCGCCGGTCGGCCCGCAAGTTCGCAGCGTGGCTCGCTCGCAGTCCCAGGGACCCACTCACGCGAGTGCGAATGCGATCTCGCACGTGCAGAACTCGCCCGGCAAGGCCAACTCGAATTCCGTGCTCGGTAACGGTGGAACAACGACGACAACGACGTCGACCGGAACGACGAGCGCGCACGGTCATGGAAACTCGAGCGCCATGGCGAAATCCGGAAAGTCCAAAGGCAAGAAATCAATCCACTGACGGACGCGATTGCTGAGGGAGCCGCGGCGCGTCCGTTTCATGCGGGCGCGAGTACTGCGGTTGCAAAGCGGAAATTTTCGCCCGCGTGGGTGGCACTGTAATCGAACGTCCAGGTCTCGACGCGCAGGCCCGCAGCTTCGCCAAGGGCTGCGATCGCCGAAGGCGAATACGGACGAATCGTTTCGTCGGTCTGGAACTCATCGCGCAAGCGGCCGTCGGGAGCATACAGGCGATAGCGCCGTTCGATGCGGTTGGTGCCGTCCGCGTTCGACGTGATCCGCTTCTGGCGCTCGAGCGTCTGTTCGCCGTGCGGGCGCCGATAGTCGAGGCGAAACTCGACGAAGCTCTCGACCGGTTGCGGGATGAACGCATCGAGCACGAGGCGCCCATCGCGGACCAGGAAGGAGCGTATTTGGGCCAGCGCGGCAACCGCAACGGCTTGCTCGGTGAGATACGTGATCAGCGAATACGGAGCGAGAATGACCTCGAATTCGCCGGCAAGCGCCAGCTGGCGCAAATCCATCTGGGCGACGCGGGCCTCAAGCCCGCGTTCGGTGGCGTCGCGGCGCAGACGCCGCAGCATCGGCAGCGATCGATCGGCGCCGAATGCATCGACACCGGCCGCGAGCAGTTCGAGCAGGATGCGCCCGGTCCCGCAGCCGAGTTCAAGCGCGCGCCCGCCGCGCGCCAGGCATTGTTGGCGATACCAGCCGACGTCGTCGAACGGCATGCTCAGACCCATGTCGGTCGCATAGACTTCGGCGATTGCGTCGTAGGAAAAATGCGCGGAGCTCATGGCGATTCCGGCTGACCGAGCAGCCGACGGTACAGGTCGAACTGGCGGTCCGCCATCGTATTCCAGGTGAACGAGTCAAGACGGGCATCGTCGCTGCGCTCGCGCCGGTGGCGTTCGCCATGATCGGCCAGCAGCGCGGCGATCGGCGCCCCCATCGCCGCGATCGCCGGCGCCAGCACGAGTCCTTCGAGGCCGCAATCGGAGAAGCCGCGCGCGCCATCGTACGTGCTCACGCAAACCCTCCCGGCCAGCAGCGACTCGATCAGCTTGATCGACGAACCGCGGATGTTGCGTTGTGGATTAATGGTCAAAGTACACTGGTCGAGATACGGCGTCGGATCGACAAATGCCGTCACGAGTTCGATGCCTGTCTGCCTCAGTCCGGGCTGGCTCGCGGCGATTTCCGCCGATTCGGTGCCGCCGAGTATGGTCAGGACGAGATCCGGAAACCTGCTGCGCAGGGCCGGCCACGCCGTGCCGATGAATTCGAGGATGCCGTCGCGGTTCTGCGCATAGCGGAACGGACCCATGAACAGCAGACGCGGAGACTCGGGCGATGGCCGATACGCATTGCGTCGGTCCGTGGCGCCGTTGCCGATCATCGTCACGGGCGCTGAATTCGGAAGAAGTGCCGCGTCTTCGGCCGAGCAGACGGTCAACGCGTCGAAGCGTTCCATTGCCGTCCGTTGTGCTGCGTCAGCGGACGCGTTTTGCGGCTCCCCGGAAATGTAGACATCGTGCAACGCAAGCAGCCAGCGGGCGCGGCCGCTGCGTGTCGCGGCGAGTCCAGCGAGTTCCATGAATTCAACCTGTACGATATCCGGGTCGTAGCGCTCGATCATGCGCGCGAGCGCTTCACACAAGCCGGGCCACACGTGCCGGTCGAGGCGCTGTTCCAGCGGAAGTATCACGCCGCGCTGGTCGCCACGCCCCTCGACGAAGCGCGCAGCACGCATGCCATCGATCCAGGGTTCCGCTTCGGGCGCGTACAGCGAACCTTCGTCGCCGAGGACCAGGAAATCGACGCGACCACGCAGCCGCGCAGTGAGCTCGGCCACGCGCCGGGCGCCGCCGTGCGCAGGTGGAAAAAGCGCGAACGGCGAAACCAGCAGCACGCGCGGGCGACGCCGCGCCGGCGAGGGTGGCGGTTCGGGCGCAGGGTCATACCAGCGGTCGAGCGTCAACGTTTCGAAGCGCAATCCGCGTTGCCGCGCACGCAAGGTACGCAGGCGCGCATGAAACACGCGCCACGCCGTGCCGAAACCCGAAAGTTCGGCGCGCGAGCGCGCGTCTGTCGCCGCAACGGCGCGCAGCAGAGCGCCGGCACGTCGGCCAGTCCAGCCATGACGCAGGTCGAACAGCAGCGCATTGCGCGCAATGATTCTTGCGACCTCGGTCGTCTCGTAGTAGCGGCCGATGGTGCCGCGATGCCGGTGCCATGCGCGTGACGTCGGGCAGAACAACACTTCCCAGCCGTCGACCCAGGCGTGCACGCCCCAGTCCGCGTCTTCCCAATAGAACGGGCGGTAATCGGCGCTGTCGCGCACGTACTCGCGCAAAGTCCCGGTGCGGCACAGCGAGGAACCGCCGCCCGGATACAGCGAGCCGCGCAGCATGCGGGCGGCGGCACCGGGATCGCGCTCGTAGACTTCGGGGGTCAGCGGATTCGGATGGAAATCGGACCAGCCGGTCTCCTCGCGGCGCCGGTCAGGATCGGCGAAGAAGATCTGCGAGGCGATCGCGAATACCCAGGGCCGGCGTTGCGCGAGGACCTCGCGCAATGCGTCCGGTTCGAGGCGCATGTCGCTGTTGAGGAGATACGTCCAATCGTGAGTTGCGCGCTCCAGGCCGGCGGCGATCGCGCCGTTGAAGCCCAGCGCCTGGTCGTGGAACTGCCAGTTGGCCTTCGGATACTTTGTGCACAATGCTGCATAGTCGCCGCGCGCGACGCCGTTGACGATGACGATGACTTCGACTGGTTCGTCGAGGCCGTCCAGCGCTTGCATCAGTGCTGCGAGCGATTCGGCGAGCAGGTCCGGCGTGCCGCGTTCCGGCACGATCACGCTCAACCCAGGCTTCCAGCCGGCCTCCGGCGACGGCAACGGTCCTCGCACGCGACGCCGCGCCAGCAGTCCGGCGGCTGCGAGCGCCAAACCGAGCGGGACGCAGCGGCCCATGCGTGTCAGGGTGCCGACGCGCCGTTGCCAGACGGCGAGCGCCGATCCGGTCATACGAGCCACTCGACCGCAGGGAGCGTGGAGCCTTCCCTCCATTGCGCGTACCAGCGCAGCGCCTGCTCGGCAAACATCGAGCACCAGACATTCGGTTCCCGGTTGGCAACATCGTTGCGAAAGCTCACGCTGCCATCGGCGCCGACCCGGTCCAGCAAAGCGCCGGCAAGAAGTCCGAGTGCGCGATCGTCCGGCGCGTGTTCGACCGACCGGGAGCGCAACTGCAGGCCGACGCGCAGGGCCTGGGCGATGATGTCGCTGCGCGGCAGGTCGGAGCCGTGCTCGGCTTCGGGCAGGCTGCCGTCGTCGCGCTGCAAGCAGAGCATGCGAGCCAGCAGTTTTGCGACTTTTCCTGCGCGGTCCGGCCGGGCGAGCAGCATGCCCTCGGCGAAGTACAGAGTGGGGTGCAGCATCTCGAGAGCCAGCGTGGCTGTGTTCAGCGCGTAACGTTCGATCAGGCGCTCGCAGGCGGCGGCAAGCTTCGGCGGCAGTTCAGCCTGACGGCTGGCGAGCAGCACGCGCGAGCACGCCTTCACCTCGAACGGGCCGCCGAGCGTCGACCATCTGGCCGGCAGGGTAGTGCCAGCGTCGAGCAGGCGCGCGGCGCGCAATTCGCCGTCTGCGCCGGCAAACTTGTCGAGTTCTGCGATCAACCGGTGGACGACCTCACGCGGCAACGCGATCAGACCGGTTTCGGCTGCCGCGCAGAGGCCACGCAGCAGCATCGCGAAGTCGAAGAAAAACACGGCATCGTTGCGCCAGTCCCCAGTGTCTTCGCTGAGATACGAGCGTGTTCTTGCCAACGCTCCGCCAGCGAACTGGCGCGCCGTCCAGTCCGCGGCACGCACGGCGGCAGCGCTCAGGTCGCCCCGAGCCTTGTCAACGTGCGTCTCGGCGAGCCAATGCAGGTAATAGCCGGCAATCTCCGGATAGACATAGCGTGCGCGCCCGGCGCTGTCCATGGCTCCAGCGATGGCGCCGGCGTGCACGCCTTCGCGCAACTGCACCTGTGGAGAAAGCAGCCAGGTGCTGATGCGTGTTGCCGCCTTGCGTGCCGCGCCCGCCAAGTCGGGGTCACGGCCGCGTGTAAAAGGATTCATCGTATACAAAAGCAATCTACGCCGCGGCGGGTGCGAGGCTGCGCTGGCGTGCAAGGAACTGGACAAGCTCTCCGGCAATCCGCTCCCCGCTGCGCCCGTCGCCGTAGGCCGCTTCGACCGCGAACGGGAGGCGAGGCAATGCCGGTTGCGCGAGCATTTCCAGGGCGTCGGCCGCGATGCGTTCGCGATCGAGCGGCACGAGTCGCGCACAGCCGAGTGCGACGCTCTCGGGGCGCTCGGTGTTCTCGCGGACGACGAGCACCGGCACGCCAAGGTAAGGCGCCTCTTCCTGGATGCCGCCCGAATCGGTGATGACCAGGCGCGAGCGCAGCAGCAGGGCGATGAAGTCGCGGTAGTCGAGTGGCTCGACCAGGGCAATTCGCGGATGCCCCTGCAAGTGACGGCGGATACGGGCGCCCACGGCGGGATTCGGATGTACCGGGCAGACAAGACCGAGATCGGGTTCGGCGTCGAGCACATCGAGCACCGCTGCGCAGGCGACATCAAGACCCCGCCCGTAGTTTTCGCGGCGGTGCAAGGTCAGGGTGACGATGGTCGGCGTCTTGGGCAGAAACGCCAGGGGTGTCGGAACTGAATTCTCGACTTCGGCGCGCAGGAGGTCGACGACCGTATTGCCGACCTGAAACACGCGCGTAGCAGGAACGCCTTCGCGATGCAGGTTGCTTGTCGCTGCGACGGTCGGGGCGAAGTGCAGCGCGGCAATCGGAGCAATGCGACGTCGAAACAATTCTTCGGGGAACGGCCGCCAGGGATGATCGCTGCGCAGACCGGCTTCCACGTGGGCGAGCGGCAATCCGAGGTCGCGCGCGGCGAGCGCGGTCGCATAAGCCGTGGACGTATCCCCCTGGGCAACGAGTAGCTCGGTTCTGTGGGACAACGCGATGCCGCGGATGCGTTCGCGCAACGCGCGCACGGCGTGCGAGAGCGACATCGGCATCAATTGTCCTGGCGAAAGATCGCAGTCGATGCCGAGGTGCGAAAACGTACGCCTTACCATGCTATCGTGCTGGCCGCTATTGAGCAGCAATGTCGCGCAGCCGTCACGCGCGCGCAAAGCGCCGACGAGACTCGCAAGCTTGAGGCATTCCGGACGTGTACCGGCAACGACCAGCACGCCGGGTTCATGCGAATGAGTATTCAGGTCCTTCCCCCGGTGCCATCAGGTTGCGCGCGCTCGGACGGCGCGCTGCGGTTCCGGTTTGGGAACGCCAGAACTTACAATAGATTACAGGAAGTTACAGATTTTTACCTGTGCGCCGGCTCACGGACGGGAGCGTTTTCTCCGAACCTGCACTGGCGGGGCCAGAACGGAAACTCGCCGGGACCGCTCCGAGCCGGTAAACTACCGCTTTACCAGCATCGGAATTGTGCTGCGTCATGACTCCCCTGATTTTCGTCACCGGTGGTGTGGTGTCCTCCCTGGGCAAGGGCATCGCTTCCGCCTCGCTGGCTGCCATCCTCGAAGCGCGCGGCCTGCGCGTGACGATGATGAAGCTCGATCCCTACATCAACGTCGATCCGGGCACGATGAGCCCGTTCCAGCACGGCGAGGTTTACGTCACCGACGACGGCGCCGAAACGGATCTCGACCTGGGCCACTACGAGCGCTTCGTGCGCACCCGCCTGACGGGCAAGAATTCGGTCACGACCGGAAAAATCTACGAATCGGTGATCCGCAAGGAACGCCGCGGCGATTATCTTGGAGCGACCGTCCAGGTGATTCCGCACATCACCGACGAGATCAAGCACTGCATCCACGAAGCGACCCAGGGATACGATGTGGCGCTGGTCGAAATCGGCGGAACCGTCGGCGACATCGAATCGCAGCCGTTCCTCGAGGCGATCCGCCAGATCCGCATCGAGCAGGGCCTCGACAAGTGTTTGTTCATGCACCTGACTCTGGTGCCGTACATCAAGGCCGCCGGCGAGATCAAGACCAAGCCGACGCAGCATTCGGTCAAGGAGTTGCGCGCACTCGGTATCCAGCCCGACGTCCTGCTGTGCCGTTGCGAGCAGCCGCTGCCGCAGTCCGACCGGCGCAAGATCGCGTTGTTCACGAACGTGCCGGAGAAAGCGGTCATCAGCGCGGTCGACGTCGACACGATCTACAAGCTGCCGCTGTGGCTGCACGATCAGGGCCTGGACGACATCGTCGTTTCGCATCTGCGCCTGGACGCCAAGCCGGCGAATCTCGCCGGGTGGGAACACACGGTCGCCGCAATCGAGCATCCGAAGCACGAAGTCACGATTGCGATCATCGGCAAGTACGTCGAACACAAGGATGCATACAAGTCGCTCGGCGAGGCCTTGCGCCACGGCGGGCTGAAACAGTCCACGCGCGTGAACCTGCGCTGGATGGAGTCCGAGGACATCGAGGCGCGCGGCGCCGACGTGCTCAAGGATGTCGACGGCATTCTCGTGCCGGGCGGCTTCGGCAAGCGAGGCTTCGAAGGCAAGATTGCCGCGGCGCGCTATGCGCGTGAACACAAGATTCCTTACTTCGGCATCTGCTACGGCATGCATGCGGCGGTCGTGGATTTCGCGCGCAATATCGCCGGCCTGGAAGGCGCGAATTCGAGCGAGAACGAAGGGCATTGCAAGGACCCGGTGATCGCGTTGATCACCGAATGGACGACCGGCACCGGCGATGTCGAGCGTCGCAGCGAGGAATCCGATCTCGGCGGCACGATGCGCCTGGGTGCGCAAGAATGCCGCCTGAAGGCCGGGTCGATTTCGCGCGACCTCTATGGCCAGGACGTCATCCGCGAGCGCCATCGCCACCGCTACGAATTCAACAATCGATACCGCCAGCAGTTCGAGGATCTCGGCCTGGTGGTAGCCGGCAAGTCGATGGACGATCTGCTCGTCGAAATGGTCGAGTTGTCGCCACAGAAACATCCGTGGTTCGTGACCTGCCAGTTCCATCCGGAATTCACTTCGACACCGCGAGACGGCCATCCGCTGTTCAACGGTTTCGTCCACGCCGCGCTCGAGTACAAGACCGTGCGCAACGCGCCACGATTTGCCGCTGAAGCCGTGGCATGAGAATCCGCTTGCTCGTCATTCCGGCGAAAGCCGGAATCCAGTTCCTTGCTCTCGATTCTGTTTCGCCACTGGTTGACGAAAAAAGGCGCTGGATTCCGGCTTTCGCCGGAATGACGGGGTTGGGGGTATGAAGCTTTGTGGTTTCGAAGTCGGCCTCGACAAACCGCTCTTCCTGATCGCCGGTCCCTGCGTTGTCGAATCCGAGCAACTGCAAATCGACACCGCCGGCACGCTCAAGGAAATCACCGGGCGTCTCGGCATTCCTTTCATCTTCAAGTCGAGCTACGACAAGGCCAATCGCACGTCGGCGTCGAGTTACCGCGGCCTCGGCATGGACGAAGGTCTGCGCATCCTCGCCGAAGTCAAACGTCAGCTCGGCGTGCCGGTGCTGACGGATGTGCACGAATACACACCGCTCGATGAAGTCGCCGCGGTGGTCGACGTGCTGCAGACGCCGGCGTTCCTGTGCCGCCAGACCGACTTCATCCAGAATGTCGCCAAGGCCGGCAAGCCGGTGAACATCAAGAAGGGCCAGTTCCTGTCGCCGTGGGAAATGAAGCACGTCAGCGACAAGGCCCTGGCGACCGGCAACGAGAACATCATGGTCTGCGAGCGCGGCGCGAGCTTCGGCTACAACAACCTCGTCTCCGACATGCGCAGCCTCGCCGTGATGCGCGAGACCGGCTGTCCGGTCGTGTTCGACGCGACCCACTCGGTGCAGTTGCCGGGCGGCGCCGGCGGCAAGTCCGGCGGCCAGCGCGAATTCGTGCCGGTATTGTCGCGCGCTGCCGTCGCTGTCGGCGTCGCCGGCATCTTCATGGAAACGCACCCGGATCCGGACAAGGCGCTGAGCGATGGGCCGAACGCCTGGCCGCTGCCGAAAATGGCGGCGTTGCTTGAAACCCTGCTGGAACTCGATCGCGCTACCAAGCGCGCCGGATTTCTCGAATCCTCCTTGTGAACCTTCGACAGCTGATGACCACGATTACCCAGATCCACGCCCGCGAAATCCTCGACTCACGCGGCAATCCGACGCTCGAAGCCGAAGTAACGCTCAGTGACGGATCGTTCGGCCGCGCCATGGTGCCGAGCGGCGCCTCGACCGGTTCGCGCGAAGCCGTCGAATTGCGCGATGGCGACAAGTCGCGCTATCTCGGCAAGGGCGTGAAGAACGCCGTCGCGAACGTCAACGGCGCCATCGCGCAGACACTGAAAGGCTTCGACGCGTCGGACCAGAAGGGTCTCGATGCGAAACTCATCGCGCTCGACGGCACGCCGAACAAGGGACGCCTCGGCGCGAACGCGCTGCTCGGTGTATCGCTGGCCAGCGCGCACGCCGTAGCGGCAAGCCGCAAGCAGCCTCTGTGGAAATACCTGTCGTCCCTCAGCTCCCGGCCCGCGGCCCCGCACCTGCCGGTCCCGATGATGAACATCGTCAACGGTGGAGCGCATGCCGACAACAACGTGGACATGCAGGAGTTCATGGTGCTGCCGGTCGGCCTGCCGAATTTTGCCGAGGCCTTGCGCGCCGGCGTGGAAATTTTCCATGCGCTGAAAAGCGTGCTGAAGGCGAAGGGGCTGAACACAGCGGTGGGCGATGAAGGCGGCTTCGCACCGGATCTGAAATCGAACGAGCAGGCCGTCGAGACAATTCTCGAAGCGATCGCGAAAACCGGCTACAAGGCGGGGAAGGACGTCTATCTGGGCCTGGACGCCGCGAGTTCGGAATTCTATGAAGACGGCGCCTACCGCCTGAGCGGCGAGGGCAAGACGCTGTCGTCCACGCAACTCGTGGAGTTCTACGCCGATTGGTGCTCACGCTATCCGATCATCACGATCGAGGACGGCATGGCCGAAGGCGACCGCGACGGCTGGAAGGCACTGACGGAGAAATTGGGTAAAAAGATCCAATTGGTCGGCGACGACAACTTCGTCACGAATCCGGCGATCTTCCGCGAGGGCATCGTCAACGGCATCGCCAACGCGATCCTGATCAAGGTCAACCAAATCGGCACGCTGAGCGAAACACTCGAAACGATCGCGATGGCCGCCGAGGCAAACTACGCATCGATCGTTTCGCATCGTTCGGGCGAGACCGAGGACACGACTATCGCGGACATTTCGGTCGCGACGACGGCAACCCAGATCAAGACCGGCTCGCTGTGCCGTTCCGATCGCGTGGCCAAGTACAACCAGTTGCTGCGCATCGAGGAAGCACTCGGTGCGCAGGCGCGCTATGCGGGCCGCTCGGCATTTCCCAACGTGCCGGGTCTGGTGGGCTGATCGGACCCAGGCGTGCTGCGCTACGTCGCACTATTGCTGCTGATCCTGCTGCTGGCTTTGGAAGTCAAATTGTGGACCGGCGACTGGAGCTTGCGCGAAGTCTGGCGCCTGCGCCAGCGCGTTGCCGAGCAGAAACAGGAGAACCAGAAGCTCAAGCAACGCAACGAAGCGTTGTCGGCTGAGGTACAGGACCTGAAGAACGGCAACGAAGCGATCGAAGAGCGCGCACGTTCGGAACTCGGCCTGGTCAAGCCTGACGAAACGTTTTATCACGTCGTCGAGCCGCCCTCCGATGCCAAGAAGAGTGGCGATGAGCGACACTGACGCGGGACTGTGGTGTGTCGTGCCGGCGGCGGGGCGCGGTTCGCGTTTCGGCGGCGCAATACCCAAGCAATACCTGACGCTGCACGCCAAGACGCTGCTGCTGCTGACCCTCGAACGCCTGGCTGCACACCCGCGCGTTTCGGGTCTGATGGTTGCGATCGCAGCGGACGATCACCGCTGGCCGGGGATCTCCACGTGCGGGGGCAAACCCGTGGCGACGGCAGTAGGCGGAACCCTGCGTTCGGATTCCGTGCTCGCCGGGTTGCGCGCGTTGCGCGACAAGGTGCGCGATGATGAATTCGTTCTCGTCCACGACGCCGCCAGGCCGTGCGTGCTCGCCTCGGACATCGATCGGCTGATCGATGTTGGCGTGCCTTCCGGCGGCGCACTGCTGGCCGCGCCGTTGCGCGATACGCTAAAGCGCGCCGACGCATCTAACCGGGTCGACGCCACGGAACCGCGCGAGAGATTTTGGCGTGCATTGACGCCGCAGCTGTTTCGCCTCGGCGAGCTCATCGCCGCGCTCGAATCCGCGCAAGCCGCCGGCATCGAAGCGACGGACGAGGCGATGGCCATGGAGCGCGCAGGCCATCGTCCGTTGCTGGTCGAGGGTGCGGAGAGCAATATCAAGATCACGACGCGGGCCGATCTCGCGCTGGCGGAGTTTTTGATTGAAGAGCTGAGGGCCGAAGGCTGAGGGCTGGTGGCGCGTGTGTTTCTTCAAGCCAATGCAGGCTTGCCAAGACGAGGAAAGCGTTGTGGTCATCGAAATGATTAAAGTGCGCAAAGGCTCCGACATCGCGTTTGAGCCCTCAGCCCTCAGCCCTCGGCCTCTGCTCACATGCGCATAGGCCACGGCTACGACGTCCACGCATTCGGCAGCGGTGATCACGTCATGCTCGGCGGCGTGCGTATCGATCACACGCACTCTGTGGTTGCGCATTCCGACGGCGACGTGGCAATTCACGCGCTGTGCGATGCGATCCTTGGCGCACTGGCATTGGGCGACATCGGCCATCACTTCCCGCCCTCCGATGCACGCTGGCGCAACGCCGAAAGCCGCAAGTTTCTGCGGCGTTGTTCCGAACTCATGCGCGAAAGAGGATTCGTGCTCGGCAATGCCGATGTCACCGTGGTTTGCGAGCAGCCGAAGGTTGCGCCCCACGCCGCCGCGATGCGCGCGAACCTGGCCCAGGATCTCGGCTGCGACGTGGAGCAGATCAGCATCAAGGCGACCACGAGCGAAAGGCTCGGCTTCACGGGTCGAGGAGAAGGCATAGCAGCTCAGGCCGTCGTGCTTCTGAAGTGGTCCGGTCCCGGACCGGACTGATGGCGCCTGTCGAGCTACCGTTCGCCTACGGAGGCCCGCCGTTGCGCGGCGTCATGCGTGCAACGCCGGAGGATTTCTTCGTCGACGAGGATCTGGGCTTCGAGCCCGATGGCGCCGGGGAACACGCGTTCGTGCGCATCGAGAAACGTGGCGCGAACACCGAGTGGGTCGCAAGGCAACTCGCGCACGTTGCCGGAGTCGGTCCGAATGCCGTGAGTTACTCCGGAATGAAGGACCGCCATGCGGTGACACGGCAGACGTTTTCGATCCACTTGCCGGGCCGGCCGGATCCTGACTGGAGTTCGTTGCAGAGCCCGGAATTCCGGGTGCTCGACTGCCGGCGTCACAGCCGCAAGCTCAAGCGTGGTACGCACAAGGCGAACGCGTTTCGGATCGTGTTGCGCGACATCAGCGGCGATCGCGCCGTGGCGGAAGCTTGCCTGACGCAGGCCGGGGCGGCAGGTGTTCCAAACTATTTCGGCGAGCAACGTTTCGGCCGTGGCGGCGACAATCTGGAACGGGCACGCGCAATGTTTGCAGGCAAGCGAATGCAGCGGCACGAGCAGGGCCTGCTTCTGTCGGCCGCGCGCTCGCATCTGTTCAATCGCCTGCTCGCGGAGCGTGTGCTGGCCGGAAACTGGAATCGAGCGCTGGACGGCGAGGTGTGGATGCTCGCCGGCAGCCACAGCATTTTCGGACCGGAGCCGTTGACACCAGAATTGACGGCGCGGTTGGCGACAGGCGACATCGATCCGACCGGTCCTCTGTGGGGCGCTGGCGAGTTGCGCTCGGCTGGCGCTGTTGCGGCGCTGGAACGAAACGCAGCTGCGCCAGATGAGGATATGGTCCGGGGCTTGGTAGCCTGCGGATTGCGCCAGGAACGCCGCGCGCTCGTAATGCGCCCTTCGGACCTCTCGGCGAGGTGGCTGTCGGAGTCGGCCCTCGAGCTTAGTTTTAGCTTGAATAAAGGCTTATACGCCACTGTTTTAATTAGAGAAATATGTGGAATATCGGCCACCGAAGAGAGCCCTGAATAGCCTGAATAGAACTGGATTCAGACACCTGACATCTCGCTGCCGCGCCTATCGTGTCAGGCAGAAGCTTGAGTTTGTGCGAACAGCGTGTTTCAGGAGGCTGTCATGCATCGATCAAGGTGGGCGATAGCGGGGCTAAGCCTGTGTCTGTGTGCCTGTGCTACGAGTGGACCGCAGCACTCGCAGGCGACAACTGAAAGGGCAAGCGAAGACAAGTTGAATGGCGACTATGATCAGGTCAAGGTCGCGACGGTCAACCGCTGGGCGCTGGATCATGGAGCGACTGTGATCTGGAATCATTATCCGCAGAGGCGCAGGAGCGCCGATGGCAGCTGACCGCGTCGGAAGACGTAAACCGGATCAGCGCGCGCGGGCTTTCACTGGTGGCGCAGCAACACGATAACTGCGCCGGTGCCGCCTTCCGCCGGCGGGGCCGACGCGAATGCGAGCACGTCGCCGCGCTGGCGCAGCAGACTATCAGTCAATCGCTTCAGCACCGGCCCCTGCGCGCGCGAGCGCAACCCTTTGCCATGAATGATCCTGACGCACAGCTTGTTCGCGCGCTGGCACTCGTTGAGAAACATCTTGATCGCGCCACGCGCGACTTCGGTCGTCATCTGGTGCAGGTCGATCTCGTCGGCAATGCTGAAGTGGCCGCGCTTCAAGCGGCGCAGCAGGCGCGGCGAGAGTCCCGGCTTCAGATAGCTTAGTTCTTCGCCGACTTCGATCTCCGCCGGGTCGATCAGCGAACGCATCAATTCGGCCGGTACGCGTGCCTCGTCCAGGCGTGACTGAACGGGGTCGGGTGGCGGTCGCGGTCGCGACGGCAAGGCACCCGGATCGGCCATGCGGCGCACTTTGCCGACAGCCTGCTCGAACAGGCGCAGGTCCTCTTCGCTGACGGTCGCGGCGTTCCTGATCTTGCGCGGAGTCATGCCGGAAGCTTAGCAGAGGCGCGCTCGCGTTCAGTTTGTCGGCAGGCTCCGGTACAATCGGTGATCAAATTCTTCTCCCGCCGCCGCCTTGCACCCGGCGTTCTTTCGTGGAATTCGCATGCGTGTATTGGTCAGCAACGACGATGGCGTCGACGCGCCGGGCATCCATTTCCTGGCCCGGCGCCTGTCCATCGTCGGTGAAGTCATCGTCGTGGCTCCGGATCGTGACCGCTCTGGCGCAAGCAATTCGCTGACGCTCGATCAGCCGATTCGCGTCACCCGGCTCGATGACGGCCGCTATCGCGTCGCCGGCACGCCGACCGATTGTGTCCACCTCGCGCTGGCCGGGTTGCTCGACGTCGAGCCCGACATCGTCGTATCCGGCATCAACAACTCGGCCAACCTCGGCGACGACGTCATCTACTCCGGCACCGTGTCGGCGGCGATGGAAGGGCGTTTCCTCGGGCTGCCGGCCATTGCCGTGTCGCTCGCCGCGAAGGATCACAAGGGTGAGCATTACGCGAGCGCCGCCCAAGCGGCTCTGGCGATCATGCAGCGCCTGCTGGTCGATCCGTTGCCGGCCGACACGATCCTCAACGTCAACGTTCCTGATCGCCCATGGAACGAACTGCGCGGCTTCGCCGTGACCCGGCTCGGGCGCCGTCATCGTTCGGCTCCGTGCATCGCGCAGACCGATCCGCGCGGCCGGCCGATCTACTGGATCGGGCCGCCGGGCGAAGCCGAGGACGACGGTCCCGGCACGGATTTCCACGCCGTGCGCGAGGGCTATATTTCGATAACGCCGATCCAGGTCGATCTGACCCGCTACCAGGCTCTGGAGAAGGTTGCCGGCTGGGTGTCGTCGCTGTCGCTCGAACTCGGCGCCGCCGCATGAATGTATTTTCGCGACAGACACCCGAGGCGCGCGGCCTCGGCATGACGTCGCAGCGAGCGCGCGACCGGCTGGTCGAGCGGCTCAAGACCGAAGGCATCGCCGATCGGCGGGTGCTCGATGTCATCGGCCGTCTGCCACGCCACCTGTTCATCGAGGAAGCGCTGGCCTCGCGCGCCTACGAAGACACGGCGCTGCCGATCGGATTGAGCCAGACGATTTCGCAGCCGTGGGTCGTTGCGCGCATGACCGAGGCGTTGATCGAGGGCAAGATGCCGGACAAGGTGCTCGAAGTCGGCACCGGCTCGGGTTATCAGGCGGCGGTGCTTGCCGCGCTCGTAAAGAATGTATTCACGGTCGAGCGCATCGAGGAACTGCTGCGCAACGCGCGCCGGCGCTTCCGCAAGCTCGGCGTCGAAAACATCCGCTCCCGGCACGCCGACGGGCGGCTCGGGTGGCCCGAGCATGCTCCGTATGACGCGATCATCCTGACGGCGGCGGGCGAACAGGTCGACGCCGATCTGTTCGCCCAGCTCGCTCCTGACGGCGTGCTAGTCGCTCCGGTCGGGCCGCCGGGCCAGCAGCGCCTGCTGCGCTTTCGTCACGGCGAAAAAGGCTGGACCAGCGAACCGCTCGGCATGGTGAGTTTCGTGCCCCTGCTCGGGGGCGTGACTTGATGACACGCAACAGCAGCCGGCACGGACCGGATCGAGTCCGCGGCACCGGAAATGCGGCTCACGACGACGTGTTGTCACCGGCATACTTGTTTCTCACGCGCCTGCCTCCGATCGGCGTCAATGAAGGGAAAGCCACTGGTTCGTCGCTTTGCTTGAGCCGTTTTTTTTCTGCCGACGAATGGCTTTCCAGCTGATGCGTATTTTCAAGCCGCTGTACGAATACGCGTTGCGCTGGTCCGCGCACCCGCGCGCTCCGTGGTATCTGGCTGGCCTGAGCTTCATCGAGGCGTTTATTTTTCCCGGCGCGCCGGAGATCATGTTGCTGCCGATGACGCTGGCCAAGCCCCGGAATTGGGCCCGCTATGCCACGATAAGCCTTGCAAGCTCGCTGGTCGGTTCCCTCATCGGATACATGATGGGTCACTATGGGTTTGAGCTTGCCCGGCCGTTGCTCGAACGCCTCGGCTGGTTGTCGGCGATCGATGCGTACGTTACGCAACTGAAGTCGCTCGATGGTTGGGCGGTATTCTGGCTGCTCGTCGTCGGCGGATTTACTCCGGTGCCACTGAAGATATTCACCTGGGCTTCGGGAATCGTCGGCGTTCCGATGTTTGCGTTTCTCCCCGCCATGCTGGTCGGGCGCGGCAAACGCGTGTATCTGCTCTGCGGCCTGATCCGGCTCGGCGGCGAGCGCGCCGAGGAAGCGGTGCACCGGTGGATCGAGTGGATCGCGTGGGGAGTGCTGCTGCTGCTGGTCCTGGTTGGCGTCTATTTCAAATACCTGCATTGAAGGCACATGACCCTGCGTCCTGCGATCTTCGCGTTCATGAACCCGATTCGGCCGAGCCGACCCGCGTTGCGCGGCTTGCATGCGTCCGCGTTTCCGTCAGATCGCGCGCCAGCGATCGTCGTGATCGCGATGTTGCTCCTGGCGTCGTGCTCTTCGAATCCGCCCGCGCCGGTCGTCAACTTGTCGACCACGCTGGAGTCGCCCGCGGATGACGCCGTCCCGCGCAAGGCAGCGAGCGCTGGAGCCACTTACCGGGTCGTGCGCGGAGATACGCTGTACGCGATTGCGTTTCGCAACGGCGTCGATTTTCGCGAACTCGCGGCCTGGAACGGTATCGAGCCGCCGTACCGGATTTATGCCGGGCAGGATTTGCGTCTGGGTCCGCCACACGCAGCGCAGCAGCCGGGTTCGCACGCAGTGGCAGCGGCTCCGGCAGCGCCGGCACGCGTTCCCGTGACTGCCGCATCTGCTGCGCCGCCGGTGGCGCCCCCGGCTCCAGCGAATCAGAACGGCAAGCCGACGGGTGGAATGTTCGAAGACGTGCCGACGACACCACCAGTGCCTGCAGAGCCGCCGACTTCGGCTCCCGCACCGACGCCCCGTACAGAGTCGGCGGACATCCTGGCGGCGCCATCCGTTGCCGCAGTGCCGCCGGCCAAGGAAACCGTGGCCGAAGCCCCGGTCAAATCGGTGCCGCCACCAAAGGCTTCCGATGCAGTCGCCGTCAATGGCGCCGGGGGACTGGCATGGCGCTGGCCGGGCAAGGGTCCGCTGATTGGCAGCTTTGTTGGCGGCGACCAGACGCGCCAGGGCATCGACATTGGAGGAACGGCCGGTGATCCGGTGCTTGCCGCAGCCGATGGTGAAGTCGTCTACAGCGGCAACGGGCTGCTCGGCTATGGCGAACTGATCATCGTCAAGCACAACGCGAGCTTCCTGTCGGCCTACGGCCACAATCGCAAGCGCCTCGTGCAGGAAGGCGACAAGATCAAGGCCGGGCAGCAGATCGCCGAAATGGGTTCGAGCGCAAGCGCGCGCGACGAATTGCATTTCGAGATACGCAAGAACGGCAAGCCGGTCAATCCGATCGACTACCTGCCGGCGCGCTGAATCGCTGCCCGGCTCACGAGCGGCATTGTCCGGATGCGTCGACCCGTGCCTGATCGGTGCGCGACGGAGTATTCTGGGCACATGGGTTTGCTGCCGTCCGCCGCTGAACTTGAAACCGAGGACCTGTTCGAGCTGATCGACGCGATCGAGCCGCAGGACGAGGAAACGCGCAATTCCACCAGCGCTTACCTCAACGAGATTGGCTTGATCCCGCTGCTGAGCGGCGACGACGAACTGCGACTGGCGGCACTGGTCAGGGCAGGCGATACCGAAGCGCGACGCCAGATGATCGAGGCGAACCTGCGCCTCGTCGTCGCCGTCGCTCGCGGCTATGTCGGGCGCGGCGTGGCGCTGCTGGACCTGATCGAGGAGGGCAATCTCGGCCTGATCCGCGCAGTCGAGAAGTTCGATCCCGATCGCAAGTTGCGCTTTTCCACTTATGCCGTGTGGTGGATCCGGCAGTCGGTGCAGCACGCGCTGATGCACCAGAGCCGCACGGTTCGCGTTCCGGTCCACGTGCTGCGCGAACTAGCGCAGGTGCTGCGCGCGCGCAGGCAGTTGATCATGAGCCTGGCGCGTCCACCGACGATGGAGGAACTCGCGCAGGCGATCGGCAAGAATCCGACCGCGGTCGCCGAACTGTTCTGCGTCACCGAACACATCAGCTCGCTCGATGCGCCGCGGTCCGACACCGACGATCGCGCGCTGCTCGAACAGATGGTCAGCGAGGAAACGGTCGGACATGGACCGGCCGAGGACGCACCGACGAGCCGCATCGATGCGCTGATCGCCGCGTTGCCCCCGCGTCAGCGCCAGGTGCTGGAGCGGCGTTACGGGCTCAACGATCATGGCGTGCAGACCCTGGCTGAAATTGCCGCCGAGTTCGGATTGACGCGCGAACGCGTCCGCCAGATCCAGGGTCAGGCGCTCGGCAAGCTGCGCGTCCTGGTCGAAAGGCAGGCTTGACCGTATCTAACCCGGAAGCAGGAACACGGCGACCGCGCGCCGGCCTTCGCCGATCAGCACATTGAACGTGCGCGCCGCTGCGGCGTTGTCCATGGCTTCGAGGCCGATGCGACGCTTGAGGAATTCGGCAAGAACGGCCGCCGGTGGGAAGGTGATGCGCTCGCCGGTGCCCAGCAGCACGACTTCGGGTTCGAGCGACAACACGGTGTCGATGGCGGGCGCATCGAAATCTTCGACGCGGCGCGGCGGAAAATCCTCGATTACTTTCTCGGCATTGAGCAGCAGACTGCGGCTATACGAGCGATCGATGACCGTGACCGAAACGGCGTCGGCCTTGCGCACAAACAGCTGGCGCTCGTTGCGGTGTTCGGTCAGCTGCATGCGCGTGCTGTCGAATCAATCCTGGGCAAGCTGAAATCAACACGCCGCATGGGACGCGCACATCCTGCCGTCATTTGGGTAATGCGAGCTTTGGCTTGTCCGCGTTGCGGCGGTAGAAACAGGCGACCTTGCCGATGGTCTGGACGAGTTCGGCATGGCCAGCCTCGCCAAGCTTGCTGATCTGCGCCGCTCGTTCTTCGCGATCGTCGCCGGCCAGCTTGACCTTGATCAGTTCATGGTCATCCAGCGCAATGGAGAATTCGGCGATCAGGGAGTCGCTGACTCCCTTGTTGCCGACCATGATGACCGGTTTCAGGGTGTGGGCTAGGCCACGCAGGTAGCGTTTCTGGCTGGAGGTCAGGGGCATCAGTTGAGGGACCGGACGAGTGAAAAAGGCGACGAGTGCAGGGCATCGCGGGGTGCGACAGGGTATCATGCCGCCATGCAGCATTCGTATCGCAGGGTTGCCTGAGCATGGCGCGCAGCAAATCCAGCGCGCGCTGGCTCAAGGAGCATTTCAGCGACCCGTACGTCAAGCGGGCGCAGGCCGAGGGCTGGCGTTCGCGCGCCGTGTTCAAGCTGGAGGAGCTGCTCGAGCGCGATCGCCTGCTCAAACCTGGCATGGTCGTCGTGGATCTCGGAGCGGCACCCGGCGGGTGGTCGCAGATGGTGCGTGAGAGCCTGCGCGAGCGCGGCCAAGACACCGGCCGGGTCCTGGCGCTGGATATTCTGCCGATGCAGGGCGTTGGCGGCGTGGAGTTCATCGAGGGCGATTTTCGAGAGGAATCAGTGCTCAAGCAGCTCGAAGCGCTGCTTAACGGCAAACCGGTCGATCTTGTGCTGTCGGATATGGCCCCCAATATCAGCGGCGTAGAGTCAGTCGACCAGGCGCGGGCAATGCACCTGGCGGAGCTGGCCCAGGCATTTGCGGCTGCGCACCTGAAGCCGGGAGGAGCGTTCCTGACAAAACTCTTTCAGGGGCGTGGATTTGACGATTACTTACGTGGCTTGCGCGCAGACTTCGAGCGCGTCAGCATTCGCAAGCCGAAGGCATCGCGGGCACGCAGTGCCGAAGTGTATGCGCTCGCGACCGGGCGGCGTGGCACTGATGCGGTTGGCAGTTCACCCAAGGTACCGAAATGAACGAAATGGCAAAGAATCTGCTGCTCTGGGTCGTGATCGCGGTCGTCCTGATCGCCGTGTTCCAGAGCTTCAATCCTCGCAGCGATCCAAGCACGCTGTCGTACTCGGAGTTCATGCAGAAAGTCGAGAACAACGACGTGGCGGAAGTATTGATCCGCAACGACAACCGCACGATCGACGCCAAGCTCAAGGACGGCAACAAGCTGCATACGACTGCGCTGCTGACCGACAAGACCGTCGATGACATCAGCAAGCATGCCAAGGTAACCGTCGAAGCGACCGACAACAGCGGCGCGCTCTGGCGCATCCTGCTCGACTGGGTCCCCTTCCTGATCTTCATCGGCCTACTGGTCTATTTCATGCGCCAGATGCAGGCAGGCGCCGGTGGACGCGGGGCGATGTCGTTCGGGCGTTCGCGCGCGCGGCTGCAAGGCGAGGACCAGGTCAAGGTCACGTTCGCCGACGTTGCCGGCGTCGACGAGGCCAAGGAAGAAGTCCAGGAGCTGGTCGAGTTCCTGCGCGATCCCTCGAAGTTCCAGAAACTCGGTGGGCGCATTCCGCGCGGCGTGCTGATGGTCGGCTCGCCTGGAACGGGCAAGACCCTGCTCGCCAAGGCGATTGCGGGCGAGGCCAAGGTGCCGTTCTTCACGATTTCCGGTTCCGACTTCGTCGAGATGTTCGTCGGTGTCGGCGCCTCGCGCGTGCGCGACATGTTCGAGCAGGCCAAGAAGCACGCGCCATGCATCATCTTCATCGACGAAATCGACGCGGTCGGCCGCCATCGCGGCGCTGGTCTCGGCGGCGGGCACGACGAGCGCGAGCAGACGCTGAACCAGTTGCTGGTCGAGATGGACGGTTTCGAAGGCAACGAAGGCATCATCGTAATCGCTGCGACCAACCGTCCCGACGTGCTCGACCCGGCGCTGCTGCGTCCGGGCCGCTTCGACCGCCAGGTCGTTGTCCCGCTGCCGGACCTGCGCGGCCGCGAGCAGATCCTCAAGGTGCATATGCGCAAGGTGCCGCTGTCGACCGACGTCAATCCGACCGTCATCGCGCGCGGTACGCCGGGATTTTCCGGCGCGGATCTGGCCAACCTCGTCAACGAGGCGGCGCTGTTCGCCGCGCGCTTCAACAGCCGCGAAGTCATGATGGATCACTTCGAGCGCGCCAAGGACAAGATCATGATGGGCAGCGAGCGCAAGTCGATGCTCATGAGCGAGGACGAGAAGAAGCTGACCGCGTATCACGAAGCCGGCCACGCGATCGTCGGCCGCCTCGTGCCGGACCACGATCCGGTTCACAAAGTCACAATTATACCGCGAGGCCGCGCGCTCGGAGTGACGCTGTTCCTGCCCGAGAACGACCGCTACAGCCACAGCAAGACGTTCCTCGAGAGCCGCCTGGCCAGCCTGTACGGCGGCCGCGTGGCCGAGGAGCTGATCTTCGGCGACGACAAGGTCACGACCGGTGCGTCGAACGACATCCAGCGCGCGACCAGCCTGGCGCGCGACATGGTGACGAAGTACGGCCTGTCGCCCGAACTGGGTCCGATGACCTATACCGAGGAAGAGGACGAGGTGTTCCTCGGCCGGTCGGTCACGCAGCACAAGCATGTGTCCGAGGAAACCGCGCGCAAGATCGACGAAGTCGTCCGCGCCGTGATCGACAACGCCTACCATCGTGCCCGCGACCTGCTGACGACGAACATCGACAAGCTGCACACGATGGCGCAGACGCTGCTGCAATACGAAACGATCGACGGAGAACAGATCTCGGCGATCATGGAAGGGCGCACCCCGGGCCCGCCGAAAGACTGGCAGAAGCCAGCCGACAGCGGCACGGGCGGCACCACAGGGGTGGGCAAGCCAGCCGCGCCAATCGGCGGACCCGCCGCGCAGCACTGAGGGTCGACGAACCCATCCAAAAGGCCGCCTGAGGGCGGCCTTTTCATTTTTGGCCGGCCATGGATGGCGGACATGCGGAAATGCAGGGAGCATTTCCCGGCGCGGCGCTTGCACTATTGGCCGCGCTTGCTGAAACTCCCCAGGTCTTCGCGATTGCGAACTCCAGGGCGGTTACTTGAACGTAGGGTCGTTCCTTGCTGAATTGCGCCGCCGCAATGTGTTGCGTACCGGCGCGCTCTATATCGGCGGGCTGTGGGCGCTTGCGCAGGGCATCGCCCAGTTGGGACCCGTGTTCAGCGCACCGGACTGGATCACACGCTGGGTCGTCATCGGCGGCGCCATCGGCTTTCCGTTCTGGCTGCTGTTCGCCTGGTTCTTCGAACTGACACCCGAAGGGCTTCGGCTCGAGCACGATCTCGCGCCGGGCGAAGTCGCAGTGCACCCGAAGAGTCGCAAGCTTGATCTGGCGATCATCGGCGTGCTCGCTGTCGCAGTCGTGCTGCTGCTGACCCACCTGCTCGTCGCCCGAAACGATGCGACGAATGCGGCGATCCCGGAAAAGTCCATCGCCGTGCTGCCTCTGGCCAACGAGAGCGGCAACAAGGATGAGCAATATTTTTCCGATGGGCTCTCGGAAGACCTGATCACCGCGTTGTCGCACTTCGATGGCGTGACCGTGATCGGACGCAATTCGGCGTTCCAGTTCCGCGATTCGAAGGAAGACAGCAAGGCGATCGGCGCCAAGCTCGGCGTTGCGAACCTGCTCGAAGGCAGTGTGCGCCGCTTCGGCGACATGGTGCGGGTCACGGCGGAACTCATTCACGCGGCCAGCGGACGCATGATCTGGACCGAGCGCTTCGACCGGCCGTACAAGGACCTGTTTGCTCTGCAAGACGACATCACGAATGCCGTCGCGAGCGCGCTCAAGGCCAAGCTGCTGGCCACCGACAACGCCGCAGCGCAGACCGATCGTCCACCCGGTGGCAATCTGGATGCCTACAACGCGTACCTGCAGGGCAACTTCTTTGTCGCGCTCGGGACCGAAGCTGACTTCGGCAAGGCGATCGAGCAGTATTCGATAGCGACGCGCCTGGATCCGAAGTACGCCTTGGCCTGGGCGTTATCGTCCCTGGCATGGTCGAACGAAGCAGCCGGATTCCTGGAAGGCTCTGCTGCCGAGCAGGCTTACGCACAGGCGAGTGCGGCAGCCGAGACGGCACTGACGCTTGCGCCGAATCTGGCACGCGCCCACGTCGCGCGGGGGCGCTTGCTGCTTAATCGCGATTTCGACTGGGCCGGCGCCGAAGCCGAGGCTCGGCGCGCGTTGGAACTGGCGCCGACCGACGGGCCGACTCGCATCATGCTCGCCAACCTGCGCGCGACGCTCGGCCAGCCGGCGGAGGCGGTCGACTTGATCCGGCAGGCCCTCGCGACCGATCCATTGCGCGCCGGGTGGTACTGGGGACTGTCCGGCAATCTCGCGGCATTGAACCATCTCGATGAAGCGGACAAGGCGATTCGCCGCGCGATCGAACTGCAGCCGAAGGCCGTGAGCTATAACTTGCAACTCGCGACGATCGAAATCGTACGCGGGAACGCGCAAGCCGCCCTGGCCGCGGCGCAGCAGGAACCGCCGGGCGTCTGGCAGGATGAGGCAGTCGCGTTGGCGCGGCAGATCGGGAATGATCGGCCAGCTGCCGATGCCGCGCTCAAGGTCCTGACCGACAAGTACGCGACTCTCGTGGCGTACCAGATTGCCGAGGTCTATGCGCTGCGTGGCGATGCAGACCAAGCTTTCGAGTGGCTCGACCGGGCGTGGGCAAGCCGAGACACAGGCATTCGCAATCTGCTCATTGACCCATTCTTCAAGCGCTATCGAGACACCGCGCGGTTCGCTGCGTTCTGCAAAAAGGTCGGCCTGCCGGTACCTGCGAAGTCCGCTGCGTCGAGCATCTCGCCGCTTCCCTCATCGTCAACCCGATCGGCACCCTGACTCATGTTCGATCTTGTCCGAACCCTCGACTGCCATGGCCGTGAGTTGCGGCTCGACCAGCCGCGCATCGCCGGCATCATCAACGTCACCCCGGATTCCTTTTCCGATGGGGGCCTGCATCTCGACGTCGGCGCGGCGATCGCTCACGGTCTGCGGCTGGTCGAGGAGGGTGCGGACCTGCTCGATGTCGGCGGCGAGTCGACGCGGCCCGGCGCGCATGAGATCACAGCCGAGGAAGAAATCCTGCGTGTCGTTCCGGTGATCGAAGCGCTGGCTAAACAGACGTCGGTGCCGATCGCGGTCGACACGAGCAAGGCCGAAGTCATGCGCGCGGCCGTGGCGGCCGGCGCGGGATTCATCAATGATGTCTTCGCACTGCGTCGTGCCGGTGCGCTCGACGCCGTCGCCGATTTGAAGGTGCCGGTATGCCTGATGCACATGCAGGGCGATCCGCGCACGATGCAGCAGGCCCCACACTACGACGACGTCGTGTCGGACGTGCGTCGATTTCTGGCTGAACGCATTTTCGCCTGCGAGATGTCCGGCATCGACAAGAAGCGCATCATCGTCGATCCGGGTTTCGGATTCGGCAAGACTCTCGAGCACAACCTGGCCCTGTTGCGGGCGCTCGACCAGTTTTCGGCGCTCGGCGTGCCGCTGCTAGCCGGACTGTCACGCAAGGGCATGATTGGGACGCTAACCGGGCGCGAGAATCCCGCCGATCGTGCCGCCGGGTCGGCGGCGGCAGCGCTGCTGGCCGTGCAGAAGGGCGCGGCGATCGTGCGCGTGCACGACGTGGCCGTAACGCGCGACGCACTGGCTGTGTGGCAGGGTGTTGTCAGCGGCGCCGCGCCGGCGAAGAAGGCACCGAAACCGTTCGGATCTCAACGTTTCGAAGATGACTAACCCTCCGTTCGCGCTGAGCGTAGCTCGCGAAGCGAGCGAAGTCGAAGCGTCGATACAATACCCTTCGACTTCGCGCCTGTGGCGCTACGCTCAGGGCGAACGGAACTGTAGGGTGGCCTTGGCCCACCGTTTTGTTTGCGTGAAACGAAGAGCGGTGGGCCAAGGCCCACCCTACAGTTCGGCCGTGATCGACTTGAACGCGCCGTCGCCGCGCACGAATTCCGGACGCGGCGCCGCGAACCGGCGCGGGTCGAGGCGCGTGTTCGACATCTGCTCGATGAAGAAGAACCGCCAGCCGGTCGCGCTTTTCGACGGGCTTTCGCATTCGACCTGATAGGCGCACAGCAGCGAGCGGCCCCAGCGATCCAATCCGAACGTGTGCGGTTCAACGGTGCGCGTCTTGCCGTGATAGTCCAGCACGAGCAGACGCCGGGTGCTGATCGCCTCGACGATCGCGGTCGTTGTTTTCAGTCCGCTCACCGCGAGGCTGCTCCAGTCAATTCAACGCGGGCTCCGCTGCGCGCGCGTCACGATTTGGCGAGCGCTGGATTGTCCCAGCCTTCCTTCGGAGCGAAGCGCTTTCCATACTTGCCCGTCAGTGTTTCGAGTTGCGCCTTGACCGTATCGGCGCCGACGTCGCGGATGTGCTGGATCGGGCCGCCGCGGAACGGCGCAAACCCGGTGCCGAAAATCACGCCGGCATCGAGCAGGTCGGCATCGTCGACAATGCCATCGTGCAGGCACGAAACCGATTCGTTGAGCATCGGCAGGATCATGCGCTCGGTGATGTCGGCCGGCGCCTGGTAGTTCGGGTCGACTTCGGGTTTGACCGGTTTTCCATTTTCCCACTTGTATAAACCTTCGCCGGTCTTCTTGCCGCGCTTGCCATCCGCGATCAGGGTGTCGAGACCCTCTGGGATCTCGAGACCGAGGAATTCGCCGACTTCCTTGCCGACAGAAGCGCACACATCGAGGCCGACCGTGTCGGCAAGTTCGATCGGTCCCATCGGCATGCCGAATTTCTTGGCCGCCTTGTCCAGCACGGGCCCCGGCACGCCTTCCTTGAACAGGCGCAACGACTCGAGCAAGTACGGCATCAGTATTCGGTTGACGAGGAATCCAGGCGTGCCCTTGACCGGCACCGGCAGCTTGTCGATGGCCTTGCAGAACGCGAATGCGTGTTTTTCGTTGGCGACGTCGAGCCGGTCCTGGCGCACGATTTCGACCAGCGGCATTTGCGCGACCGGGTTGAAGTAGTGCAGGCCGAGGAAGCGCGAAGGCGCATTCACCGCGGTGCGCAACTCGTTCAAGGGAATACTCGAGGTGTTCGTCGCCAGCAGCGCGCCAGCTTTCATCGACGGTTCGGTCTTTCGATACAGCTCCTGCTTGGCCTCGAGGTTTTCGAAGATCGCCTCGATGACGAGATCGGCATCGGCAATGCCTTTGCCATCGACATCGGCCTTGAGCCGTGCGGCAACGGGCTGGATGCGCTCCGGCGTCTTCAGTCGTTTCGCGAACAGATCCTGGGCGCGATCCAGCGCCGGCTGGATGAACTTCATTTCGCGGTCCTGCAGGGTCACGTCGAAACCGCGCAGGGCACACCAGGCGGCGATGTCGCCACCCATGACGCCGGCGCCGATGACATGGACGCGCTTGATCGCGGCGTCGCTGCCGGATCCAAGTCCCTTCAGGCGTTCCTGCAGGAAGAACACGCGGACGAGATTGCGGCAGGTCGGGGTTTTGGCGAGTTTGGCGACCGAGCGCGCCTCGAGTTTCAAGCGATGCGTGATGCTTGAACCCCCGCGGCGCCAGACTTCGATCAGCGCGAAGGGCGCCGGATATTGATCGGGCCTTACTTTCGCCGCGGTCTGCTTGCGCATGATCGGCGCGAGGATCTGGCGCACCGGCCAGATATTCGTTGCCCAGGCTTTCGCGCGTTGCGCGAACGGGCGCTGGCGCGGGTGGCGAATGAGTTCCTTCGCCCCCTCGAGCAGCAGTTCGGGCGACGTCAGCGAATCGACGACACCCAGCGACCGGGCAGCTTCGGCCGACAACGCTTTGCCGGTCAGCATGATCGGCAGCGCATCGGTGGCGCCGATCAGCCGCGGCAGGCGAGCGCTTCCGCCCCAGCCGGGATGGATTCCGAGCATGACCTCGGGCAAGCCGATCTTCGTGGAAGGATCGCGTGAGGCGATGCGATAGCGGCAGGCAAGCGACAGTTCAGTGCCGCCGCCCATGCAGAAACCGTGAATCGCGGCTACCGTGGGACAGCGCAGGCGCGCCAGGTTCTGGAACACACGCTGGCCATTCTCGATGCTCGCAAGAACGCCGCCTTGTTTTTCGTAGAGTTCGAACTCGCGAATGTCGGCGCCGGCGATGAATCCGTTGCTCTTGCCGGAACGAATCACGACGCCTTTGGGCGGATCGAACGACAGGCGTTCGACGATCTGGGCCAGCTCATCGAGCACGGCGCGGTTGAGCGCGTTGACCGACGCGCCCTCCCGATCCAGCGTCAATATGACGATGCCGCCGCCATCGGTTTCGGCTTTCCAGTGGGAAAAGCGCAGACCTTCGAACATGGCAGCCTCGGACGCGTGCAGGGCAGGACAGCTATAATCCGGGTTCGGCGCGCCCGCGGTCAATCTCGGCCTGTGGGGTTGGGGGCCGGGTCCTGATTGATCCGCTTGTCGGCCGCCTCCATCTATGGCGGATGCAGCGGAATCTCCCGGTGGAACTAAACACGATGGCTCATGGTCTTGCATTGGCGCTCGATCGGGTCGCGGATAAACGGAGCACAGCCCGGATGGGCGAAACAGACACCGATCAGGCCCTTGTGGAACGGGTCCAGCAGGGAGACAAGCGCGCCTTCGACTTGCTTATTCGCAAGTACCAGCACAAGCTCGTAAGCGTGATCTCGCGTTATGTTTCCGACTGGAGCGAATGCCAGGATGTGGCTCAGGAAGCCTTCATCCGGGCTTATCGCGCGATTGGCGCGTTTCGTGGAGACAGCCAGTTCTACACGTGGATGTACAAGATCGCGATCAATACGGCCAAGAACTACCTGGTCTCGCAGGGCCGGCGGCCGCCCCAGGACGATGTGTCGATCGACGACGCAGTCCAGCTCGAAGGCAGCGCGCGCCTGAAGGACCGGGCGACCCCCGAGCACGAACTTTTGCGTCAGGAAATTGAACGAACCGTGTTCGAGACTGTCGAAGAGCTGCCCGAGGAACTGAAAACCGCAATTACCCTGCGCGAAGTCGACGGGCTGAGTTACGAAGAGATCGCTGAAAAGATGAATTGCCCCATAGGTACGGTCCGCTCGCGCATCTTTCGCGCGCGTGATGCGATAGACCAGAAACTGCGTCCCTTGCTGTCCGATGTCCAGGTATCCGACCATGAATGAAACCGCCAACGAACAACTATCCGCATTGATGGATGGGGAGTTGCCGCGTGACGAACTTCGCTTTCTCCTGCGTGGCCTCGATGGCGATGCCGGATTGGCCCGCCGCTGGTCCCGCTATCACGTAGCGCGCGCAGTTCTCCAGCGCCAGTATGTGCCAGCCGCTACCGGCGACGACCGCTTTGCCGCGGCCATAATGCTGCGACTGGAACCGGCACCGGCACAACAGCGACGCCTTGGCCGGCGCATCGGGCGCTGGGCCGGCGGAGGTGCGATTGCCGCCGCGGTCGCGGTGGTTGCGCTGATGGCCACGCGGCCGGCGGGGGAAAACGGCGCGTTGCCCGCGGCCGGTTCGGACGTGGCGGCCCTCACGCCAATGCTGCTGGCTCCGCAGCAGCCAGCAGCCGTCAGTCAGGCCCGGCAGCAGCAGCCGGTGTTCGTGCCTATGCCCGCCATGCCGGCAACATTCTCCGACACGCAGCCGGCAAGCTTCGAATCGTTCTTGCCGCGTTACACGGTGACTCCGCGTGGTCCGGCGCAAAACACCGACGCGACGCCGAATGGCTTTGTTCCGTATATCCTGATGATTGGATCGCGACCGAAAGCAGAAGTGCAGGCCGCGGCAGGACAGGATGCGCCACCGCCGCCGCAACAGTAGCTTCGTGTCGTGTTCCGCTGCGGAACGCCTCTCGCTTGAAAATATCTCACCCGAGGCGGTTGTGCGATGGGCCGCAGCTGCAAATCGGGTTCGGATGAGCTTGCCTGAACAATCGCTGTGCGGAGCCTGAATTTTCCGGAACTAAGATGCCCGTCGCCGATCAAAAGCGGGCATCAAGTTTGTGCAACTTCTTCGAGGTAGACACTACTATGCAGAACACATTTCTGGCCCGGATCTCGTTCGCGTTTGCTTTGACCGTGGCGGCAGCCTCGGCGCAAGCGGTGGACCTTCCGGATTTCACCCAGCTTGTCGAGAAGAACGCTCCGGCGGTCGTCAATGTGCAGGCAACCCAGACCGACGAGGGGAAGGCCGAGCAGGGTGACATCGACGATCAGGATGTCCCCGAAATCTTCAAGCGTTTCTTCGGTCCGGGCGGTCGGTCGCCCCATGGCGGCGGCGGCGAACGTCGTTCGCTGGGCTCGGGCTTCATCATCTCCGCCGACGGCTACGTGCTGACGAACAACCACGTCGTCGAAGGCGCTGACGAGATCCTCGTCAGACTTTCCGATCGGCGCGAGCTCGATGCGAAGGTCATCGGCACCGACAAGGAGTCGGACGTCGCTCTGCTGAAGGTCAACGCGACCGGCCTGCCGACCGTGGCGCTCGGCGACTCGACCAAGCTCAAGCCTGGCCAGTGGGTCGTCGCGATCGGTTCGCCGTTCGGGCTGGATCATTCGATCACCCATGGCGTCGTGAGTTACGTCGGCCGCAGCAATGGCGGCGCCGACCAGCAATACGTGCCTTTCATCCAGACCGACGTGCCGATCAACCGCGGCAACTCGGGCGGCCCGTTGTTCAACCTCGACGGCCAGGTCGTCGGCATCAACTCGCAGATCTTCTCGAACACGGGCGGCTACATGGGCGTTTCGTTCGCGATTCCGATCAGCGTTGCGATGAACACGGTCGAGCAACTCAAGTCGAGCGGGCACGTCTCGCGCGGCATGATCGGCGTCGGCATCCAGGCGGTAACCCGCGACTTCGCCAAGACCCTGGGCCTGCCGAGCACCAGCGGTGCGCTGGTCATCAGCGTCAGCCCCGGAAGCAGCGCCGACAAGGCCGACATCAAGGTGCAGGACGTGATCCTGGCCTATAACGGTCACCCGATCGACCAGACGTCGGATCTGCCGTTGCTGGTCGGCAATACCAAGCCGGGCACGCAAGCCGAAGTCAAACTGTTCCGTGACGGCAAGACCCTGACGGTTCCCCTCACGGTCGGTGAGTTGCCGCGCGACAAGGCCACGCTTGCCAGCTTGAATACCGAGCCCGGCAAGAACCAGAACCGGCTCGGCATCAGCGTCGAGGATCTGAACGCCGAACAGCGCAAGCAACTCGGCGTCAAGGATCAGGGCGTCGTCATCACCGATCTGAATGGCGCGGCACGCCGCTCAGCCCTGCAACCCGGCGATGTCGTGCTCATGGTCAATCGCAGGCAGGTCAAAACGGCGCAGGAATTCGACAACGCCGTCAAGGACGTCAAGGAAGGCGAATCGGCAATGCTCTTGGTCAAGCGCGGCGATGCTACGCAGTTCGTCGCGATCTCGGCGCCGAAAGCCAAGGACCGCGGCTGATTGCCGCACCGGCTGCACCCTGCCGCCTATGCATCGCGCGACAAATCGGGCCCTCTTTGGGCCCGATTTGCTGACAAGGGGCGGGAATCAGGGGCGCTTCATGCGATAATTGCCGTTTTGCCGGCCTCTCCAGGGTCGCCGGCCAGACCTTCTGGCAACGCATGAATCGCATTCGCAACTTTTCCATCATTGCCCATGTGGACCATGGCAAGTCCACGCTCGCGGACCGCATCATCCAGTTGTGCGGCGGCCTCGAGGCGCGCGAGATGGAAGCGCAGGTGCTCGACTCCAATCCGATCGAGCGCGAGCGCGGCATCACGATCAAGGCGCAGTCGGTGTCGCTGCCGTACACGGCGCGCGACGGGAACACCTACATGCTCAATTTCATCGATACGCCGGGGCATGTCGATTTCAGTTACGAGGTAAGCCGCTCGCTCGCGGCATGCGAAGGCGCGTTGCTGGTCGTCGATGCGGCGCAGGGTGTCGAGGCGCAATCGGTCGCGAACTGCTACACCGCGGTCGAGATGGGTCTGGAAGTCGTGCCGATCCTGAACAAGATCGACCTGCCGACGGCCGACATCGAGAAGGTCAAGAAGGAAATCGAGGCCGTCATCGGCATCGATGCCGAACATGCGATCTCGATCAGCGCGAAAACCGGCGAGAACGTGCCGGACGTGCTCGAGGCGATCGTCGCGCGCATCCCGCCGCCGAAGCCGCGCGACACGGATCGGCTGCAGGCGCTGATCATCGACTCGTGGTTCGACAATTATCTCGGCGTCGTTTCGCTCGTGCGCGTCATGCAGGGCGAGATCAAGCCGCGCGACAAGCTGCTGGTGATGTCGACCGGCCGCGTGCACGAAGTCGGCGAAGTCGGCGTGTTCACGCCCAAGCGCATGCCGAAGGACAAACTCGGCGCGGGCGAGGTCGGCTGGGTCAACGCGTCGATCAAGGACGTGCATGGCGCGCCGGTCGGCGACACGCTGACCTTGGCCGGCAAACCGGCGCCGCATCCGCTGCCCGGCTTCCAGAAGATGCAGCCGCGCGTGTTCGCGGGCCTGTTCCCGGTCGTCGCGGACGACTACCCGGCGCTGCGCGAGGCGCTCGAAAAGCTCAAGCTCAACGACGCCGCGATGCATTTCGAGCCGGAAAGCTCCGAAGCGATGGGCTTCGGTTTCCGCTGCGGCTTCCTCGGCATGCTGCACATGGAGATCGTGCAGGAGCGCCTGGAGCGCGAATACGACCTCAACCTGATCAGCACCGCGCCGACCGTCATCTACGAGATGCTGAAGACCGACGGCACGGTGATCCAGCTCGACAATCCGGCCAAGCTGCCGGCCTCGAAGTACATCGAGGAGATCCGCGAGCCGATCATCGTCGCCAACATGCTGACTCCGCCGGATTACGTCGGCAACGTCATCAAGCTGTGCGAGGAAAAGCGCGGCGTGCAGCGTTCGATCCACTACCTGGCGACACAGGTGCAGATCAGCTACGAACTGCCGCTGGCCGAGGTCGTCATGGATTTCTTCGACCGGCTCAAATCGGTCTCGCGCGGCTATGCCTCGATGGAATACCATTTCGAGCGGTTCGCGGCCGGGCCGTTCGTGCGCCTGGATGTGCTGATCAACGGCGAGCGGGTCGATGCGTTGAGCCTGATCGTGCATCGCGCGCACGCCGACCGGCGCGGGCGCGACCTGGTCGAGCGCATGCGTGAGCTGATCCCGCGCCAGATGTTCGACGTGGCGATCCAGGCCGCGGTCGGCGCGCAGGTCATCGCGCGCTCGACGGTCAAGGCGATGCGCAAGAACGTGCTGGCCAAGTGCTATGGTGGCGACGTCACGCGCAAGCGCAAGCTGCTCGAGAAACAGAAGGAAGGCAAGAAGCGCATGAAGCAGGTCGGCAGCGTCGAGATTCCGCAGGAAGCGTTTCTGGCCGTGCTCCAGGTGGACAAGTAGGGACTAGGGGCTAGGGATGAGGGGCTAGAAAGAGCGAAGCGAGAGCCGCCTAATCCTGCCCTTTTTGCTGGCCCCCTAGTCCCTAGCCCCTCGTCCCTACCCCTTTTCCAGGACTTACCAATGGATTTCGATTTTGCGTTATTGCTGGTCGTACTGACGGTCGTCACCGGCGTCATCTGGCTGCTCGACCGGCTGTTCCTGTACCGCGGGCGGCAGGCGCGCGCGGAAGCGCTGGCGGCCGCCGGCGGTACGGAGGCCGAGCGCCAGCAGCGGGCAGCCGAGGCGATGCGCGAGCCGATCATCGTCGAGTACGCGCGATCGTTCTTCCCGGTGATCCTGATCGTGCTGATGTTCCGCTCGTTCCTGGCCGAACCGTTCAAGATTCCGTCCGGCTCGATGATGCCGACGCTGCTGGTCGGCGATTTCATCCTCGTCAACAAGTTCGCCTACGGCATGCGCCTGCCGGTGCTGAACACCAAGATTTTCGAAGTCGGCGAGCCGCAACGCGGCGATGTGTTCGTGTTCCGCTACCCGCGAAACCCGAAGGTCGACTACATCAAGCGCGTGATCGGCCTGCCGGGAGACGAGATCACCTATCGCAACAAGACGTCTACGTCAACGGCAAGGAGGTCCCGCAGACCTATCTGGGCCCGTATGTCGGCAGCGGCGACGAAGGCCGCAAGATGGCCGGCGCCGAAAACCGGCGCGAAATGCTGCCCGGCGTCGAACACGACATCCTGACCTGGCCGCTGCATGCCGGCGCCGAAGGAACGTTCCGCGTGCCGGCTGGACACTATTTCGCAATGGGGGATAATCGGGATAATAGCGAGGACAGCCGTTACTGGGGCTTCGTTCCGGAGGCGAACCTGGTCGGCAGGGCCTTCGTGATCTGGATGAACTGGGACAGCGGCATCGACTTCAAGCGCATCGGAACGTTGATCAAATAGGGGTGCAGTCATGCGTGCAGCAACGAGGCAGAAGGGACTCACGCTGATCGGCTTTGCCATCGTGCTGATGGTCGGCGGATTCTTCGCCTACGCCGCAATGAAACTCATTCCGGTCTATACGGAATATTTCGGCGTGGTGAAGTCGATGAAGTCGCTGCAGTCCCAGTCGGGAATCGAGACCGCGACGATCGAGGACATCCGGCGCAAGCTGAACGTCAACTTCGACCTGCAGTACGTCGACGACCGCTCCATTCCGGAGAAGAATATCGTGCTGATCACCAAGGACGGACAGCACAAGCTGCGCATCTTCTACGACAAGGATGTGCCGTTCATGTACAACGTCGACCTGCTGGTGCATTTCGACAATACCGTCGACCTTTCGCACGGCGCGACCTACTAGGTTCCGCACGAGCGCGCCGGCTCCACGGACGGCCAGCGTGGCTTGCCATCGCGACCGAGTCTGCACATGGACTGGTCGGTGGGGCCTGTGCAGATCAGTCCAGAGCTTCCCTAGACCTTGCCCGCAAAGCTCACCTACCATTTTGGCAACCCGGCGCTGCGCCAACGCGCGCTGAGTCACCGCAGCACCGGCGCAGACAACAACGAGCGCCTGGAATTCTTCGGCGACGCGCTGGTGAACCTGCTCGTCGCCGAAATGCTGTTCGAGCAGTATCCGAAGGCCGACGAGGGCGAGTTGACGCGATTGCGCTCGCATCTCGTCAGCGAACCGGCGTTGGCTGCGCTGGCGCGCGAACTGGAACTTGGCGATCAATTGCACCTGGGTTCCGGTGAACTCAAGAGCGGCGGGTTCCGGCGCGATTCGATTCTCGCCGATGCATTCGAAGCGCTGGTCGCCGCGATCTATCTCGATGGCGGCTGGGACGCGTGCCGCGCGATCGTTCGCGACCTGTTTGCCGAGCGTGTCGCCGGCGCCGGCGCGAATACCGGCAAGGATGCGAAGACCCGGCTGCAGGAACTGTTGCAGGGCCGCGGGCTGGCATTGCCGGTGTACGCACTCGTGGCAACGGCGGGAGCCGACCACGCCAAGGTTTTCGACGTCGAATGCGACGTCTCCGGCCTGATGCTGAAAACGCTTGGACGCGGCGCGAGCCGGCGCGCTGCCGAGCAGGTCGCCGCGACTGCAGCGCTCGCGCAGATCGAAGCAGCGCCAGCCGATGCCGGCTGATCGCAGTCCCGACCACGGTCGATGTGCATCGTTGCGGCACGGCTGCCGTCGTCGGGCGGCCAAACGTCGGCAAATCGACATTGCTCAACGCGCTGATCGGCCAGCGCCTCAGCATCACCGGTCCAAAGCCGCAGACAACGCGTCACCGCATCCTGGGCGTCGTGACGCGCGAGGTAGGCCAGATTCTCGTGCTCGATACGCCGGGCCTGCACAAGTCGGCCGAGCGCGCGATCGGCCGGCAGCTCAATCGCACGGCGCGACAGACACTCGCCGAGGCCGATGTCGTCGTCCACGTTGTCGAGGCGGGGCGCTGGAACGACGAAGACGAGGGCGTCTGGCGCGCGCTCGCCGAAACCGCCGCGCCACGCTTGCTCGTGCTCAACAAGATCGATGTCAACAAGGACAGAAGCGCGCTGTTGCCGTTCATAGCGCGGATCACTTCGAACCGCACCTATGAAGCCGTGCTCCTGGTTTCGGCCAAGTCAGGCGACGGTCTTGCCGAACTGGAGCGCGCAATCTTCGAGCGGCTCCCGCCCGGGCCTGCGATGTTTCCCGCCGATACGCTGACCGACCGCAGCGAGCGCTTCCTCGCCGCCGAACTTGTGCGCGAGCAGCTGATGTTGCGCCTCGCCCAGGAGTTGCCGTATGCGACGACGGTCGAAATCGAGGAATTCCGCGAAGCCGATGGGCGCTGCGAGATCAGCGCGATCATCTGGGTCGAACGCGATGGTCAGAAAGCGATCGTCATCGGTGCCGGTGGAGCGCAGCTGAAGGCCATCGGCACGGCGGCGCGGCGCGCGATGCAGCGCCTGTTCGATCGGCGCGTATTCCTGCGCCTGTGGGTCAAGGTGCGCGAAAACTGGTCCGATGATGAAGCGGCGCTGCAGCGTTTCGGATACACGGAGTAGCGAGTTAGGTCGGCCGCCGCGCGGCCCTGTGAGGTCGGCGGCTGCGCCGCCCCGTGAGGGCGCTCGCTGCGCTCGCTCGTAAGGTCGGCCGCTTGCGCGGCCTCGTCCGGAGCAAGGCGCGGCCTTTTTCTCACGAGCGAGCGTAGCGAGCGACCTCACTCCTCACGAGCGCGCGCAGCGCGCGACCTCACTTGCGGGATGCAGTAACCTGTACTGATGCGAATTGAGCAGCAATCCGCGTTCATCCTGCATGGACGTCCGTATCGCGAGACGTCCCTCCTGCTCGAGTGCTTCACGCGTGAGCATGGCCGTATAGGCCTCGTCGCGCGCGGCGTGCGCAAGGAACGCTCGCGCGTCCCGCGCGCCTTGCTCCAGCCGTTGACGCCGGTCAGCATGGGCTGGAGCGGAGGCGGCGAGCTGGCCACGCTGATTGCAGTCGAGGCGCGTGCCGACCCGGTCAGTCTGATAGGGGAGGGTTTGTTGTGCGGCTTGTATCTGAACGAACTCGTCCTGCGCATGACCATGCGCATGGATCCTCAGCCTGAATTGTTCGACTCCTACGAGCGCACGCTCGATCGCCTTGCCGGCGGTGAGTCGCACGCCTGGACATTGCGCCGGTTCGAACGCGACCTGCTGGTCCATCTTGGCTACGGGTTGACTCTCGCGACCGACGCCCATGCCGAAGAGCCGCTGATATCCGAACTCGATTACGCCTACCGGCACGAGCACGGCCCGGTCGTCTGGCGGGCTCCTGCCGATGGACCCAGGCTCAGAGGTTCGACGCTGCTCGCGCTGGCTGAAGACCGGAAGCCTCCCGACGCCGAACTTCCGGCGCTGCGCCGCTGGATGCGCGCTGCAATCGCTGCGCACCTCGATGGCGGCGAACTGCGCGCGTGGAACCTGCTCGGCGACGCCGCGTTGCGTCCGCGTGTGTGAACCTAACATTGCGCGGCAAGCGCTCGCCGGGTTGTGCTGCACGCGCGCGCGAAATTCGCCATCGCAGCGGACGCCAGATCACCACCCAACGCCTGCTGCAGGCGCAGTGCGGCCGCGGCCAGCGCGGCCGCACCACAGAAACCGCTCGAGGCGCGCAGTCGATGCAGGCGCTCGGACAGGGCCTGCGGATTCTCCGCTGCAGATTGCAGGTCACGCTCGAGCAGTTCGAGTTCCTGCGCGAACAGCTTTCGCAGGGCGCGCATCGCGCCACGGTCGCCCCCGATTGCAGCAAGCGCGGTTTGATCGTCAAGTATCGGCAATGTGTCTGGCGAATTGTCTGCGGGTGGTGACCAAGGCACCTTGCGATCCAGGGCTAGATGCTGGCGCAGAAGGGTCTCGATCGTTTCCAGGCTCGCCGGCTTTTCAAGTGTGTCCGCGAATCCGGCGGCGCGCAACGCCGCGGCAGCGGGAGTTTCGAATCCGGCGCTGGTGGCAATTGCCGGAGCGTTTACGCCGCGCGCGCGAAACGCCTGCAACAGAGCCGGGCCGCCGATATCGGGCATGTTCAGATCGAGCAGCAAAAGTTCGACCACGTTTGCATCGGCCACGCTTCAATGCCTGAGCTCCGGTTGGCGCCGTCATGGTCACGCAGCCAAGGCTTTCGATCGCGGCTTGCAGGAAGCCCAGGCTGACAGGATCGTCGTCGGCGATCAGAACGGTCGGCATCGCTGCTATCATTCCAGATTCATGTAGATCCGATCACTAAAACCCGGTTCATTCAAAACTTTAGCACGACCAACCCCAAGCGCATGTCCAGCGTCGAAGTCGATATCGAAGATCTTTCTCACGACGGACGTGGCGTCGCGCGCGTGGAAGGCAAGGCTGTGTTCGTGGCCGGTGCGCTCAAAGGTGAGCGCGTGCGCATGAAATTCGCCGGCAAGCACCGGCACTATGACGAAGCGGTCATCGAAGAGGTCCTTCGGCCCTCGCCTGACCGCGTGACGCCGCAGTGCGCGCATTTCGGCGTTTGTGCCGGCTGCGCGCTGCAGCACCTGGCTCCCGCCGCCCAAATTGCCGCCAAGCAGAAGGTGCTGATCGAGAACCTGGAGCGTATCGGCAAGGTGCAGCCAAGGACCCTTCTGCCTGCTCTTGTCGATTCGCCCTGGGGTTATCGGCGCAAGGCGCGCATGGGCGTGAAATACGTCGACAAGAAGGGGCGCGTTCTCGTCGGTTTCCGCGAAACCAACGGTCGTTACATAGCCGACATCAAGCGCTGCGAGGTCTTGCACCCGGCCGTCGGTTCCCGCATCGAGGCGATCACGGCTCTGGTCGAGTCGCTCGACGCACGGCGCACGATTCCGCAGATCGAAGTCGCGGCCGGCGACGATCTCGTTGCGCTGATTTTCCGGCACCTGCATCCACTGTCGCCCGAGGACGCCGAAAAGCTGGTCGCATTCGGCAAGACGCATACGCTGGGCATCTACGTGCAGCCCGGCGGCGTCGACAGCGTCGCGGCGCTCTGGCCGGAAAATGCGCGCTTGAGCTTTCGCGTTCCGGCCGACGATATCGAGATCGAATTCCAGCCGCTCGACTTCATACAGGTCAATGGCGGCATGAATCTGCGCATGATTGCGCAGACGTTGCAGCTGCTCGATCCAAAGCCCGGGGATCGCGTCCTCGATCTGTTCTGTGGCTTGGGCAATTTCACACTGCCGATTGCACGGCATGTCGCCGGCATCGTTGGCGTCGAGGGCGAGGCCGGACTGGTCCGACGCGCGGAGGCGAATGCAATGCGCAACAATGTGGAAAATGCGAAGTTCCACGTAGCCGATCTGGCGGCCGACCAGCGCGATACGCCATGGGCGAGGGCCGATCACGAGTTGCTGCTGCTCGATCCGCCGCGTTCCGGAGCTGCCGCGGTTCTCGAATATCTGCCGCGCCGCTCGACACGGCGCATCGTGTATGTGTCGTGTCATCCGGGTTCGCTTGCACGCGACGCCGGCATCCTGGTCGAGCGCCACGGATTTCGTCTGGCGAGCGCCGGCGTGATGGACATGTTTCCACACACCGCGCATGTCGAATCGATTGCGTTGTTCGAGCGCTGATTGCACTCATGGGGCTTGAAATCGAACGCAAGTTCCTGGTCGTCGGTGAGGACTGGAGAATGCACGCCCTGCGGTCGCAGCGGCTCGTGCAGGGCTACCTGACGCGTTCCGACGCAGCGAATGGCCGGGAGAGGCCGTCGCTCATTCCCACGGGCGGCGCCTGTTCGGTGCGCGTTCGTATCGGCGGGGACAGCGCCTGGCTGAACATCAAGTCGGCGATTGCCGGAATCGAGCGGCGCGAGTATGAATACGCCATCCCGCCGGCCGACGCCGAACAGATACTCGCGGAATTTTGCCCGGTCGTGGTCGAGAAGATCCGCCACTATGTCCCGCATGCGGGCGTGACGTTCGAAGTCGACGAGTTTCTCGGCGACAATGCAGGCTTGGTCGTCGCGGAACTCGAACTGCAGTCGCCAACGGACGAATTTCCCCGGCCGTCATGGCTCGGTCTCGAGGTCAGCGACCGGCCGCGCTACTACAATGTGCACTTGCTGCAACATCCCTATTCACGCTGGAACGCGCGCGAACGCGCCGGAGATTGAGTTTGTGCTGATCATCGGAATATCTGCAACCCGGCTCAGCGATCGCGAGCGCGAATGGATCGCCGCACCGAGCGTCAGCGGTGTGATCCTGTTTGCGCGCAATTTTGCCTCGCGCACGCAGGTAACGGAGCTCGTCGGACAGATCCGCGAGCTGCGTGAAGGACCGTTTCTGCTCTCCGTCGACCAGGAAGGCGGTCCGGTTCAGCGTTTTCGCGAAGGTTTCACGGACCTGCCAGCGCTCGCGCGGCTTGGCGAGTTGTACGATCACGACAGGGCGCAAGCGCTTGCGCTGGCCGAGGAACATGCCTGGCTGATGGCAACCGAAATGCGCGCCCTCGATATCGACCTGAGCTTTGCGCCGGTGCTCGACCTCAAGCGTGGCAACCGGGCGATCGGCGAACGCGCATTTCATGCCGATCCGGCGGTCGTATCGGCGTTGGGAATGGCTTATCTGCGCGGGATGCGCCTGGCCGGGATGGCAGCCACGATCAAGCACTTTCCAGGACATGGATCAGTGCTCGAGGATACGCATTTCGACCGCGCCACGGACGTGCGGACACTGGACGTGCTGCGCGCCAACGACCTGTTGCCGTTCGCCGACGCCATCGCCGCCGGCGCCGAGGCGATCATGATGGCGCACGTCGCCTATCCTTGCGTCGACAAGAACCCGGCCGGGTATTCCCGCGTCTGGATCGAGGATATCCTTCGAGATGACTACGGATTCGGGGGCGTGGTGTTCAGCGACGACATCAGCATGGTGGCGGCAGAAAGCGCGGGCGGAATCGGGGCGCGCATCGATGCGCATCGCGATGCCGGATGCGACCTGATTCTGGTGTGCAAGCCGGACGTCGTTCCTGAAGCATTGGAAGCGACGAAGGACGACGTGCCCTGCGCTGCCACGCGCGTCGCGCAGTTGTGCGGGGGCGTCGCCGCAGACTGGCAGGCGTTGGAGGACAATCCGCAGCGTGGCCGTTTCGTCGCGCGCCTGGCCACGCTGGGCGGACAGCGCTGGGTGAGTGCGGGAACGCCATGACGATGCCTGCCGCCCCCAGACCTTCCCTGGCGCTGGCCTTGGCCAATTCGGACTTGCTGTTCGATCGACCCGAACTCGACGCCGCAGTCGCATCCATGGGCCGCGCGATTGCCGATAGCCTGCGCGGCGAAACGCCGGTTTTTCTCACGGTCATGAACGGCGGCCTGATTTTCGGCGGCACGCTGGCGCTGGCCATCCCGGCCGACCTGGAATTCGACTACGTGCACGCAACTCGCTACCGCGGCGGCACGCGCGGCAGCGACCTGTTGTGGATAAAGCAGCCCCGGCTCGATCTGCTCGGACGCACCGTGCTGCTGGCCGACGACATCCTCGACGAGGGCTATACGTTGCGCGCGATCCGCGATTTCTGCCTCGACCAGGGCGCTCGCCGCGTGCTGATCGCAGTGCTGTGCCAGAAGCAACACGATCGAACCGCACCCGGGGTCAGCGCGGACTTCGTTGGCGTCGAGGTTCCCGACCGCTACGTCTTCGGGTATGGCATGGACTATTACGAGCAGGGCCGCAATCTGCCCGGCATTCATGCGTTGAAGGACTGACGATGACTCTGGCGCTCGGGGTGATCGGAGGGACTGGCCTGTACGCGTTTCCGGAACTGCGCAGTGTCGAGCGGCACGACGTCGACACGCCATTCGGACCAGCATCTTCGCAGGTCTTGACCGGCGAATTTCTCGGCAGCCGGTTGGCGTTTCTGGCACGGCACGGAGAGGATCACGCGATCGCTCCGCATCGGGTCAACTACCGCGCGAATATCTGGGCTCTGCATCGCCTTGGCGCGCGACGTGTGCTTGGCGTCAACGCGGTTGGCGGCATCCGCGCCGACATGGGTCCGCGCGCACTGGTAGTGCCCGATCAGATCATCGATTACACCCATGGTCGCTTCAGCAGCTTCAGCGATGTCGAAGGCGCCAAAGTCGAGCACATCGACTTCAGCGAGCCTTACAGCGGGAGCCTGAGGGCCGAACTCATCGCTGCCGCCAGCCGCGGCGGAATCGCCGTCGTCGCGGACGGTTGTTACGCCGCGACGCAGGGGCCGCGCCTGGAAACAGTGGCGGAAATCGCGCGCATTCGCCGCGATGGCGGCGATCTGGTCGGAATGACGGGGATGCCGGAAGCCGCGCTGGCTCGCGAACTCGGCCTGGAATACGCCTGCCTGGCGCTGGTCGCGAACTGGGCGGCCGGTTGCGAACCGCGCCAGGGGTCGGAGCCGGCGGCGCCGATAAGCCTGTCGGAGATTTTCGCGAACCTCGAAGCGGCAACCGCCCTGGTGCCCAAACTCATCGCGCAGTTGCTGACGCCAGCCTGACAACCGCCCAGCGCAGCACTTGTATTTTTCCGTTAATTGATTGTTATACTTATTGCGCGTCGCGCGATCGGCGTGGGTGAGGCTGCGCCGTGGCTGTCGTTGCGCTCGTTCAACAAGCGTCGAGGTTTGCTTCATGAATACGGGAACTGTGAAGTGGTTTAACGATGCGAAGGGGTTCGGTTTCATCGCACCCGAGGACGGAAGCGAGGACGTCTTCGTTCACTATTCAGCGATCAACGCGCAGGGGTTTCGCACGTTGCAGCAGGGGCAAAAGGTGAGTTTCGAAGTCGTCCAGGGTCCCAAGGGCTCGCAGGCGGCGGGCGTAGTTCCGGTCAAGTAGCGAGGACCGCAAGTCCCGTCGGAACACGAATGAGGCCTCGCAAATGCGAGGCCTTGTTATTTCACGGCATCGGCTTTTCGCCAGCTTGGCCTGCGCCTCAGGCAGCGAACTGAAGCCGTGCGAGTTCGGAGTAAAGGCCGCCCTGGCGCATCAATTCGGCGTGAGTGCCTTGGGCAACGATTCGACCGCCGTCCATGACGACGATGCGGTCGGCGCTCTGCACGGTTGCCAGGCGGTGCGCGATTACGAGTGTCGTGCGGCCGCGCATCAGCCGCTCGATAGCGTCCTGCACCGCAGCTTCGGATTGCGCATCGAGGTTGCTCGTGGCTTCGTCGAGCAACAGGATCGGCGCGTCCTTGAGCACGGCGCGCGCGATCGCGATGCGCTGCTGCTGACCACCGGACAGGCGCACGCCACGTTCGCCAAGGTGGGCGTCGTAGCCTTCGGGTTGTGCAGCGAGGAATTCGTCGGCTTCGGCGGCCTTTGCCGCGGCGATCACGCTGGCATCGTCCGCATCGACGCGGCCGAAGCGGATGTTGTCGCGCGCGCTGGCGCCGAAGATCACCGTGTCCTGCGGGACCAGTGCGATGGCGCCCCGCAACGCCGGCAATGCGATGGCTTTCAAGTCCGCGCCGTCGATGCGGATCGTGCCCTGCTGCGGGTCGTAGAAGCGCAGCAACAAGTGGAAAACAGTACTTTTGCCCGCGCCGGACGGGCCGACCAGGGCAATCGTCTCGCCCGGAGCGATGGCCAGGTTGAAATCATGCAGCGCCGGCGCGTCGGGGCGCGACGGATAACGGAATTCGACATGCTCGAAGCGGATCGCGCCGCGCAGCGGCTGCGGCATCACGACCGTCCGCGTCGGCGAACGAATCTGCGGCTGTGTCGCCATGAGTTCGCCGATGCGTTCCATCGCGCCGCTGGCGCGCGAAATCTCGCTCCATACCTCGGTCAGGCCGCCGATCGATCCGGCGGAAAGCACGGCGTACAGCACGAACTGGCTCAGCACTCCGGCGCCAAGTTCGCCGGCCATGACCGAATGCGCGCCACTCCACAGGACCAGCGTGATCGCGCCGAAGATCAGCATGATCACGAGTGCGGTCAGGCCGGAGCGCTGGACGATACGCCGGCGTGCACTGGCCACCGAGCGCACGATCGCCGTGTCGTAACGCGCGATTTCGACCGGCTCGCGCGCATACGCCTGGACCGCGTACATTGCGTTGAGCGTTTCGTTCGCAACCGCTGCAGCGTCGGCGACGCGATCCTGGTTCGCCCGCGACAACTTCTGCTGGCGCCGGCCGGCAAGAACGATCGGCAGGATGACGAGCGGAATCACGAGCGCCGCGTAGCCGGCCAGGCGCGGACTGGTCGCAACCAGCATCACCGCGCCGCCCAGCGCGGTCACGACGCCGCGCAACGCGACGGAAATACTCGAGCTGACGACCGTTTGCACGAGTTCGGTGTCCGCGCCGAGACGCGAGATCAGTTCGCCGACGCGCGTGCGCTCGTAGAAAGCCTGGTCGAGCGTCAGCAAGTGCGCATACAGTCGCCGGCGCAAGTCGGCTACGACGCGTTCACCGAGAAGGCTGATGCAGAAGTAGCGCGCCGCGGTGGCCAAGGCGAGCACGACGGCCACGACGAACAGGGCGATGAAGCTTGCATTCAATGTCGCCGGATCGGTGTGGGCGAAGCCGCGGTCGATCATCAGGCGCACTGCCACCGGCATCGACAGCGTCGCCAGGGACGACAAGGCGAGGAACACGAGCCAGGCCACAAGCAAGAGGCGGTACGGCCGGAAGTACGGAAGCAGCAGGCGCAGCGCAGCCATGCGTGGCTGTGGCGCGGGCTTGGCGCGGTTTTCCTTGGGGTCGCTCATTGTCAAGTTGCTTGGCTCATCCGTATGGCTAAGGTCCAGGATCTGTCAGTGGTTCAGGGGCTGCACGATCGTCCTCGCATCTTTCCTCGGCATGCGGGGAACGGGAGCGGCGACGAGGAGCGTCGGCTCCAACATGATTGAGGTCGGGTGCCGGAATTCAATCGAGCACACGCATACTACATTGCCCGCGCGACAGGTCGGCAAGCAACGCGCGCAGTGCGTCGGTCTGGCTCGAGGGAAGGCGCACGCGCAGCACGGCGCCATCGCTGACGAAGGTTTCCGAGAGTTTCTGCGCGTCGAAATCCGCCAGGCGCACGCGCAACAAGGGCAGCGAGACGAAAGCCAGGGCAAACTCGACGTCGGTGGTTTCTATCAGCTGGCGCCGGGTCGCGTTTCGCAGGCATTCTGCCGCGGCCCCGCCATAGGCGCGGATCAATCCGCCGGCGCCCAGCTTGATCCCGCCGAACCAGCGCGTGACGACGACGACGACCTGATCGAGCCCCTGGCCGTCGATCGCGTGGAGGATCGGTTTGCCGGCAGTGCCGGCCGGCTCGCCGTCGTCATTGAAACGATATTGCTGGCCGATGCGATAGGCCCAGCAGTTATGCGTCGCATCGGCCTGCACGACAGCGGTGACGAAAGCGATCGCGGCGTCGGGCGTTGCAACAGTGGTTGCGTTTGCCACAAACCGGCTCTTGCGCACCTCCTGGCCGAATTGCGCCGGTGCGGCAAGCGTGCTGTGCGGCACGCTCATTTCAGGTCGCGCAGGTCGTTCGGCAGTTTGTAGTCCGGGTACATCCTGCGGAACTCGGCGAGACTGCGCATTGCGTCGTCATGCCTGTTTTCGCGCAGCATCACGCGGATGTTCTCGAGCCAATGTTCCGGATACAGACGCGAATTCGGATCTTTCGAGCGAACCTTTTCGTTTTCATCCTTCGATATGGCCTGTCCCGATACCGCCGGGGCGACGGCCTTGTCGCGCGCCGCTTCTTCGCGCGTCTGTGCATCGGCCTTCACGGCCGATGCAGCTACAGGCGCCGCTCGCGTTGGCGGTGGCAGGGCAGGCGCTGAAGCCGAAGTGGGCGGCGCAGCTTCAGGACCGGACGGTGCCGGTGCGGCGCTTTGTAGCGTTGGCTGTGAAGCGCGCATTTGTTCCTGGCGTTGCGGTTCGGTCGATTTCGCCGCGGATGCCGGGTGCTGGTCGGTGCCCGCCGGGGCAGGCTGTGCTGCGCCCGCGCCGGGCTTCCTGGCGTCGCCATCGTGCAAATTCTGCCCGGCGCCCGTCGCCATGATCTGTTTGCGTTCCACTGCATCCATCTCCGAGGCACGCTTGCGCGCCTGAGCCGGTGCCGGCGCTGGAAATGCCTGCGGCTGTGTGGCGGCTTCGGGCTTCTCGGTTTTGCCAAGTCCGCCAGCGGCAGAGGGGCGATTGTCGGCGCTGTCATCGAGTCTTGCCGCGTTTTCGCGCGCCTCGGCGTCTGCGGGCTTGGCTGCTTCGGGTTGCGCTTGCGCCTTGAGCTTGGGCATTCCGGACAGCGACGCAGCGCCTGCTTGCGACGCCGCGCTTTCGGCCGGCGGTAGAGCGGGGGACAGCGGCGGAGCAGCTGGTGGCGGGGCATCTATGGAACGGACGGTGGTGACATCACCTGCCGGCGCACCCGTTTCGCCCCGATCGCCGTGCCACGATGGACCGAGCCGGAAGGCGATGCCGGCGGCGAATACAATGCCTGCGGCGGCGCCGAGCGCCGGCAGCCAACGCCCTCTGCGACGATTCGCTGAAGTCGCCTGCGGCGTCGCGACCAGCTGTGGATTCAGCGCGCGATGCGCCATTGCCCGGACCGCGCCATCGAGCCGCGGATCCGGCTCCGTCTGCGGCAACTTGCGATAGATCGCTGCGAGACGTGAGTCCTCCTCGGCGAGGAAAGCCGCGAATTCGCGCTCGAATTTTTCGTTGCTGCTCATTCGGCCAACTTCTCGCGCAGCTTCGCGAATGCATAGCGCAATCGCGACTTCACGGTCTCGTGTCCCGCGCCGGTCACGGCGGCGATCTCCTCGAGTCCAAGCCCGCTTTCGACGCGCAGCAGGAACGCTTCGCGCTGCTCTGAAGGTAATGCTTCGAGCGCCAGTTGCAAGCGCCGACGCTGTTCGAAGTCGCTCAACGTCGGTTCCGGGCGTTCCGACTCTGGCGCATCGAGTTCCCGCATCACGGTCTCGGTTTCCTCGGATCCGGCCTGCGGACGTGCGCGCCGAAAACTGTCGACGATCAGATTGTGCGCGATCTGGAGCAGCCAGGTGCTGAATTTCGACTCGACCCGATAGCGCGCGCGCGAGGCGATCAGGCGGCTCCAGGTCTCCTGGAACAGTTCGTCGGCGCTAGCCCGATCGTTGATGCTGCGCAGGATGAACCGGTACAACATGCCGCGCTGACGCTGATACAGCGCGTCGAACGCGCGCACGTCGCCCTGCGCATAGGCGAGCATCAGTTCTTCGTCCGTCTTTTCGTCCCCCATGTGCGCCAAGGGTACGATAATTCGTGCACGGGAATCACAATTCCCGGGCCGCCATGAATGCCGGGGAAATGTAAACGTAGAGGGTATCGCAAGCGCGGTCATGATCGATCTAACGGCAAATAACGAGCCGCGGGGTTAACATGATGATCGGCTTGGGATTTGAGCTCCGACTGTACGTGGATCGCAACGATGATTCGAGAAATCCTGAAGATGGGCGATGCGCGGCTGTTGCGCGTCGCCAGACCCGTCGAGTCGTTCGATACCCCGGAACTCAACGGCTTGATTGCGGACATGTTTGAAACGATGCATGCCGCCGGTGGTGTCGGACTGGCTGCGCCGCAGATCGGCGTCGATTTGCAACTCGTGATCTTCGGCTTCGACCACAGCGAGCGCTACCCCGACGCTCCGCCGATACCACGCACAATCCTTCTGAATCCGACAATCACGCCGCTGTCGCAGGAAATGGAGGAAGGCTGGGAAGGCTGTCTTTCGGTTCCAGGAATGCGTGGCGCCGTCGATCGCTATTTGCGGATACGCTACTCAGGCTTCGATCCGCTTGGCGCACAGATCGAACGCGAAGCCGAAGGATTCCACGCCCGCGTCGTGCAACACGAATGCGATCATTTGATCGGTCGGCTGTATCCGTCACGCATCAAGGATTTTTCGAAGTTCGGTTTTACCGAGGTGCTGTTTCCGGGGCTGGATCCGGCGGTGGACGAATGACTGTTTTCTGCGTTGGTTTCTTCAAATTCCGTTCGGGCTGAGCGTAGCGCCGAAGGCGCGAAGTCGAAGCCTCGATAAGACCCTTCGACTTCGCCGCTGCGCGGCTACGCTCAGGGCGAACGGATCAATATTCGTACGAGTGCTTTGATTCCGATTCCTGTAGCAACTTGACGAGCTCGTCCTTCCATAATGCCGCCCACGTGTGAGTCCCGTGGCCGCGCGTCGCATCGCTGGTCGGAATCACGATAGCGCGTCCGCGCGGAACGTTTTTGATCTCGCGCTCGAGAATGCCGAGCTCTGGCGGGTTGATCTGGTCGTCAGCCGAATTCACCGCAAGCAGTGGCGCCTTGATCGTGCCGAGTTTCGGCTGCGGGTTGTAGTCGCGCGATGAATCGATCTGGTAGAGGCAATCGTTCGCGTCGTCCTCCTTCATCAAGCGCTCGACGCGGTCTTCGAGATACTTGTCGGCGCTGTCGCGATCCGGAGCGTCCTTCTGCATCTGCAGCGGGCTCGAACCCATGATCATCAGGATGTGGATCGCGTCAGCCAGGCCTCGCGGCTGCGTCGTGTAGTCGCCGTCCTTCCATTCCGGATCGTTGCGGATCGAGTCCATGTACATGCGCCTCATCATGCGGTTGCGTCCGGCAATCTGAACCGGAAGGGATGCCAGTGGCATCAGTGCATCCATGAAGTTCGGATAGGCCTCGCCCCATAGCCACGTGTGCATGCCGCCCATCGACGTGCCCATGACCAGGCGCAGGTGATCGACCTTCAGCTTCTCGGTCAGCACGCGGTATTCCGCGACGATCATGTCGTCGTAGGTGTAGTGCGGGAACTTCATGCGCAGCCCGTCGCTCGGCTTACTCGACTTGCCGTGGCCGATGTCGTCGATCAGCACGATGAAATACTTCGTCGAATCGAGCGGCTGGCCGGCGCCGAACAACTCCCCGGCAAAGCGATCCTGCAGGAACTGCGTGCCCGCGCCGCCGGTGCCGTGCATGATCAGCACGGCGTTGTCCACGTGCCCCTTTTTATCCTTGTGGATCATGCCAAGCGTGCGGTAGTGGATCCGCAGTTCCGGCAACGTCTCGCCGGTCGTGAACTTGAAGTTCGTCATCGTGTGGTCGCCTTCGGTCGGCGTCGCCCATGTTGAGGCTCCGGCGAGAGGGCTGACCAGCGCGGCAAGCGCGACAATGGCAGCAAATACCAGCGGTGTGCGGATCGCTTTGCTCGCGCGCATGAACATGATTCGCTCCGAAATGACGACTGGCGAGCTTAAACATTCTCGTCATTCCGGCGAAAGCCGGAATCCAGTGCCTTTGCTTTTCTTAACAGCTGGGAAAAGTCGCTGGACCCCGGCCTTCGCCGGGGTGACGGCAGGAACGACAGCGCGATGAGCCTCAGCCTTCGACGGCCCCGGTAGACAACAGCTCACGGATCGCGCATCACCATCAACCGCAGTTCGGTCATGTCCTCGATCGCATAGCGGATGCCCTCGCGGCCGAGGCCGGAGTCCTTGACGCCGCCGTACGGCATGTTGTCGACGCGGAAGCTTGGGACATCGCCGACGACGACTCCGCCGACTTCGAGTTCGTCCCAGGCCTTCATCGCCTTGCGGATGTCGTAGGTGAAAAGGCCGGCCTGCAGGCCGAACACGCTGTCGTTGACACTGGCGATGGCATCGTCGAACTTCTTATATTTCTGCAAGAGGGCGACAGGGCCGAAGGCTTCCATGCAGCTGACCTTGTCGCTCGGGTCGACATTCTCGAGCACGGTCGCTTCGAGCATGGCCTTTTCGCGCTTGCCGCCGCACAGCAGCGTTGCGCCGGACTTCACGGCTTCCTGCACCCAATCGTCGAGCCGCTTGGCTTCCTTTTCGTCGATCATCGGGCCGACGAATGTCTTCTCGTCCTTTGGATCGCCGGCAATCAGGTTCTTCGTCGCCACGACGAACGCATCGCGGAAACGATCGTAGATGTCCTCTTGGACGAAGATGCGCTGCACGCCGATGCAGCTTTGGCCGGATTGGTAAAACGCACCGAAGATCATGCGCTCTACGACGAAGTCGAGGCGGTCGTCCTGGTCAGAATCGACGATGCAGGCGGCGTTGCCGCCGAGTTCGAGCACGACCTTCTTGCGGCCGGCGCGCGCCTTCAGGTCCCAGCCGACCGACGGCGAACCGGTGAACGACAGGAGCTTGAAACGATCGTCGGTCGTGAACAGGTCCGCGCCGTCGCGATGTGCGGGCAGGATCGAGAACGCGCCTTTCGGCAGATCTGTCTCGGCCATGATCTCACCCATGATCAACGCGCCGATCGGCGTGCGGCTGGCCGGTTTCAGTACAAACGGGCAGCCAACCGCGAGTGCGGGCGCAACCTTGTGCGCGGCCAGGTTCAGCGGAAAATTGAATGGCGAGATGAACGAACATGGCCCGATCGGCACGCGCTTGGAAAAACCGCGATAGCCTTTCGCCCGCGCCGATATTTCGAGGTTCAGCACTTCGCCATCGATGCGCACCGATTCCTCGGCGGCAACCTTGAACGTATCGATCAGCCGGGTAACCTCCCCGCGAGAGTCCTTTATCGGCTTTCCGGCCTCGATGCACAGCGCCATCGCCAGTTCGTCGTAGCGTTCGCGGAAGCGCTTGACGCAGTGCTCGAGAATTGCCTGACGCTGGTACGGCGCCATCTTCCGGCATGGCTCCTGCGCTTCCACCGCCGCCGCGATCCCGGCGTCGATGGCCTTGGCATCGGCCATGGCAACGCGTGTCGCGACGGCACCAGTGTACTTGTCGGTGACTTCGAGGTCGGCGTTCGGCTGCCTGGCTTCGTTGGCGAGGTAGTACGGATAGGTCGGCTTCAGCATGTCGACTCCTTGAACACCGAGGGAAGTGTCGAATTCTACTCGTTCCAGAATGGCGCGCCGAGGCCGGGCAAGGCTCGTGCGCTGATTCGTTTCAGTACTGCCTCGCGGATCGCCGGCGCGGGCTGGCGTCTTGTTTCCCTTGCGACTCTGCTAGAGTGCGCGGCGCGGGTGCCCCGGTCGCGTCGGCCTGGTCGGGGCATCCCGACCTCGGAAATGTATTTGGACGGCGTTCACGGCAGGCCGCGGGATCAGTCTGCGCGGATCCACCTGAGGAGACGGGTCGCAGCGATGGTTTTTTCCAGCGTCGATTTCCTGTTTCTCTTCCTGCCTGTATTCCTGCTGGCGCAATTTTTTCTCCCATACCGCAACGCCACGTTCGTGGTCTTCAGCGCGGTCTTCTACTTCATCGGGGAAGGCTGGTTTACCGGCGTCATTGCAGCCTCTGTCGTGGCCAACTATGCGTTCGGCCTGGCGATAGACCGCGCGGCGCCCGGATCAGGAAAGAAATGGAGCCTGGGCCTGGGCGTGTCGGTGAATCTGGCGCTGCTGTTCTTCTTCAAGTACGCCGGATTTTTTGCCGTGAATTTCGCCGGTGCCGAGCAAGGTTCGTGGATCACCAGTATACACCTGCCGCTGGGGATCTCGTTCTTCACTTTCCACGCGATTTCGTATCTCGTCGACATATATCGTCAAGATGCGAAGGCGGAAAAATCGTTCGTGAACCTGTCCTTGTACATGCTGATGTTTCCGCAATTGATCGCGGGCCCGATATTGCGGTTTCACACAGTTGCCAGGCAGCTCAAGCGGCGCGTGGTCACCGGATCGCACATCTACTATGGGGGCGTGCTTTTCTGCTTCGGACTTGGGCAGAAGGTTCTTCTCGCCGACACGATGGCAGGCGTCGCCGATCCGATGTTCGCGAGATGGCAGACATTGTCGCCGCAGACGGCGTGGCTTGCCACGATCGCGTATTCACTCCAGATCTTTTTTGACTTCGCAGGTTATTCGAACATGGCAATCGGCCTGGGCTGGATTACGGGCTTTCATTTTCCCCGCAACTTCAACTATCCCTATATCTCCAGATCGATCACCGAGTTCTGGCAGCGCTGGCACATGAGCTTGTCGCGCTGGTTTCGCGATTACCTCTACATACCGCTGGGCGGGAACCGGCACGGAGAATCTGCGCACGTATCGAAACCTCATGATCGTGTTCCTGTTGTGCGGCCTGTGGCACGGCGCCGCATGGACATTCGTTCTCTGGGGTGCGTACTATGGCTTGCTGCTGGTCATCGAGCGGCTCGGCTTCGAACGGCTGCTGCACAAAGCGCCAGCGCCGCTCCAGCACGTCTACGCACTGCTTGCAATCGCCGTTGGCTGGGTCCTGTTCCGGTCGAACACGCTGGATCAGGCGGCAGGCATTCTCGGCAGGATGTTCTTCCTCGTCCGTCCTGTCGATGTGCCGTTCGGAAGCGCCATCGACGGCCGCCAGTCTGCCGCGCTTTTTGCCGCGATCGTGCTTTCGACGCCTGTCGTTGCAAGGCTGCTTCGCCGCTGCATGCAGATGCCGCTCCCGAGTCCGTGGCCGCGACAGGTCTCGATGCTGCACTATGCCGTTGGCGTCGCGCTTTCCGTATCCCTGCTTGCAGCTTCAGCCGTGAAGGTTCTGACCGGTTCCTACAGTCCGTTCATTTATTTTCGCTTCTGAGACGAATCCGCCATGATGGTTGCCTCGACACGTGCCCGGATCGCCATTGCAGTCTGCTGCCTGTTCCTGCTCGTTCCCATTTTCGGCATCCCGCTTCAGGACGCGGTGTTTCTCGAACAGCTCCACAATCACACGCTGAGCAAGTGGCCGAGCGCTCGAGACCTGTCTGGCAATCCGGTCCGTTATTTCAGCCAAGCACGGAGCTGGCTCGCGGAGCGGGCATACCCGATCATCGCCGCCGCGACGTTGTCGAACAAGATTCTGTACTTCGTGTTCAGGACTGCGCCTCAACCACGGATCACGCTCGGCAGGGACGGCTTTATTTTCGTGAATGGGCCCAGCGAGGACATGGTGAACGCGTCGTTCGACAATCTTTGCATCAAGGCGCACACCGAATCGGCAACGCGGCATTTGGAAAAGGCGTTGGCCTCATTGGCGAAATTCGCCGCGCGGCGCGGCATCGCCGTCGACGTCGTCATCGTGCCGACGACGGCTACACTTTATGGCGACTACCTGCCGCCCTCGGTACCGCCCAACTATCTGAGCGAGTGCAGAAGACGTGTGCACGGAGACTCGCCATTGCTGCGAATCCCGAAGCAGGCAGGGGTGGACTTTGTATACCCGTTTCCGCAGATGAAGGAGGCGCGCGATAACGAGGCGTTCTATCCCAAAGGAAATTTTCACGCAAGCGGCATGAGCCTGAAGGTCGTGCGAGATGCCTACCTCGCATCCCTTGGCGTGCAGGGCGAGGTCGATGATCGCCTCGTTCGCGGCACTGCGCCCTCGGAGATCCTGGCGAGCTACGGAATCGTGGCTGAACTCCCGACTTACTTCATCCAAAACGAACATGTGAAACGCGATCCCGACCGGCAGGCGATCCTGGTGAAGGAAATCGCGGACCTGTATCCGCATCCATCGTTCTCCGCGAATTACTACATCAACTCGAGCCCGGTTGTCCCCGATGCGGTACTGATGGTGTCCGACTCATTCGGCGAGCGTGCTTCCGAAGTGTTCGCCGGCGCATTCAAGAGCACGTTTCAGGTTGCCGGCAGCATGCCGAAGGAGCGCTTGGGCGAGTTGATCGACCGCGTATCCCGGCTCGAACATACCACCCGCCTAATACTGCTGGTGCAGGAGGGAGGCGTTGAACAGGTCGTCGCGTGGGCCGCTGCGCTCGCGCATTAGACGACCATCGTTGTTGCTGCAGTCTTGGCTCCTGCTCGAGGCGAAGACGCAAATCTCTCATTGCCCGGTTGTTGATGTCAGAGCTTCGCGGACAGCTCTCGAATCTCGCGATTGAGGATCCGGTCGTTGTCCGAATAGTCGATCGGCACATCGATCAGATGAACTCCGGGTGTGTCGAGGCACTTTTGCAACGTCGGCGCGAACTCCGCGGCGGATGAAGGCCGGTGTCCGTGTGCCCCATAACTCTGCGCATAGGCGACGAAGTCCGGATTGCCCATGTCCATGCCGAAGTTGGCGAAATGCATGTGCGCCTGCTTCCACTTGATCATGCCGTAAGCGTTGTCGCGCAGGAGCAGCACGGTCAGATTCAATTTCAAACGCACGGCGGTTTCGATTTCCTGCGAGTTCATCATGAATCCGCCATCGCCGGCGACGGCGACGACCTTGCGACCCGGATGAACTATCTGGGCACCAATTGCTGACGGCAGACCGGCGCCCATCGTCGCCAGCGCATTGTCGAGCAGCAGCGTGTTCGGCTGGCGGCAGCGGTAATAGCGCGCGAACCAGATCTTGTACATGCCGTTGTCGAGGCACAGGATGCCGTCGTCGGGCATGACCTTGCGCACGTCGGCGACCAGGCGCTGCGGATAGATCGGCCAGCGCGCGTCGTCCTTGCCTTCGGCCAGGTGCGCATCGTGGTGCTTGCGCACGCCATCGAAGTAGCCGAAGTCCCAGTGCGCCTGCTTGCCGACGGCCTCCTTCAGGCGCCAGATCGTGTTGCCGATGTCGCCGACGACTTCGACCTGCGGAAAGTAGACGGTGTCGACTTCGGCCGAGAGATAGTTCACATGGATGACCGTGCGCAGGCCGCGGCGCATGAAGAACGGTGGCTTTTCGATGACATCGTGGCCGACATTGATGATGCAGTCGGCATGCTCGATGGCACGGTGCACGAAGTCGCCATCGGACAGCGCGGCATTGCCGAGCCAGAGCGGATGCGACTCGTCGACAACGCCCTTGCCCATCTGCGTGGTGAAGAACGGAATGCCGGTCTTGTCGATGAATTCGCGCAGCATGCGGCTGCTGGTCTTGCGATTCGACGCCGCGCCGAGCATCAGAATCGGGCGCTTGGCCGCCAGGATCGCGTCGCTGGCGTGCCTGATCGCCTTTTCGTCGGCGATCGGGCGGCGGTGGTAGCTCTCCGGAATCAGGATGACGTCGGTTTCGTCGCGGGCGATGTCCTCGGGAAGTTCCAGGTGCACCGCGCCGGGACGTTCCTCGACCGCGCGGCGGAACGACTCGCGCACGCGCGCCGGAATGTTGTCGGCCGAGACGATCTGGCGCGTGTACTTGGTCAGCGGCTTCATCATGTCGACGATGTCGACGATCTGAAAATGCCCCTGTTTGGATGCCTTGACCGGTTTCTGCCCGGTGATCATCAGCATCGGCATGCCGCCGAGCTGGGCATAGGCGGCCGCAGTGACGAAGTTCGTGGCGCCCGGTCCGAGGGTCGCCAGGCACACGCCGACCTTGCCGGTCAGCCGGCCGTAAGTAGCCGCCATGAAGCCGGCCGCCTGCTCGTGGCGGGTGAGGATCAGCTTGATCGACGAGGTGCGCAACGATTCGAGCAGGTCGAGGTTTTCCTCGCCGGGGATGCCGAATACGTATTGCACGCCCTCGGCTTCCAATGCCTTCACGAACAGCTCAGAAGCCTTCATGACGCTCTCCCCGCCGAGAATGTCCGGCGATTGTCGGCGTCGCCGCACAGGCCGTCAACGCATACGCTTCGACCGAAGCGGAGAAGCCGGGTCCGATCGCGCGGTGAACAGTATCTGTACCGGCGCCCGAAACCGGTTGACAACTCCACGGGGCGCGACTACCGTGCGCGCACCTTTCAGAACGAGGCCGTCCTCCGTGGACCCTTGCAGTAGCAACAACAAGACTGCAGCTTTCCAGGCTTGATTCCACGGAAGTCCGTTCCCACGGCCACTTCCGTGTCGCGGAAGTAGCGCCGGCCAAACGCCCCTATCGGCGAACCAGCGTCTCATTTCGGTAATCCAGGCGTGGCAGGCTGCCCGATTGAATTCGGAGTAAGCGATGCTGGATTTGTTCAACTTCACCATGCTGATCGGCGGTGGCGCCGGCCGCGATCGCGCGCGCAGCGAAGCGGCGGCGCGCGCGGCGGCGGAGCTCGTTGCGCTGGCGCATGCCGATGCACCCGAGGTGCTCGAGCGCCTGGATGCGAATGCCGATGGCCTGAATCCGGAGCAGGTCAAGGAACGCCTCGAACGCTTCGGCGCGAACGTTATCGCCCAGGAAAAGCCCAAGCCGGTCGTCCTGCAGCTGCTCGAGCGCTTCATCACCAACCCGATCAACATCCTGTTGACCGTACTGGCCGTAATCACCTGGGTCAGCGGCGAAGAGGCCAGCGACAAGATCGGCGCGGTCATCATGTTGGCGATGGTGGTCATGGCCGTGTTCGTCGCGCACTTCCAGGAAGCGCGTTCGAGCCGGGCCGTCGAGCAGTTGCGGCGCATGGTCAGCAACACCGCGACGGTGCGCCGCGAAGCCGAAGAGCCGCGCGAAGCAACCGACGACGGCGACGACAGCGACGACGACGACATCCCGCTCGTACGCATCGTCAAGAAACTCGAAATCGAGATCGACGCACTCGTGCCTGGCGACATCGTCTATCTGTCGGCTGGCGACATGGTGCCGGCGGACCTGCGCCTGCTCAGCGCCAAAGACCTGTTCATCAATCAGTCGACCCTGACCGGCGAGTCGATGCCAGTCGAGAAATTCGCCGGCGCGGATGCCGAGGCGAAGACGGCGCTCGAGGCGCGCAACGTGTGTTTCATGGGGTCCAACGTCGTCAGTGGCACCGCGACCGCGGTGATCGCGGCGACCGGCGCGACGACGTATTTCGGCGCGCTGGCCGGGTCGCTGGTCGGCCAGCGCGTGCAAACGAGTTTCGACAAGGGCGTGTCTCGTTTCGCCTGGCTGATGCTGCGTTTCATGGCGATCATGGTGCCGGTCGTGTTCCTGATCAACGGCGTGACCAAGCATGATTGGTACGAGGCGTTCATGTTCGCCGTCGCCGTTGCGGTCGGGTTGACGCCGGAAATGCTGCCGATGATCGTCGCGATCAATTTGGCCAAGGGCGCGCTGAAGATGGCGAGCAAGGACGTCATCGTCAAGCGCCTGAACGCGATCCAGAACTTCGGCGCGATCGACGTGCTGTGCACGGACAAGACGGGTACGCTGACGCAGGACCGGGTCATCCTCGAGCGCCACACCGACGTCAACGGCGAAGAGGACGAGCGCGTCCTCGAATTCGCCTGGCTCAACAGCCATCACCAGACCGGCTTGAAGAACCTGCTCGATCTGGCCGTTCTCGATCGCACAGAGGCGGCCACGGCGGGGCGGCTCAAGACCGCATATACGCTGGTCGACGAAGTACCGTTCGATTTCACGCGCCGGCGCATGTCGGTCATCGTGCACGATGAGGCCGGCAGGCATTTCCTTATCTCCAAGGGCGCGGTCGCCGAGACTCTTGGCGTTTGCACGCGCGTGGCGCTCGGCGATGCAGTCGACGCGATGAGTCCGGAGCGCCTCACCGAAGTACGCGACGTCGCGCGCGACATGAACGACGACGGCTTCCGCGTGCTTGCACTCGGCGTGCGCGAGATCGAGGTAAAGCAGAGCTATTCGCGCGATGACGAAAGCGATCTCACCCTGATGGGGTACATCGCGTTTCTCGATCCGCCAAAGGACAGCGCGGCCGAGGCAATCGAGGCGCTCAACGCGAACGGCGTCGCGGTAAAGATCCTGACCGGCGACAATGCGATCGTGACCTTGAACGTCTGCCGCCAGGTCGGCATCGCGGTCGAGAACTATCTCGTCGGTCCGCAGGTCGAGGCGATGGGTGACGACGAACTGACGATCGCCGCGCGCACGACGCAGGTGTTCGCGCGCCTGAATCCGCAGCAGAAGGTGCGCGTGATCCAGGCCTTGCATCGTGATGGCCATGTCGTCGGTTTTCTCGGCGACGGCATCAATGACGGTCCTGCGTTGCGCGCGGCGGACGTCGGCATTTCGGTCGACACGGCGGTTGACATCGCCAAGGAGTCGGCCGACATCATCCTGCTCGAGAAGAGCCTCATGGTGCTCGAGGAGGGCGTGATCGAAGGCCGCAAGGTGTTCGGCAACATCCTCAAGTACATCAAGATGACCGCCAGCTCGAACTTCGGCAACATGTTCAGCATGATCGGCGCAAGCGCTCTGCTGCCGTTCCTGCCGATGTTGCCGGTGCAGGTGCTGTTGAACAACCTTCTGTACGATTTTTCGCAGACTTCGGTCGCGTCCGACGAGGTCGATGCCGAGTACTTGGCGAAGCCACGGCAGTGGGACCTCAAAGCGATCACGCGGTTCATGCTCTACATCGGCCCGATCAGTTCGATCTTCGATTACGCGACGTTCGCGCTGATGTGGTTCGTGCTCGGCGCCAACGCGGTCGAACACCAGAAACTGTTCCAGACCGGCTGGTTCGTCGAGTCGCTGCTGTCGCAGACGCTGATCGTCCACATCATCCGCACCGGCAGGATTCCGTTCGTCGAGAGCTTGGCCAGCCTGCCTTTGACGATCACCGGCGTGGTCATCTGCGCGATCGGCATGGCGTTGCCATTCCTGCCGATTGGCGCATGGTTCGGCTTTCGTCCGCTGCCCGGGATCTACTGGCTGGCGCTTGCGGTGATCCTCGTGACGTACATGACGCTGACACAGTTCGTGAAGGTCTGGATGATCCGGCGGTTCGGTCTCCTCTGACGTCTTTCGACGCCGACCGACGAGGATCACTGAGCGGGATATTCTTTTGCTCGTCATTCCAGCGCAGGCTGGAGTCCAGTTCTTGACGGGCAGGGGAAGAACTGGAGGCCAGCCTTCGCTGGCATGACGTTGTTCAAACTCGCGTCGTCAGCGCTCGATCATCGCCGGAAACGCCTCGGCCAGATCGAACACCCGGCCGCAGTGCGCCGCGTCGTAGCCCGGCAGCTTGTTGACCGCCTTGCGAAATTCGTTGTTGCGCAGAATCGACATGGCCTGCTGAATCGCCGGCGAGTCCGCGCGTTCGGCATGGAACAGGAAGAAGTAGCGCTCCTTGACCATCGGGATGAACTCCAGACCGAAGCGCTGCGCAGGCGTCTCGATCCCGAAGCCGGCATCGGCCATGCTGCTGGCGACGTAGGCCGCGACCGCGGCGTGGGTGAATTCGCCGGTATCGTAACCTTCGATCGTGCGGCCATCGATGCGATGCTTGGCCAGCAGCAGGTCGAACAGCAGGCGCGTGCCGGAGTCCGGTTGCCGGTTGACGAAGCGCACGCCTCGGCGCGCGAGGTCGGCGACGCGCCGGATCTTTTTCGGGTTGCCGGGCGCCACCATGAGTCCCTGGCGCCGCGTGGCCAGATCGACGAGCCTGTAGTGGCCGGAGCGCAGCGGCTTGTACAGGCGCAGGAACTTCGCCTCGAACGCGCCTATCGGCACGTGCAAGCCGGCGAGGTCACAATTGCCGCGCATCAGCGAGGCCATCACTTCGCGGCTGTTGCGGTATTTCAGATCGGCGGCGATCTGCTGGCGCGTGAGGAACCGGTGCAGCGTCTCGACGGCGAAACCGTGACTCGCGTGGATGCGCAGGATCGCCTCCAGATGGGCTACGGCGCGCTCGAACTCGACTTCGATTTCGGATGCGAGACTGTCGAGCAGCGGCGACAGGCGCGCCGAAATGCGTTTGTCCGCCCAGACGAGTTTTTCGCCGAGCGCGGTCAACTGGGCGCCGCTGCCGCGTGCCGACGTGACGAGCGGCGAGCCGAAGATCTTCTGGCCGCGCTGCAAGATGCCCCACGCGTAGCGATACGACACCTCGATGCGCGCGCAGGCGGCCGCAAGGCTGCCGCTCTCGTGGATGCCGACGAGCAGATCGATAAGGCGCTGGACCACCGTGTCGCCGTCCGGCGCCTGCAGTTGCCAATGCGGCTGGATCGATACCTTGAACATTGGACGATGCCCGCAGCTTGGACCTTAGTCTAAATAAGCTCTTTATAGCATATTGCGGCGATTTGCTTTGATCTAGTGTGGTGCACGCGCCAATTACTGTGCCGTGCCGATTATGTTGCTCAAAGCATATGACGCAAGCGACGGCACAATGGCCGCTGGTTGCGGGCGCAGCGGGCACGAAGATGATGCGCGACGCCGATGTCGTTGCGAGCGGATCGCGCACCGCGACTGGTAGGACGACCGGCGGCAAGAAGCGACACACAAGAAACGGCGCCGCCGCGGGCGGCAAACCATGGCAGACGGGAGGAATGCATATGTCGAGCGTAACAGGGGCAATTCCACACAGTGGAGGCGGCACGGATATCCTCGCGAAGGAGCGCACGGTTGCAGGACCGAATTTCAATCGCTGGCTGGTGCCGCCCGCCGCGCTTTGTATACATCTGTGCATCGGCATGGCGTACGGCTTCAGCGTATTCTGGCTGCCGCTGTCGAAGGCGGTGGGCATCACCAAGGCGGTCGATTGCCCGGCAGACATGGGTTTCGTCGCTTCGCTGTTTGCGTCGACCTGCGACTGGAAGGTTTCGACGCTCGGCTGGATGTACACGCTGTTCTTCGTCTTCCTCGGTTCCGCCGCGGCGCTGTGGGGCGGCTGGCTCGAACGCGCCGGACCGCGCAAGGCCGGCTTCATCGCGGCGCTGTGCTGGTGCGGCGGCCTGGTCATTTCCGCGATCGGCGTCTACGTGCATCAGATCTGGATGCTCTGGGTCGGCTCCGGCGTCATCGGCGGCATCGGTCTGGGCCTCGGCTACATCTCGCCGGTGTCGACGCTGATCAAATGGTTTCCCGATCGCCGCGGCATGGCGACCGGCATGGCGATCATGGGCTTCGGCGGCGGCGCAATGATCGGCTCGCCGCTGGCCGACATGCTGATGAAGCACTTACGCGACGCCGACCGATGTCGGCGTATGGCAGACATTCCTCACCATGGCGGTGATCTATTTCGTATTCATGATGTGCGGCGCCTTCGGCTACCGCGTTCCGCCGCGCGGCTGGACGCCGGCCGGCTGGACGCCGCCGGACACCCTGAAACAGAACGCCATGATCACGCAGCGCCAGGTGCATCTGGACGACGCATGGAAGACGCCGCAGTTCTGGCTGATCTGGGGCGTGCTGTGCCTGAACGTCAGCGCCGGCATCGGCGTGATCGGCGATGGCTTCGCCGATGCTGCAGGAGGTGTTCGCCGGCAAACTGCTCGGCGTCGACGTCGCGTTCAACGACCTGAGCATCGACCAGAAGGCAAAGATCGCGACGATCGCCGCAGGCTTCACCGGATTGCTTAGCCTGTTCAACATCGCCGGGCGATTCTTCTGGGCCTCGCTGTCGGACAAGCTCGGCCGCAAGATCACGTATTTCACGTTCTTCATGCTCGGCATCGCGCTGTACGCGTCGGTGCCGACCCTTGGCCATCTCGGGCTGATTGCGCTGTTCGTCGCGGCGTTCGGCATCATCCTGTCGATGTACGGCGGTGGCTTCGCGACGGTGCCGGCATATCTGGCCGACATCTTCGGCACGCAGATGGTCGGCGCGATCCACGGGCGACTGCTGACGGCGTGGTCGGCCGCCGGCATCATCGGCCCGGTGCTGATCAATTACATCCGCGACTTCCAGCTCGCCCACGGCGTTTCGAAGGCTCTGGCGTACGACATCACGATGTACGTGCTGGTCGGCCTGCTCGTGGTCGGCTTCATCTGCAACTGGCTGATCAGGCCGGTCGACGAGAAGTAGTACATGACCGAAGCCGAACTCGCTGCCGAACTCAAGAAGGCGCACGAGAGCGAAGTCGTCGTGCCGGTGGCGAGCAGTTCGGCACCCGCGGCAGGTGTATCGCCGATCCTGATCGGCGCGTGGCTGTTCGTCGGCATCCCGATCCTGTGGGGCGCATGGATCACGTTGCAGAAGGTGTTGGTCCTGTTCCATTGACATGAAATGCGGCCCGGCATCACTGATGCCGGGCCGATTCTGTCGCTGGACTATGCGGTGGCCATTGCAACGCGATTGACTGCGGATACGCTTGATGCACAGAGAACGAGCGGTTGCTGCGGGAAACACATGCACGAACCAGTCGTTCCACAGACACGTGTGTCGCCAGTGGTGCGTTGGGAAATAAGCTTTGTCAGAGCATATAGTGATGCGCGGCTTTGGCTTATTGTTCGCTTCTGGCGCCAAGCCGATGCCAGTCATTAGGATGTAAAGAGCATATGCTGGCCGGACCGCCGGATGTTTGCTCTTGCTGCCGGCACGGTGAAAAAAAGGTTTTGGAGACTGTGGACACATGCGCAAGACGGCAGAGCGAATTCCGCTGAAACTGGAGTTGCCTGGCGCAACCTTGCCGGCCGACCAGAAGCGTGCCGTGCAGGCCGCGCTCGACGCGAACCGCGGCGTTCCCGGGGCGCTGCTGCCGATCCTGCATGCGGTGCAGGACGCGCTCGGCTACGTGCCGGACGGCAGCGGTGCCGCTGATCGCGCATGAGCTGAACCTGTCGCGCGCCGAAGTGCACGGCATGATGAGCTTCTACCACTATTTCCGCACGCAGGCCCGTCGGCCGGCACATCGTCTATCTGTGCCGCGCCGAAGCGTGCCAGGCGATGGGCGCGCGCGAGCTCGAAGCGCAGGTCAAGCAGACGGCTCGGCATCGATTTTCACGAAACGACGGCCGACGGCGCGTATACGCTCGAGCCGGTCTATTGCCTCGGCAACTGCGCCTGCGCGCCCGTCGGTGATGGTCGACAAGACGCTCCACGGACGCGTCGACGCGGAACGCTTCGAGGCTTTGCTGGTCGAAACGGCAGAGGCATCGAAATGAGCACGACGGTTTATGTTTCCGGCGACGCGACGGCGCTGGCGCTCGGCGCCGATCGTGTCGCGCGCGCGATTGGCGGGCAGGCAGGCGCCACGGCGCTGACGTGCGCATCGTGCGCAACGGCTCGCGCGGCATGTTCTGGCTCGAGCCGCTGGTCGAAGTCGCGACGCCGGCCGGGCGTATCGCCTACGGTCCGGTCCTGGCGAAGGACGTCGAAGGCGTTGTTCGCCGCCGGATTCCTCAACGGCGGCGCGCACGCGCGCAAGCTCGGCAACGTCGGAGAGCATCGGCTATTTCAGGAAGCAGGAACGCCTGACGTTCGCGCGCGTCGGCCTGACCGATCCGCTCAGCCTCGACGACTACCGCGCGCATGGCGGCTTGCGCGGCCTCGAGGCGTGCGCTCGAACTCGCGCCGGCCGACATCGTCAAGATCGTCACCGATTCGGGCCTGCGCGGCCGCGGCGGCGCGGCGTTTCCGGCCGGCATCAAGTGGAAGACGGTGCTCGGCGCGCCAGGTTCGCAAAAGTACATCGTCTGCAATGCCGACGAAGGCGATTCGGGCACGTTCTCCGATCGCATGCTGATGGAAGGCGATCCGTTCGTGCTGATCGAAGGCATGACGATCGCCGGACTCGCGGTCGGCGCCACGCAGGGCTACATCTATCTGCGCTGCGAATATCCGCACGCGCACAAGGCACTGCGGCGCAGCGCTGGCCACGGCGTACGCGAACAGCGATCCTCGGCGACGACGTGCTGGGCAGCGGCAAGCGCTTCGATCTCGAAGTGCGGCTCGGCGCCGGCGCCTACATCTGCGGCGAGGAAACCTCGCTGCTCGACAGCCTCGAAGGCAAGCGCGGCCAGGTGCGCTCGAAGCCGCCGCTGCCGGCGATCAGCGGCCTGTTCGGCCAGCCGACCATCATCAACAACGTGATCACGCTCGCCAGCGTGCCGATCATTCTCGATCGCGGCGCAGACTATTACCGCGACTTCGGCATGGGCCGCTCGCGCGGCACGCTGCCGATGCAGCTCGCCGGCAACATCAAGCACGGCGGCCTCGTCGAAAAGGCGTTCGGCGTGACCTTGCGCGAATTGCTGTACGACTACGGCGGCGGCTCGGCGACCGGCCGGCCGATTCGCGCGGTGCAGGTCGGCGGCCCGCTCGGCGCGTACCTGCCGGAGTCGCAGTTCGACACGCCGATCGACTACGAGGCATTTGCCGCGATCAAGGGCATGCTCGGCCACGGCGGCATCGTCGCGTTCGACGACACGGTCGACATGGCGCAGCAGGCGCGCTTCGCGATGGAGTTCTGCGCGATCGAATCGTGCGGCAAATGCACGCCGTGCCGGATCGGCTCGACGCGCGGCGTCGAGGTCATCGACCGGATCATCGCCGACCATTCGCGCGCAATGAACACGAACCTGCTGCGCGATCTGTGCGACACGATGCGTCAACGGTTCGCTGTGCGCGCTCGGCGGCTTGACGCCGTTTCCGGTGCTGAGCGCGCTGGAACATTTTCCGGAAGATTTTTCACGCGAGGCTCCGTTGCCGTTGAGCGCGGTCGGCGGGGGATAGATGTTGTCTTGAACCCCTCTCCCTCCGGGGGAGGGGCAGGGGTGAGGGTCGGGTCCCGCCATGCGTGGCGAGCCCCGGCCCTCATCCGCCGCCTTCGGCGGCACCTTCTCCCGAGCGGGAGAAGGGAAGTGCATTGAGGAGTTGTTGTCATGCTATCGATCAACGAAACCGATCTCGGCACACCGAGCCCGATCCACCCGATCAAGGTCGCCAAGCGCGTCACGCTGAGCATCGACGGGCGTGAAGTCAGCGTGCCCGCCGGCACGTCGGTGTTGCGCGCGGCGTCCGAGGCCGGCATCCAGATTCCGAAGCTGTGCGCGACCGAAATGCTCGACGCGTTCGGTTCGTGCCGCCTGTGCCTCGTGCAGATCGAAGGCATGAAGGGCTACCCGGCCTCGTGCACGACGCCGGTCGCCGCCGGCATGAAGGTCACGACGCAGAACGCCGAAGCTCGCCGAGATCCGCCGCGGCGTAATGGAACTGTATATCTCCGATCATCCGCTCGATTGCCTGACCTGTCCGGCGAATGGCCATTGCGAACTTGCAGGACATGGCCGGGGCGGTCGGTTTGCGCGAAGTGCGCTACGGCTACACCGGCGCGAACCACGTCTATGCGGAGGCGCAGCAGCCCGATGCCGGATGGCCGGTGCGCGACGGCCACGCCCATGCCCACCCGCAGACGAATCCACTGTTCGCAAGAAGGACGAGAGCAATCCGTACTTCACCTTCGATCCGTCCAAGTGCATCGTCTGCTCGCGCTGCGTGCGCGCCTGCGACGAGGAGCAGGGCACGTTCGCGCTGACGATCCAGGGCCGCGGCTTCGAGTCGAAGGTCGCGGCGAGCCAGGACGAGTCGTTCCTGGATTCCGAGTGCGTCTCGTGCGGCGCCTGCGTGCAGGCGTGTCCGACCGCGACGCTGTCGGAGAAATCGCTGATTGCGAACGGCCAGGCCGAGCACAGCGTGATCACGACCTGCGCCTACTGCGGCGTCGGCTGCTCGTTCCGCGCCGAGATGCGCGGCGAGGAGCTCGTGCGCATGGTGCCGAACAAGGACGGCCACGCGAATCACGGCCATTCCTGCGTCAAGGGCCGCTTCGCGATCGGTTATGCGACGCATCCGGACCGCATCCTGAAGCCGATGATCCGCGCGAAGATCTCCGATCCATGGCGCGAGGTTTCGCTGGGACGAGGCGATCGGCTACGCCGCGTCCGAGTTCAAGCGCATCCAGGCCAAGTACGGCCGCGACTCGATCGGCGGCATCACCTCGTCGCGCTGCACGAACGAGGAAACCTATCTCGTGCAGAAGCTCGTGCGCGCCGGCTTCGGCAACAACAACGTCGACACCTGCGCGCGCGTGTGCCATTCGCCGACCGGTTACGGCCTGAAGAACACGCTCGGCGAATCGGCCGGCACGCAGAACTTCGATTCGGTCATGCAGGCCGACGTGATCATGGTCATCGGCGCGAATCCGACCGACGGCCATCCGGTGTTCGCCTCGCAGATGAAGCGGCGCCTGCGCCAGGGCGCGAAGCTGATCATCGCCGATCCGCGCCGCATCGATCTCGTGCGCACGCCGCACATCAAGGCCGACTATCACCTGAAGCTGCGGCCCGGCACGAACGTCGCGCTGATCAACTCGCTGGCGCACGTCATCGTCACCGAAGGGCTGGTCAAGGAAGAATTCGTGCGCGCGCGCTGCGAAGCCGAAGCGTTCGAAAAATGGCGCAAGTTCGTTTCCGAGCCGCGCAATTCGCCCGAGGCGATGGAAGCCGATACCGGCGTGCCGGCAGCCGAAGTGCGCGCTGCGGCGCGGCTGTACGCGACCGGCGGCAACGGCGCGATCTACTACGGACTCGGCGTGACCGAGCATTCGCAGGGCTCGACGATGGTCATGGGCATCGCCAATCTCGCGATGGCGACCGGCAACATCGGCCGCGAAGGCGTCGGCGTCAATCCGCTGCGCGGCCAGAACAACGTGCAGGGCTCGTGCGACATGGGTTCGTTCCCGCACGAGTTCCCGGGCTATCGCCACGTGTCCGACGACGCGACCCGCGGCGCGTTCGAGCAGGCCTGGGGCGTGAAGCTGCTGGCCGAGCCCGGCCTGCGCATCCCGAACATGTTCGAGGCGGCGCTCGACGGCGAGTTCAAGGGGCTGTACATCGAAGGCGAGGACATCGGCCAGAGCGATCCGAACACGCAGCACGTCACCGCGGCGCTGACCGCGATGGAATGCATCGTCGTGCAGGATCTGTTCCTCAACGAAACGGCGAAATTCGCGCACGTGTTCCTGCCGGGCTCGACGTTCCTCGAGAAGGACGGCACGTTCACCAACGCCGAGCGCCGCATCTCGCGCGTGCGCAAGGTCATGCGGCCGAAGAACGGCTACGCCGACTGGGAAATCACGCAGCTGCTCTCGAACGCGATGGGCTATCCGATGAACTACGCGCATCCGTCGGAGATCATGGACGAGATCGCCCGCCTGACGCCGACATTCACCGGCGTCAGCTTCGACAAGATCGACCAGCTCGGCAGCATCCAGTGGCCGTGCAACGACGAGCACCCGGAAGGCACGCCGACGATGCACGTCGGCGAGTTCGTGCGCGGCAAGGGCAAGTTCCTGCTGACCGAATACGTGCCGACCACCGAGAAGGTCAACGCGAAGTATCCGCTGATCCTGACGACCGGCCGCATCCTCAGTCAGTACAACGTCGGCGCGCAGACGCGGCGCACGCCGAACGTCATGTGGCACAGCGAGGACCGGCTCGAGATCCATCCGCACGATGCCGAAGAACGCGGCATCAAGGACGGCGACTGGGTCGGCATTGCCAGCCGCGCCGGCGAAACCGTGCTGCGTGCGCATGATCAGCGACCGCATGCAGCCCGGCGTCGTCTACACGACATTCCATTTTCCGGGTTCGGGCGCGAACGTCATCACGACCGAGAATTCCGACTGGGCGACGAACTGTCCCGAGTACAAGGTCACGGCGGTTCAAGTCACGCGCGTCACCCAGCCGTCCGAATGGCAGAAGCGCTTCGAGGAATTCAGCCGGCAACAGCAGGGATTGCTCGATCACGCCGTTGCGGCGAAGTAAACTTCTTTGGCCCCTTTCCCACCGGGAGAGGGGATGGGGTGAGGGTCGGGGTTTAGTGCGACGTCGATAGCTGACCGGACCCTCATCCGGCGCTTCGCGCCACCTTCTCCCGATGGGAGAAGGGAAAGCAACGCATCCCAGTAAGCGAGGTAGCTTGAAGCCTGTATCCCAAGACAGTCCTGTGACAACCTCACTACCTGCCGGCGCCGTCCGCCGCGAGGTCTTGCGCCATCGCGCGGGCATCAGCGCGCGTGTCGCTGATGCGGTCGCGGAGGAAATACCGATCGCCTTCGTCTACAACGAACGGCCGCACGCCGTGATGCTGGCGACGCCATCGGATCTCGGAGACTTTGCGCTCGGCTTTTCGTTGAGCGAGGCGATCATCGCCGATGCGGGCGAATTCGAAGGCGTTGAGATCGCGCCGGCGCTGGCCGGCATCGAGTTGCGCATCACGGTGCCCGAGGCGCGCGCCGCTGTGCTCGATCAGCGCGTACGCCAGCTGACCGGCCGCACCGGTTGCGGACTGTGCGGAGCGCAGACGCTCGATGCGGCCGTACGCCATCCGCCTCCGGTCGCCGATCCGGTCAGCGATCGATCCGGCCGGATTGCAGCGTGCGCTCGGCGAATTGCAGCGCGGCCAGACTATCAACGCGGTGACCGGTGCGACGCACGCCGCGGCTTGGGCAATCTCCGACGGACAAGTCCTGCTAGTGCGCGAAGACGTCGGCCGCCACAATGCGCTCGACAAACTGATCGGCGCGATGCAGCGCGAACGTCTCGACTCGACGCAGGGCTTCCTTGTCGTCACCAGCCGCGCCAGCTATGAGATGGTCATGAAGTCGGCGACGGTCGGGATCGGCATCATCGCCGCGATCTCGGCACCGACCGCCCTGGCGATCGCGCTCGCGCAGGAAGCCAACGTCACCCTGATCGGGTTCGCGCGGCCGGACGGATTACTCGGTCTACACCCACGCACAGCGCATCCATTCGAATGACGCTGCGCAACAGGAGCGCCGCATCGTGAATCCCGAACATCTGGCCGCCATGGCCAACGACATCGCCAATTTCTTCGCGGCGGAATCCGACCACGAGGCCGCGGTCGACGGCGTCTCCGGTCATCTGAAGAAGTTCTGGGATCCGCGCATGCGTCGGCAGATCGTCGCCTATCTCCGCGAGCACGGCGGCGGCGAGCTCAGCGAACTGGCGCGCGCCGGCGTGGCGCGTCTGGCCGAGCTCGACGCGGCGACGGAGCAGGCGCACCGCGCGTAACAGATCTGCGGGTCGAACGTGAAGGCGTGTAAACGGGAAGCGTCCCGCGTGTGCGGATGTTAAGCTCGCGCCACCACAATCAATCATGGCCTTTCGCAGAATGGATATCGGATCACGGTTTCTCGCATGTCTTGGCACTGGTGTGCTGCTCGCCAGTTTGACCGCCGGCGTCGACGCCGCGGATGCAGCCCACGACAGCAAGTACTCGGTAACCGCTCATTGGAAAGTGGGCGGCCCGGGCGGCTGGGATCTGCTTGCGGTGGATGACGCAGCGCGGCGGCTATATCTGAGCCGTTCCGACCGCGTCGTCGTGCTCGATGCCGACAGCGGCAAGGTCGCCGGAGAAATTCCGCATACCGACGGCGTGCATGGCATCGCGATCGCCTCCGACCTCGGTCGCGGCTATACGAGCAACGGCAAATCCAATTCGGTGACGGAATTCGACCTGAAAACACTCAAGCCGATCCGGGAGGTCAAGATCGACGGGCAGAACCCGGACGTCATCCTCTACGATCAGGACAAGCATCGGCTGTACACCTTCAATGGCCGCAGCAAGGATGCCAGCGTGCTGGATGCAAAGACCCTGGAGCCGATTGGAACAGTTGCGCTCGGCGGCAAGCCCGAGTTTGCCGTCAGCGACGGACATGGCCGGATGTACGTGAACATCGAGGACAAGGCCGAACTCGCGGTGATCGACGAAACCACGCTCAAGGTCGTTGCGGCCTGGCCGCTGGAGTCGTGCGAGGAGCCGACCGGATTGGCATTCGACAACGCGCACCACCGCCTGTTTTCGGTCTGCCAGAACGAGAAAATGATTGTCACTGACACCAGCGATGGCCATCGCGTCGCCAGCGTGCCAATCGGGAAAGGACCTGACGGCGCGGCCTTCGACGCGTCGCGCGGCCTGGTGTTCAGTTCGAACGGGGAGTCGGGCACGCTCACGATCGTGCACGAGGACGATCCGGAGCATTTTCGCGTTGTGGACAACGTCGCTACACAGAAGAGCGCGCGCACGCTGACGCTCGATTCGAAGACGCACCGGCTGTTGCTTCCGGCGGCAGAGTTCGGCGCGGCTCCGGCGGCCACGGCCGACCAGCCACATCCGCGGCCGGCGATGGTGCCGGATACGTTCTCGGTCCTCGTCGTAAGCCCTTAGGCCGGAAGGACGTTCACAGCCGTCGTTTCACCGCAGGACGCGGATGTCGATCTGCGAATACGCGCCGGCAGGCGTCAACGCGGTAATGGTCTGCGGGCCGACATCTGCGAACGCGTGCACGAACGCGCGCGTTCCGCTGGTTTCGCCCTCCAGTTTGCCGTTGACCAGCCATAGGACGGAGCCGCTGGCTCCGAGCGCTTTCAGGCTCAATTGCGCGGGCTTCGCGCTGCCCGGCGAACGCGCAATCGCCGCGCCGTCGCCGATACCGTCGATGCGCAGATTCGCATAGCGTTCAAGCGCGTCGGGCACACAGCCCGGCGCCAGAGGGGGTATCGTTGCGCGCTGACGCTCGCCGTGAGAAAGCCACGGATACGCAAGCGCCGGCCAGCGAGCGATATCGACCTCGCGCTCCTGCGCGACGTGGCAGTCCGCGCTGAGCCGGGCGCCGGTCTTTGCATCGACACGCACGCGAAGGTCCCCGGCCGACCAGCTGCCGGCGTCGCGATCGGCCGGCGTCGGAGGAATGACGCCATTGAGTACCCAGGCCGTTCGTTTTTCGTGGCAGAGCTCGGGCCTGGCAGGATCGTAGGCGAGGCCGAGCGGCCAGCAGACTTGCTCCTCATGCACGCTGGCCGGCGCTTCGTCGAGGGGCAGGCCAGTGGTAGTTGCCCGCGGCAAGCTGTCGACTGCCTGGAACAACAGCGGCAGCGCGGTCACCGCGCCGTATTGACCCGGCATCGGGGTGCCATCCGGACGTCCGATCCAGACGCCGATCGTGTAGCGCCGCGTCGCGCCGATCGCCCAGGCGTCGCGGAAGCCGTAGCTCGTGCCGGTCTTCCATGCGACGCGCGGTTTTCCACTTGTATCGAATGTATCGCTGGCGTATCCCGGACGCGGGTTCGCCTCGAGGATCGTGCGCACGATCCAAGCGGCGCCATCCGAGAGCAGGCGGCGCTCGATCGGGACCGAATCCGGCGTCAGGCGCACACGCGTGGCGACGCCGCCGCGGTTGAACGCGGTGTAGGCGCCCACGAGGTCCTCGAGCCGGGCGCCGGCGCCGCCGAGGATGATCGACAGGTTCGGATCGGCGCCTCGCGGCAACTGCAGATCGACGCCGCCGTTTGCCAGGCGCGCCATGAAGCGCGCCGGTCCAATGCGATCGAGCAGATCGACCGCCGGCACATTCAGCGACAGGCGCAACGCCTGCGCCGCGCCGATCGGTCCGTTGAACGCGTCGTTGAAATTCGCCGGTCGATAGCCGCCGAACGATTGTGGCGCATCGACGAGCAGGCTCTCCGAATCGATCAGGCCGTCGTCGAGCGCGAGGCCGTAGAGGAACGGCTTCAGCGTCGACCCTGGCGATCGCAGCGCGCGCACCATGTCGACATGTCCGAGTCGCGCTTCATCGCCGAATGCGCCGGAGCCGACATAGGCGAGCGCATTCGATGTCCCATTGTCGACAAGAAGCAGCGCGGCAGACGTGCGATCCGGCAGATGCGTCAGATAAGCCGTGACTCGTGCTTCCATCGCGCTTTGCAATTCCGCGTCTATCGTGGTCCGGATGCTGCGCAGCGACGGGTTCGCTTCGCGAAGCCGCTCCGCGAGCAGGGCGGCTTTCATTGGCGGCGCCAGGGTCCGCGTGGCAACGCTTTCGATCTTTGCATCGGCGACCTGCTCGGGCGACCAGACATGCAGGCTGCGCATGCGATCGAGCACCTTGTCCCGATAAACCTGCGCGCTGCGCGGCTCGCGGTCAGGCCGCAGCCGGCTCGGACTTTGCGGCAGGACCGCCAGCAATGCGGCCTCTGCATGGCTCAACCGGTCGGCCGGTTTGCCGAGGTACGCATAGCTGGCCGCTTGAACACCCTGGATCGACCCGCCGAATGGCGCGTAGTTGAGGTACAAAGTCAATATTTCACTTTTAGACAAATGCGCCTCGAGCTGCAGGGCCCGAAAGATCTGCTTGCACTTGCCGAGGAAACTGCGCGAATGCGGATCGATGATGCGCGCGACCTGCATCGTCAATGTCGACCCGCCGGATATTGGTCTGTGGTACCAGATCATCTGGCCGACGGCGCGCGCGAGCGCGAAGGGGTTGACGCCCGGGTGCTTCCAGAACCAGCGGTCTTCGTAGTTCAGCAAAGCCTGCAGATACAGCGGCGAGACTTGCTTCGGCGTGACGGGATAGCGCCAAATGCCGTTGTCGTCCGCAAACGCGCGCAATGGCGAGCCGTCGCGGGCGAGTACGACGGTGGCGCCGGTCGTCGAGTCTGGCAGCGGAAGGGGGAAGAGTCGGTCGAGCAGGAGTACGCAGGCAAGGAAGACAAGCACGGGAGCAACCAGCTGTCTCGCGATCCTCGACCTGCCCGGGACCCACGTGCCAGCAACATCATCGACAGATGAGGTTTTCATCGTGAGATTAGCCGCAGGCATCCGTTCCGCTGAAGTTTTCAGTGACGATCGACCAGCCTTCGACGCCAGTCGGCGCGCGCAGCTTGGCCCACCAGGTCATCTTCAATGGCTCTTCGAGCGCGCCCCAGCAGCCGGCGTCGGAGACTTGGCAGCGGTCGCCTTCAGTACCGCCGTATGGACTGAAGCCGAGATCCTCGTCCCGCATTGCGCCGTGGTACCAGACCTTGAAGCTGCCCTCTCCATGATAGGTGTACACCCAAAGCGTTTCGCCACGGTGAAATTCGCGGGTGTCACGCGCTACTCGAAAGCGGCCAGCAGTTGTGACGACTTTGCCGGCAAGCGGCTCGATTGAGCTGCCGCGCCGAAGTTTGCCTACAACGACTGCTTCAAGGTTGGGCGCCGCATAAAGCGGCACGTCGCGCTCGACCTTCCATTCGCGATATGCGCAGCACTCGCCAGGACAAGCGCCCTCGTCGACAAGGTAATGCGGGTGCCCATCCCCGTGGGCAGCCAATGCAGGACCCGAAACGGCAGTACCCAACGCTACTGAGATCACTGCGCCGATTTTACTGACGAGCAGAGCGTTCACGGCTCCACCACTTTGATCTGCGCCGGCTCGCTCTTGCCGATGCCGCGAATATCCGGACGATACATGTCCTCCACCAGCGGCGGCGGCACGAGGAAAGTGCCGGGCGATACGGCGCGGACCAGGTAGAACGCGTGAGCTTTCTGGCCCTTGTAGAGTTTCAGCGCGGCGACGTAACGGTCGTCGCGAAACTCCTCGTGGCGTACTTCGGCGGCGCTGGAACGGTCGTTGATCTGGATGCCATCGACGACGACGTCGGCCCACTGCTTGGTGTCGGAGAGATTGAAGTTCTCGATTTCCAGGCCTCCCGGCAGCAGGTCGGTCAGCAGCGCATCGGCCATTTCCTCCTTGGCTTCGATCGCAACGCCGACGACGAGCCCTTCGCCTTCCTTCAGCGGATGTCCATCATAAGCGCTGCCGTCCAACTCGTAGTAGTTGCGCTTGATCGAGACTTTCGAATCGTTCGGCTCGGGCGCCTTTTTCGGTACGCCGGCGACGTCCTGGCTGACGTACAGCGGTGGCGTTCCGTCGGGCACAAGACGGATGCCGGAGCGAACCTGGTCACCCGTGAACGTGCGGCTCCAGATCTTGCGCGCGTCGAGCGGGCTGGTCTTGTCAGCGATCGTGAGCTGGCCGGAGAACGTCGCGTTGCCGTCTTTGACGAGTGCCTTGCCGAGACGGAAAAGGGCGAGTTGTTCCTGTGTCGACAGATACAACCACGAATAGCCGTACTTCTTGGCCTGCGCCTCGCGCGCGCTGCGGCGTGCGACGAAATCGCGGCCAAGTTGGATGACGCTAGCCTCATACTCCGGTTTCGACAGACCGTTCTGATGCACGAGCGCGATCATCAGCGCGGCGTCGCGCAGCTCACTGCCGTAGTCGCCGAGATACCACGGCCGCTCGACTTTCTTGGCGAAGGCTTCGTCGAGCGCCTTCTCGCCACGCGGCTTGTCGCCCTGCAAGCGACAGTGCGATGCCGAGGTGCACGAGCGGCAATGCCGTCAGCGACTTGGCGCGCTCGTTGTCGAAAAGCGCGCGCAATGTGCCAAGCGGCGCGCGTTGCACGCGCGACAGCACATAACCGGAATAAGCCTGATCGGCGAAGCGCAGATGGTCGGAATGCTCGTAGCCGTAATAAGGATGGCCGCCGGACAACAAGTCCTCGTTGAGGCGCTTCAGCGCCTTCTGCAGCGCCGCATCGGGAACAGCGACACCTGCATCGCGTGCATCGAGCAGGAACTCGACGACGTATGGGGTAAGGAGCTCGTTGACGTACGAGTCGCCGCCCCACATCGAGAAATGTCCCGACGGAATCTGCATCGACGAGATTCGGCTCATCGCGCCGGCCAGCATTTCCTTGCGCCGCTCCGGCGCAATCGCGTCGAGACCGAAGTTCGAAGCGGCCTGATCGTCGTCGAGCAGGACCGCCCAGGCCTTGCTCGTCGTCTGCTCGATGCAGCCGTAAGGGTAGTGGATCAGATCGTGCACCGCCGACGAGAACGGCAGTGGCGGCAAGGCGCTGACCGTCAGGCGTGCGTTGACCGAACCGGACATGAAGCCGTCAAGCGCGGAAGAGTCGAGCGAAATCGGCGCCAACGCGTCGAGTACCTTCGGCTCGCTCTTGAGCACCTGCGGCCACGCGGCGCGCACCGCGACCTCGAATTCGCGATGAAGCTTGATGTCGCCACCGGTAACATTGACGGCGAATTTGCCGACGCCGTAATCCTCGCTGGCGCGCAGCGGGAAATTCAGCGATTTCTTTGCGCCATCGGCGAGCGTGATCTTGTGCGTGGTGTCGGCGATGACGAGCGGCGGCTTGGCTTCGATCTTCAAAGCGAACTCGCGCTTCTCACCGGAAAAGTTCTGCAGATCGATATTCAGGGAAGTCAGGTCGCCCGGTGCCATTGCCCGCGGCGTCGAAACTTCTGCGACGAGCGGTGCGCGTACGACTGTCTCGGCGTCTGCGTTTCCGTAGTCGTTCTCGCCGTAGACCAGGGCGCTGACGCGCAGCGTACCGTTGAAGTCCGGCACCGTGACCTTGACGGTCGCTTCGCCCTTCGCGTCGAGTTGCACCGGACCGCTGAACAAGTCGACCGTCAGCACCTTCGCCGTCGGCCGACGGGCCTGCGGCAGCGCAGCGAGCGCCATGTCGCCACCGAAGCGCAATTTGGCGTTCGTGCCGTCATAACTTTCGATGATCCTGCCGTACAGATCGTAAGCGTCGATGCCGAGCCTGCGCTGGGCGAACAGGTAGTCGTTCGCGTTGGGCACGGGAAAGCGCGTGATGTTGAGAATGCCGACGTCGACGGCGTACACGGTCGCCCACGCCGTTTTTCCGGCGAGCGCGCCGGCCTTGATCGTGACCGGCAACTCGGTCTCGGGCTTCATCTGCTTCGGCGCGTCGATGTCGACTGCGACACGACGCGCGCTTCGATCCATCGTCACATAAGCCTCGCCGACGGCGCGTGCCGGGGTGACCTTGTCGGCAGCCGAGCCGGGACGGAATACCAGGGCGCTGACGTAGACGTCGTGGCGTTCCCAGTCGGCGGTCACGGGAATCTCGAACGTCGCGCCGGGCTTGGCATCGATATTCTTCGAGTAGAGCAGCTTGTCCGATTCGACGAGCAGGACGCCCGGGCCGGCATGCGGTGGCGTCAGCGTGACCTTCAGCGTGTCGCCCGCCTTGTAGCGCTCCTTGTCGAGCGCGAGCTTGACCTTGTCGGGGCGTGCCTCGGTGCCGCGATTTTCGTTCTCCCAGCTCCAGCCGGCGACGAATGGATAGCGCATCGTCAGGCCTGATGACGGATCGAGGACTTCGATCCGGTACTCGCCCCATTCGACCGGGAAGTCGACGCGCGCGGCCTTGCCGGACTCGACGGCAACGTCGCGGGTTTGGGTGTTGTCATAGCGCTGCGTGTAATCGAAGCGCCAGCCGCTCTCACGGTCCCAGGTCCAGTGGTAGTCGCGGTATTCGCGCACCAGCGTGACTTTCAGCCTGTCGGCGGCGAGCAGGTCGCCTTTCGGGGTGCTCTTGATGACTTCGAATCCCGCCGAGCCGTTCGCGGTGGCGCCATCCTTGACGTCGAACAAAGGACGCACTCCGACCAGCGCATCGGCCGGCCACAACGTGCGCTTCAAGGTGCGCGTAACCGTGCGTCCGCCGCTTTCGTAGACGCTGCCGGCGAGCATCGCCGCGACCGGCGCGGTCGGTTTTGCATCGGGCAGGATCGGCACTTCGCTTTCGAGCTTGCCGTGCTCGTCGAGCTTTTCGTCAATCACGTCGTCGGCTTTCTTCGGCAGATCGATGGTCGGATCGCCGAAGAAGAAATCCTTGTGCGCCTCGATCGGATGCTGGTCGGCAGCAAGGGTCAGTCGCGCGGT
>CAVYAZ010000002.1:0-1935465 GCA_963766595.1 uncultured Gammaproteobacteria bacterium
GGCACCTTCTCCCGCCAGCGGGAGAAGGGAAGAAGATGCACCCCTCCCTCTGGCGGGAGAGAAGGGGAAGAAGATGCACCTCTCCCGCTGGCGGGAGAGAAGGGGAAGAAGATGCACCTCTCCCGCTGGCGGGAGAGGTCGGCGCGCAGAGCGCGCCGGGTGAGGGTGGTACATCAGGAAACCGCGAAGCGCGCGCGTCACCTCCCTCATACTTGGTGACATCAGCTGTATACATATACATCTCTGCAATATCTCTGCAATCCCTAAGCCGCCCGACCCTAAACCATGACTTTCGGCATACAGCCGCGGCCACCCGCCGCGCTGAGCCTGCGAAGAATGTGAACTCCCGCAACCCAAATCGGCGCCGAATCGGCGTAAAATTCAAACACTCGTAACAATTCTCAAGAATCCAGGGGTATCCGATGCGCAGATTGGCACTTGCGGGGCTTTGTGTTGCCCTCGCTGCATGCAACCAGGGTGGCGGCGATTCGAAGTCGGCTGGCCTGAGTGCGGAGGACAGCGCGTACCAGAAGCTGCTGCAGGAACAGCTGCTCGACGCCAAACCCGGCACCGTCATCGAGATTCCGGCGGGGCTGCATCGGCTCAGCCGCGTGCTGACCTTGCGCGCGAACGGCGTGACGATTCGCGGCGCCGGCCAGGACAAAAGTATACTTTCGTTCAAGGACGAGGTCTCCGGGCCCGAGGGCATGCTGGTCTATGCCAACGACTTCACGCTCGAGCACCTGGCGATCCAGGACAGCAAGGGCGACGGCCTGAAGATCAACGACGGCGCAAACATCACGATCCGCGACGTGCGCGTCGAATGGACCGGCGGCCCGAAGACGACGAACGGCGCCTACGGCATCTATCCGGTCAAGTGCTCGAACGTGCTGATCGAGGACTCCGCCGCAATCGGCGCCTCCGATGCCGGCATCTACGTCGGCCAGTCGAAGAACGTGATCGTGCGCAACAACCGCGCCGAGTCGAACGTCGCGGGCATCGAGATCGAGAACACGATCGGCGCCGACGTCTACGGCAACACGGCCACCGGCAACACCGGCGGCATCCTCGTGTTCAACATGCCGAACCTGTCGCAGCCGGGCCATTCCTCGCGCGTGTTCAAGAACAAGGTGTTCAAGAACAATCTCGGCAACTTCGCCGCGAAGGGCGCGGCCGTGGCCAGCGTGCCGGCCGGCGCCGGCGTCGTCGTCAACTCGAACAGCAAGGTCGAGATCTTCGACAACGACATCGCCGACAACCAGACCGCGAACCTGATCATCTCGGCGTACTTCTCGACGAACTACTACAACAAGCCCGGCATCGATCCGAACTACGATCCGTATCCGCGCGCGATCTACATCTACGGCAACCGCTTCACCGGTGGCGGCGATTCGCCCGACGGGCTGGACCTGAAGACACTGAAGGTCGCGCTGTTCGGTCTCGGCGGCCATTTCCCCGACGTGCTCTGGGACGGCTATCGCGACGACAAGAATCTCGTCGACGGCAAGCCGCCGGCCGACGAGCGCCTGTGCGTGCAGAACGGCGAAGTGCAGGTACTCAACGCCGATGGCCCGCACAAGTACGACAATCCGAAGGTCATGGACCGCGCCGAGTTGCAATGCGAGCTGCCGAAGTTGCCGGCGATCGAGATTCCGGCCAAGACCTGATGAGTTGATGTGATGATTTTTCGCTTTGCCAGGCCGTCTGCCTGCCTGTTGTTCGTGTTCGCCAGCCTTTTGCTCGGCGCGTGTTCGCGCGCGCCGCAGCCGGTGCATTTCTTCGGCGAGGGCCGTCCGCAGCAGTTGTCGGACTGGAACGTGTTGCTCAGGGAAGGACAGGCGTTGCGCTTGAATGGGCGTGTCGTCCCCTACGATCTCAACACGCCGCTGTTCACCGACTACGCGCACAAGCTGCGCACCGTCTGGATGCCGGAAGGCAGTGTGGCGAAATATTCCGCCGATGCGACATTCGATTTTCCGGTCGGCACGATCTTCACGAAGACGTTCTACTACCCGTTGCCCGACGCCGCGAACGGCGGCGGCCCGGCCGTGGCGCGCACGTATGACACGGCCAACGATTTCACTGGATCGAGCCTGGACCTGCGCCATGTGCGCCTGATCGAAACACGCATCCTCGTGCGCCGCGAAAACGGTTGGGAGGCGCTGCCGTACGTGTGGAACTCCGAACAGACCGATGCCGATCTCGCACGCACCGGCGATGAGACCGCCCTCGAACTCGTCGCCGACGACGGCGCGCGCGAGCCGTTCACCTACGTCGTGCCGAACGAGAACCAGTGCGCGGGCTGTCACGTGACCGATGTGCGCAGCAAGCAGATCACGCCGATCGGCCCGAAGGCGCGCCATCTGAATCGCGACTTCGCCTATGCCGACGGCAGCGAGAATCAGCTGGTCCGCTGGACCAGGCTCGGATTGCTCAGCGGCGCGCCGGCAGCGGACACCGCTCCGCGTAACGCTGCGTGGCGCGACGAAAAGCAGCCACTCGCCGCGCGCGCCCGCGCGTACCTCGATGTCAATTGCGGCCACTGCCACAGCGTGACCGGTCCGGCGAACACGACCGGCTTGCTGCTCGAAGCCAAGGTCGACGCCGACCGGCACCTGGGCCTGTGCAAGCCGCCGGTGGCGGCCGGCCGCGGCACCGGTGACCACCTGTTCGACATCGTGCCCGGCAAGCCGGACGACTCGATCCTGCCGTTCCGCATGGCCTCGCACGAAACCGGCGTGATGATGCCCGAGCAGGGCCGCAGCACGACGCATGTCGAAGGTTTGAAGTTGATTCGCGACTGGATTGCGGAGTGGCCGGGGAGCTGCGAGATCTGACCCATCCGGAGGCTGCGAGACCTGACCACTATATGGCTCGTCATCCCGGCGAAAGCCGGGATCCAGCGCCTCTGCAACTCAAGGAAAGACGCTGGATTCCGGCTTTCGCCGGAATGACGAGAAAAGATAGATCGCTGATTTCATATGCATTAGTAACTTTGTACACATTGCGCAATTAGTCTCAAATCAAACGAGGGGAATCCCGATGACTGCCAATCACCAACGCCTGTTGGTCGTGTCTCTGCGCCGCGCGCTTCTGCAAGGCGCATTCGTTTCGCTGTTCGCCGCCGCGAGCCCGGCCGCGCTTGCCGAAGGCGCCGATGCGCAAACGCCGGCGACTGCATCCAGCGCAGCGGCCGCACCGGATTCCGAAGCCGCGCAGCTCGGCAACGTCACCGTGACCGCGCAGAGCCGCACGCAGGAAGTGCAGGACGTGCCGATTCCGATGCAGATCGTCACGACCAAGCAGATCGAATCGCTGCAGGCGACAGATCTTTCAAAACTGGAAGGTTACATTCCTGGCCTGTCGGTCAGCGGCGAGCAGGCGACACAGCCGGGCTATTCGCTGCGCGGAATCAGCATCAGCGATTTCGGCATCGGCACCGATTCGCCGATCGGCATCTACCAGGACGGCGTCTATGCCGGCAAGACCGGCGGTGCGCTGCTCTCGTTCAACGACGTGCAGCACATCGAAGTCGTCAAGGGACCGCAGGGCACACTGTTCGGCCGCAACAGCGCCGCGGGAGCGATTTCGGTCGTCACGAACGAGCCGAGCGACAGCTGGGAGGAATCGGCAACGATGCGCGCCGGCAACAACGGCCTGTTCTATCTCGACGGCGTGCTCAATGCGCCGATCTCGGATGACGCAGCGTTTCGCCTGAGTGTCGTCGACAACCAGAGCAGCGGCTGGCGTCGCGACGACGCGACCGGCGAGGACTACAACAAGGTCAACGACTTCGGCATGCGCGCGCAGTTCCGCTGGAACGCGCCGGGCGACACCAAGGTGCGCATCTACGCCGAGCACGAGAAGCTCAATCAGCCGTCACGTCCGGCGGTCGGCATCGTGGCCGTGTCCGACTCAGGCACCGTGCCGTTTCCGCCGGACCCGGCAACGTACCTGGATCCGTTCAAGGCGCCCGTGCTCAACGACGTCATCTACGGCCGCGAGCAGCGCAGTTTCGATGCGTCGACGCTGATTATCGATCACCCGTTTTCTTTCGGCACGCTGACCTCGACGACGGCGTACCGCCACTTCTCGACGCTCAACCGCGAGGATCAGGACGGCACGAATCACATCCAGCTGTACTTCGATGACGCGAACATCGAGCGCAACACGAGCTGGTCGCAGGAATTCAAGTTGTCCGGCAAGAACGACCGCGCCGACTGGGTCGCCGGCGCCAGCTACTATCAGGACAACGCGAAGCAGGAAAGCCAGCTGAACCTGTTCACCGACAGCCTCGACACGCTGATCCGCAATTTGTCGCCGGAGCCGGTATCGCCCGATGGCACGGTGTATGGCTTCCTGAGCAACTATGTGCTGTCCCCGAACGGACTGCCGAGCCTGCTCGGCCTGCCGTGGCAGGAAAGCATGTTCAACCAGAACAAGTCGAAGGCCTACGCCGCATATGGCGACGTGATCTGGCATTTGAGCGATCGCCTGAACCTGACGACCGGCGTCCGCTTCACGCACGACGAGCGCGAATTCAGCTGGTACAACCCGTTCCGGACGGCGAACCAGCTCGACGGGACTCTGGCCGCGCTGCAGGCCGCGGGCTTCTTCGAGATTCCTGGCGTGCCGCCGATCGAAGCGCTGCAGGCGCCGCTGTACCAGCCGGGCACGAACGGCAACGTCGAGTTCACCACGCTCGCATCGACCGGCGCGCCGCTGGCCGTCAGCAACAGCTGGAACGACACGAGCCCGCGCGTGGTGCTGGATTACAAGCTCACGCCCGACATGCTGATCTACGGTTCGGTGACCAAGGGCTACCAGGCCGGCGGATACAACTTCGCGCTGCCGGGCTCGCACTACGATCCCGAAACCGTGTGGAACTACGAAGCGGGCCTCAAGAGCTATTTCCCCGAGCAGCACCTGCTGCTGAATGCCTCGGTATACTATTACCGTTATACCAATCTGCAATCGCTGTCGCTGGTCTCCAACGGCAATGGCAACCTGCCGCTGTATCTCGTCACGATCAGCGACCAGGACGCCAAGGGCCTCGAGTTCGAAGCGCACTGGCAGGCGACCGACGGCCTGCGCCTGAACCTCGCCGTTGCCTATATCGACGCCGAGTACAGCAGCTATACGACCTCCAGCGGCGTCGACCTGAGCGGGCAGCCGACCGGTGAACCGTCTTGGTCGATGGCGGCCGGCATGGACTACGTCTGGCACAACGTCTGGAGCGGCGATCTGGACTTCACGCTGCAACACGCCTATCGCGGCGCGACGCGCTGCAACTCCGATTCGTACGTGCAGGGCTCCTGCGTTCCGAACCCCGCGTTCAAGATCGGCACATCCACCAACCGCACCGACCTGCGCCTGGGCTGGTCCGGCGCCGGCACGCCATGGAGCTTCGCCGTGTTCGTCAACAATGCCTTCGACAACCAGTACGTCACCGGCATCAACAACATCACGTCGACGACACTCGGCACGCCGTTCGTCAACATCACGCCACCGCGCTCGTACGGTGTCGAGGCGGCGGTTCATTTCTGACACCTGAAGTGCCCATCTTCACCTCTCCCGCCAGTGGGAGAGGGAGAAGAGCGACAACGCGTGGCACAACGCTCAATGCTCACCTCTCCCGGTGGCGGGAGAGGTCGGCGCAGCCTAGCTGCGCCGGGTGAGGGTGGCATCTCCGAAGCGCAGTTGCCTTTCCTGAGCGCCACCCTCACCCCAGCCCTCTCCCGCCAGCGGGAGAGGGGGCAACAGCGCGCGGCACAACCCTCAATGCTCACTTCTCCCGTCAGCTGGAGGAAGAGCGATAGCGCGACACAACCCCTTTTGCTCACCTCTCCCGCTGGCGGGTTGCTCACCTCTCCCGCTGGCGGGAGAGGTCGGCGCGGCGTAGCTGCGCCGGGCGAGGGTGGTACATCCGAAGCGCAATAGCTTTTCCTTAGCGCCACCCTCACCCCAACCCTCTCCCGCCAGCGGGAGAGGGGGCGAGAGCGCACCGCCTCAAGCCTTCGCCTTCAAGAAGAGGGTGGGGTGTCAACAACTTCGAAATAGCTAGCAGCAACAGTCCGAGAAAGGCGTTCACGCTGATCGTACGCGCGAAGCGCCGAAGCTTGCCGCAGGCCACTATCCGGGGTCGAAGGGCCACCGTACGGTTCGATCGCGACCGAAACCGCAGTACTCGCTTCTACCGCGCGCTCAATTCGCCTTCTGCAACTCAACAACCACGACCTCAATCGGCTTGTCCCCCATATTCACATCCTGATGTCGCGTCCCCGGCGCGTTCGCAGGCAACCAGTACGCCTTGCCGCTTTCCCACTCATGCGTTTCGCTCTGACCGGACTCTTCCAGCACCTTCATCGTTCCACCCTTCAACGCAACGATGACGCGCGGATGCTCATGCCGATGCAGCGGCAACGGATTGTTCGGCAACACCAACGACTTCCAGACTTTCACCTCGGCATTATCGAACAACTGCTCTCGTCCCGTCTGCGTCATCGTCTGCGCAACCGCGAAACCCGCGAAAAACGCGACTGGCACCAGCGCAACTGCGAATCTACCAATCATGCTTGCCCCTCCTCGTTGTGATGACTAAAACGTAGCACGAACCGCAAAGCCGCAGCTTCAACCCTCTCCCATCGGGAGAGGGTTGGGGTCAGGGCCGGGTACGAGAGCAATCGTTTTTTCTTGATCGTCATTCCGGCGAAAGCCGGAATCCAGCGTCTTGCTCTTCCCTCATTCAACGAAGGTGAGCCGCTGACCAACGCGGGTTGGGTTGCATCGACGCCGACAGCCTGGTCGCTCGCAGAGAGGTATATCCTAACCTCCATCCTCCAAACGCAACCTCCGATACAAAAGTCGCAGTGACCGCACCACCACCGGAGATTCGACGATGCGCCTCCTCCTAACCCTGATCTTCCTGTTCCCGCTAACCGCAGCCCACGCCGCCGGCAACACCCAATCCACCCTGCAGCAGCGCTGCGTCGCCGCTATCGCCGCGAGCGGCCAGCCCGCCAACATCAAGGCGCTGAAGCAAACGACGATCCCGATGGGCGAGAGCGGCTTCCTGTTCCAGTTCACCGCCGCCGACGGCGGCACGTTCTCCTGCCAGATCTGCGACGACGGCAATCCGGCCAACCATGCCTGCGGCTCGATCGGCCTCGACCTGAGCTATCGGCCGAAAGACGGCGAACTCCAGCGCTTGCCCGCCGAACTGGACAAGAAGTGCACCTACTTCCTGCAGAAGGAAATCAAACCGCGCAGCGACCAGCAGTTCATCGACCACGCGATCGCCCAGCGCATCCATGTCACGCCCGACCACAGCGACAAGAGCTGGGTCTACCAGATGGAACTCGACGGCAACCCTTACCGCTGTGTAATCCGCAAAAGCGACGGCAACTTCCGCGTCGAAAGCAAAAAAGATGACGACTGGCGCCCCATCGCTGGCGGCGTGCTGTTCTGAATGTACGGCGAGCGCAACCTCTCAGCTCGTCTCTTCTAACTCTTCTCTCTCAACTCTACGGGGAACCACAAATGCTCCTCCCAACCTTAGCCACGATCCTCCTCACCGCCGTCCCCCAGGCCACACACTCCCAAGCCGAACGCTGCGCCCACAACCAGGGCCAGGAGGAAATGATCTGCGTCAACCGCATCGGCCACTGTATGGAACTGACCGTCGACGGCCAAAAAACCACTCCGCTCACCGACGAAACCACCTCCAGGCGCGTGCACGCAATCAAGCACGACAAGGACGTGTGCTGGCAGCTCACGCAACCGGTGTCGACCAAGCTGCGCGCGCAGGCGAAAGCCGGTGGCATCTTCCCGTCGTTCCTCGGCAAGATCGAAAAGATTTCCGTCAACGTCTACGATCTCGACGCCTTCGATCCCAAAGTCGACAGCCAGCTCGACGACATCAATGGCGAAGAAATGGTCGCCGACGGCGACCCGAACGGCACCTGGCAACTGAAAAGCGAGCGTCCGCTCAAAGCCGGCGAATACGTCATCGTGTTTCGCGCCTTTGGCGTAGGGAACTGGGACAAGCAGACGGTGTTGCTCACGCTCGATCCGAAGTTGGCGCCGAGTGCGGCTGACAAGAGTGGGGTTGGAAAGTAATCGCCCGAGCAGTTCAAGACGGCGGCGCGGGACTTCGTTGCGGCATTGCAACTTGACCGGATTCGGACTTTGGGAAGAGCATCGCATTACCACTGGCGATCAAGGTGTTCCGGGATCGCAGCTATTGAGCGTTCCTCCAACCAGGAAGGAGAACCCCATGTCTTGCACCTGTTTCATCATCCCCCCTGACGTCCTCAAGCGACTCGCATCCGATCGCAATCTGTCGGATCAAGTTCGCGCAGCCGCGCAGAACACCGCCAAGATCAGCACCGCGATGCGCAACATGCGCGAGCAAGCGCTCGCGTTGACGGTCGCTGCGGGTGCGGCTGCGAGGCCCATGCGGGCACTGGCGAAGACGCCCGCCATCACGGTTTACGATTGCAAGCATCATCAGACCTTGCCCGGCGCTCTCGTGGCGAAGCCGGGCACGTCGAAGGATGCGACGGCGAAGCGCGCGTTCGACGAAACGACCGCGGTTGCGGAGTTCTATCGCACGGTGTTCAAGCGCAACTCGATCGATGACGCCGGCATGACGTTGCTGTCGTCGGTCCACTACGGCGTCGACTACGACAACGCAATGTGGAATGGTACACAAATGGTTTATGGCGACGGCGACAATGCGTTGTTCGTCGACTTCACGAAGGGCAACGATGTGATCGGCCACGAGTTGACGCACGGCGTCACGCAGCATTCGTTGCAGCTCGGCTATTCCGGTGATGCCGGCGGTCTCAATGAGAGCCTGTCGGATTGCTTCGGTTCGATGTTCCGCCAGTGGCAGGCGAAGCAGGGCTCCGCCAGCGCGGACTGGCTGATCGGCAGCGACATCCTCGGTCCCGACGCGAAGAAGAAAGGCTACACGTGCCTGCGCAACATGGCCGATCCGGCCGACAAGCGCTGCATCGCGCCGCAGCCGGTGAAGTATTCGCAGATCACCAAGGGCATGGATCCGCACTACAGCAGCGGGCCGCCGAACCTGGCGTTTTGCCTGGCGTGCAAGGGGGTTGGCGGAAAGAGCTGGGAGACGGTGGGGCAGGTGTGGTATCGCGCGATGACGGGGTTTGGGCCGAGTCCGAAGATGACGATGAAGGCGTTTGCGGCGCGTACGCGGGAGTTGGCGGGGTCGATGTTTGACAAGCAAGTGGCGGGGGCGGTGGATAAGGCTTGGAAGGGCGTGGGGTTGTGATTGTGGAGGGTCGAACAACTTGTTGCCGTCATTCCCGCGAAAACGGGACTTTCAACAGCGGAGCTGGTCATCCATTTTCCTGTTCAATCGAGATCACCATGGATTCCCGGTTTCGCGGGAATGACGGCAGTTCTGGATGACAGAGATCTCCACGTACGGTTGACAGACGGACGCACGATATTGCCAGCTCGAGCGGACAAGGATTTGGTGAAAGTCGAGCGCGTTGGCGGTCTCGCCGGCTTCGGCGGGCCGCGGCTGAAGAGTGCGGGCGAGGTTGCGATGTCGGCGTTGTCTGCGGCAGATCGCAAGGTCATCGAGGCCATGTTTCGTGACGCTGCGCGGGCTGGGGTGGGGAAACCGGATGGGTTTGTCTATCGGATCACTATGAGCAGCGGTGGTGTGGCGAAGACGATCGACGTCTCCGAGGAGCGTGTGCCGGAGGCGGTTCGAAAATGCATCAAGAACACGCTCGAATAGGCGTTTGACGATCCCCGACCCACACCCGGCGCTACGCGCCACCCTCTCCCGATGGGAGAGGGAAGGGCGAATGATTCGCGCGCGCCTTATGAGAGAAGAAGCTGGATTCCAGCCTGCACCGAGATGACGAGCTACGGGACGGCAAGGTGTCTTGAGCCCCTCTCCCCTCGGGAGAGGGGTTGGGGTGAGGGTGCGAATACGTTGTGAGCGTGTGTAATCCCTTGGACAGCAGCTCTCTGACTTTTCGACGTCGCGCAAGGCCCAGCCTTCATGCCCGCCTGCATGCGTGCGAACGCGCCAGGATTGCAACATGTCACACTGACATGCCGGCGCGGTCTTCTCCCGTCGGTGAAGGAAACGCGAAGCCTCATTGAGCACCCAGCGAATAGCACACGCGCCCTGCCAGCGATGCTGCTACAACGCGTCTGGCGAGGTGAGTCATGACGAAAGTTTCTCGAAGGCAATTCCTGGCGACGGCGGCGGCGATCGGTGCGGTGGCAGCGTTTGCCCGCAGCGGTGTGGCGAAATCGGGTGCGGTGAAGTCGCGCGTCAAATGGACCGAGCGGCGCGACTTGTATCCCGAGGGCGTCGCTTCGGGTGATCCGCAGGCCGACAGTGTGCTGTTGTGGACGCGGCGGCCACGCGCCGATGCGAAGGCAAGCGTGCACCTGACTTGCGAGGTCGCAGCGGACTCGGCATTCGAGCACATCGTCACGACAACGGATGTGAAAGTATCCGCAGCATCCGACTGGACGTGCCGCGTGCTCGTCGGCGGCCTCGAGCCCGCGCACGAATATTGGTATCGCTTCACCGATGCCGATGGCAATGGCAGCCGCGTCGGCCGCACGTTGACCGCGCCGGCCGACGACGATGCGCGGCCCGTGCGCTTCGCGTTCGTGTCGTGCCAGAACGTCAACGACGGCGCGCAGAATGCGTATCGGCGCATGATCTTCGAGGACGAGAAGGCCGCGCCGGAGGATCGCCTCGGCTTCGTGCTGCATCTCGGCGATTTCATCTACGAGCTCGTCTGGTATCCGGAGGACCGGCCGCAGGGCATGTACGACCGGCGCATCCGCGAACATCGTGCGCTATGCGAATGGCGAGAAGCACGAGGACTTCCATATTCCGACCACGGTCGACGATTATCGCGCGGTCTATCGCGCCTATCTGCACGATCCGGATCTGCAGGATGCGCGCGCGCATTTTCCGTTCGTGGCGATGTGGGACAACCACGAATTCAGCTGGCTCGGCTGGCAGAGTTTCCAGGAGTTCGACGGCGAGACGCGCGCGCGGCAGAAGCGCAAGGTCGCCGCGATGCAGGCCTGGTTCGAGTTTCAGCCGGCGCGGATCAAGAAGCCGAGTCCCGGGCTCGAGCGCTTCGACGCGCCGCACGTCGACGAAGTGCCGATCGAAAAATTCGACGAACACGGACTCGGCATCGAGCGCAACAATCTCACCGCGCTGAACAGCCTCACCGGCTACCGCGCGCTGCGCTGGGGTCGCCACGTCGATCTGATCATCACGGACCAACGCAGCTATCGATCGGAAGATCCGATGCTGAGCAAGGAAGCGGACTCTTTTTCGAGCAAGGACTTTCCGCAGTTTGCCGCCGAGGAGGCGCAGCAGATTCTCGATGCCGGCCGGACCTGGAACGGCGGCAAGCCGCCGGCCACGATCCGCTTCGGCGATGCCGACGTGCCGAACTTCCGCAAGGATGCACCGGCGCAGACGATACTCGGCGCAGACGCAGAAGGCGTGGTTTCTCGAGCGGCTGAAGTCGTCGCGCGCGACCTGGAAGATCTGGGGCAACACGACCGGCACGCTCGACATGCGCGCCGATCCGCAGAACCTGCCGGCCGACATGACGCCACGCTGGCCCGGCGCAGGCTACGCCGGGTTCGGCGGCGGCGATCACAGCAGCGCCTACGTCGAGCGCGCCGAGATCTACGACTTCGTCGCCGCGCACGGCATCACCGGGTTCGCGACGGTCGCTGGCGATCGCCACAGTTTCTGGGCCGGACTCGCGGCGAAGGACCTGCCGCCGCAGAAGTTCGCGCCGGTCGGTGTCGCCTTCATCACCGGATCGATCTCGGCGCCGGGCATGGTCGAGTCGCTCGAGCACAAGTTTCCGAAGGCAGCACGCGCTGCGTCGCGTTGTTCCTCGCCGACCGTGCCGGCAAGTCGCCGGAACCGCGGTCAATCTGCTGCTGCATCACGGCGTGCGCGCGTGTTTCGAATATGCGCACAGCGGCGATATCGCGAAGGCGAAGGCGTTGTCGAATCCGGCGAACGCGCCGCACCTGGCGTTCGTCGACATGGGTGGCCACGGCTATTCCGTCGTGCGTGCCTCGGCCGATCGCTTCGACGTCGAATTCGTCTGCATCCCGCGCCCGATCGAACGCAGCGCCACGCCGGATGGCGGACCGCTGCGCTATCGCGTCGTGCATCGCGCCAAGCTGTGGTCACCCGGCGAAGCGCCGAAGCTCGAACTTCAGATCATCGAAGGCAACGTCGATTTGATGACGTAGGGTGGTCCTTGGCCCACCGTTCTTCTTTCTTGCCTAAAGAGACCGCGGCGAACGCCCCGCTGCGCAGCAGCTCTGGGGCCAATTGGCGTCGAACCCCACCTGATCACCTCTCCCGCTGGCGGGAGAGGTCGTCGCAGCGAAGCTGCGACGGGTGAGGGTGGCACAGCCGAAGTGCGATCGCAGTTCCCGACGCCACCGTCACCAGAGGAGATATAGCTCCTCGGCTCCTCCCATCGGCGGCCCCGGAAACTACACGAAGTGCCCCAGCGTCATCACGATCAGAGTGGCCAGGAGCAGCGCGACGACGGCGCGGCCGGCTATCGCCGCGCGCCGCGCGAGCAGCTGGATTGCCGCGGTCGTTTCGCTGCTGCGTGCGCCTTCCCCTGCCGATGCGTGAAGCTCGGCGATCTTCGCGATGCTCTTGCCCACGACGGCGCCGCCGATAATCAATGCTGCCAGGCCCATCGCGCCACCGATTCCGTATGCGATGCCGGCGTGACTGCCCATGCTTGGTCCGCTGAAGCCCGTGAGGTGCCCGTACAGCAGTAGCCCCATCAAAACTGTCGTCCCCCCCAACGAACCCATGTAAACGTGCAACTTGTTGCGGACAAGACGTGTAACCATCTCGGGGGCGAGATTGCCGGCCGAGGGCATCACGAACCAGACCAGCAGGGCGGCGGAACCGAGCCAGAGCGCCGCGGCCGCAATGTGCACGCTGCGCAGCGTGACGAACACGTAGAGCATGGAATCGGGGGACATTGGCAATCTCTCCGAAAGCTTGAACGACGGTTATTTCGCTGCGCACTGTAACCGCTCCCGCTTCGGAAAGTCAGACCGGAGTGAGATTCCGGATACGGCCATCGAGCCTTCGCGTCTCCCGCGCGTGGGAGAGGGTAGACAGTGTCGGTTACACCCTGGGTCCTCCGGGGCGTCAATTCGCTGGCTTGAACGCCGCATTCACCGCATCGAGCAATGCGTTCTCCTGGCCAACCTGCTCGGGCACATAACCTTCGCCGATCGTCCAGATGATAGTGCCGGCGAGACCGTTGCGAAGGACGAAGTCGCCTTTCGCAGTGACCGATTGTGCGTTCTCGTACGAGAGGAAGTTGCACTTGCCCGGTCCGAAGGCGCTCGAGGAGCCCAGGTACGGCATCTCCGACGTGGCGTCGTAGTGATAGTTCGCTGCAGAGTAGTATTGCGTGACGATGTTGTGATACGTGAACGTGTTGTCGTCGTTGTTGCGGCTCGCGTTGCCGCCGATCGTCTGGCGCGGACCGGTCACGTTTTTCCAGCATTGACCGTAGAAGCCGATGCCGATGCCGAGCTTGCCGCGCGGCACGCCCGAGGCGAGATAGAAATCGACGCTGCTGTCGATCGAACTCGGCGTCGTGGCGGATTCGCCGTGCAACGCGGACGTGAACCAACTCTTCCAGCCATCGGCCGGCCACTCCATGTCGTACGACATGATGTCGATGCGGTCGAACAGCGGCGCGATCGTGCCGAAGAACGGATCGGCCGTCGCCGGCGTCTGGAAGTTCGAGTTGACCCAGCCGACTGGCACCGTCAGCACAATGTTCGGGCGCGCGCTGCGCAGCGCCTGGGCGAGCGCGTTGAAATTCGCGTAGTCGCCGGCGTCGAGCGGTTCCCAGTCGAGATCGAGGCCGTCGGCGCCAATGATGTCCGTCGTCGCCAACAGGTGGCTGACGAAGCTCGCGCGATTGGTATTCGAGGCTGCGCCTTGCCAGCCCGCGATCGAACCGGCGCCGCCGATCATCAGCAGCGCCTCGCGATTCGCATCGTGGGCCGCTTGCGCGACCGCCGTTGCCCAGGCCGGGCCGTTGACCGTGTCGATGTCGAAGGTCGTATTCACCGTGCCGTTAGTGTTCGGCGTTACCGGGCCGATGATCACGTGGCTCATGGCGGCGAAGTCGATGTTCGCGGTCGGATACATCGTGCTCTGGTAGCCGACGTGGTAGCCCATGACCCAGACCGGATCGAAGCCGCTCGCGAACAAGGTGTCGTTTGCGGCGGCGGGCAGTGCGGAAGCCGCAAGCGCAATCGTCAGGCAAATTGAGCGGAGGCTCACCAGTTGACCCTCGAAACGGCGATGGGCGCAATTCTGCCCGAAAGACCACCGGCAGCGGGAACAGGGAGACGGGCCCAGGTTGGAGAGCGGTTGCATATCGGACGCCACCCTCACCCGGCGCAGCTACGCTGCGCCGACCTGAGAGGGGTGGGGTGAGGCTGGCACCTCCGATTGCCGCGCTGCCCGGACAGGCACGCCGCTGTTTTGCAACCGCAAGAAGGCCGTCCCGCTCGCGCTTGATCCGTGTCAAGGCGTCGGCCAACCCGCTGGCGCACAGTGTTTGCCATGGCCACTCCACTTCCGTTCGTCGCGGACGGCACGCTATCGGGCAGCGACGCCCACGCGTACCTGGCGCCGCTGTTTCTCGGTAGCGCCGGTGAAAATTCCGGCGCGTTCGAACACGCGTTGCTCGGTCTGGTGCGCGAACACATGCGCTGGCGGCGCGGATTTCATCCGGAAGATCCGCCTTCGATCACGTCGGCGGACCAGAGCGAGCCTTCGTTCTCCGCGGCGATGCAGCGCATGGAGCACGGCCTGCGCGACCTGTCGGCGCGACTGCAGCGCTCGGCGCCGATGTTCTCGCCGCGCTACGTGGGTCACATGGCCTCGGATCTGCTGCTGCCGGGCGTGCTCGCGCACCTGGCGACGACGCTGTACAACCCGAACAACGTCAGCGCGGAAACCGCGCCGGTCACGGCCGGGTTGGAAATCGAAGTCGGCCAGCAGCTCGCGCGCATGTTCGGCTTCAATACCGATCCGGCACGCGGACCGGCCGCGTACGGCCACCTGACTTCCGGCGGCACGGTCGCCAACTACGAAGCGCTGTGGCTGCACCGCGCGGTGCGTTTCTGGCCGGTCGCGTTGGCCGACGCGCTCGGCGGCGATGCACAGATCGCAGCGCTGCTCGCGCGCTCGACCGGTGATGGGCCGCAGAACAGCTGGCGCCTGGTCAATCTCGAATTGAGCGCAATCCTCGACCTGCACGCGAACGTCGAAGCCGCGCTCGACAAGCGCGCCGATGGCGCCAAGCTGCGCGAGCGGCTTGCCGCGGCGCGGTTCGAACGGCTCGGCACGGCGGATTTTCTTGGACGGCATCGGCTCGCGCCGCCGGTCGTGATCTGTCCGCGCACGGCGCATTATTCATGGCCGAAGGCGATGCAGTTGCTCGGCCTCGGCGATGCGCAGCTTTGGTACGCCGATGTCGACGCGCACATGCGCATTTCGCCGGAGTCGGTCGGCCTCATGCTCGAACGGGCATTTCACGAGGAGATACCGGTGCTCGCGGTAGTCGGCGTCCTCGGCACCACCGAGTTCGGCACGATCGATCCGGTGCACGAACTCGTCGCGCTGCGTGATGCCTGCGCGCCGCGCGGCCAGGCGTTCGCCGTGCACATCGACGCGGCCTGGGGCGGCTATCTGGCGACGCTGTTCCGCGGCGCCGACGGCAAACAGATTGCGCATGCGCGGGTGTGCGAGCGCTTTTGCTACTTTCCGTCGGCGCGCGTCTATCGGGCATTCACGAGCATGAGACGCGTCGACTCGGTGACGGTCGATCCGCACAAGCTCGGCTATCTGCCCTACGGCGCCGGTGGTTTCGTCGGGCGCGATCGGCGCATGACGCAGTTCGTCGGCCAGCATCCGGTATACATTTACGACCATGATGACCGCCGCCGTCCCGACGCGGACCGGCTGGCGCAGCTCGGCGACTACATCCTGGAAGGATCGAAGGCCGGAGCCTCCGCGGCGGCCGTATTTGTCAGCCACCAGGTGCTGCCGCTTGACGCCGACCACTTCGGCCGCGTCTGCGGTCACACGATTCGGGCGACCGAGTACCTGTTCGAACGGCTGCAGGAAATGGCCAAGCGCCTGGCGGGTTCGTGCCGGATCGTGATGCCGGTCGAGCCGGACACGAATCTGGTGTGCATCGCCGTCAACCCGGGCGGCAACAATTCGCTCGCCCACATGAACCGGTTCGGCCGCGCGCTGTTCCGTCATTTCGCCCTCGATCCGGCCGAGCCGCGGGCGTGTGAGTTCATCGGCTCGCATACGTCGCTGCTGCGCAAGAACCTCTCGCCGGTCGCGGCACGGAAACTGGCCCGCCGCCTCGGTTTCGACCCAAACTCGTTCGTGACCGCCGTGCACGACAGTGCCGACGAGGCTGATCATGTGTTCCTGCTGCGCCACACTCTGATGAACCCGTGGCTGACCGACGACGGCCAGGGCGACAGCTTCGTCGACCGCTATTGCGAATTCCTCGAGCGGTCGATCGCGCAGACGCTGGAAGGCGACTGGTGAGGCCGCCGCCGCCGCGTGCGTGGACTGCGGAGGCGGTGCGTCGCATCGAGGCCGATCGCGCGCGCTCCGCCGACACGCATCTGCTGCGCATGCATTTCGCCGGTTTTCCCGGCGTCGACATTTATTTCAAGGACGAATCGACGCACCCGACCGGCAGCCTGAAGCATCGGCTCGCGCGATCGCTGTTCCTGTGCGCGCTGTGCGATGGCCGCCTCGGCCCGGGCCAGGTCGTCATCGACGCGTCGTCCGGCAGCACGGCGATTTCCGAAGCGTACTTCGCACGCCTTCTGGAACTGCCGTATATCGCCGTGATGCCGCGCGACACTGCGCCGGCAAAGGTGCGCGAAATCGAAGCGCTCGGCGGTCGCTGCGACTTCGTCGACGACGGCTGCCAGGTCTATGCGCGCGCTGCAGCGCTGACGGCTCGACTTGGCGGCGTCTATCTCGACCAGTTCACCAACGCCGAACGCGCGACCGACTGGCGCGGCAACAACAACATCGCCGAATCGATCATCGAGCAGATGCGCCTGGAACCGCACGTGGTGCCGGACTGGATCGTCTGCGGCGTCGGCACCGGCGGCACGTCGGCGACCATCGGCCGCTACCTGCGCTATCGCAAGCTGTCGACGCTGCTGTGCGTCGCCGAGCCGAGCGGCAGTGCGTTCGCCGCCGCGTGGCCGACGCACACGCGCAGTGTCGAGCATGCACATCAGTCCTGCATCGAGGGCATCGGCCGCTCGCGCGTCGAGCCGTCGTTCGTGTTCGAAGTCGTCGATGAGGTCATCGAGGTCGACGACGTCGCGTCGTGCGCCGGAGCCTGGCTGCTCGAGGAAATCAGCGGCCGCCGCTTCGGCGGATCGTCCGGGACGAACCTCGTGGCCAGTCTGCAACTCGCGGCGCGCATGCGCGCCGCTGGCCGTCGCGGCAGCATTGTCACGCTATTGTGCGACCGCGGAGAACGCTATGCGGACACGGTTTTCGATAAGGGGTGGCTCGCAAACCACGGATTGCAGATCGGGCCGTGGCTCGACGCGTTGCGCGTGGCGAAGGACAGCGGTGTGTTTGCCGCGCCGGCAAACGAACAACATATTCGTCGCACCGGCACATAGGACGGACGCATCAGGATAATCACGCGACGCCGCTCTAAAGCCCCTCTCCCAGGAGAGGGGTTGGGGTGAGGGTCGGGGTTGGCACAGACGCTCGTGAGTGCCGCGACCTGAGCCGTATCGGCCTCACCTGTACGGTTGGGGTGAGAGAAAACCTCGCGCACGACGTATTCGTACCCTCACCCCTGCCCCTCTCCCGATGGGAGAGGGGTTCGAGCGCAAGCGGCCGCAAGTTGTTAGACACGTTCCAGCGCCAACGCGAGGCCTTGGCCGACACCAACACAAAGACTCACAAGCGCGCGCCGTGACCCGGTGCGCTGCAAAGACAACGCTGCCGTCATCGCCAGCCGTGCGCCGCTTGCGCCGAGCGGATGGCCGAGGGCTATCGCACCGCCGTTGGCGTTGACGTGCTCGGCGTCGTCGCCGAGGCCGAGTGCGCGCGTGCAGGCGAGAACCTGCGCGGCGAACGCTTCGTTGATCTCGATCAGGTCGAAGTCCGCCAGCGGCATGCGCAGGCGCGCGAGCAGCTTGCCGACCGCGCTGACCGGACCGATGCCCATGATCCGCGGGGCGACGCCTGCCGACGCCATGCCGAGCACGCGCGCTACCGGTCGCAGGCCGTGACGTTCGGCCGCACCTTCCGACGCAACCAGCAGCGCGCATGCGCCGTCGTTGATGCCGGACGCATTGCCGGCGCTGATCGTCGAACTCGCACCGAGCAGAGGCTTCAACGCGGCGAGTTGTTCGAGCGTGATGTCAGGACGCGGATGCTCGTCGGCGCTGATCGTTCGCGTCAGCCGGCCATGCGGCACATCGACCGGCGTAATCTCGGCGGCAAACATGCCTTGCTCGAGCGCGCGCGCCGCGCGCTGCTGGCTGCGCCACGCGTACGCGTCCTGGCTGGCGCGTGCGATGCCATGTTCGTGCGCGAGGTTCTCGGCCGTCTGCGCCATCGAGTCGACGCCGTAACGAGCCTGCATGCGTGGATTGATCATGCGCCAGCCGAGCGTCGTGTCTTCGAGTCTGGGTTCGCGCGCGAACGCGGTGTCGGGCTTGGCCATGACGTAAGGTGCACGCGACATGCTTTCGACGCCGCCGGCGAGCACGAGCTCGGCCTCGCCGCACATGATTGCGCGCGCCGCCTGGCCGACGGCCTCGAGACCCGAGGCGCACAGGCGATTGACCGTGAATGCCGGCACCGTTTCGGGCAATCCGGCGAGCAGCGCGGCCATGCGCGCGACGTTGCGGTTGTCCTCGCCGGACTGGTTCGCGCAGCCGAGAATGACTTCGTCGACACTTGCCCAGTCGAGCGGACGGATGGCGTTCCATCAGCGCCTTGATCGGCAGCGCGGCGAGGTCGTCGGTGCGCACGCCGGCGAGTGCGCCGCCGTAGCGGCCGAACGGCGTGCGCGTCATCGAACACAGCAACGCGGTGCTCATCGGCGGCGCGCCTCGGCGGCCGGCGTCCAGCCGCTGCGCGCGAGCGCGCGTTCGATCGATTCGCGTGTGCGCGCCAACGCCGGAAGGATCTTCTTCAGCGCGTGTTCGCGCACGCCGTCGCGCCAGGCCATGCCGACGTTCAGGCCGGCGACGACGCGCCCATTCGACGCGCGTATGGGAATCGCGATCGAGCACAGGCCCAGTTCGAGTTCCTGCGCGACGATCGCATAACCGTCGCGCCGCACGCGGGCGATTTCCTCGCGCCAGCCGGTGGTCTTGCTCAACGTGTGCGGGGTGATTGCGCGCAGCTTGTTCGCAGCGAGCCAGTCGTCGAGTTCGGCGTCGCTCAATGCCGCCAGCATGACGCGGCCCATCGACGTGACGAACGCCGGCAGGCGCGCGCCGACGCCGAGCGCGATGCTCATGACGCGCCGCACCGGCACGCGCGCAACGTAGATGACATCGGCATCGTCGAGCACCGCCATCGAGCAACTCTCGCTGACACGGTGGGAGAGCTCCTCCATCGGCTGCTGCGCGATTTCGCCGAGACCGAGCGAGGCCAGGTAGCTGTATCCGAGTTCGAGCACGCGCGGGCGCAGGTAGAAATCGCGCGCGTCCTGGGCGACATAGCCCAGATGACGCAACGTCAGCAGGCTGCGCCGCGCGACGGCGCGCGTCAGCCCCGTGCGCGCGGCAACTTCGGACAACGTCAGTCGGGCATGCTCGCGATCGAATGCGCGCACGACACTGAGGCCACGCGCAAGCGACTGGACGTAGTCGGGGCTGTCCTCGAAGGGTTTTGTGGGGTCTTTTGGTTTTGTCGTCTGGCGCATTGGGGTATCGACTTGACCATTCATTGCTTTCTCGTCATTCCGGCGAACGCCGGAATCCAGCGCCTCTCCAATGAGGTCGGAAGGCGCTTGGTCCCGGCTTCCGCCGGGACGACGGTTGGTGACGCGGTGCTACAACCATCCTTCGCCCCCGGCTTGACCAGCTGCGCTGTTGAAAGCCGCCGGGGCGGGCTCCGAGCGGAGGCCCGCACAGGCAGAAGTCGAGAGGCGCGGCGCCACTTCGACTTCGCTCGATGCGAGCTACGCTCAATGCGAACGGACAAGGATCGAGGCCCCTTTCGGTTGCCGCAACTTCCCTTGACAGTGCAGCCTAAAGCCCTTCCAATATGTTCGCAACACAAATTCCTGTTCGATTATCGAACAATATTGTCGCTTCCGCCACGGCGGGAGAAGGTGGCGCGCAGCGCCGATGAGGGTGGCGCTGGGCGTCTTGAATTTCCGGGCGTCACCCTGATCCACCACGCTGCGCGCGGCGGCCTCTCCCGCCAGCGGGAGAGGCGACTGCGACAGGGATTGAAGTACAGATCATTCCTTTGAGGGTCGTATCGCGTGATCGACGAGCGCCACACCGTACTGCACAGCTGGTGCGTGCAAACGCAGTGGGACGCGCCGACGATCGTCGGCGGCCGCGGGGCGCATTTCTTCGATGCCGACGGTCGCGATTACCTCGACATGAGCAGCCTGGCCGAGTGCAGCAACCTCGGTCACCAGCATCCGGCTGTCGTCGAAGCGATCCGCACCCAGGCCGAAAAACTGTGCTTCGTCACGTCGGCCTGGGGGGCGCAACCGCGCGCCGAACTGGCCGCGATGCTGCTCGAAAAATCCGGCTTCGTCGAAGGCCGCGTCTACTTCACGCTCGGCGGCGCCGATGCCAACGAACACGCGGTCAAGTTCGCGCGCCAGGCCCGCAGCTTGCCGGACGGTCTCGTCATAGCGCGCGACCGTTCGTATCACGGCGCGAGCTATGCCTGCATGGCGCTGTCCGGCGACAGCCGCACACGCGAGCAGACCGATCCGGCGCGCTTCGGCGTCATGCATGTTCCGCCGCCGTATTCGTACCGTTGTCCGTACGGTAGCGCGACGGCACAGGAATGCGGCGAGCGCTCGGTAGGCGAGATCGCGCGCCTGTTCGATCAGCACGGCGCGGACAACTTTGCCGCCGTGATCATGGAGCCGAACGCCGGCACGAACGGCATCGTTGCGCCGGACAACTACTGGGTCGGCCTGCGCGAGCTCTCGCGTGCGCGAAACGTCTATCTGATAGCCGACGAAATCATGAGCGGCTTCGGCCGCTGCGGCGAATGGTTCGCCTGGCAGCGCTACGGCGATGCCGGCAAACCCGACCTGATGACGTTGGCCAAGGGCCTGACCGGCGCGCACATTCCGCTCGGCGCGGTTGTGATCGATGCCACGGTCGCGCGGCTGCTGGAAACGCAGATGCTGTACACGGGCCTGACCTATTGCGGCCATCCGCTGTCGTGCGCTGCCGGCGTCGCCGCGATCCGCGCGTACGAAGATGGCAAGCTGATCGAGCGCTCGCGGCGCCTCGGCGCAAGCATGTTCGCGGCGCTGCAGGCGCTCCAGCAACGGCATGCGTGCATCGGCGATGTGCGCGGTGGCGACGGCCTGTTCGCGGTTGTCGAACTCGTGAGCGATCGCCCCACGCGCGAACCGCTCGCCCCGTGGCCGCAGACGCCGCCGGCATTGCGCACGCTCGTCGACCGCGCGCGCGACGCCGGCGTATCGTTTGCGACACGCGGCAACCTGATCATCCTCGCGCCGCCGCTGGTGATCGAAGAGAACGAACTGGCCGAAGCGCTGAATCTGCTCGATCGTTTGCTGACCGAATTGGAGCGGACGTGAGCAGCAAGATAGCGCGGACAATCGCCTCTCCCGCCGGCGGGAGAGGCCGCCGCGCTTGCGCGGCGGGTGAGGGTGGAGGTGGGAGATACGGCAGCACCAGGCGCCACCCTCAACCGGCGCTTCGCGCCACCTTCTCCCGCCAGCGGGAGAAGGGACGTGCCAGGACCGTAGGGTGGGCCTTGGCCCGCCGCTCTAGGCTTGTACGTGAAAGAAAAATGGTGGGCTAAAGCCCACGCTACGGGAGCACGCATGAGTTTCAAGCTGACCTACTCGACGATGTTCAACCCGCCGGCCGAAATGCACGAGCGCTTCGAGGCCGCGCTGGCGAAGGTGACCGGGGCACTCGGCGCGACCCACGATTTCTACATCGACGGCGCCGACGTCAAGGGCACGAACTTCGACGAGCGCCACAGCCCGATCGACCAACGCCAGCTGCTTGGCCGTTTTCCGGTCGCAACTGCCGCAGAAGCCGCGCGCGCGATGGACGCGGCGCACGCGGCGTTCCCGGCATGGCGCGCGACGTCGCCGAACGAGCGCATGCGCCTGATGCATCGTGCCGCCGCATTGATCGAGGAACGCGTCTACGACATCGCCGCCGCGGTCTGCCTCGAAGTCGGCAAGAACCGCATGGAGGCGCTCGGCGATGTGCAGGAGACAGCCGAGTTCTTCAGCCTCTACGCCGACGACTACCTCAAGCAGAACTGCTTCAACCACAACCTGCCGGACGATCCGTCGACCGAGTTCCGCGCGCACAACCGCAGCATTGCAAAACCCTACGGAGCGTGGCTCGTTATCGCGCCGTACAACTTTCCATTCGCGCTTGGCGGCGGTCCGGTAGCGGCGGCGCTGGTGACCGGCAACACGGTCGTCCTCAAGGGCGCGACCGACACGCCGTGGGCCGGGCGGCTGCTCGCCGACTGCCTGCGCGATGCCGGCTTTCCGCCCGGCGTCTTCAACTACATCAGCGGCGGCGGCAGCGTTGCCGGCGAAGCGCTGGTCGCGCATCCGCGCATGGCTGGCGTCACGTTCACCGGCTCGTACAGCGTCGGCATGCATATCTATCGCACGCTCGCGAACAACCGCTACCCGCGTCCTTGCATCACCGAGATGGGCGGCAAGAACGCGTGCATCGTCACTGCAAATGCCGATCTCGATCGCGCCGCGAGCGGCATCGTGCGTTCGGCCTACGGTCTGAGCGGACAGAAGTGTTCGGCAACCTCGCGCGTGTATGTCGACGCCGCGGTTGCCGACAAGTTGGCCGGATTGCTATGCGAGAAGATCGGCGCGTTGAGAGTCGGCGATCCGAGCCGAAGGGAAAACTGGATGGGACCGGTGACGACGGCGTCCGCGTACGACAACTTCGCGAAATACTGCCTGCGCTTGCGCGACGGCGGCAAGATCCTCGCCGGCGGATTCAAGTTGCGCGACGGCGAACTCGCCCATGGCTTCTATGTCGCGCCGACGCTGGCGGAAGCGCCGGCGACGCATCCGCTGTTCGAAGAGGAAATGTTCCTGCCGATCCTGATGCTGTGCCGGGTCAAGGATCGCGACGAGGCGATGCAGCTGACGAACGCCTCGGCGCTCGGCCTGACCGCCGGCTGCTACGGCAACGACCACGACATCGAATTCTTTTTCGACCACGTCGAAGCCGGCGTCACTTATGCAAACCGCGCACAGGGCGCGACGACCGGCGCGTGGCCCGGCTACCAGCCGTTCGGCGGCTGGAAAGGATCGAGTTCAACCGGCAAGGGCATCGCCTCGTTCTACTACCTCGCGCAATACCAGCGCGAGCAGTCGCAGACGCGGGTGGAGTGAGTCCCTTGCGCTTCCGGCCACCTCGCAACGTGCAAGACACGCGAGTGCCGCCGGGCACTCGCGTATGGGCCCGGACGAATGTTCCGCTGATAGAACCGTTCGCCCTGAGCGTAGGCGCGAAGCGCCGAAGTCGAAGGGTCAGTTGCCGTTTCGACTTCGCTCGCTGCGCGAGCTACGCTCAACGCGAACGGAAAGAGAATTGGGCGCTACGATGATTCTGGGCAGCCTCCGCGAAGTCATCGCCGAGTTCGTCCGCGACGGCCAGAGCATCGCGCTCGAGGGTTTCACGCACCTGATTCCTTTCGCCGCCGGTCACGAGATCATCCGCCAGCAGCGGCGTGGCCTGCACCTGATCCGCATGACGCCGGACCTGATCTACGATCAATTGATCGGAGGGGGCTGCGCGAGTGCGCTGACATTCTCGTGGGGCGGCAACCCTGGAGTCGGTTCGCTGTACCGGCTGCGCGACGCGGTCGAAAATTCTTGGCCGCACGCGCTCGCGATCCACGAGCATTCGCACGCCGGCATGGCGGCCGCTTACACGGCCGGTGCCGCGCGGCTGCCGTTCGGGTTGCTGCGCGGTTACGTCGGCACCGATCTGCCGCAGCACAATGCGCAGGTCCGCGAAGTCGTCTGTCCGTACACGAGTGAATCGCTGGCGACAGTGCCGGCGCTGAATCCCGACGTGACCGTCATCCATGCGCAGCGTGCCGACCGCCGGGGCAATGTGCTGATCCAGGGTATCGTCGGCGCACAAAAGGAGGCGGCGCTCGCGGCGAAACAATTGATTGTCACGGTCGAGGAGGTCGTCGACACTCTCGATGCGCCGATGAACGCGATCGTGCTGCCGCACTGGGTCGTCACGGCGTTGGCCGTCGTGCCGCGCGGGGCGTATCCGTCCTATGCGCACGGCTACTATCCGCGCGACAACGCGTTCTACCAGCGCTGGGATCACATCGCGCGCGATCGCGCGACCTTCGCTGACTGGGTCGAGCAGCATGTCATGCGCACGCGCGATCACGAAGAATTCATGCAGCTGATCGATCGGGGCCCTGATTCACCGGCTCGCCAGCCCTCAGCCCTCAGCCCTCAGCCCTCGGTCCAGGCATGAACGCCGCAACACCGCCCACGACCTACACACCAGACGAGATGATGACGATCGCCGCGGCACGCATGCTGTGGCCGGGCTGTGTATGTTTCGTCGGCATTGGCGTGCCATCGGCCGCAGCGAATCTCGCGCGGCTGACGCACGCGCCGGACATCGTGCTTATCTACGAATCCGGCACGATCGGCACGCGTCCATACGTGTTGCCGCTGTCGATCGGCGACGGCGAACTCGCCGAGACCGCCACCGCGGTCGTGCCGCTGCCGGAAATCTTCAGCTATTGGCTGCAGGCCGGACGCATCGAGGTCGGCTTCCTCGGAGCGGCGCAGATCGATCGCTTCGGCAATCTCAACACGACCGTGATCGGTGACTACGCAAAGCCGAAGACGCGACTGCCGGGTGCCGGTGGCGCGCCCGAGATCGCACTGCATGCGCGGCAGACGTTCGTAGTACTGAAACAGTCGCCGCGCAGCTTCGTCGAGAAACTCGACTTCTGCTCGAGCGCCGGCTTCCTCGGCGGCCACGGTGAACGCGCCCGCCGTGGCATTGCCAGCGCCGGGCCGCAAGTCGTGATTACCGACTTCGGCGTGCTCAAGCCGGCGGAGGAATCGCAGGAACTCACGCTCGTGGCTCGCTACGAGAACGTCAGCGTCGAAGCGATCCGCGCGGCAACCGCCTGGCCGCTGCAGGTCGCAGCGTCGGTCGACGTCATAGCGCCGCCGACTGCCGCTGAATTGCAGACGTTGCGCGATTTGCATGAGCGCACGCGCGTGGCGCACGCCGGGACCTGGGTCAGGACGAATGGAGAAGGAGTGAAGATCAAGAGCGAAGCTTGAACCACGAAGAACAGGGAGAACACGGAGAACACGGAAGAACACGAAGAATACGAAGAATACGAAGAACACGAAGAATACGAAGGAGCGAACAGGACGAGTCTCTTTAGCTCGTCATTCCCGCGAAAGCGGGAATCCATTTTGATCCTATGCTGTTCAGTTAAAGAGCAACATGGATTGCCGCTTTCGCGCGAATGACGAAAAATTTGCGTTCCTCGGGACATCCACCATGACAAACTTGCGAGCATCAAAAGACGGCGCGATCGCCGCAACGAGCGGGAACATCCGCACCGAACTGCCCGGCCCGAACGCGCGGGCGATGCTCGCGCGCGATGCCGAAGTCGTGTCGCCGTCGTATCCGCGCGATTATCCGTTCGTCATGTCGCACGGCCGCGGTGTCGAAGTCTGGGATGTCGACGGCAACCGCTTTCTGGATTTTGCCGCCGGGATTGCCGTGTGCAGCACCGGCCATTGTCATCCACATGTCGTCAAGGCGATCAAGGACGCCGCCGACGAATTCCTCCACATCTCCTCGGACTACTGGCATGAGCGCCAGATCGCGCTGGCCGAAAAACTCGACGCGCTGGCGCCGCTCGATGAAGCCGCAATGAGCTTCTTTTGTCAGTCCGGCACCGAGGCCGTCGAGGGCGCGCTGAAGCTCGCGCGTTACGTCACCGGCCGTTCGCGCTTCATCGGGTTCCTCGGCGGCTTTCACGGCCGCACGATGGGCTCGCTCGCGTTCACGTCGAGCAAGTATACGCAGCAGCAGGGTTTCTTCCCGACGATGCCGGGCGTGACGCACGTGCCATATCCGAATGCGTACCGGCCGCTGCTCGCCGGGGACGACCAGGGCAAGGCCGTACTCGACTACATCGAAAACGTGCTGTTTGCTGCCAACGTCCCGGCCAGCGAAGTTGCCGGCATCCTCGTCGAGCCGATCCAGGGTGAGGGCGGCTACATCGTGCCGCCGGACGGATTCCTCGCAGGCCTGCGCCGGATCTGCGATCGCCACGGAATACTGCTGATTTTCGACGAGGTGCAATGCGGCGTTGGCCGCAGCGGGAAGATGTTCGCGGCGCAGCACTGGGGCGTCGCACCGGACATCATGACCCTGGCCAAGGGCCTGGGCTCGGGCATGCCGATCGGCGCGATCGTCGCGCGCAAGTCGATCATGCGCCAGTGGAAGCGCGGCGCGCACGGCAACACCTACGGGGGCAACCCGCTGTGCTGCGCGGCGGCGTTGGCCACTTTGGAACTTGTGGAAAAAGAATACGCGGCGAACGCGGCCAGGGTCGGCGGGTATTTCATGGCGCGGCTGGGCGAACTGAAGCAGCGCCACACAGCGATAGGTGAAGTGCGCGGCAAGGGTTTGATGATCGGCATGGAACTCGTGAAGGATCAGGCAACACGCACGCCGGCGAAGGACCTGTGCGACGCGTTGATCACGCGCGCGTTCCACCACGGCTTGCTGCTGCTGTCCTGCGGTACAAGCACGGTGCGTTTCATGCCGCCGTTGCTGGTCAGCGAAGCCCAGGTCGACGAGGCGATCCAACTGCTCGAAGCCGCGCTGCTCGAGGCGCAGGTGGCGTGATGCAAGAGCGCCCCCATCCGTCCCACCAAATGCGCCGTCGGGCGATTGGGCAAATGCCTGACGTTTTCGTGGGCGCAAATGGTGGGGCACCTTCCCCCGCTTCGCAGGGGAAGGGAAGAAATGGAGGCGGCAATCTGGAATCCTTCCTCCGCTTGCGGGGGAAGGTGGCGGCAGCCGGATGGGGGGAAGGTCTGCGAAAGGGCGGCCGAGATCTTATTGGCGCATTGATTGTTTGCTTTTTCACATCGATCTCGCTTCCAGTGATCGCCGCGCGCAAACCCGTACTCGCCCAGATCGACCTGCCGCACAACTACTATTACCGCGAGATGTACCTGCCGCAGCTGACGACTGGACCGTCGGCACTGACGTTTTCGCCGGACGGAAAGGAGCTGATCTACAGCATGGGCGGGTCGCTCTGGCGCCAGGCGATCGGCAGCAGCGAAGCGCGCGAATTGACGCATGCGAAGGGCTTCGACTATCAACCCGACTGGTCGCCGGACGGCCGCCACGTCGTGTTCGTGCGCTATCGGCACGATGCGCTCGAACTGTGGCAAATCGATCTGCAGAGCAGCAAGGAAACCGCTCTGACGAGCAACAAGGCGGTCAATGTCGAGCCCCGCTATTCGCCGGACGGAGCGAGCGTCGCCTACGTCTCGACTGTCGACAAGGGACATTTCGATCTGTACGTCGCCGAGCTGGCGGGCGACAAGCTGGCCGCGCCACGCCGCATCGTCGGCGAGCGCAAGAGCACCGTTCCGCGCTATTACTATTCGGCTTTCGATCACGCGATCAATCCATCGTGGACGCCGGACGGCAAGCGCCTGGTCTTCATTTCGAATCGCGAGATACGCTTACGGCACCGGCGCGATCTGGTCGGTCGCGGTCGATGCGCCGGACGATCTGAAGCAGATTTATACCGAGGAAACGGCGTGGCGCGCGCAGCCGCAGGTAGGGCCGGATGGCCGGCGTATCCTTTTCAGCAGCTATCACGGACGCCAGTGGCATCAATTGTGGCTGACGACCATGGACGGCGCCGCGCCGCTGCCGCTGACGTTCGGTGAGTTCGACCGTACCGGCGCGCGCTTTTCCGCCGACGGCACGCGCATTGGCTATATCGGCAACGAGAGCGGCAATACGTCGCTGTGGGTGCAGACACTGGCCGGCGGAGCGACCACACCCATCGATGCTGCCCAGCGCAGATACAAGACGCCGCGTGCCGCGCTGCGTTTGAGCGTGCATGACGAAAATGGTGCAACCGTCCCCGCGCGCATCAGCGTCGTCGCAAACGACGGCCGCGCGTACGCGCCGGACGACTCCTGGATCCATGCCGACGACGGTTTCGATCGCAGCCTGCAGCCGTTCGAGAACCATTACTTCCACTGTGGCGGCGATTGCACGGTCGACGTGCCAGTCGGCGCGGCGCACATCGTCGTAACGCACGGCATGGACTATGCCGCGGCGCAGCGCGATGTGCAGGTCAAGGCCGACGGTACGACCGCACAGATCGCGCTCGCGCCGTTGCGGTTGCCCGAGAACTATGGAAAGTACGTCAGTGCCGACCTGCACGTGCACATGAACTACGGCGGGCAGTACCACCAGAATTTCGAAGGGCTTATGCGGCAGGCGCGCGCCGAGCATCTCGATGCGCTGTTCAACCTGGTCGTCAACAAGGAAGAGCGCGTGCCCGACATCGCCGGCTTCGGCACGCCGCCGCTGCAGAAGGACGGCGTGCTGCTGATGCAGGCGCAGGAGTATCACTCGAGTTACTGGGGCCATCTTGGCCTGCTGTTTCTCGACGACCACTACCTGACGCCGGGCTTTGTCGGCTACCAGCAGAGCGCGATGACCAGCATCTATCCGACCAACGGCGCGATTGCCGACCTGACTCATGCGCAGCACGGACTGGTCGGCTACGCGCATCCGTTCGACACGGCTCCGGAAACCGACGCGGTTCTGACGAACGCGCTGCCGGCCGATGTTGCGCTCGGCAAGGCCGACTACTACGAAGCGGTCGGCTTCGACGATCACCTGATCACGAACCAGGTCTGGTATAAATTGCTCAATTGTGGATTCCATCTGCCGGCCGGCGCCGGCACCGACGCGATGACGAACTATGCGTCCCTGCGCGGTCCGGTCGGCATGAATCGCGTGTTTCTCGACACCGGTGGTGCGAATACACCACAGGCGTTGCGCGACGCGCTCACGCGCGGAAAGACGTTCGCGACCAATGCGGCACTTCTGGGCCTGGAAGTCGACGGCAAACATCCGGGCGATGAACTGGCAGTGAGCGGGCCGAGGCAGGTGACCTATCACGCGGCGCTTCGATCGTTCGCTCCGTTCGAGCAGCTGGAGCTGATCTACAACGGCAAGGTTGTCGCGACTCACAAGCTTTCCGGTGCGCACACGCAGGCCGACGTCAGCGGCACGGTCGCGCTGAACGGCAGCGGCTGGCTGCTGCTACGCGCGTGGAGCAAGGACGCGCAGCCGCTCGTGCTCGACATCTATCCGTATGCGACGACGAGCCCGGTCTACGTGACCATCGATGGAAAACCCGCGCGCTCGCCGCCGGATGCGGCCTACTTCGTGCGCTGGATCGATCGCGTAATCGAAACTTCGGCGGCGCGCCAGGACTACAACAGCGACGCAGAGAAGAGCGCGACGCTCGATTATCTGAAAGACGCACGCGCGGTCTATGCGGCGATGCAGTGATATGCGCCGGGTTCGGAATGCGCTGGGTTCCGGCATGCAGTATCGAGATGTTTTGTGTATCGGAAATTGCGACAAGACTGGAAGCGAGCGCGCTTTTGCACCCTTTCCCGCCAGCGGGAGAGGGGGCAAAGCGAAGCGCCTGCACGATGCTGCGCCTCCTTACGAGGTGAGGTTGGGAGGGATGATTTGTGCGCCGTTGTCGGTAGTGCCGGGTGGTCCAAAACCATCCCCACCCAACCCTCCCCTTGAAGAGGGAGGGCTTTCGAGCGGCATCGCGCAGTTTTGCCAAGTCGGTGCGACGGATCAACTTGGCGTAGTAGAGTGCATGAACAAACAGGGGATCAGGTACCAATGAACACGCCGGTAAAAGACACCTCGCGCCTGCTCGGTTTCTGGATGTGCACGGCGCTGGTCGTCGGCAACATCATCGGCTCGGGAGTTTTCCTGCTGCCGGCGGCGCTTTCGCCGTATGGCCTGGCCAACAGCACGAGCGCATGGCTGTTCACGGCGAGCGGCGCCGTGATCCTCGCGTTCGTCTTTGCCGGGTTGAGCCGCGGCATGCCGGGAGCGGCGGGGCCGCATGCCTACACGCGCATGGCATTCGGGGAGTTGCCGGCGTTCCTGATCATCTGGGGATACTGGATCAGCGTATGGGCCGGCAACGCGGCGATCGCGACCGGCAGCGTCAGTTATCTCGCCGATCTGTTTCCGGTGATCAGCGAACGGCCCGGCGTCGCGCCACTCGTCACCGTCACGGCCGTGTGGCTGCTGACCGCGGTGAATGTGCTCGGCGCGCGCACGGCCGGCGGCGTGCAGGTCGTGACGACCGTGATGAAGCTGGTGCCGCTGTTCGTGATCGCCGGCATCGGCCTGTTCGTGCTGTTCCAGGGCGACAGCCGCATTGCGGCGGCGGCTCACGCATCGCCGCCGTTCACTCTCGGCGCGTTCACGGCGGCGGCGACGTTGACCTTGTGGCCGCTGCTCGGGTTCGAGTCGGCGAGTGTCGCGACCGAAAGAGTGCGCGATCCGGCGCGCGTGATTCCGCGCGCGACGATCATCGGCGCCGCGCTCGCTGCCGTGATCTACATCATCGCATCGACCACGGTGCAGATCCTGATTCCGGCCGACGAACTGGCGAAATCGAATGCGCCGTTCGCCGATGTCGCGGCCCTGTTCTTCGGCGAGGCCGCGGGGCACTGGCTTGCGCTGTTCGCGGCGATCAGCGGCTTCGGCGCGCTCAACGGCTGGATTCTGCTGCAGGGCGAACTGCCGTTCCAGCTCGCGCGCGATGGGGTGTTTCCGCGCTATTTCGCCCGCGAATCGCGCCAGCACACGCCGGCGCGCGCGTTGATCGTCTCGAGCGTCCTGGTCACTGCCCTGATGCTGTTCAATTACGACAAGAGCATGGTCGAGGTCTTCAATTTCGTCATCCTGATTTCGTCGTTCGCGACCCTCGTGCTTTACCTGACTTGCGCAGCTGCGGCGCTCAAACTTTTGCACGAGGGAAAGCTGCAGGTCGCACGCGGCCGCACAGCCGCGCTGGCCACCTGCGGACTGCTCGGCGGCGGCTATGCGTTGTGGGCGATCGTCGGCGCCGGCATCAGCACCGACGCCGAGCAATGCAAGGGCGCGCTGCTGTGCTGGGCAGCGTGGTCGAAGAATCCGGTCTATCTGGGTTCGGCGATGATCGCGCTGGGGTTGCCGGTGTATTACGCAATGCGCTGGAAAGGAGCAGGGCTGAAGGCTGAGGGCTGAGCGCTGCAGAGCGGTTCTTCCGGCATGCACGACTCGAATCTCGCCCTTGTCCCTCCTCCCTGCTCTCCCCTCAGCCCTGATCCAATGTCCGCGATCGCCCTCACGCTTCCGCAACGCGCACTCGGCACTTACGCGCCCGGTGGCCGGGCGCTCAAACGCGCGCTGATCGCCGGCATCGGCCGCGTGCTCGCCAGTCGCGAGACGTTGAATCGCATCAACGTATTCCCGGTCGCCGACGGGGACACCGGCAGCAATCTTGCGTTCACGCTGAGCGCGGTGCTCGAAGCGGTGCGGCCGCTGCGGCACGCACATGCCGGCCATGTGCTCGAGCGCGCGGCGAGCGAAGCGATCGACGGCGCGCGCGGCAACTCGGGCGCGATCCTCGCCCAATTCCTTCAAGGCGTGAGCGAAGCGCTCGCCGGCGTCGGCCACCTGCGCGCGGACCACCTCGTTGCGGCGGCCGGACTCGGATCCGCACAGGCGCGCGCTGCCGTGGCCGAACCGCGCGAGGGCACGATGTTGAGCGTGATCGCCGCATTCGCCGACGCACTCGCGCGTACTCGCGACGCCGGCATCGCCGACCTGCGCGAAACATTTGCGCACGCGCTCGCGGCGACGCGCCAGGCCCTTGCCGACACGCCGCAGCAACTTGCCGTATTGCGCCGGGCCGGTGTCGTCGATGCCGGCGCGATGGGTTTTGTCGAACTGCTCGAGGGCATCCAGGACTTCATGCTGCGCGGCCGGGCGGCGCTGAGTGGAAACATCACCGCAGTCAACGCCGCGGTCGGGGTGTTCTCCAGCGTCGAAGGCAAGGGCGACAACGCACACCGCTACTGCACCGAATGCGTACTCGCGGCCGAGGCGATCGATCGCGATGCGCTGCGCGCGGCGCTGGCCACGCTGCCATCGTCGAGCCTGGTCATGGCCGGCACGCGCGAGCGCCTGCGCGTACACCTGCACATCGACGAACCCGCGTTGCTGTTCGACACGCTGTCGCCGTTCGGCAAGGTCACCGCGCGCAAGGCGGACGACATGCGCGCCCAGCAGCGCGCGGCCCAGGCGACGAGCGATGTTGCCGTCGTCGTCGATTCGGCCGCCGACATCCCGCCCGAGGCGTTCGAGCGCCTGCCGCTGCACCTCGTGCCGGTGCGGATCAACTTCGGCGCGCACGATTATCTCGACAAGGTGTCGTTGTCGGCGCGCGAGTTCTACGCGGAACTCAAGCGCAGCACGCAGCCGGTGCGCACGTCGCAGCCGCCGCCGGGGGACTTTCGACGCCTGTTCGAATTCCTGTTGAGTCACCATGCCGAAGTCGTCTATGTCGGCCTGTCGCGCGCGGTGTCCGGCACACTGCAGTCGGCTGAACGCGCTGCGCAGGAAACCGATTCGAGGCGCGTGCGCGTCTTCGACACGCGCAACGCTTCCGGCGGCCAGGGACTCCTGGCCGTGCATGCGGCCGAGCGTGCGCTCGCCGGCGCCGACGCGGCGACGATTGCCGCGGAACTCGCAACGCTCGCGCAACAGACACAGACGTTCGCCTACGTGCGTGATCTGAGCAACGCCGTGCGCGGCGGAAGGATGCCACGCTGGGCACTGCCGATCACGCAGTGGCTGCGGCTGGTGCCGGTCGTTCGTCTTGGCGGCGGCGACGGACGCCTCCACGTCGGCGGCGTCATGCGCGATCGCAGGGGGCTGCCGGCGCACTTCGTCGCGCGCGTCGTGCGCAAGATCGATCACCGTCGGCGCTGGCGCGCCGAAGTCCTCCATTGCGACAACGCCGTCGAGGGCAAGGCCGTGCGCAGCGCGTTACTGCACATGCTGCCCGACGTCGATGTCTGCGAGCTGCTCGACGCCGGCAGCGCGATCGGCGCACACGCCGGTCCCGGCGCCGTCGCGATCTCGTTGATGCCGGATTTGCGCTGACATGCTGCTCGTCGGCGCAGTCCTTCTGTCCTATCTGCTCGGCTCCTTGTCCGGCAGCCTGTTGATCGGCCGCCTGCGTGGCGTCGACATCCGTCGCGCCGGCAGCGGCAACGCCGGCGGCACGAATGCATTCCGAACGCAAGGCTGGCGCTTCGCGCTCGGTGTCGTCGTGATCGATGTCGGCAAGGGAGCCGTTGCCGCGTGGCTGGGAATGCACGCCGCCGCCGCGCCGGCGCCGTTCGACACTTCTGACGCGCAGGGCGCACTGTGCGGACTCGCTGCCGTCATTGGTCACTGCTGGCCGTTGTACTTCGGTTTCCGCGGCGGCAAGGGCGCAGCGACCGTCGTCGGCGCCTTGCTCGTGCTGGCGCCGGTGTACGTGATGCCGATACTTGGCATCTGGGCTCTCGTGCTGATCGCGACCGGCTATGTCGGCCTGGCAACAATGATTGCCGCCGTAGCATTCGCCGTGCTCGCGATCTGGAGGTCGGGCATGGCGCCGAGCGTGCTGACACTGTTCGCAATCGCGATTGCGCTGATGATCATATTCACCCACCGCAGCAACATAGCGCGCCTTGCGCATGGCCAGGAGCATCGCTTCGAGAAGGCGCGCCTGTTCCATCGGTTGTGGCGCGGCGGCTGACACATTGATTCTGTTTTTCCGCGCCTGACTGCCTGGTGTCCGGAGTCGACCCCTAGCTGCCTGTCCCGAGTGTCGGTTCTGCGGCAGCCCAATTTGACTGTAGGTGCCACACGAATGACGCGACTCATCGGGAAATGGCGTTCCTCGACTACACCCGCCCTTGGGTTGCGTTCGAGGAGCGTCCCATGCCATCCGTCCACTTCATGAGCATGCTGGCATCGGTCGGCGCCCTGGCGCTGCTTGGCGCCGCCCCGTCGCCGTTTGCTGCAGTGACTACATACACCGTCGGCGGAGAAAAGCCTCCGCTTTGCGACTTTGGCACTATTCAAGCCGCGGTCGATGCAGCCGCTGCCGCCGGCGGCGGTAAGCCCTTCAACATCCACGTCGCCACGGATGCGGCTTACATCTCCCAGGCGATCTCCATTGACAATCTGAACCTCAATATCGTCGGTGGGTTTGCGAACTGCGGCGGGTCCATTACGCCGGGCGCTCATACCACGATCAGCGGCGCCGGCAACTTTGGCTACAGCGTAATTTTGATCACTGGCACCAGCAACGTCACACTGCAAAACCTGACGATTACCGGCGGCGGGGGCGCAAGAGGAGGCGGCATCGACTTCGAGGGCAACGGGACGCTGACGCTGGCAGATTCCACGGTCAGCAACAACAACGCTGGTTTCGGCGGCGGCATTCGTGTAGCCGGAGGAGGCGGCACCGCCACCCTGGCGCTCAACGCCAATGTTCTGATCCAGGACAATAGCGCCGTGGTGTACGGTGGCGGCATTTTCCTGGTCGGCACTGCGCATTTGCTGATGTCGGGGTCCGGAACGCAAGTGTCGTCGAATCATGCGGATGAAGGCCCCGATGGCTTCGGCGGCGGGATTTTCATGGCTGGCCCCGCGCAGGCAGATATCGGCGCGCCAGGAATCGGGTCGCATGGCGCGATTTACAACAACACAGCGGTCTACGGCGCCGGCATTTACGTCCAAGGCTACACTGCGATACCGGCCAGAGTGAACTTGTTTACGACCGATCCCGCGCATCCTGTCTTTCTGGACTCCAATCATGCGAACTCGGGTTTCGGGGGTGCGCTTTATCTTGACGCAAGGCTCGGGCCTGCCGTCGCCTGCGTTTTCGAAGCGCGCATCAGCGCTAACTCGGCGCTCTACTCCTCGGCGGTGTACAGCGACCACGGACAGTTGTACATGAATACAAACCCCGGAGGTGTCTGCAACTCGGCCGCCTTGGCGGCGACCGTGCGCTGCACGCCGGGGCCCGGATGCAACGAAATTTCGGGCAATGTGGATACGGGTGACGCGGGCATCATGTTTTTGGCCAACGGAATCCTGCAGGCGGATCGCATAATCTTTCGCGGGGCGAACGCTTCGGCGTATGCCATCAGTTCCTACTATGGCGCTTCGCACGTCAGCAACTGCCTGATCAGCGGAAATCATTTCAAGTATGGGCTGATATCCAACTATGGCGCCGGCGATTTTATCCTTGACGGTTGCACGACAGCCGGCAATGCGGTCGATTCGGGATTCGTGTTCGATTCCGAATCCGGGGATCTGAGCAACCCGAATCATTTCGTATTGACCAACAGCGTGATCTACGAATCGGCGGGCTACAAGACATTCATTAATGTGGACGCGAACGGCGACGGAATCCTGCAGGCGGATTACGATCTGCTTAGAGACACGAGCACGGTGACCCAGGGCAGTCACTACTTTTCCGCCGATCCGCAGTTTCTCGACCCGGCGAACGGCGACTACCATTTGCAACTGACTTCGCCCGTGATCGATTTTGCGCCGGCTGCCGGCGGTATCGACCTCGACGGCAGCCCGCGCGATGTCGTGGTCTACGACGACGTGACGCCGCGCGACATTGGTGCGTATGAATACCAGATTGGCATGCCCGACCGCGTGTTCGCCGACGGCTTTGATCGCCTATGACCTGAAAGAGTGCCGGGTTTCGCAGTGACTGTGACGTTCGCGGTCGCCTGGGCGGCAGCTTTTCGGCGGCGTTTCTTGATCGATGTGCGGCGGCTTGGGGCTGCGGATTCAACCGGTGGATGCAACACACTAGCTGCGTGAGCAGGAGGAGTGTTGCCGATGAAGCAAAGACCCCGGATTTATTACACGGAAACCCAGAGAGCTTTGATGTGGGATCGCTGGCAGAAGGGCGAGTCTCTTCAGAAGATCGCCCTGTTGTTTGATCGAAACCACTCCTCCATCCAAGGGATTTTGGCGCGGACCGGCGGAATTCGTCCGGCGCAACGGTGTCGTTCCCGGTTGGCGCTGACGTTAGCCGAACGCGAAGAGAGATCGCGTGCGGTGGTGGCAGGCCATTCGATCCGTTGGATTGCAGCGTCGCTGGGCAGAGCGCCTTCCACCATCAGCCGCGAAATCAAACGCAATGGTGGCTCGGGATGTTACCGAGCGAGCCAGGCTGACCAGGCGGCTTGGGGCCGGGCACGTCGTCCCAAGACCTGTAAACTCGCAGAGTGTCGGAGGCTGGCATACCTTGTGGCGGACAAGCTCCGAAGGCAATGGTCACCGGAGCAGATTGCCGGATGGCTGAAGCGCACGTATCCCGACGATGCGAGCTGTCAGGTGTCACACGAGACGATCTATCGCAGCCTGTTCATCCAGTCCCGCGGCGCCCTGAAGAAGGAATTACTCGAGCATTTGCGGCGCACCCGCGCCATGCGCCGTTCGCGCCACCACACTCAGAAGACGGACGATCACGGCAGAATCACCGGCACCGTGTCGATCAGCGAGCGTCCAGCCACGGTTGAAGACCGGGCTGTGCCAGGTCACTGGGAAGGCGATCTACTGTTCGGCAGCAAGAACAGCCAAATCGCTACCCTCGTCGAACGTCAGACACGTTATGTGATGTTGGTGAAGGTCGGCGGCAAGGATACCCAGACAGTCATCAACGCGTTGATCAAGAATGCTCGCCGGTTGCCGCAGGAGCTCTACAAATCCCTGACCTGGGACCGGGGCGTGGAGATGGCCGACCATAAACGCTTCACCTTGGCGACCGATATCGATGTCTTCTTCTGTGATCCGCAGAATCCTTGGCAGCGCGGGACCAATGAGAATACGAACGGGCTATTGCGGCAGTACTTTCCCAAAGGAATGGACCTTTCCGCCCTCTCGCAGGCCAAGCTCAATGCGGTGGCTAGGCGCTTGAACGAACGCCCCAGAAAAACACTAAGCTACGAAACACCCGCCGAACGATTCGCCCATCTGTTGCATTGATCGGTTGAAACCGCAACCCGAAGGCGACACCCACCAACGTCAGCTATCGGGCCGCCTATTTTTTCGCGGCTCGCGATCCGCCACAGCTAGTGATTCGCCCCTCCGCTCGCCGCGCTGCCTTCCGCCTGCGGCAGCAACACCTTGAAGTCGATCTTCGCCAGTTGCTCCGGCGCCTTGCCGACTTTGCGCAGTAGCGGGGCCACTGCGGGTCGGTATGAAGGCCGCACAGATCTGGCTCGACGAGGATTGTCATCAAAGCAATCGTGGTAACCAATTGCTTTCTCCAGCCATTCGAAAGTATGTCTCTTTCGTCCCGGACTGCTAACACTCTGGCGACATTGAAGGCCTGATCGTTCCGCTTCTGATCAGCACAGCGAGCGCGGCGTCGGCTTCCGCAGTTCTGCCCAGCGCATGGTAGACCACCGCAAGTGGCTGCCGTTAACGCGAGGACAGGCCGACTATGAGTCGCCGCAATAACGTGTTGTTCACTTGTCACCTCCCTGTCCGCCCGGCGCATTTGACGAAGACCCCATTTCCGGTAGCGCGTTGGTGTTCTGGAAGACATCAATCAACCACTTGCCCTCGCGCTTCTGCATGACCAGCGTTTGCAGGCCCTGGCGCGGTTCGGGGATGCCGGGCGGCGCCTTGGCTCCGATCATCGACCAGTGCACGTGCGCGATGGCGATCAACGGCGTCAGGAAGCGCACCTGCACATCACTGATGGTCAGCGCGCTGTCCTTGAACATCGACGCGTAGGCCGCCGTCAACTTCCGCTCGATCTCGGCGCGTCCTTTCCACCACCAGCCGACGACATTGACGACGTCGGCGTCCTCACTGAACAAGTCGGCATAGGCTTTTGCGTCGTGGCGGTTCCAGGCGTCCACTTGGCGCATCGCCAGCGCGCGCGTTTCGTTCTCGTCGGCAGCCGAGTTGGCGAATGCGCACCGCATCAAGCCCAGCACAAGGCAAAGCACCAGGAATCCAGGAATTCGGCCGTTCATGTCACACCTCGTCGATTCGTCTGTGATCAAGCAGGCATGTAGATCATCGTTCGCGTCCTGCACCCATTCGCCGCGTGTCCGCAGGCATGGCGACGGTCGGAGTCTGGGTCTGCGCCGCCGCGCTGCGAGGTCACTGATTGCCCCGTGGACGGTAGGGCACGCAGCGGCCAGCAGCCATGGAGTTTTCTTCTCTTTTTCGTCGTATTCGTGTCGCGTCAACGATACGAGCGCGAGCGCAGCGGCGCAGTTCGCGCATACAATGTCGTTCGGGGGATATTTTCGAGGGAACATGTCGGCCGAGGCTCCGTCGCCGGATTCCGCGCTTCGCGCACCGTTACACGTGCGCTTCGGTGCGTTCACGCTCGATTCGCGCCAACGCCGGGTCGAACGCGACGGTGTGGCCATCGAAGTGGCGCCCAAGCAGTTCGACGCGCTGCTCCTGCTGATCGAGAACGCCGGCAATCTGGTCAGCAAGGAAGTCTTCCATGCGCGCCTATGGCCGACAACCGTGGTGTCGGAAACAAGCCTGAACAAGTGCATCTGGCAACTGCGCCAGATTCTCGGCGATAGCGACGACGCGTCGCCCTACATCGAAACGGTGCCGAAGCAGGGCTATCGCTTTGTCGCCAATGTGGTAACGAAATCTACGGTCGGCGCTTCAGCGCCAGCGCTGAGCCCACCGGTTATCGCGCACGTCGCGGAGGACGCGGGCTATGCAGTCAACGTAGTCAAGCCTGGCATGAGCACGCTCCGCAAGAACAGCCGCGTCCGTGAAATCGTGTTGGCATGCGTGGGCCTGATCGTTTTCGCGACGGCGGTGTGGTCATGGCGAACGTCGCACACGTCCGCACCGCCAACCCCGATCACCACAATTGCCGTACTGCCGTTCAAGCCGCTGCTGCCGTCCAACCGTGACGAAGCGCTGGAGCTCGGCATGGCCGACACGCTGATCGCCAAGCTGAGCCGTAGCAAACGCGTCGCGGTTAGCTCGCTGAATGCCGTGCGCAAGTTCGGCCGGATTGATCAGGATCCGCTCGTGGCCGGGCGCGAACTTGGAGTGGGCGCAGTACTCGAAGGACAACTGCAGCGCGATGGCGATCACGTTCGCTTCACCACGCGCCTGCTGAAAGTGTCGGACGGCTCGGCACTGTGGAGCGGCACGTTCGACGATACGTTTACCAACGTCTTTGCGATGCAGGACACAATCGCGGAAAAAGCCGCAACGGCGTTGGCATTGCGCCTGGATCCGGGCGAACAGCGCGCACTGAACCGGCATTACACCGAAAATGCAGCTGCGTATCGGCTGTACATCGCCGCACGCTACACGATGGCGAAGGCAACGCGCTCGAACATCGACAAGAGCATCGAGTTGTTTCGTCAGGCCATCGATCTGGATCCCGCTTATGCGCTGGCATACGCCGGCCTCGGCGAGGCTTACCGCCGCTTGCCAATCACGAGCGATGTGGAACCCAAGGAGGCATTTCCTCTGGCCAAGTCGGCCGCGGTCAAGGCACTGGAAATCGATGACACGATCGGCGAAGCGCATGCGGTCCTCGGCTGGGTCGCGGTCTGGTATGACTGGAACTGGGACGCGGCGGGCAAGGAATTCCGGCGGGCGATCGAAGTAAATCCCGATGTCGCCGAGACACATATTGGCTACGCATTGATGCTGGCGCAAACAGGGGAGAACGCCGACGCGATTAGGGAAGCAAAGCGTGCGCGTGCGCTCGAACCGTTGTCGCCGCTGATTCGATCGCTGGCGGCGATGTTCATCGAGCCCGAGGCGGCGCTTGCCGATCTGGACAAGACACTCGCGATAAGCCCCACCTTCTGGATCGCGCATCTCGCCCGCGGCTGGCTGTATCTGAACGCCGAGCGCTTTGAAGATGCGATCACGGAGTTTTCCAAAGCGAGGGACGAGTCCGAGGGCAGCTTGCAGGCCGTGTCGATGCTTGGTTACACGCTCGCTCGATCCGGACGGAAGGACGAAGCCCAGCAAGTCCTCGATCAGTTACTGGTTCGTGCACAGCAAGGCTATGTCCCGCCGGTCAGCATTGCAACGGTCTATGCAGGGCTGGGTGATGCCGACGAGGTGTTCACATGGTTGAATTTCGCCTGCGACGTACGCGACGTGCGCCTGGCGTATCTGAAGACCGACCGCCGGTGGGATACGCTACGCAACGACCCACGTTTTGTTGCGATTGCGACGCGAGTGGGCTTGCAATAGTCGCCTAACCGCGACGATCGACAAGACAGATCCGGGCATTCGGTCGTCTTCTAGTTGCCGGCGTCACTTGGTGGCGACGGGCTGCAGACGGGTGGGCCGACTGCTGCCTCGCAATAAATTCGCGGCGATCGAGAGGCAGCTCACGACCCGAAGGAGCCTCCCACGAATGTCCGCTCTAGAGCCGCCCATTTTTCGCGCGGCTCGCAATCAGCAGTGGCTAGTGATTCACCCCTCCGCTCGCCGCTGCGCCTTCCACTTGCGGCAACGTTACCTTGAACTCGATATTCGCCAGTTGCTCCGGCGCCTTGCCGATCTTGCGCAGGAACGCCAGCCAGCGTGGGTCGGCGTGGATCTTGTCGAACAGGTTCTCCTGCACGATCTCGCCAAGGCCGGGATCGCCGTACCCGATCGCCTTTTCGAGCCATTCGAACGCTTTGTCGGCCTCGCCGCAGTAGGCGTAGACGTAGGCGATGTTGAAGGACCAGTCCTTCTCGTACTTCCCGATCAGCGCGGCCAGTGCGGCGTCCGAATCGGCCTTGCGCCCCAGCGCCTGGTACGCCATCGGCAGGCCGATCATCTTCCAGACTTCGCTCGTCTCTCGCTCGACCTCCGCCAGCGCGCCCTGCGCATCGCCCTTCGCCAGCAGCACGACGCCGAGGTTGGCGTACGCGTTGCCCCGACCCGGGGCGAGGCTCAGCACGGTGTGGTACGTCGCGATCGCCGCGTCGAGTCGACTGGCGTAACGCTGGTGGAGACCTTGGTTGTAAAGCGCCGTAACGTTCACCGGGTCGCGGCGGACGATGGCCTCGTCGAGCGCCAACGCCTCGTTTAGACGGCCGAGATTGGCGAGTAGCGTGGCGCTGTTGCGCAGCACGTCTGGGTCCGCCGGATCGAGCGTCATCGCGCGCTTCAAGTGCTGCGCAGCGGCGGCGAGGTCGTTGTCGCCGTACATTGCGATGAAGCCGAGCCGGGCGTGGGCAGGCGCGTAATCGGGGTCGATTTCGACCGCCTTCGTAGCCGCTTCGCGAGCTTTGGCGAACCCCTCCTCGTTGGACAGCAGGCCCTGTCCCGACTCGTGGTAGAAGTTGTCGGCCAGTTCGGCCCATGCCGGCGAGTAGCGCGGATCGATCGCCAGGACCTTGCGGTAGAGCGAATCGGACAGCTTGTACGCCTCGCCGGTGACCTGCCGTCCGAGCTGCACGGCCTCCAAGTACAGCGCATACGCCTCTGGATCGGTCGCGCGCGCCTTCGGCGCCGCGCCGAGCAGCGTGACCTTGAGCTGCTTGACCACGTCCGCGGCGATCTCGTCCTGAACCGCGAAAATATCGTCGAGCTTGCGGTCGTAGGTCTCCGACCACAGGTGCGTGTCGGTGCCGGCGCGGATCAACTGCGCCGTGATCCGCACGGCATTGCCGGACTTGCGCACCGAGCCTTCCAGTACGTGCGCAACGTGCAGCGTGCGCGCGATTTCCGGTATCGCGGTGTCTTTGCCCTTGAACGAGAACGACGACGTGCGCGCCGTCACCTGCAGCTGTGGAATCTTCGCCAGCAGGTTCAGCAGTTCCTCCGAGATGCCATCGGAGAAATATTCCTGCTCCTTGTCGCTGCTCATGTTCACGAAAGGCAGCACGGCGATGGAATTGTCGCTCGGCGCCGGCGCCGCAGACGGGATAGACGCACTCGGCGCGACCGGCGTCTGCGCTTCACGCGACGCAGAAGGAGGTTCGACTCTGCGCGGAACGAACCGGTCGAACGCAAACAGCCCGATCGCCAGCACCAGAAGGCTAATGCCGATGTAGTCGAGCCGGCGGCTGGTGATATGCGTGATCGAAGCCGAGCGATCAACCTCGCTCTCGCGCTTGAGACCTTCCGGCGTCAGCTCGTAGATCCACGAGAACATGATCACGAACGGAAAGCCGATCACGCCGATCCACGTCACGATTGGGACGAGCGACGACGGCAGGTTCAAGGCCGGCACAAGGGTCGCCGTGATCTGGACGACGACCCAACCGAGCGCGAGGTAGGCGGCGCCCGCCTTGAATACGTTGCGGCGCCGCAGTTCAGCGAACAGGCTGCGCTTCATGGTTGAACGAAATCCCCTGTGCCGGAGCCAGACCGGCCGATGCCGAGTGTCAGTGATTGCGTCAAGGTGCGCAAGCGCGGGTGGCGCTGCCCCGGGATGAGTGTCCGCTTCCCGGCAGTGAGTTGCGGGCATCGGGTGTCCGCTTCGGGTCCGATTCCGGACGCTGACAAATGTCACCGCTGCGGCGATAGCGATCGCTGATCTGAAGCTGCGCTCAGTCCAGGCTCGATCGCGGATCGGCGCGCGCGGCGCGCAATGCCGGCACGCCGCACGCGCCAAGGCTCGCGACGAGCAGCAGCGCCGCGACAGCGAGAAACGTCAGTGGATCGGTCACGCTGACGCCGAACAGCAGGCTCTGGAGCAGGCGCGAAGCGGCGAGTGCGGCGGCGCAGCCGGCCGCCAGCCCGGTCAATGTCAGCCACATGCCTTGGGCGAGCACGAAGCGCAGTACCCGCCCCTGCGTCGCACCGAGCGCCATGCGCAACGAGAATTCCGCGCGGCGTTCGCTAACGGCATAGGCCATCAAGCCGTACACGCCGCTCAGCGCGAGACCGAGAGCGACAGCGGCGAACAGGCCGAACAGGCTCAGGCTGAAGCGCCGGTTGTCGAGCGACGAGGCATACAGTTGCGGCAGCGTATGGAACGCGGCCGGCAGGTCAGGTTCGCTGCGCGCCAGTTCGGCGCGCAGTTCGGCGATCAACGCCTCCGCTGCCTGATCGCCGCGCACGACGACGCTGAAATTGGCCGCCGCCTTCGGCCGCTGTTCGATGTCGAGGTAGACGGTGCCGCGCACGTCGCGGTCCACTCCGTAGTCGTGCACGTCGCCGACGATGCCGATCACAGTCAACGCGCGCATGTCGCCGTCCATGTTTCCATATTGCAACTTTTGCCCAATCGGATCGCGGTCGGGCCAGACGCTGCGCGCAAGCGCGGCGCTGATCAGGGCGGCATGCGGCGCCTCGGCACGGTCGCGATCGTCGAACAGCCGGCCACGCTGCAGCGGGATGCCGATCGCATCGAAGTAGCCGGCGCTGGCGACGCGGTATTCGGCATAGCCGAGCTTCGGCGGCAGGTGCGCCAGATCATCGAGCGTCGGCACGGCGGCGGCATCCCAGAAGGCGCCGTTCCATCCGGTGTCGGTCAGCGGCAGCGCGTTGATGCCGCCGACAGCGCGCACGCCGGGCAGCACGGCGATGCGACGCATCAGTTCGGCGTAGCGCGTTGCGGCAAGGCGCGCGCTTGCATCGTCGGCCGATTGCGGCAACGAAAGATCCAGCGCGACGGCGCCTTGCGGTCGAAAACCCGGATCGACGCGCAGCAGTTGCAGGAAACTGCGGCCGAGCAGGCCGGCGCCGATCAGCAGCACGACGGTCAACGCGGTCTGCGCGATCAGCAGCGCGGTTCGCAGGCGCACGCCGCGATGTCCGAGCGTCGTCGCGCGGCCTTGTTCGGCCAGCGCGTTCGCATCGGCGCCGCCGCGCCAGTGCGGCAGCAGTCCGAGCAGCAGGGCCAGTGCCGCGGCGAGCGCCAGCATCGCGCCGACGACGCGCGCGTCGAACCCGATCTCGTCGGCGCGCGGCAGGCTGTCGCCGGCCAGCCCGATCAGCACCTGCAGGCAGCCTTGCGCGAACAGCAGGCCGAGCGCGAATGCGGCCGCGGTGAGCAGCGCGCTCTCGAGCACGCTCTGGCGCGCCAGGCGCAGGCGCGGCGCGCCGAGCGCGATGCGCACGGCCGATTCCTTGCGTCGCGACAGTGCCAGTGCGAGGAACAGGTTCGTGGCGTTGACGCCGGCGATCAGCAGCAGGAATGCGGCGCCGCAACTCAGCGTCCACAACGCGTTCTGCACGCGTCCGACCAGCGCATCGCGCAGCGGCGATCAGCGTGAAACCGGCTGCATCGATGTCCTTGCCGTATTGCTGCTTGAGCCGCTGGCCGAGCGCGAGCGCGTCGCCGCGCATCCGGTCGAGGTCGGCGCCAGGCGCGAGCCGAGCGATGGCATTCCAGTTGTGCGCGGTGCGCGAGGTTTCTGCCGGGAACAGCGCGCGCGGAAACCACACATTTGTGTGCGCGGGAAAGTCGAAGCGTTCCGGCATCACGCCGATGACCTGAAGCTTTTCTCCGTTGGTATCGACGTGCAGCTTCGACAGGTCCGGCTCGGCGCCGAACAGCTCGCGCCACAACGCGTGGCTGATCACGGCGACGTGCGTATCGGCGCCGCTTTCGGAACCGAAGCGGTGGCCCAGCGCCGGGTTCACGCCGAGCACATCGAAGAACTCGCCGGACACGGCACGGACGTCCCCGCGCGTGCTGCGGTTGCCGCTGACGATCAGGTCAGTGCCGCCGGCGTATTGGGCGATCGAGGCGAAGCCATGCAGTCCGTCGCGCAGGTCGCGATAGTTCAGATCGGCCAGCGTCATCGACTTGCCGTTGCCGTCGATCTCGTGGAGGGCGACCAGCTGCTGCGCGTCCGGGTATGGCAGGGCGCGCAGCAGGACGGCATCGGCGACCGACAGGATCGCGATTGCCGCGCCGAACCCGAGCGCCAGCGAGGTGATGGCAAGGGCGCTGAAGCCGGGCCTGCGGACCAGCAGTCGCAGCGCGAGTGAGCAGTCGCGTAACCAGTGCATTGCCGCGTCCTCGTTGGTTGTCGTTTCGCCGTGAATCAGCACACCGTATCAAAATCGGCAGAGCAAGCGATGTGCCAGAGGCCCCGGGACGTCGTGCATACCCGCGGCGAGCCATCTGCAGGCGAGAGAGCGAGCCGCCTGTTCGCCTCGGTGTCCGGTACCGGACTCACACGTCTCGATTCCGGACGGTACAGCGACGTTCGGCGCGCCAGGGGAGTGTGTCACCCTTTCGGCACAGCTATCGCGGTTGCCGCGAAGCGATCACAATGGCGCATGGGGTTTCTGCGCGCGTTGCCGCACCAGCCCGGGACGGGGGCTATCGCGTCGATAGTTGATACCCGCAGGCCGAATTCGCCGATAAACCGGGGAGCGCCGAGTCCACCATGTCCAGTTCGCGCCGCCGCTTTACCCTGGTCATCAAGTGCCGCGATACCAAGGGCATCGTCGCTGCTGTTTCGGGCTACCTCGCGCAGAACGATGCGTCGATCGTCGAATCGAGCCAGTTCAACGACTCCACCAGCGGTCTTTTCTTCATGCGTACCGTGTTCCGCCAGGATGGGCCGGGCATGCCGGCGCTCGAAGGATTGCATGAAGGGTTTGCCGCCATCGGCGAACGCTTCGGCATGACCTGGCGGCTGCACGACGACAGCGTCAAGCCGAAGCTGCTGATCATGGTTTCGAAGTGGGGGCATTGCCTGTACGACCTGCTGCATCGATGGAACGCGGGCCTGCTGCCGGTCGACATTCCTGCGGTAGTCTCCAATCACGAGGACATGCGCTCGTTCGTCGAGTGGAACAGGATTGCGTTTCACCACCTGCCGGTCGACAAGGACGATTCGGGCAGCAAGGTCGCGCAGGAGGCGCGCCTGCTGAAGCTCGTCGCCGATCTCGATATCGATCTGGTCGTGCTGGCGAGGTACATGCAAGTGCTGTCGCCCCGGACCTGCGATGCACTGGCCGGGCGCTGTATAAATATCCACCATTCGTTCCTGCCGAGCTTCCAGGGCGCGCGGCCTTACCATCAGGCCCACGAGCGCGGCGTAAAGATCATCGGCGCCACGGCGCATTACGTGACCAGCGACCTCGACGAAGGGCCGATCATCGAACAGGGCGTCGAGCGCGTGTCGCATGCGCACACGCCGAACCAGTGGGTTGCGATCGGCCGCGATGTCGAATGCGCCGTGCTTGCGCGCGCGGTGAACTGGCATATCGAGCATCGCGTCATGATCCACGGCCGCAGGACGGTCGTCTTCGCCTGATGATCGCCGGCGCGCTGCGCCGTCATCCCAGGTCTTGTTTCAGGTCAGCGCTCCGGGGCCGCGCTGCACCGTTCAACCTTCGTGGTCCCATGGTCCGAGGAGAAACGCAATGGCAACGTACATCGCACTGTCGAGCTTCACCGATCAGGGAATTCGCGGCGTCAAGGACACGACGAAGCGTGCCGAAGCCGCGGCGAAAGCCGCAAAGAGGTTCGGCGTCAAGATGACGCAGATCTACTGGACGGTAGGGAGCTTCGATCTGGTCATCGTCATAGAGGCGCCCGACGACGCGTCCGCGACCGCCTTCATGTTGTCGACCGGCTCGGCGGGCAATGTCCGCACGCAGACCCTGAGGGCGTTCTCGAAGAGCGAGATGAACGGAATTCTCGGCAAGCTGAAGTAGCCCGAGAATCGGGCTTCGGGCAATCGACGCACCGCCCTTGGCGAAATGTCCGTCGGCATGCGGCGGCTCCGCTGTCGACGACGGGCCGGTGCGCGCCGACGCTGCCTCTGCCGCGGCGCGCGCCGGCATTTCATGGAATCAGGACGATCTTGCCGAAATGCCGCCCACTTTCCAGGTGCGCGTGCGCGTTGGCCGCGTCGGCCAGCGCGAACGTGCGGTCGATGATCGCGCGCACTGCGCCCGATGCGATCCACGGCCAGACCACGCGCTCGACCTCGGCCGCGAGGCGCGCCTTTTCGTCGGCGCTGCGCGGCCGCAGCGTCGATCCGGTCAGCACGGCACGCTTCATCATGACCTGCCGCACCGGCACCTCGAGCGTACCGCCGCCCAGTGCAGCAATGTATACAATGCGCCCGCCTGTCTTCAGTGCGTCGAGCGTCGCGGCAAAATAGGGCGCGCCGACCATGTCGAGTGCGACGTCGATGCCGCCCGCGGCTTTCGCGGCCGCACCGAAATCCTCGTTCGCGGTGTCGATCGCGATATCGGCGCCGAGCTGGCGCGCTTGCGCGGCCTTGTCCGCGCTGCGCGCGGTCGCGATGACCCTGGCGCCGGCCGCCTTGGCCATCTGGATCGCAGCCACGCCGATGCCCGAGGTCGCGCCGTGCACCAGCAACGTTTCGCCGGATTTCAGCGCGCCGTGCTCGAACACATTGGCGTAGACAGTGAACACGGTTTCCGGCAGCGCGGCAGCCTCGACGAAATCCAGGCCGGAGGGCATCGGCAGCGCATGCCGCGCGTCGACTGCAGCATATTCGGCATAGCCGCCGCCACCGAGCAGCGCGCAGACCCTGTCGCCCTCGCGCCAGCGGCCGGTTGCCACGACGACTTCGCCGGCGACTTCGAGACCGAGCGTATCCGGCGCGCCCGGCGGTGGCGGATAGTTGCCCGCGCGTTGCAGCAGATCCGGCCGATTGACGCCTGCTGCGCGTACCCGGATCAGGATCTCGCCGCTTCGCGGCGCCGGCACCGGCAACTGCACCGGGTGCAGCGCGCCGGCAGGCCCTGCGCCATCACGGATTGCGATCGCCAGCATTGTTCTTTCCATGTCATGTTCTCTCGGTCACGGCGCGAAAGCATGATGACACGCGGCACAGATCACGCGCTGGTATGGCGAACGTTGTGCCAGCGTTGACACGACAGTCTTCTGGGCGCCGCGCGGGTTCGGTCGCCGTATGCCAGGTACGAAACACCGGGCCGGCGACATCTCTTTACATTTTCGGGCTTGTTTCGCCGGAGGAAGAACCCGAATTCCGCCTGCGTCGGCGTTACAATCGACCGCGCCCGCACGGCGGATGCACTCCCGATTGCAGCCGCGCCTGATGCATGGGAAGCTTCCACCCTGATCGCCGCTGGTATGCCGACACAATGAAGAAACAACCACAGCGCTCGATGCCTGCGTTTCGACGGATCGATGCCAACGCAATGCGCAAGAACGCGGACACCGCCGCGCAGTTGTTGAAAATGCTCGCCAATGGGCAGCGGCTGCGCGTGCTGTGCCTGCTCGTCGAAGGCGAGTTGTCCGTCGGCCAGATCAACGAGCGCGTCGACTTGAGCCAGTCGGCGCTGTCCCAGCATCTGGCCAAGTTGCGCGAAGAGGAGCTGGTCGCGACGCGGCGCGAGGCGCAAACGATCTACTACCGGCTCTCGAGCGGCCCGGCCGAACACATACTTGCGGCCCTGTACGATGTCTACTGCGGTGCCGGAGCCAAGCCGAAGCGCGCGAAACGTCGCAGCACTTGAGCGTCCGCGCATGGCGCACGCCTATTCGTGCCGCTGTGCACGCGTTTCGGCTCAGAGCGTCGTGATCGGCTTGAATCCGCCCATGAACATGCGCATGCCGTCGAACGGCATCGCCTTCGGATTCATGATCGCGGCCAGACGCGGATCCTTCATCGCCTTGGCATTGATGCGGTCGCGCTGCGCGCGCGACTTGTAGACGATCCAGCCGATCGCGACGACCTCGCCGGTCTTGAGCTTCACGCTCTGCGGAAACGACGTGACCTTGCCCGGCTTGACGTCATCGGCGAGGCACTCGATATATTCGGTCGCGCCGTGATCGCGCCAGACCTTGCCCATCGTGCGGCTCATGCGGCGATAGGTTTTAAGGTTTTTCTTTGGTACCGGGATGACGAAACTGTCGACGTAACTCATGAGACCTCCAGGTTTCGCGGCGCCCTTGCAGGGCGGGCTCATCGGTATTCGCGGCGAACATCGATCAGTCGAGTCTATTCCCTGAAAAGCGCAGCAACAACGCTGCCGCGGCTGCGTCCACTCCTTCAGTCAAGACAAGTTCAGCCTGCGCGGAAGTCCGTACACGAAGTGCACGCGATCGCGCAGCTTCGGTCGAGGCAACCGATTGGCCGTTGGCATCATCCAATCCAGCTTCGAGGACGCGACAAGGCGAAGAAAATGAGCCAGCCAAATGCACCTGGAAATGCGGCGCGAGTCGCCGCGGCCGTTGTTGCCGTTGCGGCAGCCGTCGCCGAGGCCGCGCCGCGCGACGATACCGTGCTCGTGTCCGGTGGCTCGTTCCGCATGGGAACACCGGTTGCGGCGATCGCCGAACTGCGCAGCCGCTATGGTGTCGACTTCCCCGGCGCGTTCGACGGCGAAGCGCCGGCGCATCTCGTGACGCTCGGCGCATTCCGCATCGACCGCCACGAAGTCACGAACGCGCGTTTCGCCGAATTCACCACGCGCCACGCGGAATGGTCGAAGCAGCGGCTCGGTACACAAATGCACAATGGACACTACCTCGAACACTGGGCCGATGGCCAGCCGCCGCCGGCGCAGCTCGACCACCCGGTTGTCTACGTCACCTGGCATGCGGCGCAGGCATTCTGCCGCGCCGCCGGCGGCCGGCTGCCGACCGAAGCCGAATGGGAATACGCGGCGCGCTCGCGTGGCGACGACGAGTTTCCGTGGGGCTCGGCGCTGCCCGATACGGGAAAGGCGAATTACGGCGGAAGCGGTCGTGGCGGCACGGCGCCGGTTGGCAGCTATGCGCCGAATCGGCTCGGTTTGTACGACGTGGCCGGGAATGTCTGGGAGTTCGTGCTCGACGAGTGGCAGCCGGCGTATACCGATCGCGCGCAAACCAACCCGATGGCCGGCGGTGTCGTGGCCGACGACAAACTGCGTAGCGTGACCGGCCGGCGCGTGTTGCGCGGCGGTAGCTACGATGGCGGCGTCGTGAACCTGCGCACGCGCTGGCGCGACAGCCACGAGGTCACGAACGCGAAACCGTTTGTCGGATTCCGCTGTGCCTATTCCGCGAAATAGGCGGCGCACGCCGGCACGACAATGAAGCGCTCGGCGCGCGATAGAACGGGCCATCGTTTATCATGGCCGGCAATCGCCAGGCCGAGTCACCGGGGGCGATACATCCGGGGGATCGATGCCTTCGCTCTTCGCCGAACTCAAGCGCCGCAACGTACTTCGCGCCGCCGCGTTCTACGCCGCGGCCGCCTGGCTCCTGGTGCAGATCGCGACCCAGGTGTTTCCGTTCTTCGACGTGCCGAACTGGGCAGTGCGCTGGATCGTCATCGCGGCCTTGGTCGGCTTTCCGTTCGCGATGGCATTCGCCTGGTTCTACGAGTTCACGCCGGAGGGGCTGAAGCGCGAAAGCGAAATCGCGCACCTGCCTTCAATCCCGCGCGCAAGCGGCAAGAAGCTCGACCGCTGGATCATCGCCCTGCTCGCGGTTGCGGTCGTGCTGCTGCTGACGAACAATTTTATCCTGCGCATGCGCGGCGCAGGCATCGGCGAGGCGGTAAGCGCCAGGTCGATTGCGGTGCTGCCCTTCGTCAACATGAGCGGAGATGCGCAAACCGACTACTTCAGCGACGGCATCACCGACGAAATCCTCAACGCGCTGGCCCAGATTCCGGGGCTGAAGGTCGCTGCGCGCACTTCGGCGTTCGCCTTCAAGGGCAAGGCACAGGATCTGCGCAAGGTCGGTGAAATACTCGGCGTTGCCAGCGTGCTCGAAGGCAGCGTGCAGCGTTCCGGCGACGACGTGCGCATCACCGCGCAGCTGATCGATACGCGCGACGGGTATCAGCGCTGGTCGCAGAAATACGATCGCAAGCTGACCAGCATCTTCGAAGTCGAGGATCAAATATCGAAGGCGATCGCCGGCGAGTTGCAGGTCGCGCTTGGCGGCGATGTCCAAGCGCCGCTCGTCAAGCAGGCCACCGCCGATCCGAAAGCGCACGAGCTCTATCTGAAGGCCCTCACGCAGATGAGCGGCCGCGGTGGCGGGCTCGTGACCGCGACGCAGTCGTTCGAAGAGGCGGTCGCTCTGGATCCCGGCTACGCCGGCGGCTGGGCCGGTCTTTCCCAGGCTTACGAATTGCTGCCGTGGTATGCGCTGGCGCCGTGGCTGTCGTCGCTGGCCAAAGCCGAGGCAGCCGCGCGGCGCGCGCTCGCGCTCGATCCGGACTTGGCCGAAGCGCATACCGCGCTGGCAAACGTGCAGCGCGACCGGCTCGATTTCGTGCTCGCCGAGAAAGAGTACCGGCAGGCTCTCACTCTCGGCCCGGGTTCGTCGGAAACGCGCAACCAGTTCGCCCAGTTGCTCGGGGCGCTCGGCCGTTTCGACGAGGCGATCGAGCAGGCGCGCATTGCCGTGGAACGTGATCCGATCGCGCCGGCGCCGCGCTACATACTCGGCGTCTCGCTCATGTCCGCACACCGGCAAGCCGAAGCGATCGCCGAGTTCGACGAGGTCATTGCGAAGACGCCGGACTTTCTCTACGGCCGCTACCACCTCGCGTTTGCTTACCTCTTCAGCGGCAGATACGCCGAGGCGGAAGTCCAGACGCGTCGCGCGGCGAAAGCGGCGGGCGAGGATCCGGATGTGATCGCGGCGCTCATCCAAGGCGCGGCCGATCCGAAGGCGGCTCCGGCCGCGTTGAAGCTGACTGTGGATATCCATCGCCTGGCTGGCGTCGAGGTCGGCGAACTGGCGGCCGCTTTTTGGGAAAGTCTGCTCGGCGCGCACGAACAGGCGCTCGAAAGCCTGCGGCGCTGGTTCGACGGCGCGACGGCCGGTCAGCGCTTCAACGGCATCCGCTACCTGTGGCTGCCCGCGTTCGACCCGGTTCGCGCGGATTCGCGCTTCAAGGCCGTACTCGAGGAGTTGAACGTGCCGGAGTCGCCCGGGAAGGGCGCCATGCCATGAGCGTGCTTTCCTTGCTCCACCTCCGGCCGCGCTGATCGCGCCGCGAGGAGGCACTCCGGCGCTGGCGCGCATCACAAATCGCGCATGTCGTTCAGCGTAACGCCTTCGCAATGAAGATGCGCGAACTTGTCGGGCTGCGACAACAACCCAGTCCGAGGAACCTTCGCTCGAACCGCTTCTTCGTGTTCGCGGTCGATGTTTCGGAACTGCCGGGCTACGAAGCACAGCAACTCGCGAAGAAATCCTGCAAGTAAAGCGTGCACTAACGCCGGGGCACATGGCGCGGCCCCGGCGTTGCGCGATCACGCGACCAGCGATGCGTCGAGCGTGATGTTGGTGTTGAACAGCTTCGAGACGGGGCAGTTCGCCTTGGCCTTTGCCGCGAGCGACTGGAATGTCGCATCGTCTGCGCCGGGCACCTTCGCTTTCAGCGTGAGGTGCACGGCTGTGATGCTGAAGCCCTCGCCGACTTTTTCCAGAGTTACCTGAGCCGAGGTATCCATCTGCGTAGCCGTGAGCTTGGCTTCTCCGAGGATCAGCGACAGCGCCATCGTGAAACAGCCGGAGTGTGCCGCGGCGAGCAGTTCCTCCGGATTGGTACCGGGCTTGCCTTCGAAGCGGCTGGCGAATCCGTACGGGTAGGCCTTAAGCGCGCCGCTTTCGGTAGAGATCGAGCCTTTGCCATCCTTGATGCCGCCTTGCCAAGCCGCCGACCCATTGCGATTGATCTTCATGTGCCCTTGCCTCCTGGTGTGTGCGCGACGGCGTGAACGTTGCCATCGCGCCTGTTATCGACCCGTGATCACGCGTTGTGCGAACGAACAATGATGCCGGCGCGGGGCTGAATCGACATTGCCGCGGCCCGGTTCAACCCGCGGACGGCTGTGCGGCGCCAAGGCTTGCCGCCATCGCCTGCGCGGTATCGAAAAACTCGAAGAACTCGACGACCTTGCCATCCTTCAGGCGCAGGAAGTCGGCCTTCGCCGTCTGTACCGCGATGCCGGTGCGGCGGTTCTTCCAGCCGCAGCTGCCGAGCATGACGACGCGATCGCCTTGGGCAATCAGTTCATCGACGGTGTAATGGATCATGTCCCAGTCGTCGCCGAGTTCGGCGAAGTAACGCGCGACGTCGTCGCGACTGGCGCAGTCGCGCGAAAACTCCAGGCCCGCAGCGCCGCCCGCGAGCGAACGAAAACGCACGCCGTGCGACATCAGGTCGAGCCACTTGCCGACGCTCGCGCCCCTGGAGTCGTGCCACTGCTGATAGGCCTCGCGAATCAAGGCCACATTATCCGTTTCGGTCTTCATGCCTGGCTCCTGCCTGGTTGGCGGCACGAGCGAGCTTACTGCGGCTTCGCCGATTTCACTACTGCCCAGACGGCCGAGAGCCAGGCGCTCGCGCGGGCCCGCCTCATGTTGAGCCAGTAGTGCGTATGCTGCTTGCTCTCTGGAGAGCGCATGCACACGTACAGGGTGGATTTCTATCCCAAGCACGCCCACGCCAGGAAACTGGCCAGGAGCGAGGCTCAATCGGGGCACCCGGACATGAACCTCAGTGAGTTCGAAATCGAGGTCAGCGAACTGCTGCATCGATAGCAAGGCGATCGACCGTGACGGTCGAAGGCACAGGCACGTCTGGCGAACGCGAAATCTGCCCGCCGCGTAAGCCGTCGCCGCCGCCGCGCAGTTCGCTGCATTGAGACTTCCAGCTTCGCGATTGCGCGTTAGTGCGCGGCCGCATGCGGCAAGGCTTGGTAATACGCCGAGACGTTTGCGATGCTTTCCGCCGTCAGGTTGTGCGAGACGGATTTCATGACCGGGTCGCCGGGTCGCTGGTTCGTGTTCTGCAACACCGTCAGCTGCTTGACGAGATAGTCCATATGCTGGCCGGCCAGTCGTGGATAAATCGTCTTGCCGGCGCCGTCGGGACCGTGGCAGCCGCTGCAGGGCGGAATCCCGACCGCTAGCCCGCCACCGGTAGAAATATACTTTCCGACAGCGATATGTTCGGGCTTGCCTTCGACCGGCTGCAACTTCGGCGTCTGTGCGGCGAAGTGCTTGGCGAGTCCGTCGATCTGCTTGTCGGTCAGCGTGTGCGCCACGGGCCACATGTTCGCGGCGCCGCGCGGGTCGCTGCGGCTGTGCGTCTTGAACTCGGTCAATTGCTTGACGAGGTACTCAGGTTGCTGTCCGGCCAGGTTCGGCACATTCGCCACCGTCGTGCTTCCGCTGGGACCGTGGCAGGTCGCGCACACCTCCTTGGCGAGAGTCGGCGCGGGCGTTGTCGGGCTTGGTGCCGAGCTCGGCGCCGCCGCCTTGACCCCGGCAGATATCAGCGCCATGCCGAGCAGCAGACAATAAGTTGGTCTATTCATGTCAGGCGTCCTGTATAGCGGTCTCGAATGGTGCGCATGTGCGGCGCTGGCAAGTCAGCGTCAACAAGGAAACCGGTCTACGCGCGAACAGCGCGCGCGATCAGCTCGCCAGGTCGCGCTCTCAGGGCGTCTTTTCGTGCGGCAGCGCCTGAAGGTACGCCGCGACGTCGATGATGTTCTCCTGCGTCAATTCGTGTGCGACGGTCTTCATGATGCTGCCTTCCGGCCGCTCGTCCGTGCGCTGGAAGACCGTCAACTGCTTGACGAGATAGTCCGTGTGCTGGCCGGCAAGACGCGGAAACTTTTCATTGCCGGCGCCCCCGGGGCCATGACAACTGTGGCACGGCGGGATTCCTTTCGCCGGAATGCCGTCGTTGAATATCGGTCGGCCGCCGTCGATTTGCGCCGTACTGCCTTCTATCGACTGTGGGCGCGGCTTCTGTGCCGCGAAGTATGCGGCAAGCTCCTGTATCTGCTTGTCCGTCAGGGTGCGGCTGATGCCCCACATGTATTCGAATCCGGCCGGATCGCGGCGGCTGTGTCCCTTGAGCTCGTGCAGCTGGCTCGACAGGTAGACTTCCTGCTGTCCGGCCAGGTTCGGAAAATTCGGCGAAGTGGCTGTGCCGGTCACGCCATGGCAATTCGAACAGACTTGCTCGGCAAGCGTCTGTCCGGATACGTCCGGATTGCCCAGATCACGTGAGCGCTGCACATTGGCGCATCCGGCGGCAAGCCCGACAGCGATCGCCAGCAGGCTGAGAGTTACGGTTTTCATGGAAGCCTCCATATTGCACCGTGCATTGAACCGGCTTTCACGTCGCGCGCGCCAATCGCGCGCATCAGTAAGCACCCCAGAGGTACAGGAACAGCGAGTTGTTGTCGCTGGCATTGCGGCCCGCGCCGTCGTAGTTGTGCGAGGCGCCGTTGTATTTGTCGTAAATCGTGTATTGCAGACCGACGCGCAGGTACTGCACCGGCGTCCAGAAGACTTCCGAGGTGAAGCCGCGAATCGCCGGATTCGCGTTGATGTTGCCGTACACGCGCGTCGGATCGTACAACAACGAATTCGTCGAGCCGGTCTGGTTGAAGAACGCCAGGCTGGTGCCGTACTTCGCGTCGTAGACGTAGCTGCCCTTGGCGCGGAAAACATTGGTTTTGTCTTCGGTGTTCGTGTTGGGCAGCGCATTGCCGTTGACATCGACGACGGGTTGATCGGCGAGAAAGTATGGATAGCGATGGATGTCTTTCGTGTAGGCGAGCTGCACGGTGATCGCGTGGGGATCGAGAATGTACTGGTATTGGCTGTCGATGCCGATGTCGCGGAAATGGTGAACGCTGTTCGGATCGGACGTGTCCAGTGGGTCGTCGTAGACATCGGCGACCATGCCCGACGTGCCGATCATCAGGCTGTGCGCTCCCCATTCCTTGTTCAACGCCACGCGCCAGTACGGATTGGTCCCCTGCAGCTTCGTCTTCTCGTCCTTCGGCACGCCCGCGCTCATGAATCCGGTGATGCCGTTCGCGGTGCGATAGCCTCCGACTTCGACATAGACGAGCTGATTCCAGTAGAGATAACCGGCGAGGCCGGCGATGTTGCCGCCGGCGGCGATGCCGGGGTAGGGCGTGTTGCCGTCGATGAAGCTGCTGCTGGTCGGACTCGGCACCGGCACGTATTGCATCCAGGCAGCGACGGAGTTCCACGGATCGGCGACGGATGGATTGTTGTTGGCGGTGACGCCCCAGATCAGATCGTTCTCCGGACTGATCACGCGGTCGGCATAACGGAAATCCATGTTGTCGGCGCCGCTATGGCCATGCCAATTGCCGTTGTCGGACTGGCCGGCGTAATTGTCGTAGGTGACCTGCACGAATGCGCCGAGGTTGTCGGTGATCTTGCCGGCGGCAAACACGCTCGCGGTCGCGAAGATCAACGAATTGTTCTTCTGGAAATCGGCAGCAGGATCGTCGCTCTTGGAGGTGTTGCTGACATGCGAGTCGCTCGCCACCGCCATCGCGGCGATCGGAAGCGCCTGGCGCTCGCCGATCGTGTAGCCGGTCAGCTTGAACAGCCGGCCATAGGGCGTGAGTTCCGGGAACTGCCCACCGGCGTGGCAGGCCACGCAATTCTGGCCGGTTTGGCGGTTGAAGGCGGGCAGCGCGTGCGCGGGAATGCATGTCATCGCGGCGAGCACAATCGTCGCGATCACGAATGCGGGCCGCACGATCGCGCGAGAGACTGCGCTTCTGAGCATCGTTTTCATTTCCCTCTCCGTGACGACTATGCGAAGCAGTGCGGTGTGAAGTTAGCGTTATTGCGGAAACAGCGAACTGACTTAAGTCAACTCGAAAGGCCCTGAGCTGACTGACTCAAATGGGCGGTCTCCGCGAAGCTGGACGCCGACCTGACGAAGTGCGGATTCTCAGGGCTGGGCATCATTCGCAACGGCGATCGCCGCCTGAGGCTCGTTACGCCTTTTACAATGCTGGTGGGCCAATCACAGTGCGCAAGCGCGCATAGCGGCCCAACTCCGAGGGCTTAGGCAGTTTCAGATTCAACATCGAGTGAGCATCCTGCGATGCGGAAATTGCAGCGGTTTGCGGCGCATCGAGGTCGGAGCACGTTCTGCCATGGCAATGGCCGCCGCTGGCGCCGATTGCGATCAGGAGCGAATCGCGGCAGGCTTGCCTCTGGCGAGCTGCGCAGGAGACGCTGATGAAAACCCCATACACTGCAAGCATCGTGTCGACCGGAAGGAATTACCTGCATCGCATTCGTGTCGGGCATTTCGACATGGTGACCGACGAGCCGCAGTCGCTCGGCGGGCAAGGGCAAGGGCCGGCACCGTACGACTATTACCTGGCCTCGCTGGCGGCGTGCACCGCGATAACGCTGCGCATGTATGCCGAGAAGAAGGGCTGGAACCTCGGCGAATTCCGCGCCGAGTTGACGTTCATGCGCGACGACGAAGGCAAGGTGCACATCCATCGCGTCCTGCATTCGGATCAAGCGCTGGACGATGCGCAGTGGCAACGCCTGATCGAGATCGCGGACAAGACGCCGGTGACGAAGACGATGCGCGAAGGCGCGGTCATCACGAGCGCGCGTGGCTGATCGTCGAGCGGGCGCTCAGAGCACTCCGGATTTGCCGGCGAGGCAGTGGTCGTTCGACGCCTACTGCAGTAGAGGAGATGGCCTCTCCCCTTGTGGGAGAGGTCGGCACGCGGCCTCCCTCGGCCATCCATGGCCTCCGAGGGCCCCTCACGGCCATCCATGGCCTTCGGGGCACTCAGGGCTCCTGCCGTCGCACTAGGGCTCCTGCCCGGCGCAGCGTGCCGGAAGAGGGGATGGCGGCGAAGCCGCCGACTGCGTCGGCGTCACCCTCTCCCCAACCCCTCCCCCATCAAGGGGAGGGGCTTGAAAAGCACGGTGTTGAATCGTCTAGATCTGCAACTAAGCCGAGGATGATGAGTCAGTCGCGACGCGCGCGAATCAGTGTCCGCGCGAACTGCCTCCGTGGCTGCCGCCGCCGGAATGCGCCGCGCCACCTGCTGCGGCGTGGCCGCCACCACCGCCGCCACGTGCGGCATAGCTTGGACCACCGCCGCGCGAATACGAGGGCATCGCGCTGCGTCCGCCGGAGTATCCAGGACCTGGACCTCGTCCACCGGAGGAGGAAGGCATCGCACCGCGCCCGTAAGAGTAAGCAGGCGCTGCCCCGCGTCCGCCGGAATAAGACGGTGCGGTGCCGCGCGTGCCTGCGTAGGCGCTGCGACCGGCCGCGGAATAGGGCGATGCCGATGCATACGCGCGATTCGACGGTGCGTAACGTTGCTGCGGATAGGCCGAGCGCGATCCGGCATAGCTCTGCGACGCGACGCTACCGCCGCGCGCAACCGTACCGGCGCCTGTGCTCGTGGGCGCGTATCCACGCGATGGCATCGAGGCTACGCGAGATGATTGATTTGCGCCGCTGTTGTTGCTGGCGCCGTTGTTAATCGCCGTATTGCCTCCGCGACCATAGGCGTAGCCCGAACCGGCGCTGGCGCGATCGCTCGTCGTTGCCGCGCCTGCGCGCGCATTCATCGCAGCCATTGACGTGCCCGCCGCGCCACCGCCGCGCGCTGCGGCGGCGTACGACGCCGAAGGCAGCGCAGTGCGGCCGGCGAAACGATTTGCGTTTGCGCCGTTGATCTGATTCGTCGTGGAGGCGAACGTCCGGCCTGTGCCTGTCTGGGTGCCCGCGCCAGCTTGCGTGCCTGCAAGTGTGTTGCGACTGTCTGGCGAGGTACCCACATGGGAAAAATCCGTTCCCGTCGAAGTACCGCCGCGCGAGAAATTGCCAGCGCCCGGACCTGCCGGTTGATTGCCGTGGCCGTAGCGTCCGCCACCAGTGCCACCGGCACCGCCGGTGCCAGCACTCTGATCGGCGTAACCGCCACTGTGTCCTCCATGGCCGCCACCACCGTGGCTCCAATCGCCGCCGCCATGGTTGTGATCGTGGTTATGGCCACCCCAATATCCGCTCGCCCAGTAGGCTCCGCCCCAGTATCCGTAGCCGTAATACGGCCAGCAACAACCGTAACCGTAGTATGGCCAGTAGGCATAGCCGTAATACGGCCAGCCCCAGTAGTAGTCGGGGAGCACGCTGATGCCAAGGTAGACGGGTGGTGCGGCGTAAACCGGCGCGTCCGCATAATAGTCCGGCACGTAGTCTGGCGCGTAACCGTAATCCGCGGGCGCGTGATTATCGATCACCGGACCACCATTGGCGACGCAGCCGTCGCCGTACGCAGGGTCGTTCGTATTGCAGTTTTCGACATTCAACTGATTGCCGCCACTGTAGACGACCGGCGCTACGGCTTGAGGATCGGCGATGACTTGCGCATGCGCCGCACTGGCCATGAAGATGGCAACTACGAAGGGCAGACTGGATCGGAACACGGACCTTCCCCTATTTTGAGTCGTGATCGTGCACCAAAGCATATGAATTCGCACTGAACCATATCGGACGTGGATAAGTGTCGGGGGACGCGCGAAGGCTGCAACCAATTCGTGACGTTGAATCGGCGAACTCGCATAGAGTAAATTTTTCCGCTCACGCGTCTTGATCGCGAGCGCGCGCACCACCGCGGCGTCAACTTTGGCCAAAAACTACAGCGACATCTGCGGCACATGTGCCGGCACGTCAAGCTCTGCCTCGGTGGCATCCAGCACCTGCTGCACCGAGACTCCCGGCGCGGTCTCCTGGAGCGTGGCGCGTCCGCCCGGAAACGAGATCACCGCCATCTCGGTTACCAACAGATCGATCGGCCGTGCCGATGTCAGCGGCAGATTGCACGCCTTCACGACTTTCGACTTGCCCTTGGCGCTGTGCTGCATGGCGATCACGACTCGCTTGGCGCCGGACGCAAGGTCCATCGCGCCGCCCATGCCGGGAACCATCTTTCCCGGGATCATCCAGTTGGCCAGGTGCCCGGACTGATCGACCTGAAGTCCGCCGAGCACGGTCATGTCGACGTGGCCGCCGCGGATCAGGCCGAACGACGTCGCGCTGTCGAACGTGCTCGCACCCGGAAGTGCGGTGACCGGGCGTCCGCCGGCGTCGGTCAGCAGGCGATGTTGCATGCCTTCCTCCGGCGGGGCACCGGTGCCGATCAATCCGTTTTCGGACTGGAAGAATACGCGGATGCCAGCCGGAACATAGTTGGCGACCTGGGTCGGAATGCCGATGCCGAGATTCACGAGCATGGCGTCGCGCAGTTCGAGCGCGATGCGTCTGGCGATAATGGTCTGTGCGTCCATGGGTCAGCTCTGTGCAATGAGGTAGTCGACGATTGGAGCGGGCGTGACGACGTGGTCCGGCGAGATCAGGCCCACGGGCACGATGTTGTCGGCTTCGGCGATCACGGTATCCGCTGCCATCGCCATCACCGGGTTGAAGTTGCGCGCCGTCAGCGCGTAGGACAGGTTGCCGAGGTAGTCGGCGAGGAAGGCATTGACCAGCGCGAAATCCGCGTGCAGCGCCGTTTCCACCAGATAGTCCTTGCCGGCCACTGCGATCGTCTGCTTGCCTTCGGCGACCACCGTGCCGACCCCGGTCGTGGTCAGGATGCCGCCGAGGCCGAATCCGCCGGCACGGATGCGTTCGATGAGCGTGCCTTGCGGCACGAGTTCGACTTCGATCACCCCCGCGATCATCTTCTTCTGTGTCTCGGGATTCAGTCCGATGTGGCTGGCGATCACTTTGCTCACGAGGTCTGCGCTCACCAGCTTGCCGATGCCGACGCCCGGCAACGCGGTGTCGTTGGCGATTACGGTGAGGCCGCGCTTGCCCTGGCGCACGAGCTCGTCGATGACACGTTCGGGCGTGCCGACGCCCATGAAACCACCGATCATCACACGGGCGCCCTCAGGAATGAGTGCTACCGCGTCGGCGACAGAGAGAGTTCGCATGGCGACTCCTGCTTGAAGTGATATCTATTGGTCCAGCCGTCTCCACGGGCAGTGATCGCGCCGCGGATACACGCCGATGATCAGGAACACGGCCAGGGCCTTGATCACGGTGATGGCAAATATATCCTTGTACGACTGTTTGTGCGTCAGCCCGGACACCGCCAGCAACGTGATCACGGCTCCGTTGTGCGGCAGCGTGTCCATGCCGCCGCTGGCCATCGACGCCACCCGATGGAACACTTCGAGCGGAATTCCGGCCGCCTGTGCGTTGGCGATGAATGTGTCGGACATTGCCGCCAGCGCGATGCTCATGCCCCCGGATGCAGAACCGGTGATGCCGGCCAGCGAAGTGACGGTGATCGCTTCGTTGATCAGCGGGTTCGGAATCGCCTTGAGCGCGTCCGCGACGACCAGGAAACCCGGCAGCGCCGCGATCACGCCGCCGAAGCCGTATTCCGATGCGGTGTTCATCGATGCCAGCAGCGATCCTGCGATGGCGGCCTTGCTCGCGTCGGCGAACTTCGCGGTCACCGGCTTCCAGGCGAAGGCAAACACCGTGAGGATGCCCAGCAGCAGCGCCGCCTCGACCGCCCAGATCGCGGTGACCTTGCCGACTTCCGTAACGATCGGCTTGGCGCCTTCGCTCAGCGCGAATTCGTGGGTCTTGCCATAGAACTTCGGAATGCAGGCCGGTGAAAACCAGATTCATGACGCCGACGACGACCAGCGGCGACAGCGCGACCCAGGGATTGGGCAGGGTCTCCGCCTCGTACGGCTCCGGCTCGTTCTTCAGATCGGTGCCGTAGCCTTCGCCGGCCGCCGCGGCCCTTCGCCGCATCAATTGCAGGTACGCCATGCCCATGGCGATGATGAAGGCAGCGCCGATCACACCGAGCCACGGCGCGGCCCAGGTGTTCGTGTTGAAGAACGTGGTCGGAATGATGTTCTGGATCTGCGGGCTTCCCGGCAGCGCGTCCATCGTGATCGTGAAAGCGCCGAGGGCGATCGTGCCCGGGATCAGCCGCTTCGGGATTTCGCTCTGGCGGAACATCTCGGCGGCGAACGGATAGACGGCGAACACGACGACGAACAACGACACGCCGCCGTAAGTGAGCACGGCGCACACGATCACGATCGACAGCATCGCGCGTTCCCGCCCGATCAGGTTGATGACCGCGGCGACGATCGACTTGGAAAACCCGGAAATCTCGATCACCTTGCCGAATACCGCACCGAGCATGAACACCGGGAAGTAGTCGGCGATGAAGCCCACCATCTTCTTCATGAAGATGCTGGTGAACATCGGTGCGACGAGGGAAGGATCGGTGAGCAGCACCGCGCCGAGCGCCGCGACGGGAGCGAACAGGATCACGCTGTAGCCCCGGTAGGCCACGTACATCAGGAAAACGAGCGACGCGACGATGATGAGCAGGCTCATGGCGATGCTTTCCCTTTGTTCATTGTGGTCACGTTCGCGCTGATCTACACGGGCGAGGTGAACATCGTCATGCGCTCGAGTTCCAGATCCTTGATCACTCTTTCGTGGTGCGCGACGGCTTCACGCATCAGGTCGCGAACCGAGACGACGCCGACGACGCGGCCGCCTTCGACGACGGGGAGGTGGCGAATGCCGTGACGATCCATCAACAATCGGGTTCACGCCTTGGGTTTCCGGTGCATGGACAATGGATAGCACCAGTCTGTCCACGGCAATGCCGAAGCCACGGCAATTTGCCTCACGCCATGATGTTTACACCGCCATCGACATAAAGCGTGCTGCCGGTAATGCGGCGCGCGTAGGGCGTGGCGAGGTAGGCGACCGCGAAACCCACGTCGAGGATGTCGACGAGCTCGCCGACCGGCGCGCGCTCGACGGCATCGTTGAGCAGGCGGTCGAAATCCTTGAGGCCCGAAGCGGCGCGCGACTTCAGTGGGCCCGGCGACACCGCATGCACGCGAATGCCCTTGGGCCCGAGTTCATGCGCAAGGTAACGGCAGGACGCTTCAAGCGCGGCCTTTACCGGTCCCATGACGTTGTAGTTCGGCACGACCTTCTGCGCGCCGTGATAGCTCATCGCGAACATCGCGCCGCCTTCGTCCATCAGCGGCGCGGCCAGCCGCGCCATGCGCACGAACGAGTGGCACGAGATGTCCATCGCCTGGGCGAAGCCCTCCGCCGAGCAATCGAGCAGCCCACCCTGCAGGTCGGCTTTCGGCGCGAACGCGATCGAATGCACGAGCAGGTCGAGCCGGCCCCACTGCGAGCGGATGCGCTCGAACACCGCTTCGAGTTCGCCCGGCTTGGCAACGTCGAGCGGCATGAAGATTTCCGCGCCGAGCTGTTGCGCCAGTGGCTCGACGTACGGGCGCGAGCGTTCGTTCAGGTAGGTGACGGCGAGATTCGCGCCGAGTTCGGCGAATGCCTGCGCACAGCCGTAGGCGATCGAATTGTCGTTGGCGATGCCGACGACGAGCGCCTTGCGGTCCTTGAGTACGGGTTGGGGGACTTGGACCATCGTGATATCTCCTTCAGATCGCGGCGAAGGTGTGTCGCGCGATCATCAATTCTTCGTTGGTCGGGATGACCCACGCAGCGGCCTTGCTTTGCGGCGCCGAGATCAGTGGACCGTGCGCGGCGTTCGCCGATGCATCCAGCGCCACGCCGAGCCACTCGGCGGCAGCGCAAACGCGCTCGCGGATCACGGCGGCTTTCTCGCCAATGCCGGCAGTGAACACGAGTGCATCAAGTCCGCCGAGCGCTGCCGCGAGCGAACCGAGTTCGCGCGCGATGCGATAGACAAACAGATCGACGGCAAGCCTGGCGCGCGGCTCGTCGCTGGCGAGCAGCGTGCGCATGTCGCTCGAGATTCCGGATACGCCGAGCAGGCCGGATTGCTGGTAGATCAATTTTTCGATCGCGCGCGCGTCCATGCGCAGTTCGTCGATCAGATACAGGATCACGCCAGGGTCGATCGCGCCGCAGCGCGTGCCCATCATCAGGCCGTCGACGGCGGTGAAACCCATCGTGCTCGCGACGCTGCGGCCACCGTCAAGCGCACACATGCTCGAACCGTTGCCGAGGTGCAGCACGACGGTGCGGCCGGCCGCCGCGCGCGCATCGACGCCAGGCAGCATCGAGGCGATGTATTCGTACGACAAGCCGTGGAATCCGTAGCGCTTCACGCCGCGGTCGGTGATTTCCGCCGGCAACGCGAAACTCTGGGCCAGCGCCGGCTGCGTGCTGTGGAATGCCGTGTCGAAACAGGCGACTTGAGGCAGGTCCGGCTGGCGTTCGAGCAGGACGCGAATCGGCGCGAGATTGTTCGGTTGATGCAGCGGCGCGAGCGGCACGAACTGTTCGAGCGTTGCCAGCACAGACGCATCGATCCGAACCGGCGCCGAATAGGCCAAGCCGCCGTGCACAACGCGGTGTCCCACTGCGCGCAGTTCGTGCTCGCCACGTTGCGCGCGCAGGTATCCGATCAGGTAATCGAGCGCGCCGGCGTGGCCGAGTTGCGTGTCATCGGGCCAGGCCTTCGCCTCGACCTTGTTGCCGCCCGGATCCTTGGCCTCGAAGCGCGGCTTGGTGAAGAGGCTTTCGATCTGGCCGCGCAGCATCGGCTCGAGGGCGCCGTCCTGGGCGAGGAACACCGAGAACTTGACGCTCGACGAGCCGGCATTCAGCACCAGGATCGCGTCAGCCACGACAGCACCCCGCACTCATGCGATGTGCCGCGCGGGCGTCTTGCGTTTCGCTTCCACGATCAGCGAGGCGATAGCGCACGAAGCCAGCCGGGTCAGGACCGAGTCGGCCCGGCTGGTCAGGATGATCGGCACGCGCGCACCGAGCACGATTCCGGCGGCGTCGGCGTCGGCCAGGAAGGTCAGGCTCTTGGCCAGCATATTTCCGGCTTCGAGGTCCGGGACGATCAGCACGTTGGCGCGGCCCGCGACGTCAGACTTGATCTTCTTGATCTTCGCCGCCTCGGGGCTGATCGCGTTGTCGAGCGCCAGCGGCCCGTCGAGAATTGCGCCGGTAATCTGGCCGCGGTCCGCCATCTTGCACAAGGCTGCCGCTTCGAGCGTCGAAGGCACTTTCGAGTTGACCGTCTCCATCGCCGAAAGGATCGCAACGCGCACTTCATTCGTGCCGAGGTTGTGTGCGAGGTCGATTGCGTTCTGCACGATGTCGACCTTGACTTCGAGCGGCGGCGCGATGTTCACGGCGGCGTCCGAGATGATCAGCACGTCGTCATGGGTCGGCACGTCCATCACGAAGCAATGGCTGATGCGTCGACTCGTGCGCAAGCCACCCTCGCGCGATACCACCGCACCCATCAGTTCGTCGGTGTGCAGACTACCCTTCATCAGGCACTCGGCCCGACCGGCGCGCACGAGTTTGACTGCCTCGGCCGCCGCTGCGACGCTGTGCGGCGCGTCGACGAGCTCGTAGTCCGAAATCGAAATACCGTGTTCCTTGGCCAGCGCCTCGATACGCGCTCGCGGACCGACCAGGATCGGCGTGATCAATCCGGCCTTGGCCGCATCCACCGCGGCGCTCAGCGAGGATTGGTCGCACGGATGGACCACTGCGGTCGTTACGGCAGGAAATGTTTTCGCCCGCGCCAGCAGGCGCTCGTATTTCTGATGCTTGGTGTGAGGAATGTCCATGTCAGCTCCTAGGCTTTGCTCTTCGCTGAGGCTCTGCTCTTCCCTGCAGCTTTGCTCCTCGCTGTAGCTTTGCTCCTCGCTGTAGCTTTGCTCCTCGCTGTAGCTTTGCTCCTCGCTGTAGCTTTGCCCGTCGCTGAAACTTTGCTCTTCGCTGGGGCTTTGCTCTTAGCTGGGGCTTTGCTTTTCGCTGCGACTTTGCGTTTCGCTGCGACGCCGCGCGGCTGTGGGCTATTCTTGGGAAGCAGCACGGCACGGATACGTGCCAGCATCGCGCGCTGCTCCGTTGTCGCCTTGCCGTCTTGCACGCGCGGGTCGGCGAGCAACGCTTCGAGCAGTTTTAGCAGGCGCTCGCGATCGCCGCGCTGGGAGAGCAGCAGCGGCAACGTCGACACCGCCTTGCCCGGCTCATAGCGCACGACGATCTCCTGTTCGCCGCGAATGCGGCGCGCCTCGTCGGGCGATATCACCGGCAGGAACCTGCCGTAATCCTTCATCAGCTCTTGCTTGAGTTGCAGGCGCGCGAGCGGCAGGGGTTCGCCCTTGCGAACCAACAGATATCCGACCCGCGACACCGCCTCGGCATAACCGCCTTCATCGATCGATTCGAGTGCCTCGCGCACGAACGGAAGATTGCGCGGATCCGTGGCCTGAGCCGGTGCGGTGCCTGGTTGGGGTGCGGAGTCGTAGAGCGAGAACATGTTGCCGTACAGAGCGAAGAATGCGGCTTCGCTGTAGGCATCGCGCATTGCGCGGTAATGATCCAGGGAAGCGCTGATCAGTTCGGAAGCCGCGCGCTCGACCTTGCGTGCCGGATCGTTGGCGTCGAGCGCCTGGCGCCGTTCCTTGACTGCCTTCGCGCTCGGACCCAGCCACGACAAGAACGGGTTGAGATCGGAAATTGCCCAGCGTTGCGCGCGCATAGGATGCATATCGCGTGCGAGCTTGGCGCTGGTTTCGTTGCTCACTGCCTGCACGAGCGGGCGCGCGAACAATTCGTAGGCTTTTTGGTTGAGTTCGGAAACTGCGCTGACCGCTTCGAACGGTTTTTCGTCGGCGCGCTCGAAACGGTTCAGGCGCGACTGGATCTCTTCAAGAGTGCGCTCGACGAAACTGACTTCGTACTCCGGCTTGCCGCCAGTGCCTTTCTTCTCGGTGATCTGCATGGCGTAGAGGCCGGGCGGCAGCATCTCGATCGACTTCATGACCTCGACGACCTGCGCGTGTTCCTTCTTCGCGACCTTGCCGGAGACGAAGATGCCGAGATGACCGACGTCCGCATGCAGCAGGCCCACGATCACCTGCCCGCGTGCCTTGATCTCGTCGGTGCTGCCGTAGACGTCGGCGACCCAGTTGAACGCCTGTTCCGGTGGCGTGATGTTGTCGCCCATCGAGGCGAACAGGATGATCGGCACCTTGATCTCGCGCAGGTCGAACGTGGCGCCGGCACCGGACTTGACCGTCCCCGACCACAGCTTGTTGCCCACGAAAAGATTCTGCGTGATCCATTCGATCTCTTCGGTGTTCATCAGGTAGAAGCCGCCCCACCAGCGCTCGAAGTCGAGGAAGCGCGGTGGTTCGGTGTCGATGTTCGCGAACACGTGGTAGTACTTGTCCCAGAACGTGTTGGCCGGGTTGAGGTTCTCGAAATTCTGCACGAGCCAGGCGCCGTCGAACTTGCCGGCGCCGAGATCGGAGAACAGCGACGCGAGCCACGTGCCGCCAAGCAGCCCGCCCGAATAGCGCATCGGATTGTCGCCCTCGTCCTCGTTGAACGCACCGCCCCAGTAGGACATCGGCGCGCCGTTGATCACGATCGGACCGGTGTCGTCGGGACTGGCGGCCGCGAGCATCATCGCCGCCCAGCCGCCCTGGCAGTTGCCGACCAGCGCGGGCTTCGGAGCGCCGGGATGCAGCTCGCGCACGCGGCGTACGAATTGTCGCTCGGCCTCGCACACGTCGAGCAACGTCTGTCCGGGTTCGGGTTCCTGACGGAACAGCACGAAGTAAACCGGGTGGCCTGCGCGCAGCGCTACGCCGACTTGCGAATCATCCTTGAAGCCGCCGATGCCGGGGCCGTGTCCGGCGCGCGGATCGATGATCAGGTACGGACGACGCTTGGCGTCCACCGTCACGCCCTCGGGCGGAACGATGCGCACCAGTTCATAGTTGACCGGACGCGCCAGCGTGCTGCCCTCGAGGACGGACTCGTAGTCGTAGTGCAGCACCGGCGGCAGGCCCGCGCGCTCGCGCTCGATGAATTGGTTGCCGCGCAGGCGCAGCGTGTCCCAGAACAATACGGTGCGTTGCGCGAAGTCCAGCGCATAGCGCGCACCGCCGGTCCAGATGTCCCAAGGCATCACCGGTTTGGAAAACAGGTCCTTGCTTTGGTCGTAGACCTTGCGGACGCGCTCGGCAAGGCGTTCCTGCGCCAGCTTTGCGCGTTTCTGCAGCAGCGTGCTGACCTTCGTCGCAAGCTGTTGCCGTTGCGATAACCTACTCAGGGAGTCGTTCATGGCAGCCTCGTGGGGCGGCCCCAGACCCGGGGTCGCTATATTGCGGTGCAATATAGTACCGCTATATTGCACCGCAATATGTTACTACCACCTGCGCCCAGTTGATCCAGGTCAACATCGACGTCGAGGTTCAGGCGCTCTGCTCGATCTCCGCGGCAGCGGCAACGACGCTGCGGTCGCGCCGGAAACCGTAGCCGGCGTAGATCGCGACGCCGATCAGCGCGTACGCGCCGAGAATCGATGCCGGCATGATGTCGCCACGGCGCGCCTGCGCGACGATGTCGAGCGCGACCGGAAGCACCATGCCGATGCACATGACGATTGCGGCGACCGGCACGTAGCCGATCCATGCCTTGCCGATATGGAAGCCGCCGAACGGCACGCGAAACGGGCGCGGCAGATCCGGACGTGTCGTGCGCAGCCACATCAGGCTCAGGCATACGATCACGAACGCCAGCGCCGTGCCGAGACTGACGAGGTCGCCGAGGAATGAAATCGGAAACACCGCGGCCAGCACGGCGGAGATCGAGCCCACCAGGATGCAACCGATCCACGGCGTGCGGAACTGCGGATGCAGGCGCGCGAATGCAGCGGGCAGCAAGCCGTCGCGCCCCATCGCGTAGCACACGCGCGAGTGGCCATAGCCGTTGACGAGCAGCACTGAAGCCAACCCGGTCAGCGCGCCGATCTTGATCAGCACGGAGAAAATCGGCATGCCGATGTGATCGACCGCGACCGCGATCGGGTCGGCCACGCCCAGTTCGCGGAATGGCACGATGCCGGTGAGCACGGCGGCGACGACGATGTAGATCGTCGTGCTCGCCGCGAGCGCGCCGAGGATACCGATCGGCATCGCTCGCTGTGGGTCCTTGGTTTCCGCGGCGGCGGTCGACACGGTCTCGAAACCAAGGTACGCGAAGAACAGGATCGACGAGGCACGCAGCACGCCTTCCCAGCCGTACGTGAAGCCGCCTTCGTTCGGCGGAATGAACGGTGTCCAGTTGTGCGGATCGACCGCGCCGACGCCGACCGCGACGAACGAGGCGAGCACGGCGACCTTGATCGTGACGAGGATCGCGTTGACGCGCGCCGATCTCGACACGCCGACGACGAGCACGACCGTAGCCAGCGCGAGCGCGGCGACGGCGACGAGGTTAACGCCACTGCCGACGACGAATGTTGTATGGCCGTCGACGACCTGGGCCTGCATCAGCGACGTTGAAATCGATGGCGGCAGCGCGATGCCGAAATCGTGCAGCAGGCTGGAGAAATAGCCGGAGAAGCCGACCGCGAGCGCCGAGCCGGCCAGTCCGTACTCGAGCATCAGCAGCCAGCCGAGCGTCCACGCATATACCTCGCCCATCGCGGCATAGCAGTAGGTGTACGACGAACCGGCGGCGGGCACGGCGGCGGCCAGCTCCGCATAGCACAGGCCGGTCAGCACGCACGCGGCGCCGGCGATCAGGAACGACAGCATCACGGCCGGGCCGGCATAGTTCGCCGCGGCCGGACCGATCATCACGTAGATGCCGGCGCCGACGATGCAGCCGATGCCGAGCAGAACAAGTTGCGTCGGCGTCAGCACCTTGCGCATGCCGTTCGTGCGCGTTTCCCCGATCAGCGTTTCAACCGACTTGCGCGCCAGCAGGCGCGGCATGCTCATGGCGTCTGGCTCCCGCGCTGCGCATTGAAGTCGCGCATCATCGCGATCAGCGCCGTTTTGCCGTCTTGCTCGAGCCCGTGCAGGATCTCCGGAAACGTGTCGTCGCGTTCGTCCTGGCCGAGCTTGAACTTCGCGCGGATGTCGAGCACCGTGGCGCGAAACGGGATGATCCGCTGCAGCAGCAGCGAGTATCGGGCATGCATCTCGTCGACGTTCCAGGGCCGCCCGCGCCCGTCCTCCATCGCATCGACGAGATCGCGCACGATGCGGTCGAGGTCCTCGGGGGTGTCGAGGAACTCGATGCGCGCGTCGACGTTCGCGCTCGCGTAGTTCCAGGTCGGCGCCTGCGTGCGGTCGGCGAACCACGACGGCGACACGTAGCCGTGCGGACCGAGGAACAGCAGCGACGCCCGCGGATCGGCCTGCAGCTGCGCGACTTGCGGATTCGCGCGCGGATAGTGGCCGGTGAGTGTCGCGATGCGCCCGGCATTCACCCGTTCGGGCCGCAGCGGCAGCAAAGTCGTGTCGGCGTGGCCGGCAGCGCCGGTGACGACGAACGCGAGCGGATTGGCGGCGATGAAGCGCGTGACGTCTTCATCGCTGCGTGCGGCAAAACGTGGAATCGTCATCGTTGCACCATCGCCGGTGAGTGGGTTTTCTTCGACGCAGAGCGCGCCGCGCGGCGCGTCCACCACATGCCGGCGCCGAGCACGCCCATTGCCAGCAGCGACAGCCCGGTCGCGAGCACTATCAGGCGGCCGCCGATACCGAAGGCCTCGCCACTGTGGATCGGATAAATCGCATTGACGAATCTTTCGTTCAGCGGCAACTTGAACGCATCGCTGTCGCGCAGAACCGCACCGTCGTGCGCGTCGACGTACACGGTCGTCTGGCCAAATACGCGGCGCAGTTCTCCGGGCTGGCGCAGGCGCACGCGATACCAGGGTTGATCGGCGTCGGGCATGCGGATCATCGCAAGCGTCGCGCCCGGGTAGCGCGCGAGCGCGGCCGGCAGCGCCGCGGCGAGCGGGATGGATTCCGCCTGCGTGCTTTGGTGCGGCGTCGGCGCCGTATCAGCGACACCGAGCCATTCGTCCGGCGGCCACTCCTGCAGGACGCCGCAGGCGACCATGACGATCGCCGGCACGAGAATGCAGACACCGAGCGCGCGGTGCCACTTGAAGAACTTCACGGCCGGCGGGCCGGTGCTGCCCGGCAGTACGACACGGCGCCAGGGCTGGCCGCGTCCCGGCCATGCCAGGTTCAGGCCGAGCAGCAGGTTCGAAAGCAGCAGCAAACCGCTCAAGCCCAGAAACCACTTGCCGCGATCGCCGGCGAACAGCGTCTCGTGGAAATCGTGCGCGGTCTGGAAGACTCCCGGAGCGGGGTAGTCGTAGTCACGCGGCCGCTCGAGCACCACGCTGCCTTCGCCGTCGACGCGCACGCTGCGCGTGTGGTCGTCCTTGTCGGTGAACAGCAGGTCGTAGCGGTTTGGCGATCCTTCGCTGGCCATGATGTAGGTCAGCGTTTCCTGCGGGCGCGCAGCCGCGAGTTTGGTCACGGCTGCCGCGAATACCCGCTGCGCCAGCGCGCGATCAGGTCCGCTCAGCAACGCGTCGTCGATCTCGCCGTTGAACACGAGCAGTACGCCGGTCAGCACCTGCAGCAGCCACAGAATGCCGAAGGTCAGTCCCAGGTACTTGTGCGTGGTGCGGAAGATCGAGCGCATTGCAGGACTCCGCGCCGCAGGCGGCGCAGTCGACAGTACTCAATCTCGACCCAAACGCCCGGACACACTTTTGTCGCGGGGTCTATCGCTGTCGTGGATGGGCCAATCTCATCGGTTGCCGCCGGCGAGGTGAACCCATGGCTCTCCATACGCAGTCACCTCCGTTTGCGCTCCTCCGCTCGTCATTCCGGCAGCTCTCAACAGCGGAGTTGGTCAAGCCGGAATCCAGCGCCTTTCTTTTGACGTCATTCCCGCGCAAGCGGGAATCCATCTTGATTTTTCGTTGAAGTGCAGTGCTTCCACTCGCCCTGCGGGCGAGCGGGTAACTTTTCTTTGCTTGTGCAAAGAAAAGTCACCAAAAGAAACACACCCCGGTGGCGCGGTCTCCGGGCATCCGGCAACTGCTCCTGCGTTGCTCTACCTCCGGCATCCATGCCGTCGCCTGCCCTCCGACTTCGCGAGCGGGTTCCGGGGGGCGCTGAGCGCACATCCGTGTGCGCGCAGCGCCCTCGCGCGCTTCCTGCGCGCGCCCCTTCGGGCTTTTCCTCCACCCGCTCGCCGCGCCACAGGGGCCCCATTTGGGCGGCATCCTGCCGCAGAAGCAATCGCGCGCGGCGCTTGCTCCCGCGCCATGTTTCTATGTACGCGAACGATCGCAGCGACGTAGTGCAGGGATGAACGGATTCGTGCACGAGCGAGTCCGCAGGGCGAGAGGAACGCTCTGCGCGCAAGGAGCTGGATTCCGGCTTGACCAGCTCCGCTGTTGAGAGCCGCCGGAATGACGTCAAGAGAGAGGGACGCCACCGGTTAGATGATGGCTACGGCGTCGCCGTCAGCGGCTGCGGCGGCGCATCGACCAGATAGTGCGTTGGCGGCACGCCAAACGTGCGCCGGAACATTGCGGTGAATGCGCTCGGGCTGCTGTAGCCGACATCGAGCGCGGTCGATGTGACCGAATGTCCGGTCGCCAGTCGCGACAACGCGTCGACGAGGCGAACGTTTTGCCGCCAGGTCGCGAAGCTCATGCCGGTTTCCTTTCGGAACGTGCGCGTGAACGTGCGCCGGCCCATGGCCGCGGCGCTGGCCCAGTCGTTCAGCGCGTCGTGCTGCGACGGGTCGGCAAGAATCGCCTTGCAGATGCGCGCGAGCCGCTCGTTGATCGGCATCGGCACCGACAGCGGAATCCGGCGCGCGCAACGGATCTCGTCGAGGATCAGGTCCATGATGCGCTGGTCGCGGCCTTCGAGGTTGTATTCGATCGGCAGGTTGCCGGCTTCGAGGATCAGTTCGCGCAGCAGATTGGAAACTTCGATGACCTGGCAATGTTGCGGCAGGTCCGGCGCAGCGTCGCTGGCTATATACAAGGTGCGGATCAACACGCGGCCGCGGCAGCGCACTTCGTGCTCGACGCCGGCCGGAATCCAGATCCCGCGCTGCGGCGGCGCGACGTAGCTGGCATCGTGCGTGCTCAGGATCGTCACGCCGGTCGTCGCGTAGACGAACTGCGCGCGCACATGGCTGTGCGGAGGATCGAAGAAGCCGTGCGGATAGTCGTCCATCAGCACGGCAATCGGGCGAGGCACAAACTGGTAGTCGATGCTTTTGTTGCTGCGACCCATGTGGCCCACGCTAGACGATGAATGGTCTCCTCGCGACAGCGAATCCTGGCCCGCGGACTACAGTTCGGTAGCGATTCGATTCCCGGCAAGCATACAACGGAACGTCATGAGATCGTCACAACGGCAAGCTCACCGAGTCAGGCAAGATGTGGCGGCGCTGCCGGCGAAGGAACGCGCGGCATGACGTCCGATCCGTTCCGATCCGCGGCGAATGAGCGTGGTTCAGTGCCGGACGACGGGCTCGATCCACAGATACGCCAATTCGTTTCCGCCATGGCCGAGGCCTGGACGCGCTACCCGCCGGCCGATGCGCTGTCGATCGTCGACATGCGACGCATTGCCGAGGAAGTCCGCGAACCGTGGCGCCGGGGCGGCCCGGCAATGGCGGTGACCGACGAATTCCTGGCGCCGACCGCGCAAGGCAACGTGCGCGTGCGTCTGTACCGGCCGCGCGTGGCAACGGCGCTCCAGCCAGCGCTGATCTATGTGCATGGCGGCGGCTGGACCTTGTTCAGTCTCGACACGCACGATCGCGTGATGCGCGAACTGGCGGCGCGCGCCGGCGTCGTCGTCGTCGGCGTCGACTACGCGTTGTCGCCGGAAGTCAGGTTTCCGTTCGCATTGCATCAAATCGAAGGCGTCGCGCGCTGGCTGCACGAAAGCGGCAAGGCGTTTGGCCTCGATGCCTCGCGCATCGCGATCGGCGGCGACTCCGCCGGCGCGAACCTGTCGGTCGCTACATGTCTGTTGCTGCGCGACCGCGGCCTGCCGAACGCGCTGTCCGGCATGTTGCTGCACTACGGCTGCTACACCACCGAATTGTCCGAACAGGCGATCAACGGCTACGGCGCCGAGGGCAACCTGCTCACGAGCAACGAGATGGCGGCTTTCTGGAATAACTACCTGGCCACGCCCGCGGACGCGCTCGATCCTCTGGCGGCGCCATTGCGGGCCCGCCTGGAAGGACTGCCCCCGGCCTGCTTGCTCAGTGCGCAATGCGACGTGCTGGCCGAGCAGAGCGTGGCGCTCGCCGAGCGGCTGCGCAGCGCCGGAGTAGACGTGGTCGCGAAAGAATATGCCGGTGCAACCCACAGCTTTCTCGAAGCGGTATCGATCGCCACCGTCGCCGACCAGGCCTTGAGCGATGGCGCGAACTGGCTGCGCGCGCGTCTTGGCGTTGCGCCGGCCGGAGCAGCCTGAGTGACGGTCCGCCGTCTGCGTACGAATCGTTGCCGTCGCGATGGCCTGAACGCGACGATTAAAGACCCCGTTGCACATGCGTCACCGGGGGGATCGGAACAGATTAAATCGACACAAGCGGGGCACGGATTTCCGCCGGAGGCGGCTGAACAGAAACACTGAACACCGGCACGACCTGACACGGCGCCGGTTTGCGCACCTATCACATGTCTTGGGGTGACCTATGAATATTCGTGAAGTCCACAACGCGGACAAGTTCGGCAACAGAACGCTGCTGCACATCGGCCTGACGCTCGCCCTCATGAGCTACGCCGGCCTCGGCATGGCCGAAGGCGACGCCGACGCCCAGCCTGCCAACGACCAGAACGCACAGTCGCTCGAGGGCATTGTCGTTTCCGCGCCGGATTACGTGCCGCGCGAAAGCAATGCCGCCGCGAAGATGAATGTTCCGCTGATCGAAACGCCGCAATCGATCACGGTGATTCCGCGCGACCAGATCGACTTGCTCGACTGGCAGAACCTCAGCCAGGTCGTGCGCTACACCTCCGGCGTCATCGGCGAAAACTACGGCCCGGATCCGCGCTACGACTGGCTGACCTTGCGCGGCTTCTATCCGCCGGAGTACGTCGACGGATTGCAGGCGCCGATCGGATCGGTCGCGAATGTCGGCGTCGACCTGTACGGCTTCCAGAGGGTCGAAGTGCTCAAGGGACCTTCGTCGACGCTGTACGGCCTTTCACCCCCGGGCGGCATCGTCAACCTCACGAGCCGCCGGCCGGAAGCGCAGTTCAGCGGCGAAGGCCAGCTCCAGTTCGGCAGCTACAGCGATGTGCAGGTGGCGGGCGATGTCACCGGCCCGCTCAACGACGAAGGCAGCGTGCTCGGGCGCGTGACCGCGCTGTACTTCGACAAGGGCACGCAGACCAACGGCGTCGACACGAACCGCGGCTTCATCGCGCCGTCCCTGACCTGGATCTTCACGCCGAATACGAATGTGACGTTCCTGAGCTATTTCCAGCACGACGACGTCTACGGCGATGGCGGCGGCTTCCTGCCGTCCTACGGCGTGATCAAGCCGAATCCGCTCGGCAAGGTGCCGACCGACACGAATCTCGGCGATACCGACTACAACCATTTCAAGCGCGATCAGTACGGCGTCGGCTGGGACTTCAATCACCAGTTCAACGACACCTGGCGCTTCGAGCAGAACCTCAAGTACTTCTCTTCCGAGGTGAAGATCCTGCAGGTTTACGGCGCGGGGCTCGTCGATGCGAATAACGACGGCGTGCCCGACGACTATCACACGGTCAATCGCTACAACTTCCCGTTCAACGAGAACACGAAGTCGTTCAACGTCGACAATCGGGTCGAAGGCAAGATCAACGGCGACACGGTCCAGCAGCGCGTGCTGTTCGGTCTGGACTATCGCCGCTACACCGAAGACTCCGAATTCGGCTTTGCGTGCTGCGCCGACGATCGACCTGTTCCATCCGGTCTACGGCGTGCCGATCACGACGCCGGCCGCGTCGATCCCGTACGTCCAGGAAGTGCAGAAGCAGACCGGCCTGTATGCCGAGGACTCGATGAAGATCGATCACTGGGTCGTCACGCTCGGTGGTCGCTACGACCATCTCGACCAGAGCAATTCCGGCACGGACGTGACCGACGACAAGTTCTCTTATCACGCCGGCCTGAACTACGTGTTCGACAGCGGCGTTGCGCCGTACGTGTCGTATTCGACGTCGTTCCTGCCGGTGCCGGGCGCGGACTTCAACGGCAACGCATTCAAGCCAAGCGAGGGTGACCAGGTTGAGGCCGGCCTGAAATGGCAGCCCACGGATATGCCGCCGGGCGTGCGCACGCTGTTCACAGCAGCGGTCTACGATATTACCCAGAAGAACGTTCTGACGCCCGACCAGAATCCGCTCCATCCGTTCTTCAGCGTCCAGACCGGTGAAGTCGAGGTCAAGGGCGCCGAACTCGAAGCCGTCGCGCGCATCAACGAGCGCTGGAGCTTCAATGCGGCCTATACCTACACCGATTCGGAGGTGACCAAGAGCAACGGTGCCGACCTGCACAAGCAGCTGACGGTCGTGCCGAAGAACCTGTTCTCGGGACTCGTCGACTACACGCAGCAGGACGGAACTCTCGCCGGTCTGGGCGGAAGCCTGGGCTTCCGCCACGTCGGTTCGGTCTATGGCGACACGGCGAACCAGTTCCAGACGCCGGGCGTGACGCTGTGGGACGCGACGGTGCACTACAATCTGAACCTGTGGGTCATGCAGTTGAACTTCGCGAACCTGTTCGACAAGGAGTATGTGTCGCGCTGCTCGTCCGACTCCCAGTGCTTTTACGGCCTGCGCCGCGTGATCACGGGCACGATCACGCGCAAGTTCTGAGCACGCCGCGCGCGTCATGAAACTCGCGGCAGCCTTGCTGGCAATCATCGGGGCTGCCGCGCCGCTTTCGGGTCCGCTCGCCAAGGACAAGGACGACGACCACAAGCACCACGAGCACGGTCCGAAAGCGCCGCTGCCGTGGAAAGCCGATCCGTTCCCGAGCACGTACGCGCCGCTGCCGCGCGCGGACACGCTGATCGTCGATGCGACCGTGCTCGACGGCGCCGGGCATCGCTTCGAACACGCAAGCGTGCTTCTGCGCGACGGCAAGGTCGCAGCGATCGGTGCGCAGATCACAGCGCCGGCCGGAGTGCAGACGATCGACGCGCACGGCCGCTGGGTCACGCCCGGCATCATCGACGTGCATTCGCACGATGGCGACTTCGCGCTGCCGTTCACGTCGCTCGATCTGGAAGCCGGCGACACCAACGAGTCGACCGATCCGAACACCGCGAACGTCTGGGCCGAGCACTCGATCACGGTGCAGGATCCATCGTTCGCGCGCGCGCTCGCCGGCGGCGTGACGACGCTGCAGATCCTGCCCGGCTCGAGCAACCTCATCGGCGGCCGCAGCGTCGTGCTCAAGAACGTGCCGGCGACGACCGTGCAGGCGATGAAGTTTCCGGGCGCCGCGTACGGCATGAAGATGGCCTGCGGCGAGAACCCGAAGAACACTTACGGCTCGAAGGGACGCTTCCCGTCGACGCGCATGGGCAACGTCGCCGGCGTGCGCGCGGCGTTTGCCGATGCGGCGGCCTACCGGCAGAAGTGGCTCGACTATGAGTCCGGCAAGGAAGACAAACGGCCGGACGACGATCTGAAGAAAGACACGCTGGCCGCCGCGATCGACGGCGACATCCGCGTGCAATGGCACTGCTACCGCGCCGACGACATGGCGACGTTGTTCGATGTAGCCAAAGAGGCCGGCTTTCATATTGCCGCGTTCCATCACGCGGTCGAGGCGTACAAGATTCCGCAGCTGTTCGTCCGCAACCAAACCTGCGCGGTCGTCTGGTCGGACTGGTGGGGCTACAAAATGGAAGCGCTCGACGGCATCCGCGAGAACGCGGCGTTCGTCGACGCCGGCGGCGCCTGCGTGACGTTGCATTCCGACTCGCCGTGGCTCGGCCAGCGCCTCGCGCTGGAAGCCGGCAAGGCGTATGCCGCCGGCCGGCGCGCGGGACTCGATCTTGCCGAGGAACACGCGATCGCATGGGTTACATCGAATCCGGCGAAGGTGCTCGGACTCGATGCAAAGGTTGGCTCGCTCGAACCCGGCAAGAATGCCGATGCCGTGATCTGGTCGGGCGATCCTTTCAGCGTCTACACGCACGCCGACCAGGTATTCATCGACGGCGCGCTCGTCTTCGACGGTAGCGATCCGGCGCGCCGTCCGCGCGCGGACTTCGAACTCGGTCAACCGGCCATGCCTGCTCCCCCAGCAAAGGGAGCCTGCGCATGGTGGTTGAACGACGCGCAGGAATTTGGGACGTGGATGAACGCGGATCGACGCGGATCAGAGCGGAAGAGAATTCTTGTAAACGGGCTTTTTCAAATCCGCGTTCATCCGCGTTCATCCGCGTCCAAAGCGTTCTTTGCCTGAGCCTGTTTGCGCTGGCGATGAACGTTGCGGCCGCCGAGACTGTTGCGATCGTGCATGCGAAGGCGTGGACTCTGGCTGACGGGACGAGCGGTCCGCTCGACGATGCAACGATCGTGATCCGGGACGGTCGTTTCGAATCGGTGCAGGCGAAAGCCGCGCCGCCGGCCGGCGCGCGGGTTGTCGACGCGCAGGGACGCGTCGTCACGCCGGGTCTGATGAACGCGAACACGCACCTGGGGCTCGTCGAGGTTTCCTCGCTGGACGAGACGCGCGACTATGGCGTCGATAGCGGCCCGCTCGGCGCCGCGTTCGACGTGCAGTACGGGCTGAACGCGAACTCGGTGTTGCTGCCCAGCGTGCTTGCCGACGGCCTCACGCGCGCGGTGACGAGTCCGTCGTCGGGATCCGACGCGGCGCTGTTCGGCATGGGCGCGGTGCTGCACATTACGCCTGGCGCCGACCTGATCGACCGCGCCCAGGCGGCGCTGTACGCCGGCGTCGGCGGCGGCGCGGCGAAGAAGGGCGGCGGCTCGCGCAGCGCGCAGTGGCAGTTGCTGCGCAATGCGTTCGAGGAAGGCAAATCGTACGTGCCGAAAACCGCAGGCGCGCCGCGCGACCAGTTGCAGAACTCGATCAACATCGCGGCGCTGCATGCGGCGCTGGACAAGCGACTGCCGTTGGCCATCGAGGTTTCGCGCGAATCCGACATTCGCCAGGCCGTGCGCCTTGCCGACGACTACCACCTGCCGTTGATCGTGCTCGGCGGCGCCGAGGCCTGGCGTTGCGCCGATTTGCTCGCGGCGCACAAGGCGGCTGTCGTCGTCGACCCCGAAGCCGACCTGCCGTTCAATTTCGACCAGCTCGGCGCGCGAGCCGACAGCGCCGCCATCCTGCAGCGTGCCGGCGTCACCGTCGCGTTCACGGTCTCCGGCAATACGATCCATCTGAGTCACAACGCCGGCGAAGCCGTGCGCGAAGCCGCGGGACTCGCTGTCGCGAATGGATTGCCTTATGCCGAAGCGCTGAAGGCGCTGACGGTCAATCCGGCGCGGATCTTCGGCATCGGCGATCACTACGGCAGCATCGCGCAGGGTCTGGATGCCGACCTCGTGATCTGGGATGGCGATCCGCTCGAGCCTTCTGCTGCGGCGGAACTCGTGCTTGTCAGGGGCGTCGAGGCATCGCGCGTCACGCGCCAGACGTTGTTGCGCGACCGCTATGCGCCGAAGAAGACCGGCGATGCGTGGCCGCCGGCGTACCGCGATTGATGGGCGCGCCGCCACGGACATGTTAAACGGCAGCCATGCTTTTCCTTCTCCCGTCGGGAGAAGGTGGCGCGAAGCGCCGGCCTCTCTCGGCCATCCACGGCCTCCGAGGCACTTGGGCTCCTGCCCGGCGGATGAGCGTCGGGACATTGGTCAACGTCGATACGAGGCCCGACCCTCATCCGCCTGCCGGCACCTTCTCCCGAGGGGAGAAGGATTCTTCTTCAAGCGCGTCGCTTTCATTCTGACGCTCAGCTTTGCTGCAGCGTTCACGACGCCCGCGTCGGCGACCACACAGGCGCTGGAAAATCCGCGGAACGACGCGCCGCAATCAACGCTGCCGCTCGTTCCCACGCGCCACATCCGCTTCGACACCGACGAAGGAACCTGGATCTCGCTCGACGTTTCGCCGGATGGCCGAAGCATCGTATTCGAACTGCTCGGTGATTTGTATACATTGCCGATCGGCGGCGGCGAGGCGCGCGCGATCACGCGTGGTCTGGCATTCGATTCGCAAGCCGCGCTTTTCGCCCGACGGCAAGCACCTTGTCTACCTCAGCGACCGCGCCGGCAACGAGAATGTCTGGATAGCCGATGCCGCAAGGCGGTCATGCGCGCCAGATTTCCACGCTCGACGACAATGCGGTGCTGACTTCGCCGGCATGGTCGGCGGACGGGCGTTCGATCTATGTTTCGGAATTTCGTCCCGACCTGACCGCGTACGAGCTGTGGCGCTATGCAGTCGACGGGGACGGTCATGGCGAACGCGTCACGCGCGGCAAGGCTTCCGACAACCAGCCGAAGGAGCAGCGCTTCAGCGCGATCGGCGCGGTCGCGTCGCGCGATGGCAGGTCGCTTTGGTTTGCCGGCCGCTACGGCACGTTCGACGAAGACATGACCTTGCCGATGTGGAACATCGAGCGCCGCGACCTGGCGACGAATCAGGACGAAACGATCGTCACGAATCAGGGCAGCGCGATGCGGCCGGCGCTTGCGCCCGACGGCAAGTCGCTGGTCTATGGGGCGCGCTATGGTGGCAAGACCGGACTGCGCGTGCGCAATCTCGTCAGCGGCGATGACCGGGAACTGATCTATCCGGTGCAGCACGACGATCAGGAAGGTTCGCCGTCGCGCGACCTGATGCCGGGCTATGCGTTCACGCCGGATGGCCGCGCGCTGATCGCCGCCTATGCGGGCAAGATCCATCGCGTCGAACTTGCCGACGGCAAGGCCGGCGTCATTCCATTCCACGCGCGGGTCGACCTCGACATCGGTCCGTCGCTGCGGCGCTCCTTCAAGGACGACACGGGGCCGGTGCGGGCGCGCCTGATCCAGGCGCCGGCGGCCTCGCCGGATGGCAAGCGCATCGCGTTTTCCGCGTTGGGCCGGCTGTATACAATGGAACTGGCGAAAGACGCGCGCCCGCAGCCGGTTACACCTGCGGAAATTCCCGCGTTTCAGCCGTCATGGTCGCCCGATGGAAAATCCATCGTCTACGTGAGCTGGACAGCCGCGGCCGGAGGACAGATCTGGCGCATCGATCGCGACGGCGGCACGCCCAAGGCGCTGACCACGGCCGGCACCTACTACACGAGCCCGGTCTTCACGCCGGATGGTAAATCCATCATCGCGCTGCGTTCGAGCAACTTCGAGCGCATGCACACGTACATGGAATACGGGCCGCTGCGCCAGGCAGAGCTCATCATGCTGCCGTTGGACAGTGGTCGAGAGCGCGTGCTTGCAAGCGGGCATATCGGCGGCGTGCCGCAGTTCACGACGGATCGCACGACGGTTGCCGTGATGTTCGACGACGGCCTGAACGCGGTGAAGGTCGACGGCTCGGGCCGGCGCAAGCTGGTTTCGGTGAACGGCCCCGGATTCTATTTCCAGGAAGGACGCGTCCCGGTCGATGACCTTCGCATCAGCCCCGACGGTCAATGGCTGCTCGCGCAGATCGTCGAACAGCTCTACCTGCTGCGCATGCCGGCCGGCGACGCGCCGACGCTCGATGTCGGCGTGCCCTCGGCCGAGCATCGCAAGCTCACGAGTGTCGGCGCGGACTTTTTCGGCTGGGCCGACGGCGGCCGGACGATCACCTGGGCAGTCGGCTCGACCTTCTATCGCCAGTCGCTTGCAAGCGTCGGCCTGGATCCTGCCGGCGTGGCGGGAACCGGCGCGCGGCCGCAGGACGGACAGGACGGTGTCGAAGCGTTTCCGGCGATTGTCGAAGTGCCGCGCGATATGCCACACGGCACGCTGCTCCTGCGCGGCGCCACGGCAATTACGATGCGCGGCGATGAAATCATTGCCGATGCCGATGTCCTGATCCGCGATAACCGCATTGCCGCGATCGGCAAGCGCAGCGAGGTGGACGCTCCAAGCGATGCCGTCATCCGCGACGTTGCCGGCAAGTTCATCGTGCCGGGCTTCATCGACACGCACGATCACTGGGCCGAGATCCGCCGCGGCGTGCTCGACCAGCAGAACTGGAGCTTCCTCACGGACCTCGCCTACGGCAAAACGGCCGGCCTGGATCCATCGTCGCTGAGCATCGACATGTTCGCGTACGCCGATCTGCTCGACGCCGGAATCTCGCTCGGGCCGCGCGTGTTCACGACCGGGCCGGCGATTTTTTCCTACAACGAGTTCACGAGCCTGCAGCAGGTCAAGGACGTCTTGTCGCGTTACACCGATCACTTCCGCACCGGCAACCTCAAGGAATACCGTACCGGCAACCGGCGCGTGCGCCAGTGGGTGGCGATCGCGGCGCAGGAACTCGGCTTGCAGCCGACGACCGAGGGCGCGCTCGACATGAAGCTCGACCTCACCCAGATCATGGACGGCTTTGCGGGCAGCGAGCACGCGCTGACCGCCGCGCCGCTGTACAAGGACGTCATCGAGCTGCTCGCGCAGACGCGCGTGAGTTACACGCTCACACTGCAAATTTCGCATGGCGGACCGCCCGCGCAGAACTACTTCATCGAACGCGACCAGCCGCAGAACGAGGTGAAGCTGCAGCATTTTTCCCCGCCACTGCTGGCCGAGAAGAAGTTCTCGCGCCGGCACTGGTACGCGCCCGATGAATACTTCTATGCGGCGATCGCGCAAGGCGCCGCTCAGGTGCAGCGTGCCGGCGGTCTGCTCGGCGTCGGCGCGCACGGTGAAGTGCCGGGATTCGGAACGCACTGGGAAATGCAGGCTTATGCAGCCGGCGGCATGACGCCGCACGAGGTGCTGCGCGCGGCGACGATCGGCTCAGCCGAGACGATCGGCCGCCAGGACGAGATCGGAAGCCTTTCGCCCGGCAAATATGCCGACCTCGTGATCCTCGAAAAAAATCCGCTCGACGATATCCGCAACACGCTCGCGATCGCGCAGGTCATGAAGAACGGGCGCCTTTACAACGCCGCAACGCTCGACGAGGTGTGGCCCGAACACAAGCCGCTCGCGCCGCAATGGTTCTCGCATGAGCGGGATACGCTGCGCGCTGCGAACGGGCGTGAGCCGTGAGCCGGGGCCCGTGGTGTCCCGCTCGTTGCGAACGAGGGAGCCGCACACGTTGGCTGCATGTCGGCGCGTCCTCGACGAACGCCATCTTCAATTGTCGTCATTCCCGCGAAAGCGGGAATCCATCTTGATCCTGCTTTGTAATAGGAAAGTCAAAATGGATTCCCGCTTTCGCGGGAATGACGGCATGTATTTTCAAAGTCAATTCATGAGAATGGAGATTCCATTGTGCTGAAAACCACGTTGCTGAAAAAAGCCGCCGCTGCGGCACTGCTTGCCACCGCCTCGATGACGCCGGCGCTCGCCGACCCCGAGAAGATGATCGAGATCTACCACATCGCGCCCGGCAAGCAGGTGCAATTCCTCAAGTTGATCGCGTTGTACGACCAGGCCAATCTTCAGGCCGGATTGCCGGCGCGCGAACTGTACGTGCACTCCGACGGCGCCTCGTGGGATTTCCTGCTGATCCAGGATGAAGACGTCGAGCCGGCCAAGGCCAAGGTCAGGAACGAGGCGCTGAAGAAACTCGGCGCGCCGACCGGCGCGAAATTCTGGGTCGCGATCCGCGAAACGATCGCCGAGCATACCGATACGGTGGCGACCGGACCGACCACCGCAGGCGACTGGCTGAAGAAGCTCGGCGATTGAGATCGGCAAACGAACCGATTGCGCGCGACAGGGCATAGCAGCGACTCATTGCGCGCGCGGTTCAGTGCGCCGCGAACGTTTGGACACTGCCGCGTGGCGACGCGGCAATCCGCTTGTCCTGGATCAGGACGATGGCGCGTGCGGCGGGGCGACGCCGCCGGACGCATCGCGCGACTGCGTCGATATCGACGCGCGCTGCACCCCGGCATGCGGGCGCTTGTGACGCCGCGCCAGCACGGCGATCGCGATGGCGCCGGCGATCAGACCAACGTGCAGCGTGGCCATGCGCCAGAGCAGCAGCGCGGTCGCGAGGGCCGGGCCCGGCACCCACGAGATCAGCGTCGCGCTCAAGCCGAGTTCCGCGCTGCCGGCGCCTGAAGGCACGCCGGTCCAGGATGCGGCCTGCAACACGAATACCTGGAGCAGGAAAATCAGCGCGAACGGCACCGGATAGCCGAGCAGCAGCAGGGCAAGCCATAAAATGCTGTAGCGGGTCACCTGCTGCAGCACGGTCAATGCGAAGATGTAGAACAGATACAGCGGCCCTGCCGCAAACACCAGGCGCGCGTCCGCATGCATCCTTTTCAGGAATTCCGTTACCGCGTGCTGCGCGCGCGCCACACGCGGCCAACGGCTGCCGAACGAGATTGATCCGAGCCAGCTTGCCAGGCGCCCGCGCGCCAGCCAGGCGGCGAGCGCCGCCAGCGCAATCAGCGCGCTCGTGGCCAGCGCAACCGTGCTCAGGCTGCGCGGCACATCGGACCAGACCAGGCCGAGCGCCGCGAGCGGGAGCGCGACGACGAAGAACAGCACGTCCATGCCCTGGTCCGCTGCCGTGATCGCCGCGGCGCCACTGGCCGATGCGCCGGCGCGGCGCAGGTAGTAAACGCTGGCCGCATAGCCGCCGACGCCGCCGGGGGTCGTGATGAAGGCAAAATCGGTCGCCAGGGAAATGCCGAGCGAGCGCAGCAGGCTCGCGGCGACGCCGAGCCGGCGCAGCAGGAGTTGCAGCTTGAGCGTGCGGCCGGCCCAGCTCGCGACGATCAGTGCAAAAATACCAAAGTACCCTTGTATAGAAAAATGCAAAGCCGCGACCAGCGCGTCGCGGCCGCCGAGCACGATCGGAACGACCAGCGTGGCGGCGACGGCGGCGACGATCAGCAGGCGGCCGACGCGACGCGCGTGGCGGATCGCTGCCGGCGAGCCGGCTTTCGGCCCGCGCGTCACGATGCCAGCCTTTTCTCCCCGGAGAGATGGCGGGTCTTCAGCAGGATATCCCACAGCGGAGTGGTCACGCCGAAGTTGCTGTGCGGATGATAATGGTGGACATGATGCGCGGCTGCCCAGCGCCTGGCCAGCGGGCGGCGGAAGCGCACGTTGTGGAAAATCGTATGAGTCAGGCCGTAGGCCGCATAGCCGGCTGCCATGCCGCCGGTGAACAGCAGCGCCGCCGATGCCGGCAGTGCGAGGCACAGTGCGCCGGCCAGCAGAAGCGCCGCGAGAGGGGGCAGGAAGAACGGCAGCGAATCGTGGGCCTGCGGTTCCTCGTGGTGCCTGCGGTGACCCTGTTCGAGCACGTGCACCGGACCGTGGAACAGCCAGCGGTGGAAACAATACTCGACGAAGCTGAACAGAACGAGCCCGAACAAGGCAATCGAAATCCCCAGCGCGGGAGTCAGTCCGGCCCGGCGCAACCCCAGATACAGCAGCAGGCAACTGACGAGCACATCGGCGGCGAGTCCGGCACGGGCGTTCGCGCGCGTCGTCGACATCTGCTCGATTCCATGCAGCGCACGCTGCCATGCGATGGCGGGCCGCGACCTCGCCATGCCCGGCTCTTCCGCGCGTGCTGGATCGGCGGGATCTTCGTTGCGGTCAATGCGGATTGTCATGGTTGAGTCTTGTGGCTCCAGGTCGAATCCGGTCGTCAAGCGGCACTGTCTCGGTGGCCTTCGTATCTTGCGGATCGTTGCATGCGGCCTATCCGCGCGCAAACGCCATAAGTCTACGGAGCAAATGTTGAGGCCTTCTCAAGAAAGGCAACGCGTCGGCCCTGTTTCAGCACCTTCGGAACGGGGCGCGGCACGTGTTCAGGGCAAACATGCGGAAATTGCGCGCATTTCTGCCGGGACTAACGGGCCAGGGCTTGCGGCCCCGGCGCGGTTCGGATTATCGCCGATCCGGGACCAAACGCGTGAGTCGGAGGCTCAGCGGTGCCCCATCAGGAACAGAACCAGCCACAGGGCCACGACGGCTGCGATCAACAGCGATACGGCCGACGTCTGTTGCTTGGGCGGTTCACTCATGCTGCGTTTGTTCTCGTTGTCGAACCCGCTGCCCGTCGCTCGAGCGTCGGCCGGTGTGCGGTGCGCGCGCCGGTCGAATGTCGCGTGTGTTCCGCGCAATCCGGATGCCGCGCGCGAGGACTTGCTCAGACTCAGGCGCGGGCCCGGCAGAAGGCGCACCGGACGGCGGATTCGGAACAAGGCCACGTACGACTCTCAGCTTGGCGGACCTCGGAGCACAGCAAGTTGCGTGCCGCTGCCTGAACGGGCGATCCGGCTGCGCTCTGAGCGTTGGAATGAAGGCCAGTGACCGCCTGCGGCAATCCTTGACCTGAGAGGGGGCTGTCCCGGCGAGGTCGGGCCGCCAGCGGCTCAGCCCCGCGTCCTCACGGCATTTTCTCGCCGCCGATCAGCACGACATCCGCCGGTCGCTTCGCGAACAAACCGACGCACACGACGCCCGTAATCTGGTTCAAGTCAGCTTCGAGCGCGACCGGATCGGTGATGCGCAGGTTGTGCACGTCGAGGATCCAGTTGCCGTTGTCGGTGACCGTGCCGTCGCGCCACACCGGCTGCCCGCCGCGGCGCACGATCTCGCGCGCGACATAGCCACGCGCCATCGGGATGACTTCGACCGGCAGCGGGAAGCGGCCGAGCACATCGACGCGCTTGCTCGCGTCGATCATGCAGACGAACTTGCGCGAGGCCGCGGCGATGATCTTTTCGCGGGTCAGCGCCGCGCCGCCGCCCTTGATCAGGCACTTGTGCGGATCGCACTCGTCGGCGCCGTCGACATACAGCGACAACTCGCCGACGCTGTTGAGATCGACGACGCGAATGCCGAGCTGCTGGAGCAACGCGGTGCTCTTTTCCGAGCTCGACACGGTGGCCTCGATGCGCCCGCGGATCTTGCCGAGTTCGTCGATGAAGTGGGCGACCGTGCTGCCGGTGCCGACGCCGACGACGCTGCCATCCTCGACGTAGCTCACCGCCTGCCGTGCGGCGAGGCGCTTTTGTTCTTCGGCGTTCATGCGATCTCCGGTGGATAGGTCATTCGAGACCGAGGACAAAATCCCACTCGGGCTTCGTGACCGGCATGACCGAGAGCCGGTTGCCGGGGCGCAGCAGGATCATGCCGTTCAGTTCGTCGTGTTGCTTGAGTTCGGTCAGCGTAATGACACGCTTGAGCTTGCGCTTGTACTTGACGTCGACCAGGAGCCAGCGCGGCGCGTCGCGCTGGCTGCCGGCGTCGAAGTAGTCGCTCTTCGGGTCGAACTGGGTCGGGTCCGCATAGGCCGATGCCGCGACTTCGGCGATGCCGGCGACGCCAGGCACTGCGCAACTGGAATGGTAGAACAGCACGCCGTCGCCCTTGCGCATGCCGTCGCGCATGTAGTTGCGCGCCTGGTAGTTGCGCACGCCGGTCCACGGCTCGCTCTTCTTGCGCTTCAAGTCGTCGATCGAGAATTCGTCGGGCTCGGTTTTCATCAGCCAGTAGTTCATTGCTCGCCCATTCCTGATCAGTTGTGGTCAAAACAATCTTGCGGCGTTCAACCCATCGGGAAAGCGAAAGATTGAACCACGAAGGACACGAAGAACACGAAGGAAAAGCAAGAGTGAAGCAAGCGGTGAGTGAAACAAAATCAGTCCGTATGCACGTCGAGCGCCTCTGTGCCTTTCCGGTCTTGGGCTTCTTTCGCGTTTTTTTTGGTCCCTCTTGAACGCTTTCCTTCGTGTTCCTCGTGTTCTTAGTGGTTCACTCTTTGCTCTTCGGCAAGTCCTGCTCAGTGCAGTCGATCAGTTCGCGCTCGGTTGCGACAAAATCCATTTGTATATCCCAGGCTTCGGCCGGCAGCAGCGGGCGTTCGGAGAAACTGTAACCGATCCCGACCAGCACCGGCGTTGCCGGGCGCGACTGGCCCTGCAGGAATGCGAAGCTGCGGTCGTAGTAGCCGGCGCCGGTGCCAAGCCGGTGGCCGCGGCGGTCGAAGCCGAGCAGGGGAACCAGGACCAGGTCGAGTGCGGCCGGATCGAGCAGTTCGGCCGCATCGCATTGCGGTTCCGGAATGCCGTAGCGGTTCGCGCGCACTTCCGCGCCGGCGCGCCATGGCGCAAAGCGCAGCCGCCGCTGCGGTTCGAGCACCGGCAGGTAGTAGCGCTGGTCGCGCGCAGTCAGCGCGCCGACGGCGACGTGCAACGGCAGTTCGCCGGCGACGGCCCAGTAGCCGGCGACGCGCTGGTCGACCATGAATTCGGGAAGTTGCTCGAGTATCGCGGCGACACCGGTCGCGGCGGCGATGCGCTGCGCCGGAGTCAGGCGTGTGCGTTGCGCGCGCAACTCCTCGCGCAGGGCGCCGCGATCATTCACGTCCACGCGCCGGGTCCAGGCTCGAAAGAGAGATGGAGCGCCTCCGCGATGCCGGTGCACGCCCGAACGACCTTGATCCCGAGGATCAGGTGGGGTGGCTCGCTTGTCTTCAGGCTTTCCGCTCGAGGCGGACTTGCACACGGACTTTCAGCACTGCCATCCCGGGGTCGTATGTAGGAGCAAGGCAATATTGTTTGGACACGCTGTCGCGCATCGCAGAGAACGCCGGATCATTTTAGTCTTGGTGCGAGTGCCGCATCAAGCTTTGTGCGCATGGCCTGCAGATGTTGTGCCAGCGCGCCGGATTCCGATTCACCGTTCTGGCGCGCCTGCAGCAGTTCGTGCGCGATGTTCAGCGCCGCCATCACGGCGATGCGATCGAGGCCTTGAGTGCGGCTGCTGCCGCGCACCTCGCGCATCTTGCCGTCGAGATAGCCGGCGGCGGCGATCAGGCCGGCGCGTTCCTCGGCAGTGCAGCCGATCAGGAATTCGCGATCCAGAATATTGACGGTAACCGGTGTTGCTTCGCTCACGCGTTGTTCTCCAGTGAGCGCAGGCGCGCGATCATTGCCTCGACGCGCGAACGCGCCTGTTCGTTCTTGGCGAGCAGGTTCGCGCGCTCCGCGGTCAATTGTTCCTGACTCACGCGCAGGCTGCGATTCTCCTCGGCCAGACGCTGACAAAGCTCGAGCAGACGGTCGAGCTGTCCGCTGATCTGCTGCAACTCGCCCAGCATGGAATTCCCCTCTGACATGGCTGGAACTATAGGCGGGTGCCTGTTGGCGGTCAACGCATCAGGCCGGCGCGGGTTGCGAACGGCTGCGCTGGTGGCGGATCCGTGAAGACGCGGCGCGCCGGATTCCGCAGTGTAGGGAAATGAATGGCCGTCTGCCAGACGCTGCGCTGCGGCGTTGCGCTGGTACAATACGGCCATCCGTCATGGTGCGATCCGGGTGACAGCTACTCTGCCAATAACCCATGCGCAACTCGGCCAATTGCTGGCGAACCTGCGCTTCGGCATTGATCCCAGCGACCTGCACGGTTCGCTGACCGGTTATCTGTGCGCCGGCGGCCGCGCCGACGCGCGCGGCTGGCTTGCGGCGCTGGAACTTCAGCCGGACGAGAGCGCGGCCGCGGCGAAGGCCGACACCGCAGTGCTGCAGCAGCTGTTCCGCGAATGCTCGGCCTGGTTGAGCGATCCGGACCTGCGCTTCGAGCCACTCCTGCCGGCTGCTGAAACGCCGGTCGACGTGCGCGCAGATGCGCTCGTGGAATGGTGCCGGGGTTTCCTCGGCGGCATCGGTCTTGCCGGCACCAACCAGTCGCATGGCCTCTCTCCGGACTGCGCGGAGATCCTGCGCGATTTCAGCACGATCGCCGGTTCGCGCTTCGAATATGCCGACAGCGAAGAGGACGAAAGTGCGCTGGCAGAAGTCATCGAATTCATTCGCGTGGGTGTGCTGCTGTTGCATTCCGAACTGACTGCAGACGCGCCGCGGGCGAGGGCGACGTTGCATTGAGCAGGGACTAGGGACTTGGAAGAAGCAGGGGCTAGGGACCAGGGACTAGGGACCAGGAAGATCAAGATCGTGCAAACACACCGTTACGCGCTGAGCAATCGCAAAAGCCTGCTTTTTTGCTCTTACTAGTCCCTAGCCCCTAGTCCCTGGCCCCTGCCCTCAAATGATCGACCGCAAAGAGTACGCGCGCCGCCGCAAGCAGTTGATGCGAATCATCGGACGCGATGCGATCTGCATCGTGCCGGCCGCGCCGGAGCGGTTGCGCAACAACGACAGCCACTATCCGTACCGGCAGGACAGCGACTTTCACTATCTGACCGGGTTTCCCGAACCCGAGGCCGTGCTGGCGCTGATTCCGGGGCGCAGCCACGGCGAAGTCATCCTGTTTTGCCGCGAGCGCGACGCCGAACGCGAGGCCTGGGACGGCGCGCGCGCCGGGGCCGAGGGCGCGGTGCGCGACTACGGCATGGATGACGCATTTCCGATCGCCGACATCGACGAGATCCTGCCCGGCATGATCGAGGGGCGTTCGCGCGTCTACTATCACTTCGGTCGGGACGCCGATTTCGATGTCACGCTGATCGGCTGGGTCAACCACGTGCGCAGCCAGGTCAAGCGCGGCGCGCGCGCGCCGCACGAGTTCGTCGCGCTCGGCCACATCCTGCACGACCTGCGCCTGTACAAGACGCGCGACGAACTGCGCGTCATGCGCAAGACCGCGAAAATCGCGGCCGAGGCGCATGTGCGCGCGATGCGCGCAGTCCGGCCCGGCATGAACGAGCACGAGATCGAGGCGGAGCTCGTGCACACGTTCCGGACGCATGGCGCGGTGCCATCGTACGAGCCGATCGTCGGCGGCGGCGCGAACGGATGCGTGCTGCACTATCGCGCCAACAACGCGCCGCTCAATGACGGCGATCTGCTGCTGATCGACGCCGGTGCCGAATACCAGTGCTACGCCTCGGACATCACCCGGACTTTTCCGGTCGGCGGCCGCTACTCGCCGGAACAGCGCGCGCTGTACGACATCGTGCTCGCCGCGCAGCGCGCGGCGATCGCCGAGGTGCGGCCGGGCCGGCCGTTCGACGCCTATCACGACGCCGCCGTGCGCACGATCACGGCCGGCCTGATCAAGCTCGGCCTGCTCAAGGGCAGCCTCGACAAGAATCTGCGCGAACACGCGTATCGCCGCTTCTACATGCACAAGACCGGGCACTGGCTCGGACTCGACGTGCACGACGTCGGCGACTACCGCATCGACGGTGAATTCCGCGAACTCGAGCCGGGCATGGTCGTCACGGTCGAGCCGGGCATCTACATTGCGCCGGATGCGAAGGGTGTTGCGGCCAAGTGGCGCGGCATCGGCATCCGCATCGAAGACGACGTCGTGGTCACGCGCGGCGAACCGGAGGTCATCACCGCCGCGGCTCCGACCGATCCGGACGAGATCGAGGCGCTGATGACCGAGTCGAATCCGCCGGTGCTGAAGGCGAAAGCGAAAGAGAAGAAAACGATTGAAGCACGAAGAACACGAAGAACACGAAGGAAAAGCGAAAGCAACTTCAGTTGATTTTTGAGAATGCATCAGAAGGCCTTGCGGCTAATCCATGTTCCGGCTGCCGCATCCTCCCGCTGGTCCGCAGCGCCCCGAAGAACCGCACTACGCATCCACATGAGTTTGCTTTTCCTTCGTGTTCTTCGTGTTCTTCGTGGTTCAAGCCTTGCTCTGCTCCTGCTGACTGCAGCGCAGGCGCAGGCAGCGACGAAGCTCGTGCACTACGGCCTGTTCGGCAACGTGCATGTTGCGTCACCGGCTGGCGAGCCGAAGCGCACGATCGTCTTCATCTCCGACAAGAACGGCTGGGATGCGCGCGCCGAGGCGCTCGCATCGGCACTGAGCGATGACGGCGCGCTCGTGCTTGGCGTCGATCTGCCCGCGTATCTGAAGGAGATGCTGTCGATCAACGACAAGTGCTCGTTCCCGGCTGCGCACGTCGAGGAGATGAGCGACTGGATGCAGCGTCATCAGCAGCTCAAGAACTTCGCCAATCCGTTGCTGATCGGCGACGGCGCCGGTGCGACATTTGCGTATGCCGTCGATGCGCAGGCGCCGAAAGGCACGTTCACCGCCCTGATCACGCTCGGCTACGACTTCGCGTTCCGCTTGCCGAAGCCGGTTTGCACGGGTGATGCCGGCAAGGTAACGGCGACGGACAGGAGTCCGGATGGCCGGGAGCGGCCGGCCGGCGAGGAAACCTGGCGTGTGATTCCGGTGAGGGTGTTGCCGAATCCGTGGCTGCCGTTTCCGTTCGCACTGCAGGCGCGTCGCAATGCTGCGCTTCCGCCGGCGGAAGCGTGGCTGAAAAACCTCGAGTTGCGCGCCGTCGGCATTCCGGACGCGCCCGCGCCGGGCGCGGGTCTGGTCGCCGCGGTCGACTGGCTGACCGCGCCAGCCGCGGCGGCGCCGTTGCCGGAGGACATCGCCGACCTGCCGCTGATCGAAGTCGCCGCGCAGGGAACGCCGGCCAATCGGATCGCGATCATCATCACCGGCGATGGCGGCTGGGCCGGACTGGACATCGCGGTCGCCGACCAGCTTTCCCGGCGCGGGATCGCTGTCGTCGGATTGTCGTCGGTGAAATATTTCTGGCAGACGCGCAAGCCCGACGAGGCCGCTGACGCCTTGACGCGCATCATCGGGCACTACGGTGCGGCGGAGCCCGGCGCCGATTTCGTCGTCATCGGCTATTCGTTCGGCGCGGCGCTGTCGCCGGTATTGATCAATCGCCTGGCCGACGCCGCGCGCGAGCGCATCGCGGCGCAGGTCCTGATCTCGCCCGATGACGAGGCCGTGTTCGAGATCCACGTCGGCGACTGGTTTGGCTCGACCCAGCATGAAGGCGCGATTCCGGTGCTGCCGGAGATCGCCAAAACGAAAGTGCCGGTGATCTGCGTGCACGGCGCCGAAGAAGGCGCGGACGGCTTCTGCCTGAAGCTTGCCGGCAAGCCGAATGTGCGCCAGCTCGAATTGGCCGGAGGCCACCACTACAACGGCGACTACGACAAGCTCGGCACAAGCATCTACGGCGCGTTGCCGAACCGCCGGAACTGATCCGCGTCGTAGGGTGGGCCTTGGCCCACCGTTTTATTTGGCGGAGAAATGCAAAGATGGTGGGCCAAGGCCCACCCTACGCAGGGGTCAGCCGATCAGGAAGCGCCGGTAGCCGCCCGACACCATCGCGGCGATGTCGATCAACAGGCCCGGCACCCACACGCCGCGCGGATAGGCCAGATATGTCCCGGTCCATTCCGGCTTGAACTTGTCCTTGTAGCGTCGTACACCTTGGTAATTGTATAAACTGCTGCCATAGCGGAACGCCAGCGAGGCCAGGCGCTCGTTGAAGCGCGCGTACTGGTTGTCGCCGACACGCGACAGTGGCGCCATGCCGAGGCTGAACGTCTCGTAGCCCTGTTCCTGCGCCCATTGCATGACCTTGGCGAACAGGAAGTCCATCGTGCTGCGCGGGGCGTCGCCGACGTGCCGCATCATGTCCAGGCTCGCTGCATCGTGGCCGCCGTAAGGCGGCACGAGATTGGCGAACGCGATCAGCTCGCCGGCCCGGCGCACGAGCGCGAGCGGAGTCAGGCCGACGTAATCCGCATCGAAGCGACCGAGGGAGAAACCCTTCTCCGCCGAGCCCTTGTACGACAGCCAGGTGTCGGAAACGCGCTTGACCTCGGCCAGCACGACCGAATCGTGCGGCGGATTGACGATCTCGAACGTGATCTGTTCCTTGGTCGAGCGGTTGACGGCCTGGCGCAGGTCCTCCCAGCGTTTGCCGGCGAGCGAGAATTCCTTCAACTGGATGATCGCCAGCTCGCCGAGCTTGAACAGGTCGAAGCCGTGGTCGTGATAGTGCGACAAATCCGGTTCGAGCACTTCATAGAACACCGGCACGCGATCCTGCGCGTCGGCGAAGCGGCGGAAATCCAGGATCGCCCGGTCCAGGCATGCTTCGGGGCCGCACGGCGAGCCGAGCGCGACAAGGCGGTTGCGTATGCTGCCGTAGGCGACGACGGCCTGATGGTCGGCGGCCCAGAACAGGTGCTTGTCGCGCATGAAGGTCAGGTGTGCGAATTCGCCGCCGCCATGCTCCCGGTACAGCGCGCGCGCGCTCTCGAGTTCGGCGCGGGCGGGCAGGGTCAGTTGCGGGCGGCGCACGGCGAAGATCTGCCAGATCAAGTACAGCGCCAGGCCGAGCGCGGCGGCAGCCAGTCCGCGGCCGATGCGCGAGGTGTGCTCGCCGAAGCCGATGTAGAATAGATCGAACGAATCGTCGCCGAGCACCTGGGCGACGCCGATCCAGAAGAACACCAGCACGATCAACAGAAGGCCGGCATACCAGCCGAACGTCGTCGCCGACGTCAGCGTCGACGCGCGCCGGGTGAATGCCTGCTTGCGCGTGCGCAGCAGTGCGGCGACGGCGAGCAGGAACAGGGCCTCGCCGAAATGCAGGCCCTTCGTGATCGCCAGCACCGCGCTGATGACGAGCAGCCACTGGGCCATCCGGTAGGCGACGCGCAGGCGGCCGTCGATCCCGCGGGCAAGCCCGAGCAGCAGCACGCCGGAAAGAATGCTGAACCAGTTCGAGCTTTCGACGGCGAGGATCGGAACGTACGTGCGCACGACGTCGACGTGCTCGGTCACCGACGGAATCGCCGCCGATGCGAGCTGGATCGCGCCGGCCCCGAATGTCAGGATCGCGAGCACGCGCATGCCTAGGTCGCCGAGCATCGCGGCCGGCAGGCCGAGCACGCCGAACAGCGGGTGGCCGGCGAGGCGCCCGCGCAGGCGATTGAGCAGTGGCAGGCGCTGGGTCAGCATCTCCGAGCCGAGGTAGAGGCTTCCGAACAGCGGCAACAGGTAATAGGAGATGCGGAACAACATAAGGCCGGAGAACACCGAAGCCTTGTCGTAGCCGGCGTCGGTCAGCGCGAGCAGGATCAGGCCGTCGAAGACGCCGAGGCCGCCCGGCACCTGGCTGACCAGGCCGAGCACGCCCGCGCCGGCGAACGCGCCAAGCAGGAGCCCGGGCTTGACGTGCTCGCCACTGAGATAGATGCAGGCATACAGCGTCGCCGCGGCCAGCACCCAGTCGACGAACGAGACCAGCGTCAGCTGGATCTTCAGCTGCAGCGGCGGCACGCCCACGTCGGCCGGGAGCCAGCGCATCAGCGCGCGCCGCGTCGTCAGGACAAAGTATAAAGGTAGATAAAGTGCGGAGAGCGTCAGCACGATCGCGGCGATCCAGTGTTGCGGCGTGCCGCTCGACATCGGCAGCGAACTCGTCGCCAGCGTGACGATCACCAGCAGCGACAGGCCGGACAGCAGCGACAGCGCCTGCATGCCGATAAGCGCCGCGGCGCGCGACAGCGGCACCTTGTGCGACGAAAGGCCCATCAGGCGGATGCTCGCGCCCATGGCGCCGGACAGGTTCAGCGTGTTGGCCATGCCGTTGGCGATGAATGCCAGGCGCAGGTAGTCGCGCGCGTGCAGGCCGAGCTTGAGCCAGCGGCCGATCAGCCAGTCGACGACACCGGTGAACATCACGGCGAACACCGCCAGCGCGCCGACGCCGATCGCCGAGGCGGTAGGCACGTCGAGCAGAGTCTTCTGGATGTCCGGCAGAGGGAATTCGCCGACTTCGCGCCACAGCAGCCACGCGACGAACGCGAGAAATGTCGCAGGCACGATCCAGCGCAGGCGCGCGAACAGACTGCGTTCGGCGGTCGCGGGAAGACGCTCGGCGCTCTCGCTCATGGTCGCGGCGGCGAGCGGCGGTGGATCAGCGCTGCGCGTCGGCGACGCGCGCCGAGGCCTGCGCCGCGTCGAGCAGGTCGAGCAGACCCTGGCGATACTGGGGCATCCAGTTGCGTGGCACCGAATATCCGTGTCCGACCTTCGGCAGAATCACGACCTGGCCACCCTGGACCTGCTTGACGAATGCTTCGGTCGCAGGCGGATTGCAAACCTGGTCGATATCGCCTTGCAGCACGATCCATGGCGCCTCGACCCGCGGCACGGTATTGAACACGATTCCGTACGGCGGCGTGGTCTGTTTGTCGGCTGTGAGGCCCGCGCCTTCGCAGAATGGCTTGTGGATGATCAGGTCGGGGCAGAAGCCGAGCGTCATGGCTCCGCCAAAACGTGTGTCGCCGGCCTGGGCCAGCGCGGCGTACATGATCGTGGCGCCCGACGAATAGCCGATCAGCACCGGGCGCCAGTCAGTCGGCAATTTGAATTCGCTCCTGACCTTGCTGCCGACGTGGTCGAGCAGGCCCGATGCATCGCTGCATTCGCCGTCGCCGTTTTCCAGCGACTTCAGGAACGCGGGCGTGCTGAATCCGGCGACCCAATAGCCCAGGTCGGCCGCGGTGTGCGCCATGTCCCAGACGCCGAGGTTCCATGCCCCATCGCCTGATGCGAACAGCGCCAGGCCTTTGGCTTCGCCTTTCGCCGCGTAGACGGTGACCTCGCCGAGTCCGGCAAGGTCGAGGATGCGCGTGGCTGCCGGATCGTGCGCCGGCGGTTTCGGCTTGACCTTTGCCTTGGCGGTTGTCTTGGCCGATTTCGCCGGCGCTGACGCGGCCGCAGCGCTTGCACCCGTAACCGCAGGCGTCGCCCCGGACTTGTGTACTTGTTCACTAGTTACATGGGTTGCCGGCGCGGATGCCGGAACGGTTTTCGGCGCGGCAGGCTCGGCAGCGCTGACCGCCGACCCCGCGCAGAAACATGCGAGTACGGCGCCGGCGATAGCGAGCGGGATCTTCGGGAACATGCGTGGAGTACCTGACACGATCGACTTGCCGGCGGCGCCGGCTCCTGATGACGGTGGCCGCAGCGGTGATGCGGGTTCCCGTGAATTATTGCACAGCGCGAACGCTTTGGTGCGTTGCCGCATGCGTGCGGTGCGGGAACGCATGCATCCGCTGTCAGCGCGGCGGATTGGACTCGTCGGCCTGCTGCTGTGACTGCGCATCGGCGTGCAATTCGTACCACATCGCGTTCAGGATCGCGAACGCGCAGGCCAGGCCGATGCCGAGTACCCAGGTGAAATACCACATGCCGGACTCCTCAATACATTCCGTGTGACGAACGGATGTGTTCCAGACTCACGCGACCGCGCAGCACACGGTAGACCCAACCGGTATAGGCCAGCACGATCGGCAGGAACACCACGACGACGAACAGCATGAGTCCGAGCGTCGTCTTGCTGCTGGACGCGTCCCAGATCGTCAGTCCACTGCCGGGCTCCAGGCTCGACGGCAGCAGGAACGGAAACAGGGCCAGACCGGCCGAGAGGATCGTCGCGGCGATAGTCGCTGCGCTGGCAGCAAATGCTGCGAGATACTTCTGCTGCGTCGTTAGCGCAATCGTTGCCACGGCCGCCGCGAACGCGAGCACCGGCGTGACCCAGAACGCCGGATGCGCCGCGGCGAAACCGGCGAACCAGCTCTTTTGCAGCACAACGTGCTTGAGCAGCGGGTTGGACGCGGCGTCACTCATTGCGGCGTCAGCCAGCGCATGACCCGGCACGCCAAGCAGCAGCCAGACGCCGGCGACCGCATAGACGGCAATGAAAACCATTGTTGCGATCCGGGCCGTCTTGCCGCAGCGTTGCGCGAGGCTGGCGTCCGACTTCACCGCGGCCCAGGCCGCGCCGTGCGCGAGGATCAGCGCCAGGCTGGCCACGCCGCACAGCAGCGCGAATGGATGCAGCAGGTCGATGAAGCCGCCGGTGTATTCGATGCGCATGTCGCGATCGAAGCGGAACGGCGCGCCGAGGAACAGGTTGCCGAACGCGACGCCGAAGATCAGCGGCGGCACGCTGCCGGAAATCGTGAGCGCCCAGTCCCAGGCGTTGCGCCACTGTGGATTAGTGTACTTGTTCCGGTAGCCGAAACTGACCGGGCGCAGGATGAACGCAGCCAGCAACACCATCATCGCCAGATAGAAACCCGAGAACGCCACCGCGTACAGCAACGGAAAGGCCGCGAACGCGGCGCCACCGGCGAGCACGAACCAGACCTGGTTGCCCTCCCACACCGGCTCGACCGTCTCGAGCAGGGCGCGGCGCTCGTCATCGTCGCGACCGAGCACGCGCACGAGCGCGGCGATGCCGAAATCGAAGCCGTCCATGACGGCGAACCCGATCAGCAACACGCCGAGAATCAGCCACCAGACGACGCGCAGGATTTCATAGGTCACGGCGCGCTCCCGTTGATCGCAGCGTCGCTGGGGTTGTTTGCTTCTCGAGAAACATGGACCAAGGGCAAACACGTGCGAGCGCGTGCTTCCGCGGCAGGATGCCGCCGAAATGGGGCCCCTGTGGCGCGGCGAGCAGGTGGAGGAAACGCCCGAAGGGTCGCGCGCACGACGCGCGCGAGGGCGCTGCGCGCACACGGATGTGCGCTCAGCGACCCCCGGAACCTGCTCGCGGACCTGGAGGGCAGGATGCCCGGAAGGCGCGCTACGTGGGGTGTGTCTACCCGCTCGCCCGCAGGGCGAGTGGAAGCGTTGCACTTCAAGCGCAAGATCAAAATGGATTCCCGCTTGCGCGGGAATGACGTCAAATGAAAGAGCTGCGTTCCGGCTTCCGTCGAAACGACGCGCATTTATGCGATACGCCGGAGTAACTGGCGCAGCTCTCGTGCTGGTCGCTATGCAGCGCGACATCGGCGCGCAATCAAGTGCCAACGGCATAGTCAGCCCCCTCGTCGCCCGGCGCCGGCGGCCACATGCCCAGGCCATCCGGCCCGCGCCGCGCGTACTTGAGCATCAGCACGACGTCGACGACCGCGAGCGCGGTATAAAAAGTCACAAATCCAATCAGGCTGAACAAAACCTGTCCGGACGAAACCGAAGAGACTCCCAGCGCCGTCGGCAGGACGCCCTCGATCGCCCATGGCTGGCGGCCGTTTTCGGCGACGATCCAGCCGAGTTCGGCCGCAAGCCACGGAAGCGGCAGGCTCCATAGCGCCAGTTTGAGGTACCAGCGTTTCGCGTCGAGCCGGCGCTTGCCGGCAAGCCAGAACGACCATGCGAACAGGGCGATGAAATACATGCCGCAGCCAACCATGATGCGGAACGACCAGAACAGCAGCGGTACGTTCGGTATCGTGCCGGCGGCGGCGCGCTGCACGTCGGCGGCAGTGGCCTGCGCCGGATCGGCCATGTCGCGCTTGAGCAGCAAGGCGTAGCCCAGATCGGCCTTGTGCGCATCGAAATCCGCGCGCGCCTGCGCGTCGGCGCCGTTCGACCGCAGGCGTTGCAGCGCCGCATAGGCGATCCGTCCGTTTTCGATGCGCTTCACCGCGTCGTCGACCAGTTCGTTGATGCCGGGCAGCACACCGTCGAGCGAGCGCGTGCCGATGATCCCCATCAACCACGGGACGTGGATCGCCATGTGGGTCGTGCGCTCGGCGACATCCGGAAAGCCGAAGACGGTGAACGAGGCCGGTGGCGGCTCGGTATCCCACATCGCCTCGATCGCGGCGAGCTTCATCTTCTGGTTTTCCGAAACGGTGTACCCGGATTCGTCGCCGAGCACGACGACGCTCAATGCCGAAGCCAGCCCGAAGCTCGCGGCGACCGTCATCGAGCGCTTGGCGAATTCGAGGTTGCGGCCGCGCAGCAGATACCACGCGCTGATCGACAACACGAACATCGAGCCGACGACATAGCCGGCGCTGACCGTGTGCACGAACTTCGATTGTGCGACCGGATTGAACAGCACCGCGGAGAACGAAGTCACTTCCATGCGCATCGTGTCGAGATTGAATTCGGCGCCGACCGGATTCTGCATCCACGCGTTCGCGATCAGGATCCATAGCGCCGACAGGTTCGTGCCGAGCGCGAGCAGGCAGGTAACCGCAAGGTGCTGCACGCGGCTGAGCCGGTCCCAGCCGAAGAAGAACAGGCCGATGAACGTCGCCTCGAGGAAGAACGCCATCAGGCCCTCGATCGCAAGCGGCGTGCCGAAGACGTCGCCGACGTAATGCGAGTAATACGCCCAGTTCGTGCCGAACTGGAACTCCATCGTCACGCCGGTCGCCACGCCCATCGCGAAGTTGATGCCGAACAGCACGCCCCAGAACTGGGTCATGCGTTTCCAGATGTCGCGGCCGGTCATCACGTACACCGCTTCCATGATTGCCAGCAGCCACGACAGGCCGAGCGTCAGCGGCACGAACAGGAAGTGATAGAGCGCCGTCAGCGCAAACTGCGCGCGCGACAGGGAAACCAGTTCAGGATCGATCATCGCAGCAGGCCTGCGCAGCGGATGCGGCCAGATGATCGCGCATCGCGGCGGGTGAAGTTTGCACGCGCGGCCCGGCGAACAGGAAAAAATACAGCACGACCAGGACGATGATCTTGGCGAGGATTATCGCGGCGAGCTCGAGTGCCAGGCGCACGCCCTCCGGGCTCCTGAACCAGGAGCGCCCGGTCGGCTCGTCAGCAGAGTGTGTCGCGAGGTCCATTTGGGCGACATAGTATACGACGCATCACGGCATGGGCAGGGCAAGTTTGTCACCGCCGGAAACCCGCTCAGGCGAGCGCAGCAATGGATTCAGGCCGCCGCAGCGAAAGCGTCGCGCGTGAGATTTTCCGGCGCGCCGTCGGTGCAGGCGACATCGTCCTCTATGCGGATGCCGCCGTACTGGCGAAACCGGTCGACCTTTTCCCAGTTGACGTCGCCGGCCTGCGGCCTGCCTTTCAGTTCGGCCAGCAGCATGTCGATGAAGTAAATGCCCGGCTCGATCGTCATGACCATGCGCGGTTCGATCGTGCGCGTCAGCCGCAGATACGGATGTCCGGATGGCTTGTCGATCGTGCCGCCGGAGTCGTCGCGCTGGAAACCTGCGACATCGTGCACCTGCAGGCCGATCAAGTGTCCGAGCCCGTGCGGGAAGAACACGCTGGAAACGCCCGATTCGACTGCACCGTCGGCGCTCATGCGGATAAATTCCTGCTCGCGCAGGATGCCGGCCAGAACGCGGTGCGAATGCACATGCAGTTCAGGGTACGACTGTCCGGCGCGCACCTTGGCGACGAAGCCGCGCTGGGCCGTGTCGACCGCGTCGACCAGCGACTGGAATTCCGCGACGCCGTTGGCCGCATAGGTGCGCGTGATGTCGCTGGCGTAGCCGTGGAAACTCGCGCCGGCGTCGATCAGGAAAGAATTCGAATGCGCCGGCGGCGCGCGATTGAGGTCGGTGTAGTGCAGCACCGCGCCGTGCTGGTTCAGCGCGACGATGTTGCTGTATGGCAGTTCGCTCTCGGTTTCGTGCACGGCCGCCAGATAGGCCATGTGAATGGCGTACTCCGACGCGCCCTCGCGAAAGGCCGACTCGGCCGCGCGGTGCGCGCGCGCGCCGAGCTTGCTGGCGACGCGCATCATCGCCAGTTCGTAGTCGGTCTTGTAGGCGCGATGGTAGTGCAGGTAGTTCAACACCGCGGACGGATTGTTCGGCGCGAAATCGCCGGCCGCGACGTTCGTGTCGCCGACGATTGCGCAACGCGCCGTTGCTGCCGGCAGATGCGCGCGCGCCTCCTTCGGCTCGCGAACGATCACGATATCGAAGTGCTCGACCCAGTAACCGGCCGGCGCGTCGGGCACGACGTGCCAGTAATCGTGCGGCTGCAGGTAGATCAGCCTGGGCTTTTGCCCTGGCGTGTACAGCAGCCACGAACCCGGCGCCTTCGTGACCGGCAGCCAGTGCTTGAAGTGCGGATTGACGGCGAACGGAAAGGGTCGATCGTCGAGAAACTGGTAGGGCGGAACGCCGGCTGCAACGACGAGATGATCGAAACCGCCTCGCGCAAGCGCCGTATCGGCGCGCTGGCGCAGCGTGGCGAGGTGATCCGGATACAGCCGGGCGAGCAGGTCGGACATGACGGGCAGTTCCGCGATGCGGGAGTGCTATTGTGCCGCAAATCGCCGGTCCGGGCGCGCGCAGTGCAACGCGCGCGTCACGCTATCTGGTCTTCCTGCGCGTTGACCCACGCGCCGAGTGCGACGCGATCCTGCGGGTCGATGTCGATGATACGGAACCCGGCCCAGAACTGGCCTGGAATGCTCGCCGGTTCGCTCCACTGCTCGTGCACGCCGATTTCAATCCGACGGTTCGTGGACCCGGCATGCCCGGGCAATTCGAAAGTGAACTGGAACAGCGCATTGTCGGGCAGCGCGCGGTTCGCGATCAGCAGCATGCCGTCGATCGAGAGATTGCCGACGAAGCCAATTGCGTCGCCGGTAATCGAATTCGTCACCGGGATCGTCTGGGGCGCTTTCTTGCGGCGTGATCTGCGTTGTTCGACCATTTCGTTTACCTCGAACTTCAGATTGTGACCCTACGCGCTTTACCCCGTCGCGATCAAGAACCCGGTGGTCAACGCGCCGCTGGAACGCTGGCCGGCGTCCGGCCGGTCAGCTGTCTGAGCGATGCGGCGATGGCATTCCACGCGCGGTCGACCAGCGATTCCGTCTCGGGCGCGGCAATATTGGCTTGCCCGCGCACGATCTCTCGCGCCAATTGCTCCAGCGTGCGCTCGAAGGCGCGTGCCCCGCGCGGGTTGACGAACAGGCAGCGTCCGGTAATCGTCGAGTACCAACTGAGCTTGCGCCGCACGCGATCGCCCTGCTGGTTGGTGGCGAATTCGAACCAGGTGCCGAACGGAACGCCCTGCAAGCGCTCGAGCATCTGCAGTTCCGCCGCGTTGAGCTGCACCGACGCCCGGCGTGCCGCCGCGGCCTGCAGCGGCTTTTCTTCACCTGCGGGGCCAAGGTGGGTCTTGCTCTTGAGCCGGACCGCAATCTGGGTCTGCGAGGGCTGATCGTCTCCCTGTGCCGCCTCGCCGGGAGCGAGCAGGTGCCTGACGACCGCCTGGATCTCATCGTGATGAAAGCCTACCTGGCCAAGACCGCGCTCGACTTCCTGGCGCAGTGCGGCGACCGCGGGCTGGTCCGCGCTGCCTTTGCCGCCTCCCGCTGCGATCAGCTGATCGGCAACTGCCAGTTGCTTCCGGTAGGCCTCACTGTTTTCGCCATGACGCAGTACGGTGAGCGCAAGCACGTCGGTCCAGGCCTGCTCGAGCATCGTGCGCAGCAGGCGTCCGGGTTTGGCCCCGGCGACGCGGGCGGCGATCGCGTTGCTTGCCGTTTCGCGAGCGATCCCGAGCTTTTCGCGGCCTTTCGTTGCATCGACCAGGCGCCGCTCGGAGACTTCGGCCTTGTGCGCGAGCGTCTGCACGTGCTGTGAAAGATCGCCGAACATACGCTCGATCAGGCTCAGGTCCCCGTCGAATTCGGCGTTGAGGCGTTCGATGACCAGATGCATCTTCTTGAGCAGCGCCGGATCGGCTTCGCCTTCGCTGTCGTCGATCCAGTGAATGCCGGTTTCGGCAATCGCATTGAGCAGCAGGCGCGCCGGATGCGAGCCTTGGCTGAAGAAGCTCTTGTCGCGCAAAGCGACACGCAGCAGCGGAACCTGCAGCTGCGTCATCATCTTCTGCGTCTTGCCGTTCGCCGGCGCGCTCTTCTCGATATAGTCGAAGAGCATCCCGACGAGATCGATCGTGTCGGAATCTTCTGCACCCAACTGCAGGCGCTGGCCCGGGGGCGCGAACTGGTGCAACTGATCGAGCAGTTCCTGCCGCAGGTGCGTTACCGGGCGTTGGGCGACCGTGCCGCCGGCCTCCGCCGAGGCTGCCGGTTTCGACTGCAGCTGGCCGAGCACCGATTGCACCTGTTCGGCGCTCGGCACAAAGCCGGGGCTGCCGGGCGCTGCCGCGCTGCGTGCATGGGGCGCGCGCTGCCTCCCGGCCAGCAAGCCGCGCAGCGTCGTGAAAAATTCCGGATCGTTCAATTCGGGATTGTTGCGGCCGCCGCTGCTATCGCTCGAAAACCGCGCCGACGGCAGGGCCTGTGGCGCGACCGTCTCACGGCGTGGGTGAGCAGCGTTCGCAGGGGCCTGCTCCTCGGGACTTCCGATCCTGCTCCTCGCCCGAACCGGCGCATGCGCGCGCAAGTGCCTGAGAATGCGATGCTCGACAAAAAACGCGTTGAGCGCCGAGTAGAACGTGCCGATTGCGCTCAGCGCGACGCGATCGAAGGCGTGGCAAAACAGCACGCGATGCTCTGCCGGCAGCTCGAGACAGTTGCTCGCATCGCGCAAGGCGCGCAGCAAGTGCGCTGGCCCGAGCACCATGCGCTCGGCTTCGAAAGCAGGCTGCCCGGCGAGTACGCCGAAGCGGTGCCCGAGGTCGAGCAAGGCCAGCGAGTGGCGGATTTCCGATCGGGTCGCTATGTCCTGCGTTGCCAGGGACAGCTCCAGATCACCGGTCTCGACCAGCGAAAGCTCTACACTGGCCTGCGGCATGCCGTCGTGAGCGCGCATTGCGCCGTGTGCATCGGTGCCCTCGTCGAAATGCGTCAGTGCATCTTCGATGTTCGCCAGGAAGCGCAGGGTGACCTCGGCGCGCGCCCGCTTTACTGCACGCAGCGACTCGAACCAGCGCCGGCTCTGCTCGACGCTGCGTGCCCTGGCCGCTTGCCTGGGCAGTTCATGCTCATACTCGTCGAATGTCGCACCGACCGAATCGGCCAGACTTCGCGTGCAAATGCCGAGCAGCCCGGTGAGAATATGGCGCACGCGCTGCGGCAACTCGCGTCGGCGCGCGAGTTTTTTGAGCACCGGCTGCCGTGGCACGACGGGCGTGCCGAACGTCGAAGCCCCCTGCATCATTTCCCGTATCCCCTGTTCCAAGCTTTCGCTCAGGGAGTCCATTCGCGCCGCCAGCAGCGGCTGTTACTCAGCGTACGATTCAGCCCAAGCGACAGGAGTGTCGTGGCGCGCTCTTGTCTCGCCCACGCCGAACCGTCTGCGAGGGCATAAAAACAAGGCCGGCGCCAAGCGAAATGTCGGCGCGTTTTCCAGCCTAGTCCGATGTCGAGGCGCTGGCAATGCCTGAACCGGCAGTCTTTGATTTTGGTCGAAGCGGTGTTCGCCTGTCGCACAAAAATACGGTTAGGGCGAAGCGGGCGGCCTTGCATTCCCTGCAACCGGCGGTCAGCATGGAATGGTGGCGATGGGATGGGTGAAGCACGAAGTGGCGGCGTGCTTCCCTACGCCGGCAGCGGCGGGGCGCCCGCGCTGCGTCCAGTCAGCTGCCTGAGCGAAGTGACGATCGCCTTCCACGCGCGATCGACCATGGATTCCTGCTCCGGCTTCACGATGTTGGCCTGGTCGCGCACGATATCGCGCGCCAACTGATCCAGCGTGCATTCGCGGGCACGCTCGCCGCGCTGGTTGACGAACAGGCAGTGTCCGGTCAGCGGCGAGAACCAGCTCAGCTTGCGCCTTACGCGCTGGCCCTGCTGGTTGATGGCGAACTCGAACCAGGTGCCGAACGGAACGTGCTTGAGGCTCTCGAACATCTTCTCTTCGGCGTCGGTCAGTTGCAACGCGGCCTTGCGCAGCGTTGCCGCATGCACGGGTCGTTCATCGTCGGTCGATCCGGTCAGCGGGGCTTTGCTCTTGATCCGCAGCGCGATCGAGGTCTGCGATGCCGCGTACTCCTCGTTCGCAGTCTCGGGCGTGAGCAGCCGCTTGACCACGGTATGGATCTCGTCCTTGTGGTAGCCGACCTGGCTGAGTCCCTTTTCGACTTCCCGTCGCAGTGCCGCGGCGGGCGGCTCGTTGCCTGAGCGAAGACTGTTGCTGGCGGCGATGAGCTGATCGGCGACGGCCAGCTGCTTGCGGTAGGCCTCGCTTTTTTCGCCCTGGCTCATCAGGGTCAGCGCAAGCACGTCGGTCCAGGCCCGCTCGAGCAGTGTTCGCAGCAGGCGCTTGGGATGCGCCGCAGCGATGCGGGCGGCGATCGCGTTGCCGGCGGTTTCACGCGCAAGCGCAAGTTTTTCACGGCCCTTGGACGCGTCCACCAGGCGCCGCTCGGCGACCGCGGCGGTGCGCGCCAGCTTGTGCATGTGCTGCGACAGGTCGCCGAGCATGTGCTCGATCAGACTCAGGTCGCCGTCGAACTCGTTGTTGAGGCGTTCGACGACCGTGCGCATCTTGTGGAGAAGGGCAGGATCGGGCTCGCTTTCGCTGTCGTCGATCCAGTGGATGCCGGTCTGGGTAATCGCATTGAGCAGTTCGCGCGCCGGATGCGAGCGCTGCGAGAAGAAGCCCTTGTCGTTCAAGGCAACGCGCAGCAGCGGCACGCGCAATTGCGTCAGCATCGACTGGGTGTTGCCCTTCGCCGGTGCGCTTTGCGCGATCTCGTCGAACAGCATGCCGACGAGGTCGATCGTGTCGGCGTCTTCGCTGTCCAGCTGCGGTTTCTGTCCGGGCGGTGCGAACTGGCGCAACTGATCGAGCAGGTCCTGCTTGAGCTGCGTCGCCGAGTGCCCCCTCGCGTCGCCGGCGGGAATCACCGCTTTGGACTGCAGCTTGGCGAGCACCGACTGGATTGCATCGTGGCTCGGCACATAACTGCCGGAACGTTCCTTCTGCGGTGCGCGCGCCACCGGTTCATGCCGCCTGTTCGCAAGCAGCTCGCGCAACGTGGCAAACAGCTCGGAGTCGCGCAGGCCGATCGATGCTCTTTGGTCGGAGGATACGGATGCAGCGTCCGCGGCCGTGGCCGCCGGAGCAGCGCCGGGATCAACGGCGGTCGCGCGCGCTTCGCCAGCCTGGCTTCGGCTCTGCACCGGCGGCTGTGCACGTGTGACTTGCGTTGGCGCGGCGATGCGCGCCGTGTGATCTCCGACCAGGGACGCTCCACCCTCGGCTTGCACGGCGCCCATGCCGCGCGACGGCAGCGGCACATAGATGCGCAGGTGCCTGAGGATCCGGTGTTCGACCAGAAAGGCGTTCAGCGCCGCATAGAACGTCCCGATCTGACTCACCACGGCACGCTCGTAAGTGTGATAGAGCACGACGCGATGTTCGATCGGGATGTCCATGGCGCTCGTGGCATGCCGCACCGCGGCCATCAGTTGTGCCGGTCCCAAGGGCACGCTGTCGCCTTCGAACGCGCGCTGGCCCGCAAGGACACCGAAGCGATGTCCAAGTTCGTGCAGCATCAGCGCCTGGCGGACCTCGCATTTCGTCGCCACCTCCTGCAAGGCCAGCGAGTCCTCCAGTTCGGTAGTCTCCACCAGGGACAATTCCGCGTGCGCCGGAGTCGCGGCCCGAGCCGGTTCGGTATGGTCGAGCCTGCGGCGCTCGTCGAAGCGCGCCAGCCCGTCCTCGATCGCCAGCAGGAAGCGCGGCGCGGCGTCCGCGCGAACCTGTTTGACTTCGCGCAGCGAATCGAAGTAGCGGTTGCACTGCTCGTTCGTGTGAGCCTTGCTCGCGCGTTCGAACAGTTCCTTCGCGAACTCATCCAGCGCTGCCAGGAGCGAATCGGCAAGACTGCCGGTCGCCAGCCCCAGAAGGCCCGTGAGCATATGGCGCACGCGCGCGGGCAGATCCTGTCGCTGCGACAGTTTCTTCAAGTCCCGCTCGTGCCGTGTGGCGACGCGGCGGAACGCGGAAACTCCCTGCGTCATGGCCGTCTTCCTTTTGTGCAAGCGCCCCGGCGAAAGGGCCCCGCGCCGAGCGACGCGGGTACCCTATTGCCGTCTGTTGTCATGCAAGACAAGCGCCACTGATCGATATCGCCGGACCGAGGTTAGTACGATGCAGCCGCTGCGAGCAATGCCACCGGCGCTGGTCGCGCAGGCTGGCCAAGGCAGGTGCGCAATCCCGTCAGGCTTGGCCCGGTTGCTCCTGTACGGCGCCGCCCTGCGTTGCAGTAACGAACTGTCTGAGCGTATTCGCGACGGTCTTCCAGCTGCGGTCAACGAGCGACTCGCGCTCCGGCGGCGACAGGCGCACGCGGCCGGCGACAACATCGCGCGCCAGGTGCTCCAAATCGCATTCGTCGACGCGCGCGCCACGCTGATTGACCAGCAGGCAGCGGCCGCTCATCGGCGACAACCAGCTCAGCTTGAGGCGCGTGCGATCGTTGGCGGTCTTGCCGATGAGTTCGAACCACGCGCCGGCGGGCATCGACTTCAGGCGCTCCAGCATCTGGGATTCTTCGGCATTGAGCTGCAGGCTTGCCTGGCGCAACTGTGCGCTCTGCAAAGGCGCCTCGGCCGCGACCGTCTCGCCGAGGCGCATCTTGCTCTTCAGACGCATGGCCAGATCGGTCTGCGAGATGGCCGTGTCGTCGCGTTCGGCGCGGTCTGGTGTAAACACGCGATCGACGACGGCGCGCACTTCGTCGTCGTGATAGCCGACCTGGGCCAGGCCGGTTTCGATCTCCTCGCGCGACGCGGCGGTGAGCGGCCGGATGCCGGCGCCCGGACTGGCGTCGCCCGCGGCGATCAGTTGATCGGCGACTTCGAGCTGGCGCTGGTAGATTTCGCTGCCCTCGCCCTGGCGCAGCACGGTCAGCGCCAGCACGTCGGTCCAGGCCTGTTCGAGCAACGTGCGCAACAGGCGGCTTGGTTTGGCTGCTGCCAGGCGGCTGGCGATTGCGCGGCTGGCGGTTTCGCGGGCCATGGCCAGCTTCTCGCGGCCGCGCGCTGCGTCGACCAGGCGGCGCTCGGCGACATCGGCCCGCCGCGCGAGCGACTGCATGTGCAGGAGCAGCTCGTCGTTGATGCGCTCGAGCAGCTTCAGGTCGGAATCGAATTCATGGTTCACGCGGTCGATCGTGCGCTGCACGCGCTCGATCAGCGCCACATCCGACTCGCCTCCGACGTCGTCGATCCAGTGCACGCCGGTCTCGGCGACGGTGTTGAGCAGTTGCCGCGCCGGATGATCGGCGCGCAGGAAGAAACCTTTGTCGCGCAAGGCAACGCGCAGGATCGGCACCTGCAACCGCGTCAGCAGCGACGGCGTGCGTCCGCTCGAACGCAGCGCAAGCATCAGTTCGTCGAACAACAGGCCGAGCACTTCGATCGTGTCCGCGTCCTCGTCGCCGAGCTGCAGCGCTTGCCCGGGCGGAGTGACCTGACGCAGTTGGTTTAGCAAATCCTGTTTCAACTGAGCCAAGGTGCGGTGCACGACCTTGCCGCCGAGCATGATCGTCGGTGGGGAGCGGACTTGCAGCGTGCCCAGGGCCGCCTGCACTTCGTGTGCGCTGGGTTCGTACGCTTCGGCATCTTTCATCACCTTGGCAATGCAAAGAACACGCCGGCGGGCGGCAAGCCATTCGCGGACCGGTTTGAACTGCTCGGCATCGCGCAGTTCCGCAGCCGAGGCCGAGCGCATCGGCGCCTCGCCGCGCGGCGCCGAGACGGGACGAGTACTCGGGCGCACCGGTGTGGAGACCACTTCGAAGGCCGCCAGGCCGAAGGCCGCCGTGTCTTCGCCCATCGTCGAGGTTTTTTTCGGACGCGGCGCAGGCGGCTCGCTCGCCGCAGGAGTGGAAGGCGAAGCGGTGGTGCGTGGATCGACACCCGGGCGGGCGCCGGCAGCACGGCCGCGCATCGAGGTCTGTACTTGCAGATGCGGGAAAATCCCCATTTCGACGAAATGCATGTTCGCGGCGGCATACAGCGCGCCGACGCCGGCCATTGCCAGACGGTCGAAGACCTCGTACAGCAGCACACGATGATCGACCGGTATATCCAGCGCCGCGGCGGCGTAGTGCAGTGCTTCGCCGATATGCGCTGGTCCCAGCGGCATCGATTCGGCATGGAAAGCGGGCCGCGCGACCAGCACGGCAAAGCGGTGGCCAAGTTCGTAAAGTGCGAGCGAATGGCGGGCTTCGAGCCGCGCTGCCATGTCTTGCAAGGTCAGAGATTCGTCCAGATCGGTCGAGCCGACCAGTTCCAGTTCTTGAAGCGCCAACATCGCCGGCGCGACTTTTTTGGGTGCGCTGGCGGCTCGCTGGTCGAGCCGTGCCACGCCGTCTTCGAGGGCGAGGATCAGGCGTGGCAGCAGCTGATTGCGCGTGCTTTTGAGCTTGCGTACCGATTCCAGGCTGCGCTGGCCGGCCTCGCCGGCTTGCGACTTGCTCGCCTGCCGGACCAGGGATATTTCGAATTCGTCCAGGACCGGTACGAGCGAGCGCTCGAGATTGCGTGAGAACAGGCCAAACACGCCTTCGAGCACCTTGCGGACACGCGCCGGCAGATCCTCACGGCTGGACAGACTGGTCAGGTCCAGAGGATCCAGATCCGTCAGGTGCTCCGAGCCGGTTCCCCCCAAAGCCATACCTGTTCCCTGTTCGTCCCTTACGCAACTGCCCCTCTTGGGAATTCTATGCCGCAAATGGCCAGCCGGCCACTGCCGGCAACTATGAGCGCGGCGGACGCAGTCTACCTTTCCTGCGCAACGGTCTTCAGAAGGTCGTCACGGAAGTTTAGGGTTTGCTGTCTGCCGCCTTGAGCGACCAACCAAGCCCTTGAGTCTGCCGTGGTCGCATCTCGGCAAGGCCGTCGCCGGCAAGCAGGCGCCATCGCCGTGATACTTACCGCCCCGTTGCGTAGAGTTGCGGTTGCCAGGTTACCGTCAGGTAGGCCGAGCGGCCCGCGGTGTTGTAACCGTGGACCAGCTCGTAGTCGCGATCGAACAGGTTTTCCAGCCGCGCGCCGAGCTGCCAGGAAGCATCGAGCGTGTAACTGGCGCGCAGATTCAGCAGGCTGTAGGCGCCCAGTGTCGTGCCGGCATAGTCCTCTCGTTTGCCGCTCCAGACGAACTCCACACCGGCGCTGGCGCGCTCGCCCAGCGCCGCGGTCAGGACGCTCGAGAATTTCTCCCTGGGCCGACGCAACAGCTGCTCCCCGGTATCGGTGTTGCGCGGATTCTGCAACGTCAGCCCGCTATCGAGCGACCACGCGCCCGAATTCAGGTTGTGGGTGACTTCAGCGCCGTCGATCTGCGCGTGGGCGATGTTGATTGCCTCGAACGTGCTGCCGCCGGCGAAGTCGATGAGATCGTGCACGCGCGTGGAAAATGCGCGGACGCCGAGCCGGTTGGCCGCATCGATGCGCCAGTCCAGGCCAAGCTCGGCGGTACGCGAGCGTTCCGGGTCGAGTTGCGAATTGCCGGCGTAGTAGCCGCCGTAACCGGGCGAGAACAGTTCATTGAGCGTTGGCGCGCGGAACGCGTTGCCATAGCTGGCGATCAGGTGCAGATCCTCGGTTGCCTTCCAGCCGACCGCGCCGGAGCCGGAAAACGCGCCGCCGAAGTCGCTGTTGTCGTCGTAGCGCCCGGACAGTTCGCCGTTCACGGCGCCGGATTGCGCGTGCCAGCCGGCGAAGACGCCGCCGTCGTTGCGCGCAACGTCGTAGGTCGGCCCGAAACCGGTGCTGTCGAGCGTGACACCGCGGTCGTGACTGTAGTCCGCGCCGGCGACGATATGCTGCGTTGTGGACAATGTCACATCGTTGACCCAGGCGCCCTGGACGCGGGTCGAGCGGAACCCGCTGCCGAACGCCGGTGTGTCGAGATCCTCGCGTGACGTGCCGAGCGAAAGACGCTGGCTCCAGTTTGTAGCCAGCGGACCTTCCAGATTCACGCCGATCGCCTGATCCAGCGTGGACGAATAGCCGATCCCGAAACTGCCGTTGTCGAAGCTCACGCCGCCTTCGTTGCGGAACACGCTCACCGAGAGTGTCTGCGCGCCGAGCCGATAGGCGCCCTGGGCGACGACGTCGTGGTTGTGATAGCCGTTGTCGTCCGGATTGAAGATGCAGTACGGATCGTCCGGGCCGTTGCAGATTCCGGCGTTCGTCGTCGAAAACCCGCCGACGTGACGCGCCCCGAACTGCGCGCTGAAGCCGCCGGCATCCGACCATTGGCCGATGCCGACGCTGCCGTCGGCGCTGCGATAGCTGCCGTAGCTCGCGGCGATGTGCGCCGCTTCGAGCTTGCGCGTGAAGACCTGGATCACGCCGCCGATCGCGTCCGAGCCCCAGTAGCTGGCGCGCGGACCACGCACGATCTCGATGCGCTCGACCGCATCGAGTGGCAGGTTTTCGAACGCGAACGCGCCGGTGTTGGCCGATGCCACGCGCACGCCGTCGATCAGGACCAGCACGTGATTGGAATTCGTGCCGCGTATGAAAATGCTGGTCTGCTCGCCCGCGCCGCCACCGCGCACGACGTCGATGCCGGCCTGCAGGCGCAGCAGTTCGATCAGGTCCGGTGCGTGGCTGGCGTCGATGTCCCGACGCGTGATGACGCTGACATCGGCCAGGCTCGCATCGACGGTTTCGGCGACCCGCGTGGCGGTGACTTCGATCGTCGGCTCGACCACCGCTTCCTGAGCGTGCGCCGACAAGGCAACAAGAAAAGAAAAAAATAAAAACAGTTTACTTGGCATGACCGCACTCCTGACGCTCACCCGCGATTGATGGCAAGACGTTTTTGGAGGATCGGTCAGCGGTGCGGCAGGAACAGAGCGGCAACGCCCGACCGTTGCCCGCCGCAACGCCTTGAGCTCGAGGCGGCTCGCTGGACGCGAACCACCTGCGCAGGCCGGTCTCCGGGCTCGCAAGTGGCATCGATCGATGCCGGTCCGCTCGCCTTCCCGCGCCTGGGCGCAGTGGCATTGAGAGCGGACCTGACTTGCTTACCGTTGCGGGGGCAGCGCCGGAATTGCACCACCTCCTGATCGGACTGACTCGGTATTGAAAAAGCGCAGGGTCAGATCGATCAGGAGGTGGGGCGCACCGGCTTCCCGTTTCACCTCAACTCATGGACGTCGTGGCGTCGTCGAGTGCTTGCGACGGCGTCGGCGAATCCATGAAGTGCGGCACCTGCGACGCTGCGCAGTCTAGGGACGCCCGCCGGGTCACGCAAGTGCGTGACGATCAATCGCTGTCGGTGCCCGTCGACACATCGATCAGCTCGCCGTCGTCACCGACGCGCAGCGCGATCTCGATCGGCCGGCAGCACACCGCGCAGTCCTCGATATAACGCTGTGATCCAGCGGACACGTCTGCGATGGTTTCGTAGCTTTCGCCGCAGTAGGGGCAATGAATCGTGATCGTTTCAGTCATGTGGCGGGCCTCCGCGCGGTGTTGCCGGTTTCGTGTCCGGAAGAAATGCGCCAATCACGTCGTTGAGAAAACGCCGGCCGAATTCGGTAGCGCGCACCCGATCGCCGTCCAGCGCCAGCCAGTCGTTTGCGATCGCCGCGTCGAGCGCGGGCCGGATTGCGCTGGCGTCCAGGCCCGTGCGTCGCGGAAAACTGCGTCAACGAAAATCCGGCATTCAGGCGCAATGCGTTCAGCATGAATTCGAAGGGCAGTTGCTCGATCGGCACGATGTCGTCGCCGCCGATGCGGCGTTCGGTTGCGGCGTGTTCAAGATAGCCGCGCGGCGCGCGCACCTTCCAGCGTCGTCGAATCTGGAATTCGGCAGCCGGTAGCCGGGAGCCGGTAGCAGGAAGAGTCGGGTTGCCCGCTCGCTTTTCCGCTCTCCGTTCTCCCGGCTACCCTGCTCCCGTGCTCAGTTTCCCATGCGCCCCCGCGCCGATCCCGAGATAGTCGCCGAACTGCCAGTAATTGAGGTTGTGCCGACACTCGCGGCCGGGGCGCGCGTACGCCGAAACCTCGTATTGCGCCAATCCCGCCGCGGCGATGCGCGCCTGACAGGCCTCCTGCATGTCCCACGCGCTGTCGTCGTCCGGCAGCGGCGGCGGGTTCGCCGCGAATGCGGTGTTAGGCTCCAGGGTCAGCTGGTAGTGCGACAGATGCGGCGTTTGCAGCAAAATAGCTTTTTCCACATCGTCGAGCGCGCCAGCCATGGTTTGTTGCGGCAGCGCGTACATGAGGTCGAGGTTGAGGTTGTCGATGCCGGCATCCTGCGCCTGCTTGACCGCGCGCTCGGCCTGCGCGGCGTCGTGGATGCGTCCGATGCGCCGCAGCGCGTCGTCATTGAAACTCTGCACGCCAAAACTGATGCGGTTGACGCCGGCGCGCGCATAGCCTGCGAAGGGTCCGTGCTCGACCGTGCCCGGATTCGTCTCGAGCGTGATCTCGATTCCCCGCGGCACTTCGAGACGGGCAGCCACGCCATCGAGAATCCGCGCGATGCTGTCGGGCGTGAACAGGCTCGGCGTGCCGCCGCCGAAAAAGATGCTCGCCAGCGCCCGTCCCTGCGCGAGCGGCAAATCCTGATCGAGGTCGCGCAGGAGCGCGTCGATGTATTCGGATTGCGGCAGCGCACTGGGCGCGTTGTGCGAATTGAAATCGCAGTAAGGACACTTGCGCACGCACCACGGGATGTGGATGTAAAGCGACAGCGGCGGGAGCGTTGCATGACTTGGAGACATCGACGTTCGGCTAGAATCCGGCCGCCAGGAGTTCGCGCATGCGTGCCAGCGCCTGGCCACGATGGCTGACGCGGTGCTTGACTGTCGCTTCGAGTTCCGCCGCACCCGCGCCGAGTACCGGATCGTAGAAAACCGGATCGTAGCCGAACCCGCCGCTGCCACGTGGCGAGTCGAGGATGCGTCCGTGCCAGCGGCCTTCGGCGATCAGCGGTGCCGGATCGTCGGCACTGCGCAGCACCACGATCACGCAGTAGAAGTTCGCCGTGCGCCGCGCCTCGGGGAGGCCGCGCAAGGCATCGAGCAGCTTGGCGATATTGCCCAGCGCGTCGCCATGCGTGCCGGAGTAGCGTGCGGAATACAAACCCGGCGCACCGCCGAGTTCATCGACGCAAATTCCGGAATCGTCGCCCAGGGCGGGCAAGCCACTCGCACGCGCCGCATGGCGTGCTTTCAGCAGCGCGTTCTCGACGAACGTGCTCGCGGTCTCATCGGCGTCGCTTACGCCGAGGTCCCCCTGCGCAATCAGTTGGACGTCGAGGCCGGCGAGGATCTCGCGCATTTCGACGAGCTTGCCGTGGTTGCTGCTGGCGAGTACGAGGCGCATGTAGGGATTAGGGACTAGGGACCAGGAGCCAGGGAGAGCGCGGCGTGCCTGGCGTTTCCCTCCCGACTCCTAACCACCTCACTCCTCACGCCCCTAATGCTTCGCGCTGCATCGCCAAAAGTTCATTTATCCCTTTTTGCGCAAGTTCCAGCAGCGCGTCGAGTTCGCCGCGGCGGAAGGCGTGGCCTTCGGCCGTGCCCTGCAGCTCAATGAAACCGCCGCCGTCGTTCATGACGACGTTCATGTCGGTGTCGCAATTGGCGTCTTCGGCGTAATCGAGATCGAGGACCGGTTGGCCGCGAAACACGCCGACCGACACGGCGGCGACAGCGCCGAGAATCGGATCCTTCTTGACCGCGCCGCGGCGGCGCAGGGTTCCGACGGCGTCGACCAGCGCGATGTACGCGCCGGTGATCGCCGTAGTGCGCGTGCCGCCGTCGGCCTGCAGAACGTCGCAATCGAGCGTGATCGTGCGCTCGCCGAGCGCCGAACGGTCGACGCAAGCGCGCAAGGATCGGCCGATCAGACGCTGGATTTCCATCGTGCGCCCACCCTGGCCGCCACGCGCGGCTTCGCGCTGCGTACGGTCCTTGGTGGCGCGCGGAAGCATGCCGTATTCGGCTGTGACCCAGCCTTCGCCCTTGCCGCGCAGGAACGGCGGCACCTTCTCTTCGACGCTGGCCGTGCACAGCACGCGCGTGTCGCCGCAGGCTATGAGTACCGAACCTTCGGCATGGCGCGTGTAGTTGCGTTCGATGCCGATGATGCGCAGTTCATCGTGCGCGCGGCCGCTGGGGCGAGGGGAAATGGTCATTGGGGAATTCGTGGACCTGGGTGCGCAGTTTAACAGCAGGGCTGAAGGCTGAGGGCTGAGGGCTAAAGAGCGGTGCAACAGCCCGAGGACGGTGCCGCCCTCGTCGACACGATGTTCAACCGCGCGTACGGGCTACGACACGCCGCATCTCTCAGCCCTCAGCCCTCGCCCCCGCGCATGGCATACTGCGCACCCACAACGATGAGCGCTCGTCACCCATGATCCGCAGCATGACCGCGTTCGCAAGCGCGGAAACGGAAACCCGCTGGGGCGCGCTCGCTTTCGAGTTGCGCTCGGTCAATCATCGTTACCTCGAACTCAATCCGCGCCTGCCCGAAGAATTGCGGGCGATCGAGCCGGCGCTGCGCGAGCGCGTAGCGGCGAAGCTCACGCGCGGCAAGGTCGATGTCAATCTGCGGTTCCGTCCCGCCGACGCCGGTGCGAGCGAAATCCGCATCAACGACGCGTTGCTCGACCAACTCGAGCGCTCGGCTGTCATCGTCGGCGAGCGATTCCCGAAGCTGTCGGTGGACTTTACCGGTCTGCTCTCCTGGCCCGGGCTGTTGCTGCGCGAGGAAGTCGATCAGGAAGGTTTGCGCCAGGCTGCGCTCGATCTGCTCGACCGAGCTCTCGACGACATGCTGGCCACGCGTCAGCGCGAAGGCGAGCGGCTCGGCGCGTTCCTGCGCGAGCGGCTCGACGCCGTCGAGCGCATCGTCGCCGACGTGCGCACGTGGCTGCCGGATATCCGCGGCGTCCTGCGCGCGCGTCTCGTCGCGCGCCTGGCCGAAGTTGCGCAGGCAGCCGACCCGGGGCGGCTCGAACAGGAACTCGTGCTTGCAACTGTCGCGCATGGACGTAGACGAGGAACTCGATCGCCTGTCGGCGCACATCGCCGAGGCGCGGCGCGTGCTGGCGCTGCCTGACGCCGTCGGCCGGCGCATGGATTTCCTCATGCAGGAATTCAATCGCGAGGCGAACACGCTCGGTTCGAAGTCCGTCGACCAGCGCACGACCCAGGCAGCGGTCGAACTGAAAGTGCTGATCGAGCAGGTGCGCGAGCAGGTGCAGAACATCGAGTGATGGCGCAACCGGGGGAGAGCAGGGCCGGCCAGCCGCACCGTGCGCGTAGTCCGACAGCGCAGATTTCTGTTTGCGCGGCGTTGCGCGGCGCTGGTACGGCCCCGGAACATAGCTGATCGTCAGCGCCGTCCCGGTCAGCTTTCGCCCGCCGCAGTCCGTATAATTCGCCGATGCCGGGAACCCTGTATATCGTCGCCGCACCTTCGGGTGCCGGAAAAACCAGTCTGACCAAGGCGCTGCTCGAGCAGGAGCCGGGCATCGCGCTGTCGGTGTCGTACACGTCGCGCCTGCCGCGGCCGAACGAGGTCGACGGGGTTCACTACCATTTCGTCTCGCGCGGCGTTTTCGAGGAGATGATCCGGCGCGGCGAGTTTTTCGAGCATGCCGTCGTGCACGGCGATCTGAAGGGCACGTCGCGCGTGGCGGTCGAACGCACGCTGGCTCAGGGGCGCGACGTTCTGCTGGAGATCGACTGGCAAGGCGCGCGCCAGGTGCGCGCGCAGATGGCCGACACGGTCAGCATCTTCATCCTGCCGCCGTCGCGCGCCGAGCTCGAGCGCCGCCTGCGCGCGCGCGCCTCGGACAGCGAGGAGGTCATCCGCCGCCGCCTGACCGATTCGCGCGCCGACATCGCGCATGCAGGAGAATTCGACTACCTGCTCGTCAACGACGATTTCGCCACTGCGCTCAAGGAACTGCAGGCGATCGTGATAAGCCGCCAGTTGCTCAGCGCCTCGCAGCATGCGCGTTACGCGGCACTACTGGCCGACTTGCTCAGCGAATGAAACGCCGGTCCGGCCTCGGTCGTGATCCGCGCTCGTTGCAAATCCGATCTGACGCTTCCCTTAACGTCCAGCGCGCTACGCTTCCGCGTCGCCTTGCCCATAAGGTAAGGTAGCGCGGCTTTGGCGTCGTCGACGCCTCCCTACCGTAACGTGACCATGAGCGTGACTGCAGCCCCGACCGACGCCGACAGTCTGGTCCGCATCCGCGGCCTGCGCACGGTGCTCAACGGCAAGACCATCTTCGACGGCGTCGATCTGGATATCCCGCGCGGCGGCATCACCGCGATCATGGGACCGAGCGGCACCGGCAAGACGACGCTGATGCGCCACATCACCGGACAGCTTGCCCCGGACGCCGGCTCGATCAGCGTCGATGGGCTTGAGGTCGGGAGCATCGATCGCGACGCATTGTTCGGCCTGCGCGAGAAAATCGGCTACCTGTTCCAGAATTCGGCGCTGCTGACCGATTATTCGGTATTCGAAAACGTCGCGTTTCCGCTGCGCCAGCACCTGAGGCTGCCCGAAGAAATCGTGCGCAACATCGTGCTGACCAAGCTGCAGGCGGTCGGCCTGCGCGGCGCCGCCGAGTTGATGCCGAGCGAACTGTCGGGCGGCATGGTGCGACGCGTGGCGCTGGCGCGCGCGATCGTGCGTGATCCGATGATGATCATCTACGACGAACCATTCGTCGGCCTCGACCCGATCGCGCTGAACCAGATCCTGAAGCTGATCCGCACGTTGAACCAGACGCTCGGCATTACCAGCATCCTGGTCGCGCACGAACTGGCGGCCGTGCGCCTCGTGGCGGACCACATCTATCTGATCGCCGGCGGCAAGATCGTCGCGCACGGAGTGCCGGACGAACTGGCGCGCGGCGAAACACCTTGGACGCGGCAGTTCTTCAGCGGCGAGGCCGACGGACCGGTGCCGTTCCACTATCCGGCGCCGGATTACGCGACGCAGCTCGGCCTCGACGGAGGCGGCCGCGATGCGGCCACCCTCACCCCACCGCTCGATCCTCGGGCGGTCGCCCCCGCTCCCGCGTTGCGGGCGAGGGACGAAGGTGTCGCTGCGCGACATCCGGAGCCCAAGCCATGAGTGCGATCCGCACGGCATGGTCGCCCGTGCGCAACGGCCTGGCGCAGATCGGGGCCTGCGGGATCTTCCTGTTCCGCATCCTGCGCGCAATTCCTCTGAGCTTGCGCTACCTGCGCGAAACCGTACGCCAGATATTTTTTGTCGGAGCGATGAGCCTGGTCATCATCATGACCTGCGGACTTTTCGTCGGCATGGTGCTCGGATTGCAGCTGTATCACACGCTCTCGATTTTCGGCGGCACTGCCGCGCTCGGCACGGTCGTTGCGCTGTCGCTGTATCGCGAGCTCGGTCCGGTCGTGACCGCGCTGCTGTTCGCCGGCCGGGCCGGAACGTCGATCACCGCCGAAATCGGCCTGATGCGCGCGACCGACCAGCTCGATGCGATGGAAATGATGGCGGTCGATCCGCTGGCCTTCGTCGTGGCGCCGCGCTTCCTTGCCGGCGTCGTCGCGATGCCGATCCTGGCGTGCGTGTTCAATGGCCTCGGCATCCTCGGCGCGCACCTCGTCGGCGTCAGCTGGCTCGGCCTGGACAACGGCACGTTCTGGTCGAACATGACGGCCAACGTCGATGTCTGGGACGATGTCGTCAACGGCGTCTGGAAGAGCACGGCTTTCGGTGCTGTAGTGACGCTGATCGCGACGTTTCAGGGCTACACGACGGCGCCGACCAGCGAAGGCGTGGCCTACGCGACGACACGCACCGTGGTGTTTTCCTCGATCGCCACGCTGATGATCGACTTCGTCATGACGGCGTTTTTGATGTAGCGCGTAGACGTAACGCGGGCTGCTTGAACCCCTCTCCCTCCGGGAGAGGGGTAGGGGTGAGGGTCGGGTCTGGTATCGACGTCGATGAATGCCCTGACCCTCATCCGGCGCTTCGCGCCACCTTCTCCCGATGGGAGAAGGGAAGATGCTTTTAAGGAGTAAGTCAGATGGCACAACGACAATCATTCCAGATCGGCACCGGCCTGTTCATCCTGCTCGGCTTCGCCGCGCTCGCGTACCTGGCGACGCAGACGACCTCGCTGGCGAACTATTCGCAGGGCGACAGCTATTCGATCAAGGCGCGTTTCACGAACATCGGGCAGCTCAAGCTTCGCGCTCCGGTCAAGGTCGCCGGGGTGCGCGTCGGCAGCGTGGCCGACATCAAGCTCGAGCCGGACAAGCTCGATGCGCTGGTCACGCTGTCGCTCGACAAGCGCTACGACAAGATTCCCGACGACTCGGCCGCCGCCGTGTTCACGAGCGGTTTATTGGGCGACCAGTACGTTGCCATCCAGCCGGGTGGTTCGCCTGACATGTTCAAGAACGGCGATGAGGTCGTGCTGACGCAAAGCTCGATGCAGCTCGAGGAGCTCATCGGCAAGTATCTGGTCGGTGGCGATGCCGGCAAGGGCGGCGACAAGGCCGGCGAAAAGCCGGCCGCAAAGCCCGAAAACAAGTAGGTTCGCTGCCAAAACACCAACAAGGATCGAATCCATGCGCTTCGTATTTTCAGTGCTTTGCCTTCTCCTGATCACCGCAGCGCCGTTGCGGGCGGAAAACCTGCAGCCGAACCAGGTCGTCCAGAATCTCGTCGACGACCTCGCCAAGACGATGGAAACGCGTCGCGACGAGTTGCAGAAAAACCGCGAAGCGTTGCTCAAGACGATCGACGGCATCGTGCTGCCGCATTTCGACATCGACTATGCGTCGATCCTCGTGCTCGGCCCGAACGCACGCACCGCGACCCCCGAGCAGCGCGCGCGTTTCGCCAAGGCGATGTACAACTCGATCACGCACCGTTACGCCGAAGGCCTGCTCAAATACACGGAAGGGCGGGTGCGGGTATTGCCCTTCCAGGGTGAACTGAACGAGAAGCGAACGCTCGTGCGCACGCAGGTCGTGCTCGACGACGGCAAGGTCGTGCCGGTCGATTATGCGTTCCGCAAGACCTCTACCGGCGACTGGAAGGCTTACGACGTCATCATCGAGGGCATTTCCTACGTGACCAATTATCGCAATCAGGTTGCCGCGGAAATCGCCAAATCCAACCTCGATGCGTTGACGACGCGCCTGGAAACCCAGGGCGCCAAGGCGCTGGAAACCCTCGAGCAGAACGACAAGAAGCAGTGACCTCCGCGCCGTATTTCAGCGTCGAATCGGACACGCTCGGGACGTTGCGCGTGTCGGGTGCGATCACGTTTGCCAACGCGGCGCGCGCATTGACGCAGGCACCGCAGATGCCGCGCGCCGAGGGGCTTGTCAACGTCGATCTGGCCGCGCTCGAAAACGCCGACAGCGCCACGCTTGCGGTGCTGATCGCCTGGAGCGCGAGGGCGCGAATGCGTGGCGGGCGGATGCGCTACCTGCGCGCGCCGCAAGCTCTGCTCAATCTCGCGCGGCTGTGCGAGGTGGATTCACTGCTCGGGCTGGCCTGAGCCAGGTACGCTGGCCGACCCCGCGGCAGTGTTCCCTAATGTGACTCTGGCTGCTTCACCGGCGGCGGCTGCTTGTCTTCGGGCTTGTGCTGCTGCTCGTACTTCTCCTGCTCCTTGAGCAACGCGTCGACGTCGACGTCCTCGACGCCCTGCAGCGACTGGATCGCTTCCATCGGTGGATTGCCGCGATAGATCTTGTACAGGCGCCGCTGGCGATAGGCATCGCGGTAGAACACGTAAGGATCGTAAACGCCTTCAAGCAGGCCTTCGGCATCGATTGCGCTCGAACGCAGCGTGATGAGGTAAACGAACGTCGGCAGGTAGTGCACATCGAGCTGGAAGCTGTGACCCGCGGAGTACCAGGACAGCGGGTCGAAAAAGTAACGATCGACCGGGAACGCAATGGCTTCGCGGACCGTGGTCGAACCGAACAGCGGCAGCACCAGATACGGACCCTCGGGAACGCCCCACCTTGCCAGCGTCACGCCCAGATCGGTCGTGCTCGCATCGATGCTCATCTCGCTGGCCGGATCGAACAGTCCAAAAATGCCGATCGTCGTGTTGATGACCAGGCGGCTGGTTGCCTTGAACGCTTCCTTCGGATTGGCCTGCAGGAGGTCGTTGGCGATCGTGATCGGCGACTCGATATTCGCGAAGAAGTTGCTGACCAGCCGTCGGGTCGTCTCGTTCGTGATCTTGCGATAGCCCACGGCAACCGGCCGTATCGCGACGCGGTCGGCAAAATCATTGAATGCGTACATCTTCCGATTGAAGTCTTCGTACGGGTCGTCCTTGCGCGGCATCGGCGTGGCGCAACCGGAGAGCAGTACGGCAATCAGGAGCAGAATCGTGTGCCGGCTGGGACGCAGAGTCAGGATCAGCATGATTTTTTTGTTGTAGGGTTTCCTGCGGCGCCGGTTTTCGCCCGGCGGCGTCGTGGCTTGCGCCGGGCAAATGCACCACGGCGAATCTGGGTTTGAGTTAGCCTAAATCAAGTCGGCCCGTTTTTGCCGGCCCCGCCGATCGCCGTCCATGACTTGTTCAGTTTCAACCGAAGCGATCGACCGGTCGTTCGAGCCTACGATTCCTGGTGTTAAGCGCGCCGATACGTCCGTTTGGGTTCCCAGTTTGCACTGCACCATACCCACCGGCTACAATGATGTGAGTGTAAATTCGTGAATTCACATAGATTTTGAGGGTTTTATGGCACGCATTACCGTGGAAGACTGCCTGGCAGTCGTCGACAACCGTTTCGAACTGGTGCTGATGGCGACCAAGCGCGCGCGCCAGCTGGCCAAGGGTGCCGATGCCCTGGTCGAGTCTACCAACGACAAGCCGACCGTGCTGGCCCTGCGCGAGATCGCCGGGCGCAAGGTCAATCCCGAGCTGATCGCCGAAATCGATCGCCAGGAACGCGAGAAGGCCGAGCGCGAGGCACTGGAATGGGCCGCGGCCGAAGTCGACGACGATCTGTCCAAGGGCGGCGACGACCTGTGATCGAGGCCGCGAGCCACTGCTTGCGCCGCAACGGCGACGAGTCAGTGGCCGCGATGTGCCGCACCCGTCGAACACGGACGGGTTGATCAAGGACCGAGGTGACCCTTGAGCACGGCGATGCAGGAAGTCCTCCCTGCTAACGTGCAAGCGTTGGAAAAGCGCCTGGCGTACCTGCCGGCCGAGCAGATCGAGCGCGTGCGTCAGGCCTATCTGACCGGCGCGCATGCCCACGCCGGGCAGACCCGCAAGAGCGGCGAACCATATATCACGCATCCAGTCGCCGTCGCCGGCATCCTCGCCGACCTCGGCATGGACGTCGAAACGATCATCGCGGCGATCCTGCACGACACTCTCGAAGACACGCCGTTGTCGCGCCAGGAACTGGAGTCCAGTTTCGGGGCGACGGTCGCGGAGCTGGTCGACGGTGTCACCAAGCTCGACAAGATCCGGTTTTCGACCCAGCAGGAAGCCGCGGCCGAAAGCTTCCGCAAGATGCTGCTGGCGATGGCGCGCGACCTGCGCGTGATCCTTATCAAGCTGGCCGACCGCCTGCACAACATGCGCACGCTCGGCGCGATGGCGCCCGAGTCGCGCTGGCGCATCGCCCGCGAAACGCTCGACATCTATGCGCCGATCGCCCAGCGACTGGGCATGAACAAGTTCAAGTCCGAGCTGCAGGAACTCGGTTTCCGCGTCCTCTTCCCGTTCCGCCACCGGGTCATCGCCGCGCGCATCAAGAGCATGCTCGGCACGCGTCGCGAGTCAATGGGCAAGATCGAGGCGGCGCTGTCGGCGCGCCTGAATCAGGAACGCGTCAAGCACCGCATCATCAGCCGGGTCAAGTCGCCATACAGCATCTTCGCCAAGATGCGCAGCGAGCACAAAACCTTTGCCCAGGTCATCGACGTCTACGGTTTTCGCGTCGTCGTCGAATCGACGATGGAGTGCTACCACGCGCTCGGCGCGGTGCACGCATTGTACAAGCCGCTGGAGGCGCGTTTCCGCGACTTCATCGCCATCCCGAAGGCAAACGGCTACCAGTCGCTGCACACGGTGCTGTTCGGCCCGTTCGGCGCGCCGATCGAGATCCAGATCCGCACCGAGGACATGGACCAGGTTGCCGAGCGCGGTGTTGCCGCGCACTGGGTCTACAAGACCACCGGCCCGGCCAATTCGGCCCAGTCGCGCGCGCACGAATGGGTCGCCGGCCTGGTCGAGACCCAGACCCGCGACGTGTCGCCGCTCGATTTCATCGAAAATGTAAAAGTGGATTTGTTCCCGGACGACGTGTACCTGTTCACGCCGAAGGGACAGATCCTGGCGCTGCCGCGCAACGCCACGACGCTCGATTTCGCCTACTTCGTGCATACCGACATCGGCAACCACGCCGTCGCCGCGCGCGTCGACAAGAAGCTCGTGCCGCTGCGCACGCGGCTGAACTCGGGCGAGACGGTCGAAATCATCACCGCGCCGTCGGCGCATCCGCATCCGCAGTGGCTGGAATGGGTCGTGACCGGCCGCGCGCGCATCGCGATCCGCAATCACCTCAAGCACCTGCAGCACGAGGACGCGGTCGAATTCGGCCATCGCATGCTCGACCGCGCGCTCGAGAGCCGCGGCGTGCCGCTCGAGGCGATTGCGCCGAAAGTGCTCGACCGCTACCTGGCCAAAGGCAAGTACAAGCGGCTCGAGGAACTGCTCGCCGATATCGCGCTGGGCAACCGCATGCCGGACCAGGTCGCCTCGCAGCTGGTGCAAACGCGCCGCGCCGAAGGCGAGCCCGCGGCGCCCAGTACCGAGAAGATCCTGATCACCGGCAGCGAGCGCGGCGTGCTGACGTTCGGCAACTGCTGCCATCCGGTGCCGGGCGACGAAATCGTCGGCTATCTTTCGGCCGGAAAAGGCATCGTCGTGCACCGCCAGGACTGCCCGAACGTCGCCGAATACCGCAAGACGCCGGAGCGCATGATCGCGATCGACTGGGACCGCGCGGTCACCGGCGACTACCGCGTGCAGCTGCGCATCGTCGTCGACAACAAGCCCGGCGTGCTGGCCACCGTCGCGGCGTCGATCGCCGAGGGCGACTCGAACATCGAGAACGTCGAGTACCAGGAACGCGACCAGCAGACCTCGACGTTGCTGTTCACGATCGAGGTTCGCAACCGCAAGCACCTGGCCGATGTCATGCGACGTGTGCGCAGGGCCAGCGTCGTGCACGGGGTGTATCGGCATCCGACATAGGGAAGGGGCTAGGGACCAGGGACCAGGGACCAGGGACCAGGGATGAGGAGCGGCTGCTTTGCGTCGTGCGCTCCGTCAAATGGACAGACGGAACGTGCTTGCGTACCTTCCGTGAATCGCTACGATCTGTCGCCACTCTCGCCACTCTCGCCACTCTCGCCACTCGCCCCTAGTGCCCAGTCCCTAGCCCCTAGCCCCTAGTCACGGAGTTCCCATGCCCCGCCAAACCATCCACAGCGACAGCGCACCGAAGGCCATCGGTCCGTATTCGCAAGCCGTGCGCAGCGGCAACACGCTGTACTTCTCCGGGCAGACGCCGATCGATCCGGCAACCGGGGCGCTCGCGACCGGCGACATCTCGGCGCAGGCGCGGCGTGTGTTCGACAACCTCAAGGCGGTGTGCGCGGCGGCCGGCGGCTCGTTCGACCAAGTCGTTCGGGTCGGCATTTATCTGACCGACCTCGGCAATTTCGCGGCCGTCAATGCAGTCATGAAAGAGTACTTCGCCGAACCGTTTCCTGCGCGCTCGACGATCGGCGTCGCCGCCCTGCCGCGGGACGCGCAGGTGGAAGTGGACATGATCCTGTCGTTCGACTGAGTCGCGTTGGCCGAATGCGCGCTGGATCGTGCAGGATTTGCTATCCGGGGAAATGAGGCGATGACGACGGCTGATCGTCGCGCGGCGGGCGCTGCCGACGGCATTACGAGCCTGCCCGGCATCGGCCCCGCAGTTGCGACGGCATTCGCTCGGCTCGGACTGCATACGCTGCAGGACCTGTGGTTCCATCTGCCGCTGCGCTACGAAGATCGCACGCAGATCACCGCGATCCGCGACCTGCGTGCTGGAGAAACGGCGCAGGTCGAAGCTCGCGTGGAAGCGATCGAAAGCGGGTTCCGCTATCGCCCGCAGCTGCGCATCGCCGTCACCGACGACTCGCAGCAGACCCTGGTGTTGCGCTTCTTTCACTTCAACCGCGCGCAAGTCAACCAGCTCGCCGTCGGCGCCCGGCTGCGCTGCTTCGGCGAGGTCAGGCACGGCAATCAAGGACTCGAGATGGTTCATCCTGAGTATCGGCGCGTTACCGACGACGGCGCCGGCGTCGTCGACGAACGCCTCACGCCGATCTACCCGACGACCGAAGGCCTCGGCCAGAAGCGTCTCGGCGGGGCGATCCGTGCGGCGCTGACGCGCCTGCCGCCGGACGCGGCGCTCGAGCTGGTCCCGCCGGAGTTGCGCAAAGTACACAAATTATCATCGCTACGCGATGCGCTGCTGTACGTGCACACACCGCCGCCCGATGCCGATCTCGGTGCGCTTGCGCTCGGCATGCATCCTGCGCAGCGCCGGCTCGTGTTCGAGGAACTGCTGACGCATCACCTGAGCCTCAAGCGGCTGCGCGCGCAGCTGCGCAGTCACGCCGCGCCGCCGCTGCTGGGCGACGGCGCGCTGCGGCGCCGGTTTCGCGCCGCACTGGAGTTCACGCCGACGCGCGCCCAGGAACGCGTCGGCGCCGAGATCGCGCGCGACCTCGGCAAACCGCTGCCGATGCTGCGCCTGGTGCAAGGCGACGTCGGCTCGGGCAAGACGCTGGTCGCCGCGCAGGCCGCATTGACGGCGATCGAGGCCGGCCGCCAGGCTGCGCTGATGGCGCCGACCGAACTCCTCGCCGAACAGCATTTCATCAACTTCGACAAATGGCTCGCGCCACTGGGCATCCGCATTGCGTGGCTCGGCGGCAAGCTCAAGGGCCGCGCGCGCACGGCGGCGCTGGCGAGCGTGGCCGACACGGCGCAACTTGTCATCGGGACGCATGCGCTGATGCAGGAAGGCGTCGCATTTCGCGATCTGGCCCTGGTCATCATCGACGAGCAGCACCGCTTTGGCGTGCACCAGCGTCTGGCCCTGCGCGACAAGGGCCGTAGCGGCGCCATAGTTCCGCATCAACTCGTGCTGACGGCCACGCCGATACCGCGCACGCTGGCAATGACGGCATATGCCGACCTCGATGTGTCGGTGATCGACGAACTGCCGCCCGGACGCACGCCGGTCGCGACTGTCGCGCTGGCCAACACGCGTCGCGCCGAAATCGTCGAGCGCATTCGCTCCGCCTGCGCCGAAGGCCGTCAGGCTTATTGGGTTTGCACGCTGATCGAGGAGTCGGACCTGTTGCAGGCGCAGGCGGCCGAGGCGACGTTCGCCGAATTGACCGCCGCGCTGGCCGGCATCCGTGTCGGCTTCGTCCATGGCCGCATGAAGCCGGCGGAAAAGCAGGCCGCGATGCAGGCGTTCAAGACCGGTGAGACAGCGTTGCTCGTCGCCACGACGGTGATCGAGGTTGGCGTCGACGTGCCGAATGCGAGCCTGATGGTCATCGAGAACGCCGAGCGCCTCGGCTTGGCCCAGTTGCATCAGCTGCGCGGGCGGGTCGGGCGCGGCAGCGCGAAATCCAGTTGTGTACTTTTGTACCAGCGCCCGCTTTCGGCGGCCGCGCGGCAGCGCCTGGCCGTACTGCGCGAAAGCAGCGACGGCTTCCGCATCGCCGAGAAAGACCTCGAACTACGCGGCCCTGGCGAAGTGCTCGGCACGCGCCAGACCGGCCAGCTGGCAATGCGTATCGCCGACCTTGCGCGCGACGCGTCATTACTCCCAGCCGTGCAGCGTGCGGGCGCGGTTCTGCTGCGCGATCATCCGGATCTGGTCGAGCGTTTGATCGAGCGCTGGATCGGTGCGGCGACGCGGTTTGCGGGAGCATAGGTTCCAGGGCCGAGGGCTGAGGGCTGAGAGAAGATCAAGAGCGTCACCTATACGCGCTTGCTCTTACTTCCTCAGCCATCAGCCCTCAGCCCTAAAATAACGAGCCACCTGAGCCCTTATCCAAAAATGACAAAAATGAAACTCCTCATAGATACCGACCCGGGCGTCGATGATGCGCTGGCGATCCTGATGGCGCACGCCCACGCCGACGTGCTCGGCCTTAGCATCGCGGCGGGCAACGTCGGGATCGGCCACACGGTCGCCAACGCGCTCAAGCTCGTCGAGATCATCGGCGCCGACACACCGGTATTTGCCGGTTGCGCGACGCCGCTGGTGTTGCCGGCCGAGGACGCGGCGTTCGTGCACGGCGCGGATGGCTTCGGCGATACCGGATATACGCCGAGTGCGCGCCGCGCCGAGGACGAAGCCGCGGCGCTGGCAATCCTGCGCCTGTCGCACGCGCATGCCGGCAAGTTCGTGCTCGTCGCTATCGCGCCGCTGACGAACCTGGCGCTCGCGCTGAAGCTCGACCCGACCCTGCCGCAACGCGTGGCCAGTCTCGTGATCATGGGTGGGGCCGTGACCGGCCGGGGCAACACGCATCGGGTGCCGGCCGAATTCAACATTGGCTTCGATCCGGAGGCTGCGCACGTCGTGTTCACGTCGTTCCCGCGGTTCACGCTGGTCGACTGGGAGGCGACGATGCGCCACGGCATCGCGTTTGAACGCATGCAGGCCTGGCTCGGCGCCGACGATCCGCGCGCGCGCTTTTACGCGTCGATCTCACGCAAGACGCATGCATGGTCGCGCGAACGCGGCCGGCCGAACGTGCTGGTTGCCGATGCGCTGGCCATGGCTGTCGCGCTGCATCCCGACATCGTCACGCGTGCCGAGGACCGGCACGTTGCGATCGAACTGACCGGCACGCACACACGCGGCGCTACGGTCGTCGACTGGGAATCCAGGCTGGCGCCGGCGCCAAACGCCCGCATCGTGCTCGATGTCGACCAGGCGCGCTTCGAGACGCTGGTCGCGGCAGCACTGGGTTCCGCCTAGACCGGCTTGGGACTGGCGTCGCCGGATGGCCTGCGCGGCGCGGCTGCCTTGTCCGGTTCGTCCACCTGCACCGGACTGCGCACCCACAAATCCATTTGTGGAAACGCGATTTCGATATCGTTCTCGCGGAACACCTCGGCGATGCGCATCTGCAGATCGTTCTTCACAATGGGGCGCTGATTGACTTCGGCAACGAAGACGTTCAGATCGAACAACTGGGCGTTGTCGCCGAAACCTGTCAGGAAGCAGACGGGGGCCGGATCGGACAGCACCAGCGGATGCGTCGTGGCGGTCTGCATCAGCAGGCGTTGCGCCAGACGCGGATCGCTGCGATAAGAGACGGCGACGCGCGTCACGATGCGCGTTATCGAGTCAGTCAGCGTCCAGTTGGTCAGGCGATCGGTGATGAAGCTCTTGTTCGGCACGATGACTTCGCGGTGGTCCGCGTCGACGATCGTCGTCGCGCGCGTGCGAATGCGCGTTACCGTGCCCTCGACGTTGCCGATTGAGACGGTGTCGCCGACGCGAACCGGGCGTTCGAACAGCATCATCAGTCCTGAAATGAAATTGGCGAAGATCTCCTGCAGGCCGAAGCCCAGGCCCACGGAAAATCCCGCGGCGAGCCACTTGAAGCTGCTCCAGCGCAGTCCGAGCAGCGCCAGGCCGGCGCAGGTGCCGGTGAACAGAATGACGTAGCGCGTGATCGTCGTGACAGCGTAGCGCGTCGGCGCATCGACGTTGAGCCGGCGCAGCACGCTGACCTCGAGCAGTCCGGGCAGGTTGCCGGTCGCCAGCCAGGTCAGGCTCAGCACGATCAGCGCCTCGAGCACACCGAGCAGGGTGACGTTCTCGTCTTTCCAGACGGCGATGTCGTCGAGCATCGCCAGCGCCGGAGTGACGTCGGACCAGATCCAGAGCAGCGAGATGATCACGGCGAGCGTCGTCAACCAGCGCAGCAGCCGTCGCGTCTGCTCGCCGACGGCGGCTACCGTGATTTCCTCAGGTTCGGGTTCCGGGGCGGCGCCCGCGTCTTCACGCTCGCGCTGCTCTTCGGCGGATTCCTGTTTCTGTTCGAGGCGCATGAGCGCCAACCGGCGTTCGCCCAGCACGAGCCAGCGCACGGCCAATCCATTCACCGACGCGATCAGCAGCAACACGCCCAGCGACGCGATGACGTGGCGGCTCAGCGTCATCACGGTGACGAAATAACCGTAGAGCACGAGGCCGGCCATGAGCAAGAATCCCACGCTCATGAGGACGTGCACTGCCTGGCGCATGCGCAGCGGCTCGGCGAGGACCATGCCGCGGACCGTCCAGAGTCGGCCCGGGGCAAACAGGCGCCAGGCCACCGCGGCAAATCCGATCGCCGACAGCGCCAGCATCAGACGCCCGACCGTATCGATCGGCGCCGGTGGTCCACGCAGCAACAGCATGCGCAGCACGAACAGCGTCGGCATTACGCATGCCGCGAACCACGGCGCGGCGGCGCTCAATGCCTCGCGACGCGGTCGCGGCCAGCGAAAATGAGACTGGGCGAGTCCGTTTTCGAGCGTCATTGTGCGCAGGCACGCCACGGCATACGCCGGCATGACGAGGGCCGCGAACGCGTAGGCGGTTTCCTCGGTGAGATTTCCGCTGCTCGGCAGCTGCCGGCACAGGTAACTCAGCATCCAGAATGCGAACGCCATCGGCGCCGCGGCCACCAGTGTCCAGAACAGGGCCTTGCCGGTAAGCGCGAGGCGATCCGTGCGGATGCGGCGCATCGGGGCCGTCAACTGCTCGAGCTTCGACGCCAGGCGCCAGCGAGCCATGCCGAGCAGGATGAGGACGATCGCGGCCGCGGCCGATGTCAGCGGCGCCGCGACGATCGCCTGTTCGACGTTGACGGCCACGCGCCCCCAGCGGCGTGCGCCAAAAAATGTGCCGAAGTCCTGCGACAGCTGCGTGAACCAGGCCGCATCGATCGGCTTGTGGCTTGGGGTCCAGAGCAGGCGCGCATCGAGTATGTTGTCGAGCTTCTCGGTCGAGACGACGAGTTCGTGCAGTGTCTGTTCGGCGTCGCTCTGGACCGTCGCCAGGCGCGTCTGCTGGAGCAGCAGCGCCTGCACGATCTCGGCGCGAGTGTTGAGCAGGCGAAACGCGCCGGTGCGGAGGTCGTTCAGACGCTCGGCAGGCGGCGCCGGCATTCGCGACAATGCCTGCTCTACGGCGTTGCCCAGATCGCTCAGGCTGCTCTGCTGTTCGCGCAAGCCGATCAGGTTGATGCGCGTCTGGGCAAGGTCGGTCTGAAGCTTGGCAAGCGAGCGCTTGAGCAAGGTCAATGATTTCAGCCTGCTCTTTTCGGCCAGCAGTATCAGTCCGACGGCTTCGCTGACGCCGCCGATCCGAATGCGCTCCTCGGTGTTCTTCAGCGCCTGCGCGGTGTCGCGCCGCCAGCTTTCCCAGTCTTGCTGCTGCGCGTGCAACTGGCTGAGTTGGTGAACCGAGTCGGCGAGCTTTTCGGCCAGCGAAACGTTCGCGTTCGCAGTTTCACCGAGCGCCCGGAACTCGGCCGCGAACCGGTCGCGTTCCTGCGCGACGCGGGTGGCCAGATCAGCGGCCGCGGCTCCGGTGCGGTCGAGCACGAGATTTTCCAGTGTCGCGACGTGCTGGTTCAGCTCGCTGACCCTGCGCTGGCGATCGCGCAGCTGCGCGGCAAGCAGGCGCATGCGGCTTTCGTAGGTGCGGTCTTCCAGATTGAGCAGCTCGATCTGGATCGTCGCGCGCCGCGCGGCGGCCTGTGCCCGCAGCGTCTGCGCCTGTGCGGCGGCGCCATCGCCGGCGGCCGGCGCAGTCTCGCCGCTCTTGTCCAGCGCTGCCCTGGCCGTCGCCAGTTCGGCGCGAAGCAGGCCTGGCCTGAGTGACTGTCGGTCGATCTCGGCCTGCAGTGTCGCGATGCCGGACTTGGCGGCGGAAAGATCGTCACGCTCGCGCGCAAGAAGTGCTTCGAGTTGTTCGACACTGGCGCGTTCCGGCAATGCGGTGCGCCACGCCAGCAGTGCGGTGGCATCGTTTTGAGCGAGCGCATCCTCGAGTTTCTGCGCTTCGGCATCGGCGCTGGCGGAAGTCTGGGTCAACGCCTGCCACTGGCCCGCGAGTTCATCGGCAGCGGATTCGTCGTCCTTCGCGGCGCGCAGCAATTCTTCGATCATGCCGCGCTGCTCGGGATCGCGCGTCTTTGCCGCCGCCTGCAGCGCGGTATCGATCGCAGCCGCATGCGATGCCGGCAACGCCGGTGCCGCGGCAGTCACCGCCGCGGGGGCAACAACCTTCTTCAGCCAGCGCTCGCGCAGCGATTTCTCGTCGTCGACGCTGATCGTCTTGAGCGCCGCGTTGATGATGTCGCGCAGCGTCGGCCAGTCGTCCCGGATGGCGAGGGTCACTGGCGTTTCGAGTGCAAGCTGGCCCGACAGCACGATGTCCTGATCGAATTTCAGCCGCGCAAGCGCATCGGCGGTCCTGAACGGATCGCCGATGAATGCATCGACCGTCTTGTCGCGCAGTGCATTGAGCGCTGCGCCAATATCCGCGAAGCTGCGCGCCTTCGCCGAACTGTCCTGCGCGGCGAGCAGCGCCGCCCAGGGCGACGCTTCGACCAGCGCGATCGAATGTCCCCTGAGTTGGTCCAGGCTGCTGAATCCGGGCTCGCCGCTGCGCGCGAAGACGGCGGCGGACAGGCGCATGTACGGCGCGGTGTACAGGATGTTTTTCTTGCCGTCGGCCCCGGGAGCCGCGGCAGACATCAGGTCGGCGCGGCGTTCGGCGAGCGCGCGCAAGGCCTCGCCGCGGCTGGCTGTGCGAACGACGCGGAACTCCAGTCCGGTGCGCGCCGCGATCAGCTTGAGATAGTCTGCGCTGAGGCCGCGCTGGCGGCCTTCGGCGTCGATGCCATCGATCGGGGCGAGGTCCGGATCCGGGGCAACGCGGATGATCTTATGGGCCTCCACCCACTGGCGCTGGGCCGAGGTCAGCTCGAGGGGCTGGGCGTTCAGTCCGGCCGCCATGGACAGCAGGACCAGGAAAAACGCCAGCGCACACGGGAGTTTGTAGCGTTCGAACGGTCGTCTGGCCGCGGCGGGTTCGCGGCCCGGACAGGGCAAATACGTCATCGGCTTGCGAGACCAGGCCGTAAAAGGGTAATATTAGCCTCTTTTCTCAATGATTTGCGGAGCTCACGCCATGAAAGCCGACATCCATCCCAAGTACCAGAACGTGGTATTCCAGGATGTCTCCTCGAATTTCGCGATTCTCACGCGATCGACGATGACCAGCAAGGAAACGATCAAGTGGGAAGACGGCAAGGAATATCCTGTCGTCAAGGTGGAAATTTCCAGCCAGTCCCATCCGTTCTACACCGGCAAGCACAAGGTCATCGATGCGGGCGGCCGCGTCGACAAGTTCCGTCGCCGCTACGGCGCCAAGCCGACCGCGTAAGCGCCGCCACCGATCCTGGTTTGCGTGCCGGCGAGGGATTCCGCAGCCGGCGCGAAAACAGGGCGGGGCTCTGCTGCACCGGGTGAGCCGCTGGCTCCCACGCAATCGCATGCCGTGCGCGCCCCATTCGACACGGCATCGCGACAGCTGTCTTTGCGCCGCTCCGACACCGTGTGTGCGGTAACGTTCGGGCAAACGCTTGTGCGATAATTCGCCGTTATCGACAGTGCGCACGCACTGATGCGGGGGCTGATTGCACACCGATGCCCGGTGTTCTGCCGTGCCGCTGGACCATGACAGGAGATCTCGCCGTGTCCGATCAAACCGTTGTGCTGACCGATTCCGCATCGAACAAATCGTCGAGCCTGCCGATCGTCAAGGGCAGTCTCGGCGATCCGGCGATCGACATCGGCAAGCTCAACAAGGACACTGGCTACTTCACTTACGATCCGGGATTCATGTCGACGGCGTCGTGCCGCAGCGCGGTCACGTTCATCGACGGCGACAAGGGCGTGCTGCTGTATCGCGGCTACCCGATCGAGCAGTTGGCCAAGCACTCGAGCTTCCTCGAAGTCTCCTACCTGCTGATCAACGGCGACCTGCCGACCCAGGCCGAATTCAGCGAATTCGAGGACGAGATCACGCATCACACGATGATGCGCGAGACGCTGAAGAACTTCCTCAACGGTTTCCACTACGACGCGCATCCGATGGCGATGCTGTGCGCATCGGTCGGTTCGCTCGCGGCGTTCTATCACGATTCGCTCGACATGAACGACCCGGCCCAGCGCCGCCTGGCCGCGATTCGCCTGATTGCCAAAGCGCCGACGATCGCGGCCGCGTGTTATCGCTATTCGATCGGCTGGCCGATCCGCTATCCGCGCAACAATCTCGAATACGTCACGCGCTTCCTGACAATGATGTTCGAAGTGCCGAGCGAACCGCTGCAACTCAGCCCGGTCGCGGCGAAGGCGCTCGACCTGCTGTTCATCCTGCACGCCGACCACGAGCAGAACGCGAGCACCTCGACCGTGCGCCTGGTTGGATCCACCGGAGCGAATCCTTACGCCTGCGTTGCCGCCGGCATCGCCGCGCTGTGGGGGCCGGCGCACGGGGGCGCGAATGAAGCCGTGCTGAAGATGCTCGGTGAGATCGGCGACACGAAGAACGTCGGCAAGGCGGTCGAGCGCGCCAAGGACAAGAACTCCGGCTTCCGCCTGATGGGCTTCGGCCATCGTGTCTACAAGAACTTCGATCCGCGCGCGACGATCATCCGCGAGATGTGCCACAAGGTGCTGGCCGATCTCGGTGTCAACGATCCGCTGCTCGACGTGGCGATGGCGTTGGAAGAAGTCGCGCTGAAGGATCCGTACTTCGTCGAACGCAAACTTTATCCCAATGTGGATTTCTACTCGGGCCTGATCTACAAGGCGCTGAAGATTCCGACCGAGATGTTCACGGTGATGTTCGCGCTCGGTCGCATGGCCGGCTGGGTCGCGCACTGGCTCGAGCAACACCTGGACAAGGAAACCAAGATCGGCCGGCCGCGCCAGATCTACACGGGCGCGACGCCACGCGACTATCAGCCGCTCAACCAGCGCTGATTCCCCCTACGCCGGCGGCGCTGGCGGCCAGCAGTTCTTCGAGCGTCGTCAGCGACGCGCGACGCATGGGTTTTTCGCCGCTGCGGTCGAGCGGCGCCTGGCGCAGCAATTCCTCCGGCAGTACGGTCGCGTCAACCGGTATGTTTCCGGCGCTGAACACGAATGCCGGAAATTCGCGTTGCACGTCGCGCGTAAGGCGCAGCGGCCGCGATTGCTGTTCGTAGGGTATTCCGCGCTCGTCGAGAAAGCCGGCGACGGTCTCGGCAGTCTCGCTGAAAAGGTGCAGGCAAACGCTGGAATGCCGGTCGGCACTGCCATCGAGCACGGCGCCGACCAGGCGCGGCTCGAAACGCTCAAAGAAGCGCAATGCCTCGCGCGCGCTTTCGCGCAGTTCGCGCAGGCGCCGCGGCTGATCCTCGGCATCGAAAAGGCGCTGGTATTCGCGCAGCGCGTCCTCGATTTCCGCATTCTTCGGCAGGGCCGTATCGGCATGGAGGCCGAGCCGCTCGGCGGCCTTGCGCTTGGCGGCATGGTAGTCGCGGATGCCGTCCTCGCTGATCAGGCGCGCGGCTTCAGCCGCGATGCGGCGCCGCGTCTCGTCGCCTCGTCCGGGACCATGCCTGTGCATCAGAAAATGCCGTAGGCATCCTGCTGCACGCGCTTTTCCTGTTCGCTCGGATTGTTCGGTCCGGCGGCAAGGCGCGCGACGTCTTCGACCTTGAAGACCTCGAGCATGCTGTGCGCGTCTCCGCTCGAAGCCAGCTGGCCAGTCGCCGGGTCGATGCGCGCCGTGGTGATGCCGGGCGGCATCTCGAATGGCTTTTCCGGAACACCCTTGAGGGTCTCGCGCATGAAGCTGATCCACATCGGCAACGCGGCCTGCGCGCCGAATTCGCCGACGCCGTTGGAGCGGCCGAGCGAACTGAAATCGTCGAAGCCGACCCAGGCGCTGGCGACGACGGCATCGTTATAGCCGGTGAACCAGGCGTCGCGATGATCGTTGGTCGACCCGGTTTTGCCGGCAAGGTCGGCACGCTTGAGCACCATTGCGTCGTGACCCGGTGCCGCGGCGCACGACGTCATGCAGCAGCGACCCGATGAGATAGGCGATACGCGCGTCGAGGACGCGCGGCGCAAGATTCGGCTTGTTCGGATCGGCGGGCGCCGATGGAGCGGCTGTTGCCGCCTGCGCGTGCGCAATCGGCGAAAGCGCCGTCGTCCTGGCGCCATCGCCCTGCGCCTTTTCGGCTGTGGCCTGCGTGGCTGCAGTGCGCGCGTCCTCGATCAGGCGATCGGGACACTGCCGGCAGGCGACCGCCGGATGTGCTTTGTAGATCTCCTTGCCGTCGCGGTCGCTGATCGAATCGATGAAGTACGGATCGACCAGGAAGCCGCCATTGGCGAAGACGGCGAAGCCGCGCGCCATGATGATTGGCGACACCGAGGCGGTGCCTAGCGCCATCGACAGATTGTCCGGAATCTGGTCGAGCGGGATGCCGAACCGGGTCACGTATTCGCGCGCGTAGCGCACGCCGATCGCGTCGAGCAGGCGCACCGACACCAGGTTCTTCGATTGCACCATCGCTTCGCGCAGTCGCATCGGCCCGTCGAACTTGCCGTCGTCGTTCTGCGGCGTCCACAAGCCGTTCGGCTTGGACGGATCGGCAAAGACGATCGGCGCATCATTGATGATCGATGCCGGCGTAAATCCGTGTTCGAACGCCGCCGCATAGAAATATGGCTTGAAGCTCGAGCCCGGCTGGCGGTTGGATTGGACCGCGCGGTTGAACTTGCTGCGCGCATAGCTGAATCCTCCGACTTCGGCCTGGATCGCGCCATCCTCGGGATTGAGCGCAATCAACCCGCCCTGCGCGGCCGGCACCTGCGAGAGCTTCCATTTGCCTTCCGGGTTGCGCGCCAGGCGCACGATGTCGCCGGGTTTGAGCAGCGCATCGACACGCTTTACGGGACCCCCGCGATGCGCTTCGTCTTTGTACGCCTGCGCCCAACTCACGGCACCGAGGTCCAGCGGCACCGACTGCCCGTCGTCCAGGTACACGAGCGCCGTCTTCTCGGTGCTCTCCGTGACAATGCCCGGGACCAGGCCGACCACCGGGCGGTAGGCGTCGAGCTGCTTGTCGAGTTCGGCCGGCGTCGGCTGCGCAGAAAGTTCGACATGCGCTTCCGGGCCGCGATAACCGTGACGCTGGTCGTAGCTGATCAGATCGTCCCGCAGCGCCTGGTTTGCCGCGTCCTGGGCGCGCGAGTCCAGCGTCGTATGGATCGTATAGCCGTCCGTCAATGCTTCATTGCCGAGCCGCTCGAGCGCGTCGCGTCGCGCCATCTCGGCCAGATACGGCGCTTCGACTTCGATCGGTGGCTCGTGCGCGTACGACAAGTCGGGCTCTGCGGCAGCAGCCTTGAACTGCGCCGCGGTGATGAAATTGTTTTCGAGCATGCGCTGCAACACATAGTTGTTGCGGCGCTCGACCGCGCGCGACCGATTGTTCAACGGATTGCCGGTCGACGGGAATTTCGGCAGCGACGCCAGCATCGCGCTCTCCGACAGCGACAGCTGGTCGAGCGTCTTGCCGTAATAGAACTCGGCTGCCGCCGCGACGCCATAGGCGCGATTGCCGAGGAAGATCTTGTTGAGGTACAGCTCGAGGATCTCGTCCTTGGTCAACGCCTGTTCGATGCGCCGGGCAAGGAACAGCTCCGACAGCTTGCGCGTGTAGCTCTTTTCCGAACTCAGGAAGAAGTTGCGCGCGACCTGCTGGGTTATCGTGCTCGCGCCCTGGGTCTTTTCGCCGCCGCTGAAGACCACATGGATTCCGGCGCGGAGCACGCCTTGCCAATCGAAGCCGGGATGTTCGTAGAAACGCGCATCCTCGGCGGCGATGAAGGCGCTTTTCAGCTGCGCCGGGATCTTGTCGATCTTGACCGGGATGCGCCGCGTTTCGCCAAACGTGGCAATCAGCCGGTTGTCCGCCGTGTAGACGCGCAAGGGTACCTGCAGGCGTACGTCGCGCAGGGTGTCCACCGACGGCAGGCGCGGCGAGATCAACCAGTAGGCAACCCCTATTGCGGCGCAGCCGAGCACTACCCCGACCAGCAGAAGGATCAACAGATATCGGGTCAGACGCAGAAGCAGGCGCATGCAAATTATCGGGGGGCGAAAGGCAAAAAGTGGATCGATTAGGCAGTCCGTGAGTATAAGGTGTGCTACCGTCCGGCCGTTAGCGCGGGATGTGGCGCTTTCGTGGCTTTTCACCGCAAATTCACTTTCAGATCACTAGCTTGCCGGGACTTGTCAACGGACTGTTGATAAATCGTTAAAGTTCGTATTTAATGTGGATGCGCATATATCGCTCGTAAGGGCGCGTGGGAAGGGGAAAAAGTGTGGGCCTATTCAGTGCAAAAGCACCACCGCTGATTGGGGTCGATATCAGCTCGACAGCCGTCAAGCTGTTGCAGTTGAGTCAAGTTGGCGGGCGCTACCGCGTTGAGCACTATGCGGTGGAGCCGCTACCCCCGAACGCTGTGGTGGAAAAGAACATTGTCGAAGTCGAAGCCGTCGGCGAGGCCATCAGGCGCGCGCTGAATCGCTCCGGCTCGAAGACCAAGATCCGCCGCGGCCGCGGTGGCGGGCTCGGCTGTGATCACCAAGGTGATCCCGATGCCGGCCGATCTGTCCGAGGAAGACCTCGACGGGCAGATCCAGGTCGAGGCCAACCAGTACATCCCTTATCCCATCGAGGAAGTCAGTCTCGACTTCGAGATCGTCGGTCCGGTCAAGGACACGCCGGAGATGATGAACGTGCTGCTGGCCGCGTCGCGCACGGAAAACGTCGACCTGCGGGTGGCTGCGCTCGATCTGGGCGGCCTGTCGGCGCGAGTGATCGATGTCGAAGCGTTCGCGATGGAGAATGCGTTCAAGCTCGTTTCCGACCAGCTGGCCGTGCCGAAGGATGCCGTCATCGCCGTCGTCGACGTCGGCGCGACGATGACGACGCTGATCGTGCTCAAGAACCAGCGCACGATTTATTCGCGCGAGCAGGTTTTTGGCGGCAAGCAGCTGACCGACGAGGTCATGCGCCGGTACGGGCTGTCCTATGAAGAGGCGGGCCTGGCCAAACGCCAGGGCGGCCTGCCCGAGTCGTACGAAATCGAAGTGCTGGAGCCATTCAAGGAAGCGATGGTCCAGCAGATCAGCCGCCTGCTGCAGTTCTTCTTCGCGGGCAGCGAATACAACAAGGTCGACCAGGTGGTTCTGGCGGGCGGCTGCGCGTCGATCGCCGGCGTGCACGAAATGGTCGAGGAGCAACTTGGCGTTCCGTGCGTCGTCGCCAACCCGCTTGCCAACATGTCGTTGTCCTCGCGGGTACAGGCCCAGACTCTGACCCAGGACGCGCCGGCGTTGATGATCGCCTGCGGGCTCGCGCTCAGGAGCTTCGACTGATGGCTAAGATCAATCTACTGCCTTGGCGCGCGGAACGACGCAGACTGCGCGAACGCGAGTTCTACTCGATGCTTGGCCTCGCGGCGCTTGCCGCCGTCGTCGTGCTGTTCGGCTGGTGGTACTGGATGGGTATGCGACTGGACAACCAGGATGCACGCAACGCCTACCTCAAGGACCAGATCAAGCAGCTCGACGGCCAGCTTGGCGGAGATCAAGGAACTCGACAAGACCAAGTCAAAATTGCTCGCGCGCAAACAGATCATCGAGCAGTTGCAGGCCAGCCGTTCGCAGATGGTCCACATGTTCGATGAACTGGTGAAGACGATTCCCGACAGCGCGCGCCTGAGTTCGTTGAAGCAGGCCGGCGATACGTTGACGCTCCAGGGCGTCGCCCAGTCGAACGCCAGCGTTGCGAACTACATGCGCAATCTCGACAGCTCCAGGTGGCTGACGCATTCGGATCTGATCAAGACCGAAGTTCGCGGTGCCGACAGGCGCAATCGTTACGAATTCGGCTTGAACGTCAAGCTGCGTCCGCCCGAGAACGCTGAGAACCTCGACAGCCAGCCGAGTAACGATGGCAAGAGTTCCTGATGCGGCAGCGCCTTCGACGCCGCTGCATGGTGCCCCGACACCCGCCATTGCCATGCCAGCCGACACCGACGGCACGTCTCGCATCACCTGCCAAGCCTGCCGCGAGACAAGGCGGGAGGTAAGCAATGAAACTGTCTGATTTCCGCAATCTGGACTTTCAGAACGCCGGCGGTTGGCCGCAGAGCGTCAAATGGGCCTTCTGCATCCTGTTGTTCGGGCTGATCATGGTGGCGGGCTGGTACTTCGAGATCAGCGACCAGCAGGAAGATCTTGGCAGGCGTGTTGTTCAGGAAGACCAGCTCAAGAAGGACTTCCATGACAAGCAGCAGAGAGTGGCCAATCTCGCCGCGCTCAAAGCACAACTCGACGAGATGCGCGACATCCTGCGACAACTGCTGAGGCAGTTGCCGAGCAAGACCGAGATGCCATCCTTGCTCGTAGACATCTCGCAGACGGCGCTATCCGCTGGGCTCGAGACCCAGTTGTTCCAACCCGGCGCAGAATCGGTAAAGGAAGGCTTCTATGCCGAAAAGCCGATTTCGCTCCGCATGCTCGGGACCTATCATCAGTTCGGTACGTTCATAAGCGGGGTCGCGGCCCTGCCTCGCGTCGTCATCCTTACCATGCACAACGTGGCCCTGACGCCCGTTGCCGGCGCCAACGGCCAGTTGTCCCTGGAAGGGACCGTGAAGACGTATCGTTACGTCGAGGACGACGAGACCGCCGCTGATGCCGACAAAAAGGCTCCCGCCCGGCCACCGGGTAACCCTGCACCCGCGCCGAAGGGAGGGGCGTGAGCATGCATGCCATGCCTTTCTCGCGAGCAATCTGCGCAACACTTGTCGGAAGCATGCTCCTGCTTGTTTCCGGCTGCACATCCGGGGACGCCGACCTGAAAGAATGGGTCGCGCACGAAAAAGCACAAAAGGGGGCACCGATTGCGCCCCTGCCCGTACTGAAGACTTTCGAAACTTTCGAATATACGGACCAAGGCCTGCGGGATCCGTTCTCCCCAGGGCTTGAAGAACAGCAGACCGCGACAACCAGTGGGCCGCAGCCGGACAAGCACCCGCGCGAGCCGCTCGAACAGTACGCGCTCGACAGCATGAAGATGGTCGGAACGATCGGCACGGGTGCTTCCATCGAGGGTCTGATCAAGGACACCGAAGGAACGATCCACCGCGTACACAAAGGCAATTACCTCGGCCAGAACAACGGCAAGATAACCGGTGTTACAGAAATGCAAATCAATCTCGTGGAGCTGATCCCGAACGGGACCGGCGGTTGGATGGAACGCCAGGCCACCATTGCGCTGCCTGAGAAATAGACGACCCATTTGGGGGTGCTTAAATGATCAGTAACGCTGTTAACTTCCAGGGACGTTTGTCCGCATCAAGCAGGCGCGTTTGGCACGTGCGAGGCTGCGGATGGCTCGCTCTGCTCTTCGGCATGCTGTTTGCCACTCATGCACTTGCGGACAATGTGCTGCAGGACATCGCCTATGCGCCGTTGCCGGGAGGGCAGGTGCAGGTCACGCTGAAGTTCGCAGGCCCGGTTGCCGAGCCGCGGATTTTCGCTACCGAGAATCCGGCGCGCATCGCCGTCGATATCGCCGATACGCGCAATGCCGTTACTCAGCGCCGAATCGACGTCAATAGCGGCGCGACAGCTGCCATCAGCGCGGTCGAAGCCGCCGGACGCACGCGCGTCGTGATCGACCTGATGCGGCCGTCAAGCTATGAAACCAAGGCGCAGGGCAATACCTTCCTGTTGACGATCAGCAACGGCATGGGCTCCGGTTCCGCGACGACGACAGCCGTTGCAGCCACTGATCAGACCAAGGCGATCAGCGGCCACGGCACCGAAATCTCGAACATCGACTTTCGCCGCGGCAAGAACGGCGAAGGACGAGTCATCGTTTCCTTTACGGGTGAGGGCGTCGGGGCGGACCTGCAGCGACAGGGCGACAAACTCACGCTGGACTTTTCCGGCGTAAGGCTGCCACCGCAACTCGCCCAGCGTCTCGACGTTCTCGATTTCGCCACGCCGGTACAGTCGGTCGAAACACGCAGCAAGGGCAACGGCGCGCACATGGAAGTGGCAGTTACGGCTCCGTTCGAACAGCTGGCGTATCAAACGGGCAATGAATACGTGTTGGAAGTTTCGGCCAAGCCCAAGGACGTCAGGCGCGACCCGAACGCGCCGCCGGAGTACACGGGCAATCGCGTCACGTTCAACTTCCAGGATATTCCGGCGCGTTCCGTGTTGCAGCTGATCGCCGACATGTCGGACTTGAACATCGTCGTTGCCGACAGCGTCGGTGGCAGCGTCACGTTGCGCCTGATCAACGTGCCCTGGGACCAGGCGCTCGATATCGTGCTGCAGGCCAAGGGGCTCGACAAGCGCCGCAACGGCAATGTCATCTGGATAGCTCCGCAACAGGAGATTTCCAATCGCGAGCAGGCGCTGGCCGACGCGCACATGAGGCTTCAAGCCATCGTCGAGACGGTGACGGAATACATACCGATCAATTATGGCAAAGCGCGCGATATCGCGGCCTTGATGAATCAGAGGGGCGGCGGCGCCGGTGGCGGCGGCGGGGGACAGGGAGGCGGCTTCCTTTCCGAGCGTGGTCGCGTCACTGCGGATGAACGAACGAATACTTTGCTCGTCCACGACACGCCGGACCGGATCAAGATGATCCGCGAACTCGTCGCCAAACTCGATCGGCCGGTGCAGCAGGTATTGATCGAGTCGCGCATCGTCGTGGCGAACGATAACTTCGCCCGCGATATCGGCGCGAAATTTGGCATCAGCGGCGGCTTCCAAACCAACAATACCGTGGTCTCGACTGCAGGTACCCTGGCCGGCACCGACACGATGTCCAACGTCGCGCTGAACAACCGGTTTGCAGGTACCGGAAGCGGGCTGCCGAACACGGCTCCAGGCGGCGTTGGTGGCGGCATCCTGGTGCCGTCGCTGGCCAATCGTCTGAATGTCAGCCTGCCAGCATCGAAGCCAACGGCAGGAAGCTTTGGCCTGTCGATCCTCGGCGCCGACTATCTGCTCGATCTCGAACTTTCGGCCGGTCAGACCGAAGGCAAGAGCGAACTGATTTCGAGTCCGCGCGTCATCACCGCCAATCAGCAGGAAGCCGACGTCAAGCAGGGTCAGGAAATTGGCTATGTGACGTTCCAGGGCGGCGCTGGGGCCGCGACAGCGACCGTGCAGTTCAAGGAAGCGGTACTGGAACTGAAGGTCACGCCGACGATAACGGCGGATGGACGCATCTTCATGGTGCTGGCCGTGAAGAAGGACAACGTCGCTGCCCTGATACCCAATCCAGGCGGCGGCTTTGTTCCGCAGATCGACACGCGCTCGATCAATACGTCGGTTTTGGTCGACAATGGCCAGACCGTCGTGCTCGGCGGCGTCTACGAGTTCGACAAGGCGGTCACGACCACGAAAGTGCCGTGGCTCGGCGACATTCCGGGTCTTGGCGTATTTTTCCGCGACCATCAGACGAGCAACCAGAAGGCTGAACTGCTGATCTTCGTGACACCCAGAATTCTCGACGAAAAATTCAAATGACTTATTCAATGTTCAACATATCGGCAGCGACCGGCAGTTGCCGCGCAGACGAGTACCACGTGAAATCGCGAGCCTGGAGATTCGACATGAGAGCCCTGAGCAAAACATTCCTGTTGCTGCTTGCCACGTTCGGCCTGGCAAGTTGCGGCGGTGGCGGCGGCGGCAGTCAGAGCGCTTTCAACGCGACGCCGGTCGATTCCATAGCGATCAGCGCCGCATCCACGTCGATTCCAACGAACTCTTTTACGACTCTGACGGTAACGGTCAAGAGGCAGGACGGCACCGTCGAGGCCGATGGGACTTCGATCAACGCTTCGGTTTCGCCGTCGACGATGGGCGTTATCAGCGGCGCAGGTATGGCCGGCACAACAGCGAGCAACACGCTTACCGGCGGCAAGACCACATTCAATTTCACCAGCGGCAATCAGACCGGCACGGCGACGATCACGATATCGGTGCCTGCCGGCACGAATGGCGCCACGACGACAGCAACTTCATCGATTCCGATCACGATAACTGCCGGAAACGGGCAGGACTCGCGGATTCAGCTGTCTCCGAGTACGACCACGCTACCCGTAAGCCCTTACACTTTCGCCCAACAGGCGGTAACCCCATTCCCGGGGAATTTCCCGGGCTCGCCCTACGTCGCTGAAGTCGACATCACGCTGCGCCACAACAATGGTCAATTGGTTACTGGCGGGACCGCGAACGTCTCGATAGCGCCGACATCAATCGCCCAGCTTTCAACGGGTAGCTGGCACCGAGTTTCAGACGCTCAGTTCAAACGTCGTCGTTAATGCCCCGGGTGGCGTCGCGACGGTTTTTGTGCACGCCGGCAATACTCCCGGAACGGCCGTCCTTACGGTCACCGCGACCGACCCGGACGGCAGTGGGCAAACAGTAAGCTCGCAGGTGACGATTACGGTAGCTGGTGGCGGTTCTTCCGGCTTGCCAGTCTCGATCACCGCGACCGCGTCCGGACCCGCCTATGTCTCCGATTCAGGCGGACAAAGCGCGACCGTAACCGCCCGCGTGACCGATGGAAGCAACGCGGTCGTTCCCAATCCGAGCGGATTCGACAATGTCGAGTTCCAGATCGTCAGCGCGAATACCGATGCGCAGTTGTCTGGGGTCAATGCCGCGGGTCAGGCGGTCAAAGGCACGACGATCGATGTCGCTACGCACAATGGCATCGCTGCAGTCACGCTGGTGCCGGGTGTGCAGCAGGGCACTGTGCAGGTCAAGGCTACCGCAGACCGCGGCGACAACAATGTCGACAACCGCATCCAGGATCCGGTCAGCGCGACGGCGACCGTCGTGATCTCCGATGGCAAGCTGTACTCGCTTGCGCTGGCTTCGCCGGTTCTCGATGCAATCGTCGCCAACAGCGTGTCCAATCAAGTCGCACTGACGCCGGGCACCTCACCGACTGATCCGAATGCAACCTACAGTTTCACCGTCAGCGTATCGGGCGTCGATCGCCAAGGAAATGCGGTTCTTCCAGGAACCGTAATCAAGTTTGGCAGCGTCGACTCCCCGCAGACCAATGGCTTCCTGTCGATCACCGGGGTTCAGGGCAACCCGACGGAAGGCGGCACCCTGTTCACGGCTCTGGACGGACATTTCCGCACCGCCGGCGGCGGTGCAGGACCCGGTGACACGCTGATCGTATTCGGCAAGGAAGCGCACGGTGCGCCACCAGGCAATGCCGACCTTGAAAGCGCCGCGACAGTCTCGCGCATCAATAGCGAGACGAGCCTGAATGTCGTCACGCCCTTCAATCGCAACGACACAACCGGCACCAGCGTCGACAACGGCAACGTGCTGCCCTATGTCATTGGACGTGCCTTGGTCGGCAACATCACCTCGCCGGCCACGACGAATGAGAACGGTGTCGCAACGACGAAGCTGAACTTCCCGGTATCGGCGATCGGCCGTCCGGTGGCAATTTACGCGCAGGGCAATGGAACGGATAACATCACTGGTCAGAGCACGCTCGTGACCGATGCACGCGTGATCAGGTTCCCGGGCATCGCACCGGCGACGATTACCGTCAGTCCGAATCCAATCCTGGGCAACGTCACGACGACCGTGTTGGCCTGCATCCAGGATGCGTTGCAGGAACCGATATCCGGTGTTCGGTTTGCTTTCAGCTTCAGTGGACTGGGAATTGGCACAGGCAAACTCGACGGAATCAGCACGGCGGGCACTGTTCCTGATCTCACTGGCGCAGACGGTTGTGTTGCCACAACGGTCGTCACCAACGGCATCGATTCCAGTGCCGCGGACGCGAAGCTGACATTCAATCTTGGCGCCTTGAGTGGATTCTCGCCGATCAAGGCAAGCGGTAGCCTCGTCCTCCTGGCGGTTCCGTCGGCGCTCGGCGGCACGGGAGGAACAGTCACGTTGACACTATTGACCGGCAACGGCCTGCCGGTACCAGGCGTCCAGATTGTCGGTACCTGCACGGGCGACGGATCGATCAGTATTGCCCAATACAACGGTACACCTCCTGGCGTCACCGATGCGAACGGCAAGACCGCGGCTGTAATCGTTGCGGCGCTCAACCACTTTGGCTCGGCCGGTTCGGGTGTCTGCACCTTCACGACTTCGACCGGTTCACCGACCGCGAAGGTGGTCCTGCAGGGAATCGATTACTGCGCCGAGCAAACCTCGCCGCCGCCTGATGGATGTGCGGCGCCCGCCCCATAGCGCACTGCTTGGGGCGAGTTCTGAAAAAGTCCGGGGCCGCAATTGCGGCCCCGTTTTTTTGCGCCTAGCATTCGGGACCGATCTCCAGCACCCGGCAACCCGACGAACCCCCACCGATGTCCTCTTCCTATCGGATCGAACTGGCTCCCGGACAAGCGTTGTTTCGCGAAGGGGATGCTGCGACAACGGCATTTCTGATCGAACGCGGCACACTGCGCGTTACTGCGAAACGCGACGGCGTGCCCATGCTGCTCGGTGACCTGCGCGCCGGAGCGCTGATCGGCGAGATGGCGGTCCTCGACGATTCACCGCGAACCGCGACCGCGATCGCGATCGAGCCATGCGTGCTTACGGCGATCGACCGCGGCCAGTTCGGCGAGCGCCTGGCGACAGCCGATCCGGTGCTGCGCGGACTTCTGCTCAGCCAGCTTGCGCGTTACCGCACGGTCCTGGCGACATTCGCAGGCAATCACGAGCCGCCCGCCGGTGCGCTTGCCGCGCAGCACTATTCCGGCGACGCGCGCGACAAGATCCGTCTCGAGAGCCACTTGCGCGAAGCGATCGACACGCACTCGCTCGAAATGCATTTGCAGCCCATCGCGCGGATTGCCGACGGCGCCGTCGCCGGCTACGAGGCGCTCGTGCGCTGGACGCATGCCGAGCACGGTGTCGTGTCACCGGCGGAATTTATCGCGCTCGCGGAGGAAACCTCGCTGATCGTGCCGATCGGGGAATACGTGTTGCGCGAAGTCTGCGCGGTGCTGCGCCGCCTTGTCGCACGCAGCAGCGACCAGGTTCCGTTCGTCGGCTTGAACGTCTCCGGGCGACAGATCGACGACCCGCTGTTTGTCGAGCGCGTCGTCAGTCAGGCTCGCGCGCAGGCCGTCGAACCGTTGCTGATCAAGGTCGAGATCACCGAAAGCCTGATGCTCGACTACGTCAAGGTCGAAGCCTTCATCGCGCGCTGCCGCCATGCGGGAATCCGCGTCGCGCTCGACGATTTCGGCACGGGCTACTCGAGCCTGACTCACCTGCATCGGCTCAACTTCGACACCCTCAAGCTCGATCAGGCATTCGTGCGCCAGCTCGACGATCCGCGCTGCCTGGCCATCGTGCGCGCGATCGTCGCCATGACCAGCGCCCTGGGCTGCGACATGGTCGCCGAGGGCGTCGAGACGCCGGCCCAGCTCGCGTGCCTGGGCGAGCTGGGGTGTCAGTACGCCCAGGGTTATTTGATCGGCAAGCCGCTCCCAATCGACTCCGTACTGGGCCCCGACTAGTGCCGGATGCGATCGCAGCGGGAACCCGGACCCTGCAGGCGCTGTCCTAGCAGCGCGCCGGCGTTTCCCAGCCGTGCGATCATTCACCTTTCCGAACCCGTTACCATGGACATGCCAGAACCCATCTCTGCCGCCGGTCTGTCCGCAGCATTTCACGCGCTGCGCGACCAACTGGGCAACTGCATCATCGGTCAGACCGCCCTGGTCGATCGCCTGCTGATCGCGCTGCTCGCCGACGGCCATCTCCTCGTCGAGGGCGCACCCGGGTTGGCGAAAACCACTGCGGTCAAGGAACTGGCTGCGCGCATCGAAGGCGACTTCCACCGCATCCAGTTCACACCGGACCTGCTGCCGGCCGATTTGACCGGCACCGAAATCTATCGTCCGCAGCAGGCGGTGTTCGAGTTCCAGCGCGGACCGATCTTCCACAACCTGCTGCTGGCCGATGAAGTCAATCGCGCGCCGGCCAAGGTCCAGTCGGCGCTGCTCGAGGCAATGGGCGAGCGCCAGGTCACGGTCGGGCGCACGACCTACCTGCTTCCGCAGCTGTTCCTGGTCATGGCAACGCAAAATCCGATCGAGCAGGAAGGCACCTATCCGCTGCCCGAGGCACAGCTCGACCGTTTCCTGATGCACGTGCGCGTGGACTATCCGGACGCTTCGGCCGAAGCGGCGATCCTGAAATTCGCCCGCGATCGCGCGCGCGACGCGTTGAGGGAGACGCCGCAGCCGGAGCGCTGCCTGTCGCAGGCGCAGATATTCGCAGCGCGCGCCGAGGTGTTGAACCTGCATCTCGCGCCGGCGCTCGAGGAATACATCGTGCAGTTCACGCTGGCAACGCGCACGCCCAAGGCCTACGGCGACGATCTCGCGCGCTGGGTCGCCTATGGCGCGAGTCCGCGCGGCACGATCGCGCTCGACCGCTGCGCGCGTGCGCACGCCTGGCTCAACGGCCGCGATTTCGTCGCACCCGAAGACGTGCATGCGGTCGCTGCCGACGTGCTGCGTCACCGCGTGTTGCTGTCCTATGAAGCCGAGGCCGAAGGCGTGACCGCCGACAAGCTGATCGGCATCCTGCTCGAGCGCGTGCCGTTGCCGTGAGAAGGCAGGGCTGAGGGCTGAGGGCCGAAAAGCGGCACCTCACGAAGCCGACCTCTGTTCCAGGTAACCATTCACGTAGAAACAGCAAATTTCCGCAACACGCTTTGATGCATTCAGCCCCCAGCCCTCGAACCTCGCGCCGAACTGGAAATAGCCGCCCGTAGCTCCACGTCGCCAATGCCCCCAGCCCTCAGCCCTCAGCCCTCAGATCTAAGCTCCATCAGTGTCACGCTGGCCGATCTCATCGCCATGCGCCAGCACGCGCGGCGCGAAGAGCACGCTGCCAGCAAGCGCGTCTTCGGCAGCCGCGCTGCCGCGCATGCATCGAAGCTGCGTGGACGAGGTGTGGACTACGCTGAGTCGCGCAACTACCAGCCCGGTGACGACATCCGCCAGATGGACTGGCGCGTCACCGCGCGCACCGGCCGTCCGCACACCAAACTGTTCCAGGAGGAACGCGAGCGCAATACGCTGCTCGTCATCTCGCACAATCCCAGCATGCGCTTCGGCACGCGCGTGCGCTTCAAGTCGGTGCAGGCGGCGCGCCTGGCCGCGCTGATCGCCTGGTCGACGACGATGAGTGGCGATCGCGTCGGAGCAGTCGGCTACGGCCCGGCGCTCAACGCCGAAATCAAACCGGGGGGCGGCTCGCGCGGCGCATTGCGCGTCCTGCGCGCCTTGCACGAATGGGATGCGATCGCAGCGCAGGGACGCCTGGTCGTGCCGTTGTCGCGCGCGCTGCAACGCGCGCAGCGCCTCGCGCGGCCGGGCAGCCGCGTGATCCTGCTCGGCGACGGATTCGATTGCGATGCCGCGACCGAACCGGCGCTGTCGTTGCTGGCTCGCCACTGCGATGTCGGCGCCGTGCTGCTCAGCGACCCGCTTGAACACGAGGCGCCGCCGCCGGCGCGCTATGCGCTGCACAGCGATCAGGGCCAGGTCCTGCTGGACTTTTCCACGGCAACGACGCGCAAGCGTTGGACCGAATTGTTCGAAGCGCGTCGCGCCCACTGGATCGACATGCTGCGCCGGCGCTCGCTGCGCTGGACGATGCTCGACACGCACGCCGAGCCGGAACTCGCGCTGCGCACGCTGCTTGGACAGCCGGCGCGCGGACGGGGCGTCGCGTGAACCCGCCGAACGCCGCGCCGGGCGGACCCGTGTTGCGGGACATCCACCTGCCACCGGCGCCAGGATGGTGGCCGCCGGCTCCCGGCTGGTGGTTGCTGGCCGCGATTGCCGTCGCTATTTCCATTTGTATATTTGTTTACGCGCGCCGGAAATACCGGCAGCGGCGCTATCGGCGCGCGCTGATGGCCGAACTGGACCGTTGCATCGGCGAGGCGCGTGGCGATCCTTCCGCGCTCGCCGCCGCGCTGTCGCGCTACCTGCGCCGGCTCTCGCGCCAGACAACACCGGCTGCTGCCACGCTCGCCGGCGAACGCTGGCTCGAGCATCTGGATGCGTGCGCGGAAACGAAAGAGTTCACATCCGGCGTCGGCCGCATCTTGATCGAGGCGCCATATCGCCCGGCGCCTGCCTACGATACGGCTGCGCTGATCGCCTTGGTGCGGCGCTGGGTGCGCGGCATGCTCGACCGGCACGTCGTCCATGCTTGAGTGGGCCTGGCCATGGCTGTTTGTCGCGCTGCCGCTGCCGTGGCTGGTCGCGCGCCTGTGGCAGCCGGCACACACGCAGGCGAGCGCCGCATTGCGTTTGCCGTACGCGCTCGAAGGCCTCGACGCGGCAACCGGCGCTAACCCGGTGTCGCGCTGGCGGCGCGTGCTGGCGATCCTCGCCTGGTGCGCGCTGGTGGTTGCCGCCGCTCGTCCACAATGGGTCGGCGAAGCCGAGGCATTGCCGCGCAGCGGTCGCGATCTGCTGCTGGCGGTCGACGCTTCGGGCAGCATGAGCATCCAGGACATGGCCATCGGCGGCCGCGCCACGACGCGATACAGCGCGGTCAAGGCGATCGCCGGCGATTTCATCAAGCGCCGCGTGGGTGATCGCGTCGGCCTGATCGTATTCGGCACTCAGGCCTATCTCCTGACGCCCCTGACGTTCGATCGCGACACGGTGTTCAAGCAGCTCGACGAATCCGCAATCGGATTGCCCGGCAAGGAAACCGCAATCGGCGATGCGGTCGGGCTGGCGATCAAGCGGCTGCGCGACCGTCCGCTCGACCGGCGCGTGCTGATCCTGCTGACCGATGGCGTCAATGATGCCGGCGAACTCGATCCGCGCAAGGCGATCGACCTGGCCGTCTCCGAGCAGGTGAAGATCTATACGATTGGCATCGGTGCCGACTCGATGCGCGTCGATGGTTTCTTCGGCAGCCAGGTCGTCAATCCGTCGGCCGACATCGACGAGAAGATGCTGACGACGATGGCCGACAAGACCGGCGGCCGCTTCTTCCGCGCGCGCAACACGGCCGAACTTGCGCAGATCTACGGCGAGATCGACCGGCTCGAACCCAGCGCCGACGCGCAGCAGCAGTTCCGTCCGGTCGACGAGATCTTCTACTGGCCGCTGTCCGCGGCGGCGTTGCTGGCGCTGTTCGCCACGTTGCTCGCGTTGCCAAGTCCGCGAGCGCTGGCGAAGGGGGCCGCGACTGCGCAGGTAACGACACGATGAGCTGGCTCGGCGACTTCCATTTCCTGCGTCCGTGGTGGTTGCTCGCGCTGGTTGCGCTGCCGCTGCTGTGGCGTTTGTTGCGCCAGGGTGATGCCGGCGCTGAAGCGTGGCGCGGCGCAGTCGACGCGCATCTGCTCGAACACTTGCTCGTGCGCGGCAAGGCCGAGCGCGGCGTGTCGCCGCACTGGCTCGTCGCTGGCGCATGGCTGCTCGGCTGCATTGCGCTGGCCGGTCCAGCCTGGGAACGCCTGCCGCAGCCGCTCTTCCAGAACCGCGCTGCGCGCGTGATTGCACTGGAACTCGCGCCGAGCATGCTCGCGCAGGACGTCAAGCCGAGCCGCGCCGAGCGCGCGCGCTACAAGATCGCCGACATCCTGCGCCGCAGCGGCGACGCGCAGACCGCGTTGATCGCCTACGCCGGCGATGCATTCGTCGTCGCTCCGCTGACCGACGACTCGAATACGGTGGCCAATCTCGTCGATGCGCTCGAGCCGAGCATCATGCCGGCGGCCGGCAACGACACGGGCCGCGCGATCGATCTCGGCGTAAAACTCGTGCAACAGGCCGGCCTGCGCGAAGGCGAGATCGTTCTTGTCGCCGACGCGGCCGGCAAGGATGCGGTCACCGCCGCAACTCGCGCGCTTGCGGCCGGTGTGCGCGTGTCGGCGCTCGGTATCGGTACGACGCAGGGCGCGCCAATTTCGATGACCGGCGGAGGGTTCCTCAAGGACTCGGCCGGCAATATTTCTATGCCCCGGCTCGACGCCGGGGGGCTGGCCGCGGTGGCGACCGCCGGTGGCGGACGGTACGCCACGTACAGCAGCGACGCGCACGATCTGGACAGCGTGCTCGACGATCTGCGTCCGCACGCGGCCGAAGAAGCGACGGCGGTCGATGCGCAGACCTCGCGCTTCCTCGACCGCGGTCCGTGGTTGCTGCTGTTGCTCGTCCCGCTCGCCGCGCTCGGATTCCGGCGCGGGTGGCTGATGCTGCTGCCGTTGCTCGCGCTCGCGCAGCCGCAGCGCGCCGACGCGATGAGCTGGGCCGACCTGTGGTCGCGGCCGGATCAGCAGGCGCAGGCGGCGCTCGATGCCGGCGACGCCAAGCAAGCGCAGGCGCTCGCGCGCGATCCGCAGCTGCGCGGCAGCGCCGCTTACCGCGCCGACGACTACGCCGCCGCGGCGCAGGACTTCGATCGGCCGGAAAATGCCAACGCGCAATACAACCTCGGCAACGCGCTGGCCAAGCAGAACAGATTTCCCGAAGCGATCGCCGCCTACGACCGCGCGTTGAAACAGAGTCCGCAACTGCCCGATGCCGCCGAAAACCGCAAGGCGGTCGAAGACTGGATGAAAAAACAGCAACAGCAGCAGAAGCAGCAGGGCAACGACCATCACACCGGCAACAACAGCGACCAGAGCCAGCAGAGTTCCGGCGGCGCCGACGAGTCGCAGCAGCCGCAGGACGACAAGGACCAGCAATCCGGTTCCAACGACGAGAAATCCGGCCAGGAAAACGCCGACCAGTCCGGCGACCAGCAGAGTGGCGAACAGCAGGGCAAGTCGCAGGACGGCAAGGAGCAGAACGGCGAGCAGGGCAAGCCACAGGGCGGCGGCGACGACAAGGACACCCAGAGATCCGGCAACGCGCAATCCTCGGCCGACGACAAGTCGGGCAAGGGTCAGGCGAAGATGCAGCCGGAGTCGCAGGCCGCCGAACAGAAGGCGCAGCAGGAGTTCCAGCAGTCGATGGACCAGGCGCTGAAGAACGGCGCCGAGTCGAAGGACCAGAAGCCCGTGCGTCTCGGTGCGCAGGACGCCGGCACGCACAACGAAAAACAGCAGGCGGTCGAGCAATGGCTGCAGCGCGTTCCAGACGATCCGGGCGGATTGCTGCGGCGCAAGTTCCAGCTCGAAGCCTTGCGCCGCCAGCAAGGCGGACAGATCCCCGGAGACAGCCCATGAACGCCCGGTTGCTGCGCATCGCCGGACTGCTCGGCTTTGCCGCATTGTGGATTTGTGAAAGCGCCGCCGCGGCGCCCGAGGCGCGCGCCTGGCTCGACCGCAACAACATGCACATCGGCGAAACCGTGACGCTGAACGTCGAAGTCAGCGGCGATACCGGTGCGAAGCAGCCGGATTTTTCCGTGCTGCAGAACGATTTCGAGATGCTCGGCACGCAGAGCCAGACATCGATGAGCATCGTCAATGGCGAATCCAACTCCAAATTGTTGTGGGCGGTCGGCTTGCAGCCCAAGCGCACCGGCACGCTGACAATCCCGGCGTTTGCGATCGACAACGCGAAGACGCAGGCCGTCTCGCTGACCGTGCTGCCTGCGCAGGCCGGCGCAGTCGGCAAGGCCGGCGACGATGTCTTCGTCGATGCCGAGGCGACACCGCGTTCGCCATACGTCCAGCAGGAAGTCCGCCTGACCGTGAAGTTGTTCTACGCGCTGAACCTGACCGACGGAAACCTCGACGATCCGAAAGTCGAAGGCCTGGTCGTGCGCAAGCTCGGCCAGGACAGCAACTACACGGCCGAAGTCGACCATCGCCGCTATCGCGTGGTCGAACGCCACTACGCGATCAGTGCCGAAAACAGCGGCGCGCTCGAGATTCCGGCGATCGCCTTCCGCGGCCACGCATTCGGCCCCGGCGACCTGAACAGTTTTTTCAGCCGCGGCCAAGGCATATCGGCGCAATCCGAAGCGATCACGCTCGACGTTCGCGCGCGTCCGCCGGAATCCGGCGGCGACGTGTGGCTGCCGGCGCAATCGCTGACCTTGAGCGCCGAAGGCGTCGATGCCAACTCGTCGGTCCACGTCGGCGAACCGGTGACACTGACCTTGCGCCTGAAGGCGCAGGGCCTGGGCTTCGAACAACTGCCGGAACTGAAGCTGCCGAAGATCGATGGCGCCGACATCTATCCGGACAAGGAAGCCACGCAGAATCGCGACGATGGCAGCTGGCAATACGGGACGCGCGAGCGCAAGTTCGCGATCGTGCCGTCGCGCGCCGGCACGCTGCAAATTCCTCAAATCAGCATCGCCTGGTGGGACACCGCACACGATCGTGCGGCGATCAGTGAAGTCCCGGCGCTGAACATTCCGATCGAACCGGCCCAGGGCACCGCAACGCCTGAACCGGCACGGCCGGTCGCGCCGGCCCCGTCCAGTGAGGCGCCGGCCAATGCAGCCCCGGCATTGGCTCCAATTACGGCGACGTCCGATCTGGAGTTGCGCCAATGGCGCATTGTCGCGTTTGCGGCAATCGCGTTGTGGATCGTCACCGGCGTCACCGCGATCATCTGGCTGCTCGCGCGTCGGCGCGCGCGCGCGCGCGTGAGCACTCCGCAAGATCAGCCCTCCTCGAATTCCGCCGGCGGCAACGAGTTCCGCGCCGCCTGCACGCGTGGTGACCTGCCGACTGCTGCGCGCGCGCTGCTGAACTGGGCGCGGCGCGAACGACCGGCGTTGCGCAACCTTGGCGAACTGGCGCGTGCCGTCACCGATGCGAAGCAGGCCGCCGTGCTCGCCGAACTCGAACGAGCGCTATATGCGAGCGAATCGGCGGCAACGGATGCAACGCTCGCTTCGCGTCTTTCGCAAGCGTTTCGTTCCGGTTTTGCCTTCGCCAACATCCGCGGCAAGCATGCCGACGAGCCGGTGTTGGCGGAACTTTATCCGTTCAAGATCTGACAGGAACGATGGGGCAAGCCGGATATTCGTTGCGATCTTGTGGCTGCGTCGACGCGCGAATTGTCGACCACGGCTTGTCGACCCGCTCGATAGAACCTACGGGAACAGCGCCACAGCGCCGTGGCGCACCCGGACCGACCGCCTCGTGTACCATCCTTCGGTACGGCTAGTGACGGTAATGTGAGGTTCGGAGCAGCTTGTGAGTCTCTAGCCGCGTTTGCCCCCATCCGCCCCACCTCCATGCGCTGCATGCGAGGCAGAAATTTGCAAGCGTGTTTGTGGCGCATGAAGGTGGGGCACCTTCCCCCACTTAGCAGGGGAAGGAAAAGCGACGTACTACTGCTTCGAAAAACGTTACACGCTACCAGTCCACGAGGATCGCGCATGAAACTTTCCCTGCCCGCAAAAGTGCTGATCGGCTTCGTCGGCGGATCGGTGGCGGGCGCCGCGGCATTCTGGTGGACGCAGCATGGCGGCGAGGCCGGCGTGATCACGGTCATCGTCGAGTCGATCACGCAGCCCGCCGGCCAGCTGTTCCTGAAATTCCTCAAGATGCTCGTGCTGCCGCTGATGTTCTCGGCGCTCGTCGTCGGCGTGACCGAGATCGGCGACATCGCCAGCCTCGGCCGCATCGGCTGGCGCATGCTGTTCTACACCGCGCTGCTGACCAGCATCGCTATCGCCGTCGGCCTGCTTGTCATCAACCTCATCCAGCCCGGCGTCGGCTTCGATCCGGCGATCCGTGACAGCCTGCTTGCCGCGAACACGCAGGCCGCGCACGAGATCACGGCGACCAAGCCGACTCTGTCCGGCGTGCAGATCATCATGGGCATCGTGCCGGACAATCCGATCAAGGCGGCGGCGAACGGCGACTTCCTCGCCGTGATGTTCTTCGCCGTGATGCTCGGCATCGCGCTGGTGCTCAAGCAGACGCCGGCGACCGTGACGTTCAAGGACACGGTTCAGGGCCTGCTCGACCTCGTCATGAAGCTGATGGAGCTGATCATCCGCCTGACGCCGTATGCGGTCGCTGCGTTGATGTTCTCGCTTACCGCGCGCTTCGGCACCGACATCCTCGGGCGCCTTGGCGTCTACGCGTTCTGCGTCGTGCTGGCGATCGCCATCCACATGTTCGTCGTGCTGCCGCTGTGGGTGCGTTATGTCGGCGGAATGAACGTGCTGTACTTCTTCCGCGGCAGCGAGGCGGCGATCATCACCGCGTTCTCGACCGCGTCGTCGACCGGCACGCTGCCGACGACGCTGAAAGTTGCCGAGGAAAACCTCAAGCTGCCGCCGCAGATCGCGCGCTTCGTGCTGACGATCGGCGCCAGCGCGAATCATCACGGCACCGCGCTGTTCGAGGGCTTGACGACACTGTTTCTCGCGCAATGCTTCGGCGTCGATCTCGGCATCGGCCAGCAGATCATCGTGCTCGGGCTTTGCATCGTCGGTTCGATTGGCACGGCCGGCGTGCCAGCCGGATCGCTGCCGGTCATCGCCGTGATCCTCGGCTACCTGCACCTGCCGCCGGAAGGCATCGGCATTATTCTCGGCGTCGACCGCTTCCTCGACATGTGCCGCACGGCGCTGAACGTGACCGGCGACCTTGCGACGGCCGTCGTCGTTTCGCGCCCCGAAATGGCGGCGCGGCAGATCGAAGCGGGTGCGTGACGCGTGGCAGTCTGCCGCGCGCGCCGTCGTTCAGAGCAGGCGCTCGGCCGAGCACATCACGCTCCAGTAGAACCACGCGCTCCCGGCGATGATGCCGGCGGCGAAAAGCAAACAGGCGCCGAGGTCGAGGCGATCCGGATCGTTGTCCATGATGTAGCCGTGACTACCTGCTGGCCAGTTGGTCGCCGTGCTTCTGCTTCAGCGAATCGAGCAGCGCGAGCGCCTGCGCGCGGCGGCCGGCGTCGGCGTCCTCGCGTCCGGGACGCGGCGGCGCGGCGAGTGCGTGGTTGAGGTATTCGGCCGAACGCGCGTACTGACCCTGGTCGGCAAGGAAATCGGCATAGAAATAGTTCGCGTCGATGTCGTTCGGCGCGATGGCGATCGCTTTCTCGAAGCATTTCATCGCTTCCTTCTTGTCGCCAAAGCCGATCGGCCATCCGGGCACCTTCGCGTACAGGCTGCCGAGCGAGCTGTAGATCGAGCCGTTCATCGCATTCGGATCGATCGCTTCGGCGGCGAGCAGAAGATCGCGCGATTGCTTGGCCTTGTGCAGCGCGCCCAGGCCGCTCTCGGTGCTGGCCGCGCTGGCCAGCACGATCGCTTCCCAGATCAGCGGCTCGGCCTTGCCCGGAAACGATTCGACGACCTGTTGCGACTTTGCAATGACGGCGCTGAATGCAGCGTCCCTGTCGGCGGCGGGGGTCTGATAGGAAACGCGCGCCCAGTCGTGCGCGACGTCCGCGATCGCCTGGTCGAATGGTGGCGTTGCCGCCGATGCGGCGATGCTGGTTGACATGAACAATACGGATGCAGCGAGTGATTTGCGAAACATGACGGATTCCTCGGTTGGGGATGGAAGCTCAGCGGCCGCGCTCTGTGGCGAACGGCCGCATCTGATCGACCTGTTTCATCAGCGGCAGGTCGACGAGCCGGGGCAAAATGGAATTGACGCGGACGAAGAGTTTCTCGGGCCAGCCCAGATAACGGTTGCGGCCGTCGCTTTCGATCGCGCGCAGCACGCTTGCGGCAACGCTGGCCGGCTCGTCCTGGTTCATCCTGAGCGCGCTCGCCATGCGGTTGACCGCGCTGCGGTTGAATGCAGTCCGGGTGAAGCGCGGTGCCACGTAGGTGACGCCGACGCCGGTTCCGGTCAACTCGCGCCTGAGCGCTTCGGAAAAGCCGCGCAGTGCGAATTTGCTCGCCGAGTACGAGGCGAAGCACGGAAATCCGATCGAACCAAAGATCGATCCGACATTGACGATCTGGCCACTCTGGCGGGCGAGCATATGCGGCAGCACTGCGTTCACCAAGGCGATCGGCGCGATCGTGTTGACCCGGAACAGCGCCGCGGTGTCGGATGCCGCCTCGTCGGCGAAGAAACCGAAGTTCTGTACGCCGGCGCAGTTGATCAGGATGTCGATGCCGTCGACCTGTTCCAGCGCGCGCGCGACGAGCGCGGCCGGCTGTCCGGGTTCGGTGATGTCGGCGGCAACCTGACGGATTCTCGCCCGCGTGTACTGCAGGTCGCTGGCGAGCGATTGCAGCTTTACCGCGTCCCTGCCGGCCAGGATTACGCCAGCGCCGCGCTCGGCCAGTTGCCTGGCGATCGCGCTGCCGATGCCGCCGGTGGCGCCGGTGATGAGTACCGTACTGGTGGGAATTTTCATGCATGCTCCTCGCTGCCGATGCCGCGCAGGACGTTGCCGTAGAGGCGGAAGAAGGTCTTTGTGCTGTCCTGCACGGAGCGGCGGTCCGCCTCGGTTTCCAGGCGATTGACGACGTTCTCGAAATGGCCGATGTGCTCGACATCGAGATCACCATGGCTGCGCAGATACGTGAACGCGCTGGCCGGCAATTCGAGCGATTCCTGCAGCAGCGCGGCGAGTTTCGACGCCAGGCTGACGCTAGTGCCTTCGAGCACATAGACCATGCCGAACAGCCCGACCGGATTGCGCCGCAGCACCGTGTCGTAGGCGTACGCGACCATCACGTCGGTGTCGAAGTCGGGCTGGCTGTCGCGCACGGCGTCGGCATCCCCGCCGGCCGCGGCGATGTCTTCGAGGATCCATTCGTGATGACCGGTTTCTTCTTCGATGTAATGCGCAAGCGCCGCGCGGAGCCACGCCTGCTGTCCGGACATGCGTGCGTCGCACGCGCGCAGCAGTTCCGGCGTGTGCCGGACGTGATGAAACGCGCGTTGCAGAAAGCGCAGGTACTGCGGGCGGTCGACGCGTCCCTGGAGCGCCGACGTGATGATCGGAGTAGCGAGCAGGGCGGCTCGTTCGCTTGCCGTGTTGTGCTGGAGCAACGGGTAGAAATCCATGTCGTGCGGGTTTGTCTCAGGGTTGATAGAAAGCATTGATGTGCTCGGCGTAGGCGCCGAAGATCGCGCTGCGGCGCAGCCGGCCGTTCGGCGTCGACAGGCCGTTGCGCGGCGTGAAAGCTTCCCGTGCGGGAATCCAGCTCGCCACGCGCGCGTAGTCGGGCAGCGCCTGGTTGGCGTCGTCGAGCGCGTTCGCGACTGCGTCGGGCGTCGCGCCCGGATGGGTGACGATGACGGCGGTGTTGAATGGCCTGGCTTCGCCGAATACGGCGGCCTGCAGGATCGGCGTACGCGAAACGAGTTCGCGCTCGATCCACTCCGGCGCGATGTTGCGTCCGAACGAGGTGATGAAGATGTTCTTCTTGCGCCCGGTGACGTGCAGGAAACCATCGGCGTCGAGAAACCCGAGGTCGCCTGTTGCGATCGTCTCGAGCGCTTCCGCGCCGGGCGTTTCGCCGAGGTAACCGCGCCAGCGCACGCCGGATACGAGAATCTCGCCGTCACTGGCGAAGCTCACGCGCACGTGCGGCAGCGGCCGGCCGACACTGCCGACACGGGTATCCTGTGGCCGATTGACGGCGACGACCGATGCGCACTCCGACAGCCCGTAGCCCTCGTGGACCGGCAGACCCAGCGCCAGTGCGTCGAGCAACAATCGCGGCGCGACCGGCGCCCCGCCGACAGCGACGTAGCGCAGTGTCCGCGGCAACGGCAAGCCCGCCCGACCCGCAACGACGACCGCCTGCAGCATCTGCGGCACCATGATCGCGCTGCTCGCCTGCCAGTGCTCGAGCGCGGCAATCATCAGGGACGTGTCCAGGCTGGAACTGCCGGACCATCCGATCGTCGCGAGTCGCGGCACGCATAGCGTCGCACCGGCCAGCAGCGGCGTGTAGACGCCGGCAATGTTTTCCAGCAGCGTGGCCAGCGGCAACAGGCACAAGTGGCGATCGCGCGCCTCAGCCGAACTGGCTGCGCGCAACGACTCAGCCGTCGCTTCGAGTTCCTCGGCCCCGAGGCAAACGCCCTTGGGTTCGCCGGTAGTGCCGGACGTGAACGTCACCTTCTGCGTGCCGGCGGGAAGCCGCGCACCGCGCACGGCATCAGCCGGCAGGCATACGGCTTCCAGATCACCGTGGGAGGGCCGAGTCGCCAGTGCAACGCCGTCGAGCGCGGACGCGATCGCGACGGCATCGTCGGTCAGGATGCAGTCGATGCCTGCGGTACGGACCACGTGAGCGATTTGCGCCCGCGTGAAGAATGCCGGCAGTGGCACGACCGGCACCCCGGCAACATGCGCCGCCAGATCGGCCAGAACCCAACCGCGTCCGTTGTCGGCGAGGATGCCGACGACATTGACGCGCGCGTTGCGCAACCGCTGCGCCAGCTGTCCGACCAGGTCCAGCAACTCGGCATAGGTTAAAACGCCGTGGGCATCCTCGATGGCCGGCTGTGCCGGTGTGCAGGCCGCGTGGCGGCGCAGTGCTTCGAGCAGACGGCTCATGGCGACTTCCCGCAATGCGCCATCGCGCGCGCTGTTGTCCGCAACATTTGCCGCACGCCTTCCTGGATTCTGCCGACGAACACGTGTGGCGAATGCTCGTAGTAGGTTCCCCATGCCGCGCGCGCCTCGGGCGGCAACCTCCCGGCGGTGGCCGGCTGCATGTCGATCGGAAACAGACCGTTGCGGCGGAACGCGTTGCGCAACCCGGTCGTGCCGGTGAAAGCGACCCACTCGAAACCTTCGCGCTGCAGATAATCGGCAAGCAACCAGATCAGCGTGCGCATCGCACCGGGAAACGTTCCCGACAAGTGGCCGACCTCGATGATCGAGGCGCGGTCGACCGCGCCCATCGTGCGCCGCGCGATCGCGCGTTCGATCGGCTGATCCAGGTAATGCTCGACGAACAGTCGATGACGCGCGGAGCGCAGCCCGAGCGCACCGCGCAATTTGCCATCGCGGTCGTACATGCCGAACAGGCGGGGCATGAATGCCTCCACGCGGGCGCCAAAGCTTTCGCAGAACCGCCGGCTGATGAACTGTTCGGCCACGGCACGGTCGGCGCCGACATGCTCGAACAATTCGAAGCCGTCCGCGGGTGAGCGGATCATCGCAGCGGGCGTCCCGCGCGCCAGTACTCCTGCCCGCGGCAGGTCGGCGTGAAGCCGGGGCGACAGCGAGGATTGCTCCGCTGAACGGAATTCGGCGAGTGCATGCCTGGCGATCGTTGGGTCGGTTGTCGAGTCTGTTCGCATGGTGGTAGCGGCCGGGCCAGAAAGTCCGTGACCACTACGCAACAGCCGTGCCAGCGCCGCCGCGGCGCCGGCGACGCAACGCAATTGCCTGATCGGCATTGCAAAATGTATAAAAGTTAATTTTGTATTATGGGCGGCGAGGCGCGCCGCAAGGGCTCGCGCTGCAATTGTTGTTTGCTAATCTTGCAGTGGCGCGCAGGTTGCGTTGCGGCGCGGGCAGTTCGGCACGTCGCCGACGGTCAGCAGGACGTTGACGCGCGCATCGGCGGGACACGACGAAACGTAGCCGATCGCGCCGGGGGTAGAGAGCACGAACAGCACGACGGCTTCTTCGGACGCCAGCACATGCGGCGGCAGCACGCCGTGGAAGTACATCTCGCGCCAGTAATCCTCCATCGACTCCGGTTTACGGCCGAAGATGCATTGGGAAAATGCCTGGCGCAGCGCGTGGCTCGCCGGCAGGTTGACCGGCTGGATACGCGTGCCGTCCTCCCAGTAGTTCTGCCTGCGCCGGAACATCAGCGACACCGATTCGCGCGACAGGCGTTGCTCGGGCGATTTCGCCGCGGTAATGACCGCGAACGGCAGATCGGGCGAAGCGTCCTGCCGGGCAAATGCGAAAGAGAACAGGGTTGACGCCAGCAGGGTCGGGAGCAGGCGCATGCCGGCCCTCACAGCAGGATGGCGATCGAGCACAACAGCCCGTCCGGGGTATGGATATCGTTGTTCCTGCTCGATATCCACTCGGCCTTGAGCACGAGCGACGGCGTGATGCGGTAGTTCAGGCCGGTCACGAGCAGCTGGGTGGCCGAGCGCTCGGCCGCTACGCGGAATGTCTCGTAGCGGCCGACCGCGTAGAGCTTTTCAGTCAGCGGCGCGACCAGCTGCACGAAGGCGCCTTTTTCGTCGCGAGTAGCGCCTTGATCGGAGAAGCGGTAGACCGCTTCGGCGCTGATCTCGTAGCGGTTGCGCGACCACGCGTAGTCCAGGCCAACCAGCTGCTTGCGCTCGAAGCGCGTCTTGTCCTGCTCGAAGTTGGCCACGGAAAAGCCGATCTGGCCGGCGCCAAGCAAGGGGATATCAACGTGCGCGCCGATCGCGCTCGAGAACGTGTCGAGTTCGGGGTTCGGATGCAGCTCGTCGCCAGCCGAGCCGTAGATCGAGTAGTCGATGCCGTTGCCGAGGTTCGGCAGCGTCTGCGTGAGCATGACGCCGGTCATGTTGGTCGGGAAGACGAGCGTCGTGATCAGTGGCCGCGACGTCGTCCACACCAGCGGTGTCGCATGGATCAGATTCCAGCGCCCGATCGGCGTGAGGAACTTGCCCACGCGCACCTCGGTTGCATCGGTGAGTGCATAGTCCACGTACAGGCGTTCGAGCGACAGGTAACCGTCCCGCTGGCGGATATCGCCGCGATCGGACGAGCGCGTGTACAGGGGATTTTCCAGCTCGAGTTCCGAGAAGAATTTCCAGCGGCTGTCGCCCTCCCACCAGATGAACAGGCTGGCATTGTCGATTGCCGCGCGTGACGGTGCATGCTGCGGATCCGCGTAGCTGCCGGTCGCGTATCCGCCGAGGGTGAAGCCCGTGCCGGGCACATGGAAGCCGTCGCCGAGCCGATAGCCGGTCTGGGCCTGCGGCTGGTCGTCGTTCAGCGGCGGTTCGTCGGCGTGGGCCGGCGACGCGGTCGCGGCGAGGCACAGCGTCGTGAAGCACAACGCGTATGGGCCAAGGGCAGACCGCAGCGCTAACATCAAATGGCCGGGTCGCGCATGCCGACGCAGGCCGGCCGTGCCCGTGTATACTTGTTCGCGCCGATGCCGCCCAGCATATTCATTTCCACTACTATACGCTCGTGACCATACGCAAGACGCTACTCGTCGCGTTTCTGAGCGTCGGCCTGATTTCCGCCATAGTTCTGACCAGCTTGGCGTTTGTCAAGGCGCGCGCTGCGCTGCGGGCGGAAATCGAACGCAACGTTGCGCTCGAGGCCGCCGGAATTGCCGCCGACATCGACAAGATGATGTTCGAGCGTTTGCAGAACGCGGCGATCTGGAGCCGGCTCGACATCATGCAGGACCTGCAGGTGCGCGACGTCGACAAGCGGCTGTCGCGATTTCTTGCCGACCTGCATGACGGCTATCGCGACGTTTACGACAATCTGTCGTGCAGCGATACCCAGGGACGCATCGTCAGCAGCAGCGATGCGGCGCTGATCGGCCAGGAGGTGACCGCGGCGCCGGCGTGGCTGCGTGCTTCATTGTCCGGTGCCGACGTTGAGTTGGAACTGCGCGAGGGCAAGGGCGAAGTCGGCGTGCTCATGCAGGTTGCGTTGACATCCGCATTCAATGGCCAGCCGCTCGGGTCGCTGCGCCTGCAGCTCGATTGGGCCGAGATCCATGACGTGCTCGATCGCGCCAGTGCCGACGGCGCCCGCATCGTGGCGGTGCTCGACCATGATGGCCGGCTGATCGCCGCGTCGCAGAATCTTCGTCGCCGCAGCTTTCTGCTCGGCGACAGGCTGGCCGATTGGCGCCTGCTTGCCGGGTCCGTCAGCGAACGCCCCGGTGCGCCGCTGGTCGACTCCAGCGTGATCGTCGGCGCGGCCGGCTCGCGCGGCTACGCGCAGTTCGCCGGCTTCGGCTGGACCACGCTGATCGTCCAGCCGGTGGACGTCGCATTGGGACCGGTCCACAGCATGGCCTCGATTTTTCTGGCGCTGCTTGGGCTGATCGCGTTGTTCACGCTACTTACGGCAATCTGGGTGAGCCGCGAGATTGCCCGGCCGATCGTCGCGCTTACCGGGTTCGCACGCGGCTACATGCGCGACAAGGTGCTGCAGGTGCCGGCAAGCGAGGGCGCCGGCGAGGTGCGCGAACTGACCGATGCCTTCGTGCAGATGGTCCGCGACATCGACCTGTCGCAGCAAAACCTCGTGCGCGCGTCGAAGCTGGCGGTCGTCGGCGAGATGTCCTCGGCGATCGCGCATGAAGTGCGCACGCCGCTCGGCATTATCCGCTCATCGGCGCAGATGCTGCAGCGCGAGTCGGGGATCAGCGACGAAGCGCGCGAGCTGGTCGGATTCATCGAGAGCGAAACCGAACGGCTCAACCGCCTGGTTTCGGCGATGCTCGACACGGCGCGCCCACGAACACCGTCGTTCGCAACGGTGGACCTGCATGAACTGATCCGCAGCAGCGTGGCGATGCTCGCGGCCCTCGCCGACAAGAATCAGGTACGGGTAACGACGCGTCTGCTAGCCTCCACGGCGGTCATCGAATGCGACGAGGAACAAATGACGCAGGTGCTGCTCAATCTGCTGATGAATGGCCTGCAGATCCTGCGCAACGGCGGGCGCATCGAACTGGCCACGCAGGACGAGGGCGACCAATTGCGCATCGAGATCGCCGATGACGGACCCGGCATCGACGCGGCCGAGCGCGCGCGCGTTTTCGAGGCATTTTTCTTCAAGCGCGAGGGCGGCATTGGCCTGGGTTTGGCGATCGTGCAGCAGATCATCCGCGCCCATGGCGGCGACATCGAAGCGGCCGACAGCCCGCTCGGCGGCGCGATGTTCCGCATCCATTTGCCGCGCAACCGGCCGGAGGCCGCATGAAGGCTCGGCAGATACTCGTCGTGGACGACGAGCCGAAGATGCGGCGCGTGCTCGAGATCATGCTGCAGAAGATGGGCCATCGCGTGTTCAGCGCCGGCAACGGCCGCGAAGCACTGACGGCGTTCGCGGCGAACACGATCGACCTCGTCATTGCCGACCTGCGCATGCCGGAGATGGATGGCCTCGAGCTGCTTGCCAGCCTCCGCGCGCAGGAGTCCGACGTCCCGGTCATGGTCATCACCGCGCACGGCACGATCGAGACTGCCGTGGCGGCGATGAAGCACGGCGCGTGCGACTACATCCTGCGGCCGTTCGACATCGAGGCGCTGGAGCTGGCGGTCGAGCGCGCGCTGAACAGCGCCGAGCAGGCACGCCATGCGGCGTTCCTGCGCCAGGAAATCGATCGCGGCTGGGATGCATTCATCGGCACCAGCGAACCGATGCAGGCCGTGTACGAGTTGATCCGCCGCGTCGGTCCGAGCAAGGCGTCGGTGCTGATCACCGGTGAGACCGGCACCGGCAAGGAACTCGCGGCGCGCGCCTTGCACAACGCCTCGCCACGGCACGACAAGCTGTTCGTGCCGATCAATTGCGCGGCAATCCCGGTCGACATTCTCGAAAGCGAATTGTTCGGCTACAAGAAGGGTGCGTTCACCGGTGCGCTGAAGGATAGGATCGGCAAGTTCGAGCTGGCCGACGGCGGCACGATCTTTCTCGACGAGCTGACCGAAATGCCGCCGGCGTTGCAGGCCAAGCTGCTGCGCGTGCTGCAGGAAAGCACGATCGAGCCGCTCGGCAGCAATCGCGTCATCAACCTCGACATTCGCGTCATCGCCGCGACGAACCGGGATCCGCTCGAATCGATACGTTCGGGCAAGCTGCGCGAAGATTTGTACTACCGGGTCAATGTCGTGGCGATCCATCTGCCACCGCTGCGCGAGCGCGTGGCGGATATTGCCGGACTCGCCGAGCACTTCGTGGCCAAGCACGGCGCGGGCAACGCATCGGCGCATCTTCCCGAGAAGGTGCTCGAGCGGCTACGCAACTATCCCTGGCCCGGAAACGTTCGCGAACTCGAAAACATGATCGAGCGCGCGTTGATCCTGTGCGGCGACGCGCCGCTGGACGAATGCCATTTCCTGCTCGAATCGATCAACGGTGCCGAAGCGTCCGCTTCGGCTGCGGCGGCGACGGAATCCGTGCGCGTGGCGCCGTTGAACCAGGCCGTCGATGAACTCGAAGCCCGCCTCATCGATGCGGCGCTGGCGCAGGCCGAGGGCAACAAGGCGCGGGCGGCCGCGCTGCTCGATATCAGCGAACGGACGCTGTGGTACAAGCTCAAGAAGCTGCGCCCTGATCAGGACGGCAACTGACCGCCGCTTCGGCGATTATTTGGCCGCGGTCTTCTGCGCCGGCATCATCGGCCCGTCGATCCAGCGGCTGATCTTCCAGCTCTTGTCGGGCTGGCGGCGCCAGACCTCGTAGCTGCGAAATGTGTCGACTTTGTCGGCGCCGGCAGCCTGCTTCGTGGTCTGCGTCCATGTATCGCGCACGACGGCGAGCGATCCATCGACGATGACTTCGTTGATCGTCAACGCATAGGTCGTGTCGGGCGTCTTGATCGGCAGCTTCGCGTAGGCGGCTTCGCGTTCGTAGGTGTCGTCCGGGCCGTCCGGCGCCCAACCGATCAGGTCCGGCGCCCAGACCGCGGACGCGGCCTTGTAGTCGCCGTGGTTGGCCGCTTCGACCCAACTGGCGAGCGCCGCCCGAATCTGCTTTTCCGCTGCTGCGTTGTCGGCGGCAGGGTGGGCAACGACAAGACCCGAGGTGACGAGCAGCGCGAAGGCGCACAACGTGGAAGTCTTCATGGACTCTCCCGCTGAATGATCGTGCTCAAGGATAACGTGCTACCCGTATTCCGATATATGCCGGAAGTACGCATCGAACGCGCGTGGCAGACCGGGTTGAACCCTCTCCCGCCGGGAGAGGGGCAGGGGTGGGGGCCGGGTGTGGTGCAACGTCGACGCATTGGCAAAGCTTTCAGCCAGTGCCTCGAAAGTCATGCTGGCCGCGCGAGACGAACTGAAACCCGACTCAACGAAGTGCGGCATACTTCGCGCTGCATCGGTCGTGTTCCAAGGCGGGGTGAACGCATGGTCGTCGTCGTGTTGCTCGTGTCGCTCGCCGTACTTGCGACGGCGTTCATCGCTCTGCTGGCCAATGTCGCCCAACGGCGCGGGCAACTGCGGCCACGCACCGAGGCAATCGCCCTTGGCGCAGTCACGAATTTCTTCGATACGCTCGGCATCGGCTCGTTCGCGCCGACGACGGCATGGCTGAAATTGCGCAGGCTGATTCCGGACAGTTTCCTGCCGGCGACATTGAACAGCGGCCACGCGCTGCCGACGATCGCGCAGGCGCTGATCTTCATCAATCTCGTGCGCGTCGACCCGATCCTGCTCGCCGCGTGCATCACTGCCGCGGTACTTGGCGCGACGCTCGGCGCACCGCTGGTCGTGCGCCTGCCGGTGCGCGCGGTACAGGGCATCGTTGGCGTCGCGCTGCTGATCGCGGCCGTACTCTATGCGTTGGCGAACCTCGGACTGCTACCGGCCGGCGGTGATGCGCTGGAATTGTCGCAGCCGCTGTTCGCGATCGCGGTCGCGGTCCATTTCCTGCTCGGCGCGCTTATGACGTTCGGCATCGGTCTGTACGCGCCGTCGCTGATACTGCTGAGCCTGCTTGGCCTGAATCCGACCGCCGCGTTTCCGATCATGATGGGTGCGTGCGCGTTCCTGATGCCGGTCAGCGGCTTCCGTTTCGTGCGCAGCGAACGCGTCGACCTGCGCGTCGTGATTGGCCTGGCGATCGGCGGCATTCCGGCGGTGCTGCTCGCGGCCTACGTCGTCAAATCGCTGCCGCTGGCCGGGCTGCGCTGGGGCGTCGTCGTCGTCGTTCTCTATGCTGCGGCATTGCTGATGCGCGCCGCACTCCAGCCTCTGCAGGCGCCCTCGACAATAGAAACTACCGTGGCCGTGGCGCAAAAAATGCAATAGCGCCATACGGCATCGGTAGGATTGCGCATTGGCGAAAGGAGAACGTAACTTAGTCGGGATTGACGCTGGAAACTCGCTGCAAGCGCAGATCGACGCCAGCGGTCGACATGCGGCGAAGCGAACAGCCCACCAACCGGGAGGCTGCGGCAATGAACGCAAAGTCCACGATCCTGCTGGGGGCACTGTGCCTGATTCCCGTCGAATATGCCGTATCGGCGGTGTGCAAGCCGGCAGTTCTCGACGGCGACCGCGTGCTCGACACCTCTTACAACTATTGCGCCGACGGTAGTTGTGGCACGTACCAGGTGGGATACGACGGCACCACAGACCTCGGCTTCGGCGGGGCGGAGCCGGATCAAATCTCCTTCGAATTCTATTCCTATATCGCCGCCACGCCACCGGCCACGGGCACGTTTGACTTGGGCAGCGGCAACAACACCAACTACGCAACCTGCAACCAATGCATTCTGATCTTTCAGGACTTGATCGCTCCGCACGACCCGCAGAAGACTTTTTTTCAGACCGGGGGATCGATCACGATCGACATGAACACAGTGCCGGGAACCGCCGCGAATGTGGGTCTTTCGTGGAGCAACGTGACACTGGCCGAGGTGACGATCGATCCAGACACGTTCGTGTCGACGCTGGTGCCGGGCGGAGACTGCTACACGGTCGTTGCCGACCTGGTGTTTCGCAACGGATTTGACGCGCCATGATTCGTCAGCCGGCCGGTTCGCGCAAAAGGGGCGAGCAGTCCGCGGGGCAACGATGATGCGGGTCTTGGCGCAGTGACGCGTCCGTTGGCCACCGCGTGTGGTTGGTGGAAGTTTTTGACTGCTTCGTGCTCATAGGCATCCCAGGCCTTCTCATGCGCCGATAGTGTACGAGTCGTCTTCGACTTCTTGATCTCTCCTTGTCTGACGGCAGGTATATATTGCAGCCGCTTGGGCACAGAAGGAGGAACATAACGGCCATGCGCGTCAACGACGATTTCTCCGAGCGCGTCGTCATCCAGACAAACGAGCTGCCATGGATTGCCTCGCCCCAGCCCGGCGTCGAGCGGCGAATGCTCGACCGCATCGGCGACGAAGTCGCACGCGCCACGTCGCTGGTGCGCTACGCGCCGGCCAGCGTCTTCGAGCCTCACGTTCACGGGCTCGGCGAAGAGTTCCTCGTGCTCCAAGGCATTTTCTCCGACGAGCACGGCGACTACCCGGCCGGCACTTACGTGCGCAATCCGCCAGGTAGCTACCATTCGCCGCGCACGGAGCCCGGCTGCATCATCCTGGTCAAGCTGCGCCAGATGGCGCCGACGGAACGCGAACGCATCGTCGTTGACACTGCGAAAGCGCAGTGGCGACGAGGCGACGCCGAAGGGCACACGCGCCTGGATTTGTATACGAACGGCGAAAACGGCGAGCACGTAACGATCGAACGCCTCGGTGCCGGCACGAGTCTTCCAGCGATGGAGCGTCCAGACGGCGAGGAGATCTTCGTTCTGTCTGGCTGCCTGGACGACGGGCAGGGCGAACATCTTTCGGGCACCTGGATTCGCAATCCACCTGGGTATCGATGTAGCCTGAATTCAGAGCGCGGCGCGGTATTCTGGGCCAAGCGCGGCCATCTGAACGCGGCACGGTGAGAAAGGTCAGTTCCGCGGCGCTGAGTCGTAACCGATCGGCGCAGCTCGGAGAAGATCGAGGCGACGTCAGTCTTTGTGCGTGTCGCGGTGCTCGCCGCAGCCTTGTGCGCTGCGGCCGGGATGCTCCGCGCACGGAACCTTGCCGCTGTCGCCGTCCGCTGCGTAGGCCGGATCGAGCGCAGCGACGACCGCGCGGACACCGGCCTTGATATACGGCACGGAGTCCGCCTTGAACGGGGGATCCGCCTTGTGGTGATAGTCCGACTGCGCGATGAGCTTCCCGTCTGCGGCCGCATAGACATACATGTCGGCCTGGTAGCCAACCTTTGGGGGAACGAAGCCGCCCATGCCGGTGTTTTCGCTCGCGTAGCTCGGCGTGGCGAACGGTGCGAAGCGCACGACGATGCGTTAGTCGACGCCGCCATCGGTCTTGGCGCGCTGCGTGGCCGGCACGCCGGCATTGGCGTCGAACGCAGCAGGGTTTGCCAGTTCCGTGATTGCCGCCTGTGCACGTCCGGCGCTCGCGACGATTGCCAGCACGACGACGAGTGCGACATAAACCAGCGCGAAGCGGATCGAGGACCACGGCGGCGTTTTTCGGCGCGCCAGCAACCAGCAGACCAGCGCGGCGATGCCGGTGTTGGCAAAGACACGCCCTATGGCTTCACCCGCACCATCGGGCGAACCCGGCGCTCCGACAAATGCGAACAGCGCCGCGACGATAACTCCGAGCGCTGCAACCCAGCAGACAAGGGCTTGTTTGGCGGCGAGTGACATAGTCGAACCCACTGGAGAGTCGCGCGGACGTTACAGGAGGAAACGCAGAACAGCGGCAAAAGCGAAGAGTTTGCTGCTTTCGTCGGTTGGGTCGAACCAGGTGAAGCCCAACGTCGATGTCAGGTTTGCTGATCGTTATCGCTGCGCTCAACCCAGCCTGCGCCTCGACCCAACCTATGGTCCGGTTTGCTGCGCACCAGGGTGATCCAGCAATTCGACCAGAATGACGTGGTACTCATCGCCTCCGCTGTTCTTCACGCGATGCACATAGGGCAGCGGTCCCTTCTCGATCGTCACGGCGCCGCTCGGTAAAACCTCCGGCGACGTCCACTCGCCCCCGGACTTTTGCGCGGAGATGCGGCTACCTGGGATTCTCACGCCAACATTGGGGAACTCGTGTCGATGCCACTGGGTCGTCTCGCCGGGCGGAATGCGCGCTTCGACGATGCGGAAGTAGGGCGTCTGCATTACCCAGTGATGATGCGGCTCGTGCAGAATCCCTTCCGGTTCGACGGTGCTGCCGTCATCCGGCGCGGCTTGCGACGTGCCAAGTTGCGCTTGCCGCTTGAATTCGATTTCGATATTCTCGACCGGCGTGTTGCCGATATTGGCGACAGCATGCGTCTCCGGCCCGAATGCCAGTGGCCGCTTCTGCGGATCGACGGCAACGACCACGCTGCTGCCAACGGGCTTGCTCAGGCGCAGCGTTCCGGACTGTACCGCGATCACGACGCGTGGCGGATGGCTGTGCATCGCCGCGCTTGCGCCAGGCTCGTAGTGCGAGCGGATCACGCGAATGTTTGCGTCTTCGTACTCGACTTTCGCAATCGCAGGCGAGACCTGCATCAGGTCCTGCGCGACCGCGTTGCCCAGCAGCAGTGCGAACGGCAGGCAGCGCAGCAGGGTCATCGGTCTTTCCTCAAGCGGGTGGAACAAGGTAGCACGCCGCATGGCTGCGGCGACTTGCGGCGCAGTACGCTGCGCCTAATACGCTGCGTCTAAAGAGAAACCTCAGACAAGCCGTCATCCCAGCGAAGGCTGGGATCCAGTTCCCCAGCAATCTGCAAAAAAGGCTGGATTTCAGCCGGGATGACGAACGTAGGTGAACCTGTCACCCTTTTTACTGTTTTTAATGGCTACGGCCCGAACGAGTCGGCGAAGATGCGGTCATCCTGGCCGTTCAGCGTGAACGCGAGATTGAACGAGCTGCCGCTGCCGATCATGTCGGTGCCGATACGCAACCAGTTCGGTGCAAGGTTCGCGTTGCGGATCCAGGCCTGCTGGTCCGACGCGAACGGTGTGCCGGGCGATACGATGGGACGCGATCCAGAGAGCCAGTAGAAACCGCCACTGAAGAGCGCTACCTGCGCGACGAAGAAGTAGTGGCCATTGGGCAGCGTGATCGCGGGAATGAAGGTCGCTGTGACCACACCCTCTGCGCCGGACACTGGACCTTCGCCGCCGGTCAGGTTGTTCGGCGCGGGATTGATTCCATTGAGCACCGAATTCAACGCCGAGAAACTCGGGTTCAGCAGCGTGAACGAGACGGTGAGGCTGTCGGTCGCCGTGTCGCGCGCTTCGTACGCGACGTCGGAAGGTGAATTGACGCGAGTCGGCGAGCCTGGCGGGGGCGGGTTCGTCGAATCGAGCGGAAACACGCGGTAGATTTTGACGACGACCTCGCTGATTGAAGCCCCGGACGCGCCACTCGGCAGCAATCCGGTGAAGGTCGCACTCGTCAGTGTCGTCTGCAGCGGCAGCACGAAGTCGTCCGCAGCCTCCTTGAACGCCGAGCCGGGCTGCGATGCCGCAGCGAGCAGATTGCTCGGCGTTCCGGTGCTGAAGGCGTAGGGATTGGCCAGCGCAGAGGATGTCGTCGCCAGCAGGGCCGAAACAAGCCATGAGAGTTTCATTGCGATCACCCGAGGGGCATCGGCTGGAAGCATAGCCGCTCAGCCGGCGCCGGCGCCAACGAAACGGTGTCAGCGTCGTTTCCTCTGCTTGAAACGAGTGTATGTGAACCTGTCACCGTTTCGTAAGTGAATCGCGCCCGACAAAGTGGATCAGGTACACGTCTTGGTCGAGCAGGGAGGGAAAATGAACCTGACCCCGTTTTCGCCCCTGAGCCCAACGGCGCAGACACAGACGAATCGAGACAAGCGCATCAGAGTGCCTTATTCGACGCAAATGGCACTCTGACCCGCTAGCCATTTGCCACCATTCAACCGCCGGGAATCGACAACACGGGCATGACCTCGATCGAATCGCCTGGGAAGATCGTGAAATGCGGGTGCCGTTCGAACATACGGGCGGCGGCTTCGTGCGAATCCGCGCGCACGACCGTGAAGGCGCCGAGTTCATTGGCGACGTCGCCGATTCCGCTTGCGGAAACCTTCTTTGTGCTGCCCAGTGGTCCGCCCATCGCGACTATGGCGGACTGATACTTCTCGGCCCAAGCCTTCCATGCCGCCATGCCCTCCTGCTCCTTCGCCTGGCGCTCGGCCGGCGACAACGCATTCCAGTTCTTAAATCCATCCTTGCTGCCGAGAAAGATCGCGAGATAGGTTCCGGTCGGATTCATCGTGGGCTCTCCGTTGTCAGGGCGAGACATTCGCCTTCTCATCATACGACGATCGAAAGGCGCGACGATGCATTCGCGCAACGCCACGATCCAGGTCGCCGCAACAACGGTGAAGATCACGGGCAAATTAAAGGGTTCGTTCACCCAATTCCGGGAAAGGCAGCTCGGATCTTGAGAAAGAAGTAAACATCGTCCCGAAAGCCGTAAGCCATGCGCTTGATGACTTTGATGCGGTTATTGATGCCCTCAATGAGGTTGGTGCCCAGCGGATAGCGGCAGTGAGCCAGAATGCCGGGCAAGTAAGGTCGCAGGGCGCGAGCGAAGCGTCGCAGCGGTTCGATGCCACTGCGCAAGGCTTTTCGGTACCAGCTTCGCCAGGCACGAAAGGCGTAACCGCGGTGACGGTAGTGCCATAGCTCTTTGAGCGCGTCGCGCAATACGTAGACGACGAATAGGTCGTGGTTTGCGGAGCAGTTCGTCCAGTGTCACATCCTCGCCTGGCCGCAACGAAGCCCGGTTCTTGAGCAGCAACCAGCGGGCACTCTTGACGATACGACGCGCCGGTCGGTTCGCGCGCAGTTCGTTGGCGCGATCCACGCGGACCCGGTCGATCACCTCACGTCCGTACTTGGCGACCACGTGGAAAAGATCGAAGACGATGGCCGCGTGTTTGCAGTGCTCACGCACCTCGAGTTCGTAGCCAGCATTCATGTCCATCACGGCGGCTTTGAGCTGGCCACAACGTTCGGGGCCAAGCAGGGTGAAGAACGGGCGGACGTCCTGGCGTCCGCGGCCACGTCCGACCCACAACACGCGCTTGCGTGTCGGCTCGACGATGACGGTCGCGTAACGGTGGCCTTTTTGAATCGCGAATTCATCCATCCCGATCACCTCCACGCCGTCCAGATCGATCGGACCCAGTTCGCGCTCCAGGTAGGCCCGGTCCAGGTCCTTCACCGTTTTCCAGTCCAGCACGTAGAACCGCGCCACGTGCAGGATCGCGGCGACCTTGCATAAGCGCGACACCGAGTCGGCCAGGCGCCGGGTAACCCGCGCGTACGCATCCAGCCATGGCAGCCGCTCGACCTTGGGACCGCACCGAGGGCACTCGACCCGTATGCGCGGCACGATCAGCTCGACCGAGTGCTCGAACACCGGTAAGTCGCGGACCCGGCGTTCCTCCACATCGTGGATCCCTGTCGTCCGGAACCCGCAACCGCTACAGCAGCGCAGATGACTCGCCAGCGCCACGAGCTCAATCACGCACCAGGATCGACCCTGACGCACCTCGATGTGGTCTTCCTTGACCTCATACCCTTCCCAGCTTCCAAGCTGAGACATAGGATGGCATTGGGCCACGGTCGCCTCCTGCAGACTTGATGCTTCGCAACACCAAGTTAGCAGCGCGACCGTGCGCCCGCTTCAGTTACCCCGGAGATTGGAGAAGAACCAAATTAAAGAGGCGTTACAAAAAAAGGCCGGGGCAAATCAACGAGGGCGTTAGGCAATTACGTGTTGTCGGCGGGACTGTCGACACCGCTGCGCGAAGCCGGACGTCCCCGCGGCCGAACCGAAGCAGGGCGATTCAGCGTCCGCTCGACCATTGCCCGAAAGCGGGCGTCGCCGTACGCACGCTGTTGCACCGCGTGCGCGCGGATCGTCTTGAGCTGTTCTTCGCTTTCGCCGGCGTGCAACCATTCGCGATAGGCGACACGCCGTGACTTCGCATCGGCACCGAGCGCGAGCAGACAAGGATGTGGCGCGATCAACGAATCGCACTTCAGACCGAGGTTCGCGTGAACGCTCGACCAGGCGTAATCCTCCGGCGCCGCAACCATTCCAGCACGCACCGGGTTGCGCTCGATATAGCGGTAGACGCTCAGCACGTAGTGATCGGTCGCAACGAGGCAGGATTTGAAGCGGCCTTCCCACAGCGTACCGCTACGGTGGTGGCGATGGTTGAACGCCTGTACATAGCATTGCGTGGACCGGTGCAACGTCGCCGTCGCGGCGCCGGGAGTCGGTGCGCTGGTGAGCAGATGAACGTGATTGCCCATCAGCACGTAGGCGTGGATGGCGAGCGCGTTCTGCCTGGCAAAAAGTCCAAGCAGGCGCAGATAGTCATGTCGATCGTCGTCGTCGAGGAACGTGGCGCAGCGGTTCACGCCTCGCTGCGTGATGTGCAAGGGTACGCCAGGGAGCTCGAGACGCGGCGGACGAGGCATGCGGGCGATGGGCGGGGAAGGTGATGAATTTTCGTGCCCGCCTTCATGGTCCGCCATCGGAACGATGCGTCACCGCGTGTAGGAGTTTTCCTATACCTAATTTGCCCCGGCCCCTTTTCCGCGAGAACTGCGCCGTCCCTTAAACAGAAAGGGGACGTAGCTAATTAGCCCCGCTCAATTAGCTACGTCCCCTTTACCTGTTCTTTCACTGAGCATCGGTCAAGCACTGGATCGTCGTTTGCAACGAGAAGTTCGAACCGATGGTGTGGCGCTGCGCCCGAAACAGGTCGAGCCGGTACGTGTTACCCGGCGTAAGCCCATAAAAAGCTGCATGCGCGGGGTCGAGGGTCACCGACCCGGTCGTTGCAGCGTGGACGCCGCCCAGATCGATGACGAGCTTGCCGTCGATGTAGATCCATACGTCGTCATCCCCGGTGAAGGAGACCGTCTCGCCGCCGTGGAACGCGAATTGCGCGTGCAGCATGGTGGTGAAGTCGTAGTTGTGCCCGGTGCTACCGAGGTTGCCGAAGCCGAGGCCGTCGATCGGAAAGTAGGCAGTGTTCGAAAACTTGAACGTGCCGGGTGGATTCTCGGTGAGCAGCAGCGACTGCTGGATCGGCAAGTTGATGGTGTCGTCCGTGAACCATTGCGCGAACGAATCGGCGCTGGCGATTTGTACTTTTGTCGGGCCCAGGCTCCCATATGTCGATTGAAGCGTCGGCACACCGCCGGGCACGATGCTCGAGGCGGCAAGGCCGGTAGCAAGCCCTGCGTCGAATTGCTCGAAGTCCGGATGGCCGCCGGCTTCGAAGTAGGCCTTGAAGTCGTGGAGATATGCTGTCAGCGTGCCGCAGGGCACGACTGTCACCGGCTTCGACGCCACGCTGGCCTCTTCGTTCGTGCCGTCACGGACCGTCTCGGTGACGGTGTACATTCCGCCGGCCGGGAAGGCGTGGACCGGATTCTGCAAGGTCGATGTGCCGCCATCACCGAAGTCCCAGGCCCACGAACCGATCGTCCCGCCGACATCAGCTGATTGGTCGGTGAACGTTACCGCCAATCCCTCGGCGGCAAAGGTGAAGTCGGCCACCGGCGGAGGATCGAACGCGTCGGCGAATATCTCGTCGGATGCCGCTTCGTCGGGAAGCGCGAAGGCAACGCCGTTGGCAGCAAACGCGAGCGCGATGATCAACGCACGGGTGCAGTGCGGGTGTAAAGCGATGGCGTTTTTGATGGGTTCGCCCCTGGGCCGAAAGACGGGCCAGAGGATAACCGGAAGCGCCAACAGGGAGATAGGGTGAGAGTGCCCAACCGATAACGGTGTCAGGTTCACTTACACTCATTCGGTAAGTGAACCTGACACCGTTTTTTGTTGCTCATCCCTCATCGAGCCTGTGCATCAAGGAGCATCCTGAGGAAGGAAGCTCCTGCGCTGATCATCTGAATAGCGAGCGGCTCCGGAATGTCGATCGGTTCGTCGTCCCTTTGCCCATGGCGGTAGAAGTGCGCGCCATCGACCCAAGATGCAAAGCTGATCATTGCCTTTCGACAAGCGTGCTGCGCAGTAGTATCCGTCCCTAACTTTGCGACTACGATCGTGGCCAACTCACCTTTGACGGTCGCACCGTCCAGCCTGGCCGATGAAGTCATGCGTTTGGCGAGAATCTCAATTGCCTCGAACATCGCACGAACTGCACGCTTGTAGCTCGGCTGAAGCTTCGCCATTTCCGCGTAGCACTGGTCAACCTCCTTTTGCACCGCGGGAACCTTCGCGAGGCCGCGAAGAATAGCGACAGCCCCCGTCGAGAACTCTTGATCGATCAATGGGTGAATATAACCGTCGCGGTCGATCGCGTAACACAGATTTTCCTCTGCGAATACCTTGGCGATAAACGAAACAAATTCCTCATGTGGCTTTGTGAAGCGAGAACCGCTGTCGTGCACCCCTTTCAGATATCGATAAATCAGCGTAATGGAATCCAGAATTTCGAGGATTCCCGCTGCAGCAAAATTCGCTTCGTAGTTGTTGTACGGACCGACAATGATGCCGCCTTCGACCTTAAGGAATCAGACAACCAGTGGCGAGAGTCGTGACGATCCAAGTAGGCACCGATTCGAATACGCGCTCGGCGGCTGTCAGACGCAGGATCTCCGCGCTGAACATACATGCGGGAGAAGACGTCTTTTTTTGCCGTTTAGGTGCATCAGCCATGGTTGCTCCTGCACTTACGCTGCAGTTACGAAAACGCCGGCGCTAGGCCCGGCGTCTGGTAACTTTTGACTTGTTGGTCGAGGTGACAAGATTCGAACTTGCGACTTCTACCTCCCGAAGATAGAAATCTGTTGTTTTTACTTCACCCGCACTTGCTGTAGCCACAATTCAAGCAAGTCGCACACCCATCCATAAGGATGACGGCATTGTTGTGGCACTTGTGGCACATCGTGGCGCCGGGGGGGAAGGCGCTGGATGACGGGGCTGGGTCTGCCTCTCCCGCGTCGGCCGGAGAGGGGGATTTGCGCGCCGACTCGCCGAACGCGCCGGCCAGATCGTTAGTCAACCCGCTCAGCGGCTCTTCGGACTTCGCTACTGCGCGGGGTTCAGACTTTTTTTTTGCGGTGTCCTTGTTCGCGCGCGCTTCGTATGCGGCGCGCTTTTCGGCGATCAGCTTGCGCTGCTCGGGGTCGAGTTCGGGATCGAGCAGCAGGCCGATCATCTTCAGGTGCGTTTCGATGATCGCGCCGAGCTCGGCGACGATCGACGGCATGTAGACGCCGCCGGCCTTGAAATAGCCGCCGCGCGGATCGAACACGGCTTTGAGTTCCTCGACCAGGAACGTCACGTCGCCGCCCTTGCGGAACACGGCCGACATGATGCGCGTCAGCGCCACGATCCACTGGAAGTGGTCCATGTTCTTCGAGTTGATGAAGATCTCGAACGGGCGGCGCATTTCGTATTCGGTGCCCTGGTTCAGCACGATGTCGTTGATCGTGACGTACAGCGCGTGCTCGAACAGCGGCGACTTGATCTTGTAGGTCGCGCCGATCAGCGTGTCCGGGCGCTCGACCTTCTCGTGCATCTGGATGACTTCGGCTTTCACCGGAATTTCGATCACGTCGCGCGGATCGGGCGCGACGGTCGGGATCATCGCCTTGTCTTCGGGCTTGCCTACGCTGTAGCCCTTGATCTTCTTTGAAATCTTGATGGCCATCGGCCAAAACTCCTGCTATCCGAAACTGTACTGGTGCCGCGGCAACGATCCGGCTTGCACCACCGGTCGATCGCCGCGCGTCGACCGGTGGTGTGGCCCGATCATTTCCTGCGGCGCGCGCCTTTCTTCGCCACCTTGCGGGCGCCTTTCTTCGCGGCTTTCTTTGCCGCCTTCTTCGGCGCGCGCTTCACGGCCCGCTTTGCCGCCTTTCTTGCCGGCTTGGCTTTCCGCGCGGCCTTCTTCGCCGGCCTGGCCTTCTTCGCGGCTTTCTTGACCTTCTTTACCGCTTTCTTTGCGGCTTTCTTGGCTTTCCTTACCGCCTTCTTCGCCGCTTTCTTTGCCGGCTTCTTGCTTACCGCTTTCTTCGCGCCCGCCACTGCGTTCTTCACCGCCTTCTTCGCGGCCTTGACCTGTTTCTTCGCCGCCTTCTTCACAGCGCTGGCCTTCTTGGCAACGGCTTTTGTCGCCACGGCAGCCTGCTTGACCACGGCATCCTTCACTTCGACCGCCTTCTGCACGGCGGCATCCTTCACGTTGCCGGCCGTGGTTGCCGCAGCCTGGCCGACCTGCTGCGCCTTGTCGGCGACAGCCTGGCCCAGTTCCTGCGCTTTCTCGACAACTGCGTCAACCGCGGTGGCGGCGCCTTCGCCCATGGGCGTGTGTTCATTCTGCATAATCCCTCCGACGATATCTGATGAGCTGAGAAAGTTTCCACGTTGTTGCATTGTATATTTTGCAACGCGGAAACGTGCCGTAAAGCGTATTCCCTCAGAACTTGCCGTGACCCATCAACAACGATCCGGAAGTTCTCAGAACTTGCCGTAGTAGCCTTCCTTGAGCGCATCGAAAAGATTGGCGGCCGTATGCATCTCGCCGTCGTATTCGATCTCTTCGTTGCCTTTGGCCTCGATTACGGTACCGTCTTCCAGCTCGAAACGATAGAGGGTATTTTCAAGATCCGCTTCCTTGACCAGCACGCCCTGGAAGGCGGCCGGGTTGAAGCGGAAGGTGGTGCAGCCTTTCAGGCCCCGCTGGTGGGCGTAGCGGTAGATGTCCTTGAAGTCCGAATAGGGGTAGTCGGTCGGCACATTGGCGGTCTTGGAGATCGACGAATCGACCCACAGCTGCGCCGCAGCCTGGATGTCGACATGCTCGACCGGCGAGATGTCGTCGGCGGAGACGAAGTACTCCGGTAGCTTCTCGTCGGCCTCGTTCGAGAACGGCATCGCCTTGCTGTTGATCAGTTCGCGGTAAGCCAGCAGCTCGTAGCTGAACACCTCGACCTTTTCCTTGGTCTTGCGGCCTTCGCGGATCACATTGCGGCTGTAGTGATGGGCGAACGACGGCTCGATGCCGTTGCTGGCATTGTTGGCCAACGACAGCGAAATCGTGCCGGTCGGCGCGATCGAGCTGTGATGGGTGAAGCGTGCGCCCGTCTCGGCCAGTTGCATGACGAGTTCCGGCGCCACGCCGGCCATGCGCTGCATGTAGCGGCTGTACATCGCGTGCAAGACCCGCCCGGGCACCTTGTCCCCGACGTTGTAGCCGTCCTGGACCATTTCCGGGCGCTTGCGCAGCATTTCGGCGGTGACCTCGAACTCCTCGGTCATGATCGGCGCCGCGCCCTTTTCCTCGGCCAGCGACAGCGCGACTTCCCAGCCGGCAATCGCCATGTCGCGCGCGACCTGCTCGGTGAACTCGCACGATTCCTTGGTGCCGTAGCGCATCTTGAGCATCGTCAGCGTGCTGCCGAGGCCCAGGAAGCCCATGCCGTGGCGGCGCTTGCGCATGATCTCGTCGCGCTGCTGAGCCAGCGGCAGGCCGTTGATCTCGACGACGTTGTCGAGCATGCGCGTGAACACGCGCACGACTTCCTTGTACTCGTCCCAGTCGAAGCGTGCCTTCGGGCCGAACGGATCGCGCACGAAAGTCGTGAGATTCACCGAGCCGAGCAGGCACGAGCCGTACGGCGGCAGCGGCTGCTCGCCGCACGGGTTGGTCGCGCGGATGTTCTCGCACCACCAGTTGTTGTTCATCTCGTTGACGCGGTCGATCAGGATGAAGCCCGGCTCGGCGTAGTCGTACGTCGAGGTCATGATCATGTCCCACATGTGCTTGGCGCGGATATGGCCATACACCTTGCAGGCGACCAGGCCGTCGTCGCGGGTCACGTAGTTCTTGTGCGTCGGCCACTCGCGCCAGACGATCTCGGCGGATTTGTCGAGCTCGATCTCTTCCTTTTCCTTGGCGTTGATCGGGAACACCAGCGGCCAGTCGGTATCGTCTTCGACCGCTTTCATGAAGCCGTCGGTGATCAGCAGCGACAGGTTGAACTGGCGCAGCCTGCCGTCCTCGCGCTTGGCGCGGACGAAATCCTTGACGTCGGGGTGGGCGACTTCGAACGTGCCCATCTGCGCGCCGCGCCGGCCGCCGGCCGAGCTGACGGTGAAGCACATCTTGTCGTAGATATCCATGAACGACATCGGGCCGGACGTATAGGCGCCGGCTCCGGACACGTACGCGCCGCGCGGGCGCAGCGTGGAGAATTCGTAGCCGATGCCGCAGCCGGCTTTCAGGGTCAGGCCGGCCTCGTGCACCTTGTCGAGGATGCCGTCCATCGAATCTTCGATCGTGCCCGACACGGTGCAGTTGATCGTCGAGGTCGCCGGCTTGTGTTCGAGCGCGCCGGCATTCGAGGTCACGCGGCCAGCCGGGATCGCCCCGCGGCGCAGCGCCCAGAGAAACCGTTCACCCCAGTATTTCTGCTTTTCGGCCGTCGTTTCCGCGCCGGCCAGCGCCTTGGCGATACGCTGGTAAGTGTGGTCGATGCTCGCATCGACCGGTTCGCCCTGCTTGGTTTTCAGGCGGTATTTCTTGTCCCAGATATCGTAGGAGGCTGCCTGCAGCGGGATTTCCGCCGCGCCGCGACCCAGAGCTTCAAGGCGCACAGTGCTCATTTTCTTATCGTCCTCCCGGTTTCGTCCCAACCGATCTTGTTATGGTTTTCGACCACTTTCTGGACGTAGGTTCTGCGTTGCGCGGAAGAAAGCTCCGCCCTCAGCGTGGTTTCCGGAAACTACCGGTTACCGGCTCGCCGAACCTGTGGCCGTCTCGTCTATCGTCTTTCCGCCCGCCCCACTTACTTTTCTCGCGCTTCTTTCGACTTGTTCGTGTAACCGGCTACCCGCATATTTTGGGGCGCTTTTTGAAGTCAGGCACAAGATGTTGTGTCAGGGCTGGCAAACTACGCCGGAAAAAAGGTGTTGTCAAAAGGTTTTTTTTGGCCTTCAAATTCAATAATTTGCGAGGGGTATTTCTGAACCAGCTTGAACCGCAGAAATTCGCCGTCAACGCAAGCGTCCTGAGCGTTTTGACAGCCGGGAAACCGGCGCGGCCGATTGTGGTCCATCATCTGACTTTTGGCTGCAACAAGGGATTCCAAGATGCCTGAAAACGTGCTCCGCAAGCGCCTCGCGCCCGCCCTGGCCGCTCTGGCGGCCATCATGACGCTGACCTTTGCCTGCGCGCCGCGGACGCCTCACGCGGCGCTGCCGGTGGCTGTCGATGGACAAGCGCTGCCGTCGCTCGCGCCGATGCTCGAGCGCGTCGTGCCCGCGGTCGTCAACATCAATTCGAAGGCCCGCGTGCGCGTGCGCAATCCGATCATGGACGACCCGCTGTTGCGCGAGTTCTTCGGCATGCAGAACGTGCCGCGCGAGCGCATCGCGCAGTCGCTGGGGTCGGGCGTGATCATCGATGCCGGCAAGGGCTACGTGCTGACGAACAATCACGTCGTCGAAGGCGCCGACGACATTTCCGTGACCCTGCACGACGGCCGCACGCTCGCCGGCAAGCTCGTCGGCACCGATCCGGATACCGATGTCGCGGTGATCCAGATTCCTGCGCAGAACCTTTCCGCGCTGCCGGTCGCCGATTCGGGCCAGTTGCGCGTCGGCGATTTCGTCGTCGCAGTCGGCAATCCTTTCGGCGTTGGCCAGTCGGCGACGTCCGGCATCGTTTCTGGCCTGAATCGCACCGGCCTCGGCGGACGCGGTTTCCAGAACTTCATCCAGACCGATGCGACGATCAACCCGGGCAATTCCGGCGGCGCGCTCGTGAATCTGCGCGGCGAACTGGTCGGCATCAACTCGCAGATATTCTCGACCTCCGGCGGCAGCAACGGAATCGGCTTTGCAATTCCGTCGAACCTGGCGGCCGACGTCATGCGCCAGCTGATCGCGACCGGTTCGGTCAAGCGCGGCACGCTCGGCGTGCAGGCTCAAGACCTGACGACGCAGATCGCCAACATGCTTGGCACCAAGCTCACGCAGGGCGCCGTGGTCACGCAGGTGCGAGACAACTCGCCGGCCGACGCGGCCGGGATCAAGCCCGGCGACATCGTCGTCGCCCTGAACGGCCGGCCGGTCAACAACGAGAACGACCTGTACAACGCCGAAGGCCTGCTTCCGGTCAATTCCAATGTCGAACTGAAGCTCGTGCGCGAAGGCCAGACGCTGGCGCTGAGCGTGCCCCTCGCTGCCGAGCAGCTGAGCAGCACGCAGGGCGGCAAGCTCGATCCACGCATCGAGGGCGCCGACCTGTCGGATGTTGGCGAACGTGTGCGGCGTACCGGCCTCAACGGGGTCAGCGTCACGCGCGTCGCGGCCGGCAGCCGCGCCGCGCAAAACGGCCTGAAGCAGGGCGATCTGATCGTTGCGGTCGGCCAGGTTCAGATTGCCGGTCTGGCCGAACTGACCTCGCTGACGCAGAAGCATCCGCGGCAATTGCAGCTGGCGGTCGTGCGCGACCGCGCCCTGGAGTTTCTGTCGATGCAGTAGAGGCCGCTCTGCGCCATAATGCGGTTCCGGCCTCTTTCGTGGAATTCATTCGTGAACAAGTCAGTTGCATGGCGCGTGCTCGCGCTGCTTTTGGGGATCTGCCTTTGTCTTGACGCCGGCGCCGCCGAAGGCGCTGCGAAGAAAGCCGCGCCGGCTGCGCCGAAGGCCAAGGCGGCCGCGGTCGCGCTGCCGACGATCATCTGGCGCGGCGATCGCGCAAGTGCGCGCGTGTTCATGCGGGAGCTGGCGAAAAATTACGAGACGGCCAAGCTCGGCAAAATCGAACTGCAGCCGTTCAACACGATCTCCGGCATCGACGCGGTTGTCGAGGGCAGCGCCGACATCGCCGGCAGCGCGCGCGGGCCCGCGCCCAGCCGCGTGGAGGAAAAGCAGCTGACGTTCTACCCCGTCATCTGGGACGCGCTCGTTCCGATCACGTCGCCGAAGAATCCGGTCAGCAACATCACGCTCAAGCAATTGTTCGAGATCTATCTGGGCCATGTGACGAACTGGAAGGAACTCGGCGGCGAAGACGCGCCGATCAACCTGTATGCGGTCGCCAGCCCGACCGATGGCATCGAGTACAGCCTGCGCAACCTGCTGTATCACGACGGCGGCCAGGCCGTGTCCGTGCCGCGCCTGTACGTGAACGTCGAAAAACTCGAGGAAGGCATCGCGATCGATCCGCATGCGCTCGGCATCAGCCTGCTGGCCAGCGTCGGCGGCAACCATGCGCTGAAGGCGCTTGCGGTCGAAGGCCTGAGCGCGTCGCCGGCGACGATCACGGACGGCTCCTATCCACTGTATACATTGTTGTTCCTCGTGGCGCGCGAAGACGGCAAGAACGTCGAGAACGTGCAGAAGTTCGTGCAGTACACCTCGTCCGATCCGGTCAAGGCGCTGATGCGCCAGCATGGCCTGGTGCCTTACAGCGACGCGCCGAACCTGGTCGCCAACGAAAACACGCGCGTGGCTTTCATCGATGCGCACCTGGGGACGCTGGCGGTTGCGGCAAACACGCCCACAACTCCCGTGTCGGCTCCGGTCGCGACGGCGGACTACCAGATCCGCACCGCGCCGAATGCGCCGGCCACGCAGGAGGCCAAGGATCGCGCCGCGCGCGTCCAGTTGGAAAAGGCGGCGGCCAAGCCCGAGGGCACGCCGGGCAACTGAGCGCTGCGGTCATGCGCATCCGCGCGATCACACTCGACCTGGACGACACGCTCTGGCCGATCGAACCGGTCATGCTGCGCGCCGAGCAGCGACTCGACGCGTGGCTGCGCGCGCATTGTCCGCCGGTCGCCGCCCAGTATCCGATCGCGGCGATGCGCGCGCTGCGCGACGAGGTCGCCGCGGCCAATCCCGATCTTGCGCATGACTTCACGACGCAGCGGCTGTTGTGCCTGCGCTCGGCGCTGGTGCCGCACGGCTATGGCGAGACGCAGGTCGAGCAGGCGTTCGCCGAATTCTACGGCGCGCGCAACGAGGTCGAATGCTACGCGCGACGCGCTGCCGGCGCTCGAACGCCTGGCGGCGCGCTTTCCGCTCGTGAGCCTGTCGAACGGCAACGCCGATCTCGAGCGCATCGGCATTGCCCGTTTCTTCCGCTTCTCGATTTCCTCGCGCAATTTCGGCAAGGCCAAGCCGGCGGCGGAAATATTCCATGCCGCCTGCGCCGGACTCGGATTTGCCGCCCGCCGAGGTGCTCCATGTCGGCGACGATCCGTTGACCGATGTCGTCGGCGCCAGCCAGGCCGGCATGCGCAGCGCGTGGTTGAACCGAAAAGGGGAGGCCTGGACGCACGCGGTCTCCCCGGACCTGACGATCCGCGATCTGGGCGAACTCGCGCACACCCTGGAAGCCGCAGCAACGGCGGCGTGAGACAAAGGCCGCCCTGGCGGCACATTGCTTGCATTTGTCATTCGGCGCAGGAATTTTGCCCTGCGTTGCGGCAACATGTGCCCAAAGGGGATGGTCGATGTACGCATTGGTCGATTTGCGACGCGCACCGCGCGCAACGCCGCTGATTGCGGTGAGCGCGGGCCAGTTGCGTGGCGTTCTCGCCAAACTTGGCGCCGGCGCCACGCAGTGGGCGCGGCAAAATGAATTCCGCGGCGAGGCCGGGCGCTTCTGCCTCGTGCCAGACGCGCGCGGCAAGCTGCGCTGCGTGCTCGTAGGCGTAAGCCGCCCCGACGACCTCTATGCCCTCGCGGCATTGCCGTACGCGTTGCCGGCCGGTACTTACCGGATCGACTCAGCCGGATTGGCGCTTGATCCGGCGCGCGTCGCGCTCGGCTGGGGACTGGGCGCGTATCGTTACGAACGCTATCGCCGCTCCCGGCGCGCGCCGGCGCGGCTTGCCGTCGATGCCGCGACGCTGGGCAGCGTCGCGCAGGCGCTGGCCGCGACCTGGCAAGTCCGCGACCTGGTCAATACGCCGACCGAGCACATGGGTCCGGCGCAACTTTCGGCCGAAGTCGCAGCGCTCGCGCAGGCCCATGGCGCGAGTCATCGGGAATGGGTCGGCGATGAGTTGCTCAAGGCCAATTTCCCGACGATCCATGCGGTCGGCCGCGGCAGCCACAATGCGCCGCGGCTGGTCGAGCTAACCTGGGGCGACAAGGCGCATCCGCATCTGGCGCTGGCCGGCAAGGGCGTGTGCTTCGATTCCGGCGGCCTGAACATCAAGACCGGCGACGGCATGCGCTGGATGAAGAAGGATATGGGCGGCGCGGCGCATGCGATCGCGCTGGCCGGCATGATCATGGGCGCGCGCTTGCCGGTGCGACTGACCTTGCTCATTCCGGCGGTCGAGAACGCGATTTCCGGCAATGCCTATCGCCCCGGCGAAGTGATCCGCACGCGAGCCGGGGTCACGGTCGAAGTCGACAATACCGATGCGGAAGGCCGCCTCGTGCTCTGCGATGCGCTGGCGTATGCGGTCGAGTCCAAGCCCGATCTGCTCGTCGACCTGGCGACATTGACCGGCGCGGCGCGCGTCGCACTCGGACCGGAGTTGCCGGCGCTTTTCAGCAACAGCGACGACCTGGCTCACGCCGTGTTGGCGGCGGGACGCGCGCAACAGGACCCGCTCTGGCAATTGCCGTTGTGGCAGCCTTACACGAGCATGCTCGATTCACGCCTCGCCGATCTGGTCAACAGCGGTCCCTCGCGGCACGCCGGAGCGATCACGGCTGCATTATTCCTGCAGCGCTTCGTCCCCAAATCAATGCCATGGCTGCATCTGGATGCCTACGCCTGGAACGATGCGGACAAACCAGGCAGGCCACAAGGCGGAGAAGCGCAGGGATTGCGCGCCATGTTCGCCGCTCTCGAACAGCGTTACCCGCGCGTCTAGGAAGGATGTGCGCGGCCCGTGCGGTGCTGCGGGATTTGCCCCTCGCAGCTTCGCACGGGCCGGACTTTGTTGATGTATATGATTAACGTCGATCGACGACCCGGGTGCGCGGATCCTGACGATGAAAAACAACCAGCGGATGCTTCTTCCCTCTCCCCATCGAATGATGGGGAGAGGGTAGGGTGAGGGGCCAGCGTCTCCGATTTCAGGCGCGGCAGTTCTTGGCAAGGGCGCCGCTCCATCACGCGCCCCTCACCCCTACCCTCTCTCCGCCACAGGCGGGGAGAGAGAGCAAAGCCACGCGTTCTAAAGAATCCTCAGGCCAACGCCGTCCTATTTGAGACGGTCTATTAGTCGACGTTGTTGTTCATCGCCGTGTGCGGCAGCACGCGCGCCGCGAGCTTGTTGTCGGCGCGGATCAGCGTGACTTCGTCGGCCAAAATGTGGGCGACTTCGTTCAGCACGACGTCCTTTTCGATCTTGCGCTTGCGCTCGGCGGCCAGGTCGGTCTTGATGCTGCGCTCGTCGGCCTGCAGGCCGTCGTCCGTGGTGCTTTCGTCGCGCGCCGGGTCAGTAGCGCCGTCCCCAGCCGCATCTTTCGTCGCGGCGGTGTCGACCTTGGGCTTGTGGACATCGGTGTACTTTGCCGTAGCCTCCGGCTGATCGGCATCGGCGCGGGTCTGCGCGCCGGACTTCGGTGTCGTCACGCTGGCGCCGCTGGCGAGCTCCTTGCGCTGGGTGTTGCTGTCCTCTCCCTTCTGGTTCGAGGCTGCATCAAGCGACGCCGCAGGCGCATTCTTCGAGCCTGTCGTTGCGTTGGCTGCCGCCAGTTCCGGGTGGCGTTCGTGCTTCTTCTTCTCCTGCTCGTCGCGCTCGGCGCGGCGCACCTGCTCGTTCAGCGAGATCGTGGTGTCCTTGCGCAGCTTGCGCGAATCGGCGATGTCGGCCTGCAGCGCCTGCCATTCTTTCTCCTGCGCGACGCGCGTTTCGTGGCGTGCCTCGAGCATCGGCACGACGGCGGTCAAGTTCGCCGAAGGCGTATAGCCGGCTGCGGCGATCGACGTCCACGGCAGCGCGTTGTCGAACGCCTGCTCGCCATTCTGGTCGAAGTCGACGGTCAGCGGGAAGTGATGTCCGGCGTGACGCCGCGCAGCTGCGTCGAGCCGCCGTTGATGCGGAAGAACTGCGCGATCGTCATCTTCAACTCGCCGTACGACGGCTTCTCGTTGCCCTTGACCTGGTCGAGATCGACGAGATTCTGCACGGTGCCCTTGCCGTACGACGGCTCGCCGATGATCAGGCCGCGGCCGTAGTCCTGGATCGCGGCAGCGAAAATCTCCGAAGCCGAAGCCGAGTTGCGATTGACCAGCACGGCCAGCGGACCGCTCCAGGCCATGCCGATGTCGGCGTTCTGCTCTTCCTCGATGCGGCCGTTGGCGCTGCGCACCTGCACGACCGGACCCTTGTCGATGAACAGGCCGGTCAGGTCGGTCGCTTCGGACAGCGAGCCGCCGCCGTTGTTGCGCAGGTCGACGAGCACGCCCTCGACATTCTGCTTCTTGAGTTCGCCGAGCAGCTTGGCCGACGTCGCGCGTGGCGCTCTTGTAATCCTTGTCGCCGCGCCGGCGCGCGTCGAAATCCTGGTAGAACGTCGGCAGCGAAATCACGCCGATCTTGCGGCTGACGTCGCCGTCCTTGATGTCGATGACCGAGCTCTTGGCCGCCTGTTCCTCGATCAGCACTTTCTTGCGCACCATCGCGAGCGTGAAGTGCTTGCCGTCGGGACCGGCGTCGGCCGGAAGGACTTCCAGGCGCACGGTCGTGTCCTTGGCGCCGCGGATCTTTTCGACGACATCGTCCAGGCGCCAGCCGACGACGTCGGTCATCGGACCGGATTCGCCCTGGCCGACGCCGACGATGCGATCGCCGACCTTGAGCTTGCCGGACAACGAAGCCGGGCCGCCCGGCACGATCTCGCGGATCGCGGTGTAGTCTTCATCACGCTGCAGCACCGCGCCGATGCCTTCGAGCGAAAGCTTCATCGCGATGTCGAAATTCTCCGCTGGCGCGCGGGCCAAGGTAGTTCGTGTGCGGTTCGATCGCCATCGCATAGGCGTTCATGAACGTCTGGAACACGTCCTCGGCATTGAGCTGGCGCAGGCGGTCGCCGTAATTCGCGTAGCGCTTGTCGAGCGTCGTGCGGATGTCGGCTTCCTTCTTGCCGGCGAGCTTCAGGCGCAGCCAGTCGTTCTTGACGCGCTTGCTGCCAGACATCGTTGAGCTCTTCCGTGGTCTTGGCCCAGGGCAGCTTGTCGCGCTGGTAACTGATAGCTATCGTCCTTGCTGAAGTCGAAACCCTGCTTGAGCAGTTCCTGCGAGTAGGCCGTGCGTTCGATGACGCGCTGGACGTACAGGTTGAAGATCGCGAACGGTGCGGACAGATCCTGGTCGTAGATCGCGTCGCCGAGCTTGTCGCGCGACGCCGCGAAGCGGTCGACGTCGGACTGCGTCAGGAACAGGCGATCGGAATCGAGTGCGTCGAGATAGCGATCGAAGATCTGCTGCGACATCTTCGCGTCGAGCGCTTCGGGCTTGTAGTGGAAGCGCGTGAGGAAGCGCGCGGCCAGCACGGCGGTCTGCGCCTGGGTCGGCGTCGGCTTGACCGCGACGTCGCCGGCGTTTGGCGCCGGCTTCGCCAATGCGGCGCAGGACAGCGTCAACGCAACCAGGAAAAGAATCTTACGCAACGAGGTTTCCACAAAATACGCCTTTGGTTATGTGTTCGTTTCCCGCACGACGCGGGATGTTCATCGACTTGTGTTGATCGTCCGTGATCGCATTGAAACGCATGCTCCTGCAACATTCCCTGACCAGCCTCTTCTTCGAAATTGATCTGACCGCCAAATGGCGGAACTCAATCTCGATTTTCGTGCTTTTACAATCGTCCCTGACTGCGAAGATCACAAAGCGGCCATTAGTGGCCGCTACTTTCAACTCAGCCACTTCGACATAGCCCGCCGCGTGCGCCATCTGGTCGGCGTGGTACGACGAGCGCACCAGCGGGCCGGAGGCCACATGCTGAAAACCTAGCCCCTCGCCGATATCGTGCCAGCGCATCGAACTCGTCGGGCGTCCAGTAACGCAATACCGGATGATGGTGCGGCGTGGGTTGCAGGTATTGCCCGATCGTGACCATATCGACATCGTGCGCGCGCAGATCGTTCAATGCGCCATGCACCTGCTCCAGGGTCTCGCCGAGTCCCAGCATGATGCCGGACTTGGTCGGGATATCGGGGTGCTGCGCCTTGAAGCGCTGCAGCAGGCTCAGCGACCAGTCATAGTCGGCGCCCGGACGCACGTTCGGATACAGGCCGCGCACGGTTTCCAGGTTGTGGTTGAACACATCGGGCGGCGCCGTCGCCAGCACTTCGAGCGCGCGCTCCATGCGGCCCTTGCCGCGAAAATCCGGGGTCAGGATTTCGATGCGGATGTCCGGGCTGGCGGCGCGCACCTGGCCGATGCACTCGGCGAAATGGCTGGCGCCGCCATCGCGCAGGTCGTCGCGATCGACCGAGGTGATGACCACGTAGCGCAGGCCCATGTCGCGGATCGTTTCGGCCAGATGGCGCGGTTCGTCGGCATCGGGCGGCTTCGGCCGGCCGTGGGCGACGTCGCAGAACGAGCAGCGCCGCGTGCACACTTCGCCGAGGATCATGAACGTTGCGGTGCCCTTGCCGAAACATTCGTGGATGTTCGGGCAGGAGGCTTCTTCGCAGACCGTGACCAGGCGGTTCGCGCGCAGTTTGGATTTCAGCCTGGCGACCGCATTGCCGGGCGGAATGCGCACGCGGATCCAGCTCGGCTTGCGCAGCACGGGCGCGGCCGGGTCGAATTCGGCGCGATTGCGCGCGATCTTGTCCTCGCCGAGCTGCTTGTCGCCCTGCACGGGTGAAAGCGCGGCGACGGATGGCTCGGTGATGACGGAAATCGCGATGCTCTTGTTCACGCGTGCACTCATGCCGGTACGGTAGCGCCGGTCACGTCGCGCGTGCCAGCGTCGGAAGTCAGGTGGGGTTCGGCAGGCACCGGTTGCAGGCGCAGCTGCCGCGCCAGTTCGGCGACCAGGACGGATTCGACCTCGGCCAGCCGCGACGGGCCGCCCAAGTCTAGCACCTGGGTCACCTGCAAGCCCTGAAAACCGCACGGATTGATGCGGTGGAACGGCTCCAGGTCCATGTTCACGTTGAAGGCGAGCCCATGGAACGTGCAGCCGCGGCGCACACGCAAGCCGAGCGCGGCGACTTTGGCTCCGGCAACGTAAACGCCCGGCGCTCCGTCCTTGCGCACGGCAACGATGTTCCATTCGGCCAGCGTGTCGATGATCGCCTGCTCGATTCGCTGCACGAACTCGCGCACGCCGATGCCGGCCCGGCGCAGATCGATCAGCGGATACGCGACGATCTGGCCCGGGCCCGTGGTAGGTCACCTGCCCGCCGCGATCGACCGGCACGACCGGGATATTGCCCGGCATCAGCACGTGTTCCCACTTGCCGGCCTGGCCTAGCGTGAAGACCGGCTCGTGCTCGACGACCCAAAGCTCGTCCGGCGTTTCCGGCGCCGCGCGCGTCGGTGAACGCCTGCATCGCGCGCCACATCGGCTCGTAAGGCTGGAGGCCGGGAAATCGCCGGATCAGCAGAGCGATGACATCAGCGGAATACGCGCGACAAGCCCTGCCCGACAAGGGCAGGGTTGGGCAGGGATGGTGTTGGAAACCGTCAAAGCGTCCAACGGATATCCGGATCGCGCGCAGCGCGGCATGCGCAGCTTCGTACTTTTCCCGCGACGGGCACGTGAATGTCACGCTGACCGAAATGTAGTGGCCTTCGTTCGACGGCCGCGTGCGCAGGCTGCCGTTGAGCACGGCCATGCCGAGGCCGACGATCAGTTCCGGCACGCGCTCTTCGAGCCCGACATGTCCGGCGCCGATCGCAGTGATCTCGAACACGCCCGGAAACTGAAAACCCTGTCCGGGATTCTGCTGCTGGAGGTCGTCGAGGGATTTCATTGCCTGTCTGTTGGTTTCCATCCGCACCTAAGTGCCGTTCGCGGTGCGATTATTCAAGCGCCGCACCAACTAAAGGGCTGAGGGCCGAGGGCCGAGGGCTGAAGATCAGGAACAGAGCGCGCACGCGCTTTTTTTCGGCCCTCAGCCCTCAGCCCCAAGCTTTACCTCGTATCCGGCACCGCCGACACATCGCTCTTCTTGTCACCCTTGAACCACAGCAGGATACCGTCGGACATGCGGCCCCAGAAGCCGCCTGCGGGTGCATCGGCGAGCGCGACGAGCGGGCGTTCGGCCAGCGGTTTGCCGTCGAGCGCGACGTGCAACGTGCCGACCTGCTGGCCCTTGGTGAACGGCGCGATCAGGCGGCTGGGCATGTCCATGCTGGCCTTCAGATCCTTGTAGCGGCCGCGCGGCATCGACACGACGAGATCTTCGGCGATGCCCAGCGCGATCGAATTGCTCGCGCCCTTCCACAGTTCCGGCTGGGCCAGCGGCTTTTCCGCTTCGTAGAGCTTGTGCGTTTCGTAGAAACGGAAACCGTAGTTCAGCAGCGACTGGTTGTCGTCGGCGCGCTGCTTCTCGCTGCTGGCGCCCATGACGACGGCGATCAGGCGCTGGTCGCCGCGCTTGGCCGAGGTCGCCAGGCAGAAACCGGCTTCCTTGGTATGGCCGGTCTTGATGCCGTCGACCGAGGAATCGCGCCACAGCAGCGAATTGCGGTTGTGCTGCTTGATACCGTTCCACTCGAAATCCTTGATCGCGTAGATCTTGTATTCCTCGGGATAATCGCGGATCAGCGCGCGCGACAGCAGCGCGATGTCGTGCGCCGTCGTATAGTGGTTCGGATCGGGCAGGCCCGACGCATTGGCGAAATGCGTGCCGGTCATGCCGAGCTTCGCGGCGTACTGGTTCATCAGTTCGGCGAAGGTCTGTTCGGAGCCGGCGATGTGCTCGGCCAGCGCGATCGCGGCGTCGTTGCCGGACTGGATGACCATGCCGTAGAGCAGATCCTTCAGCGGCACCTTGGAGTTGAGCGCGAGGAAGCTCGTCGAGCCTTCGGTGCCGGCGCCGCCGCTGCGCCATGCGTTTTCGCTGATGAAGACCTGGTCGTCCATCTTGATCTTGCCGGCGGCCAGTTCGGCGGAAACGACGTACGAGGTCATGACCTTGGTGATCGAGGCCGGCTCGACGCGCTCGTCCGAGTTCGTCTCGGCCAGGATCTGGCCGGTCGCGAAATCCATGAGCAGCCAGCTCTTCGCCGTCAGCGACGGCGGCGGCGGTGTCGGCACGTTGAGCGCGCCGGGCTTCGGCGCGGCCGCCGCGGCATCGGCGGGCGCCGGCGCGGGTGCCGGCGCAGCCTGGCTCGACGTGTTCGTGTCGTCGGCCGGTGCCGGTTTGGCGTGTTTGGCTTTCGTGGTCTGCGGTGCGCGGGCGAACGCCGGAGGCGCCGCCGAGACGATCAGGGACAGGGCGAGAACTGCGCCAAAATACCAATGTTGCGAATACTTCATTGTGGATTCCGTTGCTGCGGTTGTTGCTGCGGTTGATTGTTCAGTCTTCGATCGCGACGCGTGGCTCGCCCAGTCCCAGCTCCCGGACTTTCGGTGTGAGCCGGTCGGCCTCGTCGACATCCTTGAGCGGACCCAGGCGCACGCGCTGCAAATCCTTGCCATTGACTTCGGCCGTCACTATGCGCACCTCGCCAAGATGCGCCGCGCGCACTTTCGCGGCAGCACGCTCGGCATTCGCATGGTCTCCGAACGCGCCGACCTGCAGATATAACGCAGGTTTGTGCGTTTTTTCTGGCGCCGCCGTGGATGCGCGCGCTGAGACAGCGCGCGGCGCGGCCGGTTCCGCCTCGGGATGCGCCGGATCGATCGCGCGCACCTCGACCATCGCCGTGCCCTTCGGCCAGACGCCGATCTTGACCGCGGCCACGTACGACAGGTCGATCACGCGATTCTGCACGAACGGCCCGCGATCGTTGATGCGCACGATCACGCTTTTGCCGTTCTCGAGGTTCGTCACGCGCGCATAGCTCGGCAGCGGCAGGGTCTTGCTGGCGGCGCTGTAGGCGTACATGTCGTACTTTTCGAAGGTCGAAGTCGTGTAGCCGTGGAACTTGTTGCCGTACCACGACGCGATGCCGCGCTCGACGTAACCGTTCGCTTCCGGCAGTACCTGATAGGTCTCGCCGAGCACAGTGTAAGGCGACTTGTTCCCGTATTGTGAGCGCGGTTCGGCTTTCGGCACCGGTTCAGGAATCTTGCTGACATCCGGCGGCGGTCCGCCCGGGGTCGAGTCGTGGTCCTGGCTGTAGCGGCTGCCGGATTTCGGCGGCGGCGCCGGTTTCGCTGCGGGCGGTGCGGCCTCCGGACGCGGTGCGGCCTGATGCCCGCAGCCCGACAGCGCGACGATCGACGCCATCATCATCGCCGCAACAACGGCGCGCAGCCGAAGCTGCCTCACGGCCCCGGTTCCGCGGCGGCTGCCGCGATCGCCTGGCTCAGTTGAAAGACCGCCAAGCTGTACAGCGGGCTCTTGTTGTAGCGCGAGATCGTGTAGAAGTTCTCGAACGTCAGCCAGGTTTCGCGGCCGTCGGCGCCTTCGAGGACGATCAGCGTCGCCGGCGTCATCGGGTCCAGGCCGGTCTTGACGTGGTAGCCCCATTCGTCGAGCTGCTGCAGCGGGTAGGCCGGCTCGAGTCCGGCCGGCGTGATCGCGCGCGCATCGGCGGCGACGTCGGCGCGCACCGCGACCGGGCCGCCCTTCTGCCAGCCGTGCGCGACGAAATAGTTGGCGACGCTGGCGCAGATGTCCGGGAGCGAATTCCACAAATCCACTTTTCCGTCGCCATCGTAGTCGCGGGCGAAGTTGGCGACGCTGCTCGGCATGAACTGGCCCCAGCCCATCGCGCCGGCGTACGAGCCCATGAGCTGGTCGGTCGGGTAGGGCATCAGGCTCTCGTGCAGCAGGAACAGCTGCTTGAGTTCGCCGCGGAAGAACTCCTGGCGCGGCGGATAGGCGAACGCCAGCGTGGCCAGCGCATCGAGCACGCGGTAGCGCCCGGTGATGCGCCCATAGTTCGTCTCGACGCCGAGGATCGTCACGATCACGGCTGCGGGCACGCCGAACTCGTTCTCGATGCGCTTGAGCAGCGTGGCATTGGTCCGCAGGAACGCCACGCCGTCCTCGATGCGCCGGTCGGTGACGAAGATCGGCCGGTAGTCCTTCCACGGCTTGGCTTCGGCCGGGCGCGAAATCGCATCGATGATGCTCTGCTGATAGCGCGCCTTGGCCAGCGTGGCGAGCACGCTGTCGCGCTTCAAATGGCTGTCGCGCGCCAGTTCGTCGGCGAATTTCTGTTCGGCCGCCGCCAGCGCGGCTGCGTCGGGAGGCGCCCCGTGCGCGGCGGTCGCAACCGCAAGCAGCGTGCCGGCGCAAAGGGCGTGAAGACGGGAAAAAAAAGGCATCGGCGACTGCAGGATTACGGCTTTTGTGCGGTAGCGGCTAGGGTAGCACGGCGTGTAACGGCGCAGCCGGCGCATCAGCGCGGCAACAGCCGGCGGTGGCTATGGATCGACATCAGCACGCCAAAGCCGGCGAACAGCGACACCGCCGACGTTCCGCCATAGCTGATCAGCGGCAGCGGCACGCCGACCACGGGCAGCAGTCCCGTGATCATGCCGCCGTTGACCATGACATAGACGAAGAACGCCATGCTGATCGAACCGGCGAGCAGGCGCGAATAGGTGTCGCGCGCGTTGCTGGCGATCCACAGGCCCCGACCGACGATAAAAATATACAACGCGAGCAGCAGCACCACGCCGATCAGGCCCCATTCCTCGGAGAACACGGCGAATATGAAGTCGGTCGTGTGCTCGGGCAGGAACTCCAGTTGCGACTGCGTGCCCTGATGCCAGCCCTTGCCGAACAGTCCGCCGGAGCCGACCGCGATCTCGGACTGGATGATGTGCCAGCCGTTGCCGAGCGGATCGGATTCGGGATCCATGAACATGCGCAGGCGATTGCGCTGGTACTCGTGCATGAAGTGCCAGGCCATCGGCGCGACCGCGCCGAGGCCGGCCAGCGCCAGCCCGATGCGCCACCATGCCAGGCCGGCGAGAAACACGGCGAACACGCCGCTCGCTGCCACGAGCAGGGCGGTGCCGAGATCCGGTTCCCTGGCGATCAGCCACGCCGGCGCGCCGATCAATAGCGCCAGCGAAGCAAGCGCGATCCATCGCGGCGGCAGTTCGCGCGCATGCAGGTACCACGCGGCCATCATCGGCAAGGTCAGCTTGACCAGTTCGGACGGCTGGAAGCGCATGATTTTGAGATCCAGCCAGCGATGCGCACCACGGCCTTCGCCGAGCATCTCGACCACGATCAGCAGCAACACGCTCGCGATGTAAAGCCACGGCGTCCAGTTGCGCAATACCGTCGGCGGCACGCGCGCGATCAGCAGCATCAGCGATCCGCCGAGCACGAAGCGCGCGCCCTGGTTGAGCACCAGGTGCCGGTCAAGGTCGCTCGCGCTGTACAGCGTCGTCAGTCCGATCGTCGCCAGCAGCAGCAGCGCGCCGAGCAGCGGCAGGTCGAGTGCGGGACGCTGCAACGCGCGCCGGACTCGCGCGCGCAGCCGCAGCAGGAAAGGTTCGATTACGCCGAGTTCGATCACGGCGGCGTTGCTGCCAGCTGCGGATCATCGAAGCGCAGCCAGGTATCGAGGATCTTGCGCGCGATCGGCGCCGCGTCGTGCGCGCCGCTGCGGCCGGCCTCGAGCGCGACGACGACCGCGATGCGCGCGTCGTCGGCCGGCGCGAAGCATTCGAACAGCACCTGGTGGCGCTGGATCGGAGAGGAACCGATGCTGGTCCATTCCTCGTCGGTGCGCGAAAAGCGTTCGGCCGTGCCGGTCTTGCCGGCGATCGTGTACGGAAAACCCTCGCCGAGTCCGTGCGCGGTGCCGCTCGGGCTGTTGACGACGCCGACCATGCCTTCCTCGACCGCGGTCCAGTTCGACGGATTGCGGATGATGTTCGGCGCGGGTGGCGGCATCGGCGCCAGCCGCGGCTCGGTGTTGATGCCGTCCTGCACCGCATGCAGCAGATGCGGCGGATGGCGCACGCCGCGCGCCGCAATGACGCTGACCGCCTGGCCGAGCTGGATCGGCGTGACGACCCACGCGCCCTGGCCGATGCCCGGCGATGACGGTCTCGCCGGGATACCAGGCCTGGTTGTAGCGCCCGCGTTTCCATTCGCGCGACGGCAGCACGCCGGACCCTTCGCCGATCAGATCGATGCCGGTCGGCGCGCCGAAGCCGAATTTCGCCAGCGTGCTCGAGAAGCGGTCGATGCCCATCTCGAGCGCGAGCGCATAGAAATACGTGTTGACCGACTGCGCGATCGCCTCGCGCAGGTCGACGCGGCCATGGCCCCAGCGCACGTCGTCGCGATAGGCGCGCTGCTGTCGCCGGGAATGTGGAACTCGCCGGTCGAAACCACCGTGTCTTCGGGCTTGCGCACGCCGAGCTCGAGCCCGGCCAGCGCGACATAGGGCTTCATCGTCGAGCCGGGCAGGAAGTTGCCGGCCAGCGCGCGATTGAGCAGCGGCTGGTCCTCGGCATTGAGCAGCGTGTTGTAGTCGATGTGGTTGATGCCGTTGACGAACAGGTTCGGATCGAAGTTCGGCACGCTGACCATGGCGAGCACTTCGCCATTGCGCGGATCGATCGCGACCGCCGCGCCGGCGCGGCCGTCGAATGCGGCTTCGGCGACTCTCTGCAGGCGCGCGTCGATCGTCAGATACAGATTGCTGCCCGGCGTCGGCGCCTCGCGCTTGATCGAGCGCGCACGCGCTTGTCGGCGTTGACCTCGACCTGCTCGTAGCCGGGCTTGCCGTGCAGCTGCGCCTCGTAGCTGCGCTCGATGCCGGTCTTGCCGATGTGCGTCGTGCCGGCATACAGGTCCGCGTCGAGCCGGCTGGCTTCGTTGACGTCGATGCGCCCGACGTAGCCGACGACATGCGCGAACTCGGCGCCGAGCGGATAGGAGCGCGTCAGGTACGGCACGACATCGACGCCGGGAAACGCCAGCGTTCGACCGAGAAGCGCGCGATCTCGTCCTCGCTGAGCTTCAGGCGCAGCGGCACGCTGTCGAACGGGCGCTTGGTCCGGCGCAGCGCATTGAAGCGCTGGATGTCGTCGTCGCTGAGCGGCACGACTGCGCTCAACGCATCGAGCATCGCGTCCATGTCCTTGACCTGTTCGGGCACGACTTCGAGACGGAACGCCGCGACGTTGTCGGCGAGCAGCACGCCGTTGCGATCGTAGATCAGGCCGCGGCTCGGCGCGATCGTGCGGATCGAGATGCGGTTGGAATCGGAGCGCCCGATGAATTCGTCGTGGCGGGTGACCTGCAGGTAGAAGAAGCGCCCGGCCAGCACCGACAGGCAGGCGACGATCAGCAGGAAGCCGGCGATCGCGCGCGAACGGAACAGTACCGATTCGTGGCGCGTGTCCTTGAGCGCAGTGCGTTGCGGCGGCGTGTTCATTGCACGGACTCGGCCACGTCAGCCCTCGTGCACGCGCAGGCGGGCGCGCAGGTCGTCGAGCAGCAGGAACAGCCACGGCCAGGCCACGGCGCCCGCGGGCGGCGCCAGCCAGAACGACGCCGGCGGAATCGGATCGCCGGCGAACGCGTGGATCATCAGCAGGACGATGCGGTCGTTAAGCAGCAGCGCGAGCACGGCCAGCGACTGCTGCCACATCGGAAAGAAGCGCAGGCGCGGACGAAAGCGCAGCACGATGAAGCCGAGCACGCAAAGCCGCACCGCCTGCTCGCCGAGCAGCTCGCCGGAAAGCACGTCGCCGAGCAGTCCGAGGCAGAACATCAGTCCGAGGCCGACGCGCTCCGGCGTTTCCAGTGCCCAGTAGATCAGCACGAGAGCCAGCCAGAATGGCTTGAACGGCAGCAACGCCGGCGGCAGCGGCATCAGCTGCAGCACGTAGCAGAGCGCCAGGCTGCCCCAGAACATCAGGTTGGAAGCGCGCGAGCGGTTCACGCGCCCCGCTCCAATGAGATAGCGAGGTCGCGCGCAGCGCGACGATCACTCCTCCTCCCCCGCCCGGCGGGGGAGGACAAGAGGTGGGGGCACGCTCTATCGCTGCGGCGCGCAGCGCGACGATCACTCCCCCTCGCCCGCTTGCGGGGGAGGGCAAGGGGTGGGGGCTGCTTCAGAATGCCATCACGCCCGATCACTGCTTTTCCGCCTTCAATGGCGCCGCCGGCGCATCGCCAGCCAGCGATTCCGGTGGACCATTGGGTGGCGCCAGGTCCGGAGGTCCGATCGCGTCCGGCAGCTCGTGCAGGACGAGCACCTCGCCGCTGCGGTCGAGCGCCGCGCTCGGCGTGGCCACCGCCGCGGCGAACATGCCGCTGACGTCGTTGGCGATCGCGCGAATTTCGCCGACCGGGAATCCAGCCGGATAGATGCCGCCGAGTCCCGAGGTAATCAGCCGGTCGCCGATCTTGACGTCGGCGCTGATCGGGATGTTCGGCAATTCGAGCGTATCGGCATTGCTGCCGCCCTTGGCGATCGTGCGCAGGCCGGTGCGTTCGATTGCCACCGGAATCGCGTGGGCCGGATCCGTGATCAGCATGACCGTGCTCGTGTGCGGCAGCGTCTCGACGATCTGGCCCATGACGCCGGTGCCGTCGATCACCGCCTGGTTGACCGCAACGCCGTCGGCGCTGCCGAGGTTCAGCACGATGCGGCGATGGAACGGACCGGGATCGACGTCGATGAGGCGCGCGAGTTGCGCGCCGAGACCCAGACTGCGCTGCACGTCGAGCAGCCGTTGCAGGCGCTGGTTCTGTTCCTGCACCGCGGCGTACCGGTTCAGCGCGGCTTCGGCGAGCATGAGCTTCTGGCCCAGTTCCGCGTTGCGCTCGGCGAGTTGCTTGCGGTCGGACAGAGCGAGCTTGACGTCGTGGCCGACCTCGGCGGGCAGCGCGGCAACGCGGTACACCGGTTCAATCGCAATGCTCAATGCGGCGCGGACGTGCTCCAGATAGTCGCCACGATGATCGGCCACCATCAGCATGACGGCGGCAGCCAGGTAGACAACCAGCTTCAGCGTGCCCAGCGCGCTGTCGGCGAACAGCGGCGAGGAGTCATTGCGGGCGATAGCCACGGGTTTAGGGCTGAGGGCTGAGGGCTGAGGGCCGCGCGCTTCGGCCACAATGCGAGGCGCAGGTGTGCCACCGCGTTCGCGAGGAAGGATTTTTTTCCGGCAGAACACCCGGGTTCTCCCTTCCCCTGCGCAGCGGGGGAAGGTGCCGAAGGCGGATGGGGGCGCTCTTGTTCGCCATCTTCAAAATAACTCAATACAAAGTCGCGGCGAATTTCTCAGCTTGCAACGAAGACACTAATGCCAAGCTTGTCAGCCCTCAGCCCTCAGCCCTCAGCCCTCAGCCTTAACTTTCGGCAGTAAAGAAATCGCTGCCATGCTGATCGACCAGCTCCAGCGCACGGCCGCCGCCGCGAGCCACGCAGGTCAGCGGATCGTCGGCGACATGCACGTGCAGGCCGGTTTCCGAGGCAATCAGCCGGTCGAGATCGCGCAACAGGGCGCCGCCGCCGGTCAGCACGATGCCGCGCTCGGCGACGTCGGAGCACAGCTCCGGCGGCGTCTGCTCGAGCGCCGAGCGCACCGCGGCGACGATGCCGGCGAGCGGCTCGTGCAGCGCTTCGAGGATCTCGTTCGAGTTGATCGTGAACATGCGCGGCACGCCTTCGGCGAGATTGCGCCCGGAGATCTCGATCTCGCGGACTTCGGCCTGGCGTGAACGCGCAGCCGATTTCCATCTTGATGCGCTCGGCGGTCGATTCGCCGATCAGCGTGCCATGGTTGCGGCGCACGTAGTTGATGATCGCCTCGTCGAAACGGTCGCCGCCGATGCGCACGGACTCCGAATAGACGATGCCGTTCAGCGAGATCACCGCGACTTCCGACGTGCCGCCGCCGATGTCGAGCACCATCGATCCGCGCGCCTCGTGCACCGGAATGCCGGCGCCGATCGCCGCGGCCATCGGTTCCTCGATCAGGTACACGTCGCGCGCGCCGGCCGATTCGGCCGACTCCTTGATCGCGCGGCGCTCGACCTGGGTCGAGCCGCACGGCACGCAGACCAGCACGCGCGGGCTCGGACGGAACATGCGCGAGCGGTGCACCTTGCGGATGAACTGCTTGAGCATCTCCTCGGTCATCGAGAAGTCGGCGATCACGCCGTCCTTGAGCGGGCGGACCGTGACGATATTGCCGGGCGTGCGCCCGAGCATGCGCTTGGCCTCGGCGCCGACGGCGGCGACCGAGCGCGGGCCGCCGGGACCACGATCCTGGCGGATGGCGACAACCGAGGGCTCGTTCAGGACGATGCCCTGGCCGCGCACGTAAATCAGGGTGTTGGCGGTGCCGAGGTCGATGGATAGATCATTGGAAAACAGCCCGCGGAAACTTTTGAACATCGCAAAATCCGGTGGCGGCGACCCGGGTCGCCGTGCAGCGCGTGCATTAGAAAGGGAAAAAGTGCGTCAGTGTAGTAACCGGGGACAGGCGAAGCAAGGAAAAATGCCGTTAAGCAGCAAGTCCCGATTTCGCCGCAACTGGCAGAAAATGCGCGCCATTTCACAGTTGTTCGCGATTTGCGCCTGCCCCGGGGGCGGCTTGCGTGGCGGCGGCGAATCGGGGATGCTGCTATGCCGCAAAAACCTGCTGAGCCAACGATGGCCATCGACAGTACGACCGTCCGCCATATCGCGCGACTCGCCCGCCTGGCCATGGCCGAGGGCGACCTCGCGCCCGTGGGCGCGGAACTCGGCCGTCTGCTCGAGCTGGCCGACCGCCTTGCCGCGGCCGACGTCGCCGGCATCGAACCCTTGGCGCATCCGCACGATCAGGCACTGGCCTGGCGCGCCGACGCGGTAACCGAAACGGATCGCGCCGACGCGCTGCTGGCGCTCGCCACCGAGGCGCGCGGCGGCTTCTACCTCGTGCCGAAAGTCATCGAGTGAGCGCGGCCATGAGTTCGAGCATCGCGCAGCAGGCGCGCGCGCTTCGTGCACGCGAAACTTCGGCGGTCGAACTGGCCCGGCGCGCGCTCGATGCCGCGCGCGCCAACGCGCCTTTGAATGCCTTGATCACGCACGCCGACGCGAGCGCCCTCGCAGCAGCCGAGCGCGCCGATGCCGCCCTGGCGCGTGGCGCCGCGGAGCCGTTGTGCGGACTTCCGTTTGTGCACAAGGATATTTTTTGCACAAATGGAATCCGCACGACCTGTGGTTCGCGCATGCTCGAAAGTTTCGTGCCGCCCTACGACGCAACGATCGTCGAACGCCTCGCCGGTGCGAACGCCGTGATGATCGGCAAGGCGAACATGGACGAGTTCGCGATGGGCTCGTCGAACGAGAACAGCTATTTCGGGCCGGTGCACAATCCCTGGGACGCCACGCGCGTGCCGGGCGGATCGTCGGGCGGTTCTGCTGCCGCCGTCGCCGCCGGCATCGTGCCATTCGCGACCGGCACCGATACCGGCGGTTCGATCCGGCAGCCGGCCGCGTTCTGCGGTATCACCGGCCTGAAGCCGACCTACGGCCGCGTGTCGCGCTGGGGCATGATCGCGTTCGCATCGAGCCTGGACTGCGGCGGCGTGCTCGCGCGCAGCGCCGAAGACTGCGCGCACGTGCTCGCCGCGACTGCCGGCCACGATCCGCGCGACGCGACCAGCATGCAGCGGCCGGTCGACGACTACGTCGGCGCTTTGTCCACATCACTGCAAGGAATACGAATCGGCGTGGCGCGCGAATATTTCGGCGCCGGTGTCGAGGATGGTGTCGGCGCGGCGGTAAGGGAAGCGCTGGCGGCGCTGGAAAAGCGCGGCGCGGTCCTCGTCGACATTTCGCTGCCGCATGCGGAACTGGCGATACCGGCCTATTACGTCATCGCGCCGGCCGAGGCGTCGAGCAATCTCGCCCGCTACGACGGCGTGCGCTTCGGCCACCGCTGCGCGGATCCGGCGTCGCTCGAAGACCTGTACTCGCGCAGCCGCGCCGAAGGCTTCGGCGCCGAGGTCAAGCGCCGCATCCTGATCGGCACCTACGCGCTGTCGGCCGGCTACTACGATGCGTACTACCTGCGCGCGCAGCGTGTGCGCCGCCTGATCGCGAACGATTTCTCCGAGGCGTTCAAGCAGGTCGACCTGATCGCCGGACCGACCGCGCCGACGGTCGCATTCAAGCTCGGCGAAAAATCCGCCGATCCGCTCGCGATGTACGCCGCCGACGTCAATACGGTCGCCGTGAACCTCGCCGGCCTGCCGGCGATTTCGATTCCCGCCGGCTTCAGCGCCGGACTTGCCGGTCGGCTTGCAACTGATCGCGCCGGCATTCGCCGAAGCGCGCCTGCTCAGTGCCGCGCACCAGTTCCAGCAGCACACCGACTGGCATCTGCAAAAACCGGAGGGCGTCGCGTGAACACGCCTCACTCCTCACACCTCACTCCTCACGGCTCCTGGCAGCCCGTCATCGGCCTGGAAATCCATGCCCAGCTCAACACCGCGAGCAAGCTGTTTTCCGGCGCGTCGACCGCCTACGGCGCCGAGCCGAACACGCACGCCAGCGTCGTCGACGTCGCGATGCCCGGAACACTGCCGGTGCCGAACCACGCCGCGCTCGACAAGGCGATCCGCTTCGGTCTCGCGGTCAACGCGCAGATCGCGCGGCATAGTGTATTTGCGCGCAAAAACTACTTTTACCCCGATCTGCCGAAGGGCTACCAGATCAGCCAGTACGAACTGCCGATCGTGGCGAATGGCCGGCTGCGCGTGCAGCATGGACGATGGCCGCGTGCTCGACGTCGAGATCCAGCGCGCGCATCTGGAAGAGGACGCCGGCAAGTCGCTGCACGATGCGTTCCATTCGGCCACGGCGATCGACCTCAATCGCTCCGGCACGCCGCTGCTCGAGATCGTTTCGGCGCCGGTGCTGCATTCGGCGGCCGAGGCCGTCGCCTACATGCGCACCGTGCACACGCTCGTGCGCTGGCTCGGCATCTGCGACGGCAACATGCAGGAAGGCTCGTTCCGCTGCGACGCCAACGTATCGGTGCGGCCGGCCGGCGAGTCGAAGCTCGGCACGCGCACCGAAATCAAGAACGTCAACTCGTTCCGCTTCGTCGAGAAGGCGATCGAGTACGAGATCGAGCGCCAGATCCGCGCGCTCGAAAGCGGCGACGCGATCGTCCAGGAAACCCGCCTCTACGACGCCGCGCATCACCACACGAAGCCGATGCGCGGCAAGGAAGATGCGCACGACTACCGTTACTTTCCCGATCCCGACCTTCCGCCGCTGACGGTAACCGAAGCCGATATCGCGGCGATCGTGACCCGGATGCCGGAGTTGCCGGACGCGCGCCGCGCGCGTTACGTCACGGCTCTGGGCCTGCCCGACGCCGACGCCGTGCAGTTGTGCACCGACAAGGCGACGGCCGACTATTTCGAGGCGACGCTGGCGACATTGTCGGTCGCCGGCTGCCCGAGCCAGGCAAGGTCGAAGCCGGCGACAGCCGCGCCGACGCCAAGCTTGCGGCGAACTGGGTGCTCGGCGAACTGGCCGCTGCGCTGAACGACGCGTCCATTCACATCGAGGCGACTCGTGTCGGCGCCGCCGCGCTCGCGCAACTGCTTTTGCGCGTCCGCGACGGCACGATCTCCGGCAAGATCGCCAAGGACGTGTTCGCGGCCATGTGGGCCGGAGAGGGCGATGCCGACACGATCATTGCCGCACGCGGCCTGCGCCAGATCTCCGACACGGGCGCGCTCGAGTCGGTAGTCGACGCGGTCATTGCCGAATTTCCGAAGCAGCTCGCGGACTACCGCAGCGGCAACGAGAAGCTGCTGCAGTTCTTCGTCGGCCAGGCGATGAAGCGGCTCAAGGGCCAGGCGAATCCGCAGCAGCTGAATATTTTGTTGCGCGAAAAGCTCGGGCAGGGCCAGCACACATAACCCCTCTCCCGCTGGCGGGAGAGGGGTTGGGGAGAGGGTGGCACATCAGGAGGTGAGGCGCATGGAACTGCGACGCGGCATCAATAGAGCGCGATCATTGCGCTCACGCCAAACCGATGCAGAAACCTTGTTGTGGCCCCGCTTGCGTGCAAGGCGTTTGTGCGGGTTCAAGTTTCGCAGGCAGGTTCCGATCAACGGCTATGTTGTCGACTTCGTCTGTATTGAGGCCAGCCTCGTGGTCGAGATCGATGGCGGTCAGCATGGAGATCGAATCCAATTCGACGCAGCGCGCAGTGCCGTGCTCACAAAGAGCGGATTTCGCGTACTGCGATTCTGGAACAACGAAGTGCAACAAAGACTGGAAGACGTTCTGACTGAAATCTTGCGGCAACTTCAAGCGCCACCCTCACCCCAGCCCTCTCCCGCCAGCGGGAGAGGGGGTTAAAGCCGCAGAATCTGCGACAATACGCGTCTAGCGCAAGAGGCGCTGCCCTGCGGTTCAGCCCTCTGCGACTCACTTCCATCAGCCCTAAGCTCTCAGCGCCAAAAAAAGAATATGAAAGCCCTAATCTGCGGTTCGCTCGCCTACGACACCATCATGGTGTTCCCGGACCAGTTCAAGAATCACATTCTTCCGGACAAGGTCCATATCCTCAATGTGTCGTTCCTCGTGCCGCGCATGCGCAAGGAGTTCGGCGGCTGCGCGGGCAACATCAGTTACAACCTGAAGCTGCTCGGCGGTCATCCGGTGCCGATGGGCACGGTCGGGCAGGACTTCGGTCCGTATCGCGAGCACTTCACCAAGTGCGGGATCGACTTGAGCCAGGTGAAGCCGCTCGAGGATCTGTACACCGCGCAGGCGTTCATCACGACCGACCTCGACGACAACCAGATCACCGCGTTTCATCCCGGCGCGATGATGCGCAGCTACGAGAACCACGTGCGCGACGTGCCCGACGTGAAGTTCGGCATCGTCGGTCCGGACGGTCGCGAGGCCATGATGCAGCACGCCGCCGAGTTCGCACAGGGCAACATTCCCTTCATCTTCGATCCGGGCCAGGCGATGCCGCTGTTCAACGGCGCGGAATTGCGCGCTTTCATCGAGCAGGCGCAGTACGTGACGGTCAACGACTACGAGTCGAACCTGCTGCAGCAGCGCACCGAGTGGGATGCAAACCAGATCAAGGAGCGGGTCAAGGCGTATATCGTCACGCGCGGGCCGAAGGGTTCCGAGATCAACACGACGAAGGAAACCCTGCACATTCCGCCGGCGCACGAACGGCGCGTATCCGATCCGACCGGTTGCGGCGACGCCTACCGCGCCGGCCTGATCTACGGCCTGATGCGCGACATGGATCTTTCGACGTGCGGACGCATGGCTTCGCTGATGGGCGCGCTCAAGGTCGAGCATCCCGGCACGCAGAACCAGCGCTTCACGTTCGCCGAGTTCGCCGATCAGTTCCGGCAGCAGTTCGGTTACGCGCTGGATTGAACATCCTCTTACTTGTGGAATGGATGCTGGGAGCTGGACAGAGCACCCAATCCGCACGCGTCTTGCCGCTGGTTCGTCGCCTACAGGAAAGTAGCTGCAGGTGAGTATGCGGGATGCGTAGCGGGATACAGCGGCGGGGGCGCTTTTGAGTTCGAGTACTTCTACCTGCGACTCCACCGATCTGTTATCAGTCAGTGTGTCGTCGATCGCACCGAACACGTGTCCAATCAGGAAGACAGCTCGATCAACTTTAACGACATGGCCGCGCCTGCCAGCAGTTCCGTAGCGGGAATTCGGGAGGCGGCGTTTGGAGCCACGCGCGTGTTTGACGCGCTGCACATTCGCACAGGCTGGACCTTGGCGGACCAGCAATTCCTGAACCCCAAGGCAATCGAGAAACTGGGCCTCGTCCTTTCTGCCGACGGCGATTTCACGGGCGGCACGTCCAGCGTCCCGTGGATCAGAAATCTCTGCGGTTATGCTGGGTTGACCGCGGCACCGATGTCATATGATTTGCGTCGTTGCATGCGAGAGGAGCGAGGGTCGAAGCAGGATAGGCTCCGGGCGCGGAGATGGATTGCAGGCCTCGAAAGAAGCAGCAATTCGCTGCGCCGTTTGTGGCGACGCACGGCAAGGCAAGATTTGGCGCAAAAGACATAGACTGGGAACCAACATGCACCAAAGCGATTTTCACAACCTGATGGAGAAATGGCGATTTCTGAAGAAAGGCGAAATCGTCATTGGTGCCGATTCTAGATTGTCATTCTCCTTGAAAGAGCAATGCTTCGATTGTGGATATGTTTACCTTTGGGTCGAAGTCGGTGAAAGCGATCACGTCGTAAGGTATGTAGGCAAGGCTGGAGGAACCCTCGAGGCCCGGTGTAGACAGCACGAAGGTGGCTTCGCAGGCGGCTCGAAAACCGGCGTGGGCCATGCTGATCGCCTGCGGAAAGGCTTAGTCACGTCGAGACGCTACCTGGTCTTCGGCAGGAAGAGCGATTCCGGCACGATTGCCGATCAGGCCGGCATTTGCATGTCCTCTGTCGAGGAACTGGCGTTCATCCTCAAGTTTCAAGAGGCATTCGGAAAGGATGCGTTGTGGAATTTTGCGAAGTCTCGAAGTCAGAAGCCGAACCAGTCACGGATCGGTGTTGACTAGGTCTTCAGCGAAAACGGCGTGAACTGCGTGCCGCGGTCGAAGTAGTCCTCGTGCTCGGCGCGCTTGAGCGCCGCGACGACGCGATAGGTCAGCGGCGTCGCCAGCACTTCCCATAGCACTTTGAGTATGTAGTTCGAGATCATCACCGTGATCACGAGCTGGGTTTCCCAGACGCCGAGGAACGCGCACGGGTAGAACACGAGCGAGTCGACGCCTTCGCCGGCGATCGTCGAGCCGATAATGCGCGACCAGAGCGCATTGCCGTTCGTCCAGATCTTCATTTTTGCCAATGTGTACGAGTTGACGAACTCGCCGCAGAAAAACGCCGTGATCGACGCCAGCACGATGCGCGGCGTCTGGCCGAAGATGCTTTCGTAGGCGGGCTGGCCGCTCCAGCCAGCGGCCGGCGGCAGCTTGACGACGACCGTGGCCATGATCGACGCGAAGACCAGCGCGGTGATCCCCGACCAGATCACGCGGCGCGCGCGCGCGTAGCCGTAGACTTCGGTAAGGATATCGCCGAACACATACGAGATCGGGAAGAACAGGACGCCGGCGCCGAACGTGAAGTCGCCGACGATCGGCAGGTTCACGGTCGCGATCTTGGCCGGCCCGATCAGGTTCGAGCACAGAATCACGCAGACGAATGCGCCGAGGATGAAGTCGTAGTAGCGGTAGTTGCGTGGAGCTGCGACGGTTGCATTCATGGGCCGACATCTGCTGGCAGCGAAAGTAGCCTTAGCATGCCGGTCGCGCAGTTTTTTCGCCAGCGACCGCACCAGCGACTGCAAACATGTTCGCGAAGCGGGCCGTATGCTGACGGGTGCCGCGACCAATGCGGCGAAGGGCACGCAAGGGTGGCGCATTCTCAGCGAGGTCGCCCCGCGGCTCGGCGGCAAATTCGCCGGACCGCGTAAGCTCCTTGCTTCCGTGCCGGTCGATAGCAAGTGAATCGCCAAGGATCCTTCATGCAAATCCGCTCGCTGATGTTTGTTGTCCTGCTCTGTCTGTTCGCCGCGCCGGCATTGGCGCAAGACAGGGCGATCGCCTGGCAGGGCAAGGGTGCGAACGGTGAAACGATCGACTTCCGGCCGCAGGCATTGCGGCGCCCGGCCGTGCTGCTGTTCTGGGCGACGTGGTGTCCGTATTGCAAGGCGTTGATGCCGTATCTGCAGCATGTCTACGACGCCGCCGGAAAGGACAAGCTCGACGTCTACGCGATCGATTTCAAGGACGAGGACGGCGACCCGGTGGCCGAACTGCGCGAGCGCAAGCAGACTTTCACGCTCGTGCGCGACGGCGATCCGATTGCGGCCTTGTATGGCGTCAAGGGCACGCCAGGTCTTTTCCTGGTCGATGCGAGAGGCGATATTGTATACAAACGCAGTGGCGGCGATGCGCCGGAAAAGGTCGAGGCGGCGCTACGCGAGAAGTTGGGGCTGCCCGCGGCCGCGGTGCCCTGAAGAGCACGTGAGGAAGTGAGGAAGTGAGGAAGTGAGTCGATTCTCTCTCCGCCCCGCCTCTCGCTCCTTGTCTCAGTGCGCCACGAACAGCGGCAAATCGCTGTGCTGGAACAGATGCCGTGTTGCTCCGCCGAGCACGAGTTCGGCAATCCGCGAATGGCCCCACGCGCCCATGACGATGAGGTCGGCCTGCATCCCATGCGCCGCTTCGAGAATTCCGGCGCCGTAGTCGTTTTTCGGCGTGAACGGCCGAAACTCGGCCGCGATGCCGTGGCGCGAGAAAAAGGCGGCGAGGTCGAGTTGCGGCAGGTGCCGCGCACCGACGAGGCCTTGCTGCTCGGCGCCATCGAGAACGACGATGTGCCCGGCCTGCGCCAGCAGCGGCAGGGCGCCGCGGATCGCCCGCGTCGCTTCGCGGCTGTGATTCCAGGCGATCAGGACGCGCGCGCCGAGATCGCCGATCTTGCACATCTCCGGCACGACGACAACCGGCACTCCGGCGCCGAACACCGTCCGCGAAACGGTCCCCCAACCCAGTGGAGCGTCGGGATTGAGCACCGGCCGCTTGGCGACGACCAGATCGCACCAGCGTGCCGCATGGCAGATCGCTTCGACCGGTTCACCCTGCGCGACGAGCCACTCGCCGTCGACCTTGTTCTGTTCCAGCATCGACCGCCACCAGCTGCCCTGGGCCAGCGCCTCCGCATAAAGATGGTCGGCCTCGTGGACCTGGAACACGACGGTTTCCGGAGTGCTGAAGGCGACCGAGCCCATCGGCGCAACATACAGACCGTAGACATACGCATCGATCCGTCGCGCCAGCGCAAGTGCGGCCGTCGCCGCATGCGACTCACCCTCATGGCTGCGCAGATGCACCAGAATGTCGAACTTCGCCATGATCGCTCTCCGCCCTGTCTTGCCGCATAGCTTACGCCGAGCGCGTCCGGGCGCCATGCCGCGACGCGCCAAGCCGAGTGGCCTGTAACACCCAAAATTGAAACCGGCTCGCTCGATCCAGCTTCCGCGGGGATGACGCTTGACCGCCAATTCGGCGTTACGTCGGGCAGGAACTCAAGTGCCTCGGAGGCCATGGATGGCCGACAGAGGCCTCGTCGACGGCATAGCCCCACTATGGCAGCTCCTCGCGCCTCGGCATGACGGCCGATCTCTTCGCGATCCTGGTCATCCCTTTTTGATGTTACAGGCCACCAGCAATGACCTTGCGCACATGCCTTGCAATCGGCAAAAGCGCACTCTATGTTTGACCCGTGGTGTCTGCCTTCTGGAGGCTACCGTGTTCAAGCTGCTGCTGGTGTTTCCGCTGATGCTCGTCGCCGGTACGATGGTCTTGGCCGGCGTGCCGCTGCTGCTGGCTTTCTTGCCGGTGATGCTTGCGGCTGGCGCAGGCGTTTTCGCGATCCTGCTGGTCTTCGCAGTGCTCGGTTTGTTCTTCCGTCTGTTCGCCGGACTGCTGATCGGCGTCGGCGGATTGCTCGTGGTCGGCCTTGGGCTCGGCTTCGCTGTCGCTGGTGGACTGGCGCTATTCGCGCTGGGCTTCGCCGTGCTGCATCTGCTGTTGCCGGTGCTGCTGATCGTCGGCCTGATCTGGCTGATCAAGCGCGCCTCGCACCCGGCACCGCCCGCGGCATTGCCAGCGGCTCATCCGTAAGCATATTCAGCTGCCATACGGGCTCGAGGGGCCGAGATTGGCGTCTCGTTCAGGTTGCCTCTGCGACCATTCGCACCGCTTCAACAAAACACATCCAGGAGGCAGTTATGCGAGTTCGTCCGATGATGCATTTCATGTTGGCCGGTGCGTTGCTCGCAACCGGCGGTTTGTACTCCACGCACGCCAGCGCGGAAGGAAAGACCGACTGTGACCTGCGCTTCTCGCTGAAGGGCTGGGCGGCGTTGTACAAGCACGCCGAAGGCACCGGTGTGATTTCCTGCAACAACGGCAAGAGCTACCCGGTCAATATCGTCGCCGTCGGCGGCGGCCTGACCGCCGGCAAGTACCGCGTCGACAACGGCAAGGGCAAGTTCTCCGACGTCATGAATACCAATGACCTGTTCGGCGACTACGCCCAAGGCGAGGCCAACGCCGCGGTGGTCAAGGGCGGTGACGCGCAGGTGCTGACCAAGGGCACCGTCTCGCTGGCGCTTGCGGGCGCGGGCGAGGGCGTCGACCTCGGTATCTCGTTCGGCAAGTTCACGATCAGCCGCGCGAAGTAAGCATCCGCGAACACGGTAACCTTTGTACAAAACATCGGGGCGTCCGCGAGGGCGCCCCGTTTTCGTTTGTAGCCGCCGGATACCACATTGTGGATAAAGAGTAAAATGCCGCATCACGACTGCGGCTGCGGCGGAGGCCGCTCGCATTCCTCTGGTCGCGCGAGCCTTTCCCTCAGTGCAGGAACCGTGGAAACCCCTTTCTCGTCATTCCCGGCGAACGCCGGAATCCAGCTCCGTGCATGAAGCGACGCGGCCTGGGCCATGCGTCGAAAGAGCAGACGCTGCAGTCGGCCAACCAGTTTTGAGTTGAGGCTGCGCAGCAAAGCGGCTGTGCGACAAAGTCCCCGTCGTGCTTCGCACGAGCCAATTGCCGCACTGCACAAAACGCGTTATCGTGGGCTGCAGCTGCGCGTCGCGCGGTCAAAGCCCGAAGGAATACCGGATGTCCGCCAACGCCGTCGATGCGCGCTACACGCTCGGCGAAGAGCTGGCAAACAGCCTGACGCACGCCTGCGGCGTAATCCTCAGCATCGCCGGGCTGATCGTGCTCGTCTCGACCGCGGTCCTGCGCGGCAGCGCTACGAGCGACGTTGCGTCCTGCGCGATCTACGGCATCACGCTGGTCATGCTGTACACGAGTTCGACGCTCTACCACAGCGCCGTGCTGCCCGAGCGCAAGCGCAAGCTGCGCATTTTCGATCACCTCGCGATCTTCCTGGTGATCGCCGGAACGTACACGCCGTTCGTGCTGATCGCCTTGCGCGGTGTCTGGGGATGGACGCTGTTCGCGATCGTCTGGTCGCTCGCCGCGGTCGGCACGATCATCGAATTGAGCCAGCTTGCGCGATTTCGCCGCGTCATGGTCGCGCTGTACATCGCCATGGGCTGGGTCGGGCTGATCGCGATCAAGCCTCTGGTCGCGGCTTTGCCGCCGGCCGGCTTGTGGCTGTTGTTCGGCGGCGGCGTCAGCTACACGCTTGGAGTCGTGTTCTATCGCTGGCACAGCCTGCGCTACCACCACGCCGTGTGGCACCTGTTCGTGCTCGGCGGCAGCGTGCTGCAGTATTTCTCCGTGCTGTACTACGTCCTTCCAGCGGCATGAGTGGCAGCATAACGCACCTTGGCGCCTGTCACTGCGGACGCGTGCGCATCGAAGTCGACGCGCCCGCGCGCATCGATGCGATCGAGTGTAATTGTTCCATTTGCCGCATGAGCGGGTTCCTGCACCTGATCGTGCCGGCATCGCGCTTCCGCCTGCTGCAGGGCGCCGAATCGCTGACCGAATACGCGTTCAATACCGGCGTGGCCAAGCACCGCTTTTGCAAGGTCTGCGGCATCAAGGTGTTCTATATCCCGCGCTCGCATCCGGAGGGCATCGACGTCAATGTGCGCTGCCTCGATCCGGCGACGATCGAAAGCGTGACTATCAGTCAGTTCGATGATACCAAGCGCGAAGCCGAGACTGCTGCGATCGCGCATCTGGCTGAAGAAAACGGTAGCCGGTAGCCGGTAGCCGAAGAGCGTAGCGCCTTGCTGCAGGGAATCGCTTTTGATCGCCGGCTAACGGCTACCGTTTACGACTAGCGTCTTTTCGCCAGGCGACCAATTCTCCTCCGCGGCATCCTCATCCCAGCACGAACGCGAGCAGAAAAATCCCGAGCATCGTGAAGCACAATGCCAGTTTTGCGAGCGTGCCGAACAACAATCCGAGCCAAGTGCCGACACCCACCGATGTCGCCTTGTGCAACTGGCTTCCCGCCGACAGCTCGCCGATCACTGCGCCTACGAACGGACCGAGCAGCAATCCGGGAATGCCGAAGAACAACCCGACGAACGTGCCGATCGTCGCGCCCCAGAGCGCGCGCGAACTCGCACCGACTCGCTTCGCGCCCATCATGCCGGCGACGAAATCGATCAGCAGTGCGATCGCGCAGAGAATGCCGAGCAGCGTCAGCGTCACCGCTCCTACGTGCTGGTAGTGGTCGGCCCACGCAGCGAGCAGCATCCCGCCGAACACGAGCGGAACGCCGGGAAGAGCGGGCAGTACTGCGCCGACGATGCCGGCGATGATCAACAGCGCGGCCAAGATGAAGTAGGTTGTTTGCAGCACCTTGGTCAGGCTCTCGGAGAGGGGGAATCGCAACGATGCGACGGCACGCTTTCAGCGGTTAAATCAAGAAGGCGCGGCGTAGTGGCGGACATGGCTACTTTAGCCGAAGACCGAAGCGCAACTCGCATGTGCCGGACTTCCCGATTCCCGCGTCAATATCACGTCAATCCGGCCAATCCGGCGACGCCCCTGCAAAAAAGTTGTCCGCATGAACGTCGCGATTTGCCTTCGTGACTGACGGCTCGTTTGACCTCATGCAACCTTCAGCATAGTTTCCGCATCTCAAGACAGTTCGACGATGGCGGGCGTCGGCTCGTCCTGCAATTCCAATCGGGGCGTGATCCAATGGGTCGCGTGCCCGCCCGCAACCGGTGTTGAGCAAGGATTCAAGCATGGAAACCCTCAAGTTCGCCCTCCGTTCCCTGCGCCAGTCCCCCGGTTTCACGCTCGTCGCGGTGTTCGCGCTGGCGCTTGGCATTGGCGCGAACAGCGCGATTTTCACGATCATCAATGCGATCTTCCTGCGGCCGCTGCCATATTCGCATCCCGAGCAGATCGTTCAGGTGACCTCGACCGAGGCCGAGCGGCAGCTCAATGCGATCCAGATGTCATGGCCTCGCTTCGAGGTCGTGCGCGAGCGCCAGGATGTATTCAGCGACGTGGCCGTGTCGACGCCGACGGCAACCACGATCACCGGCACGGGCGATCCCGAGCAGGTCCAGGGCCTGATCGTCTCGAGCAACTATTTCCCGCTGCTCGGTGTGCAGCCGCTCGTCGGCCGCAACTTCCTTCCCGAGGAAGACAAGCCCGGCGGACCGCCGGTCGTGATGCTGACTTACGGTTACTGGGAGAAACACTACGCCGCGAGGCCCGATGCGATCGGCCAGTCGATCACGCTCGACGGCCATCCGCACACGATCATCGGCGTGCTGCCGAAGAGCGTGTCCGGTTTTCCGCTGCACCAGACCGCGCTGTTCACGACCCGGCCGAAGGAGACGCCATTCCTGGTTCCGGCCCAAATCGAAGGCGGCGGGTTTTACTTCACGGTGCTGGGACGGCTGAAGGCCGGTATCGGCATCGAGCAGGCGCGTTCGGCCATGGACGTCATCGCCAGCGGTTATGCGCAGGCGCATCCGACCAACGTCGATGCGAAATCCAAGATAACGGTCGGCTTCCTGCTCGACGATCTGGTCGGTGCGCAGAGCCAGACCTACGCGATGTTGCTCGGCGCCGTCGCGGCAGTGCTGTTGATCGCCTGCGCGAACGTGGCCAACCTCGTGCTCGCGCGCTTCTCGCGCCGGCGCAAGGAAATCGGCATCCGCTTCGCGCTCGGCGCACGCCGCAGCCACGTCATCGCGCAGTTCCTGACCGAGAGCGTGCTGCTGTCGCTGGCCGGCGGCGCGGTCGGATTGATCCTCGCGGCGTTGAGCCTGCAGCTGCTCGTCAGCGTCGGCAAGAACTTCATCCCGCGCGTCGACGACATCTCGCTCGATCCGTCGGTGCTCGTGTTCACGCTCGGCATCTCGATCGTGTCCGGCCTGATCCTCGGCATCGTGCCGGCGCTGCAGGCCTCGATGCACGTCGTCAACGACGCGCTGAAGGATTCCAGCCGCGACTCGACTTCCGACCGCAGCCGCAACCGCGTGCGCGGCGCGCTGCTGATTTCCGAGATTGCCGTGTCGTTCGTGCTGCTGATCGTAACCACTCTGCTGATCGCCAGCTTCGTTCGCATCCACAACGTGCAGCCCGGATTCCGCGCCGAAGGCGTTTTCGCCGGCTTCGTTGCGCCGCCACCAGCACAGTATCCCGCGCGCTCCGACGGCCTCAGCAATTTCTACACGCGCCTGTATCATCGCCTGCAGGAAATTCCCGGCGCGAAGTCGGTCGCGCTGAGCGACGACCCGCCACTCAGCGGCAACAACGGGCCGTCGCCGTACGCGCTGGTCGGCCGGCCGTTGCCGCCCCTGGTCGAGAGGCCGCTGGCGAACCGGCACCTGATCAGTCCGAACCGCTTCGCGACACTCGGCATCCCGCTCAAGGCCGGCCGCGACTTCGACGAGCGCGACATGCCGTCGAGCCCTGCCGTGATCATTATCAACGAGGCGATGGCGAAACAGATTTTCCCGGATGGCGAAAGCCCGATCGGCAAGAAGCTCATCACCGGCATGGCGCAACAGGAAGGCGAGGTCGTTGGCGTCATCGCTGATCATCACTCGGTCAGCCTGGCCGCCGCGCCGACGCCCGAGATGTATTACCCGGTATTCCAGCGCGGCGAAAACTTTACCGGCATCTTGATCCGCACCGACGGCAATCCGGCCGCGCTGGCGTCGTCGGTGCGCGCGGCGCTTCACGATGTCGATGCCGGAATTCCGCTGACCAATCCCGGCACGATGCAGGACTTCGTCGACCAGTCGATGGCCGATCGGCAGCTGACGATGACGCTGCTGGTTCTTTTCGCGGGGCTGGCGCTGGTGCTCGCCACACTGGGCGTCTACAGCGTCATGGCCTACACCGTCACGCAACGTTCGGCCGAGATCGGCATCCGCATGGCGCTCGGCGCGCAAGCGGTCAATGTGCAGCAGATGGTCATCCGGCAGGGCACGAAGCTCGCGTGCGTGGGCATCCTGATCGGCGTGGCCGGTGCACTCGCGCTGACGCAACTGATGAACGCGTTCCTGTTCGAGGTTCGCGCAGCAGATCCGCTCATCTATCTCGCCATTGCCGCGATGCTTGTTGCCGTCGCCGTTTCGGCGTGCTGGATTCCGGCACGGCGCGCGGCGCGCGTCGATCCGATGCAGGCGCTGCACAGCGCGTGAGTTGCGTTTGCTCGTGGCTGGACCTGCCGTCATTCCTGCGGAAGCAGGAATCCATCTTGATCTGGCGAGCGCACGTCAAGATGGATCCTCGCGTTCGCGAGGATGACGGCAAAAGAGGCTGGCGAGGACAAGGACGGGAGCTTTGCGATGAGCGTCCGGCAACCCCTTCCCGCAACCCGGCTCCTCAACCCAGTTCCCTAGTCAAACCCGTTCCCTAATCAAACCCGTTCTTGAAGATTGCATCATTGCCCTTGATGACGATCTCGCCTTCGCTGTTGCCGGCGATGACGGTTTGGCCGGCGCCGTTGATCAGCAGGTCGAATATCCGGTCGGCGTCATGCGCTCCGTTCGCGGTGATCGTGATGGGCACGTTCTTGCTCGTCTCGCCGATCGCGAACACGACCTGCCCGCTGGTCGCGACGTAGTCCTGTCCGGCCTTGGCGCTGCCATCCTGGGTGTTGTAGCCGAGGGTGACCACATGGTTGGTCGCCCCGGAAAGCTTCACCGCGACGTTGACCTGTACCTGCCCGGCCAAGGGTCCAGGGGTGCTGGCATTGCCGACTGAATAGACCGGCAACGCGGGATCGTGGTCGAACAGGGTTGCGTCGACCGACGCCTGCGGCCCAAGGAACGCACCGCCCGTGGCCTGGCTCAGCTGCACGGTGAAATGCTCCGTTCCCTCGAGCACGTCATCGATGACGACAGGAATGTCGATGGTCTTGATCGCTTCGCCATTGGCGAAGTTGAGCACCTGGTCCACCGCACCATAGTCCGAAGGCGACGTGGCGCTGTCGTCGACGGTCTTGATGTGAACCGACACGGCGCCGGTCACGCCCTGGCTGCGAACGACCGCCACATGCGCGACCTGGAAATCTTCGTAGGCCAGGACCGGATTGCTGGCAATGTTGAACTCGCCGGCGGCGGCGGGACCGATGATCACGCACGGTGAGAACTCCGACGTGTTGCCATCGGCGCTGGTGGCGGTTGCCGTCACGTAGCCATCGACCTGGTTTGTCGGCAGGTCGGCGGTCAGCGTGGCCAGACCGTTCGCATCGGTCACGACATCCTCGAAACCGATGTAGTGTTCGCCTTGGCCCACTCCGGACGGATCGCAGGCGAGCGAGTCGAAGTACTCGACGCGGTAGGCGCTGTTGGGCTGCGAGCCGAGATGGCCGGCGACGGACACGGAGCTCGCGGTGCCCGTGGCGAGCGTAAGGATCGGATAGTTCTGTCCCTCGTTCGGTCCGTGATCGGCGTCGAGAGGATCGTTCACGACGACGCCTTGCGGCTCCAGGTCGATGCCGAGGCGTTTGTTGGCGTAAATTCGATTGCCCAGGAAACGGTTCTGCGATCCGAACCAGTTATAGATGCCGTTGTTGGCGTTGTTGACGATCACGTTGCCCGCGCCGGCCGCGGTGCCGCCGATGAAGTTGCCGCTTGCGTTGTAGATGACCACGCCAAACAGGTTCGGGAAATTGCCGGTCAGCGCGGCGTTGCTGCCCAGGATGTTGCCCTCGATGTGATTGCCTTTCGCGCCGGTGCCGTACAGCATGATGCCGTACAGCGCGTTGCGGGCAATGACATTGCCGGCTCCCGCCGCCGTGCCGCCAATTTGGTTGTTCGCGCCCAGGATCTCGAGGCCGATTTCGTCATTGCCGAACTCGGCGCTCTGGTCGGCACTCAGGCCAATGACATTGCCCTGCACGGTTGCGCCGTCCACCGTCTCGAGGATGACGCCACGCGCGTTGCCGGAAATCACGTTGCCCTCGCCGGGCTGGCCGATAACCAGCGCATCGCCGGCGAGCGCGCGCAATCCATATTGCAGGTTGGCGATCTTGGCCGAGCCGGTCGCATCCAGGCCGATGATGTTGTTTGTCAGCGTGACGTTCTGGGCCGGACTCTGGATCGCAATTCCGTTGTCGGCGTTGCCGGAAACAAGGTTGCCGGCCGTCGCGTTGCCGACGCTGATTGCGTGTCCCCAAACGGTGATCCCGTCGCCGCCATTGCCCAGCGCGGCGGTGCCGGCGAGATTGGTGCCGATGCGATTGCCGACGATCGAATACTGCGCCGCGCCGCCTTCGACGCTGACGCCCGAGTTGCCGTTGCCGGAAATTAGGTTGCCGGTGCCGGAGACTTCGCTGCCGACGTAGATAAAACCACCGCTGTAGCCGCGGATCCCGTAGCCCTGGTTCGGCACGGCCTGGGTGCCCGCCGGATTGGTACCGATCAGGTTGTTGAAAATCTGGCTGCCGTCGGCATCCAGGATCATGATGCCGCTGCCGCCGTTGCCGGAGATCACGTTGCCACCACCCGGAGTAATGTCGCCAATGGCCGTTTCGCCGCCACGGTCGGTGATGCCGTCGCCCGCGTTCGGCAGCGCCGCGGTGCCGGCCGCGTTAAGGCCGATGTAGGCGCCGAGTATCTGCGTGCCGGAAACAAATTGCTCGACGAAGATTCCGCTACCGCTATTGCCCGAGATGATGTTTCGCGTGTTCGCCAGGGCATTGCCGATGACCGTGCTCGATCCGAACAGGCGCATGCCGTAGCCGCCGTTCGGGACGGCTGCAGTGCCGGCGGCATTGGTGCCGATGCGATTGGCGTAGAAAGTAATGTTGTTGGCGCTGGCGTCAATCAGCACGCCGCCATTGGCATTTCCGGAAATGACATTGCCATCGTTGACGCCGGTGCCGCCGATCGTGCTGTAGTTCGTGTTGCCGATGCTCAAGCCATAATATCCACTGGCGCCATTGCCGAGCGCGGTGCTGCCGTCCGTGCCGATGTAGCAGCCCTTCACCACGTTTCCACTTCCGCCATTGATCACGAGGCCGCCGCCGCCGAAGCGGGTGATGATCAGGCCTTGTACGGTCGACGGTCCGGCGTCCAGACGCAATCCCGTTACCGGGCCGGCATCGTCGCCATCGATGCGTATCAGTGGCGTACCGCTGAAGCCGCTTTCCTGCCAGCCGTCGAGCGTCACCGGCCCGCTCACGACCGGGAGTGCCGAGGCCAGCGCGATCGTTTGCGTGCCACCGGCGGGAATCTTGAAAACAATAGTATGGGCGCCGGGTACGGCATTCGCGTCGAGGATCGCCTGGCGCAGCGAACCGCCGCCGCTGTCGAGCGTATTGGTCACCATGATCGGCGGGACGTTCGCCTGTGCGCCCGCAAGGGTGGCGAATGCGAGCACCATGGCCGTCGCGACGCGATAGACAGGGCCGCAGAGGTTGGCGCGCTTCATGGTCGGCATTTGATTGTCCTCAGCGAGAGTGGCGCATCGATGCGAACGCGCAGATGCTGATTGGTATAACGAGATCTCGCCGCAAACCGGACATTGCGGCAAGCTGCGGCTCGCTCGACGCGCGGGATGGGCATGATCCATCACCGCTCCCGCTGGCGGCACCCGTGACGACCGCACCAAGCCGGAGGCTCGCCAGCGGTACGCAGTTGGCATTTCGCAAAACGTCCCCGGTCAAGACACGGGCCTCCCCCCGACCAAGGGGGGGGTGGCGTAGGGGTCCGATGTCGAGAATCCTCCCGACTCCGGCCGCCTCGGCGACCGGGCCCCGACGACTTACCCCTAGGATCCTAGAAAAATGACCAAAGCACACTCGGAGCGTTCCCTGGGCGTAGCCCGCCGGGGCATCGCACACGGCATCGCCATCGCGCTGCTCGCGGCGTTCGGGACTGGCAACGCATTGGCGTTCCAGCTCGACACTTCCTACAACCCTGACCTGAGCGTGCGCCTCGACACGACCGTCCGCTACAACTATGCGGTCCGGACCGAGGCGCGCGACCCCAAGATCGGCAACGACGTGATCGCCGATGAGGGTGACTACAGCTTCAACAAGGGCGATGCGGTCGCGAAACGACTCGACCTGCTGACCGAACTCGACATCGTCTACAAGGATCGTTACGGCATGCGCGTCAGCGCGGCCGGCTGGTACGACGGGGCCTATGGCGAGACGAGCCAGTCCAACCCGAACCTGCCGTACCGCAACATCCCGAGCTACGTCGGCCACGAGTACAGCAACTACATCCAGCGCTTCTACAACGGCCCGTCCGGCGAGTTGCTCGATGCGTTCGTGTTCGGCACCTTCGATCTCGGTTCGGTTCCGCTGTCGGTGAAAGCCGGCCAGCACTCGATTTACTGGGGCGAATCGCTGTTCCTCAACGGCAACCTCAATAGCGTCGCCTACGCGCAGAACCCGCTCGACCTGCAGAAGGGCTTCGCTACGCCAGGCACCGAAGCCAAGGAACTGTTCCGTCCCCTCAATCAGGTTTCGGCCACGGCGCAGGTAACCGACACGCTGTCGTTCGCCGGCCAGTACCTGCTCAATTGGAGCGCTGACCGTTATCCCGAAGGCGGCACCTATCTCGGCCCGGTCGACTTCGCGTTCAACGGGCCCGAGCGCCAGTTCGTTTCCGCGGGCTTGGGCTTCGCCCAGCACGGTCCGGCGTCCAACGCTCCCGATCAAGGCGACTGGGGCCTGGCCTCGCGCTGGAGTCCGGCTTGGCTCGACGGCACGCTGGGTTTCTACTACCGCAACTTCTCCGACAAGCTGCCGCAGACCTTCATCACGAAGGTCGGACCGAACAGCACGTCGCAGTACAACCTGATCTACGCCGACAATATCGAGCTGTGGGGCGTCAGCCTGGCCAAGAACATCGCTGGCATCAGCCTCGGCGCCGAAGCCTCGTACCGTCACAACACGCCGCTCAACAGCCAGGTTCTTGGCATCGCGCCCGGACTGCCGCAGGAAGGCGACACCAAGGGGCCGCGCGGCGACACCTATCACGCGCTGGTCAACGCGCTCGGCGTGATCCCGCAGAACCCGTTGTTTGACACCGCCAGCTGGTCGGCGGAGCTTACCTGGGCGAGCTGGGCGAAGGTGACCAGTGGCCAGAACCTGTTCTTCGCGGAAGGTTTCGCGGCGTGCAAGGGCAAAGACGTAGGAGATGGCTGCACGACGAAGGACTACACTGGCCTCAGCCTGGCGTTCTCGCCGACTTGGTTCCACGTTTTCCCGGGCGTCGACCTGCTGGCTCCAGTCACCTATTCACGTGGCCTTAGCGGCAACGCGCCGACAGTCTTCGGTGGCAACCAGGACAACGGCAACTACAGCGTCGGCATCGCCGCCGATATCCAGCAGAAATACCGCGTGGACCTGAAGTACATCGAGTACTTCGGCAAGTACAAGGACAACGGCACCGCAGTCACCTCGCAGAACGGCTTCACCACGCTGCTCTCGGATCGCGGCTTCGTGAATCTGACCTTCAAGACCACATTCTGAGGAACATGATGATGCGCACTTTCAATAAGCGACTGCTCTGCCTGCTCGCGCTGCCGCTGGTCACCAGCGTGCATGCAGCAGCAACGGCGGACGAAGCCAAGGCTCTCGGCACCAAGCTCACGCCGATCGGCGCGGAGATGGCGGCCAATGCCGACGGTACGATTCCAGCGTATACGGGGGGCTTGACCACGCCGCCGGCGGACTACAAAGCCGGCAGCGGGATCAGGCCTGACCCGTTCGCGGGCGAAAAGCCGCGCGTCGTCATCGACGCGAAGAACATGAGCAAGTACGAAGGGCAACTGACCGAGGGCGCGAAGGCGCTGCTGACGAAGTACCCGACGTTCCACCTCGACGTGTACCCGACCCACCGCACAGTTGCGTTCCCGAAGTTCGTGACCGACAACACGGCCAAGGCGGCGACCACGGCCAAGACGACCAACGACGGCCGCTCGTTCAGCGGTGCGCACGCCGGTTTCCCGTTCCCGATTCCGAAGGACGGCTACGAGGCGATGTGGAACCACCTGGTCCGCTTCAACGGCGTGGCATACGAGAACAAGTACCGCAACCTGAGCGTCGACTCGAGCGGTCACGCCTCGCTGACGACCGAAGGCAACAGCGTCCAGGAATACCCGTACTGGGACACTGCGCAGGCAGACTCCGATATTTACTGGCGCATCAAGTTGAGCTACACCGGCCCCGCGCGCCGCGCCGGCGAAGCGCTGCAGTTGTTCGATCCGCTCGACCTCGGCACCAAGGACCGTCGCGCGTGGATCTACCTGCCGGGCCAGCGCCGCGTGAAGGTCGCCCCCGACCTCGCTTTCGACACGCCGAACCCCGGCACCGCCGGCAGCACGACGTTCGACGACACCTTCATCTTCAACGGCTCGATGGACCGCTTCGACTTCAAGCTGGTCGGCAAGAAGGAAATGCTGGTTCCATACAACGACTACCGCGCCGTCTACCAGTCGACGCAGGATGCGCTGCTGACACCGAACCATCTGAATCCGGATCTCGTGCGCTGGGAACTGCACCGCGTGTGGGTGGTCGAAGCCACTCTGCGCGAGGGCAAGCGCCACGTGTACAGCAAGCGCACGTTCTACCTCGACGAGGATTCCTGGGCAGCGCTCGCCTCCGACGAGTACGACGGCCGCGGCCAGCTGTATCGTGCCGGCTTCGCCTACATGGCGCCGAGCTACGACCAGCCGGCACCGTACACCGACATGTTCGGCCACTACGACCTCATCGCGCGCATCTACTCGCTGACCGGCTACACCGCCGAGACCGGCGGGCTGCGCCAGAGCAAGCCGCGCAGCGAGCGCGAGTGGTCGCCGGATGCGCTGGCTGGCAGCGGTATCCGCTGACATGATGCGCTGGTGCGGAAGATAGTGATCATGCAAAGGCTACTCGGCCTTCTCCTGGTACTCGCAACGGCCACCCACGCGGTGGCCGTTGTTGCTGCGGACTCGGCTACTGTCGACGTGCTCGACGTGCCTGCGACGCGCAGCGCGCTCGCGCCGCGCACGCTTCTGAACGGGCTGGCCCGTGCCGGCGATCGCGTGATCGCGGTCGGCCAGCGCGGACACGTGCTCTACTCCGACGACGCCGGGGCCAACTGGCAGCAGGCTGAAGTGCCGGTTAGCTCCGATCTTGTCGCGGTAAGTTTTCCTTCTGCATCCATGGGCTGGGCCGTCGGTCACGACGGCGTAATCCTTCACACGAACAATGCTGGTGCGACCTGGTCGCGTCAGCTCGACGGTCGTCGCGCAGGCGCGTTGCTGCTCGACGCCTACCCTGAAGACGCCTCCGCGAAAGACGCGGAGCGCGCTGCCGCACTGCACGACCAGGCGAAGCACTTCGCCGAACAGGGCGCGGAGAATCCCTTCCTCGATGTGTGGTTCGCGGACGAGCACGACGGCTTCGCCGTCGGCGCGTTCGGTTTGATCCTGCATACCACCGACGCGGGCGAGACGTGGCAGCCTTGGCTGCACGCAGTCGACAACCCGGGCGGACTGCATCTGTACGCGATTCGCAACGCCGGTCCGGACGTCTACATCGTCGGCGAACAAGGCCTGGCACTCCGGCTCGACCGCGAGACCGGCCGGTTCGAACGACTGCAGTTGCCGTATCAAGGCACCTTGTTCGGCGTGATCGGCGATGCGCGCAGCGTCGTCGTCTTCGGTCTGCGCGGGACGGTGCTGCGCAGCGTCGACCGCGGCGCATCCTGGCAGGCGATCACCACCGGCCTGCAGGTCGGCATGACCGGCGGAACCGTCGGCGCCGATGGACGCTTCGTCATCGTCAGCCAGGCCGGGCACGTGCTCGCCAGCGACGACGCCGGCGCGACATTCACGTTGCAGCCGGTGCCGCAGCCGCTGCCGGCGGCGGCCGTGATTGCCGCAAATGGCGGCACGCTGGTTGTCGCAGGCCCGCGCGGCGTGCGCGCCCTGACGGCGGCACACTGAGGAATCGCCATGCATACCCCGAACACCGGCGCCGACCATCCGGCGCTGGAAAATTTCGACATCAACTCCGGTTCGCGGCTCGAGCGCCTGGTTTTCAATCGCCGGCGCATCGTGATGATCGCGTGCCTCGTGCTCACCGTGCTGTTCGGTACCCTGGCGGCGCTCAAGCTCACGTTGAACGCGAGCTTCGAGAAGATGATCCCGCGCGGCCACCCGTACATCCAGAACTACCTCGACAACAAGGCCGACCTGCGCGGACTCGGCAACGCGCTGCGCATCGTCGTCGAAAACAAGAAGGGCGACATCTACGATCCGGCCTACCTCGATACGCTGCGCAAGATCAATGACGAACTGGTGCTGACGCCCGGCGTCGATCGCGCCTGGGTCAAATCGCTGTGGACACCCGCAGTGCGCTGGACCGAGGTCACCGAAGAAGGATTCCGCGGTGGTCCGGTAATGCCCGACAACTACGACGGCTCGCCCAAGTCGATCGAACAGCTGCGCGGCAACATCGCGCGCTCCGGCATCGTCGGCAGCCTGGTCGGCAACGACTTCCGCTCGAGCATGCTCGTCGTCCCGCTGCTCGACCATGATCCGACCACCGGGCAGCGACTCGACTATCGCGTCCTGTCGCACAACATTGAAGCCATTCGCACCAAGTTCGAAGCCGACCAGAAGTCGACCGTGAGCGTGCACGTCATCGGCTTCGCCAAGCTCGTCGGCGACTTGATCGATGGCTTGGTCCAGGTCGCGATGTACTTCCTGCTCGCCGCGCTGATCGCCGCGCTGATCATCTTCGGTTACACGCGTTGCATTCGCAGCACCGCGCTGGTCATCGCCTGTTCGCTGGTCGCCGTCGTCTGGCAGCTCGGCATCGTCGCCGCCCTGGGTTTCGAACTCGATCCGTACTCGATCCTCGTTCCGTTCCTGGTGTTCGCGATCGGCGTGTCGCATGGCGCGCAGAAGATGAACGGAATCATGCAGGACATCGGCCGCGGCGCACATCGCCTCGTGGCCGCGCGCTTTACGTTCCGGCGCCTGTTCCTGGCCGGCCTCACCGCGCTGCTCGCCGATGCGGTCGGCTTTGCGGTGCTGATGGTCATCGACATTCCCGTGATCAAGGACCTGGCGCTGACTGCCAGCGTCGGCGTCGCGGTGCTGATCCTGACCAACCTGATCCTGCTGCCGGTGTTGCTGTCCTACGTCGGCGTCAGCGAAACCGCCGCGCGCCGCAGCCTCAGTTCGGAAGGCGATGCGCCTGCGCGCGGCGTCGATCGCCTCTGGCCGTGGCTGCAGCGCTTCGTCGAGCGTCGCCGTGCGCTCGGCGCGATCGCAGTGGCCGCGGTGCTGACCTTGGCCGGCCTCGTCGTCAGCCATCACCTCGAGATCGGTGACCGCGATCCGGGCGCGCCCGAATTGCGTCCGGACTCGCGTTACAACCGCGACAATGCCTACATCACCGCGAGCTACTCGCTGTCCAGCGATCAGTTCGCCGTGATCGTGAAAACCAAGGCCGAGGGTTGCCTGAAGTACGGCACGCTGGTCGAGGCCGACCGGCTTGCGTGGAAGCTGCAGCAGGTTCCCGGCGTGCAGACCACGGTGTCGCTCGCCAACGCGGTGCGGCAGATTACCGCCGGGACGTACGAAGGCAGCCCGAAGTGGCTGACCATCGCGCGCAACCAGGACGTGCTGAACTACGGCGCACAGCAGGCCAGCGTCAACAACCCGGACCTGTTCAACACCGACTGCTCGGTGATGCCGGTGATTGCCTACCTGTCGGATCACCGCGCCGATACGCTCGACCGCGTCGTCGCCGCCGCTGACGGCTTCGCGCGCGAACACAGCAACGACGAGCGCCGCTTCATGCTCGCCGCGGGCAGCGCCGGCGTCGAGGCAGCCACGAACATCGTCGTGAAGAAGGCGTGGCTGCAGATGCTGCTGCTGGTGTACGCGGCGGTCGCCGTGCTGTGCCTGATCACGTTCCGCAGTTGGCGCGCGGCCGTCGTCGCCATGGTGCCGCTGGTCATCACCTCGATTTTGTGCGAGGCGCTGATGGTGGGGCTGGGTATCGGCGTCAAGGTCGCCACCCTGCCGGTCGTCGCGCTCGGCGTCGGCATCGGCGTCGACTACGCGCTGTACCTGCTCTCGGTGCAGATGGCGCAAATGCGCGCCGGCATGTCGCTCGCGCAGGCCTACGGAAGCACGTTGCGTTTCACCGGAAAGGTCGTCGTGCTGGTCGGAGTGACGCTCGCCGCCGGCGTGATCACGTGGGCCCTCTCGCCGATCAAGTTCCAGGCCGACATGGGCATCCTGCTCGCCTTCATGTTCCTGTGGAACATGGTCGGCGCGGTGGTGCTGATCCCTGCGCTGTCGTACGTGCTGTTGCGCCCGGGCAGCGCACCGACCTCCGCTGCGCGCAAAACGCGCTCGCGGCGCTGGTTCGGGGCAGCGCGCAAGCCGGCGCATCAGGCGCATGCTCCGAAAATGGAAGTTTCAGCGAGCTGTTGACGGCGCTGGCGATGTGCCAGGTCGCCGAGCGAATTTGATCTGCGACAAGTGTCCAGTGGCGCAAATGTGCGGTGATACCAGGCACCACGGCCGCAACGGGGCCCGCGAGCGAGACGGCTCGCGCATCCGGTCATCTTGCCCAGGAGGCTAGTCATGTATCGTCATTTATTGGTCCCGATCGACGACTCCGCACTGTCGGTCGAGACCGTGCGCCAAGCAGTGACGTTCGCCGGCGCACTCGGCGCGAAGGTGACGTTTTTCCACGCCAATGCAGACTACGCCGCGACCAGCGACGGCGCGCTGGAGCGCGTCCTATCGCCGTCGGCCTTCAACGAGCACGTTGCCGGTGAAGCGCGTGCCCTGCTCGCCAAGGCCGAAGCGGTGGCCCGGGCCGCGAACGTCGTGTACGGGTCGGTGCACGCGACGAGCGACCGGCCTTACGCTGCAATCCTCGACGCTGCCGAGCACAATGGCTGCGATCTGATCTTCATGGCGTCGCACGGCCAGCGTGGCATCCGTGGTCTCGTGCTCGGCTCGCAGACGCAGCGCGTGCTCCAGCACACGACGATCCCCGTGCTTGTGGCTGCCGTCGAGAGCAATGTGCCGGCGCCAGAGTGCGCGGTGCCGCTCGCGATCATCCGCGACGAGCACCGCTCGCAGGCTGCCGTGATCCATGGGCTCGAGTTCCTCATCCGTCAGACGCGCGAGCAAGGTGCGGCGCCGCAGTTTCCGCTGCTGCGCGCGATGCTCCACTACATCAAATCGTTCCCCGAGGTGCTGCATCACCCGAAGGAAGATGCGTACCTGTTCCGCAAGCTGCGCCAGCGCACCTCCGAGTTCAACGACACGCTCGACGAACTGGAACGACAGCACGTCGAAGGATCGAGGCTCGTCGCCGAAATGGACGCAGCGCTCGACCGCTACGAGAAAGACCCCACCGGCGGCTTCGACCGCTTCGCCGAAGCAGTCAAGGCGTTCGCGGCACTGGAGTGGCCGCACATGATGCTCGAGACGAAGGTGATCCTCCCGGCTGCGCAGAAATACCTGACCGACGAGGACTGGGCCGAAATGGGCGACGCCTTCGCGCAGAACGGCGACCCGCGCTTCAGCGCAGACGCCGACGAGGAATACCGCCAGCTGTTCTCGCACATCCTCAACCACGCCCCGGAAGAAATCGTCGGCGGCGCAGCGCGCGTCTGAGCGCGCTCGCGTCAGCGCAGCTCGAGAAAACGTCTATGCGGAAGATCGTCTGAGCCAGTCGCGAGCAGGGTGTCCGGAAGTGATGCTCAGCGCGAACAGCCCGTAACGCCGCCGCGATTCACGGGTCGAAATCGCCCAAGAAAATGCGATCAGCCGCCTTTGCGATGCCGTAGCCGTGAAGATGAACGACATTCTGGCTTGCGACCGAATTGTCCAACATGACGAGGCTGGCGCTGCGCGAGCCTGTCTCGGCGAGGGCCAGACTGAAGATCACGCCGATCCTGCAACTCTGTCCCGAGTTCAGTTCGGATCCTGCAGTCAGGAGGCAACTGGTCGTGTCTGGGTCGATCGCGAAATCGGCGCCATTCGTGCCGGTGATGAAGACGTTGCTGAGCACCAGCTTCGAGTTTCCGGTGTTGGCGACGTCGATCGTCAGCGGGGCACTCGCACTTTCCGTCGTGAGGTCGCCGAACTCCAGCATTCCGTCGGGGCCAACCTTGCGTACAACCTGCGCCGACGCGCCATCGCCGCTGATGATGTAGACCGCGCCTTGGGAGTTCACGGCGATTCCCGTGGGCGCGCTTAATTCCGCGCTCGTCGCCGTGCCACCGTCACCGGAGTAACCCGCGGTACCGATGCCGGCGATGGTGTTGATCTGCCCTGTGGTGTTGTCCACGCGTCGCACGCGCTGGTTGCCCTGGTCGGCGAAATACATGTTTCCGGCAAGGTCGAAGGCGATTTGCCCGACCGAGGTGCTGATCTCGGCATCCGCCGCCTGTCCGCCGTCACCCGAGTATCCGCACGCCAACCCGCCGGCAACCCGGGTTGCCGACGGCGCATATTCGGCGTCGTAAAGCGATTCCGTCAGGATAAGACAGACGCCCGCCGGGGCGAAGGCGTAATACGTATAGATATTCCCATTCGCGTCGGCGGCAAACGACTTCGGGGTTCCGCTGCTGTAGGCAAATTGATCGCTGAGGTACCACAGGTAAAAACTGCCGGAACCTCCGGATACCGACGCGGCCGGCATTTCGGCGGCCCCCTTGGTTTGCTCCTCAAAAAAGAGATTGTCGTTGGCATCGATGCTGATGTTCGCCGGCTGACCCATGCCGACAGCCGAAAACGCACAGGGAGCGCCCGGCGTACAGGTACCGGCGGTGTAGGCGTATCCGTAGGCAGTCTCCGATCCCCACGGGAAATATACACTGAAGTAGTACGTCGATCCGGGGGTGTTGGTGGTGTAGACGATGCCGAAACTGTCGACCGCCAGCGACACGGGCGTCGCTATGGGACCAATGATGTAAGGGATGATTCCGCTGGAATCGGCTCTCTTCAATTTGTTGTTTCCCGTGTCGGCGATATAGAGGATGTCACCCCCGTCGACCGCCAGATGGGTTGCACCGCTGATGGTTCCGGCGCCACTTACATACGAACCTGCCTGTGTACTCATGACGGCCGGCGTAAAGCTCACCACTGGCGCATAGCCGTTGCCACCTATCCCGAACGCCGCCGGCGTGCCTTGGTCGGCGGTATCTTCGATGGTGAGTTTGCCAAGGCGATTTCCGGCCCCTTGCGGCGTGAATCGCACGTGCATGGTGCAGGTATCGCCGCGCGCGAACGCGCGGCCCTCGATACACGAACCGCCGTTCTCGACGGTGAAGTCACCGTTCGTCGACGCAATCCGGATCAGCGTCGTTGCCGACGTGAAACGCAGCGTGAGCTGCTCGACATGAGCTTCTTCGCCGGACCGGGCCGGCGCGAAGACGTAAAAGTCGGCTGGAGCGCGGGCCTGGCGTAATTGCCCGCCGGGCAGAAGGGAAATGACGGACGCGGAGTGGACGGACGACGATAGGCACGCGGCGAACGCGGAAGACACCAGAACGACGACGCGCGCTGCATTTTGAACGGATGTCGAAAGCATGGAACTCTCCTTCGAGAAACTGCTTCAGAGGAGAATCGGCTGCTGAAGATGGCGCCGCTGGCGACGAATGTCGCGTGGGCGAAGATCGAGCGGAACGCCGCGCTGGGCGTGCATGGCCGACTCCAAGAAAGAACCGTCGAGCCCCTGCTCTCGATCATGCTTATAGCACTGCAACCTTACAACAGCCTGACGCGCTCGGCGGCCTGAGGAATCCGCGTGCGCCCCACCCACCGGAGGTCCTGTCTCGGCTGGCGTGGAGAAAAATGCCGGCCTGCAGTGGCGTTCGGTTGTCCGGAATTGATGCAGCGCGGAACGACGCAGCGATTCACTGGTCGAAATCGCCCAAGAAAATGCGATCAGCCGCCTTTGCGATGCCGTAGCCGTGAAGATGAACGACGTTCTGGCTGTCGACCGAATTGTCCAACATGACGAGACTGGCGCTGCGCGGGCCTGTCTCGGAGAGAGCCAGAGTGAAGATCACGCCGATCCTGCAACTCTGTCCCGAGCTCAGTTGGGATCCTGCAGTCAGGATGCAACTGGTCGTGTTCGGGTCGATCGCGAAGTCGGCGCCATTCGTGCCGGTGATGAAGACGTTGTTGAGCGCCAGCGTCGAGTTTCCGGTATTGGCAACGTCGATCGTCAGCGGGGCACTCGCACTTTCCGTCGTGAGGTCGCCGAAATCCAGCATTCCGTCGGGACCGACCTTACGAACGACCTGAGCCGATCCGCTGGCAGCGGCGGCGCTGATGATATAGACCGCGCCTTGGGAGTTCACCGCGATTCCCGTGGGCCCGCTCAATTCCGCGCTCGTCGCCATGCCATCGTCGCCGGAGTAACCCGCGGTACCCGTGCCGGCGATGGTGTTGATCTGGCCCGTGGTGTAGTCGACGCGCCGCACGCGCTGGTTGCTGGTGTCGGAGAAATACATGTCCCCCGCCAGATCGAATGCAATCTGGCCCACCTTGGAGCCGAGTTCGGCATTACCGGCCTGGCCACCATCGCCGCTGAAACCACAAGCGTGCCCTCCTGCAATCTTCGTGAAGCTCACGTTGGAGTTTTCGGCGTCATACAGCGTCGACCGAACGATCTCGCAAACGCCACCGTTGGCCCAGACACTGTAAAGGTTGTCGCCAGCATCCACCGCCATGGCAGAACTTGGACTCGTCTGATACGGAAACGGGTCGTAGAGGAAGATCAGCATGGCGGGAATGGGTTGTACTGTCGCCATCGCCGCTCCCTGATGGGAATCGACAAAAAACAGATGATTATATGCATCGACGCTCATCTCTCCGGGAGCGCCCAGCATCTCGGAACTGAGAGCGCAAGGTGTCGAGACAGGACAGTTCGCAGCACCGGTCCCGCTAATCTGCACGACCGGACCATAGTCGTAGACTTCATACATCTTGCCCGTCGCGGGCACGGCGAAGTACACCTGGCCAAAGTTGTCTACGGCGATGCCCGATGCCGCGTAACCGGAAGCCAAGGTCCTGATCGTCCCGCTGGAGTCGATATAGCGGACGAGGTTGTTGCCTGTGTCGGGCAAGTAGAGAGTGTCACTGCCGTCGACAGCAAGGTTCTGCGCACCGCTGAGGAGGCCGGCGTTGGACGGGTAGGTTCCGTCCACCGTCGCGATGAGGGCTGGTGTAAAACTCACGACCGGCGCATAGCCGTTTCCGCCGAGCCCGATGCTCGCCGGCGCGCCTTGGTCGGCAGTATCTTCGACGGTGAGTTGGCCAAGGCGGTTTCCGGCCCCCTGCGGCGTGAAGCGCACGAGAATGGTGCAGGTATCGCCGCGCGCGAACGCGCGGCCTTCGATGCAGGAACCGCCGTTCTCGACGACGAAGTCACCGTTCTTGGACGCAATCCGGATCAGCGTCGTTGCCGACGTGAAACGCAGCGTGAGCTGCTCGACGGCCGCCGCTTCGCCGGACAGAACCGGCGCGAAGACATGAAAGTCGGCGCGAAGGCTGGCTTCATTGGATTGCGCGCCGGGCGCGAGGGAAATGACGGACGCGGAGTGGACGGACGACGATAGGCACGCGGCGAACGCGGAAGACACCAGAACGACGACGCGCGCTGTATTTTGAACGGATGCCGAAAGCATGGAACTCTCCTTTCGAGAAACTGCTTCAGAGGAGAATCGGCTGCTGAAGATGGCGCCGCTGGCGACGAATGTCGCGCGGGCGAAGATCGAGCGGAACGCCGCGCTGGGCGTGCATGGCCGACTCCAAGAAAGAACCGTCGAGCCCCTGCGCTCATGATGCTTATAGCACTGCAACCTTACAAAAGCCTGACGCGCTCGGCGGCCTCAGCAATCGGCGTGCGTCCCACCCCACCGGCGCCCTGGTTTGCTGGCGGATGCCCTCTCAGGGTTCCAGGCAATGATTGGGCGCTGTGTATGCGTGTGGCCGCAGGTAGGTAGCTGCTTCGCGAAAAATTCGCGGCGGCGAGTGGCAGCCCGCAACCCGAAGGCGCATCCCACCAGCGACAGCTATCGAGTCGTCTATTTTTCCGCGGCTCGCGATCCGCCGGGCTTAGCGATTCGCTGCGCCGCTCGCCGTTGTGCCGTCCGCCTGCGGCAGCGTCACCTTGAACTCGATCTTCGCCAATTGCTCCGGCGCCTTGCCGATCTTGCGCAGGAACGGAAGCCAGCGTGGGTCTTTGTGGATATTGTCGAACAGGTTCTCCGGCACGATGTCGCCGAGGCCGGGGTCGCCGTACTCGATCGCCTTGTCGAGCCATTCGAACGCCTTGTCCGCCTCGCCGAGGTAGGCGTACACGTAGGCGATGTTGTAGGGCCCATCCTTCTCGTACTTCGCGATTAGCGCAGTGAGCGCGGCGTCCGAGTCGGCCTTGCGCCCCAGCGCGTGGTACGCCATCGGCAGGCCGAACATCTTCCAGGGACCGCTCGTCTCCTGCTCGATCTGCGCCAGCGCGCCCGGCGCATCGCCCTTCAGCAGCAGCGCCGTGCCCAGGTCGGCGTGCACCTCGCCACGACCCGGAGCGAGGCTCAGCCCGGTCTGCATCGACGCGATCGCAGCGTCGAGCCGGCCAGCCATGCGCTGGCAGTTACCCAAGCTGAGGAACGCCGCCACGTTCACCGGATCGCGACGTACGAGGGCCCCGTCGAGCGCCACCGCTTCGTCCAATCGGCCGAGAGTCCGGAGCAGCACGGCGCTGAGGCGCAGCACTTCCGAATCCGTCGGATCAAGCGCCAGCGCGCGTTCGAAATGTCCTGCTCCGCCGGCAAGATCGTTGTCGCCTAGCATCGCGATATAGCCGAGCCGGGCGTGCGCCGGTGCGTAGTCCGCATCGATCGCCACTGCCTTCATTGCCGCCTCGCGGCCTTGGGAGTATCCCTCCTTATTTGACAGCAGGCCCAAGTCCGCCTCGCGATAAAGGTTCTCGGCCAGTCCAGCCCATGCTGGCGCGTAGCGCGGATCGATCAACAGCACCCTGCGATACAGCGCGTCGGACTGCTTAAACGCCTCGGCAGTGCCCTGCCATCCGAGTTGGACGGCCTGCAGGTACAGCGCGTAAGCCTCGGGGTCGGTCGTGCGCGCCTTCGGCGCGGCACCGAGCAGCGTGACCTTGAGCTGCTTGACCACGTCGGCGGCGATCTCGTCCTGGACGGCGAAGATGTCGTCGAGCTTGCGGTCGTATGTCTCCGACCACAGGTGCGTGTCCGTGGCGGCATTGATCAACTGCGCCGTGATCCGGACCGAGTTGCCGGACTTGCGCACCGAGCCCTCGAGCACATGCGCAACGTGAAGCTGCCGCGCGACCTCGGCAATCCCGATTTTCTCGCCCTTGAATGCGAACGATGACGTGCGCGCCGTCACCTGCAGCTGCGGAATCTTCGCGAGCAGGTTCAGCAGTTCTTCGGTGATGCCGTCCGAGAAGTACTCCTGTTCCTTGTCGCTGCTCATGTTCACGAACGGCAGCACGGCGATGGAATTGTCGCTCGCCGCCGCCGCGGACGCAGCCGGCGGAGTAGACGCACTCGGCGCGACCGGCGTCTGCGCTTCACGCGATGCAGCGGGCGGTTCGACCCTGCGCGGAACGAACCGGTCGAACGCAAACAGCCCGATTGCCAGCACCAGCAGGCTAATGCCGATGTAGTCGAGCCGGCGGCTCGTGATGTGCGTAATCGAGGCCGAACGGTCGACCTCGCTCTCGCGCTTCAGACCCTCCGGCGTCAGCTCGTAGATCCACGAGAACATGATCACGAACGGAAAGCCGATCACACCGATCCAGACGACCACCGGTCCGATCCACTCCGGCAGGTGCAGCAGCGGCGCCACCGTCGAGGTGACCTGGGTGACGACCCAGCCCAGCGCGAGGTAGGCGGCAGCCGCCTTGAACACGTTGCGGCGCCGCAGTTCGGCGAACAGGCTGCGTTTCATGCTCGGACGCAAATCCCCCGTGCCGGAGGCAATCCGGCCCGGCGACGAGTGTCAGCGATTGGGTCAAAGCGCGCAAGCGCGGCTAATCCCGCGCCTGGCAAAATGGCGCGACGTTATGGAATCAGGGCGAACGAATTTGAACCTGGCTCTACCAAGCGCACTCGTTCACTTGCGTGCCGAACCCTGCGCGCTTCAGCCGCACGCGCCGTGTGTCTGGCTCAGCTGAACCAGTGCATCAGGCCAAGGACCAGTAGGGCGAGGAATACAGTCTCGAGGATCATCAGCACGACCGGCTTGATCCCGACCGTGACCACCTCGCGCAACTGGGACTTCATTCCGATTGCGGCCATCGCCGTGAGCAGGCACCAGCGCGACGCGTCGTTGCCGAATTCCTGGACTGATGCCGGCACCCAACCGGTGCTGTTGACCAGCACAAGCAACACGAATGCAACGGCGAAGCCGGGCAGTAATGGTGGCCGCGGGCCGTCGGCAACTTCGCCCTGGCCAGCGCGACGCGAAGCCAGCACGGCGAACACGATCACCGGAAGCAGCATCGACACGCGCATCAACTTGACCAGCGTCGCCGCGTCGCCGGTCTCGCGCGAGATGCTATAGCCCGCGCCGACGACCTGCGCGACGTCGTGAATCGTGCCGCCGAGAAAAATGCCGGCCTGCAGCGGTGTGAGCCCGAGTGCATGCACGATCATCGGGTACGCGATCATGGCGATCGTCGACAGCGCGCTGACGCCGATCACGGTGAACAGCGTCGCGCGTTCCTTCAACGGATGGCCGGGCAGCGCCGCAGCGAGCGCAAGCGCCGCAGATGCGCCACAGATTGCGGTCGCGCCGCCGGTCAGCAGGCCGAACAGGCCGCGGAATCCGAACAGGCGCGCCACGACCATCGACACCGCGATCGTCACCGTGACCGAGACCACGACCAGCAGCACCGGATGCCAGCCCATGGCCGCGACCTGGGAAAGGGTGATGCGCAGACCGAGCAAAGCGACGCCAATACGCAGCACGCTGCGCGCGGAGACGCCGATGCCCGCCGTGCAGCGGCCCTCGCTGCCGAGGAAGTTCATCGCCATGCCGAGCAGCAGCGCGAACAGCATCGCCGGCGCGCCGTAGTGTTGTGACAGGAATGTGGCCGCGGCGGCGACCACGGCGCTGGCCAGCAGGCCGGGGAAAAGCTCGCTCGCACGCTCGCGTGCGGCGCGCATCCGGTTCGCGCTCATCTGATGTCCTCTAACGAAAGTTGGGTCATTTTCTCGCAGCGATCGGCCTTGCTTTTCCTTCCCCTGCGAAGCGGCGAAGGTGCCGAGACGGATGGGGACCCCGTACCGAGCCCATCAGTCCAGCAATTCACGCGGTCGGAAGTTCGTGATCCTTGAAGCGCTCGCGCAGCAGGTTCTTCTGGACCTTGCCGGTCGCGCCGAGCGGGATGCTGTCGACGAATACGACGTCGTCGGGAATCCACCACTTGGCAACCTTGCCCTCGTAATGGCGCAACAGTTGCTCGCGCGTGAGCTCGGCACCGGGCGCCTTGACGACGACCAGGAGCGGACGCTCATCCCATTTCGGATGACGCGCGCCGATGCAGGCCGCCATCGCCACCGCGGGGTGCGCCACCGCGACGCCTTCGAGTTCGATCGAGCCGATCCACTCGCCGCCCGACTTGATCAGATCCTTGCAGCGGTCGGTGATCTGCATGAAGCCATCGGGATCGATCGTCGCCACGTCGCCGGTCGGAAACCATCCGTCGAGGAGAGGCGCCGCGCCTGGCGACTTGAAGTAATCGGAAACGATCCAGGGTCCGCGCACGAGCAGTTCGCCGGAGGTCTTGCCGTCCTGGGGCAGTTCGTTGCCGCAGTCGTCGACGATCTTCATGTCGACGCCGAACACCGCGCGGCCCTGCTTGGCTTGCACGGCCAGCCGTTGCTCGGGCGCGAGCGCCAGGTGCGGCGGCTTGAGCGAGCACACGGTCCCGAGCGGGCTGGTCTCGGTCATGCCCCATGCATGCAGCACCTGCACGTCGTAGCGTTCCTGGAATGCGCGCATCATCGCCGGTGGGCAGGCGGAGCCGCCGATCACCGTGCGCCGCATCGTGCGAAAGCCCAGGCCGTTCGCCTCGACGTGCGCGAGCAGGCCTTTCCATACCGTCGGCACGCCGGCCGAGAGCGTGACCGTTTCGTCTTCGAACAATTCGTGCAGCGACCTGCCGTCGAGCCACGGTCCCGGGAACACGAGCTTCGCGCCGACCATGCATGCGACGTAGGGCAGGCCCCAGGCATTCACATGGAACATCGGCACGACCGGCAAGATGGTGTCGCGCGCCGAGCAGCCGAAGGCGTCCGGCAGCGCGGCCGCCCACGCGTGAAGCAGCGTCGAGCGGTGGCTGTACAACACGCCCTTCGGGTTGCCTGTCGTGCCGGATGTGTAGCACAGCGTCGCCGCGGTGTTCTCGTCGAACTCGGGCCACTCGAATCGTTCCGGCTGCGACTCGATCAGGTCCTCGTAGCAGAGCAGGCCCGGAATCGTCGTCGTCGCTGGCATGTGCTTGCGGTCGGTCATCGCGACGAAATGCTTCACCGTGCCGACCCGCTGCGCGATTGCCTCGACCAGCGGCAGGAAGGTCAGGTCGAAGAACAGCACGCGATCTTCCGCGTGGTCGGCGATCCACACGACCTGGTCGGGATGCAGTCGCGGATTCAGCGTGTGCAGCACGCGACCGGAACCGGCGACGGCGTAGTACAACTCCATGTGCCGGTAGCCGTTCCAGGCCAGCGTCGCGACACGCTCGCCGGGCTCGAGCCCGAACGCGGCGAGCGCGTTGGCGAGTTGCCGTGAACGCTGGCCGAGATCGCGGTAGGTGTAGCGATGCAGGTCGCCTTCGACCCGGCGCGATACGATCTCCTGCGCGCCGTGATGGCGCTCGGCATGGCGCAGCAGCGACGAAACCAGCAGCGGCTGCTGCATCATTGCGCCGATCATTGGGCCTCTCCAACGACTGGGTCGCCGGTGGCGACCGGGTTCGCCGATACGGATTCGACGCGCACCGCGCCGAAGCGCTGCATGTCGCTCTCGTAGCTGCGCGACGCTCCCAAGAACAGCAACGCGGACACGACACCCAGCGCGGAGATCGCTGTCAGGGCCGACTCAAGACCGAAGGCGTCCGACAGCGCGCCCGCGAGGAATGGGCCGATCGCCAGGCCGAACAGATTCTGGAACAGCGACAACACCGCCGCACCAGTCGCGCGCACGCCCGGGTGCGCAACATCGATCACGACCGCCGACGCCGGCCCAACGCTGCACGTCATGAGGAATCCACCCAACGCGATCAGCGCGAACTGCGCCTGCGGCGAGAGTGCGAAACCCGCGGCGTGCGCGCCGAATGTCGGCAGCAACACCAGCGTCGTCGCGACGCAAATCACGGCGACCGCATGCAGCTTCATGCGCGCGCGCACAGCGCCACAACGGTCGGCGACAGCGCCCCACACGACGGTACCCGCCGCGCCGCACAGCACGACGAGGGCGGCCTTGATCGCGGCCTGGTCGGGTGCCATGCCCTGGACGCGGTTGAGATAGCTCGGCAGCCACGCCCACACCGCGGAGACCACGATGAGCTGCACGGCCGCGCCGGCGCACACCCACAACAAAGTGCGCGTGCGTGCGAGCACGCCGATGATGTGTTTCAGCGCATTGCCCGGGGTGTGCGTCGCACGCGTGAGCTGCGGCGTCAGGTCGACCGTGCGGTAGTCGCGCACAAAAAGATACAACAGCGCTAGCAGCAGTCCGGGAATACCGACCACGCCGAACGCCGCTTTCCAACCAAAGCGCGCCGCGATCACGCCGCCGAGCAGCACGCCCAGCACCGAGCCGACCGACGCCGCGGCGAAGAACGCGGACAGCAGCGCCGAGCGCATGCGCAGCGGAAACACGCTGGCGATCAGCGCCGCGCCGACCGAGCCATAGCCGGCCTCGCCCACACCGACTACCGCGCGCGCGGTGAGTAGCGGTGCATAGCTGCGTGTGAACATGCACGAGATCGTCGCCAGACTCCACGCCAGCGCCATCGCCACGATGCTCTTCACGCGGCTGTAGCGGTCGGCAAGGAGCGCCACCGGCAGCCCGGCCAACGCCACCGTGACCGACACCACGGACACCAGCAAGCCGAGTTGCTTGTCGGACAATGACCACTCGGCCTTGAGATACGGGAACAGCGAAACGATGACCTGGCGGTCGATGTAATCGAACAGCATCAGGCCCATCGTCATCGCAAACGCGAACCACGCCGCCTTGCGGCCGATGATGTACTCGTCGCGCGCGTCCGCCGGCGCTGCGGTCATGTTCAAGTTCATGGAATCAGCACCGTGGCGCCGACCGTCTTGCGCGACTCGAGCGCGCGATGCGCCTCGGCTGCATCGGCGAGGGCGAAAATCTGCCGCGGCTCGCTCGTGATCTTGCCGGCGAGCACCAGGTCGAACAGTTCGGTGGCCATCGCCAGCATCTGCGAACGCGGCGTCGCATAGTGAATCATCGCCGGTCGCGTCACCCACAGCGAACCCTTGACCGCGAGCATCGTGGTGTCGATGACGACCGGTCCCGAAGTGGTGCCGTTGCTGACCAGCGTGCCGCGCGGCTGCAGGCTGTTGAGCGATGCGTCCAGCGTGTCCTTGCCGACCGAGTCGTACACCACCGGCACGCCTTTGCCGCCGGTGATCTCGCGCACGCGCTCGGCGATGTTCTCGCGCGTCGTCACGATCGTATGCGCGCAGCCGTTCTCGCGCGCGATGGCGGCCTTCTCGTCGGAACTCACCGTGCCGATCATCGTCACGCCGAGCGCGCGCGCCCACTGGCAAGCGATCAGGCCAACGCCGCCCGCGGCCGCGTGATACAGGATCGTTTCGCCGCCGGACAGCGGATAGACCTGGCGGAACAGATACTGCGCGGTCATGCCTTTCATCATGATCGTCGCGGCGGTGCGGTCCGCGATGCCATCGGGCAGGGGAATCAGCACGTCGGCCGGCATCACGCGGACATCCGCATACGCGCCTTGCGGCCCGAGCAGATAGCCGACGCGGTCACCGACGCGGACGTCCGTCACGCCGTCGCCGACAGCCTCGACCACGCCGACGGCATCGGAACCCAGCCCGTTCGGCAGCGGCAGCGGATAGCGCCCGGTGCGGAAGTACACGTCGATGAAGTTGACCGCGATGCAGGAGTGGCGAACACGCGCCTGACCGGGACCGGGGTCGCCGACCTCGACCGTCTGCAGGGCGAGTACTTCGGGTCCGCCGATGCGGTCGAATCGAATGGCCTTGGACATGATGTTTCTCTTCGTCAATAAGGGATGGCGCGTGTCAGGCGCGCCGGGTCAATCAGTAGATGGCGGCGCGTTGAGCCATGCGGGTCAGCGCTTGCTCGGCGCGCGGGCGCAGGGCTGCCAGTTCGGCGATGTAAGTCTCGGCCCGCGGCCATCCGCCGAAACCCGATGCAGGGTTGAGGTGGCCGACCAGGCCGAGGTCGTCGAAACGGCTGCCCCAGGCGCGCGCCAATTCGGCAACGCGTTCGATTCTGCCGAGAGGATCGTTGCGGCTGGCGGCGACGATGCTCGGGAACGGCAAAGGCGCGCGCGGAACGGGCAACCATCCGCCGGCCCGCAGCGCGCTCAGGGTCGGATAGCCTTCCGGCATCGGCTGCTCGAAATCCGGCGGTGTTGCCAGCAGTGCGCCACGGATTGGCCGATCGTGCCTGCGAGCCCAATGCACGAACATGATCGCGCCGCCGCTATGCGCGACGACGATCGGCGGCTCGGGTATTTCGTCCAGCGCGCGGTCGATCGCTTCGACGCGCCGTGCGCAGTCGAGGTCCTCGCGGCCCATCGGCGGCACGCTGCGCACCGGACGTCCGCGCGCCTCGAGCTCGCGCACGAGCAACGTCTGCCAGTGTGCGTCAACGTGGTCGCGCAGGCCGGGGATAATGAGTACGGTCGGCGCGCTCATGTTCAGGCCGCGGCCTTGCGCAGGTGGCCCTGGTGGCCGCCCTTCGGATTCGGCGCGAAGCCGTTGGCGGCCAGCGTTTCTTCGACGGTGTCGTAGAACACGCCGATCTTGAGGATCTCGCGTGCTTCCTTGCCGTTGGCGACCTCGCGGCCGAACTCGCGCGAGATGCGCACGAGCTGTTCGATCTGCTGCACCGACGTCATCTTGCCGGTGCGCGTCTGGTTCCACAGGTTGTCCTCGATGCCGCAACGCACGTGCAGGCCCATCGCGATGCCCATCATGTTGATCGGCAGCGTGTTGAGCATGCTGCTCTCGACCGTCAGCATCGCGCCATCGGGAATGGCGCGCACGAAGTTGGCCAGGTTGTAGATGTTCGGCGCGTCCATGCCGCCGCCGATCGCAACCCAGTTGCACACCAGCGGGCCCTTGTAGATGCCGCGGCGGATCAGGCGCTCGACCGTCTCGTAGCTGTTGATGTTGTAGAACTGGAACGCGCTCTGGATGCCGGCCTTGGTGAGGCGCTGCACATGCTCCTCGAAGAAGCTCGGCGTCGAAGGCACGATCATGTTCGTGTAGGCGCGGAACCATTCCGGCTCGGCCAGCGAGGTGCCGGCGATGTCCTTGACGTCCATCTGCTCGAGAACGTTCATCTGCGAAGTGTTGACGGTCACCGTGACCTGGTCCGGCTTCGGGTCGAGGTCGGCCAGCATGTGGCGCGTGTCGTCGGACAGCCACTTGGCCGCCGCACCCTCAGACTCCGGGGCGAACGAGATCGAGCCGCCGACCTGGATGATCATGTCGGGCACGGCTTTGCGCACGCCGGCGATCAGCTCGTTGAACATCGACAGGCGCTTGCTGCCCTTGCCGTCGAGCTCGCGCACATGCAGGTGCAGCACGCTGGCGCCGGCGTTGTAGCAGTCGACCGCCTTCTGGATCTGCTCCTCCATCGTCACCGGAATGTCTTCCGGGAAGTCAGAAGGAATCCATTCCGGACCGTAGGGGGCAGCGGTGATTACAAGCTTTTCCTGGTTCTCGGGGAACAGGGATCCGTCGAGGAAGTTCATGGGGTGTCCTTGGAAAGATGAGGCGGAAGTTGAAATGGGGCGGTGTCAGACCGGCGTGTCGCCGATGATTCCGGCGCGCTCCATCTTGCGATGGCACGGCGGGTAGTCCATGACTGCATAGTGCTGCGTCGCGCGGTTGTCCCAGAAGGCGACGCTGTTCGGGCGCCAGCGAAAGCGCACCTGGTATTCGGGGATCTGCGCCTGGCTGATCAGGTAGGCAAGCAATTGCGAGGCGCCGGGCGCGTAGTCCTGGCCGACACGCACGTTGTCCGGCGTGTGGAAGTTCGTGAAGTGAGTCGTGAACGCGTTGACGAACAGAACTTTCTCGCCGGTTTCCGGATGCGTCCGCACGACCGGATGCTCGGCGTCTGGGAACATCGCCTTCAGCGCGAGGCGTTTCTCAATCGGCATCGCAGCGCCGAAAGTCGCCTCGATGCTGTGCCGCGCGCGCAGGCCCGCGATCTGTTCCTTGACGTGTGCGGGCAGGCGCGCATACGCCTCGACCATGTTGACCCACATCGTGTCGCCACCGACGGGCGGGCACTCCACGCAGCGCAGCACGCTGCCGAACGGCGGTTTCTCGCGCCACGTCGCGTCGCAGTGCCACGAGTTCTCGTAGCGGTCGCCAGGGTTTTCTGGCGTCTTGTAAATGCGCACAAGCCCTGGATTTTCGGGGTCGCTGCCGACGACCGGATGGTCCTCGAGCGCGCCGAAGTGGCGCGCGAACGCGACGTGCTCGGCGCGAGTGATATCCTGATCCCGGAAAAACAGCACGCGGTGCTTGAGCAGGAGCGAGCGAATCTCGGCCACAAGCCCGGGATCACGGGAGGCGACGCCGAGGTTCACGTTCGACAGTTCGGCCCCGATCGCGCAGGTCAGCGGTTCTACCCTGATGCTCGATTTGAGCGAGCTCGCGGCCACGACCGCAGGTGCACCGGTGCTGGAGAGCGCGTCGCTGGGGATTGTCATGGTCGGTTCCTCGGTATCATTGCGGCGCTAGTCTAGGCCCGGAGGCTCTGCGCCCACCCCCCCTCCCAGAGGGGGACGCCCCTCAAGTGCCGGGTTCGAGCAGGCCCAGAAGGTGCGCGCGGCGGACAACCTGTTTGCGGCTGCCCGCCGCCAGCTTTCCGAACACATTCTTGAGGTGCCACTTGATCGTCTCCTCGCCGATCTGCATCGCCAGCGCGATCTCCTTGTTAGACAGATTGCGCGCAAGCAGTTCCAGGACTTTGCGCTCTTTCGGTGTCAGCGCCATGCTCGGATTCATTCGCGGCTGGGACGCTTCGCGCGGCGCAGGCGGCCGTGCCGGCTGCGGCCGCGAATCTCCGGTTTGTGCATCGCCGCCCGGCACGGCCTTCGCGGCCACGCGCGCGGCCCATTCGCCGAGTGCCGGGTGCGCGTCAGCGAACGGCCGGGCCAGGCCCAGCGCCGCCGCGAGGTCCATCGCTTCGCGCAGCAGCGATTCGGAGTTGTGGCCGTCGCGATCGAGCGCGAACGCGCGCAGTCCCATCACTTCGATCCGCACCCGCCCGAGTCCCATCGCTTCCGCAAGTTCGTTGGCGCGCGCCAGCGGTTCCAGCGCGCGCGACCATTCCTGTGCTGCGATCGCCGCCAAGGCAGCGGCCATTTGCCGGAACAGATCGACACTGCGCTGCCAGAGCCGGCCCTTCGGGACGTCGTCGCGCACGCGGATCGCATCGATGCGCCCGCACAGCGCGCGGCAGGTCTCCGCGCGAAATCGCTGCGCGTGCAGGCGCACCTGTTCGGCCAGGCTCGCGATCGCCAGGCGCGGCAGATTGCGCGCTTCGCCTGCCGCGCGCAGGCCTTCGAGCAGCTCGAGCGCACGATGCTCGGCGCCTTCGGCTGCGGCGATGCGGGCCGCCGTGCGATAACCCAGGTACACGGCATCCGCCAGGCCGGTGCGCTCGAGCACGTCGAGCCGGTTGGCGAGCAACGCGATCGCGTCCTGCGGGCGATCCTGTTCCCAGACCGCTGCGGCGAGCACCGCCGCCAGCATGCAGACCAGCGGATCGCGGCGGCCGAGCTCGCCCTCGGCCGCGGCCAGCGCGGGCCGCAGCAGGCTCTCGGTCAAGCGCACCTGGCCCTCCCACAGATAGCTCAGGGCAGTGACAAAGTCGCCCCAGGCCGCCAGATGCGCGAAGCGCCCGCCAAAATCGCCGCGCGGCGCCTGCTGCTGGCAGCGCCGCGCGCCGGCCGGATCGCCCTCGAACAATGCGCGGAACGCGCGCCGGTTCGCGTGGATGTGCAGCAGTAGCGGATCGGTCAGCGGCGGCGATTCGGCCCACGGGTCGTGCAACTCGGCATAGCGATCCGGATCGTCCGCGAGTCCCGCGCCGCCGCTCAGGATCAGCGCGCACTCGCAGCGCAGCGAAGCGTCGTCGCCGGCGTGCGCGAGAATCCGGGCGACGAGTTCCCCGGCCTCGCGATGCCGGCCGCTCACGGCCAGCGCCCAGGCTGCAGCGAGCAGCAGCTGTGGACGCCGGTCGAGTTCCACGGCTGGCAATTGCGCGAGCCAGTCGAGCACTCTGCCGACGTGGCCGTGGCGCATCATGCCTTCGTACAGGCCGCGCTCGGCCAAGTCGTAGGCAGCGTCGCGCTGGCCGGCGGCGAGCGCGTGGCGCGCGGCTTCGTCGAGCAGCCCGCGGCGCGCCAGCCACGCCGATGCGCGCTCGTGCAGCGTGATCAACTCGTCGGTGCCGCACGCCGCGGCGCGGGCGCGCAACACATCGCGCGCGAGCGTGTGCATGCGCAGCCATTCACTGTCCTCGCTTGCGGCGAGGATCGGCGTTTCACGCGCAAGTCGCGCGAGACGCTCGGCGGCGTCGTGCGATCCGGTGAGTGCGTCGCAGAGATCCGGGTGCAGGTTGTCGAGCAGTGCGATGCGCGCCAGGAAAGCCGCGTCGTCGGGCCGCAGGTTCGCGACCAGCAGGTCGACGAATCGATCGTGGACCTCGCCCGTGCCGGCCGCCATCGCCTGGATCAAGGCGGCCGGGTCGGCGCCGCGCGCGACCGCCGACAGCGTCAGCTGCAAGCCGAGCGGCCAGCCCTCGGTTTTTTCGTGCAGGCGCGCCGCCACGTCCGCGTCGATGCGCTGGCCGAGGCGCTGGCGCGCGAGCGCGAACGTTTCCTCGAGCGTGAAGCGCAGGGTTTCGGTGCCGACGACGGCGCACTGGCCGTAGGCGGTGAGATCGGCGACGCCAAGATCGCGCTCGGGGCGCGCGGCAACCACGATGCGCAGGTTCGGCGGCGCATTGTGCATCGCGTAGGACAGCGTCTCGCGCGACGCATCGGGCAACCGGTCGGCATCCTCGACGATGAGGACGACGTCCATCGCCGACAGCGCCACCTCGGCGAGCCACACGGTGATGCCTTCGAGCGCTGGCGCGGCGGAGCCTTCGAGCAGCGTGTGCCCGAACGTCTGCCGGCCGGATCCGACGCGGACCGCAAGTGCGAGGCCCTGCACGAAGCGCTCGGGGTTGTCGTCGGCCTGCGCTGACAACCAGGCGACGACGGCGCCGCGCGACAGGTGTTCGATGCGCCATTGGGCAAGCAGTGAAGTCTTGCCGAATCCGGCTGCGGCCTGCACGACGACCGCCCAGCAGCCACGGAACTGCGGGCTGTCCGCGCGCAGGCGCTGCCGCGCCAGCAAGTCCCGGGGCGCGCGCGGAGGCGTGACTTTCAGGACCAGAGCCGGCTCGGAGACAGCGCCGCGTGGCGCAGCGGTGGCGGCCAAGCGGTGCCTCCATTCCTGGGTCCAGACTGAGGCCACGGAGCATAGTCCAAAACCAGGGCAGGCTCCAGAAACCGAATCTGGCGGTGATGTCCAATTGGAAAAACCGTTCGCCGTAAGCGTAGGCGCGGAGCGCCGAAGTCGAAGGAGCCTGGCGCCGGCGTTTCGGTCTCTCTCGGCCATCCATGGCCTACGAGACACTTGGCTCCTGCCGGCGACTTCACTTGCTGCGCAAGCTATGCTCAACGCGAACGGGTGCCCGGAACTCAAACTGGACCATTACCGAACTGAGCGATCGGTGGAGCTCTTGCGCGCGCCGTTACAACGTGGTCAGGTCGAACCTGATCGGCACTCGCGCCCACAGTGCCGCGCGGATACCATTGCGCGTGCCGGCCTGAAACGTCCACCGTCTCACCGCATCGCGCGCGGCATTGTCGAGAGCGCGCGAGCCGCTCGACTTTTCGATCTCGACTGCTTGCGCAACGCCGTCCGTGCCGACCAGCACGCGCAGGATCACGGTTCCCTGCTGATGCAGCGCGACTGCCTCGCGCGGGTAGGGCACGCGCGTACGCGTGAGATAAGCCAAAGCGGCTGGCTCGCTGTCGGCCGGAGCGGTGGGCAAATCGTTTGTCGCTGGCGGCGCGAGCGCGGCCTGCTCCGTCGGCAGGTTCGACTCGACCGGCGGTGCGACAGGCGTGTGCATGGGAATTGGTGGGACGTGTTTCACTACTTCATGGGGCACCAGCGGCGGCGGCTTTGGCAGGACCGGCTCTTCCATCGGCGGCGGCTTGGGTTCGACCCAGTGCGCGGTGATCACGTCGAACTGAGGCTTCATCAGTTGCATCGCCGTGGCCGGAATCAGCAGCAAACCGATCGCGAGCAGATGCAGGCTGACCGTGCCGGACAGCGCGCCGATGCGCGGCCAGTTCAATCGCAGTGGAGAACCTTGTGACAGGGCGAGCGTGGACATGGCATTCCCCTCGACATGAGGTGCCGCGGCGCCGTTGCGCCGTGGCGACAGTGCAGGCTGTCAGGAGACTGCAACGGCGCGCGGCGCGCGCCGGGGTTTCAACCCGTGCGCAAGCGCTCCACGAGGAAGTCGACGAGCGCGCGCACCTTTGCCGGAATCAAGCGGTTCGATGGATACACGGCGTAGATCCCCTGCTCGGCGGTCGTCCATTTCGGCAACACGGGAGTCAGCGCGCCGCTGGCAAGTTCCTCGAGCACGGCGAAGCGCGGCAGCAGCGCGACGCCCAGACCGCCGCGGCAGGTCGTGCGTATGGCGAGCACGTGATTGGAGCGCAACGGACCGGTAACGCGTACCTCGTGCCGCGCCGCCCTGTTGACCAGCGCCCAGGTGTCCGGCGTCGTCCCGATGTCGAGGACCAGGCAGGCATGCGCGGCCAGGTCGCGCGGATGGCGCGGCATTGGATGCCGGCGCAGATATTCGGGCGATGCAACCAGCACGCGCCGGTTCGAACCGAGCTGGCGCGCGGCGAGGCGCGAATCGCGCAACGTGCCGACGCGGATCGCCAGGTCGAAGCCCTCCTCGATCAGGTCGACGAAGCGGTTCGACATGCCCAGCTCGAGCGTCAGTTGTGGATGCTGGAGGAGAAAGTCGGGAAGCAGTGGAATAAGATGAGTCAGCCCGAAGCCGCTCGGCACGCTGATGCGCAGCGCACCGCGCAGCGCGCTGTGACGTTCCGTCACCGCGGCTTCGGCGTCGGCCAGTTCGGTCAGGAGGGCTTCGCAGCGCGTCGCGTGCGCGCGGCCGGCCTCGGTCAGGCCGACGACGCGGGTGCTGCGCTGGAGCAGGCGCACGCCGAGCCGCGTCTCGAGCGCGGACACCGCGCGGCTCACGGCCGAGACGTTGACGTGCAGTTGGGTTGCGGCGCGCACGAAGCTGCGTTGGCGCGCGACTTCGACGAAGGCGGCAATCTCGTTCAGGCGGTCGGCCATGGCGGGCTTCCGATTATTGCAATATCAGCAATAGTGGTTTGCTCGCAAGCCACTTTATCGCAAATCAGTTCGAGCCTACAGTGTCGCCCTTGTCATGCCGAACCATGCAAGAGCAAGGAGTCACGAAGATGGCCGGATCAACTTCCCTCGCTGCACCGCTGGCACTGATGCGGCGCGAAACACCAGCCTCCAATTCGGCAGCGTTCGCCAGCGCGGCGTTCGTCGTCGTCTGGTCGACCGGTTACATCGCCGGCAAGTTCGCGCTCGCCCACGCCGCCGCCTTCAACCTGCTGAGCGTGCGTTTTGTCGGCGCGACGCTCGCATTTGCATTGCTCGCCATCATCGCGCGCGTTTCCTGGCCTGGCTGGCGCGCTGCGGCGCATAGTGCCGTGGTCGGCGTGCTGTCGCTGGCCCTGTCTTTCGGCGGCGTTTACCTCGGCGTGGAGTGGGGCGCGGAAATCGGCGTCGCGGCCCTCGTCGTCGGTGCGATGCCACTGCTGACTGCGGCAATCGCCCCGTGGTTCGGCGAATGCGTCAGCGTGCGCCAATGGTTCGGACTTGCAGTCGGGCTTGCCGGCGTGCTGCTGGTGCTGGCCGATCGCCTGCATATCGGCGCCGCGCCGCCGAGCGCGTACCTGATGCTGGTCATCGCTCTGATCGGCATCAGCTTCGGCACGCTGTATCAGAAGCGGCACGCCAGCGCGATCGATCCGCGCGCCGGCCTTACCGTACAACATGCCGCTGCGGCGCTGGCGGTGCTGCCGTTCGCAATGCACGAGGGTCTGCATCTCGATGGTTCGGCGGCGCTGTCGGCGAGCGTGGGCTGGCTGATCCTCGTCAACTCGGTCGGTGGATTCGGCCTGCTGTTCCTGCTCCTGCGCCGTGGCGCAGCCAATCGCGTCGCACAGCTGTTTTTCCTGATTCCGCCCGTGACCGCCGTCATCAGCTACCTCGTTCTCGATGAGCAGTTCACGCTACTCAAGCTGTTCGGTTTCGTCGTCGCCGCTGCGGGCGTGTTCATCGGCACTCGTCCGCCAGCCGCACGACCCGCATAGCCCGCAAAGATCGGTATGCTTGATGCCCGAAGAGGGCAGGTCGATGCGCAACGCTCTGCTGCAAATGCTCGAGTGCGAGCATCCGATCATCCAGGCGCCGATGGCGGGCGGCGGCGATACGCCTGAACTCGTCGCCGCCGTCTGCAACGCCGGCGGCTTCGGATTCCTCGGGGTGGCCTATCTGACTCCGGCGCAAATTGTTGGGAACGCGCGTGCCGTGCGCGCGCTGACGACTCGCCGCTTCGGCATCAATTTGTTTGCGCCACTGCCTCGGGCTTCGCTGCAAAACCTCGATACGGCCGTCGCGCGCCTCGCGCCGTATCATGCGGAACTGGGACTGCCGCCGCCGACCGCGCCACAATTGCCCGTCGACAGCTTCGATGCGCAGCTTGCTGCCGCTCTCGAGTCGGACGCATCGGTAATCAGTTTTACATTTGGGCTGTTGCCGACCGCCGCGGTTGCAGCGATCAAGGCGCGTGGCTTGACGTTGATCGGCACGGCGACGACCGTGGCCGAGGCGATAGCCCTCCGCGATTCCGGCGTCGATGCAATCGTCGCCCAGGGCAGCGAAGCCGGCGGTCACCGCGGCACGTTTCTCGGTGACTTTGCCGACGCGCAGATCGGCACACTCGCGCTGGTGCCGCAGATCGTCGATGCCGTGAGCGTGCCGGCCATCGCATCCGGCGGCATCATGGACGGGCGCGGCATCGCTGCCGCACTCGCGCTCGGCGCCAGCGCCGTGCAACTCGGCACGGCCTTTCTGACTTGCAACGAGGCCGGCGTTGCAGAAGTATACAAAGACGCGATCGTGCATTCGCCCGAGACGGCGACGCGCATTACGCGCGCGTTCTCAGGGCGGCCGGCGCGGGGCATCGTCAACCGGTTCATGACCGAGATCGACGCGCATGGCAGCACGATTCCGGCGTTTCCGATCCAGAACGTATTGACACGGTCGATGCGCACTGCCGCAGGCAGGCAAGGCCGCCCCGAGTTCCTGTCGCTGTGGGCCGGCCAGGGTCTGCGCCTTGCACGTCGCCAGTCCGCCGCAGAGTTGGTCACGCGCCTTGTCGAGGAGACACGCGCCGCGATAGCGTCGTTGTCCGCATGATCCGGAGCTCATGCGCACGACGCCGCTGCAATTTCAGTCGGGTAGTGGCGTCCCGCCAAATTCAATCCAGGCGCTTGCTCGTGCGCGATATTGCGATCGTCATCATGATGACGATGAACACGCCGAGCGCCGCGAGCTCGGGCCACAGGTCGCGCAGGCCCGCGCCGCGCAGCATGATGCCGCGGATCAGGCGGATGAAATGCGTCATCGGCAGGATCTCCGCGATCCACTGCGCCGGCCACGGCATGCCGGCGTACGGGAACATGAAGCCGGACAGCAGGATCTGCGGCAGGAACGTGAAGAACGCGATCTGCATCGACTGGAATTGCGTTTGCGCGAGCGTCGAGATGAACACGCCGAGGGCAAGCGAGGCGACGATGAAGACGAGCGAGCTCGTGTAGACATCGATGAGGCTGCCGCGAATCGGCACGTGGAAGATCAGCACGCCAAGCACGAGCACGACGGTAACCTGGACCAGGCCGATGCCGATGAAGGGCAGCACCTTGCCGATCGTCAGTTCGCCCGCCGACACCGGCGTGGCGATCAGGAATTCGAGATTGCCGCGCTCGCGTTCGCGCACCAGCGCCATCGCCGTGAACAGCACCATCGTCATCGTCAGGATCACGCCGATCAGGCCGGGCACGGTATTGACCGGCGCGCGCCGTTCCGGATTGTAGAAGTTTACAATTTCCACATTGCCCAGTGTCTGGTTCGGGTTCACCGTGCCGCCGGGATTCAGCGCGGAATCGAGCGGCAATCCGGCCAGCTGGCGCGCGGCCTGCTGGATGACCTGGTCCGAGCCGTCGACGACAATTTGCAGCGGTACGCGATCGCGCGTCGCCAGGCGCCGTTCGAAATCCGGCGGAATCACCAGCGCCGCGCTGATCTTCCCCGCGCGCAGCAGTTCGTCGATCTGTTGCGGATCGGCCAGCCGATATTTGAAGTTCATGACGTCGGTCTGGCCGAGCTGCGCGACGACTTCGCGCGAGTGCACGGTCTGCGCCTGGTCGAGGACCGCGGCGTCGAGATTGCGGATGTCGAGGTTGATCGCATAGCCGAACAGCAGCAGTTGCATCGTCGGTATGCCGACCATCATCGCGAACGTCAGGCGGTCGCGGCGCAGCTGGCGCAGTTCCTTGACCACGATCGACAACAGGCGACGCAGGTTCATGCCGATTGGCTCGCGTCGACTTTTGCGGTGGCGCTGCCGTTACGGCGCGGCCGACGCGTCGCGGCGACGAAGACGTCTTCGAGGTTCGGCAGAGTCTTCGTGACGCTCGCCTCAATGCCCGATCGCGCGAGCTGGTTGGCGACGCGTTCACGCATGTCGTCGCCCTCCTCGGTCAGCACGCGCAGCTGCGCTCCGATTTGCGCCATGGCGACGATGCCCGGAACATCCGCGAGCGCGGCCTGCGCACGGCGTGCATTGTCGCACTCGACCAGCAGCGCCTCGCCCCGCAGCTTCGCCATCAGCTCCACCGGACTGCCGTCGGCGACAAGCTTGCCATGATCGAGAATCGCCAGGCGATGGCAGCGTTCGGCTTCGTCCATCAGGTGCGTCGACACGAGGATCGTCGTCCCGGCGTCGACGAGGTCGAACAGCGAATCCCAGAATTCACGCCGCGATTGCGGATCGACCGCGCTGGTCGGTTCGTCGAGCAAGAGCAGATCGGGCTTGTGCAGCACCGACGCGGCCAGCGCGAGGCGCTGCTTCTGGCCGCCCGACAGCGTGCCGGCGAGCCGCTCGCGCAGGTCGCTGAGCCAGTAGCGGTCGAGCAACTCGGCGATGCGCGTGTGGGCATTGGCACGCGTGAACTCGTGAACGGCGGCAACGAAGTCGAGGTTCTCGTCGACCGTGAGATCTTCGTACAGGGAAAACCGCTGCGTCATGTAACCGATGCGGCGCTTGAGCAGCTCGGCCTGTTCGGGAATCCGGAAGCCGAGTACTTCGATCTCGCCGGCGGTCGGAAGCAGCAGGCCGCACAGCATGCGGATCGTCGTCGACTTGCCGGAGCCGTTCGGGCCGAGGAAGCCGTATACCTGTGCGCGGCCGACGTTGAGGTCGAGATTGTCGACCGCGACGACGTTGCCGAACTTGCGCGTCAGCCCGCGCGCACGGATTGCCAGTTCGTTGCCTGGACGGTCATCGCCAGTCGAGTTGTGTCGGCCTGAACGAGCCGCTCCTTCCCCCGCTTGCGGGGGAAGTTGGGAATGGGGGCTGGTCGGCGACACGCTGCTATTTGCCTACAACCGGCGTTGCCTGGCACGGCAAACCCGCTGGCAGCTTGCGCGCATCGTCGCCGTCGAGACCCAGTTCGGCGCGATACACCAGGCGGCTGGCGTCGTCGCCGGTCAGCGCGTAGTACGGCGTAAAGCTCGCCTCGCCGGCGATGCGCAGCGCCGTCGCCGTGAACGCACGTTCGACGCCTTCGACCTTTACGCTGAAGCGCGCGCCCTGGTTCATGCCGACACGTTGCGGTTCCGGAACGAACACACGCGCATACGGCGCATCGCCGACCAGGAAGCTGACGACGCCTGCGCCCTGCGGCGGACGGTCGCCGAGCTTGAACGGCAATGTGTCGACGCGGCCGGCACGCGGTGCGCGCACGCTCAGGCGTTCGAGCGTAACGGTGAGCTGTGCGACGCTTGCCTGCGCCTGCGCGAGCGCCGCTTCGCCCTGCGCGAGATCTTCCGGGCGTGTGCCGTGCAGCAGTTCCGCCAGATTGGCACGGGCCGCGTTCTCGTCGGCATCGGCCTGGCGCAGCGCCGCGTTGGCATTGTCGAGATCGGCCTGGGGTTGAGCCCCCGCTTGCGCACTCTTGCGGACGCGGTCGCGCGCGATGCGGGCATTCGCCGCCGTGGCTTGTGCGCGTGCCAGTGCGGCGCGCGAAGCATCGATCGTTTCGATGCGCGCGCCGTGACGCAGCTCATCGAGCGCGGCGCTCAGACGCTGCTCGTCGGCCCGCGCCGCGTCGAGTTGCGCCTGCGTGCGGCGCGGATCGAGCGTCAGCAACAGCTGATGCGCTTCGACCAGATCGCCTTCCTTGACCAGGATCTGCGTGATCGGCTCGGACACTTCCGCCGGCACCGCGATGCGGTCCCATTCGAGAGTGCCGAGCAACGGTGGCGGTGCGCTGCTGCGGTTGCAGCCGGCCAGCGCCGCAACCGCCGCCGCCAGGAAGAATATACTTTTTGGCATCGTTGTCATTTTGGAATTCTCCTCGCGCTCAGCCCAGGCCGATGCCTCGGTCGAGCAACGCCAGCGTGTGCACGCGCAGCGCCTCGTTGTCGATGTCGTCGGCGCGGAACATGCCGCGCCAGATCGGCGCGCTGGCGGCAGTGAACAGGGTGAGGCCTATCAGCGACACGACGAGCAGGCGCGGATCGAGATCCGGATTGAGTCCGCCCCGCTTCTGCGCCGCGCGAAAACGTTGCTCCAGCTGCTGCGGAATCAGCGGCGCGATGCGCTGCATGACGAGTTCGCGCAGCGCGCCGCCCTCGCAGAGCACCTCGCGCGCCCACAGCGGCGGAAACCAGGGATAACGCTCGATCAGGCTGAATGCGGTGCCGACGAACCCGGCGATCAGCGCGGCGCTTTCGCCAGCATTGCGTTGCATCGCCTCGCGCATCTGGCCGACCACCGGCATCAGGCGTTCGGCGATCAGGGTTTCCACGAGCTGCGGTTTGCTGCCGAAGTAGTAATGGAGCAGCGCCGGCGTGACACCGGTCGTGCGCGCGATGTCGCGCAAGCTGGTCGCCGCGATGCCGCGCGCCGCGAACAGGTCCAGCGCGGCGTCAAGCGCCCGCGCGCGCAGATCCGGCTCGGTGGTCATCCGCGGACGGCCCGGCTGGCGCAGTCTGGCATGCGTTGCTCTTGCCATGCCCGACTATAAATTAATCGTTCAATTAATTTCAAGCGATCAGAAGAATGGCGCCCAGAATCAGCCGGTTCGACCGGCGTGTTTCAGGCTTCTGCCTGGCGGCAGCGGTCACGGTAAGCTCTGTGGTTTCGTGGCAACATGCCAAGGCGATTCGAACACGTAGCGGCGGTTGGGGTTGGCAGGTGATGCGAATTCGTATCGAGGGGTCCCCGGAAAGGGCGGTATTCGTGAGAGCAATGATGAGCGCCGGCACAGGTCGCGCCATGTCCGAATCGCTTATTGCGTGGCAATGAACGCAACGCACGGCGTCACCCGGAGCCTGATCCGGACTTGAAGTTGACAGAACAGGAACCCGAGTGTCGGTAGCCGTAATCCAGACCCTTTCTCCCGCCTGGATCGCGCCGTTGGCCAACGGCGTCGCGCTCCTGCTCGCGCTCGGCTTCCGGCGCAATCGCGCGGTTCTGATCCTGCTCGTGCTGGCGCTCAGCGCGTTTGCGTGGGCCGGCTATCCGGCCGGGGGACGCGGGCACGAAGACGCCGTGCTGATGTTCGCGCCGTGGCTGCTGCTCGCGGCTGCGGGGATGCCGGAACGAGGCCTGCTTGCGCGGCGCAATCTGCTGTTGCTGTTTGTCATCGCCGTCGCCGTCTGGCTGAGCATCGACGCGCCCGCGCACGTGTGGTCCGCGTTGCGCGCCGCTCTGCCGTTTGGGGTGTTGCCGTGGACGGCCGGCACGGTCGCCTCGATCCTGATCCTGATCGCGGCTGGTCTGTGCCTGCTGCGCTGGGTGCTGCGCGGCGGGCCGATGGAGGCCGGCCTGAGCATCGTGCTGGTCTGCGCCGCCGTCGCTGCGTTGCCGATCGCCCATTCCGACTACAGCATCGCCGCGATGGCCCTGGCCGGAGTCTGCGCCCTGCTCGCGGTGCTGTACGCGTCTTACCGCATGGCCTTCGTCGACGCGCTGTCGGGCCTGCCGAACCGCCGCGCGCTCGACGAAGCACTGGCGCGCCTGTCCGGCAATTTTGCTGTCGCGATGATCGACATCGATCACTTCAAGCGCTTCAACGACACGCATGGCCATGCCGCCGGAGACCTCGTGCTCAAGGCGATCGGGCCGCAGTTGCGCAAGATCCGTGGCGGCCGTGCCTACCGCTATGGCGGCGAGGAGTTTTGCGTGCTTTTTTCCGGCGCCCAATGCCGCGGTGCCGCGGCCGCGCTCGAAGCGGCGCGCTCGAGTGTCGAACAAGGCCGGGTGCGGATCCGCTCGGCCCCGCCGCCACGCCGGCGCACCCAGGCAGTCAAGCGCAACGAAGCCGGCGATGTGCGCGTGACGATCAGCGCCGGGTTGGCCGAGCGCGACGCGACAGCGCGCGCGCCGGCCGAGGTGCTCAAGGCGGCCGACCAGGCGCTATATCGGGCGAAGTCGAAGGGGCGCAACTGCGTGGTCGCCGACTAAAAGCCGAATCCCTGCAGGCGCCCAACCCGATCTGCGAAATACTTGCGACGATCGGCCACGTCGCGAGCGTCCTGACTCTTGGGGAGTGCGTCTGCGCCGGTCCCGGGCGCGGGTGCCTCGACCGAACCTTTGGCGTTGCCTGTCAGGAGGTCACCATGCGTAACACAGTGCTGGGTATCACCCTACTTGCTGCCGCCGGCGCCGGATTCGTCCAGGCCGGCGAAGTAAACATGCCGTATTCGCCGACTCCGGAGCGGCCTGTCACCGGAACGATGATCGAACGTCCGGTCTTGATCGGATCGCTGATTTCGACCGACAAGTCTTACGCCGAACTTTCGCCGGAGCAGCAGAGCATGGTCAAGGCGAACTATGGAAACCTCGGCGCATCCGATGAGCCGCCATATCCGCTGAATGGGCTGAAATCGATTTCGCAGCGGATTGCGAACGCGGACGTCAGCGCCAGCGTCGACGGCGAACTCGTCATGCAAGTCGACGTCAGCAGCAGTGGCGATGCCACCACCGTCACGACGGTGCATTCGCCGAACGCGAACATCGCGCGGGTCGCCGCGATCGCACTGCAGCGCGAGAAGTACAAGCCGGGCATCTGCCGCGGCCAGCCGTGCGCGATGCCGTTCATCTATCGCGTCGAGCTGTCGTCGCCGCGGTAGGGTGGGCCTTGGCCCGCCGCTCTTCTCTTGACCGCAAAACGGTGGGCCAGGCCCACCCTACGTCGTCAGCTGCCGACTTCGACCGTCATTTCGCCGAGACGCTGCTGTGCGAACATGCGGTAGAGCATGCCGAGCACAAAGCCGGTGATCGCGCCGCTGACGTGTGCCATGTAGTTGATGTGCGACGACGCGTCGTGATGATGCAGGTCGTACACGTTCCAGCCGACCTGCCAGGCGACGATCGCGAGCACCGGCAGCGTGAAGCGGCGTACCCAGAACAGGAACCAGAAGAAGCACCAGATGCGCGCGTGCGGCAGCAGCGTCGTCAGCAGCGCCATCATGCCCATCGCCACGCCCGATAAACCCACGGCCGGCAGGCCTTCGGTGGCGGATGCGCTGTAGCTGTAGGCCAGGCTCGTGGCGACAGCCATGACGACGAAGCTCAGCGAAAAATGCAGCGGCCCGAGCACGCACTCCACGCACGAGGCGAAGATGAAGAAGAAGAACAGATTGCCGAGCAGGTGCTCCCAGCTGGCGTGCGCAAACGTCGACGTGATCATCGTCACGATGTTGAACTGATCGGGCCGGTACGCGAGCTTTTCGGTCAGCGCGTCCGGCACCAGCGCGTCGAAATCCGCGTAGGCGCTGGTGATCGTGTCCTGCTTGTACTGCAGGTCCGCAGCCTTGTCGTGATAGAAATCCAGATTGCGCACCGAGCGCGCGAGTTGCGCGATCGTCTGGTCGCGGTCGTGCGACTGGCGGATCGCCATGAATACGTTCTCGCAGCCGGCACCGATCGCCCGGTCGTCGATGTTGTCGAGCATCGCGTGCAGGTTCGTGTCGAGATCCTGGGTGCAGTAGTTGCGCAGGTTTCCTTCGAACGCCGCGCCGGATCTCATCTGCGACAGGAACGTGGCCACGCACACCAGGCAAACCAGGATCGTCAGGAACGGCAGCCGGTACAGGCTGACATCGAGTTTGTATGGCAGGAACAGCACGGCGGGTTTGGCGGGTGCGCGGGGATCTGGCTGGTAATGCCAATCGTACAGGGCTGAGGCCTGAGGGCTGAAAGCCGAAGATCAAGAGAGGCGCGCACATGTTCTTTGGACTTTGGCCCTCAGCCCTCAGCCCTCACGTCGCACCGGGCTGCTTCAGTTTGTCGATCAGGTCAGTCAGCACCTTGTCCTGCGCGGCGAGGTGCTCCTGGATCTGGAGCGCTTCGTGCAGGATCGCTTCGGCGTCGTTGTAGGTGTCGCTCGACCGTTTGTCCGAGGCTGCACCCTCGACTTTCTGGCCGACGATGATGATCGACAGCAGCACCAGTTGCAGGAACGTCTGCGCGATCCACGCGATCAGCGCGGCCTTGCCGCCATTGATCGCGTCCGGCAGACTGAGCAACGCCAGCGCAGCAAACAGGTAGGCGCACCACATCGTGCCGACGGCGCCGGTGATCTTCATCGCGAGAAACGTGTTGAAGCGCTGTACCGCGCCGCCGCTCGGCAACATGTCGCGGCGCGTCACCGGGCCGTGCAGCTTGCGTAGCGCGATGCGCGGATGCGGCATGTGCGTGAAGATCGCGCTTACCACCCCTTTGGTTGGAACCTTCGCGCCGCATTCAGGGCAGACATGCGTTTCTGAACCGACTTTTGCGCCGCACTTTGGGCATGACGACATGGTTTCTCCTCGTGTCGTTGCAATCGATGATTGTTGAAGCCGGCTGCGTCGAAGATACAGCGAATGGCCCGCGTGCGGACGTCAGGATTTCGTCAGCCGCGGCATTGCAGACAATTCGACACCTTGCCGGCGCGCAGACTCAGCACCGCCGGAACGAATCAAAGAACGCCTTGTGCCCGGCGAGGATCTCCTGCTTGCGCTCCAGGTCCGGTTCGAGCGACCACACGCCTTCCTCGTGCGTGCCGCCGAGAACGATGCCGTCGGATCGCGGAAACATGTACAGATCGCCATGAATCACCGCGTATTCGACTTCCGGTTGCGGCAACAGGATCGTCAGCTGGCCCTTGACCGGCGTCAGCTCGTCGTCGTCGAACAGCGCCTTCGCGCCGAGGCCGGTGCAGTTGAACACGAGTTTCTCGGGCAAGGCCTGGATCGCCGCGCGGTCGGGCAGTTCGCGCACGACGACCCTGCCGCCTGCGATCCGGAATTCGTCCAGCATCGCGGCCAGGTAAACCGGGGGTTCGATGATCAGCGTGTCGAGCCGCAGCACGAATTCGTAGCCCGAAAAAGGGTGTTCGTCCGGCGCCAGCTTGCGGTACTCGGGCATCATGCCGCGCAGCGGGCTGCGCGCGCCGGCGTAACCGTTCTCGTTGAACTCATGCTGGCCGAGGTAGTAGTTGCGCATCCAGCGCACGCCGAAATGCGAGCCGACCATGAGCTGATAGCGACGATACGCGTAGGTTGCGGCCGCCAGCAGCTGCTGGTCGAAAGCCTCCGTTCGTTTGGCCGGATCCGACGAGAAGGCCGGAAACCATTGGCCGCCGGCGATGTTCGAGGTCGTCTCCGGTGGCATCGCCTTCGTGTAGATCGTCACGTCGAATCCGGCTTCCTGCAGCAGCCGCGCGTTCGCTAGCCCGACCGCGCCGCAGCCGAGCACCGCGACGGAACCGCGATGTCCGGGCGCGCCGATATCGACGGCGAGCTTCGAGGTTCCCCAGGACAGCGTGATGCCAGCGCCGCCGTGACCGTAGTTGTGCACGACCAGCGTGTCGCCGAGCCTCTCCGCGCGCACGACGAAGCCGGACGGCCGAAATGGCCGCAGACCGACGACGGTGCGGATTTCGCGATCCGCCGAGACCTGCACCGGCGGCAGTCCGCAAGCGCTGCCGGTAAACGAAATATCCGGTGCGGCGTAGTCGCGGCGCGGCGCAAAGCGGACGCCGGCTGCCGGCGCACAACCGGACAGCAGCGGAAATGCGCTCGTTGCCGCCAGCGCCGAGCCGAGCAGGCCGGTCTGACGAATGAAGTGGCGTCGATTCAGGCGGTCGATTCCGGTTTGTTCAGGTAAGTGACGCCGCATTGTGTAAAAAGAAACAACGTCCGCTGCCGCGCATCGGAGCCGGTCCGACGATCCTGTCGGCCATAATGGGTTCGCATCGGTAGCGCTATCGGTCACACAAGACCATAGGCTAACCGATTGTGGGCGGCCTGATGGTGTCGGAACTGAGGACACGGCAGGGCAATTTCATGGCACCACTTCGGCCCAGCGCATCGGCCGTCGCATTCGCGCAGCGTGCCATCGCATCGCCCGATCAATCGCCTGCGCGCTGATGTCGGGTACGGTTTGACCTTGTGCCTTGCCTGACCCGGTCGCCCGGGCTAGCATCAGCCACGGACTGAAAGGGGAAGTCCATCAACGCCCAAGATCGGACGCTGAACTCGCCGGGCCATTCATGGGTTCCGCGCGGTAACGACTGCGTTCCCCTGGCAATTCGCCACGCCGGGCCGCGCGCGCCATGAAGTACCAGCACCGCGTCGTCGGCATGCTGTCGCTGCTGGCGATCATCACTTATCTCGATCGGATCTGCATCGCGGTTGCGGGACCGCAGATGCAGGACAGCCTTGGCATCAGTCCGCAGGCCTGGGGTTGGGTCACGAGCGCGTTTTTCTTCTCGTACGCGGGCTTCGAAATTCCGACCGGTGCGCTCGGCGATCGCATCGGACCACGTCGCGTCCTGACCCGGATCGTATTGTGGTGGTCGGCGTTCACCTCGCTGACCGGCGTCGTGTCGAGCTATCCGTTGCTTTTGCTCACGCGCTTCTGCTTCGGCGCCGGCGAGGCCGGCGCGTACCCGAATGCGTCGATCGTGATCGGCCGCTGGATTCCGCAACGCAAGCGCGCGAGTGTCTGGGGAGTGGTATGGATGACGAGTCAGATCGGCGCAGCGCTGGCGCCTCTGCTTGTCGTGCCGATCCAGTTGCACTATGGGTGGCGCGCGTCGTTCTACCTGTTCGGAATCCTCGGCGTCGTGTGGAGCGTGATCTGGTATGTGTGGTTCCGCGATTCGCCGCGCGAGATGAGCGCAATCACGGCGGCCGAGCGCGAGGAAATCGGCGAGGATTCAGAACATCGCCACGTCGGAATTCCCTGGGGCCAGGCGCTGCGCTCGGGCATGTTCTGGCGCGTCGCTGCAGTCGGCGCGTCGTACGTGTACGTGATCGGCTTCTTTCAGTCGTGGCTGCAGACGTATCTGGTCAAGGGACGCGGATTCACTGCGGCCGCACTGGTGCTGTCGACCTTGCCGTACATCGTCGGGGCCTGCGCCAACCTGATCGGCGGCATTGTCAGCGACAGGCTCGTGCGCAAGTTCGGGCTGATCACCGGCCGGCGCATCGTCGGCGTGTCCGGCCTCGGCACGGCGGCGATCTTCATGGCGGCGACGATCTCGGCGACCAGCGGTTCATGGTCGCTGATATACCTTTCGCTCGCCTATGGCGGAATCCTGTTTCAGCAGCCGACTCTGTGCGCAACCTCAGTCGACATCGGAAAAGGACATGTCGGTGCGGTCTTCGGCTTCATGAACACAGCGTCGAACATCGCGGCGGCGCTATCGTCCGTGGTGTTCGGCTACCTGGTCGCCTATTCCGGAGGGTATGAGTTGCCGTTCGTCCCGATGCTCGTGCTGCTGTGCGTCGGCATCGTGCTGTGGCTGCGCGTCGATCCGACGCGGCAAGTGTTTGAAGAGCCGGTGCCGAGCGGTGAGGCGTCGCTGGCTAAAGTTGGTGTTCCCGATGCTGCGTAGCGCCGAGTTTGTCCCAACTGGCACTTGAGTCAGATCTAAAATATTTAGGTCATTGATTTCGCTGCGGGCCTGTTGAGACGGCACGCGCCTTGCGAACTGCTCTCATTTGCAGCCTTGGGATGTGTGTCTTCGCGCATCAGATTGCGGTTCTTGAGGCGGTAGGCTATGAAGAATCGCGCGGAAAACCATAACCCATAGCTATGCCGGGTGCTGGTCTTTTCATTGGTGGTCGCTGCTGGGGGATGAGTATGCTCGAACGCGCACCACCGTGCGTCCGGTCTTCCAACAGCGACGATTATGGGCCGCGGGAAGACCGACAAATAGATGCAGCAAGCACTGTATCAAGACAACAACATACCTTGGGTTTCCACGATTGGGGAGTACAAATCATGAAAGGCGCGTTCCTGCGTTCGTTGCATCGCAAAAACGTCTTCCGCCGCAAGGCGCTGGCACTCGCCATCGGATCGGCCACCCTGGGCTTCTGGAACGCGGCATCGGCGCAGTCGACCACCGGAACCATCTACGGTACCGCTCCGGTAGCTGCCGGCGAGGTTATTCAGGTCACCGGTGGCGCTGGCTTCAATCGCACGATCGAGGTGGGTCCATCGGGTAAGTTCTCGGTCACGCTGCCGGTCGGCACTTACACCATCTCGCTCGTCCAGGATGGAAAGGTCGTTGAATCGCGAGACGCGGTGAGCCCCGTGGCGGCCGGCGCGGTGGAAGTGAATTTCACGGCTCCGGCTGCGGCCGCGGCGACCCTCGGAGAGATCAAGGTCACGGGACTCGCGCAGACCATTGACGTAACCACCACCAACCAGGTGACGACGATTACGTCGAAGCAGCTGCAGCAGCTTCCGTTGCAGCGGACCGCCGAAGACATCGCGTCGCTGGCGCCGGGCGTCAACATGGGATCGCCGGAGCTGTCGAGCGGCCCGCTCGGCACCCCGATCAACGTGTTCGGCGGTGCCTCCACGGCCGAGAACGCGTATTACGTCGACGGCTTCAATACCACCGAACTGCTCAACAACCAGGGCGGCATCACCCTGCCGTATGGCGCCATCGAGCAGCAGCAGACCTACATCAGCGGTTACGATGCCCGCTACGGTCGCTCGATCGGCGGCGTGATCAGCCAGGTCGGCAAGAGCGGCTCCGACGAGTGGCATTTCGGCGGGCGCGCCATCTGGCAGCCGGCCAGTCTGCGCGACGACCCGGTCAACCTTTACTATGCCAATCCGCTGGTGAAAAGCCCGGGCAGCGAGCCCGGCGATCTTGCGGTCTACCGCAAGGACAACAACAGCAGCGAGACGATCTATGACGGCTACCTCAACGGCCCGATCATCCAGGACAGGCTGTTCTTCTTTCTCGGCGTCGAGCAGGACGACAAACATTACCGGACGACGTCGTCGTTCAGCAGCAGCGCGACCACCGAAGACGTGACGGTTCACAACCCCAAGGTCTACGCCAAGATCAACTGGAACATCAACGACTCGAACCTGTTCAGCCTCACCGGCCTGCAGAACGAGCACAAGACCTGGGGAACGGTCAACGACTTCGACTACGACACCTTGAAGCGCGGCGATTTCAACAGCCTCGACCAGACCGGCAAGACTGCTTTCCGGATGTGGGTGGCCAATTACACCTCGTATCTCACCGACAACCTGACCCTGAACGCGATGCTGGGCAAGATGCACGGCGAGTACTACACGCAACAACCGGCCTTCCCAGGCTTCAATCCGACGTTGCCGCACGTTGCCAGTGCGTCCAATCAGGATCCGCGATTCGCTCCGCCCGGCGGCGTTTCGAACTCGCAGACCAACTCGTCGATCGCCGATCCCAATCACAAGGAAACGGTCGAGAACTACCGCCTGAATCTCGAATACAAGTGGCACGACCACGACTTCCAGTTCGGCATCGACAACATCAACTCCTGGGACTTGCAGGACGGCTCCGTGAATCCGGGGCCGGGCTATCAATGGATCTACGGCCAGAGTGCACCCGGCGTGCCGGTTTTCGGCGTCGATTCCAGCGTTCCGCCCTTCGTTGCGCCGTCGACGCAATGCGACGCGGCGCATTGCTATTACGTGCAAAAGCATGTCGACATCCAGGCTGCCTCCATGCGTGTCGCGCAGCGCGCCGCGTACCTGATGGACAACTGGCAGGTTACGCCGAACCTGCTGCTGAACCTCGGCATCCGCGATGACGCGTTCACCAACTACGACGCATCGGGCGAAGCCTACATCCGAGAGACCACGCCGCAGTGGGCGCCGCGCGTCGGCTTCAGCTGGGACGTGCATGGCGATTCCAGCCTGAAGGTGTTCGGCAACGCCGGCCGCTACTACCTGGCGCTGCCGGAACAGGTGGCGTTGTCCATCGCCGCGCCGGTGACGAATGCCGGCGTGTACGGAACCTACACGGGCGTCAATCCGACCACCGGCGAGCCGACCGGCTTCACACCGCTGCCGCAGAACCCGTCGACGGGCGTGTCGATCGACAGCGAGTACGGCCAGGCGAAGGATCCGCGCATCTCCGCGTCGCAGAACATCAAGGCCGAGTTTTCCGACAATTTCGTCTTCGGCATGCAGCAGGCGTTCGACATGATCGGAACGAACTGGGTGTTCGGCGCGACCGGCACCTACCAGAAGATGAGCCGCATCATCGACGACTACGACGCCATCCAGAACGAGTGTGCGGCGGGCCGAGCGCAAGGCTATGCCTGGATGACGCCGGACAACTGCGACCAGTATGCGCAGAGTCTTGTCCTGATCAATCCGGGCGTGACCAGCAAGCTCCTGATGAAGGCGCCGGACGGCAGCCTCGTCCCGGTGAACTTCACCAAGGCGGACCAGGGTTTCACGGAGGGACCGAAGCGCCGCTACTACTCGGTCGACCTGTCGCTGGAACATGCGTGGGACGGCAAATGGTTCGGCAAACTGGACTACGTGTGGTCGAAGACCTGGGGCAACGACGAAGGACCGGTAAGCACCTATTCCGCGCAGAGCGGCTCCTACGAATCGATCACCACCGCCTGGGACTTCCCGGAAAGAATGCAGTACTCCAATGGCGTTCAGCCCAACGACCGCCGGCACCAGCTCAAGGCCTACGGTGCCTATGCGTTCACCCCGGAATGGTCGGCCGGCGGCAACCTGTACGTCGCTTCCGGCACGCCGCGCATGTGCCGCGGCGCCTACGGGCCGGACCAGGTCGCCTTGCATGGTTCCAATACGTACTACTGGTGCGGCGGCGTGCCGGTCCCGCCGGGTTCGCTCGGTCGCCTGCCGTGGACGCATCAGCTCGCGCTCAGCGTGGACTACAGGCCGGACTTTGCCGATCACAAGCTCGACTTCAATTTTGGTGTCTTCAACTTGCTGAACAATCAGACGCCGCTCTACTACGGCGACAGCTTCAGGTCTACGCACAATCCGCGAGTCGACTACGGAAGGGTCTTGGACACGTACGCGCCTCGCTATGCCAGATTTTCCGTGTCGTACGACTTCTGAATCGCGCAGCAATCTCTCCACGCCGGGCAGGACTTGCCCGGCGTTTTTTTTGTGGAGTTCGGACATCTTGTGTAGTCTGCTGTCCTGACGCCAAGCTGGTGACGACGTGACGCTTCAAACAGACCCTAGACGTGCGCAGGAGGTGCCGCAACCTCCACTTTCACGCACGGCCGCGCGCATGCTGGCGCGGGCGCGCGAGGAATGGGAGCGCCGGGATTTCGCCGCCGCGGAACACTCGTTGTCCAACGTGCTGGCATTGGCGCCCCACGACCTGACCGCCATCCGGATGATGGGGATGGCAGTCCAGCGCCTCGGCCATCACGTCCGCGCCATCGACTGCTTCCGGCGCGTGCTGGCGACGTATCCCGACGACTCCGACATGCACGTCTGTCTCGGCATTGCGCTGCACGAATGCGGAGAGACCGCGGATGCCGTGAGGCATCTGCGCCACGCGTGCGAACTTGCGCCTCGGTCCTCCTCGGCGTGGTTCAATCTCGGCGAAGCGCTCGTGCAACAAGTGCATACTGATGAAGCCGTCGCCGCGCTGCGCCGCGCGCTCGAACTCGATCCCGCGCATGTTTCCGCGCGACTGTCGTTGTCCAAGGCGCTGGCGAGCCTCGGCGAGGTCGACGCCGCGATCGCGGGCTTCCGGGAAGTGCTGCGTCGCGACCCCGGCAACGCCGAAGGATGGTTCGGGCTTTCGAATCTCAACACGGTCCGCTTCGAGACCACTGATGCCGCGTCTCTGCAGCGCGCCCTGACGCGTCAGGACTTACCACCTCGTTCGCGCGAGCTGCTGGGCTTCACCTATGCGAAGGCATTGGAAGATCAGGGCGAGTATGCGCAAGCGTTCGAGGCGTTCCGGATCGCCAACGCGTCGCGGCGTCGGCGGGTGAAGTGGGATGCGGCAGGAGAGCGCAAACGCGTAGACGAGATCCAGCGCGTGTTCGCAAACGGAACGCCACCGCCGCTGGACGACCGGCTGGGCGGCGAAGTCATCCTGATCGTCAGCATTCCGCGTTCCGGCTCGACCCTGGTTGAGCATATCCTCGCTTCGCATCCGCAGGTCGAGGGCGCCAACGAGATCAAGGACATGACGGAGGTCGTCGACGCGGAGACCAAGCGCCGCAATTCGGCGTTTCCGCTTTGGACGCCCGATGCGACGGCGGAGGATTGGCAGCGCCTCGGCCGTGAATACCTCGCGCGAACCGCACGTTGGCGCAAGACCAAACCGCGGTTTACCGACAAGAGCCTGGTGAGCTGGTATCTGGTTGGCACCGCATTGGCGATGCTGCCGGCGGCGCGCGTGGTGATCGTCCGGCGCGACCCGGTCGAGACCTGCCTGGCGTGCTTCCGCCAGCTTTTCAGCGAAAGGAGCGCTTTCGCCTGCGACCTCGACGAACTGGCGGACTATTGCATCGATTTTCTGCGCCTCACGCGTTTCTGGCTCGACAAGTATCCCGGGCGGGTGCTCGATCTCCAGTACGAAAATTTGCTGGCCGAACCGGAAGCCGAGATTCGCCGCCTGCTGGACTTCTGCGAGCTGCCGTTCGATGCCCGCTGCCTGGAATTCCACAAGACGCCGCGCGCCGTATTGAGCGCGCCAAGCGCCGCGCAGGTTCGCCAACCGTTGCGCCGCGATACCGCGCGCAGCGCGCGATATGGCGACAAGCTCGATCCGTTGCGCCGACGCTTGCTCGCAGCCGGCGTCCCGGCGGAATGAAAGGAATCAGCCGAACCGGATCAGGCCTGCCCTGCGAGGAGCGTCGAACCAGACGCCCATGCAGTGCGGACCGCGGCCCTGATTCGGTGCTCGGCAGATTCGCCTGATGGCCGACGCACTTCCCCATTGCCTGCTCAATGGCATTATCGTTGCCACGGACGACGCGCGCATCTCGCCGTTCGATCGCGGCTTTCTGTTCGGCGACGGCATCTACGAGGTCGTGCCCAGCTACAACGGCAAGCCGTTCCGTCTGGACGCACATTTCGAACGATTGCAGTCGGGCCTGGACGCGATCGGCATCGTCGATCCTTATCCTCGAGCACGCTGGACCGAACTCGTGCATCAACTCATCGCCGCCAATGGCGGCGGCGACATGGGCATCTATCTGGAAGTCACGCGCGGCGTTGGCCACGGCCGAGACTTTCTGCCCGAGCCGGACATGCGGCCGACGGTCTTCGGTTTCTGCTGGCGTTTGGGCACACCGCGGCCCGAGCAATTTCAGCGCGGCATCGCGGCGGTCACGTTGCAGGATATCCGCTGGTCGCGTTGCGACATCAAGTCCATCGCCCTTCTGGGTCCCGTGCTGCTCCGGATGGAAGCCGCACGGCGTGGCGCCGACGAGGCGGTCCTCGTGCGCGGTGGTTCTCTGGCCGAAGGCAGCTCGAGCGCCGTCTTCATCGCGAAAGAAGGACGCGTGGTCACGCCTCCCTCCAGCCATGAGCGCCTTCCGAGCATCACCCGTCTCGTCGTCGCCGACGTGCTCGACGCACTGAGCTTGCCGATGGACGTGCGCGAGATACGGCTGGATGAGCTGTTCACGGCGGACGAAATCTGGATCGCGAGCTCGACCCGCGAGGCATTGCCGGTCACGCTGCTCGATGGCAAGCCAGTCGGAATCGGCAAGCCGGGTCCTGTCTGGCAGCGCATGTTCGACGAATTCCAGGCGCTCAAGAAACGCGAAGCGTGCTGAGTCGTCACTGGTGTACCGCGGTTTGCAAGAAGGTCAGTAGCGACTGTAATCGCGACGCCGGCATAACCGTGCGCCGTGGACTCGCCTGGGACGCGAGTTCCGCATTAGCGTTGCGCGAGCATTCGCTGGGCAAGCTGACGTACGAGGTCGAGAAATCGCTTCTGCACCGGATCCAAGGGATTGTCCGGACGATGCATCGCATACAGCACGACTTCGAGATGCGGTTTCAATGGGCGCATCTGCACGCTGTTCATACCGCCGCAGCGTGCCGTGAAGGGATCGACCAGAGCCAGGCCCTCACCCTTTGCGACGAGAGAATGCGCCAATTGATACGTCTGCACCGAGACGGCGATTCTCGGTGGCGGGTCGACCTTGGCCAAATGACTTTGGAGCATGCTGCCCAGGGCATCCCGCACGGTAATCCCGATCATGGGCTGATTGGCCAGCGCTCCGATCGACAAGGGTTGAGTCAATTCCGCCTCAGGCCACCAATCCGGTGGGGCGATCACCATGACCTGTCCGCGGCATAGCACGCGCTGACGCAGGTTCTGATGGCCGGTGTCTTGCAGTGTGAGTCCAATGTCGGTATCGCGAAGAGTCAGCGATTCGCACATCGCCGCCGAATGCTGCGTGGACAGCTCAGCCACCACATCGGGGAAGCTCTTGCGCAACAGTGCGGTCGCGTTGGCAAGCAGAGTCAGGGCCAGCGTCGGCGTGCAGGTCACCCGCAAAGGGCAGTTCCCCGGCTGGTTCATGTTTTTCGTGAGCCGTTCCAGGTCGTGCACTTCCTGGATGATCTTCTCGATCCGATCACGCAACAGCAACGCTTGCGAAGTCGCCTGTAGACGCCCGCGTACCCGAATGAACAGGGCTAGACCGAGCTTGTCTTCGGCGTACTGCAACGCTTTGCTGGCGGCGGGCTGCGATATGTTCAGCAGCTTTGCCGCTCCGGTGATGCTGCCGGTGGTCAGCACGGCGTGAAAGAGCTCGATGTGCCGCAAGTGCATTCGGTTCCCCATACTGTTGTCCGGTCCAGTCCACCACACCTGACTGTTGCAAGGCAAACCACTGCGTCACGTAACGACCTCTTGATGGGCGTGACAAAGATGGCCACAACCCTGAGTTATGCCACGTGCCGGTCTTTTCATTGGTGGCCGGCGCTCGCCGGTGGTTATGCTCCTTCAACCTTTCGATGCCGCAGAAATTCAGGCGGGAGCCCAGATTTCATGACCAGATACGGCGAATCAGCCCACCCCAACGGATGGGGCCCGCCTTATCTTTTGTATCTGGGTGGCGCCGTCGATGATCTGGCGATCAAAACAGCCAGGGGACTGGCGTACTGGAGGCCTCAGTGGTGCATTGGGCAGCACCGTCGCCCTGACTGCCACCAGACGCTCGGGTTGGCCGACATGACACCCGCGCAGGCCAAGTCCGCCGGTGCGGATACCATGGTGATAGGGACCGCGAACGCCGGCGGCGTAATGGCGAAGGAGACCGTAGCCGACATCATCACGGCGCTGGACGCCGGCCTCAACGTGATTGCCGGCCTCCACCAGAAGTTACGCGACAACGCGGAGATCGTGGCGGCAGCCCAACGCAAGGGCCGGGTGCTGTTCGACGCGCGCGAATCCACCCGTCACATTCCGGTCGGCAACGGCCGGAAGCGTACGGGCCGTCGGCTGCTGACGGTCGGTACTGACTGCTCGGTGGGCAAGATGTACACCGCGCTCGCGATCGAGCGCAGCATGCGCCAACGCGGTCTCGTCGCGGACTTTCGTGCCACCGGGCAGACCGGTATATTCATCGCGGGCGATGGCATACCCGTTGATGCCGTGATCGCCGATTTCATCTCCGGAGCGGCCGAGTTGATCTCGCCGGCCCGCGAAGACGGCGGATGGGATCTCATCGAAGGTCAGGGTTCGCTATTCCATCCCTCGTACGCCGGAGTATCACTGGGCCTGCTGCATGGCTCACAACCCGACGCTTTGATCCTTTGCCACGAACCCACACGGAGCCACATGCGTGGACTGTCCGGCTGGCCGCTCCCCGATCTCCAGCGCTGTCTGGATGCCAATCTCTCCGCTGCCCGCCTGACCAACCCGGCGGTCAAGGCAGTCGGCATCGCCCTCAACAGCTCCAATATTTCCGAACAGCAGGCGCTCGCAACTTGCCACGAGATCAGCGACTGGTTCGGCCTGCCCTGCCAGGATCCGATCACGATGGGTGTCGAGGCCATCGTGGACAATTTGCTTTCATGCTGCGCGGATTGAGCATCCGGCATCGCACTCTGCCGCTGCGATCGCCTTACGGCGAATCCGCGGCGACGGTGATCGACGAAATGGAGACGTTGCGAAGCGACCTCTGTGCCGGGATGGGAAGATATGAATCTCGATCCGGAAGCGTCGCGCAATGCGCTGGACGCGGCATTGTGGGACTTGGAATCGCGGCTCGGTCATGTGCCCGTAGGGAGCCGATTGGCGCAGCGGCCGCATTTGCCGCTCGAGACCGCGCTGACTCGAGGCGATGGGCTACAAGTTCCAGGCGGTCCATGCGATGTGTGCCGATGAAGCCATCCTCGTGAATCCGAAGACCGGTCGCTTGGAAGGCGCCACTGACCGGCGTCGCCCGGCCGGCCTGGTGGCCGGCGACTGATTCAACGCTCATGCACCCGGAGACTTTGCCGCAAACCATGGCCAGCACGACGACCAGCACGCAAACCACGAGCGCCGCCGAAGCGTTTCTCGACGGCGTCGATCTGCCGGCTCTTGCCGGGCGCGTAGGCACGCCGTGCCATGTCTATTCTGCCTCGATGATCCGTCAGCGGATCGGCACGTTGCAGGCCGCATTGCGCGGCCTGGATGCGCTGGTGTGCTATGCGGCCAAGGCCAACAGCAACGTCGCGATACTACAACTGATGGCGGAAGCGGGATTCGGCGCCGACATCGTGTCGGCAGGTGAAATGCATCGCTGCCTGCGAGCGGGCGTTCCCGCCGAACGCATCGTGTTTTCCGGTGTCGGCAAAAGTGCCGACGAAATCGCCGAGGCGCTGGCTGCCGGCGTCGCTCGCTTCAACGTGGAATCGGAAGACGAACTTCACCTGTTGCAGCGCGTGGCGGCGGCGCGGGACGTCATCGCGCGCGCTGCGGTGCGCATCAACCCCGATGTCGACGCGCTCACCCACGCCAAGATTTCCACAGGCAAATCGGAGAACAAGTTCGGCGTCGGCATCGAGGAGGCACGCCAATGGTTTGCCGGCGGCACGCAACTGACGCATGTGCGGTTGGACGGTCTGCACGTGCACATTGGTTCGCAGATGCTGACCCTCGATCCTATCCGCACGGCTTTGCAACGCGTGGGCGCTTTCGGGCGGGAACTGGCTGCCGCCGGCCATGCGATCAGCAGCGTCGACGTCGGTGGCGGCCTCGGCGTGTGCTATCGCGCCGATCGCGACCGGCCGCTTGCAGTGGAGGAATATGTCGAAATCATTCGCCATGCGCTCGCGGACTTCGGCGGCCGCATCGTGCTCGAGCCGGGGCGCTGGCTGGTGGCGGAGGCTGGCGTGTTGCTGACGCGTGTGATCCGCATCAAGCGCGGTCGGCAGCGGCACTTCCTCGTGGTCGATGCCGCCATGACCGAATTGTTGCGGCCCAGCCTGTACGATGCCTGGCACGAGATCGCGCCGGTGACGCATGAGCGGCGCCCGCCGCAGATCTACGACGTGGTCGGGCCCGTCTGCGAGACCGGAGATACCTTCGCTGTCGACCGCGAGCTGCCGCGATGCGAGGCGGGCGATCTGCTGATGATCAAAACCACCGGCGCGTATGGTGCCTCGATGGCGTCGAACTACAACTCCCGACCGCTGGCCGCCGAGGTGCTAGTCGACCGTGGTCGTTACGCCGTGGTGCGGAAGCGACAAACCCTCGAAGAGATGCTCGCCGGCGAACAGCGGGTGCAGACCTGGGAGATCGCGTGAGCCGTGTCGTCAATTCGATCTTTGTGGCGTCGACGTTGGTGCTTTCCGGACCCGCCGCGCCAGCACCTGCGGCAGACACGGATTCATTCGATTACGACCGCGTGATCGATCCCGTCGTTGCGCGCTACCACCTGCCGGGCATGGCGGTTCGGAGCGTCGAAAATAATTAAGTTACTGATTTTATTGGTGCCGGCAGCAGGAGTCGAACCCGCGACCTACTGATTACAAATCAGTTGCTCTACCAACTGAGCTATGCCGGCAAATCGTGGACGCCCGAACGGGCGTCGGGTGGATTTTCGCACGGACCGCGGCGCTTGTCTCACCTGTCGATCGAGTTGCGCCCGCCGATCAGCGCGAATGCCCTAGTGGAATCGTTCAAAAACAAGCGACCGGTTCCTCGCGCAGATCGCGCTGCGTGACACGCGTGCGCCAGTTCAGCGGGTGCTGCGGGTCCGAGGCAAAGTCGACCCAGTAAACCGGCAGTTCCTCGGTACGCGTGATCAGCTCTGGCGTGAAGCCGAGCGTGGCGACTTCGTTGCGGCGCTTTTCGGCGTTGCCGTGGTCGCGGAACAGGCCGAGCGAAATCGTGTTCTGCTGGTCGCCGGCGGTGACGACGTAGTAATCGCGCACGCCTTTCGCCGATAGCTGGCGGGCGATCGCCAAGGCCTGTTCACGGCTCGACATCGCGGGCAGGTAGACCCAGTAGCCGCGTGTTTCCGTCGCATGCGCCTCGCGGTACTGGATGCGCGATACCAGCGGCGTCAGCGCATTCAGCGCGCCGCGCATGTCGGCCTGCGTGCCGAACGGACCGATGCTCGTGCAGGTATCGTTGCTGATATCGGCGGGGGACTCCGGCGCGGTTGCCAGTTCAGCGGCATTGGCTTCACCGACATGCTCCTGTTCGCTGAGCAGTACGAGTTTGGGTACGCCGCGATCGGTCGCCGGCAGCTGCGAGGCGCTCGACTGCGGCGCGAAGTACAGCCAGCAGGCGACACCGATATTCAGCGCGAGCAGCAGCAGGAAAACAATGCGAGCGAACATGGCACCACAAAGCCGGCGGAACGGCCGCCGGTCAACCGCGCGATTCTAACAGGCGGGGCCGCAGGCAGAGGTTCGATCAGGTCACGCCGGCACCGTTCGGGCGTCGGTCAGCGGAATCCGGCCGTGCTGGCAGCGTAGATCGCCAGGCCGCGCAACACGAGTTCGGCGTCGACGCGATGGACCGGCTCGATCAGCGTGGCCAGGCGAGCGGCGCTGCCACCGGTCAGCACGACGGAAGGCGCAGCGCCGAACGTGCTCGTCGCGTGCGCCACGAAACGCTCGAGCAATGCCGCCCCCGCCAGCCAGACGCCCGACTCGATCGCATCGCCGGTATTGTCGGCGCGCTCGACGACGCGCGCGGCCTGCGGTGTCGAAAGGCGTGCCGTCGCACCCGTCAACGCATCGCGCATCAATGGCGGACTCGGCGCGATCAAGCCGCCCAGGTGGCTTCCGTCCGCGGCCAGCGCATCGAGCGTCAGCGCCGTGCCGCAACTGGCCAGCACGCACGGACCGGACTCGGTTGCATGCAGGGCGACGAGTCCGAGAAAACGGTCGATGCCAAGCCGGTCGGGCTCGGCGTAGGCGTTGCGCACGCCGCAGGCCGAAGCCGGACTCAGGACAAATTCGGCCTGCACGCCGAAGCGCTCGAACGCCTTGCGCGCAACCTGGTCGCCGACCACGGCGCTGGCGACGGAGGCGATCAGGATCGCCGACACCGCGCCAATGTCTTTCCACAAAGTATCAAAATCCAGTTGTATATCGTCGCCGACGTGCGGCAGGGCGCCGATGAATCGCAGTGTGCTGCCGTCGCACAGCGCGCACTTGAGCCGCGTGTTGCCCAGGTCGATCAGCAGCTTCATCGCGCGCGCACCGAGACTTCGGCGCTGTCATAGAGCCTGATCGCGTCGCCGTGGCGCACGCGCAGCGCGCCTCGCGAATCGACGCCGTCGGCAATGCCGTCGTGCGCTCCGTCGGCAGCGGCGACGCGCACGGCGTTGCCGCGCAGCAGATCGGCGCGCGCGTAGTCTTCAGCTGCCGCTGCGAAGCCATGCTTTGCGAAGCGGTCGAGCGTTTCGATCAGCCGCGCGAGCAGGCGTCCGGCGAGGCGGTTGCGCGACGGCGGATCGGCGCCGGTCGCGTGGCGATATCGGTTACCGGCTGGTCGATCGCCGCGACCACGTCGGCGGGCAGGCGCAGGTTGATACCGATGCCGATCACTGCGTAACACGGTCCAAGGAATTCGCCGCCGAGTTCGATCAGCACGCCGGCCAACTTCCGGCCGCCCGCAAGCACATCGTTCGGCCATTTCAGCCCCGTGCCCGTTACGCCGCAGTCGTTCAGCGCGGCGATGACCGCCGTGCCGGCGGCGAGGCTCAAGCCGGCCAGCGCGACCATCCCGTGGTCGAAGCGCTTGAGCAGGGAAAAGTATAAATTTCCGCCAAGCGGCGAACGCCAGTCGCGGCCGCGCCGGCCTCGGCCGGACGTCTGCGTTTCGGCACAGCATACGAGCAGGTCGCCGCTGTCGCTCGCGGCTCGGCGCAGCAATTCGCTGCTGGTCGAATCGATTTGCCAATCCACGGCGATGTTGCCGACCCGCGTGCGTTGCGCAGGCTCGAGTTCGGCTGCGATGCGTTCGCCATCCAGCCAGTCGATTGGCCAGGCCAGGCGATACCCGACCCCGCCTTCGGCCACGATCGGGGCGCCGAGCGCGCGCAGGGCTTCGACCTGCTTCCAGACCGCCGCACGCGTGACGCCGAGTGCTCCGGCAAGCGCGCTGCCTGACAATGGCGCATCGGCGGACAGGCGGCTGAGCAGGTCGTGAGGATCCATCGAGGCGAGTCGAAGCGGTGGTGGCCAATGGTAGACGAGTTCCACGAGGTCGCGCCGGCGACGCCCGGCAAGGTCCGGCGGAGCTCAGATCGGGGCTGCACGAAACAGTGTCCGCAGTGTCCGGAGGCGGACACTTGCGGATACCCGGCGAAAGTGCAACCGATTGATTCGCTGAGCGTTGGCCCGTGGCACGAATACTGCCTTGTGAACCCTGGGGTCACTGGCTCGAATGGGCCGGTACATGCGATCATTGCAAGGCTTGGGTCGCGCCAGCGCGCGGCTCGACGTTGGTTTCGGAGGTTTTCATGCCCAGGAATTTCGCAATCCTCGCTCTGCTGTTCGTCGCCGCAGCGGGGTGCCCGGCCGTCTACGCGGGCGATTTCGTCACGCGCGCCGGCAACGGTTATGCGCCTGCCGGTGATGAAGCCGGAGCGCGTGCGGGACACGCGGCAGCAATGAATGATTCGGACAGCACTCCGGCCGTGGTTACGCCCGATGCCGATGCCGACGCCGCGCCGGCCACGACGACGCGCCGAGCCGCGCATGTAGGCATCGATGATTCCGCCGGCGGTGCGCATGCGGTCGTGGCGCCTTCCACGCCTGCCGCCGATGGGGATGACAAGCCGGCCCCGGCCAGTCCGCACAAGGCGCGCGCCGCGTTGGCAGTCGCTGTTGCCGGGCGTGATGAAGTAAGCGCGGCGTTCGCGCTCTGCGCTAACTTCCGCGCTCGGATACGCCGAGCTCCGCCGCTGCCTGCAGGCAGATCGCGCGAATTGCCTGAAGATCGCGTTCGCCGAGCGCTGCCATTTGTCCGGACGGCGCAATGCGCGCGCGGCCATGCGGCCCCACGGCTGGTGTTCCCGGAAAGATCGTGCCGAGCACGTTGCTCGAATCTCCAATGATATCGCCGTAGCGCACGACGTGGACGTGGTGTGCATGGGCCAGCGCACGTTGCGCCAGCCACCACCACCACGCCGCGCGCTTTTCCGCAGCGTCGCTCAAATCGGCGACGCGTCGCAACTCGGCCATGTCGTTCGCCGCGGCCCACTGATCGGCTGATTCGGCGACCCGGCCGATCGCCGCATCGATCTCGCCCGGCGGCCGCGCGCTCCACTGCGCGATCGTGTCGAACGGATTTCGTACGCACAAGACCAGCCGCGCGTCCGGCAGCACGCGTTTGAGCGCATCGAGGCGGCACAGGAAGGGCAGCGTGTTCTTGATCACGATGTCCGCATCCGGATGATCGCGCTGCGCGTCGCGAAAATACGCGGCGACTTCCCACGGCGGCGCGCGTGCAACAAGCGCCGCCGCGAGTTCGGCGGGTTCTTCGTGGATCGCGCATCGCCCATGTAGGCGCAGCAGCTCGAGCAGTTCATCCGCGCCGCTGCCGGGAATGCCGGCGACGAGCACGGTCGTCGCGGTCGGGACCTCGCGTTCGGCCGATGGCCGCGGCGCAGGACGCGGCGGCGTCGCATCCAGCAGCGCCTTCCATTGCGTGTCGTCGGCCATGCGCCGGGCAATGACCGGATATTCGCCAGCGAGGTCGCGCACCAGATTCACCAGCAGTGGTTCACGACCGATGATGTGCGGCCAGTGGTAGTGACAGAGGAACGGCAATTCGTCCGGCACGGGCTTCAGGTGCGCGGGAAAGTTGAAGCGCTCGTCGAGGGCGGAGTAGGCCAGTCCGAGTTGGTGCACGGCGATCGCCAGCGAAACCTGGTCGAGCCAGTGACGCTGCTCGCGCATCGCCGGCACTTGTAGGATCATGCGCGCGCAGTCGATCCAGGCTTTGCCGATCCCGCAACCGGCATCGGCAAAGATCACGCCGCTGTTGAAGTATGCCAGGCCGAACTCGCCGGACACCGTGGTCGGCAGGCGCAACCGCGGCAGGTCGACGCCGGCGGCCGCATACAGCGGCTGCCAGGCTTCGGCCCCGGCAGCGAACGTGCGCAGGTCCGCCGGCTTGGCGGCGAATGGCACGCGCAGGCAATCGGGGTCACCGAGGTCGCGCAGGCAGAGGATGTCGCTGTCGAGGAAAACGATCCTTTCGGCGCGCGTCGGCACGTCGAAACACGCCAGCTTGTTGCCGATCTTGTAGTCCGGATCGATCGGATTGACGATCGGTTCGATGCGCACGCGGAGTTGCTGCAGCAGCTCTCGGGTTTCCGGCGCCAGTTCACCCCAAGTCGACGCCGGCGTCGGCAGCGCAGCGATCAGCTCGTAGTCGCAGCGCAGAAACCGCCTGAGGGAGGCGGCAAGGAGCAACGCCTTGATTTCGAGCTCGCCGGCCTGGCACACGAACACCAACGCGTAATGCGGCGGTGTCCGGGACATGGCTGCTGGCGATGCGTCGTTCACGGCGGGTCGTGCAAGCACTCCGGTGCTAATGCCAGGCCGACTGCGATAGCGGCGCCGCCGACCTGACTGGCGCGGCCTCGAACCGCATCCGCGCGATGGCATCGGGCCGCTTCGGTGCGAGCGCCGCCGGCGTGGGTTTCATCGCAGCGGGAACCGGCTGGGAGACCGCCGCCGGCGCGAGGCCCGCGGGTTGGGCGGCAGTTGGCGCAGGCGGTTCCAGCGGCGCAATCAACTGCAGACCGCCGATTGCGGTATGGCCGGTGCGCAAATTGTGGGCGTAGACACGCACTTCGGCGGGGTTGCTGCGCGGAACGTCGAGGGCGAAACGCGAATCACGCGACTCATAATGTTGCGCCGACAGGGTTTTGCCCTCGGCATCGACCCAGTCGATGTCGACATCGCCGCCGAAGTCGCGTTCGGGCACCTGGATGATGACCTGGTCCTGCCAGCGGTCGACGCCGCGTACCAATTGCAGCGTTTCGCGCGGCCGTGCGAGCACCAATGCAGGATCGCCCAGCAGGTTATACAGTTCCACAAATGTACGATCCCCGATTTGCGCCTTGGTCGCGACGATGGCGTCGCCGACAGGATTGTCCAGCTTCAGCAAATTGTCGATCAGTATCCTGGAGTATTCCGGATTCGGCGAATTGGTCCAGGACGCGGCGAACACGGCAACCGCACCCTTGTCCCGCTCGCGCAGGAACCTTTCGCCGATCGAATCCTCGGTCGGGTTGTCGAACGGCGCCGAAAAACAGGTCATTGCCAGGACCATTGGATAACGGCCGATATTGGTCAGTCGGCTCACGTCTTCGAGCGTGAACAGATCGGCCGGCGGACCGACACGCCAGATGAATGCGCCACCATGGCCGATAAAATGGACGAGCAGATTTCCCGCGTCCAGATCCCGCTTGAGCTCGGCGTTCGCGGCAGCGGCGGTGGAGGCGTCCTGCTTGGTGTAGATATTCCTGATCGAGAAGCCCTGTTCGCCGAGATTCTCTGCGATGTTGTCCGATCCTTTCTTGAATGACGCGACCTCGTCGGTGCTGATGAACGTTACGTCGCGGCGCCAGTCGCCCGGTGTCGGCTTGGTCATGTAGGCGATGGTCTTGTCGACGATCGCTGTTACTTCGGCCGGCTCGACGACAGGGAACCGACCGACCGCGAGTTTGGGGTGGAAATTGCCGCTCTCCAGCGCGACGAAGTCGTTGTCGCTCGCCGCCTGGCCTTCCTGGGACGGATACTGCCAGGTCGGAATGAGATTGCGGTTCGGCAAGTCCGGATCCCATTCCTTGTAAGACGTCGTAGGCATCGACGACAGACCGGTCGGCAACATCAACTCTTCCTGGGTCGGATGCGGACGCAGTGCGCTAGCCGCCGACTGCAGGCGCTCGCTGCGCACATCGTGATGAATATCGGCACTGGCATCGCCGACCAGCAGCAGGTAGCGCGGCTTGACCTGCCAGTGTTCCGTGCCCCAGGCGACAAGCTTGCGGATCGCGATCGGATGGGGAATGCCGCCATTGAATTCGTCGTATACGGCATCGACGTCCAGGACCGCCGTGCGCAAGTGGCGTCCGCGGTGGAAACGCGCGAGCGGCTCGATCGCGTCGAGCAGACGCGAGTGGGACACCATCAGGTAGTCGTAACCGCTGTTGTCGGTCCGCAGCTCCAGTTCGGCGACTGGCCGCACCAGCGTTGGCCGCAGGGTCTGATCGCCGGCCACGCCGAACAGTTCCACGCTGCCCAGTACCGCGCCGCGGTAGCGGTTATGGCCCGCAGCCACCAGGCGTCGATAGCGGCCGGTCCCATCGTACAGGGCTGGAATCCCGCTGCCCGAATATTCGAGCTCAACCGTGCCATTGCCTTCCGCGGTAAACGCGGCGCTGCTGGCCGCAAGGTTGCCGGAAATCGGATAAGTCACTTCCATCCAGTTGAACATCACGACATCGACGACGAAGATGGAAGGATCGTCGGCAATGGCGCGCTGCGGCACGCGCAAACTCAGTACGTTGCCCTTGTCCTTGAGCACGGCGACCGGAATCTCGATGGTCATGCGCTGTTCGCCGCGGCCATCCCAACGCTGCGCGGGCAGCGGCTTGCCGTTGACGGATATCTCGACGACATGGTCGATCGCCTTCTTTCCGTCACGTCCGTGAAGCACGCTCGAGACCCCGCGGAACGATAGCGTCAAGGCTGCGCCTGTTCCGCGACGCGCTGCTGCACGCGTGTCCAGGTCTGCCAGATCGAAGTTCCATGTGAACGGGTGCGCGTCGACGGGAGTCAGTTTTGCCCATTGCCACACATCGGGCTCGGTGCCGGCTTTCATTTCGACCTGGCTGAGCCGCAACATCAGGTTGTCCTGCTCAATGTGGACGCGGCGCTTCAGGCGGACGATTGCGGGCTTCGGTTCTGGAGCGACTTCCCGCATGCGTGCGTGCTGCCCCGCAACGGCACCCAGTTGGTAGACGTTGAAGTTGGAGTACTGGTCGTTCCAGCTCATCGGCCCGTGCAACGCTTCGCCGACCCATTCGATCCGGCTGCCGGGTCCGAACTGTCCGTCGCTGTCGCCAACGATGCGGATCGGCACTTCCTTGTTGCGATTGCTCAGGCTCAGCATGTCGCTGCGGCAGTCGCCCAGGCCCGGTTGCTGCGCGACGATCGCGGCGTAGTCGAGCGCGTACACGCCGGAGTCCTGCACCTCGATGTGCAGGCGGCCCGAACAGGCGAAACAATCGAACGTCAACAACGTCAGAGCGACCGCGAGGAACGCCCGCGCTGCGTTCGACATGGAACGAAACATCATGGTGCGGCGTACAGGCTGAATTGGCGGGTCTGGATCTGCCAGATTGACTTCGTCATGCGGGCTCAACTGCGGGTTACATAAACAAGGCCGCTGAGGCCGGAAGCGCATGGCGAGAGGCTTCCGCGAAAAGTCGGCGAATTGTCGGATCGACGATGCGCCGATCGCGGCGATACTACGTAACGGCCGGCGGCAATGCAACGTAGGAACCCCAGGGATAGTGCCTCGGTCTGGATTCCATTGGCCCTGAGCGTAGGTGCATGGCGCCAGTTGAACTCCGGTTGTGCGAGCTACGCTCATGACGAACGGAATGATCGCTCCCGGCCCTGTTCCGACCCGTTCAGGGCTTCAACCAGTCAGCCCGCGACCGCAGCACGGGTATGCCTAGCTCCCCGGCGGCCGCTGCTACGCGCTCGTCGACGCTGCCGGCGGCCGGAACGAGCACGTACTCGATTGCATAGGCGAGCAGCCAGGCGCGGATGTCGATGGCCGCCGCCGCTCCGGCAGCTTCCGGGTCCGAGGTTGCCTCGGCAACGCACTGGCCGCCCGAGGAATGGCAATACAACTGCAGGCGGCCGCGCTGTCGCAGGCTGAACGCCTCGATTTTCTCGTCGAGCGCCGCGAGGTCCGGGACGCTGCCGTCGTCCTCCGCGACAAGCACGCGCGGCCGCGGGGCCCGATCGGCGTAGCGTCGGTCGCTGTCTGCGTAGGTGCGGCGCACGCGATAGTCGAGCACGCGCCGCGCAAAACTATACAATGTCGCACCGACCGCGGCCTCGTAATCCGGGTAACGCTGCGCGCAGCACGGCCATGCCCTGGACGCCGAGTGCGGCGCGGCGTTCGTCGCCGAAGCTCGCGCTGCGCTCATGGCGCACCAGAACGTTGCCGGCGACGATGTTGCGGTAGCCGGCGCAGTTCGGCGCGCTGGCAGAAGTCGTTCTCCTCGCCGTAACCGGCCGGGAAGGCCGTCCGCGTCCATCGCTCCGATGCGCGCGATGAGTTCGCGCTTGACGAACATGCAGAAGCCGTTGCCGGTCGGCAGTTCCGGAAAGCGCAGTCCGGCCTGCTGCAGGACTGCGCGCTGCGCGCTCGGCAGATCCCATTTTTCCGGGATCGGACAGTATTGTTCGAGGTCCGGCACGCTGAAAGCGCCGGCGTTGTCGGACACGGCCGTCACCGTGCCGATGCTGTCGTCGCCGTAAGCGGCGAGGCGCAGCGACTGCAGCCAGCGCGGACCGACTTCAGTGTCGCTGTTGAGCAGCACGACATCCGCGTCGCCGGCCAGTTGCATGCCGGCGTTCACGTTGTGCGTGTAGCCGCGGTTGCGCGCGCTGCGTACGACCCGCGTGTTTGCGCGTCGTGCGAAAGGCTCGAGCAGCGTACCGATCGCCGGATCGGTGCTGGCGTCGTCGATCAGGATCAGGCGCGCCGATCGCGGCGTCCAGCGCTCGAGCGCGGCGAGGCAACGCTGCACGCTGTCCGGCGCGTTGTGGATCGGCACGACGATCGCCAGCGCGGGCAGATCGGACCACGCGCGCGCTGGCAGCCGCGGCGTTCCTGCCAGCGGCGCCAGGTAACGCGTTGCATGCGTCCACTGGGGCTCGGCAGGCGCGGCTGCTGCGCCGAAGCGCACGCGCCATCCGCCTCCGACCGGTTGCGTCGCCGCAGGCGCGGCAATGCTGAACTCGAGTTCGTCGTTGCCGGTCGGCGAGTATTCGAACGCGCAGGCGTGCACGTGTGCGCCGTCGCCGGAGCCCGCGAAGGGCACGAACGGCACGCCATCCAGGCACAACGCCGTCGGCGTGCCGCGCGCTGCGTGCACGCGCCAATGCAGTTCACGACCGTCCCAGCCGAGCCACTCGATACGCACACTTCCGGACCCGCCATCGCCGGCCGACGCGATTTCCGCGCGCGACGTCGTCACCGTCAGGACCCGTGCGGCGGCGAAGCGGGCGAAGCGGCCGCGTGGTATGCCGCGAGCACGGCATCGACCGGCCCCTGCATCATGCTGCGGCCATGCTCGATCCACAGTGCGCGGTCGCAGACCTGCCGGATCTGGGCGTCGCCGTGCGAGACGAACACGACGGTCTTGCCGCTGTGGATTCCGCGCGCAAAGCATCGCCGGACTTCTGCTGAAATTCGGTGTCGCCGACCGAGAGCACTTCGTCGATCAGCAGCACGTCGGGCTCGACCTGGATCGCGACGGAGAAACCCAGGCGCATCGTCATGCCGGTGGAGTAGCTCGAAATCGGCTGGTCGAAGAAGTCGCCGAGTTCGGAAAACTCCAGGATCGCCGGCAGGCGCTGCACGATCTCGCGCCGGCGCAAGCCAAGCATCAACCCGGACAGCACCGCATTGTCACGTCCGGACAGGTGCGGCACGAAGCCGAGCGCGAGCGACAGCAGCTGGCACGACACCGGCGCGCGCTTCAGGCGGCCTCGATCGGGCGTGATGATGCCGGCGATCGTGCGCAAAAGTGTACTTTTTCCCGAGCCGTTGCGGCCGACCACGCCGAGCCGGTCGCCGCGCGCCAGGCTCAGGCTGACGTCTTCCAGCGCCCAGAAACGCGGGCTCCCGACACGCAGTTGCGCATTGAAAGCGACGCCGACATTTTCCAGGCGGATGATCGGCTCGCTCATGTCGGCAGTTTCACGTAGCGCGGCGTCAGCCGCGTGATCAGCAACGACCCGAATGCGTAGAGCGCCAGCGAGATCAGCGCGACGCGCCCGAGTGCGAACCAGTCCGGCCACTCGCCGCGCATCAGGATGCCGCGCCCGGCGTCGACGAGCTCGACGATCGGGTTCAACTCGAACCAGCGGCGCAGCTCCGGCGGCAGCCCGTCGAGCGAGAAGACGATGCCGGACAGGAACATGAGGACCTGCAGCACCTGCTCGATGATGAAGCGCAGGTCCGGCACGAGCGGCACGACCGCGGCGACGACATAGGTGCAGGCGGCGACGAAGACGAGTTCGACCAGCAGCACCGGCAGGAGCGCGACGTAGGAGATGTTCGGCGGATAGCCGGTGGACCACAGCACCACCAGCAGGATCGCGAGAATGCACAGGAATTTGACCGTGTCGGCGAGGATCTGCACGCTCGGAAATACCTGCAGCGGCAGCTTGACCTGCCGGATCAGCGGCAGTTGCTGCCAGATCGAATAGCCGCCGTGGCTGATGCACGACTTGAACCATTGCCACAGGGTCAGGCCGATCAGCAGGAACGGGATGTAGTCGGCCCCGCCAATGCGGAAGATCACGGCGAACACCAGGTAGTACACCCCCATGTTCATCGCCGGCTCGACGATCCACCACAGCAGTCCAAGATACGAACGTGCGCGTTCGGCGCGCAGCTCCGCGTAGGTTGAAAACAGGATCAGTTCGACCAGATGCAGACGCATGGCGCAATCACCCGACGGCGCTGTGCGCAACGGTGCACGGCGCGGCCGCTGCGCGCTTCGACTTCGGCACGTCGCCGGTCAACTGCGCGCGGCGGGCAATCTCAATTGCCTTTCTTGTCGCCGGGCGTCGTCACCTCGGCCGGCGTTCCGTCGGGATGGCGCTTGGCCTTGGCCTTGAACACGGTCGTGAATTTGTCGCGCTCGCCGCTGGTCGTGATTTCCTCGACGTAATACCAGTATTCCTTGCACGGATCGATCGTGTCGTCGACGAATTCGTACTTGTGCGTTTCGGACGTCGTGCCGTTGCCAAGCACGGGCTTCTTCGTGACGCGGACGAACTTGCCGTTCTCGCTGTCGCCACGATACACGTCGTAGCCGAAGGTGTTCGCCTCGCTCGCTGTCGTCCAGCGCGCCGTGTTGGCCACGCGCTGGTCGGCCGGCACCTTGGCCTGGCTGCCGCAGGCGCCTGCAGCCGCCGGAGCGGCGGCGTGCGCCGCGCCGCCCAGCAGCAGGGTCGCGAGAAGAGCGAAGGCGATGCGTGTCATGCGTGAACTCCGTGGGAGGGTCGAAGGGCCGGCGGGCGGCAGGGCGCCACGATAGCCGGTGCCCCCGGTGCGCGCAATCCTGCAGACTGTTCAGAACTTCCCTTGACGCGGGCGGCCCGTGGCGTTGGACAATGGCCCGTGCGCCTGCCGATGATCGCCTTGCTCCTGTTCGGACTGCTCGCCGCCTGCGCCACGCGCGCCGGCGAGCCCGATTGGAGCGTGCGCGTCACCCCGTTCGACCAGGTCTTTCCGGCTCTCGAACTTTCCCAGGCGCGCCGCGACGGCGCTGCGCCGGCCGCTCGCCGCGAGTTCTCGTTCGGCGATGGCAGCGGCCTGGTCGCCGTGCGCGTGCGCTCACGTCATGCCGGCGAACGAGTGAGCCTGACCGTCGAGGCGCCCGGTCTTGACGCGCCGGCGCGGGTCGAAGGTGTCATGCCCAAGGCAGGCCACGACTACGAGCTGCGCCCGCCGCTCGCCTGGAATCCGGCGCAATTGCGCGGCACCGATGCGCCAAGCCGCGTGGCGTTGCGCTTCACGCTGCGCCGCGACGATGCCGCCGCCGACACACGGACGCTGGCCGTCAGTTTGCGGCCGTTGTCCGAGGCGCTGTACTTCGTGCGCGACGGCGCCGACGCGGTCGATCTGAGCTGGGTCTTCGCCGCCTATGTCGACGAGCTCGACGCGGTCGTCGACGACGTGCTCGATAGCGCGATAAAAAGTGGAATTGTGGACAAGTTCAACGGCTATGGCGTTGCCTCGGCCGAAGGCGTCTATCGCCAGGTCTGGGCAGTGTGGCAGGCACTGGCGGCGCGCGGCATCCGCTACTCCACGGCCGATCCGGGAATCGCCCGGGGGCCACGCGTTTTCAGCCAGCGCGTGCGCCTGCTCGGGCAAACCTGGTCGGACCGCTCGGCCACCTGCATCGACGGCAGCGTGCTGATCGCGTCGGTGTTGCAGCGCATCGGCCTGCGGCCATTCCTCGTGCTCGTGCCTGGCCATGCGTTCGTCGGATTCCACCTGGATGCCTCTGGCGATCGCGCCGCCTATCTGGAGACGACCGTGCTCGGCGCGGCGCCGCCGACGCTGCCCGTGATGCCGGCGTTCGCGTCGGACTTCACGCCGGACACTGCGGCGCGCTTCGACATCGCGCGCTTCTCGGCCGCGCTGACCCTCGGCAGCCGCCGCTTCAACCAGGCCGCCGCCCGCTTCGACGCGCGCCACCGGCCCGATTACGCCCTGATTGATATCGGCGCAGCGCGGGCGTTCGGGATAGTGCCTATTGAAGGAGCGAGGGACTAGGGGCTAGGGGCTAGGGACCAGCAAGTGCGGACAACGACGCGATTTTGCCTGCATGCATGCAAAGAACGGCTCAGATTTCTTGTGATCCCCCTAGTCCCTGGTCCCTAGCCCCTCATCCCTGGCCCCTGCTCCTAGCTGGCCTTGATCCGCACCCGAAACGCCGCGCCGCCGAGCGACGGCGAGTGGCCGACCGACAATTCGCCGCGATAGGCGCGCACGAGATCCTGCACGATGGCCAGGCCGATGCCGTGGCCCTGCACGCGCTCGTCGCCGCGCGCGCCGCGTTGCAACAGGTGCTCGACCTGGTCCTTGGGGATGCCGTCGCCGTCGTCCTCGACGACGATTTCGAGGCCGTCGCGGCGCGCCCGGGGAGACGGTAGCGGGCGCGCCGTCAGCACCACGCGCCGGCGCGCCCACTTGAACGCGTTTTCGAGCAGGTTGCCGAGCAGTTCCATCAGGTCGCCCTGCTCGCCGTAAAACAGCGCGCGCGGCGCAATCTCGAACTCGCACAGGATGTTGCGCGTCGAGTATACTTTTTCCAGACTGGCCACGATCTCCTCGGCGTAGTGCTCGATGCCGATCGGCGCGACGAACGTCGTGTGGCCCGACGTGGCCGCACGTGACAGCTGGTAGGCGACGATCTGGTCCATGCGCCCGACCTGTTCGAGCACGGTCCAGCGGAACTCCTCGCCTTCGGCGCCTGTTTCGAGCTGGCTGCGCATGACTGCCAGCGGCGTCTTCAGGCTGTGGGCGAGGTCGGCCAGCGTGTTGCGATAGCGCTTGAGATGATCGCGCTCGCTGCCGATGAACTCGTTGAGGTTCGCGGCCAGGCCGGACAGTTCGCGCGGGTAACGGTCGGACAGGCGTTCCTGCTGTCCGTGCTCGACGCGCGCGAGGTCGGCCGCGATCCGGCGCAGAGGCCGCAGGCTCCAGCGCAGTGTCAGCACCAGCAGCGCCAGCAGCAGCAATCCAAGGCCGCCGAGATAGACGAGCAGGGTCTGACGAAACACGTCGAGCTGCGCCTGCAGGTTGGCGGCATCGTCGGCCACGTGCAAGGTCAGGTTGACCGAGCCGCGATTCGGCACTTCCCACATGATGCCGAGGCTGAAAACGTAGACGTCCTGATCCTTTCCGGGCACGAGCGCGAACGCGCTCTCGCCGGGCTTCAGTGCGACGTCGAACGGCAAATCCTTGCCGATCGCCGATGGCGAGCGCCAGTGCTCGGACTTCGCGCCGTCGACATCGACCGGTCCGACGACGCCGGCATACAGGCCGCTGCCGGGACGATCGAAGCGCGGCTCCGGGCCGATCTCCGGCGGCGACCAGCGCTTGGAGCGCGCGACTTCCGAATTGGCCAGATAGCCGTAAGCGTAGCTTTGGAGACGATCGTGCAGAGCGCTGCGCAATGTCTCGTAGATCGCTGTGTCGAGGGCAAAGCCGGTCAGTCCGAGAAATGCCGCCAGGGCGATCCCCGCCGCGAGCAGTGAACGCGCCTGCAGCGAAAGCGGGCGCCGCGCGGCAGGCGTGGTTACGACCGTGCCCATCCAGCGCGCCCCGTCGCTGCCGGCGGCGGGGTCTACTCCACCGTCGCGCTGTTGCTGTTGTCGTTCGCCGCTGGAGTCGTTTCGTTGCGTGGGATCGCGAAGCGGTAACCGCGGCCGCGCACGGTCTCGATCGGCTTGAGCGCGTTTTCCGGATCGAGCTTGCGGCGCAGGCGGCCGATGAAGACTTCGAGCACGTTGGAGTCGCGATCGAAATCCTGCTGATAAATGTGCTCGGTCAGGTCGGCCTTCGACACGAGCTCGCCTGCGTGCAGCATCAGGTATTCGAGCACCTTGTATTCGTAGCTGGTCAGGTCGGCCGGCTGCCCGTTGACGTGCACGGTCTGCGCCGTCGTGTCGAGCACGATCGGTCCGCATTCGAGCATCGGCTTGGTCCAGCCGCTGGCGCGGCGCACGAGCGCGTTGATGCGCGCGAGCAGTTCCTCGACGTGGAAGGGCTTGACGAGGTAGTCGTCGGCGCCGTGTTTGAGGCCCTGCACCTTGTCCTGCCAGCTCGAACGCGCCGTCAGGATCAGGATCGGGAAGCGCTGGCCGGCATCACGCAGTTCCTTGACCAGTTCCATGCCGGATTTCTTCGGCAGGCCCAGATCGATGATCGCGATGTCGAACGGCACCTCTCGCCCCAGGTACAGGCCTTCTTCGCCATCGGCCGCGGAATCGACCGCGAAGCCGTCGCGTTTGAGGCGGGCTGCAAGAGTCTCGCGCAGCGGAGCTTCGTCTTCGACCAGCAATACGCGCATATAGGGTTCCTTCTTCTTTAGGCGCAATTCGAAAAGAGTTTAAGCGTCATTCGCCAGCCGGAACATCAATTACTTTTACTTGCCCGTCCCGCGTCAACACCTTGATCCGGTAAACCTTCTGCCGGGCACCGCCCTTGGTTTCTGCCGACAGCACCTTCGCGCCGGTCTCCCGCTCGACCTTTGCGATCGCTTCCTGCAACGTCATTGGCGCCGCCATCGCCGGAATCGCTGTGACGAGGGCCGCAACCGTCAGACCGGCGAGGGCAAGCAGGCGTTTCACGAGTCGATTACAGCTCCGGCAGCCGTCGCCGCGACGCGGCGCTCGGGAGTCATGCGCCACACTATGGCGTGTGCGATTGAATTTAGGCTGAATACCTGAACGAGCCTGCTCCTGCGTCTTTAGAAGATCTCGCCGACGCAGCAACGCAGGCTGCCGCCGGCCTTTTCGATCTCTTCGAGCGGCACACTGCGCAAGGCGAAGCCCCACTCGCCGAACACGGCGCGTTGCGCCGGCGTCAGTGCGGCGGCCGCGGCCTCGCTCATCCAGACGTTGGCCGTGTCGAGGGTAATCGCATTGCCGGCGAAGGCCGCTTTTTGCCCGGCATCGATGCGCAGCACGCGCGGCGCATAGACCCGCGCGATCGCCTCGGCGGCGGCGCGATCGGCGAATCCGTCCGGCGCGATGATCACGGCGCGCGAGGCCAGCTGCGCCAGCACCACATTCGCGTGGTATTCGCCCGCCGCAAGTTCGAAGCAGAACATCAGCTTCAGACCGAATGCGCGGTGCATCGCCTCGGCGCCGGCGCGATCGCAACGTTCGGACAGGCCGCAGAAGCCGATGCCGCGCGCCCGGTCGATGACCAGCGCGCCGGTCAGTTCGGCGACAACCGGATCCTTGGACAAATCCACAAGTTCATAATGCAGCAGGTCGCGGAAAAACGCGCGGATATCCGCGCGCGTGGCTTCGCGCCGGCGCACGCCGTGGCGCATCGCGCCGACGATCGCGCGCCCGGCCACGGTCGCGAACACGTTGTTTGGAAACACGCCGTCGGGCATGGCCGGATCGCCCGGAAACACCAGCGTCGGCACGCATTCGCGCAGGGCCGCAGCCAGGCGCGCGTGTTCGCCGGCTGCACGCACGGGATCGACCGCGCTGTCCATCGCCATGTAGCGGTTGTCGCTGGCCGATTCCGCGGCCAGCGAAAAATCGCCTGGCGCCACGAGGAACGCCGCGCGCGCCGTCGCCGGCGCGGTCGCCGGGAAACGCTCCGTGGAGTAGACGGACAGGAAATCGGCCGGAGTCGTTACGATCATCGTGTGGGGCAATCCTTTGGCGCAGCCGCGGATTCTACGCGGCCTGGCGCTGCGCCTGCATTGCCGCGACCGCGCCGGCGACCGCGCGGAAGTCCGCGCCCTCCCGGTGCATGTTCTCGCTCAAGTGGCGGCGGAACGCGCGCGCGCCGGGCAGGCCGAGATAAAGCCCGAGCAGATGCCGGCCGACATGGTTCAACGTGTCGCCGCCGTGCACGTGCGCGTCGATGTAAGGCTGCATGCGCGCGAGGATGTCGTCGCGCTCCGGGAGCGGCGTTCCGAACAACGCGTGCTCGAGTTTCGCCAGGATGTAAGGGTCGTGATACGCCGCGCGGCCCAGCATCACGCCGTCGACGTGCGCGAGCTGGGAGCTTGCTGCGTCGACATCGGCGATGCCGCCGTTGATCACGATGCGCAGGCGCGGGAATTCGCCCTTGAGCTGATGGACGCGCGGATAGTTCAGCGGCGGGATCTCGCGGTTTTCCTTCGGGCTGAGTCCGTGCAGCCAGGCCTTGCGCGCGTGCACGATCAATGTTTCGAGTCCGGCTGCAACGAGCGGCTCGACGAAATTGTGCAAGTCCTCATACTCGTCCTGCGCATCGACGCCGATGCGGCACTTGACCGTCACCGGAATGCCGACGGCCGCGCGCATCGCTGCGACGCAGTCGGCGACCAATGCCGGCTCACGCATCAGGCACGCGCCGAAGCGGCCGGATTGCACACGATCAGACGGGCAGCCGACATTGAGGTTGACCTCGGCATAGCCGAGATCGGCGCCGATGCGCGCACACGTGGACAGATCCGCCGGCTCGTGGCCGCCGAGTTGCAGCGCGACCGGCGATTCGGCCGGACTGAAGCCGAGCAGTCGCTGGCGATCGCCGTGCAGCACGGCGCCGCTCGTGACCATCTCGGTGTACAGGCGCGCGTTCGGCGCCAGCAGGCGATGGAAGTAGCGGCAGTGCCGATCGGTCCAGTCCATCATTGGCGCGACGCAGAAGCGCCAGGACGCAAGGTCCGCCAGATTCGTGGTTGCCGGCATTCGGCTGGTTTCCGCTGTTTCGTGCTTTCCGGGCGCAAGTGTACACGCTGCTTGTTCACGCGCGTTCCGCCGCAATCGGATTCAGAAAAGTCGTCCTTCCCGCGAAAGCGGGAATCCATTTTGATCTCAGCGCATTGGCCGTTCCTTCAGAGCAGCATGGATTCCCGCTTTCGCGGGAATGACGGCATCTTGGGTGTTCCCGCTCGACAGCCCCGCGGGTTACTAGCCGTGCGAATGCGAATGTGCGCGATCAGCGCGCCAGCCAGCCGCCGTCGACCGGGAGCACCGCCCCGTGCACGTAGTCGGCGGCCTGCGATGCGAGAAATACGGCGGCGCCGCCGATATCGGCCGGGTCTCCCCAGCGCGCCGCCGGAATGCGTTCGAGAATCGCCTGATTGCGCTTTGGGTCGGCGCGCAGCGCCTGGGTGTTGTTCGTCGCGAAGTAGCCCGGCGCAATCGCGTTGACGTTGATGCCGCGAGCGGCCCACTCGTTCGCGAGCAGGCGCGTGATGCCGAGCAGTCCGCTCTTGCTCGCCGTGTACGACGCTACGCGGATGCCGCCCTGGAACGACAGCATCGAGGCAATGTTGATGACCTTGCCGCCGCGCTGCTGCGCGACCCACCAGCGCGCGGCGGCCTGGGCGAGGAAGAACGCGGACTTGAGATTCACGCCGACCACTGCGTCCCAGTCGTCCTGGGTGAAGTCGAGTGCATCGTTTCGGCGGATCGTGCCGGCATTGTTGACGAGGATGTCGATCGCGCCGAATTTCGCAATGGCAGAGTCGACGATCGGCGTGGCCCCCACGCTGTCGTCGAGATTCGCTTCGACCCATTCACCGCGGCGTCCGACCTTGCGTACGCCGGCCAGCGTGTCGTCCGGCGCGCTACGTCCGACCGCGGCGATGTCGGCGCCGGCCTGCGCCAGCGCGAGCGCGATCGCCTGGCCGAGCCCGGTGTTCGCGCCGGTGACGAGCGCGACCTTGCCGTCGAGATCGAAGGGGGATGTCATTGGGCGCTTCTCCATTTCTGCGTTGGCCGGACTAGGGGGAACCTCTGAATAAGTCGTCATTCCCGCGAAAGCGGGAATCCATCTGGATCTTGAGCCGTTCTGCAAAAAAGCAAAATGGATTCCCGCTTGCGCGGGAATGACGTCAGCTTGAGGGCCTGTTCAGACCTTCCCCTAGGCGGGTTACTTCAACTGGCAGATGTCGAGCTGGTTCATGTCCGTGTAGTCGAGATTCTCGCCGCCCATCGCCCAGATGAAGCAGTAGTTCGCCGTGCCCGAACCCATATGGATCGACCACGGCGGCGAAACGACGGCCTCGTTGTTCTGCACGACGAGATGGCGCATTTCGTCCGGCTCGCCCATGAAGTGCATGACGCGCTGGTCGGCGCCGAGGCCGAAGTAGAAATAGACTTCGGAGCGGCGGTCGTGCAGGTGTGGCGGCATCGTGTTCCAGACGCTGCCGGGCTTGAGCACGGTCAGGCCGAGCAACAATTGCGCGGACTGGCACGTTGCCGGCACGATGTACTGGTAGATCGTGCGCTGGTTCGACGTTTCCAGCGCGCCGCGCTCGAGCGGCACTGCCTGGCCGATCGAAATCTGCTTGACCGCGAAGCGCGCATGCGCCGGCGTCGAGGCGAGATAGAACCGGGCTGGCGCCGCCGCGTCGTTCGAGGCGAACGACACCTGCTCGCTGCCCATCGGCACGTACAGTCCGTCCATGTGCTCCAGAATGTGCGCCGTGCCGTCGACGGTGACCGTGCCCGGGCCGTCGCCGACATTGACGATGCCAAGTTCGCGGCGCTCGAGAAAGGGTTTTCCGGCGGCCGACTTCGGTTCGGTCTGCGCAGGCAACACGAGCGTCTTCGACAACGGCGCCGCGCCGCCGATCACGAAACGCTCGTAGTGCGTGTAGTTCAAGGTGACCGCGTCGGCAGCGAACAGGCCGTCGATCAGGTAGCGGTCGCGCAAGGCCTCGTTGTCCGCACCCTGGATCGAGCCGGGATGGGTCGCGTGGTACGTCTTCTTATACATGTTCACTCCTGCAGAATGTCATTTGATCGGCCTGCGCCGCGTGGCGCCGCAACGGGCCGCCTTACAGCTTGTAGGCCTTCTTCGGCAGGCGGTAGGCCAGATCGACCGCCACTTCGGCGGCATCGTCCTCGTCGAGCCGGTGTTCCGCGACGAGGCGCGCAAGAAATGCGCAGTCAACGCGCCGCGCCGTGTCATGGCGCGCGGGTATCGACAGGAACGCGCGCGTGTCGTCGTTGAAACCGACCGTGTTGTAGAAGCCCGCGGTTTCCGTCGTCTGCTCGCGAAAGCGCATCAGTCCCTGTGGGCTGTCGTGGAACCACCAGGCCGGTCCGAGCTTGAGCGCCGGATAGTGGCCGGCCAGCGGCGCCAACTCGCGGCTGTACGCGGTCTCGTCGAGCGTGAAAACGATGATCGTGAGGTCCGCCTCGTTGCCGCAGCGGTCGAGCAGCGGCTTGAGCCCATGCACGTAGTCCGTCGCCATCGGCATGTCCGCGCCCTTGTCGCGCCCGAACCGCTCGAACAACGGCCGGTTGTGATTGCGGAACGCGCCTGGATGGATCTGCATGACCAGGCCGTCGTCAAGGCTCATGCGCGCCATCTCGGTCAGCATCTGCGCGCGAAAGAGTTCCGCCGTTGCGGCGTCGGCGTTGCCGTCGATGATGCGGCGGAACAGGCGTTCGGCTTCCGCCGGCGGCAGATCGGCGGTGCGCGCGGTCGGGTGGCCGTGGTCGCTCGAAGTCGTGCCGACTTCGATGAAGGCGCGGCGGCGCTTGCGATGCGCAGCGAGGTAGCCCTGCCAATCGTGCGTGTCTTCGCCCGTGAGCTCGGCAAATCGGACGAGTGCGTCGCGAAATCGCTCATGCTCCGGATCGATGACGGCGTCGGGCCGATAGGCGCTGATCACGCGTCCGGACCAGCCGCTCGCGCGAATCGCGCGATGATGCTCGAGCGCATCGACCGGCGACTCGGTCGTCGCGAGCACCTCGATGTTGAAGCGCTCGAACAGCGCGCGTGGCCGGAACGCCGGCGTCGCCAGCGCGGCGGCGATCGTGTCGTAGCAGTGATCGGCGCTGGCCGCATCGAGCATGACGTCGATGCCGAACACGTTCGCGAACGTCTGCTCGAGCCAGCCGGCCGACGGCGTGCCGCGGAAAATGTGCCAGTGAGTCGCGAACAGGCGCCAGGCTTCGCGCGGATCGAACTGCGGCGCTCCGGATCTCGACGGCACGCCGAGCGCTTCGAGCGACACACCCTGGCTGTAGAGCATCCGGTAAAGATAGTGATCCGGCGTCAGCAGCAGATCGGTCGGGTTTGCAAACGGCGCGTTTTGCGCGAACCATGCCGGGTCGGTATGCCCGTGCGGGCTGATGATCGGCAGGTCGCGCACCGCCGTGTACAGGCGCCGCGCAATCGCGCGCTGAACCGGCTCAGGCGAAAACAGGCGATCGGGATGCACGTGCAGCGTGCGCTCGGAGGTGGGTCGGATGCGGGGATTCACCATGGACATGGCTCATGATAACGCTGCGGGGCGGCCATTGGAAACCGGTGTCATTCGCGTCTCCTGCAACGCCGCGGACAGCTACTGTGGTGGCTGGCAGGACTCGCGCACGACCAGATGCGGGATGAACGTGACGGGATTCTGCGCGACGCCCGGATCGTGCAAAAGCAGCGCCGCGGCGCGCAGGCCCATGTCGCGAATCGGCAGCCGCACGGTCGTCAGCGACGGCCACAGGCGCGAGGCGATCGGGCTATCGTCGAAACCGACCACGGACAGCTGCTCGGGAATGCGCAGACCGAGCCGGTAGGCAGCCTTGTAGACGCCCGCGGCCATCTCGTCGTTCAGCGTGAAGATCGCCGTAGGCCGCGGACTGAGCGCAAGCAGGCGCTCGGCGCAGGCAACGCCGGACTCGAACGTGTAGCCGCCCTCGGCGATGTACCTGGGAGAGATCCGCACGCCGCGCCGGCGCAGCGTCTCGACGAATCCGCCACCGCGCTCGCGCGCTGACAGATAGCGCTGCGGGCCGGTGATCAAGCCGATGTGCCGATGGCCGAGTGACTCGAGGTACTTCGCAACGTCGACGGCGCCTTCGCGGTCGTTCGTCGTGATCATGTGCGCGGCGTCGTCGAGTTCGAGCGCGCCGATGCGCGCGTAGCGGCAGCCGACCTCGCGCAGCATGTCGACCAGGGCCTGGTCCTCGGACACGCGCGGCACGAGGATCACTCCGTGCAGGCGTTGCTGCACGGCGAACGCGCGCACGCCGTCGATGTAATCGGCATTGCGGCTGTCGCACGGATGGACGACGAGTTCGAAGCTCGATCCGCGCAGGCTGTCGAGCGCGCCGTTCTGCATCTGCACGACATACTCGGCATTCGGATTGTCGTAGACCATGCCGATCAGGAACGACTTGCGAAATGCCAGTCCGCGCGCCATCGGATCGGGCGCGTAGTGGTGTTCGCGAATCAGCGCCTCGACTTTTTCGCGCGTGTCGGCCCGCACCAGTGGCGAACGGTTGATCACGCGAGAGACGGTCTTCTTCGATACGCCGGCGAGGCGCGCGATGTCGTTGATCGTTGCCTGTCCGTCGCTGCCCGACGGCACCATGCGCGCCGGCCCACGCCTTGGCGTGCGCACTGCGGGCGGCTTGCGCCGCGTGTCGGCTTGCTTGCGTGGGGTACGGCTCGGCATGCGATTCCCGTCGGGAGCGGATCGCCGCGATTCTACGCACTTTGATTGTCCCGTGGACAGGCCGGGCGACGACTCGACACAAGGGGGTCTGAAGCGGTTTAATGACACCGGTATCCATCCAGGCTTTCCGCCATGCCGACCGGCGACCCTTCGCACAAGCGCTCCGCACGCGCGCTGCGCATTGCAGCGGGCGACGACGTGGCCGTCGCCGTCGACGATCTCGGGGCCGGCGAAACCGTCTGCGTGGACGGCAGCGACATCACGCTGCGCGAGGCGATCGCTCGCGGCCACAAGTTTGCGCTGCGAGAACTCGCCGCGAACGCCGTCGTGCACAAGTACGGATTTCCGATCGGCCGCACGACGGCTGCCGTGCCTTGCGGCGCGTGGCTGCACACGCACAATCTGGCGACGCAGCTGGCCGGAGTCGGCGTCAGCGCGGAACGTTCCGCGAGCCGCGCAGCCGTCACCCCTCCGTTCACTCACTCCCGTGCCGAGGCGCAGACATTCCTTGGTTATCGTCGCGCCGACGGCCGCGTCGGCACCCGCAACGAAATCTGGGTGCTGTGCAGCGTCGGCTGCGTCGCGAATACCGCACGCCGGATTGCCGAGCTCGGTGCGGCGCGGCATGCCGGCAAGGTCGATGGCATCCACGCTTACACGCACGTGTTTGGCTGCTCGCAGCTCGGCGATGATTTGGCCAATACACAACGCATACTCGCGGCCCTGGCCACACATCCGAACGTCGGCGGCGTGCTCCTGGTCGGACTCGGTTGCGAATCGCTGCAGCTGCGGCGCCTGCTCGACGAGGTCGGCTCGATCGATGCGGGCCGCATCCGCGCCTACAACACGCAGCAGGTCGACGACGAGATCGAAGCCGGAGTGACCGCGCTCGACGAACTCGTCGCGGTCGCCGCGCAAGACCGGCGCACGCCGTGCCCGCTGTCCGATCTGGTAATCGGCCTGAAGTGCGGCGGTTCGGACGGCTTCAGCGGCATCTCGGCCAATCCGCTGATCGGCCGCATCGCCGATCGCATCAATAGCGCCGGCGGCAGGACGATTCTGTCCGAAATTCCGGAAATCTTCGGCGCCGAACATCTGCTGATGCAGCATGCGGCCAGCGCCGAGGTGGCCGGCGACATCGGGGATCTGGTACGGCGCTTCAAACAGTACTTCGTCGATCACGGCGAGCCGGTCAGCGAGAATCCGTCGCCTGGAAATCTCGCCGGTGGCATCACGACGCTCGAGGAAAAATCCCTCGGCGCGGTGCAGAAAGGCGGCGCCGGCCGCGTCACGCAGGTGCTGCGCTATGGCGAGCGCACGCGCGCGCCGGGTCTGGCGCTGCTCGAAGCGCCCGGCAACGATGCCGTGTCGTCGACTGCGCTGGTCGCGGCCGGCGCGACGGTGCTTCTGTTCACGACCGGCCGCGGCACCCCGCTCGGATTTCCGGCGCCGACCCTGAAGATTGCGTCGAACTCCGCGCTCGCCCAAGGCAAGCCGCGCTGGATCGATTTCGATGCCGGCAGCGTGCTCGACGGCGAACCGCTCGATGCCGCTGCCACGCGCCTGCTCGACCTGATATTGCGCACCGCGTCCGGCGAGGCCGCGCGCAACGAGCGCAACGGCGAGCGCCAGATCGCGCTGTGGAAAACCGGCGTCACACTGTGAGCGATGCCGCCTGGCTGCATGCGGCAACGCTTGCGCAGCTGCCGCGCGACGTCGAGCGGCCGCGCTACGATCTCGATCACGTCGGCATCGGCGTCGTGCATCTGGGGCCCGGCGCATTTCACCGCGCGCACCAAGCCTGGTATTTCGATGACGCGCTTGCGCGCGACCCGCAGTGGGGCATCAGCGCGATATCGCTGAAGAGCACCGCGCTGCGCGACGCTCTCGAGCCGCAGGACGGCCTGTACACCGTCGCCGTGCTCGACGAGTCGATCCGCTACCGCGTGATCGGCAGCCTGCGCGAACGGCTGGTGGCGGCCGCCGATCGCGAGCGCGTATTCGCGCGCCTTGCCGCGCCAACCACGCGCATCGTCACTTTGACGATCACCGAAAAGGGCTACTGCCTCGGCGTGGACGGCGCGCTCGATTTCAACCATCCCGATATCGTGAACGACTTGGCCGCGCCGTCGCAGCCGGTCAGCGCGATCGGTTACCTCGTCGAAGGCCTGCGCCGCCGGCGTGCAGTCGGACTCGCACCGTTCACGACGATAAGCTGCGACAACCTCAGCGACAACGGCGGCAAGCTCGGGCGCGCCGTCGCCGCATTCGCGCATGCGTGCGACCCTGGCCTCGCGCGCTGGATCGAAAGCGAAGCCGCGTTCCCGCGGACGATGGTCGACAGCATCGTGCCTGCAACCGACGCCGCGCTGCAACATCGCGTTGCGCTGGCACTCGGCCGCGTCGATCGCTGGCCGGTGCAGCGCGAAGCGTTTGCCCAGTGGGTCATCGAGAACCGCTTTTGCAACGATGCGCCGCATTGGGGCCCGCTTGGCGTGACGATCAGCGGCGATGTCGGCGCATTCGAACGCGCGAAATTGCGCTTGCTCAACGGCGCGCACTCGACACTGGCTTATCTCGGCCTGCTCGCCGGACACGTAACAGTTGCCGAAGCGATGCGCGACGCGCCGCTCGCGACGTTCGTCGAACGCATGATGCGCGACGACATCCAGCCGTCTGTTGCGCCGCCACCCGGTTTCGACGTCGGCAGTTACATCGACGACGTGCTGAAGCGCTTCCGCAATCCGGCCATGCAGCATGCGCTTGCGCAGATCGCCTGGGATGGCTCTCAGAAGTTGCCGTTCCGCATTCTCAGCACGATTCGTGATGCGCTCGCGGCGCAGCGTCCGGTCGATCGCCTATGCCAGCCGGTCGCGGACTGGTTCCATTTCGTACGGCGCGCGCAGCGCGACGGCCGCACGCTGGTCGATCCGCTGGCCGGCCCGCTGTTCGATGCCGCCTCGGGCTGCAACGGCGACGCAGCGCACGACGTTGCCCGCTTCTTGGCGCTCGCGCAGGTGTTCGGCGCCGACCTGCCACGCGACGGGCGCTTCGTCGCCGCCCTGCGCGCCGCTTATGCGACGCTTCTTTAGCGTTGTTGCGAACCTGAGGTCCTTTTTCTGGACGCGGATCACGCGGATGTTCCCGGATGTCCGCGGAGAGCAAAAGGAAACTCGAGTCGGCGTTCGAAGCGTTGACGCTCAACAAAAAGTTATCGCTCTATCCGCGGCATTCCGTGAAAATCCGCGTAATCCGCGCCAAAAGAAGCGTTCCAGCGCCCGAGGAATTCAACGCAGCAGAGTCGGCAGCCATAGCGACAGCGCTGGCACGAAAGTAACGAGCATCAGCACGGCGAACGCGGCGATGTAGAACGGCCAGATCGTGCGCAGAGCATTCGGTGATCGGAATCTTGCCGATCGCGGTGCCGACGAACAGCACCGAACCGAGCGGCGGCGTGATCAGGCCGATGCCGCCTTTCAGGATCAGGATCACACCGAAGTGCACCGGATCGACGCCGATCGCCTTTGCGACCGGCAGGAAGATCGGCGTGCAGATGATGATCATCGGCGCCAGGTCCATGAACGTGCCGATGGCGAGCAGGGCGAACACCATGAGCAGCAGCAACAGGTTCTTGTCGTGCGTGATCTGGGTCAGCGCATCGACCGCGGCGGATGGGACCTGCAGATAGGCCAGCAGCCAGCCGAAGCAGCCGGCCGATGCGATCACGAACAGGATCATGCCGGTCGTGCGCGCGGCGTGCGTCATCGTCTGCATGAAATCGCGCCAGGACAGCTGGCGGTAGATCAGGCGCGTGACGATCAGCGCGTAGCATACGGCCATCGACGCGCTCTCGACCGCAGTGAAGATGCCGGCGCGGATGCCGAAGAAGATCAGCGCGACGAGCAGCAGCCCCGGTAGCGCCGTGACGAATCGGCGGCCGACGACGCGCATTCCGGGAAACGGTTCGATCGCGTAGCCACGGCGCTTCGCGATCAGCCATCCGACCAGCATCAGCGTGACCGTCAGCAGCAGCGCCGGCACGATTCCGGCGGCGAACAGGTCGGCGATCGAGATGCCGCCGCCGGCCGATGCCGAATACAGAATGAGATTGTGCGACGGCGGCACGAGCAGCGCGACCAGCGCGGCGGTCATCGTCACGTTGACGGCGAAGTCGCGGTCGAAGCCGCGCGCGACCATCTGCGGGATCATCGCGCCGCCGATCGCGGACACGTCCGCGAGCGCCGATCCGGATACGCCGCCGAAGAACAGCGACGACAGCACGCTGACCTGGCCGAGGCCGCCGCGCAGGTGGCCGACGAGCGAGGAGGCGAGGGATATCAGCCGCTCGGAGATGCCGCCGCGCAGCATGATCTCGCCGGCGAAGATGAAAAGCGGTATCGCGATCAGCGAGCTGGCGCCGGCGCCCGATGCGACCTGCTGCACAACCACGATCGGCGGCAGTCCGAGAAACAGAAACGTCGCGAGCGATGCGCAGACCAGCGAAAACGCGACCGGCACGCCGACGATCAGCAGCACGGCGAACACTCCGAACAGGATCGCAGTCGCCACGTCAGGCCTCCGCCGCCGTTTCCGGCGCTGGCGCGAACAGCCGCTCGATCGCGAACACGAACATCAGCGCACCGCCGAGCGCCATCGGCAGGAACACGGCGCTTTCCGGCAGCACCGTGCCGGCGGCCGGGATCGCGATGCCGTCGAGCAGCAATTGTGCGCCCCACACGGCGAGCGCAGCGCCGACCGCCGCGACGACGAGGCAGGCGAAGGCTTGCAGGGCACGCTGCAGCGCCTGCGGAACGTTGTGGACGAGGATGAAGAAACCGAAATGCGACCACGAGCGCACGCCGGCCGCCGCGCCGAGACTCATGGCCGTATTGAGCAGCAGCAGCGCGGTCGGCTCGGTCCAGCCCGGCGAGTCGTTGAGCACGTAGCGCGCAAAAACCTGCCAGGCTTCGGTGGCGGCCATGCCCAGCAGCGCCGCCCCGGCGACCATGGTTGCGGCACGCGCGAGTCGCGCGACCACGCTGTTGTCCGGTTGCGGTGCGGTCATGCTCTCCTCATATCGCGCACGCGTGGCGGTGACCCCTTCATCGCGGTCAGGCCAGGCTTTGTATACTGGTGTACAACGCATCGAGCTGCGGATCGCGCCGGTATTGCGCCAGCAGCGGCGCAGCGGCAGTGCGGAACGCGCCGATATCGACTTCGCTCTCGCGCACGCCCTTGCCGAGCACATACTCGCGCGACGCGGATTCAGCCTTGTCCCACAGCGAACGCATGTACGGCACCGAGCGCTGTGCGACATCCAGCAGCAGGCCGCGATCGGTCGCGGACAGCGCATCGAGCGTGCGCCGCGACATCAGCAGCGCTTCGGGCGAGAACGAATGCCCGGTGCGCGCGATGAACTTCGCGACCTCGAACTGACGCGTCGTGTGGAAGGTCTGCCAGTTGTTCTCGGCGCCGTCGATCAGGTGCGTCTGCAGCGCGGAGAACACTTCACCGTACGGCAGTGGCGTCGCGTTGGCCTCAAAGCGGCGCAGCAGCTGCATGAAGATGTCCGATGGCGGGACGCGAATCTTCAGGCCGTGCAAGTCGTCTGGCGCAGTCACGGCGTGGCGTGTGTTGTACAGGTGGCGCATGCCCGAGTCGTAGTAGGCGAGACAGACCAGGTCGCGGCGTTCGAAGCCGCGGGCGATTTCCTGTCCCGGCGCGCCGTCGAGCGCGCGGCGCATGTGCGCCTCGTCCTTGAACACGTAAGGCAGCGACAGCATCTGCGTCAGCGGAAACGGATTGTTCAGCACCGCCATGTTGACGCGCGTGATGTCGAGCGCGCCGAAGCGCACCATGTTGATCGCGTCGCCCTCGCGTCCGAGCTGGCCCGGAATGATAGACGCGCAGGCCGATGCGGCCGCCGGTTTCCTGCGTCAGCGTTTCGCCGATCCAGCGCAGCGCCTGCACGGTCGGATAATCGGCCACGTGCACGTCGGTTGCCGTCAGCGTGCGCAAACCGCTCTGGGCGCGCGCGACGGCGCTGAGGCACAACGCGGCGCCGCCGCCGAGAAAGGCGCGGCGGGTCAGGTTCACGCCGGCACGACGCGCGCGCGCGCGTAATCGCGCGCATCGACCGCATGGCAGCACAGGCTGCCGTAGACGCCGAAGTCGACGCGCGCGGACTGACCGGCGACGATGTCGTGGATGCCGGTCACCGCGCCGGTCGTGACGAGTTGGCCGGCGCGCAGAGGCCGGCCATTGCGCGCGCAGCGCGACAGCGCCAGCGCGAGCGCAATCAACGGGCCGCCGGCGAGCGTCTCGACCGAACCTTCGCCGACCTTGCGGTCGTCGATGAAGCTCGCGCAATCGAGCAGTGGCGCGCGCGCGGCACGCCAGTCGGAAATCTTCGGTCCGAGCAGCATGCCTGCATTGTTGCCGAAATCGCTGACGACGACGCGCGGACCGAGTTCGTTGATCGTGGCGAGCGGACTACCCGCGGTCTCGATTCCGACGTGCAGGTCCGCGACGAGCGCGGCAGCTTCATCGAGGGTCCAGTGAATCTTGTCGGCAGGCGCGTCGGCGCCGAGGCGGAAGACGAGTTCGGCCTCGACTGCGGCAAAGCCGCCGGTGAAAACCGGAAAATCCAGGCTCATGCCTGGTTCGGCCAGCTGCACTTGGCCGGCAAAGATCGGACCGATCAGGCGTTCATCGCCGGCGGGCTCGCGCAGTTCGGGTGAGATGTAGCCGACTTTCCAGCCGACGATCCTGTCCGGCCAGCGTCTTATCGCCGCGTCCTGGACTCGATAGGCATCGCCGAGCGTCGGCGGAATCGCTCCGGGAAAATCGGGCAATGGCGAGGCCGTCGCGGCGCGCCTGCACGAACTGCCGCGCGATCGTGTCCGCGCGCGCGCTTTCGCCAATCGATTCGTCCGTTCCGCCCATGCTCTGATCCTGCGCTCCACAGCGTTCGCCGCAACCCGCCCATTCCAAATTCGCGGTCAATTGCTGTATAAAGGAAACCGGTGTCATTTTCAACTGCAAGCGGACAAAATCTGCGGGGCCGGGCCGTGAGTATAAAAATCCACCGCTTCCCATGCTCCGCCATTTGCGATAATTGCACGCTGCCGGTCGAAGGCAAGCTGGGAGGAAGATCGATGAAAACTTCGGGTTCGTGGGCGCCGGTGCGCCGGGTGTGGCTGGCGCTCGGCGTGAGTGCGCTTGCTGGGGTCGCGCTCGCTGGTGCAGCGGCGCCAACCGCGCAGGCCGCGCCGGCGCTGGCGTTTCCGGGTGCGCAAGGCTGGGCGGCGCACACGCCCGGCGGCCGCGGCGGCAAGATCATCCGCGTCACGAACCTCAATGCGAGCGGCGCGGGTTCGCTGCGCGAAGCGATCGAGATCCAGGGCCCGCGCACGATCGTGTTCGAAGTGGCCGGAGCGATCGACCTCGGGCGCGAAGACATCGAGATCAAGGAGCCATTCCTCACGATCGCGGGGCAGACTGCGCCGTCGCCAGGCGTGACGCTGATCCGCGGCGGCGTCAACATCCGCACGCATGACATCGTGATCCGGCACATCCGCGTGCGCGTCGGCGATGCCGAGCAGCCGAAGTTCAGCTGGGAAACCGATGCGATGGGCACCGTCGGCGCGGCTTATGACGTGATCGTGGACCACTGCTCGCTCGAGTGGGCGCTGGACGAAAACCTTTCGGCGTCCGGCAAGCGCTTCGTCGGCAAGACGCCGGACGAGTGGCGCAGCAACGTCAGCCACCGCATCACCTTCAGCAACAACATCATCGCCGAGGGCCTGGCCAACGCGACGCATCCGAAAGGGGAGCACTCGAAGGGTTCGCTGATCCACGACAACGTCGCCGACATCCTCATCGTCGGCAATCTCTACGCGCACAACTACGAGCGCAGCCCGCTGTTCAAGGGCGGCGTGCGCGGCATGGTCATCAACAACCTGATCTACGATCCCGGCCAGCGCGCCGTGCACTACAACCTGATCGCGGAGGAGTGGGGCGAGTACGAGCGCCAGACCGGAAGCCTCGTGTTGATCGGCAACGTGCTGCGCGCCGGTCCTTCGACGGTCAAGGATATCGCCCTGTTCGAGATCGGCGGATCGGGGGATATCGAGTTGTATGCGCAGGACAACATCGCCGTCGACAAGATCGGCAATCCGTTGCCGATGATCGGGCGCTACACGACCGCGCCGGTGAAAATCATCGAAGTGAAAAGCCCGCCAGCGCTGCCCGAGGGCGTGAAGGTCCTGAGCGCAGCGCAGGTGCAGGACACGGTGATCGACGACGCCGGCGCGCGGCCGTGGGACCGCGACCACGACGATGCGCGTATCGTCGCCGACACGATCGAAGGCCGCGGCCGCATCATCGACAGTCAGAAGGAGGTCAACGGCTATCCGCAGGTCAAGGAGGCGCATCAGCCGTTCGACCCGGCCGACTGGGACCTCGACACGATGACGTCGAAGAAACCGCTGCCGGCGCGAGTGCGTCCGCATTGAGCATGCGCAGAGAGATCGGAAGCATTTCTGGACGCGGATTGACGCGGATTTCACGGAATGCCGCGGATAGAGCGAAAAGACTTGGTGCGATTGCCGAGGCAGCAGCGCGCTCTTTCCAGAGCCGCTGTTGCTCTATCCGCGAACATTCGCGCTCGATCCGCGGCAATCCGCGTCCAAAAAAATCGTCTTCCACGAGCCTGCTGCGTCGGCGTGCTCGTCCTGCTCGGCAGTTGCGCGACGCCGACCGCCGAACGGCAGCATGATGCGACGGCGGGCAAAGCGGCGCCGGTTTCGGCAACCGATTTTCGGATCGGCGCGGCGTCTGACGGCGGGTGGTCGCGGCGGGCGCATCGTTCGCGTCACGACGCTCGACGCCGAGGGCGAAGGTTCGCTGAAGTCGGCGATCGAGCTCGATGTGCCGCGGGTAGTGGTGTTCGACGTCGGGGGTGTGATCGATCTCGACGGACACGCGCTCGACATCCGCAATTCGAACGTCACGATCGCCGGGCAGACCGCACCGCCGCCCGGCATCACGCTGATCCGCGGCGGTATCGACGTGCACACGCACGACGTCATCGTCACGCATCTGCGCGTGCGAACGGGCGAGGCGGGTTTCGCCAAGCATTCGGGCTGGGAGCGCGACGGCCTGTCGACGTTTGACGGCGCCGCCAACGTGATCGTCGATCACTGCTCGTTCGCCTGGGCGACCGACGAAAACCTGTCGGCATCGGGCAAGCGCTTCTCCGGCGCGACACCTGACCAGTGGCGCATCGCGACCTCGCACGACATCACCTACAGCAACAACATCATCGCCGAGGGACTGGCTCATTCCACGCACGGCAAGCCCGGCGAACACTCGAAGGGCACGCTCGTGCACGACAATGTCACCGGCATCCTCCTCGTCGGCAACCTGTACGCGCACAACGGTCAACGCAACGCCCTGTTCAAGGGCGGCGCGCGCGGCGCCTTCATCAACAACCTGATCTACGATCCGGGCCAGCGCGCGGTCCACTACAACCTCTGGGCGAGCGAGTGGAGCAGCCATCCGTACCGGACCGGCCGCCTCGCGCTGGCCGGCAACGTGCTGAAGGGCGGCGCATCGACCGATCGCGCGATCGCGTTCTTCATGCTCGGCGGCGAAGGTGACGTCGAGCTGTACCAGGCCGACAATCTTGCGATCCGACCGCGACGGGCGGCCATTGCCGATGTTCGGCCGCTACCGGAACGCGACCGGCAAGGTCATCGAGATCGGCAAGGCCGCCGCCATGCCGGCAGCGATCGAACCGCGCGCGGCAACCGCCGTGACGGAGTCTGTCCTGGCGCACGCCGGCGCGCGGCCGTGGGATCGCGACACGGTCGATCGCCGCCTGGTCGACGAGGTTCGCTCCGGCGGCGGCCGGATCATCGACAGCGAAGCCGATGTCGGTGGCTATCCGCCCGTCGCGCCGCCAACCCGGCGCGCTTTCGTCGAGGCCGAGTGGGATCTGGCCACGATGCAGCCGCGCGTAGCGCAGCACTGATGCGCGCGCGTGGCGAGACTGCAGGCATGAGTGTGCGGCGGCGCGAACGCGTGAACACGCCGACGAATCCGCAACTGCCGCGACCGAGCCGGTTTCGCTGGGTCATCGTCGCGCTGCTGTTCGCCGCGATCGTCCTGTCCTACGTGGACCGCCAGACCATAGGCCTGTTGAAAGGGCCGATGAGCGACGAGCTGGGCTGGACGAACAGCGACTTTGCAAATATCCATATCGGTTTCCAGGCGGCGTATGCGCTGTGCTACCTGCTCTGGGGACGCATCGTCGACCGGATTGGCGCGCGCGCGGGGCTTGCGCTGTCGTTTCTGCTCTGGTCGCTCGCGCAGATCACGATCGGCGCGGCGAGCCGCATCGGCCAGTTCATGCTCGCGCGCAGTGCGCTCGGCGCCGGCGAGAGCGGCGCGTTTCCGGCGGCCGTGAAGGCAATCGTCGAATGGTTTCCACAGCGCGAACGCAGCTTCGCCACGGGTCTGTTCAATTCCGGCTCGAACGTCGGCGCGATTCTCACGCCACTGGCGATCCCGGCGATCGCATTGGCGTGGGGCTGGCAGATGGTGTTCGTCGTGACCGGGTTCGTCGGACTGTTGTGGCTGCCGATCTGGCTGGCTCTTTACCGCGCGCCGCGGCTGCATCGACTCGTCAACGCCGGCGAGTTGGCCTGGATCGAACAGGATCGGGCGACAGAGCCTGCGCCGACGTCGGATCGGCCCTCGTGGCGCAGCGTCATGGCGCGCCGGCAGAGTTGGGCATATGCGTGCGGGAAGGCGTTCAGCGATCCGGTCTTCGGCATGTACCTGGTCTGGCTGCCGGACTTTCTGGCCAAGCGCCATCACCTGGACTTGCAAACAATCGGCTGGCCGCTCGCCGCGATCTATCTGATGTCCGACGTCGGCAGCATTGCCGGAGGTTGGTTGTCGTCGCATCTGCTCAAGCGTGGCGCGAGCGTCAACGCCGCGCGCAAGAGCGTGCTCGCGCTATGCGCGGCTTGCGCGACGCCGGTCGTATTCGCCGCGAGTGTCGATGCGCTCTGGCTGAGTGTTCTCATTGTCGGCATCGCGGCCGCTGCTCATCAAGGGTTCTCGGCAACGCTACTCACTCTGCCAGGCGACCTGATGCCGCGGCGATCGGTCGGCGCCGTGGCTGGACTCGGCGGCCTGTGCGGAGCCGGCGCCGGTATGGCGATGTCGAAGTACACAGGCTTCGTTCTGGACAGCCATGCTGGCTATCTGCCGGTGTTCATCGTCGCCGGGTCGGCGTATTGGATCGCGTTGGGGTTGATCCATCTGCTTTCGCCGCGCTTGCAGATGGCTGGTGAGGAAAGGGATACCTAGACATTCTCACGCGCAACAGGTTATGAAAAGTCGTCATTCCCGCGAAAGCGGGAATCCATCTTGCCCTGCTTGAAAGCGTGGCGGCATGGTCAAAATCAAAATGGATTCCCGCTTTCGCGGGAATGACGGCGTTTTTGGATGGTCTTGCCCTTTAGCCGCTTTGAGTACCTGCAAAATTAGCGCGCCCGGGCTGGGACTTCGCACGTCCGCGGTCGTCCACCGTTAAATACCGCTCCACCCGGCAAGAATGTTTGTCGCCGTATATCGCCGCGCCTGTTCGGCGCTGAGCACTCGCCGCACTGGGCTCGTGCGCGCCCCCGGTCCGCGGCTGCCGAATTCGTACAGGCGTGCGTCGAGCGGGTCGTACGGAACGCGCGTGCCGTCACGCGATGGATAGCGCATTTCATCCCAGCCGTGTGCATCGATGTGCTCGTCCATCCAGCAGTCGATGAAGGCGGCCTGGCTCGAAATGTCCGGGTCGCCATAGCTGCCGTCGGCAAACCTGCGCGCATGGCGCCACGGCCGGCCAAGCGCGACGCTGCTGGGCGGGACCTGCGGCTCGCGCGTCAGGCGACAGTCGCGCAGCACGATGCCGAACTCCTTGTTGCGCGAGGTGCTGGGCGCGACGACGTAGCCCTGGCGCTCCTTGCCGGGACGGAAACGCGACAGCGCCACGCAGCGTTCGATCAGGCATTGTCCCGCGCCGAAGATGAAATCGACGCTGCCGCTGATCGTGCAATCGCTGAAACGGCTGCGGCCGGCGTCGACATACAGCGTGTCCTGGTGGCCATGGATGTCGACGTTGTCGATGCGGCTGCGGTCGGCGTTGCCGCTGAGCATCAACGCCACGCCCTGCGCACCGTTGCCGCCGATCGGCGGTAGCGTCGGTGTTGGCCGCGTGATCTCGTCGACGTAGTCGAACGTGTTCTCGATCGTCAGGTTTCTCGCGGCGAAGTCGGGTGCCGTGACGATGAGGCTGGCGCAGCCGGCCGTTCCCCACACTTCGCCGTCGGGTCGCAGATGACCGGCGGCCGCGTCGAAACTCAGGATGCTGCTTTTGCGCTTGTCGCCGATCAAGTGGATGAACGGCTTGTCGATCACGATTTTCTCGTGCCAGCGGCCGGTGGCGATGCGTATGCGCCATGGCCGCGTGCCCGCGGCGGGCGCCGCTGCGAGCGCGCCGCCGAGCGACGCGAAGACCGGTGCGCCAGCAGCCCGGTCGTCCGCGCTGTGAGATACCACCGCGTCGAACGATTGCGCCGGCCGGGCTATCGCGCAGCCGGCGGCGGCAAGGACGCTGGCATGGAGAAAATCACGGCGATTGATCGTCATCGGCGCAGGGTAATCGTCGGCGGTCGTGGACACTTCTTCTTCGGCCAGCGGCGCGATCGCCTTCGCGAAAAAAAAACGGCGGAGCAATCGACTCCGCCGTGCCGTTGGAGGAACTGGATCAGGATCTCACATCGAATCAGAACTTCAGGTGGAAGCCGACGTAGTACTCGCGTCCGGTCTTGGTGTAGACCACCGAACGGTCGCCGACGGCCCCGACATACTGATCGTTCGCCTCGTTGGTCAGGTTGATCGCCGAGAATGAGAACGACAGCCACGAGTTGTAGTTCCACGATGCCGACATGTCGACGTTCGAGGTGCCCTTCGTGCCTTCCACATCGTTGTTGTTGCGTCCCGGCACCGTCGTCAGGTAACCGTCGCGGTGCGCCAGCGAGACGCGCGCGGAGAACACCGTGTTGTCCCAATACAGCGTGGCGTTGTAGCTGTTCGGCGACAGGCCGACCAGCGGCGCAGTGATCAGGACGGCGCCCGACGTGTTCAAGTAGTCGAGGTTGGATTGCACATGCGTGTAGTTGAGCTGCGTGCCGAAGTAGCTCAGGAAGCCGGGCAGGAACGTGAAGCCCTGCTGGTAGTTGACTTCATAGCCCTTCAGCTTGCCGGCCGGAGCATTGAGCGGCACGCTGAAGTTGAAATCGTCGTCCGGCGAAGCGCCGGTGCCCACGAGCAGGCTCGGGGGCAGGCCGGAGTCCTTGAACGCCTCCGTGTACTTCAGCTGCTGCACGTACGAACTGATGTCCTTGTAGAACAGGGCGCCCGACAGCAGCGAGCGTTCGCCGAAATACCATTCCAGCGAGGTATCGAACGTCGTCGCCTTGTAAGGGTCGAGCAGCGGATTGCCGCTGGTGACGGTGCGGCTGGATCCGCTGACGCTGACCGTCACACCGGGAGTCAGGTTGCCAAGACTCGGGCGCGACATGACCTTCGCCGCACCGAAGCGCAGGATCAGGTCGTCCTGCAGCGACAGGGCGAGGTTCGCCGACGGCAGGTTGTTGCCGTAGTCCGGTCGGTCGACGGTCGTCGGAACCAGAGCGCCGTTGACAGCCGCCAGGCCGAACGAAGTCTGCGACGTCGTGACATAGCGGTCGCCGACGTTGCCGCGCAGCGGCAGGCCGAAAATGAGCGCGTTGAAATTGAGCTGAAGGTAAGCGCCGGTATCGTCTTCCTTGACATAGCGGTTGTTGGCGTTCGCGCTCGGCGACGCCGACGACACCGCGAATGTCCCGCTATCGCTGTAGATGTTGAAGATCTTGTTGAACGCGTCGATGTCCGGCACGACCCAGCTCGTCGGCGTGCTGCCGCCGACACCGAGGTTGTTGCCGAAGCTGGCGAGGTTGGTCAGGTTCGCCAGCGTGGTTCCGGCCGGAAGGTTCGGCACGGTGGTTTCCGACGTGCGCCGCTGTTCGGTGGTGCTGAACTTGTACGCCTTGTAGTCCAGGCCGCCGGTGAGCGTGACGTGGTCGTTGAAGGCGTAGCTGAGGTCGAGGCGCTGCGTCGTGAACATGTTTTCCGTCGTGTTCGGGCGCAACCGGATCTCCGACTGTCCGTTGGCAAACTGCCACTGGCTCGGGTCGGTCACGTCGAAGCCGTAGTTGATGATCGGGTTGCGATCATCGCCACGATAGTCGTAGGAATAGTTCTTCGCGTTGGCGTGATCGAGCGTGATTGTCGTCTGCACCGGATTGGCGAAGTCCGATCGCGAATGGCCGGCGAACAGACTCATCTTGAAGTTGTCGGTGAACTGGTGGTCAAGCGTCGCGCTCAACTGGTTGAACTGCGTTTCCAGTTCGTCGTCGCGCTGCTCCACGCGCATGTCGACATTGTCGAACACGCCGTACAGCAGGTTTCCGGTAGCCGGATCGATGTAGCCGGATTTCACGATCGTCTGCGGCTTGCCGGTGCCGGTCTTGCTGAACGAAATCGCCTCGAGGTCCGATTCGGAGCGAGACCCGCTGTAGTCGGCATACAGGCCATCGACGGTGAGCAGGGTGTGGTCCGTGATCTGCCACTGGTACGAGCCGGTCATGCCGAGCCGGTCTTTTTCGTACGTATACGCCTGATAGCGTGGAATGCGCGGAATGAACGTGGTCGGCAGAAGCGCGTCGGCGAACGGTGAAGTTTTGTCGAAGCCGCCGCTCGACGGTCCGTTGTCCCAGCGCACCGTCCCGGAACCTTCCTCGAGGATATTGCGATGGCTGTACGCGAACGAGGCCATGACTCCCATGCGTCCCTCGTCGAATACCGTGCCGACCAGATACGAGTATTTGTAATTGCCCTTGTCGGCGTATTCGTTGTATCCGCCCTGGACGTCGGCGGCCGCGACGAAGCGGTTGAAGTCGAACGGCCTGGGCGTGGTGAAGTCGACGGTCGCGCCGAGCGAGCCTTCGCCGGTGTCGGCCTGGTCGGTCTTGCGCACGACGATCTTGTTGAACAGTTCCGACGCGAAGACGTTGAAGTCGAAACTGCGGCCGCGGTTGTTGCCGCCTGAGTTGTCGTTCGCGCCCGTCGTGGCGAGCGCCTCCATGCCGTTCAGGCGAATGCGCACGAAGTCGGGGGACAGCCCGCGGACCGAAATCTGCCGGCCCTCGCCGCCCTCGCGCACGATCTCGACGCCGGGAATGCGCTGCAGCGATTCGGCCAGGTTCTGATCCGGGAACTTGCCGATGTCCTCGGCCATGACCGCATCGACCTGGCCGACCGTGTCGCGCTTGATCTCGATCGCCTTCTCGACGCTCTGCGCGTAGCCGCTGACGGAGATTTCGCCGAGCTTCTGCGTGTCATCCGTCGGGTTGCTGGTTGTGGTTGTGGTTGTGGCTGTGGTCTGGTCAGGCGCCGCGCCGTCGGGCGTCGTCTGTGCGCCGGCGAACGGGCTCAGACTGCACAATGCGATCAGGATGGCGCGCGTCAGGGGTTGGTGTCGAACGACCCGCGCGCGAGCTGAACAAATATTCACGATGTATCCTCCCGTTTGTGTCCGGCGTAAGGCACGTCGGCCCCGAATTTGACACCGGTATCATTTTTGTCTTTGGAATATTGACACCGGTGACATTAAATAGCCTAGCAAACACCGCAGTGCAACATCAAGCGGTCGAATGCGGTACGCTGCGCAGTCTACGACGGGGTGCGCGCACAGACCGCAGCCCGCTCGAAAATGCGGTGTGATCAGGTTGGCAAAACGCACAAAAGTCAGTGGGGATGCGATGAGCGCGACACGATTTGTCTGCTTCGGTGAACTGCTGCTGCGTCTGTCGGCGCCCGGGCGCGAACGCCTGCTGCAGTCGCCGCGGTTCGATGTGCAGGTCGGCGGCGCGGAAGCGAACGTGGCCGTCGCGCTTGCGCAATTCGGCCATGCGGCGGCGCTGGTTGGCACGGTGGCGGACAACGCCCTCGGCGCTGCCGCGGTCGGCGAAGTGCGTCGCCACGGTGTCGACGTGAGCCGGATCAGCACGGGTGCCGGACGCATGGGGCTCTACTTTCTCGAGACCGGCGCGGTCCATCGGCCGAGCCAGGTGCTGTACGACCGGGCGGATTCCGCGTTCGCGCTTGCGTCGCCGGAGAACTACGACTGGCCGCGTCTGCTCGACGGCGCAAACGTGCTGCACGTGTCCGGAGTGACGCCTGCAGTGGGTGCCAGTGCGGCCGCCGCGGCCACGGCCGCCGTGCGCGCGGCGCGCGCGCGCGGCTTGTCGGTCGTGTTCGATGGCAACTATCGCAGCAAGTTGTGGCAGGCGTGGAACCCGAGCCCGGGCGCAATCCTGCGCGATATCTTTGCCTGTGCCGACATCGTGTTTGCCGATCAGCGCGACATTGCAATCGTACTCGGGCGCGAGTTCACCTCCGCGTCACCCGAACAGTCCTTTGCCGACGCGGCCGGAGCAGCGTTCGGCGCCTTCGAGCAGCTGCAGCGAATCGTCTCCACGCGCCGCGTCCAGCACAGCGTCGATCATCACGAGTTGTCGGCGGTGATGGCCACGCGCGCCCATACCGTGACTTCCGCCGCGCAGCAGGTCACTTCGATCGTGGATCGCATCGGCGCGGGTGATGCATTTGCGGCGGGCGTGCTGCACGGGCTGTTCACGAACATGAGCGATCAGGACAGCCTCGACTTCGGTCTCGCAGCCGGCTGCCTGAAGCACTCCGTACCCGGCGATTTCCTCAGGCACTCAGTCGGTGAGGTCGCCGACTTTCTCGGCGAGCGGCGCTTCGACGTGCGGCGCTGACGACAACACCGCGCCACCGGCGCCCTGTTCGTCCACCTGCGCATCGCTTGGCCTGCGGCAGTAAATCAGTCAGGAAGACTTCCTTCCGGCTGGCAGTCGGCCGTCGCGCGTGCGACTGCCCGGATCGTCAGTCCCTGGACGAGAATCGAAAACACGACGACCGAATATGTCAACGCGAGCAGCACGTTGCGTTCAGGACCGAGCGGCAGTGCGAGCGCAAGGGCAACCGAGATACCGCCGCGCAGCCCGCCCCAGGTCAGCACTTGCCACGCGCCGTTCGGCAATGCGAATGCGCGCTTGAACGCAACGACCGGCACGCCGACCGTGAGCAGCCGCGCCGACAGCGTGATCAGGATCGCGCCGGCGGACGCCGCGACGACATTGGCCGGGAAAGCGATGAGGATCACTTGCATCCCGATCAGCACGAACAACACCGAGTTCATGATCGCGTCGATCAGTTCCCAGAACATGTCGATATGCGCGCGTGTCTTGTCCGACATCGCGAGCGCGCGCCCGCGGTGGCCGATGATCAAGCCCGCCATGACCATCGCCAGCGGGCCGGATACGCCGATCCGGGTCGCGAGCGTGTAACCGCCCATCACCGCTGCGAGTGTCAGCAGGACTTCTTCCTGGTAGCTGTCGATGCTCTTGAGCAGGCGATACGTGACGTAGCCGAGCAGCGCTCCGAATGCGATTCCGCCGATGCCTTCCCGGGCCAACAGCAATGCGGCATCACCGGCCGTCGGCGTATCGCCGGCCGTGAGCATGCCCAGTAGCAGCAGGAACATGACGATGCCGACGCCGTCGTTGAACAGCGACTCGCTGGTGATGACGGCCTCCAGGCTCCTCGGCGCACCGGCGGACTTCAGGATGCCGATTACCGCGATCGGATCGGTCGGCGAGATCAGTGCGCCGAACATCAGGCAGTACGTCCATGGCAGGCCGAGGCCGAGCAGCGGCAGGAAATACCACAATGCGCAGCCGATCAGCAGCGCGGACACGACCGTGCCGACGAGCGCAAGCACGCCGACCTGCCACCAGTACGCCTTGAGCTCGGCGACATCGGTGTGCAGGGCGCCGGCGAACAGCAGCAGCGACAGCATGCCCTGCATCAGTACGGCGGAGAAGTCGACCGAGGCGATGAGGGTCGTCTCGTAGTCGCGCAGGTGGCGAATTCCGAGCCAGTCCAGCCCGATCAGGGTGAACGACAACACCAGCGCGATCGTCATGACGCCGATGACGGTCGGCAGGCCGACGAAACGCTTGTTGACGTACGCCAGGATCGCAGTCACCACCAGGCACGTCACGGCAGCTTCGTACACGACTCCCCCTCAGTGGTGTTCGAAGTGGGTTGAGGCTTGCAGGCGAACATGCGGCACAGAATAGCAAGGCGCGCCGCGCCGCGCCGAACTGCGCGTTGCCCGGCTACTTGGCCTCGAGGAAGGGCGCGGCGATCGCCAGCGCCATGCGGTACGGTTCCGGATCGTTGCGGTTGGTCAGGATGATCACGCTCAGGTGCCGCTGCGGGTAGCGCACGATGACGTTGCGGAAGGCGATGCTCTCGCCGGAATGCCAGAGCGTTTCACCGGTGATGCGCCAGCCGAAACCGTACTCGATCGAGGCATCATCGGTCTTCGTCCATGGCGTGAAGGCGAGTTTGCGCGATTCGTCTTTCAGCAATCGGTTGTCGTACAGCGCAGCGTCCCATTTGGCCAGGTCGTCGATCGACGAATAGATGCCGCCGTCACCGAGCACGGCGCTCGTGAGGCTCTGGTCGGTGCGCCGCCACTGGCCGTCGACCGGCGTGTAACCGTACGCGCGATTCGGGACCGGCGGTCCCTCGACGACGTAGGCGAGCGTGTTGTCCATGTGCAGCGGCTTGAAGATGCGATCGTGCAGGAACGACTGGAAGCTCTGGCCCGAGGCGCGCTCGACGATCAGCGCGAGCATCGAATAGCCGCCATTGCTGTAGCGGTAGCTGGTGCCGGCCGCGAAGTAGACGCGTTGTTCCTTCTCCAGCAGATGCAGCACGTCGATGTCGCGCAGCTGCTTCGAGAAATCCGTCACCGGGTCTTCGTTGCCGGCGTCCGGCATGATGTCCTCGTAGTCGATCAGCCCGCCGGTATGCGTCAGCAGGTGGCGGATCGTGATCGCCTGATCGGTTTCGGGCAGCGTCGGCAGCCATTTGCGAAGCGGATCGTCGAGCGTCAGCCGCCCATCCTCGGCGAGCAGCAGGATCGAGGCGGCCGTGAACTGCTTCGTCACCGAGGCGAGGCGGTAGTTCGTCGCCGGCGTCGCGGCGGTATTTTCTTCGAGGTTGGCCAGGCCGTAGGCCTTGCGCACCAACGGCTTGCCGTCGCGAACGACCAGCACCGAAGCGCCGGGAACATCGCCCGCGTAGGCCTGCATGATTGCATCGACGGCTGTGTCGTTCGGCGCCGGCGAATTCTGCGAAGTGCACGCGCCCAATGCGCCTAGCGAAAACAGAACAACCAAGCCGCGCGCGACGGCACGGTCGATTCGAATCGGTTCAATCACAGTCGCGCTCCCGAGTGAAGGCCAGGTCTTCGAAGTCCGAGCTGAAATCGGCGTCGGGATCGACCTTGGCCATTGCCAGCACGGCCGATGCCGGGGGATTGCCGGGCGCCACGTGCAGCCATGCTTCGGTGTCCATGCGGTCCTCGTCCCAGTGGACCAGATAGCGCTCGCCGACGCGCATCACGGTGCCGGACAGCAACGGCGATTTCATTGCCGCGAACCGCACCTTTTCCCCTTGTGGACAAATGGATATTGGACCGAACCACGGGTCGCGCCAATGTCCCAGTAAGCTGTTTGCTTCCGCGAGCGCTGCGGGTTGCCGGGCCGATGTGTCCGGGGCTTTTCGCTGCGCCGGCTTCGACGCCGATTCGCGCGCCAGTTCCTCGGCGTATTTCGCAACTGCGGTTGTCTTGCCCGTCGCCATCTGCTTGAGCATGACCTCGGTCAACACGGTGCGCGCCTCGTCTCCCTCGCCATTCGTCATCATCACGAATCCGCTGCGCCGATCCGGCAGCAGCGTCAGCACCGAATACATGCCGGACAGCGTGCCGGTATGCGAAACGGTCCAGACGCCATCGACATCGGCCAGGCGCCAGCCGAATCCGTACGCGTAGAAATGCGTGTGGTCCCAATCGCGCCGGCGCTGCGAGATCGGCATTGGCGTGCGCGGCGTCCACAGCACGCGACGCTGCTCCGCCGACAACCAGGCCAGCTGTTGCGCGTCCGGCACGAGCCAGTTGCGCGCCCAGGCCAGCATGTCGTGCAGGCTGCAGCGGATCCCGCCCGCCGCGGCCGACGTGATCTCCGGGACAACGTCGCCATCTTCGTTGATCGCGACGTTGCGCCCGTCCTTGCGCATGTGCGGCTGGGCGACATTCTCGACGTCGTCGCGGCGCCACTGACCGACCTGGCAGCGCGACAGCCCGAGCGGCTCGAACACCTCGCGCCGCATCAGTGATTCGTAGGATGCGCCGCCGGCCGCCGCGGCGACTTCGCCGGCGACGACGTACATGAGATTGTCGTATGCATAACCCGACCGAAAGCTCGTCTGCGGTTTGAGATAGGCCAGGCCCGCGAGGATGTCGGCGCGCGTGAAGTGGTTGGGTTCCGGCCACAGCATCAGGTCGCCTGCACCCTCGCGCAAGCCGATGTTGTGCACGAGCAGGTCGCGCACGAGCAGATTCTGCGTGACCCACGGGTCGGCCATGCGCAATTGCGGCAGGTACTTCGTCGCCGGATCGTCCCAGTTCAACTTTCCGGCCTGGACCAGACGGGCGAGCAACGCGGTCGTCATCGCCTTGCTGTTCGAAGCGATCTTGAACAACGTGTCGGGCGTGACTTTCTGGCCCGAGCCGGCGACGAGCTCGCCGCCGGTGCGCGTGTAAGAAACCTTGCCGTCCTCGATCACGCCGAGCGCGAGGCCCGGCAGGTGATAGCGGACCATCACGTCGTCGAAGGTCTTGTCATACGGCGAGCCCGCCTGCGCCGATGCGGACACACTGCTCAACATGATCACAAGAAAAAGGTAGGGAATGTTCCCGCTCTTCGCCCTCTCCCGCTGGCGGGAGAGGGCCGGGGTGAGGTCGGCGCCGGATAGGACGATGCGCTTCGGATGTACCACCCTCACCTCCGTCGATTTTGTAGTGTGAGTTGCGTATGTATTGCTGAAGGAACCTGAGAACTACTTGCTGCCTGCCGCCCGCGAGACCGGCAGGATCTTCCATTGGAAGTCGTAATCCCACTGATTGAAGTACAGGTTGCCCCCGCTCCATTCGGCCTCGCCACGCTGCAAGTCGACCGTTTCCGAACGGAAGAATTTCTTTGCCGGGACGAGGTCGCGGCTGAAGTCGTCGTTGAACGCGATGCGATAGGCGTCGAGGCCGCCGAGATAGAAATTCGCGATTGCCGGATCGGGATCGTCGAAACGGCCGAACGTGACATCCATCGGCAACCAGCCATACGGCGCGATGTACAGCCAGCCCCAGTCGTGCAGGTTGTTGTAAGCCGTGTCCGAATAGATCATCCCGGACTGCCAGCGCGTCGGGATGCCGTTGAGCCGCAGCAGGGTCATCAGCAGCAGCGTCTGCTGGCCGCAGTCGGCGTGCCCGGCGCGCAGCGCGTATTCGCTGATGTTGCTGATCGTCGAGTATTCGAGCGCGCCGGCCCAGGGAATCTGGTCGACCGCGGCATAGAGTTTCTGCGCGATGCGCCACGGATTCCTCTCGTCGCCGACGACCTGCCGCGAGAACAGTCGCAGCGGCTCGGTGAAGGCGATGTGCGGCGGCCGCTCGGCAACGAACGGCGCGAGTTCGGGCGTGATCGCCGCCGGCACGGCCTTGTCGGCATCGACCGTGTCGTATTGCGCGTAGACGGTCACCTCATAGGTGATCGAGAACTTCGTCGGCTTGCCGGCCTCTGCGCGCTTTTCCACAAGTACGGTACGTTGCAATGTGGATTCCGGGGCGATTTCATGCTGCGCCGGCTTGCTGGAAACGAACCGGATATCCTCCTGCTGGCCCGGCAATGCGCGCGGATACGGAATCCATGCGCGCACGCTTTCGCCTGCAGGCACGGCATCGGCGTGCACGGTCAACGATTGCGTGACGCGCAGGTGGCGTGGCGCGACGCTGCTTTTGTGGCTGGCAAGGGCTGCTGCGACGACCTCGCGGTGGTGCGGATTCGGCGACTGGAGCGGGCTGTCGACCAGCGGTGTTTGCTCCTTGCGCCTGGCCAGCGCTTCGTGGCTCAGCCGAAACAGGTTCGACGGCGAGCGCGAGAAGTAGAGGACGCGGCCATCGATGACCCGGCGCTCGAACAAGCCTTCGCTATCCCACTTTGCAAACTCGTCGTCGCGCAGGTCCGGAATCTGTCTGCGCAGGCGCGCCTTGGCGTCGTCTTGCGTCAGCGTGAAGTCGAGGAGGATGCGGCGCATGCGCTCGCGCTGGAACTCGAGCGCCTCGCGCAATTTTGCGTCGACCGACGCCTGGGCCAGCACTTGGTCGATCTGCGACGACGCGGAAGCGAACTGGCCTGCGTCGATCTGCGCGATCGTCTGCTCGACGAGATCTGATTTGGACTGGAGATCGGCGCTCGTACCGCAGAATGCCGCTGCAGACGGGAGCAGCACGAGCAGCATCATCAGCGCGATCGCGCCGATGCGCGCGCGCCGAACAGACCGGAGCATGCCGGCTATCGGTGCCAGTGCTGTACCCATTGTGAAGAGTTCCCCGACGGATGAGTCCACTCTCGCCGTGTGTGTAACATGCCGTCCTATGCTCGTCAATAATTTATGCTTCTGGTATAGTATTTGAGAATCATCTATTCTTTGAAGACGTAATCCTCCCATGATTTTGGCCGAAGGGCGCGCATAGCGTCCATGTGCGTGACCTCGGTTGCGGGGTCGGACTTGGGGAACACATGATGGCGATGCGACGACTGGTTCCTGTCATATCGGCAGTTGCACTCATGCTCGGCAGCGCGTCGGTCTGCGCCCGCGAAGGCGTGACGTTGACCGTGCCGCCCTCGGGAGTCATCGGCGTCGCCGACGCGATGCTCGCACCCGATTTCTGGATCAGGCGCCTGAATGATGCCGACCGCATCGTGCTCGACGACCAGGCGATCGCGGCCGAAAACGCCGCACTCGTGCAGAAGGACCCGACACTGCATGACCTGCAGGCGTTGCCCGCGACACTGACGCGCAAGCAGGTCACGGACTGGATCAACGCCATGTCCGAACGGCCATCGAAGCCGATGTACGACGCCGATAACGCCGAGCTGAGCGCTGCGGCAGTCGATGCGCTGATCGCGAACGTGGACATCGGTTCCGTCGCCGAACAGACACCTGCACGCTATGCGCTGGTCGTCCATCGCGCCGACCTGCGCACATTTCCGTCGACGTTGCGCGCGTTCAGCGAGCGCGACAACACCAACATCGATCGCTTCCAGGAGAGCGCGCTGTTTCCCGGCACGCCGGTCGTGATCGTGCACGCGAGCCGCGATGGCAAATGGCGCTTCGTCGTCAGCCCGCGCTATGCCGCATGGCTCGAGAGCAGGTTTCTTGCCGAGGGTACGGCCGCGCAGGTGTTCGGCTACGCCGACGCCAAACCGTACCGCATCGTCACGGGCGCCACCGTCACGACGGTGTTTTCGCCGACGCAGCCGGCGATCTCACAGCTGCAGCTCGACATGGGTGTGCGCGTTCCGCTCGAAGCGGACTGGTCCGCGGAAAAGTCCGTGGACGGCCAGCATCCGTACACGGCGCACGTGGTCGAACTGCCGCTGCGCGCCGACGACGGCACGCTGAGGATCGTTCCTGCGCTGCTGCCAAAAACTGCCGACACGCAGAGCGACTACCTGCCGCTGACGCGAGCGAACATCCTGCGCCAGGCATTCAAGTTCCTCGGCGAACGCTATGGTTGGGGCCACTCGTACAATGCGCGCGACTGCAGCGGTTTCGTCTCCGACGTGTACCGCAGCATGGGCGTGCAGATGCCGCGCAACACCCGCGATCAAGCCGTGAGTCCTGGCCTGAACCACCGCCTCTTCACCGAACAGGACGATCGCGCCGCGCGACTGGCTGCGGTGCGCGCGTTGCAAGTCGGCGATCTGGTCTACATCCCCGGCCACGTCATGATGGCGATTGGTGTCGTCGACGGCGAACCGTACGTGATCCACGACACGACTGGCCTGAGTTATCGCCGCGACGACGGTTCGCGCGTGCGCGTGGACCTCAACGCGGTATCGGTGTCGCCATTGACGCCGCTGCTGTACGGCAATGACAAGACCTATGTCGACCGCATGACCAGCATCGTGCGAATTCGTCCCGCTACCGACACGGAAGCATCAGCCAAGCCATGAAAATTACCGATATCCGCTTCGGCCTGTTGCGTGTGCCGTTGAAGACGCCGTTCAAGACGGCGTTGCGTACCGTCGATGCGGTCGAGGATATCATCGTCATGGTCAATACCGACACCGGCCACGTCGGCTACGGCGAAGCGCCGGCGACCGCCGTGATCACCGGCGACACGCACGGTTCGATCGTCGCGGCAATCCGCAACTACATCTCGCCGCGGCTGATCGGCGCGGAAATCGCCGACCTCAATCACATCACGCAGTTGATCCAGGGCGCGATGGAGAAGAATTCGAGCGCCAAGGCGGCAGTCGAGATCGCGATCTACGATCTGTGGGGGCAGCTGTACAACGCGCCCTTGTACCGTCTGCTCGGCGGCGGCGATCCGGTCATCACGACCGATATCACGATCAGTGTCGACACGATCGACAAGATGGTCGCCGATTCGATCGACGCCGTGAACCGCGGTTTCGACTCGCTGAAGATCAAGGTCGGCAAGGACATCGGCGTCGACATCGAGCGCGTCAAGGCAATCTACGCGGCGGTCGAGGGCCGCGCGCTGCTGCGGCTGGATGCCAATCAGGGCTGGACGGCCAAGCAGGCCGTGTACGCACTGCAGAATCTCGAGGACGCCGGCGTGCGCCTCGAACTTGTCGAGCAGCCGGTCAAGGCGCAGGATCTGAACGGCATGAAATACGTCACCGAACGCGTGCACACGCCGATCATGGCCGATGAAAGCGTGTTCGGCCCGACCGAGGTCGTCGAGCTGATCCGCATGCGCGCGGCCGACATCATCAACATCAAGCTGATGAAGACCGGCGGCGTCTCCAACGCGATCCGCATCGCCGACATTGCGGCGATGTACCAGGTCGAGTGCATGATGGGCTGCATGCTCGAGACCAGCATCAGCGTCGCGGCGGCCGTGCACGTGGCGGTGGCGAAGGCGAACGTCATCACCAAGGTCGATCTGGACGGCCCGTCGCTTTGCGCATTCAATCCGGTCGACGGCGGCGTGATCTTCAACGAATCGGAGATCACGGTGACTGACGCACCCGGCCTGGGCATCCGTGAAATCCGCGGACTGGAACCGATCGCATGAGCACGTCGACGTAAGAAATGTTGCCGCTGCTGAAAATCCGCGCGGAACGCGACCAGATGTCCGCGATCGAGCGGCGCATTGCCGACTTCATCCTCGAGAATGCGCATCTGCTCCGCGACTATTCCTCGCAGCAGTTGGCCAATGCGCTCAAGATCAGCCAGTCCAGTGTCGTCAAGTTCAGCCAGAAGCTCGGCTTCAAGGGCTACCCGGACCTGAAGTATTCGATCGGCGACTCACTCGCGCGCGGCGACGGCGGTGAAGGCAACGGCAGCGCCGAGCCGGCGCGCCGCGATCCGCACGGCGCGCTCGCCGAAAACCTCTGGCACGGCAAGGCGCAGGCCGAACAGGAAACACGGCTGATCAACCCGCCGGGCACACTCGACGCGATCGCTGCATTGATCGGCAAGGCTGGAAAGGTATTCATTATCGGCCTCGGTGAGGACGGCATTCCAGCGCGCGCGTTCGCAATGCGCCTGTCGCTGCTCGACGTGCTGACCGTGCATCATTTCGATGCCGTGCTGATGACCGCCAGCATCTCCGCCGCGGCCACAAACGACGTGCTGCTGGTATTTTCCGAACATGGCACGCAGCCGGCCTTGAGCCAGATCAGCCGGCAATTCAACGAGCGCCGCGGCAAGGTGATTTCGGTGACGCGGCATAGCGCGAATCCGCTGCGGGCGCACGCGGACCTGTCGCTGCTCGTATCGGCGCACGACGAGCGCGTGCACATCGAACCGCTGCTCTATCAGTCTGCCTTGCGCCACCTGCTCGACATGATCTTCGTATTGTTGTGCGAGAACGGCAAAGGCCGGCTCGACAAGCTCGTTGCAAATTGCGGGCACATCCAGAACATGCTCAATGCCTGATGCAACCATGAGGATTCCAGAAATGATGCGACCGGATTTGCGCAGCCGCGTTGCCGGCTGGCGAGCGTGGCCGGGCTGGGCCGTGCTGATAGCGATGACCGCGGCGTCGATTTCGACGGTCGAGTCGGCATCCCCAAAGATTATGCCGGCCGACGCGCGCCAGCTCGTGCTCGTGACGACACCAGGCTGGAATTCGACCAGGGCAACACTGCAGACTTTCTCGCGCGCCGCGGACGGATGGCATAGCGCCACTGCGCCGGTGCCCGTGGTGATTGGTCGTGCCGGAGCGGCCTGGGGCATTGGTCTGAGTCCACCACAGGACGGCCCGCAGAAGCACGAAGGCGACGGCCGCAGTCCGGCGGGCATGTTTTCGATCGGCACGGCGTTCGGCTATGCCGCTACGGAAAACATCCAATGGCCCTACGCCGCGTTGAGTGCGGACGACTACTGCATCGACGTCGACGGCTCGCCGCTCTACAACCGCATCGTCGATGCAGGCAAGGTCGGCAGCGCCGCGATCGCAGGGTCGACCGAGCCGATGCGCCGGGACCTGCACGCCGGCGGCGACCAGGCCTACAAGCTCGGCTTCGTCATCGAACACAATGCACGCGGAACCGCGGGCGCCGGCAGTTGCATCTTCGCGCACCTGTGGAAGTCAGCCGATTCGCATACGGCCGGCTGCACGGCGATGGCCGAGCCGGTGATGCAGGCGCTGGTCGCGTGGTTGCGACCGCAGGATCATCCGGTCTTTGTGTTGTTGCCGCAGAAGGAGTACAGGCGGCTGAAATCGGAGTGGGGTCTGCCTGACCTCGCGTCGGAATGAGTGCACGTGTTCCTGTGAACGTCCGAGCAACCTAACACTTGCCGTTATTCCCGCGAAAGCGGGAATCCATTTTTTACGGATCAGTAGAACAAGATCACGATGGATCCCCGCTTTCGCGGGGATGACGACATACTTGAACCAGAGCCCTGTAGCGAAACGAAATGTCTAATACTGCTCGCATCCTGCTTGGACTGGTGCTTGGCGCGATTACTGGCGTCCTGCTCGCCTGGTTTGATCCGGCACTGGCCGTGCAGGCTGCAGGCATTGCCCAGCCGATCGGCCGGCTCTGGCTCAACGCCTTGCAGATGACGGTCGTGCCACTGGTGTTCGCGTTGATCGTCGTCGGCGTCAGCGCTGCGAACGACGCGGCCGCGTCGGGGCGTATGGCGCGCCGCGCGATCGTCGTGTTCGCGCTGCTGCTGAGCGCCGGCGCCGCATTCATGGCGATCGTCGCGCCATTGCTGCTGTCATTTCTGCCGCGCGATCCGGTGCTGATCGACAAGCTGCGCGCGACGATTCCGGCCGGCGCCGGCGCGGCGACGCAGGTCGGGTTTGCCGACTGGTTCGCCACGATCATCCCGGGCAACGCGATCGCGGCCGCGGCGCAAAGCGCGATGCTGCCCCTGGTAGTGTTCGCGCTGTTCTTCGGCTTCGCACTGACGCGCATCGAGTCCGCGCGCCGTGCGCGCATGGTCGAATTCTTCCAGACGATCGCCGACACGATGATCGTGATCGTGCGCTGGGTGCTTTGGGTCGCGCCGGTCGGCGTGTTCGCGCTCGTGCTCGCGGTCTGCGCGCGCGCCGGATCCGGGGTGATCAGCGCGCTCGGCTGGTACATCGCCCTGCAATGTTCGATGTACATCGCCATCACGCTGATGCTGTATCCCGTGGCTGTCGTGTTCGGCGGCGAACGCCTGCGGCGATTCGCCGCGGGCATCCTCCCGGCGCAGATCGTCGCGGCGAGCACGCAGTCGTCGCTGGCGTCTCTGCCGGCCATGGTCGAAAGCGCGCGAACGCGCCTTGGCCATCCGCCAGCCGTCGCGGCGCTCGTGCTGCCGATGGCGGTGTCGCTGTTCCGCATCACCAGCCCGATGCAATATCTCGGAGCGGCTGCGTTCGTTGCCTGGATCTACGGGATCGATGTATCCGTCGCGCATCTGGCCGTTGCGGCGGCACTGGCCGTCGTGCTGAGCCTGGGTGCGGTCGGCTTGCCAGGGCAGGTCAGCTTCATGGCTGCGACGATGCCGGTCACATCCGCCATGGGCTTGCCGCTCGAGCCACTCGGACTGCTGCTTGCCGTCGACACGATTCCCGACGTGTTCGCGACAGTCGGCAACGTCAGCGCCGACCTGACCGCGAGCAGCATCGTGGCGCGAGGTCAGGCCCCGCAGCTTTCGACAGTGCAGGGTGGCGGCCGAACGGTCGAGGTCGAGCAGGGTGGTTAGATACCTTTAGCAAGCCTCTTGGACGCGGATTTACGCGGATCAACCGCGGATTAACGCGCATAGAGCAGTCCGACTGATTTTCCGATTTGGTTCTTATCCGCGTAATCCGCGTTGATCCGCGCCAAGGTTTTCGCCTGGATCCTAGAAACCGAGGTCGCTCAAGGAAGGGTGATCGTCGGGCCTGCGTCCGGACGGCCAGTGATACTTGCGGTCGCTTTCCTTGATCGGCAGGTCGTTGATGCTCGCATGGCGCACACGCATCAGGCCGTGCTCGTCGAACTCCCAGTTCTCGTTGCCGTAGCTGCGGAACCAGCTGCCGCTGTCGTCGTGCCACTCGTAGGCGAAGCGCACCGCGATGCGATTTTCGCGGCAACCCCAGATCTCCTTGATCAGGCGGTAGTCGAGCTCGCGCGCCCATTTGCGCGTGAGGAATGCCACGATTGCAGCGCGGCCCTGCAGAAACTCCGCGCGATTGCGCCAGCGGCTGTCTTCGGTGTACGCCAGCGCGACGCGCTCCGGGTCGCGTGTATTCCACGCGTCCTCGGCCATGCGCACTTTCTGGGTCGCGGTTTCGAGCGTGAACGGAGGTAGTGGTGGACGGCTCATGGATTGGTCCTCGCGAAAACGTTGCTGGCGGCGGCGACAAAATACCGGTGCCCGGCGCGCCGGCGGATTTTGCCGCCACGGACGTCGGCCGCAAAGTCTATCCCTGTTTTGCCACCGTGTTGCGCGCGATTACTGGCGGGAACCCGACCCGCGCCGCTATGCTAGACGCGCACAGCGGAGATCCGCTGATCGCCCAGCCAAGGTATACAAAGCCACCATGCATGAACTTCCACCGGTAGCCCTGATCGGCGTGCCGACCGACATCGGCGCCGGCGACCGCGGCGCCTCGATGGGCCCCGAGGCGCTGCGCGTTGCCGGCATCGCCGAAGCGTTGACCGCGCGCGGACTGCAGGTCGTCGATCGTGGCAACCTGTTCGGCCCGCTCAACCCGTGGCTGCCGCCGACCGGCGGCTACCGCCACCTGCGCCAGGTAGTCGAGTGGAATCAGGAAGTGCTGCGGGCCGTATCCGCGGAGTTGGCCGCGCATCGGCTGCCGCTGATGCTTGGCGGCGACCATTGCCTGGCGATCGGCTCGATCACGGCCGTCGCGAAGCATTGCCGCGCGAACGGCAAGAGTCTGCGCATCCTGTGGCTCGACGCGCACGCCGACTTCAATACGTCGGTGCTGACGCCGTCCGGCAACATCCACGGCATGCCGGTCGCGTGCCTGTGTGGCAATGGTCCGCCCGAGCTGACCCAGCTGGGCGGCCAAGCGCCGGCCATTGCGGCCAACTGCATCCGCCAGATCGGCATCCGCTCGGTCGACGCCGGTGAGAAGCGCCTCGTGCACGATACCGGTCTCGACATCTACGACATGCGCTACATCGACGAGATCGGCATGAAACGCGTCATGGAGGAAGCGCTCGATGGCGTCGACTCGAATACGCATCTGCACGTCAGCTTCGACGTGGACTTCCTCGACCCCGACATCGCGCCCGGCGTCGGCACGACGATTCCCGGCGGACCGAACTACCGCGAAGCGCAGCTGTGCATGGAGATGATCGCCGATACCGGGCTGATGGGATCGCTCGACATCGTCGAACTCAATCCCGCGCTCGATCACCGCAACCAGACGGCGCGGCTTGCGGTCGATCTGATCGAAAGCCTGTTCGGGAAGTCGACGTTGATGCGCGAGTAGCAGCGCCTTGCGTGAACGGCATTGGTCACTCGAAACCGCTGAAGAAGATATCGTCCGTGGTGTTGAGACAACCCGCGGGCGCGGCGGCGATGAACCCATCGAGCTTGGTAATGTGCGTCGGATGGAATTGCAGCAGGTTGTCCGTTCCCTGCGCGCAGCCTGAATCGCTGAAATTGCAATAGCTCATGATGGTGCCCGCTCCTGCCGCCGGACAGCTCGTGGCTCCCGAATAGCAGGCTACGGTCGTCTGGCCGATCTTGTAGCTCTCGCCGCTGTGGCACATGTCGATCGTGTTGGTGCCAGTGGGTGCAGCGCCGGTAGCCTGATCCGTGCAGTGAGTGTGCCATGCGCCGAAATTGTGCCCGAGTTCATGGCCGACGATGCGTGCATCGAAATCGCCGTCCGGGTCGATGTCGATGCTCGAGCAGACCTGGTTGATATTGTAGCTTCCAACGGTATCCGTGCCTTGCACAGTACCTTTCTGGCAGTACTGGTTGATCCAGGCGATGCCCGATGCGTTGCAGCCGCCCGGCGTGCTCGGGTACGCCCCCGACAGCAGCGTGGCGAAAGTACGCGCCGTACCGCTCTCGTTGAGCTTCCACTGGTTGGCGAAGATGTCGAGTTCCGCCGTCGTGGCGCCGGGCGTGAAGCTCGTATAGGGATCGGTCGCCGCACTGGTGCGCAGTATGGTTTTGCCGATCAGCAGCCGCACCAGCAAGTCGCGCTCGTACATCGTGTTCATGATATTGAACATGCTTGCGACCCAGTTGGTCGCGCTGGTCGTGTTGTTGACGAAGAGGCTGGACATGAAAAGACTGTCGGTATCAACCGCGACCGTCGCCAGGCGCAACGCATGTGTTGCCGTTGCTTCCACACCGGTCGGACCGTTGTCGACGTGCAGGTGCGCAGCAAGATCGCCGATGTCACGAATGTCCATGTTCTTGCCTTCGTTCGCGCAGCGGAAGTCGAACTTGAAGCCCGGTGGCAGGGCCAAGGGGCGAGCCGTGAGCGTGCTGCCGGACTTGCCACTGGTCCTGCGCAATGAAAATGCGCCTTCCGGACCAGATCCACTGCCCTCGGCGAACGACGAATCGACATTCAGCGACAGCGCGACGCGCGCGCTGCCGTCGGCGGAGTACCCGCGCAGGAAGATGCGCGTGCTCCGGGGCAACTCCCTTTGGCCGCTCGCGGTCATTTCATAGACGTGTGTGTCGCTCGAGTAGATCTCTACGCGCTCGAAGCGCATCGAAGTCACACGCGTCGGTCCGACCGGAAACGCATCGATGGCAAGCAACTCGCCTGGCTTTAGGGTAGACAGATGGCTGAGGGTTGGGCGATCCAGAGCAAGTTCGGCGGCGCTGCCAGGCTGCAGGTGTAAGGCGATCGCGAACAACATCACGACGCGAAAGCTATGCGGAAGGCTCATGGCGAAAACCCGTCTTGCGGGGAAGACGCCTCAGTCTAGTCGCAGTTTTGCCGGCGCGCGCAAAGATGCCGTTGAGCCTGACCGGCGGCCCGTGCCGTCTTGGGGCCGCACGGGCAGAGAAATTCCGGTTCAACCCGCCGGATCCGGCACAAACCCGCCATTCGGAAACGGCTGCGGCTCGACCGCGACCGGGCGCGGCGTCGGGATCACGCCGCGCGCGATCAGATTCTTGTAGCTGTCGTACCAGACCGAGTCGACTTCGTCAGGACTCAAGCTTGCGCGTTCGAAAGTCGTGTAGCTGGCGTATGAGGATTCGCGCGCACCATGGCCGGTGCCGAGCGATTCTTCCGGCTTCGGTGTCGGACGCTGCGCCAGCGTATCCTTGTATTCGCGCGACTCGCCGGCCGGCGCGTTCGCGGACTTGGCGGCCTGCGCCGCGCCTGCCGTGGCCGGGGCGGCCGGCGCTGGAGCTGCGGCGGCAGAATCGGCGGAGCGCGGCTGTGACTCGGCTTCGCGCATTGAAATCCTGTCGTCGCGTTCGCGCCAGACCGGCGGTTTTTCGCGGAACACGGCGACGCCGATCACGCCGACGTTGTTCGGCCGGCCGGTGCGCGCGGCATAGCTGTTGTCGAGCGCCGTGAAATTGAATTGCGCGATCTCCGACATGTTCTTGCGCCAGCCCTCGACTTCGGTGCTCTGCCAGGCGTCGAGCACGTAGCCGGACTGGTTAGGATTCGCGGTCTGGCCGCTGATCGCGTTGATGCCGTCGACCGACAGCACGGTCAGCACGCGCGAACCGGTGCGATTGTTCAGGCGCACCGAATAGCGGTGGCCGGGGATGCCGGCGATATAGAGCTTGCCGTCATGCCCGTGCATCGGCAACGATGCACCTGTGTCGCGGTCGATCACGCTGACATCGACGAGCGAACCGGCGTGCGCGGCAGCAGAGACGGAAAGGGCGACGGCGACAGCGGCGGACAACAGGCACTTCATGGCGACTCCTTGGTTGACAGGGTGAGAACTGGAACGGAGGGGCGCGCCGGCCGGGGTTAAAAGCGCTGGAGTCCGCGAAAATGCGGCAGTGCAGCGGTCCATCGCGTAAACTTTGAGTCCGGAACCGCAGACTGTCACAGGGCATGAACAGCAAGACCAGAAGCCTTACCGGTATCACGACGACCGGCACGCCGCACCTCGGCAACTATGTCGGCGCGATCCGACCGGCCATCGCGGCCAGCCGCAATCCCGGCGCCGAGTCGTTCTACTTCCTTGCCGACTATCACGCGCTGGTCAAGTGCGACGACCCGGCGCGTATCCAGCAATCGACGCTCGAGATCGCCGCGAGCTGGCTGGCCTGCGGCCTGGATCCGGAAAAAGTGTACTTCTACCGTCAGTCCGACATTCCCGAGATTCCGGAGCTGACCTGGCTGCTGACCTGCGTCACCGCGAAGGGGCTGCTCAATCGCGCGCACGCGTACAAGGCCGCGACCGACGAGAACCGCGACAAGGGCGAGGATGCCGACGCCGGCATCAACGCCGGCCTGTACATGTATCCGGTGCTGATGGCGGCCGACATCCTGCTATTCCAGGCGCACAAGGTGCCGGTCGGGCGCGACCAGATCCAGCACATCGAGATGGCGCGCGACATCGGCCAGCGCTTCAACCACATCTACGGCGGCGACTATTTCACGCTGCCGGAAGCGGCGATCGAAGACAACGTCGCCACGCTGCCGGGCCTCGACGGCCGCAAGATGTCGAAGAGCTACAACAACACGATTCCGCTGTGGCTGCCGGCGAAAGAGCTGCGCAAGGCGATCCTCGGCATCGTCACTAACTCGCAGGCGCCGGGCGAGCCGAAAAATCCCGACGAGTCGCACATATTCAGCATCTACCAGGCGTTTGCTGATCCGCTACGCACGGCCATGATGCGCGCTGAGTTTGAAAGCGGCATCGCTTGGGGTGATGCCAAACAGTTGCTTTTCGAGTTGATCAATACCGAGTTGGAGGAGAAGCGGAACGCCTATGAGGCCTTGGTGAACAACCCCTCGATCATTGAGGACAGGCTTCAGAGCGGAGCAGCAAAGGCACGCGTGCTGGCGGGGGTCATCATGGAGAAATTGCGCCACGCAGTAGGCCTTCGCTCGCTGCGAAGTCTCAGGCCGACGCCAGCTGGATCAAAAGTGGGAGCTGCCGCGTCCGGATCGCTTCAGGCCTCGAAAGCTCCATACTTCGCACAATTCAAGGATGACCATGGAAAGTTTTCCTTTAAGTTTTTCGACGGCAACGGCAACGTGTTATTGATCGGCGTTCCTTTCGACTCTCCTCGCGATGCGGGTCAGGCTATCGCCTCGATAAGGCAGCAGAGGCCTCTGATGACAGACGGCTCAGGGACGCAGGCAATGATCGACGGGTTCGTAGTGGGCGAACTCAAGTTGTCGAAGCCTGATGTGCAAGCGGCACTCGACCAATTGCGCGACCTGGAGATCAGCAAGAAGAACGCAGCTCCTGCTCAAGGCAGATAGCGGCATAGGGTTGGCGCAGAGAAGTGGCCATAAGCGTCCCCCAGTGGGAGAGGGGCCGATAGCTTTCCCTTCTCCCGCTGGCGGGAGAAGGTGCCGAAGGCGGATGAGGGTGCCCCGTCAGCAAATGTCGCCGCAGATTCCGGCGCCACCCTCACCCGGCGCGCTTCGCGCGCCGACCTCTCCCGCCAGCGGGAGAGGTGAGAGACTCGCTCGAATTCTAACTTCTCGGCAGACAGTCGTTTGCGAGCCCAACATTTTTTACCCGGCGGCCCAGCAGGGACGTATTCAGTCCCAGGTGTTCAGATGTGGCCCGAACTCCGCGCGCTGTTTGCGCACGACGCAGAAGCGATGGCCGGTCGGCGCCTGCATGACCCACCAGCGCTTGACGAAGGCGATGCGTGTCGCGCCGAGCGCTTCGAGACGCGCGACTTCGGCATCGAGGTCGTCGGTCTCGATGTCCAGATGAATGCGCGGCGCATGGTCGACTTTCTGCAGCAGCAGGAACGGCTCTTCGGCATCGGTCTTCAATTCTGCGTACTTGCCGTCGCCGTCCTGGTCGGCGTTCGCGACCGGCCGGCCAAGCGCCTTGCTCCAGAACTCGGTGCCTTTCGCCAAGTCGTCCACCTGGCAATCGAGAACGAAGGCGCTGACTCGGCTATGGTGCATGACAGGCCTCCGAGTGGTCTCAGGCGCGCCGCTTGCGCGCTGCGGTCTTCGCCTTGCTTGTAGCGGCGGTCTGCACCGGCGTTGCCGGATCAAGCGCGAATCCGCCCGGCAGCAAATCGCCCATGCGCACGGCGCGGGCATCACCGCCCAGGTTTGCGAGTAGCACGCGCAGTTCGGGGCCGCCGCACTCGAACATGACCTGGCGGCATGCGCCGCACGGCGAAACCGGTTGCGGCGTGTCGGCGACGACGGCGAGCGCGGTCAGCGGCTTGCGCGCCGCACCGCAGGCGTAAGCGGCGAACACGGCGGTGCGTTCGGCGCAATTGGTCAGGCCGTAGACGTCGAACTCGATATTGCAGCCCTTGACGATTTCGTCGCCGAATCTTGCGGCAGCGCCGACCTTGAAGCGCGACCACGGCGCGTGCGCGCGCTCACGCGCCTCAATTGCGGCAGCGATGAGCTCGCGGTCCGCCGCGTCGAGCCGAGCGGGGGCGGCTTTCTTCACGCGTGTTTTCGCTGCATCGTTCAACGCGCGAGCGCCAGGTCGTCGAGCATCGCCTTGAGGAAGCGCGCCGCTTCGCCGCCGGTCGCGGCACGATGATCGAACGTCAGCGACAGCGGAATCACCCGGTGGGTCTGGATCGCGCCCATCACTGCCACCACATCATGGCGCAACTTGCCGGCGGCGACGATCGCGACGCACGGTGGAACCACGATCGGTGTCGCGTAGCGGCCGGCGAACACGCCGAAGTTGGAAAGTGAAATTGTATAACCTTTCAATTCTTCTGCAGGAATGCTGCGGCTTTGCACCTGTTCGCGAATCCGGTTCAAGGCGACGCGCACGCCGGCGGCATCGAGCACGTCGGCATTGCGCAGGGCCGGCACGAACAGGCCGTCGTCGGTGTCGACGGCAATGCCGATATCGACGTGCGGATGCAGCGTGCGGGTAAGGCTCTCGCCGTCGAACCAGGCGTTCAGCGCCGGCACGGCCTTGCAGGCCGAAACGAGCGACCGGATCAGGCGCACGGTAATGTCGTTCCCGGGCTGCCAGGCGTGGATGTCGGCGTCGTCGCAGATCGTCGTCGGCACGACCTTGGCGTGCGCGTCGGCCATGACGCGCGCCATGTTGCGGCGCACGCCTTTGACCTGCTCGGGCTGGCCGAACGACGGCTGGCGCGGTCGGCGGCGACGTGCGCATTGGTTGTCCGGACGCGGAAAGAGCGGTGCGTTCGCTTTCCCTTCTCCCTCGGGAGAAGGTGGCGCGGCAGCGCCGGATGAGGGTACGGGCGAAGTCGGGCGTTGCAAGGTTCCCCGACCCTCACCCGTCGCGCTTCGATGGGCAGGAGCGTGAGTGCCTTGAAGGCCATGGATGGCCGAGAGAGGCCGCGCGCCGACCTCTCCCGGTGGGAGAGGTGAAGAGCCGAGCTTTGCCGTGCCCGCCGCCGCCGCATTCTTCACGTCCTGAAGCGTGACGACGCCGCCGGCGCCGGTCGCTACAACTTTGGACAAATCCACTCCGGCCTTTCTTGCCATCGCGCGCACGGCCGGGACGGCCTTCACGCCGCCGACGGCTATCGTCTGCTCGCTGACGACGCGGTCGCTCGCTTCCATCGCGCCGACCACGGTGCCCGCGTCAGCGCGCGGTTTTTCCTCGTCGCCGGAAATTTCACCGCCGTCATCCGACGCGATGACGCGGCCTCCATCGTCCGGCGCCGGCGCGCCGGCGCCCTTGGCCGGTGCCGGCTTCGGCTTCGGCGCGTGGTGATGGCCGGTCGCTTCGGCTTCGGCGCGTTGCGGCATCTTCGGATCGATCTCGACCTCGACCAGCGCCGCGCCTGTGTCGATGACGTCGCCGGCCTTTCCGTGCAGCTTCACGACTTTTCCCGAATACGGCGAGGGCACTTCCACGACGGCCTTTGCCGTCTCCATCGATACCAGCGGGCCGTCGAGCTTGACGACGTCGCCCTCCTTGACGAACCACTCGACGATCGTGCCGTCGGGCAGGCCTTCGCCGAGGTCGGGGAGGTGGAAGGTTTTGGTAGTGCTCATGTTCTGGCTTGCCTCGACTGCTTGAGCCCCTCTCCCATCGGGAGAGGGGTTGGGGTGAGGGTCGGGTCTCGTCATCGACGTCCGATAAATCGCCCGACCCTCATCCGGCGCTTCGCGCCACCTTCTCCCGGTGGGAAAGGGAAAATCAAATCAACTCGCCGCCAACGTCCGCTTCGCCGCCGCGACGATGCGCTCCACGCCCGGCATGTACTTGATCTCGAGCCGGTACAGTGGAATGTGGGTGTCGTAGCCGGTGACGCGTTCGACCGGCGCGACCAGATCGTACATCGCGTGTTCGGCCAGGCGCGCGGCGATCTCGGCACCGAAACCGGCCGTGCGCGGGGCTTCGTGCACGATCACGCAGCGGCCGGTCTTGCGTACCGAATCGTGGATCGTGTCGAAGTCGAGCGGCTTCAGCGTGGCCACGTCGATGACTTCGGCGCTGATGCCTTCCTGGGCGAGCGCATCGGCCGCCTCCAGAGACTCCTTGACCTGCGCGCCCCAAGTCACGAGTGTTACGTCACTGCCGTCGCGCAGCACGAAGCAGACGTCGAGCGGCAGCGCTTCGCCGTCGTCGGCAACCTCTTCCTTGTACTGGCGGTAGATGCGCTTGGGTTCGAAGAAGATGACCGGATCGGGATCGCGAATGGCGGCCAGCAGCAGGCCATAGGCGCGTCCGGGCGACGAAGGCAGCACGACGCGCAGCCCCGGTATATTTGTAAACAAATGTTCATTCGCCTCGGAATGGTGTTCCGGCGCGCGGATGCCGCCGCCCCAAGGGGCGCGGAACACGGCCGGGCACGACAGGCGCCCGCGCGTGCGGTGGCGCATGCGCGCGGCGTGGCAGGCGATCTGCTCCATCATCGGATAGATGAAGCCTTCGAACTGCGCTTCGGCGATCGGCTTCATGCCTTGCGCGGCGAGACCGACCGTGAGGCCGGCGATCGAGGTCTCGTCGAGCGGCGTGTCGACGACGCGGTCCGCGCCGAACCGCTGCTGCAGCCCGGCGGTCGCGCGGAATACGCCGCCGTTGACGCCGACATCTTCGCCGAGGACGACGACGGACGGATCGTGCGTCATTTCGTAGGCCAGCGCCTGGGTGACGCCTTCGATCAGGGTAATTTGCGGCATCGCTTTAGCCTCTCTCCCCTTTACGGAGACATTGGCTCTCAAGCCCCTCCCCCTTGATGCGGGAGGGGTGGGGGAGAGGGTGAACCGAAGCCAGCGGCGTCTCCGACGCCGAACCGTGCTCCCGATGGGCAGGAGCCCGAGTGCCCCGGAGGCCATGGATGGCCAGAAGGGGCCGCCGCGCTGCGCCGGGAAGGAGCCCAAGTGCCTCGCAGGCCATGGATGGCCGAGAGCGGCCGCGCCTCGACCTCTCCCACAAGGGGAGAGATGCACTGCGGACACTCGACCACAACCGTGTATCAACCATTGCGTTTTTCCCAAGCCAGCGCCTCGGCGCGCTGGCGCTCGAGATCGAGCGGCAGTTCCGCATACGTGAAGTCGAACATGGCCTCGGTCGGCTGCGATTTCGTTTCAAGGTACGCGTTGACCTCGGCGTCGACCTTTTCGGCGCAATCCGCCTTCCACGTTTCCTCGTCTTTCTCGCTCCATGCCTTCTGCGCGATCAGATACGCCTTGAGGCGCTTGAGCGGCTCGCGCGTCCAGGCATCCTTGACCTCGGCGTCGGCCCGATAGCGGCGCGCGTCGTCTGCGGTCGTGTGGTCGGACAGGCGATAGGTGACCGCTTCGATCAGCATCGCGCCGTGGCCGTGGCGCGCACGCTTGATCGCGTGATCGAGCGCGGCGCGCATTGCGATCACGTCGTTGCCGTCGACCTGCAGGCTCTCGATGCCGGCGGCGATGCCTTTCTGCGCCAGCGTCTTGGCGTGGGTTTGCGACTTGCGCGGTATCGAAATCGCATACTGGTTGTTGACGATGACGACGACCAGCGGCAAGGTCATTGCGCCGGCGACATTTATCGCGCCGTAGAAGTCGCCTTTCGACGTGCCGCCGTCGCCGACGATCGTCACCGCGACGCGAGGTTCCTTGCGGATCTTGAACGCGAGCGCGGCGCCGGCCGCGTGCAGGGCCTGGGTCGCGATCGGCACGCTCCAGGCGAAATCGTGCGCCGGACCGGAGAAATCGTTGCCGCGTTCGTCGCCGCCCCAGTAAAGCAGCACTTCGCGCGGCTTCACGCCGCGGTAGAACTGCGCACCGTATTCTCGGTACATCGGCGCGAGCACATCGTCTTCGGCCATCGCCGAGCCGATCGCGACGTGCGTCGCCTCCATGCCGAGACAGGATGCGTAGGTGCCGAGTTTGCCGGTGCGCTGCAGCGCGATCGCCTTGCCGTCGAATACGCGCAGGAATGTCATGCGCTTGTAAAGGTCGACGACCTCAGCCGTGTCTTTGGCGAATTCCGGCAGATCGTCGCGCACCAGCGCACCCTCGGCGTCGAGGTACTGCAGATATTCGATTTCGAAAGTGGCTACAACGGGCACTGGCGATCGCTCCGGAGGGGTGCGTTTGATAGCAGGCGGCGCGGCGGCTGGCAAGGAGGAGTGCGGAAAAGGGACTGCGAAGAGCAGGGACTAGGGACCAGGGGCCAGGGGCTAGTAAGAGCTTTGCAGCAAAGCTGTGGCGGCAAATCCACTTCGCGCATACCCTAGTCCCTAGTCTCTGGCCCCTAGTCCCTCCCAAATGACAGATCCCAACCAGCGCGAGCTCGAGTCCGGCATCGAGCTCGATTTGCGCAACCGGCTGACGTACGGCGGCTATTTGCAGCTCGAGCAGCTGCTCTCGGCGCAGAAGCCGCTAAGCATGCCGGAGCATCACGACGAAATGCTGTTCATCATCCAGCATCAGACGTCGGAGCTGTGGATGAAGCTCGTCGTGCACGAGCTGCGCGCCGCGATTGCGCACCTGCGCCAGGACGATCTCGGTCCGTGCCTGAAGATTCTCGCACGCGTGAAACAGATCCAGCGCCAGCTGTTCGAGCAATGGGCCGTGCTCGAGACGCTCACGCCGAGCGAGTACCTGGAATTCCGCCATGTGCTCGGGCCGGCTTCCGGCTTCCAGTCGCTTCAGTATCGGCTGATCGAGTTCCTGCTCGGCAACAAGAACGCGGACATGCTCCAGGTGTTCGGTTACGACCAGGCACAGCAGCAGATTCTGCGCGAAGTGCTCGAAGCGCCGAGCCTGTACGACGAATTCCTGCGTTATCTTGCCCGCGCCGGCCACGCCGTTCCGCAAAGTTGCATCGAGCGCGACTGGTCGCAGCCGCACCAGAACAGTCCCGAACTGATACCGGTCTTTCGCCGCATCTACGAGCAGCCCGACCAGTTCTGGGGCGACTATCACATGTGCGAGCAGCTCGTCGACGTCGAGGAGAGCTTCCAGCTCTGGCGCTTTCGCCACATGAAGACGGTCGAGCGCATCATCGGCTACAAACGCGGCACCGGTGGCTCGTCCGGCGTTTCTTTCCTGAAGAAGGCGCTGGAGCTGACATTCTTCCCGGAGCTGCTCGAAGTAAGGACGGTCATCGGGACCAAGTGACGGCAAGCCACGCTGACACTGGGCGAAGCATCGCGAGGCGAAATCAATAACGATGCGAAAGCGTCAGCGATGCGAAAGCGTCAGCGAGGCGAGAGGAGTGGCGAGGCGAGAGGAGTGGCGAGGCGAGAGGAGTGGCGAGGCGAAGAGGAGTGGCGAGGCGAGAGGGGTGGCGAGGCGAAGCGACAGCGTTGGACCTAACGCGTGCGCGCTCTTCCCCCTCTCCCCGCCAGCGGGGAGAGGGCCGGGGTGAGGGGTGCGTGACCAGGACAGTGCATGCAAGGATGCGCGGCAAAGAAGACCATTCTCGTGAGCGAACCCTGCGGCGTGCGCAGACCGATGCCGAAGCAAGGCTGTGGCACCATTTGCGCGACCGCAGGCTCGAGGGCTACAAGTTTCGCCGACAGCACAGGGTCGAGACGTACTTCGTCGATCTCGTTTGCAATGAAGCAAGCTTGATCGTTGAACTTGACGGCGGACAGCATGCCGAAAGCGAGTCATACGATGCGGCGCGCACCGCAGCACTCGAAGCTGCTGGCTATTGCGTGATCCGATTCTGGAATGACGACGTGCTTCAGCGAACCGAGGCTGTGCTGGCTGAAATTCTGCGAGAGTTAACCGAACGGAACCCTCGGAGTACTTGACTCACCCCTCACCCCGGCCCTCTCCCCGCTGGCGGGGAGAGGGAGCAAAGCGGGCGCTCCTCGCCGCTCAGGAAGAGCACCTATTCCGCGTCGCGTCACAGGTTTCGTTTGACGCGGGGCAGTGAAGCGGTTACATCTTGCGGCTCTTCAGTAACGGCACGACAGGGGCAGATCATGGCGGCACCCGGGAACGACGCGACCCCGACGACGGGCATCGATTTTCCGCAACGGCTCGGGCATCCGGCGCCACTGTGGATGCTGTTCATGACCGAATTCTGGGAGCGCTTCTCGTTCTACGGGATGCGCTGGGCGCTGACGCTGTACATCGTCGCGCAGTTCTACAGCGGCTCGGGTACCGGCGAGGCGCCGGCCGGCCGGATCTACGGCGCTTACCTCGCGCTGGTCTATGCCTCCGGATTGCTCGGCGGCTATGCCGCGGATCGCCTGATCGGCTACCAGCGCTCGATCCTGCTCGGCGCGATAATCATGGGCTCGGGCCTGTTCGTCATGATGATCCCGAGCATGGACGTGTTCGAACTCGGACTGTCCCTCGTGATTGTCGGCAACGGCTTGTTCAAGCCGAACATCTCGACCATGGTCGGCCAGCTGTATGCGCAGAACGACTTCCGGCGCGATGCCGGATTCACGATCTTCTACATGGGTATCAACGCCGGAAGCTTCATCTCGCCACTGCTGACTGGCTGGCTCGCCAGCGTCATCACTGACACGCCGATGCAGCAGAACTACAAGATCGTGTTCGCCAGCGCCGGCGTCGGCATGGTCCTCAGCTTCCTGTGGTTCTGGTTCGGACGTCGCCAGTTACGCGGCATCGGCGAACCGCCGGCAGAGGCGTCGGGCGGCCGCAACATGGGCATCACACTCGTCGGTGCGGCGATCCTGGTTCCGATCGTCTACGTGCTGCTGGCCAAGCTCGGCGCCGACGTGCTGGCCTGGGTGCTGGGCGTTTTGTTCGTCGGTCTTTCGGTCATGCTGCTGATCGAAGGCGTGCGCGAAGGCGCAGTGCCGCGCGACAAGGTCATCGCGATGCTGATCGTGTTCGTCTTCAACATCCTGTTCTGGATGTTCTACGAGCAAGCCGGTTCGTCATTCAATTTCCTCGCGGAGAAAATCGTCAACCGCACGTTCGGTGATTGGGAGTTTCCGGTTGCCTGGTTCCAGTCGGTGAATCCGATCGGCGTGATCGCCCTGGCGCCGCTCGTCGCGATGGCCTGGGTCGCACTCGGCAAACGCAACCGCGAACCTTCGATCCCGCGCAAGTTTGGACTCGGCCTGATCGGCAATGGCATCGCGTTCCTGCTGCTGATGTATGCGTTGACCGCGCTGCTCGATGCGCAGAACAAGATTCCGTTCTGGACCTTGTTCATGGTTTACATCATCCAGGCGCTCGGCGAGTTGTGCCTGTCGCCGATCGGGCTTTCCATGGTGACCAAGCTCGCGCCGAGCCGCCTCGCCGGCTTCGCCATGGGCGGCTGGTTCCTGAGCATCGCCACCGGCAACAATCTGTCCGGCATCTTCGCCAGCGCCGTCAGCGGCGAATCGGGAATGACGACGACGTCGGCATTGTCGGGTTACACGTTCGGTTTCTGGGCCCTCGTGGGGTCAGGCGTGCTGTTGTTCCTGATCGCGCCGCTGATCAACAAGCTGATGCACGGAGTGAAGTGAGGTCTTTTCCTTCTCCCTGCGGGAGAAGGTGGCGCGAAGCGCCGGATGAGGGTCGGGGATCGGCCGGCGCCTGAGTTGCGGCCGAACTTTCGCCCGTCCAGGCGCCTTACCGCTTCGTATTGGAGAGGTGCCGCGCGGTCACCGCGCGATTTCCTCGAGTTCCGCATCCCACAACTTGTCGAGGATATCGGCGAGCGAGCGCTGTTCCGCGGGATTCAGGTGTTCGAGCAGGCGTCGTTCGTGTTCAAGCGCCAGCGGCGCCACCTGATCGTAGACTTTCCAACCCTTGGCACTGAGCCGAAGTACCGATTGCCGCTTGTCGTGATCCGCGGTCTCGCGGCGCACGCGACCCGCGGCGGAAAGTCGCGCGAGAGCGCGGCTCACCGCCACCTTGTCCATCGCCGTGCGCTCGGCGACTTCACGCGCTGACAGCCCGTCGTAGCGGCCCAGCACGGCCATCACGCGCCATTCGGTGATCGTAAGGGCAAAGCGTCGTTCGTACGTCGCGGCGATCGCCTGGCTGACCGTATTGGACAGCACGGAAAGCCGGTAAGGCAGGAAACGCTCGAGCTCGAGCACGTGGTGTTCAGCCTTGTCGGTCACGCTGCGCCGCCGCTTGCGATTAGTTTCAATTGAAACTATATTAACGCAATCGCCCGCGATTGCGAAGGCCGGCAATCCAAGAGCCGGTACGCGATCGCACGACCGAATCATCTGCGATTCCCTGAAGTTTTCCGCATCGTGGCGGAGCGTGGAGATGAACATGAACGCACAACCCCAGACCGCGTCAGCACAGGCCGGCATGGCCCTGGCCGGAATGCAGGCCGCCCAGTTCGAAAACCCGATGGGCATCGACGGCTTCGAATTCGTCGAGTTCGCCTCGCCGGAGCCGGCCGCGCTGCACGAGTTGTTCCGAAAGCTCGGTTTCGTCCAGGTCGCGCGGCACAAGTCGCGGCCGATCTACAACTACCGGCAGAACGATTGCACGTTCCTGATCAACGAGGATCCGGATTCGTTCGCGGCCGACTTTGCCAGAGTGCACGGCCCAAGCGCCTGCGGCTTTGCGATCCGCGTGAACAAGCTGGCCGAATGGGTGCGTGTGCAGGCGCTGCGCAACGGCGCCCAGTCGATTGCGAACAAGGAGACGACGAAGGCCGTCGCTGCTCCGGTCATCGAAGGGATCGGCGGCTGCATGCTGTACATCGTCGACCGTTACGACGACAAGGGCACGATCCACGATCCGGACTGGGAATGGCTGCCGGGCGCGGAAATGATGCCGAAGGGCTTCGGCCTGACGTTCATCGATCACCTCACGCACAACGTCTACTTCGGCAACATGTCGAAGTGGGCGGATTACTACGAGCGCCTTTTCCAGTTCCGCGAGATCCGCTACTTCGACATCAAGGGCGCGAAGACCGGCCTGCTTTCCAAGGCGATGAGCGCGCCGGACGGCATGGTGCGCATTCCACTCAACGAGTCGCCCGATCCGAAGAGCCAGATCAACGAATACATCCTGGCTTATCGCGGCGAAGGCATCCAGCACATCGCCTGCTTCACGGACGACATCTACGCCACGGTCGAAGCGATGCGCGCGAGCGGCGTCGAATTCCTGGACACGCCGAACGCGTATTACGACGTCATCGATGAGCGCATCCCGAACCACGGCGAAGACGTCGAGCGCATGCGCAAGAACAAGATCCTGATCGACGCCGATTCGGAGACCAAGAAGAAACTGCTGCTGCAGATCTTCACCCAGAACGCGATCGGCCCGATCTTCTTCGAGATCATCCAGCGCAAGGGCAACGTCGGCTTCGGCGAAGGCAATTTCCAGGCGCTGTTCGAATCGATCGAGAGGGAGCAGATGAAGCGCGGGGTGTTGTAAGTCTACCCCGCAGAAAATTGCGTGAGCCTGCTTGGAACCCCTCTCCCACCGGGAGAGGGGCAGGGGTGAGGGTGCGACCGAAGCAATGAATCAAAATCCACCACTACCTTCGCGTACGCGAACTGCGGCTCGGTCGCTTAGAACGACACAGACCGATGCGGAACAGCGACTATGGTTTTATCTGCGCTCCGGCCGATTGGACGGCCTCAAGTTTCGCCGCCAGCATCCTTTTCCTCCGTATGTGGTGGACTTCTACTGTGCGGAGGCACAGTTGGTTTTGGAACTGGATGGAGCGCAACATGGCGAGGTCGCCGACGCGATGAGAACCTCCGCACTAGAACGACGAGGTTTGCGGGTACTGCGTTTCTGGGACAATGACGTATTGCAGAGAACAGAATCGGTGCTAGTCGCGATCTTGGATGCCGCACGCGCCCCGACCCTCACCCCAACCCCTCTCCCGGAGGGAGAGGGGCTCAAGAGAACAGACCTGTGAGTGCAGGCGACTTGAACTACCAATCCGGCTTCGCCAACGAATTCGCGACCGAAGCGCTGCCCGGCACTTTGCCGGTCGGGCGCAACTCCCCGCAGCAAGTCGCGCACGGTCTGTATGCCGAGCAGATATCCGGCACCGCGTTCACAGCGCCGCGGCACGTGAACCGGCGCAGCTGGCTGTATCGCATCCGGCCGGCATCGATGCATCAGGCGTTTGCGATGTTGCCGAATGGATCGTTTCACAGCAATTTCGACGAAATGCCGGCACCGCCGGATCAGCTACGCTGGGATCCGTTGCCGATGCCCGCCAAGCCGACGGATTTTGTCGATGGCATGCAGACGATGGCGGGCAATGGCGGTCCCTCGGCTCAGAGCGGCATCGGCATCCACGTCTACGCAGCCAATCGTTCGATGCAGGGTCGATTCTTCTACGACGCCGATGGCGAGCTGCTGATCGTTCCGCAGCTTGGCCGCTTGCGCATCGCCACCGAACTCGGCGTGCTCGATGTCGAGCCGCAGGAAATCGCCGTGATCCCGCGCGGCATCCGTTTCCGCGTCGAGTTGCCTGACGCGGTAGAAGGGCACGGCGAAGCTCGCGGCTACGTCGCCGAGAATTTCGGCGCCGTGCTGCGTTTGCCGGAACTGGGGCCGATCGGCTCTAACGGACTGGCCAATGCGCGCGATTTTCTTTCGCCGGTCGCCGCCTACGAAGATGTCGACGGCGACTTCGAACTCGTCGCGAAATTCCAGGGCCGACTGTGGTCCGCGCCGATCGATCATTCGCCGCTCGACGTCGTCGGCTGGCATGGCAACTACGCGCCGTACAAATACGACCTGCGTCGCTTCAACACGATCGGCTCGATCAGCTACGACCATCCCGATCCCTCGATCTTCACGGTGCTGACCTCGGCGAGCGACACAGCGGGTGTCGCGAACATGGACTTCGTGATTTTTCCACCCCGCTGGCTCGTTGCCGAAGACACGTTTCGGCCGCCGTGGTTCCACCGCAACATCGCCAGCGAATTCATGGGCCTCGTGCACGGCGCATACGACGCCAAGGCCGGCGGCTTCGTGCCGGGCGGCGCGAGCCTGCACAACTGCATGAGCGGGCACGGTCCCGACGCGGCGAGCTTCGACAAAGCCAGTAGTTCCGACACCACCAAGCCGGATCACATCGTCGACACGATGGCCTTCATGTTCGAAACGCGCGCGGTCATTCGCCCTACCCGTCAGGCGCTCGAATCGCCTCAACGCCAGCGCAACTACCAGGAATGCTGGCAAGGCCTGCGCAAGCACTTCGACGGCGGAAGGGCGTGAACGGCGACGGCATGAACGATCCGCGAGCTGACTCGTCGCCACTGTACAGCGGCTATGCCGACTGGAAGGACTGGCGCGGTGAATTTGCGCCGAGCGATTACGAAGCTCGCTACTTTGCCGCGGAACTGGCCGGCATTCCGCTGGCCGGCAAGCGCGTGCTGGAAATCGGATTCGGCAATGGCAGCTTTCTGGCGTGGGCAAAAGCGCTTGGCGCCGAGGTCGTCGGCACCGAAATCGATGCCGTCATGATCGAGCACGCGCGCGCCCGCGGGTTCGACGCGAGGCCAGCCTCGCTGGAGGCGCTGGCGGAGGCGAGCGAGCGCTTCGACCTGATCGTCGCTTTCGATGTATTCGAGCACTGGGACAAACCCACGCTGATTGCCAGCCTCACGCAGTTCGGAGCGCTGCTGCGTACCGGAGGTCAGGTGCTGGCGCGGTTTCCGAACGGTCAAAGCCCGTTCGGGCGCGTGCACCAGCATGGCGACCTGACGCACCAGACCGCGCTTTCGGCATCGAGCATCTCGCAGCTGGCGAACATGACGGACTTAACCGTCGTGCGTGTCGGCAATCCCTGCTCCGTGCCTGTGCGGCGCGACTTTTTCAGCGCGCTCAAGCATCATTGGCGCCGGCTGCGGCGCGCGCGCCTCGAGCGCTGGCTCGGCAAGCTTTATGGCTTCGGGCGGCTGGCGCTCGACCCGAATCTCGTGGCGCTGCTGCGCAAGCGGAACACGCCGTCGACAAATCGCACTGACCGGAACAACAAACAAACATGAAGCTGGCAACGCTGAAGCAAGGCGGCCGCGACGGGACGCTGGTCGTCACGAGTCGCGACCTGGCCAAGGCCGTGCCCGTGAGCGACATTGCGCGCACGCTGCAGGCAGCGCTCGACGACTGGAGCAGTGCCGCGCCGCGCCTGAATCGCGTCTACGAGTTGCTCAACGCCAGCCATGCGCAGACGATCAATGGCGAAGAGGTGTTCGCGCTCGATCCGGCTGCGCTCGCGGCGCCGTTGCCGCGCGCCTACGAATTCGTCGATGGCAGCGCCTATCTGCCGCACGTCGAGCGCGTTCGCCGCGCTCGCGGAGCGCAGGTGCCGGAAAGTTTCTATAGCGACCCGCTGATGTACCAGGCGGTCAGCGCCGGGTTCTACGGGCCGCGCGATCCGGTCCGCGTGACGAGCGAGGAATACGGCATCGATCTGGAAGCCGAGGTCGTCGTCGTCACCGACGATGTGCCGATGGGCGTGACGCCGGTTGAGGCAGCCGCGCACGTCCAGCTGATCGGCCTGATCAACGACGTGTCATTGCGCAACCTGATTCCGAACGAACTGGCCAAGGGCTTCGGCTTCCTCCAATCCAAACCGCGCTCGGCGCTCTCGCCCGTGTTCGTTACGCCAGAGGAACTCGGCGACGTCTGGCGCGACGCGAAAGTCCATCTTGCGCTGCGCAGCACGATCAATGGCGTGCTCCTCGGCGCGCCCGAGGCCGGCGAGGACATGCAGTTCAGCTTCGCCGAACTGATCGCGCATGCGGCGAAGACGCGGCCGCTGGCCGCGGGCACGATCGTCGGCTCCGGAACGGTCGCCAACCAGGACGAAAGCCGCGGCGCGTCCTGCCTGGCCGAACGGCGCACGCTGGAGACGATCGCCGCCGGCAAGCCGGCGACGCCGTTCCTGAAGTTCGGCGACACGGTGCGCATCGAGATGCTGGACGCGCAAGGCGCCAGCATCTTCGGCGCGATCGAGCAGGCCATCCATTCGGCGGCTGGTTGATCCGGTCGGCAGGCACTTTTTGATTTTTGCGTCGGGTTGGCGCTAGTCTGCACGAACGCAAGGGCAGGGGGCGTGTCATGGCAGCAGTCGGCCTGAAGTTGTACAGCTATTGGCGTTCGAGCGCGTGCTATCGCGTGCGCATTGCATTGAACCTCAAGGGCCTGCCGTACGAGCAGGTGCACGTGCACCTGGCGAACAGCGAACAGCATGGCGAGGAGTTCGGCGCGGTCAACCCGCAGCAGCTGGTGCCGGTGCTGATAGATGGCGAGCGCGTGATCCGCCAGTCACAGACGATCATCGAGTACCTCGACGAGTCCTACGACGGCGAAATGAAATTGCTGCCGGCGACGGCGCGCGCCCGGGCGCGCGTCCGTGCGCTCGCGCAGATGATCTCCTGCGACATCCATCCGCTGAACAACCTGCGCGTGATGCAGTATCTGGAAAGCGAATTCAACGCGCCGAAACTCGAGCGCGAATCCTGGACCAAGCACTGGATCGAAGAGGGATTCAAGGCGATCGAGGCGCTGCTGGCCGACAATCATGCGACCGGCGTCTACTGCGAGGGCGACGAACCGTCGCTCGCCGACGTCTTCCTTGTTCCACAAGTATACAATGCCCGGCGCGCCGCCGTGGACCTGGCGCCGTTCCCGATCATCCGCCGGATCGACGAGAACTGCCTAAAGCTGACCTCGTTCGAGCGCGCGCGGCCGGAGAACCAGCCGGATGCGCCGAAGAGCTAGGGATGCTAGGGACTAGGGACTAGGGACTAGGGACTAGGAGAGCAAGGCGCAGCTGGCTGCGGACGTGCGCCGAAAATGGACACAAAGCCTGATGCTGCGAAGAGTAGGTGGACTAGGAAGTAGGGACTACGGGCGACGAAGGACAACTGGCCCCTAGTCCCTGGTCCCTAGCCCCTGCTCTTCAGAACGTCGCCGAGTCGTAAGGATCATGCACCGGAGCGTCGCCGCCTTCGCTGAGGCGGATGCGCAGCGCAAGGCCGTCGCGCGAGTCGGCCTTCACGAGTGCTTCTTCGAGATCGATGATGCCGGTCTTGTACAGCGTCATCAGCGCCTGGTCGAATGTCTGCATGCCTTCCTGCAGGCTGCGTTCCATCGCTTCCTTCATCTCGTGGATCTGGCCGCGGCGGATCATGTCGCGGATCAGCGGCGTATTCAGCAGCACTTCGACCGCCGGCAGGCGGCGGCCGTCCTTGCCGATCACGAGGCGCTGGCTGATCACCGCGCGCAGGTTCAGGGCCAGGTTCATCAGTACGTTGCGGTGCGCGGATTCCTGGAAGAAGTTCAGGATGCGCTCGAGCGTCTGGTCGGCGTTGTTCGAATGCAGGGTCGCCAGGCACAGGTGGCCGGTTTCGGAAAACGAGATCGCGGTCTCCATGACTTCGGCATCGCGGATTTCGCCGATCATGATGACGTCCGGCGCCTCGCGCATCGCGTTCTTGAGCGCGCCGTGGTAGCTGTGCGTATCAAGGCCGACTTCGCGCTGGTTGATCACCGATTTCTTGTGCCGGTGCAGGTATTCGATCGGATCCTCGACCGTGAGGATGTGGCCCGACGTGTTCTGGTTGCGGTAATCGATCATCGAGGCCAAGGTCGTCGACTTGCCCGAGCCGGTCGCGCCGACGACCAGGATCAGGCCGCGCGGCTCCATGATCAGCTGCTTGAACAGCGCCGGCAGGCGCAACTGCTCGATCGACGGAATCTCGCTTTTGATCGCGCGGATGACCATGCCGACTTCGCCGCGCTGCTTGAACACGTTGATGCGGAAGCGGCCGGCGTCCTTCACGGCGATCGCCAGATTCAGTTCCAGGTCGCGTTCGAACTGCGGCACCTGGCCTTCGTCCATCAGGGAGTAGGCGATTTTCTTCGCCATGCCGCTGGGCAGGCCGGTGTTGCCGAGCGGGTAGAGCTTGCCCTCGACCTTTATGTTTACCGGGGCGCCGGTCGTCAGGAACATGTCCGACGCACCCTTTTCGGTCATTAACTTGAGGAAATAGCCAATATCCATGGATGCCTCTTGCTATCGATCGATCGCCAAACGAAGGAATTGTGAGATGCTGCCGGCAGATTGCCATTGCCTTGGACGCGCAGCTTTCCCACAATAGCCGCCGCGGCGCCACCCGCCTTCGTTGACGAATCTTATGACACTATTGTCGGCAAAAATCCATCGACCCGTCGCGGTTTTCTGCCTGCTTCTGCTGGCGGCCTGCGGTCCCACCAAGCCGCCGCCGATGGGCATCGAGGACGCGACCCGGCAGCTCCAGGCGGCGCGCGACGCCGGAGGCAGCACCTATGCGCCGCTCGAGGTCCGCAACGCCGAAGAGCGCCTGTCGATGGCGAGGGCTTCCGCCGGCAAGAAGGACTACGAGGATGCCCTGCACTTTGCCCAGGAGTCGCAGGTCAACAGCGAACTGGCATTAGCCAAGTCGCGCCTCGGCAAGACGCGCGAGAAGGTCGAGGCACGCACGCGCGAGAACGCGCAGCTGCGCCAGGACCTGAGTACGAATCCCGAGGCGTCGGGAGCGAACTCGCAATGAACCTCAAAATCTGGATTCCCGCACTGTTGCTGACGGTAAGCGCCGCTGCTCCCGCAGCGAAATCCGATCTTGACTACGCCCGTTTGAGCGCAAGCCTTAGCGACCTCGCCGCCGATCCCGCGCTTGGCAAGTTGGCGCCGGCGGAGCGCGCGCTGGCTGAGCAGGCCGTGCAGGCGGTGGCGGAAAAAGGTGGCAGTGGCGACGAGCACAAGCATCTGGTCTATCTCGCCGAACGCCGGGTCGACATTGCCTACGCTACCGCGCAGGCAATCGATCAGGAGCGGCGTCTGGACAAGCTCGATCGAGAGCACGACCAGATTCTTCTGGCGGCAAGCCGCCACGATGCCGAGCAGGCGCGCCTGGAAGCGGAGAAACAGCGCATCCAGAGCCTGGCTCAGGCCGAAGAGGCTGATCGCCTGCGCGCCGAAGCCGATGCGGCCCGTGCCGAGGGTCAAGCGAGCGCCCAGGATGCCGCCAATGCGCGCAAGCAGGCCGACCAGACCAAGCGCCTGGCCGATGCGCAGGCCAAGGAAGCGGCGCTTTCGCGCAAAGAGGCGCAGCTGCTGGCCGAAGCCGCGGCGGCGGACGCGCGTTCGCGTTCTGGCTCTGCGCCGGCGACGCCGGCGGCGGCAAGCGGCGCGAGCAAGCAGATGGTGCTCAATGACAGCGCGTTTGCACCAGGAGCAGCGACGCTGCAGCCGGAAGCGCGCGGCAACGTGTCGGCGATCGTCGCGTTCGTCAATCGTGACAAAAACAAGGCTATAAGGATCGAAGGTCACACCGACAACGGCGGCAAAGCGAATGCCGATCTGGTGCTGTCGCAGCGGCGTGCCGAAGCGGTTCGCGACGCCCTGGTCGCCGCCGGCGTCGATGCGCGGCGCATCACGACGTTCGGCATGGGCCAGGCTCAGCCCGTAGCCCCGAACACGACCGAGGAAGGCCGTGCCAAGAACCGCCGCGTGGACGTGATTCTCGAGGATCGGTAAGACGCCGGATCGGCCCGTCGAAAAACCGCATTTTCTTTGCCGAACAAGCAGTTGCCCAACGCCAAAAAATCCGGTTGCGCGGGCTGGCGCAAGAGAGTAGCTTGAATCTGCCGCGGGGTTGTCGCAACGGCCATCCCGCGGCTCAATCGAGCCCATGACTGCCGCCCAGACGAACGTTGAAGCCAGCGTCTCACCATCAGCGGTGAGCTCGGGCGCAACATATTTTTCGCGGCGACGCGGCTCGTCCCCTGATCCTTTCTGCGAGATCGTGGCCCTATGGTCCGCGCTCTCGCGCCGTGCACGTCAAGAGGAGGTCGGCTGATGTTCGAGAACCAGCAGAAAGAAGTCGAAGTGCTGATAAAGAGCGATTCGGAATTCCGCAGCCTGTATCAGCGTCATCAGGAGCTCGACAGTAAGGTACGCGATGCGGAATTGGGCGTGTTGCCGCTCGACGACACGACTCTGCACAACATGAAGAAGGAAAAGCTGCGCGCCAAGGATCGACTGACGAACATGTGGGAGCGATACCGCTCTACTCATTAGGTTTTCCAAGTAGTGGAGCATTGCGGGCGCGAACTTCGATGGACTCGCGCGCACCCCCACAACCCCCACCCCACCTACTGTGCCTGCGAGCGGCGTGTTTCCCCTCTTCGCACAGAAAGGCACAGTAGGTGAGGTCGCCCCCCTTAACTTAAGGGGGGCTCCAGATCAAAAGCTTGGTTTACATTCTTTTTGCGCCAGCAAGGCACGTTGCTTGCCCGCATCCGCAGTCCGAGTGCTTTTGACCCTGAGAGGTTGACGGCGCGCCTGCAACCGCGTGAGACCTTCTGCCTGTCTCATGTATCATTTGCCGAATCTTCGCAAGCGCGTGTCTGGATAGCGTCGTCCGGTCTGAGTCTTTGCTCGTCATCCCGGCGAAAGCCGGGATCCAGCTCTTGGGCAAGATTGGCAGAAGCTGGTTCCTTCGCCGGAATGACGGCGAGTCAGCGGTTGAGGTTCCAGTCCTGCGGATCGGGACGAGAGATCGATGCTCGACGCGCGCTGTTTCGCCCGCATTTCGGCCGGGAATCTGGGAGTTGTGAATGCCCGTGCATCAAAGTGTTCTCGAGTTGATCGGCAATACGCCGATCGTCAAGGCACGCCGCATCGACAGCGGACCGTGCGAATTGTTCTTCAAGCTTGAGAGCAGCAATCCCGGTGGTTCGATCAAGGATCGCATCGGCCTGTCGATGATCGAAGGCGCCGAGCGCGCCGGCAAGATCAAGCCCGGCGACACGCTCGTGGAAGGCACGGCCGGCAATACGGGCATCGGCCTGGCGCTGGTCGCGCAGCAGAAGGGCTATCGTCTCATCCTCGTCGTTCCCGACAAGATGAGCCGCGAGAAGATCTTCAACCTCAAGGCCATGGGTGCAGAAGTCGTGCTCACGCGTTCCGACGTCGCAAAAGGCCACCCGCAGTACTATCAGGACCTGGCCGAGCAGATCGCCCGCGAAACGCCCGGCGCCTATTTCATCAACCAGTTCGGCAACCCGGACAATCCGCGAGCGCACGAAGAAACCACCGGGCCGGAAATCCTCCGGCAGATGGATGGCAGGCTCGATGCGTTCGTGTTCGGCTGTGGTTCGTCCGGGACGATGTCCGGCATTTCGCGGCATTTCGCCACGGCCGCACCGAACGTCGAACTTGTCCTGGCCGATCCGGTCGGCAGCATCCTCGCCCAATACATCAACGAAGGCACGCTCTCGACGAAGTCCGCCTCGTGGATGGTCGAAGGCATCGGTGAAGATTTCCTGCCGCCGATATCGGACTTCTCGCGCGTCAGGAAAGCCTATGCGATCAGCGACAAGGAAAGCTTTCTTGCAGGCCGCGAACTGCTGGCCAAGGAAGGCATCCTCGGCGGCTCGTCGACCGGCACGCTGCTGGCAGCGGCGTTGAAATATTGCCGCGAACAAACGTCGCCCAAACGCGTGCTCGTGCTGGTGTGCGACACCGGCAACAAGTACCTGTCAAAGATGTACAACGACTACTGGATGCTCGACAACGGCTTCCTCGAGCGGCGCAACACCGGCGACCTGCGCGACCTGATCCTGCGGCCGTACTCGCAGCGCGATACCGTCGTCGTCGGCCCTGCCGAGCCGCTGACGACGGCGTACCAGCGCATGAAGCTCTACGACGTGTCGCAGCTTCCGGTCATGGATGGCGACCAGATCGTCGGCATCGTCGACGAGTCGGACGTGCTGCTGCATGTCTACGCCGACGAGACGAAGTTTCGCGACCCGGTCTCGACCGCGATGATCAGCAAGCTGCAGATGCTCGACGTCAAATCCCCGATCGAGGTTTTGCTGCCGGTGTTCGATGCGGGCCACGTTGCGATCGTCATGGACGCCGACAAGTTCCTCGGCCTTATCACGCGCATCGATCTGCTCAATTACCTGCGGCGGCGCGTGCAGTAGAATGTCGCATTGTTGTCCGTTCCCAAGTGCCGTCATTCCCGCGAAAGCGGGAATCCATGTGCTTTTGCAAGAGGATCAAAAATGGATTCCCGCTTTCGCGGGAATGACGGAAGTGAGGGTTTCCGCCTCTGCCACAGAGTAACTACATGAAGAAAGTCGCAAAGCACGGCCTCGGCACGCGCGCAATCCACGCCGGCCAGAGCCCCGATCCCTCGACCGGCGCGATCATGGTGCCGATCTACGCGACGTCAACCTACGTGCAGTCCAGCCCCGGCGTACACAAGGGCTACGAATACAGCCGCACGCAGAATCCGACGCGAATGGCCTATGAGCGTTGCGTCGCCGACCTCGAAGGCGGCACGCAGCGGTTATGCATTCGGATCGGGCCTCGGCGGCGCGAGCACCGTGCTCGACCTGCTCGACTCGGGCAGCCATGTCATCGCCATGAACGACCTTTACGGCGGCACGTACCGGCTGTTCGAGCGCGTGCGCCGGCGCAGCGCCGGACTCGACTTCACGTTCGTCGATCTGAACGACACGGCAGCGCTGAAAGCGGCGCTCAAGCCGAACACGCGCATGATCTGGGCCGAGACGCCGACGAATCCGATGCTGACGGTCGTCGACCTGGCAAAGGTCGGCGCGTTCGCGCGCAAACACCGATTGATCTTCGTCGTCGACAATACCTTCTGCTCGCCGATCCTGCAGCGTCCGCTCGAGTACGGCGCGGACCTGGTTCTGCATTCGGCGACGAAGTATCTCAACGGCCACTCGGACATGGTCGGCGGCGTGGTCGTCGCCGGCGGCGACAAGGCGCTGGCCGAGCAGATGGCTTTCCTGCACAACTCGGTGGGTGCCGTCGCCGGTCCGTTCGATTCGTTCCTCGCGATGCGTGGGCTGAAAACGCTGCACTTGCGCATGCGCGCGCATTGCGCCGGCGCATCCGAGCTGGCGGCATGGCTCGAGCGGCATCCGGCCGTCGCGCGTGTGATCTACCCGGGACTGAAGTCACACCCGCAACACGCGCTCGCGAAGCGCCAGATGGACGGACCCGGTGGAATCATCTCGATCGAGGTGAAGGGCGGCTTGCGCAAGGCGCGCCGCGTGCTCGAGCGCTGCAAGCTGTTCGCGCTGGCCGAGTCGCTCGGTGGCGTCGAAAGCCTGATCGAGCATCCGGCGATCATGACGCACGCATCGATTCCGCCGGCGAACCGCAAGCGACTTGGCATCAGCGACGCCCTGATCCGGTTGTCAGTCGGTGTTGAAGATGTTGACGACCTTCGTGAAGAACTCGATGGCGCCCTGGGCTGAAGGGGCAGGTACGCGCGCGCAACTGCGCCGCGCGAATGGATTGTCCCGGTGAGCGTGCATATTCATTTTGATCGGCCTGCAGGGATTCTGGTGCAGAATCTGTCTCAGGAATTTTGCGGCTGGATTGCGATCTCCGGGCACGCAAAGGACCAAGAGCTGGAATTCGCGATCGACGGCACCCCCGTGACCGCTCAATGCTATCGGCGGCAGGACGTCGAACAGTTGTGGCCCGGGTGGTATGTACGCGGATGGACATTCTGGCTGGACCTGACACCGGAGTTACGTCGGGCACGACGGACACTCGAGTTCAGCGTGCGCCTCGGCGGCCAGTGTCTGCACAAGCGACGCTTTTACAAGAGCAGGAGCCTGATGCCTGAAGGCAATGACGGCGCGCTCTACTTCATGCATATCCCGAAGACCGCGGGCACTGCGCTCAGAGCCTACGTCGACTATGCATTCAAGGAATTTTCCTCGTTGCTCGTCTATGGTCACTTCCCCGGGATTAATGCAGGGGACATTGCGGGAACATACCGAAGCGTTGCAAGAACGAGGGAGTTGTTTTTCGGCCACTTCGATTGTGCCTTGCCCGATGAATTGCAGGACAGCAACCCGAAGATCGTCACTGTTTTCAGGCAGCCCGACGAATTGATTCGTTCGTACCTGAGATTCGGTCCCGATTCCAATCCCATCTTCCTCGACAATCCCCTTACCAGGCATGTTTGCGGCTTGAGCTACGCGCCTCCTTACGGCCTGATCACGGCGAAACATCTCGATCTGGCATTGCTACGGATAGAGCGCCATTTTCACGTTGTGCAGCAGGCAAACTTGCAGCAGTTTGCCGATGAGCTCAGCGTGACGTTCGGCTTGCCGCGCTTTGTGCTGCCACGCGTCAATGTCAACCCGAATAGCGATGCAGGCGAGCCCCCGACCATGCCTTTTGACATTTCCTTCGACACCAGGCTCTATGATGCATGCCGGCAACATTGGCGGCCGTTCTCGTCGTTCCTGGACGCGTGAGCGCAGTGCTGTCGCTGATTCGCCGGAAGGTCCATCTCTGGGCGTGCGGTTGGCGGGAAAGCCAACGATTTAAAAGGAGAGCAGTAGTGGATAGACGGAATAAACTGCTGGAAGGCATAGACATCTCCAACATTCTCAATGTTGAAATTGGAGCGCTTTGTAGCCCAATGATCAGGCGTAGCGATGGTCGCGTAATATACGTGGATCACGATGATCGAGCCGCTTTAGTACGTCACTATGAGAATCATCCGCACGTAGATGTCAACGCTATCGTCGATGTTGATGCCGTATGGGGCGATCACACTCTTGTGGAACTCATCAATGAGAAAGCTGGATGCGTTGTCGCCTCGCATGTCATTGAGCATGTTCCCAATCTCATTGGCTGGCTTGGAGAGGTAAAATCTATCCTCAAGCCATCCGGCGAGCTGCGGTTGATTATCCCGGACAAGCGGTTTACTTTCGATTTTCTGAGAGTCGAGTCACGCCTCGAAGACGCGATATACGCCCAGCTGGTTGACGCAAAACGTCCGCTTCCTCATCGCGTTCTCGAGTACGTCGCCAACGTTGTGAAGGTAGATTGTCGCGATGCGTGGTTGCGCGACCTGACAACGGTGGAGCTGGAAAGAGCTCACGACCTGGAGCACGCCACTTTATGTGCCAAGCAAGCAATGGACGGCGCTTATCATGATATCCACTGTTGGGTCTTCACGCCGTATTCCTTTGCCATGCTAATGGCAGAACTCTGTGAACACGGCATGGTGGAATTTGAATGCTCGATGTTCCATGACACAGAGGCATTTACAGATGAGTTCTTTTCTGGCTTGCGCCCATGCTTGGACAGGGAGCGCTCATCTGAAAGCTGGCGTAGAGCAGCCTCGCGGTGTGAACCATTCCATCCGCGCGACTCAGATGCTTCATCACGGAATTCTCGAGCGCCGAATCGGCACAAGGCCGCTTAAGTGAGGCGTTTTTCGTCTTCGAGGTCCAGACCCGAGTCAGATCCGACAGCTCCATGCCGACGCACTTCGACTCCGCGGGCATTTTTCCGACGAACAGGGCGTCAAGACCCGCGAGCCGCCCACAACTCGCGCCATGCGCGCCGCAAGTAATCAGGCTCGTAGAAGGTCGGTTCGACACACCTCGCGAACTCCGAAGGGTGGACGCGCCGCATCCGAAATATCACGGCGCGCTTCTTGCGCATGGCTGGTATACCCTTGATGGCATCGCGATACAGACGCCACAGCACGCGCGCGCGTCCGCGCCTCAGATGGCGCAGGCAGATGCCTGCATGCAACGCCACAAACCAGGGAGTTGAACGAAGCAGCCATCCCGTCGGAGCGTCCTTGATCAGCCACCAGAGCGAATTGCGGATACCGTGATAGAGAACGAAATCGCTTCCCGGGCCTCCTGAGGACAGAGAGCCCGCGTGATAGACGACGGCATCGCGGGCGTACGCGGGCCGGTAGCCAAGCCAACGCGCGCGCAAGACGAAGTCCGTGTCCTCGGCGTAGCAGAAAAAGCTCTCGTCGAACCATTCACCGTGTGCCGCGAACACGTCTTCCAGCAGCCGTCGGGTGAACAGCGCGCAGCCGCCGCTCGGCCCGAGGAGAATCTGTTTCTCTTCCTTGCGGTTGGACGCAAGCGTCGAGCGATACAGTGTGATCCCGAGGCTGTCGACGCCGCCCGTTGCAAGGCTGCGTAACTGGGCCGCCACCATCTCCGTGCGACTCGCCGGGTCGAGGCATGCTTGCATCGCCGGGATGAACCCGGGCTGCGGCTCGGTATCGCTGTTGAGCATGAGTATCTGATCGACGGATTGGTCGGTCAGTGCCGCGCGCAGCAGCAGATTCATGCCGCCGGCAAATCCGAGGTTGCGCTCGCTGTCGAGTATCTCCATTTGCTGCGGATATCGTGCTGCGAATTGCTGCAGTTGCGCCGTTTCCGTCCCGCCGGATCCGTTGTCGAGCACGAGGACCCGGCATTGGCTTGGCACGGTTGGCATGAGGGCAGCAAGACATCGTGTCGTTGCAGCAAGAGTCCGGTGATTGATCAGCAGTATGGCAATCATCGCGCCATAGTCATGCACGTTGGCCGGCGGCGTTCACTCCGGCAATTCGTCGACGTAGGAAAGGTCTGGGTGGTAAGTATTGCTGAGCGAGAGCTTGGGGTTGTAGTACGGATCGCCCCGTGCGAGGAGCTCCCGGTGCCGCTCCTGCATGTAGCGGATTTCTCCCGAGAACCTGTGCTGCTTTTCCGGGGTGTCCTCGTACCCGCGCGACTTGGATTCGAAATGATGCAGCAGCGCATACGGCGTATAGACGACGAGATAGCCGGCTTCGCGCGCGCGCAGGCAGTAATCGATGTCGTTGAACGCGATCTTCAGTTCATCGTCATTCAACCCGCCCATTTCGCGAAAGACATCTCGCCGCGTCATTGCGCAGGCAAACGTTACCGCACTCAGGTTTTGCGGCAGCCTTATGCGCGCAAAGTAGCCCGGGTCGTCCCCGTGGCGCAGAAGGTGGGCATGTCCTGCGACGCCGCCGGGACCCACGATGACGCCGGCGTGCTGGATGGTGCCGTCGGCATACCACAGGCGGGCGCCGACCACGCCGACCTCCGGCCGCTGCGACTGCTCGAGCATCGAGTCGAGCCATTCGTCGAGAATCACTTCGGTGTCGTTGTTTAGAAACACCAGGTGGTCGCCGCGCGCCTGTTCCGCGCCGAAATTGTTGATTGCGGAATAATTGAACGGAATATCGTGGCGCAGAACGCGCACACGCGCGTCGCGAAGGCAGAGTTGCTCGACCACGCTGCGCGTTTCCTCCTCGACGCTGCCGTTGTCGATGCAGAGGATCTCGAAGTTGCGATAACGTGTTTTTGCGACGATGGATTCGACGCAGGCCTGCAACAAGAAGGACTTGTCGCGAAACGGGACGATTATGCTGACCAGCGGCTCCCCGATGATCGCGCGGCGCACGCGGAACGTATTCGGGTAAGGTCCGAGCTCCACTTCGCACGCGATGTTCCGGCGTTGCATCGACTCGCTGAGGGCGCGCCGTCCCGCGTCGCTGGACTGCGGCTTCGCCGCGCTCGCGCTCGCCGTTGATGCCGGCGTCTTGCGCCAGTGATAGAGCACTTTGGGAATATGCGCGATCCGTGTAGACAACTCGGTCGCGCGCAGCAGCAGATCGTAGTCCTGTGCCCCGTCGAAGCCGGGTCGGAAGCCGCCAACACGTTCGATTAGCTCGCGCCGCACAACGAGGAAATGGCAGATGTAGTTTATCGAGAAGAAGTAGTCCGGGTTGAAGTCGGGTTTGCAGTGCACCTCGACGTGGGCGCCGGCTTCGTCGAGCTTGTCTTCGTCGGAATAGATCAGGTCCGAGCCCTCGGCGTCTATTCGCTGGGCCACTTCCAGAAGCGCATCGCGGGTAAGCGCATCGTCATGATCCAGGAAACCGACATATTCGCCCTGCGCCTGTTTCAACGCTACGTTCGACGCACCGGCAATGCCCTGATTGATGGGTGAGCGCACGACGCTGATGCGTGGCTCGCCGATCTGCTCGATGGCCGCGAGTGCAGCGATCGTGTCTTCCTTTGTCGAGGCATCGTCGGCAATGCAGAGTTGCCAGTGGGGATAGAATTGCCTGCGCACCGATTCGACCGCCGACATGAGCCACTGCCTGTCGACGTTGAACACCGGCACTACGATCGAGATGAGAGGTGTCCGCCCGAGTTTCGCGATCGCAGCCGCTGCGCGCGCATCGTCTGTTCGACGTCCACGGCTCGACGGCACGGCCGCCCGGCGTTGTGCCCGCTCTTCCGCGTTCAGCCGGTATGACAACGTGTTGCGTGTCAGAGCAGCTGCGTGTTGGTGCAGCCAGAGGATGAAGCTGCGCTTGCGCGTGGCGCTTAAGCCGGGTATTGCGTAGTAGGTCCGATACAGCCAATGTTCGATATTCCAGGGCACGCGTGGCGAAAACAGGCTGGCAAGGCCGCGCAGCGGCGCGGTAAGCCTCCAGGACAACGAGCGGCGCAGATCCTGCATTCCCAGCGTGAGAGCATCGGCATGCCTGCTGAGCTGTACGACCCGTTCGCGCGTTGCCTGCAATTCGCTTCTGGCTGCCGCAAGCTCCTCCGAATGCCGGTTCCGGTCGAGTACCAGATCGAGGTTGCTGGCTTTCAGTTCGTCACGGTCGAGTCCGAGTTCGGCGTTGCGAGCTTTCAAGGCCTCATGATCGAGTCCGAGTTCGGCGTTGCGGGCCTTTCAAGGCGTCACGATCGAGTTCGAGTGCGGCGGTGCGGACTTTCAGGTCGTCACGGTCGCGCTCCAGTGCGGCAATTGTTTCGTTGGTGGCGATGCGCTGCATGTCGGTCTCGTGCGCCAGCCGCTCACGCAAGAGTTCAAGATTCGCCGAGTGATTGCGCGACAGTTGCAGTTCGCCCAACGCGGCCGCCAGCCGGTCGGCATTCTGATCAGCCCGGACACGCTCGGTCTGGATGAACCAATCGTGCCGCTCGTTCTCCAGTCGCAGTTGCTCGCGCGCCTGCGTGAGTTCGTCCGAAAATCGTTCCTGCTGTGCCGTGATTGCTTCGGCCAGCCGTTCCTGAGCGCTCGTCAATTTTGAAAATTGTTCTGCGCTCTCACCCATTGCGGCCTTGCGCGCCGCTTCCGCATTCGCGGCGAGCGCGCGCTCGTATTCGTGCAGCACCTCGTCGGCGGAGTGATCAGCAGGAAAACCGCTGACACGGACCGGACCGCCGGCTTCGGTGTTTTTCTCCAGCCACGCGTACAGGCGCTCCTGGCCTGGTGTCGGCTGCACATGTGGGAGCGGGGTGCTGCGGTTGAGCCGCCGATCAAGAAAGCTGGCGAGTTCGCTTTCCGGCGCTGGATGCAGGTGCGGTTCACCAAGTTCGCGCAGGCCCGCGAGCAGGCGCTGGCCCTGCGCGGCGGGTTCCTGAAGAAGGCGCGCATACGACACGAACAGCGCCGGCCGGTCGCGGAGCGCGTCGAGAAGGCTCAGCATGTATTTTTCCCACATCGCCAGAAGGAAGTGGGACGAATACACACCGCGATGGCTGACATCGAGCGAAGCGGCAATCTCGCGCGGATCGCGCACCACGACGACGCAGGCCGCGTCCGGCAACAGTTGCTGCCAGAAAGGATACAGGAGGCACAAGCGTGGATCCTTGAAGAGCAGAGGCTTTTCGCCCGCGTCAATGCGGCCGAATATGTCGCGCAGCCGATCCAACAACTCCGAGCTGGCGCCGACATCAACGCGCCTCGCGTCGAATCCGGCGACGCGGTCCCATGCGTAGCCGATGCTTTCAAGGAAGCGATCGTGCTCGATGACGAGCTGGGTGCGCTCCCAATATCCGGTCGGATTGTCGAGCGGGTGGGCCGGAAGCAGTTCGCCGGCTGCACCGAGGTAGCCGCCCATCATTTCCAGGACATGGGCGACCGCCGACGTCCCTGAGCGGTGCATGCCGAGTACGAGTATGGATCCTCTGGCTTTTGCAATCGTCGTATTTTGGACGGGCTCGGCAGCCACTTTCCTGCGGCGTCGCGCCACTGGTGCAATTTGGTGCATATAAGTAAACGGTCCCGTCGAATGCGACAGCTTATCAGGACGGCTTCCCGCAGAAAATCGCTGCCCGCAGATACTTCGTGAAGCAGGCATTTCCGACCGTCGAGCAGATCGAAAACCGTCGATCAATTCCGTCGTGAGCGCGCCAGAGGCCATGAATCCTGGGCCGTTCAATGGCCTTGGCTCAGACTCGGCAGGATGGCCTCGATTGGTGTCCCGCATCGGATAGCGCAAGGTCAATTCCGACCAGGAAGTCGACAGCCGGACGTCGCCTGCGCAGCTTGCACAAGCGCAACTCTTTGGGCACGCTAGCGTTCGGCCGATGCGCAATTGAAGAAGCTGCCGCGTAAATCGGCGTCCCGCATCGATTTGGATTGCGTCCGGGCTCGCGCTCGTCCCGTTGCCGGGGGATGAACAATAGGAGTCAGAGATAGTCGATGGCTATAGTCGTCGCCTCGTTGTCGCTTGCTCCTTGACTGACTTCCCCGCTTGCTTGCTTTCCATGACAGAGAATCCGTTTTAATGAGCTTGATTCGGCGCAGCGCATTGGAAGAAAGGTTGCCCTCGACCTGGAAGAAGACCGCACTGGCTGTTGTGTTTTCAGCGTGGCTTTTCCTGTTCTTCTTGAGCTTTGGTGGCGCACCGGTTGGAACAGGACTTGATCCGTCCTGGACCGAAGTTCTGGCGTGGGGATTCCTGCACCATCTTCAATGGGGACGCGACATCGTCTTCACCTACGGTCCGCTGGGGTTCCTGCATCCGTTCGCAAGTTACGTCGATGGCGAGTTTACGTGGTACATGCTGGGACAAGTTGTGCTCACGTCTGCGTTCGCACTGATTGCCGGATTGACTCTATACAAGCAGCGCGGCGCGCATTTCTGGCTGATGATCCTGTCCTTCGTTTTTGTCAGCCATCTCGCCGGCGACGGTACCTGGTTTTTAACGTTGATTTTCGGTGCGTCGATCCTGACAGATTGGAGCGACGAATCGGATTCTCTGTTTTTCTCCGGTCTGCTTGGCTATGCCTTGATAGCTGGCGCAGTCGCGCTGACGAAATTCAGCGCGTTTCCCATCTGGTTTCTTGGCATGGCCGCGCTGGTGGCCATTTGTTGTCTACAACGTCGGTTCAATAGGGCCGTCGCTGCCGCGATTTCGATACCTGGCGGGCTTCTTCTGGCCTGGGTAGCCAGCGGCCAGGAACTTTTCGCCTTGGCAGGATATGTACGCGAAAGCATAGAGACTGCTGCGGGATACGGCCATGCGATGGGTGCCGGTGCCCCGGTTTATATCGAACTGGCAGCAGCATCGATCCTGGTTCTATTCTGGCTTGCCTGTGCTTATGCCAGTTGGACGTCAGAACGCAAACTGGCCGCCTCGATCATCTGTGCGTTTTCTGCCGCGATCGGGTTTCTCGCGTGGCGAACATTTCTGACTCGCGGAGATCATGCGCCGTGGTTCTTCTCGTTCATGGCCGTCTTGCCGTTCGCGCTGGGTGGCAGCAGGCAACTCTCTGGTCGACGGGGCTGGCGTTTCCTCGTCGGATTGGTCGTGGTGGCGAGCGGTTTGACTTGCTTCCACCTGCTTCAGTCCCCAGCCGAACGCGTCAATCAGGTGGTCACGGTTGCGCGACGGAATTTGAGCATGCTCGTGGGCCTGAAGGAGGTCGCCGCGCAACGCGATGCACAGTGGAAGGCCTTGCGCGACACCGCAGCACTGCCAAAGATACATAGTCATGTCGGCGAATCGCGTGTCGATGTGCTCAGTTATGAGCAGGCGGTGGCTTTCGTAAACGGTTTCAACTATTCGCCAAGGCCAGTCTTTCAGGGCTACGCCGCCTATACGCCGAGGCTTGCGCGCCTGAACGAGAGTTTTTTTCTGGATGAGAATGCGCCGCCGTTCGTAATCCTGAAGATACAGGCCACCGACAATCATTTGCCGGCGAGCGAAGATGCACTGGCGCTGCTCGCGCTCCTTCAACGCTACCGTCCTGTCTTGCTGGAGCAGGGATTTTTGCTGCTTGAGCGCCAAACCGGCCTGCCCGCGTCAAGCGCGCTCTCCGTCCCGCTTCAATCAAGCGTCGCGACATTGGGAACAGATATCGAGGTGGCGCAGTCCGCCGGCGGTATTACCGTTGCGTTTGTCGACCTAAAACTGAGCCTTCTCGGATCGTTATATTCCTTCGCGTTGCGAGAGCCGTCCCTCAACATAAAATTGACTGATGGAGATGGCGTCCAGAGTACGTACCGCTTTTTGCGTCCAACGGGTGGAGCAGGCTTTGCGATTTCGCCTGCGTTGAGATCCGGCAATGACTGGGTCAATCTGTACCTGAAGCACGGGCTGCGTACCATCAAGAAGATCCGCATCGAACCCGAGCAAGCCTGGCAGAGAATATTTTTCGATCCCCAGCTAAGTTTCGCATTCAGGCAACTTGGCGTGCTGACCAACGCGGGTGACGTACCGCAGGAACTCGTCGCTGCATTGTTTCCCGGATTCAATGTCATGCCGGCAGCTGTCGTGGGCGCAACCGATACCGTTGTCGAGGAAGGGAAAGATTCCGTATTTCTGCACGCTCCGGCGGCCATTGAATTCCACCTGCCTCCCGGACATTTTCGCGGTGCCGCGACATACGGCATACGCATGGCGGCGCTGCAAGATGCCGCATGCAGAAAGGCTGGCGCCGATGGCGTTGGTATTTCCCTTGTGATCCGCCACGCTTCTGGAAGTGAAATCAATTTGTGGCATCAGGAAATCAATCCGTTTGAATCGCCCCAGGAGCGGGGACCTCAACGGATGGAATTCGACAATATCGATACGGCAGAAGGCGATGTCGTGATCTACCGCGTCGATCCGGGGCACGGCGGCAACAATCTCTCTTGCGACTGGAGTTATGTTCGGGATCTGAATTTCACGGCCAGCGGCGCTGCGGGCCGTGCGCCAGTCGTGACAGGTTCGAGCTTCGCTGGGTTCAATCTCGCGCCTACCGCATCGGAGGGCCTGATAAACACAATCGTCGAAGATGGGGAAAATGCTCTTTTCATGCACGCGCCGGCAGCCATGGAGTTTCAACCGGTTGCGGGACGCTACGATTTGTCTGTGACCTACGGCATACGCAACGCCGCATGGAAGGATGCGGGTTGCATCAAGGCAAATCCTGACGGTGTGGGCATATCCGTCATCTTGCGAATGGGAGCCGAGGAAAAGACGCTGATGCACGTAGAGGTCGACCCTTTTCGGATCCCCGGGGATCGAGGACCCCATCACATGGCGATCGCCAACGTACAAGTAGGCGAAGGCGCTGTGGTTAGTTATAAGGTCGACCCGGGCAAAGGAGGGGATGACCGGGCGTGCGACTGGAGCTACGTGCGGAACTTCAATTTCAAGCGCCGGTAGCTGAAGCGCAACGAGGGACCAGCCGCCTTTGCCGGTTTCGTCCTATTTGGGCGAGAAGGAAACTCGCTTGTGACCGATATAGCTGGTAAAGATCGGCGCAATTATACCGAGCGCGTGAGCGATTTCTTCAGGATGCCAACTCAATCCGAGGAGTGGCAGGGCATAGTTCGCCAGCAGCAGGCTGATAAGAAGTGTTTGACCCAGGGCCAATGCGTTGACCGCCACGAACCAAAACATTTGTTCGCCCAATGGCTTGGCCGACCCAGCAAAAACGAACTGGCGGTTCAGAACAAACGCAGTAGTCAGGCCCAGCAGCGAGGAAAGTACAATCGCGATTGGGAACGACAGCCAGTGACTCAGGATGATCCTGGCGCCAAAATTAATCGCTGCCGCAACACCACCTGCGAGAAGAAAGCGAACGAAGCGTGGCGAGTGCAGGGCAGTCATTCAGCGCTGTCGACGTGCTTGCATAAATGTGTCGTGGCAACCCGATGGAACAAGGTTGCGTGGTGTGCAAAAAAAAACGAGCAGTCAATTAATTTTTCCATCAGTGTTTCGATATCTGCGCCAGCTTGCGCCCGACCTTCACGCTTTCCGAAATCGAACGGTCCTCCGGGTAGTAATAGGAAGTGTCGGCCATGAAAAGCCCGGCAATTGGCGTGGACATGGGTGGGAGCATTGATGAAAACCCGGGCGGGCAGATGGTCTGGGCGAAGTCGTAACGGTGGCAATGTGTGGCGAGCACCCAGTCGCGCTTGAACTGCGGGTTGAGTTTACCCAAATAATCGATAGTTTCTTCGATGAACGCTTGGTTATCGCGCGCGAACTTGGGGTGCGTCTTGGGCATGTAAAAAGGCGCATATACGATCGCCGGCCCGGCGCCTGGATTGAGATTGGAATATTCGATCACTCCGGGAATCTCAATGGAGTCATCGCAGATATTCATCCAGAAATTCTCGCTCAGCCGGTGCTTCAATTTCAGTATTACGCAGGCTACGGGGATGTTCCTGATCGCACGTATCCGTGCGGCAAATTCTTCGGGCAGATCGGGTACCAGTGCAGGCACATATTGAATCGGCGCCGTGCAAATGACTTTATCAACGGCGTGTTCAGCGCCATTTACAACAATGGCGCGGACTTTGGCGTCGCCGCCTGTAATGATCCTGTCGATACCGTGCTTGAGGTGGATGCGACCACCAAGCGCCTCGATGCGTGCTCGCATCGAATCGAGGAGGACTTTCGAGCCGCCTTCGAGATAGCCAAGCGATTCGTGCAAAAGATTGCGCCGCGACAGGGCGACGCGCTTGATGCGCGTGCCCAGCCACGCTGCGGAAAGCTTGTCGGACAATTCGTAGAACTTGAGATAGAACAGTCTATGCCACAGGATGTCGTATGCGCGCTCCCCGAGCTCCGTCTTCAGCCACTGCAAGGCGCCAATTTTGTCGAGCGCTGACCAGTCGGTCACGCTCTTGGTTTTCATTACGTGCGCGGCATAGCGGATTTTTTCGATGAAGGTCAGGCCGTCAAAACGCAGCAATGCTTGCGGCGTACCCCACTTGTACAGCCGTCCGTTCCAGTAAAAGCCCATCTTCGTGTCTGTCCACCTGAGCCGATCGGCCAGGCCTAGCTCGGCGAGAAGGTCAAACAGCGGATAGTCCGTCTTGCAGATGAAATGGTAATAGCGCTCGATGGCCAGCCCATCGAAATCGAAAGCGGCCGACATGCCTCCTATGCGATCGTCGCGTTCATAAACGTCGACATCGTGACCTGCCTTGAGCAGGTCCAAAGCGCAGATCAGACCCATGGGGCCGGCACCGAGGATGGCAGTTTTTGTCGCCAATGTATTCTGTTTCCTGTGGGATATTCCGGTGACGTCAGCGCTTCAAAACGATGCTGCTGTATCGAGGGTCGCAGTAACTTTCGCGGACAGCGTCCGCAAATGGCGTCTGTTCAACGCCGAACGTGGCGAGCGTATCCACCCCGTGGAACTCGTCTCCCGCGCTGAGAGCCTCGAGCTGGGCGGCCGTGAACGGCGGCCTTCGGCTGAACATCGCATATACACGCAGGAGGCCGAGAAAAAGCGAATATGGGATATGCACGATCAGCGTGTGCAGCCCTTTCGCCCGCTTTATCGTGCGGATGATGTCTATGTAGTCAATGCGCGCATTCCCGCAGACGTCATAGGCGGCCCCATTGGGCTGCGTCTCGATACATTTCACAATGCAGCGGCAGAAGTCTCGTTCGTACAGCGGCTGGCGCATGTACTTTCCGTCGCCCGGAATCGGAAATACCGGTGTCTTCGCCATGAAGCGCGACAGCCAACCCAGATGCTTTGGGTCGAACCAGCCGAACATCAGGGTCGGTCGCAGTACACAATACGGGACGCCCGATTCGACAACAAGCGCTTCCTGTATTTTCTTCGTGTTCGTGTAGTCGTCATTTGCTATCGAGTTGACGACCGACGAAGAGACGTGAAGGAGGAACGGCACCTGATGGCGTTTTGCCGCTTCAAGCACGTTGCGGGTTGCGTCAACATTGTTGCGCACGAATATTTCTTGCTGCTTGCCGGTGATCTGCGCGTGCAACTGCACGACGCATGCCGCGCCATCGAAACATTGTTCCCATTCACCACGCTCGGCGAGATCGGAACGAACCGAAACGACATCGGGATGAAGTCTGTGCAGGACGCCGAGGTTGTATTCGTGCTTGTCGATCGCAACGAGATTCGTATAACCCTGCATTTTCAACTCGACGACGAGATTCTGGCCGACGAGGCCAGCTGCTCCGGTCAGCACTATTTTTGAGTCTTTGGTTATCATTGGGAGAAAAGCGGAAGGCGAGTAGCCAAGGACGTTTTTGTTCAGATCGTCCCTGCGAGTTCAATATCGATATCGATGAATTGCCATCGAGTCAACACGGTTTAGTCGCAATGACCAAAGCCTGCTTGCCCAGCAGGCGCCAAGCCAGCGGAAATTTGAGGTAGAGGCGAATAAGAAATGTCGCTTTTGGCAGCCGGCTCTTGGTCGTGTACGGAAGAAATTGCGGATGCACTTCGCGAGGGACGAAACCGGCCAGCTGCAGTCCTTCGGTCAGGCTTCGATCGGTAAGAGGCGTTTGGTGGTCGAAGAAGTCCCAATAGGCGCCACCCAGGAAACGTATATTGGGCTGCAGTACGATGATCAATCCGCCTTTGCGCAAAATGCGGTTCGATTCGCGGAAAGTATCAAGTACCACTTGCTTGTTCGGCAGGTGCTCAAGAAAGTTACTCATGAACACGACGTCGACGGATTCTGTTTCAAGCTGTGCAATGGCGGTACAGGATTCGTTGATGACTCGGACATCCGCTGCGGCGAAACGTCGGACGTCGGGATTCAGGTCGACGACGATTTTGCTCCCCGCCTGGATGTTGTTGGTGAATTCGCAATAACCCGCGCCAATATCCACGACCGTATCGGTCGACTTCACATATTTCTGGAAAAAGTCTTTGCAAAGCACCCGCCAGATGGCTTGCTTCTGGGCGAGGTCCTGCTCGGGGAAACGCTGGTTGTAAAGTTGCTCAAGCTCGATGCCGGTGCCGGGCATGCCGTTCTCCGATGAAATATGTGCGGCCAATTGCGTATGTCTACAGGCTGGCGTGGCCAGGTTGCATCAGCGCGATTTCTCTCCGATGAAGTGCACATTCGTGCTGATTGCCTTTTCTGCGTCCGGCGCGATTGACTGCAGAGCGGCAATGACGTCGGTCGGCCCGCGCCCACGAAGCGATGCCATGATCTCCGCAAACGTGAAACCTCCGAGAATCCGACGCCCTTCCGGGGAGAGCGCATTCTCCACGTAATTTAGTACCATCCGCAACGACGAGACCACGTCCTGGTTGTGGTAGCTGCCTTTGAATTTAGTCTGTTGCTCAAGAAGCAGCCGCATGCCCCACTCTGTCGGGTTGAAGTAGTGGTATGGGAAGCCGTGCGTGAAATGCAGGTTCGTGCCGTTGATGCTTATCCTGCCACCCGGCTTGAGCACGCGGTGAATTTCTTGCACGAGCTGTTTTGGGTCGGGAACATGCTCGATGACATTCTCGCAAATAAGGCCGTCAAAGCTCCCATCCGCAAATGGCAGGACACCGCCATCGGTCGCGACGTCAACGTTGGGATAGTCGAAGATATCGAGTTGGCAAACGTTGGGTACCGTATTGTTGACCCCAGCGCCAACGACCAGCACGAACTCGCATGTCTGGATAATCGTCCTGGCCTGTCCGCTGAATCCCATCGCCGAACTTGGAGAAGTTCGCCATACGCCGGGCTCTGTGCCGAAGTAGTGACGGTGCCCGGCGCTCTTGTAGCCGGACGCCGCGGTCAATAGTGATGTTGCGAGAAAGGCGTCCATCGGCGAATGTTCCGCCAGATTGCCAAAAACAATATGTCGCCGACCGAGTTCAACGCGTCGATTATGGTCGACAAGCACAACTTCAATCTCGTGTGATCCGGCAGGGTAAGCAGCCGCATCCAGAACACAAAGCCACCCGGAAGGGGAGTCCTTTGCCTTTTGGGTATGAAAGATAATGTCGATATCCTCGCGCCTGAAGTCAGGTCGGAGCTCTTCATGGATCTCGCCGTCGACCAGAATGCGGATTCGTGCATCCGATTCGAGCAAGGCCCATCCTGTAAGCAAGATTTTGCCGTCCCGGGTAATGGGCGAGCCCGGATGACGCGCGTCGTCCGCAAACGGATAATCCCAAGCGCCAATCATCTGTGTTTCTCACCGTTTTGAATCAAGGCAGCAATCATAGGGTCATAAGGAACCTGAGCAGATCAGGACTAACGAGTTCAGGATCACGTGGCTATGGACTGAGAATGACGGCTGGGGAACAAATTCTCGTAACCGTCATCCATAGTCGGCAGTCCGGCAAGTCTGTAGTGCGCACTCGCTCGTCGTTATCTGATCCGACGGTTTTCAAATCTTCCAAATTGGATCCAATGATCCGCAGCATCCACCCCGGCACTTGCCACGTCCGGGTTGGCCTTCAGATACAAAGCGGGGTCGAAACCCTCGGGTAGTGACAGCAGTGTCTGTACCCTGTCTTTCGCGCCGCGGGAATTGCGAATGACTTCTTCGGATACCCGCTGGCCCGAATAGCCAGAGAACACCCGCTTGCCTGTGGCAATATCCGTCAATTCGCGATAATAGGTATGACCCAGGAAAGTGTCAGACGTTATCGGTGTGTAGTAAACACAGTCGTCAAAATAGTAGTGGGTAACCTGGCTCCACCTCGTCCGCGAAGGGTTCTTGTGTTCGCTTCCGCCATGGTACAAATTTGCCGCCCATATTAGTGCCTGACCTTTACGCGTGACGAACTGTTCCTTCCGCAGACCGTTCTTTTCGGCAATGCGTGCCCATAGCGAAACCATCAAGTTGTAGGGTGTGGTGCTTCCCGCCGAAATCGCACCAATATGCTCGTTATGATATATGGGAAAACGCTGAGAACCTGGATAGTACTCCAGAGGGCCGTTTTCTCCGTCTATGTCCTCCAGTGCTACCCATACACCACACATAAATCGTTCCGGCGCAGAACTGAAGTGCGTGCTGTCCGAGTGAATGGCCTGCTGAGTTCCAACCGGGAAGTTTAGCGTCTGAAACGGAATCGCAGTCCGGCCGTAGAGTCTTCGCAGCAGTTCAAGCAATTTGACATTGGCGGCCAACCTGCGCACGTTAGCATCGAATTCCCATGCGTCTTGGATTCGTAGGCCTTCTCTTTCCTTCCAACCGCGCGTACGCCATGAATCCCAGTCGTAGCGGGGGCCGAGATTCTTGATGATAGCCTCGGCGATATGCGTGAAATCGGGTTCGGGAAAATCAATAACCGCGAATCCACGCTCCCGCAAGTCAGTCCCGACGCGTCGAGTTTCCGAATCCCATGCTTCGATATCGGCAATCTCGTCAAAAAACGGAGATTCAACCGAAGGCACCCCGGGAAGTGGGTTGGTCCAACGTTTCGTATCCGGCTCCTTGATCATGATGTCTTCCGTACGCTAGATCTTCAGTTTCTTGAAAATGGGTTCCGGGATGTGCCGGATCACGAGCATGATCCAGCGCCAGAACCAGGGCAAGTATACAATGCTACGTCGCCCGTCGATCGCCTTGACGATGCCGACGGCGATGCGCTCGGGTTGCGCCCACAAGGCGCCCTTGTTCGCGATGCCGGCAGTCATCGGCGTGTCGACGAAACCCGGCTTGATCGTCAGCACTATGACGCCGGATTTGGCGAGGCGCTGGCGCAGGCCGCCGAGAAACGTCGATACCGCGGCTTTCGCCGCGCCGTAGATATAGTTGCTCTGCCGGCCGCGATCACCCGCAACGGAAGAAATTACGGCCAGGGTGCCGCTGCGTCGGGCTTCCATGCGATTGGCCAACGCTGTCAACAGCGCCAGCGTGCTCAGTGCATTGATGTCGAATTCGCGCCGCATCATGTCGACGGATTGCTCGCACTGCGTCTGGTCGGACAGCGTGCCATGGGCGATCAGCGCGATGTCGATGCCGCCGAGGTCGCGCTCGGCCTTCTCGATTACGGCGTCGTGCGCCGCGAAATTCGTGACGTCCAGCGTCGCGCTGTCGGCACGCGCGGCGCCGCGGATGTTGAGGTCGGCCACCACGGCGCGCAGATGTTCGCCGTTGCGCGCGACCAGAAAGAGCGCATCGCCGCGCGAGGCGAAGATGCGCGCGGTCGCCTCGGCAATCGCCGACGTCGCACCGATGATCAGGATCTTGCGCATCACGTCTCCATGACCCGCCGCCAGAATCCCGACGAAAAGCGTGGGTCGACGTGCGGCAGCAGCTGTTCCCACTGCGGGAAATAACGGCGGAATCGCGAGCCCTTCAAGCGCGCGTCCTTGGCCGGGTAGACCGCGCCGCCAGCCGCGACGACGATGTCGTCGAGCTGTTCGAGCAAAGCCAGGGTCGGCGCGCCGCGGTTCGGAAAATCCAGCGCCAGGGTGGTCCCCGCGCGCGGGAACGACAGGATACCAGCAGCGGGGCGGTCCGAAAACACCTTGAGCACCGCCAGGAACGAGCCGGTGCCGCTTGCGGCGATCCGCTGCAGCAGTTCGGCGATCGCCGATTCGGCATGCGCCGGCGCGACTACGCACTGGTACTGCAGGAACCCGCGCGGGCCGTAGATGCGGTTCCAGTCAGCGATCGCATCGAGCGGGAAAAAGTACGGTTCGTAGTGGCAAGTGGCATGGCCCTGGCGAGAGCCGTGGAAGTACGCGCCGTTGAAGGCGCGCAGGCTGGCGCGATTGATCAACGACAGAGGCGGCGTAAACGGCATGCGCAAGCGACGCGGTGGCGGAATGGTCCGATTCGTCGTTACGTGGTTGGCGCGAAAGAACAGCCCACGGCCGAAACTCCTGCCCGACGCGCTGCAGTCGATCCAGGCAACCGTGTACTCATGGTCGGCCTCGGACTGCGCCGATAGCGCGAAAAATTCCGCGAGTCCGCCGAAGCGCCGCGTGTCGGTGGCCATCTGTGCGCCAGGCACTCGCTTGAGGGCGAACTCGGCCCAGGTGATGACGCCGGTCAAGCCGAGACCTCCGATCGTTGCGGTAAACAATCCCGCATTCGCTTCTCGGCTGCAGATGACGCGCGATCCGTCCGAGCGCAGCAGCTCGAAACAGGCGATGTGTTCGCCAAATGTGCCGGCGCGATGATGGTTCTTGCCGTGCACGTCGTTGGCGATCGCGCCGCCGACCGTGACGTAGCGCGTGCCCGGGAGGACCGGCAGGAACCAGCCGCGCGGCACCGCGAAGTCGAGGATTTCGGAAAACAGGACGCCGGCCTCGCAACGCAGGACGCCGGCGACCGGATCGAAGCTAATGAAACGGTTCAGGCCGCGCGTATGCAAAAGCGTGCCGCCGTCGTTCAGGCAGCTGTCGCCGTAGCTGCGGCCATTGCCATAGGCGAGAAGCGTTCCGCTGGCATCCGGCAGCGCCGCATCACGCCAGTGTAAAGGCATGATTTGCTGCTTCGAACGCGGGTACTGACCCCACGATGCGCCTGGCACCGTCATTGTTGCTTCGGCCGGAGCGACAATCTGGCCCATGGATCGGCCATTCGCGCCCCCCGCTCGGCGCTGGGCGGCGGCAGTGGAGTCCGGACCTGCTGCGGATTCCACTGCACAAATGGATGCACAGGATGTTCAGACATTTGCCATCGACTCTATATGGCCCCGATCACGATCACGATCGCCAGTGCCAGAACCAGGCGGCTGGTGCGATCGGATACCGCGAACACGACCGGATCGTCGTGCATGTCGCCGCGGTGCGCGATCAGCCAGGCGCGGCTGATCCAGTAGAGCAGCAATGGGCACAGCAGCCAGAGAACGGCCGGATGGCGGTACAACAGCTCGCTCGCGGTGCTGTTGATATACAGCGCGAGCACAAGCACGGCCAGATAGCCGCTGGCACCGCCAAGCGACTGCACCAACGGAAGGTCGTCGACCGAATATCCGCGCCCCGCGCTCCGGCTGTCGCCATTGCGCAGCAGCCCGCGCAGTTCGGTGTAGCGCTTGATCATCGCCAGGCTCAGGAACAGGAACATGGAGAACGCGAGCAGCCAGAACGAGACGCCGATACGTAGCGCCAGCGTGCCGCCGATGATGCGGATAGTGTACAGCCCGGCGAGCACGATGGTGTCGAGCATGGCAATGCGCTTGAGCGCGAACGAATAAGCCAGCGTGAGTGCGAAGTACGCTGCCAGCGCCAACGCGAACAGCTTGGAAATCGCCAGGGCGAGGACAAACGCCGCGAGCGTCAGCAGTGGCGCGACGAGGAGGCCGGCTCCGAGCGACAGGGTGCCGGCGGCGAACGGCCGCAGGCGCTTGCGCGGGTGCTGGCGATCCGCGTCGAGGTCGAGCAGGTCGTTGAGCAGATAGACACCCGATGCACAAAGGCAAAAAGCGAAAAATGCCAATGTGGAATGCAGCAGGGCATCGGGCGCCAGCACCAGATGCGCGGTCAGCAGCGGCAGGAACACGAGCAGGTTCTTCAGCCACTGGTGCAGGCGCAGCGCCCGCAGCCAGACGCGCCACGGCCTGGCGCTGCGGTCGAAGACACGTTCGACTTCGCTGACGCGCCCGGCGCGCTCGGCCAGCCCGCGCGGCGCGTTGACGACGATCGCGCGGCGCGCCCGGCTCCAGACGTGCAGATCGCGCGCCTCGTTGCCGGCGTAATCGAAACCGCGCTCGCCGAAGCGTTCTCCGAGCACGTCGGCCTTGTTGCGTCCGGAAAGATTGCGCATGCCGTCGCTGGCGAGCACCTCATCGAAGCCGCCCACGTGCGCCGCTACGGCATCCGCGAACTTGTGGTCCGACGCGGTGCACAGCACGCGCAGCCGACCGCCAGTTTCGCTGCGCAGCCAGTCGAGCACGCGCGGTTCGTACGGAAGCGTGGTCACGTCGATCGAGGTGCGCTGTGCGATTTCACGCTTCAGATGCGCCTTGCCGTGCAACAGCCAAAGGCCGAATTGCAGCAGATACAAGGGATTGCGTCTGAGCAGGCCGAGCGCCGACTCGACCAGCAGATCCGAACGGATCAGAGTGCCATCAAGATCCACGCATAGCGGGAGATCGCGTTGCAAGGTTGCTGGATCCGGGCTTTCGGCGGCGTTCACGGCGGCAAGAATACTAGAAGGAGCGCCGTCATGGCGGCGCTACCGTCGCCAGTCCGAGGCGGAGAGGTCTGCAGAGGCCGTCGCAGTAAAGGGCAGCCGCCTAGGTCTGCAGTTCTGGCCGCAGCGCTTCGAACAATTGCAAAGCTTGGGGGTTGGCCAATGCGTCGGTGTTCTTGACCGGCCGCCCGTGGATCGTGTCGCGGACGGCCAGTTCGGTGATCTTGCCCGAAATCGTGCGCGGGATGTCGGCGACCTGGAGCACCTTCGCCGGCACGTGGCGCGGCGTGGTGTTGTCGCGGATCTGCTTGCAGATGCGCGCGCGCAAGGCATCGTCGAGTATCAGGCCCTCGCGCAGGCGCACGAACAGGACCACGCGCACGTCGCTGTCCCATTCCTGGCCGACCGCAATTGATTCGAGCACTTCGGGCAGTTGTTCGACCTGGCGATAGATCTCGGCCGTGCCGATGCGCACGCCGCCGGGGTTCAGCACGGCGTCGGAGCGGCCATAGATGATGATGCCGTCGCGCTCGGTCAGCAGCGCATGGTCGCCGTGGCACCAGACGTTCGGAATCTTGGAAAAATACGCATTGTGGTATTTTTCGCCGTCCGGGTCGTTCCAGAACCCGATCGGCATGCTCGGAAACGGCGCGGTGCAGGCCAGTTCGCCTTTTTCCTCGCGCACCGGCTCACCGGCGTCATTCAGGACCTCGACCTTGAGGCCGAGGCCGCGGCATTGCAGTTCGCCACGATAGACCGGAAGCACCGGACAGCCGAGCGCGAAGCACGAGATGATGTCGGTGCCGCCGGAGATCGACGACAGCATCACGCGCTGCTTCACGTCGCGGTAGACGTACTCGAAACTTTCATCGGAGAGCGGCGACCCGGTCGAGAGGATTGTCCGGAGCGTCAGCAGTTTGTGCGACTCGCGCGGCACGATGCCGGCTTTCTCGACTGCCGCGATCCATTTTGCACTCGTGCCGAACACGTCGATGCCGACTTCGTCGATGAGGTTCCACAGCACGCTGCCGTCCGGATGGAACGGCGACCCGTCGTAGAGCACGATCGTCGCGCCGACCGCCAGGCTCGACACGAGCCAGTTCCACATCATCCAGCCGCAGGTCGTGTAGTAGAAGATCGTGTCTTCGCGCTTGAGGTCGGTATGCAGCACGAGTTCCTTCAGGTGCTGGATCAGCGTGCCGCCGGCGCCGTGGACGATGCACTTCGGCACGCCGGTCGTGCCGGACGAATACATGATGTACAGGGGGTGGTCGAACGGCAGCATCTCGAAGCGCGGCGGATGCAGTTCGTGGCCGAGGAAGTCCGGCCAGGCCACGGCGTTGCGCAGGCCATTGAGCTTCAACTCCTCGCTGCCCGAAGGCACGACCACGAGCTTCTCCACGCTCGGCAACTTCTCGAGCACCGAACGGATCTTCGCCAGGCAATCGAAACGCTTGCCGCCGTAGCCGTAGGCGTCGGTCGTGAACAGCACTTTCGGTTCGATCTGGCCGAAGCGGTCGAGCACGCCGTTGATGCCGAAATCCGGCGAACACGACGACCACACCGCGCCGATCGAGGTCGCCGCCAGCATCGCAATGACGGTCTCGGGAACGTTCGGCATGAATGCGGCGACGCGGTCGCCGGCAACGACCCCGGCTTCCCGCAGCGCGTTACCGAGCTTGCCGACCTGCTCGTGCAGGTCGGCATAGGTCAATTGGCGGTTGTCGCCCCACTCGTTGCGCGCGATCAGGGCGATGCGGTCGTCCTTGTGGCGCAAGAGGTTCTGGGCGAAGTTCAGGCGTACGCCGGGAAACCAGCGCGCCCCGGGCATCTTGTCGCCATCGACCAGGACCTCGTCGAAATCGCCGCTCGCGCGGATTCCACAGAACTCCCAAACGAACTGCCAGAATTTTTCCGGCTGGCGCACCGAAAAATCGTACAGGGGCGCGTAACGACGGATGTCGTCGTTGTTGGTCTGCTGTTGCACGAAGCGCATGAACCGGCTGATGTTCGCGCCGTCGACACGTTCCTTGCCCGGCTCCCAGATGGGTTTGATCATGATATTCCTGTGAACGGCGTTCGATCCGCGCGGCCGGATCGTCGTCCGGCATAGGATAACCCAGGCTTATGCAGACCCGCCCGAGGGACCAAGGTCCTATTGCACGGTGGCGGTTCCGTTCGCCCGCATCGTCACGCACTTTCCGGTTGCCAGCCGTGGTCACAAAGATTGGCGAACGGTCCGTGACGGCGCGGGCGCGCTCGATCACCCGCGTCAGACGGCGATCAGCCGAGCGCCTGCTCGAGTTCCGGGATGATCTTGAACAGGTCGCCGACAAGGCCGAAATCGGCGATCTCGAAAATCGGCGCTTCACCGTCCTTGTTGATCGCCACGATCGTGCCGGCATCCTTGATGCCGGTCAGATGCTGGATCGCGCCGGAGATGCCAACCGCGACGTACAGTTCGGGCGCGATGATCTTGCCGGTCTGGCCGACCTGAAGATCGCTCGGCACATAGCCGGCATCGACCGCCGCGCGCGAAGCGCCGACCGCTGCGCCGAGCTTGTCGGCAAGCTTGAAGATGACCGCGAAGTTTTCGGCCGAGCCGACACCGCGGCCACCGGAGACCACGCGGCTCGCGCTCTGCAGGTCGGGGCGGTCGCTCTTGCCCTGGGCCAGTTCGACGAATCGCGTATGCGCCGGCAACTCGGCGGCGAGGGTCAAGGCTTCAACCGGGGCGGCGGACGCACCATTCGCGGCGGCGGCGTAGGATGCCGTACGCACGGTCGCAACCAGCGTATGGTCGGGAGGCGCGGAAACCGTCACGATCGCGTTGCCGGCGTAGATCGGCCGCTGGAACGTGTGCGCGTCGATGACCTTCATGATGTCGGACACCTGCGCGACGCCGAGCAGTGCGGCGACGCGCGGCATGACGTCCTTGCCGAATGTCGTCGACGGCGCGAACAGGTGCGTGTAACCATTCTTCGCGACGGCTGCGATCTGCGGCGCGTAGGTGGCAGCCAGCGCGTGTGCATTGGCCGAATTTGCTGCCGCAAGGACCTTGCTGACGCCATCGATCCGCGCGGCTTCAGCGGCAATCGCGTCCGGCGCATCGGCGAGCACGAGCACGTCGATCGCCTCGGGTTTCAATTCGCGCGCGCAGGTCACGCAGCGCGCGGTGGAGGAATTCAGTTTGCCGTTGAGGTGCTCGGCGACGATCAGGATTTTGCTCATTTGATTCCACTCTCTCCGCTTGACTCCTTCCCCCGCTTGCGGGGGAAGGTTGGGATGGGGGCGATTCGGGCGCTGTGCCTCGACCTGCCCCCACCCTGTCCCTCCCCCGCAAGCGGGGGAGGGGACGTGGGTGTTACAACAGACCCCTGGTCTTCAACGCCGCGACCAGCTCCGCCGCATCCTTGACCATCACGCCCTTGCTGCGTTTCGGCGGCGGGGCATACGTCGTTGTCTTCAGGTGATCGCCGGATTCGACGCCGAGGCTGGCGAAATCAATCGTTTCGAGCGGCTTGGACTTGGCTTTCATGATGTCCGGCAGCTTGATGAAGCGCGGCTCGTTCAGGCGCAGGTCGGTGGTGATGACGGCCGGCAAGTCGACTTCGATCGTCTCGAGGCCAGCGTCGACTTCGCGCGTCACCTTTGCCACATTGTTCGCAATGTCCACTTTTGATGCAAACGTCGCCTGCGGCCGGTTCCACAGCGCGGCCAGCATCTGGCCGGTCTGGTTGCAGTCGTCGTCGATTGCCTGCTTGCCGAGGATCACGACCTGTGGCTGTTCCTTTTCGATCAGCTTGAGCAGCGTGCGCGCCGCGGTCAGCGGTTGGATCGCACTGCCGGTCACGACGTGAATCGCGCGATTGGCGCCCATCGCCAGGCCGTTGCGCAGGTGAGCCTGGGCGTCGGCCGGGCCGATCGTGACGACCACGACCTCGGTCGCGATGCCTTTCTCGCGCAGCCGCAGCGCCTCTTCGAGTGCAATGTCGTCGAACGGGTTGGCCGACAGTTTGACCCCGTCGGTCGCGACGCCCGAGCCATCCGGCTTGACCTGGATGCGCACGTTGAAGTCGACAACGCGCTTGTAGCCCACCAGAATTTTCATCGGTCCAGGTTCCCGGCTCGATCCAAAAGGACACGCAATTCTACCGCGTAGCGGGCTCGCTGAGCAGGTTGCTGGTCCGGAAGACCAATGCTGCTGTGGCATTTTCGGCATGAGGGCAGGCCCGTCAGCCGAAATTTGCTCTCGCAATTTCGGCGTTGGGGCCGCCTAGGGCCAAGCCTGGCTTCGATTTGAACATATCGGGTCATTGAGGCACCGCCGAAAAATGCTCCTTCGTTTCACCGTGTTGAGCCATCCAGGCACCGCCGGAAAATGCTCCTGCATTTCCGGCATACCCGCCATCCCTGGCGGTAAAAAAAGGGCCGCGTGAGCGGCCCTAAGCGGGGAAGCTTTTCGCCTGGAGTTCAGCCTTGGCGGGGGCCGTGGTTCATACCGGCCCAGTGCTGCGCGTTCCGCAACTCGTCGGCGTCGAGGTAGCCGTCGCCATTCTTGTCGAGTTTGGCGAAGCGCGCCTTGGCGGCGGCGACAAACTCATCCCGGGTGACAACGCCATCGCCATTGGTGTCCATACGCTTGATGAAACGATCGGCCATGCGCACGGCCCGGTCATGGGTCTTCGGCGCGTCTTCGATCTCGGCCGCGGTGACCTTGCCGTTCCCGCTCGTGTCGAACTGCGCGAACTTCGCCGCTGCCTCGGCCAGGAACTCGTCCTGGCTGACCACGCCATCATGGTTGGCGTCGAGCTTGTCGAAGCGCTTCTGGCCGAATGCCGTATTGGCGCCGCCGGCCTTGCCGCGGTTGCCGCCACGGTTTTCGCGCGGCGACGACAGTTCATTCGGCGTCAACTTGCCGTCGCCGTTGCTGTCCAGGCGAGCGAAGCGCTTCTGCGCCGAGGCAAGAAATTCATCGTTCGTTACGTAACCGTTGCCGGCCGTGTCCAGGCGCTTGACGATGGACTCTGCGCGCTGGTCGATACGCGCGACAGCGGCCGGCGAACTGGCGATGTCGGCGGCGTCGATGCTGCCCTTGTTTTGCGTGTCGATGCTCTTGAAGCGCGCGCCGGCGGCGGCGACGTATTCGTCGAGCGAGATCCGGCCGTCGCCGTTCGTGTCCATCTGTTCGAGCATGTGCGCGAAGAAATCCGGCCGCGTACCCGAAACGGCTGCCGGATTGACCGGCTGCGCGACGGCGCAGAACGACAGCGCCGTCAGGGGTATTGCCGCGAGCGCGGCAAGGCGGGTGTTGCAATACATAAACCTCTCCAGTAGGCGTGGCGATTGCCACATCGACAAATAACGCCGAAGCCCGCCGGCTGTTGACAGGGCATTGGGCGAAACAGGTAAAGCCGGGCAAAAGAACGTAACGGGGTTGTAAACCCCCGCGCGAGAGGTTATCGGAGCAGGCTCAGGCCGGTACGCGCGACGCGACTGCGCGGATCTCCTCCGCGAACCGCGCCGCCGATCCGGCCGCGTGGGCGAAGAAAAGCGACGGTTCGGTCAGTTCGAGTTCCAGCACGCGTGGCGCTCCGTCGGCATCGTGGATCAAGTCCACGCGCGCGTAGAGCAGCGGCTTGGCGAACGGAATGGCGCCGAGCGTGCGCGCGGCGACGCGCACTTCGTCGTCGGTCGGCTTGCGCGCCGTGATGTGCTCCTCGGCGAACAGCGAGCGCGTCGGGCCTTCGCCACGGCGCAGCAAAGGTCCCTTGCGGATGGCATGACTGAAGCGTCCGGCAAAAAAGATCAGTGCCGTTTCGCCATGCTCGTCGACTCGATCCAGATACGGCTGCAGCAATACGCTGCGCCGCGCGTCGAGAAGGCGCACGGCATGGGCAACGGCGGCATCGCGCTCGCTTTGACCGTAGCGCTGCGCATCGCGCGAACCCGCGCCGATCGCGGGTTTGACGACGAACTCCGGTTCCTTGCCCGCGCCATGAGTCGAATCGCCATTGGAGCAGTGCATGGCAATGAAAAGGTCGAGGGCGGCTGCCGCGTCCTCGCCGGGTTCGATGAACTCGCTCGGCACGGTCGTGATTCCGGCCCGTGCCAGGTCGCGCAGATAGTGCTTGTCGGTGTTCCAGCGCACGACCGGAAGCGGGTTGAGCAGGCGCGTGAGTCCGGCCGCGCGCGCGGCCCAGCTCAGGAACTCGTCGAGCCGCTGCGAATAATCCCAGGCTGAGCGCAGAAGCGCCACGTCGAAATGCGACCAGTCGGTGTCGGCGTCGTCCCAGTTCACGATGCTGATTTGTACACCGGGGAGCGCGCGCAACGCCTGTTCCAGGGGCGGCAGGTCCTCGTCGAGGTTGCGCGCCGCCGCGGCAGTGATCAATGCAATGTGCGCAAGGCGTGGATGGTCGCTGTCTGTCGGCGGCATGAAGGCGTATCCGGTGGAAAATTTTCGTGGCAGCCCCACGCGTGCGAGCGCCGTAGCGCAGAGATGGCTGCGCGACGCCACTATGGTAAGGCTACGCTGCCGTTGGTGTGAAGGCGAACTAAACGAATTCGGACTTGCGGTCTCTGTCCCCGGCGAAGCGTGCGTGGTGTTTAACGCCGGTTATGCTTCACGGCGCCCGGTTCGGAGTCGATTCACGCAGCGTTTTCTATCGTTGCAGCCATCCACAACTTTCGTGGATCGCGGTACTGGCGCAACCGGCGTCACGACCGTTGCAACGGAAGGAGCAGATCATGTCAATTCGAACCGCTATGTTGTGCGCCGGCCTGGCGCTTGGAGCCATCGTTGCCCCTGGATTCGCCAGCGCGTCCGGCTATGTCGAAGTCGACGTCGCCCCGCCGGCACCGCGCTACGAAGTGGTACCCGAGGCACGCGTCGGTTACGTCTGGGCTCCCGGCTATTGGACCTGGAGCAATCATCGTCATGTCTGGGTCAATGGCCACTACATCCATAGCCGCCATGGCCACCACTACGTCGCCGCCACCTGGAGCGACCACAACGGCCGCTATCGCTACGAGGCGGGCCATTGGGATCGCGATCGCCACTGAGGCTTTCCGGCTGCAACGATCTTGGGACTCCGGGCGCCTTCGGGCGCCCGTTTTTTGTTGTCGGTTGGCCGAAGCAGCGCGTCAGAGATTCTGGTAGTTCGGCCCCGATCCGCCTTCCGGCGTCACCCAGTTGATGATGCCGTAGGGATCCTTGATGTCGCAGGTCTTGCAATGGACGCAGTTGGCCGAATTGATCTGCAGGCGCTTGTCGGTGCCGTCGCCGACGATTTCGTAGACGCCGGCGGGACAGAAGCGCGTGCACGGGTTCTTGTATTCCTCGGCGCACCGGGTGACGCAGATGTTCGTGTCGGCGACATGCAGATGGACCGGCTGGTCTTCGTCGTGCTGGGTTGAGGCAAAGTATACTTCGGCCAGGCGATCGCGGGGCGGCAGCGTGCGCTCGACGTAGTCGCGCAATTCGGGCTGGAACGAGTCGAACTTGCGCAGCGACCCAGCGTCGCCGTGATTCTTCAGGGTCCAGGGCGAATACCCGGCGCTGAGCGTCTCCCAGCCGGCGTTCGCGAGCCCGAGCCAGAAGCCCTTGTGAAATCCGGGGCGGATATTGCGAACCTTCTTCAACTCGGAAAAGATCACAGATCCGCGCAACGCCGCGTCCCAGCCTTGCGTGTGGTTCGTCGACGCGACGAACTCGGCGGCCAGCATGCCCGAGCGGATCGCCTGGTGCGTGCCCTTGATCTTCGGTACGTTCAGCAATCCGGCGGTGTCTCCGATCAGGATCGCGCCCGGCATCTCGCAGTTCGGCAGCGATTGATAGCCGCCTTCGACGATCGCGCGCGCACCGGCAGAGACGATTGTGCCGCCTTCGAGCAGCGGCTTGATGACCGGATGGTGCTTGACCTGCTGGAACGCCTCGAACGGCGACAGCATCGGGTCTTCGTAGTCCAGGCCCGTGACGAATCCGATCGCGAGCCGATCCTTGTCCATGTGATAGAGGAAACTGCCGCCATACGTGCGGTTGTCCATCGGCCAGCCGATCGTGTGCACGACTTTGCCCGGTTCGACTCGTCCGGGCGGCAGCTGCCACAACTCCTTGATGCCGATGCCGTAGGTCTGCGGATCGCTGTTTGCGTCGAGCTGGAATTTTGCGATCAGCTGCTTGGTCAGGTGTCCGCGACAGCCTTCGGCAAGCACCGTGATCGGCGCCTTGATATCGATTCCCTGCGTGTAGCCGGGCTTGTGCGAACCGTCCTTGGCGACGCCCATGTCGCCGATGCGAACGCCACCCACGGAACCGTCATCGTTGAAAAATGGCTCGGCCGCCGCGAATCCCGGGTAGATTTCGACGCCCAGTGCCTCGGCCTGCGGCGCCAGCCACGCGCACAGCGCGCCGAGCGACACGATGTAGTTGCCATGGTTGTCCATCTGCGGCGGCAGGATCGGCGACTTGAGCGCGCGCGTCTTGTCGCGCAACCACCAGAACTCTTCGTTCGTCACCGGAACGCAAATCGGCGGCGGATTCCTGCCCCATTCGGGAAGCAGCTCATTGAGTGGCTGCGGCTCGATGACAGCGCCCGACAGGATCTGCGCGCCGATCGTCGACGCCTTCTCGATCACGCAAACGCGGATGTCGGGCTTGAGCTGTTTGAGGCGGATCGCGAACGACAGGCCAGCCGGCCCGGCGCCCACGGTGACGACGTCGTACTCCATTGACTCGCGTGGTGTGCCGGACTCGTTCATGGCTGCCTGACTCCGATGATCGTGCCAATTGTCCGGCTTTGCCGCAGTCGCGGCAAATCGCGTTACGCGAGCGCGGCCGGCTGCCTGCGCTCGTAGCGGATGAAATAGCTGAACTGCGGCCCCGGATGCAGCGTCACGGCGACCAGTGCGAGCCGGCCCTTCAGGTCGAAATAGCGGCGCACCGTGCGGAATCCCGGCGTATCGACCGGCACCTTCAACTCCTGCGCCTGCTCCTCGGTCATCGCCACGGCGCTCAGCGACTGTTCGATTTTGCCGATGCGCTGTTCGAATTCCTTTTCCATGACATGGCGCAATGCATCTTCCATGCGCGCGAAGCCCTGTGGCAGCCCCTGCCAGCTGGCGCGGCGATAGACTTCGCCGAGGCAGTACGGCAGCGCGGTGCGGCGGTGGTAGCGGATGCCGTGCAGGTGGATGCACTCGATTCCGACGCGCACGTTGAGCCAGCCGGCCAGCGTCGAGTCGGCCTGGATGCGGTCGGTGTGCAGATACTGGAAGCCGGTCGCGTTCGTGAACTGCAGCAGGTCGTCGATCGTGCGGATGTGCTGCTCGTAGCTGACCTGCACTTCGGCGCTGCGCACCAGCGTGCCGGATCCGCGCCGGCGCAGGATCAGCCCGGCCTCCTCGAGATGCCGCAACGCTTCGCGCAGCGTGTAGCGGCTCGCCTTGAAGCGCTTGCACAGGTCCACTTCACCCGGCAGGCGGCGGCCGACGACATGGACGCCGACGCGAATTTCCTCGCGCAGGGTTTCGGCAATTTTCAGATAGCGCGGCCGGCGCGAGGAACGCATGCCGGGGCGGTGACCCTGCTCCTCGGCATGACCCTCGTCGGCAGCGCGCAGATGTTCGGTCATAATGCGGACTCGATGGCGAGGGACCGGAATGATGGACACGATAACAAAGGCGCCGGTTGAGCGGGAACTGCGCGGGGCGACGCTTTGCCAGACCCTGCATTGGCTCGCGAGCGGCCGAGTCAGCGCCGGCGACCTGTGCGATGCCTACCTCGCCGCGATCGCGCGCGAAAATCCCGGCCTGAATGCCTTTGTGGCAACGAACCCGCGTGCGGCCGACGAAGCGCGTGCCACGCAGACGCGCCGCACGAGCGGCCCCTGCGGACGCCTCGACGGCGTGCCTATCTCGATCAAGGACAATCTCGACGTCGCCGGCATGCCGACGCGCGTCGGCATGCCCGCAACGCCGGCGCCTGCCGCGCACGATGCCCGCGTCGTCGAACGCCTGCGTCATGCCGGCGCGGTGATTCTCGGCAAGACCCACGTCCCGGAAGGCAGTCTGGATGCATCGAGTGCGAATCCGCATACCGGCGCCGCGCACAATCCATGGCGGCAGGGATTCCAGGCCGGAGGGTCCTCGGGCGGAGCGGCCGCCGCGGTCGCCGCGGGTCTGTGCACGGTCGCGATCGGCACCGACAGTCTCGGCTCGATCCGCATCCCGGCCAGCTATTGCGGCGTCTACGCGCTCAAGCCGACTCATGGCGAAATTTCCACGCACGGCATGGTGCCTGCCGCGCGGCGGCTGGATTGCATTGGGCTGGTCGCGCGCGGCGTGGATGATCTCGGCGTGCTGCTGCACCTGCTCGCCGGCTATGACGCCGACGATCCGCGCTCGCGCCGGCGCCACGTCGATCTCGCGCTGCCGGATTGGGAACCGGGCAAGTTGCGCGCCGGCACCCTTGGCGACCTCGGGGCACTCGGCACGGAACCCGCGGTCGCGGCCGTATTCGCCAAGGCGATGGATACGCTGAAGCTCGAACTCGGCCAATGCCGCACTGTGGATTTTGGTGACTTCCCCATGCAGCGCGCGCGCCGCGCGGCGTTCTTCCTGATCGAAGCCGAGATGCTCGTCACGCACGCCGCTGCGCTGGCTGACGCGGCGCATCCGGTCTCGCCGCAGCTCGATCAACTGCTCGCGTATGCGCGCGGACGCTCGGCTGCCGACTACGCCAGAGCCGATCGCATGCTCGACGCGGCCGTGGTCGCCTCCCGCCGCCTGTTCGCACAGATCGACGTACTGGTCACGCCGACCACGCCGCAGGCAGCATTCGAGCTCGATGCCAAGCTGCCGGACAACCAGGGCGACTTCACCTGTTTTGCGAATCTCTCGGGTTGCCCGGCCGTGACGATACCGATGGGTCTGACCGCGGATGGGCTGCCGGTTGGACTGCAGTTCCTCGGTCCGCCTGGTTCGGACTTGCGCCTGCTGGAACTCGCCCAGGTATGTGCCGCAGCGCTCGACACGACGCCCGCTTATCCGATCGGGTGACAAGATGCCTCGAGTCGGCTTGGCCTCCGCTGGTCAGGGCTGGGAAGGATCACCTGAAATGACGAACGCGTCGGCGCCACTGCTTTCCCCTCTCCCGCTGGCGGGAGAGGGCAGGGTGTGGGTGGCGCCCGAAGCGGCGCAGACACCGAACGCCTGGACGAACTTCGATCTGCCCGGCGCCGATGTTCGCCTGATGCAGTTCTGCGACGCCGAGTTGGCGCAGGAATGGTTCGAGCGCGTACACGACGAGGTGGCCTGGGAGCGCCATCGACTGCGCCTGTTCGGCCGCGAAGTCGACTCGCCGCGGCTGTCGTGCTGGATCGGCGACGCCGAATCGGTCTACACGTACTCGGGCACGCGCTTCACGCCACATCCATGGACGTCGGCCTGTGCCGAATTGCGCGATAGAATTTATGTACTTTGTGGCGAAAAATACAATTCCGTATTGTGCAATCTTTACCGCGACGGCCGCGATTCAATGGGTTGGCACAGCGACGACGAATCCGAACTCGGGCCGCAACCGTGCATCGCCTCGCTCAGCCTCGGTGCGACGCGGCGTTTTCGTCTTCGCCATCGGCGCGATCCGGCGCGGCGGCTCGAACTCGAGCTGGCATCCGGCAGCGTGCTCCTGATGGCCGGTGCGACCCAGCGCAACTACCGGCATGATTTGCCGAAGAGTGCGCGCGTGACAGAGCCGCGCATCAACCTGACTTTTCGCAGCATCTTCGCCAATAGCCGAAACGCTTCCACGGATGCCGCTGCATGAAAGAGCCTGCCAGCAAGCGCATGGCGTTCGTCGTCGAGATGGCGCGTCGGCTGCATCAGTACGGCACGGCCGCGGCGCGGCTCGAAGATGCGATCGACAGCGTCAGCGCGCGCCTGCAGCTGAATTGCCACGCGCTCTCGACGCCGACGTCGATCGTGTTTTCGTTCACCGATCGCGCGACCGGCGGCGCGCTCGCCGAACTGACCCAGGTGATCCGCGTCTCGCCGGGCCACGACGATCTGGCCAACCTGTGCGCCGTGGACGAGATTGCCGAGTGCGTGATCAATGGTGCGATCGATATCGACGAAGGCTTCCGCCGGCTGCACGAAATCCGCGATCAGCCGAGTGCGCAGCGTCATGCGCTGGAAATCCTCGCCTATGGCATCGCTGGCGCGGCGGTGGCTGCAATCCTCAATTGCGGGTGGGTCGATCTCGCCGCCGCGTTTGGCATTGGCGTGATCGTCGGCGTTGTAGCCGCGATATGCGAACCGCGCCCGCAGTTGCAGCCCAGCGTGGAGGCGCTGTCGGCGATGATCGCCATGTTCATCGCCATCTTGGTCGATATCTACGTAACGCCGCTTACTTTGCGGTCGGTGGTTCTCGCCAGCCTGATCGCATTGCTGCCGGGGCTGGAACTGACTACCGCCGTGCGCGAATTGTCGACTCAGCATCTGGTTTCCGGCGTGGCGCGCCTCGGCGGCGCGATCGCAACGCTGATCAAGCTCGCATTCGGCACGGTCGTTGCGAGCCAGATATGCCACGGTCTGCAGCTTGTACCGATCAACGCCCCGCCGGAACCGGTTCCGCTGTGGGCGCAGTGGATCGCGCTGGCGTTCGGCTGCTTCTCGTTCGCGGTCCTGTTTCGCAGTGCCCGCCGCGACATCCTGCTGGCGATGTCCGCCTCGGCGCTCGGCTATCTGGTCACGTACTACGGCGGCAAGCAGTTCAACCCGCAATTCGGCGTGTTCCTCGCCGGAATGATCATGGCTGCCCTGAGCAATGTCTACGCGCGTGTCTATCGCCGCCCTGGCGCGCTGGTGCGCATCCCCGGCATCATCCTGCTCGTTCCGGGCAGCGTGGGCTTTCTGAGTCTGTCGCAGATCGCGCAGCGCGACGTGTTTCTCGGCGTCAACAGTGCGATCACGCTGCTTTCGATCCTGATATTGCTCGTCGCCGGGCTGCTTTTCGGCGATCTGCTGGTACCGCCGCGACGCGCGCTCTAGGGAAGGCCTGAACAAGTTCAATAAGTCAATGTGTCGTCATTCCCGCGCAGGCGGGAATCCATCTTGATCTTGTGTTTCAAACCCGAAAAGCAAAATGGATTCCCGTTTGCGCGGGAATGACGACTTATATGGAGGTTGCCGGGACCCCTCGAGGGTCGTTCCGCATATAGCGACACGCAGTAAAGAACGCTGGCGCTTGCGTCAACCGCAGCCGCGTGCTGCTCAGATCAGCAGATCCTTTTCCTTCTTGCCCGCGCCGAGCGCCGCATTGAACCAGCGCGGACGCTTGCCGCGGCCGGACCAGGTCTGTGCATGATCGGCCGGGTTGCGGTATTTGGGCTTTGCCTTGCGGCGTGTTCCCTTGCCCTGGCGGCCGCGCGCGCCAAACAGTTCTTCGATCGTGAAACCCTCCGCCTTGGCCAATGCCGTCAGTTTTGCGCGAACCTTGCCGGCATTTTCCCGATTGATTTCCTGCTTGCGCGTCTCGGCGCGCTGAATCAATTCATTCAACTGGGCCTGATTGAGTCTCTTCAGATCAATTGCCATAAAAATCCTCGATTCAGCATCGAACATGTAACGGGCGCATTTTAGCCGAATCCCCGAGGCGGGCATCGATTGCGTTGGGGTGGGCGCTCGCACTTTTATGTTGCAACCGCGCACGAGCGTGCGCTGCGTCGCACTTTGCCCGCGAATATGGCAAAAACGGATTGCCTGCGCTTAGTCAAGTCTTGCGCAGGCAATGCCCCGGGGGCTACCTTAGTCGACGAAATTCGTCCGGGCCCGTGTCAGCAGCCGCATCCATTGGCGTGTGCGCTGTACGCGGCGCACCGGGTGCGTGATCGAAGGCATCTGGCGCAGGGGTTGTCTACGGTGGGATTGCTCGACGAGCTCGAACAGGAAGCCCAGCGGCGCAAGGCGACGGCAGACGACGCCGGCAAGCGCAAGGCCGAGCGCGAGCAGAGCTTCCTTACCCAGATCGAGCCCGGCCTCGGGGCGCTGTACGAATACCTGCAGAAGCTCACGGCGAGCCTGAAGATACTCCAGCCGAAAAAACAGCAGCGCTATGCCCTCAACGGGTACGGCGAGGTCGTCGGTTATGTCGAACACGATTACGACCTGAAGATCAGCGCGCAGCCGGGCAACAAGGAAATCAAGCTTTCGTTCCCGTGCGCGGTCGCGGCCGAGGAGTGCCCGACGATCGAAGTGCAGGGCGCCAGCAAGGTCAAGACGGTGGCGGGCGCGTTTCAGCGCTACCATCTCGGAGGCATGCTCGACCCCCGGAAGGATGCCAGTGGCGAGATCATTTCGGCGCGGTTCAATGCGAAAGGGCGCATCACGATGAGCGCGACCTTCAGCGGCGACGCCGACTCCGCGGTCGTGAAGATGACGTTCACGAACTTCGACGGGCTCGGCACCGTCGCCAAGACCGCGACCGGGGCCCAGCTCAACGACGAGCTGTTCGACGACATCGGCCGCTTCCTGACGCGCGAGCCGAACACGCTGCTGAACGAAGCGCTGCCGGATGCGTATCGCAATCAACTGCGCACGAAGGTGCAGCAGGACCAGATCAAGCGGCGCTGGGAGAACAAGATCAACGAGCAGCAGCAGGACGAGCTCGCCCAGATCAAGCGCGAGCACAGCATCACGGGCCGCCTGGCCAAGCTGGTGACGAAAGATGACAAGCCGCCTGCTGCCGACACGGTTGGCTCCGTGTCGTGGTTCGGCAGGCTCAAGGGCTTGGTCAAAAAGTAGGGTGGGCCTTGGCCCACCATTTTTTACGCCACCAGCAGATGCGGTGGGCTGACGCCCGCCCTACGCTCAGCCAACGAGCAGGTTCAACACGTCCGCACGGCTCAGCTGCCGCGCCTCGCTGTCGCGGCGCCCGCGGTATTCGAATGTCCCCGCCGCGATGCCGCGTTCGGAAACGACGATGCGATGCGGAATGCCGATCAGTTCGATGTCGGCGAACATAGCGCCGGGACGCAGGCCGCGATCGTCCAGCACCGTTTCGACCCCGGCCGCGACGAGTTCGGCGTAGAGCGCTTCCGCCGTCTGCGTGACGTTCGCGTCGTTCTTCGGATTGATCATGCAGACCGCCACGCGCCACGGCGCCACGGCCTCGGGCCAGATGATGCCCGCGCCGTCATGGCACTGCTCGATGATCGCGCCGACGATGCGGCTGACGCCGATGCCGTAGCAGCCGGCAGTCGGGATCAGTTCCTTGCCGGCTTCGTCGAGCACGCTGACGCCCATGGCTTTTGTATACAACGGCCCATTCTGGAAAATGTGGCCAACCTCGATGCCGCGTACGATCTTGAGCGAGCCATTGCCGTCCGGGCTCGGATCGCCATCGACGACGTTGCGCAGGTCCGCGCTCTCCGGCTCCGCCGCGTCGCGGCCCCAGTTGACGCCGGTCAGGTGGAAGCCGGCCTCGTTCGCGCCGCAGACGAAGTCGGCGAGCACCGCGGCGGCGTGATCGGCAACGATCGGCACCTTCGCGCCGGTCGGGCCGAGAAAGCCCGGTTCGCAGCCGAACGCTTCGCGGATCTCCGCATCATTCGCCAAGGTCAGCGGCGCGGCAATGCGCGGATGCTTGCCGGCCTTGACCGCGTTCAGCGCGTGATCGCCACGCAGCGCAACCGCGACGAGTCCGCCCTCGCGGCCCTTGACCACGATCAGCTTGACCGTCGTCTCGAGCGGAACCTTCAGCAGCGCGGCGACATCCTCGCAGGTCTTCTGCGTTGGCGTGGCAACCTTCCGCATGGTTGCGTTCGCCGCGGGCCGCGCGACCTGCGGTTTTGTTTCCGCGACTTCGAGATTCGCCGCGTAATCGGATGCATCCGACACCGCCAGCGCATCTTCGCCCGACTGCGCCAGCACGTGGAATTCCTCGCTGCGATCGCCGCCGATCGCGCCCGAATCGGCCTTCACCACGCGAAAATCCACGCCGACGCGCGCAAAGATGCGCTTGTACGTATCGCGCATGTTCTGGTATTCGCGCTCGAGGTCGGCCTCGTCGACGTGGAAGCTGTACGCGTCCTTCATCAGGAACTCGCGTCCACGCATCACGCCGAAGCGCGGCCGGATCTCGTCGCGAAACTTGCCCTGGATCTGATACATGTTGACCGGCAGCTGGCGATAGCTGCGGATATCGCGGCGCACGAGATCGGTGATGACTTCCTCGCAGGTCGGGCTCAGCACGAAATCGCGCTGGTGGCGATCCTTCAGGCGCAGAAGTTCCGGACCATATTTCGTGTAGCGCCCGGATTCCTGCCACAGCTCGGCCGGCACGATGATCGAGGTCAGCACTTCGAGCGCGCCCGAGCGATCCATTTCCTGGCGCACGATGCCTTCGACCTTCCTCAGCACCTTCAGCCCCAGCGGCAGCCACGTGTAGATGCCGGCGGCAAGCTTGCGGATCATGCCGGCGCGCAGCATCAGCCGGTGGCTGACGATCTCGGCGTCGGCGGGAACTTCCTTGATCGTGGCGAGGTGGAATCGGGACAGGCGCATGGGTCGAAATCGATGGTGTGAAGACGCTGATTGTACCAATGAATCGCTTGAGGCCGCGTTCCGGAGCGGGTTGGCGCGCGCGGTCGGTCTCGGGTACCCTCTTCAAGAGGGCGCCGCCGGACAATGGAGTTGGACATGAGAAGAATTCTCGCGGCTGCCATCGCCGCCGCGGCGCTTGGCGCCGCGATTTCCCCGGTCGACGCGGTGATGCTCAATCCGCGCGGCACCGGCCAGGTGCTGATCTATCCATACTACACGGTCAACCACCAACAGACGCTGGTCTCGGTCATCAACACGACCGAACATGGCAAGGCTTTGAAGATTCGTTTCCGCGAAGGCTACGACGGTCGCGACGTGGCGAACTTCAACGTCTATCTCGGGCCGTACGATTCGTGGGTTGGCGCGGTGTACGACACGAGCAGCGACGGCACCGGCGCCGCGGCGATCGCGACGAACGACAACTCCTGCACGGTGCCGGCGTTTCCGCTGGCGCCGGTTCCTGGAACGCTGCATGCGCTGCCTTTCAGCAACGCGAATTACAGCCAGGGCATCTATGGCGCGCCAGGAGGCAGTGATTCCGGTCCGATCGGACTGGCGCGCACGCGTGAGGGGTTCTTCGAGATCATCGAGATGGGCGAGGTCATCGATCAGCCGAATGCGAGCCCGAAGACGGCTGAAGCGATCGCGCGTACAAGTCAGTCGGCGGGGTGCGGACAGGTTGTAAACGCTTGGGGTGGTGGAGGCTACTGGACGTCCAATGCGACAACCGACCTGTCGCCACCGGGGGGTGGTTTGTACGGATCGGCGGGCATCGTCGACGTGGAACAAGGCACGCTGTACGCGTATGACGCCACCGCGATCGACGGCTTCAGCGATGTCGCACAGCACACGGCACCGGGCGATTCAAAACCGAATCTGAGTACTGCCGTCACCGATTCCGCACACGACGTCGCAAGAGCGTATGTGCCGATCGGCATCAAGATGATCCAGGCCGACTATCCCGCATCCACGCGCGGTGTCGACGCGGTCAGTGCGGTGATCATGAGTGTCGAACTGCACAATGAATTCAATTCCGATCCAGCCGTGGGTGCGCAATCGGATTTTCTCGTGGCATTTCCGACCAAGCACTTCTACGTCGATCCGGCAATCGTGGGCGTCAGTTCGTCCGGCTACCTGCCCCCATTCGAACAGGTGTTCGGTGGCGGAGGTGGGGGCGCCAGTGGACTACAGCCCCAGGATCCGGGTAAGTCATGTACTCACGCCGACGCGATGTTTTTCGACCGGCATGGCGTGTCGGCACTCAACTCGGGTGCTTGTTGGCCGGAGCCGCCGGTTCCTTTGCCGAACCTGGTCTGCTTTCAAACGGAAGCGCTGCGCGTCGGAGCGCACAGCGAACCGCCGGTCGCGCTCCGCTCGACATTGAGCGGCGAACTGTTGCAGACGGATACCTGCGGCGGTGGGCCGTTGTTGCCCGTTCCATTCGATACCGGAAACGTCAGTGTGCGCTTTGGCGACATCCAGTATCCGAGTTCTCCGGGACCCCTTATGGCGACAGAGCAATTGCGGCCGGCGCTCAATGGCGCTGTTTTTGTCGGCGTACCGGTGCTCGGCTTTGTTGCGATCAACTACGTCAATGCGAATGTAACGCCCGGAGTACTCTCGAACTACAGTGCAACGCAGCGGCACCACTCGTGGGCCGACTGTTTCGATGCAACCACGGGGGATGATTGCCAATGAACCGTCCCGCGCCCGGGAGATCACTTGTCGTGGCGATCGCGGTTGCGCTCGGCGGTTTTGCATCTGACGTCCGCAGCGTCGTGCTCGACGCGCGCGGGATGGGCCAGGTGCTGATCTATCCATATTACACCGTGAACCACCAGCAGACGCTCGTGTCCGTCGTCAATACGCAAGAATTTCAGGCCGCGCTGAAAGTGCGGTTTCGCGAAGGATACGACGGCCGCGAAGTGGCGAGCTTCAACCTGTATCTGGGTGGCTACGACACCTGGGTCGGCGCGGTGTTCGACACCAGCAGCGATGGCAGCGGCGGTGCGGCGATCGCGACGAACGACAGTTCGTGCACGGTTCCACAGTTCGACGCGACGTTCTTCCCGCGCGGAGCGAAGGTACTGGCATTCAGCAACAAGAACTACAGCCAGGGCGGGTATGGCATGCCGACCGGGACCGATTCAGGGCCGACCGGATTGGACCGTACGCGCGAGGGCTTCATCGAGGTCGTCGAAATGGGTGTGATTTTCGGCGGAAGTACAGACACGCAGAATTGCGCGCAGCTCGTCGACGCGTGGACGCCGGGCGGCTACTGGACCGCCAACCCCAAAGTCAATCTTCAGCACCCCATCGGCGGTTTGTACGGCGCTGCCGGCATCGTGGATGTCGCCGAAGGCACGCTATACGCATACGACGCGACCGCGATCGACGGCTTCAGCGAACTCATTCAGCACACGGCGCCTGGCGACGCGAAGCCGAACCTGGGCACAGCCGTGACGGATTCCGCAGCCGACATCGCGACCGCGTACGTGCCGATCGGCAACGCGATGATCAAGGCGGACTATCCGGCGTCGACTCGCGCCGTCGACGCGGTCAGCGCAGTGTTGATGGCCGACAAGCTGTTCAACGAATATCTGACGGATGCGAGCGTTGGCGCATCGTCCGAATGGGTGGTCACGTTTCCGACCAAGCAGTTCTACGTCGATCCGGCCATCGTAGGCGCGTCGTCATCGGGCCTGCCGCCATTCGAGGCAACGTTCGGTGGCGGCGTGTCCTGTGCCACAAAAGGCGTTCGCTATTTCGATCGCGACGGTGCAAATCCGCTGGAATACGGCTGCGGGTTTCCGGAGTGTCCCCTGTCCAATTCGCAATACCTTTGCTACGAGACAGAGCTGATCACGTTCAATCAGAATGGCGTGGAGCCGGGGATCGAAACGAGCATCTTCGGGTCACTCCTGGCCATAAATGTACCGGCGTACCTCAGCGGCTGGTTCGAGTTGTCGCTATCGAACAATGCACAACAAGCGTTGCGTGCGTCCATCGAGGGCAACGCATTCTCCGGGCTGCCCGTCGCAGGATTCCTCGGCGTCAACTACATCAACGCCAACGTCACGCCCGGCGTGCTGTCGAACTACAGCGGCACGTATCCGCATCGTTCGACCGTTTCTTGCACAAATTCCACAAATCTACAAAGCGCTTGCAAATAGGCCCGTCGAGATCGGGCTGATGCTCCACGAGTCGTAGTGGGGAAGTGCCGGATTCCGGCTTGACGATTCCCACTGCGCGAGCCGCCGGAATGACGAGCGTCTAGTGGGCGAGGTTCGGCAAAGGCACTGGATTCCGGCTTTCGCTGGAATGACGAGCCGGGGGACACGCGGCATCGGCCGTCGGGCGGACCGGCACTAGGGCTGCAGCCCGTTACGGCCAGGGACTTCAGTCGTTACGCTTTCGTTTGTCTATCCAAGATCCCTGGGGTTACATCATGCGTCGTCTTCCGTGTCTGCGGCCGCTCGTCGCGGCCATCGCTTTTGCTTTCTCCTTGCCGGCCGGCGTTGTGCTGGCGGCCGACGCCGCTAACGTGTTTCCGACGATCGAGGTCACGACGTCCAAGATACCCGAACCGGTTGACTCCACTCCGGCGATGATCACCGTGGTCACGGGGGAGGAGCTGCGCGCGCGCAACGTTCAGGACCTGCGTCAGGCATTGAGCCTCGTCGCCGGCGTCGACATCGCGCCCGGTGGTGACGTGGGTCCGGCCGGTTCGGTGCCGGGCATGTGGGGCCTGCGCGAGTTCGATGCGTTCCTGCTCGTCGTCGACGGCATTCCGTCGGGCGGCGCATTCAATCCGGCGCTGACGACGCTCGACCTGACCAACGTCGAACGCATCGAGGTGCTGCGCGGTGCCGCTCCGGTCATGTATGGCGCGACCTCGTTCGTCGGCGTCATACAGGTCATCCACTATGCCGCGGGCGATACACCATCGACGGCGCAGGTCGGCATCGGCACTCGCAGCACCGGCATCGCCTCGATCAGCAGCAACCTTTCCGACTGGGGTTCATTCAAGCAGTCGATCAGCGCAAATGTCTCGACCCAGGAATTCAGCCAGGATCGCTCCGGCGTCGACAAGGGCCACGTTCTCTACCGCAGCGCCGGCGATACCGATCTGGGCAAACTGCATTTCGACCTCGACGCCACCGTGCTGAAGCAGGATCCGTACAGTCCGCACCCGGTCGAGGACGGCATGCTGTCGCCGCGCTTCCCGCTCGACGCGAACGTCAACCCGACCGACGCGCGCCAGGACCAGAACCGCTTCCAGTTCAACGCGGGCCTGGACCGCAATGTCGGCTTCGGCGACTGGGTGACGACGTTCTCGGTCGATCACTCCAACGGCAACAACACGCGCGGTTTCCTGCGCGAGGACTTCGCCGACGACGGCGTCACCCACAACGCCGACGGCTTTCGCCAGAAGGTCAACCTGACCGACGCGTATTTCGACACGTTCATCGCCACGCATGTGAACGACGAACTGACCTGGAGCTACGGCTTCGACTGGCAATACGGCAACGGCAAGCAGAACAGCGACAACTTCGAATACGCGGTGCTGCCGGACGGATCGAATGCGCCGGATTCACACACGATCGAGATCGACGAATCCACGCAACTGAAGGATCGGCGCAATTTCTACGGTCTGTACACGCAGCTCGGCTGGAAGCCGACCGAACGCTGGGACGTCGTCGCCGGCCTGCGCCTGAACCATACCGAAGAAACCGTCGACGCGCAGGTCATCGACCGGCACGCCGAACCGGGCACGCCGCCGGAGACGAGCAGCGACCAGCGCAGCAAGAGCCGTCCTTCCGGCATGATCGGCTCGAGCTACGCGTTGTGGATTGACGGCGGCAACCGCGTGACCGCATTCGCCGATTACCGCAACACCTACAAGCCGGCCGCGATCGACTTCGGTCCCGAGGCCGAAGGCGGCCTGCTCAAGCCCGAGACGGCCGACAGCTGGGAAGCCGGCTTCAAGGGCCAGCTGGCCGACGGCCGCTTCGACTTCGAGATGTCGTACTTCTACATGAACTTCAGCAACCTCGTCATTCCGGAAAACATCGGCGGCTTGCCGAGCCTGGCCAACGGCGGCAAGGAGCGCTTCAAGGGATTCGAAGTCGAAGGCGACTATCACGTCACGACCGATTTCCGCATCCGCGCCACGTACGCCTATCACGACGCGCGCTACACCGATCGCGAGGTGCTGCTCGACGACGGCAGCACGGTGAACTACGCCGGCAATCGCCTCGAAGTCTCGCCGCAGGATCTGGCCGCGCTCGGACTCATCTACTCGCCGGCGCATGGTTTCGAAGGTTCGGTCGTGTGGAACTATGTCGGCAAGCGTTTTCTCGACCAGGAAAATGAAACTCCGGTCGGCAGCTACACGATCGTCGATGCCGGCATCGGCTATCGGTTCGATGCGTGGGAACTGCGCCTCGACGGCTACCAACCTGAGCAATCGACGCGATCCGGTGGCGATCAGCGAACTTGGCGACGGGCAGGCGTATCGGCTGCCTGGGCGCACAGCGCTGCTGTCGGCCCGCTTCGCCTTCTGACCAATCGAGTTGATCGGTCTCGACGTCGCGCCAGCTTGAAACCCTCTCCCGCCGGGAGAGGGCAGCGGTGAGGGTCGAGAGGACAACGACGCTCGCCCGCTGAAATCCTCGAGGATCGCACGCCTAATGCTGGTCCGGCGGCGACGGCGGAGGCGGCGGCATGACCGTCGGAACGACATTCGTCTTCGGGTCGTACCTGAGTGTCTCGTAGGGCCGATCGGTCGGAGGCTTATCGGTCACGTTCCAGCGGCCCTTCGCGTCTTTCCACTTGTATAACACCGGGTTGGACCGTTCCGACTTGGGCAGCTCCGTGCGGATCGCGTCGGGCAGAGTGTCGGGCGCCAGATACCACCATGCGTATCCCGACGTCAGCGCGAGCACGAGCAGGACCAGCGGCCACACGCGTCCGGCTTGCCAGGCCACACTCGCGGAAATCGGCGATGGCTGCATGCCTTGCAAAGCTACTTGCAGTAAGTGGCAATGATCGTCTGCGCGTTGTTGATCCGTTGCTGGCGCGCATTGTCATCGAGTGGCTGAGGTTTGCCTGTTCCGGTGTCGACGCCGACCGGACCGCTGCGCTGCAGTACCTCGAGATTGGCCCGCGCATCCGCGCAGCGCTTTTCGGCGCTTTGCACCGAGCTGGCAAGCGTGCCCGGTGCCTTCTTGTCGCCTGCTTCTTCCGAATCGTTCGCCTTGGCGGGTTCGTCCGGCAGCGAAACGGCCGCACCTGTGGTGTTGCCGGTGCCGCGCAGGTGCACGAGTTCAGCCTTGGAGTCGACTGGCGGCGTCACGTCGGAATAGTGCACGACGCCGTTCGCATCGACCCATCGGTAGGCCTCCGCCGCCTGTGCGGCCGCCACCGTGCCGGCCAGCGCGACAAACAACCATAAGCGCTTCATGTTTCCTCCTGGACGGCGCCGGCCGCCTTGGCGATCACAGGCATTGGATAGCACTCCTGGAACGAGGATACAAGCGCCGGCAGCGCTTGCGGTACACTGGCCGCAACTCCGCCTCGACGCTCAATCCGGATGGACGTCACCCCGACCAAGCCGCGCCGCGGCATTTACCTCCTGCCGAACCTGTTCACGACGGGAGCGCTGTTTGCCGGCTTCTACGCGATCATTGCCGCAATCTCCGGCTTCTACACCGATGCGGTCATCTCGATCTTCATCGCCGGCGTGCTCGACGGCCTCGACGGCCGCGTCGCGCGGCTGACGAACACGCAAAGCGAATTCGGCGTCCAGTACGACTCGTTGTCGGACCTCGTCAGCTTCGGCGTGGCTCCCGCGCTGGTGCTGTATCTGTGGTCGCTGGCCTCGCTGAAGGAGTATGGTCCGGCCTGGGGCAAGGTCGGCTGGGCCGCGGCATTCGTCTTCGCCGCCTGCGGCGCGCTGCGCCTCGCGCGCTTCAACACGCAGGTCGGCGTCGCCGACAAGCGCTATTTCCAGGGTTTGGCGATCCCGGCCGCCGCGGGTCTGGCGATGTCGTACCTTTGGGCGGTCGATGACTTGCGCTGGTCCGGTTCGGACGTTCAATTCATCACGCCGGTCGTCGCAATCGCCGCCGGGTTGCTGATGGTCAGCCGGTTCCGCTATTTCAGCTTCAAGACCTTTCCGCGTTCGGACCGTGTCCCGTTTGCCTGGATACTCCTCATCGTGCTGATCCTCGTGGCCCTGGCGATCAATCCGGCGCGCATGCTGTTCGCGATCGCCGCGCTTTACGCGCTATCAGGGCCGGTGCTGACACTCTGGGGCTTGCGCCAGTCGCGCGCCCGGCGTGGACAGCCGCCGTCGCCGGTCGAGGGACCACCACAGCCGTGAACGCGGCGGCGCCGCGCGGATCTTCGCCGGTGCCTGAAGGCGCCGACGAACGCCGCGCCCTGGACTTCCTTGCCGAACTCATCCAGGCGCTTGCACTGTCGACCGACCTGCGCAAAACGCTGCCGATGGCGTTGGGCCGCATCGCCGATTTCATGCAGGCAGAAGCGGCATCGTTGTTTCTCGTCGATCCGGTCAGTGGCCTGATCGAGTGCCGCCTGTGCGTCGGCCCGGTCGACATCGTCGGGCTCAAGGTCGAAGCCGGGCAAGGCATCATCGGCCGCGCGGTCGCGCAGAACACCACGCAGATCGTCCGCGACGCGCAGACCGACGCGCGCGTCAACGTGCGCGTCGATGCCGAGACCGGCTTCGTGACCCGCTCGATCATCTGCGTGCCGCTGACCACGGGCGAAGGACCGATCGGCGCAATCGAAGTCATCAACCGCCGCGGCGGCGGCCTGTTCGAGATCGAGGACGCCGTGCTGCTCGAGACGGTCGCGGCGCCGGCCGCGCTGGCGATCAACAACGCCCGCCTCGTCGACAGCCTGGTCGAGCAGCAGCGCATCCGGCGCGAACTGGATCTCGCGCGGCGCATGCAGAAAATGCTGTTGCCGAAACGACGCCGCGGCAAGTTTCCGCTCATCGGCATCAACCTGCCGGCGCATGAAATCTCCGGTGACTTTTACGATTACTTCGATTTGCCGGATGGGCGCATCGCGTTCGTGATCGGCGACATCTCCGGCAAGGGCCTCGACGCCGCATTCCTGATGGTGCGCGTCGCCAGCCTGTTGCGCTGGTCCGGCAAAGATGGGCTGGCGCCGGCCCAATGGCTGGCGCGCGCCAACAACGAAAGCTGCCAGACGCTCAACGAGGGCCGCTTCGTCTGCGCGCTGGTTGGGCAATACGACCGCAACGATGGCAGCGTGGTGTTTGCCAGCGCAGGATTTCCCCCGGCCCTTCGGCAGAACGCGAAAGGGTTTGAGTCGTTCATCGCCGACGGACCGCCGCTCGGCATCCTGCCGGATATCGAATACGGCGAGCGCCGGCTCACGCTCGGCGACGATGCGCTGTACTTCTTCTCGGATGGCGCCATCGACGCGCGCGAAGCCGGTCAGGAGCGCATCGGCAACGAAGGCCTGCGCGACATGATTGCCCGGCACACGGGTTTGGCGCCGGAGCCGCGGCTGCGTGCGCTCATCGGCGATCTGAAACGCATGCAGCTGGCCGACGACACGACCGTGCTGCTGCTGCAAGAACCGCGCGGCGCTGCCGCGCAGATTCTGCTCGACCTGCCGTTTCCGGCGCGCGCCGAGCAGTTGCGCATGGTCCGCGCGCGCTTGCGAGAAGCGCTCGACACCCAGGGCGTTGGTCCTGAACTGCGCGATCGTCTCGTGCTTGCGGTCGATGAGGCCTGCACCAACATCATCCGTCACGCCTATTGCGGCAATTGCGACGACACGATCACGCTGCGCCTGACCCGCGAGCGCGATATGCTTGCATTCGAACTGCGCGACAAGGCGCCGGCTGTCGACCCGAAGAAGATCACGACGCGCGATCTCGGCGACTGCCGCCCGGGCGGCCTGGGCGTGCCGTTCATACGCGCGCTGATGGACGACTGGCAGCTCGAGCCGGGGACGGGCGGCAAGGGCAATGTGTTGCGCATGCGCAAGCGCCTGCACAGCAATGGGGACTTGGAGGCACACACGTGAACAACGAATGCGTCAGCGAAACGGTCGGTGACTATGTCGTCGTCCGGCTGCGCGGCGAGGTCGACCTGTCCTGGTCGCAGCAGGTGCGCAAGGCGATCCTGGCGGCGCTTGGCTCGACCGGCAAGGTCGGCGTCGAGATGTCGGAAGTCAGCTACATCGACTCTTCCGGCATCGCCGCGCTGGTCGAAGGCCTGCAGAACGCACGCAGCAAGGGCCAGCAGTTCGGCCTGGTCGGTGTCAGCAAGGCGGTCATGGCGGTGCTGCAACTCGCACGGCTGGATCGGGTGTTCCCGATCTTTCCGGACCTCGACGCCGCGCGCGCGGGCTGACCGGAAGCGCAGCCAGGCAGAGCAAAAGAATGAACCACGAAGTACACGAAGAACACGAAGTTGGAGCCGGAGCAATTGCCGCAGAGAAGCTTTCCCGTGGGCAAGATCAGCTGCGGTCCACCTTTTGGTCGCTCGCTTGGGGCCTGCGCGAAACGAAGTTGGAATCAGAGCGACGCCATGGCGATCGAAGGCGCCATGACCTGATGAAGGAGTCATTCGTCTTACCTTCGTGTTCTTCGTGTTCTTCGTGGTTCAATCTTTCCGCTCTTTGTTCGTGAAAGCAATCACGCGCCCGCTGGAAAACCTCGGCCGCGCGACCGCGCATTCGCTGTCGGGCATCGGCCATGCCGCGATGCTGCTTTTCGAAAGTCTGTATTTTGCCGCAGTCGGCTGGCGGCGCGGCCAACCACTGCGGTTGCGCGCTGTCGCCGAGCAGATGCGCCAGATCGGCGTCGATGCGCTGCCGATCGTCGTTCTGCTGGCGATGACCATCGGGATCATGCTCGGCATTCAGTTCATCGCCGCCCTGGGCGAGTTCGGGGCGCAGTCGCAGGTTGTCGTCGCCGTGGCCAAGTCGGTCACGCGCGAGTTCGGCGCCCTGATCACTGCGATTCTCGTGGCCGGCCGTTCCGGTTCGTCGCTGGCCGCGCGCATCGGTTCGATGACCGTCTCGCAGGAAGTGGACGCGCTCGCCACGATCGGCATCGATCCGGTGCGCTACCTTGCCGCGCCGGCGCTGCTCGCGATGCTGGTGATGTTGCCGGTGCTGACGATCCTGGCCGACGTCGTTGCAATCAGCGGCGCTGCGCTGTATTCGTCGCCGGCGCTGAACATCACACCGGCCGCCTATATCATGCAGACGCTGTCGCTGCTGACGCCCGGGGACGTGTGGCAAGGCGTCGCCAAAGCCTTCGTGTTCGCGGTCCTGATCTGCCTGATCGGTATCACCACCGGCTTTTCCGTCAGCGGCGGCGCCGAGGGCGTCGGGCGTGCGACGACGCGCGCAGTCGTGCTGTCGATTTCGTACATCATAGTGGTCGACATGATTTTTTCGTTTTTCCTGAATAGATAGGGCTGAGGGCTGAAAAGCGGGAATCACTGGAATCCGGCGGCATTCAATCAAGCATGTGCAAGATCACAACACCAACGATGGCGGTCAGTCGATGCGAGTCGGCGTTTTTCCAGCTCTCAGCCCTCAGCCCTCAGCCCTCGTGCGTTAGGGGTGCTTGGACGTGAACGCCCCCCAGCCGCTCATCGAAGTCGAAAAACTCGAAGCCTGGTACGGCCGCCGCCGCATTCTGCAGGGTGTCGACTTCAACGTGAATGCGGGCGAGATCCGCGTCATCATGGGCGGATCGGGGTCTGGTAAAAGTACACTTTTGCGCCACCTGCTCGGCCTGCACAAGCCGCGCAGCGGGACCGTCAGGCTGCTCGGCGTCGACATCGGCAATGCCAGCGAGCGCGAGATGCTCACCGTGCGCCGCCAGATCGGCGTCTCGTTCCAGGGCGGAGCGCTGCTCACTTCGATGAGTGTCGGCGACAACGTCGCGTTGCCACTGCGCGAGCACACAGAGCTGGATGAGAACACGATCCGCATCATGAGCCGCATCAAACTCGAGGTCGTCAATCTCGGCGGCTTCCAGGACCTGATGCCGAGCCAGCTTTCCGGCGGCATGATCAAGCGCGCGGCGCTCGCCCGCGCGATCGTCATGGATCCGAAGCTGCTGTTCTTCGACGAGCCATCGGCGGGACTCGATCCGGTCGTCTCGGCCGAGCTCGACGAACTGATCCTGCGCCTGCGCGACGCGCTGCGCATGACGATCGTCGTCGTGACGCACGAGCTCGAGAGCGCGTTCAAGATTGCGGATACCATAACGGTGCTGGACCAGGGCGATGTGCTGATGACGGGGACGGTCGACGCGGTGCGGCACGCCGACAACGAGCGCATCCAGGATCTGCTGAACCGGCGCCCGCGCGAGATCCAGGTCGACGCGGATGCGTATCTGCGGCGGTTGACCGAGGAGCAGGCGGCTTAGGTCGGGGATCAAGGCAAGAGCTTGAACCACGGAAAACAACGGGCTGAACACGGAGAAAGAGTGAATTTCCGGGTAGGATTGCACTGTTTTCAGTGGTCAGGGTGCCGATGGGGGACCTATGAATGAAACAAGCCGTCATCCCGGCGAAAGCCGGGATCCAGCGCCTTCGTTGCGTGTGGAAAGACACTGGGTTCCGGCTTTCGCCGGAATGACGAGCACGAGGCCATGGTTCTTGATCTCGTCATGCGCAAAGCTCAGAGGTAGTTGGTGAAACGTGACAGTGTGAACTACGTACTCGTCGGCAGCGTCGTCGTGGTGGCGTTCGTGCTGCTGATCGTTGCGCTTGCGCTGATCACCGGGCGCAGTGGCGTCAGCACGAGCTACTACACGCACTATCACAACGTCACCGGCCTGCGTTTCGGCGCGCCTGTGTTCTACGAGGGTTATCGCATCGGCCAGGTCGGCGCGATCGAACCCGAGCGCGATGTCCGGCCCAACGGGGAACGCGCAATCCGCTACAAGGTCGAATTGGACGTGCGCCGCGACTGGCCGATTCCGAAGGACAGCCTCGCGCGCCTGAGCGCCACCGGCCTGCTCGCCGATGTCGCCATCGGCATCAGCGAAGGCAGCAGCAAGGAAATCGCCCCTGCGGGCAGCGAGCTCAAAGGCACCGAACTCGTGGACATTTTCTCGGCCGTGAACGAGCTCGCCTCGCAGCTGACGGAGTTGACGCGCGACCAGATCGCGCCGCTGATCAAGAACCTGTCGCAACACGTCGATTCGATCGCCAGCGTGCTCGACAAGAACACGCCGGAGCTCGTCGAGCAATCCAAACAGCTGTTGCATCGGCTGAACAGCGCGTCGGACTCGCTCGACGACCTGCTCAGGCCGGAGAATCGTGCGGCGACTTCGGCGATCCTCGTCAACGTGCGCGACTTGAGCCATGACCTGCTCGCAACGCAGGCTCAGCTCAAGGACATGCTCGAGCAGGTCGACAGCGTCGTGCGCGAAAACCGGCCCGGCGTGCGCGACGCGGTCAGCGACCTGCGCGCGACACTCGCGGCGCTATCGGGCCGCATCGATTCGATTACCCAACATCTTGCCGTGGCCAGCCGCAACTTCGACGAATTCAGCCACGAAATCCGCAAGCATCCGAACAGCCTGCTGCTCGCGCCGAAGGCCGACAAGCTGGAGCAGGACCAATGACTTTTCGACCGATGAAACTCGTGGCAGCCCTGGTCGCGTGCGTGGTCGCGCTGGCCGGCTGTTCGCCGCCTCCGGTGCCCGACGTCACCTACTTCCGCCTGCCGGCGGCGGCGGCGCTGCCGCAGGCAGACAAGCCGCTGACGCTGCTGCCGATCGAAGTCGAGGTGTTCAGCGCCGAGGGCGTCTACGCCGAGCAGTCGCTGATCTATACGGTCGCTGCCGACGGCAACGCTTTGCGCACGTACCACTATCAGCTCTGGAGCGATCCGCCGTCACACGCGCTGCAGACGCGCCTCGTCGTCATGCTGCGCGCGTCCGGCATTTCCTCACTCGTCACCGATCGCCTGCCGGCGAGCACGCAGGCTCTGCGCGTTCACGGCACGATCCGGCGCTACGAGCGCAGCGGCAACAACGGGGCGTACACCGTGTCGGTCGCCGTCGAGATGCGCGTCGAACAGGACTCCGGCGAGCCGCTGATCGTTCAGGACTATCACGCCGAAGTTCCGGCGGCCGATACCACGCTCGATGCGAGCGTCAAGGCTTTCGGCAGCGCGGTCGACCAGGTCCTGACGGCTTTCTACCGCGACCTCGTCGCGCTGGAGGGTGAAGCGCATGCTGGATGAGGGCCGCCGCCAGCAAGTGCTCGCGGCGATGGGTGTCGATGTCTATCAGTTGCGCAGCCTGAGCGGCGTCGCATCGACCGCAGCGTTCGCGCTGCCGGCCGAAGCGGGCGAAGGCGTCGACGCAGCCGTCGGCGCGGCTTGCGTCGATGTCGTCGCGGTTTGCGCGCGTGGCGCCCGCACCGATTTGCCGCTCGCGCGCCTGTTCGCGCAGCTGCCGCGCGCGCTCGGCATTGATGCGTCCCGGGTGGCATGGATCGAGATGCCGGCCGACGGCACTCTGCCCGCGTTGCCCGACGTACCCTGCTATCTGTTTGCCGGCTCGGCGATCGCGCGCGCCGGCGCCGCGCAGCTGTCGTTGACGCAGCAGGGTCAGGCGGCGATTGCCGTCTGCGCGGAGCCGCGCGAGCTGCTCGCGGGCGCGCCGGCCAGGCGCGCGCTGTGGCAGGTGATCAAGCCACTGGCGCGACGGTTGCGCGCCGGGGCTGGTTAGCCATGGTCGCGATCCTGAAGGAAGATGTCCCTGCCATGCGCGCGATGCGGCTCGAGGATCTCGAGAGCGTCGTGGCGATCGAAACAGCGGCATACGACTTTCCCTGGACCCTCGGGATTTTTCGCGACTGCCTGCGCGCCGGCTACGAGTGCTGGGTGCTGGCGCTGCCCACGCAGGTGATCGGCTACAGCGTGCTGTCGGTCGCAGCCTCCGAAGCCCACCTGCTGAACGTCTGCATCGCGCCGGAGCAGCATGGCCAAGGCCATGGCACGCGCATGGTCCGGCGCATGATCGACCTGGCGCGCTGGCATCACGCCGAACGCATGTTCCTGGAAGTGCGTCCGTCGAATCCGCGCGCGATCACGTTGTACGACCGCATCGGCTTCAACGAGATCGGCCGCCGTCCGAACTACTATCCGGGCAAGCGCGGGCGCGAGGACGCGATCGTGATGGCGATTGAGTTGCAGTTGCCTGAATACTAGGGACTAGGGGCGAGCGACTAGGGGCGATGGGCGAGTGGCGAGCGGGCGAGAGAGAGGGGCGAGGAGCGCAGTTTCTCTTCCCTCTCCCCATCGCTCTTTGATGGGGGAGGGCAGGGTGAGGGGCTGGCCTTTCAGCACAGCGAAACGCCGCAGCAAACTTGAGCGCCGGCCCTCCCGACATTCGTTTGGGGGAGTCAACCGAAATTGCGCTCTTCCTCACTCCTTACTCCTTACTTCTCACTCCTCACCACCTCGCGCAGCGAGCGCTCACTAGCCAGCGTAGGCGGCACTCACGTATTTTGATCGGGCTTTGTCCCGACGATATCGGTCGAGGGCGCGTCGATCTTGACGCGCTGCCGCGCGCGCGTCATCTGGCGTTCGGCCCAGCGCTTGAGCACGCGGGCGCGATGCGCGCCAACTTTCGGGTCGCGGACTACCTCTTCGACGCTGGCAAGAATCGAGTCGACCGGTCCGCGTTGCTCAGACTCATGGCGCGCCGCCGACCACACGTCGATCCACTGGTCGCTGCGCTCGCCCATGCGCAAGACCTGATGGAAGAAGCGCGGAGGCTGGCTCTTCGACAGGATCAGGTCGAGAAGTGCCGCGGCGAGCGTCACCGGAACCACAGCAAGGTCGCGCGCAGCGCCGATCAGCAGTTTGACCTGCAGCAACAGGACGTCGCGGATGAGGGATTTGCGGGTCGTCGAAAGGTCAGGGTTCATGCGTAATACCTGGAACGTGGGCAGCGACCGTCTGCGGAAACCTTCAAAATATGCCGTCATTCCCGTGAAAGCGGGGATCCATTTTGATCTGCTTTTCAACGCACGACGGTTTCCCGCTTGACCAGCTCCGCTGTTGAAAGACGCGGCAACGACGGCAAATTTCTGAACCTGCTCTACAGATCGGACAGTCTCGTCAACTGTTCGTTCACTGCAGCGAGTGTCGTCTCGAATTCCTTCAACCGCTGCTTCTCCTGCTCGACCACCGTGGGCGGCGTCTTTGGCCCGAAATTGGCCAGCTTCGTCGACGACTTGGCCGCCTCGCCCTCGACACGTTTTCTCTCGCGCTCGAGTCGTGCCTTCTCGGCATCGACGTCGATCAGGCCCGCCAGCGGAATCAGGATCTTCATTTCGCCGACGATTGCAGTCGCCGAAGCAGGTTCGGCCTCGGCCGCTTCGAGCCAGCGCTGCGATTCGCTGCGCGCAAGGAAGCCGATCTGTGCGGCGAACTTGCCGGTACGCGCGCGATCGCTGGCCGCGCCGCCCGCAAACAGCAGTGGGATCGGCTTGCCGGGAGCGATGTTCATCTCGCTGCGGATGCGCCGGATGCCGGTGAGGACCGACTTGAGCCATTCGATCTCCGCCGTCGCCGCGGCGTCCCGAGGCAGTTCGCCAGTTAGCGGGTAGCGCTGCGTGGCGATCGAGTCACCGCTGATTCCAATTTTCGGCGCGACTTCGTGCCAGATTTCCTCGGTGATGAACGGAATAATCGGATGCAGCGCGCGCAGCAACGCTTCGAGCACGAAGAGCAATGTGTGGCGGGTCGACTCGGCAGTAGCCGTATCGCTGCCGCCCAATGCCGGCTTCGTCAATTCGACGAACCAGTCGCAGAATTCGTTCCAGGTGAATTCGTACAGCGCCTGGGCTGCCAGATCGAAGCGATAGATCGCGATCTGCTTTTCGACTTCGTCGAGCGTGTCGGCGAAACGCGTCAAAATCCACTTTTCCGCTTCGGTCCTCCCTTCTCCCTGCGGGAGAAGGTGGCCCGAAGGGCCGGATGAGGGTTCGGTGTTGGTTTGTCGGCTGGGATTGGAAGGCGATGAATCTCCCGGACCCTCACCCGGCGCTGCCGCGCCACCCTCTCCCGATGGGAGAGGGGAAGCAGACGCATTCATCAGCACGAACCGCGCCGCATTCCACAGCTTGTTGCAGAAATTCTTGTAGCCGTCGGCGCGCTTGAGATCGAAGTTGATCGTGCGGCCGTACGTTGCCAGCGCCGCGAACGTGAATCGCAGCGCGTCGGCGCCGACCGCCGGAATACCGTCGGGATAATCCTTGCGGATGCGCTTTTCGACCCTCTCGCGCACCTGCGGAATCAGCAGCGAGCCGGTCGATTTCTGCACGAGGTCGTCGAGGCTGATGCCGTCGATCAGGTCGATCGGATCGATCGTGTTGCCTTTGGACTTCGACATCTTCTGGCCCTCCGCATCGCGCACGATCGCGTTGATGTAGACCTCGCGAAACGGGACCTTGCCGGTGAAGTACTGCGTCGCCATGACCATGCGCGCGACCCAGAAGAAAATGATGTCGAAACCGGTGACGAGCACCGCGCTCGGCAGGTAGCGCTGGTCGTCCGGCCAGTTCGCGACGACCTTGCCGTCTTCGCGCACAGGACCGTCCGCCGGCCAGCCAAGCGTCGAGAATGGCCACAGCGCCGATGAGAACCACGTATCGAGCACATCCTCGTCGCGGCGCAACGCGCCGACCGGTTTGCTGCCTGCGTGCGCGACCGCATCGGCTTCGTCTTCGCCGACGAAAATGTTTCCGGCCTCGTCAAACCACGCCGGAATGCGGTGGCCCCACCACAACTGGCGGCTCACGCACCAGTCCTGGATGTTGTCGAGCCACTGCGTGTACGTCGTGCTCCAGTTTTCCGGAACGAACTTGATGTCGCCATCCCGCACGGCCTTCAAGCGCCGGCTCGGTGATCGCCTTCTTGCCGCCCGGTCCGGGCTTGCCGTCGACGCGCGTGTCGGACGTCAGGTCGAGGAACCACTGGTCGGTCAGCATCGGTTCGATGACGGCATCGGTGCGCTGGCTGATCGGCACCGTGAGCTTGTGTTTCTTCGTTTCGACCAGCAGCCCGAGCGCGTCGAGATCGGCGAGCACGGCCTTGCGGGCGGCGAAGCGGTCCATGCCGCGATATTTTTCCGGCGCGTTGTCGTTGATCTTCGCGTCGAGCGTCATGATCACGAGCGGCGCGAGCTTGTGCCGCGCGCCGAGCTGCCAGTCGTTGAAATCGTGCGCCGGCGTGATCTTGACCGCACCCGTGCCGAACTCGCGATCGACATAGTCGTCGGCGATGACCGGGATCTCGCGTCCGGTCAGCGGCAGGGTCAACGTCTTGCCGACCAGTGCGGTGTAGCGTTCGTCTTCCGGATGCACGGCCACGGCGACGTCGCCGAGCATCGTTTCCGGGCGCGTCGTCGCCACGACCACGCCTTCGCCGCCGTCGCTGGCCGGATAGCGGATCATCCACAGCGATCCGTCCTTCTCCTCGTTGTTGACTTCGAGGTCCGAGACCGCCGTCATCAGCACCGGGTCCCAGTGCACGAGGCGCTTGCCGCGGTATAGAAGTCCATCTCTGTACCATTGCACGAATACCTTGCGCACCGCGGCCGACAGGCCTTCGTCCATCGTGAAGCGTTCGCGCGACCAGTCCATCGACGCGCCGAGTCGGCGCATCTGGCTCGTGATCGTCGAGCCGGATTCGGCCTTCCATTCCCAGACGCGCTCGATGAACTTTTCGCGGCCCAGGTCGTGGCGGGTCTTGCCCTGCGCGGCGAGCTGGTTCTCGACGATCTTCTGCGTCGCGATGCCGGCGTGGTCGGTGCCGCCCTGCCACAGCGTGCGCCGCCCGTGCATGCGCTGGTAGCGGATCAGCGCATCCATGATCGTCATCTGGAACGCATGGCCCATGTGCAGCGTACCGGTCACGTTTGGTGGCGGCAGCAGGATGCAGTACGGCTCGCCGTCGCCGCTCGGTGCGAACATGCCGCTGGCTTCCCACTGGGCGTACCACTTCGCCTCGAGGGACTTCGGATCGAAACTTTTTTCCATGGGTAAGGCTTGCCTGCGCCCGAGTGCGACCAAACGGGCCTGATGGGTCTGGGGAATGGCGAATTGTAGCGGTGCACGAGGGATCGCCCAAGCGTTTACGAATACTTGCCCGCAGATTCAGCATTCCGCGTTATCAAAAGCCCGACCTTTCGGCTACCATCGGGCTTGCCGCGCGCTTCCGGTGTGCGTGGTGAGCAGGGGAAGGGCTGCATGCAGAATCGAGGTGGATTTTTCCACGAATTGCGTCGCCGCAATGTGTTTCGCATGGCCGGCCTTTACGTGGTCGCCGCGTGGCTGATCATCCAGATATCGGGCACCGTGTTGCCGATGCTCGACGCGCCCGCGTGGATCCCGCGCACGCTGCTGTTCCTGCTCGCTCTCGGTTTCGTGCCGGCGCTGATCTTCAGCTGGGTGTTCGAACTCACGCCGGAAGGGCTGCGGCGCGAAGGAGAGGTCCCGGCCGGGCAGTCGATCATGTCTGAAACCGGGCAGCGCATGAACCACATGATTATCGCGGCGCTCGTGCTCGCGCTGGCGTTTTTCGGATTCGACAAGTTCGTGCTGGCACCGAAGCGCGAGGCGGCTCTGGTTACCTCGGCGCACGAGGAAGCCTCAAAGCAGGCCACTGCGCCCGTAGCGCCTGTGGCCAACGACAAGTCCATAGCCGTGCTGCCTCTCGCCAACGCGAGCGGCAACAAGGACGAGCAGTTCTTCTCCGACGGCCTGTCGGAAAACCTCATCATCGCGCTGTCGCAGTTCGAAGGGCTGACCGTGATTGGACGCAATTCCTCGTTCCAGTTCCGCGACAGTAAGGACGACAGCAAGGCGATCGGCGAAAAACTTGGCGTAGCGACCCTCCTCGAAGGCAGCGTTCAGCATGCTGGCGACGTCGTGCGTGTCAGCGCCGAGTTGATCAATGCCGTGAACGGACACACGCTTTGGTCCGAGCGTTACGATCGGCCATACAAGGACCTGTTCGCGCTTCAGGACGACATCACCAAGCAGGTCGCGAGCGCGCTCAAGGCCAAGCTGCTGACCGGCGACAGCGCGCCTGCGCAGACCGACCGTCCATCCAGCGGCAATCTCGATGCGTACACCGCCTTCCTGCAAGGTAAATTCTACGCCGTTCGCTTTACCGAACCCGATGACCGCCAAGCCATTGCGCAGTTCACGGCGGCCACGCGGTTCGACCCGAGTTACGCGTTGGCCTGGGCCCAGTTGTCGGTGACTGCAACCGGCATGGCCGCGCGCTTCCTCGATGGCGAGGCAGCGCAGCAGCTGTACGCGCAGGCGCGCCAGGCCGCTGAAACTGCGCTGCGGCTGGCCCCCGAGCTGGCGGCAGCGCATGGCGCACTCGGCTACCTGCGCCTGACCGCCGATTTCGACTGGAGCGGGGCGGAAGCCGAACTTCGCCGGGCCGTGCAACTGGCGCCCAACGAAGGTGCGGGGTTGTTCACTCTCGGCAACCTTCTGGCGACGCTCGGGCAGCCGGAGGCTGCGATCAAGCTGACCCGGCAGGCGCTGGCCACGGATCCGCTGAACGTACGCACGCAAACGTTTCTGGCGCTTTATCTGTCGGCCATCGGCCAGCAGGATGAAGCCAAGCAAACGGTCCTCAAGGCGATCGCCTTGCAACCGGGCGGCGCCTCTTCACACGAGACGCTGGCGATCATCGAGATCCTGCGCGGCGACGCCAAGGCGGCGCTGGCCGCCGCGCAGCAGGAGCCGCCAGGTTCCTGGCAGGAAATCGCCCTGGCGCTGGCGCACCAGGCCGGCGGTGATTCCGTGGCCGCCGACGCGGCACTGAAGAATGTGATCGACAAGTACGCCACGCTGGCGCCATACCAGATCGCCGAGGTCTATGCGCTGCGCAACGACGCAGACAAGACCTTCGAGTGGCTCGACCGCGCCTGGAGCAGTCGCGATCCGGGCATCGAATACCTGCTGACCGATCCGTTGATCCTGCGGTACCAGAACGATCCACGATTTGCCGCGTTCTGCAAAAAAGTGGGGCTTCCGGCGACGACGACGTCAAAAGCGATGGACGTTCCAGCTACGAAGGCAAGTAAGTCGTGAGTCGCAGCTTCCTCACCGAGCTCAAGCGACGCAATGTCATCCGCACCGCCGGGCTTTACTTCGTGGCCGCGTGGTTGATCGTGCAGGTGACCGGCACGGTGTTGCCGATGTTCGGCGCGCCGGACTGGTTGCCGCGCAGCGTCGTCGTGCTGTTGGCTGTCGGCCTGCTCCCAGTGCTGGTGTTCTCCTGGGTCTACGAACTGACGCCCGAAGGCCTCAAGCGCGAGCGTGACGTCGAGCGTGTCGAGTCGATCACGCACGAGACCGGGCAGCGCATGAATCGCGCGATCTTCGTCCTGCTGCTGCTGGCGATCGGCTGCTTCGTGCTCGATCGCTTCGTGTTGACGCCGCGCCGCGAGAGTGCGGCCACGCAGTCCGGGTCGGCCGAGTCGAAACCGGGAAGCGCCCCGGACAATTCCATCGCGGTGCTGCCGCTGGCCAACGCCAGTGGCGACAAGGACCAGCAATATTTTTCCGATGGTCTCTCCGAAGGGTTGATCGTCACGCTGTCGCGGCTGCAGGGATTGAAGGTGATCGGCCGCAACTCGGCGTTCCAGTTTCGCGACAGCCGCGACGACAGCAAGACGATCGGAATGAAGCTCGGCGTGGCGCATCTGCTCGAAGGCAGCGTGCAACACGCCGGAGACGTCGTGCGCATCAGCGCCGAGCTGATCAACGCGGCCGATGGCAGCACGCTATGGTCCGAGCGCTACGACCGGCCGTACCGGGACCTGTTCACGCTGCAGGACGAGATCACGAATGCCGTCGCCAGCGCCTTGAAGGCGAAGCTCTTGCCGCAGGCGAATGCGCCGATGCAGTCCGACCGCCCGCCGAGCGGCGACCTTGATGCGTATGCGGCGTATCTGCAGGGCAAGTTCTTTTTCGCGCGCTCCGGTGAAGAAGATTTCCGCAAGGCTATCGAGCAATACGCGCACGCGACCCAAATCGATCCGCGTTACGCACTGGCCTGGGCTCAACAGTCGCGTGCTGCTTCATCGCTGGCCGGTGCCTTCCTCGATGGCGCTGCGGCGCAGGACATGTATGCGGCTGCGCGCAATGCGGTCGACTCCGCGCTGAAGCTCGATCCCGACCTGGCGGCTGCGCATGCGGCGAAATCGTACCTGCTGCTGTCAGACGATCTCGACTGGACCGGGGCCGAGCAGGCTGCACGCCGTGCCGTGCAGCTGGCGCCGACCGACAGCCAGGCTAAGGCGGATCTGAGCCGCGACCTGGCCGCGCTCGGGCAAATCGAACCGGCGATCGCGCTGATGCAACAGTCTCTCGCGACCGATCCGCTCGACGCGCGATCGCACAACTGGCTGGCCCAGTATCTGCGCGCGCTTGGCCGGCTCGACGAAGCAGCGGCGGCTGCCCACAAGGCGATCGAGTTGCAGCCGACCGCCGGCAGCATGCACTACCAGCTTGCGATCATCGAGATCATGCGCGGCGATGCAAAGGCCGCACTCGAGGCGGCGCAAGACGAGTCTGCCGGCTGGAAGGTCGATGCGGTTGCACTGGCGCGGCAAATCGGCGGCAACCCGGCCGAAGCCGATGCGGCGTTGAAGACGCAGGTCGAGCAGGACGCCGCGGGTGGCGCCTTCCAGATCGCCCAGACCTACGCGCTGCGCAACGACGCCGACAAGACCTTTGAATGGCTCGACCGTGCGTTGAGCAATCGCGACCCCGGCATCAGTTACCTGCTGTTCGATCCATTCATCCTGCGCTTCCGCGACGATCCGCGCTTCGCCGCGTTCTGCAAGAAGGTCAGCTTGCCGACGACCACGACGGCAAAAGCGATGGCCGTCGCCAATCAGAAGGCCAAGACGTGAGTCGCAACCTTTTCGCCGAACTCCGGCGCCGCAATGTTTTTCGCATGGGCGGCCTCTACCTGGTCGCCGCATGGCTGCTCATCCAGGTCTCTGGCACCGTCCTGCCGATGCTCGACGCGCCCGTCTGGCTGCCGCGCACGATCCTGTTCTTGCTCGCGCTCGGTTTCATTCCCGCGCTGATCTTCAGCTGGGTGTACGAGCTCACTCCGGAAGGACTGCGGCGGGAAGGCGAGGTGCCGGCCGAGCATTCGATCATGCCGCAGACCGGCCAGCGCATGAATCACATGATCATCGCTGTGCTGGTTCTGGCGCTCGGCTACTTCGGCTTCGACAAGTTCGTGCTCACGCCGCGGCGCGAAGCGGCGCTGATGTCGACTGCGCATGACGAGGGCGCGAAAGAGGCGGCGACCACGGCGGCAGCTACGGCCGTGAACGAAAAGTCGGTTGCAGTGCTGCCGTTGGCCAATGCGAGCGGAGACAAGGACCAGCAGTATTTTTCCGATGGCCTGTCGGAAGGCCTGATCATCGCGCTGTCGCGCCTCGACGGACTCAAAGTGATCGGCCGCAACTCGTCATTCCAGTTCCGCGATTCAAAGGAAGACAGCCAGGCCATCGCCGCCAAGCTCGGCGTCGCAACGCTGCTCGAAGGCAGCGTGCAGCGCGCCGGCGACGTCGTGCGCATCAGCGCAAGCCTGACCCGCGCCGCCGATCGCAGCACGCTCTGGGTCGAGCAATACGACCGGCCGTACAAGGACCTGTTCGCGCTGCAGGACGAGATCACCAAGGCCGTGGCCGCTGCATTGCGCGCCAAACTCCTTGGCGGCACGGCAACGAAGGAGCAGAGCGATCGCCCGCCGAGCGGCAACCTGGCGGCCTACGAGGCGGTGCTGCAAGGCAACTTCGCGATGCAGCGTCAGAACGAAGCCGAAACGCGCAAGGCGATCGCGCTCTACGAACAGGCCACGAAAGCCGAGCCAGACTATGCGTATGCTTGGGCCAGACTGGCGATCGCGTACATAACTCTTCCCACTTACCAGTCGCTTCCGGCCGCGGAAGTGGAAGCGTTCGGGGCCCGCGGCCGCGAGGCCGGACTGACAGCGCTCAGGCTCAACCCGGACCTCGCCGAGGCGCATACGGCCCATGGGCGCATCCTGCAGACCGTTGACCGTGATGTGGTCGGCGCCGAATCGGCTTTGCGCCATGCGCTCGAACTGGCTCCCCAGAATGTACTGGCGACGCGCTGGCTCGGCGCCATGCTGGCCCAGCAAGGACACCTCGAAGATGCGGTGGCGATGATGCGGCGCGCCATGGCCCTCGATCCGTTGTCAGCCCCGATTCGCTACAACCTCGGGATATATCTCACATCGCGGGCCAGCTATGAGGAAGCGGAAAGCTCGATTCGCAGGGCCATCGACTTGCAGCCGCAGGCTGCACAGTTTCACGCCTATCTCGCAGTCGTGCAGGCACTTCGCGGTCATACAGCGGAGGCGATCGAAACGGCGAAGCAGGAACCCGACGAGTTCTGGCGCAACTTTGCACTGGCACTAGCCTCCTTCGCCCACGGCGATCGCAACGCGTCCGACGCTGCCCTCGCCTGGCTCATCAAGAATGACAGCGACGACGGAGGCGTGCAGATCGCCGCGGTATACGCGCAGCGCAGGCAGGCGGATGAGATGTTCCACTGGCTCGAGCACGCGCTGGAGACGCGCGACGCCGGTGTGACCGAGATCTACTCGACTCCGTTCGTCATCGCATTTCGCGATGATCCGCGTTTTGCGGCCTTGGCGAAAAAGGTCGGATTGCCGCCGCTGGCAGCCGACGCGACGAAGCCGACGGAGCCGGCGCCGGCACCGGCTGCGAAACCCGCCAAACCGTGATCGAATCTCATCCGGTGCCGGCAGAACTCCAGCGGCAGTGGGGAAACAAGGAGCCCGCCCGGTGAGCGAACGCTCGTTCATCGCCGAACTCGCGCGCCGCAACGTGTTCCGCGCGGGTGCCCTTTACGCCGGAGCGATCTGGGCGCTGGCACAAGGCATCGCGCAGCTGGGTCCATCGTTCGGCATGCCGGACTGGGGCACGCGCTGGTTCGTGATCGCCGGCATGATCGGTTTTCCGTTCTGGCTCGCGTTTGCCTGGTTCTATGAATTCACGCCGGAAGGATTGAAGCGCGAAAGCGAGATCGCTCCGGCCGAATCGATCACTGCGCACACCGGCAAGAAGCTCGATCGCTGGATCATCGCGATCATGGCAGTCGCGATCGTGCTGCTGTTGACGAATACGTTCGTCTGGCACAAGGGCGCGGGGCTGAGTGCGGAAGCCGACACCGTCCCGGTCGCGGAACATTCGATCGCAGTGCTGCCGTTCGTGAACATGAGCGACGAGAAGTCCAACGAATATTTCTCCGACGGCATTTCCGAGGAACTGCTGAATCTGCTGGCGAAGATTCCGCAGTTGCAGGTAACGGCACGCACGTCTTCGTTCTCGTTCAAGGGAAAGGAAGTTGCGATCCCGGAGATCGCGCATACGCTGCACGTGGCGAACGTTCTTGAAGGTTCGGTGCGCAAGTCCGGTAACTCGGTGCGGATCACGGCCCAGCTGATCCGTGCCGGCAGCGACTCGCATCTTTGGTCGCAGACCTACGACCGCAAGCTCGACGACATCTTCGCGATCCAGGACGAGATCGCGGCCGACGTGGTCAAGCAGCTCAAGGTCACGCTACTCGGCGAGGCGCCGAAGGTACGCACGACCGATCCTGAGGCGTACGCACTGTACCTGCAGGCGGTGCAGCTCGCGCGGCAGAACACTGCCGAGGCGTACAAACAATCGGACGCGCTGTACCGCAAGGTGCTGGCGATCGATCCTCGCTATGCCCCGGCGTGGTCCGCCATGGCCGAGAACCTCTACCACGAAGCAAGCCAAAGCATGCTTTCACCCAAGGAAGGGTTCGACCAAGCACGCGAAGCGGCCACGAAGGCGCTGGCGATCGATCCGGATTACGCGCCGGCCCACGCCAGTCTCGGCTTCATCGCAATGTACGGCGACAACGACCTTGCCGAGGCCGCGAAACACCTTCAGCGCGCGCTGGTGCTCGATTCGTCGGATGTGAAAGTACTGGGCAACTGCGCCTTGCTGCTTGGGTCTCTCGGCCGACTGGACCAGGCGCTGGCGCTCGATGAGGCGGTCGTGCGCCGCGATCCGGTGAACGTGATAGCGCTCTCCAACCTGGCCCTCCATCAGCGCCTCGCTGGCAGGTTGGATGCTGCGACCGCGTCGTACCGCACAGTGCTGAGCCTTGCTCCGGGCCGGGGCGGCACGCACGCGGATCTCGGCAACGCGCTGCTGCTGAAGGGCGATGCGCCGGGCGCGCTGACGGAGATGGAGCGCGAAACGAGCGAGAGCTGGAAGATGATCGGCCTGCCGATGGCCTACTACGCGCTCGGGCGCAAGGCCGACTCAGATGCGGCGCTGGCATCGCTGATTGCGAATTACGAGAAGAGCGCTCCTTTTAACATCGCCTCGGTCTACGCCTACCGGGGCGAGGCTGACAAGGCCTTCGAGTGGCTAGCCAAGGCGGTCGAGTACGATGACCCCGGCATCAGCGAGATCGTGATGGAGAACCTGTTCGACAAGATCCACGCCGACCCGCGCTGGCTGCCGTTCCTGCGCAAGGTTGGCAAGGCACCGGAGCAGCTGGCGAAGATTGAGTTCAAGGTGACGTTGCCGGGTAGCAAAGGCGCTACACCCATCGCGCCGCAACCGACGACGGCGCAAAAGCCATGAGCAAGCCCTCGCTGCTCTCCGAACTCAAACGCCGCAATGTGCTGCGCGCCGGCGTGCTCTACGTCGGCGCCGTGTGGGCGTTCGGGCAAGGGCTCTCGCAGTTCAGTCCGGCGTTGGGCCTGCCCGATTGGGCGACGCGCTGGTTCCTGATTGCCGCGGCGATCGGCTTTCCGTTCTGGATAGCATTCGCCTGGTTTTACGAATTCACGCCCGAGGGCCTCAAACGCGAAAGCCAGATCGATCCTGCCGATTCGATCACGGCACACACCAGCAAGAAACTCGATCGCTGGATCATCGCGATCATGGCAGTCGCAATCGTGCTGCTGCTGACCAACACGTTCGTCTGGCACAAGGGCGCCGGCCTGAGCGCTGATGCTGACAACGTGCCGATCGCCGAGCACTCGATCGCGGTGCTGCCATTCGTGAACATGAGCAGCGACAAGGAACAGGAGTATTTCTCCGACGGCATCTCCGAAGAACTGCTGAACCTGCTCGCGAAGATTCCGCAGTTGCAGGTCACGGCACGGACGTCGTCGTTCTCATTCAAGGGAAAAGAAGTCGCGATTCCGGAAATCGCGCGCGCCCTGCACGTCGCACACGTCCTTGAAGGCTCGGTGCGCAAAGCCGGCAAGTCGGTGCGAATCACGGCGCAGCTGATCCGTGCTGGCACCGACACGCATCTTTGGTCGCAGACCTACGACCGCAAGCTCGACGACATCTTCGCGATCCAGGACGAGATCGCGGCGGACGTGGTCAAGCAGCTCAAGGTTACGTTGCTTGGCGAGGCGCCGAGGGCACGCACGACGAATCCCGAAGCCTATGCGCTATACCTGCAGGCCGTGCAGTTCGGGCGCCAGAACACACCAGAGGCTTTCAACCAGTCCGACGCGCTCTACCGCAAGGTACTGGCGATCGATCCGCGCTACGCGCCGGCGTGGGACGAGTTATCCCGCAACCTCACCAACGAGACGGGCCAAAGCTTGCTGTCCACCAAGGAAGGGTTCGCTCAGGCTCGTGAGGCGGCCATGAAGGCACTCGCGATCGATCCGGACTACGCACCAGCTTATGCCCGGCTTGGCTGGATCGCGATGTACGGCGAGAACGACCTTGCCGGCGCCGCACAGCACTTCAATCGCGCACTGGCGCTCGACCCTGCGGATCTGAACGTGCTGACCGGCAGCGCCTCGCTCCTGAACAGTCTCGGGCGCCCGGAGGATGCTCTGGCGCTCGATGAGGCCATCGTCCACCGCGATCCGGTGAACGTGACGTCCCTTTTCAACCTGGGCCTCGACCAGCGAACGGTCGGCCGGCTCGACGCAGCGATCGCGTCGTTCCGTACGGTCCTGAGCCTCGCCCCGAGCCGCGGCGCTGCGCGTTCCCAACTCGGCAATTCGCTGCTGTTGAAGGGCGACGCGCAGGGCGCACTTTCCGAGATGGAGCAGGAGACGGTCGATAGCTGGAAGATGATCAGCTTGCCGATGGCGTACCACGCGCTGGGGCGCAAGGCCGACTCCGACGCGGCGTTGGCCGCGCTGATCGCGAAGTACGAGAAGGACGGGCCCTACAACATCGCCTATGTCTATGGCTATCTCGGCGAAGCCGACAAGGCGTTCGCGTGGCTGGACAAGGCGGTCGAATACGGCGACAGCGGCATAGGCGAGATCGTGACGGAGACACTCTTCGACAAGATCCACGCCGACCCGCGCTGGCTGCCGTTCCTGCACAAGATTGGCAAGGCACCGGAGCAGCTGGCGAAGATCGAGTTCAAGGTGACGCTGCCGGACTCGGGTGCGAGCACCAGGGCAACTGCTCCGTGAGCGCCGGATTTTTCTCCGAGCTCAAGCGCCGCAACGTGATCCGTGCGGCAATTCTGTATATCGGTGCGGTGTGGGCGCTGGCACAAGGCATCGCCCAATTGTCGCCCGTGGTCGGCGCGCCCGAATGGGTGGCGCGTTGGTTCCTGGTCGCGGCTGTCATCGGCTTTCCGTTCTGGATCGCCTTCGCGTGGTTTTACGAATTCACGCCGGAAGGATTGAAGCGCGAAAGCGAGATCGCTCCGGCCGAATCGATCACTGCGCACACCGGCAAGAAGCTCGATCGCTGGATCATCGCGATCATGGCAGTCGCGATCGTGCTGTTGCTGACCAACACGTTCGTCTGGCACAAGGGCGCGGGATTGAGTGCCGATGCCGATAGCGCGCCGATCGCGGAACACTCGATCGCCGTGCTGCCGTTCGTGAACATGAGCGACGAGAAGGCGAACGAGTATTTCTCCGACGGCATTTCCGAGGAACTGCTGAACCTGCTCGCGAAGATTCCGCAGTTGCAGGTCACAGCGCGCACGTCGTCGTTCGCATTCAAGGGCAAAGAAACCGGCATCCCGGAGATCGCACGCACACTGCACGTCGCACACGTCCTCGAAGGCTCAGTGCGCAAGGCGGGCAACTCAGTGCGGATCACGGCGCAGTTGATCAGGGCCGGGACCGATACGCACCTGTGGTCGCAGACCTACGACCGCAAGCTCGATGACATCTTCGCTATTCAGGACGAGATCGCGACCGACGTGGTGAGGCAGCTCAAGGTCACGCTACTCGGCGCGGTACCGACGGCGCGCGAGACCGACCCGGAGGCTTATGCGCTTTACCTGCAGGCCGTCCAGCTCGGACGGCAGTTCACTGTCGAAGCGTTCCAGCAATCCGACGCGCTGTACCGGAAGGTGCTGGCGATCGATCCGCGCTACGCACCTGCCTGGGGCAAGCTGGCCACGAACATCGTCAATGAGACGGGCCAGGGCCTGCTTCCCAACAAGGAAGGATTCGCGCAAGCGCGCGAGGCAGCGATGAAGGCGCTGGCCATAGATCCGCAGTACGCGCCAGCTCATGCCAACCTTGGCTGGATCGCAATGTACGGCGACAACGACGTCGCCGGCGGGGCGCAGCACTTCAAACGCGCGCTGGCGCTCGACCCGGCGGATCCGCACGTGCAGCGCAACAGCGCCACGCTGCTCTCATCTCTTGGCCGCCTGGACGAGGCGCTGGCGCTCGACGAGGCCCTCGTCCGGCGCGATCCGGTGAACGTGGACGCGCTCTTCGACCTGGGTCTCTATCAGCGCATGGCCGGCCGGCTGGACACGGCGATCACGTCGTTCCGCACCGTGCTGAGTCTGAGTCCGGGCAACGGCGGCGCGCACGCCCAAATCGGCGCTACGCTGCTGCTGAAGGGCGATGCGCAGGGCGCGCTGGCGCAGATCGAGCAGGAGACAAGCGACCCCTGGAAGATGTACGCCTTGCCTATGGCGTACCACGCGCTGGGGCGTAAGGCCGACTCGGATGCCGCGCTGACCGCGCTGATCGCGAAGTACGAGAAGGAGGGACCCTACAACATCGCCTACGTGTACGCCTACCGCGGCGAGGCCGACAAGGCGTTCGAATGGCTCGACAAGGCGATCGAGTACGGCGACCCCGGACTCGGCGAAATCGTCACGGAAAACCTGTTCGAAAAAATCCACGCCCATCCGCGCTGGCTGCCGTTCCTGCGCAAGATTGGAAAGGCGCCGGAGCAACTGGCGAAGATCGAGTTCAAGGTGACGTTGCCGGAAGCGCAGACGGTCAATACAGCCTCGGCATCGGGACCGGAAGCGAAGCCATGAACGGCAAGCCGTCGCTGTTCGCCGAGCTCAAGCGCCGCAACGTGATTCGTGCAGCGGTGCTGTATGTCGGTGCGATCTGGGCGCTGGCGCAGGGCATCGCGCAACTGGGGTCAAGTGTCGGCGCGCCGGAATGGGCGACGCGCTGGTTTCTGGCCGCGGCCGCGATTGGATTCCCGTTCTGGCTCGCGTTCGCCTGGTTCTTCGAGTTCACGCCGGAAGGGATCAAGCGCGAGGTCGAGGTCGAGCCGCACGAATCGATCGCGCGCCACACGGGACGGAAGCTCGACTTCGCGATCATCGGTGTGCTCGCGATCGCCGTCGTTCTGCTGGTGACCGACCGCTTCGTGCTGCACCACGGCGTCAACGAGGAAGCCGTGGTCGCGGAACACTCGATCGCGGTGCTGCCGTTCGTGGACATGTCCTCGGGCAAGGACCAGGAGTACTTTTCTGACGGCATCTCCGAAGAGCTCCTGAATCTCCTTGCCAAGATCCCGCAATTGCACGTGGCGGCGCGTACTTCGTCGTTCTCGTTCAAGGGCAAGAATGCACCGGTCCCCGAGATCGCCCGGACGCTGCTCGTTGCGCATGTGCTCGAAGGCTCGGTTCGCAAGTCCGGCGACCAGGTGCGGATCACCGCGCAGCTGATCCGCGCCGCGGACGGATATCACGTCTGGTCCGAGACCTGGGATCGCAAGCTGGACGACATCTTCAAGATTCAGGACGAGATCGCTGGTGAGGTCGTCAAGGAGCTGAGAGTCACGCTGCTCGGCGCCGCGCCAAAGGCTCGCGTGACCGATCCGCAAGCCTACGCGCTGGAGTTGCAGGCGCGCGAGCTGGCGCGCCAGGGCACGGCCCGGAGTATCGACGAGGCGATCGCGGCGCGTCGGCAGGCGCTCGCCATCGATCCTGCGTACGTCGATGCCTGGAGTGGCATCGCCGGTCTCTACATGTCCCAGGCCAACAAGGGACTCAAGCCAATCGACGAGAGCTTTGCGTTGGCGCGCGCCGCGGTCCACAGCGCGCTGGAGATCGATGCCAAGGACGTCGGCGCTCTGCTCATGCTGGCGCGCATTGCGAGCGATTACGACAACGACCCAGCCACCGCGGCGCGTCACATCGAGCAGGCACTGGCGCTCGAGCCGGGCAACGTCGCCGCGATTACCGTCGCGTCCGGGCTGGCGCAGAACCTGGGTCGGCTCGAGCAGGCGGCCAGGCTCGACCAATACGCGGTCGCGCGAGATCCGCTGAACCCGAAGGCGCACGGCAGTCTCGCCTACGACTACGCGCGGCTGGGCCGCCTCGACGAAGCGATCTCGAGCTACCGCATCGCGCTGCGCCTGAGCCCCGGTCGCGTCGGCACGGCCTACAACGTCGGCGAGCTGCTGCTGCGCAAGGGCGAAGCGGCCGCGGCGCTTGCCGAGTTCCAGCAGGAGCCGGAGGAGAACTGGCGCCTCATGGGCTCGACCATGGCGCTGCATGCGCTCGGGCGGAAATCCGAATCGGACGCGGCGATGGGCGAGCTGATCGCCAAGTTCGAAGCCGACAGTTCGTACAACATTGCCTACGTCGCGGCGTTCCGCGGCGAGCGGGACCGCGCCTTCGAATGGCTGAAAAAAGCCGTCGCCTATCACGACACCGGTCTGGTCGAGATCGCCAGCGATCCGATGTTCGCGAGCCTCCACGACGATCCACGTTGGCTGCCGTTCCTGCACGAGATCGGCCAGACGCCCGAGCAGCTCGCCGCGATCGAGTTCAAGGTGACGCTGCCGCAATCGGCCGAAACAGCGGCGAGTGCAGGCGAGCAGGCGAAAGCGACATCGGTGCCCCGGGATTCTCCATGAACGGCAAGCCCTCGTTCTTCGCCGAACTCAAGCGCCGCAACGTCTGGCGCGCTGCGGTGTTCTACGCCGCAAGCGCGTGGCTGCTGGTGCAGGTCGCCACGCAGGTTTTTCCATTTTTCCACATATCCGAATGGGTCGTGCGCTGGATCGTCGTCGCGGCGATCATCGGTTTTCCGTTCTGGATTGCGTTCGCTTGGTACTACGAGTTCACGCCGGAAGGCATCAAGCGCGAGAGCGAGATCGATCCGGCCGATTCGATCGCTGCGCACACCGGCAAGAAGCTCGATCGCTGGATCATCGGCATCCTCGCGCTTGCCGTCGTGCTGCTGTTGACGAACACGTTCGTTTGGCACAAGGGTGCCGGGTTGAGTGCAGACGCCGACAGCGTGCCTGATCGCGGAACACTCGATCGCGGTGCTGCCGTTCGTGAACATGAGCGACGAGAAGTCGAACGAATACTTCTCCGACGGTATTTCCGAAGAATTGCTGAACCTGCTTGCGAAGATTCCGCAGCTGCAGGTGACTGCGCGGACGTCGTCGTTTTCGTTCAAGGGGAAAGAGGTCGCGATTCCGGAGATCGCGCGCACGCTGCACGTCGCGCACGTGCTCGAAGGTTCAGTGCGCAAGGCTGGCAACTCGGTGCGGATCACGGCGCAGCTGATCAAGGCCGGCACCGACACGCACCTGTGGTCGCAGACCTACGACCGCAAGCTCGACGACATCTTCAAGGTGCAGGACGAGATCGCGGCGGCGGTCGTCGAGCAGCTCAAGATCACGCTTCTCGGCGCAGCACCGACCGCGAAGCCGGTCGACGGGCAAGCCTATGCAGTGTTTCTGCAGGCACGCGCGGTCGAGCGCCAGGGCTCGGCCGAAGCATTCGCCTTGGCAATCGGGCTGTATCGGCAGGCGGTTGCGCTCGACGCGAGCGACGCTGCCGCATGGACCGGGCTTGCCGAGGTTTACTGCCTGCAGGAATACCAATACCAGCGTCCTGCCGCAGAAGCGACGCAGTTGGCGCGCGAGGCGATCGAGCATGCGCTGGCCAGCGATCCGGGTTATGCGCCGGCCCACGCGCAGCTCGGCTGGATTGCGATCTTCCTCGACCGCGACCTGGCCGCTGCCGCGCGGCACCTCGAACATGCGCTGTCCCTGGACCCCGGTAACACGGATGTGCTCGGAATCGCTGCGATCCTGGCGCGCCGACTCGGCCGCTTCGAGCAGGCCGTCGCGATCGGCCGTCACCTGCTCGCGCACGATCCGGTCAGTCCGACCGGCTGGGACGACCTTGGCTACGCGCTGCTGTATGCCGGACATCGCGACGAGGCCATCGCCGCGTTCCGTAAGGTCCTGCAGCTCAGCCCGAACTTCGCAGGCGAGCACTGGAACATCGGCGTGCTGTTGGCGCAGGAGGGCGATGGCCGCGCCGCAATGGAGAACGCGGAACAGGAGAGCGATCCGCAGTTCCGCTTGTTCGCGCTCACCGCCGCGCACTTCGCGTTCGGCGAAAAGGCGAAGTCCGACGAATTGTTCGCCGAGGCGATCGAACGCTACGGCGCTACGTCCGCCTACAGCATCGGACTGCTCGCCGCGCTGCGCGGCGAGACCGACTTGAGCTTCGAATGGCTCGACAAGGCCCTGCAGCACGGGGAGCCGGACTTGGGTGCAATCCCCGCATATCCGACCTTCATCCCCCTGCGCGCCGATCCGCGCTGGCTGCCGTTCCTGCGTAAGATCGGCTACGCGCCGGAGCAACTCGAAAAAATCGAATTCAAGGTGACGCTGCCGCAATGAGAAACGACTGATGACACAAACTTCGTTCTTCGCGGAGCTCAAGCGCCGCAACGTCATCCGCATGGCGGGGCTGTACCTCGTCGGCTCGTGGCTGATCACGCAGATCGCCGGGACACTGCTGCCAGGGTTCGAGGCGCCGCAGTGGGTGTTTCGCGTGATCGTGATGCTGCTCGCGATCGCCTTCGTGCCAACGCTGGTGTTCGCATGGGTGTACGAAATTACGCCGGAGGGCATCAAGCGCGAATCGCAGATCGAACCACATGAATCGATCACGCCGCATACGGGGCGGCGCATCGACCGTGCGATCCTGATCCTGCTCGCGTTCGCGGTCGTCATGTTCGCGGTCGATCGCTTCGTGATCGTGCCGCGGCGCGAAGCGGCGCGCGATGCAGCACCACGCACCGAGCCGCCCGCGGCAGCAACGCAGCAGTCGGCGGCCGTCGGCAAGTCCGAACCGGCCCCGGGAATTCCCGAGATCGAGACCGACCCGTCAATCGCCGTGCTGCCGCTCGTCAATATGAGTTCCGACAAGGAGCAGGAATTCTTCTCGGACGGCATCTCGGAAGAACTCCTCAATCTCCTCGCCAAGGTGCCGAAGCTGCGCGTGATCGCGCGCACCTCGAGCTTCGCCTTCAAGGGCAAGGAGATCTCGATCCCGGAGATCGCGCGCGAACTGCACGTGGCCTCGGTGCTCGAAGGCAGCGTGCGCAAGTCGGCCGACAAGGTGCGCATCACGGCGCAGCTGATCCGCGCCAGCGACGGCTCGCATCTGTGGTCCGACACGTACGACCGCACGCTCGACGACATATTCAAGGTGCAGGACGAGATCGCCGCGGCCGTCGTGGCGCAGCTCAAGATCAAGCTGCTCGGCGCGGCGCCGACGGTGAAGCCGGTAGATCCGAAGGCCTATCCGTTGATCCTGCAGGCGCAAGCGTTGTCCGATCAGCAGAGCAAGGCTGGCCGCGAGCAGGCAGCGTCGGTCTATCGGCAGGCGCTCGCGATCGCGCCGAACGAGTCGCGTGCATGGGCGGGGCTGTCGCGGGTCTACGTAAACCAGGCGCTCTTCGGCGAGCGACCCGCGGTGGAAGGCGTGCGCCTGGTCAAGGAGGCGGCAAACAAGGCGCTCGCTATCGACCCCGACAACGTGCTGGCGATGACGTCACTCGCGCGGGTGGCCTCGGACTTCGAATTCGACCTGCCGGCGGCGGCGCGGTATCACCAGCGCGCACTCGAACTGGAGCCCGGCAATCTCGTCTCGCTCAATGCCGCGGCCACCATGCTCATGTACATCGGTCGCCTCGAAGAGGCGCGACGCTTGTACGAGTATCGCCTCGCCCACGATCCGGCGAATCCGACGGCGCATTACAACATGGCGAACAGCCTGTACAGCGCGCGCCAATGGGACGCCGCAATCGACGAGTATCGCACGACGCTTCGCCTCAGCCCGCAGGTGGTCGGCGCCGCACAATGGCGTCGTGCTCGCGCTTCTGGCGGACAAACGGGACGCTGCCGCCGCACTGAAGGAGGCCGAGGCTGAGCCGGATGAGGTGTCGCGCATGGTCGCCGTGGCCATGGCACTGCATGGGCTCGGCCGGAGCAAGGAAGCCGATGCGGCGCTAAAGGCGCTCGTCGACAAGTTCGGCCCGGATCAGCCGGAGTTCATCGCGACGGTTCATGCCTACCGCGGCCAGGCTGATGCCGCGTTCGAATGGCTGGACAAGGCTGTCGCGATCCACGACCCGGCGCTGGCGGGCGCGCTCGTCGAACCGATGTTCGATGCGTTGCACGACGATTCGCGCTGGCTGCCGTTCCTGCGCCGGATCGGTTTCGCGCCGGAACAGCTCGCGAAGATCGATTTCAAGGTGACGCTGCCGCAGTGAACGGCCAATGACGCGACCTTCATTCTTCGCCGAGCTCAAGCGCCGCAATGTGCTGCGTGCTGCGGCGTTCTATATTGCGGCGACCTGGGCGCTCGCCCAGGGCATCGCGCAACTGTCCCCCGTAGTCGGTGCGCCGGACTGGGCCGCGCGCTGGTTCCTCGTTGCCGCCGCGATCGGTTTTCCGTTCTGGCTCGTATTCGCATGGTTGTACGAGTTCACGCCGGAAGGCTTGAAGCGCGAGAGCGAGATCGATCCGGCGCAGTCGATCACCGCGCACACCGGCAAGAAACTCGATCGCTGGATTTTCGCGATCATGGGCGTTGCGATCGCGCTGCTGTTGACCGATCGCTTCGTCCTGCACCACGGCGTCAACGCCGATGCCGACATCGCCGTGTCGGAAAAATCGATCGCGGTGCTGCCGTTCGTGAACATGAGCAGCGACAAGGAACAGGAGTATTTTTCCGACGGCATCTCCGAGGAACTGCTGAACCTGCTCGCGAAGATTCCGCAGTTGCAGGTGACGGCGCGCACGTCGTCGTTCTCGTTCAAGGGAAAAGAAGTCGCGATTCCCGAGATCGCGCGCACGCTGCACGTTGCGCACGTACTGGAAGGATCGGTGCGCAAGTCCGGCAACTCGGTGCGCATCACGGCGCAGTTGATCAAGGCCGGTACCGACGCGCACCTGTGGTCGCAGACGTACGACCGCAAGCTCGACGACATCTTCGCGATCCAGGACGAGATTGCGGCGGACGTGGTCAAGCAGCTCAAGGTCACGCTGCTCGGCGACGTTGCTGCAAGGATCGAGGCGGGCAGCACACGCAACCCGGAAGCATTCGACGCGTACCTGCGTGCCGCAAGTTCTTATCGCCGCTTCGGGCCGGTGAACCTGGCCGCTGGAGGTCTGAACAAGGACGGCCTGCAAACGGCCATCGACGCGTACGCGCAGGCCATCGGCGTGGATTCCGATTACGCCGTTGCTTACGCCGGTCGCTCGCTCGCATTCGCTGATTTGGCCCGCGCCTTGGTCGCGGGACCTGAAGTCGGCGACTACCTGGACAAGGCGCAGATCGATGCGCGCAAGGCAATCGCGCTGGCACCAGAACTCGCGGACGGCCACTTGGCTCTTGCCAATTTCTTCGTCGGATCACTGGAGATCACGGGCGCATTCGAAGAATACGAGCGGGCGCTCGCGCTCGCGCCAGGCGATGCAAGAGTTTTGAGGGAGTACGGCGCGTTCGTCGTCCTGATCGGCCGCACCGACGCCGGGTTGGCTGCCGCGCGCCGATTGCTGATACTGGATCCGTTGAATCCAACGAACCACTTCGGACTCGGCGTGTCCCTGATGTTCGCAAAACGCTACGGCGAAGCGGCACAAGCCTTCAGGGATGCCAAGGCGTTGGGTCAGGACGATGTGTCCGCCAATATGTGGCTTGGGATCACCTACTACCAGAGTGGAGACTTCGAGCGCGCCCGTGTTACGTGCGCGCTGGCGGGCGAAGTCAATGGACCGTGGTGCCTGGCAATGGTCTACGACAAGCTTGGGCGACGCGCCGATGCGGAAGCGATGCTTGCGAAGCTCAGGGCTCTGGCCGGTGACCGGTTCGCCGAGGGATACGCCGACATCTACGCGCAGTGGGGCGACACCGCGCTCGCGCTCGATTGGCTCGAAACCGCAATGCGCAATCGCGACCCGTATCTGGCGTACACAAAAGTAAACTTCTTCTTCGATCCGCTGCGCAAGGAGCCGCGCTACCAGGCCATCGAGCAGGCGCTGAAGTTTCCGGACTGAGGCCGGCGACAGCGAAGGCGAGATCGTGATTTTCGGCAGCGATCGCATTTTCGCGAACAGCTTCGTCTGAAGATCCAATCGAGGACTTGCGCGGGGCTGTGACCCGTCGCGCGTTCGGTCACATGCCAGCCACGCCGCGAGAGCGAGACGCGGCAGGCTACATTACGGGATCAAGGCGCCTTCAAATGTCTTGTGACGGTCACCGCGCGTGACGGGACGTGGTGGATCAAGGCAGCTTTGAGGCCTCGGAGTCCTCGTCTGATTCATGGCCACGGACGAGGCCACCGCCGAGCCCAAGGCCCATGCCGGCGCCCATGCCCGCGGAAGCGCCACCCATGCCGCGCGCCCCGCCGCCTTTGTTGTCTGCTTGCGCACCGCCATCGCCCTTGCCGCGCGCGACGGGCAAGCGTGCTGGGCCTTGATTCGGGATCGGCAGGTCCGGCGGCATCGGCTCGAGATCGAGCACGCCGCGGATGAAGTTGCGCAGCGACACGACGAGCTCGTGCGTGTGCACGGTGCGGCCCGCGACCAGCTCGGCTGCGGCATTCGCGGCAAGCCGCACCTGTTCTTCGGTGCCGAGCAGAACGATGTCGGACAGCGCCGCCTCGACGGCATCGCGGATGCGACGCGAGCGATCACTGCCGCTGCGCGTGTCGCCGACTCGCGCGAGCGTCGCCACGCCGGCCGCAATCGAAGCGGGGTCCGGACTGGCACCTTCGTCACGTCGGCGCAAATCGCGCAGGTGCGTCGGATCGACGGCGAGATCGCCGGTGAATGACCCGCCCAGTGTCTTGTAGGCAGCGATCAACGTGCGCAGGCGTTCGTTGATCTGGCGGTTCTCGCGCTCGCGGCGCTGCTGGATGCTGTGCTGGGCAAGCAGCCGGATGGCGACGCCGACAAGAGTGATGAGCGCCAGCCCAAGCACTGTCGAAAGCAGTGCCTGCCACGAACTGAAATCCAGATTGCGCATGCGAAATTCCCTGTGGCGTACGCCGGGCCGCGCGCGAGTACACGCGCGCGATCCGTCCAATTAGTAGTGGCGCTACTTCGCGTACCACGCCTTCACGCGGGGATCGTCGCGCACTGCGTCGTGCACGCCCATGAGTTTCGGGAACGCGGAGAAGATCGTGGCCGGGATGTGGTCGACCTTGCCGCCGAGGAACCAGCGCACGGCCATGTGCAGCTTGAGGTCGACGACGTGGATTTTGTCGCCGGCGAAAAACGGTCCGGCCGATACGAGATTGCGCTCCGCGTGCTTGCCCCACGCCGGCATGAAACCGGCGACGAGCGCTTCGCGCGCGACTTTCTTCTCGGCATCGCCCATGCGCAGCGTCGGCGACACGGTGTGTCGCAGTTCCTCGACGTGCTGCATCATCGCTTCATGTCGCGCCGCTTCGAAGTCGTCGGTCGGGTGCAGGCCATGACGGCGGCCGATCAGCACGAGAATCGCATTGGTCTGCGCGAGCGGCGGGTGTCCAGGCAATTCGAGCACCGGCAGAGCGCCAAAAGGCATTTGTTCCTTCAGCGACGGCCACGAAGCCTGGCTGATGCGGTTGTCCTCGAAGTCGATGCCGGCCAGATGCAGGGCGAGGCGGCATTCCTCGCCGCGGCTCGTCGGCGCGTCGAAGTAGGTCAGCTTGGGTCGGGTCACGTGGCTTTCTCCGTGTCGCGGGAAATGAGGGAATTGGATTCGCGGCGGGCGGTGTCGATCCCCGGCGCCATTTTTGGGTTCGGGGGACTCCACGCGCAAGCTTGCACAGGTTTGCGGGCGGCACTGAAATATATCAAGTCTGGTCGTCCGATCGACGCGCTTGCGCACATTTGCCGCAATCGCAGACATTCGTTCGACCGGATAGCCTCCGCCACAGGAGCACGTCGAGGAACGAAGCCCGGCCTGTGCGCAGAACTGCGGCGCCGCAATGTGTTTCGTGCCGGTGCTTGCTACCCCGCCGCATCAGGCGCTGTTGCGAAGCACTTCCTGATCCGCCGCTGGCAGCGATCCCGGTATACCACCGTCATTGGCGACTTCTTCCCGGTGACAATCCCGATAGGGCATGTTGCGGCAGCCGCGTGCCGCGCGGGAAAACGATCACATCACGCCGGAATGCGTTCGCAGGCTCGCGTTGTACTCATCGTACGTGCCCACGACGGGCAGGGCGAACATCAGTACCAGATAGATCAGCACCGGTATGCCGCCGGTGAATACGGACACGACGACGAAAATCGCTCGAACCCACTCGACCGCGATGCCGGAGTAGACCGCAAGGCCCTGGCAAACGCCGAAGATCCATTTGCCTTCTTCGATCCGGCAAAGGCGGCGAGGGCGATCGAATTGGCCGGTGTCCGCCGCATCGCCGTTGCCGGTGTTGACCGCGCCGATCTCCTCGAGCACGACTTCCACTTCCCTGCGGCTGATGACGCGATTCTCCGAGCGCAGCGATTGCGCGAGTTTCTCGCCGATCGATTGCTCGAGATCGCGAAGAACCTCTTCGTAGTCCGGATCGCGCTTCAGGCGCGACCGCGCGCGCTCGAGGTACGCATGCAGCGCGGTGTAGGCGTCTTCTTCGAGCTGGAACGCCTTCGAGTGTCCGCTTAGGCTGACTTGAATCACTGTTTGCATGATGGTTTGCCCAACTCGTCGATGAGGCTCGTGAGGGATTTCCAGTACTCGCGAAACTCCGCCAGCTGTTTGCGGCCGGTTGCCGCGAGCTTGTAGTACTTGCGCGGCGGGCCGGTCTCGGACTCCTGCCACTCGTAGTCGACCAGCTGGTCGCGGCGCATCCTGCTCAACAACGGATACAACGTGCCTTCCTGTGTCGCAAAATCGGTGGTGCTGAGGCGCTGCATCATGTCCGCAACATACACCCTTCCGGACGAAACGATCCCCAGAATCAGGAATTCCAGCAGGCCTTTTCGCAATGTGATGAATTTTTCAGAGTCCATACTAACCAGCTACCTTTGTATAACAAGGTAGCTGGTCATAAGTTCACTGTCAAGCACAGCGTGCGGCAGGCGCCTAATTCAGCACCGCCAGCCCCATGAACAAGCCTGCAGCGATCAAAACAGCGCCGATGAACCGCGCGGCACGCACGCCGGCCGGCGCGAGCCGTTCCACGCAAATTGCCGCGGTCACCAGCGCCATTGCACGCAGGTCCATGACTCCGGCGACGAGCAGCAGGGTCGTGAGCCCGAAGCAGCAATGCACGCAGTGCAGGCCCATGCGTAAACCGTGGCGCCACGCCGTGGGCCCATCGATGCGCAGCGCCTCGCAGCAGTCCGGTATTCGACGACAACAGTCAAGGTGATGCGCCTTCGATGCGCTGAACTGCAGCAGCCCGCAAATCAGCACGATTGCGCTGATCGCGACCGGCACGGCGCGCGCGAGCAACGGCAGTTGCATCTCCAGCGATGTCAGAATCGTGCCGCCCAGGAACGCGATCGCGCCGAACAGCGTCCAGACGAAAAAGTAGGCGGCGCCGGCGAGCGTGGTCAACGCCTCGGCGTGCCGATGGCTCGTCTGCGCGATGGCCCGTCGATAGCGCCACAACATCGGCATCAGCACGGGCAGCATCATCGCCACCATCATGACCAGCCACATGCCGAGAAACGCCGTTGCCATACCTGTCCAGGTCTGGCCCGGCATGCGCATCCACATCATCGACATGCTCCAGCCGCCCGGCATCGGCATGCCGGGCATCGCCGACATCGACTTGCACCAGTTGATCGTCAACGTCGTGCTCGCGGCGAACAGCGCTGCCGCAGTGCCGACGAAGGCTCGTTGCGAAGTGGCGAACATGCAGAATCCCTCTTCTATTTCATTTCGGACCGAACGGGACGCGCTGGTGTCGTTTCACCAGCGATACATTCACACCATCCACCTCTCCCCTTGTGGGAGAGGTCGACGCGCGTAGCGCGGCGGCCGTTCCCGGCCATCCATGGCCTCCACGGCACTTGGGCTCCTGCCCGGCGCGAGAGGGGTTGGCGCCGCAGGCGCCGGCTGCGCCGGCGGCCTCTCTCGGCCATCCATGGCCTCCGAGGCACTTGGACTCCTGTTGTCCGGCGTCACCCTCTCCCCACCCCTCCCCCATCAAGGGGAGGGCCTTCAAGGCCAAGGTTCTCTGTGGAGAAACACTAGCCCCGCGCGTACTTGTCGTGATGGCGCCACCAGAATCCGTCTTCGTTGCGCCCGAGCGGCGCGCGATCGAGCCACTGGTACATGCCCCACAGTCCGTCGAGGCCGCGCGCATACGTCGAATACGTGTGATAAACCACACCGTCTTCGAGCACGAACGCGCTCATGCCCGGCAAGTCTCGCGCGTACGTGGGAACATCGGTGCCGGTCGTCGCGGCGATCTGGCCGACAAGACTTTCACTGTCGTGCCGTGCTCGTTCCTGCGGGTCGATGGCGGTCGACGGCTTCGGCGCGGGCGTTGACTTGCGGTAGTTGTATTCGATGCCTTCGCGCTGCTGCTCCGGCGTGAACCAGACATTGAAGTCGGCGTTGAAATCGCCGCCGAACGACGAGGCCCACGGGAATGTCCAGCCCATGCGCCGCTTGAACGCCTGCAGCTTCGCCAGTGGCGCACGCGACACGGCCATCATCGCGACATCATGATTCTCCAGGTGCACCGCAATTCCATTGAAGCCGTCGGCGATGCTGGAGCACGACGGACAGCCCGCCGCGTAGTCCGGCCCGAACATGAAGTGATAGATGAGCAGCTGCGAGCGCCCGCGGAACAGAGCCGCCAGCGAGACGGCGCCGGCATCGGTATCGAAGCGATAGGTCTTGTCGATGCGAACCCAGGGCAGCTGTTGCCGTTGCTGCGCCAATTCGTCGCTGCGCCGCGTGTGTTCTTTTTCCGCCTCGAGCAGCTCGATGCGCGCCTTCAGCCAGTCCTGCCGTGTTCCGGTCATGTGCGTGTTCATGATGCTTTCCTTCCCGTGCGTTGTTGGGGGTGCGCTAATCTAGACACCACACGGCCAAGGGTGGGAGTGACAAGTGTGACGGGATTTAGGGAGGGTCCGATGACGCAAGCCTTGCCGTCATTCCCGCGAAAGCGGGAATCCATGGTGATCTTTTTCCGTTGATCAAAAGGCAAAACAGATTCCCGCTTTCGCGGGAATGACGACTTATAAGAGATTCCCTCTAGATGGATTCATTGATCACCGCGGCGGCACATGCGCTGGCTCAGGGCGATCCGCTCGGTGCCTTGAAGCGCGTCGCCCTGCGCGACGATGCGCCGGCGCTGGCACTGCGCGGCATCGCGATGGCGCAGCTCGGCGAGTTCGATCGGGCGAGGACGCTGCTGCGCGCCGCGGCGCGCGCGTTCGGTCCGACCGAGGCGGTTGCACGCGCGCGCTGCGTCGTCGCCGAAGCCGAGATCGCGCTCGTCTCGCGAGACCTGGGCTGGCCGACGAAGGCCCTCGATGCCGCGCGCGACACCCTCGAGGCGCACGGCGATCGCGTCAACGCCGCGCAGGCGCGCTATCTCGAAGCGCGGCGTCAGCTGTTGTTCGGACGACTGGACGCAGCCGAGCAAACGCTCGCCGGTCTGGATCCTGCGCATCTTCCGCCTGCGTTCAACGCGATGCACGAGCTGATCGTCGCCGGCGTCGCAATGCGGCGTGTGCGAGCCGAAGCGGCACGCGCCGCGCTCGCCCGCGCGCAACGCGCGGCGCGACGCGCCGGCATCGCGGCGCTGATGGCAGAGGTCGAAAGCGCCGTCGCCACGCTCGACGCACCCGCGGCACGATCGATCGCGCGCGGCGAAGAGCGTGTGCTTCGGCTCGACCAGGTGGAAGCGTTGTTCGCATCGAACGCGCTCGTCGTCGACGCGTGCCGTTACGTCGTGCGCGACGCGCACACGGCGATCCTGCTGGCGCGGCGCCCCGTGTTGTTCACGATCGCCCGCGCGCTCGGTGAAGCGTGGCCGCAGGATGTGCCTCGCGATGTGTTGGTTGCGAAGGCGTTCCGCGCCAGGCGCGCTGATGAATCGTATCGCGCGCGACTGCGCGTCGAGATCGGTCGGCTGCGCAAGGAGTTGCGGCCGCTGGCGGACGTCACGGCGACGCAACGCGGGTTCGCGCTGGCGCCGCGCCGCGGCGCCGTCGTCGTCGTGCTCTCGCAGCCGGTGGAAGGCAAACACGCCGAAGTCCTGGCTTTGCTCGCCGATGGCGAATGGTGGTCGAGTTCGGCTCTCGCTCTCGCTCTGGGTACGGGCCAGCGCACGATGCAGCGCGCGCTCGACGCGCTCGCGGCTGCTAATAAAGTACAGGCGTTCGGCCGCGCCCGCGCGCGGCGCTGGACAACGCCGCCGTTGCCAGGATTCGCGACGACCTTGTTACTCCCCGGTCCGCTCGCCGGCGATTAGAGTGGGCTGTGTCAGATGACTCGCATCTGTTCGGACCCGCGCCTTTTCCTTCTCCCGCCAGCGGAGACGTGAAAAGCAGCAGCGCCAAGCGCCAATCACATCGAGGCACTCACCTTCAGGAGATGCGCATGAACAAGTCAGAAGCCACGATACTTCGCGAATACGGGCCTTTCCCGGACGCCGAACGCGTGAACGGCGTTACCTGGGACGGCAGTCACGTGTGGATCGCCGGCGGCGAGAAGTTGATTGCTCTGGATCCAGAGAACGGGAACGCGGTGCGCTCGATCGCCGTCGTCTGTCACGCCGGCACCGCATTCGACGGCAAGCATCTGTTCCAGATTGCCGAAGACCGCATCCACAAGATCGACCCCGACACCGGACGTGTGCTGCATACGATTCCCGCGCCTGGCGGCGGAGGCGACTCCGGCCTCGCCTGGGCCGAAGGCACGCTTTGGGTTGGCCAATACCGCGAACGCAAGATTCATCAGATCGACCCGCAGACCGGCCAGATCCTGCGCACGATCAATTCCAACCGCTTCGTCACCGGCGTCACCTGGGTCGACGGCGAGCTTTGGCACGGCACATGGGAAGGCGAAGAGAGCGACGTGCTCCGGATCGACCCCGCGACCGGCGAGGTGCTCGAGCAAATCGCCATGCCGCAGGGCGCCGGCGTGTCCGGGTTGGAATCCGATGGCGGCGAAAGATTTTTTTGCGGCGGTGGCACTAGTGGAAAACTCAGGGCGGTGAGGCGGCCGGTGCGAAAGGCCGGGTAAACACGACGGCGCCGCTCGCGGGACGGCGTTGCTGGCAGGGTGTCCGAAACCGGCCCAAAGCGGTCGGTCCACGCTTGGAAGTCGCAGCCCGTAAGCTGACGCCCGATGACGCCAGAAAGTGGACGGGAGATCGGGCGCCCCGTAGGTAGGCAGCTGCTTGTTGAAGGACTCAGAACATCGCCCCGCCGCGGTTTCAGTTGCAGCCTTTGCCATCGGCGGTCTTTACGCAGGTCGTGCCGTTGGGTGCGACGTAGACTCCCTTGCCATTCTTGGTCTTGGCTTTTCCGCCATTCGTGGTTTGCGTGGTCGTCACCCCGTTTTGATTTGTTTGCGCAACGGCGGCATTGCCCGTGTGTGGATTGACGACGGCCGCGCCATTCGCGGTGTGCGCGGTCGCGACGCCGGACTGATTCTTTTGCGCGGTTTTGACCGTGCCGGTATTCGGATTGACGGCAACCGCACTCTGGCCATTGGTGCAGACTTTCTTGCCTTGCGCGTTGGTGTAGCAGTTCGTCGCGCCGAAGGCGTTTGAAACCAACAACACGCTTGCGACTAGAAGTAGCTTTCTCATGATCGTCTCCTGTTTTCCTGATGTAGTTTTGGGTTGCTCTGCGACTCCATTTCGTCGAGCCTTGCTTTCCTCGTTACCAGTAACCTGACGGCCCACTCCTGTGGCGAACCGTTGCAGTCCGGGCTTCACATGCGTTCTCAGTCCCGATCGGATTCCATAACGACTTCCACCTTCCCTGTGCGCGCGGCCTTCTTCAGGAAAGCATGGTCGCGTTCGCTTTGATCGGCATAGGGGCTGGCGAACGTCGCGATCGCTTTGTCGAACGCATCGCCCTTGCCGAGGTAGCCGCTGATCTGCGCCGGCTCGCCGGAGCGCGCGTGGGCCCGCGCGAGTGCCCAGCCGCAGAACTCGGCATACTCGACCATGAAGCTCGTGCTGAACAATTCGGTTTGCGCACCGATCTTCATGTCCTTGAGCTGGCGGATGTAGAGATGCCGGCCAACCTGCATTGACGGTGTCCCTGTTTGATTTGTTGGCGCGGAGAAGACCGGTCGTTCGCATGACCTTGGGTGGCGACATCGAAGACGAGCTGTCAGCAGCGTTGAATACCGTGACCTCGCGGCTCCAAGCATGATGGGCACGTTGTGGGTACAACAGACAATGAGACGTACGTCCCATCGAAAAGCCCCGAAGGCAGCCCGGAGCGATCCAAGGGTTGCGCACTCGAGCGAGCGTGGTCTTGATTTAAGTCAACACGGCGCGTCCCATGCGCCATGCCAACGCCCGAGCCCCCCGGAGCGCATCGCCGCTTAGAGTGTGAGAGCTGCGGGATCCCTTGCCCTCGACAACCTCGAAACCCGCGCCGTGGAATGGTCGGCTCTCCCGAAAGCTGTCACTCGCGAGCGTCTGAATCGGGGACCGAGAGCTGCCTGTCAACGGTTCGCGAATTCTTCCTGCGGCACGCTGACGCCGTTTGCTGGTCGGTATCGCGCGTGAGCAAACGGTCGCTGCGAGACGATCAGCCGCCCGCATAGCGCACGGGCGCATTCAGCGCGGCAAGCACGCCGGCGTCGAAGCCGTAGACGTCGGTCTTGTACGCGATCCGACCGCCCTCGTGCAGTTGCACGGTCCAGTAGCCGAGCAGCAGCGTCAACGGGCGCTTGACAGGCACCTCGAGCGTCTCGCCAGCGTCGATGGCGCGGTCGATCGCCGCGCGATCCCAGGTCGGGTCGTCCAGCACCAGTGCCGCCAGCTCGCGCGGATTCTCGACGCGGATGCAGCCGGAGCTGAAGATCCGTTGCGCGTCCTCGAAGTGTTCAGTGTGCGGCGTGTCGTGCAGATACACCGCGTGTTCGTTCGGAAAACGGATCACCACGCGCCCGAGCGAGTTGCCCTCGCCCGCATCCTGGCGCACGACGACGCCGCGCGGATTGGACCAGTCGACTGAGCTCGGCGGCACCTCCTGTCCGCTCGCGTCGATCACGCGCATGCGGTTCTTCGCGAGGTAGCCCGGATCCTTGCGGATCTTCGGCAACGTATCTTTGCGCATGATCCCGGGCGGCACGGTCCAGGTCGGGTTCAAGGTGACGCGGCTGATCTCGCTCTTGAACACGGGCGTCTTTCGGAAAGGCGTGCCGACCTGCACGCGAGCGCTCCACGTCACCTTCCCGCCTCGATACAGCGTGACCTTGAAGCCCGCGATGTCGACGAGCACGAAGTCGCCCTCGGCCTCGTGCAGCAGCCAGCGCGCGCGCTCGAGGTTCACGCGCACCTGCTCGATGCGCTTGGACACGGGAAGTGCGAGCGCGGCGCGCGTGCCCTCGCCGACGACGCCGTCGGCCTTGATGAACTGCTCGTCCTGGAAATGCCGCACGGCGTCGACCAGCGCCTCGTCGTAGACCTCGCCGCCGTCCGCGCTCGCGAGGTAGCCGCCGGCTGCGAGCCGCTGCCGCAGGATCGGCACGCGGGAGTCGCTCGCCCCGGGCTTCAGGGTGGCGCCCTGTGGCAGCGCGGGCCAGCCGCCTTTTGCTTCGAGCGCGCGTAATCGCACGAGCACTTCGCGCAGGTCGCGATATGGCGCCTGTGGCGGACGCGCGCGCTCGAACAGCGCCGCGATCGCCCCGGATTCGACCGCGTCCGCCACGCTCCGGATCGCCTCGGCCAAATCGAGCGGTCGCGGCGCGAAGTTCCAGTCGCCGTCGAGGCGCGCCGGGTCTGCCTTGCCGCGGAACAAGTCGCCGAGCGCGCGCAACAGTGCCTGGGTCGCAAGCAGCTCGGAGCCGTAGCGTGTGGCCTCGTCGTTCGCCGGCACCGACCAAGCCTTGCGCAGACGCTCAAGCGCGTAGTCGTCCGGATCGAGCCCGTCCGCGGCGGTGCCCGCAAGCTCGGACAGCAGTGCCTCGCGCCGGGCCGGCCGGTCCCAGATCGGCGCGTACCCGCGCGCCTCGTACAGCATGCCAGCCGCGTCGATCACCCTGCGCTCGCGCGCGTTCGGGCGCTGCGCTCCCTCTGCGTTGCGCAGGGCCTCGAGACGTGCCCGCAGTTGCTCGGGATCGGCGCTCGCCTGCGCCAGCGCGTTCGCCGCGCAGTACAGGGCCGCAAAGAGAAAAACGATGATCAGGAGTGCGCGCTGCGCAGCAGTTAACGTTTTCATTTCACCTCTTTGCGGATACTGTGCGACGCCATTTTCACTGCGGTTACTCCGCGCCCCTATGAAACAATACTACGTCTGCCGTGCGCTCGCGCTGGGCGCGGCGCTGTGCGTCGCCACGCCGGCCTTCGCCGATCCGCTCGCCGACGCGCTGATGCGCGCCGCGCCCGATGCGAGCGCCGAAGCGATCCGCTTGGCGCTCAGCGCGACCGAGTGCGCAGTCGCGCACGGCCAGCCTGCGGCCGAACGCCTTGCGGTGATCGATTATTCACGCGCCTCCACCGTGCCGAGACTCTGGGTATTCGACCTCGCCGGATCGCGTCTGCTGTATCGCGAGTGGGTCGCCCACGGCCGCAACTCTGGCGACAATTACGCGAGCGCGTTCTCGAATGCGCCCGAGAGCCACGAATCCAGCCTGGGCCTGTTCCGCACGCTTGATACCTACGAAGGGCACAACGGCTACTCGCTGCGACTGGACGGGCTGGAACCCGGCTTCAACGATCACGCGATCGAGCGCGCAATCGTGATGCACGGCGCTGCGTACGTGAACCCCGAATCCGCGACCGCGCTCGGCCGCCTCGGTCGCAGCTTCGGCTGCCCGGCGCTGCGTCCGGCCGTTACCAAGCCGCTGCTCGACACGCTCAAGAACGGGCAGTACGTGTTCTCGTACTACCCGGACGCGAACTGGCTCGCGTCATCGACGCTGCTGAGTTGCGGGAAGGCGACGGCAAGCAAGGCTGTCGCCGAGAGCGGCGCGGGTCCCAAGGTGGCGGACGCCCTCGCAACGATGCGCGCAGTCGCCCCCTGATTGCCGAGCGCGTGGCGAACCGCGCGAAATAGGTAGTTCCAAAGCCAACACTCGCGACAGGCCCCTTCGGTTCGATAGTTGCCGCTCACTCGCCGCGAATTTTTCGTGAGGCAGCTATCGGCCCGTTGCGGCCTTACGGATCGCGCAATCGACACCCAAAGCAGCCGTTTCGCTGAAAAAGACGGTTGATCCGGAAGACCGCGACGGACCGAGCACAACTTGCGACGACGCGATCAGAGACCACTTCCCTCGTGTTTGTGGGCAGAGTTGCGCGGCACGACGCTGATCGACCCGTTGTTTTCGAGCACTGCGGTCGCGACGTCCTCGACGCACGAATATCCGGATCGCCGCAGTGCGGCTTGCAGTTCATGATGCGTCAACTGAGCCCGGGCCATGACATCCTGGAACACCTTTCCATTGTGGATGATGATCTCCGGCCTGCCTTCGATGATCGCCTCGAGGCGCTTGCTCTTGTAGGTGGCGAAGCTGATCGCGTAATTCAGGGCAACTAGCGTCGCGGCCGAGATCATGCCGCCGACCAGTGAATTGTCGCCGCCGTTCATCGAGTTCTGCACGGCATTTGACAGCACGAGCAGCAGGACGAGATCGAACGGCGCGAGCTGGCCGACCTGGCGCTTGCCGCTGATGCGCAGGATCAGCAGCAGGAACGCGTAAACGACGCCGCCTCGTACGATCAACTCCCACCAGGGGATGGTCATGTCTAACATGTGCGGGCCACTTGTTGGACGGCAGGATACGGTGCATAAAGCTGATTCAACGTGCCGCACCGCCGGCGACGGTCGGATCCAAGAGCTCGCAGACCATCGACGCCGTGAGCGCGATTCCTGCGGCGAATACAGAAATGGAAAGTGCGCAAATGTGCGCAACGCACGACGAACGCGACAAGTGCGTGATATTCCCCTTCACCAGTGCGGCAAGTCTTGTTCCAGCGTCGCAAATACAAGTGGGTGATGGAGGACAACCCTCAAACTTGCATCATACCTGCCAGCAGATCCCATCAGCCCCGAGCCGCCATCGGGCGCCGCAGAGCAGAAACTGCGACACGTTGACTCCATCCGCGACCCGATTCGCGGGCGGATCCTGCGCAAGAGTAGGCCGCGATCCTTCGCCGGCGGCTATTCGCAGCCTGTTTCGAATTCTGCGTAGAAGACAATGTCCGACTTCTGCACCTCGTGGGCACCGATGTCGGCGCTTGCGTCCGGAGACGCGCGGATAACCAACCGGCGGCTGTGGCAGCGGGTCTGGTGGCGGCATCGGACCGCCGCGCTGGTCATACACCGCAGGCACTCCGGTGTGCGGATCGTTCGCGATGTTGTTGCCGGCATTTAATGACCAGGCTGTGGCTCTGCGGCGCGGCCGTGTACGTGCCGCCGCCGTTGTTGCGGGCATGTCCGAGCATGGGACAGGTCCCCAGCGGCAGGTTCCCCTGCCCGCCCGGCAATGTCACGTCGGTCTTGTAGGCCAGGACGGGGTGTTCGAGGCGGCGAACGTCATGGAGTTCCCGTTTGCCGGTCGAGTTGCGTGCCGTTTCTGATGTTTGCAATGATCGTGCTTGCACGAAATCGGCGACGCGAACCACCGGGAAATGTCAACAGCAGGCTGCGGCGTTGTAGGTGTTGGCATTGTGGGTATAGGTGTAGCTGCCCGCCGTGTTGAGCACGATCGTCGAGTTGTTGATGTTGACGTGGCCTGAACTCGCGTAGACGCCGCCGACCACGTCGTGCGCCTGGTTGTAGCAACGTGCTGTTAAATCGTGGGCGTGCATTCGCGTAGGTGATCTCAGCGTCCAACGCGTAGCTCGAATACTATTGGCAATCACGGAGCCGGTAATGGTCACATGACCGTGCAACTCGAGCCGCCGCCTTTCACCAATGGCTACCGATCGTCCCATCGCCTTGCAGGTCGCGACTATGCTGTTCCGCATGTCGAACGTACCCGGGGTCTCGGCGCAACCACCCTGCGCACGCAGTTGCTATTGGCTGCGGTGACCGTATTGTTTCAGGAGGCTATGTCCGCTGATCGTCAGCCCGGCCGCCGCGTAGACGCCGCCACCGAACGCGTGGGGTGCCGGCACGTCCGTGCTCAATCCCGTCGTCGTTGCACTGCATTCGTAGACTTCGACGTTGTTCAAGGTCAGCGAACCGAGCGTTGCAATGCAACCGCCATTGACCTGGCCGGTGCCGGTGATGTGCCCGTCGTTGACTTTCGTGTCCTGGAGATACAGATGTCCGCTGGCAGCCGGATAACTGTGGGTGATCACTCGGCTGTTCGGGGCGAACTGCGCGATCGAAATCCCGCGCTGGCCGTTGCCCTTGATCGTGAACTTCTGCTGCGAGACCACGATCGCGCCGGTCGTCAACGTGATACCGCTCGCCGCGCAGCCGGGATCGTTCAGCGTGCTGAAGTCGATCGTGTCGCCGGAAGTTGCGCCGAGCACGGCCGCGCGCAGGCTCCCGATGCCGCTGTCGTTGCAATTGGTGACCGCAGGCGGCGTCGCCCAAGCGGAAGTTGTCGATACCGCGAACAGCGCCACAACGGCGGCGGCCAGTGGTCTGCGTGGTGAATGGTGCAGGAAAGACGACGAGATATTTGCTGACATGGCAGCTCCCCGCTGTCGTCGCATCTGCAAACGGACGCGGCGGCAACTCATCCCCGCGGCGGCCGCGTTCAGTTTACTCCTGCGATCGCGGGTGGGGGTAATGGCCCCCTGGGCCTGGCAAATGACAGGATTTCGTCAGGATTGATCGCCGCGCGAGAGTCGTCACGCCGACCGCCGTCGGCGCGCAGGTTGGCCTTCTCGATCCACTAAACGTAGCCGACGGGCAGTCCGGTATAGATGTGTAGTCTGCACTAGCACCTGGCATCCCATCGCGAACTGCTCGGCCCCGGCGAGGACGCTTTGAAACTAGGTATTCGGGATGTTCTCGACCAAGACTGCCACATCGGCGAATTGGACGGTTGGTCGAGTGCCGTAGAGGCCTGTTATCCGCTCGACGAGTTCCGGCGTAAAGAATCCTTGCGCAGCATCTTTGGACTCCCAGACATAGAAATTGAGCGCCTCTTTCTGCTCCGAATCCAAGTAAAGGCTTTCGACCTCAACCCCGGAAGGCCCACGAATCTAGCCTGCGCTGTCTCGGCCACGTTCCGAATGCGCTGTTCATCAAAGTCGGCGTCGTAGCGGAATCGCACGAGGACTCCAATCATCGTGTTTCTCCTTTCAAAGTGCCTCGCTGCCCTGGTGACGGAGTATGTCGGCAAAACCAGGACGTGGCGAAAGGGTGGCAATGTGACGGAATGTCGCTGACCGTCTGTAAAGGAGAACGGATTCTCGGCCCGGACCGCGCCATACGCCCTTCGATGGCGTATCGGAAATCCTGGACGAGCAGGCCCGAAAGCCGTCGAGGCTCGCGGCCGCCATCAGCTTCGCTCACACTCAACACGACAAGGGATCACCCGAGAGCTTCAACGTCGACGAATTGCTGGGGCAGCCCGTCGAGTTTTGAAAGCTTCACGGACCGCCAAAACCATCTGCAAAAATTCCGACTGCATCGCTGGCGCTCGAACTGTTGTTGCTCGGGTTGACATCCACTTCGCCGCTTCCGGCCGCAATGGTTGCGGTGTTGGTCACGGGGAACTCGGGCAGCGCCTGCACCGTCGCCGTCAGGTGAAAGGTCACGCCGTCGCCTTGCGGAATATTTACCGTGTCGGCAATGGAACCGCTCCCGCTTGGGGTGCACGTCGCCGCACCAGTGGCATTGCACGTCCAGCTCGCATCGAGCAGGTTCGCCGGCAACAGGTCGTGGACGCTCGCATTGTGCGCATCCAGGGTGCCGATGTTGTGCACCGTGATCGTGTAGTCGGCAAGCTGGCCGCCAACGAAGAACTTCGCGCCGTTGGTTCCGTCGTCCAACTGGATCGTCAGATCCATGCCGGGGGCGCCCGGGGCGATAGCCGTGAGGTCGCTCACGCTGTCGTTGGCCGCATTGATTTCGCCGCCGCCGGCAACCGTCGCTGTATTGTTCACGCTGGCGGCTGCGTCGTTCGCGACGTTTACGGTTACCGTGATCGGCGGATAACTTGTATTGATCGACAGTGCATCCGTCCGCGTGCAAGTCAAGGTTGCGAGAGCACAACTCCAGCCGGTGCCGTCGATGGCCGTCGCCGCCAGCCCGGCCGGCAAGGTATCCACGACGGTGACAGTCGTTGCGTTGGTGCTCGCATAGCCGACGTTGGAGACGGTGATCATGTAGGTCTTGCCGGCGTCACCCTGTTTCCAGGTTCCGATATGGGACTTGGCTATCGACAGATCGGCCCTTTGCGTAACCGGGGAAGTGTTGCTCGCCGTATCGTTGGCCGTATTGATTTCGCCGCCGCCAGATACCGTTGCAGAATTCATCACGCTTGTCGGCGCATCGTGGTCCACGCTCACGAACAAATTGATGCCCGGATAGCTCGCGCCTCCCGCCAACGGATCGCTGCGCGTGCAGGTCAGCGTAGCGAGCGTGCAGCTCCAGCCGCTGCCATTGATGGTCGTGGCGGTCAGGCCGCTCGGCAGCGTGTCGACCACGGTCACGAGGCCGGTGCTGGGAAGCGTGCCGATATTCCGGATTGACATGAAATACGACGCAAAGCCCTGGCCCTGGCTGAGAGGCGAGCCGAGAAACATCGTGATTGTCAGGTCGGTCTCGTTGATCGTGGTGACATCACTCGCGCCGTCGTTGGACGTGTCCAGTTCGCCGCCGCCTGCCACCGTCGCCGTATTCTTCACGCTGACCGGCGCATCGTTCGCCACGTCCACCGTCAAGGTGATCGCCGGATAGCTGGAATTGGCCGCCAACGCTTCGCTGCGCGTGCACGTCAGCGTTGCGAGCGTGCAGCTCCAGCCGGGGCCCTCGATCGCCGTCGCTGTCAGGCCCGGGGGCAACGTGTCCACGACTGTAACCGTGGAACCATTCGTCGCGGCCGCCCCGACGTTGGAGACCGTCAGAGTGTAGGTCTTGCCGACATCACCCAGGTTCCAGGTTCCGCTGTGCGTCTTCGCCAGCGTCAGGTCGATCTGCATTGTTCGGGTCGGATCGCTGGCACTGTCATTGGCGGTGTTCGTCTCGCCGCCGCCCGCTACGGTCGCCGTGTTCGTCATGTTCGCCGGCGCGTCGTTCGCGACATTCACCGTTATGGTGATCGGCTGATAACTGGCACCGGCGGCCAGCGGATCGATGCGCGTGCACGTCAGCGTGCCCAGCGTGCAGTTCCAGCCCGTGCCTGCCATTGCCGTCGCTGACAGGCCCGTGGGCAGCGTGTCCGTCACCGTGACGGTAGAACCGTCGGTCGGGATGCCACCGACGTTGGAGACCGTGAGGGTATAGGTCTTTCCGACAGCGCCGAGGCTCCAGATTCCGCTGTGGGACTTGGCTATCGCGAGATCCGGCTTCTGCACGATATCGGTCACGTCACTCCAACTGTTGTTGGTCATGTTCGTGTCGCCGCCGCCGGAAACCGTCGCCGAACTCGACTGGGGCGTGGAGGCGTTTCCCGCCACGTTCACCGTCACGGTGATGAAAGGATAGGTCGTGAAATTTGCCAGGACATCGCTGCGCGTGCAGGTCAACGTCGCCAGGACACACGACCAGCCCGGACCGCCGATCGCGGTCGCCGTCAGTCCGGCAGACAGCGTATCGACCACCGTGACGGTGGATCCGTCCGTCGAGAAGCCGCCGATGTTGGAGTTGTCGACCCGAAGGCTGTAGGTCTTGCCGACATCGCCCTCGCTCCAGGTTCCGTTATGGAACACATCGATCGAGAGGTCCGGCACTTTCTGTATCACCGTGGTCGGATCACTGGCGCTGTCGTTGCCCGTGTTCGTTTCGCCGCCGCCTGACACCGTTGCGTTGTTGGTCACCATCGCCGCCGCATTGCCGGCCACGTCTACCGTGACGGTAATGGCCGGATAGCTGGTGCTTCCCGCCAGCGGATCACTGCGCGTACAGCTCAGCGGGGCCAGCGTGCAGCTCCAGCCACTGCCTTCGATCTTCGTGGCGGTCAAGCCGCCCGGCAGCGTGTCCGTTACCGTGACCGTTCCGGTCGTCGCGTGAGTACCTGCATTCGTTGCGAACAGCGTGTAGGTATCGCCCACATCGCCCTGGGTGAAGTTGCCGCTGTGGCCCTTGGTGATCGTCATGTCTGGCGCTGGCGGCGCGGCAATGGTTGCCTGGGCCAGAAGGGCCAGCGCAAACAATAGCGCCAGGCGAGATTTCAGGCGTTCTGCCGGAAAAGAACGAGGAACAGGTAGTGATGCCTTCATTGCATTCTCAATAAATGAGTGACCCGATTCCCAGGGCATAGTTCTCACTTCAATGCTAACGACGCAGGACGCCCGAACGAACATTCGAACTGTAGCGCCGCGCCCGGGCGCTTGGGCATCGGCGATCCACCCAACCCTGCCTTGAAAGGGAAGGTCGAGCCACGCATAAAGCATCGCCCCGGGTCCGAAAAAAAAGGTAATCTGCGCGACCCATGCGAGTTCTCGTCGATCAACTCAAGCACCGCGGCGTGTTCCGCACGGCTGCGTACTATGCGGCGAGTGCGTTGGTTGGCGATCCAGGTCTCGACCGCAGTCTTTCCGTTTCTCGAGCTCCCGAACAACTTTCCCGATTCCGACTGATCGAGAGCCAATGTCTATGGAAGCGCTGAGCCTGCACAACCCCCTGTTCGCCACCTACGCGATCGCCGCGACCTTGATGATCCTGAAAGGCGTGGCGATGTCGTGGCTCACTGTCGTGCGCATGATGCAGGAGAAAGGCGGTTTCCGCGCTCCGGAGGACACGCGCAAGACGCTGTTGAATCCCGAACCCGATGCCGCACAGACCAGTCCCAACGAAAGGGTCGAGCGCATCCGGCGCATCCAGCAGAACGATCTCGAGAGCTTGCCGTACTTTCTGGTGGCGGGCTTCCTGTTCGTGCTGACCGGCCCGCCCCTGATGCTGGCGCGCCTCCTGCTGTACGGTTTCGTCGTCGCGCGGCTGCTGCACTTTGCCGCTTACCTGAGCGCGCGCGACCACGAAACCCGCGCCACGTTCTGGAGCCTGAGTTCGTTGATCCTGATTTTCATCACGGGCTGGACGCTCGTGGCGGCACTGTTTTAGCCAAGTGGTGGCGAGAAAGTACGTGCACATCGATCCGGATTTCTCCGAGGAAGTTGCCGCCGCGATCGCCCAAGGCGCTCCCGTGCTCGCGCTCGAATCGACGATCGTCGCGCATGGTCTGCCGTGGCCCGACAATCTCGGCATCGGCCGGGAACTGGAGGCCGCCGCGCGCGATGCCGGAGTGGTTCCGGCGACGATCGCGTTGTTCGACGGTGTTGCGCAGATCGGCTTGTCGGATGCGCAGCTCGAACGTCTGGCGCGTGAGGCGAACAGTTTCGTAAAGGCCGGTGCTGCCGACCTGCCGGTCATTATTTCGCGCGGCGGCAATGCCGCGACGACGGTATCGGCGACCGCGACGCTGGCCGCGCGCGCCGGTATCAGCGTATTCGCGACCGGTGGCATCGGTGGCGCGCACCGCGGCGATGCGCTGGATATTTCGAGTGACCTGACCACGCTCGCGCGAACGCAGATCGCATTGGTATCGGCCGGCGCGAAGGCGATCCTCGATCTGCCGCGCACGCTCGAGGTGCTCGAAACGCTTGGTGTGCTCGTGATCGGCTATCGCACGAATGAGTTTCCGGCGTTCTATACACGCAGTTCCGGACTGCGGTTGGAACATCGCTGCGACACCGTCGAGGAACTCGCGCGCGTGCTCCAGGCGCGCTGGGCGCTCGATCAGGGCGGTGTGCTGATTGCCAATCCGATTCCGGAACAAGCCGAGCTGCCCGCAGCGCAGATCGAGTCGGCGATCGTTGAAGCGTTGGCGCGCGCAGCGAACGATGGAATCAGCGGCAAGGCGCTGACGCCGTTCCTGCTGTCGGAGCTTGCGCGTACTACCGGCGGCGCTTCGGTGCGCGCCAATCGTGCGCTGGCGCTGGACAACGTGCGCCTTGGTGCGGCCCTAGCGAAAGCGTTAGCGCTCAAACAGGCGCGGCCTCCAGTCTTCGTGCAGTAGTCCCGCACAAAGCCGGGCGGCGGGGGCGCCCGGCTTGTCCACTTACGCGGTCACGTGGCGCAAAGGCTTGGCCTTGCGCCACAGCGCATCGATGCTGATCGAACCCGGACCGTGCGCCGCGAGGGTCAGGAAACCGCCGGCGATCGCGACGTTCTTCAGCAAGTGGATGAACTGGTTCTGGTCGCCGAGGTTGGCATGGAACAGGATCGCCGAGACGATCGAGAACAAGGCAAGGACGATCGCGGTCGAGCGCGTGAACGCACCGGCGAGAATCGCCAGTCCGCCGCCGAGTTCGAGCGCGATGACGAGCGGCAGCAGAGCGCCGGGCACGCCGGCGGCGGCCATGTACTGTTCGGTGCCGGCATACGCCGCGATCTTGCCGAATCCGGAGATGATGAAGATCAGCGAGAGGCCGGCGCGGCCGAGTAACGCATTCAACGATTGCATGACGGAACTCCTGTTGGCGGTGGGCGGGATCGCCCGATTCCGGGAACAGCAAGGTGCCTGCTCTGACGCCGCATAAAAAGTAGGCTGGCAGGGACTGCGTGTTCCATGTTTGGAACGATCCGCCTTATGTGGTCGGCCGAGTGCCGTTACGGCGATCTGACAACTGCCCGGCAGCTGATGCGGAGATCGGGACTCGCCCGCGCGTTCGACCGCCCGGATTGCGTTACCATGCCGTGTCGCGCGCAGATCGCGACGGAGAGCAGCTGGAATGTCACAGGGGCAGGGCTTCTTCTACGAACTCAAGCGGCGTCACGTCGTGCGCGTGGCGATCGCGTATGCCGTCGCCGCGTGGGTGCTGCTGCAACTCGCTTCGATCGTGTTTCCGGCGCTTGGTGCGCCGGACTGGGTTCTGCGTGTCGTTATCGCTCTGATCGCGTTCGGTTTTCCTATCGCACTGATCCTGGCTTGGGCGTTTGAGCTGACACCGGATGGCATCCGCCGCACAGAGCCCGCCCATTCGCCGGAAGCGCGTGCGCCCGAAGATCATCATCGCGTCGGCCGCTCGCTCAATGCGGTCGTAATCGGCGCACTCGTCCTGGCCGTCGCCGTGCTGCTGTGGCGGCAATTCGGCAGCCATGCGACGACGGGCGAACCGCGCGCGGCAGCTGCGAGTGCGACGGCACCAGGCAAGTCGATAGCGGTGCTGCCGTTCGACAATCTCAGCGACGACAAATCCAACGGCTACTTCGCGACCGGGATGCAGGACGAGATCCTCACGCGCCTGGCCGGCATCCACGCCCTGAAGGTCATCTCGCGCACGTCGACCGAGAAATATGCCAGTCATCCGCCGGACCTGAAGACCGTCGGACGCGAACTCGATGTCGCCAGCGTGCTCGAAGGCAGCGTGCAGAAGGCCGGCGACAAGGTCCACATCAACGTCCAGCTGATCGACACGGGCAATGACGATCACCTGTGGGCGCAGAGCTACGACCGCGACCTGAAGGATATCTTCGCGGTCGAGCGCGACGTTGCGCAGAGCATCGCCGACGCGCTCAAAGCCACGCTGCAACCGCAGGAAAGGGCCCTCGTCGACGCGGTGCCGACGACGAATCCGGCCGCCTACGATCTCTATCTGCGGGCGATCGAGCACTTCAACCGTGCGCGCGACCAGGACGTGTTGACGGCGACGGAAATGCCTCAGGCCATCGCTTTGTTCGAGCAGTCGCTCGAAGCCGACCCGAAGTTTGCACTCGTGTCCGCGCTCGCGGGCGAGGCGCACATGTTCATCTATTTCCAGGGAATCGATCGCGGCGCGACGCGGCTCGCGGCGGCCAAGGCGGCGATCGATCGCGCATTGGCCGTGCAGCCGGATCTCGGCGAAGCGCATTATGCGCTGGCTCTCTTTCACTATTACGGCCATCGCGATTATGCGTCGGCGCTGCAGGAGCTCGACCACGCCCAGCAGTCGCTGCCGAACAGCGCTTACGTGGCGACCGCCAGCGCCGCCATCGCGCGGCGCCAGGGCCGATGGAACGACGCGATTGCCGGTTTCCAGCGCGCCGCGCTGTTCGATCCGCGCAGCTCGGCTCCGCTCGACCAGCTCGGCCTGACCTACGCCGCGCTGCGCCGCTACGCCGATGCCGATCAGGCGTTCAGCCGTTCGGTTTCGGTGTCGGCCGACCCGGCCGACGAGCGCGTCACGCAGGCGATCAACACGGTTCGCTGGAAAGGCGATCTCGGCGCACTGCGTACGGTGCTGCAAGTGCTGACGCCGGGCAGCGACGCGTACGTGGGAAATGCAGCGAGCCGGTACCAGCTCAACATGTATTCCCAGGACTATGCCGCCGCGGCCAGGGTAGCGGAGTCCGATCCGGCCGGAGCCTGGGGTGACCAGGGCAATATCGTGCTGCCGCGCGAGCTGTACCTCGCGCTGGCCTACGCAAGCGTTGGCGACAAGGAAAAGGCCGGGGCGGCTTATGCGCGCGTGCGATCCTCGATGGTCGAATCGCTGGTGCAGCAGCCGGACGCGGCCGACCTGCACCTCGGGTTGGGACTCGCCGCCGCCGGGCTTGGCCGCAAGGACGAGGCGTTGCACGAAGGCCGCCGCGCCGCCGAGCTGATGCCGCCGACTCGCGACAACATCTCCGGCGCCGGGGTGCTCGTCTGGCTTGCCCAGATCGAAGCGATGGTCGGCGAGCCCGACGCCGCGTTCGACCACCTGCGCCAGGCGCTCGCGCTGCCGAGCGGAGGCTCGATTTCACCGTCCGTGCTCAAGCTCGATCCGGCCTGGAATCCGCTGCGCAGGGATCCGCGCTTCGATGCGCTGCTCGAGCAGGGCGAAAGCGCGGTGAGCGTCGCGCCGCATGGATGAGTTTCTGCGACGCCTGCGCGAACGCAAGCTCGTGCAGTGGTCGCTGGCCTATCTGGCCGGCGCATTTGCGCTGATCCAGATACTCGACATCGTCGCGCAGCGTTTCGGCTGGCCGGAACAGAGTCGTGCGCCTCGTGATCGTCGCGCTGAGCATCGGCTTCTTCGTGACGCTGGTGCTGGCCTGGTACCACGGCGAGCGCGGCGCGCAGCGCGTGACCGGCACCGAATTGATGATCCTCGCTCTGCTGCTGGCGATCGGCGGCGGACTGCTATGGAGGTTCGCCGGCGGCGCGCGCGAAGATGCCGCGGCGCGTCCGTCGGCCGCTCATGCGGATGGAAACGCTACGCAGGCCAGTGCGGACGCGATCCCGGCAAAGTCGGTCGCCGTGCTGCCGTTCGAGAACTTCAGCGACGACAAGGCGAACGCGTATTTCGCCGGCGGCATGCGCGACGAAATCCTGACACGCCTCGCCGGGATCCGCGACCTGAAAGTCATCTCGCGCACATCGACCGAGCAGTACGCGAGCCATCCGCCCGACTTGAAGTCCGTCGGCCGCCAACTGGGCGTCGCCACGGTGCTCGAGGGGAGCGTGCAGCGCTCCGGTGACACCGTGCACATCACTCTGCAGCTGATCGATACGCAAAGTGACGGCCACCTGTGGGCGGAAAGCTATGACCGCGACGTGAAGGACATCTTCGCGGTCGAGCGCGATATCGCAAAGACCGTCGCGGGTGCGCTCAAGGCGAAACTCTTGCCGGAGGAGATCGAGCGCGTCGGCGAAGTGACGACTCAGAACACAGAAGCGCACGACCTGTACTTGCGCGGCCGCGTCTATTTCAATCGCGCCAACGACCAGTTCGCACTGACCGCGACGGAAACACCGCAGGCGATCGCATTGTTCGAGCAGGCGCTCGCGAAAGATCCCAAATTCGCGCTCGCCGAAGCCGACCTCGCCTACGCGCACATGAACATGTACTGGTTTGCGCCGGACCGCACGCCCGCACGGCTGGCCAAGGCCAAGGCCGCCGTGGATCAGGCGCTCTTGCATCAGCCCGGACTGATCGCGGCACAACTTCCACTGGCGCTCTACTACTACTGGGGATTCCGCGATTACGAGCAGGCGCTGCAGCATCTTGAAGTTGCGCGCCGGGCGCAGCCGAACGACGCCGACGTCGTCCAGTTCATCGCGTCGATCGCTCGGCGGCGGGCGCAGTGGGAGCCTGCGATTCAAGGTTATCGCGAGGCCGCCGCGTTGAATCCTCGCGGCAGCATTGCGCATTTCCTCACCGGCGAGATCTACCTGCAGTTGCGCCACTATGCGGAATCCGAGCAGGCTCAGTTGCGCGCGATCGACCTCGCCGCCGATCCCGGGGCGGCCCACGTCCGCCATGCGGAAACGCTGCTGTACTGGAAGGGCGACCTGGGTGCGCTGCGCGCTGCACTGGATGCGCTGACGCCCGGCAGTGACGCCCATTCGGGAAACGTCAGCTGGTTCTATCGGCTTGCCTGGTGGTCGCGTGACTATGCCGGGGCAATCCGGGTCGCGGAGTCGAACGTGGCCGACACATGGACTGAGGCGGGCAATCTCGTGCTGCCGAGAAAACTGTGCCTGGCACAGGTATATGCTGCCGCTGGAGATTCGGCTAAGGCGAAGCCGTTGTTCGAAGAAGTGCGAGCGCAGTTGCAAGCTGCGCTGCAATCCTCGCCGGAGAGTCCCGATCTGCACATCGCACTCGGATTCGCCGACGCGGGCCTCGGAATGAAGGAAGAAGCGATCGCCGAAGGAAAGAAGGCCGTGGCGCTGATGCCGACGAGCCTGGATGCATTTACCGGCCCGGTGTACTTCGGCAAGCTCGCGCAGATCTACGTCCGTGTCGGCGCGAACGACGAGGCGATCGGCATTCTCCAGCAGCTGTTCGGAATGCCGGCCGGACACGTCGTTACGCCGGCGCTGCTGAAACTCGATCCCGTGTGGGATCCGCTGCGCGAAGACTCGCGCTTCAAGGACTTGTTGGCGAGCAAGCAAGATCCGATAGCGCTTTCAGCGAAGCCCTGACCCGGACTCGCGGGACATCGCGTAGCGATGAGTAACGTCGCGCGGAATTGGAAGGCGCTGCTTCGCGCGTGGCACGCTGCCGGCGCGTTTGTGCCACAATCCTGCCCGAGAGAGGGGGAAACGTTTTCATGCCCGTTTCTGTTTCTGCAGGGCCGCGCACGGTAAGCAGGCGTGCGATCGATTCGAACGCACCTGATGAGCGCGCGGCCTAGTTTTTTCGACGAACTCAAGCGCCGGCACGTCTATCGCGTTGCTGTCGCCTACGCCGTGGTCGGCTGGCTGCTGATTCAGGTCGTCGCCACGGTCGCGCCGCAGCTCAACCTTCCCGAGTGGTCGCCGAAGCTGATCACGCTGATCATCCTGGTCACCTTCCCTATCGCGCTGATCCTGGCATGGGCGTTCGAGCTGACTCCCGAAGGCATCCGCCGCACCGAGCCTGTGCACTCGCCCGGAGCAAGGCCGCAGGAAGTCACGCGACGCGTCGGCAAGCAACTCAACGCCATCATCATAGCGGTGATGGCGCTCGTCATCGTGTTGCTGGTGGCCGAGCGGTTCGTGGTGCACAAGGCTCCGGCCGACAGCGCGCCCGCTGCCTCAGCGGCCTCCGGCAAGAGTGCAGCGGCCGCCGGAAGCGCGCCGGCCAAGTCGATTGCCGTGCTGCCGTTCGACAATCTCAGCGACGACAAATCCAACGGTTACTTCGCCACCGGCATGCAGGACGAGATCCTGACGCGCCTGGCCGGCATCCACGAAATCAAGGTCATCTCGCGCACCTCGACCGAGAAATATGCCAGTCATCCGCCCGACCTGAAAACCGTCGGCCGCGAGCTCGATGTCGCGACCGTGCTCGAAGGCAGCGTGCAGAAGGCCGGCGATTCGGTGCATATCAACGTGCAGCTGATCGACACGGCGAACGACGGCCATCTGTGGGCGCAGAGCTACGACCGCGACCTGAAGGACATTTTCGCGGTCGAGCGCGATGTCGCCCAGAACATCGCCGACGCGCTGAAGGCGCAACTCCGGCCGCAGGAGGCAGCGCAGGTCGCCGCGGTGCCGACGACGAACCCGGCCGCGTACGACCTGTACCTGCGCGCGATGGAACACTACAACCGCGCGCACGACCAGGACGTGCTGACGGCAACGGAGTTGCCGCAGGCAATCGCGATGTTCGAACAGGCGCTCGGCGTCGATCCGCAGTTTGCGTTGGCCGCCGCGAAGATCGCCGACGCGCACATGCGCATGTACTTCAACGCGCCTGATCGTACCGAAACGAGGCTTGCGGCGGCCAAGGCAGCGGCCGACCGCGCGCTGGCGCTGCAGCCGGGGCTTGGCGAAGCGCACCTCGCATTGGCCGAATTCCATTATTGGGGGCAACGCGACTACGCGGCAGCCATCGAGCAGGCGCAACTCGCACAGCAGTCGTTGCCGAACAGCGCCGATGTGGCGACCACCCTTGCGGCGATCGCGCGTCGCCAAGGCCGCTTCGACGATTCGCTGGCCGGCTTTCAGCGCGCGACTCTGTTCGATCCGCGCAGTTCGTATGGCCTCGATCAGCTCGGCCTGACCTACCAGATGCTGCGCCGCTATGGGGACGCGGACCAGGCGTTCAGCCAGTCGGTGGCGGTTGCCCCGGATCAATCGGACGAGCGCGTGACTCACGGGTTGAACTCAGCGCTCTGGAAGGGCGATCTCGAGCCGTTGCGTGCTGCCCTGCAGGCCCTGGCACCGGACAGCGACGCGTACGCCGGCAATGCGTTGGCTCGTTTCATTCTCGCTTGGTGGGCGCACGACTACTCGGCCGCGATCGGCGTGGCGCAAGCCGGCGGTGTTGCAGCCTGGGCCGATGGCAACAACATCGCCTTGCCGCGCGAACTCTACCTGGCGTTCGCTCACGAAGCCGCCGGTGAGGCCGCGAAGGCGAAACAGGCCTATTCGAACGTCGACGCAGCGGTCGGCGCGATGCTGGCGAAGCAGGCGGACAGCGCCGAGTTGCACCTCGCCCTCGGCTTTGCCGAGGCCGGTCTCGGGCGCCGGGACGACGCCCTGCGTGAGGGCCGCCGCGCTGCCGAATTGATGCCGGTCAGCCGCGACGTAATCAGCGGACCTGGAATGCAGGTCTGGCTCGCCCAACTCGAGGCGCGCATCGGCGAAAAAGACGCCGCCTTCGAGCGCCTGCAGCAGGTAATCGGGTTGCCCAGCGGCGGTGCGATCTCGCCTGCGCTGCTGAAGATGGATTCGGTCTGGGCTGTGTTGCGCTCCGATCCGCGCTTCGATGCGCTGCTCAAGCAGGGCGAACGCGAAGTGAGAACCGCACCGCAAGGATGAAAGCGATGATGGAAGCCGCCCCGTTTCGGTCGCCATGAGCAAGCAGGTTCTGGATTGCACCTTCTTCCGGAAATGACGAGCCGAGGAAGATGGCAGTACGAATTCCCGCTTTGCAGGGACGGCGGCAGCGGTGCGGAACTGCGGTGTGCCCCCTACATGTCGTGCTTGGCGACCTCGAACCCGGCCGCCTTGTACGTCGTCCAGCGTTTGCGCGAGCCGAGGCGCTGATCCTCGTCGGCCGGCACGACTTCGAGCACGCGTTCGAACAGTCCCGGCGCGCAGTCGTCGCGCAGGTTGATCACGAGCGCTCGATCCGCCGTCTGCGATTCCGGCGTCGCGATCAGTACCGGCGTGATCACATCGTCATCATCGCCGGCGATTTGATGCGGAATGAAAGCGTCCTCGTCGAACTCCCACAATTTTTCGTCGAGCTGCTCGGCCTGGTCGAACGTGCGCGCGAGAATCAACGTCGGCTGGCCGCTCTCGAACGCCTTCTTCGCCAGCTCGCAGACGAGCAGCAACGGATCGTCGCGGAAGCGCGGCTTGGCGATGAGGTAGAAGTCGGCGCGGGGCATTTGAGAGCAGGGACCAGGGGCTAGGGACTAGGGAAAAAAGGCGCGCGGCATCACAGGACTTCACTGGTTTTGAACGAAGGTAACGGCGGAGATTGGGGAGGAGAGCGTCCGCTCTACCTGGTCCCTAGTCCCTAGTCCCTGGTCCCTCGATTCATCCCTGTCGATCCAGCAGATACTGCACCAGCAACTGCACGGGCCTTCCCGTCGCCGATCCCTTGCGCCCGTCTTCCCATGCCGTGCCGGCGATGTCCAGGTGCGCCCAGCGGTAGCCTTCGGTGAAGCGCGACAGGAAGCAGGCGGCAGTGATCGCGCCGGCGTACTTGCCGCCGATGTTGGCGATGTCCGCGTAGCCGGTATCGAGCTGGCTCTGGTAGTCGTCCCACAGCGGCAGGCGCCAGGCGCGATCGAGCGTGGCTTCGCCGGCTGCGAGCAGCTCGGAGGCGAGCGCTTCGTCCTTCGTCATCAGGCCCGACGCGTGCTTGCCGAGCGCGACGACGCACGCCCCGGTCAAGGTTGCGACATCGATGATGATCTGCGGCTTGAATTTCTGCACGTAGGTCAGCGCGTCGCACAGGATCAGGCGGCCTTCGGCATCGGTGTTGAGCACTTCGATGGTCTGGCCCGACATCGACGTGACGACGTCGCTCGGCCGCTGCGCCTTGCCGCCGGGCATGTTCTCGACTGCGGGCACGATGCACACCAGGTTGATCTTGACCTTCAGTTCGACCGCGGACAGGAACGCGCCGAGTACGCTGCCGGCGCCGCACATGTCGAATTTCATTTCTTCCATGCCGGCGCTCGGCTTGATCGAAATACCGCCGGTGTCGAACGTGACACCCTTGCCGACCAGCGCGTACGGCTTTTCGTTTTCGCCGCCGCCGCGCCATTGCAGCACGATCAGCTTCGGGCCGTTGACCGAGCCCTGCGCGACGCCGAGCAGTGCGCCCATGCCGAGCTTTTCCATATCCTCTTCTTCGAGAATCTCGCAGCTCACGCCCGGGTGTTCCTGCGCCAGTTTTTCGGCCTGTTCGGCGATGTAGGCCGGCGTGCAGATGTTGGGCGGCAGGTTGCCGAGTTCGCGCGTGAAGCGCACGCCCCTGGCGATCGCTTCGGCCGTGCCCAGCGCGGCGGTCGATGCTGGCGGTGCCGCAAATGCAAGCGCGCCGAATTCCGGCGTCCTGGATTTCTCGCGCGGCTTGAACGTGGCGCCGTACTTGTAGGCTTGCGCGTCGGTTGCGAGCGCCGCTGCGCGCACGATCCAGGTCGAATCCTTTGCCTGGACTTCGACCTCGGTCAGGTACGACACGGCGCTGTCGATCGGCAGTCCCTTGAGCACGCGCGCGGCTTCGGCGCAGGCGCGCTGGAAGCGCGCGGCGTCGAATTTCTTCTGCTCGCCGAGTCCAACGACGAGCACGCGCGGCGCGGCGACATTGGGCAGACCGAACAGCAATTGGCTCGTGCCCGGCTTGCCATTGACGTCGCCGGCTTCGATCAGGCGCTTGATCGCGCCGCCGGATTTCTCGTCGATGCGCGCGGCCGCAGCGGACAGCACGCGCTCCTCGAACACGCCGACGACGACGCAAGGCGTGGCCGCGCTTTCGGCCGAATCACTGCTGAGACTGAACTTGATGGTCATGGAGTTTCCACAAAAAAAGAAGGTCGTGGCGGCTCCGGGCCGCTACACTTAAGGAGCCTTGAACGCAGCGCCCGGTTCAATGGGTGCCGCTTTTCCGATCGCGAATTGCTTAGTTTACTGCAAGCCTTCCGTCCATGCTGCGTATTGTCGACCGCTACCTCGTGCGTGAACTGCTGGTGAGCTTTCTCGCCGCGGTCGCGATCCTGTTGCTGGTCACCGTCGGTGCGACGGTCGCCGATTTGCTCGCCAAGATCGCGCGCGGCCGCGTCGCTGCCGACTTGTTGCTCGCCTTGATCGGCCTGCGCACCGTGGATTCGCTGACGCTGCTGGTTCCGCTGGCGCTGTTTCTCGGCGTGCAGCTTGCGTACGGGCGGCTATATCGCGAGAGCGAAATGGCCGTGTTCGCGGCCTCGGGGCTGCCGGTGACCGGCCTCGTGCGGCCGCTGCTGCTGCTGGCTGTGCCGATGACGTTCGCGATGGCCTTGATTTCGTTCTGGCTTGCGCCGGCCGCCGTGCGCCAGGCGCAAGCGTCTGCAGGAAGAGGCGAGCCGTTCGTTGATCGTCGCCGGACTCGAGCCGGGGCGTTTCGTCGAACTGCCGAACAACGACGGCGTCATGTACGTCGACTCGATGAACGCCGATGGCACGAAATTCCAGAAGATGTTCGTGGCCAGCGAACGCATGGACGCCGAGGCCGGCCGCACGAGTCTCAATGTCATCACCGCGGCCAACGGTGAGCTTTATCACGATGCCAACGGCGCCGAGCGCTATCTCGGACTCAATGACGGCTTTCGCGTCGAAGGCATACTCGGCCAGGACAACTACCGCCTGATGCGCTACGCGCGCAACGACGTCAAGCTGACCGACACCGAAGCCGACGCAAATGCCGATTCGGTCAAGCGCAGCGCGCCGACGACGGCGCTGCTGGCGAGCAACGACACCGTGCAGCGCACCGAATTCCAGTGGCGGCTTGCCGCGCCCCTGTCGGTGCTCGTGCTCGTGCTGCTTGCCTTGCCGCTGGCCAAGTCGTCGCCGCGCGAGCCGCGTTACGCGCGCCTGCTGATCGCTTTGCTGTCCTGGGTCGCCTATTACAACTGCCTGGCGATCGGCCGTTCCAAGCTCAGCCAGGGCGTGCTCGATCCGCGCGTCGGCTTTTGGTGGGTGCAGGTTCCGACGGCGCTGATCGGTCTCTGGCTGCTTTGGCGCAGCCAGCGCCTGCCGCGTCCGCGCAAGCCGGCGCGCGCGCGAAGCGGAGCGGCGTGATGCGCCGGGTGATCTTCAAGAAAGTCGACAAGCTGGTCGCGATTTCGGTGCTCGGCGCGGTCTTGCTGGCCTGGGGTTTCCTGGTCGGACTCGACGCGTTCAAGATATTTCTCGGCGAGATCAACGATGTCGGCACCGGCGACTACACGCTGACCAAGGCGCTCGTGTTCACGCTGCTGACCGTGCCGCGGCGCGCCTACCAGTGGTTCGGATATGCCGCGCTGATCGGCGGACTGATGGGCATGGGCATGCTCGCCACGAGCGGCGAATTGACCGCGCTGCGCGCTGCCGGATTGTCCAAATTCCGCATCTGCATTTCGGTGATCCTGTCGCTGACGGTGCTGACCGGACTGACCATGCTGATGGGCGAGACAATCGGACCGCGCGGCGAGCAGAAGGCTGAAGCGCTGGCGCTTTCGGCCAAGCAAAAGGACGTGACAATCGGCAAGGGCGGCAGCCTGTGGGCGCGCGACGGCGAGACCGTGATCAACGCCAAGCACGGCCGCACGCGTGCCACGAAGACCGGCGCGACTGTCGAACTCGGTGACGTGCGTGTGTTCGAGTTCACTCCACAGGGCCAGCTCACGGCGCTGTCAACGGCGAAGACGGCGAGTCACGCGCAAGGTCAGTGGAAGCTCAACGACGTGCGCCGCACCGAGTTTTCCGGAACGTCGGCGACGACGACGACGCAGGCGCAGACGCAGTGGCAATCCGCGCTCGACCCGGACGTGCTGTCGAAGTCGATGATCCACCCGGAGTACCTGGCCACGAGCGACCTGTCGCGCAACATCGACTACATGCGCCGCAACCATCAGGACGCATCGAGCTACGAGCGCGCCTACTGGGGCCGCGTCTTCTATCCGTTCAATGTGCTCGTGCTGGCGTTCTGCGCCGTGCCGTTCGCTTTCGGCGCGTTGCGCACCGGTGGACTCGGCAAGCGCCTGTTCGTCGGCATGGCGCTGGCGATCAGCTACTACTTCTTCCAGAGCGCCGTGGTCAGCATGGGCGCCGTATACAACATGAATCTGGCCTGGGCCAATGCGTTGCCGTCGTTGCTGCTGGCGCTGGCGGCGGTGGTTTACTTCAGGCGGTATGCGTGAGGAGGGGCTAGGGGCGACGGGCGAGAGAGTGTCGCGTGCGCAACGGTTGAGAGATAGTCGTCATTCTCGCGCAAGCGGGGTTTTCAACAGCGGAGCTGGTCATCCGTTTTGATCTCGCTCTTTCGCGATGCCTCATGCAGAGCAAGATGGCGCTACACGGTAATGACGGAAGTTCAGGTTTCGCGCTTCTCCAGCCGCACCATGACCGTTCCTGCCGCAATATCGTGCCACGTGCGATTGTGCGCATCGAAAAGTGCCCACCAGAACCCCAGGCCCGCCGCGGCTAGCGAGAGCAGGGAGACGCCGAAACGCACGAGCGCTTGTCGCATGCCCAGAGGTTTTCCGTCGGAACTCACGATACGCAGGCGCCAAGCACGCATGCCGATGGTCTGGCCGCCGCGCCGCCATGAGATGACGAAATATGCCGCTGTGACGGCAAGAACCAGAACCTGAACCAGGATCTTGTGCGGCAGGCGCTGCACGTCGAGCGCGCCGCCGGTCAGCGCCAGGGCCAGCATCGTCGCTACGAACCACAGGGCGAGCATCGGCAGCGCGTCATAAAGTGCGGCCAGCAACCGCAGTGCGAGATTTGCCGGCGCAGCGGTACGGGAAGGGGTCGGTGAACTCATCACAGTCAGTTTACGGGGACGGCGGCAAGCGTCGCGGTTTGTGCCATCGTATGCAAGGCAGTGAGTCAAGTTTGCATCGTGAGTGGAAGCTGCCATCCTTGGAACCTGAATTACACGCCAGCGTGACGCCGCAAATCAGGACTCGCACCAAAATCCTCACTGTGCCTAGCCGCCCTCAGCCCTCAGCCCTCAGCCCTGCCGATCGCAACGCGATCGACTCTTTCAGCGAACTGGCATGGTCTGAACACGGCCTGGCCGACAATACACTGGCCAGCTATCGCCGCGACCTCGAGGGCCTGGCGGGCTGGTGCGCGCGCGCCGGTGCGACGTTGACCGGCTGCTCGCGCCAGCAACTGTTCGGCTATCTGGCCGAACGAGTCGATGGCGGCTACAGCGCGCGCAGCAACGCGAGGCTGTTGTCCGCGCTGCGGCATTTCTACCGGATCCAGCTGCGCATCGGCGCGATCGCGGAGGATCCGACACTGCTGCTCGATTCGCCCAAGCTGCCGCGCCCGTTGCCGAAGGCCCTTTCGGAAAGCGAAGTCGAGGCGTTGATCCGCGCTCCCGACGTCGACACGCCGCTGGGCCTGCGCGATCGCGCGATGTTCGAGTTGATCTACGCGACCGGCTTGCGCGTCAGCGAGCTGATCGGCGTGCGCGTGGACCAGATCAATCTGCGCCAGGGCGTGTTGCGCGTGACCGGCAAGGGCGGCAAGGACCGCCTCGTGCCGATCGGCGAAGAGGCCGACCACTGGCTGCAGCGCTACTACGCGGAAGCGCGGCCGGGGCTCGCGCACGAGCGCGAGATCGCCGAAGTATTCATCACCAATCGCCGCGCAGCGATGACTCGGCAGATGTTCTGGAGCATGGTCAAGACACATGCGCGCAAGGCCGGTGTGGACGCGTCGCGCATCTCTCCGCATGTGCTGCGCCACTGTTTCGCGACCCACCTGCTCAATCACGGCGCCGACCTGCGCGCGCTGCAGATGCTGCTCGGACACAGCTCGTTGTCGACCACGCAGATCTACACGCTGGTCGCGCGCGAGGGCCTCAAGCGCCTCCACGCCAAGCACCATCCGCGCGCCTAGAACCCGTCTCAAAACTACTGCGCTCGGCATCTCGCGCGCCGGCGGTGCTCGGAATCCTCATGTACGCCCAAAGTACACTCCGGTTCCTGCGCGCCGCCGACGCGCGACCTGCCTTCGCTCGCTACGTTTTGAGACGGGTTCTACAGGGGTTGATTGTTGACCGGCGCGGACATATTACCGACGGCAGGTACCCGTGCTTTGCCGGCCTGTGCGAGAATGTCGGGCATTGCGAAGCGCGCCGGTCAGTGATTGCACCGTGCGCGGTTCTGCGTCCCACTCGAGGAATCGTGATGTTGAAGCGTTGGTTTTGTGCGGCCCTGCTTGCGGTCGTCGGGGTTCACGCGGTCGCCGCCGAGGATGCGGACAAGGCCGTGCGCGATGCCGTGAAAAAGGTTCTGCCGAACGCGAAAATCAACCTGATCGAGCGTTCCAAACTGGAGGGGTTCTACCAGGTCGTCGCCGACGGCCAGGTGCTGTATTTCAGCAACGACGGCAAGTATCTGATCCACGGCAGCGTGTTCGATATCGATTCGCGGGTCGATCTGGGCGAAAAGTCCCTGGCCGTGCTGCGCAAAAGCACGATGGCCAAGATACCGCTCGACAAGCAAATCGTGTTCTCGCCGCCGAATCCGAAGTACCGGATCACCGTCTTTACCGACGTCGACTGTCCATACTGCCGCGAATTCCACAAGCAGATTGCCGAGTACAACAAGCGCGGGATCGCGGTGAACTACGTGTTGTTCCCGCTGCCGATGCACAAGGGCGCCGACAAGAAAGCCGAGGCAGTGTGGTGCTCTACGGACCGCAACGTTGCCTACACCGACGCGATGAGCGGCAAGGATCCAGGCGACAAGACCTGCACCAATCCGGTCGGTGAACTGACCGAGATTGGCAAGTCGATGGGCGTGGACGGCACGCCGGCCTTGTTCACCGCCGATGGCGAACACGTCGGCGGCTATATGACGCCGGACCAGCTGGTGCAGCGCCTGGACCAGATCGCCCAGCGTGCCCAGGCCGTGACTGCGAAGTAAGCCACGCGGGCGGAGTCCGCGCGCGGAACTTCGCCCGGCTTGCGATACTCTCAACTGCCTGCCCGCCCCGAACCCGACGAGATCCAATCATGTTGAAAAAGCTCCTGCTTGCCGCCGCAGCAATGACTGTCGCGGTCATGGGTCATGCCGCGGACGCCGAGAAGACCGTGCGCGATGCGTTTGCCTCGCTGCTGCCGAACGCGAAAATCGACCGGGTCACGAAATCCGACCTGCCGAATTTCTACGAGGTCATCGTCGGCGGCCAGGTGGTCTATGTCAGCGCCGACGGCAAGTTTCTGCTGCAAGGCAACCTCTACGACGTCGCCGCGAAGAAAAGCCTGACCGAAGCGCGCCTGGCGAGTATTCGCGCCGATGCGCTGCGCGGACTGTCGTCGGACAAGATGCTCACGTTCGCGCCGGAAAATCCGAAGCACACGATCACCGTGTTCACCGACGTCGACTGTCCATATTGCAAGCAGTTCCACAAGCAGATTGCCGCATACAACGCCGCGGGAATTCGCGTGAACTACGTGCTCTTCCCGCTCGACATTCATCCTGGCGCCGAAAAGAAAGCCCAGGCGGTCTGGTGCGCCGCCGATCGCAAGGCTGCCTACACGGCCGCGATGAGCGGTCAGGATCCAGGCGACAAGACTTGTTCGAACAATCCTATTGCCGAAACAAAGGCCCTGTCGGTTTCGATCGGCATCGATGCAACGCCGACCGTCCTTGCCGAGGATGGCACGCACGTCAATGGCGGCGTCGTCATGAATCCCGATCAGCTTTCCGCGGAGCTCGACCGCCTCGCGGCGAAGGCGGCCGGGAAGAGCGTCGCGACGGCGAAGTAGCTGGCGGCGAACACCCGCGCGGGGCGTCAATCGAAGCCTCCAAAAGTTGGCGCGCGCAATGACCCGACGTCCGTAATAAACGACGCCTGTAAAACCGTTCGCCCTGAGCGTAGGCCGAAGGCCGAAGTCGAAGGATCGCCGGCGGACGCTTCGACTTCGTTCGCTGCGCGAACTACGCTCAGCGCGAACGGGGTTGCGAACGGGGTTGCGTCGGCGCGAACGGACTTCTGCTGCAAAAGCGAACGCGGCCTTACTCAGCCGTCCTCGCGGCTGCGCGCCGCTTCCGGTATCATTCGCGCCCCTCCTCGACCGCGAACTGCTGCGGCCATGATCGTTTTCGACGGGCAACCCGCCCTGTCTCCGTTTCGCCTCGAGCGACTCAACACTGAACTCGAGCGCGTGCATTCAGGCGGCCGGATCAGTGCGGCCTGGCACGTCTACTTCGTCGCCGCCGACGGTTCCGAACAAGCGCTCGATCTGACGCGTCTGCGCGCCGTGTTGCGCGCCTCGCCCGGCGTGGCCAGGCCCGCGCGCCTGTGGGTCGTGCCGCGTCTCGGCACGATCTCGCCGTGGTCGTCGAAGGCAACCGATATCCTGCGAGGCTGCGGCTTTGCCGTGCAACGCGTCGAGCGTGGCATGGCCTACGCAATCGACCACCCGCCGGTGCGCGACAGCGACGCTGGCCGGCAACTCACGCGCGCGCTGCATGATCCGATGACGCAGTCAGTGCTCGCCTCGCTCGACGAAGCCCAGGCCCTGTTCCGCGCCGGCGAGCCGCGGCCGCTTGCGCGCATCGCGCTCGGAACGGAGGCGGCCGGCGCGCTGCGCGTCGCCAATGCCCATCTCGGTCTGGCGCTCGCGCCCGACGAGATCGAGTATCTGGCCGAACGCTACGCCGAACTCGGCCGCGATCCCAGTGATGCAGAACTGATGATGTTCGCGCAGGCCAACTCCGAACATTGCCGGCACAAGGTGTTCAACGCCAGCTGGACGATCGACGGCCAGGCGCAGGAACGCTCGCTGTTCGCGATGATCCGCAACACCCATGCGCTCGCGCCCCAGTTCACGCTGTCGGCGTACTCCGACAACGCCGCGGTGATCGAAGGCAGCCGGGCCGCGCGTTTCTTCGCCCAGCCGGACGGCCGTTTCGCCGCGGTCGAGGAGCCGGTCGAGTTCGCGATCAAGGTCGAGACGCACAATCATCCGACCGCGATCGCGCCGTTTCCGGGCGCATCGACCGGTGCCGGCGGCGAAATCCGCGACGAAGGCGCGACCGGCCGCGGCGGCAAGCCCAAAGCCGGACTGACCGGATTCACAACCTCGTACCTGCGCATTCCCGGCCTGCCGCGGCCGTGGGAGGAAGAGCGGCCGCTGCCGCCGCGCATGGCCAGCGCCTTCGAGATCATGCGCGACGGCCCGATCGGCGCGGCGGCATTCAACAACGAATTCGGCCGGCCCTGCCTAGGCGGCTATTTCCGCACGTTCGAGGCCGAGACCGCGGATCCGGGCACACGCCGCGGTTACGACAAGCCGATCATGATCGCCGGCGGCCTGGCCAACCTGCGTCGTCCACATGTGGAAAAACGTACTTTGCAGCCGGGTGACGCAGTCGTCGTGCTCGGCGGTCCGGCGATGCTGATCGGACTCGGCGGCGGCGCGGCGTCGTCGCTGGCCAGCGGCGACAGCAGCGAGGAACTCGACTTCGCCTCGGTCCAGCGCGACAACGCCGAGATGGAGCGGCGCTGCCAGGAAGTCATCGACCGCTGCTGGTCGCTCGGCGATTCCAATCCGATCGTCAGCATCCACGACGTCGGCGCCGGCGGGCTGTCGAACGCCATTCCGGAAATCCTTCACGACTCGCATGTCGGCGGCCGCATCGAGCTGCGCAGGATCCCGTCCGCCGATCCGCAGCTGTCGCCGATGCAGATCTGGTGCAACGAGGCGCAGGAGCGCTATGTGATCGGCCTGCGCGCTGAAGACGTCGCCGCGTTCAGCGCGATCTGCGAGCGCGAGCGTTGTCCGTTTGCAGTGGTCGGTGAAGTGACTGCCGAGCAACGCTTGATCGTCAGCGACGATCGACTTTCCCTTCTCCCTCCGGGAGAAGGTGCCCCGGCGAAAGCCGGGGCGGATGAGGGTCGGGTCTCTATTGACGTCGTTGCGAGCCCCGACCCTCACCCCAACCCCTCTCCCGGAGGGAGAGGGGCTGAAAGCGCTCCGATAGACCTGCCCATGGACGTCCTCTTCGGCAAGGCCCCGAAGATGCTGCGCGACGTCAAGCACAAGCCGCAGCGTCTGGATATCGTGCCCGACCTCGACGGTATCGGTCTGGAAGAGGCGATCACGCGCGTGCTGCGCCTGCCCGCCGTCGGCAGCAAGTCGTTCCTGATCACGATCGGTGACCGTACTGTCGGCGGCTTGTGCGCGCGCGACCCGATGGTCGGCCCGTGGCAGGTACCGGTTGCCGATTGCGCGGTGATGCTGTGCGACTTCGACGGCTATGCCGGCGAGGCGATGGCGATGGGCGAGCGCACGCCGGTTGCGCTGCTCTCGGCGCCGGCTTCGGCACGCCTCGCGATCGGCGAAGTGATCACGAACCTGGCGAGCGCGCCGATCGCCGATCTGGGCGAGATCAAGCTTTCGGCCAACTGGATGGCCGCGGCTGGCTATCCGGGCGACGACGCGGCGCTGTACGACGCGGTCCGCGCGGTGGCGATGGAACTTTGTCCACAATTGAATATTTCCATTCCGGTCGGCAAGGATTCGCTGTCGATGCAGGCGGTGTGGCAGCAGGATGGACGCAAGCAGAAGACCGTCGCGCCGGTGTCGCTGATCGTCTCGGGCTTCGCCCGCGTCGCCGACGCGCGCCGTGCGCTGACGCCGCAATTGCGCCTCGACGTGGGCAAGACCGAGCTGTGGCTGCTCGACCTCGGCGCCGGCCAGAACCGCCTCGGCGGCTCGGTGCTGGCCCAGGTCTACAACCGCGCCAGCGGCCTGCCGGCCGACGTCGACGACCCCGATCTGCTCAAGCGGTTCTTCGCCGCGATCCAGGCGGCGAACGCGCGTGGCCTGCTGCTCGCCTATCACGACCGCTCCGACGGCGGCGCGATCGTGACCCTGATCGAGATGGCGTTCGCGTCGCGCTGTGGCCTCGACGTGGAGCTCAACGTCTGGGGCGAGAACATGCTTTCGGGATTGTTCTCGGAGGAACTCGGCGCGGTCGTGCAGATCCGCGCCGAAGATCGCGCTGCGTTCACGGCGCTCCTGACCGAACATGGCCTGGACAACGTCGCGCACTACGCCGGCAATCCGCGCAGCCGCAAGCGCGTCAAGCTCTGGCTCGGCGGCGAAGCCGTTGCCCGCTGGCCGTGGGACGAGCTGATGGCAGCGTGGTCGGAGACCAGCAACGCGATGCAGTCGCGACGGGACAATCCGGAAAGCGCCCGCGCCGAGCAAGAGTGGCGCTGCACCGATGACGACCCGGGTATTTCGCCGAAGGTTTCGTTCGATCCGGCCAAGGATGTCGCCGCGCCGTACATCGCCAGAGGCCTGAGGCCGAAGATCGCCATCCTGCGCGACCAGGGCGTCAACGGCCAGGTCGAGATGGCGGCGGCATTCACGCGCGCCGGCTTCGACGCATTTGACGTGCACATGACCGACCTGCAGGCCGGCAGGATGACGCTCGACGATTTCGCCGGGCTCGCCGCATGCGGCGGATTCTCCTATGGCGACGTGCTCGGCGCAGGGCGCGGCTGGGCCACGTCGATCCTGTACAACCCGCGGCTGCGGCTGCAATTTGCTGAATTTTTCGCAAATTCCACAAAGTTCGCGCTCGGCGCGTGCAACGGCTGCCAGATGCTCGCGGCACTCAAGGAGATCATCCCGGGCGCGGACTACTGGCCGAGTTTCGAGCGCAATACGTCCGAGCAGTACGAGGCGCGGCTGGCGACGGTCGAAGTGCTCGAGTCGTCGTCGATCTTCCTGCAGGGCATGGCCGGTTCGCGCATTCCGGTTGCCGTCGCGCACGGTGAAGGCCGGGCCCGGTTTGCCCAGGCCTCGGACATCAAGCGCGCCGGCGCGTGCCTGCGTTTCGTCGACAACGACGGCAAGGCGACCGAAAAGTATCCGCTGAATCCCAACGGTTCACCGAAGGGAATTACCGGCCTCACCGCCGCCGGCGGCCGCATCATGGCGCTGATGCCGCATCCGGAACGCGTGTTCCGCAGCGTGCAGATGTCGTGGTCGCCGCGCGAGTGGGGTGAAGATTCGCCGTGGATGCGCATGTTCAGGAATGCCCGCATCTGGGCCGGTTGATGGCGTTCAGCCCCCTGAGGCGCTTTCTGCTGGCCGCATTGCTGTGGCTGCCATTCGCGTTTTTCGTCTGGTTCTACTTCGCCGGGCCGCTGGTCTGGCCGGTGATCGCCCTGGTCAGGTTCGTGCTGCTGACGGCCTGGCCGCAGCTGTTCACGGCTGTTGCGCAAGGCGCGGACCTGCTCGACGCGCAGGGCCGCGTGCTCGAACATCTGCCGTATTTGATGCAGCTTTCGACCTCGGTTCTGGTCGATGTCGCAGAGCCCGGCGCGGCGCCGCGCTTCGGTTTGATCGAACCAACGGTCAATCCCATGGTCTACGGCTACGCGTTGCCGCTGTTCGCCGGCCTCGTGCTCGCCACGCCGGTAAGCTTCCGCAGGCGCCTGGCGCAACTTGCGATAGGGATTCCGCTGATCTGGATCGCGCAGGCTTTCGGCGTTATCGGCGAAAGCCTCAAGACCGTCGTCATCGACGCCGGCCCGGTCGGCGCGGAAGCTGCGGCGCGGGCCGGCCTATCGCTCAATCTGATTGCGCTATGCTACCAGTTCGGTTACCTGATCCTGCCTTCGCTGGTGCCGGCGGCGCTGTGGATCGTCTGCAATCGCGCCTTCATCGAATTGCTGATAAGGCGCGACAACGTGGAACCTGTAGCAGCGCGCAGGGTCGAAGCGCCACCTGATGGGGACGGATGAAGATGTCTGCGGTTGAACCATCTGCCCACTCCCGAGCCGGATGAATCGCTCGACGAGCGCGTCTGCGAATATCTCGTCGCGCGAGGCCGGCTGAAAGAAGCCGACCTTGCGCGCGCGCGACGCCTGCACGAAGAAGACGGCGAGGGCAACCTCGTGCCGCTGCTCACGCGACTGGGCCTCGTGTCCGAACGCGAGATGGCCGATGCGTTGTCCGAAGTGCTCGGACTGCCGCTGCTGAGCGCCAAGGAATTTCCCGAAGCGCCGCCGGCCAACGTGCAGATGTCGGTGCGCTTCCTCAAGCAATACCACATCGTTCCGATCGCCGAGAGCGACACTACGGTGACCGTTGTCGTCGCCGATCCGGCCGAGCGCTACGCGATCCAGGCCGTGGAACTGGCAACCGGGAAGCCGGTCGAGATCAAGGTCGGTTTCCGTTCCGAAATCGACGATGTGATCGAGCGCTACTACGGCTCGGGCCGTTCGGCGATGGGCACGATCGTCGAGAACCTGACCGACGAGAACTCGCGCAGCGAAGACGACATCGAGCATCTGCGCGATCTCGCCTCGGAGGCGCCGGTCATCCGCCTGGTCAACCTCGTCATCCAGCGCGCCGTCGAGCAGCGCGCGTCGGACATCCATATCGAACCGTTCGAGAATCGTCTCAAGGTGCGCTATCGCATCGATGGCGTGCTGCACGAAGTCGAGTCGCCGCCGGCGGCGTCGACAGCGGCGGTGATCTCGCGCGTCAAGATCATGGCCAAGCTGAATATCGCCGAGCGCCGCCTGCCGCAGGATGGCCGCATCATGCTGCGCGTGCAGGGCAAGGAACTCGACCTGCGCGTGTCGACCGTCCCGACCTCGTTCGGCGAATCGGTCGTGATGCGTATCCTCGATCGCGAATCGATCGTGTTCGATTTCCACACGCTCGGCTTCACCGACCAGTTCCTGTCGCAGTTCATGAAGGTGCTGGAACTGCCGCACGGCATCCTTCTGGTCACGGGTCCGACCGGTTCGGGCAAGACCACCACGTTGTATACCGCGTTGTCGCGCCTCAACACGCCGGACGTGAAGATCATCACGGTCGAGGATCCGGTCGAATACCAGATCGAAGGCATCAACCAGATCCAGGCCAAGCCGCAGATCGGGCTGGACTTCAGCCATGCGCTGCGTTCGATCGTGCGCCAGGATCCGGACATCATCATGATCGGCGAAATGCGCGATCTGGAAACGGCCAAGATTGCGATCCAGTCGGCCCTGACCGGACATCTGGTGCTGTCGACACTGCATACCAACAATGCCGCGGGCGGCATCACGCGCCTGCTCGACATGGGCGTGGAAGACTATCTGATGACCTCGACGGTCAACGGCATCCTCGCCCAGCGCCTGGTGCGGCGCCTGGAGCAGACACATGCCGAGCGCTACGACGCGCTGCCCGAAGTCGTCGAGCAATTCGGCCTGCGCCGCTTCCAGCCGGAAGGGAAAGTGCAATTGTATAAACCGATGCCGTCGCCGATCACGACGACCGGCTATCACGGCCGCACCACGATCATGGAGTTCCTCGTCATGACCGACCCGCTGCGGCGCCTGGTCATGCAGCACGCCGACATGGGCAAGATCGAGGATCTCGCGCGCGAGGAAGGCATGCGCACGATGTACGAAGACGGCCTGGTCAAGTCGCTGACGGGCGTGACGACGATCGAGGAAGTGTTGCGGGTGACGCAGGAGAGCTGAGATAGGGGCGAGGGACTAGGGACTAGGGAGGGACTAGGGAAGAGCGGGTGGCGAGAGCCGACTGCTAGGTGCTTATAAGGAGATTCCATGGTTGGACATTATCGAGACCTTGTTGCGTGGCAAAGGGCCATGGAATTGGTTGCGAGGATTTACCTGGCGACTGCATTACTCCCCCAAGACGAAAGATTTGGGCTGACGAGCCAACTGCGCCGCGCTGCTGTATCCATACCCTCGGCGCTGGCCGAAGGACACGCCCGATATGCGACGAGAGAATTTGTGCGTTACATATCGATCGCGATGGGCTCGCTGGCTGAACTGGAAACGCAACTGCTGATTTGCGCCAAACTGGAGTTGATGGCAGAGGATGCTGTCAATTCGTTATTGAGCCTTTGTGGTGAACAAAGTCGAATACTTCATGGTCTGAGAAAATCGCTGGCCTCCAAACTTCCCACGTAACGCTCTTCCTGGTCCCTAGCCCCTAGCCCCTAGCCCCTAGTCCCCTGCTCCCAAATGGCCCTTTTCCATTACAAAGCGATCACTGCCGCCGGCGAAGTCATGCAGGGGCAGCTCGACGTTGCCTCGAACGACGAGGCGGTGGCGAAAATCCAGGACGCGGGCAACATTCCGCTCGAGGTGCGCGCGGCCGACGGCGCCGATGGCGGCGGGCTTTTTGGCGGCTTGTTCAAGCGCGAAGCGATCAACCAGACCCAGGTGCTGCAGTTCACCCAGCAGCTGGCGACGTTGCTCGGCGCGGGGCAGCCGCTGGATCGCGCGCTGCAGATCCTGCTCGAACTGCCCGAAAGCGAGAAGGCCAGGCGCATCATCGAGCACATCCGCGATCACGTGCGTGGCGGCGGTGCGCTGTCGGACGCCCTCGAAACGGAGCCGGGCGTATTTTCGAAGCTGTACGTCAACATGGTCCGCGCCGGCGAAGTCGGCGGTTCACTCGACGTCACGCTCGCGCGCCTGACCAATTATCTCGAGCGTGCGAAGGCGCTGCGTGAAAGCGTCATCAACGCTCTGATCTATCCGGCCATCCTCGTCGTCATGGTGTTCGGCGCGTTGTTCGTCCTGCTGGCGTTCGTCGTGCCTCGCTTCCTGCCGATGTTCAAGGACATGAATGTCGAACTGCCGATGATCACCAAGGTCGTGCTGTTCGTCGGCACCGCGCTGCAGGACTGGTGGTGGCTGATGGCGATCGCCGTCGTGGCCGGCGTCGTGTTCATGCGCCGGCGCCTGACGATCCCGGAAGTGCGCCTTGCCTGGGATACGCGCGTGTTGAAGATGCGCGTCGTCGGGCCGCTGTTTACCCGCCTGGAAACCGCCCGCTTGATGCGGACGCTGGGAACTTTGCTGAAGAATGGCGTTCCCTTACTGACCGCAATCGCGATTGGCCGCAACGTTCTGGGGAACACGGCGCTCGCCGAGGCGGTCGATAAGGCCGGCGAAGAAGTAAAGACCGGGGGAGGCCTGGCGTTCGCGCTGGGCCAGAGCAAGCGCTTTCCGAAGCTCGCACTGCAGATGATCAGTGTCGGCGAGGAGTCGGGCGCGCTCGATGACATGTTGATGAAGGTTGCCGACACCTTCGACGTGGAGGCAAAGAATACGGTCGACCGGCTGCTCGCGGCGATGGTGCCGGTCCTGACGGTCGTCATGACCGGGGTCGTCGCCATCATCATGATGGCCATCCTGTTGCCGATCCTGAGCATCACCAGTTCCATCCAATGAGGTCGCATTATGCACTTGTATAACAAGCCACAAAATCATTCGTGCACCCTGCGACATGGCGCGCGTGCCGCCGGGCGCCCTCACCCCGTGCCCTCTCCCGCAAGCGGGAGGACCCTCACCCCTTGCCCTCTCCCGCTGGCGCGGGAACCCTCACCCCTTGCCCTCTCCCGCACGCGGGAGAGGGGGAGTGATAGTCGCGCATGCGCGCGACAGCAGTATTTGATTGGAGCCGGGAGTGATCGTCGCGCGTTGCGCGACCACGGCACTGGATCGAAGCCGGGAGTGATCGTCGCGCTGCGCGCGACAGCGTTACCTTACAAGAGCGGCGGTTTCACGCTGATCGAAATGATGGCGGTGCTGGTGCTGATCGGCGTCGTCATGGCGATCGTCGGCGGCCGCGTGTTCCAGAATTTCCAGAGCGCGCAGTACAAGGCAGGCATTGCCCAGGTGCACTCGCTCGAGATGAAGGTGCAGGCCTACGTCCTCGACAACGGCTCGACGCCGCAGACGCTGAACGACCTCGTCGCCCGGCCCGGCAACGCGTCGAACTGGAATGGCCCGTACGCCAAGCCGGCCGACCTCAAGGATCCATTCGGCCACCAATTCATCTACAAGTCGCCGGGTGATCATGGCGACTTCGACATCACGTTCCTCGGCAAGGACGGAGCGCCCGGTGGCGACGGCCTGAACAAGGACACGGGCAATTGGGAATAAGGCACCGGCGTCCGGAGCGGTAGCCTGAAGGCCAACGGGTAATGCCGGTCATTGAAAATCTGTGGCGGATCAGCCCTCACCCCTTGCCCTCTCCCGCAAGCGGGAGGGCCATCACGCATTTCGCTCTTCCGTTGGCGCCCGAGAGCCCCTCACCCCGTGCCCTCTCCCGCAAGCGGGAGAGGGGGAGTGATCGTCGCGCTGGCGCGCGACAGCGGTACTCGATCAAAGCGGGCGGGTTCAGCCTGATCGAACTGGTCGCAGTGCTGGTGCTGATCGCGCTGGTATTCGCGATGGTAACGCTGTCGTTCTCGAAAAGTCTGGCGAGCGCCAAGATCCAGGCCGCAAGCCGCGATCTCGTCGCCGCGCTGCGCTTCACGCGCGGGCAGGCGATCGTCAAGGGCAAGTCGACGTCGCTCGAGCTCGACGTCGAGAACAACCGCTACATGACACCTGGACGCCGCGTCGTCGCGTTGCCGCCGAACATGCGCATGACGCTGCTGACGGCCGACAACGAAGTGACCGGAGCAAATTCCGGCCGCATCCGCTTCTTTCCCGATGGCGCTTCGACCGGCGGTCACATCTCGGTGTTCATGGGCAAGGACGAATGGCGCATCAACGTCGACTGGCTGACCGGTGCGGTGACGCGCGAGGAGTTGAAGAAGTGAAGCGCGCAGTTGCGAGCTTTTCGCAGGCCGCCCCTCACCCGTTGCCCTCTCCCGCAAGCGGGAGGCCCCTCACGCCTTGCCCTCTGCCGCTGGCGCGGGAGCCCTCACCCCTTGCCCTCTCCCGCGTGCGGGAGAGGGCGAGTGATAGTCGCGCCTGCGCGCGACAGCGGTATTTGATTGGAGCGGTTAGTAATTGTCGCGCTGCGCGCGACCGCGGTATTGGCTTGAAGCGGGGAGTGATCGTCGCGCGACGACGCGCGACACCGATACTTCATAAGAGCGGTGGCTTCACCCTGATCGAACTCGTCGCCGCCTTCGTCATCTTCGCGCTCGGCTTCGGCGTGCTGCTGCAGATACTCGGTGGGGCGCTGCACACGACCTCGCAGTCGGTCGACTACAGCAAGGCGGCGATGTGGGCGCAGACGCTGCTCGACACGCAAGGCATCGGCGAACCGTTGCAGGAAGGCGTCAGCAGCGGCCGTTTCGATGACCAGTACGGCTGGGAGTTGCGCATATCGAAGTACGATCCGCCGCCGGCACAGACGACGGTTGCGCCGATCGGCAGCGCCGATGCCAATGGCATGATCACGCAGATAACGCCGTCGCTGGACTTGTTCCAGCTCGAGCTCGTCGTGAGCTGGGGCAACCGGTTTCTCATGCATCGCGCGAAATTCGCCACGGTCCGCGTGATGAATCCGCCCCAACTGGCGGGCAACGTGCCGATACCGCAGCCGCAACAACAGCCAGTCAGGACAAAGCGGTGAACGGGTCCTGTTTCCGCCAAACGCGCGCCGCGGGATTCACCCTGCTCGAAATGCTGATGGCGATCGTGCTGCTCGGGTTGCTGCTCGCCGGTGCCTACAGCGGCATCCAGACATCGGTGCGCGCGATGCATGCCGGCGAACGCCTGATCGAACGCATCGATCGCGTGCGCACCGTGCAGGAATTCCTGCGCCACCAGTTGACGCGCATCCTGCCGATTTCGTATGCCCAGACCGAATCGAAGACGTACGTGTTCGAAGGCCAGCGCGACTTCATGCGTTTCGTCGCGCCGATGCCGGGCTATCTCAGCCACGGCGGCCCTTACGTGCAGACGCTCGCGCTGGTGCGCGGCAACAGCGGCATGAGCCTGGTGTTCAGCGGAACCATGCTGAACGGCTTCGACTGGCAGGAGGAAAAGAAGTCCGAGCGCGAACCGGTGGTGTTGATCGATCACATCGGCGATGGCAGCTTTTCCTACCGCGCGCTCGACGATCAGGGCCAGCTCGCGCCGTGGAGCATGAACTGGGACGATTCGAGCATCACGCCGCTGCTCGTGCGCGTCGAACTGACAATGCAGAACGGCGCGCAGGTCAACTGGCCGGTGCTGGCAGTGCCGCTGATGCTCGACGCGGGCGCGGCGCATCCGCAGCCGGTGGTGATACCGCGCCTGTTGCCGAGCAACAACGGCGGGACGTCCCGATGATGCGCGCGAGCAGACCGAGTCCAGGCCTGCAGCGCGGCGTCGCGCTCGTGCTCGTGCTCTGGGCGATCGCCCTGATGGCCGTGCTGCTCGGCAGCTTTGCCCTGATTGCCCACACCGAGCAGCTGGAATCGCGCCACGTGTTCGATGCCGTGACCGCCCGCTACGACGCCCAGGCCGGACTGGAGCGCGCAGTCTTCGAACTGCGCAACGCCGATCCGGCGCAGCGCTGGATCGGCGATGGCCGGCCATATGAATTCATGTTCGACAATGCGAAGGTCAGTGTCGAGATCAATGACGAATCCGGCAAGGTCGATCTGAATGTCGCCGATGAAACGATGCTGACGTCGCTGTTCATTTCGGTAGGCGTGGAACTCGATCGCGCCGCGGCGCTGGCCGATGCGATCATGGACTGGCGCGATCCCGACGACCTGCCGCGGACCAACGGCGCCGAAGTGGCCGAATACAAGAACGCGGGCCTTGCCTACGGTCCGCGCAATGCCCCGTTCCAGACGACAACGGAAGTGCAGCAGGTGTTGGGCATGGACTATGAGCTGTATCGCAGGATCGAGCCCGCAGTGACGATCTATTCCGGCAGCGCCACGCCCAATCCGGCGTTCGCGCCGTTCGAGGCATTGCGCACGTTGCCGAACATGACCGACGACTACGCCCGCCAGATCATCGAATTGCGCCAGCAGACGCTGCCGGGGCAACCCAGCCCGCAACCGCTGACCCTGCCTGATGGGACTCCGATCGTGGTCAACGGCGGCGGCCTCACGTATAGTGTGAAGTGCCGCGCCGTGCTGCCCAATGGCGTCAGCACCGTGCTCGACGCCAGCATCCGTCTCGGCGGCGTCGGCACCACGGGCCGGCCCTATACCATATTGCGCTGGCGCGACGGCGAAGCATCGTGATCTGTGCGTTCATCCATGAACGTGGAGGTCAGGGAGCGGCCGTCCTGGCTTCTATCTTGCGCTCATCCGTGAACGCGGAAGTCAAAAAACGACCATACGTGCCCGCACTTTTTAAAAATTGATGTAGCTTATTCACAGATGACGTTTAACGACGCCCTAGAGAACCAGCTCGCCCGCTTGCGGACGCGCTACGCCAGGACGCCAATGCCGGCCTTTTTCCGCTGGTGGGGGCGCGAGCTCGCGGCCATGCTGCCGCAGCGCTGGCGCGCGCTGCTCGCCGAGCGTTCCGAAGCATTGCTGTTCGAGATTCGCGATGGCGCGATTATCGCGTGGCGGCAATCCGGATTGGCTTGCATCGAAGCGGCGAACGTTGCGCTGGACGCGCCTGACGCCGAGCGCGCCGCCGCGCTCGAGCGCGTGCGCGCGCAGATCGACGACCCGAATCTGCGGTCGTTCTATTGCATCGCTCCGGCGCGCGCGCTGCGGCGCGAGTTCACCTTGCCGGCGGCGGCGGAAAACAACCTGCGCCAGGTGCTTGCGTTCGAGATGGACCGGCAGACGCCGTTCAAGGCCGACCAGGTTTACTTCGACTACCGCCTGGGCGAGCGCGAAGCCGCCGCGCGCAACCTGCAGGTCGAACTGATCGTCGTGCCACGCGCGCCGCTCGATGCCGATCTGGCCAAGCTCGCCGCCAGCTCACTGGTGCTCGATGGAGTCGACTGCTGGCGCGAGGGTCCGGGCAGCGGCAGGCTCGGCCTGAATCTGCTGCCGGCAGACCGGCGTCCGCGCCGAGTCAACGCGCGCCTGCGCCTGAATCTGGGCTTCGCGGCGGCCGCGGTCGTGCTGCTGTTCACGGCCATGCTGCTGTCGCTGGGCAATCGCGAGGCAGCGCTCGCCGCGATGACTGAACAAGTGGAAAAGGCGCAAAATGCTGCAAAGCAGGTCGGCGCCCTGCGCAAGACGCTGCAGGATTCGATCTCGGCCGCCAACTTTCTCAACCGGCGCAAGCGCGAGATGCCGGTCATGGTGCAGATGCTCGCCGATCTCACCGACCGCCTGCCTGACGATACCTACCTCGAGCGAATCGCGGTCGACGAGAAATCGAAGATCGACCTGCAGGGACTGAGCGACAACACATCCAAGCTCACCGAGCGGCTGCGGGAGTCGTCCGTGCTGGAGAACCCGAGTTTCCAGGGCAACATCCAGCAGGATCCGCGCACGCACAAGGACCGTTTCAACATGACGCTCGAATTCCGCCACAAGGCGGAGCCCGAGGCGGGCAAGGAGCGCGGTCCGGCGAAGGATCCGGGGCAGCGCAAGGAAGGAGGGACGGGCAATGCGCCTGCTGCCGGAAGCCCGTAACAGCCGTTTCCTCGCGCTGGTGCTGCTGCTGATCACGGTGCTGATCGTGTATCTGATCGGCGTGCATTGGTGGTTCGTCTCGCCGCACCTGGCGATCGCCGAGCAGATGAGCGATCTGCAGGAGCAGGAACACCGCTTCAGCCAGATGGTCGCGCAAAGGCCGCAGATCGAGCGCCGCCTGGCCGAGGTGCGTGCATTCGAGCAGAATAATCAGGCATTCCTCACCGATGCCGATACCAACAGCGCGTTTTCCGATATCGTGCAGAGGCTCAAGCAGGTGATCGCCACGCACGCCGGAGAAAACAGTTCGTGCCAGATCGTCAGCACATCGCCGTTCAAGAATCCCGACGAGGAGTTGTATCAGCGCGCCAGCGCGCAAGTGCGCATGCGTTGCAGCATGGAGCGGTTTTCGGCGATCGTATACGACCTGGAGAGCGGCAACCCGTACCTGTTCATCGATCGCATGACGGTCTATAAGCAGATCGGCGGGTATACGCCACCGGGCGGAAAGAAGCCGCCGACCAGCGCGCTGGAGATTCAATTCAATCTGTCCGGCTATCTGCGCCAGCCGGGCAGCAAGGCGGCGGCTCCGTGACGCGCGCCGGCGAGAAAATGCTCACGACCGCGCTGGCCAGCACCTGCGCAGTGCTGTTCGTACTCGGTCTGGCGCTGGAGTTCGGTGTCGGGCGCGGCTATCACTGGTTGCCGCCGGACACTGATCCTGCGGCTGCGGGCGCGCCCGACGACGTCGATCGCAACGCCTATCAGTTGCCGCCGCAGGCCGAGTTCGCGGTCATCGACCAGCGTCCGCTGTTCAGCGAGGATCGCAAGCCTTCGCCCGAAGAGGCGCCGGACGCGACGCCCGAAGCGCCGCCGCCGAGTCCGCTCAACATCAGTCTCACTGGAACGATGCTGGTCGGCAAACCCGAGTTGCACGTCGCCATCATTCGCGAGAATGGCAAGGCGCAGTCGATTGCGCTGAAAGAGGGCATGCCGTTGCCCGGCGACCAGGGCGCGTGGACGCTGAACCGCGTCAAGACGCGCAGCGCGATCTTCAAGAGCAGCGGTGGCGAAGAGGTCGAAGTGGAACTGGCAGTGGGTAATCCGGGTCAGAAGCCGGGCGCTCCGGGGCGACCCGGGCCCGCACCGGCGACGCCGACCGGAGGTCGTCCGCTTGCTCCCGCCACACCGATACCGCCGCCGGGACCGGAAACGGCCCAGGCGGGTGAATTGCAACAACGCATCGAGGAGCGCCGCAAGCAGATGCGCGAGGCCGCTGAACGCATGAAGGCGCAGCGACAGCAGGATCAGACCAATCCGCAGCAACACCCATGATTGATCGAAGCACAAGAATCCGGAGTGCATGACGTGTATCTACATCCTCGTATCCTGATCGCCACAGTCGTGCTCGTGCTGCTCGCGGGCTGCTCCACGACGGGCGGCACGCACGGCGACGCGCTGGACGTCGAACTTTCGTCCAAGTCCGTGACGAAGCCGCTGCCGCCCAAGTCGGCGGCCGCCGACGAACAGCCGATCAAAATCAAGCATGAAGACAAGGCCCATACGCCCACGACCGCAAAGATCGAGGCGGGCAACGGCCAGTTGATCAACCAGAGCGCCGCGCGCGCGCCGTTGCGCAAGGGCGAAGTTGGCGAGGGCCAGATCACCTTCAGTTTCGAGAACACGCCGATCCAGGCCGTCGTGCAGAACGTCCTGGGCTCGCTGTTGCAGGAGAACTACACGATTTCTCCGAACGTCACCGGCAACGTGACGTTTTCCACCGCCAAGCCAATCACCGCGGCGCAGGCCCTGCCGATCCTCGAGATGCTGCTGGGCTGGACCAACAACACGCTGGTGCGCAAGGACGGCCGCTACGAAGTCGTGCCGATCAAGGACGCGATCCCGGGCAATCTGACGCCGCGCATCGCGGCGCCGAACATGGCCCAGGGTTACGAAGTGCGCGTCTATCCGCTCAGGTACATCTCGGCGACCGAGATGCAGAAGCTGCTCAAGCCGTATGCCAAGGCCGAAGCGATCGTTTCCGCCGACAACCAGCGCAGCATGATCGTAATGGCCGGAACGGCGGCCGAGCTCGAGAACTACGCGCGCACGATCGACGTGTTCGATGTCGACTGGCTCAAGGGCATGTCGGTCGGGCGTCTATCCCCTGCGCAACATGGACGTCACCAAGATCATGCCGGAACTCGACAAGATCTTCGGCACGACCGGCGACTCGCCACTCGCCGGCATGTTCCGCTTCGTGCCGATGGAGACGACCAACTCGGTCATCGTCATCACCTCGCAGCGCGATTATCTGGCGACGGCCGAGCAATGGTTGTACCGGCTCGACATGGGTGTCGGCGAGAACGGCACGCAGTTGTACGTCTACGACGTGAAAAACGCCAAGGCTATCGAGCTGTCCGATCACCTCAACGCCATCTTCACCGGGCGCACGGGCGGCGGCGGTGCTTCTTCGTATGGAAACGTCGCTCCGGGCCTGAAGCCGGTGACGATCGGCGCGCTCGGCGGCTCCGGGGGCGCCGGAGGCGTTGGTGGGAGCATGACCGGCTCCCGCTTCAACGCGACGAACACCAGCGGCAGCTACTCAGGACAGAATCGCTCGTCCACCACGACGGCGACCGGTGCACCCGGGGGCGCGAACGTGTCGACGACCGGAGCGGGCGCCGGGGCAGCGGGCGCGGCCGGCACCAAGGAGATCGATATCCGCATCACGCCGATCGAGGAAAACAACCAGCTCCTCGTCATGGCAACGCCCGGCGAGTGGGACTCGATCCTGGCGGCGATCCGGCGCCTGGACATTCCGCAGCTGCAGGTGCAGCTCGAAGTGAAAATCCTCGAGATCACGCTGACTGGCGACCTGCAGTTCGGCCTGCAGTGGTACCTGTCCGGACTGATCAACAACACGTCAGGTTCCAATTACCCCTCGACCGGCTTCGAATACGGTCCGGGCTACCAGGGCAATCCATCCGACCGCCACCAGGCATCGCTTGGCGGCACCGGCAGTACGGGTCCGACGAACAACGGCGGCTTCTTCTATACGTTCCTGAACAAGAATTTCCAAGTTGCGATCAATGCCCTTCAGCAGGACGGCCAAGCGCGCACATTGTCGGCGCCGTCGCTGGTCGTTATGAACAACCAGGAAGCCCAGATCAACGTCGGTACGCAGATTCCGGTCGTGCAGACCTACTACAACGGCTTGAGCACGAATACCACCGTGACCGGCGCGAACGGTGCCGTTGGCAACTCGGCTTACGGCGGCACGACCGGCAGCGTGCAGTACCTCAACACCGGCGTCGTGCTGGACGTCAAGCCGCGCGTCAATCCGGGTGGCTTGGTGTACCTGGAGGTGCAGCAGGAAGTCAGCAATCCCGAAGCGGCCCCAGCCGGAACCAATCCGCCGATCGACCAGCGCCAGCTGTCGACCCAGGTCGCCGTGCAGAGCGGCCGCACCGTATTGCTCGGTGGCCTGATCCGCGACATCAGTACGATCAGCAATACCGGCCTGCCTTGGATCACCAACATTCCGGTCCTCGGCCGCTTGTTCGGCAATACCTCGCATAGCACGAACCGCACCGAGTTGATCGTCCTGATCACGCCCCAGGTCATCAACAACGCCGACGACGCCGACCGCGTAACGGCTGAGTACCAGAGTCGGTTCCGGGCGCTGGCGCCACTGGATCCGAATCGCTCGAAATACTACGAGTCGCAGTTGCCGCAGCCGCCGCCGCCCCCGCAGCCCGCGCCCGAGCAGCTGATGCCCGAACCCGTTAAGCCCGAGAAGGATTGATTCGTGAAAACTGGAAAACTGTACTTCGTGCGATTGTGCACATTGCTCCTGCCGCTGGCGCTTGCCGCGTGCGGCGGAGGCGCTGCGGTCAAGTCGCCGGCCAATGACACGGCGCTCGAAAAGCGCTCGGTCGAGCGCTGGAACCTGCTGATCGCGCACAAGGCGGAAAAAGCTTACGACTACCTCACTCCGGGAACACGCACGACCGAAACGCGCGAGAAGTATGCCGCCGATATGAACAACCGGCCGGTGCATTGGCAGTCGGTCACCTATATCGACCGCAAGTGCGACGATCCGGATGCCTGCACGCTGCAGTTGCAGGCGGCGTTCAGCGTGAACATGACCGCCAGGATGGGGCAGGACGTGCAGTCAGTGACGCTGGTTTGGGAGCGCTGGATTCGCGTCAACGGTCAGTGGTACTACTTGCCGGAGCGTGGTGCGGGCAGCGCCGTGCCGAAAAAGGCACCGAGCCAGTGAGCATTTTCGCTCCGCGGCCGGTACCGTTTCGTCTGCAAGCGTACAGTCAGCAATAATCGCGCCACGCTTGCCGGACCAAGGCCGAAAGAGCGCGGCACAACACGGTTTTTTGCGGTTTTGGAGCGGGTCGGTTGTAGGGATTGCGTTAAGCTTTCCTTTGTCGTAGCATGCGTGCGCTGTTGCCTGACCTCGCTCGACACAAGAGCGGGACACAAACGTTCGAGTGGAACGAGGTCGGCCGTAAGCAAAAAAGCCCTGTGGTTAATTAGGAGTGTTGTGATGAAATTAAACAGTCTGACGACTGCCGTCATCGCCGGTATCGCTGGCGTAGCCGGCATTGCGAACATGGCGGGCGCGGTCAACCTGAACCCCGATGGTTTGGGTCAAGTGCTCATCTATCCGTACTACACCGTCCGCGGCGGCAACGGCACGTTGCTTTCCGTTGTCAACACGCATCAGGAAGGCAAGGCCGTAAAGGTCCGCTTCCTCGAAGGCTATGACAGCCGCGAAGTGCTCGACTTCAACTTGTACCTGTCGCCGTACGACGTCTGGGTTGCTCAGGTGTACGACAATGGTTCCGGCGGCGCCGTCGCGACCAACGACAACTCCTGCACGGTTCCTGCGTTCTCGCTGACCTTGGCCGGCAACATCAAGGCCCAGCCGTTCAGCAACCTCGGTTACGCCCAGGGTGCCTACGGCGCCCCGCAGGGTACCGATAATGGCCCGACCGGTCTCGATCGTACCCGCGAGGGCTACATCGAAATGATCGAAATGGGCGTGGTCACCAACGCCACGAAGGGTTCCCTGACGTCGCTCACGCACGTCGGCAAGGTCCCTCTCGCCTGCGGCAAGCTCATCGCAGCGTGGAGTCCGGGTGGGTATTGGGCAGGCGCGGGCGGCTTGGACGCCATCGCCGCCGTCGACATGACCACCCCGACTGGCGGCCTGTTCGGCGCTGGCAGCGTGATCAACGTTTCGGAAGGCACGATTGCCGCTTATGACGCCGACGCGATCGACGGATTCAGCACGACCGTGCTGCACACGAACCCGGGTTCGCTGACGCCGAACCTGGCGAGCGCGAATTTCGTCGGTGCGGGCCAGGCCGCTGGCGGCGTGACCAGCTACGTGTTCAACAATGGCGTACTGGTTACCTCGAACTTCACGTTCGCCATCGATGCGGTCAGCTCGGTGTTCACCGCCGACCACGTCTACAACGAATATGTGACCGACCAGCTCGTCGGCGCGTCTTCCGAGTGGGTTGTCACGTTCCCGACCAAGCGCTTCTATGTCGATCCGGCCATCAACAAGACGGATACGGCCTACGCGCCATTCGAGAACCTGTTCGACGAAACGTCGTGCTTCGCAATCGGTCTGTCGTACTACGATCGTGAAGAGACCGCGCCGGTTGGTTCGATCGGGTTCTCGCCGCCGCCGCTCACGGGTGCCACCCAGCTGTGTTATGAAGCCCAGGCGATCACCTTCAACCAGGACGGCGTCGAGCCGGGCGTTGGCTCTTCGATCCTCGGATCGGTGCTGGCTTCGAACGTCGATGTCTACACGTCTGGCTGGCTCGACCTGAGCTTCCCGAACGCAACGGGGACCAATACCCTGCCTGCGTCGATCGAAGGCAATGTGTTCATGGGTCTGCCGGTAACCGGCTTCTTGGTTACGAACTACGTCAATGCCCACGCGGCACCTGGCGTGCTTGGCAACTACTCCGGTCTGTATCGTCATCGCATCTCGCGTGACGTGACGTCGGGTGCAGCTGCAGGCTGATGTGAGTTAAAATTTCCGCACTGCGGATAAGAAGGGGCCCGTTCTCGGGCCCCTTTTTTTTGAATCGTGCGCTGTTCGCGGTTTTACTCGTGCGAGGTGCAAAATCCTCTTGCACAATCCTTCGATGTGCGCCAAGTCAATGCTCCATCTTCGTGGATCCTTCATGCTCGCCTGCGATTTTGTAGATTCATGACCAGCGGCGCATCGGGACTCACGAAGGGTTCGATCACCCCCTTAACTTCGAACTAGCAACCTCTTAAACTTTACCGTCGTAACATGCTTGGGTTTATCTCCGCGGGAACATTGCAAATGAATCGAATTCGTTACACCCTGTCGTTCCTGCTGCTTGCCGGCGTTGCGTGCGTCCATGCGCAGCAGCCGATTGTCAAAATCAACTCCGACACCCTCGAGTGCGACGTCCAAGCGGCGGCAGGCGCTCCGATTTTCCAGCTTGATGCCACCGGCAATGTGCTGGTCAAAGGCACGATGAGCGGGCCCGGCTGCGGCACCCAAACCGGCGGAGGGGGTGGCGCCACGTTCGGATTCAACGGTCCGCCTGCCTCGGGCGTGGTTATCAACTTCGGTGCGACGACGGTTGCAGCTGGATCGGTGGCGACCGTGCCGCTGACATATCAAGCCTACAACGCGACCGGAGGTTGCTCCGTTGGAACGCCGACGACGACGGGCACCTGCCCCGCGGTCACCGCGAGCGGCGGTACATGCGTCGCGGGGGCTCAGGGCTCGTGCGCGCCAACCGCAGCCACGCTATCGATTCCGACCGTTGCCCAGATGGCCACCAATACGTCATGTGCCTACACGGCGACTGCGACTTGCATGCCCGGCGGCGTCGTGAGTTCGGCTGTCCTTACGGTCACCACGACTGGTGGATCCGGCGGTGGCGATCCGTCGTGTTCGCTGGCCACGATGCACTCGAGCAGCGGCGCCGCGTGGAACAGACTGACGTCGCCTACTCCCGTCAAGTACGGCGACGGGACCGTCGCGACGAAGGACTCGACCGACTACGTTTCGGTGTGGAGCTATCCAGGATCGAGCACCCCGTGGCCGGGCTCCCAGGGTGGCCAGACGCGGCCAAACGTCAACAGTCTTTTCTACCTTTCGGAAAAGTTCGTCGTTCCGTCGGACACCAGCTTGGTCCCGAAATGGTCCTGGACCGGTTCAGGCGTGGGTTCGAACTTCTCCTTGGCAATAAGCAAGTGTCCGGGTGATTTCGGGCAGACCGGCACCCAGTTGACGACAGGTTGCAAGCTCGCACAAGGTCATTCGTCGAACGGAATGTCGGCGTACGTCAACGCAACGCAGCAGGGAATTGCCTGCACCTTGGTACCGGGGCAGACCTATTATCTGAACATCCTGCCGAACGCGAACCTGCCGGTCAGCAACGTCACGTCACCCTCGTCGCCCGTTTGTCAAACGTGTACTCCCTGGATCGTGCGAAACTAACACGGACCACGGCCGCACAATCCGGTCGCCGTGGCTTTTGCCACGGCGAGAGTCCGGAACCACCCTACCGGTATAATGAGTCCGCCTTGCGCCCTCCGGCGCAGGGCGGACTTGTGTTTGTGGAGCACTCGATGCGTCTTACGTTCCTCGTTCTACTCGCCTGTTCCGCGATCATCGCCACGATCGCGTCGGCCCAGACGCCGTTTCAGCCGCAGACCGTCGTCGTCTCGCGCGGCGGCGTGCAGTTGACCTTTCAGGACATCGACGACTACATGCAGCGGATTCCCGCCGACAAGCGCGCCGGGATGATGGACAGCCCGAAGCGGATCGAGGCGCTGCTGCTCAACATGCTGCTGACTCGCGAACTGGCCAAACAGGCCGTGGCGATGAAGCTCGATTCCGATCCGCAAGTCGTCGGCAAGGTGGATCCTGAGCGGGCCCAGATTCTGGCACGCCTGCGCGTCGAGAAATTCGTCAAGGATCTCAAGGTTCCAGACTTCGAGCCGCTTGCGCACGAAGAATACCTGGGCCACAAGGACCGCTATACCGTGCATGGGGCTCGCACCGTGCAGCGCATCTTCGTCAGCTCCAAGGCAATTCGCGCCAGCTCCAAGGAAATCGACAGGCAGGAGGCCGAGAAAGCAGCCTGGGACCGCGCTTCGCAGGCACGAGGCGAGGCGCTGGCCGCGCCCGACCAGTTCGAAGCCCTTGTCGCCAAGTATTCGGACGATCCGGACAAGGCGCGAACCCACGGCGTGCTCGTCGATACCAATATTCCCAAGGAGGACAAGCGGCTGGCGGAGGCGGTGCAGTCGCTGCAGAAGCCCGGCGACATCTCGGATGTCTACGTCGCGCCCGGCGGCTACCAGGTTGTCAAGCTGGTCAGCGCCGAACCGGACGTCGTGCAGCCGTTTCCCGCCGTACGCGAAAAGCTGGTAGCCACGCTCAAGCAGAATTACGTCGAGGCACAAAGGCGCGATTTCGTCGATCAGTTGAGCAGCGGCAAGCTCGACGCCAATCCGGAAGCCGTTGCCTCGTTGCGAATCCGCTACGACAGTCCGGCGACTTCGGCTCCCGCGAACACGCCGGCGACGGAGCCTCCGGCGCACGGCGCAAACTAGGTCGACCCCGCGGACCGCGCGGGGTACAGCCCGGGCGTGCGCAGTAGCTGAGATGTCTTGGCACGCGCGGTCCCGAGGCCGGCCAAGGCCAATTCTGCGATAATTGCAGGTCGACCTGCATTGCGAAGGCGATATGCCGACCAGCCCCGCGCTCAATCTGGCGCTGCACTTCATCAACCGCGAACTGCGCAGCCGTTACCTCGGCAGCCTGAGCGGCGGCGTGTGGGCGCTCGTGCAGCCACTGATCCAGCTCGGCGTGTACGGCGCGGTGTTCGTCTACGTGTTCAAGGCTTCGGGTCCGATCGGAGGCGTCGGCTTCGTTCCGTTCCTCGCGCTCGGCCTGTGGCCGTGGAATGCATTCGCCGAAGCGCTCATGCGCGGCACGACCGCGATCCCCGACAACGCCGGTCTGATCGGCAAGGTCGCGCTGCCGCGTGAAGTTCTTGTCGTCGCGGCGGTCAGTTCGAGCTTCCTCCTGCACGGTGTCGGCTTCTGTGCTATCTGCATCGCGTTGTGGTTGTGGGGTGTTCCGATCCACCTGCTCGCGCTGCCGCTTGCGTTCCTGACCTACCTGCAACTGTTCGTGCTCGCGCTCGGTTTTGCGCTGACATTCGCGGCGATCCAGGTTTTCGTGCGCGACCTGTCGCAAGTACTGGTGCAGGTCCTGCAGCTGTGGATGTTCGCGTCACCGATATTCTATGCGCGCGAATTCCTGCCCGAACGATTTCGCGGCTGGCTGGACTTCAATCCGGTGACGCACTACGTCGAAACCTTCCGCGCGATCCTGCTGGACACCGGCCCGCTCGGCCTGCTCGACCAGGGCGTCTCGCTGCTGATCGCGATCGTCGCCTTGGCGATCGGATTCATCGTATTCCGCCGCCTGTCGCCGCGTTTCGAGGATTTTCTGTGAGCGGCGATGTTCTGGTAAGCGCGCGCGGACTGGGCAAGTCGTATCCGCAGGTGTTTCGCCCTCGCGACCGCTTGCGCGCCCTCGGACGCCTGCTGATCGGCGCACGCGACGCCGATGCGATCGCGGTGCTGCGCGACGTAGATCTGGATGTGCAGCGCGGCGAATCGCTCGGATTGATCGGCGAAAACGGCGCCGGCAAGTCGACGCTGCTGAAGCTGCTGACCGGCGTGCTGACGCCGAGCAGCGGCAGCGTGACGACTCACGGCAGCGTCGGCGCGCTGCTCGAACTCGGCGCCGGCTTCCATCCGGAATACAGCGGCCGCGACAACATCGCGATGTCGGCTGCGCTGTACGGCCTGAGCGCGAGCGACCTGCGCGACCGTCTCGACGCAATCATCGAATTTGCCGACATCGGCCGCTACATCGACGAGCCGGTGAAACACTACTCGTCCGGCATGGTCGTGCGCCTGGGCTTCGCGATTGTCGCGGCGCTCAAGCCCGACCTGCTGATCACGGACGAAGTGCTCGCGGTCGGCGACGAATCGTTCCAGAAAAAATGCGTTCGCTGGATGGAAGACTATCTCGGCGGCGGCGGCACGCTGATCCTGGTTTCGCACAGCATGTACCACATCCAGAAACTGTGCCGCCACGCCTGCTGGCTCAGGCAGGGCGCGATCGCCGCCTACGGCGACGTGTTCGACGTCACCCAGGCGTACCTGGCCTATCACGAACGCAAGATGGTCGCGCCGGCGCCTGCGCGCGATACCGTCGTCAACCAGGGCCTGGAATTCCATCTGCTCGATCTCACGCTCAACGATCTCGCGCAGGACACGCCGATCCTGCTCGATCAGGGCGCGCGTTTGCGCGTGCGCGCGCGTGTGCATTCGCGCGACGGCCGCGTGCCGGTGATCATCTTCGGCATCGCCCGCGCCGACGGCACGCCGGTGTACGGCGTCAGCACGGAAATGGACGGCGTTGCGCCCTGGGCCGAGAGCGCCAATTGCTACGTGGCCGAACTGGAGTTTCCGGAACTGTCGTTGTTGCCAGGTTCCTACAACGTCAAGGCGCATCCGCTGGATTCCGAAGGCGTGCGCCTGTTCGACACGATCGAGCATCCGCTGACCATACGCGGGCAATCGCGCGAGTTCGGCGTCGTGCGCCTGGCGCATACCTGGAAGACCGTCGCGCCGGTCGCCGAGGTCCCGCCGCGCACTGCCACGGGGACATCGGCGTGACCCATCCCGCTTCGATCGACACGGGTACAGCGTCGCTGGAGTTCACCGGCGAGCGCTTCACGCCCGAATGCGTGCGCGAAATCTGGTACGAACACTGGCATCGCTACGTGTTCGCGCGCGCGTTCGCCCGCGGCCGGCGCGTGCTCGACGCGGCCTGCGGCGAAGGCTACGGCAGCGCGATGCTGGCCGCATCGGCCGCCAGCGTGGTCGGTGTCGATATCGCCGAGCCGGCCGTCGCCCATGCCCGCCAGCGCTACGCGCAGCATGCGAACCTGCGTTTCGAGCAAGGCGACTGCACAGCGCTGACTTGCGGCGACGCGCAGTTCGACCTGGTCGTGTCGTTCGAGACGCTCGAACACGTCGTTGCACAGGAAGCGTTGATTGCCGGCTTTGCGCGCGCGCTTGCGCCGGGCGGCTTGCTGATCGTTTCGTCGCCGGACAAGCGCACGTACAGCGAAAAGAGCGGATTCCGCAACGAATTCCACGTGCGCGAACTGTATCGCGACGAGTTGCTGGACCTGTTGCGGCCGCATTTCCCGTTCGTGCGCCTGTATGGCCAGAAGCTGCTGTTCCAGTCGGCGATCTGGGCGCTCGATGGCATCGGTGGGGCGGCGCAGGTTTCCACGTCGCGGCAGGGCGAGCCACAACACGGATTTGACTATGAGCCGCTGTACTACATCGCCGTGTGCGGGCGTGAGCCGTTGCCGGCGGAATTGCCGCAACTGGCGCTTGTTCGGAGACGCGGAAGAATCGGTCTACGCACATTACAATCACGAGATACGCAAGAACATGAGCGCCGGACAGCGCATCGCGGAACTCGAAGCCGAGCTGGCCGCCCTGCGCGAGAAGGCAGGGCAAACCACGGCGAGCCCGGTTGTCGACGAAGCGCCGGGCCGAAGCAGCTGGCGGCGCTGGCTGCCGCCCGGCCTGCGCTGACGCCCGCCCCCGAATTTGAACGGAACCAAGATGGAAAGCACGCTGAACTATCAATTCAACTACACGACTCCGTCGCCGACCGCGGCGCCGCTGCGCGTCGACCCGAACGCGCCGACGTTCGCATCGGAGGATGGACTGGTCGCGTCGCTGTCCGCGCAGGAGGTCATCTTCCTGACCAAGCGCACCGGCGAGCCGCATGTCATGACGTTCCAGGTCCTGCAGGCGATGGACCAGTGCCGCGAATTCCGCAGCATCGACGAGCACATCGCGCGCATCCAGTCGACGATCCCCGCGCTCGCCAGCAAGCGCGACGACGTGCGTCGCGTGCTCGACAGCCTCGTGCAGCGGCAGTTGCTGGTTTCCGACCAGCAGTTCATCGAGCGCGTACGCGCGCAGCCGCGCGCGCTGGCGAAATTCCGCGCGGTATTCATCCGCGCCTGCGATTCGCCGAGCGAACTGCAGCATCTGCTGGTCTCGCTGACCGACTACGAGCGGCGCTTTCGCGCGAATCGGCATTATGTCGTGCTGGACGACTCGACATTGCCGGCGCACGTGAACGAGCAGCGCGACCTGCTGCGGGAATTCGCCCGCACGACCGGTTGCAAGGCGACTTACGTCGGCCGCAGCGAGCGCGCCAAGCTTGTCGAGAAATTCAGCAAGGCAGTGCCGCAGGCCGCAGGCGTGCTGCCGCGCCTGCTGACGCGTGAAGCGGCGCCGCAAGCTGCGCTGTTCGGTGGTGGCCGCGCCAAGAACCTGTCGCTGTTGCTCGGCGCCGGAGCCAGGATTGCGCTGTTCGATGACGACATGCGCCTGCCGCTGAAACGGGCGGAGTTTGCCCGCGCGGGCCTGGATCCCAATCCCGCGGCACAGACGGTCGCGCGCTTCTATGCGAACAACGAAGAGGTTCTTGCCAGCGGCGCGGAAATCGACGGCGACCCGTTCGAACTGCATCTGGAAGCTTGCGGACAGACGCTCGGCGCACTGGCTGCCTATCCGATCGAGCGCACGGCGCTGCGCGGGCAGAATCTCGGGCGCCTGGACCTGATTTCCGAGCGCGCCCACGTCATCAGCACGCATCACGGGCATTACGGCAGCTCGGGTGCCGATGGGGCGGCGTGGCTGTACGACCTGGATGCGGAGAGCCGAGCCGAATTCTGGCGCGACCGCACGAGCTATCTGAGCAACACCGAAGCGCAACACATCTGGTTCGGCGTCAAGCAGGCGCGGGCCGTCGCCGTCGCCGGGTTCTCGGCGTTCACCGTCGACGACAGCCTGCTGTTGCCGTGCACGAATCCGGTCGGCCGGGGTGAAGACAGCCTGGTCAGCGCATTGACTCGCTTTTGCCATCCCGACGGCGTGTCGCTGGAGCTGCCCGAGGCGATCGGCCACATCCAGGAAGTTGCGCGGAAGCGCTCCAACCGCGGGCAGACGCCGTCGGCCCCGGCGCTCAACCAGTTTCTTTACGAATACGTGCAGCGCCAATACGGCCAGTGCAAGGCCGCCGATCCGGCGCAACGCATGCACTACATGGCGGAGATGTTCCGCGATTTCGCCGGCGCCAGCCGGCGCGACCGCATCGTGCACCTGCGCGAATATCTGAGCTACGCGCGCGCCGATATCATCGATCGCTTGCAGCATCAACTCGATGCCGCGGCCGACGCGCCGCTGTACTGGCAGACCGACGTGCGCGCGATCATCCAGCGCAACGCCAAGGCGCTGCTGGCCAAGGCGCCGCCGCGCCTGGGTGAATGGGCGGAGGATGCCGACGAGAACCAGTGCGCCGACGCGCTCTCCGAGTGTCTCGTGCAGATGGCCGACGCCCTGCAGCACTGGCCCGCCGTGTGGGAGCACGCCGCGGAGCAGGGCGAGAAGCTGCTCACCGGCCTGTGAGCGGCAGCCCGACGCCGAATCCTCGCGAACCAATGCCCGCGACGCGGGAAGGACTGACCAGCGTCATTATCGTCGCCGCCGACAGCGGCGCCGGTCCGGCCGACTGCGTAGACCGCGTTCTCGAAAGCACGACCGCAGCCGAAGTGATTGTCGTGGACAATGCCTCGACCGACGGCAGCGTCGACGCGGTCGTGTCGCGCCGGGGGCACGACGCGCGCGTACGTATCGTGCGCAACGCGCAAAACCTGGGTTTCGGCCCCGGGTGCAATCGCGGCGCTGCGATTGCAACGGGCGACGCGTTATTGTTTCTCAATCCCGATTGCGCCGTCGCGCCGGATACATTTGCGCGGTTGCGCGCGGCCTCTGACGCGGCGCCTGGCTTGCTCGGCGTCGATATTGTCGACGCCGACGGGGTTTCCGAACCGGCCAGCCGGCGCCGCGATCCGTTGCTCCGCCGTGCGTTGATGGCAATCACCGGGCTGGCCCGCTTCGAACGACGCTGGCCCGCCCTGGCCGGCGTTGTCCTGCCGCCGGCTTCGAATCGCCCGCCGCTCGAGGACGTCGACGCCGTATCCGGCGCGCTGATGTATCTGCCACGCGCTGTGTTCGATCGCATCGGCGGCTTCGACGAGGGCTATTTCCTGCACGCCGAGGACCTGGACCTGTGCCGCCGCGTCCGCGATGCCGGCATGCGCGTCGCGTGCGTCAATACGATCAAGGTCATGCACGGCAAGGGCGGTTCGAGCCGCCACCGCCCGCTGTTCGTTGCCCGGCACAAGCACCGCGGCATGTGGCGCTGGTTCGTCAAATTCGATCCGGCGGCGCGCAATCCGCTGCTGCGGATGGCCGTGTGGACCGGGCTGTGGCTGCATTTCGCCGCGTTGCTGCCGATCAACGCCTGGCGGCAGGCGCGCGCGGGCGCTCAGCGATAACGGTTGATTTCGGCGCGCAGCGTTTCGGTTGCCTGTCGCGCCGCGGCGGCGAAGTCGTCGCCGGGACTGGCGTACAGGATCGCGCGCGAGGAACTGACGATAAGCCCCGCGCCGGCAGAATTTTTGCCATTGTGTACCACCGCCGCAACATCGCCGCCCTGCGCGCCGACTCCGGGCACCAGCAGCGGCATCTCGCCGACGATGGCGCGCACTTCGGCGAGTTCGCGCGGATAGGTTGCGCCGACGACCAATGCGCAGTTGCCATTTCCGTTCCATTCGCGCGCGACCGTTGCCGCGACGCGCTGGTACAGCGGAACGCCAACGCCGCCGGCATCGGCCACGACGAGGTCCTGGAGGTCGCGCGCGCCGGGGTTCGAAGTCCGGCACAGCACGACGACGCCGCGATCGGCACGGTCGAGGTAGGGCTGGACCGAATCACGGCCAAGGTAGGGATTGGCGGTTACTGCGTCGGCGCCATAGCGGTCGAACGCTTCGGCCGCGTAGTACTGCGCGGTGCTGCCGATGTCACCGCGCTTGGCGTCGAGGATCACCGGCACGCCGGGATGGCTCGCGTGGACGTGGTCGATCAGGCGTTCGAGCACGCCTTCGGCACGTTGTGCCGCGAAGTGGGCGAACTGCGGCTTGAAACAGCAGACGAGGTCGGCGGTGGCATCGACGATCGCGCGGCAGAACTCGAACAGCGCATCCGGCGAATCGCGCAACACCGCCGGAATGCGCGAAGGCTCCGGGTCGAGGCCGACGCAGACCAGCGAACCGTTGTTCCGCCACGCCCGCTGCAATTGTTCGATGAAACTCATCCGCGCATTTGCCGTTCGCCACCCATCGCCGACAAGTTTAACCGACAGCGCCGCAGATCTGCACACCGCACCAGACGCGCTCGCCCGGCGCTCATGCGCGACGTGCTGGTTCTGCATGCGCCGCGGCGGCACGGCGAACGACGTCGAGTAACTCGGCATCGCTGCGACTGGCCCAGTGGCGAAGCCACGCCAGTTCATCGACCACGAGAGCGTCGGACGATGCCAGCGGCATCCACGGGATTGGACTGCGCACATGTTCGCCAGGAGGGCATGCCTGCGGAAACTTCGCACGGAAACGATCCGCGTAGCGCCAGTACTCTTTGTCGTAGTTGCCTGCGGAGTCGTGGAAGAGGGCGATGTCCAGGCAGATCGCAACCTTGGCTCCGGCCAGGTGCGCGCGATAGCTGAAGTCGAGATCGTAGAAGTGGAAGCGGTCGAACGTCGCCGCGTCGAAGCCCAGGGTCTGCACGAGGCTGCGGCGCGCGGCCAGAAACACGCCATCGAGCATCTGCGCGTCTTGCACTACCGGACCGTACGCGCCGATAAGCAGTGTGACCGGTCCGTTGTCGCGGCAGTGTGTGTTGAGGAACACCTGCGAAACCCAGCAATAGGTATGCGGCCTGCCGCTCCAGCCCCACGACGGGCCGGAAGCCCGCGTCGTGCCCGCCACGCCGATCAGGTCGTACATGGCCAGGTACGCGCGCAGTTTCGCGGCGAAGTCCGGGCTCAGGATCCGGATGTCGTCGTGGCACATCACGATCAGCTCGCCCGTTGCACGCGCTATACCGCGGTTGTAGCCCTCGCACAGCGACGATGCATCGGCGATGTGGATCAGCTCCCAGTCTTCTCCGGCCAGGCGCTCGTCGAGATTCTGTCGCAGGCGTGCCAGCTTTTCGGGATCGATGCTGCAAACGACGACGGAAATGCGACCGCGTGCACGCGCGACAGGCAGTGGATAGTGCGGCGCGTGCAGTCCGGCCGCGACCAGATTGCGCGCGCATTCGCCGACGCCACAAGCCGTTTCCGCCCGCATGTCGCCGCGGCGCTGCGCGAGAAGCAGCGCCGCGGCGGCGGCTTGCCATTCGCCAAAACTGCCCAGTGCGCAACCCGTCTTGTACGCTACGTCGCGTGCGCGAGGCGCCCACTCGAGCACGGTCGAGAATGCGCCAATTGCCGCCGTGTAGTCCTGCTGCGCGAAGCATGCGCTGCCGAAGTTGTAGGCAACCGCGGCGGACTGCGGATCGCGCCGGTGAGCCTTCTCGAGCAGGTTGCGCGCATCGTCGATGCGCTGCTGGTCCAGCGCGATGCAACCGGCCAGATACAGCAGTTCCGGCTTGTCCGGCCCAAGCCTCAGGCCGTCTTCCACCTGCGCGCGCGCTTTGTCCAGCTCGCGCCGCTCGTATGCGCGCCTTGCCTCTTGCAGCGCTTCGTCCGCTGCTGTCGCCATGCTCCGGTCCCTGACGTTCCGGCCGGATCAGTCCGGCCGGGGCGGCCCTGTTTGGAACGTCGCAATGGTATCAGGTCAACTTCTTGTAGCGCACGCGATGCGGGCGTGCCGCTTCCTCGCCGAGGCGCGACTTCTTGTCGGCCTCGTATTCGCCGTAGTTGCCGGTGAAGAACTCGACGTGCGAGTCGTCCTCGAACGCCAGGATATGCGTGGCGATGCGGTCGAGGAACCAGCGATCATGCGAAATCACCAGCGCGCAGCCGGGGAATTCGAGCAAGGCTTCTTCCAGCGCGCGCAGGGTTTCGACATCGAGGTCGTTCGAGGGTTCATCGAGCAGCAGCACGTTGGCGCCGGCCAGCAGCGTCTTGGCCAGGTGCAGGCGGCCGCGTTCGCCGCCGGAGAGCTGGCCGACGATCTTCTGCTGGTCCGCGCCCTTGAAGTTGAAGCGGCCGATGTAGGCGCGCGACGGCGTTTCGTACTTGCCGATCGTGATGATGTCGGCGCCGCCGGAGACTTCCTGCCAGACGTTCTTTGTCGCCGTCGAGCGCATCGCGCGACTGGTCGACGTAAGCCAGCTTCACGGTCGTGCCCATGACGATCTCGCCCTTGTCCGGCTTCTCCTGTCCGGTGATCAGCTTGAACAAGGTCGACTTGCCGGCGCCGTTCGGGCCGATGATGCCGACGATCGCGCCGGGCGGCACCTTGAAGCTGAGGTCGTCGATCAGCACGCGCTCGCCGAACGCCTTGGAAACGTTCTTGAATTCGATCACGAGATCGCCGAGACGCTCGCCCGGCGGAATGTAGATTTCGTTCGTTTCGTTGCGCTTCTGGTAGTCGACCGAGTTCAGTTCCTCGAAGCGGTTCAGGCGCGCCTTGCCCTTGGACTGGCGGCCCTTGGCGCCCTGGCGTACCCATTCGAGTTCGCGCTGGATCGCCTTGAGGCGCGCCTTCTCGCCGGATTCTTCCTGCTTCAGGCGCGCGTCCTTCTGCTCCAGCCACGACGAATAGTTGCCCTTCCACGGAATGCCGCGGCCGCGATCGAGTTCGAGGATCCACTCAGCGGCATTGTCGAGGAAGTAGCGGTCATGCGTGACCGCGACGACGGTGCCGGGAAAGTTCTGCAGGAAATGTTCGAGCCACTCCACCGACTCGGCGTCCAGATGGTTGGTCGGTTCGTCGAGCAGCAGCATGTCCGGCTTGGACAGCAGCAGACGGCACAGCGCGACGCGGCGCTTCTCGCCGCCCGACAGGGTCTTGATCTTGACGTCCCAGGCCGGCAGGCGCAGCGCGTCGGCGGCGACTTCGAGCGTGCGGTCGAGCGCGTGGCCGTCGTTGGTCGCGATGATCGACTCGAGGCGCGCCTGTTCGGCCGCGAGCTTGTCGAAGTCGGCGCCTTCCTCGGCGTAGGCCGCGTAAACGGCATCGAGCTGCGCCTGCGCATCGGTGATGTGCGAGACGCCTTCCTCGACGCTTTCGCGCACGGTCTTTTCCGGATCCAGCATCGGCTCCTGCGCGAGGAAGCCAATCTTGATACCGGGTTGCGGCCGCGCCTCGCCGTTGTACTCGGTATCCACGCCGGCCATGATGCGCAGCACGGTCGATTTGCCCGAGCCGTTCACGCCGAGCAGGCCGATCTTCGCGCCCGGGTAAAACGACAGCGAGATGTCCTTGATGATCGAGCGCTTTGGCGGCACGATCTTGGACACGCCGATCATGGTGTAGATATATTGCATGCATTGCTCCGTGCGCGCAGCCTGCCACGCAGGCCGCCGCAAAAACCGTAATTATCGCCGAATGCGCCGCCGCATGCCACGCAAACATGAATCGCAGCGGTGTAGCGGCACACCTGAGCCAGGATCGCATGCAGTCGCTCGATGAGTTGTTCGCCCATGCGCTGGCGCGCCATCGAGCCGGAGACAGCGCCGGCGCGCGCCGCGCCTATGCAGACGTGCTTGCGCGCGACCCCGACCATGTCGACGCGCTGCATATGGCGGGCCTGCTGCATCACCAGTCGGGCGAACACCTCGAAGCGCTGCGCCTGCTCGACGCCGCCTGCGCTGGCGCGCCGTCGAGCGCGGCAATCCTGGCGAACCGGGCTGGTGTGCAACTGGCTCTCGGCCGGCACGCGCCGGCCGAGACCGATGCGCGGGCTGCCTTGGCCGCCGACCCGGCATCATTTGGAGCGGCCTTCAACCTGGGGCTGGCGTTGCTCGGCCTGGATCGGCTCAACGCGGCTGCCGTTGCTTTCGCGCGCGCAAGCGCGTTGCGTCCACAGGACGCGCGCTCGTTGCTCGAGTGGTTTTCCGCGGCCGCGCGAAGCGGTCGCGCCAATGGCCTTGCCGAGCGCGTGCGTTCGCCCTTGCCCGCACTCGCGCCGCAGCGCGATCTGGCTCTGCGCACGGCCATGCTGCTCGAGCGCAACGGATTTTCGAACCAGGCCTTCGCGATCGTTGCGCAATTGCAGACCGAACTCAGAGAGGATGCCGAGATCGTTTATCGGTTCGAAGTCGAGTCGCGCTATCGGCAGGCGTGCGCGTTCGAGTACCGCAACGACAGCAAAAGCGCGCTGGCAATAACCGATGCGCTGATCGCCGCAGCGCCATGGCATTGCAGCGCACGCCGGCTGCGCGCGAGCCTGCTCGGCGAGCGCGGCCTGGCCGCCGAGGCCCTGGCCGAACATGCGCGTGTGGTCGAACTCGCGCCCGAAGATTCGAAATCTGGAAGTGCGTACCTGATCGCGCTCCAGCACGATCCCGCGCAAACGGCCGCCGCAATCGCCGCGGCGCATCGCGCCTGGGCCGACAGGTATCTTGCCGTGACGGCACCGCAATGGATACCCGGGCGGCGCAAGGGCGACGCGCAGCGCCGGTTGCGCGTCGGCTGGCTGTCGCCACGATTTTTTGCCGGACTTGCCGAAACATTTCTTGCGACCGAACTTCGTCATCTCGATCGCACGACGATGACGCACGTGCTGTACGACAGCGCAGGCATCGACGATGCCGCAACTGCCCGGTTCCGGGAGGTTGCCGACACCTGGCGCCGCGTCGACGCGCTCGACGACGAAGAACTGTGCGCACGCATCGACGCCGATGAAATCGATGTGCTCGTCGAGCTCAGCGGCCACGCTCCCGGCAACCGCCTGCGCGCTCTGGCGGCGCGCCCGGCGCCGGTGCAGATCAGCTGGCTCGACTACTTTCACAGCACCGGTACGCAGGCCATCGATGTGCTGATCAGCGACACCGTGCTGAGTCCGCCGGCGCTGCTGGACAACTACAGTGAGCGCGTTGTCTGGCTGGAGTCAGGCCGGCTCGCGTACTCACCACCCGATGGCGCGCCTCCAGTCGCGCCTCGCGTCGAAGACGTGCTGCGGTTGGCTTGTTTCAACCGACTGTCAAAGATCAACGACGAGGTTCTCGCAACGTGGGCGCGAATTCTTGCCGCGCTCCCGTCGGCGGTGCTGAAGCTCAAGATGCGCGCATTCGACGACGCGGGACATCGCGAAAACTTCATCGTGCGTGCGGCTGCCCACGGGATATCCGTGGATCGGCTGGAACTGCTCGGCTACGGCAGTCATGTCGACGCGCTGGCTGCCTACGCCGATGTCGACATTGCGCTCGACCCGTTTCCGTTCTCCGGCTGCGCGACGAGTTGCGATGCATTGTGGATGGGCGTGCCGGTTGTGACGCGCATCGGCGATTCGATGGTCAGCCGGCAGACCGCGAGCCTGCTGAACTCGCTCGAGCTGGACGACTTGATTGCCACGGACAACGACGATTACGTGCGTTGCGTGCTCGATCTTGCGAAGGCGGGCGAACGCCGGCGCGCGCTGCGGGCCGGTTTGCGGGAACGCATGCAGCTGACCATCGCCAACGTCGAGCGGCATGCGCATGAGCTGAGCGGCGCGATTCGTGAAGCGTGGCGCGCCTGGTGCGACGACGCATCGACGCAGGTACGCGACGGTCCCGCCCAGACAAATTCGGGAGTCCCACCGGCTCTGCCGCAGCGGCAGTAGCACTTCGACATCTATTGGAGTGTTCGGCGGAGCGGAGAAGATCACCTCTCCCCTTGTGGGGGAGGTCGGCGCGCGCTGCGCGCCGGCACCTCTCGGCCATCCATGGCCTTCGGGGCACTTGGGCTCCTGCCCATCGGGAGAGGGGAAGGCGGCGAAGCCGCCGACTTCGTCGGCGTCACCCTTTCCCCAACTCCTCCCCCATCAAGGGGGAGGGGCTTGAAGCGCCACTCACCCCGGCGCGGCTAACCAGTGCGCGACCCAGGCGTACAGCGGCGCGGCGAGCGCGGACTCGACGACCAGTGCACCGGTCCGAAACGCCGCCGGCGGTGCATCGGGCTTGAGTTCCGGAAACTTCGTCACGAAGCGGTCCGCGTATTCACGCCAGCTCGCGCGGAAGTCGCCGCCGGACTGATGCCAGATCAGCAGATCGAGCGCGACAGCGCAGTCCAGTCCGGCACGATGCGCGCGATAGCTCAGGTCCAGATCGTAAAAATGGAAGCCATCGAACGTGTCGGCATCGAATCCGATGCGTTCGAACGTGTCGCGCCTGCCGGCGAGAAAGACACCATCGAGGGCCTGAGCCCGACGCAGCACCGGCGCAGCGGTTCCGAGCAGACCCGCGACGATGCTTCCGTCGGGCCGCGGCAGGCATACCCAGCTCGCCGTGTGCGGCGGACCGGCCCAGTGCCAGGCCGGTCCGCTCAATCGATCCGTGCCGGCAACGCCGACGAGATCGTGTGCGGCCAGATGGCGGCGCAAGCGGTCGGCGAAGTCGTCGCAGAGCAGGCCGATATCGTCGTGGCAGCAGACGATCAGGTCGCCGCGTGCGCGCCGCAGGCCGCGGGTATAGCCCTCGCTCAGGCCGCGCGCGTCGCCGACATGCACGAGTTCCCAGTCCTGGCCGCGCCAATGCGCTTCGAGGTCGACACGCAGCCGTGCAAGCCGTACAGGATCGATGCTGCACACGACGAAGGAAACAAGCCCGCCAGCGCGCGGACCGGCGTCGGTTTCGCGAACCGGCGCTGCGATTGCCACGCGGGCGAGGTGCGCGGCGCATTCGAGCAGCCCCTGGGCCGCTTCCGGCCGTTCAGGTGCCGCGCGCCACGCCGCGGCGAAAGCGCGGGCGGCTTCGTGCCAGCGTCCGGCCTTGGCCTCGCGGACGGCGCTCTCGAACAGATCGCGGGCGTGGCTGGCCGAGCCCGGATCCCCGGCCGTCATCGAGAAATCATCCGGCGGGTCCGGCAATAGTCATTGCGACCATCGCGATTCTGGCAAACGTGCCCGAATCGGCGCCGAAACCGCTCGGAGATTGGGAGAATCGTGGGGAACTGGCTAGAATCCACATTCTTTGTCCGCAAGAGACAATTTGCCCATGTTTGCCAAAAACCTGCGTATCGAAGGCTACGATCCCGAGCTGGCCGCGGCAATTGCCGCGGAACGCCAGCGCCAGGAGGATCACGTCGAGCTGATCGCGTCTGAGAACTATGCCAGTCCGCGCGTGCTCGAAGCGCAAGGTTCGGTGCTGACGAACAAATATGCCGAGGGCTACCCGGGCAAACGCTACTACGGTGGCTGCGAGTTTGTCGACATCGCCGAAAAACTGGCGATCGAGCGTGTCAAGCAGCTGTTCGGCGCCGACTACGCCAACGTGCAGCCGCATTCGGGATCGCAGGCAAACCAGGCGGTGTACTTCGCGCTGCTCAACCCCGGCGACACGATCCTCGGCATGTCGCTCGCGCATGGCGGGCACCTGACCCATGGCGCGAAAGTGAATCTGTCCGGCAAGATCATGCACGCGGTGCAGTATGGCGTGAACGACCAGGGGCTGATCGACTACGACGAAGTCGAACGCCTCGCGCTCGAACACAAGCCGAAGATGGTCGTCGCCGGATTCTCGGCCTACTCCCAGGTCGTCGACTGGGCGCGCATGCGCGCGATCGCCGACAAGATCGGCGCCTACCTGTTCGTCGACATGGCGCACGTTGCCGGACTCGTCGCGGCCGGCGTCTATCCGAGCCCGTTACCGCACGCGCACGTCGTGTCGTCGACGACGCACAAGACGCTGCGTGGTCCGCGTGGCGGCATCATCGTCGCGCAGCGCGCGGCGATGGGCGCGGCCGCAGAGGAGATCGAAAAGAAATTGCAGTCGATCGTGTTCCCGGGCATCCAGGGCGGCCCGCTCATGCACGTCATCGCGGCCAAGGCGGTCGCGTTCAAGGAAGCACTCGAGCCGGAGTTCAAGGTGTACCAGCAGCAGGTCGCGAAGAACGCGCAGGCGATGGCTGGGGCAATGATCGCGCGCGGTTACAAGATCGTTTCGGGCGGCACGCAGAACCATCTGATGCTGGTCGATCTGATCGGCAGCAAGGTCACCGGCAAGGATGCCGAGGCCGCGCTCGGCAAGGCCCACATCACGGTCAACAAGAACGCCGTGCCGAACGATCCGCAGAAACCGTTCATCACGTCGGGCCTGCGCATCGGCACGCCGGCAGTCACGACGCGCGGCTACATGGAGAACGACTGCGTCGAATTGTCGAACTGGATCTGCGACGTGCTCGATGCGCCCGGCGATGACGCTGTCATCGCGGCGGTGCGCGAGAAAGTCACGGCGCAGTGCCGGAAGTTTCCGGTGTATGGCTGAGAACAGGGCTGAGGGCCAAGGGCTGAGGGCTGAAGAGCCAAGGCGCCGAGCGCTCTTGATCTTCCCTCGCCCCTCGTCCCTAGCCCCTAGTCCCTAGCCCCTAGTCCCTGAGATGCACTGTCCCTTCTGCCAGAACGAAGACACCCGCGTGATCGATTCGCGCGTGTCCGAAGACGGCACGACGATCCGCCGGCGGCGCGAGTGCGAGCGCTGCAGCGAGCGTTTCAACACGTTCGAGACAGTCGAAATCAAACTGCCGGCGATCGTCAAGAGCGACGGCCGGCGGGAGGCGTTCGACGAACGCAAGCTGCGCACCGGCGTCGAGCGCGCGCTGCAGAAGCGCCCGGTTGCCAGCGATGCGGTCGACAGCGTCGTGCGCGAGATCGTGAAGCAGTTGCGCGCCGTCAACGAGCGCGAAGTGTTCTCGCGCCTGATCGGCGAATGGGTGATGGATGAGTTGAAGCGCCTGGACCAGGTCGCGTACGTGCGCTTCGCCTCGGTCTACCGTCGCTTCGAAGACGTGCAGGCCTTCCGCGAGGAAATCGAACGGCTCGAACGTGACTTGCCTGAACTCGAAGGCCTGCAGCTGCCGCTGCTGGCGGAACTGAAATCGCCGCGCAAGAAGGCGTGAGCGAAACACGGTAGCCGGCAGCCGGTAGCCGAAGAAAGCAGTTGGCGCCAGCCGCAGGGCTTGCCGCAGTGCGCCGCCTGCCTTTGCTCTTCCGGCTACCGGCTACCGGCTATCGTTTTCAGTGACAATCGACAATCAGAAACATGGCCTTCGACTTCACCTCCACCGATCATGCCTACATGGCTCGCGCGTTGCGCCTGGCAGAACGCGGCTTGTACACGACGCAACCGAATCCGCGCGTCGGCTGCGTGATTGCGCAAGCCGAATCCATCGTCGGCGAAGGCTGGCACGAGCGCGCCGGCGAGCCGCATGCCGAGGTCTTCGCGTTGCGCGAAGCCGGCGCTCGCGCTCGCGGCGCGACTGCTTACGTGACACTGGAGCCATGCTCGCACTTCGGCCGGACGCCGCCGTGTGCCGACGCGTTGATCGCCGCAGGAGTCTCGCGCGTCGTTGCTGCAAGCGACGATCCGAATCCGAGGGTTGCCGGCGAAGGTCTGCGCCGATTGCTCGGCGCCGGCATCGTGGTCGAGACCGGCCTGATGCGCGAAGCTGCGCGCGAGCTCAATCGGGGGTTCTTCAGCCGCATCGAGCGCAGTCGGCCGTGGGTTCGCATCAAGCTTGCGATGAGTCTGGACGGCCGCACGGCGCTCGCCAACGGCACGTCGAAGTGGATTACCGGCGAAGCTGCGCGCGCGGACGTGCAGCGCTGGCGCGCGCGCAGTTCGGCGATCCTGACCGGAATTGGAACTGTGCTGGCGGATAACCCGCGATTGACGGTGCGAGCTGTTGAGTCCGTCTCCCACCGAAGTCAGGGCGCAGGAGTTCGGGGCGTAGGAGTTCGGGGCGCGGCCCGGCTTGAGCCCCTCTCCCGTCGGGAGAGGGGTTGGGGTGAGGGTCCGGCAGGACCCGAGCGTGAAGGCAATCCCCGACCCTCACCCGGCCCTACGGGCCACCCTGTCCCGGTGGGAGAGGGGCAGAGTAATGTATCTCCATTGCGCGTCGTGCTCGATCGCGCGTTGCGCACTCCGCGCGATGCGCGCGTGCTCGATGGTTCGGCGCCGACGTTGCTCGTGCATGGTGAAGATGCGCGGCCGCACGACGATCGCTTTGCGCGTGTCGAACTGGCCAGCGTTCCACTGCGCGATGGCCGCCTCGACCTTTCCGCGGTGCTCGCGCTGCTCGCCGAACGCGGCGTCAACGAATTGCAGGTCGAGGCCGGTCCGACTCTTTGCGGCGCATTGTTCGCCGACGGCCAGGTCGATGAGTTATTGCTGTACGTTGCGCCGGTCCTGCTCGGCGATCAGGCGCGGCCGTTGCTGGCGCTGCCGGGATTCGAGTCGATCGCCGATGCGCGGCGATTGCATGTCGTCGACCGCCGCAGCGTCGGCAACGACCAGCGTTTCCTTCTTCGAGAGTGAAGCAATGTTTACCGGAATCGTTCAGGCCATGGGTGCGATCGTGCGCGTCGAGCCGCGAGGCGGCGACACGCGCCTCGTCATCGACACGGGCGGCTTGGACGCCAGCGATATTGCGATCGGCGACAGCGTTTGCGTTTCCGGCGTCTGCCTCACGGCAGTGGAGATCGATGTGGCAGATGTCGCTGTCGACATTTCGACTGAAACGCTGTCCCGTACGACGCTCGGTGGGTTGAAAAGTGGAGATTGCGTCAATCTGGAAAAGTCGCTGCGGCTATCGGATCGGCTCGGCGGGCATCTTGTCTCCGGCCATGTCGATGGCGTCGGCCGCGTCGTCGCGATCGAGCCCGATGCGCGCTCGCAACGCTGGACGTTCGAAGTGCCATCCGGACTTTCGCGCTACATCGCGGCAAAAGGCTCGGTCTGCATCGATGGCGTCAGCCTCACCGTCAATGAAGTCGCCGCGAATCGCTTCGGCGTCAACCTGATTCCGCATACAATTGGCGCCACGACGTTTCAGTACAAACGGGTCGGCGATGCGGTCAATATCGAAGTCGACCTGATCGCGCGCTACCTCGAACGGCTCCGCAGCGTCGACTCCGAAACCTAGCCCGCCGTCAGCTTCGCCCCGCCGTCCCTCAGCCCTCAGCCCTCAGCCCTAGCGCTCTCAATGTCCTTCTCCGCGATCTCCGACATCATCTCCGACATCCAGGCCGGCCGCATGGTCGTGATTGTCGACGATGAGGACCGCGAGAACGAAGGCGACCTGATCATGGCGGCCGAGCACGCGACGCCGGAAGCGATCGCGTTCATGATCCGGCACACGAGCGGAATCCTGTGCGTGCCGATGGAGGAAGCGCGCCTGGCGAACCTCGGTCTGCCGCAGATGGTGCCGAACAACGAGGACGCGCATCGCACCGCGTTCACGGTCTCGGTCGACTATCGCCATGGCACCAGCACTGGCGTGTCGTCCGAAGACCGCTCGGCGACGATTCGCGCGCTCGCCTCGGCTGCGTCCGTGGCCCAGGACTTTGCGCGCCCGGGACACATCTTTCCGCTCCGCGCGCAGCCCGGCGGAGTGCTCACGCGCGCCGGCCATACGGAAGCAGCGGTCGACCTGGCGCGCCTTGCCGGCCTGCAGACCGCCGGCGTGCTGTGCGAGATCATGAATACCGACGGGACGATGTCCCGGCGTCCGCAATTGGAAGAATTCGCGGCACTGCACGGGCTGCGGATCGGTTCGATCGCGGACCTGATCCGTTATCGCCTGGAAACCGAAAAAACCGTTGCCCGTTCGTTCGATCGTGAAGTCGATACGGAATTCGGCCGCTTCCGCATAGTCGCCTATCGCGACGCGATCACGCAGTTGCCGCACTTCGCCCTCGTGCGCGGCGCAGTCGCCGACGGTGAGCCCGTGCTGACGCGCGTTCACGTCCGCGACACGCTGTCGGACGTCCTGCACATTGCGCGCGCCGATGGCGCATTGTCGCTGTCCGCTGCCGTGCGCCAGGTTGCCGCGCGGGACCGCGGTGTCGTCGTCGTGCTGACCGATGCCGATGAAGCGCGCACCGCGCTCGAGCGGCTCGATCGGCTGAACGCGCCGCGCGAGTCCGACGCCGCGCTCGAATGGCGCCGCCATGGGGTCGGGGCGCAGATTCTTGCCGATCTCGGCGTGCGCCGCCTGCGTGTGCTCGGGACGCCACGGCGGTTTCTGGGGTTGAGTGGGTTCGGGCTGGAGATCGTTGGGTACGAGGAAGCAGGAACAGGGCTGAGGGCTGAGGGCTGAGGACTGAGGACTGAGGGCTGCATGGCCCGCAGCAAGGCGCGATCGCACGTCATCGTTCGGGCCATCGGTGGCGTCGTTCTGTCCTTGTTCCGCAATATCGTGTTTCGTGTCTCACTGCGATAGCTTGTAGACTCACAGCCCTCAGCCCTCAGCCCTCAGCCCCATGCCTGAATTCACCGGCGAAATTCGCGTTCATGCCAACACGCGTTTCGCAATCGTAGCCAGCCGCTGGAATCCGCGCGTCGTCGATGCGTTGATCGAAGGTGCGCGGCGCGCGTTCGTCGCGCACGGCGTCGATGGCGCAGCGATCGATCTTGTGCGCGTTCCGGGCGCCTGGGAACTGCCGGTTGCGGCGGCGAGGCTGGCATTGACGGACCGCTATGCCGCGATCGTCGCGCTCGGCTGCGTCGTGCGCGGCGAGACGCGTCATTACGAACATGTTGCCGATGGCTGCGCGACCGGGCTCCAGCGCGTGGCGCTCGACCACGGCGTGCCGGTGCTCAATGGCGTGCTCGCGGTCGAACGTCACGAGGATGCGCAAGCGCGCGCGGGCGGTGCGCACGGCAACAAGGGTGAACAGGTCGCGCTGGCCGCGTTGGAAATTGTGGACTTGTGGACAAAAGTATAGGTTGACGATGCGCGAGCAGCTTTCGATCGCCAGATTCCGGGTCCGCGCGGACTCGACACCGCGCCGGCAACCACTGCCGGCGCGCGCGAACCTTCCACGGTTCGCACCAGGAGCACGATCATGACCCAGCAACACCGCCGACCCGATGGCATCGACCTGACCGCGCGCTCGCGCGCCCGCCGCCGCGCCACCCAGGCGCTGTATGCCTGGCAGGTCGGCGGCAACTCGATGAAGGACGTCATCGAGGAGTTCCGCCACGAGCAGGACATGGAAATCGCCGACCTCGATTATTTCGAGGATCTGCTGCGCGGCGTCGAGAAGCATTGTGCCGAACTCGATGCCGGCCTCGTCCCGTTTCTCGATCGCGAAGCGGTGCAGGTCGATCCGATCGAGCGCGCTGTCCTGCGCCTGGCGGCCTATGAACTGCAACACCGTCCCGACGTGCCGTACCGCGTCGTGATCAACGAGGCGATCGAGGTGACCAAGCGCTTTGGCGCCGAGCACGGCCACACCTACGTCAATGGCGTGCTCGACAAGGCCGCGCGGGCGTGGCGTTCGGCAGAGTTGCGACCGGCCGGCCGCGAGCTGTGAGCGATCGCATTCGCGCACAAGGCACTTGAGTTCAGGCGCCTTGGCCTCGTTACGCAGCCGGCAGATTCGAGCGTGCACGAATTCAACCTGATCGCCGTGATCCGCGACCGCTGTGCCGTCGCGCGCGAGGACGTGCGCCTTGGCATCGGCGATGATGCGGCGCTGCTCGCCGTGCCTGCGGGACAGATTCTCGCGGTCAGCACGGATACGCTTGTCGCGGGCGTGCACTTTCCGCGAACGCACGCGAGCATTCGATATCGGCTGGAAATCGCTGGCGGTCAATCTGTCCGACCTTGCAGCAATGGGAGCGACGCCGGCGTGGGCAACGCTCGCGCTGACGCTGCCGGAGGCCGACGCGCAATGGGTCGGCCAATTCGCCGATGGTTTCGCCGCGCTGGCCGGCGAATTCAAGCTTGCCCTGGTCGGCGGCGACACGACGCAAGGGCCTTTGAGCATCACCGTTACCGTGCACGGTTTCGTGCCGGACGGTGCTGCGTTGCTGCGCGGTTCCGCGCGCGTCGGCGATGGGGTCTATGTAACCGGAACGCTTGGCGATGCGGCGGCCGGGCTGCGGTGCATCGAACAGGACAACAACGCTACTGCCCCTAGTGGATCGGCATCCCCTGCTGCATGCGCTACCTTGATCGAGCGCCTGGACCGGCCGACGCCACGTGTCGCCCAAGGGCTGGCGCTGCGTGGACGCGCGAGCGCCTGCATCGATATTTCCGATGGCCTCGTCGCCGACCTTGGTCACATCTGCGCGGCCAGCGGCGTCGGTGCCGAGGTCGACGTGGAATCTTTACCGGCGTCGTCCGCGCTATTCGACCTTTTCGATGCGTCGACGCGTCACGCACTCCAGCTCGCTGGTGGCGATGACTACGAATTGTGTTTTACGGCAGGCGATGCGCAGGCGCCGTCCTTGCTCGGCGACCTGGCCCGCAGCGGTTGCGGGGCGACGCGCATCGGCCGCATCGTCGCAGGACATGGGGTGAGCCCGCGCGACGCCAGCGGCAATCCCGTAGTCGTCACGCGACCGGGCTGGGAGCATTTCGCGTGATTGCCGACGACGAGAACGGGATCGACGCGAGCGCGGCGCATTCATCCCAGTCACTCTCGCTGGGGATGACTGCCGGGCAACGGCGTCTCGTGCTCGGGCATCCGGCAGGTTGGATTGCCACCGGCTTCGGGTCGGGACTCAGCCCGAGGGCGCCGGGCACGGCCGGGTCGCTGGCCGCGCTCTTGCCGTGGTTTGCTCTGGCCGCGCTGCCGTTGCATTACTACGCGCTTGCGCTCATCTTCACGTTCGCGCTCGGCGTGTGGGCCTGCGCCTGGGTCGTGCGGAACGTGCGCGTCGCCGATCCCGGCTACGCAGTCTGGGACGAATTCGTCGGGTTGTGGATCGCCTTGACGCCGCTGGTCGGCATCCCGCATTCGTGGGTCTGGATCGCCGCCGGATTTATACTTTTCCGCTTTTTTGACATCTGGAAACCGTGGCCGGTTTCATGGGCGGACCGTCATGTCGATGGCGGGCTCGGCGTGATGCTTGACGATGTCATCGCGGGGCTTTATGCCGCGATTGTGCTGGGCCTAATGGTGCATTGGTGAGCAAAGTGGGCCAACGAGGGCGCTCCGGTAAACAGGGAACAAGTAGTCTTGATGATTGCCGAGGTATCTTGCGCGAACCAGACTTACAAAACATCGTCATTCCCGCGGAAGCGGGAATCCATGTTGCTCTGCCTCAGAGAGTTGCGAAGGTGCCAAGATCAAGATGGATTCCCGCTTCCGCGGGAATGACGGCGGTTCTGGTTTCGTCAGACCTCTAGTCCTTATACTCAAACACCTCGACCACCTTCTGCACGCCACCGACCTCGCGCGCGACTCCGACCACCGCCTCGGCCTCCTCCCGGGTCACCAGGCCCATGACGTAGACGACGTGATGCGACGTGGTCACGTTGACTCGCGATGGATTGAAATCAGGCATGCTGGTGATGTCGAGCAGCGCGGTTTTTACGCGCGCCGTGGTCGTGTCGTCCTCGCGCCGGCGCCAGAAACCTTCGGGCTCGTCCGTTACTTCGAGGTCGTTGACCAGCCGCTTGATTCCTTCAATGACCTCGACGTGCGTCTGCGCGCGGCGCTTGAGTTCCTCGCTGCGCACCTGCCCGCACAACAGCATGACGCCGTCGTAAACGACGACTTTCACGTTGTTGTCGCCGTGAACGAGATCCTTGTCGCGATTGATTGCGTCGAACGCCGTGAGCTGGATGTTGCGGTCGCCGAGCACGGTGCCGGTCGGACGCTGTTCATGACAGCCTTGCAGGAGCAGCGCGACCGTGGCGAAAAGTATTGATGTGTAGAAGTGCAATTTGTGGCTTGGCATAGTCATGATGGGCTAGGGGTTAGGGACTAGCAAAAGCAGGGAGTTTGGACTGGAAGCGGCGGGGCTTTTGCTGGCCTCTAGCCCCTGGTCCCTGGCCCCTTCTTTCAAAAAGCATCGAACGCCCCCCGTGTCCATTCGAAAGCCGGCGTGGCCCGGGTGCCGCTGCAGCCGACGACATCGAAGCGGCATGTCATGGCAGCAAGCGCGGGATTGCGTTGCAGATATATCGCTGCCGAGCGCGCCAGTTTTGCCTGCTTGCCCGCGCCGACCGACACTGTACCGCCGCCGCGCACGTCGTCGCCACGATAGCGCACTTCGATGAACGCGATCTGATCCCGGTCGCGCATGATCAGGTCGATCTCGCCGTAGCGGCAGGTGAAATTGCGCGCGATCAGCGCCAGGCCGGCGCGTTCGAGGTATGCAAGCACGGCGTCTTCCCAGCGTGAGCCGGTATCGCGCGTGCTAGCGGTGGCGCGGCGCGAATCCATCGCGACCAGCGCCCTCAGGGCACCGATGAACTCATCTGCAGGCCGCCGTTGATCGGCCGTGCAACGCCGCCCTCGAAGCGCGCCCAGATCAACAGGCGCTGGATGCGCTCTAGTTCGTCCTCGGACAATTGGCCGGTCGCACCGGGCAGGTAACTGTCGTGGTGCTGGCTCAGCCAATCCATGTACGGCAGCAGCGAATACGCGTCCAGACCCATCGCAAACAGGCGCGCACCAGCACCGCGCACGGAATCGAGCACGCGCGTGATCTCGCTGTAGCGCGGCAGGCCGAGCACGGCGTCGAACAGCCAAGGCGCGTCGCAGAATTCGACGCCGTCGAGGTCGCGGTCCTGGCCCGGATCGACATTGGCAGAATAGATGTGCGAAGTCCCGAACACCGGAACGCCGGTAAATCCAGCTAGCCGGACCTGCGGCAGCAGCAGACGCGCCTGTTGCGGCCGCATGCTGATGAAGATGCCGATCGCTGGCGGCTCGGGCACCGGCTGCGTGGCACCGGGCGTTGATGGCGGAGCGGGGATCGGTGCGGCGCCGGGAAGCGACGGCGCCATTCCGGTGGCGGGCACCGCGCTCATCGCCTGGCGGATCGCGCTGGCATAGTTGATCTCATTGTCCCGGATGCGCGCCTCGCCGACGATTTCGCCCATGTGGTTTTCGAGCTGCGCGCGAAATGCCAGTGCCGCGCGCTCGGCCCAGTCGTCGGTTGCGGTGATGATCACCGCGCGGCGGATGCCGCGTTCAAGCATGTGTTCGGCTGCTTGCGCAGCTTCGGAGTCCGGCGTCAGGCCGAACGCGGCGCTGCCCTGCGGCGGAATCTCGCCGCGCTCCGGCTGGTTCAGCGCCAGCACCGGCACCGGCAGCCGCCCCTGCGCGAACACCGCCGACACACCGTCGCGGCGCAACGGACCGACAACGCGATCGGCGCCGTCCGCAACCGCGCGCTGATAGGCTTCGACGGCTTGCTGCGGCGAGTCGCCGGAGTCGTAGGTGCGAATCTGCGGCCGTTCCGGATTCGGGTCGCCGAAATACGCCGCGAGAAAGCCATCGCGGATCGGTTGCGCCACGGCCCGGAGCGAGCCGCCGCTCGGCAGCAGCAGGGCGACGAAATGGGCTTCGCGATAGCCTTCGTGCGTCATCGCATGATCCTGGCCCGGCACCATCGTGCCGACCGCCTGGTTGGGACGCAGGACAACTTGCGGCAACGCCTGGCCGTTGCTGCGCAGAGCCTGGTTCAGCCACGGACGCAACGCGTCGTTCGGCGGCAAGACCGAAGCCTGCTGCTTGAGCGCGTCGGGTCCGAGTTTCTGCAACGTAGCGACGATCTGCGCTTCGTTCTGCACGCGGTCGGTGCCGCCGAGCAAGCGGTCGAGCGCGGCACGCGTGCGGGCGCTGGCGAGCGGGTCGCCGCTGGCTGATTGCGCGCGCGCGCGCAGTTCGAGCGTGCGAATACGCAACGGCGGCGGCAGATTTTCGTCCGGGTAGCCCAGAAACTGCAGCGCGTGGGCCGCGTCATGTTGCGCGAGCGCAATTTCGGCATTGAGCAGCGCCAAACGAATCGCTTCGTCCGGCGACAGCCGGCGTGCCTTCACGCCGGCCAGCACCTGGGCTGCCGCTTCGAGATTGCCTTCCTCGCGGTATGCTTCGGCGGCACGCAGCCGATAGTGATCGCGTTCGTCCGAGTGCTCCGCCGCGAGATTCTCGAACGCCCGCGCGGCCCCGTCGAGGTCGCCCTGCTGGTAGAGTTTCTCGGCGTCGATGGCCGCGGCGGGAGGGCGCTCCTCGCGCGGCTCCATCTCGATGCAGCCGGACAGCAGCGCGCTGGCAAGGATGGGGCAGAGCAACAGCAAGCGCAGGAAACGTGGCGTCATGGACGCATCTCGAAACACGATGCGCTCATGATAGCGGATCATGCGGCCGGCTTCGCGCTAAGCTGGCCGTATGTGGGATGAATTGGCAGCGAACTGATACGGCGTCGCACAGAGCGCCCCCATCCGCCTCCGGCACCTTCCCCGCTTCGCAGGGAAAGGAAAAGCAGAGAGCGGCAAACTAAGAATCCTTCCCCGCTTGCGGGGAAACATCGGCAGGATTGCCGATGTTTGCAGCGGAGCTGGCCGGAGGGCGAGCCACAAGGATGTGGCGAGTACAAGGTGGCGGCAGTCGGAAGGGGGCAAGTCGCCGCGAAAACATGACAAGATGCCCGCGTATTTGTCGCTACAGTCCAACAGTGAGCTTTGCGGCGATCTGGCGCAAACATCGATGGAGAAGGCATGACACAGCATGCGTCAGGCAAGCTCTGGATCGTCGCCACGCCGATCGGCAATCTCGACGATCTTTCCACGCGCGCCCAGGCGGTCCTGCGCCAGGTCGACCTGATCGCCGCCGAAGACACGCGGCACAGCGCTGCGTTGCTGCAGCATCACGGCATTGCCACGCGTCGCGTCGCGTTGCATGAACACAACGAGCGCGAAGCCAGTGCCGATCTCGTGCAACGAATGCGCGACGGCGCGCAGATCGCTTTGGTCAGCGATGCCGGCACGCCACTGATCAGCGATCCGGGCTTCCGCCTCGTGCGCGCCGCCCGCGAAGCCGGAATCGTCGTCAGCCCGGTGCCGGGCGCGTGTGCAGCAATTGCAGCGCTCTCGGTCGCGGGCCTGCCTTCCGATCGGTTCGTGTTCGAAGGCTTCCTGCCGGCCAAGGCGGCGGCCCGCCGCGCCCATCTGCAGGCGTTGTGTGCCGAGACACGCACGCTGATCTTCTACGAATCGAGCCATCGCATCGTCGAGGCGCTCGACGATCTGGCTGCTGTTTTCGGCGCCGATCGCCGCGCCGTGGTTGCGCGCGAGTTGACCAAGCTGTTCGAAACCGTGCTCGACGACTCTCTCGCCGGGCTCGGCGTTCGAATCAAGGCCGACGCGAACCAGCAGCGCGGCGAATTCGTCGTCCTCGTCGCCGGCGCGGGCGAGAATGCAACTGCTGCGCGGCTCGCCGAAGGCCGTCGCGTGTTCGAACTGCTGCGCAAGGATTTGCCGCCCGGCCGCGCGGCCAAGCTTGCTGCGGAAATAACAGGGGCGCCGCGCAATGCGTTGTACGTCGTAGAGGAAGGCTGAGGCTGAGAGCTGGAGCGAGCGCCACCGTAGCATGAGCTTACGCATGCGAGACGTGAAACTTCCGGAGTGAGGAGCAAGAAAGCGCGACGCTCTGCAAACTCTCAGCCCTCAGCCCTCAGCCCTCGCGCCTTACAATAAGCGCGCAACATCACGCCGCTCTGAAGCCTAAAAGCACAACCAGCATGAACAATCTTCTCCAAGACGTCGCTACGCGCGCCGATGCGTACCTGAAAGGATTGCAGCAGCGCAAGGTTGCACCGGATCCGGCGGACGTCGCGGCGCTCGATGCGCTCGATGGTGCGCTGCCAGAGGCGCCTTGCGATCCCGGCGAAGTCATCGAACTGCTCGACCGCTACGGTTCGCCGGCGACGATGGCGATGGGCGGGCCGCGCTTCTTCGGCTTCGTCATCGGCGGCGCGTTGCCGGCGGCGATGGCGGCCAACTGGCTGGCAACGGCCTGGGACCAGAACTCGGCGATGCACAACGTGACGCCGGCGACCGCGCGGCTCGAACAGACGGCTTTGCGCTGGCTGATCGAGCTGTTCGGCCTGCCGGCCGGGACCGGCGGCGCGTTCGTCACCGGCGCAACCGTCGCGAATTTCGCCGCGCTGGCGGCGGCGCGGCACAACGTGCTGGCGCGCGCGGGCTGGAATGTCGAAGCCGAAGGGCTGTTCGGCGCGCCGCCGATCACGGTCGTGGTCGGCGACGAAGCGCATCCGAGCGCGATCAAGTCGCTTGGCATGCTCGGACTCGGCCGCAACCGGGTCGCGCGCGTTCCGGTCGACGGGCAAGGGCGCATGCGCGTCGAAGCGCTGCCGCGCATTTCCGGACCGACTATAATTTGTACACAAATTGGCAATGTGAACACCGGCGGCAGCGACGCCGTCGCCGCGGTGCGCGAACATGCCGGCGCCGACGCATGGATCCATGTCGACGGGGCATTCGGCCTGTGGGCACGCGTCGCGCCGTCGCGCGCATTTCTCGTTGACGGCATCGAACGCGCCGACTCCTGGGCGACCGACGCGCACAAGTGGCTGAACGTGCCGTACGACTGCGGGCTGGCATTCGTGCGTGATGCGAATGCGCTCAGCGCCGCGATGGCGATCACCGCCGAATATCTTCCTACCCAGACGCAGGGCCGCAATCCGGCCGACTTCACGCCGGAACTGTCGCGGCGTGCGCGCGGGGTCGACGTCTGGGCGGCCTTGCGCAGCCTCGGTCGCGGCGGGCTGGAGGAAATGATCGAGCGCAGCTGCCGGCAGGCGCGGCGCTTTGCCGAGGCGCTGGCGGCCAGCGGCTTCGAAGTGCTCAACGAGGTCGCGCTGAATCAGGTGCTGGTTGCGTTCGGCGATGCCGCGCGGACGCAGCGCGTGATTGCGGCGCTCCAGGCCGAGGGCACCTGCTGGTGCGGCATAACGGTCTGGCAGGGGCGAACCGCGATGCGCATCAGTGTTTCGTCATGGGCGACGACCGATGCGGATGTCGAGCTCAGCATCGAGGCGATGCGGCGCGTGGCGGCAGAGACGCAGTGAGACGAGGGGCGAGGGGCGAGGGCTGGGGCTAGCGGACAGCATCGAGTGAAAGCATCCGGCGTTGTTTTCCCCTCTCCCCATCGAATGATGGGGAGAGGGTAGGGTGAGGGGCCAGCCTGTCCGACTTCAGGCGCGGTAATTCTCGGCGGGAGGCGCGTTGCGCGCGGCGCCACAGGACCTGCGCCGCTATCTATCACTCACCCCTCACCCCAACCCTCTCCCCGCCACGGCGGGGAGAGGGAGACAACGCACGCGTTCTAGGGTGCGATCGCGTCTTACGTATTCCGTTTTCCGACGCTTGACCGTTTCGACCCTGTACAATCTCCCCCGAGTCGGCCGGATGGTCGCGAGGTGCGCAAGCATTTCGAGGAAAGTCCGGGCTCCATAGGGCACAGTGCCAGGTAACGCCTGGGCGGCGTGAGCCGACGGACAGTGCAACAGAGAACAGACCGCCGAACGGCGTCGCGAGACGCGCGTGGTAAGGGTGAAACGGTGCGGTAAGAGCGCACCGCGCGCGAGGACAACGTCGCGTGGCATGGCAAACCCCACTCGGAGCAAGACCAAATAGGGGAGCATTGGCGTGGCCCGCGCTGCTCCCGGGTAGGTTGCTTGAGCCTGACGGCGACGTCAGGCCTAGAGGAATGACCGTCCAAGACAGAACCCGGCTTACAGGCCGACTCGTTTTTTCCCGATCCATTCCGGACGCCGCGAACCGGCGCTCCGGAAACCGGTTCTGCTTTCCGAATCCTTACGAATAAGTCGTCATCCCCGCGGCTCTCAACAGCGGAGCTGGTCAAGCGGGGATCCATCTTGATTTGTGCTCCTCGCATCGAGATCAAAATGGATTCCCGCTTGAATTCGCGGGAATGACGAAATTATTTAGACTTGAAATCGCGGAAATCTTCGAGTCACAAGCGCTGCAGACCTTTGCCGCTGGTCGCGATTGCCGCATTGTATAATTTATATCTTTTGCTAAAAGTGGCAATGTAGAAATTCTCGTCATCCACGGTCTTTGCTGCGTCGCAGCAACCATATGGACGGCTAAATGCATCAGGCTGAAACAAAATAGTCAATAAATTCAATTGACTCGTTTGCATAGCTGATAAGTCACGCGAATTCTTAACAAAAGCGCGGCTTTCCTGTTGATCTGCAAGCAATTTTCCCTTGACACACCTGCTCACGGCGACTAATGTTCGCCGCTAGTGGGATTTCGTGGTTTTTTGTGGGATCAGTTGCAGGCGGGGACCATGTTTCAGGGTGAAACAAGCATCACGCTCGACGACAAAGGCCGCATGGCGGTGCCAACCGCCTACCGCGAGCTGATCGCGTCGGCGTGCGCCAATCGCCTGGTGTTCACCTACAACCCGTTCGAGCACGGTTGCCTGTGGCTGTTTCCGCAGAGCGAGTGGGAAAGAGTCCGCGACCAGGTCAACGACCTGTCGAGCGTCAAGCGCGTGCATCGCGACCTGCAGCTGAAACTCGTCGGCGCCGCCGCGCCGGTCGAGCTCGACGGCAACGCGCGCCTGCTTGTGCCCGCCAGCCAGAGAAACGCGGCCGGCATCGAGAAGCGCGCGGTGCTGCTCGGCATGGACCGCAAGTTCGAATTGTGGAGCGAGCAGGCGCATCTGGACAAGATTCGCCAGACGATCGGCGAGACCGAGCTCAGCAGCGAGATGCTGGATCTGCGCTTGTGAGTGGCATGACGATCCGCATCGGAGCGGCAATGACCAGCGATGACAGCGTGTCTGCCGCACCGGCCCACATCCCGGTGATGTTGGAAGAAGCGCTCGCCGGGCTGAACCTGCGCAACGACGGCACCTACCTCGACGGCACTTTCGGCCGCGGCGGCCACGCGCGCGCATTGCTCGCGCGCCTTGGTCCGGCCGCGCGCCTGTTGCTGATGGATCGCGATCCAGCAGCAGTGGCGGTCGCGCGCGCGGAATTCGGCGCCGATCCCCGCGTTGCAATCCGGCACGGCAGCTTCGCCGACCTCATCGAGTGGGATGCGGCGCGTGACGGTCTCGACGGCGTGCTGCTCGACCTGGGCGTGTCTTCGCCGCAACTCGACGACGCCGCTCGCGGGTTCAGTTTTCAGTCCGACGCCCCGCTCGACATGCGCATGGATCCGACCCATGGCGAAAGCGCCGCGCGCTTTCTTGCCCGCGCCAATGAGGCCCAGATCACCGACGTTCTATGGCAGTTCGGCGAAGAACGCCACAGTCGCCGCATCGCCAAGCGCAATCGTCGAACGCCGCCGCGAGGCGCCGATCGAGCGTACCGGCGAGCTGGCCGACCTGATCGCGCAGACGATAGGCCGGCGTGAGCCGGGCAAGCATCCGGCGACACGCAGCTTCCAGGCGCTGCGCATCGCCGTGAACGGCGAACTCGACGCGTTGGAAAGAGGGCTTCAGGGCGCGCTTGCCCGGCTTCGGCCGGGCGGGCGTTTAGTCGTGATCAGCTTCCATTCGCTCGAAGACCGCATCGTCAAGCGCTTCATCCGCGCCGAGTCGCAACAGGCGCCGACGCGCCATGGCCTGCCGCCGCCGGCACCGGCGGTCCTGCGCCTGAAGCCGATCGGCGGCGCGCAGTTTCCGGACGCGCGCGAAACCGCGCTGAATCCGCGCGCGCGCAGCGCCGTCCTGCGCGTGGCGGAACGCCTGTGATGCGCAGCCTCGGCATCGCCGTGCTGTTGCTGCTCCTGGCGGCCGTCGTCGCCAGCGCGGTCGGCGTCGTCTACACGCGTCAGGAAAGCCGCAGCATGTTCGTCGAGCTGACGCGACTGATCGGCGAGCGCGACGACCTGAATTTCGAGTACGGACGTCTGGAACTCGAGCAGGCCACGGCGGCAGAAGCCAACCGCATCGAACAGATCGCGCGCAGCCGCTTCGGCATGATTTCGCCACAGCCGGCCACTACCGTCGTCATCAAACGTTAGGGACATCGGAACGCGACAATGCTTTTTGGTCTTCTGCCATCGTCCAGACTGCCGAGTATCGGCAACAGGTGCCGAACGCGCGCGCGTGAAACCGCGGGCGCAGGCGATCAATACGCGCGCGCGCCTGTACACCGTGCTGATGCTGCTGGCGCTCGGCTCGACCGCGCTGATCGTGCGCGCGATCGACCTGCAGATCGTGCGCAAGGATTTCTATCAGGAGCAGGGCGACGCGCGCTTCCTGCGCGACATGGCGGTCCCGGTTTCGCGCGGCACGATTCTCGACCGCAACGGCGAACCGCTGGCCGTGTCGACGCCGGTCGATTCGATCTGGGCCGATCCGCAGAAAGTGCTCGAGCACGAAGATCGCCTCGATGAACTCGCCACCGCGCTCGGCATCGACGCCGATGTGCTCAAGCAGCGCCTCAACCAGCGCGTCGACAAGGAGTTCGTCTATCTCAAGCGCCATCTGAATCCCGACGATGCCGAGGCAATCACCAAGCTCGGCATTCCGGGCGTGTCGAGCCAGCGCGAGTTCCGCCGCTACTACCCGGCCGGCGAAGTCATGGCGCATGTGCTCGGCTACACGAACATCGACGATCGCGGCCAGGAAGGCCTCGAACTCGCGTTCGATGGCCTGCTCGCCGGCGCGCCGGGCAGCGAGCGCGTGATCCGCGACAATCTCGGCCGCGTCGTCGAGCACGTCGAGCTGACGCGCAAGCCCGAACCCGGCGTCGATCTCACGCTGTCGATCGACCGGCGCATCCAGTATCTGGCGTATCGCGAACTCAAGGCCGCGATCATCGACCGCCACGCCAGCTCGGGCTCGATGGTGATCCTCGATGCGCGCAACGGCGAAGTGCTCGCACTGGTCAACAACCCCTCGTTCAATCCGAATGCGAAGGAAAAATCCGATCCGCATTTCCGCCGCAACCGCGCGCTGACCGACGTCGTCGAGCCGGGTTCGACGATGAAGGCATTCACGATCGCGACGGCGCTCGAAAGCGGCAAGTGGAAGCCGGACTCGAAGGTCGACACGAATCCGGGCACGTACCAGATCAGCAACCTGACGATCCACGACGTGCACAACCACGGCCTGCTGACACTGACCGGCGTGATCACGAAGTCGAGCAACATCGGCGCGGCGAAGGTCGCCGAAACGCTGCCGAAAGACAATCTGTACGACATGTATCACCGCTTCGGTTTCGGCGAATCGACCGGCAGCGGATTTCCGGGCGAATCGCCTGGCTTCCTGCCGATCGTCAAGGCCTGGGGTCCGGTCGAGAAGGCGACGATCTCGTACGGCTACGGCCTCAACGTGACGCCGCTGCAGTTGGCGCAGGGCTACGCCACGCTCGCGAACGATGGCCGCCTGCGCGCGCCGACGTTCGTCAAGGGCGCGCTGAATCCCGACAACGCGGTGATCGATCCGCAGATCGCGCACACGATCATGGGAATGCTCCAGACGGTCGTCATGCCGGGCGGCACAGCGTTTCCCGGAGCGGTCGTACCGAACTACCTCGTCGCCGGCAAGACCGGTACCGCGCGCATCGCCCACGGCGGCAGCTATCAGAACCGCTACATCTCGCTGTTCGTCGGCGTCGTGCCGGCGAGCGACCCGCGCCTGGTCGGCGTCGTCATCATCAACGATCCCGGCGGCGGCCAGGGCGGCGCGTATTACGGCGGCACGGTTGCGGCGCCGGTTTTCAGCCGCGTCATGGACGGAGCGCTGCGCCTGCTCGACGTGCCGCCGGACAACGTGCAGCACTGGTATGCCGGCGGTCCCGATGTTACCGCGCCACGCATCGCGCCACAGGCCGCGGGCGACGATGACAGCACTGCCGAAGAGGCAGTGCCGTGAGCGCCGTACCGCGCCGACTCGCCGAATTGCTCGATGGCATCGTTGCACCGGCCGCAGCGGGCGACATCGTCGTAAGCGGCCTGACCCTGGATTCGCGGCGCGTGCGTTCCGGCGACGCGTTCGTTGCCCTGCGCGGCGGCAGCGCGCACGGCATCACGTTTGCCCCGGCGGCGTTGGCGTCCGGTGCTTCGGTAGTCATCGCCGAAGCACCGGCGCCCGTCGCTTCTATAGGAGCAGGGGCTAGGGATGAGGGACTAGGGGCTAGTGAAGAGCAAAAAGAGGCGAGGGACGAGGGGCGAGGGGCGAGTAAAGAGCAGCAATCAGCCGAGCACTCCTCGATCCACGTTCCTGACGCGCGGAATGAGCAGCTACGGACGACTGAAGACCAGCCCCTCGCCCCTCACCCCTCGTCCCTCGCCCCTATCTTCTGGATCGACAACTTGCGCGACCACGTCGGCGAAATCGCGGCGCGGTTTTTTGGCCGTCCGTCCGAAGCGATGCGCGTGATCGGAGTTACCGGCACGAATGGAAAGACCTCGATCGTGCAGTTGCTGGCGTCTGCGCTGGAGGTGCTAGGTGCGCGCGCCGCGACGATCGGCACCCTCGGCGCGGGGCTCGTCGGCGCGGTCGATGCGGGCGAGCGCACGACGCCGGATGTCATCAGCGTGCACGGTCTGCTTGCGCAGTTCCGCGACGGCGGCGCGACCGACGTGGCGATGGAAGTCTCCTCCCACGCCCTGGACCAGGGCCGAGTCGACGCGGTCGCGTTCGCGCTCGCGGTGTTCACGAACCTGACACGCGATCACCTCGACTATCACGGCGACATGAACGCCTACGGCGCGGCCAAGGCCAGGCTGTTCGCCTGGCCGGAGCTGCGAGCTGCAGTGATCAACATCGACGATGCGTTCGGCCGCGAACTCGCGAGCGGACTGAAGCCGGGGATCACCCTTCTGCGTTACGGCATCGACGACACGACGGCGGAAATCCGCGCGCGCGACATCGGCAGCAGCAACGAGGGGCTGCGCTTCACGCTGGTTACGCCATGGGGCGAGGGCGAAATCGCGACGCCGCTGCTCGGGCGCTTCAATGTCGGCAACCTGCTCGCCGTGGCCGGCTGCCTCGGGGCCCTGGGTTATCCATTTGTACAAATCCACAAAGCGTTGACGCAGTTGCGGCCCGTCCCCGGTCGCATGAATCGTCTCGGCGGCGAAGGCGACCTGCCGCTCGTCGTCGTCGACTATTCGCACACGCCCGATGCGCTGGAACAGGCCCTGGCTTCGCTGCGCGCGCACTGCGCCGGCCAGCTGATCTGCGTGTTCGGCTGCGGTGGCGAGCGCGACCAGGGCAAGCGTCCGCAGATGGGCGCGATCGCCGAGCGCCTGGCCGATCGCATCATCGTCACCGACGACAATCCGCGCGGCGAAGACGGCGACTTCATCGTTGCGCAGATTGTCGCCGGCCTTTCGCGGCCGGCGGAAGCGACCGTGCAGCGCGACCGCGCGCGCGCGATTGCACTCGCCCTCGAACAAGCCCGTCGCGGCGACGCCGTGCTGATCGCCGGCAAGGGCCATGAGCCGTACCAGGAAATCCGCGGCATCCGGCATCCGTTCGACGATCTCGACGTCGCGCGGCGGGCACTGGAGGCTCGGCCATGCTGAGCCTGAAGCTGTCCGACGTGGCGATGTGGGCCCGCGGCACCTTGCGCGGCGCCGATGTCGACGTATGTGGCGTATTCAGCGACACGCGCAGTCCGCAACCCGGCGCGCTGTTCGTCGCGCTGAAAGGCGAGAACTTCGACGCGCACGAGTTCGTCGCAGCGGCGCAAGCCGCCGGCGCCGCCGCAGCGCTGGTCGAAAGGCCGATCGCGGTCGATCTGCCGCAGGTCGTCGTCGTCGACACGATGCTCGCGCTCGGCGATCTTGCCAGCGCCGTGCGCGCGCAACGCCGCGCCCGCGTCATCGGCATCACCGGTTCGAACGGCAAGACGACGGTCAAGACGCTGCTCGCATCGATCCTGGCCTTGCACGGCAAGACCCACGTCAACGCCGGCAACCTGAACAACGAAATCGGCTTGCCGCTGTCGCTGCTGGCCGTGCCGGAAGATGCCGAATACGCGGTGCTCGAAATGGGCGCCGGCAAGCCGGGCGACATCGCCTACCTGGCTGCCATCGCACGGCCCGAAATCGGTCTCGTCAACAACATTGCACCGGCCCATCTTGAGCGCATGGGCACACTCGAAGGCATCGCCGAGACCAAGGGCGCGCTATATGCCGCGCTGCCGCCGCATGGCGTGGCAGTCATCAACGCCGACGATGCGTTCGCCGGCCTGTTCGCGACGATGGCAGGAACGCGCCGCACGCTCCGCTTCGGCATCGACAACGCGGCCGACGTGCGCGGCGAAATTCTCGAATCCGGTGCGCGCATGCGTTTCGCGCTGACCATGGCCGGCGCGCGCTCCGAGATCGCGTTGCCGCTGAGCGGACGCCACAACGTCATGAACGCGCTCGCCGCCGCCGCGGTCGCGCATGCGCTCGACGTGCCGGTCGCGACGATCCAGCGCGGACTCGAGTCCGCGCAACCGGTCAAAGGCAGGCTGCAACGCCATTCGCTGCCCGGCGGCTGGACCCTGATCGACGACAGCTACAACGCGAACCCGGCTTCGACCGAAGCGGCGATCGCCGCCGTCGCCGCCGAACCCGGAGAGGCCTGGCTCGTGCTCGGCGACATGCGCGAACTCGGTCCGCAGGCGCCAATACTGCACGCACGCATCGGCGGCGTAGCTCGCGCCGCGGGAATTTCACGCCTCTATGCGGTCGGCGGACTGGCCGCGGCTGCAGCCGGCACGTTCGGCAGCAAGGCGCGCTATTTCGCCAACCAGTCCGAGCTGATCGCGGCGTTGTCGGCCGACGTGCATCCGGGTATCAGCGTGCTGGTCAAGGGTTCGCGCGGCTCGGCCATGGACCGGGTCGTGCGCGCGTTGCTCGAAGGCAGCGGCGGCAACGGCGGGGGCACGCGCAATGCTGCTTGAGCTTGCCGACATGCTGCGAGGACAAGTTAGCGTTCTCCACTTGTTCCAATATGTAACTTTTCGCACGATCATGAGCGCGCTGACCGCGCTCGCGGTCGCTCTGCTGCTCGGTCCCGACGCGATTCGCCGCCTGACCGCGGTCAAGGCCGGCCAGGTCATCCGCAGCGACGGTCCGCAATCGCATTTGTCGAAGGCCGGCACGCCGACGATGGGCGGCGCGCTGATCCTGCTCGCGGTCACGGTCGCGACCTTGCTGTGGGGCGACCTGCACAACCGCTACATGTGGGTCACGCTGGCGGTGATGCTGGCGTTCGGCGCGGTCGGCTTCTACGACGACTACAAGAAGCTCGTGCTCAAGGACAGCCGTGGACTTGCCGCGCGCTGGAAGTATTTCTGGCAGTCCGTGTTTGGACTCGGCGCTGCGATCGGCCTGTATTACGTGCTCGCCGAAGACTCGCCCGGCGCGGTCGCGCTGTACGTGCCGCTGTTCAAGCAGGTGGCGATTCCGCTCGGCTGGGCCTTCGTCGTGCTCGGCTACTTGATCATGGTCGGATTTTCGAATGCCGTGAACCTGACCGACGGCCTCGATGGCCTTGCGATCATGCCGACCGTGCTGGTTTCCGCGGCGCTCGGCGTGTTCGCTTACGCCGCGGGACATAGCGTCTTCTCTACGTATCTGCAGATTCCCGCGGTGCCCGGCGCCGCCGAGTTGTGCATCTTCTGCGGCGCGTTGTCCGGCGCGGGCCTCGGGTTCCTGTGGTTCAACGCCTATCCGGCGCAGGTGTTCATGGGCGACGTCGGCGCGCTCGCGGTCGGCGCCGCGCTTGGCTGCGTCGCGGTCATCGTCCGCCAGGAAATCGTGCTGCTGATCATGGGCGGCGTATTCGTCATGGAAACGGCCAGCGTGATTTTGCAGGTCGCGAGCTTCAAGCTCACCGGCAAGCGCATCTTCCGCATGGCGCCGATCCATCATCACTTCGAACTCAAAGGCTGGCCGGAGCCGCGCGTGATCGTGCGCTTCTGGATCATCAGCGTCGTGCTCGTGCTGATCGGCCTTGCCACGTTGAAGGTGCGCTGATGAGTGACCTCAGCACACAGGCCCGCCGCCGCGATGAACTGCCCGGTCGCTTCGACCTCGGCGTCCTGCTCGCCGCCGGCGCGCTCGCAAGCCTCGGGGTGATCATGGTCGCATCGAGTTCGATCGCGATCGCCGACGGCCATCACGTCGGACCTTTCTACTACCTGACGCGCCATCTCGTGTTTCTCGCGCTCGGGGTCGGGCTTGCCATCCTGATGACGCGGATCGAGCTCGAGTGGCTCGAACACAACGCGTTCGTCCTGCTGCTGCTCGCGATCATCCTGCTGCTGCTCGTGTTCGTTCCGGGCCTGGGGCTGCGCATCAACGGCGCGCGCCGATGGATACGCCTCGGATTTGCCGGCTTCCAGTCGGTCGAGGCAGTCAAGCTGATGTTCATCGTCTATCTGGCCAGTTACCTCGTGCGCCATCGCGACAACGTGCAGCGCAGCATGTTCGGCGTGATCAAGCCGCTCGGCGTCGCGCTGATCCTCGTCGGGCTGCTGTTGATGCAGCCGGATTTCGGCAGCGCCGCGCTGATCATCGCGGTCACGGTCGGTATGGTCTGGCTCGGTGGCGCGCGCATGCGCAACCTGTTCTATCTGGCGATTCCGGCAATGCCGGCGATCGCCTGGGCGGCGATGACGTCGGACTACCGCGTCAAGCGCCTCACCTCGTTCCTCAACCCGTGGGCGCATCCGTTCGACGACGGCTTCCAGCTGACCCAGGCGCTGATCGCAATCGGCCGCGGCGAATGGTTCGGCGTCGGTCTCGGCGGCAGCGTGCAGAAACTGTTCTACCTGCCCGAAGCGCACACCGATTTCATCCTCGCCGTGATTGCCGAAGAACTCGGCCTGGCCGGAATCCTTCTGGTGCTCGTGCTGTTCGCCGCGCTGGTCGGCCGCGCGCTGATGCTCGGACTGCGCGCCGTGGAGCGCGGGCAGCGCTTCGCCGGCTACTGCGCGTTCGGCATCGGACTGTGGCTCGGCCTGCAGACACTCGTTTCGATCGGCGTGAATCTCGGTGTGCTGCCGACCAAGGGCCTGACTCTGCCGCTGATCAGTTCCGGCGGGTCGAGCGTGCTGATGACGTGCGCCGCGGTCGGCCTGTTGCTGCGAATCAGCTTCGAAGTCAGCCGCGCCGAGAACCGCTTGCTGGCCATGCCGCAAGAGGCGAGCGCATGAACGGTTCGGTCGCCATGCGCACGGCGCCGGAACACGGCACGCCTTCCGGAGCCGAATCGCGGACGCAGCACGCCTCGCGTCGTGGCAATGCCCCGGTGTTGATCATGGCCGGCGGCACCGGCGGCCACATATTCCCCGGTATCGCCGTTGCGCAGGAGTTGCGCCATCGCGGCGTGCCGGTCGTCTGGGTCGGCAGCGAGGGCGGTCTGGAAACGCGGCTCGTGCCGCACGCCGGCATCGAGATCGAGACGATCCCGATCTCTGGCGTGCGCGGCAAGGGCGTGCTCACTCTGCTCGCCGCGCCGTTGCGCATTGCGCGCGCGCTATGGACCGCGTGGCGGTTGCTCGGCCGCATTCGCCCGCGCAGTGCCATCGCCTTTGGCGGATTTGCCGCGGGTCCGGGCGGCGTCGCCGCATGGCTGCGCCGCGTGCCACTCCTCGTGCACGAGCAGAACCGAATTCCCGGTACGACCAATCGCATCCTGTCGCATTTTGCCAAAAGGCAACTTTGTGGATTCGCCGATGCATTTGCCGGCGGCGAGTGGCTCGGCAATCCCGTGCGCGAAACGATTTCGGCGCTCACGGCGCCGCGTGAGCGCTATGCGGGGCACCATGGCAACCTGCGCCTGCTCGTGCTCGGCGGCAGCCAGGGCGCATACGGGATCAATGTCGTCCTCCCGCAAGTTCTGCAGCGCCTGCCGGCCGGGATCGAGTTGCTGGTGCGCCATCAATCGGGTCCGAAGCACTACGACAAGACCAGTGGCCTGTACGAGGCCGCGGGAAGAAACGTTCAGGTCGTGCCTTTCATCGAGGACATGGCAGCCGCCTACGCCTGGGCCGATCTCGCGGTGTGCCGCGCGGGCGCAACGACGATCGCCGAACTGTGCGCAGCGGGGCTGCCGGCGGTGCTCGTGCCGTTCCCGCAGGCCGTCGACGATCACCAGACCCATAACGCGATCCGCACTGGTCGACGCCGGCGCGGCGCGCCTCGTCGCCGAGGGCGAAGGATTTGCGGACCGTCTCGCCGATGCGTTGTCCGATTTGTGCGCGGGCGATCCGGGGCCCGCGCGTCACCGCCTCGTCGAGATGGCGGAAGCCGCGCGCACGCTGGCAAGGCCCGACGCAGCGGCGCGCATCGCCGCCGCGTGCCTGGCGGAGGCCACCGCATGACGCCACGCAGCGTGCCCAATGCAACGGCGATCGACTGGATCCGCACCGACTTCCGCCGCGTGCACTTCGTCGGCATCGGCGGCGCCGGCATGAGCGGCATCGCCGAGGTGCTGCACAATCTCGGCTATGCGGTGACCGGCTCGGACAAGTCCGACTCCGCCACCACACGGCGCCTGACGAGCCTGGGCATCCAGATCCACAAGGTCACACGACGCGGCCAACGTGGCAAATGCCGATGTGCTCGTCGTGTCGAGCGCGATCCGCGCCGACAACCCCGAAGTCGTCGCCGCCCGCGAGCATCGCGTGCCGATCGTCCCGCGCGCGGAGATGCTCGGCGAGCTCATGCGCTTCCGCCGCGGCATCGCCGTCGCCGGCACGCATGGCAAGACCACGACGACGAGCCTCGTCGCCAGCGTCCTGGCCGAAGGCGGTCTCGATCCGACCTTCGTGATCGGCGGCCAGCTGCTCGCCGCCGGCACGCACGCGCGTCTTGGCACCGGCGACTACCTCGTCGCCGAGGCCGACGAGTCCGATGGTTCGTTCCTGCTGCTCAATCCGGTCATTGCGATCGTGACGAACATCGACGCCGATCACCTCGAGAACTACGGCGGCGATTACGCCCAGGTCAAGAAGGCGTTCGCCGACTTCCTGCATCGCCTGCCGTTCTACGGACTCGCGGTGCTGTGCGCGGACGATGCCGAAGTCGGCGAACTCGTGCGCTCGACGACCCGGCGCGTGCTGACCTACGGCTTGAGCGACGCCGCGGACGTGCGCGCCAGCGACGTGCATCAGGACGGCGCGCGCATGCGCTTCATCCTGCACTTGCCTGAGGGAGCGGCTGATGTGCCGGTCCTGCTGAACCTGCCCGGCGTCCACAATGTGCAGAACGCGCTGGCGGCCGCGACGGTGGGCTGGCAACTCGGCATCGAACCGGCCGCGATCGTGCGCGCGCTCGGCGAGTTCCAGGGCGTCGGCCGGCGCTTCCAGCTGCGCGGCGAGATCGCGCTGGCGCACGGTTCGGCTCTTCTGGTCGACGATTACGGCCATCACCCGCGCGAGCTCGCAGCGGTGTTTGCGGCGGCTCGCGGCGGCTGGCCCGGGCGGCGTCTCGTCGTGGTGTTCCAGCCGCATCGCTATACACGCACGCGCGACCTGCTCGACGATTTTGCCAACGTGCTGGCCGAAGCCGACGTGCTGGTGCTGACTGAAATCTATCCGGCCGGCGAGGCGCCGATCGCCGGCGCCGACGGTCGCGCGCTGGCCCGCGCCGTGCGCGCGCGCGGCAAGGTCGATCCGGTGCTGATCGAGCATCCGCGCGACATCACGACCGCGCTGCCACCGCTGCTCGCCGACGGCGACCTGCTGCTGATGATGGGCGCCGGCGACATCGGCGCGGCGGCGAACGCGCTCGCGGCCGCCGCGACGCTGAGAAATACAAAGGTGGACAAGTGAGCATCACCGATCCGCGCCAATTCGGCCGCGTCGCCGTCGTGATGGGCGGCAATTCGGCCGAGCGCGACGTCTCGCTCGACTCCGGGCGCAACGTGCTCGAGGCGCTGAAGTCGCGCGGTGTCGATGCGCACGGCATCGACGGCATACCGGCGCTGCTCGACGCGCTGCGCGCGGGCCACTTCGCCCGCGTGTTCAACATCCTGCACGGCCGCGGTGGCGAGGACGGCGTGCTGCAAGGTGCGCTGGCGTCACTCGGCGTGCCGTTCACCGGTTCGGGCGTGCTCGGCTCGGCGCTGTCGATGGACAAGATCCGCACCAAGCAGGTGTGGCAGTCGCTTGGCCTGCCGACGCCGCGCTATGTGCGCCACCGTGTCGGCGACGACATCGGCACTGCGATCGAAGGCCTCGGCCTGCCGGTCGTCGTGAAGCCGTCGCACGAGGGCTCGAGCGTCGGCATCACGCGCGTTCGCTCGCTCGCCGATCTGCAGGCCGCCGTTGAACTGGCCGCGCGCTACGACGGCGAACTCGTCGTCGAGCAGATGATTATCGGCGAGGAATACACCGTCGGCGTGCTCCAGGGCCAGGCGCTGCCTTCGATCCGCATCGTGCCGGCCGGCGAGTTCTACGACTATCACGCCAAGTACGTGGCCGAAGACACAAAGTATATTTGTCCCGGACTCGATGAACTCGGAGAGGCCGAGGTCCGCGAATTGACAATGCGCGCCTTCGACGCAGCCGGCTGTTCGGGTTGGGGCCGCGTCGATCTGATGCGCGACCGCTCCGGCAGCTTCTTCCTTCTCGAAGTCAACACGACGCCCGGCATGACCAGCCATTCGCTGGTGCCGAAGGCAGCGAAAGTCGTCGGGATCGATTTCCAGCAGTTGTGCTGGAAGATTCTTGAAACGAGTCTAGAGCAGGGGCCAGGGGCCAGGGGCCAGCAAAGCGGTCAGCGGCATTCTGTTCCCTCGTCCCTAGCCCCTAGCCCCTCGGGCGCGGAGCGTCCGCAATGAACAGCCGCCTCATCCTCAAGCTCGTCGCCTGGGGCATAGCGCTCACGCTCGTGCTGCTGCCGGTCGTCGGTGTGCTGAACGGGTGGTTTGCGGCGGAGCGCTGGCCGGTGCGGCAGCTGCGCGTCGACGCCGAGTTCAATCACGTCAGCGCGGAGCAGATCCGCGCCGCCGCCTCGAGCCATCTGGGAACCGGTTTCTTCGCGCTGGATCTCGACCGCGTGCGTGCGAGTGTCGCTGCGCTGCCCTGGGTCGAGAAAGTCGAAGTGCGCAAGCAGTGGCCCGACGTGCTCGAACTGCGCGTGCTCGAGCACCAGCCATTCGCGCGCTGGGGCACGGATCGCCTGATCGGCCACAACGGCACGCTGTTCTCCGCACCGGGAGCCGAGTCGATCCAGGGAGTCCCGCACCTGGCCGGGCCCGACGACCGACTGGCCGAGGTCATCGACTTCTACACGCGCAGCCAGAAGCTGTTTGCCGAGGCGGGGCTGCGCGTCGTCGGCGTGGCGTTGAGCGAACGCGGCAGCTGGACACTCAATCTGGGTAGCGGCGCCGAAGTCGCGATCGGCCGCGAGCAGGCAACAACACGCCTGCAGCGTTTCATCGCGGTACTGCCGCGCCTGACGGCCACGCGCAGCGATGGATTCGAGCGCGCCGATCTGCGCTACGCAAACGGATTCGCGATTCGCTGGCAGAACGGCGCGCCGGTCGCGCCAGCATCCGGCAAGGAGAAGCGCACGTGAGCGCGGGTCTCGAATTCCGCGGTGCCCGCTTGTCCCTTCTCCCACCGGGAGAAGGTGGCGCGGAGCGCCGGATGAGGGTTCAGATCTGGTGGACCGCTTCTCCAATACCGAACCCTCATCCGCCCCTTCGGGGCACCTTCTCCCGAGGGGAGAAGGGAAAAGAAAAGAAGAAAACACACATTTGCCAATCCCGAACGATTTGGAACCAAAAGACATGCTCATGAAAGTCAAAGGCGAAAAATCGCTGATCGTGGGACTCGATATCGGCACGTCGAAAGTCGTCGCGATCGTCGGCGAGTACGTGCCCGGCGAGCCGGTCGAGGTGATCGGCATCGGCTCGCACGTCTCGCACGGGTTGAAGCGCGGCGTCGTCGTCGACATCGAGTCGACCGTGCAGTCGATCCAGCGCGCGATCGAGGAAGCCGAACTGATGGCCGGCTGCGAGATCCGCTCGGTCTACGCCGGCATTTCCGGCAGCCACATCCTCGGGCGCAACTCGCACGGCACCGCGCCGATCCGCGAGCGCGAGGTCACCAATGCCGACGTCGAGCACGTGCTCGACGCCGCCTGCGCCGTGGCGATTCCGGCCGACCAGCGCGTGCTCTACAAGGAGCCGCAGGAATACATCATCGACGGCCAGGAAGACATCCGCCATCCGATCGGCATGAGCGGCGTGCGCCTCGAAGCCAACGTGCACATCGTCACCGGCGCAGTCAGCGCGGCGCAGAACATCACCAAGTGCGTGAATCGCTGCGGACTGCAGGTCGACGACCTGATCCCGGCCGCGATCGCGTCGAGCAAGGCGATCCTCGTGCAGGACGAACGCGAACTCGGCGTCTGCCTCGTCGACATCGGCGCCGGCACGACCGACATCTCGATCTTCACCCAGGGCGCGATCCGCCACACCGCGTCGCTGCCGATCGGCGGCGACCAGGTCACGAACGACATTGCCCAGGGATTTCGCACGCCGACCGCGCACGCCGAAGAGATCAAGGTGCGCTACGCCTGCGCGCTCGCCCAGCTCGCGCATGCCGAAGAGACGATCCAGGTGCCGAGCGTCGGCGATCGCCCGCCGCGCCGCCTCGCGCGCCAGACGCTGGCCGAGTGGGTGCAGCCGCGCTACGAGGAACTGTTCGGCATGGTCCAGGCCGAGTTGCGCCGCTCCGGCTACGAGAGCCTGGTCGCGGCCGGCATCGTGCTGACCGGCGGCTCGGCAAAGATGGAAGGCGTCGTCGAACTGGCCGAGGAGGTGTTTCACCTGCCGGTGCGCGTGGGTCTGCCGCAGCACGTGGTCGGCCTTTCCGATGTCGTGAGCAACCCGGTGCATGCGACCGGTGTCGGCCTGCTTCTGTATGGCAGCAGGCAGGACAACGTGCGCAGTCCGATAGCAGTAAGCGGCAGCGGCGGCGTTGGTGGAGTGCTGGAACGCGTGAAGACCTGGTTCAAGGGAGAGTTTTGATTTCGCTTTAAGCCCCTCTCCCCTCGGGAGAGGGGTGGGGGTGAGGGTCGGGTCTCGCAGCGACGTCGATAGAGACCCGACCCTCATCCGCCCCTTCGGGGCACCTTCTCCCGAGGGGAGAAGGGAAAAGAAAGGACCTTCTCCCGAGGGGAGAAGGGAAAAGAAAGGACCTTCTCCCGAGGGGAGAGGGGAAAAGAAAGGACCTTCTCCCGGTGGGAGAAGGGAAAGACAGGGCACCTTCTCCCGAGGGGAGAAGGCAAAGAAAAGATTTGTTGCGCACGGAAAGCGCGACACGGTCCGAAACGGACCCGGTCTGGAAACGGGCCGAGCAACAGGGCATGCGCCTGCCCAAATGCCGGTGGCGTCGCGGATGACGCCGGCGGTGAACGAAAACGAGATAGTCGTACCACCTAGCGGAGGTAAGGGAACATGTTTGAACTCGTCGAAAAACTCGCGCCCAATGCGGTGATCAAGGTGATCGGTGTCGGTGGCGGCGGCGGAAACGCAGTCGCGCATATGGTCAATTCAATGGTGGATGGTGTCGATTTCATCTGCGCCAACACCGATGCCCAGGCACTGAAGATGTGCGGTGCCAAGCTGACGCTGCAGCTCGGCGGCAATGTGACCAAGGGTCTTGGCGCGGGGGCCAATCCCGAAGTCGGCCGCCAGTCGGCGCTCGAAGATCGCGAACGCATCGTCGAAATGCTGCAGGGCACCGACATGGTGTTCATCACGGCCGGCATGGGCGGCGGCACCGGTACCGGCGCGGCGCCAGTCGTCGCGCAGCTCGCGAAGGAACTCGGCATCCTGACGGTCGCGATCGTCACCAAGCCGTTTCCGTTCGAAGGCCGCCGGCGCATGCAGGTCGCGCTCAAGGGAATCGAGGACCTGTCGCAGCACGTCGACTCGCTGATCACGGTGCCGAACGAAAAACTGCTGACCGTGCTCGGCCGCGACGTCACGTTGCTGTCGGCCTTCAAGTCGGCCAACGACGTTCTGCTCGGAGCGGTGCAGGGCATTGCCGACCTGATCACGCGGCCGGGCCTGATCAACGTCGACTTCGCCGACGTGCGCACGGTCATGTCCGAGATGGGCATGGCGATGATGGGCAGCGGCACTGCCCGTGGCGACGACCGCGCGGTCGCGGCCGCCGAGGCGGCGATCAACAACCCGTTGCTCGAGGACGTCAATCTGTCCGGCGCGTGCGGCATCCTGGTCAATGTCACGGCCGGGCCGAACCTGACGATGCGCGAATTCGACGAGATCGGCCAGGTCGTCCACCAGTTCGCGTCGGAAGATGCGACCGTGGTCGTCGGCAGCGCGCTCGATTCGGAAATGCAGGACGACGTCCGCGTGACCGTGGTCGCCACCGGCCTGAATCGTGCCGCCGGCCGCCAGGCCTTGCGCCGCGAGGAGGCGCCCAAGATGCGAGCGGCCGCGGATCGTCCTGCGCACCGGCACGGACAACGTTCTGCGCACTGGCACGGACAACGTTCCGCTGCCGGACTACACTCAGCCGCGCACGTGCGAGGGCACCGGTCGAGGCCGCCGCAGCGGGCCAGCCGGCCGTCGAGACCCCGGTCGACTATCTGGACATCCCGGCCTTCCTGCGTCGTCAGGCCGACTGAGGCGCCATAGCGAAGCGACCTTTCGCCACAGGTGATCCAAGAAAGCGCGCGGCGGCGCAGCCGCGCGCTGGTTGGCAATCCCGATGATTTTCTGCAAACCGATGCGCGCCATCTCCTACGCCCTGTGTGTTGCGTAAAAGCGACAGTCTGTGGGGTTCTTACATCGGTTTACTTCTCTCGCCGTTTACCCTGTGTTACGATTCGGCGCGTTTTGCACCCTCCTGCCCCCAGGGGAAATAAAAAAGATGATCAGACAGCGTACGCTTAAGAATGTGATACGCGCGACCGGTGTTGGCCTTCACACCGGTGAAAAGGTTTACATGACGTTGCGCCCTGCTGCGGTCGACACGGGCATCGTTTTCCGTCGCGTGGATCTTGCCAAACCAGTCGAAATCCGTTCGTGCTGCGAGAACGTCGGCGATACCCGGCTGTCTACCACCCTGATAAAGGATGGCGTTCGCATCGCCACGATCGAACATCTGCTCTCGGCGCTCGCCGGCTTGGGCATCGACAATGCTTACGTGGACCTTTCAGCGCCCGAAGTGCCGATCATGGACGGCAGCGCGGGTCCGTTCGTGTTCCTGCTGCAGTCCGCCGGAATCGAGGAACAGGCCGCTGCGAAGCGTTTCGTGCGCATCAAGAAGCCGGTCATTGTCCGCGATGGCGACAAGTGGGCGCGCTTCGAGCCGTTCGACGGTTTCAAGGTCGGTTTCTCGATCGACTTCGACCACCCGATTTTCACCCGGCGCACTTCCAGCGCCGAGATCGACTTCTCGACGACCTCGTTCGTCAAGGAAGTCAGCCGCGCGCGCACGTTCGGCTTCATGCGCGACATCGAAATGCTGCGCGAAAAGAATCTCGCGCTCGGCGGTTCGATGGACAACGCGATCGTGCTCGATGACTACCGCGTGCTCAACGAAGACGGCCTGCGGTACGAGGACGAGTTCGTCAAGCACAAGATCCTGGACGCGATCGGCGACCTTTATCTGCTGGGACACAGCCTGATCGGCGCGTTCTTCGGCCACAAGTCCGGGCATGAGCTCAACAACAAGCTGCTGCGCGAGCTGCTCGCCAACAGCAAGGCCTGGGAAGAGGTCAGCTTCGACGATCCGGCCAAGGCGCCGATTTCGTACGCCCATCCCGCGCAGGCAATGTAAAGTTTCGACCGCCGTCACGGACATTGTGGCGGCAATCGATTACAGTTCGATTACTGTTCTGATTCGGAAGAAGATTTCTCGGCGAGGGACGCCAGATCCAGGAAAACGGCTCGCAATTCGGGGTCGGCGAGGGATCGTGCTGCTGTCTTGAGATGTTCCGCAGCGGCAGGAGAAAGGGGCTTTCGCCTTGTTTGACCTCGGGGACGGGGGGGCAGGGGTGCCACTTTGACGGCAAATTTTTCGACCGGCAGGCCCGAGATCACGCGGGCTTGGGCAATGAGTGCGTTCTGAAACGGACGCAGCTTTGCCGCCCAGGCCGAAGAACTTGCCAGGAAGACAATCCGACCGGATTGCACGCTAGCCAGGCAACACTGGCGACGCAGTGCTTCCGGCAGCGGTTGGCGCAGTTGGCGATCCAGTGCATCGAGTGCTCGCGCGCGGGCTAACAAAGCCGTGACGGGGCCGCTTTCACCGACCGGTTTGGCGGTGGAGCGCAACTTGGATGAACGGGAAACTGGCTGCATGGCGAAAACCTGAATGCGGGAAACATCAAACGCATGAACATCATAATCGTCACCAATCCTGGTGCACGTCCGACCTCCCTGAATCTTCGTTGCTGGCGCGCGCGAGCCAAGGTTGCCGCAGTATGCGGCGCCTGTGCCCTCGGTTTCATGGTGTTCGGTTTCGCTGCGGCGCTGGTCTTTGCCAATCCGCGCGATCATACGCTCGGCGCGGTGAAGACGATGCATGAAGCGATCGCCGCGCAGCAGAACACGATCGACACTCTCGAGACTGCCTCGCGCCGCGACCTCGACGCGCTGGCGATACAACTCGGCGCGCTGCAGGCGCAAGCGACCCGGCTCAATGCGCTCGGCCAGCGCCTGACCAAGATCGGCAAGCTCGACGACGGCGAATTCGCCTTCGACGAAGCGCCGGCCATGGGCGGACCGGAAGATCCGTCCGCCGTGTCGCATGCACTGAATTTCGACCTCGCCGGCAATATCGCGACGTTGCGCGCGCGCTTCATCGACGAGGAGACCCAGCTGAGCGTGCTGGAAAAACTCCTGCTCGACCGCAAGCTCGACAATGCGCTGCTGCCGAGCGGTTATCCGGTCGCGAGCGGCTACATCGGTTCGGGCTTCGGTTCGCGCGCCGACCCGATCAACGGCTTCGGCGAATACCATTCGGGCATCGACTTCGACGCGCCGCCAGGCACGCCGATCACGGCCGTCGCCGATGGCGTCATCACGTTCAATGGCGACCGGCCCGGCTACGGCAACGTCATCGAAGTCGACCACGGCAACGGCTACATGACGCGTTATGCGCACAATTCGAAGAACATCGCTCAGCTCGGTCAGCGCGTGCACGCCGGCGACGTCATCGCCAAGGTCGGTTCGACCGGCCGGGTAACCGGCCCGCATTGCCACTTCGAGGTCTGGCTGCACGGCCGCGCCGTGAATCCGCTGACCTACGTGAACAGGGCCTCCAAGCGGGCTTGAAAGCGGGCCTCACGGCCCAAAATGTCTTGTTTTGTGCGGAGGCCGCCGTATCATGGCGGCCTTCGTTTTTCGGCTGTGGCTTGAGGAACTAATACTCGTATCCTGTCGTATGCCGCCGACCACCTCTCCCCTCGTGGGAGAGGTCCGATGGGCAGGAAGCCCAAGTGGCTTGATGGCCATGGATGGCCAGGAAAGCCAAGCGCGCAGCGTCAGGACAGGGGGAGGCGCCGTAGGCGCCTGCTCCGCAGGCGTCACCCTCTCCCCAACCCCTCCCCCATCAAGGGGGAGGGGCTAAAAGAGCGATTCGAGCGCTCGGAGTTTCCTGACACCGCAGCCGCCCGAATCCCCCTTTCCAAAAAAAGTTTTCAACCATGTTCAATCGCATCCTCACGGGCATCTTCGGCAGTCGCAACGAGCGGTTGCTGCGCCAGCTCAACAAAAGCGTGGCAAAGATCAGCGCCTTCGAACCGGCGTTGCAGGCACTGACCGACGAGGAACTGCGCGCCAAGACCGACGCCTTCAAGCAGCGGCTGGCCGCCGGTGAAACGCTCGACGACCTGTTGCCCGAGGCCTTTGCCGTCGTGCGCGAAGCCAGCCGCCGCGTGCTCGGCCTGCGCCACTACGACGTGCAGATGATCGGCGGCATGGTCCTGCACCTGGGCAAGATCGCCGAGATGCGCACCGGCGAAGGCAAGACCCTCGTCGCCACGCTGCCGGTTTATTTGAACGCGCTGGCCGGCAAGGGCGTGCATCTGGTCACCGTCAACGATTACCTGGCCCGGCGCGACTCGGCGTGGATGGGCAAGATCTACAACTTCCTCGGCATGAGCGTCGGCGTCGTCTATCCGGGCATGGATCACGCGAACAAGCGCGAAGCGTACGCGGCCGACATCACCTACGGCACGAACAACGAGTTCGGCTTCGACTACCTGCGCGACAACATGGCGCTCGCCAAGGAGCAGCGCTACCAGCGCGGCCTGAACTACGCGATCGTCGACGAAGTCGACTCGATCCTGATCGACGAGGCGCGCACGCCGCTGATCATCTCCGGTCCGTCCGACGATTCGCCGCAGCTGTACGTGCGCGTGAACCGGATCGTGCCGAAGCTGACCAAGCAGGAAAAGGAAGACAGCGGCGGCGACTATTACGTCGACGAAAAGCAGAAACAGGTGCACCTGTCCGAAGAGGGCATGGAGCACGCCGAGCAGGTGCTGCGCAGCGAGGGCATCATCGGTGCCGAGGAAAGCCTGTACGACGCCAAGCATCTGGCCGTCGTGCATCACCTGAATGCGGCATTGCGCGCGAACGCGCTGTATCACCGCGACCAGGAATACATCGTGCGCGACGGCGAGGTCATCATCGTCGACGAGTTCACCGGCCGCACGCTGCCGGGCCGGCGCTGGTCCGACGGCCTGCATCAGGCGGTCGAGGCGAAGGAAGGCGTGCCGATCCAGCGCGAGAACCAGACGCTCGCCTCGATCACGTTCCAGAACTATTTCCGCATGTACAAGAAGCTGGCCGGCATGACCGGCACGGCCGACACCGAAGCCTACGAGTTCCAGCAGATCTACGGCCTCGAAGTCATCGTCATCCCGACCCACCAGCCGATGGTCCGCAAGGACAACCAGGACGTCATCTTCCTCAAGCAGAAATACAAGTTCGAAGCGGTCATCGAGGACATCAAGGACTGCAACACGCGCGGCCAGCCGGTGCTCGTCGGCACGACGTCGATCGAGACCTCCGAACTGCTGTCGAAGCTGCTGTCCCAGGAAAAGGTCACGCACGAAGTGCTCAACGCCAAGCAGCACGAGCGCGAGGCGCACATCGTCGCGCAGGCCGGACGGCCGGGCGCGGTCACGATCGCCACGAACATGGCCGGCCGCGGCACCGACATCGTGCTCGGCGGCTCGCTCGAAGCCGAACTGAACGCGCTGCCGGCGGAGTTGAGCGACGCCGAGCGCGAACAGGTTCGCGCCGAATGGCGCAAGCGCCACGAGGAAGTCGTCGGCTCCGGCGGCCTGCACATCATCGGCACCGAACGCCACGAATCGCGCCGCATCGACAACCAGCTGCGCGGCCGCTCGGGACGCCAGGGCGATCCGGGCTCGAGCCGCTTCTACCTGTCGCTCGAAGACAGCCTGATGCGCATCTTCGCGCCGGACTGGGTATCCAAATGGATGCAGCTGTTCGGCATGAAGGAGCACGAGGCGCTCGAAGACCGCATGATCACGCGCGTCATCGAGAAGTCGCAGCGCAAGGTCGAAGCGCACAACTTCGACATCCGCAAGCACCTGCTCGAATTCGACGACACCGCGAACGACCAGCGCAAGGTGATCTACGAGCAGCGCAACGAACTGCTCGACTCCGAGAGCGTCGCCGAGAACATCGTCAACATCCGCTACGACGTCTTCACCGACCTGTGCCGCCGTTTCGTGCCGCCGGACAGCGTGGACGAGCAATGGGATCTGGCCGGCCTGGATCGCGCGCTGGAAACCGATTACGCGCTGCAGCTCGAGCTCAAGCACTGGGCCGAGGCCCAGCACGACCTCGACGCCGAACGGCTTGCGCGACCACGTCATCGAAGAAGTCGAGCGCTTCTTCGCCGACAAGGAAACGCAGTACGGCCCGGAGATCATGCGCGCCGCCGAGAAGTTCTTCCTGCTGCAGGTGCTCGACCAGCACTGGAAGGAACACCTGGCCAGCATGGACTACCTGCGCCAGGGCATCTACCTGCGCGGCTACGCGCAGAAACAGCCGAAGCAGGAATTCAAGCGCGAAGCGTTCGAACTGTTCCAGGCGATGCTCGAGCGCGTCAAGACCGAAGTCGTTCAGCGCATGGCGCGCATGCGCATCCAGACCGAAGCCGACGTCGCCGCTCTCGAAGAGCAGCAACGCCGCGACGCCGAACGCCGCGCGCTGGAATTCCAGCACGCCGAAGCCGGCGGCCTGGCCGTCGGCGCTGGCGCGGAACCCGAACAGGAGTCAATGCCCGGTCTCGCGCTGCAGTCGCCGATGACGCGCGATCAGCCGAAGGTCGGACGCAACGATCCGTGTCCGTGCGGCTCCGGGAAGAAGTTCAAGCAGTGTCACGGCAAGCTGGCTTGAGGCGCTTGGGTTCGAGCATCCGTCACGAGACGCCGCTCCAGCTCTAGCCCCTCTCCCTTGATGGGAGAGGGGTTGGGGAGAGGGTGAAGGCGAAGTGCTACGTCGGATGAAAGAACAAGTCGCCGCTCTCAGCCCCTCTCCCTTGATGGGAGAGGGGTTGGGGAGAGGGTGAAGGCGAAGTGCTACGTCGGATGAAAGAACGAGACGCCGCTCTCAGCCCCTCTCCCTCGATGGGAGAGGGGTTGGGGAGAGGGTGAAGGCGAAGGCTATCGGTGAAAGCAGGTGCCGCTCTCAGCCCCTCTCCCTCGATGGGAGAGGGGTTGGGGAGAGGGTGAAAGGCGAAGGGATATCGCATGAAGGCACGCGATGTAGCTCTCAGCCCCTCTCCCTCGATGGGAGAGGGGTTGGGGAGAGGGTGAAAGGCGAAGGGATATCGCATGAAGGCACGCGATGTAGCTCTCAGCCCCTCTCCCTCGATGGGAGAGGGGTTGGGGAGAGGGTGAAAGGCGAAGGGATATCGCATGAAGGCACGCGATGTAGCTCTTAGCCCCTCTCCCTCGATGGGAGAGGGGTTGGGGAGAGGGTGAAAGGCGAAGGGATATCGCATGAAGGCACGCGATGTAGCTCTTAGCCCCTCTCCCTCGATGGGAGAGGGGTTGGGGAGAGGGTGAAAGGCGAAGGGATATCGCATGAAAGAACGCCTGATCAAATTCGCAAAAGCGATGAGGCATCAGCCCACCAATGCCGAAACGGTCATATGGACAGCATTGCGTGGCGCCCGAATGCAAGGGTTCAAGTTCAAGCGCCAGCAGCCGATCGGCGCATACATCGTCGACTTCGTTTGCTTCGAATGTGAGCTCATCGTGGAGATCGACGGCGGTCAGCACGCTGACGAGTCTCAGAAGATCAAGTCCGGTCGAATTGGTTGCAAAGCCAAGGATTCAAAGTCTTGCGGTTCTGGAACAATGAAGTGATCGAGCGCAAGGACGATGTCCTGGAGTCGATCATTCGCGCGCTGCGCGAATACCCCTCTCCCCAACCCCTCTCCCACAAGGGGAGAGGGGCTTGAAAGCGCAAGGACGAGGTCCTGAAGTGAATCATTCACGTGTTGCGCGAATACTCTCTCCTCAACCCTCTCCCGCAGGAAGGGGGACTCAAGTGATTTCACCTCTCCCCTTGTGGGAGAGGTCGACGCGCGGAGCGCGGCGGGAGAGGGGATGGCGCCGAAGGCGCCTGTCTTGCAGTCGCTTCCCTTCTCCCCATCCCCTATCCACAAAGGGAGAGAGCCTGAAGGGCTTAATCACGCTCCGGCATGAATAGCACGCGTACTGCAATCCACGTCGTCGCCGGCATCCTCAGCGACGCCGATGGCCGCGTGCTGCTCGCCCAGCGCACGCACGGCAGCCATCTCGCTGGTCTTTGGGAATTCCCCGGCGGCAAGATCGAGCCTGGCGAATCAGCAGAAGACGCCCTGCGCCGCGAACTGCACGAGGAACTCGCGATCGAGATCGGCGCGACCGAGCCCCTGATCTCGATCCCATGGCACTACCCGGAAAAATCAATCGTGCTGCATGCCCTGCGCGTGCGCGAATTTCGCGGCACGCCGCTCGGGCAACAACAGCAACAACTGCGCTGGGACTTCCCCGACGACATGGCCGGCATCCCGATGCCGCCGCCAGACCGGCCGATAGTCACCGCGCTACGCCTGCCGTCGCACTACGCAATCACGCCGGAACCCGGTTCGAGTGATGCGGAATTCCTCGAAGGCTTGCAGCGCGTCATCGCTCGCGGCGCGCGTCTGATCCAGCTGCGCGCCAAGACTGTCCCACCGTCGCGCCTGCGCGCACTCGCGCAGCAGGCGCGGGACGCAGCTCGCAAGGCTGGAGCGACACTGCTCCTCAACGGAAACCTGGAACTCGCCCGGGAACTCGATCTCGACGGCGTGCACCTTCCCGCCGCTGAGTTGCTCTCGCTGGAGGCGCGACCACTCGGCGCCGACCGCTGGGTCGCCGCATCGTGCCACGACGAACGCGAGCTCGCACACGCAGCCGCGATAGGCGTCGACTTTGCAGTGGTCGGCCCGGTCCTGCGCACCGCCAGCCACGCAGGCGCCGCGCCGATCGGCTGGCAACGCTTCGCCGATCTTTGCGCCACGGCGCCTTTTCCGGTCTATGCGCTCGGCGGCATGGCAAAGCACACCTCGATGAGGCGAAGGCTGCAGGCGCGCAGGGCATTGCCGGCATTTCAGCGTTCTGGTCCTGAGAAGGGCAGAGCGAGGAGCGAGCGTTGCGCCGGCATTCGTGGCGCCCGTCTTTGAAGCCCTCCCCTTCAAGGGGAGGGTCGGGTGGGGATGGTGTACCGCGGGGAAGGCTTGAGAGGGCGCAGGTCCCGCAAAGCGCGTGAATCTACTTTCGCTATTTGCCTGCAGCCAGCCAGCGCGAGATAACGATCGTGCAGCCGTTCCACTGACAACCCGAGCGCCTCCGGCGGCCCGGCGTTGTCGATCACGTCATCCGCCAGCGCCAGGCGCTGCTCGCGCGTCGCCTGCACGGCCAGAATACTCAGCGCTGCATCACGGGTGATGCTGTCACGCTGCATGACCCGGGCGAGCTGCGTTTCCAACGGAACGTCGACGACCAACGCGCGATCGACCCAGGCGATAGTCTTCATGCGATTCCGCCAGCAGCGGAATGACGAGCACGCAGTATGCGTCCGTGCAAGCTGCAGCGGCAGCCAGCAGAACTTCCCGCACCTTCGGATGAAGAATGCGTTCCAGCCGTCGCCGCTCATCGATATCGGCGAACACCCGTTCGCGCATCCGGCGCCGATCGAGTTCGCCTGAAGGCGTGAGCATGGCGTCGCCGAACGCAACGGCGATTTCCGCAAGCGCCGGCTGGCCGGGTTGCACAAGATCGCGCGCGACGAGATCTGCATCGAAGATCGGCACGCCGCGCTGGCGAAATGCTTCGGCAACAGTGCTCTTGCCGGAAGCGATTCCGCCCGTGAGGGCGACGGAATAGGTATGGCCGGTATCGCTGTCGGCGGTCGTGCTCACGCTAGTGACAATCTGCTGTTAGCAAAGTGTATGGGCGCGCGCCTGGAGCGCCCCCTTCCGGCTGCCGCCACCTTCCCCTGCAAGCGGAGGAAGGATTCCACGCCGTGGTCTTCATTCTTCTGCGAAGCCCAGAAAGGTTTCTACGCTGCGGCTCTTAGCTCTTCCTTCCCCTGCGAAGCGGGGGAAGGTGCCGAAGGCGGATGGGGGCAGGTCCAGGGCGAACGGCATCAGCAATGGTGAACCATTACATGAGGCCGAACGTCTGGCGATACAGCGCCAGATCTGCTCACCCCAGACAAACTGCACCCAGCCCGCCGCAGCGATGAAACGGCCCGAACGGAATCGGCGTCGCGCGATCGTGGCCGCGGATCGCGAGGAATGCGCCGCCGACGACAGCGCCGATCAGCGACGACAGCAGCACGATCGGCAGCAGCGCAGCTCGGCGCCCATCCACGCGCCGAGCGCAGCGAGCAGCTTGAAATCGCCATAGCCCATGCCTTCCTTGCCGGTCGCGAGCTTGAACAGCCAGTAGACCGACCACAGGCTCAGATAGCCGATCACCGCGCCGAGGATGCTCGCGCTGCTGCCGATGAAAAGTGGAAAAAGGGACAAGATCAGGCCGAGCCAAAGCAACGGCAGTGTCAGCTGATCGGGCAGCAACTGCGTGCGCACGTCGATGCCGGCCAGGGCGATCAGGGTCCAGGTCAGCAGCAGCGCAGCGCCGGCCTGCCAGCCGAGCCCGAATTTCCACACCACGACGGCCGAGCACACGGCGCAGAGCAGTTCGACCAGCGGATACTGCATCGAAATCGGCGCTGCCGCAGTAGCGGCAGTGGCCGCGCAGCACGAGCCAGCTCAGCAGCGGAATATTTTCCAGCGGACCGAGCGGATGCTTGCAGTGCGGGCAATGCGACGGTTCGCGCACGATACCCGGCGGCGCCGGCAGATTGCCGTCGGCTTCCAGTTCCAGCAACTCGCGGCTCTGCTGCCGCCAGTCGTGCATCAGCCGCGCCGGCAGGCGCAGGATCACGACATTGAGAAAGCTGCCGACGAGCAGCCCGAGCACGCCCGCGAGCGCAATTGCCGCGCCCGCGCTGAGCATCGGTTCGGTCACGTCGCGCGGATGAGCTGTCGCGCTGACGTCAGCCGACGACCGCGGCGAGCTTGAAGATCGGCAGGTACATGCCGACGACCATGCCGCCGACGATGACGCCGATGATGATCATGATGAACGGTTCGAGCAGGCTGGCCAGCGCATCGACCGCATTGTTGACTTCTTCCTCGTAGAACTCGGCGACCTTGAACAGCATCTTGTCGAGCGCAGCCGGCTTCCTCGCCGATCGCGACCATCTGCACGACCATGTTCGGAAACAGATTGGTCTGGCGCATCGCAAGCTGCAGCTGATGGCCGACGGCGACGTCTTCGCGGATGCGCTTGACCGCGTCGTTGTAGACCGGGCTGCCGGTTGCCTTGCCAACGGAGTCCAATGCTTCGACCAGCGGCACGCCGGCGGCAAACGTCACGGCCGAGAGTGCGCGCAAAACGCGCGATCGCCGACTGATGAAGGATTTGGCCGATGACCGGCAGTTTGAGCACGGCGCGCGCGCAGAAATGCGCGAATCGCGGCGAGCGCTTGTACAAGAAGATCAGTCCGACAATGATGCCGACGATCCACATCAGCATACAAACCACCAGTACTGACGTCAGGAAGCGCGACGCATTGACGATCATCTGCGTGAATGCGGGCAGTTGCGCGCCGAAGTTCTTGAATACCGTCCTCAAACTGCGGCACGACGAAGATCAGCAGGATCGCCGAAACGACGATAGCCACTGCAAGCACGATGGCCGGATAGAACATCGCTTTCTTGATCTTGCCTTTCAGCGATTCGATGTTTTCCTTGTACGTCGCGATCGTATCCAGCACGGTGTCGAGCACGCCGGCGGTTTCGCCGGCTTTGACCAGGTTGCAATACAGCTCGTCGAATTGCACCGGGATACTTGTGCAGCGATTCGGCCAGCGTCGCGCCGCCTTCGATATTGGTCTTGATATCGATCAGCATGTTCTTCATGCGCGGATTGGTCTGGCCGCTGGCGATGATCTCGAAGGCCTGCACCATCGGCACGCCGGCGGCCATCATGACCGAGATCATGCGGCTGAAGACGGCGATTTCGCGCGGCTTGATGCGGCTGCCCGGCCGATCCGAACAGGGGCTTTGCCTTCGGCTTTATCGACGTCGGATTGATGCCCTGGCGGCGCAGTTCGGCTCGTGACCAGGCTCGGGTTCTTCGCCTGGTACTCGCCCTTGATCTTGACGCCGCGCTTGTCGATGCCGACCCAGAGGAACGGGGTCAGTTCACTGATCTTGGCGCGGGCTCTTCCGGCTTGCGCGGTCGCATTCTTGGCGTTGCAGTAGCGGTAGCGGTGGCCATTGATTAGTCCTTGGTAACGCGGTTGATTTCAGCGAGGCTGGTAATGCCGTTCTTGACCTTGAGCAAGGCGGACGCGCGCAGATCGCGAATGCCGTCAGCCTTGGCCGCTTGCGCGACCTGCATCGCGCCGCCGCCGTTCAGGATGATTTCGAGATCCGCTCGGTCAGCGGCATCACCTGGTAGATGCCGGTGCGCCCCTTGTAGCCCTCATTGCAGCCGGAGCAACCGACCGCATCGTAAAGCGTCAGGCCGGCATCGATTTCGCTCTGGCTGAAGCCTTCGGCCAGCAGCGCGTTGGCCGGCAAGGTCAGCAGCTCTCTTGCAATCGTGCAGGCGGCGCGCAAGGCGCTGGGCAATAACCAGCGTAACCGACGAGGTGATGTTGTACGGCGCAACGCCCATGTTCATCAGGCGCGAGATCGACTGCGGCGCATCGTTCGTATGCAGCGTCGACAGCACCATGTGGCCGGTCTGCGCCGCCTTGATCGCGATCTCGGCGGTTTCCAGGTCGCGGATTTCGCCGACCATGATCACGTCCGGATCCTGGCGCAGGAAGGCGCGCAACGCCGCCGCAAACGTCATGCCGCGTTTCTGGTTCTGCTGCACCTGGTTGATGCCGGGTACGCGGATTTCGATCGGGTCTTCGACCGTCGAAATATTGCGGCCTTCGACATTGAGGATATTCAGCGCGGTATACAACGATACCGTCTTGCCCGAGCCGGTCGGGCCGGTCACGACGACCATGCCGTACGGCTTCTCGATCGCGTCGAGGAACAGTTTCTTCTGGTCGTCCTCGTAGCCGAGCTTCTCGATGCCGAGCCGCGCCGCCGAGCCATCGAGAATACGCAGCACGACTTTTTCGCCGAACAGCGTCGGGCAGGTGCTGACGCGAAAGTCGATCGACTTGCTCTTGGAAAGATTCAGCTTGATGCGGCCGTCCTGCGGCACGCGGCGCTCGGCGATGTCCAGACCCGACATGACCTTCAGGCGCGAGGAAATGCGCGGCGTCAGCTTCACCGGCGGCGAAGCGACGGCGCGCAGCATGCCGTCCATGCGCAGGCGCACGCGATAGAGGTTTCGTACGGTTCGAAGTGGATATCCGAAGCGCCGCGCTTGATCGCGTCGACCAGCACCTTGTTGACGAAGCGGATGATCGGCTTGTCTTCGTCGCCGTGCGCATCGATGCCGGTGTCGAAGCTGTCGAGATCGGCGCCTTCCATGTCCAGGCCTTCGAGCGCTTCATCGCCCTCGAGGCCTTCGATCGATGTGCCGGCGGCATTGAACGCCTGCTCGATGATGATGCCGAGCTGGTCCTCGCTGATCAGGATCGGTTCGACCGTGTGATTGGACTGGAACTTGATCTCATCCAGCGCGCGCAGATTGGTCGGATCGGAGACGCCGACGAACAGCCGGTTGCCGCGCTTGAACAGCGGCAGCGCCTTGTGCTTGTTGATCAGTTCCTCGCTGATCAGCTTGATCGGCATCTGCGTTACGTCGATCGACTGCGCGTCGAGCAGCGGTATGCCGAACTCCACCGACGCTGCCTGCGCCACGCGCGCGCTGTCGACCAGCGCATGCTCGATCAGGAACGTACCGAGCGGAATCTTCTGCTTGGACGACGTTTCCAGCGCCCTGCGCATCTCGACTTCGACGAGCGCGCCTTCGGCCACCAGCCGGCGCGCAACTCCGGTCAATCCGGTCAAGGCGGCAGGATTCATCTGCGTCGCCATAAGAATCCTTCGTAAATACTCGAAACTACATGTGGAATGTACCGCAAAACCGGTCGATGATTGAACTACCCCCGGCGATCGGCTGGCGCCAAATGCGCGCCAACCGTTACGCTTGCCGCCATTCGGCCCGGCGCGATCGCGACGCGGCCATGCGAGCGGCAATCGGCGCGACACATGTGAGGACAAGACCTTGATCAGCATCGTATTACCGGCAAAAAACGAAGCGGCGGCGCTGGCCGAACTGCTGCCGCGGTTGCGCGCCGCCCAGCCGGACGCCGAAATCATCGTCGTCAACGACGGCTCGGACGACACAACCATATCAGTATGCGCCGACGCCGGGCGTGCAAACTGTGACGCAGCCCTACTCGATGGGCAACGGCGCGGCGATCAAGCGCGGCGCGCGGGCGGCGAAGGGCGACGTGCTGGTGTTCATGGATGCCGACGGCCAGCACGACCCGGCCGATATCGCCCGCCTGCTGTCCAGGCTCGAACAGGGCTACGACATGGTCGTCGGCGCGCGCGACTGGTCCGGTCAGGCCGGCGTCGGCCGCGGCGTGGCCAACGCGATCTACAACCGCCTGGCCAGCTGGATGACCGGGTTCGACGTGCGCGATCTGACCTCGGGTTTTCGCGCCGTGCGCGCGGACAAGTTCCGCGAATTCCTGCATCTGCTGCCGAACGGATTTTCCTATCCGACGACGATCACGATGGCGTTTTTCCGCAGCGCCTATGCGGTCGCCTACGAGCCGATCACCGTGCACGAGCGCATCGGCAAGAGCCACATCCGGCCGTTGCGCGACGGCATGCGCTTCCTGCTGATCATTTTCAAGATCGCCACGCTGTATTCGCCGCTGAAATTGTTCGTGCCGGCCAGCGCGCTGTTCTTTCTGCTCGGCATCGCCAACTACGCCTACACATTCTTCAAGTTCGGCCGGTTGACGAACATGAGCACGCTGATGTGGAGCGCGGCCGTGATCGTGTTCCTGATCGGGCTGATTTCCGAGCAGATCACGGCGCTGACCTATCGCCAGACCAAAGTGATCAGTGACCGAACCGCCCGCACTGCCCGCAGACGCTGCGCATCCTGCACATCACGCGCAACCTGCCGCCGTTGCGCGGCGGCATGGAGCGGCTGAATCTGCACATCGCGCTGGAACTGGCGAAGGAATTCGATGTTGCTGTCGTCGGCCCGGCGGATGCCGACAGCTGCTGCTTCCCGAGAGATCGACGTCTGAAGTCACCGCCATACCGCTGTGGCGATTTCTTTGCGCGGCGCTTGTGGCGAGCGTGTCCGCGGCACGCCGCTTCCGGCCGATATCGTGCTGGCCGGCAGCGGGCTGGCGCGCCATTTGCGTGGGCTGCGGCGAGATTCGCTTGCGGCGCGCATGGTCGTCTATGTGCACGGACTCGATCTGATCGTGCCGACATCGGATTTACCGCTGGTTCTGGCTGCCCTTCATCCGCCGCGCCGACCTGTGCATCGCCAACAGTCGCATACACCGCTCGCCTCGCCACTCCATCGGCGTACCGGCACAGCGCACATCGTGATCGTGCATCCCGGCGTCGATCTGCCGGCCGGCGGCGACCGGCGTCGAACGACTTCCGTGCGCGTTTCGGACCTCGGCGATCGCCCGCTGCTGCTGTCGGTCGGTCGCCTGATCGCCCGCAAGGGCCTGCTGGAATTCGTCGAAAATGCACTGCCGCGGATCGCGCAGGTTTCCCGACGTCTGCCTGGTCGTGCTCGGCGACGAAACGCCAGACCTGCTTCACGGCGGCAGCGTCGGACTCGGCGAACGGATCCGCCAGCGTGCTGCGGCGCTCGATTCAGCAAACCTGCTTTCTCGGCCCGCAGGACGATGCGACATTGGCGCAGCCTACGCGCTGCCGATGTTCACGTTTTCCGGTGCGCGAGTCGCCGGGCGATGTCGAAGGCTTCGGCATGGTCGCGGTCGAGGCCGCCGCGCACGGACTGCCCACGGTGGCATTCGCGGTCGGTGGCGTGCCGGATGCCGTGGAAGATGGCGTCTCCGGTAACTTGGTGCCGGCGGCGATTACGCGCAACTGGCGGCGCCGGGTCGTCGTACCTTGGCGAACCGCACGAGGCGCGCTGACGGGAAGGGCGCGCGCCAATTCGCGCGAAAGGTTTCGCTGGGAAAACTTCGGCTCGCACGATGCGCACGGCATGTTCACGCATCACGATCGCGACACCTGACGAATACACGCAGACTCCTCAACTGCGAGCAGGCGGCCGCATGCGGTGCTCGACCTCGATTCGCGCAGGCTCAAGGCGATCAAGATCGAGCGCCTGCTCGATCTGCCGCGCGCCCACAGCCGATGCGCATGCTGGAAATCGGTACTGGCTCCGGCGGCATCGCGCATTATTTCGGTACGCATCCGTCACTGCGCATCGAGGTCGATGCCGTCGACATCGTTGACAACCGGGGTCAACGACGGCTATCGGTTTCAACTGGTCACCGACACGACGCTACCATTTCCCGACAGCCTCGTTCGATGTCGTGCTGACCAACCACGTGATCGAGCACGTCGGCGACGCGACGCGCAACTCGCCCATTTGCTCGAAATCCGGCGCGTGCTGCGCACGGACGGCATAGGCTATCTCGCAGTGCCGAATCGCTGGCAACTCGTTGAGCCGCACTACAGGCTTGCCTTTCTCAGCTGGTGGCCGCACAGCATGGCGGTCCACCTACCTGAAAGGATGCGGGGCGTCGATTTCTATGATTGCGAACCGCTGTCGTTGCAGCAGGTGGAACACCTGCTCGGCCAGAGTGGCTTCGTTTTCACCGCCCTTGGTTTAAGGGCACTTCGCCAAACGCTGGAGCTCGAATATCCTGTCCATTCCGTGCTGCGCAGGGTGTTCGACCGGGTTCCCGATTTCTGCATCAGTGCCGTCGCTCCAATGATTCCCACGTTGATCTACCGATTTTCGCGGGTCGCGTGAGCGATGGGAACAACGTCAGTCTGATTGCTTGTCGACTGCGCGCCGCGTTGCGTAAACCAGGACTTCAAAGCCTCCATCATCGAACTCCTTCACCAATTGCATCGAATCCATCAACTGCACGTAGCGCACGACTTCCCTCTGATGGTCGTGCGCCGCACTGAAGTATCGGCCATACATTCCTTCGCTGAGTACGAGGTAGTCGATTTGCTGATCCGCGTACCAGCTCGGAGGGTGATCGATAGCGCGCTCCGCCGGCACAACAATAAAGCGTGCGGGGTCCACGTAAGGCGAATACGACTCCACGACAATGGTCGCGTGTGGCGGAAGCTCCGTACTGATCCACACGCGTGCTGTGCTACGACTATCGATGGTAGATGTCGGCCGAAGTGCCTGCGCGACGGTCGAGGCGAATTGGCGTAACCAGAACGGCAAGCCCCAACAACCCGACGCCGGCAACCCGCAATCCTCGAGCGGCATTGTGAAGCACTGGCTGTGAGCCCACGTCCTTGAGGAAGATCGCGGCCAGCAACAGCACGCAAGGTACAAGTGGCGACGCAGTTCGGTCGTTGCGCACCGAAAATAGGCAGATGAAAAGAGGGATACCCGAAACAGTGAAGGCTCCGAGAATCAGTGAAGGCACGCATCGGCGGCGCAATCCGATCATGAGCTGGCACAGTGCCAGCACTGAGGCGATCCCGGTCTTGGACCACAGCTCGCGCAGGTACCACGCGGGGGCATTCCCATACATGCCGTCGTGGCGTCCGGAGATAGACTCCGGTCATGTAGTGCAGCCCAGAGAGGAAGGCAGGATCGACGAATATCAAAGGATTGAAAAACAGGAAAGCTATTACGCTCGTTCCCCCGGCGAGACAAAAGCGGACCCGATTTGCGCGGTGCGATGCCGAATCGCAGTCGGTGCGCGACTACAGGAAAGAGGCACACGAGTGCCCCGTTGTATTTACTTGCCGCAGCCGCCCCGGTGGCTACTGCTGCGGCGACATAGCTGATGCGAATGCCGGACGATGCGATCGCTATCGACGCCCAGAATTGTCAGCGCGTTCGAAGAACACGACGTAGCTATCGGGCGTGACGTGCTGGCAGTCGGCAACGAGCAACGGAGACACCGCGGCCAAGATGGCGGCAATGAGACCGGTTCGCACATCTCGTGCCCTGTTGCCTACCAGGTACATCAGAAGAACCGAGACTGCGCCGACGCTGATCGATACCATCCGATAAAGAAACACTGCGCCAGCATCGGGCGCATACGTCGAGCCCATAGCGATGCTGAGGGGCGGCATGAATTCAATCGATGTGCCCGAAAGTAATGCTGGCAGCACTTTGAACAAAAGCGCCGCCGCGATGTTTACGTAGTACAGCAGACAGGGATCAAAAACAGATGCGGATTTGCGTCCTGATTCGCGAGCATTGTCTGGATCGCGGCAATGTTCTCCGGTTCATCAGGATGAAAAATGTAAGGAAGTTCAAAAAATGCGCCCCACACGCGCAATCCCACCGCAGCCAGCAAAATGACCACCAATGCGAGCCTCTCAACAATCGAGGCGTGCTTGAGCATTAGATAGGCGGCAACGTTTCCGGCATCGGACACCACTACTGAAGACCGGGGCGCCGAGCGTGCCCCTAGGGCGCATATCGTAGCTGAAACTCGCGAGCAGTCCAGCGAACAGCTTTGCGCTTCGACGCCAGTCGGGTAGTTGTAAACAGGTGACGGCAGAAAGTCGAAGGTTGGCAAGCATGAGGCGCGCATGATCTCCGGCGGGTTCTCCCGATAGTGCGGACACTTCCAAGAAGGCTCAGAATGAGCCAAAAGGAGTGTCATGTCCAAGCGAAGAAAGTTCAGTGAAGAGTTCAAACGCGAAGCGTTGGAGTTGACCCGGCAGCCGGGCGTCAACATCAGCCAGGTCGCTCGCGACATTGGTATCGGCGCAGGTTTGCTGAGCCGCTGGCGGCGAGAACTTCAGAACGACAAGGCCAAGGCGTTTTCCGGCTCGGGCGTTCCGCGGGATCAGGAGATGGCGACGCTGAAGCGCGAGCTGGCCCGGGTGAAGAAGGAACGGGATTTTTTGCGCGATGCGGCAGCGTTCTTCGCCAGGGAATCGAGCTGAAGTATCAGACGATTCAAGGCTGTCGCGATATGTATCCTGTCCAATTGATGTGTCGATGCTTGAGAGTGTCGACCAGCGGTTTCCACGCTTGGAGCAAGCGCCCCATGAGTGCTCGCGTCGCTGACAACCAGCGCTTGCTGGTGCGCATTCGTCAGGCATCATGCGGCCAGCGATGGCGTCATGGGCATGCCGCGCATGCATGAGCAGTTGTGCTATGAGGGCGAGACCGCCAGCCCGAATCGCGTGGCACGGCTGATGGCCAAGGATGGACTGTTCGGTATTCCGCAGCGACGGCAGTGGCGCAAGAAGCGCAGCGGAGTGAGGCCCGCTCACATCCGGAATCATCTGGAACGCGACTTCTCGGCAGCCGAGCCCAACACCAAGTGGGTCACGGACATCACCTACATCTACACCGCTCAAGGATGGTTGTACCTGTGCATCGTTCTCGATCTGTTCAGTAGCAAGATCGTGGGCTGGTCGATGTCAGGAATTCAGGACCGCCATCTCGTGCTCAAGGCGGTGCCGATGGCCTGCTGGCAGCGTTCCGGCAGAGATCCTGTTGTGCTGCATTCGGATCGTGGCACACAGTTCACCAGTGGCGAATATCAACGCTTCCTGGTGGACCACCACATCATCAGCAGCATGAGTGACGTCGGTCACTGCGGCGACAATGCAGCAGCGGAAGGTTTCTTCGGCATGCTCAAGCGCGAACGCACTCACAGGCGCCATTACTTGTCATTAGCCGAAGCAAGATCTGATGTGTTGACTACATCGAACGCTTTCACAATCCCAGGATGCAGCGCAGAATTGATATTCAAGATAAAGCGTTCAAAACCTTAACCCAACTGTCCGCCAAAACGGGGTAGAACCCGGCATTGCCAACGCGCGCAAGGGACAGCCGGTCCTCATGCGATACTTGTGGCGGCATCGGCTCCAAATAATGGTGCAGGAATACGGCAGGCTGGTGCTTCGCGCGGCTCTGCCGACGTCGAAGCAGCCCAGTCGCCGTGACGCAATGGCCGGACGCTGATTCCGCTAGCTGACTACAAGCAACTCGCGCGCAGCGTCGATGAGTGCCGAACCATTAGAGGATAGGGAACCGCCGCAAGCAAATCGCCATGCGGTTCGCGCATAAAATCTTCTGAGCAGGGCTAAGGTTCAAGCGCGCGTTCCCAATCTGTTGTTGCCACACATTCCCGCGTTGATCTATTATCGATGGCCTAACGGCGCGACAACTCTTATAGCCTAGCCGCGACTCGCCAAAATCATCATGCGCTTCCAGGGGCGGACATGACCAGTAGACCCCCTGTTGCCGCCGAGCGAATTCTGTTTCTGGGCAAGCGTTTTTACACTAACAAGGACGCATGGGGCGAACGCTTCGGGCGAATTTTCCAGCTGCCATCGGAGTGGGCACGCTCTGGCGCGGACGTTCTGCTTTGGCTGGCAGACTATCACACGCGAGAGAAGCTCAATGCGAGAGAAGGCAGCATGGAGGTCGTGGCGACGCCCATGGCGAGCCTAGCCGCCATCGAGGCGCTGGTCTTCGCAATCCGCTTCCGCCCTAAGTTCGTCGTTGCAAGCGGCGACTGCTACATAGGCTTTCTTGGTTGGTTGCTAGCGCGCTGTTGCGGGGCTAAATTCATATTCGACATTTACGACAAATATGACGAGTTCGCGAGCTACGTTCGCCCTCTCGGCATTGATCTTTTCCGATTCGTCAGGGGACGAGCCGACTTACGGTTCTATCCTTCTCGGGCGCTAGCGCAATTGTATGGTGGCGAAAGAAATGGCGGCAGATACGAGATAGTCGGCAATGGTACGGATGAACAGCTATTCCATCCGTTGCCGTTGGTCGAATGCAGACATCTTCTGGGCCTGAGCCCCACCGCCACGCTGGTAGGGTATTTTGGCGGCATGGAATTGGACCGTGGCGTTGTGGACCTGATCGCTGCCGTCGCGGTTCTCAGGAGCAATGGAGAAGATGTTGGTCTTCTTATATGTGGCAAAGAACATCCATCAACACCGCTGTCGCACGACTGGATCATCTACCGTGGCATGGTTTCCCACAGTCAGATGCCGCTGTATTTGAACGCGTCGAACGTACTCGCAATTCCCTACAGGATCTCCTCTTTCATGGATATGGGAGCTTCTTGCAAGATTGCTGAGTACTTGATGTGTGAGCGACCAGTGATCAGCACCCGGACACAGAATTTCATCGCCAATTTTCCAGACCAGGCAGACGAGTTGGGAGCAGCGCTGACTGAGCCAGAAGACGTTGCGGGTCTCGCAAACAGCATTCGCTTACAACTTTCGACGCCGAGGATACTCTCCGTTCCAACCCGCATGTTATGGCCGGAAATCGCAGCCAGCGCGCTGCATGCGATCCGATCTACGACGCGTGAAGCGGTCTGAGCACCTCCCATGGAGATAGCCACCTCGAGCCGCATTCGGATCCTCTGTATCTGTAGCGGGCACGCGTCCCGAAGCTATAAAAATGGCACCGGTCATCTCCGTCCTGCGAGCGTCGGATTGGGCGGAATGCGTGGTGGTCGCTACGGCACAGCATCGCGACTTGCTCGATCAAGTATTGGATAGGTTGGACGTAACTGTCGATCACGACCTTGACACTCATGACTTCCGGGCAAACGCCCAGTGAACTGATTGCCCGCATGTTGCCGGCTCTCGACAAAGTCCTGTGCGAAGTACGCGCGGCTGTGATGCTTGCGCAGGGCGACACGGCAACCGTTTTGGTTGCCGCGCTTGCGGCTTTCCACCGGAAATCCCCTTCGGGCACGTTGAGGCGGGCTTACGCACATACGATCTCGACCACCCATTCCCCGAGGAAGGGTACCGACAAATGGTTGCTCGTATCGCGCGTTGGCACTTTGCGCCAACCCTGGGCGCGGCGGAACACTTGCGCGCTGAGGGCATACCGGGCTCACACATTCACGTAACCGGCAATACCGGCATCGACACCTTGCTGCGCACTGTGGGCAGACTAGGGCCAGCGCCAGCTGCAGACCGGCGCATGATTCTGCTCACGGCGCATAGGCGGGAAAGTTTCGGCAAGCCCTTGCAAAACATCTTCGCTGCCGTGCGCGCGTTGGCCGACCATTACCTTGATGTCGAAGTCATCTATCCGGTTCACCCCAACCCGAACGTGCGTGAGTGCGCCGAGTCACTGTTGGCGAATCACCCAAGGATTCAGCTCTTGTCAGCCCAGGACTATTTCACTTTTGTCGATCTGATGCGCCGCGCCACATTGATTCTTACCGATAGTGGCGGGATTCAAGAAGAAGCGCCTGCGCTAGCGAAGCCCGTCTTGGTCTTGCGGGATCGGACGGAGCGTCCGGAAGCCGTCGAGGCAGGTGTTGCCAACCTAGTCGGTACAGAACGCCGAAATATCCTTCAAGCTGCCATGCGTGTGCTGGACGACCCAGCCTGCTACGCGCGGATGGCTAAAGGCGTGTCGCCGTACGGGGATGGCCAATCGGCGCCCAGGATCGCTCAGATTTTGGAGCAATCGTTGAAGTTAGATGCCGATTTCCAATAAGCAAACGCATGTCCCAAATTACGACAATCATTCCCACCTACCGCCGGCCACACCTGCTCAGACGTGCCGTTCTAAGCGTGTTGGAACAAGAAGGTGTGCCGCTCCAGGTTCGTGTGTTCGACAATTGCTCGGGAGATGAGACAAGCGCAGTTGTTGCGGATCTCGCGTCCCGAGATTCGCGCCTTCGATACCATTGCCACGAGCGGAATCTTGGCGCAGCTGCAAATTTTGAGTATGGCGTGCGCAGTGTAGACACTCCATTCTTTTCCGTCCTCTCGGACGATGATTATCTCTTGTCAGGATTTTACAAGAGGGCAGTGGCAGATCTTGCGCGCCATCCCGACGCAATGTTTTGGGCAGGATTGACCCTGAATGTGGACGAGAGCGGTACAGTCTGTCTGGCGCGCGTTTTGCGTTGGCCTCGTGAGGGATTGTTTGCACCCCCCGAAGGCATAATGCAGATGATGCATGGAGCGGCGCTGACTTGGACTGGTATCGTGTTTAGGCGTGAAGTATTGGCAAAGGTAGGGTTTCTGGATCAGGAAACGCTCGGCCCTTCAGATCTCGATTACATGTTGCGCATCAGTGCTCGCCATCCCTTTCTCGTATACAAGGTGCCATCAGCAGTATTCACAATGAATTCGGCGTCATTCAGCGCGACCCAGCCAATGGCGTCGTTTTGGCCTGGCTGGCAGAAGATGTTTCGCAACCTGGAGTCTACCCCCGACCTGGATCCACGATGGAAAGCGAAGGCTCTGGCGGCTTTGCACCAGGATGCGAAGCGCATGTTGTTCCGCCGGGGTGCCAACGCCCTCGCTGAGGGTCGCTACGACTTCGCTCGGGATTCAGCGACAATCCTGCGTAATCAATACAAGCAATCGGCGCGTGCCGGATTGCTCCGGGTGTTGGCGTCGGCGTGCGAAAGAAGCGCTGTCGGAAGACGTGTATACACAGGCGCATACCGGTTTTCCGAGCGCATCATCGTCAAGGCCCGGGGCGCGCTACAGGCACGCTATGGTCATCTCCTACGGCCGGACCAATAGCCGTCTCAGCGCGCATTTCTGTGCAGCAACCGCTGGCGCACAAGTGCGCGCACGCCGGGCGATACAAAGGCGGCTGCAGCCAGCGTCGCCGCACTCACGGCGCCGAGCCAGAATAGGCCCTGCGCGTCGCGGGACAATGCCGGCAATTGCAAACGTGCGAAAATCGTCACCGCTGTGGCCCCGAGTACAGGAGGCAGTATGTCATTGAGGTACCACCTGCTCATCTCGCCGCGCAACAACCGTTTATGCATGAGCGGAATTCCTACTGCGAGAGATCCAAGATTGACCAGCAGCCACAGGCAAGCAGCGCCAGTCATGCCATGCTCGGCGACGGCCCAAATGCAAAAAGGAATTCCGAGCAGCAACGAGATCAGGTTGAAGCTCAGAGTCAGCATGGTCCAACCGTTGGCCAGCTGTAAGGCGTAAGGTAGATTCATGAAGCCGTTCAGGGCGGCCCCTGTGACAAGGATAGCCATCGGCAATGCGACCTTCGCGGCGAGCACATTATCGCCGGTCCACAGATAAAGTACGTCTTGTGCGAACGCTATCAACACCAGCGCTATCGCTGCAATGACGATAGCAACATACTGGCTGCTCAGATGGTACAACTGCGACAGCGCTTCAGTTTGATTGGTTGCCGCCAGGCGGCTGAAGCGAGGCAGCAGGGCATTGAACATGGGGTGCACCATCCGCGCCATGCCTGCGGCTACACTGATCGCCAGCCCGTAGTAGCCCAGTTCTTCCAACGGGCGCATCGCCGAGAGCGTCAGCCGATCGAGTTGGGAGAGCCCAAGAGAAAGTGCTGTGATCGCAAACAGGCCGCCGGCAAATCGTTTGGCGCGAAGTAATTCCGCGACTTTGAAAGTCGGTACAACGGTGCTGCCCGGCAGCAAATGCCACACGGCGGCGGCGAGCAGAATGGATTGGCACGCACCCGCAGCCACATACCACCACAGAAACGCCTCGATCGTGGGTGAGACCCAATAAAGCACGAGCAATACGCCGGGACCACGCACGGTCGCAAAAGCTGCAGTGATAAGGTTCAAACGGGTCTGCTGTTCAAGCCCCGAAAGACAGTTCGAATAGAAGCTGCTTGGCGAGAGGGCCGCCACAGTCAGTCCAATGAGCGATACCGCCGCAGCCGTCTCCGATCGCGTAAGGTGCTGCGGGTGCAGCCATGACGTCGCTGATGATCGGACCGGCCAGCCAGATGACTGCGCCGATCAGTAGCGACAAGGGCCACATCAGCAACTCGAACGTGCGTACGAGGTCTGGCGTACTTCTGATCGCCTCCGCATCGTGGGCTCGTTGCGCGAGCGCGCGATTGACGGTGCCGCCGATGCCAAAGTCGAAGAACTGGGACAGTGCCTGCAGGCTAAGCATGAAGCCCACCAACCCGAAGGATTCGACGCCGAGAATGCGGATGTAGAACGGTACGAATGCAACTGCCATCAAGGCGGACCATATCTGGCCAGCATAGTTGGCGACTATGTTGTCGCGCAGTCGCGCCATCTGTAGTGCTGGCTACGCTTGGCTGCTGCTACGCGCGCGAACTGCGCTGAGCAAGCAGTACGACTGAGCACCACTCGTCGTTGTCAAACGCATCCGGTGTCATCAGCACCTCGTTGAATCCGACCCGGCGCAGCATGCGCAGCAGGGTCGATAGGTCGTAGACGTGCAATTGCATGGGCGGTTCACGCAGCGGTCGCCTGCGCAGCAGATTTCGGAGCGCATTCAGCGGAGGCAGGCGGTAACGCAACTTTACGAGCGCACGCACCCAGCGCGGCTTGGTGCATAAGTACAACACCTGCACCGCGATGAAACCGCCGGGGCGCACTTTACCAGCCAGAGCCTCCATGATCGCATAGCCACGCCGGGGATCGATATGGGCAAAGACGATGTGCGAATGAATCAGGTCATAGCTGCCCTGTACTCCACGAAGCCCATCGTCGGAACCAACCAGATCCACATTGTGTAGCTGCAGCCTGTCGCAGTTGCGACGAGCTTCGGCAAGCATCGAGGGCGAGATGTCGACGCCTGTGGCCCTGGTGCAGCGGCGCGCCAACGGGATAAGTACGCGCCCGACGCCGCAACCGAAGTCCAATGCTGATTCCCAAGCTGGCGTTATGCCGAAACGCACCTGGATGGTTTCCAGAAGCTTCAAAGTGTGTGACTCGCCGGATGCAAAGAATGCCTGGCGATTGTCTTCTGAAAGATTGTCCGTGCGGTATGCTTCATCGCTCAACACACCGAAATAGGGATCGATCCGGCCCCAGGTTTCCCAGTCGTTGTCTGTCCCCATTTACCGCCTCCAAAGCGTACAAAACGGAAAACTTTAGGAAGTGCTTCTTGGACCCATCCGAAGTTCTATGGCAGCAACCCCATCCCATCACAATGTGCAGAATATGTGACGTCCCTCATGCACAAAGAGAAGTCCATTTGCATGCCAAAATCCCCGCGTCGACACTGATAAATACTTCGGTCGCGTACTCGTCTCAATCAGATCTTCGCGCAACGTGCTAACAAAACAGTCTCGATGAGCGCCATAAAACTGCACGGATGACCATGCGCTACTTAGATACGGAAATACCCGACTGCCGAATCAAACGGCAGGCGCTTGAGTTCGATATCATTCATATTGAAATGCTCGCGCAGTGCGGTCGTCTCGCCGGGGAAATTACGATAGGCGACTTCGTCGAGAACCACAATCGCCCCCTTGGGCATATAAGGTACGAATGTCTGTAACGCAGCTTTTGTCGGCGCATACAGGTCGGTGTCAAGAACTAGCATCGCAACGACCAAGTCAGGTCGCTCCTTCACGAAAATCGGCGCTGTCTCGACTATGTCGCCCCTAACGATTTCGCAACGGGGAATTCGACTGACAGGTCGTACTAGATCATTAGCCGCTATCATCTCTTGAATAAGAGACGCGTCGGTGTCTGAAAACATCGTTTCGTTGATATCGCCAGGGTCTTTGTTTCTATCGATATTCACAAAGCCAGAAAATGTGTCAAAGCCTATTATGGAACGATTTATTGCATAGGGCTCAAGTATCATTGAAAGCTGCATGTACAACAATAATGAATTTCCTTTGTACACACCGCACTCAATGATCGCTCCTGGAATATCCTGCACCATTCTAAACAGCTCGATGCGAGACAGTGCGGCTGTAACTGTAATGCGACTTGCAAATACAAATGGCGCGTCCGCGACGTAAGCGGCGTCAACCCTCTTCAAAATGGCAGAACGGGTTTCATTGTATTCGCTCTCGGCGGCAGTAAGTCGGCGCTTAGTCATTATCTATTCCTTGAAAGCTCGAAAAGTCATTCGCATGAAAATAATCTCTATACCCAGACTCAACGTCTTTGGTAGCACTGTCGACGTTAGCTGCGCCGTGCCTGAGTCTTAGGTCATCCAAATGCATCAACCTGAAGTCCACACTGAATCTAGTCTGGTTCGTGTAATTTGGTACCGTCCCGTGCAAATGCGAACCTGAAAAGATCAGGATCTCACCACTGTTCGCTGCGACTCTAATTTCGGATGCCGATGCAATTTCTTCTAGCGGAACCGGGTGGGGCCGTATCTCCTCGGTAATATTCCTTTCCGCCAGGGGTCTTTGCACACTCAGCCAATCAGACAAGCTCCAATCATTAGAGGTATTCTTGACCGGCACGGAGAAATAACCAGGGTTGATCATCATCGTCTGATCGGGCGCAATTGTATGTATCGGCATCCATGTGTTGATTTGACACGAGACGCCACCATACCAAGTGTCCCGGTGTGGTTTGTATGCGTAGCTAACGCCTGCGTGCAGATAGTTGTAATGGGGCACGACTCTGATCCTAGGGACGTCCAGGATGTACAGTTCGGGCTTTTCTCCAATTTCGAGGATAAACTTTCTGATAAGTTCTTTGGAGCGGTTGCTGTTTGTAAATTGGCCTTTCAGTTTCGCGACCCTTTCGACAAAATCCGCGACGGGCATCAGCGTGTGTAAGGATTGGTGGTTGGTTTCTCCGTCAAATGCCGCAGTGATACATTCTTGAGCGAAAGCACACATATCTTTGGCTGCCTGCAAATCGGTATTCAAAAAAATGTCGCCCAGGTACAGGGCGTTCCTGAAGCCGGGTCTTTTCTGAATTTGATTTACATATAGATTCATGGCTTTTCCTGGGGGCTGGTCCTCGGCGAAGAATATTGTTGCTTGTTCCTGCGATGAATGTGGTCACAAGTCGTCAGGGTCTTCGCAGGTAGCCGCCAGGCGCGACGGTAATTAACAGCTTGTTCTCGATCACGTTGTCGATCTCAAGCTTGAGCGGAGTCCCGTCAGCGGCGGGACTCCCTTCCTCGTCGAGGCGACGCAGATATTCGCACACAGCTGTTTTCGGGTTGTTACCCCTGCCCCATGGTCGATCTGGAAACGCTGAGTCGGGCAAGTCTTCGATAATGGTATCGAAAACGATGCAGTAACTGCCGCGCGTGGTCAAGGGAGCGTAGGCTTCGAGTTCAGCGAGCACGTGCTCGTGTGTATGGTTGGAATCGAGAATGACCAGCACGCGCTCGTGGGCATTTGCTGCCGCATGGACTTCCGCCACCACATCGGGTGCGACCGATGAGCCCTGGATCATGTCGATTAGATGCGCCATCGGATGAGCTTCAATGGCCGAGTGGTTGTGTGCCCGAATGTCTATGTCAACTCCCAGTACGCGACGGCGCGAAGTGCGCGGGTCTAGCGATCGTCCGGATCTCGCGGCATCACTGTAGTCAAGCAATGCAAGCATTGACGCGCTCAGAACCAAGGAGCCGCCATGGGCGATGCCCGTCTCAACGATGAGGTCCGGTCGAACTCTCCAGATAATCTCCTGCAGCGCGACCATGTCCTGGGGGTATTGAATGATTGGCCGATCGAGCGCCGTGAAGTTGTACGAATATTGATGTCGCAGGGAACGCAGGAACCATGCCGAGGACAACTCCTTCAGCGCGCGATCTTGACCTAGGGCATTGATGTTGGCCAAGCGTTCTTCGGCAAATTTCTTCGCTGGATCCATTTTCTTATCTTGCTCTTGCACAGAGTTGTCAGGATTCGCTCGTCCGAGAACGCCTCAGTATTTTCGCAGGCGTACCGACGACCGTCTGTCCCGGAGGGACATCAGAGGTAACAGTCGCTCCCGCACCCACTACAGCTCCAGAGCCTATGTGGATTCCAGGCAGTACCACAGCGCCAGCACCGATGAAGGCATGTTCTCCGATCTTTACCTCGCCTGTCACGTGGGCACCTGGCGCCACGTGGACTCCATCGCCAACTACGCAATCGTGATCGACGCTGGCAGACGTATTCACGATAACGGAACGCCCGAGCCTTGCGTTCGCGCATACGGCCGCCAGTGCCAGTATCTGGGAACCTCGGCCAATGGACGCACTGGAGGCGACGAAGGCTCGGGGGTGCACTACGGTCAATGGCGCCACGCCCCGTGCGCTCAGCCAGAGCTGCATATCGAGACGATCCGCACCATGAGCACCCCCAATGGCCACACACCCGCAAAGTTCATTCCGATCATGTCTTTGGGCAAGCCAGGTTTCGAAGCCTTTTCTGCCTAGGTGAATGGGCACATCTTCAAACGGGGAAGGCAGTCTTCGGTTGTCGAATATCGCGAGAAATTTGTAACCTGATGGCCCCAATGCCTCCCGCAATACTCGAGCCTGACCGGTCGCGCCCCAAAAAACGACGTCTTTCATCCGGACATCACCAAGTTGTCGATAACTATCTCAACGACCCGAAGTAGATCGCTTTCAGTGATTTCATGGTATGTGGGTAAGTTAACCGCCCGCTCAAACAGGCCGTAGGCGCTCTCGTTGCCCGCGACTTTTTCAAACATGGACAGCGACGACAGCGGCCAGAAAAAGACTCTGCCATCGATGTTCTGCCGCTGGAACGCATTGAGCAACCTCTGCCTCTCGAAGTCGTTGCTTTTATCGACGACGATAGTTGGCATCCAGTAGCCATTGACAGTGCCGGCCGGCTCGGGATTCATTGTGACGGGGAGCATCGCGGAACGCTTGGGCGTAGTGCTGAAACACACGCCGCTTTCCAGCTATGAGCTCGTCGACGCGCTCGATCTGAGCCAAGCCAATTGCCGCCTGCAGGTTGGACACTGGGGACCTGTAGCCGATTCGCTCGGGCCAGAACTGGCGCATTTCTTGCCGTGTTGCGACCGTGATTCGAGAGGGTGACGACGCGCTGAACAAGGCGCCGTCGTTCGTGACGAAGGCACCGCCTTCGCCGGTCGTGAGAGTTTTGGAGCCGTGGAAGGAGAAGGCCCCGAATGCGCCCATCGTTCCGGCGCGTCGTCCGCCACGCCATATCGAGCCAATTCCTTCCGCGGCGTCCTCGACGACCGGGATGCCCTTGCTCGTGCCGATCGCGAGCAGTGCGTCCATATCGCAGAGGTTGCCGTATAAGTGCACCGCGAGAATCGCCTTGGTGCGCGGCGTGATTGCTTCTTCTCCACGGCATCGGGGATCCATGCACCAGGTGTCGGGCAAGAATGTCGACGAAAACCGGTCTGGCGCCGAGGTAGGTTATGGGCGCCGCAGATGCGATCCAGTTCGTATCAGCGAGAATTACCTCGTCGCCCGCGCCGATTCCCAAAGCAGCGAGCCCCATGTGCAACGCACCCGTGCAACTGGAGGTGGCGAGAACATGTCCTCACCCCCAGGTGCGCCTTGAAAAGCCGCTCTATCGAAGCGGCCGATGTATTCATAGCACCTTCTCGCCCCAGCCGTGGGTCTGGGCTAATCGGTGACGTAACGGGATCTCGTGTTCCGTGATCGAAAGGTTTAGCGTAGTAGATGCGACTCTTGGGCGGTTTCGATCATGAAAGTTCCAGGCGCGGTATCGCAGTGATGAAGCGGCCCCCCCAGTCTCGGATGTATGCCAGCTGCTCGGTGATCTCTTGCCGCAGGTTCCATGGCAGGATCAACACGAAATCCGGTCTTGTCCCTGGTGCAGTCGCGATTCCACGGCGACCTCAATACGCGAGACCTGGCAGGTAGCGGGCCCTGCTTGTGCGGCGATGCATCGACAACATAGGGTAGCAGGTCGGGTTTCACTCCTGCGTAGTTGAGCAAGGTGTTTCCCTTGGCCGCCGCACCATACCCCACGACCTTGCGCCCGTCGCGGCGCTGCGCGAGCAGGAACTCGAGCAATTCGTCCTTGACTGCGTTGGCTTGTGCCTGAAATCCGATGTAGAAAGGCCGGATCGCGCATGCCTGCTGCCCTTTCTTCGGACGGCCAAAAGCTCAACGACGGCGTCTGCGGCGCCCTCATGCCTGCTGTCTCCGATGTCCGACCCCGAGGCGCAGCGATCCACCGTGCGTCGGCAGTCGTTCGACGTCGTACACGCGCAGTCCGTGGGCCGCGAACACGGCGCATGCCGTGTGCAGCCCGAAGTACGAGAAATGTTCGCGATACACCGTGTCGAACTGGCGTTGTTCGACCATTTTCATCAGGTGCGGAAATTCGAAGATGATCGGGCCCCGTTGGGGGCCAGTGCGACTGCCAGACCGGCGACAAAATCGTTCAAATCAGGAACGTGCGCTAGGACATTGTTCGCAACGATCAGGTCCGCTTGACCTCGATCGCCTACGAGTTGCTCTCCGCTCAGTCTTGGCCAAAAAAACGCTCGAGTGTGTCTATGCCTTTCTTGCGCGCAACGTTTGCCGTGCCCGCGGTCGGTTCGATGCCGACGCACGGAATGCCTCGTTGCGGCGACATATTGCACCAGGTAGCCATCGTTCGAAGCTATCTCCATAACGAGATTCGCACGCCCCAGTTCGAGGCGCGCGACGGCATGTTCCACATAGCGTTCGGCGTGCAGCAAGCCAGGAGCGCGAGAACGACGAAAAATAGACTGTAATCCGAGGCGAACAGTTGCGTGTGCGGCTGCACCTCGTCGACTTGCACGAGGAAACAGTTCGTGCAGGTATACAGCTTCAAGGGGTAGTAGATTTCTGCAGCGTTGAGAGCTTCGAGTGAAAAGAAATGCGTTGGATGGAGGAGCGGTGCCAAGGTCGAGGAAGACGTCCTGGAGCGCAGCAGCGCAAAAGCGGCACTTCACAGAACTGACTCCGCTGAATCCATCGTCGAGCAAGGGTGCGCCCCGGTCCCGTTCCGAAACCTGGTCACGGGCAAGCGGCCACTCGATGGCGAGAGGCAGGATCGGCGTGATGGAGCCGTCCTTCGTGGTCGCGATTCCACGACGCGGTGTGCAGATACAGCAATTGCACATCGTCGGTCAGAGCCTGAAATCCATGAGCGAATCCCTCTGGAATGAAAATCTCCCTGCGGAGCGTTCTTGGGTCGAGGACGACGCCGTGCCAACGCAAAAACGTGGGGGACCCGGCACGGACGTCGACGGCGACGTCGAAGATACGCCCTCGCAGACAGCGAATCAGTTTTGCCTCGGCCGATGGAGGGCGTTGAAAATGCATTCCTCCAATTGCACCCTTCTGGGCGCGTTTGCGAGAGGTTGATCTGCATCCACCGTAGACGAAGGCCGCATTCATCTGGGGACTCTTCGTCGCAAAATAGCCGCTCGAATCTGCCGCGTTCGTCCGGACATTCGGAGCGGTTTCAATGACCGTCAACCCCTCCCAGTGGTGTCTGAAGCAATTTTTAAGCCGCCCATCCCAATCCGGCATCGCGCGCAGCTGCGGACATAGTCGGGCTAGACCCGCGGCTGCGTCAGAATCCGCTCTTTGTAGAACGCGCGATACCAGCCGGATGTGTGCGCCGCAACGTGGTGGCAACGTCCCGATACCGGGTCGCCAGCCGAGATCAGCCTCTATGTTTTGGAGCAGTCCAGCCTAAGCGATCTCTGCTTCATGCGGATGAGGACCGGGCTGGCTCTTCGACACGCAAGTGCGGCCAGTCGGTCTTCAGGCGGGTGACCAATTCGCTTACTGGCACCGTTGCGTCTGTAGCAGGTCCAAAATTCCAACCGAATCGAACGTTTTCGTCGGCTCAATAGTCCTTGGGCAAGCCGAAGATAGCCGGACAGCGGCTCCAGCACGTGCTGCCACGGACGAACGGCGGGGTTGCGATCAGCGCGCGCCCTTTCCAACGGCGCGCACATATCCGGCACAAGTCGGTCGGCCGCCCAATCGCCGCCGCCGATCACATTGCCGGCGCGGGCCGTCGCCAGCGAACCGTGCCGTCCGCCGGCGAAAAAGCATTTCGATAGGCCGGTACCAGTTCGGCGCAGCCCTTGGAATTGCTGTAGGGATCGTGGCCGCCCATCGGCTCGTTTTCCGATAGCCCCAGCCATTCGCGGTGTTCGTAGCATTTGTCCGTGGTCACATTGACACAGCCCGGACCGCGCGGCATCCGCACGGCTTCAACAGGTTTACCAGGCCCATGACGTTGGTCGAATAAGTCTGCGGGATCGAATAAGAGCGTCGCACCAGAGGCTGCGCAGCAAGATGCAGCACGATCTCGGGCCGGGCCTGCGGAGCTGCCGCACAGCTCGGCATCGCGGATGTCACGCGCAGATCTGCGACTGCCATCAGACCCGAGCGGCGACCAGCGACGGGCCTTCCGGCGCGGCAGAGCGAAGCCCGAGACTCGGCGCCCAGCGCCCAGCCACAGAGACAGCCAGCCGCCCTTGAAGCCGGTATGGCCGGTGAACACTTGACGGCCCGCGAAAGCGGCGTCGAACAGTTCATGGCCAGACTTTCCACGGCGCCTTGCCGCTCGGCCACAAGATCTTCGAGATTGATGCTTGTCGCGCAGCGTGTCCATCGGCTGCCAGAACCGCGATGCGTCATAGGCCGCAACTCACCGTTCCGCGGCGAGCGCTTCCAGCGGCTCGCGCTCCCAAACGTGTCGTCGCCGTCGATGTAGTCAAGCACCTCGGCGACAGCACGAAGAAGCCGCCGTTGATCCGCCGCCGTCGCCCATCGGCTTTTCCTCGAAAGCCGGTGACCTGTTCGCCGTCGATCTCGAGCGCGCCGAAGCGGCCGGGCGGCTGCACGGCGCGGTCACGGTGGCGAGCTTGCCCTGCGCTGCGTGGAAGGCGATGGTGCCGCGATGTCGACGTCCGCCAACGCCGTCGCCATAGGTGAGGCAGAAGCTCGTCGTCGAGATATTCGCGACGCGCTTCAGTGCGCCCGCCGGTCTGGGTCGTCTTCGCCGGTATCGACCAGCGTGACCCGCCAGGGTTCGGCCATGTCGCTGGTGGACCTCCATCCTGTTGTCGCCCATGTCGAAAGTGACGTCGGACATGTGCAGGAAGTAGTTGGCGAAGTACTCCTTGATCACGTAGCCCTTGTAGCCCAGCAGATGATGAAATCGTTCATCCCATGGTGCGAATAGATCTTCATGATGTGCCAGAGGATCGGCTTGCCGCCGATCTCGACCATCGGCTTGGGGCGCACGGCGGTCTCTTCGCTAATGCGGGTGCCGAGACCTCCGGCGAGAATCACCGCCTTCATCGGATGCGACCTTGCTGGTTGGAAGACTTATTCTGCGGACTTGCCGTCGTGTTCGCCAGACAAATTTGTATGTTCGCAATCATGCCTTGAGCGTCGCGGTAGGCCGCTTGCCGTCGTTCCCTCACGAGCCATCCGGCATTGCCTTGGGCGGCGTCGATGCGTTCGATTCGAGCTTACGTACCCGCCACTCGATGCGCTCCAGAAGGCGCCGGTTTGTCGCCATCAGGTCGGCGAGAAACCCGAGCATGAACAACAGGAAGCCCAGCGTCACGCAGAGCGCGGACAGCATGACCGACTGGATGTGGCCTGCGCCGTGGCCGATGCGCGGCAAAGATCAGGTAACGAATTCCCGCCGCTGTTCCAACCAGCGTGAATGCCGCTGCCGAGCAGCCAGAAGAACAGCATCGGTCGATAGGTCGCGAAGATGCGCACGATCGTGCGCCAGGGAACGCACGACATAGTTGCCGACACTCTTGACCAGCCGCGACGGGCGCAAGTCCGGATTCGTGCGCACCGGTACCGACATGCCACGCGAATATTGCTGCGGCCAGCCTGAATCAGTGGTCTCCAGACGTGTACGTGTACTGCGTTGAACACGTTCAGGCGTAGCGCAACGTCGCGAGTCAGCGCGCGAAAGCCGCTCGGAGCATCGGCAACGCCTTGTGCCGGAAGCCGATCCGCACGGCCGCGACTGCCCAACCGCTGCAGGCAGTTTCTTCAACCACGAAAAGTGTTGCGATGCTGTCGATGGGTCGCGCGCCAATCGACAAGCTCAGCTTCTCCGGCAACTATGGGTCGCACCAGCGTCTCGATATCGCGCGCATCGTACTGGTTGTCCGCGTCGGTGTTGACAATGATGTCCGCGCCAAGCGCGATGCAGCTCTGTCGAGTCCGGTCATGAACGCTGCCGCAAGTCCACGATTGGTCGGCATGGCGTCACCACGTGGTCAGCGCCGAGCTGACTGCGCGACAGCCACTGGTCTCGTCGCTCGATCCGTCGTCGATGACCAGCCACTCGACCCGATCACAGCCCGGCACCCTGCGTGGCAATGCGGCCAAGCGTGACCGGCAGCGCTTCGGCTTCGTTGAAGCAGGGAATCTGGATGATGAGCTTCATCGGTATGACGATCTGGTCTGCAGCGGGTCTCAGTGGGGCGACGCCCAGTCTAACGGTTTGATGTGGCGCGGCTGGCAGTTCGTCGCGGCGCGGCAGGTTCGGAAGCGGGCATTCGCGGCCGCAGCCAGCTCCCGCGTCCAGAGCTGCGGGAGCGTGCCGTCAAGCGAGCCGGCGTGATTCAATTTTGCGAGTTCGGAAATTTCCGCCTTTGAGGCCTCGAACTGCTGGGTTGCAATCAAAAATCGGACGAGATTGGCACGATAGGCCGGTTCTCCAGGGTTCGCGAGCGACGACTTCGCGGTACATTCGCCCGCCGACTCCGCGTCGCTCGAGTTGCTTGAGCGCGAACTCGGCATAGGCGGACATCAGGTTGGCGTTTGCCATTCGACCGTGTCAGTGCCGCGCCGAATGCGTCGAACAATTCCTGCGTCTGTTTCGGACAATCGCCGCGCGTCTGGCAGCGAAAGAGGAATATCACCGCTGAAACGTCGGAGGCGGAAGGCGCACGGTCTTAGCTTGGCGAAATCGCCTGCGACCAGCGCGGATCGATCGGACGTTGTGCACGGCCGTTGATATAGATCAGCGCCTGCAGCGGCGTAATCCCACTGCCGGGAAGGTAAGCGTTCCGCTCCAGGACCTCTGTCGCTTCTGCGATCAAGGGCGAGTTGCGGTCTTCACCGGCGGCGATGATGAGAATCCGCGCGAGCTCGTACTAGCGCGCGGCGCGTTGGGGCGCTTGAGCGCTTCGGAGTACGCCAGAGCTATCGGATCGGACCACTCCTGCGCACGCAGGAATGTAGTGAACGCGAACAGGGCGATGAATCCAGTGATGATCAGTGTCTTCGCTGCAGGAAATCGTATGCCGGGTTTCGAGCGCCAGAAGCGACGCGACAGCAAGCAGCAGGCCGACGGAAGGAAAAGGTTACGGTGCTCGAACACCAGCTCCAATGGTAGGATCGTGGCCGTCATCGAATGACCGGCAAAAAACCACAGGACGCCCAGGCAGAAGAACGGCCGCGCTTTGCGCTGCCAGATCGCGATGCCGAGCAATGCCAGCAGTGCAAGAATCGCGAACAACGTCGTAGGCGGCGCGAGAAGGCCGTCCGAGACGGCCAGATCATCGTGGTAGAACGTCAGCGCATTCAGACTCGGCAACAACGTCCAGTGGATGTAGTCGACAAGGACGCGCGGTTCGGTGAGCAGCCGTTGTGCGATCGTGAAGTTGCGGTAGCCGGATACGCCATGCAGCACGCGTGGAGCGATCCAGATCAATCCCGCAACCAGCGGTATGACCAGCAGCGCGAAGTGCGTCCACAAGGCGGCGCGGCTGGCTTTGCCGTTGGAGTCGCGAAAGCCGGTGATTGCGAATTCCAGGCACGCCGAGTACAGCGGCAGCAGGGCGGCGTCTTCCTTTGCGGTCAATCCGAGCGCCGTGCAGAGCGCGAGGCTCACCCACAGCGTCGAAGCGTTTCCTGCTCCCGTGTAATGCAAGCGCCTCGCGCGGATGTACCAGAGCAACCCGAGGAAGACAAACAGAGTCGCCAGCTCTTCCATCCGTTGCGAAACGTAGGCAACGCCGCTCAGGTTGATCGGTAGTAACAGCCATGCGCCGGCGATGAGTGCGGCGTTCAGCGGACGCGGTGATTCGACTCTGCGGGTGGCGGCGTACAATTCGAACAACTCGCGCAGCAACAGGAACAGAAGTACGCCGTTCAACAAATGAATGCCGACGTTCGTGAGCTTGGGCCAGAACGGATCCACGCCGGAGAAGTAGTAGTTCGCGGCAAACGTCAACGCACTCAACGGTCGCACGAGCGGGTTGATACCGGATTGCGATAAGGCGGCTCGCACCCAGTCGCCGAAGTGGAGCGTCGTGACATGTACATCGGGGTTGGCGACGAAATAGACGCTGTCGTCGAACAGGTATCCGCCTCGAAGTGAAGGCCAATAGACGAGCAGCGTCAAAGCCGACAGGCCAAGCAGCGCGAACCAGGCGAGTCTGTGGTCGCGGTCCGACTGGATCGAGGCAACTGATGTCAATCCGGGATTCATGGGGTGTTGCAAGTGTGCCGTCCCTCAAGGAACTTTGCATCCAGACAATCCACTCTCCCTCGTGGGAGAGGTCGACGCGCGCAGCGCACCGAGAGAGGGGGAGGCGCGGCCAAGGCTCCTGCTTCGCAGTCGCTACCCCTCTCCCCAACCCCTCTCCCACAAGGGGAGAGGGGCTCCATTACGTTTTCACCTCTCCGCTGTGGGAGAGGTCGAACTCACAAGCTCCCGAATCAAACGTTACCGTCCACTAGGCTCTTGCTCCGCTGGGGACTGTGCCTCGCTGGCCAGCGTCGCGCGAAGATGGACGATCTCATCCTGCATGAAGCTCTGTCGCTCCAGCAGCCGGGCATGGACGTAGGCCATGGACCAGTGCGGCTCAACGACGCGCTTGGGCAGTGCGGTGAAGTAATCCAGGTGTGCCACGCCCTCGGCCGGGTATCCCGCCGAACCCAATTGTGCGGCTTGCGCCAAAGCGGCGGAAGGACTGCGGATCAGCCTCGAGCGCCTGATTGAACAACGCGAGTGCCGCACGCGGATCTTGCTCCGTCAGCGCCAGGCTGGCGCGCAGGCTGAGATTGTCCTGACGCCAGCCGCCCCGATTGCGCATGCCGGGATTGTCTTCCATGGCATCGAGCAGGCTCTCGATCTCCTTGCCTTCCAATCCTTCGCAGGCAGTGCCTGCTTTTATCCGGCTGATCGCTTCGCTGACCCATTCGAAGTACAGGCGGCCGGCCGTTCGGGTCGTTCGCAAAGCGGTTTGGGCTCTTTCGATGGTCGCCGCGCTGACTTTGCCAATCTCGCACTCCGCGCCGACTTGGTTCAGCGCGATCTGGATGTCCTCGGCTTGGGCGACGTGCGCGCGTTCCATTCGCGCGGCGGCAAGATCCGGCCGGCCCATCGCTCGCTCCGCCGCTGCGGCGTACGCCTGTGCCCGAGGCGAGTCCGGATTTTTTGCCGCCCACACGAGTGCTTGCTGCTGCGCGTCGCCCCACAGGTCGGCATTGAGGAACGTCATTCCGGCCAGTATCAGTAGGAGAAAGGCGGCTAAAGCTCGTCGAAGCGCAACTGCCGAACTTCGTCCGTCAGCCAGAGGGCGAGTGGCCAAAACATGAGCATTGCCGGAACATAGTTGCGGTGCTCGTAGTAGAGCTCGAGCGGTACAACGGTCGATTCCAGCAATTGCGCGGCGAAATAGAAAAGCACGCCGAGGGCAAGGGCCGGATAGCGCCGGCGCAGGGCAACTGCGGCGGCAAGCAGGCCCGCAAGAAACACAATCGATGCAAGCGTGCTGGGCGGCGCAAGCAGTCCGGTAGAGACAGTTACTGCATCATTGAACAACCCAGCCGTATATGGGTGCGGGAGCCATAGCAGCGACAGGTATTCGCAGACAATGCGTGCTTCGGTCATCAGGCGCTGGGGAAGGGTCCACGGCCGGAACAGATCAGCCCCTGCTGGGTCAAGTGCAGTCCGAGGTATGCGAGCCACAGGAGCAGAGCGCGCTGGGAAGACTCAAAGCGACGCGTCGCATCCAGATGAATCTGGGTTCGCAGACCACCGGCGATCGGCTGACACGGGGCCAACAGCAGGGCTTCGATCAATAGCGTCAGTAGCGGCAGCAGGATGCCATTTGCCTTGCTCGCCACGGCGAGCAATGTCGCGATGCCGATAGCGCCAGCGCAGAGCCACGGACCAAGAGGCGTCCCTGCGCGGCCATGTCCCGGCCGCGACAATAGCCCAGCAGGCCGAGCAGCATGAACGTTGCCGGCAACATGGCTTCGCGTTGTACGACATACAGCGTCGTCGATACGAACAGCGGATGAAGCAGCCACATCGCGGCGCCAAGCACCGCGGCGACATCCGCGGCGCGTGAGACCAGGGCGAAGCAGGCGTCCAAGACGGCGCAGCAGGAGTGCGAGCAACGCTCCGTTTATCAGATGGAGGATGAGGTTCGAGCGCTTGAAAGGCCACGGATCGGCTGGCCAGTCGTGTGCGTCGATCAGAAAGCTGAGCAGCGCGAGTGGCCGGCCAGTCGGGTCGGCTGTGCCGGAGGTGATGTAGCGCCAGAATGCGGTCCAGTTGTCGACGGGGCCGAACGCGCCGAGCGCCGGAAGGTTGGCGAAGTCGTCGAACAGGAATACGCCATGCAGTCCGCGTTGATATATCAGCGCGGTCAGCGCCAGCAAGAGCAGCAGCGCCGTCCAGAACGCGATTCGACGCACCACGTCAGCGCGAGGCAGCCAGAGAGCTGGGTCGATTAGGGTCGTATACATGCGAGTGCTACGAGGTCAGACATCCAAGTGATCAAGCGCGCATGCAGTTTAGACTCGACGCGAAAAAAAAGGGCCGCGCAAGCGGCCCTTTTCGAGCATGGATCAAGTCGATCAGTTGTTGCCCGTGCGGCAGATGACCGGAAGATATTTCGTCGGGAGGTTGGCCGAACTGCACTTCCACACGGTGCTGCCGGCGCTGAAGGTCGGCGAGAAAACCAGTGTCGAATTGCTGATCTTGGTGTTGGCGCGTTGCGGTGAACCTGAAGAATAGGTTGCAGTAATCTTGCCGGTAACCACATTCACCGTTCCCACGAACTTGCCGGTGATCGAAGTGGAGACTGGCCAGGCCAGCAGAGATATTGTCCGCGGGCGCCGCACCCCTGTTGCTGTAGTACTCGGCAACCGCTGTCTTGGCTCCGTCGGACAGGACCGCACCTTCGGATACCTGCGAACGAATGACATAGTCCTGGTACGCCGGAAGAGCAATGGCGGCCAGGATGGCGATGATCGCAACGACAATCATCAATTCGATAAGCGTAAAACCCTGCATCTTCTTCATGATAGTTCCTTTAAGTCTCGAGTTAGCTAACTTGGATTTTGCCCCGGTTTGAACCCCTAGGTGTATCGGCCGGTTCCCGCTTCCGCTGCGTTCCACCCCCCGATCAACTGGAATCCGCAGTGATTCAAGCATGGATTGTGCCACGGAATTGTGACGCAGCGCTGGGAAACTGAAGTTGACTCATAAGCGTCCGTTGCCTAGTCGGGTTGACGTAGTTGCGTATTCCTTGCGAAAAGTTGCGGTCTCCGCATAGAGGCGTTTCGAGGTGTCAAAGCTTGCTTGAATTTGGGACGCAAAAAAAGGGCCGCTTGCGCGGCCCTTTCGAGCATGAATCAATTGGATCAGTTGTTGCCAGTGCGGCAGATAACCGGAAGATACTTCGTCGGGAGGTCGGCCGAACCGCACTTCCACACGGTGCTGCCGGCGCTGAAGGTTGGCGAGAAAACCAGCGTCGAATTGCTGATCTTGGTGTTGGCGCGTTGCGGTGAACCCGAAGAATAGGTCGCCGTAATCTTGCCGGCAACCACATTCACCGATTCCGACGAACTTGCCGGTGATCGAAGTGGAGACTGGCCAAGCCAGCAGAAGTATTGTCCGCGGGCGCCGCACCCCTGTTGCTGTAGTACTCGGCAACCGCTGTCTTGGCGCCGTCGGAGAGGACCGCACCTTCGGATACCTGCGAACGGATGACATAGTCCTGGTACGCCGGGAGAGCGATGGCGGCCAGGATGGCGATGATCGCAACGACGATCATCAGTTCGATAAGCGTAAAACCCTGCATCTTCTTCATGGTAGTTTCCTCTTGAAGTCGCGAGTTAGCCAACTTGAACATTTGCCCGGATTCGAACCTTAATCGGCCGGTTCCCGATTCCGCTGCGTTCCCACACAGGAAACCCAATTCGGTCGAAGCATGCATCGTGCCATCATATCTGGTGCGGCGACGCCGAATCGTCGATAGTGTTGCCGGCATCACAAGTCGAACATCAAAATGTGGCGGCGATCACTATTGGTCGACGCTGCACTTCTGCAATTGTGGATTCCCATCCGGCTCCAAATCAGGTGCCGTAGTTGGTCACATATAGCCCGCCTGCGTCACTGGCTCCGTCAGCCGCGGTCAGAATGACGGTGCCCTAGTTGCTGCCGATGCGGCAGATCGTGGGTACATATTTCTGCGGCACCGTGCCAATGGTGGGTTGACACTTCCACACGATCGACCCTAAGGCTGCGGAGGCTATCGGTGAAAATACCAGGGTACTGCCGCTGATGCGCGAGTGGGCTCGATAGGGCGAGGTGCCCGAATACTCTGCAATGATGAGTCCGTTCGACACCGTCATTTTCGATACGAACTTTCCGCCGATCGACGCGGCTGTCGGCAAGCCTGCCGATGCGTTGTCGGTCGGGACACTGCCCTTGTTGGAAATATAGTCCCAGATCGCCGACTTGATGCCGTCGCCGAGAACCAATCCCTCGCCTACCTGCGCGCGAATGACATAGTCTTGATACGCCGGCAACGCGAGCGCGGCGAGGATGGCGATGATCGCTACGACGATCATCAACTCGATCAGCGTGAACCCCGAAGCTCTAGGCGGCTTATTCATGGCATCCCCATCCTTTAGGAATTATGTGAATGCATCCTTTGTGCCACTAAAATGCGCAATGCGGCGCTGGTCACACTTTCGCACTACGGGGGTGGTTCCGGTTTATTGCCGAATGGGTTGCGCGTGAAGACTGCGTGAAGACAGGATTGTGTTGCACGCGTTCGCGTGCACGGTCAGTCAATCGATGCCGAGCTTCTTCAGCTTGTAGCGCATCGCGCGAAACGTGATGCCGAGCTTCTTGGCAGCTGCGGTCTTGTTGTAGCGCGTTTCCTGCAGCGCTTTCATGATTGCTTCGCGCTCGAGGTTGCTGATGTAGCTGTCGAGGCCACCATCGGCATTTCCAGAATCGATGTCAGCTTCCTCTTCTTCTTCGGCGGGCGTCGGTACGGCGGACGGCCGCGAAATCAAGCGCAGGTCTTCGGCCCTGATCGTGTTGTTCTCGCACAACGCGACCGCGCGTTCGAGCACGTTCTCGAGTTCGCGCACGTTCCCGGGGAACGGGTAGGTCAGCAGTCCCGCGAGTGCATCGGGTGTCAGGCGCGCGGGAGCTTCGCCATCAATGGCGAGGCGTTCGAGAATGCGGCCAGCGAGTTTCGGCACATCTTCGCGGCGTTCGCGCAGCGGCGGCACGCGCAACTCGATCACGTTGATGCGGTAATAAAGGTCTGGCGGAACAAGCCGGTTTCGACGAGCTTGCCGAGGTTCTTGTGCGTTGCCGAGAGGATGCGCACATCGACTGGCACTTCGGCGCGGCCGCCGATCGGCCGCACGGCTTTTTCCTGGATCACGCGCAGCAACTTCACTTGCATGTGGATCGGCAATTCCGCGACTTCGTCGAGGAAGAGCGTCCCACCGCTTGCGGCCTGGAACAGACCGTCTTTGTCGGCCTGCGCGCCCGTGAAGCTTCCTTTCTTTGTGGCCGAAGAATTCCGATTCCATCAGCTCGCTCGGAATCGCGCCGCAGTTGACCGGCACAAATGGTCCCGCGGCGCGCGGCCCCTGCAAAGGGATCAGACGTGCGACGAGTTCTTTGCCGACTCCGGATTCCCCGCTGATGTAGACCGGCGCCTGGCTGCGCGCCAGCTTGCCTATCGTGGTTGCGTAATTCCTTGATCGCCGGCGAGTCGCCGAGCATGCGCGACGAGGCCTCGCTCGGCGAAGCCTCGCCGCGCTTGGCTTCAGCGAGCTTCAAGGCGGTCTGCACGAGTTTGCGCAGTATCGCGATGTCGACGGGTTTGGAAAACGAAATCGAACGCGCCAGCCTTGAGCGCGTTGACTGCGGCATCGACATTGCCGTACGCCGTGATCATCGCAACCGGCGTTTCCGGATACCCCGGGTCAAAAAGATCCAGATGACTTCCTGACCGGAGCCATCCGGCAGGCGCATATCGGTGAAGCACAGCGCGTATCGGGTTTCGGCCAGATGCTGGCGCGCTTCGGCGACATCGCTTGCTGTATCAACACGCAGCCCCATCCGGCCGAGCGTGATCGTCAGCAGTTCGCGGATGTCGCGTTCGTCGTCGACGACGAGACAATTTGCCAGAGTCATGGCGCCCGGGAGGGATCCGTCGGAAAAGGCCGTTCGCGACAATACGGCAAAACGGCATCGACGTGAAGTCGCAGGTTTGTGGGTAGTGGGTCAGTTTGAAATCGTTCGCCCCGAAGCGCAGGCCGAAGGCCAAGACTTTACCCAATGCCGGTTAGTGCTGCGGTTTCGTTGCCGCCTGTTCGGCCAGGTGGGCCTCGAACATTCGCCGGCGCCCCTCGCGTTCGTCAGGCGCGGATAACGCTAAGGCCTGATCCATGATCTGGCGTGCTTCCACCAGGTCTCCCTTCTCGCGCCACCAGCATTGCAAGCGTCATTTGGCTGACGGGATTCAACGGATCGATTCTTATTGCCTCCCGGTAAGCACGCTCGGCCCCCGGTATATCGTCTTGCAGCTCAAGCAGTTCACCGACCACCAACAAGTAATCGTCGAAAGAGCGAAGCATCGGTGGCCAAGGTGCTTTATCCATTCTCAGTTTGTCGATAGCAGCTGCGACGCGCGCGGGATGTCTTTCTCAGCGAGGGCTGAGATAGGCCGCGTTGAGCAGGCACCTGGGGCACTGCACATCGTCGGCGACAATCGACGCGGCCAGAGCGTGCGCACGCGGTTGATCGTTGCGCGCCATGAAGGCGGTCAGAAGATGATCTTTTGCGACAATAGAGTCCGGATTTTCCCTGCAACGCCCACCGCCAGAGCGTGATATCGTCCGACCACAGTGGCAGGGTCGCGCGTACGTTTGCAACTGCGAATCCAACCCACGTCGCCATGAGAAGCGCCGTTAGAACTTTCAGCGAGGCTCGCGCTCCCGGATAACGATAACAGGCCTTGTCAAAAGTGAAGGGCATCAAGACGCACATCGCCGCGAGGCTCATCATCACGTAACGCTCGTGATAAAGGCTTGGATCAAATGCGACAGGGACGATATGCAAGACTGGAATCAGGGCCACGGTCGCGCACGAGACATAACCACCAAGAGGGTGTCGCCGCCAGAGCCCATAAAGTCCGGCGGTCACGACGCCCAGCGCCAGGCATCGATAAACAGTGAATGCGCGGTAACCAACGCAAAATCGGTAGTGCTCACATGGACAGGGCCCGAGCTGACCATGGGCCACACGAGAATCCGCAGATAGGTGACATAAATCACGCAGACTTCCTGCACGTGCGCAACCGAGAAGAACGGCCCAACGCTGGAGGGGATGAACCAGTTGCCCAAGCGCCCACAAACGAATCGCGAGGTACGCGGTGCCAGCAATCAACATTCCGAAATACACGTCCATTGCCTCCGCCAGAGGCCGACGAATGCGACCACCCCAACCCGAATCACTGCGATCCGCTGCCCCGGTCAACAGGTCGATCATGATCAGCAACGGCGGCAGCGCCATCGCGGATTCTTTGGATCCAGCGGCAAGAAAGAAACAAACCGTAACAGCCGATGCTCGGTCAGCGGCCGGCGAATCGACTAGTTGAACAAGATAGCCAGCAGCGTCAAAAGTGTAACCATGAGTTCAGCCTGGCAGCCGATCCAGACTATCGGTTCGATTAGCGCCGGGTGGATGCCGTAGAGCAGCATCGAAGGCCAGCCAGCCATCGGGACCTGGCGGATCGCTGGTCCTTGTCGCCGACCTTCAGTGCCAGAAGCCCACAAGTAGCGTATTGACCAGGTGGATCCCGAGTGAAACCAGATGCATCGGACCGGGGATCGAATCGAATGCCGGACCTCGAGCGTGAAAAGGCCTACGGTCAACGGTCGAAAGTAATTGTGCCACTCGCAATAGCCCCGGAGCGGAAATGCATCCAATCGTCGCCGTACGCAGCCATCCCGCATCATGCAAGCAGAGTTTGTCGTCCCAGACGAAGCCGGCGTGCTGACTGGCCAGTACATCAGCGTCAGCGCTCCAGTACCGCGGTCGCCAGCGCCCAAAAGAAGATGCTCCTCATCGAATGGAAGGTGTGCGCCGGTGTGACCGTGGACTCCCCATTCATGCAGTGGCTCGTCCTGTGCCGTGCCTCGGCAGCGTAATCCGGAAACAGCTGCCTCCGCCGGCAACAGGCACGTATTCCAGTGTCGCCTGATTCGCCTCGCACATCTGCCGCGCAAGATACAGGCCCAGGCCGGTGCCGAACTCGTGCGTCGTGAAAAACGGCTCGAAACTGGGCAGCAACTTTCGGCGGAATGCCGGGCCCCGGTCGATGACCTCGATCAGCGGCGGGCCCTTCTCTTCGCCGGCATGCGCGCGATGACTGCGACGCGCGCCGGTTCGTCCGGAGGCGACCATAGCGCAGAGCTTCTGCACCAGGTTCCAGACGACCTGCTGCAACTGTTGTGGATCGGCCAGCGCCTCGACCTGTTGCGGCTGCGAGATCGCGCGCAGTTGGTCCTTGCCGATGTCGTTGGCGGCCTTGTAGTCGTCGACGAAGTGGTTCACCCAGCGCGAAAGGTCCAGGCTTTCCGGGCGCGAACGCTCGCGTCGCGACAGTTGCAGGATATTCTCGACGATCTCGTTCACGCGGCTGCAGTGGTTGTTGACGATCTCGACCATGCGCTTGTCTTCCTCCAGCATGGTGTCGGATTCGGCCAGCAATTGCGCGGAGTAGCTGATCGCTGCGAGTGGGTTGCGGATCTCGTGCGCGATCGAAGCCGAAAGGCGGCCCAGTGAGTCAGCGTAAGCTGTTCGGCGCGGCGCGAAGCAGCGAGGTGTCGTCGAGGAAGATCAGCACATTGCTGTCGTCGTGCGAGGCGAGCTGGGTAAAACGCGGGATGACCTCGGGGACGTCCTCGGCAAGCGCGACCGAGGTGTTGTCGATCTTGCGCGTCGTCGCCAGTGGTAGAGGCGCCGCGAAAGTTCCGGTGCAAGACTACCAAGGTCGCGCTGGTCCGGCTCGGGATTGCCGAGCAGGGTCCAGGCCGATTCGTTCCACAGATGCACGCGATTGGCGTCGTCGACGACCATTACGCCGGTCTTCATGCGCCGGATGATCAGCTCGTTGATCTGCGAAAGATTGGCCAGGTCGATGCCACGGCGTTCGGCCAACGCCTCGGTCTCGCGCATCTGCTTGCCGAGCGCGAAGCACAGCAGCGCCGTGGCGAAGTAGCCGAATCCGTACAGGCCATATTCGACCAGGCTGCGGTCCTCGCTCTCGATCAGGCGGCCGACAAAGGATTGGCCGATCACGCCGATCGTGGCCAGCGCGGTGAACAGACCCGCCAGGCGCGGCGGCAGCAACAGGGCGCCGGCGCCGACATTGACCATCAGCAACATGGCGATGCCGGTCGGAGGGTTCTTGATCGCGTACAGGGCGATCGTCGTGGCCGCGATGTCGACGCAGAGTGCGATCGCGACATTGACGCTCACGTCGGCATGCGAGCGGGCTCCGGTAAAAAGATTGATACAGGCAAACAGCAGGTAGCCGATCGCGACGTACTGGGCGAGTTGAGGGTGAAGCAGTTCGACCCAGTTCACCGCGATCGGGCTGAATATCAACCGGCGATGGCCACCGCCTGGAACACGCGGAACAGGTTGAAAAAATACAGCTCGCGCCGGCTGATCTCGCTGGGCGTATCGGTGCGGCGGCGGGCGGGAAGGGCTGCTGGCACGGTCGGGAGAGCAGGGGGGTTCGCTATATAACTACCACAAAAGACGCCTGCCCGGCGTCAGGCGGGCGGCCCTCGATGCGGCCTTTCAATTGCCGCCTGCTTTATTCACAATACGCGCCCGTCTTCGCGCAGCTTCGGTCCGCGCCAGGAAAGGTCCCGCTCGTCATCCGGCGAAAGCCGGAATCCAGCTCTTCCGCGGATTCAAGAAGGAGCTGGATCCCGGCTTTCGCCGGGATGACGAACAAGGAAACACCTGCGCCGTCAACGGAAATCGAATCGATCTGCGCTTCAGCAAGGTGCAAGCATGAATTTCCACGAATACCAATCCAGGCAGTTGTTCGCCGACTATGGCATTCCGGTGCCGATGGGCAAGATCGCCACGACGCCCGAGCAGGCGGTCGAGGCGGCGCGCGCACTCGGCGGCGAGGAATGGGTCGTCAAGGCGCAGATCCATGCCGGCGGGCGCGGCAAGGCCGGCGGCGTGAAACTCGTCAAGACGCTCGACGACGTCAAGGCGGCTGCGGCGAAAATGCTCGGCACGAACATGGCGACCTACCAGTCCGGTGGCCGCGCCCTGCCGGTCAACATCGTGCTGATCAGCGAGGCCAACACGATCGCCAAGGAATTGTATCTTTCTGAACTTGTGGACCGGGCGACCAGGGCGGTTGCGTTCATCGCCTCGGCGCGCGGCGGCGTCGACATCGAGCAGGTTGCGCGCGAGAACCCGGAAGACATCCATACACTCGAGGTGAACTTCGTGCAGGGCCTGCAGCCATACCAGTGCCGCAGCCTGGCATTCGCGATGGGGCTGAGCGCCAAGCAGGCAAACCAGCTCACGAAGATCATGCTGGGCCTGTACAAGCTGTTCAACGAAAAGGACTTGTCGCTGGTCGAGGTCAATCCGCTCGCAATCCTGGCCTCGGGTGATCTGGTCGCGCTGGACGGTAAGGTCAACTCGGACGACAACGCCGAGTTCCGCCACGCCGACCTTGCGGCGATGCGCGACGAGTCGCAGGAAGATCACGCCGAAGCGGTCGCGGTCAAGCACAACCTCAACTACGTCACGATGGACGGCAACATCGGCTGCATGGTCAACGGCGCAGGCCTGGCGATGGCGACCATGGACGTCATCAAGCTGGCCGGCGGCGAGCCGGCCAACTTCCTCGACGTCGGCGGCGGCGCGACGAAGGAGCGCGTGACCGAGGCGTTCAAGCTAATCCTGTCGTCGGACAAGGTGCGTTGCATCCTGATCAACATCTTCGGCGGCATCGTTCGCTGCGACATGATCGCCGAAGGCATCATCGCCGCGGTCAAGGAAGTCGGCCTGACGATTCCGGTCGTCGTGCGCCTGGAAGGCACGAATGTCGAGAAGGGCCGCGAGTTGCTGGCGAATTCGGGATTGAAGATCACGCCGGCGCTGGACCTCAACGACGCGGCGCAGAAGGCGGTCGCGGCGGTGAAGAACTAGGCAAAAGAAGGAATCTAAGAATGGCGTCATCCCCGCGAAAGCGGGGATCCATGTTGATCTGCTTGAGGTATGGTGAAAACGCGAGATCAAAATGGATTCCCGCTTTCGCGGGAATGACGGCAGATAGGGCATTCGCGGGAATGACGGCCGATAGGGCTTTCGCGGGAATGACGGCAGATAGGCATGGTGCTGGAAGGGAGTTGCGCCGGTGCGAATCCGGCCGCGTTCAGCCGCATTGAGCGGCTACAAAATTTAGGCCGCTTTATTTAAACAAATTCACAAACGGTGGGCCAAGGCCCACCCTACAAGGCTTTCGACGATGAGCGTTCTAGTAAACAAATCCACAAAAGTCATCACCCAGGGCTTCACCGGCCAGCAGGGCACGTTCCATTCCGAGCAGGCGCTCGACTACGGGACAAAGATCGTCGGCGGCGTGACGCCGGGCAAGGGCGGTTCGCTGCACATCGGCCTGCCGGTATTCAACACGGTCCAGGACGCGGTCGACGAAACCGGCGCCGACGCGACGATGATCTTCGTGCCGCCACCGTTCGCGGCTGACGCAATTCTCGAGGCGGCCGATGCCGGCATTCGTGTGATCGTCGCGATCACCGAAGGCATTCCGGTGCTCGACATGCTGCGGGTCAAGAATGCGCTCAAGGATTACCCAGAGTCGGTGCTGATCGGCCCGAATTGCCCCGGCATCATCACGCCGGGCGAGTGCAAGATCGGCATCATGCCGGGCCACATCCACAAACCCGGCAGGATCGCGATCGTCTCGCGCTCGGGCACGCTGACCTATGAGGCGGTATTCCAGACCACGAATGCCGGCCTTGGCCAGAGCACGGTCATCGGCATCGGCGGCGATCCGATCCAGGGCATGAACTTCATCGATTGCCTCACGCTGTTCCAGGACGACGCGCAGACCGAAGGCATCATCATGGTCGGCGAGATCGGCGGCAGCGCCGAAGAAGAGGCGGCCGAATTCATCAGCGAAAACGTCACCAAGCCCGTCGTGGCGTTCATCGCCGGCGCCAGCGCGCCAGCCGGCAAGCGCATGGGCCATGCCGGCGCGATCATCTCAGGCGGAAAGGGCACCGCGGCCGCTAAGTTCGCGGCGCTGGAAAAGGCCGGTGTCACCACGGTGAAGTCGCCGGCGGATCTGGGCAAGGCGATTACGCAGAGACTGAAATAAGGCGCGCGGTACGCGCATGGGGACGCGGGCCGAATCGCGCATTCTTCCTCCCTGCGGGGGAACGAGAGAGCTATGTGTGCACTTTCTTCCCTTCCCCCGCTTGCGGGGGAAGGTGCCCGAGGGCGGAAGGGGGCGATCCGATGCGACAAGGTGCCAGGACCCGATTCGCCCGCCAGTTTCGCGGCAATATGACGGACGCGGAGCGCCGACTGTGGCAGCACTTGCCGCCGCCAACTCGATGGCTGCCGATTCCGCCGCCAGCATCCTTCGGGTCCATACGTTGCGGATTTCGCCTGTTTGGAACGCGGATGATCGTAAAGGTGCGACGGCGGACAACATGACGACACGACTTCGGATGCAAACCGCAACGAATGGTTGCGCGAAGGGATTCTCGTCCTGCGATGCTGGAACAACGAGGTGCTGACTCGCGCTGATGATGGCTCGAAGAAGTACTCAAGGCCCTTCGTTCCCGCCTGCCCCCATCCCAGCGCTTCCCCCGCAAGCGGGGGAAGGAGCGAAAGCCAAGACGAGCGGAGCATGAAAGCGCCGCGTCTGATCAGCATGGACAACGCTCTTGCCCCTTCCCCGGCTTGCGGGGGAAGGCTGGGATGGGGGCAAGTGGCCAGCTTGGACGTCCGGATTCTCGCACCCAGAGCCAATGCGTCCAATTTCTCCTCCAGCGAAGTCTCGCTGCAGGCACGAGGCGCTGTCGATGAAATTTTGCGCGCGCTTGGTTCTCCCCATCCGGCCTCCGGCCACCTTCCACCGCAGGCGGTGGAAGGAGAAATGATGCACGCGATAAGTCCACCTTGAAGTTTGCCTTAGCCCAATTCGACTTCCCCGTCGGTGCGATCGCGCGCAATGGCGAGCGCGTACGCCAGCTCATCGCTCAGGCGCGCGAGCATGGCGCGCAATTGGTCGCCTTTCCGGAACTGACCCTTTCGGGATACCCGCCCGAGGATCTGCTGCTGCGGCCGAGCTTTCTCGCCGCCTGCGAGCGCGAACTCGCCGCCGTGGCGGCAGCCACGAACGGCATTGCTGCGTACGTCGGTCACCCGCACACAATGGGAGAAGTATACAATGCCGCAAGTCTGCTTGCCGACGGCGCGGTAGCGTTCACAGTGCACAAGCAGGCACTTCCGAATTACACGGTGTTCGACGAGAAGCGCTACTTCCGGCCCGGAAACGCGTCGACAGTGTCCGAGTTCGCCGGCGTGCGTGTCGGCTGGCTCGTGTGCGAGGACATTTGGGAGCCGGAGCCGGCGGCGCAGGCCGCTGGGCAGGGCGCCGAACTGTTGATCGTGATCAATGCCTCACCGTTCGATGTGCAGAAATCGGCGCAGCGCGAGGAACTGCTGGCGCAGCGTGCGCGCGAGAACAACGTCGCGATTGCCTACTTGAATCTGATCGGCGGCCAGGACGACCTTCTGTTCGATGGCGGTTCGGTGCTGATCGAACCTGATGGCCGTGTCGCTGCGCGCGCGCCGGTGTTTGTCGATGCGCTACTGGTCGCCGAATACGACAGTGCAACGCGGCGCTTTCGCGCGATCGACTGGCCGGAGGAACCGGATACTTCGCGCGAAGCACGCGTCTACGCCGGATTGGTGCGTGGCATCCGCGACTACGTCGACAAGAATCATTTCCCTGGCGTGTTGCTTGGACTGTCTGGAGGCATCGACTCGGCCCTGACACTGGCGCTTGCGGTAGACGCACTCGGCGCGGATCGCGTCACGGCGGTGCGCCTGCCGTCGCATTTCACATCTGATCTGAGCAACGACCTCGCGGAAGTGCAGGCGCGCGCTCTCGGTGTCGAACTCCTGACGATCCCAATCGGCCCGCCATTCGCCGCTGCGCTCGACGTGCTGAGACCCGCGTTCGCAGTCTCGCGCCCAATCTTCAGCCTCTCAGCCCTCGGGCCTCTGCCCTCCTCCTGACGTCACCGAAGAAAACCTGCAATCGCGCTGCCGCGGCATCGTGCTGATGGCCCTGTCGAACAAGACCGGTCAAATGGTGTTGTCGACCGGCAACAAGAGCGAGTACGCCGTCGGCTACGCAACGATTTACGGCGACATGTGCGGCGGCTATGCGCCGCTGAAGGATTGCTACAAGCAACTGGTTTATGCGTTGGCGCGGTGGCGCAACAAGGAAGGAGCAGGGCTGAGGGCTGAGGGCCGAGGGCTGCAGAGCCTAGTGCGACAAAGCGGCGGTGATGCAATTCCGCAAGCCGTCATCGATCGCGCGCCGTCGGCCGAGCTGCGCGAGAACCAGACCGATCAGGACTCGTTGCCGCCGTACGAAGTGCTCGATGCGATCCTCGAGCGCTTCATCGACGGCGAGCAGTCGCAGGCCGAAATCATTGCCGCGGGGTTCGACGAAGCGACGGTACGCCGCATAGCCAGGCTGGTGCTCGGCAGCGAATACAAACGCCGCCAGTCGGCGCCGGGACCGAAGATTTCCGTCCGCGCATTCGGCCGCGACCGGCGCTATCCGATCACTTCGGGCTGGCGGTAGGATAGCATTGCGGACGAGGATCCGCCATCTGCTATCATGGCGAAGAGATGGCGCCAAGCAAGTTCTATTTCTACGCGAGGCAGCAACGTTAGTGCTTGCGTCTGGTGCGCGAGTCGGTTTGACCCCGCCGCATGTCTCCGAACCCTCCCCAAGGGGAGAGGGGCTCGAACTGTATTTCGATACCTCGTTCCCCTTGATGGGGGAGGGCGACGCGTCAGCGCGTGCGGGAGAGGGGAGCCGCCGCAGGCGCCTGCTTCGTAGTCGCTACCCCTCTCCCCAACCCCTCTCCCACAATGGGCCAGATTGGCGGCTGACAAGCGTTCTGCATCCAGTCATCGCAGCCCTTGTGGGGATGCAGGATGCGCAACTGCTGCGGAGCTGCGGCTGGGAGACGGGGGAGGGCGCTCGCAGGCGCCTGCTGCGCAGTCGGGCCTCCCAGTATTCTCCCCCACTGGCCCGTCTCTCCCACAAGGTCACGAGTCGGGTATCTTCCATCACTATTTCACCTCTCGGTCCCTTGTATGGGGATGCAGGTCGACGCGCGATAGCGCGGCTGTTGGAGTACGATGGGGAGGCGTATCTCGCAGGCGCCTGCTTCGCGTCGCTACCCCGCTTGCTCCCACCCCTTCTCCCACAAGGGCGCAGGCAGGCAAGGGTTCGATCCTTCTACCTCTCCCTGGTTCCGTGGGCGGCTGGAGGATTCGATCACGCGACGAAGCGCGGTTCTGGTTCGATCGAGGGGCGCAAGCCATTGTCTAAGGTTCGTGGCCCGATTACGACCTTGTCTGGAAATACCAATTGGTCGATCCGGATGCTCTTCGTCTCATGCAGCAAAGTACGATTGAGGCAGACGCGTTGGTAGCAAGTCCAAAAGCTGGACTGATGATGATTCTATGAGAGGTCGCTGCCGAGCCTTGTGAGCTATCTTGGTTGGTTTGCGTTCGAAAAAACCCTACCTGCTCTGGGACTGGGGTATTCGCATCGGCGCAGGCGCCTGAACTATCGCAGATCAAGCTACCCCTCTCACCCAGCCCATTCTCCGGGCGACAGTAGGCGGCACAGCAAGGGCTCAATCCGCTGTCTTCATCCTCTCCCCTTGTGGGAGAGGTCCGCGCGCATTGCGGCGGGAAACAGGGATGGCGCACGCAGGCGTTTTTCTTCTACATCACCCTTGCTCACGTCGTCTCATCAAGAGGAAAGTCGCTAGGTCAATTTCGTACCACAATCCGTGGACGATTTTACTGCGCGGCGAGATGTCTCGCGGGCATTTGGAAGTTTCTGTGGCACTGGAAAACTACGGGAGCTCGTCAGCGAAGCACGGGTCCGTGCAAGGAGCAGTGAGAAGGACTTGAAGAGTAATTCGTGGCGTCCGTTGCCTCGTGCGCGAACGTAAAGATAGATACGGCCAACCGACGCAGCCTAGCACTAGCTGCGGAACGGCACCATCCGGCCCCACCAGTGCGAGTTGTGCGGGAAGTCGCCGCTGAAATACGGGTGTTCGGGGTAGTTGAGCTTCAGCACGCGTTCGGTGTCTTCCGACAGCTTGTCCTGGCCGAGCGACTTGTACGACACGACCATGATCGCCAGGGCATCGCCGACCTGCGGCGTGCGCTGGTATTTCTCGATGATGTCCTTGCTGCGGTTGATCGCGGCCACGTAGGCGCCGCGGCTGAGGTAGTACTCGGCGATGTGCAGCTGCGCCTTGGCGAGATTGTCGCGCAGGTAGATCATGCGCTGGCGCGCATCCGCCGTGTAGCGGCTGTTCGGGAACTTCGTGACGAGTTCGTTGAAGTCCTCGAACGACTGCAGCGTGTTTCCCTGGTCGCGCTTGCTCATGTCCTGGTTGGCGTACTTGTCCAGTGACGCCCTTGTCGCGGTCGAAGTTGATGATTCCGCGCAGGTAGTAGGCGTAGTCGATGTGCTTCTGGGTCGGATACGTCTTGATGAAGCGGTTGATCGTCGAGTAGCCATCCTCGGGCTTGCCGATCTTCCATTGGGCGTACGCCAGCTCAAGGTCCGACTGTTCGGTATAGGGGCCGAACGGAAAACGCGCAATCAGGCGCTCGTAGTATTTGATCGCTTTGTTCAGGTTGTTCTCGACCAGCGCGGCCTTGGCGGTTTCGTACATCTTGTCGACCGGCAGCACCTCGGCATCGTCGGTTTTCTTGTCGCGATGGCAGCCGATCGCGAACATGACGAGCAAAAGCAGGAAAAACCGTAGCGACAACGAAACACGCATGGGGGTGGACCGGACGATGACAAGAACGAGAATGATAGCCCAAACCGCCCCCGGGCCGGAAACGGCATAATGCCGGCAGCCAGACGATATTCAGCATGGATCACGATAAAACCCTTCATACCGCCCGCATCCCGCCGTCCGCGGCCGGCCGCCGGTTCGACCAGGCGCTCGCCGAGCTGTTTCCGGACTTTTCGCGCTCGCGCCTGACCGCGTGGGTGAGGTCCGGGGACGTGCTGCTTGACGGAGCGGTCGTGCTGCCGCGGCATATCGTGCGCGGCGACGAGGTCGTCACGCTGCACGCGCAGCCGACGCAAGCCGTGGAATTGGCGCCCGAATCGATCGCGCTCGACATCCGCTACGAAGACGCCGAGGTGCTGGTCATCAACAAGCCGGCCGGCCTTGTCGTTCATCCCGGCGCAGGCCAGCCCGGCGGCACGCTGCAGAACGCCTTGCTGCATCACGATGCGCGCCTGGCCGAAATTCCGCGCGCCGGCATCGTGCATCGGCTCGACAAGGATACTTCCGGGCTGATGGTCGTTGCGCGAACGCTGCGCGCGCATACCGCGCTCGTCGAGCAACTCCAGGCGCGTGCCGTGCACCGGCAGTACGAAGCCGTGGTGTACGGCGCGATGATTGCGGGCGGCAAGGTCGACGCACCGGTCGGCCGCCATCCGCATGATCGCGTGAAGCAGGCCGTCGTCGAGGAGGATTCGGGCAGGGCGGCGGTTACCCACTATCGCGTGCGCGAACGCTTTCGCGCGCACACGCTAGTCGAATGCCGCCTCGAAACCGGCCGTACGCACCAGATCCGCGTGCATATGGCGCACATTCGCCATCCGCTGGTCGGCGATACCGTCTACGGCACGCGGCTGCAAGTTGCCCAAGGCTGCGACGCCGGAACTGGTCGAGGCGCTGCGCACGTTCAGGCGCCAGGCGCTGCATGCCGAGAAACTCGAATTCGAGCACCCGAAGACGCGCAAGCCGGTCAGCGTAATCGCCGAACGGCCGGCCGACCTCGAACAACTCGTTCGAACGTTGCGCGAAGATTCGGCGCTCAACAAAACTAATGCGTTGTAGGATTTGGTCGGGAGCAGTTTGTGAGTCTCCGCCACGATTGCCCCCATCCGCCCCACCCCCATGCGCTGCGTGCTTGTTCGCAGATTTCTCATTTCGCTTGCAGCGCATGGAGGTGGGGCACCTTTCCCCGCTTCGCAGGGGAAGGAAAAACGCGAGTCATCAGTCTGAAATGCTTCCCCCGCTTCGCAGCGAAGGAAAAGCGTGAGCCGTCAATCTAGAATCCTTCCCCCGCCTGCGGGGGAAGGTGGCGGCAGCGGATGGGGGCAATCGTGGCTTAAACTCACAAGCTGTTCGCGACTTAAACGTTGTGGTCCTCTAGCCTGTCCTTCGCCGGCGACAATCACGCTGAAGCTGCAAACCACGGAGAAAGAAAATCGTGTCTCGAAAGATTTCTATGAATCCCATGATCATTGCCATTGCGCTCGCAACTTGTCTGTTCGGTCTGGCAGAAGCGCAACCCGGCCCCGACCGCGCCGCGATCCAGGCCGAAGTCGGCAAGCGCCACGACGAGTCGGTCAAGCGACTGCAGGAATGGATTGCGTTGCCGTCGATCGCCGCGGAGGACCGCAACTATCCGCAGGGTGCCGAATACATGGCCAAGCTCGCGCGCGACGCGGGATTCCAGCAGGCGACGGTCATCAACACCGACGGCAAGCCCGGCGTGTTCGCAACGCTCGATGCCGGCGCGGCCAAGACTGTCGGGTTGTACTTCATGTACGACGTCAAGCAGTTCGATCCGGCGGAATGGTCGTCGCCGCCGCTCGAAGCGCGCGTCGTCGACAAGCCGGGCTTCGGCAAGGTCATCGTCGGGCGCGGCGCGGTCAATCAGAAGGGGCCGGAGGCAGCGTTTCTCGCCGCGCTCCATGCGATCCGGGGCGCCGGCAAGAAGATGCCGGTCAATCTCGTCCTGGTCGCCGAAGGCGAAGAGGAAATCGGCTCGCCGCACATCGGTCAGCTTGCGCATCGTCCCGAAGTCGAGGCCGCGCTGAAGAAGACAGTCGGCGTGTTCATGCCGGCGGCGTCGCAGGACCCGAGCGGTGTCGTCACGGTGAGTCTCGGCGCCAAGGGAGTGGTCGAACTCGAACTCGTCGCGAGCGGCGGCGAGAAATGGGGTCACGGTCCGTCCAAGGACGTGCATTCGTCGCTCAAGGCGATGGTCGACAGCCCGGCGTGGCGCCTGGTCAAGGCGCTGAACACGCTCGTTTCCGATGACGGCAATACGATCCTGATCGACAACTACCCGCAGCCACGGCCGCTGAGCGCCGCCGAGAAAGCGATGATCGCGAAGGCCGCTGCCGCCAAGAGCGAAGAGCAGGCGAAGAAGCAGATGGGAGTCCAGCACTGGATCGATGACCTGCCGTGGTTGCAGGCGAACGAACGGCTCGAATCGCAGCCCACGGTCAATATCGAAGGACTCGTTGGCGGCTACACCGGAGTAGGCGGCAAGACCGTGCTGCCGCATCGCGCGGTCGCCAAGATCGACATGCGCCTGGTGCCGGACATGAAGATGGCCGACGCGGTCGCCGCGCTCAAGGCGCATCTCGTCAAGCACGGATTCGGCGACATCGAGGTCAACGTGACAGGCGGGTACGGTCCGACCAGCACGTCGGCCGACACGCGCCTGATCCAGGCGCAGCTGGCCGTGCTCAAGGACGCCGGCGTCGACGCCGTGCTGTGGCCGCGCAACGCCGGCTCGTACCCCGGCTACACGTTTACCGATCCACCGCTGAGTCTCGCATCCGGCCACTTCGGCCTCGGCCACGGCAGCGGTGCGCATGCGCCGGACGAGTACTACGTGATCGAATCGTCCAACCCGAAAGTGCAGGGCATCGACGGCGCGGCGATGTCGTTCGTCGATTATCTGTACGAACTGGCGAAGTAGCGGATCATCGCTGGTGCTGGGGCGGTTATGGAATTCTCGCGGTCTTCGGACGCGCTCGTCATTCCCGACTGGCCCGCGCCTGCGCAGGTTCGGGCGCTCGTGACGACGCGGCGTCTGCCCGGGAATTCGCTGCCGCCATTCGACGCGTTCAACCTCGGCCTGCGTAGCGGCGAAAGCGAGGCCATCGTCCGCGCTAATCGCGCCTTGCTGGTCCGAGCGTCTGGGTCTGCCATCCGCGCCGTGCTGGTTGCGGCAGGTACATGGCAACCACGTGGCGCTGTTCGAGCGCGCACCCACCGAAAACGAAGAGGAACACCACGCCGATGCGGCGATCGCTCACACGCCCGGCGTCGTGCTGGCGATCCTCACCGCCGATTGTATTCCGATCCTGTTATGCGCCCGGGACGGATCGGAGATTGGCGCCGCGCACGCTGGCTGGCCGGGACTGTCGGCTGGCGTGATCGAGGCCTGCGTCGGCCGCATGCGTACGCGGCCCGCGAACCTCGTTGCCTGGCTCGGGCCGGCGATCGGACCTGCGTCGTATGAGGTCGGTGATGAGGTTCGTGCCGCATTCCTCGCGTTCGATGCCGCGGCGGCAGAAGCCTTTTCGCCGACCCGGCCCGGCCACTGGCTGTGCGATTTGTATACATTGGCACGCCAGCGGCTCGCCGCGCTCGGCGTGAGCGAGGTTCATGGCGGGGGTTTCGACGTCCGCGCCGACGAGCGCTTCTATTCGTACCGCCGTGACGGCGCGCGCAGCGGTCGTTTTGCCAGCTTGATCTGGTTAGATCCGCGGCACTAGTGTTGCGTATCGCAAATATAGTTTTGCGTCCGTCGCTTTTTTGGCCCCTCCCCCTTGATGGGGGAGGGGTTGGGGAGAGGGTGACGCCTGCGTAGCAGGCGCCTTCGGCGCCTACGGCCCTCTCCCGCCGCGCTGCGCGCTTGGCTCTCTCGGCCATCCATGGCCTTCGAGCCACTTGGCTCCGCGCATCGACCTCTCCCACAAGGGGAGAGGTGAAACATGTCCTTTGCCGCAACATCGCGACAGATTGACTTGAATCACAGGGCTACAGCCCGCATAGACGGACCATCTCGCGGCACACGTCGCAATCCTTTCCTGGGTGTTCTTCGATGCGAATGGAAAAACTCACGTCGCGCTTCCAGCAGGCACTGGCCGATGCCCAGTCGCTGGCGGTCGGGCGCGATCACAACATGCTCGAGCCGGTGCATCTGATGACCGCGTTGCTCGATCAGCAGGGCGGCTCGACGACGCCGTTGCTGGCGCAGAGCGGCGTCAATGTCGCGGCATTGCGCACGCGGCTCGGCCAGGCGCTGGACAAGCTGCCGGCGGTCAAGGGTCAGGAAGGCAACATCAATGTCTCCAATGACCTGACGCGGCTGTTGAACCTTACCGACAAGCTCGCGCAGCAGCGCGGCGATGCGTTCATCGCGAGCGAGCTGTTCGTGCTGGCCGCGCTCGACGACAAGGGCGATGTCGGGCAGAGCCTCAAGGCCGCCGGTGCGAGCAAGGCGAATCTGGAAGCCGCGATCGAGAAAATGCGCGGAGGCGAAAAAGTGGAAAACGAGAATGCCGAAGAACAGCGCCAGGCGCTGGAGAAATACACGATCGACCTGACCGCGCGCGCCGAGAAGTCCAAGCTCGACCCGGTCATCGGTCGCGACGAGGAAATTCGCCGCGTGATCCAGGTGCTGCAGCGGCGCACGAAGAACAACCCCGTGCTGATCGGCGAGCCCGGCGTCGGCAAGACCGCGATCGTGGAAGGTCTCGCTCAGCGCATCGTCAATGGCGAAGTGCCCGAAGGCTTGAAAGACCGGCGCGTGCTGTCGCTCGACATGGGTTCGCTGATCGCCGGCGCGAAATTCCGCGGCGAGTTCGAGGAGCGCCTCAAGGCCGTGCTCAAGGACCTGGCCAAGGAAGAGGGCAACATCATCCTGTTCATCGACGAACTGCACACGATGGTCGGCGCCGGCAAGGCCGAAGGATCGATGGACGCCGGCAACATGCTCAAGCCGGCGCTTGCGCGCGGCGAACTGCATTGCATCGGCGCGACGACGCTCGACGAATACCGCAAGTACGTCGAAAAAGATGCCGCGCTCGAGCGCCGCTTCCAGAAGGTTTTCGTCGGCGAGCCGACCGTCGAGGACACGATCGCGATCCTGCGCGGGTTGAAGGAACGCTACGCCGTGCATCACGGCGTCGAGATCACCGATCCGGCGATCGTCGCCGCGGCGACGCTGTCGAATCGCTACATCGCCGACCGGCAGTTGCCGGACAAGGCGATCGACCTGATGGACGAGGCGGCCTCGCGCATCCGCATGGAGATCGACTCCAAGCCCGAGGAACTCGACCGTCTCGAGCGCCGCCTGATCCAGCTGAAAATCCAGCGCGAGGCGTTGAAGAAGGAAAAGGACAAGGAATCCAAGCAGCGCCTGGCGGATCTGGAAACCGACATCGCCAAGCTCGACCGCGAGTTCTCCGACCTCAACGAAGTCTGGAAGGCCGAGAAGGCCGCCGTGCAGGGCACGAGCAAGCTCAAGGAACAGATCGAGCAGGCGCGCGCCGAAATCGAAACGGCGCAGCGCCACGGCGACCTCGCCAAGGTTGCCGAGATCCAGTACGGACGCATTCCGCAACTGGAAAAACAGCTGCATGCCGCGCAGGAAACCGAAGCCAAGGGCTTCAAGTTGCTGCAGCAGCAAGTGACGGCCGAGGAGATCGCCGAGGTCGTCAGCCGCTGGACCGGCATTCCGGTGTCGAAGATGCTCGAAGGCGAGCGCGACAAGCTACTGCGCATGGAAGACGCATTGCACAAGCGCGTCGTCGGGCAGGACGAGGCCGTGCGCGCCGTTGCCGACGCGATCCGCCGCTCGCGCGCCGGACTATCCGATCCGAACCGGCCCAACGGTTCTTTTCTTTTCCTGGGCCCAACGGGCGTCGGCAAGACCGAGCTGTGCAAGGCGCTGGCCGAGTTCCTGTTCGACTCGACCGAAGCGATGGTGCGCATCGACATGTCGGAGTTCATGGAGAAGCATTCCGTCAGCCGCCTTATCGGCGCGCCGCCGGGATACGTCGGCTACGAAGAGGGCGGTTACCTGACCGAGGCGGTCCGCCGGCGTCCGTACAGCGTCATCCTTCTGGACGAAGTCGAAAAGGCGCACCACGACGTGTTCAACGTGCTGCTGCAGGTTCTCGACGACGGCCGCCTGACCGACGGGCAGGGCCGCACGGTCGATTTCCGCAACACCGTGATCGTGATGACGTCGAACCTCGGCTCGCAGTACATCCAGGACATGTCCGACAAGAGCGGCGGTGGCGACAGCGAAGAGCAGTACACGCAGATGAAGGCGTCGGTCATGGGTGTCGTGCAGGCGCACTTCCGTCCGGAGTTCATCAACCGGCTCGACGAGATCGTCGTGTTCCGCGCGCTCGACAAGACGCAGATCCGCCAGATTGCGCGCATCCAGATCGAATATCTCGCCAAGCGCCTGACCGAGCGCCAGTTGGCGTTGAAACTGTCGGACAAGGCGCTCGATCTGCTCGGCAACGTCGGTTTCGATCCGGTCTACGGTGCGCGGCCACTCAAGCGCGCGATCCAGCAGCAGTTGGAAAATCCGCTTGCGCGCGAGATCCTCGAGGGCAAGTTCCGTTCCGGCGACACCGTATCCGTCGATGCCCAGGGCGGACACCTGGTGTTCGCCAGGACGTAACGGTGTTCGCTATGCGCACACATTGTCCGCGCCGTTCGGACATTTACATCGCGTGCGCAGCGCGTTCATCGCATCCTCTACCCGGCTGAATCGCAAGTCCTACGCGGCTGGCCGGCGACTGCCGGCCGGCTGATGCGCCCGCGTTCGAACGTGCCGCCCAAACCTGTGTTGCGACGGCACCGGCAAGTCCCTATGCTCTGTCCGACACGCATGTGTGGGATGGCGCATGGCCGTTGCGGTTGAAGACAAGGTTTCCCTGGGCGTCGCTGTCGCATCGCTGCGCCGCGCGGCCGCCCGCGATCCGACCCAACCGCAAGTCTGGCGCCTGCTCGCCGATCATCTCGACGTAAGCGGCGATCGCCGCGGTGCCGCAGCCGCCTATCTCGGCCATGTGCATTACGCGACGCACGACCCGGTGCTGATGAGCGCCGCGGCTGCGCTGCACGACAATCGCATACCCGAAGCCGAATCGCGGCTGCGCCAGCACCTCATGCAGGCTCCGACCGACGTGGCGGCGATTCGCATGCTGGCCGAAGTCGCGATGCGCGTGGACCGCACCGAGGATGCCGAACGCCTGCTCGAGCGTTGCCTCGAACTCGCGCCCGGTTTCGATGCCGCGCGGCACAACTACGCAATCGTGCTGAATCGCGTGAACAAGCCGCAGGAGGCGATCGTCGAGCTGGAACGGCTCCTGCGCGTCGATCCCGCCAACCCGGCGTACCGCAATCTCAAGGCCGTCGCGCTCTGTCACACGGGCGACTACGAAACGGCGATCGACATCTACGATGAGTTGACGCGCGCGTACCCGGCGCAGGCGCCGATCTGGCTGAGCCTCGGCCACGCATCCAAGACGGCCGGTCAGACCGCGCGCGCGATCGACGCTTACCGCAAGTGCATCGAACTCGATGCGGACTTCGGCGAAGCGTACTGGAGCCTGGCCAACCTCAAGACGTTCCGTTTCGACGACGTGCACCTGGAAGCGATGCGCAACGCGCTCGCGCGCGCGGACTTGCGGCAGGAGCATCGCGTGTGCATCGAGTTCGCGCTCGGCAAAGCACTCGAAGATCGCTCAGCGTACGCCGAATCGTTCGAGCACTACGCCACCGGCAACACATTGCGGCTGGAACAAATTCCCTACAGCGCGGACGACACCTCGGCGCGCCTGGCCCGGGCAAAGGCAACCTACTCGGCTGAGTTTTTCCGTGAGCGCGCCGGTTCCGGGTTCGGCGCGCCGGATCCGATTTTCATCGTCGGCATGCCGCGTGCGGGATCCACGCTGGTCGAGCAAATCCTCGCCAGCCACTCGGCGGTCGAGGGCACGATGGAGCTGCCCGAGATCACGTCGATCACGCGCAGCCTGCGCCAGGCGGCTGCCGACAAGCATCCCGGCGCCTACCATGACGCACTGGCGCGCATGAATGGCGATGAATTGCGAGCGCTCGGCGAGCAATACATCGAGCGCACGCGTATTCATCGCAAGCTCGGCCGGCCGTTTTTTATCGACAAGATGCCGAACAACTTCGCCCACGTCGGGTTGATCCAGCTCGTGCTTCCGAACGCGAAGATCATCGACGTGCGGCGCAATCCGCTGGCCTGCGGTTTTTCCTGCTTCAAGCAGCATTTCGCCCATGGCCAGAATTTTACCTACGGCCTCGAGAACGTCGGCCGCTATTACCGCGACTACGTCGAACTGATGGCGCACTTCGATGCAGTGCTGCCGGGCCGCGTCCATCGTGTGATTTACGAAGACCTGGTCGAGGACACCGTTGGCCAGGTGCGTCGCCTGCTCGACTATTGCGGCTTGCCGTTCGAGGACAGCTGCCTGCGTTTCTTCGAAAACGATCGGCCGGTGCGGACGGCAAGTTCCGAGCAGGTGCGGCAGCCGATCTACAGCGGCGGTGTCGATCACTGGCAACACTACGAGCCGTGGCTCGAACCACTGAAATCCGCGCTTGGGCCTGCGCTGGAGGGTTATCGGGCGTGAGCAGGGCGCTGAAGAGTTGCTTGATTGAATGTAGGGTTTTCAGACTACTTGTGTAAAAAGGTACATAAACTCCCCCGGGGAAACAAAACCATGAAAAAGCCGACCACCAGTACACTCCGCCGCATAAGCCGCTTGTCCCTGACCCGCCTGCCGCTGGCCGCGGCGGTCCATATGGCCTGCTTTGCGCCGGCGTTCGCCGACGCTGCCGCTGACGCCGACGCCCAGCAGTCGCCGCCTGCAACTCAAGGGGCAGACAGCGAGCAGAAGCACGAACTCGACACGATCACGGTGACCGCGCAGAAGCGCACCGAAAACCTGCAGGACGTTCCGATCAGCATCGACGTGATCAGCGGCGACAAGCTCTCGCAGATGAACGTCCAGAACACGGTGCAGGTCCTGAAGCTGCTTCCGAGCGTCTCCTACACGACGGCCGGTCCGGGCTTCGGCCAGATCTACATGCGCGGTGTCGCCAGCGGCGGCGACGGCAATCACTCCGGCTCGCTGCCGAGCGTCGGCATCTATCTCGATGAAGAGCCGATCACGACGATCCAGGGCCCGCTCGACCTGCACATGTACGATATCCAGCGCGTCGAAGCGCTGGCCGGGCCGCAGGGTACTCTGTATGGCGCAAGCTCCCAGTCGGGAACGATCCGCTACATCACGAACAAGCCGGACACGAGCGCGTTTTCGGCGAGCGTAAGCGCCGAAGTCAATGCGGTCGACCATGGCGGCACGGGGTTCCTCACCGAAGGCTACGTCAACCTGCCGCTGACGGACTGGATGGCCTTGCGCGCTGTCGGCTGGGCCAAGCAGGATGCCGGCTACATTGATAACGTCCACAGCACGCTGACGTACCCGTCTTCGGGCATCACCGACGACAACGCCGCCTACGTGCGCAAGGACTTCAACTTCGCCGACACACGCGGCGGTCGCATGGCATTGAAGATCGACCTCAACGACAACTGGTCGATCACGCCGACTGTGTCTGGCCAGGGCCAGGCCACGAACGGTGTCTGGGCTTACGATCCGCGCTACGGGGATCTGAAGGTTGCCCACTTCAACCCGGACAATTCGGAGGATCGCTGGACCCAGTCGGCGTTGACGGTCCAGGGCAAGATCGGCAACTTCGATGTCGTCTACGCGTTTGCGCATCTGAATCGTGATGACCGTACCGATCTGGACTACAGCGATTATTCGTACTGGTATGACATCTGTTGTGCCTATGGCAGCTACCTCCACGACAACAACGGCAACCTGATCAATCCGTCGCAGTTCATCCACGGCACTGACAACTATGGCAAGACCAGCCATGAGTTGCGCCTGTCGTCGCCGAAGGACGAGCGCTTCCGCTACACGGTTGGACTGTTCACCGAGGATCAGGAACACAAGATCCATCAGGAATACCGCATCCGGGGCCTCAGCGACGAGCAGAGCATCACCGGCAACCCGGGCGAACTGTGGCTGACCGAACAGACCCGCAAGGACAGTGATTCTGCGATCTTTGGCGAGATGACCTTCGATTTCAACGACCAGTGGAGCGGCACACTCGGTGGTCGTTACTTCCATACCGAAGACAGCCTCAAGGGTTTCTTCGGATTTGCCGACTGGGGCTGGAGTTCCCAGGGTGAAAAGTCCTGCTTCACTCCGGAAGTGCCGTTTCGCACGGCGCCGTGTTCCACCGTCGACAAGACGACCAAGGAGAGCGACTCGCTCGGCAAGGCGAACGTCACCTACAAGATCGACAGCGAGAAGATGATCTACGCGACCTGGTCCGAGGGTTTCCGTCCAGGCGGCATCAATCGGCGCGCCACGCTTCCGCCATATCAGTCGGACTTCCTGACCAACTACGAGTTTGGCTGGAAGACCGAATGGTTCGATCACCGCCTGCGTTGGAACGGCGCGGTATTCCAGGAAAACTGGAAGGACTTCCAGTTCTCGATCCTCGGCGCCAACGGATTGACCGAGATCAAGAACGCGGCGCAGGCGCGCATCCGCGGCATCGAGTCGAACATCGTCTGGGCGGCGACCTACAACCTGACGCTGAACGGCGGTATCGCGCTGTACAAGTCCGAGTTGACCGCGGACTACTGCGGATTCACGCAACTCGACGGCACGCCGATTACGCACTGCCCGGCCGGAACGATCAATCCGATCACCGGCGATGCCGTGGACGGCCCTCAGGCCGCCAGCGGAACGCAGTTGCCGGTCACGGCAAAGGTCAAGGGCAACCTGACGTCACGTTACAACTTTGACGCCTGGGGCGACGAGGGGTACGTACAAGGTACGATATTCTTCGAGGGCCGCCGCACCTCGGATTTGCGCGTCGAGACCAATGCAATTCTCGGCGACTTGCCCGGCTACAACACGGTCGACTTGTCGACTGGCTTCAAGCACGGCCTGTGGAGCTTCGATGTCTACCTGAACAACGCGTTCGATAATCGCGGCGCCTTGGTTCGCTTCGCCGAATGCGCCGAGTCGGTCTGCGCCGATCAGATCTACACCACGCCGACCCAGCCGCGGACGCTCGGAATGCGCGTGACGCGCGACTTCAACTGATCGATTCCTGAAGTCGACATGTGAGATGAAAAGACCCCTGCCGTCTGGCAGGGGTCTTTGCTTTTCGGCGTCGCCCACAGTCCGGCTGAAAGGCTGAAATGCGACGCCAACGATTGAAATCCTTCCCCGGCAATACCATCATTGCTTTGCCGGTCGAATGCCGGTGCGCAACGCTGTCGACCCGACAGCGGGAAAAACGGTAAGCCGAGCCAGCCATGCCGATATACGAATTCGAATGCCTCACCTGCGCCGAGCGTTTTGACCGCCTGCAGAAACTCAGCGATCCCGATCCGGACTCGTGCCCGAATTGCGGCGCCACTGGCGTGCGCCGCCGGCTGACCGCGCCGTCGTTCCGGCTGTCGGGCAGCGGTTGGTACGAGACCGACTTCAAGAAGGATGGCGACAAGAAGCGCAATCTCACCGACAAGGTTGAGCCGGCCAAGGGCGATGCCGCACCGGTCAAGGCTGCCGATGGCGCGCCGTCGAAATCGAGCGAATCAAAGAGCACGGACAAGCCTGCCTCTACTGCGAGTCCCACGCCTGCTGCTGCGGCGACGCCAGCTTCCCCACCCAAGTAGCGGGATTGCTGGCTGACCGACTCGCCGGGTAACCGCTGAACGGCTTGCTTCCGGTATTCTGTCGGGAACATGAACGGGTGAGGGATGCACCCACCGATTTCCAGCTTCTGATCCTTTAGACTTTCTCCAGGGTCAAAACGGGAGAGAGCATCATGAATTTACGTTGGCTGGCTTTGGTTTCGCTTTTCGTTGTTTTCCTGATTCCGACCTCGGTGCTGCGCGCCCAAGGCTATGGCGGCGGCGAGAGCGTGGATTGTGTGAGTCGCAATTTCAACTATGTGCGCTGCGACGTGCCGTGGCGCGACGCGCGACTGGTTCGCCAGTTGTCTGGCACGGCTTGCATCCGCGGACAGAATTGGGGCCTCGATCGCGGCGGCATATGGGTCGATCGTGGCTGCAGCGGACGTTTCATCGCCGCGGGCGGCTATCATGTTGGCGGCCCCGGTCATGGTGGCGGCTGGCAGCCAGAGCCGGGCTGGGATTCGCGCTTCGTCGTCGGCTGCGCGAGCGAGGACTATCGCTATCGATTCTGCTCGGTCGACCTCGGTGGCGCAGGCCGCGCCTATGTCAGCCGCAAGATATCTGGCGCCGCATGCGTCGAGGGTCGCACCTGGGGCTGGAATCGGGCCGGTATCTGGGTCGACCAGGGCTGCGCCGCCGAGTTTACGATAGACCGGCGCTGGCGCTGATTTTGTCTCCTACCGTCGACCGCGACGGCAAAATGATAAAACGCCCGCCGCAATGGCGGGCGTTTTAGTTTGCAGTGCAGCAAAATCCTTCGTAGGATGCGCGGCTGGGTTTTTTTGTCAGGTCGTTGCGGCAAGAGCGCCCCCATCCGCCTTCGGCACCTTCCCCCGCTTCGCAGGGGAAGGAAAAGCACGAGGCATCAGTCTGGAATCCTTCCTCCGCTTGCGGGGGAAGGTGGCGGCAGCCGGAAGGGGGCGCTCCACGCGAAGGCATGGACGTACCAGTGCTTCAGACGTAACTCGTCACCAGTCGACCAGCTTCGCTGTTGGGCGCCCCCTGCGGGGGAACGACGGCGTCTTTTGGCGTTCAAGAGGTCCGGTATCTGCAAGGGTTGCTGGCGGCATTTTTTGGGTTTGAGCGGGAGTTTTTTGGCATGCGTACGCACTATTGTGGCCTCGTCGATGAGGCGCTGATCGACCGCGAAGTGATCCTGTGTGGCTGGGTCGACACGCGCCGCGATCACGGCGGGGTGATCTTCGTCGATTTGCGCGACCACGAGGGCATTGTCCAGGTCGTTGTCGAACCCGACAACGCGGCCGCTTTTGCCGCGGCCGAAGCCGTGCGCTACGAGTTCTGCATGCGCATCTGCGGGACCGTGCGTGCTCGCCCGGCCAGTCAGGTCAACGATCGACTCGGCACCGGCAAGATCGAAGTCGTCGCCGCAACCGTGGAAGTGCTGAACGCTTCCGCGCCACTGCCATTCATGCTCGGCGACAGCGCCGGCGATGAATCGCGCATGCGCTGGCGCTACCTCGACCTGCGCCGTCCGGAAATGCAGCGCAAGATGCGCATGCGCACGCGGCTCGTCGCCGCGATCCGCCGCTATCTCGACGATCGCGGCTTCCAGGACATCGAAACGCCGATCCTGACCAAGGCGACGCCGGAAGGCGCGCGCGATTTCCTCGTCCCGAGCCGCGTGCATCCGGGCGAGTTCTACGCGCTGCCGCAGTCGCCGCAGCTGTTCAAGCAGATCCTGATGATGGCGGGATTCGATCGCTACTACCAGATCGCGCGCTGTTTCCGTGACGAGGCGCTGCGCGCCGACCGCCAGCTAGAATTCACCCAGCTCGACATGGAGTTCGCTTTCGTCGAAGAGCGCGAAGTGCAGGACGGCGTCGAGGCGATGATTCGCGACGTGTTCAAGAGCGTCGTCGATGTCGAACTGGAAAATCCGGTTCCGCGCATGACCTATGCCGAAGCGATGCGTCGCTACGGATCGGACAAACCCGATCTGCGCGTGGCCCTTGAACTGGTCGATGTTGCCGATTATCTGAAGAACGTAGCGTTCAAGGTCTTTTCCGGCCCGGCCAACGATCCGGGCGGACGCGTTGCCGCGTTGCGCCTGCCGAACGGCGCCGCGCAGCCGCGCAAGTACCTCGATGACCTGGGATCCTACGTTGCCGGCTTCGGCGCCAAAGGTCTGGCCTGGATCCGCATCGACGACCTGGCCAAGGGCCGCGACGGCATGACCTCGCCGATCATCAAGTTCCTCGACGACGCCGCGTTGAGTTCGATTCTTGCGGAAGTCGGGGCGGCCAGCGGCGACGTGGTCTTCTTCGGCGCAGGTCCGTACAAGACCGTCAGCGATTTCATGGGCGCGCTGCGTCTGAAGGTCGCGCGCGATTGTGGATTAGTGGAAAATGCGTGGAAGCCGCTGTGGGTCACGGACTTCCCGATGTTCGAGTACGACCACGAGGCCAAGCGCTACGTCGCGCTGCATCATCCCTTCACCGCACCGAAGGTCGACGACATCGCCACCCTCAAGGCCGACCCGATCAATGCCGTCAGCCGCGGCTACGACATGGTGCTGAACGGCAACGAGATCGGCGGCGGCTCGATCCGCATTCACAGGCCGGACATGCAGAGCGCGGTATTCGACCTGCTCGGCATCAGCCCGGACGAAGCCCAGGCGAAATTCGGCTTCCTGCTCGAAGCACTCCGTTACGGCGCCCCGCCGCACGGCGGCATCGCCTTCGGCATCGACCGTATCGCCGCGCTGATGGCCGGCACCGATTCGATCCGCGACGTCATAGCGTTCCCGAAGACCGCCACCGCGCAGGACCTCATGACCGACGCTCCGTCGAGCGTAACTGAAGCGCAGTTGCAGGAGTTGCATGTACGTATGGTGAAGCCCGTCAAGGCGTGAACCTTTACGTCACAACGCGCGTCGACGCCTTGATTTGTCTTTTCTCATTGGGCGCGTTGGCGTGTCGCCTTGCGCTCTTCACTGATGTGGTTCACGCGTCATGGCCCTGGAGATGTCTGATCCGTGCCGACGCGTCGCAGTACTTTTCGGATAGCCATGCAATGTCTGAATCGACCATGGAGTGTATTCGATGACGCAATGCGCGGCGCAGAGCTGGCGCCACCGGCCGACAGTTATCGCGGGCCCGGGCTATCCGTCTGCTGATTGCGCTTCCTGCATGGCGCTTTCTAGACGATGCTCTGACAACGTGTTGGTCGCAGTCCTCTTCCTGACACAGCCGCGCTCGGGGCGGGCGTCGCGGTACTCGGTTTCATCCTGGCTCGCCGCTGGTTGTCGCCTGCGTTTTGCATTGGCATGCGGGGATTGCTGGTCGCGGTATGGCCGCATTTGCATCACGTTCAGTCGGGCTGTCTGTTGACCGAAACGCCTTTCGGGTTCTTGCTCGTTGGCGGCATCTATCTGACTTTACGAGCATTGGAGTCTGGTCGAATCGCGTATCACGATAGCGGCGGCTATCGCCTTCGCTTGTGCGGCCCTCACTAGACAACTCGACTGATGCCGATGTGCTTTTTTGCCGCTGGTGCCTGTTTGGAATGATCCTGGTTGGCCAGCGGCTGGCTGCAATGCCACACTTTGCTTCTTGCTGTCTGGCGTTGGCGCACGCCGCTGCTGCTCTGGCGTCAGCTTCGCGACGCCCGAGATCGAAGCACCTGAGACGTCAAGTGCTGCGGGTCTGGCACGGCTATTCGAAAACGTTCTGCGTCGGCGCTGGAGCCGGATTTTAGACCAAGCTATCGGCGGCAATACTCGACCCCGGCAGAGCGCGAAGCGGCAGTTCGCGACAGAGTGAACTGAAGGTCATAGATCTCTACTATCAGCGACATGCTGCGACTGGCCTACCGGTCGGCTCGCGATTCGGATAACGCGAACAGCCCACTGCACGTATCTTTTCTGGTATCCGTGCAAAAGCCGGCCGTGCTGTGGCGCTGGGATATCGCGCAGCGGTGCATGGTGATATCTACATCTATCCGATGGTGTACTTCCCCATTCGAGGGCAACGCCTTCTACCGCATGCGTCGCGTCGATATGCGCCGGGCTGAATCCGCCGCTGATCCTGGCAGCATTGGGAGGTCGCCTTGGCTGCTGATTCTGTCGGCCCTTCGTCGTACTGCTGTCTGATCAAAATCAGGCGTACAAATTGTGTGGCGCCATCGTTTCTGTATGCCGTACGTGCTCTATACAGTGCTCAAGCCGGACGCCGCGCTATGCCGATCCATTATCGACCGTTCGAAATAATGATGGCGATGACGTTTCGTTGCCTGGCATTGGCGCATCAAATGCCGCAAACGGAGACATCGGTGCGGCACGAGCGTAAGGAAGGGCTCGATGCAGGAAATGCCAGCGAGGATTGCAGATGCGACGAGCTATCGGTTGATCGATCGAGAGGTCATGATGCGCCGTACTTGAATTTCAACGGACATACTGACCTGAAACCGCGCGAATGCACATGTGTGGTCCAAAGTCCGTGGCGAGATTTTCGTAGCGCTCATATTTACTCGCCTTGTCGGCATGCCTGTACGTCGTTGCATGGAATCTGGAGACCGCAGGCTTCCTGTCCGACGATGCCGTCTATTTGCTGATGGCCGATGGCTTCAGTCCATTCCGGTCGGCAGAGCCGGACTGACCGGCTACGTCATGCGCGAGGCACTCTTCCCGCCGTTGTATCCATTTCTGCTGGCGTCGCTCGGCGCGGGAAGCGAAACCCTGTTGTGGGCCCATTTGATCACGACAACGACATTGGTGATCGCGTTGGGCGTCTACGGCCTCTGGATCAATTCCGAAGTTCCGGGATTGCGTGCCGGCGATTGGGCTGCTGGCAGTTTTTGCCTTGGCGCCGGGAACCTTGCTTCAGGATCTGGAACTCCTCAGCGAGTTCCCGTACCTGATGTTCACCTTGGTGACGCTGTGGCTGGCCGAGCGCGAGCGAACGACCAATCGAGGCCATGGATGGATAGCGCTTTGCGTCGGTCTGGCGACCCTGACCCGCACTGCGGGCTTGTCCTTGCTCTTGGCTTTCGCCGTTTGGCTTTTCGGACACCGCGCGCGGGGCCGCGTCAAATGGTTGGCGCTCGCGATCATTCCGAGCATCGCGTGGCATTGCTATAAGAAATGGATATTCGCCAGCAAAGGCGCCTACACGACATTCTGGTCATCGCTATGGGAGCGCTTGAAAGCCGATCCGGGCTACCCGGCGACTTTCCTCGAAAATCAGGGTAAGGGCCTTTGGCAGGCGCTGTTGAACACTATGGACTTTCAGCCATCGCAGCTGACCCAGTTGATACTGGCGATCACGCTTCTGGCAGGGTTGCCGGTCTGGATAAAAAGGCTGCGCTCGTATGGCTGGATGCCTGGTATCTGCTCATCGGCGGAATGATGATCCTCTTCTATCCGTTTCCGGGATATTTCACGCGGCTGTTCCTTCCGTGGGTGCCAATCCTCTTGTTTTACGCTTATCAGGGCGTGGTTGGCCATTACCTCGGGCTGGGGCGAGGTTCGCGAAAAACCAGCATTGGCCTATCTGTACCTTGTAGCGCTTCTACTTACGCTGTTGCCCTCTTTGGGATTCATATCGCACCGGCTGGCCGAGCCCATCGCCCCGGAACTGGCGAACTGGAAACATACTCGATACTGGTTTCGACTCCAGGAAATGAACGAGATCAGGGAAGACGTCCGCTTCCGCCAGAATTTGATCCTCGCTAGCAGGCAGGTCGCACAATCCGTTCCCGAAGACGAATGTGTTTACGGCGTACACACGGCCATTTCCATGCTGTACAGTCGACGCGTCTTTTACCAACCTCCCTCTCCGGCTGTCGACGAGACCGAGTTTGAAAAACTCAGCCAAGCCTGCCCCTATTTTTTTCTCGTGCCAGTGGCAGGGCAAATTGCCAATCATCCTGTCGATGCCTACTATCCAAATGACCGCCTTTCGCCCGGCGGTACCGAATTTGTCCACACATGGAAAGATCCGCGCGATCCCAATACGCAAACGGCGGTCCTGCTGCATTCGAAAGCCTCGGCCGCACCCGCATCGGAGTAGACGGCTCTTCATCGGCTTTCTGACGTTCGAAACCGGCCATGGCGCCCAGCGTTTCACACACTCTTGCGGATTTGCCATGTCGAAGGCTGGCAACGTCGGGGTGCCGAGACCAGCGACGGTATTGACGGCGATTACGAGATGGCCTTGAACGACATGGACGAGCGCAGCCAGAGGTGGCGATTCGTCGCCATCGCAGCACTGATCGTTTTCCAGGCACTGTTCGTTCGCGCCATGTACCTGTTCAGTGCGAGAGTCGAATATCCGATTCGCGGGGACGTCAATCGAATATGTGCTTTATGCGTGGAACCTGACGCATAGAGGCATCTTCTCGAGCGCATTGCCGGATGCCAGCGATGCTGCGCCCGACAGTTACCGGGGACCCGGCTATCCGCTCTTGCTGGCGTTGACGATGCGGGTCGCCGGGCATTCCGAGTTGCCGTTGCGCCCGGGTCCGGGAGGACTGATGGTGCTGGGGTACGACACCGACACCTGGATGCGGTTCGCGCTATCAGCACAGGCGGTACTGGGAACGTGCAACGCTTTCCTGACAATCTTGTTGGCGCGATTCTGGTTAAGCCGTCGATTGGCACTTGCCGCGGGTCTGATCGTGGCGTTATGGCCTGCACCTGGTCACGTTTTCGGGAGTATTGCTCAGCGAGACTCTGTTCGGATTCACGATTGCGCTCTCACTTTGGCTGTTATTCAGCGCCGAACGAAAACAGTGCGCGCTGAAAATCGCTTTCGCTGGAGCTTCATTCGGCGCGGCTTATTGCGTGAACCCGGTGATCGGACTCTATCCGATGATCATTGCAGCGCTTCTTGCCGTTCGCGGCTCCAGGCGGCTGGCAGCGATCTTGCTCTTGACCTTCATGGTTGTTCCCATCGGATGGGGGTTGCGCAACGCTGGCTTGACGGGCAGCGAAAGGATGAATAGGCGCGCGGCGGAAACTTTCGTCATTGGCTCGTGGCCGCAATTTTATGAAGCGTACAACTCTCGATTCGACAACGAAATATCGTCGCAGATCATGGCGCTGGAAAATGAAGAGCAGACGACATTTGCAAATAATCCGATGCAGGGATTGAGCATGATAGGCGAGCGAATGCTGACTGATCCCTCGTACTATGCGAGCTGGTACCTTTTGAAGAAGCCGTACCTGTTCTGGGACTGGAGCATCCGGAAAGGCTGGCGGGACATCTATTTCCTGCCAACGGATCGATCGCCCTACGCCCGTATCCCGGTGCTTTCTGCGATCAAGCAAGTCTACGAATGGTCGAATCCGCTGATTTTTGTCCTTGCGGCAGCGGCTGCTTTCGGCATAGGGCTCGCAAATGTCTTCCGTCCGCGGATCGCTCCGTTCGCTCAGTTCTCGCTTGCGATGTTCGTGCTCTATGTGACCGCGGTGCATGCGTTGCTTCAAGCTGAGCCGCGCTACTCGATACCGTTTCGCCCAGAACAAGTGCTGCTTGCGTTGACCGCGCTTGGATGGCTGCTGAGCAAGTTTGGGACGGCAGAACTTTGGCGAAAGCCAAAAACGAAGCTGTCCCGTGCCGATTCGCCGTTGACTGAGGCGTTGTTTGGCGTCGCAGGAACTCCGTGACCGAACACATCATCCTCCTCCACGGCCTGTGGATGCGCTCGTTCACCATGACGATGCTCCGGCGCCGTCTGGAGCGTGCCGGCTACACCGTGCACCTGTTCGACTACGCCAGCGTCATGCACGATCCCGATTTGAGCGTGGCGGAGCTGCTCAAACGCGCGCGCGGGTTGCGCGGTGAGACTGTACATTTCGTCGGACACAGCCTCGGTGGCTTGTTGGCGCTGCGAGCGCTGAAGCAGGCGCGCGATCTGCCGGTCGGTCGCGTTGTTTGCCTCGGCTCGCCCCTGCGCGGCAGCCAGGTGGCGCGCAGCGTCGCTCGCTTGCCCGGCGGGTCGCTTCTGGTCGGCAAGAGCGCGGACGTCCTGCGCGATGGCTTGCAGCGCTGGGACGGGCGGCACGCCGTCGGTGCGATCGCCGGCCGCTTGCCGATTGGCCTCGGCTTCGTCCTCGGGCCGCTGGGGTCGCCGAATGACGGCACGGTCAGCGTTGCCGAGACCCGCTTGCCCGGTCTGGCCGATCATTGCGTGGTGCCGGCAACGCACCTGGGCTTGGTTTTTTCCGACGAGGCCGCAAATCAGACGGTGGCCTTCCTGCGCACCGAACGGTTCGCCCGCACCGCCTGAGCCGGTGTTGCAGCCGACGCGCATGTTAGAATTCGACGCTTCCGGTGCCGCCGTTCGAAGCCTATGGTCGGTCGTTATCCAATGTGGCGCCGCGGCGCAGATTCTTTGCCCAGCCCCGTCACGTGACCCGCATCCTCGGCATCGATCCGGGCTCGCAGCGCACGGGCGTCGGCATCATCGACGCGGACGCGGGAGGCGCGACGCGCCACGTTTTCCATATGGCATTGCAGTTGCTAGACAACGAGACATTCCCGCTGCGGCTGAAGCAGATTTTCGACGAAATGTGCGCCCTGATCGAAGAACATCGGCCGGACGAAGTCGCTATCGAGCGCGTATTCATGGCGCGCAATCCCGATTCTGCGCTCAAGCTCGGCCAGGCGCGCGGCGCGGCGATCTGCGCCGCCGTCCACCGCGGCCTGACCGTCACCGAATATGCGCCCAAGGAAATCAAGCAGGCGGTCGTCGGCACCGGCGCTGCCGGCAAGGGTCAGATTCAGCACATGGTGGGTATGCTTTTAAACATTTCAACGAAGATGCAGGCCGACGCGGCCGACGCGCTCGCGGTTGCGCTGACGCATGCGCACACGCGCGCCAGCATCCAGCGCATCGGCATCCCGCGTACGGCATGGAGACGGCGGCGGTGACGTACAGCAAACGCCGCTCACCTCTCCCCTTGTGGGAGAGGTCGCCGCGCGCAGCGCGGCGGGAGAGGGGTTGGCGCCGCAGGCGCCTGCTGCGCAGGCCTCACCCTCTCCCCAACCCCTCTCCCATCAAGGGAGAGGGGCCGAAACGCGGCTTGGCCGGACGTTTTACAAACGGTCATGGCGGATTTGCTGACAGGGTCATCACATGATCGGCCGGCTCAAGGGAATCCTCGCCTCGAAGATGCCGCCGTGGCTCGTCGTCGACGTCAATGGCGTCGGCTACGAGCTCGAGGCGCCGATGTCGACCGTGTTCGACCTGCCGGAAGTCGGGCGCGAAGTCGCGTTGTTCACGCATTACGCGGTCAAGGAAGACACGGTAGCCCTGTACGGCTTCCTGCGCGAAGCCGAGCGCACGCTGTTTCGCACCTTGCAGAAGGTCAGCGGTATCGGCGCGAAGACATCACTGGCTGTGCTTTCGGGTTCTTCGCCGGACGAATTCGCGCGCCTCGTCCAGACCGGCGACATTGCCTCGCTGACGCGCATCCCCGGGATCGGCAAGAAGACGGCTGAACGGATCGTCGTAGAATTGCGCGACCGCGTCGACGGCATCGCTCAGGCAATGCCCGGAATGCACGGCAGCGTGCCGAAAGATCCGGTGGCCGAGGCGAGCAGCGCATTGCAGCAGCTCGGCTACCGGCCGGTCGAGGTTGCCCGCTTGGTCAAGGACGTCGCCGAAACCGGTGACAGCGCCGAAGGTATCATCCGCAAGGCACTCAAGGCCGCATTGCGCTGACATCATGACTGCGGCATCTCCCACCATGTCGATCCGTTCCGGCAGCGTCGCCGATCGCCGCAAGGCATTGGCGCGGATGGCGCTGGGGGCGCTCGGTGTCGTTTACGGCGACATCGGCACAAGCCCGTTGTACACCGTGCAGACGACATTTGGAGAACAGGGCATCCCGCCGAGTGCCGAGAATGTGCTCGGCGTGCTGTCGCTGATCTTCTGGTCGCTGGTGATGGTCGTGTCGCTGAAGTACGTCGTATTCATCATGCGCGCGGACAACAAAGGCGAAGGTGGCATGATGGCCTTGCTGGCACTGGCGCAACGAGGCGCGCGCGGCAATGCGCGTCTGCGCTGGATGATCATGATCCTCGGCTTGCTCGGCGCGTCGCTGTTCTACGGCGACGGCGTCATAACTCCGGCGATTTCCGTGCTGTCTGCGGTCGAGGGCCTGAAAGTCGTGTCGCCCGCGTTTGGCCACTGGGTCGTTCCCGTAACGTTGGTCATCATCGTCTGCCTGTTCATCGTGCAGCGTCGTGGCAGCGCCCGCGTCGGCGCCGTATTCGGTCCGATCATGCTGCTGTGGTTCGCGACGCTTGCCGTGCTCGGGGTCGCCCAGATCGCCCAGCAGCCGCAGGTGCTCTGGGCGCTCAATCCCTGGCACGGTGTGGCGTTCTTCCGCGAGAACGGCACACATGCCTTCCTCGCCCTCGGCGGGGTCGTGCTGGCACTGACGGGCGCCGAGGCGCTGTATGCCGACATGGGTCATTTCGGCAAGAATCCGATCCGGCTGGCCTGGTTCGGTTACGTGTCGCCGGCATTGGTGATGAACTATTTCGGCCAGGGCGCGCTGTTGCTGGGCCATCCTGACGCCGTGTCCAATCCGTTCTACCTGATGGTGCCGAACTCGCTGCTGTATCCGATGATTGCCCTGGCCACCGTCGCGACCGTGATCGCCTCGCAGGCCGTGATTTCGGGCGCGTTTTCAATGACCCGCGAGGCGATCCAGCTCGGCTACACGCCGCGCATGGAAATCAAGCACACGTCGCGCGAAACTCAGGGCCAGATCTTCCTGCCCTGGGTCAATCGTGCGTTGTTTGTGTTGATCGTCGGCGCGGTCGTCGGCTTCCGGTCGTCCGAAAACCTGGCGGCAGCGTACGGCATCGCGGTCACGGGTACGATGGTGATAACCACCTGTCTCGCATTGATCGTCGCGCGCCGCCAGTGGGGTTGGAGCCGCGTGCTCGTGGTCTCTGCCGGAGTGATTTTCCTCACCATCGACATCGCGTTTTTCAGCGCGAATGCGATCAAGATCGAGCGTGGCGGATGGTTTCCGCTGGTGCTCGGCCTGGTGATCTTTACCGTGATGACGACCTGGCGCCGTGGCCGCGAACTGGTGATCCGCGAGCTCAAGCAGAGCGGGCTCGCGCTCGCCCCGTTCATTACCAGCGTTACCTCGCATCCGCCGCTGCGCGTGCCGGGTACCGCGGTCTTCCTTACCGGAAACGTCGACGCGGTGCCGAGCGCGCTGCTCCACAACCTCAAGCACAACAAGGTCCTGCACGAGCGCAACATCCTGATGAAAGTCGAGACGCTCGATGCGCCTGTTGCCGAGTACAGCGAGCGTACCGAGATCACCGCGCTCGGTCACGAGTTCTACCGTGTGCTGATCCGGTTCGGGTTCGCCGAAGACCAGAGCATCCCGGTCGCGTTGCAGTCGTGCGAGGCCAAAGGCATGGGCTTCGACATGATGGACACGACGTTCTTCGTCAGCCGCGAGACCGTGGTCGCGACCGAACGTGCGGGCATGCCGCTGTGGCGCGACAAGCTCTTTGCCTTCCTCGGGCGCAACGCGAGCTCGGCGACGGCGTTCTTCCGCATTCCCGGCAACCGGCTGATCGAGTTGGGGACGCAGGTGGAGATCTGAGATGGCAGGGCTGAGGGCTGAGGGCTGAGGGCTGCAAGCCGGCGCGGCATCGCACTTGCGCGCTGTGCGCCGCTCGGAAATGTGTACTTTGCGAGAAGTGGCTTCGCTTCTCTCAGCCCTCAGCCCTCAATTCCAGCCCTAGGCCCTCGGCCCTCCGCCCTGCCATAATGCGCGCATGACCGAACCACGCGTCATCTCCCCCACGATCAGCCGCGAGGACAGCGCGCTCGAAGCCACGATCCGGCCGAAGAAGCTCGACGAATATCTCGGCCAGGCGACCGTGCGCGAACAGCTGTCGATCTACATCGAAGCGGCGCGGCGGCGTGGCGAGGCGCTGGACCACGTGCTGATCTTCGGGCCGCCGGGCCTGGGCAAGACGACGTTGTCGCATGTCATCGCGAACGAACTCGGCGTGAACCTGCGCGCGACTTCCGGGCCGGTGATCGAGCGCGCCGGCGACCTGGCCGCGCTGCTGACGAACCTGCAGCCGCGCGACGTGCTGTTCATCGACGAGATTCATCGGCTGTCGCCGGTCGTCGAGGAGATCCTCTACCCGGCGCTCGAGGACTGCCAGATCGACATCATGATCGGCGAGGGCCCGGCCGCGCGCTCGATCAAGCTCGATCTGCCACCGTTCACGCTGATTGGCGCGACGACGCGCGCCGGACTGCTGACGAGCCCGTTGCGCGACCGCTTCGGTATCGTGCAAAGACTGGAATTTTATACTCCGGGCGAACTGGCCGCGATCGTGCGCCGATCGGCGAAGATTCTCGGCATCGCCTGCGCCGACGACGGCGCCGCCGAAATCGCGCGGCGCGCGCGCGGCACCCCGCGCATCGCCAATCGCCTGCTGCGGCGCGTGCGCGACTTCGCCCAGGTCAAGGCCGACGGCCACATCACCGCGCCGGTCGCGATCGCGGCGCTGGAAATGCTCAAGGTCGATGCCGAAGGCTTCGACGCGCTCGACCGGCGCCTGTTGGGCATGATCATCGATCATTTCGATGGCGGCCCGGTTGGCGTGGAGTCGCTCGCCGCAGCGCTGTCGGAAGAACGCGGGACGATCGAGGACGTGCTCGAACCATTCCTGATCCAGCAGGGTTTCCTGATGCGCACCGCGCGCGGACGCATGGTGACGAGCAAGGCGTATCGGCATCTCGGATTGAAGGCGCCAAAGCGCGCCGTGGTCGAGGACTTGTTCGAGGATGAAGAGGGACGAGAGACGAGGGTCGAGGGGAAGAGCCGGACATGAGACACTGCAACTCGCAAGTCTTCGGCGCCTGCGACAAATCCATGCTGTCCCTCTGCCGCCAGAGGAACCTCCCCTGACCCCTCGTCCCTCGCCCCTCGCCCCTGCTTTCACCTGGCCCATCCGCGTCTACTGGGAAGACACCGACGCCGGCGGCGTCGTCTACCATGCCAGCTACCTGCGTTTTCTCGAACGCGCGCGAACCGAATGGCTGCGCGCGCAGGGCGTCGAGCAGCAGCGCGTGCGCAGCGACGATGGCATCGTTTTCGTCGTGCGCGACATGACGATCGAGTTCCTGTTGCCGGCCCGGCTCGACGACGAGCTCGACGTGACGGTCGAGTCGGGCGAATGGCGTTCAGCTTCGATGACGTTTGAGCAACGTATAGTCCGCCGCGTCGATGGCGCGGTGGTAGCCGGTGCGCGCGTGCGCGCCGCCTGCGTCGACGCGGTCACGTTCAAGCCGTGCCGCATTCCGAATCACCTGTTCACGGAGAATTCCATGTCTGCAGAGAAGCCAACGGCATGAACGGCGACCTCAATATTCCGATGCTGGTGCTGGGCGCGAGCCTGCCGGTCAAGCTTGTCCTGGGTCTGCTCGTCGTGTTCTCGTTCGCCTCGTGGGTCATCATCTTCCGCAAGAAGGCGATGCTCGACCGGGCGATGGGCGGCGCCGACGAATTCGAGGAGCGGTTCTGGTCCGGCGCCGATCTGGCGGGTCTGTTCCGCGAGGTCACCGCGAACGGCGAGCAGATTACCGGCATCGAGAGCATCTTCGAAGCCGGGTTCCGCGAATTCGCGCGCCTGCGCCAGCGCCGGCAGATGGACGCGCGAACGATGCTCGAAGGGGCGCAGCGCGGAATGCGCGTGGCGCAGACGCGCGAGATCGACCGCCTCGAGCAGAACCTCGAGTTCCTCGCCAACGTCGGCTCGATCAGTCCCTACGTCGGCCTGTTCGGCACGGTCTGGGGCATCATGATCTCGTTCCAGGGCCTGGCCAGCGTCAAGGAAGCAACGATCGCGATGGTCGCGCCGGGCATCTCCGAGGCGCTGATCGCCACGGCGATGGGCTTGTTCGCGGCAATCCCGGCGGTCTGGGCCTACAACCGCTACTCGAACAAGCTCGAGCGCATCCAGACGCGCTACGAGAATTTCGTCGAGGAATTCTCGTCGATCCTGCAGCGCCAGGCGCATGTCGACGAAGGTTAGCCCCGCGCGCACCGCATCCGCGTTAGAGCACTAGACCATGCAGTCCGGACGAACCCGCAAACGCCGCAAGCTCAAGGCCGAGATCAACGTCGTGCCCTATATCGACGTCATGCTCGTGCTGCTGATCATCTTCATGGTGACGGCGCCGCTGCTCAATCTCGGCGTCGACATCCACCTGCCGCAGTCGACCGCGAAAGCCGTGCAGGCCGACAAGGAACCGATCGTCATCAGCGTCGACCAGGGCGGCAAGTTGTATCTGACGCTCGGTGCGGCGCAGAAGGAAAGCATCGACGCCGATACGCTGGTCAAGAAAGTTTCAGCATTCGTGCGGCAGAATCCGCAAGTGCCGGTTCTGATCGCCGGAGACTTGCGCGCGAGCTATGGCGAGGTCTACGAGATCCTGCCGGCGCTGCAGGCGGCGGGAGTGGCGAAGGTCGGATTGATGAGCCAGCCGATCCAAGGTCCGATCAATCCGGGTCCGAATAATCAGGGCCCGCAAAAATAGGCAATGGAAAGTTTTGGCGACAAGTCGAGGGCGTTCATTTATGCGCTGCTTGTGCACCTGGCCTGCATCGCCGTGATGTTCGTCGGCCTGTTGTGGACGAAGGCTGCGGCGCCGATCAGCGTGCCCGGGCCGATCATCGAGGCCGAACTCATCGGTCCGTCGGCCGCGCCGAAGCCCGTGGCCGCACGGCCGAAACCGGCGCCGCCCAAACCAGTCGAGAAGCCGCTCGAAAAACCACTGCCCGAGCCCCCGCCGCCGCAACCGGCCGAGCCGCCGAAGAACGACGCGATCGAGCGCGAAAAGATCGCCGAGATCGCCCTGCTGAAAGCCGAGCAGGAGAAGAAGGCGGAAGAGGAAAAGCGCAAGCGCGAGCAGGTCCTGCTCGACGAACAGCAGCGCGAGCGCCTCAAGCAGATCGAGGACATCAAGCGCCAGCGCGAGGCCGCCGAGAAGAAGCGCAAGCTCGAACAGGAAAAGCTCGCGCAGCTGCAGGACCTGAGCAAGCAGAAACCGGAGAAGGCGCCGCCGCAGAAAACGCCACCGCAGAAGGCGCAGCCGGCGGTGCCCGAGGCCGAGCAGGCGAAAACGGGAACCAACGGCAACGACACCGGTCTGCTTGCCGAGTACAGCGCGGCGATCATCAATGTCGTAAAGTTGAACTGGAACCGGCCGGACAACGCGCAGCCCGGCCTGCGTTGCACGTTGAAGGTCATCCAGCTGCCGGGCGGCGATGTCATGAGCGCCCACGCGGTAGCGCCGTGCAACGCCGACCAGGTGACGCGCGCTTCGATCGAGGAAGCGGTGACGAAGGCGCAGCCGCTGCCGTACAAAGGTTACGAAAAAGTCTTCGCGCGCGAATTGACCCTCATCTTCTTCTACGACGGAAACTAGATCATGCGAACACGGTTGCTTTCCTGGCTCGGATTCCTGCTGCTGATCCCGATTGGCGGTGAGGTTTTCGCCGAGAGCCTGACGCTGGAGATCCCCAACGGCAACGCATCGGCGATTCCGGTCGCGGTCGTGCCGTTCAAGTTCGAAGGCGCCACGCAGCCGCCCGACACCGATGTGGCCGATGTGATCCGCGGCGACTTGAACCGATCCGGCCAGTTCCGCGCGCTCGCGAAAGGCGACATCGTCGAATTCCCGGCGCGTGGCGAGGACATCAAGTATCCGACCTGGCGCATGCTCAAGCAGGACTACATCGTGGTCGGGCGCGAAGTCGAAGGCGCCGGCGGCGACGTGCGCGTCGAATTCCAGTTGTATACCGTCGGCACCCAGCAGCAGCTGCTTGCGCTGGCGATCAGCGGCCAGCGCAGCGACCTGCGCGGCGTCGGCCACCAGGTTGCCGACCTGATCTACGAGAAGATCACCGGTGTGCGCGGCGCGTTCTGGACACGCATCGCTTACGTCACGTCGAAAGGCAGCGGTGACGGCGCGTCGTTCGATCTCATGGTCGCCGATTCCGACGGCTTCAATCCGCAGAATGTCGTCCATTCGCGCCAGCCGCTGATGTCGCCAGCCTGGTCGCCCGATGGCCGCAAGCTCGCCTACGTGTCGTTCGAGCGCGGCAATTCGTCGATCTACATCCAGGAGATCGGGACCGGTGCGCGCGAGGTCGTTTCCGCGAACAAGGGCATCAACGGCGCGCCGGCGTTCTCGCCCGACGGCACACGCCTGGCGCTGGCCCTGTCCAATGGAATCAATCCGGACATCTACGTGATGGACCTGGGCAGCCATCACACGACCCAGATCACCAAGCATTTCGCGATCGACACCGAACCGGTCTGGACGCCCGATGGCCAGAACCTGATCTTCACCTCCGACCGTTCCGGCAAGGCGCAGATCTACCAGGCGCCGGCAGCAGGCGGCGATGCGACGCGAATCACGTTCCAGGGGGAATCGAACGCGCGCGCTTCAGTCAGCTACGACGGCAAGAAAATTGCTGTGGCGCAAGGCAACGGAAATGTGTATCGTATTGCGGTTCTGGATCGCGCAACGGGCGAGGCCAAGCCGGTTTCGGTGGGCAATCTCGATGAGTCTCCGAGCTTTGCGCCCAATGCGAGCATGATCTTGTACGCTGCAACGGAAGGACCGCGCGGCGTACTCTACGCGGTGTCGGCAAATGGGCTGGTGCGTCAGCGCCTGGTTCTTGCCGATGGCGATGTGCGCGAACCGGCCTGGTCGCCGTACCGCCAGCGTGGACAATAATTCGGCTGGCAGGAAGCTGCCATAAAAAATCGCTTCTCCCCTTTGGCAACAATCGAGGCACCAATATGAAACTCCCGATTCGCATACTTCTGACCGCCGCTGTCGCCAGCGCAACCCTGATCGCCTGCGCCAGCAAGACCAAGCCGGTGCCGCCGCCGGAACCGGTAGCCCATGAAAACGTCGAGACGACCACCGCCAAGACCACCGGCAAGTACTCCGTCGAAGACCTCGACAAGGATTCCTGCCTGCGTCAGCGCGTGGTGTACTTCGATTTCGACCAGACCAACATCAAGCCGCAGTTCCAGGCCGCGATCAGCTGCCATGCCGCGTACCTGCGCCAGTTTCCGGGCGCCCGCGTCACGCTGCAGGGCAACGCCGACGAGCGCGGCACGCGCGAGTACAACCTCGGCCTCGGCGAGCGCCGCGGCAATTCGGTGTCCAGCGCGCTCGGCGCCGCCGGTGCCTCGACCGCCCAGCTCAATGTCGTGAGCTATGGCGAAGAGCGCCCGGTGTGCAAGGACCACAGCGAAGATTGCTGGCAGAAGAATCGCCGCGTCGAGGTCGTGTACACGTCCAAGCAGTAATTTGACCGCAAGGCGTCCACGCGATGCGCCAAGGCGCATCGCGTAGGCTCGCGAGCGTGACACAGGATGTCGTCGATCGCACTGCGCACCATGGACGGATTGACCAAGGCCTCACGAATGTCAGTGCACGCGATTTTTTCAAACCAGATTTTGTCGAATCGGATCAGGTTCATTTGTGCGGCTGCCCTGTTGGCCGCCGTCGCCTTCAGCGTTCCCGCGCAGGCCCAGCGCATGAGCCTGGCCGAACGCGTAACCAAACTCGAACAGGATCAGGCCGGTCAGAACGGCGCCCAGGCCAACATCGATCTGGTCAACCAGATCAATGCGCTGCAGTCGCAGGTGCAGACCCTGCAAGGGCAGATCGAGGAGTTGCGCCACCAGGTCGACGAGACCAAGTCGCGCAACAAGGAACAATACATCGACCTGGATTCGCGCCTGGCGCGGCTCGAGGGACGCGGCGGTCCGGCCCCGGCAGCTGCGGGTGCAGCGGCCGCAAACAATGGCCAGCTGCAGGACATCACGCTCGGCGCCACGCAGGCGCCGCCACCACCAGCCGCCGCGGCTGTGCCGCCGCGTGCTCCAGGGGGCGCTCCGCCGCCGAACTGGACCCCGCCCGCAGCGCCACCGGCAGCCGCAGCTGAGGCGGCACCGCCGGCCAACAGCGGCGATGAGAAAGCCGACTACGATCAGGCTTTCAGCGCACTGAAGGATGGCCGTTACGCCGAATCGGCGCGGCGCTTCCAGGCATTCATCGGCCAGTATCCGAACAGCGAGCTGACGCCGAATTCGTATTACTGGCTCGGCGAATCGTATTACGTGACGCAGAACTACCCGATCTCGCTCGATACCTTCCAGAAGCTGCTTGCGCAATATCCGAACAGCCAGAAGGCGCCGGACGCATTGCTCAAGGTCGGCTACTGCGAATACGAAATGAAGAAGTGGGACCAGGCCGAGGCAACGCTGAACCAGGTCGTGCAGAAGTATCCGGACACGACCGTCGCGCGCCTGGCACAGGGCCGTCTGCGCGCACTGAAGCTCGAAGCCCGTCACTGACCTATCAGGCGGGGCGCGTATGCCCGGCAGCACGATTCCGCTCGAACAGCCCGCGCGCAAAGCGGAACGGCTGCGCATCACCGAAATCTTTCACTCGCTGCAAGGCGAGGCGCGCGACGTCGGCCGGCCAACCGTGTTCGTGCGCCTGACCGGCTGTCCGCTGCGCTGCGTCTGGTGCGACACCGAGTACGCGTTCCACGGCGGCGCCTGGCGCGCGATTCCGGACATTGTGGAAGAAGTGGCAAAGTATCAGACGCGCCATGTGTGCGTGACCGGCGGCGAGCCGCTCGCCCAGAAGCGCTGCCTGTCGCTGCTGCGCCAGTTGTGCGATGCCGGTTTCGCGGTCTCGCTCGAAACGGCCGGCGCGCATGACATCAGGGCTGTCGACGCGCGTGTCGTCAAAGTCGTGGACCTCAAGGCGCCCGGCTCGGGCGAGTCGGCCCGCAACCTGTGGAGCAATCTCGCGGCTCTGACGCCGCATGATCAGATCAAGATCGTGCTCGCCGATCGCCTGGACTACGACTGGGCGCGCGGCGTGATCGCCGAACACGCGCTGGACGAGCGCTGTGACATCCTGCTGTCGCCGGTGCACGGCAAACTCGCGCCGCGGGAACTGGCGGAATGGATCCTCGCCGATCGCTTGCCGGTGCGCATGCAGGTTCAGCTGCACAAGATATTGTGGGGCGAGGAGCCGGGGCATTGAGGCCGGCTTCAGAGTTCGGGTGCGCCGGTTCGTGGCATCCAGAAAAACCGTTCGCGCTGAGCGTAGCTCGCGCAGCGAGCGAAGTCGAAGCGTCTTCATGCCCCTTCGACTTCGGCCTGCGGCCTACGCTCAGGGCGAACGGATTTTTGAACCGGCGTGGTGCCGACGCATCGCGTCCTGCCCCCTGACTGACTATTGGTTTCCCTTGCAGATTCCCTCGTGAGCTCATCTCGAAAATCCGTAGTTCTCGTGTCCGGTGGCATGGACTCGGCCGTGACCTTGGCGATGGCACGCGCGCAGGGTTTCGCCTGTCACGCACTCAGCGTCGCCTATGGCCAGCGCCACGCCTCCGAACTCGACGCAGCCGCGCGCATCGCCCGCACGCTCGGCGCGGTCGAACACAAGACCGTAACCGTGGATCTGCGCAGCATCGGCGGCTCGGCGCTGACGGCCGATTCTATTGCCGTGCCGGAGCAAGGCGGCGCCGGCATCCCTGCGACTTACGTGCCGGCTCGCAACACGATCATGTTGTCGATCGCACTCGGCTGGGCCGAAGTACTCGGTGCCAACGACATTTTCTGCGGCGTCAATGCGGTCGACTATTCCGGCTATCCGGATTGCCGTCCCGAATTCGTCGACGCGTTCGCGCGCCTGGCCAACCTCGCGACCAAGGCCGGCGTCGAGGGCGCCGCGATGCGCGTTCATGCGCCGCTGATCCGCTTGGGCAAAGGCGAAATCGTGCGCGAGGGTCTGCGGCTCGGAGTCGATTTCGCGGCAACTGTGTCTTGCTACCAGGCGGACGCTGCCGGCCTTGCCTGTGGGCGGTGCGACGCCTGCCGGTTGCGCGCGCAGGGTTTTGCTGATGCGGGTGTGGCGGATCCGACGCGCTACGTGCGGTGATCGACAGCTTACTGCGCGCCATCCAAGCCACTTCGAACTTGCCGGTGTTGCCCGCAGCGCATAAACTGCCGGGCCCCGTGCCGGGCGCGCGGTACTCACCTCTCCCGCTGGCGGGAGAGGTCGACGCAGCGCAGCTGCGTCGGGTGAGGGTGGAACATCCGAAGCGCGAAGTGCGCGTCGCCGTGAAGTTCGTCGCGCTGTGCGCGGCAGCGGTATACGATTGGAGCGGGGAGTGATGGGCACGGAAGCCGCGCTGTTGCCAAAAGCCCCTCACCCGTTGCCCTCTCCCGCAAGCGGGAGAGGGGGAGTGATCCTCACGCTGCGCGTGAGATAATTAGTTTATTGAAGCTTGGGCCGTTAGCTCAGTTGGTAGAGCAGCGGACTTTTAATCCGTTGGTCGCTGGTTCGAATCCAGCACGGCCCACCAACAATGCCAAGCGCGCCCTTGGGCACGCATGTTCGATCCCTCTATATTCCATCCCCGTCCAGGCGTAGTGCACGCCAGCACGCGGCGCTGCCTGCTATTTCAGGTCGGGTGGCGCCGAGTTTGCGCCCGTGATTTTAGGCACGCCTCAGCACGAGCAACGGCGAGGTCGCGGCGATCCGCCGCGTACCGAGCCAGCCGGCCAACGCGACGAGCACGGCCGCCGCCAGCGCCGACGCGGCCAGTGCGCCAAGCGGCGGTACGTAGGCGACGCGAAACACGCGCTGCGCGAGCCAGATGCCCGCGAGCCCCGCGCCGAACGCGGCAATCGAGCCGGCCAGCGCGCCGAGCAGCGCGAACTCGCCGAGCACCGCCTGCGTCAGTTGGCGACGATTCGCTCCCAGCGTGCGCAGCAACGCCGTTTCGAAGCGGCGCTCATCGGCGCTTGCGGCGAGCGCGGCCAGCAACACGAGTAGTCCCGCGGCGAGGCTGAAGCCAAGCACCGAAGTCACGGCCCGGCTGACGCGATCGATGATGTCGCGCACTCGATCCAGCAACGAGTTCAGATCGATCAGCGACAGGTTCGGATGATCGCGGGTCAGGCCGGCGAGCGCCTCAGCCGATACGGCGCCGAGATGAAAGCTCGCGACATCGCTGTAGGCCAGGCCCTGCGCGCTGACCGGATCGAGCAGCAGGAAAAAATTCACACGGAACGAATCCCAGCGCACGCCACGCACGCTGGTCACGCGCGCGACGACGTCGCGCTCGCCGATGCGCAGGGTCAGCGTGTCGCCGAGATTCAGGTGAAACATCTCGATCCACATTTCGTCGAGCGAGACTTCCGGCTCGGTCGGATTCGTGTCGAACCAACGCCCGGCTTTCACGCGATTCGTCGGCGGCAGTTCGGCGCTCCATGACAGCCGCGTCTCGCCGTTGATCCAGCCGGCCGCGCGTCGATCCTGATAGTCCTCGGCGCGCGGTGCCTTGCCATTGATCGCGACGAGCTTGCCGACGGCCAGCGGCATCATGCTGACGTTGTCGGCGTGCAGCGCGGCCAGTCGCGCCCTGACGCCATCGCTCTGCTCGGGCTGGATGTTGATCAGAAAATAGTTCGGCGTGTCGACCGGCAGTTCGGCGCGCCAGGCGCCGAGCAGCGACGGGCCGACGACCGCGAGCAGATCGAGGGCGGTCAGTGCGAGCGCCAGCGCCGTGATCTGCAGCAGGCTCAGGCTGCGCCGGCGCGCGAGATTGGCCACGCCGAAGCGCAGCGCGCCCGGCATGCGACGCAAAACGCGAGACAACAGGCGGATCGAGACCGTGCCGAGAATCAGCGCGAACAGGCCGACGCCGGCCAGGCTGACCGACAGCACGCCGGCCAGCGCGAGCGAGTCGCTTTCGAACCAGATCAGGCCGGCGCCGAGCACGACCGGCAGCAGATAGAGCGCGTCGAAGCGGCGCACGCGTGCGCCGACGGCACGCTGGAATACGCGCACTGGCGGCACTTCGCGCAGGCGCAGCAGCGGCGGCAACGCGAAGCCGAACAGCACCGCAAGACCAATCGCGAATGCGGCGATGGTCGGCATGAGAGGCGTCCTGGCGACCGTGCCCGGCAGCAAATCGCGCGCGAACGCGAAAACCAGTTCCTGCAATCCAAGTCCGAGCAAAGCGCCGAACAGGCAGGCCGGCAGCGCGAGTAGCACGAGCGTGAAACCAGTCGCGGCGAGCACTTCGCCCGCGCTTGCGCCGAGGCAGCGCAGCAACGCGACCTCGTCGGTCTTGCGCCGTGCGTAACGCCCGGCCGCCAGCGCGACGGCGATGCCGGACAGCAGCGCGGCGAGCAGCGCCGCAAGGCGCAGGAATGCCTCGCCGCGTTCGAACGCACTGCGCAGGTTCTGCTGCGATTGCTGGACCGTGATCAGTTCGGCACCGTCGGGCTTGTGCGCCTTCAGGAAAGTACTAAATGTGGAAATTGCCGCATCGTCGCCCGCCGTCATCAGGCGGTTGCGCGCGCGGCTGCCGGCGCCGAGCAGACCGCTGGCCTGCGCGTCCTGCAGGCTCATCAGCAGACGCGGCGCGAGCGCGAACAGTTCGCCGCCGTCCGGTTCGCGCACGATCTCGCCGGCGATGCGCAGAGTGAGATTGCCGACCGGCAGCGTGTCGCCGGGCTTCAGGTCCAGCGCCGCAAGCAGGCGCTGTTCGGCATATACCTGACCGGCCGCTGGAGAATGCACTTCGCTTTCGGCGCCGCCGCCATCGCGCACCAGCAGTTTGCCGCGCAGCGGATAGGCGGCGTCGGCCGCGCGCACATCGGCCAGCTGGCTCTTGCGGTTGGCGAACAGCACGCTCGGAAAGTCCGTCGTCACGCTGCTGCGCAAGCCGAGTCGCGTGGCTTCGGCGGCGAGTTCAGGCGGCAGCGGCGCGCGCGTGCTCAGGCCAAGGTCGCCACCGATCAGTTCGGTCGCCGACGCCAGGATGCCACGCTCGACGCGCTGGCCGAGCGTCGCGACGGCGCCGAGCGCGGCAACGGCGAGCAGCAACGCGACGGCGAGCGTCGCCAGTTCGCCATAACGCCATTCGCGGCGCAGTGTGCGCCAGGCAAAGTTCAGCGGCTTCATGCGGTAGTCTGCAGCCGGCCGTTGTCGAGTCGTGCCACTGCTCCGCAGCGTTCGGCCAGTTTCTGATCGTGCGTGACGAGCACGAGCGTGGTCGCGTTGGCGCGGTTCAGGTCGAACAGCAGGTCGCTGACGGCTTGACCGGTGCGCTGATCGAGATTGCCGGTCGGTTCGTCGGCAAACAGGATCGTCGGCCGGTGCACGAACGCGCGCGCGAGCGCCACGCGCTGCTGTTCTCCGCCGGACAATTGATGCGGATAGTGATGCCGGCGTGCCGACAGACCGACATCCGCGAGAGCGGCCTCGGCCAGCGCGCGCGCATCGTCGCGTCCGGCAAGTTCCAGCGGGAGCATGACGTTTTCCTCGGCATTCATCGCCGGCAGCAGATGAAACGACTGGAACACGAAGCCGACATGACGGCGCCGAAGGGCGGCGCGCTGTTCCTCGCCGAGGGTATCGACGCGCAGGCCGGCCAGCGTGATCTCGCCGCGGGTCGGGGTGTCGAGCCCGGCGAGCAGAGCCAGCAGCGTGGTCTTGCCCGATCCCGATGCGCCGACGATCGCAAGACTGGCGCCTTCGCGCACATCGAGGCTGACGCCATCGAGGATATCGATGCGGCCGTCAGGTCCGAGCACATTCTTGCTAACATCGGTGGCGCTGATCTGTATCTTGACGTCGGTGCTCATGCGCTACTTGATCCTGTGTCTGCTGCTCGTTTTTCCCGGTCTTGCCTCGCTGGCAACTTCACCAGACGTGTCGTCGCGGTCGATTCTCGTGCTCGGCGACTCGCTGTCCGCGGCGTACCACATCGCGCCTGAGTCGGGCTGGGTCACCCTGCTCCAACAACGCCTCCAGCAACAAGCGCCGCAACGTCACTACCGCGTCGTCAACGCCAGCATCAGCGGTGAGACCACGGCCGGCGGGCTGGCGCGCCTGCCGCAGTTGCTCGCCGACAAACCTCCGGCGCTCGTGCTGGTCGAACTCGGCGCCAACGATGGCTTGCGCGGACTTGCGATCGAGGAAATCCGTGCAAACCTGCAACGCATTCTCAAGGCCTGCGGCGACGCCGGTGCGAAGATCGTGCTGATCGGCATCGAACTGCCGATCAACTACGGCCCGCAATATCGCGACGGGTTGCGCAACATGTATCGGGACGTTGCCCGTGAATTCAATGCGCCATTGGTCCCGTTCCTGCTCGAAGGCGTCGCGACCGACCCCAAGCTGATGCAGGACGACGGACTGCATCCGCTCGCTGCAGCGGAGCCGCGCGTGCTCGAAACGGTCTGGCCGGTGCTCGAGCCGGTGCTCAAGAAGCTGCCCTGAGGGTCGCGCCGGGGCGCGCCTTGATCACCTCTCCCGCTGGCGGGAGAGGTCGCGAGCGAAGCGCGCGGGTGAGGGTGGCGGTGGGTCAAGCGTGCGCGCCAATTTCAGCGCCACCCTCATCCGGCCTGCCGGCCACCTTCTCCCGCCAGCGGGAGAAGGGAATCAAGAGCGCTGCACTTACGTCAGCGCGCGAAATCCGTCTTTCTCGCGCCGCAACCAGGCGAATCGCGCGACGCGATCCTGCGCGGCGGCGGCGCCAAGCGCCTTCGTGCAGGTCTCGATCAGCGCCGGCGTGTCGACGCGCAGGAACGGATTGGTCGCGTGCTCGAGCGAGAGGGCGACCGGAACGGTCGGCTCGCCGCGCGCGCGCAACGCCCGCGCCTGTTCGGCGCGCTGCTGCAGGTCGACGTTGCCAGCATCGACGCTCAGCGCAAACGCGCAGTTGGCCATCGTGTATTCGTGGCCGCAGCACAGCAGCGTTTCTCCGGGGAGCTGTGCAAGGCGATCGAGCGATGCGAGCATCACTGGCGGCGTGCCCTCGAACATCCTGCCGCAGCCGACACTGAACAGCGTGTCGCCGGCAAACACGACGCCCGCGCCGAAGAAGGCAATATGGCTGCGTGTGTGGCCGGGAATCTCAATGACTTCGAACTCCGCGCGCGGTGCGTCGATACGCACTTGTTCGCCGTTTCCAACGCGCCGCGTTGCGGTCGCGATGCGCTCGTCGTGCGGCGTGATCACCGGCAGGCCGGGATACTTCGCGAGCAGCCCGGCCACGCCGGCGATGTGATCCGGATGATGATGGGTCAGCAGGATTGTCGTCGGCGTAAGAGACTCGCGCTGCAGCGCGGCCAGCACCGGCGGCGCTTCGCCGGGATCGACGATCAGGCAGTAGCCATCGTCGCCTGTGAGCAGCCAGATGTAGTTGTCGGCCAGAGCCGACACCGGAATCAATCGCCGTGAATGCATGCAGGAATACTCTCGCGCTTCGCGGCTCGAGGATAACGCAAATGCCGTCGTGACGCGGCCTGGGACGCGCGCAGAGCGGTTGCTTGGCTGCTGATGCACGCTCTGGGCGCGGACACCTCCGCCGGATGGAAGAGGTGTCGGACAACGGCGACCTGCGCCGAACTCAGGGCAAGTCGTCTGAGTCGGGCTCGCTGCTCAGCTTGATCTGATCCGGCGCAGGAACCGTGATCGCTGCAATCCCCGCAGCCTTGAGTGCTGCGTCGGCCGCTGCCAGTTCCTTGTCCCTGACGCGCGTCCAGCGTTCGGTCGCGCGCCCGAGCCGTTCGTTGCTCGCCGCAAGCAGGTCGTGCTGTGGCTGCCCCGGCGCGCGATCGCTGTCTTCGACGTCGGTGGCGATCGATGAAAGCACATCGCCGATTGCGCCGAGATCCTCGCTCGCGTCGCCCTTGCCGGACCGCAGCGGGGCCGAGGCGGTCTTGAAAGCGGAGATCGCAGCGAGCGCGGCTTGCTTGTCGCTGCTTGCGGCAAGTTGCTTTTCCGCGGCGGAGATCTGCGTATCTACCGACTGCAACTGTCCGTAGGCGATGAAATCGCGTTCGAGCGCTGCGTTGACCTCGTTCGAAAACGCCACCGCCTCGCGTACCGAGGCCGCGTCGAGCGCGACGCGCGGATCGGCGACGATCTTCAGGCTGCTGGTGGATTCGTGGCCGTCGGCGTTCAGCACGACGGTGTATTCACCCGGAGGCACGAGCATGCCGAATGGAACGATCGGCGTACCCTTGCCGACTACTGCAGCGATGCTGTAGTCGTAGCGCACTGCGCGCGGACGCGGCAGGCGCAGGTCCCATACGAAGCGATGCATCCCGGCTTTCGCCGAAAACCCGGCGGCCGCCGGCGCCCAGGAATCGGCGAAGTAGCGTGTTGCTTTCACCTGCGCCTCCGGCTCGTCGCTGGCGAAGCGCCGGACGACCTTGCCCGAAGCATCACGCACTTCTAGCACGAGCCGCGTAGCGTCGTGACCGAGGCGGTAGTCGATGATCGCACCGGTCGGCGGATTCTGGCCGAGCGGCGTATCGGCCGGCGGCGGCGTGTCGCGGTTCTGGCTGCCGCGCACGCGCACGGTGACGGCCGGATCGAACAGGACGGAATCGGCCTTGGCGAGACGTTCGTGCTGGCGCAGCGGGGCGACATCGTCGAGCACCCAGATCGCGCGGCCCTGCGTCGCCGCGATCAAGTCGTCGCCGTGGACGAGCAGGTCGCGTACCCACGCCGGGGGCAGGTTGCGCTGCAGGGGTTGCCAGTGGTCGCCGTCATCGAATGAGACGAACACGCCCAGGTCGGTGCCGGCGTATAACAATCCACTTTTTACCGGATCGGCGCGCACGACGCCGACGAAGCTCGTCGCCGGCAGTCCGGTCGTGATCGATGTCCAGGTCTTGCCGTAATCGCGCGTTCGCAACGCATGCGGCGTGAAGTCGTCCTGGCGATGGTTGTCGATCGCGGCATAGGCGCTGCCCGGCGCCGGCGCGGAAACGTCGATCGTCGCAACCTTGGCCCACGCCGGAACCAGTTTCGCCGGCGTGACGTTGTCCCAGTGCGCGCCGCCGTCGCGCGTGCGCTGTATCAGGCCATCGTCGGTGCCGATCCAGATTTCATCGTTGTCGCGCGGCGACAGGCCGATCGAATAGATCACGCCGTAGCCGCAATCGCGCGCGGCCGGCAGCGCGAGATTGCCGTCGCAATTCTTCGCCGCGGCGGATTTCGCCGACAGGTCCGGGCTGATCGTGTTCCAGTTGCGGCCCTGGTCGGTCGAGCGGAACAGCACTTGCGCGCCTTGATAAAGTGGAAAAGGCGCCTTTTGCGACATCGCAATCGGCGTGATCCAGGTATAGCGATACTTGACGTCGGTCGGGCGCCGCCCATAGCTCGACGCCGGCCATGGCGAGATGTTCTGCGCTTCGCCGGTGCGCCCGTCCCAGCGTGACAGGTGGCCACCAAGGCCGGAGCCGTAGACGATATTGGGATCCTGCGCATCGGGAACGTCGTAATCGCGCTCGTCGCCGCCGACCGGGTGCCAGTCGCGGAAGCTCAGCACGCCGTAGTCGCTGCGGCTGGCGATGCCGACCGTGCCGCTGTCCTGCTGGCCGGAATAAATCCAGTAGGGAAAGCGGTTGTCGGTCGCCAGATGATAGAACTCGCCGGTCGGCTGGTTGTACCAGTCGCTCCAGCTGACGCCGCCATTGACGCTGACGGCCGTGCCCTGGTCGCTGGCGACGACGATGCGATCGGTGTGTTTCGGGTTGATCCAGACGAAATGATAGTCGTCGCCGCCGGGCGCGCCCTTGAAGATGTTCCAGTGCGCGCCGGCGTCGGTCGAGACGCGCACCGATTGCCCGGTCGCAAAGATGCGGTCGCGATTGGCCGGGTCGACGGTGATGCGGCCGAAGTAGTCGTTCGCGAGCCAGCTTTCGCTGCTGACCCTTTGCCAGGTCGCGCCGCTGTCGTCGGAGCGGTACAGGCCGCCCTGGTTTTCGCTCACGGCATGCGCGATGTTGCCGCTGTGTGGCGCGGCGTTGATCACCGCGTAGACACGTCCGCCCGCCGCCGTCGCAAGGCCGATGCGCCCGAGCGTCGACGCGGTTGGCCATCCGTTGCCGCTGATGCGCGACCAGGTTTTCCCGCCGTCTGCGGACCGATACAAGCCGCTGCCGGGTCCCGAGTTCGGCTGGAAGTACGACAGCCACGGATAGTTGCGCACCTGCCACGCCGCGGCATAGACGACGTCGGGGTTGGCCGGATCCGAGGCGAGGTCGACGGTGCCGGTATCGGCGTTGATGAAGAGGGTTTGCTGCCAGGTCTTGCCGCCATCCTCGGAACGAAACACGCCGCGTTCGCGGTTCGGACCGAAGTAATGCCCGAGCGCGGCGACCAGGACATGCGCGGCGTTGCGTGGGTCGATTTCGATCGCGCCGATATGCCGCGTGGCAGCGAGGCCGACACTGTTCCAGCTCTTCCCCCCGTCTGTGGATTTGTATACTCCGCTGCCGGCCGCGATGTCGTAGCGCGCCGCCACTTCACCGGTGCCGACATAGATCGTGTTCGCATCGCTCGGTGCGATCGCCAGCGCGCCGACGCTTGCCGCGGGCACCGAGTCGAACAGCGGTTTCCAGGTTGCGCCGGAATCGGTCGTCTTCCACACGCCGCCACCGTGCGCGCCGAAGTAGTACGTGTCGGGCTGGTCGGCGATGCCCTTGGCGACCGTGCTCCAGCCCGCGCGCATCGGGCCGACGAGGCGCCAGCTCAGACCATCGGTCGCGTCAGCGCTCGCCGGTGTCGCCGCGGGCAGGCTGCCCATGGCGCCGAGGGCGACGACCGCCGTGGTCAGGAAACGTGTTGCGGAAATCGTCATGTCATGGTCCGTAGGCGGGCGAAAGTTGCCGATTCTACGACGATAACCGCGGCGCGGTGCGACTCGCGACCCGCGAAAGCGGGTACCATTACTTCCGTCCCATCGTTCGCCAGACGGAGGCTTGTTAAGCTCCGGGGCTGAGTTTGTCGCCGTTTTGATCACTTTGAACCCATAGGGAGTTGCCATGCGAATCCGTTTTGGCTGGATCGGGGGCTGGTTTGTTGCGTCAGCGTTCTTGGTCGCCGCATCATCTTTGACGACATCGGCTTTGGCGACGTCGGCACAAGCGATGACCGCCGACGAACTCGTTGCCAGGAATGTTGCCGCGCGCGGCGGCATGGAGTCTCTGTCGGCGATCAAGTCGCTGCGCCTGCAAGGCAAGCTGCACATCGCGAATTTCGGCGCCGATGTCGAAGCTTCGCAGACCTACAAGCGCCCCGGCGGCTACCGCTTCGAAGGCACGCTGCAGGGCATGACGATGGTGCAGTCGTACGACGGCAAGGAGGCGTGGAAGATCTTCCCGTTCCAGGGACGCAAGGATCCCGAGCGCACCTCGGCCGACGACGCGAAGGAACTGGCCGATCAGGCCGATTTCGAGGGCGGTTGGGTCAACGCAGCGGCGAAGGGCAACAAGCTCGAATATCTGGGTACCGAAGACGTCGACGGCACCGACGCGCACAAGCTCAAGGTCGCGCTGGCCAACGGCAACGTGCAATACGTCTGGTTCGACCCCGATGCCTTCCTGGTGATCCGCACGCTCAAGCAGCGCACGGTGCGCGGCGTCGAGCAGCGCGAGGAGTCCGACTACAGCGATTACGAAAAGGTCAATGGAACTTACGTCGCGTTCGCCGTGGCCAGCGGTGGCGTCGGCAGCACGCAGAAGGACACCTTCACGGTCGACAAGGCGGAAGCAAACGTTTCGCTCGAAGACTCGTGGTTCGCGTTTCCGGCAGGCGGCAAATAGGACAAGGGGATGAAAATCATGCTGCGTAATCTCATTACAGGTGCAATCTGCTGCGCGCTGCCGTTCGCCGCCGCTGTCGGCGCGGACAAGGCTCCGGCCCAGGCGCCGGCGATCAAGTTCGATGCCGCCACCGTTTCCGGTCTTGGCGCGCGCAATATCGGTTCGGCGGCGATGAGCGGGCGTATCGCCGCGATCGCGGCGCGCCACGAGGAAGACGGACGCACGACGCTGTTCGTCGGCGCCGCCTCCGGCGGTGTGTGGAAGTCGCTCGACGGCGGTACGACGTTCAAGCCGGTGTTCGACAAGCAATCGGTCCAGTCGATCGGCGCGATCGCGCTCGATCCGAACAATCCGAAGACGGTCTGGGTCGGGACTGGCGAATCATGGACGCGAAATTCGGTGTCGATCGGCGACGGCATCTTCAAGTCGACCGACGGCGGCGACACCTGGAACAACGTCGGCCTGAAAGGTTCCGAGCGCATCGTCAAGATCGCGGTCGACCCGAAGGATTCGAATACCGTATACGCCTGCGTGCCGGGCAAGCTGTGGAGTGATTCGCCGGATCGCGGCCTGTACAAGACCGCCGACGGCGGCAAGAGCTGGTCGCTCGTGCTGAAGGGCGCGAATCTGTCGACCGGCTGCTCCTCGTTGTCGATGGATCCGCAGAATCCACAAGTACTGTTTGCTGCATTGTGGGACTTCCGCCGCAAGGGCTGGACGTTCCGTTCCGGCGGCGACGACTCGACCAAGCCGAGTGGCAGCGGCCTGTTCCGCAGCAGCGACGGCGGCAAGAGCTGGACCGAAGTGACCGACCATGCGAACAAGGGCTTTCCGGTGAAGCCCTACGGACGCATCACGGTGGCGATGGCGCCGTCGAACACGAAGATCGTCTACGCGATGGTCGAATCCGAGCATTCCTCGCTGTACCGCTCCGACGACGGCGGCGCGACCTGGGACAAGCGCGACAACAGCCAGATGATGGTGTGGCGGCCGTTCTATTTCGGAAACCTGATCATCGATCCGACCAATCCGGATCGGTTGTTCAAACCGGATCTCAGGCTGATTCAGAGCCTCGACGGCGGCAAGAGCTTCGCCGACGTCGGCGGCGGTGCGCACGGAGATTTCCACGATATCTGGATCGATCCGAAGAACGTCTCGCACGTGATCGCCGGCGACGACGGCGGCATGTGGTACTCGCATGACGGCGGCAATCAATGGTGGAAGGGCGCCAATCTGCCTGTCTCGCAGTTCTATCACGTCAGCGTCGATGGCGCCGATCCTTATCGCGTGTATGGCGGACTGCAGGACAACAGTTCGTGGGTCGGCGATTCGGCCTACCCGGGCGGCATCAGCAATGGCCGCTGGGAAAACATGTATGGCGGCGACGGCTTCTGGATGTTCTCCGATCCGGCCGATGACGACTACCTCTACGCCGAAGCGCAGGGCGGCACGATCGGCCGCGTCAATCGCAAGACGCACGAAGTCCGCAACATCCAGCCGACCGCGCATTACAAGGAAAAGCTGCGCTTCAACTGGAATACGCCGATCGCCTTGTCGCCGAACGAAAAGGGCACGGTCTACATCGGCGCCCAGTTCCTGTTCCGCACGCGCGACCACGGCCAGACCTGGGACCGCATCTCTCCGGACCTCACCACGAACGATCCGGAGAAGCAGAAGCAGGAACAGTCTGGCGGGGTTACGATCGACAATTCCGCGGCGGAAATGCACACCACGATCTATTCGATCAGCGAATCGCCGAAGAACGGCAAACTGATCTGGGTCGGCACCGACGACGGCAACGTGCAGATCACGCGCGACGGCGGCGGCAAATGGACGAATGTTGTCGGAAACATACATGACCTGCCGAAGAACTCGTGGGTCAACTGGGTGCAGGCCAGCAACTTCGACGAAGGCACGGCCTACGCCGCATTCGATCGCCACACGTTCGGGGACCTGACGCCGTACGTGTACAAGACGACCGACTTCGGCAAGACCTGGACACGCATCGTCACGCCCGAGCAGGGCGTGCACGGGTACACCTATGTCATCAAGGAAGACACGGTCAAGCCGGATCTGCTGTTCGTCGGCACCGAATTCGGCCTGTGGATTTCGCCGGACGGCGGCAAGCAGTGGGCGCAATTCAAGGGCGCCAACTTCCCTAGCGTCGCGGTGCGCGATCTTGCCGTGCAGGGGCGTGATTCCGACCTCGTGCTGGCGACCCACGGCCGCGGCATCTGGATCATCGACGACATGACGCCACTGCGCGAACTGACGCCGCAGGCGCTTTCGGCCGATGCCGTGTTCCTTCCCGGGCGTGCGCAGACCCAGCGTATGCGCGCGCAAGGGGGCTGGCCAGAAGGCGACGCGAGCTTTACCGGCGGCAATCCGCCGAACGGTGCCGTGATCACCTATTACCAGCGCGCGCGTCATCTGTTCGGCAAGATCAAGCTCGAGATCTTCGACGCGGACGGCAAGCTGGTCGATACGTTGCCAGCCAGCGAACGCCGCGGCCTCAACCGCGTCGAATGGAGCATGCAGGTGAAGCCGCCGCGCGTGCCGCGCGCCGCGCAGCTTGCGTTCAACGGCACGCAAGGACCGCGCGTCGTGCCGGGCACCTACACGGTGCGCCTGACCAAGGGCGACAAGACCTACGAAACGAAGCTCGATGTCGGCCTCGACCGGCGCGCGACGTTCTCCGTCGCCGACCGCAAGGCGCAGTTCGATGCGGCGATGAAAGTGCACGCGATGTTCGGCGACGAAAGCGACCTCGTGTTCAAGATCAACGCCGTGCGCGAGGGCGCCAATGCGCGCGCCGAAAAAGCTTCCGGCGGGCGACGCTTTGCGCAAGCAACTCGAAGCGGTCAGCGCGAAGGCCGACGTGATGCGCAAGCAGATCGTCGCGACCAAGGAAGGCGGTGCGATCACCGGCGAAGAGCGCCTGCGCGAGCATACCGACAACCTGTACGGCGCGATCATGTCGTACGAGGGCAAGCCGGGCGACTATCTGATCGAATACACGGCCGCGCTGCGCCGCGAACTCGACGACGTTGCTTCGGAGTTCGCGGCATTCGAGAAGAACGACCTGCCAAAGCTCAATGCTGAACTGAAGGCGAAGAATATCGACCCGATCGAAATTCCCGCCGGCGCGCCACAGGCTCAGGCCGAGGTCAGCGCGAAGGATCGCGATGGGAAACGGCACGTTGAGCTGCCGTTCGAGCGGGATTGAAGCAAAGCTGAGACAGCAGGTAGCGACTCTGCAACTGTCAGCTGGGCCAACGTTACACACCTCTCCCGCTGGCGGGAGAGGTCGGCGCGCGAAGCGCGCCGGGTGAGGGTGGCGTTCAATCCTGCGCAATTGTCCACGGAAACGCCACCCTCATCCGCCTCCGGCACCTTCTCCCGCCAGCGGGAGAAGGGGAAAGAGTTGTTGCCGGTTGCCGACTCAGCCCAGATGCGCCTCGAGGAACCACAGCGCCTTGTCCAGCCCGCGTGAGATGCCGGTGAACAGGTCGGACGTGTCGGCGTCGCCGGCCTTTCCGGCTGCATCGATCGCCTTGCGCGTGGACGCGGCAAGCGCGGCATAGCGATCGGCTAGCGCGGCGACAACGATCAAGCCGTCGAAATTATCGCCCGGCAGCTCCGGCAGGCGCGACTCGCGCGCGGCCATGCGCGCCGTGCCGCGCGCCACGCCACCAAGCGCAGTCACGCGTTCGGCGATGTCGTCGACCGGGCCTTCGAGATCCTCTGCGAGCTTGTCGAACAGCTCGTGCAGCGCGATGAAGTGGGCGCCCTTGACGTTCCAGTGCGCCTGCTTGACTTGAGTATACAAATCCACCGTGTCGGCTAGCTGCTGGTTGAGCAGCGCGGCCATGCTGTTGCGCAACTTGCCCTTCAGATCGATACGCGTCGTGCTGGTCCCGTTCTTGGCCATGGTCCGCTCCCGTTGGAAAAGTCCACGCCGACTATAATGGGTGTTGGCCGCACGGCAAAATTCATTGATGCGATGTTTTCGATAGACAAAAGCTATGGCAATGGCCGCGTGGCACCCGCACGCGGCGAGGCGCCGGCGCGCGCGGCGAAATGAACGACGACCGGAGCGTCGCGCCGCGCCTGCAGGCTCTGCGCGCGCTACTCGCCGAAATGATGCTGCGCGACCGGCGTCGGCTGCAGCGTGAACTCGATCGCCTCGGTGCTGCGCAGACTCCCGATGACGCGGCCATGGCCGCCTGGCAGCGGCGCGCGGATGGCGCGCGCGCGCGTTACTCGGCGCGCGCAGCGAGCGTGCCGGCAATTGCCGTCGACGATTCGTTGCCGATCGCCGCGCGCAGCGACGACATCGTCGCGCTGATCCGCAGGCACCCGGTCATTGTGCTCGCCGGCGAAACCGGTTCCGGGAAAAGTACACAATTGCCGAAATTGTGCCTGGCCGCCGGCCGCGGCGTGTCCGGCATGATCGGCTGCACGCAGCCGCGTCGCGTGGCGGCGCGCAACGTGGCGCGACGCGTCGCCAGCGAGCTCGGAACCCAGGTCGGCGGGCTGGTCGGCTTTCAGGTGCGCTTCACCGAGCAGGTCGGCGAACAGACGCTGATCAAGTTCATGACCGACGGCATCCTGCTGGCCGAAACGCAGTCTGATCCGTGGCTCAACGCCTACGACACGATAATCCTCGACGAAGCCCACGAGCGCAGCCTGAACATCGACTTTCTGCTCGGGTTCCTCAAGCGCCTGCTCGAACGCCGGCGCGATCTGAAATTGATCGTCACGTCGGCGACCATCGACACGGCGCGCTTCGCCAGGCATTTCAACGACGCGCCGGTTGTCGAAGTTGAAGGCCGCAGTTTCCCTGTCGAAGTACGCTGGCGCCCCATGGAAGCGTACGCCGCGGCACGCGGCACCGACTCTCCTTCCCCTGCGCAGCGGGGGAAGGCGGCCGAAGGCCGGAAGGGGGCAAGCGAGGAATCCGAGCGAGAAGCGTACGCCGCGGCACGCGGCACCGACTCTCCTTCCCCTGCGCAGCGGGGGAAGGTGGCCGAAGGCCGGCAGGGTGCGGGCGCAGAAGCGCGCACGCCGCGCACGGACCTCGGGCCGATCGAACACATCATCGCCGCTCTCGACGAAATTACGCGCGAGGATCCGCGTGGCGATGCGCTGGTATTCCTGCCCGGCGAACGCGAGATCCGCGACGTCCATCTCGCACTCGAACGGCGCAAGTACCGGCATACCGAAGTGCTGCCGTTGTATGCGCGCCTTTCGGCGAACGAACAGGATCGCGTGTTCAAGCCCGGTTCCGAACGCCGCATCGTGCTCGCGACCAATGTTGCGGAAACTTCGTTGACGGTTCCGCGCATCCGCTACGTGATCGACACCGGCACCGCGCGCGTAAAGCGGTATTCGCAGCGCAACCAGCTCGAACGCCTGCACGTCGAGCCGATCGCGCAGGCCGCGGCCGACCAGCGCAAGGGCCGCTGCGGGCGCGTTGGCCCGGGTATCTGCGTGCGTCTCTACGGCGAGGAGGATTTCGCGAGCCGGCCGCGATTTGCCGATCCCGAGATCATGCGTTCGTCCCTCGGCGGAGTGATCCTGCGCATGCTCGCGCTGAAACTCGGCGACGTGGAGAAATTTCCGTTCGTCGAAGCGCCGGGCGCGCGGGCGATCGGCGACGGCTATCGGCGTCTGGCCGAACTCGGTGCGATCGACGACGAGCGGCGGCTGACCGACACCGGGCGCATGATGGCGCGTGTTCCGATCGACGTTGCCCTGGCACGCATGCTGATCGAAGCGCAGCGTCTCGGCGCGCTGCGCGAGATTCTCATCGTCACGTCGTTCCTCAGCATCCAGGATCCGCGCGAGCGCCCGGCCGACGCACGCGCTGCGGCCGATGCCGCGCACGCGGCTTTCGCCGACACGAAATCGGATTTCGTGTCGATCCTCAATCTCTGGCACGCGCATTCGCTCGCGCACGAGGAGCTGACGCAGTCGAAGATGCGCGACTGGTGCAGCGCGCGTTTCCTGTCCTACCTGCGCATGCGCGAATGGCGCGAGCTGCATCGGCAGCTGCTGGTGATGGCTGACGAGTACGGCTGGAGCGATATACAAACTCCCTCTCCCGCCTCGCTCGCGATGGGCGAGAGGGCTGGGGTGAGGGGGCAGCGCCCGCAAGGAACCAAGACGCATGGACAGACCGGCGCGGCTCCCCCTCACCCAAGCCCGTCTCCCAACGAAGCCGCCGTTGGGGAAGAGGGCTTGAGCGCGCACAACTACGAAGCAATCCACCGCTGCCTGCTTTCCGGTTGGCCGACGCAAGTCGGGATCAAGGAAGAACGCAACGTCTATCGCGGTACGCGCGAGCGCAAGTTTCAGATCTTCCCGGGCTCGGGGCAAGCCAAGCTGGCGCCGCAATGGCTGCTGTCCGGGCAGATTCTCGATTTGCAAAAAGTATACGCGATGCTGTGCGCGCGCATCGAACCGGCATGGATCGAACAGCAGGCGGCGCATCTGGTCAAGCGCTCCTGGCGCGACGCGCACTGGTCGCGCAGGCGCGGCGCAGTGCTGGCGTTCGAGCAGGTGACGCTGTTCGGTCTGACCCTCGTCGAGAAGCGCAGCGTGCAATTCGGCAGGCAAGACCCGAACCTCGCGCATGAGGTTTTCCTGCGCGAGGCGCTGGTGCGCGGAGACATCGACTCCCGCACCGACTGCGTGCGGGCGAACGTTCGCGTGCTCGAACAGGCGCATGAATTCGAAGCCAGGCGCCGCCGCGCGGGCCTGCTGAAGGACGAGCCAGCCCTGGTCGAATTCTTTCGCGGCAAGCTGCCGATGGAAATCAGCACCGCAGCCGCGTTCGATGCGTGGTATCGCAAAGCCTCGGCTGCCGAACAGGCGGCGCTGCACTGGCCGCTCGACTTCGTCCTGACCAGCGAACCCGGATTGCGTGCAAGTGACTTTCCGACGCATCTGGATATCACGGGGCACGTGCTGAAGCTCGAATATCGATTCGTTCCTGGTGACCCGGCCGATGGCGTGACCTTGCAGGTGCCTCTGGCGTTCGTCAACGCCGTGCCGGTTGCGCGCTGCGAATGGCTTGTTCCCGGCCTGCTGCCGGACAAGGTTGCCGAGCTGATCCGCGGACTGCCGAAGTCGCTGCGCCGCAACTTCGTGCCTGCGCCCGATTTTGCCCGCGCCTTCGCCCAAGCCGAAGCTCCACGCGATGAGCCGCTCAGCCGTGCACTGGCGGCCTACCTGAAGCGCGTGACCGGTGTGGAGGTGATCGGAATGGACTTCGCTGGTGTTTCCGTGCCCGCGCATCTGTCGATGCGCTTCCGCATCCATGACGAGCGCGGCCAGACCCTTGCCGAAGGCCGCGATCTCGCGGAGATCCGGCGCGACTGGTCCGCGCAGGCGAATGCCGCATTCTCACGGCGCACCGACGCCGAACTCGCGCGTGAAGACGTCGCCGAGTTCGAATTCGACGAGATCCCGGAACAGCTGACCGCGGCCGGCGGGCTTGCGGCATTTCCGGCGCTTGTCGACCTTGGCGAGAGCGTCGCGTTGCGTGTTTTCGAACGGGCGGACGAAGCGCGCGCGGCGCACAAGCGCGGTGTCGAACGCCTGCTGCGGCGCGCGCTGCGCGACCGCAGCAAGCAAGCCCGCCGGCAGTTGCCGATCGATCGCCGGCTCGCCCTGAAGTACGCCGCTATCGCCAGTGTCGATTCGCTGCGCGAAGACCTGGTCGAGGCGGCGTTGGCCGAATTGCTTGCGACCGGCGACTTGGAGGTGCGTCGCCGCGAGGCTTTTCGCGCGCTCGAATCGGCCCTTGCTCAGCAACTATTTCCGGCCGCCGTCGCCTGGCTCACGCTCGTCGAGGAAATACTCGCAGCCTACGCGGAGCTGACGCCATGGCTCGAGCCGCCCCTGATGGGTTATGCCCGCGCCAACTACGACGATCTGCGCGAACAGCTCGACGCGCTGGTATTCCCGGGATTTGTCAGCAAAGTGGACAAGTTGCATTTGGCGCATTACCCGCGCTATCTGCGCGCGATGCGCCTGCGCGCAGAGCGCTTGCGCCAGGACGCCACGCGTGACCAGGCACGCATGCTCACGGTGCGGTCCTACTGGCGCGAATATTTGAAGCTGCGGGCCGGCAATGGCGAATCGGACGACGCAGCGCTCGACGAATTGCGCTGGATGATAGAAGAACTCCGGGTATCGCTGTTCGCTCAGGAGCTCAAGACCGCGGAGCCGGTTTCGCCCAAACGACTGGGCAAGCTGATCGAGGTGCTAAGGGCGGCGCGCTAGGGCCTTATTCGAGCAAAGGCTCGAATACGCGATGTTGTTTGAACTGGATCCCGCGTGATCGACCATCCACGGGCTGCACGGGATGAGTTCATCGTTTTGTTTTGCATCTGGATCCGGTGTCATCGGCCATCCATGGCCTGCACGGGATGCCTTCATCCTGAAGTCATTTCGTCCGGGTCACGCGGACGTCACAACCGCACGCCGGAATCGCCATCAGCCAGCTTCCGAGCAGCATCGGCTTGATGTGCACGGTCGGATGATCGTAGTTGCCGTTCGTGAAGCTGCCGGACTCTGCCTGAGTCCACTCCTGGCCGTTCTCGAGCTTGAAGACGGTGTGGCCGCGCCAGCCGCTGAACTTGCCATCGATTCGGCTCTCGACGATATCGCGATCGGATTCCTTCGGGTAAAATACCGGTTGACCCGAGGGTGTTACGACTTGCGTCGTCGTGAGGGTGGCGGGATGCCCGCGCAGCCAGTCGTTGAGGTTCTTGAGCTCTTCAGGGCTCAGTTTGTCCAGCCCGGCGGCGTGGAATTGCGTTTGCGACATGCGTTCCTCGAGCGAGGAAAACTCGGCCGCGCCGGCAGCCACAGACAGCGAAATTGCGAACGCGATCGCGAAAGCGGAACGCATAAGTACCTCAGAATACGAATTGGTTCGAACAGAAACGCGATTGTAGCGGCTTGCGCCGGCAATGCCCATGCATCATCCATGCAAGGCGGCACGCATGGTCGACCGCTACGCTTTATCGGGAAAAACCCTACGAGTAACCGCAATTTAACACGTAAAGGCGGGGTTCGGCGCTATATTGTAACAGTGGGGCGAACTGTCCCCGTCGCAGGCCATGGCCGTGAAGCTCACCGCCGTGGCCTCGCGTTGTTTGGTACGTCACAGGAGTGATGGAGCCATGGAGCGGTTTTCACAGATTATGACTTTGGAGCACGGTGCATGCAGTTGAAGTGGTTTGTAATCCCAATTATTTCGGCCTCTGCCGTTTTGTCCTATGCACCAGCGGCAAATGCCATTTCGCTGATGCCCTTCGAGGAACCCACTGTACAACTCCTAACGCCCACTCCCATGATTCAGGGGACGGTGGCTCCCTGGGCGATGCAACCGGTGACGGCGAATCCGCTATTGTGCGCCAACACATCGGCGCCACCCCCCGGGAATACCGCGGCAATCAGTCCGATTTACTACAGTCCGAACGGCATTGCCAGCATGAAGCCCTTCGTGTTTGGCGCGTCAGCGCTGACGCCGACTGTGTCGAGCTATGCGGTGGGCGCGACGCTGGTATCGTATGGAAGCACGATGACGTTGGGCGGAGATCCTTCGCTTGTCTGTTACGGGCTCGATGCCAACGGCGTGCATGGTCCGACGCCGGGAGTCATGCGTTCCGGGTTCGAAGGCGTCAACTACAGCCCTACGCTGCAAGCGGACTTCAACAGCTCGGTCGTCCTTACCGTCTTCCACGTGCCGACCGGCCCGAGCGATTTCTACGGCTATACGATCGACGTTACGATCCCGGCTGCGCCGGCGGCGGCGAACTGCGCCAGCAACGACTGCAATTTCTCGCTGGTCGAAGGCTTCGACACGTCGGTGTTTGCCACCAACTCCGGCGCCGCACATCCTGACGAAGGCTGGTGCATCGGTTCCGCTGGCAGCACGGCGTGCTCCACTTCGACGATTGAGGGCGGCATCAACGTCAACTACAGCACCTGGCCCAATTCGTTCCTGCCGCATCTCGTGGCTGGAGCTTCGCCCCAGTCGTTCCGTTTCGTGGTCAAGCGCTATTTCGACTCCGCCTCCAACGTCACGGCGCTGCCAGCTTCCAACGCTCCGCTGGCCATCGCTGCGCTGTTCTCGCCGTTCGACATGGACGAGAACTTCATCGGCGACAATGTCGGCGCGGGTTATGCCAATGCAGCGCCGACGGTCGTGCAAACCGACGGCACTTGGACGACGTTTTCTGGAAAGCTCGGCACGCTTGCCGAGAACACGGACAGCGGCGCGCTCACGTTCAACATCACCGATCCCGACACGCAGGAAGGCCCATCGAACCTGAAGGCGGCTGTGACCCTGAATCTGGCTGGCTTGCAGGTTCCAGTGACGCCGAACTGCACGCTGACGTCCAGCCCCGGTGTCACGCCGGTCAATCGCCAGTGCACGATCGACGTCAATTTTGCCGATCCGAACTGGTGGAATGCTTCCGTCGCCATGCCGTATCAAGGCCTGGGCAATTTGTTCGCGACCGATCCGGGCAACGTGGCAGCTTCGGCGAGCATCGTCGCGACGGACGCAGCCGGCAAGGCGAGTGCCGCGGTCAATGTTCCGATCCATGTGCAGAGTAAAGTGAACAGCGCCCCGATCGTTGCGTTTACCGGGGATATGCCGAGCCTGCCTGACTCCAGCCAGGGCGGGGCGTTTATACCGACCACGTCCTGTTCGATTTCCGCCAACAATTGCGGTGGATTTCGCTACGTTGTCGATCTGATCAACGTGTTTGCCGCGGCGCCCGGCCCCATAGCGTCATTCGATGAATTGGCCACGCAGACCACGGCTGTCGTGGCGTACACCGGTGGCGATGCCAACGGCGGCAACGTGCAGTGCTCCGCCGAGCAGGGTTCGATCTTCCTGCAATCCGGAGCGCCGATCATCTCGCCCGCTGGGCCGCCAGGTTTTTTCGACATCAACTTCCAGTTGACCAACCCGCCAACCGCGGGCTCGGCATTGTGTACCGTGAACATCACAGATCAGATGGCCACTTTCCCCCCGGGCGAGTCTGCTCAGATCACTGGCGCGCAGTTCCGGATCGTCGTCAATCCATAGTTCCGTCCAGTACGGTGTCTTAGCGAAGACACAACCCAGCAGTTCATGCCGTCGACGTTTGTCGACGTTTTCGTTTCTGGATCCCGCATTTTTCTTCCACCGCTTACGACGCGCGCGCCTGCCCGCTAGAATGTCGGTGTGAAACGCTCCGCAGAATACCTCGTGAGCCTTTGGTCCTGGCTCGATCGCGTCGTACTTGCGCACGGTGTGGCCGCCTTCGCACCCATTGTCGCGCTGCGCGACCGTGTCGAAGCCTCCCGGACCTTTTCCCAGGCTGAATCCGAACTGATCGCCACACTCGGGCTCCTCGAGAATCTCGATGGGGACGCCGAGATGCTGGCTGCCTGCATTTTGCACACTTTGCAACAATGCGGCATCGCGCTGACTGCGCCGGAATTGGCTCGCCTCGCGCCGGGCGTGCGCGACCTCATCGACGGCCAGCAGGCCGCCGAAAAAGTCTGGTCCCTGCATTCCGCGCGCAGCGGGGCCGGCAGCGCCGAAGGCCTGCGCCGATTGCTGCTGGCGATCATCCGCGACCTGCGCGTCGTTTTCATCCTGCTGGCCCGGCAACTCGTGCGCATGCGCACTGCTGCCAGCCTGCCGCCAGGGCAGCGCAACGAATTGGCGCAACTGACCGCCGACATCCACGCGCCGCTGGCCAATCGGCTCGGCATCTGGCAGCTGAAGTGGGAACTCGAAGACCTGGCCTTCCGCTATCTGCATGGCGACACCTATCGGCGCATCGCCAAGCTCGTCGACGAGCGCCGCGTTGATCGCGAGCGTTTCATCGCAGTGGCGATGGGAACGCTGCGGCGGGCACTGGCCGAAGCGGGGATCGAAGCCGACATCGCCGGCCGGCCGAAGCACATCTATTCGATCTGGAAGAAGATGCAGCGCAAGGGCGGCGAATTCTCCGCGTTGTACGACATCCGCGCGCTGCGCCTGCTGGTCAAGGACGTCGCCGCTTGCTATGCCGCGCTCGGTGTCGTGCACACGCTGTGGCCGCCGGTGCCGAGCGAGTTCGATGACTACATCGCGCGGCCCAAGGGCAATCACTACCAGTCATTGCATACCGCGGTGATCGGCCCCGATGGCAAGACGCTCGAGGTGCAGATCCGCTCGCACGAGATGCACGCGCATGCCGAGCGCGGCGTCGCGGCGCACTGGCGCTACAAGGAGCAGACAACGGACGCTGGAACTTCCTCCAGCCCACCGCCTGCTTCGCAAGCGGCCCACGCTCCCGTTGCGCGGGCGAAGGAGCCAGGTCGTCCGCCTGGGGCGGACGCGGCTTTCGAGCGCAAGATCGCCTGGATGCGCCAGTTGCTCGAAGCCAAGGACGAGCACGAGGATGACGCCGCGCTGCTCGCCGGTTTCAAGACCGATATCCTCGAAGACCGTGTCTACCTGCTGACGCCGCAAGGCAGGGTCATGGACCTGCCGCGCGACGCGACGGTGCTGGATTTCGCCTACCACGTGCATACCGACGTCGGTCATCGTTGCCAGGGCGCCAAGGTCAACGGCCGCATCGTGCCGCTGAATTTCCAGCCGGCCAGCGGCGACCGCGTCGAGATACTGACCGGCAAGACACTCGAGCCCCGCCGCGACTGGCTGTCGGCGCATCATGGCTACCTGACAACGCATCGTGCGCAACAGAAGGTGCGGGCGTGGTTCAAGCACGCCGACATGGCAGCAAACCTTTCGGCCGGACGCGCGATTCTCGACAAGGAACTCAAGCGCCTGGCGTTGAGCAATGTGGAATTGGATACTTTGCCGCCGAAGTTCCACGTCAAGACGCTCGACGACCTGCTCGTGGCGCTCGCGCTCGGCGATGTGACGCCGAGCCAGATCGCGCGGGTGCTGCACGAGACCCATGCGCCGGCGCCGACCCCGGCCACGCCGGTTCCGCGCGCGCCGAAGCGCGACAAGGATGCCGTCGTGATCGAGGGCGTCGGCAATCTGCTGACGACGCTCGCGCGCTGTTGCCAGCCGCTGCCCGGCGACGCGATCGCCGGCTTCATTACCCGCGGGCGCGGCGTGTCGATCCATCGTACCGACTGCGCGAGCTTCGCCCGCCTTCGCCGCAGCGACCCGAGCCGCGCAATCGAAGTCGAGTGGGGCGGCGCGCGCTCGCAATCGTACGAAGTCGACCTGCTCGTGCGCGGCTACGACCGCAAGTGGCTGCACAAGGATGTCACCAACGTCATTGCCGCGGCGAACGTGCACCTGCTCGCGGTCAATACGCGCGTCGACCCTACGACGAGTCTGACGACGATGAATTTCGCCGTGCGCGTCGCCGACTTCGAACAATTGTCGACGCTGCTCGGGCGCCTCTCTGGCGTGCCGAACGTCATTGAAGCCAGACGCCTCGCGTAAGCGTCTGCGGACGCGCTGCGAACGTGACGCCAACCCATTGTTTTGCGCCGGTTTGTCGGCCTTCGCCGGGAAATCCGCAACGGCCCTCATGCTATGCTTGATGATTGGTGTGGCAGCCATGACGGGGGGATAGGCCTCCCGTTCGTGCCGCTGGCAAGGTACGGACTCGAACGTGATCGAAATACCCGGATACCGCATCCTGCGTCAGCTTGGCCGTGGCGGCATGGCCACGGTCTATCTGGCCATGCAGGAGTCGGTCCAGCGCGAAGTCGCGCTCAAGGTGATGTCGCCTTCGCTGCAGGCCGATCCGGATTTTTCCGAGCGGTTCCTGCGCGAAGCGCGTATTGCCGCCAAGCTGCATCATCGCCATGTCGTCGGCATCCATGACGTGGGCCGCGCCGGCGAGGCGAACTACATCGCGATGGAGTATCTCGGCGGTGGGCCGGTTCTTGCGCGCGACGCCGGACCTCGGCCTGTCGGCTTCGCCTTGCGCGTGACGCGCGAGATCGGCCTGGCCCTGCACTATGCGCACGCCAAGGGCTTCGTGCACCGTGACGTCAAGCCCGACAACATCCTGCTGCGCGAAGACGGCAGCGCCGCGCTGACCGACTTCGGCATCGCCCGCGCCGCGGACTCGTCGACGCGCATGACGCGCACCGGCGCGGTCATCGGCACGCCGCACTACATGAGTCCGGAGCAGGCGCGCGGGCGCCCGATCGATGGCCGTGCGGATTTGTATAGTTTGGGAATTTTGCTCTATGAATTGCTGGTCGGCCGAGTGCCGTTCCACGCCGACGATTCGCTGGCGGTCGGCATCATGCACATCACCCAGCCCATTCCGGTGCTGCCGGAGCACCTGGCGCCGATCCAGCCGATACTGAATCGCCTGCTCGCCAAGCAGCCGGACGAACGCTATCAGAGTGGCCAGCAACTCGCCGATGCGATCGAACAGGTCGAGATCGCGATCGCGGACGGCGACCTGCAGGAACTCGACAACCCCGAGGCGGCGTACCTGCGCGAAGTGCCCGGCGCCATGCCGGCATCTGCCGGGAGCCGCACGATCACGCCGGCGTCGGGGTTGCGCCATCGTGCCGAACCCAGCATTGGCCGCCTGGACGACGTTGATGCCGCGGCGCGCTGGCGCCCGCGCGGCGCCCAGGCGCGCACGCCGCAGCCCGCATCCTCGCGGCGCTACCTGATCATCGTGGTCCTGCTGTTGTTGCTGGCAGGCGGAGCCGGCGCCGCGTGGTTCTATCAGGATCGTCTGCGCGCGTTGTTGCCGAACACTGAACTGAACACGCTGATCGCCCGCGGGCAGAAGGCGCTCGGCGAGAACCGCCTGGTCGGCACGCAGGGCGACAGCGCGCGCGAACTGTTTCAGAAGGCGCGCGCGCTCGATCCGGACAACGAGCAGGCAAGGCATGGCCTGGACAACGTTGGCGCGCGCCTGATCGAGCAGGCCCGGGCGGCGCTCGCTCGCAACGATCTCGAAGCGGCACGCACCGATGCCGCCGCCGCCGAGGAAGTGCTTGGCGGCGGACCGGAAATCGAACAGATCAAGGCGACACTGCACACGGCGCAAACGCGTAGTACCGCCACCGAGGACCTCCTAGCGCAAGGCGACGCGGCGCTTGCCGCCGGCCGCCTGATCGGCGCGGACGGTGCGAGCACGTTCTATCAACGCGTGCTCGATGCAGACGCGACCAACGGTCTGGCACTCAACGGCCTTAAAAAAGTCGCCGAGGCGCAGACCGCGCAGGCGCGTGAAGCGATCAGCGCGGGCAATGCCGATCTTGCAAACCAGCGCATCGCCGAACTCGCCCAGCTGTCGCCGAACCACCCGGCCATCGCCGAACTGCGCGCGGCGATGGCGAAGATGCACGAGACCGATGTGCAGGCGCTCGAACAGCAGCTGACCAAGGCCGAGGCGCAGCTGCGCGCCGGCAGGATCGACGGCTCCGAAGGGGCGCAGGCGCTGTTCCTGGCCGCGATCAAGCGCGATCCGGCCAATGCGCGCGCCAAGGCCGGCTTGCGCCGTGTGGCCCAGGCATTCGTGATCCAGGCCAATGCGGCGCTCGACGACCACAACAATGCGTCAGCGGAAAAGCTGCTGCGCCAGGCCGAGGCAATCGCTCCGGAGTTGGCGGATGTCAAGGCGGCCAGGTCGCGGTTGCGCGAAGAGCGCGAACGCACGGACATCGAAAAAAACCAGAGCAAGGCGGCACCGGCCGACCAGCCACGCATCGACGCGCTGCTCGAAGAAGCAGAGAGAGCCGTTGCTGCCGGCAATCTCAACGTCCCACCCGGCGACAGCGCCTACGACAAGTATCGCGCGGTGCTCGCGCTCGACGGCAACAATGCCAAGGCGTTCGCGGGTCTGAGCCGCATTCCCGTGCGGGCGAAGGAATTGTTCGAGCAGGCGTTGAAGGCCGGCACGCCGAACAAGGCCTACGCATACCTCGATGCAATCGGCGATCTGTCGCCGGGCGACAGTGCGCTGCCGGCGATGCGCGAGCGCTTGGCCAACGTGTTCCTGGATCAGGCCGAGGTGCGTGCCGGACAAGGTCTGCGCGCCGAAGCGGCGCGGGCGCTTGCATCCGCGCGCGAGCTGTCGCCGAACAATGCGCGGATTGCCGCGGTCGACCAGAAAATCCAGGCAATTCCCGGCGCGACCCCGCCGCCTGCCGGCAACTGACTGGCGCATGCGTGCGCTTCGCCGCTTGCCATGTGCCTGATCCTGCTGGCCCTCGATGTCGTGCCGCGGCGACCCTGGCTGCTGCTCGGCAATCGCGACGAGTTCCATGCGCGCCCCAGCGCCGCGGCGCAGGCGTGGGCCGATGCGCCGGATGTGATCGGCGGGCGTGACCTCGAAGCCGGCGGCTCCTGGCTGGCGCTGAATCGCAGCGGGCTTTTTGCCGCAATCACGAACGTGCGCAGCGGCACGCCAAGGCGCGGAACACGATCGCGCGGCGAACTGGTCGCAACGTTTGCGCGCGGGAACGCTATGGCGGTTTCGTATGCGCGAGAAACGGCGGCACACCGTGCAGAATTCGGGCCGTTCAATTTCGTCGTCGGCGATCGTGAAAGCGTGGCCTGCGCCAGCAGCCTGCGCGACGAAGCCTGGTCGCTCGGGCCGGGCGTGCACGTCCTGAGCAATGGTCCGCCAGACGCATCATGGCCAAAGGCGACGCGCCTGCGGGAACGGTTTCTGGCGCTCTATGCAGGCATCGAGAATCCGGCCAGTCCCCCGGCAGCGTTCTCCGAAACAACGGGACCCGACGACGCAACATTGCTCGATTTGCTCGCCGATGTCTCGCAGCCGCCCGACGACGACCTTCCGGAAACCGGAGTGCCTTTCGAACTCGAGCGCATTCTCGCTCCGATCTTCATTCGCGGCGAGCAGTACGGCACGCGCGCCAGCACACTGGCCTATGCGCGCGATGATGGCGCAATCGTGTTGCATGAGCGCCGCTTTGGTCCGGGCGGTGCGTCGACCGGCGAAAGCCGCATCGAAACGTAGGGTGGGCCTTGGCCCACCGTTCTTTCGTTTGTCCAAAAGCCGGTGGGCCAAGGCCCACCCTACGGCAGGATGCGCGCGAGCGCAGCGCGCGCCGCAGCAAACGAAAAATGCTCGTGGACGTTGGCCAGGCCGCGCTCCGACAGCGTCGTCCACAACGTCGCATCGTCGTAGGCGCGCCGGATGGCCGCGGCAAATGCGGCTGCGTCATCGGCGACCATGACATCGACACCCGCACGCACGTGCATGCCCTCTACCGCGACCGACGTTGCGACGACCGGCAGGCCGTAGCTCATCGCCATGTTGACCTTGCCCTTGACTCCGGCGCCATAGCGCAGCGGCGCGACCGATAACCGGCAACCGTCCATGTACGGAGCGATATCGGGGACGAAACCGTGCACGCTGACGTCCTCGCCGGCAAGTTCGAGAACCTCCGCCGGCGCCTTGCTGCCGATGATGTGCAGATGCGGCGGCGTTCCATGGGCGCGCAACAGCGGCATGACCTCGGCGGCGAACCAGCGCACCGCATCGATGTTCGGCGGGTGCTGGAAGCCGCCGACGAAAACCAGGTCGCGGCGTTCGTCGAACGGCTTGCGCCGGCCGTGCACGGCGTGGACGTTCGACAACACCTCGATGCGCGCATTCGGCAATTCCTTCTGCAGGAGGCGTTGCTCGGCGGCGCTGACGACGAGGGTGATATCGCATTCGCGCATCAGCTTGAGTTCCTGAAGCTTGGTCTGCGCGGCATGGCGCGCGAGCTCCGGCTTTCCCTCGAGTTCGGCGGCGCGTTCCTCGCGCAGATAGTGCAGATCGACCGTGTCGAAGATCAGGCGCGCCTGCGGCGCATACAGGCGGGCCGCGCCGATATAGTTCACCGCGACATAGTGTCGCGACAGAATGATCGCATCGAGGCTGCGGCCGTGCTCGCGCAGCCATGCGACCGGGTCGGATGTATAGGGATGGTAGAGCGCTTCGACGCCGAGCGCCTGCAAGCCTTCCGTATAGCGGCCGTCGTGCGAGCGGTTGTCGGGCATGAAGTCGATGGCGTATCCGGCTTCGCGCAGCAGCCGCATCAGATTGACCATGCGCAGCGAGCCGGAATCCTGGTCCGGTGTCGGCGTATACGAGTCGGCGATCAGCACGCGTCCGCGCGCGCGATGGTTCGCCGCTGCCGGCGCGAACCGCGCCTCGTGGATCGGCGCGGGTTGTGCCGCGAGTTCTTTTGTCCACTTTTCCAGAAACTTGTCGCGATTGACGGTCTGGAAGCGCTTCATGCCGCTGGAGGTGTCGGTGCCGGCCGTCACACCCTCGAAGTGAATCACGACGGCGCGCGGCTCGTAGAACACTTTCAATCCGGCCGCGCGCACCGCGAACGCAAGATCGGTGTCCTCGTAGTAGGCGGGCGCGTAGCGCGCGTCGAAGCCCCCCAGTCTGGCCAGCAGTTCGCGCCGGATCAGGATTGCCGCACCGGAGCAGTAGTCTGCCTCGCGGCGGAAGTTGTAGCGCGGATCTGCCGGATCCTCGAAGCGGCCATAGTTCCAGCCGGACCCGTCTGAAAAAATGATGCCTCCCGCCTCCTGCAGGCGTCCGTCGGGGTAAACGAGTTTGGCCCCCACCAGGCCGGCATCCGGCTCCTCATCGAAGCAGCGCAGCAAGGCGTCGAGCCAGCCGGACGTGACGACGGTATCGTTGTTGAGGAACAGCACGAACTCGCCCCGTGCGGCCTCGGCGCCGGCATTGCACGAGCCGACGAAGCCAAGATTCTGCGCATTGCGGACAATGCGGATGCCGCCGATGCGCGCCAGGCGCTCTGCCGTCGTGTCGGACGATGCGTCGTCCACGATGATCACTTCGAACGCCGCTGCCCCGGCGTGCTCGGCCAGCGAACGCAAGCAGGCGACCGTGTAGTCGATCTTGTTGTACACGGGAATCACGATTGATACGAGTGGAACATCCGCGGTCGGCAGCGTGAACGGCTCGACGTCGGGTGCAGGTTCATCAATCGACAGCATCAATGGCAGCGGCGTGCCCCGGCGGAACTCGTCGCGGATACGGCGGAAGGTGCCGAATAAACCGCGGCTGGCGATGCTGCCGCGGGTGCGCCTGGTGATCGTGCGCAGTCGTTGCCACGCGAATGCCAGGCGCACACGCGTCGCGCGGATCTTGCGCGAGACGTAGCGGACCGGACCGGTCATGCGCCATGACGTGCTCGCGTACATCGAGGCAAGTTGCGCATCGAGCGACTTTGCCCAGCGCGTCCGGTCTTCGAATTCGGTCTCGAGTTGCACGTGCGCCTCGGCCAGGTCGGCCAGTTGCTGACGCACGGCTGCAAGCGCTGCGATTTCCGTGTGCTGCTGCGCGATCGTCGCCTGCTTCTCCGCGATCGTCGCGTTCGCGCGCTTGATCTCGCGATCCAGGCTCATGCCCCATTCGCCGCGACGCTCGAGTTCGCGCTGCTGATCGCGAATCTCGCCGCGCATTGCGGCCAGGCTGCGTTGCGCCGCGCCGATCTCGCCGGCGAGTGTCGATGCAATGAGCCGATCGGCAGTTGCCGACATCAGGCCGTAGCGCGCGGGCACCTGCGCAGGGAGCGGCAGCGTCGCGCGATAGTCGGCAGCCATTTCGGCGACAGTCCGCGGCGAACGCCCTGCCAGCACGTTCCGCGCACGAAGGATCGCATCCGGATCAACGCGCAAGCGCGCGACGGTGGCAACGAGATCCGCGGCCTTCGGCGCGACGAGCCAGCCATCGACGCCGTCATCGATCCGCTCGGCGAGTGCACCGACACGCGTGGCTATCGCCGGAATGCCGAGGCTGGCGAGTTCGGACAGCGTGTAGCTGAAGGTTTCGGCGACGGTCGGCAGCAGCAGTGCGGCGTCCGGGCGAACCTGCGCGAGCAGCGCCGGCAAATCCTCGCGCCGGTAGTTCAGGACGACGTGGACGTCACGCTCGCCGTAGAACTGCTCGGCGTCCGCACCGGCGCCGAGCAGGAAGACTTCGGCGTGCTCGCGCAGCGCCGGCAGCGCGGCGCGCAGCAGTTCGGCGCCTTTGCCGGAGCGGACGCGGCCCGTGACGACGAGCCGCAAGCGCCGCCCCTCGAACGGACGGGTTTCGGGCCGAGGCGCATCCGAGGGCCACGCTGCCAGGCCATGCGCAATGATACTTTGTGGCAAAGTGGAAAACCGAGGCTCGATCCGCAGCAAGTTCGCCAGCATCGAACGGCTGGGGGCGACGAGCCTTGCATTCGCGCCGATCGCGGCGCTGACGTAGGCTTCACGCAGCGACTGCCAGAAGCCGGGGTCGCGCTCGGTGAATTCGAACGGGGTGCCGGCGGCAGCGAGATCGCGCTTGAGCTGGCCAGCGTCGAAAGCCAGCGCCGCGTCGCCGAAATCGCGATGCAGCAACGGCCACAATGGATAGAAATCGTGGCCGACGATCAGGGTCGGCAGTCCAGTGCGCAGTGCGTCGAGACTGTGGCCGATCAGGGAAGACACGACGATCGCCGTCACGCCGAAGTCGGCGAGGGCGCCGGAGAGGAATTCGGACCAGGCGCGGTGGCTCAGCGCGGTGCTGCGGATCGGGTTCGGCAACACCAGGCGGCGCAGCGGTGGCGCCGACATCATGCCGTAGAGCAGTTCCAGCGCCTCGCCGTAGCATCGCCGCGGGAAGTTGCCGCGCGCGACGAGCACCAGGTGATGACGTTCGTTGTCGGCGGCGGCGAGATCGCGCACAAAGCGTTCGGAACCGCCACCCCAGCCATGCAGGATATGCAGCACGACCGGCTTGGTATCGAGGCCGGGGTAGCCACTTGTGGAATTGTCCACATCGCGTTCGAGCGCGGATGCAACTGCTTCGCGCAACTCGCCGAGAGGCGAGGGCGGAACGGGATCGCTCCCTGGCGGCTGGACCTGCGGCCCGCGCAACGCGCGCAACGGATCGGCCACGTACAGATGGTCGAGCAGGACACCGCGCCGAGTGGCAGCTGGCAGCTGCGCGGCGCCGATCTTGTTGGGAGTGACCTTGTCGGGATCGAACTTGTCCGGACCGATCTGATCAGTGCCGACCGACCGCAGGCGCGCACCGTTCCACGCGCTCAACAGCGGCGATACCGTCGACCAGTCGAGCAGCTGACGGCGCCCACAGCTGTAACAAAGTGCGTCGATCAACCCGGGCGCCGCGTCACTGCCTGATCCTTCCGGCAGCGGCGAACGCGCGGCGTCCGCGTTGTCGAGCGGTGAGGCGACGAGCACGTCGTCTTCCTCGAGCGCGCGCAGCAGACGTTCGCACCAGTACGGCGGCAGCGACGTGCCGCCGCGCAGCAGGATCAGATCGTCGCCGGGATAGGCCGCTGCCGCTGCACGCAAGGCGGCGCCGCCGTCGGCCGGTTCCACGCTGGCGTGGCGCGCAATGCGCTTATCCGCCAACTCTGCCGACGCCCAACGCCCGAACAGCGCAAGCGTGGCATGGGTCGGGGCGCCGTCAGCGACGTCGGCCAGCCATCCTGCTTGCGCCGTCGCGCCGAAGATGCAGAGGCGCAGGGGAGCGGCCTGCCGGAATTCAGTCACCGAGCGCAGATCTCGATCGCCGCGCGGACAGCGTGCACGTCGGCCGCGACCGGTCCGGATGCCATCCGGATCGGTGCAGGCGAACACCAGGGGACGCAAGGCGTCAGGCCGGATTTCTGTGGCATCGCTATTCCAACGGGCAAGCGCGAATGAGGGATGTGGGATTATCCCGGAAGGGCGGCCTGCTGTCATCGCGCGAGTCGGTTAGACTGCGCGTTGCCCCGACCGAAACGTAACGATCCTTGTCCGCCTTGCCTGGCCTGCCTCACCGTGTCTGGCGCGTTCTGCGCATCCCGTTCTGGTTGCTGCTGGGGACCTCGATCGGGTTCCTCGCGCCGTACCTGATCTATCTCGACGGCCAGGTGCGCAGCCGCTTCGACGACCTCTCGTGGGACTTGCCGAGTCGCGTCTACGCGCGGCCGCTCGAGCTGAAGGCCGGATTGCCGATGTCGGCGGAGGTATTGCAGCTCGAACTCGATGCGGCCCGCTACAGCGCCGATCCGGCCGCGAAAGTCCCCGGCACCTATGCGCAAGGCGGCGCGCGCTTCACTATCGCGCGCCGCGCCTTCACCGACGCCGACGGCCGCGAGCCCGCCCGGCGCATCGCCGTGACGCTCTCCGGCAACGCCGTGACGGCTCTCGCCGATGCGGATTCCGGCGCCGCCCTCGATCACGTGCGCATCGACCCGGCCCGCATCGCGACCGTATATGGTGCCGAACACGAGGAGCGCCGCATCGTCAAGCTCGAACAACTGCCGGTGCTGCTTGTCGCCGGCCTGCAGGCCGTCGAAGATCGCGATTTCAAGCACCACCACGGCGTCAACGTCGTCTCGATCCTGCGCGCCGCATTCGCCAACTTGATGGCGCGCCGCGTTGTGCAGGGTGGCAGCACGCTGACCCAGCAGCTCGTCAAGAACCTGTTCCTCGACCGCGGACAGCGCTTCACACGCAAGTTCAACGAGGTATTGATCTCACTCGTGATCGAGGCGCGCTACGACAAGCACCGCATTCTCGAGGCCTACGTCAACGAGGTCTTTCTCGGCCAGCAGGGCGGTCAGGCCGTGCACGGGTTCGCTTCGGCCGCGGAATTTTATTTTGGCCGCGACGCCCGCGACCTGAGGCCCGCCGAAATCGCCTTGCTCGTCGGCATGGTGCAGGGTCCGAGCCTGTACGACCCGCGCCGGCATGCCGATCTGGCGCTCGCGCGGCGCAATCTCGTGCTGAACCTGTTCTACGAGACCGGCCTCGTCGACGATGCCGCGCTTGCGGCGGCGCGCGCCTCGCCGCTCGGTGTGCCGGACACTCCGGGCCTGCCGCGCAACGCAACTCCGGCTTTCCTCGATCTGGTGCGCGCGCAGCTCGAGCGCGACTATCCCGCCTCCGAACTGACCCGCGCCGGCCTGTCGGTTTACACGACTCTGGCGCCGTCGGTACAGACCTTGGCCGAGCAGTCGATGACGAAGACACTCGATGCGCTCGGCAAGCGCCAGCCGGAACTGCAGGGTGCGATGGTCGTGACCGGCGCGCGCGACGGCGAAGTGCAGGCGCTGATCGGCGCGCGTGATCCGGGCGATCCGGGCTTCGACCGCGCGCTCGATGCACAGCGGCCGGTCGGTTCGCTGATCAAGCCATTTGTATACCTTGTCGCCTTGACGCAGCCGCAGAAGTTCTCCTTGGCGACGCTGCTCGACGACACGCCGGTCGACATGGTCCAGCCGAACGGCACGCACTGGACGCCGCAGAACGACGACCACGAGGCGCACGGCCGCGTCGCGCTGATCGAGGCGCTGGCGCATTCGTACAACCTGGCGACCGTGCACCTGGGCATGGCTATCGGCGTCGAGAAAGTGCGCGGGCTGCTCGGCTCGTTCGGCCTGGGCGTCGAGATCAATCCGAATCCGTCGCTGCTGCTCGGCGCGGTCGACCTCTCGCCGCTCGAAGTTACCCGGCTGTACCAGTACTTTGCCGCCGACGGCCATGCGCTGCCGCTGCGCGCCCTGCGCGGCGTCATCGACGCCCAAGGGCGGCCGCTGACGCACTACACGGTCAAGCCCGGCGCCGGCGTCTACATCCAGCCCGCGCGCTTGGTAAGCTACGCCATGCAGCAGGTCACCCAGACCGGCACGGCGCATTCGGTTGCCGACCAGGGCCTGGGTCATCTGCATGCGGCTGGCAAGACCGGAACGAGCGATTCGCAGCGAGATTCCTGGTTTGCCGGGTTCACCGGGTCGCATCTGGCCGTGGTCTGGGTCGGTCGGGACGACAACAAGCAGACCGGCCTGTGGGGCGCCACCGGTGCGCTGCAGGTGTGGACGGGTTTGATGCGAAAATTGCCGAGCGCGCCGCTGGTGCTGGCCCAGGACGGTTTGGACATGGCATGGATCAATCCGCAATCAGGCACGCGCACGGACGAAAAATGTCCGGGCGCGCGGCAGTTGCCGTTCATGGCCGGTTTTGCGCCGACCGAGACCGATTCCTGCACGTGGTACGAACTCAAGTCGATTATCAGTTCCGGACAGTAGCAGCGCCAAGCGACCGACAAGGCAAGCGATGATGCAAAGACTATTTATATACCTTTTTACATTCGGCACAGCGCTGATGCTCGGCGCCTGTTCGCAGTCCGCGCCGCCGCCAAAGGATGCTCCGGCTGCAACACGTCCCGACGTCGCGGCACCACGGCCCGACGTGAAGATCGACGCCGATGCCGCCGCGATCGTCGCGCGCATCCGCGCGGCCGGCGCGCAGTTCGATTCGAGCGTCGAGGTCAAGCCGCTACGCGATGCCGCGGTCGAGGGCCTGCTGAAGCAGGCGCATGATTACGAAGCCCAGCAACAGGCCGGGCCGGCGCTCGACGCCGTCGCCAAGGCCCTGAAGATCGCGCCGAACGCGCCTGACATCCTGCAATACCAGGCCGAACTGCAAGTCGAAGCCGGCCAGTGGAAACTGGCTGGCGCCAGCGCGCAGCGATCCTACGACCTCGGTCCCAAGGTCGGCGCCTTGTGCGCGCGCAACCTGCAGACGCTTGTCGAAACGAACAACCTGCTCGGCGATCCGACCGACGCCAATCTCGCACGCCAGCGGCTGTCGAGCTGCAAGGTGCCGGCGCCGGTGCACTATTGACCGGGGACGCTGAGCTGGCTTTGTCTTCTGTCTCGCACCTCCGGCGCAAGCGCACGCGCTCCAGCGCGTCGCTCTGTAGCCCTCCCCTTCAAGGGGAGGGTTGGGTGGGGATGGTGTTGGCTGCCATCCGCCACTCACTTGCCCGTCATTCAGGCGAAAGTTTTCGCTCGTCATTCCGGCGCAGGCCGGAATCCAGTTCTTCTCTCTTGACGTCATTCCCGCGCAAGCGGGAATCCATCTTGATCTTGTGTTTTGAAGTGCAAGGCTTCCACTCGCCCTGCGGGCGAGCGGGTTACTTTCTTTGCTTGTGCAAAGAAAGTAACCAAAGAAACACACCCCCGGTAGCGCGGTCTCCGGGCATCCTGCCCTCCGACTTCGCGAGCGGGCTCCGGGGGTCGCTGAGCGCACGTCCATGTGCGCGCAGCGACCGCGCGCGCATCCTGCGCGCGCCCCTTCGGGCTTTTCCTCCGCCCGCTCGCCGCGCCACAGGGGGCCCCGTTTGGGCGGCATCCTGCCGCAGAAGCAACGGCAGTGCTCCGCCTCCGGTTTTCAACGCAAACGGTTTCGCTCGACAGGAAGAGCAAAGGCAGAGCTGGATTCCGGCTTTCGCCGGAATGACGAACTCTAAGAGCGCTTGCCAGCAAGACGAGCGGGAAATTGCTATATGAGCATGGATGCTACCCAATGAAGATCGCCGGCCCCAACACGAGCGCCCGCGAGTTGCTCGGCAGCGACGGCCCGTTCGCGCGCGAGATTGCGAATTTTGCCGAGCGGCCTAGTCAGCAGGACATGGCCGAGGCGGTCGAAGAGGCGATCGCTGACGGGCAGATGCTGATTGCCGAGGCCGGCACCGGGACCGGAAAAACCTTTGCCTACCTCGTACCGGCTCTGCGCTCCGGCAAGCGAATAATCGTATCGACCGGCACCAAAACGTTGCAGGATCAACTTTTCCATCGCGACCTGCCGCGTGTGCGCGAGGTGCTTGGCGCGCGCGTGCGCACGAGTCTGCTCAAGGGCCGCGCGAATTACCTGTGCCTGCATCGGCTCGACCAGACCGCAAAGGAGGGCCGGCTGATCTCGCGCGAGCAGGTCTCGCACCTGCAGTCGATCCGCGCGTGGGCGCAGCGTACCGGCAGTGGCGACCGCGGCGAGTTCGCCGAGGTGCCGGAAGATTCGCCGCTGTGGCCGCGCGTGACTTCGACCACTGAGAACTGCCTCGGCGCCGAGTGTCCGCAGTTCGGCGACTGTTTCGTCGTCAAGGCGCGGCGCGCGGCGCAGGAGGCCGATCTCGTCGTCGTGAATCACCACCTGCTGTTCGCCGACCTGGCGATCAAGCAGGAAGGCTTCGGCGAGATACTGCCCGGCGCGAACGCATTCATCCTCGACGAGGCGCATCAGATTCCGGAACTGGCCGGCGTGTTCTTTTCCACCAGCGTGACGGCGCGGCAGATGACCGAGCTGGCGTCCGATGCGCTCGCCGAGTGCGGTTCGGTGACTGGCGCATTGGCGAATCTGCAGGCGCCGATCGAGGCGATCGGCCCCGCGGTCAAGCGCACGCGCCTGGCGCTCGACAAGCTGCCGGCGAAAGGCTCGTTCGCGCAGATCGAGAGCGACAGCGTGATCGTCACCGAACTGCATGCGCTGGCCGATGCCGTGCGCGCGCTGACCGAGGCCTTGTCCGCCCAGGCCGAGCGCTCGCGCGGCCTGGCCAGCCTGCATGAACGCGCCGAAGCGCTGTGCCAGCGGTTGCACGACGTGCTGGACGGAGGCGCGCAGGAATGGGTGCACTGGTACGAGCTGACACCGCACGGATTTTCGCTGCACGCCACGCCGCTCGATCTGGCGCCGCCGCTGCGCGCGCTGCGCGCACAAAGCCGGGCGAGTTGGACGTTCACCTCGGCGACGCTGTCGGTGGCCGGCGATTTCGATCACTTCGCGCGCCAGCTCGGCCTCGAGGATCCGGTTGCCTTGAGCCTGCCAAGTCCGTTCGATTATGCCAACCAGACCTTGGCGTATCTGCCGGTCGGCCTGCCTGATCCGAATGCGCCGGACTATACCGAGCGCGTCATTGCTGCGGCGCGGCCGGTCATCGAGGCCGCGCGCGGCCGCACGTTCCTGCTGTTCACCTCGCATCGCGCCTTGCGCCGCGCCGCAGAACTGCTGGGCGACTCGCCGTTCCCGCTGTTCGTGCAGGGCACCGCGCCGCGCCATCAGTTGCTCGTGGAGTTTCGCGAGTCCGGCAACGGCGTGCTGCTCGGCGCCGCGAGTTTCTGGGAGGGCGTCGATGTTGCCGGCGAGGCCCTGTCGTGCGTGATCATCGACAAGCTGCCGTTCGCCGCGCCGGACGACCCCGTGCTCGAAGCGCGCCTGTCCGCGCTGCGAAGTGCCGGTGGCAATCCGTTCTTCGAGTGGCAAATTCCGGCGGCGGTGATTGCGTTGAAGCAAGGCGTCGGCCGCCTGATCCGCGATGTGACCGATCGCGGCGTGCTGATGCTGTGCGATCCACGCCTGACCTCACGCGCCTACGGCAAGTTGTTTCTCAAGAGCCTGCCGCCGATGCCGATTACTCGCCGCCTCGGTGATGTGCAAGCATTTTTCACCGCGGCTGTGGAGGGCGCCGAAACGCAGTCGGTTTCACCTCTCCCGCTGGCGGGAGAGGTCGTCGCGCGTAGCGCGGCGGGTGAGGGTGGCACACCCGAAGGCGATGGCCTCCGGATACGCCACCCTCATCTGACCGCAATGGATCGCGCGAATGCCGAAAATGCAGGAGCAGATTTTCGGCCGCCTTCGGCACCCCCGGATCGAGGTCCGGGGCAGGCTCCTCCCGCCAGCGGGAGAAGGGAGTAGTTGTGCCATGACGGACCAGTTCGAGCGCGTCGAAATCAACGGTGAGCCCGCGCGCGTGGAAGACCTGCGCCTGTTCGCGCAGACCAACTACGGCCACTTCAGCGCGATGCAGGTTGTCGACGGCTGCGTGCGCGGGCTCGACCTGCACCTGGAGCGCATCGACCGCGCGACGCACGAGTTGTTCGGCACGACGCTCGATTCCGAGCGCGTGCGCGCGTGCCTGCGCCATGCCGTCGCCGGCAGCGGCGAGCCACTTGCCGTGCGCGTGAATGTGTTCGCGCGCGCTTTGAACCGCAATCGGCCGGCCGACCCGGTCGATGCCGACATTCTGGTCATGACCGCGGCGCCGTCGCGTGCGGCGCCGGCGCCGCTGCGCGTGAAGTCGTTTCGCTACACGCGCGACCTGCCGCAGACCAAGCATGTCGGCACATTTCCACTTTTCCACTACCGGCGCCTGGCGCAGCAGGCCGGCTTCGACGACGCGCTGTTCGTCGATGCCGGCGGTTGCATCAGCGAGGGTTCCATCTGGAACGTCGGTTTTTTCGACGGCGATGGAGTCGTCTGGCCCGATGCGCCGCAACTGACCGGCGTCAGCATGCAACTGCTGCAGGCTGGTTTGGCCCATAACGGCTTGCGCAGTACAGTGGGACACGTTGCTCTCGACGATGTGGCCCGGTTTCATGCCGCGTTCTTCACGAATTCGAGCACGCCGGTGCAAGCCATAGCCAGCATCGATGCGCGCGGATTCGCGCCAGACCCGGCGTTGATCACGACACTGGCCGCGTGCTACGAAAGCAATCCGTTGCAGCGAATCTGAATCATCAGCGCAGAGAAACAGGAGTCAGCCATGGCACGTGTGATCGGTCTGGGCGGCATCTTCTTCAAGACTCGCGATCCGAAGGCGCTGGCAGAGTGGTACGCGCAGCATCTGGGTCTGAAGATCGAGGGTTTCGGCGGCGCGATGTTCGGCGAGGATGCGGCACGGCCCGGAAGTACGCTCTGGTCGCCGTTCAAGCAGGACACGCACTACTTCGAGCCGAGCGACAAGCCTTTCATGGTGAATTTTCGCGTCGACGATCTGCACGCGCTGCTTGCCGCGCTGCGTGGTGCTGGCGTGCAGGTTGATGCGAAGGTCGACGAAAGCGAATATGGCAAGTTCGGCTGGATCATGGACCCGGACGGCAACCGCGTCGAGTTGTGGGAACCGCCGGTGCCGTAGGGTGGGCCTCGGCCCACCGTTTTTTTTTGGCGAACGCGCAGAGGAGGTTGCCCAAGGCCCACCCTACGCGCGCGCTCCGGCGCCCGCGCAGGGACACGGTTCGCCCCTGTTTCGCCCGAAACCAAACGCATCGACGCCTTCGCCGGGGATTGCAATGCTCCGTGTCACTCGGTGGAGCAAACTCATGCCAGCGATGTTCCAGTCGATCACGTTCAAGGTGCTAGGCGTCGGCGTGCTTGCGTTGCTGATGCTGGTTCCACTCGCCGAGGTCCAGGGCCTGATTAACGAGCGCAACCGCATGCGCGAGCAGGCCGTCAGCGCGATCGCGCAACGCTGGGGCGCCATGCAGGTGCTCGGCGGTCCCGTCCTGGCGATACCCAAGCGCACGCGCATCGAGACCAGCAGCGGCTGGATCGTGCAGCAAAGCACGGAGATCGTGCTCGCCGACCGGCTCGACATCGGCGGGACAATGGCGCCGGAAGAGCGCCGCTACGGCATGTATTCCGCCCCCGTGTATACAGCCGAATTGAAGATTTCCGGGCGCTTTCTGACGACCGATGTGCACGCGCTGGCCGGGACCGAGACAACGTACTTGTGGGACCACGCCGAGCTGCGTCTGCCGCTGGCCGATGTGCGCGGCATCCGGCGCATGTCGCCGCTGCGCCTCGATGGTGTCGAACACCCATTCGGGCCGGCAGAGGCGGGCGTCGGCGCGATGAATGCGATCGCCGTGCCGCTCGACCTGAGCCACCTCGATGGCGATGCTCACCCGTTCAGCTTCGAGCTGACGCTGGCCGGAACGGCGAGCCTGCACTTGCTGCCGCTGGCGCGGCACAGCGAAGCCGCGCTGTCGGCGCCGTGGCCCGACCCGAGTTTCGACGGCGCGTTCCTGCCGGCGGAGCGCAAAGTCGGCGCCGGCGGTTTCGATGCGCGCTGGCAGGTGCTCGACCTCAACCGCAGCTACGGGCAGCATTGGCAGCAGGACGACCGGCAGCATGTCGATATCGCCTCCGCAGGTTTCGGCGTGACGCTCTATCAGCCGGCCAGCGTGTATCAGCAGAACGAGCGCGCCGGCAAATACGGCATCCTGTTCATCGCTTTGACATTTGTTGCATTTTTCCTTTTTGAAATCCTGCGCAAACTGCGCGTGCATCCGGTGCAGTATCTTCTGGTCGGCCTCGCGTTGAGCACGTTCTACCTGGTGCTGCTGGCTCTTTCCGAGCAGGTCGGTTTTGCGATCGCATACCTGGCTGCTGCGATCGCTGTCGTCGTGCTCGTCGGCGGCTACTCCGCAGCGGTGTTGCGCGAACGACGCGCGGGACTGACGCTCAGCGCGGCGCTGGCGATCGTCTATGGCTTGCTGTACGGTCTGGTCGTCAGCGAGGAATATTCCCTGTTGATGGGCGCGCTGGCGCTTCTGGTCGTCGTCGCGGTATTGATGTATCTGACACGCAAGGTCGATTGGTATGCTTATGCGGCTGTTGCGCGATAAAAAAGATTCCGGACCGACACTGCGATGAATCTGCTCGCCCTCGATACTGCCACCGAAGCCTGTTCGGCCGCCTTGCTCATCGGCGAGCAAGTCATCGAGCGCAGCGAAATCGCGCCGCGCCGTCATGCCGAGATTATCCTGCCGATGATCGAGTCGCTGCTCGCCGAGGCCGGAATTTCACGCCGCCAGATCGATGCGATCGCCGTCGGCCGTGGCCCCGGCGCATTCACCGGCGTGCGCCTGGCAATTTCCGTGGCACAGGGCCTGGCACTCGGCCTCGATGTCCCGGTCGTGGCGGTGTCCTCGCTCGCCGCGCTTGCGCAGGACGCGCCCACCGATATCGATGCGCCGATCCTTGCCGTGATCGATGCGCGAATGGGCGAAGTCTACGCGGGCGCGTTTCTGCGCGGCGTTGACGGAAACGTTGCCGCAATCGGCTCCGAATCCGTCGGTGCGGCGAGCCGCTTGCTCCTGCCGCAGGTCGCCGCACTGCGCGAGCGGCGTTGGAGCGTTGTCGGCAGCGGCTGGAGCGCCTATTGCGATGCGCTCTCGGCGCACTTTTCCGCATCGCCCGCATTCGCCGACGGCGCGCGATTTCCGCAGGCGCGCGCAATCGCGCGCCTCGCCGCACCGCAATTCGCCGCCGGTAGCGGAGTTGCTGCCGAGTTGGCGTTGCCGGTGTATCTGCGCGACAAAGTGGCGTTGACTCTGGAAGAACAAAGGGCGAGGTGAATTGCGCGGCCGACCGCCTTCCAGAACATCTAAGCGCTAAGCGCCACGCTTACCAGTGCGGCTCGACGTCGATCCCGGTAGTCTTGTGTGTCAACTCGACTTCAACGTACAGGTCACAGCGCAGGAAAGGGAGCATTCGCTCCAGCAGCAGTACGAGGCCACTGCCCGCTCTTTTCGTTACGGCAGGCCGATGGGTCTCGCAGTAGCAAAAGTTGTGGCAGACAAAATCCGGCGACAACAGGCTGAAGTAGCGTACCAGCTCGCGCGCGAATATTCCTTCCAGTGGTGCCCAAGCGTATTCAGGCCAAGGACATGTTCGACGTCGACACCAGCGCCGAGCCCACGTAGCGCGCGCCACCACTGACGTGCACGCGTGCGCAGCGCATGGTAGTTCGTCGTCGTGACGACGATGCGCGCGCCGGGCTTCATGACGCGGTAAATCTCGCGCCACATCGCGACCGGGTTGAAGGCAAGGTGCTCTATGACCTCGGTAAACAGCACGATATCGAACGCGTCGTCGGCGATGATCCTCAGCGCGGCCGGGTATTCGAGGTCGGCGTTCGGCAGCAGCCTGATCGAGTGCGCCTCGGCGAGCGCGCGCACGCTCTCGGTGTCGAATGTGGCGGGAAGATCGAGCGCGGTTACGGCAAAACCATCGATGGCGTACAGCACACTCTGATGCAGCCAATGCGCGCCTACATCGAAAACCTGATTGCCGGCGGTGCGATTCCAGTGCGAGAACAAGTGCTGCTTCGTCGCGGCAAAGCGCGGGAAGTGCCGCGCCAAGTACTCGGCGCCGCTGTCGCCGTGTGTGGCGAGCAACGCAGCTGAAGTCTTCGACCTTCGGTACCGTGTCGGTCACTGCGCAAGCTTGTGCATGGTCAAACGTGCCGGCTACGCACGTAGCAGAAGGCACGCTCGTCCCCCTGCGCGGTCGCGGGATCGGACTCGTTTGTGTTTCCGACCGTCATGAAATCGAGGATGTCCCAGCCACTGCGCTGAAGGATTCGCCGCAGCCCGGTTTCCGAGAACATCCAGAAGTTGGTCGCGTCGTTGTTCGTCTCGGCCGCGTCGACAAGGTACGCGACCGGGGCGTCGCGCAACTCGATCCGGTTGCGATTAAGCTCGACCCCTTCGGCGCCGGACGCAACATTGAACCGGGTCACGCGCGTGCTGATGAACGCGTAACGCGCCTGCCTGGCAAGCGACTCGAGTGCCAGGTAGGGATTCTTCAGGTGGTAGAGAATGCCGAGGAAAAACGCCAGTTCGTAGCGATCTGCCGGCAGCTTGAATTGTGAATCCAGGTCGATCTCGAGAATTTCGACGCTGGAATTGAAGGTCTGCTTCAGCAAGCGCATCCCGCGGCAGCTGTTGAAATTCGTCGGCGCAAAATCGGCGATGTGCGCCCGATATCCGAGCGATTCGAGGAAAAATGCGAGGTCGCCATCGGCAGCGCCAATGTCGACGATCAGACCGTCGCTGACACGCGAGAGAAAGTCGCGGTTGTCGCCGGTGAGCAACTGGCTGAGCAGGTGGAAATTATCCAGCGTGCCGTACGGATACCAACCGAACTCGGTCGGCGCCAACGCCTGTTTCTTCTTTTCCAGTTCGCGGCGATAACGCTGCGACTGCATGTCGAGCGACGCAATGTCCATGAAAAATCCGTTCTTGCCTTGGTCGGTCCAGCGCACAACTGGTTGCGGATCATAACGGATCGAGGTCTCGCCTACGCGGCAGTTACCGTGCGCCCACTGATTTTCAGCGATTCACATCGGCGTCGAGCAGTTCGATCGAATGCAACAGGACACCCAGCTGACGGCTATCTTGTCCTGCGCCCAGCCGGAACGGCGAAGCCGTGTGATCGACTCGGAGTCGAATTTCCAGCCTGCCGGTCTTCGCCTCCGACGCAGGCACGCGAAGATCGAATGATCCCGAGGGTGCCGAATCGTAGCGCACCCACCTCAGGATGGGCACACCATTGATGAATGCCTTGATCCTCATCTTGGGCCGTTGCTTCAGTACCGCCGCGGTTGCGTTGAAACGCAGCAGGAGGGGAGGATGTTCTCGCGGCACGACGATTTCGACAAAGGCATCGGCGGTCTGCGACCACGCGCCACCGGGGTCCGGTGCATGCCAGCCGCCGCCCAGGCGCGGATTGTCGGGTTCACCCGCACCGAACGAGAGCCTCGCCGGGGCGGAAACGATATGTGCGTGGCTGAAATCCAGTGCGCGCTGGTTGTAGCGCGCGACGAGAAAGTCCTGGCTCTGCGTCACGAACACTGCGAATGCAGAGCAATAGCCGAAGACGAGCAGCGCGAGCGCGGCGAGCAGCAGCCAGCGTGCCCACACGCCGGCTAAATCGCGATGATGTTGTGCAGTGTCCATGCGCTCATCATCATCGCGTTCAGGAGGGCCAGAGCGGAAAATGTCAGGGCGGCAAGTACCGGCCGCGGTGCGAGCTCTCGCGCCAGCGCAATCCAGACGGGAAACAGAACCAAGCCGTAGCGGAACAGCGAACCGGTGACCGCGGCGCTCATCATCAGCACGATGAGCGCCGCGCAAAAAGCAAATTCTCCGTAGGACCCCTGGCGCAACAGCAGCAGCGAGCAGGCGAGCAGCCCCAGGCTCGACAGTCCTGAGAAGAAGGCGACGTCGTTCGAGCGCAGCATTGCGGGGAGGGCCTCCCACGGCGGCGAGAAGGACCATCCCCATCCGTGATACATGGTCGACGGGCCGGCGAATGCGTCGCCGGTTGTGGCAAAGCAGTAGCCCCAGAATACGAGCAGGCCCATCGGCGCAAGCACGATCGGAACGATTTTCTCAGGCGCGCGCCACGGCGTGAACAGCCCGCGAAAGCCGACGCTGCCAATCAACCAGGCGACGGCAAATACGATGAAGAAGATCCCATTCGCACGCGTGGCGGACAACAGCGCGGCGGCGATACCGGCAACCAGGTATTTCTCGCGGCGCAGGTAGAACATCGCGACGGCGAGCAGCAGCAAGAACGTGCTCTCGGAATACGCGGCGGAAAAAACGATGCTTTGCGGCAGCACGCACAGCAGGCCCGTGCTGAGCAGCGCCGCAGTGTGGTCCGCACCCAGCAAGCGCGCATAGCGATAGACATATATCAACGCTACGTAGAAGCAAAGATTGCTGACCGCGATGGCAGTATGCAAGGGATCGGCGCTGAACAGACTCGATAACAGGTGCACGAGCAGCGGAAACACGGGATAGAAGCCCAGGTTCGTTGCACCGGGCTGAGCGCCGCTTTCGATGGTCGAATAGCCGTGCTGTGCCACACTCAGATACCAGCCGCAGTCGAAACGGCACAGATAAGACAGCAGCGTATGGCTCGCCGGATCGGATGCCGGCGCGATCTGCGCGACCGTCAGCACGCCGACCAGCAACAGGACCGCGCGTGACAACAGGAATATTGCGCCGATCGGCAGCAGCACGTGGCGGATTGACCCAGCTGCGTCCCAGGATGAAGCTCCGGTCTCGGAATCGGGCATTTGCACGTTGTCAGCGCGGCTCATCGTGCTTCGCCAGCGGGCAGATCAAGACGTGGCTCGATGTTCCCGAGAAGCACGGCGCCATGGGCACCCTGAAGGAGCACGAGCCGGTAACTGCCGTTGTCGTGATAGTCGCGGATGTAGCCAGTGAAACCGCGTTTGCGCGCGACATCGAGGCGCAAGCCGACAGCGTCCGGGCTGATGAAGCTGGATTCCGCCAATCCGACAAGGCGATCCTCGGCATCGATCAAAGCCAACTGCTCGTTTGCCCGCATCGGGGTGCTATGGGGCCGGAATGTGCCCTCGATTCGCGCGGCGGTTAGTCCGGACTCCGAATCCAGAAACGTCCTGTCCACGTGCAGATCCAATGCATATTCTTCGCTATGAGAAAGCGGGTCGTGCCACTGGCTTCCTACAAGTTTCCAACTCGGTTCGGCAAACATCGCCAGTTGCCGTTGCTTGAGCAGCCTCAGCGTGTGCAGGACGTCGTCGCGACTTGCGTCGGCTCCTGAGGGAAACAGCGTTTCATCGAACACGCCACTGCGCACGGAGGCGGCCGATTGCTGCGAAATATGGTAGACGGCCGCGCCCCACCCGGCCCAGGCGCGGTGGGTGGGATACAGAACGAACGGCAACGCCACAAGAAACAACAATCCGACGAGCGCGACGCCCTGGTTCTTCAGCCGGCAGATGTCGGTCATGACAAGCCAGACCAATCCCATCCAGAACAGGCAGGGCCAGACCAGGTAGCGGTCTGCGAAGGTCTGATCGGGCGTGGCCTGAAGATAGTCCAGGCGTCCGATGCCGACTATGACCGCCGAAGCGAAAGCGAACATGCACATCGCGTTGGCCAATGCCTCGCCGCGGTTGACGGGTTTGCCGCGCACGTAGCTGACGATCAGGCGCACAACGAAGATCGCGATTCCTGCCGTGCCAAGCACGATGGTGATCGAACGCCACGGTGTATCGATTGCCATAACGATCCTGTTGGCCGCGGTCACGAGCAGCCGCCCCAGATCCGTATCGAAGCTGTCGGGCAACCACGGCTGCAATGGCGGATTGGCCAGTGCCAGCAAGCCATTTGCCCATGGCGAAGACAGCCACTGGGCGACGATGGCGAACGTTGCGATCGGATGCAGCGACAGCGAGTTCTGAACGCCCTGGTGGCCCGGCAGGACAAAGATGTACAAATAGAAGCAGAGCAACGCGGTCGAGATGGGGATCAGAAGCTTCTGCCAACGCACGCGAAGGAGCACGCCCAAGGCGATGATCGTCGGAAATGCAGCCACGCCGGCGCCGAAGGTAAACATAGCAGCGGCACAAGCGACTGCCGCACCGGCCATCCAGCCCCAGGAATCGCGCCGCGCCGCGGAATGGGTACAAAGTGCCGCCAGCGTCACGAAACACACGACCACGTGCGCTTGCAGTTGCGAGACGCCTTGAAGCAGCATGCGCGCGTTGCCGAGCCAGAGCAGGCCGAGTGCAGCGAGCATGACACCCGCGGCACGCGCCATGCGCGGCATGTCGTTCTGTGTCCAGAATGTCCAGGCGATCAGTGCCCAGGTCAGGAATATGCAGGACGTTCCTATCGCGAGCTGGAGCGATTGATCGGCGTGAAACCAGAGGATTTCGAGGTTCGCGATCAGCGCAGGAACGACCGGGCGATGGCCGTTTTCGATCATGAGCACGGAATCGAGAAACGGCAGGCTCAGATAGTTGCCGTATTCCTTGTACTGGTCGAACATCGGCTGGCGCAAGCCGAAATTCAGGATCGCGCAGAGTGTCGACAGGGCGTACAGGAGCGCGCAGGCCACGAACGCTCCCGCAAGCAGGTCCGCCGCGCGTCCATTCGAACGAGTGGACGCGGAAAAGCCGGCTTCCGCATTGTGCATGCCCGTGGATCCTTCCTCACGCTACCGAAAATGCCCGAACGCGGCTATGGTGTCGCTTCCGGGCAATCCGCACAGAAGGTTCCACCAGTGACGAGAATGTCATGATAGTCGGTACTGGTTTGATTGCGCGAGCGTTTGTTCCGCATCTGGCCGTACTCGGCAGCGCCTGCGTCTATGCCGCAGGCGTCTCGAACTCGTCATGCGACGATCCGAGGGAATTCGAGCGCGAGCGGCAACGGCTGGGGGCGGCGCTCGCGGCGACGCCTGCCGATAGTCTATTTCTATACTTCAGCACCTGCAGCGTCGCTGACCCTGGCGCGCGCGAAACCGCCTACGTGCGCCACAAGCTGGTCATGGAAAACCTGGTTGCGCAGCGCGATCGTCACCTGGTGCTGCGTCTGCCGCAGCTGGCGGGAAAGACGCCGAATCCGCACACGCTGCTGAATCACTTTTATGCCAGGATCGTCCGCTCCGAGCGCTTCTCGATATGGCGCGGCGCGACCCGCAATATCATCGACGTCGACGATGTCGCGGCCATCGTTGCGGACCTGGTCGTGACGGAAAAAGCCAGCGGCGAAACCATCAATGTGGCCAACCCTCGCAGCTACGCGATTCCCGAGATTGTCCGCTCGATCGAGCAAGTGGTCGGGCACAAAGCGGTTTTCGATATAATCGAGCGCGGCACTGGCTACGCGATCGACACCGATCGCATCCGGACGTCACTGCAGCGGTGCGGTATGTTTTTCCCGGAAGACTATCTGCTTCAGGTCATCAGGAAGTATTACGGCCACAATGACTCAATTGCGACCTGAAATTTCCATCGTCGTTCCGGTTTACCGAAGCGAGAACATTCTGCCGCACCTGGCTGACCAGGTGTCCACGGCGATGGACGCGGCCGGGCTGGCCCATCGCTTCGAACTTATTCTCGTCAACGACGCGAGCCCTGATGGAAGCTGGCAGGTCATCCAGACGCTTGCCGCTCGACATGGCTTCGTCAAGGGAATCTGCCTTTCCAGGAATTTTGGCCAGCACAACGCCACGATGGCGGGACTCAACCAGGCGCAAGGCGACATCGTCGTGATCATGGACGACGATCTGCAGCATCCACCGCAGACGATCATGGCCCTCGTGGCGGCCGTGCGCGACGGGTATGACGTGTGCTACACGCGTTACGTCAACCGCAAGCACGTGTACTGGAAGCGCCTGGGCAGCTGGTTCAACGACCGCATGGCGTCATTCCTGCTGCGCAAGCCGCGCGGCCTCTACCTGTCTTCATTCAAGGCGCTGCACCGCAGGGTCGTGCTGGAAGTCATACGTTACGACGGCCCTTATGCCTACGTCGATGGCCTGATCCTGGACGTCACCAACCACATCACCAGTGTGCCGATCGAGCATCAGGCACGCCATGAAGGCGAGGGCAATTACGATCTGAGGCGATCGCTGTCGCTGTGGCTGAAGATGGCGACGAGCTTTTCGATAATCCCGCTACGCGTCGCATCGATCACCGGAATGATTCTGGCGGCCGTGAGCGCGATCCTGATCGTCGGTCTCGTCGTGCAAAAATTGCTGCACCCGGAAACCCCGGCAGGATGGACCTCGCTGGTCATGACCGTGCTGTTCGTCGGCGGTCTGCAGCTGCTCTGCCTCGGCGTGATCGGGGAGTACCTTGGAAGGGCTTATCTGAAGATCAATCACAAACCCCAATTCGCCATTCGCGACAGGATCGGTTGGGCGCCCGCAAAGGCGGGGGTGGTGAATGGCGAATGAGTTCGACCGGTTTGCCGACTCCTACGACCAGACGCTGAAGGCGGCCCTGCCTGCCGGCCTGGACGAGGACCAATACTTTGCCCAGTACAAGATCGATTTCCTGTCGCACGCGACCAAGCAGCGGGTGGTCGGCAGCGTCCTCGATTTCGGCTGCGGCGCCGGCCGCAGCCTCGCCTATCTCGTCACGGCATTTCCGCAGGCGGTCGTTGCCGGCTACGATCCTTCGGCCGAATCGGTCCGCCTCGCCGCGGAGCGCGTTCCCGCGGCAAAGGTGACGGACGACTGGACGGTGGTCAGCCAGCGTCGCTTCGACCTCGTGCTCGGTGCCAATGTCTTCCACCACGTTCCGCGCGACGAGGTTTCCACGTGGCTCCGGCGTTGCGGGGAGACGCTCGCTCCGGGCGGAAGCATCTTCATATTCGAACACAATCCCTGGAATCCTGTTACGCGCTACGTATTCGAGCGGTGCCCGTTCGATACCGATGCGAAGATGATCCCGCGACGCGAGTTGGTGGATCTCGGGATGTCGGCTGGCCTGGAGGTCAAGGCGACAGCGTTCACGCTTTTCTTTCCCAAGCCGCTGAAGTTATTTCGGCCGATCGAACGCTGGCTCGGTTGGTTGCCGCTCGGCGCGCAATATTGCGTGGAGTTTGGGCGCGCGTGACTGGTCCGACGGCTTGGGCCGCACGTGCGATGAAGCGACGAACTGCACCCGACATATCGGTTCGGGCGAACTTCGAAGCCGGCGGCCGCGGATAGCGCGATGCGCCTGAGCGTGCTGCTGGCAAAGTACTCCCTGGCCGGACTGGTCAACACCCTCGTCGGCTACGCGGTCATCTTTGCCTGCATGGCCTCCGGCTTTGGTCCGACGATGAGCAACCTCCTGGGATACTGCGTCGGTTTCGTCACCTCGTTCCTGCAGTCGCGCTACTGGGTGTTCCGTTCGCGCGGCGCCGTCGTCGACGACGGCTTGCGTTTCATTCCGGCGTTCCTGGCCGCGTTCGGGGTCAACTTTCTGGTCCTTCAGGTTTTGCTCGGACTCGGCGTCAATCCCTATCTCGCACAGGTCGGCGCCTGCTGCGCGTTCTTGGCGGTCGGATTCGTGCTCAATTACCTATTCGTTTTCCGCAAGCGGAACGAATGACCCGTTGGTGGTATCGACGTGTGATGTGCGCGCTATCGTTCGTTGCACAAGTCACGTGGCTCATGGGTTCGTCGCCGAACTCGGCGCGGGAAGGGACGTCAAGGAGAATGCGCGATTGGCGCCAAAGTCCGCAACAGCCAAAGTATATTTTGTCTTGTTGTCATAGTTGCGAATATAGCCATCGAAGCCGCGCTTCGACGGGACATCCAGCAGCAGCGATCGGGCATTGGGTCGAACGAAGCTGTATTCGGCGAAGCCTGCGACGATCCGGTCTTCGGAGAGAACGACGAGTTGCCCGCGCTGGCGCACGGTGCCGATGCCCCGTGTCACCCAGCCCTCGATGTGAGCCGCCGGCCGGTTCGCGTCCGGGGTATCGATAGGTGGTAGCCAGTGCACTTCAATCGCCGTGTCGTCGGCGGTCTCCAGCGTGCCAGACCAGTGGGTGTCAAGGCGCTGCCACGCGGGCTCTGCGAACATGGCGATTCGTTGCGTGCGCAACAGGTCGATTTCGCGCTGTTCGATTTCCGCTCCGCGCGACTCTGCCGGAAAGTGTGCTTCGTCGTAGATGCCGGAACGCAGTTGCGCGCTGGTTTGCTGCGCAATCCTGTATACGGTTGCCCCCCAACCGGCCCCGAGCGAGTGCGTCGCCAACAGCACCGCGGGCAGGGTGGCGCAAAAGACATACGCGACGGTTCGCGCGCCGCGGCCCGGCAGAACTGCCGCGTCATGCATGAGCAGCATCAGCAGGCTCATCCAGAACAGGCTCGGCCAGACGAGATAGCGGTCGGAATAGGTCTCGCTCGGGTACTGCTGAAGATAGTCGACGCGTCCGATACCGATCACGGCGGCGGTCGCCAGCGCGAACAGACCGAGGCCGAGCAGCAGCGCCTCGAGGCGATCGGGACAATCGCGCCGTGCCCCGGCAATGGCGCAGCGGATGCCGAAGCCGAATATTCCCGCAAGTCCGATCACGGTGCTCATCTCGCGCCAATCGTGCCCAGTGAATGCGACGACCCGATTCGCGCTCGCCCGAAGCCAAAGCACTGCCGTTCCGTTTTGCTCGGCCATCCACGGGGCCAGCGGCGGCTCGGAAAAACCGAGCCAGCCGTTGATCCAGGGAGACGACAGCCAGCGGGCAATCGTGAGCATGCTGTCGACCGGCCGCAGGCCCACCATTTCGCGCACACCCTGGCTTCCTGGCAGGGCGAGAAGGTAAATGAGCAGGCAGCCGGCGAGCACTCCGATCGGCAGCAACAGCCAACGCCAAGGCAGTCGCAGCACAAGACCGAGCAGCACGATGGCCGGAAAACTCGCGACGCCCGGGCCGAAACAAAACATTGCGATCGCGCTGGCGCCTGTGCCGGCACAGAGCCAACCCAGGGAATCCCTGCGCTTCGCCTCGAAGGTGCACAGGGCGGCGCCGACGACTGCGAGCGTGAGAAGATAGACGTGCAGCGACTCGTTGCCATGCAGGAGGATCCGCGCATTGGCCAGCCAGAACAGGCCGAGTGTCGCCAACATCACGCCGATCGCGCGGGCGATCAACGGCAACTTGCGCGCGTTCCACGCGGTGGCCGCTATGGCGAGCCATGTCAGGAATGCGCAGATGGTGCCGATGCTGATCTGCAGGAGCTGATTGCCGCCGAGCCAGCGAGTTTCCGCGACCCGGAAAAGGTTGGGGATGATTGGGCGATGTCCGTTTTCCAACTGCAGAACATTCTGCGGGAAGGGCAGTCCGAGGAACGTCTCGTACATGCGCCACTGGTCGAACATCGGTTGCCGCCAGCTGAAGTTGACGATCGCGCACAACGTCGTGAGCGCGTACAGAGCCGCGCAGCCCAGAAAGAACAAGGCGAACAGGCGCGATGCGAGGAATGGGAACGACCAGGGCCCGTGACAGCCGCCCGTCACGGCCGTGTTTGGCATTACCAGTCCGGCTGGCTTCCCGCCGTCGATCGAGCCAGCGGATTCCATCATCGCTTCCGTCGTGAAAGTATTCGGCGCGCGAAATAGCTCAGTGGCCCGAGGCTGCCTTTCTGCAGTGCTGCTTGCGCCTGCTCGAGGTGCTTGGTGAGCGAAGTCACATCGCGGTACAACCGCTGGTTGTGCTGGTCGCGGCGCCTAAGGAGGAGACGCAATTCTTCGACGTCCGCAGGGGTCATGGTCATGCCCGCCTGAAAGCGTTCGGGCAATGGCGGGTCGACATAGATCGTCGAATGCGTGTCGGCGAGTTCGTCGGCAGGCCTTTCCTTTGTATAGAAGTATAATGCGATCGACTTGCGCGTCAGTGCCTGCCTGTCCGCTGGCAGTGCAATGCGCGGAAACGCATGCCAGCTCCACTCGGTCGTCTCGAAAATCACGGCGCGGTTGTACAGCGGCGTGACCGTCGTTATCCGGTCCTTCGGAGAGCGCGGATCGGAATGCAATTGGAGCGAGCCTCCCCAGGAATCGTTCCACTCGTGATTCAGGTAGACGATCAGGTTCAGCCGCCGATGCCACTTCTCGATCGGGTGGCGGTTGAAATCGACGTGCGCGTCGAGATCCTGGCCATCGCGGTTCTCGTGCGTGCCGCCGCCAAAATACCACGGGTCGTAAAGCAGATCCGCAATGCCGGTGATGCGTCCGATCAAGCCGAGAAAGTCGCCGGACTGGACCAGAGTGTCGAGTGCGTCGAAGGCCGGACCCAGGCTCCGAACCTTCTCTATCGTCGACTTGTTGCCGAGAGTGCCGTCCTCGCTGAGCGCGTTGCCGCGTTCGAACGCGGGAAACTGCGAGAGCAGCTGTGCGCAGTAGTCCGGCGAGAAGAATTCATCGATGACGACGTGGCGAAACGGATCGCGTTCGCGGAAGCGAGCGGCGAGTTCATCGGCGTGGTCGTGCAATCGCGGGTTGAGCATGCTCAATGGTTTGAATGGAGTGACCGCGCCCATCGCCGTCAGGATTTTTCATTCGTGCAGCATGGCGCACAACGTGCGTGCGAACGCGGTGCCGCGCGCGATCGCGGAGTTTCCCCCATCCCAACCTTCCTCCGCAAGCGGAGGAAGGTGCGCTCACCCCGCGCGTCGGCGCGGTGACTATTGCAGGTCCGTCCTTGTCCTCCTCGTGCCGGCATCCTGTCGGCTCGGCCCCCTCACTCTTTGCTCTCTCCCCCAAGCTGACGCTTGGGGGAGAGAGGAATGGATCACGCGGCGCGCTCTGCGCGCGACATCGTTATTCGATTGGGGCGGCGACGGTCATGGCCCTTGCATGCGCTTGAGCGCGCGATCGATGCCGGCACGCGTCTGCGCGCGCAACAGCGAAGCGCATTGCTTACGCAGCTTGGCGCGGTCGCAACCGGCAATCGCGTGGCGCACTTCGAGCATCGAGCTGGGGTGCATGCTGAAGCTCGTCAGGCCGAGCGCGAGCAGCAGCGCCGAATAGCGCACCTCGCCGGCCATTTCACCGCACAACGTGACCTGCTTGCGCGCGCGATGCGCGGTGGCGATGATCTGCGCGAGCAGCTTCAGCACCGCGGGGTGCAGCGGATCGTACAGCGCGCTCAACGAATCGTTGCCGCGATCGACGGCCAGTGTGTACTGGGTCAGGTCGTTCGTGCCGATCGCGATGAAATCGAGATGGCGGATCAGCGAGGGCAGGGCGATCGCCGCCGCCGGTACCTCGATCATCGCGCCGAATTCGTAGTGATCGCTGATTTCATGACCGCTGGAGCGCAACTGCCGGGCACACTCGTCGATCAGTCCGCGCGTCGCGACGACTTCTTCGGGCGTCGTCACCATCGGCACGAGGATGCGCACCCGGCCGAAGCTTGCGGCACGCAGAATCGCACGCAACTGGGTCTTGAACAGCTCCGGATGCAGCATCGACAGGCGCACGCCGCGCACACCGAGAGCCGGATTGGGTTCCTTGCCGAGCGCCACGCCGGTGTTGTCGGCCTTGTCCGCGCCGAGATCGAGCGTGCGGATCGTTACCGGCATGCCGCCCATGCCGAGCACGACATCGCGGTAGGCGACGAACTGCTCCTCCTCGTCCGGCACTTCGCGCCGCTGGAGGAACAGGAATTCGGTGCGATACAGGCCGATGCCGGCAGCGCCGAGAGCGCGCGCCTGGACGATGTCCGCCGACATTTCCGCGTTGGCGTACAAAAAGATCTCCATGCCGTCGGCGGTTATCGTGCGCGCGTGCTTGAGCCGCGACAGCGCTTCGGCGCTGCGCGTTTGCTCGCGCTGGTGCTGGCGGTAGCGCGCGAGGTCCTGAGCAGTCGGATGCACGACGATCTCGCCATGCGTCCCGTCGACCAGCACGAGGTCGTCGTCGCTCATGCGCTTGAGCGCGTCGTGCGCGCCGACCACCATGGGCAGACGCATGCTGCGTGCGAGGATCGCGCTATGCGACAGCGCGCTGCCGCCCGTCGTGATCACGCCGAGCACGCCGTGTTCGGTCAGGTGCGCGAGCTCGGCCGGCGCGATCGCGTCGGTAACGAGCACGCTGCCGACGCGCGCGGCGATCTGGCGCTCGGCCGGAGTCGTATCGCGCGCGAGTGCCGCCTGGACGCGGCCGATCACGTGATCGACGTCTTCGCGGCGGCTGCGAAGGTATGGATCGTCGATCGCGTCGAACGCGGCGACGAGGCGATCGCGTTGCATCTTCAACGCGGCGCTCGCCCGGTAGCGCGCCTTGCGAATCAGGTCATACAGGCCGCCGGTCAATTCGGGGTCGTCGAGAATCAGGCTGTGCGCGTCGATGAACTCGCCGACTTCGCGGGCAAGGGCGCCGTGCAACTTGTCGCGCAGCTGCTTCAGTTCGTCGCGCGCCGCGGTTAGCGCCGCGGTCAGGCGCAGGACTTCGGCCTCGACTTCGCCCGAAGGCAGCGGACGTTCGTCGACGTCGGGCTGACTCGGCTGGACGAGTCGCGCCCGCCCGAGCGCCATGCCGCGGCCCGCGGGAGTGCCGGCGATGACGATGCGGGTGCTCATCTTCTATCAAATAACGATGTCGCGCGCACAGCGCGCGACACGACCCGTTCCTCTCTCCCCCAAGCTCCGCTTGGGGGAGAGAGCAAAGGGTGAGGGGGCGGGCCGGCAAGGATGCCGGCTCGCCGAGTCCAGGGACGGAACGGCGTAAAGCGCGCAGCGCGCCGGGAGAGGGAATCGGCGGCGCAGACGACGCTGGTTTCGCTTTTCACCCTCTCCCCAACCCCTCCCCCATCAAGAAGGAGGGGCTTGAAGCGTGTCCGCGTGCTACTTGCGAAGAAGTACATCACGCCCCCTCGTCGAACTTGCGTTCAAACAGGGCGGCCATCTCGTTCATCGCGGCTTCCTCGTCGACGCCATCGGTGCGCAAGGTAATCGAGTTGCCGACCCCGGCGGCGAGCATCATCACGCCCATGATGCTCTTGGCGTTGATCTCGCGGCCTCGGTATATCAGGAACGCATTCGACTTGTAGTTCTGCAATAGCTGGACGAGCTTGGCTGACGCGCGCGCATGCAAGCCGAGCTTGTTCGTGATCATGATCTCGCGCTCAAGCATCGTCGATCCTGATTCCGCTCCGGCCGCCGTTGGCCGCGGTCTGTGCAAGTTCGGTCAGCGGCTGCTCCGCATAGTTCAGCACGCGCAGCAGCATCGGCAGATTCAGCCCGGAAACGCGATGGATCGCCAAGCCCGGCTCGGCAACCCTGTCGGCGACGTTGCTCGGGGTTGCGCCGTAGACGTCGGTAAGCACCAGCACGCCATCGCCCGAATCGAGCCGGCGCGCGTGCGCGCGCGCGTCGCGCAACGCCAGATCGACGTCGCTCCCCGGCGGTATTGCATGCGCCTCGACTGCCAGCGGCATCCGTCCGAGGATATGGTGCGCGGTCGCTATCAGCGCCGAGCCCATTTCTTCGTGAGTGAGGAGGAGGATGCCGACGGTCATGGGGGGAGCAGGGGCCAGAGGCTAGGGACTAGGTGCCAGAAGAGCAGAGACGTAGTGAAGGGATAAGGTGCGGCGACGCTCACGAAAACGCGGACGACGCGGCCTACGATGTGCCGCTTCTCCCCAGTCCCTAGTCCCTGCTCTCATTCCAGCTCCCGATGAAACGTCAGCACTTGCTGGCGTGTGGTCCGGAAATGCTCGGCCAGGCGCTCGCACAGGTAGACCGACCGATGGCGGCCGCCGGTGCAGCCGATGCAGATCGTAACGTAGGAACGGTTGTCGGCTTCGAAACGCGGCAGCCAGGTGTCGAGGAATCCGCGCACATCGCCGAGGTACTGCGCAACTTCGGGCTTTTCGGCGAGCCATTCGCGCACCGGCGCGTCCTTGCCGGAGAGCGGACGCAGGCGCGTGTCCCAGTGCGGATTCGGCAGGCAGCGCGCGTCGAACACGAAGTCTGCGTCGGCCGGGACGCCGCGCTTGTAGGCGAATGATTCGAACAGCAGCGACAGCGGGCCGCCAGCCATTCCGAGTTCGGTTGCGATCAAGCGGCGCAGCTGATGGACGTTGAGATCGCTCGTATCGATGACTCGTTCGGCGATCGAGGCGACCGGCTGCAGCAGCCGTCGTTCGCGCTCGATCGCGTCGCTCAGCGACAGACCCTCGCCGGTCAGCGGGTGGCGGCGGCGCGTGTCGGAGTAGCGTTTGAACAGCACGTCGTCGCGCGCATCGAGAAAGATCAGGCGGTGCTCGATGCCGCGGCGCGCAAGATCGGCGAGTATCTCCGGCAGCCGGTTGAGGTCCTCGGCGCGGTTGCGCACGTCGATGCCGACCGCCAGGCGCGGATGCAGGCCCGGCTGCGCCTGCGTCACGGCGGCGACGAACGCCTCCATCAACGCGCTCGGCAGGTTGTCGACGCAGTAGTAGTCGAGATCCTCGAGCGTGCGCAGCGCGATCGTCTTGCCCGAGCCCGACATGCCGCTGACCACGACCAGGCGCGTTGCTGCATTGTGGATAGTTTCACTTTGCATGCTATGGAACACCCCGGTACACGACGCGCGCAGAAGGACTGAACCCCTCTCCCACCGGGAGAGGGGTAGGGGTGAGGGTGCCAGGTAGCAACGAAATAGAATCTCCCAACAGGCCTACAGGTCGCAGTTCTTGCGTACCCTCATCCGCCCCTTCGGGGCACCTTCTCCCGAAGGGAGAAGGATTCAAGCGTCGGGCGACGTTTGAAGAACCACTGCAAAACCGTAGCGAGCGAAGGCAGGTTGCGCGACGACGGCGCGCAGGAACCCGAGTGTACTTGGGCGTACATGAGGATTCCGAGCACCGGCGGCGCGCAAGCTGCCGAGCGCAGTAGGTTTTGCGCTGGTTCCTCACCATGCCGGCTGGCGGCGCATCTGATGCGCCTGCCGGTCGAGGAACGTCTGCGCCGGGTCGATGCCCTTGGTCTTGAGCACGTGGTTGCGCACGGCGGCCTCGACGAGAACGGCCAGATTACGGCCGGGCGCGACCGGAATCGTCGTCTGCGGCACCTTGGTGTCGAGAATCTCGCGGTAGCTGTTGTCGCCGAAGATGCGTTCGAGCCCGCCTTGCTCGATCGGCTGCGAACGCGGCGTTATCATCAGGTGCACGATCAGCCGCAGATATTTGGACGGCTTCACGGCCGTGTGGCCGAACATCTCGCGCACGTTGAGGATGCCCAGGCCGCGCACTTCGAGCAGGTCCTGCAGCATTTCCGGGCACGAGCCGTCGATGACGTCCGGGGCGATCTGGGTGAACTCCGGCGCATCATCGGCAACCAGGCGATGGCCGCGCGTGATCAGTTCGAGGGCAAGTTCGCTCTTGCCGGATCCGGATTCGCCGGTAATCAAGACGCCGATCGAATAGACCTCCATCAGCACGCCATGCAGCGTGACGCGCCGCGCCAGCATGCGCACGAGGTGGTATTGCAGATAGGTCAGCAACTCGTGGCCGCGCTGGCTGCTCAGCCAGACCGGCGTTGCCGTTTCGTTGGCCGCATCGCGCAGATCCGACGGCACGGTCTGGTCCTTCGTGATCACGATCGCGGTCGGCTGGAAACCGACGATCTTCTGGATCATCTCCCAGCGCTGGCGCGAATCCAGGCCGTCGAGCCAGCTCAGTTCCTCGGTGCCGATGATCTGGATCTTGTTCGGGTAGATCGTGTTGAGATAACCGGCCAGCGACGGACGGCGCGATTGCTTCTCGGCCGGCACGATCGCGCGGTTCTCGCCCTGCTGTCCGGCGACCCAGCGTAAAGACAGCCGGGCGCTGACCTTGTCGAACAGTTCGCGTGCTGTCAGGCGTTCCATAAGCCAAATCTGGCAGAGAAGCGGGCATTTTGCCAGTGTTCGTGCGGAATGGCCGGCGTGGTTGGCGGACAGGCGCGGTTCGCCTACGATGCGGCATTGCAAAAATTCGGGGGGCGCCTTGAAGATCTGCTGTGCCGGCGTTTTCGCCGCTTTGCTCCTGGCTGCATGCGCCAATCCGGATTCCGGCGCCGGCGTCGCCACGCGCGTGGTCGCCAGCATTGACGTTGCGAACGCCGGCTTCGAGGAACCCGGCGCGCCGAATCGAATACCCGGCTGGACGTTGTCCCAGCATGCCGGGGTGGCAGCCTACGAAATGAACGAAGACGCCACCGCGCCATTTGCCGGAGGGGCAAGTTTTCGCATGCGCCGCACGCGGGCCCAGGTGTTTGGCTCGCTCTTCCAGGAAGTTTCGATCGATCCGCATGCGGGCAAGACGCTCGAGTTATCGGCGATGGCGCGAACCGCGGATGTCGGCCCTTTGGGCTGGGTGCTCTACATCGACGTGCCAGGGGGCCGGGAAATGGCCGCTCCGCTGACCGGCACGACCGACTGGCGCGCCGTGCGCGTGCGCGTGAAACTACCGGCCGACGCGCACCGGGTTTCGATCGGCGCAATGCTGCTCGACGGCGGCACTGGCTGGCTCGACGACGTGAAGCTCAACGTCGTCGAGCCGTAGAGGAACCGGTCAGATTTTGTTCGTCATCCCCGCGCAAGCGGGGATCCATCTTGATCTTGAATCAGGCAGCTAAATGGATTCCCGCTTGCGCGGGAATGACGACAGTCTTTGGGTTGTTCCCAAGCTGGAGCGTGATGAAGGACGCCTCAGACGTGCCGCGCCTCGCGGCCATCGTCGCGATGGTGGCTGGTCAGCTTTTCCTTGTGTTTCTTGACCTGGCGGTCGAGCTTGTCGGCGAGCGCGTCGATCGCCGCGTACATGTCGGCGGCCTGAACTTCGGCGTGGATTTTCTTGCCGGCGGCGCAATGGATGTTGGCCTCGGCCTTGTGCAACAGCTTTTCGAGGCTGAGGGTGAAGGTGACGTCGTGCAGCTGGTCGAAGTGGCGGACGATGCGGTTGAACTTGCCGGTGACGTAGTCCCTCAGGGCGGGCGTGATGGCAACCTGATGACCGCTGACTTGAATCTGCATGACCTTCTCCTCGGATAGTACTGACGAACTGCTACCCGTCGCCGCGCGCGATGCGCGTCAGCGCGGCGGGTACCACCTTTTAAGACCGATGAAGCACGATGGGGTTCCGGGGCGGGCCTCCTTCAGCCGAAGCGGCTGCGTTCGTTGGACGAGGGGATGTTCAGCGCCTCGCGGTATTTCGCCACGGTGCGTCTGGCAACTTCGATGCCGCGGCGGTTCAACTCGACCGCCAGCGCCTGGTCGGACAGCGGCTTGGTGTGCGTCTCCTCGCCGATCAGCTTGCGGATCATCGCCTGGATCGCCGTGGCCGAGGCCGCGCCGCCGTCGATCGTCGACACGCCGGACGAGAAGAAGTACTTGAATTCGTAGGTGCCGCGCGGTGTGTGCAGGTATTTGCGCGTAGTCATGCGCGAAACCGTCGATTCGTGCATGCCGATCTGCTCGGCGATGTCGCGCAACACCAGCGGGCGCATTGCCTCGGGGCCGTAGTCGAGAAACGCGCTTTGCGCCTTCACGATCGCCGTGGCGACCTTGAGCATCGTGTCGGCACGGGTCTGCAGGCTCTTGATCAACCAGCGCGCCTCCTGCAGCTGACCGCGCAGATAACTTGCGTCGTCGCGCTGCGCCCGCGCCATCAGCGACGTGTAGTGCGCGTTGATGCTGAGCTTGGGCTGGCAGTTCTGGCTCAGCGAAACCTGCCAGCGTCCGACGCGCTTGAACGCATACGCGTCGGGCGCGACGAACTCGGCCTTGCTTGGACTGATCTGCGCGCCCGGTTTCGGGTCGAGCGAGCGCACCAGCGCGATCGCGGTGTCGAGCTCTTCGGCGTCGACGTGCAGCACGCGGCACAAGCGAGCGCGGTCGTTGCGGGCGAGCGTTTCGAGGTGATGGATGACCAGTTCGCGCGCGACCGCCCAGCCGGGCGTGGCGGTGTCGAATGCATCGAGCTGCGCACGCAGGCATTCGCTCAACGTGCGGCTGGCCACGCCGAGTGGATCGAAATGCTGGATCCGATGCCGGATCGCCTCGACTTCGTCGACATTGACCTCGTGCAGCGTCGCCAGGTTCTGGCGCAACGTCTCGCTGGATTCGTGCAGATAGCCGTCGTCGTCGATCGCCTCGATGATCGTGGCGCCGATCGCGCGGTCGCGCGCGGACAGCGGCGACAGGTTCAGCTGCCACAGCAGATGGTCGCGCAGGTCCTCGGGTTCCTGGTCCTGCGATTCGAAATCGTCGTTATCGTCCGGCATCGGACTGCCGTAGTCAGTGCGCCCGAATTCGAAGTCGATCGTGTGGTCGCCGTTGAGTTCGTCGCGGCGTTGCTCGTCGCGCGCCTCGTCGTTGGCGCTGGTCGCGTCGTGTTCATGATTCACTTCGGGCGCTGGTGTCTCGGGCGGCGCGACGTATTCGCCGTTGGCCTCTTCTTCGCCCTCGGGTTCGGACAATTCCAGCAGCGGATTGGACTCCATCGCCTGGCGCAACTCCATCTCGAGCTCGATGCTGGACAACTGCAACAGGCGGATCGCCTGCTGCAATTGCGGCGTCAGGGCCAGTTGCTGATGGAGGCGCAGTTGTAACGCAGGCTTCACTGATGGATTCCGATCGTGTTTTTGCGGCCCCGGGAGCGCAGGATAGCTCCGAATGCCTGCCGTTAGTCAATCTCGGGAAAGGGTTTATACTGGGACAATTCGTGCCGGGCGCTGAACGGCCTTGCGCCGTCCGCCGTACGTGGCTGCAATCAGCCGGCAATCCTCTCCCTCGCGGTCCTCGACAAGATTCGTCATCCCCGCGAAAGCGGGGATCCATCTTGATCGTTCCCAGTCTATCCAAGCCAAAAATGGATTCCCGCTTTCGCGGGAAATGACGACGGTCTTGGCATAGCGAGAGGCGTGCGCGCGCTTTGCATCCTTCCTCTCTTCGTGTCCTTCGCGGCTCCTCTTCGTGTTCTTCGTGTAACCGCTTCGCTCTTCATCAAGAATTCGCGATCTGCGATGCTACATGCGGAACTCGGCGCCGAGGTAGACCTCGCGCACGCGGCTGTTGGCAAGGACATCCTGAGGCGTGCCCTTCGCCAGCACGGCGCCTTCGTTCATGATATAGGCGCGATCGCAGATGCCGAGCGTCTCGCGCACGTTGTGATCGGTGATCAGGATGCCGATGCCGCGCGCCTTGAGCTGGCGCACGATGCGCTGGATTTCGACGACCGAGATCGGATCGATGCCGGCGAACGGTTCGTCAAGGAGCATGAAGCGTGGCTTGGCCGCGAGCGCGCGCGTGATCTCGACACGCCGGCGCTCGCCGCCCGAGAGGCTGACGCCCTTGCTGTCGGAGATGTGGGCGATCTGCAATTCGTCGAGCAGCAGCTCGAGTTCCGCGCGGCGACCGGCCGCGTCGAGATCCGCGCGCAACTCGAGAATCGCCAGAACGTTTTCGGCGACCGTGAGGCGGCGGAACACCGACGGTTCCTGCGGCAGGTAGCCGACGCCGAGGCGGGCGCGCGCGTGCATCGGCATCTGCGTGATGTCGCGCTTGTCGAGCGTGATACGGCCGGCATCGGCGCCGATCAGGCCGACGACCATATAGAACGTCGTCGTCTTGCCGGCGCCGTTGGGGCCGAGCAATCCCACGACTTCGCCCTGGCTCAGGCGAAACTCGAAATCGCGGACGACCGCGCGCCCGCGAAAGCTCTTCTGCAGGCCGACAGCGCTGAGCATCAGTGTGCGGGCGTTTCGCCGGCCGGCGTCTTGGCCGTCTTGGCTTTCGGAGTGCCCGGGAAGCCGCAATTGTCGCTGCGCTCCGGCAGTTTCGCCGTGCCCGGTTGCATGATCATGTGCACGCGGCTGGTCGGCGAGTTGTCGCCGGCTTCCATCTCGCCGGTATCGGTGTTGTAGAGCATGTGCTCGCTGTGCGATTCGCCGCGTCCGGCCTGCACGACCTTCACGCCTCCGGTCAGCTCGGCCAGGTTCGTCGGCGGCTTGTAGTCGATCGTGTTGGCGTCGGCGGTCATCAATCCGCAGTCGCCGTCGTGCAATTGCTGCATGTGCGCCGGCTTGCCGGTCAGCACCATATGCGAGTACTTGCCGGCGTTCGGATCCTTCGCGCCCGACGGAGTCTGGTAGATGCGCGCATGGTCGGCGAGGATCTTGATCGAGCCGCGCGTGATGATCACGTTGCCGTCGAGGTCGGTGATGTCAGGATCGTTCGCCGCGCCGGTCTTGCTGCCGACGCTCTTGGAGGTATTGGCGGTGATGTCCATCGGCTGGTCGTTGTCGCTGGACAGGCTCCAGGCCTGCTGTGTCGCGAGCAGCACGATCATCCCCGACGCGATCAGCCCTGATAAAAAACGCACGGCGGCCTTGCGCTGGACTGTGTTCATCGTAGTTTCGAAGGCTGTGTGGTTGAATGGAACTCGGACAGGAACTCGACGATCTTGAACGTCATGTCGGTTTTCATGCCGACGCCGTGGGCCACCGTATCCGGGTCGGTCACGGTCGCCAGTTCGGCGGTCTCCATGCGGCGGTCGCGCGGCTGCTCGGAATTCTTGACCTTCGGATCGGACAGCACGGTCAGGTCGCGGGTCAACAGCTGCACCGGCGTGACTTTCTCGGTCGGGATGCGATGCATTTCGACGGCCCCCTGCAGTTTCATGATCGTGCCGTCCTTGTTGACCCAGGCCGATTCGGACGTGCCTTTCCACACGTTGCCGCCATTGTCCACGATTTCGTAGTCCGGCGTGCTGATGTAGATCGAGCCGTCGTCCTGGCGGCGCGCCATGCGCGGCGCGACCATCGTGAACGAATGCTCGCCTTGCTCGTCGAGGGCATCGAGCGTGAAGTCGGCCAGCGTGTAATCCGAGCGCGGTGGGCCGACGAACGTGCTTTCCTCCTCGCGCGGCGCCAGGAACCAGACGATTGCTTGCGTGGCCAGCGCGAACACGGCCAGCGCCGCGATGATGAGGAAGAGCCTGCGGTCGATCACAGGAAGCGCGCCAGTTCGGTCTCGGCGTTGCCCTGCGCGGCGATCAGCAAATCACAGACCTCGCGTACTGCGCCCTTGCCGCCAGGCTGGCTCGTGCGCCAGTGCGCCCGCTCGCGCACCCAGGCGTGCGCATTGGCCACGGCGATCGCCAGACCGACGCGGCTCATGACGCGCAAGTCGGGCAGGTCGTCGCCGCAGTAGCAGGTCTGTTCGGGCGTCAGTTCGAGCGCATGGATCAACTGCTCGTAGCAGGCCAGCTTGTCGTCCTGACCCTGGTAGACGTGAGCGATTCCCAACTCGGCCGTGCGCTCGGTTACCGTGTGGCTCATGCGCGCGGTAATGATGCCGACCTCGATGCCGTTCGCCATCAGGCGCTTCATGCCGAGCCCGTCGTGCACGTGGAAAGTCTTTATCTCGCGGCCATCATCGGTATAGCTCAGCCGCCCGTCGGTCAGGACCCCGTCGACGTCGAACAATGCCAGCTTCACGCGCGCGGCGCGCTCGCGGATATCGGCAGTCAGGTTAGTGTGGGAGGAGGGCATTTTGTCGAGCAGGGGCTAGGGACCAGGGGTCAGGGACCAGGGGTGCTTCGCAGCACGGAACTCTCGTAGTTTCCATGCAGGGCGTTAAGAAAACAAATGGGTTGTGCGCTGCGCACATTTCTGGCGTGAGACTACGATCCTCGGCGGCCAGCTCTTACTGGTCCCTAGCCACTAGCCCCTAGTCCCTCGTGCCTCTCAAACCACCCTCGCCCTCAACAAATCATGAATGTTCAACGCGCCGACCACGCGCTCGTCGGCATCGACGACGAGCAGCGCGTGGATCTTGTGGTCTTCCATCAGGCGTGCGGCTTCGACTGCGAGCTTGTCGGCGGCGATGGTCTTCGGGTTGACGCTCATCAATGACGTGACCGGTGTGGTGCGCAGGTCGATATTGTTGTTGTCGACCGCACGGCGCAGGTCGCCGTCGGTGAAGATGCCGAGCAGGCGCTGGTCCGCATCGACGATCGCAGTCATGCCCAGGCCCTTGCGCGTCATCTCGACCAGCGCGTCGGACAGGCTGGCGTCCGAGCGGATGCTCGGTATGTGCTCGCCGGAATGCATGATGTCGGCGATATGCAGCAGCAGGCGCCGGCCGAGCATGCCGGCCGGATGCGAACGGGCGAAGTCCTCATCGGTAAAGCCGCGCGCTTCGAGCAGCGCGATCGCCAACGCATCGCCCATGACCAGCGCCGCGGTCGTGCTCGCGGTCGGCGCCAGATTGAGCGGGCAGGCTTCCTCGGACACGCTCACATCCAGATGGGCGTCGCCCATCTCGGCCAGTGACGAACCCGGGTTGCCGGTCATCACGATCAGCGGGATGCCCTGGCGCTTGATCACGGGAAGGATCGTCAGCAACTCGTCGGTTTCGCCGGAATTCGACAGCGCCAGCACGACGTCCTTGTGCGTGATCATGCCCAGATCGCCGTGACTGGCTTCACCGGGATGGACGAAGAACGCCGGCGTCCCGGTCGAGGCGAGCGTCGCCGCAATCTTGCGCGCGATGTGCCCGGACTTGCCCATGCCGGACACGACCACGCGCCCCGGGCATTCGTACATCAGCTGGCACGCGCGCAGGAAGTTTTCGTCGATGCGCGCCTTGAGCAGGTCGATTGCGCGCGCCTCGGTGCTGATCACGGTCAGCGCGCTGCGTCGCAACGAGACTGCATCGAGGATCGGATTGGCGATCGGAGTGGTCAACGGCGTGGCAGCCAGGTTCTTGATTCGAGCGTTCATCGCCTGCGGGTGCAATAGGGAAATGTCGGGTTCGGCAAGCGTCGGGTATCTGTGGCCGAGGAATTTAAGTAACATGTGTGGTCCTTATTGTAGCGCTCGTCACCCGTTCGGCCTAGGACGGGTCCGGCCGCGCCATCGTTGCAGCGGCCGCGAACGGCCCGCGCGCATGCCCGCAACCCGCCATATTTCAACCTTCTCATGGACACCGACACCATCAAGACTCTGATCGAACGCGGCCTGCCGGGTGCAAGGGCCGTAGTCCAGGGGGCCGATGGGGTCCATTTCGAGGCCACGGTCGTGGCCCCGGCCTTTGCCGGCAAACTGCCGCTGGCGCGTCACCGCATGGTCTACGCGACGCTCGGCGATCTGATGGGCGGCGCGATTCACGCGCTGTCGCTGAAGACGATGACGCCGGAAGAAGCAGGGGCGAGGGGCGAGGGGCGAGGGATGTGAAGTCGTCCCGGTATTTCAGTTTTTCGCTTTTTCTTTGCATTCCAGAACAACACATGCGGCGCAACAACACGCTCTTCACTCGCCCCCTAGTCCCTAGCCCCTAGTCCCTGATTCCCAATGGCCAAAATCGTAATCTCCGGCGGCGAACCCCTGCACGGTGACGTCTGGATATCCGGCGCCAAGAACGCCGTGCTGCCGATCCTGGCCGCAACCCTGCTTGCCGACGAACCGGTGACGATCGGCAACGTGCCGCATCTGCACGACGTGACGACGACGATGGAACTGCTCGGCCAGATGGGCGTGCAGCTGACGATCGACGAGCGCATGCGCATCCACGTCGATCCGCGCACGGCCGACCGCTATTTCGCGCCGTACGATCTGGTCAAGACGATGCGCGCGTCGATCCTCGTGCTCGGTCCGCTCGTCGCGCGTTTCGGCGAAGCCGACGTGTCGCTGCCCGGCGGCTGCGCGATCGGATCGCGCCCGGTCAATCTGCACATCAAGGGATTGCAGGCGCTCGGCGCCGACGTGTCGGTCGAAAACGGCTACATCAAGGCGCGCGCCAAACGGCTGAAGGGCGCGCGCATCGTCATGGATCTCGTCACCGTCACCGGCACCGAGAACATCATGATGGCCGCGGCGCTGGCGCAGGGCACGACCGTGATCGAAAACGCCGCGCAGGAACCCGAGGTCGTCGATCTGGCGAACTGCATCAACGCGATGGGCGGAAAGATCGGCGGCGCCGGAACGAGCACGATCGTCATCGAAGGCGTCGAGCGCCTGCACGGCACCGACTACGACGTGTTGCCCGACCGCATCGAAACCGGCACGTTCCTGGTCGCCGGCGCGATCACCGGCGGCCACGTGCTGGCCAAGCGCGCGCGCCCGAGGACGCTCGACTCGGTCCTGCAGAAACTCGAGGAAGCCGGGGCCGAGATCAACACGACCGACGATTCGATCGAGATCAACATGCACGGCCGGAGGCCCAGGGCGGTCGACATCACGACCGCGCCGTACCCGGCATTTCCAACCGACATGCAGGCCCAGTTCACGGCATTGAACGCGGTTGCCGAAGGCACCGGCACCATCACCGAGAACGTTTTCGAAAACCGCTTCATGCACGTGCACGAACTCGAGCGCCTCGGCGCCGACATCCATCTGGAAGGCAACACCGCCGTGATCAAGGGCGTCGACCAGATGTCCGGCGCGCCGCTGATGGCGACCGACCTGCGCGCTTCGGCTTGCCTCGTGCTCGCCGGCCTCGTCGCGAAGGGCGACACGACCGTCGACCGCATCTACCACATCGACCGCGGCTACGAGTGCATCGAGGAAAAGCTCGGCACGCTCGGTGCGAAAATTCGCCGGCTGCCCTCCTGAGCGTTGCGAATACTGGGGCATGACGAGCGCATCCATTGAAGACGGTCTGAAATCGTCAGGTAAATGTCAGCGAGGTCGAACGTTGCCGTCTGCAGGCTGAACGCCTTGCTCACCGTTCCTGCAAGCTGCTTGAAACGCGGCGTATAGTTCTGCGCCACGGCCGCGCCGGACATTTCTGTCCGACAGGGGGGCTCTAGCCGAAAGGAGGCTAGAGCCATGCGCGCGTTTCAATCCGTCCAGCGTTGCCGCCTGACCGCAGCAGTCGAGTGCGGATTGACCGCAGATTGCCGTCGCCGGCTCTGGGCCACATTCTTCGGCGTGACTGCAGTGGCCTTGGCCGGCAATCCGCTGCCTGCGTTCGCAGCGACGTACCTCGTAGACACCAGTGCGGATGTTCCCACGCAGAACAAGACCACACTGCGTGAGGCCGTGTCGCAGGCCAACCTCTCGTCCGACAACTTTGTCGAATTCGCCCCCGCGCTCAATGGCAGCACGATTACATTGACGCAGGGCGAGATCCCGGTAAATCAGCCGATGACGATCGTGGGGCCGGGTGCCGACAAGCTGACGATCAGCGGCAACGACGCGTCGCGCATCTTCAACATTTCGACGATCTCCAACACGCCGATTGCGGTAACGGTGTCCGGATTGACCCTGAGTCATGGCCACGTCGGCAGCCCCTTGCTCGGCGGTGCGATCTTCACGTCGAACGTTTCGTTGACCGTGCTGGATGCTGTGCTCGAACATAATTACGCGCTGCAGGGCGGTGCGATTTTTCTGTACAGCGGCAACGGGGTTGCGTCGGTTTCCAAACTTGCGCGCACGACGGTCGCGAACAACAGCACCAAACCGGTTGTGGGCCAGGGCGGCGGCATTCTGGCGTCGGGCGGAGGTACGCTGCAGATCGTTGACAGCATCATCAGCGCGAACACAGCGAGTGAAGCTGGCGGCGGCAGTTTCTATAATGTCGGCTCGACAACAATAGCGAGCTCGCGAATAACCGGCAACCACGCCTACCTTGGTCCAGGTGGCGGGCTGCTTTTCTTTCGCACCCCTAATTCGAACGCCACGGACAGCGTCACGATCGACAACAGCACTATCAGCGACAACTCCAGTGTGGGCAATGGCGGCGGCGTCCAGTTTACCAACGTCGTGGCGGTGCTGACCGGCGACACGATTTCGGGCAATTCGGCAAGCGCTGCCGGTGGTGGCGTCTTCGTCTTTGATTCGACATCGCCGATGGTAACGCAACTCACGTTGCAGCAAAGCAGCGTCACCGGCAACAATGCAATGACGTTCGGCGGCGGCATCGACGCGGATAGCGCGCTCAGCATCACCGTCAACCGCTCGCTGATCAGCGGCAACAGCGTCGCCGATCCGGCGGGCGGCGGCGGCGGCATCGCGATCGGCTACGCGAAGAGCCGGTCCTATTTGAACAATTCAACTGTCTACAACAACTACGCGTACACCAACGGCGGGGGCGTCGGCATATTCAACGCCGCCGACCAGACTACGTTCAACGGCGCGACGATCGCCCAGAACTACACGTTCGGGTCGACCAGCAACGGCATTCTCGGCGCGGGCAGCACGGCACTCCTCAACAGCATTGTTGCCTACAACTTCAGCCGCTACCACAATCAGGATCTCGACGGCAGCGGCAGCATCTTCGAGAGCTACAGCCTTATCCGGGCCGTCGGCGGCGCAAGCATCACGACGATCACCGGCAACCGGAACGGCGAGGATCCGCTGCTCGGAGTCCTGACGGTCAATGGCGGGCCGACGCTGACGATGATGCCGGCGTCGTCGCCGAGCAAGAGCCCGGCACTCGACACCGGCGAGGTGAATCCGCCGCCGTCGGGAACCGATCAGCGCGGCTTGCCGCGCAGCGCGAATGGCCGAAGAGACATGGGCGCGGTCGAGCGCCAAAATCCCGAAGACGTCATTTTCCGCAATGGCTTCGATACGTTGGGGCCGGGCTAGCCGCGCGGCGCCGAAGCCAGGCGCATCGTGATCGTCTCGCCGTCCTTTTCGACCTGCTCGATCTGCACCGGCAACCAGTTGCGCTGTGGAGAGAACCAACTCGTCGTGGTGCGTGAGTTGTCGGCGCGCTTGCGATCGACGCGGACCGCATCGATCTTTCCGGCCGGCAGCGACAGCGTTTCGTTCGCGCCCTGCGCGTAGCGCTGTTCCGCCACCTTGTCCTTGTCGACGACCGCGAAGCTCATGTCGCGGCCTCCGGACTTCAGCTGTGCCATCAGCGCGATCGTGACGAGATTGCGGTCCATCGCGCTGGCTTGCAGCGGCGCGGTCCAGACCTTGTCGCCCTCACGGCTTTGCGCCTCGTGCGTCTGCCAGTCGAATTCCGTGCTGCGCTGGCGCGATTTTATCGCTGCCTCCTGCGAATACATGTAACGCAAACCTTCGGGCTGGCCTTCGTGCCAGCGAAAGGTGGATTTTTCCACAACGTCGACGCCGAGCAGGCTGGCCATGCCTTTCGTGCCTTTGGTCTGGCTGCTGAATTCCCAGGTGCCATGGTCCGCGGCCCGGAGCGTCAGTGTCGCGTGGCCGAGTTCCTTGCCATTGCGCAGAACTTCGTAGTCCGCCTGGAACGGCGCGACCGGAACACCCTCGGTTGCCGGCGCGGCCATGGCGGCGCCCAACAGCAGTGTATTCAGGAAAAATGCGATCCAGCCCATCCGCATCGTGAATCTCCGGTTCGATAAAGGTTTTGGAGTCTGCCAGCAGCAAGCTGAACGACATGCAAAACGCGGCAGGCGCCAAGCGGTCGAGGGCAGCGCGGGAAACCCGACATACATGGTGTCGCCGCTGCTCCGGGCAGACGTCGTCAGGCCACGTTGACGCGCACGCTGGCCGCTTCGACCACGCAATTGCGGCCGCGAGCTTTCGCCGCGTAGAGCGCGCGATCGACGGCGCGCATCCAGTCATCCAGACTGCCCTTGCCCTGGAACAGGGCAACGCCGATGCTTGCCGTGACCGAGGTCGGAACCGGAAGATCCCGCACCTCGGCGCTGGCGACAGCAAGGCGCAGTTCTTCGGCCAGTCGGAGCGCGGCGTCGCGACCGCTGGCCGGACAAAGAACGGCAAATTCCTCGCCGCCAAGCCGCGCCAGGCTGCAGCGGCCTTGAAGCTGCTGCTTGAGCTGCATCGCCACCGCGACCAGCACGGCATCGCCGGCGGGATGACCGTGGCTGTCGTTGATGCGCTTGAAATGATCCAGGTCGATCAGCAGGAGCGCGTGTTCGTTTTGTGGAATACCGCGAGCCAGCAACTCACGCATGTTCGTAAAAAGGGCGCGGCGGTTGTCGACGCCGGTAAGCGGATCGCGCAGCGCCTGCACGCTCAACTCGGCGCCATATTTTTTCTGCACGCGCAGCAGTTTGTAGAGCAGAGCAATGATGATCGCGAGCGCCGCCAGTCCGGCGCCCGCGCCTGCGAGCACGAGTTTCTGCCGCGACATCTGCTGGTCATGCTCGATTGCCTGGGCGTTTGCGGCCGCGAGCTGCAACTGCTTGGCCTGGTTGGCGTGTTCTAGCTCGCGGATCTGCAATTCCTTCTCGCGTGTGGCGAAGCGCGCCTCGAGATCGGTAATCGACGCGCTGCCGCCGGCCTGCTTGGGCGTCTTCTGGTCGAGGTCGCTCGATTCCCGTAGCGACTTCAGCGCGAGCTTGAGGTCGCCGGCGGCCTCGGCGATGCGGCTTTGCGCATCGAGCAGGTCCGGCAATGTCGAGGCCAGCTTGTTTGCGCGCGCTTCCTCGACGCTTGCCGCGATTTCCGTCTGCGCTTCGTCATGGCGCTTCAGGGCACTGAGCGCGCGCGCGACATTGGCCCGGCCGAGCACGGTGAGGCTCAGCTTGCCCGACGCCCGGTAGAGGTCGTACGCCTTGCGCGCCAGTTCGAGGGCCTCGGCGGACCTGCCCTCCTCGATATAAAGGCGGGAAAGATTGTCGTTGAACATGACGACCATCGACTCCTCGCCGAGCCCGTGCATGCGGTCGCGCGCATGCTCCAGCAGCTCGATGGCCGCGGCGTTTTCGTTCTGGTTGTAGCGCACGCTCGCTTCGAGGTTGAGCGCGCGCGCCTCTTCATAGCTGTCGCCGGCCTGGCGCGAGCGCTCGCTGGCGCGCTGGCAGAATGGCAACGCGCGCGCGTATTCTTCGGCTTCGAGGTAGGCGTCGCACAGGTTGTAGTCGGAAAGCGCGAGCAGCTTGGGGTCCTTCTGCTCCTGCAACAGATCGGCGCTGCCGAGGGCTTCGGCCAGGCCTTCGCGCGGGCGGCTCTGCATTCCGAGGCGCTGCGCGCGCAGGAATCCGGCGTACGCCTTGGCGACGGTGTCCGCGTGGGTCTGTGCCAGGCCATCCAGGCGCAACACGACCTCGGCGATCGCCGTTTCGTCGGCCAGTACCATTGCCGCGCGGCCCATCCAGCGCAGCACTTCGCGTGCATCGGCCGGGTCGTCGCTGAGCTTGCCGCCGTCGAGCAACTTTCGGCCGTCGGCCAGGGCTTGCGCCGGCTGGGCCTCGGACAAATGGCGCAACCTCGGCAGGTCCACCGTGGCCGCCGAGGCAGCCATCGAGAAGACCAAGGCCAGCCACACCAAGCGCAACATATTCCCCCTTTTTCCGGTCGTTCGCCGCTTGTAGCCTGCCCCGCGGACGGAGCGTGGCGCAGTCAGCGGGACACAATCTTGGCGAGAATAGCAGGGCGGCGGCGGCCGGACAGGTACAGCGGTCACATCGCCGAAAATCCGCGGCCCGGCTAAATCTGGAGAGGTCCAGGAAGGGGGCGGCCATCCAATTCGACGGCAGTCGGCCCGAGTGCCAGCCGCCCGCCGGCGATCAGCTCGACGACGCGGATCAGAAGCTGGCGCTCGAGTGGCCGCAGCCGTGTGGCGAGCGCTTCAGCCGTGTCTCCTGCAATGACCTGCATGCGCACCTGCGCGATCAGCGGGCCGCCATCGAGTTCGGCGGTTACGAAGTGCACGCTCGATCCGTGCAGGCTGTCGCCTGCCGCCAGCACACGTTCGTGCGTCCGCAGGCCTGGATGCTCCGGCAGCAACGAGGGGTGCAGGTTGATCATGCGTCCGCGCCACTCGGCGACGACGGTAGAGTCGATCACGCGCATGTACCCGGCGAGCACGACGAGGTCGGGAGCAAACTCGGCGACGCGACGCAAACAGCGCGCGATCGAAGCTGGCGCGATCGGGATAGTCGCGCGGCCGCATCGCAACCGTGGCAATGCCCGCCGACTCGGCGATCGTCAGCGCCCGAGCGGTGCGCTTGTCGGACAGCAGGGCGACGACATCGATCGGCAGGCGCCCGTCCTGTTGCGCGGCCAGCAGCGCGGCAAACGTGCCGCCGCGGCCGGAGGCCAGGACCGCTATGCGCAGGCGCTTTCGGCGCTTCATCGCAGTGTCAGGCGATGCGCACGCGCTCGTCGCCGGCGCCGGCGGCGATTTCGCCGATGGTCCAGGCCTGCAGGTTCAGCGTGGCCAGGCGCCGCAGCATCGCCGCTGCCTGGTCCGGCGCGACGATCAGCGTGTAGCCTATTCCACAATTGAAGGTTCTCCACATTTCCGCTTTGGCGACGCGGCCCTCGCGCTGCAGCCAGTCGAACACGGCCGGACGTTTCCAGGCCGAACTGTCCAGCGCAATGCCCAGGTCATCCGGAACGACGCGGATGATGTTCTCGATCAGGCCGCCGCCGGTGATGTGGGCCATGCCGTGGATCGAGGGCTGAGGGCTGAGGGCTGAGGGCTGAGCGGCGCTGTCTTCGGCCAGCAGCTGAAGAATCGGTTTGACGTAGATCGTCGTGGGCGCCATCAGGGCGTCGGCCAGCGTGGTCCCGCCCAGATCCAGGTCGAAAGGATCGCCGGCGCGCGTGAGGATCCTGCGAACCAGCGAATAGCCGTTCGAATGCGGTCCGCTCGAGGCGATGCCGATGATGGCGTCGCCGGCGCGCACCCGGGCGCCGTCGATCAGGGCGGCCTTTTCCACGGCGCCGACGCAGAAGCCGGCCAGATCGTACTCGCCGGGCGGATACATGTCCGGCATCTCCGCGGTCTCGCCGCCGATGAGCGCACAACCGGCAAGCTCGCAACCACGGGCGATGCCGCCGATCACGTCGACCGTCGTATCGACGTCGAGCTTGCCGGTGGCGAAATAGTCGAGGAAGAACAGCGGTTCGGCGCCCTGAACGAGCACGTCGTTGACGCACATCGCGACAAGGTCGATGCCGATCGTGTCGTGCCGGCCGAGACGCTGCGCGAGCTTGAGCTTGGTGCCGACACCGTCGGTGCCGGATACGAGCACCGGCTCCTTGTAGCGGCCGGCCAGTTCGAACAGTGCACCGAAGCCGCCGAGCCCGGCCATGACTTCCTTGCGGAATGTGCGCGCAACGAGGGGCTTGATCCGTTCGACGACGGCCTCGCCCGCGTCGATGTCGACACCGGCGGCGCGATAGGTAAGTGCTTCTTTTTCGGCAGACATGAACCGTGCTGGGGTGTGTTGATATCGACTGGGACGGTCGCGACGCCCTGTGCGGCGGCTACGCGCGCGGAAGAGGCCGCATAATAGACGTTCGCGCAACGATTAGGCAGACTGCATGTTCCAGATTGGAAGGATTTTCGTCGTGCGATCCCGTTTTGCCGCCCTCTGCCTGTGCACCCTGGCTCTGATCGCGGCCTTCTGGTCGGCGGGCGCCGGCGCCGGTGGCCTGTACACGGGCCAGGTGCCGGTCGCATCCCAGAGCGATGCCGAACGCGCCGAGGCGCTCAAGACCGCACTCGGACAAGTCATCGTCCGCGTTTCCGGCGACAGCAGTGCGTTGACGAGGGGCGACGTTGCCAAGGCGGTCGCCGACGCCGAGCGCTATGTGCAGCAGTTCTCGTATCAGCAGGACATCGTCACGGAGGCCGGCCAGACCCAGGTTCGCCTGACCCTGGTTGCGCATTTCGACCGCGATGCGGTCGACCGCCTGCTGCGCGGCGCCGGATCGCCCAAGGAATCACCGCCGCCCGAGGGCCATGTGCCGGCAGTCGATGCAACCCCGGGCAGCTATCGCGTCTGGATCGGCGGCGTGCGCTCGCCGCAGGACTATGCGCGGCTGATCGGTGCGCTGTCGGGCAACGAATTCGTGCGCGAAGTGCAGGTCGAACTCGTGCGCGGCGACGGCGTGCAGGTGCGCCTGGCGAGCGCGACGTCATTGTCGCGACTGCTCGACAATCTCAGCGCAGGCGCGGTGATTCGCGTGGCCAACGCCAAGCCGCCGGTCGATGGACTCGATGCGTTGCTGGATCTGCAACCATGAGGCCGGTGCGACGCGGGTGGGCATGAAATTGTCGCCGGCCGACCCGAACGCGCTGGCGTCGGGCACGTCGCCCTGGAGGCATCTGCCGAATCTGCTCAGCGGCCTGCGCATGCTCCTGGTCGCACCGCTGGTCTGGCTGATCCGCGACGCCCAGTACGATGGCGCCTTGCTCGTTGCCGCCTGCGCCGGTGCTAGCGATGCGCTCGACGGTTACCTCGCCAAGCGCTTCGGCTGGCAGAGCTGGCTCGGCGGCATACTCGATCCGATCGCCGACAAGCTGATGCTGATCGCCTGCTTCGTGTCGCTCGGCATGATCGGCGCCCATCCGGGCTGGCTGACCTGGCTCGTGGTAGGCCGTGATGTCGTCATCGTCGCCGGCGCGGTCACCTATCACTACCTGATCGGCCGCCTGAGCGCGCAGCCGACGCCGCTGTCGAAATTCACGACCTGCGTTCAGATCACGTACGTCCTTGCGCAGTTGCTGCACCTGACCTCGTGGTTCGAGCTGCGCGGCGTAACGACGGCGCTGATGTGGGCGACCGCAGTCTGCACGGTTGTCAGCGGCGCGCAATATGTCGTCGTGTGGTCGCTCAAGGCGCGCCGCCAGAGCGACATGCGGGCACGTGCCGGGAAATCGCATGATTGAGCCGCTGATTGCCCCGCGCTGGCAAATGCTTGCGCTGGTCCTGCTGGTGGGCTTCGCCGTCTATCTGCTCGCGCCGGTGCTGACGCCGTTTGCGATCGCCGCCATGTTCGCCTACCTGTTCGATCCGGTCGTCGAGCGGTTGCAGCGGATCGGCCTGGGGCGCAATGCCGCCGTTGCGATCGTCTTCCTGGCGCTTACCCTGTTCCTGTTCCTGATCCTCCTGCTGCTGGTTCCGTACCTGCAGCGGCAGATCAGCGCGTTCATCCGTCACCTGCCGGACTGGTTTGCCTGGTTCCAGAGCACGGCAGTGCCGTGGTTTCGCGCGCAATTCGATCTGGACATCGACATTCCGGACATGCAGCAATTGATCGGCGTGCTGCAGGAGCACTGGAAGGAAGCAGGCGGCGTCGCGGCCACCGTGATCGCGCGCGTGTCGCGCTCGGGCTTCGCGCTGATCTCATGGATCGTGCACCTGATCATCGTGCCGGTCGCGTTCTTCTATCTGTTGCGCGACTGGAACGTGATGATCGAGCGCATCCGCGAGTTGCTGCCGCGCTCGCTCGAGCCGATCGTGTCGCGTCTCGCACGCGAATCCGACGAGACGCTCAGCGCTTTCGTGCGCGGGCAGTTGTCGGTCATGCTGGTGCTCGGTGGCTTGTACGCGATCGCACTGTGGGCGGTCGGCCTCGACATCGGCCCGCTGATCGGCCTGGTCGCCGGCCTGATCAGCTTCGTGCCGTATCTCGGCGCGATTCTCGGCGTGCTTGCGGGCGTGATCGCCGCGCTTATCGAGTATCACGACTGGCTGCACGTGCTGCTCGTGCTGATCGTCTTCGTCGTCGGCCACCTGATCGAGGGCTATGTGCTGGTGCCGCGTCTGGTCGGCGAAAAGATCGGGCTGCATCCGCTCGCCGTGATCTTCGCGATCCTGGCCGGCGGCGAGTTGTTCGGCTTCCTCGGCGTGCTGCTGGCGCTGCCGATCGCGTCGGTGGTCATGGTCGTGCTGCGCTACGCGCACGAGCGCTATCGCGACAGCGCTTTGTATCGTTCCGGTGACGAACCGCTGATCGTTGTGTCCGCGAGCGCTCCGGCCAGCGAGATCGCTGCCGCAACCGACGTCGAAGTTCGCGCTTCCGGCGCGAATGACGAAGCGCGCGGCGGCGCATGAGCGCGCAGTTGCCGCTCGAGCTGCGCTGGCCTGCGCAGCAGCGTTTCGATTCCTACGTGCGCGGCGAGAATGCCGTCGCGCTGGGCCTGCTGCGGGATGCCGCCCAGTCGCCGGCTGCGCCCTGGGTTTTCGTCGTCGGAGCCGCCGGCAGTGGCAAGACGCACCTGCTCATTGCGGCATGCGCGGCGGCGAACGAGGACGGCCGCAGCGCGCAGTATCTTCCGTTGCGGCGCGCGCGCGATGCAGCCGCTGCTGCGCGGCCTGATCTTGCGAGTGCCCTGCGCGCGCTGGCCGGAAGCGACGTGCTGGCGCTCGACGACATCGACGCAATCGCCGGCGACGCCGACGCCGAGCATGCGCTGTTCGACCTCTACAACCGTTGCCGCGGAGAAAACGCCACGATGCTGTTCAGTGCTGCCGTGCCGCCCGCGCAACTCGGCATCGGTTTGCCGGATCTTGTGTCACGCCTGTCCGCCTGCGCCCAGGCAGCGCTGAAGCCGCTTGCCGACAGCGAACGCCGGGAAGCATTGCGCCAGCGTGCGCACGCGCGCGGACTGACGCTCGACGATGCCGTTCTCGACTGGCTGTTCGCGCGCACGCAGCGCGACCTCGGCAGCCTGACCGCGCTGCTCGACCGCCTCGACCGCGAATCGCTGGCTGCCCAGCGGCGCATCACGGTACCGTTCCTGCGCCAGTTGCTCGAAGGCGAACGCGATCCCGGGCAGCTGTTCTAGAGAAATACCCGGCGAGCGCGACGCGCGTATCAGCCGCCAAGTATCTCGTTCACGTAAGCCAGTCGCTGCGGCGTGCCGACGTCCGACCAGTGTCCCTGAAAATGTTCGCCGCTGACGCGGCCGGAGCGGAAAGCCGCGCGCAGGATCGGCACGATCGAGTACTTCCCCGCCTGCTGTCCGTGCAGCAGGTCCGGGCGGTAGACGCCGATCCCGGCGAAGGTAAGCCGCACCCCCGTGCCTGCGGGCGGGAGCGGGCCGGCTTCGAGGGTATCGCTCGCGAGCAGGCCGTCGCGAAGGAAGAAATCCCCGCGCGGGTGATGCGGCGGATTGTCGACGAGGACGAGATGCGCGAGTCCGGTTGGATTTTGCCGCAATGTGGAAAAATCCATATCGCACCAGATATCGCCGTTCAGGGCGATGAAGGGTTCGCGGCCCAGGAGGGGCAGCGCGCGCTGCATGCCGCCGCCGGTTTCGAGCGGCTCCGGCCCCTCGTAGGAGTAGTGGATGCGCAAGTCCCAGCGCGAACCGTCGCCGAGCGCCGCCGGAAACTGCTCGGCCAGGTGCGACGTGTTGATCACGACGTCGCTCACGCCGGCCGTTGCGAGTTTCTCCAGGTGCCACTCGATCAGTCGCTTGCCGCCGACGCTCAGCAGCGGCTTCGGCGTTGCGTCGCTGAGCGGGCGCATACGCTGGCCGCGGCCGGCGGCGAAGATCAGGGCGCGCTCGATCATGCCGCTTCGACCGAACTGGCCGGACGTGGCCGGCTGACGTCGCGGCCATCGACCGCGTGCTCGAGCAGGGAAGCAAACGCCGTCAAGCCCGGATACAGGCGCGCGACGTCGAGGACGTAGTCGAGCACGCGCGGCAGGTCGGCGAGATAGCCGGCCTTGCCGTCGCGATAGTTCAGGCGGCAGAAGATTCCGAGCACCTTGATGTGGCGTTGCAGCCCGATCAGGTCGAACCAGCGGCGGAAGTGCGCGCCATCGACATCGACGAGTCCTGCGGCGGCCAGGCGCCGGCGATAGCCTTCGACCCACGCATCGACGCGCCCGACCGGCCAGGCGATGTAGCAGTCGCGCAGCAGCGAGGCCAGGTCATAGGCGATCGGCCCGAGCATGGCGCCCTGGAAATCGATGATCGCCGGATTGTTGCGCTCGGTGATCAGCAAATTGCGGCTGTGATAGTCGCGATGCATGAAGCGCCGGGGCTGCTCGTCGGCGGCAGCGGCGATCAGGCGGAAGGCGGCCTCGATGATGTCCCAGTCGTCGCAGCCCGGCTCGCAGCCTAGATGGCGCTGCAGGAACCATTCGGGCAGCAGTTCCATTTCGGGAATCGTGCGCGTGGCGTCGAAAACGGGAAGTCCGTCGGCAGATACCTCCCGCTGCATGCGCAGCAGGGCCTCGAGGGCATCGCCGTACAGGGCTTCGACGCTGTTCTCGTTCAACTCGGGCAGATAGGTCCGGGTGCCGAGGTCCTCCATCAGCACGAAACCCTGGTCCAGGTCAGCCGCAAGGACCTCGGGGGCGTGCAGTGCCGCGCCACGCAAACGCGCGCCGATATCGAGCCACGGACGCACGTCTTCCTGGGCCGGAGGCGCATCCATGACGACCCAGCTCGCGGCGCCGTCATCGACGCGCCAGTAGCTGCGAAAGCTGGCATCGGCAGACGCGACGTCGATGCGCAGCGCGCGCTCGTTCAGGTTTCGTTGCGCAAATGCCAGACGCGCACCGGCGCGGTCGCCTTGCATGCAGGATTTCCCGGAGTGGCCAGCCGATAGTGTAGCCGCAGTGCCGTTTCCGCCGCCTTACGGCAGTTTGACGTGGGCGCGTTGAAATAGTACCATTTCAGTACGGTATTTATGCGGTCGTCCTTGATCGCGAAGATCCGCCAGCGGCCATTCCTGGCTGCACTCTCTCATGAGATTGATTTTCTTGCGGGAGTTGTCGAGGTGTTGCGAGTCAGCAAGCTCACCGATTACGCGACGGTCGTCATGACCGTGCTCGCCAGCGTCCACGATGCGGGCGGCGCGGACGACGTGTTGAGCGCGCAGGACCTTGCCGCGCGCGCGCGGCTCGAATTGCCGACCGTCAGCAAGCTGCTCAAGCAACTCGCGCACGCGCAGCTGGTTACCTCGTCGCGTGGCGTCAACGGCGGTTACCGACTGGCGCGAGCGCCGCAGCAGATCACGATCGCGGATATCGTCACGGCGATGGAGGGTCCGATCGGCATGACCGAATGCGGCGCGCATGCGGGGCTATGCGACCACGAGCCGCATTGCGGCGTGCGTGTGAACTGGCAACGCATCAACCAGGCGATCGCGCAGGCGCTCGCCGACGTTACCGTCGCCGACATGGTGAAGCCTGCGCCGAAGCGGCATGCGGCGATCCCCGTGCAGCTGGCGACGGCCTGAGGCATCGAGCGCGCAATCATGACCAGCGAACTCGCCAGACCCGCCACGCAGATGCCCGTTACCGATGCGGTCGCAGATGCGATGAGCCGCCGCTACAGCGCCGGCTTCGTCACCGACATTGAAAGTGAGAGCCTGCCGCCCGGCCTCGATGAAAACGTCGTGCGCGCGATCTCGGCGCGCAAGAACGAACCGGACTGGATGACGCAGTGGCGCCTGGCCGCGTATCGCCACTGGCTGACGATGACACCGCCGCACTGGGCCAAGCTCGAGATCGCGCCGATCGACTTCCAGACGATCAGCTATTTTTCGCGGCCGAAGAACCGGCCGAAATCGCTTGACGAAGTCGATCCGAAGCTGCTCGAGACCTATGAAAAACTTGGCGTCCCGCTGCACGAGCGGGCACGTCTCGCGGGCGTTGCCGTCGATGCGGTATTCGATTCAGTCTCCGTCGGCACGACGTTCCGCAAAGAGCTGGCCGAAGCCGGCGTGATCTTCTGCTCGATGTCCGAGGCGGTGCGCGAGCATCCGGAACTCGTGCGCAAGTACCTCGGCACGGTCGTGCCGACCGGCGACAACTATTTCGCCGCGCTGAACTCGGCCGTGTTTTCCGACGGCAGCTTCGTGTTCGTGCCGAAGGGCGTGCGCTGTCCGATGGAGTTGTCGACGTACTTCCGCATCAACGCGCGCGACACCGGCCAGTTCGAACGCACGCTGCTGATCGCCGAGGAAGGCGCCAGCGTGTCGTACCTCGAGGGTTGCACGGCGCCGATGCGCGACGAGAACCAGCTGCATGCGGCAGTCGTCGAACTCGTCGCGCTCGACGATGCCAGCATCAAGTATTCAACCGTGCAGAACTGGTATCCGGGCGACGAGAACGGCGTCGGCGGCATCTTCAACTTCGTCACCAAGCGCGGCGACTGCCGAGGCGCGCGCAGCAAGATTTCCTGGACCCAGGTCGAGACCGGCTCGGCGATCACCTGGAAATATCCCAGCTGTGTATTGCGCGGCGACGATTCGACCGGCGAATTCAACTCGGTTGCGCTGACCCATCATCGCCAGCAGGCCGATACCGGCACGAAGATGATCCACATCGGCCGGAACACCAAGAGCAAGATCATCTCGAAGGGCATTTCGGCCGGACGCGGGCAGAACACCTACCGGGGCCTGGTCAAGATCGAGAAGGGCGCCGATGGCGCGCGCAACTACACGCAGTGCGATTCGTTGCTGATCGGCAAGAAGTGCGGCGCGCACACGTTCCCGTACATCGAGGTCAAGCATCCTGGCGCAATCGTCGAGCACGAGGCGACGACGTCGAAGATCTCCGACGACCAGCTGTTCTATTGCCGCGCTCGCGGCATCGCCGAGGAGGACGCCGTGTCGATGATCGTCGACGGCTTCTGCAAGCAGGTGTTCCGCGAGCTACCGATGGAATTTGCGGTCGAGGCGAAGAAGCTGCTGGAAGTCTCGCTCGAAGGGGCGATTGGGTAGGGTGGGCCCTTGGCCCACCGCTTCGATTGAAAACAAAAGAACAACGGTGGGCCAAGGTCCACCCTACGGAATGAAAATGCTGAAGATCGACAACCTCCACGTCCGTGTCGCGGGCAAGGAAATCCTCAAGGGCCTTAGCCTCGACGTGGGCGCGGGCGAAGTGCACGCGATCATGGGGCCGAATGGCGCCGGAAAGTCCACATTGGGAAATGTGCTGGCCGGGCGCGAGGGCTATGAAATCACCCAGGGGGCGGTTTCGTACAACGGCACGAATCTGCTTGAGCTGGAGCCCGAGCAGCGCGCGGCCGAGGGCGTATTCCTCGCATTCCAGTATCCGGTCGAGATTCCCGGCGTCAACAACACGTATTTCCTCAAGGCCGCGATGAATGCGCAACGCAAGCATCGCGGCGAGACGGAACTCGACTCGATGCAGTTCCTCAAGCTCGTGCGCGAAAAATTGCGCGTGCTGCACATCTCCGACGACCTGATGAATCGCGCCGTCAACGCCGGATTCTCCGGCGGCGAGAAGAAGCGCAACGAGATCTTCCAGATGGCGCTTCTCGAGCCCAGGCTCGCAGTGCTCGATGAGACCGATTCGGGTCTGGACATCGACGCGATGAAAATGGTCGCCGACGGGGTCAACGCAATGCGCAGTCCGGAACGCGCATTCGTCGTCATTACGCATTACCAGCGGCTGCTCGACTATATCGTGCCGGACTTCGTCCACGTCATGGTCGACGGGCGCATTGTCGAGAGCGGCGACAAGTCACTGGCGCTCAAGCTCGAAGAACACGGCTACGCGTGGATCGCCGAGCGCAGGCTCGTTGGAGCAGCCTGACATGAGCGCCGCGCTGCTCGATGAATTCGGCGTCGGCGATGCGCGCGAGCGTGACGAAGCGTGGCGTTACAGCAAGACGGCGCTGCGTGCGTTGTCGCAACAGGATTTTACGCAGGCCAATCCGCACTCGATCGTCGACGCTTCGCTTGCCGCCCGCTTCGATTGGCCGCAGACGCGCGGTCGGCGCCTGGTCTTCATCAATGGCAGCTACTCCAATACGCATTCGGATGCCGGGAGTGTTGCCGCCAGCATCCATGTGCGGCACGAAGCGCAGCGCCTCGGGCTGACTATCGACGGTAATTGCGACGAGCCTTTGCATCTGGTTTACGCAAGCGTTCCCGGCGCTGCTCCGACCCGCTGGCAAGCCGTTGCCGATCTGCATCTGCTGGCCGGACGCGCGAGCGTCATCGAACAACACGTCGGCACGGCGGGAGCCGATGTGCTCGGCGCGCTGCACTCGCGCATCACGATTGCGCTCGGCGCCGAATTGAACCTGACGACGCTGAGCAATCTGCCTGATTCGGTTTCGCAGTACCGCCGCATGAACACGACAGTTGCGCAAGGCGGAACCTGCCGCTTCACCGACGCGATCTTCGGCGGCCGCCTGCAGCGCGCCGATTTGAACGTCGAACTGAACGGCGAAGGTGCGCGTTTCGAGTCGCGCGGCGCGTTCGTTCTTCGCGGCCGCCAGCACGCCGACACGCATCTGGACATTCGCCACGCGGCGCGCGACACGACTTGCGACGTGCTCTGGCGCGGCGTCGCCGACCAGCGCGCGCGTGGCGTATTCCACGGCGCGATCACGGTTGCACCGGGTGCCGACGGCGCCGACGCGCGTCTGTCGAACAAGAATCTGCTGCTCTCGGCCCAGGCTGAAATCGATACGCAACCGGTGCTCGAAATCTACGCCGACGAGGTCAAGGCGGCGCACGGCGCCACCGTCGGACAGCTCGACGAGACGGCTCTTTTCTACCTGCGTTCGCGCGGCGTGCCGGCGGCCATGGCGCGCAGCTTGCTGATCGCGGGCTTCTGCCGCGAGGCATTTGCCGGCATTGCCGACGTCGAGCTGCGCGGGCGGCTTGACGCGTTGCTCGCCGAGCATCTGCCGCAATCGCATAATGATCGGGAAGAGGTTGCACGATGAATGCCGTACCGGCTGAAAGGCTGAAGCCCGAAAAGTTCGATCCGCTGCGCTATCGCGCGGACTTTCCGCTGCTAACACGCCGTGTCCACGACAAGCCGCTGATCTATTTCGACAACGCCAATACGGCGCAAAAGCCGCAGGCCGTGATCGACGCGGTCGATCGCTACTATCGCGAGTTCAATGCGAACGTCTCGCGCGCCGTGCACACGCTCGGCGAGGAAGCCACGAGTGCCTATGAAGCGACGCGCGACAAGCTTGCGCGCTTCATCAACGCGCCGTCGCGCGACGAGATCGTGCTGACCAGCGGCACGACCCAGGCGATCAACACGGTCGCCTACAGTTTCGCGATGCCGCGGCTCAAGCCCGGGGACGAGATCCTGGTAACGACGATGGAGCATCACGCCAACATCGTGCCGTGGCAACTCGTGTGCGAACGCACCGGCGCCCGGCTCAAGGTAGCGCCGATCATGCCTTCGGGCGAGCTGATTGCGGATCGCTTCATCGAAATGCTGACTCCTTCGGTCAAGCTCGCGGCCGTCGTGCATGTATCGAATGTGCTCGGCACGGTAAACCCCGTGCGCGACCTGGCCAAGGCGTGCCGTGCGCGCGGCATTCCGCTGCTCGTCGACGGTTCGCAGGCTGCGCCGCATCTGCCGATCGACGTGCAGGCGCTTGGCTGCGACTTCTATGCGCTAACCGGCCACAAGCTGTTCGGTCCGACCGGAACCGGCATGCTCTGGGCCCGGCGCGAATGGCTCGAAGCGATGCCGCCATTCTTCGGCGGCGGCGAGATGATCAAGACGGTGAGTTTCGAAAAGACGACGTTTGCCGATCCGCCGCACAAGTTCGAGGCCGGTACGCCTAACATTGCCGGCTTCATCGGTCTTGGCGCTGCACTCGACTATGTCGAGGCGATCGGGCGCGATCGCATCGCTGCCTACGAACGCGACCTTCTCGTCTATGCGACTACGACGCTGAAGTCGGTGCCGGGGTTGCGCCTGTTTGGCGAAGCGCCGCACAAGGCAGCCGTGCTGTCATTCCTGATCGAGGGCATCCACGCGCACGACTTGGCGACGCTGCTCGACCACGAGGGTATCGCAGTGCGCTCAGGGCATCACTGCGCGCATCCCCTGATGCAATTCTTCGGCGTGCCGGCGACGGCGCGTGCATCGCTGGCCTTCTACAACACCCGCGACGAAGTCGACCGCTTCGTTGCCGCGATCGGACGCGTGCGCAAATTGCTCGGATAGGCATGGTTTTTCGATAGCGATCGCGCCGGCGCTGCGTACAATATCGCCATGCTCTCCAGCAATCTCTACACCCAGGCTGTCCTTGACCACTGCCGCGCGCCACGAAACTTCGGCGCGCTGACGCCGCACACGCACGCGGCCGATGGCGCCAATCCGCTGTGCGGCGATACGCTGCACATGGAACTGCGCTGCGAAGACGGGCGCGTCGCCGAGATGCGCTTCAGCGGCGACGCGTGCGCAATCGCGAAGGCGGCCGCATCGATGCTCAGCGAACTGGCCATCGATCGATCGGATGGTGAACTTGCGGGCCTCGAACAGGTCTTCATTTCGCTGGTCGCCGGCAAGATCGCCAGCGATGATCAACTTGGCGGCCTCAATGCCATGCGTGAGCTTGCGAATCACCCGGTGCGGCAGAAATGCGCGCTGTTGCCGTTCGCGACGCTGCGCGCTGCGCTTGCGGGGCTGCGTTCGGCCACAACCGAGGGAATCGCGTAATGGATACGGTAGCAGATGCGACGGCCCTGGCTTTTCGCGATGCCCGCGTGGCAGACGTCGCGGCGATCGTCGCGCTGGTCGAATCGGCCTATCGCGGCGATGCCAGCCGCGCCGGCTGGACGACCGAGGCGGACTTGCTCGATGGCCAGCGCATCGATGTCGTCGGTGTTGCCGAGATTGTCACGCGCCGCGGCAGCCGCGTACTGCTCGCAGAGACGAACAGTGAATTGCTTGCCTGCTGCCACCTCGAGAAGCAGGGTGACAGCTGTTATTTCGGCATGTTCTCGGTCAAGCCGACCATGCAGGGCGCCGGCGTCGGCAAACGCACGCTGACGGAAGCCGAGCGACTGGCGCGCGCGGAGTGGAAATGTACAACAATGGAAATGACCGTGATCTCCGTTCGCGACGAACTGATCGCCTGGTACGAGCGCCGCGGTTATCGCCGCAGCGGCCATTACAAGCCGTTCCCCTATGGCGACGAGCGGTTTGGCATCCCCAAGCGGAGCGACCTCAGGTTCGAACTGCTGGTGAAGGATCTGGTGTAAGACGTGAGACGAGAGGAGCGATGAAAGACGTGAGACGTCAGACGTTACAGAGCAGCGCGGCGCGCGCACCTAGCGTCCAACCACCTGCATTCGTCATGCAACACCTATTCTCCCGTCTCCCGTCTCTCGTCTCTCGTCTCTCGTGTCTCGCCTCACGCCCATGACGACTTGGATTCGCGTCTCCACACGATCGGAACTGCTGCCCGGTGAATTCAAGGTCGTCTGGGACGGCGACGTGGCCATCGCGGTGTTCAACGTCGATGGCGAGTTGTACGCGATCGAAGACGTCTGTACGCATGACGGCGGCGAACTGGCTGGTGGCGAACTTCACGGCTACGAAATCGAATGCCCCCGCCATGGCGCCCGCTTCGACCTCCGCACCGGGGCAGCGCGGTGTCCGCCGGCGTATGAACCGACCGCCGTCTTTCCGGTGAAGATCGAAGACGGCGTCGTCTTTACGCGCGACGACCGCTGGGACTGACGCCGCTGCGGCGCCGTCTTCGGGGAATCACCGCATAACCCGCTGATCCGTTTGCCTCCTGCGTTTTTTTGCCGGTCGCGATTTGACGCGGCGGCGATCCCCTCAGCGACCTTCCGAGGCATCTTGCAAGTTTTGAATTAATGGAGATAATGATAGTCATTCTCATTTGAATTACCAGAACGCGGACTCGCGAATGCGCACGCTCACTCTTCGTCCGCTCCAGGCAGCCCTGCTCCTCGCCTTTTCCGCCTCGGCTACGGCCGCACCTTTTGCCGCTGCCGGCCCGGTCGGCGGGGCCGAGGGCGTTCCCGAACAGCCGGATGCGGCCAACAACACGCTTGAAGCAGTCGAAGTCACCGGCAGCGCCGTGAACACTGACTATAAGGCGTCGAGTTCGACCATCGGCGCCAAGATGCCGACACCCCTGCGCGACATCCCGCAATCCGTGACGGTCATCGATCGGGCGTTGCTCGACGCGCAAGGCGCCTCTTCTTTTGCGGACGCGCTGCGCAACGTTCCCGGAATCACGATCGGCGGCGCCGAAGGCGGTCAGATCGGCAACAACATCAACCTGCGCGGATTTTCCGCGCGCACGGACGTCTATCTCGACGGCATGCGCGACCGCGGCCAGTACTATCGCGATACGTTCGATCTGGACGCGATCGAAGTGTTGAAGGGGCCGTCGTCGATGTTGTTCGGGCGCGGCTCGACCGGCGGCGTGATCAATCAGGTCAGCAAGGTTCCGATGGTGGGGGACCTCGGCGAAATATCGACGACGATCGGCACCGCCGACCGCTATCGCGTCTCGGCCGATATCAATCGCCCACTATCCGAAAGTGCCGCCGGCCGGCTTACGCTGTTCGCCCAGGACAACCATTCCACGCGCGACGTCATGTACAACAAGGATGCCGGTATCGCGCCAAGCCTGCGTTTCGGCATCGGCGAGCCGACACAAATCACACTCACAGCGCTGTTGCAGCACAATCACGACATGCCGGACTACGGGCTGCCACCGGTCAACGGCAAGCCAGCAGACGTCGACCACGGCAACTTCTACGGGCTGACCGACGACCGCACGATCCAGGACGTCGCCGCTGTCTCGGGGCGCATCGAGCACGCCTTCAACGACAATCTCACGTTCAAGAATCAGCTCCAGTACAACTGGTACCGGACCGACGCGCTCGAAACCGCGCCGAACAACCTCGTCACGGTCGATGGTGTACCGCTCGACCGCACGACCGGCAACTACACGGAGGTCCCGCTCGAGGACATTCTGGTGCAACTCGCGAGTCACGACCGGCTCATCCATGACACGTCGCTCGACAACCAGGCCGACCTGATCGCGACGTTCAATACCGCCTCTTGGCAGAACACGTTGCTCGGCGGCCTGGAACTTGCGCGTGACACGTACAAGAACCAGGCGTACACGCGAACCGGGTTGCCGCTCGTTTCGCTGGTCTTGCCGGCCTACCTTCCAATGGATCCCGGCGTGCGCTCAATCACCGCCAATCTCGCGCAAGGCAGTGCCGATACGGCGGCCTTGTACGTGAACGACACCGTCAAGCTCAACGACCAATGGCAGGCGATTGCGGGACTGCGCCGCGACCGCTATGCGGCCACGCTCGACAACACGATCTCGCTTCCGCGTCACGCGGCGCAGACGGTTTACTTTACGAGCGAACGCGCCGGGCTCATCTACCAGCCGGACGCTCAGCAATCCTATTACACCTCGTACGGCACTTCGTTCAACCCTTCGCTCGAAACGCTCACGGTGACCAACAACACGCAGAACCTGCCGCCGGAGTCGAACCGCTCGTGTGAAATCGGCGGGAAATGGAACCTCCTGGACGAACGGCTCGACCTGACTGCAGCGTTGTTCGAAGTCGAAAAAACCAACGCACGCACCCAAGTCTCGGCCAGCGAATATGCGCTCGCCGGTGATGTCCGCGTCCGCGGTGGCGAAATCGGCGTGGCGGGCCACATTACCGGTTCGTGGCAGGTATTCGCCGGTTACACGCGACTGAATGCACGCATCGTCGAGGCGCTCGACGGAACACAAGGGAACGTTCCGGCGAACACGCCGCGGAACAGCGCTTCAATGTGGACCAGCTATCTCCTCGACGAAGACTGGGAAGTCGGTGGCGGAGCAACCTACCTGTCGCAACGCTACGCATCGAACACGAATACCGTGTCGGCCGGCGGTTACACGCGCTGGGACGCAACGGCGGCCTGGCATCAGCCGGATTACGACTTGCGCGTGAACCTGCTCAACGCCGGCAACGTGCAGTACTTCGACGCGCTGATCCCGTCGGACGGCGGCCGTTCGATTCCCGGCATCGGGCGAACACTGCTGGCAACGATCGATTGGAAATTCTCAAGGCGGTGACACAGCCATGCTCGTGCAGATTCCGAAATTGTTGAGCGACGAACTGGTGCGCTCCATGCGCGCTGCGCTCGAAGCGCCCGACGCGCCATGGGTCGACGGCCGCGTGACCGCCGGTCATCAAGGTGCGCGCGTGAAGCAGAACCGGCAGATCGAGGAAACGTCAGCGCTGGCCAGGGATCTCGGCGACATCGTGCTCGCGGCGCTGGAGCGGCATCCGCTTTTCATCAGCGCCGTCTTGCCGCAGCGGGTATATCCGCCGATGTTCAACCGCTACGAGGGCGGAATGCATTTTGGCAGCCACGTCGACGGTGCCGTGCGCCTGTTGCCCGGCGGCGGCGAGAAGATCCGTACCGACGTCTCGGCAACGCTTTTTCTGGCGCCGCCGGAATCCTATGACGGCGGCGAACTGCTGATCGAGGACACGTTCGGCACGCACGCGGTCAAGCTTGCCGCCGGCGATCTGGTCGTATACCCGGCGAACAGCCTGCACCGCGTCGCCCCGGTCACGCGTGGCGCGCGCGTCGCGAGTTTCTTCTGGATACAAAGCATGGTGCGTGACGATGGTCATCGCGCAATCCTGTTCGATCTGGACCGGTCGATCCAGCGGTTGAACGCGCGCGTCGCCGACGATCCGGCGATGGTCGGCCTGGTCGGCGTGTACCACAACCTGCTGCGCCAATGGGCCGACGCATGACTCTGCATTCCAATTCGCGAGTAACGCAGCGACGCTCGCAATCGCAGCGGGTGATTCGCCAACTGCATTTGTGGATTGGAGCCTGGGGCGCGCTGGCTGCGATCCTGTTCGGATTCACCGGCTTCGTGCAGAACCATCGCGCGCTGCTGAAGTTGCCGCAGGGCGACGCAACAGAACTCGCGAATGTCGAACTGCCGGTGCCCGATGCAGCACGCGCGACGCCGGACACGATGCGCGCGTGGCTGACCGACGTGCAGCACGTCGGTATCGACAATCAGCGCGTGCAGCGCAGTGCGCCGATGCAGTTCAACGGACAGACGATCGATGCCCGGCGCGCTGGACTTTCACCGGCGGCAACGCACGCGTCGTGACTCAGGTCGAGTACCGCGAGGGCGATGCGGTGCTGACGTTGCGCACGACGCGTCAGAGCCCGCTGGCAACGCTGTTGCGCCTGCACAAGGGCGTCGGCGGCGGCATCCCCTGGATTCTGCTCACGGACAGTTTCGCTCTCGCGCTGACGGCGCTCGGCATCAGTGGCTTGATCCTGTGGTCACGCGGGCGCAAGGCCCGCCAGATGGTTTTCAGCGCCGTCGGCGCTGCGTTGGCCATCACTGTTCTGATTGGCGCATCGGCCGTGGCCTAGATGCCCGTGAGCTTGACCAGCACGACCTCGCCGCCGCCGCTCAGCACCCGTGTGCGTGTTGTGTCGCCGGGTTGCAACAGCAACGACTCGCCGGCCTCGATCTGCATGCCGGCGACGTCCTTCAGTGCTGCCTGACCGCCGATGAGATAAACGAACCAGGTCGTCGCCGCTTCGGGCAGGAATACCATCGGCCCAACGAGCGGGCGGTGCAGTAACTCTGCGCGCACCGCATCGCGCCGAACGATGGCGTTGAAGTCGCGCACGGCGCCGCCGAGCAGGCGGCCAAAAGGCGTTGCTTCCCCGGCGAAGCGCACGAAACGCAGGCGTTGATCGAGCCGGACCGGTTCGTCCGCATCGAATTGCAGTTCCATGCCCGGTCCATCGAGCAATGCGATATGCCGGTCGCAACCCGGAAACGTCGAGAACGCGCCGTCGCTCTCGATCTCCGCGATGCTGATGCGCCAGTCGAAATCGCCGCCATCGCCGGCGCTGGCGGCAAGTTCGGTCGTCCAGCCACCGCCGTTCTTCCAGCGCATGCGCCGGTAGTCGGCGGCGCGCAACACGCGCGCGCTCATCCTTGTGCCCAGAGGCGCAGCGCGAACAGGCCGATCGCGTAGCCGAGCAGAGTCAGCGCGCACCCTGTGCCGAGGCTTGGCCAGAAGCCATAGCCGGCGCGCAGCATCAGCGGCATGGTGATGAATAGCAGCAGCGATGGCAGTACGAGCCAGAAAATGCTGCTGGAAAAATCGGCGATCTTCGCCGCCGGCTCGCCATCGCGCCACAGCCAGATCATCGCCAGGATCGAAGTCAGCGGCAGCGACGCCAGCAGCGCGCCGACGACGCTGTAGCGGCGTGCAAGCTCCGAGGCGCCGGCGATTACGAGCGCGGAAATCAATACCTTGAGCAGGAACTGCATCATGGTGACGGAAACAGGTCACGCAACTGCGCCGTCGAGCGCGCCATTGATTCACCCCATGCGTATCCGACGATCGGTTCACCGCTTATCGAGTCGTGGAATTCTTCTTCCTGTCCCGGCGCCAGCAGGTGCCGATAGTCCACCGTGATCTCGGTCCCGGCGGGCAGGTCGCCGAGCGCGAACACGAAACCCAGATGCCACAGGCCGCTCGGGGCGAACGAATGATTGACGTAGCATTCGTCCGGCCATTCCGGCGTGACCGTGTAGTGATCCTCGAACCAGCGCACGGTCGAAGCCAGCGCGGCTGCGGCATCCGGCAGCGCCTGCACGTCGTTCCATTTGTATACTTTGCGGATATCGTCGGGCGCGATGACCAGGCGTCCGCGCCCGACCGGTTCTTCGACGAACAGGCCCTTGCCGGCCTGGGGAATCAGCGATGCGGCGATGCGATAGCGGGGCAGGATCATGAATGACTCGGTTTGGCAACCGGGCGCGGCGAACGGTCTTCGCGGTCCGGACGGCGCAACGCCTGGCGAATACAACTTGTGAATAATCGGGGCGCGCAGTTTAGCGCAGGCGCGACAAGCCGGCAGCGTGCAGGCTAAACTCGCGCCTGCGCAAATCGGGACCCACCATGGATTTCACGAAGGTCAGCGGGTTCATCTCGGAACTCTGGGACGATCAGATCGTTCCGCAACTGGTCGAATACATAAGGATTCCGAACAAGTCGCCGATGTTCGACGCGCATTGGGCCGAACACGGCTACATGGATCAGGCCGTCGCGCAACTGGCGGGCTGGGCGAAATCGCATCCGATTCCCGGCATGACGGTCGACGTCGTGCGGCTGCAAAGGCGCACGCCGGTCATCTTCATTGATATTCCGGCCAGCGGTGCCGCGGGCGACGGCGGCGACGACTGCGTGCTGCTGTACGGTCACCTCGACAAGCAACCCGAGATGACCGGCTGGGCGGCGCACCTGGGACCGTGGAAGCCGGTCATCGAAGGCGACCGCCTGTACGGCCGCGGTGGCGCGGATGATGGATACGCAATTTTCGGCTCGCTCGCTGCGATCCTCGCTCTGCAGGAACAGGGCGTCGCGCATTCTCGTTGCGTCGTCCTGATTGAAGCATGCGAGGAGTCGGGTAGTTACGACTTGCCATACTACGTCGATCACCTCGCCGCTCGCATCGGCAAGCCGTCGCTGGTCGTGTGCCTGGATTCGGGCTGCGGCAACTACGAGCAGATGTGGCTGACGACTTCGCTGCGCGGGCTGACCGGCGGCAACCTCAGCGTGAAGGTACTCACCGAAGGCGTCCATTCCGGTGACGCCAGCGGCGTCGTCGCGTCGAGCTTCCGCATTTTGCGCCAGGTCCTGTCGCGCCTCGAGGACGAGGTCACGGGCAAGGTCAAGCCGCAGGAGTTGCATGTCGAGATTCCCACCCAGCGCGTCGAGCAGGCGCAGCGCACGGCACAGGTGCTCGGCGATGCGGTCTATTCCAAATTTCCCTTTGTGGACGGCATGCGGCCGGTCGAGTCCGACCTGACCGAGCTCATTCTGAACCGCACCTGGCGGCCAGCTCTCGCCGTGACCGGCCTGGACGGCATACCCGCGCTCGAATCGGCTGGCAACGTCTTGCGTCCGTTCACCGCGGTCAAGCTGTCGCTGCGCCTGCCGCCTACGCTGGACGGCACGACGGCCGGAGAGAGGGTCAAGCGCCTGCTGGAGACCGATCCGCCCTACGGCGCCAAGGTCCAATTCGAACTCGAGAAGGCGACGTCGGGCTGGAACGCGCCGGCCCTGGCGCCGTGGCTCGAGGCTTCGGTCGACGGCGCCTCGCGCGAATTCTTCCGCGCCCCGCCTGCCTACAATGGCGAGGGTGGCAGCATTCCGTTCATGGGCATGCTCGGCGAAAAATTTCCCGGCGCGCAATTCCTGATCACCGGAGTGCTCGGCCCGCAATCGAATGCGCACGGTCCGAACGAATTCCTGCACATTCCGACCGGCAAGCGCGTCAGCATGTGCGTTGCGAAGGTCATCGCGGACCATCACCAGGCGAACCTGCAGGGTTTGACCAGCGGCGTTGCCGCCAGCGCCGCGCACACGCACCATGGCGACGGCTGTTGCTGAAAATGGCCGCGCTGGAAGGCGTCATCTCGATCCGGCCGGCATGCGGCGATGACGCTGCCGCGCTGGCCGAATTGTCGACCCAGTTGGGCTATCCCGCCGTCGCGGAGACGTTGAGTCAGCGCCTCGAGCGTGTGCGCGAGGAGGGCGTGGGCGAGGTGTTCGTCGCGGCCGACGCGCACGGCCGTGTTTTGGGCTGGACCCATGTCGTGCCGCGATTGCACCTGGAAGAATCGCCGTTCGCCGAACTCGCCGGCCTCGTCGTCGGCGATGGCGCGCGTGGCGCCGGCGTCGGCGCGGCGCTGCTGTCAGCCGCGGAGCATTGGGCGCGCGAGCACGGCTTCGCGCGCTTTCGCGTCCGCAGCAACGTCGTGCGCGAACGCGCGCACCGATTCTACCGGCGCGAAGGCTACGTCGAGCGCAAGCGTCAGGTCGTGTTCGACAAGACGCTCGATTGACGCGCGTTCAATGCTGGTTCAATGCTCGCTGGTCGCGCGCGCAGGCACGGTCTGCAGGTAGGCCCAGAGCGCATCGAGTTCCATGTCGGTCAGCGTAGCGAACGCTTTCCACGGCATGAACGTATTGAGCGTCGAGCCGTCCGGCCGCTTTCCGGTGCGCACGGCCGCAGAGAAATCCTCCCTGCTCCATTTGCCGATGCCGTTGGCCGGGTCCGGCGTGATGTTGCGCGCCGGCGGAAAGCTCGGCGGCGTTCCGGGCACACGCCCGCCACTGAAGTGTTCGCCGTGGCAGCCGGTGCAGGAATTGGCCAGGTAGCGGCCGTATTCGGCAGTCGCCGCGGGCACCATCGTTGCAGCATGCGCTGCGCGCTGGTCCACGCGCAGCGCGTACGCCAGCGGTGCCTTGTCGAGCACGAACAATGTGCGCATCAGCGGCCCGGCGGCCGGAGCGGGAATGTCGCGGTCTACCGGAGCGACTGCCGACACGTAGGCGATCAGGTCGGCTGTGTCGGCGTCGGTCAGGGCACTGAAATCCGTGGTCGGCATGTACAGCAGCATGCGGCCGCCCTCGCCGAGACCGTGGCGAACCGCGTGCTCGATGCTGGCCGCATCGAGGCGCCCGCCGACTCCGCCCTTGCCGCGTGTCAGGTTCGGCGCTGCCAGGCGGCCGATCGGGAAAGCATCGACGAGCACGCGCCCGCCAAGATCCTTGGCGTGACAGTCAGTGCAACCGCGGGTGATCGCCAGGTGTTCGCCGCGGGCAAGCGCTTCGGCGTCCGCCGGAATCGTCAGCGCCGGTTCGCGCACGTCGATGTGCTGTGCGAGCAGCGTGCTGCTGCGCCAGTAGACGAGGCCCAGAGCCGTGGCAACGACGACGACGAGCGCGATCAGAAGCTTGAACAGTATGCGCAGGACTCTCATGATTTCCCCCGGATTTTCGACAACTGGATTGGCGACAAGACAACAGACTCGAACGAAAGATCGATGGATAGCGTCAACGCGCGGCCGGAATCTTCAACGTGCCGCTGCGGCAGGAATTGCGAACCCGGCCGCTGCATGCCTGCGGGGCCAGTGTCTCCCTGTCCAGACAGATGCGGACCTCGGTCAGTTCGGCGCCGTCGTGGCAGACGACACTGAGCATGCGTTCGTCGAGCCGCGGATTGGCCGCGATGAATCCGTGCACGATCTCGGCCGCGCTGAGCGCTGGCGGCGCCGTGGGTGTCGCCAGCGCCTGCGGAACCTTCACGCTGGCGAATGCGCGGTCGGCGAGATCGAAATAGCCCTTCGGATCCAGTCCGCTGCAGGTGCCGTGCGTCTTCCATTCGTGCGCGATCAGGGACCGGCTCGGCATGAAAGCCAGCGTACGCTCGACCGTCGCAGCGTCCGGCACCGCATCGCTTTCGCAGTGCTCGATCCAGTCTCCATTGCGGTTCTGCGGCCACAGCCCGTGCAAAATGAAGCCGAAACCCTTGCTGCCGCATTCGGCCGCGTCGTCGGGATGCGTCAGGCAATAGCTGGGCACCCACGACAGCGCCATCAGATAGTAGTCGAACCGGCCCGGCGCACTGACCGATCCCCCGTGACCGCGCGCGACGACAGCGAGAGGCATCGACAGTAGCCCCGCACATAGCGCGAGCAATGCCGACCCGGTGAGCCTGCTCAAGCGAAACCACGACATGATGCTGCCCCTGAACCGCGTGGCGCGATCATACGAGGCGCCCATCGGTCAGGCAATCGGCACCATCCCCATTTGCAGTCCTGGATGCGATGTGCAGCTGCTTTCAATTCGGCTGAACGATTTTTGAAAACGCCGGTTGGCGGACACGCCATGCAACTGCACATCGCGCTATCATCCGCAGCCCCGTTCCGACGAAGTTCTGCGCATGACCCGACGTATCATCCGGCGCCAATCGCCGATCCATGGCAGCGGCGTGTTCGCCTTGCGCGACATCTCCAAGGGAACGACGATCGTGGAATATCGCGGTCGCCGCCTGACGCACGGGCAGGCCAATCGCCGCTACGGGAACGACACCGACAGCGGACACACGTTCCTGTTCACGCTGAACGAAAAGTACGTCATCGATGGCGGAGACGGTGGCAACGTAGCGCGCTGGATCAATCACAGCTGCGCGCCGAACTGCCAGGCGTGGATTGTCGAAAACGGCAATGGCGACGGGCGCAAGGATCGTGTCGTGATCGAGTCACGCCGCGCGATTCGCGCCGGCGAAGAGCTGACCTACGACTACGGCATTACCCTGGAGGAGCGGCAAACCGCGGCCCTGAAAAAGATCTGGGCCTGCCGCTGCGGCGCTGCGCGTTGCACCGGAACGCTGCTCAAGCCGAAGTCCGGCAGGCGCGCCTAGTCTGCCGGCGCGAACCGGTCAGGGGCGTGGCCGGCCGGAGTCGTTGCCCGCGCGCATGAATCCGAAGAATGAAAGCGCAAGGATGATTCCGGCGACGGCCATGCCGGTATAGAACACGAATCCGTTCGAGCTGCCGTCCGCTGTCGCCGACGTGGGTGTCGTGGCTGCCGCGGCGGCATCGGGGCCGGCGCGCGCCGCCTCGGTCCGCGCTGCTGGCGCCGGTTGCTGGATCCGCGCGGACGCGGGCGTCGGCGCGCGCACCTGCGCCGGCTTCGGTTCCGCGGGCGCGTCGGTCGCAACCGGACGCGTCGGCCTCGTCATCGTGGTCACGGCTGAATCGGCATCGGCCCTTGGCGGCGCGTTCTCCGCTGATTTGTTCAGCGGCTTTATGACAGAAACCGGCAACGTCGATGGATCAGGCGGAGGAGGTGGTGGCGCCGGTGCGACTGCGACGGTCGCCGCGGCAGGTTTTGAGCCATCCGCGCCAGTCGCGGCGTTTGTCCCGCTCGCGCCGGCAACTCCAGCCACGACGGGATTCGGCACCCCGGTGTTCGCGGCGGCATTGGCCGTTCCACCCGGCTGGCCCTGGTTGGACATGGGTGCCACCTGCGCAAGCGTGGGCTCTTGCTGCGCATTATTGTTGCCCACCGTCGGGTCAACGCCGGCCGACGTAAGGGTGGCGCCCGCCCATGCCGATGGCGTAAGAGAGAAACAGATGGCAAGCAACAGGATTCGCGCGATCATCATCGGCTTATGGTAGCGCGGATGTCCGCGTTGCGCGACGGCTGCGCAAGCCAGCGGCCGATTCAGAAGGCGGCCTCGGCACGCTCCGCTAGAATGCCCGCATGCCGGCATCGCTTCCGACACGAACGATCACGATGCCCGTTGTTGGCATCCTGGCTGCGCTGTCGCTGTCGGCGTGTTCGACGATCGGTTACTACGGTCATCTGGCGCGCGGCGAATACTCGATGCTGGCGGCGCGACAGCCGATCGCGCGCATCATCGCCGACCCGACGGCCGACCCGAAGCTCAAGACCCGGCTCGAACTGGCCGAACGAGCGCGCGCGTTCGCCTCGGACAGGCTCGGCCTGCCGCGCAATGCAAGCTACACGAACTACGCCGATCTGAAGCGGCCGTACGCGACCTGGAATGTATTTGCGGCGCCGGAATTTTCGGTGGAAGCCGTCGAGCACTGTTATCTGTTCGTCGGCTGCCTCGCCTACCGCGGCTACTTCGATCGCGAGCGCGCCGAAGGCGAAGCCGCGCGCCTGCAGGCAGAGGGCCTCGACACGTGGGCCGGCGGTTCGGCGGCATATTCGACGCTCGGCTGGTTCGCCGACCCGATCCTGAACACCATGCTGCGCTGGGATGACGACGAACTTGCAGCGACGATCTTCCACGAACTCGCGCATCAGCGGTTGTTCGTCAAGGGCGATACCGAGTTCAACGAATCGTTCGCCACGTTCGTGCAGTACCAGGGCTTGCGCGAATGGCGCTCGGCGCGCGGCCTGTCGCCCGAGGACGACGCCGGACGCAAGCACGAAGACGAGTTCGAGCGCCTCGTGCTCGACACGCGCGAACGCCTGCGCCTGATCTACGCTACCGCCTTGCCGCCCGACGCGATGCGCGAGCGCAAGCGTGAGGAGATCGAACGCCTGCGGGCGGAGTATTCGCGCCTGCGCGATACGCAGTGGGAAGGCAAGGGCGGTTACGACGAATGGATAAACTCCGGCGATCAATAACGCAAAGTTGTTGCCGTTTGGCTTGTACCGCCGCTGGGTGCCCGCGTTCTCCGCCGTGTTTGCACAGCAAGGTGGTGACTGGACCGCGTTCTATGCGGCGGCCGCGAAGATCGCGCGCCTCGACGTTGCCGCGCGCGGCGCCGCACTGTCCGGCCTGCAGACCTCACGCCCTGACTGATTCGCGCGCGTCAGTGCGTGCCATCTTCCTTGCGGAACACGTAGACGAACCGGTCGGTCTTGCCGAGCATGGGTTCCTGGTACGAAATCTCGTCGAGCTTGTCGCGCGGTTTGCGCAGGACGTTGCTCTTGGCAACGACCTTGAAACCGTGCGATTCGAGGTCCTTGCGCATGAACGCCTCATCGATCCGGTGCAACGGAGTCGCAGCCGAACTTCCGCTGCCGGGCTTTGCGGAATGATCGACGACCACGAGAATGCCGCCGGGCTTGAGCGCGCGCGCAATCTGGTCCAGCACCGGCGGAACGTCGATCTTCGGCCAGTTGCCCGGGTCCACCCAGTACAGATCGTGGTAGACCTTGACCATGACGATGGCGTCGAGCGACGCGTCGTTCAGCCCCATGTTGGCCGGGTCGACGGTGCGATGCTCGACATTCGCCAGATGCTGCTTCTCGATGCGCGTCTTCCAGGCGTCCTTGACGAACTTGTCGTAGGGAACATTGTTGAGCAGCAGCACATGACCCGTGTCGCCGACGACGTAGCTGAGCAGTTCGCTGTAGTAGCCGTCGGCGGCGAAGAAATCGGCGACCTGCATCCCGGGCTTGATGCCCGACAGACGCAGAACGTCCGCGGGACGGTCAGTGGAGTCGCGTTTCAAGTCAGCGGCGCTGCGGCCGGGGCGGGCCACCGCGGCATCGTAGATGTCGGCGGCAAAACCGGGGACCGCGACGCAAATGCCCAGAAGCAGTGCAATGAAAAACGCCCGGCCTCGAAAGCTCGTGCTCATGGAAATCTCCGTGGTTTCAATGCCCGTTGCCGGCAATATGCGCTGCGCACCATAGCGCTTTCCCGTGCCGGAAGTCGCAGCGTCCGGCAAGTGCGCAATTTTTGGCAAGCCAGCCGCTTGTGGACGTGCACGGGCACGCATTCATTGCCGACCGGTCACGTTTTGCCCGCCAGCGAATTCCGGCAGATGCGGATCGGAGTAGACTTTCGCTGGCAGGGCCGCCCGGAGGCCATATGCATCACCTGATCACCGGTGGCAGCGGATTCATCGGCAGTGCGCTGTGTCGCGGTCTGGTTGCGGACGGCCATCGCGTAACCGTGCTCACCCGCGATATCGAGCGGGCCCGGCGGCGGGTGCCGGAATCCGTATTTCTTGTTGATCGGCTCGACTTCGCCGAGGACGTCGACGCCGTTGTCAATCTTGCCGGCGAGAACCTGGCGGGCGGCCGCTGGACTGCGGCGCGCAAGCATGAATTTCGCGCCTCGCGGATCGGCACGACCAAGCGCTTGCTCGACTGGATCGACAGGCAGGAACGCGCTCCCAGCGTGCTCGTGTCGGGGTCGGCGATCGGGTGGTATGGGCCGCGCGGCGACGAAGAGCTCGACGAGAACGCAGTCGCCGGCAACGATTTTTCCGCGCACCTGTGCCGTGACTGGGAAGCAGAAGCTGTCCAGGCCGAGGCGCTCGGGGTGCGGGTGTGCCGGCTGCGAACGGGCATCGTGCTCGGCGCCGAAGGCGGCGCGCTGAAGAAGATGCTTTTGCCGTTCCGCGCAGGCATTGGTGGCCGGATGGGCAACGGCCGGCAATGGATGAGCTGGATCGCCCGCGCGGATCTCGTCGCGCTGATCCGCTGGCTGGTGGAAAACACCAGCGCACGCGGCGCTTACAACGGCACCGCGCCGATGCCAGTCACGAACGCGGAATTTGCGCGCTCCCTGGGCGCTGCGCTGCGTCGACCGGCGCTGCTGCCGACGCCCGCGTTCGCGCTGAAGATACTGTTCGGCGAAATGGCCGATATCCTGCTGACCGGGCAGCGCGTCGTTCCGAAGCGCGCGGCTGCCGAGGGATTCAAGTTCGAGTTCCCTGATTTGGCGCCGGCGCTCGCGGCGATTCTCGGCTGACGGCAGATCGTTTCCATGCCGGGTTGCCGGAATCGCGACGTTCGGTTTTGTCTGGAGTTGCCGGCAGCATCACGTAGAGGAACAGGCCAGAGCGCACGCTGACCGACACGGCGTGAGCTATGGCGTGACGCTTGACCAGCCCGGATCGTCGGTGACCATCAGCGTGATGAACTGCAGCACTGTCGTGCTTTGCGTCGCCAGCGACGGACTGAACCACAGCACGTGTCCCGATCCGCTGACGTTGAAATAGCGCAGATTCGCGCTCGGATCGAAAAACTGCGTCTCGCTTTCGCCGAGACCCTGCGTGAATTTTTGTGTCGTGATGCCGTAGAAAAGCGGCAAGACGTTGTCTTTCTCGTACGACAGCAGGGCCCCGCGGCTGTTCGGAAACGTGCTCGAATCGAAGCTGTAGATCGCATCGAAAGCCGTTGCGCAGTCCGTGCAACCCGGCGGTGTCGTCGCGGCGAGATTCCATTCCGCGCGCTGCGCCGCTTCGGTCGTGTTCGGCGATGGCAGCACATCGTTAGGCACGATCGCGCCGGAATCGGAGATCATGTCGACGCGCACGCCGGGAAACGCCTGCGCGGTCTGCCACCAGTTCAACGTGGCGCCAAAACCGCCTGCGCTGCTGCCGGCAAGGACGATGCGCTCGAGGCCGGGAAACGTCACCGCGAGCCGCTCTAGATACGCGGTGATATTCCGGAAGCCGACGAAGTATGCCGGCTGACCGCCCAACGTCGTTACGTTGCTGCCGGAGTGCGCGTCGCCAGTGCAATACGGGACAAAAACGTAGTTGTAGTCCTTGAACGGGTTTGCCGCCGCCGACCGATCGAAGAATCCGCCCGGTTGCGCCAGACCGCTGGTGTCGGTCTTCTCGGACGCAAATTTCGAGGATCCATAACCTGTTGTGAAATTGTCGGCCAGCACCGCGCATGTAAAAGCGTCCCAGCACGCGCCTCCTTCTTCCAGGTAGATCAGCAGACGATTGCTGGCGGAAGTCAGGTTGACGCCAATGCCGGTCGACGTACCGTTGCCGCAATAGGCGTTGTCGAACGGCACCCAGGTCCAGGTCTCCGGCGGCGCCGTGATCGCCGGTTCGAAGCCGTTCCAGAAAATCCTGTCGGCACCGGCATGAGCGGACGCGGATGCGAGAACGACGACGGCAGCGAAGGCGGTGCGAGCAGCGGCAACAGTAAGCATGGCAGAGCCTGTGCGTAAGGAGGCGGCGGCGTTCGAACCGGACTAGCTTAGCCCCGCAAAGCTTGCAGGGACCTTGCAGAACGCAGCGCCGCCGCCCGGCGAGCGACGCTGCTCGAAGACTGTGGGGACGACAACCCAATCCCGGAAGACCATCCTCAGGCTGCCGGCCACAGCCAGCCGAACGTGCCTGCCGTCAGCAGCGCATAGATCAGACCGTCGATGGCGTGCTTGACCTGACTCTTCCAGGGATGGCCCCACCAGATTGCATTCGGCACCGAGCCGAGCGCATAGGCAAGAAACGCTGCGGTGCCGATCACGCGGAATACGCGGATGTAGGGCGTGCCCTCGGCCATGACGTGGCCGCCGAGGTACGCGCAGAACACCGAAACGAGCAGGCAGAACGCGAACCACTGGCCGAGGAACGCACCCATGTTCATCGCGCCGGGCTGGCGCAGGAAGATCACGCCGACCGGCCCCTGCTTGAACTTGTCCAGCGTGGCCGGCTCCTTCATCTGTTCCGGCTTGCAGTACGGAATCATGTACATGCCGGCGCCGCTGCTGCCCTTGCGCATCGCCGCGCCGACTTCGTCCTCGTTCGAGAAGCCGCTGCAGTCGGGCATGTGCCAGGATTTCAGAACCATGTGCAGGATGCTGCTGGCGAAGAACACGAAGACGCTCGACAGCAGGATCGGCAACCAGAGTTGAGCAAGCGTGACCATAGCCTTCCTCCCAAGGATCAGGTTCTTTTTTGATGAAGCGTGCGCAGTCTACCCCGCACCAAACCCGCTGGCACGCACCAGACAGCATCGGCACAAACCCACAGCGGTGTCGGCAACGCGCCAGTTCTTGCGCCGACTTTTCAGCGAATTCCAACCATCCCGCGCACCGAATTGATCAGCTTCTTCGGGTCGTAGGCGATGCCATCCTTGAACACGAGTTCGACATTCTCGACGTCGGCGATCTGCTGGCTCGGATCGCCCTTGAGCACGACCAGGTCGGCGTGCTTGCCCGCTGCGATCGTGCCGATACGATCGAGTTGCTTCTCGAATTGCGCGCCATTCGCCGTGGCGATGTGGATTGCCTCGAGCGGCGTGAAGCCGGCTTCGACGAGCAATTCCAGTTCACGCTGATCGGCGAAGCCCGGCAGCGTGCCGCCGATCCCGGTCGGGTCGGGGCCGGCGAGCAGCAATCCGCCGGCGCGCACGAATGCGAGTTCAAACGCCATCTCTTTCTTCAGTGCGGCTTCCGCCTTCTCCGCGCGGCCCGCCGTTGTCGCCGCCGATGCGCGCGCGGCAAGATAGCTGCGCAGCGATTCGGCCGACATCATCTGCGTCTGCCGCGGCGACAACACCGGACGCGTCGTGATCGAGGCCTCGAACACCGGCAGCGTCGACGTCACGGCAACGTGGTGTTTGACGAGGTCCTGGATCAACTCCTGAACTTGTGCGCTGTCGATCGCGAGTTTTTCCCAGGATGCGACGATCGCCGGGATGTTCGGACAGACATCGTGCTTGCGGTCGGGTACGAATTCCGAATCGGTATAAACCGGACCATGCTCCAGGTCGTCGATGCCGAGGGCGGCAGCCTGGCGATAGTCGACCGAGCACAGATGCCCGGTGACCTTGAGGTCGTGCTTGTGCGCTTCCTTGATCGCCGCGCCGAGCACGGCCTCGGCGATGTTCATGTAGGCCTTGAATGACGTGGCGCCCTGGCTGGCCCAGAACGCCACGGTCTTGGTCGCCTGATCCGGCGACGTCAGAGCGGCGAGCTGGGGAAAGGAGCTGTCCTTGCCCTCGAGGTACGGTCCGGTCACGTCGATGTGCGGCCCGGGCATTTTCATCTCGTCGATCAGGCGGCGGATATTCAAGTCTGCGTACGGCTCGATGCTGCCGGTCGTGCGCATCGTCGTGACGCCGGATGCCAGGTACAGGCGCGGCGCGGAGAAGGCGAGCTCCGTGACGAGGAATCCAGGAGGCGGAATCTTGCCGTCCTCGTCGAGATTGATCGATGCGGTGTACATCAGGTGGTTGTGCATGCCGACCAGGCCAGGCATCACGCTGTGGCCGGACAGATCGACCACGCGCGCGCCGTCCGGCGGCGCGGCGTCGCCGATCGATTCGATCTTGCCGTTGCGCAGGACGAGCGTGCGGTTGTCCTGGGCTGGCGCGCCGGTGCCATCGATCACGCGCACATGCGTCAGCGCAATGATGGCATCGTCATAGGCGATGAATTTCTTCACCTCCGGCCCCGGAGACTGTGCGAAAGCACTCGCGCACAGCATTGCCAGCGGGAGCGCAACGCGACGGACAGCAAGCATGGACGGTCCTCGATGATGGAATTGGAGCTGAAACGGAATTCGCGCCTCCGGTGCAGAGGCCGTCAGGGCAGCAGATCATACCGCGGCAATCGGCCGGTTCGCTTCTGGCCAGTTTATTGCGATAGCCGCGGAGAGGCAGCACTTCTTCCGATACTAACCTGGACCATCAACACACGAGCAGTTCCGGTGGCGTACCTTGGCGGACGCAGTGCGTGGGTCGGAGCCTACCGTCGAATCTGCAAATCTTGCAGGAATTTGCAACAGCAGCCTTGCGTTGAAAGGCGCGACGGGGTGAAGCTATGCACGCAGAAGCGACTGCCGTCCCTGCGCTGCGACGCGTTCGACAAGGAGTAGGTCATGAGAGGAGTAACCAGCGAACGCCGCGCGGCACGGACGAGATTCGCATTCATCCTGGGATTCCCCCTGGCAACCGCCGCACAGACGACGCTGCCGGACGTCAACGTCACCGTGCCGAAGTGGGAAGAGCGGCACGGCGGTTACGTCATATCGAGCAACTTCGAAGTCGATACGCACATGTCGGCGGTGATCTATCCGGCCGAACCGTTCCAGGCCGATGACGTCCTCAGCGTGCGGCTGACGCAGTTGAAGGACGATGAGTACTTCGTTCTGCAGGAATGTGTATCGATGGACTGCACCCAGGCGCACCTCCTGCGTGTCTGATATGCGTATGGCGCGCTCGGATTCGACGTGGAGCAACCCGATCGCGTTCGGATTCCGCACGAAGGCAAGTTCTTCATATGGATGCAGCGCTTTCCGATGCCGGGTGGACTTGGCCCATTCACCGGGTACGAACCGCTCAGTCCACCGCTCGTTCTCAATCCGACCGGAGATGCTGAACAATTTCAGGCACTCGACGTGAAGGCTACGCACGAGCGCGGCCCGGTCAAGGTTGTCTCCTCGACGCACGACGGCTCGAGTTTTGCGCTGCGATTCGAAGGCGGCACGTCGGTGCTGATCCAGCGCATGCACGCTGCAAACTGAAATTCACAGGCCGTTCCATCGAGCCTCCCGCGAGCGTATGCTCGCGCGCGCTGCAAAGAGGCGGCGGGCCAAAGGCCCACCCCCTGCGTTAGGCCCGCCTTGCGCGTCGATCTATCGATCGGTCACACATCAATGATGTGGCTCGGCCACACCCTTGAGCATCTTGTTCGCGGCTTTGTTGTCGCCGCAGTTGGCAATATTGCTCAGCGCGACGATACCGACCAGGCGCTTGTCGCGATTGAGCACGGGCAGCCGGCGCACGCCGAGCGTCGCCATGTTCTGCGCAGCGCTGCCGACGTCTTCGTCGTCGAAGCAGTATTGAATGCGATCGCTCATCACCTCGCGAACCTGCGTCTTCGCATCGCGTCCCTTGGCGACCGCGCGCAGCACGATGTCGCGATCGGTAATCATGCCGATCAGACGATCGTTCTCGCCGACCGGCAAGCTGCCGATATCGGCTTTCGCCATCTCGGCAGCCGCTTCGCGTATGGTCTGATCCGGCCTGGCCAAATGCACATCGCGCGTCATTACATCGCTGACTTTTTTCATCGGTATATCCTTCGTATGGCGGAAAATAAAATCATTCGGGTTCGTGCACCCATTTTGGGAGACGATTCCTGAGCCTAGGCTGTAGGGCGATACGTTCGCGATATGCCCGCGTGAAATTCATGTTTGGCCGCCATCGTGCATGCACGATGCAACGACCCGACGGCTCGGCCCGCCAGGAAAAATGAAGAATCGAAACCGACCGCGACGCTGCGGTCGGCTTTCGCAGGCTCTCGCGTGTCAGATCAACAATGACAGCCGCAAAAACGCCGTCGCTTCCGCGGCTAATCCTCTTCGACCCTTGGCTTGTACGCGTCGACAAGCTGCTTCTGCACCTGCGCCGGCACCGGGTCGTAGTGGCTGAACTCGATCGCGTAGCGGCCCTTGCCGGCGGTCATGGCCTTCAGTTCGGTCTGGTAGTCGGTGATCTCGGCGAGAGGCACCTGGGCCTTGACGACGAGTTCGCCGCCATGCATCGAATCGGTGCCGCTGATGCGGGCGCGCTTGCTGGCGAGGCCGCCGGTGACGTCGCCCATGTGCGCATCCGGAACGAAGACATCGAGGTTGACGATCGGTTCGAGGATCTGCGGCTTGGCTTTCGTGATGGCATCCATGAACGCCTTCTTTCCCGCGGCGACGAATGCGACTTCCTTCGAATCGACCGGGTGATATTTGCCATCGTATACAATTACACGAACGTCCTGCATCTGGTAGCCGGCGACCGCGCCGTGCTCCAGCACCTGGCGCACCCCCTTCTCGACGGCCGGCAGGAACTGGTTCGGAATCGTGCCGCCCTTGACCTCGTCGACGAACTCGAAGCCACCGCCGCGCGGCAACGGCTCGATGCGCAGGAACACCTCTCCGAACTGGCCCGCGCCGCCGGTCTGCTTCTTGTGGCGATGATGGCCTTCGGCGCGGCCACCAACCGTTTCGCGATAGGCGATCTTCGGTGGCCGCGACTTGACCTCGACGCCGTAGCGCTCCTTCATGCGTTCGAGCATCAGCTTCAGGTGCAGGTCGGACAAACCGCGCACCACCGACTCGTTCAATTCCTTGTTGTGCTCGTAGCGGAAGCACGGGTCTTCTTCGGCGAGCTTGTGCAGCGACACGGCGAGCTTCTGCTCCTGCCCCTTGTGCGCCGGTTCGACCGCGAGGCCGAACATCGGCTGCGGGAAATCGAGCGGCTGCAGGTGGATCTGGTCCTCGTCGTGCGAATCGTGCAGCACGGCGTCGAAATGGATTTCCTCGATCTTCGCAACCGCGGCAATGTCGCCGGGAATCGCCTGCTCGATCTCGATGTGGTCCTTGCCCTTGAGCTTGAACAGATGGCCGACCTTGAACGGTTTCTTGCCGTCGTCGATCAGCAACTGCGTGTCCTTCTTCACCGTGCCCTGATAGACGCGAAACACGGACAGCTTGCCGACGAACGGATCGTTGACGATCTTGAACACGTCGGCAATGACGTGCTTCTTCGGATCCGGTACGGCCTGGATCGGCGTTGCCGAGGCGCCGGTTCCCTTGACGAACGGCGGCGGGTTGCCTTCCTTGGGGTTCGGCAGAAGTTTCTCGAAGAAGTCCAGCAATTCCTTTACGCCCGCGCCCGTGCGTGCGGAGACGAAACACACCGGAACGAGGTGACCTTCGCGCAGACATTGCTCGAATGCATCATGCAGTTCCTGGCCGGACAACCCTTCCTCGCCCTGTTCGAGGAAATGGTCCATCACGTTTTCATTGATCTCGACGACCTGATCGATGATGCGCTGGTGCGCCTCGGCGACCGTGGAGAAATCGGCGACGCCGTTCGGCTTGAAGAAGCAGTCGACGACGCTCTTGCCGTCCTGCGCCGGCAGGTTGACGGGCAGGCATTCCGGCCCGAACGCTTCGCGCAGTTGTTCGACCAGCGCGCGGCAGTTGCCGCCGTCGATCTTGTTGACGATCAGAACGCGCGCGAGGCCGCGCGCCTTGGCGCGGTTCATCAGGCGGTGCGTGCTGAATTCGATGCCGTTGTGCGCGTTGACGACGATCGCGCAGGTCTCGACCGCGGCCAGCGCGGTCAGCGTCGGGCCGCGGAAATCGGCGGCGCCGGGAGTATCGATCAGATTGATGTGGCAGTCGCCGCGGTCGATCGAGGCAATCACCGTGTTGAGCGATTGCTTGCGTTCCTTTTCCATCGGATCGTAATCGGAAACCGTGGTGCCGCGCTCGACGGAACCGGGAGCACCGATCACGCCGCCTGCATGCAGCAGGGCCTCGAACAGCGTGGTCTTGCCCGCGGCCGAATGGCCGACGAGCGCGATATTTCGGATGCCTTCGGTAGTGTAGGCCATGACCGCTGTCTCCCGTAGTTGGGTGGCTGGGTGCGGTCACAATCGCATGGACGCTCACGGTTCGCGCGACGACGGAGTGGCGAAGGCGGCGCTCGCGCACTCGCCTGCTTGGATTCTCCACACCGTGCGCGCGCGATCAACAGCGCGGCAGCATTCTTGGACCGCTCGGGAAGTTCTGAACAAGCCGGACTTGTTCAGAACTTCCGTCGGCCAAGCCTTCTCCTTTCCGCGGGCCCGGTCAAGTGGCAGTGCGGCAGGCGCGCCGGTCGGCGCGCAGCCCGCTGCCGCCATGCTGCGGGTACAGGTGCCGGTGTACGCATGAAAAAAAACGGGCCTCGCGGCCCGTTTTCGAGGAATCGGCGTCAATCCGCCGAACACTTCGTTACTGCAGCTTCCTGGCCAGGCTCTTGTCCATCTTGATCGCAGCCAGATCGTTGATTGCAGCGAACTCCGCCAGCGAAAGCTTGCCGTCCTTGTCGACGTCGAACTTGGCAAACATCGACTTCAGGGCGACGCTGTTGCTCGCTTCCTCTCGATCGATAAAGCTATCGCCGTTGGTGTCGAGCAAGGTGAACTTGTCCTGCGCGAGTGCGGTTCGTCCCTTCAGTTCTGCCGCCAGGGCCGCGCTGCCGTCGTCCGCAGGAGCAGGCGGTGCGGCGGCTGCTGCCGCTTCGGTCTTGGATAGCGCATCTGCTGTCGGCTTGGCTGCGGACTTGTCGGCCTTCGCGTTGGCGTCCTTCTTCACTGACGCCGGAGTTGCGTCCTTCTTCGTTGCATCCGGTTCTGCCGCCGCTGTCTTGGTCTTGCTTTCACGCTTGGCCTTTGGTGCGCTGCTTTCCGGTTTCGAACTTGCAACAGGTGGCTCCGGTGCGGCGCTGGCCGTTTCCGATTTCGGCGGCTGGACCGGCTCCGGAACTGACGCCGGCTGCGGAGTCACTGCTTCGGGTTCAGGCGAACTCTGCGCCGATTTTGTGTCCTGCGGAGGGCTGGCCGTTGATTGATCCTGTCGTGTTACCGGTTGCGCTGGCGGCGCCTGCTGCTCCGGCGGCTTTGACTGCTCCTGCTGCTGCGGCGGCGTGGCGACCTGCTCTGGTGGCGCGGGCGTCGGCGCGCTGCTGGCTGGCTGCGGGGCTGTGGCCTGCTGCTGATCATCCTGGGCGAACGCCGCGCTGCTGGACAGCGCGAGCGCGACGATGCTCGACAGGAGCAAACGCTGACGCGAAATCTGTGGCTTGTTCATTTGGAGACTCCTTCGTACGAAACCGCGAGACGGTTATCTCGCGTTACAAAAAGTTGCTCTCGCTGTGCGCGCTGTGCGCTGACGTGAAAGGTAGCAACACGAACACCAATCACCACTGAACTGCCCTTCGATTTCGCGCAATGATTTTCCCGAGGTTAAGGTGCAAGCGCGCTGTTTCTTGTGCCTAACGCTACCTTCAAGAGGAAGGGCGGGCCGTACGGCCCGCCCGCGTCAAACTGCTCCATACGCGATTACTGATAGCCGTCCTTGCTGGTCTTGATCGAAGCCAGATCCTTCACGCTCTGGAATTCCATCAGCGAGAGCTTGTTGTCCTTGTTGGTGTCCAGCTTCGCGAACTCGTTGGCCAAGGTCTTGCTGACCGCCGCCTCCTGCTTGTCGATGTAGCCATCGTGGTTGGCGTCGAGCGCGTCGAACTTGGCCTGCACCGCGGACTTGTTGTCGGCTGATGTCGCCGGTGCCGCCGGCTGACTCATCGATTGCTGTTGCTGGCCCTGGCCCTTCGCCATGGGATCTTCCTGCGAGAATGCGGCAGCAGGACAGCGCCAAGGCTGCGACTGCAAATGAAAGCTTGAGATGGGTTCTCATGATGTGCTCCTTGTCTTGGGTTTGGTTTGAGTGAAGGCCTGTTGCAGCCTTCTGCGTATCGAGGCGCCAAGTGCTTCGATAGTCTGGCGCCGCGTGGCTGACACTGGCGCACTTCGCTCTGTCAGAGGAATCCGATTCCTCGGCTGGCCGGATGCGTGCGCGATCCGTTGCATTGGCAACGACGAGCGATCCATCCATGCAGCATGACGCTACGCCTGCTACGGGCAACACAGACTGAACCGTTTGTTAGGTAAACGTTGCGCATCTCCCGCGCGAGCGCGCGCGGACGCGGCAAAATATACTTATCTGTTTCCGAAGGCCGCAAGGTCAATGGTGCGCAACATGACGGCAAGATTCAGAGCGAATTCATGGCTGCTGGCCTAGGGTCTAGTCTCCGTTCAATGAGGGCAATCTGATGCCCCACGGAGGTTTCTCATGAAACGTGTTACCCAAGCTATCGTTGCGACCCTGGGGATCGGCCTGGCCGGCTCAGCGTTCTCTTATACGCGCGGCGACTCGTTCTTTGATTTCGCCCGCGTCCAGCGCGTCGACCGGATAGTTGCCGCAGTCGACCAGCCGCCGACAACGCGCGAGCAGTGCTGGAACGAACCGCGCACAGAGTATCGGCCGGGCGCCGAATACCGGCGCGAAACTATAGTGCCGGAAACCGCGGTCGTCGACGGGCGCCAGACGCTGGTGCGCAGCGATGTAATCGAACACGACGGCTACACGACGACCGACTATCAGCGCGTGTGCCGCACGTATACGCAACAGGCGCAGGTAAAACAGGTCGTCGGCTATGACGTGGTCTACAACTATCGCGGCGAATCCTTCCACGACCGTCTCGATCACGATCCCGGACGGACGGTGCGCGTGCATGTCGATCATGGCTATGTCGACCTCGCCGAATAGACAGGTGTAGACGCAGCGACAGCGTCGGAATAGTGACGACACAAACCGTGCGATCGGCGTCGGCCAGGGACGCCGACCGCACGTTCTTTTCTGGAGCTGGAAGTGCCGACAGGCGTTTTCGCCCGCGGACTTAACGCAGATTTAGCCGAACGCCTGTAGATTGACGCAGATTCGAACGTGGCAGAAGGGGTTGGATGTCGGCGCTCTTGGCAATCGCCGTTCCGGACGATGCCGGTTACGAAGAGAACCTGCGGTCGGCAGCCGCCTGGCGCGACGGCGTGCGCGCATGCGCACTCACCCGGCCGATGCACGCTCCAGGTTGCCGCCGCGCTGGCGGCGCTGGGGCTGGCTGCTGGCATTGGCCCTGCATTTGGCAGTACTGATCGGATTGCGCTCTGCTCTGCGCGAACAGCCGGTTGCGCCCGAAGCAACCGTGGTCAGCGTAGAACTGATCGATGCGCCAGCGGAGCCGCCGATGCCGGAGCCCGCTCTGCTGCCGCTCCGCAGCGCGCCGCCGATGCGCAGCGCGCCGCCGCCTTCGATCGTGCGACCGCGTCCGCCGATCGCCAGGTCACCCGCACCGCCGCTCTTGGCGCCCGAACCGCCGCCGGATTTCCACGCTTACAATCGCGACGGCAGTGTCGATATCCCCGACGATCTGGTCGCGCAACTCGATAACGCACAGCCGCGCGCCGATTTCATACCGTTGAAGGTGGCGCCGTCGCCGATACTGAATCCGCGCAGGCCGCTGAAGGTTCGTCCGAACCACTTCGCGCAATATTGGAGCGGTACCGATGGGATGCCGTTGCATGAGTCGATGTGGCGTTATGTCACGGCCACGAAGGAATTCGTCACGCCCTGGGGCGGACGCTATGGCTGCACGTGGGTCCTGATTCTCGTCGCTTGTGCCGACATCCCGGACAAGCCCTGGAATCCGCCACAATCGTGGCAACCTGCGACGGCGCTCGATGAGCAGTGACCGCGTGTGTCGTGACTGTGATTTTGCTTGGCTACCAGGCAGATGAAAAATGAAGCGCGCGGCGAACCGGGTCCGCCGCGCGCTGGCGTGCTGTGGGGTGCGCGCGCTATTGCTTAGCCGCCGCCGCCACCGTTGTCGTCCTTCTTCTTGTTGTCACCTTCATTCTTCTTCGGCGGCGCCTTCAGTTCGTCCTTGGCCTTGGGTTCGTTGCTGCGCGGCTTCTGCTCGGCCTTGGGCTGTTGCTGCATCGCCGTGCGTTGTGCCGGCGCGGCCTTCGGCGGCTCGGCTGGCTGCTTGAGCTGTGGCGCTGCGTCGGATGGAGCCGCCGGCTTTGATTCGTGCTGCGCCACTGGCGCCGGAGCACGTTCGGCCTTCGGATCATGGCGCGCGGTGGTGTTGGCCGAGCCAGTCTGCTGGGCGGGTTCCTGCGCCGGCTGTGTCCGCACCGTTCGCGTGCTGCGATCGGTTGGCGCCGGCGTAGTTGCAGTCGTGACCGGCGGCGTGCGCTGCTGATCGCGCGTCGTCGCGGCAGGAGCCTGGCGAACGGTATTCGCCGCAACACCGGTCGGGCGTGGCGGCGCGTGCGGGGTTATCGAACGCGAGACCCATTCCTGGCGCTGCGCGTAGAACGGCCGGTTGTGATAGTGGTGATCCCAGTAGACGCCGAGTGAAAAAGCGACGACAGGAATGCCGATGCGCGGGCCGTAGTCGATCACGACGACGCGCTGGCCGCCGTAATCTTCTTGGAGAAACGTGCCCGGAACCCAACCCGCGTCATCGCCGACGGCGACGTCGCACCAGGTCCAGCCGTCGATGCAACCCTGGATCGACACGGGCGTTCCGGCGCGCAATTCGACAATCGACGGGTACGCCGTATCCGGGCCGGCCTGCAAGCTGATGTCGGAGACGACCCAACCCTGCGCTGCGCTGGCCAGCAGCGGCGCACACAACGTGGCCGCGGCAACAAAACCGATGATTTTTTTCATGGCGGAACTCCTCTGGGGGAACCCAGCCATGATTCCGCGTCCGACCTGAATCCGCGCCGACAATAGTCTTTCCCAGGAATTCCGTTTCGTTTGCGTTCACCAAACGGATGACACGACACTCGTCGCGCCGCGTCACGCTATCCGGCGGCAGCGGCGTGAACAAGTCATTGCATGCTGATTGCGTAAACGAAGCACCGAGCAGGGTGGGCCTTGGCTCACCACGCTTCGTTTCGTACGCCAAAAGAAAAACGGTGGGCCAAGGCCCCCTACAGCAGGCGCTTGAATTCGGCGAGCAGCGGCAGCTTTCGCACGCGCACCGTTGTCGCTGCATAGATTGCGTTCGCGAGGGCCGGCGCGGCGCTCGGCACGCCGATTTCGCCGGCGCCGCTGGGCTCATCGGTCGATTCCACAATATGCACTTCTACACTTTGCGGCGCCTGTGCCATGCGCATCAGCGGATAGTCGTTGAAGTTTCGCTGCTGGACCTGCCCATCCTTGAGCGTGATCGCAAGGTTCATTGCGGTCGAAATACCGTCGAGAGTGCCGCCCATCATCTGCGCCTCGACACCGAGCGGATTGACGACGCGCCCGACGTCGACTGCGCATACGGCGCGGTGGATCACCAGTTCGCTGCCCTCGACCGACACTTCGAACGCATGCGCGGCGTAGCCACCGAACGTGAAATGGCAGGCGATGCCGAGGCCGTGACCGTCGCTGCGCTTTTCCTTCCAGCCGATCTTGTCGGCGGCAAGCTGCAACACGCCGGCGAGGCGGCCGGTATCGAAGCCTGGCTGGTCGGAATCCCCGTACTTCATGTGGCGCGGCGGGCCGAGCAGGTCGAGCCGCAGTTGCACCGCGTCCTGTTTCGTCGCGATCGCGATCTCGTCGATGAAACTCTGCACGGCGAATGCGTGGAACGTATGGATCGGACCGCGCCACCAGCCGCGCGGCATGCCGGACGCGATCGGGAAAAAGCTCTTTTCCAGATTCGCCACGAGTCCTGCTGGGAAGTCGTCGGGCTCGACGCAGCCGACGTAAAGGGGTCTCTTGCCTTCGGTCATGCCGCGGTCGCGATAGTTGCGCGGCGTCGCGGCGCAGCGATGCGACCAGGCGACGATCTGCTTTTTCTTGTCCAGCGCTGCGCTCATCGCATGCACGCCGAATGGACGGAAGAAATCGTGCTGAAGGTCGTCTTCGCGTGTCCAGATCAGCTTGACCGGCTTGCCGGCCGCCTTCGCGATCAGCGTGGCCTCGGCGACGAAGTCGTTCTTCAGGCGCCGGCCAAAGCCGCCACCGGAGCGCGTGAGACGGATCTCGATGTCCTTGCGCGGGATGCCGGTCAGGTTGCTGATGATCTGCGATGCGCCGGACGGGCTTTGCAGCGAGGCGATCAGCACGGCCTTGTCTTTCTCGATCGAAATCTGCGCGCCGGGTGGCTCCATCGTCGCGTGCGCGAGAAACGGCATTTCATAGCGCGCCTCGAGATGGATCGGGGCCTGCTTGCGCGCCTTGGCAAAGTCGCCGTCGTCGCGCACGGGCACCGGATCGGCATTCTTGTCGAGCAGTTCGTGGGCTTTAGCCGCAAGCGCCGCCGTGGATTCGCCGTCCCACGGTCCTTCGGTCCACTCGACCTTGAGCTTTGCACGACCCTTCAGCGCGGCCCAGGTGCTGTCTGCCAGCACGGCGACACCGCTGGCAAGCACGCCGTCGAAAGGTTCTCCGGCTTTCGGGCCTTCGATGACGATGACGTCCTTGACGCCGGGCACTTTGCGCGTGTCGCTGTCGTCGACCGTTTCGATGCCGCCGTCCAGATGTGGACAACGCAGCATCACCGCGAACAAGGTGTCGGTGAAGTAGGCATCGATGCCGAATTGCGCCCGGCCGGTGACGATTGCTTCGCCGTCGACCGTGCGCGTCGGTTTGCCGATGATCGAAAACTGATCCGGAGTCTTCAGCGGCACGGGATCCTTGGGCAGGTCGAGGGCCGCCGCTTCGGCAGCCAGTTCCCCGTAGCCGAGCCGGCGCGAGTCCGGCGCGATCACGGCCCCGGATTGCGTGCGCAGTTGCGCCGCCGGAAGGTCCCAGCGCGCTGCCGCTGCCTGCACGAGCAACCAGCGCGCTACGGCGCCGGCCTGTCGGAGGTCCTTCCAGCCACTCGGAATATTGTCGCTGCCGCCGGCGCCTTGTCCGCCATAACGATTCGACGGACCCTTGTCGGTTTCGACATAGCCGTACGGCAGTTGTTCGACGCGGACGCGATCCCAGCCGACATCGAGTTCCTCGGCGATCAGCATCGGCAGCGACGTCTTGACGCCCTGGCCGATCTCGCAGCCACGTGCGCCGATGATGACGTCTCCGTTCGCCTCGATACGCACGAAGTCGCCCAGCGCCTGCGCTTCGTCGCGCGCGCCGCGATAGGGCAGAGCCTGATCGGCACGCGCGAATCTCCACGAAACCAGCAGTGCGCCCGACGCGCTCGCCGTGGCGAAAAGAAATGCGCGCCGCGACAATCGCTTCACTTCGACCCCTCGCGCGCGATTTGCGCTGCGCGCTTGATCGCGCGGCGAATGCGCGGATAGGTTCCACAGCGGCACAGGTTCGGAATCTTCGCGATGTCGTCGTCGCCCGGATTCGGATTGCGCGCGAGCAGTTCGGCTGCCGCCATGATCTGTCCGGCCTGGCAATAGCCGCATTGCGCGACGTCTTCCTCGATCCACGCGCGCTGCAGCGGGTGCAATCCCGGCTTCGGTTGCCAGCCCCTCGATCGTCGTAACCGCATGACCCATCGTGGCCCTGACCGGCGTCAGGCACGCGCGCTGCGCCTTGCCGTCGATCAGCACCGTGCACGCACCGCACGCGCCGATGCCGCAACCGAACTTCGTGCCGGTCAGGCGCAGCACATCGCGCAGATACCACATCAGCGGCATGTCGGGATCGCCATCCGGATAATACGGCCGGCCGTTGATCTGGACTTCCTGCTCCTTTTTCTCGGCACCCGTCACCGCAGGCGGAGAAGGTGTCTTGCTGGCGCGGGTCGGTGTATCTGGCATGTTCCGGGATGAACTCTGGCGTTGTGTTTATTGTTGCACACCACAGTGAGGCCGGCGTGCGCTGCAAGTTGCGCCGGCTGCGCCCAGCCGTTGCGCGAATGCGCCGAGGCGTTCTGCCGCTTTCAGAAATCTGCCTACTTTCGGCTGCCGCCTGCGGGTTCAGTTGGCCGCACGGTTCCTTTGCTCGTCATTCCGGCGAAAGCCGGAATCCAGCGCCTTTACCTTCCTGCCCACGGAAGCGGGAATCCATCTTGATCTTTCTTTTCAAGTGCAAGGCTTCCACTCGCCCTGCGGGCGAGCGGAAGCTTTGCACTTCGACGAGCAACAAGAGCAAGGAGCTGGATTCCGGCTTCCGCCGGAATGACGAGCAGGAAAAAATCTCGTCCCACGTGCTGCAGTTGGAAGAGAGGGATAAGTCCCTCAGCCGCGCGCCGCGGCGCGGCGCGAGCGCGACCAGAACCAGTAGACCGGCAAACCCAGCAGCGCGATGACCAGACCCATGCCGGCGTCGGTCGGATTCGAAATGATGTTGCTGGCGACGACGCCCAGCACGGCGACGATGAAGATCAGTGGCAGGATGGGATAGCCCTTCATGCGGAAGACGACGGTCTCGTCGGCGCGGGCGCGGCGATAGTAGAACAGCGTGGCGACGGCTGCGGCATAGCCGAGCCAGTCGCCGACGGTCGAGTAATTCAGCAGCTGGCCGTAGGTTCCGGACAGCGCAAGTACGATCGCCCAACCGGACAGCGCAGCCAGTGCGACGTCGGGCGAGCGGTAGCGCTCGTTGATGTGGCCGGCGGCCTTGAAGAACAGCCCTTCTTCGCCCATGACCTGGAATACGCGCGCCGCCCCGATGATCGAGATGTTGCAGAATCCAAATGTGGAAATGGCGATGCCGAGCGAGATCGCGCGCGCACCGGTGTCGCCGAACGCGCCGCGCATGATCTCCGCGGCCGGGGCCATGCTCGTCGCCAGCCCGTCGTGGCCGAGCACGTGCAGATAGGCGACGTTGGCCAGCAGGTAGCACGCCGCGACCAGCAGCATGCCCAGGACCAGTGCGCGCGGCAGGTTGCGCTGCGGTTCGCGGATCTCGCCGGCGATGTTGTTGATGTAGGCCCAGCCGCCGTAGGCGAACAGCACCGGCATCAGGATCGCGCCGAAGTTCCACGGGCTGATCACGACCGGCGGCGGCGCGGCGACCGGCGCGTGCGGCGCCGCGATGAACACGCCGGTAACCACCAGGGCGACGACGGCCAGCAGCTTGAGCATAGTCAACGCGTTCTGCAGCATCGCACCGGCCTTGATGCCGAAATAGCTCACGCCGGTCAGCAATACGATCGCGCCGATCGCGATCGGCTGGACAAGTGCTGCCGAAAGGTCGAACGCGCTGCAGAGATACGTCGCGAACGTCATGCTGACGGCCGCCTCGCTGCCGGAATAGTTCACGACCAGCATGATCCAGCCGTAGACGAACGCGATCATCGGTCCGTACGCTTCGCGCAGGTATACATATGCACCACCGGCCTGCGGCCGACGCGCGCCGAGTTCGGCGTAGCAAAGCGCGCCGATCAGCGCGAGCGCGCCGCCGAGGGCCCAGGCGATCAGTACTCCTTCGGACGAGCCGGTGCGCTCGGCGACGATCCTGGGATTGAGGAAGATGCCGGCGCCGATCACGCCGCCGACGACGATCATGCTCGAGTCCCACACGCCGAGCCGGCGGACGTAGCCGACGGGCGCCGGAGGCGGTGTCGTCGAAACAGCGGATTCGATAGCCAAGCGTAGTCCCCGCGCCGCGAAGTGTGCAGCATGGCGAACTCGGCGCGCGCTGTCGAGCGTTGCGGTTGCCAGCGCCAGCGTTTGCGCCTGACATGGCGCATGCGTTCCCGCGCTCGACTCAATTGCGAACAATGGCTCGTTCGGAAACGACAACGAGAGGAGCCTGTCATGTTCCGTCGTTACACCGCGCCGCGCGTGCCCCGATGCACCCGAAGCGACAGGCGCCGGTGGATTACGCCGGCTGGGTCGTGACAGTCCGATAGGTGTTGCGCCCGGCTGCTTTCGCCTGGTACAGCGCCTCGTCGGCGCTGCGCATGAGCGTTTCGGCATCGGTGCCGGCCGTCGCGATGCCGATGCCGATGCTGGTCGTGATGTGCAGCGTCGCCGCATCGACGCTGAAGGGCGGCTGGATCGCAACGATAAGCTTGCGCGCGATGACCTCGGCATTGTCGGCTGTGTCGGCGTCCTCGACGATCACGACAAATTCGTCACCGCCCAGCCGCGCCGCAAGATCCGACTCGCGCAGGTTGCCTTGCAGCCGGCGCGCGAACTCGACCAGTACGGCATCGCCGGCGGCGTGGCCCATGGTGTCGTTGATCTTCTTGAAATGATCGATGTCGAAGTAGAGCAACGCGAGTGGACGCCCTTCGCGTTTGCGTCTTGCCAGCGCCGCGTCGAGGCGCTCGCCGAATTGCCGGCGATTTGCCAGGCCGGTCAGACTGTCGTAACGCGCGAGTAATTCCAGTTCGCGCTCGGCCTGTTTGAGCCGGGAAATGTCGAACAGCAACATCAGCACGCCGTTGACGCTGCGGTCGTGGTCGAAGTCCGGTACATAGGTAACCTGATAGGTGCGCAGCTCTCCCTGGAACATCCGGTCCGCTTCGAAGCTCACCTGTTCACCCTGCAACGCCGCCTGCACGCGCGGCCGGATTTCGTTGTAGATTCGCCAGCCCAGAACGGCTGGCATTACCTGCCCGAGGATCGACTCGGGACCGCGACCCAGAGTGTCGCAAAGATGCGCGTTGACGAACGTGAAGCGCTCGCCCTTGTCGATGTGCGCCACCAAGGCCGGCAGGTTGTCGGTGATTGCGCGCAGCCGGCGCTGGTTGTCGGCGAGTGCCTGCTCGGCCTGGACGCGCTCGGAAACGTCCCGGCCCGAATAGACGATCTCGGCCGCGGACGCCGGATCGGCGCTCGGCACGCGCCGCCCCAGCGCTTCGATCCAGACGTAATAACCGTGCTTGTGCCGCGCGCGATAGGTCACGCTCGTCGGATCGCCCGTTTCCAGCAGCTTGGCCATCGCCTCTTTCAGCGTCGCAATATCGTCGGGGTGGACCAGTTCCCAGCGCGATTCCGACAGCTCGTTGGGCTCCCAGCCGAGCAGCTCGGTGACCGCCGGCGATGTGTACAACCGCTTTCCGTCTGCACGCAGGTGCACGACGAGGTCGCGCGAGTGCACTGCAAGCATGCGGTAATCTCGCTCGTTGTCGCGCAGAGTGGCGGCAAGGCGGCCGCGTTCGGTCAGCACGACCGCGACCGGTAGCGAAGTAAGGCAGGTTATGGCCAGGAACAGCTGCAGCAGCAGCGTGCGTTCCTCAAATGACGCCCCGGGAATCAGGCTCAGTGGGCCGGTTCCGCTACCCGTCGCCGCGATCGAGATCACCACGACGATGGCCAAGCCGATCGCGAAACCGATGAAGCGGTGCCGGAACACGCCAAGCAGCAGCGGCGGATAGATCACGAACAACAGCGGGTAGCGCTGCTGGGCAAACACGCCGAGCGTTGTCGCTGCGACCAGGCTCATCGACCGGGCAAATTTCCAGCGTCCGCCGAGTTGCGAGAATTCTTCCGTCGTGAGTTTGCGCACGACCACCGTCAGCGTCGCGAAAACGACCATTCCCAGCGTATGCGAGGCGAACCAGGCACCAAACGTCGGCGCGAACTCGGCATGGCCAACGCCCGTGCTCGTCGCTGCGGCGATCAGCGCAGAGGCCGCGCAGCCCAGCACGGTGCTCGTGACGGCCACGCCGGCGACGCGCAGAATCTTGTCGGGATCGCTCACGTCGCCGACGAAATGGCGCAGTGCCCAGGCGACGACGCAGGCGTCGAGCGTACTGGCGATCCCGCGCCCGATGACGATCGGTAGCGCGTCGCCGTACAGGCTGCGAGCGAGCAGATTGCCGACGAGCGCGGCTGCCAGATAAGGGATCCACGCGCGGTAGGGCGAGGTCAGAAGGATTCCCGCGAGCAAGCCGCTGCCGACCCAGACGATCGAGACGCCGCCCACTGGACGGGAAACGACGATGGCCAGCCACGTGGCAACTCCTACCAGCGCACCGACGATGAGCGTGCGCGCAGCAAGCGTCAGCGTTTCGCGCGCGCGTTCGTCAGTCACGGCAGTCAGTCACGGCAGGAAGGTGCGGCAGGAAAGCACAGCTTCATCGGTTTGCGCCCGGCAATTCGAATGCGCGCGCGCCAGTTGCCCGGCGGCGATCGAACTCATGGTCGAGCGCTTCGTGCGCCCCTTGGCTTGTTCGCGCATCGAAGTGTCGGCGAGCACCGATAGCATCGTCCGCGCCGTCCCCGGCAACGTGCCAAGTCTAGCCCAGGTTGGCCTGCGTGAGGCGCGGCCTGGTTCGCATCGATCAGGTCGACGGCAGGTTCATGATGCCATCGATGCAGGTGACCGACTGCCCGCCGATTTCGACGTCGCCCGAGCTGCGATCGACGCGCACGTCGACGTAGCCGTCGCGGCCCAATTCGCGACCTTGGCTGACGCGGTATTGGTCGCCGATCGCCTCGAGGCCCCCGGATGCGTGCAGATAGGCTCCGATAGCGGCATTCGCGCTGCCCGTGACTGGATCCTCGTCAATGCCATCGGCCGGACAGAACGCGCGCACGGCAAGCGCGTAATCCGCATTGCGTGCGCGACCGAAGACGCTGATGCCGACGGCGCCGGTCCGCCTGCACAATGTGGCGACTGCTGCCATATCCGGCTCGAGGACGCGGACTGCGGGTTCGTCGCCGAGGTCGCAGATCAGCCAGCTCAGACCGAGGTCGAGCAGGCGCGGCGTGCGGACGGCGCCCAGACGCGTCGCCAGCGCCGAGCCGACGCTCGCGTCGGTCACCGCCTCGTGCAGCCGCATTGTGGCGCGCGGTGCGCGCACGAAGATGCTGCGGCTGGCGCCGTCGCCGACCACGCGCATCGGCAGCAGGCCTGCCGCGCATTCCTGGATGAGCTGCGCCTTCGGCGCGATGCGGCCGGCTTCGAGCAGCGCGTGCGCGGTGCCCACGCTCGGATGGCCGGCAAAACCCAGTTCGCTGCGCGGCGTGAAGATGCGCACGCGATAGTCGGCGCCGGACTGCGTCGGCGGCAATACGAACGTCGTTTCCGACAGGTTCGTCCATGCCGCGATGCGCTGCATGTCGTCGGCATCCAGACGTTCGGCGTCGAGAACCACGCCGAGCGCGTTGCCGAGAAACGGCACGGACGTAAAGACGTCCACTTGCTTGTAGGCGCTGGTCTGCTGCGGCTTTTGCATGTGTCGATCCCGAATGACGGCGCGAGCGCGAGGGGCAGGAGCCGCCAGTATCGCAGGCCACGCCGGGCGGTTCACCCGGCGCCCGTCGCTGGGCGCTGCATGTCATCGAATCGGCCTCATCCGGCCGGACCTGCGCCTTGTTTTTTTGCGCTGCACAAGGACAATGGCGGCAAAGCCGCAGCCGCGGCGCGGGATCCCCGCTTAAGTGACCATCACAAGCAAACCAACCGGGCATGCCGATGCCGCAGCCTGGATCGTGTTGAAGTTCGGCGGCACCAGCGTGTCAACGCGCGAACGCTGGGACAAGATCGCGGCGATCGCGCAGCGCTGGCAGCGAGCGCGGCAAGCGGGTGCTGGTCGTCGTATCCGCGCTTTCCGGCATCACCGACAAGCTCAAGGCGTTGATCGAGGCGTCCGATGTGCAGGCCCGCCGCGCGGTGCGCGACGCGATCGTCGAACGCCATCGCGCGATGTTCGCCGAACTCGGCTTGACCGACAATGCGCCGATCCATTACTGGCTCGAACGGCTCGATGCGCTGGTGGCCAACGTTCGCGCCGACGCGCACGGTCTGCCGTGGCAGGCCGAGGTGCTGGCGCTCGGCGAATTGATGTCGAGCACGCTCGGGGTTGCATACCTTTGCCAGCGCGGTCTGTCCGCGCACTGGCTCGATGCGCGCGAGCACCTGCTCGGCGTGCCGTTGCCGAACCAGAACGCCTGGGGCCGCTACCTGTCCGCATCCGTGCCGACCGCGCCCGATCGTGCGTTGGCCGAAACGCTGGCGGCGCGCGGCGGCTTGTTCATCACGCAGGGCTTCATGGCGCGCAACGAAGCCGGCGAAACCGTGATTCTCGGCCGCGGCGGCTCGGACACGTCGGCGAGTTACTTCGGCGCGCTGCTGAACGCCGAAAAAGTCGAAATCTGGACCGACGTTGCCGGCATGTTCAGCGCCAATCCGCGCCAGGTCCCGAGTGCGCGCCTGCTGTCGCGCCTGGATTACGAAGAAGCGCAGGAGATCGCCACGACCGGCGCCAAGGTGCTGCATCCGCGCTGCATCAATCCGGTGCGCGAGGCACGCGTGCCGCTGGCGATCAAGGATACGAACCATCCCGATCTGGCCGGAACCGAAATCGCCGCAGGCGCCCCCGATGCCGCGCCGAGCGTCAAGGCGATCAGTTCGCGCACCGGCATCACGCTGATCTCGATGGAATCGATCGGCATGTGGCAGCAGGTCGGATTTCTCGCCGACGTGTTCGACTTTTTCCGGCGCCATGGCCTGTCGATCGACCTCGTCGGCACGTCGGAAACGAACGTGACCGTTTCGCTCGATCCGACCGAGAACCTCGTCAATACCGATGTGCTGTCGGCGCTGTGCACCGATCTGGCAAAGGTCTGCCGGGTCAAGGTCATTGCGCCGTGCGCGGCGATCACGCTGGTCGGGCGCGGCATGCGCTCGATGCTGCACCGGTTGTCGGGCGTGCTGGCCGAGTTCGGTTCGTTGAGCGATGCACCTGATCTCGCAGTCGTCGAACAATTTGAATCTGACATTCGTCGTCGATGAAGAGGTTGCCGCCGACCTCGTGCCGCGCCTGCACGCGCTGCTGATCCAGGCCGAAGCGATGCGCGTCGAAGACGCCGCGGTGTTCGGTCCGAGCTGGCGCGATCTGTACAGGAAAGAAGCGTCCGCCCGCAGCGGCCCGTGGTGGACCGCGCGCCGCGGCGAACTGATCGAACTGGCCTGCAAGGGCACGCCGCGTTACGTCTACGATCGCTCGACGGTATCTGCGCGCGCGCGCGCGTTGCGCAGCGTCACGGCGGTCGACCGCTGGTTCTATGCGATCAAGGCGAATGCGCATCCGGATCTGCTGCGTGCCATCGCCGCGGAGAGTTTTGGCCTCGAATGCGTCGCGCCCGGCGAACTCGATCGTGCCGAAGGCGTCGCGGTATCGGAGCGCGTGCCGTTGCTGTTCACGCCGAATTTCGCCGGCGCGCGAGGAATACGCCGCCGCATACACGCGCGGCGCCGCGGTGACCGTCGACAACCTGCATCCGCTGGCACACTGGGGCCACGTGTTTGCCGGGCGCGAGCTGATCCTGCGTCTGGACCTCGGCGTCGGCCGCGGCCATCACGACAAGGTCAAGACCGGCGGCGCGGGCTCGAAATTCGGCCTTGCGCTCGACGAACTGCCTGAGTTCCAGCGGCTTGCCGCGAACAACAATGCGCGCATCGTCGGCCTGCACGCTCACCTCGGCTCGGGGATCCTCGACGTGTCGCATTGGCGCGATGTCTACGTGCAACTTGCAAGTCTCGCCGAGCGCATCGGCAGCGTGCACGTGCTGAATATCGGCGGCGGCCTCGGCGTGCCGGCGCGCAGCGACGAGCAGGCGCTCGATCTCGGCGTGCTCGGCGCCGCGCTCGGCGAGGTCAAGACCGCCTATCCGCAGTTCGAGCTGTGGGCCGAGCCGGGCCGTTATCTGGTTGCCGACGCGGGCGTTCTGCTCTGTCGCGTCACCCAGCTCAAGCGCAAGGGCGACGTGCGTTACGTCGGCGTCGACGCGGGCATGAACTCGCTGATCCGGCCGGCGCTGTACGAGGCGTATCACGAAATCGTGAACCTGAGCCGGATGCACGAATCCACAAGCGAACTTGTGCAGATTGTCGGCCCGATCTGCGAGTCCGGCGACGTCCTCGGCAGCAACCGTCGCCTGCCGCCGACGCGCGAAGGCGACGTGCTTCTGATTGCGCAGGCAGGCGCTTATGGCGCCGTGATGTCGTCGCACTACAACCTGCGCGACCCGGCGGCGGAGATCGTGCTGTGAGCGCTTCCGCAATGATTGGATCGGGCGATCCGCGCAAGGCAAAGTCGTTCCGTTTCGTGCGCCACGAGTACGCCGATGGCGAGGCGCGACTCGTGTACGCATTCGACGACGACGCGGAAATGGTCGAGCGCATCGGCTTTCCGGACGCACCACCGCTGCCACCGGAACGCCGGGCCGCGTTCGATGCTGCGCTGACGCTGCTGCATCTGATCGCCGGTGTCAGTTACTACAAGGCCGGCGTGCCGGGCGAAATCCGCGTCGAAAATGAAGAGCTCGATGCGGCGACTGCGGAGTTTCTCGAGCAGGTCTATGTTCACGGGCTTGCAGAGTTTGCTTACCAGAACAAGCTCGATCTGCGCGGGCGCATCCGCTTCGCTTCAAATAGTCGTCATCCCCGCGAAAGCGGGGATCCATCTTCAGATCCAGCAGGTGAAAAAATGGATTCCCGCTTTCGCGGGAATGACGGCAGGGGAGGGCTCGCCGCACCGTTGGCGTTGCCGCGCCGCACCTTGGTGCCAATCGGCGGCGGCAAGGATTCGCTCGTCAGCGTGGAAATGTTGAAAAGTGTGCATGAGCCGGCGACGGCTGTCTGGGTTGGCGACTCGGCGCTGATCGCAGCCTGCGCCCAGCGCACCGGTTTGCCCACGCTGAATCCAAAGCGGACGCTCGCCCCGGCGTTGTTCGAATACAACCGCCTTGGCGCCTGGAACGGCCATGTGCCGGTCACCGCAATCAACTCCGCGATCCTGCTCTGCGCGGCGATCCTGTACGGGTACGACGCAATCGCATTCTCGAACGAGCGCTCGGCGTCGGCCGCGACGCTCGAGTACGACGGCCAGCCGGTCAATCACCAGTGGAGCAAGGGTCTGGATTTCGAGCGCGCGCTGCGCGACTACACGAAGTCGCACATCGCCGCCGACCTCGATTACTTTTCCCTGTTGCGGCCGTGGTCGGAGCTCGCGGTCACGCGGGAATTCGCCCGGCGTACGCAATACGACGATGTGTTCTCGAGCTGCAACCGCAATTTCCGCATCCGCGGCGCGCGGCCGTCGGATCGCTGGTGCGGGCAATGCCCGAAATGTCATTTCGTGTTTCTCGCATTGGCGCCGTTCATCGCCAAGCCGCGCCTGCTCGCGATCTTCGGCCGGAATCTGCTCGATGATGGCGCGCTCGCGCCGGGTTTCGACGCCCTGCTCGAGTACCGCGGACACAAGCCGTTCGAGTGTGTCGGGGAAGGGCGTGAATCGCGCGCGGCAATGCACGCGCTGACGCAGCGGCCGGAGTGGGCCGAGGATGCGCTGGTTGCGCGTTTCGCATCAGAAATTGCACCACAGCTCGATCGCGGCGAACTCGATCTGGTGCCACTGCTGCAGCCATCGACGGAACATTTCCTGCCGGAACGGCTTTGGAGCCTTCTCGATGGCGCCGCCTGACTCAGCGCCGGCGCAACTGCGCCTGGCGGACCTGGCCGACGCGCGGGTGGCGATTTGGGGTTACGGACGGGAAGGGCGTGCCGCGCTTAAGGAGTTGCGGCGACGCTTTCCTTCGAAGCCGCTGACGTTGTTCTGCAGCCCCGCGGAAGCACTGACTGTAGCGGCCCGCGAGCAAGCGGCGCCGGCCGTCGACATCGTCACCGGAACGCCGGACATGCAGGCGCTGGCGCATTTCGATATCGTGATCAAGTCGCCCGGCATCAGTCCGTACAAATCGCCTGCGCCCGAGGCAGCACATGCCGGCGTACGCTTCACGTCGGGCACGGCGTTGTGGTTCGCCGAAAACCCGCGGGCGCGAACGATCTGTGTGACCGGCACGAAGGGCAAGAGCACAGTGGCCGCGTTGATCGCGCATATCCTCCGCATGGGCGGCCTGCGTGTGGCTCTGGCAGGCAATATCGGATTGCCGCTGCTCGACCTGCTCGATGTCGGCGGGATGGATCAGGAACCGACGCCGGACTGGTGGGTCATCGAGTTGTCGAGCTTCCAGACGCGCGATTTCGACGGCGCGCCCACGATCGCCGTGATCAACAATCTGTACGAGGAACATCTCGACTGGCACGGTTCGCGCGCGCGCTACATTGCCGACAAGCTCGCGATTGCCGCGCACGCAGAGCGGATTGTCGTCAATGCACAGCCTGTACTCCTGGCGGCGATCGAGTCGAGCGCGCAGCGCAGTCTGTTTGGTTCGCCGGTCGGCTGGCACGTAGCAGACAACGCGATCTGCCGCGGCGCCGATCGCGTGCTGCCACTCCCGGCATTGCCGCTGCCGGGTCTGCACAACGCCCAGAATGTCTGTGCCGCGCTGGCCGCGATCGATGCAACCGGCCTCGATGCCGAACTGCTCGCAGGTCATGTCGCCACATTCAAGCCGTTGCCGCATCGCCTGCAGGCGCTCGGCGCGCGCGGCGAGATCGTCTACATCAACGACAGCATTGCCACGACGCCTTACGCGACGATCGAGGCGCTGCTCAGCCTGGCGGACCGTGCAACGACAGTTCTCGTTGGTGGATTCGATCGCGGCGTGAGCTGGCGCGCCTTCGTCGAGCACGTTGCCCGGCATCCCCCGACCGCGATCGTGACGATGGGGGCGAATGGCGCGGCGATTGCCGCGGCACTCGCGGCGGTCGCGGCGCCGGGTTTCACGCTCGCGTCGAGCGCATCGCTGGCCGACGCCGTCGCGCGCGCGCAAGCGCTGACTCCGCCCGGCGGAACGATCCTGCTTTCACCCGGTGCGCCGAGCTTCGATCAGTTTCGTGACTACGCCGAGCGTGGACGCGAGTTCGCACGGCTCGCCGGTTTCGATCCGGCAGCGATCGCGCAGATCGAGGGGATGGGAATCGCATGAAGCCGGACGCGCAAGTCGAGGCCGGCATGCGCGTATGGGACCTGCCGACGCGGCTGTTCCATTGGCTGCTCGTCGTGTTGATCGTGCTGCTCTACGCGACCGGCGAATTCGGCATGCTCGACATGCGCTGGCACTTCTGGCTCGGCTACGCGACGCTCGCGCTGATCGTGTTTCGCGTGTCCTGGGGATTGTTCGGCTCGCAGACCAGCCGCTTCGCCGATTTCGTTCGCGGGCCGGTCGCCGTCGGCCGCTACGTGAAGGCGCAAATATCCACAAATGCACATTTCAGCGTGGGGCACAATCCACTCGGCGGCTGGTCGGTGGTTGCGCTGCTGCTGAGCGTCCTGCTGCAGAGCGTGACCGGCCTGTTCGCCAGCGACGGAATAGACACCGATGGACCGTTCAGCGGGGCCGTATCGGGCTACACCGTCAAACTGATGACGCGCCTGCACAACTGGAACGAGAACGTGCTGTTGCTGTTGATTGCACTGCACGTTGCCGCAGTGTTGTTCTATTTGCTGATCAAGCACGACAACCTGATCACGCCAATGGTGACCGGCCGCAAGCAGGGCGCGCCAATGGACAGCCCACGCTTTGCCAGCACGTGGCTTGCGTTGTTGCTGCTGTCGTTGAGCGTGGCCGCCGTGGCGGCAATAGTCTGGTACGCAGGCGGGTAGGGTGGGCCTCGGTCCACCGTCTTTCGTTTTGCGCCAATAAGGAGAACGGTGGGCCGAGGCCCATCGTACGCGCTGGTACGCGGACTGATGTAGGGTAAGCCGAAGCAAACTGTTTTCACGATGGAAAGCGAATCGGCGGGCTGCCAACGCGCTAGTCCAGCCGGTCTTCCCTCGTCCCTCGCCCCTCGTCCCTCAATCCTTCTTGTACTTGTCGTGGCAGGCCTTGCAGGTGCCGCCGAGCTTCTTGAACTGTTCCTTCATCTTCGCTTCGTCGCCGCCCTTGGCGACTTCGCTCATCGTCTTCGACTGTTCGATCAGATCGTTGAGCTTGGATTTGAAATCGTCAAAGTTAGCCCAGATTTCGGGCTTGGCGTCGGTTTCGGCGCCCTTCTCGGAACCCTTGGCGAAACCCTCCAGCGCCTGGGGCGCGAGGAACTCGATGCGCTCGGCGTGCTTGGCGAACTCCTTGGCATCGAACGGGATCTTGCCCTTGACCATCGCGCCCATCGGGCCGAAGTTCCAGCCGACCATCGTCATCACGCTGCGCCGATATTCGATGACGACATCGGGCTTCATCTGCGCTACGGCCGTGGCGGCGAAGCCCACGGTCAGGGGGATCAGCATTGCGATCCGAAAGCTCATGCAGCGCTCCGTTGGTTCGGTTCAGGGAAGGGTCGCTAGTCTAGCAAACACGACCTGCGGTGCACCAAGACCGACGTCGGGTGGCGCAGTATCATTGGGGTTTCCCCGCACGGAGTCGTTTCATGAGAACAGCAATGATTGCCTTGGGATTTTCCTTCTGCTTCGGCGTCGGCGTCGCGCATGCCGCGATGGTCGCGCGCAGCGTCGACTACGATGTCGATGGTAAAAAGATGCAAAGCGTCCTGGTGTACGACGACGCCGTGAAGACGCCGCGGCCCGGGCTGGTCATGACGCCGGACTGGCTCGGCATGAACAAGGATCAGGTCGCCTTGGCGCAGAAGGTCGCCGGCAAGGACTACGTGATCCTGGTGGCCGACGTCTACGGCGCCGACGTGCGGCCGAAGAACGCGGACGAAGCCGGCGCCGCGGCCAAGAACATGTACGAGCACCGCGGCGACTTGCGCGCGCGCATCAACGCGGCACTGACGCAGCTCAAGGGCCAGGTCGGAAAGGCACCGCTCGACGGCAAGCACTGGGGCGCGTTCGGCTACTGCTTCGGCGGCGCGACGACGCTCGATCTGGCTCGGTCCGGAGCGGACGTGCAGGGTGTCGTTTCGTTCCACGGCAACCTGTCGACCGACGACCCGGCATTGGCGAAGAACATCAAGGCCAAGGTGCTTGCACTGAACGGTGGCGACGACAAGTTCGTATCCGACGAATCGATCGTCGCGTTCAAGAAGGAAATGCGCGATGCGAACGTCGACTGGCAGCTGGTGAGCTTCGGCGGAGCAGTGCACTGCTTCGCGATCCCGACGGCGGACAACACGGTTCCCGGTTGCCTGTACAACGAGCGCGCTGCGAAGCGTGGCTACGCGCTGATGCACAGTTTCCTCGATGATGCATTCGCTACGAAGTAGCCCATCCGGCGGTACTGCGCCCGCGTCGTATCGCGGGCGCGCCTTTTAGGACGTACGATGAAAAAGACCGCAGGCTGGTTCACCCGTTTTGCCAACAATGCGGCCCAGGCCACCGGGCACCCGTCGGCCTTCGTCGTTGCCGCTCTCGTCGTCTTGATCTGGGGGATAACCGGCCCCTTGTTCCAGTTCAGCGATACCTGGCAACTCGTGATCAATACCGGCACGACGATCATCACGTTCCTGATGGTGTTCCTGATCCAGAACACGCAGAACCGCGACAGCGCCGCGATCCACCTGAAACTCGACGAACTGATCCGTTCGCACGCGCAGGCGAAAAATTCGATGCTGGACCTGGAGCACGGCGACGAAGAGATCCTCGGCAAGTTGCGCGAGCGCTATGGCGCATTGGCGGAGAAAGCGCGCAACGAAGCAGGCGCGAGCGCCGAAGAGACCGACGAGGACGAAGTGCCGGCTGAAAAGCCCAAGGCGCGTGCAGCGGACCGGTCGCGCTGACTTTCTGGCGTGCGGCGCCGCGCTACGCGCCGTTTCTTACCCAACTTTAGTGATTGCGTTGCAGCGCGTAGTCGGCGAGCACGGCCAGCGCATCGCATGCCGCGGATTGCGGCAGTGTGGACAACGCCGTTTTTGCAGCATCGGCGTACTGCTGCGCGCGCTGGCGCGCTCGCCCGATCGCGCCGGTGTCGCGGATCGCCGCAACGATATTGTCGAGCGAATCCAGGCCGCCGGTCTCGATCGCGCGGCGCAAGCTCGCCGCCTGGTCGGGCGGCGCCCGCTCGATGGCATAGATCAACGGCAGCGTGGCCTTGCCTTCGGCAAGGTCGTCGCCGATGTTCTTGCCGAGCGTGCCGGCATCGGAAACGTAGTCCAGCACGTCGTCTGCGATCTGGAAGGCAAAGCCCAGGTTGAGTCCGAACTGCGCCAGCGCTTCTTCATGCGCGGGCGGGACGCCGGCGAGCAGGGCGCCCAGACGCGTCGCGGCCGCAAACAGCACGGCGGTCTTGCGCTCGATGACGCGCAGGTAGGCGGCCTCGTCGGTGTCGGGATTGTGGACATTGAGCAACTGCAGCACTTCGCCTTCGGCGATCTGGTTGGTCGTATCGGCAAGCAGGCGCATCACGCGCATGTCGTCGGCCTCGACCATCATCTGGAACGAACGCGAATACAGGAAATCGCCGACCAGGACGCTCGCGGCGTTGCCCCAGAGCGCATTCGCGGTCTGGCGCCCGCGCCGCAGGTCGGATTCGTCGACCACATCGTCGTGCAGCAGCGTCGCGGTATGGATGAATTCGACGACCGCCGCAAGCAGCACGTGATCGTGGCCGCGATAGCCGCTCGCCTGCGCCGCCAGCAGCACGAGCATCGGCCGCAGGCGCTTGCCGCCGCCGCCGATGATGTGCTCGGCAACCTGGTTGATCAGCACGACGTCGGAGGCCAGCCGCGCGCGAATCAGGGCGTCCACGCGCGCCATATCGGCCGACGCCAGCGCCTGCACCTCGGCGAAGTGCTTGATGGAACGGGAAAGATCGGGTGAAACAGTCGACATCGCAGCGGTCTTGAGGGAACCCCGGATCGATTATAACGGGCAATTCTGCGCGGCCGCTGCGCCGCCGCCCGTGCAGCGGAAATTTCCTACAAGTTCGGGCGGTCGTTCGCCGACAGGGCGCGCACGGCGCCATGGTATTCTGTGGCCACCTTCATCGTCGATTCAACGCAGAGGAAACCTCATGGCACGCGGCATCAATAAAGTCATCCTCGTAGGCAACCTCGGCGCCGATCCGGAAACGCGCTACACGCCGAGCGGCACGGCAATCACCTCGATCCGCATCGCGACCTCGGAGTCGTGGAAGGACAAGCAGACCGGCGAGCAGCAGGAGCGCACGGAATGGCACCGCGTCGAATTCTTCGCGCGCCTGGCCGAGATCGCCGGCGAATACCTCAAGAAAGGCAGCCAGGTCTACATCGAGGGCAAGCTGCGCACCGATGAATACGAGAAGGAAGGCGTCAAGCGCTGGTCGACCAAGATCATCGCCGACGAGATGCAGATGCTCGGCAGCCGCGGTGGCGGCGAAGGTGGCGGCGGCGGTGGTGGTGGTGGTGGTGGCTACGAGCGCCGCGAACGCGGGCCCGCACGCGGTCCGCAATCCGCTCCCCCGCGTAGCGGCGGGCCGCCAGCTTCGGCGCCGGCCGGAGACACTTTCGAGGACGACGAGATTCCGTTCTGACTTTCGCCGAATAGCAGTGCGCCGGCATCGAGACCACTCGACCCGGCGCACTTTCAACCAGTAAACGTCAAATCAATTGTTTATCCATTCCCACGTCATCGTCGTTGCTGACGTGGGGGTGGAAGCGAATCATCATCGTCGTAGTAGACGACTTCGTCATCGACGTATTCGTCATTGTTCAACGCGGGTTGTCCATTCAGCACTTCGACGTCGGGGTCGTCGTTGCGGATCACCGCGGTTTGATTGGACGGGATACCATAGGTGACGGTCCGCGTGTCTTCTTCGTAAACCGCAGGCGTCTGTGTGGCCACGACGACGGGAACCGGTTCGTCGACCATTGCGACCGCCGGCAACCCGTGGTCCTCGACGTAGCGTAGCAGCGACTCATAGCGTTCGCGGACCGAGTTGTAGCTCGTGCGATATTCCGGATAGGAAGTCGCGGCGCCGAACAGCATGCCGATTTCGCGCTCGGTGAAACTCTGGCGGATCAGCTCGTGGAAGCTCGCGCATTCGGGCGCGGATTGCGGCGGGGTGCAATTCTGGACCAGACGGTTGACGTCCACGTGCTCGACGACGACCGGCGCAAGTACCTGGTCGTCCTCATAGACGACCTCGGCGCAGGCGTAGCCCACCGTGGCGAGAGAAATGGCGATGGCGAATAAGCTGCGCTTCATGATGATCTCCTTGTTCAGCTGGCTTGTAGGCGTCGATGCTTTGCGCAATTTCATGGTGCGCCTGGCATGCCGAACGGTTTCTGAAAGGAGAGGGCGGATCAGCGACTATTCAGGCGCGGTTTGGTTACCTGACCCATGAAATGGCGTGCAAGCTGTTCGCCTATTTTCACAAAGAAGCTTAAAAAAGTTTGTCGTAAAAAGTATGGCGCGGTGGCTGTCGAAATGGGCCGCCGTTTTTTTCCGCGCATCGCCCGGATCGCGGCGGCACAGCGTCATGGAGATGCCGAATCAACGCGCCTTGTGCGCGCGCGGTTCCGCGTCGATAGCCGCATCGACCAGCGTGCGCGCGGCTTTTGCGATTGCGGCGACCGGGCCGGAGTTGTGCGGAAACGTCAGGCGCGAGTAGTAGCCGCCTTCCATCAACAGCATCAGTGCATCGCCGAGCGCGTCGGGCTCCCGCGCGCCGGCTTCGCGCGCCAGCTTGCGCAGGCGGCGGCGGATCTCGGTCTTGTATTCGTGGACGATGCTGCCGAGCAGTTCGTTGTCCTCGGAGATCTCGACCGCGGCGTTGCCCAGCGCGCAGCCGCGGCTGGTCTTGCAGCCGCCACAGTCGCCTTTCGGCTTGATGCGCGCCATATCGAGATAGGAATCGAACAGCACTTCGATCTGCCGGCGCGGATTGCCGGCGTACTGCGCAATCGCCTGGTCCCACCAGTCGAAGTACTCACGTTCCTGGTCGTGCAGGTATTCGGCGACGAGGTCGTCCTTGGACGGGAAGGCGCGATAGAAACTCATCTTGTTCGTGCCGGCCTCGTTCGCGATCGCGTCGACGCCGACCGCGCGGATGCCGTGCCGGTAGAACAGATCGCTGGCCGTTTCGAATATGCGGTCGCGCACGCGCGGCTTGGCGCCGGCCTCGAGCCTGTCGCCGTCGACCCCTGATTTGACGTTCATTGCCTCCACCCTCTTGACATGTGAGTTACCAGTCACTAACATGATAACTGTTACTTACCGGTAACGTACATAGATAGCTTCAGGCAAGAGAAGTTCCAAGTCAAGTCGCCGCGCAGCATGGGCGAATGCCCGATGGAGGAAGTCATGGATAAGTGGAGATTCCCGATGTCATTTACCAGATTCGCAACCGCCAGCCTTCTCATCAGCGCACTCGCCGCGAGCCTGCTCGCCGGCTGCGCCCGTACCCAGGCTGGCGCGGCCCCGGCCGCGGCGCCGCCGCCAGCGGTCAGCGTCGCCGAAGTCGTGGCGCGCCCACTGCGCGATTTCGAGGAATTCACCGGGCGGCTCGAGCCGGTCACGACCGTCTCGATCCAGCCGCGCGTTGCCGGCTTCATCGAGTCGGCGCAATTCACCGAGGGCGCGCGTGTCAAGAAAGGTCAGTTGCTGTTCCGGATCGATCCGCGCCCGTTCCAGGCCGAGGTCAACCGCCTGGCTGCGCAGCTCAAGCGCGCCCGCTCGCAGGCCGACCTCGCCACGACCAATCACGAACGTGGCAGGCAGTTGATCGAAAAGCACGTCATCGCGCAGCAGGACTACGACCAACTCGAAACTTCCGCGTCGAGCAGCAAGGACGACATCGGCGCGGCCGAAGCGTCGCTCGAGGCAGCGCGCCTGAATCTCGAGTTCACCCAGGTCCGTTCGCCGATCGACGGTCGCGCGTCGCGCATGCTGATCACGCCGGGCAACCTCGTGGCGACGACGAGCGTGCTGACGACCGTCGTGTCCGACGATCCGGTTTACGCCTACTTCGATGCGGACGAGCAGACTTACCTGCGCTTCGCGCATCGCGCCGCCGGCACGCCGAGTCCGGTCTACATGGGCCTGGCCGACGAGCAGGACTACCCGCATGAAGGCACGCTCGACTTCGTCGACAACCAGGTCGATCCGAACAGCGGAACGATCCATGCGCGCGCGGTGTTCGTGAACAAGGACGGCCGCTTCACGCCCGGACTGTTCGCGCGCATCAAGCTCGTCAGCGGCGACTCACGCGATACCGTGCTGATCGACGAGCGCGCCGTCGGCACCGACCTCGGCAAGAAGTTCGTGCTGGCGCTGAAGAAGGACAACACGCTCGAATATCGTCCGGTCACGCTCGGCGCGAACATCGATGGCCTGCGTATCGTGAACCAGGGCTTGGCGGCGGGCGACGTGATCGTGGTCAATGGATTGCAGCATGTACGCCCCGGCGTGGCGGTGACCCCGACGCGCGTGACGATGGAAGGCAATACGGCGGGTGTTGCGCAACTGGCGCCGGCGAAGATGACGGTGTCGACCGCGCGCGCCGCAAGCGAGCCCGCGACGTTGAACTGAATCGACACTAGGTAAATCCGCAGCAACCGTGTCTTTCCCTTCTCCCGTCGGGAGAAGGTGCCCCGAAGGGGCGGATGAGGGTCCGGGATCTTTCGACGCACAACGTCATCCGACCCTCACCCCAACCCCTCTCCCGGTGGGAGAGGGGCTAAAAGCCAGGCATCTCCTTGGCGGGAGAGGCCTCAAGAGCAGGAGCTCACAATGAACCTTTCCCAATTCTTCATCTCGCGCCCGGTCTTCGCCGGCGTGCTGTCGGCCCTGATCCTGATCGGCGGCCTTATCTCGCTTCCGAACCTGCCGATCTCGGAGTATCCGGAAGTCGTGCCGCCGACCGTCGTCGTGCGCGCGAACTATCCTGGCGCGAATCCGAAAGTGATTGCCGACACGGTCGCGGGTCCACTCGAGCAGGCGATCACCGGCGTCGAGGACATGCTCTACCAGTTCTCGCAAGCGACCAGCGACGGCGTCATGACGCTGACGGTGACGTTCAAGCTCGGCACCGACGTCGACAAGGCGCAGGTGCTCGTGCAGAACCGCGTGGCGCAGGCCACGCCGAAACTGCCGCAGGACGTGCAGCGCCTCGGCGTGACCACGGCGAAGGCATCGCCCGACATCACGATGGCCGTGTTCATCACATCGCCGGACGGCCGCTACGACCAGACCTACCTGTCGAACTACGCGACGCTGCACATCAAGGACGAACTCGCCAAGGTCGACGGCGTCGGCGACGTGCAGCAGTTCGGCGGCGGCAATTATTCGATGCGCATCTGGCTCGATCCGGAAAAGGTCGCGGCGCGCGGCCTGACCGTCGGCGATGTCGCCAGCGCGATCCGCGAGCAGAACGTGCAGGTCGCTGCCGGCCAGCTCGGCTCGCCGGCCGTGCCGAACGACAACTCGTCGCGGCCGAACTTCCAGATCGCGGTCAACACGAAGGGCCGTCTCGTCGATGAAGAGGACTTCGCCAACATCATCATCCGCACCGGCGCCTCGGGCCAGATCACGCGCCTGCGCGATGTCGCGCGCGTCGAACTCGGCTCGGACAACTACGCGTTGCGCGCGATGCTCGACAACGTCACCGCCGTCGCAATCCCTATTTTCCAGCGCCCCGGAAGCAATGCGATTGCGATTTCGGACGCAGTGCGCGCCCGCATGGTCGAGCTGAAGAAGGGTTTTCCCGAAGGCATCGACTACAACGTCGCCTACGATCCGACCGTGTTCGTGCGCGGCTCGATCGAGGCCGTGCTGCACACGCTACTGGAAGCGATCGCGCTCGTCGTCATCGTCGTCATCGTGTTCCTGCAGACCTGGCGCGCGTCGATCATCCCGCTGCTTGCGGTTCCGGTTTCGCTGATCGGAACGCTCGGCGTCATGCATCTGTTCGGCTTCGGCCTGAACACGCTGTCGCTGTTCGGACTCGTGCTCGCGATCGGAATTGTCGTCGACGATGCGATCGTCGTCGTGGAAAACGTCGAGCGCAACATCACCGATGGCCTGTCGCCATTCGACGCGACCAAGCAGGCGATGCGCGAAGTCACCGGTCCGATCATCGCGACTGCGCTGGTGCTGTGCGCGGTGTTCCTGCCGACCGCGTTCATCAGCGGCCTGTCCGGGCAGTTCTTCAAGCAGTTCGCGTTGACGATTGCGATTTCGACGGTGATCTCGGCGTTCAACTCGCTGACCTTGTCGCCGGCGCTGTCGGCCGTCCTGCTCAAGGCGCATGACGCGCCGCCGGACCGCTTCACACGCATCCTCAATGGCGCGCTGGGCTGGTTCTTCCGCCCGTTCAACCGCTTCTTCGCGCGCGCCTCGAACGGTTACGTCGGCACGGTCGGCCGCGTGCTTCGCCGCAGCGGCATCGCCGTGTTCATCTACGTCGGCCTGATCGCCCTAGCGGCGTTCGGCTTTGCGCACACACCGACCGGATTTGTGCCGGCGCAGGACAAGCAGTATCTCGTCGGTTTCGCCCAATTGCCCGATGCCGCCACGCTCGATCGCACGACCGCGGTCATCAAGCGCATGGGCGATATCGCGCTGAAAACTCCCGGTGTCGAGTCGGTTCCGGCGTTCCCGGGCCTGTCGATCAACGGATTCACGAACGCGCCGAACTCCGGCATCGCGTTCACGCCACTCAAGCCGTTCGAAGAGCGGCGTGATGCGTCGAAGTCGGCCGGCGCGATCGCGATGGCGATGAACCAGCAGTTCTGGCAAATACAGGACGCGTTCATTGCGATTTTCCCGCCGCCGCCGGTGCAGGGCCTCGGAACGATCGGCGGCTTCAAGCTGCAGATCGAGGATCGGGGCAACTTCGGCGCGGACGAGCTTTACAAGACGTTGCAGAACGTCATCGCGAAGGCGAGCAAGCGGCCGGAACTCGGCGGCGTGTTTTCCGGTTTCCAGGTCAACGTGCCGCAGATCGAAGTCGATGTCGACCGCGAGAAGGCCAAGTCGGCCGGCGTGCCGCTGCAGAACATCTACGACACGATGCAGATGTATCTCGGCGCGCTCTACGTCAACGACTTCAACCGCTTCGGCCGCACCTACCAGGTCAATGCGCAGGCCGAGCCGGGCTTCCGCCTGAATGCCGAGAGCATCGGGCGGCTGAAGACGCGCAATGCGCGCGGCGACATGATTCCGCTCGCCAGCTTCGTCAACGTGCGTGAGACCTCGGGTCCCGACCGCGTGCCGCACTACAACGGCTATCTGGCGGCCGAACTCAACGGCGCGGCGGCGCCGGGCTACAGTTCGGGCCAGGCCCAGGCGGCGATCGAGGACGTGCTGCGCGCCGAACTGCCGAACGGGATGGCGTACGAGTGGACAGATCTGACTTATCAGCAGATCCTCGCCGGCAACACGATGGTATACATTTTCCCGCTGGTCGTCTTGCTCGTATTCCTCGTGCTCGCCGCGCAGTACGAAAGCCTGTCGCTGCCTCTGGTCGTGATCCTGATCGTGCCGATGACGCTGCTGTGCGCGATCCTCGGCGTGCTTGTCTCCGGCGGCGACAACAACATCTTCACGCAGATCGGCCTCATCGTCCTGATCGGTCTGGCGTGCAAGAACGCGATCCTGATCGTCGAGTTCGCGAAGGATCGCGAAGCACACGGCGAATCGGTCTGGCAGGCCGTCCTCGACGCGTGCCGCCTGCGCCTTCGTCCGATCCTGATGACCTCGCTCGCGTTCGTCATGGGCGTCGTGCCGCTGGTCACCTCGACCGGAGCCGGCGCCGAGATGCGCCGCGCGATGGGCGTCGCGGTGTTCTCGGGGATGCTCGGCGTGACGTTCTTCGGCTTGTTGCTGACGCCGGTGTTTTACCTGATCGTGCGCAGGCTCAGGCAGCGCAAGCCGGTCCCGGCACCCACAATCGGAGTGGCTCAACCCCAGGCGGTCTGATCGCGTGAATGCCGCCACCTCGCGGACTGTAGCGTCTGAATTGGCAGTAAGCTGATATGGTCGGGCGCAGATTGCCCCCATCCGCCTCTGGCACCTTCCCCGCTTCGCAGGGGAAGGAATAGAGCCGATCCGTGACTGAGGTTCAGCTCAGGTGCGTGTGGATGATCGTTGCCGAGAGGGCCATGTCGGCGAGCAATCGCCGCAGGCGGCCTTCGACGTTTTGCAGATTGGCGGTCTTCGGCGAGCCGCAGAGCGAATAGGTATGCGTCTGCGGACCAAACGCCGCCTCGCGCGCTTCGCGCGTGACGGTAACATCGTCGGTACCGCAGGCACTGGCCCACAATCGGCGCAACGCGGACGGGCCGATGCTCTGGCCATTGCGCAGCCAGAAGCGGAACAGGGGTACGTGGTGAGGCATGATGGGTGCCGCGACGATCAAGGTCTCGAGTATGCGCCTAATCGGCTGCTTAGGCACGCGCGACATTGATCGTTTCGTTCACAAACCCGGCTTTGCCGCTCCGGTGCAGTGTTCTCGCCAGAGCGAACGCAACAGGGTGGCGAAGTCGCTTGCTTGCGTGTTGGCGTCGCAAAGTTGGCGTCGCGCCTGCTCGCGCAGATCATTGCGTCCGTCGCGAACGGCGTCGATCCTGCCGGCGGCGGCAGCGACCGCACATTCGATGTAGTCGGCCGGACTCGCGGCAATCCACTCGTCGCGTCCCATCGTGCCAGCAGGCTTGCGCTCTGCCGGGCCACGAACGCCGTTCCGTCGCGCGCGATAACTGGCACGCCCCTCGACAACGCGTCGCAGGTCGTCGCGCAGCCTGAGAACGGAAATGGATCGAGCGCAATATCGACGTTTCTGTCAGCCGCCAGCAACTCGGAGCACCTGCGCTCCGGTTGCAGGCGCAGGCGTCCGGCGTCGACACCGCGTTCGCCGAAACGCTCGAGTGTGCGTGCACGGGCAACTGAGTCGCCGAGCAGTCCGGCGCCGAGTTCCAGCTGTGCTCCGGGAACTCGGCGAAGGATCGCAGCCAGGCTTCGACGACCTCGTCGTTGAGCTTGGCCAGCCGATTGAACGAAGCGAACACCGGCGGACCCGCGCCGATGCGGCTGCTCTCCGGCGCGTCCTGCGGCGGCGTGAAGCAGAAGCGGCCGGACGGCAGGCGCAGCAAACGTTCGCTGTAGCGTTGTGGCGAGCCCTCCGGCGTCAGCCACGCGTCGCTGTTCCAGCCGTCCATCGCGGCTATCGCCGTCGTGTCGAAATAGTCGAGCCAGCACAGCTGTATCGGCGCCACGCGCTGCGCCAGGGCAGTCAACTAACCGTTGTTCGCGACCTTGACGGACTGGCCCGGGCTCAGGCGCTCTGCGCCGCGCACGACCAGCCGATCCCCGGCGGCGAGGTCGCCGTGCACTTCGACTTTATCACCCGCGGCCGCACTCGCCGCCACGAGCACCTGCTCGGCAGTGTTCTGCGCCGACACGCGCATGACGTAGGTCTGGTTCTGGCGCTGCACGATTGCATCGCGCGGCACGGTGATGCTCTCTTCGCCGGCGCTCTCGAGCAGGGTGACCTCGACCGCGCTGCCGACAAGTGCGAGCGCCGGGTCGAGCGCGACGCGCACCTCGAACTGGCGCGCGCGCTCGTCGCCGACCGGAACAACGGCGCGCACCTTCGCGGTGGTTTCCTTTTCGGCGTACCTGACCTGCACGTCCATGCCGGCGTGGATCTTGTCTGCCAGGGCCAGCGGAGCCTGCACCCGCGCTTCGATACGGCTCGTGTCGACCAGATGCACGATCGTCGCACCGACCTGCAGGTACTCTCCACGCTGGGCAAAGCGCTCGGTCACGACGCCGCTGAATGGCGCGCGCACGTCGGCCTGGTCGATGTCGTGGTCGATCTGGTGCAACTGCGCGCGCGCGTGCGCCAGCATTTGCGCATTGGTCTCGAGCGTCGCCGTGGCTTCATCCAGCTGGGTTCTGGCAATCGCATTGGACGTAGCCAGCTTGTCGAGCCTCGCGAGTTGCGTCTGCGCCAGCGCGCGCTGGGCTTCCGCGCGTGCCACGTCGGACTGGATCTCCTCGCGACGCAGGCGCAGCGCTTGATCGTCGAGCTTGGCAATGCGGTCGCCGGCCTTCACGCGCGTGCCGACTTCGGCGACGTATTCGAGCCGACCCGCCTCGGCGCTGGCGATCTTCGCATCGTCGCGGCTGACGACGCTGCCGGGCACCCAGCGCCGCGGCGACAGACGCGAGGAGGTTGCCGCTGCGACTTCGACGACCGCAGCCGGCGCGGCTGGCGGCTTGTCGGCTGCGTGACAGGTTTCTGCAGCGCCCAGCAGGAGCACGGCGAACGCCGCCGCGCAGGCTGCGCGCATGTTTACATGTTTAATTGTGGAAATCCGGTTCATTAGTTTTGGCCTGTAAATCAAAATCAAGAGACTGAACCACGAAGAACACGAAGGACACGAAGAAAAAACAAATTCAGACCTTTCTCTGCTGCTTCGTGCTTTCTCGACGTAGCCCTGTTGCGGTTCTCGCATATCGGACACTCCGGCCTCGCTCAATACGCTCTGCTTCTCTTCGTGTTTTTCGTGTTCTTCGTGGTTCAGTCTTGCTCTTTGCCAGTCCACCCTGTCGGACAGCGTCACGCCGCCTCGACCTCTGCATCGAGTTCGACCAGCCGCGGTTTCTTGCCGCGTGGCGGTGCGATCGCCTCGACTTCCTGGCGCCGCGGGAAGAACAGCCGCATCAGGCTTGGCAGCAGCAGCAGCGAAAACACCAGGCTGATGACGACGCCGCCGACGTTGACTGCCGCGAGTCCACGATAGATGACGCTGCCGGGACCGGGATTGATCGCCATCGGCAGCGCGCCGAGCGCGCCCGTCAGCGTGCTGGCGAGGATCGCGCGCAGGCGCTGGTTCAGTGACATGCGGATTGCGTCGTCGAGGCTCGCGCCGCTTTCCTGCGCAGAGCGCGTCAGGTCGACGAGCAGGATCGCATGGTTGACGACGACGCCGACCATCATGATGAAGCCGATCATCGACAGCAGATCCAGCGGCTGGAACGCGAACAAGCCGAGCACGCGCAGGCCGACCATGCCGCCGATCAGCGCGAGCGGCACGGTGAGCACGACGATCACGGCGTGGCGCAGCGAGCGGAACATCGCCGCCATCAGCAGCAGCAGCACGAACAGCGCGAGAATGAAGTTCTTGCCGATCGTGCCGACGATCTGGTCGAGGCGATCGGCGCTGCCGGCGAGACGGATCGTGCCGTCCGGGAGCTGCTTGTGCAATTCCGGCAGGATCTGCTTGTCGATCGTCTGCAGCGCATCCTGCAAGGCGAGCGTCGCTGGCGGGTCCATCGTCAGAGTCACAGTGCGGCGGTGATCGAGGCGGCGAATCTGCGTTGGACCCAATGCGGTCTGCAGCTTGACCAGATCGCCGATCGGCACGACCTGGCCCGTCGGTGTGACGACGGGCGTCTGCGCGATTTCCTCCGGCGTCTGCCCACCACCTGCATGCAGGATGATCGGCACGCGCTGCTCGCCGTCGAAATATTCGCCAAGCCACGATCCATCGCCGAGAGAACGCACGACGTCCCCGACCGTGGCGCGGTCCCATCCAGCCTCGGCGATGCGGCGGTCGTCCGGCTGCGCATGCAATTCGAGCTGCGCCGCGTCGGTCGACGGGAACGCCTGCACGTTGGCGCCGGGGAATTTCGCTTCGAGCAGCTTGCGCCCGGCTTCGGCGGCCTTGTACAGCTTGGCCGGGTCGTCGCCCTGCAAGTGAATCGCGACCGAGCGTGCCGAGCCGCCGAATCCGCCGAACAGGTTGCCTTCCTCGCTGAAAACGCGCGTGTCCGGGAAACCGACGGTGATTTCTTCGCGCATGATGCGATCGAGATCGCCGATGCGTTTTTCGTCGACGACGCGCGCGCCGATCGTGCCGCCGCCCGGCCACAGGAGCACGTACCAGTTTTTCAGCTGTGGCTGCTTCTTGCCATCCATGTACGGCTTCATGCGCTCGAGGATCTTCGGCACGATCTCGCGGTCGACGACTTCCGGAGCCATGCCGGGCGGGAAATTGAAGTACGCATCGATCGCCGCGCGCTTGACCGGCGGCAGGTAGTCCAGGCGCGGTTTGAATGCGAACGTCAGCGCCAGAGGCAGCACCAGCAGCGCGGCGATCCAGCCGAGTTGCTTGGGCCGCGTGTCGGTCAGATCCATGATCTTGTTCGTCAGCGCGGGCCAGCCGTCGCCGTAACCCGACTTGAGCTTCTTGGCCTTCAGCCAGCCCGACGCAGCCGGCAGCACGGTGATCGCGACGATGACCGAGATCGCGACCGCAATCGAAATCGTCAGTGCAAGGTCGGCGAAAATCTGGCCCTCGACGTCCTTGAGGAACACGACCGGCAGGAATACCGCGACCGTCGTGATCGTCGAGGCGATCAGCGCGCCGACAACCTGGTTGGTGCCCTTGAGCGCGGCCTCGCCGGGCGTCATGCCGCCTTCCTTGAGGCGCAGGATATTTCCGGAGACAACGATCGCGCCTTCGACGACCATGCCGACCGCGAACGCCAGGCCCGCCAGCGAGATCACGTTGAGGCTGTGCCCGGTCATGCGCAGCGCGCAGAACGTCGCGAGCAGGCAGATCGGGATCGCGCTGGCGATCAGCAGAGTCGCGCGCCAGTCGCGCATGAACCACCATACGCACAGCAGCGAGAGCAGGGCGCCGATGATCAGGTTTTCCGTGAGCAGGCTGACCGCGCGATTGATGAACAACGACGAATCGAACGACTGCTCGATGCCCAGGCCCTTGGCCTTGAGCGGCCCGTCGCGCAACTCGGCGACGACTTTCTTGACCGCGCCGAGCGTCGCCAGCACGTTCGCGCCGTTGGCCTTGCGCACATCCAGGCCCACCGCCGGGTTGCCATTCTGGTAGGCGAAGAACTGCCGCTTCGGCGGCTGCGTCTTCACCGTCGCGACATCGCTGAGCCGGATCGGCTTGCCGTCTCGCCAGGACAGCACGAGGGCGCCGAGTTCTTCCGGCTTGTAGCGTCCGGTGTAGCGCAGTTCATATTGCTGGCGGCCGACTTGGATCTGGCCGCCGGAGACATCGGTTGCGCTCGCCGCGCGCGCGGCGATCTCGGGAATCGTCACGCCGAGGCTCGCGGCTTTGGCCATGTCGACGATGATCTGCACTTCGTCCGGCGGGCCGGCATTGACGACGACCTGGGAAACGCCCGGGACGCCCTCGATGCGCGGCTTGATCGTGTTCTCGATGAAGTGCCGATACTGATCGATCGGTCCGGCCGTGCCAGGCAGCAATTGGACGAAGAACCAGCTCAGCGATTCATTCGCGTTGCCGCCATTGCCGCCGCCGAGCTGGACGACGGGGCGGTCGGCATCCTTCGGAATCGAACGCACGCGATTGAGCCGGCCGATGACCTCGACCAGCGCATTCTTCATGTCGGTGCCGATCGAGTAAGTCAGATTGATGAAGCTGCCGCCGGAGCCGGCGTTGCCGTCGATCTCTTCGAGACCGGGCAGTCCCTGCAAAACCTGTTCCTGTGGCTCGAGCAATTCCGATTCGACTTCCTCGGGCGATGCCGCGCGCCAGCTCGTCTGCACGGCGATCTGGGGGCGATCGATGTCCGGGAACAGTTGCAGCGGCAACTCGGACAGACTCATGAAGCCCAGCACGGCGACCAGCAGCACGGTCATGCCGACGGCGACGGGATTCTTCAATGAAGATTCGATCAGTCTCATCGCGTCACTCTCCCATCTCCAAGCGTTTCCCTGGGCGCAGTCTCGCGCCCATCGACCCCCCATTGGATGTGGCAAGAGTCACAAGGGTTGCGTCGCATGCGCCGAAATGTGATTCGCCTGCGATGAGACGTGCGACGGCAGTGAACCTGACCCTGCCGGAAGTAACGACTGTCGCCCGTTGCGCAAATTGCGCGGCCGCATGCGCGCTCGAGCCCTCCCCTTCAAGGGGAGGGTTGGGTGGGGATGGTGTTCGCCCGGCTCGTCATTCCGAAGGAAGACGGAATCCAGCGCCTGGCAGCTGTCAACTTGCTGTGCAATCTTTTTTGCGCAACGCGGAAATAGATTCAGCGGTCCGACACGCGCGCCATCACATGCGCGTCGACGAACTGGCCGTCGCGGAATGCATAGCGGCGGCAGGTGCCTTCGATGACAAATCCATGCCTGGAATAAAGCGCGATGGCAGCTGCGTTGTCGGTATAGACCTCGATTTCGATTCGCGAAATATTGATCCATTTGTCGCAAACCTCGATCGCGGCGGAAATCAGTGCGGAGCCGACGCCGAGCCGCCGCGCGGATGCCTTGACGCCCATGCCGAACGTGGCGACGTGGCGCCGCCGCGGGCGCTGGAACGTTTCGAGCGTCAGCTGGCCGACGATTTCGTCGCCTCTCACCGCCACGAGATTCGTGAATCCTTCCTTGGCTGCGCTAATCTTGCTGCGCCAATGTTCTTCGGACTGGAACGGCAACTGCAGCGTATTGGCGAATGCCTCGCGCTCCAGATAGAGCGCATGGATCTGCGCCAGATCGCGTGGTTCGAAGTGGCGCACATCGATCTGGCTCATCGCGCCGCTCCGTTGGACAGGATCGCGAGGTTCGATCCGGCAACAAAAATATAGCGCAATCCTTTGCCACGGCGCGTGCGTCGGGACGACGGCGCAATGAATTGCACCAATTGGTTGACGAACGGCAAGGCACGACCCTAAAGGTCGAGGCTCAGGTACTTCGTTCCGGCGATGGGATTGTATCGGTAAGGCGCGACCTCGCGGAATCCGAGCGTGTCGTACAACTGTTGAGCGCGTCCCATGGATGGCAAGGTATCCAGGCACATGCGCCGATAGCCGATCGACCGTGCTTCCGCGATGACGCGCTCGGCCAGCATCCGGCCGACGCCGCTTGCCCGAAACGCCGGACGCACGAACAGGCGCTTCATCTCGCACGCGTCGCCTGACAGCGGCCGCAGCGCAACGCAGCCGGCAACAAGACCGTCGGCGCTGGCCAGCAGCAGCCTACCGCTGGGCGCTGCGTATTGCCCGGGCAGGGTCGCCAGTTCGTTGTCGAAGCCCTGGAAACCCAGGTCGACGCCAAGAGCTGCCTGGTATTCCTTGAACAGTGTTTGGACTTGAACAATCGAATCGATGCTGGTTCCTTGTTCGATCGAGATCATGACTCTTGCGACCAGTTGCAGAAATCCAGTCTAGGTAACTGTAGGTGAGTAGGCGCCATTCAATATCTCGCTGCCGTAAAGACAGCGGAGCTGATGCAATACTGCCTGTACCAATAAAGGAGTCCGTTCGAAGTGGCAGTAGCGTGGCGTGTTCGGCGGAGCAGAGAAGATCACCTCTCCCCTTGTGGGAGAGGTCGGCGCTCGCAGCGCGCCGGGAGAGGGGATGGCGGCGAAGCCGCCGACGTCGTCGGCGTCACCCTCTCCCCAACCCCTCCCCCATCAAAGGGGAGGGGCTTGAAAAGCACGCTGTTGAATCGACTGCATGTGGTTGCGCAAGGCTCAAGCGCTGCGCCTACGTCAGCAGCCGAACCTTGTCCTTGTAGCTGCGTGACAGCTTCAGCTGGTGACCCGAATCCAGGACGAGGAAGTATTCGCCGTTGAGGTGCGGGCGCATTTCCTTGACGCGGGCCAGGTTGACGATCGTGGAGCGGTGCACTCGCTGAAAGCGGCGCGGATCGAGGCGTTGCTCGAGGTCGCGCATCGTCGCGCGCAATACATGCGTCTCGGCGCCGGCATGGATGCACATGTAGTCGCCTGCGGCGTCGATCCACTGGATCGCCTCGATGTCGACGCGGACGATGCGCTGGCCGTCCTTGATGGCAAGCTTGTCGCTCGTGTGGCGCACGGCGTCGGCGCCGTCGGCGAGACTCAGCGGCGGCACGTTCGGCAGCGTCGCAATCAGTTTCAGCAATTGCTCGCACTGGTCGCTCGCAGCCCGTCGCGCGAGCTGCTCGCGCGCGCGGATCAGCGATTGATCCAGACGCGCGTCCTCGACCGGCTTGAGCAGATAGTCGAGCGCGCTCGCCGCGAACGCCGCCAGGGCGTATTGGTCGTAGGCAGTGACGAACACGGTCAACGGCATCAGCGTCGCCGGCACTGCTCGCAGCAACTCAAAGCCATCGATGCCGGGCATCTGCACGTCGAGGAACATCAGGTCTGGCTTGAGAGCCGAAATCGCATTGAACGCTTCGCGGCCATTGCAGGCCTCGCCGACGATCTCGATGTCGCCGTGGTGATGCAGGCGCAGTTCGAGCCCGCGCCGCGCCAGCGGCTCATCGTCTACAATTAATGTACGTATCATCGTCATGGTTGAAGCTGGGTGTGGCGGATCGTCTCGGCCGGCATCGTCCGGGCCCCGTCTCGGCCATCCATGGCCTCCTGACACTTGGGCTCCTGCCCGGCCCATCATGGTCATGCTGCGTTGCTCTTGGCCACGGCCTCGTATGGCAGCTCGATGCGGATCTCGACGCCGTGCGGTTCACGGTTCGACAAGCTGAACTGCTGGCGGTTCCCGTACAGCACCTGCAGGCGCTCGCGCGTGTTCGCCAGGCCCACGCCGTGGCCATTGCTGCGGTTCTCGAAATTCTTGCAACCGGGTCCGTCGTCGCGCATCACGATGACCAGTGCGTCGCCGCTGCGCTTTGCCTCGATCTCGATCGAGCCGCCTTCCTCGCGCCTGGAGACCGCATATTTGATCGCGTTCTCGATCAGCGGCTGCAGGATCAGGCTCGGTACCAGCGCGTCGCGTGCCGCGGGCTCGACGTTCATGCGCACGCGCAGGCGCTCGCCGAAGCGCAGCTGCTCGATGCCGAGATACTGGTTGGTCGCCTCGATTTCCTGGGCCAGCGTCACGCGTTGCACCGGGTCGGAGTCGAGCGAGTAGCGCAGGAACGCGCTCAGGCTGCCGACCATGCCGTTCGCCGTGCCGTTCTTGTGGTCAAGTACGAGCGTCGAGATCGCATTGAGTGTGTTGAACAGGAAGTGCGGATTGAGCTGGTAACGCAGCATTTTCAGCTGCGCCTCATGTGCCATGGCTTGCGCCTTGAGTGCGGCTTCCTTCTGCTCGCGCAACTGGCGGCTGAACTTGATGCCGAAGTACAGACCCGTCCACGACAGCAGCAGGTACAGGCTGGACGCGAAATACCACAGGTAGCCGAACATGCTGTGCATCTCGCAGTCGTCGCAGAAACCGGCGAGAAGCATGACGAACATCTTCATCTGCACCAGGGTCGCCAGTAGCAGCAGGCCGGCGGCCGCGAGTGTCATGCGTGGCGTCGGCCAGTTCCAGACGTAACGGTAGCCCAGCCGCAGCAGGCAGGTCAGTGCAAATCCGCAGGCGCCGACGGCAAGATAGAAGAAGATCCATACCGGCGGAGCGCCCTCGCCGACTTTCGCCGTAAAGCCCAGGATCGAGTAGCAGCACCAGCCGACGATCTGCAGCGTCCAGAACAGCCGGCTGGGGTTGGAAAGAAGCGATTTGAGCGTGCGCATGGCAGGAACCCAGGGGATCTCAAGGCGTATGCTAAGCCGATTCGCCTGCCGCGGCCTTCGCTCTGGCGCACCGTCCCAACGGCCTGCCGCCGAATTGCCCCGGTCCGACGGCAGCTTCCACTTTTTTGACAGTTTTGGCGTGTGCCATTCGTCGCGGTAAACTATGTGGCCTGCAATACCCAAAGGGAGACCGGATCGCGAAGGGATCGGCCGCCAGGACGACGGGCAGGAGCCCGAGTGTCTCGGAGGCCATGGATGGCCGTAAGAGACCAAGGCGCGAGGAGTTGCCATAGTGGGACTATGGCTGCGACGAGCAACGCCGGATTGGTGGTCGACATCGAGCGAGCCGGTCTGTCTTTGGGTATTGCAGGCCACCACACTGTGCCTTACCGGGCGCTGACCTACGCGCCGCAAGGCACCACCGAGGCTTTCCCCTGCATGAGCACCTTCTCCGGATGAAAACTATCCTGGTCACCGGCGGCGCCGGCTTCATCGGTGGCAACTTCGTGCTCGGCCTCATGGGGCAGGGCGGTTTCCGCATCGTCAATCTCGACAAATTGACCTATGCCGGCAACATCGACACGCTGGCCGCCCTGCGCGCGAATTCCGACCATGTCTTCGTTCGGGGCGACATCGGTGACCGCGAACTCGTCAGCCGCCTGCTGGCGGAACATCGGCCGACGGCGATCGTGAATTTCGCCGCCGAATCGCACGTCGACCGTTCGATCGACGGGCCGGCCGAATTCGTCCAGACCAATGTCGTCGGCACCCTGGCCCTGCTCGAAAGCGCGCTGGCCTACTGGCGTGGCGCGCCGCTCGACGAGCAGGACGCGTTCCGCTTCCTGCACGTGTCGACCGACGAAGTTTACGGATCGCTCGGTCCGGTCGGGCGCTTCAGCGAGGATTCGCCGTATCAACCGAACTCGCCGTATTCGGCGTCGAAAGCGGCGTCGGATCACCTCGTTCGCGCGTTTCATCACACGTATGGCCTGCCGACGCTGACGACGAACTGTTCGAACAACTACGGCCCGTACCAGTTTCCGGAAAAGCTCATCCCGCTGATGATCCACAAGGCGCTGGTCGGAGAAAAACTGCCGGTCTATGGCGATGGACGCAACGTGCGTGACTGGCTCTATGTCGGCGACCACTGCCGCGCAATCCAGCGCGTGCTCGAGATCGGCCGCACCGGCGAAGTATACAATGTCGGTGGCGACGCCGAACGCGAGAACATCGTCGTCGTGCGCACGATCTGCAAGCTGCTCGACGAACGGCGGCCATTGGCGAACGGCGTGAAGCGGGAGTCGCTGATCAGCTTCGTCAAGGACCGTCCGGGCCACGACCGCCGCTACGCGATCGACGCCGGCAAAATCAAAACGCAACTGGGCTGGCGCCAGACCGAGACTTTCGAGACCGGCATCGCCAGGACGGTGGACTGGTACCTGGACAATCAGGAATGGTGCGGGCGGGTGCTGGATGGAAGCTATCGGGGCGAGAGGCTCGGAGTTGCCGGCTGAGGCAAGATGGGCACCCAATATTCGTCATTCCCGCGCAAGCGGGAATCCATGTTGATCTTGAGTCGCATCTGAGAAAAGCAAAAATGGATTCCCGCTTGCGCGGGAATGACGGCTGAAGAAAAGGGCCATCCCGGTTACGGAAGATTTCACAATGTCGCAAACCAAAAAAGGCATCATCCTCGCCGGCGGTTCCGGAACGCGGCTGTATCCGCTGACCCAGGTCGTCAGCAAGCAGCTGCTGCCGATCTACGACAAGCCGATGATCTACTATCCGCTGTCGACGCTGATGCTGGCCGGGATCCGCGAGGTGCTGGTCATCAACACGCCGCACGAGCAGCCGATGTTCCAGAAGCTGCTCGGCGATGGTTCGCAGTGGGGCATCACGATCCGCTACGCGGTGCAGCCGAGCCCCGATGGCCTTGCGCAGGCGTACATCATCGGCCGCGAATTCGTCAACGGCGAGCCGAGCTGCCTGATCCTCGGCGACAACATCTTCTACGGCCATGGCCTTACCGAAGTGCTGCGCCGCGCCGCACAGCGCACCCATGGCGCGACGGTGTTCGGCTACTGGGTGCGCGACCCCGAGCGCTACGGCGTCGCCGATTTCGACGATAGCGGAAAAGTATCAGGACTCGAGGAAAAGCCGGCGCAGCCGAAGTCGAACTATGCGGTGACCGGCCTTTACTTCTACGACCAGCGCGCCTGCGACTTCGCCGAGTCGCTCGCGCCATCGCCGCGCGGCGAGCTCGAGATCACGGACCTCAACCGTCGCTATCTCGACGATTCGTCGCTGATGCTCGAGAAGCTCGGCCGCGGCTATGCATGGCTCGACACCGGCACGCACGAATCGCTGACCGAGGCTTCGAACTACATCGAGACGATCGAGAATCGCCAGGGCCTGAAAGTGTGCTGTCCCGAGGAGATCGCCTACGTCAGCGGCTGGATCGACGGCGAGCAGGTGCTTCGGCTCGCGCAGCCGTTGGCCAAGAACGGCTACGGCCAGTACTTGCAGCAGTTGATCAAGCAAGGTCCCGTCGCGTGAACAACATGTCCATGAAGTTCAATTTCGCGAAGATCGGCGCATGAAGATCATCGAAACGGACCTGCCGGGTTGCATCGTGATCGAGCCGCACGTGCACGGCGATGCTCGCGGCTATTTCTACGAGAGTTTCCACGCGGAAAAATTCCGCCAGCGCGGACTGGATCTGCGCTTCGTGCAGACCAACGTCTCGCGCTCGGCGCGCGGCGTGCTGCGCGGACTGCACTATCAGTTTCCGCATCCGCAGGGCAAGCTCGTCAACGTTCTCGAAGGCGAGGTCTACGATGTCGCGGTCGACATCCGCACCGGTTCGCCGACGTTCGGACGCTGGGCGGCGGCGATCCTTTCGGCGGAGAACAAACGCCATTTCTGGATACCGGAGGGCTTTGCCCACGGCTTCGCCGTGCTGTCGGACTATGCCTCCTTCAGCTACCAGTGCACGACGCTTTACGACCATTCGGCCGATGCTGCGATTCGCTGGAACGATGGCGACATCGCCGTCGATTGGCCGGTCGGCGCGCCATTGCTCTCGGAAAAGGATCAGCGCGCGCCGTTTCTGCGCGAGGTGCCCGCCGAACGCCTGCCGCGCTTCAACCAAGCGGACTTGACCAGCGCAGACGCCTTCGAACCCGCCACGCTCAGCACCGACAAGGAATGCATTCATGCGAGTCGCAGCGTTACTTCAATCGTTCGTCCTGTGCGGCGTTTGCTCGCCACTGGCCGCCGCGGAGATCCCGATCCCGGATTTCACGCGCCATGAGCAATACCGCAGCGTAAAGATCTCGCCGAACGGCGAATACCTCGCGGCGACGGCGATCGTCAACGGCCAAGTCGTGCTCGAACTGGTCAGTACCGCCGACATGCGCCCGCGGGCGCTGCGCCCGCGCGAAGGCGACGATATCGCGGACTACTGGTGGGTCGCGCCGGATCGGCTGATGTATATCGAGGGCGTGCACGTTGGCGGCATGGATCGCCCGATGCTTAGCGGCGAGTTGTTCTCGGTCAAGGGCGACGGCACCGAAGCGGCATTGCTGTTCGGCTTTCGCGCCGGCGGCAGCAGCGATGACAGCCACATGGCGACGCTGATCAAGAAGCAGAAGGCCGACATGGCCGTGGGCGACCTCATTGCTCCGCTGCGGGACGATCCGCTGCATGCGCTGATCTCGAGCTGGGCGTTCAACGGTCCGGGGCACTCGGCCAGTTCGCTCGGCGCATTTCCGGAGGCATACAGGATCGACCTGCGCGACGGCAAGAAGACGTTGGTCACGACCGCGCCGATGCGCAATGCCCAGTTCATCGCCGATCACAAGGGCGCGATCCGCTTCGCCCACGGCGTCGATGCCGATCAGGTGCGCAAGGTCTGGTATCGCGATGGCCAGGGCGGCGACTGGCAGCTGCTGCACGACGACAGCAAACAGCGCGAGCGCTTCACGCCATTGATGTTCGATCGGTCCAATGCGGCGGTTTATGTGATTTGCGACGGCGCGAAAGGTATCGGCGGCGTCTGCCGCTGGGATGCCGCCTCGCACAAGCAGGACATACTGTGGAGCGCCAGCGATTCGGCCGACATCCGTCTGCTGGAAACCGCGGACGAACTCGATGCCTTTGCGATCCGCACGATGCCCGGCCGGCCAGCGGCGACGCTGCTCGACAAGAACGCGCCCGAGGCCGCGCAGCTGGTCGCCATGATGAAACAGTTTCCGGGCAAAGACGTCGTCCCGACGAGCGCATCGCGCGACGGCGGGAAGACCGTCTATTTCGTGCACGCCGACGCCGATCCGGGCGTGTTCTACCTGTACGACACGGACAAGAAGAAAGTCGTGGAGCTGTTCCAGAGCCGTCCCTGGATCAAGCCCGAGCAAATGGCGAGCATGGAGCCGGTCGCCTTCAAGGCGCGCGACGGCCTGGGCCTGCACGGTTACGTGACGCGCCCACCCGGCAAGGAATCGGCGAAGCAGTTGCCGACGGTCGTGCTCGTACACGGCGGACCATACGGCATCCGCGATGCGTGGCGCTTCGACCCGGAAGTCCAGCTGCTCGCGTCGCGCGGCTACGCTGTTGTGCAAATCAACTATCGCGGTTCGAGCGGCTACGGCGACGCGTTCACGCGTGCCGGCTACCGGGAATGGGGCGGCAAGATGCAGGACGACGTTACCGACGGCACGCGCTGGGCGATCGAGCAGGGCATAGCCGACTCCAAGCGCATCTGCATCGTCGGCGGCAGCTACGGCGGCTACGCTTCGATGGAAGGCGCCGTGAAGGAGCCGGACCTGTACAAGTGCGCGGTCGCCGATGCAGGCATTTACGATCTGCACTTGATGTACTCTCGCGGCGACTCCGCGCAGTCGCTGTTCGGCGAGAACTTCATGAAGATGATTCTCGGCAAAGACGAAGCGGAACTTGCGGCGCGCTCGCCGATCATGCAACTTGACCGGCTCAAGGCGTCGGTCATGCTGATCGTCGGCGGCGCCGATACGCGCGTACCGGCCGTGCAGGGAGAAAATCTGCACAATGCGCTGCTGAAGCGCAAGATCGACCACGAATGGATCTATGAGCGCACGGAGGGGCACGGCTACTATACCGAGGCGCACGCCACGCAGATGTATGAAAAGATCCTGGCATTTCTCGACCGGCAAATCGGCACGGCGCGAACGCCCAACGCGGCTTCGCCGTAGCGCTCCGGGTGAGCCGCGAACACGGGTGAGCCACAATGGTCCGCTCGCGAAAGTTCTTCGCCTGGTGATGACAAGTGTCGCCGGGCGCGCTGGCCGCTTCCGTGCTTGCAGTTGCGGCTGCGCCATCGCTGGCCGACGAGGTTCCGCTGGCGGACTTCGCGCGGCACGCGCAATACGAGGACGTGAAGATATCGCCGGACGGCGAACATCTTGCCGCCACCGCATTGGTCAACGGCAAACGTGTGCTTGCGCTAATCCGCATCGCGGACATGAAACGCGTCGACCTCGACCCGCGCGATTTCGACGAGATCGCCGACTTCTGGTGGATCGGTCCGCACCGTGTCGTCTACAGCGTCGGCAAGAAGTTCGCGGATCTCGAGATGCCGTTGTTGACCGGCGAGTTGTATGCGGCCAACGCCGACAGCAGCAGCCGGTCGATCATAGCCGGCGTGCGTAACTATGGCGGTTTTCGCGGGATCGCGCAGGTCATGGGCAGCATTCCCGGCGACAACAGGCGTCTGCTCGTCGCGACGACGCCGTGGGGACGCGAGAGCGAAAACCTGTTCACGTCGGCGCAGCTGATCGACGGATCGGGCTCGCTGCAGCGATTGGCGACGGCGCCTATGCACCACGCGCGCTTCGTCGCGGACAACAGCGGCGAGATCCGCTTCGCTTATGCCGAAAACGGCGACCTGGCGCTGAAGGTGTACTACCGCACGGCGCAGAATCCGCAATGGGAGTTGTTGTTCGACGCGGCTCGCGGCGACCCGAGGCTCAGGCCGGTCCGCTTCGGCCGTGACGACGGGGCGGTCTATTTCGTCTGCCCGGGAGACACCGGAGTCGGCGGCGTTTGCCGCTGGAATGTCGCGACGCGAGCCATGCAGACGCTGTGGAGCGGAACGGATTCCGAGCCGATCGAACTGATCGACACCTTGGACGGCCGCGACGCGTTCGCGATCCGCTCGATGCCGGGTCGGCCGGAACTGACGCTGATCGATCCACAAGCGCGCGAGGCGGCGCTGATGCGCGTCCTGACGCAGCAGTTCCCGGGTCAGGACGTGCGCATGGACAGCAGCACGGCCGACGGCGCCAAGGTCGTCGTGCGCGTATCCAGCGACCGCAATCCCGGCGAGTACCATCTGTACGACACGGTCACGAACAAAACGACGTTTCTGCTCGCGAGGCAGCCGTGGATCAGGCCCGAGCGCATGGCTGACGTCGTGCCGATCACGCTCGACGCGCGCGATGGTTTGCACCTGCACGGTTACCTGACGCGCCCCCCCGGCAGCGAAAGTGCCGGCGACCTGCCGCTCGTCGTGCTCGTCCATGGCGGGCCGTACGGTGAACATGACAGCTGGGAGTTCGACTCGACCGTGCAGGCGCTGGCAAGCCGAGGCTATGCGGTCCTGCAGATAAACTATCGCGGTTCGGGCGGCTACGGCGCCGCGTTTGTCGAAGCCGGGCTGCGACAGTGGGGCGGAGCGATGCAGGACGACGTGACCGACGCCACGCGCTGGGCGATCGCGCAGGGCATCGCCGATCCGCAGCGGATCTGCATTTTCGGCAACAGCTACGGTGGCTATGCAGCGCTCATGGGCGCCGAGACGGAGCCCGATCTATACAAATGCGCTATCGGTTATGTCGGCGTCTACGATTTGCGCATGATGCACAAGCGCGGCGACATTCCGCAGACCGTCTTCGGCAAGAACTACCTGATGCGTGCGCTCGGAGATGACCAGGCGCAACTGTACGATCGTTCGCCGATTGCGCACGTCGACCGGCTCAAGGCCAGCGTGATGCTGATCGTCGGCGGCTCGGACCTGCGCGTACCCGCCGCGCAAGGCCAGCGCATGCACGCGGCGCTGCGTGACAGAAACATCGAGCACGAATGGCTCTACCAGCGCAACGAAGCGCATGGGTTCTACAATGAGAGCCATGTGGCGGAAATGTACAAGAGCGTCGTGGCTTTCCTCGATCGGAATATCGGCACGTCGGTTGCGTCGAACGGGAAAGACCGATGATCGCGTTTGCGGCTGAAGGGTGCGGCCGGCCGGGCCGGGCGAGAGTGCGTTCGACCGTAATGCGATACAGGGCGGCGCAAGCGATGTCGTTGCTGGCGTTCACTGCGCCCGCGCTGACCGCGGCAGAAATTCCGCTTGCCGACTTCGCCCGGCACGACCGCTATCGTGACGTGAAGATCTCTCCGGACGGAGAGTATCTTGCCGCAAGCGCGATCGTGCGCGACAAGGCCGTGCTCGCGCTGATTCACATTGCGGACATGAAGGGTGTCAACGTCGTTCCGCGCGAAAAGGACGAACTGGCGGGATTCTGGTGGGTCGCGCCGCGGCGCGTCATGTACACGGTCGGGCACAAGGTTGGCGGACTGGAAATCCCGGCTCCCACCGGTGAGCTTTACACCGTGGCCGCCGACGGCAGCGACGAGCGACTGATCTTCGGCTATCGCGCCGGCACTCCGGAAACAGCAGCGACCCATATCGCGCGCGCAACCGGGGAGTTTGCCTACGGCGAGCTGATTTCGGCGCTGCCCGACGACTCCGGCTATGCGTTGATCGCAAGCTATCCGCTGGTCGCGTCGACGAGCGGCACCTGGCACGCGGTGCCCAGCCCGGCCGCGTTTCCGGAGGCGTACCGCATCCAGTTGCGTACGGGCGTGAAGACGCGCGTGGCCACCTCGCCGCTGCGCAATGCGCGCTTCCTCGCCGATCCGCATGGCGCCGTGCGCTTTGCATTCGGCACGGATGTCGACCAGATGCAAAAAGTATACTACCGCGCCCGCAACGACGCCGAATGGGAACTGGTCTTCGACCAGGCGGCCGACGGGCGCGCGGTAACGCCGCACGCATTCAGTCACGACGGCAAATCGGTCTACTTCGATTGCGACGGCGACAATCTCGTCGGCGGCGTCTGCCGCTGGGATATCGCCGCGCGCAAGCTCGAAACGCTTTGGAGCGGCAGCGAATCGGCGCCGACCGAACTGATGCTGACGGCCGACCAGAACGGCCTGTTCGCGGTCGGCTCGATGCCCGGCCTGCCCACGATCAGCGTGCTCGACAAGACATCGTCGGAAGCACGCCTGCTGACCGCGCTGATGCAGCAGTTTCCCGGCCAGCGCGTGCATCTCGGAACGCAGACGCGCGACGGCCGCAAGCGCGTCGTGACGGTCGACAGCGACGCCAATCCGGGCGACTTCTACCTGTTCGAGGTCGATTCGCGCAAGCTGACATTTCTTCTGTCGCGCCGTCCCTGGGTCAAACCCGAACAGATGAGCCGCATGGAACCGATCACGTTGCCGGCGCGCGACGGCCTCGTGCTGCATGGCTACCTGACCCGGCCGCGCGGCCAGGAAACGGCGCAGCACCTGCCGCTTGTCGTCTTTCTGCACGGAGGACCCTACGGAGTCCGCGATTCCTGGGCCTTCGATTCGGAAGTGCAGATGCTCGCCAGTCGCGGGTATGCTGTCCTGCAGGTCAACTTCCGCGGTTCGGGTGGCTATGGTGTTCCTTTCATGCAGGCCGGATTCCGCCAGTGGGGAGCGGCGATGCAGGACGACGTCGGCGACGCGACGCGCTGGGCCATTGCGCAAGGGATTGCCGATGCCGGTCGGATCTGCATTTTCGGTGCGAGCTACGGCGGTTACTCGGCACTCGCCGGCGCGGTCCGCGACCCTGACCTGTACAAGTGTGCGATTGGCTATGTCGGCATATATGATCTGCGCCTGATGTACACGCGCGGCGACATTCCGCAATCGATCTTCGGCGAAAACTATCTGAAGATGGTGCTCGGCGAGGACCAGGACGAACTCTACGATCGCTCGCCGATCGCGCATCTCGAACGGCTCAAGGCCAAGGTCATGCTCATCGTCGGCGGCGCCGACGAACGCGTGCCGGAGATTCAGGGCGAGCGCCTGCATCAGGCACTGGCGATGCGCAAAGTCGATCACGAGTGGCTGTACCAGCGCACCGAGGGCCACGGCTTCTACGCGGAGTCGCATCTGGTGGAAATGTACGAAAGGGTGATCGCGCTGCTCGATCAGCAGATCGGCGCCAAGCCCATCACGACCACGGAACAAGACCCATGAAGATCCTCTTGCTCGGCGCCAACGGCCAGGTCGGCTTCGAACTGGCGCGCGCGCTGGCGCCGCTCGGCGAACTACAGCTTGCCACGCGCGACGGGCTGCTCGGCGCAGGCGAGCATTGCCTGCACGCCGACCTGGCCAGTCCGGAAACGCTCGATGCCGCGCTGCACGCCGCCATGCCCGACATCGTCGTCAACGCGGCCGCCTACACCGCCGTCGATCGGGCCGAAGACGAGGAGAATCTTGCCGACCGCGTCAATCACTGGGCGCTCACCGTGCTGGGCGCATGGGCGGCGCGACGCGGCGCGCTGGTCGTGCATTATTCGACCGACTACGTTTTCGACGGCGCCGGCACGAAGCCGTATCGCGAGGACGATCCGACCGCGCCGCTGGGCGTGTACGGGCGGACCAAACTCGCCGGCGAAGAGGCGCTGCGCGCATCCGGTTGCGATCATCTGATCCTGCGCACAGCCTGGGTATTCGCCGCGCGCGGGAACAATTTTCTGCGCACGATGCTGCGCCTTGCACGTGAGCGTGACGAGTTGCGCGTCGTCAACGACCAGCGCGGCGCGCCGACGACGGCAGGCACGATCGCGTCGGCAACCGCGCAGGCGCTGTCGCTTTGGCTGAACTGGGGCGAGCAGTCGCGCGGCGCTGCGCTCGGCACCTACCATCTTTGCGCGCGCGGCCAATGCTCGTGGTTCGAATTTGCCGAGGCGATCGTCACGAGCGCGAAACAAGCCGGCCTCATCAGCCGCGTGCCCGCCATGGTGCCGATTGCAACGGCCGACTACCCGACCCGTGCGCGCCGGCCGGCCTGGTCGGTGCTCGACACGACGAAATTCCGCGCCGCGTTCAGTCTAAACTTGCCCCCCTGGGAGCAGGGTCTGGACGCCGTCATCGGCGAACTCGCCGAGGCCGCGCGTCAGGATTCGCGATAAAAAGTGGAGAAGCATTGATGTTGATTCCGGTCATTCTCTCCGGCGGCGCCGGCACGCGGCTGTGGCCGGTGTCGCGCAGCGCTTACCCAAAGCCGTTCATGCGCATGGCCGACGGGGAAACACTGTTGTACAAGACGCTCGAGCGGGCGCTGCGGGTCGCCGCGGGCGGCAGCATTCTCACGGTTACCGGTCGCGACTATTACTTCCTGACGAGGGACGAGTACGCCCGTCATCCGCAGGCCGATCTCGATCGCCTGCCATTCCTGCTCGAGCCGGCCGGACGCAACACCGCGCCCGCGGTCGTGCTGGCCGCTTTGTACGCGCGCGAGCAGATCGAGTCCGGCGCGACGCTGCTGATCCTCCCGGCCGATCATCTGATTGCCGACGTCGCCGCGTTTCTCGATGACGCGCGCCGCGCTGCGGCCCTCGCGGAGCAAGGCTGGCTCGTCACGTTCGGTATCAAGCCGACGCAGCCGGAGACCGGGTTTGGATACATCCGGATGGGCGAAGAGATCAACGGTAGCGTAGCGCCCTCCCCCCATCCCATCCTTCCCCCGCAAGCGGGGGAAGGGGAGCATGTGCGGCCTGCGGCCGCGGCGGTATCGATGGGGCGACAAGTGCGCGCATTTGTCGAGAAGCCGAATCTGCAGACGGCCGAGGCCTACCTTGCTTCGGGCGAATACGTGTGGAACTCGGGCATGTTCTGTTTTCGCGCCGATGCGCTGCTCGAGGCCGCGCAGCGCCACTGCCCGGACGTTCTGGCTGCCGCGCAAGCTTGCTACGCCAGTGCGACCGGCAGCGGGAGCCCGGTCGAGTTCGAGCGTGACGCGTTCCTGACGATGCCGGACATCTCGCTGGACTACGCCGTAATGGAACGCGCCGACCGGCGTGCGGTCGTGCCGGCGGCGTTCGACTGGAACGATATCGGGTCGTGGAAGGCGATCAGCGAACTCGAATCCGACCCGCAGGCCGACGCTTCGGGAAACCGCATCCGCGGTTCGGCAATCGTCGTCGAAAGCGAGAACTGTTATATCCAGGGCGACAAGCGCATGGTTGCCGCGGTCGGCGTCAAGAACCTCCTGATCGTCGACACTGGGGATGCGGTGCTGGTCGCCGATCGCGAGCGTTCGCAGCAGGTGAAACTGGTCGTCGAACAATTGCGCGAAAGCGGTCATGACAGCGCGCGCTTCCACCAGACCGTGCACCGGCCGTGGGGCAGTTTTACCGTGCTCGAAGACGAGGCCGACTGCAAGGTCAAGCGACTGACGGTAAAACCGGGCGGCGTGCTTAGCCTGCAATTGCATCATCGGCGCAGCGAACACTGGACCGTCGTGACCGGAACGGCGAAGGTGCGGGTCGGCGACGAGGAGTTCCTGCTCGGGCGCAACGAGTCGACGTACATTCCGCTCGAAACGCTGCATCGGCTGGAGAATCCGACCGAAACGGATCTGCACCTGATCGAAGTCCAGTGTGGCGACTACTTCGGCGAGGACGACATCGTCCGCCTGGAAGACAAGTACGGGCGCACGGCCTCCGTTGTCGGCGGTGCCACGCCATAGCGCGCCACAGGACACGCAGGCCGGATCATTCTGCGATACTGGAAAACCCGCACTGCCATGGAGCCATCGATGAGATTTGCGATCGTCGCCTTTGCCCTGATTCCGGCTGCCGGTGTCGCCGCTCCACATCCGTTCGACGTGCATGACCTGGTGATGATGGAGCGCGTCAGCGATCCGCAGGTCTCGCCCGACGGCAAACGCGTCGCCTACCAGTTGCGCGAGACCGACTACGCAGCCAACAAGGGCGTGAACAGCGTCTGGGTCTTGAGCCTGTCGGAGCGCAACGCCAAGCCGGCCGGGTGGAACGAGGCGGCATTCACGAGTCAGACGAGCCCACGCTGGTCGCCCGATGGCAGCGCCGTGTACGTTCTGGCCGCGAGCAAGGACGAACCAACGACTCAGGTCTGGCGCCTCGATGCTTCCAAGGAGGGCAATCACGCGGCGCACCGGCTGACGAATCTTCCGCTCGATGTGAACAATTACAAATTGTCGCCCGATGGCAAGCAGATCCTGTTGTCGCTGGACGTGTTTCCGGACTGCGCCGATCTGGCCTGCACGAAGAAACGCCTCGACGAAAAAGCGGCGAACAAGGCTACCGGCGTTCTCTACGACAAGGTTTTCATCCGCCATTGGGACACCTGGGCCGATGGCCGGCGCGCGCAACTGTTCATCGCCGACGTTCCTGCCAGCGGCGTCATCTCCGCGCCGCGCCTGTTGACCAAGGGCATCGACGGCGACGTGCCCTCGAAGCCATTTGGCGACGACGGCGAATATGCGTTCTCGCCGGATGGCAAGACCGTGTACTTCGATGCGCGCATTGCCGGCAAGACCGAGCCGTGGTCGACGAACTTCGACATCTATTCAATCCCGGCCGACGGCTCGGCCGCGCCGAAGAATCTGACCGCTGCCAACGTGGCCTGGGATGCCAATCCGTTGCCATCGCCGGACGGCAAGACTCTGTACTACGCCGCGATGAAGCGCCCGACGTTCGAAGCCGACCGCTTTGGCATCATGGCGCTCGATCTCGCCAGCGGACAGGCGCGCGAGATCGATCCGAAGTGGGACCGCTCGGCCGGCGCCCTGCAGTTGTCGAAGGACGGCAAGACATTGTTTACCGCGACCGACGACAATGGCGATCACGCGTTGTTTGCGGTCGACATCGGCAGCGGAAAAGCGACGCGGCTCGGTGCGCCCGGCCATGTCGAGGGGTTCTCCGTGCGCGGCAACGACATCGTCTTCGCGCGCAGCACGCTGAAGACTCCCGCGGATCTATTCCGGATCGGCACGAGCGGCGGCAAGGAAACGCAGGTCACGCATCTGAACGCCGAGCGCCTGGCCGACGCGCGCATGGGCGACTATGAGTTCTACACGTTCAAGGGGGCGGACAACGCAACCGTGCAAGGCTACGTGGTCAAGCCGGTCGGCTATGAAAAGGGCAAGAAGTATCCGGTCGCGTTCATCATTCACGGTGGACCGCAGGGCGCGATGACCAACGACTTCCACTACCGCTGGAATGCGCAGACCTATGCCGGCGCCGGCTTCGCCGTAGTGACCGTGAACTTTCACGGCTCGACCGGCTACGGCCAGGCGTTTACCGACGCGATCTCCGGGGACTGGGGCGGCAAGCCGCTCGAGGATCTGCAGAAGGGCTGGGCGGCCGCGCTGGAAAAGTATAATTTTCTCGACGCCGGCCGCGCCTGCGCGCTCGGCGCGAGCTACGGCGGCTTCATGATCAACTGGATCGCCGGCAACTGGTCGCTGCCGTGGAAATGCCTGGTCGTGCACGATGGCGTGTTCGACAGCCGCATGATGAGCTACTCGACCGAAGAACTGTGGTTCGACGAGTGGGAACACAGAGGCACGCAGTGGGAAAACGCCCAGGCCTACGAGAAGTACAACCCGATCAATCACGTCGCCGACTGGAAAGTGCCGATGCTGGTCGTCCACGGCCAGAAGGATTTCCGCATTCCGGTCGAGCAGGGCATCGCCGCATTCACCGCGTTGCAGCGGCGCGGCATCCCGAGCGAATTCCTGGTGTTTCCGGACGAGAACCACTGGGTGCTGAAACCGCAGAACAGCGTGCTATGGCATGATACGGTGAACGCCTGGCTGACAAAGTGGACGAAGCCGGCCAACTGAAAATCTCGCGGCGCGGCGGCCCAACTTCCGCGCGACGACGCATCGACAAGGGTTTTGCACTCATGACTGGAACGATTGAAAAAATCTCGGAGCAGCGCTGCTTCGAAGGCATCCAGGGGTTTTACCGGCACGCGTCGCCCGCATGCGCAGGTCCGATGCGCTTCGCCGTGTTCCAGCCGCCGCAGGCGCAGAAGGGTCCGGTGCCGGTGCTGTACTACCTGTCGGGCCTGACCTGCACGGAAGAGAACTTCACGATCAAGGCCGGCGCGCAGCGCGTCGCGGCTGAGCTCGGCCTGATGCTCGTAATGCCCGACACTAGCCCGCGCAACACGGAAATCCCCGGCGTTGCCGACGACTTCGAGTTTGGAAATGCGGCCGGCTTCTACCTGGACGCGACCCAGGCGCCGTATTCGAAGTTCTTCAACATGTACACCTACGTCACGGAAGAACTGCCGGGCGTCATCGCCGCGAATTTCCCGGCAGACATGGCGCGCCAAGGGATCTTCGGTCATTCGATGGGGGGCCACGGCGCGCTGACGATCGCGCTGAAGAACCCGGGCCGCTATCGCTCGGTGTCGGCATTCTCGCCGATCGTCGCGCCGACGCGCGTGCGCTGGGGCAGCGCCAAGGCATTCCCGCGTTTCCTCGGCGACGACCGCGAAACCTGGAAGCAGTACGACGCTTGCGAACTGATCGCGCAAGGTCGCCGTTTCGCCGGCGAAATCCTCGTCGATCAGGGCGATGCCGACCAGTTCCTCAACGACACGCTGCACCCTGAGTGGTTCGAAGAGGCTTGCAAAGCGGCCGGCCAGCCGCTGCGCGTGCGCCTTCAGCCCGGGTATGACCACAGCTATTACTTCATCAGCACGTTCGTGGAAGATCACCTTCGCCATCACGCTGCCGCGCTGAAGGCGTAGACACCCGGCTGCACGACGATTTGCAACACAAATCGGTGGTGCCACAGTTTTGAGGCACGCACTGTTGCGGATCAGAAACAGCCCGCTGTTCAGGTGCCGGCGCCGCACCCCCTGTGCGCACGCAAGATATTGATGCGCGTGAGAAATGCGAATCCACACCGCACTGGCATACATACTGCTTTGGAGAGACCTTGATAGAGGGGCACGATTGCGTCGGGCAATGCGCAGCCGCGGCGAAGCGTTCCGATAACAAGAAGTCACCATTGCGAGGAAGCAACTAAATGAAAACCCGAGCTGCAGTCGCCTGGGAAGCAGGCAAACCCCTGAGCATCGAGGAAGTCGATCTGCAAGGTCCGAAGGCCGGCGAAGTGCTCGTGCGCATCGTCGCCACGGGCGTCTGCCACACCGATGCGTTCACGCTGTCCGGCGCCGATCCGGAAGGCATGTTCCCGGTGATCCTGGGCCATGAAGGCGGCGGCATCGTCGAGGAAGTCGGCGCCGGCGTGACCAGCGTCAAGCCCGGCGATCACGTGATTCCGCTGTACACGCCCGAATGCGGCGAGTGCAAGTTCTGCAAGTCCGGCCGGACCAATCTGTGCCAGAAGATCCGCGTCACCCAGGGCAAGGGAGTGATGCCGGACGGCACGTCGCGCTTCTCGATCAAGGGCAAGCCGATCCTGCACTACATGGGTTGCAGCACGTTCTCCGAGTACACCGTGCTGCCGGAGATCTCGCTGGCGAAAATCAATCCGAAGGCGCCGCTGGACAAGGTCTGCCTGCTCGGCTGCGGCATCACCACCGGCATCGGCGCGGTGCTCAACACCGCCAAGGTGTGGCCCGGCTCGACCGTCGCGGTATTCGGCCTGGGCGGCATCGGCCTGGCGGTGCGTGCAGGGCGCGGTCATGGCGAAGGCCTCGCGCATCATCGCGATCGACATGAATCCGTCGAAGTGGGAAATGGCCAAGGCGATGGGCGCCACCGACTTCGTCAACCCGAAGGAATACAGGACAAGCCGATCCAGCAGGTCATCGTCGACATGACCGACGGCGGCGTGGACTATTCGTTCGAGTGCATCGGCAACGTCAACGTCATGCGCTCGGCGCTCGAGTGCTGCCACAAGGGCTGGGGCGAATCGACGATCATCGGCGTCGCCGGCGCGGGACAGGAAATCTCGACGCGTCCGTTCCAGCTCGTCACCGGCCGCGTCTGGCGCGGCTCGGCGTTCGGCGGCGTGAAGGGCCGCTCGCAGTTGCCTGGCTACGTGGACGCTACTTGCCGGCGAGCTCAAGATCGACGAATTCGTCACCGAGACGTTGCCGCTGGACAAGATCAACGAAGCGTTCGATCTGATGCATGAAGGCAAGGTTATCCGCTCGGTCATCAGGTACTGAGCGGCGCGCGAGGATTTCGCGTGGCAAGCCGTTCTGCAGTCTCACAACATCGGGAGGGAATAGGTTCAGGTTTCCATTCATCCAACGGTAGACAACGGCATCAAGCCGGGTAACGAAGGATTTTGCGGGCGGAACGCTTGTCTGCAAATGTACGACGAATCCGGTCGAAGTCAGCGTCGGCGCGCAGACCGCGCACAACCACGCGTGCGGCTGCACGAAGTGCTGGAAGCCGAAAGGCGCGAACTTCTCGGTCGTCGCCGTCGTCTCGCGCGACAAGGTCAGCGTCACGAAGAACGCCGACAAGCTGAAGGTCGTCGATTCGAACGCGACGATCCAGCGCCATGCCTGCACCGGTTGCGGCGTGCACATGTACGGCCGCATCGAGAACAACAAGCATCGCGTTCTACGGCCTGGATTTCGTCCATACCGAGCTGTCGCCGCAGACCGGCTGGCAGGAACCGCAGTTCGCGGCGTTCGTGTCTTCGATCATCGAGTCGGGCTTCGACCCGAGCAGCATGGGCGAAGTGCGCAGCCGGATCAAGCAGATTGGCCTCGAGCCGTACGACTGCCTGATCCCGCCGCTGATGGACGCGCTCGCCACGCACGCGGCGAAGACGGCCGGCACCCTGTTCAAGGGTTAGCGCATACCAAGAGAGGCGCCCTGTAACACCGCAAGGCCGGCATATTGCCGGCCTTGTTTTTTTCTGGTGTGGCCAAAAAAGACTGGGCTACGTAGGCACGAGGCACGCAAGTGAGAGCCAGAATGTCGGCAAGGTCGACGAGGGCCCTTCTAAAGAGCTTTCTGGTAAGACCAAAAAATTGCCGTCATTCCCGCGAAAGCGGCAATCCATTTTGCTTTTTGCATTTTGGGAATGAGATCAAGATGGATTCCCGCTTTCGCGGGAATGACGACGTGCAGAGGTTTCCTGCGCTATTTCTTGTTCTTCGTATGCCCTTGTTCGCACTCGTCGTGTAAGCGCTCTTTCTTTTCTTGCGCGAAAAAGATCGCGCAGACGATCGTGACAATTCCATACCGGATCAATGTTTCCAGTTGATCTGTACGCCGCCGAAGATCGTGCGTGTCGGTGCCGGTTCGTAGTAGCGGCCGTTGCTCTCATTGACGATGACCGAGCCGACGTAGCTGTGGTCGAAGATGTTGTTCAGTCGCAGGTAGGTCGACACCTGCGCGTCGTTCCAGTCGAACAGGTAACCCACGCTTGAGTTGAGGACGCCATAGCCCGGCGCGACTTGCGTATTCAAGTCGTTTACCGCGACGTTGCTTGCGGCGCTGGCTTCGAGTGTCGCGTTCCAGCCGCGCGGTCCGCCGTAGCGCAGCGCCGCGTAGAAGTTCGATTCGGGCACGCCCGGAATGCGCGCACCCGGCGCGACCGGCGTATTCGGCGTCGTACAGGTCGAGGCGGCCGGGCAAGTCAGGAACGCCGAGCGGAACGTGGCATCGAGATACGTGTAAGCGGCCTGGAGGCGCCAGCGTTCCGCCAGCGGATAATCGAACTTCGCTTCGACGCCCTGGCGCCGCGCGCGATCGATGTTCTGGTATGTCGTGCGGCCGCCGCTGGACGTGGCGACAGCGATTTCGTGATCCGTGTCGGCATGGAACAGGGCAACGTCGAACTCGCCTTTGCCAACCAGCAGCTTCGATCCGACCTCGCCGTTGCGGCTGTTGGCGGGAACAAGGTTGAAATTGATCCCGGCCGCGCCGTCCGGGCGATAGCCCAGTTCGTTGAATGTCGGTGTTTCGAACGCATTGCCGTATGACGCGTACAGATGCCAGTGACTGGTCGCGCGAAAGAGCAGTCCCGCGACGGGCGTCGTGTCCGAATAGGCGACAGCACTGCTGTCGTCGGGATTGGTCGCGGTGATGTAATGATCGACCGACGAGAAGGTCACCTTGCTGTGGCGCGCGCCGACATCCAGCGACCAGCGCTCGGCGAGATCCCAGGTGGCCTGCGCGTATTCGTCGATATTGTATACATCGTCGTTTTCATTTCGGCGCAGGTCGCCCTGCACGCCGAGCGTCGTGCCGACAAAATTGTTGTAGCCCTGGCGCAACTGGTTCTGGCGGTCGTAGGTCACGCCGGCGGTGAAGTCGAGCGCGCGGTCCGCAAGTGTCGAGTGATTGTTCCAGCGCAGGTCGCCGCCATAGAAGGCGCCGTCCAGATCGATCACGCCGCCGGGGCTCGAGGGCCGCAGCTGCGTCGCGACCGGGATGGACTGGAACTGCTGCACGTCGCGCTGGCCGTAGTAGCCGAGCAGGCGAACGCTGTTGTGCTGGTCCAGCGCTTGCTCGTAAATCGAGCCGATCTGCTCCTGATGCACGCTCTTTCGCGTGTTGAACTGCACGGCGACCGGTTGCGGTTGTCTCGGGTCGGAGTCGAATTGCTGGCGAGTCAGGCCGAGCGGATCGTCGACGCTCGGCAGGGAGACCGTGTTCGCCAGGAACGTCAGTTTGCGGTCGCCATCGAGGTGGATGTCGACCTTGGCATTGCCGCTCTCGCGCTCGGCGTAACCGTGGCCGCGATAGCCGTCTGTGTGGAACTGCGAAAAATCCACATTGTAGTCGAGCGCCGTGCTGCTGCCGCGCGCGTTTAGGTCGATGCGATAGGTGCCCCAGCTGCCGCCTTCGATGGCGCCGCGCAACTCCGGTGGGCTGGAGCCGTCGGCGGTGAAAATCTGGATCACGCCACCGGACGAGTTGCCGTACAAAGCCGAGAACGGCCCGCGCAGCACTTCGATGCGGTCGGCCGAACCGAGGTTGAAATTCGACACCTGACCCTGGCCGTCAGGCATGGTCGCGGGAATGCCGTCGATGTACAGGCGCACGCCGCGCACGCCGAACGTGGAGCGCGCGCCGAAACCGCGGATCGAGATCTGCTCGTCCTGCGCATAGTTCTGGCGGTCGCGCGCAATCAGTCCGGGAATTGCCGCCAGATACTCCGAAGGGTTGATTCCCGGTGTGTTCGCGGTCGGGTCGGCGAGCGAAACGGCGTCGATCGATGCCGCGGTCTCGAAGGCGGGCCTCTCCGAACGAGTCGCGGTCACGACGATCGTCGGCAGACTGGTTTCGTCAGCTGGTGCCTGCGCCGCGGCGACAATCGGTAAGAGCAACATCAGCGCATGGGATGCGCGGGAGTGAAACGAGATTTTTCCTGCTGTCTGCCGGGGCACCGATTCACCATTTGGGTTGCCGCCAGAGGCGATGCATGCAGGCGGCGATGGCGCAATCGTAACTTGCGCGGAAGCAGTGGTGGCCTAATGAAATTCATTAAAAAATAGCTGGGCCAGAGCGCAAGCGCCGCTGCGCAATGGATGCCGAGAACGCCCCGTGAAAGCCAAGATAGCCCAGTGAAAGCCAAGATGGCCCAGTCCGGCTGACCCTAAACTGGCGTCATTCCCGCGAAAGCGGGGTGTTCAACAGCGGAGCTGGTCATCCATCTTGATCTCGGCGCTTTTGCCACTCTGCAACTAGTACAAAATGGATTCCCGCTTTCGCGGGAATGACGTCATTCTTTAAATCCGTTGCGCGCGAGGAGCCACCCGGGCAATCAGTGCTGCAGGACGATCCCGTGCTTGTGAATCTTGCGATAGAGCGTGTTGCGGCTCATGCCGAGCGCATGTGCGGTGCGGCTGATATTCCAGGTGAAGCGTTCGAGTTCGCGCAGCAGCACGTCGCATTCGGCCTGGCGCAGCGCGGCGGACGGGGCGCAAGCTTCAGCGGGGGCGCCTTCGCTAATCGCCTGCGCGATCGTGGGAGTCCGTGTTTCGGTGTCGAGAATTTCCTGCGGCAGATTTGACATGCGGATGACGCCGTCGCGGCAAAGCGCCGATGCGGTGCGCAACGCATTGCGCAATTGGCGGATGTTGCCCGGCCAGGAGTAGTCGAGCAGCTTGCGGAAGGCGTCGTCGGCGATCTGCAGAGGTTCGTCGGTGTTTTCTTCTTCGAGCAGCGTATGGATCAGTTCGGCCTTGTCGCTGCGATCGCGCAGCAGCGGCAGGTAAAGCGTGATGCCGTTGAGGCGGTAGAACAGGTCTTCGCGGAATTCGCGCGACGCGATCATCTGGCGGATGTCGCGGTGCGTTGCGCTGATCACGTGCAGGTCGACCGGGATCGACTGGTCGCTGCCGAGAGGCACGACTTCGCATTCCTCGATGACGCGCAACAGCCGAGTCTGCAGCATCAGCGGCATGTCGCCGATTTCATCGAGGAACAAGGTGCCGCCGTTCGCCTGCAGGATCTTGCCGGGCCGGCCTTCGCGCGCCGCGCCGGTAAACGCGCCGCGCGTGTAACCGAACAACTCGCTTTCGATCAGGCTTTCCGGGATCGCGGCGCAGTTGACCGTCACGAACGGCTTGTCGTACCACAGGCTGCTACGGTGCAGCGTTTTTGCGAACGCTTCCTTTCCGGTTCCGGTGGCGCCCTGCAACAGGATCGGCACCTGCTTGGCGAACAGCTGTCGCGCGCAAGCAAGGTTCTTGCGCATCTGCGGGTCTTCGCCCACGTGGCGCAGCGCCGCCTCGGTGCGCGAAGTTTCGGCTGGAGGAACGACGCGCTGTTCGATCGCCGGAGACGGCGCGGCGTTCAACGACTTGCGCAATGGCGCGCGAACCAGGGCGAAAAAACGCCGGCCGTGGCTGAGGTCGCGCACCGGCCAGATCGTGCTCGGCTCGCTGCTCGCGCGTCGCTCCAGCGTTTCGAAATCGAACTTGAAGAATTTGCTGACCGGCTGGCCGACGAACGCGTTGCGATTCGAGTTGCCGAGCTGAAGCAGTGCGCTCTCGTTCAGCGCAAGCACGTTGCCGGAGCCATCGACCGCGAGCAATGCTTCGTGCAATAGACCGACGAATTCGGGACGGCTGTGGAAGCGCAGGACCCAGGCGTGTCCGAAATCGTGGAGGAAGTTCCAGCGCGAAATCAAATTCGCTGACATGTTCACCAGCGCCATCGTATGGCGCTGGACCAGGCGGCTGTCGTTGGAATTGACCGACGACGCGTCGAGCACGGCCAGCATCTGGCCGTGGGGGTCGAAGATCGGCGCGCCGGAGCAGGACAGCCCGATGTTGTAGCCGCGGAAGTGTTCCTCGCGGTGCACCGTGACTGAGCAGCCTTCGGCCAGGCAGGTTCCGATGCCGTTCGTGCCTTCGTGTCGTTCGTCCCAGAGCGCGCCATGCCAGAGCCCGGCTTGGCGAAACTCACGTTGCAAGGTCGGATCGGTGATCGTGCTCATCACCGCGCCTTGCGTGTCGGACAGGATGACGGCAAAGCCCGAACCGGCGATCTGCTCGTACAGGCTTTCCATTTCGGCGCGTGCAACGCGCAGCAGTTCGCCCATGCGCTGTTGCGCCTCGCGAACGGTCTGTGGATCGAGCACCGAATTCTGGCGCGGACTCGATGGCTCGATGCCGTATTCCTTGACGCAGCGCAGCCAGGAACGCGTGACGTGCGGATCGATGCCGGCCGGCTTCAGTCCGCTCTGAACGACGTTAAATATTCGTGAGGCGTGATTCGATGTTGGAAAAAGAATACCCAAGGGAATTCGCCCGAGTTTGCTGGTCTTCGTGGGAGCGGGGACGTTGGCAACACCGCTACTGACCCGCGGATTGCCGCCGCATGAGCGCGCAGCGTGTCCCTTTTGCAACGGGCGTGCAAACTGCGCTGCAGCAAAATTCACAAAGTGTCCCAATAGCGTGACACTCGCAAGCGATTTCCTGCCGGCAGGTCACGCCGGCAGGCGCAGGGCGGGAGCGGGGTGGTCTACTGCTCGTCCGGCGGCGCACCAAACTTGTATTTTGGATCCGCGTTGTCGCTGTATTTGGAGCGGACGAATGCAAAAATCTTGAACAGGTCGTCCGAACTCTTGACGATGGCGCCGAACGGCGGCATCGGTCCAACAACCGGCTCGCGACCCTTGCGCACATAGCCAGCTTTCTGCAATTCATCGCTGCCCAAGGTCACCAGGCGGAAGATTGTGTCGTCATCGCCGCCGTACACCCAGGTGTCGTTCGTCAACGGCGGGCACATGCCGCCGCCGCCGCCGCCGCCATGGCAGCCGTTGCAGCCATAGCTCAAATACAGGTGCTCACCCTGGGCGACGATGTCGGCCTGCGTGTCCTTGTACGGGTTCTGAATCTTGCCCTTGGGCGTGCTGGCAACCAGATCAGCCGGCTTGGTCGTCGTATAGTCGACCGCTTTGGCCTGTTCGGCCGCTATCGCTGTCTCAAGCGTGTACATCGCGCCGGTGGCAAACATCGCGATGGCACACGCGCCCAATACTCTTCTCAACACAGAAACCTCCTGATCTTGGCAGTTGATCACACTATAACTTGATTGCTTCAAGCACCGTCTGGCTATACGCCAATCAACCTGACTTGGGCTGTAACAGCTTTACCAGCGCATCGCTGTTGTTCGACTGCGCGATCGATAGCGCCGTGCGTCCGTCATCGCTCTTTGCCGCGGCATCCGCCCCCGCTGCGAGCAGGGCTGTTGCGATCTTCGACTCATTGTTTGCGGCGACGATCATCAGCGCCGTGATGCCGCCGGAATTCCTTGCGTTGACTTTCGCGCCGTGCTTGAGCAGAAGATCGACCGTTTCCACGGATCCGGCCGTCGCCGCCAGCATCAGCGGCGTGTAGCCGCCGCTGCCTGCCACGTGATTCACGTCGGCGCCGGCTTCGATCAGTACGGCGGCGGCCTTGAGCTTGGAATTCTGCGTGGCTATCGACAGCGCGTTCATGCCGCCGGGATCGCTCGCGTCGAGCTTTGCGCCGTGCTTTTCAAGCAGACGCACCATGTCTGCGTCGTCATTCCATGCTGCATACATCACCGCCGTCCAGTGACTGGAGTCTGCAAGGTTGACATCGGCCTTGTGCTCGATCAGATACGTGGCGACCTTGTCGAAGCCGAAGCGCACCGCACTGATGAGCGGCGTGTAGCCGTCGCCGGAGCGAGAGTTGATGTCGGCCCCGTGCTCGAGCAGGTAGCCGATACGACCGAGATCCTGGCCGAGGATCGCGTTGCCGAGTTCCTCGTTCGGATCGGCGCCGTTCGCGAGCCATTCCTTCAGCTGCGCGAGCGTGACGCCCTCATCGGTCACCCTTGCGGCCTCGCCGGCCTCCGCGGTTTGCTGCTCCGTCTGCGCTTGCGATTTGTACGGGCCATGCGAGGGCAGGTTGCCCGCGACGATGCAGTCGTCGCACTGCACGAGTGGCACGCCATACTCATCGAGAATTTTCTTGATCTCGCCCTTGCGGTCGGTCAGCGCCTGCTCGACAGACTTGGCGATGTCGGGCCGGCCCCGCGGCACGGCGAGTGCCATGTCGAATTCAAGCGGAACCGTGTTGTCGATGGTATTTACCGGCTGGATCGTCAGCGGTGCATGTTTGATGGTCTTGTAATAGCCCGCCATCGGGCCCCACGCCGCGGCGATGTCCAGCTTGCCGTCGATGACCTGCTGGATCTGGTACGAGGGCTGGTTCTCCTCGACGAGATCGCCGTTGTGGCTGAGATAGTGAATGACAGTGTTCGCCATGACGCCGTGCTGGGCGAGTGCCTGGCGAACGGCCGACACCTGATAGACGCCGATACGTAACTTGTCCAGACGCGGATCGTCCATCGTCTTGAACGTGCCGAAGCCCTTGTCGCTGCGGTAGGCGAACACGAATGTCGAGCGATACAGCGGTTTGGTGACGATCGCGCCTTCGGTGTCGGATGCCATGTTCATCCAGACGTCGCAGTTGCCTTCCGACAGCGTCGTGCGCATCAGTCCGCGTTCGAATGACGGCCGCCAGTAGTACTGCACGCCGGAACCGAATGCCTTGCCGAGCACTTCGGCGATCTTGTTTTCGAAGCCTTCGCCTTTCTGGTTCGAAAGGGGCATGTTGCCGGGATCGGCGCAGACCCTGAGCGATTTCAGCGACGCCGGTGCGTCGGCCCGGGCGGGCGTGGCCGCGAATGCAGCGACGAGCAGGCCCAAGGTGAAGACAAGTTTCATGCTGCAAATCCTCCCGGGGAGTTACCGCTTCTGACAGCGGACGAAGAACGAAATTCCAACCGCGAGAGTAGAGCAGAAGCCCGGCAGGAGCGAGAGAATTCGAATCCTCGTGTTTTATTCAAAGAAACGCCCGGCGCAAGCGCGCCGGGCGTTCTGCGTTACCTCACTGGTTCAACGGCATCATCAATCGGTGCCGGCGGCACTGCTGCCGCTGTTGGCGAGACGGAACGTGAACAATGTGCCACCCTGCGGGATCGCATTGAGTCCCGCGGCCTTGGTCATTGCCGTTGCGCCGATGGCGCCGAACTTGTCGTTCAGATCCAGGCCTGCAGTGACCGGCAGGCCGATCCAGCCGCCGATTCCCGTCAGGATCGACACGTACTGCTTGCCCTTCACCGAATAGGTGATCGGGTTGCCGATGATCCCCGAGCTCAGCTTGCGCTGCCACAGAACCCTGCCGGTGCTGCGGTCGACGGCGCGGAAGTCGCCGCCGAGGCTGCCGTAGAACACCAGTCCGCCCGCGGTCGTCAGCGTGCCGCCCCAGTTCGGATACGGATCGGGAATTTCCCATTCCGTCTTGCCGGTCTCGACATTGAACTTCTTCAGCTTGCCGGTCACGCCGGGTTTCTCGGGATACATGTACACATTAGCAAACACGTATACCGTTCCCTGCTGCGTGTGCGAGCGTTCCTGCGGGTTCAACTCCATGCACCAGTTGTTCGTCGGCACGTAGAAGTTGGCCGGATCGGCGGGATCGACCGAAGCGGGCTGCTGGTCCTTGCCGCCCATCGCGGACGGGCAAGCCTGCACGTTCGCCTGCGGCAGCAGCGGTGAATGCTCGGCCACCTTGACCGGACGGCCGGTCTTCATGTCGACCTTTTCGGCCCAGTTCGTCGTCACGTACTTGTGTGCATGCAGTATCGTTCCGTCGGTACGATCGAGCACGTAGGCAAAACCGTTACGGTCGAATTCGACCACGGCCTTGTGCGCCTTGCCCGCGTCGTCCTTGATGTTGTCGACGAGGATGACTTCGTTGATGCCGTCATAGTCCCACTGATCGAACGGCGTCTTCTGGTACACCCAGGCGACTTCGCCCGTGTCCACATTGCGCGCGAAGATCGACATCGAGAACTTGTTGTCCCACGAACCGTCGTTGCAGGCGGCCTGCGTCTGCGGCTTGGCGCCGCAGCGGAAGGACGGGCTCCACAGACCCGGGTTGCCGGTTCCGTAATAGACCAGGTGCAGGTCCGGATCATAGGCATACCAGCCCCATGCAGCACCGCCACCGCGCGTCCACTCGTCACCGGGATAGGTCTTGGTGCCAAGTTCCTTGCCGGCTGTGCCGAACTCGGGGTGCGCCTTGTTGGAATTCGCGGTCAGGCCGATGTCCTTGTCGGTGCCGTTGCTGTAGAACTCCCACACCTTCTTGCCATCCGCCAGCGCGTACGCGGTAACACGGCCGCGGGCTGCGAATTCGTCGCCGCCGAAACCGATGAACACCTTGTCGTTGACGATGATCGGAGCAGGCGTGATCGTTTCACCCTTGTCCGGATGCGCGTGCTTGACGACCCATGCTTCTTTTCCGGTCGCCGCATCGAGGGCAATGAGGTAGCCGTCGAGCGTGCCGAACACGAACTTGCCGTCGGCATACGAACCGCCGCGGTTGACCGTGTCGCAGCATGCGCGCGGAACGGCCGATTCATCGCGGCCGCTGGTCTTCATGTAATGCCAGACCTGGACCGGCTGGTCCGGGTTGGACAGGTCGAGTGCCTGGACGATGTTGCACTTGGACATGTCCGGACAGCCGCTGATGAAGAACATCATCGGCTTGCCGCCGACATCGCTGATCACCAGGGGTTGGCCTTCATGTCCACGCAGTGCGCCCGTCGACTGCGCCCAGGTCATCTGCAGGTCCTTGACGTTGCCTGCGTTGATGTCCTTGAGCGTGCTGAAGCGGGTCTGGTTGAGATCGCCCGCTGGCGCGCCCCACTGATTCGCATCCTTGAAGCGTGCGAACTGCTCGGCGTCCGAGCCTGCTACTGCGGCGCCGCCGGTTGCCACGAGCGCAACTGCGGCGACCCAGATTCTTGCTTGCTGCTTTGCTGTAAGCCAAATCATCTCAATTCTCCTCCCTCTGATGCGGGGTTTATGTTTTTGTTGCTGCCACTGCGAGAGGCGCCGGGCACATCACTGCACTCGAACGCCGATGACGAATCGCCTTGCCTTGCCCTGCCTGCTTCCCGTTTGAAATCTCCCGTGCATGCAACGCGTTCTTGATACGGCAAACGCGAAGGTACCGGCTCTAGTGGCACCAAGTAACAGTTGGACGCACTTCGATGGCTAGCGCCGCGCAACCTACATAGCAATGGCTATGCCACGCACGTTTCGACAGAAAAAAAATCCTGGGTTCGGCGAAGGCTCATGTAATCAGTGGTTTGCGAACGTGCCGCATTTTTCCATGCCGCACTGCAATAAGAAGTGTTCCCGGGGCGTGACAGTAGCGACTGGCCACTGCGCCATCCGTGGCGCGTGCGCGGACAGCGTTGCGGGCAACGCCCGGGCGGGGCTTGGTGGGTGCGGCTGCGGGCAGTTCCTACGGCGACGCAGTAATGCTCACGCCCCACGGCGTGGCGCCGACCGGGATTTCCTTGACCGCCTTGAGCGTTGTCGTGTCGATGACGCTGACGCTGTTCGAGCGGCCGTTGGCGACGTACAGTTTGCGGCCGTCCGCGGTCAGCGCCATGTTCCAGGCGCGCTTGCCGACCGGGACGTCGGCAATGACCTTGCCGGCTGCAACGTCGATGACGGACACCGTACCGCCGCCGCCGTTGGCGACATAGACGCGCTTGCCGTCGTGACCGGTGATGGCGCCGGCAGGGCGCACGCCGGTGGCAATCGACTTGGTGACCTTGTGCTGCGCAATGTCGATCACGTCGACGCCAGCTCCGGTCTCCTGGGCGACATAGGCCGTGCGGTTGTCCGGCAGGATCGCGATGCCGCGCGGATGGCCGCTGGTCGGGACGAGCGCAACCGAGCGGCCGGCTTCGAGGTCGATAATGTCGACGTCATTGGAGTTCTCGTTGCTCGTCAGCAGCCAGCGACCATTGTCGGAAAACTCGCAGTGCTCCGGATTCTTGCCTTGCGTGGCGATCGTCCGCAGCACCTTCTGAGTGGCCACTTCTACCAATGTCACGAGGTTGTCGTCCTCGCCGCAGACAGCGATCTGTTTGCCGTCCGGGGAAATGCTCGCGCCTTCGGGGCTTTTGCCCGCGGCAACGCGCGTGCGGATTTCTCCGTTGGCAAGATCGACGACGATCAGCTTGCTGCCGGTCGCATCGACGACAAAAAGCGTCTTGTCGGCGCGGTCGGCGATCGCCGCCTGCAGCTTGCCGTCCGCTTTCGCGTGCAGGTCCAGGGTGCGGATGACCTCGTCGTTCTGTGTGTCAATGACCGAAACCGTCCCGTCGTTCTGGTTGGCCACGTAGGCATGCGGTGCAGCGAGCGCAAGCATAGGCATGAATGCTGCTGCCAGCAGACAGCCCCGGATACCCTGCATTTCGAAAAGTTTGCGCATTTCTCGTCCCAACCTTGTTCCAAATTGGATCACCGGATGGTACCTCATGCCGACAAAGGGTGCGGCAGACGCGACAGTTGCGCTATCTTTGAATTTCGTACCTTGAAAAACGTATCCGATGACATTCGTCCGTCTGGCACTTCGCTTTGTGCTGCTACACCTGAGCTTTGTTCCCGGCGCGCTGCTTGCTGCCGATACCGATGCCGCCGCACCGAGCGAGGATGCGACCGACCTCGAGACGATTCACGTCATCGCGATCACGCCGCAGCAGGGCGCGTCGCTGCCGGAAATGATGATTCCGTACAACGTGCAATCGACGACTAGCGGCGAACTCGACCGCACGCAGACACTGAGCATCACCGACTACATGAATCACAACATGACCGGCGTCACGATCAACTCGGCGACGAATAATCCGCTGCAGCCCAACCTTCAGTTCCGCGGATTCACCGCGTCGCCATTGCTCGGCGGCTCGGAGGGCGTGTCGGTATACCTGGACGGCGTGCGCGTCAACGAGGTGTTCGGCGACAGCGTCAACTGGGACCTGATCCCGGAGGAACTGATCTCGACGATGTCGGTCCTGTCCGGCGCGAATCCGATCTTCGGCCTCAATACGCTCGGCGGGACGATCGAGATCCGCAGCAAAAACGGATTCACCGATCCGGGCCTGCACGCCGATGTCTCCGCTGGTTCGTTCGGACGCAACGAAAGCACGATCCAGGGCGGCAGCAACAATGGCACGTGGGGCTACTACCTGCTGGCGAATCATTTCGAGGAAGCCGGCTGGCGCGATTACTCGAACTCGAATGCAACCGCATTCCTCGGCACGCTGAGTTTTCGCGACGAGCGCGCCAGCGTCGACTTGCACCTGGCGCATTCCGAAACCAAGTTGAACGGCAATGGCGCGTCGCCGATCGAGGCGATCGAGATCCGGCCCGAGAGCGTCTTCACCGCGCCGGATCGCACGCAGAATTACTACAGCCTGATCAGCGCCGAGGGCAGCTTCAAGTTCAACAGCGAGTCGACGCTGTCCGCGACGGTATTCGAGCGCCAGGTCAATACGCGCTCGTACAACGGCGACGCGACCGATTTCTCGATCTGCGAAGACGACGGCAAGTATCTGTGCAACGCCGATGGCTCGCCGGTGCTCGACCAGTTCGGCGATCGGGTTTCCGCCGATTTCAACGCGATCAACAATATCGGCGTGCGCAAGCAGTTAAGCTACGGCGGGTCGCTGCAATGGGCGTTCAAGCCGACCTTGTTCGGCATGCGCAACCAGTTCGTCGCCGGCGTCGACTACGATCACGGGCGCGTCGATTACACCGCGCAGCTCGAGGCTGCGACGCTGATCGTCGTTCCGGACCTGCCGCTCAGCTCGATCACCTCGGCGAATTCCGGCGTATTCGTCCCCGAAGACGCGTTGAGCGTCTATGCCTACAACGTCAACGCGGGTGTTTATGCTACCGACACGCTGAGCCTTACCGAGCGCATGGCGCTGACCGTTTCCGCACGCTACAACCACACGCATTCGGTGATCCAGGACCTCAGCGGCGAGAATCCCGATCTCAACGGCGATCATAGTTTCCACCGCGTCAACCCGGCGATCGGCCTGACTTACCAGTGGGACCCGGCGGTGAATTTCTACGGCGGCTACAGCGAATCGACGCGTTCGCCGACCGCCGTCGAGCTGGCGTGCTCGAGCCCTGACGCGCCCTGCAAGCTGCCGAACGAATTCGTCGCCGATCCTCCGCTCAAGCAGGTCGTCGCCAAGAACTGGGAAGGCGGCCTGCGCGGCAGTTTCACTGACGGGTGGTTCGGCAGGACCAGCTGGAAGGCAGGAGTGTTCCGGACCACCAATGCCAACGACATCACGTTCCAGGCAACCGGAGGCGCGCAGTCCAACGAGGGGTTCTTCGCCAACATCGGCGACACGCGCCGGCAGGGTCTCGAAGCGTCGCTGTCGGGCAAGGCGCTGGACAGCCGCATCGACTGGTTCGTGAACTATACGCACCTGGACGCGAAGTTTCTCACCGCGTTCACCGAGATCAGCGCCAATCATCCGGACGCCGACCCGGCGACAGGACTGATCCTGGTCGAGAAAGGCAATCGCCTGCCGGGACTGCCGCAGGACACATTCAAGCTCGGCGCCGACTACGCGTTCAACCCGGCGCTGACCGTCGGAGGCGACATTTTATACAATGGTGCACAATACCTGCGCGGCGACGAAGCCAACCTGCTGCCGCTCCTGGGCGGATTCACGATCATGAACCTGCGCGCGGCCTGGCGCATTGGCGGACATTTCACCACCTATGTTCGCCTGCAGAACATCTTCGACCGGCGCTATTCGGACTTCGGCGTGATCGGCAACCCCACGACCGTGCTGCCGCAATTCACCGATCCGCGCCTGATCAGCCCGGGCGCTCCGCGCGCCGGGTGGGTCGGCTTGAGCTTCGACCTGTAGTAGAACCGTGAGACGTCGACAGGGACGACACGAAGTAGAACGAACGACCTCCCGCCATGACGTCATTCCCGCGAAAGCGGACTGCGAAGGCAGGATGCCGTGGCGAACATCCGCAAAGCGGCTCTCAACAGCGGAGCTGGTCATGGCCCGAAGGGCGAGCCGCGGACGCGGCGAGTCAATCCATTTTTCACTGCATCAGAAGACAACGTCAAAATGGATCCCCGCTTGCGCGGGGATGACGACAATTGTTCCCAATCTTTCGCTCAGCAGCAGCCGCGATTGCCGCCGTTGCGGTAGCGCGCGTCCTGCCGCTCGGTGAAGAACTGCTCGTAGGTCGGGATCTCGCGCTCGGGGTGGTGCGAGCGCAGGTGCCGGACGTACGTATCGTAGTCCGGCACGCCGATCGTCAGACGGCCCATGCGCACGGCCTGGCGCCAGAAGTTGCGCAGCATCGCGCTCGCGTGATTCGTATCCATCGCGTTCGATTATCCGCTCAGCGGGCCACCGATGCCAGCGCGATATACGGCTCTTCGACCTCGCTCGGCTGTGCGGCGCGCCGCGCCTTCATGATCGCTGTAACACCGAACACGACCGTCGCAACGACGAGCAGCATGAACATCGCGGTGAGCGCCGCATCGAGCTGGTTGTTGAAGATGATGCGCTGCATCTCCTCGGCCGACTTGGCCGGAGCCAGCAGCTTGTTCTGCGCCACGGCGTCGGCATATTTCGCGGCGATCGCCGGGAAGCCGATCTTCGGATCCGTCATCTTCACCCAGGCCGCCGTCATCGTGCAGGTCACGAGCCACAACGCCGGCACGCCCGGCACCCACGCATAGCGCTCGAGCTTCCTCTTGACCACCACGACGAGGCACAGCGTCAGCGCAATCGCGGCAAGCATCTGGTTTGCGATGCCGAACAGCGGCCACAGCGAGTTGATGCCGCCAAGCGGGTCGACGGCGCCCTGATAGAGGACGTAGCCCCAGAGCGAAACGCAGATGCCGGAGCCGACGACGTTGCCGATCCACGACTCGGTGTTCTTCAGCGCCGGCACCGCGAGGCCGGCCAGTTCCTGGATCATGAATCGGGCTACGCGCGTGCCCGCATCGACCGTGGTCAGGATGAACAGCGCTTCGAACAGGATCGCGTAGTGGTACCAGAACGCCATCAGGTTCGCGCTCGGTATCATCGAGTGCAGCAGTTGCGCCATGCCGACCGCGAGCGTCGGTGCGCCGCCGGCTCGCGCCAGGATCGTGGTTTCGCCGATGTCCTTCGCGGTCTGCGTGAGCTGATCCGGGGTGACGACGAACCCCCACTGGCTGATCGCCGTCGCGGCGCTCTGCACGTCGGCGCCGATCAGTGCGGTCGGCGAGTTCATCGCGAAATAGACACCGGGCTGCAGCGCGCTTGCGGCAATCAGCGCCATGATCGCGACGAATGCTTCGGTCAGCATGCCGCCGTAGCCGACCATGCGCGCCTCTCGCTCATTGCTGAGCAGCTTCGGCGTCGTGCCGGACGAGATCATCGCATGCCAGCCCGATACGGCGCCGCAGGCGATCGTGATGAACAGGAACGGGAACAGGTTGCCCTGGAACACCGGGCCGGTGCCGTCGATGAATTTGGTCACTGCCGGCATCTGCATGTACGGCGCGGCGAAGAAGATCGCGAGCGCAAGCAGCGCGATCGTGCCGATCTTCAGGAACGTCGACAGATAGTCGCGCGGCGCGAGCAGCAGCCAGACCGGCAGCACCGAGGCGAAGAACCCGTAGCCGATCAGCAGCCAGGCGAGCTGGCCGGGGCCGAACGTGAAGTGCTTCGCCATGTCCGGATCGACCGATACCTGGCCACCGTACCAGATCGACAGAAGCAGAAGCACCAGGCCGATGATTGATACTTCGAGCACGCGGCCGGGCCGGAAGTAGCGCAGGTACACGCCCATGAACAGGGCGATCGGAATCGTGCAGGCGACCGTGAACGTGCCCCACGGACTGATCGCAAGCGCCTTGACGACGACGAGCGCAAGCACCGCCAGCACGATCATCATCAGCGCCAGCACGCCGATCATGCAGATCACGCCGGCGACATTGCCCAGTTCGGCGCGCAGCATGTGGCCGAGCGAGCGGCCGTCACGGCGCAGCGACAGGCCGAGCACCATGAAGTCCTGGACCGCGCCGGCAAACACCACGCCGAACAGGATCCACATCGTGCCGGGCAGGTAGCCCATCTGCGCGGCCAGCACGGGGCCGACCAAGGGTCCGGCACCGGCGATCGCCGCGAAGTGATGCCCGTAGACGATCCATTTGTCGGTCGGCACGTAGTCGAGGCCGTCGTTGCGCAGCACGGCCGGGGTCGCCCGCGTCGGGTCAAGGCGCAGGACCTTGTCGGCAATGAACTTCGAGTAGAACCGGTAGCCGATCGAGAACACGCACAACGCGGCGACGACGAGCCAGATCGCGTTGATGCTCTCGCCGCGCTGCAGCGCGATGACTCCGAGACAGACGGCGCCGATTGCGGCGATCACGACCCAGACCAGTTTGCCTGCCAGCGCGTTCATCGTGTCTCTCCGGTTGGTGTCCAAGACCGGCCGCCATCGGCCGTGCATTTGCTGCCGCGGTCATGACGGCCGCAACAACCCGAATCCTAGCGTCGACGAGTGCAGGCGCCCGGTCAAGACGCAAGTGCACATGACGCATTAGTCTTTAGTCGTAGACTTCTTGTCCTGACGCAAGTTCGAGCACCTTTCCGGCCGGGCCATGCGCAGGCTCAAAGCCATTTCGCCCGCCGCAACAGCACGAACAGTCCGACGCAGACGGAAACTGTGAGCACGATCAACACCGGGTAGGCGTAAGGCTTGTCCAGCTCAGGCATATGGTGGAAGTTCATGCCGTACCAGCTGGCGATCAGGGTCGGCGCGGCGAGCAGCGCGGCCCAGCCCGCCAGGCGCTTGACGACCTCGTTCTGGCCGACCGAAACCATCGCCAGGTTGACCGACATCGCCGCGGTCAGCAGTTCGCCCATTGCGTTGGTCGAATCACTGATGCGCGTGGCATGGTCGAATACGTCGCGCAGGTAAGGTCGGATTTCCTCGCGGATGAGGTCTCCGTGAAAGCGCATGAGCTGGTTGAGGATGTCCTGAAGCGGCGAAACGGCGAGGCGCAGCGTCACCAGCTCGCGCTTGAGCAGATACAGGCGCTCTACGACCTCGCGGTTGAACGTGTCCTCGAAGATGTCCTTTTCGAGTTCGTGCAGTTCTTCCTTGAACGTGCTGACGATCGGCAGGAAGTTGTCGACGATGAAGTCGAGCACCGCATACAGCGCATAGCTGGGCCCGAGCGCCAGCAGTTCGCGGTTCTGCTCGCAGCTCTTGCGCGCCGGCGCATACGACAGCGATGCGCCATGACGCACGGTGACGAGGTAGTTGCGGCCGAGAAAGATGTGGGTCTCGCCGAACTCGATCTTGGCGGCGACGACTTGCGCGGTATGCAGCACGATGAACAGCGAATCGTCGTACAACTCCATCTTCGGCCGCTGATGCGCGTTGTGCGCGTCTTCGATGGCGAGGTCGTGCAGGCCGAACTCTTCCTGCAGCTTTTCGAGCAGAGGCTCGTCGGGTTCGTGCAGGCCGACCCAGACGAATGCATCCTGGGCGAGGAAATCGCTGATCTCGTCGAGCGCGATGTCGCGCACCTTGCGCCCATCCTTGGAGTAGGCGATGCAGTTGACCAGCATCGGCTGATCGGGCGGCAGCGTTGAGTCATTCATGACGGAAGCCGGGCTGCTCGAATGGCATGCGATGCAGCATCATGCCGGAGCCGGGCGCACAGGCGCAATCTCAGGCGAACATGCGGCTGCGCACTCGCGTCAGGACCAGGGCGAACGCCAGATGCAGCGGCAGAAGCAACGCGATCCAGAATCGGTTGTACTGGGCGAAAGCCGGGAAAATCTTCATGAAGAAGGCCAGTGCCGCGCAGAACGCGATCGTCATGCCGATGCGCCAGGCGAACTGCGACGGACGCCAGCGCGAGCGGAATGCGCCGAACCAGCACGGCAGCAGCAGGAGGCACAGCGGATTGAACAGCAGCAGGTTCTCGTTGCGCCACGCCGAAGCGTGGTCGGTCAGCGTCCACAGGCCGAGCAGCACCAAGCCGCCGATGCCAAGTATCAGCGCGATCGCGCTGGAGATCGCCGCGAAGGCCAGGCGCGCCGACGCGCTTGCGCGCAGATATGCCAGACCAAGCAGCAACAATCCCGACAAGCTGCCGACGGCTAGCGCGTGCCAGGTCCAGTCCGGCGCGAATGCCGGCGGATCCGCAAGGCGCGCCGCGGCCAACTGCGTTTCTCGTGCAACCAGCGGCCGCAGCTTGCCGGTCTCGTCCGGAACCTGGACTTCGCGCATATGGCGCATGAATTCCATCGGCACGAAGCTTTCGTCCCAGAATGACAGCCGGCGATCGGCGTAGGGACCCAGCCCCGCGTCCATTGCGAGCATCACCGCCGGATCCGGTCGCATCAGGCGGTCGGCATCCATGCGAAACGTAAAGCCGCGCGACGGCGCGATCGTCTGCGCCTTGATCGCACCACCGACGGCCGCGTCGAGCGCATCGCGCACGCGCGTCGAGCAGTTTGCCGTGAAGTAGTCGTAGCGATATTGCGCGTTGTCGGGGCGGGCGTTCCAGGCCAGGAATTCGGCGAGCTGCACGCGCTGCGATGGCGTCAGGTTCAGCTGTTGCTCGATGATCCAGCGGCCTTCTTCCACGTACATCGGCAGCTCTTCGGAGGGATCGCCTTCCGCGATGCGGTAGGTCATCAGCCCGCGCGCGAAATTCAGGAAGAAGTTCTGCTGGGCGAAATCGAAGATGCCATAGTTGTACCAGCGCGCCTGCCCGCTGGAGCGATCGCGGATCTCGATCGCGTTGTGACCGAAGCGCTCCCAGATTTCCTCGCCGGGGCCGAATGTGATCAGCGCGACCTCGAGGTTCGCGCCGGCTTGCTCGGGGAGAGCAGTTTCAGAGGGCGCTGTTTGAGCAACGCAGCTTTCCGCCACGGAGACGAGCAGCCCAGCGATGAGCAGCACGAACAGCAGCGCCGCGTGTTTCAGCCCTCTCCCCAAAGCATGCCTCGGGGGGAGGGCTGGGCCAGGGGGTGGCGCGATGCAATTGATCGACGTTGCCAAAGTGCGAGGCGCATTCTCTCCACCCCAGCCCTCTCCCCGAACGATAAAGCTGTTGGGGGAGAGGGAGGGTATGAGATCAGGCGTCATGCACGCGCACGGCAAACTGCAGCACGCGGCGGTCGTCGGCGCGGGTGACCCGGAACAGGAAGCCGCCGATCGCGGTCTCCTCCCCGGTTTCGGGCAGATGGCCGAATTCCGAGGTGACCATGCCGCCGATCGTGTCGAATTCGTCGTCGGCGAACTCGCAGCCGAGGCGTGCATTGAAGTCCGCGATCGGCGTCAGCGCGTTGACCAGGAATCCGCCGTCGGGTTGCGGCTGGATCAGTTTCTTGCGCGCCGGATCTTCCTCGTCGTGCTCATCGTCGATCTCGCCGACGATTTCCTCGAGCACGTCCTCGATCGTGATCAGTCCGCTGATGCCGCCATACTCGTCGACGACGATCGCCATGTGGTTGCGCGACAGGCGGAATTCCTTGAGCAGGATGTTGAGCTTCTTCGATTCCGGTATCAGCACCGTTGGCCGCAGCAGCGAGCGCATGTTGCACGGCGCGGCTGCATCGACGAAACACTTGAGCAGGTCCTTGGCGAGCAGGATGCCGAGGATTTCGTCGGGATCGTCGCCGTGCACAGGGAAACGCGAATGTCCGGACTCGATGACGCGCCGTACGACCTCGTCCAGCGGCGCCGACACCGGCAGGGAAACCATGTGGGTGCGCGCGATCATGACGTCGCGGACGCGCAGGTCGGCGACCTCGATCGCGCCTTCGACCATCGACAGGGTGTCGTTCGACAGCAGGCCATTGGCCTGCGCACTGCGCAGTTCGTCCAGCAGTTCGTCGATATTGCGCGGTTCCCCTGAAACCATGTGGGAAATGCGCTCCAGCCAGGTGCGGGCCGGCTGGGTACTAGGGTGGTCCTCGTTCATTGCGTTGGAAGCAGAGCCCGTGCGGGCGAGCAGCCTATTCTAGCCGAATTTCCGTGACGGATCTATAAATCATTTAAATTCATATAGTTAGGAAAACAAATCAGAGTCAAACATAAGGGTCCGGGACCTCAAGTACAGCCAGGATTCGACGCTCGAGTCGTTCCATCCGTTCTGCCTCGCGCGGCGTTTCGTGATCGTAGCCGAGCAGGTGAAGCACGCCGTGGACCGTCAGATGCGCATAGTGATCGCGCAGTGGCTTGCCTTGCTCGGCCGCCTCGCGCGCCACCACGGCCGGACAGATCGCCAGATCGCCGAGCAGCCCGGTCTTTTCGCGTGGCGGCGGCTCGTACGGCCAACTGAGCACGTTCGTCGCGTAGTTCTTGCCGCGATACTGGCGATTCAACTCGCGGGCGCCGCTTTCGTCGAACAGGACGATGTTGACTTGCCTGTGGCCCTGGCGGCGTCCGCGCAAAGCCTCCGCGGACCCAGCACTCGAACGACCGCGGAGCCGGGACGCCCTTGCGCCCGGTCCGGTACTGGACGAAAACGCCGGATTGCGGCGACGGCTTCACGTCTTCGTGTCGCCCGGATCGCGTTTGCCGTCTCCGGCTTCCCGGCTTTCATACGCGCGCACGATCCGCTGCACCAGCGGATGGCGCACGACGTCCCTGGCCGTGAAGAACGTGAAGCTGATGCCGTCGACGCCGCGCAGCACCTCGATCGCGTCGCGCAGGCCCGACTTGATGTGGCGCGGCAGGTCGATCTGGGTGACATCGCCGGTCACGACGGCCGCCGAGCCGAAGCCGATGCGCGTCAGGAACATCTTCATCTGCTCGACCGTCGTGTTCTGCGCTTCGTCGAGGATCACGAACGAGTCGTTGAGCGTACGGCCGCGCATGTATGCGAGCGGGGCGATCTCGATGACGTTGCGCTCGATCAGGCGCATGACCTTGTCGATGCCGAGCATCTCGTAAAGCGCATCGTAAAGCGGGCGCAGGTAGGGATCGACTTTCTGGGTCAGGTCGCCCGGAAGGAAGCCGAGCTTCTCGCCGGCTTCGACCGCCGGCCGCACGAGGATCAGCCGCTGCACGCGGTTTTCGTTCAGCGCATCGACCGCCATGGCCACGGCGAGATAGGTCTTGCCGGTGCCGGCCGGACCGACGCCGAAGTTGATATCGTGCGTGGCGATCGCGTGCAGGTAACGCTTCTGGTTGGCGCCGCGCCCATGCACAGTGCCGCGTTTGACCTTGATCGCGATATCGTGCGCGCCCTCGGCGGCCTTGGCATCGAGCGCTTCGATGCCGGATTCGGACAGGCGCAGGTTGATCTGCGGCCCGGTCAGCGTTTCGGTTTCGGTCGCCTCGTAGAGATCGTGCAGCACGCGCTCGGCCAGCTTGACCGAATGTTCCGCCCCGCTGAGGCGAAACTGGTTGCCGCGGTTGGCGATCTCGACGCCGAGGCGCAATTCGATCTGGCGCAGGTGTTCGTCGAACGGGCCGCACAGGTTGGCCAGACGCTCGCTGTCATCCGGGTCGAGCTCGATTTCGCGGTGGGTCAAGGCTGTCATGCTGAAGCTGATTCGCTCATGGCGCTGAAGGATAGAGCGATCGGCGCCGCGATTGAAGCATTGTACGCTGCCCCCATGTCGAACACCTCACAGGTCACGGAGCCCCGGCGATGATCAAACGCAGACTTGGACGTTCCGCGCTTGAGACGATGCCGATCGCGTTCGGCGGCAACGTATTCGGCTGGACCGCGGATGAACCGACATCGTTCGCGCTGCTCGACGCCTTCGTCGACGCGGGCTTCAACCTCGTCGACACGGCCGACGGCTATTCGGCCTGGGTCCCAGGCAATCAGGGCGGCGAGTCCGAGACGATCATCGGCAAGTGGCTCAAGCGCTCTGGCAAGCGCGACAAAGTGCTGATCGCGACGAAGGTCGCCAAGCTCGCGCGGCGCCCCGGCCTAAGCGCGGCGAATATCGCCCTGGCCGTCGAGGACTCGCTCAAGCGCCTGCAAGTCGATGCGATCGACCTGTACCAGTCGCACCAGGACGATCCGGCGACGCCGATCGAGGAAACGCTCGGCGCCTACGCGAAGCTCATCGAGCAGGGCAAGGTGCGCGCGATCGGTGCGTCGAATTTCTCTGCGGCGCGCCTGGGCGAGTCGCTGGCGATTGCGAAAAAGTATAATTTGTCGCGTTACGAATCGCTGCAGCCGGAATACAACCTCGTCTCGCGCGCCGGCTACGAAGCCGAACTCGAACCGCTGATACGCAAGGAAAATATCGGCGTCATCAGCTACTACGGCCTCGCCGCCGGATTCCTGACCGGCAAGTACCGCAGCGAAGCGGATCTGGCCAAGAGCGCGCGCGGGCAGGGCGTCAGGAAATATCTCGACGCGCGTGGCTTGCGCATTCTGGCGGCGCTCGACGAGGTCGCGATGCGCCGCGGCGCGACTCCGGCGCAAGTCGCGATCGCGTGGCTGATCGCCCGGCCCGGCATTACGGCTCCGATCGTCAGCGCAACGAGCGTCGCGCAGCTCGAAGAGGTCCTGGCATCCGTGCACTTGCAGTTGTCCGAAGAGGATATCGCGGCGCTGAACGCTGCCAGCGGCTAGGGCGTTATCGATTGGTCTTTTTGACAAGTGGTTGCACGCCATCGCTCTTTTGCTCGTCATTCCGAGCCTGGGTTGCGGTGGGAGCACCTGCAAGCACCAAAATCGAAGTGCTCCAGAGCCCCGCGCCTGCTCAACGTGACTGGCGCTTTGCTTGTGGGCCGAATCCTTTCAGGTATTCCGACAACGGTCCGAGACCTACGCTGGCGCGGCGTGCGTCGACCATTGATTCGTCTTCGATCGGGTAAGGAACCAGCGTGCCGTCTGCTGCGGTACTCAGCTGCGTTCCGTAGATCTGTTTCTTCCCCTCTTTCACGTGAATGCGGTCCTCGAGCAATGCCTGCAATGCTGGGCTGAGGTCGCCTTGCGTGACAGCCTCCCGGATCATCGGCAAATATTTTTTCTGGTAAGCGAGGTCGGCATGTTGGACGACAAAGAATGCGCCCTCGGCGCCATCGCGTCCGGCCCACTTTACGGTCGGCCAACCATACTCCTTGACGATTCGGTCGAGCCGGTCCTGGTTGCTCCGGTCCAGCGCTTCCTGCTCCTTCCACTGGGCGGCGAGCTCGGGTGTGTCGCCGCCGACCGGTGCCGTCGATGATTGCTCGGCCATTCTTGCCCGAATGGACTGATCGGCAGCGAACAGGGCCGAGAGTTCGGCTCTTGCGGCGACGCGGCCGGCGTCCAGCACTTCCTTCGACACGATGAGTTCGTCGCCGTGGACGCTGCCGAGATCGGCGCCGTTCAACTTCGTCGAGACACTTGCGTCACCGACCAATCGATACACGTCGTCGTTACCCGGGGTCGGTATCATTTTCGTCGCCTGCATCTTCAACTCCGAACCATGCGGCAGGACGAGTACGATCTGCGCCGTGGTCTTTCCGTCCGCTATAACTGCAATAGAGAGCTGGGTCAGCTGGGCTGGGGAATCGGCGTACAGGAATGTCGGGAACATCCACCCGATCCCCGCCAAGCACGCAAGCAAAGTTGCGTTTCTGATCACGTCGTCCGCCGCCTTGGTTGGGGCGTCACGCCGCGTTTGCCGCAAGCCGCCCACGCAGCGAGTTGACTCGGGTCTCGGTAACCTGCACGTCGATGAAGCGGCCGATCAGGTCGGCGCCATTCACGTCGGCCGGCACCGGAAAATTCACGTAACGCATGTTGTGCGTACGCGCGGCGAGTTCGTTCGGGTTCTTCGTGCTTGGCCCCTCGACCAACACGTTCTCCACGCCGCCGACCATCGCCTGTGCGATCGCCTTCGCGTTTTCATTGAGCGTGGCCTGCAGTCGCGCAAGGCGCGCGCGCTTGACGGAATCCGGCGTCTCATCCGCAAGGCTGGCAGCCGGCGTGCCGGGGCGGCGAGAAAATATGAAGGAGAAACTCTGGTCGAAGCCGACGTCGTCGATCAGCTTCATCGTCTGCTCGAAGTCGGCATCGGTTTCGCCGGGGAAGCCGACGATGAAGTCCGACGAGACGCAGATGTCCGGACGCACCTTGCGCAGCTTGCGGATCTTCTGCTTGAACTCGAGCGCCGTATAGCCGCGCTTCATCGCGCCGAGGATGCGGTCGGAACCGGACTGCACGGGCAGGTGCAAATAGTTCGCGAGCTTCGGCACGTTCGCGTAGGCCTCGATCAGCGAGTCGGAGAACTCGAGCGGATGCGAGGTCGTGAAGCGGATGCGGCCGATGCCGTCGAACTCGGCGATCGCATGGATCAGCACGGCCAGATCGGCGACGCTGCCGTCATGCATCGGGCCGCGATACGCGTTGACGTTCTGGCCGAGCAGGTTGATCTCGCGCACGCCCTGGTCGGCCAGTGCGGCGACTTCGGCGACCACGTCATCGAACGGGCGGCTTATTTCCTCGCCGCGCGTGTACGGCACGACGCAGTACGAACAGTACTTCGAGCAACCTTCCATGATCGACACGAATGCGGTCACGCCATCCTTGCGCGGCTCGGGCAGGTGATCGAACTTCTCGATCTCTGGAAAGGAAATATCCACTTGTGGAAGATGCGTCCTGCGCCGCGTCTCGATCAGCTGCGGCAGGCGATGCAGCGTCTGTGGCCCAAACACCAGGTCGACGTACGGAGCGCGCTTGACGATCGCCTCGCCCTCCTGGCTGGCGACGCAGCCGCCGACGCCGATGACGAGGCCGGGCCGGGCCTGCTTGAGGTCCTTCCAGCGTCCGAGCTGGCTGAACACCTTTTCCTGGGCCTTCTCGCGGATCGAGCAGGTGTTTATCAGGATGACGTCGGCTTCGGCCTCGTTCTCGGTCAAATCAAGGCCGTGCGCTGCCTTGAGCACGTCAGCCATCTTGGCCGAGTCGTACTCGTTCATCTGGCAACCGTGGGTCTTGATAAAAAGCTTGCCGGGCATTGGGACTCTGAGACTTCGAGGAGGCGCGCATTTTACGGCTATGTTGCCGCCACGGCGAGGTTTTTCGGGCTCGACGTCCGATCAGGCGGAATGGTCTCCTCCCCGCGCGCGACCTGGTCCCTGGCCCCTCGTCCCTCGCCCCTGCTCTCAAGGGCACTTGGCAAATACCGATATCTGTCAGAAACTTGCCGCCGCAAGCTGCTGCTCAACCATGACACCGAGGACGCCTTCATCGCTCATTCTGGGTACCGCACTACTGTGCGGCGCCAGTATTTGCGCGCTCGCCGTTCCTCAGCGTGCAGTGGCCGGAGCGGTTTACCGCTGTGCTGGCGCGAACGGCCAGCTGGTGTTTACAAACAAGCCCGGCTCCTACAACAACTGCAAGAAGGTGACGGACTACGCCGACCCGCCGGCGCCCAAGGCGGCGAAGGCGGCGAATGCATCGGTCAAGCACAGCGAATACGTGTCGCAGCCGGCGGGCCAGGAGCCTGCTGCTGAAACCGTGCCCGCCGTTGCGGCCGCAGCGACAGGCGCGACAACGAGCGGTGAAGCCGCGAAGGTTCCCGCAGAAGTTCGCCGCGGCGCGGTCTACAAGATCGTGCGCGCCAGCGGCGTGACCGAATACACGAACATCCGGCCGAATCGCGGCGGCTACCAGTTGCTTTTCACCTATATCAGCACCTGCTTTGCCTGCAACCTGCATTCGACCGTCAACTGGATGGCGACGGCGCTGAACCTCACGGCATACAAGCAGGAAGTCGCCGCGGCGGCGACCGAGTTCGGTGTCGATCCGTCCCTGCTGCGGGCAGTAATCCATGCCGAGTCCGCGTTCAATCCGAACGCGATCTCGGTTGCCGGAGCCGAAGGCCTGATGCAGCTGATGCCGGGAACGGCGTCGGATCTGGGCGTTGCCAATCCCTTCGACGTCGGCCAGAACATCCGCGGCGGCGCGCAATACCTGGCCGAGCTGCTCAAGCAGTTCAACGGCAACGAACGCCTGGCCACGGCGGCGTACAACGCCGGGCCTCAAAATGTACAGAAGTATAATAATAGCGTCCCGCCGTTCGACGAGACCCGCGTCTACGTTGATCGCGTAGCCACGCTGCGTCAGCGTTACCACGCCGCCGAATAGGGAAGCTCTGAGCAAGTCTGCATAGGCGGCATGACATCACCCCGCCATTTCAAATCATATTGTTGGGGCCGATCTGTCTGCGCGCAGCTCATCGGTGCGCCGGCTCGACACGACTGCAGGGACGCAGGAGGTAGGGCAACGCAGGGAGCGGTTGCCGAGACGGCCAGTCTGCCTTCGCCATCGCGCCTCGATCTGCACACAGACAGATCGGTGACGCCTATGCAGACTTGTTCAGAGCTTCCCCTAGATCAGCCGCTCTTGGGCTGCACCGGCAACGCCGGGCGTTCCCCCAGTTTCACCTCGACCGTGAACGGGTTGCCGTCGCGCAAGCCCGCCAGTTGCACCTTGCTGCCGGGCGGAATGCTCGCCTCGCGGTTGTACAAGTCGAGTTGCCCGGAGACCTGCTCGTCGTTCAGGCGCAGGATCACGTCGCCGGCGCGCAAGCCGGCCGATGCGGCGGGACTGTCCGGGTAAACCCCTTGCACGATCACTCCCGCCTGCGCGGTTGCGGCCTTCGGCACGGGCTGGTCGATGTATTCGGCGCCGATCCAGCCGCGAATCACTTTGCCCTGCGAGACGAGCTGGTTGAGCACGTTCTTGGCCGTGCCGATCGGGATTGCGAAACCGACACCCTCGGCCTTCTGCTCGCGCGTGAATGCGGTGTTGATGCCGACGAGGTCGCCGTTCGAGTCGATCAGCGCGCCGCCGGAATTGCCCTCGTTGATCGCGGCGTCGGTCTGGATGAATTCCTCGTACGCCGACACGTCGAGCTGGCGTCCAAGGCCACTGACGATGCCCATCGTGACGGTGTTGCCGTGGCCGAACGGATTGCCGATTGCCAGCACGACGTCGCCGACGCGGAGGCGCTTGTGCGACATCGTCATGTTCGTGACGTTGCCGATGTCGAGCTTGAGCACGGCCAGATCGGTTTCCGGATCGGCACCGACGCGCGTGGCCTTGGCGACGCGTCCGTCGCTGAGCGTGGCTTCGATGTCTTCGGCGCCCTCGATGACGTGGTTGTTCGTCAGCACATAGCCGTCGACGCGCACGATAACGCCCGAGCCGAGGCTGCGCACGCCGCGCTGCACCGGGCCGGCGTCGATCGGCGCAACGAACCGGCGCAGCAACGGATCGCTCGGGACGAGCACACGTCGTCCCGCGACGATCTTGTTTGCCGAGATGCTGACGACGCCCGGCGCCGCGCGCGCCACCGCATCGGCGAACGACGCGTAAAGACTCTCGGAGGTCTGCTCGCGCGATCCCGATCCCGATCCGGATCGCAGACCGCGGGCGGAACGGCGGTCGCTGCCGCCCGCTTCGGGGATGTCGACGGACGTCGACGGTTCCGGTGTCGTCGATGCTGGCGGCGCTTCGGTTTTTCCGGGGACTATGCTCTGGCCGCGGATGCGCGCAGTCCAATTTGGCGCCACTTCGCTCAGGACAAACGCGAGGGCTAACCCGAGGACCGCAAATTTACCGAAAAATACCAGCGCGTTGAGGGAGTTCTTCATGGGAGCGATTTGAGAAAAACCGCGATCCGTCCGGATCGGGCGCGGCGACCGGATACCGCCGCCAGGGTGATTTCATTGTCTGCGGTCAACCGCTTGGTTAAACTAGCACGATTTTTGGGGCAGCCAGCTACCTTCCCGCTGCAATAATACTATGTACTTTCGGAGTGCCGGATGGCGAATGAAGGCGTGAACCAGGGACGTCGCCGCTTCCTCACTGCGACGACAGCTGTCGTCGGTGGTGCGGGAGCGATCACTGCGGCGATACCCTTCATCAAATCGTGGCAGCCCAGCGCGCGCGCAAAAAATGCCGGAGCGCCGGTGCTTGCCGATATCAGCAAGGTCGAGCCCGGTCAGCGCCTGACCATCGCCTGGCGCGGCCAGCCGGTATGGATCGTCAACCGCACGCCGCAGTTGCTCGCCACCTTGCCGCAGGAAGCTTCCCGGCTTACCGACCCAAACAGCGATGTCGCACAGCAGCCGACGTTCGCCAAGAACGAGACGCGCTCGTACAAGGACAAGCCGCAATGGTTCGTGGTCATCGGCATCTGCACGCACCTGGGCTGTTCGCCCGAGTTCGTGCCTGAAATCAAGCCCGAGCCGTACGATCCGGAGTGGAAGGGCGGCTTCTACTGCCCCTGCCACAAATCCCGCTATGACATCGCCGGCCGCGTGTTCAAGGGCGTCCCGGCGCCGGCGAATCTGGTCGTGCCGCCGTACAAGTTCGTCGGGGATCACCAGATCCTCGTCGGTGTCGGTCCGGAAGGAGCAGCGTAATGGCTAACTTCTTCACCAACATAGCCGACTGGGTCAACGAGCGCGCACCGTCGATGATGCCGGTGTACCGCAAGCACATGACCGAGTACTACGCGCCGAAGAACTTCAACTTCTGGTACTACTTCGGCGTGCTCGCAATGGTCGTGCTGGTCAACCAGATCGTGACCGGCATCTTCCTGACGATGTTCTACAAGCCCGGCGCCGCCACCGCGTTCGACTCGGTCGAGTACATCATGCGCGACGTCGAGTGGGGCTGGCTGATCCGCTACATGCACTCGACCGGCGCGTCGATGTTCTTCCTCGTCATCTACCTGCACATGTTCCGCGGACTGCTGTACGGCTCATACAAGAAGCCGCGCGAACTCGTGTGGCTGCTCGGCATGCTGATCTTCCTCGCGCTGATGGCGGAGGGATTCCTCGGCTACGTGCTGCCGTGGGGCAACATGTCGTTCTGGGGCGCCAAGGTGATCATCTCGCTGTTCGGCGCGATTCCGTGGATCGGCGACACGCTCGTGCAGTGGATCATGGGCGACTACAACCCGGCCGATGCGACGCTGAACCGCTTCTTCGCGCTGCATGTCGTTGCGCTGCCGCTGGTGCTGCTGCTGCTGGTCGTGCTGCACATCTTCGCCCTGCATGAAGTCGGCTCGAACAATCCGGACGGCGTCGAGATCAAGAAGAAGAAGGACGCGCGCGGAATTCCGCTCGACGGCATCCCGTTCCATCCGTATTACACGGTGCACGATCTGGTCGGCATAGGATTCTTCCTGATCGTATTCGCGTTCATCATCTTCTATCAGCCGACCGTCGGCGGGTGGTTCATCGAGAACGACAACTTCATCCCGGCGAACAACCTGGTCACTCCGGCCGAGATCAAGCCGGTCTGGTACTTCACGCCGTTTTACGCAATCCTGCGCGTGATTCCGAGCAAGGGCCTGGGCGTGTTCGCGCTGGCCGCTTCGATCATCCTGCTGTTCCTGATCCCGTGGCTGGATCGCGGCGCGGTCAAGTCGATCCGCTACCGCGGCCGCGGCTACAAGATCGCACTCGCCCTGTTCACGATCACGTTCGTGCTGTTTGGCGCGATCGGCGCGGGCAAGTCCGGCGAATGGATTCCGGAAATCTTCGGGCCGGCGGCCGACGTGTCCGGCATCGAGATGCATTTCGGATGGCTGCTCCTGGTCATCTATTTCGGCTTCTTCCTGTTCCTTTGGGTCTACACCCACTTTGGCTACGAAAAGACCAAGCCGGTGCCCGAGCGAGTGACGACCCATGACTGAGTCGACCCGGATCAAATTCGACATGATGAACAACTTTGCCGCCAGGGCCTTCGCATGCGGTTTCGTCGCAGTCATCGCGATGTTTGCGACCGGCATCGCCAGTGCGGAAGAAGGCGGCGGGATGCAGTCGGCGCAGACCAACGTGTCGAACGTCACCTCGCTGCAGCGCGGCGCGCGGACGTACTTCAACTACTGCTCGGGGTGCCACTCGATCAAGTACATGAACTACGCGCGGCTGGCCACTGATCTGCAGTTGAGCGAAGCCGAAGTGCTCAAGAGTTTCGGCTTCACAGGCGCGCGGATCGGCGATCAGGTCATTTCGAACATGCCGGCCGAGAGTTCCCAGCAATGGTTCGGCAAGACGCCGCCGGACCTGTCGCTGGAAGCGCGCGCCAAGAGCCCGGACTGGATCTACAACTACCTGCGGTCGTTCTACGTCGATCCGTCGGCCTCGGTCGGCTGGAACAACACGGTATTCCCGAACGCGTCGATGCCCAATCCGCTGTGGGAATTGCAGGGCGTGCAGACAGCGCTCAAGGCCCCGGCCAAGGCGGGCGAGGAAGCGCACGTCGAAAAGCTCGAATTGACCAGCCCGGGCAAACAGTCGTCCGCCGAATTCGATGAGACGGCGCGCGACCTGACGGCATTCCTGCAATACGTCGGAGAGCCGGCTGCGTTGCAGCGAGAGTCGGTCGGCGTCTGGGTCATCCTTTTCCTGGTGTTCTTTACGTTCCTGGCCTGGCTGCTCAACAACGAATACTGGAAAGACGTACATTAGGTTTTGCAATCGTCCCTGATTGCCAAGATCACATGGGCGGCCATCCACGGCCGCACTTTTCAATCGGGCATGCAATCGTCGCCGATTGCGAAGAACACGAGGGCGGCCGTGCGTGGCCGCACTTTTCGACAGGGCATACCGAAGCGGCCGTTTCTGGCCGCTTCGCATTTCTGAGACCTCCAGGCCGGTCATGGACTGACTGGGCCCGAAATCGCCACCAGACGGGCTATGCGTCAACTCGCCGCAGGTGTACATTCGGGGCATGGGCTGGCGACGTTTGCCGTCTCGTTTGTTTCCTGCGTGGGGGGCGTGAGGAATACGTATGGCCTTGACTCAACGTTCGCGCACGGTGCTGACGCTGTACTCCTCGCGTGATGACGTGCAATGCCATCGCGCCCGCCTGGTGCTGGCCGCGAAGGGCGTCGTCTACGACCTGGTGCCAGTCAATACCGATTCGCCACCCGAAGATCTGCTCGATCTGAATCCGTACAATTCCGTGCCGACGCTGGTCGATCGCGACCTCGTGCTCTACGACACCAGCGTCATTTGCGAGTATCTCGACGAGCGCTATCCGCATCCGCCATTGATGCCGGTCGATCCGCTGTCGCGCGCGCGCCTGCGCCTGGCGATAGTTCGCATCGAACGCGACTGGCTGCCGTACGTCGGCCAGATCCAGGCCGGCGGAAGGCCTGCCGAAGCCGCGCGCAAGCGCCTGCGCGATGTGCTGCTGTCGAGCATTCCTCTGTTCAAGGCAGCCAAGTTCTTCCTCAATCCGGAGTTGAGCCTCGCCGACTGTGCGCTGGCGCCGCTGATCTGGCGTCTGCCGAGCCTGAACGTGGCCTTGCCGCGGGAGGCCCACGTCATCAACGAATACGGCGACCGCATCTTCCGCAACCCCGGCTTCACGCGCAGCCTGACGCCCGAGGAAAAGGGCCTGCGGCCGTAGGCAGCCTCTGCGAGGCATGAGCCACAAAGCCACGGCGAAAGATCACCCGAAGACACGACACGACGTCCACGAACAAATGCAAATGCAACGAGTGGTTTTGGTCAGTTTTGCCCTTCTTCGTGCCTTTTGTTCCTTCGTCGCGGATCGTTTGATCTGCGCTGGGGATACGTTAAAGTCATCGGACTCGCCCGCGCCGTAAGCTGATGAGCACGATCATAATGACTTCAAACCGCCCGTACCTGCTCCGGGCAATGTACGAGTGGATTGCCGACAACGGCCTGACGCCTTACATCCTCGTCGACGCTGGGGCGCCTGGCGTCAACGTGCCGAAGAGCGCGATCAAGGATGGACGCGTCGTGCTCAACATCGCCGCACGTGCGGTCGCGCAACTCGAGCTCGAAAAGGAACATGTGCGCTTTACAGCGCGCTTCTCCGGCGTCAGTCAGGTAGTCGAAGTGCCAATGGCCGGAATCCTTGCGATCTACGCGCAGGAGAACGGCCAAGGCATGATGTTCCCGGCCGAAAACCAGACGACACCGCCACCGCCCGCCGCCGATGCGGCCGCGAAGAAGGGCGGACACCTGCGCGTGGTCAAATAGGTCCGCCGAATCAGTGCTTTTCCAGCGACGGGCGCACCGGGAATTTGACGACGTTGCCGAGAGGTTCGTTCGCGTACGCGTCGATGATCGGCAGGCTGTGCGTCTGCAACTCGCCGCCGACGAGACTGAGTGTGCCGCGGTGCCGATCCCTGCCATCGACGCTGAAGTCGAAACGGTAGTCGCGTCGCAGCCGCAAGCCGTGCGCAGCCCTGATCAGGCGCATTCGCTGCAGCGCCACGGTCTGGTCGAGCAGTTGCACGTTCGCTTGCGTGCACAGGTCGAAACACAGCGCGCGTGCGCGCTCACGCGCGCGCAGGGCGTTTTGCCACGCATACGCGCCGGCAAGGATCAGCAGCAACAGCAGCATCGGCTCGAACATCCATCAATTCTGGGGGCGCAGGCTTCGGCTCGCAACCCGTCCGCCATTGCCAGTGGCGCAAATTCGCTAATATAGTCAAAACCCCCTGCGCGGAGCCGCTGTGATCGAAGTCCCCGGCTATACGATCAAGAGCGAAATCAGCGTGGGCGCGAACGCAAGCGTACTGCTCGCAGTGCAGACCTCGCTCGAGCGCGACGTCGCGCTCAAGATCGTGGCCAGGGACCTGATCAACGACAAGGCCTATGCGGAGCGCTTCCTGCAGGTGGCCCGCGCGCTGGCGTCGTTTTCCCATCCGAACATCGTGGCCGTGTACGACGTCGGCGTAACGCCCGAACAGGCGCCATATTTCTCGATGCAGTACCTTTCGGGCGGCGACTTTGCCGCGCGTGCGCAGCGTGGCATGAGCGAGCAGCAGTTGCTCGAAACGCTTGCGGGAGTTGCGCGCGCTCTGGGCTACGTGCACCAGCGCGGGCTGATTCATCGCGCGATCACGCCGCGCAATGTTCTCTACGACGGCTACGACACGCCGGTGCTGGTCGACTTCGGCGTGGCGCCGACGCCGACCCAGGATTCGCACATCACCTCCATCGGCTTTCCGGTCGAAGTCAGCCGCTTCATGAGCCCGGAGCAGGCGCGCGGCGGCGAGCAGGACGCGCGTTCGGATATCTACTGTCTCGGCGCACTGTGCTTCTACGGACTGACCGGACGGCCGCCGTACGACGGCGCCGATGGTTTTGCCGTGGCCTATGCGCATGTGTTCGAGCCGATTCCCAGGCTTGCTCCGGAGCGCGCGCACTGGCAGGCGCTGATCGACAAGGCTCTGGCCAAGGATCCGAAAGATCGTTTCGCGAACGTCGAGCAGTTTCTCGATGCCCTGGACGCGATCGGACTGGATCCCGGAGCAGTTGCTGCGATGCCCGCGGCGGATGACGCCGGCGCCCAGATCGCAGGCGGCGCGCCGCCGGCGACTGTGGCGGCTCCGGCCCTGGCCAGCGCAAGCGGCGGGGCGGCGGCGACTTTGCCTGGCTCGGCCGAAGCGCTGACGGCGGACGCCGTGGCGCCGGCAAAACCGCTCTGGTTCCGCGCCTGGCCGCTCGCTGCCGTCCTGGTTGGAGTCGTGCTCATCGCCGTCGCGCTGATTCCGCGCGGCGAGCGAGAGCCTGCGGCCGGGCAGCAAGCACCATCGAATCGCACGCCGGCCGCCGCAACGCCGACCGCGCCGGCGACACCTGCGGCTTCGGGAGCTGCTGTCGTCCAGGCGCCAGCCGTGCCGGCCGGCGCCTCCACCACCGCAGCTGCCAAGGCGATCGAGGATTCCGGTTCGCCGGCGAGCGGCAACAACGATGCCGCTGCTGCAGCGGCCAAAGCAGATGCAGAGCGCCTTGCGCTGCTCGACGCCGCCGAGAGCCAGGCAATCGACAACACGGATCTGGGCAAGGCGCCCACCGTGGTCGATCCTCTCAACGAGGCGATCCGGCTGGGCCGCATCGATCTGGCCGGCCAGCGCTATACCTCGCCCGCCGGCACGAACGCGCTCGAGCGCTTCCAGTTTGCGCTCAAGCTCGAACCGCGCAGCAAGCCGGCGAAACAGGGCATTGTGGATATTGCTAAAAAGTATATTGAATCCGCGGACAAGAACGCGCCCGGCAAGGGCGCCGGCGCGGCCGAACTGACGGCGTACAGCCAGAACCTGGATCGCGCTGCGGACGTCGCCAAACTCGTGCCCGAGGGCGCCGACGTTCTCAAGGACGTCGCGGCGCGCCGCCGCAAGCTGGCCGAGCCGCTGGTCGCACAGGGCAAGGAGGCGGCCGACAAATGGGACAAGGCCGCGGCCAAGGCGGCCTATGAGCTGGCACTGCAGATCGAGCCGGACAACCAGGCGGCGCGTGACGGCCTGAAGTTCGTCGCCTCGATCGGCGAGCCGGGGTTCGTATTCCACGACAAACTCGGCGATGGCGCGCAGGCGCCCGTCCTGATCATCCTGCCTGGTGCAAAGCTCGCGATGGCACGTCATCCGGTGACGCGCGCCGAATTCCGCCGCTATTGGGACAACGCCGGGCGCGCCGAATTCAGTGGCAAGGATCTTTCATGCCGCGACCGCGAGTCGATCTTCCGCTCGTCGAAGAAGCGCTCATGGGAGAACCCCGACATCCCGCAGGACGATTCGCATCCTGCCGTGTGCGTCGGCTGGCGCGAGGCCGCCGGCTATGCTCAGTGGCTGAGCAAGCAGACCGGCAAGCGCTATCGTCTGCCGAGCGCCGCCGAGTTCGACGAGGTCGCATCCAAGGCGCCCGCGGCCGGTTGTGGCAGTGCAAACCTTGCCGATGCCGCGTTCAACCGCCAGTACGACAGCCGCGACGGCGCCGCCTGCGACGACGGCTTCGCTGCGACGTCGCCGGTCGAGCACTTCGCGGCCGTCGCTGGAATCTACGATATCGACGGCAATGTGCGCGAATGGATTGGCGCCTGCGGCAACGGCACCGCCGCCTCAGCCGGCAGCGCGTGCCGCGACTTCCGCGTCAAGGGGCGCGCCTGGTTGTCGGTCGGCGCGAAGGAGAGCGCTACGGCCAGCGATACGTTCGCCGCCGACGTCAGCCTGAACACGGTTGGCTTCCGCGTGGTGCGCGATATGACGAATTGATTTGACGTCGAGAACCATGGCGTATTGCGCCCGCAGAAGGAATCCGCATGAAGCTGCTTTTCCCGAATGACGAACACGCGCCCGTGGTGCTCGCCGACGGTGCGATTCTGGTCGGCTCCGCTGCGGGCTGCGCGATTCGCCTGGCGGCTCCCGGCGTCGCTGACCGCCACTGTGAACTGCTGACCAAGGCCGGACAAACCCGGCTGCGTCCTCTGACAGATGCGGCAGCCACCGTGCTCAATGGCCGGCAGGTCGCGGGCGAAGCCGTGATCAAGCCCGGCGACCTGGTCCTGTTCGGCCGAATCGGTTGCCGCGTCGTCGCATCGGAGTTGCGCGGCCAGGCTGTCCCAGCCCCTCCGGCAGCAGATGCCGACGACGACGATGCCGGCCACACGCGCGTGCGCGTGGCATTGCCGAAATACTTGCTGCGCGGAGTCTCCGGCCCCACCTTCGGCAAGATCTATGCGATGGTCGGAAGCATGAGCGTGGGCCGCAACAGCGATTGCGACATATGCATCCCGATCGAAGAAATATCGCGCAATCACGCCAGGCTGCAGAGCGGATCCGACGGCGTCGTCGTCGAGGACCTTGCGTCGGCGAACGGGACGTTCGTAAACGACCAACGCGTGCATGCGAGCACCTTGGTCAAGGCCGGCGACGAAGTCCGCTTCGATACCGTCCGATTTTTGTTGATGGCGCCGGCGCAGGACATGCAGCGCGGCAGCGGGGCTCGACTGGAAGAGGCTCAGACTCCCGCGCGATCGTCGGCGACGGTGTTGTGGATTGTCGCCGGACTGGTCGTGCTGGCCGTAATCGTGCTGGGTGCCCTGCGCTTGCGCGGCGACATCTGAGCAATCAACGGCAGGTCAGGCAATCGCTTCGATGCGCAGTGACAAATCGATGGCGCGCACGTGTTTGGTCAACGCGCCGATCGAGATGTAGTCGACGCCGGTCTGGGCGACGGCGCGCAAGCCGGCAAGATCGACGCTACCGGATGCCTCGAGCGCAACCCGTCCGGCGACCAGCGCAACGGCGCGGCGCATGTCATCGAGTGAAAATTCATCGAGCATGATGCGGTCCACTGCGCCGGTAGCGAGCGCTTCTTCGAGCTCGGCGAAATTCTCGACTTCGACTTCGAGGAACAGGGCCGGGTTCTGTGCCTTCGCGCTGCGCACCGCGGCAGTCAGCGAGCCGGCCGCGGCGATGTGGTTTTCCTTGATCAGGATCGCGTCGAACAGGCCGATGCGATGATTCTCTCCGCCGCCGCAGCGCACGGCATATTTTTGCGCGAGCCGCAAACCGGGAATGGTCTTGCGCGTATCGAGAAGGATCGCGCGGGTGCCGCGCACGACAGCGACGTGCTTCGCCGTCGTCGTCGCCGTTCCCGAGAGCGATTGCAGGAAATTCAGGGCGCAGCGTTCAGCGCTCAGCACGGCGCGCGCGTTCCCGCGGATCGAGCACAACGTCTGGCCGGCGCCTGCGGGAGAACCATCGCGAACTTGCCAGTCGATCGCGCAGGCCGGATCGAGCGCGCGGAAACAGGCATCGAACCAGGCTCTCCCGCAGATCACCGCATCCTCGCGCGTGATGACGCGCGCCATGGCGGTAGCGCCGGCCGGCAGCAAAGCCGCGGTGACGTCACCGTCGCCGAGATCCTCTGCAAGCGCCCGCGCCACGTCGGTGCGAATGTCCTCGGCTGATGGGGGAGTAGGAAGCTGCGCTGCCATCGTCTGCGGCCTTAGCCGGGAACTCGCGGAATTGCGCGCGATGGATCGAGGGCCGCCGGTTTCATCGAGGAGAAAGGATCCGCACGCGGCGTGCCGAACTTCGCGGTCTTGTCAGTCATCGGGCAAACCGGCTCACGGAATACAAAGCCGCTTGCCAGCGCAAGGCTGGCAAGCGGCTCGTTCGGGGCAATTGTATCGCAGTGACCGGTGACGCGCGGTCAGGCTTCTGCGGGCCGTTCGCGTGAGGGATGCGATGCCTTGAGGCGCTCGACGATTGCGTCCAGGGCGCGGTCGAACAACGGAACTTCCTCGAGCACCAGCGTCGCGCCGTGGCGCATTTCCGCAGCCAGGGCGAACACGGTCTTGTCGGCGACCTTGAGTCCCTTGCGATTCACGAACAGATACTTGGCCGTGATCGGGCTGACCCAGGACAGCTTGGCGCGTTCCTTCGTTCCGGTTTCTGCGTCGCTGAACTCGACCCACGTGCCGACCTTCATGTTCTTGGCCTGGACCAGGAACTCGTCTTCGATCGTTTCGCTGGGGTCGATCGTCGATTCCGCATCCGGTACGCGGTGCATGACGATCTCTTCGACCGCCGTTTCGTTCTCCGATGTGCCGCTGGCTACCTTGCTGACGATTTCGAGCAACTCGGCCGGAGCTGCGTCCATGCCGGACTGCACCGAGTGTCCCTGCGAGGCCTGGCGCAACGTGCGCTCGTAGTAGCTGTTCAAACCCTGCAACAGCTGCTTGATGTCGTTGTCGTGATAGGCAACGGTCGTCAGGCCGTGGCGCAGGTGCTTCTCGATGACCGGCAACAGGCTGCGCAGACGCGACTTGTCGGCATCATTGTTCTTCGCCTCGGCGCTCCAGATGAATTCGTCGGCGAAGCGCAGCGCCTGCTTCCATTCCTTGGACTCCTCGCCTTGCCGCAGGAGAGTGAGGACGAGGTAATTCGCCCAGGGACGCGTGAGGATGCTCTGGATCATCGCCGGCAGCTGGCGCGCATCGATGCGCTTGCGGATCTCCGCGGCGGCGATGCGGCGGGCCTGGTGCAATTTCTCGCGGCCGCGCGTCGCTTCGGCGGCGCGTTGCTCGGCAAGTTCTGCGCGCTTTTTGCTCGTGTCGACGAAATTCTCGAAATCGGCGCGCATGCGTTCGAAGATGCCGACGTCGTCGTCGAAATCCTTGAGCAGCACTTCGACCGAGTCCTTGATTTTGTCGTACAGGCGATGGTCGCGGTCGGATTCCTCGGACCAGCCAATGCAGGCCTGCGCCATCTGGTCGAGAAGCAGCCGCGCCGGATGGGCCTTTTGCGTAAACAGATGGCGGTCGAGAATCGCAACCTTGAGATACGGAATCTGCAGGCGGCTCAGCATCGCCTGCATGACCGGCGGCAGATTGCGGTCTTGGACGATGAACTGGAACAGCATGCCGACCAGGTCGATCGTGTCTTCGTCGGCCGCGGCGACTTGCGCCTTCTGGTCCGCCTGGAACTTGCTCGCCTGTTCGACAAGCTCGTGTTTCATGTGCTGCACGACGAACGCCGCGTCAGCCGCGGTCGTGGGCTGCGCGTGTGGCAGCATCGCCTGGTTCTGCAGGATCGTCAGCGCCGAAAGCAGGTCGATCGGCGCAAAGCTCGGCAGGCTTGCCGCCTGCGGGTTGTAGTCCGGCCGCATGCCGCGGCGCATCGCCAGCAGCGAGCGCACGGTGCTGTAGATTTCTGCAAGTTGCGCGGAGGCCGGATCGTACTCGCCGCCACCGTAACCCGTGGCATAGCCGGCATCGACACTCTCGGCCGGAAGTCCGTGCTGTTGCGGCATGACCGGCGCCGACGGACCGGCACCGGGAACACGCGACGTGCCTTGTGTGTGCTTGTCGCGAATCTGCGGCAATACGCCGGCCTGGATGAGCTGGTGGTTTACCTCGCCGTACAGCATGTCGAGGTTGTTCATCACGAAGCGATCGAACAGCTTGTAGATGATCAGCCGCGCCTGCAGTTCGAGCTCGAACTCGCGCATCGCCAGGCGAAACGCCTGGCACAGCGGAGCCGGTGCGATCGGATTGGTGTCGTTTTCGACGCTCGCGCCGCCGCGGATCATCGACAGGCGCTGGTTGACCGCGTGCAACTGCGGCGCGTGGCGGCTCTCGGCCTTGGCGACCATGCTGCCGATCGCCAGCGATTCTTCGAGCTCCTGGTCATTGACCAGCGACAGGCCTTCGCTCGGCTGGCCCGATGCCTCCGGCTTCATCGGCTCGAGCTTGCCCGCGGCGAAATCGCGGAAGATCTTGCTCAGGTGTTCCTGGCACATGCGCTCGACGAGCTGGCGCTTCTTGCGCACTTCGCGCATGCCGTTGAAGTAACCGGTCTGCACGGAATTGTTCTCGGCCTTCTCGGCCAGATCGAACAACGCATCGTCGATATTCTCGAACAGGTTCGTGACGAGTCCGTTGATGCGCTTGAGCGCGGTGGCGCGCACCAGCTTGAGCAGCTCGCCTACCCGGTCGGGTGCGCCGGCTTGATTCGCCTGCCGCTGTTGCAGGTCGACGATCTTGTTGGTCTCGTTGCTGCCGCTCATTCGCGCTTACCCCTGCGTTGCCGGCGAAATTCGAGGTACCCGGTCGGTCGCTTACGCAACCGCAGCTTATCGCTTCACACGACCGGAAGCGTGAACCAGTTCTCAAAATCACCGAATTTCTGCCCACCTGTCGGCCCCGCCATGCCAAACGTATTACGCGGGAAAATCATGAAGTTGCGTCGTGCCGATCGCCTCGTCGGCGAGAAGCACGGGAATATCGTCGTCGATGCGGTAGATCACCTTGCCATCGACGCTGATCAGTCCCGCCGCAAGTTCGGCGGTTACCGGGTTGCCCGCCGTCGTCTGCAGGTGCTCGTCGCGCACCGCGCGATTCAAAACATCGAGTTGCGATCTGCTCAACAGCTTCAGCGGAGTCCTCGAAACCGGGTCGCAAAGTATGTCGAGCAGACGCTTGTCCACGTGCAATGGTATGCCAGTTCGTCGAATGCGCCTAGAATAGCCATTTTTCAGTGGCTTGGCCATGACAACGAAGCGCGCGCGACAGCCCCGGATCGGCGTGGTGATGGGGTCGCAATCGGATTGGCAGACCCTGCAGTCGGCGGCGGAGACGCTGGAACGCCTTGGCGTGGAGCACGAAGTGCGCGTCGTTTCGGCGCATCGCACGCCGGATCTGCTGTTCGAATACGCAGAGCAAGCGGCGCGACGCGGCCTCAAGGCGATCATCGCCGGAGCCGGCGGCGCGGCGCACCTGCCCGGCATGCTGGCGGCGAAGACGGCGCTGCCGGTGCTCGGCGTGCCGGTGCAGTCGCAGGCCCTCAACGGCATGGATTCGCTGCTGTCGATCGTGCAGATGCCGGCGGGCGTGCCGGTGGCGACGTTCGCGATCGGCAAGGCCGGCGCAATCAATGCGGCATTGTTCGCGGCGAGCCTGCTGGCGCTCGAGGACAAGAAGATCGCCGGCGCGCTGGCGGAGTTTCGGCCGCGCAGACCGAAAAGGTGCTTTCCAAGCCGGATCCGCGCAAGGGATGAGCGGCAGGGCTGAACGCCAGGCGCTTTTTCATCGAAGGAAGAGCCCAGTGCATGAGCAATTCGCATTAGAAGGCACGTCGCAGCGTGACGGCCACCCTCACCCCTTGTCCTCTCCCGCCAGCGGGAGAGGAGGAGTCGGCTGTTGGCGCAGCCACTTCGAATTTTACGTAAATTGCGCTGAAGCCTCGTCGTACATGACTACCGTAGGGATATTGGGGGGCGGGCAACTGGCGCGCATGCTCGCACTGGCCGGTGCGCCGCTCGGCGCGCGGTTCCTCGTGGTCGACAGCGCAGCGGATGCTTGCGCAGGGCAGGTCGCGCCGCTGCTGCAGGCCGACTGGCATGATTTCGAGGCGCTCGCCGATTTTGCCCGGCGCTGCGATGTCGTCACGTTCGATTTCGAAAACGCGCCGGCCGACACGGCGCAATGGCTGAGCGAGCGCACGCACGTGTTTCCGAATGCGCGCGCACTCGCTGTCGCCCAGGATCGGCTCGCCGAGAAATCCTTGTTCCGCGAACTCGGACTTGAAACGGCGCCCTTCGCGACGGTCGACACCCGTGACGACCTGGCGCGCGCGCTCGAAGCCATCGGCTACCCGGCCGTATTGAAAACGCGGCGGCTTGGCTACGACGGCAAGGGCCAGTTCCGGCTCAGGTCGGCTTCGGATCTCGATGCGGCGTGGGAAGCGCTCGGCGGCGTTCCGCTGATCCTCGAGGCCTGGGTGGCATTCGACCGCGAAGTGTCGGTCATCGCCGTGCGCTCGCGCACCGGCGAACTGCGCACTTATCCACTTGTGCAGAATTGGCACGCCGACGGAATCCTCTCCGCGAGCCTGGCTCCGGCGCTGGATGCGGGCGAACTCAACGTCGCCGCGCAGCGCTACGCCCGCGCCATCGCCGAGCGGCTCGACTATGTCGGCGTGTTCGCGCTCGAACTGTTCGTCAGCGGCGGCCGCCTGCTCGGCAACGAAATGGCGCCGCGCGTGCACAACTCCGGACACTGGACGATCGAAGGCTCGCCGTGCAGCCAGTTCGAAAACCACCTGCGCGCGGTGCTCGGCCTGCCGCTCGGCGACACCTCGGCGCTCGGCACCAGCGTCATGCTGAACTGGATCGGCGAACTCCCCGACGCGCGCCCCGTGCTGGCCGAACCGCGCGCTCACTGGCACGACTACGGCAAGTCGCCGCGCGCGGGGCGCAAGGTCGGCCATGCCACATTGTGCGCTAGTGGAAATGTGGAAATGGCGGAAAGGCTGGCGCGCGTGGCGCGCGCTCTCGGCCGCGAGGCGCAGGTGGCGCCGGTGCTGGCGGCGTTGGGCGCGTCGGCGCTTTAGCTCTTCTCTTCTCCGCCGTAGACAGTCTTCACGCGGAAAGTCGGTCGTATCTTTTTGCTCGTCATTCCGGCGGCTCTCAACAGCGCAGCTGGTCAAGCCGGAATCCAGCTCCTTGCTCCTTCTTGTTCTCGAAGTGCAAGGCTTCCACTCGCCCTGCGGGCGAGCGGGTTACTTTCTTTGCTTGTGCAAAGAAAGTAACCAAAGAAACACACCCCCGGTGGCGCGCTCTCCGGGCATCCTGCCCTCCGAGTTCGCGAGCGGGCTGCGGGGTTCGCTGAGCGCACATCCGTGTGCGCGCAGCGAACTGCGCGCGCATCCTGCGCGCCACCCTTCGGGCTTTTCCTCCGCCCGCTCGCCGCGCCACAGGGGCCCCGTTTGGGCGGCATCCTGCCGCAGAAACAACGGCAACGGCCGTGCTCCGTTTCTATCAACACGCAATGATTTCAGTCACTGCGTCGTCCGATCGTTCGCATCTTGACAGACCTGCTGCGAGAGTAAGAAGTGCGAGCGCCGCTTCTGCGGCAGGATGCCGCCCAAATCGGGGCCCCTGTGGCGCGGCGAGTGGGTGGAGGAAAAGCCCGAAGGGGCGCGCGCAGGAAGCGCGCGAGGGCGCTGCGCGCACATGGATGTGCGCTCAGCGACCCCCGGAACCCGCTCGCGAAGTCGGAGGGCAGGATGCCTCGGAGACCGCGCGCACCGGGGTGTGTTTCTTTTGGTGACTTTTCTTTGCACAAGCAAAGAAAAGTTACCCGCTCGCCCGCAGGGCGAGTGGAAGCACTGCACTTCAAGAAGCAACAAAAGGCAAGGAGACTGGATTCCGGCTGACAGCTGCGCTGTTAGCGCCGGAATGACGAGCATGGGTGAACGAGACCCTACGCGTAGCAGGAGAAGAAAAGCCGCCCGTAGGCGGCTTTTCTTCTAGAGCGGTCGCATCGCGACGCGCCAGCAGCGACGAGCGAAACTCACGCCATCTGCGAAGCAGCAAACTCCCAGTTGGCGAGATTCCAGAACGCCTCGACGTATTTCGGCCGCGCGTTGCGGTAGTCGATGTAGTAGGCGTGTTCCCAGACGTCGCACGTGAGCAGCGGGCGGTCGGTGCCGGTGATCGGAGTGGCAGCGTTGCTGGTGCTGACCAGGCCGAGGCTTCCATCGGCGCGTTGCACCAGCCAGGCCCAGCCTGATCCGAACGTCCCGACGGCCGTCTTGCTGAAATCTTCCTTGAACTGCGCAAATCCGCCGAAGCTCTTCTTGATCGCGTCGGCCAGCTTGCCTGATGGTTCGCCGCCGCCTTTCGGCGAAAGGCTGTTCCAGTAGAACGTGTGATTCCAGACCTGCGCGGCGTTGTTGAACATGCCGCCCTGCGATTTCTTGACGATGGCCACGAGGTCGAGATTCTCGAACTCGGTGCCCTTGATCAGGTTGTTGAGATTGGTCACATAGGTCTGATGGTGCTTGCCATAGTGATAGTCGAGCGTTTCGGCGGAAATGTGCGGCGCCAGCGCGTCGCGTGCGTACGGAAGAGGGGGTAGTTCGATCGCCATGCCAGACTCCTTGCTGTCGACGGGGAGGGCGCAATTATAGACGCGAACGCGATCGTGCAGGCCGCCGACGTGGGCACGCTGGTACAATGCGCCATCGCGCGTCAGCGCCAATTCATTTTTGCCAGAGGTTCCATGGACGTTCTCGATCGCATTCGCAAGACCGTTTCCGACAATCCCGTCGTGTTGTACATGAAGGGAACGCCACAGTTCCCGATGTGCGGATTTTCCAGCCGCGCGGCCCAGGCGCTGAAAACCGTTGGCGCGCAGTTCGCCTCGGTCAACGTGCTGGAGGATCCGGAGGTCCGTGCCAACCTGCCGCGCTATTCGAATTGGCCGACGTTCCCCCAGCTCTTCATCAATGGCGAGCTGATCGGCGGTTGCGACATCCTGCTCGAACTGCAGGAAAGCGGCGAACTCGCGCAAATGGTCAAAGAGGCCAGCAGGTCCTGATCGCGACAATGGGGGGCAGTGGATACGCACGACTTCCGGCCGGCTGGTCGGCTCAACCCGATACGCTGAAGGCTCGCGTCGTACTGGTCACGGGCGCCGCCGGCGGATTGGGCAAGGCTGCCGCGCTGGCGGTCGCACGCGCGGGCGGGACGCCGATCCTGCTCGGACGCAAGACGCGCCTGCTGGAAAAAATTCACGACGAAGCAGCGGCATCGGGCGCGGAGCCGGCCATCTACCCGCTCGATCTCGAAGGTGCATCGCCGCGCGACTACGAAGACATGGCCGCGGCGATCGAGCGCGATTTCGGTCGGCTCGATGGCATCGTGAACTGCGCTGCGCACTTCTCCGGCTTGCAGCCCGCGGCGCTGATCGAGCCGCTGGACTGGCTGCGCACGTTGCACGTCAATCTGAGCGCGCCGTTTCTGCTGCTGCAGGCGTGCTTGCCGCTGCTGCACAAGGCTGAGGACGCCAGCGTCGTGTTCGTGGTCGATGACCTCGATCGCGTCGGCAGGGCAAACTGGGGCGCTTACGGTGTCGCCAAGCACGCGCTTGCGGGTATGGTTTCGATCCTGCACCAGGAATGGGAAACCGGCCCGCTGCGCGTTCACGCGCTGCTGCCGCCGCCGCTGCGCACGGCTTTGCGACGGACCGCCTACTTCGGCGAGAACTCGATGCAGCTACCGGCGCCGGACAGCATGGCGGATGCGCTCATCTACTTGCTCGGGGCCGATGGAGTCGCGGCGCGTGGCAAGGTGCTTGATTCGAGGGAAGGGCCGAGGGCTGAGGGCTGAGGGCGGGAGAGCGCGCTTCGGGGGTTCCGTGCGCGCGCAGCGTTCTGTAAAAGTATACTGGTCGATCATCTGCGAGGGGCGACGTGGACAACTCCCTGACAACACTCTCGGCCGGAATCCTGCTGTTCCTGATCATGGATCCGCTCGGAAACATTCCGCTGTTCCTGGGCCAGTTGCGTCAGGTCGCGCCGGAACGCCGGCGGCGCGTCCTCGTTCGCGAATTGATCATCGCGCTGGTCGTGCTGTTCGCATTCCTGTTCGGCGGACGCTACGTGCTCGGCGCGCTGCAGTTGCGCCAGGAGTCGGTCAGCATCGCCGGCGGCATCGTGTTGTTCCTGATCGGCGTGAAGATGATCTTTCCGCCGCGCGACGGAAACATGTTCGGAGACACGGCCGCGGCGTGGAACCTTTCATCGTGCCGATGGCGATACCCGGCGTCGCCGGACCATCGGCGATGGCGGCGTTGATGCTGATGACCAATTCGCAGCCGGGCCGCACAGCCGACTGGAGCATGGCCCTGTTCGGCGCCTGGCTCGCGACCGCGTTGATCCTGCTGTCGTCGACTGTATCTGTTCCGCTGGCTCGGCGAAAGCGTGCTGACCGCGCTCGAGCGGCTGATGGGCATGCTGCTGGTCGCGCTGTCGGTGCAGATGTTCCTGGATGGGGTCGCGGCATATCTGGGCAAAGGACTGGGCTGAGGGGCGAGGGCTGAGCCCCCAGTACGAGCGGCCGCATTGAAGAGGAAGCCTCAATATCGAGGAGATTGCCAAACAACTGCATGGGAGCTCACTTCTTAAGCGCTCACCTCCAAGCCTCCAATCCTCCAATCCTCAGCCTCATAGTCCTCGGTTCTGCCTAAAAGGCGCTACCTGAACGCGCAGTCGATGTAAACGCAGCTGCCGGGACTAGAACTTGTTAGAAAATTGTCATAGAGTCGCATTAAGCTGGGGTTAACGATTCTTTGCGGTGTTTTACCCCCCAAAGAGCCGGAGATTTTTCGTAATAAATCCTGTTTTACAACAAGTTACGCACTGCTAGCTGAGCCGGCACGCGCAAAATCCCTTTTTTGAAGCGATATGAATCGACCAGATAATAGGCAATCCATGACCTTGACACGACTGCGCAAGAAGCTTCTACCGCTGATGTTAGTCTCGCTGTTTGCGGTGTCGGGTGCGTACGCCCAAGACACCACATCGGGCCTCACGGGACGCGTACTGGACGACAGGGGCAATCCGGTCGCCGGCGCCCGTGTGCGCATCCTCCACACGCCTTCAGGCACCAACTCGATCACAACGACGGATGCCAATGGCCGGTATCAGGCGCAGGGTTTGCGCGTGGGTGGCCCGTACCACATCGAGGCGCAGGGTGACGGCATCAAGGAAATCGACGCAGACAACGTCTACATTGAACTAGGTCAGGTCGTTACTGCCAACCTCTCTGCGGTCGCCGCGTCGACATCGCTCGAAGGCATCAGTGTCACTGCATCTTCCGTCGACTACAGGTTCAACTCGGACAACAAGGGCTTGGGCACCTCCATCAGTGGCCGTGCCCTCGAAACAGCCGTGAGCGCCAACCGTTCGCTCGACGACATCGCGCGGCTCGACCCGCGCATCACGGTCACCGACCAGAACGACGGATCGATCTCGCTGGCTGGACAGAACAACCGCTTCAACCAGATCACCGTTGACGGTCTCTCGGTCCGCGATCCGTTCGGCCTGAACTCCAACGGCTTGGGTTTCACCGGCTCGCCGATCTCGCCCGACACGATCGCCGCCTATGAAATCAAGGCGACCGATTACGACACCGCATTCGACGCCGTCGGCGCAAACATCAATGCGGTCACGAAATCAGGCACTAACGAGTTCCACGGTTCAGTCTATGGTGCCTATACCGACGCCAGCAACATGGTCGGCGATCGCGGCGGCAAGGATTACGCGGGCTTCGACAAGAACGAGACCTGGGGCGGCCACGCTTGGCGGCCCGATCATCAAGGACAAGCTGTTCTTCTTCGTCGGCTATGAAAAACAAAAGATTAACGGCATTGCCGGCGTCGGCACCGATGCCGTCACCGGCGGCGGTCTCACCCAGGCACAGGTCGATGCGGTCACTACGGCGTTCCAGGGCATCGGCCTGACCCCGGTTCGAACACCGGTGGTGCGCTGACTCTCGAAGACAAGCGCTCACTGGCCAAGCTGGACTGGAACATCAGTGACAGCCAGCGTGCCAGCTTCACCTACCAGCGCACCGAGGAGAGCAAGCCGACTCCGTATTCCGGCTACGTCAAGCCCACCAGCGTCATCCTGTCCAGCGACTTCTACACGGTTTCCAGCACGACCAACAACTATTCGTTCCAGTTGTTCAGCGACTGGACCGATACGTTTAGCACCGAGTTCAAGCTCGGCTACCAGAAGTACGACAACACCAATGGCGCGGCCCTGAACCAGCCCGAAGTGTACGCGTGCTTCACCGCTACCGCAGCCAACTGCCCGAATAGCCCGGCCAGCATTCCAGCCAGCGTCGACTGGGTCATCGCGGGTGAAGACCGGTTCCGCCATGAGAATGCGATCAACAGCAAGCTCTACACGGGTACGCTCGCCGGCACCTGGCATCTGGGCGACCACGTCGTCAAGGCGGGATTCGATTTCATGAGCAACGAGACTGCCGATGTATTCGGGCAGTTGCTGCACGGCTCCTACGGTTTCTATGACAAGAACGGCAACGGCACGCCGGTAGACGAGATAGCCGCCGGCAACTACGGTACGTACCTCATCAACATCCTTCCGGATGGCGTGACGCTCGCGGACAGCGCCGGTAGCTGGAAGTACACGCAGATCAGCCCCTTTATCCAGGACATTTGGCAAGCCACCGACCGGTTCTCGCTGCTCTACGGCCTGCGTATCGACATGCCCAAGGCCGACCATGCGCCGCCGGTCGCGGTCGAGAACACGGGAGTTCCTGGAGTGGTCGCCGGCGCGCCGGTCTGGGAGAGCCGCTTCGGTTATCCGAGCAATGTTTCGCTTAGCAGCAAAAATACGGTTGTCGAGCCGCGCGTGGGCTTCAACCTCGCATTCGACACCGAGCTCAAGATGCAGCTGCATGGCGGCATAGGCTTGTTCCAAAGCGTTCCGCCGACCGTGTGGCTGTCCAACCCGTACGTCAACAACGGCGTCGTTGGCTCGAAGCAGTTCACGAACACGTCTCTCAACAACCCGCCCTTCAGCCCCGACCCGAACAACCAGCCCGGGCCGCCGACGGTTACGGCGGGCGTCTGCGGCGGTTCGGGCGGTGTCTGCCAGATCGACACACTCGCCCCGGGTTTCAAGCTGCCGACGTCCTTGAAGTTCAACCTGGCGTTCGACAGCGAGCTGCCATGGTGGGGCCTGATCGGATCGGCCGAATACATGGGGATCAAGGCGCAGGACGCGATCGCCTACATCGCCCCGAACACCGGCATCCCGAACGGCACAATGCCGGATGGCCGCCTGTCGTTCTGGAAGACTGCCGGTACCACCGGCAGTGGCGCGAACAGCGGCGCCTATCCCGAGATCAACATCCGTTCGACCGAGCTGTTGAATACCAGTCAGGGCATGAGCAATTCGCTGACCCTCGCCGTCAGCAAGCCGTGGCAGAACGGCTTGAGCGGTACTGTTAGCGCGACCTTTACCCACTCGACCGACGTCAACCCGGGTACCAGTTCGCAGGCGTATTCGAACTTCAACTACAACGCACGCATCAACCCAAACGACGTCTACGCGGACACCTCGCGCTTCAACATCCCGCTGTCCTTCAAGACAGCGCTGAACTGGGATCACGCGTTCTTCGGGGACAACAAGACCACGGCGTCGATCTTTTACAACGGCCACAGCGGCCTGCCGTACAGCTGGATCTTTGGCAGTGACGTCAACGGCGACGCTCTGACCAATGACGACCTGGCGTACATTCCGCTGAAGAATGATCCGAAGGTGAGCTACGGCAGCGCGACCCAAGCGCAGATCAATGCGTTCAACGCCTACATCGACAACGACCCGTACCTGAGCAAGCATCGCGGAACGATCGCTTCACGCAACGCCACGCAATCGCCGTGGGTCAATCAGCTCGACGTCGGCGTGCAGCAGGAGATCCCGGGCTTCTTCGCCCAGGACAAGTTCATTGTGCGGCTGGACATTTTTAACTTCCTGAATCTTCTCAACAACAAGTGGGGAGACGTCGACAACGCCGGCTTCTTCGGCACGCGTACGCTGGTTCCCTCGGCGACCGCCGCCAACGGCCAATACGTCTACAACCTTAGCCGGCCGCCGCAGGGCTACACTTTGTACGACAGCTACACCAATCCGGCCCGCGTGGTTTCGCGCTGGCAGATGTTGCTGACGCTCAAGTACAAGTTCTAACCGGATTTAATCAGCCGCGCGAGAACCGGCGTCCGCGAGGACGCCGGTTTTCTTTTTTGCGCTAGACTTGAGTGTTGATCGGTTTGGACAGAAAGCCTCATGAAAAAAACTACAGTCAGCGCGCGCATCTCGCCGGTTGCCGGCATGGACGTGTTGTCGCGCGACGAAGTATCGCGCCTGCGTGATGCCTCACTCGGCGGCCTGCATGCGCTGTTGCGCCGTTGCGCGCTGGCGGTGCTGACGTCGGGCAGCATGAGCGACGATCCGCGCAGCATGGTCGAGCGTTACCCGGATTTCGACGTTCAGGTGCTGCAGCAGGATCGCGGCGTCAAGCTCGAACTGACCAACGCGCCGGCCAGCGCTTTCGTCGACGATCGCATCATCCGCGGCATCAACGAGCTGCTGTTCGCCGTCGTGCGCGACATCGCTTACGTGGCGACGCAGATCGATGCCGGCAGGTTTCACCTCGACAATTCGCACGGCATCACCCACGCAGTGTTCGAGATCCTGCGCAACGCACGCGTGCTGCGCCCGAATATCGAACCGAACCTCGTCGTGTGCTGGGGCGGGCATTCGATTCCGCGCCACGAGTACCAATACACCAAGGCGGTCGGCTACGAACTGGGCCTGCGCGAACTCGATATCTGCACCGGCTGCGGACCGGGCGCAATGAAAGGTCCGATGAAGGGCGCCACGATCGCGCATGCCAAGCAGCGCCTGCGTTCGCGCCGCTACATCGGCATCACCGAACCCGGCATCATCGCCGCCGAGGCGCCGAATCCGATCGTCAACAACCTGCTGATCATGCCGGACATCGAGAAGCGTCTCGAGGCGTTCGTGCGCATCGGCCACGGCATCATCGTATTTCCGGGCGGCGTCGGCACGGCCGAGGAAATCCTTTACCTCCTCGGCATCCTGCTGCACCCCGCCAATGCGAATGTGCCGTTCCCGCTGGTCCTCGCCGGGCCGGCCGAATCGGTTGCCTACTTCGAGCAGATCGACCGGTTCCTTCGCCTCGTGCTCGGTGACGCAGTTGCCGAGCGCTACCGCATCGTTACCGGCAATCCATCGGAAGCGGCGCGCCTGATGCTCAAGGGCATCGACAAGGTTCGCATCCACCGGCTCGACAACAAGGATGCGTTTTTCTTCAACTGGACGCTGGCGATCCAGCACGAATTCCAGCAGCCGTTCCGGCCGACACACGAGAATGTCGCTGCGCTGAACCTGCATCGCGACCAACCGCGCCATTCGCTCGCCGCCGACCTGCGCCGCGCGTTCTCGGCGATCGTCGCGGGCAACGTCAAGGAAGAGGGGATCCGGGCGATCGAAGCGCACGGTCCGTTCGTGATCGACGGCGATGCCGAGATCATGCGGGCTCTCGACGCACTGCTGGCCAGCTTTGTCGAACAGCAGCGCATGAAGTTGCCCGGCGCGGTCTATACGCCTTGCTACCGCATCAAGACGTAGAGGCGCATGCGAACAACGCTTTCCCTCGTCCCTCGTCTCTGGGTCCAGGTATCCCGCAGCGAATTCAGCGCGGAGCGATGGCCAACTGTGTGGTATCGAGTTTGCCCGCGCCCCGCGGCGTGGCTGCGGGGGTTTCTCCGGCAGCCAACGGCGCGCCTTCGGCCAGATGCCGCCACATGCGGTCGAGCGCGGCATAACCGTAAGGCAGCAACGGCACGTAGCGATCGCCGAAACCCGGCGACGCGAGAAACGCATCGAAGTGCTGCGCATGGGGAATCGGCCAATAGACCGGGTCGCGCCCGTTGGCGCGCAGCCAGGCAACGTACGCATCCGAGTTGAACGCCATCGGCACCAGCCCGTCCTCGCGGCCGTGAATGACCCACAACGGCAGATTCTTGCGCGGCAGTTGTGCCGCCGTCGCCGCGACCGAGGCGCGCACTGTCTCGGCCTGTGCGCCGTCGCCGGTCCAGAGGTCGCGCAAACAACGCAGCCCGCGCAGCGTCGGGTCGAGCGCATCGCCGGGCGAAGTTTCGTCGAGAAAGACGCCTGCGCCCGGCGGAATGCCGCTCGCATCGGCCCACCACGCTGCACGTTCTGCCGGCGTCGGCGCACGTGCTTTGCCGGCGGCGTCGTGCGCATCGAAGCGAAAGCCGCAAGGCATGCTGCCGACACCGGTGCGCGCATACGACGACGCGTAGGTTGCCGCGACCGCGCGCCACAGGTCGAACGTCGCGGAAAGCGCCGCAGTGGCCAGCGCGGTGTCGTTCCAGCCTCCGGCGTGCAGCCGATCGAGCGCCTCGGTTGCTTGGGCCGGGGGGTCGCTGGCATGCAGCAGTCCAGCCTCGCGCAACGTGCTGCAGCGCGCGGTCCATGCCGGCGGAACCTTTCCCTGGACGCGCGCAAACGGAACCGAATCGAAGCGCGGATCAACCAGCGCGCACGGCAGCAGCAGGCCGGCTTCGGTGACGTAGTCGTAGAGAGTGCGGGCGCTACCGGCTACGGGAACGTTGATGTTCGGCGCCAACGCAACGACACCGCCAAAAACTCCGTCGCGATCGATCCCGGCGGCTTGCAGGACCGCACCAGCACCGTTGGAAACGCCAACCGCGATGATGCGCGTGTTGTGCCGTGTGAATGGAGCGGCTTGCGGATAGGCGCGATCGAGCATCGCCAATCCGAACTGCGCCGCCTGCAGCACGTGACGGCCCCAATCGGCTTCCGGATTGTCGCCGGAGTGCGCGTGCTTGACCGCGATTCCCGCGTCGTGCGCCGCGGACTTCGGGATGAATTCGAGTTGCTCGCCGCCGACCGTGGCTTGGGTGCCGTCCAGCGCCGATCCGGTCGCACCGGCCGTGTCGAAGTAGCCGGTGCCGGCCCCCTTGTCGGTGTAGGCGACCGCGCAGCCGCGCGGAAGACCCCACGCGCCGGCGAGCGCGATCGCGCCGTAGATGCCGCGCGATCCCGACGAGGCAGTGACGACGAGGCAGCGCGCCTTGGTGTCGAACGCATCCGGAATCTGTACAAGTATACGGTGTGGCGATTGCGCCTTCGGCACTTTCGCGAAGGCCTGGAACTCGCGGCCCGGCACGCTCGCCGTGCTGCCGTAAAGTTCCCCGTAGCCACCGAGCGGACCAAGATCGGCGATACCCTTCCAGTTCGCCTGGATAGCACGCCGGCGCAGTTCTTGCGGCGTCGGTGCGTCGGGATTGGCGAACGGTGCAGGAGCGCCGCGCAACCCCGCGAGGCCGAGTCCGGCGCTAACCAGATCATCGTTGCCGCGATGCGCGGTCTCGCGCACTGAGCTGGTGAGAAAGTCGATCGACACCGCGGTCTCCGGGCCAAGATGCGAGGTGGCGGCGCAGGCAGTTAGCGCCAGCGCCGGCAGAATCGGATAGAGTTTACGCAGCATCCGCCAACCATAGCAGCAAGCGCGGCGGATGCCATCGTACGAAAGTCCACTGGCCGACCCGACCGACGAATGCCAACGATTCTCATCGCCGACGATCATCCGCTGTTCCGCGCCGCCCTGCGTGCCGCTGCCACCGCAGCCGTAGCCGACGCGACGATCGTCGAAGCGGCGGACTTGGCGACGGCACTGGCGAAGCTCGAAGCAGAGCCTGACATGGACCTCGCGCTGCTCGACCTGCACATGCCCGACAGCCGCGGCCTGACCGGGCTGGCGGCCGTGCGCGCGCAATATCCGGGTGTCGCGGTGCTCGTCGTATCCGCGCACGACGATGCAGCGGTCGTGCGCCGTGCGCTCGATCACGGCGCCGCGGGTTTCATTCCGAAGAGCACACCCCCGGACGAAATCGGCGCAGCGATCCGCAGCGTGCTGGCCTGTGGCCGGTGGATTCCGCCGCGTCTTTCCGCGGCGGTCAAGAGCACGCGCAGCAATCCTCAGGATGCCGCGATGGCGGCACGCCTCACGAGCCTGTCGGCCCAGCAGTTCCGCGTTCTCGGCCTGTTGGCCGAGGGGCGATTGAACAAGCAGATCGCCGATGCGCTCGGCATCGGCGAACGGACCGTCAAGGCGCATGTCAGCGCGATCTTCGAGAAGCTCGGAGTGCGCAACCGCACCCAGGCCGGCGTGCTGCTGCGCCAACTCGATCTTGGGGAGCCGTGGCGCGGAGCGCCGTAGGGTGGGCCTCGGCCCACCGCTCTGCTTTTGACGTCAAATAAAACGGTGGGCCAAGGCCCACCCTACGCGTCGGCGCTTGCCGGCGTGCGCAGGTGAAGCAACGCCTGATGCAGGGCCAGCGGCTTCAGCGGCTTGTACAACAGGATCAGGCCCTCGGCCTGCAGCCGCTGGCGCAACGCGCCGTCGCGATCCGCGGTCAGGATGATCGCCGGAATTTCGCTACCGGCATTCCGCAGCGTTGTATACAACTCCAGTCCGGTGCGACCGCCGTCCAGGTGATAGTCGAAAATCGCGACATCGGCTTCGATCGACTGCGCACGCAATTGCGCCCCGTCGCGCGCGGCGAGCACGCGCCAGCCCCAGCTTTCGAGCAGCAGCTTCAGCGCAGCCAGCGCCTGCGGGTCATTGTCGACGATCAATGCGGTGCCGCCGGTTTCGATCGATTGGCTCTCGAGCGCCGGTGCGGCCATCGCCTGTGCCGGCGCAAGCGGTACGCGTACGGCGAAAACGCTGCCGCGTCCCGGCCACGAACGTAGCGTCAGGGCATGTCGGAGCAGGTTAGCCATGCGTTCGGCGATCGCCAGTCCCAGTCCGAGGCCCTGGCCCGTCGCGCCGCTGCCGCGACGGAACTCCTCGAAGATCAGGCGTTGCTCTTCCGCGGCGATACCCGGTCCGGTGTCCCAGACCTCGATGCGCAGATCACTGCCGTGGCGCCGGCAGCCGAGCAGGACGCGTCCGCGTTCGGCGTGGTGCAGGGCATTGCTGAGAAAGTTCTGCAGCACGCGCCGCAGCAGTTGCGGATCCGAACGTATCCAGGCGCGCGTCGGTACGACGTCGAGGCGCAGGCCACGTTCCTCGGCGAGCGCAGCAAACTCCGCGGCGAGCGGCCCGAGCAGTTCATCGAGAGCGAATGGCCGCGCGCGCGGATGCAGGCGCCCGCCGTCGAGACGGGCGATGTCGAGCAGGCCGCCGAGCAACGACTCCGTCGCACTGAGCGCGCCGTCCAGGTGGCGCGCGGTGATGCGCTCGTGCGGTCCGAGGCGGGCGCTCAGCGTGTGCGCGAACAACTGCGCCGCGTGCAGCGGCTGCATCAGATCGTGACTGACCGCGGCGAGGAAGCGGCTCTTGGTTTCGTTTGCGCGCTCGGCCTCGCGAACCGCCCGGGCCAGCGCGGCCGTGCGTTCGGCCACGCGCTGCTCCAGCGTTTCATTCGCGCGCGTCAGCGACTGTTCGGCATGCCGGAACGCGGTCACATCGCTGAACGTCGCGACGTAACCGCCGCCGGGCATCGGGTTGCCGAGAATCTCGATCACGCTACCGTCCGGGAAGCGCCGCTCCGACAGGTGCGGCGTCCCGGCGCGCATGTGAGCCACGCGCTGCCGCACACGCTGATCGACGTCGCCAGCGCCGATCACGCCGGCGCTGATGCTGTGGTGCATGAGATCGGCGACCGGCCGGCCGACGACGAGCAGTCCTTGCGGGTAGTTGAACAGTTCCGCATAGCGGCGATTCCATGCAACGACGCGCAGGTCGGCATCGACGACGCAGATACCCTGGCTCATGTTCTGCAGCGCCGCTTCCAGCACGCGCTGGTTGAAGCGCAGGTCGGCGGATGCCTCGCCGACGATCGCGGCAACGGTATCGAGCTGGCCGGAGCGGTCGCGCTGGGCGACATCGAGCAGCAGCCGGGCCGACGATGCGCCGATCACCGACGCCAGTTCGTGCTCTACTGCCGCCAGCGTTTCCGTGTCGGCGCGGCCGCGCCGTACCGGGGGGATCAATGCCGCTACGCGCTCCGCCGGCAGGAAGCGCGTCGCCAGCGTGCGCAACTCTTCCGCATCGATTGCCGCCGGACGCACCGACGCTTCGCGTAGCCCGCGACTGAGGCAGGCAACCGCGAACAGCACGGCGACGTTCGCCGCGAGGCTCAGGCTGACCGCGCGTGCCAGCGAACCCAGGAAACCGAGTCCCAGCAGGTTCGTCGGCGCGAGCAGGGTCAATCCGAGCGGGCCCTGCGTCGGCCATTCGCTGTGTGGAAAAAATATACTTGGCAGAATGGTATACAACCACACCAGGGTGCCGGCCGCGAGTCCCGCGCTGACCGCACGTGCGCCGAGACGCGGCCAGTAGACCGCGACCAGCGCTGCCGGCGCCAGACCGGCGAGCGCAGAGAACGACAAAGCACCGATGTCCGCCAGTGCGTCGTTGCCGACCAGCATGCGGCTGTAAACCCAGGCGAGAAGGATCACGGCGAGGATTGCGATCCGACGCTGCCCGAGGACCTCGCCGCGCAGGTCGCCGCTTGCCGCGGTGCCCCATCCGGCCCGTACGCGCAGCGGCGCTATGAAATGGTTCGCGATCATCAAGCTCAGTGCGAGCGTCGCGACGATGACCATGCTCGTGGCGGCCGAGAGGCCGCCGAGAAACGCGAACAGCGCGAGCCCAGACTTGCCCTGGGCGAGGGGGAGGGCCAGCACGTACAGGTCCGACGGCACGCCGGCGGCGGCCAGACGCGCATCGCCGAGGCGGCCGAGCGGCAGCGCCGGCGCCGCGATCAGCAGCATGTACAGGGGGAACAGCCAGCGCGCGGTTTTCAGATGACGCGCGTCGCGGCATTCGACAATGCCTGCATGGAATTGATGCGGCATCGTGAACATGGCGAACGCGCCGAGCAGGATCAGGCTCGGGAAGCCGCGCGTGCCGTCGGACGCCGGAGTCGAGGCAATCCACGCCTCCGGGGCATCGAGCAGCAGGCTGCCGAGCGCGAGCATCGCGACCAGCTTGAAAACCGACTCGAACGCCATCGCCAGCACGAGGCCGCGGTTGTGCGCGACGGCCGATTCTCGCCGCGTTCCGAACAGCATCGCGAACACGGCCATGAGCAGCGCGATGTAGAGCGCACTGTCGTGCCACGCCGATGGACCCTGCGGACTCGCGCGCAGCATTCCATAGCTCATCGCCACGGCCTTGAGTTGCAGTGCGATGTACGGAATGATGCCGAGCAGCATGACGGCCGTGACCAGCGCCGCCAGGCCGGAATGGCGGCCGAGTCGCGCGGCGATGAGGTCCGCCAGTGAGCTGGCATTGTGCTCGCGCGCCAGTTCGACCATGCGCCGCAGGAGGCGCACGCCCAGCATGTACATCAGGATCGCGCCGATGAATGTCGGCGGCAGCCACCAGCCCGACCGGCTGACCTGGGTGACGACGCCGTAGAACGTCCACGACGTGCAATGCACGGCGAGCGACAGCGCATAGACGATGGCCCAGCGGTTCTCGAACACGCGCGCATGGCGCTCGCCGTACAGCGCGACACCGAACAGTAGGCCAAGCCAGACGATGCCGGCTGCAATGACGATACCAGCGCCTAGGCCCATGGAGATGCGCCGCGACTGTCGACCGTCGGGCCATGCCGCGGCGACAAATGGCTCATGCCGGTTGGCCCGAGTGCTTGCATGGATCGGTTTTGCGGCCGCGTTTCATTTCGTGCGATGCGAGCGACGAGCATAGCCTATCGCGCGTCGAGCCGGCAGGCGAATCCGGACGGCCGGAAATTCTTCCTTTGTTTTCGGCATTGCTGGCCATTTAGGCACCCGCCGAAAAATTGCTCCTGCATTTTCGGCATCCTTCGTTTCTGGGGACGGCAGTCGGTTAGGCAGCCGCCGGAAATTGCTCCTGCATTTCCGGCATACCGGCCGTCCATGGCCATAAAAAGGGGCACCTCGTGAGACTCGCCGCGATGGCCCGCGCACGAGGTGCCCCACCGCTGGAGACGTCAGAACGTGTACTTCACGGTCCCGAGGATCAGGCGCGGCGCGCCGTAGAACCCGGTCAGGATGGCGAGCGACGGAATGTTGTAGCCGTCGGTCCGGTACGACCGGTCGAGCAGGTTGCTGCCGTGAAGTCCAAAGGTCCAGTGCGCGTTGTAGTCCCAGATCACACCGGCGCCGAGCAGGCCGTAAGGGCCTTGTGCGATCGCCGGACTCAGATCGGTGGTCGGGTAGACCCGGGTCTGGTAGGTCCAGCCGACGCGGGCGCGGATACTGCCGTCGCTCACCGGCGCGGCGTACTCGAGATTCGCGCCGAACTGGCCGTTCGGCGCCGCATTGAAGCGCTTCTGGTCGGCGACGTTGACCCCGCCGCTGAGGTACTCGTCGAACTCGGTGTGCAGGCCGGCAATGTTGCCGATGACCGCCCAGTGCTCGATGGGACGCCAGGCGAATTCCGCCTCGATGCCGTAGGCGTGCGCTTTGCCGGCGTTGGTGAAATCGCCGAAGAAGCCCTGCGTGCCGTTCGGCAGAGTGTACGAGGTGAATACCGACAACTGCACATTCTTGTACTTTGTGTAGAACACGTCGGCGTTGAGCGAGAACTTGCCGTCGTCGAAATTCGACTTGCTGCCCAGTTCCAGCGTGGTGAGGTCCTCGTCCTCGATCGGATGCGATGCGTCCGGGACCGCGGCCGTGTTGGCGCGAATATTGAAGCCACCGGACTTGAAGCCGCGCGCGAGCGACGTGTACAAATTCGTCTCTTCGCTGAGCTTGTATTGCAGCGACACGCGCGGCGAGACGTTGTTCGATGTCAACGATTTGTCGAAGTTCGCGCTGACTGTGGTCGGCACCTCGAACGTACCGTCTTTGGTCGAGTAGTTGTTGACGAGGGCGTGCTTTTTCTCGCTGGTGATGCGCGCGCCGGCCGACAGGTTCCAGCGATCATCGAGTTGCCAGGTCCAATCCGTATAGCCCGCGTAGCTCGTCGTCTCCATCGAGCCACTGCTGACGCCGAACAACAGGCCGAGGAAGTCGTTGCGGATATCGCCGCCGGCCAGACCGTTGAAATAATAGAACCCGATCACGCCGCTGGTCCCGCTGCCGCCCTGATACGTCGCCTGCAGTTCCTCGGAATTCTGCCAGTCGTGGTAGTAACCCGCGACGTCGGCGATCGGCGCCTGCAGCGTATCGAAGTCGATGTTCGTCTTGGTGTTGGACTGGCGATGGGCGGTTATCGACTTGAAGGTCCACTCGCTCGACGCGTAGTAGTTCATCGTCAGGGCTTCGCCGACCATGTGCGTCTGGTTGATCGGCGGCATGCCGCTCTGCACGTCGTAGTCGCTTTCGTTGGGTGGTGTCTTCTTCGGGTCGAACTTGTTGATGTTCAGGCGTTTGGCGCCGCGCGGATCGGAATTGTCGTGCACTGTGTCGGCACTCAGCACGGCGTCGAAGGGCACATCCTTCGGATAGAACCCCACTGACACGCGGCCGGCGTTGGTATTCTGGTTGCTGACCGGATCGCCACTGACCAGGTTGTTGCCGTAGCCGTCGTCGTGCAGCGACGCGTAGGCGACGCGGGCGCGCCAGACGCCGTCGTCGGACGCACCGCCCAGCCCGAGCTTGACGTTTTCCTGCCCTTCGTTGCCCACGTCGGCCTCGGCGTAGACCTGCTCCTGCGTCGACAGCGGCCGGGAAACGTACTTGATCGCGCCGCCGATCGTGTTCTTGCCATACAGCGTGCCCTGGGGACCGCGCAGCACTTCGATGCGCTGGACGTCGAACACGTCCAGCAGCGCGCCTTGCGGCCGCGCAATGTATACATCGTCGAGGTAAAGGCCTACACCGGGGTCGGAACCCCACGTCGGGTCTGACTGGCCGATGCCGCGGATATACGTCGTGATCGTGCTGTTGCTGCCGCGTGCGTCGTGGATGACCATGTTCGGCACGTTGCCCTGAAGATCGCCGAGATTCTGCACGTTGAGCGTTTCCAGCGTTTTCGCCGACAGCGCGGTGATCGCGATCGGAACATCCTGCAGCGTTTCCTCGCGCCGGCGCGCGGTCACGGTGATAGCCTCGAGCGAGGTTGAATTGGCTTGGTCGGCTTGTTTGGCACTATCCCCCGCGCCACTGTTTGCCTGATCGGCGTCGGCGTCGGCGTTGGCGGCTGGATCGGCGTAGGCAAATGCGGACATCGAGAGCAATGCAGCGATGGCGAGACTTAGTCTGGTCAGTTTCATGGTCCCCTCGATCTAATAATGGCAGTAGTGGGCGAAATAGTGCGAGCCTCCCGAGCAGGCTAGAGCGGGAACGCATCGGCGACACTTGTACCTTCGTACAGGGGGTTGCCTAGGCGGACGAAGATTGCTCCGACCAGCGCTCGCGCAACTCGCGCTTGAGCGTCTTGCCGGCCACGTTGCGCGGAAATTCCGAGCAGATCGTGACTGCGTGGACGCGCTGGAAACGCGCGGCCACGTTGGCGTTGATCCACGTGCGCAGTGTTTCAGCGTCGACCGACGAGCCGGGCCGCAGCAGTACCGCGGCAACGGGCCGTTCACCCCATTTCGGATCCGGAATGCCGAATACGGCGGCTTCACACACGGCCGGATGCCGGCACGCGACCTCCTCGATGTCGCGCGGGTACACGTTGACGCCGCCCGAGATGATCATGTCCTTGCGCCGGTCGACCAGATGCAGGAATCCGTCGGCGTCGACAAAACCGATGTCGCCTGTGCGCAACCAGCCATCGACGATCGTGCGGCCGGTCAGTTCGGGCTGGCGATGGTAGCCCGGCATCAGCAGCGGCCCGCGGCCGGCGATTTCGCCGACGCTGCCGGACGGCACTTCGCGCCCGTTGTCGTCGACGATGCGCAGTTCGTGGAACGGCAACGGAATGCCGACCGTGCCGGGATGCGCGGCGGTGTCGGCGCCGTCGAGCACGGTCGCGAAGCCTTCGGTAAGGCCATACAGTTCGTAGATCGCGCCGGGCAGCGCATCCTGCAGGCGCTGCCGGTGTTCCTGAGGCAACGGCGCGCCGACCGAGCAGATCATCTTCAGAGAGGCCATGGCCTCGCGCGAGAAATTCGGCGCGGTCAGCATCGCCGCTATCTGCGACGGCACGAGCATCACGTGTGTCACCGATTCCCGGTGCACCGTTTCGATGAAGTCCTCGGCCGCGAAATGACTGCACAGCACATAGGTGCAGCCCTGCAGCCAGGCTGGCATCAAGGTCGTGAATGCGCCGTTGAAGACGAGCGATCCGGCATGCATCACGACGCTGTCGGTGCGCACGGCGAATGCCGCGGCGAACTGCAACGCGTAAGCCGTGCGAATGCGATGGGTCAGCACGATGCCCTTCGGCGTGCCGGTCGTGCCGCTGCTGTACATGATGTTGAACGGTGTTTCCGGATCGATCGGCCCGGCTTGGTCGAATTGCGGCGCCTGCGCCATCAACGCTGCGTACTGCGCATACCCGATGGCCGGCCCGGTCATGATCCAGCGATCGCCGGCCAGTTGCGGGAATTCCGCGCGCAGCGCGTCGAGTACCGGTTGCAGCGACGGTTGCGAGAAGATCGCTGCGGCACCGGAGTCGCGCAGCACCACGGCCACGCCGGCTGCCTGCAACAACGGACTGATCGGCACGCAGACCAGACCGGCCAGCGCACAGGCTCGGTACAGTTCGACGAGTTCGACACAGTTGCCCATGAACGTCGCGACGGCGTCACCGCGCTGCAGGCCGAGCGCGCGCAGTGCCGCCGCGCTGCGCATGACGCGGTCGTGGTGCCGGGCAAAACTCGTGCGCTCGCCGCCGCAGACTAGCGCGGTCCTGGCCGGATGGTAGCGGGCCCAGTGTGCGAGTAACGATCCGATCACGCGGTTGCGCAACTCCTGCCGGTTCGGAACTGGATTGTCCGGTCCGGGCCGCGCTGCGGTATTGTCCAAAGGTACGAGTGCGGTTTCGGGCGACGACCGTAAGCTGTGGTTCCCGCAACGGATCAAGCAGGCAGGCTCTTGTCGAGTCGACCCTATCAGGAACTGTACTGGCGCAGCCGTGACGGTCTGTCGCTGTATGCCCGTGACTATCCGGCGGCGTCGGACACGGCGCTGGGCCGTTGTCCGGTAATCTGCATTCCAGGGTTGACGCGCAATTCCGCCGACTTCGACGCGATGGCGCGCACGATTGCAGCAAACGGCCGGCGCGTGCTGGCGGTCGACCTGCGCGGCCGCGCGCGGTCGGAACGCGCGACGCGCGCAGCGCACTACAACGCATCGACGTATGCCGCAGATGTCCTCGAACTGATGCGCGGGCTGGCGATTCCGCGTGCGGTGTTCTTCGGCACTTCGCTCGGCGCGCTCGTGACAATCACTGCGGCTGCGAAACTTTCCGCTGCGGTCGCCGCGGCGATACTCAACGACGCCGGTCCGGAAGTGCCGAAGGCCGCGCTCGAACGGATCGGGAAGTACGCCGGGAAGCCGGTCCCGCCGATGAGCCGCGCTGACGCCACGGCATACATCAAGCGGATCGGCGAGGTTGCCTATCCGCGCCATGGGCAGGCCGACTGGGCCGCGATGGTTGATCGGTTGTTTCATGTGCGCGCCGATGGCTCGCTCGTGCTCGACTACGATCCGGCGATCGTGCGGACGGCCAAACCATTCTTGCTACGCCTGCTGCGTCCGCTGCTGTGGCGCGCGTATCGCAAACTCGCGATGCATCGGCCGGTACTTATTCTGCGCGGTGAATTGTCCGATGTTCTGGATGCCGACATTGCCAGGCGCATGGCTGGAGTATCGACAAGCGTAAGGCTCGTGCAGGTCGCCAATGTCGGTCACGCGCCCGACCTGTCGGAACCGGAAGTGCGCGCTGCAGTCGGTGCATTCCTCGATACGGTGGACTGAATGGCGAACGCTGGCGGGCCCGACGACGCGATCGACACCCTGCGCGAATGGGGCGGGCACGAGCGCATCAGCTGCGACTGGATCGTCATCGATCAGACGCGCGTCGACATGTTCGCCAACGCCACCGGGGACCGCTACTGGCTGCACACCGATCCGGCCCGCGCCGAACGCGAATCGCCGTATGGCGGCACGATCGCGCACGGCTTCCTGCTCCTGTCGCTGACCGTCGGCGACGACGTCGTCCGGATCACGTCGTTGCAAGGCGTCGCGCACGTTCTGAACTACGGGCTCGAGAAGGTCCGTTTCCTGGCGCCGGTCGTAGCGGGCGCACGGGTGCGCGTTCGTTCGCGCCTGCAATCGCTGGTCGAGCGCCGGCCCGGCCACTGGCTGCTCAGCCAGACCAAGACCATGGACGTCGACGGCCAGGCGACCCCGGCGCTCGTTGCCGAACATCTTGCGCTCGTGGCGCTCGCCTGACACCGGTGGTACTTGTACTTTCGTACACTGTCCGCGTCGTCGGCCGCTCATGAATACTTCAGCGCACACTCCATCCAAGGGTGGATAGAGCCATTCACGCCAGGGGAATTTGCATGCAGGATCCAGTCGGAGTGTGGAAGATGCAACAAGCGCTCTCGCCGGCGCGCGCGTGCACGCGTCGAGCGCAATGCTGACCGGAGCGATTTCGTGAATTTTCTCATCTGCCTTGCCGCGCTGGCGTTCCTGATGTACGTCGCGTATCGCGGCCACAGCGTGATTCTGTTCGCGCCGATCGCCGCGATGGGAGCGGTCCTGCTGACCGACCCATCGGCCGTGCCGCCGATGTTCACCGGCGTGTTCATGGACAAGATGGTCGGCTTCGTCAAGAACTACTTTCCGGTGTTCCTGCTGGGCGCCATATTCGGCAAGGTCATCGAGCTGTCCGGATTTTCCAAGTCGATCGTCGCCGCGGTCATCCGCCTGGTCGGCCGCGAGCGCGCGATGTTGTCGATCGTCATCGTCGGCGCGCTGTTGACGTACGGTGGCGTGTCATTGTTCATCGCCGTGTTTGCGGTGTATCCGTTTGCGGCCGAGATGTTTCGCCAGGGCGACATCCCGAAACGGCTGATTCCGGGCACGATCGCGATCGGCGCATTCACGTTCACGATGGACTCGCTGCCGGGCACGCCGCAGATCCAGAACATCATCCCGACCACGTTCTTCAAGACCGACGCGTATGCCGCGCCGTGGCTCGGCATCATCGGCAGCGTCTTCATCTTCATCCTCGGCATGGCCTACCTCGAGTGGCGCCGGCGCCAGGCGCTGGCGGCGAACGAAGGCTACGGCAGCGGACACATCAACGAGCCGGAGCCGATTGCCGACAGCAAGCTGGTCAATCCGTGGATCGCGATCCTGCCGCTGGTGCTCGTGGCGGTGCTCAACAAGGTGTTCACGGTTTTCGTCAACAGCTCGTATGGCAAGACCTACGACCTCAGCATGCCGGGACTCGACAAGCCGATCGGCGTGACGATCTCGGGCGTCGCCGCGATCTGGGCCGTCGAGGGCGCGCTGCTGCTTGGCATACTGACTGTGTTCGCGTTTGCGTTTCGCACCGTCCGCGAGAAATTCACCGAAGGCAGCAAATTGGCGATTTCCGGTGCGCTGCTCGCGTCCATGAATACCGCCTCGGAATATGGCTTCGGCGCCGTGATCGCCGCGCTGCCGGGTTTCATCGTCATCCGCGATGCGCTTACGGCCATTCCGCACCCGCTCGTCAATGAAGCTGTGACGGTAACGACGCTCGCCGGAATCACCGGCTCGGCGTCCGGGGGCATGTCGATCGCGCTGGCGGCGATGGCCGAGCAGTTCATGGCCGCGGCCAATGCAGCCGGCATCCCACCCGACGTGTTGCATCGCGTCGCGTCGATGGCGTCCGGCGGCATGGATACGTTGCCGCACAACGGCGCCGTGATAACTTTGCTCGCCGTGTGCGGGCTGACTCACAAACAATCGTACAAGGATATCTTTGCGATCACCTGCATCAAGACGACGGCGGTGTTCTTCATCATCGCCGTGTATGCATTGACCGGAATCGTCTAGCAGCGCATCAACCCGGCGCGGTAGGGTGGGCCTTGGCCCACCGTTTTGCCTCGAACGTCAAAGAAACGCGGTGGGCCAAGGCCCACCCTACCCGAATGGCGCCACGCCGAACCAGCGCGCATGCAGAAAGAAGGCGAACGCTGCCCACAGGGCGATGCCGATCGCGAGCGTCAGCAAGTCGCCGGTCAGCGTGCCGGCCGGGTAAGTGACGCCGGCGCCACGATCGCGGCGCCGGGAGACCATGAAACCGGCGACCGCCCAGATCAGGAACGCGCCGAACAGCACGACGTCATGCAGCATGCCGGTCGCCAGCAGATGGCCGAGCGCCCAGACCTTGATGCCGGCGTACATCGGGTGGCCGAGTTTCGCCTTCAGATCGTTGGCTGGCACGTAGGCAGCAGCGACGAGGACGAACGCGACCAGCGTGAACAGGGCGTTGGCGTGGCGCAGCCACATCGGCGGTACATACAACAATTGCGGATGTTGCCGGGCTTCGCCAAACCCCCAGATCAGCAGCACGAAGCCCGCGATCGACAGGACCGAATAGAGCGCCTTCCACGGACCTTCGCCCAAGCGCGTCCTCTGCCGCGCGCGCCAGTCGCTGGCGACTATACGCAGGGAGTGCAAGCCAAGAAACACGACAAGACCGGCAATCAACAACCACATTGAAATCTCCCGCGTGTGAAGTTTCCGGAGTTTACTCGCGCTGGCAGCATCGGCGACAACGGCGCGCGTCTGACCGTGCCGCGGCTCCCGCATTGCGGGATAATGCCGGCTGCATTCCGGAAGCGCACCTATGACTGCAGCACACATGACCGCACCGAATCTCCCCTCGATCGGCACGCCGCTTTCGCCCGCCGCAACCCGCGTGATGCTGCTCGGTTCCGGCGAACTCGGCAAGGAAGTACTGATTGCCCTGCAGCGCCTGGGTGTAGAGACGATTGCCGTCGATCGTTATGCAAATGCGCCGGGCCAGCAGGTCGCGCATCACGCGCGCACGATCGTGATGAGCGATCCCGGGCAGCTCAAGGCGCTGATCGAGGCGGAACGGCCCGATATCGTCGTTCCGGAGATCGAAGCAATCGCGACGCCAATGCTCGAGGAACTCGAAGCGGCTGGCGTCGTGCGCGTGATTCCGACGGCACGCGCTGCGCGGCTGACGATGAATCGCGAAGGCATCCGACGGCTTGCCGCCGAGACACTGGGCCTGCCGACCAGTCCGTACAGCTTCTGCGATTCGCTGGCCGAGTTGCAGGCTGCGATCGGCCCCTCCCGGCCATCCATGGCCTCCGGGGCACTTGGGCTCCTGCCCGGCGACATTGGTTATCCGTGCATCGTAAAGCCGGTCATGAGTTCGTCCGGCAAGGGCCAGAGCAGGATCGATGGTCCGGACGATGTGAGGAAAGCCTGGGATTACGCGATGGCCGGCGGCCGCGTCAGCCTCAACCGCGTGATCGTCGAGGGTTTCATCGATTTCGATTACGAAATCACGCTGCTGACCGTGCGGGCGCGAGATTCCAGCGGCGCGATCCAGACGCATTTCTGCGCGCCGATCGGCCACGTCCAGGTGCACGGCGATTACGTCGAGAGCTGGCAACCGTGCGCGATGGATCCCACGGCGCTCACGCGCTCGCAGGAGATCGCGAAGAAAGTCACCGACGATCTCGGCGGGCAGGGTATCTTCGGCGTCGAACTGTTCGTCAAGGGCGAACAAGTCTGGTTCAGCGAAGTCAGTCCGCGCCCGCACGACACCGGCCTGGTCACGATGATCACGCAGTGGCAGAGCGAATTCGAACTGCATGCGCGCGCGATTCTCGGCCTGCCGGTAGACACGTCGCTGAAAAGTCCGGGCGCTTCGGCCGTGATCTACGGCGGCGTCGACGGCAAGCCGCTCGTATTCGATGGCGTTGCCGATGCGCTCGGAGTGCCGAACACCGACATCCGCCTGTTCGGCAAGCCCGAGAGTTTCCTCAAGCGTCGCATGGGCGTTGCGCTTGCGCACGCTGAAGATGTCGAAGCGGCGAGGAAAAGTGCCAAGCTGGCGGCGAGCATGGTCAAGCCGCGGATTGGCTGAGCGAACCTTAAGAGCCGATGTTGAATCGGCAATCCGGTCGCGCCGGTTTGCAGAGTGTCGCAGTGCCCTTCGTCACGAAGGGCACTGCATTGACGTGTCGAAGACGCCGGTGATTACTGCTTGTCGTACACCGCGTTGACGCTGACCTTCTTGCCATCCGGGGCGGTGCCGCTCACGGTGACCGTGCGGCTCTTGCCGTCGGCGGAGACAACGATTTTGCCAGCCGTCGTGGTTTTTCCGGCTTTCTTGTTCGTCAGTTCGACAGTACGATCGTCGATCTTCTTGTACGCCCGCGCGTCCGTGGTCGGATCGCCGGTGACCGGATAATCCTTGCCGTCGTACATTCCGGTCCATTCGTTGTGAGCCGGCTTGCCGTCACCGGTGACACCATCGACCGTAATCTTCACTTTGTCGCCTGCTGCCGCGATGACGACGGTGTTGTTCTTCGGCGCCCCGGGCGCGATCGTCGACTTGGCTTCATTGAGCTTCCAGGTCCCCATGCTGGCATCCGCGGCCAGGCACGCCGATGTGCCGAGCAATCCCACTAGTGCAGTCAATACGATGGCTTTTGCGTTCATATCCCCTCCTGATTGAGAAACAGGATCCGCCCGCGTGTGGCGAACCTTGCGCCGGGTGGCGCGTGCAGCAACCAACTTGTACACGTCCGCAGCCGTGGTGTCTGTTCGGTGGCGCACCGGTGTGCGCATAGTTCATCGCGCGAGCTTCAGGCATGGTCACCGTGCAAAAGCGCGTGACTCCGGGCCTCCGGGCAGGCGCAAGCAACGCCGAAATGAATCAGCGCTTTCAGAATTTCGCGTAGTAGACATCGCCGGTGCCCGCCTTCGATTCGCCCTCGGCCCAGATTCCGTAGAAGTTTCCGGATTGGTCGGTGACCGTCTCCGTGTAGTCCCCGTACGGATGATCGAATCCGGCGGCGGTCTGGTAGTTCCTGTACGGCGTGGTTTGGGTCATGACGCTCTCGACGCTCCAACTCGCCGTACCGTTGGTGCTGCTGCGCTCATACACGTTCCACGTTCCGCATTGACCCGTGGTGACCGAGCTCTGGCAGGTGTAATTGCCACCGAACGAGGCGCGATTGTCCATCCAGATCACCTTGACGGTCGACGCGTTCGCCGCGATCGATGGAAAGCCGTGCCATACGCCGGCAGGCGCGAGCGAAACCTCGGAACCGTTCGGCCACGATGCTGGATCGAACGCGATGTTCCAGGACGCCGCGAGCGTATCGGAATACTTGCTGTAGATGCGCTCGGGCGCGCCCGTGGCGCCTGTGCCAGCGTTGTAGATCACGATGACGCGATCGTTGGCCGGCGGCGTCTTCGGTTGCACTGCGATCTGGATGGAGCCGCCCCAATAGTCCCATCCCGCACCGGTGACCTGCGGGCCTCCGGCGCTGCGGTCGAGCGTGGTCACGGCGTAGGTGGAAAACAGGTTGCTCGAACTCTGCACGTAGAACGTGCTCTGGCCGGTGCCGTTGTTCGTGGTTCCTACCCACGAGAAATAGGCGTGGCCCTGTGTATCGAGGATTCCGCCGGTCGCGAGGGCAACGCCGTTGGGCGCTATATTGACCTGTTTCGCGGTGAAGGTCGCACCGCCGTTCGTGCTTACGCTGACGTTTTGCTTGCCGCCGTTCTCGAACGCGACCATCACATTGTTTTGGCTGTCGACGAGCACGATGTCCTTGTCGCCACGGCCGCCGTTCGTGACATCCACCGGCGCACTCCAGGTCACGCCAAAATCATCGGAATGGATTACTTCGATCGGCGTGTACTGGGTATTGCCGTCCATGTAGCCGGCATAGATGCGATGGTTGGCGCCGAGCGCCAGCTGCGCATCGACGTTGTTGCCCTGGACCGGGCAGCGCGGAATCGTGACCGGCCCCCAGGTTTTGCCGCCGTCTTTCGACGACTGGAAATACATATACGAGCTGGTCGTGTGCTTGCCGGCGCCCTTGAACGGCATGCATGTCGCGCCGGACGAATCTGCGAGAGTGGTAGCCAGGTAGTGCGGCCAGAACGCGTAGACGTGGCTGCCGTCGACAAGGATCGCCGGCTCCCAGTCTTCGCCCGTGCCATCGCCGAGGCGGTGGGATGCAATGCCGGTTTGCGCGATCCCCGGCATGGTCGAACAGAGCAGCGACACGACAACGACCCAATAAGGCAGTTTCATGATCGATCTCCTTGCTGGCGCGAGGACTATATCAGCAGGACCAACCCTGCCAATGAAAGTGTGCGCGTTGCGAACATCCAATCGGCCTGCAGAGGCCGGCAGAAGTCGCATGAATGACGCCTTGCGCGTCAGGCGCGCAACGCACTCACCGGTCGGGCGGCACGACAGGGAGTCAGGAAACGTCGCGAGGCCGCACGTTAGCCGCGCTATGGCGCGACCAGCGCGCCGTACGAATCCGGGCGCCGATCGCGATAGAACTGCCAGATGTTGCGCACTTCGCGGATCTTGTCGAAGTCGAGTTCGGCCGTGATCAGTTCGCTGCGGTCGCGCGAGCCGGTTGCGACAAAACTCCCGCGCGGGTCGCAAAAGTAGCTTTGGCCATAGAATTCTCCAATGTTCCATGGCGCTTCGGTGCCGACGCGGTTGATCGCGCCGACGAAGTAGGCGTTCGCCACGGCATGCGCCGGCTGCTCGAGCTTCCACAGGTATTCGGAAAGGCCGGCGACCGTCGCCGATGGATTGAACACGATTTCGGCGCCGCCGAGTCCGAGCGCGCGCGCGCCCTCCGGAAAATGGCGGTCGTAGCAGATGTACACACCGACCTTGCCGTACTTGGTCTGGAACACCGGATATCCCAGATTGCCGGGGCGGAAATAAAACTTCTCCCAGAATCCCGGCAGGCAATGCGGGATATGGTGCTTGCGGTACTTGCCGAGATAGCTTCCGTCAGCGTCGATGACTGCGGCGGTGTTGTAGTAGATGCCCGCTTCGTCCTCCTCGTAGATCGGCACGACGATGACCATGCGATGACGCCGTGCCTGTTCCTGCATCAGCTTCACCGTCGGGCCGTCCGGAATGCGCTCGACCGCCTCGTACCAGCGCGGGTTCTGCTCGGCGCAGAAATAGGGTCCTGTGAATATCTCCTGCATGCACAGCATCTGCACGCCTTCGCGCCCTGCCTGTTCGACGAACTTCAGGGTCTTGTCGAGATTCGCACTGCGTATCGTTTCGATGATTTCGTCGGCGCCGCAGGCCATCGACGTCTGGATCAATCCGCATTTCACGATTCGGGGCATGACTAGGGTCCTCTGAAGAGTTGGCTCGCGCGCTGCATCATCTTGGCGCGAGGATATCGCGGGATCTGCCGGCCGGGGATTTTCGACGCATCAAAACGCATCGATGTCGCCGAGTGCACGAATCAGCCTGCGCGCACGCTTGTCCGGTTTGGTCGCCGGCTTTTCATAGCCGGCCGCTGCAAGGCGGCGCTGCTCGGCGGCAAGTTCGCGCGCCGCGCGGCCAGCTTGCGTCTCGACATAGCACTGCTGCGCAAGGGCGGCCGAGCCGCGTTGATGGCGCAGCGCCGTCACGTCGATCTCGAAGCGGTCCTCGCCGCGCGTGACCTTCAGACGGCTGCCTGACGTGCACCAGGCTTGCGGGCTTGGCCGAGCCTTCGCCGAGCTCGACCTTGCCGCCCTCGATCGCCTGCTTGGCGAGAGCGCGGGTCTTGAAGAATCGCGTCGCCCAGAGCCAGACGTCGAGGCGCACGCCGGGTGCGGCGTTCATTGCCGGAGCCGTAGCGTGGGGCGCGCGCTGCTTCATTGCGGGGCGAGTTCGGTCCATGTCTGCCGGAGATTATGCATCGAATGCGGCCGCGCGGATGGTGCGTGTGAGACAGCCTCGGCGCCGGGAAATTGTGCGGCCCGTCACGATCGCTTAAGCGTTCTTCGGCTAATTTTGCTCGGGCAGGGGTGCAGTTCCGGAAAATCCGGGGACATTGATATGTCTACACTCGCCCGTGCCCTTCAGGCGATCGACGACGAGTCGAACGCGAAAAACTCCGATCCTGCCCTTCCGGGGAACACGCTCGCGCAATTCGACGGCGCCCTGATCGCGCAGCTGACTGCCCAGTACGACGAATTGCACGCAACGTTCAGGGCCGCAATGAGCCAATTGGAATCGGACCCCGACGCAGCCGAACGCATGACGCGCGAATGCGCCGAGCAGTTGCTCAAACTCAGGCACATCGAGGCGATTCGTCTGTATCCGGTCATCGGCCGCAGCATCTGGCCCGATCCCGTCGCGCGGCGGCTGTTCTGGCAATCGCGCCTGGTCATGCTTGGGCTGGCACGTCGCGTCTTGCGCCGCTTCGAAGACGTCACGCGGGCGATGCGCATCGGAGCGGTGCCAGAAAGCACGATCGATCATTTCATCAAGGCATTGGCGGAATACCGGCAGCGCAACGAAACCGAGATTTATCCGCTGTATGCCCTGGCCGGACGGCGTGGGGCGACGGCCGGTGTGAGCGCGGCCTGAGCCAAATCCGGGCGTCACCGCGTTTCAGCCATGGGCGCCGCCGACGGGCGGCTCTTTTCATCTTGAGCGACCTATGCCAGGCGCGCTGCGGCGCCGCCGCTCAGTACGGCGTTCCATCCTTGCGCCGGTAGCCGCCCTTGCCGGAATAGCGGCCTGGCATGAATGCCATGTCGATGTCGGAATACTCGCCGTGGTCTGCGTCGTTGCGTGAGCCGACGACGAGAAACTCGGCATCGGCGGCCGAACGGTTCTGCAGACAATGCCCGTCGCGCTGGCCGCCAGGGAATCCGGCGCAGTCGCCGGCGCGCAGGATTTCTTCGCCGCCGTCGGTCACGAGCACGAGTTCGCCACTCAACACGTAGACGAACTCGTCCTCGTGCGAATGCCAGTGACGCTGGCTCGACCATACGCCGGGAGCAAGCCGATACAGGCTCACGCCGAACTGCGTGAGCCCGGCCGCGTCGCCGAGCCGCTTCCACTGCCGTTGCCGGCACGGCCCATCGTGCGGCGGCGGATAGCGTGTGCCGGAGTCGCTCGGCGCGAGGTCCTTGTCGATCTTGGGCATCGTCGTTTCTCGCTTTTTCCGGAACGGGGCCGCGCGATCATACACAAGCGCCGGCTTGCGCGGCCCGCGTCCATGCTATGAGCGGCGCCACGAACGCGGAATCCAGGACGGGCTCAAGGCGAGCGGACCGTCACCGAGCAATACCTGCGCCGCGCACAGCACGAACAGGTACAGCGGATACTCCCAGCCGCCGTTCGGATTGCCGAACATCCAGCCGTTCTTCGCGTGCACCCAGAAAATCGCGCCGAGCAGGATCGGCGACAGGGCCAGCGCGACCCAGCGCGTCTGCACGCCCAGGATCAGCAGCGCTCCGCCGATCAGTTCGGCGGCAAACGTGATGTAGGCGAGCGAGCCAGGCAGGCCGATGCCGACGAAGAACGCGGCCGTTCCGGCCAGGCCGAACGTAAACAGTTTCAGGATCACGCTGTGGGCCAGGAACATGACACCGAGCGAAATGCGCAGCAGAAACACCGCGGCCGGGCCGCTGCGCGAGTCGACGGAATATTGCGCAACAGGGATGGCGTGCATGATGGTCTCCTAATGTAGTTGCAAATGCAACTACAATATAATTGCTTTTGATTGCAATTGCAACTACTATCTTCAGCATGAAGACTTCCACTGCTGCCGCGCCGGCCTCGACCGAGACCTGGGCCCTGTTCCTGTCCACCCATTCGCTCCTCGTCGGCGCGATGGAATAGCGCCTGAAGGACGCCGGATTGCCGCCGCTGGCCTGGTACGACGTTCTGTGGATTCTGGAGCGCGCTCCGGACCAGCGCCTGCGCATGTCCGCGCTGGCGGACCAGCTGGTCCTGACCCGGTTCAATGTCACGCGACTGGTCGATCGCCTGGTCGAGGCTGGCCTGGTCGCGCGACGGCAGACGAAGGAGGACGGCCGCGGCTTCTACGCCGTGCTCACCGAGAAGGGCCGCCTGTTGCGCAGGCAGATGTGGACCGTATACCGGCCGGCGATCTTCGAGCTGTTCAACCAGTATCTGAGCAGAGCGCAGCACGCGGAGATGCAATCGGCCATGCGCCGCCTGCTCGAGCAAGGCGCGGGGCAGGTTCGATAGCGCGTTGCCGCAATTCGGTAACGATCGTGCAATACGCTCTCGCGCATGAATATCCTCATGCTCTCGGACGTCTACTTTCCGCGCGTCAACGGCGTGTCCGCATCGATGCGCACGTTCGCGCGCGAACTCGAGCGGCTCGGGCATCACGTCACGATCGTCGCGCCGGACTATGGCTCGACCTCGGAGCAGGGCGACGTCGAAATCGTCCGGCTGCCTGCGCGCGTTATCTTCTTCGATCCGGAAGATCGCCTGATACGAGGGACGGCGGCACGCGCTGCCGTCCACGACTTGGCGGAACGGACCTGGGACGTCATCCATATCCACACGCCGTTTCGCGCGCATCGGATCGGCGTCGCTCTGGCGCGGCGCACCGGCGTTCCGACGGTCGAGAGCTACCATACGTTCTTCGAGGAATACGCGGCGCACTATCTGCCGTGGCTGCCGGCAGCGTGGTTGCGGCTGGGGGCGCGCCACTTCTCGCGGCGGCTGTGCCACGAAGTCGATCACCTGATCGTCCCGTCGCAACAGATGGCTGAGGTGCTGGTCCGCTACGGGATCAGGACGCCGTCGTCGGTGATTCCGACCGGGGTCCATCTCGACGAGTTTCGCGGCGGCGATGGCAACCGGTTCCGGGACGAACATGCGATCGCCCGCGGCCGGCCGACGCTTGTCACCGTCAGCCGGCTCGCCGCGGAAAAGAACATCGCGTTTCTGCTCGACGTCACGCATGCGCTCCTGGGTGAATTCCCGGAACTGATGTTCATCATCGCCGGCGAAGGACCCGACGCCGATCGCCTGCGCCAGCGCGCCACGGCGCTCGGCCTGGACGGCAATGTGCGCTTCGTCGGCAATCTCGACCGGCGCACACGACTGCTGGACTGCTACAAGGCGGGCGATGTCTTCGTGTTTGCCTCGCCGACTGAAACGCAGGGACTGGTTCTTATCGAGGCGATGGCCCTTGGCGTTCCGATCGTCTCTACGGCAGTCATGGGAACAGCCACCGTCCTGCGCGGTGCGCGCAGCGCGCGCGTCAGCGCGCCTGACGTCGGCGAGTTCGCAACTCACGTCGCCGCGCTGCTGCGTTCGCCGGCCGAACGCCGCGCGCTGGCGGAGGCAGGACCGCAGGACGCGCAGGCCTGGAGCGCTCCCGGTTCTAATGGAACGAGTTGTGGACTTGTATACAAATCTGCACGCGGCGCAGCCGGCGGGGGTGGGTTCGGCGATGCCGGCATCATCCGCCTAGCGGACTGTCTTCGACGAAAAGCTTCGGTCGCCGGTTTTTACCCTCTCCCCATCGAACGATGGGGAGAGGGTAGGGTGAGGGGCCAGCCTTTCCGATTGCAGGCGCGGCAGTTCCGTGCAGGAGGTCGCTGTCTCGCGCTGCCGACCTGCGCCGTTCGATCACACACCCCTCACCCCGACCCTCTCCCCGCTGGCGGGGAGAGGGAGTCAACGCATTCGGTCTGATTTGCCGGCAATCTGTTATCCAATTGAGGCAGTCCACCCGCTGGCACGCTGGACGCGCGAGTACGGGTCAGTTGCGGCCGGAGATGGCCTGACTCTTCAGTCCGGAAGATGCCAGAAGGCGGGCCCAGTCCTGGCTGAAGTTCGCATCGGCGGGCGCCAGCGGAAGCTTGAACCAGACATCGATGCCGCCACCCCGGGCCGGCGCCGTCGCCGGCATCCAGTGTCCCTCACCCGCAAACTGCTCGACGACAGCCGCGAAGAACGTGCGAACGTCTTCGTCCAAAATCCGCGCACAATCCCCAGCGACATCGGCACGCGCAAAGCGGTGCAAACGCCACTGAACGGGCGGACGGTTCGGCTGCGAAACTTCGGCCATGGTGCAGGGGTCGGCGGTGTGCGCGATTATCTTCCGACATGGATCTAGGGGCTAGGGACTAGAGAAGGGACCAGGGACCAGGGACCAGGGACCAGGGACCAGGGACCAGAAGAGCGGTAATTGCGGCTCTGGCTCTCGCTAGTCCCTAGTCCCTGGTCCCTAGTCCCTAGTCCCTAGTCTCTGCTCGCGCGCCGAGCAGCATGATCTCGATTTCCTGCGTGATTGCTTCCTGGCGCGCGCGCCGGCGCTGGCGCTGCACGACGTCGAGTTCGCGATCCAGACGATCGATCGCCGCGCCGGTGTGCTCGAGCCGCCGATGATTTTCCGCATGCAGCGACGCCAGCAACGCCGCGTTGAGTCGTCCGAGCAGGTACTGGTCCATCAGCGCCTGGAACAGGTCGCGCGGCGGCAACTGCAGTTGCAGTGGCGTGCGCGGTTCGGGTACGCGGGGTGGAGCGGGCGAGGGCAGCAGGCGCTCGCGAACGAGAGGTCCGTCGCTGCCGTGGTGGAGTACGACGAGGCCGGACGTCGTTGTCCCGGACTCGCGCGTTCTCCCGAGCGCTGCGGCAATCTGCTGCAGCACGTGCGGCACTTCCTCGCTGACCGTGGCGCCCTTGAGCGCCTCGTGCCCCGCACTTGCATCGGCGAGTGCAAGGTCGAGGCGCGCGCCGACGACGAGCAGCCGCAAACCTGTTGTCGGCGCCTGCACCAGTGCCGTAGCGACCTGCGTATTGAAATCGCCGCAGAATCCCCGCTCCGAGCCGATCGCCAGCAGCACGTCGCCCGCCTCGGCGGTTTCCGATAGCGGCTGCGGATGGTGCGCCAGCAACTCGCGGATCGCGCGCTCGATCGCGGCCAGAGTCTCGCCCTGGTGCGCAATCGTCTCGAGCAGGCGCCGCAGTTCGACGAACGCCAGGCTGCGCATCGCCGTGACGATTTCCTCGATGTCGCCCAGCGCGGCGATGCGATGGGCGAATTCGTGCAGGCGCAGCGGCATGGTCGCGGCTCAGTTCGCGCCGGCACGCGGCGCGATCGCGCCGTCTGTTGTCCCGAGCCACGCCCGCACCCGGCGCCGCCACTCGTCGAGCGGTTGGGTCAGGGCCGTCGCATCGTCGGTGCAAACTTCGAGCAGGTGCGCGAGCTTGCCGTCGATCGCCGCGTTGTCGTCGCCTTCGAAACAACCTTCGTTGTAGGCAATGACCCAGGCCAGTTGCGCGGCCGCCGGCCAGGGCGCGAGACGGACCTGACGGAAGATCTGGCGCAGCGTGCGGCCGCGACGGATACGTTGCTCCATGCCGGCATCGAGCTTGGCGCCGAAGCGCGTGAACACCTCGAGTTCGAGAAATTGCAGGTAGTCGAGCTTCATGCGCCCGGCCTCCTCGCGCATGTTGCGGATCTGCGCCTTGCCGCCGATGCGCGACACCGAGCGACTCACGTCGATCGCCGGCATCTGGCCCTGCGCAACCAGGCGCGCATCGAGGAACACCTGGCCGTCGGTGATCGAGATCAGGTTGGTCGGGATGTAGTCGGCGATCTCGCCCTGTTCCGTCTGCACGATTGGCAGTGCGGTCAGGCTGCCGCCGCCGAACTTCGCCGCGCGCGCCGTGGCGCGTTCGAGCAGCCGCGCATGCAGATAGAAGATATCGCCGGGATAGGCTTCGCGTCCCGGTGGACGGCGCAGCAGCAGCGACAGTTCGCGATAGGCCTGCGCGTGCGTGCTCAGATCATCGTACACGACGAGTGTGTCGAGGCCTGCTTCCATCCAGGCCTCGGCAACCGCGCAGCCGGCGAATGGTGCGAGGTACTTCATCCCCGGCAGCGCGCTGGCTTCGGCGACGACGACCGTTGTATAAGCGAGCGCATCGCGCGCGCGCAGCGTTGCGACGACGGCGGCGACGTCGGAGCGCTTGCGGCCGATCAGCACGTAGACACAGCGCACGTTCTCGGCGCGCTGACGCAGCACGATGTCGAGCGCGATCGCGGTCTTGCCGGTGCCGCTGTCGCCGATCAGCAGCTGGCGCTGGCCGCGACCGATCGGAATCAGCGTGTCGAGCACGCGGTTGCCGGTGTAGAGCGGGCGCTGCACGAAGTCGCGCTCGATCAGCGGTGGAGATGTTGCGTCGAGCAGGCGCCTGAGCGCGGTTTGCGGCGCATCCGCGCCATCGAGCGGCCGTCCGAGCGGATCGACGACGCGGCCGAGCAACGAATCGCCGACGCCGATCTCGAGGCGCCGGTCGGTCAGCGCGGCGCGCGCTCCGGCCGTCAGCGGTCGGCCGCCGTCGAGCAGGATCGCGCCGATGCGCTCGGCCGCGAGATGGTAAACAAGCGCTTCGCTGCCGCCTTCGATAACGACGATGTCATCCAGCGCCGCCGTCGGCAGCCCTTCGATCCAGGCGACGCCGTCGCCGACCGACAGTACGCGGCCGTACTCGCTCAGCCGCAGTCCGAAGCGGTAATCGCCGAGCCAGCGTTCGCGTCGTGCGAGCGGAAGTTCGCAGGTGGAGGGGTCAGCCATGCTCCGCGAGCTCCGAGAAGGCTGCCAACTCGCCGGACAGGTCGGCGGACAGTTCCCACGCGCCGGCGCGCAGGCGCAAGCCGGCGAGCAGCGCGGGGTCGATTGTATACATTGCCTTGAGGGAGCGGCCGGCGAATGCCGCGATCATGGCTTCGATCCGTTGCTGCAAGTCCGGATCGAGCGCACGCGCGCTGCAGACATCGATTTGGGCGACATGCGCCAGCGCCTCTTTCAGAGCATCGCGGCGTGCCGCAGGCAGCGCTTCCAGGTCAGCCAGCAGCATGTCGACGATGCGCGCATCGAGTTCCGATCCTGCGAAGCGCTCGAGCAAACGCGCTGCAAACGCATTGGCCTGACCCAGAGCGCGCATTTCGAGTTCGCGCTGCGCGACGTCGCGTTCGTGCTCGCGCGCGGCCTCGTTGCGCTTGCGTTCGCTTTCGACTTCCTGCGCGAGTGCCGCCAGCCGGTCTACGCGCAGTGCGTCGAGCTCGTCGTCGAGCACCTGGCGCAAGCGCCCACGCTCGCGCTCCCAGTCGTCCTGGCGGCCCACGTACTCGGTCTGCAAGCGCTGCGCCTCGACGCGCATCGTTGCGGCGTCGGCGAGGGTGGCCGCGACAGCCGCCTGGCGCCGCGCTATCGCATCCAGCACCGGACGATAGAGAAAGCGCTTGAGCAGCCACACCAGGATCAGGAAGTTGATGACTTCCAGAACGAACGTGGTCCAGTCGAAGTTCATCTGCGCAGTCCGCTACTTCAGCATGTATTCGAGCAGCGGATTGCGGAACAGCACGATCAGCACGATCACGAGCACGTAGATCGCCAGCGACTCGATCATGGCCAGCCCGATGAACAGTGCGCGCAGGATCGACTTCTCCGCTTCAGGTTGTCGCGCCAGCGAATCCAGTGCCTGGCTGATCGCGCGGCCCATCGCGTAGGCCGGGAGCGCGGCGCCGATTGCGATCGCCAGCAGCGCGCTCACGGTGGACAACGTGGTGAACCAACTGAGGTCTTTCATGATGGGTTTACTCCGTTAGGCCGCGGCTGCGACTCGATGCCGCCCGCGATATAGACCAGCGCCAATACGCCGAAAATGTAGGCCTGCACGAGCGCCTCGACGACATGCAACAGCAGCAGCGGCACCGGTACCAGCAGGCCCGCGACGAGCAGGACGAGCAACGCGGCAAGTTGCAGGCTCATCATGTTGCCGAACAGGCGCACGGCGAGTGCGAGCGTGCGCGTCAATTCCGAGATCAGATTGAACGGCAACAGCAGAACGCTGGGACTCAGGTAATGGCGCAGATAGCCGGACCAGCCGTCGCTGCGGATGCCGAACCAGTGGCTGGCGAAGAACACGATCAGCGCGAGACCGGCGGTGACCGAAATCTCCGCCGTCGGCGAACTCAGTTGCGGAATCAGGCCGACGAGATTGGCGCAGACCAGATACAGCCACAGCGTGCCGATCAGCGGCAGCAATTCGAGCGAGCGGCCCGGCAGGATCGCCTCGATGGCGTCCTGCATCGCCACGACGATGCCCTCGAGCGTGCTCTGCCAGCGTCCGGGATTCATGCTCAGATGGCGCGTGATGGTCCAGCTCGCAAACGTCAGTGCCGCCATCAGCGCCCATGTGGTCAGAACCGTGGAAGAGATGCCGAGCGGTCCGAACTGCCATACGATCGGTGCGCCGTTCACGGCTTGCGCTCGCGCGTCAGCAGATAGACGTTGGTCGCGCCGAGGGCGAGCCCGATGAAGATGCCGGACAGCGTGCCGCGTACCGAATAGCCGGGCAGGCGCTGGTCGATCCAGTGGCCGGCATACGTTGCCGCGATCAATGGCAGCACGAACACCAGGCCGAGCGTGCCGAGGTAGAGCGTCTGGCGCAGCAGCCCGGGCCGATCGCGCTCGGCTTGTTGCAGCCGCTGGGCATCGGTCTGGACGGCGTCACGCCATTTGGGATCGGTCGTCATGACGCGGCGCGCTCCAGTTCCCACAGGCGGCGGAACATCTCGCGCTCGATCTGGATCAGGTTCTCGCGCACGGCCACGAGCGTGGCGTCCTCGCGGGCGAAGCGTTGCTCGAGGGCATCGACCACGAGGCGATGGTCCGGGCTCAACACGTAGTCGCGCGCGGCGACGGTGAGGCGATTGTCGGCAAAGTGCAGCGTCGCTCCGGGTTGGGCGAGGTAATCCCACTCGCCGTTGCCGTGCTGCAGGCGCGCGAGGCCCGGCAGCAACACGGTGATGAAAGGTTCGTGCTTCGCACGCAGGCCGAACTGTCCACTGGAGTCGCCGCCGACGAAGTTGATGACATCGTCGATGCGCGTACAGGCGCCGGGGCTCAGCAGATCGACGGCAAAGGCGTTCATGCGGCCGGGTCCCCGAGGGCGCCGCGCATGTAGAGTTTTTCTTCGGGCGTGTCGTCGAATCCGCCGGCGAGCAATGCCTCGCAATCGTTCAATGTCTGCGCGAGCGGCACGCTTTCCCCGTCGATGCCGCTGCTGGCGCGCACCACATGAAACGGCTGGGTGAGATAGCGCTGCAGGCGGCGCGCGCGCAACACGAGGCGGCGATCCTCGGCCGACAGTGCCTCGACGCCGAGCATCGCGATGACATCCTCGAGTTCCTTGTAGCGCGCCAGATGCTCGCGCACACGTAGTGCCACACGGTAGTGGCGCGCGCCGACGACGACCGGATCGAGCAGGCGGCTGCGTGATGCGAGCGGATCCACCGCGGGGTAGATGCCCTTCGCCGCCTGCGCTCGCGACAGGATCACGCTCGTGTCGAGGTGCGAGAGGATCGCAACCACTGCCGGATCGCTCATGTCGTCGGCCGGCACGTAGACCGCCTGCACCGCGGTGATGCTCGCCTGCGGCGACGAGGTGATGCGTTCTTCGAGTTCGGCGATCTCGCTGAGCAGAGTCGGCTGGTAGCCGACCGTCGCCGGCATGCGCCCGAGCAGTCCCGACACTTCGCTGCCGGCCTGCGCGAAGCGGAACACGTTGTCCATGAGGAACAGCACGTCGCGGCCGAGCGTGTCGCGCAGGTACTCGGCGTAGGTCACGCCGCTCAAGCCGACGCGAAAGCGCACGCCGGGAGCCTCGTCCATCTGGCCGAACACCATCAGCGTGTGCGGCATCACGCCGGCATCCTGCATGTCGTGCCACAGTTCGTGCCCTTCACGGATACGTTCGCCGACGCCTGCGAACACCGACACGCCGCGATGCAGATGCACCATCGCGTGCATGAACTCCATGACGAGCACGGTCTTGCCGACGCCGGCGCCGCCGAACAAGCCGGTCTTCGCGCCGCGCCCGAACGGGCACAACAGATCGATCACCTTGATCCCGGTCTCCAGCATGCCGTCGGGTGCCGCGCCACTCAGCGCCGCCTGACGCGTGCCGGTGATCGGCAACCAGGCGTCGGCCTCCAGCGGCGGCCCGCCGTCGAGCGGTCGTCCGAAAAGGTCGAGCAGACGCCCGAGCACCGCGGGTGTGACGGGGACCGAGATCGGCGCACCTTGGTCGTAGACCGGCTGGCCGCGCCGTAGGCCGCCGGTACGACCGAGCGCGAGCGTGCGCACGCGCCCGAGGTCGAGTTCGGACTGCACTTCCAAAGCCAGGGTCTGTCCGCGGCAATCGGTCGTCAATGCGCGCCGCAGCGGCGGCAACGCGGTGCAGGCGACGTCGACGACCGAACCGTGCGCCGATTCGATCCGGCCGATCGGTGTCGCGTCGGGAGTCGTGTTCACAACCGTCGTATCGAAATTGACGACCGCTGACACGACTGGATCGGACAATGGGTCATGAGACTCGCAGTCTTGTGACGAGACGAAACGTGCACGGCCGTTTCGAAAGCCCAATGCACGCGCGCCGGCAAGTCCGGCTCGCGAGGGGAATATAGGCGTGCGGGTTCTGCGAGGTATTGATCGAAGTCACCTGTGAAGCGCTCGCAGACGCTGTCGCGAAGCGGCGAGGCAGGCCTATGGGATGCGGCGAATCGGCCTTGATCTTCGTCACCTTCCACACGAATGAGCGAGCCGCATGGCCCGGTATGTTCGATAGCGAACAGTTAGTTGCACGTCTTCAGCGTAAATGTCCTTGCTCGAGTTTTGTTGATGTCGATCGCGGCAGAACGCGATCGATGACCCAAGTCGATACGTGTCCCATCTGTTCACTGAGGAGAAATGCGATGAGCTTGGGTACGATTTTGCTGGTGGTGTTGATACTGCTGCTGATTGGGGCGTTTCCCACCTGGCCGCACAGTCAATCGTGGGGATACTTTCCGAGCGGCGGCCTCGGCCTGCTGCTGCTGATCGTGATCATCTTGCTGGTGTTGGGTAAACTGTAGCGACGAGGCAAGCGCCGCCAGCGCGGAAACGCTGACTGGCGGGGTTCCTCGACCGGTGAGAACCGAGCCTTCGGCCGCTGGACTGTTGCGTGCCAGGACAGCAAGACGCTTGTCAGATGCCGCTTTGCGAGACTCGTCGGTTCGCCTGCGCGATTCTCGCAGCCCGTGTACGGATCGGCAGGCTGGCCACGATATCGCTTGGCTGACGCTGGAGCCTGGGCACTATCGGCGAAAATTCCGCAACGAAGTCCGCCGGCGCGGGTTCATGCAGCTTGCGTCCCGGGAGGCTGGCCAGGAGGCGGGTGGTTTCCGTCTCGACCACGCTGTAGCACTCGCAACTTCCCTGCTCGAGCAGGGACCTTTCGAGCACCCTGATGTGACCGTGGTGGTACGAAATGGCGCCGGCCTTTTGCAATTTCATCGCAGCCTCGCACACGCCTTCGCGCCGGACCCCAAGCATGTTTGCGATCATTTCCTGGGTCATCTCCAAACGGTCACCACCGACGCGGTCTAGCGCGAGCAGGAACCAGCGGCACAGCTGCTGGGAAATCGTGTGACGCTGGTTGCATGCCGCGGTTTGCGCCACCTGCGTCATCAGCGATTGGGTGTAGCGCAACAACAAACGCATCGTGTCGTCATGGCGATTGAACTCATCGTTGAGCCGCTGCGTCGGCAGCCGATAACACATGCCTGGGCTCACGACTACCGCTCCGCTCGGCGTGCTGTTGCCACCGAGGAGGGATGCGATTCCGATCAGGCCTTCATTGCCCACCAGCGCGATTTCCGCCACGGCGCCGCTTTCCAGCGCGCACAGCAGCGACACGACGCAATTGACCGGAAAATATACGTGGTGCGGCGAGCGGCCAGGTTCCTTCACGAACTGGCCGAGCCGCAGCGACATCAGTTCGAGATGCGGGAAAATGCGCTCCCTGGCCTCGGCCGACAAGGCCGCCAGAAGAAGGTTTTTTCGCGGCGTAACCACGGCGCCGATGGCTGGTCCATTCATATGGAAATGATCGCGCGCGGCGGCCCGCTGCACTTGATCTGCGTCAACGCGGGCAGACCAGCGGATCTTCGAGATACCGGTTTCAGCACTGCGGCCCGCGGCGGTTGCCCACTTCAGTGATGTCTCCCGACATTTTCTGTCACGGACGGCAACAAGGCGATCCTCGATGGAAAGGTCAATGACAGCGTGGCCAAGGATCTGGCCGGTCAGATCGCCCAGGACGTCGATGGCATTGCGCACGTCGACAACCGCATTGTCGTCGACGCGAACCATGTACGGCCGGCACACGAGAACAGCGGACGCAGTTTCGGCGAAAAGTCGGCGACGCCACGATCACCGCTTCGGTGAAGTCGACGTTGTTGTGGAATACACATACCGAGGGCCTCGACATTCACGTCGACACCAACAACGGCAAGGTGAGCTTGACCAGAGAGTCGGCGCCCTCAAATCCAGGTCGAACGCTTCGCGATTATTTCGCGTGAGGCCGGACGACAACCACGAGAGCGATTCCACCGAGGATTGCTGCCGCGGCAATCAGCAGCCGCAGCGTCATGTGCTCGTCGAGAAACACGATACCCCCGACTGCCGCAATGACCGGCACGCTGAGTTGCACCGTCGCGGCGTAGGTCGCTCTCAAGCCCGGCAACGCTGTGTACCAGATCGCGTAGCCCACGCCCGACGTCAGCGCCCCGGATGCGACGGCGTACCCGATTCCTCCCAGGTCCAGCGACAGCCATTGAATTGCAGCGATGCTCAGTGCGACCGCAAACGGCACCGCGCGCAGGAAGTTTCCGGCGGTCGCGCGCAACGGATCGCCCGCGCTCCTGCCGCGCAGCGAATAGATGCCCCAGGCGATGCCGGCGCCGAGCATCAGTAGCATTCCCTGCACGGGTGGCGCCGAAATGCCCGGCAGCGTCAGGATCACGAGCCCGACGGATGCGCAAGCAAGGCCGAGGACTTGGCGCGGCCGCATCCGCTCGCCGCGCCACAGCCCGTAGCCGATCATCGTCGCCTGCACCGCGCCGAACAGCAGCAGCGCGCCGGTTCCCGCCGGCAGGCTCGTGTACGCGAACGAAAATGCGGCGGCGTACGCGAACAGCGCGAGTGCGGAGCGCCAGCTTCCGGCGACCGGACGCACGCCGTCGCGCAGGCGCACGATCAGCCACAGCGCGAGCGCGCCGGAGACGATGCGCACCGTCGTGAATGTCGCCGCATCGATGCGGGTGGCCTTCAGGGCGACGCGGCACAGCAGCGAGTTGCCGGCGAAAGCGATCATCGTGAGCACGACGAGGACGAACAGGCGCGCGCGCGACATCAGCGCCTCGGCGGTGATAACTGCGCGGTCGAGCTCCGCGTCACATCGCTCTCCCAGAGTCTGAAGACCGGGGCGATGATAGCGGGTGCCATGGTCGCCTGTGCAACACCTGCGCGGGCGGCCACCTTGAGGTAGACAAAATCGCCCTCAACTTGCGCTGATGCTCGATATCGAAGATTCCGGCGGCCTCGCTTCCGGCAGCCCGGCCGAAGATGCGGCACTCGACGCTTATTCGCGCGTTGTTTCCTCGGTCTACGAGGTCGCCGCGGCGGCGGTCGTGGCGATCGAAGTGCGCCATGACGCGCGTTCGCGCGGCGGCGCCGGCTCCGGATTCCTGTTTACCCCGGACGGGTTGATACTGACCAATTCGCACGTCGTGCAACGCGCGAAGCAGGTCATCGTGCACACGGCGGCAGGGCAGGCGATCGACGCCGACCTGATCGGCGACGATCCGCACACCGACGTCGCGCTGCTGAAAGTCGCCAGCGCTGCGCCCCTGCCGAGCATCGAGCTCGGATCGGCGCGTACGATCCGCGTCGGCCAGCTCGTCGTCGCAATCGGCAATCCGCTCGGCTATGCCTCGACCGTGACCGCGGGCGTCATCAGCGCGCTCGGCCGCGGCCTGCGCTCGACGACCGGCCGGCTAATGGACGACGTGATCCAGACAGATGCTGCGCTGAACCCTGGCAATTCCGGTGGGCCGTTGCTCGATGCGCACGGTCGCGCGATCGGCGTCAATACCGCGATCATTGCCGGCGCGCAGGGCATTTGTTTTTCGACGTCGATCGATGCGGCGCAGCGGGTTGCCGTGCAACTTCTGCGGCACGGGCGCGTGCGCCGCGCGTCGCTCGGGGTCGCCGCGCAGAACATGGCGCTGCCGCGCCGTGTCGCGCGCTTCTTCAACCTCGAGCAGGCTTCGGCGGTGCGAGTCATCGAAGTCACGGGCGACAGTCCGGCGGCACGGGCCGGCATCGAATCCGGCGACCTGATCGTGCAGCTCGATGGCAACGCCTGTGAATCGCTCGACGATCTGCATCGGCTGCTGACCGAGGAGCGGATCGGTGCCACGACTCACATCTCCGTGGTGCGCGGAAATCGCCGCATCGAGCTCGACCTCGTTCCGGTCGAGCTGCAAGGCTGAATTGTGCCGGGGGAAACTTTCCTGGTCAGGCCGCAGCGGCAGGACTCAACCGGCCGCGCTGCCGCAGTTCCTTGAACGAGATCATTCGCCGGCTGCTCTCGTCCCACAGGACCAGGCGCACGCATTTGAAGCTGTTCCACAGCGTCAGGCGCCCCAAGTCACGCAGCTCGGGGTAGTCGCGCAGCACTTTGGGCAGGTGATAGTACGGAATCTGGCTCGACAGGTGATGCACGTGGTGCACGCCGATGTTGGCGGTGAACCATTTCAGGACCGGCGGCAAATCGTAATGCGAACTGCCGTGCAGCGCGGCCTCGTGCACGTTCCAGGCGCTCGCGTATTCCCAGTAGGTGCGGTCGTACTGGTGCTGCACGTAGAACAGCCATACGCCGGCCGCGGCTCCGAGCAACAGGATCGGCGCGTGAACCAGGAAAAACGCTGCCGGGCCGACTGCCCAGATCAAAAACCCGACGACCGCGACCACGGCAACATTCGTCCCCATCGTGCTCAGCCACGGCTGCCATCCGTGTCGCATGAAACCGGCCGGAAAGCGATTCTGCAGGACGAAAAGAAAGAACGGGCCGATGCCGAACATGACGATCGGGTGGCGGTAGGCGCGATAGCGCAGGCGCGTCCAGCGCGACCGCGCTTCGTATTCGGCAACCGTGATCGTGTCGACGTCGCCGACACCGCGCTTGCTGAGGTTGCCCGACGTCGCATGATGAATCGAGTGCGTGTAGCGCCAGTGATCGTACGGTGTCACCGTGAAGATGCTGAGCGCGCGGCCGACCCAGTCGTTGACCCTGCGGCTGGCAAAGAACGCGCGATGCCCGCAATCGTGCTGGATCAGGAACAGGCGTATCAGCAGACCGGCGGCGGGCACGAGCACCAATGCGTACAGCCACAGATGCCCGTTCGACAGCGCCCAGTACATCAGGAACCATGCCGTGCCGAAGGGGACTAGAGTGATCGCAAGCTCATACGCACTACGCGCGGCATTCGGCGTGCGATAGCGGCTGAGCGTCCTTCTCCAGCGCGAGGCGTCGACCGTGGGCGTTGCGCACCCGTCGGCGGGGTTGTTCATTCGAATTCACCATGTTGCAGTTGATGGAAACCGCAGTTTCTGCGCGAAGGCATGAAGCAGCGATCGAGTGTGGGAGGCAGGGGGAGGCACGGCAACGCGCCGGTTACAATTGGAATCCAAACCGGAAGCAAAGCATACGCGATACGGCGTTAACTTGCGCCAAAATGCGCCATCAGGAGGCGCTGCATCGATGATGCGATTGGGCAGGAAGCCTGATGCGGTGTCGAACATTCGGGTCTGCTGCGACAAATCCAGGTGATGGAAAGTTGGTCGCGAGCGGAAGAATCCAGGCCTCGCCTTTTCGCCATGGCAACGGTCCGAACCGGCCCAAAGTGCGGTTACTCTGGGCCGGCCGGGTAGGGCGTCGCCACGCGTCAAGCCCCCGTCGTGTCACTCTTGGGTAGTGCGTCTCGGCCCGTTGCCGGAGCATCGCGATCAAGGCGCGCATCTGTCTGTACGTTACCGCACATAATAGCGTGTCTAGCGCAGCTCAGCTCCGGCGGCGGCGGCCGAACGTGGGATGTGCGCATCGGCTGAATTTGCGTCGGCCAGCCGCCACGTGCGCACGCGCTGTATGTCGTATCCGCTCCAGCGCGACCTGAAAGTTTGTCGATCGTACGTGCCGTCCATCGGCACGCTGCGGCCATCCAGCATGAACTCGACGGACTCACCCTGGTGCGGCAGGCCGGTGGCGCTGGTGACCCATTGGGCGGACATGTTCTGCTCCTGTAGGCGAACCGGATCGAGGATGCGGCGACGTGTGCATTGGTCAGTCAGTTCGCATTCACATCATGCATGATAGCGATTGCGAACTCTGTGCGGAGACGAACACAGGCTCAAATCGTCGTGCGCATTCGAGACAATCAAAGCTGCCCGCGCGCCGGATCAGCGCGATGATCTTGTGAGTTGGCAACTGCGATCGGTGACGCCTTCATCCGTCCGCGCAGCGGATCATCCATGCGGGGAGTATTGCTCGCGCCTGCCGATTTTTTCTGGGGAGGCGGCAACAAGCATGCGTGTTGCGGGAAAGGCCCGGCGAGAAAACCCGGTCGGACCAGAGGGGGAGTCTCTGGGCGCCCCGACCGGGGTCGTGCTCGGTACCGACGCCAAGGCGCTGCCCCCAGCTCCTGGCGCTAGTCTTTCCATCGGCGCGTGCGGACTCTGTGCCAATCCCGCAGGGTTTTCCGTACGCTGTCGAACACAACGCCGTTTGTGTACGCTGGCGAACATACGTGCACCCATTTTGCTTTTATATTGTCTAACCTAGCGCGAGGACAGTTCATGCCGGTGTCGACAAGCAAGCAGGCGGTGCGCAAGAAATCGAAGGCGGCCATGGCCGATTCCAACGACCCGCTCCAGAACCATCTGCTGCGCGCCCTGCCGGTGCTCGAAGCGGAGCGCCTGTTGCCGCATCTCGAATTCGTGCCGATGCCGCTGGGCAGCGTGTTGTACGAGTCGGGCAGTCAGTTGCGTTACGTCTATTTCCCGACGACATCGATCATTTCTCTGCTCTACGTCATGGAGGATGGCGCGTCCGCCGAGATCGCCGTGGTCGGCAACGAAGGCATGGTCGGTGTCGCGTTGTTCATGGGCGGCGAGACGACTCCGAGCCGCGCCGTGGTGCAGAGCGCCGGTCATGCCTATCGGCTGAAAGGCCAGATCCTCAAGGAGGAGTTTCGCCGTGCCGCCGGTCTGCAGCATCTGTTGCTGCGCTACACGCAGGCGTTGTTGACGCAGATGGCGCAGACCGCGGTGTGCAACCGGCATCACTCGGTCGATCAGCAGTTGTGCCGCTGGCTGTTGTTGAGCCTTGACCGATTGCCGACGAACAAGCTCACGATGACGCAGGAACTCATCGCCAACATGCTCGGCGTGCGCCGCGAAGGCGTGACCGAGGCCGCGGGAAAATTGCAGACGGCCGGGCTGATCAATTACAGCCGCGGGCACATCACCGTGCTCGACCGGCCGCGCCTCGAAGCCCAGGCTTGCGAGTGCTATCAGGTCGTGAAGAAGGAATTCGACCGTCTCCTGCCGGACGTCATCGCGGCGTGAAGCCATCGACGACGCTCGCTGCAACCAGGGGCGCAGCAAGCCGCGTTCGTGCTCGTGCCGCATGCCGGCTTGCATTGCGTAACGGCAACTCCTCGCCCCGTGCGCGAACGCCGTGACCGCCGCCAATCGTCTGCTGGCTGTGCTGCCTGCGAAGGATCGTAGCCGGATACTCGCCTGCTGCGACGAGATCGAACTTGCATCCTCGGAAGTCCTGCACGAAGCTGGAACGCCGCAGCGCCATGTGTATTTTCCGACCAGCGGGTTTATTTCCCTGGTCACTCCGCTCGACGCATGCGCCGGGCTCGAGGTCGCTCTGGTCGGCAGCGAAGGCATGGTCGGAATATCCGTGCTGCTCGGTGTCGCGGCTTCTCCGCTGCACCATCTCGTGCACGGGTCCGGAACGGCATTGCGCATGAGCGAAGCGGCGTTCCGGCGCGAACTCGAGCGTGGCCCGGCGCTGCGCCGCCGGCTCAACCGCTACGCGTACGTAAACATGCAGCAGGTCGCGCAGACGGCAGCCTGTGTTCGTTTCCACGTCGTCGAGGCTCGGCTGGCGCGGTGGCTGCTGATGACGCACGATCGCTCGCACTCGCATCACTTCCACGCCACGCATGAGATTCTCGCCTACATGCTCGGCGTGCGTCGCGTCGGTATAACTAAGGCGGCCGCGTCCCTGCAAAGGCACTCGCTCATCAGCTACCGCCGCGGCGAGATCACAATCCTCGACCGCAAGGGTCTGGAGGCGCGCTCGTGCGGTTGTTACTTCGCGGCGAACGAGTTGTACGACCGTATTCTCGGACCGGGCGGCAGGCGACATTAGCTGGCACGCATCGACATGACGACTCCCCGGCGGATGTCGCTGCGCATCGGTGTCCGTAGGTGCGCTGACGTACAGACCCGCGACGATTCCCTTGGTAGCCTTCTCCAATCACCACGCGCAGCAATCGATTGCGACGCTGCGCCCCAGGCATGTGCAGCAAGACGCGCAGCCAACGGCTCGATGAATCGCCGTCGCCCACGCCGCAAGCTCCCGATCACCCGTCCATCGCATCCACAGAGGTACAGCTCATGAATATTGCATCGAAGATTCTCGCCGCCAGCATGGTCGTCGCGCTCGCCGCGTGCGGCAAGTCCACACAGGAAAGCGTCGACAAGGCGGCGCACGATCGCGCCGCGGATGTGGCGAAGGCGCGCCAGGATGCGCAGCCGGCCGTGGATGCCGCCAACCGCGACCTGGCAAAGGCGCAGCAGGACGGCAGCGCAAAAGTAGCCGACGCGCACGCCGACGCAAATCGCGAAGTCAACAAGGCGGCCGTGAAGCAGTCGAAAGAACAGGCGAAGGCCGACTACGACGTTTCGATCGCTGCCGCCGATGGCGATCTGTCGGTCGCGATCGAGAAGTGCAAGATGCAGCCGGCTGATGCAAAGACAGCGTGCGAGCAGACTGCGCATTCCGTGCATGACGAAACCGTCAAGTCGGCAATGAGCAAGCTCGAACTGGCCAACCAGCAGGCCAGCTGACCGGATACGACGCGCGGTCATCATCGCCGCGCGGTCTGTCGGCTCGATCGCCGCGCGGTCTGTCGGCCCGCGTGCCGCTGCAATTCGGCGCTGGGTTGCGCCGCATCGCCCGTACGCACGCAGGACTGAGCGGCATGCATGTTCGCGTGCCGCCTTGCAACGAAAAATCAAGGAGTTCTCAATGGCAACCCAGAAGCAATTCGTCAGCGACATCGAGGCGATCCGCGCGCACGCGCGGTCGCATCTCGACCAAGGGTCCGTGACCGAAGGTTATCGGGCCGACCGCAGCGCCGTCATCAAGATTCTCAACGACGCGCTGGCGACCGAAATCGTCTGCGTGCTGCGCTACAAGCGCCACTACTACATGGCTTCGGGCATTCACGCCAAGAGCGTCGCGGCGGAATTCCTCGAGCACGCCAACGAAGAGCAGGGACACGCCGACCAGTTGGCAACGCGCATCGTGCAACTCGGCGGGGCGCCGGATCTTTCGCCGAACACCCTGCTGGCGCGTAGCCACGCCGACTACGTCGAAGGCAGGGACATCGTCGAGATGCTCGAAGAAGATCTGGTTGCCGAACGCATCGCTATCGACAGCTACCGCGATATCATCGTCTACCTCGGCAGTGACGATCCAACCACGCGCCGCATGATCGAATCGATTCTGGCCTCGGAAGAAGAGCATGCCGAAGATCTCAGCACCCTGCTCATGGAACTCGGCAAGAAGGGCGAGCCTGCCAAGGAGCCGCTCAGGAAAGTCGTGTGACGCCGATGGCAGGCGCACGTCAGTGAGCAGCGCGGGAACGCCGGCGCCATTACCGGTTCGCGACCGGAGACGAGTGCGGGAAACCCACGCATGAGCACGGCGATCAGTCCGCTTGCCGGAAAACCCGCGCCGAAGTCGCTGCTCGTCGACGTGCCTGCACTGCTCGCCGCATACGCGGATCTGCGGCCCGATCCGGCAGAGTCGGCACAGCGCGTGGCGTTCGGCACGTCCGGGCATCGCGGCAGTTCGTTCGATCGCACGTTCAACGAATGGCATGTGCTGGCTATCACCCAGGCGATCTGCGACTTCCGCAAGCGGCAAGGCTTCGACGGGCCGTTGTATATCGGCATCGATACGCACGCGCTTTCACAACCGGCTTTCGAAAGCGCACTGGAGGTGCTGGCCGCGAACGGCGTCGAAACGATGATCGCCGCGGACGGCAACTTCACGCCGACGCCGGCGATTTCGCACGCGATCCTGGTCTACAACCGTGAGCGCAGCTCGGGACTTGCCGACGGCATCGTCATCACGCCATCGCACAACCCGCCCGAGAGCGGCGGCTTCAAGTACAACCCGCCGAACGGTGGCCCGGCCGATACGCAAATCACCGGATGGATCGAAGCGAGCGCCAACCTGTTGCTCGAAGGCCGTGTCGAGAACGTTCGGCGAATGCCGTTCGCGCGCGCGCGCCGCGCCGCGACGACGCACGAGCACGATTTTCTCGACGCCTACGTCGCCGACCTCGGCAGCGTCATCGATTTCGAGGCGATTCGCAGCGCCGGAATCCGCATGGCGGTCGATCCGCTGGGCGGTGCCGGGGTGCGCTACTGGGCGCCGATCGCCGAGCGTTACAAGCTCGACCTCGTTGTCGTCAGTGAAGACGTCGATGCCCAGTTCGGGTTCATGACGCTGGACCGCGACGGCCGGATTCGCATGGACCCGTCGTCTGCGTACGCGATGCAGCGCCTGATTGGCCTGCGCGACCGCTACGACGTCGCATTCGCCTGCGATACCGACCACGACCGCCATGGAATCGTCACGCGCAGCGCCGGACTATTGCCGGCGAACCACTATCTGGCGGTGATGGTCGATTACCTGTTTCGTCATCGTCCACATTGGAACAACGCCGCTTCGGTGGGAAAGACCGTCGTAACCACCGCATTGATCGACCGCGTGGCCAGCCGGCTCGGCCGCGGACTGTACGAGGCGCCGGTCGGCTTCAAATGGTTTGTCGACGGCCTGTTGAACGGTTCGTTGGGTTTTGGCTGCGAGGAAAGTGCCGGTGCCTCGTTTGCGCGCATCGATGGAACGGTGTGGACCACGGACAAGGACGGCATCGTGCCGGCGCTTCTGTCCGCGGAGATCACCGCGCGCAGCGGACGTGATCCCGGCGAACTGTATCGCGAGCTCACGCGCGAGCTCGGCGAACCGGCAGCGGATCGCGTCGAAGCGCCAGCGACGGCGATGCAGAAGCAACGGTTGGCCAAACTGTCGCGCCAGCAGATTCGCATCACGGAGCTGGCTGGAGAAAAAATCGACAGCGTGCTCGACCGTGCCCCCGGCAACGATGGGTCGATCGGCGGCATCAAGGTCGTTACCGCAAACAGCTGGTTCGCGGCGCGTCCGTCCGGTACGGAAGACATCTACAAGGTCTACGCCGAGAGTTTCCGTGGCGAGGATCATTTGCGCAGCGTCCTGAAGGAAGCGCAAACGATTGTCGACGATGCCCTCGCAGGCACAGACTGAGCAGTTCGGCTCGGGCCTCGGTTGCCGCAAGCCGGTCTTGCGCTCTGCGTCCTCCTCGCCGCCAGTGACGTGTAGCCGCAATACTCATGGCGCGAACGAAGCAGGCGGACCGCTTGTTCGTTGCTCGGGCCTTCTGCGTGCTCTGGCCGGCGAAATGAGCGATAGTCCGCGGCAACCCTCCGGTGCATGCGCATGTCCAGTCACGAATTCGACCTGATCACGATCGGCGCCGGTTCCGGTGGCATGTCCGCGAGCCGCTATGCGGCCGCCAAGGGAGCGCGCGTCGCCATCTGCGAAGCCGATCGTGTCGGTGGCACCTGCGTCATCCGCGGTTGCGTACCGAAGAAGATCTTCACGTATGCGGCGCAGTTCTCCGATGCTTTCACCGACGCCGCCGGCTATGGCTGGGATTTGAGCGAGCCTCACTTCGACCTGGCGCGGCTGACCGCTGCGAAAGACGCCGAGATCGCGCGCATCGAAGCCGTCTACCGCAGGATACTGGCCGAGTCCGGCGTGAGGTTTATCGCCGGGCGCGCCAGCGTGGAGGATGCGCACTCGATCCTGATCAATGGCGAACGTCTGTCGGCTGAGCGGTTGTTGATCGCGACCGGCGGCGCACCAAGCCGGCCGGACATTCCGGGTATCGAATTTGCAGCGACGTCGAACGAGATCCTGGACCTGACCGCCGCGCCGGCGCGATTGCTGGTGCTCGGTTCCGGCTACATCGCGGTCGAGTTCGCGGGCATCTATCGCGGCTTCGGCAGCGCGGTGACGCTGGCCTATCGCGCCGACACGCCGCTGCGCGGGTTCGATGCGGATGTGCGTCGCCGCCTCGGCGCGGCGATGCGCGAGCGCGGCATCGTCCAGCAGGCCGGCTTTCAGGTGGCCAGGATCGAAAGGGCCGGCGGCGAATTCGTTTGCCACGGCGTCGATGGCCGGGTCCTGCACGCAGACTTCGTGCTCAACGCCCTCGGGCGTGCGCCAAACACCGCCAACCTCGGGCTCGAGCAGGCCGGCGTGGCGTTGCAGCCGACCGGCGCCGTGCGCGTGGACCAATGGTCGCGCAGCAACGTGCCTTCGATCTTCGCCGTTGGCGACGTCACCGACCGGGTCAACCTTACGCCGGTGGCGATCGCCGAAGGACGCGCCTTCGTCGACACGGTATTTGGCGGCATGCCACGCGCCGTCGATCACGATCTGATCGCAAGTGCAGTGTTCTCGCAGCCCCCAGTAGGGCAGATAGGACTCAGCGAGGACAAGGCGCTGCAGCGTGGGCAGCGCATCGAGATATACGAGGCCGACTTCCGCCCGCTGAAAAACCTCGTTTCCGGACGCAACGAGCGCAGTTACATGAAGCTCGTCGTCGACGCCGAGACAGAACGCGTACTCGGCCTGCACATGATCGGCAGCGATGCTCCGGAGATCGTGCAGAGCCTGGCGGTACCCGTCACCATGGGCGCGCGCAAGCGCGACTTCGACGCGACCATGGCCGTGCATCCGACTGCTGCGGAGGAATTCGTGCTGATGCGCACGCCCAGCCGCTGACGCCGGTCTATTCCTTCACGATTGCGTGGCCGCCAAATTCATTGCGCATCGCCGCGAGCAATTTGTCGGCGCGGCAGGTCAGCCGACATGGCTTCGTTTTCCAGGATGTCGTGCGATTTAGGCAGCCGGCGGAAATTGCTCCTGCATTTCCGGCGTCCTTCGTTGTTCGGGATAGTGGCGCTGCGATGCACCCGCCGAAAAACGCTCCTGCATTTTCCGGTGTGTCGGTCCAGCCAACACGACTTCGTTTTCGGGATGTCGTGCGGTCTATGCACCCGCCGAAAAATGCTCCTGCATTTTCGGTGTCCTTCGTTTTTCGGGATGGTGGCGCTGCCATGCACCCGCCGAAAAATGCTCCTGCATTTTCGGCGTATCGGCCATCCATGGCCGTAAAAAAAGGGACGGCTCGAATCATCTTTCGATAACCCGGTCCGTCCCACGTTTCCATCGCATGGTTGAATCATTCAACGCGAGATAGTGTTACTCCCTCAAATCCTGTCGTGCGCTGGGCGTCAATCGTCGTCGCGTTCACGCATTTCGTCGCCGTCGTGCTTGTCCTTGTAATGCTTGACGACCCACTCGTGGCGCTCGTACGGCTGGGCCGTATTCAACTCCAGCTTCACGCCACCACTGGTGACATAGGTCCGGCGATCGGTCGGCAGTTCCGTGCCCGATTTCCAGGCGCCATCGTTTTCCCAATAGTAGGTCTTGGTTTCCGGCGCGTAATAGATCTGATGGTCGCCGTAATAGACGTAATGATGACCGGTGGTCTTGGTGACGGTCGTCACGGTGGTTTCGCTATCGGCCATCGCCGGCATGGCGCCGGCGAATCCGATCGCCAGCACCGAGGCCGCGATGAGGCTGCGTTTGATATTCATGGGGTTTCCTTTGGTTGATGTGTTAGTTGCAGGCGCGTTACGCGGTAGCCGGCAAACCGACAGATCGGCACAGCGGCTTCCTCGCTGCGTTCTTACTTCGCGCGTGTCAGCGTCATTTCGCCGATGTCGATGCCGAGATCCACGCCTTCGCCCTTGCCGGCGAGCGCGAGCGAGACTTCGCCCTTGGTCAGGACCTGGGCGGTACCGGACTTGACGACACCGGCATGCGCTTCAGCCTGCGCGTAGGAACCGAACACGTCGGTCAGCTGGTGAACGTCGGAGAAGCGGCCCGTGCCGCCATCGACGTGCGACTTGCCGACCGTCAGGCCAACGCCCTTGGCGACGATGCTGACGCGCATCGACTTGCCGTTTTCGCAGGTGATCACGCCGCTGCCTTCCGAATGCTTGTAGATCGCCGACCAGGTCGACAGGTTGAACTGCAGCTTGCAATCCAGGTCAGCGGACTTTTCGGCGCGGGCCGCGCCGGGATAGAGCGCAACAGCGGACACGGCGATCAGGGCGCTCAACAGATTCTTTGTGGTTGTCATGGGGTTTTCTCCGTTAGGGATTTGGACGCCCATGCCGCGCCATCACGATCGATGGCGTGAGACTTGCCGTGGCAATGGGAAGGTTGTCTGTGCCGCAGCGTTGTGCCGCGGGCCTCGGCCGGCGCAGGCGCTGGCCGATCGTCAACAGGCGGCGCAAGTCGCGCCGGGTATTCGGTTGACGAGGCGCATGATCGCCCGTCCGGCGAACGTTGTATGTGCGCCATCGAACGCAGGCGGGCGAAGCCGCTACGGTGGTTGTGCGCTCATTCACAGTCGAGCGCGCGCTTGCTGCTTCACGCACGAGCAAATGCCCATGCGGATCAGGCCGCCACTACGTGCGCGACAGGCTCAGGTTGACGACGTGGTTGATGCCATCGTTCGCCAGGGGAATGGTCTGGCCGGCACACTCCTCGCCATCGAGGAGCATGCGCGAAGATGCAGTCGCCTGCGTGGTCTGCACGACGACAATTTCGTAGAACGTCTCGCGATAACGATAGGTGACCGTGAAGCCATCCCAACTTCGCGGAATGCACGGGACGATCCGCAGCCGGTCTCCCTCGAGCTGGAGCCCGAGTATCGATTCGGCAATCAGGCGATAGAGCCAGCCGGCCGAACCTGTGTACCAGCTCCAGCCGCCGCGGCCGACATGCGGCGGTTCGGCGTACACGTCGGCAGTGGCGATATACGGTTCCACTTTGTACATGTTCATCGCGTCTTTCGACAGCGAGTGATTGATCGGGTTGATCATGCCGAGCAGCTCGCAGGCACGCTCGGCGTCGCCGAGCGCGGCAAACGCCATCGACGCCCAGATCGCGGCATGCGTATATTGCCCGCCGTTTTCGCGCACGCCTGGCAGATAGCCCTTGATGTAGCCCGGATCGAGATGCGATTTGTCGAACGGCGGATCGAGCAGCCTGATCAGCGCCTTGTCGCGGTCGACCAGGCGTCGATCGAGCGAATTCATCGCCGTGCGCGCGCGCGCCGGGTCGCCGGCTTCGGATAGTACCGACCAGCTCTGGGCGATCGAGTCGATCTGGCATTCGCTGCCGGTCGACGTGCCGAGCGGCGTGCCATCGTCGAAATAGGCGCGCCGATACCAGTTGCCATCCCAGGCATGCTGATCGATGTGCTCGCTCAGCTTGGCCGCCTCGCCGCGGCAATACTCGGCGAACGCCGGATCGTCACGCAGCGTCGCCAGATCGGCGAAGTGCGTCAGCACGTGATACAGGAAGAATCCCAGCCACACGCTCTCGCCCGTGCCGTGGATGCCGACGTTGTTCATGCCGTCGTTCCAGTCGCCCGATCCCATCAATGGAAGGCCATGCTTGCCGAAGCGCAGGCCGTGGCGAATCGCGCGCACGCAATGGCCGTACAGATCGGCGCTCTCGGTCGATTGCACGGGCAAATCGTAGTACGAGTCCTCGCCATCGCCGACCAGGCGGCCTTCGAGGAAAACGCTGCGCTCGCCCAGCACGTCCACGTCGCCGGTACACGCTACGTAACGGCATGCGGCCAGCGGCAGCCACAGGTAGTCGTCGGAACAGTGCGTACGCACGCCGCGGCCGGATGGCGGATGCCACCAGTGCTGGACATCGCCTTCCTTGAACTGGCGCGATGCGCAGCGCAGCAACTGTGAGCGCAACAGGGACGGCGCGGCGTGCACGGCCGCCATTGCATCCTGCAGCTGGTCGCGGAAACCAAACGCGCCGCCAGACTGATAGAAACCGCTGCGGCCCCACAGGCGGCAGGCGATCGTCTGGTATAGCAGCCAGCCGTTGGTCAGCACATCGAGCGCCGGTTGCCCGGTGCGCACCTGCACGACGCCGAGCGTGCGTTTCCAGTAATCGCGCACGGCGTCGAGTGCAGCGCGCGCGGTGCCGGCCTGGCGAAAGCGTTGCACCAGGCTGCTGGTGCTGTCGATGCCGCGTCCTGCGCCGAGGCGGAAGATGACATCGCGCGACTGGCCTTCGCCGAGATCGAACGGCACCTGGATTGCGGCGCACGGATCCATCGCTGCGCCGACCTTGCCGGAAAGCCGCGCGCGCAGCATCGCCGCGGGCTTCTGCAAGGTTCCGTTGCGGCCGATGAATTCGCTGCGGTCGCCGCTCAGCGTGCGCGTTGCCTCATCGACATCGAAGAAGGCGACGCGATCGGCGAATTCGGGATTGAAGGCGTTGCGCGCGAGCAGCGCGCCGCCATTGGCGTCGATCTCGGTGACCACGTGCATCGCCGCCTTCGGGCGCAGGTCGCCGAGCACCCATTCGACGTAGCCGGTAATCGACAGCCGGCGTGGACGGCCCGACAGGTTGCGCACCTTCACCACGGAGAACTTGATCGCCGCATCGAGGGCCACGTAAGTCCACAATTCCGTTCTTATACCGTCCTCGACGTGCTCGAACACGCTGTAGCCGAAGCCGTGCCGCGTCGTGTACGGCGTTTCGCCGCAGCACGGCAGCGGCGACGGCGACCAGAAACGTCCGGTTTCCTCGTCGCGCACGTAGAACGCCTCGCCCGACGGATCGGCTACCGGATCGTTGTGCCACGGCGACAGGCGGTATTCGTGCGCGTTCTCGGCCCAGGTGTAGGCGCTGCCGCTCTCGGAGACGACGCTGCCAAACTCGGCGTTGGCCAGCACGTTGACCCAGGGCGCCGGCGTCATCGCACCGCGCCGCGTGGTGATCACGTACTCGCGCCCGTCCGCACTGAATCCGCCGACGCCATTGCCGAGAATCAGATCGCGCGGCGGCGGCTGCGGCGTTGTGTCGGCGTCGGCGCTATCGCTGCGCGTCGGCGTGAAGCGCGGGATCGGCGGTTCCAGCAGATCGCTGCGCTTGAGCTGCTCCGCCAGCCCGCCACGCACATCCGAGATGATCGCGCGCGCGATTGCCAGCAACAGGACGCGGTCTTCCGAGGCGATCTGTTCGGCGGCGCGCACGAAAATGCCACCGGGCCGGTCGATGAGATTGGCCTCGACACCCGCGGCGATAAGGCCGAGGATTTCGTCCTGCAGCGCCTGCCGGTAGCCGCCGCGATCGTCGTTCCACACAACCAGGTCGACGGCGAAGCCGCGCGCGCGCCAGTAGGCATGCGCGCGAACGAGCTGACGCACGAGCTCGATCCCCTCCGCATCCCTGATCTGCAGCAGCACGATCGGCAGATCGCCTGAAATCGCGTAGCCCCAAAGGCCGGACTGGCCGCGGCGATTGCCGGCAATCAGGGCCGCGTCGGCGCGCAGCAGGTTGTTCGCATACAGAACGCGTCCGGCAAGACGTCCGTAAAGTTGCGCGTCGGCTTCGGTGACGTTGATCTGGCGCAACGCCACCTGGCTATGGGTCCAGGCCAGGTCGAACACGCGGTCGGCCAGATGCAGGTCCTGGTACTTCTCCACGAGCGCAAGGCATGCCGCCCGGTTCTCGCCGATGCCCGTGACGAGGTTCAGCGTAACCGACTCCTCCGGTTCGATCACGAACCGGTGGCGGATCGCGACGATCGGATCGAGCACCGGACCCTGCGTTCCGGACAGCGGGGCCGAATCGACGAACGCTGCCGGCGACGCAACACTGTTGCCGCGGCCGATGAAATTCGCTCGATCGGTCTCGAACGACGTCTCGATGCTTTCGGCGCCGTGCAACGCCATCGTGTGCAGCATCCACGGCCAGTGCTCGGTATTCGCCCTTGGCCGGCGCGCGCAAAGGATCGCCGGCCGCGTGGGCACGATTTCGGTTTCGACAAACAGGTTGTTGAACACGCGGTGCATGCTGTCGGCGACCGCCGGCCCAAGGACGACTTCGGCGTAGCTGGTTACTTCGATCGTGCGCCGCGTGCGCGAGCGGTTGGAGATGCGCACTCGGCGCAATTCGATATCGTCTTCGGGCGAGACGGCGATATCGGTATGCGTGTCGATCTCGTCGTCGCGCCGGCGGAATTCCACGCGCGGCTCGGTGAATGTCGCCTCGTAGCCGCCGCCGCGCGCGAGCGTGGGTTGCAGCGTGTTGGACCATAGCTTGCCGGTGTCGACGTCGCGGATGTAGCAGAACGTGCCCCAGTTGTCGCAGGTGCTGTCTTCGCGCCAGCGAGTAACGGCAAGGTCGCGCCAACGGCTGTAGCCGCCGCCGGCATTCGTGACCATGACGTGGTAATTGCCGTTGGAAAGCATCTGCACGCTCGGCCACGGCGTGTTGCCGGTCGTGAACACGCGCACCGGCATCTCGGCGGTGTCGACCGCTGCGCGCCGGTCGACCAACTCGTTGCTGTGCGAGAACGTCGCGCTGGCGCGCGGAATGCGTTCCTGCAGCAACTGCAGCGTCGCCTGGAACAGCGGTTCGGCGGCGAAGCGCCTGCGCATCGGTCCGTCAAGCAGGACGTCGCCGATTGCCAGCAGGCTCATGCCCTGATGGTGCGACATGAACGATTGCACGACCGCGAACGTTTCGCCGCGACGCAGGCGTGCCGGCGTGTAATCGACCGCCTCGAAGAATCCAAACCTTCCGACCTGGCCTTGTGCGGCCAGCACCCGCAGGTTGCGGATCGCCTCGCCCGGCGCAACCATCAGCGCCAGTGCCGAAGCATGCGGCGTGATCACGAGATCCTCGGCCAGCCCGCGTTTCAGCCCCAGGCCAGGCACACCAAACGCGCGGTACTGGTAGTTGTGGGCCGCATCGACCGTGTTGTAACCCGATTCGGAAATGCCCCAGGGCACGCCGCGCTGGCGGCCGTACTCGATTTGCCGGCGCACGACTGCCTTGCAGGTCTGGTCGAGGAGCGTGCCGGCGAAAGTCGGCATGACCAGTAACGGCATCAGGTATTCGAACATCGAGCCGCCCCACGAAAGCAGCGCCGGCTCACCCCCGGTCGCCGTCAGCAGGCGACCGAGCGTGAACCAGCTTTCCTGCGGTACCTGTCCCAGGGCAATCGCGACGAACGTTCCCAGCCGCGCCTCGGACGCGAGCAGGTCGTAGTAGCTCACGTCGCGCCGGCGATCGGTGACGTTGAAACCGATCGTGAACAGGTGGCGTTCCGGGTCGTAGAGGAAATCGAAGTCCATCTGCGCGAATTTTCGCGCGCGCAGCGCTGCCTTTTCGATGGCGGCGACGCGCGCCGCGGCGTTACGGCCACTCTCTTCCACGTGCTGGCCGAAAGAGTCGAGCCAGCGCCGGTCCTGCGGCGCGATGGTTCCGATCGCGCGACGCTCCAGCGCCTGGGTGAGTTCGTCGGCATGGCGCGGAAGTTCGCGCAAGCGTCGGAACGGCGGCTGCGTCGAGAGCGGCCGCAAATGCGGCCGGAGCCGATGGCATGTCGAGCCATGGCGCGAGAAACAGCAGATCGTCGCGGGCGTCGGTGCATTGTCCGAGCAACGCGCCGACCCAGGTCGACGTGCCTCCGGACGCATCGCCGAGACGCTCGGCGAGGGCTGCCGCCGCCGTGCGGATTTCGGTCAGCGCGCGGAAACAGGCGGGGAGCGTCGCGGGGCGCGACTGACGCGCTGCCTGCAACCGGGTGCGGAATTGATCGATGGCTTCGCGGTGTTCGCTCGGCGCGGTTTCGACAAGAACACCGAGCGTATCGTCAAGGCCCTCCAGGCTCTGCGCACGCGTGATCGGTTGGTCGAGCAGCGCGACGAGCCCGTTCTCCAGTGTCAGCAGGTGCGCGCACAGATTGCCGCTGTCGACCGTGGACACATAGTGCGGCATGAGCGGCTGCAACGTCTGCGTGTCATACCAGTTGTAGAAGTGCCCGCGCTCGCGCTGCAACTTGCCGAGCGTGTCGAGCGTGTGTTCGCAGCGCGCGACGGCTGTCCCGGTGGAAACGTAACCGAAGTCCCACGCGGACAGATTCGCCAGCAAGGCCAGGCCGATATTGGTTGGCGACGTGCGATGGGCGACCACCGTCGCCGGGCGCTCCTGCACGTTGTCCGGCGGCAGCCAGTTGTCTTCCGCGGCGACAAGATGTTCGAAGTACGCCCAAGTGCGGCGCGCGGTCTTGCGCAGGAAGTTGACATCCTCGGCGGTCAGCGTTTCGACGACGGGCACTATCGGCCGGCTCAGCCACCATTCGAGCAACGGCGCCGCCAGCCACAGCAGCAGGAGTGGTGCGGCGGTCGCGAATGCCGGCGGACGCACATAAAGCAGGCAGAGCGCGGTAGCGATCGCCAGCGCCGGCGCGACCCACATCGACCGGAACGAGGCCAGCAACGAAGAGCGCACCCGGCGATCGACTTCGCTCGACGCCGTCCACTGCAACAGGTTGCGGCGCGTGAGCAGCATGCGCACGCCGGTGCGCAGGATCGCATCGAGGCAGTAGTACGCCTCGTACGGCAGACAGGCCAGCGCAAACAGTGCGCTGGCAAAGCGCCTGCCGGCAACCTGCATCGTGGTCCCCAGGTGATGCCGCAGCAGGGACTCCTTGGGTTTACGCGCGAGGTCGAACGCACTCGCGCCAAGCGCCGGGACGAATGTCACCGCGAGCACGGCCAGCGTCCATAGCCATGGCTCCGGCAGGACGATCCAGCCGAGCAGCATGAGCAATGTCAGCGCAACGGGAACCAGGCTGCGGCGCAGGTTGTCGAGCACTTTCCAGCGCGACAACGAGGAAAGCGGGTTCTTCACGTATACGCCGTCGGCTCCCGGCACGCGCGGCAACAGCCAGTGCGCGATCTGCCAGTCGCCGCGGATCCAGCGGTGGCGCCGCTGCACGTCCGAGATGTAGCTCGACGGATAGCCTTCGTACAATTCGACGTCGCTGAGCAGGCCCGAGCGCACGTAACAGCCTTCCAGCAGATCGTGACTGAGGATGCGGTTTTCCGGCAGGCGACCCTTCAGCGCAAACTCGAACGCGTCGACGTCGTAGATGCCCTTGCCGATGAACGAGCCCTCGCCGAAGGCATCCTGATAGACGTCCGACACGGCGCGCGTGTACGGATCGATGCCGGCGTCCCCGGCGTGCAGTCGCGCGAACAGTGAACGCCGCGTACTCGGCAGGCTGGCCGCCACTCTCGGCTGCAGGATGCCGTAGCCGGCGTCGATGCAGCGGCGTTGCGTGTCGTAGTGCGGACGATTCAGCGGATGGGCGATGCTCGCGATCAGCATCTTCGCCGCATCGCGGGGCAGTTGCGTGTCCGTGTCGAGCGTGATGACGTAGCGCACGGATTGCAGCGTCGAAATGTCGCCGACGATCAGCGAGAAGTCGGCATTGGCGCCGCCGCGCAGGAGGGCATTGAGGTCGCCGAGCTTGCCGCGCTTGCGCTCGTATCCCATCCACACGCGTTCCTGCGGATTCCACCGGCGCGGACGGTGAAACAGGAAGAAGCCCCCCTCGGCAGCCTCACTGCGGTACTTCGCGTTCAACTGGGCGATGCCACGCGCCGCCTGTTGCAGGATGGGCTCGTCCTCCGGCAGCGTCTCCGCATCGGCGTCGGCGAAATCGGTCAACAGGCCGAACTGCACCTGCGCATCGCGGTTGGCGAGGAAGCGCACTTCCAGGGCCTCGATCAGCGCCGCTACCGCTTCCGCGCTGCCGATCATCGTCGGCACGACGACGAGAGTCTGGGCCTGCTGCGGAATGCCTTTCGAGAAGTCCATGCGCGGCAGCGCATGCGGCTCGACCAGCATGCTGGCCACGCGATTGACCAGTGCGATCGCAAACTGGCTCGCGCCGAACACGACACACAGCGTCAGCATTGCCAACAGCCAACCGTGCACGCCTTGGGAACGGGCCTGGAACGCGGCCAGCGCCGCAACCGCAGCCGTGAGCAGCGCAATCGAGCCCAGGTACAGCGTCACGCGCAACTCGCGTGCGCGCGCCCAGGAGCGCAGAGAGAAACGTACCTGCGCGGCGCGCTCGAGCTCCGCCAGTCCGTCGCCGACGAGGTAGTGCCCGACATGTTTCGTGCGCGCCTCGTTGCCGGCCGCCGTGGCGTCGCTGGCCAGGCGCAGCGCGGCCGCTGCAATTTCGGATTCTGGCAGCCGGCTGTGCTTGGCCGTCGATTCGATCGCGTGGCGGTAGCGGTCACGCGTGGCAAAGTCCATTTGTGGATAAATTCCGGCCGGGTCGCGGCGCAGCGTCTGGTCGACGATGCTCAGGGACTCGACGAACTCGCGCCAGTCCATCACCGCGAGCAGGCGCATGCTGCCGATGCTGTTGCTGATCGATACCTGGTTGGCGGCCTGTTGCTGATTCTCCGCCTGCACCAGTTGGGCGATCGTCAGGCCCGACTCGGCCAGCGAGTGTTCGATCCAGGTCAGCGGGAGGGCAAGCGCCGGGCCATGGCCCTGCAGGCGGCGCGTGAGCTCGGCGACGAAAGCACTGACCATCGGCGGGTTCGAGCGCGCCATGTCGGCGACCACCAGGATCAGGTTCTTGGTATCCTTTTCCGCAAACTCGACGATCTGGTCGCCCCAGCTGTCGGCCAGGTTGCGATCCAGGCGATCGGCCGCAATGCGCGCGGCGACGCGCCGGAGGTTTTCGATCAGCGCGAGCCGCAGCATGATCGGAATCGCCCAGAGCTCGCCCAGAGACAGTGTCGTCACGCGCTGGTAAGCCGACACGAAGCGGATCAGGCTGTCGGTGTCGACGCGGCCGTCGCCGTGCGAGATCGCCTCGAGGGCGATGTCGTACACGCGCGGGAATCCCGCCGACGGACCGCTCGTCAGGCGCGGCAATTCCCAGCTGTAGCGCCTGGGAAGGTGGCGCCGCGCCGTGCGGATCTGTTCTTCGATCAGGTAGAAATTGTCGAGCAGCCATTCGCCGGCCGGGGTGATGCGGCGATCGTCCTCGATTGCCTGCGTCAGCAGCTTGCAGGCCTGGAGCAGCACGGTTTCGTTTTCGGCCAGACGCGGCAGCAGCCGGTCCGCGCCATGCTCGCGCGCGTCCTTGTGCGACTCGGCGAGTCTCTCGCCGTGCTGTTCCATCTGGTCGGCGCTGTACAACTCGGACCGCAACGGTTGTTCGCTGCGGTCAGGCAGGTGCCGCGCGGATGTCCCGCGCCCTGCAGTCCACATCCGCATCAGGTTTTCGAACATCGCGCGCCCATCGCCTTCGGCCTGGGATCTGACAACGGGGCAACATGCCCGGCGACGACACGGCCCGCCCCATGATCGGCCCCCGCCGCCGCTTTATATGTGCGGTATCGAACATAGCCGGCACGATTCGCCGTCGCCGCTGCAGCAAATGCATGCCCCGTGTCTCGCCTCGAGGCGCCGCGCACCGGGTCCGGACGTCCAACCATGTCAAGCCTCCAATCAGCGGAAACGAAGTCGTGCACCACACACCGGCCGCATCGCCTGACCGGACAGCGGCCGCAATGGCCACCTATGTGTGATGGCGTACAGAGATGGAGCGGGCATGCGCCTATGCTCGTGCTCTGCATCATGCGCGATGCGCAGCGATTCAGCTATTTTCGACAAAGGAATTTTTCATGCTGCATTACGCGCTGGTATTCCTCGTCATCGCGATAATCGCCGGTGTCCTGGGTTTTGGCGGCATCGCTGGAGCGTCCGTAGGAATCGCCAAAGTATTGTTCCTGGTCTTTATTGTTCTGTTTGTCCTCTCCTTGCTGCTGGGCAAGCGCCGCGGATTCTAGTTGCGGTCGACCGCGCCCGACCGGAGCGGTCGCCTGACGATACTCGTCGGCAACATCCAGCGCAGTCGCGCGTTCCCGGCCGTCCTTTGGCTTGAAGGCCTGCGCGCTTCCGCAGCATTCGCTCTCCGCCACCTCCGCGTTGCGCGCCGGCATCCGCAGCCTTATTGCATCTTGATCAGGAACCTTCGATGAATCGGATCATTCGCGCACTGTCGGTGGCCCTTGGCGGAGCACTCGTCCTCGCCGGCTTCGGCGCCAGCATTGCGGCCGATCTGACTCCTGAGGCGAAGGACACGCAGGTCATGAATGCGCGGCGTGAGAACCGCATCCTGTCGACGTTCAACCAGGACTCACGCCTGCACGCCTATGATCTCACCGTGATCGTCGACGGCAGCAGCGCTGCACTCGGCGGTGTCGTCGAAAGTGACGTTGCAAAGGATCTGGCGGCGCAGCTTGCCTCGGGGACCAACGGCATCGAGCACGTCGACAACCGCATTCGCGTCGATTCCCGCGCCGTGCCGCGCAAACGCGATTCAAATGAACTCAAGGGCGGTGACGCCATGTCATCCGCATCATCCGCACGAACCAACAACCGGCAAGGACAATGAAATGGTCCAGGACATGATCCGCAGCAAATGGTCCTCGCTGGGTGACCGGCTCCAGACAAAGTGGAACAAGCTCACGGACGATGACGTCAGGCGCAGCGATGGAGATCGCCACTATCTCGCCGGCAGGCTGCAGGAACGCTATGGCATCGCCATGGAAAAGGCGCGCGTGGAGATCAAGGAGTTCGAGCGCGCCTTGCGCTAGTGCTCCTGCATGACATATCCGCAGGCAGACTGGACCTGAGCGCGGTGCTCGAACCGGAAGAGGTCGCTGTCGTCCCCGAGCACCCGAGCTCGGCGTCGACAACACGATGCTTTGGGGCGGTGTCGCCGCCATCCTGAATTTCGCCCGTTCGTCGGGCCCATGGTTGCCGTTGCGCTGCTCGTCGTCGTCGCCTTTGCACGTTTCGACATGCCGCTGGCTGCGCTGAGCGTTCCGGGGATCTTCCTGCTGCTGCATTTGCTCGAAGGCCAGATTGTGACGCCTTTGATCGTCGGGCGACGCCTGGCGCTTGACCCGGTGATGGTGTTCATTGCGCTGATACTGTTCGCCTGGCTGTGGGGTGTCGCCGGGTTGTTGCTGGCGATGCCGTTGCTCAGTTGCATGCGGATCGTCGCCGAACGCATCCCCGCGTGGAACGTGTTGGGCAAGATGCTACGCGGCGTAGGCCCGATCCAGTCTATGTGCGCCAGCGTACCGAATGCCGAATCGCTTCAGCGTACGCTCACCTGATAGGGCGCCTCATACGCATCCAATCGATAGCGCCAGCGTCATTCATCCCATTTTGCCTTCCCACACACACGCCGCCGCGACGAACAATTACCCGCGCGGCGACGGCACGCCGAACAAGTATACAAAGTGTAAACCAACCGGAGCAAAAGAGATGAATCCTCTGAAGATGCTGGCAATCGTACTGATCATAGCGGGGGCCCTCGGCCTGGCCTACGGCAGTTTCAGCTATACCAAGGACACACACGAAACCAAGATCGGCCCGCTCGATATCTCGGTCAAGGACAAGGAAACCGTCAACGTTCCGGTCTGGGCAGGCGTCGGCGCAATCGTCATTGGCGGCTTGCTCCTGACGATCGGCAGAAGGACCTGACGCGGGCTGATTCGCCGGTTCCTCAGCAGCGCTGAAAAGACAACCTGTCAAGAAGAAAAGGAGACGTCAATGAACCTGCATTTGAGCATCGGTCCCCTGGTTTCGCTGATCGCCGGCATCCTGATCCTGATGGTGCCACGACTTCTGAATTACATCGTGGCGATCTATCTGATCGTGATCGGACTGCTTGGTTTGTTCGGCACGGGCACGCTGCACGTATAGAAGCATGGTCTGCGCGGCCGACGCCGGGTAGCGGAGCGATCCGTCACCGGCAGCGCGCAGAGTCGGGTTATCCACTTTAGGAGAAGAAAATGTCGTTGGGCACTATCCTTCTGATCGTACTGGTGCTGATGCTGATCGGCGCAATTCCAGCCTGGGGGCACAGCCGAAGTTGGGGCTATGGCCCGAGCGGCGGCCTCGGTATCGTCCTGATCATCGTTGTCGTGCTGCTGGTGATGGGGCGCATCTGAGCACCTCGAGCCGGTGCAGTTGACCGGCTCAAGCTTTCGCGACGCCGGCGGCCTCCGAGCGCCGCCCATCTGCCTGCGTCCGCGGCGCGGCGTCGAGTTTCATTCATTGTCGGATTTTCCATGCAGTCTGCATTTGCAAGAAAAACCTTGCGCCTCTTCGGCGCGGTTGGATTCGCGTGCGCGCTGGCCGCGTGCTCGTCGCTGCGCACCGGTTACGTCAAGACTCCATCGAACGCCTTGCCGCCGGCAACCGATACGCCGTCGGCCCACTACCTTGCATCCGAGGTGGACCAACGCGGTGAACAATCCGGATTCCGGCTACTGACGAAGAGTTCGAACGCCTTGATGAGCCGCGTCGCCCTGGCCGACCATGCCGCGCATTCGATCGACCTGCAGTACTACATTTTCCAGAACGATGCGACCGGACGCTTGCTTGCGCAGCGTCTGCTGGCCGCGGCCGATCGTGGGGTGCGCGTGCGCATGCTGATCGACGACATCAACCTGAAAGACGCAGCGAAGATGCTCGACGCACTCGACGCGCACGAGAACATCGAGGTGCGCGTGTTCAATCCGTTCAGCACGCGCGAGGCGTCGACACTGTCGAAGATCGGACAATTCATGGTCGACGGACAGCGGCTCAACCGCCGCATGCACAACAAGTCGTTCATCACGGACAACACCGCGGCGATCATCGGCGGCCGCAACATCGGCGACGACTATTTCGATGCCGGCGACGAGACCAATTTCCGCGATCTCGACGTCGTCGCGATCGGCCCGGTGGTGCGCGAGGCATCGCGCATCTTCGACGACTACTGGAATTGCGACGCCGCCTATCCCGTCACCGCGTTCGACAACGACCGCGACACCCATGCAGATCTGGCCGCGCTGCGCGTTTCACTGGCGCGCGACGCGCGCGCGTTCGCGCAATCCGACTATGCCCAGGCAACGCTGGCGGAGATACCCAATGGGCCCACGGCGGACCGCCGCGGCGAATGGTTCTGGGGAATGGCGACGGTCGTCGCCGACCAGCCCGAAAAGATCGACGCGCGAAAGGATGTGCCGGCCCTGCGCATCGGGCCGAAGCTCAAGGCCATGATCGATGCGGCGAAAAGCGAAGTGTTCATGACCTCGCCGTATTTCGTTCCCGGGGAGACCGGCACGCAATACCTCACCGCGCTGGAGCAGCGTGGCGTCACTACGCAGGTGCTCACGAACTCGCTCGCGGCGACCGACGAGGCAGCAGCGCATGCCGGCTACGAGCGCTATCGGCGGCGTCTGCTCGCCGGCGGTGTGCAACTCTACGAGTTGCGGCCGACGCCGGGCGCGGCGCAGCCGGTGACGGGGCGAGGCACCTCGTCGGGCGTGAGCCTGCACGCCAAGACCCTGGTCGTGGATCGTGAGCATGTATTCATCGGCTCGTTGAACATGGACCAGCGCTCGAAGCTGCTGAATACCGAGATGGGCGTGATCATCGACTCCGCGCCGCTCGCTCGCGCGGTGCGCGAATTCTTCGACACGGCAATCCTGCCCGCCAATTCCTTCCATGTGCTGTTGCAGGAGGCGCCCGGGGTGAAGCCGGACGATCGGCAGATGGTGTGGCTGTGGAGCGCCGACGGCAAGGCGATGAGCGGACACAGCGACCCGGATGTTTCCCAGCAGCGGCGCACCGAAGTGTTCGTCATGGGCATGTTGCCGATCGAAGGACTTCTCTAGTGCTTGCCCGGCGTATCTGGCCGTCGGCGCGGCAGCTGGCAGCGAATCTGTGCCGCCTGCCCGCGGTACTGGCTCTCGTCCTGATTTTCGCCGCGTCCGCGCGGGGCCAGCAGGACCTCGAGCGCGCAAAGATCGATTATCTGATCGACTCGATCGCGCAGTTGCACGACGCCGTCTTCATCCGCAATGGCACCGAATACACTTCGGCGCAAGCCGCCGATCATCTGCGCCTGAAGTTGCGCAACGCCGGCGCACGCGTCCGGACTGCCGAGGACTTCATCACGCGTTGCGCGACCGGCTCTTCGATGAGCGGCGAGAAGTACCGGATCCGCTTCGCCGATGGGCGTGTCGTCGACAATGCGGTGTTTCTGCGCCAGAAGCTGGCCGAGTTCCTCGGGCCGCCGTAGCGCAGGGCGCGCGACGTTGCCTCGAGTCCCTGTCACGCCGTCCGCGCGGTCTGCGCGAAGCGGTGATCGGCAACGACTTCGGTACCCTGGCGGTACTGCACGTCGGACAGCAGGCGGCGCAGTTCCTTCTTCACCATGGCGTAGCACTCGCACACGCGCGTCTCCAGCCCGGATCGTTCGAGCACCGCAATGTGTCCGCGGCGGTAGCGGATGACGCCGGCACGCTGCAGATTTCCGGCGGCCTCGGTAATGCCTTCGCGGCGCACGCCGAGCATGCTGGCAACCAGTTCCTGGGTCATGACCAGTTCGTGCGATAGATACGCGATCCAGCGTCAGCAACAGCCAGCGGCAAAGTTGCTGCTCGATCGAATGATGGCGATTGCAGGCCGCGGTCTGCGTCATCTGCGTGATCAGCGCCTGCGTGTAGCGCAGCAGCAGACGCTGCATCAGGCCGGCGCGAACGAATTCCTGCTTGAGCAGAGCGGCTCGTCCAGCCGATAGCCATGGCCGGCGGTCTGCACGACGGCCGAACTGGGCGTCGTGTCGCCGCCCATGAACAGCGAAATGCCGACGATGCCTTCGTTGCCGACGCCGGCGGTTTCGGCCGATGCGCCCGATTCCATGACGTAGTGCAGCGACACGATCGCCGTGGTGGGGAAATAGGCGTGCCGCATCTGTCCGCCGGGCTCGTAGAGGATTTCGCCGAGCGGCATCGGCACCAGTTCCAGATGCGCGGCCAGGCGCTCGAACTCCGCCGTGGGCAGTGCGGCGAGCAGATGGTTCTGGTTCGGGCTATGCGCAGACATCTGTTGACCGTCGATCAATTGGCTTACTGTCCTCGCGGTGATTTCCACGCCGATTCCGCGATAACCGATGAAGCGGCACGACTGGTTGAACATCGGCTCTCCGCTGACGCGGAAGTGCTGCTGCGAACCATCGGCGTTGACGCGGCTGAAGACGAAATCCAGGAACGGCTGGCGCGCCGCGATCGCGCGCCTGCAGTTCCCGCTGTTCGTCCTGATTCCAGCCCGTCGACCGGCGCCTCGGACGTTTCTCCGGCCAGGCTGTCGACGCGGATGCCGAGCATCTCCAGGACCGGCCCGGAGACCTTGGTGAAATTGCCGTTCTCGTCCTGTTCCCAGTACCAGTCGGAGGCCAGTTCGGTCAGGCTGCGATAACGCGCTTCGCTTTCGCGCAGTTCGGCGGTGCGTTCCTGCACGGTCTGTTCCAGCATCAGTGTTCGTAATTCTCGAGCTTCCTTGTACAGCAGGCGCACTTCGAGCATGTTGTGGATGCGCGTCTTGACCTCGACCAGGTCGAATGGCTTGCTGATGAAGTCCCTCGCGCCGGCCTGCAACGCGCGCAGCTTGTGGCCGGGCTGGGCGGTGATCACGAGCACCGGCAGGTAGCCGTCGCTGGCGTTGGTCTTGAGGCCCTCGATCACCTGGAAGCCATCCATGCCGGGCATCTGCAGATCGAGCAGGATCAGGTCGTAGCGGTGCTTGCGATGCAGCGCGCAGACTTCCTGCGGATTCATCGTCGAGGCAACGCGCGTATAGCCGGCTCTCGCGCAGCAGTCTGCTCGAGCAGGATGACGTTGGCCTCCTGATCGTCGACGATCAGGATGCTGGCATCGAGAATGTCGGGCTCGGCGAGCTTCATGCCAGCTCCGTCTTCGCTGCGCGGCCCGGTGCGGCTGCGCGCAACTTTCAGCGCCGCGTCCAGCGCCTCCATGAACTCGTCGACCTTGATCGGCTTGGTCAGGTAGTTGAAGAATCCGGCTTCCAGCGCCTTCTCGATGTCGCGCGGCACCGCATTGGCGCTGAGCGCGATGATCGGGATGTGCGCGGTCGACGGATCGGCGCGCAGGATTTTCATTGCGGCGATGCCGCTGATGCCCGGCAGGTTGATGTCCATGAGGATCACTTCCGGCTGATAGGCGCGCGCAAACTCGATGCCGAGATCGGCATCCGCCGCGCTCAGCAGGCGCAGGTCGGGGCGGCGCGCGATGAGTTGCTCGACCAGTTCGAGATTGGCCGGGTTGTCTTCGACATAGAGCAGGGTGCGCAGCGGCTGCGCCAGGTGCATGCAGCGGTTGCACGAGTGTCGGACTCTCCGCTTCGCGCGCCGCGAGCTGCGGGGCAGACGTCAGGATCAGTTCGATCCAGAACACGCTGCCGACGCCGACAGCGCTGTCCACGCCGATCGTGCCGCCCATCAGCTCGACCAGGCGCTTGCGTCACGACCAGCCCGATGCCAGTGCCTTCCTCGGCGCTGGCTTCCTTGCCGAGCCGGTTGAACGGCTGGAAAAGCTGCGCGACCTGGTCGGCCGCAAGGCCCGCGCCGGTGTCGCGGACGCTGATGCGGATGGAGTCCGGCGCGCGCAGCGTGAATTCGACGGTGACCGTGCCGCCCGGCCGGTTGTACTTGATCGCGTTGAACAGCAGATTGATCAGCACCTGCTTTACGCGGGTCCGGTCGGCCTGGACGAAATGGAGTGTTTCGAAGCGCGGGAACTTCATGCCGATGCCGCGTTTGTGCGCCTGCGCCTCGACCATGGCCCGGCACTCGAGCATGACTTCGGACAGCGAGACCGGCTCGCGCGACAGCGTCACCTTGCCCGACTCGATCAGCGCAAGATCGAGGATCTCGTTGATCAGTTCGAGCAGGTACCAGCCGGCCTTGAGGATCTGGTCGAGATTGCGCTTCTGCGACGGAGTCGGCGCCGGCGTGCCGGTTTCCATCAGCTGGGCGAAACCGAGCACCGCATTGAGCGGCGTGCGCAATTCGTGGCTCATTGCGGAAAGAAAATCGGTCTTCGCGCGATTGGCTTTCTCGACGACGGCCATGGCCTCGTTGAGTTCCGACTCGACGCGCTTGCGCACCGAATTGTCGGTGCCGATCAGCAGATAGCCGATGACGTCGCCGTAGTCGTCGCGCAGCGCGGTGATCGACACGGACGCCGGAAAGCGGCTGCCGTCCTTGCGGATGTAGGTCAGATTCGTAGATGTCCTCGATCCCGCGCGAAGCCTTGAAGGCCAGCGCCTCGAAGCCCGGCGCAATCGGCGTGGCAAGCTCCAGGCTCAACTCCTGCGCGCGCGCCGCAACTTCCTGCGGATCGTGGATGTCGCTCGGGATTGATCTTGTTGACGACTTCGGCGGCGGTATAGCCCAGCATGCGCTCGGCGCCGACGTTGAACAGCTGGATGATGCCTTTTTCGTCGGTGGCGATGATCGAGAAATTGGCGCTGGTCAGGATCGCGTTCTGCAGTGCGCCGGCTTTGAGCAAAGCCAGCTGCCGGCGTCCTTCGGCGCCACTGTCCGCGCGCTCGGGATCGCCGACACCCTCGGCGAGGATGGGATTGGTTCCGTTCTCTTGCATCAGCTGGTTTTCCCTAAGAGGCGCACATCAATGCGTTGGAACTGCGCCTGTCGGCCGGCAGCAAAGTGTGCGATTTTGCGGGTCGCAACTACACACGCCACTCCCCGGGCGCACGTGGATACTCGCAGGCCTGCACGGCGCAGTCTGTGTGCTGGCGAACATAGCGCCCGCGTCTGATGCAGCAGCGCACGCCAGGCCGGATGGCGATGGGAGATTTCGGTCGTTGTGTCTGCCAACGAACGGAAACGCCCAGTGGTCAGGCCTATTGTTCGGTTCACGCCACCAACGTGAGGGGTTCTTCCCGTGAACAATTTCTTCACGCCAATCTTTCGACTGGCCAAACATCATCCCCTGCCATGGGTGCCGCTGCGCGCAAGCAACATGCCGATCGAGCCACGGCAGGCGCTGGCGTCACCACGCCGAAATGGCATGCTGCCACCGTCCCGTTCGCTCTTCCGGTGAATCTGTTGTTGAACCGGATGACGATGCCACGGGACTCACTCCCGGCAGTGGTGTTCGCCGACGCCCGTTCGCGCGCAGCGTGAAGGCTATGTGAAACGCGATGCGAAGCATGCACATTGCAATGTTTCCTTGGCACGTTCAGGCATTTTTCAACAGCGGTGCGAGGAGTTGTCCTGTGTAAACACCAGTAATTCAAGGGACTGTCCGGTCCAGCAAGCATGGTTGCGCATGGAATATTGATTGCACTGTCAGGTCACGCGGCATTACGAGGCTACGATCATGATGCTCAACATCAAATTGCTTTCCGCTTCGGCTGTCGGCGCCGCGGGTGCGCTGAAGCTCTGGACCCAGCCGGGCGGATGGGGAATCATCCTCAATGTCATCGGCGCGTTGCTGTTGTCATGGATCCTCTTCGTAACGGTGCTGTATCTCACGGCGTCCCGACTGCGCCGCGAGCCCCAGGACGCACGAAAACACAAACCCGCGCAGATACCCTCTCGCACACGCGTCCAGTACGATCGCAACGGATTCACGCGAATTTCCCGATAGCGCGCTCACCACGCCCGCGCACGAGTCTCACCGGATCCACCCTAGTGGCGGACAGGGTCCAACCGGATCTCGGCTTCCTTCCGCTTCAACAACCTCTGAATGGCGCGTTCCTGCGCCGACAGCCGGGTCTTGCCGAGCGCGTGCGCGCTGGGTGGCAATTTCAGGGTGTTCGCCAGATAAGCATCGAGGATCGCCGGATGCACGTATGATTTCCGGCAGATCGCCGGGGTGTTGCCGAGGCGAGCGGCCACCTGTTCGATCGCACTCGTGATGCGTCCCTTCGCCAACGGCTCGTTCGGAGCATTCCCCAGTTCTGCCAACACGCGCGCGGTCAGCAGCGTGCCGGCCCAGGTGCGAAAATCCTTGGCGCTGAAATCGAGCCCGTCGCGGCCGCGGATGTAGGCGTTGACGTCGCTCGAATCGATGTTCTCGACCTCACCGGCATCGTTGACGAACTGGAACAGCGCCTGCCCGGGCAAGTCCTGGCAGTGGCGCACGATGCGCGCCAGGCGCGCGTCGTCCACGCGCACGTCGTGCACCTTCCTGCTCTTGCCGCGGAAACGGAACTGCAGTTGCGCCCCGCGCACGCGCACGTGGTCGTTCTTCAGCGTGGTGAGGCCGAACGATCCATTCGTGCGCGCGTACTCGTCGTTGCCGACACGAATCAGCGATGTTTCGAGCAGGCGCACGACGGTGGCGAGCACCTTCGCCCGGGGAACGCCCGGCAGGCGAAGGTCGGCGGCAACGCGCCGGCGCAGTCCGGGCAGATGTTCGGAGAAGGCCAGCATGCGGTCGTATTTTGCGCGATCGCGCAGCTGGCGCCATTTCTGGTGATAGCGGTACTGCTTGCGGCCGCGTGCATCGCGCCCGGTCGCCTGCAGATGGCCATCGGCACGCCGGCAGATCCAGACGTCGGTGTACGCCGGTGGAATTGCGAGCTGGCGAATGCGCGTGAGGATCCGGGTATCGCGAATCCGCGCGCCACGCGCGTTGAAATACTCGAACTTCGTTCCGCGCCGTTCGCGCCGGAATCCCGCCTCGTCATTGCTGACGTACACCAGTTGCCTGGTCTTGTGCAACGAGGCCATCGCGATCGCGCCGGTTGGATTGGTTCGTTCGCCGAACGACTATTCTGACGATGCCCGAGCCTGCACGGCGCGCGTCGCTCAGCCGTTCTGGCCGCTGGTCTGCGCCATCGTTGCGCGTCGCCGTGCCGCGTCGTTGCGGGCCTTCGCAGTCGCGACGGCGGAAGCCAGGGTTTTTTGCGCGCCATCGCGGCAGACTGACTGCATGTCCTGGCTCGACTGTCCCTTGCAGCGCGCCAGAGTCACGCCATACGTCGCCTCGGCCTTGGCCTTTTCCACACCGTATTGTGCGTCGGCGACCTTCTGCATCGCCGCGACGCGTGCCTTGGCCACGTTTTCGTCGGCGGCCGGCGGCGCCGGCTCGCTGGCCTCGGGCTTCTTCGCAATGGGCTTCCCGGCGTCGGCCTTCTTCGCCGAGTCGGCAGCCTTGGCAGCCGAGTCATTGGCCGCGTCGATACGCGCGTCCGCCTGTGCAACGACTACATCCTTCTTGTTCTCGGCAGCGACCTGCTCGAGCTTGGCTTGGGCTTCGACGACCTTCTTCTCGCCTTCGGCCTTTGCCTTCTGCACGTCGGCCTCCACCTGCGCCGGGTCCGCAGCACTGTTGTTGCAGGCCTGCAAACCGAGTCCGGCAACGCAGACGGCGATGAACAAAGCTTGTTTGACCATGAGAATATCTCCTCGATTTCGTCACCCCAGAGCGGTTGCTGCCACAGGACATTCGAAGGATGCGACCAGCTTTCATCGGTGCCCGCGCAAGGATCGTCCCGTTCGATCTTCATGACGCCGCCGCCAGTTTCAGTTTGGCGCTCCGACTCCCACGCCGGCGCGATGCGACAGCTGCGCCGAGTCCGTCCACATGATTTCTTGCGTTCATCGTCGAGTTTCCATACGCAGCAAGCTGCGTTGACTACGCAGCAAGGCAGCAAGCGATGTGCCGCGGCACGCCGCCGCGCTAAATGTCCGGTAAATGCCCCGGGCCTAGCGACCGTACGCAGGTGCGCAGGCGTCAGGCGCAAGCGAGCTTTGCCGGTGGACAGTGGGCATCTTGCGCCGCGCAGACGCCGGGACCGTGCAAGATGCACTCGCGCGCGTTGCAATTCTCAAGGTGCCGAATCCGATTGCCCGACGATTGCCCGACGGGAGTCTCGCACAACGTCCCGCGCGATCAGGGCACGAAAATCCATGGCACACGTCTTGCCACTGGAGGATAAAGTTCAACGGGAGAACACCGAATGTCGATCGTGCGCTTGCGCGTCACCGGAGATGAGAGCCAGGCCGATGCCCTGGTCACGACGCTGCACGGTCTGCCGCATGTGCGCGGCGTGGAACAGATTGCCGATCAAATGAGGGGCATGCGTGACGATTCCAGTTCGAACGCGCTCGTCGACGATACCGGCCCGGATCTGCACTGCGTCGAGGTCGAGGTCAACGGCCAGCGCAACATCGAAGAGGTTCGGACCATGGCCGAGTGGAGCGCGCGCGAGCTTGGCGTGATCGTCGAATTCGTCGACGAATTCTGATCGCGTGTATCTTCGTTCGCGCGGGGGCCGCGGGAAACTCAATGCCGCTTGAAGTACTGCACCTCGCGTTCGTGCTTTTCGGCCGCGGCGCGCGAGCCGAACGTGCCGAGATTCCGGCGCTTTCCGGTTTTCGGGTTGGCCTTGCGCGAATACAAGCGATATTCGCCGGATTTCAGTTTTCGAATCATGTCATCGTCCTTCGTCGATGCAATCCGATGGGAGTTGCCGGCAGTGAGCGAGCAGGAAACATGCCGGCCGTATGCACCAGAAGCCTGACTACGGCTCGAAGCGTCAAGGATCGATTGCCGTCACTGCGCCGGGCTTGTCGGCGGGAAACCGCGCCATCAGCGCGCTCTTGAGCGAAAGCCACTCGCTGACCTGTCGAGGTGCGGGAATCTGGTCGTTTACTTCAACGACGACGCGGTAGCTCTTTTCCACGCCGCCGATCCCGGCAATTTCTTCCAGCGATGCCTCGAACTGGGGCCGCAATTGTCCGAGCGCCGCCATGAGGGCCTCGCGCGGCGCCGACGAAATGATCGTGCCGAGAGTGACGAGGTTCTTTGGCGCAGCGTCCATGAGCGCGTCGGATCCTCCCGTCAGACCGCGGCTGGCGACTTCATGTCGCTCTGCCAGATCAGATGATGGCCGCCTTCGAGCAGCATGGTCACTTCGATGAGGCGATCGGTTGCCGGCTTCGCGTCGACGACGAGGAGGACATGTCCGGCTTCGATCTCGGCTTCGAACTTTCGCCGCACTTCATCCGGAATCGACGAGCCCACGAGCGCTGACGCCCAGGTCCCGACCAGCGCACCGCCAGTGAAAAAACCGATCAGCGCCGGTCCGCCAACGGCAATGCCCAATGGCGGAATCGCCATCGCGACGATACCCGCGAACAGACCGGTGATACCGCCGAGCGCGGCGCCGCGCCCGAGCGCGGGAGCGAAGTCCATCGACGCATCGAGCAAGCGCGTGGGGATATCTTCCAGTTCGATGTCCTTGCGCGCGACCAGGGACAGGTACTTGTCATCGAGCCCCTGGCGGCGCAACAACGCTACCGCGGTGCGCGCGGCTTCGGCAGAATCGAAAGCATATATGTAGCGTTTCACGCGGGCGACCTCGCTGTCAGGAACACAGCCCCAGGCAGAACAAGGAAAGATCGTGCCAGCCGCGGCCATTCGGGCGCGCTACCCGTACCGGGTTGTACGCAATTCAGGTTCGGGAATGCACGACGACGCTCGTTCAACCGCTGCGCCATGCTGGCGCGCAATCAGGTCCGCGATTCCTGCGAATGCACCCCGTCCGCATTCGGCGATGCCGGCGCAGCGGTTGCGGCTCGCTTGCGGCGAGAGCGCAGATAGCGTCCGAGCAGCACGAAGCCGATCCATGCGGCGAACACCGCCAGGGGCCACGCCAGCACGCGCGGCCAGATTGCGCCGATGATCGCAAAAAGGAAGATCGGAACGACCAGCCATGGCAGCACAGTCGCCTCGTTCCGGCCGAGCACCCGGCGATTGCCGAGCGCCGCCCCGACCGAATGCGCCAGGCGCAGGGCGCTTGCTGCCGCCCGACCCGAGCTGCCGCCGGCGCGCTGGGCAGTTGGGCGCGTGCTCCCGCGGCGCACGCGATCCTTGGCGGTCAGCACGATCTCGGTGCAGTTTTCCAGGTCGCGCTGGTACTGTGTTTCCATCGTTGCTGCAAATGCGACATTTTCCACAGCGATATCGATTTCGCAGTTGCCGAGCCAGCTTGCGACGTTGAGATTGCTCGACCCGACGCGTGCCCAGCGGCCGTCAGCCACCGCGGTCTTGGCGTGCATCATGCTGCCGTTCCATTCGAACACGCGCACGCCGGCCTCGAGCAGCGGCCGATAACCGGACTGCGATATCGCCGCGACGACTGGCAGATCGCTGGCTCCGGGTACCAGCAGGCGCACGTCGACGCCGTCGCGCGCCGCCGCGACCAGCGCCTGCACGTATGGCGCGACGCCGACGAAGTACGCATCGGCCAGCCATAGCGAACGCTGCGCCATCGCCGCAATCAGCTGATCGAGTCGGAAGATGCCTGCGGTGTCCGGCTGCGTTGCGATGACGCGGACATCGACGTCGCCTGCTGGCGCAGGATGCTCCATCCGCAGATGGCGCAGCGGCGGGCCGAGCTGCTCCCAGATGTCGGCGAACGCCTGCTCGAATTCCAGCAGGGCAGGGCCGCGCACGGCGACCGCGCTGTCGCGCCATATCGTGGACTTGTCCGCGGCTTTGCCGAGCCACTTGGCGCTGACGCACAGGCCGCCGAGAAATCCGACCTGGCGGTCGACGAGCAGCAACTTGCGGTGATCGCGATTGAGCCATCCGAACGGGCTGCCCAACTGGAACGGGTTGTAGCGGCGCACCTGGCCGCCGGCTTCGATCAGCGGCCGCCAAAAGCCCGCGCGCGACTGGCCACGGCAACCCAGCCAGTCGTAGATCACGCAGACCTGCACGCCGGCTTCGGCGCGTCCCACCAACGCGGCGAGGAACTCCCGGCCGAATTCGTCGTCGCGAAAAATATAGTTCTCGACCAGAACGCGCCGCTTTGCGGCGCGCACGGCGGCCAGCCACGCGGCGAAGTTTTCCGGTGCGTCGATCAGGAGGTCGACGCGGTTGCCTTCGATCAGCGGAGCGCCGGACGCGCGCGAGAGCCACTGCCTTGCGATCTGGCGCAGCTGGCTGTCGGCGGCAAAGTGTCGGGAGTTTTCCGCCGGCATGTGTTTGTCTGCAGACTCAGTTGCCGCCGCGGTCGCGGCTGCCATTACCGGTCGCGACCGGACTGGGCCCAGTGGATGGCGCGGCTTCCTGAACTTCCGGAATCCGCGGTGGATTCAGCGGCGCCGGGTGATCGTGGTGCGCGATCTGCTGCCACGCCGGGGTCTGCGCCGCGCGGCGGTTCTTTTCTTCGAGCATTTCGCGCAGGTGCTTGGCCACGAGATTCTTTCTTGCTTGTGGAGACATCCGCCGATGCGCCTTCTTCGTCGGAACCGGCTTGCGCCTGGAACGGGCGAGTTTCGTTTGTGCCGCAAGTTTGCTCTTTTTCGCAGCGCTTGTGTTACTGGCGGACCGGGTCGATGCACGTGTACTGGTCTTCGCCTTTGGCGCTTTTGCCGCCTGCGGCCGCCGTTTGGGTGCTGCCTTGCGCTTCGCGGTCGTGCGGGTGACGCCACGCCGCGCAGTTGTCGCGGTCTTTTTCGCGTCCGCTTTCTTTGCACCGGCCTTCTTCGCGCTGGCTTTCTTCACGCCGGCCTTCTTCGCAGGTTTCCCGCGCGCGGTCGTTTTCTTGCCTGGACGTTTTGCCGTAGTGGCCATTATCTGCTCCTGTCGTTGAATCATGCTGGATTTGTCGGCGTCGTGAGGCGACGCCGACGCGGCATTCGCGTCGGGTCTGTCAACGTGCCGCTCGCCGCGTGCTCGCAGCCTTGCTTGCCGATGCCTGGCGCCCGGCGCGCCCCTTGGTGCGCGCCGCCTTGCGCGCCGCCTCAGAGCGCTCGCCGGCACTGTGTTGCCGTGCGGCGGCGTGCGCGTGCCGCGACAGCGCAAGATGTGATGCCGCGACGCTGCCTTCTCGCCGCAACGCTCCGAGCGTTGCGTGCTGCCGCGTCGGCGACGGCTTGCGCCGCTTCGTGGCAGCGGCGCTGTCAGCACGCGCCTTGCGCCGCGTGGCCGGCGAGGCGGTGCCGGATGGCGGCAACTTCACGCCGGCGCGGCGTGCTTTCGACAAGCCGATCGCGATCGCCTGCTTTGCCGACCGCGCGCCATGCTTGCCCTCGCGGATGTGTTCCATTTCCTCGCGCACGAACTCGCCGGCCTGTGTGCCGGCCGATTTTCCCTGGCGCTTGTCGCGCGCGACGCGTCTCATCGTCGATGCTTCAGGCATGTCGTCTGTTCCCTTCGGGCTTGTTCAGTGCCGACACCTTGCGCCAGCCGTCGTTCGCGCTCGCCTTGTGAACGAAGGACGCATCGGGGTTTTCCGCGGACTTCGCCGCCGAACCGGATTCCTGCGCCATTGCACTGGCGGATACGGCGACCACGCCGATGCCGCCGAGGAACACGTTTCTCACCAGCAACCTGCTCATGGAGCATTCTCCTCGCCAGTTGTCGCACTCGTGCGTGTGGTATTGCGCGCAAACGATGATGTCCGCGAACGCGCGCCAGTCGACATTGAACCGTCGGTTCGCTCGCGCTGGCCTTTCACCCTGCGTTGCCTGTGCTGCGTGTCAGAAGACGTGCGTGAACAGGAAGATCAGCAGCAGGATGCCCCCGGGAACACCAAGTAGCCACGCGAGAAAATATTTGCCCATGACATTCTCCTAAAGTTGTCGGCTCAGTTGTCGATGATGTCGAGCATTCGTCGTGCAGAACACTCGAATCGCTTTCCACCGCCTTGGCAATTTGCATGGCATCTGCGTGCGTTTCGCTGCAGCCAGCATGATTTGCCGCATCATTTGCGGTGACGGGATAGATGGTGCAAGGCACGTGCCGCAGGCGGCGCGCCGCTACTTCAGCGCGTGGTCTTGTGGCGCTGCCACCAGTCCAGCACGTCTTCCGACAGTAGGTGATCCGTCGCCAAACCGACATGCTCGTAGGCGTCCAGTGCAGCTTCCAGCGTCTGCTGCAGCTTCAGCGCGTCTTGCGGATCGGAGCCGCGTTGCATTTCGATCGCCCGGAGCATCTGGCTGCTCCATTCGTAGATCACGTCGCTTTGCCGCGTCAAGCGCTCGCGCAGCCAGTCCCGGAGGCTGGCGTGGTAGCCGTGCCCGAGCTCCGCGATGGCACGCATCGCCTCGGCATGGATTGCGTCGTACGCGCCGCGATACCACTCCGTGTGTCCACCGGCGGTTCGGTCGACGAGCAATGGAGATGGCGCGTGGTGCTCGGCGAGCTTCCCGGCCAGCCGCAGCTCGATCGCGCGCGCGTCCTTGACGCGATCGGTTTCGATGAGAAAGCTGCGATCAATGTCGAAGAAATCGAAATAGCGCGGATGAAACGAACGCAGCCGCGCGAGCGGATCGCGCGAGAATCCCAGTTTCAGGATGTCTTCATCGCGGCAGCATGCGACATAGACGAACGCCCGCGCGCGGCTTGGTATCCATGGCGACGGATCGTGTGTCTCGATGCGGCTCATCGTCTTCCGGGCGGCCTCTATTGCTGGACCCACGATGGGGCGACGAAGTTCTGTCCAGCATGTTTGCGCCAGCGCCATTCAGGTGTCGGTGCAAGTCGTCAAGCTTTCGATGCATCGGGTTGCGCAAATAAAAGGGGCGGACCGAAGTCCGCCCCATGGGCAAAACGCAAGTAGCTGGCCTTCCTGGCTTTGGTCAGGTCCCGAAGTGGCGGCGCTCACGCGCGGCAGCCGTGGAGAGAAGGGGAGTGCTCTCCCGGCAATTTTCAGTCGTTCAACGAGTCTGAAGCATGTTCTGCGTGCCGACGGCATCGTCGCGGATACGCTCGCGGTGCTGCCGGTTTTGCAAAGGCTTTGGACCAAAATGGACATGCCTGCTCGAGGGCGGGTAGAGGAAACGCGAATCGATGTGGCGATAGACCCGCCGTGCGCCGCTCGCGTAGCTGATCGACAGCCACCACGCGTCTTTCCCCGGCAGTGCCCTGTGCTTGCCGATAACCCGAAGCAATGCAGACATGATGTTCATCTGGCCCTCCCTCAATCTACGAGTTCGTCCGTGGCAAGGGTTGTGCCAGCGTGTGCGCTGCCGGCCGTTGAGCGTTCACGGGCCTTCGATCATTTCGTCAATGTGCAATTTGAGAAAAAACCGGGGGCTGGATTGCAAAATGCACACTTTTGCGAGATGTGTATGGGCGTACCGCATGTGGCGTTTCTACCTGTCGGCGTCAGCCGCGAGTTTCCGCTGCCGCCGCAACCAACTCTGGCAGTTCGTACTCAGCCCGAATGGTGTCGCGCAGGGTTACAACTCGCTGCAGTGAGGTCCTCAACGCCACCGGCGGAGCGAGGCTCCTGATGGCGTGAGGCTGGTGATTGAGCGAGGCACTCAGTTTTTCGCCTCTCCCCGACATACATCGGGGAGAGGGAGCATTTCGCCCTGCCTCACTCCTTACTCTTGACCTCACATCTTCAGCGTGCGTTCGAGCGTGCCCGTGGGTCTACACGGCGTCTCGTGCGCGAGGTTTGCACGCAGCATGGCCGCATTCGCACGGTCCGTGTTCGTGCGTAACTTCATGTTCGGCCGCGGCGGTGGCGCAGTGCGGGCTGCAATAACTCTGGCTCAAGTGCACTTCGCACACGCAACCTTCGTGCGCGCATTTGTGCTTGGTCTGTTCGACAATCATATTGCGCTCTCCGAATTTGGGCGGTTTCGCTTATTTTCGCTTATTAAGTAGAGTGCAACGGCTGTGCCATTGCGATTGCAGTCCGGCAGCGCGAGTTCAGCGCCCGTTCGCGCGCGGCGGTGCCCAATGTCGGCCATGAAAGCATCCGTGAACAATCAGCGCGGCGAATCCGGGGAGGCAGCGCGCATCGAGCACCTCGTCATGCGATTGCCGAGTCAGGCGCGTGTGCGCATCACGATGCGCAATGGTGACGTCTTCACCGGTACGGTCACGGAACGCCCTGCGACGCAGGTCATCCGGAGCGGCGTCGCCGACGAGAGCATCAACGCCAGGGTGCGGCTCGACGATCCGAGCGCGCCGCCGTGGAATGTATATTTGTGGCTGAGCGACATCGAGCGCGTCGAGATGGTCGGCGCGCAGAACTGAAAGTGCAAAGCACGATCATTGTCAGGTCTTGCTCGCGAACGCAGCGGCAAGCAGCAGCAGATAGGCGGTCACGGCGATGGCCCCATGCACGAGCACGAGCCACTTCGGCAACGGCAGCAATTTCCAGTGGAACTCGAGATTCATGTACACGCCGCCCGCCGCCGCGACGAGGAACAGGACAAGCGCCGCGTTGGCGACGACCGACAAACCTATCGTGGCCGACGCGTAGAGCAGCAGCGTGACTGCCGCCGCGGCCAGGAACCCGTGCAGCATTGCCAGCCACGCCGGCGGCCGTGGCTTGCCGCCGAAGGTCATGACCGCCATGGCTGCGCCACCGATTGCCGCGAGCGCCAGCAACATTGCACAGGTTCGCAGGACGAGATTGGGTTCCATGGACCTTACCCCCGTGACTGAGTGCTCCATTTGACCAGACGCGAGGCCGTTTTCTTCGTAAGCTTTGCCGGTCGTTGCTCCAACGGTCAGGATCGCGGTCATGCCAGGATGAAAGATGCAGTGGCAGTTTACTGCGCCGCTGCCCTCGGCGGCCCATGGGCCTGCCGCCATTGTCCGCGGCACGAATGCCTCCTTTTGCATCCTGATCGTCACGTCGAGCGTCCTTGCCGCGGGCATCTCGCGGTGACTTGGCGTTGCGGTCAACGATTGCTGCGACCGTTCGCATGCATTCCCGAGCTGCTGCTTCGAGGCCCGCTTGGCAAGGCGCGGCGGCGCGCGCGCTCAGCCGCGGCCGCCGCCGGATCACCCGCCCGGTGGGCGGGATGCGCTGACCGAACCGGCTCGGCACCGGCGCCGACGCCGAAATCCATGCGCCGCTTGAGCGCGGCGCGCTCGCGCTTGCGCGCATACATGTCGGCGTCGGCGCGCTTGACCGCTTCAAGCAGTTCGCCGACGTTACCGAACCAGACGGCACCGAACGAGACCTGCACGGACACGGGATCCGGCGTGGCCAGTTCGAGGTTGACCCGCTCGAGCCGCTCGATCAGTTCGGCCTGATGCGCGCCGAGGGCGACCAGCAGGAACTCATCGCCACCCCAGCGGAACAACCGGTCGGCGTGTCGTGCGCGCTGCGCGACGGATTTTGCCACTCGCATCAGCGCCGCATCGCCGGCGGAATGTCCGTGGCTGTCGTTGAGATGCTTGAGTTCGTCGACATCGATCATCGCAGCGCAGCCACTCACCACGGTATCGGCATCGCTCAGCGCGTTGAGCATGCTGAAGAAGGCATGCCGATTCGACGCACCGGTCAAGGCGTCGCGTTCGGCGGCATCGCGGTATTTCGCACTGCTGATGGACAGATCGTCGTAGCGGACTGCCAGGCCGTGGTGGCTTTCCTCGAGCACCAGCACCGCGCCACCGAAGCCGAGCAGGAATTCACAGAGCAGATGAACGGCCGAACTGACCCGCAGCAGCGTCAACGGCAGCGGCTCGTTGCGCAGCACGTTCGCACCGAAGATAGGAATGTAATAGAGGAACGTGATGACGAGCAGGATCAGCGCCACGCGCATCGCCGTCAGGCCCGGACTCGATCCCGCGCGCCTTGCGGCAGGCGCCAGTGCGAAGAGCGCCGCGCCGAATGTGATCGCGAGCGCGAGCGATTGCACCAGGAAGACGACGGGGAACTCGTAGCCGATCAACTGCGGCGCCGCCACCGCGATGACGGCAAACGCCGGCACGACCTTCGGGAGCAGCCGAGGCGGCCATGCCCGGCCGGCGAAGTGCGCACAGCCCGCTACGATCCAGTAGCCGAACAGATATTCGCCGAACATGTAGAGCGGCAGCGTTACCGCGGCGGTAGCAGGAATCGCCTGCTCGATCAGCAACGCCGTCAATCCGCAGGCCAGACTCAGCCAGCCGATCCACCAGGCCGACAGCGCCGGCCGATGCACGACGCCGTTGAGCATCAAGCACAGCAGGCCGATCAGCGCCGCGCCGATCGCCTGAACCAGCAGCCCCAGCACTTCGACATTGTCGAACAGTGTGGTCACCCGCGCCGACTCCGCCCTTGCGTCGAGAAAGTCTACACCGCAATGCGGCACAAGACTGAGAAGCGTTTCAGCGTCCGGACGTCCCGTAGTAACTTCGACTGCGCTGGATTACGCCGGAACAACGATGCGAACGAGGATGCTTGCCAGCGCAACCGACACGACCACGGTTTACGTCGTGTCGTTGACCGTCATGCCATCGCGAACCAGAGACTGTAACGCTTGCGCCTCGACTGCCCCCTCCGCCCACCTCCATGCGCTCCGCGCGAGGTGGAAATTGCAAGTGCACTCGCAGCGCATGAAGGCGGAACGCCTTCCCATGCTTCGCAAGGAGAAGGGATAAAGCGAGGCGCCGGTCTGGAATCCTTCAAGCCCGCAAGCAGCTTCACTCAACGAGCGACAACGGCACGCAACTCAGGAAGATCGATGCTCTGTGGCGGGTCGCGTAGCGCGATCGGAAACCAGCGCGGGCTTCGGCCGATACAGGTCGGGGAACATCTGCTTCAGGTGATCGATCTTCGGCAGATCGTTGAAGACGATGTAAGGATAGGTGGGGTTGAGGGTGAGGAAATCCTGGTGATAGGCCTCTGCCGCATAGAAGCTCTTGCCGGGTTCGACTACCGTCACGATCGGGTGTGGAAACGCGCCGCTCTTTTGCAGTTGCGCGATGTAGGCGCTCGCGACCTTGAGCTGGGATTCGTTCGCCGGAAAAATCGCGGACCGGTACTGTGTGCCGCTGTCCGGTCCTTGCCGGTTGAGCTGGGTCGGGTCATGCGCAACGGAAAAGTAGATGCGCAGCAATTGCCCATAGCTGACCTGTTTCGGATCGAACGTGATCTGGACCGATTCCGCATGCCCGGTCATGCCGGTGCCGACATCGTCGTAGCGCGCTGTGGTGCTGCCGCCTCCGGCATAGCCTGAAACGGCACTGGTCACACCCTTCACGTGCTGGAAAACGCCCTGCACGCCCCAGAAACATCCTCCCGCGACGACCGTCGTTTCGAGTCGCGCATCCGATGCGGGTTCGTCGATGGCCGACGCGGGAATTGCCACCGCCTGCTCCGCTGAGCGAGCCGCAAGCTGCCAGGCAAAAGGCAGCAACACGAGCGCGCCGACCGACAGCCACGAAAGCATCCGCCTGCCAGATGGCTCGTTGTTCTCGGTCACCGGGATTCCTTTCATCCTTGTCATGCGGATGCCGCGAACTTCAACACGACGCCATTGATGCAGTAGCGTAGTCCGGTCGGCGGCGGCCCGTCGTCGAAGACGTGGCCGAGATGGCCGCCGCAGCGCCGGCAGTGAATCTCCGCGCCGAACATGCCCATCTGGGTGCGGCTCGCGTCATTGACCGCATTCGGCAACGGTTGCCAGAAACTGGGCCAGCCCGTGCCGCTGTCGAATTTCGCCTTCGACGAAAACAGATCGTTGTCGCATCCCGCGCATGAAAACGTGCCCCTGCGCTTTTCGTGATCGAGCGGACTTGTGAACGGCCGTTCGGTTCCTTCCTGGCGCAGGACGGTGAACTGTTCCGGAGCCAGCAGTGCGCGCCACTCTGCGTCGCTGTGCGTGACTTCGAACGTCGCGGGCGATGCGGCGTTCGCTCCCCGTGCGGAGAAACGGGTCGTCATGAACACTCCGGCCGTCGACAGCCCGGCCGCGATACCGAACAGCAACCGTCGCCTGCTGACTTTCGTTTCCAGGGGCGCGTTGTCGCGCATTGAAGCTCCTCGCTGTGCATAGTCATGACATCTACTCAAGACCGAATCGCATCCGAAAGGCTTTCACCAAGGAGCAAGGCCGATAGGCGATAGGGCGGCTTCACGTCCATTGAACGTTGCAAATTGCAGGGTATTTGTCGCCCGGGCCGCGATTCGCACGGCCGGATGGCGGCAACAGCGCTTCGGAACGGGCTGCTCCCGTGGCACGCCTCTTGCGCATAGACACCGCCAGACGCAAGGACGCGTCTTCCCTCACAGAGCATCCAGGAACGGAACCTGTCGAACCCCAGTCTTGTTGCGGAGGTCGCAATGTTCAAGTTCGCTACAGCGGTCCAACCAGCCGTGCCTTCGAGCGAAATCCTGACGCTGGATACGCGCGTGCGCTTCGACGCGGAACTCCTGCCGCGCCTGACTGCCGGACACGGAGAACTGAACGCGCGCTTCGCGGCATTGCTGTGCCGGCTCGACAATGATCCGCAAGAAGCGGTCTGCGCGATCCGCGACTGTGCCACCCGGCTTCACGAACTGCGTCGCACCGAAGCGCTTTGGTTGTATCCGGTCATAGCGTATGGCGTCCAGTACGATGAGGATGCGCGTCGGCAGCTGGCGCAACTTCGACTCGTCATGCTCTCACTTACGCGTCGTCTCGTGCGCCGCTTCGAGCAATTGCTGCAGGCCATCGTAAGCGGAACCCCGGCCCAGGCCGCAGCCGACGACGCATCCGTCGTGCTCGCAGAATACGTGCGGCGCAACGAAGCGGAGATCTACCCGCTCTACAACCTGATGAGCATGCGCCACAGCCACGCGCGCGAGCGTAATGCGTCGGTGAACTGACGTGGGGAAGGAAGAATTTCAGCACCGGAACGGTGGTGGGCAGTAAGGGATCGAACCTGTCACCGCTGCCGGTCAAGGTGGGAATCTGCCATCCAGGGTTTGTCTACCAAGTTCCACAAACCGCATAACAGCGCCGGGTAACTGCCCAAGACCGTCCGTTGAAATCCACCGATGTTTGTGGTCTGCGCTACTATCATGCGGCATGCGGCAGCGGCCGCTCGACTCAAGCGTTAGGCACTACGGGAAACGTTCTTGTCACTGGAGGCTGACCGTGAGCGCGCTCCACAAACGATTCAAGGCAACCTTGCAGCGGAGCCCAAACAAAGGCGGATGGACCTATGTTGTCATGCCTGGCTCCGCTGAGTACTTCAAGACGCGCGGGCTCGTAAAGGTCAAAGGCACCGTCGACGGTCGTTCATTCCAAAGCTCGTTCATGGCCCTTGGCGACGGAACTCACAAGCTACCCATCAAGGCCCAGCTGCGTGCCAGCCTGGGCAAAGAAGCGGGAGACAGCGTCACAATCCATCTTGTCGAGAGAATCGACAAATAGCCATGTACGGTCATGCCAATCAGCTTGCGCACACGCGCCGCCTGACCATTCGTTCAAGCGGAGCGCTGCGACGGGCCGCGCTACTATCATGCGCTACGAGTCAGCCGGCGCTTGACTCAGGCGTAGAAGGCCATTCACCGTCACTGCACCTTCGGAGCCATGCGCAACGCATCTGACCTGCTGAGCATGAAATGAGACCGAGCGCGCTGGATCAGTACCTCGTTGCGGCTCGCTCCATGTTGGTGCGGCTGGAGCCCGCAGATGCCTATGCGGCGACCCAGCGCGGCGCGATTCTCGTTGACATCCGACCCGAGTTTCAGCGACGCCGCGATGGCGAAGTCCCCGGCGCCATCATTGTCGAGCGCAATCACCTTGAGTGGCGGCTTCATCTGGACAGCTCTGCCCGGGTTCCAGAAGCAACCAGCGCCGACATAGAGTGGATCGTACTGTGTGACGAAGGCTATGCCTCCTCGCTTGCCGCCGCCGTCCTGCAAGCGCTTGGATTACCTCGCGCGACCGATGTCGTCGGCGGGTTCCGTGCATGGCGAGCGGCAGGCATGCCGCTAGGGCCGCCGGACGAGGTGAGTGCACCGCGCCTGGACTCGGAACCAGATTCGCTGGGCGAGTAGACCCCGACCGGTGACTCCCGACGGGCGCCGTCAAGCTTCTTCGGTCAACGCTGGCGCCGCGTGCGCGTGCTGGCGCTCGTTTGCGACACAAGACAGAGCGATCGCCCTATCGCCATGCAATCGTCTTCTTCATGACGGCACGCCCCGAATGGAATCGGGGCGGCTTTCACACGGCGAGAAACAGCGAGTTTGCGAACGGCCATTTCTCATCGATCCACTGCGCCTGCATCGTGAATCCTGAAGCGTTTGCGAGTTCGGCTATGCCGTCCGGCGTGTACTTGTGGCTGCTTTCCGTCCAGATCGTCTCGCCGGCGGCAAACGCGACGGTCAAATCGCAATCGCAAATCGTCACCGACTGTTCACGCCGCGAGCGCAGATGCATCTCGACGCTTTGCGTCGTTTCGTTGAAACGCGCGAGGTGTTCGAACCGGCGCAGGTCGAAATCGGCGTGCAGTTCGCGATTGATGCGACCGAGCAGGTTGAGGTTGAATGCCGCGGTGACGCCGCGCGAATCGTCGTAGGCGTCGATCAGCTGATCGCGCGATTTGATCAGGTCCGTGCCGAGCAGCAGGGAATCGCCGGCCCGGAGGATACGCCGGACTTCGCGCAGGAAACGCGCGTCCGCACCGGCGTCGAAATTGCCGATCGTGCTCCCGAGGAACAGAACAAACAGATGTGTGTCCGCGGCGCGCCGCTCGGCGACCTCGGCGAGACCGGCCAGGTATTCGCTCTCTACGCCAACGATGCTGACCGACTCAATATCGCGAAGTTCCATCTCGCATGACGCAAGCGCGGCAGACGATATTTCGATCGGGTAATACGACAATGGTCCGCGCGTGCGCAGCGCATTGAGAATCGGGCGCGTCTTGCGACCGCTGCCGCTACCGAGTTCCGACACCATGGTTCGCTGCGGGATGTATTTCGCGATGTCGCGCGCATGACGTTGCAGGATCCGCTCGTCCGCTCGCGTGAGCCCGTATTCCGGCAACAGCGTGATTGCATCGAACAGCGCCGAGCCGAGGTTGTCATAGAGATATTTGGAAGGCAGTTCTTTTTGGCCTCCGCGACCCAATCCACTGCGCACTTCGTCTGCAAATAGCTTCTTTTCCGGAATACCGGGCGTCGTGAGGGTTGTCATGAGGGTGTGCTCCTTCTTGCATGCCGACGCAGCCGAACAGGCAGTTCCTTTTCGGTGCTGCGACTCAGTCCACTGTGCAATTCATCTGCAGACTGCTTGTGCTCCGGAAATCCGGGCGTCGTGAGAGCTGTCATGGCGGGCGTCCTCCTTCTACGTGTCGACGCAGCGGAAGCCGGCGTAGACGTACGGATAGTGCGCCTGGAACCAGTTGCGGAAACTCGGCCTCAGCATCGACGCGGCGGTGCGCACGCTGCCCCCTTTCAACACGAAATGCTTGCCGTCGAAAAACGGTTCGGAGTAGCCGGGGTAGAAATCGAATCGGTGAAAGCCGGCGAACGGTGCGAATTCGGTCGACGTCCACTCCCAGCCGTTGCCGCGCATGCCCACGACCGGAAATGGCCCGGCCGGAACGAGTTCGCCAGCGTCGACGGCAAGCGGGTCGAAGTTCAGCGGCGTCTCGGCAAAATCGTCGATGACGGTGCCGCCGTCCGCGCCAAACGCGGCTCGCTGCCACTGCGCCTCGGTCGGCAACCTGCGCCCCGCCCAGCGCGCATAGGCGCTGGCTTCGGCGCAACTGACATAGACCGGCCAATCCAGCGGCAGCGCGATCGCATCGAACATCGATCGCCAGTGCCAATGACCGTTCGGTTGCAGCCAGAACGCCGGGTGTCGAATGCCGTTCGCAGTCTTCCAGTCCCAGTCGGTGTCGGTCCAGAATTCCCGGTGCGCATAGCCGCCGTCGTCGACGAATGCGAGGTATTGCCGGTTCGTCACCTTGTATTTGTCGATGACGAACGCCGGCACATTGACGGAATGCGCCTCGAATTCGTTGTCCCAGCCAAACCGGCCGGATGCAGTGCACGCGCCGAGCGTCGTCGCGCCGGCCGGAATGCCGACTGTCTCGGGTGCCACGGTTTGCGGCTCTGAATGGTCACGCGCATTGGACCGGCGTTTTTGGTCGAACGGCAGCTGGTGCATCAGGTAGGACAGCGTTTCGGCATGCATCTGCCGATGTTCAATCGCCACGTGCAGCAGCTGATCGAACTGCGGGTTCTCGGCGGAATGGCAATCGTCGAGATGCAAGACTGCATCGAGCTTCGCGCGCGCCTGTTCGCGATAACGGAAGAATTCCTGCAAAGGCGGCCAGTCGGACGGCTGGTCGGTCGGCAGCTGGCCGTCGACCGGATCGATACCGAACGCAAATAGCGTATCCAGCGACTGGTGTTCGCTGCTCAAGCCCAGCGGCGGGCTCAACAGATTCCAGTCAAATGCTTCGAGGTGGCCGATGTAGAACGCCAGTCGGTGGCGTTCGGAAATCGGTCGCTCGAACATAAACTGCGGCTTGACGATCGCGAACAATGCGTCGGTTTCCGCGCGCGCAGCGTGCAGCCGTGACAAGAGTCGGGATCGTTGGCTGGTGGTGTTCAGCATCACGCGCCCTCCAGCGGCTTGAGGTCTTCGAATACGGTCGGAATCAGCTCGGACACGGTCGGGTGGATGTGCACGGCGTGGGTGATGGTCGTGTACGCCTTCCTCGCGTACATCACATCGGTCACGCAGTGAATCGCTTCGTCGGCTTCGATGCCGAGGAAACACGCGCCCAGGATCAAACTCGTGTCGGCATCGACTAACACCTTGAGAAATCCGCGTGTTTCACCGCGCTCGTGGGCACGGCCAACGCGCGCCATCGGCCGCGCGCCGACCAGCGCGCGCTTGTTCGCCTTGCGAATGTCCGCCTCGGTCATGCCGACGCGCGCGAGCGGCGGGTCGGTGAAGACCGCATAGGTGACGATGCGGTCACTGACGCGGCGCGATTCGCCGCGCAGCAGATTCGCGGCAATGATCTCGTAGTCGTTGTACGAAGTATGCGTGAAGGCGCCACGTCCGTTGCAGTCGCCGAGCGCCCAGACGCTGTCCACGCTGGTCTGCAGCAAGTCATCGACGACGACATAGCCATGTTCGTCGCGTTTGATCGACGTATTTTCGAGGCCCAGATCGTCGGTATTCGGCATCCTGCCTGTCGCAAGCAAGAGGTGCGAGGCAGCGATCTCGGATTTCCCGCCATGCGCCGCCACCTGCACGAGGACGCCGTCGTCGGACTTCCGCACGGCGATGCCGTCCACGTCCAGACGCACGTCGATCTGCTCGTCGACGAGCAGGTCGAGCATGGCTCTCGAGACATCTTCGTCCTCGCGCGTGACCAAGCGCGGGCCGCGCTGAAGGATCGTCACCTGGCTGCCGAATCGCCGATACATCTGTGCGAACTCGATCGCGACATAGCTGCCGCCGACGATGACCAGATGCTGCGGCAGGAAGTCGACGTCCATCATCGACGAATTCGTCAGATAAGGGACGCTCTCGAGTCCGTCGATTCGCGGAATCGCCGCGCGGCCGCCGACGTTGATGAAGATTCGGTCGGCGGTCAGGCGCTTCCCATCGAGTTCGATCACGCGGTTGTCGACGAAGCGCGCGTGCCCCGTGTAAATGCTGCAATTGCGCGTCGAGCGCAGCCACCTCTCGACGCCATCGCGCGAGGCTCCCGACACCTCGTCCTTGCGCGCCTTGACCTTCTTCATGTCGACGGCCACCGCACCGGTGGAGACACCGTAGTCGCCGGCGCGCCGCGCCACATGCGCGACGCGCGCATTCGCCAGCAGCGTCTTGGTCGGGTATGCAGCCAGTGTTGACGCAAGTGCCGCCGAAATCCTTGCGTTCGACGAGCGCTACTTTCTGCCCGGCGTTCGCCAGTTCGACCGCAAGCGGCGGACCGGCCTGGCCGGCGCCGAGGACGATCGCATCGAATTGCATGGCCTCGACACTCACTTCCAGGCCTCCAGGAATTCGCGCGCGACTTCCGCGGGCGCCTTATGGCCGATGTCGACTTCCTCGTTCATGCGGCGCATCGCGGGGCCGGTGATTCGGCCCGACAATTCCGCTAGTGCGGCCTGCAATCCCGGCAGGCGTTCGAGTGTATCGTCGCGCACCGCGATCGCGCATTCATAGGGCGGAAAATAGTGTCGGTCGTCCTCGAGCATTGACGAATTCGGAGTGTCCCAGCATGCCGTCGGTCGCATTGGCCGCGGCCAGATCGACGCGGTCGGTCTTGAGGGCGGCGTAGAGCAGGCCGAGATCCATCAAGACCGGGTCGCCTTCGATTTTCAATCCGTAAGTCTGTACCAGACCTGTCAGCCCGTCGGGCCGCTGCGTGAATTCAGAGCCGACAGCGAGCCGCCAGGGCCTCGCGGCGGCATCGCTCAGAGTCCGCACCTGGTTCTCGTTCGCCGTCTTCGCCAGCATGACCATCGCAAACGTGTTGTTGAATCCAAACGGCTCGAGCCAGGTTACATGCAGAGGCCGATAACCCTGTCGCACCTGATCGAGCACGACTGGCGCATCCTTTTCGATCGGGCGGCGCAGGATCTCGGTCAGTGCTGTGCCGGTGTACTCTGGATACAGGTCAATCGAGCCGCTGATCAGGGCCTCGTGCGCGAGCAGCGTGCCGCCGAGATTCAGCTTGCGGTCGACATCGATGTGCAGTCGGCGCTCGATCTGCGCGGCGATGATTTCGCCGAGGATCACCTGTTCGGTGAAGTTCTTCGAGGCGACCACAACCGTGGGCTTCGAAGAGCTACACGCCGCCAGCAGAATAATCAGACCGAGAAGTGCCGCTCTGCCCATTCAAGAACCTCGTCGGCGACGATTGCCATGACCGCGGCAGGAACGGCGCCGGCGAGCACGGTCGTCAAGTCCGCCGTCGCGATCCCGCGGAATATGAAAGTACCGAGACCACCGCCGCCGATAGCGGCCGCAATAGTCGCCGTTCCAATGGTCGAGACGATGGCGATGCGCAGACCGGCCAGAATCGTCGGCAACGCCAGCGGAATCTCGACCCGCCAAAGTATCTGTTGGCGCGTCATGCCCATTGCAAGGGCGGATTCGCGGACGGCTGCCTCGACGCCGAGAATGCCGACCACCATGTTGCGCATGATCGGCAGCAGCGCGTACAGCGCCAGAACCAGGATCGCCGTGCGCTTGCCGATGCCGCCGATCAGCGGAATCGGCAGCAGCACGCCGAACAGGGCCAGGCTTGGAATCGTCTGGATCACGTTGACCAGGCCAAGCACCCAGCGTCGCGAGCGCGCGTGCTGTGTGAGCGCTATGGCAGCCGGTGCGCCGATGAAAAAGGCGGCGACTGACGGCTGTCGCAACGAGCACGACGTGTTCGCCCGACGTGCGCATGATCTCGAGCATGAACGCGCTCACTGCGCCGGCTCAAGTTCGAGTGTGCGCAGAAACGCGCGCGCATGCGGCGACGTTGCCTGCATGAATTCGTTGCGCGGGCCAATCCATTCTACGCGGCCTTCGTGCAGCAGAGCGATGCGCGAACCCAGCAAGCAGGGCTTCGCGCAAGTCGTGCGTCACGAACAAGGCAGCCTTTTCGAAATTCATGCGCAGCCGGAGGAAGTGCTGCTGCATGTCGTAACGCGTCACTGGATCAAGCGCGGCGAACGGCTCATCGAGTAGCAGCAGCGGTGGATCGGCGGCGAGTGCACGCGCGATCCCGACGCGCTGCTTCTCGCCGCCCGAAAGATGCCTGGGATAGCGGGCCGCATAAACGCGGGGCTCCAACCCGACTGCATCGAGGAGTTCGTCGACACGCGCCCGGATCTTTTGCGCCGGCCATCCTTCGAGCTCGGGTACGAGCCCGACGTTGCGCGCGACTGTAATGTGCGGGAACAGCCCGCCATCCTGGATCACGTAGCCGATCCGACGGCGCAACCGGATCGGGTTCCACTCCGCAACGCGTCGGTCTTCGAAGCGCACGTCACCTGCCGACGGGCTCAACAGGCCGTTCACCATCTTGAGCAATGTCGTCTTGCCCGAGCCGCTGCGCCCGAGCAGGACCAGCGTTTCGTTACGATCGAGACTCAGGTCGATCCCTCGCAGGATTTCCCGTCCGTCGACGACGTAGGCCACTCGCTCGAATTCGACGAAGGCTGTCATCACCGGTGCAGGGCGTCCGAATGCAGCGAGAGTCTCGCACTACGAGTCCGTCGGTACACAGATCGAGGTGGCAAGCGCCGCCGGCCGGTGGTCATGTGCGGGCCGGCTTCAGGTCCAATTTTCACGACGAGGCGGCTCAGGCACCGCGTCGACTCGACTCAAACAAGAACCACGTGCGCCGTTCCGTTTCGTCAATCCAGACCTCGATCAGGCTGGCTGTTGCGATGTCCCGATGCTCGTCGACGACTCCGTGGACCTCGCGCAGGCGCGTGGCGAGATCCTGATTGTCCTCGCGCAGCTCCGCCAGCATGTCCAACGGATCGACGTAATCCGCATCGTTGTCCTTGACGCGTTGGAGGCGTGCGATATGGCCGATCGATCGGAGCGTTTGTCCGCCGATCTTCCTGATGCGCTCCGCTATCGGATCGGTCATCGCATAGAGTTGATCGGCGTGCTCATCGAGCAGGAGGTGATAGTCGCGAAAGTGCGGCCCGCTCATATGCCAATGAAAGTTCTTCGTCTTCAGATATAGCGCGAACACATCAGCGAGGATCGCGTTCATTCCCGCACTGACGTCCCGAGTGGCACGACCCTTCAGGTCGGTCGGTGTGACCAGTGGTGCCTCGCGCCGGCGCTTCAGCTCGCCTTTGGTGACCTGATTTTTTGCCATGATGACTCTCCATTTTGTGGGCAGACCGAACGGATTTCACAATTTCGCCGAACCGGATCACGACTCACGAGGCCTTCGACCGCGCCTGCGCGTTGTCAGCTCGCTCAATCATCCAGGTGCTTTTCATGCGGCGCTGTCGGCTCCGCGATGTCGATCAATGTCAGCACTTCAGGATCCAGGTGCCCTTCCTGCGGCGCCGGGCCGACAAGACGAATCTGCAAGGCCAGGTCGGTCTGCGAGTCGGCGTTGACGAGCGCCTCCTTGTAACTGATCTTTCCCGCGGCGTAGAGCTTGTAGAGGGACTGATCGAACGTGGTCATGCCGATAGCAGTTCCTTGCTTCATGGCCTCCTTGATTCCTTCGATCTCGCCCTTCGCAATGAGGTCGGACACAAACGGAGTTCGCAGGAGCAGTTCGAACGCCGGAACTCGCTGATTGTCGACGGTGCGGATGAGACGTTGCGAAATCACCGCGCGCAGGTTGAGGGAGAGGTCGATCAGCAACTGGTGCCGGGCCGTGTCCGGAAAGAAGTTGATGATCCTGTCCATGGTCTGGTTCGCGTTGTTTGCGTGCAGGGTCGAAAGACACAGGTGACCGGTCTCGGCGTAGGCAATGGCGTGTTGCATCGTCTCGCGATCGCGAATTTCACCGATCAGGATCACGTCCGGTGCCTCGCGCATGGCATTCTTCAGTGCGTTGGCGTAGTTCAACGTGTCGATGCCGATTTCGCGCTGGTCGACGATGGATTGCTTGTGCATGTGCTGGAACTCGATCGGTTCCTCGATCGTCAGCATGTGCCCGGTGCGCCGCTCGTTGCGGTAGTCGAGCATCGAAGCGAGCGTCGTTGACTTGCCCGACCCGGTGCTTCCGACAACGAGGATGAGCCCGCGCGGCGTCATGATCAGATCGCCCAGGACAGCCGGCAGATTGAGTTCCTCGAACGACGGTATGTTCGCCTTGATGTAACGCGCGACGATCGCGATGTCGCCTCGCTGGCGGTAGATGTTCAGGCGGAAGCGTCCGATGCCGGTCAGTGCCACGGCCAGGTTCATTTCCATGACCTGCTCGAACTCTTTCTGCTGGCGCTCGCTCATCAGCGCGTAGGCCATCGCCTGCGTTTGCTCGCTCGTGAGCGCGTCATGGCGCAGGTGGTAGGTCGTGCCATTGACTTTGACGCAGGGCGGACCGCCCGGGCTCAGAAATACATCAGAACCCTGACGCTTTGCCAGCAACTCAAGGAAACTGGAAATTTCCATCGATGCACCCTCGACTGGTCCAATGCCTGGTGATCTTTTCGGCGGAAGACCCGTAAGGCGGCATTCCGTCTGGATGGGTAACGAATGAAAGGTGGCGCCGGCTAAATCAGGAACGAGCCGATCGCCGCGTGCCCACGGAGGGCCACGAAATACCTGCCCCGTTGAGCTTAGCGCAAAAACGGCCCAAAACTGCGCTTCGGCGTCTGCCGAGGGCTGTACCACCGATGGCACGGCTGCGCTGGCGTCGACGCAGGCACCTCGCTCGACGTGGCAACGTTTGTCTTCCTGCTGGATCGAAGGAATATTGGTAGATTGGCTCCGGCGAGTCATCACCACAACGACTGGCGATGCCGTCTGCGTAAGGAATTTGTCGATCCGTTTTCGTCATGCAGGGATTGCGCTATGTTTGCCTCTCGCCGAGTTGAGGAGCGATTTCGTGCCGTCCGAAGCCGACAGAGTAGTTGAAGCGGAACACGCAGGAGCGCGATCTGGAGTGTTCGCGCGCTACGACCAGGCGTTTCCTGTGCTGAGTGCGGCCGAAATCGAACGCCTGCGCCACTTCGGCGAGCCGCGGCGCTTTCGCGATGGCGAACTCTTGTGTGAGACCGGCAAGCCAGGACCAGGCATGTTTGTCGTCCTCTCGGGTCATGTCGCGATCACCCAGCGCGACGGTCTCGGACACATCGCCCCGGTCGTGGAACACGGACCCGGAAATTTCCTTGGTGAGGTTGGCCAGCTATCCGATCGCGCCGCGCTGGTCGATGGGCGCGCGGAAGGCGAAGTTGAAACCCTGTTGATTCCTCCAGAGGGTTTGCGCGCTTTATTGATTGCGGAAGCCGATCTCGGCGAGCGCATCATGCGCGCCCTGATCTTGCGCCGCGTCGGTCTGATTCAGAGCGGTGCAGGCGGTCCCGCGCTGATTGGCGCATCGACGTCCGCCGGGATGATTCGCTTGCAGGGCTTTCTCAGTCGCAACGCGTATCCGCATCAGCTGCTGGATCCGCAAACCAGTCCGGAGGCAGCGTTTCTGGTCGAACGTCACGCCAAGGGCGAGCAGGATTTGCCACTCGTCGTCTGTCCAGACGGGAGCGTGCTGAAGAACCCACACGAATCGATCTTGGCACAACGGTTGGGGATGGTGGGGAGTGCGCCGCGGAAGGATCTTTATGACGTCGCGATCGTGGGCTGCGGACCAGCTGGCTTGTCTACCGCGGTATACGCGGCTTCGGAAGGGTTGTCAGTCGCGGTTCTCGATGCGCGTGCATTTGGCGGTCAGGCCGGAGCCAGCGCGCGCATAGAAAACTACTTGGGTTTTCCGACTGGCATAACTGGTCAAGCGCTCACGGCTCGCGCGTTCGTCCAGGCGCAGAAGTTTGGAGCGGAGATGCTGATTCCGCTTCAGGTCAGCAAGCTGGATTGTTCGGGATCCGATGGAACTCTGGCGCTGGAAATCGGAAGCGGCAGCCGGTTGCGTGCCAGGGCGATCGTCATCGCCAGCGGCGCACGCTATCGGCGCCCGGCGATCGAAAATCTGGCGGCTTTCGAAGGACGCGGCGTGTGGTATTGGGCATCGCCGATCGAAGCACGACTGTGCGCAGGGACGGAAGTAATCCTCGTCGGCGGCGGCAATTCTGCAGGACAGGCCGCGGTGTTTCTGGCCGGCCATGCGAGCAAAGTCCTGATGATGGTGCGCGGTCCAGGCCTGGAAATGAGCATGTCGCGCTACCTGATCGAGCGCATCGAGGCGACGGCAAATATCGAGTTGATGACGCATACTGAAATTGTCGGGCTTGATGGTTCTACATCCGGCCTTGGTCGCGTGCGCTGGCATAATCGCGGCAGCGGCGAAGAGACTAGCCGCGCGATCCGCAATGTCTTCTTGTTCGTCGGCGCGGACCCGGCAACGGAATGGCTCGATGGATGCGGAGTGGTTGTCGACAAGAACGGCTTTGTCGTCACCGGCATCACGCAGCCTGATGGTAATGGGCGCACGGCGAGCGCGTTGGAATCGTCGGTGCCCGGTGTTTTCGCCGTTGGCGATGTGCGCTCGGGCTCGGTCAAGCGCGTGGGCGCGGCGATCGGCGAGGGCGCACAGGTGGTGCAGGCCCTTCACCGCTTCCTGGCGACCGTTGAAACAGCATCCCATTGAGAAACAGGAGCCTCGAGATCATGGCTGACTCATGCAAACACTTGGACCAAATACGCGAAGTCACACCCAGCGCGCTGGGCTGCGAAGAGTGCCTGAAGTCCGGGAGCGTCTGGGTGCATCTGCGCATCTGCCGCACTTGCGGACACGTGGGCTGCTGCGACGATTCGCCAAACCGGCATGCCACAAAACACTTCCACGCGACCAAGCACCCGATCATCGAAGGGTACGATCCGCCCGAGGGATGGGGTTGGTGTTATGTCGACGAGGTAATGTTCGATCTATCCGATCGCAAGACTCCGCACAACGGCCCGATTCCGCGGTTTGTTTGACCGTTGACTCCGTCGGAAGGCTGCTTCGCAAGGTCAAATGAGCGCGGACAATCCACGCGCTCGACGGCAAGTCGCTGCTGCGCAAGAGAGTAGGGGTAGCGAATGCGCGTGCTGTCGCGGCGGCTTGAAACCACTCTGCCGAACGCATCAATTTGGCAATGCCAAATGCTCCGGCTTTGATACGAGCCGAGAACGAAATCTGTAAGTCATTGATTTCGTGGTGGGCAGTACAGGGATCGAACCTGTGACCCCTACCATGTCAAGGTAGTGCTCTACCGCTGAGCTAACTGCCCACAAAGGGGGCGCAAGGATAGCCGAGGCGGTGCGGAGGCACAATAGCCGGGCGATCGCCGCGCGGTTTCCCAAGCGTCTCTTTTCGCACGTGGCTTTGGCAAAAACGCCCGATTTCGCCCCGCGAGCCGTGCATTTTGCGCCTCTCCCTTTGCGACTGATCTGCCGTCATTGTGGCATCCGGAAGAAGACCGGTGGTTTACGCCGCAGCCCGAACGCAAGCCCAACGCTACCTGAAGGCGAACCGCACCCGGAGCGGAGCGCGCACAAACCTTGCAGAACATCTCGCACCCCCGACGCCGTATCGGCATTCGGCGGGGACGCTGCGTCAGGAAGGCCCCATCGACGGCGGTGCCCGCGCAACGGACAAGTGCCGCGCAGAAAAATTTTGCGCCGAACCCGCCGTCAGGACCAGAACGGAGATAATCATGAGATTCTCACCAATGTATGCGCTGCTGATGGTTGCGATGGCATGTCCCGCTTTTGCCCAAGCGCCGCCGCCCGCAACAACGCCGCCGGTGACCGATCCGACACCAACGGACTCGATGGCGAATGAAACGCCGACGCAGGCAGCCCAGAAAGACCCGCACAACATCCAAAGTTCGGGGCCGGAAGACTGGTCCATGGTCAAAGGCCACGACAAGGGTTTTCTGACTCCCGAAGATGCGATGCCGAACAGCTGGCTGGCGCAGAACTTCAGCAGCTGCGACAAGGACAAGGACGGCAAGATTTCCCAGGCCGAGTACGACAGCTGCGTGAAACGGCGCTGATCGCAAGGCTGGAGACAGAAGAGGCCGTCGGACCCGACGAAGTCGATGCGCAAATCAGCCGGCCGCCGTTGCATAGCGGCCGGCACGAGGTCGTGTAGCCGGTTCAGCTCAGCAGCGTTGCGTTGCGCATGCGCCTCATCTCGTCGCGCACGCGTGCAGCATCCTCGAACTCGAGGTCTGGCGCATGTTTATACATTTGCGCCTCGAGCTTCTTGAGCCCTGCGACCAGCTGGGTCGGGCTGACCCGCGTGTAGTCTTCGGCCGGCTCGGCGACGCGGCATAGGCGGAACCGCGTCCCACGCGTTCGGTTTTCGACGCCGTGAGCATAACAAGCCCGCGTTCATGCAGCCGGAGTAGCATCCGCTGGATGGCCTGCACCGACCTCTCCGCAGATGAGCTATGGCTCGACCAACTGCAGCGTGCGGCGTTCGATTACTTTCCGACGGCGACGCATCCGCACAACGGGCTGGTCGTTGACAATTCGCGCGTCAATTCCCCGGTCAGCATCGCGGTGGTCGGCTTCGCGTTGTCGGCCTATCCGATCGCCGTCGAGCGTGGCTGGATGCGGCGCGATACTGCGGTCCAATACTGCCTTTCGGCGCTGCGCTTCTTTCGCGACAGCGACCAGAGTGCCGGTCCCACGGCGACCGGATTCAAAGGCTTCTACTATCACTTTCTCGACATCGAAACCGGCGCTCGCGTCTGGCAATCGGAGCTTTCGATGGTCGACACGGCGCTGCTGATCGGCGGAATGCTCATCGCGAGCCAGTATTTCGACGCTGCAACGTCCGAAGAGAGCGATCTGCGCGCACTGGTCGACTTCCTCTACCGGCGTGTCGACTGGCATTGGGCGCTGGATGGTGCGGACACGATCCGCCAGGGCTGGAAACCGGAGTGTGGCTTCCTGCATTACGGCTGGGAAGGCTACAGCGAAGCGATAGTGCTCTACGCGCTAGCGTTGGGCTCGCCGACGCATCCGGTCGCCAGCGCTTGCTACAGGAATTGGACATTCACCTACCAGTGGGAAAATCTCTACGACATCGATTGCCTGTATGCCGGACCGATGTTCATCCATCAGTTTTCGCATGCCTGGATCGATTTTCGCGGAATCGCCGACGAGTTCATGCGCGAGAAGCGCTCGGACTACTTTGAAAACAGCCGGCGCGCAGTCTGCATCCAGCGCGAATATGCGCGGCGCAATCCGCGCGAGTTTGCCGGTTATGACGAGAATTGCTGGGGCCTGTCGGCGTGCGACGGCCCGAGCGACGAGCGCCCGGACATGCCAAACGAACGCCGGCGACTGTACGGATATGCCGCGCGCAGCGTGCCGTACGGCCCGGATGACGGCACCCTCTCCGCCGCATGCGTGCTGGCGTCGTTACCGTTCGCGCCCGAGGCCGTCATGCATTCGTTGCGCAACATGCTCGAGCGCTATCCCGAAGCGTTGCCCGGAGGCAGGCTGGCAAGCAGCTTCAACCCGACGCTCGCGGGCGCCGATGGCCGCGCCTGGGTTTCGGCCGGGCACTTCGGACTCGATCAGGGCATCGTATTGATGATGATCGAAAATCATCGCAGCGAACAAATCTGGCGGTTGATGCGCGAGAACCCGTACCTTCGCGCCGGGCTGTGTGAGGCCGGGTTCCGCGGTGGCTGGCTCCAGCAAGCGTCTGGCGGCGGAGCGCACTGATGCCGCTTCGCAACGAGGCATCGTCAAACGTTTCGGCCGACGCCCATGAGCGCGAGCGCGTTGCCAATACGCGTCCTTCCGCCTGGCGAAATCCGCAAGCGAACAAACCCTACCAGCTGGCGATTATCGGAGCCGGGCCCGCGGGAATTGTCGCCGCGGAACTGGCTGCCTCACTCGGCGCAAGGGTTGCGTTGATCGAGCGCAACGCGATCGGCGGGGTCAATCTCGGTACCGGCAGTGTGCCATCGAAAACGCTGATTCGCACGTCGCGAGTGTATGCCGACATGCGCAACGCACGGCATTACGGAGCGAACGTGCCCGCCGAGGTGGATGTCGATTTCGCGGCAGCAATGCAGCGGGTGCGGCGTATCCGTGCGCGCTTGAGCCGAAATGATTCGGCGCGGCGCCTGGCTGCGGCCGGCGTGGACGTGTACTTCGGCGAAGCCCGCTTTATCGGCGGCGACAGATTGACCGTCGATGGCAGGATGCTCGGCTTCCGCAAGGCTCTCATCGCGACCGGGGCGCGGCCGCACATTCCGGACATTCCGGGACTCGCGGAAGCCGGCTACCTGACCAACGACAACGTCTTCGAGTTGACCGAACTGCCGCGCCGTCTGCTCGTGATCGGCGGCGGCCCGCTGGGCTGCGAGCAGGCTCAGGCCTTCTGTCGCCTCGGAGCACAAACGACCATCGTGCAGAACAAACCGCTGTTCCTTGGCCAGGAGGAACGCGATGCGGCGCAGATTCTCTCCGAAGCGTTTGCCCGCGATGGCATCGAAGTGCGGCTCAACACGACTGCACTAGCGGTACGCACGGCGGCCGGCACGAAACTCGTCGATCTGATCAGCGATGATTACCGCAACACGATCGGCGTCGACGCGATCCTCACCGGTGCCGGGCGTACGCCGAATGTCGAGGAGCTTGATCTGGCGGCGGCCGGTATCGACTGCGATGCCAGCGGGCGCATCCGCGTCGACGACTTTCTGCGCACCGGCAATGCGAATATCTACGCGGCCGGCGACGTGTGCCTGGAAAGCAGTTTCGTCGACACAGCCACCGCCTCTGCGAGCATCGCGGTACAAAACGCCTTGTTGGGGCGGAGTCAGCGCTGGAGCGATGTGGTGATTCCATCCTGCACGTATACCGATCCGGAAATCGCACGCGTCGGCCTGTCCGTACGCGAGGCCAATCGGCTCGGTATTCCGGTGAAGACCTTTGCCATCCCGATGCACGAAATCGATCGGGCGATCATCGACAGCGAGTCCGCCGGATTCGTCAAAGTCCATGTGCGCGGACGCACGGACCGGATTCTTGGCGCCACCATTGTCGCCCGCCACGCCGGCGACATGATCAACGAGATCACGTTGGCGATGGTGGCGGGCATCGGTTTGCGCAAGCTGTCGCGCGTGCTGCACGCCTATCCGACCCAGGCCGAAGCGATTCGCCAGGCCGCCGATGCGTACAACCGTGCGCGCCTGACGCCGCGCGTGCGCGCGCGGCTGCTGCGCCGGATTGGGTCGTGAAAGCGACCGTAACAGATGCATCAACGGGATCTATTCACACGGCTATCGAGGAACTGCTATGAAACTCGGCATGATCGGTCTGGGACGCATGGGCGCCGGCATGGCGCAACGCCTGATGCGCGGCGGACACCAGCTGGTGGGCTTCGATCCGAAAGCCGAAGCGCGCAAGTCGCTCGAGGACAACGGCGCCGAATCCGCCGATTCACTCGCCACATTGGTTGCCAGGCTGCCAGCGCCACGTGCGGTCTGGCTGATGGTTCCCGCCGGTGAAATCACCGACGCGACCCTGAGGCAACTGCTTGGCCTGCTCGCCGCAGGCGATACGGTCGTCGACGGCGGCAACTCCAACTACAAGGACACGCTGCGGCGCGCGGCAACGTTTGCGGAAAAGAAGATCGACTATGTCGACTGCGGTACCAGCGGCGGCGTCTGGGGCCTGACCGAGGGCTACAGCATGATGATCGGCGGCGATGCGGCGGCGGTCGAACGGCTGCGGCCGATTTTCGAAACGCTTGCGCCGGCAAAAGACCGAGGGTGGGGCCACGTCGGTCCGGTCGGTTCCGGCCACTTCACCAAGATGGTCCACAACGGCATCGAGTACGGGCTGATGCAGGCTTATGCAGAAGGCTTTTCGATATTGCAGCACAAGACCGACTTCGCCCTGGACCTGCACCAGGTCGCCGAGATCTGGCGTTGTGGCAGTGTGGTGCGTTCGTGGCTGCTGGACCTGACCGCGGATGCGCTCGGAAAAAATCCGACGATGGCCGGTATCGCCCCTTATGTCGCGGACTCCGGCGAAGGCCGCTGGACCGTGGACGCGGCCATCGAGTTGAACGTACCGGCGCCGGTGATCACCCAGTCTCTTATCGAAAGGCTGCGTTCGCGCGATTCGGAATCGTTCTCGGACAAACTGCTGTCGGCCATGCGCAACGAGTTCGGCGGCCACGAGGTCAAGAAGGAATGAGCCGGCCGCTTCGATAATTGCTTTGCCCACATCGGTCTTCGCGCTCGAGCCGGCTTGTCTGGCGTGCCGCCGGTCTCGACTCGATTAGGAACGGTCAAAAAAAATGAAAACCAACACCCTTACACCTGAGCTCAGCCACGGGATCGATGCGTACTGGCGTGCAGCCAACTATCTTTCCGTCGGCCAGATCTATCTTCACGACAATCCGCTTCTGAAGCGCGCGCTGACCCTTGCCGACATCAAGCACATGCTGCTCGGACACTGGGGCACGACGCCGGGCCAGAACTTCATCTATGCGCACTTGAATCGTGTCATCAAGAAATACGATCTCGACATGATCTACGTCTCGGGTCCAGGTCACGGCGGCCCTGCCGTCGTGGCCAACACGTATCTTGAAGGCACTTACAGCGAAATCTATCCGGATATCAGCCAGGACGAAGCCGGGCTGCGCAAACTGTTCACGCAGTTTTCATTTCCCGGAGGAATTCCGAGTCACGCTTCGCCGGAGTGCCCTGGCTCGATCCATGAAGGTGGCGAACTGGGCTACTCGCTGAGCCATGCCTTCGGCGCGGTGTTCGACAACCCCAGTCTCGTCGTCGCCTGCGTCGTCGGCGACGGGGAGGCCGAAACCGGACCACTGGCAACCGCATGGCACTCGAACAAGTTTCTCGATCCGGTCGGCGATGGTGCAGTGCTGCCGATCCTGCACCTGAACGGCTACAAGATCGCCAACCCGACGATCCTTGCACGCATCACGCGCGAGGAACTGGAAAAGTTGTTCTGCGGTTACGGATGGACGCCGTATTTCGTCGAAGGTTGCGAACCGGCGTTGATGCACGAGGCGATGGCGGCAACGCTCGACGTCGCGGTCGAGCAGATCCGAAAAATCCAGCACGATGCGCGCGTCGACCGCCGATGCGAGCGTCCGCGGTGGCCGATGATCGTACTGGCTTCGCCGAAAGGCTGGACTGGACCCCAGGTGGTCGACGGCCTCCAGGTCGAGGGCACGTTTCGTTCGCACCAGGTGCCGCTATCCGACCCGGCCACGCATCCACAACATCTTTCGCAGCTCGAGGACTGGTTGCGCAGCTATCGGCCGCAGGAACTGTTCGATGAAAACGGGCGCCTGAAAGCCGAAATTGCCGAACTGGCACCGAACGGCAATCGACGAATGGGCGCGAATCCGCATGCCAATGGCGGCATGCTGCTGCGCGACCTGCGCATGCCCGACTACCGCGACTACGCGGTCGGCGTCGCCACGCCTGGAGTGCGCGGCATCGGCGATACGCACGTGCTCGGGCCGTTCCTGCGCGATATCGTCAAGCTCAACGCCGAGCAACGCAACTTCCGTGTCTTCGGTCCGGACGAGACCGCCTCGAACGGACTGGAATCGCTGTTTGAAGCCACGCAACGCCAGTGGGATGCCACGACCGTTGCCGACGATCAGTTTCTGGCGCGCAGCGGGCGCGTCATGGAAATGCTCAGCGAGCATCAATGCGAAGGCTGGCTCGAAGGCTACCTGCTGACCGGACGGCACGGAATCTTCAACTGCTACGAAGCATTTATCCACATCGTGGACTCGATGTTCAATCAGCACGCGAAGTGGCTGAAGGTGACTTCGCGCTTGCCGTGGCGCAGAAAGATTGCGTCATTGAATTATCTGCTGGCCTCGCATGTCTGGCGCCAGGATCACAACGGTTTCACGCACCAGGATCCGGGCTTCCTCGACCTGGTGGTGAACAAGAAAGCCGAAATCGTCCGCGTCTATCTGCCGCCGGACGCGAACTGCCTGCTGTCGGTAATGGACCATTGCCTGCGCAGCCGGCATTACATCAATGTTGTCGTCGCCGGGAAGCACCCGGCGCCGCAGTGGCTGACGATGGACGCCGCAGCCAGGCATTGCGCCGCCGGCATCGGCATCTGGCAGTGGGCCAGCAACGATCAGGGCGTGGAGCCCGACCTGGTCATGGGCTGCTGCGGCGACGTGCCAACGCTGGAGACGCTCGCTGCCGTCCGTATCCTGCGCGAGCATCTGCCCGAGTTGAAAATCCGCGTCGTAAACGTCGTTGACCTGATGAAGCTGCAGCCGCAGACCGAACACCCGCATGGCTTGAGCGACCAGGATTTCGACGAATTGTTCACGCGCGACAAACCCGTGATCTTCGCCTTTCATGCCTATCCGTGGCTGATCCATCGGATCACTTACCGCCGCACCAACCACGACAACATTCACGTCCGTGGCTACAAGGAAGAAGGCACCGTCACGACGCCGTTCGACATGACCGTGTTGAACGACCTGGATCGCTTCCACCTGGCGATGGATGCGATCGACCGCCTGCCGCAAACCGGCGCAAAAGGCATCTATGTGAAGCAGCAGCTCAAGGACAAGCTGGTCGAGCACAGATTGTATATTTGTAAAAACGGGCAAGACCTGCCGGAGATCCGCGACTGGCGCTGGGATTCATAGCTTGCGATGGCGAACCAACGAGCCGCGTCAATTACGCGTGTCACCCGGCGCGAACAACGCAGTCTGTTCGGGTGTCGTATAGCTCAACCGGCCGTCGACGATGCGCGCCGGCTGGGTCATTGGATGGACGGTGCTGTGTCTTGCATCGAGAATATGCACGACCTCGATCCCGCGCACGCACAGCGCGTCGGCGATCAGCGATCGATGGCAGCGCCACCAGACGGCTTCCGCGCACATCAGCGCGGTGCGCGAGCCGCTCGCCAGTTCGAGTAGTTGCGTCATTCCCTGTGCGAACGCAGCGCTCGCCATGTAGTCGGCATATCCGCGAAACGCCGCGTTGCGCCAAGCGGTGTTCGGCGAATCCGCTGATGCAGGCCGCCGGCCGCCGAGCGCCTCGAGCCATTCGTAGGCGACGCCGCGCGTACCGAGCGCCAGCGCGAGCGCTCGCTGCCCATACTGGGGATGTTTGCGCGAACCGGGAAAGCGGCGCACGTCGGCAACGGCCTCGACGCGGTACGTCTGCAGCAGGTCGAGGAACTCCTCGATCGGCCGCGTGGAGTGGCCGATCGTCCAGATCGTCGCGGCCTCCGCCTGCTGTCTTGACGCCGCCATGGGTCAATCGATCTTGTAAAGCGCCGCGCAGTCGTGCATCGGGAGCCTACGTCAACAATGCCACGGCACGCTCGCACACGCGCTCGACCGTGAAGCCATATTCGCGCAGCAACGTCTCGGCCGGCGCCGAAGCGCCGAATCGCTCGACGCTGAGTACCTCGCCGCGATCACCGACGTAACGATCCCAGCCTTGCGCGACGCCCAATTCGACAGCGAGGCGAGCCGTCACCGTCGGCGGCAACACGGCATCGCGCTCGGCTTGCGGCAACCCTTCGAACAATTCCCAACTCGGCATCGACACACAGCGCACCGCGATGCCTTGCGTCTGCAGTTGTTCGGCGGCAGCGACGATGAGGCCCACTTCTGAGCCCGATGCAATCAGGATCAAATCAGGTTTTCCATTCGACGCATCGCCCAATACGTACGCGCCGCTGCGCAAACCGTCGGCCGCGGCATAGCGCTTGCGATCGAGCGTCGGCACATCCTGGCGCGTCAAGGCGAGAACCACCGGACCATCGCGTGCTTCGAGCGCGATGCGCCAGGCGACCGCGGTTTCATTGGCATCGGCGGGACGAATCACGATCACATTCGGTATCGCGCGGAGGTTGGCCAGTTGTTCGATCGGCTGATGCGTCGGTCCGTCTTCGCCGAGCGCGATGCTATCGTGTGTGAATACGTGCACGACGTGCAATCCCGACAACGCCGCGAGGCGGATCGGCGGACGCATGTAGTCGGAGAAAATCAGGAAGGTCGCGCTATACGGAATGAAACCGCCATGCGCGGCGAGGCCGTTGACGATCGCCCCCATTGCATGTTCGCGCACGCCAAAGTGCAGGTTGCGTCCGGCCAGGCTCCAGCCTCCACCCGCGGAGCCTTGTTCGTCGGCGCCGGCTGCCGGCGGATTGAAGTCGCCGAGTCCGTTCAATGCGGTTTTCGTCGACGGGTCGAGGTCGGCCGAGCCGCCGACCAGTGCTTGCAATCGCGGCGCAATGGCATTCATGACCTTGCCCGAGGCCTCGCGCGTCGCGATACCTTTGGCGTCGGCCGCGAACACCGGGATATCCGCATCCCAGCCTGGCGGCAGTTCGCCGCCCAGCCGATACGCTAGCTCCGCATGCAAGTCGGGAAACGCTTGCGCGTATGCAGCCAAGCGCTCATTCCATTGCGCTTCGGCCTGCGCGCCGCGCTCGATCGCCTTGCGGAAGCGCGCGAGCGCCGCATCCGGGATCAGGAAATCCGGCTCCGTCGGCCAACCAAGCTTCTGCTTGGTCTTGCGCACGTCGTCCACGCCGAGCGGAGAGCCGTGCGCCTTGAAGCTGTCCTGCTCCGGCGAGCCGTAGCCGATGTGCGTGCGCACCAGGATCAGCGAGGGCCGCGCTGTTTCCGCGCGCGCCGCCTCGATCGCGGCATTCAGCGCGGGAAGGTCGTTGCCGTCCGTCACGACGATCGTATGCCAGCCGTACGCGGCGAAACGCGCCCCGCGATCTTCCGAGAACGTCATGTCGGTCGAAGCGGCGAGGGTGACCGTGTTGTCATCGTACAGGCACACGAGTTTGCCGAGCTTCAGATGACCGGCGAGCGAGGCCGCCTCGGAAGCGACACCTTCCATCAAGTCGCCGTCGCTGACGAGCGCATAGGTGTGATGATCGATGATGGCGTGACCGGGACGGTTGTAGCGCGCGGCGAGCTGCGCTTCCGCAACCGCCATGCCGACGGCATTCGCCATGCCCTGGCCGAGCGGTCCGGTCGTGACCTCGACGCCCGGTGTGTGACCACGCTCGGGATGTCCGGGCGCCTTGCTGCCGAATTGGCGGAAGCGTTTGATGTCGTCCAGCGAGAGGTCGTAGCCGGTCAGATGCAGCAAACTATACAAAAGCGCCGAGCCATGCCCGGCCGAGAGCACGAAGCGATCGCGATCGGCCCACTGCGGGTTGCGCGGGTTGTACTTCAACCAGCGGGTCCACAGCATGTACGCCATCGGTGCGGCGTCGAGCGGCAGGCCCGGATGGCCGCTGTTGGCCTTCTGCACCATGTCGACGGACAGGAAACGCAATGTATTGATGCATTGCTGATCGAGTGGTTCGGGCATGGATGGCTCCATAGAAGCGGCGCGCGGCTAATCAACGGGAGGTTCGCGCGGCCGTGTTGCGGCGGCGATTGCTCTTGTCGGCTTTAGCGACCTCGAGCGGCGGCCGCGCGTGAATGCCGCCGCTTCGGCTCTGGCCGTCCCAAAAGCGCAATCCGCCGCGAAATGCCGCAAGGTCGTCACCGAGGCGAGTGTTGGGCGGCAGGTGTTTCAGTCGCCGTGCGTTGCCGCCGCCCAGAACGATTTCGTCCGGTTGCAGTGCATTGCGAAAATCGCTGACGACTTGTTGCACCTTGGCGCGCCACTTCTTGTCGCCGAGGCGCTTGCGTGCGTGATCGCCGACATAGTGTTCATAGTCGCGGCCCTTTCTCCATTGCAGGTGTGCCAGCTCCATCGGCACGACGACGCGGTCGACGATGAGCGCCGAGCCCAGGCCGGTTCCGAGGCCGAGAAACAGCATCTTGCCGCCTGCGTAGTTGCCGAGCGCCTGCATCGCCGCGTCGTTGTGGATTCGCACCGGCCGGCCGAACGCCGCCGCGAAATCGAAACCGACCCAGCCCCGCCCAAGATTCTGCGGATCGCGCACGGGCCGGCCGCCGGCCACCACGCCGGGATAGCCGATCGACACGGCGTCGTAGCGCCAGCTCCGCGTGAGCTCCAACACTCTTTTCACCATGTCGGCCGCAGTCAGTTGCGGTCCCGATGGAAACTGCTGCGGAACTGCGTGGTCGGTGCTCGCGTACTTGACGTGCGTGCCGCCGACGTCGAGGACGAGGATCTTCATTGGTTGACCCGGCTTGTTGGCCATTTCCACTTCCGTCAGTTGTCTGCCAGCGCTGCGGCTCGGAATCCAAACGGTTCAGTTCAGCTGCCGGCTTCCTCAGTCAGCGCGGCGCTCTTGTCGGCGATCCGCTTGAGCAGTTCCTGCCACGACTTGACGAACGCTTTCGCGCCATCGACCTGCAACTGCGTCGCCAGCGCATCGACATTCACGCCGGCCCGTGAAAATCGTGCCAGCGTGACTTCCGCGTCGCCGCCGTCGGCTGCCATGACACCAGCGACTTTGCCGTGGTCGGCGAATGCCTTCAATGTCTTTTCCGGCACCGTGTCGATCGTGTCCGGCGCGGCAAACGCTTCGACGTACAACGTATCGGACGCATTCGGGTCCTTGGTCCCGGTGCTCGCCCAGAGCAGGCGTTGCGGTCGCGCTCCGGCCTTGGCCAATTTCAGCCAGCGCTCGGAGGCCAACAGTTTGCGATACGCAACATAAGTGCGTTGACCGATCGCAATGCCGAGTCTGTTGCGCAGTTCGGGCGGTACGCTTTCGCCCACGGCCTTGTCCCAGCGGCTCACGAACAGGGAAGCGACCGATGCGACGTCCGGCGCGCGGCCAGCGGCAACACGCCGTTCGATGCCGCGCAGATAAGCCTCCGCGGCGGCGGTGTATTGCTGCGCCGAAAACAACAGCGTGACGTTGATCGGCACGCCGTTGAAGATCGACTCCTCGATCGCCGGAATTCCTTCCGGCGTTCCGGGAATCTTCACGAACAGGTTCGGCCGATCGCCCTGGCGGTGGATCTTCGTCGCCGCCTCGATGCTGCCTTGCGTGTCGGCGGCCAGCAGCGGCGAGACTTCCATCGACACCCAGCCATCGACGCCGTCGGTCGCATCGAATACCGGGCGAAACAGGTCGGCCGCGCGGCGCAAGTCCTCGAGCGCCAATTCGATGAACAGCGCCTCGCCCGATTTGTCGGCCTTCGCCTTGGCGCGAATACCGGCGTCGTACGCGTCGCCGCCGCCGATCGCCTCGTCGAAGATCGTCGGATTCGAGGTCAAGCCCGTCACCGCGAACTCATCGATGTAACGGCGCAAGCCACCGTTGTCGAGCAGTTCACGCGTGATGTTGTCGAGCCATAGACTCTGGCCGACATCGCGCAACAATCGGGTCTTGTTCATTTCAACTCCTTCACTCCAGTCCTTCCACTTCAGTGATTTCAACTCGCGACCTCGACGACGTCACCATGCGGCACGTCTTAGACGATGTCGCGCCCGGAGCAAATCGGCGATGCGATCGATGCATACGTCGGGCGCCGGATCGAAAACAGTATCGCGCGATTCCGCCGCGTAATGTCCCTGGCGCACGAACACCGTCGTCAATTGCGGGCCGAGCAGGCGTTTCATCGTGACCAGCAGCTGCGGCTTGTCGTCGACCATCACGTAATGCGTTGCCGGAAAGCGCCGGCGCATGGCATCCAGCGAACGCTCCTTGTGCACGCCGACGATGACGCGGCCGTCGACCGCGCGCCAGATTCCGGAGCGCTGGATCTTTCGCGGCTGGAATACGATATCTCCGTCCGACAGGATCACCGGCAGTCCGACCGTATGCAAATGCGCAACTGTTTCCAGTGCGCCAGGATACAGGCGATCGGAAAATGGATACTCCAGCATGAACTGCGACATCCGAAGCAGTTGCGGATCCTCTTCGAGACCGGCGCGGAATTTCTGCAGCGCCGTCAGATAATCCGCGTAGCCGAGTTCGCTACGCAGGGCGGCAAAAATGGCCCAATAGCGCTCGCATTCGGCGGCGCCAAAAAGTTGCGTCAGGCGATCGCCGAGATCTGCGCCAAAGCGGTCGTTGTCGAGCAGCGTGTTGTCGACATCGAGCAGGATCACCACCTCATCGCCCGCTAGCATGGCGAACTCTGCTCGGCTTTCGGATCGTGCCAGCCCGTTTCGCCGGACACGATCGGGCGCGCCTCGGCCGGGCCCCAGGTGCCGGGTTCGTATTCGTGAACCGGTTCGCGGCTCCCGAGCACGGGCTCGACCACGGACCACGCCGCCTCGATCGCTTCATCGCTGGCGAACAGAGCGGCGTCGCCGCGAATCGCGTCGCCGATGAGGCGCTCGTACGGCAGTTCTTCGCTGCGCGGTTCGTGCCTCGCGATCAATTCGACCGGCTCGCCGCGCATCTGCTCGCCGGCCTGCTTGACGCGGGTGCCGATCGCGATTACGACTTCCGGGCCGAGGCGAATGCGGAAATAGTTTGAAGTCGCCGGACTGATCTCGTCGAACACCGCGAGCGGCGGACACTTCAGGTTGACCATCACTTCAGTTGCAGTGATCGGCAGGCGCTTGCCGGCGCGGATGTAGAACGGCACCCCGGCCCAGCGCCAGGTATCGATGTGCAGACGCAACGCGACGCTGGTCTCGACCTGCGAATCGGCGGCGACTCCCTTCTCGTCGCGATAGCCGCGGAACTGGCCACGCACGACTTGCGCCGGATCGAGCGGCCGCATTGCGCGGAACAGGCGCAGTTTCTCGGCGCGCATCGTCGCGGCGTCGCGTCCGGCCGGCGCATCCATGGCCAGCAGCGCAACGATCTGCAGCAGATGGTTCTGTACGACATCACGGATCGTCCCGACCTCTTCGTAGAATGCCCCGCGGCCTTCGACGCCGAAACTCTCGGCCATCGTGATCTGCACGTTGTCGACGTAGTGACGATTCCACAGCGGATCGAGAAGCGTGTTGGCGAAGCGAAAGTACACGAGGTTCTGCACGGCTTCCTTGCCGAGATAGTGGTCGATGCGGAATATCGCCGACTCGGGGAACAGGTCGTGCAGCGTTCGATCGAGCGCTTGGGCGGAAGCCAGGTCGCGGCCGAACGGTTTTTCGACGATGACCCTGGCGTCGGTCGCGCAACCGGACTTGCCGAGGCCCTGGACGACCGTGCCGAACAGGCTCGGTGGAATCGCCAGGTAGTGGACCGGGTGCGTGGCGCTACCGAGCGCCTGCTTCAGACGGTCGTAAATCGCGGGATCGGCATAGTCGCCACCTACGAACTGCAACTGCGCGCACAGCTTGGCGAACGCGTTCGCATCGACGTTGCCGCTGTGCTCCAGGCTGGCGCGCGCCCGCTCGCGCAGGCTCTCCACGGTTGACCCCGCGCTGGCCACGCCGATGATCGGCATGTCGAGCGCGCCGCGCCGGATCAACGCCTGCAGGGCGGGAAAGATTTGCTTGTAGGCCAGGTCGCCGGTGGCGCCGAAGAACACCAGCGCATCTGATCGAGGCGTCTGCATCGCGACGTCGCTCCATGTTAGCCCGATGTGCTCGGCAAAAGCGGCACACCACTGGCATGAGACTGCGATAGTGGCAGCATCATTCCGCGAAGTGGTCGAATTGGTGGGCAGGCAGCGCCGCGCCCTCAGGCAGCGTTCAGCCCCGCGGGCTGCTCGCCTTCAATGGTTTCCTATGTTAGCTCCGTCGCGTGGCGCTCCGGCTTCATTTCGTCTGGCGGCGTGGCTCGCTCAAAGTCTCTCGCGTTTCCTTCTCCCGCTGGCGCGAGAAGGTGCCGAAGGCGGATGAGGGTGGCGCAACCGAAGACGAATTCGCTCTTCCGACCGCCACCCTCACCCGAGGTGCTACGCACCTCGACCTCTCCCGCCAGCGGGAGAGGTGATCAGCTGAGTCTCGTTGCTAGCTGAGCCCGGGGGAGAGGGGTGGGTTGCCGGTGGAGAAGGGATAGGGTCTACGCAATCAGCGTCGCGTCGCGCACGCGCTTCATCTCGTCGCGCACGCGTGCCGCATCCTCGAACTCGAGGTTTTGCGCATGTTTATACATTTGCGCCTCGAGTTTCTTCAGCCGGGCGACTAGCTGGGTAGGGCTGAGCAACGTGTAATCCTCCGCCGGTTCCGCCACGCGACGCATGCCCATGGAGCGCGCCGCGCGGTCGGCGTCGGCATCGGTGCGGGCGCCTTCCATGATGTCCATGACCTTGCGCACGATCGTCGCCGGCGTGATGTTGTTTGCGATGTTGTATTCGACCTGCTTGGCGCGGCGCCGGTCGGTTTCGTCGATCGCGCGCTTCATCGAATCGGTCATGCGGTCGGCGTAGAGGATCGCCTTGCCGCGCAGGTTGCGCGCGGCGCGGCCGATCGTCTGGATCAGCGAGCCGGTCGAACGCAGGAAGCCTTCCTTGTCGGCATCGAGGATCGCAACCAGCGAGACCTCGGGCATGTCGAGGCCCTCGCGCAACAGATTGATGCCGACCAGCGCGTCGAACTTGCCCAGGCGCAGGTCGCGGATGATCTCGACGCGCTCGACCGTCTCGATATCCGAATGCAGGTAGCGCACGCGCACGCCGTGTTCTTCGAGATATTCGGTGAGGTTTTCGGCCATGCGCTTGGTCAGCGTCGTCACGAGCACACGGTCGCCCATCGCGGCGCGCTTGTGGATCTCGCCGAGCAGGTCGTCGACCTGCGTGCGCACCGGGCGTATTTCGACTTCGGGATCGACCAGGCCGGTCGGCCGCACGACGAGTTCGACGATGTTGCCCTCCGAATGACCAAGCTCGTACTTCGACGGCGTCGCCGAAACGAAGATCGTGCGCGGTTCGCGGCGTTCGAATTCGTCGAACTTCAGCGGCCGGTTGTCGAGCGCCGAGGGCAGGCGGAAACCGAACTCGACCAGCGTCTCCTTGCGCGAGCGGTCGCCCTTGTACATGGCGCCGAGCTGCGGAATCGTCACGTGCGACTCGTCGACCACGAGCAGCGCGTCGGCCGGCAGGTAGTCGAACAACGTCGGCGGCGGCTCGCCCGGCGCGCGTCCGGTGAGATGCCGCGAGTAGTTTTCGATACCCTGGCAATAACCGATCTCGGCCATCATCTCGATATCGAACTGCGTGCGCTGCTGCAGGCGCTGCGCCTCGACCAGCTTGCCGGCCTTGTACAACTGTTCGAGGCGCTCCTTGAGCTCCGGCTTGATCGTTTCGACGGCGTCGAGAATCGTGCGCCGCGTCGTCACGTAGTGAGATCCGGGATAGACCGTGAAGCGCGGCACCTTGCGCAGCACGTCGCCGGTCAGCGGATCGAACACGGCCAGGTTTTCGATCTCGCCGTCGAACAACTCGATTCGAATCGCGTCGGTTTCGTTTTCGGCCGGAAACACGTCGATGACGTCGCCACGCACGCGATAGGTGCCGCGGCGCAATTCGTAGTCGCCGCGTTCGTACTGCAGCTCCGTCAGGCGGCGCAGCAGTTCACGCTGGTCGAGCCGATCGCCGCGCACCAGATGCAGCACCATCTTGAAGTATTCGCCCGGATCGCCGAGGCCATAGATCGCCGACACCGTCGCCACGATCACCGTATCCCTGCGCTCGATCAGGGCCTTGGTCGCCGACAGGCGCATCTGCTCGATGTGCTCGTTGATGCTCGAGTCTTTCTCGATGAACGTGTCGGATGCGACAACGTACGCCTCGGGCTGGTAGTAGTCGTAGTAGCTGACGAAGTATTCCACCGCGTTATGCGGGAAGAATTCCTTGAATTCGCCATACAGCTGTGCCGCGAGCGTCTTGTTCGGGGCCAGCACCAAGGTCGGTTTCTGAATCGCCTCGATGACGTTGGCGATCGTGAATGTCTTGCCCGATCCCGTCACGCCGAGGAGGGTCTGATGCGCCAATCCGGCCTCGAAACCGTCGATCAGGCGCCGCAGCGCCTGCGGCTGATCGCCGGCGGGCTTGAACGGCGCAACGAGTTGAAAACGATCAGCCACTAAGTACTCCAGTGAAGTGCGGAATTATAAACTGCCGGGAAGTTGCGCCGTGGAAGATCAACAGGCTCGCCGCGAGCAGCTTTCCGTCGCCCATCGAGGCGACGGTTTGCAGAGCGCACGCACCAACGCCCCATAAGCCCGTCATTCCGGCCCAAGCCGGAATGCAGTGTCCTTGCCAGGGACTGCCACCGTAGTGGCAGCAGTTACGCGCAAAAGCCGCTTCTGCTCGCGCACAAGGGCATTCATTCGCCTCAATGTGAGGGCGGTCACAGGAGACACAACGGCTGCGGCACTGCAGCATCTTGACGCAGCCAGCGCCAACCGCGAAAATACGCGGCTCCGCCTATCAAATTCCCCGATAGCTCAGCGGTAGAGCAAGTGACTGTTAATCACTGGGTCGGCGGTTCGATCCCGTCTCGGGGAGCCATTAGAAATCAAAGGGTTGCAGCGATGCAGCCCTTTTTCGTTTCTGCTGCGGTAACACCACGGTAACACGCGGTCGAAACTCAATGCGTCCTGAGGGGCATGCGCGACCGGCAGGGGGGGGGGTCAGCGCGAACGTTCTCACTTGGAAGAGCCAACGAACTTTTCCGGCAAACTCGGACCGGGCTGTGCTGACACATTGTGTCGGCTGCTGACACGCATAGGACCCTGCTTTGTGTCAGCTAAGGGGCACGGAACGGGGGGCCATCTTTCGATAGCCAGCGGTCGCTGCCGCATACCGCACGATAGTAGCGCAACCCGTCGCAGCGGTCGCTTGAACGAATAGTTAGGCCTGCTCGTTAAGCCCGTACATCGCGCAGAAGTCAACGACCCGATGCCCCACCACCTGCTTGGCCTGAACATTGAGGACGATGGCAAGAAACACGTTCTTGTCCTCGGAGTTGACGAGAACATGTTGAAAGAAGCCGGACGGATGCTCGTAGACGTAGGTAACGTCGCCAGAAAAGCGATGACCCGAAAAATCGTTGGGTGGAATCGTGTCGAAGTACGGCCAAAAATCAAACGGCGGTTCGTTCCGTTGCGGCAGCCGGCGCATAGGTGCTGCGAAAGTGGTGTCGAATTCAGTCTGCGTGAGCTGCATTGCGGGCCTAACGTTTGAGCTCAGCCGCGTGCGGAGGCCGCAGGCCGATGCACGTCGGCTGGAGCGAAGGGTTAGGCGCCACGGATTCTTCGGTCACTGCCGCTACGCGGTCGCCTACAGCGCCGCACTTGGGCGCAGCAAGTCAAGCTTGACGAACCGGCTCCCGAGAGCCGCGAAGAAGATCGGCGTGAAACTGAGTACGGCGGCGTACGCCAAGAGACCCGTGCCGTTGATCACCCCGATCTTCAGAAGTCCGTAGCCGACGCCGAGAAAGATATGAGCGAGAATTCCGGCGCCGAACGCCAGGCCCACGACCTTGCCGCTAAGCGGCCCGCGAATCGCGCAGGCGTAGATCACCCAAACAGACAAGGGAACAAACAGGAATAGGCCGCTGAGTAGACCGGTGTTGTAGTCTCGTAATACGACGGTCCCCGCCACGTGCGCGACTCCGTTGAGGAGGATCATGCCCCAGAAGCTGAGGCCGATGGCGGCGTTGCGCCTGCCTAGATACGCAGCGAGCGGCGCTCCCACCCACATCAGGCCGATGTTCACCACCGGGTAGAAAGAATAAGGGATGGGACAGTCCGGATACGGCGGATAGCCCATATTCTTGCAGACCGTCTCTTGGATTGAGTAGTCGAACCCCAGCACCGGCAGGCTGTATTCCTCGAACTGATGCAACCAGTAGAGCGGTGCGGCGAGCCATCCCAGCCACACTGGATCACGCCAGCGCGATACGGCGGTATTGCCGCGGAATGTGTCGGTCATCAGCATGATGGCGATCATCACGATCGTCCCGCCGAGCCCTACGAACGGCCATCCGATGTCGAACCAGTTCATTTGCATCGTGCGTCTCCGCGTGGTCGCTTCGTTTGTGGCGCCTAACTACAAATAGACCCCGCATTCGGGGTGTGGCAAGCATGTTCGGACTCCCGGCTGCGACCGTCAAGTTTGGACTCGGTCCTTCCTGCCGGGGACATCCACGTCCCGCCTGGCGTGACCGTTTGGGACAGGCAGCGCCTTCCGTGGCGCTCGTTTGACCAGGCGTCCTCGACTTCCTTGGCCACCTCTCTTGGCCAATTTGGCCAAGATGGACTAGAAGTCCGTGCACCCTTCCTGCGCCTCTGCGGCCTCTGCGGCCTCCGCGTGGGTCTCCGCGAGCATCAACTGCATCGCAGCCTTGACGGTCTCCATGCCGTCCCTCTGCGCCCAGACTGCCAGCCGCTGCGCCAGGTCCCTGATGCGCTCCCCATCCCGATCCGGCAACTCCTCCATGTCGGCCAGCGGGTGCACGGCACGCTTGATGGCTGTCCAAGTCGGCCACCCGCTGTGCGCGTTGCGGTCGCCTGGCGGGACCTTTCCGTCCCTCCGCATCTCGTCAGCGAGCGCAATGCGGTCCAGCATGTTGCCTACGGTGGACTTGCTGATGTGGAACACATCCGCGACCTCACGCTGTTGGGTCCCCAACTGCTGCAACGAAAACCGGCCTCCGACCGTGACGTCAATCAGGTGCTGCCACGCGGCCTCCATCTTCTCTCCAGGCGTGAGTGCCTGAGCGCGTAGGTCAAGATTCACCAGCCGTGACAGCCGCACCGCGAGGTCCTTGGTCATCACGCGCACGCGGACCGGCATCGCAAGGCGCTTTGCTCGTCGATACGCCGCGCGTCGATGGTGGCCGTCAGTAACGTAGAGAACGCCATCAATGCTCGCTACCAACAGCGGCTCCAGTTCCTTGGATGCATCGCCCCTAAGTGTGGCGGTCAACTCCTCGACCTGCCGCGCTGCCTCACGCTCGGCGTGTGCTGCATCTTCTAGTCGAGTGACTGTGGAGTCTCGCGGCTGCAGTGCTCGGTCCGTCGTCACGTTGCGAGTGCTGACCAACTCCTCGGGCGTAGCTCGCCATGCGCTCAGTTCCTGTCTGAGCACCGCCATGAGTCTTCTGCCTGATTCTTCATGCTACGCACCCGTCAACGCGTTAGCGGTAGAGCGGGGCCTGATCCTGATCGGCTCGGCGTGGGATGCGCCAGCACCAACATCCGCAGGACTTCGCTGTTCGTGAAAGCGAATCCGGTGACGTGTGACAGCCAGCGACCCCAGTCCTTGAAGACGTCGAAGGTCTCCACGTCCATCGTGACGTGGCGATAGATGCGCACAGGTCCAAGCACATGCGAGATGGTCTCGGGCGTGACCCTCGGGTCCTGTTGGTCAACCGGCGCACCCCCCAAGGGGGGATGCGTTCTGGCGTCGACACTGCTAAGAGACCTGCCGAAAATCTTCGGCATTTTCATCTGCCCCTCCACGGGTCGACACGACCGAGCGCGGCATACAGTTCGGACACTTCCTCGAACTCCTCCATTGCAAAGCAAACTGCGGTCAGCAGACGACACAAACTCGCTCGCAGGAGGGGTGCAATCGCCTTTCGATCTTCCGCGACCGATCACCAGATTGCTACGTCGCAGGTTCAGCGGGTTGCCGTCGCGGCAGGAGATGCCGGAGCCGCGCGACGGCTGCAGGATCAGGTGCGAGACCTGCCGCTTCCCGCTGCCTGGCTGGTGAACCTTGACGTATGACTGCACAGGGTTGTGCTTACGACTCGCGTTCAAGACCCAGTGAAGCGACCAGCCCTCTGTCTCGATCCGGTCGTAGTCGGCGGCGTCAAGCGTCGCGTGGCTCGTGGCAAGTGGGTTGACGTTCTTCGCGTACTCGTGGGCACCGTAGACGGGGACGTGCACAATCGGTGCGCCTTTCTCGGAGGTGGTGCGTTTCACGCGAACGGCGTGGCTCTGATGTCGCTTCTTCATAGGCTGATGCTTCCTTAGGGGCATGCGCCGCGCGGCCAAGCTGCTGGTCAGCAGAGGCACAGGCGACTACGGGTGGGCCGCGTGGGCGGCGATAGGGGACTACTGCGGGGATTTGCTGCCGTCCGGGCCGGGATCGGTCAGCGGAACTTGCAGGGCCGTCTAGACAGCTGGTTGAAGCGCGGGCTATTGCCGCTTGGTGCAGCGTCGTGATGCTGCGGTGTTGCTGTTGCTGTTGCTGCGGTGGGCTTGCTGGTCGTTCGGTCAGTACGCGCTAGTGCTTGCGCGAACGCGTTCGGTCATCCATGCATCCAACGTCGCGGCCTGATAGCGAATGCAACGCGCATTGACGCGCACGAACTGCGGGCCGGTGCCGCGCCAGCGCCATTGCGCCAACGTCTTTTCCGGGATGCTGAGATGCTGTGACGCTTGCTTGGGACTTAGGTAGTTCATCGGGCCTCTGTGGTCTGGTGTGGGTTTTCATCTTGCTTCGCCGTTCTCTTTCTCATAGGGGGCACCTAATGCACGTCGAGGTTCCGGGCAGAGCCCGGTGGTGGCCTGCTGGCTGGCCTCGTCCGAACGGTCGAGAACTGGCGAGTTTTCGGAAGGGTTATTCCTATGACCCCACCTAATTGAAGCCAAATCGGCTGCAGCCCCACTGCGGTAAGGCTTTGCGGCTTGTTTCGGCAGTCGAGAAATAACGAGCGTTTGGAAGTCGTATTCCTATGACAACCCCTAATTAGGGTCAAACCGGCTGCAGCCCTACTGCCGTAAGGGTTTGCGCCCTGTTCTGACAGTCGAGAATTGCTGAGCGGTCGGAAGTCCTATTCCTATGACCCCGGTTAATTAGGCCCGGAATCGGCTGCAGCCCTACTGCCGTAAGGGTTTGCGCCAATGTTTTGATGGTCGAGAATCGTGAGTGCTTCGGAGTGGTCGGGAGTCCTGCTCCTATGAAGGGACATAATTCCCGGATGCGGTTCTCCTAGGACAAGTCGTAATGCCCGAATCAGGTCGAAAAAATACCCCACGACGGACAGACGCTCGCGAACTTTGGGGCTGTCGGTCAGCCGTCTAAACGGCGGTTCTCTCGCGCAACGCGAGAGCTTGCATGGGATTGAGCGTCACCCGTTGACCGCGTGACCGACGTGGCGGGCCTGGCGCCCGCTGCGTCTCTCGCCGGCATTGCGCCGGCTGACTACTTCCCTCAGGTGTCCAGTATCAGCGCCGTGCGCTGGCGATGCTGACCACCTTGGCCGCGTCGGCCTTCCGCTTGGCTCGCGCGTCCGCCTTCGCCTTCCCTGCAATGCGGTCGAATACTGCGGCGGTCTCCCGCAGCGCGGAGTCCGCAAGTCCTGCGTAACGGTGCGTCGTGTTGGCTTGCGTGTGCCCGAGCATCCCACCAATCACATGCAGGGACGAGCCTGACGACGCCAGCAGTGAACCGAAGGTGTGCCGCAGCGTGTGCAGGGTCACGTCGTCAAACCCAGCTGCCTTCATGATCTGCCCCACTGGTCGCTTCGTTTCGATCAGCGGCTTGGCCGGATCAATGCCGGGGAAGAGCCACTTGCATTCGGGGTCAGCCTGCGCCTGCATCTCGGTCAGCAGCGTGGACGCTTCGGCGGTTAGCGGTGCGCGGTGAATCTTCTTTTGCTTCGTGTGGTGGGAAGGCTTGGTCCATGTGCCAGCGTCGAGGTCGAACATGTCCCACGTTGCGTTCAAGACTTCCGCTTTCCGCGCACCTGTCATTGCCAGCAATCGGACGAGGTTCGCGGCCTGCTGATTGGGATGCTCGTCGCAGGCGACCAATAGCCGGCCCAGTTCGTCGGGGCTGAGGAACCGCTCACGCTTATTCTCGGGGTGCAGGCGCACGCCTTTGCAGGGATTGGTTCCCCGGTGGCCTTCGCGGATCGCTGTCGAGAACATGGACGACAGGCAGCGCACTACGCGGTTGGCCTGCGGCTTGCCATGCTGGGACACTTCGCGGTGGAAGCGCACGATGTCAGGGGCCGACAGGTCAGCCAGTTTGCGCTTGCCCAGCTTCGGGATGATGAACCGGTCAAGCTGTCGCTCGTATGCGTCGCGCGTCAGCTTGCGCTTCTCGGGAATGACCTCCTTCCGGAAGAACTTGGCGAGGTCTGCGACGGTCCACGCGTCGCGATACGCCTTCGACTCCGCTGCAGGATCGATCCCACGCGCCACGGTCGCCAGTCGCTGCTGTGCCTCGGCTCGCGCCTGCTCGGGCGTCATGGCCCCGTGCGTCGCGATCTTGAGCCGGCGCAGCTGTCGGGCGCGGTTGCGGTACATGATCCCGTAGGACTTCGCACCGCTGGCCGACACGCGCAAGTAGAAGCCAGCCAGGTCCGTGTCGAAAAAGGTCTGCTCTGTGCCGCTTGCCTTGATGCTGTCCGCCAGTCGCTTGGTGAGCTTCGCGCGTGCCATGTCGCCTCTCTCGGGTGGGGTCTCGCTCCATCTGCGGTAACACTGCGGTAGCAGGTTAGCGAGAAGTGGCGAGAACTAGTGAGAGGTGAATATGCGCTGCGGTAGCAGCTTCGTCAAGCAACCATGCGGGGTTCAGCCTAAAAACGTCACTGGGGCGCGGTTCGCGTTGCACCCCGGCCGAGTACTGTTAATCACTGGGTCGGCGGTTCGATCCCGTCTCGGGGAGCCATTACCAAGCAATGGGGCTGCAGCGATGCAGCCCCATTTTTTGCGCCCGCTGCCTTCGCGACGGCAAACACCTCCCTTCTGAAACTGTCCGCGGACCCGTAGTACTCCTTCGTAACCACTCGCGCGTTGTCGTGCAGCCGGTCAGCACGAGACGTCGGGCACATACGAGATGATCTTCTTCTGGATGCCGGGCAGCAAGGCCGACGGTTTACAAAACTTTCAAGGTTACACACAAGAGGTTTCAAGGATTCACAACGCCTTTCATCCAAACCAGTGTGCGCAAAGGATACTTCCTCGAACAGTGATCGTGGGGAGTTCCTGTGCACTTTTCATTTTTGATCCAAGCGGTTACCGCTTTCTCGCCTCTCGTCCAGAAAGTTGCCTCCGCCCGAAACCGTCTCGGTGCGTGGGGGCGAGCGTCGCAGCATCGAGAAGGACATGGCCTTCGCCGTCCGATGGAGCATCGCGCTCCCTCGTACCCTGGCCCCGAGCTCGACAATCGATTGCCGCAGAGCGAACGCGACCGCCCGGCGCGCGTGTTTCTCGTGGGTTGCGAACGTTCGGGCACTACGCTCCTTCAGAGTCTTCTTGCAGCGCACTCGAGCATACATTCCGTTCCTGAAACGCACTTTGTGAAGCGGCTATTCCGGACCGAAAACTTTCCGAAACGGTATGGTGAGCGCGGTGCGTGGCCTCGACGGGCGCTGCGAAACCTGCAAGCCCTGCGACGGAACCTTTTGGCGAGACTGGGATGGGTCGGCAGACGCCACGCGGAAGCCGCGTGGCGCGAGGTCGAGGGTGACCCCGAGAAGCCTTCCTCTTTCTGGGGCAAGCAGTCGGCGCGCGCTCACGTTCGAAGATTTGTCGACGTCATGGATGCCGCCTCACAGCGTGCGGGCAAGCGCCTCTGGATCGAAAAGACGCCGGAGCACCTGTTCTACATCAACTTGATCAGGCAGCACGTGCCGCGAGCGCGATTCATCCATATCGTTCGTGATGGCAGAGAGGTCGTTGCATCACTGAACCGTCTGGCGAAGATCTACCATCAGTGGCAGCCTTACATGGACGTGACATTTGCGGCAGAGCGGTGGAACCAAGCGTGGGGGGTCACGAAGCGCTGGATCGGGCATCCGGATCATCTCATCGTGCGGTATGAAACGCTCTTGCTCGCGCCGCGGCGCACACTCGCCAGAATCCTGCAGTTCCTCGGCTGCGACCACGAGCACGACTTGTGGAAGGTCTATCCACAAGTCGCTTGCCGATTGATTCGAGCCGACGAACCCTGGAAAGCAGGCAACTTGCAAAGCCTGCGCGACTGCAGGAAGTTCGAGCAATCGTTCGACGTTGCCGCGAAATCCAGGATTCTCCATGTGCTCGAAGAACCTGACTGGAAGGCACTGTCGTTGCGGTCCCCGGTAATTGCCGATTTGGGCGACTAGATCGGTAGCGATTGGGGGCTTCTTGTTGTCGACATCGGCCGAGGTTGCGCCTAGTAGCGGTCGTCGAACGCAAAAATTGGCTTGCGCTTCTGCCACTCGCCGGCGGTGAAGTCGGGAAAGTCGAGCGTGCGATTGCCATCGGCGATGCTCTGCTCGGACAGCGGCGTGATGGCACTCCAGGTTACGGCGTCGTAGATGTCGATCGGCATCGTGGCATTCGCCTTGAGCGCTTCGATGAACGCGTGCAGGACAAAAAAGTCCATGCCGCCGTGGCCGGCGCCTTCGGCCTGCGCCGCGTATTTCTTCCAGAGCGGATGATCGTACTTGTCGAGCCACGGTTGCGCCGGCTCCCAGCGGTCCTCTTCGGCGCTCTTGCCTTCGATGTAGATCGACTTGTTGACGTCCATCCACAGTCCGCCGGTGCCCTGCACGCGGAAGCCGAGCGAGTAGGGACGGGGCAGCGACGTGTCGTGCTGCAGCAGGATCGTTTCGCCGTTGGCGCAGGCGATCTGCGTCGTGACCACGTCGCCGAGCTTGAACTCGACCTTCGCGTTGGGATGCTGCGGCGCCTTCTTCGTGATGTAGTCGTGTAGGCCGCGCGACTTGCTGGCAAAACTGCCGATGCGCACGAATCGGTTGCCGCGGTTGATGTTCGTGTACATTGCGCACGGACCGATGCCGTGGCTCGGATACAGCTCGCCATTGCGCTTGACCGAGTGCGCCGTGCGCCAACGCGCTTCCGACCAGCCCTTGTCGCCGAACTCGACGCCTTCGCCATACGGCTTGCCCGGCACGCCCGAGTTCAGCTTTACGCCGCGCAGGTCGTGCTGATAACCGCCTTGCAGATGCACGAGTTCGCCGAACAGGCCTTGTCGCGCCATGTTCAGGACGGCGAGAACGTCGCGGCGATAGCAGACATTCTCGAGCAGCATGTACGCCGTTCCGGTCTGCTGTTGCGTGCGCAGCACCTGCCAGTGATCTTCAAGGGTGATGCCGGCTACGACTTCGCAACCGACCGGTACTTTCGCCTGCATCGCGGCGATCGCGATCGGTGCGTGCCATTCCCAGGGCGTTGCGATGATGACCGCGTCGATTCCGCCCTTGCTCAGCAGTTGTTCGTAGGCGTGATCGCTGCCGGTGAACACGCGCGGCTTCGGCTTGCCCGCAGTTGCGATATCTTTCAGGGCGCTGTCGAGCATGTATTGCTCGATGTCGCAGATCGCTGTAACGACGACATCGTCGCGCTGCAGCAGGTTCTGCAGGTGATTCTGCCCGCGCAGGCCTGTGCCGATGATGCCGATCTTCAACTTGTCACCGGCACGGCGGGACTTGCCGAAGCCGCCGAGCGGCGAGGCCAGCGCGGCCGTTGCCATCGCAGTGGCGATGAATTCGCGTCGCTTCATGGGGGGGATTCCTGCGAGGGAGTCGTTGGGAAATTCGCTGTGCTGCTGGCGGCAGGCGCGATTGCCGTGATGCGCGCACGTGGCAACAGCGCTTCGACCTCGGCGCGTTGCGCGTAACCGAGGCCGGCAGCCGCATTGGCCGCGCCGCACGCGGCGCCGAGCCGGAGCATCGCTTCGAGGCTTTCGCCACGCACCAGGCCAACGGCAAGCCCGGCCACGAGGCAATCTCCGGAGCCCACGGCGCTGACGACGCGTTCCACCGCGACGTTCGCGTGCAGCATGTCGCCGCCACGCGCGGCGACGACACCGTCTGCGCCGAGAGAGATGACGGGCATCGGTACGCCGCGCGTGAGCAACATGCGCAAGGCTGCTGCCGCTTCGTCGATGCCCGCGAGAGGTTTGCCATGCAGCGCAGCGGCTTCGTCGCGATTGGGTTTGACGAGGAGGGGATGCGCCTCGATTGCAAGCCGCAGTGCCGCGCCGCTGGCATCGACGAGGCAGCGCACGCCGGCTCTTTGCAGTTCGCGCACAAGGCCGGCATAGGTCGCGTCGTCGAAGCCTGGTGGAAGGCTGCCGGACACCACGGCCAGATCCGATTCGAGTGCGAGGCCGCGGAACGTCGCAAGCATCCGTTCGCGGGTGGCGGCATCGAGTTGGGGGCCGGGTTCGAGCAGTTCGGTGATGCGCCCGTTGCGTTCGCGAATCGCGAGGCAGGTGCGAATCGTGCCCGGGACTTCGATGCCGTGGAATTCGACGCCGCGCTCGCGCATCAGTGCGGCGATGGCCGGGCCCGATCTGGCGTCGACCAGTCCGACCAGATGCACTTTCTCGCCTAGCGCCGCGATTGTCTGCGCCACATGCAGGCCCTTGCCGCCGAAACTCACGCGAACGCTGTCGATGCGCTGCATCGCGCCGGCGTGCAACACGTCGACATCGACGAGCTTGTCGAGCGCGGTGTTGAAGCCGGCAACGGTGATCATGTCGCGAGCAAGGCGCGCACTTCGGCCGCGTCCGGCTGCGACGCCGTTCCGCCGAGGCCGCGCGTCGACAGCGCGCCGCAGGCCGAGCCCCAGCGCAGGCATTCGCGCATCGGCTGCTCGCGCAGCCACGCATGCAGGAAACCGGCGTCGAACGAGTCGCCAGCGCCCGTGGTGTCCACAGGGTCGATGGCAAATGCCGGAATTTCGAGCAGTGCATCGTTTGCCAACGTCGCGGTGCCGCGCGGGCCGAGTTTGGCGACGATGCGCGTACGGCCGTTGCCGATGCGGCGCAACCCGTCGGCCAGTTCGGCCGTCCCGCTTATCGCGGCGAGCTCGACCTCGTTCGGAAGGAGCAGGTCCACTGCCTCGAGCGTCTCGAGCAGGTCGCGATCCCAGCGTTCGGCCGGATCGAAACCCGGATCCAGCGACGTGCTGAGGCCGGTCGAGCGCGCAAGTGCGAACAGCCTGCGGAATGCCGGCCGCAGATCCTGCTGGAGGAAGAACGACGATACGTGCAGATGGGACGCATCATCGAGTGCCCAGGCATCGACATCGGCGGCGCGGAGCGCGGCGATCGATCCGGCAAACGTCACGAGCGCGCGGTCGCTGGCCGACGTGATCGAAATCGTGACGCCGGTTCGCAGCGCCGGATCGCGCGTGAGTCCGGACACGTCGATGCCGGCGGCGCGGAGCGTCTCGACGCAGTAGTCCCCCCAGGAATCGGCGCCGACCTTGCCGATGAACGCGACCGGGTTGCCGAGCCGCGCCAGGCCCATCGCGCAGATCGCCGACGATCCCCCGAGTGTCATGACGAAGTCTTCGACGAGCACTTCCTTGCCGGGCGCGGGGAATGTCTGGTAGCCGCTGCAGATCAGGTCGACGTTGATGTCGCCGGCGACGAGGATCTTCTTCATGCCGGACTCCGGTGAATGCTGAACTCCTCGACGACGCGCGTAAGCACGCCCTGCGAAGGCGCGTCGGGCCTGAAGCCGAGGTGCAGGCAATTGAAGAAGGCGAGCAACTGGCCAACCAGCACGTCGAGCAACGGCGCCTCGTCATCGCCGAGCGCAGCCAGGCCGGGGGCTTCGACGGCAATTTGATCCGAGAGAAGCAGATCGGCCGGAATGCCGTCGCCAACCAGCACGCAGCGCCGGCCGAGACCCTTGCGCTCGAGTTCGCGCAGCACGTCGCATTCGTAGGCGCGCACGGTCGCGTCGCACGACAGGAACGCGACGACGAGCGTGTCCGCATCGACGGCGGCCAGCGGACCATGACGCAGACCGAGAAAGGTTTCGGCCGTAGTCTTCACGCGGCCGGCCGACATCTCGAGCATTTTCAATGCCGATTCGCGCGCCGATCCGAAACGAACTCCGCTGCCGAGATAGACCGCGCTGGAAAAACCGTCGCGCGCGAGGGCGGCAAGACCGTCGGCATCGCGTTCGATCACGCGCGAGGCCAGTGCGGCCAGGCGCCTCGCACGTTCTGTATACATGTCCAATTGTTGCATCCACGCCAGCGCCCGGCCGGCGAGCAGCAGGTTCGTGAAGCTGCTGGTCATGACCAGGCTGCGATCGTTCGTGCGCTCGTCGAGGACGATCGCGGCGACGCGCGGATCGCCGCGATAGCGTGTGGCGAGCCGTCCGCGCGCGTTGCAGGTGATGACCAGATGCCGGTATTGCGGCGCCTCGGCAAGGACCTTGTCGACGACGGCGGCGCTCTCCGGACTGTCGCCGGAGCGCGCGATCGACACCAGCAGCCCGCGCCCCGGCGGAAGCGTGCCGCACCTGTGGGTGAGCAAGGTGCCCGCGGCGATCGCGAGCACCGGGAGCTTCAATGTCGCCTGCACCCCGGCCGCCAGGCACTCGCCGACATAGTGCGAACTGCCGGATCCAGTGAAGACGATCGCTTCCGGCAGTGGATCGAACGTGGCGCGCAGGCTGCCTGCTTCGAACGCTCTCGCCATTTCCGCGGATGTTTCGATCCAGCTGCCGGGCTGCTGCAGGATCTCCGACAGCGTATGCAGGTAGCCGCCGTCGCGCTGGGCACCAGCGTCGCGAACGCGCAAACGGGAGAGTTCGGAAGGATTGACAGTCACGCTGGTTTCAATTACAAATGAAAGATATCGAAAGTATAAGAAGGCTAACCGAAATGAAACGAAGCAGTCAAGCCGCGTCCGCCTCGACGCTCGACCGGCTCTCGCTGAGTCATGGCAAGCGCGCGCGTTTGTGGCGGCTGCTCTACGGTTCCGGTCCGCGCAACGGGACGCTGGTCGTGCTGCCACTCGATCAGGGACTGGAGCACGGTCCGGCCGATTTCTTTCCACATCCTCCGGCGGTCGATCCGGACTATCAGTTCCGCCTGGCGATCGAAGGCAACTATTCGGCGATCGCTCTCGGCATCGGCCTGGCCGAAAAATACATGGGTGATTACGCCGGGCGCGTGCCATTGATACTCAAGCTCAACGGCAAGACCAATATTCCCGACGATGGGCAGGCGACGTCGCCCGCGATCGCCTCGGTCGAGGACGCCGTGCGACTCGGCGCCGACGCGGTCGGCTATACGATCTACGTCGGCTCGCCGCGCCAGGACGACGAACTGCGCCGCTTTCGCGAAGTGCGCCAGGATTGCGAGCGGCTCGGTATGCCGCTGGTGATGTGGTCGTACCCGCGCGGCGCCGGCATCGACGCGAAGGGCGGCAAGAATACGTTGTATGCGCAAGACTACGCGGCACGCGTCGCGCTGGAACTCGGCGCGGATATCGTCAAGCTGCACGAGCCGCAGGAAAACAACGCCGACACGCCGATGCCCTATCGCACCCTGAAAGAAAACGCCGCGGCACGCACGCAGCGCGTCGTGCGCTCGGCCGGGCGCACGCTCGTGCTGTTCTCCGGCGGCGAGAAGAATGATGACGATGCCGCGGTGCTGCGCAAGGTCCGGCTCTACATGGATAGCGGCGCGACCGGCGTGATGTTCGGGCGCAACATGTGGCTGCGGCCGTTTGATCAGGCCGTGGCCTTGAGCCGCGCGGTGCACAAGATCATGGCGAAGTATCCTCGCTGAGGGCGCAAGCGAATGTGTACCTGCGACCTGCTGCTGCGCGAAGGCCGAACGCTTGCTTCGAAGGAATTGCGCGCTTCGGCATCGCCATCGGGCGAGGGTTCGTCGTCCGGCGCGCAATTGCCGCTCGCGCGATTCGCGCCGCGCAGCATGCTGCGTGTCGCAGCGACGCGCGTCGAGCGCCCGCGCTTTCCGGTCATCGACCTGCACACGCACCTGTCGTGGTCGGCGACCGTGCGCAGCGGCGTCGCCACGGGCGAGCGCATGCAGTACTTCGCCGAGCCGCAGGATCTGCTGCCGGTGATGGATCGCAAGAACGTGCGCACGATGATCAATCTCACCGGCGGCAGCGGCGCCGGTCTCGAAGAGACAATCCGCCGTTTCGACCGCGCCGCTCCGGGCCGCTTCCTGACGCTGACCGAACCGTCGTACGGCGACTGGCTCGATCCACGCTACCCGCAACTTCAGGCCGATGCGATCGGGCACGCCCGACGCATCGGCGCGCGCGGCCTCAAGGTGCTCAAGACGCTCGGACTGTATCTGCGCGAGCGCATCGACAGCGGTTCGCTGGTCGCGATCGACGACCGCCGCTTCGATCCGATGTGGGAAGCGTGCGCGGCCAACGACCTGCCCGTGTTCATCCACACCTCGGATCCGGAGGCGTTCTTCCTGCCCGCGGATGGCGCAAATGAACGTTACGAGGAACTGAGCCGGCATCCGGACTGGTCGTTCCATGGCCGGGACTTTCCGAACAACGCCGAATTGCTGGAAGCGCGCGACCGCGTCATCGCCCGGCATCCACGCACGACGTTCGTGCTGTTGCACGTCAGCAATGCCGAGAATCTCGCCGGCGTGTCGGCGTGCCTCGACCGCTATCCGAACACGTACGTGGACATCGCCGCGCGCATCAATGAACTTGGGCGCCAGCCGCGCACGGCGCGGCGCTTTTTCGAGCGCTACCAGGACCGCATCTTCTTCGGCACCGACGCGATTCCGCCGCCGATTGGCGATGAAACACCGCAACAGGTTTTCGGCGATGCGCTCTATGAAATCTACTACCGCTTCCTCGAGACCGAGGATGAATACTTCGACTACGCTCCGGCAAGCACTCCGCCGCAAGGGCGATGGGCCATCTACGGACTGGGTCTGACCGAGACGATTCTGGAAAAAGTATACAACGGCAATGCCGCGCGCCTGCTCGGGCTGGCCGCATGAGCGCGCAGCGCAAGCCGCCTCCAAAGTTGCTGGTCGAGGAACGGCGGCGCAGGATCACTGCCGAAGTCGAGCAGCAAGGGCGCGCGACCGTCGAGGAACTCGCTGCTCGCTTCGCGGTTTCGACCGTCACCGTGCGCGGCGATCTCGAGGCGCTTGCCCGCGCCGGCACCCTGGTGCGTTCGCACGGCGGCGCGCTGCCGCTGGCCGGACCAGTCACCGATGCGCCGCTCAGCATCAAGGTCGGGCGGCATCATGATGAAAAGATGCGGATCGCGCAGGCCGCGGTGCGCATGATCCGCGACGGCGAAACGATCATCCTGGATTCGGGCACGACGACGGCCGAGATCGCCGTACAGATTCGTCAGGCGAATTTCGAGGCGCTGACCGTCGTCACGAATGCGCTCAACATTGCCATGGCGCTGGCCGGTTTGCCCAATGTGCGCGTGCTGATGCTCGGCGGCATGTTGCGCGGGATGTCCTATTCGATGGTCGGGCCCGATGCCGAACGTGCGCTCTCGAAGCTCACGGCCGATCGCCTTTTTCTCGGCGTCGACGGAATCGACCCGGAGTTCGGCGTGACGACGCCGGATCCGCTCGAGGCCGAACTGAATGCGTTGATGATTCGCGTCTCGCGCGAAGTCGTTGCCGCGACCGACTCGAGCAAGTTCGGCCGGCGCAGCCTGTCCGTGATCGCACCGCTGCGCAGCCTGCACAAGATCATCACCGACAAGGGCGCCACGCAGGAAACGGTCGAAGGGTTGCGCGCTCTCGGGGTCGAGGTGATCGTCGTCTAACGCGGGCAACAGAAAAAAATGCCGTCATTCCCGCGAAAGCGGGAATCCATCTGGCGTTTGTTGTGTACAAGGAGTGTGTACAAGGAGAAGGCGCAGATCAAAATAGATTCCCCCTTCGGGGGAATGACGGCAACTGGTTGTGTCCCTGCGCATCAAGCGCTTTGAAGGGCCTGCTACAGTTATAAGCCCAGTCGGATGCCCGAGCGGGCGGTTTCGGACGCCAGTCGAACAGCACTCTTGCGAAGGTCGCCGAAGGGAAGCGGGCTGACTTTTCGACAGCGGAGTGACATTCTCTGAATCCTCGAATCTAAACGCGCTTCGTCAAGTTGAGCAGGAGTGCTGTCTGGTTCGTGAAGGGGCCAAGCGCGCTGACGCGCCGACCGGTCGCGGTTCAGGAAGGAGGCTCTAGACTTCATCGACACCACCGCCGCCGCGTACCCAAGGGCTGCTGTGCAACGCCGCTGTCGTGGCGCCCGCGTTGAAGCCCTCGAACTTGGGATGCAGCCGGCTCCGATCGGCTGCATTGGCGCCATCCACATCATCACGGGAGAACTCTCATGACACTTCGTCTGACTGCGCTAGCTGCAGTGGCAATGATTTTCGCTGCGCCAATTTCCGTCGTTCGCGCCCAGGACCATGGTCACGGTGATACCGTCGACTGCGAAAGCCGTGACATGGGCAGGACCCGCTGTCACGTTTCCTGGAACGATGCGCGCCTGGTCCAGCAGTTGTCCGATACGCGCTGCGTTCGCGGTGAGAATTGGGGCATCGACCAGCGCGGACTCTGGGTGGACCGCGGATGCGCAGGACGCTTTGTCGCATCGAACGGGGGACATCATTCAGACAACCAGCATGACCAGGCCGGTTATCAGGGCGGCGATCATGACCGCAACGGTTGGCAGCCGGAACCCGGCTGGGATTCGCGATTCAATGTCGCTTGCGCGAGCCAGAACTTCGAGTACCGATTCTGCGCCGTCGATCTGGGCGGAGCCGGGCGAGTAACCATTGCACGACAGATGTCCAACAGCGCCTGCGTCGAAGGGCGCAACTGGGGCGCGAACCGTGCCGGCGTGTGGGTCAATCAGGGTTGTGCGGCCGAATTCACCGTCGACCGCCGCTGGCACTGACCAGATGGCCGAGCAGAGGCGGCCGTGCGCGAGCTCGTTTAGCGTCTCCCAGGCCATGCATGCCGCGAGAGGCGAGCACGGATCGTGAGCGTTCGACTGCGCTGAGTGATCGGAAAACCAATACCCGCCGCAATGGCGGGTATTTTTTTGATTGACGGGTTGGGACCTATCGTTCGGCACTATTCGTGGCGGCCCGGACTGCGCATGGCGCGCATCCATGCCCAACCTGCGTTCTATGCCTGAATACCGCGTCCCGCGCTGACGGCCGACGACGCAGGAGCATCACCACCTTCGCAGACACCAACTCGATGATGAAATGCCGTGCTGCCTCAACCGGCCTGCCGTAATCCACGGGCTGAAATCTTGAACCTCTTACCAAGGGCGGCGATGACTGACATGCCGGACCGAGTTGGAAATGACGATGAACGTTTTATATATGCGGTTTTTCTGCGCAGTGCTGCTGCTCGCGACCGCGATGTTGGCGACGACGGTGCGAGCGGCCGCTTCGGCACCGATCCATGCAGTGTCATCGATCACATGCCCCGGAATCGGGCCGGCGTCGTGAACCCGAACGGTGACACATTGTTCGAGGCGTCACTGTCAGTTTGAACGAGACGGTCACGGGGACGCGGCAGCTCACCGTGCATATCCGAGCGTTTCGAAAAAATGATCCTGTCGTGTCGGGCGCCGGAACACCTGTGTCCGATGCCCAGATCGCGCGCAGCGTACAACGCACCCGCGCGAGCGGAAAATGAACAAACCTTGTGTCGCAGCAAAGCCGCCCCACGTATGGGCGCTCCCATCGCTGTTTGTATACAAGCGCCTTAATGATAAATTTACTCAAGGCGTTCATATTCGCTTTCTTCGTGGTGCAACTTTCGCCGGGTGCCGTTGCGGCGGAACCCGCGGACAGCGGAAATCCTTACGCACCGCGCTACGGACATCCTTACCGTCATGGCGCCGTGCCCACGCGCGAAGCCGCCGCGCGGATCGGTGCGTGGACAGCTCAACAGCCGGTCACAACCGCAAGCGCCAGCTCATTGATGCTGGCGTACGCCGGTGGCGTCGACGACATCGGCGTAACCAGCGGCAAACCGAAGGTTTATCTAGTCGTATACGGTAGCCAATGGGGCGTTCAGGGTACGGACGCGCAAGGCAACACGACGTTGTCCCGCGACCGCGCCGGCGCGGTACCGTACCTGCAGATGCTGTTCAAGGGGCTGGGAACAGGTGCCGAACTGTGGTCCGGAATCCTGACGCAATACTGCGACGGCCCCGTGGTTTTGCCCGGCGCGATGCATTGCCCCGCGAATGCCGCGCATATCGCTTACCCGACTGGAGAGGCGCTGGCCGGCGTCTGGTATGACAATTCGATCGCGTCTCCCGCGCAGGCGACCAGCCGGCAACTGGCATTGGAGGCCATCGCCGCCGCGAAGCACTTCGGGAATACGACGCCCGCTTCGAATCGCTACGCACAGTACGTAATTCTTTCACCGAGCGGAGCCCAGCCCGACGGGTTCAACACGCCCAACAGCGGCTTCTGTGCGTGGCATTCCTATAGCGGCGACACCTACCTGAGCGGTGGCGCCGTCGCCTCGCCGTATGGCGACGTCGCTTTCACGAACATGCCGTATGTCTACGACGTGGGTGGCAGTTGCATGGCATATGCCGTCAATTCGGGCAGCCGGGGCGCGCTGGATGGCGTTTCGATCGTCGAAGGGCACGAGTATGCCGAGACGCTGACCGATCCGACGCTCGGTGGCTGGTACAACCAGGTTTCAGGCAGCCCGTTCGATGGCGAGGAAGTCGGGGATGAGTGCAGCGGCTTTTATCCGGCACCCGGGTTCGTTCAGAACGTCGTCATGGGCAACGGCGCGTACGCAATGCAGACCCTGTGGTCGAACGACACCGGCTCCTGCGAAATTTCCCATGCGATCGTCGATCCGGGCATCAGCGACGACATCTTCGCAAACGGGTTCCAGTGAGTATCGTAGCCGCCCGGAATTCTGCTATTCGGCCCTGGCTGCCAAAAGCGCGACGCCCGGCTAGCTGGGCTTCAGCAGGTCCATCAATATCGCCGTCTCCGTCGTGATCGCGGTCTTGATTGTCGGCTCGCGCACAGGTGCCCACAGCGGCGAGTGCACGCCGGGGAGCGGCACGCCGGTCTTGTGCGATTCCTCCAGCTTCGCCGCGTCGACGGCGCCGACGTGCAGCAGCACGGCGGTCACGCCGGCGAGTCCGAACTGCGAGAAGTCTTCCGAACCCATCAGCGCGGGCATCTCGACGACCTTGTCGGCACCAAGCGCGGCACGCGTGGCAGCGACCGCGCGTTGCGTCAGCACGGGGTCGTTGTAGACCGTATCGGTGCTCGACTTGATTTCGATCAGCGGCTGCTTCGGCGCATTTGCGGCCTGCGCCTCGCCGTTCGCCTCGCGTTCGATCGCGCTCAGCAGGCGCTTCTGCACTTTTGGGTCGAGCGAACGCACGGTGAGTTGGAGCTTCACCGTGTCCGGAATGATGTTCCAGGCGCTGCCGCCGTGGATGCTGCCGACCGTGACCACGGCCGGATCGGCCGGATTGTTCTCGCGCGACACGATCGTCTGCAGTGCAAGAACGATGCGTGCCGCGAGCACGACCGGATCGATCGTGTTCTGCGGATACGCGCCGTGGCCGCCGCGGCCGTACACGGTCATGTCGAGGCTTGTCGACGCGGCGCGGAAGAACCCCGAATGGAAACCCACCACGCCGGCCGGCAACGATGCGTCGTCGTGCATGCCGAGGGCGAAGTCGGGTTTCGGGAAACGCGTGAACAAACCATCGCGGATCATCGCGGCGGCACCGGAGACGATTTCCTCGGCCGGCTGGCCGACCAGCATCAGCGTGCCATGCCAGCGGTCGCGGTTCTGCGCCATGAGTTCGGCGGTACCGACCCACGCCGACATGTGCAGGTCGTGTCCGCACATGTGGGCCACGGAAACGGTCTCGCCGGCGTCGTTCTTCGTCGTCGCGGTGCTGGCGAACGACAGTCCGGTTTTCTCCTGCATGGGCAGCGCATCGAGTTCGGTGCGCAGCATCACGGTCGGGCCGGGGCCATTCTTCAGGATCGCAACAAGGCCCGTGCCGCCGACGCCGCTGGTGACCTCGAAGCCCAGTGCCTTTACGCGCGTGGCCAGCGCCGCCGCCGTCCGCTGCTCGTGGAACGCGAGTTCCGGGTTCTGGTGCAGGTCGATGTAGAGTTTTTCGATGTCCGGATAGATCGCGTCGACTTGCGCGGCGGCACCGGAATCGGTGGGCGTGCCGCCGGATTGCCCCGAGCCTGTGCTTGAGAAAAGCAGTGCAGAGATGAATGCGACGCGTCCGATGTTTTTCATGAGATGCCTGTCAGGTGCAGAAACGAAGTGCACAAAAGTCTGGCGCCAAAGACCAAGGCATTATTGCAGGAATGGAACACGGCGAGCGCTCCGGCTGGCGCGTTGCCGATTCGCGCTGACATAATCGCGAGCACGCGGACTCTTTGGCCCCATCGCGCACAGTCGTCGCATCGATCAACGCCCCATGGCTGCAGACAACGAACGCACCGACGGACTAAGGCTGCTGCGCGCGGTTGATCTGGATCGCGACCACGCGCGCGGCGGCGGCGCCGGCGATGGTGTCGTCAACCTTGTCGTCTATGGCGACTACCTGTGTCCGTACTGCCGCCGGCTTCGTTTCGTGCTCGCGCAGCTCCGGGCGACGCTCGGTGAATCGCTCGTCTACGTTTTTCGCCATTTGCCGAACGAAGCCGTGCATCCGGGGGCAGACCTGCTCGCGCGCGCGACGGAGGCTGCCGCCGCGCAGGGACGGTTCTGGGAAATGCACGATTGGCTCTACGGGCAGGAGCCGCCGTTTGCCAGCGAGCGGGTGTTCGATTTCGCGCGCAGCCTCGGCTTGGACATGGATCGATTCCGCCGCGATCTCGACAGCGCGGCGACACGCGCACGCGTGCAGGAGGATCTGAGCGAGGGTCGCAGCAATGGCATCACGGTCACGCCGACATTCTTCATCGACGGGATCCGCTACGACGATGCCTGGGATTTCCATTCCCTGCTCGAGGCGCTGCAACGGCCGCTCGCGGCGCAGGTAAAGCGCACCGCCCGCGCGTTCGCGAACCTGCCTGCCTCGGCGGGTTTCACTTTGCTGATGGCCGCGGTCGCGGCGCTGGTCTGCGCGAATACGCCGCTCGCGCCGTATTACCACTGGCTGATGGATTCGACTTTCAGCGTCGGTCCGACGGGCAGCGGTGTGTCGATGACGGTCGCGGCCTGGTTTTCCGAAGGACTGCTCGCCGCATTCTTCCTGCTGGTGGGCCTGGAAATCCGGCGCGAGGTCACGGCGGGCGCGCTGACCGATCCGAAAGCAGCCGTGTTGCCGGTCGTCGCCGCCGTCGGCGGCGTGCTCGCGCCGGCCGCGATTTATCTGGCGCTGGCAACACCGGCAACAGCGAAAGGCTGGTCGGTGCCGACCGCAACCGACGTGGCGTTCACGATCGGCATCCTGGCACTGCTCGGCGATCGCGTTCCCGGCGCATTGCGCGTGTTCGTCGCGGCGCTCGCGGTCGTCGACGACATCCTGTCGATGCTGACGCTCGCGATCTTCTATCCGCACTCGTTCGATGCGAGGTGGTTGTTGGGCGGAGCGATCGCGGCGGCGCTGCTGTTCGCACTCAATCGCGCGCGCGTCTACGCCGGCTGGCCGTACGCGGTCGTTGCGTGCGCCTTGTGGGTGATGCTGCACGCGGCCGGCGTTCATGCAGCGCTGGCAGGCGTGATCCTCGCGGTGTTCCTGCCGACGCGGCCGGCGCCGGCGGCCGCGCCGCTGCTGGCGCAAGCCGCGACCGCGCTGGCCGCCCTCGAAAGCGCCGAACGCGAGGCGCGCAAGGCGGGGTCGGCGGCACACGCGCAGCACAGGCAGGAGCTGATCCGCGAATCGGCCAGCCGCAATCTGTCGGCCGCGAGCGCGCGCCTGCTGTCGCCGGCCGAACGCATCGAACGCGCTGTCGCGCCGTGGAGCGCGTATTTCATCCTGCCGCTGTTCGCGTTCTCCGCGACCGGCATAAGCCTTTCCGTCAACCTGCAATCAGGCGAAGACATGCGCGTGCTTGCCGGCGTCGTTCTCGGCCTCGTGCTCGGCAAAGCCGATCGGCGTGCTGCTCGCATCCTGGCTTACGATCCAGGCGCGCATCGGCATCGCGCCGCGAGGCACGAGCCTGCGCCTGTTCGTCGGCGCGGCTTGTCTGTGCGGAGTCGGCGATACGGTCGCGCTGCTGATGGCCGACCAGGCATTTCCGCTCGGCAACTTCGCGGCAGTCGCGAAGATCGGCGTGCTGGCCGGATCGGCGCTCGCCGCGGCGCTCGGTGCCGCGGTCGTCGCCAGCGCAGGGCGCGCCGCCGGCGATCAGGAACTCAGTCCGGCCCCTCCGGCAGCGCCATCGTCATGAAGACGCTGTTGGGATCGTCGACATAATCGCCGAACGGCTTGCAGTACGAGAAGCCGAAGCTTTCGTACAGCTTGTGTGCCGGCTCGAACGCCTTCATCGAGCCTGTTTCGAGGCTCAGCCGCTCGTACGAACGCCGGCGCGCCTCTTCGATGATGTGCGTGAGCACGGCGCGGCCGGCACCGCTTCGGCGATGCGCGAGCGCGGTGCGCATGGACTTGATCTCACCGTGTTTCGGCGTGAGCTCGCGCAGCGCGCCGCACCCAAGCAGCTCTTTGCCGGACCAGACTGTCCAGAATGTCATATCGGGTTGGCGCAGCTTGGCGATATCCATCGCATGCACGCTTTCCGGCGGAGAAATTTCGCGCATGTTGCGCAATGCTCCTGCAGCAGCGCACGAATCTCCGGGCCGGACAGATCGTCGTCTTTGATTTGCAGGTCCTTCATCGAGGTGTCCAAATGGACTGGCTTCGAATTCAAGATATTGTCGACTCACCCGAGCGGCGGTTCGAATCGCCCAGCGCAGCGAATATTACGTAAACTTCCGCGGGTTCATTCCAGCACTGGATAAAAGCCTCGCGCGCGCCGAGCCTGCCTTGCACGAGCGTCGAACATGAAAACGCTGGCCTTCAAATCCTCTCGTGCTTTCCGCACCTGGCTGAAAAAGAACCACGGGGGCGCGGAAGGAATCCTGCTGCGCATCTTCAAGAAGGAATCCGGCGCCGCGACGGTGACCTATGCGCAGGCGCTCGATCAGGCGCTTTGCTTCGGCTGGATCGACGGCCAGAAGTTGCCCGGCGACGATCGATCATGGTTGCAGAAATTCACGCCGCGGCGGCCCGGGAGCGGATGGTCGAAGCGCAACACCACGCATGCGCGGCGACTGATCGACTCCGGCGAGATGACCGCTGCCGGGCTGCGGGAAATCGACGCTGCCAAGGCCGACGGTCGCTGGGAGGCCGCCTACGATGCGTTCGGCAGTGCCGACGTTCCCGATGATTTCCTGGCGGAACTGGCGCGCAATCGAAAAGCGCACAGCGTTCTTCAAGACACTCGACAAGACCAACCTGTATTCGATCGTCTATCGCCTGCAGACGGCGAAGAAACCCGAAACGCGGGAAAAGCGCAAACAGACGATCATCGCGATGCTGGCGCGGGGCGAGAAATTTCACTAATGGTGCACGCGCGCAACGGTTCGAAGAAAGGCGTCATTCCCACTTCCTCGTGAATGACGATAGTCTGGGTTCGAAAGGATCGAACCGATGCGTTGGCCAATGCTGACGATTCGAGTGCCGCCCGTCGGGCGCGTCGGCCACCTTGACTTTTTTTACCGGGATTTCCATGAGGTATACCTTGCCCGACGCAATTGTTCAGCCGTCCGCCACCTGCCGATGTGTTGCCGGCAACCACGCCCGCGCGGTATGCGCAACGGTGTTCATGCTCGCCCTGGCGCTCTCGCCGTGGACAGTTGCCGCTCAAGCGGCAGTGCCGGCGAAGCAAGCCGTCGCGATCACCGAGGTCACCGTCATCGATGTAAGGCAGGACCGCAAGTCCCGGCCGCGCACGGTCATTGTCGACGACGGCCGCATCACGGCGATCGTTGCGCCGGGTGACCGAGATTCCGGACGGGGCACAGCGAGTGGACGGCCGCGGGCGGTTCCTGATTCCGGGACTCGTCGACATGCATGTCCACTTGTTCAATCTTTACTCGCACCGCCCGCCGAACGACTGGACGTTTCCGCTTTACATCGCCAACGGAGTAACTGGCGGTGCGCGAGATGCGCGGCGATGCGGCGTCGATGGCGCAGATAGTTCGCTGGCGCAAGGCCGTGGAAGACGGTGAACTCGTTGCGCCTCGCATCCTCGCCGCCGGCATTGCCGTGGATGGAAAATCGCCGGACGACGCAGCGCGTGAAGTCGATGCGGCGGCGGTCGCGGGCGCCGATTTCATCAAGGTGTTCTCCGAGGTTCCCGAGTCGCGCTGGCGTGCGATCCTCGAAGCGGCGCGGAAGCGCTGGCTGCCGGTAGCCGGTCACGCCCCGGCCGGCGTCTCGCTGCTGACTGCCGCCGATGGCGGACTGCGTAGCAACGAACATCTGATGCAGGCCTACGAAGCGTGTTCGTCGATCGAGGCACAACTGCTGGCCGGGCGACATGGCCTCGAGGGCGATGCGTTGATCGCGAAACGCGACGCACAGGAGTCGGAGGCACTCGCCGCCTTCGACCGCGACGTCTGCCGCCGCGTCAGCAAGGCGCTGGCCGCCACCGGCCAGGTGCAGGCGCCGACACTCGTGCTGGCCAACGAAGATTCGCTGCACGAAAGCGGGTCGCCGAATACCGATCCGCGCTGGCGTTACCTTCGTGCCGACGAACATCCACGTTGGGAACAGTTTCTTGCCGGCTACACGGCACAGGATGCGGCACTGGCGAAGCAACGCTGGCCAGTCGCCCGGCAAATCGTATTGGCAATGCACCAGGCGCGCGTGCCGATCATGACCGGAACCGACGCGCCGATGCCCGGCGTTTACCCCGGCTTTTCCTTGCACGAGGAGATGTCGATGCTCGTCGATGCCGGGCTGACTCCCAGCGACGCGTTGCGATCGGCGACGCTCGTGCCAGCGAAATTTCTCGGTATCGCGGGCGCGGCCGGAACCGTGGAAGTCGGCATGCGCGCAGATCTGGTGTTGCTCGATGCCGATCCGACCAAGGACATCGGCAACACGCGGCGGATCAACGCCGTGCTGTTCGACGGGCGCCTGCTGCGGCGCGCGGACCTCGATGCCCTGCTGGAAGGAGCGGCTGAAAAGGGCGCTGGAAGCCACTGAGCGCTGGCAAGGGAGCGAGCGCAGCTTGACGCGAATCAAATTGCGTAATGCCCTGCACGCTACGATCGACAGCGTATGACTTCACGCTCGCTCGCGGGCGCTGCAACTGCGCAGCGCTTGCGCGACTCGCTAAGCGATTGTCGTTTGCGCTCTCGATGCGATCTTTGTCTTTACTCGGACTCTTTGGATGAAACGAGATCCCGCATTCGTCACGACTCCAGCTCTGATCGCGCGATTGCTCGTTGCGGACGCGTATCCGCATCCGGTGCAGGACCCGACGTGTGTCGAAACCCACATCTCGTGGGTCTTGCTAACCGGCGCGTACGCCTACAAGATCAAGAAGCCCGTGTCCCTGGGTTTCCTCGACTTCTCGACCTTGCCGTTGCGGCGCGCGGCGTGCCTCGAAGAACTGCGACTCAATAAACGCCTGGCCCCGCAACTGTATGTCGACGTCGTGCCCATCGCCGGCCCGGTCGAGCGCGCGAGGGTCCTCGGCAAGGGCGAGCCGGTCGAATACGCCGTGCGCATGCACGAGTTCGCGCAGGCCAATCAGCTCGACCGGTTGCTCGAAACCGGGTGCCTGAGCGAAAGCGACGTCGATCGCGCTGCACTGCGCATCGCGCGCTTCCACAGCGAGACAGCGCGCGTCGACCTGGATAGCGAGTACGGCACTCCTGCTGCAATCCGACATCCAGTCGAGGAAGTCCTGGGCACGTTGCACGCGCTTTTCACCGGCGCGCCGCAGCTTGCGGCACTGGAAATGCTCGTCCGCTGGGCCTGCAGCCGCTTCAATACGCTCGAATCGACGTTCGCCGCGCGACGCCGCGAAGGGTTCGTGCGCGAATGCCATGGCGACCTGCACCTGGGCAACCTCGCTCGCATCGGCGAGGAGGTCGTGCCGTTCGACTGCATCGAATTCAGCGCGGAGCTGCGCTGGATTGATGTGATCTGCGACATCGCTTTCCTGATGATGGACCTGCTCTACCGCGACCGAGGAAGACTCGCATTTCGCCTGATCAATGGCTATCTGGAAACACGCGGCGACTACGCTGGCATGGCCGTGCTTCGCTACTACCTGGTCTACCGCGCGCTGGTGCGAAGCATGGTCGCCTTGCTGCGGCGCAAGCAGTTGACGCGGCAGGGCACGGCAGCGGAAACAGCGGCCGGCGATGCCGAGGCACACCTGCATCTGGCCCAGCAGTTGGCCTCGCTGCGGCCGCCGGTGTTGTTCCTGATGCATGGACTTTCGGGGTCGGGGAAAACCCGCGTGAGCGGTCACCTCATGGAATGCTGGCCGGCCATTCGGGTGCGCTCCGATGTCGAGCGCAAGCGGCTGCTCGGCCTGGCCGCCAATCAGACGACGAGATCGAAAATCGGTGCCGGTGCCTATTCCGAGGACTTGAACGAAGCGACATACCAGCGCCTGCTCGAAGCCGCCGGCGCAACCGTGGACGCGGGATTCTCGATGATCGTGGATGCGGCCAACCTCAGGCACGCGCAGCGCGAGCGTTTCCGCGTGCTCGCCGCCGCACATGGCGTGCGCATGCTCATCGTGTCCTGCGCGGCGCCCGAGGAGGAGCTGCGCCGGCGGCTGCGCGAGCGCAGTGCCCGGGGCACGGATGCTTCGGAAGCAGACGAGTCGGTACTCGACGAACAATTGCGGCGGGCCGAACTTCTGGATGCGAGCGAGCTTGCGGAAGCCGTCGTGGCAGGACCCGACGCCGTCGACAATGCGGAAGCATTCGTGGCAAGAGTGTCCGCGCGCTTGCATCAGCCGTGACTGTGCGCGCGCCGTGAGCGGCTCGCCGCCGCGCGGCTGGTTTACGCGCTCGCGCAACGCCGCCTAATCGGTTTTCTTGTCCTTCATTTCCTCACAGCCCTTATGCATCATCTCATGATGCATTTGGTGCATGTCCTTCATTGCCACCAAGCCATTGTTGTCCTTGGGCAACTTGTCCCACATGGCCGCGTGAAAATTCATGAACTCGTCTTTCGAGACCAGGCCGTCGCCGTTGGCATCGATCGCGGACATCATGGCCGATTGCTTCGCCTTGTGGTCCGCATCGTGATCGGCGAATGCCAACGTCGTCACGCACATGAGACCTGCTGCGAGCAGGGCACAATTGAACTTGCTCATGAGGGTTCTCCGAGTGCCAGGATCAGGGGTAATCCAACGCACACTATGAGCACCGGGCAGTCCGAGGTCTGTGCGATGTCGCACATGGCCACGGACCGTCTCTGTCTCGTTTGCGACCCAGTGACTTGAGTCAGCGTGCGCGCTCGAAATCCATGTGCCAGTTCATTTCCCACGTCTTGCCCCCATCGGGTGAAAACGCCTGTTCCCATTGCGCGGTCGTTGGCGTGATGTGCGACCAGGTGAAACGCATGCGGATGGTCTTGCCGCGGAGCGTCGTGTCCGCATAGAAGTTGCCGACTCCGTCGGTGAATTGGCCCTTGACCGGCGGGTCGAGCTCTCCGAACGGATTACGGCCGTCGAGCCACCAGATTGCCCACTGCGCGGTTTTCGGGTCGTACGCCCGCAGGCCGACGGCGCGATAGGCCCCGCCCGGCATGTCCAGGAAGTTGTCGTCGACGTTGCCCCAACCATCCATGAGCTTGCGCATCGCGCAGGTGCCTTCGAATTCGACCCACTCGTGATTGTCGGCCAGGCGCTCCCTCAAGCGCCGGTGATGGACGCGCCATTCACCGGCGAGAAAATCGAAATCGTGGAGATGCGACAGATCAGCGGCGCCTTGCATGGGGGGTGGTGCATCTTCGGAACAATATGCTGGAGCGATCAGGCCGGATGCCATGGCCAGCGCGCCGGCAGCGAGCAGGGCGGGGAAGTGTTTCATGGCGACTCCTCGTTGGTTTGCCGCTCGCATCATCGCGTGCTAAATATGTCATCTGATGTCATGTATTCGATTCAATCTTCCCTCAAGGTTGAAAAATGCTTGCAAGCCGCCTGCTGTCGATCCTGATCCTGCTGCAAACGCGCGGCCGCATGAGCGCGCGCGAACTTGCCGCGCAATTCGAAGTCGCCGTGCGCACGATTCATCGCGACATCGATCAACTCAGCGCGGCGGGAGTCCCGGTCTACGCCGATCGCGGACGCGGCGGCGGCTTCCGCCTGAAGGACGGCTACCGCACGAAGCTCACCGGCCTGACGCAGTCGGAAGCCGAAACGCTGTTCCTTGCCGGTCTCCCCGGGCCCGCTGCGCAGCTCGGACTGGCCGACGTGCTTTCCTCCGCGCGGCTGAAATTGCTGGCGGCACTGCCGGCGGATGTGCAGCCCCGCGCACAACGCATCGCCGCGCGATTCCATCTGGACGCGGTTGCGTGGTTTCACGGAGTCGATCGCCTGCCAACATTGCCGGCGATCGCCGGCGCGGCGTGGAGCGATCGCATGCTCGAAATGCGCTACCGCCGTTCCGGCGACACCGAGGCTCGCCCGCGCGCGGTGGCGCCGCTTGGGCTCGTGCTCAAGGCCGGCACCTGGTACCTCGTTGCGCAACGCGGCACCTCGATCCGTACCTATCGCGTGGCCAACATCCACGATGCGCGGATCAGCGAGGAAACATTCGTCCGGCCGAGGGGTTTCGATCTGGCAGCGCACTGGGAAAAAGCGTCGCGCGACTACGAAACCGGCGTCTATCACGAGCATGCCGACGTCCGCCTCTCGGCAAAAGGCATGGCGATGCTCGATCTGCTCGGTCCCTATGTCATGCGTGCCGCAACCGAAACCGCCAGCAAGCCTGATCGGGACGGTTGGGTGCGCTGCACGCTGCCGCTCGAGTCCTTCGACTTCGGCGTACGCGAACTGATGCGCCTGGGTACCGAGGTCAACGTGCTCGGGCCGCCCCCGCTGCGCGCGCTGATGGCGCGCAGCGCACGGCAGATCGCTGCCGCGCACGCAGGCCGGCGTCCAAGGCGACCTGGTTAGTTCACCGTCTGTCGCATAAGACAAAGCGGCAGGCGGGCCCAACGAGGCGGGTGGCCCCGATTGATCCGTGTTGCGTGTAAGGTTTTGCCCCTTCGACAGTCTCCTATGGGGAGGCCGATTGAAATCCAGGCGGCGGCTGGCGTGCCCCCGTTGGGTTTGCTGCGCTCAACCCAACCTGTGAAGTGCAGCGCGCCGATTTTCCAGCCGCAACCTGAGGCAAGGAATAAAATGCACAAATCCACAATGCGCAATCCGCTCATGACGCTGCTGCTCGCCGCCTTGTCGCTGCTGGCCATCGCCGGCTTGGGTTACTTGCGCGAAGGGCGAGCGGCGGAAGAGGCAGCGCCCGAGATCGCGCGGCCGGGGCTGCAATGGTTCAACGTGGCCAATCCGGTGCCGATTGCGTCGCTGCGCGGCCGCATCGTGATCCTCGACTTCTGGACCGAGGGTTGCATCAACTGCATCCACATCATCCCGATCCTGCGCGATATCGAGCAGAAGTTTCCGGAGCAGGTCGTCGTCATCGGCGTGCACTCGCCGAAGTTCGCCGAGGAAAAAAGCGCCGCGAGCGTCAAGGACGCTATCGAACGCTACGAGATCCATCACCCCATCGTGCACGATCCGAATATGACGATCTGGAAAGACTACGGCGTCCAGGCGTGGCCGACGCTCGTGCTCGTCGGTCCGGACGGCAGCATCCTCGCGCGGGTCGCCGGCGAGCCCGATCCGGAGCGGTTCGGCAAGGCAATTGGCGAACTCGTCGCGCGTTCCGGTCAGGCGGGCGCGTTGAAGCCCGCGAAGCTCGCCTTGCAGTTGGAGGAAGAGCCGAAGGGACGCTTTCTGTTTCCCGGGAAGATCAAGGCCGCGCCCGGGCCGACGCCGCAATGGGTGCTGGCCGATGCGGGCCACAACCAGATCGTGTTGCTCGACGATGCGGGCAACGATGTCCGCCGCTTCGGCAGCGGAGCGGCTGGCTTCAAGGACGGTGCAGCGGAAGGCGCGTCATTCGATCATCCGCAAGGACTCATTGCCGGCGACGATGCGATCTTTGTCGCCGACACGGGCAATCATGCGATCCGGCGCATCGACCGCGCGACCGGCGCCGTGACGACGCTGGCCGGTACCGGCAAGCGCGGCACGGCGTTGACGGATGCGGCGCAGCCGGCGGTATCGACGGCGCTCGCATCGCCGTGGGACCTCGAAAAGAAAGGCGAGGCCTTGTACGTGGCCAATGCAGGGACGCACCAGATCGGCGTTATCGATCTTTCGAAACACACGGTCGGGCGGCTGGCCGGCAGCGGCGCCGAGGACCTGAAATCCGGCTTGCCGGATGCAGCGGCGTTTGCGCAACCGAGCGGGCTGGCACTCAGTCGCGATGGCAGCACGCTGTACGTCGCAGACGCGGAGAGTTCGGCGATCCGCTCGATCGCGCTCGGCGACAATGACAGGACGCAGACGCTCGTAGGGGCTGGCTTGTTCGACTTCGGCAAGACCGATGGCGCGTTCGATACCGCTCGCCTGCAACACCCGCTCGGCGTTGCTGCCGACGGCGACCGGATTCTCGTAGCCGATACCTACAACAGCCGCGTGCGCACGCTCGACTTGAAGCGCAGGACCGTCTCGCAGTTCGATGGCGGAAAGTATACTTGTATCGACCCGGTCTGTTATCCGACGCGCGAGCCGGCCGGTATCGCTGTCGCTTCGAGCGACCGAATCCTGCTGGTCGACACCGGCAATCATCGCGTCGAAGAGTACCGTCCGTCGTTGAAGACTTATCACACCTGGGCGCGCTGAAGGCACAAGCCCTGGGCTTGTCTTCTCCTGGAAGTCCAGGTTCCGGGTTCCAGAGAGCGTGTTTCCAGAGGGGCGTGTCTTGCGTGCTCTCGACTTGCTCCTTCCCCCGCTATGGCGGGGGAAGGCCGGGATGGGGGCATCTTTGCCTCGCCACCTCCGTTTTGCCCCCACCTCAATCCTCCCCCGCAAGCGGGGGAGGAAGTATTGGGTGCGCGGCGGGGGAGGAAGCATAAGGTGCGCGGAGGAAGTCTTGCGCGCCAGCGCGTGGCATTAGCGCTTGATTCTTGCTCCTTCCCCCGCCTGCGGGGGAAGGCCGGGATGGGGGCATCTTTGCCTCGCCACTCCGTTTTGCCCCCACCTCAATCCTCCCCCGCAAGCGGGGGAGGAAGTATTGGGTGCGCGGCGGGGGAGGAAGCATAAGGTGCGCGGAGGAAGTCTTGCGCGCCAGCGCGTGGCATTAGCGCTTGATTCTTGCTCCTTCCCCCGCTTGCGGGGGAAGGCCGGGATGGGGGCATCTTTGCCCACCACTCCGATTTGCCCCTCCTCAATCCTCCCCCGCAAGCGGGGGAGGAAGTCTGCTGCGCGGGGAAGGAAGAGGAAAAGGTGGATGGACCGTTCGTTACTTTCCCTAGCGGCTGTTGAGCGAGCGAACGTGGCCGTCGCGGTCGACAGTGCAAGACAGCGGTCCATCGGGTGTGTCGACGTCAACTGACAACACGCCCTGGCCAACCCAGCGGACCTCGCCGGTCCGGATCTGATCCAGTCCGAATGGCTGTCCCGATGCCGCCTGCTCAATGCATGCGCTTCGCGCAATCCGGCGCGGACTGTCGCCGCTCGCATAGCGCTCTCCGTCGGCGCGTTCGTCACGCGGCGGAGGCGCAGGCGGTTCGACGCCGCGGTATGCGTCCGGAGGATTTCTCGTATCGCTGTAACGGTTCTGGTTGAGCACCGCGTCCTTGCCCGCGCGATAACCGTCTCGATACTCGGCCGAATCCGCGCGCCGGTCGAACATGCCGCGCTCGCCATCGTCGAAGCCGCGCTGCCATGCGGGCGAGTGGCTCGTATCGGCATACTGCGGCGGCTGACTCGTGTCCGCATACTGAGCGTTGTCGCGAGCATTGTTGTCGCGAGCATTATTGTCGTACTGCACGCGGTCGGCGGTGCCGTTGCTGTCGTTGTATGAGGGCTGCACGTCGAACACGGCCCGGCAACCGCCCGAAACCCAGATCGCGTCGTGATTCGGGCTGGTCCTGATGCCCCAGTTCTGGCCCTCGACGCACGGCGCGCTGCTTAGTTGCTCCACCAGTCGGACGCTGCCGCCCGGCTGCAACGTGCCACACGCCTCGGTCTGGCTCTGGTGGGATTCGCAAGTGATCTGTTCGGCATAGGCCGTCGTGGCACCGCCGGCGATGATGAGTAGGATTGCTGTTCGTAGCGATAACATATTTGGCCTCCTGGTCTGGCCTCACAGCTCAGGCCGCTTCTTCCGCGGTGAAACTGCAAAGAACATCCGCCTGGTCGAGAGTCGGCGAAGCCGGACGTTAAGTGTCAGAGTGCCTGTGGATGCGGCAATCCAGGCTGAATAAATCGCGACTTCGCGCGCGGACTTCAGCCGGCGTTGCCCCCGCCGCGGAACTTCTCCGTTCAGGACTGCGGTGGTTCAGTTGCGGCGCGGCACAACTCGCGCTTCTCGCGCGCCGACAATTGCTTGATGCGATGTTCGGCGATCGTTGCCGCCGAGCGGTCCGCATATTCGAATGTCGCCAGCAGTCGCGCCGGCGGGTGCGCGCGCATGTAGCGGGATCCCTTTCCGCTCGCATGCACCGCATAGCGCGCGGCAACGTCGACCGCGATGCCGGTATAGACGCTGCCATCCGTGCATTCGATCAGGTAGACGAACCAGGCCATCCGGCGATTCTATCCGGTGTCACAGCCTCGATTGCGCTGCGCCAAAGAGTCCGCCGGGCGAATCGCGCGAGAGCGTGATCTGGCCATATACTTCGCGCGCACGGGGACCGATCGGCTACTGCAGGAGAACGGCGGCCATGATCTCAGCGGGACTTCCGGGGACATTTCGGGCGGCAATCCAGACGGCGTTCATCACGGCGCTGATTTTCGCAGCGCCGCTCGCCCGCGCGGTCGGCGAGGGCTGCACGTCTGGCGCGCACACATTTTGCGTGACCAACACGAGCGACACGACTGACCCGGGCTCGCTGCGCAGGGCGATCACCGACTCGAATACCGCCGGCGGCACGAACACGATCGGCTTCAACATCGCAGGCAGCGGCGTGCACACTGTCACGGTCGGTTCGCAATTGCCGGCGATCGCGACCGATCTGACGATCGACGGATTCAGCCAACCCGGCAGCGTGCAGAACACGAATGCGCCCGACCAGGGTGGATTGACAACGCAGCTGACGGTCGAGATCGTCGGCACCGGCGGCCTCGGGTTCTACTATTCGTGCTGCGGCGGAGCATTCCTTACATTGACGTTCCAAGGCCTCGCGCTGCACGGGTTCAGCGATGCGATCGTGGGCCAGACCAATACGCTAACTCCGAAATCGCAACTGAACGTCTACGGCTGTTTCATCGGCACGAAGATCGACGGGACCGCACTGGCGTCGCTCGGCAATTCGGGCGCCGCGGTCAGGCCTGGCTATGACAAGGCGCAAGTCGGGGGCAGGCAGGCATGGCAGCGCAATCTGCTGTCGGGCAACGCCGCCGCCGTTCTGGCGTCGCCCGGTGACGCAAGCACGACGATCGTCATCGAAGGCAACCTCATCGGCACCGACGCAGGCGGCACGCAAGCCATCCCCAATTTCAACGGCCAGGACAACTGGCCCGCCATCTACATCCTTGGACAGGCCCGAAATACGCGCATCGGTTGCACCTCGACGGCAGCTGGTTGCGCCAGCAATGCGTCGCGCAACGTCATTTCCGGCAATGGCACGTTCGGCATTTCGTTGTCGCCCGACGCCAACGGATTCCACTTCTCCGGACTCGAAATCAAGGGCAATTATATCGGCATCGGCTGGAATGGCTTGGCACTGCCGAACGGTTATCCGCAGCCGCAGAACGCGCAGTACGGCGGCGGTATACAAGTGGCCGCGAGCGCGGACATGACGCCGGCGATCATCGGCGGCTTCGGGCCTGGGGAGTCGAACCTCATCGCATTCAACCGCGGTCCCGGACTCAACGGCATCAACTTCGGCAGCGGAAACGGTTCGTACTTCGACAGCCGCGCGAACAAGTTGCACGACAACTCCGGTCCAGGCCAGACCAATATCGCGCTTGCCAGCTTTGGTTCGTCAGAACCGCTTGCCAACGACGCCGGCGACGCCGACATCGGCTCGAACAATCAGCAGAACTGGCCGGAGATATTGACCGCCGAACCCGTGCGCGGACCAAGCCCAGGCCAGCTGTCGATGAAGGTCACGTACAAGGTCACGTCGACTCCGGTAAACGCGCTCTATCCGCTTCGCGTCGACTTCTACTTCGCCGTGAACGGAGGCACCGGTTTGTGGTTCGCGACAGACAGCTATCCCGACTCGGCAGGGCAGGGTTACGTGACCGCGACCGTGCCGATCACGTTATCGGTCGTCGGCCCCGGTCCGTGGTACGCGTTTTGGGGACCGATCGTCGCGACAGCAACGAGCGCCAGCGGATACAGCAGCGAAATTTCGCCGGTGACGAACGACTGGATCTTCGGCGACGGTTTCGACGGGGCGCCGTAGCACGGCCATTCGCGCGGTTTTTGCGATCGGGAAACGCCCCGCGTCGCGCGGGGCGAATGTCACGGATGAACAAGGCGAGCTAGTTGACGGAGACGGTGCGCGCCGGAAAGCGCTCGGCCGAGAACGCGCCCTGCAGCCGCTCGTAGCGACTCCTGATGCGCGCGTAGGACGTGGCGTATTCCGGATACGACGTGGCGGCACCGAACAGGATGCCGATTTCGCGCGGCGAGAAATTGGCGCGAATCACCTGGTGCCATGCCGTGCACGCCACGAGATCGCTGGGCGGCAGGCAAGTCGTGTCGAGCCTGCTCGGCGTCGCTTCGACCGTGCTCGGTGCGATCTGAAGCTCGTCGCCTTGCATCGAAACGATAGCATGGGATTGCGAAGCTAGCGTGGTCAGCAGCATCGCGGTCAATGTCGCACACGTGCCCACACGTGCTTTGGAACGGGAACGGATCATTTGATGTCTCTCCTCAACGTTGAGATTTGGGTTCATTCAAGTTGGTGCGACAGCGTCGCAGTGCGCGGAAAGCTTGCGCTGCTCGCGTCGCCGCCGTCCCCGACGTCAAATGCGCGCCGCGAGGGCCTCGCTGGCGGACTGGAATCCGAATGCGAGGAGGACGGTTACCAAGAAGAACGAAGTCCGATGCTTCAGTGCGCCAGCATTCCTGTGAGTTCTGCCTGTCGCTCGAATGGATCGGCGAGATGGCACGTTGCTGGCGGCGAATGCGCCACGGGATGTACGATCGAGGCGGCATGAATCGATCGGTGTGTCGACGACACACGATCGCCACATCTCGCCAAACGCAAGTGCTTGCGTCGGTCGATTTTGTCAGCCCGTTTTGTCGAAGCACGCAGGTCGGACAAAACGCTATCCGGCGCGTGGTTTCACCGTCGCCTGTCGGGCCGCCGACAAACCGGAATGATTACGGCGCGACGAAACCTGTCCTGGCATGACTGCCATCGCAGAACGGCTTGTTCGCGCTTTGGCCGCAGCGGCACAAACGCGTGCTGGTCACGCGCGCAACCATGCGGCCGGTGCCGCTCGTGATCTCCAGGTTGCCGCGTATCTGCAGCGGTCCGTTGACCTGCGGATCGATTTGCAGCGGACCGTCGCGCACTGCCAGCATTTCCGTCTGCGTACCGGTAGGCGGTTCCCCGCCCGCATCGAATCCGACGTCATGATGCGAGCTGTCGCAGAACGGCTTGTTCTTCGACGCGCCGCAACGGCACAGCGTGGCGCGAAATCCGGTCGCTACACCGTTGATGCGCAGGTCGCCGCGGAACGCGTACGGTCCAGCTTCCCGGATCGCAGCGAGGTTCACAGGCGGCGCCGCTTCGTCGGGCCGTCCGTCCTTGCGCCGATAGCGGATCGCACCCGACGGACACACGTGTGCGAGTTCAGCGACGCGCTCGACGTCCATCGTGTCCGGATGGATCCACGGCCCCTTGACGTTGGCGAGGAAGACGGTCGGTCCCCAGGTCACGCAATTGCGCGCGTGGATGCAGCGCTTGCCCTCGTAAATCAACGTGAGTTTTTCGGCCTCGACGGACTCGATGCCATCCTGCGTCGTCGTCGCAGGGTCTGGCGCCGCTGGTTGCGCTTGCGCTGCGCCTGCAGGCGCAGCGTGCGGTTGCGCGGGAGCTGAAAGATCGAAGCCAGCCGCGGCCTTGCGCGCAAGTCCCGACAGGATCGATGCGGCGATATCGGTGCGTGCATCTTGCGGGTCGCGCATGCGCAGTGCGCCGGCGGCAAGGTCATCCAGGCGTTCGCGGAAGAAACGCCGCGCGCTGGTTCCCGGCGGCAGGCTCGCCGCATCGCGCAGCGCGATGAACGAAACGCCGGCGTGGCACTGCGGATTCGACGGACCCGCGGGCAGGCGGGCGGCGCGCTCGGCAAGCGGCGTCAGCGCGTGCATCAGGCCGACCGCGAGTTCGAGCGCCAACGCCTTGTCGGGATTTTCCACCGCGACGGCGTAGGTATAGGCGAGCAGGCGCAGCATCAGGCCGTAGAGACTGTTGGCGAGATCGGTTGTGGCGATCGCGCGCGCATCCTCTATCCAGACGCGACCTTCGGGACGCGGCGGTCGGCGCAGGACCGGATTCGTGGCGGCGGGAAACGCCGGCGCGAAGTTAGGGTCTTGCGCGAGCAACGCTTCGTACTCGCTGCGAATCTGCGCGAAGCGACGGTAGTGGGAACCCTCGCTGTGCTGTGCCGCGCCTTCGCCCTGCGTGACGATTGCAGCGAACGCTGCAAGCACCGTCTTCAGGCATATGACCTTTTCGACGCCAGGCAAGCCGGTTTCCGCCGACGCCAGCTGCAGCCCGGGATCGCCGCAGAACGCGATTCTTTCGCCGTGGGCCTCGACGAAGCGGGTCAGACCGGCGCCGAGGATTTCGTAGAACTTGCCGACGCTCGCGTAGTCCATCGCCATCGGCGTCAGACGCGGACCGTCGGCGCCGCGCAAGTAGGTGCGTTCCGGCGCGAAGACCGCGCTGTCGGGCTCGTTCGAACCGGTCGGGCTTTCCAGATGTATAAAATGTTGCAATGTCGCCGCATCGAACGGCGCCAGCCGCACGACGATGCCGGCCGGCAGGTTGCCCGGATCGAGCGGAAAATTCGAACGTCCGAGCCGCGGCGCGCCGCCGAGCGCCGCGGTGATGTTCCATACCGCGACCAGGTGGCCCATTTCCTCGGTCGCGATTGCCAGGATCGTCCCGCGCCAGCGCTTCACGGCTTCGAGCTGCGCCGGAGTGAGTCCTTCGTCCGCGCCGGTCTTCAACGAAAACGCAGCGTACAGATACGTGCACATCAGGCAGTGTTCGAGCTCCGCGGCCTCGCTCAGCGCGTGGAACAGGTGCTCGCGGCTGGGGGTCGGGTCGAGATTGCTGGCCATGCTGGGGCGGTCTCCTGACGGCGGTCCTCCTAGCTTAGAACGTATTGGTGAAGATTTGCAGTTCCCGATTGTCGGTGCGCCACAAGACCAGACGCTCAGGTGATCGCGTCGGCGTGAATCGTGCGAGAACGCAGCCGATGCCGGCGAATGGACGCAGCGCTGAAGAGCGGTGTAGGGTCGCCGCGCGTTACTGGATGCGGACGTGCGCGCGTTAATCGCCCACTCATCAGCGCTGCAAGTTCGCACGATGCGCTCGCGCGCGACTTCTGGCCTCGCGCCACCAGACCGGTGTGCTGCTCTGCTCGGTATCTGGCTCGAGCTGAGAGAGCGTTCTGCCCAGGTTCGATCTCGATTAGCGATCGGCTGGCGGCAGCACGCGATATTTCAACGGCACGGGTGCTTTTCCAGATACCTGTCGCACGACCGGCAACGCCGGTGGACGAAGTCCTCGATCTGGCAATTCAGTGCCGCGAACGTGTCCGCGATTGTCAGATAGGGATCGTCCTGGCCGGAATCCAGGCTCGCCCGGCCGCCAGCCTCGATCTCGATGCACGGGAGCGCCAGCCGGATGTGAACGCCGTAATGGCCTCCGGTGTGCAGCCTTTGCGAAGCCACGTCGATCCTGACGCGGCAAGCGAGAATATCGTCGACGAAACGCTCGAGGCCTTGCACGCGTTCGAGCACGCTCGCGCGCAGTGCGTCCGACGCCTCGATGCCGTGGAAGGCGATAGCAGTGGGAAATGACATTGGCCGGCCCTCCCAGAGTTCTTGTTCGGCGCACCCTAGCGCGCACTCGCCGATGCCGTATTGATATGGATCAAGAGGGGCTGACCGCCAGCTAGGGCAGAGTTGGCCTGCGAGTGTCCTGCTGCGGATGCTGGATCGCGATGAGGATGTAGCCGGCAATAGCTGCAGTTGCGTTGACGGTTACGCCATCAGGCTATCTGGCGAGCAAATTCGGGCAGTTGCGCCGGTGGGGGAATGATGCCGCGGGCGCGCGCGCGGGCGACTGCTTCGCTGCGTGAACTCGCGTCGAGCTTCGACAGGATGCCGGCCAGATGATGCTCGACCGTGCGCGGTGAACGCGACAGGCGCGCGGCGATGCGCGCGTTCTGCCAGCCGTTCGCCACCAGCGCCAGGACTTGCACTTCGCGCGTGGTCAGGCCGGCGCTGTTGCCGCGCGTCGATGCGCGCGGACCACGCGGGACAGCGCGCACACCGGCGGCACGCATCTGCTGGCGCAAGCGATCCGCCATCGGACTGGCTCCGAGTCGATCGAAAATCACCAGCGCCTCGCGCTGTGCCGTCTCGTCACCATCAGCCAGTGCGCGCGCCTGTTCGTAGGGACAGCCGATCTTGTCCCACGCAGCGGCGGCCTCGCGCCAGCGCCCGGCGATTTGCAACGCGAACGGTTCGGCGCACCCCGGCAGTACGCGCTTCAAGTCGCCGCTGCGCCACAGCCAGTAGGCAAGTTCGCCGGCAAACCACGGATGGCGCTGATCGCTGGCCTGTTCGAATGCAGCCCGCGCTTCGGCGCGCACACGGGCGGGGTCACCCGCGAACCATGCGGCCTCGGCGCGAGCGCATCTGACCGGTGCGACGCATTGCAGCGTACCGGCCTGTTCGGCAAGGTTTTGCGCCATGTCGAGCGCTTCGTCGGCGCCGGCGTCGCCGCGGCGCGTGCGCAGGCGCCCGAGTGCGACGAGCGCCATCAGGCGATCCGGAGACGCCTGGCAACGCAGGTGCTGCAACGCCTGCTCGCCGGCGATCTCCCAACGTCCGCGATACATGTTGACCAGTGCCTGCCATGCTCCCATGTAGTCCGCGAGCCGGTCCAGGTCGCGCGCCTGCGCAAAGGCGATGCCTTCCATCAGGAAGCGATCGGCGATCGCAAACTGATAGGCCTCGCCCGATCCGGCGCCGAGCATGGCGTAGGCGTCGGCAGCGCGTACGCCACCGTCGCCGAGCGTGCCGGCAATCTTCAGTGCGGTCTGAAGATATTGGCAGCCACGCGCGTAGTCGACGAACAGCAACGCCGCCCCGACACAGTTGCAGGCGACGGCCAGCGTTTCCTTGTCTTCGTGTTGCTGCGCCAGGGCGATCGCCTTGTGTCCCCATGCGACGGCATCGGCGTGGTCACGATTCAGCATGCGCAGATACGCTTCGGTCGCGAGCGCGGAACCCAGCCTGGGTCCTGGCGGCAGTGTCGCGGCAATGGCGATCGCACGCTGGCTGGCCGCGTCGGCGTCGGCGTTGCGCAGCGCGCGCACCAGCGGCATCGCGTGGCGCGACAACGCTGCGCTCTGGCGCGCGAGGTCGCCGATCCTGCCGAACAGTTCGATGGCCGCTTCGCGCGCGACTATGGCGTTCGCAAGGTCGTCGAGTTCGAAGCAATGACTGGCGTAGTCGTCGAGCAGCGCGGCGCGGGCGCCATCGGACAGTTTATGCGCGAGCGCGAGCGCCGTCCGGCAATGTGCCGCCGCCTCGCGCCGCGCCCCGCGCGAGGCTGCCTCACGCGCCGCAAACGGCGCGAGCCGCAGCACCGCCGCATTGTCTTCGGCTTGATCGGCGTGATGGACCAGCCGCGCCAGCGAAGTCGCTTCCGCCGACTGTTCCAGTGCCGCGAGCACTTTGGCGTGGAGGTATCTGGCGCGCTGCCGTGGTATCGATTCGGCTACCGCCACGCGCGCCAGTTCATGCCGGAAGCGCAACATGCGCGCCTCGGCCAGCAACAGTCCGCCGGCAACGCATTCTTCCAGCGCCTCGGCCGGCGCCGCCAACAGCGAGTCGATCAACCAGGTCTCGATTGCGCGCGGCACGACCGAAGCCAGTTCGAGCACGTCGCGCGCTGCGCACTTCAGATTCGAGGCCCGAGCGAGCACGGCGTCGCGAACCGTCGCCGGAACGCCGACGTCGGGATTGGCCAACACCTCGGTCACGAAGAATGGATTGCCGCCGGTGACCGCATGGAGATCATCTTCCTTGCGCGTCGCGGCACCGGCGAGCAGCGCCACCGCAGCGGGCGAAAGACGCGGCAGCGGCAGGCGCGTGACATGACGCGAAGGCAGGTGACCGAGCGTCGACCTGAGCAGATTCGCCGCGTCGACCTCGTCGTCGCGATAGCTCAGGATCATCAATGCCGGTGCATGATGAATGCGCCGGCCGAGAAACTTGATGAGGTCGAGCGTCGCGGCATCGGCCCATTGGATGTCCTCGAGGATCAGCAACGTTGGCGCCGGTGCCGCCACGAGTTCGTCGAACACCGCGCTGAACAGGACGGCGCGATCGCTGCCATCGCCAAGCAGTTTTCTCAGGCTGCTGCTGGACTGGCGTGCCAGATCGTGCAGCGGACCCAGCGGGTGTGGAGTGAACAACGCTTCGCATGCACCCCAAAGAACGCGCCCGGCTGGATGCGCGCGCACGAAATGTTCGAGCAGGCTGGTCTTGCCGATTCCGGCCTCGCCACTCACCAATACGCAGCGGCCGCCGCCCGCGGTTGCCGCTGCGAGGTCCGCCGAAAGTGACGCGAGGAACGTGTCGCGCTCGAGCAGGCGGGTATGCGGCACGGTCCGGGATGAGCCGGGCTGTCGCGATGAGAGTGTTTCCGCCTCCCTTTCTGCAATTTCGCGAACATTGTCGAGCATGCAGTGAAATCCCAGCGAAGACGAAACTGCGGCGGTCACGGCCGCGCGTCTACGTGGAACGCCGTTTCGCTGTGAAATGCGCCACGCCGGGCAAAAAATCCGGCGGCGTTCGCAAAAGGAACCAGGGACGGCTACCCGCTTCGACGCGTCGAAGCGGGTGTGTTGCCGGTCGCGGTACTTCAGGTACCCGCTTGCTTGTCGCAGGAGACGTTCGTGTTCCAGTCGACGAAATTTCCCTTCGGGTTGTCTTCCCAGGCCCAGACGTGCATCTCGTAGAACGCCGGCAGTCCGTAGCGGTTCGGTTCACCGACAAAGTTCAGCAGATGTCCGTCCAGCATTGGCGGAGGAGCTGGCGGCGCGGCGGGTACCGTGGAGGCCAGCGCAATGAACTCGACGCCGACGAGACGGAATTCGCCGCCCGCCATCGGCTCGTAGATCAGTGCTTCCGGCTGGCTCGGATCCAGTACGCCGTCGCCGACGCGCGGAGGATTGACCAGATGCACGCCCATCGCGCCTTCATTTGGCCCGCTGACGCACGGAGTGCCGACAACCCAGCCCTCGCCGTTGTTCAGAGCAAAATTGATGTCCTGATACTGCGCGGTCGCGGCACGCACCTTGTCCACGAGTGGTGAACGGTTCGGCCGGGGACCGGATAGCGTTGCGACTTGCTCTGCCGCAAACGCGGCAACGGGCAGCGCCAGCGACAGTGCTAGCAACGCCGCTGTCTTCATCGGTTGCGAACGCCGACCGGTCTTGTCGGCGTTGTTCACGTCCAAGGTGGCGCCTCGCGCGCCAGGAATCGAATTGTTCAGACTGAAATTCATCGTAGTTTTCCTTTCGCCGACCGTAAGGCGGCATGTTGTTGGATTGCGGATCGATCTTTCGTGTACGGCGGCAAACGCGCACGGCTCCCGGCGCGTGGCAGTTTGCGGCGCTTACGATAGGGGCGGGTGCGTTGCGGCACATCGGCAGGTCCACCCAAATTGCACGCTTGCGCTACCCAGATTGGGCGAAAGGCGCTGCCGAACGGGCCTCGCGTCGAGTCGCTCCGGAGCTATATCGCGCTCCGGCGTTGGCTATACTGGCGGGCATGGAGAGGGGAGCCCGGACGACAGTGAAGGTGGGCGCATACGCACGCTATGTTGGCGCGCTCGCGCTATGCACCGCGCTGCTGGGCTTCGTCGCGTTCCTCGCCGCGTTCACGCAGCCGGCGCCCGGCTTCATTCCGATCTGGCCCAGCAGCGGCGTCGGGCTGGCCCTGCTCTGGCGCCACGGAGCGCGTTTCTGGCCGGCCGTGTTCGTGTCGAATACGATCAGCAGCATGGCGGTCGGCACGCCGCTGCTGGCGGCGACCGGCATTGGCTGGCTCGAAGTGCTGATCGCAATGTGCGCGTTGCGCTTGCTCCAGCATTGGAAAGTGCAGATGTCGCTGGCGGACGTTCGCCAGTTCATGGGTTTCGTCGGCGCGCTGCTGCTCGCCAGTTCGCTCGCCATTCCGATCGATGCCGTGCGCATGCTCGTGCTGTTCGATCAGACGCCGGAACAGGCGCTGGCCTACGGTGCCGAGTACTTCCTGTCCGCAACTTTCAGTTTTCTGATCTTCACGCCACTGCTGCTGTCGTGGTCGTACCAGCCGTTTCCGAGGGGCGTGAAGGGCTGGGTGTTCGTCGGCTCGATGCTGGCGCTGGTCGTTGCCGGATGGGCGGTGCTGTCGTTGAATGCCGTTCCTCAAGACCGGCTGCTGTTCCCGTTGCTGCCGATCGTGGTCGTCTGCGCGCTGGTTGCTGGACTTGGCGGTGCCAGCGCGGCGTGCGCGGTCCTGACGATACTCCTGAATGCGATGGCGCCAGCAGCCGCGTCGATTTCCGATACGCTGCTGCGCTCGTTTTTCGTGTTGAGTTCCGCGCTGGCCGGCTATCTGCTCGCCGTCATGTTCCGCGAACGCGAGCGCACGGCAGCGGAACTGGAATATCGCGCGCACCACGATGCCCTGACCGGCCTGCTGAATCGCGGCGAATTCGAGCATCGCGTCAACGCGGCGCTGCGCGACGTATCGAGTAGTCACGCGCTGTTATACCTGGATCTCGACCAGTTCAGGGTCGTCAACGATACCTGCGGCCATGCTGCCGGCGACCAGCTCCTGCGTGACGTCAGCATGTTGCTGACGTCGACCCTGCCCAGGGGGGCGATGGTGGCGCGCCTCGGCGGCGATGAATTCTCCATCCTGATCAGTGGCTACTCCGTGGAATCCGCGCTTGCCGTCGCCGAGGCACTGCGCCGGGCGATCAACGATTTTCAGTTCGTGCACCATGCCCGCACGTTCTGGTTGAGCGTCAGCACCGGCGTCGTTCTCATCGAGAGCGGCGCCGACACGTTCGACATGGTCCTGGCCGATGCGGACCGCGCCTGTTACCAGGCCAAGGAGGAAGGCCGCAATCGCGTTCGCCTGTTCGCGCACAGCGATCGCGATATTGCCGTGCGCCGCGCCGAGATGGACTGGGTCTCGCGCTTGCGCTCGGCAATCGACGAGAAACGATTGCAGCTCTATGCCCAGCCAATCGTGTCCGTTGCCGGTCCGAAGGTTTCGGATGCACACGTCGAACTGCTGTTGCGGCTCGTCGATGAGAATGGAAACCTGGTCCAGCCGATGGCGTTCATTCCCGCCGCAGAGCGCTATGGACTGATGCCGACGCTGGACCGTTGGGTCGTCGAAGAGGCCTTCGCCCTCTACGCCGCGCGAAGTGCGGCCGGGCAGGGCGGCAGCGACGATGTCTGGGCGATCAATCTGTCCGGCGCGACGCTTGGCGACGCAGGCTTTCCAGGTTTCCTGAAGCGGCAGTTTGCAGTCCATGGGCTGCGTTTCGACGTCATCTGTTTCGAAATTACGGAAACCGCGGCGATCAGCAACCTGTCGCAGGCGCGCAAGTTCATGCGCGAGATGAAGGACCTGGGCTGCCGCTTTGCGCTCGACGATTTCGGCGCCGGCGCGTCGTCGTTCTCCTACCTGCAGAACCTGCCGGTCGACTACCTGAAGATCGACGCCAGCTTCGTGACCGACCTCGCGAACAATCCGGTCAAGGAAGTGATGGTGCGCGCGATCAACCAGATCGGCCATGTCATGAACATCAAGACGATCGCCGAGGGCGTCGAGTCGATCGAACTGCTTGCACGTCTCGGCGCAATCAGCGTCGACTACGCTCAGGGCTACGCCATTGGCCGGCCGCGGCCGTTTGCTGCGAAGCGCAGCAACGACTGGCCGTCTGCGAGCACGCGCGATGCGGTCGAAAAGACGCAAGGGCCCGCCGCGATCCTATAGGGTGTTTCAGGTCGCTAGTCGAATTTTGCGCTGAACACGCCATCGAGTTCGTAGACCCACAGCTGCGATTCAGCCGTCGGACTGACCCCGTCGACGACATAGATTCTGCCATTGACGATGATCGGGCTTTGCCAGTGCGTGTCGTTGATCAGGGTCGTTGCCCAGGTCGACGAATCGGCAACCATCGCAGCGCCACTGATTGCGTCATACGCGAACAACCTGGCATCGGACGTAAAGTAGACGACGCCATTGGCGACGATCGGTGAAGTGGCATTGTAACCGGTCCACTTGAGCGACAAGGATGGTTTGCCGCTGCCGTCCAGCACGATCTCGTACGCGGCCATGCCGGCGAATTCGGTGGCGACGTAGAGCCACGTCGATTGGTCAGCAGGATTGACCCAGACCGCGGGTTGCGACTTGATCTCCGGCCCATCCTGGCCAGTGGCGCAGTTGACGCCGCCGGGAAAGTTGATCGCCTGAAGTTCTCCACCGACATGAGCGGCTTCTCCCGCGCCGCTGAGGTTTGCGAGGTTCAACAAACGCAGGCAGCCATCTTTTCCGCCCTGGACTCCCAGATGCAGATACGCTGCTGCTGTTCCCGGCGGCGCCGGTATCAGTGCCATGGTGACCGCGCCGAGGTCCGCGTCGTAACCTTCGAGCCCCGCTTGCGGGCTGTCGCTGCCGAACGTCGTCGGCGTGTAGCTGTCGAGCGGCATGCCGCCGCCGGCGCCGCTGCCGTCGGGATTCAGGCCCAGCACGCTGTCGCCCCAATCGATGCCGTGTCCTTTGGCGTTGGCCGGATCGAAATCGCCATTCCCGGTCGTGATGAAAACGCGGTTCGTGCCGGCGTCGTAGACGGAACCCGGGCGACCCCATATGCCGCTGTTGCCGCCGCCGATGCGCATGCAGTCGTTCTGGCCGGCGCCGCTGGTGATTCCATTGGACACGAAGTGAATCGTCAGGTTGCTGCACTGGGCGTTGAACACGGCCTGGGCGCCGGTTCCCAGATCGATCGCGGTAATGTGGCCCTGATAATCGCTGCTGTCGTCGACATAGCCGCTGACGACGGAATACAGATAGGACGTTCCGTTTTGCGCAGTGGCGATGGCCAGTCCGGCCGCGCCTTTCTCCTGATCCGGTTTCAAGGTCGAAATCTGAGGCCAGCCGCCGCCGGTTACCTCGCTGCCATCGCCCACCTGGTATTTGTGTACCTCTCCGTCGAGACCGAACGCGTATACATGCAGACGGTCGGGATCGATCGCGGGGGCGCCATTGGTCACCAGGCCAGTGCCGAGCGGCCGCTTCGACCACAGCACGTTCAGGGTTTGGCTATCTGCATCGAGCGCGAGCAGCGTGCCATTCTTGCTGACAAGGAACAACACGTTCCTCGCGCCCGACGCGGTAGCTGCATTGGCCAGATAGAGCGGCGCGCTGTCGACGAGTCCCGCGCTGCCCGGCAAGGCGTAGTGGTAAAGAACGCGATTGCCGCTCTGCGTCGGATAGCCGCGCTCCGCGCGATTGAAGCCGCTGTGCGCTGCGTCGTAACCGAACTGCAACCAGTCTGTCGCGTATGCCTTCTGGAAAATTCCCCCGATCGCGAACACTAGGGTGGCGATCTTGCGTCCTACATCCTCCACCATCACTACCGACTCCAGATCGCCAATATCCGCGACGGAACCTAGCAGCTGGAAGCTGTATTCACTCTAAGCGGGCGCAGGTGCCAAGTCGTGCATGCGCAGTGCGAATGGCCGCGATCGTTGTTTCAATATTAGCCCCCGGTCAATTATTCGTTGGGGCCCGATCGCGCCGTCGCCCGGTGGCCCGCAACGCAGACGGCCGCCCGGAGGCGGCCGTCTTTCCGATTCCCTGGGCGCGTCCACCGCGCGCGGGATCGGAGCAGATCGCTAGCGACCCTGATTGCGGTCGCTACCGCTGCGGTTTGCGGATTGATCGTCGCGTGACTTCTGATCCTTGCCCGTCGGGTCCTTGCCCATGTTGCCGCCGCGCCTGGACATCTGGTCGTCGCGAGGCTGCTGCTTGGACTGCTTCTGGTCGTTGCCTTGATTGTTGTGCGGGGTGTTCGTCTGATTGCCCATGATTGAATGTCCTCCGAGTGTGTAGATCGACTCCATCCTTGTCTTGTTGCTGTCCGTCACTCAGGTTTGCAGCCGATGTGCCACATCTGGACAGACCTTTGCCCGGCCCCAGAGCAGCCCGCGGCAGTTTTGGAAAAAATCCCCCATGCATATTGCAGGCGGCGCGGAAAGCGCGCGGGCGAGATGCATTCGTGCTCGTGAGAATCGTGCTTACGAGAGCTAGGCTGGCGCAAGCTCGGGCTCATCTGCGCCCTGTGCTCGTTCAGCGTGGTGATCCGCCGCGAGCAGCATGTAGAACGCGGGCACGACGAACAGCGTGAACAGCGTGCCGATCGAAAGACCGGTGGCGATGACCAGGCCCATGTTGAAGCGGCCCGCCGCGCCGGCGCCGGACGCAATGACGAGCGGCAGCACGCCGAGCACCATGGCAGCTGTCGTCATGAGGATCGGGCGCAAGCGCACTGCGGCGGCGTGCTCGATCGCGTCGCGCTTGCTCATGCCGTCACGCTGTGACTCGTTGGCGAATTGCACGATCAGGATGCCGTGCTTGCTGATCAGGCCCATCAGGGTGACGAGGCCGACCTGCGTGTAGATGTTCAGGCTGGCGATCAGGTTGACGAAGATCATCGCGCCGAACAGCGCCATCGGCACCGAGACGAGGATCACGATCGGATCGCGCAGGCTGTTGAACTGCGCCGCGAGGGCGAGAAATACGATGATCACGGCGAATAGCAATGTGGTGCCGAAGCCGCCGGATTCCTGCACGAACTGGCGCGACTGGCCGGAATAATCGATCTGGTACCCGCTTGGCGCGACTTCCTGCAACGCGTCGCGCAGGAATTGCAGCGCCTCGCCCTGCGACATGCCGCTCGCGCCGGAAATCGTCGCCGAATTCAGCTGCTGGAAACGGCTGATCGATTGCGGCACGACCGAATTCTTGAGCGAGGCCATCGTCGCGGCCGGCATCACGTTTCCGCCCGGCGAGCGCACGTAGTAGTCGAGCACCTGGTCCGGATTCAGGCGATCGGCCTGCAGCACCTGCGGGATGACCTTGTACGAGCGTCCCGCGATCGAGAAGTAATTGACGTAGCCGCCGCCGAGCGCCGCGCCGAGCGCCGCGCCGACGTCCTGCTGGGTCAGGCCCAAGGTCGAGATCATGTCGCGATCGACGACGACCGTGGATTGCGGCTTGTCGATCTTCAGGTCGGCATCGACGAACCAGAACTTGCCGCTGTCCTGCGCCTTCTTCAATACGGCCTGGACGACTTCATTGAGATTCTGAAACGGCTCGGTCGTGTTGATGACGACCTGGATCGGGGCGCCCTGCGCGCCGGGCAGCGGTGGCAGCGGGAATACGAAAATCTGGCCGCCGGCGATCGCGCTCCATTTCTCCTGGAGCACCTGCTGCAGTTCGTGAGCGCTCCGGCTGCGTTCGCTCCACGGCGTAAACGCCATGCCGCCGAAACCGGTCCCCGGCGTGATGATCTGGAACATCATCTGGTGCTCCGGCAGCGCCTTGCCGATCTCGAACATCTGCTGCGAGTAGCCGATCATCTGCTGCGCGGTCGAATTCGGCGCCGCCTTGAGCTGGTAGAACAGGAAGCCCTGGTCCTCCTCCGGCGCGAGCTCGGATTTCGACGTCATGTCGAGCAGCAGAGTCGCGCCGAACAACATCAGTCCCATGACGACGATCACGCTGAACGTGGCCAGCGTTCCGTGCAGCATGCGCTGATAAGCACCGCGCACGCGTTCGAACTGGCGGTCGATGAATTGCACGAAGCGACCGCTTTCCTGCTCGGCTTTGAAGAAGCGCGCGCACATCATCGGCGAGAGGGTCAGTGCAACGATCGCCGAGACTGTCACGGCGCCCGCGAGCGTGAACGCGAATTCGCCGAACAACGCGCCGGTCAGGCCTTTCTGGAATCCGATCGGCACGTACACGGCGACCAATACGACGGTCATGGCCAGGATCGGGCCGCCGAGTTCGCGCGCGGCGAGCAATGCGGATTGCAGCGGCGTCTTGCCTTCCTCCTTCATGTGCCGGTCGACGTTCTCGACGACGATGATCGCGTCGTCGACGACGAGCCCGATCGCGAGCACGAGCGCGAGCAAGGTCAGCAGGTTCATCGAATAGCCGAGCGCGAGCATCACGAAGAACGTGCCGATCAGCGACAGCGGCATGGCGATGACCGGAATGATCACGGCGCGGAAACTGCCGAGGAACAGGAAGATCACGAGCGTGACGATCAGCAGTGCCTCGATCAGCGTCTTGACGACCTCCTGGATGGACGAGGTGATGAATGTGGTGCCGTCGTAGACGATCTCGCCGGACAACCCGGCCGGCAGCTGCGACTGGATCCCCGGCATTGCCTCGCGCACGCGCTTGGCGACGTCCAGGACGTTCGCATCGGGCGCGACCTTGATGCCGATGAACACGGCGAGCTTGCCGCTGAACGAAACATTGGAATCGTACTCTTCGGCGCCGAGCACGACATTGGCAACGTCTTCGAGACGAACGATCGCGCCGTCCTTCTGCTTGATCGACAGCTTCTTGAAATCCTCGACCGAGTGAAGGTCGGTGCCCGCGGTCAGGTCGACGCTGACCATCTGCCCCTTGGTCGTGCCGACCGCGGCGAGATAGTTGTTCGCGGCCATGGCCTGGAACACGTCGCTGGCCGTGACGTTATGGGCGGCGAGCCGCGCGGGGTCGAGCCATGCACGCAACGCGAACTGGCGTCCGCCGAGTATTTCGGCCGTCTGCACGCCCTGGATCGAATCGAGCTTGGGTTTGACGACGCGAGCCAGGTAGTCGGTGATGCTGTTGGCCGGCAGCGTGTCGCTGCGATAGCCCATGTACATCGCATCGATCGTCTCGCCGACCAGCACGTTCAACACCGGCTGCTGTGCCTGCGGCGGCAGCTGGTTGCGCACGGAGCTGACCTGCGTCTGGATCTGCGTCAGCGCCTTGTTGGCGTCGTAGTTCAGGCGCAGCGTCGCGGTGATCGTCGACACGCCGCTGACGCTCGTCGACGACAGGTAGTCGATGCCCTGTGCCTGCGAGATCGCCTGCTCGAGCGGCTGCGTGATGAAGCCGGCAATCGTCTGCGCATCGGCGCCGTAATACGCGGTAGAGACCGTGACGACCGCGTTTTCGGTCTTCGGATACTGGCGCACCGAAAGATCGCTGAGCGCGCGCAATCCGAGCACGAGGATCAGCGCGCTGACGACGATCGCGAGGACCGGTTTGTTGATGAAAGTGTCGGTGAAGTTCATGGTCGCTGTCCAGCCAATCCTTATGTGTCGTCATCCCCGCGAAAGCGGGGATCCATCTTGCTTTGATCGCAAGATCAAAATGGATTACACGCCGCTCCTGCGGCGTGCCCTTCGGGCCATTCGCTACGCGAATGTTCGCTCCGGCATCCTGCCTCCGCAGTCCCGCTTTCGCGGGAATGACGTCGATGATTGAATCTCCGGCATCAGTGTTCCTGCGGCGCCGGGTTCGCGCTGTTTGCCGGCTGCACGCTGTTGTCGATCTTGATCGGCGAGCCGCTCTTGAGCTTGATCTGGCCGCTGCTCACGATCTCGGCGCCTTCGTCGATGCCCTTGGTGATGGCGACCTGGTCGCCGCGCGTTGCGCCCGTAGTCACGAATACCTGCTGCACGACCAGCGCGTCTGGCGGTAGCTGCGGTTGGCCCTTGCTGGCGTCCGCCTTGGCATCGGCACCCTTGGCATCCTTGTCCTTGCCGGCGTCCTTCGTCGCAGGCTGCGCCTTGTCGTCACTGACCTTGAGCGCCGCCTGGGCCTTGTCGAACTCGCTCTTCTTCCTGACGATGAAGACCGTCTCGCCGTACGGGTTGTACACAATTGCAGTTTGCGGCAGCGTCAGGTAGCGCTGCTGCTCGCCGACCTCGACGCTGGCGTTCGTGAACATTCCGGGTGTCAGCACGCGATCGGGATTCGGCACCTTGGCCTCGATCTGCACGTTGCGCGTATCGCTGTCGACCTTCGGGCTGATCGCGCTCAGCGCGCCTTCGAAACTCTTGTTGGCGAACGCGTCGAGCGTCAGCGTGACTTTCTGGCCGACGTGCAACTCGCCGAGATTCTTCTGCGGCAGGTGAAAGTCGACGAATACCGGATCGAGCTGCTGCAGCGTGACGATCATCTTGCCCGAATCGAGGAACGCGCCGGGATTGATCGTGACGATGCCGGCACGGCCGGCGAACGGCGCGCGCAGCTGCTTCTTCGCGACGTTGACCTGCTGCTGCTGCACGGCGGCCTGCTTGGCCTTGAGGTCGGCGGCGGCCGTGTCGTAGTCGGCCTGGCTGATCGCCTTGACGGCCAGCTGCTGTTTCGCGCGGCCGAACGTCACCTCGGCCAGCGCGGCGGCGGCTTCGAGCTGATGCAACTGGGCGACGTCTTCGCTGTCGCGCAACTGCAGCAGCACCTGGCCTTCCTTGACCTCGTCGCCGGATTGCACGTTGACCTTGGTGACAAGGCCGGCGATGTCGAGCGCCAGATCGGCGCCGCGCGCCGCGCGCAGCGATCCGATCGCGGTCAGTGCAGGCTGCCATTCCGAATACCCTGCCTTGATCGTGCTGACGGTCGCCGGCGGCGGCGGCTTCATGCCCGAAATCATCTTGTAGATCGTCAACGCCTTGATTCCGGCGATGACGACGATCAGGAGCAGCACGAGGCCGATCATGATGAACATACGCTTCTTCGTGCTGGGCTTCTTCTTGCTCTCGACACGCGCTTGCATGCGCCGTTCTCCGTGGTTTTACGCGATCGATCCGTTGATCGCTGGGTCAAAAGGCGGGCTTCCAGGCTCCGCAAAACTATTCTTGCGACCGATCCATGATCGCGGTGAAAGCGGAGTTTCCTTCCGCTCGTCAAAAAGGACTTTTATTCGGGAGGCGGCGCAGCGATTGCGACTTTGCGCGCGTCGTCTTCGCGCCAGCCGCCGCCGAGTGCGGCGTACAGCGCGGCGGTGTCGGCGAGGCGCGCGGCGCGCGCCTGGATCAGGCCGATGCGCGCCTGCTGGAATTGCCGCGTCGCGTCGAGCACCTGCAGGTAGCTCGCGGACCCATTGCGATACTGGAAGCGTACGAGTTCGAGGCTGCTTCCCGCGGAATTTTCGGCAGTAGCCTGGGCCTGCAGGCTGTCGGCATCGAGTTCGAGCGCGCGCAGGCTGTCGGCGACGTTCTGGAACGCGGTCAGCACGGTGCTCTGGTAATCAGCGGCCGCCTTGTCGAGTCCGGCCTCGGCTGCGCGCTCCTGGGCGCGCAGCGTCCCGCCGTGGAACAGCGGCGCCAGCAGGTTCCCGCCGATGCTCCAGGCCTCTGTTCCGCCGCCGAACAGATCACCCGTGTGCAGTGCGATGGAGCCGAGATTTCCCGACAGCGTGATCTGCGGGAACAGGTTTGCAGTCGCGATGCCGACATCGGCGGTCGCGCTGTGCAATTGCGCTTCGGCGGCGCGCACGTCCGGGCGCTGGCGCGTCAGCGTCGACGGCAGGCTTACCGGAATATCGTGCGGCAATGTCAGCGCGTCGAGATTGACCGCGGACAGTTCCGCCGTCGACGGAAATTGGCCGAGATACACCGCGAGTTGCGTCTGGGTCTGCTCGAGCGCCTGGCGCAGCGGCGGCAAGGTTGCCTGCACGGTGGCAACCTGGGTGCGCAACACCAGCACATCGGACATCGATTTCGCGCCGATCTCGTTCTGCTTTTCGACCAGGTCGAGTTCCGTCTTGTAGTCGGCGATGATCTGTTCGGTCGCGCGGATCTGTTCGCGGAGCGAGGCTTCGCGGAAACTCGCGGTCGCCACGTTCGACGCCAGGCTCAGGTATGTGCCTTCGAGCTGGAAGCGCTGCGCTTCGGCCAGCGCGGATTGCGCTTCGACGGTGCGGCGCACGCCGCCAAACAGATCCAGCGTGTAGCCGACGTTCACGCCGACGTTGTAGAGGGTGAACGTCGACGCGCCCGTCGTGGAGCCGGCCGGAACGCCATTGAACTGCGTGATGTTGCCGCGCGTGGCGCCGGCCTTTGCGTCGACGCTGGGGAACAGCGCGCCGCGTGCCGCGTTGGCGTTTTCCTGGGCCTGGCGCAAGGCGGCCTGAGCCGATGCAACGCTGGGGCTGTGCGCCAAAGCCTGCGCGATTCGACGGTTGAGCTCGTCGCTGGCGAATTGCGTCCACCATTGCCCGGGTACGTCCGCACCTTCGAGGAATCGCTGGGCATCGCCGGTTGGCGCGCCCGCTGACGCGGTTGCCGGCGGCAGCGCGTCCTTGCGGTATGCAGCGACTTCCGGCGGCGGTGGCGAATGGAAATTCGGGCCCACGGCGCAGCCGGTGAGCGCGATCAGCTCGAGCACGATCAGGCCGCGCACGATAAGGCCCCCCAATGTCAGCAGTCGGCGATGCGCCGCGACCTGGTATGTCGTCATGACGATATCTGTCTCCGTTGGGATGTCGAAAAGCAGGCGATGTGCGCGCTCTTTACAGCTATGACGTATCAGCGCGCGAGATTTCGACAATGCTGGCAAAATTCCTTTGCGGTCTGTTTCTGTACCTACGAGTTTAATAATAGCCCGCTCACGCGAACGGATCAACAGTTTTTGTTGCGTCGCGTGACAGGGAGTTCCCGCTTCCGATGATTCAGCGGGAGTACAAGTGTCGAACGTAATGTCTCGGCGCCCTGCGGGCGGGAGTTGGTCGTCTGCGCGATGCTCGTGCGCCGGTGGAAAAATGGCATCCGGCTTTGCGCGAGCCTGGCAGCGCGCGCAGTCGGAAAGCCGGCGCACCCCTTCGACTTCGGCGCTCTGCGCCTCCGCTCAGAGCCTGCCCCGGCGAAAGCGGGGCGAACGGGCACTAAATGCTCTGCGCCTGCGCTCAGGCGAACGGGTACCAAAATACCGCTCGCGTTGAGCCCTTCGGCAGGCTCAGGATGAACTCCGCTCGCGCAGCGAGCGGAGTCGAGACGGCTGCCGCGCCGGACGAGGCAGGCTCCAGTCCCGTACCTGGCAAAAGTATTGTTGTATATATTGCGCGATCAGGCGGCGTGTACCAGCGGCTCTCCCGCCACAACCTGGCCGATAATCGAAGCCTGCGCGAATCCTGCCCGGCGGAATAATTCGAGGGCGTCGCCCGCAGCGCCTTCAGCGCAGGCGATGAGCAGGCCGCCCGAAGTTTGCGGGTCGCAGAGCAAGGCTCTGGCAGCGCCCTCCAGATGCGGCGCAAGGCGAACGTCACTGCCGTACGACGTCCAGTTGCGCGCCGACGCGCCCGTGACGACACCGGCTTCGGCCAGCGCGAGCACGTTGTCGAGCAGGGGAACATCGCTCATGCGCAGCTGCGCGCCGACGCCGGAGCCGCGGCACATTTCGAGCAAGTGGCCGAGCAGGCCGAAACCGGTGACGTCCGTCATCGCGTGCACACCGGGCAGTTTCGCCAGATCCGGTCCGACACGGTTCAATTTGACGGTGGTCTCGATCATCGCGCGGTAGCCGCTCTCGCCGAGGCGCCCGTTCTTCAGCGCCGCTGAAAGAATACCCACGCCAATCGGCTTGCCGAGTATCAGCACGTCACCGGCGAGTGCGCCGCAGTTGCGCTTCACATTTTTCGGATCGACGACGCCGATCGCGGCCAAACCGTAGATCGGTTCGACCGAGTCGATGCTGTGCCCGCCGGCAATCGGAATGCCGGCTTCGGCACAGATGCTTTCGCCACCGCGCAGGATCTCGCGAATGACTTCGGGCGGCAGCACCTTGATCGGCATCGCCACGAGTGCCAGCGCCATGAGCGGCATGCCCCCCATTGCGTAGACGTCCGACAACGCGTTGGTTGCGGCAATGCGGCCGAAGTCGAACGGATCGTCGACGATCGGCATGAAGAAATCCGTCGTCGCGATGATCGCCTGGTCGTCATTGATGCGATACACGGCTGCGTCGTCGGCGGTTTCCGTGCCGACCAGCAATTGTGGAAATTGCGGCATCGGTGTCGAACGCTTCAGCAGGTCGGCCAGAGCACCCGGTGCAATCTTGCAGCCGCAGCCGCCGCCGTGCGAGAGCGAGGTAAGGCGAGGGACGGTCGAATCATTGGTCGTCATGATCGGCAATGCTTTCGGCCAGGACACGCTGGCAAGATTCAGAGTGGCGGAAGGCAGCAGGAGTCGAACCTACCAGGGAACGGCTGACGCCCCCTACTGGGTTTGAAGCCCAGCCGCACCACCGGATACGTATGCCTTCCACAGCTTCAATCAAATAACGACGTCGCGCAGCGCCGCTTCAATCAAATAACGATGTCGCGCACAGCGCGACGATCACTCCCCTCTCCCCTCGTGGGAGAGGGTACGGGGTGAGGGGGACTCTCCGCAATCCGCGCGCAAAAATACGCTGCGCAGCGCGACAATCACCTCCCGAGGGTAAGGCGTGAGGGGGCCTTTCAGCAAGCTGCAACGTTTGAATCAGTAGTGAATCTTATATGGCGCGGCACGGAGCGCACCCATCCGCCTTCGGCACCTTCCCCCGCTTCGCAGGGGAAGGGAAAGCGCACACGAGTGGCCCCTCACTTCCCGGTTACGGCCCCGCGAACCACCGCGCGCCGGTTCTGACCACATGCGCCGACCGCACGCGACGCGTGTAACCAACACGATCGAAGAACTCCAGGATCTGGATTGCGCGTTTGCGGCCGACACCGATCGTGTCGCGAAAACTTGCTGCCTCGACGCCGCCGGCCTGGCTCGCGAGCGAATTGATCACGCTCGCCAGTTCGCGCACCGCCGGCTCGCCATAGAAAAGGTCCTTCACGACCTGGAAGAGCCGGCCTTGGCGCACGAGATTGTTGAGTACGCGGCGCACGCGCTCCTCCGTTTCGGCCAAGACACGCGCCAACTCGCGAACCCATGGCGGATCGAAGCGTCCGGCGGCGATCAACAACAGCAATTGCTGCGCCAGGGCTTCATCGACTTCCGCTAGCATCAGCGCATGTCCGGGCAAGTGCAACCATGCCGTGTTGCGCAGCACGCTGCCGTCGCGCGTGAGTTCGCCGATCAGTGCGCGCCAAAGAGGGTCGGACAATTCCGGCGCCGCGATTCGCTTGAGGCGAGCGCTGTCGGGGCCGGGCTCGTCCGGACTTTGCGCATGGAATTCGCGCAATGCTTCGACAACGCGCTCGCGCAACGCCTGCCAGTGCGACCGCAGGATCACGACGTGGTCGCTGCCGTCGAGCGCGCAATCGACAACGATGGCGTCCGATGGAAGCGTCAGACGGTCATGCAGCACGCCGGTCAAGTGCGTCAATTCCGACGTCAGTGCACCGTGGGGAGCGTGCTGCAGCACAGACGCGACGTTTCCGCCCGCGAGCATGCTTTCGATCGCCGCCAGATATGCCAGGCGCTGCGGCGAGCGCCGCTTGCGCGACGGCGCGTAGGGATCGAGCACCACGCCGCCGCCGACGGTGCGTGTCGCCTGCGCGTTGCGGACGATGAAGCGATCGCCCGGCACTGCGCACATCGGCGCGGCAAATACGAACTGCACGCGCGCGGTTTGTCCGGGCAGGAAATCGTCGCCGTCCAGTGGCACGACATTCGTTATGCTGTGCGCGGTGCCGATATGGACATGCAGGGGCGACCACTGGCTCAACCGGATGTCCGCGTCGTCGAGCAGCTGCAGGCGCACATCGATGCGCTGACTCGGCGCGAGCAGGCGCGGATCGGCAATCCAGTCGCCGCGTTCTATATCCTGCGTTGCGACGCCGGCAAGATTCAGTGCGCAACGCTGGCCGGCGCGACCGCTTTCAGCCGGCCGGTTCTGGGCGTGGATACTGCGCACGCGCACCGGCAGTTCAGCAGGCATCAGCTTCAGCGCGTCGCCGGTGTCGACCTTGCCGGAAAACACCGTGCCGGTGACCATCGTGCCGTGGCCGGGCAAGCGTGAACACGCGATCGACCGCGAGGCGGAACAGGCCATCGTCGCGGCGCGCCGGCATCGTCGCGGCCGTCGCATGCAAGTAGTCGCGCAGCGCGACGACACGGGAATCGCCGGCCAGCCTGGCATCGAGCGGAAAGATCGGCGCGTCGCGCAGCGGCGTTCCTGCGACTGCCGTGGTGATTTCGGACTCCACATCCCTCAAACGGGCAGGGTCGACGCGATCGGCCTTGGTCAGCGCAATCGCCCCGCGCGTGATGCCGAGCAAACCGAGGATCGCCAGATGTTCGCGCGTCTGCGGCATCACGCCGTCGTCGGCGGCGATGACGAGCAGGGCGAAGTCGATGCCGCTGGCGCCCGCGACCATCGTATGGACGAGACGTTCGTGTCCCGGCACGTCGACGAAACCGAGCACGTCGTCGCCGGCCAATCCTTCGTTACGCAATATTCCGGAATCGAGCGGAACGTATGCGTAGCCGAGTTCGATCGATATGCCGCGCGCCTTCTCTTCCTTGAGGCGGTCGGTATCGACGCCGGTCAGCGCACGCACAAGCGTCGTCTTGCCGTGATCGATGTGCCCCGCGGTGCCGACGATCACGTCACGCCACCTACGCCGACCCGTTCATGGCTTCCCTCAACCCGCTGCATTGGTCGATGAACGCTGCCTCGTCGGCTTCGTCGAGACAACGCAGATCGAGCCACAGCGCCTGCTCGGCAATGCGGCCGATGACCGGCCGGGGCAGCGCGCGCAGCGCCGCTTCGAGCTTGTCCAATCCGCGCGAGCGCTTGCCCTGGGCTTTCGCTGCGCGGATAGCCAGCCCGTGGCTCGGCAACTGGTCGACGGGCAGAGCGCCGCTGCCGATCTGGCTGAACATCGGCGCATCGGTTACGACATAGGCGGGGCCGACGCCCTGCTGCACGAACTGTTGCAGCCGGATGCTTTGCACCTGCATGGATAGCGCAGCGCGCGTTAGCAGGCGCAGCGTCGTCAAGCGTTCGAGCAGAAATTCCGGTGCCTTGTACAGTTGCAGCACCGGTTCCAGCGCGGCCAGGGTCAGCTTGCCGACGCGCAGCGCGCGCTTGAGCGGATTCTTCTTGAGCTTGCGGATCAGATCGGCGCGGCCGACGACGATGCCGGCCTGCGGACCGCCGAGCAGCTTGTCGGCGCTGAAAGAAACGAGATCGGCGCCGGCTGCAGATCGTTTCGCGCACGGTCGGTTCCTTCGGCAGCTGCCACTGGCTCAAGTCGACCAGCGTACCGCTGCCCAGATCGACAGCCAGCGGAATGTTGTGGACGCGGCCGATGCCGGCAAGGTCACCGGTGTCGACGCTGCTGACGAATCCGCTGATCGCATAGTTGCTGGTGTGCACCTTCATCAACAACGCCGTTCTGCGCGCCGATTGCGTCAGCGTAGTCGCCGGGGTGCGTGCGATTCGTGGTGCCGACCTCGACGAGCTTCGCGCCGGCGCGCTGCATGATATCGGGAATGCGAAACGCGCCGCCGATCTCGATCAGTTCGCCGCGCGAAACGATGACGTCGCGTCGATTGGCGAGCGTGTTGAGCAGCAGCAGGACGGCGGCGGCATTGTTGTTGACGACGGTCGCGGCTTCGGCGCCTGTCAGTTCGCACAGCAGTCCTTCGACCAGGCTGTCGCGATCGCCGCGTTCGCCAGAGTCGAGATCGAATTCGAGGTTGACCGGCGTCGTGAGCGCGCGCACGACGGACTGCACGGCTTCGTCGGGCAGCAATGCGCGGCCGAAATTCGTGTGCAGCACCGTCCCGGTCAGATTGAAGACGGGGCGCAGCCGCGGGCGCGCATCCCGCGCAAGGCGCGCACGGACCAGGTCGGCGAGCGCGGTTGCCGACACCGCCGTCAACGGCAGCTTTTCCGCCAGCGCGGCGGCGCGCGATTCGGCAAGTGTCGCACGCAGCAACGCGGTGACGCGGGTGCGGCCGTGGACCACGAGCAGGCCTTCAAAAGCGGGATCGTTGAGCACGCGGTCGAGCGACGGGATGTCGGCGGCACTGGCTAGCGCCGGCCGTGTAGTCGGACTGTCCAACTCTCTGGCCTCGGTACCGCGGCGGTTTGCCGCGCCGCGATGATACCCCGCCTCAGTCCTCCGGGTTCTGCCACAACAGCGGGTTGCCGCTGCCCCGGTGATATCCGGCCTCCGTCATCAGCAGATCGAGGGTTACCGTGGCGAGGTCATCGGCTACCGGATCGACGTTCGGATCCTTCTCGCGGTAGAGGATCTTCCGGTAGGTATGACAGGCATCGCAGGATTCCGCGCGAATCGCGGCGTCTCCCGGCCGTCCCTGGTCTTCGCGGCGCTCTGGCTCGTCCGCGGCGCCGTCGAGGGAATGGTAGCCGATGTCCTTGGTTGCCTGGCATTGCGTGCACATGGCGCGAACCATATGCCATTCGGTCGCGCACAGCGCGCAGTGCAGGAAGCGGTAACCCTGATACGGCTGTTCGGTGCGGATGATGCTCGCGACCGGCAAGCGTGCCGCAGACCGGACAGATGCCGGGAATATCCAGCGGCTGCACGTCGGCGACTGCGAAGCGGCTGGCCTGGTCGACCCAGCACACCTGCAGCGCGGCCATCACGAATGGCGCCATGGCGCCGTCGACCTCGGCGTGGCGTGCGGTCAGCAGCGCGTCGGCTTGCGTCTCGATCTCGCCGGGCGCGGCCTGCGCGATTCGCTCGCAGATCAGCGGCAACGCTTGGCGGAAATTCTTTCGCAGCGGCAACGGTCGCGCACAGTTGCTTGAGCAGGTCGCGCCAGCCGGGCTCGTGCCGGCGGCCAGCTGCCTGGAGCAATGGCATGCGGTGTTCCCGTGCAAGGGCGAGTCGGCCGGCATCAGGAACGTCCGCGGCGACACTCGTGCGTTCGGCGAGCGCAACATGCTGCGCCTCGACGAGCGTGGCCATCAGACGCAGATAGTCGTCAATCGCATTGCCGTCGGCGAGTTCGCGCAGGCGCGCCGCGCGCGACGAGAATACTTCGGCTTGGCGGGGCAGGCGGATGCGAGGAATCGATCGTTGGGCCAGGGCCTCGATCTGGCCGGGCTGAAGTATGCGTTGCAAGGGGGTCGCTGACCTGATGAATGTTTGATTTAAAGGCCGTCATTCCCGCGCAAGCGGGAATCCATCGTGATCCTTGTCTTGCCGCGCGTAAGAGCAAGATGGATTCCCGCTTGCGCGGGAATGACGCCATATTCGGAACTGCTTGCGGACAATATGTTTAAGGTGCCAAGGCTTCCTAATGCCCGCGCCGGATCATGTCGCGGAACCACGCGCGATGATGCTTCCACGCCCAACCCGGTGTCACGGTGCCGCGCGTCATTGCGTGGACGGAGCCCTTGACCCAGATGCCGGCGTACACATGGACGATGATCGCGCAGATCATCACGAATGCGCAGATCGCATGCACGGTAGCAGCCAGGCGGGCCAGTCCAATCGGGAAGTACGGCGCGAAGTAGGGGCGCCAGATCGCAAAGCCGGAAAGGAGCAGGCCGAGCATGCAGAGCACGAGCACGAAGAACAGCAGCTTCTGCCCGCCGTTGTAACGCCCGACTTCCGGCACGTTTTCCTCGCGGTTGTTGACGACGTCACGCCATTGCTTCAGCCACTGCCAGTCGCGCTCGCCCATGCGGTTGTCGCCCCACAGGCGCATGACCAGCAGGATGAAAGCGACGAACATCACGATGCCGATGAACGGATGCAGGATGCGCGTCCAGGTGCCGCCTCCGAACAGGTTGCTCAGCCAGAACATCGCCGGATGAAACAGCGCCAGGCCGGATAGCGCGAGGATCAGGAAGCAGATAGCGACGATCCAGTGATTCGTGCGCTCGGTCGCGCTGTAGCGGACGATCGTGTCGCGACGTCCGGTTTCGTCACTCATGCGCCTTCTCCATCTCGCGCTGCGCGGCGGCTTCGTCGCTCGCGTGCGTCTCGTTGCGGCCGACCCGGATGTAATGGAGGAATCCGGCCAGCGCCGTCAGCGCCATCACGCCCAAGGCGAGCGGCTTGGCCGCACCCTTCCAGAGCCGAACCATCGGGCTGATACGCGGATTGGCCGGCAGGTCGCAGTAGATTCCAGGCTTGTCGGCGTGGTGCAGCACGTACATCACGTGCGTGCCGCCGACGCCTTCGGGATCGTACAAGCCGGCCTGGTCGAAGCCACGCGATTTGAGGTCGGCGATGCGCTCCTCGGCGTGGTCCTTCATGTCGTCCTTGGTGCCGAACACGATCGCGCCGGTCGGGCACGCCTTGACGCAGGCAGGTTCGAGCCCGACCGCGACACGGTCCGAACACAGCGTGCACTTGTATACCTTGTTGTCGCGCTTGGACAGGCGCGGCACGTCGAACGGGCAGCCACTGATGCAGTAGCCGCAGCCGATGCAGTTTTCCTCGTGGAAGTCGACGATGCCGTTCGCGTACTGCACGATGGCGCCGGGCGACGGACATGCCTTGAGGCAGCCCGGGTCGGCGCAATGCATGCAGCCGTCCTTGCGGATAAGCCATTCGAGATCGCCTTTCGGATTCTCGTATTCGGCGAAGCGCATCAGCGTCCACGAGTTTTCGCTCAGGTCGTGCGGATTCTGGTACGCGCCGACGTTCGTGCCGACCTCGTCGCGCAGGTCGTTCCATTCCATGCAGGCGACCTGGCAGGCCTTGCAGCCGATGCACTTGGAGACGTCGATCAGCTTGGCGACTTCCTCGGTCGCCGGTGCGCGCACCTGCGGCGAAGGCGTCGTCGTGGCCGAGCGGCGGATGATGTCGAGCGATTGCAGCGCCATGTCCGCCTCCTATGCCTTCTCGACCTTGACCAGGAACGACTTGAACTCCGGCGTCTGCGAATTGCCGTCGCCGACGACCGGAGTCAAGGTGTTGGCCAGGAATCCGGCCTTCGCGACGCCGGTGAATCCCCAGTGGATCGGAATGCCGACCGTGTGCAACGTCTTGCCCTCGACCTGCAGCGCCTTGATGCGCTTGGTGACGACGGCAACCGCGGTGATGTGACCGCGGTTCGAACTCACCTTGACGCGATCGCCGGCGCCTACGCCGATCTCCTTCGCCAGCCCTTCGCCGATTTCCACGAACTGCTCGGGCTGCATGATCGCGTTGAGACGGACGTGTTTGGTCCAATAGTGGAAATGTTCGGTCAGGCGATAGGTCGTCGCGACATGCGGGAAGTTCTCGACCTTGCCGAACGCTTCGCGATCGTCCTTGAACACACGCGCGGCCGGATTGCTCAGCGCTTGCGGCTGCTTCGGGTTCAATGGATTGTTGGCGAGCGGCGTTTCGAACGGCTCGTAGTGTTCGGGGAACGGTCCTTCGGCCATGCCGGCCTTGGCGAAGAAACGCGCGACGCCTTCGGCATTCATGATGAACGGACCCATGCCGTGGGTCGGATCCTCGTCGGCCTTGAAGTCGGGCACGTCGGCCCCGCCCCAGGCCGTGCCGTTCCATGAGACCAGCTTGCGCGCCGGATTGAACGGCTTGCCGTTCGGATCGCACGATGCGCGGTTGTACAGAATGCGGCGGTTGGCCGGCCACGACCACGCCCAGTTCAAGGTCTGGCCGATGCCGGTCGGATCGGAGTTGTCGCGCCGCGCCATCAGGTTGCCGGTTGGTCCCCACGCGCCGCAGAAGATCCAGCAGCCGCTGGCCGTGCTGCCGTCGTCGCGCAGTTCGGCGAAACCGGCGAGTTGCTCACCGCCCTTGCGGATGACCTTGGTCGCATCTTTCGGGTCGAGGACGTCCTTGATCGCCTTGCCGGAATATTCCCGCGCCAATTCCTCGGCGCGCGGACTCTGTGGCTGCGCGTATGCCCAGGTCAGCTTGACGATCGGATCCGGGAACGCGCCGCCGTCCTTCTGGTACAGCGTGCGAATGCGCGTGAACAGGCCCGCCATGATCTCGAGGTCGCTGCGCGCCTCGCCCGGCGGGTTGGCGCCCTTCCAATGCCACTGCAGCCAGCGCCCGGAATTGGTCAGCGAACCGTCCTCTTCGGCGAAGCAGGTCGTCGGCAGGCGGAACACTTCGGTCTGGATCTTCGAAGAATCGACATTGTTGTGTTCGCCGAAATTGCGCCAGAACTCCGACGTCTCGGTCGCGAGCGGATCCATGACGACGAGGAACTTCAGCTTGCGCCAGGCTCGCATCCATCTTCGCCTTGTTCGGCGCGGCGGCGAGCGGGTTGAAGCCCTGGCAGATGAAGCCATTGACCTTGCCCTGGCTCATCAGCTCGAACGTCTGCAGCATGTCGTACGGCTTGTCGAGCTTGGGCAGGTAGTCGTAGCCCCAGTGGTTTTCCGCCGTCGCGTTGTCGCCCCACCACGACTTCATGAAACTGACGAAGAACTTGCCGTAGTTCTGCCAGTAGCTCAGCTGGTTCGGGCGCAAGCGGCTTGAACGCGCGCGCTGCGATGTACTTGTCGTAGTCCTGTTCCTTCTCGCCGGGCAAGGTCATGTAGCCGGGCAGCAGGTTCGACATCAGGCCCAGATCGGTCAGGCCCTGGATGTTCGAATGGCCGCGCAGCGCGTTCATGCCGCCGCCGGCTATGCCGATGTTGCCGAGCAGCAGCTGCAGCATCGCGCCGCAGCGGATCATCTGCGAGCCGACCGAATGCTGGGTCCAGCCGAGCGCATACAGGATCGTCATCGCCCGCGTCGTCGTCGACGTCGAAGCGATCATGTCCGGCGATCTGCAGGAACTTGTCTTTCGGCGTGCCGCAGACGCGCTCGACCATCTCCGGCGTGTAGCGCGAGTAGTGCGTCTTGAGCAGGTTGTAGACGCAGCGCGGATGCGCGAGCGTCGCATCGGTCTTGACGAAGCCGTCTTCGCCGAGCTCGTAGTCCCAGCTCGACTTGTCGTAGCTGCGCTTCTCGACGTTGTAGCCGGAGTAGATGCCTTCGGTGAACGCGAACTCCTCCTTCACGATGAACGTGAAGTCGGTGTAGTTCTGCACGTATTCCTTCTGAATCTTGTCGTTCGCGAGCAGGTAATTGATGACGCCGCCGAGGAAGGCGATGTCGGTGCCGGTACGGATCGGCGCATAGACATCGGCCACCGACGCCGAGCGCGTGAAGCGCGGATCGACGACGATCAGCTTGGCCTTGTTATGGGCCTTGGCTTCGGTGACCCACTTGAACCCGCAGGGATGCGCTTCGGCGGCGTTGCCGCCCATGATCAGCACTATGTCGGCATTCTTGATGTCGACCCAGTGATTCGTCATCGCTCCTCGGCCAAACGTCGGGGCAAGACCTGCCACCGTCGGGCCGTGTCAGACCCTCGCTTGATTGTCGAAGGCGAGCACGCCGAGGCTGCGCATCACTTTGTGGGTCAGATATCCCACTTCGTTGCTGCTGGCGGAGGCGGCGAGCATGCCGGTCGACAGCCACCGGTTTACGGTCAGGCCGTCGGCGTTCTTCTCGATGAAGTTCGCATCGCGGTCGGCCTTCAGGAGCTTGGCGATGCGATCGAGCGCATCGTCCCAGGTGATCCGCTGCCATTTGTCCGAACCCGGCGCGCGGTATTCGGGATGGGTCAGGCGGCTCTTGCTGTGGACGAAGTCGATCAGGCCGGCGCCCTTCGGGCACAGCGTGCCGCGATTGACCGGGTGATCCGGATCGCCCTCGATGTGGAAAATGCTCGCTGTGGCATTTTTCGCACCGTCGCCGAGGCTGTACATCAGCACGCCGCAGGAGACCGAGCAGTACGGGCAGGTGTTGCGCGTTTCGGTTGCGCGCGCGAGCTTGAATTCGCGCACCTCCGCCAGCGCGGCGGTCGGAGAAAATCCGATCAGCGCCAGGCTCGATCCTGCCAGGGAAGCGCCACTCACCTTGAGGAACTGGCGCCGGGTCAATTCAGCCATGCGAATCTCCTACATGCCTGCGGGCCAGTCGAGTCTAGATCCTTCTCTTGCGGCGCACAATCTGCGCTGCAATAGCCCATGACCGCGGCTTTCGAGGCGGAGTTTTTTCGGCCTTCGCGCCGACAGGAGGCTCGCATTCCCCCGGCGAGCGCGGTCCCGCCTGAGCCTCGCGTGTTGCATTGTGGGCTAGCACGCGGCGGGACTATGATCGGACCGACGGGCTGCTCCAATCGCGCCATTACCGACGGGAATGGCGGATGCTGGTGTCCGCGTCACCTGGAGATCGTTCCATGAGAAAACGCAGCATCACGACCCTGGCCATCGCTTGCATGCTGCAGTTCGGCCTCGCCAGCGCAGAAAGCGGAGTGGCGTGCGGCGGAACTGCCGGCACGAAGTGCCCCGGAGCGAATCAGTTCTGCGACCGCGGGACGTCGGCAAGTGCCAGACGCCGGACGCCGAGGGTGTCTGCAGGGTGAAGACGCAGATGTGCACGATGGATTACACGCCGGTATGCGGCTGCGACGGCGTGACCTACGCCAATGCCTGCGGCGCCACTGCCGCCGGTGTTTCCGTCGATCACGCCGGCGAGTGCAAGCCTGCCTAGTCCGTCCGCGCCGCCGGGCCGGGGCGTTCGTGGAGTGAACGAGCGGTACGCTTCAACGGGTCCAGTAGATCCACAGCGCGCCGAGCATGGCGCTGCCAAGCAGCGTCCAGCCCATGCCGAGCCTGATGCGCAGCATGGCAACGAGGGCTCCCACGCTGAGCAACAGCGCGGCAAGGTCGATGCTGCTCCATTCGGGGATGTCGGCGCGAATGAGGCCGAACGCGGTCGTGTGGACAGAGTGGAATATCGTGTGCACCGCGAACCAGACCGACAGGTTCAGGATCACGCCGACGACGGCTGCGGTGATTGCGGACAGCGCGGCATGGATCGTGCGGTTGCCGCGCAGCGCTTCGACATACGGCGCGCCGAGAAAAATCCACAGGAAGCACGGAGCGAACGTGACCCAGGTCGTGAGCAGCGATCCGAGCACGGCGGCGGCATACGGCGACATCGCGCCCGGATGGCGGAACGCGGCGAGAAACGCAACGTACTGCACGACCATGATCAGTGGGCCGGGTGTGGTCTCGGCCAACGCGAGGCCGTCGAGCATCTCGCCGGGACTCAGCCATCCATAGGTCTCAACGGCCTTCTGCGCGATGTACGCAAGCACGGCGTAGGCGCCGCCGAACGTCACGACGGCAGCCTGGCCGAAAAACACGCCCTGCTGGGCGAAGATGCTGTCGCGGCCGAACAGGGCAACCACCGCGACGATCGGGCCCGATCCACAGCAACGCGCAGACGATCATGACGGCGCTCGATTTCCGCAGTGTGCGTGTCGCCTGGGTCAGTTCGCCGCGAGCGATGCGCCGATCGACGAGGTAGTCACCCTGCGCCAGAGCCGCAGCCGACGCCGGCGCAGGAAAACTTCCGGGACGCCAGTGGCGTCCGACGATGCCGATCGCTGCCGCGCCGAGAATCACGAGCGGGAAGGGCAACTTGAAAAAGTAGATTGCGATGAATGCGGCGGCCGCAATCGCGACCATCACGCGATTCTTCAGCGCGCGCCGGCCGACGCGCAGCACGGCTTCGATCACCACGGCGAGGACGGCGGCTTTCAATCCGAAAAAGATCGCCGCGACCGCGGGCAGTTGCTGGTAGGTCGCGTACAGCCAGCTAAGTGCGCCGATGACGATCACGCCCGGCAGCACGAACAGCGTGCCGGCGATCACGCCGCCGACGGTGCGGTGCATGAGCCAGCCGATGTAGATCGCAAGTTGCTGCGCTTCGGGTCCCGGCAACAGCATGCAGTAGCTGAGCGCGTGCAGGAAGCGCTCATCGCTGATCCAGCGGCGCTTCTCGACGAGCTCGCGATGCATCAGCGCGATTTGGCCCGCCGGTCCGCCGAAGCCGAGCCAGCCGATCTTCGCCCATACGCGCGTGGCTTCGCCGAGGCTGACTTCCTCCTGCGAAGGTCGAGTTTGCTGAATGGTCGACCGCGACTGATCCATGGTAGTCATGCGAGCGAACCGGTGCAGGCGGATCGGCGAGCGATCATGACACGATCACGAGAGGTTGGGACACGATCTGTTGATCTATGATGCACTGTATGCGCAGTGCCGGAACGTGTGCGGTGAAACTCATGCCTGGAGCCTTGGCGCCCATGTGCTGGCAACGGCGTATCCGGGATGAGCGATTTGCGAACGCGACTCGCATCGCATTCATGGCGATGCGAATGACGCGGTGCCGCCTTCTTCTCGCGCTGATCGGGGTGATCGTCGAATTGCCAGCGGGCGGCGCTTTCGCTGCCGGCCTGCCCCTTCAGTCGGTCGCCGACGTCCCGCTCGGCGGAAATACCACGCGGCTGGACTATACGAGCTTCGATGCCGAGCGCCACCTCCTGTTCATTGCCCACCTCGGCGACAGTGCGGTCATCGTGTTCGACACGCAGGCGCGACGTGTTGTCACGCGGATTGCGAATGTAAGCAAGGTCCACGGCGTGCTGGCGATTCCACAACTCGGCAAGGTCTATGCGTCGGCCACCGGTACGAACGAGGTCGTTGCGATCGACGATCGCTCGTGGCAGATCACGGCGCGTATACCGGCGGGCGTATATCCCGATGGCATGGCCTACGCGCCGGAAGTCCGCAAACTCTACGTTTCCGACGAGCACGGCAACACGGAGACCGTCATCGATGTGGACCGCAATGTGCGCGTCGCGACCATTCCGCTGGGAGGGGAGGTAGGAAATTCGCAGTACGATGCTGCGTCGAAACACGTCTTTGCCAACGTGCAGACGCGCGGCGACCTCGTCGAAATCGATCCGGCGGCGGACAAGATCGTCGGCCGCACGGCCCTGCCGGGCGCGAAGGGCAATCACGGCCTGTTGATCGACTCCGAACGGCAACTGGCATTTGTGGCCTGCGAAGACAATGCGACGTTGCTCGTCCTGGACCTGCGGACGAGGAAGATCGCCGCTTCGTTCGGCACCGGCAGGGATCCGGATGTCCTCGCGTTCGATCCCGGCCTGGGCCTTCTGTATGTCGCGAGCGAGTCCGGAACCACGACGCTGTTTGGATTCGAAGCCGGCAAGGTGGTGAGAATCGGCGAAGCATTCTCCGGGCCGGACGCCCACGTCGTCGCGGTCGACCCGGGTACGCACGACGTCTATTTGCCGTTGATGAACCTCGACGGCGCCACGGCACTGCGCATCGTCCGTCCGAGCCCGTAGGACCTCGTCGTCGGCGAGCCATGCAGCGCACCATACTGCCGCTTTGTCGGAGGCTTCCGATCGAGTAGCATTGCGCCGGTTCATATGGGCGCGAGAGTGGGCTCGCCAATCCAATGACTATCGATCCGCCAGAAATCTTCGCAGTCCATACGGACGAGCCCGTCGTGATGGTCGTCGATGATGACGACCTGATGCTGGCCTCTCTGCGGCGCGTATTCGCTTCGGCAAAACTGAAAGCCGAACTCTACAATTCGGGGCAGGACTTTCTCGCGCAGGCGCGTCTCGACCGGGCCGGCTGCATCATCCTCGATGTTTGCATGCCGGGCATGGACGGCCTCGAAGTGCAGGTTCGCCTGAAGCAGCGCGGCATCGACACGCCGGTGATTTTCCTGACCGGCGCGGCCGACGTACCGATCGCGGTGTCGGCGATGCGCGAAGGCGCGGTGGATTTCATCCAGAAGCCGGTCGACAACAGCGACCTCGTCGCGCGCGTGCGCCAGGCGATCGACCGTCATCGGCGCCAGCGCCAGGATGACGACGAACGCAGCGATGTATTGCGCCGCCTGAGTTCGCTGACCGCACAGGAGTGCCGCGTGCTGGACCTGCTGATCAGCGGAAAGTCCGACCGCGAAGTTGCGCGCGTGCTCGGAACCGGCAACCGTCTGATCGACTCTTATCGCAGCCGCATCATGGAGAAGATGGCGGCGCCCACGCTCGCCGACCTCGTGCGCATGCGCCTGCTCGCGGCGGAGAAAGCGCTCTCGAACTGAAACCGCGGGGCCGCGATCGCTACTGCGACGAGACGCGCCAGACGACGTTGCCGACGTCATCGGCCACGAGCAATGCGCCTCGCTTGTCGAGCACGACGCCAACCGGGCGGCCGTAAGCGTCCCCCTGGTCATTGACGAATCCGGTCAGTACGTCGATCGACACGCCCGCCGGCTTGCCATCGGCGAACGGAACGAAGATGACCTTGTAGCCGCTCAACGGGTCTCGATTCCACGAACCGTGCTGGGCGACGAACATACCGTTGGCGAACGCAGCGGGCAATGAAGTTCCGGCGGACGATGCCAGGCCTAGCGACGCGGTGTGTGGACCCAGCGCGTAGTCCGGCACGATCGCCGTGGCGACGAGGTCGGGCCGTTGCGGCTCTACACGCTCGTCGACGTGTCGGCCGTAGTAGCAGTATGGCCAGCCGTAGAAAGCGCCGTCGTATACCGAGGTCAGGTAATCGGGCACAAGATCGCTGCCGATTTCATCGCGCTCGTTGACGACTGTCCACAATGCGCCACTGGCGGGTTCCCAAGCCAGACCGTTCGGGTTGCGCAGGCCCGAAGCAAATACCCGGTGGCCACCGGTCTTCGTATCGACTTCCCAGATTGCCGCGCGCTCTGCTTCCGCCTCGATGCCGTTTTCCGCAGCGTTGCTATTCGAGCCGACCGTGACGTAGAGTTTCGAGCCATCGCCATTGGCGATGAGATTCTTGGTCCAGTGGTGATTGATGCGCCCGGCGGGAAGGTCCACGACTTTCGTGCCAGGCGCAGTGATTTGCGTGTCGCCATCCGAATAGTGAAAGCGCAGCACGGCGTCGGAATCAGCCACATACAGGTCGTGGCCGACCAAGGTCATGCCGAACGGCGAGTTCAGGCCCTCGATCAGCACGCTGCGCGCATCGGCGACGCCCGTACCCTGAACATCTCGCAGCAACGTGATCCGGTTCGCGCTCGGTACGGCGGCGCCGGCTTTCTTCATCTGCATGCCCATCACCCAGCCGCGAATGCCGCGGCTGTCGTCGGGTTTCGGCGGCGCATTGGTTTCGGCGACGAGCACATCGCCATTCGGCAGCACGTAAAGCCAGCGCGGATGGTCAAGTCCACCGGCGAATGCGTCCACGCGCGTGCCCGGAGCGGGCTGTGGCGTCGCGCCCGGCGGCCAGCCCTTCGCCGGCGCAACTTTTATCGTCGGAATCAGCGTGGGATGCGGTGGCGGCAGCGTCGGCTCCGGACCCATGCCGGCCGAAACCGGCAGCGTCGCGACTTCGCCGCAGCTTGTCAGCGCAAGCGCGGCGATGATGCCGGCCAGTACGGCGCTTCCGCGCGGCGCTACCTGCCATGGGATGATCCGACCGCTGCCGCCGGGATGGTGCGGGTCGCGCAGTTCAGTGAACCCTTTTCCCTGGGACCTCATGCATGAGTTTTAGGCGACCGTGCATGAACGCAGGCTGTCGGCGTTGCGCTGGCGTGCGACACCGTACATACGACTCGGCTCGCACGGCAGATGATTCAAGTCCCCAATCCGTATGGAATTGCGCGCCGCTGCGATTCGTGTGCGTGGACAGGCCGAGATCGCAGGTCTGGCGCCACCCTCGTGTCAGGCGGCGTGCGTTTTTTAACGGGTTGCATTTTGCTCACTGGAGTCAACCATGAAACGCACAATCTTGATGTCGTCGCTTGCCGCGGCGCTCATAGCCGGATCCTTTATCGCATCGGCGCAAACGCCGCCGACTGATTCCGCACCGCCCGCGGCGACGCCAGCGCAGGCCAGCCACACCGACCCGAGCGATCCGAGCAAGGGCCAGGAACTAACGGGCGACCAGAAACAGCAGCCGGCAGATGCCCCGGCGACAGCAGGCCAGAACAAGGCCTCGGGGAACAATCTGGTCGGCAAGAACGAGGCGAAAATGGACGGGTCCGCAGAGGTGCACCCGAGCTTCCAGGCCATGGACGTGAACAAGCAAGGTTACCTGACTGTCGCTGACGCTTCGGGCCACGCGTGGCTCAGCAAGAATTTTGCCCGATGCAATTTGAGCCACGATGGGCGTCTGACGGCCAAGGAATATGAGGCTTGTCTGAAGTAAGGCCAGCGGTGCCCTTGATGGTCTGAGAAAGCGATTGGATCCGGTTGGCGGTTCGAAGTGGCCGCCACCCGGAGCAGCATCAACGCGGTTTCCACGCGCTACATTGAAGCAACCCTAGGTGGAAATATCCTCGGCGTCGCGGCGCTGCCGCACCGGCAGCTTGACGATGAACATCGTGCCGACGCCGACTTCGCTGCGCACGTCGATCTCGCCGCTGTGCTTGCGCACGATGCCGTAGGAAATCGACAGCCCCAGTCCGGTGCCCTTGCCGACCGGCTTGGTCGTGAAGAACGGCTCGAACACGCGCGACAGATGCTCCGGCGCGATGCCCTTGCCGGTATCGGAGATCTCGATATAGACGAAACCGCCGCTGACGTGCGTCTGGATCGTGATCTGCCCGCGCTGCTCGATGGCATGGCCGGCATTCACCAGGATGTTCATGAAAACCTGGTTGAGCTGATACGGCAGGCATTCGATGGCCGGTATGTCGCCGTAGTGCTTGATCAGCTCGACCTTGTACTTGAGTTCGTTCCAGACGATGTTGATCGTGCTGTCGAGGCCTGCGTGCAGGTCCGCCAGCGTCCACGTCTCGGTGTGTCCGGCGCGGGAAAATTCGCGAAGGTCCTGGATGATCTTGCGCACGCGGGCGATTCCTTCCTGCGATTCCGCCAGCAGCGTGGGCACATCCTTGGCGAGAAAATCGAAGTCGATCTCTTGGCGCACCTGCTCGATCTGCGCCAGCCGTTCGGGTTCCACCGAGCGCAACTGGCGCAGCGCCGCGTCCTGCACGCCGAGCAGCCGGAACAGACTCGAGACGTAGTCGGTGAGCGTGACCAGATTGGACTGGACATAGCCGATCGGATTGTTGATCTCATGGGCGACGCCGGCAGCGAGCTGCCCGATCGTGGAGAGCCGGTCGGCCTGGAGCAGCTGCCGCTGCACTTCTTCCAGGCGCGCATGCGCGACCTCCGAATACGCCTGTGGATCGAACAGGCTGTCCTTCAGTCCGGCGCCGCTGGTCCTGATCAGCACGCAGGCCAGCATGCCGTCGCCGGGCCGGCTGGCCGCGTGCAGTATCAGTGCGCGATAACTGCGCTCCTCGCCGGATTTTTTCTTCAGCGACAACGTCATCGTCTTGTCGTCACCATGAGACTCAGGCGCAACCGGGCCGGAGGGCAGCGCCGGGCGCACCTCCGCCTGCAGACTGCGCGAGGGATCGTCGCTTTTCAGCCAGGCGTCAAGTTCGCCGGCAGCCGCGTTGTGCCAGGCTCTGTCGTCGGCCGTGACAATCAGCACCGGATCGCTCATGCAGTCGAGAAGCCTGGCGAAGGCGACCCCAGCCGGCAACTTGCGCTGCGAGCCGACGGCAGCTTCCTCACCCATGTATGCGTCGCCCGATCCGGTCATGGAACTTCAGCGATTGCTGATACATGCGTCATGCCGGGGCATGGGAGCTTCGCGACTCGCGCGGCCGGCGGGCGATGCGGAATGCATCGCGGATCTGCATGCGCAGCTCTTCGTCGTTCCACGGCTTGGTCAGGAACTTGTAGATGGCGCCCTGGTTGATCGCGGCCGTCACGGCTGCCAGGTCGGTGTAGCCGCTCAGGACCATGCGCACCGTGTCCGGATACATCTCCTTGACCTTGCTCAGCAACTCGGTGCCGCTGGTGCCCGGCATGCGCTGATCGGAAATGACCACTTGCACGTCGTTGCGGCCGAGCACGTCGAGCGCGTCGTCCGCGCCGGTCGCCGTGAGAATGCGGTAGCCGTCGCGCCGGAGCATGCGTATCAGCGCGCTCAGTATGTTCTCCTCGTCGTCGACCAGAAGCAGCGTGGGTTGCTGTTCCGGAGCCTGCTCGATGCCTTCATGGGCCAGATAGCGATGGCGCAGGATCTCCAGGGCCTGTTGCGGCGAAACCGGCTTGCAGAAATAGAAGCCCTGGAAGTAATCGCAGTCGTTGCGGCGCAGGTAGCCGACCTGCGCGGCGTTTTCCACGCCCTCCGCGAGCACGGTCATCCCCAGTTGATGGCCGAGCGTGATGATCGCGCGACAAACGCCGGCGGCGCCGGCGTCCGTGCTGATGTCGTGGACGAAGCTCTGGTCGATCTTGAGCGTGTCGATCGGGAACCGGCGCAGGTAGTTCAGGCTCGAATAACCGGTTCCGAAATCGTCGAGCGACAGCTTGACGCCGAGCGCCTTGAGTGCGCGCATCGTGCCGGTCACCCGCTCGACGTTGCCGGTCATCATGCTCTCGGTCAGTTCCAGCCCGATATAACTGGCCGGCAACCGCCATTGCGCAAGCGCCTTGTGCATTTCCGCCGCGAACGCGTGCCGATGCATCTGTGTCGGCGAGACGTTGATCGAAATCGAGAAGTCTTCGATGCCGGCGTCGATCCATGCGCGTGCCTGCCGGCAGGCCGACTCGAGCACGAAACTGGCGATCTCATCCATCATTCCGAGATCTTCGGCGACCTGCAGAAAGCGCTTGGGCGTCAGAAGGCCGAATTCCGGGCTTTGCCAGCGCAGCAAGGCTTCGAAGCCGCTGACGCGCCAGTCCTGGCCGCTGATCTGCGGCTGGTAGTGCAGCACGAACTCGCCGTTGCGCAGCGCGTCGCCGAGGCGCAGGCCGAGCGTGAAGCGGTCGTCGAGTTCCTGCTTGTGCTCGTTGGCGAATGCGATCACGGTATTGCGGCCTTCATGCTTGGCCCGCAGCATCGCCGACTCGGCCTGGCGCAGCAGTTCCTGCGGGCTCGACCCGTTGTCCGGGAAGCAACTGACGCCGACGCTGCAGGAAACAAACAGGCGGCGGCCATCGAAATGGATCGGCTCCTCGATGCGCGCGCGCAGCGATTCACCGAACTCGACCTGGTCCTGTGCCAGGACCGGGTCCTGCAGCACGATCGCAAATTCGTCGGCGGCGACGTGGGCGACTCTTCCGTTCGCGCCGATCAGGTCGCTCAGCCGCTTGGCCGTCGTCAGCAGGACGTGATCGCCGACCTCGCGGCCCTGGGTCTCGTTGATCGAGTGGAACCGGTCGAGGTCGAGATAGAAGACGATGACCCGGCCGTCGTTGGCGGCGGCGTTGACGCAGGCCTCGTGCAGGTATTCCTCGATCAGGACAAACCGCGGCAGCCCGGTAACCATGTCGTGGGTGACGCTGTGCGCCAGTTCGGCCTGCGCGCGGCGCTGGGAGGTGACGTCCTCGCCGATGCTCGCCACGCCGGTGACTTCGCCCGATGCCGAACGCAACAGCGTGTGATTGAGGTGGACCAGGCGGCGTTCACCGCTGCGCGTCAGGATCTCCCTTTCCATGTGCTGGGAGCTGCGGTCGCCGCCGAGAAGGAGTCGGTAACGGTCCAGCCGCGCCTCGCGTTCGTCCTCGGGCGGGAAACGATCGAACCACACCTGGTTGAGCAACTCCTCGCGCTTCCAGCCGGTCACTTGCACGAAGTAGTCGTTGCAGTAAGTGATGCGGCCGTCGAGGTCGAGCATCACGGATATCAACTCGACGTTGTCGAGCAAATCGCGGAAACGCCGGTCGCTTTCCCGCAGTTCCTCGGCTGCGCGTTTGACACCGTCGTAGAGGACGAGGTTGCCGTAGGCGAGGGCGAACTGCGCGGTCATGGTCACGGCAAAGCGTTCGTCCTCGCTGTTGAATGCCTCGCCGCCGAGGTGCTGCGCGAAATAGATCCAGCCCGTCAACGGAGTCGCCGAGCGCACCGGAAGCGGAACGATCAGCAGCGAGTCGACGGCCGGGTGGAAACCCCCGAGGCCCGGCAGTGTGGTGGCATCGCCGGATTCGGCGATTACGCGATACGGAACGCCTGTGGTCAGGACTTTGCCGAAGATACCGCTGGCCGGATCAATCGTCTTCATCCGTGCTTGCACTTCTTCGCTCAGCCCGCGCGTGGCGACATACTTGAGCCGGCGGCCATCGGAATCCAGGATTCCGAGCGCCGAGTACTGGCAGTTCATGATGTCCTGGGCGCTGCGGCAGAACAGAGTCAGCAGGGTTTGCGGATCGCGTTCGGACGAAAGCGCGATATCGAGTTCCAGCAACGCGGCCAGCCGCAAGCTGAATGCCTGGAATGAAAGCGGATTTTTCCGCGCTTTCGGGCGAGGCCGTGGAATCGTGCCATTCGCCGGCCTCGAGTCGTTCGCGCAGGCTGATTTGCAGTTCCGTCAGCTTGCGCAGGTACGCCGGCAACGCCGAGCCGAAAAAACCGGGCATGCGCGCGGCGGCATCGGCATCGGCCCGCGGCAGCGCCGCCGATCCGACGATGGATTCCACCGTGCGCAGAATCTCTTCCGCTCCGGCGGGCCGCGACAACACCGCGGTTACGCCGCTGGCCTGCGCCAGCCTGCGCGCTTCGGGCACCCGATGCGTTGCGGTAAAGAACATGACCGGAATGTCCGCCGTTTCGCGGTTGGCGCGCAGGAGCATGACGAAGTCGCTGCCACTCATCGTCGGCATCGTCACGTCGGTGATGACCAGGTCCGGACGCTGCGCGCGCACGCTTTCGAGCGCATCGGCACCATCGGTTGCCTGATGCACCTCGTGTCCGGCATAGCCGAGCAGCGTGCTCAGGAACTCGCGGTTGATCGCGCGATCGTCAACTATGAGGATGTTGGCCATCGGCAGCAGATTCGAAGTCGGAGCGGACGAGCAAGCGGCGTGCGCCGCGAAACTGACGTGTCAGCCGCGGGCAATCATTTGGAATCGAGTTGATAGTGATGGCCAATACATCCCCGGACGCCGGCGGCTGAAGCCTGCATTCCATGGCGACTCCCTCTGTCTGGCAATCGAGTGCAGCAGCACGTTCCAAGCACGAACTTCGATGCTAAGCCTGTTTGCCCGCGGACGGCAATAGTCCGCAGCCGACCTTCATCGAGAGGATTCGCTGCCGGTCATCGTTGCTGCAACATCATCGTCGTTGCTCTCGAAGATCCTGATCGCGAGCGCCTTGCAGCGGCAGCGGCGACAGAAAGTGGAACCGCGGCTCGAACCGGGCACCGTGAGCTGGATTGACGGTCAACCCGATGCATGCGCACAGGCAAAAAAGTGCGGGAATTCGCACGGCCGAATTGCGAATCGATCCGGCCAGGCGTGTCGATGTCGACGCGCAGCAGTGGACGATCAGATCGACGCGCGTAACGTCGTACTTGACGACGCGCCGGCGCGCAACCAGATATTTCGGCTCAGCACCGGCCCTTGCGAACGTTGCAACGCGCGCTTGAAACGCGGGCGCATCCATTCCGGCGGCACGATCAATCCTGGCGAAGCGGTCCCTTGCCGATCTTCTATTGCCTTTTCCCTCAGCAAGCCATTGATTTGTAAGCGAGGGGCTTTCCGGGATATAATAAAAAGCTGGCTGCGGAAAGTTGCAAATCAGCAATCTCCGTTGGCTGACACCTCGCTAAGGAACATTGGTCATGGATTTCGAATGGCTCAACGAATCGCCCCCGTCTGACTGGACCCAGGACGGCCACAAGCTGATGAAGCAGGTTTTTCCGCTGTCCGTCTTCAAGAAGAAGAGTGCGATCGTCGACGATCCCGCCGATACCTGGAAGTCGAAGCTCGACCGCTGGGGCAATGCCCAGCCGCGCAAGTACCGCCACTTTGCCAGCCCGCCGGTCGAACGCACGCCAATGGTCATCATCGTCTGCAACAAGCCCTGATCGGTTCGCTCATGAGGCCCGCAACGGGCGGTCCCTTTTCATCGCGAACGTCGCCCATGAGCGGCAGTGAGTAGCGCTGCGCTGGTTGTCGGCTGAATGCGCGTCAGGCAGGTCGGCGCCAAGCCGAGCGTCCACCTCAAGCCGCCATTCGATGTTCGTAGTACGGCCTCTCGCGATCGTCGAGTATCGCCTGCATTGTCGGCAAGTTCGATGACGCTGGACTGAGCCACGCCTCGACGTTTTCCGCCTTGATCGGAATGATGCAGCGATCGTGGCCGGCAGCGGCGACCTCGGCCGGCGGCTCGTCGGTGATCGCGGCGAACGAAAGCAGTTCCGGTTCACCCGGCGCCTGCCACCTCGACCACAGGCAGGCGATCAGCATGTCCTGCGTCGGCCGCGGCCGGAATTCGAGGATGACGTTTTCCTCCTTTTCGCCCGGCACCAGATCGCGCCCTTCGAGCCGATGGCGCGAGACGTTCTCGAAGAAGGCATTCGCGATCATGATGCCGTGGGTCGCGCCGAACTGGTCCTTCCAGAATCCGCCGAGGCTGTCGCGCCGCGCATTGTAGGTGCCGGGAAACTTCGTATCGTAGAACGCAGGCTTGCCGGCGAGGCGGCACTGATAGCGCATCGGCTTGACCACGCGGCGACCGTTCTCGACGATCATCACGGGCGCGTACCAGCCAGGGAAGATGCGCGAATCCTCGCCGTTCAATTCGGTGCGGCGCAGATCGGCGAGCTTGCCGAGAGCCCACGCGATCTTGTCGGTCGCGATGCGCTTGCTTTCCAGCGCTGCCTTGGTCGTCTTCGTCTGCAGAATTCGTTCGGCGTCGGCCAGCCGTTTCTTCTGCTTGAAGACTTCCTGTTCCAGTTTCGATGCCTGCTGTTTGTCGAACTCGTCGATCAGCGCCTTGATCCTGCGTTCGGCGTCGTTTTGCGGGTCCGAGAATGCCGCATCCATTGCCTTGGCGACCTTGATCCTCGGGTTCGCCTGGCGATCCCAGTACAGGCGCACGAAATCCTCGAAGCTGATGTCGGCGCCCCACGCGCGGACATATTTCCGGTAGTTCTGCCAGATCTGGGCCGAGTAGCACATGTCTGTCGTTCCAAGACTGAAGCGATGCGACATGTTACCGCCGCGGCATCTTCGTCGGAGAACGGCCGTCGAACTTCAGGGCGTCGAGCGGCGCGCGCCACCACGCCGTTGCTTCAGAACGTGATCTGCTTCGCAGTACGCCTGTCTTCGTAACCTGCACGATTCCTCGGCCACCAAGGGGGAGGCGAGAAAATGCCTGATGCAGTTTCGGTGACCGATGAGCAGGCCCGTTGGCTGAGAGCTCTTCTTGAAAGCCGGCCGAAAAAGAATGCAGCCGGTCCGGTCAGGATGCCGGACGAAGTGCACCGTGCCTTGTTCGAGAAGGGTTTGATCCAGTGGAAGCGCGGCGCAATGGAAATTACGCTCGAGGGAATCCGCCTTGTCGCGCGGCGACCTCCCCTGACGGATTGACGGGACGATGCAGATGCCGGATTCACATGGTCTGACCGGGGAAGAGGTGCAGTGGCTCCTTGCGATCAGTCGAGGCCCTCTGAGCAAGGAGGCAGCCGATCGCCGAGTGCCGGCCGCCGTGCGTGATTCGTTGATCACCAAAGGTCTCGCGCGTTGGAAGCTGGGGTTCTTCGAGATCGCACCAGGCGGCGAAGCGTCCGTCGCGCGGCGGCGCGCCACTCGCGCGTCCGCAGGCTGAATCTCCCGTACGAAGCGCCCTTCGCACTGCGAGCGGCGCGGGCGGAAGGCCTGTTTCTCGCCGAGGTCTTCCTTGCTGGATTCGGATCGCTCAACCTCGACTCGGCTCGACAACGTCGAATCGAATCGAGGCTGCGCGACGAAGCCCGACGGACTGCGCTTCGATTCACGCAAGATCGAAGCGATCCAGGTTCATCACCTTGTTCCACGCCGCGACGAAGTCGCCCACGAACGCGGCTTCTCCATCGCTTGACGCGTAGACCTCGGCGAGTGCACGCAGTTGCGAGTTCGAGCCGAACACGAGATCGGCGATGGTGGCCGTCCATTTGAGTTCGCCCGACTTGCGGTCGCGGCCTTCGAACACGTTCGCATTTCCCTCCGACCGCTGCCATGCGGTGCGCATGTCGAGCAGATTGACGAAGAAATCGTTCGTCAGCGCACCAGGATTCTTCGTGAACACGCCGTGCCTGGTGTGGCCGGCGTTCGTATCGAGCACGCGCATGCCGCCGACGAGCACAGTCATTTCCGGCGCCGTCAGGTTGAGCAGATCGGCCTTGTCCACCAGCAGCTCGGAGGTCCGGTTCTCGAAGCCCTTGCGCACATGGTTGCGGAACGCATCGCCGACCGGTTCGAGAACGGCGAAGGATTCGACATCGGTGTGCTCCACCAGCGCATCCATGCGGCCCGGCGCGAACGGCACGGTGATGGCATGACCTGCCTTCTTCGCCGCAACTTCGATCGCGGCGCCGCCGCCGAGCACGATCAGGTCGGCGAGCGAGACCTTCTTGCCACCTTTTTGCGCGCCGTTGAAATCCTTCTGGATCTTCTCGTAAGCCGCCAGTGTCTTGGCGAGTTCCGCGGGGCCATTGACCTCCCAATCCTTCTGCGGCGCGAAGCGGATGCGCGCGCCGTTTGCGCCGCCGCGGCTGTCGCTCTTGCGGAACGTCGAGGCCGACGCCCACGCCGTGCTTACGAGTTGCGGGATCGGGATGCCCGCGTCGAGGATTTTTGCTTTCAGCGTGGCGATGTCCCGGTCGTCGACCAACGCATGATCCAACGCCGGAATCGGGTCTTGCCAGATCAGGTCTTGCTTCGGCACCAGCTTGCCGAGATAACGCGAGACCGGGCCCATGTCGCGGTGCGTGAGCTTGAACCAGGCGCGCGCAAACGCGTCGGCGAATTCCTTCGGGTTTGCCATGTAGCGGCGCGAAATCTTCTCGTAAGCAGGATCGAAGCGCAGTGCGAGATCGGTGGTCAGCATCATCGGCTGATGACGTTTCTTCCTGTCGTGCGCATCTTCCACCGTGTCGGCGCCGGCGTTGCCCTTCGGCTTCCACTGATTCGCGCCGGCCGGGCTCTTGGTCAGCTCCCAGTCGTAACCGAACAGCGTCTCGAAGTAACCCATGTCCCATTTCGTGGGGTTCGGCTTCCACGCGCCTTCCAGTCCGCTGGTGATCGCGTGGGCGCCTTTGCCGCTCTCATGCGCGCTTTGCCAACCCAGGCCGAGATGCTCGATGTTCGCGGCTTCCGGCTCGGGGCCGACCAGTCTGGCGTCGCCGGCGCCGTGAGCCTTGCCGAAGGTATGACCGCCTGCGATCAGCGCGACCGTTTCTTCGTCGTTCATCGCCATGCGCTTGAACGTCTCGCGGATGTCGCGTGCGGAGCCGAGCGGGTCGGGCTTGCCGTTCGGACCTTCCGGATTCACGTAGATCAGACCCATCTGCACGGCCGCCAGCGGATTGGCCAGTTCGCGATCGCCGCTGTAGCGTTCGTCACCGAGCCAGGTGGCTTCCGGACCCCAATCAATGTTCTGCGGCTCCCAGATATCGCGGCGACCGCCGCCGAAGCCGAACGTCTTGAAGCCCATCGATTCGAGCGCGACGTTGCCGGCGAGAATCATCAGGTCCGCCCACGACAATTTGCGGCCGTACTTCTGCTTGATCGGCCACAACAGGCGGCGCGCCTTGTCGAGATTGCCGTTGTCCGGCCAGCTGTTGAGTGGCGCGAACCGCTGCTCGCCGGCGCTGGCGCCGCCGCGGCCGTCATGGATGCGATACGTGCCAGCGCTGTGCCAGGCCATGCGGATGAACAGCGGACCATAGTGGCCATAGTCGGCCGGCCACCAGTCCTGCGAGTCGGTCATCAGCGCCTGCAGGTCTTCGACGACGGCATCGAGATCGAGCGTCTTGAATTCTTTCGCGTAGTCGAAATCCTCGACCATCGGATCGGACAACGACGAATGCTGATGCAACATGCCCAGGTTGAGCTGGTTCGGCCACCACTGCGTATTCATCGGTCCCCTGCGCGCTGCGCCCGGGAACGGGCAATTCGATTCGGTTGACATGCCTATCTCCTCGGAAATTCGATCAAGCAGTCCGTGCATCATGAGGTAAGACAGGCAGCCAGGTGAAATTGTTTCTGGCGATAACACTCATTGATTTGCTCGATCGCAGGCGGGGCCGGAGATGTGGCGCCAACCTGGCGCGTCTACCGACGGCACAAGAGCGCGCGCCTTCGCGCCAGTGGCGACGACTCGTTGGACATGGCTTTTGCGAGACGCGCAAAGCAAGCCGGTTTCGCGTTCGAAACCGTGGAGACTGTTTTCCGTTCATCCGAGCGCGAAGTCGGGGCGCTCTGTACGCTGGACGCCAGCGGTTCTGGCACTGTTACTGTTCAAACCCCCTGAAATCAAAGGTGTCGCGAAATATGCCGTCCGTGGTGCCGACCGGGGCGCCCTCTGCGATCCAGTCATATACCGCGGCCATTTGTTCCGGAGTCAGTGTGCCGGAGGGAAATCCGTACGGCATGCGGCTGCCTACCCCGGGGGAATCACAATTTATTTTCCGGAACAGCAGACTTTGCTCGGGATGATTCGGGACCACGTACATGATGCTCGCATCCTCATCGGCAGCCACGTTGACAAGATTTCCCCATGAGACGCCAGCGGTCAGATCCAGGTTGCCGGCAGGACCCTGATCCAAGGCCACATGGCAATCGGTGCACGCATTGCCCATGCCGTCGAAATTCCCGAAAAAGCCCTGGATTGCCGCGCCGTACTGGATGCCGCTGAACGTCGGGGGCACTCCGGAAATGTCGGTGCAACCGCTCGGTGAAGTTTGTCCGACAGCCAGGCGTGACACGGCCAGGGCCGTCAATGCACTCGCGCCAGACACCAACAACAGGAAAATAGGGAACCGATGCCTCGCAAGCCACGGCATGGTCGGATCAGACGAAGCCCAGATTGCTGCTGCCAAAATTCCCGAGGTTCGGGAAGATCGTGCCGACACTGGTGCCACTGACGCCCAGCCACGAAGCAATCGTCGCGGCATACTGGTCGACACTGATACCCGGAATGCATTGTCCACGCGAGAACGTCATGACGCCGTCGCTGAACGTCTGATCGGGAAAGCCCTTGATCTTGCCGCTGCCGTCGCTGTAGAGCTTGCCGCCATTGACCGCGCCGCCGAGGACCATCTGCACCGCGCCCCAGCCGTGATCGGAACCGGCGCCGTTGGACTGCAATGTCCGGGCGAATTCCGAAGCAGTAAATGCGACGACATCGCTCTGCGCGCTCTGCACGCCCATCTCGGTCCAGAACGCGCCGAGCGCTGCGTCCACCTGGCCAAGCAGGCCGGCGTGATTGTTCGCCGAGGGGCTCGCCGAAAACATTCCGGAGTGCAAGTCGAACCCGCCCACGCGCACGTAATAGATCTGGCGCGAGGCATAGTTCGCCGCGCGCGACAGCTTGATCATTTCGGCAACCATCTTGAGCTCGTTGCCAAGCGTCGTGTTCGGGAACGGCGTCGTCGGGGCGGCCAGGCCCGAGCTCAGCATGCCGTACAGATTGCGGCCGCGCTGGAAGATGCTCTGATATTCGCTGGCAAAGTCGCTGGCGTAACTGATCGGATTCGGCGCTGTCGTGTCGCCCAGCAGATCGCGCAGGGCGGTGTTGCGCACGCTCGTGTTGCTCGAACCGCCGCTGCAGGCCGGATTGCACACAGCCTTCAGCGCGGTCAGCCCGGCCGAGGACATCTGGTACGGCGTGACAAGATTGCCGATCTCGAAGCGATTCGCGCCCGAGACCGAGACACATAGCGACAGCTTCGGATTACTGGTCAGGTTGGCGCCTTGCCCCTGCAGGTCGTCGGCGCACAATCCGCCCCAGCCGAGCGTCGAGCCCGCAATCGTGTTCGCCTGGTGCCAGAGGTTTTCCTGATCGGCGTGCGAGAACAGTTGTGGTGGGCGCACGGCTGAATTCGCGTTGTAGTCGATCATGTTGATCGGCTCTACCAGGGTACCGGCGTTGACGATCAAGGCCAGATTGTTCTGCTTGTAGAGCGTTGCCAGATTCGTCAGGCTCGGGTGCAGGAAGTACTGATTCGTCGACGCGTTGACGTCATTGCCGTCGACTATGATCTGGGAATCGCCTGCGGCAGGATTGGCCAGCGCCAGCCCCCCGGGGTTCGACGTGGAGTTGTACGTGCCACCGCGCGCATTCAGATACGACGCGTAGCGCGTCGCATCGTGCGGCACCAGTACATTCCAGGAATCGTTGCCGCCGGCGAGATACACGCACACCAGCGCCTTGTAACCGCTCAGCGACGACGTCGATGCCAGTGCCGTGCCCATCATGCGCAATTGCGGAATCAGCGCCGACGCGCTGCCGCTCGCGGCGAGGCAGGCCAGGTTGCGCAGGAATTCCCGCCGTGATTTTCTCGAGTAGCTCATGGTCGTTTCCTTTAGCGCTGCGTGGCGTATTCGGGCGAGAGCATCGTCAGGTAAATCGCGGACCAGGCCATCTCCGCGGGCAAAGTGCCGCCGCCTCCCAACTGTCCCAGCATCGTCGAAAGCGTCGATTGCATCCCGGACGACATGCTCCCGTACAGCATGTGCGTACTGATCGTCGCCACCATCGCCGTCGGAGTGCCGGAGTTGGCGGTAAGCGCGGAAAGATCGATCAACGGGCGATCGGTCGGTGGACCGGTCATGCCGAGATACGCGCCGGCAGTGAAGCTGTAGTAGGTGTTGGCTGCGGTGTAGGTGGTCGATTCGTTCGTGATCTGGAATTCCGGTGAGTACAGGCCGTTGTCCGTGAACGTGCCCGGCTGCTGATAGTCCGGCAGGTAGAAATTGAACACCGTCGGCGACTCCAGCGGCGCCTGGCCGAAATTGCCCTCCTGGCCGCCCGAACCGATCATCTTGATTTCGCCATAGGCGTCCGGCGCGGGAGCCTGTGCGTTGAACGCGCGCCACATCGCGGTCAGGCGCAGCAGGGGTTCGCGCAACTTGCCGTAACTGTCCCCGGCCGCGAGCGCGGGCGGATTGCGTGCTTCGGAGTCGGTGAGAATCGCCTTGATCACGTCGCCGAGATCGTTGCCGGCGGTGTCGAACACCGTGGCCACGCGTTGGATGTATTGCGGCGAGGGATTGCTGCTGACAAAGCGCTGGATCAACTGACGCGAGACGAACGGCGCCACGTTCTGGTGTGAGGCGATGATGACGAGCTCGTCGCTCACATCCTGCGCGCACGTCTGGTTCGACGGTATCGTTTGCCCGCCGAGCACCGTCTTGGGCGTTCCGGTGGTGCCGTCGTCTCCCGTGGGGTCGTGCTGGGTCTGGCCGGTGGTCAGCGGCGGCACGAGTTCCGTGCCCCAGCAAGCCATCGGTGCGTATTGCGTGGCGAAACTCAAGCCGCCACTGTAAAACCGTGCGGGATTCAATTGCGCATCGCTGTAAGTGAAGCCGGTAAACACCTTCGCCGTGTGCGTAATCACCGCTTGATCGTACGTCGGCACAGGTTGACCGCCGACCAGCACCGGCGAGTGATCCAAGTTCAGCTCGATCAGACCAATCGAAAACAACTGCATCACTTCGCGCGCGTAGTTTTCGTCCGGGCTCGTCTTCGAACTCGGTTTCACGTTGTGGTAGGCGTTGAGATACTTGCCCATCGTCGGGTTGTAGGTGACGTCGTAGAGCAACGCACCGTAATTCCCGAACGCGTCGTTTGCGAGCAGGTCCTGATAGTGCGCCATCGGCGCGACATCCCCATTGATCGCGCTGCTCTGGTCCGAGACGACGAAGATCTGGCTCAAGGCAAATGCCATGCGCTGGCGCAGTTGATCCGGCGCATACGCCGCTTGCCAGAACCAGCGATTCAGGCGCTGCGACTGCCCCACGCTCTGCGTGCCGGCTATGCGCGCATTGATGACAGCTTCGACAGTCGGCTCGCTCAGCGTCGCCGGTTTGCCAAGCTGTTCGTCGATCCACTCGCCGTAGCCCTGCGCCATCAGATAGTCAATGTCGGCCTGCGTGGGGCCGAACGTCGCCTGCGTCAGGAAACGCGCCGCCTCATTGGCGCTGGCTGGTGCGTCCGGGGGGGCTTCGAATCTGCCCTTGAACAATTGATCGTGGACGGAAGCGTGAACGGGAAACGCGCCGATCGTTATCGCCAGCGCGCTTGCCAGTACCCAGCGCGAAACTCCCATGAGACGGCTCCCTCAACGATTGTTGCCTGCGCGGCAGACGAGCGCCCCTGGTGCCTAGCGTACTCGACGTTTTGCATCGCCGACGTGAACCAAGTCCGGTTATTTCGCCGACCAAGTGCATAACGTCGATTGACCGCGTCGGTTGACGAGGAAGCATCGGAAAAAGACTACAGGCGGCTTGTTCGGACCGAGCGGTCCTGCCTGGATAGGCGAGCGTTTTCAGCGAACGGCTGCTTTGCGGGATCAACAGCGCATCCGCAAGGCGGTGGAACGACCGGGGCCTCACGAAAAATTGCAGAAAGTAAGCGGAAGCCATCAGCCTCCCTACTGCCGTTCGCGAATAGCGGCTCCCAAGCGCTCAAACGGACAGATCGGCAGTAGCCGTCGGTCCGTAGTACCACTCCCTCACCGCGCGCTTCGCCTCGTCGAGCGAAGCGAACTCGCCCAGCGTCATTCCATGTAGCGACGCGCGCCATGCATTGCCACTGCATGGGCGGATGATCCCGACATAGTACGCGCCGTAGTAGATATGCCAGCATGCTCGCACATAGTCGCCGGCCGTCGAGACTGGTGTGAGCTTCAGCAGGCCATCGGGCATGCGCCGAGGATAGCGGCGCGCATCTCAGCGTCTGCGATACCGGGCCTACGGTGATTCAAATCCAGACCGGGTCAGGTCGTCCGTTACGCTGTTGCCAACAGGTTCCTCGCCGGCAAGGAAATCGACGCCGACGCCAAGCAGACTGATAGCTATCAGCGCAAATGCTGTCAATACTCGCAATTTCCCCATGACACACTCCTACGCAACCTTCTCCCTTGTGTAGTACGGGCAAAGGGAAGCAAGGTTGGTTCGCCGGCTACCGATAAACCGAGGTTACCCGCAAAGTTACCCGCTATTTTTCTCGGGTGCCAAGCGGGTCGTCGCAGACGTCTACGTACAGCCGATGGCAAAGCCCCGCAATTCGGCGAGGCTTGATCGCCTTGGATGGATGCCGCAGACCGCAGCGAACTATTCCTTGGCAAGAAAGGCAATACAACCAGCCACCGTGTCCTTCGTCTGGTGCATGGAGTTGACCTGGAGTTTGGTTCATCTGCTATTTATTTACCGATACGGAAGCAGCTTCGATACATTTCACGTATGCCGACGCTGTGCTGCCGCAGTTGCCGATCGCCACGGTCATGACCAACCCCGGCAAGTCCCGCACGAAGTCGGCGCCGGGACCTGTCAGGGCTTCACGAACCGATAGGCGAAGCGATCGGTCTTGCCCTTGATCGAGGGATCGAACACCTTGATCGAGTGCAGATCGTCCTTGTTCGCGAGCATGGTGCTTTCCGCGTCCAGTACGAAGCCGGCGGCCTCCACCTCCTCGCGAACGGATGCAGGCTCAATCCGATGTAGCGACTGGGCATCGCTCGTGCCCGCTCCGACGGCGGCAGCATGGTCTACGATGACGTAGGACCCGCCGGGCTTCAGCCGCTCGTAGACGGTTCGATTGAAGTGGGCCGCCGTCGCGCCCCTGGCCTGGATCAGCGCGGTGTGGAGATCGTGGTAGAACAGGTGCAACCACAGGACATCCGCTGGTTGCGTTGCCTCGGGCATCGCCACGAGGTCCGCCGAGACGGCTTCGACGTTCGCTCGGCCCGGCTCCTTCGCGAGCATCTGCATGTGGCCGACCGGATCGTTCTTGAAGTGGGCGACTTCGGCCGGCACGAAGCTGTAGACCCGTCCTTCGGGTCCCACGATGTCCGAGAAGAGGCGGGTCCAGTCGCCGTCGCCGGGGTAAACGTCGATGACGGCGGAGCCCGCATCAACTCGTGCGAACCGGATCAACTCGGATAGCTTGGATTGTTCGTACATCGGGATCTCCGCTACGGTTAGGTATTCGACGAGCGCGCGGCGTCAATCAACCCGAATTGCCTGAGCATCCGCGCACGGGTCGAGCCTTTTCGGCGGAGCTTAAGCCGCGACGGCGTGCCAACACGAATACGTCAGAGGAGATGAAAGATCAGATATATGACGATCAACAAACCTAGTGGCACACCCATTAACCAACCCAAGCCGTACTTGAATGACTATCTCCGTGTTTGCAGACCGAGAGATCATGTGTACACCCTCGTGGCTATCGGCGTATGTACGTCTCCGAACACATCCGAATAGCCAGGACGATTTGCACCTTCGTCTCATCTGCCCGTCGAATGCCTCGCGGAAACGCTTATGTTCGGTGGCGTACTGAGTTACATCCGCCATGCGCATAGGCTGGGCAGCGCCGCGTGCGGGTGCACATCCTCTTGGTACGCGCGCCCACTAACTTCTGACTTGCCGAGGGACGATCTGTGCAAATCGATGGGAGCCCCCGCGCTGACCTTCGGGCAATTCGACGAATCGTGCTCGCCTTGTTGGTGTTCGTCGTCTTGGGCGTTTGTTACATCGCCCAGGAAGTTCTCATTCCGCTGACCCTCGCGTTATTGCTTTCCTTGCTGCTGTCACCCGTCGTAACACTCCTTCAACGCGCCCATATACCCAGGGCGGCAGCCAGCATCTGCGTGCTCGCAGGAGTCGTGGCGGCGCTCGCCGGTACGGTAGCGCTCCTATCGCAACCCGCAGGGGACTGGGTTGCGAACGCGCCAGCGACGATTCAAACGATACAGCAACGATTTCATCGCTTTCGGGAGCCACTTCGTCAAGCGGAGGAGGCGACGAGAAAACTCGAAAATATTACCCAGTCTGCGGACAAGCCAACGGTTGTGACTACACAGCCTAGCTTGCTGACAAGCATGGCGGTCGGTACGCCTCGTGTGCTCGGTTCCATCGTGGCGGTGCTGCTGATCGTTTACTTTTTCCTGTCCTCCGGGGATGGCTTTCTGCGCCGGATGGTGGAAATCGCCCCAGGTCTGAGCGAGAAAAAAGTGGTAGTCGGCATCGCGCGCGAGGTGCAGGAGGAGATGTCGCGCTACCTCGTGATGGTCAGTTTGATCAATCTTGCCCTGGGCGCGGCGACCGCCATCAGCATGGCGATGCTTGGCGTGCCCAATCCGTTGTTGTGGGGCGCAGTCGCCGGGGTGCTCAATTTTGCACCTTACGTCGGTCCCGCAGCGACGGGCATCGTGCTGACCCTGGTTGGGTTCGCAACGTTCAACACGCTAGGTCACGCATTTGCCGTCCCGGGCACGTTCCTAGCTATTGCCTTTGTCGAAGGCCAATTGATCACGCCGACGATTATTGGCCGCCGGCTGGCGCTGGACCCGACGGTTGTCTTCGTTTGGCTGCTGTTGTGGGGTTGGCTGTGGGGCATCGTTGGCATTCTGCTGGCAGGCCCATTAATCGCCTGCTTCCGTATTGTCTGCCAGCACGTCGATAAGCTGCAGTCGATAAGCGTCCTGATCGGCGACGGATCATCGTCATTGGAGGCGGCGAGCAAGAAATGAATCGCCTTGTTACCTGTCCCGCGGTGCGAGTTTCTGGGCTCCCCTGGTCACGTCGCGATCACGTCAGGCAACAGCCGTTCGAATTCCGCCTTGACGACCTGATAGCACTCGCAGCACTGCGCTTCGAGGCGCGGACGATCCAGAACGCTGATATGGCCGCGAACGTAATGTATGAGACCGGCTGCCTGCAATTTTCCGGCAGCCTCGGTCACTCCCTCGCGCCGTACGCCGAGCATGTTGGCAATGAGTTCCTGAGTCATGCTCAGCGTATTGGACGATAATCCATCAAGGCTAAGCAGCAACCACCGACACAACTGTTGGTCGACCGAATGATGCCGGTTGCACACGGCGGTTTGCGCCATCTGGGTGAGGAGTGCCTGGGTGTAGCGCAACAACAAGTGTTGCAGCGCTCCCGCGCGATGGAATTCATCCTTCAGTATCCGACCCTTTAGCCGATATGCGTGCCCTGCGCTCTGCACCAGTGCACGGCTCGGCGTGGTTTCGCCGCCCATGAACAGGGCGACACCGACCATGCCTTCATTGCCGACGACGGCGATTTCCGCCGAAGACCCGCTTTCCATGACGTACAACATCGAGACGATCGAGGTCGTCGGAAAGTAGACGTGGCGCAAGACGCTACCGGACTCGTACAGCACATGACCAAGCCCCATTTCTACTAGTTCGAGATGGGGTGACAATCGTTCCCACTCCGCCGGCGGCAACGCGCGCAGAAGGTGATTTTGTCGCGGATCGTGGGCTGCCGGCATATCCGGAGCTGACTCTATTGGGCAACGCGTGACATTGCCAGAGTCAGCGAATGCAGGATCTCGATAGGGTAACAAAACGAAAGGAAAATACCAGCGCGTTGCGGCGCCTATGTACGCTAACGCTCGCAGTAACTTTGTCGCGATAAAGCCAAGTCGCACGTGTCAGTGCGGTGCGATCTGGATTTCAGCGGGACTACAACGGAGAAAATCGATCCCCGGCCGACTACGGATTTGACCCGAATCCTGTGTCCGAGCGAGTCCGCCGACCGGCGCACGATTGCCAGCCCGAGTCCCAGTCCCGCGGATTGCGGATCTTCCTGGTGGAATGGCGCGAATATTGCGTTTAATCGTTCCCCGCTGATGCCAATTCCAGAGTCAGCCACCTGGATCGATAGCCGGTCGCCATGGCGGCGACATCCGACAAGAACGCTTCCTCTGGGTGTGTACTTGATCGCGTTACCGACCAGGTTTCCGAGAATCGACGTCAACATCGCGAGGTCGCTGGTGACGAAGGCGGAACTGGCGACAATCCGCAGTCGAATCCCTTTTTGCACCGCGGGGTAGCGCCACATCGATCCGAGCAGGTGCAACACCTGGGCAATGGGGAACGTCGATATGTCTGGCGCATCCGATCGCGGTGCAAGGCTCGACGCAAAAGCGAGGCGATCAAGCCCGGCGGCGAGCCGCGCAATGGCTTCGTGAGCACGTTTAAATTGCGGCGGCGTAGATGAGACGCCAGAGCTCAGCTCCAGTAACTCGAGAATCGAGCCGATCACTTGGAGCGGTTGTCTGAGATCGTGCCCGGTCGTTGCCATCAAATCCGACAGATAGCATTTGACTTGCGTCTCGTGAGCCAGTGCCGTTGCTTGATCGTTCGATGGGAGTTCGACTTCGAAGCCGGCGCAAATGCTCGGGGCATCAACAACAGGCAGGAGACCCGAGGTCGTCGAATGCTGCTTATCAAAGGTCATATTGATCTGAGCCTGGGAAAGGCCTGTCAACAAGGCGGACGGACCGACTTGTCGCATCCATCATTTGCGTCCGCTGCATTAGGGCCTGGGTTCCCCTCCAGGATGCGCCCCCGCTCGAAGCGAATAATATTCGGTTGACGATTGGGTATCCGTTTGCTACCGCACATAACCCGATGGACTTGCCGAAAGCAGATCGCGATGAGCCTAAGACACTGGAAACGATTTCTTCACAAGTCGTGATCGCATGGGAAGGGATGAAGAGAATCGTATCGCAAGGTAGGTATCCAATCGCATCATCACCGATGCCTCACTGCTTTTTGCTGGCCCATCTCCTGCGCGCGGTCAAACACTTTCTTCACGATCTGATAGCAGCAGCAGGACGACGCCTTGAGGCTCTTCAAGTCCAGAATTTGCACCTTGCCGCGTGAATAGCTGATCAGGTTTCGTCGTCTGAGTTCACTGGCTGCCTCCGTGACACCCTCACGCCGCAAGCCGAGCATGTGCGCAAGAAATTCGTGGGTCAGCGGAAATTCGTCCGATTGGACCCGGTCTCGCGTCATCAACAGCCAACGCGAGAGGCGCTGTCCCGCATCGTGGAAACGATTGCAGGCCGCGGTTTGGGATATCTGCGCCATCAGTGCATAGGTATATCGATAAAGCGCCTCCTGCAAAGGTACATTGCGCTTGAATTCGATACGAAAGGGACCCGAGGCCATGCGCAACGCGCTGCCGCCACCCTGCACAATGGCACGAACACCCGAGACACCCATGCCCAGAATGAACGGCATGCCAGCCATGCCTTCGTTGCCGACCACGCCGACTTCTAGCGTGCGTCGCCTATCGACTGCCGTCAGCAGCGATATCAGACAGTCAAGGGGAAAGTAGACGTGCAGGATCGGTTTGCCGGGTTCGTAGAGCACCTGACCGAAGTTCAATTTGATCGGCTCTAGATGCGCCTGCAGCCGCCTGTATTCCCTCGCAGGAATGCTGGCCAACACCTGATTTGTGCCACGCGCCTGGGCTACCATTTTGTTGCCCTCCAGTAGTTCGCCCTGCAACCTAGGGCCCCTGTTCGAAAGCGTTCGACCCAGCGAGTCCGCGCGGCTGTCGCCACGGCATTGAATGCTGCGCGCAATCCCGACCGATGTATGTTCGGCTCCGTACATATTGAACGTCGGCGTAATTACGTTACGCGTTCGAGAATCAGGTACTTCCGCGCTGTAGCTCAAAGGCCCTGCGACAATCTGACTGTGCCTTCCGTCTCGCTGCACACGTGGAGCGTCTGCTTCCCGGCAGCGAGTTGCAGGCTTCGAGTGTCCGAAACAGGCTGTTAGCGTGCTGTCGTCTGAGCCGAACAAGACGAGCGCGTGCGTGCGCGCCGCATCTTTGTGCGCAGCGCCAACCGCCGTGCGACTTGTCGTTGCTCAGTCGCCTACTTCGATTCCGTAAGACGAGGGTACGGCATGTAGTTCGCGTACCGCGCCCGGCTCTCCGGGTGGACGGCGGCACCCGCACCTGTTGCTTGTCCCATTTTGCTTGCGCGTACTCCTTCACCGGCACACGAGGAGTGTGGTCAGCCGCCATCAGTCAGCCGACGCATTGCACCGCTCGCTCGTGACTGCCTGATAGCCGCTTGGACAAACTTTTCGGTGAGCGGGGAATGGTATGCCCGAGGGTGGTCATAAAACTCGCTTACCCGGTAATTTACCCGGTAAGTCGGGCGGCTGCAGGAAGTCTCCGGACGTCCCTGGACGAAAGGCAACAAAAAACCCCGCATTTACGCGGGATTTTGTGGAATCTTCGGATGTTGCTTGGACGTCTGCGGACGATCCATTGGTGCCCAGGAGAGGACTCGAACCTCCACGGTTTTACCCGCTAGTACCTGAAACTAGTGCGTCTACCAATTCCGCCACCTGGGCAGGCGTGGGAATCTGCGCTGGTGCGCAGGGCCGCGAACGATAACCGGCAGGGTCCGGCCTGTCAACGCCGAACTTGCAATCACAGGCTCGCTCAGCGACCCTGCACGACTGAATTGCAAGGAATTCCTGTGACCAAACCCCGTAAACCCGCAGCCGGACGCGGCAAGCCGAAATCCAAGTTGCCGGGCTGGCTGCCTGAAGTTGCGCAAGTGCAGTCCCGCGGGGCGAAGGGCGCGGCCAAAACCGGTCCGGAGCGTGGGCCACGCGGCCATCGCGGCAATGCGCCTTCGACCCACGCCGGCAAACCGCACACGCCGGTCGGCAAGCCGGCATCACGGGATCGGCCGCAGGCGAACCCGCAGGATGAACGTGAGAAACAGCGTTACGAATATCCGATCGCCAGTCGCGAGAAGATCCTCGAGCATCTCGGCGAACGCGCGCAACTGCTGACCGCGGAAACGCTGGCGCAGGAACTGAACCTGGCTTCGCCGCGCGATTTCGAAGCGCTGACCAAGCGCCTCGCCGCGATGCTGCGCGACGGCCAGCTGCTGCAGAACCGCCGCGGCGGCTATGGCGTGGCGCAGAAGCTCGACCTGATCCCCGGAGCGATCATCGCCAACGCGGAAGGCTTCGGCTTCCTTCGGCCCGACGCAGGCGGCGACGATGTATACATTTCACCCGCCGAGATGCGCAAGGTCCTGCACGGCGACCGCGTGCTTCTCAGCATCGTCGGCGTCGACAAGCGCGGGCGCAAGCAGGGCGCCATCGTCGAAGTGCTCGAACGGCGCGCCTCGCGCCTGGTCGGACGCGTGGTCATCGAGAATGGCGTTGTGCTCGTTGCGCCGGACGATCGCCGACTGCATCAGCAGATCCTGATCCCGCCCGGCAAGGATAAGGGCGCGCATTCCGGCCAGATCGTCGTCGCCGAAATCACGCAGCCGCCGACCGCTCATCGCGGTCCGATCGGCGAGGTGATCAGCGTGCTCGGCGAGCGGCTGACGCCATCGCTGATCGTCGAGATGGCGATTGCAAGTTACGGGCTGCCACGCGAGTGGGCGCCCGAAGTACTGGCCGAAGCGGCGCAGGTCGAGCCGCAGGTCACGCAGGACGAGGCGGCGGGGCGCGTGGATCTGCGCAAATTGCCGCTGGTCACGATCGACGGCGAGGACGCGCGCGATTTCGACGATGCGGTTTACGCCGAGCCGAAGGCGGATGGTTTCCGCCTGATCGTCGCGATCGCCGATGTCTCGCACTACGTGCAGCCTGGCAGTGCGCTCGACGACGAAGCGTAGAAACGTTCGACGTCGGTGTACTTCCCCGGCTTCGTCGTGCCGATGCTGCCGGAGACGCTGTCGAACGGCATCTGCTCGCTGAATCCGAAAGTCGAGCGCCTGTGCATGGTCTGCGACATGCAGGTCGGCCACGACGGCGACGTGGCGCAGTCGAAGTTCTATCCGGCGATCATGCGTTCGCACGCGCGCCTGACCTACACGCGCGTGTGGCAGGCGATCGGCGAGAAGAACGCCGACGCGCGCGCCGAACTTGCCGATGTCATGCCGCAACTGGAGCGCCTGCATCAGCTGTATCACATCCTGGCCAAGGCGCGGCAGCGCCGTGGCGCGATCGATTTCGACAGCCGCGAAGTGAAGTTTCGCCTGGCGCCGTCCGGCGAAGTCGTGCAACTCGGCGCCGAGCCGCGCAACGACGCGCACAAGCTGATCGAGGAATGCATGATCGCCGCGAACGTCCAGGCGGCGAAATTTCTCGATCAGCGCCAGGTGCCGGCGCTGTATCGCGACCACGCGCCGCCACCGGCTTCGAAGTACGAGGACCTGCTCGAGTTCCTGCGCGAGTTCGGCCTGAAGTTGCCGCCGGCTGGCGAGGTGACGCCGCACGATTTTTCCACGTTGCTGAAAAAGGTGCGCAAGCGCGTCGACTCGCACCTGATCGAATCGGTGCTGTTGCGCTCGCAGTCGCTGGCCGTTTACAGCCCGAAGAATTCCGGCCATTTCGGCCTTGCGCTCGACGCCTACGCGCATTTCACTTCGCCGATCCGCCGCTATCCGGATCTGCTCGTGCATCGCGCGATCCGCTTTGCGCTGAGCAGGGGCAAGCTCGCCGATTACACCTACAGCCCGAGCGACATGGCCGTGCTGGCGACGCATTGCTCGCAGTTCGAGCGACGCGCCGACGAAGCCGAGCGCGATGTCGACGAACGCTACAAGTGCGCGTGGATGGAGAAGCACGTCGGCGGCGAGTTCGAAGGCATCGTCTCGGGGGTCACCTCGTTCGGCCTGTTCGTCGAGCTGACCGAGTCGCAGGTCAGCGGACTGGTCCACATCACGCAGTTGCCCAACGACTACTATCACTTCGATCCGATCAAGCACCTGTTGAGCGGCGAGCGGCGCGGCCTGAAGTTCCGCCTCGGCGATCCGGTGCGCGTGCAGGTGCTGCGCGCAAGCCTCGAGGATCGGAAGATCGACTTCCGGCTGGTGACAGACGCAAGGGCGAAGGCCTGACTTGGAAAGGGAAATCAAGAAAACTGTGGCGAGACAGCGGCGATGCTCAATATAGGTTCTCCTTCTCCCGCTGGCGGGGGAGGGGGCCGGAGGCGGATGAGGGTGGTACAACCGTTAGCGACTTGGTTTCGACGAGCGCCACCCTCACCCGGTGCGCTTCGCGCCCCGGCCTCTCCCGCCAGCGGGAGAGGCGACGAGGATGCACGTTAGGTTCCTGCTTCGCTTATCCTCGCTGGCCTTCGCGTACTTCGTGGTTCAATCTTATTGTTGATCTCTCCGGATGAATTGTTGATGAGTGGTGAATTACTTTTTGGCATCCACGCGGTCGACGCCGCGCTGACCCACGATCCGGGCAACGTGCTCGAGTTGTACATCGAGTCCGACAGCCACAATGCGCGGCTCAAGGAGTTGTCGGACCGCGCGCGCGATCTCGGGGTCAAGCCGCATTCGCGTCCGCGCGAGGCGCTTGACCGCATGACCGGCGGAGCGCGCCACCAGGGCGCCGTCGCGCGCTACCGGGCGCCGCCGCCGCGTGCGGAGAGTGAGCTATACGAATTGGTGGAAAAAGCGGAAAAGGATACTTTGCTGCTTGTCCTCGACGGCGTAACCGATCCGCACAATCTCGGCGCCTGCCTGCGCAGTGCAGAGGCGGCCGGAGTCACGGCGGTCGTCGTGCCGAAAGACAAGGCCGCCGGGATCACGCCGACGGTGCGCCGCGCTTCGGCGGGAGCAGCCGATCGCCTCGCGTTCTTCGCCGTGACGAATCTCGCGCGCACGCTCAAGGCGCTCAAGGACAAAGGCGTGTGGCTCGTCGGTCTGGCTGGCGATGTCAGCGAGGATTTCTACGCGCTCGACCTCAAGGGCTCGATCGCGATCGTCATGGGCAGCGAAGGCGACGGCATGCGGCGACTGACGCGCGAGGCCTGCGACTTTCTCGCGCGCATCCCGATGCGTGGGGGCGTGGAAAGCCTGAATGTTTCGGTTGCAACCGGCGTCGCGCTGTTCGAGGCGCTGCGCCAGCGTGGCGCCGCGGCAAATGGGTAGGGACGGTGCACGAGTCTTCAGCCCCTCCCCTTGATGGGGGAGGGGTTGGGGAGAGCGTGACGCCAGGGCAGGAGCCCAAGTGCCTCGAAAGGCCATGGATGGCCGAAAGAGGCCGCGCGCCGACCTCTCCCACGAGGGGAGAGGTGGACCACGAACTCAAGGTTTTCGCACAACGGGACACTAGCGGAGGAATCCATCTCATGTTGGCTTCGGTACATTGGTACGACTGGGCCGGTCTTGTCGGTGTCGTGTTGACGCTGCTGGCTTATTTCCTGCTGCAGGCCGGGCGCGCACGCGGCGATGCGCTGCCTTATCAATTGATGAACGCTTTCGGCGCGTTTGCGGTCCTGCTGTCGCTGCTGTACGCGTTCAATCTTTCGGCGTTCGTGCTCGAATTCCTGTGGCTCGGCATCAGCATCTACGGGATCGCGCGCGGACGGCGCATTCGACGCGCCACATGACGGCGGAATGCGCCGCGGCCTGCGCCGCGCGGACTTGACCGGCATGTCCGAGACCCGCGTCTTCGGCCTGGACTTCCTGCGCGCGCTGGCGATTCTGCTCGTGCTCCTCGCGCATGCGAGTTTCATGTTCCTGCCGCTGACGCACCAGCTCGAAGCCGTGTGGATGTTCGGTCAACTCGGCGTCGAACTGTTCTTCGTCCTCAGCGGTTTCCTGATCGGTGCGATTCTCGTGAAGCAGGCCGACGCAGCGCGCTTCGGTGTCGGCCGCTTTTGGCTGCGGCGCTGGCTGCGAACATTGCCGAACTACTACCTGTTCCTCGTCATCAACATCGGATTGGCACGCTGGATCGATGGCACCTGGCCGCATGCCGCCGGCTACGCCGTGTTCATGCAGAACTTCGCCTGGCCGCAACCGATCTTCTTCATCGAGTCGTGGAGCCTGGCGGTGGAGGAAATCTTCTACCTCATAGCGCCTCTGCTCGTGCTGGCCTGCAGCGGCCGCGTCATGCGGCGCGTGCCGGCAGCACTGCTCGTCTCGATCGCGATCGTTGTGGCGACGCTTGTGCGTGTGGTCTACGTATTGACGCAGCAACCCGTCTGGGACCAGGCCGTGCGCATGGTTGCGCTCGTGCGCATGGATGCTATCGCGTATGGCGCGCTGGCGCTGCTGCTCTACCGGCATCGCGATGGTATGGCGCGGCGCTACGCAAACATCATCGCTGCTGCCGGTTGTGTCGGCATCGCAATCGCCATCGCGCTCTATCTGGTTTTACCGAAGGACACCGACCTGTTCGCTCGCACGGGTCTGTTCAGCCTGGTTTCGGCGAGCTTCGCGGCGTTTCTGCCGGCCGCGGCGAATTGGCATCGCAGCGGCGTGCCGGCGCCGATCGAGAATGGTATTCGGGCGATTGCGCGATGGTCGTACGCGCTGTACCTGTGCCAGCTTGCAGTCATGCGCGTCATGAACGCGACGTTTGCCGGAAATGCGCAGTCGGTCGTGGGCTGCATGCTTCAGGCGATTATCTTCGTCGCGTTGTCGATCGCAGCTGCCGCGCTGGTCTATCGGTTCTACGAGGCGCCGATCCTGCGTTTGCGCGATCGCTGGACGCGCGAGTCGAAGTCGCGGGCATCGGCGGACGCAACGCCGGAGCCGCTGAGCGAACTCACGTAGGGTGGGCCTTGGCCCACCATCTTTGTGTCCTTGTTGCGTTGGAAAAAGAGCGGTGGGCCAAGGCCCACCCTACGTTGGCGTTGCGGTATGCAAACGTGATTCGCCGTTCGTCAGAGATCCGCGAGCTCGACGTCGGTCCCTTCGTTGATGCCTTCGAACAGGATCGTCGACAGATAGCGCTCGCCGGTATCGGGCAGCATCGCCAGGATCACGTCGCCGCTCTTCGCCTTCTTGGCAACTTCGAGAGCTGCGGCAAACGTGCCGCCCGACGAGATGCCGCAGAAGATGCCTTCCTTCGTCGACAACGCTCGAGCCGTGTCGCGCGCGAGCACGTCGCTGACCGGAATGATCTCGTCGACGACTTTCTTGTTCAACACTGCCGGAATGAGATTCGGCGTCCAGCCCTGGATCTTGTGCGGTTGCCAGTCCTTGCCCGACAGCATCGCCGCGCCTTCGGGTTCGGTCGCGACGATCTTCACGTCGGGACGCGCGAGCTTGAGCATCTCGCCGGCGCCGGTCAGCGTCCCGCCGGTGCCCCAGCCGGTTACGAACCAGTCGAGCCGCTTGCCGGCGAAATCCTGCAGGATTTCCGGACCCGTCGTACTGCGGTGGTAAGCGGGATTGGCTTCATTCTCGAACTGGCGCGCGAGAAACGCATTGTTCTTCTTTGCGTAGTCCTCAGCGCGCTTGAGCATGCCGGTCGCGCGTTCAGCCGCAGGGACGAGGATGACTTTTGCACCGAGCGCGCGCATCAGCTTGCGCCGCTCGATCGAGAACGAGTCGCTCATGAACGCGATGAAGGGATAGCCTTTCGCCGCGCAGACCATCGCCAGCGCGATGCCGGTGTTGCCGGACGTTGCCTCCACTACGGTCTGCCCGGGCTTCAGCGTGCCCTTGGCTTCGCCGTCGAGGATGATACCGATGGCCAGGCGATCCTTGACCGAAGACATCGGATTGAACGCCTCCACCTTGACGTACATGTCGACGCCTTTCGGCGCGATGTGGTTGATGCGCACTATCGGCGTGCGGCCGATGGTTTCCAGGATGGACTGGTAGATCATGGCACCCTCGTTCGGTTGGTTTTATGGTTGCCCGGGCTTCTCGCGGCGTTGAAGACCCGGCGAGCCGCCGAGCTTAGCGCTGGTCCGGCGCAGCAGCAAATAACGCCGGACTATGGCGCCGCTGAGCTTCGGGCATATGACATGGGAGTTGGGCTGGATCTTTCACGCTGGACGAATTTCGGGGGGCGGCTCTGCCCAAGTGCCAGCAGCAGTTCGATGTTGACTGGACTGTACGGCGGGGCAGAGAAGATCACCTCTCCCCTTGTGGGAGAGGTCGGCGGCGGAGCCGCCGACTTCGTCGGCGTCACCCTCTCCCCAACCCCTCCCCCATCAAGGGGGAGGGGCTTGAAGCACGCGTCCGTTGCTCCGGCAGGCCGCAGCTTCAGTGCGCCAAACCAAAAGCTTGGAGGATGAACGCATAAACGTCCGCGACCTCTTCGATCTGCATCGTCGTCGGCTTGCCCTGGCCGTGGCCGGCCCGCGTTTCGATGCGGATCAACAATGGCTTGCCATGCGGGTCGGCGGCTTGCATCGCCGCGGCGAACTTGAAACTGTGCGCGGGGAACACGCGATCGTCGTGGTCGCCGGTCAGGATCAAGGTCGCCGGGTAGTCGACGCCGGGCTTGACGTTGTGCACTGGCGAATACGCATACATCGCCTTGAACTCGTCGGCGTTCTCGACCGAACCGTAATCCGACTCCCAGGCCTTTCCGATCGTGAACGCGCGGAAGCGGAGCATGTCGAGCACGCCGACCTGCGGAATGGCCGCGGCGAACAGGTCCGGACGCTGCAGCTCGGCGGCCGCAACCAGCAGGCCGCCGTTCGAGCCACCGCGGATCGCCAGCGACTTCGGCGAAGTATACTTTTCCTTGATCAGGTAATCGGCCGCGGCGATGAAATCGTCGAACACGTTCTGCTTGTGCAGTTTCATGCCGGCTTCGTGCCAGTCCCGGCCATATTCGCCGCCGCCGCGCAGGTTTGCCACGGCATAGACCCCGCCAAGGTCCAGCCAGGCGATCAGCGACGGCGAAAATGCCGGCTGCAGCGGGATGTTGAAGCCGCCGTAGCCGTACAGGATCGTCGGGTTCGCGCCGTTCTGCGCCACGCCCTTCTTCGCCGTGATGAACATCGGCACGCGCGTGCCGTCCTTGCTCGAATAGAACACCTGCCGCGTTTCGTACAGCGACGAGTCGATCGCGACCTTCGGCGCGCGGAAGATGCTCGATGTGTTCGTCTTCAGGTCATGGCGGAAAACGGTCGGCGGAGCGGTGTAACTGGAATACGTGTAGAACGTCTCCGTGTCGGCCGTGCGTCCCGAGAACTCCGTGGCGCTGCCCAGACCCGGCAGCGCGATGCTGCCCGTTGCCTTGCCCTTCAGGTCGAACAGGCGCACGGCACTGTGCGCGTCCTGCATGTATTCGGCGATGAAGCTGTGGTTGACGATGCTCGCCCTCTGCAAGGTGTCAGCAGCCTGCGGGACCGTTTCCTTCCAGTGCGCCTTGTCCGGATGCTTGGTGTCGATCGCAACGATGCGATAGCGGGGCGCATCCTTGTCGGTCAGGAAGTAGAACGTGCCCTTGGTATTGCCGAGGAACTGATAGCTCGCGTCCCATTCGCCGATCAGAGTCTCGTTCGTGGCCTCGGCCTGCTTCTTCGCAAGGTCGCGGTAGAGCACCAGATTCTTCGGCTCGGTGTTGCGGGCGACGCTGATCACGAGATAACGCCCGTCGTCGCTGACCTGCGCGCCGAACAACCAGTCGGGCTGATCCTTGCGCTCGTAGATCAGCAGATCGTCGGACTGCTTCGTGCCGAGTCGATGAAAGTACAGCTTCTGGAACTTGTTCTCGGCCTTCAGCGCGTTCTCGCCCCGGGGTTCGTCGAAGCGGCTGTAGAAGAAACCGGTGCCGTCCCGTCGCCATGCGATCGTGGAATACCTGACCCACTTCAGGACATCGTCGGCATTCTTGCCCGTGTCGACGTCGAGTACGTGCCAGTCTTCCCAATCCGAACCGCCGGACGACAGGCCGTAGGCGAGATGCTTGCCATCCTCGCTGATGGCGTATGACTTGAGCGCAATCGTGCCGTCGCTGGTCAACTTGTTCGGATCGAGCAGCACGCGCGGCTTTGCATCGAGCGTGTCGGCGACATAAAGGACGGCCTGGTTCTGCAGGCCGTCGTTGCGCGTATAAAAATAGCGGCCGCCGTACTGGTGCGGCGAGGTGTAGCGCTCGTAGTTCCAGATCTCGGTCAGTCGCTGCTTGATGTGGTCGCGGCCCGGAATGCGCGCGAGATTATCGAACGACACCTTGTTCTGGGCCTCGATCCAGGCGCGCGTCGCCGGCGCATCGAGATCTTCGAGCCAGCGGTACGGATCAGCGACCTTGGTGCCGTGGAAATCGTCGGTCTGGGCAACCGTCTTCGTGGTCGGGTAAACCAGCGCAGTGGATTGCCCGGTCGAGGATCTATCGGCAGGCATCGGAGTGGTCGCGGTCTTTGGCGCTGGGGTGTTCTGGCACGCGGTGAGAACAGTTGTGACAATCAGAAAAGGCAGGACGAAAGGGCGCACCAGACACTCCTGGGATTGACGGGGCGATCAGGCCGGAATGGGGGAAGATTGCGGCGTAATGTTGGCAGCCGGGTCAATCGCCGCTGATGAACTTCGGACCTTTGCCGGCTGTTTTTTCATACACGCCGTTGCCGGCGCGTCGATACTGGGTGAAGCCGTGCTTCTCGACGTTGCTTTCCTTCAGCGTGTGCGCGTTGCCCATGGCAAACGAGGGCGCGCTGATCACGCGCGCGACTTCGGCGCCGCAGTGCGGGCATTTGGTCAACGGATCCTCTTTGCTTTTTTGCAGTACGTCGAAATGGCCGGTGCAATGGTCACAGCCTTTCGCGGTCGCGGCATATTCGTAGATCGGCATGGGGTAATGATGAGTCCCGGGGCGAGGGAACTCAAGTAGCGGTCGACCTGACGCCGGTGAGTCCGCTCTTGCTCGTCATTCCGGCCAAAGCCGGAATCCAGCGCCTTCGGGCGTCACGGAATCAGAGACGCTGGATCCCGGCGTTCGCCGGGATGACGATCCAAGAACGTCAAGCCGCCGCCCCCTCTGGCCCACCTACGCACCACACATCGCCTCCCAGCTTCCGCCGGGATGACGAGCAGGTCAGGCTGCCGCCCCCGTCTGCGCCGCCCACGCATCACTCATCGACTTCCAGCGGTTGACGATCGCGCAGAACAACTGCGCCGTGCGTTCGGCGTCGTAGACGGCCGAGTGCGCCTCGCTGCTGTTCCAGTCGAAACCGGCCGATTGCACGGCACGGCTCAGAACGGTCTGTCCGTACGCGAGGCCGGCAAGGCTCACGGTGTCGAAACAGCTGAACAGGTGGAACGGGCTGCGCTTGTAGCCGGTGCGGCGGATCGCGGCGTTGAGGAAGTTCAGGTCGAACGCGGCGTTGTGGCCGACCAGCACGGCGCGCTGGCATTCGAACTCACGCAGCGCCTTGCGGATCGGCCGGAAGATCAGGTCCAGCGCTTCACGCTCTTCGACCGCGGCGCGGAACGGATGCGTCGGATCGATCCCGGTGATTTCGAGGGAGCGCGGATCGATGTTGGCGCCGGGAAATGGCACGACATGCGTCGACACGACCGGATCCGGATGCACGACTCCCTGTTCGTCCATGCGCACGACGATTGCGGCGATCTCGAGCAATGCATCGCGCTCGCAATCGAAACCGCCGGTCTCGACGTCGACTACGACCGGAAGGAAGCCGCGGAAGCGCTCGGCATATTTCATTGCAGGCTGGGACATGCCCGCAGGATACGCGGCGGACGTGGCGATCACAATGCGGCGCGGTGTTCAAAACGGCGCTCAGGATCGTTTCGACTTCGCTCGCTTCGCGAGCTACGCTCAACGCGAACGGTATAGAAGGTCCGTTACCTGAGCTAGGTTCAGCGCGAGCGGTATTGGAAGTCCGTTCCCTTGAGCCAGGTTCAACGCGAAGGGTATTGGAGTTCAGTTACACCCTGAGGTCCGCCCAACGCTAACGGTTTTGGAGTTCCAACTGCACGGGTCTACGCCCAACGTTAAAGGCATTGAAGTTCCGTTCGCCCTGAGCGTAGGCCCGCAGGGCCGAAGTCGAAGGGGCAGGGCGGCGCTTCGAGTTCGCTTGCTTCCAGCTGAGCTCAGTTCGCACCGTGAAGTTTTGTCAGGCCCGCGCGAAGCGTCCGAACGCAAACAGGGCGAGCGCGCCGATAACGAGCGCCAATCCGAACATCGGCAGCAACATCAGGAAAGGGATGCCGAGTGCGAGGAAGGCCAGGCTCCACGCATAGGCATCGGCCAGGGGCTCGGGCATCGGATCGGCCTTCAACGCGCGCGCCAGCAGGAAATCGAGGCTGATCTTGCCCGGTCCCTGGAACAGGATTGGCAGCAGCATGACGACGAACAGCAGTGGCAGCTTGAAGTTGCCGAAACCCATGTCGGTGATCGCGTAGCCCTTCGCCAGGTCGCCCCACATGGCAACCATATCCGGCCAGTGCGCGGCCGCGGTCGCGACGAACGTCAGGACGAGGAGGCTGTACGCGGCGAAGCGCGTGAACAGGCCGAACACCAGCAGAACCGCGCCGCCGAGTTCGAAATAAGTCGCCATCGCCCAGCTGATGTCGGCCGGAATCTGGTTGAACGGAAACGGAAAGCGGGCCTGGATGTCGGCGAACCAGTTCTCTCCAGTATACTTTTCCACACCGGACTGCCAGAACTCCCAACCCATGATCAGGCGCAGGATCAGCGGCGGCAGCAACTGGCCGATGCCGCGCAGGCGGGCGGTCAGCGATTCCCAGACGGAAATGGCGTTCGAAAGCATCGGTGTGGCCCCTCGCAACTGTGTGTGCAGTATAGACGGGCGGGTTGGGATTTCCTTACAGGCGGGCCTTGCAGGCGAATGATCGTCGCTCCGTGTTTGCCCCCATCCACCTTCGGCACCTTCCCCCGCTTCGCAGGGGAAGGAAAAGCAAAGTGCTGCAATCTAAAATCCTTCCTCCGCTTGCGGGGGAAGGTGGCGGCAGCCGGATGGGGGCCGCCTCTGCGTCAAGGCATATCTTTGGTAGCGCGTCGCCATCAAATTTGCTGTCGACGCGCACCAGAGCCGCAGGGTGGACCGAGGCCCACTCTTCGTGACTTGAGCGAGCAGTGAGTTAGGCGCGCGTGCCGAGAATCGCTTCGCGCTCTTTCAATTCGACCAACACACCCATGCCGGCTTCGCGCAGGGCGCCGCCATCGCCGGCGGCGTGCTCGGCAAGCACTGCGTCGAGGCATTGCAAGCCGGTCTGTTCGCTGTTCTGCTGAAGACGCTCGATGAGCACGGCACTAAGCGCGTTGATCTCGTGGAAGCGCACTTCGTCGTTGCGGCCGCGCACGAGCAGTATCCAGGTTGGCTCGGGCGGGGCTTCCGTCGGCCGGAATGACGAAGAGATGTGCTGTACCGGAAAGTGATAGCCGAGCACCCAGGCCAGCGGCGATACGACCGGGATGCCGCTTAGCGGATCGCCGGCAGGATCGTGCGGCACGTCGGCGACCTCGGCCTCTTCGAGCGAAAGCGCCAGTTCGGCCCACTCGTAATGCGCCAGCTCGAGCAGGAACGGCGGATCGCCGCGGTCCTGTTGCTGGCGCGTTTCCAGGTGGCGCAGGAACTCGCGGGCGAACTCGGTAAACAGCGGCGTATGGCAGCGATGTTCGCGGAAGAAGTCATGCGCGAACACGCTCCAGTCCGCGTCATTGTATAAACTGCGAATTACTGGAAAGTTCGAAGAAATAAGACTTTCCATGTTGCTGTATACGAGATCCCGGTATATCGCCATGCGCCGGTCTTCGATGCCGGCGGGCGCGGGCTGGTGGTCTGGGTCGCGGATATGCGCGGTAAAGGCGTATTGCAACGCGTGCGTGCGCCCCGGCGCGGTCTCAGGCGGAGCGGACATGCAGCGGCTCCGCGGCGACATGACGATGCTGGATCGCGCGAATGTGATCGAGTTCGCCGACCAGTTCCGCCAGCGGCGGAATGTTGAAGTCGCGCTCGAGCAAGGTCGGGATCACGCCGAATTGCGCGTAGGCGAGGTCGAGCAGGCTCCATACCGGATCGATGACCGCCGCGCCATGGCTGTCGACGATGAGGTCGGCAGCTTCGTTGTAGTGGCCGGCAATATGCAGATAGGCGATGCGTTCGCCCGGCAGCGCCTTGATGAACTGTTCTGCGTCATAGCGGTGGTTGACGCTGTTGACGTAGACGTTGTTGACGTCGAGCAGCAGCTCGCAGTCCGCGGCCTTCAGCACCGCGTTGGTGAATTCGATTTCGCTGATTTCCTGGCCGGGCGTGGCGTAGGAAGAAACATTCTCGACCGCGATGCGCCGGCCGAGGATGTCCTGCGCGCGCCGGATGCGCGGAATGACCCAGTCGATCGCTTCCTCGGTAAAAGGAATCGGCATCAGGTCGTAAAGATGGCCGTCGTCGGAGCAAAACGACAGGTGTTCGCTGTAGTAGCGGATGCCGTGCTCGTCGAGCAGGCGGCGAATCTTGTGCAGCAACGTTTCGTCGAGCGGCGCCGGGCCGCCGAGCGAGAGCGACAAGCCGTGACAGATGAACGGATAGCGTTCCGTGAACGAGCGGAACGTCTTGCCGTACTTGCCGCCGACATTGATCCAGTTTTCCGGCGCGACCTCGAAGAAATCGATCGGCGCGTCGGACGTGTCCCGCAGCGGGCCCAGCAGGGCCCGCCGCAGGCCGAGTCCCGCACCCGTTACCGGATAGGCAGGACGCTTGCTCATCTTAGTGACCGCCGCAGGAACCTTCCTTGCCCTTCTTGTCGGCCGAGCACGAACCTTCCTTGCCCTTCTTATCCGCCGAGCAGGAACCTTCCTTGCCCTTCTTGTCCATTGCAGCGTGCATGGCTTTCAACTCGCCGTCGTCGAGTTTGCCATCGCCGTTCTTGTCCCACGCGGCAACCTGCGTCGCACTGAAGCCGTGCGCCATCGCTTCGTCCTTCGACACGGCGGTCTCGCCGGGTTTGGCCATCTTGGCGACCGCGCACTTGCCTTCGCCGCACTTGCCTTCGGCAGCAACCGCATAGCCGCTGATCAGCGGGGTGATCTGGAACGCCGTGCTGGCGCTGGCGGTCTGGGTCATCGCGACCGAGCCGACGAACGCCACGCCGATGGCCATGGTTAACGGTTTGACGATCTTGTTCGACATTTGCGTGTACTCCGTGGTTGTTGGACGGGAATTCTTTCCCGTCGGGTAAAGGAGCCGCCTGCCGGCGGCGAGCCTGGCTTCTGTGATGAACAGATGGAAATCGATCGAAATGTTTCGAATGCTGTCCTGCAGTAGTTTCTAAGCTATGCCAGTGACAGCACGCAGACAAGCTCTATCGTTGCTGCATTGCGGCAGTTCACAGGCACGCACACAGACCGCAGGGAGCCTGCGAATCTTTCACCGTCCTGGGTCACGTAGCACTGAAGATGCGCTGAAGCGTGCGTTGAACGGGACGGAACGACGAGTCGCGTGCGGATATTCTTCCGCCGCATCTCGCCCCGGCAGGTAGAAGGTGTTCGAAAGAGTAGATGTGACGCAAATTGCGGTTACATGACCCGTATCTGGCGCCGGCGGGCGGCCTTTAGGCTGCAATCAGGTCAGGTCCGCTGCTGCCGGCGGCAACGGCGCTTGACGGGATCACCACCGATGTGGACGCGCAACCCGAACATGTTACTGGCCGCTCAGGTAGTTCGTCTGAATCCTGACGTGATTGGTCAAGTGGCCTCGACAACATCGCTGCGCTGCATCGCGTGGGTCGTCGGGCCCCGGATGACCATGCTCCTTAGATCACGATCTGGAACCGCAGTGCGAAGATGTGAGGATCGATCGCACGGCCGCCGTTGTACACCGGATTTCCTTCTTCGTGCGCCCATATGTAGTTGGCCTGCACGCGGAAGTGGGTCAGGATGTACCAGTTGGCGCCAATCGTCCAATTGTGCTCCTTGCCTCCGCGCACGTGTGCCGACGCGTCGGTCAGATCAACTTCGTCGTATCGGGCAAGCAGTTCGACCGCGCCCCAGGAACGAGTTGGCTTGAGGTTGGAAACCTGGCCGTTGTCGTATATGCGCGATTCTCCGGTAACGACCCAGCTGCCGAACAGGTATGCGCCGCTGCCGCTGAACGATGGCTTCCCGGCGGTGCGGTGAACGTCCTCTTCCAGATATTCCCCTTGCAGCGACCACGGTCCACGGATCCAGACGCCTTCCAGGCCGCGCCTGCCGATGTGGTCCACATTCGTGAGCGTGCCGGTGTCGACGAATCGCGCACTGGTCAGGAAGACATCCGGCCGTGTGCGAACCCGGATGCTCGGGATTACCGTCTGTCCGCTTCCGTTGATCGTTGAGTCTTCCGGCGATTCGTCCGACGCAGTGATGCCGAGGTGCAGCACGTCACCCGGTTTCTTGAAGGGCGTCCATGCGAAACGGCCGGTCACGGTCGTGCCATCGTTGTCGCCCTGCAGGTCCTGCCCGGCATATGCGGCAAGATCGATGCGGAAGACTGGTTGCTCGAACTCCCAGGACGCGCCGGTGCGGCGGCCTTGGTAGAACGCCGAAATCGGGAGCGCCGTCTCGAGGAACGTGTCGTTGCGCGTACGCGTATAGCCCTCGAAACCGACGTAAGTCTTGAAATAGCCGACACGGAAGCGGCCAATGTCGGCGCCGACGAACGCCTTGGAATCGACGCGGGCATAGACGTCGACGTAGGTCTTGTTCCAGTAGTCCCAGCCCCATTGCGCCTCGTACACACCCGGCTTGCGAATGTAGACGCTCAGTTCCTCGCGGCGCGCGCCGTGTGCGTCTTCGAGTGTGGCGCGCTGTGCGGCAGTGAGGTCGGAGGTGCCATTGAACGTATTGAGGTCGCCTTCATAGTTGGCGCCGATGCCGATATCGGTGCCGTCGTCGAAACGATAGTGGGTCGGCCAGTCCTCGGCGTCGTAGGCGAACGCGGCGCGGCCGAGCACAAGAAGCACGAGCCCGGCGAGGGCGGTCGATCGATGCATCCATATTCCCCAGGTAGCGGCTCCAAGTCGTACGCGGGCAGGACTCCGCACACGCGATCAGTTTGTTGATGCGTCGCAGCAGGGTCAACTGACCGAAAGCGCTATGAGAATTACCTGGTGTTATGGCGAAGTCGCCCGCGTTGCATCAGCGAGCTATCGCTGGCCGTTGCGGCCGTCGAAGCGCCGGGTGGCGACGGAGTACGTAGTTTCTGGCCTCCAACCGCCCGTCAGTTGGCGGCCGTGGATGCCACAGCCGGCGACGTTCTGGTCGTTTCGCCCGGCGCCCAGCCGCCACCCAAAGCGCGAATCAGTCCGACGCTCGCCTGCAGTTCGCGGTCGCGCAGACTCAGCAACGTGCGTTGTGCCTGCAGCGCTGCCGTCTGCGACTCGACGACTTCGAGATAACTTACCGCACCGTTGCGATAGCGGTCGAGTGCGAGGTCCAGTGTTCGTTGCGCCGAAGCGGCCGCAGCAGCTTCGCTTTTTGCCTCCTCGCCAAGCAGATGCATCAGTGCGAGATTGTCTTCGACTTGCTGAAACGCCACCAGCGTCGTCGCGCGATAGCGTTCGCCGGCTTCGTCCAGCGCCGCACGCGCTTGGTCGACACGCGCTTCGCGGCGTCCGGCGTCGAACAACGTCAGGAGGGCGCGCGGGCCGATCGACCAGAACAGGTTCGGGGCGCTGAGCCAATCCGCGCCGCCGGTGTTTTCGTAGCCGCCGACGGCCGTCAACGTGATGCTCGGGAAGAACGCGGCCCGGGCGATGCCGATATTTGCGTTTGCGGCCGCCGTGCGGCGTTCGGCCGCGGCAACGTCGGGCCGGCGCTCGAGCAGTGTCGACGGGATGCCCGCCGGTATTGTCGGCTCAGTCAGATCGACGACTTCCACCGGCAACGAGTACTTCGATGCCGGCGTGCCCACCAGGCTCGCGATCGCGTGTTCGAGCAGCGCGCGTCGCGCCTGCACGTCGGTTGCTTGCGCCCGTGCGCTGTCGAGTTGCGTCTGGGCGCGCGCAACGTCGAGTCCGGATGCGGCGCCGCCGACAAAACGGTTCTGGGTAAGCTCCAATGCCCTGGCATATGCAGCAACCGTGTCGTCGAGCAACTTTTCTTGTGCGTCGAGCCCGCGCAGAGCTATGTAGTCGTTGGCAAGTTCCGCATGCAGGCTCAGTCTCACCGATGCCAAATCGGCCGCGCTGGCCTGCGCCGTCGCTTCACCGGCGGCAACAAGATTGCGAACCCGCCCCCAAAGATCGAGTTCGTAGCCAAGTTGCGCTCCGACGAGGTTGTCCTTGTATTCATCCGGTTGCGTTAGCGAGCGCAGCGGCCGATTGTCCGACTGGCGGTTGTGCGTTGCGCCGGCCGCCGCGTCCACTTGTGGAAAGAGTCCGGCTCGCGTTTCGGCCGAGTAGGCGCGCGCCTGCGCGTAGCGGTCGACAGCGGCTGCAAGATCGGGATTGGCCGCATCGACGCGAGATTCCAGATCATCCAGCGTCGCATCGCCATAATCATGCCACCAGTCGCCGCGTTCATGCTGGTCCGCCGGCGTTGCCGGCTGCCAGGGTCCGGCTTCCTTGTAGCTGTCCGGCACATCGACGACCGGTACCTTGTAAGCCGGCGCCAGCGAGCAGCCAGCGAGCGCGCAGGTTGCCAGCGCAAAACCCGCCAGCCGCATGTTCATGGCGTAGTCCCTCCAGCTGCGGCGACGACGGGGGGCTTTGCGCTTGCTGCCCCGGCTATGGCTCCGCCCTCGGTGCGTACATGATCACCCTGCGCGATCCAGTCGGGCGGGCTGTCGATCACTCGGTCGGATGCATCGAGTCCGGCGACGACTTCAACACGCGTGCCCATGTCTCTGCCGATTTGGATGTTTTTCAGTGTGACTTTGCCGTCCTCGCCAAGCGTCGCGACCTTCATGCCGTGTTGACGAAACAGCAGCGCAGTCACCGGCAGTTGCAGGACCCCAGGTGTGGAAGGCAGGTTGAAATGCACGTCGGCGTACGAACCGGAGGTCAGCTTGCCGTCCGCGTTGTCCGCTTCGAGCTGGACCAGCAACGAGCGCGACGCTTCGCTGATCGACTGCGACGTGCCCACAACGGTAGCCGGATAACTGCGGCCAGGCTTCTCCGGGAAATGCAGTTGCGCAGTCATGCCGTTGGCGACCTGGTCGGAATAGGTCTGCGGCACCTGCACATAGACGCGCAACTTGTGCATGTCGGCGACGCGGAACAGCTCCGCGCCACTGCTGCTGCCGGCGTTGATCAGGTCGCCGATATCGGTCTTGCGCGCGGTGACGACTCCATCGAATGGCGCGACGATGCGCTTGAACGACGACAGCGCCTGCAGCCGCTGGACGTTCGCGCGGGCGGCCGCGGTCGTCGCCATCTTTGCTTCGTAGTCGCCACTCTTCTCGTCGGCTTCCTGTTTCGACACCGATTCGGAGGCCAGCATGCCGCTCCAGCGTTTGGCGGTGATTTGGGCGAGCTTCTCCTTGGCTACGGTGGTTGCGAGATCAGCCTGCGCCTGGCGTAACTGCTGGTCGAGTTCCGGCGTTTCGATCTCGGCCAGCAGATCGCCGGCCTTGACCTGCGCGCCGATATCGAAGTACCACCTCTTCAGATAGCCCGGAACGCGCGCATAGATAGGCGCGTCAAAATAGGCCTGTACACTGCCAGGAAGAACGAGTTCCTCGTGCGAAACTCCCGGAGCAGGAGTGATCACGCTGACGGTTGTAACCGCATCCACCTCGGTTTTTGCCCGCAGCGAATTGTTGGCATGAACGCGCAACGCGACGCCACCGATCGCGAGCGCCAGCGCGAAGACGAGCGCTACGACGCCGACGATACGCAAACGGCTCGGCGATGGGCGTTGGGGTTCGAACGGATGCATGGAATTTCCTTACAGGGCCGGAGCGGCGTGACCGATCGACGAAGGATCGGGATTGTGTGACGGAGCGTTTGGCTCGGATGGGCTCTGCTCCGACGAGCGTTGCCTGCCGTGCAGTATGGCGAAAACCACGGGCACGAAAAACAAGGTCGCGATGGTAGCGAAACTCAGCCCGCCGATGACGGCCCGGCCGAGAGGGGCATTCTGCTCGCCGCCCTCGCCGAGGCCCAGCGCCATCGGCGCCATGCCGATCAGCATCGCCAGCGCGGTCATCAGCACCGGACGAAAGCGCACATAGCCGGCGTCGAGTGCGGCGGTGATCGGGTCGGCGCCTTGGCCCATGCGGTCGCGCGCAAAACTGACCACAAGAATGCTGTTTGCGGTGGCCACGCCCATGCACATGATCGCGCCGGTCAGCGCGGGTACCGACAACGTCGTACCGGTCAGGAACAGCATCCAGACAATGCCGGCGATTGCGGCGGGAAGTGCGGTGATGATGATGAACGGATCGAGCCAAGACTGGAAATTCACGACGATGAGCAGGTAGATCAGTACGATCGCGCCGACGAGCCCGAACAGGAGGTTCGAATATGACGTCAGCATCGTCTGCACCTGTCCGCGCATGGCGACCGTGGAACCTTTCGGTACATCCTTCGCCTCGTCGTCAAGTATCGCCTGGATGTCGTGCGCCACCGCGCCGAGATCGCGGCCCTGAACGGCTGCATAGATGTCGATCGTCGGCTGTACGTCATAGTGCGACACGACGCCCTCGCCCTCATTGCGGGTGATGCTGGCCAGTCCGCCGAGTATCTGTTGCTGCTTGCCGTCGGCGCTCGCGATCGGGATGTTTTCCAACTGGCTCAGGCTGTCGATCTTGTACTGCGGCGTCTGCACGACAATCGGATAAGACACGTGGTTTTTCGGGTTGACCCAGAATGTCGGAGCGGTCTGCAGGCTGCCCGAGAGCGTGACGAGCATGTCGTTGGCGACGTTGCGCTGGCTCAGGCCAATCTGCTGTGCCCGCACGCGGTCGACGTTTACACGCAATTCGGGATGGTCGAACGCTTGCTGGATGCGCGCGTCGGCGATGCCCGGAACGTGCTTGATGCGGCTGAGCAGCTTGATGGCGTAGTCGTGATTCTCGTCGCGCTTGAACCCGATGACCTGGATGTCGATCGGCGCGGACAGCCCGAAATTCAGGATCTGGCTGACGATGTCCGCGGGCTGGAACGAGAAGGTCGCACCGGTGAACTCGCGCGGCAGGCGCTCGCGCAGGGTTTCGACGTAGCGCTCGCTCGGATGATGGTCTTCATTGAGCGAAATCAGGATGTCGGCGTCCTCGGGTCCGATCGGCGCCGAGTTGCTGTAGGCGATGTTGATACCGCTCACCGGCAGGCCGATGTTGTCGACGACGCTCTTGAGTTCTTCCGCCGGGATGACGCGTCGTATGGTCTTTTCGACCTGGGTCGCCAGACGCGCGGTTTCCTCGATGCGCGTTCCGGTCTGCGCGCGCACGTGCAGCTTGATCTGGCCGGCATCGATGCTCGGGAAGAAATTCTGGCCGAGCCAAGGTGCCAGCAACAGCGACGCGCCGATTGCCACGAGGAAGCCGATCGCGAAGATACGCCGCTTCTCGATCGCCATCGTGAGCAAGCCGCGATAGCGCTCGCGCGTGTCCCCGAAGAAGGTTTCGAAGCGGCGCTGGAAGCGCGAAAACACGTTCGTCGCTCCGCTCATATGCGCGGTCTGATCTTCGCGCATGGCATCCTCGATCGGGTGCTCGGTCGCCGCATGTGGCTGGACGTGAGGTCTGAGCCAGTAATTCGATATCGTGAGCACCAGCGTGAACGACAGGATGTAGGACGCGATCATCGCGAAGATGACCGCTTCGGCCATCGGCACGAACAGGTAACGGGCCACGCCGTTCAGGAAGAACATCGGCACGAACACGATACAGATCGCGAGGGTAGACACCAGCGTCGGCATGCCGATCTGGCTCGCGCCGGCGGTTATCGCATCGGGCACGCTCTTGCCCTGCTCGAGATGCCAGTTGATGCTCTCGATCGTCACGGTCGCGTTGTCCACGAGAATGCCGACGGCGAGCGCCAGTCCACCGAGGGTCATGACATTGATGGTCTGGCCGATTGCCGACAGCGCGGCGATCGAGCACAGGATCGCGAGCGGGATCGAAATCGCGATGATGAGGGACGAACGCCAATTGCCGAGAAACAGGAGGATCATCATGCTGGCAAGCGCCGCCGCGATGACGCCCTCGCGGATCACGCCGGCAACCGATGCCTTGACGAACACGGACTGGTCGATCAGGGTGTCCATGTTCAGACCCGGCGGCGCGCCGGCCTGGATCCTGGGCAACAGCGACTTGACGTGATCGACGATATCGAGCGTCGACGCGTTGCCGTTCTTCTGCACAGTCGTCAGCACAGAGCGCTGGCCATCGACCAGAACGAGGTTCTGCTGTGGCGAATAGCCGTCGCGCACGTGGGCGACGTCACGCAGCGTGATTACGGTGCCGTTGACCGCCTTGATCGGCAAGTCGTTGAGGTCGTCGAGTTCCTTTGGACTTGCATTGAGCTTGACGTTGTATTCGAATTTCCCGATTTTCTGCGTGCCGGCGGGCAGGATCAGGTTCTGCGCCAGGATCGCGTTGGTCACGTCTTCCGGGGACAGGCCCTTCGCACGCAGCGCATTAGGATCCAGGTCGACCACGACCTGACGGTTCTTCCCGCCGTAGGGCGACGGGATCGCCGCGCCTTCGACGCTGGCAAGCTGGGGGCGGATGAAATTGTTGGACAGATCGAACAGTTGCTGGTCGGTCAGCGTCTTGCTCGTCAGCGCGAGTTGCAGTACGGGCACGCTCGAAGCGTTGTAGCTCAGGATCAGCGGCGGCGTGATTCCCGGCGGCAGGCGCTTGAGCACGGTCTGCGATACTGCAGTGACTTCGGCCAGAGCCGCATTCACGTCGACGTCAGGCTGGAAGAACACCTTGATGACGCCGGTTCCGGGCAGCGACTGCGACTCGATATGCTCGATATCGTTTACGGTCGTGGTCATCTGGCGTTCGTAGTACGTGATGATGCGGTCGGACATCTCGTCCGGCGGCATGCCGTTGTAGGTCCAGATGACGCTGATGACCGGCAGGTTGATGCCCGGGAAAATGTCGATCGGCGTGCGCAGGATCGCCAGCGGGCCGACCAGAAGAATCAGGATCGCCAGTACGACGAAGGTGTACGGGCGCCGCAGGGCGAGGCGGATGATGGCGAGCATGCGGGGGGCTGGCTCCGAGCGTTCTTGGAGTATCGGGCTGCCGGACCTCGCCCCCACGGCGATCCGGCTTACTTGCGCTACAGGCCCCCCAGCCCGCAACGCACGCGCGCAATGGACAGGCAATTATGCAATAGGTTCAATGACAAAACGAGAAAGGAGGCTAAAGCAAGCGGCCTCCGGGGGACCACATGACCTTCGTCGAATTGCAAAGAAGTCGTTAATATGACAAAAAGCGCTCGGCCCGCCTGGTCGGGCCGGGTATTGCCGGAGGTTGTAACGAAACCGTCACAAATGACATTCTGACGCCCGGTAATGCCGCAGGCGCGGCCATCGAAAGGTGGCGGCGTTCAAACTGACCTCTATCCGCCCCGAGGGGAACTTCATGAACAACTATGTTGGCAAGCACTCGATGAACGGCCGCACGCCGCGCAAGTCGGTACTTACCGCCGCAATTCTTGTTGGTATTGCCCTGGCCGGTTTGGGCTCCGCTGCACTTGCAGCCGACGATACGAGCCTGACCTGGAACGGTATCACGCTGTACGGCACCGTCGATGCCGGCATCGCCTACCAGAGCCATGGCTCGCCGCTGAGCCAGGACTTCTACCCGACCCTGAATTACATCATCGCGCCGAACAGCAACAAGTCCATTTCGACTATTGCCTCGAACGGACTGAGCCAGTCGAAGATCGGCCTACGCGGCAATGAGGCGCTGAACGACACGTTCTCGTTCGTCTTCAATCTCGAGATGGGCTTCAATCCAACTTCCGGCAAGCTCGCCGACGCGCCGAAGTCGCTGATCAACAACAATGGCAAGGCACTTGCCGATCGCACGACGGCAGGTGATGGCAGCCGCGCCGGCCAGTTCTTCAACGGCGCCGCGTTCGCAGGTTTCAGCTCGAAGGAATGGGGCACGTTCACGGTCGGCCGCCAGAACACTCTATTCCTCGACAACGTCGTCAAGTACGACCCGATGAACGCATCGTACGCGTTCTCGATCATCGGCTATTCCGGCGTCGCCGGCGGCATGGGCGCCACCGAGGATGCGCGCCTGGACGACTCGGTCAAGTACGTGTTCAAGTACGACGCGTTCCACGCCGGTGCGATGTACCAGTTCGGCAAGAGCGACACGAGTCCGGGCGAATCCTGGGCTCTGGACGCCGGTTTCGATTACGCTGGCTTCTCGGTCGATGCCGCGTGGGGCGAGAAGAAGGATGCGATAGCGGCCGCAACGCTCAGTGCCGCGCAGCTCCTGCTCCCCGGTGTGCCGCATGATTCGCTGGCCGCGACGATCTCCGACAACGAAGCGTGGCAGATTGCGGCGAGCTGGACCGGCGGTGGGTTCAAGGCCTCCGGCGGTTACGAGCACATCGATTTTTCGAATCCGTCGTTGCCGGTCGCTGCCGGCTTCTCCGGACTCGGCGGCTACTGGATCAGCATCACGAACAACGCCGCGTTCCCGCACGACAAGACTCTGCAGGTCTGGTGGGCCGGCCTGAAATACAACTTCACGAAGGACTTCGACATCACCGGCGCATGGTATGGCTACGACCAGAACGCATTTGGCCTGGTGAGCTGCTCGACCAACAAGGCCGCAAACTGCAGCGGCAACGAAGACGTCTGGTCGCTGCGCCTGGACTACCGCTTCAACAAGCGTTTCGACGTCTATGCCGGCGCCGCATGGTCCAAGGTCCAGGACGGCCTTTCCGCCGGATTCCTGAACACCTCGACGACGACGGTCATGGGCGGCTTCCGCTTCAACTTCTGATCCAGAACAGGTCAGGTTTCATCCCGAACCGGAGAGCGAAAGCTCTCCGGTTTTTTTACCGCCAGGGATGGCGGGTACGTCGAAAATGCAGGAGCATTTTTCGACGGGTGCCTGAACCGCACGACATCTGAAAACGAAACCATTTGTGCCGGATCGACACGCCGGAAATGCAGGAGCAATTTCCGGCGGGTGCCTGGACCGCGCGACATCCTGAAAGCGAAGCCATTTGTGCCGGACCGACACGCCGAAAATGCAGGAGCAATTTCCGGCGGGCGCCTGGACCGCACGCCATCCTGAAAACGTAGACCGACACGCCAGAAAATGCAGGAGCATTTTTCGGCGGGTGCCTGGATCGCACGACATCCACGAAGCTGAAACGAAGGAGCATTTTGGTTGCTGCCAAGCGGATGTGGAAACGACTGAACGCCAATAACGCGGGGAGCAATTTTCAGCCGCGGTGAGACAGGCCCGCGCCCCGGTAACGCAACTGTCACATGACGTTCATACCATGCGGCGGCACATGATGCAGACATCGCCTCGATGCTGCGTCGACCTGACCTGTACCTGCCCGAGGGGAATTTCATGAGCAACATGGTTGGCAACAAGACCACGCACATTCGCGCGCCGCGCAAGTCGGTTCTTTCCGCGGCAATCTTCGCCGGCATTGCCCTGGCCGGATTCGGCACCGCTGCCTGCGCGGCCGACGACACGAGCCTGACCTGGAACGGCATCACGCTATATGGCACCGTCGACGTCGGCGTCGCCTACCAGAATCACGGCTCGCCGCTGAGCCAGGATTTCTATCCGACCCTGCAATACATGGTCGGCTCGAGCAACAACAAGTCGATCACGACGATTGCGTCGAGCGGCCTGAGCCAGTCGAAGGTCGGCATTCGCGGCGTCGAGGCGCTGAACGACGATATCGCGTTCGTGTTCAACGCCGAGTCGGGCTTCAATCCGACCTCCGGCAAATTTGCCGACGGTCCGAAGTCGTTGATCAACAACAACGGCATTGCACTGGCGGAGCGCAAGTCCGCCGGCGACGGCAGCCGCGCCGGCCAGTTGTTCAACGGCCAGGCCTGGGGCGGCTTTTCCTCGAAGACCTGGGGCACGCTGTCGATCGGCCGCCACGTCACGCTGTTCGGCGACAACACGACGAAGTACGACCCGATGAACGGCTCGTACGCGTTCTCGATCATCGGCTACTCGGGCCTGACGGCCGGCATGGGCGACACGCAGGACGTGCGCCTGGATGATTCGGTGAAGTACACGTTCAAGCACGATTGGTTTCACGCCGGCGCGTTTTATCAGTTCGGCAAGAGCGACGGCAGTCCGGGCGAAGCCTGGCAGCTGGACGCCGGCTTCGATTACGCCGGCTTCTCGGTCGACGCACTGTGGGGCGAAAAGAAAGATGCGATTGCCGCAGCCTCGCTCAGCGCCGCCCAGCTTGCGCTGCCCGGCGTGCCGCACGATTCGCTGGCGGCGACGATCTCGGACAACGAAGCCTGGCAGATTGCCGGAAGCTGGACCGGCGGTGCGTTCAAGGCGTCCGGCGGATACGAGCACATCACGTTCTCGAATCCGTCGCTGCCGGTTGCTCCGGGATTCTCCGGCCTTGGCGGCTACTGGATCGCCATTCACGAACAACACCGCGTTCCCGCACGACAAGAAGTTCGACGTTGCGTGGCTCGGCCTGAAGTACAACTTCACCAAGGACTTCGACATCACTGGCGCGTGGTACTACTACAACCAGGATGCATTCGGCGCCGTGAAGTGCTCGGACAATCGCGCCAGCAACTGCAGCGGCAACGAAGATGTGTGGTCGATGCGTCTGGATTACCGCTTCACGAAGCGTTTCGACGTCTATGCAGGCTTCGCCTACTCGAAGGTCAAGGACGGACTTGCGTCGGGATTCCTGAACGACTCCGTGACTACGGTCATGACCGGCTTCCGCTTCAACTTCTGATCGCGGGCGATGCTGACTTCAGTGACAAAAGATTGAACCGCGAAGAACACGGAGGAAGCTGGACCGGCCAGGCGAGGCTTTTACCCTCTCCCCGCTTGCGGGGAGAGGGCCAGGATGTCGCGAGCCCTGCTTCATCGGTTGAGCGAGATTAAAGGTACGAAGCACTTCAGACCTTTAATGCTTTTGCAAACACCATCCCCACCCAACCCTCCCCTTGAAGGGGAGGGCTGAAGCGCGCCGGGCCAGCCCTCGGTAGGGTGGGCCTTGGCCCACCGGCCCTTTCGGCGTGAGGAGAATGGTGGGCCAAGGCCCACCCTACACAGCCCTCATCCCTCTGCTTTTGTCTTGTGCTTGTAATCGCACAAATCGCGGATGATGCACTGCGGGCAATCCGGCTTGCGCGCCTTGCATACGTAGCGGCCGTGCAGGATCAGCCAGTGATGCGCGTCCTGCTTGAATTCCGCCGGCACGACCTTCTCGAGTTTGTCCTCGACCGCGCGCACGGTCTTGCCCGGCGCGATGCCGGTGCGATTGGCGACGCGGAAGATATGCGTGTCGACCGCGATCGTCGGTTCGCCGAAAGCGGTGTTCAGCACGACGTTTGCGGTCTTGCGGCCGACGCCCGGCAGTGCCTCGAGCTCAGGGCGCGAGCGCGGCACTTCGCCGCCATGGCGCTCGACCAGCAGCGCACAGGTCGCGAGGATGTTTTTTGCCTTGGCGTTGAATAGTCCAATTGTGGATATGTAGCTTTTCAGCTTCGCCTCGCCGAGCGCCAGGATCGCCTGCGGCGTTCCGGCAACCGGGAACAGCCGCTTCGTCACCTTGTTCACGCCGACGTCGGTCGCCTGCGCCGACAGGATCACCGCGATCAGCAGCTGGAACGGACTCGTGTAGGTCAGTTCGGTCGTCGGCTTCGGATTGGCTTCGCGCAGGCGGCGGAAGATTTCGGTCCGCGTCTGCGCATTCATCGGCCGCCCTCCGCCGTAGTCGCCGGCCTTCTTCGCGCGCGCGCGCAGGATTGCCGCCTGCACGCCGCTGGACGCGCGCATCTCCCAGCGCGGCCTTCTTCGCCGCCAGTTCGGCCGCGCGCTCGCCGGCTTCGCGTTCGAGCCGCGCGCTGCGCGCAACATAGCGTGCGCGATAGTGGTCGGCGCGCTCCGAAGGCGAGCGGCCGTCCTCGGGCGCCGGCACCATCGTGATGCAATCGACCGGGCAGGGCGGAATGCACAAGTCGCAGCCGGTGCATTCGTCGACAAGCACCGTATGCATCCACTTCGACGCGCCGACGATCGCGTCGACCGGACAAGCCTGTATGCACTTCGTGCAGCCGATGCACGCGGCTTCGTCGATCAGCGCGACTTCGCGCGGCTTTTCCACGCCGTTGGCCGGATTCAGCGGCTTCGGCGCGCGTCCGAGCAGCGCGGCGAGCGCAACGATTCCGGCCGCTCCGCCTGGCGGGCATTGATTGAAGTCGGCTTCGCCGATCGCGATCGCCTCGGCGTAGGCGCGGCACGCCGGATAGCCGCAGCGCGTGCACTGCGTCTGCGGCAGCAGGGCGTCGATGCGTTCGATCGTGATGGCGGGGAGGGCGGCTGGCATCTGCTGATTTTCGCAGATTTCGAGCCGCCCCCGATCAACGAACGTTGGCGATGCGTCAATCGGCTTCGGAAGGACAGCAACCGCTGGCCCATCAAAATCCGAAAGGCGCGCGGATGTGCGCTACTTGTGGGGAGTCGCGACCGTGAGCTCCACGCGGCGATTCTGCGCCTTGCCGGCCGGCGTATCGTTGGAAGCGACCGGATTGGACTCGCCGAAGCCGTGAGCCGAAACCAGATTCGACTTGACGCCCTGCGAGATCATGTACTGCATCACGTTGTCGGCGCGTTTTTGCGACAGGATAAGATTGGTCGTGATGCCCTGTTTCGCCAGGCCCGGACCGATCGGCGTGCTGTCCGTGTAGCCGTTCACGTTGATCTGCGAGGTTTGATGGGGCGCCAGGATCGCGGCGATTTTGGCGATGCTCGTCTTGGCCCCTTCCGACATTTCCCAGCCGCCCGAGGGGAACAGCAGTTCGCTGTTGACCGAAACCTTGATCGCGTCCTGCATCCGCGAGATCTGCATGTTTTTGCCCGCGACCTCGGCGCCCATGGCCTTGTTGAGTTCGTCGTACTGCTGCTCGAGTTCGGCATTCTTCTGCTGCGATTCATCATATTTCTGCTGCGACACGCAGCCTGCGATGAGCAGTACCGCGCTCATTGCGCACAACATCGGAAATTTCGCCATCGGAGGTTCTCCTTGTCGCTGGAAAGTCGGCAGGTATCGTGTCCCGCCGGCTATGTGGCCGCAATAGGACCTTGATCCAATCGAAACCTTGCGCCGGCCAGCCCGACGCGTTCGCACTAACGTTCTCAAAGTCCGTTCGCCCCCGGCTTTCGCTGGGGCAGGCTCTGAGCGCAGGCGCGAAGCGCCGGAGTCGAAGGGGCTTGCGGTCGCTTCGACTTCGCTTGCTGGCCCAAGCTGCGCTCAGCGCGAACGGTTCTGATTTACATTTGCCGGAACAAATGCAGATAGCTGCGGCTGACCGGCAGCACTTCCTTGCGGCCCTTGAGATGGATGTCGGCGGTCTCGTTGTCACCGCGCGTCACGTGGCTGATCGCGCGCAGGTTGACGACGACGGATCGATGCACCTGGGCGAACTGTTCGGCATCGAGCTGGGTGATCAGGTCCTTCAGCGGAACGCGAACCAGCGCTTCGCCCGGCTGCCCGGCGTCGCCGCGCCAGGCAATCAATGTATACTTTGTATCAGAACGCAGGAAGTCGATCTCGTCGACCGGGATCAGGCGCAAGGTCTGCCCGACTTGCGCGCGGATCCAGCGCAGCGGCGCCGGCGCCGCGCCGCGTTGCAGTTGCGTGGCAAGTTGCTGCAGCAGGGCCTCGGTGTTCAGCGCGGGCTGCGCCGCCTGCAGGCGTTCCTTCAGGCGCGCAACGGTCTCGGCCAGGCGCGCCGGTTCGACCGGCTTGACCAGATAATCGAGCACGCCTTCGGCGAAGGCCTGCACGGCGTAGTGGTCGTAAGCCGTCACGAACACCAGATGTGCGCGGCGGCCGATGATGTGCGCTGCTTCAACGCCCGATACGCCGGGCATGTGCACGTCGAGAAAACAGATATCGGGATGACGGGTCTCGAAATACCTGACCGCTTCGCGGCCGTTTCGCGCCTGCGCGACGACTTCGAGGTCCGGCCATACCTGCGCCAACTGGCGCGTCAGCGCCTCGCGCAGCAGCGGTTCGTCGTCGGCGATCAGTGCGGTCGGTCGCGTGTGCATCAGCCGAACGCCTCGCGAGCGGGAAATTCGAGTTCGGCGCAGACTCCATGAGGCTGCTGTTGCGTCAGTCGCAGCTGCGCTTCGTCGCCGAAGACAAGCTTGAGGCGCTCGCGCAAGGTCGTCAGCCCGGTGCCGAGTCCATTGCCCGCTTGCTGCAGGCCGACTCCAGTGTCGCGCACGCGCACGCGGCAGCGCCCTTCGATTTTCTGGACGTCGATGTCGATGCGGCCGCCTTCCTCGCCTGGATCGATGCCGTGCTTGACTGCGTTTTCCACGAGTGTCAGCAACGTCATCGGCGGACAGCGCAGCGCGCGTGCCGCCTCGTCGACATTCAGCGCGAACTGCAGCCGATCGGGCATGCGCATGTGCATCAACTCCAGGTAAGCCTGGACCAGTTGCAGTTCCTGGCCGAGCGTCGTCGCCGGCTCGTGCAGGCGCGGCACCGCGGCGCGCAGATAGGCGATCAGGCTGCGCAGCACGGCGGCTGCCTGCGGCGATCCGGCATCGACGAGCGCCTGCACGTTGGCCAGCGTGTTGAACAGGAAATGCGGCGCGACCTGCGCCTGCAGCAGGTGCAGGCGTGCATCCGACGCCTGGCGTTCTAGTTCGCTGCGCTCCAAGTCGAAGGCCAGAGCCTGATGGCGCGCCAGCGCGTCCTTCTGGCGCACGAGCGCGGCCAGTGCGAACCATGGCGCGAGCAGCAGGCCGAGGAAGGTCAGGCCCGCGAAACCCTCGAGTCGGTCCTTGTCGTGCCAGAAGGCCGGCGCCCCGGCCTGGGTCGACAGGACGTAGATCACAAACGTCGCGATCGGCAGCGCGATCGCCACGCCGACGACCTGCACCACCCAGCGCGCGATCCATGCCGGCAGGCGCCTAGGCCATTGCTCGAACAGTCCGAACACGAGCATCGCGACAAGGCCGAGCCCGACTACGCGAATCAGCAGGGAAGCAAACCCGGACTTCCAACCGAGGCCCATCGGCAAGGCTATGATCAGAGAAGCAATCAGCGTAAAGCGCACGCGCCGCCAGTTCAGCAGCAACGCAAGGCCACGCGGTTTTGCAGGAAGGGCGGAGGCGGACATGCTGCGAGGATAATCCATCAGGCGCCGGCAAATGCCGCCGTCGCGCCGACGTCCCCTGCTTTTTCGCGCCCTCTGGCAGTTAGCATTCTCGACGTCCCGATGGGTTGTCAGACGGCGGCCGCGCCACAGCCGCCATGCCGAGCACGACGAGGACCGACGATCCATGAGAGTGTGCGCACGTCGGCGTGGCGCGCAAAGCGGCTTGCGACAGGCCACGCGCCTGCGGCTTCGAGCCGCGCCGTGAGCCGACGAACGGCGCCGCCGCTTTCCGTCGACGACGGACGCTGAAGCCGTCCCCTTCAAGGGGAGGGTTCGGCGGGGATGGTGTTGGCGCGCGCCTGCCAGGGTTTCCACAAATGCAGTCGCGACTTGCAGCGTCTCGGCGTGCGCGCGAGTTACCCCTCAGCGGCGTCGGCGAATCGGTAGCCGACTCCGACCTCAGTCAGCAACAGTCGCGGCCGCGCCGGATCGGCTTCGATCTTGTGCCGCAGCGCGCGCATGTAGATGCGCAGGTACTGCGGCGACTCGACGTGGGATGCGCCCCAGACTTCGCGCAGCAGCTGGCGATGCGTCATGACCTTGCCGCGATGCTGGACGAGCGTCGTCAGCAGTTTGTATTCGATCGGCGTGAGATGGATGTCGGCGCCGTCGCGCTGCACGCGCCGCGCGGCGAAATCGACCACGAGGTTGCCGATCGTGACGCGTGCCGGCGCCTCCGCTGCATCGTGATTGGCGTTATGGCGCTGCGCGACGCGCAGGCGGGCGAGCAACTCGCCGATGCCGAACGGCTTGGTCAGGTAATCGTCGGCGCCGAGGTCGAGCGCCGCGACCTTGTCGGTCTCCTGGCTGCGCGCCGACAGCACGAGGATCGGGCGCGTGTACCATCCGCGCAGGCGCGCGATCACGTCGAGTCCGGAGATGTCCGGCAGGCCGAGATCGACGATGACGATATCGGGCTGCCGCAGTGCCGCCAGACGCAACCCTTCGGTTCCGGTCCCGGCGATTTCGAGCGCATAGCCGTGCGTTTCGAGCGCAACGCCGAGGAAGCGCTGGATCTGCGGATCGTCCTCGATCACGAGGATGTTCGCGACCGGTCCCTTCACGGCGCAGCGGCTTGCCGCTTCGAGCGGCAGGCTGAAGCGGAACTCGGCGCCACCGTCGGCAAGGTTGCGCGCGCCGATTTCGCCGCCGTGCGCTTCGACGATTGTCTTGCAGATCGCCAGGCCGAGGCCGAAGCCGCTTTGCGCGGGTTCCTCCTGGGCGCGATGGAACTTCTCGAACACGCGCTGTTCCTCGCCGGGCGGGAGTCCCGGCCCGCGGTCCGCGACCGCGATCTCGATCACGGCCGGCCAGGCGCGCGCGCTGATCCTGATCGGCGTTCCCGGCGAGCGTATGCTTTTGCGCATTTTCCACAAGGTTGAAAAGTACTTGCTCGATCATGACTTCGTCGCATGGCACGAGCGGCAGGTCGGCCGGCAGGTCGAGCGAGACCTCGCTGCCGGCCAGCGCGTCGTGCAACCGATGCAGCACGGCGCCGACAAGCTCGTCGATCGCGACCGGCTGGCGCTTGAGCTGCACCGGTCCCGAAGTGAGTCGCGTGAGGTCGAGCAGGTTGTCGACCAGCCGGTGCAGGCGCTGCGCCTCGTCGAGCACCGCGCGCAAGCAGGGTGCGCCGGCGTTCCTCGTCGAGCGCCGCGGATGCCCTGTCGAGCAACGTCGAGCCGCGCCGATGATGCTCGCCAGCGGCGTGCGGAAATCGTGCGAGATCGACGACAGCAGGATATTGCGCAGTTTCTCCGATGCGATCTGTGTGTCCGCGGCGTGTGCGGCCTGCGCCAGTTGCACGCGTTCCATCGCGACGGCGGCCTGGGTCACGAACGATTCGAGCAGATGCATCTGCTCGGGGATCTCGAGCTGGCGCGGATCCTTCGGGCGCAGGGCGAGCACGCCGATGCAGCGCTTGAGCGCGTTGAGCGGCAGGTAGATCGCGTCGGCGCTGGCCAAGCGTGTCGGTATTGCGGCCGGCTTTCTGGCGGTGATCGTAGGCCCATTGGGCGATGCCGAGGTCGTTGCCCGGAACCGGATAGCGCGTCAGGCTCGCGCTTGCGCCGCCGCGCGCGCAGAAGTTGGCGGGATCGAGCAGTCGTCCCTCGCTGTCGGGCAGCAGCACGGCCGCTTCGCCGTCGAAGATTGCAAGCGCATGCCGGCACAGGATCGCGCCGAGTTCGCCGAGGTCGCGATTCTGCGCGAGCTCCCGGCTCAACGCGTAGAGCTCGCCGCTGCGGCGTTCGCGCTGGCGCGCCACCGACGCCTGCCGGCGGCCGCGCGCGGCGAGATTGCTGATGATCAGGCCGGTCGCCAGCATGACGGCAAACGTGATCAGGTATTGCGCATCCGACACCGCGAACGAATAGACCGGCGGCACGAACAGGAAATCGAACAGGCTCACGCTCAGCACGCTGGCAACGACCGAGGGACCGCGTCCGAAACGGATTGCCACCAGCACCGTGCCGAGCAGGTAGAGCATGACCAGGTTCGTGCGCTCGATGTACTCGTTGAGTACGAAGCAGGCGAGCGTAATCGCGACGACGACCGCGATTCCTTTTGCATACGCCTGCCACTTGCTCGAGCGCGTCGGCATGCGCGGCGGCCCGGTTACCTCCGCGCCCTCCTCGCCGGTGATGACGTACACGTCGATGTCGCCGCTGTGGCGGATGATCTCGTCGACCAGCGATGGCGAAACGCGGCTGCGCCAGCCGCTGCGGCTCGGCTTGCCGCAGATGATCTTGCTGACGTTGCGCTGCCGCGCGAACGCGAGCAGTTCCGCTGCGACGCTCTCGCCGCTGAGATTCGCGGTCTCGGCGCCGAGGCTCTCGGCGAGCTTCAGTGTCTGCAGGACGCGGTCGCGCGCCTGCTTCGACAGGCGCACCAGGCTGGGCGTTTCGACATAGACCGCGAGCCAGTCCGCATGCAGCGCAGCGGCAAGCCGGCGCGCCGAGCGCACCAGCCGCGCCGACAGCGGATCCGGCCCGACGCAGACGAGCACGCGCTCGCCAGCCGGCCAGGTCGCCCCGATCGCATGGCGTTCGCGGTACTCGCGCATCGAGTCGTCGACGCGGTCCGCCGTCGCGCGCAGCGCAAGCTGGCGCAGCGCGATCAGGTTGCCCTTGCGGAAGAATGACTCGAGCGCATGCTTGATCTTGTCTTCGACGTATACCTTGCCTTCGTGCAGCCTCTGCAGCAGCTCGTCGGGGGGCAGGTCGACCAGTTCGATTTCGTCGGCCGAATCGAACACGTTGTCCGGCACGGTTTCGCGAACTTGCACGCCGGTGATCTGCGTGACGACATCGTTGAGGCTTTCCAGATGCTGCACGTTGACCGTCGTGTAGACGTCGATGCCGGCGCCGAGCAGTTCCTCGACGTCCTTCCAGCGTTTCGGATGGCGCGCGCCGGGATGATTGCTGTGCGCGAGCTCGTCGACGAGGATCGTGTGTGGCCGTCGCTGCAGCGCGGCGTCGAGATCGAACTCCGTGAGCACGATGCCGCGATGTTCGAGCCTTTGCGGCGGCAGGATTTCCAGGCCAGCGAGCAGCGCTTCGGTGTCAGGACGGCCGTGCAACTCGACGTAGCCGACGATGACATCGACGCCATCGGCCTTGAGCTTGCGCGCCGCTTCGAGCATCGCGTAGCTTTTGCCGACGCCGGGCGCGGCGCCGAAGAAAATCCTGAGCCGCCCGCGCTGCCCGCGTGTCTCTTCCTCTCGCACGCGCGCGAGCAGCGCATCGGGGTCGGGTCGTTGGTCGGGGTGGGCGTTGGGCATGGCGGCCGGCAGCGGAGGCCGCCATCATGCCGCATGCGCGGCGACTTTTACCACTTGCCGTCGAGCGCGCAGATTGAGACCAGCACGTTGACGCGCGGCTCGCCGAGCACCCGAGCTGGCGGCCTTCGGTCGCTTGCGCGACCGCTTCGCGACCTTGGCTTCGGCGACGCCGCGTGCCTGCGCGACGCGCGCCACCTGATATTGCGCCGCCGCCGGGCTGATGTGCGGATCCAGGCCGCTGCCGGAGGCAGTGACCAGATCGACCGGCACCGGCGCCGCGTTGTCCGGGATCGGCCGCGCGCAGCGCGTCGATGCGCTGCTTGACGGCGTCGGTCAGGGCCGGATTGGTCGGACCGAGGTTCGACCCGCTCGACGACGCCGAGTTGTACGCGAACGGCGCCGTCGCCGACGGCCGGCTCCAGAAATATTTCGGATCGGCAGAACGGCTGGCCGATCAGCTCCGACCCGAGTGGTTTGCCGCCGCGCTCGATGACGCTGCCGTTGGCAGCGTCGTGGAACAGCAGTTGCGCCGCGCCGGTGACGAGCAGCGGATAGGCGACGCCGGTGAGCAGCGGTCATCGCGACCAGCATGAACAGGGATTGACGGATGATTTTTCCCATGAAGGCATCTCCGAATCAGAACGTACCTTGGAGCATAGCGAAGCCGCGTGTGCCGCCGACAGTCGTGCGTATCGAATCGAGGTTATGTGAAGCTGACCGTGTGGCCGTAGAAGGCGCTATTGCTGGCGTACGTCACGCCGAGGCTGGCCGACCAGTTCGGCGTGGAACTGGCACTTCAGCGTGGCGCCGATAGTCGTTGTAGTCGGGTCGGTCTCGTCCGCTCGCGCAGCGGCGTCACGAGCGACGCCGGAATGTCGGTGTGCGCGGCATGCAGTGCGAGGCTCCACCGGTCGCTGAGCGGAATCGCAGCGTCGAGCTGGATGTACTGCGTGCCCTTTGAATCACCGCGATAGCCCTGCTCGGTATCGATCGCGAAGTAGTCGGTCAGCGAATAGTTGTATTTCAGCGTCAGCCACTTCCAGGTCAGCGACGCGTTCGCTTCGAGCGTGTTGAACGAACGCGACGGTAGCGGCGGCTTCGCCTCGTCGAGATTGCCGCCGGGATAGACGTAGCCGTACAGACCGGCGCGCCACGACCAGTCGTCGTTGAAGTTCGCGCCGTAACTCGCGTACAGGTCGAGCTCCATCAGGCCGCCCGGATAGCTGTTCTGGCTGATGCTCGACGCCCAGAAGCCGGCGGCGAAGCCGTTCTTCATAGTCAGGTCGCCGCCGCCCTGCACGGCCGGATTGCCCCAGGTCTGCGAAATGCCGCGGAACATGTAGTCGGACACGATCGCGGCGTTGCCCGTGATCGTGTAGTCGGGTTGTGGCGCCGCCACTTCGTCGGCGCGGGCGGTCAGGGCGAGGCACAGCGCGACAAGACCCAAAGGCGCAAAAGTATATTTGTTATTCACGGTGTTTCTCGGGTCAGTCTTTTCTATGCGCAGGAGGCGTTGGAGTGTGAATCAGATGCCGGCGTAACCGCCGAGGCAGTAGTCGTCGTCGTCGATCGAATTCGCGGCGTCCGTGTGGGATGTCGCGACTGCAACCGGCTGTGGCGCGGTTGCCGGTGACGGCAGCGGATGGGTAATTGCCGCAGCTGGCACGAGGGCGTCATCGTTGGCGGCGACCTCGCTCAGTTCGGCGCTGGCCGGGGCGGGAGATGTACGGAGCAACACAGTGTTCATGACGGTTCCTCAGGCAAGCCCCAGCGCAACGAGAATCAAGTCGATGAGCTTGATGCCGACGAACGGCACGATGAGTCCGCCGATGCCGTAGACCAGCAGGTTGCGGCGCAGCAGCGCGCCGGCGCCGAGCGCGCGATAGCGCACGCCCTTGAGCGCGAGCGGAATCAGGAAGATGATGATCAGCGCGTTGAAGATGACGGCCGACAGGATCGCGCTCTGCGGCGTGGCAAGGTGCATCACGTTAAGCGTATTCAGCGACGGATACGTGGTCGCGAATGCCGCCGGGATGATCGCGAAATACTTGGCGACGTCGTTCGCGATCGAGAACGTCGTCAGCGAGCCGCGCGTGATCAGCATCTGCTTGCCGATCTCGACGACCTCGATCAGCTTGGTCGGATTGGAATCGAGATCGACCATGTTGCCGGCTTCCTTGGCCGCCTGCGTGCCGCTGTTCATCGCGACGGCGACATCGGCCTGCGCCAGCGCCGGCGCATCGTTGGTGCCGTCGCCGCACATCGCGACGAGGCGTCCTTCGGCCTGGATGTCGCGGATCAGCTTGAGCTTGGCTTCCGGCGTGGCTTCGGCGAGGAAGTCGTCGACGCCGGCTTCGGCGGCGATCGTCGCGGCGGTCAGCGGGTTGTCGCCGGTGATCATGACCGTGCGGATGCCCATCGCGCGCAGTTCGGCGAAGCGCTCGCGGATGCCGCCCTTGACGATGTCTTTCAGTTCGATCACGCCCAGCGCGCGGGCATTTTCGCTGACGACGAGCGGCGTGCCGCCCTTGCGCGCGATCTGCTCGGCAGTGCGCCGCACTTCGGTCGGTACCGCCGAATTCATGGCGACCAGGTGTTTTTCGATCGCATCGAGCGCGCCCTTGCGGATGATGCGGCCATGCGAGATCGACGCCGCTCATGCGCGTCTGCGCGGAGAACGGCACGAAATGCGCACCTCGCGCCCGACAATTCGCGTTCGCGCAGGCCGAACTTCTGCTTGGCGAGCACGACGATGCTGCGGCCTTCGGGCGTCTCGTCGGCCAGCGAGGCCAGTTGCGCCGCATCGGCGAGCGCGTTCAGTTCGACCCCGGGTGCAGGGTGAAACGCAACCGCCTGGCGATTGCCGAGCGTGATCGTGCCGGTCTTGTCGAGCAGCAGCACGTCGACGTCGCCGGCGGCTTCGACCGCGCGTCCGGACATCGCGATCACGTTGGCCTGGATCATGCGGTCCATGCCGGCGATGCCGATCGCCGAGAGCAGGCCGCCGATCGTGGTCGGGATCAGGCAGACGAGCAGCGCGACGAGCACGGTGATCGTGACCGGCTCGCCGTGGCCCGGCGCTGGCGACCGCATACAGCGAATACGGCAGCAGCGTCGCGCAGGCGAGCAGGAAGATCAGCGTGAACTTCGCCAAGCAGGATCGTCAGCGCGATCTCGTTCGGCGTCTTGCGCCGCGATGCGCCTTCGACCATCGCGATCATGCGGTCGAGGAAGCTTTCGCCGGGATTGCTGCTGATGCGCACGATGATCCAGTCCGACAGCACGCGCGTGCCGCCGGTGACGGAGCTGCGATCGCCGCCGGATTCGCGGATCACCGGCGCCGATTCGCCGGTGACCGCGCTCTCGTCGACCGACGCGGCGCCTTCGATGACGTCGCCGTCGCCGGGAATGAACTCGCCGGCCTCGACGATGACGAGATCGCCCTTGCGCAAGTCGTGCGCCGAACCGACGCTGATCGCATCGCGACGCTCGAGCGACGGAATCTTGTTCGCCACGACATCGCGCCGCGCGCCGCGCAGCGCATGCGGCCTGCGCCTTGCCGCGGCCTTCGGCGATCGCTTCGGCGAAGTTCGCGAACAGCAGCGTGAACCACAGCCAGAGCGCGACCCAGAAGATGAACCCGGCCGGCGCTTCGCCGTGACCGGCGAGCGCCTGCACCCACAGCCCCGTCGTCAGGATGCTGCAGACGAAGACGACGAACATCACCGGATTGCGGAACTGCGCCGTCGGCGACAGCTTGCGGAACGCGTCGGCGATCGCCGCGCACGATCAGTTCGCTGGCTCAGCGCACTGAAGTTGATGCGAGCGGATCCGGTTCAGGCACGTCAGTGGATCCGCCTGCACCGGATGACGTCGCCAGAAGCGCTCATCAGCTGTTCGGCGATCGGCCCGAGCGCGAGCGCCGGCAGGAACGTCAGCGCGCCGATCACGATGACCGTGCTGGCGAGCAGCACGACGAACAGCGGCGTGTGCGTCGGCAACGTGCCCGCGGACGCCGGCACGTGCTTCTTCGCCGCCAGCGATCCGGCGATCGCCAGCATGCCGATCGCGAGCGGGAAGCGCGCGAAGAACATGCAGATGCCGAGCAGCGTGTTGTAGAACGGCGTGTTCGCCGAGATGCCGCCGAACGCGCTGCCGTTGTTGTTCGAGGCCGACGAAAGCGCGTACAGCACTTCGCTGAAGCCGTGGATGCCGGGATTCGCCATGCCGGCCAGGCCGGCCGGCGCCATCACCGCAATCGCGGTGCCGATGACGACCAGCGCGCACGGAATCAGCACGACGATGCTCGCCATCTTCATCTCGTACGCTTCGATCTTCTTGCCGAGGTATTCGGGCGTTCGTCCGACCATCAGTCCGGCGATGAACACCGCGACGACCGCGAACGCGAGCATGCCGTACAGGCCGCAGCCGACACCGCCGAAGATGACCTCGCCGAGCTGCATCAGCCACATCGGCACCAGGCCGCCGAGCGGCGTGAACGAATCGTGCATCGCGTTGACCGAGCCGTTCGATGCGGCCGTCGTCGCCGTCGCCCAGATCGTCGAATTGACGATGCCGAAGCGCGTTTCCTTGCCTTCCATGTTGCCGCCGGACTGCACGGCCGACGCCTGTTGGTCGACGCTCAATGAAGCCAGCGCGGGGTTGCCGGCTTGCTCGGCGGCCGTGCAGGCCAGCAGCAGGGGCACGAAGATGACCAGCATCGCCACGAGCAGCGCCCAGCCCTGGCGGCGATCTCCGACCATGAGTCCGAACGTGTAGCAGAGCGCCGCGGAGATCAGCAGGATCGACAACACTTCGAGGAAGTTCGTCAACGGCGTCGGGTTCTCGTACGGATGCGCGGAGTTGACGTTGTAGTAGCCGCCGCCGTTCGTGCCGAGCTGCTTGATCGCGATCTGCGACGCGGCCGGGCCGAGCGGCAGCGACTGCTCGGTGACTTTCGTTTCCTTCGTCACGTCCTTGCCTTCGGCGTCCTTGACCGTGTTGCCGTCGGCATCCTTGACCGTTTCGGTCGCCGTCGTCGCTTCGACCAGCGGCACGGTCGCGTACGGCTTGAAGTTCTGCGGCACGCCCTGCGCGGCGAGCACCAGCGCCAGCACGAACGACAGCGGCAGCAGGACGTACAGCGTGCTGCGCGTCATGTCGACCCAGAAGTTGCCGACGCCGGACGCGTTGCGCCGGACGAAGCCGCGGATCAGCGCGATCAGCACGGCGATGCCGGTCGCCGCCGACAGGAAGTTCTGCACGGCCAGGCCGAGCATCTGCGTCAGGTAGCTCATCGTCGATTCGCCGCCGTAGCCTTGCCAGTTCGTGTTCGTGGCGAAGCTGATCGCGGTGTTCATCGCCGAATCGGCGCTGACCGCGGGGAAGCCCTGCGGATTCAGCGGCAGCCACTGCTGCACGCGCTGCAGCGCGTAGACGAACAGCAAGCCGACGACGTTGAACGCGAGCATGACGAGCGCGTAGCGCTGCCAGCTCATGTCCTCGTCGGCCTGCGATGCCGCAGACGCGATAAATGACGCGCTCGACCGGGGCACCAATCCGCGTCACGCGGTTTGGCGTGTCGGAAAACACCAGCGCCATCCAGGTGCCGAGCGGCTTCACCAGCAGCAGCAAGACGGCCAGGTAAAGGCCGAGTTGCAGATAGTCGTTGATAGTCATTCGAACCACTCCGGTTTGAGCAGCGCGATCGTCAGATAGATGCTCAGCGCGACCGCAATCAATCCCGCGAGCCAATAGGCGATGTTCATTTTTGTACCTTGTGGACGCACAGCGCCCAGTAGATGCCGGCGAGGGTCAGTGACATCGTTGTGATGGCGACAAAGAGCACGATCATTTGCGATCCTCCAGGCGCGCGCACAGGCGCACGAAACCCCAGGTCAGCGCAACGAGGACGGCGAGCAGCAAGAGATAGATGAAGTCCATAAATCGGGTTCCCGATCGACTATGTGGCGCACTTTAGGATCCGCGGCATATGGAAGGGATATAGATCGCCGCAAGCGAAGTAAAAAATGCATAAAGACCTCGCGCCGGCGCGACACTGTCAGCTTTGGTCGAACAGCAGGTGATCCAAGGCAATGCCGGCGCAGGGCGCCGCGTCGTCGAATGTGCAGCCGTGCGCGCAGATGTTCGAAATGTACAACTGCGCCAGATCCTCCATGATGCGCGCGTGCCGATCCGTATCAGTTGCATGTGCGCGCGCAATCGAGACCATGGTGTCGAAATGTGGTAAAAAACCGGGCATCTCCTCGAATCTGCGGCGCGGCCAACGGCGATGCGCCGTTGTCAACCGGGGGGATATACAGGGGCCCGGTTTCCTGCGGCAGACCAACGCCGTTTACCTTGGCAGATTGGTTCGCGCGTTGTTGCGTGGTCACGCAGCGCGCGAGGCCACGATCATTGCTGCACTTTCAGATTGGGAGAACACGGTGGAACACGATCAGGGCAACAACGCATCCCATTCCCGGCGCGACTTCCTGCTTACAGCCGGACTTGGTCTCGGCGCGGCGACACTGGGCCTCGGACCGGCAGGCGCGGCGAGCGCAGCGACGGCGGCTACGAGCGGCGAGTCGAATGCGCACCGTCCTGCACCTGGTGGTCCGTACAACATCGTGTTCATCCTGACCGATCAGGAGCGCTACTTCCGGCCCGGCGAATTGCCATCAGCCTTCGCGTTGCCGGCACACGAACGCCTCGCGAAGCGCGGCACCGTATTCGAGAACCACCGGATCAACTCTTGCGTCTGCACGCCGTCGCGGTCGGTCGTCTACACCGGCCGGCACATCCAGCAGACGAAGATGTTCGACAACACGAACTTTCCGTGGATCAATAGCATGTCCACTGACTTGCCGACGGTCGGCGACATGCTGCGCGATGCCGGTTACTACACGGCGTACAAGGGCAAGTGGCATTTGACCAAGGAATTCGAGACCGTCAACGAGCTCGGTTCGCCGACGAAGATCTTCACGAAGGAAATGGAGGCCTACGGCTTCAGCGACTACTTCGGTGTCGGCGACATCATCGCGCACGATCGCGGCGGCTATCTTCACGACGGCATCATCTCGACGATGGCGGTAAGCTGGCTGCGCGGCAAGGGCCGCGACCTGGCACAGCAGAACAAGCCGTGGTTCCTCGCCGTGAACCTGGTCAATCCGCACGACATCATGTTCCTGAACACCGATCGTCCCGGCGAGCCGGTGCAGGCGCGCAACCTGCTCGGACATATCCGGCCCGAGCCGAGCGATCCGTTCTATGCAAAACAGTGGGCGTCCGATCTGCCGCGCAGCTACACGCAGATGCTCGATGCGCCGGGCCGGCCGCAATGCCACGCCGACTACATCCGCTCTCACGACGGGCTCACAGGCAATATTCCGAACGAGGACTGGCGCTGGAAACGCCGCCACGACTACTACCTCAACTGCCTGCGCGACGTCGACCGCAGCCTCGTACCGCTGCTCGACGAGATCGACAATCTCGGTTTCGGCGCGAACACGATCATCGTGTTGACCGCCGACCACGGCGATCTCGACGGCGCGCACCGGCTGCATTCGAAGGGCGCCACCTCGTACCGCGAGCAGAACAACGTGCCGCTGCTCGTCGTCCATCCGGCCCACGCCGGTGGAAAGCGCTGCAGGGCGGTGACCTCGCATCTCGATCTCGCGCCGACGCTGCTGTCGATGACCAATGTGACCTCGGACAGGAAGGCCGCCATCACGAAGGATCTTCCGGGCAAGGATTTCTCCGGCCTGCTCGCCGCCCCGGACAAGGCGCACGCCGATGCGGTGCGCGACGGCGCGCTGTTCTGCTACAACATGTTCGCCTACCTTGACGGCGACTTCATGCAAAAGGCCGTGGCGATGCTGGCGCAACCCGACGGGAAGGCGCAGGTGCAAGCGGCCGCGAAGCAGGGATTCGGACCCGACATGCGCAAGCGCGGCGCGATCCGCAGCGTGTTCGACGGCCGCTACCAGTTCACGCGCTACTTCTCGCCGAAGCAGCACAACAACCCCGATTCGCTCGAAGCATTGTTCAAGCTCAACGACGTCGAGCTGTTCGATCTCCAGAAGGATCCGCTCGAACTCGACAACCTCGCATTGGACCCGAAGAAGCACGGCGAGTTGCTGGAGGCGATGAACGGCAAGCTCAACCGGTTGCTGGAAGCCGAGGTCGGCGATGACGTCGGGCAGATGCTGCCCGGTGGCGCCGACGCCGGATGGGTCGCGACCGGGGCAGTCAACGACGTGTGAGACGCAGTCCCGTTGCCGTGCGCCAGCGAAGCACCCATGGGTGCCGCCCATCAAGACAGCACGTGGCGCCGTACCTGCCTGGCGCGGCCGGCATGCACAGCGCAATCAGCGCGAAGGCTTGTCCAGCCAGACTTCCAGTCCCTGCGCATTGAGCTCGATGTCCATCACGAGCACGTCGCGGATGCGCGCGTCGTCGAGCGTGCAGCCGCGCGCGCGCGCGCGGGAGATGTACAGCTGGGCCAGGTCCTGCATGATCCGCACGTGACGATCCGGATCGTGTGCACGCGCACGGGCGATCGCGACCATCGCATCGATCTGCTCGTGCAGATCACCGCCAAGGCGCTCGACATCGGTCACGCGACTGTAGTGGGTCAGGAACATCTGTTGCGGCCTGAAACCCAGCATGCGGTCGATCGACGCGTGCAGCGCGTCGGGTTCGAACTGCACCGGCGTCGATGTCGGCAGGATGAACGCGCCCCGGTCGGTATCGAACTCGCGGTACGACAGTCCGAATGTGTCGCCAGGAAAGAATGCCTGGCTGCGCGCATCCCAGATGCATATGTGATGGCGCGCGTGGCCTGGCGTGTCGATGCAAAGCAACTCGCGGCCAGCCAAGTCGATGCGGTGTTCGTCGTTCGCCGTGATGATGCGTTCGGCCGGAATCGGAACGAGTTCGCCATAGCTGGCGCGCACCTCGTCCGCGCCGTAGACCGCCGTCGCACCGGCGATCAGCGCGCTCGGGTCGACCATATGGCGCACGCCGCGCGGGTGAATGACCGCTCGGGCATTCGGCAATTGCTGCATCAGCAATCCGGCGCCGCCGGCATGGTCGAGATGAACGTGAGTCAGGATCACATAGTCGACTGCGTCGACACCGATGCGTTTGTCGTTCAACTCGGCGAGCAGGCGCGGCACTGAATAGTTCGTGCCGGTATCGACAAACGCCGCGCGACCGTTCTCCACGATCAGGTGACTCGCATCGAACTGCGGACGAAAGAATCCGGTGTCGATCGCGCTGATGCCGTGGTCGAAGTCCATGTCGGCAGTTACTTGATCGGCATACCGGCGATTGCACCGCTGTCGACGTCGAGCAGGAACAACTGGTCGCCACCCGATCCGGCGGACAGGATCATGCCTTCGGAGATGCCGAAGCGCATCTTGCGTGGCGCGAGGTTCGCAATGAACGCGACATGGCGGCCGACAAGCTTCGCCGGCTCCCGATAAGCGGCGCGGATGCCGGAAAAGATCTGGCGCTTGCCGAGTTCCCCGGCATCGAGCTCGAAGCGCAGCAGCTTGTCGGACCCTTCCACAAATTCACATTGCAGCACCTTGCCGATGCGCAGGTCGAGCTTGGCGAAGTCGTCGATGGAGATGAGGGCAGGGCCGGCGGTCGAAGGGGCTTGAGCCCCTCCCCCTTGATGGGGGAGGGGTTGGGGAGAGGGTGCAGACCTCTGCGAGGACTGGGGCGGCTTCGCCGCCATCCCCTCTCCCGCCGCGCTGCGCGCGGCGACCTCTCCCACAAGGGGAGAGGTGGAAGCAGTGCCGCTCTTGCCCCCTCTCCCGCTGGCGGGAGAGGGCTGGGGTGAGGGTGGCGCTGAGGCTGAGCGGGTCTTCGAGCCCTCCCCTTCAAGGGGAGGGTTGGGTGGGGATGGTGTTGGCTGTGTCATGGATTCCTTCGAATCATCGATCATCTTTTCGATGTGCTTCGCATCGACGCGGCCGAGCAGCGATTGGAACACTTCGATTCGATGACCCCAGGGCGGCTCTCTTACGTCGTCGAATGTCTTCGACTCGATACCCAGGAACTTTTCAGCACGCTTTGCGGCGTCGGGTACGAGCGGCTTGATCCACACTGTCAGCAGGCGGAATGCGCTGATCGCGAAAGTGCATATGTGGTGCAGCTCCTCGTGTCGCTTTTCATCCTTCGCGAGAAGCCACGGTTGAGTCTCCGCGATGTACGCGTTCACGAAATCCGCGGCGAGTACGAACTGACGTGTCACCTCGGAATAGTTACCTTCGCGGTACATCCTGGGAACATCTGCGTAATGTTTCAGGATATGCCCGTAAATATCCGTTTCTTTTTGCGTGAAGCACGCGGCGTCGCCGAGTTGCCCGGCGAAGTGCTTGTGGACGAACCCGGCAGTGCGGCTGGCGATGTTGACCCACTTGCCGACCAAGTGAGAATTGACGCGATCCTCGAATGCCTTCAGGTCGAGGTCGATGTCTTTCGGTGACTCGTCCAACATCGTCGCAAAGTAATACCGCAGATACTCCGGATTCAGCCCCGCATCCAGATACGTGCGAGCTTGAATAAAAGTCCCGCGCGACTTCGACATCTTCGCGCCGTTCACGGTCAGGTAACCGTTTACATACAGCTTGTTCGGCGTGCGCAGCTGTGCACCCTCGAGCATTGCCGGCCAGAACAGGCCGTGGAAGTTCACGATGTCCTTGCCGAGAAAATGGTGCATTTCAGCGTTCGGATCGTAGCCGGAGTCGGCCTTCTGCATGAAGCGGTCGAAGTATTCCGGCGTGAGGCCGTTTCTCGCGCCAGCGTCGCTCGCGCAATATTTCTTGAACGCCGCCAGATAGCCGATCGGCGCATCGAGCCAGACGTAGAAGAACTTGCCGGGCGCATCGGGAATCGGGAAGCCGAAGTAGGGCGCGTCGCGCGAGATGTCCCAGTCGCGCACGCCGCCGTCGGCGTCGAGCCACTCCTTCAGCTTTGCGGCGACCGACGAATGCGCCACCGGTTCGCCGTTCGTCAGCTGGCCGCCGAGCCAGTCGCGCAGCATCTGCGTGAAGTCGCCTACCTTGAAGAAATAGTGCTCCGAGTCGCGCAGTTCCGGCGTCGCGCCGGACACGACCGAGCGCGGATTCTTCAGGTCGGTCGGAGCGTAGGTCGCGCCGCAATTCTCGCAGTTGTCGCCGTACTGGTCCGCCGTTCCGCAATTCGGACATTCGCCCTTGATGTAGCGGTCGGGCAGGAACATCTGCTTGACCGGATCGTAGAACTGGCGCACCGACTTGGTGGCGATGTGACTGGGTTTTGCGTCGCGCAGCCGCGCGTACACGAGTTCGGCCAGTTCGCGGTTTTCGGGCGAATGCGTCGTGTAATAGTAGTCGTGAGCCACGCCGAAATCGGCGAAATCGCGCTCGTGGCTGATCTGCATGCCCTTGATGAATTCCTCGGGCGTCATGCCGGCCTTTTCGGCGGCCAGCATGATCGGCGTACCGTGCACGTCGTCCGCGGAGACAAAATGGACCTTGTCGCCGGCCATGCGCCGCGCGCGCACCCAGATGTCGGACTGAATGTAGCCCAGCAGGTGGCCCATATGCAGTGGGCCGTTCGCGTAGGGCAGGGCGTGGGTGACGAGGATTTCGCGAGGCTCTTTCATGCGCAAACAGGGGGTTGAGTGTATTTTTATGCCCGTGATTATGACATGCCGTATCGTGTCGGCCGGCAGAAGGGCCTGTCTCGGCGGAACTTTCACTGCATGTCGCGTTGTCCAAGGGCGCATTGCCGGTCGGCGGAAACGCCTTGGTTTGAAAAATTTTCAGGAGTCTTGCATGAAGTGGAACAACGTATCGCTGCTGTTTCTGTTGGCCTTGCTGATTTCCGCCTGCGACAGCCAGCAGCCGACTTACAGCGCATCGAACGCGAATTCCGCGCCGCCGCCGCCAGCCGCCGCGCCGCCGGTCGCGGAAGCGCCGAAACCGGCTGCCGTGACGGCGCCACCAGAGAGGCCGCCGCCGCAAGGCGCCCGGGTGAGACCTGCGGAACCCGCAAATCCACTCGTCAGCGCCCGGCCGATCCCTAAGCAGGCGGACCCCTTGCCTCCGGTTGAAACCTTTGGCATAGGCAGTTGCGATGACTACATCAATCGTTATCGCACCTGCGTGAACACCGGTGTAGCCAACAACACAATTCCGCTCAAGAGCAGGACCAAGTTGATAAAGGGTTTGAATGTTCAGGTGCGTCAGTGGCATGCCGACGTGGCCGCCGGCAAGTCGACGAGTCTCGTCACCTCGTGTGCCGAGGCCGACAGGGCAGCGCGTCCGGAACTCGCCCAGGTCGGCTGCACGTCATTCTGATCGCCGCTGCTGAACGGAATCAGCGGACGAACGCCAGCAATTGCCGCAGAAACGACGCGGCAAGAGCTCAAGGGGTCGCGCGCGTCCACGTTTGAGTGCGGCCGAGCAGCGAAACGCCGATAAACCCGCGCACTTCGAGTTTGTTGCCGTCGCCGACGGGTTGCAGCTTGCAGCGATAGATGCTTCCTTCCTCCGGGTCAAGGATCTCGCCGCCTTCCCACCTGTCGCCATGGCGGCGCATGTTCCACAGGATAGTCATGCCGATCACGCGCTGGTCGTGGCGGGAGCCGGTGCAGTCTTTGCAACGAGGGTCCGGGTCTTCGCCGGGCTCGCGGAACAGGCGCACGATCCGGCCCGAGAGCATACCGTCGGCTTCGCCGATCTCGACGACAGCACGCGGTTTGTGGCTGTCATCGTCGAGCGTTGTCCACAGGCCCACCGGCGATGCATCCGCCGCAAATGCCGGCGCAAGACCGGTCATGCCCAAGGCGATAAGGAGGGTGGCGGAAACCGATCGGAACGATGCAAACATGCATTCACGATGCGACGTGGGCGTTGTGACGTCAAGGCGCCCGCCGCGAATCCGGCCAGATCGACGGCGTTGCGCTGCCGCAGCAGGTCGGGCCCGGCCCACACAGGACGTGCCGTGCCTGCCCCTCTCGGCTACAATTGGGCATAACCTCTGTTTTTACCCGCGAACCCCATGATCCAACCCACACAGGAGCGCGTTCGCGAACTCCTCGGCACGATTATCGACCCGCATAGCGGCCAGGACCTCGTTGCCGGCGGGGCGCTCAAGGGCGTCGGCATCGACGGCGGCAACGTCGCGGTCGAGCTCGTGCTCGGTTATCCGGCCAAGACCTGGACCGAGATGCTGGCGCAACTCGTGCGCGATGCGCTGCACGCGGAGCCGTCGATAAAGCAGGCGGTCGTCAACGTCTCCTGGCGAATTTTCGCGCACAAGGTGCAGAAGGACCTCACGCCACTGCCGAACGTCAAGAACATCCTTGCGATCGCTTCGGGCAAGGGCGGCGTCGGCAAGAGCACGACGGCGGCAAACCTCGCGCTCGCATTGCAGGCCGAGGGCGCAAGCGTCGGATTGCTCGATGCCGATATCTATGGCCCGAGCATTCCGCGCATGATGGGCGTCTCGGGCAAGCCCGACTCGAAGGACGGCCAGCACCTCGAGCCCAAGCTCGCGCACGGCATCCAGACGATGTCGATCGGCTTCATGATCGAGGAGGACACGCCGATGATCTGGCGCGGTCCGATGGTCACGCAGGCGCTGACGCAGTTGCTCAACGAGACGAACTGGGTCGACCTCGATTACCTGATCATCGACCTGCCGCCCGGCACCGGCGACATCCAGCTGACCTTGTGCCAGCGCGTGCCGGTATCCGCCGCGCTGATCGTGACGACGCCGCAGGACATCGCGCTGCTCGACGCGAGGAAGGGCCTGAAGATGTTCGAGAAGGTCGACGTGCCTGTGCTCGGCATCGTCGAGAACATGGCCACGCACATCTGCTCGAACTGCGGCCACGAGGAACATGTATTCGGCAGCGGCGGCGGCGCGCGCATGTCGCAGGAATATCGGTGCCGCTGCTTGGCTCGTTGCCGCTCGACATCCGCATCCGCGAGCAGGCCGACGGCGGCACGCCGACCGTCGCCGCCGATCCGGACGGCAAGGTTGCCGCGGCGTATCGCGAGATTGCGCGCAAGGCCGCGGCGCAGCTGTCGCAGCGCGCGCGCAGCAAGAGCATTCAGTTTCCGAAGATAGTGATTCAGAATACGTGAGGAGGGGCTAGCGACTAGGGACCAGTAAAAGCAATGGCCGCACCTTCACCGTCAGTGTTCAGTCGTGGCCCGCACCTTGGTGCACACGTTGGACCACTAGTCCCAAGTCCCTAGCCCCTAGACCCTATACCTATGTCCATAAAATCCGACCACTGGATCCGCCGCATGGCCGAATCGCATCGCATGATCGAGCCGTTCGAGCCCGGGCAGGTGCGCACGAATGCGAGCGGCGGCAAGCTGATCTCGTACGGCACGTCGAGCTACGGTTACGACGTGCGCTGCGCGGACGAGTTCAAGGTGTTCACGAACATCAATTCCACGATCGTCGACCCCAAGCAGTTCGATGCGCGCAGCTTCGTCGACGTGCGCGGCGAGGTCTGCATCATCCCGCCGAATTCGTTTGCGCTGGCGCGCACGGTGGAGTACTTTCGCATCCCTCGCCAGGTGCTCACGATCTGCCTCGGCAAGAGCACTTACGCGCGCTGCGGTATCATCGTCAACGTCACGCCGCTGGAGCCGGAATGGGAAGGCCACGTGACGTTGGAGTTCTCGAATACGACGCCGCTGCCGGCGCGGATCTACGCGAACGAGGGCGTGGCGCAGATGTTGTTCCTGGAATCCGACGAGGTCTGCGGCACGAGCTACAGCGATCGCGGCGGCAAATATCAGGGTCAGCAAGGCGTGACCTTGCCCAGAACGTGACTGAAAAATTCAACGACGGGAAGCAACAGATGCGCAAAGTATATTTCTATCTTCCGCTGAAGGTCGTTTTGCTGGCCTTGCTGCTCGGAGCACTGGCAGCCTGCGGCAAGGACGATCTGAAGAAGGGCACTGCCGAGGTGGCGAACGTGCCGGCACAGTACGACCTGACGATACTCGCCGACAAGGACGGTGCATTCGACTTCGATGGCGCGACGCTTACGGCGGAGGATCTGCGCGGTCACATCCGCTACCTCGACGAGGCGGGCCGGCCGGTGAAGACGGTCCTGCTCAAGCGCGGCGAGAAGGAGAAGATCAAGAACACGCATGTCTCCGCGCTCGCAGGCATCGCCCGCGACCTCAAAGTGATTGCGTACGTCGAGGACAACGACGGCCACCTGAAGATCATCCAGATCGTCGAGTAAGGCATTCTTTTTTCGGGGTTGGGAGACATACATGCGCAGAATCTTGATGACATTGGCAATCGGCACGGCCCTGATGGCTGCAACTGTCGCGGTCGCTGCCCGCGCGATCATCGACGGCAGGCTTCAGGTCGAGCCGACCGCAGACAACCGCTACATCGTCGACAACAGCAAGCTTGGCAAGGCCGAGTTCTTCGGCTTCGTCGGTGACTTCGTCGACAGCAAGAAAATTACCGGCATCGTTCTGCTCAAGGGCGACAAGGCCACCGATGAGCAGAAGCACGTGGTCGCGATCACCGCACAGACGCAGCACATCGAAGCGTTCATCGATCTCGGCGGCAAGGTTCAGCCGCTGGTCGATCCGATACCGAGCAAGGCGGCGCCGCCGCCCGCGGTCGAGGGACAGGCACCCGAGGGGCACTGACAAACCAGCGGTCGCTTTCGCAGCGCGCCGCCTGGTAGCGAAGCAACTACTATTTGGCGTCATTCCCGCGCAAGCGGGAATCCATCTTGATTTTGGCGCTTTCGCAGTTTTGGCGAGGACAGTAACGCGGTGACCAGCTCCGGTGTCGAAAAGCCCCGCTTGCACGGGAACGACGCCTCTTGGATGTTCTGGTTTTCCCCGGCTGCCGTCGGGCTACGCCTCGCACCAACTGCTACAACAATGACACAGTTCTGCCGCGCCCCGAGGCGTACCTGGCGCGCCGGATGCCGGTTCTCGCCAAACTGATCTAACATCGGCCCGCCGTCGTGTTTTATCCGGACGGCTATGGGGATGGTCGCTCAACGTCCATCCGGTCGCTTCGCCGATGGAGGACGAAACCACCAGTGGTCGACGCCGCGGATCGAATCCGGAACGGGCGTGTCGGCATCGATGCGCGATGCGGCAGACTGTTGCTGCCGGCATTGGCAGCTGCGCTGCTTGCCGCGTGCGCAGCCTATCAAGCGGCGCCGCTCGATCCGGTCGCGAGCGCGGAGCACTTTACGGCGCGGCGTCTGGATTCGGCAGAGATGCGCGCACGGGTTGCCGCACTGCTGCCGCAGGCCGCCACGCAGCCTTGGCCACCGGCGGCGTGGAATCGTGCCGAATTGCTTGCAGCAGCGCTGTCGCTCAACCCGAAACTTGCGGTCGCCCGCGCGCAGGTCGAGACCGCTGCGGCGCACGAGATCACCGCTGGCCAGTCGCCAAATCCTCAACTCACGCTGCAATCGGAGTACGCCCACCAGGAGCCGCATCCCTGGCTGTACGGTCTGAGCTTCGACTTGCTGCTGCGCTCGTCGACACGCCGCGAATTGGAGACCGGTCTTGCCCGGCTCGAAACGAGCACGGCGCGCTGGCAGCTGATGGACAGCGCATGGGCGGTACGACGCGCACTGGTCAGCGCGTTGAGCGACTGGCAGGCGGCGACACAACGCACTGTCTGCCTCGAGCGCCTGGCTGTGGCGCAAGACCGGCTGATCGCGCAGGAACGCCAACGCGTGGCTGCCGGCGAAGACACTTCGGATGAATTGCTGATCGTCAGCCAGGCGCGCATCGGGATCGAGCAGCAGCAGGCGCAGGCGCGCGGCGAGGCCGCTGCTGCTTTCGCGGCGCTGGCTGCGGCCGTCGGCGTGACGCCAACAGCGCTCGATGGCCTGGAATTCGACTGGGCCGACTGGGGCAGTCCGCCACCTGCGTCCCCTTCGGACGTGCAAGCTCTCGGAGAACAGGCGCTTCGCGCGCGCTCGGACCTCGCGGCCGCGATCGACGACTATGCGTCGGCGGAAAACCGCCTGCATCAGGCCGTCGTGCACCAATATCCACAATTCCAGTTGTCGCCCGGCTACTACTGGGACCACGGCATCGCCAAGTTCCCGCTCGACGTCGGGTTCACTTTGCCGCTGTTCAACCGCAGCGAGGGCGAAATCGCCGAAGCGCGCGCGGCGCGCGAACTCGCGGGGCAGCGCATGCTGGCCGTGCAGGCCGAGATCATCGGCGCAATTGCGGCCGCAGAGCGCGGCGAACAGGTTGCCCAGTCCAGCGTCGCCGCGGCCGAGCGCGGCTTCGATGCAGCGCGCCAGCAGCGCGAGCACTCGGCACTGAGCCTGCGCCTCGGCGGCATTGCCGCGAGCGAAGACACTGCCGCGGAACTGCTCGTGCTCCGCAGTCAGCTCGAGCTTGCGCAGATGCGCGCGCAGTTGCAGGCCGCGCGCAACGCGCTCGAGGACGCGCTGCACGCGCCGCTGTCCGGGCCGGAGCTGAATCTCGCAAGTCCCCTTCCTGTGGCGATCACCGGAGCCGCTCGATGAATGCGCACCTCACACGCTTCGCACTGGTCGCAGCCGTTGCGCTGACATTCGCATCGACGGCGTTCGGCACCGATCCGGACGACGACGACAAGGCGCCGGCCGGGACCGCGACATTGCCGACGTTGAGCGTCGAGCAGCAGCGCGCCGCGGGCGTCGTCGTCGCCCATCCCTCCAACACGAGTGCGCCGCAGCGCGATGAGGCCATCGGACTGGTGCTCGATCCGCTCAGTCTGGTTACCGACGCAGGCGAAGCCGATGCATCCGCGGCCGGCTTGCGTGCGGCCAGCGCCGAACTCGAGCGCGTGCGCGGTCTGTACGGCGCAGGCGCGGGCGCCTCGCTGAAGGCGCTGCAGACCGCGCAGGCCGAGCAGGCACGGGCGCGCGCGCAAGCCGACACTGCGTCGGCAAAATTTGCCGCGAGCTGGCCGCCGCTCGTGGCCATGCCTGCTGCCGAGCGGCAGAAACTGATCGACCGCGTCGCCGCGGGCAAGACGCTGCTGGTACGCGCCGATCTTGCCGGCCGCCACATTCTGGCGAGAGTGCCGGACAAGGCGTTGCTCGATGTCGACGGCGTCAACGTCGAGGGATACGTGCTCGGTGCGGGCGCGGCATCGCGCGAGGACGTCCAGGGCGTGGCCGTGCTGATCGAAGTGCGCGGCGCACCGCCAGGTTTCGGTGCCGGCGCGCGCGTGCCGGTCGCGTTGCTCGGCGCGCCGCGTACCGGGGTGGTCGTGCCGCGCGATGCGGTGCTGTACGACGAAGGCGGCGCGCTGGTCTACAAGCAGCTGGCGAAACAGGCAGCTTCGACGGCCGCCGCGGCGCCTGCGCGATACGCGCCCGTGCGCGTGAAACTGATCCAGGCGCAGGGCGATGGCTGGATTGTCGACGGCATCGACGATGGCGACGACATCGTCGTCCATGGCGCCGGAGTGCTGTGGTCGCTGCAGGGGATCGTCGGACGTGCGGCGGGCGATATCGATGACGATGACTAACGGGCTGACTGGCATGGTTGAAGCGCGATCCGGAGCACACGGCGCGGTAGGGCATCGCCGGTCGGCTATTCACCTCTCCCGCCGGCGGGAAAGGTCGGCGCGCTGCGCGCGCCGGGTGAGGGTGGCGCTCGGTCGCGCAAAGTCGCTCGTGGACGCGCTAACCTCATCCGCCTTACTCGCGCCATCCTGGCGCTCGCCCTCCGGGCCAGCTTCGCTGTTCGCAGGCGCTCCTGCGCCTGCAGTCGGCACCTTCTCCCGCCACTGGGTGAAGGGAAAAGTCAAACGGGTCGACGCGCGCGCAATTGATATGCCCGTTTCTTGGACGCGCGCCGCGTGCTAGCGACGATCGTCCGAGCGTCGCTCGCGAACCCGCGCATCATCACCGCGATGTCGGTGCTGATCGGCGTGCTCGGCATGGCGGCGTTGTTCAACGCGCGCTTCGACGTGTTCCCGGATTTCGCGCCGCCACATGTGCTCGTGCAGACCGAAGCGCCCGGACTCGACGCGACGCAGGTCGAAGCGCTGGTCACGCGGCCACTCGAAGGCCTGCTGGCCGGCGCCGAGAACGTCAGTTCGGTGCGCTCGACGTCGAGCCAGGGGCTGTCTGCGATCCAGGTCGTGTTCGATCGCACCGGCGATCCGTATCGCCAGCGCCAGGTCGTCACCGAGCGGCTGGCCGACGCGGCCGGCCTCTTGCCGGCCGGGGTCGGGCCGCCGTTGCTGTCGCCGCTGAGTTCGTCGATGGAATACCTCGTGCACTTCGGCTTCACGAGCACGAAGCTGTCGCCGATCGAGTTGCGCGATCTCGTGCAGTGGGTCATCAAGCCGCAGATCCTTGCGGTTCCGGGCGTCGCGCAGGCGCAGATCTTCGGTGGCGAAGCGCGTGAGCGCCAGGTCGTGGTCGATCCGGTGAAGCTCGCCGCGGCCGGATTCACGCTCGACGATGTGATCGCGGCGACCCGCCGCGCGACGGCGCTGATCGGCGGCGGCTATATCGAAACGCCGACGCAGCGCATCGTGCTGACGACCGAAGCGGCCGGCGTCACGGCCGAAGCATTGGCGCAGGCGTTGCTCGGCAAACATGGCAACTTGCCGGTGCGCCTCTCGCAGGTCGCCACGATCCGCGACGCCGCGCAGCCGCGCTTCGGCGACGCCTTGATCGGCACCGAGCCCGGCATACTCGTGGAAACCTCGACGCAGTTCGGCGCGAACACGCTCGATGTCACGCGCGCGCTCGAGTCGCGCCTCGACGCGCTCGCGCCGGCGTTGAAGAAGGAAGGCGTCGAATACCATCCCGCGCTGCTGCGGCCGGCAAGCTTCATCGAGAGCGCAATCAGCAAGCTGCGCAACTCGCTGCTGATCGGCGCCGTGCTCGTCGTCGCGTTGCTGCTGGTCATGCTGCGCGACTGGCGCGGCGCGCTGGTGTCGTTCAGCGCGATTCCCCTGGCGTTGCTGACGACGGTCTGGCTGCTCGATGCATTCGGCTTCAGCCTCAACACGATGACGCTCGGCGGTCTCGTCGTCGCGCTCGGCGTCGTTGTCGACGATGCGGTCATCGACGTCGAGAACATTCTGCGCCGGCGGCGCAACGCTCCGGGCGATGCCGCGATCATGCCGCTGTTCACGAGCGCTTCGCTCGAAGTGCGCCGACCGGTGTTCTACGCGACCGTCGCGGTCGCGGTCGCGTTCGCGCCGATCCTGATGATGACCGGCATACAAGGCGCGTTCTTCCGCCCGCTGTCGGTCGCCTTCCTGCTGGCGGTCGGCCTGTCGCTGCTGGTCGCGATGAGCGCAACGCCGGCCCTGTGCGTGCTGACGATGGGCAATCACCAGCCGCATCCGGAGGCCCGATTCCTCGCCAGCTGCAAGCGCGTTCAAGTGCGCACGATCGAAGCGCTGGGCAGGCGTCCGCGCCTGGTCTGGACGATCGTCCTGGCCAGCGGCATCGCCGGCGCCATCCTGCTGCCAATGCTCGGCGCGCGACTGCTGCCGGATTTTCGCGAGAACTACCTGATCGCGCACGCCGGTCTGCGTCCGGGAATTTCGCTGGCCGAAACCACGCGCGTCGGCCGCAGCATTTCGCGCGAGCTGGCCGCGATTCCCGGCGTGAAGAGCGTCGCCGAGCAGATCGGCCGCGCCGAGAACGGGCAAGACCCCGATACGCCGGACCGGAGCGAGTTCGAAGTCCAGATCGATCCGCAGCGCGGCCTGACCGCCACGCAGATCGATGTGGCTATCCGAAAAGTGTTCGACAACTATCCGAACCAGCTGGTAGAGATTTACTCGGTGCTGGCCGAGCGCATCGGCGAAACCTTGTCGGGCGAATCGGCGCCCTTCTCGATCAGCGTGTTCGGCAGCGACCTCGACACCGATGACGCCGTCGCGGCGCAGATCGCCGACGCGCTGCGCAAATTGCCCGACAGCGGCAACGTGCGCCTGATCGTGCCGGCGCGCGAGCCGCAGCTGCATATTGGGCTCAAGCCAGTTCCGCTTGCGTCGTACGGCCTGCAAGCCGAGGACGTGCTCGATGCGATCAACGCCGCATTCCACGGCAGCGTCGTCGCGCAGCTGAGCCAGGCCGACCGCAGCGTTCCGGTTGCCGTGCGCATCGAAGGCGCCGCGGCCGATCCGCATAGCGTCGGCGCGCTGTTGCTGCGCGGCCATGACGGCGCCGTGGTTCCGCTGTCGGCGGTGGCGACGCTCGAGATGCAACTGGCCCGGAGCATCGTGAACCATCAGGATGGACTGCGCCGGCAGATCGTCGTGGCGACACCGAAGACCGCCGATCAGGCGGGTTACGCGAAGGCGGCTCGGGCGGCAGTCGCCCGGCTGGATCTGCCGGCCGGCGTGTATCTGCGTTACGGCGGCGAGGCTCAGGCGCAGTCGGCGGCCGCGCGTGAGTTGCTGCTGCATTCGGCCGCTGCGTTCGTGCTGATCGTGCTGCTGCTGGCGCTCGCGTTTGGTTCGGCGCGGCATGTGCTGCTCGTGCTGCTTGCGTTGCCGAGCACGCTGATCGGCGGCGTCGTCGCCGTCGCGTTGAGCGGCGGCACGCTGACGCTTGGCGCCATGGTCGGTTTCGTCGCGCTGTTCGGCATGGCCGCGCGCAATACGATCCTGCTGATCTCGCACTACGATCATCTCGTCGCCGAGGAAGGCGAGACATGGAATCTCGCAACCGCCCTGCGCGGTGCCGAGGAGCGCCTGACGCCCGTGCTGCTCACGGCGTTGCTGACTGCACTGGCGTTGCTGCCGGTCGCGTTGCAGGCGCACCAGCCCGGCCACGAGATCGAGGGTCCGATGGCAATCGTCATCCTTGGCGGCCTTGTTTCGTCGACCCTCGTCAGCCTGCTGTTGATTCCGCCGCTGGCGGCGCGCTGGCTGCATCCGGGGCGTGCCGCCGCTGTCGACTGAAGCGATATCGCCGCGCCATTCCCGGCGCGCTAGACTAGCGCCTGTAACGTTTGGTTCGTGTCAGCTTGTGAGTCTCTATCCCCGATCGCCCCCATCCGCCTTCGGCACCTTCCCCCGCTTCGCAGGGGAAGGAAATGCGCGAAGCTCCAGTCTGGAATCCTTCCCCCGCCTGCGGGGGAAGGTGGCGGCAGCCGGAAGGGGGCGCTCCATGCAAAGGGCTGGACGAACTGCTGCTCTTCAAACGTTGTAGGTCTTAAGGATGTGACGTCGCGATCGCTGACTGAATAGCGTTATTGCGATGTAGAAGAAGCCGGCAACGGCGAGGCGGTCAATGATGATCAGGAACCTGGCGATGCTGTCCCTTCTGGCGTTTGCGCCGGCGCTGTTTGCCGATGTGACGCCGTCGGCGTCGAGCGGTGCCTGGCAGGGATTGCGCGCGACGTACTATGGCAACAGGGAAATCGGCGAGGTCGATGAAAGACTCATGAGTCTCGTCGCGCCGGCGAGCACGCCCGATCCGTCGGCGACGCCGGTGACGATCCGCTTCGGCGCGCAGGCTGCCGGCAAGGTCAAGCAGGTGCGCTTGATCATCGATCACAATCCGTCGCCGGTCGCGGCGACGATGCAACTCGAGCAAGGCGTACCGATCGACGAAATTGAATTGCGCATCCGCGTCGACCGGGCCACGTCGGTGCGCGCGATCGCGGAGCTCGACGACGGCACGCTCGAGATGCGCAGTGCATGGGTCAATGCCAGTGGCGGCTGCTCGTCACCGCCGAGCGCGGCCGGCGCGGGTGCACTCGGCGATATTCGCTTTCGCCCCGGCGCGGACGGCAAGGCCCTGCAGGTCAGCTTGCGCCATCCGAACAACTCCGGCTTCCAGATCGACCCGCTCAGCGGCGATGCGATCCCGCCGCACTATGTCCTGCACCTGCGTCTGCGCTCGGGCGAGCAAACCTTGTTCGATGCCGATACCGGCATTTCGCTGGCCGAGAATCCGACCGTGCGCCTCAGCAGCGAACGCAGCCTTTCGGCGCCGCTGACGCTCGAAGCCGTCGATTCGAAGAACCAGCACTACGAGGCGACATGGAGCGGCGCAACGATTCCGAAGTCCGGTGGCCGATAGTCCCTGGCCCTGGCCACGCGATTATAGCCCTCCCCTTCAAGGGGAGGGTTGGATGGGGATGGTGTTGAGAGTTTGGTCGAGCAGTGCGCGCCGCACTCGCGATTCCCGTCTGCTTGGGAAAAAATTCACGCGTGTTCGCCTCCTGTGCGCGATCGCTTCATTGTTGGTCGCTGGCTCCAGCGCCGCTGTTGCTCCGGCATTCGGCGTCGATGAGGTGGCGACTGGCGTGTTCGTGCATGCCGGCAAACATCTCCCACTCGACGCGCCCGGTCACGACGACATCGCCAACATCGGATTCATCGTCGGCACGCGCTGCGTCGCGGTCATCGATACCGGCGGCTCGGTGCGCATCGGACGCGCGCTGCGCGCGTCAATCCGCCAGCACACGGCGCTGCCGGTCTGCTACGTCATCAACACGCACGTGCACGTCGACCACGTGCTCGGCAACGCGGCGTTCAGGGAAGACAAGCCGCAGTTCGTCGGTCATGCCCAACTCGGCGCTGCGCTCGCGCGAAGCCGCGCGTTCTTTCTGCGTGAGTTCGCCGGCGACTTCGATGCGCCGGCTTCGGCCGACCAGATCATTGCGCCCGATCTGGAAGTAAAGGATACGCTCGAACTCGATCTCGGCGGCCGCAAGCTGCGCCTGCGCGCATGGCCGAAAGCACACACCGATTGCGACTTGACCGTGTTCGACGAGGCGAGCGTCACGTTGTGGACCGGCGATCTGTTGTTTCGCGAACGCACGCCCGTGCTCGATGGCAGCGTTATCGGCTGGCTTGCCGCGATCGATGAACTGGGAAAGATCCCGGCGAAAACCGTCGTGCCGGGCCATGGCAAGGTCGGGCGCGATCTCGCTGCGGCGCTGGCTCCGGAGCGCCGCTACCTGCAGGCGCTCGTCGCTGCCGTGCGCGCCGATCTTGCCGAGGGCCAGTCGTTGAACGACGCGGTCGTAGCGCTGCAGGTTGCTGCGGAGGAGAAATCCCACTGGCTGCTGTGGGACAGTTCGCATGCGCACAACGTCGCGCGCGTCTACCAGGAACTCGAATGGGAGTAGGGCGCCTCGGCAGCGACATTGGTTGCAGACGCGAGCGCAGGTTTTTCCTGCAAGGTACGTTGCTCGCTGCGCTCGGCAGCACGTCGATCGCGCGCGCCTTCGCCCGACGCGCGCGCATAGTCGTCGTCGGCGGCGGCTTTGGTGGCGCGAGTTGCGCGCTGCAGCTACGCCAGCTCGATCCGGCGATCGACATCACGCTGGTGGATCCGGACGAGCGCTACGTCACCTGTCCGATGAGCGATGCCGCCCTGGTCGGCTGGCGCAACATGCAGTCGATAACGGTTTCGCGCGCCGCTCTTGCGCGCGCCGGCGTGCGCTACGTTCGCGACAGCGTCGCGGCGATCGACTTGCAGGCGCGGAAAGTGCGCCTGGCTTCGTCGAAGGACCTTGCCTACGATCGCCTCGTCGTCGCACCGGGCATCCGCTTTCTGTGGGACAGAATCGAAGGGTACGGCGAAGCGGAATCGCTACGCATGCCCCATGCCTGGCGCGCTGGCACGCAGACCGATCTGCTCGCCGCCCAGCTGCGCGCCATCGAAGATGGCGGCATCTTCGCGATCTGCGTGCCTTCGGGGTTGATGCGCTGTCCACCGGCTCCGTTCGAGCGCGCGAGCGTCGTTGCCGAATACCTCAAGCAGCACAAGCCGCGGTCGAAAGTGGTGATCTTCGACGCGAACAACCACTTTCCGAAGCAGGATGTGTTTGCTGCCGCGTGGCAGGAACTCTATCCCGGCATGATCGAGTGGATTGCGGCCACCGAGGGCGGCACGGTCGAGCGTGTCGATGCGGCGAGCATGACATTGCATACGTCACGCGGCGCGCAACGCGTCGCGGTCGCGAACGTCATTCCGCACCAGGCGCCCGGAATGCTCGCCGTCGACGCCGGCCTTGCGAGCGCTCACGGCTGGTGTCCGGTTAAGCCGGACACGTTCGAATCGACCCTGGTTGCCAGCGTCCACGTGATCGGCGATGCGTGCATCGCCGGCGCGATGCCGAAGTCGGCATCGGCCGCGCACAGCCAGGCCACGCAATGCGCACGCGCGATCGCCGCATCGTTGCACGAGAAGGAACTGCCGCCGGCGGAATTCGAGAGCGTCTGCTACAGCCTGCTCGGCCGGGACCGGGCGCTCGCGATCCATGGCCGATTCGCTGTCGCCGACGGCGAGATTCGCTCGATCGATGCTCCGCAGCGCACAGATGTGGGTACTGCGCAGGCGCAAGCGCGGCAAGCCGCCGCCTGGTACGACAGAATCGTAGCCGAATCGTTCGGAAGTTGACTTCAGTCGATGCTGCCGGCGGCGTAATGCAGGTCGTCGCCGCTGGTCAGCGCCGTTTCGATGCACAACCTGACTGCTTCGATCATCGTCGGCAGCGCCATGCTCGGCGCGTTGTCGTGGCGCGCTGCCTGCTGCGGCAGATAAGGCACATGCACGAAACCGCCGCGCGCGCGCGGCTTGTGCGTGGCCAGGTAGTGGACGAGGCCGAAAAAAACCTGGTTGCAGACGAATGTACCCGCGCTGTGCGACAGCGCCGCCGGAATGCCCGCGGCATGCAGCCGCAACAGCATCGACTTGAGCGGCAAAGTGGAAAAGTAGGCATTCGGTCCATCGCGGATGACCGGCACGTCGACCGGCTGATCGTCGGCGTTGTCGGCGATGCGCGCGTCGATGAGGTTGATCGCGACGCGCTCGAGCGAAATCTGCGCGCGCCCGCCGGCCTGGCCGACCGCCAGCACCAGCGCCGGCCGGTGCTGCTTGAGCAGCGTTTCGAGCACCGGCAGCGAGCGCGCGAATTCGGTCGGCAACGCGGCGCCGACGATGCGATGGCCGGCGACGCGCTTGCGATCGAGCGCGCGCGCGATTGCCAGCGAGGGATTTTCCGGTTCCCCGCCGAACGGCTCGAAGCCGGTGAGCAACACGCTATGCGCAGTCGTTTTCATCGGAAGGCGAGCCAGTCGAGCAGCAGGAGGTTCGTTGCGAACAATACGACCGCGGTCGGCCACTGCGCGCGAATCACCGCATTCGGATCGCGCAACTCGAGCAGCGCGACCGGCACGATGTTGAAATTCGCCGCCATCGGCGTCAGTAGCGTACCGCAGTAACCGCACAGCATGCCGAGCGCGCCGACCACTGCTGCGTGCGCGTGATGCTGGCCGATCAGCAGCGGCAGGCCGACGCCGGCCGTTATGACCGGAAACGCCGCGAACGCGTTGCCCATGATGATCGTGAACAATGCCATGCCGACGCCGTAGGCGATCACACAGGCGTCGCGCGACTGCGTCGGGATCGCGGCCGAGACGATCTGGGCGACGGCGTCGCCGACGCCGGTCTTGGCGAAAACGGCGCCCAACGTTGCCAGCAGCATCGGCAGGAGTGCCGCCCAGGAGAGGGCATCGAGCAGACGCGAGCCTTCGCGAAACGCGGCCAGCGGCGTTGCTCGTGTCAGCGCCATCGCCGCAAGCGTGGCAATCACGCAGGCGACGCCGAGCACGACCAGCGTCGTCTGGCGCGTGTCGAACACGTCGAGATTCGCTGCCTTGAGATATGGGAGCACAAGGACCAGCACGAGCGTCACGAACGGAATCGCCAGCGCCGGCAGGAATAGCCGGTTGCCGAGGCGCTCGGCGCTGGCGCGCCGCTGCGGAAGGTCGTCGTCGCTGGTGGCGCGGCGCTTCAGGGCGCCGGATCCGGCGATCAGCGCAAGCGCGATTACTCCGACGCCGCCGACCTGCGCTGGCAGCGCGTCGCCGGCCGCCGCAGCCGCTTCGATCGCGTCACCACCGAAAAAACACGCCGACAGAATTGCCCAGAACGCTGCTGACGCGTAGTGGCGCGAGACAAGGTCGAATGCGCTGGCAGCGAAGAACAGCGCGCCGCACAACCAGTAGACGTACTCAATGCGCAGCATCGCTGCCGTCCCTTGCGCTCGTTACGCGTGGCGCTTCCCCAGCGTGCTCGCGGATTGCTGCGAGACCGCGATCTCCGGTTCGCACGGCTTTTGCGATGCCGCGCTGAAACCAGGCAATGCGCAGCGCGTGGATGATGAATGCCGCGATGGCCGTCGGCAGCGCCCAGATGGCGATGTTGCGCGGATCCATCTCGATGCCGTGCTGCGAGAAGAACGCCTGGATCAGCAGCACGCCGCCGAACGCAATGAACACGTCCTCGCCGAAAAACAGGCCGACGTTGTCCGTCGCCGCGGCCAGCGCCTTGATCCGCTCGCGCTCGTCGTCGTCGAGCGCAGGATCGATCTTTCCTGCCGCGGCTTCGGCCATCGGCGCAAGCAAAGGCCGCACGGTCTGGGCGTGACCGGCGACGTTCGTCAGGCCGAACATCGACACGATCTGGCGCAACCCGAGATAAGCGATCAACAGCCGCGCAAATGTCAGGCGCCGCAGTCCGAGGATCCATGCATGCGCGCGCTCGCGCAGGCCGGCGCGTTCGAGCAGGCCGATCGTCGGCAAGGTCAGAACGATCACGAGCAGCGTGCGGTTCGAAACGAACGAACGTCCGAGCAGCGCCAGCAGATCCGGCACACTCATTCCCGCCAGCAGTCCGCTCGCGATGCCGGCGACGACGACGACGAGAGCCGGATTCAGGCGCCACGCGAAGCCGGCAACGACGATCGCGACGCCGAGCAATGGCCAGTAGTTCATGCGCGCCTCTGATGGAGTGCGCGCTATTGTGGGTTAGCGTGCGGGTTCCGCCAAGCCCGCCGGTTGCCGCGCCGCCGTTTGAAGGCCCGCATGATTGAGCACGTGGTCGGATCCGGATGGTCACACACCGCGAACGCCCAAATCTGTAATCGCAAACCGTAATCAGTGTATTGATAGGTAACACGGCACTCGAGCAAACGCGAGTTCCTTCGCACAGGGTAGCCGTGGCCCGTGCGCGCCGGAGGCAACGACCATGATGCAGATGAACGAAATTGCGCAGGGGATAGCCGATACGCTCGATGGTGATCCCGACAAACGTAGATTCCTCAAGACACTCGGCGGCATCGGGCTCGGCGTGGGACTGGGAAGCCTACGCCGGACGCGTACACAACCACATCATTGGAGCAGCGACCTATCCGGTGTCCAACCAGTTGCTCAGCTCGGCGGCGATTGGCGCGATCTTCAGCCGCAACGGCACTTACCTGTTGCCGCAGGCGTGGAAAGGCGGCTGTCCGATACATCCATCCTATCCTTCCGCGCACGGTGTCAATACTGGCGCGGCCATCACACTGCTCAAGGCGTTCTACGACGGTGCGGCGGTTCTGCCCAGCCCGGTGACAGCGAACGCGGATGGGACAGCGCTGCTCCCGTATTCTGGGCCGGCGCTGACCGTTGAAGGTGAGTTGAACAAGCTGGCGATGAACATCGGCATCAGCCGCATACAGACCGGCATTCACTACCGCAGCGATGTGGCGCAGGGCCTCCTGCAAGGCGAGCAAGTGGCGATCAGCATCCTGCGCGAAATGAAGGGACTGTACGCGGATGTATTCAGCGGTTTCGCCTTCCATCGCTTCGACGGTACTGCGATCGTGGTGTAACGATCGACGGTCGCTGAAGCGACTTGCGCAGGAGCCACGCCGCTGTCTGGTACGACTGCAGCGCGTCGAATTGGGCGCCCAGCTCTCGCACCAATTCGATTTCACGCAGCTCCATTATCGGGTCGGATATGGCCGGGTGTTTGCGGGGGAGACGTTGGGGCAGAGCATCGACCACAGCAAAGTTGATCTCCAACTTGGTTATTTTCTCAATGAGGCGTGGACGGTGAAGCTTTTCAGCACCGCAAAGAAGGGCAATGGCTACTTTGGCGGCTACGACCATACCACCGAACTGTGGTACGACCACGATCAGGGCGCGCCATACAACTACGCATCCATCGGTTTCGGAGTCGACTACAACTTCAACAAGTACACGCTCTCGACGCCAGTCCAGAAAGAAGTCTGGGGTGAGGTGATTTTCAACTTCAAGTACGCATTCGAACTGCGGTTGTCGCGGGCGTTCTGAATTCCGGTTCGATTGGACGAGACCGACGTCCTGCGGAAGTGATTCAAGCCAGAGTGCTGCGGCGCCGACGCAGACGTCGTGCGAAGGCATCAATCAGTCGGGAGGGGAGCAACGAAGATGCCGGAAGCCTCCAGGGCTTCCCGCAAGCTCCGAGCAAAGAGTGCCGCGTCCGCGCGATCGCCGTGAACGCAGATCGTGTCGGCAAGCGCATCGATGACCTTCCCGCCGCGCGTTTCCACTTTTGCCTGGGTTGCTATCTGTATAGCTTGAGCGACGGCGGCGCCGATGTCGTGGATGACCGCGCCTACTTCACGGCGCGGCGTCAGCGCGCCGTCGGCTTCGTAGCGTCGGTCGGCGAATGCTTCATGGGCGACCTGCAGGCCGATCGCCACGCCAGCTGCGGGCAGCTTGCTGCCGGCGAGGCCGACGAGAATCAGCTCCTTGTCGAAGTCGCGCACGGCGCGCGCGATCGCGTCGGCGAGCGCGGAGTCCTTCGCTGCCATGTTGTACAGCGCGCCGTGCGGCTTGACGTGGGCGACGCGCGTGCTCGCCGCGCGCGTGAAGGCAGCGAGCGCGCCGATCTGGTACAGCGTCATCGCATACGCCTCGTCCGGCGTCACGCGCAGCTCGCGCCGGCCGAAGCCCTGCAGGTCGGGCAGCGACACATGCGCGCCGATTGCCGCGCCATGTTGCTTCGCCAGAAGTACAGTCTGCCGCATTGTGGAAAAATCACCGGCATGGAAACCACAGGCGATGTTCGCCGATGTGATCCACGGCATGACTTCGGCGTCCTGGCCCATGCGCCAGGCGCCGAATGATTCGCCCATGTCGCAGTTCAAGTCGATGACTTTGCGAGGGCCGAGGGCTGAGGGCTGAGGGCTGGGGTCGGACATGGTTCAACGCTTCAGGCGCTCGTTGATGATCTGGATCAGCGCGGTCAGTGCGCGTTCGCGCTGAAGATAGCGCGTTTGCGCCTCGGCCAGCGAGGTCTCGACGAAGCGCACGCGGTCGCCTGGCCGGCGCTGCGCGAGGCGCGGCAGGTCGACCGTTGCGACCATGCCGATGCGCGGGTAGCCGCCGGTCGTCGGCGCTTCGGCCATCAGCACGATCGGATTGCCGTTCGGCGGCAACTGCATCGTGCCTGCGACGACGCCCTCGGAGATCATTTCCAGCGGCGCTTCCAGCCGCAGCTTCGTTCCTTCGAGACGATAGCCGACACGGTTGGATTCGTTGCCGACGCGGAACTCGGCGGAAAAAAGCGCTCGTCGCGATGCCGCGCCGAGACTTTCGAAATGGCTGCCGCGCGCAAGCGCGACCGGCAGATCGCCGCGGGCGTCGAACCACGGCTGCGGATCGAGCGACCAGTGTGCCGCGGCCATGCCATTGTGCGCGGCGCGATCGCCGGTCGGCCGGCCGCCCAGCGCGCTCCAGGAAGGATTGAGCCTTTCGGGAGCCGTCATTCCAATCGGGACCTCGTCGCCGGCGACGAGACCTCGCCCGCTGAAAGGGCCAAATGCCGCGTTGATATCCGTGCTGCGGCTGCCCAGCGCCGTCGCAACGTCGACGCCGCCGGCAATGGCGAGATAGGAGCGGGCGCCGCGGCGCATGCCACCGAGGTCGAGTTCGCTGCCGGCCTGGATCCATACGGGACGCCATGGCGGAATCTCGTGCGAGTTGCAGCGCGCGTCGATCGTGGCGCCGGTCAGCGCGATCAGCGCGTCGCTGTCGAAGTGCAGGCGCGGTCCACGCAGCGTGATCTCGAGCACGGCGGCATTCTCGGCATTGCCGACCAGCGCGTTGGCGAGTCGCAGCGCGACCTCGTCCATCGCTCCTGCGCGGCCGACGCCGATGGCCGCGTGGCCGACGCGGCCGGAGTCCTGAACGCTCGTGAGCCAGCCGGGCGACAGCACGCGAATGCTCATCGCGCCAGCGCCGCGAATTCGCCGCCCGCCTCGATCGCGCGGAAGCGCACGCGCTGGCCGGGCTGCAGCAGGGCCGGCTGCTCCCGAGTTGGATCGAACAGCACGAGCGGCGTTCGGCCTATCAATTGCCAGCCGCCGGGAAGTTCGCGCGGATAGATGCCGGTCTGCGCGCCGCCGATCGCGACCGACCCGGCCGGCACGCGCGTGCGCGGGCTCTCGCGCCTCGGCGTGTGCAGCGCTTTGTCGAGGCCGAGCAGGTACGGAAAGCCCGGCATGAAACCGAGCATCGCGACACGGTAGTCGCCATTTGCATGGGCGTCGATGACGGCCTGCTCGTCGACACCGGCGTGTGTCGCCACTGCGCCGAGATCCGGTCCGAATTCGCCGCCGTAGCACACCGGAATCTCGAGTACCGGTCCTTCGCCGCCAGCCTCCGGATCGAACCCGGGCCCCTTGGCGCGGAGAACCTTCGCCGCGATTTCGCCGATGCGTTCCGCCGCCAGCAGATGCGGTGAGCCTGCGCCTGACGCACGCGCAAACACGGCGATGTCGTATTGCACGCAAACGCTCGCGTACGCCGGAACGATATCGCGGATGCCCGGAATCGCTGCGGCACGCAACGTCTCAGCGAGCGCGAGCGCGGAACGATTGATCGCGGCGTCGATGCTGTCGCCGAGCCGAATCAGCAACGCGCTGTCGCCGAGCGGCTCGAGCGCGAACGGATTCATCGCGGCTCTTCGATCCGCAGCGCCGCACGCAGTGCGCCGAGCCGGTGCCGCAACGCCGCATTTTCGAATGGCACGCGCTCGCCGACGTTCCAGACCGGCCGCGGCCAGGCCGCGTCGTTGGTGTAACGCGCGATCACGTGCACGTGCAGTTGCGCGACGACGTTGCCGAGCGCGGCGATGTTGAGCTTGTCCGGCTTGTCGAGCGCGTGCAGCACGTGCGCGCAGCGGTTGATCTCGTCGAGCAACTGGTGCTGGGCGTCATGCGACAGATCGATCAGGTCGCGCAGGCCGGACTCACGCGGCACGAGGACGAGCCACGGAAAGCGCGCATCGTCGAACAGCAGCACGCGCGACAGCGGCAGATCACCGATGCGATGCGTGTCGGCGGCCAGGCGCGGGTCCAGTGCGAACGCAGGATTCGACTGCATTCGGGCTCCTACGGATTCGGACATCGGCGTGGCCAGAAGATCCTCGATGGAGCGATTTTGCCCCAGACGTCGCCTGCGTAGCTACCGGCGGCACGCGCCTGTCAGCGCGGCTCTCCGGCAGTCATCGCGAATCGGTGCCTTCGGACGGACCCGGCGCGCAATGTCCGTCGTAAATCGCCCGCGTCGATGCGCTCGAGGGGTCGACGCATTTGCGGCGCAGCTCGGAATACTTCTGCCAGCATGCGTCCGGGCAGCACGCCTTGGCTTCCTCCCACGGTTTCGCCGTCGCGCAGCGGGGTGCCGACTTGAAGCAGGCGTCCATCGCCGTCTTCGGATCGTCGCCCGTTTTTGCGCATTCCAGGATCATTGCCGAGCAGGCATTGGCAACCGTCATCGGGCCAGGACGCTGTGACACCAGGACGCTCGTATTCGACGGCTGTGCGACATCGATGCTTCCCTCGGGCGGGGTCCAGGTGCTGCAGTCGGTCGGCGCGCGTGCCTTGGGGACGAGGATGGGCTCCGGCGGGGGCGGAGGCGTTTCCTTCGGTGTTGCGTCGGCAGCCGGCGGCGCGTTGACCTGTTTCTGCGTTCCTCCATGCATCTGGATCTGCTGCTGATCCGCCGCGGTTTCGCATGGCGTGTCCTTGTAGGCGATCTTGCCATCGGGCAGGGTGCACTTGAACAACGCCGCCGTGGCGCTGGAGCTCAGAAGGCCGAGCGTGAGCGCGGTGGCAAGGACGAAGCAAAACCGATGAACGCGATGCGGCGGACACAAACCTGCGATGCGCAAGACCGAACTCCCCTATAGCTACGCGCGCTCAATATAGCGGCGAATGCGCGCCAACGCGAACCCGGTCGAACGCGAGTGTGACGACCGTCAATGAATACAACCGGCCGGCCTCAGCCACCCCGCAACTGTGCGTCGAAAAAGGCCAGCGTGCGGTCGAGGGCGAGGCGCGCGCTGGGCGCGTCGTAGTGGCCCGGGTCGACGTCGCGGTTGAAGGCGTGTCCGGTCGGATAGGTGAAGACTTCCATGTCCGGATACGCCTCGCGATGCTTCTGCACGGCCTCGGGCGGAATGCTGCTGTCCCGTTCGCCGAAATGGAACTGCACCGGCGCCCGCGGCTTTTCGCCGAGGAACGCGACATTGCGCGCGCCGTAGTAGCTTACGGCCGGGAGGGCGAGCCGCGTCGCCGCAAGCAGGGCGACCGAGCCGCCCCAGCAATAACCGACGACGCCAACGCGGCCGGCCGACCTGATCGATTCCGCCGCGCTGGCGACGTCTTCGATGGTGCGATCGAAACTGATCTGCCCGACAAGCGCGCGACCACGCTGGAAACTTTCGTCGTCATAGCCGAGTTCGACTCCGGTTTCGACATGGTCGAAAAACGCCGGTGCGATCGCCGTGTAGCCCAGAGCGGCGAAGGCGTCGGCAACCGAGCGCATATGCGCGTTGACGCCGAAGATTTCCTGGACGACGACGATGCCGCCATTCGGCGCGCCGGCCGGCTTGGCCAGATAGGCGCCGATGCACTGCATGCCGGATGTGTTGAGATTGATCATCTGGCCCATTTGCGTGGCCCTCAAGGTTTCGCGCTGACAGCCTAATCCCGCGCTGCGCCATGTCAACGGTTTGCCGTGTGTGGGGCATCGGCGTATAAGCGGAAGCAATGCTGGTCGGTCCGGCACAGGCTCAGGGCAGCATGGACTCCAAGACGATCGGCGCAACCCTCGTGGTGGCAATGGCGTGGGCGCAGGGCGCCAGCGCCGCGCTGCCAGTGCCAATAATCTTTTCAGGCATCGGCGGCAACAATACATCTGTCTCGCCAGGCACGGCCAATGCTGCGAAGAGTGCGTTCCAGGCCGCGATCGGTGGCGCGGACAACGGCAGCGGGACCGGCACGTACGCGGCAGGATTCCGCAGCATCAGCTGGGACGGCGTACCGGACGCGTTGGCTACGCCGCATCTGCTGCCGGCGAACTATTTCAACGCTACGAGTCCGCGCGGCGTCCTGTTGTTGACGCCTGGGACCGGGGTGGAGGTCAGCGCGAGCACGGCGAGCACATTGGCGCTGAACTTCGGCAACATCAATTCGACCTACACGACCAACTTCCCGGCATTTTCACCGGAGCGCGTTTTCGCGCCGATCGACTCCAACATCGTGCAGGTCTACTTCTTTCAGCCCGGCACGAACCTGCCGGCGATGGTGCGTGGCTTCGGCGCCGTATTCAAGGACGTGGAGCTGTCGAACACGACATCGATCCGTTTCTTCGCGTTCGACGGCTCGGATTTGGGCAAATACTTCGCACCTGCAGGCAGCAGTGGCCAGGCAGAGTTTTTCGGCGCGTTGTTTGCGCCGACCGATCCGCCGATTGGCCATGTCGTGATCACTTTGGGCACCGCGGCACTGGGACAGTTCGTCGACGAGAGCCTGCCGGCAGTGGAACTCGTGGTCATGGACGATATCGTCTACGCCGAACCGTATGCGGACGAAATATTCGATGACGGGTTCGACTGAAGCGCCCAATCGCGCTGGCTGCGGGCGAGGGGCATTCCGCAAGCCGAAGCGCCGCTGTTACGATTGACCACGTCGCGAACGGAAACTGAGCATGCGCATTCTTGTCGTGGGCGCCGGTGCGACCGGCGGTTATTTCGGCGGCCGTCTGGCAGAGGCCGGGCGCGAGGTCACATTCCTCGTTCGCGCAAGGCGCGCCGCGCAGCTTGCCGCCAACGCGCTCGTCATCAAGAGCGTGCACGGTGACTTCACGCTGCCGTCGCCGCGAACAGTGCTGTCCGAGGACATCGCCGGACCTTTCGATCTGATCCTGTTGAGCTGCAAGGCTTACGATCTCGACAGCGCAATCGACGCGATCGCGCCGGCGGTCGGCCACGACAGTGCAATCCTGCCCGTCCTGAACGGCATGCGTCACCTCGATGTACTCGACGCGCGTTTCGGCAGGCAGCGCGTCATCGGCGGGCAGTGCATCATCGCCGCGACGCTGGACGAGCGCGGCGCCATCCTGCACTTGAATGACGCCCACAGCCTGACGTTCGGCGAACGCGACGGCGGAATGTCCGACCGCGTCCGCGCCATAGCCCAGGCGATGTCCGGCGCGCGTTTCGATGTCCGGCCGAGCGAGCAAGCCACGCAGGAGATGTGGGAAAAGTGGACGGCATTGGCAACGCTTGCGGCGAGCACTTGCCTGATGCGCGCGGCGATCGGCGACATACTGGCTGCGCCGGCGGGCGAGAGCGTCATTTCCGGCCTGCTGCTCGAATGCGCGGCGATCGCCGAAGCCAACGGGCATGCGCCGCGAGCCGCGTTCATCGACAAGATGAGAACGACGCTGCTTCAGCGCGGATCGACGCTGACGGCGTCGATGCTGCGCGATGTCGAGCGCAATGGGCCGACCGAGGCCGATCACATCATCGGCGACCTGCTCGCGCGGCGACCGAGAGCGGTCGGGTCCGATTCAATTCCGTCGTTGCTGGAACTGGCGTACAACCACTTGAAGGCTTACGACGCGCGGCGCGCTCGTTCGTCCATCCCGGGTTGAAGTCGGGCATGGCTTGAAGCGGACGCACGGCCCGGAATTCAGATCCTGGATGGCATCGCGGCTCTCCGTCAGCAGGCGCTCTTCGGCCAACAACCGAGTTTCACTTCCAGGCCTTGCGCTGCATAGTGCTCCCACGCGACGGAGCTTCCCGTCCGGGAAAGGCGTGCGCTCGCCACTGGGACACCGGTCACTGCGCCTTGAACGTCGTCGTCGCGGTCAAGCCGAATGATTCAATGAGTTGTGCCTGCACCTCGTCCGTCACGCTGTTGATTCTGGAGACGCTGGAGTCGCCTGCCGAAACGCGATAGCGCAATTGCCGCTGGCCCGAAGGGGTTTCGATGATTCGCAGGACGCTGTCGGCAATTTCCTGCGGGTTTGCCCTCGAGCCGGCCAGGCTCGTGCCGACTTTCTCCGGGACGCCGGCAACTTCACCGTAGCCGTTTCTGCGTGCCGAATCCTCGCCGCGCACAAAATCGACCATGATCGGCGTGGGATACGCACCCGGTTCGATCACGACGGAGTCGATGCCGAGCGCCGCCAGCTCGTAACGATAGACTTCGGCCAGCGCCTCGAGCGCGAACTTGCTGGCGCAGTACAAGCCCAGCGCGGGAATTGCCAGGCGACCGGCGCCGCTGCTGACATGCAGCAGCAAGCCGCTTCCCTGATGTTTCATCTGCGGGAGAACTGCGCGATTCATGCGCAGCACACCGAAGAAATTCGTGTCGAACAGCCGCTGTGCCTGCCCGGTCGTGACAGTCTCGGCGAGATCGACGATCAGGCTGCCGGCGTTGTTCACGAGCACGTCGATGCGTCCGCAGCGCGCGACCACTTCATCGATCCCGCGCAGCACCGAGCCCTCGTCGGTCACGTCGATTTCCAGAACGTGCAAAGCGAGCCCTTCGCTCCTGGCGAGGGCTTCGATCTCACCCGCGGCCCCGGCGTTGCGTGTACCTACGTCACGCATCGTGGCGAAGACGCGATACTGGTTGCGAGCCAGGGTCTCGACGATGAGCCGGCCGAAGCCGCTGCTCGCGCCCGTTACCACGACGACGTTGCCGCTGTTCATCGCTGCATCCCGCTGATTGCGTCGGCCAATACCCGGCGTCGGTAAACCGGTCAAGCCACTACTTTGCTGCGGCACCATCGAGCGCAGCAATCGTCGCATGCGAAGGACCTTCCTTCGCCTGCAGGCGTTTCGCGACTGCTTCGGCTTCGCGCATCACGCGCAGCATGTTGCCGCCGGCGACCTTGGCCAGGTCGGCATCGCTCCAGCCGCGCCGAGCGAGTTCCTCGAGCAGCGCCGGGTACTTGTCCACGCTTTCCAGTCCCACGGGCGTAACCGGGATGCCGTCGAAATCGGAACCGATGCCGACGCAATCCACGCCCGCGACCTTGCGGATGTAGTCGAAATGATCGGCGACCATCGCGATGGTGACGACCGGCGCCGGATGTGCTTTCTCCCACTCCTCGATCGCGGCTTTCGCGCGTTCCGGCTGGCCGATGTAGAGGCCGTTGTATGGCGGCGAGTTGAACCGTGCGCTCTCGGCGGCGCGATCCGAATCCCAGCGCGCGCGTTCCGCGGAAACGTAGCCCGGATAGAAGTTCACCATGACGATGCCGTGGTTCTGCTTGACCAGTTCGAGAACATCGTCCGGCACGTCGCGCGGATGTCCGGCGATCGCGAACGCGCCCGAATGCGAGAACATCACCGGCGCCTGCGATGTGGCAAGCGCGGCTTTCATCGTCTCGGCGGAGACATGGCTGAGATCGATCAGCATGCCGAGGCGGTTCATTTCGTGCACGAGCGCCTTGCCGAACGTGGTGAGGCCATGATGCAGCGGGTTTGCCGTCGCCGAATCGGCCCAGTCGTTGTTCAGCGTGTGCGTCAAGGTCATGTAGCGCGCGCCGAGTGCGTACATCTGGCGCAGCGCCGGCAACGAATTGCCGATCTGGTGACCGCCTTCGATGCCGATCAGCGAGGCGATCTTGCCGGCTTTGTGGATGCGCACGATGTCGTCGGCGGTGTAGGCCATCTGCAGGTCGTTCGGATAGCGCGCCGTCATCGCGTGCACGACGTCGATTTGCTCGAGCGTGGTCTGGATCGCCGCCGCTCCGGTCAACGCGGACGGTATCCAGACCGACCAGAACTGACCGCCGACGTGACCGGCGTGCAGGCGCGGGATGTCCGTCATGAGCGGCCCCCATTCGCAGCCTTCGGGCGGCTTGGCCGGCTTGGGCAGGTTCGCCGTGCTTGCGCGCAAGTCCACGCCGTCGACGTTCACGAAGCACTCCCGGATCTGCCAAGGCAGGTCGTTATGGCCGTCGATCAGCGGCGTCTGCGCGAGCACGCGATTGACCCGCGCCGCCAAAGCGTCGTTCGACGGTGCCGCTGCAGAGTACGAACTGGCGGGAGCAACGATCAGCGCGACGGCGATCGATAATGGGCAAAGGACGTTCTTCATACGGCTCCTGGTTGGCGGATCGGGTCGAGTTGCGCATTGACGCCGGCGGCGGTCAGCGGCGCAGTATGGCGAAACTTGCCCGCTTGTGAAATCCGGCGGGCGCACGAATGCGGGGTTTTGCGACGTGCGTCGAGGAAAGATGTCGTCTGCAGGCTGGCGACGTCGCCGAACCGGCCTTCGCGTCAGCGCGCGGCAGGGGGGCGGGCGAGGGGGCCGGAGTGCTCGAAGGACCGCGCAACGGGCGACCCGTGGCGCCTCTGCGGGTACAATTGCGTTTTCGCGCACGCCACGTCCATGTCCCGCAAGAATCCCAAAGTCGGTTTCGTCAGCCTCGGCTGTCCGAAGGCCCTCGTCGACTCCGAACGCATCCTGACGCAGTTGCGCGTCGAGGGCTATGACATCGTGCCGAGCTACGGCGCGGCCGACGTCGTCGTCGTCAACACCTGCGGGTTCATCGACGCGGCCGTGCAGGAATCGCTCGACGCGATCGGAGAGGCGTTGGCCGAAAACGGCAAGGTCATCGTCACCGGCTGCCTCGGCAAGCGCGCCGACGTGATCCGCGAGGCGCATCCGGGCGTGCTGGCGATCACCGGCCCGCAGGACTACGCGAGCGTGATGAGCGCGGTGCACACGCAGCTGCCGCCGAAGCACGATCCGTTCGTCGACATCGTGCCGCGCGGGCGCACGCGCAAAGGCGCGGATGCGAACGACATCGGCATCAAGCTGACGCCGAAGCACTACGCATACCTGAAGATTTCCGAAGGCTGCAACCACCGTTGCACCTTCTGCATCATTCCGTCGATGCGTGGCGACCTGGTCTCGCGGCCGATCGACGAAGTGCTGATCGAAGCCGAAAAGCTCGTCAAGAGCGGCGTGCGCGAGTTGCTCGTCATCTCGCAGGACACGAGCGCCTATGGCGTCGATCTGAAGTACACCGAGCGCACCTGGCGGGGCAGGGAATACCGCACGCGCATGACGCAGTTGTGCGAAGGGTTGGCCGAACTCGGCGCCTGGGTGCGCTTGCACTATGTGTACCCTTATCCACATGTGGATGAGGTCATTCCGTTGATGGCGGAAGGCAGGCTGCTGCCGTACCTCGATATTCCGTTCCAGCATGCGAGCCCGCGCATCCTCAAACTGATGAAGCGGCCGGCCGCGAGCGCCAAGACGCTCGAGCGCGTGCGTGCATGGCGCGAGGTTTGCCCCGATCTGACGATCCGCAGCACGTTCATCGTCGGCTTTCCGGGCGAGTCCGACGCAGAGTTCGAGGAACTGATCGACTTCCTTGGGGAAGCGCAGCTCGATCGCGTCGGCGCATTTGCCTATTCGCCGGTCGATGGCGCGCGGGCCAACGATTTGCCGGGGGCGATTCCGGAAGAGGTCAAGCAGGAGCGCCTCGAGCGCTTCATGGCGGCGCAGGCGCAGATCAGCGCGGCGAAACTCAAGCGCAAGGTCGGAACGGTGGTCGACGCGCTCGTCGATCACGTCGACACGAGCGGCGCGGTCGCGCGCACCGCGGCCGATGCGCCCGAGATCGACGGCGTGTTGCGCATCACCGACGGGCAGAAGCTCAAGCCGGGCCAGATCGTAACGGTCAGAGTTACTGCGGCCGAGGAACACGACCTGGTCGGACGCCTCGTGGTGTAGGCACGCTGGATGCGAGAGAGGGTGCGATCTCGATATGCGTTTCATCGCGCCCGCGCGTGATCAAATCGATTCGTCGGTCTTCTCGCGGCCGCCGCTTTCGCAGTGGCGCGAATTTGCGCCATTCATCGAAACGTCCGATTGGCCACGTGTCGACGCGTTGAATTCGGCCGCCGGCAAGGCCGATCTGCCGGTCAGCGGCGTGGAAGCGAAGTGGCGTTTTGTGGGACAAACACCGTCGCTGCTCGCCGACGGTTTGCACTACGAACGACGCATCGCCGATCGCGGTGAGATCGCCACGCGCGAGGGTAACTGGCACGACTTGCTCAACGCGCTGGTCTGGTTGCGCTATCCGGCCTTGAAAACTGCTTTGAATGCGCGGCAGGTGGCCGAGATCGCCGTTGCCGGGCCGAAACAGCGGACGCGCGCGCAATGCGCACTGACCCACTTCGACGAGGCCGGGGTGGTCGTGCTGTTGCGCGACCCTGTGCTGCTCGCCTTGTGGGACGCGCACGACTGGCACGGCCTGTTCTGGCGTGAACGCGAAGCGTGGAACGATGGGCGAGTATCAGCGCATGTGTTTGGACACGCATTGCTGGAGCACGCGCTGAAGCCGGGGCAGTTGCTGGTCGGCAAGGCGTTGGTCGTGATGATGCCGCAAAGTGGAAACGTGGAGGGCGATTCAAGCGGCTCATTCCCCACGGCAGATCAGCCAGTCGCCGTGGTCGCTGCCGCGATCCGACGTGGCGAACTTCTCAACGATCCGCAAGAGTTGCGCCCTCTTCCATTGTCGGGGATTCCAGGTTGGCATCCTTACAACATAGTCGAGAGCTTCTATCGCGAAGCGCCGTGCTTTTGTCCCTTGCGTGACGGAAGGCGTTACCCCGCGCCGTTCACCAGCGCTGGGGCTCCGACGTGAGTTGTGCCCTTGCTCGTCATTCCGGCGAAAGCCGGAATCCAGCGCCTTTGAAGACACTGGATCCCGGCTTGACCAGCTCCGCTGTTGAGAGCCGCCGGGATGACGGGCAGAAGCATGCAGTCTTCCTCCCCTCCAGTCCCAGGCTCTAGCCCCTAGCCCCTAGTCCCTCAGTCCCTAGTCCCTAGCCCCTCCTCATAACTCACCGCCACCACGACAAACCGCCGCCGTCCACCCGGCAGTTCTGCATCGAACTCATCGTCGACGCGCTTTTTCAGCGCGGCGCGTGCGATCGGCGAATCGATGCTGATCCAGCCGGGGCCGGGATCGGTTTCGTCGGGTCCGACGATGCGATAGCGCAAGGTATTGCCGTCTTCGTCTTCCAGCTCGAACCAGGCGCCGAAGAAGATCGCCTGGCGGTCGGTCGGTTTGGTCTCGATGACTTTCAGCGACTCCAGGCGCTTGCTCAGGTAGCGCACGCGGCGATCGATCTCGCCGAGCTGCTTTTTGCGATAAATATACTCGGCGTTTTCGGAGCGATCGCCTTCCGCAGCGGCCGCGGTCAGCGCCCGAACGACTTCCGGGCGCAACTCGCGCCACAGATGATCGAGCTCGGCCCTGAGCCGCCGATAGCCGTCGGCGGTGATGACGGCGGTCGAGGCCGCCTGCGGCGCGCGCCAGCGGCTCATGCCGAAGGCGTCTGTGGCGAAGACTTCGCCGGCGTCTTCGCAAGCTTGTCGAGGAAGGCGATGTAGGCATCGACCTCGGGAATCAGCGGGTCTTCCGGCAGCACGATCTTGATCTGTTCGAGCAGGGCGCGCGCCTGCATTTCCTTGTTCAGCCGTTCGGCCATGATCTTCGCCGCGAGCAGATAGTTCCTGGCGATGTCGGCATGGTTGCGAAACCGCTTGTGGAAGCCGGTCAGCAGTTGCAGGGCGAGCTGGGAGCGGCCGGCTGCAGCCGCGGCGTTGGCCAGGCGCGTGACATCCTCGGCCTTGTCCAGCGTGAACGTCGGGTCGATCGCCAGGCAATCGCGTGCGACCTCGAGCGCGCTGTGGTCCTGATTGAACGCGAGCAGTTGCGGAATGTAGCGCCGGCCATGTCCGACGAGTTCGGACTTCTCGTCGGACTCGCGCAGCCAGTGGCGCAACTCGGCGTGCAGCGCGAGAGCGTCCGGCCGCACGCCGATCTCATCGCGCAGCAGAGCCGCGGCACCGGGGACATCGCCTTCCGCCGCCCGTCTGCGCGCAGCGTCGATGATGCGCTCGTCGGGGCCGGCATCGGCCGGCAGCGCGTGCAATTCCAGGTGGCCGGAGTAACCCAGCTCGTCGGCATTCTCGTGGATCACCCAGCCGATCAAGTGGAAGTTCGCGATCATCAGGTAGTTGACGACAAAGAACACGATCAGCGTGACCAGGATTCCCGGCAATACGTTGGCCAGCGCGGCGGCCACGACGCTCTGCACGAACAGCGCCGCGCAAAACACGCCGACCAGGACCAGATAAGTGCCGCGCAGGCGAATCGCCATTGCGATCCATGCGAATGGGTTCAGCGCGCCGAGCATGTTCTCGTCGACGGCCAGGTTCGTGATGATCCCCGGCATCGCGAACATCAGCGCAACGCCGAGAGCGAACGCAGGACCCGTGCCGTAGATATAGGCGAGCATGATGATCGCAACTTCGGACAGGACCAGCAGGAGCATCGCGAACCGGGCAATTGCGTCGCTGACCGTGAAGCTGATCTCGGGCGCCTGCTCGCGGCCGTTGGCACTCCAGCGCAACACTTCGAATGCGTATTTGAAGAACGCCGTCCAGACCAGCAGGTCGAGGATGAAGCCAAGCGGGATATGCGCGACCAGGTGCGACACGGCGAGCGCGACGTTCGTCGACAACGCGCCGGGTTGCAGCGGATACAGCGAATATTTCGGCCCAGCGCTCGCGGTAGGAACGCGCCGTTTCCCTGGAGGTCGACTCCGTCGTCATTGCAGCAGTTTCAGCACGATGCGCAGGACCCTGTCGATCGACCATGTCAAATCGCAATTCGCGAATCGAAACGCGCGCGGAATCACGCGCCATGCACAGCCGCGTGGGCGCAGCGCGCGGCCGATTGGCAATTTGCCGCCATGCTCATTTTTTCAACAGCGAACCGAGCACGCCACGCAGCAGGCTGTTGCCAAGCTTGCTGCCCGCGTTGCGCGCGGCCGACTTGGCCATCGCTTCGATCATGCCCTGGCGGCGGCTCGTGCCGAACACGGCGTCGCTGATCGCCTTGCCCCAGCCGGATCCTTGCGGAGCGGGCGCATCTGCGGGCGCGCCTGTAGGTGCGTGGGCTCCGCCCGCGGGGGCCGGCGCGGGGGCAGGATCGGCGGCACGCCGGGTCAGCATCTCGTAGGCGGAGTCGCGATCGATCGACGCGTCGTAGCGCGTGCCGACCGGTGAGCGCGAACGTATCGTCGCGCGCTCGGCATCGGTGATTGCGCCGATGCGCGAGGTCGGCGGCACGATCATCGCGCGTTCGACCGGGAGCGGCACGCCGCCGTCCTGGAGCGTCGACACGAGCGCTTCGCCGACGCCGAGTTGGGTGATGACGTCGCTGACGTTGCCGAGCTTCGGATTCGGCGCGAACGTTTCGGCGGCGCTGCGCACGGCCTTCTGGTCGCGCGGCGTGAAGGCGCGCAGCGCGTGCTGGACGCGGTTGCCGAGCTGGCCAAGGATGACGTCCGGCGCGTCGTCCGGGTTCTGCGAGCAGAAGTACACGCCCACGCCCTTGGAGCGGATCAACCGCACGACCTGTTCGATGCGCTTCTGCAATGACGGCGGACAGTCGTCGAACAGCAGATGCGCCTCGTCGAAGAAGAACACGAGCTTGGGCACGTCGAGGTCGCCGACTTCGGGCAGCTTTTCGAACAGTTCCGAGAGCAGCCAGAGCAGAAACGTCGAATACAGCGCCGGCTTCAGGATCAGCTGATCCGCGGCGAGAATGCTGATCAGGCCCCGGCCGTCGAGGCCGACGCGCATGAACTCCGCCAGATCGAGTGCGGGTTCGCCGAAGAACACGTCGCCGCCGGCATTCTCCAAAGTCAGCACCGCGCGCTGGATCGCCGCGAGCGATGTCGGACTCACCAGCCCGTAGGTGGCCGAGATCGTCTTCGCGTTCTCCTTGTCGCCGGCGTAGTTCAGCAACGCGCGCAGGTCTTTCAGATCCAGAAGCAGCCAGCCGTGGTCGTCGGCGACCTTGAACACGACTTCGAGCACGCCGCTCTGCACGTCGTTGAGTTCGAGCAGGTGCGCGAACAACGTCGGTCCCATTTCGGACACGGTGGCGCGCACCGGATGGCCGAGCTTGCCGTAGATGTCCCAGAAAACGACCGGGTTGGCGGCGGGCGTGAAGTTGGTCAGGCCCAGCTTTTCCAGTCGCGGTCTGAGCTTGTCGCCGATGACGGCCGCCTGGGAAAGGCCGGCGAGATCGCCCTTCACGTCGGCCAGGAAAACCGGCACGCCAAGGCGCGAGAAGCCTTCGGCCATCACCATCAGCGATACCGATTTCCCGGTGCCGGTCGCGCCGGCGATCATGCCGTGGCGATTGCCGTAGCGCGCGTGCAGGTAGACGTCGCGGGATTCTGGAACCGTCTTGCCGAGCAGAATTTCGTTCACGATCGTCGTTCCTCGTCGCCTGTGCAGTCTTGTTGCGTTTCTCAAATATCCTTACTGATGATCGCTCAGACGCACGAGTACGCGGATGCCTTCTTAGCCTCTCCCCCTTGATGGGGAGGGTTGGGGAGGGGTGCGCCTGCGCAGCAGGCGCCTGCGGCGCCTTCCCCTCTCTCCCGCCGCGCTGCGCGCGTCGACCTCTCCCACGAGGGAGGTAAGGCTTCCTGCGGAACAGGACACTAACATGTTCGCACGACTGGGGCGTGCGAGCGAAGGGTTGGCAGGACGCGTCCCGACAGGTAACGTGCGGTAATTGTCCGGCAGGTCCGTAAGCATGCATTGCAGTTACCGCGTTCTCGCAGTCAGCGTTCTCCTCACCCTCGGCGCATGCGCCGGCCAATCCGTGCAGAAGTCCTCCCCGGGCGCGCAGCCAGCGCCAGGGGCAGCGTCGAACGTCGAGCAGATCAACGCGCTTTACGCTCGCCTGGATGCCGACGCGAAGCGCTTTGCCGCCGCGCACGCTGCGTTGCGCGTTGGCGGCGCCGACCAACCCGCTGCCGCGGAAGCCAAAGCGGCGCTGGACGACCTGCAGGTTGCCTCGACGCAGTGCCTGGCATTGCGTGATTGCGAAAGCCAGCGTTTCTTCGCCGCCTTCGACCATCTGTTGCGTCTGGACACCGGCCTGCTCGGCGAGGACGCCGGCAATCCCGCGCCCGATGGCGCCCAAACAAGCGGCGAAGCCGGAGTGGCGTCGCCAGCCGCCGCTGCGCTGCCGGAAGTCGCGCGCTCGGTTTCGCTGCTCAAGGGTCGCGAGCTGTCCGATCTGATTGCATTGAACGAACCGATCAAGGTCGCGCTCGAGCAGTGGCTGACACAACTTCGTCCGAACCTGATGCTCGCCTACGAGAACTACGAATACATGCGCTATCGCATGTGGCCGGAATACCAGAAGGCCGGGCTGCCCGAGGCGCTGCTGTTCGGCATGCTGGCGAAGGAATCCGGCGGCAAGGTGCATGCGGTGTCGCGTTCCGGCGCGAGCGGGCCGTTGCAGTTCATGTACGCGACCGGCGCGCGCTTCGGCCTGGGCACGGTCGACGGCTTCGACCAGCGCTTCGATCCGCGTCTGTCGGCGCATGCCAACGCGGCTTATCTCAACGAACAACTCGCCGTGTTCAACGACAATCTCGAGCTCGTTCTCGCCGCCTACAACGGCGGCGAAGGCGCGATGCAGCGGCTCGCGGCGCGCAATCCGAACGCCGGTTTCTGGGACGCGAAGATCTACTTCGAAGTCAACCCGGAAACGCGCGACTACGTCCCGATGGTGCTCGCTGCGGCATGGCTGTTCCTGCATCCTGAGCGTTATCACCTGACGTTCCCGAAGATCGAGGGCAAGCCGGCAGCAATCGCTCTGGCGGTGCCGTCATCGATCGACGAGCTGACCGTGTGCCTGGGTCAGGAAGGCAATCCGAACGGCTGGTTCCGCACGCTGCGCAACCTCAATCCGCAGTACGAACCGCAGCAGCCGATGGCGGCTGGAACGCGCATCGAATTGCCGGCGCGCCTGGCTACGGCGTACGAAAAATCCTGCGCGGGTGGCAAGTGGGTCGAACTGGCCAGCGAACTGCACAGCGCGGCGGCGCCGGTTGCGCCGGCCGGGTTCGCCCGCACCGAGCGCCCTGCGCGCGGTTCTAGCACGGCGGCGAAGACCTACGTCGTCAAGAAAGGAGAAACGCTCGGCGCGATTGCGCACAAGCTTGGCTGTGGCAGCGTCGGGGAACTGGCGGCGCCCAATCGCATCAAGGGGCCGGGCTATGCGGTGCACCCGGGGCAGACGTTGCAGGTTACTTGCGGGAAGCGGTGACGGGACTAGAAGCCCAGCGAAGAACACTGCTTCGTTTTCGGGACTGTCGTGCGGTTCAGGCACCCGCTGGAAAATGCTCCTGCATTTCCGGCATGTCGGTCCGGGCAAGATAACTTCGTTTTCAGGATGTCGTGCGGTCTAGGCACCGCCGGAAAATGCTCCTGCATTTCCGGCGTGTCGATCCAGCCAAAGTGGCTTCCGTTTCGAGGGTGTCGCGCGATCTAGGCACCCGCCGAAAAATGCTCCTGCATTTTCGGCGTACCCGCCATCCATGGCGGTAAAAAAAAGCGCCGCGTGAGCGGCGCTTTCAAGGACCTGACGTAAAACGGAATCAGGCGACGGCGCGGCCGATCTCGGCGGTCCAGCGGTCCTGGGCCGTGGTCGCAGGGGCGTACTCGCGCAGCACGCGCAGCGTGCGCATCAGCTGGCGATGCAGGTTCTGTGCTTCGCCGTATTGCGAATCCTTGGTCTCGAAATAGGCAACCGTCAGCCACAGCGCGATGCCGCGCAGCTTGACGTGCGGGTTGTCGGAACGCACACGCGTGAAGCCGACTTCGGCGCCTTTGCCCCAGGCGGCCTCGATACCCTGCGTTTCGCCGGGCGTGCCGTACAGGTGCGGAAACTCACACTGGGAGGCGCTGGAAAATTCCTTGACCGCAAGCGAGGCCAGCTGGCGCCGGGTTGCCAGCGGCAGCGAATCGATCTCTCGCTGGATTTCGCGGAACTGGCGGTTGAGCTGTATCGAGCGGCTCAGGGCGATCAGGCGGCTGACAATGCGCATTTGCGGATCCTTGAAATTTCAACTTGCTGTGCGGAGATGCACTTACCCGACGTTGCGCGATATTACTGGTTCGGCGGCGCGTCGGGTACGTACTACGTCACAATTTGACCATTTACGTCACATTCTTGCAAATCCTGACTGAAATTGCACGCAATATCATCAAGATACGCGGAAGTGTCAGTGTGGAACCGCGAAATCAGGTCGTCAGCGCGTCAGGCTGCCGATGTGAGTGCCGACTTGTACGGGCGCTTCGGAGGCAAGGCCCGGATCCCAGACGGCGCGGCCGGCGGGCAGGGCGAAGATGACTGTGGAACCCATGTTGAAACGGCCCATCTCCGCGCCGCGTTCAAGGCGAATCGCGCGGTCGCGCCAGTCCTTGCGTGTCACGGCGCTGGCGTACGGCGGGATCTCAAGCCCGCTCCAGACCGTCTCGACGCTCGAAACCAGCATGGCGCCGACGAGCACGACGACGAAGGGGCCATTATCGCCGTCGAAGTGACAGACCAGGCGCTCGTTGCGCGCGAACAGGCGCGGCACCGCGTTGACGCTGAAGGGCGCGACACTGAACAGGCGCCCGGGAATGTGCACCGTTTCGCGCAGCGTGCCTGCCAGCGGCATGTGCACGCGGTGATAATCGCGTGGCGAGAGGTATACAGTTATAAAAGTTCCATCCGTGTACGTTTTCGCGTCGGGCCCACCGGCCAGCAGTTCAGCCACGCTGAAATCGAAACCCTTGGCCTGGAAGATGCGGTCTCCGGTGATTGAGCCCAGTTGGCTGATCTTGCCGTCCGCCGGACAGGCCAGCGCCTGCGGATCGTCCGGCAGCGGTCGCGCGCCCGGCTTGAGCGCGCGGGTGAAGAACGCATTGAACGTCGGATAGGCGCACGGATCGGGAACGACCGCCTGTTCCATGTCCACGCGATAGGCGCTGACGACGCGCGAGATCAGGAAGTCCTTCCACGGCCGCCACCTCCAGCGCGTCGCCCAGTACACCACGCGCGACAAGGCGCGATGCGGCAGCAGATATTGGAGCATCACGGCGGGGCGCATCGGTCAGTTCCCGGAGCCAGCAAGCCTGGCGAGGTCGGCGGCCACATCGGCCGCCGCGAACGGCGGGCGAAACATGCCGACGAGCCGGCCCTGCGGGTCGACGATCACGGCCGAGCCGCTATGGTCGACCTGGATCTCGCCATTCGGGCCGGTCGAGCGCGAGTAGAGCAGTCCGAGCGCGCGCGTCAGGCGCGCCAGTTGCTCGTCGCTGCCGGTCGCTGCGACGAAGTCGGGGCTGAAAAACGCCACGTACTTGCCGAGGGCTTCCGGCGTATCGCGCTGCGGATCGACCGATATGAAATTGATGCGCACGCGATCGCGCAGACCGCGCTCATCGAGTCCCTTCCATACCTGCTTGAAGACGGACAGCGTCGTCGGGCAGACGTCCGGGCAACTGGCGTAGCCGATGTAAGCGACGTTCCAGCGGCCCTTCCAGTCCGCCAGTGTCAGTGGTGTGCCATTGGCCTGGGCCAACTGGAAATCCGGCAGTTCGCGTGGCTGCGGATAAAGCACCGCGTTTGCGAGCTTGGGTCGATCGCCCCGGCCGAATTGGTGGTTGCCGAACCACAGCCCGGCGCCAGCGGCCAGCGCTGCGACGAGAATGATCCATACGAAGGAGCGGTGCGAAGCCGGTGAGGAGAGACTCATCCGGTCATTATAGCGTTCGCGTTCGCCTATACTTGGCTCCTCAACAGTCCCGCGCTGACCACGTGACCGCCGAACTTGCTTCCATCATCGACTTGATCCGGTACGGCGCGAGCCGCTTTGCCGGCGCGGGCCTCACGTTCGGCCACAGCTACGACAGCCCGCTCGACGAAGCGTCGCACCTGGTGCTGCACAGCCTGCACCTGCCGCACGACCTGCCGCCCGCCTATGGCGCGGCACGGCTGACGGCGGCCGAGAAGAAACGCGTGCTCGCGCTGATCGAGCGGCGCGTGCGCGAGCGCCAAGCCGTTGCCTACCTTACCGGCGAGGCCTGGTTCGCCGGACTGAAGTTCAAATCCGACACGCGCGCTCTGGTGCCGCGCTCGCCGATCGCCGAGTCGATCCAGAACGGTTTCTCGCCGTGGCTCGACGGTCTCGCGGTCAGCCGGGCACTCGACCTGTGCACCGGATCGGGCTGCATCGGCATCGCGATGGCGGTGCACAATCCGGACTGGCAAGTTGACCTTGCCGACATCAGCGACGACGCGCTGGCCCTGGCTCGTGAAAATATACAATTCCAGAATGTCGAAGAGCGCGTGCGCGCGCTCAAGTCCGACCTGTTTGCCGGACTGAAAGGCGAGGTGTACGACCTGATCGTCAGCAATCCGCCGTACGTGACCGAGCAGGAATTTGCCGCGCTGCCGGCCGAGTACGCCCATGAGCCGTCGCTCGGCCTGAAGGCGGGCGACGACGGCCTGGATTTCGCGCTTCGCATCCTTGCCGAGGCGCCGGCGCACCTGAGTCCGAACGGCTGGCTGATCGTCGAGGTCGGTGAGAGCGAACGCGCGCTGGTCAAGCTGCTGCCGAAACTGCCGCTGAACTGGATCGAGTTCGAGGTCGGCCAGATGGGCGTCTTCGCGATCGATCGCAGTGATTTGGTCAAACACGCCGCGTCGATCCGCGCCGCCGCAGCTGAACGGTCTGCAAAAGCGAAAGATTCAAACACGAAGAACACGAAGAACACGAAGAACACGAAGGAAAACCAAGGACCCACCAAGAAGAAGATGAAATAACAGCTGGTGGCCGCCGCCACGTGATGATAGTGCTTCAATAACGACCAAAATCGCTCTCGCTTCCCTTCGTGTCCTTCGTCTCCTTCGTGGTTCATTCTTTCGACTCTTGAGCGTAACCGGAACCCAGGCGTGTCCAGTAATTCGTTCGGAAAAATCTTCACCGTCACGACCTTCGGCGAGAGCCACGGGCCGGCGATCGGCTGCGTGATCGACGGCTGTCCGCCGGGACTAGCGCTTGCAGCCGAGGATTTCCGCCGCGATCTCGAGCGGCGCGCGACCGGACGCTCGCGCTACACGTCGCAGCGGCATGAGGACGATGCGGTCGAAATCCTGTCCGGCGTGTACGAGGGTCGCACGACCGGGACGCCGATTGCGCTGTTGATCCGTAACGTCGACGCGAAGTCCAAGGATTACGCCGACATCGCCAGCACGTTCCGGCCCGGCCACGCCGACTACACCTATTGGCAGAAGTACGGCATCCGTGATCCGCGCGGCGGCGGGCGTTCGTCGGCGCGCGAGACGACGATGCGCGTCGCGGCCGGCGTCGTCGCCAAGAAGTATCTTCTGGAAAAATTCCATATTGCCGTGCGCGGCTGGCTGGCCCAGCTCGGGCCGATGAGTCCGCGCGCGTTCGACTGGGATGCAGTCGAGGACAACCCGTTCTTCTGGCCGGACGCGGCCATGGTTCCGGAACTCGAGACCTACATCATGGCGTTGCGCAAATCCGGCGATTCGGTCGGCGCGAGAGTCAACGTCGTCGCCGAAAACGTTCCGCCGGGCTGGGGCGAGCCGATCTACGGCAAGCTCGACGGCGAACTGGCCGCCGCGCTGATGTCGATCAACGCGGTCAAGGGCGTCGAGATCGGCGCCGGCTTCGCCGCCGTCACGCAGCACGGCAGCGAGCATCGCGACGAGATCACGCCGCAGGGATTCCTGTCGAACCACGCCGGCGGGATTCTCGGCGGCATTTCGACCGGCCAGGCGCTCGTCGCGTCGATGGCGCTGAAGCCGACCTCGAGCATCCTGATTCCCGGACGCAGCGTGAACCTGGCCGGCGAGCCGGTCGAGGTCGTGACCAAGGGCCGCCACGATCCGTGCGTCGGCATCCGCGCGACGCCGATCGCCGAGGCGATGATGGCGCTCGTGCTCGTCGACCAGGCGCTTCGGCATCGCGCGCAATGCGGCGACGTCGGCGAGATCGCGCCGCGCATACCCGGCAGCGCCAACGACAAAGCATGAGTCGGCCGTGAGCGAGAGCAAAGTGCGTCCGCGTGTCTGGGTTTCGCGCCCTCTGTTTGGCGACATCATCGACCGGCTGCGCGCATTCTTCGATGTCGAGATCGAAACCGAGGACCGGGCATGGACGCCGGGCGAAGTCGCGTTCAAGCTGCATGACAAGCAAGGAGCCATGCTCGGCGTTTCTGATCCGGTGAGTGACGCCGTAATCTCCCAAGCGCCGCAACTGCGCGCTGTGGCCAACGTCGGGGTCGGCTACGACAATCTCGATCTTGCCACGCTGACCGCGGCGGGCATCGTCGCGACCAACACACCCGATGTGTTGAACGAAGCGGTCGCCGATTTCGCTTGGGCGCTGCTGCTCGCAACTGCGCGCCGCGTCGGTGCGGGAGAACGCTATGTGCGCGCAGGCGCTTGGCGCGGTCCCTCCTACAATGTTTTGCTTGGCGCCGAGGTGCACGGCCGCGCGCTCGGCATTCTCGGCATGGGCCGTATTGGCCAAGCCATCGCCCGGCGCGGCGCCGGATTTCGCATGAAGGTCATCTATCACAACCGCTCGCGGCTCGAGGCCATAACCGAGCGCGAGTGCAACGCCGAATACGTCGGCCGCGACGAACTGCTGCGTGCAGCGGACTTCCTCGTGCTCGTGCTGCCGCTCACGGCGCAGAACCGGCATGCGATCGGCACGGCCGAACTGGCCCTGATGAAAACCTCGGCGATACTGGTGAATATCGCGCGCGGCGGCATCGTCGATGATGCAGCCCTGGTCGAGGCCCTGTCTGGCGGCCGCCTCGCCGGCGCGGGTCTGGACGTGTTCGAGAACGAACCGGCCCTGCATCCGCTGCTGCCGACGCTCGACAACGTCGTGCTGACACCGCATATTGCGAGCGCGAGTGTCGACACGCGGCGGGCGATGACCAGCCTGGCCGTCGACAATCTCATCGCGGCATTGGGCTTCGGTCCAAACGCGGGCCGCCCGCCAAACGTGCTCAATCCCGAAGCCTTGCGCGGGAGTTTTGCACGCGGATAAAGGCGGATTTACGCGGATCCGGAAAGCAGAAATAGCATTACCTTGTCCGCGAAATTCCGCTTTGACCCGTTTTGATCCGCGTCAAAGAATTCTTCAGGATGAACAACGACACTACATGAGCAAGCAGACTGCATGAGCAAGAAGGAAAGCTACAAAGTTGCGATGGTCGGCGCCACCGGCGCGGTCGGCGAAGCAGTTCTCGCGATTCTCGACGAGCGCAAGTTTCCGGTCAGCGAACTCGTGCCGCTGGCGAGCGAACGCTCGGCGGGCGGGTTTCGTCGAGTTCGGGCGCAAATCGCTGACCGTCCGAAATCTCGCCGACTACGATTTCGCCGGCGTCGATATCGCTTTCTTTTCGGCCGGGGCTTCCGTTTCGCGCGTGCACGCGCCGCGCGCCGCCGCGGCCGGCGCGGCGGTGATCGACAACACGTCGGAGTTCCGCTACCAGGACGATATCCCGCTGGTCGTCAGCGAAGTCAATCCGCACGCGATCGCGCGCTACAAGCCGCGCGGCATCATCGCCAATCCGAACTGCTCGACGATGCAGATGCTGGTCGCGCTCGCGCCGATCCATCGTGCGGTCGGCATCACCCGCATCAACGTCGCGACCTATCAGTCGGTTTCCGGCGCGGGCCGGTCAGGAATGGAAGAACTCGCGAAGCAGACCGCCGCGCTGCTGAATTTCCAGGAACACGAGCCGGCGAAGTTCAGCAAGCAGATTGCCTTCAACGTGATACCGCATATCGACGAGTTCCAGTCGAACGGTTACACGAAGGAAGAAATGAAGATGGTCTGGGAGACGCGCAAGATCCTCGAGGACGATTCGATCCAGGTGAACCCGACGGCGGTTCGCGTGCCGGTGTTTTATGGGCATTCCGAGGCGGTACATATCGAAACCCGCGACCCGATCACGGCAGAGCAGGCTCGCGCCCTGTTAGAAAAGGCGCCCGGCGTGGAAGTGATCGACGAACGCAAGGCCGGCGGGTATCCGACGCCGGTCAGCGATGCTGCCGGCCACGACCCGGTGTATGTCGGACGCATTCGCCAGGATATTTCCCACCCGCGTGGGCTGAACCTGTGGATCGTTTCGGACAATATTCGCAAGGGCGCCGCGCTGAATGCAGTACAGATTGCCGAGATATTGGCAAAAACTTACTTGTGACCTATAGTTACGATTGTGTTATAAGGCGTTTTCGAGCTTAGGGATTTCAGGCGGAAGCTCGTCCAGTGGTTAAATGAAAGACATAGTTGGGGGGCTAACCTCATGAAAGGGCCGGTAAAATTATCACTTGCCGTTGCGCTCGCTTTGGCGGGCAGCAATGCATTCGCGTTAGGGCTGGGACTATCCAGGTCAAATCCGGATTGAATCAGCCGCTCGATGCGGAGATTCCGGTCTTGACCGAGTCGGCGACAGAAGCGACTGAACTGACCGTCGATCTGGCCTCAGCCGAGGATTTCGAGCGCGTAGGCTTGAACCGCGCGCGGCTAACCGTCCCGCTCGAGATGGCGGTCACGACGAACGCTCGCGGGCAGACCGTCATCAAGGTGACGACGAAAGATGCGGTGCGCGAGCCACTGATCGATTTCCTGATCGTCGCGAACTGGACGAAGGGCAAGGTGCTGCGTGAATACACAGTGCTGCTCGATCCGCCGATCACTGCGCCGCCGGCGCGAGGCACGCCTGCCACGGTCGCACCGGTCGCCGAAAAACCCGCCGCCGCGCCTCAGCCGTTGCCCCAATCCAAGCCGGCGCCGCCGCCAAAAGCAGCCAGTCCCGAACCAAAGCCACCCGTTGCAGCCGCCCCGCAGAAACCGCCGAAGAAAGCTGCTGCGCCGCCCTCCGCGCCCGCGCCCGCACCGCCGCCGAAACCGGCAGCTCAATCAACGGCCGGAAATGATTACGGTCCGGTCGCTGCAGGCGAGACCCTTTCGGAAATCGCCCGAGCGACCCGTCCGGACGAAAAGACCAACATCAATCAGATGATGCTGGCCTTGCTCAAGGCCAATCCGAAGGCTTTCTACCAGGACAACATCAACGCGCTCAGGCGCGGCGCAATCCTGCGCATTCCGAACAGCGACGATATCCGCGCGACCGGCGCGATCCATGAGGCCGTAGCGCAAGTGCATAGTCAGAACGAAGCATGGACCTCGAAGGCGCCCGTAACGGCGCCGACCCTGGTTGCACATACCGGTACTCCCGCGACCGCTGCCCCCGCGAAGCCGGCCAGCAGCGATGCCGGCGGCAAGCAGGCGCAAGAGCGCCTGGCGCTCGTGCCGCCACGTGCCGGCAAGGGTGATGCCGGCAGCGACCACGCCGGCGCAGCCGGCGGAACGGGCAAGGACGACGCCGCCACCAAGGCCGAACTGGCGCGCACGAAAGAAGCACTGACGAGCCGCGAGCAGGAAGCCGCGGAGTTGAAGTCGCGCGTCAAGCAGCTCGAGGATCTCGGCAGCAAGGACCAGCGCCTGATCTCGATGAAGGATTCGGAAATTGCCGAACTGCAGGCGAAGTTGAAAGACCTGCAGGCCAAGACGGCAGCGAGCGCCGCTGCCGCCTCGACCAAGCCGCCCGTAGCCACCACGGCGACTCCGCCAGCTTCCGCGGGCACGTCCGACCAGAAAGTCACGGCGAAAGACGTCTGGGGCGACATGAGTGCCGGGGACAAGGCTGCGGCAGACAAAGCTGCGGCAGAAAAGAGCGCTGTGGCCAAACCTGCTCCGGGAACGGCGGCCTCGACCACGACCCCGCCGGTAGCAACAGCGGCGACAACGACGCCGGCGCCGAGTGCGACGACTCCGCCGGCAACCACGGCGGGCACGGCTTCGTCCGCGTCGACCACGCCTTCGGCATCGACGACGACGCCGTCGACGACACCACCGGCAACGACGCCCGCGCCGACAACGGACACTGCCGCATCGACATCGCCATCAGCCACGGCGGCAGCTTCGCCGGCCGGTTCCACGGACACGAGCCTGGCAGCCTCGACGCCGGCCTCCTCCACAGACTCTTCGGCTTCGGCATCGAAGCCGGCAACAACCGCGGTTGCGCCGGCAAAATCGGCGCCGGCGGCGAAGGTCGTACCGCTGGACACTGGTGGTGAGGCTTTCTACAAGAACCAGAACGTGCTGCTCGGCGGCGGCGCCGCGCTGCTGCTGGTCGGACTGCTGGCATTGATGCGCTTCATGCGCAAGCCAAAACCGTTTGCCGTTGGCGGCATGGTGGGTGGCGAAGGCGATCTTGGGCCGGACGCAGTCCATGAGGAAGAGCGGCTTCTCGACGCGCTGCGGCAAGACCCGGGCAACAGCACGGCGTCGCTCGAACTGCTGCGCCATTACTATGCGCGCGGCGATGCGGCCCGATTCGAGGAAGCCGCGGAGCAGATGCATGCGCATCTGGTCGATCCGGCCGCGCCGGAATGGGACGAAGTGCTGGCGATGGGCGCTGTGCTGGCCCCGCACAACCCGCTGTTCGGCGAGGTTTCCGCGGCCGGCCATGAAGACGGCGAGGCCCATGCGCATGCCGAACCGCCGGACGAGTTCGTCTTTTCCGAGCCGATGCATACGCAGGCGGGCACGTTCGATGACCGGCCGCTGCACGCCGGGAATGAGCCGTCTGCGGCAGAAGAACGCTTCGACTTCGATCTGCCGGTGCGCACCGAAGACACGCCCGCCGACACGGCAACGCTGCTGCATGAGCCATTGCCTGACTTTGCCCGCGAGCACGAACAGCACGCGGCCGAATCCACGATGGACCAGCACGTGGAAGCGCCGGCAGAACTTCCGCCGGAGCACACACTCGCGCCGCCCGATGAACTGTTCGTCGGCGAGGATGCGATCGGCACCAAGCTTGATCTGGCCAAGGCCTATCTCGACATGGGCGATCCGGAAGGTGCCCGGTCGATGCTCGATGAGGTCATGTCGGAAGGCAACGACTCGCAGAAGGACGAAGCCCGCAAGCTCCTGGCCGAGATAAAATGACTTCAGAATGAAGTCTCTCGGCCGGTACGCGGAAGCGCGCTGAGCCAGAATACAGTCTTCCCAGGAAACCCAACTCACGACGTGATCCCCGCGAAAGCGGGGATTCATGTTGCTCTCATTCGCCCCAAGTAAAGGCAAAATGGATTCCCGCTTTCGCGGGAATGACGGCAGATTGGGAATCCCCCTTTGCGCATCGCACTCGGCATCGAATACGACGGCACCGATTTTCTCGGCTGGCAGCGCCTGACCCATGGCAACACCGTACAGGGCTGCGTCGAAGCGGCCCTGAGCTTCGTTGCCGATGCCACGATCGAGGTTACCTGCGCGGGTCGCACGGATGCGGGCGTGCACGCGCGCTGCCAGGTCGTCCACTTCGATACCGATGCGCAGCGTAGCGAGCGCAGTTGGGTGCTCGGCGCGAATTCGCGCCTGCCGCGGAGCATTGCAGTGCGCTGGGCGCGCGATGTCGACGGCAAATTCCATGCGCGCTACAGCGCGACGGCGCGACGCTACCGCTATCTGATCCTGAATCGACCGATACGTCCCGCGCTCGACGCGCGCTACGTTGCCTGGGAACGCGTACCGCTCGACGCGCAGGCGATGCACGACGCGGCCCAGGCGCTGGTAGGCGAACACGACTTCAGCGCGTTTCGCGCGATCGCGTGCCAGGCGCACACGGCGCGGCGCAACCTGCGTGAAATCGCCATTGCGCGCGACGGCGAGTGCATCCGGGTCGAAGTCGAGGCCAATGCCTTCCTGCACCACATGGTGCGAAACATCGTGGGCAGCCTGCTGCTGGTAGGGCGTGGCGAGCAGCCTCAAGGCTGGATCGCACAGTTGCTCGAAGGCCGCAATCGTGACGTTGCCGGGCCGACCGCAAGCCCGCAAGGGTTGACGCTGCTCGCGCCGCGCTATGCTGTCGAATTCGGATTGCCCGAGGAAGTCGCCCGGTGACGAGCGAGCGCGTGCGGATCAAGTTCTGCGGGTTTACGCGGCGTCAGGATGCGCTGGCTGCCTGCGCGCTCGGCGTCGACGCGATAGGCATCGTGCTGACGACGCGAAGCAAGCGCTTCGCCGGCATTGCCAACGCACGCGACATCCGCCGCGCTCTGCCGCCTTTCGTCGCGGTCGTCACGTTGTTCATGGATGACGAGCCGGCCTTCATCGCCGAGGCCATTGCCACGGTCAGGCCGGACCTTCTGCAGTTCCACGGCAGCGAAGAGGCTCCGGATTGTGTACGCTACGGACTTCCATATCTGAAAGCGATAGCGATGGGCTCGGGCCCGAGTGCGTCGGGCATGAGACAGAGTGGCGACTGGGGTGCCGTCGTTGCGGCGCATCCCCAGGCCGCCGGATTCCTGTTCGATGGCAATGCCGCGGGCGAGCAAGGTGGCAGCGGCAAGCGCTTCGACTGGGCGCAGTTGCCGGCGAAACTGTCCGCGCCGGTGATCCTGGCAGGCGGGCTGACGCCGGAAAACGTCGGCGAGGCGATCGGTGCGGCGCACCCGTATGCGGTCGACGTCGCCAGCGGCATCGAGTCGACGCCGGGTGTGAAGGATATGGAAAAGATGCGGCGGTTTGTCGCTGCGGTGCGTTCCGGCGAGTGAGGTTGGGCAATTGGCTGCAAATTATAAAAGTATAGAAGCGCTCCCCGCCGGCGAGATCGACTACGCGGCGTATCCCGACGCGCATGGCCGCTTCGGGCCGTACGGCGGCATTTACGTCGCGGAAACGTTGATGGCGCCGCTGGCGGAATTGACCGCGGCCTACCTGCGCCTGCGCGACGATCCGGAATTCATCGCCGAGCTCGACCGCGACCTCAAGCACTACGTCGGCCGGCCGAGCCCGATTTACCACGCCGAACGCCTGTCGAAAAAGATCGGCGGCGCGCAGATCCTGTTCAAGCGCGAAGACCTCAATCACACCGGCGCGCACAAGATCAACAACACGGTCGGCCAGTCGCTGGTCGCGCGCCACATGGGCAAGCGCCGCATCATCGCCGAAACCGGCGCCGGGCAGCACGGCGTTGCGAGCGCGACAGTGGCCGCGCGCCTTGGCCTGGAATGCGTCGTCTACATGGGCTCGACCGACATCGAGCGCCAGGCGATCAACGTTTACCGCATGAAGCTGCTCGGCGCGACAGTCGTTCCGGTCACGTCCGGCTCGAAGACGTTGAAGGATGCCCTGAACGAGGCGCTGCGCGACTGGGTGACGAACGTCGACAATACGTTCTACATCATCGGCACGGTCGCCGGTCCGCATCCGTATCCACTGATGGTGCGCGACTTCAATGCGGTCGTCGGGCGCGAGGCGCGCGCGCAGATGCTCGAGGAGCATGGACGCTTGCCGGACACACTGGTCGCGTGCGTCGGCGGGGGGTCGAATGCGATCGGCTTGTTCCACGCGTTCCTCAATGATCGCGCGGTCGCGATCGTCGGCGCCGAAGCGGCGGGCGAGGGTATCGCGACCGGGCACCATGCCGCATCCCTGGTCGCTGGCCGTCCCGGTGTGCTGCATGGGAATCGCACCTACGTACTCTGCGACGACAATGGCCAGATTACCGAGACGCACTCGGTGTCGGCCGGTCTGGACTACCCCGGCGTTGGCCCCGAGCATGCGTGGCTCAAGGATACGGGCCGAGCAAGCTACGTCGGCGTGACCGACGACGAAGCGATGGCCGCCTTCCACGAATTGGCATTGACCGAAGGAATACTCGCGGCGCTCGAATCCAGCCACGCCGTGGCACACGCGATGAAGCTGGCCCGCACGTTGGCGAAAGATAAATTGATACTTGTGAATTTGTCGGGCCGCGGCGACAAGGATGTGCATACGATTGCCAAGCGCGAGGGGATAACCCTGTGACCACGGCGCCAGTCAAGTCGAACCGCATCGACCAGCGCTTCTCCGAGCTCAAGTCCGTCGGCCGCACCGGCCTGATCCCGTTCGTCACGGCCGGCGATCCGCTGCCGGATTCAGTTGTGCCGTTGATGCACGCGCTCGTGGAAGGAGGAGCCGATCTGATCGAACTGGGCATGCCGTTTTCCGATCCGATGGCGGATGGGCCGGTGATCCAGCATTCGAGCGAGCGCGCGCTCGCGCGCGGGATCGGGCTGCAGCACGTTCTGCGTTGGGTCGGCGAATTTCGCAAGACCGATGTGGCGACGCCGATCGTGCTGATGGGCTATCTGAACCCGATCGAGATCTTCGGCTACGAACGTTTTGCCCAGGCCGCCGTCACTGCGGGCGTCGATGGCGCGCTGATCGTGGATTGCCCACTCGAGGAGTCGGCGACGATTGCGGCGCTGCGGGCAGCGGGACTTCGGCAGATCTTTCTCGCCGCGCCGACGACGGCCGACGCGCGGCTGGCCGAAGTGTGCGCACGCGCGGAAGGCTTCCTGTACTACGTTTCGTTTGCCGGCATCACCGGTGCTGACCGACTGGATCTGACCCCCGTCCGAGCACGCGTCGCGGCAATCCGGTCGCAAACGCAGACAGCCATCGCGGTCGGCTTCGGTGTTCGCGATGCGGCATCGGCTTCAGCAATTGCGCAGTTCGCCGATGCCGTCGTTATCGGCAGCGCATTGGTCGAGAAACTCGCGAACTGTGCGACCTCCGACGAGGTCTGTGTACGCGCGAAAGGATTTCTCGCGCCGATCCGCGCCGGCCTCGATGCGGCCGGGTCCAATGCCGTTCAAGTGGATGCAGGCGCAAGCGCGCATGCCGCGTGAGCCGGAAAAACCCGAACAACCCTTGCCCGGGGCGCCGGAACCGGCACCCCCGATCGATACTGGAGAAGTTGGTGACATGAGTTGGTTGCAGAAACTGATGCCCTCGCGCATCCGTACCGAAGGCACCTCGAAAGGCAAGGTGCCCGAAGGCCTGTGGGAAAAATGCGAAGGCTGCGGCGCCGTGCTTTACCGGCCCGAGCTGGAGCGCAATCTCGACGTCTGCCCAAAGTGCGGACACCACCACCCGATCGGCGCGCGCCAGCGCCTGGCGGCGTTCTTCGACGCGGACAGCTCCAAGGAGTTGTTCGCCGAACTCGAGCCGGTCGACACGCTGAAATTCCGCGACTCGAAGAAATACAAGGATCGCATCGTCGCCGCGCAGAAACAGACCGGCGAGAAGGATTCGTTGATCGTGCTGCGTGGCCTGCTCAAGACCCAGCCGCTGATTGCGTGCGCATTCGAATTTGCGTTCATGGGCGGATCGATGGGCTCTGTCGGCGGCGAGAAGTTCGCGCTCGGCGCCGAGCAGGCTCTCGATGAGCGAATTCCGATGGTCAGTTTTGCCGCGAGCGGCGGCATGCGCATGCAGGAAGGTTTGCTGTCGTTGATGCAGATGGCAAAAGTGTCGGCCGCGCTGGCGCGTCTGCGCAGCGCCGGGGTTCCTTACATTTCCGTTCTGACGCATCCGACGACCGGTGGCGTGTCGGCCAGCCTCGGCATGCTCGGCGATATCAACATCGGCGAGCCGAAGGCGCAGATCGGTTTCGCCGGGCCGCGCGTCATCGAGCAAACCGTGCGCGAAACTTTGCCGGAAGGATTCCAGCGTTCGGAATTCCTGCTCGATCACGGCGCGATCGACCTTATCGTCGATCGGCGCGAGATGCGCGACAAGGTTGCGGCGTTGCTCGCGCTGCTGATGCGCTCGTCCAAGGCAGCGTAAGCCACACGGTTTGAAGGCCGCGCGCGCGTCGCGCGTTCGGGGATTGCCATTGGCGCCGTCGCCCGCCACTATGCGCGCCGCACCTCACTGCGCCTTTCAATGGACAACGCCGCGCGCAAGAAGACCCTCGACGGCTGGCTCGATTACCAGCAGCGCGTGCATCCGCGCAGCATCGAGCTCGGTCTGGAGCGCGTGCGCGAGGTCTGGCAACGGCTCGGCGCCCCTGCTCCTGCGCCGGTAGTCATAACGGTCGGCGGAACGAACGGCAAGGGTTCGACGGTAGCGTTTCTGGAAGCAATGCTCACGGCAATGGGCAAGCGCGTGGGCTGCTACACCTCGCCGCATCTGCAACGCTATAACGAGCGCGTCCGGCTGCTCGGACGCGAGGCCAGCGACGCCGAACTGATCGACGCATTCGAGCGCATCGAGGCGGCGCGCCTGATGCCTTCGCGCGATGTTCCGTTGACCTATTTCGAGTTCGGCACGCTGGCGGCGTTGTGGATTCTTGCGCAAAACAGACTCGACGTCGCTGTGCTCGAAGTCGGTCTCGGCGGCCGTCTGGACGCGGTCAACATCGTCGATGCCGACGCCGCGATCGTCACGACGGTCGACCTGGATCATCAGGACTGGCTCGGCAACGATCGCGACAGCATCGGTTACGAGAAGGCCGGCATTTTCCGCGCAATGCGGCCGGCGATCCTCGGCATGCGCGACCCGCCTGCGCGATTGCTCGAGGAGGCAGCCCGCATCGGCGCGAATGTCCGCCGGGCCGGCATCGATTACGACTTTCCGCCACACGCGCCGGGCTGGCAATGGCGGTCAGGCGATATGAGCATCGATTTGCCGGCGCCGACGCTTGTAGCGCCGTGCCAGACGGCAAACGCCGCTGCGGCCATCGCGGCGCTTCATGCTCTGCGCGAGCATATCGGCTGGGACCCCGCTGCGCTGGCCGTGGGTGTACGCGCCGCGCGGCTCGCCGCGCGGCTGCAGCGATTCGCGCGGCCCGGCGCTGCCGAAGTCATCGTCGATGTGGCGCACAACCCTCAGGCCGCCGCTGTGCTCTGCTCGTGGCTCGAACAAAATCCGGTCGCTGGCCGCACGTTCGCCGTTTTCGGCGCGCTTGCCGACAAGGACGTCGGTGGCATCGTCACGCCGATGGCATTGCGCGTCGACTGCTGGTGCCTTGCGGGGCTGGACGCAATGACGCCGCGCGGACTCAGCGTCGCCGACCTGCAAACGCGCGTCACCGCAGCCGCGCCGCCATCGGCGGCGATCGTGACGCACGCCGACCCGCGCGGTGCGCTGGCGGCTGCGCAGCAGCAGGCAGGCGAGAGCGATCGCATTGTCGTTTTCGGCTCGTTTTACGTCGCGGCCGCGGCGCTGGACGCCCTGGATGCGGGCGCGAGAATCTGAAAGACAGATCCGCAATGAGCCGGATCCGCAGCTGACAGGAATTTCATTCAGCGCGGATGCGAGGCGGGCGCGGGTATAATGGCGCCGTTGCCGATGAGGTTGCCCATGGATCTTGCTTTGAGACAACGTCTGCTCGGTGCTGCTGTATTGGTTGCCCTGGCGATCATTTTCGTGCCGATGTTCCTCGGCAATGCGCCGCCGAAGCCGGATAGCGCGATCCAGAATCTCGACATTCCCCCGTTGCCGGAGCGCAAGTTCGAAACGCGCACGCTGACGGTCGAATCCCCGGCGGGTGCCGCGCCGGCGGCCGCTGCGTCGGCCAAGTCGTCCGACAAGCTCCCAACGGTCGACACGAAAGCGCCGCCGACGTTCGAGGCGCCGGACGCCGACAAGAGCGGCGACGCGTCGGCATCCCTGGCAACGCCGCCGAAGCCGCCCGCAACAGACGCAAAACTTGCCACAGGAGAAACAAAACCGGTGACAAACGAGGCCAAGCCGGCAGTCGCCGAGACGGCCGCTGCTCCGGGTGGTCGGTTCAGCATCAATCTCGGTATCTATGCCGACCAGGCGCATGCGGACGCGTTGATCGCCAAGGTCACGAAACTCGGTTTTGCCGCCTACAGTGAATCGACCGAATATCAGGGCAAGAGTGCCCAGCGCGTTCGCGCCGGACCGTTTGCCGATCGTGCTGCCGCAGAGTCGGCACGCCTCAAGATCAAGGCGGTCGAGCCGAAGGCTCCCAGCAGCGTGACCGAATCGGCCGGAGCGCAGCCAACGGCCGACGCGCCTGCAACGGCGGTCGCGGCCAATCGTGCTGGCGGCTGGGCTGTTCAACTGGGAGCGTTCAAGTCCGAAGCCGAAGCCAACAAGCTGCGCGATCGCGTGCGCACGGTCAGCATCGCCTCGTTCGTCGACCATTCTGGCAGCGGCGATGAGACCCTGTGGCGCGTGCGCGCCGGTCCGTATGCCGACCGGGCTGGCGCCGAAAGCGCGCGTGCAACGCTCAAGCAGAAGCTTCAGACCGACGGCATGATCGTGACGCAGCCCTGACCTGCGTGGAACCGGAAAAGTTTACGAATGAACTTTGCCGACTACTGCATCATCGCCGTGCTCGGGCTATCCGTGTTGATGGGGCTTTGGCGCGGTTTCATCGGCGAAGTGCTGGCGCTGGCGTGCTGGGTCGTGGCGTTCTGGGTCGCATGGGAGTTCGGTCCGCAACTCGCGGCGGCGTTCAGCGGCATCGATGCGCCTTCGGTGCGCCTGTTGCTCGGTTACGCGATCTGTTTCATCGCGGTCTTGATTGCCGGTGCGATCGTCAGTTTTCTGATGCGCAAGCTGGTTGCCGGCAGTGGTCTGACCGGCAGCGACCGTCTGCTCGGAATGGTATTCGGACTGATGCGCGGCCTGGTGCTGGTCACGCTGATCGTGCTGCTGCTCGGCTTCACGCCACTGCCGCGCGATCCATGGTGGCACCAGTCGCAGCTGCTGCCGACGTTCCAGGAAGGCGCGCACTGGGTTTCGGCGCGACTGCCTCCGGAAGTGACCCGGTACCTTGATTTGCGTGGATTGCTGCCGCAAATACCGGCAGCGACTGAAGGAACGGCGCAGAAGCCGCCGGAAAAGGGCAAGTGAGCGTCGCCATGGGGCGGCAGCAGAGACTCGATTGCGGCTCGATTTCGGCGTGGCATCGCGATCGGTGCGGGCGAGTTGAGCAAACAGCGTCTTCGGAGCAAACCAGAGCATGTGTGGAATCATAGGTATTCTCGGCAAATCCGAAGTCGCGTCGGCCCTGTACGACGGCTTGACCGTGCTCCAGCATCGCGGCCAGGACGCGGCCGGAATCGCCACCGTCGACGGCAATCGCCTGCGCCTGCACAAAGGGGCAGGCCTCGTCGCCGACGTGTTCCAGCGCGAGGACATGCTCGCGCTGCGCGGCCACATCGGCATCGGCCACTGCCGGTATCCGACCGCCGGTTCGGATTCGAGCGCCGAGGCGCAGCCGCTGTATGTGAATTCGCCGTACGGGATCGCTTTGTGCCACAACGGCAACCTGATCAATACCGAAGCGCTGCGGCGCGAGATGTACGAAGGCGACCGACGCCACATCAACACCGATTCGGATTCCGAAGTCCTGCTCAACATTTTCGCGCATGAGTTGCAGATCCAGGAGCGGCATGCGCTGACGCCCGATCACATCTTCAAGGCGGTCGCCGGCGTGCACGAGCGCGCTCGCGGCGGCTATGCGGTCGTCTCGCTCCTGCTCGGCTACGGCATCGTTGCGTTCCGCGATCCGCATGGCATCCGACCGCTCGTGCTCGGCGAGCGCGATACCGCCGCGGGCAAGGAATATGTGGTCGCTTCGGAGTCGGTGGCGCTGGATATCCTCGGCTTCAAGTGCTTGCGCGACGTCGCGCCCGGAGAGGCGGTGCTGCTGAGCGCGGACGGGCGCCTGTTCACGCGCCAGTGCGCCGAGGGACGCGTGCATGCGCCGTGCATTTTTGAATATGTGTACCTGGCCCGGCCGGATTCGATGATCGAGGACGTATCGGTCTACAAGGCGCGCTTGCGCATGGGCGAACGGCTCGCGGCGAAGATCCTCAAGCTGCGCCCCGACCACGACATCGACGCCGTCATTCCGATCCCCGACACGGCGCGCACGGCGGCGAGCTCGCTGGCGCAGGCGCTCGGCGTGCCGATGCGCGAAGGCTTCGTCAAGAACCGCTACATCGGCCGAACGTTCATCATGCCGGGGCAGAGCGAACGCGTGAAGTCGGTGCGGCGCAAGCTCAATGCGATCGGCCTGGAATTCCGCAAGAAGAACGTGCTGCTGGTCGACGACTCGATCGTGCGCGGCACGACGTCGAGGCAAATCATCCAGATGGCGCGCGAAGCCGGCGCGAAAAATGTGTACTTTGCCTCGGCCGCGCCGCCGGTGCGCTTTCCGAACGTCTACGGCATCGACATGCCGGCCGCGGCCGAACTGATCGCGCACAATCGCACCGAAGAAGAAATCCGGGCCTTTATCGGCGCGGACTGGCTGGTGTACCAGGATCTGGACGATCTCGTTGCCGCGGTCGCCGATGGCAACGAGAACCTCACGCACTTCGACACTTCGTGCTTTTCCGGCGAGTACGTCACCGGCGTCGATTCCAGTTACCTGAGCGACCTCGAGTTCGCCCGATCGGACAGCGCCAAGCTTCAGCGGCGGACCGTGACGGTCTGAGACAAGGGAACTGAATTTGCGATCGTTCTCCACCGGCCGCGCGCGCGCCGTCGACGCAGCGCTGGGTTCTGGCGAGCGGATCTATACCAACGAGTTCGACGAATGCGGGCGTCTGCGCGAAATGGCACGCTGATTCGCTCCGCTCGGACGCCACGGCTTCGACGGAGCGATCGATCGCGACATCGAAACGTTCTATCGCGGCCTGGATGCGGCGACACCGGTGCCCGGCGTCCGCCGCGTACGGCTGCGACGTCGTCGCACTGAGCCCAGCTGTGGTTTAATTCGCTCCGTGCAGTCGCTCGCCGAGCGTGGACCGGGGAGATGTGGTGTTGGTGCAGGGAAATCTGTTCGCGTGCGCCGAGCGTTGTCTCGACTGTGCCACTGTCTCCGAGAAACTCTCACTGACGGACGCGGTAGCGCGCGCGTTCGAGGCCGGCACGCTGGACACCAACCCGGCCGTGCCGCCGCGGCCGATTGGTCCGCCGGGCCGTCCGGCGCGGCCGCTCCTCGTTGCGCCGCGCAAACTGCCGCGCCGCGGCCTCGGCACCGTTTCGGGCCGCGCTGCGCTGGTTCATGCCGTGGCGCATATCGAATTCAACGCGGTCAACCTGGCGTGGGATGCGATCTATCGCTTTCGCGGCATGCCTGCGGATTACTATCGAGACTGGATCGGCGTTGCCACCGACGAGGCGCGCCACTTCCGCCTGCTCGAAGCGCGTCTGGCCGAGCTCGGCTACCGCTACGGCGACTTCGATGCCCACGACGGGCTCTGGGAAATGGCGGTAAAGACGGCCGATTCCTGCCTGGCGCGCATGGCCCTCGTGCCGCGCGTGCTCGAAGCGCGCGGACTCGATGTCACTCCCGGCATGATCGATCGGCTGCGTGGCGCCGGCGATCGCGCTACGGTACGGATTCTCGAACTGATCCTGCGTGAAGAGGTTGCCCACGTCGCCGCGGGGTCGCGCTGGTTCGCATGGTGTTGCGCAGGTGCGGGCGTCGATTCGGAGGCAACGTTTGCGGCTCTGGTGGCGGAGTTTGCGCGCGGCGCGATCCGCGGGCCATTGAACGGCGAAGCGCGCCGCGCAGCCGGTTTCAGCGAAAACGATCTGGCGAGTCTTGCGGTGCTGGCTGCATGATGCGCAACCTGCGCCTGGTGTTGGCACTGGTTGTGGTCTGGCTGCTGGTGCTCGGCGTAGCGGCAGGCATTCCCTGGTCGGCGCCTTTGCTGCCGCAGGCGTCGGTCGCGCTGAATGGCCAGGATTTCCGGCCACTCGTCGGCGTCGGCGTGGAGGACGGGACGGCGCTGGGCGTCGGCGCGAACGCAACCGAAGGGTATGCGCTGCAAACGGCTTCGCTCGACCATCTGCGCGCCGCGGACATGCCGATCCTGCGCTATCGCTTCGAGGATTTTCCGCGCACGCTCGAACTGGTGCTCGTGTTCCGCCGGGCCGACGCGCCGGACGATGTGCAGACCGCCGCCTTGCCGTGGCCGGGTGACGGCAGCGTGGCGGTGGATCTGCGCGCCGCGAGCGAAGCGTGGCGCGGCGAGATCACCGAATTGGGATTTGCCGAATATCCTACGACGCAACTGGTGCCGCCGAGCATCGCGTTTCGACCATTCCGGCTGGAGCACGCTCGCCTGCAGTCGGCTGCCTGGAGTGCGGCGCCAGCCCTGTTGCACTCGGGTTGGTTCGGATATCGCCCGTGGAGTCAGGCTGCGATCAACGTGGTTGGACAGGGTGCCGAGAGCAGCGCATCAATGCCGCTCACCCTGGCGCTCGGTGGTGTGTTGACGTTTGCCGGACTGGCGTGGCTGCGACGCGAATGGCGCGCGCGGCTGACTCGGCTTGCGTTGCTGATTGGCGTGGTCATGTGGGTCGCGCTCGATCTGCGCGGGCTCGATGATCTGTGGTCCAAGCACAAGCTCACGACCTCGATCTACTCCGGCAAGTCCTGGCAGGAGCGCGCCCGACTGCAGCCGGATGAGGACGTCGCGGGATTTGCCCAATTGACCCGTCAGCATGTGGCAGCCGCTGGCTCGGGTCAGCGCGTGCTGGTCGCGTCGGACTCCGTGTTCAAGATGCTGCGGCTGATCTATTTCCTGCTGCCTCTCGACGCCGCGCCGCTGGATTCGGCATTGGCCGGGGCATCGCCATCTTCATGGCCGGCCAATAGCGCGATCGTGATTTGTGCCAGCAAGTCTTGGCACTACGACGATGCGACCTCAACGCTGCGCGCGGGTGCGAGCAGCGTGCCGGTGACGCCGTTGTTCATCGGCGGTGACCTGGGCATCTTTCGCCTTGGCGGAGCCAGGCAATGACCGCGGCCTATCTGTGTGCGTGGCTCGTTGCGATCGCGTGCGGGGTCGTGCCGATGTTGGGGCTGACCGTCGCGATGCGAGGCGGGCGCACGGCAACGGTGTGCGGCTATGGCATGGTGTTGGGCATGCTGCTGACCGCGGCGGCGACAGCGCTGACATCGCGCGCAGATACGGCGCAGGCATGGATTTACGCAGCGCCCTGGCTGGTTGCTCTTGCGGCCGCGGCGGGAGCCGCGGCTTATTGGTTGCAACGCCGCGCGCCGCGCGCGCGGCCGGCCGCAGGGGACGACGAGGGCTCGGGTTACTGGCCGCGCGTGGCTGCAATCGTGGCGCTCGCGTCGCTGATCTGGCGCGGATCGATCCTGGCGAGCGAAGTGCTGCTGCGTCCGACTTTTCCGTGGGACGCGTGGGACGCGTGGGCGGTGAAATCCAAGACATGGTACCTGCTCGGGCACTACGCTACGTTCGTGTCGCCTGCCGAATGGCTGGCGCGCACGGACGCGGATTTGTACAGCGGGCCGGCGTGGGCTTATCCATCGGCCGTGGGTTGGCTGCAGGTGTGGTTTGCCAGTGCCGCCGGAGACTGGATCGAGCCGCTGGTCAATCTGCCCTGGTTTGCGCTGTGGGTCGGTCTGTTGCTCGGCCACTACGGTCAATGGCGGGCGCTCGGTCTGGATCGCACGCGCGCGCTGGTTTTCGTCTATGTTTTGGGCTCGTTACCGCTCCTGGCCACGCATGTTGCGCTGGCCGGCTACGCCGACCTGTGGGTTGCGACGATTTTTGGCTTCGGCGTGCTCTCATGGCTGCGCTGGCAGGAGCAGCGTGACCGCGCCCAACTCCTGCTCGCGCTGATTTGTGCGGCTGTCTTGCCCTTGTTGAAGCTCGAAGGCATGGTCTGGTGCCTGACCCTGCTGTCGACGATCGGTTTCGGCGTAGTGCCGCCGCGCTGGCGCTGGCGCAGTGCAGTGATCGCGACCGCTGTACTCCTGATTGCTGCGGTGATCGGCCAGTCGCACGTGTTGTTTGCAGCCATCGGTTGGGTACGCAGCGGCACGCGCGTCGTCGATATCCCCGTCATCGGCTCGCAGTCGCTGGCCTGGCATGGGGCGGCCGCGGTCGGCATCGCTCGCGGCCTGTTCGTGCAGTCGAACTGGCACCTGTTGTGGTGGCTGGTGGTCCCGGTCGTCGTCTGGCGCTGGCGCGCCTTGCGCGCAAGCGAATCCATGGCGTTGTGCGCGCTGCTGTTGCTGGGCTGCCTCGGATTGCTGGTCTTCCTGTTCGTCCTTACCGATGCGGCCGCATGGGCTGAAAGCTACACCGCGGTGAACCGCCTGGTCATGCACATCACGCCGGCCGTCGTTACTCTGCTCGCGTTGCTGACGCGCGAACCGGCCGTTGCGCCAGGATCGTTTCGTACAGACGCACGACTTGATCGGTTATCCGATCCAGCGTGAAGTGCTCGCGCCAGCGCTCCGCGCCGGCATTGCCCAGTCGGTCCCGTTCCGCGGGATCGGCCGCCAGCCGGCGAAGTGTCGCTGCCAGCGTCCGCGCATCGCCGGGCGCAACCAACAGACCGGTGCGTCCTTCCTCCACGACAAATCCCACGCCTGAACCCGGAATCGCGCTCGCGATTACCGGAAGGCGTGCGCGCATCGCCTCGAGCAGCACGAGGCCAAAGGACTCGGCGCGCTCGGTTGATGGCAGGCAGAAAATATCGGCGCTCGCATACGCGTCGACGATTGCGGCTTCGCCGGCGGCATCCATGTCGATGCGCCCGGCGAAACGCACGCGCGAGTCGATGCCCAGCTCTTGGGCGAGTTGCTGCAAGGGCTTGCGGCATTCGCCGTCGCCGATCAGCAGCAGACTTGCGTCTTCGACCTCGGCGAGTGCGCGCAGGAGCACGTCGAAGCCCTTGAAGTAACTGAGTCTGCCGACGGCAAGGACGCGAAGCTTGCCGGGCGGCCAGGTTGTGATGGGACGGTTGAGGGCCGGCGCCTGAGAGCTGAAGTTCCCACTATTCCTGGCGGGAGCGCTTCTGCCCCCTCTCCCGCTGGCGGGAGAGGGCTGGGGTGAGGGTGGCACATCCGCGCGCGACGCGGTGTCGTCATCAAGGACGGCGCCATGGACCGGAGCAATACCCAGCGGGATCACTGTCGTCTTCGCGCGCCAGGGCCTCAGCGCTTCGCTCGAATCGAGATACGGTTGAGAAGTCGCGATCACGGAAGACGCGCGACTGAGCAATGCCTGTTCCCACGGCCGATAGATACGATACGCCAGGCGCAGGCTGCGCTTGCGCGTGTCGAGCGGGATGTCGGCGTGCCAGTGCACGACCCACGGCAGCTTGCGCGCTGCGGGGAGCAGCAGCGCCCAGAACACCGCCGGGTTTGGCACGTGCAGATGCAGCAGGTCCGGTTTGAAGCGGCGAATCGTTTCGTGCAGCAGCCACGGAAAGCGCGGACTCACCGGCGTGTGCAACACAAGCCCATGGCACGCGGCGAGCGTGACGTCGATACCGTCGTGCTCATGGCGTTCGGAGCGACGCGTTCCCGGTTCAGCGTGCGCCAGCAGCGCCGTGCCGATGCCGCGAGCGGAAAGTTCTGCGCACAGATCGGCGGAACAGCGCTCGATCCCGCCAGGGTGGGGCGGGTGGAACTTGCCGATGTGCAGGACGCGCATCGCGCGACGCGGCGTCAAACGTCGGAGGATTTCGACAGCGGGATCACCTGGGCGCTCTTGATCCGCGGCGGGGCAGACTTGTCGCCTGCATCAGACGCGCGGTCCCGGCGCACGGTCGACAGTTCCTGCTCCAGGATTGCCAGCTTCTGGGCAAGGCGGCGCAACTGGCGCTCCTGGCGCGAGCGGTCGATGTCGGTGCGCAACATGCGGATCAGGATCATGCCGATGCCGACGATGATCGGCAGTATCGGCGGATAGCTGATGCCGGTGATGCTTCCGAGCCAATCGATCACCGGCGGGAATACGCCGAGTATCAGGATCGCGGCGGCAATCGCCAGCCACCACAAGGCATACGAACCGTGCATGTGGTCGCGGCGGACCAGATACAAGATCGCGCCGGCCAGCAGCGCGCCGATCAACCCTGCCGTCAGCTGGCTGCTCATGCCGTGCCGCCCCGCGCTGCCTGCGAACGAAACATCACGCGCGAACGCACTCCGAGCTGGGCAAAACAGAGCACGGTCGTATGCAGCATGTAGCGGGCTACGAGCAGCCACGACGCGAAGACGCGCGATCCCCCGGCCCGGCGCGTCGACATCAGGGTCGGCACCTCGTGCAGGATCAAGCCTTTCTTGCTCAGCAGCATCAGCACGCCCATGTCCTGGTAGTCGAGCAGGCTGGCCTCGCGCGATGCCAGTGCGCGGACCGCGCGCCGGTCGTAGGCGCGCAATCCGGAGGTGAAGTCCTGCACACTCATCTGGGTCAACAGGCGAAAGTAGCGTCCGGCCAGGCGCCGGGCCGCGCTCATGCGCGCGGCATAAGTGCCGATCACGACGTTCGAACCGGTACGCCGCAGGCTGGCGAGCAAAGCGGGCAGTTCTTCCGGATGGTGCTGGCCATCGGCATCCAGCGTCACTACCGTGCGATAGCGGTTGCGCTGGGCATAGCGCATGCCTGTCTGCGTGGCGCCCCAGGCGCCGAGACTGAAGGGGAGGTCGATGACGGCCGCACCGGCCGCTGCGGCCAGGGCAGCGGTCTCATCGGCGCTGGCGTCGTTGACAACCAGGACGTCGCACTGGCCGCCTGCCAAGGTGCGACTGACGATGTCCGCGACTGTCGGCGCCTCGTTGCGCGCCGGAATCACGGCCAGTATCGATCGTTGCGGGGCAGCGCTGGCGGGCACGCGGGTTCCGGGAGTAGTGGGCAAGGTATTGTCCGGGCAGGGCGAATCGGCGTCAATGCGGGAGTGCATTACTGCCGGCCCGGTCGGCTTCTGGCTCCTTGACCGCGTTGAATTGCAGCTGCGCGCGTCTCCCCCTCTCCCGCTGGCGGGAGAGGGCTGGGGTGAGGGTGGTGCCGGGACGTGCGATAGGGTGTCAGATTCGCCACCCTGACCAACACCGGTTCGCTGGCAGGACCCCGGAGCAGCTCGAAGGCATGGGGCGCCGAAGCGAAACTTTTCGGCAACGTGTCCGGTTTTGCAGCCGCGCCGCGTTTATTGATATCGAAGGCCCGCCATGTGCGGGTAAATTTAGGTCCGAAGCGTCTGTTTGGCAGGTGAAGAATCGCGTTCAAGTTGTTGACGCGACTCGCAACCTCTACTAAGCTCCACGCGTTCGGGTGGTAATGAGAGCTTTCCTGGGGGATGGAGCGCGTGCTCCCACCCGAAGCTAAATTCGGAGAAATTCAAATGAAATCGAAGGTCAAGATGCTGGTTTTGGCGCTTGCGGGACTTGCCAGTCTTGGAGTTGCAAGCGGTGCATTCGCAGCATGCGACAACACTAGTTTGTCGGCGTGGTCCGGCTCGAGTGTCGGCGGCGGCGATTCGGCTATTTTGGTAGTCCCTGGTGGCTACGACGGTAGCGCCTGTAAGTTGCAGATTAACCTGGGGAACAATGGTGCCGGCCACGGTCAGGTTCGCGACGACTCTCCGCAGAACGAAACCCGTTATCGTGCCCAGTTCATATTCGATCCGGTCAATCTGAACGGCGCGAATGGCACTAGCCAGTCAGCAATCTTCCTTGCGAACTCGGCTGCTGTTCATGACAACCGATTGGCCTTGGTGAAGATGATTTATAGCGGTTCGGGCGGTGGTTCGAAGCGCGTTGTCATCATCGCCGCCTGTGAAAATGCTGCAACACAGAATCAGTGCCAGACTGCGGTTGATTTGCCGAATCAGACCGGACCGAATCGTATCGAGATCGATCTGACGGTCGGCGCCTCCGGTGTCGGCGCGCTGCGTTATTGGGTGAACGATGCCGCCACCACGGGGTTGCTGGATGCTAACGGCATCGCGATTCCGATCACCGGCGGCAATGCTGGCTGGGTCGGCGTGAAGACCGTGTTCCTGGGTATGACGTCTCCGAGTCTCAACTTTCGCAGTGTCGCGGTCGGACAACGTAGACAAGCTGGTTTTCTTCGACCAGTTCGATTCGCGCCGTCAGACATTTATCGGACACTAATGACATTTGTTGGACACTGACAAAGCAGCCCAAGCACCGGTGAAATTGGCCTTTTCTAGGAGTGTTTAAGATGAAGAAATCACTGATTGCCCTGTCACTTACGTTATTGTGTTCCCCCGCGTTTGCGGTAGAAGGAACCTGTTCCGCACCTACTGCAATTGGCACCACACCCTTCAGTGCTAACGGAAACACCTGCGCTTCGGATTCAAACTTGGCCTCGCTGTGCCTGGGTGGTCTGACTGTGTTCGGTCCGCAGTCCGTATATTCAATGGTCGTCGGAGCGGGCAGCTCGCTTACGGTAAGCGTGACCGGTACGACTCCCTATGACACGGCGCTTTACGTTGAGGGACCCACCGCATCTCCTGGCCAGACCGCATGTGAAAGTGGAGCAGGCTGCGACGCGTTTGGCAGCAATGACGCCACCGGAGCAGGAGGCACGGAAACGGTCACACCACCTTCGACCCCTGGAGCCGGGACGTACTACGTTATCGTTTCGTCCACGAGCGCGGCCACCGGTAGTTCGGCTACTCCTCCGGCCGCTTCGGCTGGGTGCGGAGCCTATGCTCTTTCTGTGACTGGAACACTGCCGGTGAAGTTGAACGGCTTTTCGGTCGACTGAAGAAAACTGCAAGGTTGTCACATTTGAGGCCCATCAATTGATGGGCCTCAACTTTTGCAAGGGACGTTTTTTGGATGCTTGCGCGCTTCGCTTTATCGATCGCTCTTTTTCTTTCCTTCACCGCTTTCGCGCACGCCACGTTGTCGGCGGACCATGTACAGCTGGGCGAGCAACGGCCCGGTCGCCAGGTGAGCGGCACCGCCGTTGTTGAAAACGATTCCGGAACTGCCGTAACAATCTTGCGCCAGGTCCATAGTTCCGGGGACACTATCCAGGTAAAGCAACTGCCATTGATCGTTCCGGCGCATGCTTCAGCGGACCTGAATCTCGACATCCATGTCGATCGATTGCTCGGCAAACAGGTCTATTACGCCGAGTTTGCCCTCGACGACGAACAGAAGACCCTTCGCGTCGTCGTAAACTTGTTTGTGGATTCGGCGATCGATGGCGAGCCGACGTCCGTCGATTTCGGTCTGGTTCCCGCCGGTAAACAAGCGTCCGCCCACAGTATCACTCTCAGCAGCCGCGATCTTCCGGATTTGCGCGCGCGGAGCGCAACGGATGCCAGCGGGCTGGTCGATGCTCAAATCGTCGACGACGGCAAGGCTGTGTTGTTGCGCACCCGGCAGAACGCGCCGTGGGGAAAGCACCAGGGCTGGATCGAGGTAGCCACGACATCGACGAAACAGCCGACTGCGTGGATCAGGTACAGCTTCGAGACGCGCGGACGCGTCGTCCCGGAAACGTACTCGATCAACGCGGGAGTGCAGAAGGCCGGAAACATACAGCCGCAAATGTTGTTCGTTCGCGATATTGAAGGCGCCGCGCTCGAATTGGGAAAGATCACGCAACGCGGAGCGCCTGTTCTCGTGCAGGTGACCGATTGCCCCGTGAAACAGATCGCGTGCCGTGCCCTGGAAATTAAGATCGATGACGAGAAGGTCAAGGACGCCCGATTCTCGACCCAGTTGACTATTGGCCTGCCGCAGTACGGCCAGGAACTCGTCGTGGGCTACTCGGGCATACTCCTCCCGCACGACGGCCAGGTCGTCGACCTGAATTCACTGGCAGGACAGCAGTCGAGCGACGTCCTCAAGAGCCAAGACTTGACCGCCGCGCTTCAGTCCGCGACGCAGCCGTCGTCGATAACGATGCCGATTCCCGAAGGGCAGGGGCCTCTGCTGCAGTGGAACGTCGAGAACGAGCAGCGGTTTTATGGCTACATCATCTACCGCGCCGATGTGGAAGGTGGCCAGATTCATCGGATCAACGAAAAAATTATCGGAACTCTCTCGCGCGACGATAATGTTCCGGTGAAGTATTACTGGCGTGATACGACCGCAAAGCCTGGGCAGACGTATTGGTACCAGATAGGAACTATCGACCAATACGGCGTGCGTGCCGATTTGACCCCGCGCGTGAAGAAAGCCTATCCAGGCGAAGCGGTCAGCCCCAAGTAAGAACGCTGCTCTGCTCATACCAGTCGCCGAGCACGATCCGCCCGGCGCTCTGGCCGTCAAGCTCGAATCGGTGCGTTGCCGGCCGGTGCGTGTGGCCATGGATTAGCGTGCGCACGTCGTGCTTGCGCATCGCCGCCACGACGGCGCCTTGATTGACATCCATGATTTCCGGCTTTGCCCCAGCGGTGTGCTTGAGGCTCTCGGCGCGCGCCTGCGCAGCGAACGCGTGGCGCTCGCTCGAGTGAGCGGGCGCGAAATTGTTTCTGCCAGTCCGGATTGCGAACGACGGAACGAAATTCCTGGTACGCGACGTCGTCGGTGCACAGCGTATCGCCATGCATCAGCAACGTGCGCTCGCCGTCGAATTCGACGACCGCCGGATCGTTGAGCAGCGTCATGCCCGCACGCTGCGCATAGGCCTGGCCGAGCAGGAAATCGCGATTGCCGTGCATGAAGAAAACCGGCACGCCGCTGTGATTCAGTGCAGATAGCGCCTGTCCCACCTGCTGCGCGAGAGGGCTGTCGTCGTCATCGCCGATCCAGCTCTCGAACAGGTCGCCGAGGATGTAGAGCGCGTCGGCCTGACGCGCGTCCCCGGCGACGAACCGCGTAAACAATTCCACAATGTGCGGCCGCGCCGGATCCAGGTGCAGGTCTGAAATGAACAGCGTGCTCATTTCAGAGAGGCCCGTCGGCGCAACATGTCGTCATCCCCGCGGAAGCGGGGATCCATCTTGATCTCATCCTGCTTATCAAAAAGAAAATGGATTCCCGCTTTCGCGGGAATGACGGCATGTTGTTGTTCAAACCTTGGTTGCTCAGACCTTTTTCTAAAAGCCTATTGCACCATTTCCGCCTTGTCGATCAGGACCGGGGTCGTCGGCACGTCGGAAGGCAGCGGACCCTGCGGACCGGTCGGCACGGCCTTGATCTTGTCGACGACGTCCTGGCCCGCCACGACCTTGCCGAATACGCAGTAGCCCCACGTCAGGCTGTTGGTGTCGGCGGTGTAGTTCAGGCGCGGGTTGTCGACCGTGTTGATGAAGAATTCCGCCGCTGCAGAATGCGGATCGGCGGTGCGCGCCATCGCCACGGTGTACTTGAGGTTGGACAAGCCGTTGTTTGCCTCGTTGTGGATTGGCGCGCGCGCGCGCTTGCGTACCAGTTCCTTGGTCCAGCCGCCGCCCTGGATCATGAACGTGGGGATCACGCGGTGGAACGTCGTGCCGTTGTAGAAGCCGTCCTTGACGTATTGCTCGAAGTTGTCGACGGTCTTCGGCGCCTTGTCGGGATACAACTCGATCGTGATATCGCCCTGGCTCGTGTGCAGCAGGACTTTTGGACTGCCGGCCGGCGCGGCCGCGTCGCTCGCCGCGGCCTTGGCCGGTTCGGCGGCCTTCGCCGCAGGTTTCGCGGCGGCCTTTGCGGCGGGCGGCTTCGCAGGCGCCGGCGTCTGCTGGGCAAAGGCCAGCGGAGTTGCCAACGCAAGAACGAACGAAAAAGCCAAGCACTTGAACATTCTGGTTCTCCAGGAATTCAGGAACGAATAGAGGCGTGATTTGAATGATACGCAGAATGGCCGCGGCGCAGTAGGGTGTATTGATCCTTTGCCTGCGAAATGCAGAATGAACTCATAGCGGCCGCTTGACGCTTGACTTGCGAAACGCGGGATCAACTCAAACTGCCGTCATTCCCGCGAAAGCGGGAATCCATCTAGCTTTGAAGGCCAAGATCAAAATGGATTCCCGCTTTCGCGGGAATGACGACTTTTTGAGTGCGTGGGTGCGCCTCGCCGACCGTACCGGATCGTTATGCCAATAGGGCGCGCGTCAAGCTGCCGCGAGGTTCTCGACAGCGCGCACCTGCAGCTTGATATCGAGTTGTTTCAGGTAGTCGCGTTCCTGCTCGAGATCCGCATGGGTCAGCGGATGTTGATCGACCCAGGCCGCCGGCAGCTTGAGCTGCAGCAGCTTGTCATCCGCCTGCAATTCGATCGGCGGCGCGGGGTCGGCGGCGCGGCCGCGTTGCAGCAGCACCGCCAGGCGCAGCAGCGCGGTCACGCGCGCAGTCGGCCGGCGCAGTCGCTCAGGCAGGCCGCGCAAGATCGCGTCATCGGGCTTGCGGCGGTGAGTGCGCAGGATCGTGGCCAGCACCTGCTGCTCGAGCCGTCCGAAACCGGCGAGATCCGAATTCTCGACGATGTAGGCGCCGTGCAGGTGGTGTTGGCTGTGCGCGATCGCCAGGCCGATTTCATGGATTCGCGCTGCCCACGACAGCCAGTCTCGCTCGACGTGGCCGAGCTGCCACTCGCGAGCGACCCGATCGAACAGCGCCAGCGCCGTCGCCTCGACGCGTTCGGCATGGCCGAGATCGACGGCGTAACGCTGTGCCAGCGCGTTGATGCTTGCCGCGCGCGGATCGCGATGCTCGGCGCGACCGATCATGTCGTACAGCAGGCCTTCGCGCATCGCGGTGTCGCAGACACGCATCTGCTTGAGATCGAAAACGGTGAAGCTGGCCTCGAGTATCGCCACGCCACCGGGAAACACGCCGACACGATCCTCGGCCAATCCGGGAAGCCGCAACTTGTCGATGCTGCCGCAGTCGAGCATCGCGTCGCGCACTTTCTCGATCGCTGCGCGCGTGATGCCCGAATCGCACCACTCGGCCGCCTGGGCGACATTGCCGATCGCCTTGACCGTGCCGGACGAGCCGATAGTCTCGCCCCAGCCATGGGCGCGGTAGTCGGCGGCGAACTGTTGGAGTTCGACGGCAATTTCGGTCTGCGCCTGGCGCCAGCGCTTCGCGCTGAGCTTGCCGTCGCCGAAGAAACGCAGTGTGCTGGCAACGCAGCCCATCTGCAGGCTTTCCTTCTCGAGCGCGTCGAAATGCTGGCCGATGATGAACTCGGTGCTGCCACCGCCGATATCGATGACCAAGCGCCGTTGCGGTGAATCCGGAATGCCGTGCGCCACGCCGAGGTAGATCAGTCGCGCTTCCTCGCGGCCGGAAACGACTTCGATCGGGTGACCCAGCGCCAGTTCGGCCGGGCCGAGAAAAGTGCCTGGAGCGCTGAGACGGCGCACGGTGTTCGTCGCGACCGCGCGCACCCGTTCGTGCGGCAACACGCGCAGGCGCTGGCCGAATCGCGCCAGACAGGCCAGTGCCTTGTCGCGCCGGCCATCGTCGAGCGAACCGTCGCCGCGCAACCCCGCGGCCAGGCGCACGCTGTCGCGCAAGCGGTCGATCACGCGCAATTCGCCGTGTTCGTAGCGCGCGACAACCAGGTGAAAACTGTTCGAGCCAAGATCGACGGCCGCGAGCAGTTCGCCATCGCGGATTTCCGGAGCGGGGCCGTCTGACATGGGCGGTCCTGTGCGATCGGGTCGAGGGCCGATTGTCGCACGCCTGCGCGGTCGAAACGAGCGGCGAGCGCGACGGTTTTCAACTCGTTCGGATATAGAGCCAAAGAAGACCGTTCGTGCTGAGCGTAGCTCGCAACGCGAGCGAAGTCGAAGCACCGCGACAACTCTTCGACTTCGGCCTACGCTCAGGCGAACGGCTAGAAGGTGCCGGGCACAGGCTATCCAAACTGAATCGGCAATGGGCCCTGCGCTCCCGCTCGCGCGTTCGCACAAAAGCGTGAGTCAATCGCTGTTGGGGGCCACGCATTCACGCGTATCATTGTGACACAGCGGCCGCACCGCGGCTGTCCCGATTCCAACAAGAAAATGCCGATCGCTGTTCCCAACCGCATCGGGCTGGCATGTTTGCTGGCGGCCTTGGCCATGTTCGGCCCGTTCTGCATCGACGCGATTTTTCCGGCCTTCCCGGCGATCGAGGAGCAATTCAACGCCAGCGCGCTGGCGATGCAGCAGACGATCTCGGTCTACCTGATGGCTTATGCGGCGATGTCGCTGCTGATCGGTGCGGCGTCGGATGCCTGGGGCAGGCGCGTCGTCATTCTCGGCGGGGTCGCCGTTTTCCTGGTTGCGTCGGTCGGCTGCGCCCTGGCGCAATCGATGCCGATGCTGCTGGCGTTCCGAGCGATGCAAGGCACGTGTGCGGGTGTCGGCCTGATCGTGGGTCGCGCGCTGATTCGCGATTGCTTCGAAGGACCCGACGCCCAGAAGCTGATGTCGCTGATCAGCATGATCTTCGGCGTCGCGCCGGCGGCGGCACCCATCGTCGGCGCGTGGATCGTGGGACGTGGCGGCTGGCACGCGTTGTTCTGGGCGCTTACCGTCTTCGCGGGCGCACTTCTGGCGCTGTGCGCTGGCGTGCTGCCGGAAACACATCCGCCCGAGCGCCGCGTGGCGCTGTCGCCGCGCTCGCTGTTCGCAAGCTACCGCGAGATTCTCTCCTCGAACCAGTTCCTGGCGCTGGCACTGGCGATCACCTGCAATTTCGGCGGCCTGTTCGTCTACATAGCCGGCGCGCCGGCATTCGTGCTGGGCATTCTCGGCTTGCGCCAGGACCAGTTCTACTGGCTGTTCGTGCCGGCGATCAGCGGGCTTGTCCTCGGCGCGATGCTCGCCGGGCGGCTTGCCGGCCGCATCAGCGCGCGCGTGCTGATGGGCATGGGCTACTCGGTCATCGGCTGCGGCGGAGTAATCGGTTTGCTCGTGGCCTGGCTGGTCGTGCCGGCGCGAGTGCCGTGGGCCGTGCTGCCGCTTGCGTTCGCTGCGATCGGAATCAACCTGATTTCACCCACGCTGAATCTGCTGGTGCTCGATCTGTTTCCGCGTCACCGCGGCGCGGCCTCGTCGGTGCAGGGCTTCATCACGCTCGCCTTCAACGCATTGCTCGCCGGTTTGCTGTCGCCGTGGCTCGCGGACAGCGCGCTGCATCTGGCCGCCGCATCGGCGTGCCTGTTTGCCGGCGGGCTTGTTGCCTGGCGCTGGTACCGCACGATTGCGAAGCGTTCGCCCCCGGCCGGAGTCCTCGAACGCGAGATACTGGCCGAGGCGGGCTAGCAGGCGCGCTGCGACAAGACTGCGCTGTCAGCCAGCGCTCGCTCCGCCAAGCAGGGATTTGAGCAGCGCCAGGATTTCTTCCTTCGTGCCCATGACGATGACCTGGTTTTCGCGCGGAATGTCCGTGCCGAGGTTGACCGAATAACCCGTGCCGGCGTCATTGCCATCATCGTCGAGACGCGGATAGGTCTCGACCTTGCCGACGTATGCGATGCGATTGGCATCCAGGTAGCGACCATCAGGAATCTTCAGCCAGCGTTGCATCGGAGTGTCCTTTCAGTTGCGACTGCGCGCAGGCTAGTGCGTCCGGAGGGCGGGTGCAAGTTAGGGGCGAGAGGCGAGAGGCGAGGGGCGAGGGGCGAGGGGCGAGGGGCGAGGGGCGAGGGGCGAGGGGCGAGGGGCGAGAGAGGGAGTCGGTGAGCACAGATCTATATTCCCTTCTCCCCGCATGCGGGGAGAAGGTGCCGGAGGCGGATGAGGGGCGCTCTTCAAGGGTTCGCGGGACCGCGTAGATACGCTTGACGCTGCCTTATTTCAGCCCTCAGCCCTCAGCCCTCCTTCAAGCAGCCCACGCGCTATCAGCCACGCACGCGCATCTTCGGCGTCGCGCTCGAACCAGGCGCGTGCCGAGCCGAGCCGGAACGTATAGCCCCAGGCATCCATGTCCGCCATCACACGCGCGCTGCCCGCCCCGGGAAGTTCATCGGCGAGCACGATCTGCAGATAACAGCAGGCATCCTCTTCGGCCTGCGAGTCCGAGGCGTCGGTGTGGATGTGCGCGCGCCGTTCCGGCGCAGCGACGATCAGATGACAGGCTTCATGCAGAAGCGAATGCACCGGCGTGTCGCCGCGCGCGTATACTTTTTCTCCGATCACGCCGGCTTCGGGCTCGCCCCAGAAGCTGCCTGGAATCGGCTCCCGTCGGGCACGCGCTCGAGCGACAAGCCGTGGCGGGCGAGCAGCGCGACCGCAGATTCCCAATCGATTTCTGCGACAGTCAGCATACGAACGAGTTTCAGAAACAATAGCCGTCATCCCGGCGAAAGCCGGGATCCAGCGCCTTCAGCCTTTTTGAAAGACACTGGATTCCGGCTTTCGCCGGAATGACGAGCAAAGAAAAGGACTTCCCGATGCTCGCAAAAGGCCAACGAGATCCGCTCCTTCCGCCCTCCGTCCTCAGTCATGTAGGGTGGGCCTTGGCCCACCGGCTCTTTGGCGTTCAAAGAATAGAACGGTGGGCCAAGACCCACCCTACGCCCTCAGCCCTCAGCCCTCAGCCCTCCAGTCACCTCCGCTGACCGGCCCGGCAGCGCGACACTCAATTCCAGCACGCTGTGCGTTCCATCGTTTTCCAGATGCACGTCGACCGCTTCCATGTCGACGTTGACGTATTTCCTGATCACCTCGAGGATCTCGCGGCGCAGCAGCGGCAGGTAGTCCGGCGCGCCGCGCTGGCTGCGCTCCTGCGCGACGATGATGCGCAGGCGTTCCTTCGCGATCGAGGCGCTGTGCTTTCTGGCGGGAGCGCAGGAAGTCGAAGATGCCCATCTCAACCTCCGAACAATCGTGAGAACAGGCCCTTCTTCGGCGCGTCGATGAAGCGCATCGGACGCTGCTCGCCGAGCAGGCGCGCCACGGCGTCCTCGTAAGCCTGGCCGGCGTTCGACTCGTCGTCGAGGATCACCGGCACGCCGGCATTCGAAGCAGCCAGCACGCCTTCGGATTCCGGGATCACGCCGACGACCTCGATGCCGAGAATATCCTTGACGTCGTCGATGCTCATCATGTCGCCATTGATCACGCGCGCCGGGTTGTAGCGCGTCAGCAGCAGGTGCTGCGCGACCGGCGCGGCGCCGAGTTCGGCGCGGCGCGTCTTGCTCGCCAGCAAGCCGAGGATGCGATCCGAGTCGCGCACCGAGGAAACCTCGGGATTGACCACGACGACCGCGCAGTCGGCAAAATACATTGCCAGGTAGGCGCCCTTTTCGATGCCGGCAGGAGAATCGCAGACGATGTAGTCGAATCCCTCGTCGCGCAGTTCCGTCAGCACGCGCTCCACGCCTTCCTTCGTCAGCGCATCCTTGTCGCGCGTCTGCGACGCGGCAAGCACGAACAACGTGTCGTGGCGCTTGTCCTTGATCAGGGCCTGCTTCAACGTGCATTCGCCGTGAATGACGTTGACGAAATCGTAGACGACGCGCCGCTCGCAACCCAGGATCAGGTCGAGGTTGCGCAGGCCGACGTCGAAATCGATGACCGCGACTTTCTTGCCGCGGCGCGCAAGCCCAACGGCGATGCTGGCGCTCGACGTGGTCTTGCCCACGCCGCCCTTGCCGGACGTGACAACGATTATTTCAGCCAATTTTTCTGCTCCGGTTGCTGCGACTTCGGCAGTCGGCAGTGGGGAATCGGTGGTCGAAGGAGGCGAAGCGCTGCTCTCCTGCCTCTCATCACCCGATTGCTCGGCGTCGTTGCTCAGATCGGCATTTTCCCGATCGTCATTTTCCGTTTCGTGATTCATAGCCTTTCCATTACCAGACGTTCCCCATCAAGCCAGGCCTGAACCGCCTGGCCGCGCAAATTTGTCGGCACATCCTCGAGGACCCGGTAGTGCCCGGCGATCGATACGAGTTCGGCCTGAAAGTCCTGGCAGTAGATGCGTGCCGTGACGTCGCCTTGCGCGCCCGCGAGCGCGCGACCGCTCAGGCGCCCATAGATGTGGATCGAGCCGTCGGCGATGACCTCGGCACCGTTGCCGACTGCTGCGGCGATCGTGAGATCGCGGCCGCGCGCATAGATCTGCTGGCCGGAGCGCACCGGTTTGGCATGGTGAAGACCCGTGCTCGCGGTGGCGGAGACAACGGGCGCTGCTGCGACCGGGTCGCCGCGGCGCCAGCCGCTTCGGGCGCGATGCGGAATTTTGCAAAAAGCGGCAAATTGAGCATTTGCGCCAATTGTTCGTTTTCCGCGGTGCCGTACGACAAGCCCACCGGCAGCATGCCGGCGCTGCGCGCGGCGTCGAGCAGCGCCCGTGTTTGTTCGGCATCGGGCAAGGCCGGCAGGCGGCTAAGGTCGAGGATCAGCGGGGCGCGCTGAAAAAGGCTCGGCGCCGCGGCGATGCGCAAGGCGAGTTCAGCAAGCAGTACGCGCGGATCGACGTCGCGCAGCGAAACACTGGCGACCCCGACCTGGCCAAACTTGAGTTCGACGGCGGAGCTCGCCGCCGTGGTTCCGACTGCCATCAGCGAGCAGGCCTGCCCGGACTATTCATGATCGTCCGCAGCGAGGCCGACGAGACGCCGTTGTGGTGCGCGATGCGCACTGAAGACGCGCGAAGGCGTATTCGATAGTACGTCGAGCACGGCTGAGGGAGCAGCGCGTGCCACAGCGAGCGGATCGGCGGTCGCAGCAGGAGGATCATGAATAGTCCGGGCTAATGCGCGCCAGCGGCACGCGTCTGCGGCGGTTGCACGGAACGGGGGCGTTCTGCGAGCCATGGCTGCGCCGGCAGTCCGGCGCCGTCGAGGTAGGTCGTGCGCACGAAGGCGTGGCTGCACAGGTCCTTGGCGAGCAGGCTGACGCGGCGGTCGACGATGGGCATCGACTGCTGGCCGACTTCCTGGAATCCATACGTGCCGTGGAACAGGACCGAAACGTCGTCGCGCGGTTCGAGGAATACTTCGCAAGCCAGCAGCGGCACGCGCACTTCGGCGAAACTCGTCACGTCGGCGTAGAACACGCGGCCCAAACCGATGCCGCGGTAGCGCTGGGCAACGACGATGCGGTCGATGTACAGGAACTCGGCGATAGCGCTCGCGGAACCAGAGGAAGTTCGCGCTTCCATATTGCGCGTCTTCGCGCAGTGCGATCAGGAAGCCGGCGAGATGGCCGTCGGCTTCGGCAACGCGGAAATAGGCGGCTTCGCGAAAAAAATCACGCATGCGCCCGGCATCGAGTGGCAGGATCGTCGCACCGGCGGCATTGTTCAAGGCAAGGACGGAGTCCAGTTCGTTTTCGCGCACGTCGCGAATGGCAATTGCCATGCGTTCCTCACTTCGTTGCTGGTTCGGCGCGATGCGCTTACTGACGGCGAATTATCGCATGGGCTGCCGGGTGGTGCATGTCGATCAGAAGGCATTTTCGTTAAAAGATTGTCGTCCAAACTTTGCTGCAGCGCGGCGATCAATCGGCGCGCAAACAGCCCAAACGGCAAAATGATGACTTCGGGCAGGTTGCAGACGCAGCAATGCCCTCTATGATGCGCAAATGAAATCGCCGCCGTTCAACCATATCTCGCTGCTGCGCTTCACGGGACTGTTCACCTACGCGTGCACCGGGATGCCGCTGCTGAGCGCGACGTGGCGCGCGGCCGACGTGCTGACGGGATCGCCGGAGTACATCGGCTGGTGCACCGCGTACGCGATCTTCGGCGTCGCGTACTGGTTCGCCACGCACGACCTCGGTCGCCGGCAGCCGGGACTGCAACGCATTCCGCTGTTGATCGTGATGAACGTGGCCGCATTCGCGATCGGCTGGTTCAGTCACAGCGGCATTTCCGGGATCCTGACGATGCTGATCGCCGGCGTCGTGCCGTGGACGCTGCCGTTCTGGCCCGGCATGGCCTGGGTGGTCCTGCAAAGTTTTTCGCTGACGCCGATCTTCGTGACCTGGCTCGACTACGGCCTGTTCGACGCATTCGTCCAGTGTGCGTTGTTCATGGGGTTTTCGTCATTCACCTACGTCACCTCCCTGGTGGCGAAGCAGCAAGCCGATTCGCGCGATGAGTTGCGGCGCCTGAACTCGGAACTGCGCGCGACACGCACGCTGCTGACCGAATCGAGCCGGATCGCCGAGCGCGTGCGGATTTCGCGCGACCTGCATGATCTCGTCGGCCATCATCTGACCGCGCTGAGCCTGAATCTCGAAGTCGCCAGCCACCTTGTCTTCGGGAACCGCGCAGGACCACGTGCGCCAGGCGCAGTCGGTCGCCAAGCTGCTGCTGTCGGATGTGCGCGAAGTCGTCAGCCAGTTGCGCGAGAACGACAATATCGACCTGACCGAGGCGCTCAAGACGCTGGTCGAGGGCGTGCCCGGGCTGGCGATCCATCTCGACATGCCGCCGCGCTTCTCGGTCGACGATCCATTGCGCGCGCAGGTGCTGTTGCGTTGCGCCCAGGAAATCATCACCAATACCGTGCGTCATTCCGGCGCGCGCAACCTGTGGCTGCGCTGCGAGCGCACCGATTCGAACGAACTGGCGATACACGCACGCGACGATGGCCGCGGCGCCGGTCAGATGCAGCAGGGCAACGGCCTGACCGGCATGCGCGAGCGTCTGGCGCAGGTTGGCGGGCGCCTGGACATCGTGACGGCGCGCGACGCGGGTTTCGCACTGGATGCATGGCTGCCGCTGGAGGCCAATCGATGAATGTGGCGCGCAATATCTCGGTCTGCCTGGTCGACGACCAGACCCTTGTCCGGCAGGGCATCCGCTCGCTGCTGGAACTGTCCGACGAGATTCGCGTCGTCGCCGAGGCGGCGGACGGCATACAGGCTCTGGACATCGTGCCGAAGGTCAAGCCCGACGTGGTTCTGCTCGACATGCGCATGCCGGGCATGTCGGGCCTGGACGTGCTCAATGCGCTCGCCGCGCGCAACGAACTGCCGCCGACGATCATCCTGACCACGTTCGACGACGACCAGCTCGTGCTGGCAGGACTGAAGGCCGGCGCGCGCGGCTACCTGCTCAAGGATGTCTCGCTCGATCAGCTCGTCGATGCGGTAAAGGCCGTTGCCGCGGGTGGCTCGCTGGTCGCTCCGGTCGTCACCCAGCGCCTGCTGTCCGGCCTGGAGCGCATGCACAACGATTTCACCAGCCTGGACCGCCCCGACCCGCTGACCGAGCGCGAAACCGAGATCCTGCGCCTGATGGCCGGCGGCTACAGCAACAAGGAAATCGCCAATTCGCTCAGCGTCGCCGAAGGCACGGTAAAGAACCACGTGTCCAACATCCTGTCCAAGCTCGGCGTGCGCGACCGGACCCGGGCGGTGCTGAAGGCGTTCGAGCTGGGAATTGTCTAAGAGCAGGGGCTAGGGACCAGGGACTAGGGATCAGGGACGAGCAGCGCGTAGCGTTCCCGTCGATCAGATCCCTTGGGGCCTGTCCATGCCAGCTTTCCCCTGGTCCCTAGCCCCTAATCCCTAGCCCCCGCTCTCAAGGTAGCCTTCCCGCGCCAGAGCCAGTACCATCTGCGGTTTGATGCCCCGGGGTGGGGCGGTTGGTACGTGCGCCGGAGCAGCGAACTGCCGGCGGCGTGCGACAATGCATATGTTGCGGCGGTGCGGGCTGCACCGCGCACCCGTCTAGAACTTGTGGAGAACTGAGGGATGATGCGTCTGCTTGAGGTTATCGTTGCGCTTCTCATCGTGGCCGTGCTCGGCGTGCTGTTCGGCGTCGCCCTGCCGGATCACCGGCACATCGAGCGCAGTACCGAGGTCAGCTCTCCCATCCGTCAGATCTACGACGTGATCAGCGGCTTTCATTCCTATCCGTCGTGGACGGCCTTGCGCGCCTACGATGCGAAGGTCCAGTTGAATCTGGTCGGCCCGGACCAGGGCAATGGCGCCAGCGTCAACTGGGTCAGCGGCGATCCGCGCATCGAGAGCGGCAGCTACACGATTACCGACGCGCAGCAGGACCAGCAGGTCAAGTGGGCGATCGTCAACGACTGGCGCGGCGAGAACAAGCAGTACACGCTCGACATCAAGCCGGCCGCGAACGGCAAGACGGTCAAGATCACGATGGGCTACGACGTCGACTACGGCTGGGATCTGCAAGGGCGCTACGCCGGCATGTACCTGGAAGGCGAGCCGGCGACGCAGATCCAGATCCACCTGACCAAGCTGCAGGACATGCTCGCCACGTTCCCGATCGTCGACTACAAGGACACCCAGATCGATATCAAGGATCGTCACTTCGCATCCGACCCTGTTCGTGTCGACGACCGCCAAGCGCACGCTCGACGAAGTCGCGGACGCGACCGACAAGGCCGTCGCGCTGATCCAGGCCGTCGTCAAGAAAGACAAGCTGACCGTCACCGGGCCGCGCACCACGATCACGACGAACTGGGGCGACGAGAACTACGATTTCGACATCGCGCTGCCGGTCGACCGCAACGACGGCGCGCTGACCGATCCGGTCAAGGCCGGCACGAGCTACGGCGGCAAGGCGCTGGTGACGACGCTTTACCGGCTCGCCGGCCCAGCTGCCGCTGTCGCGGCTGATGCTCAAGGCCTATGCCGAAACCCACGGCTACTCGTTCGACGAGAGCGGCGAAGGCAATGGCCGGCCCTACGACGAGCTGACGAGCCAGCCCGGCGCGGCCGAAGACGCACAGTCGTTCAACGTTTACCTGCCGATCCAGCAGCAGTAAGGACATCCATTGCCGGAGTCCCGCCACGGGCGCGGACTCCGGCTTGGCGGCGTGCGGGAACTTTTCGCGCCGCCTGAGGTATTTTTGCAGCGCTGCCCGCTGCATCCGATGAAGTAAGTCTGCGTGCTGCCGCACGAACGCGTCCATCGGCGCGTCCGGTGGCGGTGCACCCGATATTCGTGTTTGAGCTTGCGAGAACTGGTGAATTCGACATGATTGAAACCCGTCAACTTACCAAACGCTACGGCGACCTGACCGCCGTGGACAATATTTCCTTCAAGGTGGAAACCGGCCAGGTCCTCGGTTTCCTCGGCCCGAACGGCGCCGGCAAGTCGACGACGATGAAGATGATCGCCGGCTTCCTCGCGCCGACTTCCGGCAGCGCCAGCGTCTGCGGATTCGACGTCGATCGATCAGCCGCTCGAGGCCAAGCGCGTCGTCGGCTATCTGCCCGAAGGCGCGCCGAGCTACGGCGAAATGACGCCGCGCCAGTTCCTGGGTTTCATCGCCGACATGCGCGGCCTGACCGGCGCGCGCCGCACGCAGCGCATCGACGACGTGATCGAGCGCCTGCATCTGAACGGCGTGCTCGAGCAGCCGATCGAAACGCTGTCGAAGGGTTTCAAGCGCCGCGTCGGCCTGGCCCAGGCCATCGTCCACGATCCGGCCGTGCTGATCCTCGACGAACCGACCGACGGCCTCGACCCGAACCAGAAGCACGAAGTGCGCTCGCTGATCAACGCGATGGCGAAGGACAAGACGATCGTCGTGTCCACGCACATCCTCGAGGAAGTGCACGCCGTGTGCACGCGCGCGATCATCATCGCGCAGGGCAAGGTGCTGGCCGATGCCACGCCGGCCGAACTCGAGGCGCGCTCGCGCTATCACCAGGCCGTCTCGCTGACGACGACGAACGTCGCCGCCGCGAAGGAAGCGCTGTCGCGCGTGGCCGACGTCGCCGCGGTCGAGATCGACCCGCAGGATCATCGCCTCACCGCGTTTCCGAAGCCGGGCAAGCAGATCTTCGGCGCGATCAGCGACCTGCTCAAGGCCCAGGGCATCGCGGTCAGCGAATTGCAGCTCGAAAGCGGCCGCATGGACGAGGTGTTCCGCACCATCACGCAGGGCGAAGCCGGCAGGAGGCACGCGCATGAGCCGTTCGATCGTCACCGTATTCAAGCGCGAGCTCGCCGAGCTATTTCGCCACGCCCGTCGCCTACGTCTTCATCGTGATCTTCCTGCTGCTCGCGGGCGCGTTCACGTTCTACCTCGGCAATTTCTACGAACGCGGCCAGGCCGACCTGCAGCCGTTCTTCAATTTCCATCCGTGGCTGTACCTGTTCCTGGTGCCCGCGGTCGGCATGCGGCTGTGGTCCGAGGAGCGCAAGAGCGGCACGATCGAATTGCTGCTGACGCTGCCGGTGACGATGTGGCAGGCGGTGGTCGGCAAGTTCCTCGCCGCGTGGGCATTCATCGGCATCGCGCTGGTCCTGACGTTTCCGATCTGGATCACGGTCAACTACCTCGGCGCGCCGGACAACGGCGTGATCTTCGCCAGCTACCTCGGCAGCTTCCTGATGGCCGGCGCGTTCCTGGCGATCGGCTCGTGCATTTCGGCCTGCACGCGCAATCAGGTCATCGCCTTCATCCTGACCGTCGTGGTCTGCTTCCTGTTCCTGCTCGCCGGCTTCCCGCTGGTGCTGGATTTCTTCAGCGCCTGGGCGCCGCAAGGGCTGGTCGACGCGATTGCCGGGTTGAGTTTCCTGACCCATTACGCGTCGATCGGCAAGGGTGTGATCGATCTGCGCGACCTGATTTATTTCCTGCTGATCATCGCGTTCTGGCTCTATGCCAGCGCCGTGGTGATTGACCTGAAAAAAGCGGACTGACCATGACTTCACATCGCAAACTGTTGACCGGCGGCGCGCTGGCCGTGCTCGCCGTACTGCTCGTCGCCGTGATCCTGGTGAGCAACGCGTTGTTCCGCGGCGCGCGCCTGGACCTGACCCAGAGCCATTTGTATACATTGTCGACGGGCACGAAGAAGATCCTCTCCTCGATCGACGAGCCGATCCATCTTTACCTGTTCTATTCCGACAAGGGCACGCAGAACCTGCCGCAGTTGCGCACCTACGCGCAGCGCGTGCGCGAGATGCTCGAGGAAATGAGCACGCGCGCAGGCGGCAAGATCAAGCTCGACGTCGTCGATCCGCTGCCGTTCTCCGAAGACGAGGACCGCGCCACGGGGTTCGGCCTGCAGGCCGTGCCGACCGGACAGGCCGGCGAAAACATCTATCTCGGCCTTGCCGGCACGAACTCGACGAACGGCAAGGCCGTCATCCCGTTCATGCAGCCGGACAAGGAAGCGTTCCTCGAGTACGACGTCGCCAAGCTGATCAACGAGCTGTCCGTCGCCAAGAAGCCCGCGGTCGGCCTGATCACCGGCCTGCCGATGAGCGCGAGCTTCGATCCGCAGACGCGGCAGATGCGCGAAGCCGTGGGCGGTCGACACGCAGCTGCAGCAGTCGTTCGAGGTACGCCAGCTGAGCGCGCCGTCGCTGAAGACGATCGACAAGGACATCGGCGTGCTCGTGCTGATCCATCCGAAGAACCTCACCGACGACGCGCAGTACGCGATCGATCAGTTCGTGCTGCGCGGCGGGCATCTGCTCGTGTTCGTCGATCCCGCAGGCCGAAGCCGACGACTCCGGCGCCGATCCGAACAATCCGCAGGCGGCGATGTTCGCGGACAAGTCGTCGGACCTGCCGAAGCTGTTCAAGGCCTGGGGCGTCGAGTACGACCCGAACAAGGTCGTGCTCGACCGCACGCGCGCGTTGCAGATCAGCATGAGCCAGGGCGCGCCGCCGGTGCGCGACGCGGCGATCCTCGGCCTCGACCAAGCGCGACCTGAATCCGAACGACGTGACCACGGCGAACCTGGATACGATCAATGTTTCGTCGACCGGATTCTTCCAGCTCGACAAGGATTCGAAGAACAAGCTCGTTCCGCTGATCCAGTCGAGCACCGATGCGATGACGGTCCCGAGCGAGCGCGTCAAGTTCCTGCCGGATCCGAGCGCGCTGCTGACCGGTTTCCAGCCGAGCGGCGAAAGCTACGTCATCGCCGGGCGCCTCGAAGGCAAGTTCGCGACGGCGTTCCCGGAACGCAAGGACGACGGACACCTGGCGGCCGCGAAGGACGATGGCGACATCGTCCTCGTCGCCGACACCGACATGCTGACCAATCGCCTGTGGGTGCAGATCCAGCCGTTCTTCGGCCAGAAGCTCATGAACGCGTTCGCGAACAACGGCGATTTCTTCGTCAATTCGGTCGACAACCTGGCCGGCTCGTCGGATCTGATCTCGATCCGCGGCCGCGCGACGTCGCAGCGTCCGTTCACGACCGTCGAGGACATGCGCCGCGCCGCCGAGGAGAGCTTCCGCGGCAAGGAAAAGGAACTGCAGCAGAAGCTCAGCGACACCGAGAAGAAGCTGGCCGAACTGCAGAGCGGCAAGAGCAAGGACCAGGAGATGATCCTGTCGCCGGAGCAGCGCGCGGAGCTGCAGCGCTTCCTCGACCAGAAGGTGGAAATCCGCAAGGAACTGCGCCAGGTGCGCCGCGGCCTCGACGACAAGATCGAGTCGCTCGGCACGCGTCTGAAACTCGTCAACATCGGCCTGATGCCGCTGTTGATCACGCTGCTGGCACTGGGCTTTGCCTGGTGGAAGCGTCAGCGTCGCGCGGCCTGAGGAGAGTACGGGAATGAATGCCAAGACACTGTATGCACTGATTGCCGCAGCCGTCGTCGCGCTGCTTGCGGCCTGGTGGATCAATTCGTCGCACGCGCCGGTCAGCGAATCGGCCGGGCAGAGCAAGGCGTTGCTGCCGGGTCTGCGCGAGCAGCTCAACGAGATCACCGCGATCACGCTGACCGGCGCCGACAACCAGGTAGCTGGCGACGTTCAAGCATGGCAGCGACGGCTGGAGCATCGAACAGAAAGCCGGCTATCCGGCCGATGTGCCGAAGTTGCGCGAATTCCTGCTCAAGCTGGCCGACGCCACCGTGCTGGAAACCGAAGACATCCAATCCCAAGCTCTACGGCGACCTTGGACGTGGAGGACGTCAAGGGCAAGGATGCGAAGGGCATTCTCGTCAGCCTCGACGGCCTCAAGGAGCCGGTCAAGCTGATCGTCGGCAACTACAACGGCGGTGGCGGCGGCGGCACGTTCGTGCGCCGCGAGGGCGAAGCGCAGAGCCTGCTGGTCAAGGGCAACCTGGCGGTCGAGAAGACCGTCGCGGGCTGGGAACGGCACGACCTTGCCGACATCGCAGCCAATCGCCTGAAGCAGGTGACGATCGCAAATCCCGACGGCAAGACGCTCAAGATCTACAAGGATCAGCCCGGCGACGCGAACTTCAAGGTCGCCGATGTGCCGAAGGGGCGCGAGGTGAGTTCCGACTTCGTCGCCAACGCGGTCGGCGCGACACTGTCGGGGCTGCGGTCGGAGGATGTGTTTGCGGCGAAGGAGATGCCGCCTCCCGACAAAGTATACAAGGTCAACTATGCCGCATTCGACGGCTTGAACGTCGGGCATGGTTGCCTGGGTCAAGGATGGCAAGGACTACGCCCAGCTGACTGCATCGCTGGACCAGGTCGTTGCCGCGGTGCACATCTCCGCCGATCAGACCAAGGCGCAGGCCGAGTACGAGGCGGCGGTTCAGGCGAACAAGAAAGCCGCCGAGGCCAAGCCTGCGACGGACAAGCCCGAAGCCGACGCCGCCGCAAAGCCCGCGCCGGACGTGGCCAAGCCGCTTGCCGTCAGCGATGCCGCGAAAGATCGCGACGAGCGGCTCAAGGTGCTCAACGATGAGGTCGCGGCGCTGAACAAGACGTTCGCCGGTTGGACGTTCGTGCTGCCGAGCTTCAAGTTCACGAATATCGACAAGACCGTCGACGACATGCTCAAGCCGCTCGAGCAGAAGAAACCGGATGCCAAGGACGCGGCAAAACCGGGGGCGTCAAAACCGGCGGCGCCGAAGTCCGCTGCTCCGGCTTCAGGCCAGCTCCCGTCTTCCGGCCAATTGTAGAGAAGCAAGACTCAAAGCCCGGCTCCCGCCGGGCTTTGTGCGTCTGGAGGGAGCCGATTCATGAATCGTAATCCGGCGATCATCGCTGCCGCGCTTGGGGCGCTGGCAGTCATGCTGGGCGCCTTCGGCGCGCACGCATTGCGCGCGCAACTCGATGCCGAGTCGCTGAAAATCTGGCACACGGCTGTCGACTACCAGTTCTGGCATGCGCTGGCGCTGCTGGGCCTGGCCTGTGCCCCGGCGTCGCGCTGGCGCCTGGCGGGCGCGATCGCATTCGCCGCCGGAATTGCCCTGTTCTGCGGCAGCCTGTACTCGCTGGCGCTCGGCGCGCCCCGCTGGATCGGCGCAGTCACGCCGGTCGGCGGACTCGCCCTCATTGCCGGCTGGGTCAGCCTGGGTGGCGCTTTTTGGCGCAGTGCAAGATAGAAAGCGCTGCCGACGCGGCGCATAATCTCCCGTCAAACGGTCGTTTCATATTCGCAGGAATTGCACAATTACGCTCACCGGGAGGGGAATCATGTCCACCAGCGCTGCACGCGGCCTCAGCCGCCGTATACGTTTAGCTTTTTCCATTGGCTTGGCCCTTGCGGCCCCCGGTGCCGTGTCCCTCGCATTCGCCGACACGATCACTGCGCCCGGACTCGGTGCGCCCGGCAAGATCACCTACGACGCGGCCGGCATGCCGACGATCCAGGCCGCCAGCGACAACGACGCGGCGTTCCTCCAGGGGTACGCGCATGCGCGCTATCGCTTCTTCCAGATGGACCTGACCCGCCGCTCGGTCAGCGGCAACCTGGCCGCGCTGGTCGGTGCCTCGCAACTTTCCAACGACGTCCAGGCGCGCACGCTCGGCTTGCGCCGCGCCGCGGACAAGACCTGGCTGGCGATGTCCGACGACATGCGTGGCTGGCTGACGGCGTATGCAAACGGTGTCAATTTCTGGCTGCAGAACAATCCGCTGCCGCCCGAGTACGGCGCGCTCGACCTCACGCACGCGGATCCATGGACTCCGGTCGACACGATCTGCGTCGGCAAGGGCCTGGCCTTCGAACTCTCGTTCGACCTCGATATCAGCGCGACGATCCAGCTCGGCGCCTACCAGGCGTCGGGCAAGGCCGCCGGTTACGACGGCACCGCGCTGTTCTTCGGCGATGTCGTGCGCACCGCGCCGCCGGACAATCGTGTCTCCGTGCCGGGCTTCCAGCCCGGTGCTGCCGCTTCGCTGCAGGCAAGCACTCAATCCAGGGCCGAAGGCGATTCGGCAGCGGCAAGTGTTCAGACGCTCGGCGCGATCGATCCGACGACGATCAAGCTGGCGCAGAACTATCGCGACTCGGTCAGCGCCAATCCGTTGTTCAAGAAAGCACTGGAGGGGCACGACACGCCTATCGGCAGCAACGAGTGGGTGGTTGGCGGAAAGAACACGGCATCGGGCAAACCGATCCTGTCGAACGATCCGCATCTGAGCCTGTCGCTGCCGCCGGTGTTCACGGAGGTCCACGTCTACTCGACGGACAGCCGTTATGCGCAGCCGATGGACGTGACCGGAGTGTCGGTGCCGGGTACGCCGGGCGTCATCCAGGGCTGCAATCAGCGCGTCTGCTGGGGAACGACGACGAATACGCTGGATGTCACCGACACGTTCCAGGAACAGCTCAGGCTCAATACATTCGGCCTGCCGTACGCAATCGTGCACAACGGCGTCGATGAGCCGGTCCAGTACATTTTCCAGAGCTTCTACGTCAATCAGCTCGACGGGACGGCGAACCATGTCGTGCGCGACAACTCGATCGGCTATCTCAACGGTGCGGTCACGGTCGTCGTACCACGGCGCAACAATGGACCTCTGGTCGTCATCGATACGGCGAGCAGCACGGGCTTGTCGATCGCCTACACCGGCTGGGAAGCGACGTTCGAGTTGCAGAGTTTCCGCCAGCTCAATCGTGCCGCGAACCTTAGCGACTTCCAGACGGCTTTGAGCTACTTCGATTTCGGTTCGCAGAACTTCGTGTACGCCGATGTCGACGGAAACATCGCCTACTTCGCCACCGGCGAGGAGCCGGTTCGTGCCGACCTGCAGGCCGGCACGGTCGGCGGCGGCGTGCCGCCTTTCCTTATCCGCGACGGGTCCGGCGCGGCACATCACGACTGGCTGCCGATATCGCATCCGCAGCCGAACCAGGCTACGCCGTACGAGATACTGCCGGCGAACGAGATACCGTTCGTCATCAATCCGGCCAGCGGCTATGTCGCCAACGCCAACAACGATCCGATCGGATACTCACTCGACAACAATGCACTGAACCAGGCGCGCCCGGGCGGCGGAATCTACTATCTCGGTCCGGGTGGTGAGAATGGCTGGCGCGTTGGTCGGATCGATCGCGTGCTCCAGGGCTACATTGCCGCGGGGCACAAGATCACGGTCGCCGACATGCAGGCGCTGCAGGCCAACACGCAGTCGCTCGATGCCGAACTCGTGCTTCCGTATCTGTTGTCGGCATACGACAACGCGCTCTCCAAGGGCGCCTGGAGCCAGCTCGCTGGCCTTGCTGCCGATCCGCGCATTGGCGAGGCGATCGGCCGGTTGCGCGCGTGGGATTATTCGAACCCGACCGGAATCCAGGCCGGGCTCGATCCGGGCGACAATCCGCTGGCATTGGGGCCGCCGAGCCAGGCCGAGATCGATGCGAGCGTCGCCGCGACGCTGTGGGCGACATGGCGCAGCTATGCGTTGCACAACACGATCGATGCGACATTGACTGCCGTCGGCCTGAAGGACTATCTGCCCGGCAGCAGCGATGCGTTTACGGGCTTCAAATGGCTGCTCGACGCGTTTCCCGACACTGCAGGGCAAGGGCGCGTCCGGATTGCCGTTCTTCAACGCACCCGGTGCTCCCGATCCCGCGTCCGCGCGCGATTTCGTCCTGCTCGGCAGCCTGAAGAACGCACTCGATCAACTTGCCAGCGCCGCGATGGCTCCCGCGTTCGGCGGCTCGACGAGCCAGAGCAACTATCGCTGGGGTGTGCTGCACCGGATCGTGTTCGATCATCCGCTCGGCGGACCGTTCAGCATTCCCGGACAGGATGGTTTCACGAGTCCGTATGGGTTCACGGACCTGGCGCCTGGCCTGCCGGGAATTTCGCGTAGCGGCGCGTGGGAAAACGTCAATGTTGCCAACTACAACATTCGTGGAACCGCTGCGAATGACTTCATGTTCGGCTCGGGCCCGGCGCGCCGCTTCGTCGGCGAGATGCAGTCCACGATTGTCGCGGCGGAAGTCATTCCGGGCGGCAACAGCGCCGTGCTCGGCAGTCCGAACTACGCCGACCAGTTGCCGCTGTGGCTGACCAACAACTATCACCCGCTGGCGATTCCGGTGGCCGACGCAGTCGCGGCGGCCAAGAGCGAACTGGATTTCGCGCCGCTTCAGTAGATCGTTGGGCCAGTTTTCCGGCCTCTCCCTTTATCGGGAGAGGTCGAGCGCGCGTGTCGACTGACCTGCCTCGTGCCGCAAGTGGGAGGGGAGTGCGGCGACGGACGCCAGGAAATCGGCTACCGCGCGCGCCTGCCGTGCCAGCACCAGTGCCATGGTTCGTAGGCAATCCCATGGGCATTGCCGCGCGGAAAGCTGAGGTCGAAATTGTATTGTTGTGCATTTGTGCATAACCATACAAATGCACTCGAGTGCTCGAATTCCTCTTCGAGCGGTGCAAAACCCGGTGTCGTCAGGTCGATCGCCCGTCCCGAATGATGTTCGCTGTAGCCCGGTGCGGCGCTGACGGCCAGAATCTGTTCGATCGATTGACCACGTTCGATCTTGCGCTGCAAGATACCGAGCTGGTATTCGATGCTGCGGAATGCCGACACCACCTGCAGTTGCACCCCGTCGTTTTCTGCGGCGCCGCGCAAGCGCGCCCACGCACTCGCCGCGCGCGGCGCCAGCCACTGCGGGCGCGCGTGAATGTCGTCGCCGATGAAGCTCAGCCGCGCCGGTTCGCGCACGCGCTTGAGGGCCCGCCTCTTTCCGTAGTCGCGCGGCACACCCAGTTCGAGGGCCGCTGCGACACAGGCGTCGGCATCGGCGCTCGGTCGCGGAGATACTGGCAAGTCCGTGGTCACGCCGTGAGCTTAGCGAAGAACCGCCGCAGCGTCAGTGTTGACGTTCGCGCAGCAGCAGGAAGGCCCAGATGCTGAGCCCGGCCGTCGCGAGAGCGGCAATCCACGACAGGGCGACCGGCACAGACCATGGTCCGATGACGATGGTCCACTGCTCGAGCGCGCGAACGATATGTGCGAGCGCGACTACGGCGAACGCTATCGCGCTGATGGTCAGGTAACGATCTGTCTGGGTCATTGCGTGCTCCTGGATTGCAGGCTTCGAGGGGTAGTAGCGCCGACGCTCGCGCCGCATCTCGCTCGCGTTCGCGCCGCTCGTCGCTCCCGGACTGCCGTGTTGCTCGAGATAGAGGCGCAGCATGGCTTCGAGGTCGTTCCACGCCGGCTTCGCCATCGGCGTGCTGAAAGTTATCGCGTCTGCGCCCAACCGCTGCCCGCCGACGCGGCGCAGGAATCCGGAAAACCCCAAGCGCGGCGCATAGCGATCGAGGTCGTCCACCTGCAATACGATGAAACGTTGCTGCTTGTAGCTGCGCGACTTGAATCCGCGAATCGCCTTCCACGGTATGCGGACGATCTCGCCGAACAGGTAGGGGCGGAAATCCAGTCCCCGCGGCGACAGCACCAGCGCAGGGTCGCCGTCCTGCAGGCGAATGATGCCGCGCACGAAGCCGATGGCGCCAATGAGGACCGCAATACTCAAAGGTGCCCATGTCCACGCGGGCGCGATGCGCGGTGGCTGCAGAATGCGGACGAAGATCATGCCGGGGACGACCAGTGCGGCGACGCCGCGGGCCAGCGCGGCCAGCGCAAGGCGCTTCCGATCATGCTCGATGCGGATGGTGCCGTTCGCCGTACCGCCACGGGGAAGATCGGCAGAGGTCTTGTTGGCGGTCTTTTCCGGATTCGTCATTTTTTCGATCTCGCCGCAGCGGACGTGCCGGTTGCATCGGTCTTGAGCCGCCCGTTCTTGCGCAACGCTTCGCGCAGCACGTACTCGATCTGCGCATTCACGCTGCGCAGCTCGTCGTCGGCCCACCGCTGTACGGCGTCGAGCACCTCGGCGCTGATGCGCAACGCATAGGGCTTGCGTTCAGAGCCCATCGCGGGCAGCCCGTGCCAGGAGTGTGGCCACGTGCGGCCTTTTTGTGACCTTCGTGATCACCGATGATCACCCATACAGCGTGCCCGTGTTCACGATCGGCTGGGTGCCGCGCTCGCCGCACAGAACGACCAGCAGGTTCGACACCATCGCCGCCTTGCGCTCCTCGTCGAGATTCACGACGCCGCGCTTCTGCAGCTGGTCGAGCGCCATCTCGACCATGCTGACCGCGCCTTCGACGATGCGCGTGCGCGCGGCGATGATCGCGCTGGCTTGCTGGCGTTGCAGCATCGCCTGGGCGATTTCCGGCGCGAACGCCAGATGCGTGATGCGCGCCTCGATGACGCTGACGCCCGCGCTTGCCAGGCGTTCCTGGATTTCGCGCTGCAGGTGATCGGAGATTTCCTTGCCGTGGCTGCGCAGCGACAACGCCCCGGTATCGTGCGAATCGTACGGATAGCTCGTCGCCATCGCGCGCAGCGCCGACTCGCTCTGGATATGCACGAAGTCTTCGTAGTCGTTGACCTGGAACAATGCCTCCGCGGTATCGACGACTTGCCAGACGACGACCGCCGCGATCTCGATCGGATTGCCGTCGAGGTCGTTGACCTTGAGCTTGCTCGACTCGAAATTGCGAACGCGCAAGGACACGCCGCGCTTGCTGTAGAACGGATTGGTCCAGCGCGGACCGGCGTCGCGCACGGTACCGACATAACGGCCGAAGAACTGCAGCACCTTGCCCTCGTTCGGCGCGACGGTAAAGAAGCCGGTGAGCGCGATCAGCAAGACGATACCGGCGAGGATGGCGGTGATGATCGCCCACACGGTGTGGTTCTGGATCGAGTTGATCAGCCAGGCGCCGTCGAGCAGCAGCAGCGCAATCAACGTGATCAGCGCAGGAATACCCGATGGTGCGGAATACACGCGTTCGTTCATGGCAGCCTCCCGGCAGGTGGTGAAATAAAGATATCAAAATGATATCACAATTTCAACATGCAGCATGGACTGATTCAGACCTCGTAGCTCGCCGAATTTCAAAAACAAATAGTTACGGGATGTTTCGCAATCCAGTTCGACGGTAGGTATTCGGGGAAAGGGGGCTTTAATCGTATGCGCGCTACAGGCGGCTGGGGAGAAACACCCTAGAACTTCCGTCATTCCCGCAAAAGCGGGAATCCATTTTGATCTCACGTTTTTCGTCGTTCTTCATGCACAGCAACATGGATTCCCGCTTTCGCGGGAATGACGACCGTCTCCGAACGATTGCGCTGGAAACCTGTGCGATTGCGCTGGAAAGCTGTGCGGTCAGGCACTCAGCAGCTTTGCCAGCGCCGCCCAGGCCGGCACGCGGGAAGCGATGATCTTCAGGCACGTGAGCAGCGGAACCGCGATCAGCAGGCCGGCAATGCCCCACATCCAGCCGAACAGCAGCAGGCTGAGGAAGATCATGATGGGATCGAGTGCGAGCCTTCGGCCGGCGAGGAACGGCGTCACCACGAAGCTCTCGATGAAGTGCAGCACGAGGAATGCCGCCGGTGGCGCGAGGCCGAGCAGCAGCGAGTGCGCGTTGGTTATTCCGACCACGCTGAGCGCGGCGACGGTCAGCATCGGTCCGATGTACGGTGCGAAGTTGAATGCTGCGGCAACGCCGCCCCAGAGCACTGCATCGGGAATGCCCAGCGCCCATAGCGCCGTCGCCGTTGCGACTCCCAGGACAGCATTGATCACGCTGATCGTGAAGACGTAGACCGACAGATCCCGTTGCGCATCGCGGGTGGCGACGACGACGCCGCGTTTGGCGTGCCAGTCAGGCGCGAGTTCGACGAGTTTGCGCAGCACCGCGTCGCCGTGTTGCAGGAACACGAACGTGAGCAACAACGTGACCAGGATTTCCATGATGACCCCGGGAGCCGCGCTGAGCGCCTGGACCAGCGTATCCGGCGTCGACGTGTCGACGACGCGGACCGGCGCAGGGGCTGGGGTGGACTGGGTCATCTGTGCGATCTGTTCGGTCGCCTTCTTGCTCGCATCGGCGATCGGCCGCCACAGTTGCTGGACCTGGTGAGCGAACTGCTCGATCGCTTTCGGTGCATGGGCAATCCAGTCGAGCGCCGGTTTGGCAAGTGCGTTCAACAGCATTCCCCCAGCCGCGATGGCAAGCCCCAGCACGAGCAAGGACGCAAACGCACGCGGCAGGCGCCATTGCGTCAGCAGCCGCACCGCAGGCGCGAGCATCACGCTGAACAGGATCGCGACGAGGACCGGGACGACGACGCGCGCGGCAAGGGCGCTGAGCGTGAGCAGCAGCAGGCCCACAATCATGGTGAGCAGGCGATTGCGCCACAGTTCGAGAGAGGCGTCCTCGGTCGCCGATGGTTCCGGCGACGCCGCATCGGCCAGTGCCGCGTCGGCCCGGATGTCGTCGTCAACGACCGCCATCGGCCAACTCCTGCCGGCAATTCCGTCGTGGCGCGGCGCCGGTGACGTGCAGAGCCGAGAATTCAGTCGGCCGCGGCATCGGATGGATCCGGCGCTTGCGGAGGAACCGGCGCCTGCGCGCGCGCGACCAGCGCGCCGGCAATCATCGGCGTCAGCAGTGATCTGGCCATGAGAGCGGCGCCACTGCCGGCAATGGAACCGATTCTTGCCCACAGCCGCGGAGGCAACCAGGCCAGAGCAAGTCCGCCGGCGAAACCGCTTGCAAGAATCCACGCGGTGCGCCGACGATTGAACGCCTCACGCCACGGCTCGAGGTCGTGCCGAAGTTCGGACTGCGCCAACGCCAGTTCAGTTCGGGCGGTGCGTATCCGCGTTTTTGCCGCGCGTGCCGTTGTCATCGTGATCTCTCCACAAGCTAGTCAGTGCCTCACGGCTGCGCGGCAGGCTCAATGTCCGCCACCAACGGCGCAGAAGAACCAGTACGCCGGTGAGAAGGCCCACATTGATGAGAACTACGCCGCCAAGCGCAAGCGCCCAATCCGATACGAGCCGATACAGCAGCCCGGCCAGCACGCCGTCCAGGCCCAGCACTATTCCGATCGCGATCGCCGGAATGAACAGCGCCAGCAGCAGCAGCCGGCCCAGGTTGACGCGCGCAAGCGCAGCCTCGCTTGCAACCAAGCTGCCCCAAGCCCGCACGAAGCGGGTTGAGTTCCTGACAAGGTCGACGAGTGACGGATCCGCCTCGCCATCGGCAGCGCTTGCCGGCTGCGCTGGAGGCGCCTCGGCTACGGGCGCATCGACCTCGCTTGACCCCATTTGCGCGACAATCAGCGTCGCAGCAACCGGGCTGCCGTGATGCCAGCCAGGAATGCGACGCCAAACGCCGCCAGAGGATGCAGCTGCATTTGCTTGCTGGCCGCCGCTGTCAGGGTCTTGGCATTCTCCAGCAGATGGTCGCCAGCCTGGCGCAACTGTCGTTCGAGTGCTTCGAGGCGATCGCCGATTGCATCGAGGTCTTCGGCAGCCTCCTCCTTGGCTCCATTGATACCGGCGCCGATGTCGTCGGCGTGTATGTCGTCGGCCGCGTCGCTGACGGTCGACTTCGCGCTGCGTGTGACCATGATCGTTGCTCCTGGGTGATACGGCCGACTCAATCTACTCTGGCCAATCTGAACAAGAACCGTATTCCGCAAAGCCGAAGGCGCGCGGAATCATGGCGCCGCGACCGCTTCGATAGCGTCGATCCGAATGCGACCCAGCGTGTTGAATGCGGAAAAGAATCGCCACGGATCGCCGTCGCCATAGGACAGAACGACGTGTCCTGCATCGAATCCGGCCAACGCGGCGTCGAAGCTCTGCCAGTGGCCGTCGACGTAGGCCTGCGCCCAGGCGTGGGGCACGAAGACGTGCTCTTTGCCGGCATAGGCGTCGACATAGGCCAGCCCGTCGACCACGCGCGTGGAAATGCCCAGGGCTCGACCCAGCGCGGCGAGCAGGACGGCGTGCTCGGTGCAGTCGCCTTCCGGCCGCCTGGCGACTTCCAGCGCCGACGCATAGCCGATATTGAGGTCCTTCGTGCGGATGAAGCGGCGCACGAAACCTTCGAGTTGCTGCATCTGCTCGCGCGGAGACTTCGCCCCAGCCGCGCCTTCGCTGGCCAGCGCGACGATTTCCGGCGCATCACTCTGCAGCCAGTCGTTCGGTTTGGAGTCGCTGGCATCCGGCTTGCGTTCGACCGATTCGCGTTGCAGATCGATTGGCTCGATACGCAGGGTGACCGCGCCGTTGGCGGAAACCACGGTCTGTTCGTCGGTCTGGGCAAACTGCAGCGCGTCGCCGCCGTCGCTGGCGCTTAACTTCATGGTGATGCCGCGCTTGCGCTCGCCGGGAGTCAAGGCGCGCGGAGCCGCGACGATTCCATGCGTGAGGATGTCGGCCGACTGGTTCGGCGCCTGCGCGCACGCTTTGCTGCACGCGATCATCGTCAGTTCGTAGCCCATGATCGGCATGAGAAGCTTGGCTACAGTCTGGTCGCTGTCGACCCAGGCGACGGACTTCGCTGGCGCGTCCGGCAGGCGGATCGTCTGCTCGATCTTCGTCAGCACGCGCGCGCCATCGGGCAGGTCGACCGATGCGCTCTCGCCGACGACCGAATCGACCGCGATCGCTTCGAGATTGTCGGCCTGGAAGGCGAGACTCGAATAGCGCGTGCCGGGCGCAAGACCTGCGCGCAATTCGGCAAGGCGCAAGCCTTCGGCCAGCAGCGCGCCATGGGGCCACTCGAGCGTGCGGGTCTGGTCCGCGCCGCCGACGCGGCTGTGAATCTCGACTTTGTGGCCGTCGCGAATCTCGCCGCGCGTGAAATTCTCGTCGCCGGAGGCCTTCGTGCGCGAAACGAATTTCAGCGGTGTGCCGTCAAGCGTTTCCTCGTCGGTTTCCGACTCCATCAGCGAAATCTTCGTGCCGGTGCGCTCGAATTCGACATCCAGGCGCTGCGACGTGATGACGCGATTTCCCTCGACCGCGCGCGTGGTATGCATGCTGCCGATCTTGTGGCCGTCGAGGAGCACGCTCATCCAGGTCTCCTCTGCCGGAGCCGCCAGAGCGACGACGGGATTGCAGAGGACGAACAGCCAGGGCAGGGCGACCGATGGCCAACTGATGCGATGCGATGAGCTCATGCGGCTATTGTGCCGACAATCGCCGGGCTGCGCGATGCCGCAACTTCTCCCGCAGTCGTCAACCGGCGACCTCGGTCGCATCGTGGGCCTGCCAGCCCAGTGGTCCGAGCAGTTCCAGCGGACGGAAGCGCGCCTTGTAATCCATCTTCGGATGCCGCGCGATCCAGTAGCCGAGATACACATGCGGCAGCCCGCGCTCGCGCGCCAGTTCGATCTGACGCAGGATCGAATAGGTGCCCAGACCGCGCGCGCGTTCGACCGGATCGAAGAACGTGTAGACGGCAGACAGGCCGCTGCTGGCGAAATCGGTCACGGCCACGGCGAGCAGGCGTCCGTGCAGGCGCAGGCAGACGAACGAGGTCGGGCTCCACGGCGTGAACAGGAAGCGCGAGAAATCCTCGCCGTCCGGGTCGTCCATGCCGCCGCCGGCGTGGCGCGCATCGAGATAGCGACGGTACAGGTCGAAGTACTCGTCGTTGAAGCAGGCCGGCTCGAGCACGGTTTCCAGATCCGCGTTGGCGCGCAGGCAGCGGCGCTGGCTGCGGTCCGGAAGAAATTGCCCCGCAACGATGCGCGCCGGCACGCAGGCGTTGCAGCCGCGGCAGTGCGGGTGATAGACGTGGCCGCCGGCGCGGCGATAACCGCGCGCGAGTGCGGCATCGTATATTTGTGGAAGATGCGGCGAAGCCGGGTCGATGACCAGGTTCTGCGCGGTGCGCGCCGAGAAGTAGCCGCAAGCGTGCGGCAGGGTCTGGAAAAGACGGACGGTCTCCGACTTCATGTCGTCGATTCTACATCCGTTGGCGCCGATCGAGCAGAAAATTCGTCCGCTGCTTCAGGTCGGCGCCAGCGCATAGTCGAACTCGTAGGAATGCTTGCCGTCGGCGATGATGATCCGCATCGTTCCACTCAAGCCTACGAGTTCTCCACTGCCTGAATCCGGCACGACGATGATGTTCAGAAACGGCTCGCCACGGTTCATCGTTGCGTTGTGCTGCAGGACGAAAGTACCGCTGCGGCCTTGCAGCGTACCGCTGACGCGTTCGATCGCGACATAACCGGCGGATCCCTTGACCTCGGCCATCACGCTGAGCATCTCGCCCCGGCCCGAGCCTTCCAGATCGCCGTGAAACTGCTTGTCGATCGACATGCGGCCGAGATTTGCCCCGGGGTCGTTTGCCGGAAGCACATTCAACTTTACGTCGAAGGCCCCGCGTGCGTGCATCGTCATGATCGTTCCCTCGTGGCGAAGAAGTATTTCGGTGAACCGGGCAACTGCGCTCAACTGCGCGCTGCAACCTCGTCGATATGGCGCAGCAGGTCGGCGGGATCTTCGTAGACACGAAAAGCCCCCGCGCGGGCGAGTTCTTCCTCGCCGTAACCACCCGACAGCAAACCGATACCGAGCGCCCGCGCGCGTTGCGCGGCAAGCATGTCCCAGATGCTGTCGCCGAGAACGAGCGAGTTGCGGATATCCACGCCGAGCCGTGCTGCCGCCGTCACGAACAGGTCTGGATCGGGCTTGGCATGCTTGACCTGATCGCGCGTGACGACCGGCACCTTGTCCGGGTCGACGCCGAGCCCTGCCAGGTTATGCCTGGCGGTTTCCATGCGCCCGCTCGTGGCTATCGCCCACGGAATGCGTTGCGCGGTGAGAAATTCGAGCAGTTCTACTGCGCCCGGCAGCGGGCGGACGCTGTCGGCGCGTCGCGTGTATGCCGCCGCGTGCGCCTGGCGCAGGCGCTCGACGCGCTCCGGCGTGATGTCGAGGCCGGTCTCGCGCAACAGGATGTGCGTGAACAGTCCGCCACTCATGCCGATCTTGCGGTGGATGCGCCAGACCGAAAGCGGAATGCCCTCCTGGTCGAGCGCCTCCTTCCACGCCAGCACGTGCTGGTAGACGCTGTCGACGAGCGTTCCGTCGAGGTCGAAAAGGAATGCCGTTTCGCTGCGGGGCATGAGATGTCCTGTAGGGTGGGCCTTGGCCCACCGGTTTTTGGACGTACAGAAAAAGAACGGTGGGCCACGGCCCACCCTACGTCAATAGAGTTTCAGGACCCCGGCGGCGTTGAGCACGACCAGCGTGATGATCACTGCCAGCAGGAACACGCGAACGCGCCAGACCAGCGCTTTGCGCCTGGCTTCGGGACTCGAATTGCCGCGCGACTCGGCGAGTTCTTCGGCGAAGCGCGTGGGCGGCTCGACGCCGGCGTCGCGCAACAGCGCGCGTGCCCGCGACTGGTCGTCGGCATTGACGACCCAGACCTGCGGCCAGCTGTCGCGGTCCGGCGGCTTGGCGTAGCTCGGCCGCCTGTAGTCGTGTCCGGCATAGGCGCGCCGGTTCGTCACGCTCGTCGCAATGCCGGCGTCGTTGAGCATGGCGACGACCCGGTCGACATTTTCCACTCGTGGAGATGTATAAATCTGGCGCATGTTTTCGTGAAAGGTAAGTGGTGGCTTCTCGGGCGTGTTCTATTCCGCAGTCAGGCGGATCAGGCCTTCCTGCGCGGTCGACGCGACGAGACGGCCATCGGCGCTGTAGATCATGCCGCGGGTCAGGCCGCGCGCGCCCTGTGCGCTCGGACTGTCGCAAGAGTACAGCAGCCATTCGTCCGCGCGGAACGGCCGGTGAAACCATAGCGCATGGTCGAGACTGGCGACCTGGACGTTGCCCTGCAGATAGGAAATGCCGTGCGGCAGCATCGCCGTGCCGATCAGGTGGAAATCCGACGCGTAGGCGAGCAGCGCCCGGTGCAGGGCGTCGTCGTCGGGCGCGCGGTCGATCAGGCGAAACCAGATCTGCTGGTAGGGCGGACGCTTGGCCGGCTTCAGTTCGTTGCGCGGCGTCACATAGCGGAATTCGAAGGCACCCTTGCGGGCCAGCCAGCGCTGCAGCTTGACCGGCATCTTCGCCAGCTCTTCGGCCGGCACCGGTTCGTGCGGAAGCAGGTCCTCGGCCCTGGTCACCTCGGGCATGTCAATCTGATGCTCGAAGCCGGGTTCGTGCACCTGGAACGACGCCGCGAAATTGAAGATCGGCTGGCCGTGCTGGATCGCCACGACGCGGCGCATCGAAAAACTCTTGCCGTCGCGCGCGCGGTCGACGTCGTAGACGATCGGCGCGTCGATGTCGCCGGCCCGCAGGAAGTAGGCGTGCAGGGAATGCACGGTTCGGTCGGGGTCGACCGTGCGTTGCGCCGCCGACAAGGCCTGGCCGAGAACCTGGCCGCCGAACACGTAACGGGTACCGATGTCGCGGCTCTGGCCGCGGAACAGGTTTTCCTCGAGGCGCTCCAGCTGCAGCAGTTCGATCAGTTCGGCGACGACGGGATTGGACATTGGGTGCTTCCGGCAGGATTGCCGAAAGTATAACCGCAGGCTACTTCAACCTTTCCAGTCCGCTGGCCGGAACGATCTCGTCCCATGGGAACAGCGGCCCGGGATCCTGGCGGCGATGTAGCATGATCGACGGATCGTCCGTCGCCGGCTCGAGGCGCCGGTCGAGATCCTCGTGCCCGGCGATGTAGCGCAGGTTCGGCAGGTCGGCGCGCAACTGGCGCAGCAGGGCGAGCAGCGCATCGATCTGCTCCTTGGTGTACGCAACGGTGAAGGCCTGATAGCGGCTGTCGCCCCAATGCGGATAGCGTCCGATGTTCGACATCTCGATGCCGATCGAGCGCGGGTTGTAGCTGTAGGTGTGATGGGCGACGCGATCGTTCGCGACGAAGCGGTGGATGCTGCCGTCGGTGTCGATGTAGTAGTGGCCGCTGTTGCCGGTCTGCGAATGTTCGTAGCGCACGCGCTCGCCGAATTCGCGCGTCATCGTCATGTCCGGCAGTTCGGTGCAGTGGATGACGACGAGGTCGATCGTCGTCAGTTCCCGGCGCGCCAGCCGCATTTCGTACGGCAGCGGCCAGTCGTGGATGGCGAGGTCGGCGGGCATGCTCGCTGTTGCTGAAGGACTCCGGCGGCAGTGTCGCATGGGTTGTTCGCACGTGCCAACGCCGCGATTTGCGATAATGCCGCGATGAAGCCCTTTCTGATCCTCTCCCACGGCCTCGAAAGCGGCCCCGACGCGACCAAAGTCAGCGCGCTGGCGCGCATTTCGCGCGCCGCTCGGCTTCGACAGCGTTCGGCCGGATTACCGCGATCTCGACGCCGGCCGCGATGTAGCGCGCATCGACGAGCGCATCGCGCGTCTGCAAGAACATGCGCCGAAGCACCGCCCTGTTGTCCTCGCGGGTTCGAGCATGGGCGCCTTCATCTCGGGTTTCGCCTCGCTGGAACTCGATTGCGTCGGCCTGTTCCTGATTGCGTTGCCGGTCGCAATCCCCGGGTACGCGCGGAAATTTGCGGCCGCATCGGTGCCCACCGCGCTCGTTCACGGCTGGGATGACGAGGTGTGCCCGGTCGACGATGCGATCGCATTCGCGCGCGAGCGCAGCGACGCGATAACCCTGGTACGCGACGATCACCGCCTCAGCGCGCACGTCGACTTCGTCGCCGAACAGTTCCGCCAGTTTCTCGGGCGGTTCGCTTGAACGCTCGCGACTACTTCGCCAGTTGCCCGAAGGGCCTGGAATATCTCCTTGTCGACGAGCTCAAGGCGCTCGGCGCAGACGATGTTCGCGAGGCACTGGCCGGCGTGCATTTCCGCGGCGCGCTTGACGTCGGCTACAAGGCCTGCCTGTGGTCGCGCCTGGCCAGCCGGGTACTGATGCCGCTGGCGGAGTTCGACGCCGAGGAGGCCGATGCGCTGTACGCCGGCGCGCAAGCGATCGACTGGGCCGCACACCTCGATGTGGACGGGACTTTCGCCGTCGACGCGGTCGGCAGCACGCGCGGCATCGTCAACACGCAGTTTGCTGCGTTGAAGGTGAAGGACGCGATCGTCGACCAGTTCCGCGCGGCGACCGGAAAGCGCCCGGACGTCGAAACCGAGCGGCCGTCGCTGCGCGTCAACCTGGTCCTGCGCCGCGGCAAGGCGATCCTCGGCATCGATCTGTCGGGGACACCGCTGCATCAGCGCGGCTATCGGCTCGGCCGCGGCATCGCGCCGCTCAAGGAGAACCTCGCCGCGGCGATGCTGCTGCGCGCCGGCTGGCCGGCCGTGTACGCGGCCGGCGGCGGGCTGGTCGATCCGCTGTGCGGCTCCGGCACGCTGCTGATCGAGGCGGCGCTGATGGCGGCCGACGTCGCGCCGGGCCTGCGCCGCGACTATTTCGGCTTTCTCGGCTGGCGCGGCCACGATGCGGCATTGTGGAAAACGCTGCATGACGCCGCGCAAGCGCGGGCGACGGCCGGCTTGCAGGCGCTCAAGCCGGTATTCGTCGGCTTCGACCAGGACCCGGCCGTGCTCAACGAGGCCAAACACAACGCGCAGTACGCGCAGTTGTCCGGCTTCATCCACTATGGACGGCAATCTCTCGAGCACCTGCACCGGCCGCAAGAACTCACGCAGCCGGGGCTGGTGATCTGCAATCCGCCGTACGGCGAGCGCATGGGCTCCGACGGCGGCACTGCCGCGCTCTACCGCCTGCTCGGCACAAAGCTCAAGGCCGAGTTTCCCGGCTGGCACGCCTGCGTCATCACCTCGGACGAACAACTCGGGCGCGCGATCAGCCTGCGCGCCGACAAGAAATACAAGCTGTACAACGGCGCGCTCGAATGCGTGCTGCTGCTGTTCGAAATCGCGCCGGCCGATGCCGCTCCCGCGCCGCCTAAACCGCTGTCGCCCGGCGCGCAGATGCTGAAGAACCGCATCGAGAAAAACTTCCGCCATCTGCGCAAGCGCGCCGAGCGCGAGGGAATCGATTGCTGGCGCGTCTACGACGCCGATCTCCCCGAGTATGCGTCGGCAATCGACATCTATCGCGCGCTGTCGGGGGACGACTATCTGCACGTCCAGGAATACCAGGCGCCGGCGACAGTCGATGAAAACCTCGCGCGCACGCGCCTGCGCGAGACCGTGCGCGTTGCCGGCGAAGCGCTCGGCGTTCCGCGCGACCACGTCTCGCTGAAGACACGCCAGCGCGGCAAGGGTGGCGAGAAATACGGGCGCCTGGATCAGCGCGGCGAATACATCGAAGTCGGCGAGGGCGGTTTGAGGTTCCTCGTCAACCTGTGGGATTACCTCGACACCGGGCTGTTCCTCGATCACCGGCCGTTGCGCGCGCGCATCCGCTCGATGAGCCGCGGCAAGCGCTTCCTCAACCTGTTCTGCTACACCGGCAGCGTCAGCGTGTACGCGGCGGCCGGCGGCGCCAGCGAGACAACGAGTGTCGACCTGTCGCAGACATACCTGGACTGGGCCGAGCGCAACCTCGAGATCAACGGCTTCGGTGCCGACCGCAACAAGCTCGTCTGGGCCGACGCGGTCGGCTACCTGCAATCGCATTCGGCAATGTACGACCTGATCTTCGTCGATCCGCCGACGTTCTCCAATTCCAAGCGCGCCGACGATTTCGACGTGCAGCGCGATCACGCGCGCCTGCTTGCGCTGTGCGGCGATCGGCTGCTGCCTGGCGGCACGATCCTGTTCTCGAACAACTTCCGTCGGTTCAAGCTCGACGAGGCCGCGCTGACGGGATTCTCGATCCGCGACATCAGCCCGGCGACGATTCCGTTCGACTTCGAGCGCAACGCGCGCATCCATAAGTGTTACGAACTTCACAGAATCTGAGGCTGCCGATCACAAAAAAACAGATTCGTTCAGCCTCGCCCTGCTGAATCTGAACATACTGAATTTACGAAACTTTTTTCAGTTTCAATTCAGCCATCGGCCCCCATGATGTGCTTGCGATAATCTCATCGCATCGTTTGGAGAACATCATGAATTTCCGCAAGCGTGGTTTTCGTGCGATGGTTCTGGGTCTGCTCGTCGCGGGCGGCTTGGCACTGACGCCGGCCGCGTTCGCCGGCGGCAGCCATGTCAGTGTGGGCATCGCCCTGCCTGGCGTGAGCGTTGGTTACGGGTACGGTGGCGGATACGTCGGCGCCTACGCGCCAGCTGCATATCCTGCCTACTATGCACCGGCTTATCCGACTGCCTACTACCCGACGGCGTACTACGATTACGGTCCGGCGTACTACAGCGGCTATTACGCCTATCCGGCCTACTACGGCGCGTACTACTACTCGGGCGGCCATCGCCACTATTACGGCCACAGCCATACCTACCCAAGCCATTACTCGAGCCACAGCAGCACCTACTATCGCCACTGACGTCGTAGTTCAAACCTGAAGCTACTTCGCCGGCGCGTTGGCTGAGCCGCAACCCCGCCCTGCCCTGCAGGGCGGGGTTTTGTTTTACCGCCATGGATGGCGGGTATGCCGAAAATACAGGAGCAATGTTCGGCCGCCCCCAGCGGCCCAACCCCCTGATCTATACAGCAATCGCTGGCTGTCGGCGCTGCTCCCCACTATGATAGAGGCCGTTTCTTTCCTTCCGTGACCCCGTTGATGAGCAAGTCCCAGGAGCCGGCCGGCATCCGGTCCGGCAAAGCGAATATGCCAGCGGGCTGGATATTCTTTCGCCAGTGGCTGAAGAATCCTTTACGCATGGCCGCTTTTTCGCCGTCTGGGCGCCAGCTGGCACGCCAGATGGTCGCGGAGTTGCCGACCGGCGCCCGGCGCGTCATCGAACTCGGCGGTGGCACCGGAGTATTCACGCGCGCCATGATCCAGCACGGTATCGCGCCGCGCGACCTGCTCGTGCTCGAACTCAACGACGAGCTGTATGCGCACCTGCGCAAGACATTCCCGGATGCGCATGTCGTGCACGGCAATGCCAGTGAACTGAAAAATCTTGCCGACCGCGATGGTTACCTGCGCGACGGTCTCGCCGACGCGGCGATCAGCGGGCTCGGTCTGCTGTCGATGGCCCGGGCCACGCAAAAGGCAATTCTCGAGTCCACCTTCAGCGTGCTCAAGCCGACCGGACGCTTGATCCAGTTCACCTATGGACCTACGTCGCCGGTGCCGCGCGAGCTGCTGAGCGAACTGGGGCTGCAGGTACGGCGCGGCGGATTTGCCTGGTGGAACGTGCCTCCGGCTTCGGTATACGTGTATACACGCAACCGCTCCGAAGGCATCCACGCACAGCGCACGCGCGCCTGAGCCGCATCATGCGGACGTCGGTGGCGCCGTCCAGCCGTAAAGCCGCACGCTGCGGTCCTCTGGTGAAATATCGAAGCGGCGTTCGAAACGCAGCCCGACCGCTTCGAGCAGGCGGCCGGATGCCTCGTTGTCCGGCGACGTGATCGCGATTATCCGCTTCAGGCCGACGACATCGCGGCCGTAGTCCAGCGTCGCCCGTGCCGCTTCTCGGCCGTAACCATTGGCGCGGAATTGCGGCAGGAACGCGAAGCCGATATCGACGTCGGGGAGCGTATCGCGCTTGATCAGTCCGCACATGCCGATCGGCCTGCCGACGGCCCTGAGCTCGACGCAAAACAGGCCGAAGCCGACGCGTTCGTACATGGCCATCGGTCCGTTCTCGATGTAGGCGCGCGCGTCGTCGAGATTGCGCACGCCCTTGTCGCCGATATAGCGCAGCCAGTCCGGGTCGTTGACCAGTTCAAGGATGAACGGCGCGTCGTCGGTCACCAGCAGGCGCAGGATAAGCCGGTCCGTCTCCAGCACCACGCCATCGGCAGCTTCTTCTCGCACCACGAAAGCCGCGGTCACGTCACGACGCGGTCAGCGGCGCGCCCCACGGGCGGAACTGGCGTCGTACGGCGAGCGTCACGAGGCCCTGGGCCAGAAACGTGGAAAACGGGAATGCGAGGCGATCGCTGAGCGTCCATAAGATCTCGCTGGTCTGCGGTGGAATTTCCAGATGAAACGTCTGTCCATCCGGCGTCGTGCAAAACAACGGATTGGTCAGGCTGTGATACATGCGGCACGGCACCGGACGGTGCGCGTACACCCGGCAGTTGTCGCCGAGGAGAAGAGGGCAGGGTTTCGCGGCAGCCGCGAACGCTTCGAGCGCGCGCATCGCCGGATCGGCCGGGTCGCCGTCGTCCGATTCGCCGATCTGCGCCACCGTCGCCTGGAACTCGTCGGCATACTCGACGAACGCATCGTGGATCGCACCGTACTCCGCCAGCGGCCGAAGCTGCCGGTACAAATTGATGATCTCGAATGAATACACGCCGTGCACGGCCTGATGGCAGCAGCGCGTGCAGCCGAAGCGGCACTGGATCTTCAGCTCGCTCGCCGCCAGGTTGTGCGCAATGTAGGCGTCGTAGGCAGCGTACAAATCGGCGAGAAGCGCGAAGAAGCGGTCGGGAAGAATGCCGCTCGCCTGGAACGTATCGACGCCCTCGCATGCTGCCATCGCCTGGGCGATTTCCGTCAGGCGTGCCGCAAGCGCCTGCGATTCGGCATCGTGCAGCGAAGGAATCGAAACGGGTTCGCTCACCGGAATCCTCCGCCGCTGCGAGCAGGCGCGCGTGCGATGGGCCAGGTTGGCAAAACGAATCTGACAGCAGGGGCGGAGCGCATCGACGTGAGATTGGCTGCGACAATACGCCTCATGATAACGGAAGCGCCGCGGACCAGATCGATTGCTGGCGGACTTCCTGCAGCCGGCGCCTCGCGAACTGTCTCCGATAAGTGCACCCGGCAGTGTTTCTTTCCCCTCTCCCCATCGAATGATGGGGAGAGGGCAGGGTGAGGGGCCAGCCTGTCCGAATGCAGTTGCGGCAGTTCCTGCAGGGCGCGCTGAACTCGCGCTGCCCAATCTGCATCGCTGTGGATCACGCGCCCCTCACCCCGACCCTCTCCCCGCAGCAGGCGGGGAGAGGGAGCCGACCCACTATTTGCCGGCCTTCGCGGCAAGAGCCGCACTGCGCCGCTCCAGACTGTCCTTCGGCCACACATCCGCGCTCTTGTAATATTCCGCCACCGCCAGCGCATTCGCCGGCAGCACGACCCACGGTTGCTTGGACGCGGTGAAAATATGGATATCCGGCGGCAGGCGATCGGGATCGTCGAGCGTGCCGACCCGCACGAAGCGGATCGCGTCGCCGCCTCCGCCATAGTTGCTCCACAGCGCGATACGGCACTTCGGGCAACGGCTGATGCGCTGGCCTTTGCCGCTGTTCGACGGTGTGTCGATCACTTCGACGTCGCCTTGCAATAACAGCACGCGGTCGCTTTCCATCAGCGCGTTCAGCGCGAACGAGGCGCCGGTCTCGCGCTGGCACCATCGGCAGTGACAGCAATGCACGAACATCGGTTTCGTCGTCATGCGATAGCGCACGTGACGGCAGGTGCATCCGCCGTCGTTGGGCTGGGATTCCACTTCGCTCATTGGCTTACTCCCGCATGTGCTCGCGATCAGGCTCGACGATTCGGTTGATCGTATCGCGATCGGCCCTCTCCCGGGTTGAACAGAATTGACACCAGGCGTGAGTCGGCGTCCCGCTTGCGGAGTGCGCCGCGGACCCTATACTTTGCGAGCAGGGGCAATGGCAATGATGAAGACGACCGGATTTGCGTCGCGCGCTGTCCGCACCGGGTTGACCGGAGCACTGGCGTTGCTCTTGTGTGCGTTGCCCACGCATGCCAGCGCTTTTGCCGTCAATTCGTACACTGTCGGCAACGAAACGCTGTACAACAAATGGGGCGACAACCACGCCGGCACGATCGGCGGGGTCGTCACGTGGTCGTTCATTCCGGCCGGCACGCCGGGCAGCAACGATGGCTATTGCAACCCGGCGGTTTGTCCGGGAACCAGCGTCTCGTCAATAAACGTCGAGATTTCTCCCGGCATGGGCTTTGCTCCGGCGGCGTTGTCATCGCTCGAAGCGCACATCACCGCGATGATGGCTCTTTGGTCTGCCGCGAGCGGAATCCAGTTCGTAAAAATCGACCTGGACAGCGGTGCTGCGATCAACGATCCACTCGCTGTGCCTGACGCCACCGGCCAGATTCGCATCGGCGTGTTCGCGTTCAACGACAACAGCGTGGCCGCCGTTGGCTACTCGCCGCCGCCGAATGGCGGAACGGGCGCGGGCGACATTCTGCTGAACGCGAACGCTTACTTCCAGTTCGCACCGGGCAACCAGGGTGACACGTATGTCACAACCTACGCGCCCAACGATTTCGACGGGCTGATCCTGCACGAACTCGGTCACGCGATCGGATTCGAGCACCCGGCGTATGACGGCACTTGTCCGGTCATGCAGGTCGATGAGGCGTGCCTCGGCAAGATCAACCGGGAACTCGGCCCGGACGACATCGCTGGCGCAAGATTCCTTTACGACCGCTTGTTCTCCAGCGATTTCGAATAACTGCGACCGCCGCTGGACCGCATCGCCCGCGGGGCGGCAACGCTCTACAATCTCCCCGACCGATTTTCCGCAAAGCGCCTTCGTCCATGGGTGAAAAGAAACGCCGGCTTGCCGCTGCCGCGGCGCTCACCGAGCAGATTGCAGCGGCACAACGCATGCACGCAGCCGGGCAGCTCAGGGAGGCACAGGGTGTCTATCGCCAGGTGCTGCACGCGGACCCCACGCGCGCCGACGCCTGGCTAGGAGCCGGCGTGCTCGCGCTCGATAGCGGCATGCGCGACGCTGGCTTGAAACTTCTCGTCAGGGCCGTCGGGCTTGCGCCCGATAACGCGGACGCGCGCATGCGCTACGCATGGGCCTTGCAGGACGGAAAGGATTTCGAAGCCGCCGCCGTGCAATGGCGCGCCGCATGCGCGCTCCGGCCCGGCAATCCAGTCTGGTGGGAGAGTCTCGGCGTCGTCGAACAGGCGGCAGGCTATACCGGCAACGCCGCCGAAGCCTATCGGCGCGCGAATGAGCTCGAGCCCGCCGCATTTCGCGAGGTAAAACTTGCAACGCTGATATCGCCGATTCCCGCTTCGCGGGCGGCTATCGCAGCGGAGCGGGCGCGCATGGCCGCCGTGTTGGACAAGATGCTGGCCGCGGACGACGTGCAGCCCATCCCCGACCCGTTTTTGGCGCGCCTCTGGACCAACTTCTACCTCGCCTATCACGGCATCGGCAATCGCGACCTGCAGACGAAGACAACGGCCGTGTACCGGCGCATTTGCCCGTCGCTGAACTACGTCGCTGCGCACTGCGTGCAACCAGGCGGAACGGACAAGCCCAAGGTTTCAGACAGCAAGGTGCGCGGCGGCCGGATTCGCGTCGGGTTGATCTCGAAGTACCTGCGCAATCACAGCATCGGCCGGACCAGCCGCGGGCTGTTTTCGCAACTCGACCGCGAGCAGTTCGAGGTAACCGCGATCTTCATCGCGCCGCTCGTCGACGATGAGATCTCGCGGGCGATCCGCCGCGACGCCGAACACACCCTGGTCGATCCGCGCGATCTGGCGGTCGCACGCGAGCAGATTGCTGCATTGCAACTCGACGTATTGTTCTACCAGGACATCGGCATGGAGCCGTTCAGCTATTTCCTGTCGTTCGCGCGGCTCGCGCCAGTCCAGTGCACGTCGTTCGGACATCCCGACACGACCGGCATTTCGACGATCGACTACTTTGTCTCGAACGATCTCTACGAACCCGGCGGCGCGGCCGCGGACTATAGCGAGCAGCTGTTCATGCTGCGCAACCTCGGCAGCCTCGCGTACTACTATCGGCCGGTGACACCATCGCCGCCCAAGCCGCGCGCAGCGTTCAACCTGCCTGCCGACCGGCCTTTGTATCTTTGTCCACAAAACCTGTTCAAGGTCCACCCGGACATGGACGACCTGATCGCCAGCATCCTGCGCCGCGACCCGCGTGGTGTCGTCGCGCTCGTGGAGGGCAGGGTGCGCAGCTGGTCCGCGCTGCTGCGCAAGCGCTGGCAGCAGACGATGCCGGACGTGCAGCAGCGCATCGTGTTCGTGCCGCGCATGCGCGAGCACGACTATCTGAACCTGATCGCGCTCGCCGACGTGATGCTCGACACCGTGCACTTCAACGGCATGAACACGTCGCTCGAGGCTCTTGCGGTCGGCACGCCGGTCGTCACGCTGCCCGGCGCATTCCAGCGCGGCCGTCACACCCAGGCGATGTATCGCAGGATGGGCCTCGACGATCTCATCGCCGAGCAACGCGGATGCGTACGTCGATGCAGCCGTGCGGCTCGCGAACGATGGCGAATATCGGCGCGCCGTGAGCAGCAGGATCCTGGCGAGCAGCGCGGTGCTGTTCGAGGACACCGTAGTCGTGCGCGAGTTCGAACGGTTCTTCCTTGCTGTCGCGCGCAGATGAACCCGGCGCATCGTGCAGTGTCGGCCTGCTCGCGTTGCCGAGCGTGGCAGCGACAGGCGGATCGGCACGAAGGGCCCCGCCTTAGCTCTGTGCGCTGGCGTGCACCTGTGGCGCGAAGCCGGACTGGAACGCACGGACGATGGATTGCGGCGTGAGCACGGTGATTTCTGCTGCCGCAGCGCTCGACGGAACGGGATCTTCGTAGCCGGCAAATGCCCACGGCCACAGCCTGCCGTTCCAGAGCAAGTGTGGCCGGCCGCGATGGTCGACGAAGGTCCCCGATGGCAGTGCGGCCAAGTGCGCCTGCCATGTTTTCTTTCCGCCGCCACGAATCGCCCGCTGCGCATGCAGGACACTATCCATATCGTCGGCGCCAACCTTTGGGCCCGCTGCGGGTCTGCATTCGCCTCGATCCAGGCCGCGCGGAATTCGTTGTAGCGTTCACGCCTGCACTCGGCGCACGGCCGATGCCCGGCGGCAAACGAGGTTGCCTCGTCGAGGAAGAACAACTCGCTGTAGTGGCGTGGCGCGAACACCTTGCGCTGTCGCCCGCGGAAACTCAGCACGCAGGTGATCCAGCGCTTGAGTCGCCACGGGGCGACGATTCGCCCGGCCTCGTCGTGCAGGATGCCGCGGTTGCCCATCCAGGCGCCGCGCTCGGCGACCGCGTGCAAGCGTCCGTAGGGATCGACCCGGTTCTGCAACGGCATGGCAAATCAGTCGGCGTCAGAGAGCGTTCTTAGCTTCCCATTCTCGCAATAGTAGACGACGGGAGCCGTTCCGAGCCTATCTGAATTGCTGCTGCGCGTAACACGCGATGCCGCAGGCTACCTGTCAGGTCCGGGCAACTGCGTGAGGTTGGCGACCAAGTTCCGGTAGCGCCACACCGCAGACGAAGAGAACCCGCCCCGGCATGCACCGGGGCGGGGTGGTTGTCAGGCGTCCTGTGCGATTGGCAAGGACGCCTGAATGCGGGCCCAGGGAAGGCCCACGGACCCACGAGCGCTACAAGCAGGCGCTCGGCTTGTCGTTGTTGTAGTTGTCGAACTCGGTCCCGAGATTGTTGATCGTGACCTGATCGGCCTTGCTGATCGCAGTGTGCTTGATGCCGTCGAAGTTGTACTTGATCAGCAGCGCATTCGCCTGCACCAGTGCAGCAGTCACCTTCGCGCATGCGAGGTCTCCGGCGGCAATGTTGAGTCGAACCGCGACCATCTGCGCGACCATGTTGAAGATCGGATCGCCGGGTTCCTTCAATCCGTTGATGTTGTTCTTGCTCAGCAGGTTGACCGCCTGGACGCACATGCCCGGCAGCAATACATAGCCTCCAAGCACGACACCAGGCGGATACGCCTTCACCAGGGTCTCATCGAGCACGGGCTCTTGTTTGCCATTGCTCCGGTGGCACGATGCCCAGTTCCTCCAGAAGCCGATCGTACGGCCACTGAGCGGATTGACGGGTGGAGTGTTGTCGACCAGGAAGTTGCGCAACTCACCATCACCCAGGACGAAGTTGACACACAGTATGGACGTGTCGGCACCCGGATCATTGCCGTCCGGTACGAAGGTATTGAGCAGACTCGTCTTCCAACCCGGCATCACGATTTCGCAGAACTGATACGTCTGTCCCGGCGTCAAGTCAATGCCGAAGTTCACGCCGAAGTTGTCGATCAAATCCGCCACTCCAGTGGCGAGAATCGTACCGACGTGACTCAGGTCGGCACCTTGACGCAGCTGGAACGTGAACGCGTCGGTGCTGCTCGTATCCAGCACTCCCGACTTGGTCTTGAACAAGCTGGCATGTGCCAACTTCCTGTTGTGGAACACGCACAAGAACGTCTTGCCGTCGTCGAAGATCTTGTCGACCGTGAACGAACACTTCATCGAATCACCCGGATCAGGCGGCATTGCCGAGTCTTCTATCCAGCCCGTCTTCCCGGTCTCGATCACGGTATACGTGCCGTCGGTCAAAAGACACTCACCACCACCTGTTGCCTGGAATTCCACGGCAGCGGCACCGGCTCCGGCAGTTGCCGTACAGTCCGCGCCCGGCCCGGTCAGGGAGAACGACCAGTTGTAGTCCGGATCGGTGTCCAGCAATACCGGTGCGGTGATCTTTTGCACGGTTGCACGGATACCGTCCGGAGCATAGACGTTCACCAGTGAAGCGGTGCCGGAACAGCGGCCTGTCATGTCACCACTATCACCGTTCATGACAGGAGAAAGGTCAACGGACACTGGAGTCGCGCTCAGCAGGGTGCTGGTCGTGCAGCCATCTGCCAGATCGCAGAATTGGCCGGAGGTCTCCGTGACCATGAACATCTGTGGCGTCAGCCCGGGAAGATCGGAGGAAAGTGTGGTCGATCCACCGAACTCGAAATGGAACGGTACATCCGTGGCGAATCCATCCGAGCCGTCGACATGGAGCACGACGTCCAGCGTGTCACCCGGCAGGCTCAGATAGCCATCGGGAATGGACTTGCTGACGGTCAGCGTCACCGATGCGGTCGAACTGAAGCTGATGTTGACCGGATTGCTCGTCAGGCTCTGGTCGGTCGTCTTGAGCGTTGCTGTATCCGACAGCACCCCGCTCGTGACGAGGAATGGTGTCAGGTAAATCGTCTTGTTGAACGTGACCGAACCACTATCAGTCTGCCCCGTAGCAGACCAATTGACTGGACCAATCGTCTTTGTGCCAGCGACATAGCCGTTGAGGAAGCTGCCGACCGAAGGTGTCGGGACCGAAAACGTCAGTCCGTCGCCTGTGATCGACTCGCTGTCACCGATAGTGGCCATGAGATCGGCGACCGTACCGGTACCGATCTGCGTCTGAGCAGTCGCGGTCGTAGTGCCGGGGATCGGGAATCCCGTCACCGGGTCGGTGTAGGTAGCCGTGGCGACGTCGTTGAGGAAGTCGTTGACATTGCCTGACAGACCCGTAACGGTATCAGTCATCACCTCGGATTCCGTGTGCGCTGGAACCACAACACCGCTAACCGTTTTGCTACTGAGTTGGGTCGTCTGCGTCGTGCCCTGGTAGATTACGTCGGTGACATCGACGGTGATTGGACGTGACGAAGGATTGTTCGCGAACACGTGAGTTGTGACTGTCACACCAGTTGAAGTGGTACTGACCTTGGTCCACGTCACATGGATCGTCGCCGACAGCGAGCCGGGTGCATCCGGAGCGCAGACATCACCGAACGATTCGGTCGATTGATCGCTGTTCTTGGTTATGTCCCACGAAACGGAAGCATTCGCGACTGCCGACATGTCCTTGCGCAGCGTCTGAGGCAGAATGTCCTTCACCGGCAGCGGCACGGTCTTGTCGCCGCTCGGGTTCACCAGGTATGAGTGCAGTGACGACCCGTTGTAAAGGTGCGATCCGAGCGCGAGGCGCTCGTAGAAGTCGTAGACACAGGTCGTCTTCCGCAACTGCGTAACGACTACGTCCCTGAAGACCGAGACAGTTTCACCGCCAATACCCGGTTTCATGACGCCGAGGGGATCGCTGACCGATACCGGGGCGGCGCAACTTGCGTCCGACAACGCTGTGTTCAGTACCGGAAAAGAAACATAGTCATATCCCTGCACACCCTCGGTCGAACCGTCCGCGCAGGTGGAAGAGGTTCCCAGACCCGTATTGCAGTTATCCGCAGCGAACGAAAACATATAAGTCTGCGTTGCCGGAGCGGAATTGCCTGCAGTCAGTGTCGCGCGGTGCGGCACAAGATCGAGTTCGTTCCAGCCCTTGCCCAGGTTGCCGGTCGTGTAGTCGGCGTCGGGACAGATAAAGTCGCCGTCGCCGTTCGGCAGCACGATCGAGCCGTCGTTGCGACAGCCCTCGAGTGTGTAACTCACGCCTGTCGAACTTTGAGCAAGCGTCATACCCGGCACAAGCAAGACGCAGGCCAGCAGGCATGACTTCCAATAGCGATTTCCGGCGCGAGCCGGACAGACGTGTGGTTTTCATTCGGCTTCCTCCTGAATGACGATGCGTGTAGGGAGGGCTTCCATTCCGGGCATCGAGAGCGGCCGAGAGGTGCGCATGCGCGCACAAACCCCCTTACCCCCTTCAGGCGAGACCGCCTGCGGCATCCAAACTACGTGGGGAGGCTACGTCGTGTCGCCCGGCTTTTGTATCCGCCGAGTGGCGGACGAAGTGATGTCGCGCCAAAGAGGGATTGGCGGCAATTGCCGGCGCTCGGACTCCTCGTGCCTGGCGCCCTGGAGAGTTCGCTTGCGCGCACATTGCGACAGAGTATAATTTTTGCCTCGAATACCGCGGCCAATCCGATTCAGCGGATGACTGGCGGCGTCGAGCAAGGCGCTTCGGCGTCGTGCAGCAACGGTGCTGATCGCGCACATGGGCATGGCCCACGTCAACCGCAGAAGTCCCTAGACAGACTTCTGGAAAATTGGCGAAGGAACGAAGTCGGGCCGGTTGCGTCGCGCGTGCGTCAACCCAAGAGGTGCGGGTCAGGGGGCACGTAGATGCAGAACATTCTGCTCGTGGCCGCGTTTGCGGATGAAAGGTATCTTCGGAATTTCGGCTGCGAGGTCGAGCGCCAGGAAGACATGCGCCTGCTCGCAGAGTTGCGCGACACGCCGCGCATGCTGCGCATCGTCGAAGATCTCCACCCGGATGTCCTGCTGCTGGACGAGGCGCTGGCCGACGCGGTTGACGGCTGCCGCGGTTCGGTGATCGGCGAGGTCCATCGCGCCAGTCCCTTGACGAGGACGTTGCTTGTGAGCGACGGCAGCGATGAAGACAGCGCCGCGCGCGCGTTGCAGCGCGGCGCGCGCGGATGCGTCAGCAGCAACGCGCCGGCCGGGGAATTGCTGCGCGCCATTCGTGCGGTGAGCCGCGGCGAGGTATGGGTCGGGCGCAAAGAGATGGCGTCGGTCCTGGATGTTCTGCTGACGCGGCTCGAGCGACGAGCCAATGAACGTTCCGACAGAATTGCGCAACCATTGAGCGAACGCGAGTTGCAGATCGCCGATGCGGTCAGGCTCGGGCTGACAAACAAGGAGATCGGCCGCAAGCTGCGCATCAGCCCGACTACGGTCAAGACGCATCTCGAGAACATTTTCCACAAGCTGAACGTCACGCATCGCGTGCAACTGGCGATCCTGGCCGGTTCGCCGCCCATCCGGAGCGCAAGTCGATCGCGGTCCGGGCCGATCGGACCGCTGGCACGGAACGAGTGACTGGTTACAGGTTTTGACCCACACCAAATCTATCCGGTTGCGAGGTGCCTGAAGGGATCAGTGCCGCGGACGGAACGCGTTGTCGAATACCTCGTCGGCGACGTGGCGGCCCAGCTTGATGCCTTCGCTCTTGTCGAAGGACCAATGGATGCCGAGGTAGATGCGGCTCTGTCCGTTTTCTTCCTCGGCCTGCGAGAAGCTCTGGAACGAGCGCGGCACGAGCGGACGCACGTTGCCATCGTGATCACGCGTCACGCCATTGAGTTCGTCGGACACGAACGTGAACGCGATGTCGTCGCGGCCATAGAACCGCCGCAGCGTTTCGAACAATGCGGCTCCGAACGTCGCGTGACCTGAGGGGTAAGCCGGGAAAGGCGGTGTGAAGTTCGGTCCGGTAAGGTTGCTGGCCGGCGCGCCGAGCGGCGTGAACGTCGCGTCACCCGCGGTCAGCGCGTTGAAGTCGCCCAAGCCGGTCGGACCGGTGCCTGGATCGGCTTCGCGGATTGCCGTGACCGGACGCCAGAAGTTGTAGTAGAACTTCGACTCCCATGCGGCGATGCCGGCATCGGCCATCGCCGTGTTGACGAGTGCCAGCAGACGCGCGAGATCGACCGTGTCGGTATGCAACTGTGCGGCAATGCGCATCGCGATCTGGTTGTACATGCGCGGCGGCGCGCACAGGCTCGGCGTGCCGTCGTAAGCCCAGTACGTGCCGATCTCGGTCTGCTCGGCGCTGCGTATCGTCGGCGTGACGACGCCATCGCCTCCATATGCCTTGACTTCGTTGAATGCGGTGGCGTAGTCGATGCTATCGAGCGAGGGCGGCGGGGGGATACGGAACTGGCTGGCCGAGGACAACACGAATGGTTTGACTTCGGACCAGCGCGCGCCCATCGCGATCGGCTGCTGGCCGATCGGATCCTGGCGCCAGTTGCCCGGGCCGTTGCTGGTGAAAAAGTTCACGCCGAGGCGAGGCTCCGCCACATCCGATCCGTCGTTCGCGCGCAGCGCCAGGATCGCCGCGGCCGCGCGGTGTCCCAGTTCGATCCCGGCGTCGCGCGCAAGACGCGGGCGCACCGCAGCCAGTTCATCGGCCAGATGCTGGTCGAATGTCGCCGACTGCGAAGGAAACATCGCGACCAGCGTGTCGCGCGCCGCCTGGGCCATCGCTGCCTCCATCGACGCGCGCGGTACCGGTGTCACGCCGGCGTAGCTCTTGTAGCGCGGCACGACCGCGTTGACCGCCTCGAACATCGCGATATGCACGATGGCCATCGCGCGGCTTGCCCGCGCCGGCCCCAGCTGTTCGCCGAACACGCGCAGTTCGTCCGGCGCGAGCGGCGTGTGATCCAATCCGCTCGCGTCGACCGCGATCGCGTTCCAATGCGCGAGCGCCGATTGCGGCGCGCGTGCCAGCGCGACCGCGGAGCGGGCAGTGGCAGGTTGCGCCTGGTACAAGGGGCCGAGCGCTTCCTGATGGCCGTTCGGATAACCGGTAGCCGAGGCCGCGTGCAGCGTCGTGACGACCATGCCGGCGAGCAACAAACAGAGCGCCTGCAATGCCCGAACAGGATTCATGACCCGTCTCCTACTGCACCCGACTCCCCGATCGCGAGGTATTCCGACGGCACATGCCGATGCAATGAAGTCAAAGATGCGCGTCCCACCGCGAACGTGCAAGCACGAAATTCTTGAATGGGTTTGTCTTGACTGCAGTTGCTGCCGATAGCGCGGCTGCGCGGCCCGTTGCCGGCTTTTGGTCGGGCCAGTACGATCGTATTTCGCAGCCGGGCAAAAAGGCAGCATGCATATTTTGCGCCGAGTCGCGGCGCGTTCCCCATTGAGCAAGACAGTTCTTACTCGAGCGTAAATCCAATCTTGATCGTTACCTGGAAATGGGCCACGGCGCCATCGTGCACGCCGCCGCGCGTTTCCACGACCTGAAACCATTTGATGTTGCGGATCGATTTCGAAGCGCGCGCAATCGCGGTCTTGATGGCCTCGTCGCTGCTCTTGGTCGACGTGCCGGTGATTTCCAGGGACTTGTAGACGTGGTCGGACATGGCGTTTCTCCATGAGACGCCGCAAATGCTACGCCTTTTCACTCTCCGAGGCATCGCAGGCAAGCTCACGCCGCACCATGCCCGGTGTCGGCGGCCAAGGCACGGCGTCTGCCGAGCGTTTGCCATATTGAACGCGCGCCGGCGGGCGTGGCACCGGCAAAAAAGATGCCGAGCACCGCCTTGCCCCAGGAGGCAAAGGCAAGACGGCGTCGGCGGGGGGAGGGTTGAATCTATTCCGGCAGCGAGAGTCCCGAGCCGCCAAGTTCCTTCGGAAAGTCCTTCAGTTTCGGCAGGCCGTCCTTGATCGCGCAGCCTGGTCTCCTGGTAGTTGACGTGGACTCCGGCCTGATACGGAAAATCCTGGATGACGGCCGCGTACACATCGGTCAGGCCCATGCCGGGATGCTCGGTCATGATGTGCCCACCACAGGTCTTGCACCACTTGCGGTAGCTGTTCGGCGTCTTGTTGTAGCTGCCGATGTTGTCGGCGCCGCGCGTGATCTGCACAGCCTGCGGCTGCCACAGCGTGAACGCGTTGACCGGCCCGGCCGACCAGTGCCGGCATGATTCGCAATGGCAGTAGCCCATTCCAGCCGGGTCGCCGGTGACTTCGAACTGCACCGCGCCACAGAAACAACTGCCTTTGTACGATTTTCCACCTTTTGCCTGATCGTTCGACATGTCGATCTCCTCTTGTTCGTGGCAGGGACGACCCGCGGCTGGCTGCGCAAACATCGAAGCCGCCGGCAAAAATTGTCCGGCGCCCTGAGGGTTGCTAGTATCCATGCCGGCCCGACCCGCGTCTTGGCCGACACTCTGTGCTTCTTGCCCGAAACCCCATGGATGCCTTGTCGGACGTTCTGAAGTCGGTGCGCCTCGAAGGCGCGATGTACCTCAACGCGGAATTCAGCGCACCGTGGTGCATCCGCGGCGAATGCACGGTGCCGAGCGTCAGGCAGCGGCTGGCCGGCGCCGAACACGTCGTGTTCTTTCATTTCCTGACCGAAGGTTCCTGCAAGGTACGGTTGACCGACGGCGGCGAAGCGCTCGACGTCGTTGCCGGAGACCTGATCCTGATCCCGCAGGACGACCGCCACCTGATGGGCAGCGACGTGCGCATTGCGCCGCTGCAAACCGAGCCTCTCGTCGTCGCGGATGGCGCCGGCGATACCGACTTCATCCAGTTGCGCCACGGCGGCGGCGGCGAACTCACGCGCTTCGTCTGTGGTTATCTTGCCTGCAGTCGCAGTGTCTGCCGGCCATTGCTGGAGGCGCTGCCGCGCGTGCTGCGCATCCCGGTCGGCGAGGGATCGGCAGCGGTGCAACTGCGCGAATTGTTGCGGATGGGCGTGCGCGAATCGTTCGCTTCGCGTCCCGGCGCCGAGTCGATGCTGGCCAAGCTGTCCGAATTGATGTTCGTCGAAGCGATGCGGCGCTACGTCGAGAGTCTTCCACCCGGCGGCAGCGGCTGGCTTGCCGGCGTGCGCGATCTGCAGGTCGGGCGCGCGCTGGCCCTGTTGCACGCCGAGCCCGGCAAGTCATGGACGGTCGACGAGTTGGCGCACAAGGTCGCGCTCTCGCGTTCGGCGCTCGCCGAGCGCTTCTCCGCTCTCGTCGGCGAGCCGCCGATGCAGTACCTGATGCGCTGGCGCCTGGCGCTCGCGGCGCAGGCCTTGCGCACGGGCGGCGACGCGATCGTGCGCGTTGCCGAACGCAGCGGTTACGAGTCCGAAGCCGCATTCAGCCGCGCTTTCAAGCGCGAGTTCGGGACGCCGCCGGCTGCGTGGCGCAAGGCCGGGGCGCGACTGTAGCAAAACTCTGAGCGACTCAAAAAAGTGCCGTCATTCCCGCGAAAGCGGGAATCCATTTTGCTTTTTGGTCAATGGACTAAGATCAAGATGGATTCCCGCTTTCGCGGGAATGACGACTCTTTTGGGTTCCCGGGATGAACTTAGCGGGACACCCCTTGTTCCCGCATCACACGGCTCGTGCTAATTTGGCGCTGCCGGGCTGCGCGGCACGCAGCTGCACAAAGATGATGCTTCCCTGGGGGAAATCATGGATGCAGTCGGTTTGTTCTTCCTGGCGCTCACGCCGGTAACCTACGTTGCGTTCCTCGTCGTCGAACTGCTCTGGCCCGCGCGCAGCTTCCCGCCGCGCGCGAAGTGGCAGTGGATCGGCGCGGCCTTTCTCGTGCTGTCGCTGACGATCGGCACGGCGCTGCCGCTGTTCTTGCCGCTGGACTGGATGGCCGAACATCGCTGGATCGATGGCACGGGCCTCGGCGTGGTCGGCGGATCCTTGCTCGGCTTCGTCGTGCTCGAATTGGTGGTCTATGCCTGGCACCGCGCGAACCACAGCTTCAGCTTCCTCTGGCGCCTGTCGCACCAGTTGCATCACAGTCCGCTGCGCGTGGACATTCCGGGGGCCGTGATTTTCCATCCGGTCGAAACGGCGGTGTATACGCTGATCCCGCTCGCCGTGACCGTTATCGTGCTCGGCCTGGATCCGCTCGCCGCGGCGATCGTCGGCTATTTGTTCACGTTCGTGGGCTTCTTCCAGCACTGGAACGTGCACACGCCGCAATGGCTCGGCTACGTCCTGCAGCGGCCGGAATCGCATTGCGTGCATCACCGCAAGGGCTCGCACTACTACAACTTCTCCGACCTGCCGGTGTGGGACATCCTGTTCGGCACGTTCCGCAATCCGCCGAAGTACATGGGCGAATGCGGATTCGAAGGCGGTGCCGACGTCCGCATCGGCCCGATGCTCGCGTTCGAGGACGTCAATGCAGCGGCTTACGGGTCCGGCAGCCGCGGCGTGCGGCCGGGCTTGGGGCGCCCGGTTCGCTCCGGAGCAGCTACGCGCTGATTCTTCCGCCGAGCTTGCCGAGCAGGTCGCGCGCCGTGCCGAGGCGCTCGGCCGCGCCGGGCAGTTCGAGCCGGATCTTCAACTTGTCCTGGCCGTCGAGTGAGTATACTTTTGGCTGCGCCTGGATCAGCTTGATCACGCGCAGCGGGTCGATGTTCGGCTGCGGCTTGAACACGATGCGGCCGCCCTTGTCACCGAGATCGAATTTGCGCACGCCGAGCGCATTCGCGCCAAGCTTCACGGCGGTCACGGCGAACAGGTTCTTGACCGGCTCGGGCAGCAGGCCGAAGCGGTCGATCATCTCGACCTGCAATTCGCGCAGCGCGTCGGCATCACGCGCGCTGGCGATGCGTTTGTACAGCGTCAGGCGCGTGTGCACGTCGGCGATGTAGTCGTCGGGAATCAGTGCCGGGATGTGCAGCTCGACTTCGGCTTCGTGGTCGCTGGTCAGGTCGAAGTCGGGGACCTCGCCGTTCTTCAGTGCGGTCACGGCGCGCTCGAGCAGTTCGGAGTACAGCGAGAAGCCGATCTCCTCGATCTGTCCGCTTTGTTCTTCGCCAAGCAGTTCGCCGGCGCCGCGTATTTCCAGATCGTGCGTCGCCAGGGTAAAGCCGGCGCCGAGTTCGTCGAGCGAGGCGATTGCGTCCAGACGCTTCTCGGCATCGGCCGTCATTGCCCGGCGATCCGGGATGATCAGATAAGCGTAGGCGCGGTGGTGCGAGCGGCCGACTCTTCCGCGCAACTGGTGCAACTGGGCGAGACCGAAACGGTCGGCGCGGTTGATGACGATCGTGTTCGCGCTCGGCACGTCGATGCCGGACTCGATGATCGTCGTGCACACGAGCACGTTGAAGCGCTGGCGGTAGAAGTCGAGCATGACCTGCTCGAGTTCGCGCTCGGGCATCTGCCCGTGCGCGATGCGCATGCGCGCATCGGGAATCAGCTCCTGGAGATCGCGCGCCGTGCGCTCGATCGTGTCGACTTCGTTGTGCAGGAAATAGACCTGCCCGCCGCGCGCGAGTTCGCGCTGGAACGCTTCGCGCACGAGTGCAGGATCGTAGGCTGCGACAAACGTCTTGACCGCGAGCCGATGCTCCGGCGGCGTGGCAATGATCGACAGGTCGCGCAAGCCTGACATCGACATGTTCAAGGTCCGCGGAATCGGCGTCGCCGTCAGCGTCAGAAGGTCGACCTCGGCGCGCAGTTTCTTCAGCGCTTCCTTCTGGCGCACGCCAAAACGGTGTTCCTCGTCGACGATGACGAGGCCGAGCTGCTTGAACTTCACATCCGGCTGCAGCAGGCGGTGCGTGCCGATCATCACGTCGATCTGGCCGTCGCGCAGCTTGGCCAGCGCGGCATCGACTTCCTTTTTCGATTTGAAGCGCGAGATGACCTCGACGCGCACTGGCCAGTCGGCGAAACGGTCGCGGAAGTTCTGGTAGTGCTGCTGCGCGAGCAGCGTCGTCGGCACGAGAACCGCGACCTGCTTGCCTGCGGTCGCCGCGACGAACGCGGCGCGCAGGGCGACCTCGGTCTTGCCGAAACCGACGTCGCCGCAAACGACGCGGTCCATCGCCTTGCCCGACGCGAGATCGGCGATGACCGCTTCGATCGCCTGGAACTGATCGGGCGTTTCCTCGAACGGAAACGCCGCCGCGAACTGCTCGTACATGTTCCGGTCGTACGCAAATGCGTGCCCGGGCCGCGCTTCGCGCTGCGCGTAGAGGGCAAGCAGTTCGGCGGCAACGTCGCGCACCTTCTGCGCCGCGCGGCGCTTGGCGCGCTCCCAGGCATCGCCGCCGAGCGAATGCAGCGGCGCGAGTTCCGGTGCGGTGCCGGAATAGCGTGATACGAGATGAAGCTGTGCAACCGGCACGTACAGCTTGTCGCCTTTTGCATAGTCGATGCAAAGGAATTCGCCGCCGCCACCGACCTCGAGCTTGATCAAGCCCTGGTAGCGGCCGACGCCATGGTCGACGTGAACGATCGGCGCGCCGACCGCGAGTTCCGAGAGGTCGCGCAGCACCGCTTCGGGATCGCGCACCGCCGTTGCGCGCCGGCGCGACTGCTTGGCGCGTTCGCCATAGAGCTGGCGATCGGTGAGGACGGTGATGGCGGGGTCGGAAAGGGTGAAGCCGTCATCCAATGCGGCAACGGTAATGGCAAACCTGTGCACCTTTTGCTCGCCTGGATGACGAACTGGGGAGGCGCCCGTGACGAACTCGTGCCAAGAACTGACAACCTGCGGCCGCAGCTCTGCCTGAGCGAGTTGCTCGAGCAGCGCCTCGCGTCGTCCAGCCGAATCGGTCGCGATCAGCACGCGCCCCGCGTAATCGCTCAGGAATTTCTTCAATTCCTCGGCCGGAGCTTCTCCGCGTCGATTGATCGGTAGCAAAGGCGCAGGCGCGCTGCCGAGATCGACCGCGTGTTCGTTCGAATCCTTCGCGACGATCTCGACGCGCAGGCGCAGGTTCAACTGCTCGCGCAGCCGCTCCGGTGGCAGGTAGAGTTCCCCGACCGGCAAAATCGGGCGCTCGATGTCGTGCGCGCGGCTGTCGTAGCGTGACTGGGCCTGCTGCCAGAAATTGTCCGCGGCGGCAAGGGTGTTCTCGGCGAGGACGAACACGGTCCGTTCGCCGAGGTAGTCGAACAGCGTTTCCGTGCGTTCGAAGAACAGCGGCAGGTAGTACTCGATGCCGGCGGGCGTCGTGCCTTCCTTGATGTCCTGGTAGAGCGGACAGCGTCGCGGGTCGATCGGAAAACGCTCGCGCAACGTGTTGCGAAACGCCTTGACCGCCGATTCCGTCAGCGGGAACTCGCGCGCCGGCAACAAATTTACCTTTTCCACTTTGTGCGCCGAGCGCTGCGTCTCGGGATCGAACGTCCGGATCGAGTCGATCTCGCGGTCGAACAGCTCGATGCGGTACGGCTCGGCGCTGCCCATCGGAAACACGTCGAGCAGCGCGCCGCGCACGGCGAAGTCACCGGGTTCCTGCACCTGGCCGACGTGGCGGTAGCCGGCGGCCTCGAGGCGGCGCTGCTCGGCGCCGAGATCGAAGCGCTGCCGCAATTCGAGCATCAGCGTCGAGCCGCTGATGAAACTGCGCGGCGCGAGGCGTTGCATCAGGGTCGCGATTGGCACCACGAGCACGCCACGTGTGGTGGCCGGCAGCCGGTACAGCGCGGAAATGCGTTGAGACACGATTTCCGGATGCGGGGGAAACAGGTCGTAGGGCAGGGTCTCCCAATCCGGGAAGTGCAGCACGTCGATCGCGTCGCCCGAATCGACGGCGCCGGCGAAGACGCGCAGGTCGGTTTCGAGCGCATGCGCCGATTGCGTGTCGCGCGTCACCGCGACGACTACGCCGGCATGCGCGCGCGCCGCCTGGGCGATCGCAAGCGCCGCGGCGCTGCCATGCGGCGTGTTCCAGAAGCGGCGCCGCTTCGCGTCGTGCGGCAGCGGCGGGTGCATCAGCGAATGAGCCATGATTTCCCGAAATTATCGAATGGCAACCATGAATGGCCGCGTCCGCTTTCTCTTAGGAGCCGGTACCACAACAGGCAAGCCTCTTGGGCAATGATTGACCGTCTTCTCAATTTCGTATCTTGCCTGCCGGGGCGCATAACACGGCCAGCGCCGGAGCACATTAAGCGCCCAGCGCGGGGCGCGCAGTGTAGCGTGCGACGGCCGGAAGTGCATCGCAATGCGTGACTTTCGGCCTGGTCGTGCGATTTTTCACATGTATTTACGTGTGCTTGGCGCGCGTTCAGCGATAATTCGCGCACACAAGAGCTATACGCTGCGTCGCATGGTCGATTCGAAACACTCCCGTCCGCTGGTTGCCTTCTGGCTTGCTTCGAGCGCGCTGCTCGCCGCGTGCTCGTCCGCGCCGCCTCCGCCGCGCGACACGTCCGTGCCCGTGGCCGTCGCGAAAGTCGTGCGCAAGTCGATGCCGGAATTGATCACCGCGGTCGGCGCGGCCGAGGCCATCAACAGTGTTGCCCTGAAATCGCTCGTCGACGGCCAGTTGCTCGAAAGTCACGTCAAGGATGGCGATGAGGTGAAGGCCGGCCAGTTGCTGTTCAAGATCGATCCGAGGCCGGCCCAAGCGGCTCTGGCCCAGGCGCAGGCCGCGCTGGCGAAGGACGAGGCGGCGCGCGATCTGGCCAAGGCGCAGGTCGACCGCTATCGTCCCGTCGCCGACAAGGGGTTCATCTCGGCCGACCAGATGCAGCAATACCTGACCGCGTATAGCGCCGCCGCGGCGAGCGTCAAGGTCGACCAGGCCAACGTCGCGTCTGCAAACCTGACGCTCGGCTATACCGACATTTACGCACCGATCAGCGGCCGCGCCGGGCGCATCCTCGTGCAGGCTGGCAACCTGGTCAAGGCGAACGACGTCAACGCGCTGATCGTCCTGAACCAGATTTCGCCGATCTTCGTGAATTTCGCCGTGCCGGGCCGCCTGGTCGATCGCGTGCGCACGGCGCAGGCGGAGGCGGTGCTCGACGTGCACGCTGCCTCGGATGGAGCGGCGCCCGCGGAAAGTGGACAACTGGCTTTTGTGGACAATGCCGTCGACCCGGCCACGAATACGGTCAAGCTGCGCGCTGCTTTCACCAACGCTGATCAGCATCTGTGGCCGGGCCAGTTTGTCAATATCACTCTGGTGATCGGCAACGAAGCCGACGCAATCGTGGTGCCGGACGCGGCGGTCAAGGCCGGACCGAACGGCAACTACGTGTTCGTCGTCAAGGCCGACAACAGCGCGGAACAGCGCGCGGTCAGCGTTGCGCGCACGGTCGCGAGCGAGGCGGTCATCGAAAAGGGATTGAGCGCGGGCGAGAACGTCGTCACCGACGGCCAGTCGCGCCTCGTCGATGGCACCAAGGTCAAGCCGGTCGAGCAGACCGCGGCGAAGTAGGGGCCGCTGGCGATGACATCCGTTTCCGAAATCTTCGTCCGCCGTCCGGTCATGACGACGCTCGTCATGATCGGCATCCTCGTGTTCGGCATCGCCGCGTATCGGCAGCTGCCCGTGTCGGACTTGCCGAACGTCGACTTTCCGACGATCCAGATCACGGCGACTCTGCCCGGCGCCTCACCCGAGACGATGGCGTCGGCCGTAGCGACGCCCCTCGAAAAGCAGTTCTCCACGATCCCCGCGATCGACTCGATGACCTCGCTGAACGGAATCGGCCAGAGCCAGATCACGCTGCAATTCACGCTCGAGCGCAACATCGACGCAGCCGCGCTCGACGTGCAGTCGGCAATCTCGGCCGCGCTCAAGCAGCTGCCGCCGACGATGACGACGCCGCCGACGTTCCGCAAGGTCAACCCGGCCGATGCGCCGATCTTCTTCATCGGCATGAGTTCGAAGACGCTGCCGCTGTCGAAGGTCGACGAATACGGAGAGTCGCTGCTCGCGCAGCGCCTGTCGATGGTCGACGGCGTCGCGCTCGTGAACGTTTACGGCTCGGCGAAATACGCGGTGCGCATCGATCTCGACCCCGGCGCGATGGCCGCGCGTGGCCTCGGTATCGACCAGGTGCTCACCTCGGTCAGCAACGGCAACGTCGACTTGCCGACCGGCACTCTGTACGGCGGCAATCGCACCTACAACGTCATGGTCAACGGCCAGTTCGAGGCGGCCAAGCCGTTCGAGAACCTGATCGTCAGTTATCAGAACGGCGCGCCAGTGCGATTGCGCGACATCGGGCACATCTACGACGGCGTGCAGAACGACAAGCTCGCGGCCTGGGTCAACGGCACGCGTGGCCTGCTGCTGGCGATCCAGAAGCAACCCGGCGTCAACACGATCGCGGTCGTGCAGCGCATCCGCGCCGTGCTGCCGGATTTCGAGAAGCAGCTGCCGGCCGGCGTCGATCTGAAGGTGTTCTACGACCGCACCGAAAGCATCCGCGCTTCGGTCGGCGACGTGCAGTTCAGCCTGTTCCTCGCGCTGATCCTCGTCGTGCTCGTGATCTTCCTGTTCCTGCGCAACCTGTCCGCCACGGTGATTCCGTCGCTGGCCTTGCCGATGTCGATCGTCGGCACGTTCGCGATCATGTATCCGTTCGGCTACAGCCTCGACAACCTGTCGCTGATGGCGTTGACGTTGTGCGTCGGCTTCGTCGTCGACGATGCGATCGTCATGCTCGAGAACATCTCGCGCCACCTGGAAATGGGCAAGAGTCCGATGCAGGCGACGTTCGACGGCGCGCGCGAGATCGGTTTCACTATCGTGTCGATGACGCTGTCGCTGGCTGCCGTATTCATCCCGCTGTTGTTCATGGGCGGCATCATCGGCCGCCTGCTGCATGAATTCGCTGTCACGATCGTCAGCGCCGTGCTGGTGTCGGGCTTCGTCAGCCTGAGCCTGACGCCGATGCTGTGCAGCCGCATGCTCAAGTCGCACAAGGGCGAGACTCATGGGCGCATGTACCAGTTCTTCGAGCATGTATTCGACGGCATGCAGGATTTTTACCGGCGCACCTTGCAGGCATGCCTCGCTCACCGGCGCATCGTGCTGTTCGCCTTCGGCCTGATCCTGGTCGCGACGGTGGCCTTGTTCGTGGTCATGCCGAAGGGCTTCCTGCCGAGTGACGACACCGGCCAGTTGTTCGTGTTCGACGAAGCCGACCAGGACGTCGGATTCGACGAGATGGCTCGCAAGCACAGCGAAGCGGCGAAGATCATCCGCGAGGATCCCAATGTTGCCGGCGTCATGGCGTTCATGGGCGTGTCGGGCAGCAGCGCGACGCTGAATCTCGGCCGCATGATCGTCACGCTCAAGCCGCGCAGCGAGCGCGGTTCGCCGGAGCAGGTCATCCAGGAATTGCGCCCGAAGCTCCAGGGCATTCCGGGCTTCAAGGTCTACCTGCAGAACGTTCCGATCATCCGCATCGGCGCGCACCTGACCAAGACCGAATTCCAGTATGCCTTGCAGGACACCGACACGAAGGAGCTGTTTGCATTCGTGCCGAAGCTCGTCGACGCGGTTTCCAAACTGGAAGGATTCCAGGACGTGACCAGCGACCTGCTGATCGCCCAGCCCGAAATGGACGTCAAGATCGACCGCGATGCCGCCTCGGCGGTCGGCGTGACCGCGGCGCAGGTCGAGGGCGCGCTGTACACCGCGTTCGGGCCACAGCAGGTGTCGACGATCTACACCTCGATCGATCAGTACTGGGTGCTGATGCAGGTGGATCCGAAGCGGCAGAGACGACCCGAACGTGCTCAGCCAGATCTACATCCGCTCGACGAACGGCCAGCAGGTGCCGCTCTCGGCGGTCGCGCATTTCGACAAGTCGGTAGGCCCGGCCACGATAAGCCATCTCGGCCAGGTGCCATCGGTCACGTTGTCGTTCAACCTCGCGCCCGGGGTTTCGCTGAGCCAGGCTGTCGAGCGCATCGACAAGACCGTGGCGAAGCTCAAGATGCCCGACACGATCACCGGCCTGTTCCAGGGCACAGCTCAGGCATTCCAGTCGTCGATCGCCGGCATGGGCATGCTGCTGGCGCTGGCGATCTTCGTGATCTATCTCGTGCTCGGAATCCTGTACGAAAGCTTCATCCACCCGCTGACGATCCTGTCGGGCCTGCCGACTGCAGCATTTGGCGCGTTGTTGACATTGATGCTTTTTGGAATTGATCTCAATCTGTACTCGGCGGTCGGCCTGATCATGCTGATCGGCATCGTCAAGAAGAACGCGATCATGATGATCGACTTCGCGGTCGAGGCCGAACGCGGCGGCAAATCGGCCGAGGAGGCGATCTTCGAAGCCTGCCTCGTGCGCTTCCGGCCGATCATGATGACGAGTTTCGCGGCGCTGTTCGGCACATTGCCGATCGCGCTGGGCCTGGGCGCAGGCGCCGAATCACGCCGGCCGCTCGGTCTTGCCGTCGTCGGCGGCCTGCTGACTTCGCAGGTGCTGACGCTGTATCTGACGCCGGTGATCTACCTGTACTTCGATGGCTTGCAGCAACGCCTGCGGCGTCGGCGTGGCGTGGCCGGCTCAGCCGTCTCCGACGCACCGCGGCAGCTCGGCAGCCTGGGTCACGCGCACGAGTAGCGCTGTCAGAGGGTTCCTCGTGACGCGGTTACAGCGGTAGCCTCACTCGAATCACCCCAGGATCATCGAAAGCCGGGTGGCGGTTGAATCCCAGGTGCTCGCACAGTTCGAGCATCGTGCCATTCTCGGCGAGCACGTCGCCCCACAACTCGGCTGCTCCGAGCGCGCGGCTGGCCGCTATCAGGTGTTGCATCAGCAGTGTCCCGACACCGTGGCCGGCGAGCTGCTGCTGCACGATGAGGGCGAATTCCGCACTCTGGGTCACCGGATCGATATAGGCGCGGGCAACGGCATGGATTTCCGGTTCCTTCGCTCCAGGGGGGTCGATCAGCACGAGCGCGACGGCATGCTCGCGATCGATGTCGCACAAATTGCGGGCGAGAGCCTCGGGAAGTTCGGTGATTGGATGCAGAAAGCGAAAGCGCACTTCCTGCGCGGTCAGTCCGGCAAAGCCGCGCTGCAGCGCCTCGAAGTCATCCGGATGAATGTCGCGCAGGATCAGGCGCACGCCGTCGTGCGTGATGAAGTTTTCGCCTTCCGGCGGCGGCGCGGCAGGCGCTACGTCGTTGGAAGAGGCGCGCCGTCCGGCATAGCCCAGATACAGCTTTTCCTTGCGGCGCCGCGTATTTGCTAGAGTGTCCATGGCTGCAACCTTGCCCGGCGCTTTTAGAGCAGGCCACCTATCGGTGGAGCGCATTCAGCGCGAGTCAAGGCCTAATGTGCCATTGCCGGCGACACCTGTCGAATCGATGACCCTGAAGAACTCGAAACGCTCTGCAAGGACTGGCCCGGCGTCGCCAGCAGCATCAAGTGGGAAGACGACCTGGTCTTCACCGTTGCGGCGAAGATGTTCGCGGTCGTGGCGTTGCGTGGTCCGCATAAAGGCCGACTTGCGTTCAAGGTCGACAAGGAGCGCTTTCTGGAACTGACCGACCAGCCGGGCATGATCCCGGCGCCATACATGGCACGCGCGTTCTGGGTCTCGATCGTCGAACCGGAGCGCTTCACACGAGCCGAGACCGAGGCGTTCGTGCGGCGCTCGTACGAACTCGTGCGCGGTGGCCTGTCGAAGAAGGTGCAGGCCAAACTCGGCGGCGGCTGAAACTTGCCAGACCGCCGGGCCAAAAAAGGCCTCATTCCCGCTTCCGCGGGAATGAAGGCAGCTATTTGGCCGCGTTTCCTGGCGGCGAATCAGGGCGCTATCGGGTCAATGAGGGCTGGGCCAGAATGGTATTGCTGCAGAAGGCTGTGATTCTATGAAAGGGCCAGTTCAACGCTTCATCTGCGCGAACGTGACGAAATGGCCGCCGGGCTCGCGATAGCCGATTTCGGTCGAGCCATAGAACGTTTCGCGCCTCGGCATGACGATTTCGAAACCGGTCAGGGCAGAAGCCAAGGCATCGATATCGGCCACTTCGACAAAAAGGAACGTCTTGTCGTTGTGGAAAGCGGCGCCATGGGCGGCGGAATCTTTCGCCACCGACGCGCTGGTCTGGTACATGACCTCGACCGCACCGTTCGTCAGTATGACGAAGCCGAGGCGTTCGCCATCCGGGACTTCGACCGGCCGTTCGAAGCCGAGCCGCTCCTGCCAGAACGGCAGGCTCGGCTCGATCGCATCGACAATCAGAACCGGCGTGGATTTTCTGATCTGAGTCATTGCCATGGCGATTCTCCGGGCCGACCCCAACGAATGGATCATGAGTGCGGGCGGAGGCAATGATAAACTCCTCTACTGACAGCGTACTGGCAGGACTCCTGCGCCGCTGCATACTCAGGCTCTGGGGGCCGTCGTAGCTGTTCAGGGGTGGTGTGTAGACTCATGCTTCCTGCGCTCCAGAAAACCGCAAGCGCTTAATCGTGCACGACATTTTCAAGGCTGATCACGGATGTCCGGCAAGTCCGATTCACTGAAAACCATCTTCTACGCGCTCGGCGCAAACTTCGCGATTTTCGTGTCGAAGCTCGTCGCCGCGCTGATGACGGGTTCGGGTTCGATGCTGGCCGAAGCCGTGCACTCGCTCGCCGACTGCGCAAACCAGGGCCTGCTGCTGATCGGCATGCGCAATGCCAAGCGCGCTCCATCGGCCGAGCATCCGCTGGGCTTCGGCAAGGTCATTTATTTCTGGTCGTTTCTCGTCGCGCTGCTGCTGTTCAGCGTCGGCGGCACGTTTTCCTTCTACGAGGGAATGCACAAGCTGGAATATCCCGAACCCCTGCGCTCGCCGTGGATTGCAGTGGGTGTGCTGATCTTCGGCCTCGTTGCCGAAGCGTTCTCGATGTGGGGCTGCATGCGCGAGGTCAACAAGGCCCGCGGAGATACGAACCTCTGGCGCTGGGTGCGCGAGAGCCGGCAAAGCGAATTGATCGTCGTGTTCGCGGAAGATCTTGCAGCTCTGATTGGGTTGGCCATCGCGTTGGTCGCCGTGGTCGCGACGATGCTGACCGGCGACCCGGTATACGACGCCCTCGGCTCGATCGCGATCGGCGCCTTGCTCGGCCTGATCGCCGTCTTCCTGGCAAGGCAGGTTTCCAAGCTGCTCGTCGGCAAGAGCGCAGAAGCCGGCGTGCGCGACGCGATTGCCGAATTCGTGCGCGCGCAACCCGAGGTCGAGCAACTATTCAACCAGATCACGCTGCAACTCGGTCCCGACATCATGGTCGCCACCAAGGCGAAGATGCGCGGCGAGTTGACGGGGCGTGAACAGGTCGACGCGATCAACCGGGTAGAGGTTGCAATGAAGGCGCAGTTTCCGGAGATTCGCTGGTCGTTCTTCGAGCCGGATATCGAGGACTGAATCCTTTCAACGCGTCATCGGCGCGGCCATGCCGAGGCGGCGCTACCCGTTGCGTCAGAACTATGGAAGGAAGGACATGCGAGCGTTCTTTGCTTTCGCGCTTTTTCTGGCAGCGTCGACTGCGGGAGGCGCCAGCGCGGACTGGAGCGCTTACGGCGGCGATGGCCTCGGGCAACGGCATGCGCCTGCGAGCCAGATCACGCCCCAGAACGTCGACAAGCTCGAGTTGGCCTGGAGTTTTCGCACCGGTGAACTCGGCAAGGGCTTCATCCGCGCGTCAGACGCGCTGACATTCGAGGCCACGCCGCTGCTGGTCGGCGACACGCTGTACTTCGACACCGCGACCGGCAAGGCATTCGCGATCGATGCAACGACGGGCGCGGAGCGCTGGCGCTTCGACGCGCAGGTCGATCCGGGCCGGTACTACTCGGAGATGACGTCGCGTGGCGTCAGTTACTGGCGCCCACAAGCGCCGGACAGCGGCGCCTGCGCAGAACGAATCCTGTTCGCCACGATCGACGCGCGCCTGTTGGCGCTGGATGCGCGGTCCGGCAAGCGTTGCGCGGATTTCGGCGACGGCGGCGAAGTCGCGTTGTGGAAAGGTGTACGTTTGCGCAGCCGGGCGGACTACAACGTGACCTCGCCGCCGGCGATCGCCGGGGACATTGCCATCGTCGGTTCGGCAATCGGCGACAACCGCGGAACAGACCTCGAACTCGGCGTCGTGCGTGCTTTCGATGTGCGCAGCGGCAAGGAATTGTGGCATTGGGATCCGGTTCCGCGCACGGCGAAGCTGCCAGCCGACGCAGCCAATCCGGAGTTCGCCGACGTCGAGGCGCAGCAGGCGCGCTGGACCGGTGCGGCGAACGCCTGGGTGCCGTTCGCAGTCGATGCCGAACGTGGACTGGTCTTCATCCCCACCGGGTCGGCGAGCCCTGATTTTTTTGGCGGCGAGCGCCCCGGCGACGATCACTGGGCCAATTCGATCGTTGCGCTGCACGCCGCGACCGGCGAATTCGTCTGGGGCCGCCAACTCGTCCATCACGACCTGTGGGACTATGACGTCGCCTCGCAGCCGATCCTCGTCGATCTCGATCACGACAATGCGAGAGTCGCCGCGGTCGTGCAACTGACCAAGACCGGCCAGGTGTTCGTGTTCAATCGCGAAACCGGGGAACCGTTGTTCCCGGTTGAAGAACGCGCGGTGCCGCAGGATGTCGTCGCTGGCGAGACGCCGTCGCCGACCCAGCTCTATTCTTCGTTGCCGCCTTTGGCACCGCAGGCGCCAGTAAGGCCGGAAGATGCGGCCGGGCTTACGTCCTGGGACCGCGACAAGTGCCGCGAACAGATCGCTGCGCTGCACAGCGAAGGCATGTTCACGCCGCCGAGCCTGCAGGGCACGATCGAGCGGCCCGGCTATGCCGGCGGATCGAACTGGGGTGGCGGCGCCTGGGACCCGCAGCGGCAGTTGTTGATCGCGAATGTCATGGACTTGCCGGTGGTCGTCACGCTGGTTCCGCGCGATCTGTTCGAGACGCAGCGCGATTCCGGGGCGTACGACGGCTGGGAATTCGCGCGCCAGACCGGCACCCCCTACGGCATGCGGCGCAGGCTTCTGCTGTCGCCATTGGGCGCGCCGTGCACGAAGCCGCCTTGGGGCAAACTCGTCGCCCTCGACCTGGCGCACGGAAAAATCGCCTGGGAGACGCCGCTTGGCACGTCGCGCGACAAGGCGCCGTGGCCTTTCTGGAACACGCTCGGTGCGCCGAACCTGGGCGGACCGCTGACGACTGCCGGCGGCCTGACGTTCATCGGCGCGACGACCGACAACTACCTGCGCGCATTCGGAACGGCCAGCGGTGCGGAATTGTGGAAAATGCGCATTCCGGCCGGCGCCCAGGCAACGCCGATGAGCTACGAACGTGGCGGCCGGCAGTACGTCGTCGTGGCCGCCGGCGGCCACGCCAAGCTCGGCACCACGCGCGGCGACTATGTGCTGGCCTATGCTTTGCCAGCTGGCACGAAATAGCGCGTCACCCGGCGCTTTAGCTATTAGCCCTCAGCCTCAGCCCTCAGCCCTGGGCTTTTTCAGCGTATTGCCCCGCTGACGCCGATCGAAAAGTGAACCTCCGGCGCTGATTTTTCGAAACCCGCGGGCCACAGATGCAGACCCTCGGCGCGGACGATCGTATAGACGTACGGCTGTTCGTCGACGTCCTCGACGAGGCTGCCATCGACTTTGCCGCTGAGGGTAAGGAAACGGTCACGTGGATAGTCGTAACTTTCCACATAACCTTCGAGTACGGCGATGAATCGTCCTTGGCTCGGTTCCTTCGAGCGCGGCCGCTGACCGCTATCGAGCGGGTAGGCGACGATCACGATTTCGCTGGCATCGGCTCGATTGCGCACTTCGACGATGCGGCCACCCCAGAGAATTTCGGCGCCGCGATAGAGCGCCGGTGCGGCGGACGCCATGTCGGGCGCGATATTCTGAGGCGTCTCTTTCGGTTTCAACACCGGCGGCGGTGTGCAGCCGACAAGCGCCACAGTCAGAGCTGCAGCGCAGGAACGGAAAAGGAAACGAGTACTCGGCATGCGCGCGCAATAGAGGTGGTTGTCGTGCCGCCATTGTCCACGGATCTGACGCGCTTGGATATCGTCAGCAAACACTACCGTCGTGGGTAAATCACCGATACGTGCGCAGCCCTTACTCGCGCGTCAACCAGTCGAGGCGCACCTGACCCGGGCCGCTGACCTTCAGGCGCTCCTGGAGCGCCGGCATCAGTCGGCGCAGGCTGCTGGTCGAACTGCCACGGCGGATTGACGATGACCATGCCGCAGCCATTCAGGCGCAGCGCGGAGTCATCGGGCTGGCGCAGCAATTCGACGACCAGCGTCTTGCCGATCTTGCGCGATGCGAACCAGCGATGGAAGGGCCGGGTCTGTTCGCGCAGCTTGATCGGGTACCAGATCGCATAGATCCCGGTCGGCCAACGCGAATACGCGGCATCCAGTGCTGCTTCGATCGCGCGGAATTCGTCTTCCTGGGCCTCGAATGGCGGATCGATCAGCACCAGGCCCCGGCGTTCCTTCGGCGGCACGAGCGCGCCTAGCGCGGCATAGCCGTCGCGCTGGTGCACGCCGACGCGCGCGTCGTGCGCAAACAGTTTCTTGAGCTGCGCGGCTTCGTCTGGCTGCAATTCACACAGTACCGCGCGATCGGAATCGCGCATCAGGCTGGTTGCGATCAGTGGCGAGCCTGGATAGAGCGCAATCTCACGGCCTGCACCGTCCGGATTCAGGGAGCGCATCAGATCGAGATAACCCTGCAACAGCGGTGGCGGCGCCTTCACGTCGAGCAGACGCAACACGCCGTCGGCAGCTTCGGCGGTCTTTTCCGCCTGCGCGCCGCGCAAATCGTAGCTGCCGGCTCCGGCATGCGTGTCGAAGTAGCAGAAAGGCGCAGGCTTCCGCTTCAGCGCATCGAGCAGCCCGATCAGGATCGTGTGCTTGAAAACGTCGGCGAAATTGCCGGCGTGAAAGGCGTGACGATAGTTCATGCGCAATGCCGAAAAAGTGTGTCGCCCGCGCCAGTCACGCTGTTCCTCCCGTTCCGCATGCAGAAGAGCACGAGCACGGTGCGGGAACCCCGTGAAGGATTGCAGGTCTTCTCAAGGCAGCTGAACGGCGCGGACCAAAGGGGTTGAAATCGCTGCACACAGTGTAGCAAGGTGCAGCACTGATCACCGGTCAATGGTTGCAATGGATTTTCGAAACGCAAGATCTCCTGCGATGCTGTCGCGTCGCCGCTTCGTGCAGGGCGTGGCTCTCGGTGGAACCGCGGCGGCGCTCGGAATTGGCCGCGCGAGTTCCGCGCAGCCCGCGCGTCCGCGCATCGTGGAACTGTCCGGCACGCAATTCGATCTGGACATCGGAATGCTGCCGGTCAACATCACCGGCGCGCAACGCGTCGCGACCGTCGTCAACGGCAGCTTGCCGGCGCCGGTGCTGCGCTGGCGGCAGGGCGACACGATCACCCTGCGCGTGCGCAATTCACTGGCCACGACGAGTTCGATCCACTGGCATGGCATCGTCTTGCCGGCGGACATGGACGGCGTGCCCGGCTTGAGTTTCATGGGCATTGCGCCGGGCTCGAGCTACACGTACCGGTTCACGGTCAACCAGTCCGGGACCTACTGGTACCACAGCCACTCGCGCTTTCAGGAACAGACCGGGCTGTACGGCGCGATCGTCGTCGAGCCGCGTGCGGGCGAACGGCAGCGCGCCGAGCGCGAACACGTCGTGCTGCTGTCGGACTGGAGCGACTCGGATCCCGAGCACATCTACGCGACGCTTAAGAAGCAGAGCAATTATTACAATTTTGCCCAGCCCACGGCAGCAGATTTCCTTCGCGACGCGCACACGCGAGGTGTCGGGGCCGCGCTCGACCGGCGCGCCATGTGGAATCGCATGCGCATGGATCCGACCGATCTGGCCGATGTTTCCGGCTATGCCTATACCTACCTGATGAATGGCGTGGCGCCTGCCGGCAACTGGACCGGGTTGTTCGCGCGCGGTGAAAAAGTTCGGCTGCGATTCATCAATGGCGCGTCGATGAGCTTTCTTCGATGTGCGCATTCCGGGGCTGAAGCTCACCGTCGTCGCCAACGACGGTCAGGAGGTCGAAGCGGTAACGGTCGATGAATTCCGCATCGGACCGGCCGAGACCTGCGACATCATCGTCGCGCCGGACGACGACCGCGCCTACACGATTTTCGCGCAATCGATGGACCGTTCCGGCTACGCCCGCGGCACGCTGGCTCCGCACGAAGGAATGCAGGCGGACGTCCCGGCGCTCGATCCGCGCGCGCCGCTGACGATGGCCGACATGATGGGCGACATGGCGGGGATGCCCGGCATGGATCACGGCGGAATGGATCACGGCGCAATGGACCATTCTTCCATGCCGGCCAAGGGCAGCGAAGGAAGCTGCGGGGCGAACATGCCCGGGATGAAGACGGGTCCGGCGCCCGCCGTCAAGGTCGGGCCAGGCGTCGACATGACCGTCGCAATGCCGCGCACGAATCTCGATGATCCCGGAATCGGCTTGCGCGACAACGGCCGACGCGTTCTGACCTATGCCGATCTGCGTTCGGTGACGGCGCCGATCAGCGCCGACACGCAGCGCGAAATCACGCTGCACCTGACCGGGCATATGGGCCGTTACATCTGGTCGTTCGACGGGCTCAAATTTTCCGACGCCGAGCCGTTGCGCCTGAAGCACGGCGAACGCGTGCGCATCAGCCTCGTCAACGACACGATGATGACGCATCCGATCCATCTGCATGGCATGTGGAGCGAAGTCGAAACCGCCGGCGGCGAATTCCTCGTGCGCAAGCACACGGTCGTGGTGCAGCCGGCGCAAAAGCTCAGCTATCGCGTCAATGCCGACGCGCTCGGCCGCTGGGCTTATCACTGCCACTTGCTGTATCACATGGAAGGCGGGATGTTCCGCGAGGTCGTGGTCGCATGACTGTGCGCCGGCGGGCGAACACCCTGCGCTGCGCGCAGACCGGCGCGAACGACGGCTCGTCGCGCGCGTCTTGCCGCATGCTCGCGTTTTCCATGCTGGTGGCGCCCGCGGCACTCTGCGCGCAAGCGACCCAGGAAGATGCCGGGCACATCGCGCCACCGCCGGCCGCGCAACCCATGCCGCCGATGTCGATGCAGGAAATGGATCGCGTCATGGACATGCACGACGATCCGCTGCTGGCGATGTTCAAGCTCGATCAGTTCGAGCGCGCGCACGGCGACGACGCGTACGCAACGTCGTGGGAAGCCGAGGGCTGGATCGGCCGCGATTTCGACAAACTCTGGTTGCGCACCGAAGGCGAGCACGAGGACGGCGTTACCGATGCGCGCATCGAAGCGTTCTGGGACCATGCATTCGCCAGTTTTTGGGACTGGCAACTCGGCGCACGTCACGACTTCGGCAGCGGCCCGCAGCGGACTTGGGCAGCATTCGGTGTGCAAGGTCTTGCGCCCTACTGGTTCGAAGTCGAGGCGACGGCATACATCGGCGAGCAGGGCCGCACCGCTGTGCGTCTGCGCGCCGAGTACGAACTGCTGCTGACGCAGCGCCTGATTCTGCAGCCTGAGTTCGAAACAAACCTGTATGGAAAGAGCGATCCTGCTCGAGGCGTCACGGACGGATTGTCCGACGTCGAATTCGCCCTGAGACTGCGCTACGAGATTCGCCGCGAGTTTGCGCCATATATTGGCGTCGTGTGGGTCCGCCGTTTCGGCGACAGCGATGCGTCGCTGATGGGGCGTGCTGGGAACGATACGCAGCTCGTGGCCGGGCTGCGAGTCTGGTTTTAGCCCTCCCCTTCAAGGGAGGGTTGGGTGGGGATGGTGTTTCTTCTCGCTCGTCATTCCGGCGGCTCTCAACAGCGGGCCTGGTCAAGCCGGAAGTCAGTCCCTTCTTTTGACGTCATTCCCGCGCAAGCGGGAATCCATTTTGAACTTCGTTGAGATGCAGAGCTTTCACTTGCATGGCGAGCGAGCGAGTACCTTCTTGAAAGATGGAAGGACCAGATCAACATGGATTCCCGCTTGCGCGGGAATGACGTCAGAAGAAAAGCTTGGATTCCGGCGTACGCCGGAATACGAGAAGAGGGTCGGCCAGCGGCGGGTAGGTTGGGCGCACGCACGTCACCCAGCCATCACCGACATCATCGCCAGCGAACTCACGACCGCATCATTGAAGATGCGAATTGCGTCGCCTTCGCGCCGCGCCCCAAGAGCGTACAGCAGCGGCAGATAATGTTCCGGCGTCGGAATGCCGAGTGCCACGTCGGGACCGAGCTTGCGCCAATCGGCCAATGCCTCGAAGTCGCCGGATTCGATGTGCTCGCGCACGCAGCGTGTTCGCGCGAATGGCCCAATCCGCTGGCGCCGGATCGCGGAAGTTGAACAGGCGCAGGTTGTGGACGATGTTGCCGCTGCCGACGATCAACACGCCTTCGTCGCGCAGCGCTGCGAGTTCGCGGCCGAGGGCGAGATGAAAGGCGCCGGGTTGGGCGCTGTCGAGACTGAGCTGCACGATCGGGACGTCGGCGTCCGGATACATGACGCGCAATACGCTCCACGCCCCATGGTCGAGACCCCATTGCGTCGTCGGCTGGATTTGCACGCCCTTTACGATCGCCGAGACACGCTGAGCCAGGGCGGGGTCGCCGGGCGCCGGGTAGCGCACGTCGAACAGCGCCTGCGGAAAGCCGCCGAAATCATGGATCGTTTCCGGCTGCGTGGCCGAGCACACGCCGACGCCGCGGGTTTCCCAGTGCGCTGAAATGCACAAGATCGACTTCGGTTTTGGAATGGCCTGCGCGGCAGCCTGCCAGCCGCGCGTGAACGCGTTGTCCTCGATCGCATTCATCGGCGATCCGTGGCCGACGAACAGCGCGGGCATCGGTTGATTGTGTGATTGCTCATCGACCAATCATGTGGGCGGTTACGGATTTCACAACGGCGCGCGCGGTGGCCGGTTGCGAACAAATCGATAGTGAGCGCAGACTGCCGGCAACCATCCCCTTCGGGGTCAGGCGGTGGTCCAATTTCTCGCGAAGGATTCTGGCTGATGGCCGGGGAAGAAGGTGCACGCGACGACGCTTCGCCAGCCGGTGCCGATGCGCGTCGCGTCGTCGTCATCGGCGGCGGTCCGGCCGGCCTCATGGCAGCCGAAGTCGCGCGCGCGGCCGGCGCCGACGTGCAGCTCTACGATCGCCTCGCTTCGGCCGGGCGGAAATTCCTCATTGCCGGCAAAGGCGGCCTGAATCTCACTCATGCCGAAGGCGACGACGCTTTCGTGGCGCGATATGGTGCGCGACGCGACGAAGTCGGAAAATGGCTGGCGCGGTTCGGCCCGAACGCGATACGCGAGTGGGCGCGCGCGCTCGGGGTCGAGACGTTCGTCGGTACGTCCGGCCGCGTTTTCCCGATGGACCTCAAAGCCGCCCCATTGCTGCGCACCTGGGTGCGGCGCCTGCGCGCCAGCGGCGTAGGTTTCCACATGCAGCATCGCTGGCTGGGCTGGTGCGACGATGGCGACCTGCGCTTCGTGCATCCCGATGGCGAGCGTCACGTCTTCGCCGACACGGTCGTGCTCGCGCTCGGCGGCGGCAGCTGGCCGGTGCTCGGATCCGACGCCGCATGGGTTCCGCTGCTGGGCGAACGTGGCGTTTCGATAGCGCCGCTGCAGCCGGCGAATTGCGGATTCGACGTAGGCTGGAGCGAACACTTCGCCACGCGTCACGCCGGCCACCCGCTGAAGCCCGTCATCGTCGAATGGTCCGATGCAGACGGCCACCTCGTGCGCCAGCAAGGCGAATTCGTCATCACCGCGACTGGAGTCGAAGGCAGCCTCATATACGCACTGAGCGCGCAGCTCCGCGATGCGATCGCGGCGCGCGGCGCCACTGAAATCCGCCTCGATCTTGCACCGGGCCGCGACGCGCATCGGCTGACACGCGACTTGGCTCAGCCCCGCGGCAGCCGGACATTGAGCGAGCATTGGCGACGCCATGCCGGAATCGAGGGTGTGAAGGCCGGACTGCTCTACGAAGTGTTGCCGAAAGAGCAGTTGCAAGATGCGGCCCGCGTCGCCCGGACGCTGAAGGCACTGCCGCTGAAATTGGTGCGCGCGCGACCACTCGAAGAGGCTATCAGCACCGCCGGTGGCGTGAGCATGGAAGCGCTCGACGACAACCTCATGATAAAGAGCGTCCCCGGCGTCTTCTGCGCCGGCGAGATGCTCGACTGGGAAGCGCCGACCGGCGGCTATCTGCTGACCGCGTGCCTGGCCAGCGGGCGCATCGCCGGCGCCGCCGCGGCGCAGGCGCCGATCAGCCGAACCATACCCCGCTGATCCACAACGAAGTCGCGGACAGAGCAACGCCGATCAGCGTTGCCGCGAGTACATCGCTGGGATAGTGCAGGCCGAGCACGACACGCGATGCGCCGACGAGCAGCGTGAATGGAACAAGCAGCGGTGCAAGCAATGGGAAATAGGCGAGCGCGATCACGCTGAAACTGACCGCGTGCAGCGTATGCCCGGACGGAAAGCTGAATTCGTCGAGCGGCGCGACGTGCGCGACGATCTCATGGTGCGCGCGAAACGGCCGCGGACGGCGCGTCAAGCGCTTGAGTTGCCGATAGAGCAGGGCAGCCGCCAAGCCGGTCACGGCCAGATGCAGTGCGGCAATGCATCCGTGAGCGCCGCCAAGCAATGCGAGCGTCGCGATCAGCGCGTACCAGAACGCGCCGTCGCCGAGGCGGCTGACAATGCCGAAGAAGCGAACGAGCGCGCGCTGCGCAGCCCAGCGGTTCCAGAGCAGGCACCAGCGCCATTCGCCACTGCGGCGATCAAGCGTCTGCCAGACCTGCAGCACGGTCACGACACACTCCCGGCGGAATGGCGCGCGGAGCGTGCGCGGCCAATCGAGTCTGCAGCGGCCGCATGCGCGCGAGCGGTGACCGCCGATACGACGCGGCCGATCACGGGCGAATGGGCTGCGCTGAATCCGCCTCGCATGCAAATGCACTCCTGGTGCCTGCACGATAACCGGCGGATTTTAAAAGTGGATTACGGGAAAATGTCGCAAATGTTACGGAATTGGGTCCGGCACGTTGCGCCGGAGCGGGTCGCCCATGGCGCCGCAGCGCGTGCGCGCGTCACCATTGGGCCGTCAGCTGGTTGAACGGCCGCTCCAGCGCAATGCCGTCGGCGGTGAAGTCGGATCGTGATTTGCCATCGACGGTGACCTGTTTTGGCCGCCGCCGCTCCGGCCACCAGACCTGCACCGGCGTGCCATCGCGCAGCCCGGGCTCGAGCGTCATGCGCAGCGTTGCATCCTGTTGCCGCGCGGTCATCGACAACGATCCGTAAGCCGTTGGCAGTTTGCCGACGCGCAGGCCTCCACCGGCAACCCAGGACGGCGGCGCGCCCGGCAGCAGTTGCAGGCGCGCATCGTCCTCTCGCATCAGCATGCCGAAGATCGTGCGCGCATATTCCGAACCGATCCAGGTGTGCGGCGTGTCGGACTTCGGGGAATACACCGGGAAACGCGACGGGCCGTTTAGCGGCCGAACAGCGACTTGCGCAGTCTTGCAAACAGGCCAACGTTTGCCGGTTCGGTGTAGCGCGACTCGCGCTTTTCGGTTTCGAGTGCGTGGATCGCCTCGTAGGCGTTGATCACATCGAAGACTTCGCTCATCGGAGCGCCGCTGACGGCGGCAATTTCATTGAGCTTGGCCATGTCGCGCATGACGTTGCCGATGCGCGCATGACTGGGCTGGTCTGTCTCGACCTGCACGCCGTCCTTGATCTTGTAGCGCCCGCCAGGGTCCAGGTGCGAGGCAAGCCGTCCTCCCGAGCGCACCAGGGTCGCCAGCCAGATCAGCCGCGAATAGGGTTGCGCGGGCTGCTCATCGCGCACGCGCGCCAGTTCCGTCGTCGTCAACACGTGCCAGTCGCGCGCCGGCAGCGCCTGTTTGCAGTAAGGCATCAGGGCGTTCAGTCCCGGCGCAGTGCTGTGATAGACGCGTCCCTTCGGGTCGAGCGTCAGCGGCGGCGAGCCCACCAGCGTGATCGTCGCCGGACCACCGAGCAGATTGCCGCGCAGGTAGTCGCGCAGGGAATTTGGCGAGTGAGCCGGAGGCGGCTCGAGCACCGACGGTGTGGACAGGTTGATTTCGCCCGCACGGTCTGCTTTGCGCAAGCCGATAGTCGAGTCGGCCACGCGCTTTTCGCGCCGCGCCGTGACCCGTGTGCTTGCTTCGATCGTCGTGTCCTCTTTCAATTCGAGCTGTGCCGAAACCGGCTTGGCCGCATCGGTATCGGTCTTGATCAGGTCGTCGAGCCCTTGCGCGGGGCTTTCTTCCCGCTGCGCGCCGCTCTCCAGATGCAGTTCGACCTCCTCGATCTCTTCCGTACTTGGCACCAGGTCGGCGAACTCGTAGAAACCCTCCCTGGCCGGCACGAACGAAGCGCTGGCTTCGATTTCCGTGGCGGTAGCTACTTCGTTGAACAGTTCTGCGACGAGTTCCAGCTTCATCGGCCGCGGCAGGCGCAGTTCGCCTTCCTGCAAGGGCTCCGTGGCGCTATACACGGCGCACCGGCGGCCGCTTCCGCGGGCGCGACCGCGAGCCATCTGGCCGGCAAACGTGGTCGGGTCGACGACGACCAGGTCGGCCTTGTCTTCGCTGCCCCAATGCCAGCGATGGGCGAGATGATCGAGCGCGGCGCGGCGCATCAACAGGCGCAGATGGGCTTCATCCTCGTCGCTGAGGCCGTGGACAACCAGATACTTGTCGCTGGTCACGGATCGCTATCCTTACGCGTTCGCCAGGGCAGTGCCTTTAGCGTTTGATGTTACTGCAAAAACCCGCGGAAGGGATGCCTGCGACGGCCTGACGGAAGCGAAACGCCGCGCGCGCGGGCGCGGAGAGGGCCAAGTTCAGCCCGGAATGACCTCCGCGAGTGGCGCATGCACCGTTCGCTCACCCGAAGCAGCGTCGATGGCGCCAGCGCGCGGCTCGTCCTGGCGCGACTGCTGCTGCATCGCCCACAGCGCGGCGTAGCGGCCTTCCTGCGCAAGCAACTCGCGGTGCGTGCCGCGTTCGACGATACGGCCGTGGTCGAGGACGATGATCTCGTCGGCATCGATGACTGTCGACAGCCGGTGGGCGATGATCAAAGTCGTGCGGTCGCGCGCGATCTCGGATAGTTCGGCCTGGATCGTCTTTTCGGTGCGCGTGTCGAGTGCGCTGGTCGCCTCGTCGAAGACGAGGATGGCCGGCCGCTTGAGCAGCGTCCGCGCGATCGCAACCCGTTGCTTTTCGCCGCCGGACAATTTCAGGCCGCGTTCGCCGACGCCGGTCTCGTAGCCATTCGGCAGGCTTTCGATGAACGTATGGATGTGCGCCGCCTTCGCCGCCGCGACGATTTCCTCACGTGTTGCCGTCGGCCGGCCATAGGCGATGTTGTAGTAGATCGTGTCGTTGAACAGCACGGTATCCTGCGGAACGATGCCGATCGCCGCGCGCAGCGAGTCCTGCGTCACCGCGCGGATGTCCTGGCCGTCGATGCGGATGCCGCCGGCGCTGACGTCGTAGAAGCGGTAGAGCAGCCGCGCGAGCGTCGACTTGCCGGCGCCGGTCGTGCCGACAACGGCCACGGTCTTGCCCGGAGGAATGGAGAAATCCACGTCGTGCAGGATGCTGCGTTCCGGATCGTAGTTGAACGAGACCTGCTCGAAACGCACTTCACCGCCGCGCACGGTCAGAGGCGGGGCATCGGGCGCATCGCGGATTTCCTGCGGCCGGTCGAGCAGGGCGAACATGCGCTCGATGTTCGTCAGGCCCTGCTTCACTTCGCGGTAGACGACGCCGAGATAGTTCAGCGGGATCGCCAATTGCATCAGGAACATGTTGACCGCGACCAGATCGCCGACACTCAGTGTACCGGCAACCACGCCCGCCGCCGCGCGCCACAGCACCAGCGTCAAGCCGATCGCGACGATGCCGGTCTGGCCGATGTTCAGCACGGCAAGCGTCTTGAGACTCTTGACCGTGGCTTCTTCGTATTGCTTGAGGGCGAAATCGAAACGATTCAGCTCGTGGCGCTCGTTACCGAAATACTTGACCGTTTCGTAGTTCAGCAGCGAGTCGACGGAACGCGCGTTCGCCTCGGTGTCCGCTTCGTTCTTGGCGCGGTAGTAGCGCAGGCGCCATTCGGTGATCGAAAACGTGAAGGCGATATATGTGGCGATCGTCGACAGCGTGATCACGGCGAACCATATGTCGTAGTGCACGATGAGTATCGTCGACACCACGATGATTTCGAACAGCGTGGGCAGGATCGTGTAGATCGTCCAGTCGAGTAGATCGGCGACCGAAACCATGCCCCGCTCGACGTCACGCGCCACCCCACCGGTGCGGCGGTCCAGGTGGAAACGCAGGGACAGCGCGTGGAGGTGCGAGAATACGCTCAGCGTGATCTCGCGCGACGTCCGCGCCAGCACGCGTGCGAAGACGACCTGGCGCAGTTCCTGGAACAAGGACGTCGACAGGCGCATCGCGCCATAGGCGATCAGCAGCAGCGCCGGAATCGAAAGCGGCGTAAGCGTGACATTGAGCCCGTCGACCAGTTGCTTGAGCAGCAGCGGCACGCCGATGCTGGCGAGCTTTGCCGCAACCAGAAGCGCGAGCGCCGCGAACACGCGCAGACGGTAGTGCCAGATATATGGCGCCAGCCGCCGCAGCGTGGTGTAGACGGTGGCGTGGGGGGGATGGTTGGCTGGCTCGCTATTCACGGCATGTCAGATGGGGGCAGGCGAGCAGGTCACAAGCGGACCGTCATGAATTGAGGGTATCATCGCCGGATCGCCAACGAAGGGAAAAGAGCCATGCGCACCATTGCCTTGTTGACCCTCGCAACCCTCTTCGCCGCGGGCGCCGCATACGCGCAGGATGCCGCAAAAGCGGCAGCGCCGGCGCGCGCCAAGGCGCCGCCGCACGCGACCGTATCGATCCTCGAGCCGAAGAACGGCGCGCACGTCGGTCAGGACGTGCTGGTCAAATTCGGCGCCAAGAACATCTCCGTCGCGCCGGCGACGGAAACGGCTCCGGGTACCGGTCATCACCACCTGCTGATCGACGCCAAGGAACTGCCGCCACTCGATGCGCCGATTCCGAACGATGCGACGCACAAGCACTACGGCAAGGGCCAGACCCAGGACACGATTCACCTCGAACCCGGCGACCACACGTTGCAGCTCGATTTCGCCGACGCCGCGCACATGCAGTTCGATCCGCCGATCGTCTCGAAGAAGATCACGGTTCACGTCAAATAAGACGAACGACGCTGCTTTGGCTTTGCGCGCTGTCGCGCGCGCTTTGGCGCATTTGACGTCGCGCAGGCTTTAGCCCAGTGAGGAAGCGCGCTCTAGCCCATTGATCAAGCTCGCTCTAGCCCAGGGGGCAAGCGCGCTCTAGCCGAGTGAGCAAGCGCGCTTTAGCCCTCCCCTTCAAGGGGAGAGTTGGGTGGGGATGGTGTCTCTATCGTCCAGGATCAGTCCGCGCCATCTTTTGCTCGTCATTCCGGCGAAAGCCGGAATCCAGCACTTCGCTCGCTTGTTCTTGTTTCGAGCGGCATGGGAGAGCAAGGAGCTGGATTCCGGCTTTCGCCGGAATGACGAGCGAAGGGGCCGCCCGATTTAGCTAGTGCGAAAGGTCCAGCGAGTAGATGGCCGTTCCATCCGCGTTTTCTTTATACAGGCTGACATTGTCGAGGCCGGCGGCATGCGCCAGGTCGAGCTTGCCCGCGGCGGAAGTGAAAACGACCGGGCCGGCGGTCTTGACCGGCGCGAAGCGCCAGTTGCGCTCGCTGCCAAAATGCGCGCGCGTGATTTCCCGCGTCGCGCGAATATAGGCAATCAGGACATCGCGATTGGTGTCCGGCGCCGAGATGACGATGTTGCTTCCGTCCAGGCCCGGGAAATTTCCACCGCCGCTCGCGCGATAGTTGTTCGTCACGACGATGAAAGGCTGCGTGTCGATCACGGGCTGGTCATGGTAGCGCAGGTTGCCGATGCGCTGTCCTATGGGCTGCGTGACGTCGATCTGATAGGTCAGGCCGCCCTGGATCACGTCGAAGTTGTAGGTCGGGAATTTCGTGTTGACGAGCTGCTGCGGCTCCGACTTTAGCCGGATCGATGCGGTTGAACGCGCCCGCGGATTTTTCGAGCCACGCCTTGATCCCGGCGCCATCGGTCTTCACGGCCGTAATCGTGTTCGGATACAGGTAAAGGTCCGCGGCGCTGGCGATCGAGAGCGGACCGGCCTTGACATCGGTGTAGTCGCGCGGGCCGCCGAACCCGGCCTTGAACGGCGAAGCGGCCGCCAGGACCGGCACGCCGGCGAACTGCGGCAGGTTTGACATTATATACGTTTCCACATATTCGCGCTCGGCGGTGGTGACAACCCGCAGGGCCGAAGTGTCTCCGGCGACGACGAAATACGTGTTGAGCTCGAAATCGCTCTGGCCGATCGGCGTCTTGACGTAGGCGATCGTGCCTTCGTGCTCGGTTGCGACGAGCGGCGCGATCGCGGCATCCGGATCGACGTGGCTGCCGTCGGCATTCTTGACCGAGCGCACTTCCGAGTGCGAGGCCGCGCGATCGACCTGCCAGCGGCCATCCCGATAGACCAGCGCCAGGTCGATGACGCCGATGTTCTTGCCATAGTAGTTGCCCATGACCGCAGGCACGCCGCGCACGAAGCCGCGTGCGTTGTCGACCTCTGGCAGGTTGGCATAACGTGCCTTCGGGTCGGCCGGAGTCGGGAAGTTCTGGTGCGAATGGCCGAGCAGGACCGCGTCGATGCCGGGGACGCCGGCCACGTGCCAGCCGCCGTTTTCGGTCTTCGGCGAATAAGGCGATGTGTCGATCCCACCATGCACCAGCGCGATCACGATGTCCGCGCCGGCCGCCTTGAGTTCCGGAACGTACTTTTGCGCGGCTTCGACCATGCCGATGACCGTCACGTTGCCTTCGAGGTTGCGCTTGTCGAACTCCAGGATCTGGCGCGGCGTGACGCCAAATACACCGATGCGCAAGCTGACGTCGCGCGCGCTGCCATCCGCGGCGTGCGCGTGGATCTTGCGTTCGAGAATGCGCCAGGGTGCGTACAGCGGTTTGCCATCCTTGGCACTGAAGACATTTGCGAGCACGAGCGGAAAATGTGGACCTTTGCACTTTTCGACCGGCACGCCATCGATATTGAATGGCGTTCCAGTCGCCCGGCTCAGGAACGGCAGTCCATAGTTGAACTCGTGGTTGCCGATCGTGCCGGCGTCGTAGCCGAGTTCGTCCATCGCTTTGAAGATCGCCAGTTCGCCGTCGCAGGGCAGGGGCTTCACCTGTGCCTGCCAGTCGGCCAGCGACGTGCCCTGAATGGTATCGCCGTCGTCGAACGTCAGACTGTTTTCGAACTCCTTGCGCGCGGCGCGGATCAGCGTGGCGGCGCGTTCGAAACCGATGTCCTGGTCTTCGGAAAGCCTGAAATAGTCGTAGCTCAGGACATTCGTATGGATGTCGGTCGTCTCCAGGAGCGCAAGGTGCGCCTGCGTTCCCGGTGCCGGCGCTGTCTGCCGGGTGGATAGCGTGGTGCACGCAGCGAGTGCGAAGAGCAGGATTGCGAGTATCGGCCGCAAGACGACGAGACGTTCCAACATGTAGCGGGTCCTCCTGGACAGTGCGGCAGTGTATCGTGTCGACGATGCCAGACAATGACAGCGCGGATTCGGCGCCCTGTTAAAATTCGTAACCGAAGTACGGGTGCCGCTCCCGCGCCTGCAGATCGTGGCAACGAGGCTTCGAGACGCCGCATCTGCTAATCTGGCGCACCACTTTTCCGTTCGTCCCGTCCATGACCGTACGCACCCGATTCGCTCCCAGCCCGACCGGTTTTCTGCACATCGGCGGCGCGCGCACCGCTCTGTTCTGCTGGCTCGAGGCGCGCCGTCGGGGCGGCACGTTCATCCTGCGCGTCGAGGATACCGACCGCGAGCGTTCGACGGAGTTGGCGGTCAAGGCAATCATCGACGGCATGAACTGGCTCGAACTGAGCCATGACGAAGGTCCGTACTACCAGACGCTGCGCCTGGACCGCTATCGCCAGGTCGCCGAGGAAATGGTCAAGGCCGGCAAGGCGTACTACGCCTACGAGCCCAAGGACGAATTGGAGAAGATGCGCGCCCAGCAGATGGAGCAGGGTGTCAAGCCGCGCTACAACGGCTACTACCGCGAGCGCAACGAACCCCTGCGAGACGATCCCAATCGGGTCATCCGCTTCAAGAACCCGGCCAACGGCGCGGTCGTGTTCAACGACAAGGTCAAGGGCCGCGTCGAGTGGAGCAACGAGGAACTCGACGACCTCGTCATGTTCCGCTCCGACGGATTTCCGACCTACAACTTCGCCGTCGTCGTCGACGACATCGACATGGCGATCACCGAGGTGATCCGCGGCGACGACCACGTCAACAACACACCGCGGCAGATCAACATCTATCACGCGCTCGGCGCCAAAGTGCCCGAGTTCGCGCACCTGCCGATGATCCTTGGCCCGGACGGGCAGAAGCTCAGCAAGCGCCATGGAGCGGTCAGCGTGTTGCAGTATCGCGATGACGGCTACCTGCCGCACGCGCTGCTGAACTATCTGGTCCGCCTGGGCTGGTCGCACGGCGATCAGGAAATCTTTTCGCGCGAGCAGATGATCGAACTGTTCGACGTGTCCGGCGTCAACAAGGCGGCCGCCCGGTTCGATCTGGAAAAGCTCAAGTGGCTGAACCAGCAGTACCTGAAGAACGACGATCCGCTCGAGGTCGCGCCGCACCTGGAGTGGAACCTGCGCATGCAGGGCCTGGATCCGGCCCTCGGTCCCGCGCCGGCCGACGTCGTCGTAGCGCTGCGCGACCGCGCGCACACGCTGCGCGAGATGGCCGAGAAGGCTTCCGTCTGGTACGGACCGATCACGCAATGGGACGACGCCGCCGTCGCCAAGCATCTGAAGGCGCCGACCGCCGTGCCGGCGCTGAAAGCCGCACACGCGCAACTGGCAGAACTGGAAGAGTGGAAAGTGGAAAATATCCACAAGGCCATCGAGGCGGCCGCCGCGGCGATCGGCGAGGGCATGGGCAAGATTGCCCAGCCTTTGCGCGTGGCAATGACCGGTACGCAGGTTTCGCCGTCGATCGATCACACGGTTTATCTCGCCGGCCGCGACCGCGCGCTGAAGCGAATCGAGGAAGCGCTCGAGAAAGCTGGCGCCTGAGGCAAGCCCCATGGCCTGCGATCTCGCCACGCTCGCGACCGCCGATACCGGCGATCCCGAGCAACTGATGTTGCTGATCGACGAGTGCACGAAGGCGGCGACGGACCCGAAATTGTGGTTCTGGGCGCTGGTCCTTACGATCGCCTGCGGCGCAGTCGGCGCCTTGATAGGCAAGTACAAGAATGCCGTCGTGCGCGACGCGATCTTCGGCGCCGCGCTCGGTCCGATCGGCTGGATCATCTCGCTGTGCCTGCCCGTGGTGAAGCCGGTACCCCAGTGCAAGGCGTGCAAGAAGCCGGTCGATGCCGGCGACGCGCATTGCCGGCATTGCGGAGCGCGGCTTTAACCCGACAGGGCAGTTTCCGCCGGTCTGCCAGAGAGACTGAACGTTTGACGATAAGGACAGCGTCCCGGCGTAACTTTAGAGAACGTCGTCATTCCCGCGAAAGCGGGAATCCATCTTGCTCTGGACGAAGAATTGCGGGTGGGGATTATGATGTATGTACCGATTTCGACCCCATGTAGGCGGTGTTATGCTTGCCCCGACCTACGATAAAGCCATGTCCGCCAAACCCGCCCCTGCTGAACAGCATCATCACGCGCACAACGCGAAAGCTTTCGTGCGCGAGGTTTCGGCTGCCTGCGACAGCCGCGGCTTGCGCCTGACCGAGATCCGTCTGCAGGTTCTGGAACTCATCGCAGCCGCGGAAAAACCGGTCAAGGCCTACGATCTGCTCGACCGGCTCAAGGACGATCGCAGCAATGCAGCGCCGCCGACTGTCTACCGTGCGCTGGATTTCCTTCTCGAAAACGGCTTCATCCACAAGCTCGAATCGATCAACGCCTACGTCAGCTGCCATCATCCGAGCGTGGCGCATCACGTGCCGTTCCTGATCTGCGACGTCTGCGAGGGCGCGACCGAGATTTGCGACGAGCGGGTGGCGAAGCTGCTGAGCGATCAGGCCAAGACGCTCGGTTTCAAGTCCAGGGCGCAGACGCTCGAAGTTCATGGCGTCTGCAAGCGCTGCGGCAGCGCTTAGGCGCTTCGCTACTGCCAGCGCCATCTGAGTCCGGCTCCAGCAGGCACCGCGCGATCAGGGTGCCGCAGCGCGGCTGCCATGGACGGCGCCGCGAACTTCATGCCGCGCTTCGGAAGGTAAGGTAAAGCTATGTTTATCCATCACATATCTTTGAATGGCAATCGACTTGTGCCTTTCTACGAAATGTTATAATATATCAAAATAGACACGATTTGTGTAACTCATCGCGGGCGCCGCTGTCGCGGGATTGGAACACAAGCGCTGCTGAATGCGTTGGTCACAACCGTTATGTTATAACTTAACCATGCGCACACAGTCCTTTCCGCACGACCCGCGATCCGCCGACGAAGACGCGACCCTGGTGCAGGTCGCCGACCGCGTCGGCGCCACGGCGTCGTTCCTGTGCGCGCTGCACTGCGCCGCGCTGCCGTTCGTGCTGGCGCTCCTGCCGGCGCTGGGCCTGAGCTTCCTTGCCGATCACAGCTTCGAGCGCTGGTTCATCGCGTTCGCGACCGTGCTGGCCTTGACGATGATGATTCGCGGCTACCGCCGCCACGGCGGCGTCGCAGGCGCTTTTCCTGTTGCTGCCCGGACTGGTGCTGCTGTGGCTGGGCGGCTATGTGTTCGATCTGGAGTCCTTCGGCCTTTGGCATGCGCTGCTGGTATCGCTCGGCGGCACTGCGGTCGCGCTCGCGCACATCGTCAATCTGCGCCTGACCAACCTGCACCGTTTCTGTTGTGCCAACGGCCATAGCGCAATTGTGTAACGTGGCGGGCGTCGCCTAACATCAATTCCTGCCGATGTCTGGGCGGTCCTGAGCTTTCTCCGATGTCCGCAACCGCGCACGATCATTCCGCGCATCACGCCCACGCTCACGGCAGCGAAACCCGCCTGTTGATCGCTGCCGCGTTGACCGTGGCGACCCTGATCGCAGAGGCGGTAGGCGGCTGGATGTCCGGATCCCTCGCGCTGCTCAGCGACGCAGCGCACATGCTGGTCGACGCGTTCGCCCTGCTCCTGGCCTGGGCCGGCGCGCATTTCGCCCGGCGGCCTGCCGACGACCTGCGCAGTTTCGGCTACGCGCGCCTGGAGGTGCTGGCCGGTTACAGCAATGCCTTGCTGCAATTCGTGCTCGTGGTCTGGATCGCCGTCGAAGCCGTTCTGCGGCTGATGCAGCCCGAGCCGATTCTGTCCGGAATCATGCTGGTCGTCGCGCTGATCGGACTGTCCGTCAACGTGATCGTGCTCGCTGCTCTCGGCGGCCACCAGCACGACGACCTGAACCTGGCGGGCGCGCGCCTGCACGTGATCGGCGACCTGCTCGGATCGATCGGCGCCGTCGCGGCGGCGCTGATCGTGCGTTATCTCGGCTGGCTGCAGGCCGATCCGCTGGTCTCGCTGTTCGTATCCGCGCTGATTCTGGTCAGCGCCTGGCGCCTGCTGCGTCTGTCAGCGCATATCCTCCTCGAAGGCGTGCCCGACGGCATCGAGACCGCGCTCGTCACCGACACGGTGCGGCGCGAATCCGGCGTCGACGATGTGCACCACGTGCATGTCTGGCAGCTCGCCGGCGGCCGTCGAATGGCCACGTTGCACGCGCGCCTGCCGCCCGGCATGGAAACCGAGCGGGCTCTGGCGGCCATGAAGCGCGTGCTGCGCGAACATTTCCACATTTCCCACGCGACGATCCAGATCGACGATGGCGACTGTGCCGAGGGTGATTGTCACGGCGATGCACGCGACTCCCACCTCGCTCACCACGCCGGACATCACCACTGAGCACCGGTGGGTGCGCTGCGCCGGCGTCAGGCCGACTTTCGGTCCAGCCACGACTGCGCACGCTCCCGACCGATGTCGCGCAGGTTGCGCAGGAAACCAATCCGCGTATTGAGCCGGGTCTTTGCGCTGTAGGCATCGAGCGATTCGCCCGGTTCGATCAGGGCGACGCGCAGCGATTTCATGCGCCGGCCAAGCCAGCTAAACGGAAATGCGCGCCTCAGGGATTTTTGCGCACGCCGCACGGTCTCGAGCTCGCGCAGGAAAGTCGTCGAAAAGCCGAGTTCGCCGATACGATCGCGAATCGCACGCGCCGACTGCGGCGGTTCCGACTGTTCCAGCGGCTGCACCAGCACGCACAATATGTCGACGCTGCGGCATTCGTAAATCAGCGGTTCCAGTGCCGGATTGCCGGCGTAACCACCGTCCCAGTAGAACTCTCCATCGATCTGCACAGGCGCAAAAAGTTGCGGCAGGCACGCACTCGCCAGCAGCGCATCGAGCGAGAGCCTCGCATTGTCGAACACGACGAGGCCGCCGTCGCGCACGCGCGTGGTGGCGAGGAAGATTCGCAGTTGCGATGCGCGCAGGCGCTCGAAGTCGAACAGACTCGCGGCAATATCGCGGAGGGGATTGATGCCGAGCGGATTGATTTCCTGCGGCGTGAAATAGCGCGTCAGGTTAAGCAGAACGGTTTCGCTGGCGGCGCCGGCTGGCGTCGAGAACGCCCAACGCATCAGGCTGGTCTGCGCCGCGATTTTCTCCCACAGGAGCGCCAGCGCCGCGCGTGCGCCTTCGCGGCCGCCTTCGAGCGAACCTTGCGCCAGCGCCAGCGCGTTCATCGCACCGCTGCTCGTGGCGCTGACGCCTTCGAACTCCAGCAAGGGCTCCTCGAGCAGGCGATCGAGCACGCCCCACGTGAACGCGCCGTGCGCGCCGCCGCCCTGCAAAGCCAGATTCAACGTGCAGCGTTTGCGCAATGTCGGCGCCGTCGCATCCATGCGCAGGATGATAGCGCGAGCCTCGTTCCGAGGCAGATACGGCTGTTTTTGCCTCTCAGGCAGGGGGAAGCCGTTGAGCGGACGGCATTTTTCGGTTGCGCTCAGCCGCTGCGCTGGTAAGCTACGCGCCATACTGATCGTCACCGATCAACAATCGCGCGTTCTCATGCGCACACATCTGAATTTCAAATCAAACCGGAGACTGGGTAATGGGTAGAGGCGACCGCAAGACACGCAAGGGCAAGAGAGCGATCCGCAGTTACGGCAACGTACGTCCGCATAATGCGATGACAACGCCAACCGGCCCCGTGGTCAAGAAGGCCGCTCCGGCCAAGGCGGCGGTGAAGAAAGCCGCGCCGGCAGCCAGGAAAGCCGCACCCAGGAAGGCCAGCTGACGCCGATCCGCGCTTGCTCTGAAGTTGTATACATGACCCCGCCCAAAGCGGGGTTTTTGTTGTGTGGCCGCTGCTTGTCGCGCGCGGCGGGGCACTCCTGCTAGAGTCGCCGCATGCTGTACGCGCGCCCACGTACTGCAGCACCGTCGATTCCGTTCCAGCGCCTGTTCGCCCGGGTGCTCGCGGCAGTCTTGCTGCTGCTCGGCACCGAGGTCAGCGCGCAGCGCAGCTATTTCCGGCTCTACGATCAGGACTACGGCCTCAATTTCGGCGAGATCGCGGCGCTGGCGCAGGACCAGCAGGGATTTCTGTGGATTGGTGCGCATCGCGGGCTTATCCGCTTCGACGGCCGCAGCTTCGTCCAGTGGGCACCCGGGCAACTCGATGAAGTCGTGTTGCAGATCATCAATGGTCCCGAGGATCAGTTGCTCGTACGCAGCGCTACCGGGCTCGGATTTCTGCGCACCGCAAGTGGACTCGATCCTCTGCCCGGTCCCGACGGCCGGTCGCTGCGCCAGTTGAATTCGTTCGACTTCAGCGCTGACGGACAACTATGGGCGGTGATCGGCGAAAAGCTCTGGAGGCGCGGACGCGATTCCGCATGGTCGTGGCTCGATCGCGTCATACCGGAATCCGAATCGCCCCGCCGCGTGGTCGCCGTCGGCGGCGATATTGTCGTACTCACGGACGCCGGGGCCTGGCGCGTGCGCGGCAACGACGCGGCCGAGTTGCTGTTGCGAGCGCCCGGGCTGTGGTTTGCCACCGGTGACGGCGGTCCGTCGGTCTGGCTTGCGACACATTTTGGCCGAGGCCTCTGGCGTGTGGATGGCACAGGCGTACACACGCTCGGCAGACCCGACGCGCGCGCCCTGGATCTGCGCATGCGGGGCGAGACGGTCTGGCTTGCTCTCGATCGGCGCTTGGTCGCCTACGAAGCCGATGGCAGCGTGCGACAGATGGGCATCGCCGAGGGCGTGCCGAGCGGTGGACCGTTGCTCGTCGATCATGAAAAAAGTTTGTGGCTTGGAACATTTGTCGGCCTGCTGCAGTTTCCCGAACCCGACACGTGGCAGTGGGGTGACGGCGAAGGTCTGCCGAGCGCGCATGCACATGCGGTCGCAGTCCAGAACGATACCGTGTTCGTGTCCGCATGGACTGGAGCGGCTCACCTGGGTCCGCTCGACGGCCACCGCTTCGTGCTCGACCATTCGGCATCGGACAGCGGCATCGTTTGTACGCTCGACGGCGCCGGGATATGGGCTTCGGATCGCGCTCATCTGCTGCAATGGCATGAGGATCGCTTCCGCCCAGTCATCGACTTCGCGACGCCAACTGCACTGGCCGCCTGCGCTGTCGACGGCGACGGTTCAATCTGGTTTGCAACATCGCAGGGCCTGCTTCGTCTTTCGCAGGACGCCTCGGCGCCACAGGCGGTAGCGCTGGTGCCCCCCGGCGAGCCCGACCAGATCTGGTTCGATGGCGACCACGGACTCGGCATCATCGAGGGGGATTCGATCTGCCGCTTGTCGATTGTCGATACGACGAGCGCAAAACGCGACGAGTGTCGTTCGCTGGCATCGGTGATCGTTGTCAATTCGGTCGCGCACGTCGCCGCGCGGCGGACGTGGATTGCCGCGAACAACGGCGTGTTCGAGTTTGACGGCGAGCGGATTCTGCGATTGCCGGGCAACCGCTCGCTCGAGGGCGGCATCATCCAGTCGCTGACACCGGCTGCGAGTGGAGGTTGGTGGGCCGCAGGCCCCGGCGCGCTGTTGCGCATCGAAGTCTGCATCCCGTGCACAACAGGATGGCATATCCGCGAGAGCCCAGGGCAGTGGCAAGGGCTGCCGGGCAACTCGGCGATCCAGGCACGGGAGACCACCGGCGGTGATCTCTGGATTGCCGGCAATCGTGGTGTCTGGCGCGTGCCGCGCGCCGTGCGCCCCGCGCCGAAACTTCCACCGCGCATCGTCGCTGTGCATGCCAGCGTCGACGCGGCCGAGCGCTCGCTCGGAGGTCCATTGCAATTGTCCGCGCACGCGCGCCGTCTGGAACTCGAATTTGCCGCGTTGAGCTTCCGCGATCGTTCGTTATTGCGTTTCCGCTCGCGCCTGTCCGGACATGGCGAGTGGTCGGCGCCGACGCGTTCGCCGGTGTTGCAGTTCGCTGCCTTGTCACCAGGCGCATATCGCGCGGAAATGGCAGCAAGTCTGGACGCGGAACACTGGTCCGAGGTGCCGGCTGCGATCGAATTCACGGTTCGGCCGCCGTGGTATCGAACGTGGTGGGCGCGCCTGTTTTTCATCGTGCTTATATTGGGCATCGCAACGTGGATCTATCGCCTGCGCGTTGCGGCGCTGCTGCGGGTCGAACGCGAGCGCACACGCATCGCGATGGATCTGCACGACGAACTCGGCACCGGCCTAGGAAGCATCGGCATGCTGGCCGGAGTCGCCGCACGTGACGATCTGGAGGTCGGCGAGCGCAAGCGCATTGCCCGCGAGATCGCCAGTGTGTCGGGCTTGCTCGGGACCGGTTTGCGGTCGCTGGTGTGGTCGTTGCGCACCGGCAACGCGGGAATCGCCGAACTTGGCGCGCAGATCGCGGATCACGCGCGGCGCCTGTTTCCCGGCGACACGCCGCGGCTTTCGGTGCAGCTTCCTGCCCAAGTCAACGGCGCGCCGCTGCCACCGGAAGTGCGTCAAAACGTGCTGTTGTTTGCGCTGGAAGCGCTGCACAACATCGCCCGGCACGCTCACGCGCAACAAGCGACTCTGACGTTGCGCGTGCTCGATACCGGCGGACTGTGCTTGAGCGTTGATGACGATGGGAGCGGGTTCGATCCGAATGCCGATTCGACCGGCGCGGGCCTGGAAAGCATGCGCCGCCGCGCCGCGGCGATCGGCGCCCGATTCACGCTCCAAAGTGCGCGTGGCCAGGGAACGCGAATCCGGCTCGAATGGCCCGGCGGGCGCCGCATCGCATGATCATGCGGTTGCGCCAGGCCTCGACTCGGACGAAAGTGCCGCCATGAGTCATGTCATCCTGCCCGAACTCGTGCCCCTGCGCCTGGCCACGGTCGAGGACGATCCGCGCTATCGCGGCAGCCTTGCGCTGTTGCTGCGCGGTCTGCCTGCATTCAACCTCGTCGCGAGTTACGCGCGTGCCGAGCCGTTGCTCGACGCCGCGCGCAAGGCGCGGACACTGGGCATGCCGCCGCCCTGGGATGTCGTGCTGACCGACATGGGCTTGCCCGACAAGGATGGCGTCGAGTTGACCCGCGAAGTGAAGTTGCTTTTTCCACAATTACGCGTGCTCGTGCTGACCGTTTTCGACGAGCCTGCGCGCGTCCTCGCAGCCATTTGTGCGGGTGCCGACGGCTACCTGCTCAAGAGCGCCTCCAATCAGGAATTGATCGAGCAGCTTCAACTTGTCATCGATCATGGCGCACCGATGAGCACGGCACTGGCCGGGACCATGATGCGACTCGTGAGGGAGAGCAACAACGACCGGGCGGGGGCGGCAAGTCTGCCGCGCGATCTGGGCCTGTCGCCGCGCCAACTCGCCGTGCTGCGCGGACTGGTCGAGGGCCTGTCCTATCGCGAGATCGGCGAGCGCCTCGACATCTCGCTCGACACGGTTCGCAGTCACATCCGCCAGATCTACGCGGCGCTGCAGGTGCACAGCGTGGCCGAGGCGGTCGGCTATGCACTTCGGCATGGACTTGCATGATTCCGCCGTCTTCATGCGCCGTGGACGTGGCAGGGACTCCGGTGCGTCAGAGTTGCTGCTGCTGCGCTGGCATACATTTCCGTCCGGGTGCGTGGAAGACAGGCCTGGAACGACAGGCCTGATCGGGCGTAACCCTGGATGGCGAGGCAGTTGGAGTGAACGGGGCATATCGCATGACGAAACGCCATCGCGGGATCGCATCGATCGGCTTGATCCTCGCCGCGTCTGGCGCACGCGCCACCGATGGCTACTTCGATTCAACGTGGCCGGGCGGCGGAACTTTCGTATTCAACGGCAAGTATTCCTCCACGACTGCGCCTTCCTTTGTGAATTCCATCCGGATCGAGAGCAATGGAAATATTCTGCTGAACGGGTGGGGCTTTTTCCTTGGTGGCGCGGATTTCTGGTGGCTCGGTGAATTGTTTCCGAACGGAGACTTCGTGCCGACATTCGGTGCGTCCGACGGAAGTGGCCGCACCACATCGTGCGACGTCGCCACCTGCGCGTCTTTTACGGACTTCGGCCGAACCGCGCTGCCGCGCACGAACGGCTCCTACGTCGTCCTGACGAGCCTCGAGGTTTGGCAGACCACGCCACAGGCCAATGCCCTGGATACGGGCAGCATCGTCGGCGGCCAGGGCTATGTCGGCACCGTGTTTACGGTCAATGACGTGAAAGGAGCCGTGACGACCGGAGTCGGCAGAGCAATGGCTTTGCAAGCCACCGACGGCAAGTTGCTGGTCGCCGGCTGTGGCACCTACAGCCTGGCCAGTACCACTAAACGTTTTGGCGTGGCCCGGCTGAACTCCGACTTTTCCCTGGATGCCGGGTTCAACGCGATGACGGACGACCAGAACGTCAAGTTTTCCGGCGGAGCGATCGTCACCGTGTCTGCTGCCGACACCAATGAAAGTGTGAGCGAAGTACTTCTTCAACCCGACGGACGAATCGTGCTGGTCGGATCGGGGACAGGTGCGGGGGGCTTGGAACTGGAAGCGGCCCGCTTGACCGCGTCGGGGTCGCCTGATCCCTTGTTCGGCAACAACGCGGTCGTCGCCCTGTCGTGGCCCTTCGGCACGATCACAGGCGTCGACGCTGCCGTTCTCGACAGGGCGGGGCGCATTGTCGTCGCGCTTGACGCTTCAGGGGGCGAACCTCCGGCCAACGGATTCATGGTCGCGCGGCTGAATCCCGACGGTTCGCCTGATTCGAATTTCGGTACAGCGGGCTTTGCATACGATGCACTCCCAGAGTGCGCGTCGATGTATGGATACGCCATTGCTCTCGACACGGCAGGACGCATTGTGGTCGCGGGCCAGTGCGACAGCGGTTCCGGCGGCTTCGTCGTGGAGCGACTTCGCGGCGACACCGGGGCGATCGACGTCAGCTTCGGCTCCGGTGGTTTCAGCCGCGGCTATTTCTCACCATCGACAACCGATTCAACAATGGCATCCACGATCGCTTTCGACCATGGCGGTCGCCTGCTGGTTGGCGGCAGTGGCAGGCCGCTAACCGGCAGCGCCACGCCTGTCAGCGGGATCGCCCGCCTGACATACGACCTGATCTACACGAATAATTTCGAGACCACGCCGCGCGGCTGCCTGCCGCCGGATTGCAATTGAGAACCTACCGGTCGGCGGCCTCATCGAAGTGGACTCTGGATCGCATGATGATGTGATGGACTGGCGCGGGCGCCGGTACTACTCTGATCCTGCGCCGCCAGAGCCAAGGGGATTCGCCATGCGCCGCAGCGTATACGTCATCGCCGCCGCAGTGCTCGCAACGGGGCTGCTGCACCACAAGGCCGCACTCGCGCTCGCCGACGGCTACTACGACGCTACCTGGATCGGCGCTGGCAGAACGACGTTTGACGGCGACTATCAAAGTCCTTCCGTAACGTCGAACGTCAGCCGAATCCTCGTTGATACGAGCGGCAACCTGATCCTGTTCGGCAGCGGCTGGATGGGGGCCATGCAACCGGGCGGACAATGGGTGCAGGAGTTCGGAGTCCCCTGGGTGCCGGCAGGCACTGGTCGCGTGACTTCGGAAGCTCTCTTTTTCGATGGCAACTTCGTTGCCGCGGCCAGGGAACCGGATGGCAACTACCTGATACTGGGGCCAACTCTGTTGAGCCGAGTCCTGGCGCTGGCTTCCGCGTCCGGCACTTCCACAGCGGTCCCGATTTCCGGCATCGACAATGTGCAGGGTGAGGTTGCTGTCGGCTTGACCACCGGTGGCGTTGCCGTGCAGCCAGACGGCAAAGTGCTCGTCGCCGGTGCGGGCTACCTCAGCACGGCCGACACCATCGCCAAATTCGGTATCGTGCGCCTGAACGGCAACGACCTTTCTCTGGACACGAGTTTCAAGGGAACCTCCCCGCCGCCACCGAACGGCGACGTCGTATTCAGTGGCGGCGCCGTGGTCGCCGCTTCGCCCGGCGACAACGGCGAGCAAGTGACCGACATCCTGCTGCAGCCAGACGGCCGCATCGTGCTGGTCGGAGCCGGCGACTTGAATTTGGAACTCATCCGATTGAATGCGGATGGGACGCTGGATCCGACGTTCGGCAGCAGTGGCATCGCGGTGCTGACCTGGACGAATGGCGCGATCGAGGCGGTTCGTCACGCCACTCTCGATCGCGCGGGCCGTATCATTGTCGCCCTGCAAGGCAAGTACAACGGCAGCCAGCCGCTGATGGTCGTCGCACGCGTGACTGCCAGTGGCCAACTCGATGCCAGCTTCGGAGCCGACAACGGATTCGCCCGAGTCTCGTTCCTAGCGTCGTGCAGCTCCATATTCGCCAATGCGGTCGCCGTCGACAGCGCCGGACGCATCCTGGTCTTGGGCGACTGCGATGCGCCCGCAGTGGGACTACCTCCGGTCTACTTCATTGTCATCCGCCTGCGCGGCGATACCGGGTACCTCGATGGCAGCTTCGGCATCAACGGCTTTGGGTTGGGTGTGTACGATGCTGCCGATACGTCGGCCTTTCTGAACAATGCGATCGTGTTCGATGCGAGCGGACATCCGGTCGTCGGCGGGGAGTCGGATAGTCACAAAGCCGGTGTTTCGCGCCTGACATACGATCTGATTCACGCGAGCGACTTCGAGTTCGCGCCACGCGGCTGTCTGCCGCCGGATTGCAATTGAGAATTATCCACCGAACGGTGTGAACTCTGGATCGCATGATGATGCGATGGACTGGGGCGGGCGCCGGTACTACTCTGAGGTTTCGCACGTATTGTTCAGGGGGATTCGCCATGCGCCGCTCCTTGTACGTCATCGCCGCGGTATTGCTCGTAACCGGACTGATGCATCGCGAGACCGCATTCGCGCTCGCCGACGGGTATTACGATTCCACATGGCCCACAGTGCTCGGCGGTGGCAGAACGACGTTCCAGGGCGACGAGATCGGCGACGACCAGTATCACCCGCCCGGCCCAGGCAGCCAAGTCGATCGAATCTATGTTGGGCCCAACGGTGATTTGCTGTTGTTCGGTTTGGCGGAGTCCGGCGACACCTGGCTCGGCGGGATGCATGCAGATGGAAGCTGGATTCTGACCTTCGGCTTGTCCAATGGGTTTGGCCGCACAACGCTCTGTTATCTGAGCGGCCTCTGTGATCTTTTTGCATCGGCCGTCATTCAACCGGATGGCGAATACCTGGTGTTAGGGGGCTCGGCGATCGAGCGGACGTCTTCTCTGGCGACGCAATTGAACGCCATCAGATGGCCGACGACGTTCGATGCGATTGACAATGTGGTAGGCGGCCATATCGATGCCGGCGCTGCGATCGCGGCGCAGTCGGATGGCAAGGTTCTGGTTGCAGGTTCGGGTTACATAAGTGCGGCCGACAACGTCCCGAAATTCGGGGTCGTCCGCGTCAACTCCAATCTAACCGTCGATACGACCTTCAACAACATCACGGTCGGCGACGTTATCTTTTCCGGCGGTGCGATCATCGGCGTTTCGGCCGGGGAAACTGAAGGCGTCACCGACATCCTGCTGCAGCCCGATGGCCGGATCATTCTGGTCGGCTACGGGGTGCTCCCATCACCCAGTAGTCCGCTCATAGGGACCCTAAGTCTTGCGTTGGAATTAGTTCGATTGAAGTCGGACGGAACGCTGGACACGACCTTCGGCGCCGGGGGAGCCGTTGCGCTGACATGGCCATCCGGCACCATCAAAGCCATCGGCAAGGCGACGCTCGACCGAGCCGGGCGGGTCGTCGTCCCGCTCTGGGGGACCGACACAGCGTTCGGTCACCCAGATATGGTCGTCGCGCGCGTGACGTCAAGCGGCAGCCTCGACGGCACATTCGGACAGGACGCCGGGTTCGCCCGGTTCTCGGAGTCGGGAGCTTGCAGTTCGATCTACAGCAATGCGGTCGCCCTCGATAGCGCCGGGCGGGTCCTGGTTGTCGGCGATTGCTTCACGCCGGCCAACGACGAATATTTCATCGTGATCAGGCTGCGCGGCGATACCGGCTACCTCGACGGCAGTTTCGGAATCAGCGGCTACGGCCTCGGCGCTTTCGCCGCTGCAGACACGCAAAGTCACGGAAGTTCCGTTGTTTTCGATTCCAGCGGACATCCGATCATAGGCGGCGCTGCCAACACCGGGACGGGTAAGGCTGGTATCGCACGCCTGACTTACGATCTGATCTATACGAACAACTTCGAGAACACGCCGCGCGGCTGCTTGCCGCCGGACTGCAGCCCCTGAATTGCCACATTGAAGCGCACGTTCTATCGTGCGCAAGGGCGCGCTTTCGAGTACACGGCGACGATTGTGTCGACAGCGCGCCGCCGATGCTCGCATGCGGGCCATCGAAAAATCAAACACCTTCTCCAGCGCGCCCAGCGTGTCCGACATCGCATGATCATGCGATAGGAAACGCGGTCACGTCTTGCTAGGGTGCCGCCGGAGCGCGTCGCGGGCCGCGTCGATCCGAATCATAGGGTTTCCGCGCCAGATCAGCCGATGCCAGGAAGGCGCCCGTCGCGCGAAATATTCCGAACAGGCCGGGGGTAGGGTATGCGCAATCGGATCGTTGTGACTGCGGCGTGGATGGTCATTCTCTGCTCGCAGGCGGGCGGCGCGCTAGCCGGCTGTTTCGTGCCGTCGACGCCCAATGACGGCTACTTCGATCAGACCTGGGGCGGCAGCGGATTGGGCTGCGTCGCTTTTGACGGCGACAACACGGATTCGGCCGCGGGTTCCAATGTCAAGAAAATCATTCCGACCAGTAACGGCAGCCTCGTGCTCGGTGGTACCGCGGTCGGCAACCATGGCACCTCGTACTGGTGGCTCGGCAAGATTGATGCGTCGGGTGCTTTCGATCCGACCTTCGGTGATGCCGACAACAGCGGACGTATCACGGAATGCACCCTCGGCGCGGCCTGCGGAAGCCTCGGTTTCAATGACTTCGACTTGCAACAGGACGGCAAGATCACAGTCCTGGATTCGACCTACATCAGGCGCACAACCGCGAATGCGCACGCGTTCGATACCACAGGCGTGGTGGGCAATACCGGTTTCGTGTACGGCTCTTTTGTGATCGGAACACCGAGCGTATCGTTTTCCGCCACCCTGTCTGACTCGTACGGCGGCATTGCGACCGCTCCCAGCGGCAAGACATTTGCCATCGGCTTTGGCTGGGGGCCCGTAAATGCCGACTTCGGCATCGGCCGGCTGAACGGGGACCTCAGCCTCGATACGTCGTTCCATGCCGTATCAAGCGGCGGAATCACCTGGGCCGGCGGAAACCTCATCGAAATGGGGACGTCGGCCGAAGCTTCCCAGATCTTCCAGCAGGAAGACGGAAAAATCGTGCTCGCAGGATCCAACTCGTACAAGGATATTGTCGTCGCGCGCTTGAATGCTGACGGTTCGCCGGACACCACGTTCAATTCTACGGGCTTCCAGGTTGTCGGTACGGCTCCGTTCCCAATCCCCCCGGGCCCCATCCTGAACGGGGCCGCCCCGGTGCATCCCGCAGTGGTCGATCGAGCCGGGCGCGTGGTGGTCGTATTCGATGGGTTCGATGGCAACTACGGCCCGTTGGTGACGCGCTTCAAGGCTGACGGCACGCCAGACACGAGCTGGAATGGCTACGCCGCCGGCTGGGTGTTCTACAGCCATAACACTCCGACGGCGTTGAGCTGCACGAACTTTTACCCGAGCAACTTCGGACCCCTCGCGATCGACAGTGCCGGGCGTATCCTGATCTTCGGAATGTGCGATTCGGAATTTGGTGTCATCCGGCTGCGCGGCGACACCGCTGCGCTGGACACCTCCTGGGGAATCAACGGGGTGTCGCACGGGGACTTCGATACCTCCGGTCATAACGACGAAGCGGACTCGATTGCATTCGACAATGCCGGCCATCTTTTCATCAGCGGAGGGACGCATATCGGCGCATCATCACAGCAGACGGCAGTCGTCGCGCGCCTGACCTACGACCTGATCTACACGAACGATTTCGAAATCGCACCGCGCGGGTGCTTGCCGCCGAACTGCAACTGACAATCGAGTTGCGTCCGGCTCACGAAAACGACATGCTGGATCGAATCCGATGCAATGGCCAGCGGCGCTCGAATCAAGAGCGGCTCGTGCGATCCCGCCCGCTGTTCTGCGCTGTTTGGCGTCCGGCTGTGTTTCTATGTCGGGCACGACCGATCCCGCTGCTGCTCCTGGCTCTGCTCCGTTTCTTGCCAATCGCTCGTCGCAATTGTGTTATTGTTCACATTGCTTCATAGTGGACAAGTCGCCGCGCTCGCCGACGGCTATTACGACTCGACATGGGCCGGGGCTGGACGCATCACCTTCAATCCCGACACGCAGAATGCAAGCGCCAGCACGTCGGTTCGGAAGATCCTCGTCACACCGGCAGGCAACCTTGCACTGAGCGGCGGTGTATCGAACCTCAGCACGGGTAATAACTACTGGTGGCTCGGCGAACTGACCGCCGCGGGCGCCTTCGCCGGCAGCTTCGGCATCGCCGGCAGCGGAACAGCGACCGAATGCCAGTTCGGCTTCGCCTGCGCGCAGCACTACGACACCTATCAAGACGCTATGCTGCAGCCGGATGGGAAGACGCTGTTTGTTGGCTTCCCGTACTTGTCGCGGACGAATGCGATGGCAACTTCGTTCGATGCCGGCGTTGTCGGAGGAACGGGCCAGGTTTCCGAACCGTTCTTCATTAACGATCATCTTGGGTATGTCGACGGCAGGACGGCCGCGCCCGCGGCGGGCGGAAAAGTATACATTGCAGGAACGGGGGCTTACGACCCCAAGGACAGCGCGCCGAATCTGTCATTCGGCGTCGCGCGCCTGAACAGCGATTTGTCCATTGACTCGACATTCAACGCGAGCGGGCCGAACAGCGACGGCGTGACGTTCGCCGGCGGCGTTTATATCGACATCGGCCCCACAGCGGGCGGCGCCGAAGCCGCCTTCGTGCAAAACGACGGCCGGCTGCTGCTGGTCGGCCGCACCATGGGCGACGCAAACGGCTACGGCGACATGCTGCTGGCGCGATTGAATACCGACGGTTCCCTCGACACCAGTTTCGCAGCCGGCGAGGGCATCGAAGGCATTTCGCCGCTGCCCGAGTCGAACCTGCTGCTCTCCATCGCATTGTCGTCCAGCCGTGGCGCGTTCATCGACCGAGGGGGCCGAATCGTGCTCGGCGTCACCGGCTATGACACACTCGTCGGGCTGCAGGGCATTCTCGTAGGGCGGCTGAATCCGGATGGCAGCATGGACGACACGTTTTATGATCACGGTTGGGTATTTGCCGCGCCGGTGACGGCGTGTCCTGGCGGCAATGTCGTCGTGAGTGCGGCGACGATAGACAGTGCCGGCCGCGTGCTGGTGGCTGGACGCTGCGACGACGATTTCTTCGTCGCCCGTTTTCGTGGCGATAGCGGCGCACCGGATGCCAGTTTCGGGATCAACGGCATCAGCCTCGGTCTGTTCGACCCCGCGCTTCCCTACAGCTACGTCAATACGATCGTCATGGATTCGAGTGGACATCCCGTCGTCGGCGGCTGGGTCCCCCTGAGTTCGAATCGCGCCGGCGTCGCGCGCCTGACGTACGACCTGATCTACACGAACGACTTCGAACTCGCGCCGCGTGGCTGCCTGCCACCGGATTGCAACTGACACCGCTCGGCATCGCATGGATCATGCGATAGGCAATCGCACGGCGCCCTGTTACCGTGCCTGCTGCTGTCGAGGACAGGGGGCAGACCATGCGCAGGATGTGCGGTGCGATCATCGCGTTACTCGTCGCCACGTCGGCGCTCTGGTCGGTTGCGGCCCTCGCCGACTGCACACTGCCATCGACGCCGAACGACGGCTACTTCGACCAGACATGGACCGGCAAGGGCTGCATCACGTTCAATGTCGACAACCGCAATGCCGCAGCCAACGGCGCAGTGGAGAAGATCGCCGTGACCGGTAACGGCAATCTGCTCATTGGCGGCGATACATCGACTGGCGGCGGCTCATGGTGGATAGGCGAACTGACGGCGCAAGGCGCATTCGACACGACATTCGGTGATTCCGATGCCAGCGGCCGCATCACCGAATGCCGGTTGTTCCCGCCCGGCGCATGCCCCTCGGACGTTCCGGAATTCGATTACCTGGCGCAGCCCGATGGGAAGGTGCTGGTGCTTTCGGATCACTACCTCGCGCGTACAAACGTCGGTGGACACGCCTTCGACACGGCCGGCGTCACCGGCAGCCTCGGGTATGTCACTCCACAATTTCAGATCGCAACGCCGTACGGGCTAATGAACGGAACCTCCGGCGGCGGCCTTGCACTCACATCCGGCGGCAAGATTTTCGTCGGAGGTTACGGCGATGCTTCGATTGCCGTCTACCACCTTGGTGGCATTGCGCGCGTCAACGTGGACTTGTCGCTCGACACGACCTTCCATGCCACCACTGAAAACATGATCACCTATGCCGGCGGCACATTCGTCGACACCGGCGACAACACCATGGATCGCCAGGTCCTGATCCAGTCCACCGGCCGCATCGTGCTCATAGGCTCGAAGTACGGCCAGGACTTTCGCGTCACCCGCCTCAATGCCGATGGCACGGGTGACGCAACTTTCGGCACGAGCGGCACCGTGATCCTGTCCTCCGTGCCAACGCCGTGCACGATTACCTACTGGGACTACATTCCCCCTCGTCCGGCGATCATGGATCGCGCCGATCGCATCGTGCTGGTCGGCGAATGCTACGCAACCAACCACTACGTCACGGTAGTGACGCGGCTGACCGCGGACGGCGTACTCGACATGAATCATTTCGGCAACAATGGCTATTACGTCTTTGAGGCGTTCACGGCGTGTCCAAACCAATCGGTTCGACCGCACGCCCTCGCGATCGACAGCGCCGGCCGCATCCTCGTCGGCGGCACCTGCGATGGGGAATTCGGCGTCGAGCGGTTGCGTGGCAATGGCACGCTCGACACGACGTTCGGCATCTCCGGACTCGCGCACGGGCACTTCGATCCGTCCAGCGTTGTGGACGAGGTCGACTCGATCGTATTCGACCGCAGCGGTCATCCGGTCATCGGTGGACATGCGACACTGTCGGGGGTGGAACAAGCCGGAGTCGCGCGGCTCACCTATGACCTGGTCTTTGTGAACGATTTCGAGACCACGCCGCGTGGCTGTCTGCCGCCGGACTGCAATTGACGGGAAACATGCGTGCTCGGCGTTGCAGTGGCCGAGTTATTTGCTAGGTCAGTCGTATGCCGCCGGCGTACGCCCGCCGCGCCAGCGCGCCGCCGATCCAGTAGCTGAGCTCTGCTGGATGATCGACATCCCAGACGACGAAGTCGGCGCGCTTTCCGGCTTCGAGCGTGCCGCGGTCAGCAAGTCCGAGCGCGCGTGCTGCATTGACCGTAGCTCCGCGCAACGCTTCCTCCGGTGTCATGCGAAACAGCGTGCAGGCCATGTTCATCGCCTGGCGCAGCGACAGCACGGGTGACGTGCCGGGGTTGACGTCGGTCGCGACCGCAAGCGGCACGCCATGCGCGCGGAATCGGTCGAGCGGCGGCAGCCGCGTTTCGCGCAAAGTATACAATGCGGCAGGGAGCATGACCGCGACCGTGCCGGCGGCCGCCATCGCCTGCACGCCGGCATCGCTGGTGTATTCCAGATGATCGGCCGACAGTCCGCCGAATTCGGCGACTAGGGCTGCGCCTCCGGAATCCGATAGCTGGTCCGCGTGCAGCTTGACCGGCAGCCCGAGCGCGCGCGCGGTTTCGAACACACGGCGAGTCTCGGACGGCGTGAACGCGATGGTCTCGCAGAACGCGTCCACGGCGTCTGCGAGTCCTTCGTTGGCAATCGCCGGCAGCATGCGGATGCACACTTCGTCGACGTAATCAGACTGGCGTCCGGCGAACTCCGGCGGTACGGCGTGCGCGCCAAGGAACGTCGTGCGCACCGTGATTCCCAGTTCCTCGCCGATGCGGCGCGCAGTGCGCAGCATCTTGATCTCGGTGTCGAGGTCGAGGCCGTAGCCGGACTTGATCTCGATCGTAGTTGCGCCGTCGGCCAACAGCGCGCGAGCGCGCCGTAGTGATTGCGCGAGCAGGTCATCGTCGCTTGCGGCACGCGTCTTGGTTACGGTCGAAACGATGCCGCCGCCGGCGCGCGCGATCTCCTCGTAGCTCGCGCCGTTGAGCCGCAGTTCGAATTCTTCAGCGCGGTTGCCGGCAAAGACCAGATGCGTGTGGCAGTCGATCAACCCGGGCGTGATCCAGGCGTTGCCGGCCGATTCGACATGCGCTGCGAGCGAGTCCGGGTTGTCCGGAAGTTGCGATTGCGACGCCGGCGAATAAATCGTCCCGTCCTTCCATCCGAGCGCGCCATGTTCGATGTTCCATAGGGCGAGCCGGTGTCGGCCAGCGTGGCGAGTTGGCAATCGAGCAGCAAACCATCCCAGCGCGAAGTCACGTCAGAAATTCCTTGTGGATCAAGGCGCGCCGCCGCCTTGCTGTCGCGGGCCCGCCCACATCGACCATTGTATTCGGGATAGATGCAACGAAGTAGCCGCCTTTTGCCGCCAGAATGTCGTTTGGCCCGTACGCATGCCGTATTGAAGTTCATGAGTGCCTCGTCTGCCACTAGGAAAGTCCGTGAAACCACAGATGCTCCTGCCTGGCTGGGTTTGCAGGATCCGCATAGTCGGATTTTCGGTTCTGCCAGCCTGCTGCTGTCGACCGGTGCGTGGGCGCAGGTCACTTTCACAGTGAACACCACGGACGATGGTGTGGACGTAAATCCCGGTGACGGCATCTGTTCCACCGACCGCCACCTGCGCCGCACAAGTGCACGTTACGTGCCGCCGATAATGCAGGCGAATCGTGCGCATTCCGGCGGCGCCACGATCATCCTTCCCGCTTCCGCCTTGCCCTATACGCTGCAGATATTTCCAACCATTGCTGCAAGGTCGACGCAAGTACGGGGAATCCCGATCTGATTGCGGCGCGGTGAGGGCCTCACGACGATCGACGCGAACAGACCGACCGGGTCATTTACGTCCATTCGCCGCAGGCGAATGTCTCCGGGGCTCGCCGTCAATGGGAACTCGGCACCTTCATTCGGAGGCGCTGTTTACAACGCCGATACGCATAATCTGACCGACGTGACGATCTTCGATAGCACGGCTCCATCGTCGCCCAACAGCCGTGGTGGCGGAATCCACAACAATTTTGGGGCAACACTTTCACTGATCAATGTCACGCTGAACAAGAAACCACCGACTCGGCGGCGGGATCGCCAACACTGGTTCGTTGTCGATAAGCCACAGCCTGATCACGCACAACATAGCTGGCCATTTCGGCGGCGGCATATACAGCCGACTGGAGGCATCTCTCGACGTCGATTTCTGCGTTTTCAGCGCAAACAGTGCGGGACGGGAGCCGGCGAAACGGAGACGGTGGCGGTATTTATGCGGTCGGCGGGCCGATCAATATCGCACACAGTACACTGGATGGCAATTCGTCAGCCGAGAGGGTGGCGCGAGTCTATTGTACAGCGCCGTCGTAAAGTTGGATCGCAGCACAGTATCGCGAAATACCGCCAGTCTAGGGAGGCGGATTGAGGCTGTAGGCGGCTTCTTCTTCGTAACCAACAGCACGATCAGCCAGAACCAGGCGACGTACGACGGCGGCGGTATTTACAACTCCTCCGCAGTTGCCAAAGTCTACAATTCGACCATCGCCTACAATCAGGCGGACGCTGATGCCAAGGTTGGTGATGGCGGAGGGGTCTCGAACCTTGCCGGCGGCGAATTCGAAGTGCACAACACCATCTGGCTGGAAATTTCCTGGTTTTCGACAACTCGAATCAGCGACTGCTGTGGCTCATTCGGATTCTATGGCGGCACAGGGTTCGAGGCGGCGATTGCAATGCTTCCGGTAGACGGACGGTATTTTTAAGGTCGACTCGGCGAATGAATTGGGTACCCTGAAAAACAACGGCGGCCCTACCGAGACGATCGCACTATTGCCTCCGAGCACCTTGATCGGCAACGGTGCCGCAGAGGAATGTAACGACACCGATGCCCACCACTTGACGTCCGACCAGCGCGGCAATCCGCGTCCGCCATGCATGCAAGCGTGCGACATCGGCGCGTTCGAATACAACGAGTTGTTCAGAAGCTGCTTCGACCCGCCTATTCCCTGACTCGATCCGCGTAGCCGGCCTCTAACGATTCGCGCATGACGCGTGCGTAATTCCATCGCGTAAGGTATGGATGAAGCGGCAAGGCTGGCTTTAACTTCGCGCTGAGCGCGTTTGATTCATCGGCTTTTTGTTGCGAGCGCAGCGCCTTCCGGCCCTAAGCGAGCGCCTGCTTCGCTGCCGGATCCCGCTGCCTGCGAACTGATCAACGCCGTTGCATCGCTGCCTGCCACGGATTGTGTGCCCCACCGCGAAGAAACCCCAGTCTGCTGGCGACAGCAGAGCAATTCCGGCAGTTTTGCCGCAAGGATGTCGTTTTGATCGCACTCATCTCGTATAGGAGGTCATGAGTGCCTCGTCCGCCGCTGGGGGAAGTCCGTGAAACCACAGATGCTCTCGCTTGGTTGGGCTCGCAGGATCCGCGTAATCGGATTTTCGGTTGCGGCCAGCTTGGTGCTGGCGCCCTGTGCGTGGGCTCAGGTCACCTTCACCGTGAACACCACGGACGATGGTGTGGACATAAATCCCCTTGACGGCGTCTGTTCCACTGTACCGCCGCCCGCGCCGCCCATCTGCACGTTGCGCGCGGCTGTGATGCAGGCGAACCGAATGTCGAATGCCGGTTCAATAATCAAATTGCCGCCCGGCACCTACACGCTGATCATCCCAGCCTCACTAGCTGATGGCGAGGAAAATGGCGATCTCAATCTGGCCATTCCTTCTGGCTACTACCCGGGTCCGACTATGATCAAAGGCGCAGGCGCCGCCAACACGACCATCGACGCCAACGGGATAGATCGCGTCCTTCGCGTGGATGCTGGACGTAGTGTATCCATCTCGGGTGTTTCGATGATCAATGGGCTTGTGCAGTCGCACGATGGCGGCGGTATCTCCAACTCTGGCAATCTCGTCTTGAGTGACAGCGTTGTCAGGCACAACAGTGCCGTCTTTCTCAATGGCCACGGCGGCTTCGGCGGCGGCATCGTCAATTTGGGAGTGCTGCAGGCGACTCGTGTCGCGTTCAGCGATAACCACGCGAGCGGCAATGGCGGTGGCATCGCCATTTCTCCTCCCGGCACTCTCACTTTGAGCCATAGCACACTGAGCGCCAATACGGCGAGCAGTGGCGGCGGCATCGAACTGGACTCAAACGTCGACTCAAACAGCGTGTCCACGGTGGAATTCAGTACATTTGCCGACAATACCGCGAGCTACGAGGGCGGTGGCCTCGTCATTTCCGCCGCCTCGTTCGCCATGGCGAGCAGCACAGTATCGCGCAACAAAGCCTACTTCGGAGGTGGATTGTCGGCGCATGGCTCGCTATCGATAACCAATAGCACGATCAGCCAGAACCAGGCGAGTACCGACGGCGGAGGTATTTACAACAACGGAGTTGCCAAAGTCTACAACTCGACCATTGCTTACAATCAGGCGGACTCTGACGCCAACGGCATTGGTGACGGCGGAGGAGTCTGGAACCTTTCCGACAAGACATTCGAAGTGCACAACAGCCTACTGGCGGGAAATCGCCTCGTTTTCGACAACTCGAATAGCGACTGCTTTGGCTTCCTTCGTACTCTATGGCGTAACCGGGTTCGAAGGCGGCGCATGCAATGCTCTCGGCTAGTCGGATCGGGTCATCTTATGTCGACTCCGCGAACGAATTGGGAATCCTGAGAGACAACGGTGGCCCCACCGAGACGATCGCACTGGCGCCTCCGAGTCTCTTGATCGGCAACGGTCCCGCCGAGGAGTGTTCCGACAAAGACGGCCATCATCTCGAAACGGACCAGCGCGGCAACCCGCGGCCGCCTGCCGGCACAGCGTGCGATATCGGCGCGTTCGAATACAACGAACTATTCAGAAGTTCCTTCGACCCTCCCATTCCCTGACTCGATCCACGTAGCTGGCCGTCTAACGATTTGCGAGGCGCGTGCGCAATTCCATCGCGTAAGGCGTGGATGAATCGGCGAGGAGAGGTTCGACTTCGGCGCTGAGCGAGTCTGCTTCATCGGCTTTCTGTTGCGCGCGCAGCGCGCTGATCAGTCCCACCTTGACCTCGAGGATGCGCGGATCGTCTTGCGGATGCACCTTGCTGCGCAGCGCAAGCGCCTCGCGCAGCAACGGCTCGGCTTCGGCCGGGCGCTCCAGCGCCAGCGCGGCGCGCGCCATTGCGAACAGCGGGCTGCCGAGATCGTAGTTGTTTTGCAGCGCCTTCCGGCCGCAAGCAAGCGCCTGCTTTGCTGCCGGATCCCGCTGCCTGCGAACTGATCAATGCCGTTGCATCGCTGCCTGCCACGGATTGTGTGCCCCACCGCGAAGAACCCCCAATCTTCTGGCGACAGCAGGGCAAAACCGGCAGTTTTGCCGCGAGGATGTCGTTTTGATCGCACGCATCTCGTATTGGAGGGTATAGCGCCTCGTCTGCCACTGGGGGAAGTCCGTGAAACCACAGATGCTCTTGCCTGGCTGGGCTCGCAGGATCCGCGTGATCGGAATCTCGATTGTTGCAAGTCTGCTTCTGGCGCCCTGTGCGTGGGCTCAGGTCACCTTCACCGTGAACACCACGGACGATGGTGTTGACATAAGTCCCGGCGACGGCAACTGTTCCACCGTAGCGTTGCCTGCGCTGCCCATCTGCACCTTGCGCGCGGCGATCATGGAGGCCAATCGCGCGCCTGCTCTCGCCGGCGGTGCCACGATTATCCTTCACGCGTCCGCGTTGCCCTATAGGCTACAGATTGACCCCACCATTGCTGATGGTGAGGCAGTCGGCGATCTCAATCTGATCGTCCCGGCCGGCTACAACACGCCGGGACCCACCACGATCACAGGCGATGGGGCTGCCAGCACAGTCATCGACGCCAAAAAGCTCGATCGGATATTCCGTATCGATGCGGGGCGAACCCTGTCAATCTCAGGCGTCGCGCTGATCAATGGCAGCAGCGATGCCGGCGGTGCCATTTATAGCTCTGGCAGCCTGAGTATCGATTTCAGCGTGCTTAGTGGCAATATCTCTACTGAACACGGTGGGGCAATCTCAATCGCAGAGGGCATGTTGAGTCTTAGGCACAGCACCCTGCACGACAACCACGCCAATAGTCAGGGCGGTGCGCTATTCTTGTTCGGTGCCACCGGTACCACAGCGGTGAATGTCGATCGCAGCACCTTGTCGCGCAATTCAGCGGTGGAGGGCGGGGCGATCGCTAGCGACGCCGAGCTCTACATCAGCAATAGCACAATCAGCCAGAACAGCGCGTCGAAAGATGGCGGTGGCATCTACAACTATGGTGTTGTCAAGATGTACAACTCAACAGTCGCCTACAACGTGGCTGACTCGGACGGCGACAGTGTCGGTGACGGTGCTGGTGTGTTCAACGGGAGCGGGCGAACATTCGAAGCGCACAACAGCATACTGGCTGGAAATCTCCTTCCCTACGACCATGTGAATAGCGACTGTTTTGGCTTCCTCGTATTCTATGGTGTCACCGGGTTCGAAGGCGGCGCTCAATGCAATGGCTTCGGAGCGGTCATATTCATCGACTCCGCGAACGACTTGGGAATCCCGAAAGACAACGGTGGCCCCACCGAGACGATCGCACTGGTGCCTCCGAGCCTCTTGATCGGCAACGGTGCGGCAGAGGAATGCAACGATGCCGACGGCCATCATCTCGACACCGACCAGCGCGGCAACCCGCGACCGCCTGCCGGTACAGCGTGCGATATCGGCGCGTTCGAATACAACGAATTATTCAGAAGTTCCTTCGACCCGCCTATTCCCTGACTCGATCCTCGTAGCTGGCCTTTCTAACTGATTTGCGAGGCGCGTGCGCAATTCCATCGCGTAAGGCGTGGATGAAGCGGCGAGGAGAGGTTCGATTTCGGCGCTGAGCGAGTTTGACTTCATCGGTCTTTCTGTTGCGCGCGCAGCGCGCTGATCAGTCCCACCTTGACCTCGAGGATGCGCGGATCGTCTTGCGGATGCACCTTGCTGCGCAGCGCAAGCGCCTCGCGCAGCAACGGCTCGGCTTCGGCCGGGCGCTCCAGCGCCAGCGCGGCGCGCGCCATCGCGAACAGCGGGCTGCCGAGATCGTAGTTGTTTTGCAGCGACTTCCGGCCGTAGGCTAGCGCCTGCTGCGCCGTCGCATAAGCGACCGCGGCATCGCCGTTGTCGAGTTGCGCCTGGCTGAGGTCCGCCAGCGCCCTCGGGCGCCACGAGTCGTTGTCGGCAAGGCCGACCATGCACGCGTCTGTCGTCAACGCCTGCAGCTGCGCGATGGCCTCGGCATAACGGTGCTGCTGTGCCAGCACGGTGCCGATGTCGCGGCGCAGACCGCAGGCCGAGAACGAAGTCATCGGAGCGCCTTCGAGCTGAATTGCGAGCGCATCGCGCAATAGCGCTTCGGCTTCGCTGTAGCGGCCTTCGAAGCCGAGGATCAGGCCGAGATGGCGCAGCATCAGCACGGAAGCGCGGGCGCGCGGCCCCTGCGCTTCGATGATCATCGCCAGAGCCTTGCGCGTCATGGCCTCGGATTCTGCGAAGCGGCCGAGTTCGCGATAGTCGATGGCTACCGCATCGATATGGTGCGCCTTGCGCACCGGGCTCAGCGCGGTGGAAGCCATCGCAAGATCGAGCAGGGCAAGCCGCTGCGGCAACGCTTCGGCGATGCGTCCCTGGCCTTCGATGTCGCCGAGCAGATTTGACGTTGCCGACAGTGTGCTGATGTTGTCCGGTCCCAGCCGTTTGCGGTTGATCTCCAAGACTTCGCGATGCAAGATCTCGGCACGCGCCAGGTCGCCTCTCTGATAAAACATGATGGCTTCTTCGTTCAGCGCGTAGGCGACTCGGCGGCTGTCGCTGCCTGCGAACGCGCGCAGCATCGTTGCGCCACGCTCGAATGCGGCCTCCGCTTCGTCGAAGCGCGCCATGTCGCCAAGCGCGACACCGAGAACCACGTACTCGTTGGCTAGCGCCTCGCTGGGGTGCGTGCCGAGCATCGACGCGTGGATCGGCGTGACCCGCTGCAACAGGGCGATCGCCGCCTCCGGCTCGTGCCGCCGCACATGGCACAATGCGACGATTCGATTGCCGATCGCAATTTGGTTCCAGTCCTTCTCGGCGGCGCGCTCGAGCGCCGACAGGCCTTCCGTGGCGTGGGCCAATGCGCTGTCGTAGCTGTCCTTGCTCTCGGCCTCGAGCGTTGCGACGCCGACCAACACGCGGCCGCGCACATCGTCGGGAAGTTTGTCGTCGACGCCGGCCAATGCGTGCTCGAGCAGGTTTTCGGCGCGCTCGGTGTCTCCGATATCGCTGTACAAGCCGCCGAGCATCGCGGTCACGTCGATCTGCAGTGCCGACTGCGCCTCGCCCATTCGCGCCAGTTGCTCCTCTCCTTTCTGCAGCAGTTGCTGCGCGCTGATCGGCTGACCCTTGTTCTCATCGGGGTTGGCCTGCGCGAACACGCCGGACATGAATTGCTGGACCGCCGCCGCGTGGCGCGCCTGCGCGCGCGCGAGGTTCGCCTGGCGCAAGCTGACGGCGGCAGCAGCGATGCACACCGCAACAACGATTACGCCAGCCGCGAGTGCGTATCGATTGCGGCGGGCGAACTTGCGGAAGCGGTACCAACGGCTTGCGCGGCGCACGCCGATCGGCAGGCCGTCGAGGAAGCGCTGTATATCGCCCGAAAGGGCTTCGGCCGACGCGTAGCGCCGCTGCGGATCGGCTTCGAGTGCCGTCAGCGCGATGCGGTCGAGATCGCCACGCAGCGCACGGCGCCACGCAACGCCGCCCGTACGGTCGCCAACGGCGCTCGGTGGCGGCGGTTCGGCTATCTGGCTGAGCTTTTCCGACAACGCGCGTCGTGGCGGGCGCGCATCGGCCAACAGTTCGTAGAGCACCACGCCGAGCGCATAGACATCCGTGGCCGTCGTGATCGCGCCGCCGCTGAACTGCTCTGGCGCTGCATAGTCGGGCGTGAGCAGTCGCGCCGCGGTTTGCGTCTGCGCCGCCGCGTCGGTTGTCGCCAGCACCTTGGCGATGCCGAAGTCGAGCAACTTCAACGCGCCGTCGGCGGTGACAAAGATGTTGGCCGGCTTCAGGTCGCGGTGCACGACCAGATTCTGGTGTGCGTACTGCACGGCACTGCAGACGCGCAGGAACAGCAGGAGGCGTGCGCGCAGATCGAGCGCATGCTCGCGCACATACTGCGTGATCGGCACCCCCTCGACATATTCCATGACCAGATACGGCGCGCCGCGATCGTCGACGCCACCGTCGATCAGGTGTGCGACGTCCGGATGCTGAAGGCGCGCGAGGATCTGGCGTTCCTGGCGGAAGCGCTGCAGCAGACCCGGTGTGGGCCAGGCCAATTGCTTGACTGCCGCGCGCTGTTCGAACTGGCCATCGCTGCGTTCGGCGAGCCAGACCTCGCCCATGCCGCCGGCGCCGATGCGGCGCAGCGCGCGCCACGGGCCGAACTGGGGCAGGACTTCATTGCTGCGCGTTGTCGCGTCGATGACGCTGGTCACCAGCGCTGGCGGGCGCTCCATGAACGTCGTAGCGCGCGCATCGGCGCGCAGCAATCGTTCCAGTTCAATGCGCAGCATCGCGTCGCCTCCGCATGCGGCTTCGACCCAAGCCGCGCGCTGACCGTCCGGCAAGTTGATGGCCTGCTCGAACAATTCAGCTATACGCTCGCGATCCATTTGCAGCCGGTCAGCCTTCGGGATACAGCGCCGCGTGCAGGTGCGCCTTCGCGCGGCGCCAGTCGCGATTCAACGTGCGCTCGCTGACCGATTGCATCACGGCGATGTCGCTGACACTCATGCCGGCGAAGAAGCGCTGCTCGACGAGTTCGGCCAGGCGAGGCTCTTCACTGGCGAGCCTGTTCAGGGCGACATCCAGCCGCAGCAATTCGTCGGGACCCAGTTCGCCGTCGACGACGCTTTCCGCTGCCTCGAGCGTGACGATCTGCAGGCCGGCGCCACCGCGCTTATCCGTCATGCGCGCGCGCGCGTGGTCGATGACGATCTGCCGCATCGCCTTGGCAGCGAGCGCGAAGAAGTGCGCGCGCCCGTGCAGGTCGTGCGCAGCGGGCTGGGCCAGTTTCAGGTAGACCTCGTGCACGAGCCCGGTCGTGTTCAGCGTGTGCCCGCTCGATGCGGCCAGCTGAAAATGCGCCATCTGCTTGAGCTCGGCGTAGACGCGGCCGAACAACGCCTGAAGGGCCGTCGCGTCACCACTGCCTGCGGCCTGGATCAGTGCCGTTACGTCGCTACCCGCCACGACTCGTCTATCGCCCCCCAAAGAGGCTCAGAGTATAGGCTACAGCGGGACAAATCCGGGAATTGCGGTGGCCGATGACATTTCGCTCATGCGGCTCGCGGCACAGCTTCGGTGCTCAATGAACCAAGAAAAACCGTCGCAGACCCGGCCACGGTACATGTGATGCACCACATCGTGGAAAGTTGCGATTCAACATGCTCCATACACAACATGACAGCAGCCGGTGTGGCGGTAGAATCAGTATTCGATTCCGCGCCAACCGCCGCCACGAGCGTCCCCCCCAACTCATGGCTCGAATGTGCTCGTAAAGGTGTCGTCGCAGTTGTTGTTCGGATATGGGTCGGCCCACCAGGGTGTGAACCCCGTCGCCGTATTCCAGGCGCCATCGTTGAGCAGATTCGGCGTCGTATCCAACGGATTGGGGCAAAGGGTTGCTCTCTTGAATCCGTTGAGAGCCACCGGGGCGGCCGGTACCGCGCCAGTGAGGCGGTTCTCGCCGACCAGGAAGTACTGCAGGCCCGTCAGCCCCGTCAGGTCAGGAATGGACCCGGTCAACTGGTTTCTTCGGACATCGAAGTAGTTCAAGTTGACAAGTCCGGTCAACGCAGGAATGGAACCTGTCAGGTTATTGTTTCCGACCTGGAAATCCAGCAAAGCGACCAGCCCGCTGAGCTGGGGGATCGGCCCGGTCAGGTTGTTGGTATACACCCAGAAGTATTGCAGGCTGTTCAAGCCGGCGAGCAGAGGTAACGGGCCAGTGAGCTGATTCGAAAAAACCTCGAAATCATTCAGGTTGCTCAATCCCATCAGCGAGGGAATGCTGCCGGTCAATTGGTTCTCGTAGGCATAAAAGACCTGCAGATTGGCCAGGCCGGCCAATGTTGGTATGGAACCTGTCAGCCGATTGGAATGAACGAAGACATACTGTAAGTTCACCAAGCCGGCCAGCTCGCTGGGGATGCTGCCCGTTAGCTTGTTGGAATAGACGGAAAAGTACGTCAGGCCTGAAAGTCCGTTCAATGCGGGAATGGCACCGGTGAGCTGATTCTGGCCAACGTCGAAGAAGGTCAGGCTGGGAAATACAGTCAGGGCGGGCAGGGCTGCGAGGCTGCCGGCCAATCCGTTGGAGTGCAGATTCAATACGGTAACGTGACTTGTATTGTCGCCGGGTGTGTTGTTCTGGTCACAAGTAATTCCATGCCAGGCGCACGCGTCACCAGTGTTCCAGCCGGCGTTATCGGCCCATGTCGAACCACTCGTCGCGGCGTAAAGCGCCTGAAGCGCGTCATACTCAGGCCCGCCGTTGAGTCCGGCGTAGGCGCGCGGACAAACGCTCACCATGAGACACAGCGCAACGAACACGCTGGAAAGACGATGTTCTTTCCAACTTTTGCCGCTCTCACAAATCACTCCGGCAATGCGAGTCATTCCCCATTGGATGCAAATTGTGCCGTAGTCCGCATTTGACTCGCTGTGGGAGTCACGACGCATGCCATCCGTAATTTCGCGTTGCGTGTCGCGGTGCTCCGATCGCATGCCGCTTTCCCCGTTGACTGATCGCCTACACATTCATACGAGATCTGCGCTGCCCAAACGACATGCGATCGTGAGAAAGCGTGATTCTTTCCGCCGATGGGTGGCCGGCGGCCCACAGGTAGCCAGACGATATTGATTGTCGGCGATGGAAGGGCGGACTCTTGCCGCTCGGTTGTCGTCTGGCCGTTGCGTTTCTCGTAATGAAGCGTATCGATCAGACGACGGTGTTACTCAAGATCGCCCCAGGAGGCTCCGAGTATAGGCGACGGGGGGCAAATCCGGGAGTTTGGGGGCCAATATCCGTTTCCCTCGCGCGCTCCTCACGCGTACGCGCCCGCAATGACACAAATGAGATGAAAACGAGAAGAAAACTCCATGGTCGCCCGCGGCTCGACGGGCTACCGTCGCTTGCAGATTGTTTTTGATCGCAAGGTCGAATCTACAGCGATGGCAGGCTTGGACGGCGCCGTCATTTTGGCCGGAGCCGAAGGGGTGCCCGAATCGATTCATTCCGTAGCACTGTCGTTTCGTTGCTGCGGCTCTCGTATGGAAGAGATGTGTTCACCCGAGATCGGCGGTCTACAAGTGCCTCGCGCGACATTGGAAAAGACGTGAATCTGCGAGAGTTGGCGTTTGGCTGGACTCGTCGGGCCTGTTTGATCGGACTTTCGATTGCAGGCAGCCTGCTGCTGCCATGCGGCGCTTTGGCTCAGGTCATCTTCAACGTCAACACCACCGATGATGGCGCGGACTTCAGTCCCGGGGACGGCAACTGTTCCACGGTGGCGGCGCCCGCGCCGCCCATCTGCACATTGCGCGCCGCGGTGATGCAGGCAAACCGGATTCCCGGTGCTGGGGCATTGATAGTGCTGCCGGCTGGGACCTTCAAGCTGACGATTCCCGCAACCGTCGATGGCGGGGAAGAGAACGGCGATCTGGATGTCTTCACCCCCGCGGGTTATAGCCCCGGTCCGATCACGATCACTGGTCAAGGCACGGGCGTGACGATCATCGACGGACAAGGCATAACTCGCGTGCTCAGCATCGGCGAGAATCGCGTGGTTGCCATTTCTGGCGTCTCTATCGTCAACGGCCTCACCAGGAACTCGAATGGCGGATGCATCTACAACGCCGGCGACCTGACGCTGAGGGACAGCACGATTTCAAATTGCGCGGCAACCTTCAGCGACCCACCCCAACTTAACGATTATTCCTACGGTGGCGGAATTTACAGCAACGGCTCCGGGCTGCATTTGATCCGCGTCTCCATCGTCGGAAACAACGCCTTGTCCGGTGGCGGCGGCGTCTTGGCTGGCTATGGCTCAGTGGTAGTCGAGCAAAGCTTGATTGCGGGAAACACCGCGCTCCGCGGGGGCGGCGTAAACGCCGTCCTCCCCGATCTTTCCATAGTCAATACCACGATAAGCCAGAATGGTGCGGTCGTTGATGGGGGCGGCATCTACAACGAATTTGGCACCTTGCACCTCAACAACTCAACGGTCGCGTACAACCAAGCCGGCCTTGACGGCAACAAGTCCGGTGTTAACGGCCCTGGCATCTACAACACCGGTGACGCTCGGTTGCGCAACAACGTGGTTGCCGGGAACAGCTATCCCGGGCCTTATGGACTGACGCTCTACAGCGACTGTCAAGGAACGCTGACCACCTATGGCCGAAACCGGTTCTATACGCTAAACGGTTGCACCGTTACTCAGGGAGATGCCGGCAGCGCGACTCAGCTCGTGCCGTCCGCCGCATTGGGCGCGCTCAAGGACAACGGTGGCCCAACTCAAACCATCGCGCTCATACCCGTGGCAAACGCGAATCTGATCGACTATGCGAGTACATGTCTCGACCAGAACTCTCAATTGTTGACTGTCGACCAGCGGGGGCGGCCACGAGCGGTCGGCGCGAGCTGTGATGTCGGTGCGTTCGAGTACGACCCCGGCGATATTTTCTTCAACGGGTTTCAATAGTGGCTGTCCAGGCCCGCCTGTACCTGCCGTCGAGGCATTTGCCGACGTGTTCGATTAGCGCGGTCGCAGTTCACGCTGCCAGGCGGCGGTGTCGTTTTGCTCCGGGGTTTCACGTATGAACGCTTATGAACGCGATGCCGTCGCGTTGGGAAGAGAATCGTGAGCCCACCGATGTGTTTACTTGCCGCTCTTCGCGTGATCGGATTTTCAGCCGCTCTGCTGCAGGCCGCCAACGTGTGGGCCATCCCGCCGCCCCCGATCATTTACACCGTCAACGACGTCAGCGATGCCGTCGACAACAATCTTCTCGATGGCCAGTGTCTGACGATTGCCAACAAGTGCACGCTGCGCGCGGCGGTGATGCAGGCGAACGACGCGCTGGACCATACCGTGCCGATCATCATCGTTGTGCCGGCTGGCATCTATAAACTGACCATCGATCCTGCGGGCTCGGACCTGGACGACAGCGGTGATCTCAATCTGGCCGCGCCGGCTCCGGGCACGCCGATCCTTACCATCAGTGGAGCGGGCGCCGGCGTAACCATTATCGATGGCAATCTGAAGGATCGCGTATTCAGCGTGGAAGGCAGCCGCAGCGTGGCGATTTCTGGCGTGACGATCCGCAATGGCGCGGTGTCAGGATCGGGCGGTGGCATTTACAATTTCGGCAGCCTGACGCTAAGCGACAGCGAGGTCGTCGACAACTCCGCCGCGTTCGGGGCGGGCATCGAAAACCAGGGCACGCTGAGTGTCACGGGCGTCGTGCTCAGAGGCAACATCGCCAGTTCCACGGGCGGCGGAATCTACAACTACGGGTTGCTGAGCGTCAGTCGAAGCGTACTCAGCGACAACAAGTCGACAACCGACGGCGCCGGGATCGCGAACTATGGCGTCGATTCTTCGACTCTCGACCTCGTAACGCTGTCCGGCAACAAGGCCTCGTCGTATGGCGGCGGGATATACAACGGCGCGACATTGACGATCACCCGCGGCACGCTGAGCTCCAATTCGGCGGTTTACCACGGCGGAGGCATTTACAGCACCGTCGGTGCAACGCTCAACATCGGCACGAGCACGATTTCGGATAATACCGGTACGGTCGGCGGCGGCATCGCCAACTCGGGCGCGTTGTTCGTGACCAACAGCACGCTCAGCCAGAACCAGACCGTGGCGGAAGGCGGCGGCATCTTCAACGATGGCACGAGCAACATCTACAATTCGACCATTGCCTACAACACGGCCGGCTTCGGCAGCGGGCTCGCTGGCTACGGCGGCGGCGTGGCAAACGGCGGCACGTTCAACGTGCGCAACTCGATCGTTGCTGTCAACTACAGTCCGGCCCAGGGCTTCTACGACGATTGCATGGGCACGGTGAACTCGTACGGGGTCAATCGTTTCCTGGCTGGATTGGCCGGATCTACCGCTCATTGCACGGTCGTTCAAATCGGCTCGGGAAATCACGACGGACTGGTTTCCTTGCTGGGACTGGGTCCGTTGAAGGACAACGGTGGTCCGACCAGGACGATCGCGCTCTTGCCGATATCGAACAGCGACGTGATCGACAAGGCCGATGCGGTCTCGGGCTGCGTCGACAAGAACAGCGCGTTGCTGGCCATCGACCAGCGCGGCCGGGCGCGCATCATCGGTGCGCATTGCGACATCGGCGCGTTCGAGTACGACTCCGGCGACATTTTCTCCAACGGGTTTCAGTAGCTTGCGATCTTCTTGGCAATAGCGAAGAAGCGCGGGCCGGCCGACGCACACGCATGCGCTGATGCCGACGATCAACATGATCGATGGGGCCGCGATTTGTGCTGATCAGAGCGGATTGATGCCGACGTCTGACCAGCAGGCTCGTGCTACGACATCGGTGTGTTCGAGACGACCCCGGGCGATGTCTTCTGCGCTGGATTCGAGCAATGAACCGCCGATCCAACTTGTGCCTCCAGAATGGAAGCGACCGTCGCCCCGGTGATTCGCGCCATGTCGTTTCGTTGCTGCAGTTCTCGTACTGAAGGTATGAGTCAACCGCCTGAGGTGTCCAATGAGCCCGGTAATCCACTGTTGTCCGCGACCCCTGGCCGCAGCGATCTTTACTGGTTTGCCGCAGCAGGGCGATCGTGCGCGCGCGGGCCCGTTCGCAACACTGGCGTTGACGGCGGCGCTGGGATGCCTGAGCAGCGCCGAAGCCGCGACGAATATCGTCGTCACCACGACTCAGGATCCAAACCTTTCTTTTTCCTTCGTCGGTCTGCGCGACGCGATAGACCTAGCCAACGCCAATCAGCTTTCCGATAGCGTGATCACCTTCGCGCCGAGCCTGGCGGGCAAGACGATCACCCTGCACGGCGGCGAACTGACAATAACGCGCTCCATGACGTTCACCGGCCCGGGAGCGGGCAGTCTGACCATCAGCGGAAACGATGCCTCGCGCATTTTTCACATAATCGGGCCGTTTAAGCCGAGCTTTATTCCGATACAAGTTTCCGTCAGCGGCCTTACGTTGACGCACGCAACAAGCCCGGTGAACCAGGGAGGTGGCGCGATCGATGCCGAGGGGGAAACGCAACTGTCTGTCCAGGACTCCGTGATCAGCAACAGCCATGCAGTGGTCGGTGCCGCTATCGGAGTGACCGGCACCGCGGCGAAAGACGCCCTCGGCAAGTACGACTGTTTCGGTGACCTCACGGTTACTCAGTCCGTCATTAGCGGCAATTCGGCAACGGCGAGTGGCGGCGGTATCCTGGCCGGGTATTGCACCAGAACGCTTGTCTACGACTCGACGATAGTCGGCAATTCCGCTTACGACTATGGCGGTGGCATTTTTGCCGCCACCGGGGTCTACCTGAGGATCGGATCATCGCTGATCGCTGGAAATACGGTCGGCGGTCAGGCCAGCCCACTCATGGGAGGGGCCGGAATCGCCGTCAAGAACCTCTATTACGGCACCCAACTCCACGATTCGACCATCACTGGCAACATCGCGCTCGCCGAAGGTGGCGGTCTTGCAATCCTGGACACGTACGGCAACACCAGGGTTTACTCATCCACGATTACAGGCAACTACGGTTACAACTTCGCGGGTCAGGGAATCGGATCGGTCGGCGGAACCGTCACCCTGGTCAATTCGATAGTGGCAAATAATTCCAGCCGCGCCGACGATGAGGATCTTGCTGGCACGTTTTCGGCGAACTACTGCCTGATCAAGACGCCTGGCAGCAGTGCCCTGGTGAGCGGTTCCAACAACATCCTCGGCCAGGACCCGCTGCTGGGACCGCTTCGCGACAACGGCGGTTACACACTGACGATGCTGCCGGCGATCGGAAGTCCCGCGATCGACAATGGCTCTGCTGACACGACCGCCGATCAGCGCGGTTCGCCGCGTCCTGCCGGTGCTTACTACGACATGGGTGCGGTCGAGCGCCAATATCCGGAACAACTCGTTTTCCGCAGTGGCTTCGATGCCCAATGAACCAAAGAAGGGGATGGGTTGGACCAGCCGGGTCTGCGTGATCGGCGGGCGTAGCCGATCGGCAGCGGTATGCGCGACTCACGCGGCATCAAGCGCCGCCTCATGGCCCTTCAGTTCTTCAGACCCACTCCCGCCACGATGGCGCTGAAGCGAGGATCCTTGCGCAGAGGGTTCCATCCGTCGCGAACGTTGAGAAATGACAGTTCCACGTCACGTTCCTGGAAGGCGCGTTGCAGCCACGCGATCGCCTGCTCCTTGTCGCCCAGTGCCGTGTAGATCATCGCGATGCTGGTTCCGGGTATGTAGCCTTGTTGTGCGCGCGTCTCGAGATCGGCGATCATCGAGCGTGCCTCCTGCGTGCGTCCGGTCTGCACCAGTGCGACACCGAGCGCGGCCACCGCATGCATATTGCCGCCCGAGAGATCTCTCGCCTTGGTGTATTCCGCGATCGCGTCGTCATAGCGTTTCGCACCCAGCGCCTTGCCGCCAAGACTCAGGTGCATGATCCAGAAGTCCGGATTCAGTGCGAACACCCTGGCGAGCACGCGACCGCGCTCTTCCGGACCTTCGTAGCTTGCAGTGATCGTATTGATCAGCGGCGACAGCGGGTCGAGTTCGCGCGCACGACGACCCTCGAGTCTGGACTGCTCGGTACGCCCTTCCAGCCAGAGCAGGTGACCGTAGCCTTGATGCGCTTCGGCGACGTTGGGATTCAAGGCGATCGAACGCTGAAATTCCAGTTCCGCGTTCGCCCAGTCCCAGTCGTACCAGAATGCGATCCAGCCGAGCACATTGTGGGCTTCGGCAAGCGTGTCGTCGATCTCCAGCGCCTTGAGCGCGGCTGACTTGCCAAGCGGGAAGGCTTCGCGTGGTGCCACGTCGCCAGTGATCGGCAGGCGTTCGTATCCCTCCGCGATACCCGCGTAGGCGAGTGCGTAAGCTGGATCACGTTCGATTGCATTCTGCAGCGACTCGATGCCGACGCGGATTTCGTCGGGTTTGGCCTTGTTGATGTGATAGCGCCCGGTGAGGTAAAGGCGATACGCCTCGGGATCGCGCGTCGCCTTGGCGACCATCGAGCGGCGTTCGTCGCTGCCGAGTTCGAGCGACAGCGCGCTGGCGACATGCTCGGCGATCGTGTCCTGCATCGCAAACACATCGTTCTGGTTTGTGTCGTAGGTGCCGGTCCATAGCGCGGCGCCGCCGGGCACGGCGAGCAGGCGAGCGCTCACGTGCATCAGATCGCCGCGTTTCTGCAACTGGCCCTCGAGCACCGCGCCGACGCCGAGCTGCTGTCCTGCAGCGATGGGATCCTGGTCGAGCGAATCGAAGCGGCGTACCGAGTTGATCGAACGCACGACAAGGTGGCGGCTGCTGCTCAACTTGCCGATCAGCGTATCGGCGATACCCATTTCGGTGACCGGGTCGCGATCACTGGCGACGAGCGGCTTGAATGGAAGCACGGCAATCGTCGTAATCGTTTTGGCGGTGTTGGGCGATGACGGTATCTGGCGCAGCCAGGCGGCAGCGCCGATCGCGACGATACCGACGATGACGATCGCCACAGCCCGACGCCATCTTGAACGATTCGGGGACGCGCGGGATGAACCTTCCCCGCGACTGATGTCGGTCGCATTCGCGATATCGCCTCGTGCAGCGGGCGCCGACGCGGTCTCGATGCCGACCGGGTCATTCGCTGCAAGTCGATTCGGGCAGCGACTTTCGGGGGCGATTCGACTTCGGAAGGTCTCGTGACGACCGGCCGCACGGCGGCGATGAATCGGTAGCCAAGCTTCGGTACGGTTTCGATGTACGTCGGCGCGTCATCGCTCTCGCCGAGGATACGGCGAAGTTGCCAGATGTACTTGTTCAGGCTGGTTTCCGAGCACGACGGTCGTGGGCCACAGCCGTGCGTGGAAGACCTCCTTGCTGACCAGGTTGCCGGCGTTTTCGATCAGCAGGTGCAACGCATCGAACTGCTTCGGCGCCACCTCGACATTGACTCCATCGCGCTCGAGGCGGCGCTGGCGCGCATCGAGCGTGAACATGCCGAAACGCACGTGGAGCGGTGGGCGCACGGATGAGCCCGGAGATGGAATGTCAGTCGTCGCCATGTTCTCTCGAAAAAGCCCCCTCAGGCCATTGTAAGCACGAAGGGCCCGTCGTTGCTCGCGAATAGGAGGGCTCAACGACACAAATGCGATGAAAAGAAGAAAAAAACTCCATGGTCGCCTGCGGCCCGGCAGGCTACCGTCAACCAGTCGGTCTTGATCGCAAGGTCGAATCTACAACGGTGGCAGGATCGGACGGCAGCGTCATTCTGGTCTGGCCGGAGCCGGAATGGTGTCCATGGTGAACTTCTTCCGTGGCACTGCCGTTTGTTGCTGCGAAGCCTACCCACGGCAAGAGGCGCGCATGAGCCCGATCGGTGACTTTTGTCCCAAGTCCTTGCCCGCAGCCATCGGTGCGGGGTTGTCACAATGTGGCAATCGCACGCGTGCTGGCGTGCTGGCGACACTCGCGTTGACCGTGGCTCTGGGAAGCGGCAACGGCGCCGAGGCGACAACGTCCATCGTCGTCAACACCGATCAGGACCCGAACACGTTTCCATTCCTGACGAGCCTGCGCGATGCGGTCGACCAGGCAAATGCCAATCCGTATTTCGATAGTGTCATCACGTTCAGCCCAGGGATGGTTGGCAAGACGATCACCTTGCATGCCGGCGAGCTGTCAATCACCCGATATGTGAGGTTCGTTGGCCCCGGAGCCGGCAAGCTGACCATCAGCGGAAACGACGCTTCGCGCATATTTCACGTTATCGGCCCTGGCAAGGGGAGCGCCTTTCCCGTGCAGGTTTCCGTCAGCGGTCTCACACTGACGCACGCCAGGAGTCCGGTATTTCAGGGAGCTGGGGCTATCGATGCCGAAGGGCAAACGACCCTGGACATCCAGGACTCGGTGATCAGTAGCAGTCACGCAGCCGTGGGTGGCGCAATTGCGATGACCGGAGTACTGGGATTGTTCCCCCTCGGCTACTACTGCACGGGTGACCTGAGCGTTACGCGATCCGTTATCAGCGGCAATTCGGCAACGCTGAGCGGCGGCGGTATTTCCGCGGGCTATTGCACGAGCACGCACATATATGACTCCACAATCATCGGCAATTCCGCCTACGATTATGGTGGCGGCTTGTTTACAGGCGGCACAGCGGTTTTCCTTGAAGTCGAAACGACGCTGATCACCGGAAATACGGTCGGCGGCCCGGCCAGCCCAGTCATGGGCGGGGCCGGAATAGCTGTCAACGGCATGCTGTACGGCACGGTCATTCGAAATTCGACCATCACCGGCAATATGGCGTTGGCGCAAGGCGGCGGGCTCGCAATCGTGGACACATATGGCAACACCAGAATCTACTCATCCACAATTGTCGGAAACTACGGCTACAACTCGGCGGGCCAGGGAATTGCCTCAGCCGGCGGGACCGTCAAGTTGGTCAATTCCATCGTGGCGAATAATTCCAGCCGCATTGACGACGAGGATCTTGCCGGTACGTTTTCGTCGGACCACAGCTTGATCAAGACTCCGGGTGGCAGTGCCTCGATAGAAGGCCTCGGGAATATCGTCGGTAAGGATCCGCAGCTGGGTCCGCTTCGCGACAACTTTGGTCCAACACTGACCATGTTGCCGGCCATTACGAGTCCGGTGATCAACACTGGCTCGGCTGACTCGACGATCGATCAGCGTGGCTCGCCGCGTCCCTCCGGAGGGGGCTACGACATGGGGGCGGTTGAGCGGCAATATCCGGAACAGCTCGTTTTCCGCGCTGCCTTCGAAGCTCAATGAGCCACAGAAACGCGGGCCAACCGCGCATTGCGGCGCCATCACGGCGCTCATGCACACCCACAGACGATAGACGGCCGGGTACGATTTCGGCCCCTTCTTCTGACTCGCAAACTCACGGCGTCATCCGGTTTGTCACAAGTCATCCCGAGCAGCTCATGGCTCGAATGCACTAACCGGCAGGGGAAGCACTCATGCGCATCTTTTCGCTCGCTCGCATTTCCGCAACTCTCGCGCTTGTCCTGTTGTCCGCCACCGCCCCGTCGCAGACCCCGCAGGGGACCGCGTTCACCTATCAAGGCGAACTGCGCCAGAACAGCGCGGCGGTAACCGCGAGCGTGGACATGATCTTTGATCTGTTCGATGCTCCGACCGGCGGCAGCGCGGTGGGTCCGTCCTTGAGCTTTACCGCTGGCAACGGCAATCCGGTGCAAGTACAGAATGGGATTTTTACTGTCGCGCTGGATTTCGGAGCGCTGGCGTTCAACATGCTGGTCAGTGACGAGCGCTATCTGAGGGTCACGATCAACGGCAACGCACTGGCGCCGCGCACGAAAATCGAGAATGCGCCGTATGCGTTGCAATCGCGCACGTCGGAACTGGCCTATAGCGTTTCCAATGCCAGTGTCGGCTCGGCGCAGATCGTGGCGAGCCAGGTGCAGCAGCGCGTCAGTGGAACCTGCACGGTCGGATCGAGCATCCAGTCGATCGCCCAGAACGGCACCGTCACGTGCCAAACCAATGGCAGCGGCACGGTCACGAGCGTGGGCGCGGGCGCCGGCTTGACGGGTGGACCGATCACCGGCAGCGGCACGCTGGCGATAGCGAATGGCGGCGTCGGCCTGGCCCAGATCGACAGCAGCGCAGTGCAGGCGCGCATCACCGGCACCTGTACATCGGCGCAGAAAGTGCTGGCTGTCAACGCCAACGGTACGCTCACATGCGGCAGCGACGCGACCGGTACCGGTACCGTCACCAATATTGCATCAGGCACCGGATTGACCGGCGGACCTATCAGTTCCAGCGGAACGTTGTCGATTGCCAATGGCGGCGTTGGCTTGGCGCAAATCAATACCAACGAGGTGCAAGTCCATATCACAGGCGTCTGTGCTCTTGGCGAATATGTTCGTGGCCTCAATGCTGACGGAAGTCTTATCTGCGGAATTGTGCCGGGCACATTTGCCAGGATCACGAGCATTGCCAACGCCGCCGCTTTGGGTACGCGCATCGGTATTGCCGTGGGGACCGATGGACTACCGGTGCTGAGTTATGCATACGGGCAAAAACTACAGGTCGTGCATTGCACTGATCCGGCTTGTACGGCCTCGGTAATCACCGGCGTGGCCGACACAGATTTGATCAACGCGGGGCAATGGTCCGCGATAGCGATCGGCAGCGACGGAAAACCCGTCGTCGTCTTCTACGACACCAGCGCGCAAGTCCTCGTTGTTCACTGCGCAAACGTCTCGTGCACGGCGGCCGATAGTCCGGCGTTTGTGGACAGCACTACGGCCGGGCCGCATACGTCGATAGCGATCGGGGCCGATGGTTTTCCTGTACTGAGTTACCTCAGCAGCACCAATAACCTGAAAATTGTTCATTGCGGCAATCTCAACTGCACGGTCACGGTAGCTACAGCGTTCGATACCAACGGCGGCTCGTACGACGCCATCAAGATCGGCGCCGACGGTCTGCCGATCGCGAGCTACTACGACATCTCCAACAAGCACCTCAAGGTCGCTCATTGCATCAATCCCGTCTGTACGGCTGCAACATCAGTGGCGGTGGATACGCAAGTGGACGTGGGTTCCTACACCTCGCTCGCAATCGGTGTGGACGGGTTACCGATCATCAGCTATTTCGACACGACGCACGCGGACCTGAAGGTAGCCCATTGCACCGACGTCGCTTGCGCAGGCGCGCCAACGATCACGGTGGTCGACACAGGAAGCTCCGTCGGACAATACACGTCAATCGCGATCGGCGCCGACAACCTGCCCATCATCAGCTATTACGACGTGACAAACGGTCATCTCAAGGTGGCGCACTGCGGCGATGCCGCCTGCACGACCGCGGGATCGCTATCTGTCGACACGGCGGCAAGCGTCGGTCAATTCACCGGCATAGCGATTGGCAGCGATGGCCTGCCATTAGTGGGTTATTTCGACGCCACGAATGCCCGTCTGAAGGTGTTGAAATGCAACAACCGCTTCTGCCAGTGAGCGGCGAGCCTGAAGGTCGCGCGCCGGAACACGGCGTTGTATCTGCTGGGGCGAGAGTGCGCGATTTTGTTCAATGCGCTGCTTTCGGCATCCTGCTCATCGCGGCGCCTGCGTCACTTGCCCAGTCCGGCAGCGGATACGATCTGCGTTGGAATGTTCAGGCGGCCGGGGGTGGCAGCATGAATGGCGCCGGCGGTTACACGTTGACCGGCACGATCGCGCAGTCCGATGCCAGCGCCCATGGTCCCATGATAGGGGCCGGCAGTTATGCGCTCAACGGCGCCTTCTGGGCTGGTGTCCACGAAGGCAGCGATGTGATTTTTCGCACTGGGTTTGAGGCCGCCCCGTGATTGGTCGGATGGACATCCATCTGTGATCTTCCGCTTTCCTGCTGCCGAATTGATGGTTTTCGCGCCACCAGACGCAGCGGAGATTCGTGCACGTGTCGTTTCGCCGCCTCGCTTGCCGTAATAGGAGTCATGAGCCGTCCTCGCAAACCTTCTCGCGCTGCCATGTTCCTGCTGGTGAGCGCGTACGCGCTGGGTGTCGGCGCCCAATCGAATGGTGGTCCGTATGGCATCGAGCCAGCCTCGGTCGCCAACGGCGGCGGCACGCTTTCCGGCGGTCCGTTCCAGTTGAGCGGAACACTCGGGCAAGCACAAACATCGACGTTGTCGGCGGCGCACTTTCGCTTCTACGGAGGCTTCTGGGCGTTGCCGTCCGACACGATTTTTGCGAGCGGCTTTGATAAGTAGGGGAATAGCGATGCGTCGCTTCTTTTTCATTGCATTGATTTGCGTACTTGCTTGCGCCGCTTCGGCGTGGGCGGATCCTTTGGGTTCTGGCATCACGTATCAGGGACAGTTGGTCGACGGCGGATCGCCGGCAAATGGAAGCTTCGACTTTCAGTTTGCATTGTATACAAGTGCAAAGGATGGAGTCGCCGTCGATACGCTCGATGTCCCCGATCTCGCCGTCTCTGGCGGCCTGGTCAACGCGACACTGGATTTCACCGATGTGCCTTACTCTGGCCAGGCGTTGTGGATCGAAGTTCGGGTACGCCCGGGCGCATCGACCGACAGCTTCACTACGCTGACGCCGCGCCAGGCACTCAGCGCGGCGCCGTACGCATTGTTCGCGCTCAGCGGCAACGCAGGACCGCCGGGACCACCGGAATGAACGGCCTGGCATGGACGGCACGAACGGCACGAACGGCATCGATGGCGCGCCGGGCGTGCCGGGACCTCCAGGGTTCGTGACGTTGCCATACGTCGGCACCGTCGCGGACGACGACCATGCATTGTTCATCACGAACTCCGGAAGCGGCGAGGCGATCCGTGGCCAGACGGCTTCGCCGAGTCACGCGGGCGTGACCGGCGTCAACACCGATGCGGGAACCGGTGTGTACGGAATTTCGACCAGCGGGAATGGCGTGCTTGCCCAGGCGGACGGTGCTGGCGACGGCGTCCGCGCAGGATCGTTGAGCGGCAACGGCTGTGTATGGCGAGAGCCAGGGCTGCGCAGCAGGCGATATACGGACAAAGTGCCACCGGACCTGGCATCGTCGGAGTCAGCAATGGCGCGGACGACGGCGTGCGCGGCACGACGAATTCGGATCACTCGGGCGTCGCCGGTGTCAACAACGACATAGGCAATGGCCTGTACGGCTACAGTGCCGGCGGTGCTGCGGTTTACGCGATCGGCGGCGGAATTTCCACGCTTCTCAGCGTCAATACAGGAAGGGCCAACGCGATTCAGGCGAATACGAACGCCGGCGCATCGTTCTCGGCGATTGTGGGTTTCAATGATGGTGCGGGCAATGGTGTTGTCGGCGTCGCGGCGGGCGCTGGCCCCGGGATATACGGCCGCAACAACGGCACGGGGGTTGGAGTAACGGGCTCGGCCGAGGCAGATGACGGTGTCGAGGGTACGACATATGGCGCCGGAAAGTCCGGCGTTTTCGGCACTCACGATGCCGGTACTGTCGGAAATGGTGTCTACGGATTGGCACCAGCGCCTGGGTTCGCCGTGTACGCACAAGGCGACATGGGCGGAACCGGCAAGAAGTATTTCGTCGAGCCGCATCCAACCGACGCAAGCAAGGAAATCCGCTACGTCTCGCTCGAAGGCGGCGAGGCTGGAACCTATTTCCGCGGCAGCGGCCACCTGATAAACGGCCGCGCCGAGATTTCCGTTCCGGAGGACTTCAAGATGGTCACGAGCGCCGACGGGCTCACGGTTGTCGCCACGCCGACTGGCGCGTTGGCGATGGTTGCCTGCATCTCCAAATCGCTCGACCGCATCGAGATTCGCGGCTCGGCCGATGTCGATTTCGATTACCTCGTCAGCGGCGTGCGCAAGGCATTCAGCGATTTCAAACCGATCCAGCCGAATACGACTTTCGTTCCAAATTCGGCACAAGGTGGCGAGGCATCGCGCGCTGCGCTGCCCGAAGAAAGCGTGCGGCGACTGATCAGCAACGGCACGCTGAATGCAGACGGCACGGTCAACGTCCAGACCGCACGCCGCCTCGGCTGGGACCAGCGGCCCGGCTGGAACAATCCCGCCGCGAAGCCGCAGTCGATCCCGCAGCCGAGCTTCAATCCCGGAGCGGCGTCTCATTGAAAATGCCGACGAAAGAAAGAACCAAGGGAATGCATCGGGCTCACTGCACTCTGCTCGCCTTACTCGTTGCGGTCGCGAGCGGGACGGCTGTCGCCGACATCCCGCCGACCGAACGCGCGGCCTTGCTTGCGCTGTATGCTGCTACGGACGGCGCCAACTGGTATCACAACGACGGCTGGAACAGCGCTGTCGCAGGGACCGAATGCAGCTGGTACGGCGTCACTTGCGCCGGGGCTGGAACCAACGTGACATTTCTGCAGATGTCGAACAACAATCTGACCGGCGTGCTGCCTTCGCTCGATGGCTTGACGCAACTCGGCGGTTTCAATGCCGCGAACAGCCACCTGAGCGGATCACTGCCGGCGCTCGATCAGTTGTCCAAGCTCGAGATCTTCGACGTCAATCGCAATCAGCTGACCGGCTCGATTCCTTCGCTTGCCGGCTTGAGCCTGCTTTACGATTTCGAAGTCTGGAATAACCAGCTGAGCGGACCGATACCGCCGCTCGACAGCCTCACATCGCTCGGTTCGTTCTACGCATTCAACAATCAGTTGAGTGGGCCGATTCCGGCGCTCGCCGGACTGGTCAATCTCGGCGAATTCCATGTATACAAAAACCATCTGACCGGGCCGATCCCTTCGCTCACGGGGCTTGCGGCATTGAATGAGTTCGAAGTGGACGACAACCTGCTGACGGGTTCGATCCCGGATCTCGCCGGCGTTCCCCTGACCGTATTCCGCGCCGGCGGCAACAGGCTCGACGGAAAGCTGCCGTCGGCGCCACCCGGATTGCAGGCCGGCGCATCATCGCTGTGCGTCAACGCGTTTCCCTTGGCCAGTTACGTAGACGATGCGGGCTGGGACGCGGCGACAGGAACCATCCCGTGGTACGCGCCCTGTAACGCGGTCTACGCGAACGGATTCGAGGCGCCTTGAGCAAGCAGACAACATTGCGGGAGCAGCAGTGAAGGGGCCCAAAGCTGGCGTAATAGCGCTATTGCTGTTATTGCAGGTTTGCATCGGTGCTGCAGCAGCCGACATCGTCGTCTACGACGATGCGAGCCATGCAGGCTACGATCAGGACTGCAGCTTCGGCGGCACTCTGGCGGATTTTGATTTTGCCAACGCCGATCCGGTGCATGCGGGCAGTGCATCGATCCGTTTCACGCCGGAAGGCTTCAATGCAGTGAGCTGGTGCACGCCGCTTACCTCGACCGTTGACGTTTCCGGCATATCTTTCTGGGTTAACGGCGGCGCTTCGGGTGGGCAGAATCTCGAACTCGCCTTCGCGCTGTCGGGCGGCGCGAAAGTGCAAGCATCGCTCGCCTCGCTCTATGGTCAGGCACTTCCCCCCAACACGTGGGTGCAAATCACTGCGTCGTTCGATACCGGTGCGATGCAATATGCCGGCAGCTTCGATCAGTTCTGGATCCTGTCGAACACCGGCACGGGACAGCCGGATGTCTACATCGACGATGTCACGTTGCTCGGACGCACGCGGAACGAAATATTCGCCAACGGCTTCGAGCCGGCGTCGCGCTTGCGCGGCACGAATCTGGTCGGCATGGAGATGGCGTACTTCTTTTTCAACCAAGCGCCGGGGCCTGTCGCCGACACGAACTATCCGACTTACGACACGCGCGACATCGACTACTTCGCTTCCAAGCACGTGGGCGCATTCCGTTTCCTGTTTTCCTGGGAAGGCATGCAGTCGACGCTCAGCGGGCCGATTCCCGCCGCTGCGAGCGGCAACTACAAGATCTACTTCGACAACTACAAGCGAGTCGTTGATTACGCGACGGGTCTGGGCATCCAGGTCATCGTCGAGCCGTGGCAGTCGGACGCGGACGGCGGCGCGGGCGGTGCGCGCTGGCGCGGCGAGCTGGTCGGATCGCTTGCCGTTCCGACATCGGCATTCGCCGATTTCTGGGGCAAGATAGCGACGGTGTTCAAGGACAACCCGCTAGTGTCGTACGGCCTGGTCAACGAGCCGAACAACATGTCGACGATGTCGTGGTTCACGTCGGCGCAGGCAGCGATTACGGCGATTCGCGCCGTCGGCTCGACGCAACGCATCTATGTTCCGGGCAACGGCTACACCGGTGCGAGCAGCTGGACGCAGAACTTTTACGATGCGGCTGCGACGAAGCGCTCCAACGCTTACGGGTGGCTGAACGCGAACGGCATCGGTCAGCCCTTGTCGGATCCGTCCAACAACATCATGGCCGAGGTTCATTGCTATCTCGATACGGACGCCGGCGGGTCGTCGACCGATATCGTGTCGACGACGATCGCACGCGAGCGCCTTGCCGTGGCCGTCGACGAGGCCGCGGCGCACGGCTACAAGGTTTACCTCGGCGAGATAGGCATGTATGCAGGCAATCCGATCGCGGCGGCAGCGTGGGCCGATTTCATCGACTACGCCGGCACCCACGCGGCGACGCTCGTTGGCTATACGTGGTGGGCCGGCGGCATGCCGGGCTGGTGGGACGATGCCGGCGCGAATGGCGGCGGTCACTTCGCGATCACGCCTACCGACGGCAACAACTTCACCGGTGACACGGTGAACATGCAGATGATCCAGAACGATTTCTGAAATCGCACGAACGGCCGGCAATTTTTTGCGGAGGTCTTGTGTGGCTGGCGTTACGCCGCTTCGCCGCGTGGAGCATCCAGCGTGCAACACTGGCATACTTTGCGGTAGCGCCGGCTGGAACCCACGAGATGACCGCATACTTCGCCGAAACTGCCTGGTTACCACACGGCTGGGCATCGAACGTGCGCATCGACGTCGATGATCGTGGCGGCATGGCTCGCGTCGACGAGGACGCGCGGTCTGCCGATGCGCAGCACCTCGGCCGCTACGTGCTGCCGGGTATGCCGAACCTGCACTCGCACGCGTTCCAGCGCGCGATGGCTGGCCTGGCGGAGCGCCAGACCCACGCCGACGACTCGTTCTGGACCTGGCGCGACACGATGTATGCATTTGCCGCCAGCGTCGATCCCGACTCGATGCGCGCGATCGCCGCGCAGCTTTATGTCGAGATGCTCAAGGCCGGCTATACGCACGTGTGCGAATTCCACTATCTGCACAACCAACCCGACGGCCAGCCCTATGCCGAGCCCGCTGCGATGTCGCTCGCGCTGGTCGAGGCGGCGCGCGAAGCCGGGATCGGCCTGACGCTGCTGCCGACGCTCTATCTCACCGGCGGGTTCGACAAGCGTCCGCTGTCGGAGCGGCAACGCCGTTTTGGCCATGACGTCGATTCTTACCTGCGCCTCGTCGAACAATTACGCAAAATGGAAGATTCCACATTGCGCGTCGGCGTCGCGTTGCACAGCCTTCGCGCCGTGCCCGAAGATGCGATGCAGGCCGTGCTCGACTCGGGGCTGGTCGACGCGGCGCCGATCCATATCCATGTCGCCGAGCAGATCGGCGAAGTGCAGGACTGCCTGGCGCTGCGCAACGCGCGCCCGGTCGAGTGGCTGCTCGATCACGCACCCGTCGACCCGCGCTGGTGCCTTGTTCATGCCACGCACATGACGCCCGACGAAACTCGCCGCGTCGCCGAATCCGGCGCGGTGGCGGGAGTTTGTCCGACGACCGAGGCGAACCTCGGCGACGGCCTGTTTCCGCTAAAGGCGTATCTGGATGCTGGCGGCACCCTCGGCATCGGTTCCGACAGCCACATATCGGTTTCGCCGGTCGAGGAATTGCGCTGGCTCGAATACGGCCAGCGCCTCAGCACCCGCCATCGCAATATCGCCGTCTCCGAGTCGAGCAACAGTGTCGGTGAGACTCTCTGGGGCGATGCGTTGTTCGGTGGTGCGCAGGCATCCGGCGTCGACGTCGGCGAGATCGAGGGTGTCGACGCGGCATCGGCGGTCGCAGGCCCGCGCGCCGACCTGCTCGTGCTCGATCACGACTCGCCAACGCTGGCCGGCCGCAGTGCGGAAAGCACGCTCGACACATTCCTGTTCGCCGGCAACACGAATCTCGTGCGTCACGTCATGGTCAACGGCAAATGGGTTGTGCACGATTTCCGGCACCGTGACGAAGACCGCATCGGCGCGCGCTATTGCGAGACCGCGAAGCGATTGACAGAGTCGCTATAAACGACCTTTTTGAGTGCCGGGAGATCGTGGGGTAGGGTTCACCCTACGTGTGGATAAACCGCCCGCCGCCGAACACCCAATTCTCCCAGCGCGTTTCCTTGAACACGATCATCACGTTGTCGGCGACGAGTTTCAGCGGCTCGGCGGTCAGGCTCGCCAGAATGTCGGCGACGATCTTCTTCTTGACCTTGACGCTGCGCCCCTCGGAGAAAAGGACTTCGATCAGCGCGAAGTCCGCGTTACGGTGCGTCGTCAGATCCGGGTAACTCGGGTCAAAGCGGAAGTCCGCGGGTTCGAGTTCGAACACGCGCTGGAAGCGGTCGGCCAAAGGAACGCCGGAGGCGACGAGAGCACCGTGCACGGCGGCGAGTACACCGGACTTGAATTCATCAGTCTTGGGCTTGAGAACGGTCAGGGTTACCAGAGGCATGGAAGGCTCCTTTTTGATCGGAAGAAATCAGAGGTTGGCGGCCGGGCAAGTGCGGGTCGTAGACGCGGCGCATGTGGCCATCGCCACCTACGGTTTCGCCAGCATCGGTTTGACGGCGTTGAAATCGCCATCGTTCGGCACCGGCTTGATGCCCAGGATCGAAGCGAGCAAAGGATAGATATCCACATTGTCGAATTCCGGCACGACGAGCGCGCGCTTGAACGCCGGCCCGCGCGCGACGAACAGTGCGCGCATTGTCGGGTCGTCGTTGTCGTAACCGTGCTCGCCGAGAGAGAGGTGATGGTTCGGCTCGTCGATGAACTTCTGGGTGTTGATGATCCAGCCATCGTTGGCCAGGCACAGCAACGGCGGGATGCGCGGATTGGTGCCGTAGTGCAGCCGCGCGGGGACCGCCGACTTCTTCCAGCATCGCATATGGTCGTGCGGCACGAGCAGCGCGTGTTCGACGTCGGCTTCGCGCCCCGGCTTGGCGGCGAGTCCGGCCAGCACGCCGGTTTCGATCAGGTCGACATCCTTCAAGTCGATCGTCCGGTCGAGCACCTCTACCTTGTCGGCGCCGGCTCCGGCTTGGCCGTGGTCGGAGACCACGACTAGGTTCGCCGAGTCCGCAAAGCCACGCTGTTTCAAGCCCTCGACCAGGCGCGCGAGCGCGGCATCGACCCGTGCCAGCGCCGCGTCGACTTGCGCGGAGCCGGGTCCGAACGTGTGTCCGGCGTGGTCGACCTCGTCGAAGTAGATCGTGACGAAGGCCGGCCGTTGCGGCTCCGGAAGATCGATCCACGCTAGCGCCTGGGCAACGCGCGCTTCGGAACTCAACGTGATGTCGAAATGCAACCAATGTTCCGGGCGCACGCCGTCGATCGCCACGTCCGAGCCTGGCCAGAAGACGGTTGCGGCATGCAGGCCCTGCTTCTCGGCGCTGACCCAAAGCGGTTCGCCGCCCCACCAGGCCGGGTTGTCGATCGTCGCCGCGTCCTTGTACACGAACGGTATCGCGATGGCTGGGTCGACCATGCGATTGTTCACGATGCCGTGGTGGTCCGGATACAGGCCCGTGACGATCGTGTAGTGATTCGGGAATGTCAGCGTCGGAAACGCCGGACGCAACGACTCTGCGCGCACGCCCCCGGCGGCCAGTGCGGCGAGAGTAGGGCTTCGACCCCGCTCGATGTAGTCTGCGCGGTAGCCGTCGATCGAAATCAGGATCAGCGGCGCGTAGGCGCGGCTTGCACGCTGCGGCGACTGCGGCGTGCACGCAGCCAGCGCGGCCGCCAGTGAGAACGCGGCAAAGTGGTGAAGGAATCTCATGGGCGATGGCAGGGGAGGTTGCCTCTACTATCGCTCACAATTATGAGATTCTCCAAGGGCTGCTTTCGCCTTGCTGACTAAAGCGTAGCTGCGCCGAACGTATCGCAACTCTTGATGTCGCCCGATGCGAACCCGGCCTTGAACCAGCGCGAGCGCTGCGCCGACGTGCCATGCGTGAACGAATCCGGCACGGCATAACCGCGCGACTGTTTTTGCAACGTGTCGTCGCCGACCGATGATGCGGCATTCAACGCTGCGTCGACATCGCCAGCCTGCAGCCAGTTCAACTGCGCCTGTGAGCGGTTGCCCCAGACACCGGCAAAGCAATCGGCCTGCAGCTCAAGACGCACCGACGTGCCGCTGGCGCCTTCCGTGGGTCGGCCGCCGACGCGCTGCATGATGCCGAGCTGGTTTTGCACGTGGTGACCAACCTCGTGCGCGATCACATAAGCGCGCGCGAAATCGCCTTGCGCGTGGAAACGCGTGTCCATCTCGTGGAAGAAGTCCAAATCCAGATACACGCGGTGATCGTTCGGGCAGTAGAACGGACCCATCGATTCGGATGCGCGCCCGCACGCCGACTGCACCGCGCCGTGGAACAGCTCCAGCTTGGGTTGCTCGTATTGCTGCCCGCTGGCCTGGAAGGTTGCTCCCCAGACATCCTCAGTGCTGCCGAGGATCGAGCGTACGAACTTCACCTGCGGATCGGCTGCATTCGCGACGCGTGTCGGCGCCGGGGTGCTCTGCTGCACGTCGCTACTGGTGTCCCCGCCGAGGAACAGCCCGAACAGGATCGGGCGAAGGCTCGGGAACATCAGGCCGACAATGACAACCAGGATGATGCCGCCGATGCCGAGATGAAAGCCGCCGAAGCGCATCCCGCCGCCGCCCAGGCCACCGCCACCGCTACCGTCATCCTCGACGACGTTATCGCTCTCTCGACCTTTCTGCCAATCCATACGGTTTCTCCTCGGCCTGCCGGCAAACGTGGGAGAACACTACTCCGCGGATCGGTTTTGCCGCAAGCGCCCGCGCGCGGCCGTTAATCGAACTGTGCAGCCAGCGCCATGATTGCCGAGCGTGGCCGAGCCGAGCAAAGGCGCGAGCAAGGCAAGGTTCACATCTACTGGCATGCAGGGAGCACGGGCGGCACATCCGTGCTGAAGGTGTTCGACATCAGCAGTTGTCCGCGCCGCAACCGTCCCGGAACGAGATCGGCGCTGAGCGCGTCGGGTTCCGCGTCGCTACTGAAAACCGTCGTAGAAAATGAAGTCGCTGGCGCTTGCGGACTTCGCGATCACTCGATCGGTCGAAAACAGGAAGAAGAACGAGTATGCCGCGGCATTCAGGCAGGTTGACAGCGGGACAGCGGCTGTTGTTCTTGTCGGTGCAACGCGGTGACAACATTCGAGGCGGACGTCTAAGTGTGTAAGGCGCACCGGCACCAGCGACTGGTGCGCCGGGATCGGCGTATCGGGTTGCGTCGCCTTGACCAGCTGGAACGATCCCCGAAGACGTGCAGCCTCCGACAAGCAAATCCAGCACCGAGTTCGCCGCCGTATAGCTGGTAGCAAGAGGTCGGATCCCAGCCTGCAGAAATCAGGGACATGTTCCGCCAGCGACTTGGCGTTGACATTGCCGCACAGGGCCCCGGTGTGCCATGCCGGCGCTCTAAAACTTTGCAGAAGAGGGATCCAGGTTTTCCGTGGCGAGATGGCCGCGGTCGTTTACGCCGTCGTAAGTCATCGGCAAGGAACTGGTTCCGGTCGAGACGCTGAATTCAGCGCCGAAGTCGACATCGTAACCGGTGACCCTAGACTCGTCATCAGCTCGAACGAACTGGCTTGCGCGGTAAGGGCGTTGGTGGCGATGCTGCCGCTCAGCTTCGCTCGACCGGAGTTCTGCATCGCATCCATTTCGGTGTCGTCGACGGCGTACCACCAGTCGACGTCATTGGCTGCCGTTGTAGTTTCCATTCGGCGACAGCGGCATCGCGTTGAACAGGCCGGCTTGGAAGTTCGGGATCCGACGTGCCGGAAAGATCGTTCAACGCAGTGAAATACAACAGCAACGACGTCGTGCCATCGCCGACACTGGCGTCGATCGCCGACTGCAGTTGCGACAGGGCCAAGCCCGTGAAGGCGCCGCCGAGCGCATTGGTCGTGCACGCCGTGCGACGTGGTCCCCTGCAAGGCCAGGTGATTGATGCGCTGGGTCTGCTCGAATGTGCAACGGGCGCTGCACCCGTCGAAGCTGGCGCGGTTGCCGTCGTCGCATTGTTCGTTGCCTTCGCGAATACCGTTGCCGCAGACTTGAGCATGGACCGGCGCGAGCAATGCGAGGCCGGCAACCAGGAACAACGCGTAAGACGGAGTCGACTGCACAACACACCTCCTGCGATCGAACGAAAGCCGAAGACAGAAACTCAGCGAGCAGTGCGGCAAAAGAAGGTAACGGCGATCATGCGCAAAGGCGCGCGAACCGGAGCGCCAGCAGCAAAGACACTACTCGCGGTAATTGCCGATAGCAAGCGCCTGAGACAGCCTGGACCGAGCCGCCCCGGCACGCAAAGTCCGCCATGACTTGCGCGACCCCGCAACATGGCAACTCAGCGCATCTCTACGGCAGAGGATCAGACGGACGCCGAGTCGTCAGAACTCGAGCTTCATGATCGAGAAATCGTCTTCGAGAGTCTCTTCGCCGTGCATCTCCCGGACTACGGCGAGCAGTCGTTCGAGCTCGGAGGCGCCCGCGGGCACGGGTCGCGAGAGAATTTCCTCGAAACCCGCCTGGTCGAGCATACTGCCGTCGGGTCGGCCGATTTCGCACGTGCCGTCACTGAAGACGAACAGGCGTGACTCGTGCGGAATCACGAACGTCTGCGCCACATAGCGCGTGATCGGCAGCATGCCGAGGATCGGTCCCTTGGCGTTGAGCAGCTGGACTTCGCCGCGGCCGTCGCGCGGACCGCAGACGAGAATCGGCGCAGGGTGACCGGCCGACGCGTATTTCATCGTTCTGGTCGGGATGTGGTACACGCCGTACCAGATCGTGAAGTACATGTCGTTGTGCCGTTCCATCTGGTACACCCGATTCATCGCATTCAGGACGGCTTCGGGGTCGTGGAAATCGGTGCGCAGCAGCGCCTGCGAACGCAACGTCTGGTTTGCGGCAACCGAAAGCAGCGCCGCGCCGACGCCATGGCCGCACACGTCGAGCAGATAGAGCGCGAAGTGGTCGTCATCGAGCCAGTGGTAGCCGAACGAGTCGCCGCCGAGTTCCGTAGTCGGCACGAACAGCCAGTCCACGACAAACGGCTTTTCGAACGGGGCCGGCAGGCACGAGCGGACATATTTTTCGGCTTCGAGCAATTCCTGGCGCAGGCGATTGTGTGTGACGAGCAATGCGTCGCGCGATTCGGCCAGTGCGCGATGCGCGCGCGTCAGTTCGGTGTTGGCCGCTTCGAGCTGTTCGATCAGCCGGGCCTCGCGCTCGCTGAGCAGCGTCATGTCGTAGGCTTTTTGCTGGACCAGCTGAGCTTCGTCGTGCTCCGCGGTCATGTCGAGCAGGATGATCCAGACGACGTCGCCGTCGGCAAAAAAATGCACGTCGGCGATGCGGCCGCTCGGCATCTCGAGCGAGCGGATCAGGAACGGCGTTTCGAACAGCGGCAGCAGTCCTTCGATGAACGGCAGTTGGTCGCTCGCGGAAGTTCCGGTCGTCACGTCCGTCAGACCGTAGTGCGCGAGCTGACCGCCCAGGCGCACGAGGATCTGCGCCTCGTCGACGACGAAATGCGCAAGGAAGCGCTGCGCGTCGACGAGCCGAAGCACCGACTCGGAAACCTTGGCGGGGAGTTCCTGTTCCATGCTGAGGGCAGTGACGTCCAAGTTGGGCTAGCCCACGATCCGCTTTGCCAGCTCCGCGAACGCCTCTTCGACGCCGGTACCGGTCTTCGCGCTCGTGCGTTCGACGGTCCAGCCGGCTTGCCGCACTTCCTCGATGCGCGCCTCGGCGATGTCCCAAGGCTCGATGTCGATCTTGTTGAGCAGGCACAGAAACGGAATATCGCCGATCTCCTTCGCCACGCGCGACTGGATCGAGCGCGCGACTTCCAGCGTCTGCGCGCGAGTCACGTCGACGACGAGCAGGTACCCGGCCGCGCCCCTGAGGTAACTCGTGCGCACGGCCGAGACCTCGTCTTCGCCGGCGATGTCCCAGATGACGAGGCTGACCTGCGTCGCGCCGACATCGAGCGTCTTCTTGTCGATCTTCACTCCGACCGTCGTCAGGTACTTGTCGGAAAAAATGCTCGAGACGAAACGTTGCGTCAGGCTGGTCTTGCCGACGCCGAACGCGCCCAGCAGGCATATCTTCTTTTGCAGCACTTTATTTTTACTCGCTCGTGGTTACGGTAAGGGTGACGCATCGGTTCAAGGAAAGGTCGTCCGGCGCGGCGCCTTCGGCGAGCGGCTCGAGCGTGCCGGTTCCGCGCACCGAAAGCAGTTCGGGTGCGATGCCGCGCTTGCGCAGCAGCGAGCGCACGACTTCGGAGCGCGCGATGCTCAGTCCGAGATTCGTGGTCTCCTTGCCGGTCGAATCGGTGTGGCCGATGATCGACAGGCGCACCGAGAATCCGAGTCGGCGCGCGACGGCGATGATCGCGAGCGAATCCTTGGCGACCTGATCGAGCTTGCCGTCCTGACCCGCGGCCGGATTCGGCGCGCCAGAGTCGAAATACACGCGTATACCCTCGATCGCTCCGCGCAAGTGCACGTACTCGGGATCTTCGACATCGGTCAGGCCGCTGAGGTCGACGTGCGGTGCGCCGATCGGCAGCGCCTTGGCCAGGGCCCGCGCTTTGTCGATCCAGTCCGGCGGTGCGCCGCCCTGCGCCTTGATCGTGCTGCCGTCGAGGGACATCGTCACCGATGGAAGCGGCGGCAGGCTCGCCTGCAGGCGCTTCAGAACGATTGTCGGATTCAGGGCGACATAAGGCTCCCAGCGCTCAGCGACGTCGTCCGAATCGACGTTGGCGCGCCGCTGCAATTCGCCCGTGGTGACCGCGAGCGGATCGCGCAGACCGGAAATGTGCCAGATTCCACCGCTGCGTTCGACGCCGGTCACCACGATACCCGGCGAAGCGCGCAGGCTCTCGACATAGGTCGCGATGCGCTGCTGGTCGAAGTAGCGCAGTCCGAGCCAGTATGCTCCGGCGATGATAAGCACGAGAGGCAAGGCCCACAGCCACAGCGAGAGCTTCCTCTCGGGCGGCTGGACTTGCTGTTTCAGACACAGGTTCAGGCGTGCAGCCAGATCGCCGAGCGGCGCGCTGTCGCCTTCATAATCCTCGAGCGCGCCGTGCAGTTCGCGATGCAACGTCGAAAGCGTGTCGCGCATCGTCGCGCGTAGCGACTCGGGTGGAGTGCCGCGGATGACCAGCGCAAGGAACGCCTGCGGACCGGCCTCGCACCAAAGCAGCAGGTCGCCGAGGCGCAGGCTGTCGATACCCCGGCTTTCGCGGCCGCCGCCCTCGTCAAATGAATCGCGAACGAAATCCTGGATCGCGCTGAGCATGCCGGAGACCAGTTGCGGGTCCTGCGCGGTCGCGTCCTCTGCGGCGACGTGCTCGAGCAGCAGGCCGGCCTTGCGATGGATCAGGAACGCATGCTCGACGCGGAACACGACCGTGTGCTTGAGCACGACGTCTGCGAAGGTGCTCCCGCTGCGCCACGCCTCGATGCGCCACTTCAGCCCGCGCCACGAGAACGCATAGCGCAGCGATTGATTCAGGCCCTGCAGCGTATCGTCGAGCCGTTCCGCCAGGGCTTTGCGGATTGCCGGCCCCATGACCGGATAAAGGATGTTGACGAGCGTTCCCGGATCCTTGCGGACCGAGACCTGCGTTGCCCGCTCGAACGTTGGCGCGAGCACCTGGCTGAGGCGCTCGTCGCGCGCGCCGGAAAGCGAGAGCGCGTGCGGCAGCACCGCGCTGATCGTCGCAGCAAGCTGCTCCGGATCGTCGATCGTGTGGCGCAGACGCGTCAGCAGTTCGAGCTGCTCGCGCAGCAGCACGGTTCGAACGGCCTGGAGGCGCGGGTCGTCGTCGAGCCGCTTCGGCAGCACCATCGCCGCATTCGGATCGATCGAACGAGCGACCTCGAGCAGCAGCTCCGCGAGGCGCTGGTTGCGGTCCGGTTCGGCGGGCGCGGCCTCGTGCTCCATTGGCGAAATTGCACTCATCGGCGCGTGCGGGTCACGCGGCGGAGTCGGTGCGATGGCAGCGCGGCGACATGCGCCGCGCCTGGCTCAGCTCAACGGCCTTCGGCATTGCCGCCCTTGGCAGCACCCTTCGGCAGTCCTTCCTGGTTGAGGCAGCGCGCGATCTCGACGAAAAGGCCGGCCAGCAGGTTGCGATCGGTCTTGACGTTGCTCAACTCGTTGAACATCCGCTCGATGGTCGCGTGCAGGTCTTCGCTGCGACGTTTGGTTTCTTCGCGCTGTTCCTGCGCGGCACGCTCGAGACGCTCCATGAACTCGCGTTCGAGCCGGCCCAACTGGTCGACGGCCTGGCCGATGCGCTTGTCCAAGCGTCCCGATCTGCTCGCGCAGGCCGCGGTCGAGGGCCTTGTCGGCCTCGGTGAGAACGTCCTTGTCGTTGCGGAACTGCGCCGACATCGATTCCATCTGTTTCTTGATCGAGGTTTCGACGCTCGTGAGTCCGCGCGAAGTTTCGCTCTCGACGTCGCGCAGTTTTTGCAGGAAGCGATCCTCCATGACCGAAAAGCGGCGGTCGTAATCCTGCATCTGGTTGCCGAACAGCAACTCGCGGATCTTGTCGACGCCGGGAACGTCGGCGGGCATCGAGCCGTTCATGGCCTCGATGGCCTCGGCCGCGGACTTGCCGCTGCCGTCGGTGGACAGCATCTTCTTGGGGTTGGACGACATGGGACTCTTCTCCGATTTGGCGACGTGTTGACGAGATGACGCGGAAGGCGCGGAAGGCGCTGGAGCACGCGATTGCAACGGCTTGGCCTTGGCTTTTACCTTGGCCTTCATCTTCTTTCGCATGATCAGGTGCCTGCCTGGGAAGGTTGACGGAATATGAGTGTCAGACAATTGCGTCCATCGATTCGGCGGTAGCGCACTTCGTCGGAAAACCGGCGCACGATGCGCATGCCCCATCCACCGATCCGGGTGGATTCCAGTGTTGCCAAGGGTGGCGGTTCCGCTTCGGTGGGATCGAACGCGACACCGTCATCCTCGATCTCGAGTACGACATCCTTGCCCTGTTGCCCGAAGCGCACGGCAATCTCGTGCGCGCCTACCTCGGCAAATCCATGCGTCATGATGTTCGTCACGGCCTCGGCAGCGCACAAGTCGACGTGCTGCACGGTTTGTTCCGGGATCGAATGCTGCTCCCCGCAGGTATTGAGCCACTCGGCCAAGCGCGTCAGTTCGTCCAGATCGTTGCGAACGCGCAGTGACACGGACCACGTCATGGCACGGGAAATCAGTGCGTCGTGGCGGATGCCTGCAGGCCGCGTCCGGCTTCATCCACGTTCGGATAGATCGGAATGATCGAGTCGATTCCGGCCGCCAGCAGCGTCTGTTCGACCAGCGGCTGCGGTCCGATCAAGGCCATCGCGCCGCCGCGATTCGCCAGCGCCCGGGCGCTCGATACGAGCGTGCGGATGCCAATCGATGCGAGAAAGGAGACGGCGGAGACATCGACCGCGACCAACGCCTTGGTGGTCGCCGTTATCGAGGTGAAGCGCTGGTCGATCTCCTGCGTGCCGGCAATGTCGAACCTTCCCGCGAGCGTGACCAGCTTGACGCCGTTCGGCATTTCTTCCGAGCGCAGTTCCATGATTAGCCCCTCGTGATCGAATTTGCGGCGCACAGACGCTCGTGCCGCCGTTTTCCGGTGATTTGGATTGGGCAGTCGCGCAGTACGACTATGCCGCATTGTCCGCCCAACCGTCGGTGTTTCGCAACACCTGAATGAGTGTGTATCACGAATGGGAATGGCGACAGAAATCATGACTGGAATTGCCCGCCGCGATCATCAGGTCGGGACCGACTTTGGTCGGCACCGTGTGGCGCCGCCGGCTTCGATCGTCTGTGACAGACTCGTGACATCCGGTTCGTGGGCGCGTTAACGCTTGTAAGCTGATCGGCCAAATTTGCTCGTGGACCAGAGGACGGAGATCAGTTGGAACGGCTCGCGTCCGGGCGACGAGGGAAGCGGCCTTCGTGCGTGATCGGTTTTGCGGCGAGACTGTTCGGAAGCGGACAGTTTCGCCTGCGATGTTCAATAAAAAGCATTTCAGAACAGGTACTTGTAACGACGCAGTCGCTGGCACGGGCCGTGCTCTCATTAGGCCATGGACATTCGTCGTGAAGATCTGAAACTCAAGAAACGCCGCCGCCAGTTGATGATTGGCGCTGGAGTGGCGGTGGCCTTGCTCGCCGCCACGGTCGGCGTGGCGCGCCTCAAGCCGGCAGCGCCGCAAGTCGAGCGCGCGAGCGTGTGGCTCGATACGGTCAAGCGTGGCGAGATGCTGCGCGAAGTGCGCGGTCCCGGCACGCTGGTGCCGCGCGAGATCCGCTGGATCACGGCCGAGACCAGCGCGCACGTCGAGCGCATCGTGGTAAAGCCCGGCGCCCAGGTGCAGGCCGACACGGTCATCCTCGAATTGTCGAATCCCGAAGTGCAGGAGCAACTCGCCAGCGCACGCGCGGCGGTTGCGGCAACGCGCGCCGACAACGCGGCCAAGAAGATGACGCTGGAAAACCAGGTGCTCGACCAGAAGGCCAACTTTGCCCAAGTCCAGGCGGACTACGAATCGGCACGCCTCGAATCCGAAGCCAAGAAGGAACTTGCGCAGAAAGGCGTGATCCCGACGATCCAGTACAAGCAGATCGAACTGACCGCCGGCCAGCGCAAGGTGCGCCTCGAGATCGAAGGCGAGCGCATGAAGAAATTCGCCGAGACCGTGCACGCGCAGATCAACGCGGACACTGCACGCCTCGGCCAGCTCGAAACGACGCTCGAATTGCGCCAGCGCCAGGTCGACGCGCTCTCGCTCAAGGCCGGCATCGCCGGCGTGCTGCAGCTCGTGCCGGTGCAGGAAGGCCAGCAGGTCACGGCCGGAACGAATCTCGCGCGCGTCGCGCGTCCCGATGTGTTGCGTGCGGAATTGCACGTTCCCGAAACCCAGGCCAAGGACGTCCTGGTCGGTCAGTCTGTCAAGGTCGACACGCGCAACGGCATCGTCGACGGCAAGGTCGAACGCATCGATCCGGCGGTGTTGAACGGCACCGTGCTCGTCGACGTCGATCTGAGCGGCACGCTGCCGCCCGGTGCGCGCCCGGACCTGAGTGTCGAAGGCACGATCGAGATCGAGCGGCTGGCCAACGTGATGTACGTCGGCCGTCCGGCGTTCGGCCAGCCGAATTCCGAAGTGCGCCTGTTCCGCCTGAATCCATCCGACGGCATCGCCGAACGCGTGCCGGTGCGGCTGGGCCGCAGCTCGGTGAACCTGATCGAAATCACGCAGGGCTTGAAGACCGGCGACCAGGTCGTGCTGTCGGACACGTCGGCGTGGGACGCGTACGAACGCATCCGGCTCAACTAAACAAAATTGGCAAGCTATGTCGCTTTAATAGCATCAGAGAGACCGCTGAAAGAAAACATCGTCGTCATTCCCGCGAAAGCGGGAATCCATTTTGCCTTTGTCCCATACGAGCAAGATCAATTTGGATTCCCGCTTGCGCGGGAATGACGGCAGGAAAAAACCTTACGGGGAAGCCCATGAACGACACGACGATGAACCAAGCCAACGCCGCCCAGCAGCAAGCCGCAAACCAGTCCCAGGCCCTGATCGCGATGGACTCGATCAAGAAGGTGTTCTTCACCGACGAGGTCGAAACCCACGCGCTTGCCGGCGTGCACTTTTCCATTTCTCCGGGCGAATATGTTTCGATCTCGGGTCCGTCAGGCTGCGGCAAATCGACGCTCCTTTCGATCCTCGGCCTGCTCGACACGCCGACCGAAGGCAAGTACCAGCTCAACGGCGTCGCGGTCGAGGACATCGGCGCGAACGAACGCGCCCGCATCCGCAATCGCGAGATCGGCTTCATCTTCCAGGCGTTCAACCTGATCGGCGACCTGAGCGTCTTCGAGAACGTCGAGCTGCCGCTGACCTACCGCGACGGCATGACCAAGGCCGAACGCAAGGAGCGCGTCCTCGAATCGCTCGAGCGCGTCGGCATGGCGCACCGCCTCAAGCACTATCCGGCGCAGCTGTCCGGCGGTCAGCAGCAGCGCGTCGCCGTCGCGCGCGCACTGGTGGGCAAGCCCTCGATCCTGCTCGCCGATGAACCGACCGGCAACCTGGACTCGCGCAACGGCGAAGCAGTCATGGGCCTGCTCGGCGATCTGCACAAGGCCGGCGCATCGATCTGCATGGTCACGCATGACCCGCGCTACGCGGAGTTCGCCGACCGCAAGATCTTCATGTTTGACGGCCGCGTCGTCGACGAGGCAACGATGCATCGCCTGCGTCACGAAGAGGACGAACGCGTGCGCGCGGCAGTCGTGCGCAGCTGAAACCAGGCAACAACGCGCAGAGGATCCGGATGCTTTCGCTGCTTCAGGATCTGCATGCGGGCTTGTGGACGCCGGGCGTCGAAGCACCCGGTACAGTGCCCCACGAATAGGAGGGCGTCGAATGCTCGCTCATCTTCTGGACGATCTTCGCCACGGACTGCGCGTATTCGCCGCCAAGCCCGGGTTCACACTCGTGGCAGTTCTCACGTTGGCGCTCGGCATCGGCGCGAATACTCTCGTGTTCACGCTGATCGACGGAGTCTACCTGAGCCAGCTGCCGTACCATGACTCCGGTCGGCTGGTCGACCTGTACGCGAGCTGGGGCAGTGGCGGCGTCGACAATGTTTCGATTCCTGATTACGTGGACCTGCATCGGGACGTGCCGGCATTGGCCGACAGCGCGCTGTACACGGACGCAAGCTTCAATCTCGTCGAAGGGGCTGCAGCGCCGGAGCGGCTCGCCGGACTTCGCGTAACGCCTTCGTTGTTTTCGACGCTGGGCGCCGCTCCCGCGCTCGGCCGCGCATTCACTGACGACGAAGCGGTGCCGGGGCGCGCGCATGTCGCCATGCTCACCGACACGCTCTGGCGCAACCGCTTCGGCGCCGATCCGAATATCCTGGAGCGCAGCCTGCGCCTCGACGGCGAGCAATATCGCGTAGTCGGCGTGCTGCCCCCGGGCTTCATGTTTCCACGTGTCGAGACCGGACTGTTCGTGCCGTTCGCGTTCATGCCGGAACAGCTGACCGATGACGCACGCGGCGAGAACTTCTCGTCGATTGTCGGCCGGCTCGCGCCCGGTGCGTCGGCGGCGCAGGTCGAAGCGCAGGCGGCAGCGGTCGTGCAACGCAACGTCGAGCGCAGCTCTGCCGGCGACGGGGGTGCGTACGCGCGCTGGGTCAAGGACATCGACCTGCATTTCGGCACGCGCCCGCTTCGGGAACAATTGTCCGGGCGCAACGCGGGAGAACTGGTCGTATTGCAGGTCGCCGTCGCACTGGTCCTGCTGATCGCGCTGGCGAACGTCGCCAATCTTCTTCTGACGCGGCTGTCGGCGCGGCGCGCGGAACTGGCGACACGGATCGCGCTCGGCGCGCGACGCGGCGACATCGCGCGCCAATTGCTCACAGAAGCGGCGCTGCTCGCGGCGCTCGGCGCGGCGCTTGGCGTCGCCGGCGCATGGTTTGGCGTCAGCATCGTCGCCAGTTCCGGCTTGCTGCCGGCCTGGGCAACGTTCGCCATCGACCTGCGCACGCTGGCGTTCACACTCGCCGTCAGCGCGATCGCCACGCTCGTGTTCGGCCTTGCGCCGACGTTCGTCGCGACCGGTCTGCAGGCGTCGACATTACGCGAATCCACTCGCGTTGCCGGCGGCAGCCGCGGCGCGCGCCGCGTGCGCGCGACGCTGGTCGTCGTGCAGATTGCGCTCGCGATCGCGTTGCTGTCGGGCGCCGGCTTGCTCATGCGCAGCTTCTACAACGCCGCGCAGCAGAATCCGGGATTCACCAGCGCCAACGTCCTGACCGCACACCTGACCTTGCCCGCAGCGAAGTATCCCGATGCGGCCGCGCAGGCGCGCGGACTACACAACATGCTCGAAGCCGTGCGCGCACTGCCCGGCGTGGAGGCGGCCGGCGCGACGACGAAGTTGCCGTTCTCGGGCGAAAACGCCGGCATCGTGTTCCGCATCGATGGCCGACCTGTCGAAGGTTCACTGCCGCACGCGGCTTGGCGTAGCGTCGACGAGAGCTTTTTCGCGACGATGCGCATCCCGGTCGTGCGCGGCCGCGCGTTCACCGCCGGAGACTGGGACGCGCCGTCCAGGAGCATCGTCGTCGACAGCTCGTTCGAACGCCGCTACTTTCCGAACGGCGATGCGGTCGGCCAGCGCATCACGCTGGGCAGCGAAGGGACCGGCGACGCGTGGACGATTGTCGGCGTGGTCGGCGCGGTCAAGCATTGGGATCTGACCCAGCCGGCCGAAAAGCCGACGTTCTATTTCAACCTCGGCGCGCATCCCGGCGACAGCGTGTATCTCGCGCTGCGCGCGGGCGCTGCGCCGGCGAGCCTGGTCGAGCCATTGCGCGCGGCCATTCGCGCGATCGACGCCGAACAGCCGCTGTTCAACATCAGCACGCTCGAGCAGCGCATCGAAAATTCGCTGACCGGCCGGCGTGTCCCTCTGCAGCTGCTGAGCCTGTTCGCGATCTGCGCGCTGCTGCTGGCGGCGATCGGCATTTACGGCGTGCTCGCTTTCAGTGTCGAGCAACGCACGAGTGAAATCGGCCTGCGCATGGCGATCGGCGCGGACAGCCGCCGTGTGCGGCGTGGTGTGCTCGCCGACGGCGCGCGCCTGGTCGGCGCCGGTGTCGGCGTCGGCATGCTCGGCGCGGTGGCGACCGGATGGATGTTGCAGAGCCGCCTGTTCGATGTCGCCCCGGTCGATTTGCCGAGCCTCGCTGCCGTTGCCGGTGTGCTGGTCGCGACCGCGTTTGTCGCCTGCTGGCTGCCGGCACGCCGTGCCGCGCGCCTCGATCCGATTGTCGCCCTGCGCCACGAATGAACAGGAGACTGCGATCATGCTGAACCACCTGCTTCAGGATTTGCGCTACGGCGCACGCATGCTGCTGGTCAAGCCGGGCTTCACGTTCGCCGCCGTGCTGACGCTGGCGCTCGGTATCGGGGCCAATACGGCGGTGTTCAGCGTGATCGACTCGCTGCTGCTCAAGCCGCTGCCATACGCCGACAGCGAGCAAATGGTCCACCTTTACAACACTTACCCGAAGGGCGAACTGCTGGTGGCCAGCACGTCGATCCCGGATTACCTCGACCGGCGCGCGCAGGCGCCGGCGCTGGCCGAGTCGGCGCTGTGGCAGCCGCGCAGCTTCAATCTCAATGTGCAGTCGGCACCGGAACGCCTGAATGGCGTTTCGACAACCCCGAGCCTGTTCACGACTCTGGGTGCGAACGCGATGCTCGGCCGCACGCTGGCCGAAGAGGATGCGAAGGCCGGCAACGACCACGTCGCGGTGCTCAGTTACGGCATGTGGAAGAACCAGTTCGCCGGCGATGCGGGCATCGTCGGCCGCGACCTGCACCTGGACGGCGTCAGCTACCGCGTCGTCGGCGTCATGCCGGAGAGCTTCTTCTTCCCGGACCGCAAGTCCGACCTGTGGGCGCCGCTCACGATTACCGACAAGCAGCGCAGCGACGACGAGCGTGGCCGGGAAGCGTACGACATGATCGGCCGGCTTGCGCCCGGCGCGACGATCGCGCAGCTCGATGCACAGATGGATGCGATCGTGCAGCACAATCTCGAGCGCGTTGCCGGCTCGCCGCGCGGCGCCGGCTGGAAAAAATTCGTCGACAGCACCGGTTTCACCGGGCGGGCGCAGACGATGCGCGATTCCTGGGTCGGGGATTTGCGGCCGACATTGTGGCTGCTGCAGGCGCTCGTTGCCTGCGTTTTGCTTATCGCCTGCGCGAACGTCGCCAACCTGATGCTCACGCGCCTGTCGGCGCGGCAGAAGGAGTTGTCCGTGCGCAGCGCCCTCGGCGCCGGGCGCATGCGCATCGCGCGCCAGTTGATGATTGAAAGCATCCTGCTCGCCCTGATCGGCGGGGCTGCCGGCCTTGCGCTCGCCCATACTGGCGTTTCGATGATTCGCAATCTCGGCCTCGGTGGCCAGACCGGCGGCTTCGATGTCGCGATCGACGGATCGGTGCTCGTGTTCTCGCTGCTGCTGGCGCTTGCGACCGGCTTCGTTTTCGGTTTGTTCCCGCTGCTTTCGCTCGCACGCAACCGGCCGGCCGAGGCCTTGAGCGAAGGTGGCCGCGGCAACAGCGCCGGGCCGGGCGCGCGTCGCCTGCGCAATGCGCTGGTCGTCGCGCAAACCGCCATGGCGGTCGCGCTGCTCGGCGTCGCCGGGTTGCTTATCCGCAGCTACGTGCACGTGCAGCAGCAGAGTCCCGGATTCGTCAGCGAAAACGTGCTCAGCGCGATGATCGACCTGCCGAAGAGTCGCTATCCGGACGAAGCAAGCCGGGCGCAGTTCTACGATCGGTTGCTGGAAGAAGCGCGCGCGCTGCCCGGCGTGAAGTCAGCGGGTCTCGTCAACAACCTGCCGTTCAGTGGCAACGATGGCTCGGGAAGTTACCTCGTCGAGGGGCGCGACCGCAGCAGCGGCGAGACGCCGCATGGCTATCAGCAGATGATTGACGAGGACTTCTTCAAGTCGATGCAGATTCCGCTGCTGGCGGGGCGCACATTCACGACGCAGGACACCGCGACGTCGCCGCCAGTAGCGATCGTCGACGAAATCCTCGCGAAGAAATATTTTCCCGGCCAGGATCCAATCGGCAAGCGCATCAGCAACGACTACAGCGATGATCCGGCCAAGACGCAATGGATGACGATCGTCGGCGTCGTCGGCACGGTCAAGCGCGACCGGCTGTCCGAGCAGACGACCAAGGAGACGATCTACGCGTACTACAAGCAGCAGCCAGATAATTTCGCAACGCTGGCTCTGCGAACGGTGCTGGCTCCGTCGGCGCTGGTCGCGCCGCTGCGCGAGGCGCTCCGACGCATCGATCCGGATCAGCCGGTGTTCGACATCAAGACGATGAGCGAGCGCATCGCGCTGTCGCTCGACGACCGGCGCACGCCGATGTTGCTGCTGGTGCTGTTCGCCGGCGTCGCGCTTGCCCTTTCCGCGGTCGGCATCTATGGCGTGCTCGCATTCGCCGTGGCGCTGCGCACCGGCGAGATCGGCGTGCGCTTGTCGCTAGGTGCGCAACGTCGCGACATCCTGCGCCTGGTCCTCGGCGACGGCGGCCGCCTTACCGTGCTCGGCCTGGGGCTCGGCATTGTCGGAGCGATCGCGATCGGACTTGCCATGCGCGCGCAGCTGTTCGGCGTCGGCGTCGCCGATCCGGCAACGCTGCTCGGTGTCGTCGTGTTGATCGGCGGCACCGCATTCGTCGCCTGCTGGCTGCCGGCGCGGCGAGCGGCGCGGATCGCGCCGATCGAAGCACTGCGTTACGAATGACCACGGAGTCACGGACATGCTGATGACCCATCTGCTTCAGGACCTGCGCTACGGCCTGCGCATGCTGCGCGCCAAGCCCGGCTTCACGATCGCCGCGGTGCTGACGCTGGCGCTCGGCATCGGCGCCAACAGTGCGATCTTCAGCGTCATCAACGGCATGTTGCTGCGACCGCTGCCGTATCAGGACAGCGAGCGCCTCGTCTACGTTCACAACACGTATCCGAAGATGAATCTCGAGAATGCCGGCACGTCGATCCCGGACTATCTCGACCGGCGCGAAAACGCTCCGGCGCTCGAGGACCTGGCCATGTATCACGGCGAGAGCTTCAACCTCGCCGACCAGGGCGCGCCGCAACGCCTGATCGGCTATGTCACGACGCCGTCGTTGTTCTCGACGCTCAATGTCGAAGCGAAGATCGGCCGCGTGTTCGGCGCCGACACGGCCGAAGTCGGCCAGGATCATGTCACCGTGCTCAGTGCGGCGCTGTGGCGCAACCAGTTCAACGCGGACCCCGGCATTGTCGGCCGCGATGTTCATCTCAACGGCGAGAGCTATCGCGTGGTCGGCGTGATGGACGACGCGTTCGCGTTTCCCGACCGCAAGGCGCAGCTCTGGGTGCCTTTCGCGTTCACGCCGAAGCAGAAGAGCGACGAGGAGCGTGGCCACGAATATTCCGAGTCCGTCGGCCGGCTGAAACCTGGCGCGAGCCTCGCCGAACTCGACGCGCAGCTCGACGCGATCACGCATGCAAACATCGAACGCATCGCCGCGTCCGGCTCGGCCGATGGGGCCGGCTTCAAGAAGTTCATGGAGAGCTCCGGGTTTACCGGACGCGCGAAGAACCTGCACACGTTCCTGGTCGGTGAACTCGCGCCGGTGCTGCTGCTGTTGCAGGCGGTCGTCGCGTTCGTGCTGCTGATCGCCTGCGCCAATGTCGCCAACCTCATGCTGACGCGCATCTCGGCGCGGCAGAAAGAGCTGTCGGTGCGCACCGCGCTCGGCGCCGGCCGTGGCCGGCTCGCGCGCCAGCTTCTGGTCGAGAGTTTGATGCTAGCGCTGGCCGGCGGCGTCGCCGGACTCGTCGTCGCGCAGTGGTGCGTGCAGCTGATCCGCCTGCTCGGGCTGGATGATGCGGCGCATGGTTTCGCCGTTGGCCTCGACGGCAGCGTCGTCGCTTTCACGCTCGGACTGGCGCTGTTGACCGGTGTGCTGTTCGGCTTGTTCCCGGTTGTCGCGCTGTGGCGCGAACGCGCCTACGAAGTGCTCAAGGAGGGCGGCCGGGGCAGCGGCGGCAGCCGCTCGGCGCGCGCGACGCGGCGCGTGCTGGTCATCGTGCAGATGGCGCTCGCGGTAACTCTGCTCGCCGGCGCGGGCCTGCTGATCCGCAGTTTCGTGCACCTTCAGGAGGCCAGCCCCGGCTTCGACACGCAGAGTGTGCTGAGCGTGCGCGTCGACCTGCCGCAGAACCGCTACAAGGATGACGCCGCCGTCGCGCAGTTCTATCAGCGCGCGCTCGACGCGGTTCGCGCGCTGCCCGGCGTGACGTCGGCCGGCTTCGTCAGCTCGATGCCGTTCACGAACAACAACTCGCAGGCTTCGTACTTCATCGAGGGTCACCAGCTTGCTGCGGGCGAATCCGCGCCGCACGGCTTCGTCCAGGTCGTCGACGAGGACTTCTTCAAGACGATGCAGATTCCGCTGCTGCAAGGCCGTGGCTTTACGACCGCAGATTCGTCCGAGTCCGGCAAGGTCGTGGTAATCGACGATCTGCTCGCGAAGAAATATTTCGGGGACGCGGCCAAGGCGCTCGGCCACCGCATCACCCAGGCCGACAAGCAGGAAGGACCCTGGTACACGATCGTCGGCGTGGCCGGCACGATCAAGCGCAACAAGCTCTACGAGCTGACCAACAAGGAAACGTACTACTACTATTATCGCCAGCAGCCGGAGCGCTCATCGACGATCGCGCTGAAAACCGGAATGGCGCCAGACGCGCTGGTAGCGCCGCTGCGCGCCGCGCTGCTGCGCATCGACCCGGAACAGCCGATCTACGACGTCAAGACGATGCAGGAACGCATCCGCACGTCGCTCGACGACCGGCGCACGCCGATGCTGCTGCTCGGCCTGTTCGCCGCGCTCGCGCTCGCGCTGTCGGCGATCGGCATCTACGGCGTGCTCGCGTTTTCGGTCGCCAGCCGCACCGGCGAACTCGGTGTTCGCATGTCGATCGGCGCGCAGCGCGGCCACATTCTGCGGCTCGTGCTCGCCGATGGCGCGCGGCTGGCCGGCATCGGTCTCGGCATCGGCCTGGTCGGTTCGCTGGCGCTTTCGCAACTCGTCAAGACCCAGTTGTACGGCGTCGGCGCGGTCGATCCACTGACCCTGATCGGCGTTGTCCTGGTGCTTGCGGCGACGGCATTCGTCGCCTGCTGGCTGCCGGCACGGCGCGCGTCGCGCGTCAGCCCGACCGAAGCATTGCGCTACGAGTGAGGAACCGCCCATGCTGAACGCCTTGTTGCAGGACCTGCGTTACGCACTGCGCATGCTGTGGTCGAAACCGGGCTTTAGCGTCGCGGCGATGCTGACGCTCGCACTCGGCATCGGCGCGAACAGCGCGATTTTCAGCGTGATCGATGCCGTCCTGCTGCGGCCGCTGGCCTACGCGCATCCGGGCGAGCTGGTGAGCTTCCGCGAGAACCAGTCGGCGCCGGACCTCGACGACGTCGCCGCCGCGAACCACACGTTCGTGCAGATCGGCGGCGAGGCGAACGCGCTGATGGCGTGGACCGGCGGCGAGACGCCGGAGCAGCTCGCGGTCGGCCAGGTGACCGGCGGCTTCTTCGCTGCGCTTGGTGTCGGCGCCGCGCTCGGCCGCAGCATCGAACCGACCGACGATGCACAGGGCGGGCCGTTCGTCGTCGTGCTGAGCCACACCCTGTGGCAGGAGCGCTTCGGCGCCGACCCGGCCGTGGTCGGGCGCAAGATGCAGCTGGCCGACTACGTCTACACGATCATTGGCGTCATGCCGGCCGGTTTCGTTTCGCCGCAGACGCATGCGCAGGCGTGGACTCCGGCGCACGTGTCGAACGACGGAACGACGTCGCGCGACGTGCACTTCCTGCGCACGATCGCGCGCCTCGTGCCGGGCGTCTCGATCGAGCAGGCCGGCGCCGAGATGGCCGTGATCGATCGCCAGCTCGCGGAGCGCTATCCGGCCGAGAACCGCAACCGCCATACCGAACTCGTTCCGCTCAAGGAACGCGTCGTAGGCAAGTCGCGCGGAGCGTTGCTCGTGCTGTTCGCCGCCGTTTGCCTGGTGCTGCTGATCGCGTGCGCGAACTTTGCCAACCTGCTGCTCGCGCGCGCCTGCGAGCGCGAGCGCGAAGTCGCGGTGCGCATGGCGCTCGGGGCCGGGCGCACGCGCCTCGTGCGCCAGCTGCTCGTCGAAAGCGTGCTGATCGCGCTCGCCGGCGGAGCGCTCGGTGCGTTGCTCGCCTGGATCGGCACACGCGCGCTGGTTGCGCTGCAGCCCGACGGCCTTCCGCGGCTCGGTGAGATCGGCGTCGATCCGCGCGTGTTTGCGTTCACCCTTGCCGTCGCGCTGTTGACCGGCGTCGTGTTCGGCCTGTATCCGGCGTGGGCCGCCGCGCGCGCCGGCGGTGTGCAGCCGGGCGCGAGCCGCGGCGCGAGCGCGGGGCGCGCGCAGCAGAAAATGCGCAGCACGTTCGTCGTCGCGCAGCTCGCGCTCGCGCTGGTCCTGCTGGTCGGCGCCGGCCTGCTGGTCAGGACGTTCTGGAACCTGCGCGGCGTCGATCCCGGTTTCCAGGCGGCGCAGCTGCTGACGTTCCGCGTCGAGCTGTCCGACACGCGTTATCGCACGATTGCCGAGCAGACGCGCTTTCGTACCGCCGCGCTCGACGCGCTTGGCGCGCTGCCCGGCGCGCGCGCCGCGATGGTCAGCGAGCTGCCGCTGTCGGGCGAATCGCTGGACCACGATTTCCTCGTCGAGGGCTGGCCGCCGGTCGCCCCGGGGGACGAACCGAGCGTGGAGACGCGCAGCGTGATCGGCGACTACTTCGCGGTCATGGGCATACCGTTGCGCGGTGGGCGCGACTTCGCCGCGACCGACTTCAACGCCGATGCGCCGCTCGTCGGCATCGCCAACGAAGCGCTGGTGCGCAAGTACTTTCCCGGCGAGGATCCGATCGGCAAGCGCGTGCGCTGGGCGCGCGAGGACGCTCCGCACTGGATCACGATCGCGGGCGTCGTTGGGGACGTGCACCACTTCGGCCTCGATCAGCCCGACCTGCCGGCGCTGTATTCGCCGTACCCGCAGACCGAGCCCTGGAAGCGCTGGATGACGTTCGTCGTGCGCACGCGGTTCGGATCCGCTGGCGCTGGCGCCGGCGGCGAAGCAGGCGATCTGGACAATCGATTCGCAGCTGCCGGTCACCAAGCTGCGCACGATGCGCGTGGTCGCTGCCGAGTCGTTCGCGGCGCGCCGCTTCGAGATGCTGCTGCTGGCGCTGTTCGCCGCGCTTGCGGTGACGCTCGCGGCGATCGGCGTCTACGGCGTGATCGCCTACACGGTCGCGCAGCGCACGCGCGAGATCGGCGTGCGCGTCGCGGTCGGCGCGCGCATGCGCGACGTCGTGCGCCTCGTCCTGGGCGGCGGCTTGCGCCTCGCGCTGCTCGGCATCGGCATCGGACTCGCTGGCGCCTTCGCCGCGACGCGGCTGATGTCCGGCATGCTCTATGGCGTCACACCGGCCGACCCGGCGACCCTGGCGGCCGTCGCCACCGCGCTCCTCGCGACCGCCCTGTTCGCATGCTGGCTGCCGGCCCGGCGCGCCGCGCGCGTCGATCCGACCGAAGCGTTGCGCTACGAATGAAGTTGACGCAAAAAAGAATTAAAACGGGAGAAAGAAAATGCTGTCGGCACTGATATACGAACTGCGCCAGGCGCTGCGCTCGCTGACGAGCAACCTGGGATTCTCGGTGCTGGTCGTCGGCGTGCTCGCGTCGGGGCTTGCCTGCGTGATCTTCATGCTGGTCATGATCAACGGGCTGATACTGCGGCCGCTGCCATTCCCTGAGCCCGATCGGCTGCTGCACGCCGGCGTGACGGACGGCAGCAACGATGGACGCCTCACCGACGTCAGCGGCCGCGACCTTCTCGAAGTGCGCCGCCGGCTCGCCGAACTGGCCGATGTTGCCGGATACCAGTCGGCCACCATCAACCTGAGCGATCTGGATCGGCCCGAACGGTTCGACGGGGCAATGATCAGCGGCAATCTGGGCAGGGTGCTCGGAGCAACGCCGGTCCTCGGGCGCGATTTAAACGAAGCCGACGAACAGCCCGGCGCACCGGCCGTGGCGTTGTTGTCGTACAAGTTGTGGCACAGCCGCTACGGCGGTGACCCCGGCATTCTCGGCCGCCAGATCCGCGTCAACACACGCCCCGCGACGGTCGTCGGCATCATGCCGGCCGGCATGAGCTACCCGTATCGCGAGGTCGTCTGGATACCGGCTACGTTGCGTGAGGACGTGCCCGATCCCGATAACAGCTACGTGATTGCGATGCGCGCGCGGGCGGGAACCGACCAGGTCGCGATTCAGACGGCGCTCGAAGCGTGGCGCAACGATGCGGCACGCGTGGACCCGGAGCGCTTTCGCGGCCTGCGCGTCGGCGTCGAGTCGCTGAGCCTGTACACGATCAATCGCACGACGCGCATCGTGCTCGGCATCATGCTGGCCGCCGTCGTGCTCGTGCTGCTGGTCGCCTGTGCGAACGCGGCGAACCTGCTGTTGCTGCGAACGCTGAGCCGGCGTCAGGAACTGGCCGTGCGCGTAGCGCTCGGCGCGAGCCGCAGCCGCGTCGCGCTGCACCTGCTGACGCAATCGCTGCTGCTCGCAGTCATCGCCACGGCGGTCGCACTGCCGCTCGCGACCATGGCGATGCACAGCGAGGGAGAACTGCTGCGTTCATCGCCGAACGGGGTGGCCGATTGGTTGCGCTTCGATCTGGACTGGAACGTCGTCGGGATGGCGGTCGCGGCGGCGCTGCTGACCGCGCTCGCGACCGGCCTGCTGCCGGCGCTGCGCACGTCGCGCGACACCGTATCGAATACGCTGCGCGACGGCTCGCGCGGCACCACCGGCGGCAGCTTCATGCGTTTGAGCAGGGTCCTCGTGATCGGCGAAGTGGCGTTGTCGTGTGCCTTGCTGATTGTCGTCGGGACGATGATCAGGGGCATCATGACGCTCGACCACATGGATCTTGGCTTCGACTCGTCGCGACTGCTCAGCGCGCGTGTCGCCCTGTTCACGAACACTTATCCGACGGGCGCCGAACAGGTGCGCCTGTTCGAGAAGCTGACCGAGACCTTGCGCGGCGACGCCGAAATCGTCGACGCCAGCGTGGCGACGACGTTGCCGATGCGTTTCGGCGCGAACCGCGACATCCTTCCGGCCGGCGCGTCCGCCGATGGCGATATTGGCCTGCCGAAGGTGCGCTACGGCGCGGCTGACGATCATTTCGTCAGTCACCTACGGCCTGCGCATGCTGCAGCGGCCGTTTCTTCGACGCCCGCGACCGGCGAGGCGGCGAACGAGTGGCAGTCGTCGACGCGACATTCGCGCAGCGCTACGCCGAAGGCGGGGATGTCGTCGGCCGCCAGTTCCGCCTCGATCCGCGCAGCGCCGACGGCCCGAGCGTCACGGTCATCGGTGTGATCTCGCCGCTCAAGCTCGATGCGCCGGGCGATGAAGTACAGCCGGTCATGCTGGCGCCGCTGCGCCAGGATCCCTCGCGCTTCGTCAGCCTGGTCGTGCACACGCGCGGCGATCCGAAAGCGTTCGCGCCACGCCTGAACGCGATCATGCACGAAGTCGACGCCGACACGCCGCTGTACTGGGTGCGCGATTTCCAGGCAGTCATCGCCGAAGCGACATTCGGCGAGCATGTCGTCGCACAACTGTTCAGCGTGTTCGGCATCATCGCCCTGATCCTCGCCGGAGCCGGGCTGTATGGCATCACTGCGTTCAGTGTTGGCCAACGTACGCGCGAGATCGGCGTGCGCCGTGCGCTCGGCGCGCCGGCGGGCGGCGTGCTGCGCAGCCTGTTCGCACGCACCGGCTGGCAGGTCGGCGTCGGCCTGACGGCCGGCCTGGCGCTCGGCATTCCGCTCGCGCGCGTTTTGACCGGCACGCTGCGCAGCATCGACGCGAACGACGTCGTTACGCCGCTGGTCACGCTGACGATCCTGATTGTCGCCGCGACCTTCGCGATCATCGTTCCGGCGCGGCGTGCCTTGCGCATCGATCCGACCGAAGCCCTGCGCTATGAATGACGCCGGCCCGATACACTCGGTGATCGAAGACCGCGCAGGAGCACGGACATGCTGACGCACGAACTTCGCCAGGCGCTGCGCGCGATCTTGGCCAATCCGGGATTCTCCGCGCTCGTCGTCGGCGTGCTCGCGTCGGGACTGGCCTGCGTCGTGTTCATGCTGGCATTTCTCGACGGGTTGGTGCTGCGGCCACTGCCGTTCGCCGCACCCGAGCAACTGCACCAGGCTGGCTTCTACGGCGATGGCGGGCTTGGTGACATCTTCCCGGTGCCGGGCCAGGATCTGATCAGCAGCCGGCGTCATCTCGCCGGCGTCGCCGACGTCGCGGGCGCAGCGCGTTCGACGATCAACCTGAGCGACCTGGATCGTCCCGAGCGCTACAACGGCGCACATGTCAGCGCAAACCTGTTCAGCGTGCTCGGCATCGCGCCGCTGCTCGGCCGTGACTTCACCGCTGCCGACGAACAACCCGGTGCGGAACAAGTCGCGATGCTCTCGTACGAGCTTTGGCAAAACCGGTATGGCGGCGAACGCTCCGTCGTTGGCCGCCAGATCCGCATCGATGCGCACCCGGCGACAGTCATCGGCGTGATGCCGAAGGATTTCTCCTACCCGCGTCGCGAGGCGGTGTGGGTCGCGGCGACACTGTCGGAATCGTTCAAATCCGACGAGTACGCGTATTGGCTCGTGCTGCGCCGACACGCCGGTGTCGGCGTGGCGCAGCTCGAGGCCGCTTTCGGATCCTGGTTCGATGACGCGTCGCGCGCCGATCCGGAACGCTTCCGCGGTCAGCACTGGCGTGTCGAGCCGCTGAAGAACATGGTCATGGACCGCACCATGCGCTCGATGCTCGGCATGATGCTCGCCGCGGTATTCATGGTGTTGCTGATCGCCTGCGCGAACGCGGCGAACCTGCTGCTCACGCGCACGCTGGGTCGGCGCCAGGAACTTGCCGTGCGCGTCGCGCTTGGCGCCAGCCGAGCGCGCCTCGTCATGCAGCTGCTTGCGCAAGCGGCGCTGCTCAGTCTTGTGGCCACGGTCATCGCTCTGGCGTTGGCGCAGGCCGGCCTGAACTGGCAGCAAGCGCTGTTGCGCGAATCGGAATTCACGCTGACCTGGCTGCGTTTCGATATCGATGGCACCGTGGTCGCCCTCGCTTTCGCCGCCGCGCTGTTCACGGCTATTGTCAGCGGGGTCTTGCCGGCCTTGCACGCGGCGAACGCGGCGCCATCGGCCGGCTTGCAGGATGGCGGCACGCGCAGCGTCGGCAGCGCGCGTTTCGCGCGTGTCAGCCGCGTGCTAGTCGTCGGCGAAGTCGCCCTTTCCTGTGCGTTGGTGGTCTGCGTCGGCACGCTGGTGCGGGGCATCAGCGCGCTCGAGCATTTCGACCTCGGCATCAATACCGATCATCTGCTGACCGCGCGCGTGCTGCTGCCGGCCGGCGCATTTCCAGGCCCCGCCGAACAACTACGCCTGTACGATCGCATCGGCGAACGGCTGCGCAGCGATCCGGCAGTGGTCGATGCCAGTGTCGGCACGGCGCTGCCGGGAACCTATTACAACTGGACTCGCGACGTGCTGCCCGCCGGCGCCAGTGCGGGCGATGCGGAACTGCCGACGACCGCGCTCGCGGCAGTCGACGATCATTTCCTCGGGGCATTCGGCGTCAAGCTGCAGGAGGGCCGCTTCTTCGACAGCGGCGACACGGCCGACGGGGTGCGCGTGGCCGTTGCCGACCGGACATTTGCCGAACGCTTCGGCGACGGCCGCTCGATCCTCGGGCGTCAGTTTCGCCTCGATCCACGCGGCGCGGAAGACACGACGGTCACGATCGTCGGCGTGAGCGCCCCGGTCATGCTGAACGCGCCGGGCAGTGCGCCGCCGCCGGGGTTGTTCGTGCCGCTGCGCCAGCTGCCGTTCAAGATTGCCAGCATCGCCGTGCGCACGCGCGGCGACGCGCTCGCGTTCGCGCCGCACCTGGCGGAGGTGATGCGCGAGGTCGACGGCGACACTCCGATTTATTGGGTGCGCGACTACGCGGCGATTCTGCACAGCATGAGTTTCAGCGAACGCACGGTCGCGCAGAGTTTCGAGATGTTCGGCCTGGTCGCACTGTTGCTGGCCGGCGCCGGGCTGTACGGCGTCATGGCTTTCGCCGTCGGCCAGCGCACGCGCGAAATCGGCGTGCGCCGCGCACTCGGCGCGACCCGATGGACCGTGCTGCGCAACCTGTTCGCGCGCAATCTCGCGCAGCTCGCAATCGGGCTTGCGCTTGGGCTGGCCGTGGGCATACCGTTTTCGCATCAGCTCAGCGCATCGCTGCGCACGATCGAGCCCGGCGGGGCAGGGGTCGTGCTCGGCGCATTGCTTGTGCTCGGCGGCGCGGCGGTGCTCGCGGTCATCGTGCCGGCACGACGGGCGCTGCGCGTCGATCCGATGACTGCGTTGAGGCATGAGTGACATTGAAAAGGTTCAAATTGTGTCGTCATTCCCGCGGAAGCGGGAATCCATTTTTGCTCTCGGTTCATCCGTTAAGCATCAAGATGGATCCCCGCTTTCGCGGGGATGACGACCCAAAGAGAGGTTGCCTGGAGTGATCTTCGTGGATGTTCGTCCTCCTCGTACAGCGCGTTTCTTGAGGGTTGTTTGAAATGATAAGTTTGAAAAATGTGGAAAAATCCTACCCGCTCCAGGCCGGTCGCGTATGGATCCTGCGCAACATCGCGCTCGACATTCGCGCAGGGGAGTTCCTCAGTGTCATGGGGCCGTCGGGATCGGGCAAGACCAGCCTGCTCAACATCCTCGGCCTGATGGACAGCGACTGGCAGGGCGAATACACGTTCGGCGACCAGGCCGTGCATAAGCTCGCGCAAAAACAGCGCCAGGCGCTGCAGCGCGAGCGCGTCGGCTTCATTTTCCAGCACTACCACCTGATCGACGACCTGACCGTGCACGAGAATCTCGACCTGCCGTTGAGCTATCGCGACGTCAAGTCCGACGAGCGCAAGGCGAGAGTCGCCGACATCCTCGACCGGTTCCAGATCGTCGGCAAGAAAGATCTTTATCCAAAGCAGCTGTCCGGCGGACAGCAGCAGCTCGTCGCCGTCGCGCGCGCGGTGATCACGCGGCCGGCACTGCTGCTCGCCGACGAACCGACCGGCGCACTGCACTCGAGCCAGGGCAAAATGATCATGGATTTGCTCAAGGAACTGAACGAGGAAGGCATGACGATCGTGCAGGTCACGCACTCCGACGTGAACGCCCGCTACGCGCACCGGATCGTCGAAATGCGCGACGGCTGGCTCGGCCCGCAGGCGCAGGCGGCGTAGGGGTGGTCCGTCCCGGCGGTCATCGCGCGTAGGCGTCGCTCCGACTACACTGCGACCCGTGTGGCGCATCGCCAGATTGCCCCCATCCGCCTTCGGCACCTTCCCCCGCTTCGCAGGGGAAGGAAGAGCTAAGACCTGCAATCTGGAATCCTTCCTCCGCTTGCGGGGGAAGGTGGCGGCAGCCGGAAGGGGCTATTTTCCACGAGGCAGATCGATTCGGTTTCATGCGCGGGCAGTACAAAGAGCGTTTATCTGATGGCACTTATGCTGATTTATGAGTGAACAACAACTTCCAGTCCTCGTCGCCGACGACCAGCGCGACGTGCTTGAAGCGCTGCGCCTGCTGCTGAAGTCCGAGCACCAGGCCTGCCGTGCGTTCGGCGACCCGGTCTCCGCGCTGGCGGCAGTCAGGAACACTCAATTCTCGGTCGCATTGATCGACCTTAACTACACGCGCGATACGACGTCGGGCGCCGAGGGGCTCGAGTTGCTCAAGGCGCTCAAGCGCGCCGACCCTGATTTGCCGGTCGTTGCAATGACAGCGTGGGGATCGATTCACCTGGCAGTCGAGGCCATGCGCCTGGGCGCCGGCGACTTCATCGAGAAACCCTGGGACAACACGCGGCTGATCAGCGTGCTGCGCAACCAGATTGCGCTCGGCGCCGCGGTGCGGCGCGAGCAGCGCCTGCGCGCGGAAAATCGCTTGCTGCGCGAGGATGGCGACGAGGAATTCATCGCCGGCTCGCGCGCGATGCAGAAAGTGTTGTCGCAGATCGACCGCGTCGCGCCGACCGACGCGAACGTCCTCGTGCTCGGCGAGAACGGAACCGGCAAAGGTGTCGTCGCACGCCTGATCCATCGACGCTCGAAACGCGCCGATGCGGCGCTGGTCAAGGTCAACATGGGAGGCATCGCCGACAGCGTGTTCGAGGCGGAGATGTTCGGCCACGTGCGTGGCGCCTTCACCGACGCGAAGAGCGACCGTATCGGCCGTTTCGAAGCTGCTGACGGCGGCACGCTGTTTCTCGACGAGATCGCAAACATTCCGGTGCCGCAGCAGGCCAAGCTGCTGCGTGTCGTCGAGGACGGCGAACTCGAGCGGGTCGGCTCGTCGCGCACGCTCAAGGTCGACGTGCGCCTGATCGCCGCCACCAATGCCGACCTTGCCGCGGAAGTCGCGGCCGGGCGATTCCGCAAGGACTTGCTGTTTCGCCTGAATACGGTCGAGATCCACTTGCCGGCGCTGCGCGAACGGCGCGAGGACATCGTCCCGCTGGCGCAGTCGTTTCTCGCCCGCAGCGCGCGCCGCTATGAGCGCGTCGGCACGCATCTCGCCGCTGCGGCGCTTCGGGCGCTCGAGGAGTATCCGTGGCCCGGCAATGTGCGCGAGCTGTCACATGTCATGGAGCGCGCGGTGCTGAATGCGTCGGGTGCGCAGATCACGCAACTCGACTTCGGCATTCCGCTCGACGCGCCGGGCGCCGCGCCGGCGGCAAACCAGACCCTTGATGCGGCTGAGCAGGACATGATCCGCAACGCGCTCGAGCGCTGCGCCGGCAACATCCAGAAAACGGCGGAGATGCTGGGGTTGAGCCGTGCGGCGTTGTATCGGCGGCTTGAAAAGTTCGGGATTCGGACGGCGGAATAGGGTGTTCGCCTCTCCCGCTGGCGGGAGAGGCCGTCGCGCGTCAGCGCGGCGGGTGAGGGTGGCGCATGACAGAAGCACGTGCCATCTGATGTGCCACCCTCATCCGCCCACCTACATGTGCTGCGAAGACTGTCGCAATGTTCGTCGTCATTGCAGCACATGTAGGCGGGGCACCTTCTCCCGCCAGCGGGAGAAGGGATCTGGTGCCGTCGCCGGCTTTCCCTCGAATCAGCTAATGTGATCACCGGCCGCTCAGGTAAGAAAAATGCCACGCAGCACCAATCCCATCCCGACGCGCCAGCGTTACTACGAGAGCTGGACCTACGACGCGAGCGTTCTGCTCGCGGCGCTGACGGTCGCGGCGCCGGCGTGCGCGCTGCTGGCCGCGGTGCTGATATGGCGCGACATTCCGTCCGGACTGCTATGGGGGTTGACCGGCGTGGGCGCCGTGCTGACGCTGTGGTTTGCGGTGCGCCTGCGCAACCGCGTGATCTATCCTTTGTATACATTGTCGAACCTGCTCGAGGCGCTGCGCGAGGGCGACTTCAGCCTGCGCGGCTCGCGCGCGCGGCGCGGCGACCCGATCGGCGAGGTGATCTGGGAAATCAACACGCTGTCGCAGACCTTGCGCGACCAGCGCCACAAGGTCGAGGAAACGAGCGCGCTGCTGGCCAAGGTCATCGGCGCTACGGACATCGCGATCTTCACGTTCGATTCCGGCCAGCGCCTGCGCCTGATCAATCCTGCCGGTGAGCACTTGCTGGCGCGCCCTGCGGCCGAGCTGCTCGGCCGAACGGCGGAAGAACTCGGCATCGCCGACTGCCTGGCGAACGACGACACGCACATCCGCAAGCGCGCATTCCCCGGCGGCGCCGGGCGGTTCGAGGTTCGCCGCGCGCGCTTTCGCGAAGGCGGCAAGCCGCATGAGTTGCTCGTCGTCGCCGATCTCAGCCGAGCACTGCGCGAAGAGGAACGCGCGGCATGGCAGCGCCTGCTGCGAGTGCTCGGCCACGAACTGAACAATTCCCTGACGCCGATCCGCTCGATGACCGGCACGTTGGCCAAACTGCTCGCGCAACAACCGCCGCCGCCGGACTGGCGCGAGGATGTCGGTGGCGGCCTGGCCGTGATCGGCGATCGCGCCGAGGCGCTGACGCGATTCATGGCCGGCTATACGGCCCTGGCGCGGCTGCCGCCGCCGAACAAGCGCGATTTCGAGATCGGCGAGCTCGTGCGGCGCGTGGCGCGGCTCGAACAGCGCCTGCCCGTGAGCGTGGCCGATGCGCCGGAGCTGCACGTCAACGCCGACCCCGACCAGATCGAGCAGGCGCTGATCAACCTGCTCAAGAACGCCACGGATGCGACCTTGCCGCTGCGCGAAGGCGTGCGGGCGCGTTGGCGCGCCGAGCGCGATGTCGCCCACATCGAGATCGAGGACGATGGCCCCGGCCTCGGCACGACCGAGAATCTATTTATTCCATTTTATACAACCAAGCCCGGCGGCTCCGGCATCGGCCTGGTGCTCGCGCGCCAGATTGCCGAGGCGCACGGCGGTTCGCTGACGCTGGAAAGCCGCAAGGCCGCGCGCGGCTGCGTCGCGCACTTGACCCTGCCGATAGCGTAGGGTGGGCCTTGGCCCACCACTTCTTGTGCGCCGAAGCAGAGCGGTGGGCCGAGGCCCACCCTACGCACAGATCGCTCGCCGAGGTGCTGACTGTGTCGTCAATGCGCCGCGCCGAGCAGTTTGCTCAGGTCCGGCAGCAACGTCAGCAGGTCGGGGGCGAACACGGATATCAGCACGCCGAGCACGACCAGGAGTTTCGGCAGCAGGGTTCCGATCGCATCGCCCAGCGAGACGCGGTCGGCATCCTTCGTGAACATCCTGCTCAGCAGGATGTCCTTCTCCAGGCGCAAGGTCGTGACGACGACCGCGCAGAAGCTCAGTGCCATCAACGTTATTGCGGTGATTGTCTGCAGCCGCTCGAACGGCACCGGGTAAACCTCCAGCATCACCAGTGCGGCGATGGGTGCCATCAGTGCTGCCCAGGCACAACCGCGCAGGACGGATGCTCCCGTTTTCAAGTGGGCGACCAGATAGCCCTGCCACGTCGCAAAATCCAGACTCCCCGGCGGATCCTTGAAAGGCCAGGTGCCGCAGATCACGCTGACCGTCTGCTGCGCCCAGTCGGCGACATCGTCGTTGCACAGGCGCTCCAGGTCCTCGCGGAACAACACGAGGTTCAGCGGGTTCGTCGGCGACTGGCCCAATCCGAGCGGCGTCGGCCAATCCGTTTGCCCCGTCTGGCGCTGCACGATCGGTATCGCACGCGCGTACTCGCGCGACAGTTGCTGCAAACGCAGGAGCTGAAACCACAGTTGCACGAGGAAATAGGTTCCGGCGCCGAGCGCGGCGACGCCGAGGAGGATGGCCAGCGGCTGCGGATCGACCGTCGTTGCCGAAATGCGGTCTGCCGACGCGGCGACGACGGCGAGCAAAACCGCCGTTGCCAGGATTCCGCGAAAATAGCCGCCCTCGCGCAGCCGCTCGGACAATGTTGCCGGAACACCGGTCGCTCCTGCGATTTTTCGGCAGAGGCCGTTCCAGATCAGGAGCCGCAGGCCGGATATGACGATCACGGCACCGAACACTGCAGCGACCGCCAGCATCGCCATCTGGTCGCGGCCATGCAGCAGCGCCATCGCGCCCGGCAGTTGGTAGTCACGCCGAATGAGAATCAAACCCAAGGTCGGGGAAGTCGCTGCTGCCAGACCGCCGAGAGCGATTATCCCCAGCGAGAGTGCAAAAAAGCGGATCGCCGTGAAGCGCTTGGGGCTCGGCGGACGAGTCTTCCTGGCTTTCGCTTCGGTGACGTAGTCGGCGTGGTGAAAGATCCATTGCCAGCAGCGCGACGCGTGGACACCCAGCGTCTGCATCGAGTGGCGCGGAAGCGGGACCAGGACGCGGATCCCGGTGAGGTCGTTCCACAGCCATACGGCAATCAGCAGGAATCCCAGCGACGCGATCTCGACCATGGGCATCAGGAAACGCCAGAGATCGGCATGGGTCTCCGACGACAGCAGCATGCCCAGGGTGGCCGCGTCGCGCGGAATGCCGATCGCCGACAGGTCGCCGATAGCCTGAAATCCGGCCAGGGTCGCGACGAGCAGCTGTGGGCACTCTGGCGGTTCGTTGGCTTCGGCAGGCGGCTCGGTTACGCGCAGGACCGCGCGAAACGTGTTGGCGGCGTAGTCGGTCGCGAACGGAAAATACTGGCGCGCATATCCGGGTTCGAAGATTTCCTTGGTGTTGCACCGGCCGGGCGTCGGGCGATGCCGCTCGCCGGATCGGCAACTGATTTCCCTTTTTATCGCTCCGGGCTGCACATCGACGCACACCATCGTATCGCCCGCTCCGACGACGACGCTGCCGCGGCTGAGCTGACGATAGTCCGGGTGAACCATGAGATTGTCGACCTCGAGCACGACCGGCAGCGTGCCCGGCAGGGCAGATCTTGATCTCGTTGAGCAGAAACAGGCGATCGCGGATGTCCGTGGCGATGATGATCGTCGCGGCGGGTCGCTTGAACGTCGCCAGCGCATCGAGCATTTGATGCAGCACGAGTTCGTCCGAGCGTGTGCTCAGATTGGGCTCGTAGGGCGGCGGCAAGTCCTTGCCGACTTCCACGCCGGTCATGTCGAGTTCGAGAAACTTGCCGGGCAGCGAAAATCCCGATTGGCTGCTGCCCTGCGTCTTGGACAACTGGGCGTGCTCGGCGCGGATCGAGGCGACGTTTTGCGGAAATTGCAGAAAGGTTGGGGGTGGCGAAACGGGGTCCGCCTTCGAAGCCGGCAGCGGGCACGTCTTGGCGCCGAGTCCGAAACTCGACTCTTCGGCCAGAATTGCGATGTCTTTGGGAAGGAGGTTCTGCGTTTTCTCCAGGTACTCGAACAACGCCGTCAATTGCAGGCACTGATCCGTGGCGATCGGACGATACGACAGTTCCATGCTGGAACCCGCATGCGCGGTGTGCTTGTTTGCGTTGGCGTTGCTCAAAACCGTGGCCGACGGCGAGTGCAACTGCGCCTGGAGTCGCGGACAAGGCGGCGTTTTGCCCCGCGCGTTTGCCGCAGGGCATTGTTCGCTCGCGAAGGCGAGGAGTTTCGCATCCTCCGCGGCGCCATCCAGGGCATTCATCAGCGACTGCATCGAGCCTGAAAACGACGGCCCTATGATCTTCAAGACGACTCTTTTTTCCGCGGGATTCTCACGCGCCTGATGCAGGGCGAGCGCGGAAGGCATTGTTCCATAGCTCAAACTCCGCGGCTTCGCGTGCTGCAACGGCAAATGCCTCGCGATGGACGCCGAACGTCGGTGCTTCACCGACAAGCAGCAAAAGGTAGTACTCGACTGCCGGCGCGTTGGTGCAGCCGGGTTCGGGCTGACTCCGCCGGGCAGTGGTGACGCCACACGTCCTTGCGGAAGGCCAATACGCTCGGCTCGTTCCGCGAATGCGTGTCGTCTGTCTTCTTTCCGTCGAGCGGCCAGGTCAGCCAGAATCCGTCGAGCACGTAGTCGCGCACTTCGAACGCGGAAATCAGAGCGGCGACTTCCAGGTCGAAGGATCGCCCGAGCCTCGTCGCGATCGGGTCCGGCACCGTTGCGATGGCGGCATGAATTCTGACCGTCGGATCTTTCGCCTGCTCGCGAAAGAAATCCATAGGGCTCCCTTGCTGCGAGAACGCCGCGTATCCGGAAAACGCCGAATCCGCTGTTCCGGGCTTGGGGTCGTTCGACGGCGGCGTGCTCGCGGCGACCTGGCTGCCGAGCAACGCCAACGTCGTCATGAGGGTGGCCAAGAGCGCGCCTGTCTTGCGCCTGGGTGTTTCGCAAATCCTCAACGCAGGAGATGTCCGCGCTGAAGTCAGCGTCGTCCGGGCATTCGGAGTCGTGCCGTTCATTGGTGGCCCCCTCGAGGTGGCTCGCACGTTCCATCGGTCGGCGTTGGCGCCGCGCTGTCTGCTTCGGTCCGGTCTCAGCCGGATGCCTCTGCTCCAATGATCCTGGAAATACCCGTTCTTCTTGTTGGTTATTCAGTATCTCGGGGCTGCGATTACCTGGTCAGGCATATCCCGCTGCGCAGCCGTGCACGCGTCACGGCGCACACTGTGCGCGCCACGGCTTGCACATGCAAGAAGGTGTTGTTGGACCCTGGGAAGTCTCAAACAGCGCAGATCGAAAAGTTTCACCTCGCCCGCTAGCGGGAGAGGTCGGCGCGCGGCCTCTCTCGGCCATCCATGGCCTTCGAGGCACTCGGGCTCCTGCCCAGCGAAGCGCGCCGGGTGAGGGTGGTGTCCGATCAGGCAACACGTTTACTGTGTGCCACGCCTATCCGCCTCTGGCACCTTCTCCCGCCAGCGGGAGAAGGGAAGTTCCGTAGGGTGGGCCTTGGCCCACCGTCGTGTTTAATTGTTCTTTGCGTAAAAAAATGCCGGTGGGCCAAGGCCCACCCTACGATTGCCATTCGCTGTGCAGAAGGCCGTACAGCGCCGAGTCCGATACCTCGCCGTTGACGATCCAGCGTTGGCGCAGCAATCCCTCTTTGACGAAGCCCAGGCGATCGAGCGACCTTGCCGACGCGACGTTGCGCGGATCGATATCGGCCTCGACGCGATTGAGTTGAAGCTCCGTGAATCCGAAATGCAACAGCGCGAGCAACGCTTCGTGCATGTAGCCACAGCCCCACGCGTCATGGCGCAATTCGTAACCGACTTCCGCGCGGCGGCACTGCGCATTCACATGGAACAGGATGCAGGTTCCGATCAGCGTGTCGTCTTCGAGGCGCTGCAGTCCAAGGCGCAGGCTTTCCCCGGCGGCCATGCCGGCGGTTTCGCGCGTGATGAACGCTTCGGCCTGATCCAGAGAAGTCAGCGGCAGCGAACTCGCGTAGCGCATGATCTTTGGGTCGGACCGTATCGCAAAAATCGCCGGCGCATCCGTTTCGCGCAGCGGCCGCAGCAAAAGGCGATCGGTGCGCAGCGTGACGCGGTCGAAGCTCGTCACATGGCGAGCGGTCAACCGTGCGCGGCGCGCGCTGCCGCGATCTGTGCGGCAATGTCGCGCACGTACGAAAGCTTCGCTGCTTCGGCCGATACACCAGCGATCTGCTTCGCCGCCTCGGCCAGCTCGGCATCTCGTTTCGCCCGGCCTTCGGCATCGGCGGGGCGCGTCAGCGCGCTGACGTAAAGCGCATAGGCGTAGTCGCGGCAGAAACTCGTGCCGTGGCCGCCGGACTTGAATTCTGCCTGATAGTAATCGAACTCGGGCTGCAGGATCGTTCGCGCTTCAGCGCCGCGTTCCTGCATCGCGACGGCGTGAGCAAGAACGACAGTGGCCCTGGCCGAGAGCGCGTGAGAATCGACATTCGAGTTCTGGTCCGGCGGGAGCGCGACGAGCTGTCGCGCCAGAGACTCGGCCTGTGCGCCATGGTCGAGCCGAAGGGCGGCCACCGCAGCGGTGAACAGGTTCCATCGCAGAGTGCTTTCTTTCGAGCGGTCGAAATTCCTGTCGGGCGCCGGAAGGTTTTATCTGCTCGATGCGGCCGAGCACGGCGGTGACATTCGTCAGACGCTCCCTGCGTGTCGCCTTCGAGCAACTGCACGCGGCTGCGCATACCTTGCTCCGCGTTCGCGTAAAACTGCACGCCGCGGGTCCTCCGGCGGCAAGCGTGGCCGCCTGCTCATTGACGTCGCGCGCAAACGCCTGGATCGACTGCTCGGCAGCGGCACGGTCGCCAAGAGCCGCCTGGATCGTGGTAACCCTGTAACCAGCGGGACCACAGGATTGGCCCGAGGCTGGAGGGTATGCGCTTATCGTTAGCCAGCGCCATTGTCGAGCTTAGAGTCGCGAGCGCGTTCGTTATTTCGCCGCGCTCGAACTGCTTCTCAGCAACCTGCTCGAGACCGGTGATCCACCATCCCCATGTAGTCAGGTCGGCCGGGTTGAAGCGCACGTAGTCTTCGCCGGCTTTGGCCGCGCGGTTCGCGTAATCGGCGGCCACCGCATCGTCGTATCTGCGCTCGGCCAAGTCCCCGAGCAAGCTTGCCGCAAAGAAACGATCGCTCAGCGCACGAAGATCGCTGGGACGCTGCACGAGCACCTTTTCGGTTAAATCATAAACCTGCGTTTCGAGCTTTTGCGCCTCGTCGATGCGTCCGAGTGCCATCAGATGACGTGCCTCGGAATCGCCAGTGTCCGCATACGCCGACGCGGCATTGAGATTCGAAAGATCCAGCGCGCCGAGACCTTCGAGGATCTGGCGCGCCTCCTGGCACGTAGCGACGCCGATTTCTTTCGGCTGCGTGTGGCTCAGGATGTTGAGGGTGTCCGCATAAGCTTGCCGGATTTGCCGCGAACTGTCCGGTTTCTGCACCAGCGGCCGCAACAGGTCGGCTGCCTGGATCAGCTGCGCGGCAGTGCCGCGTCCATTGAAGGTGACGCTGTTACCCTGCTGGTACAGGGCCAAGGCAAGGCCATAGGCGACTGCTTCATTGTCCTTGTCAGCAGTATGAAGCTTTTCGAACGCGGCCTGCGCTTCCCCGAGGATCTTGTAGGCGGTGTCGACCTGTCCACGCGCGTTCAGGGCCGCGCCTTCTCGAATAAGCGCCATCGCGCGAAACGTTTCAGTCTGCGGGGTGAGCAGTTCCTTCGGAAGGCCGTCGTAGTACGTGACCGTGGTGTGCGCCAGCCGGCCGAGCGTGTCGAGCTGACCGGTCGGTTCCAGTTCGGTGTAGAAATCGTCGATCAGGAACGCGACGAGCTTCTCTGCGTCGCCGCGCGCTTTCTCCGCCAGCGCGCGCGACTTCTGCGCTTCGGCGTCGGCGGCGCGTGCGCGGCCGAGATTGATCCAGCCGAAGATCGCGCTCGCGCCGGCCAGCACCATGAGTACGGCGCAGACCACGGCGACCATGCGCGTGCGCATCAGCGTGCGATGCGCTTCGGCTTCACGTGCGCGTTGCGCGGCGAGCTGGCGTTCGGCCTCCTCGCGCGCCTCGCGTTCGTGCGCCTTGTCGCGGCTGGCGAGCACGACGCTGCACAACACGTCGTGCGTCAGTTCGACGCGGCGCATGTCGAGCCGCTCTTCGATGCGCAGCAGACGCCGGTCGACGAGCTTGGCCAGCGAATCCGGCGCGGCCCCGGCCGCGGCGAGCGCTTTCTTCACGCGCTCTTCGGCCAAGCTCTCGCGATACCCCGACTCGGTCAGCAACTCGTCTTCGATGACCTTGCGCACGCCGGCCGGCTGATCGGCGAGGGTGCGCTCGTAGAATTCGGAAAGGATCGTCTCGCGCGATCCGGCCAGCAGGTCGGCGGAAATCTCGGCGCGCCCCTGCGCCTGGCGCACGGTGTTTAACTCGCGGCAGATCAGGCTCAGCAGCGACGGTTCGACTTCGGCATTGACGAGTTCCGAACCACCGGCGACGAAACGCACGATCGACTCTGCGACTTCCTGCGACACGAGCTTGCCGCCCGGTTTCACTACGGCACTGAGCGCTTGCGCGCCGTTCATGCGCGCCAGGCGCATGCGGTTCTGCGTGATCGACGGCATGATGCCTTTCACGCCTTCCAGGTGCGCCAGATAGTCCTCGCGCAGCGCGATCAGGATGCGATAGTCGGCGCGCGCGAAATCAAATTCCTCTGCGGCCTTGTCGTCCTGGTCGAGGCGCTGCTCCAGCGCTTTCGGCGGGCGATTCTCGACGAGGTCGGCGAGGTCTTCGAGAAATTCTTTCGCGCGCATGCGCCCGGCGTCGTCGGCCTGGCCGAGCGTGAAGATTTCTTCGAACTGGTCGAAGATCAGCAGCGGCATGAGGACATTGCCCGCCGTGTCGCGCAGCAGGTCTTCGCGATGGTGCAGGAATTCCCAGAGCGACTCGCCTTCGATCGCCGTACCGGGCCGCGTCCAGTGTCCGGCGGCGGCAGTGGCCTTGAAAATCGCCTGCTTGATCTGCTCGGAAGGCGAGGGCGATCCGGGCGCGTAATCGATGCGCACGTAGACCGGGCAGAAACTTTCGTCGCGCAGGCGCGGCACGAGTCCGGCGCGCAGCAGCGAAGTCTTGCCGAGACCGGACTGGCCGAACAGCACCGTCAGCGGTTTGCGCTGCACGCGCCGCGCGAGTTCGCCGGCTTCTTCTTCGCGGCCGTGGAAATAGGCGCGCGTTTCCTCCGAGTACGAGAACAGGCCCAGCCACGGATTTTGCGGATCGATGGACACTTCGTCGGGACTGCCGCTATCGGCCGGACTCATGGCTGACTCCGTGCGCATCCTAGACCACAAGTAGCATCGCTTATAACAACCGTTCGTGTTGAGCGTAGCGGAGCGAAGCTCCGCGAAGTCGAAACATCCACCCTTCGACTTCGCGCCTGCGGCGCTACGCTCAGGGCGAACGGGTAATGTTGAGACTCGAAGTCGATCCGCTTGCTCATGGATGGCTCCGCGCGAACAGGTCCTGGAGACGGCGCAGGAATTCGGGTGTCGGTTCGCCGTTGGGCAGACGCGTGATGTGTACCGCTTTGAACTGGTCCGGCACCAGCGCGGTTGCTTCTGGCGTATCGTCGATGCACACCGGCAGCATGAACACGCCGCCTTCGGCGATGTTGCGCGCGCGATCGACCGCGTAGCTCCATTCGCGGCGAAAGTAGGCTTCGTGGCGGCGCTGCGTCGTCGCGGAGATCACCGGCACGAAGTAACTGCAGCGGCCGATGTTCGCGCGGATCTTGCGGTCGTAGTCGTCGCCGCCTTCGAGACGGTCGAGGTCGAACCATGTTGTAAGGCCTGCGCCGTCGAGTGCTGCCTTCAGGACCTGCACAGCCGGCAGGTCCTCGCGAGCGTAGCTGATGAAGATCGCGTTCTCCGGCATCTCGCGCGATGGCGGCAGGAAACGTTGCGGCGCGCTGCTGGCGGAATTTGCCGCGGCCGGCCGCTGGCGCTGCGACCAGCGCGCGTGCAGCTCGGCGACGAACGCTTCGGCGCCGCCGTAAACGCGCGTGCGCACGCTCACCTGCTGCAGGAACGACACGAGGCGGCCGTCCTGCATCGTGTGGTCGTCGGCGAACACCTCGCTGACGTCGCGCGGATCGGACAGGCGCTTGCGCTTGGCCATGCGCAGGAACAGGCGCGCCAGCCAGTTCGAAAAATCGCTGCCGATCAGCAGCAGGTGATTGTGCTCGAGTTCGTGGAAGAGTTTTTCCGGCGTCAGGTGCTCGGACTGCAGCGCACAAATGAATTCGAGCATGTCCTCGTCGGAGACGACATAGGTCGGCGAGGCGGACAGCCGGCCAAGCAGATGGTAGACGACCGTACGCTGCAAGTCGCTGCGCTCGGCCGGCAGGTCGGCGACGCGGTTCGGCGCGTAGGCGATGACATCGGCCATCGGTTGGCCGCCGTAGCGTTCGAGGTTGATGGCGGTTTCGAGCAGTGGATCGAACGTCGTCGTCACGAACAAGTCGAAATCGGTGATCTGCGCCAGTTGCCGCAACGCCAGCGGCGGCTCGAACTGCACCTCGCGCATGATCGAGCGCAAGCGCGTGTACGCTTCTTCGCGCCGTCCGCGCTGGCCGAGATAGCAGCACAGCACGTCGTTCAGTGTCAGCGGCGTCGGCAGGCCGGCCGTGTCTACCTGCAAACGAACGGCGAGCTTCTCTGCGAGGAATTCGTACAGCGGTCGCAGGCCGCGCTCGGTCTGCACGCGCAGCAGGTCGGGCCCGATGATCGGGATGACGCGGCGTTCTTCGATATAGTTGAGAAGGTCGTCCCAGGCATCTTCGTCGAATGCCTGGAGCGCATTGGTGGAAGCCGGACTCGTGATCATCGTTTGATGTTCTCGGCAAACATGGCGGTTCGCCGGTCCACGACCAGATCGGCGCTTGCCGCGGGCGCTGAAAAACGCGCTACCCCCTAACTGCCCGACATCCGGCTGGCTTGCGCCGAAGCCTCGGGTCCGCCTGATGATAGCTCATCGATTCCGCGCGCGGCTATGGCGGTCGACAAGTGCTCCATGCCTGGGAAACGCTTGCTCGACTATTTGGCGATCGAAAGCGCCACCAACCGACGTCATTCCCGCGGAAGCGGGAATCCATTTTTGCTCTCGAGAGCGGGCCGAACAAGATCAAGATGGATCCCCGCTTGCGCGGGGATGACGACTCTTTGGACCAGAGGGAACAATCACGACAGCAGGATGATTGGTGGCTCTTGCTCTATCGATCCCGCTTGACCAGCCCAGCTGTTGAAAGACGCGGGAATGGCAGCAGTTGGCATGATGTTGGTAGGGGTCGCCTCAACAATTCACTTTCGGCAAAGCGCGATTTCGGCATCGGTCATCACCGGCTTGATCGTGCATGCGGTCGGGACAGGGTTCCGCAGCGCGTGCGGCTTGGCGAATGTCTCCGCCGGGTCCGGCCCGGGCGGGTTGTCCTGGGTGGTGGCCGCCAGTCCGAGTTTCTCCCGAACCGACCGCCGCTTCGCATACGCCCCGCATTCGGCAGCCGGTCGCGACCAGCTTGCCGGCATCCAATATGAAACTGCGTCGCCGGGAAGCCGAACGGCTGCGCGCCCGACATCGGCTCCCACAGCCGTGACGAAGACCGGGTCACCCGCAATGAACATCCGACAATCGCCCGACGCCACGCCCGTGGCTATCCTCTCCTTGAGCTCGTTGGCGTCGCCGGAAAACGAGGTGATTTGAGCGACGACCGATTCGTTGCGGCAGCCGAACACCGATTCGCCGACGATGCAATGATCCGGAACCGGAACCCGCGCCGGTGCTTGCGCGCGGACTCCCGTGCAGAGCAGCATGAACGAAAGGGCTGTGCATGCGCGCCTGAAGCGGTACGACATTGCGCGACTCCTCGAAGCCGAAGCAGCGGCTGGCGTTCCAATCCTGGCGCGCCACGGGTGGTGCTACGCGCATGTTTTACCGCGGAGCACCTGAAGCCCGGCGAAACTGACGGCGATCGCTGGGGAACGCTGGCCGAAGTCCAGACTACGCGCTCGAGCGTGATCGCCGCGTCATGCTTGCGTTGGCGCCATGCGCACGGTCGGTTCGATCGCCATTGCACCGTCGGAATCCTCTCCGAACAACTGCACCTGACGATCCTGGATCAGGCATTGCAGGCGCATGTTGCGCGTGGACATTGCCGCGAGCGCGTCGACGGCGGACGTGGCGATGTCGATCACCGTGAGATTCTTCAATCGCGCGAGCGGAGCCTTGTTCTTGTCCCACCAGATCTCGGCGGCGCGACCGCTGTAGCTGACGACGATCACCTGGCGTGCACGGCCGCAAGCCCTGCGAAGGCGCTGCTCGTCCGGCTGGCCTAGTTCGATCCACTCGAGGATGTCGCCGGTCAGGTCCTTGCGCCACAGATCCGGTTCGTCTTCGCTGCTGATGCCCTTGCCAAACTGCAGCCGCTCGTCGGCATGCAACGCGAAAGCCAGCAGCCGCACCATCAAGCGTTCGTCGGTCTCGGACGGATGCCGCGCGAGAGTCAGCGTGTGGGTCGCGTAGTAGCCGCGATCCATGTCGCTGATCGACAGCTCGATCCTGTAGGTGGTTGAGTTGAGTGCCATGCAGTCGTCAGTTTGGGCGAATCCGCCATTGTAGGTGTTGACGGGCATCACAGGCCTCGCCTTCGACGGGAGGGGTGGGTGGGATGGTGTTGAGAGTCGATAGTTGGACTCCTCGCTGCGATAAACGTTGATGCAGGGCTCCGACCATCACCCCAACCCCTCTCCGGTGGGAGAGGGGCTCTTGAAATCGCTTGAAAGCCCTCCCCTTCAAGGGGAGGGTTGGGTGGGGATGGTGTTGGACAGATGTCGACCGTGACCACTCCCCGGGCATCTGTCGATACCGGAGGTCCTAGGTTCAAACGCGTTCCTCACGACTCTCACGACCAATGGCATTCGTCGATCCATAGGCGCGGATTCGAACAATCGCCGGGCCGGCCTCAGGCATCGTCGCGTGTTACGGGATCGCGCTCGCAAAGCGCCAAGAGATAAGGTAATTGCCTCCGCCCGTTAGCTTCACTGTGACCCTGCTTGGCGCAGGGCACAAACCGCTAGTCAGGGTTATGCTTTATCGATATCGTTGGACGCCGCCGTTGCAGGCCATTGCATGTAACGATCGCGCAAAAAGGAAGTGCCATGAAGTCCGCAGGGGACAACCGTTGGCTTGGATACGCAGGGCTGCTGTTGCTCGTTTGTTCCTGCCCGACGATCGCGCAGCACCAGGATATTCACGGCCCTTCGGGTAGTGGCGCGTTCGGCACATCAATTGCCGTGCTGCCGAACGGCAACTTTGTCGTAACCGATCCTGGTTTCTCTACCGCTGCCGCATCTGCGGTCGGGGCCGTTTACCTCTATGACTCGACGGGTGCCTTGGTCAGCAAGCTGACAGGTAGCGCCGCGAACGATCGAGTCGGGAATGGAGGCGTATTCGTATTGCAGAATGGAAATTTCGTAGTATCCAGTTTCTATTGGACTAACAACGGAGTTGCAGACGCGGGCGCGGCAACGTGGGGCAGTGCAACAGTCGGCGTGGCAGGAGTTGTTTCGTCCGGCAATTCTCTCGTCGGCACCCATGCCGAAGATCAGGTTAGTAGTTACCACATCGCCGCGCTTACCAATGGCAACTATGTCGTACCGAGCCGGAACTGGAATGGGGAACTCGGCGCCGCCACGTGGGGCAACGGCGCGACAGGTACAGTCGGTGACGTAAGCGCCGCAAATTCACTGATCGGCAAGTCGGTTGGCGATCACATTTCGACAGACGGCATTTTCCCGCTCGACAATGGCAACTACGTTGTTGCCAGTTCCATGTGGCAATTGGGCGTAGGCGCCGCGACATGGTGCCAGGGCAATGGGCCTACTTCTGCGAAAGTGCTGCCGACCAATTCGCTCGTCGGAACCCAGAGCGAGGACTTCGTTGGAGTTGACGGGGTAACTTCGCTTCCTGGCGGATACTATGTAGTTCGCAGCCGGTATTGGTGGAACGGCAGTATTGTCCAGGCGGGAGCCGCGACCTGGTCTGACAAAAATGGCGGCACGGTCGGCCCGGTCACTCCGGCGAATTCGCTGGTCGGCACGCTCGGTCTCCAATGGGTGGGCCAGTACGTGATCGCCCTTGCCAACGGCAATTATGTCGTAAACAGTGGAGCTGTCACGTGGGCCGCTGGAAGCAGCGGGATTACAGGTGAGGTTTCCGAACTGAACTCGTTTGTCGCTTCCGGCGCCGTGCAGCCGCTGAGCGACGGCAATTTCATTATTGCCAGTCCGGGGTGGAGCAATGCTGGAAGTTCTGATTTGGTCGGAGCGGTAACCTGGGTAGATGGAAGTCATTCCGTCCTTGGCTCGATTTCTACCGGCAACTCCCTGATCGGAACGAACTACGAAGACGAAGTCGGAAATGGGGGCGTCGCTGCGCTGTCGGGGGGCAGGTATGTCTTCGCCAGCACGAGAGTGAATGACAAGTTTGGCGTGATCACCATTGCCGGCGGAAATTGGCCCACATCGGGTACCGTTACTGCTTCCAATTCCATGACGGGTTATGACGGGAACTCGATAGGCGCCGATGGGCGGCTACTTACCGCACTCAACGACGGCAACTATGTCCTTACTGTCGATTATTCCATTAACCCTTTTGCAGCGTGGCAAAGCGCTGACGCAGCCACGAGTGGTGCGGTTGCGCCAGACAGTTCGATGACCGGCACGGGGGGGCGGGCAACGGTCACTCCTGCCGGCGATGGCAACTGGATTCTCTGGAGCCCGCGCTGGACTACCAATCAGCTTACGGCGCCGAATCGCGGTGCCGTAACCTTGGTGCATGGAGGTCATCCTGTCTCGGGCTCCGTCGGAGCCGGTAACAGTGTGGTAGGAGGTCCTGCCAACGGGGGAGCGCAGATGGTCTTTGGGTACGACATCCCGAGAGACCACCTCGTCGTCGGTCGGCCGATCGAAAACCTGGTGACAATATTCGACGGGAATATCGTCTTTCAAGATGGGTTCGAGCCAGAATAGAGCAAAGGGACAGCGAAAAAAGGGGACGAAGGTAATTATCTTGCAGTAATTACTTCCGTCCTCTTGGCTGGCTTCGCCGCCCCAATCGCGCGTCACCGATGAGTCGTCACGATCCATCGAAGCCATTGTGGAACAGATGGTCGTAACGACAGAACTGCGTCGCCGCTTCGTCGACGATGACCTGAAATTCCGCGCCCTGCGGCATGCTGCCAAGATCGAGGTTGACGATCGTCCATCGGTTCTGCGCGTATTTCACGCCGATCGGATGGGGGTTGAGAATGCCGTTGGTCACGTAGACGCGGCCGCACGGTTCGCCATTCAGCAGCAGGTGATCGATCGCCGTGCTCGTGCCGGCGGCAGGCGCCGTCCAGACGAACGCATTGAGGCTTGGATCCTGCGCATAGATGTCGAAACCGAGTCCGCTCGCAAAATCGACACCGGTTTGTCCGTCGAGTTGGGCGATGAACCAGTAGCCGAATCCGAACACGATCCCGAGCGGATGATTGAACAACGTCCCGGCCGTCGCGCGGTGCGTTGCGAGTACGACGCGGCCGCCCTGACCATTGAGGTATGGGTTATCCACCAGCGTCGTGAAGCCGTTTACGTTGGCGGCGCCGCTGGTATGCAGGAATGTTCCGGTACCGCTTGCAGGCGCGAACACGTTGAAGTCGGATTTGAAGGTCGGCCCTGTGCCGTCCTCGTCAGTGACTTGGAAATGGCTGCCGTCGTAGAGCAGCGCCGTCACGTTCGGATCGTAGGCCGCGGCGACATACGTATCCGGATTGAAGTCCTGAACAAGCTGCGGCAGTGCCCCGGCGTAGCCGTTGAGCAGCGCGTTGTCGATGACTCCCTCGTTTACGTCGGTTGCGAACTCGATAAGGCGTCCGTCGCCAAATTCGAACGCGCCGATGTCGGCGAGGCTCGTCGCACCCTTGAAGCGGCGCGATCCGTCGGCGTCGATCTGTCCGATCGACTCGTTGGCCAGCAGCGTCGTCAACGCCACGCTGTCGGCGGCGTCGATCGCCGGCGATCCGGCGCTCAGGCGCATGTCGTCGATGCCGCGGGCGAACTTGGGATCGGCGATCATCGAACCGGGGCCGAGGATGGGTGCGAGGCCGCCGTTGGCGAAGAATAATGAGTGGTCTTCAGTCAGCGTCGAACCTTGCTGGTGAATCGCGGACGTCGCGCTGTAAGCGAAAAGGTTGCCACTGAGGCGCCCCGAAATACCGGTGCCGTTGCCGCTAAAGCCGAAGCCGAAACCGGCGATCGTATTGTTGAATATCTCGGCATCGAGCGTGATGCCGGCACCCGGCGACTGCGTGAACGGAATGCCGTAGCTGTTCGTCGTCGTCGTGCGCAGCACGTTGTCGACCACCGTTATTTTCGACGGTCCCTTGACCCACGCGTAGACGCCGTAGGCAAGGTTGCCGCTGATCTGGTTGGCGTAGACGCGCACGTCCGGCGCCAACGCCTGCGTGCCGCTGATCACGATGCCCGCGTCGGAAATGGCCGGCGGCGAGGTCGACTCGATCCGGTTGTCATGGATGCTGCCGTCGAACGGGCCGGCGTTACCGGACGACACGATGATCGCATCGATTCCGACCGCGTCATTCAGGCGAACCCGGTTGTCCTGGATCGTGTAGGTCAGGTGGCCGGAACCGAAATTGTCGATGCCGAGCGCGCCGCCGACGTAGGCATTGTCGATGGCATTGACGTCCAGGCGGCTAAAGGTGATGTTCGCATCGCCGCTGTAGCAGCGCACGCCGATGCCACCTTGCACAAAGGACAAGCCGTCGAACGTCATGCTCCAGGCGATGCCGGCGCCAGGGCCGTAGTACGCCGTGATGCCGAACCCGACGTCGAACGCCGGCCGGAACCCGGCGGCGGCGACGAGGCTGAGCGGCTTGTTGACGTTCAGGTCTTCGTCGATCGGCCCGTTGCTCTGGATCTGCACCGTGTCGTTGTTAGCCGACCCGTTGATGCACGCTTGCAACGTGGTGTCGCAAGGCGCTGCGCCGGGCCACGAGCGCACTGTCGAGCGCCCGTCGCTCGAGGCTGCCGCCAGCGCGACAACTGCAATGCCTTGGATCAGAACTGTCCTGCAACCAATCTGTCGACGCATGGGAATCGCTCTCCGTCACGAGGAAACTGGTATCGCGTAACGCGAAACGCCGTTTCGGACGAAACTGCGTCATTTTGCTGCGCCGAGCAGGAGAAGGAACGAATCGGTGACACACCTCTTCGGCGGCATCGTCGCCGGCAACACCGCACCCGCCGTACCCGATGTAGGCTCGGACATTTATGGCGAAGGCGCTACGGCCGACAATTCGCTCGGCTATAAAACAGGGGTCAGAGTACACTTTTCAGCAAAGTCCACTCTGCCCGCGTTTGCCGATCAAGCTTTCGACTTGGACGTTCGAGCTCCCGACTAGGGAGATCGGGCTTTCGGCATGGCCAATCAAACTTTCAAGGACATCGATCGGGCTCCCGACTGGAACGTTCGAGCTTTCGACTCGGGAGGTTCAGCATCCGTTACGACCGATCAAGCTTTCTGCTCGAAGGATCGAGCCTCGGACTCGGCGGTTCGAGCTTTCGGCTCGACCCGTGATGCCCTTAAGTCGGACGATAGAGATTTAGACTCGATCATTCGAGCTTTGGACTCGAGAGCCTGAGCTCCCGACTCGATCGATTAAGCGTTCTACTGCCTAGGGGGAGTGGGCATCGGTGATTTTTCCACCGTCCCGAAAAAGCGTACTCTTAGGGTCGGTTATCGAGTAGAGGGGGTCCTACCATGCCGCGCAGTCGCCTGTCCCGCCTCAGTGCCCTGTCTTCCGCCGTGTTTGCGGCGCTTTCTGCGCCGGGCGCAATTCACGCCAACACCATCGTCGTCGACGGCACTACGTGCTCGCTGGCGAATGCGATTCTTTCTGCCAACACGGACAGTGCCGTAGCCGGCTGCGCACCCGGTAGCGGCAAGGACCTGATCCAAGTCACCGTCACGCCACTGCTCACGGCCGATCCGCCGGCGATCACCAGCGACACGGACATCGTCGGCAACGTCAACATGGGCGGGTCCGCGGTGCTGGACAACGCATTCGAAGGCAGGGGCTTCGTGATCGGCGGCGAATCGCTCGACGGCACTCTCGCGCCGACCGTAAGGTTCTCGAACCTCGAGATCACGCGTTCGCGCTACTCCGCCGCGAACGGCACGGATGGCGGCGGCGGCGCGGGTGGATTCGGCGGCGCGATGTTCATCTACGCCGGCAGGGTTACCGTCGACAACGTCCTGTTCACCGACAACGCGGTGACCGGCGGCAACGGGTCGAACAGCCCGGCTCCAGGATTTTCCGAAACGCTTGGCGGTGGCGGCGGTGGCGGCATTTCCCGAAACGGAGCCGGCGGAGCCTCGAGCGCCTTCGCCTATGGACACCCGGGAGGTGGAGGATTTGGCGGCGGCGGTGGTGGCGGCGGCAGCAAGTATCCCACCGAGTCCGGCGGCTCGAATGGCGGCAGCGGCGGTTTCAATACCGGCGGAACCGGTGGTCAGAATGGCGGCGCCGGTGCGACGTCGGGCGGATTCGGCGGCGGCGGTGGCGGCGCTGCAGGCGCCTCGGCCTTCAATAGTACGGCCCCGTCGGGCGCGGGTGGTGGCTTCGGCGGCGGCGGTGGCGGGGGTGGTGGTAGCGGTCTCAGCTCTGGCGGTAGCGGTGATCAAGGCGGCAACGGCGGTTTTGGCGGCTTCGGCGGTGGCGGCGGCGCCGGCGGCGGCGGTCGGAGCTTCGCCGGTTCCGGTGGCGCTGGTGGATTCGGTGGCGGCGGTGGCGGCGGGGGGACGCGCGACATCGGCGCCGGCAGCGGCGGGGCCGGCGGCTTCGGCGGCGGCAACGCCGAATCGGGAGGCAGCGGCTCCGGCGGCGGCTTCGGTGGCGCCATCTTCATCCGCACCGGGACGCTCGATCTCATCGGCGCCAGCTTCAGTCAGAGCATCGCGACCAGTGGCACCGGCGCAAGCCCCAACACCGCGAAGGGCGGCGCGATCTTCGCGCTGGCATCGCTCACGCCGCCGAATGGAAACGCGCAGGGCTATCCGGACTCGCTTCCGACGGTGACCGGCTGCAACGTCATCTTCAGTGCGAGCGCGGCGGCCTCGGCGGCCAGCACAGACACCGACAACGTCGACACCTACGGCGTGAGCCGCGCCGGACTGATCGACAACGTGTGCGATTCGATCTTCGCGAACGGATTCGATGGGTAGCGCGCGAGCGACGCGGCAGAGGCTTCGCCCGCGATGATCCTCAGCTTCGAGGAGGTCATCAGCGAAGAAGAGCAGCACGCGCTGCTCGACATCGCCGCGCAAGCCGCGTTCGTCGATGGTCGCGAGACGGCGGGTGGACGTCTCTCGGCACACAAGCGCAACGAGCAGGTCTCGCGGCAAGCGCCGGAAATGGTCGAAGTCACGCGACTCGTGCTCGCCGCACTCAAGCGGCACGAAAACTTCCGCAACGCGACCTATCCGCAGCAACTCCACTCGGTGCTGGTGTCGCGCTACCGGCCGGGCATGGAATACGGCTGGCACGTGGACGAGGCGGTGATGGGCGACGCTGTGCCATGGCGCTCGGACCTGTCGCTGACGCTATTCCTCAATGCGCCGACGGACTATGACGGCGGCGAACTGGCGCTCGAATCCGGCAGCGGCCAGACGACGGTCAAGCTGCCGGCGCGCGCAATGGTGTGCTATCCGACCGGCCAGCTGCACTGCGTGCGACCGGTGGCCCGCGGCGTGCGGCTCGCCGTGATCGGCTGGATCCAGAGCCTGGTGCGCGACAGCGGAGCGCGCGAAGCGCTGTGGGACCTGAGCCAGGCGCGCGACCAGGTCTACGCCCGCGAGGGCAAGAGCCACACCTTCGACCTGATCAACAAGACTCACGCGAATCTGCTGCGGCGCTGGGCGCAGACCTGACGGCTTGAGAAATCGGGGTGGTTCAGAAGTATACGTTTGGAATATGCTCGTCTTGAGACGCGATGATCGACTGGTACTGATGGATGCTGGGGCCCGTCGCGACAGCGATGTGCGCTAGCACGTTGTGTAAGAACAATGGGGACAGAGTTGGTCAGAGTGGCTCTCCCACTGATCCCAGGCGCGAAGAGCCAGCCTAACGACGTTCCCGAAGCTCAGGAAGGCACTCCGACCGAAAACCCCATTCGGGGAATACGACTTCAGCTACAGATGGGAGACGGAAAGTGTCACGTCCGGAAAACAGGTCACAGCTTATGGTCAGGCTGGGTGCACACCAACTCAACACGGTTTGGAGTTGGTGTGCCGTCAATGAGGAGAAGCGCCGAGTCTATTTCAGCATCTGGACGGACTACCTGCTCAAGGATGTCGGCCCAAGGACTTATAGGATTCAAAGTCCACATTGGGGAGTTTCAGAACTGGGGAAGAAGTCCGCCGCAAGAAACGATCAAGACGCAAAACTGGCGCTCGTTTTCGAAAAGGGCTACGAAGCCTGGGGCTACTTCATAGAGGCCAAAGATCGAGCAGCTCGTCCCAGGGAAATAGCGCATACGGCAACTTCATTTGTTGTTCGACTTGTAGTCTCGGCAAGAGAGAACGGGGACATTGTTGGGCAAGTCGTAGAAAGAGTTGAGATCCTCTGAATGATGAAATTGGGGCTTGGCCTCATTTTTTCCGGCATCTGAAAGACATACCTGATCTCTTCCTTGGGCTTGCATCTGCCTGAAGGCCAAGTCGCCCTCGTACGCTACCGCACAGACGTTCTCGAGCATGGGGTTCAGTGTCGGGTAACACAGAGCGTGCAGTCCGCACGTCCGCCCGACCCTCGCAAGGAGAGGATGTCATGACCCCAACATATCGCGTCGTTGCCGCAATTTCCGCTGCTCTGTTCGCTTCGATCCCGGGAGCCGCGTCAGCTTTCACCTGCGCCGATCTGGACGGCGCATACATCGTTTCCGAAGAGAATCCGCAGGTATATCTGGGATTCTTCGGCAGCCCGGCCGCGGTGGATTCGATTGAAAACCCGTTCGGTGCTTATGGCAATCCGTCGAGCGTCGGCTCTGTTCGCAACACATCTGGCCCCTACGGCTCGTCGTCTGGCCAATACAGCGCGAACAACCCGTCGACGAGCACCCCTCCGCTGTTCGGCAAGTTCGAAGCGGCGACGGGCTATCTTTCGAACAATACTTTCCTTCCGGGATCCGTGAGTCTGGCCAGTATCGACGCCTCGTGCGGAACGAACAATTTTGTTTCCATGCAGCCCTCTGCAAATCCGACGTCGATCACGATTCGGCCTGGCATCAGCGGCAACTGGGACGACCCGACCGCTGGCCAGGAGGGACATGGCTTTCAATTCGAGATTCTGCCGAACAATCTAATGCTCGCGATCTGGTTCGTCTTCACCCCGGACGGCACCGGGCAGACCTGGCTCTACTCTCAAGGGCCGTACGATCCGTCCAGCAATACCGTGACGCTGCCGACTTATGTGTCGGTGGGTCCGAAGTTCCCACCGAACTACAAGGTGAGCGACCGTCACTTGACTCAGTGGGGCACGCTGACTTTTACCTTCACCGATTGCGACAGTGGCACGGCCAGCTGGACCTCGACCGCTGCGGGTTATCCGGCGAACGGCACGTTCCCAATCGCGCGCGTGACCAGGATCGCAGGAACGACGTGCCCATGACGAGCGAGGCTTCACGTAACAGGATGGGCGCCGTCTCTGGCGCGTGAATAACGCAGTAGCCAGAGTGGCTTTTCGCGGTTGCGCGGGGTGGCGAGAAGTCACTCCGGCTCCGTGGTCCCTGGATCGAGGGGCCGACTCAACGCTCGATCAGCGCAGCGTATGAGTTGCCCTCGACACGTTCCAACATGAGATCCGATCCGTCGTCTGAAATGTCGAAATCGCGGATGTTGAAGCCGGGCGGAAGCTCCGCCAGCGTACGTTGCGCGCCTGTTTGCAGGTCGAGAAGGCTGAGGCTCTTGTGGCCGATTCCGCCGGTGAGAATCGCCAGTGCCTGCGGGTTCGACAGGAAGCTGATGCGGCGAGCGCCGCGAGACAGCATGATGCCGGGCAGTGGATATGGATGGCCATCCGCGGTCGCGGCGCGCAAAGGAAAGGTCGTTCCGACGTCGCTGCCGGTGTAGGCCACGAACTTTCCATCAGGCGACCACGCCGGATCGATCGAATACTCCGACGTCAGCGAAATCGGGGTAGCACCGTCCAGGAAGACGCGCGTCAGATTGGGCTTGCCTTCGTGCAGGGCCGATATGACGACTGAAAGCCCGTCCGGCCCCCAAGCCGGGCTCCCGCGCAGTTCGAGCGAATCAGCCACGACGCGCGCGTGCGAGCCGTCGGTGTCCATTACATACAGCTTCGATCGGCCCGCTTGCTCGACCGGCACGGCAATATGGCGACGATCGGCCGAAACCGCCGGAGCGCCGGCGATCCGTCCGGGGGCGGCATTCCAGATCTCCGAACGTGATCCGTTTTCGGATTTCCACAAGCGTTGGCCGTTGGCGGATTCGGCGACGTAAACGATGCCGTGTCCGGCGAAGCGCGCACTCGAACCGTTCGGCGACACCAACTCGGGCGCCGCCGCGGCCGCGTTCGCTCCATTGTCGAGTTTCATGCGCCAGATGCTCGTGCGCCGATTCGCGACGGTGGCAGCGAGATGCATTCCATCGGCGCTCGCGGCAAGCGACGTGTAGGTTTCGACGCCCAGACTGATCTGGTGCGGCACGCGATGCATCACGTCCATTGCGTACAGCCATGGTCCATCGCGTTCCTGGTCGTCGGCGAGATAAAGCAGGGTGCGAGCGTCGAGCAGTACCGGATAGGCGACGCGCGAATTGTGCGCCGTGATCCGTTCGAGGTCGGCGCCGCTTGCGCGCACACGCCAGATGTCCCACTCGTCCGGCGGCACGCCGCGGACAAAATAGATGTAGGCATCGTCGGGCGACCAGACCGGAAAGTGACAGTGCACGCCGTCCGGGGCCGCATAAATCCTGCGGTCCGCCGTGCCGGGTGGTGCGGAGAGATCGCGCACGAACAGCGGATCGCCCGGTGCCGTGGTGTGATACACGATGCGCTTGCCGTCGTGCGAGCTGTCCAATTCGGCGGCGCCGGCGAGATACGGCCGCAGCGTGCCGCCGCTGACCGGGACAGTCAGGATGCTGACCTCGGCTGGACGCGAACCTTCCGAGTGCCTCGTCCAGACGAACAGCGATTGCGAATCCGCGGAGAAGCCGAGCGTGCGCGTGGCGGGGTTGATGAGTTCGCCGAACTCGCCATTGGTCAGATTTCGGTAACGGCCGCTGTTGATGGCGCCCAGCCAGGCGTCGACCTTCCCTTCGCGCTCGGCAATGAATGCGAGATGTTGTCCGTCGCGCGAGATCGCGGCCGTTTCGTGATCGCCCGAGAAGTCCGTTATCGGAGTGAATTTTGCTTCGGCAAGCGGGTTGTGCCAGAACAGATCGGCCTGAGCGGCATACCAGACGATCGCCGCGAGAGCGGGCAGCGCAACCATGAGCGTTAAAAGTGCCGGATGGCGCGCACGCGAGCGTGTTGACGCAACCGCGTCGGTCTCGCCGCCGGCCGCTTGCGCGGCATCATCCGGCGCCGCGCGTTCATCTCCGGCAAGATCGTGCCGGCGGCCGTTCCACCAGGCATCGAGTTCGGACCGAAAAGCAAATACGGAACCCTGCCTGTCGTGCAGATGGCGGTGAACGGGCATCGATTCGCGCCGCTCCCAACGCTGAACGGTGCTCACATCGCGCTTGAGGTAGATGGCGATTCTCTTCCAGGAGTCGAGACGATCCTCGTTCTCGCCTCGCGTCGATGCATCGAGGTTGCCGTTCCCGGGATCCAAGACAGCCGCTCCAGATTGATTTCCGGCACGCCGGGAGTGTTTCAGCAACGAGTGGCGTTTGCAATGCCGCGCACAGAGCCGCAAAGCACGGCAAAACGCCAGATGCCGTGCTTTACAGCTTGCCGGCGTGCGTCGACGGGCGGACCGTGCGGATGGCCAGCGCACAAGGACGATTTGCGAATTGTCGCACTGGATCACCCGCCTTCTTGCACCGAGGAACTTGCCATGAATAGCCAGAAACAAATTCCGACCAGCGACACGACGTCAACAGGGATGCCCGCCGCATCGATCCGACCGGCATCGAACAGGACGGCACCGATCGGATCGGCACCGTCCCGAGGGCACCGACGCGCGCTGTTCGTCATTCTCGGACTGGCGGCCTCGCTGGGCTGGACGGGCTTCGTGTCGGCGACGCCCGCCAACGGCTTCGCCAGCGACGTCGCCAAGGCGTCGTTCGATTCGCTGCGCGTCATCTACACGCAGGAGCCGAAGATCAGGCTGCTCGTGAACGACCCGGCGGATTACTACGCGGTGACCAATACAGTCATCCCCGGCGGCTATAGCGGCTGGCACACGCATCCCGGGCCGAGCGTCGTGGTGGTCAAGAGCGGCGTCGCTACCGTGTATGACGGCGATGACCCGACCTGCACTCCGGAGGTCTATCCCGCTGGAACCGGCTTCATCGATCCGGGCGACGGACACGTTCACATGGTGCGCAACGAAGGAGCCGACACGCTGGTCACGCAGGCGTTTCAAATCATCCCGGTGGGCGGGACGCGACGCATCGATGCGCCGAGCCCGGGCACTTGTCCGTTCTAGAAGGGAAGCCGAGCCAGTTCGGGAGAGCCGCATCGGTTGCAACGATGCGGCTCGCCTTCCCGTCATTGCCGGGTTTCCGCTGTCGATCGCCTATGGCACGTTATGAATCACCGGGTCGCAGGGAATCGTGCAGTTCGCGGTGCTGTCTGTGACAGTGCAGGTGTATTTCACGTCCTCCACGACGGTCGCAGGATCCACGATGACCGCGACAGCGGCGCTACCGCCGGCATGCCAGGTGAAACCGGTGGTCGTCGGATTGAACGTGACGCCCGTGATGCTGTAACGCGGATCGGTCCCCACCGTCACATGGATCGCCGCCTGTCCCGTTCCGACCTTCACGGTCACGTCGCCGTTGCCATGGGTTCCACCTGTGTACTTGTAGTAGTAGACAGTGTTGTTGGATGCGGTCACCTGGGTGTAACCGGGGGCGGGCCCTGTTGCAGCATTCCTGACATCAAGATTGACGTTGACTGGACCGGGCATGATCATCTCCTAGGATGGAAGAAAGAGCGCAGCTGCGCTCTGCTGGACGAGTCGGGGACTCGCGGTTGAAACGACGTGATCTGTCAGGGATGGCGCCCTGCATACGGTTCGAAGCGGGGATCCTTGAATCCGGCCTTGTCGAGTTCCTGCGCCAGCTGCGCGGCCAAGTCGGCGTTGCCAAGATCGATGGCAAGCAGTCGGCGGATTGCCTTGAGTCCCAGATTGTCTTCGGATTCCTTGTCGAATCCGGCGAGCGTCCGCGTCCAGATTTGCGTCGCTGCGGCTTTGTCTCCACCGGCAAACGTCGCGGCGCCGAGAGTTTCCTCGACCTGGGCCGCGATCACCTTCACCTCTGTCAGCACACTCTTGCCGGTGGTGATCTTCTGAACGACATCGTTCGCTTGTCGTGCCGACTGAAGCGCGGCCTGCGTTTTTCCCTGCGCCAATTCGCCCAATGCCTGCAGGCGGGTGACCGAAGCGATCTTTCTCCAGATTGTCTGGTTGGTCGGGTCCTTGTCGGCAAGCGCCTGCAGATCGGCGGCGGTCGCGCCGAGCAGCTGGTATGTCTTTGGCGTCCACGTGCCGGGCACCGAGGCGGCGACCAGATAGTAGTCGGCAACCAGCGAATTCTGATGCCAGAACGCATTTTTCGGATCTTGTGCAAGCAGCTCTTTGTAGATGGCCCGAGCCGTTTCGATCTGCGCGATCGCCATCGCAACCTCCCCTTGACGCAACTGCGCGTCGGCGAGCAGCACAAGATAGTCCGCATATCGCGCGGAGGCGCGCGAATCCTTGCCCTGTTCGTGCACGCCGCGCATCAAGTCCGCTGCTTTGGCAGCGGCTTGTTCGCTTTCCTGCAGGCGGCCAAGGTCCTGCAGGGTCGAACTTATCCACGACCACACATCGGCCAGACCCGTTGTCGCATCTGCGTCGCCGGCCTTGGATTTCAGCTCGGTTTCGCTGATTGCGGCGGCCAGCCGGAACTCGCCCAGTGCCTCGTTCGCATGTCCCTGCGCCTTGGCAACGCTACCAAGATTGTTGTGCGCGTAGGCCAGTTCCATCCGGTACGCGGCGTTCTCCGGCGCCCGGTCGCTCAACTGCTGGCTATAGCGCATATACTTTTCCATCGACGCATGCGCCTGCTCCAGGTCGTTGCGCTGCCAGGCGACATAGCCGACCCAGAACTCGGACTGGCCGAGTTCGAACAGGTACTCGTTGTTGTCCGGTTCGGCGTCGTGAAGCGCGAGCACTTCCTTCAGCGATTGCTGAAAAGCAGCCAACGCCTCCGGCAGATGGCCCTCGTTGAAGCGCACGTCACCGATTTGCCGCAAAGCCTTGGCGCGATCGAGCATTTCCTGCGGCGTGCCGCGCGTGCCGAGCGCAGCAAAGTAACTCATTGCCTCGTCGCCGACAGAATCGAGCACTTCGAGCTTGCCGATCGGCTCGAGCTTGCTGCGCAGGGTGCCCAGCATGAAACCGATGAGCTTCTCGCCCTGTTGCCGGCGAATCTCCGATTCCTGGCGCGCAATCAGCGCTGCAATCGCCAACGCGATGGTGATCATCGCAACACCCAGCGAGCCGCCAGCTACGGCCGCCCAGAAGCGCGCGCGCCGTTGCGCGTCGCGCCGCTTCAGTTCGTCGATGCCGACACCGAGCAATCCGGCGGCAATCTTGAGCATGGCATTGCGCTCGCCATCGCCGTCCGTTCTGACGTCGGCGGCCAGTGGTTCGCGTGCCGGTTTGCCTTCGTCGCTGCGCAGCAGCGCGGGCGGAAAAGCGCAGTCGACCGCATCGACTTTCGGGCTTCCGCTCACCATCAGGCAAAAGATCCGCTCATCGCCGTGCGTCTTGCGGAATCTTCGGACTTCCTCGTTGACCCAATGCGACCTGGCCGACTCTGGTGAGCAGACCAGGATCATCGTCTCGGAGTCGGACATCGCCCGCTGGATGGATTCGGACAGATCGTTCGACGAGGCAAGTTCGTCCCGATCGCGAAAGATCGGAAACAGGCGGGCCGGCATCTCCGGGTGCGCCCTGCGCAGCGACTTGGGTAATTTGTAACTCTCCAAGGCACGTTGCAACCAGCGTGCCCAGCGTTCGTCGCCGTGGGCATAGCTGATGAAGGCCTTGTACTGCCTTGGCTTTTGCACGCTACCCCTGTATCGCGCGGATCGGCAGCGTCCTTGCCCAAGAATTTTTGCCAGTCTACTTCAAAACGCAAGCAAGAGTAGTGTCAGACGGGCGCTGGATGCCTCCATCTCCCATTCGAACCAGGTACGTTTCGCGGGCGACGCGATGCTGCCGAAGCCGGTCCGTCATTGGCTTCTGCGCCGACTGCGAGCGCGTTCGGGCTTACTCATCCGTCGTCCATGAAAGACGCTGCGCGACAGTCGTCAACCCCCTCGGTGCGCGGCAATACCGAGCTGCTTTGCCTTGCTGAGCGAGGTCAGTGCCCGGCGATATGACGCTTCAACCAGTTCGACGAGATAGGACCACGGGAACTCGTGAACCTGCACGATTGTTACCCAATGGAATCGTCCCATGTAACGGGCCGGTTTGACCCCGGGCATGTCGGTCAGCTCCAGGAACCGGCCCGGCGTTACACGCAAGCTGAAACGCCATCGCTCGGGCTCGCTTGTCTTGAAATAGGCGAACGTCTTTCCGCCGACGGAGTACACAAGAATATTGCTGGGATGCCCATGGAGCTTTTGGACAGCTCCGGGAAACTTCCGGCAGTGCAGTTTGAGTTGAGTGACGTTCATGACGGGCAAATTCGCGCGATGAAGAAGGGTCCGGCGAATGCTGGATGCAGTACTAAACGGGCTTGGTATCGCTTCCCGGTCCAGGATTACCGTCGCACCTTACTCTGGCTGCGCTGCCGGAGCATACTAACGCCAGCGACAGTTCCTCCCGGTATCTCGATGAGTCACCGACACAGTGCCCTGATCCGCGCGATCTTTCAGGATCCGGTCAGCGCCAACATTCACTGGCGTGAGATCGAATCGCTGCTGCATCACTTTGGTGTGGAGATCGAAACCCTGAGCGGCAATCGCATCCGGCTGCGGTTGAACCACGCCGAGGGCGTCCTTCACAGGCCGCACCATGGCGGCACCCTGGACAAGAATGGCGTGCGGGGCCTGCGCGGCTATCTGGCTAGCGCCGGCCTGACGCCGTCGCAGATCGAAGCGCGCGAAAAGGAAGAGAAAGAGTGACACAGCAAAAGAGATAATCGAGGCCCAGCGCGATTGTCTCAGTCCGACAGTCGTCCGCTGCGGTCAAGCCGAAGTGCCCAATGCACTTCGGCCTGCCTGGTTTTCCCGTCCGTTGCGATTGGCGCGCGCGGACCGAATTCTTTCTGCATCATCCGCCGCCGTTGTTCTTGTCCTTCTCATCCTTCTTCGGCGCCGGCTGGCGCGGCTGCGGCGCCGCCGAGCGTGCGACCTGACGTTGCGGCGGCTGGGCTTTCTGCGGCGGCTGAGCCCTTTGCTGCTGTTCTGGCTGCTGCGGTGCGCGCGCGACCTGTGGCTGCTGTTGTGGCTGCGGGCGCGGCTCGCTGCGCTGCGCCTGCTGCGTCGGCTGCGAACGCGTCATCGGCGTTTCACCGCGCTGTGGCGGCGGGCTGTGCGCAACCTGTGGCTGCGCGCGTTGCTGCTGCACCGTTGCCTCGCGCTGCTGTTGTGGCGGAGCAGGTGCCCGCTGCTGCTGCGTATACGACGGGCGGTTCTCCGGCGGCGTGCGCTGCTGCTGTTGCGCGCGCTGCTGCTGTGCGCGTGCCTGCGACGCCGCACGCGACTGCTCAGCCGCCGCCGTGCGTTGCTCCGCGGCCCGGCTCTGTGCTTCGCGAGATTGGCGCGCCGATTCGGCGGCGCGCGCGTTCGCCGACGCTCGTGCATCGGACTCGGCGCGGGCGTTGGCTTCGGCGCGTGTATTGGCTTCGGCTCGTGCGTGCGCGTTCTGCTGTGCCATTGCGTTGTCCCGCGCCTGCGCCTGTTCGCGTGTCGCGCTCGCTGCCGCTGTGCGTTCACGCTGCTGGGCGTTGCCGCGCGCGTTGGCGGCAGCTTCCTCGCGTTGCTGCGTCCCGGCCGCAACGCGTGCGTTCTGGCCGCCGTGCGCGAACGTCGACGAGTTCAGGTGCTGAGCGTTCTGCGGCGCGTTGCCGCGATTGGCTTGCTCGCTCTGCTGCGGCATGTTGCGTGTTGCTCGCGTTTGGGCATTTTCACCCGACTGCGCAGTTTCGCGTGGCGCACTGGCGGTGCGCCCCTGTTGCGCATTGGTCGCGCGTTCGGAGCCCGGAATCACTCCCTGATGCGCAAAACCGGCAGAACGCTGGTACTGCGCGTTGGCGTGTTCCGGTGACCGATTCATCTCCGCCGCACGGCTTGGCGTCTGGCCGGCGGCGCGGGCATTGCTCGCTGGCGCGCGCACGTTCGCCTCGGCGGTTGCACCGGCCGTGTTGCCGCCGCGGTTCGCGCCGGATTCGGCTGCTGTCCGCGCCGGTACCGCGCTGCCGCGGTTGTTGTTTCCGACGACTCGGACGTTATTGGCCGCCGCAACGCGCGCACTGCCCGGTTGCTGCTGGGCCGCGACCGTGCGCATTTGATTGCGCGTCAACGGCTGGCCGCCGTTGCGTTGCAGGAGGGCCTGGCGCTGCTCGAACGATGGCGCCGTCGGGGCAGGGCGATTCGCCGCGATCACCGGGCGATTGATCGCCGTGGCGGGCGGCGCCGATGCGCGGCTGCCGCCGGCGACGAGGCTCTCGCGCGTCGGCATAAGGTTTGCCCGCGGCATCACGCGCGCGTTCGCGAACGTTTCGCGGTTGACTGCAATGGCAGCGCCGGCGACCGGCCGCCCGGCGACGAACGCGTCGCCGCGCATTGCCGTCATCGCGCGTGGCGCATCGCGATTCGCGTAGTGCATCTGCGAATAGTTCAGGCTGCCGTTCGACCATCCGCCGTAATAGTTGTTGACGACCGTATGGTTGACGTAGGCGTTGCTGTAATTGACCCGGGCGAAGTAATCCGGCCCGCAGTGGTAGCCCGGGAAGTAGACGTCGCTCGGACCAAGCGCGAACCAGCCCACCGGTCCGCCCACGGAAAAGCCGACGCTGACGCCGCCTCCGCCCACGAACGCGACGAATGCCGGCGCGTACACCGGAGCGACGTCAATCGGTCCCGGCACCCAGCCCCAGCGAGAATCGACGTACGCCCAGCGACCATAGTGGGACGGTGCGTAACCCCACGGCGCGTTGTCCACCCATGTCCAGCCCCAAGGATCGATCCAGGCCCAGTGTCCGTCGTGATAGGGCGCCCAATCCGCGGCGACGTCATGCGGATACCAGACATGGCCGTATTGCGGCGCGTCTTCCCAGCTTCCGTACTGGTCGAGGTCCTCGTATCCGACCACATCTTCCGAAACGTATTGGTGCGGCGCGTTGGTGTAGCGCTGCTCGCGTTCGGTGACGAAGTTGTCGAAATCGTCGCGTGCGCCGCCCTGGGCGACCTGCGGGTTTTCATTGCTCGGGCCGGTCTGATTGCTAGGGCCGATCTGCGTAACTTGCGGATTGTTGAGTTGCGAGTCGCCGAAGCGCACGGACTGGCCTTCCTCGACCGCTACCCGCCTGCCACCTTCGCCGATGGCATCGCCGCCGCCGCGCCACGCGGTGACGACCGTTCCGCCATTGGGCTCGACGTGAATGCGGTAGTCGCCCACGCGATTGGCGATGAACGCCAGAGTCGGGGTATCGACCTCGTAGGTCTCGTTGCCGTGCAAGCGGCGCACCTCGAGATTCAGTGCGCCCTGGGTCAGCTCCATCTGTGCGAGTTGATCATCCAGGTTGAGGAAGTCGAAGCTCGAGTTGCGATCCAGCCGCACCGTGGCCGCGCCTATGGATACCTCGGCGCGCGCATCACCGTTGGTCCAAAGCTTGTCGCCGGTGACCACCGGGCGGTTGAGCTGTGCCTGCACCCAGTTCTCCTCGCCAGCCGGCGTGAAGCTCACCTCGCCGTTGAGATAGGACAGGCGCGCGACGCGCCCCGGCGGGTCGTTCTGCGCTGGCGCGGTGTTGCCGTAGGCCGCCGGGGCGTCGGGCGCCGGACCTTGGTAAGACGACGCGTCTGGCGGTGGCTGGTAAGGCATCGACTGCGCGCCCGCAATCGAGGCGAGCGCCGCGCCGATCATGACGACGAGACAACGTTGCATGGTATACATTTTTGACTCCTCTGCCGCGTACTGGGCGGACACCCTATGACCGGCGGCGCCGATCGGCGCCGCACCCAAGTTGGTGGATGTCATTAAAGCGCGACGAGACTGAATGCCAGCCGCGCCGTTGGCCTCAGCCACAACGGCGTTCAGTCATTGGCCAGCAACATGACTTGGCAAGCGCATGTCGACCGACTGGTGGCGCCGTTGGGGCGTCGACCGAAACGGCCGGCTTGTGCTGGAGTGAGGGGAGAGACAGCTGGAGTGCGGCGTTCGCTGGAATGACGAGTGAGAAGGCGCTGGATTCCGGCTTTCGCCGGAATGACGAGAGAGAGACAGAATTGAATTCCGGCTTTCGCTGGAATGACGATAGAGAGAAAGAGCTGAATTCCGGCAGAGACGATCAAGAGAGCGGCAATGACAAAAGAATCCGTCATCCCGGCGAAAGCCGGGATCCAGCGCCTTTTGCTGCATGAGGCGGGTAAGCGTTTTACTAACAGTACACATGCCTCTGAGGGCGATAACTGCTTGCAAAGGCGCTGCCTGCTGGCAGCAGTCTCAGGGCGCTCTCTTGGCATCGATGCGCGTGCGCACGCCGCGCAGGTTCATGTCGAGATGCAGCCACTCACCCTCGCGGGCGAAGGCTACCGGCAGCAGCGCTCGTCTTGCACCGACGCTCATCGACACGGCCACGCACGGTTCGCCTTCAGCCATGCCTTGCAAGTGTGTCGGCGTGAAGTTGCCGCGCAGTGCGCAGGCTTCGAGTGACAGCCAGCCCTGGGCGTCGAACGCAGCGGCGGACGGCGCTGAGTCTTGGCGCAGCTGATAGTAGGGAATCAGCGCGCCTGAGCCGTCGTGCTCGATCCGCGTCTGCATCGCCCAGGTCTGTTCGAACGTCGATTCTGCGTCGGTCTGTACGCGCACATGCCAGAGTGAAAAATCCTTCTGCGGCGTCTGCTCGATCTTGATCGTGACGCGAGGAACCGGCTGTCCGGCGCCGGCCGGAGCCTCTGCCACCTGCTGGGTGTTGTCGAATGTTCCAGGAAGCAGGGCTTGCGTTTTCGCGTGCGTGCCCGCCGCGTCGGGCGGCGCGCCTGCGGCGGACCATAGCACTGTCGCGAAGAGAAAAAGGGCTACTCGCATGGCGCGCATGCTCCGGTTCTGTGCTCGCGAAAAGTCTAGGCACGGACCACGGCTCTGTCGATGGCAAAATCATGATGCGGCCAAGCAAGGGTGAACTTGCTTACGGCGGTTTGCTTTCGCCCAGCAGTTCGGCAACTCCCGGGACGCAGTGGTCTTTGAAAAGTACGCGAGTCGATGCACTGAATGGATCAACACACTGGCGACGCAGATCGGCGTACTTTTGCCAGCAGGCATCGGGACAGCAGGGTTTGCCTTCCTCCCACGGCTTTGACGATTTGCAGCGCGGCGCCGAATTGAAACAGGCGTCGAAGGAGTTGTGCTTGTTGTTGTCCCTGCCAAAGCAGCCGTCGACCATCGCTGCACACTCGGATTGGACCGACAACGCATCGCGCTTGTCGCGCGTCACGGCAACGACTTGGACGGTAGCGCCTTGCACGAGGATCGGCTGGCCCTCCTCATCTTTTGGATAAGCGCTGAAGTCCCGTTCCGGCGGCAGTTGGACGTCGACTTTCCATGGCGGCGGAACCCACGTGGTGCAATCCTTTGGCTGGGCAGACTGCGCCGGCTTTGCGCGAGAATCCGTGTCGGGTCTGGATGCGGCAGATGCTGGTGTGTTGTCGAAATGAGTCGTGTTGCGCACCGCCACCTCGCTCTGTTCGGTGGCCGCGCCGCACGGCCCGTCGCGAAAAGCGACTGAGCCATCGGACCCGATGCACTTGTAAATGGCGCCAGCCTTCGCCGTGTCCCCGCTGAGCGCAATGATCGCCAGTGCGACAACGGTGCCCAACAAGGCTGCGTTCCCCGGGTGTTCGTGAGAACCGCGATGGCGCATGGCTAACCCCTGCAGCTGCCGACAGCCAATAGAACGCTGACGAGGGGTCAGAACGAACAGATCGTCGGACTTCGCCGCTGCATTCCCTCTGCTGGATTGCGAATCATCTTGGATAGTCCACTAGTGATCGCAGACTGGCTCGAAGCCGTGGACCGAAATGCGATCGTCTGTTCCACCCTGGCGCTCGAAGGCGCCGATATCCGCATTCGCGCCGGCTATGCGTGGAAATCCCGGTCCGCGTTCGTCGTTCTGCACCTGCTCCGGGTTGTATCCCGCATTGATGGCAGGGCTGGTACCGAGCAAGGCATGTGTCTTCATCGCGCCGCCGCCATTGTCGGCCAGCGGGCCCAATTTCGGGCATGCCGTAATCGTTCCAGGCGGAAGACCGATGGTCGATGAGGTGATCAGGTTGTTGTAGCCGGCGAGCGGAGGATTCAGTGCGCCGTCGAGATCGACTGGCAGTCCGCCTGCAACGTTGTCGGCAATGATGGAGCTTCTCAGAGTCAGCGGTTGTTTCACCGAATACACGGCCCCGCCGGCCGGCGCGACGTTGAATGCGATCGTGCTGCTTTCCAGCGTCACCGGCACTTTCGCGTAGATGCCGCCAAATTTGAACGACGCGACATTTTCCGAGATCGTGCTGTTGACGATCCCCAGGTGCGAGCCAGCCACCAGAGGTTCCGTGCCGATTGCGGCCCCGGCTGCAGCGCGATTGCCGGACACCAGCGATCCACGCAGGTAAGTAGTCCCCGTCACCCAAAGGCCGCCTCCTTCCGAAAAGCCAAAGGCCTCGGGCCCAACATAAGCGTCGTTATTGCTGAAGACGCTCTCCGTGGCGACGATCGTGCCCTGGACGTAGACGCCGCCACCCCTGGAGTCGGTGACGTCGGCGAACGCGACGTTGCCGGTAACGATGCTGTTGCGCATGCCGATGGTGCCGTGGGCGTATATACCGCCGCCGCGCGCTTGCGCGTTGTTCGTACCCTGGACCGCGCAGTTGCCTACGGTCGAATCGACCAACGTGACGTTCGATGCCGAATACACGCAACCTCCGCGTGGAACCGTGGCGCTTACATACTTGCCGTCCCTTATCGTCAGTCCTTCAATCGCAAGTTTCCCGGCGCCGGAGTGGCGCAAAACGCCGAACTTCCCGTCGCCACTGATCGACAAGACGTTCGCCCCGGGCCCAGTCAGGTACAACGTGTCCCGCGTTATGCTGAGCGCACCGCTCGAAAGCGTGATCGAACTGCAGGGAAGGTTGGCTCCGAGGATCACGGTATCGGTAGCGCCGTTGTTCGCTGCGGTAATCGCATCGCGCAGGCTGCCGGCGCCGCTGTCGTTGCAGTTCTGCACGTACAAGGGCACAGCGACGGTGTCGATGGGCCATGCGGCTGCGCCCGCTGAGCCAAGCGCCGAAGCCATGCCGATCGCCAGGGACCGCATCCGCGGACGATCCGAAACGATCGCACCGTGGACGCTCGACGGGTTGTCCTGTTTGTAGTCCGTGATCCGGTTGTTCCCGGTGAACGAGCCTGCGCAATATCGCGCGTCGCCCGCCCGCTCCATTCGGCTCGACGCAACATGAGAACATTTCATGACGGACCCCTTAGCCATGGGAACACTCGCTATAGGGTTACGCCGAAGCGTCGGGAATCCGGACAAGGCGAACGGGCGCGTTATCCCTGTTCGCGCTCTTTGGGTGGCGTGCGGGTGGCGCGAAGGTAATGATCGAAGTGGATCGTCGCGAACGCCGGAGGTCGGTCTGGGTCGGCCGTGGCCGAGCAGTCTTGAGCGCGCGCCAAGTCCGTCCGCTGCAGGCGGTATTTAATCAATTCGAAACGCGATGTCTTCCGGATTCTGTCGCTCGCGACGATGATCGTCGCGCTGTCCGGACTGTGGACGAGGCAAGGGCCCTGCGCGCCACGCTGGCGTTTGCAGAGCCCTCGCCGGGAGTGCCCGTCCTACTTTCCAGTCCGCTTGAACTTGAACTTCTGACCGCTGACGGATGCCTCGTACATCAGGCCACCCTTTGCGACCGTGAACACTGCCATGCCCTTGTGAAACGCGCCGACGTTGGCAGCGTCGTTCTTGCCGCCGCTCGCACCCGCGGTTGATCCGGTCGTCCCCGCTTCCGCTCCGGCAGACGCGGTTATCGCGATCGCGTTGACGCCCGCGCCAAATTCGAAATTGCCGGATGTGAATTCATCGAGCGCGCGCTTGTCTTTGAAAAAGATGATCTCGCTGTACGCCTGGCCGCCAGCCTGCAAGCCGATGCTGAGCTGGGTCATCGAGGTTTCACCAATGACCTTGCCCTTCTCGTAGACGTTCCCGTCGCCATGCGCGCCACCAATGCCGAGACCCGCCTTGCCGATGGTCGGGAATACTGCGTAGCCATAACTCTTCGAAAAGAAAGCGCCGCTCTGTCCGGCATTCTTGAACAGCTGGATTGTTTCGGCGTCATCATCGGCCCATGCCGTGCCGGTCACAAACGCCATGAACAGTGCGAGCACACAGATTCTCAAGATTTTCGTCACGACATACCTCCTGGATGATCTCGTTGCAGCGTTCGAATGTCGTCCCAGCGAACGACATGCTCGTCCGCCGCAGCGTTCAAAGCGTGCGGCATTGGGCGGGCCTGACAAGGGTAGCACTGTTCGCTTCAGGTTTCTGAACCGGACCAAGCCGGGGCATCCACAAACACGCGTACTGCAACGCACTTGACCAAACCCGAGTCAGCCGTATGCTGTGACGGCACGTCGACCTCAGTCTTCACCGGAGCGCGCATGCGGGAGTTTCTGGTTCTTGGGTTTGCGATGGGCATGCTTTCCAGCGCCGGTGCCGAAACGCTCCCGGAGCCGCCGCGCGACGCCGGCAACGCCGCCGACCATGCGAACGCCGAGGCTCCACGCGAGGGCCTCGCAGCTTTCCGCGATCCCCAGGACGGACAGCTCGACCTCAGCTACTTTCTCGAGAATCCCCGCGGATTCCTGCCGGTGCCGATCGTCGTGACCGAACCTGCCGTCGGTTACGGCGGCGGCGCCGCCGTCATGTTCCTGCGGCCGCGCGAAGAGGCCGGCGAGGAAGGCTGGGACCGGCCGAATATTTCCGCGGTCGGCGCGGTCGCGACACAGAATGGGACGTGGGGCGGCATCGCGGGCGACGCCAGCCGCTGGATGGATGGGCGCCTGCGCACGCAGGTCGGCGGCGGCACCGGGCAGTTCAATCTGGATTTTTACGGTCTGGGACCGAACCGCCTTTCACTCGACGAAAAAGTGCGATACTCGCTGCAGTTCACCGGCGCCGTTTTGCAGACCAATTGGCAGCTCGCGCCGAAGTCACCGTGGGCGGTCGGATTGCGCTACGTCTATGCCGACGTGGATCCCAGGTTGCGCGACGAACCGATATTTCCCGGTCTCGCCGATCGCGCCCGCGTCAAGATTTCGGCGCCCACGGCGGTGCTCGAGTATGACTCGCGCGACAACGTCTTCACGCCGACGCGTGGCGCCTATGCCGAATCGTCCTGGATGGCGTCGCGCGAGGCAATCGGTGCGACCGATGATTTCGAACGCTTCGATCAAATCGTGATGGGCTGGCATCAGCTGACGCCGAACTGGACACTGGGCGCGCGCGGCAACTACTCGTGGTCTTCTTCCGGAACTCCGTTTTTCATGCGGCCTTACGTGCAGTTGCGTGGTGTCCCCGTGATGCGCTACCAGGGCGACAGCGCGGCATCGGTCGAGGCCGAGTTGCGCTGGCAGTTCTCCGGGCGCTGGAGCCTCGTTGGCTTCGGCGGTGCGGGATCGACGCGATCGAGCCGCGATACATTTTCCGCGACGCAGAGCGTCGGCAGCGGCGGCGTGGGGTTTCGCTATGAACTGGCCAGCAAGTTCGGGCTGCATGCCGGCCTCGACGTGGCCCACAGTTCCGGTACGACGGCCGTATATTTGCAGATCGGCAACGCCTGGTTCCGGCCTTGAACCGGCGTTTCGATACATACCGCGCAAGTTCCGGACAATCCGCCAACGGACCGAGGGGTAATGTTCGACGCGCTTTTTGACCTGCCGTTATGGATCACCGGACTAGGGACCGTTTCCGTTCTCGTCTCCTTTGGAGTCGGCGGAATGCTTCTGGTGCGCCGCTGGGTGCTGCCGCGTCTGAAGATCCGCGTCGAGGATTCCGAGTTCATCGGCACGATGATGCAGAGCGTGATGGTGTTCTACGGCCTCGCGGTGGCATTGATTGCGGTGAGCGTCTGGCAGACGTACTCGGATGTGTCGACCACCGTCTCGCATGAAGCAATCGCAGTGGCCACGCTTTACCGTGACGTGACCAGCTATCCCGAACCGGTTCGCACCGGACTGCAAAATGACCTGCGTGACTACGTCAATCAGGTGATCGACGAGGCGTGGCCGCTGCAGCAACGCGGCAAGGTGCCGAGCGCTGGCGTCGGGATGATGAACGACTTCCAGAAAGTACTCACGGCTTTCGAGCCGGCGACCGAAAGCCAGAAGCTTCTGCATGGCGAGACGCTTCACGCATACAACCGCCTGATCGAGACGCGGCGCTTACGGCTCGATTCGGTGCAGACGGGTTTGCCGGCCGTCATGTGGATCGTGATCTTGGTGGGTGCGATCATCGGCCTTGGTTCCTCGTTTTTTTTCCGGGTCGAGGATGCGCGCCTGCACGCGATTCTGGTCACGCTGGTGGCCACTTTCATGGGCTTGGTCATTTTCATGATTTTCGCACTCGACCGGCCGTACCGCGGCGACTTGGGTGTTTCAGCCGAGCCCTATCAATTGATCCACGATCAATTGATGAAACCGTGAGCCGAAGGCGCGCTCCCGCCTCGGCCGTGCCCTATGAGCCAGACGCTGCGTCTCCGGTGCCGCGCGCACCAGTCTGAGCACATCAGAAAGGCGCGTCGAAGCGCCTCCCGTTCCACTTGCGGTGTTCCGGGCATGAAATCCGGCTGATCAGTCATGGGCACGCGCCGGGCGCTCGGCGATAGTTGGCATCGTGACAAGGTCCGACTCACGCACAACGCGCGGCGATTCGTGAAGCATCACAAGCCGCAGTCCTGGACGCGCCGGATCTTGTTTTTCAGCCACCGAAGAGGACACAGATATGAGAACGCAGCTGATGGCTGTCAGCGCCCTTGCCGCCTTGGCGAGCGCAGTATCCGCGCCTGCACACCAAATCGATCCGGGCGGAAAGATAGAAGTGGCGTGCGCGAGCGATACCGCGCGCATGTCCGCGATCAGCAGCGCCGTGGAAAAAAGCCACTACTGGGCTCCGCAGACCGCGCGCAGGCGGATGCTCTCGATCGCGCGGCAGGCGTGCGCGGGTGGCGCAACGGTCGTGACGTTTGTGCCGCCGGCCGATCAGCGCACCTGCCAAACGGCCCCGACGTGGTCGACCTTGTGCTTCGATCAGTCGGCGAGGGCGCGTGAAGCACCAGAGCCTGCCATGGAAATCGTTCCATGACGATTGCGACCTGGATGCTCCTGGGGTTTGCTGCCTGGACGATCGTCCTGCTCGCATCGACGATCGGGATGTATCGATGGTTCCATATCTTCGCCGGGCGCGCCGCGGTCAACGGTTTCTCGGCCGACCAGCCTGAGGGAGCCGACTGGTACAAGCGCTCGATGCGCGCTCATGCGAACTGCATCGAGAATCTCCCGGTGTTCGGCGCCATAGTGTTTGCGCTGCACGTCAGCGGCGCGGGCGGAGCAGTTGCAGATGGCGCGTCGATCGCAGTTCTCGTTGCCCGCGTGATGCAATCGCTGGTACACGTCAGCCTGCCGCAGACAAGTTCCGTCGTCGCTGTGCGTTTCTCGTTTCTTCTTGTCCAACTGGTCGCTTTCTTTACGCTGATCGTTATCATTGTTCGCCACGCGACGCCGACGTTTTAAGGCTCGATCATGGTCGCCGTTGGCGAGAAACGGCCGACGTTCCGGACACCGCCGGCGATGCGTAGGACCAACGTCCCATATTCATTCGGCGAAGGGCCGCCATAGCGTCACTCGGCTTCTCTCACAAAGCGCTCGGCAGCGCTTTCATGTTCGACGCACTGTTTGGTCCCGTCGTGGATCACCAGCCTGGGGATCACTCCGTGACTGGCAGCAGCGTGAAATCAGATCGCCTTGGGGGCGCGCGCTTTTCTGAATTGGGTGGCATTGCGGATTATGCGCGAAGTGGACCTTCAACGACCCGATGGTTTCGGGCCCACTGAGATGCATCCTTGTTGGCATCACACCAGTCAGCAACAAGCGCAGCGGGCATTCGTTTTCGAGGATCCGTCGATGAAAACGCCAGGGTATTTTCGAGCTTCCGCGCTATTCGTTGTCGTCGCCATGCAATCCCAGTCCCGGGTTTGCGCAGGAAAAATCAGATGCTGTGAAGAAGAGTCCTCCGGCCATCGGCACGCCACGCGACGGGCAACATGATTTCGAATTTGAAATCGGGTCCTGGAAAACTCATCTGAAGCGCCTTCAGCACCCGTTGACGGGCTCCACGACGTGGGTCGAGTACGACGGCACATCGATTGTGCGCACGGTTTGGGATGGCCGCGCGAATCTGCTGGAACTCGTGGCCGATGGCCCGGCAGGGCACTTCGAGGGCCTGAGCCTGCGCCTCTACAATCCCGAATCGCATCAGTGGAGCCTCAACTTCTCCAACAGCAGCACTGGTGGGATGAGCACGCCGACGATTGGCGAGTTCAAGAATGGTCGCGGCGAGTTTTTCGATCAGGAAATGCTCAACGGCCGGGCGATTTTCGTTCGCTTCGTGATTTCGGACATCACGCCAGACTCCTGCCATTTCGAACAAGCCTTCTCGGAGGACGGCGGCAAGACATGGGAAGTAAACTGGATCGCGACTGATACGCGCGTGAATAGCGAGTCGGGGGAATAGGGTCACCAGATAGTTGTTGAAGGTGGGGTTTTGACGCGGTGGTAAAAACAGGTCACCACGCAACGAACACAGCACCCTACAACCGCATTGATCTCAATCAATGCAGTCTGCGACATTCAGCGCATCTGTCGCTTTAGTTGTTGACGATTCCCGGGTCGCACAAGATCGTGACGGCTGGCGTTACCGATTCGTCCTTCGCTTCAACCTTATATACGGCCGTCCTGCTTCACGGTATTCAGATCGATGATTTTCTTGTTCCTGTTGTCGGCGGCAGTGATGTGAAGAAAGCTGACTTCCCTTGTCATCCCCAAAGTACACGAGGCCGAGATTGAAGGAATCGTCTCCCTTCAGGTGAAGTTGTATCTCCACGCCCGGTTCCCTTCGTGCGAATTGACCGTCAGGTTGCCGTGGTTGCCATCTCCACCGGTGTACATATAGTTGTAGGGTTGGTTATTCGAGCCAAGCACGTCCACGAACCCGCTACCGGGTTGTGCTGGTCCACTTTTAACTTCGAGCCAGACCTGAGTAGGGTGTGCGTTCAGTTGCTTTGGCGGCGTTTCGGGCTGGGGGCAGCCGCACAGTGGCAACGCAAGAGCAAGTACGCAGAGTCGAAAGATGCTTCGCATGGAATTTCCCCTTCATGGTTGGCCTCGGGTGAGGCATTGTGGTCGCGATCTCCGTCAAGATTGATCATTGCAATTGCTGACGCGCGAACCGGTTGCCGTTCGTACCGCGCCGGTCGATTCTACTGCCGATTCGACGAGGGCGCTCGATTGCGTAGTCAACGCGCATCGGCAACATGGCCGCCACCGGGCTTCTGGTCTGTTCCTTTCTTCGCGGACCACGGGAACAATGGCACGTAGCCGTAGCCGGAGAGCTGTTTCTCGACGCGTTCGGCTTCAGCCACATTGCCGGTCAGCCGCGACAGGCGTGCCCAAGGGTCGAGTACGCGCCAGTAGGTGGATTTCCCCGCCAGCGGCTCGAGCACCCGGCGCGCAGCGGAAAAGTACACATCCGCATCGGACGCGCGGCTCCCCGCCGCCGCGGCCATGCCGGCGGCAATCTGGCTCAGACCATAGCGGCCGGCATCCTCGGCCGAAGTCGGCGTCGCTCCCTTGCTGCGGTCGAGCGCGCGCAGCGCGTCGGCGCCGGCATATGCCGCGGCGAGATTGTTGTCTTGCAATGCCAGCAGGACACGGAGCGAACCCGCATCGAGCAGGTCGCGACGGACTTTCCGGTCCTGGGCTTCGGCTTGGGCAAACGCGTCGAGCAGCGGTTGTGCAACGGCGAGATCACCTTGCGCTTCGGCACGATTGCCGACGGCGGCACGCGCGGCCGCGCGCATCAGCAGCGCGTAGAGATAGTCCTGGCTCCAGACCTTGTTGCCGGGATCGCGCACGGTGAGCGGTTTCATGCGCTCGACCGCTTCGTTGGCAATGGAAAAGGCCTCGGTATTTCTGCCGCGGATGCGCAGCAGTTCCGACTGCATCAGCTGCGCCGTAGACAACTCGACCTTCCACCTTGGGTTATTCGGATTCTTCGCGCTGATCGTGCGCACGCGTTCGCTTTTCTCGGCGAGCAATTCGGTGGCCCGATCCAGGTATCCCATTTGCTCCTGTATGTTGCCCTGCCACGATACTTCGTCGGCGACGTCGAACATCAACTGTGCGTCGTCCGGGTTCTTGGCCAGGACCGACTCGAATGTCGCGCGCGCGCGCTCGAATGCTGCAGCCGCGAGTTCGAGCTGACCGCGCTCGAGTTCCAGGACGGCGAGGACCTGATCTCCGTAGGCGAGTTCGTGCTCCCAGTCGATGTTCTTCGGATCGAGCTCATACACCGCGCGACTCGTGTCGCGGTAGCGCGTCATCCAGGTCTGCGCCTGATCCAGGTCGCGGCTTTGCCAACGCACGAAGCCGACCCAGTATTCGGCCTGGCCTCGTTCGAACAGGCGGGCGCCGTCGCCGGGATGCCGGTCCACCAGCTCGCTGCTGCGTGCGTAGGCGCGCTCGAAGCTCTCGAGTGCCTCAGGAAAGCGACCCTGGCTTAGTCGCACCCGGCCGATGCCGGTGAGCGTTTGCGTCTGCCGCGCCAGTGTGTTGTCGTTGAGGTCGCCCGGATCGAGCTTGGCGAAATAGCTCTCGGCTTTGTCGTCGACCGTGTCGAGCAGATCCAGTTGGCCGACCTTCTCGAGCTTCGGCCTCAGGTCGTCGAGCAGGAAACCGAGCAATCCCTCGGCTTGTGCCTGCCGACGTTGTGCGTCCCGACTCGCGCCTTCCGCCAGGGCCTGCTGCTGGCGCGCATTGTCGCGTTCGAACCACGCCGTTGCGGTGAGGACCAGTGCCAGCGTCATGCCGGCGAGCGACGCGGCCGCAATCAGCGCCATGCGCCGATTCCGCCGGTGCGCTTCGCGTTGCCTCAGCGTATCGAGTCCGACACCAAGCAAGCCCGCAACAAGTTTCAGCCTGGCAGAAGTCGCACCGTCCTTGCCGGGTCGCAGGTCGGCCGCAATCGATTCGGCAGGGCGTTGTCCGAGTTGGCCATCCGCCTCGATCTCGAAGCGCAACGCTGGCGGAAAACATTCACGCGCGTCACCCGCATTCGGTTCGCCGGCGACGATCACGCAGTAGATGCGATCGCCGCGGCCCAGGCGCTTGAATGCCAGGACTTCCTCGTTGACCCAGTGCGAGTTGGCGGCCTGCGGTGAGCAGACCACGATCATTGCGTCGGACTCCCGGAGCGCATCCTGCACACGTTTGCTCAGGTCGGCCGAACTGGCCAGTTCCTCGCGGTCGCGGAAGATCGGACTCAGTCGCTCGGGCACCGGTCCGAATTCGCCGGGCGTCCCGCGCAGCCGCTTTGGGACCCGGTAGTTTTCCAACGAACGATGCAGCCGGGCAGCCACGGCGGCATCGCTGTGGCTGTAGCTCATGAAAGCCCGGTAGCGCCGAGAATCAACCATGTCAGGTATCGGCCAACCTGTAGTCAGCTGGACTACCATGTGTCATCGGCTCATCTCGAGGTGTCAATTAAGAATACCGACAAACGTCGCGCGGATTACCGGCGCGGGGGCTTATCGCATGCTTGTGTCGATCCCTTCAGCGCGGGGACGTCGCCGCAAGTTGCACGCCGGGTTTACTTCCCCGGTTTGCGAAACCTATACATGAACTGATCCGTCTGCCCGCGGATCGATGCGTCGAACACTTTCGCCGTGAGCGGGTCTGCGGCGTTGTGCAGTACATCGCTGGAACCGTCGAACACAAACCCGGCTGCCGTCATTTCCTTCTTCACGACTTCCGGATCGATGCGGTGCAGCGTCTCGGCGTCTTCGATGCCCGATCCGGCGCGCGCCGTGTGATCGATGACGATGAACACGCCGCCCGGCTTCAGCGCAGCAAGTACCTGCTTGCCGAACACGCCCAGATCGGCCGGGCCCATGAACTTGTCGTGATAGTCGTGATAGTTCTGCGACGTGAACACCACGTCCACGGGGTCTGGCGCGCTCAACGACGCAGCCGGCTGCTGCAGCAGGCTTACATTTGTATACGGCGCCGCCTTGACCAGCGCCTCCCAATTCGCAAGGCTCTTGGCCGCGTACTTTTCCATCTCCTTGGGCCAGACGGTATAGACGTGCCCCTTGGGTCCGACGACGGCGCTGAACAAACGCGTCCAGTAGCCCGAACCCGGAACCAGTTCCAGAACTTTTCCGCCTGGCTTGACCTTGGCGAAGTCGAGCACCGCCGCAGGCTTCCTGCGCTCATCGTTGGCGGCATCGTCCTTGCGCGCCGGGTCATTCATGGCGGCAGTGATGTACGCGGGCGTGGCGCTCTTGGTCTCTTTCGGCGCAGCGATCGAAACCGCGAACGGCGCCACAAGGGCGATCAGGGTGGCAGAAATGACCAGGCGCATGATATTTCCCCAGGATAGTGGCGGGGTCAGGATACTACTTGCAGGAAGGAAAGACTCGGCCACGAAGTCCCGGCGAAAGCATCTACCGTACTCTACGGTGCGTCTTTCGCCGCCTCGCGCAGTGGGCCGGGAGGAGTTGCCGCGCGCGAGACGAATCCCTCGAGGGAGACCGTAACTTCGTCCCTGGCCGTCGAGTAGCGGGTGCACGATTGCGTCGGGTAGTAGCCGGCGACTGCAACTGCCTCCGCCGCCGCAATCGGGTAACAGGTGTTGGGCTTGGACTGCATGTAGGCGAGGGTGACCATTTCCTCGTAGAAAATGACGCGGCCGTCGTATACGCCATAGACCCAGTGGCGCTTGAATGCTTCGCCATGGAAATTGTGATCCGCGGGATCGATCAAGTGGTTGCCCATTGCCGGCGCAACGATTCCCAGATCGAGGTAGTTCGCCGGCATGTAGTTGCTCGGAACCGGCTTGCGCGCGATGGCGTAAGAAAGACCCGGCGAGAGGTCGATGCAAAATCGTAGACGCTTTTGGCCCGAATTCAAGTGCGCAGTCGATGGTTTGAGGTTGCAGCATTGGAATCGCTAGGGGCGGTCCGAAGCGTTAGACTTGCTGGTCGACAGACTCCACTGGAGGAAACGCTCATGGTCTTGAAGGGCAGGCGTGTAGCGGTCACCGGCGCATTCGGTACGCTCGGAACCGCAGTGGTCGGCCGAGTGCTCGCCGAAGGCGCGCTCGTGGCGGCGATCGATCACGCGGCGGCACCCAAGTCTGCGTCCGCATTCGGCGACGCCGTTCTGATCGGCGGCGCCGATCTGGCGGATGCGCAAGGCGCCAATTCCGCGCTCGCGCAGGCGGCCGAGGCGCTCGGCGGCCTCGATGCGGTGGTCAACATCGCCGGCGGATTTGCCTGGGAAAAAATCGAAGGCAGCGGCCTCGAAACCTGGGACCGGATGTTTCGAATGAACCTGCTCACCGCGGTGGCTGCAAGCCAGGCTGCATTGCCCTGGGTGCTCAAGAGCGCGTCCGGACGGATCGTCAACATCGGCGCCGCGGGCGCGATGAAAGGCGAGCTCGGCAAGGGAGCCTATGCCGCTTCGAAGTCGGGTGTAGCGCGTTTCACCGAAGCATTCGCCGAAGAACTCAAGGATCGCGGCATCACGGTCAACGCGTTGTTGCCGAGCGTCATCGACACGCCACCGAATCGTGCCGACATGCCCGATGCCGACTTCGCGCGCTGGGTCCGGCCCGAGCAGATCGGCGATGCGATCGTGTTCCTGCTGTCCGATCGCGCGCAGGCGATCACCGGTGCGCTGATTCCGATCGTCGGCCGGGTGTGACGCGAAGCAGGGGAACGAAGGCAGCTACGCTGATGGTAACTGCCTGCGTCCGGCGTGTTTCAACAAAAGCGCAATCCGGCTACTTGCCACCGGCCTTGTACTTGAACTTCTGGCCGCTCACGGATGCTTCGTACATCAGGCCACCCTTGGCAATCGTGAACACTGCCATGCCCTTGTAATAGGCGCCCGCCGTGGCCGCATCGTTCTTGCCGCCGCTCGCACCCGCCTCCGACCCGGTCGTTCCGGTGCTGGCACCGGCCGAAGCGGTGATCGCGATCGCGTTGACGCCCGCGCCGAATTCAAAATTGCCCGACGTGAATTCATCGAGCGCGCGCTTGTCCTCGAAAAAGATGATCTCGCTGTAAGCCTGGCCGCCAGCCTGCAAGCCGACACTGACCTGAGTCATCGATGTGCTGCCGATCACCTTGCCGTGCACGTAGACATGACCGTCGCCGTGCGCGCCACCGACGACGAATCCGCCTTTGCCGATGGTCGGAAACACGGCGAAGGCATAGCTCTTGGAAAAAAACGACGCGCTCTGGCCCGCGTTCTTGAACAGCTTGACCGTATCAGAATCCTCACTGGCCCAAGCCGCGCCACTCACGAACGCCAGAATCAATGCGACCCATACTGCTTTGATGATTTTCGTCACGACAGACCTCCTGGTTTGACTTCCTGTTGAAGGAACGTGCCACGTTTGTGTCAGCCGACCGCACAATGCGGTCGCCACGGCGTTCGGTCCAGCGAAAGTATAAGCCATGCTATCGCCAGACCACGCCGTAATACTACCCACCCGTTTCGCTGATTCATCTGATCCATGTCAAAACCGGTGACTGCCGTTGAAGTGCCTTTGAGCACCTTCGGTTCCTGCCGCGGGTCAGGCTGCCGGCCCGCCGCCGGCGCTGCCGACAACCTCGTCGACGTAGGTGTTTATGCGCGAAATGATTGCGTACCGATCGTCTTCGCTGAGCCCGAAATCAGCCAGCGTCTCGAACAGGTGCTCGACGAACGCCTGGAAATGCGCCCGTGTGATGTGCAGCCCGTGGTGGGCGTGAATCACCGGCCGGCCGGTATAGCGGATCGGCCCGTCGAGCGCGACCGAGAAAAACTCGATCTGCATGTGGCGCAGCTTGTCGAGCGCGACGTGATCGAAAAAAGGTCGCAAAGCCGGATCGCCGGTTACCTTCGAATAGAAGGCATCGACCATGGTGCTGATCGCTTCGGCCCCGCCGATGCGGTCATACAGACTTGCTTTTGAAACGGCGATGTTCATGCAGCCGCCATCGATGACAAGGATCAACCGGAATGACTATGCGCTTCGCTTTGGCTCGACGTATTGATCCAGATCAGCCGGCGGCCTCGCGCACATTTTCCTGTTGGTTCGAACTCTTGTATCCTGTGGCGATGCGGCATCGCTCGTCACGCCGCCGCCCGGACTGGAACGGTCAGGTGCCGATTGCCATTGCGCAGCGCGTCACGCGTCGATTTTCCGGATCCGGTTTTGAATGAGCAGGAGCAGAAAATCGGGCAATGTCTATTTGTCCATTTTGCGCCTGGATCTTGAACCACCCACCGTTGCGATCCTGTTTGCTCGAGTAGCGACACCATGACCTGGCTGCAAAGACACCGCCTCGCCAACTTTTTCAGAAACTCGGTCTGGCTTCCGCCGGTGCTCGGCATGGTCATCGCACTGGCTGTTCGCCCCGTCGTGCAGGACATCGACTTGATGCTCGGCTGGAAGGCGCCGGTGGGTCCGGATGCAGCGCGGGCCGTGCTCGGCATCCTGGTGTCGGCCTTGCTGACCTTCATCGTGTTCGTTTTCTCCATCCTGCTGCTGATCGTACAGATAGCGAGCGCGCAACTTTCTCCGCGAATCATCGCGCCGATCTATCGCAGCCGCGTCGTCAGGTTTTCGCTGGTGCTGTTCGTATTCACCTTTACCTATACGCTCTCGGCGTTGGCGAGGATCGAAGACAGCGTGCCGCAGATTTCGATGTGGCTGGCCGTCTACAGCAGCGTGCTGAGCATCGCCGTCTTTCTCTACATGATCGATCATGTCGGCAAGGCACTTCGCCCGGTCATTGTCCTCAGCAGCGTAGGCAGTTCGGGGCAGAAGGTCATCGAAGACGTTTACCCGCAACTGTTGGCGGTGACAGGGAACAACCCGGCCAACGTGCCGTTGCGCCCCGAAGGCAAGCCGTCGCGCATCGTCGCGAGCAGCCGTAACGGGGTCGTGCTCGCGCTGGACACAAAGGGGCTCGCAGAGTTGGCGCAGCGCGCCGACTGCCTGATTGAATTCGTGCCATCGGTCGGCGAGTTCGTGACGAACGGAGATCCGCTGTTCAGGGTTTACGACGGTGCGGTGGCGATCTCCGACAGCCGGTTGCAGCATGCAGTGTCGATCGGCACGGAACGGACGTACGAGCAGGATCCGGCATTCGCGTTCCGTATCGTAGTCGACATCGCTGCGAAAGCCCTTTCACCGGCGATCAATGACCCGACCACCGGCGTCCTCGCTCTCGACCAGATCCATCGGTTGCTGCGCGCCGTCGCGCACAGGAACCTCGACACAGGGCGCGTGTACGACGGCAGCGGAAAGTTGCGCCTGCTCTATCGGACGCCGGATTGGGACGACTTCGTCCTGCTGGCGATTACCGAGATTCGCCACTTCGGCCGGGAAAGCATCCAGATCGTTCGGCGCATGCGCGCGCTGCTGCAGAATCTGATCGAAACCGTGCCGCCGCAGCGCGCGGTCCTGCTGCGCGCCGAACTCGAAACGATCAGTCGCGGGGTCGAAGTCGATTTCCGCGATGCGGAAGATCGTGTTCGCGCGGGTGCAGGCGATTCGCTGGGAGTGGGTGGCGGTCGCTAGGGAGAGTAGGAACAACTCTCAAACATGCCGTCATTCCCGCGAAAGCGGGAATCCATTTTGCTTTTTCGTGAGCATGATGAAATCAAGATGGATCCCTGCGTTCGCGGGGATGACGACTTGTTGCGGAGTCGAGGTCGATTTTCGCGATGCCGAAGATCGCGTTCGCGCAGGTGCAGTCGATTCGCTGGGTGTGGGTGGCGGTCGCTAGGGAGAGTAGGAACAACTCTCACAACATGCCGTCATTCCCGCGAAAGCGGGAATCCATTTTGCTTTTTCGTGAGCATGATGAGATCAAGATGGATCCCCGCGTTCGCGGGGATGACGACTTGTTGCGGAGTCGAGGTCGATTTTCACGATGCCGAAGATCGCGTTCGCGCAGGTGCAGTCGATTCACTGGGTGTGGGTGGTGGTCGTTAGGGAGAGTAGGAACAACTCTCAAACATGCCGTCATTCCCGCGAAACGCGGGAATCCATTTTGCTTTTTGCGTGACCGCATGATGAGATCAAGATGGATCCCCGCGTTCGCGGGGATGACGACTTGTTGCGGAGTCGAGGTCGATTTTCGCGATGCCGAAGATCGCGTTCGCGCAGGTGCGAGCGATTCGCTGGGTGTGGGCGGAGGCCGATAGAAGGGCAGGACAGTCGGGAGTGCTTCAACTGAAATACCGTTCGCCCTGAGCGTAGGCGCGGAGCGCCGAAGTCGAAGGGCCTTCGCAACCGGCGTTTCGACTTCGCCTGCTACGCAAGCTACGCTCAACGCGAACGGGTATTGAGAATTTCCGAGCCGACCTCGACGACGACTGCCGGGACCGAGTCCTCGAGTTTGCGCTGAGCCCGCGCCAGCCACGCGCCGGTCGCGGCCCATGTCAGCGCAATTCCAGCGCCGACCATTGCCGCAACCGCCGGTTGATGCGCGAGCACTTCGATAGCTGCCTTGAGCCAGCCACTCAACGCGTCGGAGCCGCGGTAGACGACCGTATCGATAAAATTCTTCGCCTTGTACTTGGCTTCGGCCGGCACCACCGTGAACAGCATCTCGCGGCCGGGCCGCACGAACCCGTGCTCTCCGGCGCGGCGCGCGATCATGACCACGGCAAGCACCGCAAACGTGGGCGAAACGGCGAGCCAGACGAAGCCGCCGACGATCAGCAGCGGCACAGCGACCAGCAACACGCCAACTCCGAGGCGTTGCGCGATGCGGCCTGTGAAAAACAGTTGCGTCACGATCGCGAGTGACTGGACGATCATGTCGATCGTGCCGAACACGCGCGTCTGGTCCGCGCGATTCGGAAAAGCCGCTTCCACCAATCGCGCCTGGTCGAAATACAGGAACACCGTGGTCGCTGCGAGCAACAACACGTACACGGCGCTGCCCAGGAGGAATGGCGAACGCAATACCTGGGCCGCGCCGGCGAACGGACTGCCGCCGAGCGGCTTGGCGCGCGCGCGCGTGCTTCGTCCGGCCCGAGCGGATGCCGGTCGCGCCACCCCTGCAGCCCCTTGGCCGCGCCGATCGTGCCGACCAGCAGGATCGCCGACAGCAGCATCAGGCCGGCGTGGCCGATCGGGCCGACCAGAAGCACGCCGAGCAGGGGGCCAACGAGTCCGCCGACGCTCGCACCGACCGCCATGAGCGCGAACAGCCGCTTGGCTTCGGCGATGCGGAACAGATCGGCCAGCACGCTCCAGCACACCGAAACCGCCAGCAGGTTGAACACCGACAACCAGATGTAGAACGCGCGTGCCAGCCACGCGTTTTCCGGGCGCAGCTGGAACGCCAGCGCGAACAGCGCGAGGTTTGTCGCGAAGAAACCCAGCGTCCATCCGAGCACCCGGCGCCGCGCGGCGCGCGCGGAGAGCCAGCCGAACAGCGGCATCGCTGCGAGCGTGGCGACGAACGTGCCGGTAAACAGCCATTGCAGATTCTGCACGCCGCCGGCAATTCCCATCGTTTCGCGCACGGGCCGCAACATGAAGTAGCCCGCAAACAACAGGAAGAACATCGACAGGCCGAGCGCAAGAGGTTCGACCTCCTGCGCTTCGACGTCGAAGACCTTCGCCACGACCTTGCGCCAGCCGCTTGTCATAGCGTTTGTTCCCTGTGTGCTTCGCATGGTCTTTAGCTTGCTCCTTACTCCTCTGCTCGTCATTCCGCCGCCAGCCGGACTGCGAAGGCAGGCCGAAAAATACTCCTGCATTTTCGGCATTTCCGCCGTCCATGGCGGCCAGATGCCAGAGCGAATGTTCGCGTAGCGAATGGCCGAAGGGCACGCGGCAGAGTCGCGTGTAATCCAGTGACTTCCCGATGGCCTGCAAAGTCGCTGGATCCCGGCTTTCGCCGGGATGACGACTTTCTTCGTGCCTGCACTTCCGTCATCCCTCCTGCTCAACAGATCAGAGTCTTATTCGCACCTGCTCGTCATTCCGCGTTCATGACAGACGCGGGCTTCCCATCAGCTATCACACTAATGACCACTTTCCCGCGCGCATGCCCCTGCTCCAGATAGCGCAGCGCCTCGGGCACTTCACTCAGCGTGTAAGTTCTGTCGATGACCGGCGTCATCTTTCCGGACTGCATGAGATCGCCCAGGAACTTCAGGTCCTCCGGATTCAATTCGGCGAGCATCAAGCCGAATTGCTGGCCAGTGAACGAAGACAGAATTTTTGCGTAGGCCACGGTACCCAAAAGTCCGACCATCCACTTGTCGTTCGATCCCCCGACCATGACGTAGATGGCTTTCGGGTTCATCACATGTTTGTATTCCAGCAACGAGTGGTTTCCGACCGTATCCACTATGAGGTCGTAGTGTTGCTCGCCCTGGGTGAAATCCTCCTTGGTGTAGTCGATGACGCGGTCCGCGCCGATCTTGCGGACCATGTCCAGGTTCTTCGTGCTGCACACGCCGGTCACGTCGGCGCCGAACGACTTGGCGATCTGCACGGCAAACGTGCCGACACCTCCCGAAGCGCCGTTGATCAGGACCTTCTGTCCGGCCTGGATCTTTCCCTTGTCGCGCAGCGCCTGCAAAGCGGTGACAGCGGCGATCGGCACTGAGGCGGCTTGCTCGAATGTCACGCTGGCCGGCTTCAGCACGATGTTCCGGTCCTCGCGAACCGTCACGTACTCGCCAAGCGCGCCGTTTCTTCCGCCGAACACTTCGTCGCCCGGATGAAACCGCGTCACGTTCTTGCCGACCGCTTCGACGGTTCCGGCGTAGTCGACGCCGAGCCGCGCATTCTTCGGCGCGCCGATTCCGGAATCCATGCGCATGATGTACGGGGTACCGTGCATGTAGTGCCAGTCGAGCGGGTTCACGCCAGCCGCATGAACCTTGACCAGAACCTGGTCTTCGGCAGGCGTCGGCTTTTCGACGTCTTCGAGCTTGAGGACATCCGGCGGCCCGTAACAGCGGGAGGCGATGGCCTTCATCGATGTCGCATCGGCGCGAAGGGCGGGCGCCGCAGTGCAAGGCGAATCGTGGCTCAGGACGAACGCCAGCGGCACCATCGCGATGACCAGCACAATCACGATGATGCGCAAGACACGTAGGACTTTGCGAAATCGACTCATGGACGTGCTCCTGCAATGCGCAACCGATGCGTTGTCGAACTTCGTGAGGATTGCCCGAGACCGGCGCGCGTCCTGCACAACCTGCGCTCGCCGTGAAGCTTCGGCATGCACTGTGACCGGGCAGCGGACGAGTGGAAAGGGCTTTGCGACGAATTGCCGATCACCGTCGTCGAGTTGCCGACAGGGACGGATGAGCCGCGCGGCCCAGGCTCTGGCTCACGTTCACGCGATTGCTCCGTGGCAAGGATACGCCGACTGCCGCGCGCGATGTCGTGCAGGCGCAGCTGACCGCCGAACAGGTCGAACAGGCGAGGGCGATCGTTGAAGAATTGAAGAAGACCTACGGCGACGAAGTCGCGTTGCGGCGCGCGAAAGCGCGCTGGGCCGACGTGCGCTCGCACATGACCGGATCGCACGTCGGTTCGGTCGGTCGTCTGGACGTCGGTGTCCCGCAGGCTTCCACCGATCCGAGCAACCAGAAAGGACAGAAGGGCACGCACAGGAAAGGAACGACCTCCGGCGAAATCCTCGGCGGCGAAGCAGTCGACGGCTCGATCGCCTATCGCCAGTTGCTCGAGAGCGATAATCCGTACGATCCGAAATTCGAGCGCAAGTCGCTTGGAACTGCGAGCGTCGAACCGCTGATTCCGATCGACACTCCGGTGAAGAACAAGGATGCGAAGAAGGAGCCGGACGCGAAGCAGGAACCGAATCCGGTAAAGCCAAATTAGCGCAAAGATAGCGCGTCGCTTCAGCCCTCCCCTTCAAGGGGAGGGTTGGGTGGGGATGGTGTTGCCGGCGGGATCGAACGGCTTCCGCCGTGGAGTTGTGACTCAGTTTGAACTCTAAATATCCGTTTGTGTTGAGCGTAGCTTGCGTAGCAAGCGAAGTCGAAACGCCGGCGCGAAGTCCCTTCGACTTCGGCGCTTCGCGCCTACGCTCAGGGCGAACGGATTTTAAAATTGGATCACTACCCGCCGTGGAATGATGCGACACAAGGTGGCTACGGACGTCGTTGCCAGCCCGACCCTCACCCCAACCCCTCTCCCGGAGGGAGAGGGGCTAAAAGCTCGGCGCCTGCGCCTGCGCCTGCGCTCAAACCCTCCCCTTCAAGGGGAGGGTTGGGTGGGGATGGTGTTGCCGGCGGGATCGAACGGCTTCCGCCGTGGAGTTGTGACTCAGTTTGAACTCTAAATATCCGTTTGTGTTGAGCGTAGCTTGCGTAGCAAGCGAAGTCGAAACGCCGGCGCGAAGTCCCTTCGACTTCGGCGCTTCGCGCCTACGCTCAGGGCGAACGGATTTTAAAATTGGATCACTACCCGCCGTGGAATGATGCGACACAAGGTGGCTACAGACGTCGTTGCCAGCCCGACCCTCACCCCAACCCCTCTCCCGGAGGGAGAGGGGCTAAAAGCTCTGCGCCTGCCCCTGCGCTCAAGCCCTCCCCTTCAAGGGGAGGGTTGGGTGGGGATGGTGTTGCAACTTCACGAGCGTTATTGCATGAGCGGCGCCAACGCGGCCCCGATCTTCGCGCGTTGCGTCTCGGTCGTCAGTTCGCCGAGCACCTGCTGGAAGCGCGGCTCCTGCACACCCGACACGATGTATTGCCAGCGATAGGCGGCGAGGGTCGCGGCAGCCAGTCTTGTGCGCTCGTCGAGCGAAGGGATGCGCCCGCAGATGTGCACGAAGTAATCGACGTCTGCCTTGGACTGCGCCTGAAGAATGCCGTCGACTGCGCCGACCAGCGCGATCAGGTCGTCGACCGCGGCGTCGCGTTCGCTGTCGGTCAACGTCGCATCGATGCGGCGCCATTCGAGTTCGTCGAGAATCGCGTGCTGCGACTCTTCGCGCCAGTGGAACAGGAACACGTCGCGGTACAGCGGATCGAGCCGCTCGTCGGTGGCGATGCTCTGCTTGTAATGGGCCTGCGTGAAAAGTTCGATGTGGCAGGTCAGTGCAAGGACGGCCCAAGTTGATTTCGACAGCACCGCCTGTGCCACGGCGTTTGGATCCTGTGTGCGCACGTACCCTTGCGGCATAACGTCGCCGATCATCGACTCGATGCGGCGAAACAGTTCCTGGTGCTTGAGTTCCTCGTCGCTGAAGCGGATCAACGCTTCCAGTGCGACCTGATCACCGAACCAGTGGTCGCGCGACAATTCGAGCACCTTGGCGTTGATGGAACGCTCGATCAGTCCGAACAGGTAAGCGTACGTCCGACCCTGGATCTGGCTCATCAGCCTGCGCTCGGATGGCGCAAGAAATTCGACCCGGTCGATCTGGCTCAGGCCTTTGGGCAGGAACTCGCGCTCAAAATCGAAGCGACGCCCCTTTATGACGTCGCGATCGATCTCCCAGCGGATACGCTTGGACACTTCGATGCAGTGGGCATAGCGCCCGGGTACTTCATTTTTCAGCACAGCACTCATGGGTTCCTCTCGTGGCCATATCTCGGTTGCAATGCGGAGAACGAAAAGCGAAGCGGGATCGCGCCATTCCGAATCGACTGTCGCGACAAGGTTGCGGTGAGAAGGGGCGGGCAGGGCCTGGAGACAGCGTCGAAACAGCGGGGCCCGGGCGGCCAGTTCCACGTCGGGGCTCGTTGCCGGGTCACACGACGGTCGTAGCGCGTGGTCTTGCGGCGGTTCGGGCCGCTTGTTTCGCCCAGGTCCCGATAGGTGGACAATGTCCGATGTCTGCAAAGGGAGGGCTTTGCATGTCGACATCGCAAAACACGGTAAACGTTGCGCCAGCCAGCGCCCTGTTCCAGGACATGTATTCGCGTTTGAAGGCGATGGCAGGCCGGCAGCGGCAGCGCGGCCCGAGTCCCGCATCGGTGAGCACCACCGAGGTGGTTCACGAGTTGTATCTGCGGATGTGCGACGAGCGCAATCTGCAATTCGGCCACGAGCTGGAGTTCTTCGCCTACGCGGCGCGCGCGATGCGCCACTTGCTTGTCGACCTCGCGAGACGGCGTCAGGCCATGAAAGAAGGCGGAGACCTCGCGCGGATCGGCTTCACCGATCCCGCGGTCGGCGCGGTCTCGATCGAGCCGGCGCTGGCGCTCGAACTCGACCAGGCACTGAACGCGCTCGCGGCCGACTCGCCGCGCGCCGCCCAGGTCGTGGAACTTCACTATTTCGCCGGACTGCCGCTGTCGCGCGTGGCAGAAATCACCGGCTCGTCGTCACGCACCGTCGATCGCGACTGGCAGTACGCGCGTGCATTTCTTTCTACGCATACGGAGAGTTGAAGCGCCCGGCGCGTCCCTTCATGCCCGTCAGTCCTTTCCTTCGCGCGCTTAAGCCCTCCCCTTCAAGGGGAGGGTTGGGTGGGGATGGTGTTGCTTCGAACCCGTTGCGCGGCAGAATGTTGCGAAAAAGAGCCGGGTCATTTCCCGACGTTGGTCCGAGCCCCGACCCTCACCCCAACCCCTCTCCCGGCGGGAGAGGGGCTAAAGCCCTGCGCTTAAGCCCTCCCCTTCAAGGGGAGGGTTGGGTGGGGATGGTGTTAGCGTCGAGCGGAAAGCGCCGAAAAAATTTGCGGAATAGGCGGCTCATTTTTTCGGCGTTGTTGGAGACCCGACCCTCACCCCAACCCCTCTCCCGGCGGGAGAGGGGCTAAAGCCCTGCGCTTAAGCCCTCCCCTTCAAGGGGAGGGTTGGGTGGGGATGGTGTTAGCGTCGAGCGGAAAGCGCCGAAAAAATTTGCGGAATAGGCGGCTCATTTTTTCGGCGTTGTTGGAGACCCGACCCTCACCCCAACCCCTCTCCCGGCGGGAGAGGGGCTAAAGCGCCAAGCTCGCGCGCTTAAGCCCTCCCCTTCAAGGGGAGGGTTGGGTGGGGATGGTGTTGCAGCGGAGAGCGAACATCGGACTGCAATTCAAGTCGGTGATAGCGAACGTTGATACACCCTCACCCCAACCCCTCTCCCGGCGGGAGAGGGGCTAAAGGCACGCGCTTAAGCCCTTCCCTTCAAGGGGAGGGTTGGGTGGGGATGGTGTTGCGTCGGTGAGCGAACATCGGACTGCAATTCAAGTCGGATGATTCCGAACGTCGATACAGAACCGACCCTCACCCCAACCCCTCTCCCGGCGGGAGAGGGGCTAAAGCGCCAAGCTCGCGCGCTTGGGAGAGCGGCTCAAAACCGACAGCTACTTCGGCAACTCTTCTGCCAACCGCGTCAGTCGCGAAGGCGGACTGGGCACGCCTTGCATCCTGCGCCGCGCATCGTTCGCCGCTGCGCGCGCGGCCGAAAGGTCGTTGCTCGCCGCGCAAGCCTGGGCCAGCAGAAGCCGCTGCTCCAGAGGCTCGACGAGGTCCGTGCTCGTTCCTGCTTCGAGCGCCTTGCCCGCTCGCAATAGCGCTTCCCTGGCTTCGCGCGGCCGCTTCTGCGCGAGCAGCACTTCGCCGCGAAGTGTGTCGGCCTTGCCGATCCAGGCACGATCTTCCGGTGCGGACAACTTTGCCACCGCGCTCGCGAACGGCTCGATCAGCGCTGCGGCTTTTTCCAGATCGCCCGACACAAGCGCCAGGCGGATGCGCTTTTCGATGGTCTTGGCAATGAAATCGAAATCGGGCTTCGGCTCGCCCGATGCATCCTCGTTGGCCTTCTCGAGTTCGATTGCTCCGGCTTTCGCATCGCCACTCATGCCGAGGTCATAGCCGTAGGTCGCGCGCGCCATGATCGTTTCGTGCTGAGTGGGACCGATCAGTGTGGCACGGCGTTCGAAAACGTCGCGCAGATAGGGCAGCGCTTCGGCGTAGCGCTCCATCATCATGAGCACATAACCGATCTCATACGCGGGCGAGAGCCGATCGACGTGCTTCTCATCGAGCGTGTTCACGGTAATCCGCAGCCCCTCGCGCGATGCGTCCAGCGCGCCTGCGTAGTCGCGCTTCTGGATCAGGATCATCGTCAGCGCGTTCAGATGATTGGCCGTGATCCAGTGATCGTTCGTGTAGATGGCGCGGTCGATGGCGAGCGCCTGGCGCGATGCGTCCTCGGCTTTCTCCAGGTTGCCGCTGCGCCTATAGGCGCGCGCAAGGCCCGACCAGACGAGTGCGACCTGCTCGTGCGTCGGCCCGAATTTCGCCGTGTTCAATGCGAGCAGTTTCTCGTAGACCGTGACCGCTTCGGTCACCGCTCCCACGCCGAGCAGCGTGGCGCCGTAGGCGGTCAGGGAGTCGCGTTCGACCTCGGCGTTGCCCAGTTGCTTGCTCAGCGCGACGGCAAGACTTCCATCGCCGCGCGCGCGTTCGCTGTCGTGCATGTGCCACGCGGCCGAAGCCGAGGCTCTCAGGACCCGGATGCGCAGCTCGGTGACCTCGGGCGGAATCTGCGCCAGCAGTTTGTCGATGCGCGAGCGCGCCGCGTCGTAGGAACCATGCTGGGTTTCGTAGCCCGCTAGGCGCACGTCGATGTCCAGAGTCAAATTGTCGACCGGTCCGAGCAACTCGCGGGATTCGACCAGCGCGCGCTCGAGCAGTTCTTGCGCGCGATCGGGATGACCTTGCCGTCCGACCGTGTCGGCGAGGCGCGCGAGGAGTTCCAGCCGTGCGCGTGGATCTCCGCTGCGATCGGTCAACAGCGTGGCGATGGCGTGTTCGGCGGCCTCGCTGACGGTCGTTTCGGCAGGACGCGGCTTGCCGGGTTCGGCCTCGGAGAAAACGTCGAACACCATGTCGCGCATCGAGTTGGCGCGCGCAGTCTGCGCTTGCGCTTCGCGTGCCGCGCGCTGTGCGACGACCGCCTGCCACCAGGCAATGCCCAAGCCCGTGACGAGGGCGAGCAGCACCAGCGCCGTCGTCGCGACGGCAACGCGATGGCGGCCGACGAATTTGCGCAGGCGGTAGCGGCGCGTCGGAAAGCGCGCCGAAACCGGCCGTCCGGACAGATAGCGTTCGACATCCTCGGCCAGTGCGCCGGCCGAGCGGTAGCGATTGGCCGAGTCCTCTTCGGTCGCCATCGTCATGATCGCGTCGAGGTCGCCGCTGAGCTGGCGCGCGAGAATTTCGCGGCGCGGCAAACCTGCGGGTGGCTTGGCTGCATCGACATCGGCCACCGCGACGGACGCCGATCTCTTTGCGTTCGCGCCGAGCCGCTGGCCGGTGAGCAGTTCGCCGAGGATGATGCCGAGCGCGTAGACGTCGACCGAAACACGCGGCGGTCCGAGCTGGAACTGCTCCGGCGCAGCGTATTCGGGTGTCAGCGCGATCGTCCGCGTCGGATGGTCTTCGCGTGTCGCATCAATCAGGCGGGCGATGCCGAAGTCGAGCACCTTGAGCACGCCATCGCGATCGACCAGCACGTTCGACGGCTTGAGGTCGCAGTGCACGACCAGCGAGAGGTGCGCGGCATCGATCGCGCGACACAGCGACAGGAACCATTCGAGACGCTGTGTCAGGCCAAGCTTGCGCGCCGCCGCCGCGCGCGTGATCGGCTCGCCGTCCACGAGTTCCATCGCCATGTACGGATTGCCCGAGGCGTCGACGCCGCCCTCGATCAGGCGCGCGACGTTCGGGTGCGTCAGTTGCGCGAGAATTGCCTGCTCGCGCCGGAACCTGCGTTCGCCATCGGCCGAGAACATGCTCGCGCGCAGCACCTTGAGCGCGACGAGTTGTTCACCCGAACCCGCCGGCCGGCTCGCGCGAAACACCGCAGCCGACCCGCCTTCACCGATCAGTTCGAGCACGCGAAACGGACCGACCATGCGGCCCACCATGCGCGTGAACGCGGCCTCGTCGGGTCGAAACTGGCCAATCACTTCATCGACCGGCATGTCGAGCAGCGGCAACCTCTCGGTAGCGACATCGAGCATCGACTGCAACCGCGCGCGTTCGCCGTCAGTAAGCGTCAACGTGCGCAATCGCTCGTCGCGCTGTTCGGGCGAGAGGTCGATCAGTTCCTCGAAGACGGACTGAAGCGACATGGTCTGATCCGCTAACGTCGGGCGCCCCCAGGCGCCGCGCCGGTTGAAGTGTAGTTTGTGACTGCCGGCGGCGCAAAGTATCGGGGCATTGAGCGCTTTCGTCGGCCCGCAACGATGCGCCGGCGCTCGCGCTATCACGCATGGCAGCTCGGACAGGGATGTGCCCTGCGCAACTACAGAACGCGCGCGCAACCGTTCCAAAAAAGCCGTCATTCCCGCGCAAGCGGGAATCCATTTTGATCTGCCCCTTCACCCCATACAATCCCCAACCAGACTGGCGCGCTAGCAGGTGCCCGAGTGAAGCAGAAAAAAATGAAACCGACCGTCGCCCACCCGGACGAATCCAAAGAATTCACCACCGTCGAACGCTGCTCGATCCTCGAAGTTTGGAACAACCCAAGCGACCCCGCGGCATCGATCGCACGCGCCCGCGTCGCGCCGGGCATCACGACGCAACCACACCGATTGCACGGCGTCGTGGAACGCTACCTGATCATCGAAGGTTCCGGATTCGTGCGAATTGGTGATTCGATCGAACAGGCAGTCGCACCGGGCGACATCGTCGTGATTCCGGCCGAAGTGACCCAGCAGATCTCGAACACGGGCGCCTCGGATCTCGTTTTCTATTGCATCTGCAGCCCGCGTTTCACGCCAGAATGCTACGAATCCCTGGAATGATTTGCTGGTCCTTCGAAGCAACGCGCCGCTGCGTCTGGAGTGGCGGCACGGTGCGCACTCCCGAGGATGGGCAATGCCGGGTCGGTGATTGAAGTGGTGCGCGCCGGGTGCGGAGTAGCGAATCGAACCCACACTGTGTTGCCAGAACCGGATTTTGAGTCCAGCGCGTTACCAGTTCCGCCATACCGGCGCAGTTTTTTTGGACGCGCGGGGAGCGTCGTGGGGTAGGGTGGGGTTTATAGGGGAAGGTTGTGGGTTGGCTTGGGGTGTTTCCTGGCGTGGCTTCGCAGCGTTGGCCCCTGCCGCCCTTCGGGGCACCATCCCCCGCTGCCGCAGGGGATGGGACAGCGGGTGCTTTGCGGGATGGGCGTGCACTGCCGTCGATCGCGTCTTAGGGCACCAGCAGCTCGAACGTGCCGCGGAAGATCTCGTCGGTGTTGTCGATGTCGGTCGCCGAGTCGTTGGTGTCATTCGGATCGATGGTGCCGCCCGGTGCGGTAATCTGCGCGGTGTCGGCGAACTGGGTGCCGAGGGCCACGGTCACGGTACCGGTGAGCTGGTAGGTCAGTGATGCGCCGTTGGCGAGGTCGACGGACTCGCTGATTGCGCCGGTGCCTGATGCATGAGCGCATTTGCCTGCCGGCGCGCAGGTCCAGGTCAGGTTGGTCAATCCGTTGAGCGGCGAGTCCGTGAGCGTTGCGCCGGTGACGTCGTCGGGTCCATTGTTGGTCACAACGATGGCGTAGGTTACCTGGGTGCCGATCGGCGCGAGCGTGACGCCGTCGTCGACGGTGACCGCCAGGTCGGCCTGCGACGGCATGACCGTGTGCGATGTCGCCGGCGTCGAAACGGAACCCGAGAAATTCGCGTCGCCGTTGTAGGTGGCGGTGATCGATTTGGCGCCGGACGCGGTGAACGTCAGCGAGCAGGAGCCGTTCGACAGCGGGGAGATCGTGCAGCCCGCCGTGTCGGTGCCGCCGATCGTGATCGAGCCGGTCGGCGTGCCGGCGCCGGGCGAGGTCAGGGCGACCGCAGCCGAGACGGTGACGCTCTGGCCCACGATCGAAGGATCTGGTGTCTCGTTGCTGATCGAGACCGTCGTCGCGGCCTTGTTGGTGGTGTGCGCGGTCGACGACTGCGTGCTGGACGCGTTGAAGTTCGGATCGCCGGCGTAGCCGGCGTTCAACGTCTGCGGGCCGGCCGCCGTGAACGTCAGGGCGCACGAACCGTTCGACAGCGGGTTGATCGTGCACCCGGTCGTGTTGCTGCCGGTGACCGCGATCGAACCTGTCGGCGTGCCGGCGCCGGGCGAGGTTACCGCGACGGCGGCCGACACGGTGACGCTCTGTCCGACGACGGAAGGATCCGGCGTGTCGTTGCTGATCGAGATGCTGGTGTCGGCCTTGTTGACCGTGTGCGAGGTCGTCACCGGTGTGCTGGAACCGTTGAAGTTCGAATCGCCGCCATAGCTGGCGTTCAGGGTCTGCGAGCCGGGCGTCGTGAACGTCAGCGAACAGGAACCGTTCGACAGCGGGTTGATCGTGCAGCCGGTCGTGTTGCTGCCGGTGATCGTGATTGAACCGGTCGGAGTGCCGGAGCCGGGCGACGTCACGGCGACGGAGGACGACACGGTGACGCTCTGTCCGACGACGGAAGGATCCGGCGTGTCGTTGCTGATCGAGACCGACGTCGAGGCCTTGTTGACCGTGTGCGAGGTCGACGACGAGGTGCTGGAACCGTTGTAGTTCGAGTCGCCGCTGTAGCTGGCATTCAACGTCTGCGCGCCCTGCGCGGTGAACGTCAGCGAGCACGAGCCGTTCGACAGCGGATTGATCGTGCAGCCGGTCGTGTTGCTGCCGGTGATCGTGATCGAACCGGTCGGCGTGCCGGCGCCCGGCGAAGTCACGGCGACGGACGCCGACACGGTGACGCTCTGTCCGACGACGGAAGGATCCGGCGTGTCGTTGCTGATCGAGACCGACGTCGAGGCCTTGTTGACCGTGTGCGAGGTCGACGACGAGCGTGCTGGAACCGTTGAAGTTCGAATCGCCGCTGTAGCTGGCATTCAACGTCTGCGCGCCCTGCGCCGTGAATGTCAGCGAGCACGAGCCGTTCGACAGCGGATTGATCGTGCAGCCGGTGGTGTTGCTGCCGGTGATCGTGATCGAGCCGGTCGGCGTGCCGGCGCCCGGTGCGGTCACGGCGACGGACGCGGACACGGTGACGCTCTGTCCGACGACGGAGGGATCCGGCGTCTCGTTGCTGATCGAGACCGATGTCGAGGCCTTGTTGACCGTGTGCGAGGTCGACGACGAGGTGCTGGAACCGTTGAAGTTGGTGTCGCCGCCGTAGCTGGCATTCAACGTCTGCGCGCCCTGCGCCGTGAACGTCAGCGAGCACGAGCCGTTCGACAGCGGATTGATCGTGCAGCCGGTCGTGTTGCTGCCGGTGATCGTGATCGAACCGGTCGGCGTGCCGGCGCCCGGTGCGGTCACGGCGACGGACGCGGACACGGTGACGCTCTGTCCGACGACGGAGGGATCCGGCGTCTCGTTGCTGATCGAGACCGAGTCGAGGCCTTGTTGACTGTGTGCGAGGTCGACGACGAGGTGCTGGAACCGTTGAAGTTCGTGTCGCCGCTGTAGCTGGCATTCAACGTCTGCGCGCCCTGCGCGGTGAACGTCAGCGAGCACGAGCCGTTCGACAGCGGATTGATCGTGCAGCCGGTCGTGTTGCTGCCGGTGATCGTGATCGAGCCGGTCGGCGTGCCGGCGCCCGGCGAAGTCACGGCGACGGACGCCGACACGGTGACGCTCTGTCCGACGACGGAAGGATCCGGCGTGTCGTTGCTGATCGAGACCGATGTCGAGGCCTTGTTGACCGTGTGCGAGGTCGACGACGAGGTGCTGGAACCGTTGTAGTTCGAGTCGCCGCTGTAGCTGGCATTCAACGTCTGCGCACCCTGCGCGGTGAACGTCAGCGAGCACGAGCCGTTCGACAGCGGATTGATCGTGCAGCCGGTCGTGTTGCTGCCAGTGATCGTGATCGAGCCGGTCGGCGTGCCGGCGCCCGGCGAAGTCACGGCGACGGACGCCGACACGGTGACGCTCTGGCCGACCACGGAGGGATCCGGCGTGTCGTTGCTGATCGAGACAGTCGTGTTCGCCTTGTTGACGGTGTGCGAGGTCGACGCCGCGGTGCTGGATCCGTTGAAGTTCGAATCGCCACTGTAGCTGGCGTCCAGGGTCTGCGAGCCGGGCGCGGTGAACGTCAGCGAGCACGAGCCGTTCGACAGCGGATTGATCGTGCAGCCGGTGGTGTTGCTGCCGGTGATCGTGATCGAGCCGGTCGGCGTGCCGGCGCCCGGTGCGGTCACGGCGACGGACGCGGACACGGTGACGCTCTGTCCGACGACGGAAGGATCCGGCGTGTCGTTGCTGATCGAGACCGACGTCGAGGCCTTGTTGACCGTGTGCGAGGTCGACGACGAGGTGCTGGAACCGTTGAAGTTGGTGTCGCCGCCGTAGCTGGCATTCAACGTCTGCGCGCCCTGCGCCGTGAACGTCAGCGAACAGGAACCGTTCGACAGCGGATTGATCGTGCAGCCGGTCGTGTTGCTGCCGGTGATCGTGATCGAACCGGTTGGGGTGCCGGAACCGGGGGATGTCACCGCGACGGAAGCGGATACGCTGACGCTCTGGCCGACCACGGAAGGATCCGGCGTGTCGTTGCTGATCGAGATACTGGTATTCGCCTTGCTGACGGTCTGCGAAGCGCCGCCGGTGCTGCCCGAGTACGTCGAGTCGCCGGAGTAGATCGCGGACAGCGTGCTATGCGTGCCGGTCGAAAAGGCCGTCGTCTGGTAGGTCGCGACTCCCGAGCTCAAGGCGACGCCCGACTGCAGTGTCGTTGCGCCGTCCTTGAACGTCACCGTGCCGGTCGGCGTGGCGGCGCTGCCGCTGACCGTGGCGGTCAGCGTCACGTTCTGGCCGAACACCGAGGGATTCGGTGCAGACCCCAGCGCCGTCCCGCTGGAGAGCAGGCTGCTGGGCAGGGTCGCGCGGAACGCGCCGCGGCCGTGTGTGAACGCGAACAGCTGCCAGTTCGGGTTGACGAAGTTGAAGGCCAGATGGTCGGTGATGACGTTCGCGAAGCCGGTGTTCTCGCGCGACCAGTTGGTGCCGCCGTCGGTCGTGACGAAGACGCCGATCTCGGTGCCGACGTAGATCGTGTTGCCGGTGGCGTCGGCCGGCGAGACGGCCACGCTGTGCGTCGGTGAATTCGGCAGTGCGTTGGCGCCGCTTCCGGAGATGTCGGTCCAGGTCTGCCCGGAATTGGTGCTCTTCCAGACGTGGCCGACATTGAACGTCGAGACCGAGGCGTAGGCATTCGCGGTGTTGTTCTGATCGAACGCCAGCTCGGAAATGTAGGCGCCGGTGCCGGCCGGCTGCGTGCAGTTCGACAGCGCCGTCGCGCTGGTCGAGCTCGTCGCGCCGCTCAGCGTGCAGATCCTGCCGTGATCGGTTCCGGCGATCAGGACGTCGGAATTGCCCGGCTTGATCGCGTAATTCGTGAAGCGCTCGCCGCTGTCGGTGCCGCCGGAGCAGGACGTGCCGGTGATCGCGGCGCTCGCCTGCGTCCACGAGGTGGACGGATTGAGGACGCGCCACAAGACGTTGTTCGACGTGAACAGGCGCAGGTTGTTGTTCGGGTCGATCTGGAACGGGTTGATGAACTGGCCGCAGCCGGTGTTGCTGATGCCGGTCGTGAAGCTGCCGAAACTGCCGCCGTTGTTGGACGACTTCTGGATGCTGATGTAGGTGAATTCGTCGTACAGCGCGGTGCTGCTGCCGCTGGTCGTGTTGTCGACCGCCGTGAAGCCGCCGTCGCCGCCGGAGATCGTCGTCCATGCATTCGGACTGCCGTCGGTTCCTCGCGTGGTGCCGTTGTCCTGGGCACCGGCGATGTACTGGGTTCCGCTCGGGTACGCGCTGCCATGGTAGTACTGGGTGACGCCGTAGCCGTTGTTGAGGCTGGCCCAGGTCGCTCCCCGCAAGTCCGACACCAGGTTCGGGCAGACGTTGGTGCTGGTCGTCGCCCGGGTCGCCGTGGCGGCGTTGCTGGAAACGAAGATGCCGCCGTCGTTGGTGTCGTACGTGCGGGTTTCGGTCGTCCCGTTGTAATCGGGATGGAAGAAGATCCCGTGATGGTCGGCGTGTTCGTAGTCGGTCGTCGTCCCCTGCAGCCACCAGTAGGCGATGGTGCCCCACGTCGCGCCGCCGTCGTCGGACCGGAACGCTTCGATGCCGGAGGCGAACACGCGGAGGGGATTGGTCGGGTCGACGGCGATCGTGTTGTCGTACCAGCCCTGGTTGTAGCCTGACGCGCTCTGGCAAAGCTGCGCTTCGGGATTGGTGAGCAACAGGTTGGCAACGACGCTGGTGTTGAAGGTGTTGGTGTAGACGGCGGCCCAGGTCGCGCCGCCGTCGGTCGACTTGAGGACGGCGAGCAGCCCGTACGTGAAAACGTTGCTGGTTCCGCAGGTGCCGGTGCCGGGATAGCACGAGACCAGCGCATACATCGTGGTCTGGCTCGACGGCGCGATGGCCACGCTGGCGCGGCCCATGTTTGCCAGGGACAGGTTCGGCAGGGAAAGCGAGGCGCCGACGACATGGGTCCAGGTCGGCGATGCAACGCTGGCATTGGCGCTGTACCAGATGCCGGTCGCCGAATCCGTGGCGTTGAACGTCCCGCAAGTCGCGACTGCCGTGTCGGCGTCGGTGCGGTATACCACCTTCATGCAGCCGTGCGCGGCGGACGCGTTGATCATCAGCGTCCAGGTCGACCCGCTGTCGAGCGATCGGTACAAGCCGTTGCCGGTCGCGGCGTAGATATGGGCGGAGTTGGCCGGGTCGAACACGAGATCGTTGACGAACGAGAAATTCGAATTGTTCGTGCTCGAGAGCTGGTTCCAGGTCGTGCCGCCGTCGGTCGACTTGAAGATGCCCGCGCCGCTTACGGCGTCGATGTTGAAGTAGCCTTCGCCGGTGCCGGCGTAGATCTGGCTGGTGTTAGAAGGATCGACGAGCAGCGAGGTCACCGCCATGTTGGCCATGGCGTCGCCGAGCGCGGTCCAACTCGAGCCAGTATCCGTCGACTTCCACACGCCGCCGGCGACGCCGCCGGCATAGATCGTCGTGTGGGTGTTGGGATCGAAGCGGAACGCGCGCGTGCGGCCGCCGACGTTGCCCGGGCCGAGCGACGTCCACGTCAGCGACTGCGCGGCGAGGCTGCCCTCGGGCGCCGCCATGCGTCCACCGATCATGGTCGAATACAGCGGCAGCTTCTTCGCGTCCTCGTACGCCGCGAGCACCTGCGCCGCCGGGTAGCTCGTCATGCCGGGCGCCAGTCGCTTCTTCAGGAAGAAGCGCACCGCTTCTTCGGGACTGTCGTCGGGCTTGAGGTCGAGCTGCGGCCAGACGATGCGCTGGTCGGCCGCTGGTTTTGCGGCGTGCGCAGACTTGGCGTTGCCGGATTGGTTGGCTTTCTTTGCCGCGCTGGTCAGCGTCGGCATCGCGACGGCGCTCGCGATCACGATCGCGAGGAGGGAACGAAGGACGTACGACGGTGCATCCATGATCATCTCCCGACAGTCGAATGCGAGGAATCCCCGAAAGCGCCCGGATGATAACTGCTGCATATTGCAGTTATCGAGAGCTGGAACAAATGGCCAGCGGCAGAAAGTATGCCGCGTTGTCGAGACTAACGCTCGGGGAAGCGCACACCGAACTGTCGGGATAGGCGCAGCGCCGCGGCTGCAAGGATTTCGTCAGCTTTCAGAGACTCGCTTTCCTGAGCCTATCGCGGCAAACATGAAATCGCTGCCGGGAATCATGAGTCAGAACAGGAAACCGTTTACGTGGCGGTGCGGATTATTCGCAACTCGTCAGCGAGGGCGCGCCCAGCGCGCCAGAGGCGAGCGGCGGGGGCTAGCCACCCGAAGTCGTCCTTTTGACGCCGGGTGGTGACAGCCGACCAATCAAAGCTGACCAATGAGAGAAATATGATCAGCGCCGGAGAGGCGAGCGTTGATTGACGAACAAAAATTGAGCATCTACGAGCATGGGAGCTCGGCCGATGAACATATTTTGATCGCCCGCGAACTGGCGGCCATCGAACGATGACCAATAATTGATCAGCACCGCAAACGCGAGCTCGACTGCTCAAGAAGTGAGGTCCAACGCCGCAACGGCGAGCTTGACCGCCGCACAGAAAATTCACAGGCGACCATGAAATTGAACTAATTCTGAGCAGATTCGGATAGGTGACATGCAGGCATGTGAAAAGCAAAAAAAAGAGCCGCATCGCTGCGGCTCTTGAATGGTGGAGAGTGAAACCGCGCTACGCGGCTTGGGCGAGCGGAGGCGGCTCGGGCTGCGGGGTCGGTTGCGGAGCCGGCCGCGGCGCCGGCTGCGCGTGACGCGAAGTCCTTGCGAATCGCTCACTGAGTTCCTGCCGCAGCCCCTCGAGGCCTTGGGCATGACCCGTCAGCTTCAACAGACTGTAGCCCTGCAACGCCACTACCATCACGTCACTGCCGAGCGCGATATCCGTATCCGAAGCACGTTCGCTCAGACGCGAAAGCCGGATCATGCGCGGCCGCAACTGCTCCAGCGCATTCAGATCGGCGATTGCGTCCGCCAGCGCTACGCTGGGCGGCACGATCTGCGGATTCTGCTCCAGCACGGTCAATGCCTTGCGGCAGAAGGCTTCCGACTTGTTGCCCATCTTCCGCAATGCCCGCTTCGTTGCCGCAGGCAACGCAATCAGGCCGGCCAGCTGCGTCTCCAGCTCGGTCAGGGCCGCATCCACGGCGGTGAGCTGCGCATCGGTGAGGTTCAGCGTAACGAGGTTCTGCGTCATCAGTTTCTATCTCCAGTCAGTAAACCGGCATCGACCCCCATGGTCGGCACCGGCATGCCTTGCGGCATGGGAGGTATTGGACCAGAGGTGGGTCTCAGGGGCTGCGACTGGGGGAGGACTGGCGTCAACTCGTGACGGCAGCGAGTCTTGAGCCGGTTGGTGCGGTGGAGGGAATCGAACCCACACTCTGTTGCCAGAACTGGATTTTGAGTCCAGCGCGTCTACCAATTCCGCTGCGCCGGCTTAGTTGTGAAGCGCGCAAGAAGGCATAGGGATGGGCTACGCGGCTGTCCGAATCGTCTTGAGTTCAGCAGCGAGGGCGCGCTCCGCATACCAGAGATCGTAGTCCTGCTGCATGCGCAGCCACAGTGCCGGGCCGTTTCCGGCAAGCTTGCCGACGCGCAGCGCCATTTCCGGAGTGAATGTTTTGCGCTCCGCCAGCAGATCATTCAGGGTTTGTCGTGAGACGTGCAGGCGACGGGCGGTTTCGGTGACGCTGAGCTCGAGCGCCGGCAGAATGCCTTCGCGCAGCAGCGCGCCCGGGTGCGTCGGGGGGCGGTTTGAATTGCGCTTAAGTTTGATAGTCTTTTCATCGTTCATCGGCTCGCTTGATAAAGCCTGATTGCGTTGTCGCGATCCAAGGTCAATGGTAGTCGTCTTCGCGCTGATGACGCACAGCCAGCACGGTAACCGTTCTCGCATCCTCGATTTCAAAGAGGGCAACGTAGCCGGCGGCACCGAAGGAGATAACGAGTTCTCGCAGGAAGGCATTCCCGGGCGCGGCCTTGCGGCAGCTGAAAGGCGAGGTCTCGAGCAGGGCGATGCCGCTGCGAATAGCATCCAGAGCGCGCGTCGCAGTGGACCAGTCTGCGTCGTCTCGTTGCAGGATGAAGTCGTACAGCCTTTCCAGATCGGCTTGCGCATCCTGCGTGAAGCGGACCCGGAAAATCATGCGTCTTATTTGGCTTTGGCTTTCACCAAGCGCGCTTCCAGATTCCTTACGACCGCGCTGGAAGATGCGTACTTGCCGCTGCGCCTCGCATTCTCACGCGACTTGAGCCCGCGCGCGATAAACTCCTCGCGCGCTTTGCGCCGCTCTATGTTTTCGCGAACCGATTCCTCGACAAAACTCGACAGGCTTTCGCCATCGAGCAAGACTTCCTCAGCGGCCTCACGTAGCGCGGGGTCGACCCGGAGCGACGGGAAAGTTGCACTCTTCATGGTTCACCACGTGCGTTGCAAATGCGATGCAATGATCGCGCGGTTCGGATTGTATTGCAATTCAGGCCCAAGGCTGCAGATTTGACGGGACGATTGCTGAATGGTGCCGGCGGAGGGAATCGAACCCACACTACCTTTCGGTAACCAGATTTTGAGTCTGGCGCGTCTACCAATTCCGCCACGCCGGCAAGCGTGATTTGACGGGCCGCTGAGGTGGGCGCGTCGGGTAGGGGGCGCATTATATGCGATGCGGTGCGGATTTGGCGCCTGTTGGTTTTGCGCGCCGTCCCAGAGACTGCCCCCATCCGCCCTGCGGGCACCTTCCCCCGCTGCGCAGGGGAAGGAAAAGCTGCAGTGGGAAGGGAAGCTAGTGCGTGGCGTCGAGCGACAGCTGGCGCTGGTCGCGGGTGTACCACTTGCCGTCGATCGGGCGGAAGACGGCGCACTGGGTCATCGATCCGCGATAGACGTGCACGGTCACGGCGTTCTCGTCGCGGCTCGGGTTGCGGATCGTGTGGTATTCGTGCGGCGGGATCAGGCTGCCGGCCGAACCGGGGCCGACGCTCATCGTGCCGCGCGATTCGAAGCGGTAGCGGTCGTCGTTGTGCTCCATCAGTTCGTACGGCGTGATCTCGAGCGAGCCGTGCCATACGCCTTCGACGCACCACATGCCGGCATGATCGTGGATCGGCGTGCCCTGGCCCGGGCCCCAGGTCATCGCGATGACGCTGAAGCCGTGCTTCTCGCTGCGATACAACTCGCGCCTTGCGTAGTGATCGGTGGCCCGCTCGTAGCAGCAGTCGGGCAGCTTGACGGCGGGATCGCGAATCAGTTCGCACAGCGTGTTGCGCAGTGCGTCGGTGATTTCGGTCGGACAGTCGTGGCAGACCGCGGCTGTCAGCGAGTCGACGAGGCGGGTCGAGCCGGGGAAATCGAGAGCGAGCATGGCGTGGCGTGCGCTCGTGAACGGGATGGCGGGCATTGTACCAGCGCTGTGGCGCGCAGGCTGTACGGTTGTATGTGAGCGGGCTCGGGGGCCGCCATTTCGCAGGAGGGATCGGGCGAAAAGACACCATCCCCACCCGACCCTCCCCTTGAAGGGGAGGGCTAGCAGCGCTGTGAGAAGGGAGGGCTAGCAGCGCTGTGAGAAGAGGAGGGCTAGCAGCGCTGTGAGAAGAGGAGGGCTAGCAGCGCTGTGAGAAGGGGAGGGCTTTGCAATGCGGCGAAAAGGGAGGGCTTTGCAATGCCGCGTGACGGAGCGGGCTTGTAGCGCAACGCGAAGGCGACTTGTGATGCGGCGCCGGCACACTTTCCGTATGAAGCGCCGCCGTTGTCTACAGCTTGCCCAGAAAGCCGCTGATGGCGGCGCCGAAGTTCTTGATATCGACGAGGAAGGCGTCGTGACCCTGCGGCGAGTCGAGGCCTACGAAATCAACTTTGGCGCCGCCGGTGCGCAGCCCGTCGGCGATCTGCTGCTGCTGGGTCAGCGGGAACAGGATGTCGGTCGATACCCCAATCACGAGCGCGCGGTCGACGCGGATCTGGCGCAACGCCGCCCCGACCAGGTCGCCCGACTCCCGGTGCGCGTACTCGCCGACGTCGAACCAGTCGCTCGCGCGCGACAGGTAGAGATAACAGTTCGGATCGAAATTGCGCACGAAGCGGCGCGCGTGGCCGGCGAGGTACGATTCGACGGCGAACTCGACGCCGAATGGATCGCCTTCCTCGCGCGTTTCGTGATCCAGGCGAATGCGCGCGAAGCGGCCGACCCACTCCATCGCGGAGCGATACGTGATCACGCCGAGCTTGCGCGCGATCGACATGCCGGCTTCGGGATAGTGTTCGTCGTCGTAGTTGCCGTGATCCCAGTTCGGGTCGAGACGGATCGCCTCGCGCTGCAGCGAACGGATCGCGATCGCGAACGGTTGCGCTGTCGGTGCGGTCGAAATGCTGATGTGCGAGCGAACGCTGCCGGGATGCTGCACGAGATAGCCGAGCGCGCTCATGCCGCCCATCGAGTTGCCGATGAGGCAAGCGAGGCGCTCGACGCCGAGGCTGCGCACGAGTTCGTACGAAGAGTTGGCGACGTCCTCGAGGGTCAGGTCCGGAAAAGTCAATTTGTACACTTTGCCGGTTGCCGGGTCGATCGAGGCCGGTCCGGTCGAGCCCTTGCAGCTGCCCAGCGTGTTCGCGCAGATCACGTACCAGCGGTTCGTGTCGATCGGCTTGCCCGGCCCGATCATTTCCTCCCACCAGCCCGGCGACGGATCGTCTGTGCTCGATGCCGCGTGCGCACTCGGCGACAGGCCGGTCAGGATGAAGATCGCGTTGTCGCGCGCCGGGTTCAGTGCACCCCAGGTCTCGTAGGCCAGCCGCGCGCCGGTCAGCGCGCCGCCGCGTTTCATTGCGAACGGCGAGGGGAGATCGAAAAAACGGATTGCAGGCATGCGCGTCATCACGGCCGCGCGGGCGAAGTGCCCGGCATCAGTCGCGCACTTTATCGCGCCGGGTCGGGTGTTGTCAGGCTGCCGGGCCTGACGCGGCGGCATTTGCTTATGCGATTGGCTACGAGACTTCGTTGGTCACCTCTCCCGTCGGCAGGGGGGCGAGGCGCCAATGGCCTCGGGTGGGTGAGGTGGCGTGGGCGGCATGGCGGTGCTGGGCGAACACGCTCGAATCGACGGCGGGCAATGGACGGATTGCTCTTTGTGCTGTAGGAAATGTCCCACAGCCGGCCGGCGGTCCAGTCGACGGTCGGCGGCATGAGGCAACACAGGGAACCGATGCGCGCGAACTCGCGACCGATACGCAGCCGCCAAACAGGACCCCATCCGCACTTGCGCGAAATCGTGACGCGCCATCTCGGCGACGATTACCGTCGTTGTCCCGGCGAGAATGGGCGGCGCGCCTTTGCCGAGGTTGCCGAGCGACTCGCGGCCGAAGGCTTTGTCCTCGATGCCGGATGCGGCACCGGCGAGAGTACGTTTGTCCTCGCGCGAAGGCATCCACATCGGCTCGTGCTCGGTGTCGACAAGTCCGCTGCGCGGCTTGCGATCGGCCAGCGCGCGGCCGGCTCAGGGATGACGCCTGGCAATGCCATCTTGTTGCGTTGTGAACTTGTGGACTTCTGGCAACTTGCAGCCGCGGCGGACTTGCGCTGCGAGCGCCAATATCTGCTATATCCGAATCCGTGGCCGAAACCCGCCCAGTTCATGCGCCGCTGGCATGCGCATCCGGTGCTGCCGGCGCTGCTTGCGCTCGGAGGTTCGATCGAACTGCGTACGAACTGGCATGTGTACGCGGAAGAGTTTTCCGAAGCGTTGCGACTCGCGGGTCGCGAGGCTCACCTCGAAGAGTTGATTGCAGACGATCCGCTGACGCCGTTCGAGCGCAAGTACGCCGCTTCGGGTCATGCGCTGTGGCGCTGTGTTGCGAGCGCAGCGCAGAGCGCAGCCATTCAAACCTCTCACCGTTCGCGCTGAGCGTAGCTGCGAAGCAGCGAAGTCGAAGCGTCCGCACAGGATGCCCTGCGACTTCGGCACTGCGTGCCTACGCTCAGGGCGAACGGAGGTTTTACGGTACAGCGGATTTTTCCTGAACGGAGGTATTACGGTATGGCGGATTGTTCCCGTTCGCGCTGAGCGTAGCTGCGCAGCAGCGAAGTCGAAGCGTCCGTGCAGCCTGCACTTCGACCCGGATCGCGGTCCGGGGCAGGTTCGGACCCGCGAGCATGCGCCCAGAGCTTGCCTCGGCGGCTTTCAACAAGCAGAGCTGGCCAAGCCGGGGAAGAACGGAATTTTCATCAGGAAGCGTCCGAACAACTACAAAATGGCGTCATTCCCGCGAAAGCGGGAATCCATTTTGCTTTTTGGATCAGCAAACGAGATCAAGATGGATTCCCGCTTTCGCGGGAATGACGACTTTTTAAAGTTTGCCAAGTTACGCCACCGTAGCCCTCAACCCTGCTCCCTCACTGCACCACCTGATCGATCGTCAGCGCGATCGGGTCAGTGGTGGTGACGGCCAGTGCCTTCGATGCCGTCTGCAGGTCGCCGCTCTGTGCGATCGCGTTGCCGGACTTCGAAATGCGCGCGCCGACGATCACTTGTGGAAATTGCGACAATTTCATGTTCGGCAGCATGCCCATGCCGTCGGTCAGCGTGACCGTCGCTGGCAGCTGTTCGACGCGCAGGCGCTGGACGGCGAGCGGCATCGGCGGTCCGCTGGCCGCCTTGGCATAGACGAACACCGTGTCGCCGGGAGCGGCCTTGGCAGCTATTTTCGCGTCGAGCGCCACCTTTACTGTCAGGTGGGGGCCTTCGGTGCTGGACGCACCGGCTGGCGCGGCTTGGGCAGGAACCGTGCTTGCCGTGCTTTCGGCAGCTGCGGCTGCGGCCGGCGACGCCGGTTCGTCAGGCGGCTCGCGGCCGTCGCGTTCTGCCTCGGCGCGCGCGATCTGGGCCTTGACCGACTGTATGACCGTCGAGTCGGGCGGCAACAGTGCAAGCAGACGATTCCAGGTCGAGATGGCGCCGTTGTAGTCGCGATCCTGGTAGGCGCTGACGCCGAGCAGCCAGAGGCCGCGCTGGTTTTGCGGGTCGGCCTTCAGAGCGGCGTCGACAAGCGCCTTGGCTTGTCCGTCGATGCGGTGCGAGTCGCCCGCAAGCGTCATCGCTTCCGCGTAGGCGACGTTGACGTCAGGTTCGTCTGGAGCCAGGTCATGCGCGCGCTTGAGCGCGTCGCGAGCTTCGCTGAAATGTTCGGTTTCGAGGTAGGCGCGGCCGAGCAAAGTCCAGCCGTTGACGTCGTCGGGATTCTGTTTCAACTTCTCGGCGAGCTTGGCGATCGCCTGGTCCATGTCCTGGCCGCCATGCTCGGCAGGCGCCTGCGCAGCCGCAGGCGGGATCGACGCGGGATCGAGCGCGCGAGGTTCGCCGACGAGTCGATACATCATGATCGCGCCGGCTGGCAGCAGCAGCGCGACCGCGACGGCGGCGAAAAATGCCGAACGAGAGCGCGGCGCTGGGCTGTCGAGCGCGCCGAGCAATTCGCTGCCGAGCTCGGCCTTTTTCGCGGCGAATTCCTTCTTGCTGAGGACACCGGTTTCGAGCGCTTCCTGGAGGACTTTCATGCGTCGGCGCGCGGCCGCTGCGGGATCGCTCTTGAGCGAGCCGCCGCGCAGCAACGGGCGCAATACCAGCCCGAGTGCCACGATCAGCATCAGCGCGGCGAGCAGCAGGAAAGATGCGGTCACCAGTCGTCTCCGGATTCGGTATCGGCGGGACGCACGCCGCCGGCTTGGCGCGCGCGCGAGCGCAGGATTCGCGCTACGACGAACACCCCGATCAGCACGAACGCGAAAGGCGCAAACCACAATAGCCACGTCCCGGGCTTGAGCGGCGGGTCGTAGAGCACGAAGTCGTTGTAGCGCGCGACGAGATACTCCTTGATCTCGGCGTCGCTTTTTCCACTTTGCATCATGTCGAAGACCTGCTTGCGCAGGTCCTTGGCCAGGTCGGCATCGGAGTCGGCCAGATCCTGGTTCTGGCACACCAGGCAGCGCAGCTGTTTGGTCAGGTTCTGGAAGCGGACTTCCTCGGCGCGATCCTTGAAGGGGAGCGGGTCGACGGCGAATGCGTTGCTCGAAAAGGCCAGTGCAACGACAACGAAGCAAATGCCAAAGACGAAGGTGCCGATGGCTGCCAAGCCTTTCCTTCCCCCGCTTGCGGGGGAAGGTGCCGGAGGCGGATGGGGGCAATCGGTGCGGCGGCCCCCATCCGCCCCACCTACATGCGCTTCACCCAAAACAGAAATTGCGAGCGCGTTCGCAGCGCATGTAGATGGGGCACCTTCCCCCGCTGCGCAGGGGAAGGACAAGCGCGATGTGGCTTGAGGTCTCATGGTGTGACCTTCTTCGCGGACTTTCCGGTCAGCTCCGCAATCTTCGGCAGCAGTTCGTCGCGGATGTTCTCCGGCGTGAACATGCCGATGCGCTTGTAGCGGACGACGCCTTCGGCATCGATCAGGAAAGACTCGGGCGCCATGTAAACGCCGAAGTCGATGCCGGAGCGGCCGTCGCGGTCGGTGATCACGGCGTCATACGGATTGCCGAACTGCGCGATCCAGCGCTTGGCGTCTTCCGGTTCGTCTTTCCAGTCCAGGCCAATCAGCTTGATGCCCAGCGGCTTGATCTGGCCGGTCAGGATCGGATGCTCGAACTGGCAGGTCGGACACCAGCTGCCGAACACGTTGAGCAAGTAGGGTTTGCCGAGCAGGTCCTTGGCGCTGAGCGTCTTGTCCGGTTCGTATAGAAGTGGAAGAGTGAACTGCGGCGCCGGCTTGCCGATCAGCGGACTCGGCACCTCGGTCATTTCGTGATGCATGTTCCAGTAGATGCCGAATCCGAGCAGGCCGACGAGCGCGAGGAAGATCGCGAGCGGCAACAAACGATTGACCATGCTCAAGCCCTCCCCTTCAAGGGGAGGGTTGGGTGGGGATGGTGTTGCTCGGGCGTCAATGCCGGCGCATCGTGTTCGCTTCGCTCCGGCAACGCGCGGAAGCGCCGATCGGTTGCCGCAACGAAGCCGCCGAACATCATGAACAGGCCGCCGAGCCAGATCCAGCGCACGAACGGCTTGACGTAGACGCGCACCGACCAGGCGCCATCGGCCAACGGCTCGCCGAGCGCCACATACAGATCGCGGAACACGCCCGGATCGATGTCGGATTTGGTCTGCGCCATGCCGCCGCCGGAGTACTGGCGCTTCTGCGGATACAACGTCGTCACGACCTTGCCGTCGCGCAGCACTTCGAGCGTGCCCTGGTCGGCCGTGTAGTTCGGACCTTTCGCGTGCTCGACGCCCTTGAAGCGGAAGTCGAGACCGCCGACGTTGCGGGTTTCGTTCGGCGCGAAGCGCAGATCGCTTTCGACGCTGCTCGCTTCGGTGATCAGGACTCCGGCCAGAAACAGTGAAAAACCGAAATGCGCGCAGATCATGCCGATCATCTCGGGCGTGTAGCGCTTGCCGCGCGGCGCGGTGCGCCAGCGCATCAGTGCGTACAGGACGATTCCGCCGGCAACCCACAGCGTGGCCGCAACACCGGCCAGTCCGCGCAGCGGCAGGGCCGGCACGAGCCATTTGGCCAGCAGCGCTGCGGCGAGCGCCAGAATCAATGCCGGACGCAACGCGCGCCAAGCCGCGCGCCAGTCGGCGGAAGCCCAGCGGAACATCGGGCCGAACGGAATCAGGCAGACGACCGGCAGCATCAGCAGCCCGAACATGAAGCCGAAGTACGGTGGTCCGACCGAAATGCGGCCTGCGCCGATCGCATCGCCGATCAGCGGGTACAAGGTGCCGAGCAGCACCATCGCCGCCGCGCAGGCGAACAGCAGGTTGTTGACCAGCAGCAGCGTTTCGCGCGACAGCAGCTTGAACGGTTTTCCGCCGGCGACCTTCGGCGCGCGCAATGCGTAAATCAGCAGCGAGCCGCCGACGACGGTGCCGAGGAATGCGAGGATGAACAGTCCGCGTTTAGGGTCGGACGCGAACGCGTGCACGCTGGTCAGCACGCCGGAGCGCACGAGAAACGTGCCGAGCAGCGAAAGCGAGAAGGCAAAGATCGACAGCAGCAAAGTCCACGCGCGAAAACTGCCGCGCTTTTCGGTCACGGCCTGCGAATGGATCAACGCGGTGCCTACCAGCCACGGCATGAACGAGGCGTTCTCGACCGGGTCCCAGAACCACCAGCCGCCCCAGCCGAGCACGTAGTACGCCCACCAGCTGCCGAGTGCGATGCCGAACGTCAGGAACGCCCAGGCGACGTTCGTCCAAGGCCGTGCCCAACGGACCCAATTCGCCAGCGCCGCAGCTTCTTGTTGCGAGTAGGCGTCACCGGCAGACCCCACGGTACGCTCGGCGCCGCCAAGCAGGGCGGCGATCGCGAACGCAAAGGCGACGGAGAATCCGACGTAGCCGGTATACAGCATCGGCGGATGCATGATCAGGCCGGGATCCTGCAGGATCGGGTTCAGGTCGCTGCCGTCGGCCAACGCGGGCAGGTGGCGCGCGAACGGATTCGACGTCAGGATCGTAAAGAGCAGGAATCCGAACGCGACGAAGCCGAGCACGCCGAGCACGCGCGCGATCAGCATGTCGGGCAGGCGGCGGCTAAAGGCGGCGACCGCGACGCTCCACAGGTTCAATATCAGGATCCACAGCAGCAGCGAACCTTCGTGCGCGCCCCAGACTGCCGAAAATCGGTAGTACCAGGGCAGGGCAAGATTCGAGTTCTGCGCGACATAGGCGACCGAGAAGTCCTGCGTGACGAAGGCATAGGTCAGAACCGCGAACGCCAGGACCACGAATACCGCCTGGCCGGCGACAGCCGGGCGCGCGACTGCGATCAGGGCGGCGTTGCCGCGCGACGCGCCATAGATCGGCAGCACGCACTGCACGGCGGCGATCAGCAGGGCGAGGATCAGTGCGAATTGGCCGAGTTCGGGAATCATGGCGCAGGGGCTTCCGGGATTGCAAACGAATCTCTCAACAAGTCGTCATTCCCGCGAAAGCGGGAATCCATTTTCTCTTGGGATCAATAGAATAAGATCAGCATGGATTCCCGCTTTCGCGGGAATGACGGCAACTATTGAATTTTGCACAGGGTACCCGACGGTCCGCTCAAGCCGTTAGCTTACGCGAGACGGTGGCTCGTGCGTGATATGGATCAAGAACGAGTGCCTGCGCGGACGCGTTCAGGGCCGCCCACAACGTTGGGGCGAACAGGCGGTCCGCGCCGTCGCGCGGACCGCGAAAGAACTGCGGTGAATCAAGCCTTCTTCGCGTAGCCCGAGCACCAGCCCAGGGCGTTGACCGACTTTCCGGCGAACAACTGGCACGGACCATAGCCGGTCGGTCCGCCGGTGTAGAAGTTGCAGTTCGAGCAATCCTGACCGGCCTGGTGCGGAGGACCGGCCTTGGTGTTGTCTTCGGTGTAGTTCAGCGCCTTGGCGGTCGGATCGTCGAGGGTCAGATGCGGCAGGTCTTCGGCACGCGCGATCTGCGGCAGCGCATTGGCGATGACGACGGCGCCGATCGCGCCTCCGGCCGTGGCAAAAAAGCGCCGGCGGCTGTCATTTGTCGCCGGGTTCGTGGATTTGTCTACTTTGTTCATAAGTATACGCCTCTCTGACGGGATGCGGTAAATTTCCGGCCGGGGCAGGTTGGGCGGCGGCCGAGACGGAAGTGCCGGTGGAGTTTACGCGTAACGCGGCGCGTAAAAAAGCCGCTGGCTGAATCCCGGCTGTCGCAAAGGACGGCGGCCTGGCGTAAATGAGAATGCGCCTCAAGCTGCTTTGCGCGCCGCCTGGTCGAGCGCGGCGAAGTCCTCGTCAGTCAGCTCGATCCCGGCTGCGGCAACGTTCTCCTCGAGATGCGCGACGCTGCTGGTTCCGGGGATCGGCAGCATGACTTGCGAACGCTTGAGCAGCCATGCCAGCGCGACTTGGCCGGCGCTCGCGTGCAGCCGCTCGGCGATCTGGGTCAGCGCGGAATCCGGTCCGGCCAGCTTGCCCGCGGCCAGCGGATACCAGGGGATGAAGCCGATGCCGTTGGCCTCGCAGAAGTCGAGGATATCTTCGCTCTGGCGGTTGGCGAGGTTGTACAGGTTCTGCACGGTCGTGACCGGAAAGAATTTGCGCGCCGCGCGGATTTGCTCGACGCTGACTTCGCTCAGTCCCGCGTGCCGGATCAGTCCCTCCTTCTGCATTTGCGCGATGACATCGAATTGTTCGTCGCGCGGTACGGCCGGATCGATGCGGTGCAATTGCCAAAGATCGATGCGCTCGACGCCGAGCCGGCGCAGGCTCATGAGCACGCACTGGCGCAGGTACTCGGGACGGCCGAGCTCTTTCCAGATATCCGGGCCGTGGCGCGTGAAGCCGCCTTTGGTCGCGACGACGATTCCATTGTAAGGATGCAGGGTTTCGCGAATCAGGTCTTCGCTGACGTTCGGGCCGTAGCTGTCGGCGGTATCGATGAGGTTCACGTCGAGCTGGGGCAAGCGTTTCAACGTCGCTCGCGCTCCGGCCGGACTTGCCGGGTCGCCCCAGATCCCCGGACCGGTGATACGCATCGCGCCGAAGCCGAGACGATTGATTGTGAGATCGCCGCCGATTTTGAACTGGCCCGATGCGGCCGCGGAAATTGATTTGGACATGCGTTGCTCCTGTTGCCTGGTAAGTCGTTGGTTCGGCCTGGAGACGCGGATCTCGAAGACGACCATCGAGACACGCTGATCTGAGCACGCCATTCAAAAATCCGTTCGCGTTGAGCGTAGCGAGCGCAGCGAGCGAAGTCGAAACGCCGGCGACCCTTCGACTTCGGCCCTGACGGGCCTACGCTCAGGGCGAACGGTTCTTTGGCGTGCCACTTCGATATGGGAGGTTCTGCTTTTCCGGCGAGATTCAATCGCGCTTGGCCCAGACGGAAATGAAGGGTAGTAGGGTGGGCCTTGGCCCACCGCACTTCGTCTCGACACGATCAAGTTCGCCAATCGACGTACGGCCTTTCCCGCACGCTTCAACCTGCGGATAGCTGGAAATACATGAAGATTTCTTCATCTCGCGGCGTGTCGCGTCGACACGCCGATGCAGGTCGCGCGCGTTACTGTGCGGCGCCCTGGGCTTTGGCAATCTTGGCCTTGGCGATCGCATCGGCGACTTCCTTGGGCATGTAGGTTTCGTCGTGCTTGGCGAGCACTTCGCGCGCGACGAAACGGTTGCCGTCCATGCGGCCGGTCGCGACGATGCTCTGGCCCTCGCGGAACAGGTCCGGAAGGATGCCGGAGTACTCGACCGGCATGTCATGAAAGCGATCGGTCACTGTGAAATCGACCTTGAGCGACGACTGGTCGCGATGCAGGGAGTTTTCCAGCACCACGCCGCCGAGACGGAACGCCGATCCTGGCGGCGCATGGCCGGATAGCACTTCACTCGGTGAAAACAGGTACGTCATGTTCTGGCTCAACGCCATGACGGTCAGCGCCGCGGCGATGCCGACGGCAATCAGGACCAGCCCGACAGCGATCAGCCGGCGCTTGCGGGTGGGAGTCATGCGGATTTCCTCGCGGCCTGGCGCTTGAGCCTACCGTGCAATTCTCGCAGCGTCTTGCGCCGCTGCCACAGCGGTGCCAGCGCATCGGCGATCAGCACGACGAAAAACACGGCGTACGACCACCAGACATAGACACCGTATCCGCCCATCGCGAAGAAATCAGACATGACGCACTTCCGCGCCGGCCGGCCCGTTCAGCGCGATCTCGCGGACCCATTCCTTGCCGGACTCGAGCGCCAGCAGCGCCGCGCGCGACCGCGCCAGCACGCTCGCGAAAAAGTATACGTGGGTCGAAAGCGCCAGGACCAGCAGCGGCCAGAGCATGCTCGCGCTGATGTGCGACTCGCCGACCAGCCGCACCGTCGAGCCCTGGTGCAACGTGTTCCACCAGGTCACCGAGTAGTGCACGATCGGCAGGTTGACGACACCGACGAGCGCGAGGAACGCCGCGGCCCGCGCCGCCTGGCGCGTGTCCTCGATCGCGTGATACAGGCCGATCACGCCGAGGTACAGGAACAGCAGCACGAGTTCCGACGTCAGGCGCGCGTCCCAGGTCCACCAGGTGCCCCACATGGGCTTGCCCCACAGCGATCCGGTTACCAGCGTGATGAATGTGAACGCCGCGCCGACCGGTGCGGCCGCCATCGCCAGCGTCTCCGACAGCTTGATGCGCCACACGAGCGCGATGAAACCGTTCACCGCCATGAAGATGTAGCCGAACAGGCTCATCCACGCGCACGGGGCGTGGATATAGATGATGCGAAACGAATCGCCCTGCTGGTAATCCGCCGGCGCCATCGCCAGTCCGCCGTACAGGCCGACCATGCCGCTGATCGCCGCGAATCCATACAGCCACGGCAGCCACCAGCCGGCGAAGCGGTAGAAGTACGGCGGCGAGCCGAGCTTGTGGAACCACAGTAAGAGCGGATTCATCTGTAGCCTAAACCATCATAAAAGACTGAGCCACGAAGCACGCGAAGATAAGGTTCTCGAGACGCTGCTTACTTGACGTCGGTCAAGCCATACAGCCTTTACACGACATCTGAATCACCGGCGTCATTCCCGCGAAAGCGGGAATCCATTTTGCTTGCAAATCAAGTAAGTCAGATCAAGGTGGATTCCCGCTTTCGCGGGAATGACGGCAATTTGTAGCTATTCAGTTTCACCAGCGCTTCCGGACAAGCTCTCATTTACGTCAGCGAAATCTTCAGCGCTGTCGCCGACGCCAGCGGCGCCAGCACCAGAGCCATGACCAGCCATGCGCCGAGCCAGAGCAGCGGAGCGCCATACGGAAGGCTGAGTTGCGCCGCGTTACAGGCTCCGGCGCCGAAGATCAGCACCGGGACGATCAGCGGCAGCACGAGCAGGGTCAAAAGCATACCAGAGCGGCGCATGCCGATCGTCAGCGCAACGCAGACGGCGCCGATCAGGCTTAGCAGCGGTGTCGCCATCGCCAGTGCGGCGATCAGGACCGGCAGCACGGGGTCAGGCAGGTGGAGCAGCTGCGCGAGCAATGGCGCGATTACGATCAACGGCACTGCCGTCGTCAGCCAGTGGACCGCAATCTTGCACGCGAGCATCAGCGACAGCGGATGCGGCGACAGCACGAGTTGCTCGAGCGAACCGTCTTCGAGGTCGCTGCGGAACAATGTGTCGAGCGAAAGCAGCCCGGCCAGCAGGACGGCCACGAAGATCGTGCCGGCGGCAATGCGCGCGAGCGTTTCGGCTTCCGGACCGAGCGCGAACGGGAACAGCGCAACGACGATGATCGCGAACATCAGCGGGTTCAGCGCGTCGCCTCGGCGCACCCAGGTCAACGCGAGGTCGCGACGCAAAATCGCAACGCAGGCGGCCGTTGTAGTCCCGGGTTTCATGCGTAGCCCGAGGGCTGAGGGCTGAGCGCTGAGGGCCGCGCGGCTCGCGCAGGAATGTTTGTTCCAGGCTTCAAAGCGGCTCCTTCAGCATGATGCGCCAGGAACTCCCTCTCCCCCGACGCAGTCGGGGGAGAGGGTTGGGGTGAGGGGGCAACGCAAAAATCACACCGGCTCGTTTGTTCACGCGCAGTCCCTCATCCAACCCGCTCCGCCATCGCAGGCGAGGAAGGAGAGGGGGCAGTTGCGCGGAGCGCGATTCTTCGCGGCGTGCCGGACGTATACGCATACGCTCCATGCGACGTGATCAACGCCGCGCCGCCACGCCGTGCGTGGTCGTCGAGCACGTAGTTCACGAGTTCGATGCCGTCGCGGTCGAGATTCGCGTACGGTTCGTCCAGCAGCCACAGGGCCGCGGGCACCAGCAGCAGGCGCGCGAGCGCGACGCGCTTGCGCTGTCCGGCCGAGAGCATGCGCACTGGCTGGTCCTCGTAGCCGTCGAGGCCGACGCTCGCGAGCGCGGTTTGTGGCGTGATGCCGGCGCGGATGCCGCCGATGCCGACGGCGAAGCGCAGGTTTTGCAAAGTGGAAAGTTCCAGTTTCAAGCCGAGCAGGTGGCCGAGCAGCGCGACCTGGTGCGAAAGCTTTGCCAGCGTCAGCGGCGCGCCGCGCAGCAGCACATCGCCACCGGTCGGTTCGAGCAGGCCCGAGAGGACCTTGAGCAGCGTCGTCTTGCCGGAGCCGTTGTCGCCTTCCATCAGCACGATCTCGCCGGGACGCAGCGAGAAGTCCAGCGGCCCGAACACCGGATCGTCGTTGCGCGCGTAACACAGCGCGCGCACTTGCAGCAGCGGTGGTATTTCGGTATCGGTCGATTCGCTCATCCGGCGCGATGCTACCGGGAAGACCGCGAGTACGCCATGCGCCGTCAAGATTCCACACCGCGTCGAGAAGCCCTTTCGCCCCTGAGCGGAGGGCGGCCGCGCTTGGCCACCCAGGACCTCGCGGCACTCGGCCATCTGCTATCGCACGCCGAACTCGAAGGGTCAGTCGTCGCTTCGACAGCGCCAATCGCGCGCGCCGTCAGGCCGGATCTGGCGACAGTTCAGTAAAGGATGTCTCTCCGCAAGACTCAAACTGAACGCGCCGCTCCATTGACTTTGACTTTTCACCATCGACCCAGGTCAGCAGCCTTGGGGCCTGACGGCGGCTGGTCGGCAACGTTAGACTGTGCCGGCAGGCATGGAGAGGATTTGATGAGATCGTGTTGGAGTTCGGGCGCAATCATCGCCGCGCTGGTAGGTTCAGTCGTCCTGGGTCCTGTTCTTCCGGCCGCGGCGCCCGCGCAGCGCGATCAGTCAGGCCGAGCGACTTATCTGATTGCGTTGAACGATGCGCCGCTGGCTGCGCGCGCCGCCGCGCGCATGCAGGGGCTGGGCATGACGGCGCCGGACGAAAAGCGGGCAGTGCGCCGCGCGATGCGTTCGGCCGATGGCGATGCCTACCTTCGCGAACTCGACGCGGCGCGCGCGGATCTCGTGGGCAGGGCAGCGCAACGCATTGGACGCACCCTGACGCCGCGTGCGGTCTATCGTTACTCCAGCAATGGCTTGGCGCTCGAACTCAGCGCCGACGAAGCGGACCGAGTGGCTCAGTTGCCAGGTGTGGCGAAGGTCCGGCGCGAGCGCGTGTTGCACCTTCACACCGACGCCGGTCCGCAATGGATCGGCGCGAACCAACTATGGACCGGACAGGTGCCCGGCGTGCCCGCAACCAAAGGCGAGGGCGCCGTAATCGGCATGATCGACACCGGCATCAATCCGACCCATCCGTCGTTCGCGGCGACCGGTGGCGACGGTTATACCGCGTCGAATGCGCGTGGTCATTTCTACGGACTGTGTGCGAGCGGGCAGGCGCAATGCAACGCGAAGCTGATCGGCATCTACGATTTCACCGATGAAGGCACCAAGGGCGTCGACAGTTCCGGGCATGGCAGCCATACCTCCGGCATCGCCGCCGGAAATGCAATCACCGACGCGCTGCAAGGCCACACGGTCGCGTTGTCGCGCAACGTTTCCGGTGTTGCACCGCATGCCAATCTCATCATGTACAAAGGCTGCAACGCGGCGCCGATCGATTCGTCGTCCGACGGAACCTGCGCGGAGTCCGCGCTCGTCGCCGCGATCGACCAGGCGACCGCCGACCAGGTCGACGTGATCAACTATTCGATCGGCGGCGGTACCTACGATCCTTACGAGCTGCTCGCCGACCCGACGTCCGATGCCTACGCGATGTTCCAGGCGCGCGCAGCCGGCGTCGTCGTCGTTGCGTCCGCTGGAAACGACGGTCCCGGCGCCGGAACGCTCGACGAGCCTGCCAACTCGCCGTGGGTGATAGGCGTGGCCAACGCCAGCCACAATCGCCGCTTTGCCAATTCGCTCGGCGCGTTCAGCGGAGCGCCAAATCCGCCCGGCACGCTGGCCGGACAAGGCTACACATCCGGTTATGGCCCGGCCGCCATCGTCTACGCCGGCAACTACGGCAATGCCTTGTGCGGTATCGGCGACTCGCAGGGGGTCACGCCGAATGGCGGCAGCAACCCGTTCGCGGCCGGCACGTTCCACGGCGAGATCGTGATCTGCGATCGCGGCACGTACGCGCGCGTGGAAAAAGGCTACAACGTCAAGGCTGCCGGCGCCGGCGGCTACATCCTCGCGAACGCCTCAAGCGACGGCGAGTCGATCATCAGCGACGATCACTTCCTGCCCGCTGTGCACCTCGGTTACAGCGAAGGCCAGCAGCTGAAGACGTGGGTCGCATCGGGCGGCACGCACGGCGGCACGATCAGCGGCGTGGCCGCGGCGTTGAACGCCGCCTATGGCGACATCCTCGATGCGAGCAGTTCGCGCGGGCCGTACGGATTCGGTGGCGGACTACTCAAGCCGGACATCACCGCGCCGGGCGACAATATCCTGTCGTCGGCACAAACCGGCAATGGCCTGGCGTTGCTGAGCGGCACGTCGATGTCCAGCCCGCACGTCGCCGGCTCGGTCGCGCTCGTGCTCGCGGTGCATCCGGACTGGTCGCCGGCGCAGGTCGAGTCGGCGCTGACGGGCACCGCGCTGGCCAATAGCGTGCGCGAACAGGATGGCGCAACACTCGCGCTGGCCATCGACGCCGGCAGCGGCCGCGCGCAACCTGCTGCGGCGGTGCAGGCCGGGTTGTATTTGCCGCTGAACGCGAGCGACTTCTTTGCCGGCAGCGGTTCGCTCGCCAATCCGACTGCGCATGGCGATCTGAGCAAAGTCAATCGCGTCGGCCTCGAGAACGAGGACTGCTTCCAGAAATGCAGCTTCACGCGCACCGTCGCCGACATGTCCGGCGGGGGCACCTGGCAGGTCAGCACGACGGCCAAAAACGGCGCCGTGATCAACGTGACGCCGAACCAGTTCACCCTGACGTCCGGCGCATCGCAGGTTCTGAACATCAGCGTCGACGTCAGCGACCCGAGCCTGTCCGGCGCCTGGGTCGATGGTCGTGTCGTGCTGCACAAGACAGCAGGCGGCAGCGGCGCCGGCGATATCGCGCTGACCATCGCGGTCTATTCCGCACCCGGTTCGGCGGAACCGTTCCAGCAGATCGTCGCGGATGCTCCGGGCGGCAGCGCGACGATTCACGTCAGCGGCCTGGTCGCGCTGCCGAAGGCGACATTCACGGCGGCCTCGCTTGTGCCAGCGGTGCAGAACAACCTTGTGCTCGGCGTCGACCCGGTACCGGGCAACGTGTACGGCACGTTTCCCGGCCCCGGCAAGCAGTTCGTACTTTTTCCCAATGTATACCAGCAGGGCATCGACACGGCCTCGTATGGCAGCGCCTTCATCGTCGAGGTTGTTTCGTCCGATGCGCCGTCGACGCGCCTGTTCGCAGGCATCGACAAAAATGGCAATGGTCAACCCGACCCGGACGAGCAGGTGTGCGCAACCGTGGCACAGGGAGTCGTGGTGCCGGTCGCGCGCTGCGTCGTCGACCTGCGCAACGCCGGGCCAGTCAGCGTCTGGGCGCTGGTCGAAGTGCCTTCGGGCAACGCGAACGCGACCTACGCCGTCAGCCTGAGCAGCGGCATTCCGGCAATCAACGTTCTTGTTCCGCAAGGTCCGGTTGCGCAAGACTTGCATGTCGTCGGTCCGGGCCATGTCCCGGCCGGGACAAATTTTCCGCTGCGGCTGTTCTGGGGTCAGTCGAGTGCTACCGAGCCGTCCAACTCGTTGGGGACGGGAACGTTTTACGGTGCCGTCATGATCGACACCGTACCCGGTCTGGCACCGAGCGTGATAGGCAGTGCCGGAATCGTGCCGCTTTCGATTACGCGCAACCCAGGCGGAGACGACGTCGCCGATGTCGTGTTTCCCGGCTTGACGCGAAATCTGTCGTTTTGGGGGCCACAAACACTGCAGCACATGTTCATCGACGTGCCGCAGGGCGTCACGACGCTCGAGGTCGATACCGATCTGGTGTCGTCGCTCACTCCGTTGTCGTTTACCCTGGTCCGAACCGACTTCCCGCCCAGCTCAGCTTCTTCACAGGTTGCCGCGGCGCCTGCGGGTCCCCTGGCTGCCGCCTGGTCGCTCGACAGTATCAACCATAGCCGTCAGATCTCGGTCCCGGCCTCGCCGGGGCGCTGGTATGTCGTTTCGCAATACAACAGCACCAAGGCGGCGGGATTCTCGCTCGGCGCGAAACTGACCTATGGAGGGACGCCGCCGCCGACCCTGACACCGGGCAACTACTTCGATCCGCAGCGGCCCGGCCACGGGATCTTCATCAGCCAGGCGAGCGGCCAGCAAGTCGTGGACTGGTATACCTATCTCGAGGATGGCACGCCGACCTGGTATGTGGCGCAGGATATCGCGCCTGCCGCCGGCGTCGGCACGTGGACATCGACGCTGTATCGCGTGACCTGGGACGGTGGCGCAGGCACGCCCACGCCGGTAGGGGATATGACCTTGACCGCGACTTCCGCCGATCACCTGATGTTCTCGTGGCATCTATACGGCCAGACCGGCAGCGAAGCCATGCAGTTGCTCGCTGCGCCGCAATGCGTGAATGCCGGCGGCAACGTCAATCTCAACGGCGAGTGGTATCCACCGGCGCAGCCCGGGTACGGTTTCGATACGCTGGCGCTGCCGGGCCAGCAGTTCGATGCGTTCTACATGTACGACGACACCGGCAATCCGCGCTGGGTCGTCGGCAGCAATGGCCCGTTCGAAGCATCGAGTACCGTGCCGATGGTGCAGTCGACCGGATTTTGTCCGCTATGCGCGTATGTTGCGTACACGACGCAGCCGGCAGGCGACTTCACGGTCAAGTACTCGAACGCGACGCAAGGTCACCTGACAACCGCGATCACGCTGAATGCTCCACTCAGTGGAGGCTGGAACATCGACCAGCCAATCATGCGCCTGACTGGTTCGGCTACCTGTCCATGACCGAGGGCGCCAGGGATCCTGGCTTGACCAGCTCCGCTGTTGAGAGCCGCCGGAATGACGGCATGTGAGGATTGAATCAAGTGAACGCCGGCAGGGGCGGCAGCCGCGCCGCGATGAGGGCATCGGCGCGGGTGAGATCGATATCGTCTAGGGCCGTCTTGCCCGCGGTCAGTTCGCGCAGGATGCCGGCCTGGACTTCGCCGCGCGCGAACGCAGTCGCGTATGGCAGGCGCGAGAACGTGACCATCCAGTAGCGCGGCACGAATCGGCCCGGATGGCGCGCCGCGAGCGTACGCTCGAGCGCGCGCATCAGCAGGAAATGCGCGTCGGCGACGCTGTCGCGCATCTCGATGTAGTTCTCCAGCGCCATCGCCGCGATTGCGTCGGCGTTCGGCTTGCGCCGGTGCTGGAATTCGGCGAACGCGGCGGAAGTATTGTTTGCGGCATTGTCCATTAATTCCGCCAGTTCGACGGCGTCCTCGAAGCCGCAGTTCATGCCCTGGCCGTGGAACGGCACGATCGCGTGCGCGGCGTCGCCGACCAGCAGCGCGCGGCCGTCGATGTGCCAGCGATCCAGGTACAGCGTTCCGAGCAATCCGATCGGGTTCGCGGCGAAGTCCTTTTCGTAGTCCGGCATCAGTGGCACGGCATCGGGGAAATCGCGGGCGAAGAACTCGCGCACGGCCAGTGGCGATCCTAGCGCGTCGAAACTCGGCGCGCCGTTCGCCGCGTGGTTCGGCAGGAACAGCGTGACCGTGAAGCTGCCCTCGGCATTCGGCAACGCGATGCACATGTAGTTGCCGCGCGGCCAGATGTGCAGCGCGTTGGGTTCCATGGCGAAAGGCGAGGGCTGCGCGGAAGAGAGGGGCTGAGGGTCGAGCGCCGAGGGCTGGGAAGCAAGGGCTGAGGGCTGAGGGCTGAGGGCCGTCGGCTGCGAACCGGTTTGATCGGGCGCCGCGCTTCCACTCCTTCCCCCGCTTGCGGGGGAAGGTTGGGATGGGGGCAGACGTGCCGAATCCGATTCGCTGACAGGGTGCGCCAGATTTGCCCCCACCCCCTCCCTCCCGCGCGCGCGCGGGAGGGGACTCACTGCGGGAATCTCGAGTTCCTTGTAGCCATGGTCGAGCGGCTCGAAGCGCTCGCCGAGATCGATGCGCTGCGCCATCGCGGCGCGGAGCGCCGACCCGGCGCCATCGGCGCCGATCAGCAGCGATGCGCGATGCTCGCGCGTCGCCCCGGCCTCGTCGCAGAGTTGCAATGTGGATTTGTCCCAATCGACCGCCGCCAGGCGCTGATCGAAATGGATGCGCGCGCCAGCCGCTTCGGCGGCGTCGAGCAGAGCCATGTTCAGCGTGCCGCGGTTGACCGACCAGATGACTTCGGAATCGTCGCGACCGTAGCGCAGCAGTTCGGTATGGCCGTCCAGATGGTGGACCATGCGGCCGCGCATCATGACCGCGATCGGCTGCATGCGCTGCTGCAATCCGGCGACGCGCAGTCCGTGCCAGCCGCGCTCGGCCAGCGCGAGGTTGATCGAACGCCCGCCAAGGAAGCCGGCCTTGCGCGGGTCAGGCCGGCGCTCGAACACTTCGACCGGAAACCCGCGCTGTGCAAGCAGCGTGGCGAGCAGCGCGCCGACGAGTCCGGCGCCGATCAAGGTAATCTTGTCCCGATTCATCGGCGAAGTATGCCGGATTTGTGCTGCGGAGCGCTTCCGTACTTTGTTCGTTTGACTGCCGAGGCCTTGCGCAAGCACGATAGCGCGGACCGCTGCGAGCCCGCACATCGCATCGTCGCTCCTACGTTGCCAGACAGGGTGATTGCATGAAGATTCTTCGCTGGACAGTCGTGCTCGGCGTCGCTGGATTTCTGTCCGGCTTCGTTGGGCCGATGATGCTTGCGCCCGACGCAAACCAGGGTCCGTTGCTGGGGATTTTTATCACCGGGCCAACGGGCGCATTGCTTGGCAGCGTGCTCGGTCTGGCTGCCGCCCTGGCGAAGCTGTCGCCGCGAAGCGAAATGCGCGCCATGGCCGCAACGGCGGCGATTGTCGTCATCGTCACGCTGTATTTCTGCGTGCCGTCGCCGCGCTTGCGCGCGACGGTCGTCGATGGCGAGGTGCGCTCCTGCGTCTCCGCCGGATCACTGCGCGGGGCAACGGTCGATCGCCTGAACCGGCTCGCCGCGGCGCGACCGGTTCCCGAGCAGGTTGCGTGGGCGGAAAAGTTCGACCAGGAACTCGCCGCGAAACCCGGCGTCGTGATCGACGTGCATGTCTATCGCGAAAGTCAGGTGTATGAAAAACAGGCACGCTGGAACCGTGGAATCTTGATCGCGCGTCCATGGCGCGACGATGAGGAAGACGAACGCTATTTTGCCGGCGATCCCGGAACGGACTGCTCGGACTATCGGATCGGGTCGAGATCGATGTTCAGCGTGACCGGCAACCTCGGCATCTGGCGTCCGTACGGAATTGCCGAAATGCTCGACTTGAGGGCGGCTGCGTCTGTACCGGCCGACTATGCGAGCCTGCTCGGCTCCCGACGAGCATGCTCGTTGAACGAGGTTGCGGGTACGGCTCGGCGCGTGCCGCCCCGATAGCGGAATCGCGTGTTGCAGCGGCTCAGCCGCAAAACCGCACGCGCACCGCGTACGGTTTTCCTCGTCGTCGTGCATCCGGTCGATCAGTGCCGCGGCATCACGGCCCTGGCGGCGGCAACAGGTCGGTGTCGATGAAACGCACGCGCGATTTCGTCCACAGATACATGTCGGACTCGAAGTTCGTCATCGTCCCGCCCGTGCAATCGACATCGGCGGTCAGGACCAGAGCGAGCAGCGCGTCGGGCGGCTGTGTCGACGGATCGGCACTGGGGTCCAGGTTCGGCGGCAGGTTCGAGTCGAGTTCGACCGAGCCAGCCAGATGCAGCTGGCCGCCGCCATTGACGGTCGCGTTGCCGAGGCAGACCACGCCGCTGGAAGGCAACGGCTCGGGCTGGTAGGTCAATGTCCATTCGCTGCCGGCCGGGAGCTGGTGCGCATTGAGCACGAAGTCGAACGTCGAGCCGTACCAGAAATACATCATGCTCGCCGATGACGTCGAGGCGACAGGGTCGCCCGTCGCCGGATCGATCATGCCGAAGTCGGTGTGGGCGACGTGCGACGCGCCGGACTGGCCTTCCGGCCCCTGCAGGTCAAGGCCATCGGTACTGTCGGCGCTGGCGTCGCAAGTGCCTTGGGGCGGCTTGACCTTTATCTTGGTGCCGCCGCTGTTGCCGGGGGCCGCGTCGGGCGGCTGGTTCCCGTGATCGCCCTGGTTGCCTTGATCGCCGCCGCCATTTCCGTTGCCGCCCTTGTTGCTGGAATTCGTCATCCCCTCGCCATCGCCATTCCCGTCGTCATGGGGTTTGGCGTACGCGACGTTGGTCGATAACAACGCTGCAGCGAGTACCAGAACTGGGTGACGAATGCGCATGGCGGACTCCTTGGAAGAATGCCCCTTTGGAATCCCGCCCGCCGCGAAATATACGAGTGCAATCCTGAAGATCGTGTGAGTGCATCGTGAACGCGCTGGCGGCTGCGCACCGGTTCTCAGAATGCAGAATGAGCGCGTGAGCCAAGCTCATCAGCGGACCCGGCTTGTCGACGCCGGCCCGGATTCTCCTCAGCCGACCACGACCTCGCTGATCTGGATGACTGGAGCCAGATCGGTGTAGTTCGGTATGTCCGCCCTGATTTCCTTCGCGTGCGGTCCGAAGCCAGCCTGGAATGCCTCGACCGAATCACAGAAGATGTGGCACATGCCCACGTACGTCGGCGACGACCCGGGTTCGCCGCCGCCAAGGCCCTTGTCGATCGTGTAGTACTTGCACTTGTCGCCCATTCGTTGCTTGACCAGCGGCATGTGCGTATCGCGGTAGTAGTCGTGGTCGAAACGCGCGCCGGCCTTGTTCGGATACATCACGCTGACTTTGATCATGACGGTCCCCTGCTGATGGAGAAGCGAGGCTAGAAGATAGTGCGCAAGCGTGCAAGCTGTTCGTTCGGCCTTTACAGGAACTGCACAATCGCGCAGCGAAATCGCTGCCGATTGTTTACCTCGATGCAGACCACTGACGCGCCATCCGTCATTGAGCAGGTCGGCGATCCCGCTATATTGCATGGTCCTTCCTGGATCACAAACAAAACGGCAGGGACTGCTCCCTGCCGTTCGTACCACGTGTCGTACTACGTTGCAGAAAACTTAGTGCTTGGTTGACGCCGGCACGTTGACCTTGTCGATGCCGTGCATGACGCCGTTGCTCGTCGTGATGTCGGCGGCGATGACGTGGGCGCCACCGATACTGATTTTTCCGTCGGCGAGTTTGACTTGTTGGGTTTGACCGTTAATCATCTTGGCGGTCTCCCACTTGCCGATGTCCGCGGCCATCTTGCTACCCTTGATGACGTGGAAGTTGACGAGCGAGACGAGTTCGTCCTTGTTCTCCGGCTTGAACAGGTTCTCGAGCTGCGATGCCGGCAGCTTGTCGAACGCGGCGTCCGTTGGCGCGAAAATCGTGAAGGGGCCAGGGCCGCGGAACTGGGCGCCGAGGTTGGCTTTCTCGATCGCCTTGCCGAAGGTGACGTACTTGCCGTCCAACGCGGCGGTATCGAGCAGGTTCTTCGCCGGGGAAACGCCAGGAGCATTGTTGACATGATTCATGATTGGTAGCCTTTAAAGAGGATTCGCAGCTCCTGGAAATCAGAGCGTGTCGAATCGGAGTGGCCGAAGCCGTGACTTCTGCGCTTCGCAGAAGTGCGAGGCTCAGCGCGGCAAGGAAAGGGAAGTGCGGCGCGCTTGAGTGGCCGTTACGACGTTGCGTCGTAGTGCGGTAGTGAGACTACGCTCGGTGCTGTTAGTTCAGCGGTAAACGCCATCGACATTCGCCGTGCAACGCAGCGGGCGTTCAGGAAGCAGCGCGCGCGTTTGTGAATGTAGGGTGGGCCTCGGCCCACCGCTCTTCACAAAATCGAAACGAAGGACGGTGGGCCGAGGCCCACCCTACTCGGCCCAATCCCGCACCGCCTGCACGAAGCGAAGACAGTCGATGTAGCGGTTGTACAGCGGCGTCGGCGCGGCGCGGATCACGTCCGGTTCGCGCCAGTCGACGACGATGCCGTTCGCGGACATGTGTTCGAACAAACTGCGGCCGGCGTCGCGCGGGCCGTTCACACGCAGCGACAACTGGCAACCGCGGCGCCCGGCTTCGGGTGGTGTCACAATGTCCACAATGCCAGAAAGGTGCGTTTGTATCAAATGTTCGAAATAGCCCGTCAGCGCAACCGACTTTTCGCGAAGTCTGCCAATTCCGGCGCGGTGGAAAATCTGCAGCGACACGCGCAGCGGCGCCAGGGCCAGGATCGGCGGGTTCGACAGTTGCCATCCGTCCGCACCCGGTGTCGGCGTGAACTCCGGTCCCATTTTGAAACGCGTGGCCTGATCGTGACCCCACCAGCCGGCGAAGCGCGGCAGTGTCGCCGCGGCGTGGCGTTCGTGCACGAAGCATCCAGCGACGGCGCCCGGTCCGGAGTTCAAGTACTTGTAGCTGCACCACACGGCGAAGTCTGCGCCGCTGTCGTGCAGGTTTACCGGGACGTTGCCGGCGGCGTGGGCGAGATCGAAGCCGACGACGCAGCCTTTGCGCCGCGCCAGTTCGGCAATCCCCTTGAGATCGAAAAACTGGCCGGTGAGGTACTGCACGCCCGAGAGCATCACCAGCGCGGTGCGCGATCCGTGCTGATCGAGCGCGCGCTCGACAGCCGCCGCGGAGATGGTGCCGTTTGGCTCGTCGCCTTCGACTTCGATCAGCGCGCTGGCCGGATCGTAGCCGTGAAAGCGAACCTGCGACTCGACCGCATAGCGATCGGACGGAAACGCATTTTTTTCGATAAGGATCGCCGGTCGTTCTTTCGTGGGGCGGTAGAAACTGACCATCATCAGGTGCAGATTGACCGTCAGCGAGTTCATCGCCACGACTTCGCCGGGCTGCGCGCCGACGACTTCGGCCAGGTATTCGCGCACTTCGGCATGGTAGGGCATCCACGGATGCTTGCCGCGAAAATGCGCTTCGACGCCGAGGCCGCCCCAGTCGTCGAGTTCGTCGATCAGTGCCTGGCGCGTCGCCCGCGGCTGCAGGCCGAGCGAGTTGCCGCAGAAGTATAATTGTTCACCATCGCCGTGCGGCGGAATCAGGAACTCGGCGCGAAACGGCGCAAGCGGCGTCGCTTGCGTCGCGCGCCGCCGCATCGGTCGAGAGGTCCGCCGCGGGCTCCATCGCGGTCAGCGCGGCTTGAGCGACTGCATGAGCTCGGCGCAGCCCTTGTTCCAGGCGTCGGTCCAGGCTGCGGTCGTGGCCGCCAGCGTCGGCCGCGCGCAGCGGATATGCAGCAGCAGGTGATTGGTGAGGTAGAACGTCTCGCGATATTCGTAACGCGATTTGCCGTTCATCGCGTAGTAGCGGAACACGGTCGGATCGACGCCTTCGGTAAGCTGTTCGAAGCCCGGCGACTGCTTGGCCTTGTCGGTTGCCGCGTCGACCTGCTGCTGGAAGAAGCTCGAGTCGTGCAGCAGCCTGGCGTTGATCGTCACCTGGGCCAGTTCGCTGCTGTCCTTGTCGGCCGGATCCTTGACCTGGAACGCGATGAACTGCGGGTTGCCGTCCTTTTTCTCCATGATCACGGTCCAGTCGGACGGCGCCTTGAACTTGATGATGTTTTCGTACAGCGTGTAATCGGTCTTGCTCTGCGCGAGCGCGAGCGTGGCGCACACCAGGAAGGCAAGGGCAGCGGCGATGCGGATTGGCAGCATGGGTCCTCCGGAGGGCAATCTTCAGGTGTTCAGGACGAAGCGCGACGGCTGCAGGTCGAGCCACTCGAGCGCCGTGCCGTGATAGAGCGCTTCCTGCTCCGCCTGCGCCAGCCCGAGTGCAGCAATGCCCGAGCCGGGTACCTGCTCGCCGAGCGGAAACGGATAGTCGGTACCGAGCATGACGTGCTTCGCGCCGGCAACGTCTATCAGGTAGCGCAGCGCGCGAGCATCGTGCACGCAGGAATCGAAAAACAACCGCTCGAAATAGTCGCGCGGGTTGCGCGAGTTGTCTGTGGCGACGAGATCGGGGCGCATGCGGAAGCCGTGCTCGATGCGGCCGATCGAATACGGGAACGCGCCGCCGCCGTGCGCCAGGCACACGCGCAGGTTCGGCAGGCGCTCGAGCACGCCGCCGAAGATCAGGCAGCAGGCCGCGCGCGACTGTTCGGCCGGCATGCCGACCAGCCAGGGCAGCCAGTATTTCGGCATGCTCTCGCGGCCCATCATGTCCCACGGGTGCACCAGGATGGCGGCGCCGAGGTCGGCGGCGGCCTCGAAGAACGGAAACAGTTCTGGCGCGTCGAGATTCCACATGTCCACATGTGAGCCGATCTGCACACCCTGCAGTCCCAGTTGCTCGATGCAGCGCTCCATTTCCTGGATCGCCAGTCGCGGCGACTGCAACGGCACTGTGCCGATTCCGGCGTAGTGGCGCGGATGCTTGCGGCAGATCTCGGCCGTGTGCTCGTTGAGGAACTCGTGCAGTTCCAGGGCCTGGTTCGGCTTGGCCCAGTAGGAAAACAGCACCGGTACGGTCGAGATCACCTGTACCTGCACGCCGAACTTCTCGTAGTCGGCGATGCGGTGTTCGGCATCGAACGCGTTCTCCCAGACTTCGCGGAAGAACTTGCTGTCCTTGTAGATACGGTGGCGGCCTTCGGTCTTGACCATGACCGGGAAGCGGTCGTCGCCATATTTGTCGGCGAGATTCGGCCAGTCCGGCGGCAGGATGTGGGCGTGGGTGTCGATTTTCAGCATGCGTCAATTCTAGCGGTTATGGCGCGGTTGCGCCGCGCTACGAGGGCTGAGGGCTAAGGGCTGAGGGCGAGAGCACGATGCACCGGTGCGCCCCCGCTCTTGCTTCACAGCCCTCAGCCCTCAGCCCTCAGCCCTCTCTTCACATCCAGCAAATGCACCAGTGTGTCGATGCTGTCGACGATGCGATCGCTCGCATCGATCCAGGCGGCCGCCAGCGCGCGCTCGTCATCGCTGCCCGCGGCGGCTTCGACGGCAGCGGTGAGCGTGCGCTGTGCCGCGCGCAGGCCTGCGTCGAACGGTGGCGTTGCGCCGCTGCGAAGGCCGGAGACAATCGCCGAAACGCTTGCATCGGCACGCGCGGCGAATTCGGCCACTGCTGACGTGCCGGCAGTTCCACCGGCCCCTGGCGCGCGGCCTCGAGTGCCATGGCGGCGCGGATGAAACGATTCGCGTTGGCGAAGATGCCCTCGGCTGTCGCCACGAGTTTGCGATTGCGCTGGTTCGCCGCTCAATCGGTCCAGCGACGCTTGCGCGTTGGTGCGCGCGCTGCGCCCGAGACGGCGGATATCCACGCGCACGCGTCTGCTGTCCTCGACCACGGCAAGGAAATAACGCCGATAGGCATCGAGCATGTCGGCGAGTGCCTGGCGGACGCGGCCGCGCTCCCAGGTCGGCCAGACGACGTAGGCAAGCAGGGCCAGTGCGCTGCCAAGGCTCGTGCCGAGCGCGCGCGCCGGCATGGTCTCGCCCGGGGCCATGCCTTCGAACGTCAACAACACGACGATCAGCGCGGTCAGCAGCATCACGCCGATGCCGTAGTGCACCGTCGTCAGCTGGCGAAACCCGAAGCACAGAACGGCGAACAAGGCGATGCGCTCCCATTCGGCGCCGAAGGCGAAATGCACGAGCGCGGTGGCCAGGGCCAGGCCGAGCAATGTGCCGATCACACGCAGCAGGCCGAAACTGAAAGTGCCGGCAAAATCCGGCTTCAGGACGATCGCGGTTGTCATCGGAATCCAGAATCCATGCGACATTCCTGCGATGCTTTCGCCGGCTACGGCGATCGCCAGGCAGACACTGCAACGCAAGGCATGACGGCAGGCTATCGACGACAGGCGCAGGTTGGCGCGCAGGATTGCGAACGGATTGGTCTGGCGCAGGGTGCGCGGCAGGCGCGCTTCGTGTTCCTCGAGGCGCAGCTCGCCGCGGCTGCCGGCGAACTCGGCGTTGCGCACGGCCGCGCGCAACTGGCCGCCGAGTGCACTGGCATGGGCGAGGGCGATCGTGAGCGTGCGCTGCAGGTTTTCGTCGTGCGGCTGTCCCCCGCGTTCGACGAGCACGGACAACGCCGCGTCGTAACCCTCGAGCGCCGCCGATGCGGCCAGAGGACTGACGCCGGCATCAAGCGCGCCGCCCAGCGCATCGAGCGCGCGCGCGGCGTATTCGCCGAGACGCGAGAAGGTGGCGTTGAGCTCGATATCTTCGGTGCGTTCATGCAGCCCGCCGAGCGCAAGCAGTTCGAGGCGGATACGCTCGATGATCTCCGCCAGCACGCGGAACGCCTCCATCGCTGCGCCGCGCGCGCGGAATGCGCCGTGCAGGAGGTTTTCGATATCGTTGAGCGCCTGCGTCACCGGCGGCGGCTGCGACGAATCTTCGCGCCGGCGCGCACTCGCGGCGAGCTCGCGGCACAGTCGCGCCAAAGCCGTGCGTTCGGGCCGATAGCGTTGCAAAGGCCATGCTGCTATCGAAAACAGCATCTGCAGCACGCCACCGCCGAAGAACAGCAAGGCCGGTCCGATCGCATCGGCGGGCGCGCGAGGCTGCGAAGCCGTGATGACGAGCAGGATCATGCTGGTCAGCCCGATACGGCCCGGTTCAGGTCCGAGCGCAACCAGCAGCCCGCCGCAGAATCCCCAGATCAAGGCCGCGAGCACGGTGAGCGCGGTGCTGTAACCGACAATGTAGCCGACGAACGCGGAGACCCCCGCAGCAGCCGCGGCCAGCAACATGCGCCGCAAGCGCAGGCGATAAGGCCCTGGCTGATCCGAAAACATGGTATTCAGCGCGCCGACCGACAAGCCGAGCCCAACGCTCGCGTGACCTGTCGTCACGCCGAGCACGAGCGGCAGTGTCACCGCAGCGGTATTGCGCAACGCGACGACGAACGGCACGTCGCGCGGTTTGAGTTCGAGGAGTCTGCGCAGCATCAACACATTATCGCTGCGCTAGGCCTTTTTTGCGCAGCGTCCGGCGGCGGGACTCCCGTGGTGCTGGCAGGCGCGCGGGCAAGTGTCCGGATTTTGCCGCGTGCCGGAGTCATCGCGAGCCCCTCGTTGTTCGTCGTTCCGGCGAAAGCCGGAATCCGGCGCCTTGCTTTTGTCATTCGTTGAAGTGCAATAAATCGGTTCGCGCGGCAGCAAGCCGATTACTGTATCCGGAGCCAGAAAAGCTGCCAGCTCGCCTAGTGGCGAGTGAAGCCTTGCACTTCACCGGAACAACACGAGCAAAGGAACTGGATTCCGGCTTTCGCCGGAATGACGAGCTAAAAGAGAGCAGGCAGGAAAATAACGCCATCCCTACCCATCCTTCCCCTTGAAAGGGAGGGCTAAAGAAGAGCCAGCCAGCACAAGGGTTGTCTGGCAAGAGAACTGCGTGACGCGGACGTCAGCGGTACTTGTCGGGCGCCGGATTCAGATGGCCGCAGGCCTTGCAGGTGCGCGAGTCGGCCGAGCGGTAGAAGCGGTCGAAGACCGCGGGGAAATCGTGCTCGATGTCCTGCAGTACGAAGAACTCCTCGTACAGCTTGTGGTTGCAGCGCTCGCAGAACCACAGCAGGCCATCTTTTTCGCCGGGCAGACGCCTGCGTTCGATGACCAGGCCGATCGAGTCGGGCATGCGCTGCGGCGAGTGCGGCACCCGCGCCGGCAGATAGAAGATCTCGCCGGCGCGGATCGGAATGTCGCGCGCCGTGCCGTCTTCCTGCACCTTCAGCACCATCTCGCCTTCGATCTGGTGGAAGAATTCCGGGCCTTCGTCCCAGTGATAGTCGGTGCGCGCGTTCGGGCCGCCGACAATCATGACGATGAAATCGCCGTCGACGATGCACTTGTTGCCGACCGGCGGCTTGAGCAGGTGCCGGTGTTCATTTATCCACTTTTGCAAGTCGATCGGTGCGGGAAGCTGCGTCATTCGTGCCGTCGTCGGTCAGCGGGCGTCAGGGCCATTGTAGCGCGTTTGACGATGTGGCCTGAATTGTCCCACACTAGTCCCGCGGGCGGCTCGAACAATGCCTTTGCTCAGGGTAGGCTGATGGCCCGTTCAATCCCTGGAGAGCTTCATGACCGATTCCACGACTGCCGTTTTGAGCATCGACGTGCAGCAGTCCTTTCCGGCCAGGCCCTATTGGCGCGAAGACGACGTGCCGGCGTTTCGCGAGAACATCACGCGCCTGATCGACGGCGCAACCCGGCGCGGCTGGCCGGTCGTGCGCATCCTGCACGAGGATGGCGAAGGTCCGTTCGCCGCGATCAGTGGCTTGGTCAAACCGCTCGACTGGATGCCGCAGACGCACGCGGTCGAGTTCGTCAAGCATGTGCACAATGCGTTCACCGATACCGGGCTCGATCGCTGGTTGCGCACGCGCGGCATACGCAAGCTCATCGTCGCGGGCATCCGCACCGAGCAGTGCTGCGAGACGACGACGCGCGTCGCTTCCGATCTCGGCTACGAGGTCGACTTCGTCGGCGACGCGACGCTGACGTTTCCGATGACTGATCCGCGCAGCGGCAGGCAGTTCAGCGCGGCCGAGATCCGCGAGCGCACGGAATTGGTGCTGCGCGATCGCTTCGCGCGTATCGCGACGGCGGAGGAGGCACTGGGCAATGAATGACAGGAATCGCATTTGTCGAGATCTCGGCGTGAAGATCGCAGCGACGAGGAACGATCGCGCTGATGAATGTCTGGTTCGTTCTGCCGCCTGATCTGCTCCTGCTCGATTTTGCCGGGCCGGCGGATGCGTTCCGCGTCGCCGCGGCGCGCGGCGCTCCGTTTCGCGTGCGCGTCGCGGCGGCGGAACCGGTCGCGTCGACTTCGCTGGGTGTCACGCTCGGCAATATCGAGCCGCTGCCGGCGATGATCGAGAGCGACGCGCTGCTGATAGTCTGCGGTTCATCCGACGACGAAGCGGCACTTGCCTCGCAGGCGGGCCGTGCCCTCGTGCGTTGGCTGCGCGAAGTTGGCAGGCAGCCACGACGCCTGGCCTGCATCTGTGCCGGCGCATTGTTCGCCGGGCGTGCCGGTTTGCTCGACGGCAAGCGTTGCACGTCGCACCACAGCGAACTCGAACAGTTGCGCCGCGAAGTGCCGAGCGCCGATGTGATCGACAGTCGCGTGTTCGTCGAGGACCGCGGCTGCTATACGAGTGCCGGTATCACCGCGGGCATCGACCTCGCCCTGCATCTGATCGCCGAGTTGGCATCGCCGCAACTGTCCGTGGAAGTTGCCAGGCACATGGTCGTGTATCTGCGCCGTGCCGCAGATGAGTCGGCATTTTCGCCATGGCTCGAAGGGCGCAATCACCTCGACGCCGGCGTACATCGCGCGCAGGACGCGCTGACGCGTGCGGCGCAGGAAGACTGGCCGCTGCAGCGGCTGGCCGATCACGCCCATGTCAGCGTGCGCACGTTGACGCGGCGCTTTCGTGACGCCACCGGCATGTCGGTGCGCACGTATCACGCGCGCTTGCGTTATCTGCTCGCGCGGCAGGCGTTGCACTCGGGCCTAAGCGTCGAAGCGGCGGCGACTCAGGCGGGTTTGGGCTCGGCGCGGCAATTGCGCCGTCTGTGGGCCGGTCAGACCGGAACTACGCCTCGTGGTCAGTCCCGGCCATCCGGTGCACCCGACATCCCCCGACTCACTCCGTCAACGCAGCGACGCACTTGAGTTCGATCGCGATCTGCGTCGGCAGCGCGGTGATTCCGAGCGTCGTGCGGCACGGCTGGGCCGTCGTGAAATATTCGGTATAGACGCGATTGTAGGCGGCGAAGTCGCGCGCCATATCGGTCAGGTACACGGTTACGTCGACCAGGTCTTCCCAGCGCGCGCCGCTGGCGTGCAGGATCGCGCGCACGTTGGCGAATACCGCGCGGCATTGCGCGTCGATGTCGTAACTCAGAAGCCGGCCTTCGATGTCGTAGACGTTGCCGACGATGGCGTTGGTGCGCGGATCGCGCGGGCCGACGCCGGACAGGAACAGCAGGTTGCCGACACGGCGCGCGTGCGGATAAGCGCCGACCGGTTTTGGCGCCCCGGCGGCATGAACGACATCGCTCACGGCTTTGCCGGGGTATCGAGCGTCGTGTCGAGATCGCTCGAGGTCACGACGTGGCCCTGCGCGTCGGTGGCGGTGAGATGATATTTGCCCGGCCGCAGGTACATTCGTTCGGTCACGGTTCCGTGGAACGAGACGATGCGGTTCTCCACGGACGCGCCCTGCGCAACGACGTTCAGCACGACACGATCGGCGGGAATGCCGTCCATCCCTTCGTTTGCGTAGCGCGCCTCGACCAGGCAGGGAAAGTGCGTGTTGCAGACCTCGCCGGCGACGCTGTAACCAGTTCGCAGGCCACCCACGGTCAACCACTGAGGACGCTCGCTCGACGCCGTCTCCTGCGGCGGGAAAAACACGCTCACGTCATATTCGTCGGCCTTGAGCGTCCAGGCCTTGCTGCCGCTCACGAACACGCTCGGCACGCTCAAGTGCTGGCTCTGGGTGATCGCCAGGTAGTACGGGTGATCCTGGTCGGGCTTCGCGTGCTGGATCATCATGGTCTGTTCGATCGTCAGCGGATCGATGCCGGAGATCTTGTGGAAGAACTCGCCCAGGCTGCTGCCGCCGAGATACTTGCCGCTCTTCTGCACGTGCGCGAAACCCGCGTTGACGACCAGTCGCGCCTTCGGATCCTTCTTGAACACCTGGTTGTAGATGTTCTCGGCGCCGGCTTTCTCGCGCGGATCGCCGACGCCGGCGTTCTCGGCGTCATAGGCGACAACCGTATAGCCGAGCCGCAACGCGGTGCGCACCATTTCCGCGTACAACGGTTCGTTCGTGTAGAACCCGGTTTCGGCGATCGGATAGCCGCGCTTGTTGAGATCCTTGTCGGCGATGTACAGCGTTTCCGCGGCAAAGTAGTTGAAGCCTTGTTCGCGCAGCTTCGCCAGCAACTGGATCGTCAGCGTGCGCGTGATCGGCGCGCTGTGCGCTTCGTTGAAGAACACGGCCTGGCGGCCCTTGGCCATTTCCAGGATCACCTCGGCGGCCGGCCGCAGCTGGTAGCCGCCATTCGACGGTGGCGGCGCATCGTTGTCCTGCGCCGGCTGGGCGATCGAAAAGCTCGAACGCGCGCCGTTGTAGTCGCCGATATAGGTCTGATACCAGCTCAGGTACTGGCCGAAAATCAGCTGGAACGCACGCTCGCGGTTCGAATCGTAGGCCAGCTGCATGCGCAGGTATTGCGCCAGCAGGCCGGGCTGCTTCTGCGCATCGCGCATGATTGCGTCGGACTTGTCGGCCGCCGCGAGTTGCTGTGCGCGCCACTGCGCCGGCGTCATTTCCGTGGTCGATGGCGTCGTCTTGCTCTGGTCCATCGCGATAGCCGCGGCACAGCACGTCACAGCGGCGGTCGCCATGAGCAGGGTGCTGAAAAGGGTCCGGCGGAAATTTCCGTGCTGCATCATTCGCCCCCAGGGTTTGGCCAGTGCATCGTCGCAGCGATCGGCGTCGCTGTCACAGTGGATTCAGTCATGGCACAGCGCCGCCAAGCTGCGCAAGCGCGTGTGCGTAACGCTCGTCGAGGGCGGCAGTGGCGTGCATCTCCAGACCCAGGTCGCGTACGCGGCCGTCATGCAGTCCATAGACCCATGCATGCACGCTCAGCGCCTGGCCACGCTGCCAGGCGTCCTGCACGACCGTCGTCTGACACACATTGACGGCCTGCTCGATCGCGTTCAATTCGCACAGGCGCGCCAGGCGGGCTTCGTCGGAGGACTGCCGGGAAATTTCGTCGCGGTGCTTTTGCGCTACGTCGCTGACGTGGCGCAGCCAGTTGTCGACGAGGCCCAGGCGCGCGCCGGTCAGCGCCGCGCGCACGCCGCCACAACCGTAGTGGCCGACGACCATGATGTGCTCGACGCGGAGCACGTCGACGGCGAACTGCATCGCGCTGAGGCAGTTGAGGTCGGCGTGCACGACGACATTGGCGACGTTGCGGTGAACGAATACCTCGCCCGGCGCCATGTCGATGATCTGGTTGGCCGGCACGCGCGAATCCGAGCAGCCGATCCACAGGTATTTCGGCGCCTGTTGTTGCGATAATTGCTCGAAGAAGTGCTCGTCCTGCGCGCGCACTCGCTCGGACCAGGCACGGTTCTTCTCGATCAGTGGAGTCAGTTTCGTCATTACGTAGCGAAGTCCGGTTGCAGCAGATCAAGATCCAAGATTTAACCACGAAGTACACGAAGTACACGAAGAAGAGCGGATGAAGTGGGAAAAAAAAGACTCGCTCTTCAGGTCTCTTCTTCGCTTCCTTCGTGTTCTTCGTGGTTCGGTCTTTCTTCCCGTCAAGCTGTCATCACCCCAGATCGATGCAGACATTCTTGGTTTCGGTGAAAAAGCGCAGAGCCTCGAAGCCGCCTTCGCGGCCGACGCCGGATTGTTTGACTCCCCCGAATGGCGTGCGCAGGTCGCGCCGCATCCAGCAGTTGATCCAGACGATGCCGGACTCCAGGCGCGCGCCGACGCGATGCGCCCGCTTGAGGTTCGTCGTCCATACAGACGCGGCCAGACCGTATTGCGTCGCATTGGCCAGCGCGACTGCTTCGTCGTCGTCCTCGAACGGAAGCAGCGTGGCGAGCGGACCGAAGATTTCTTCCTGGTTCGTGCGGCAGTTTGCGGCAAGGCCTTCGACGACGGTCGGTGCGATGAACCAGCCTCGGGCGCAGCGTCCCGGGACATCGACCGCATGCCCGCCGCACAGGATCGCGCCGCCTTCCGCGCGCGCCAATGCGATGTGGCCCATGACCTTGTCGTAGTGCGCGCGCGAAACGACGGCGCCGAGGTCGGAAGCCGCATCATCGGGATCGCCGACGCGCAGCGCACGAACCTTCTCCACGAAGCGGTCGCGGAACTCGGCATAGATCGAACGTTGCACGAGAATGCGCGAACCGCACAGGCAGATCTGGCCCTGGTTGGCGAAGGCCGAGCGGACGAGCGTGGCGAGATTCGCCTCGCTCGCATCCCAGTCGGCGAACACCAGCGTCGGATTCTTGCCGCCCATTTCGAGCGAGAGCTTCTTGAACTTCGGGGCCACGCTCGCTGCGATCGCCGCGCCGGTGCGCGTGCTGCCGGTGAATGAAATGGCCTTGACCCAGGGATGTTCGATCAGCGCCTGGCCGGCGCCCGGGCCGGTGCCTTGCACAACGTTCAGCACGCCGGGCGGAAGGCCCGCGTCGATGCACACTTCGCCGAACATCGACGCAGTCAGCGGCGTGACTTCCGACGGCTTGGCCACGACCGTATTTCCGGCAGCGAGCGCCGGGGCGATCTTCCAGGTGAACAGATACAGCGGGAGATTCCATGGCGAAATGCAGCCGACGACACCGAGCGGCTGGCGCAGCGTGTAGTTGATCGCCTCGTCTCCCATCGCGTGCGCCTCGCTGGCGAACTGGGTGGTCGCGGCGGCGAAGAAGCGCAGGTTCGCTATCGCGCGCGGGATGTCGAGGCGGCGCGCGAGCGTGACGGGCTTGCCGCTATCGCGTGATTCGGCCGCGGCGAATTCGTCGAGCCGCGCTTCGATGCCGTCGGCGATGCGGTTCAGGAAGGCAGCACGTTGCACCGGAGCCGTTGCAGACCAGGCCGGGAAGGCGGCTGCCGCGGCGCGGACTGCAACCTCGACGTCATCGCCCGTGGAATCGGGGCATAGCGCGAAGCGCTGCCCGATTGCCGGCTCCTGCACGTCCAGATAGCGCCCGCCGCGTGGCGCACAGAGGTGTCCATCCACGTAGTTCGAGAGTCTGGCCAGCGGGTCGTCCATGCAGCGAGCTTAACGACTCGGCAGGACTTTTGGGAGCGCTCGCTGCAATCGGATGCTTGATGATGCGTGTCGCAACTTCGGCAGCCAACAGCCGGGCCACCGCGGAATTCGTCTCCGGGTCGGAGACACTCGGTTCGTCAGGTATTGGACCCCGTCGCTATTGGGGCACTCGCTTGCTCATTTCAAGCCGAACGTGACCGGAACCAGAAAGTCTGCACTCGCCTGGTTCCATAACGCCGGGAACGGAGGGAAGGGCGCGGCTTCGGCCGCCATCGCGGATACCTCGTCATCGAGGTCACTGTATCCGGAACTGACGGCGATGTGCGACGAAAGCAACCGTCCGAACCGGTCCAGGCGCATTGACAGCATGACGACGCCCTTTTCCTGGCGGGCCAGTGCAGCGATCGGATATTGCTTGACTTTGGAAAGACGTTCAGCGAGCTGTCCCATATAAAACGAACGAGCCTGCGGGGCCGGATTCACCTGATCCTGTTCTGGTCGTGAAGAGGGCGCGACAGCGTCGATCCTTGCCGGATGCAGCGTGTTTCGCTCGCTCGTGGCCGCGCTTGATCCCGAAGCTGTGCGCGGTGACCCTGCCGTACGTGAATGCGATCGAGCCGCTACCAATGCGACTTCGGATTCGTGCTTCCGAAATTCCTCGGCGTCCGGCAAGCGACTGGAGCGTGTCGACGGTTCGGGGCTGGATGCCCGCGTGAGAATCGGCGTAGCCGGAAGCAGACGCACCGTTACAACCGAGTCATGGCCGGCTGGGGTAGCAGGCGAACCAGCCAGGGGGAAAAGGAATGCGCCGTGCAACACAAATGAGAGGAGAAGGGCCGCCAGTCTTATCCACGGCGGAGCATCTCCAAACGACGTTCGCTGTCTGGCCGGCCTGGCATGCCGCAACCCGCGGAACGCCGCTTCATCGTCGCAATGCATGTCGGATCAGCGCAGGCATGGATGTGGGGAACGCACGCTTTGCGCGTTCGCCGAATTGTACTCCTCGACGATGTTGCGAATCGTCTCGCCTTCGTCGCGCCGCTGCAACCGGCGATGGCTGCCTCTGACCGGAGCTTGGCGCCGGTTGACAGCTGGCGTTTTGCCTCTGGACTCGCCTGTCGACCCGGCGCGCAACGAAGTTCCGGGTCGTCCCGAACGAGCGTGCCCGCACCGGCTCTCAGAGAGACTGCATGCGGCCGCCGTCGACGGGCACGTTGATGCCGTTGACATAGGCGGCGGCGGGTGAGGCGAGGAATGCGATCACGGCGCCGATCTCGCTCGCTTCGGCAAAACGTGCCGCGGGGACCGTTGCGAGCATGGCCCTCGCAATCTCGCCCTCGTCCTTTCCGGCTGCCTTTGCGCGGTCGCAGAGAATCTGATCGAGGCGCTGCGTTTTCGTGTATCCGGGCAATACGTTGTTGACCGTGATGCCGAACTGGCCGAGCTCGGTCGCCAGTGTCTTGGCCCAGCTGGCGACGGCGCCGCGGATCGTGTTCGAAACGCCGAGATTGCGGATCGGCTCCTTGACCGACGTCGAGATCACGTTGATCACACGCCCGTAGCCCGCGCCGCGCATGCCCGGAAGCACGGCTTGCAGCACGACCTGGTTCGCGACCAGGTGCTGCTGGAAAGCCAAAAGGTATTCTTCCACTTTTGCACTATGCGCCGGACCACCCGGCGGGCCGCCGGTATTGTTGACGAGAATCTGCACCGGCATGCCGTTCGCCAGGTCGGCGACCTTCGCGCCGAGTGCGGCGTGATCGCTCATGTCAACCGCGATCCAGGCGTGCGTCTGGCCCTCATGCGCCCGCGGCAACGCCGAGACCGTCGATTCCAGCGCTTCGCGCGAGCGCGCGAGCAACGTGACCCGTGCGCCGAGTTGCGCCAGTTCGACCGCCGCCGCGCGGCCGATTCCCTGCGAGCCGCCGCAGACGAGCGCGTGTTTGCCGGTGAGATCCAGATTCATGGGCAGGCACTGCGCTCCTACATGCGGCTGAAAAGTTTTTCGGTCATCAACGGCAGCAAATCGCCGTCGTTCTCCGCTTCGGGCGGCTGCACCGAGGAAAGATCGAAGCCGAGCATGGCGGCATCGTCTTCGTCGAGTCCGTCGAACGCGCGAAATTCCGCGTCGAGCAACGCCTGATGGGCGAAATCCTCGTCGTCGTAGCGCAGGGTTTCCCCTTCGGCGCTGAACACTTCGGCTGTGCCGGAGTCGAGCACGCGCAGGCGCGCCCAGACCAGCAGGTTGCCGAGCGAGGCGACCCACCACTGTTCGACGACAGCGTGACCCGTTTCGTCCGGCGTAGTCATGGCGCGACGATGATTTCCGGGAAGGCTGCGATCATGCGCGCAGTTTACACGCTGTCGCGGGACTGCCGGCAAGCTCGGGATCAATGCGCGGGCGACGCGCTCTGCTCGCCGGCATAACTGACCCGCCAGATCGAGTTCGACGCGTCGTCGCTGACCAGCAGCGAACCGTCCGGCGCGACCGTTACGCCAACCGGGCGGCCCCACACTTCGCCGTTGTCGAGCACGAAGCCGGTGAGAAAATCCTCGTACTCGCCGTTCGCGTGCCCGCTCTGGTGCAGCGGCACGCGGATCACTTCGTAACCGGCGCGCGTGGAGCGGTTCCAGGAGCCATGCTCGGCGGCGAAAATGTCGCCGCGATAATCGGCGGGAAATTGCGCACCGTCGTAGAACGTCAGTTGCAGTGACGCGCTATGCGGCTGCAGCAGCACATCGGGGACGATGACCTTGGCCATGAGGTCGCGGCGTTTGCCGGCATGGCGCGGGTCCTGGTGCGCGCCGATGTACCACCAGGGCCAGCCGTAGAAACCGCCGTCTTCGACATGCGTGATGTAGTCTGGCACCAGATTGTCGCCGAGGCCGTCGCGTTCGTTGACCGAGCACCACACCGTTCCGGTCTGGGGTTGAATTGCAAGTCCGACCGCATTGCGAATGCCCGACGCGAATACGCGCTGGCGGCCACCTTCGGGATCGAATGCGAGAATGTCGGCGCGATGTTTTTCCGTCACGGTCGTGTCGGGATCGTCGATGTTCGACGCGGAGCCGACCGACACATACATGATTTTTCCGTCGGGCGAAAACTCGATGTCGCGCGTCGAGTGACCTTCGCCCGATGGCAGGTCGGCGATGTGCTCCGGCGCGCCGCGCGCCTCGAGATCGCCATTGGCGTAAGCGAAGCGCACCACGGCGTTGGTGTTGCCGACGTACATCCACTTCGGATTCGGCCCCGCTGGATAGAACGCGATGCCGAACGGTTTGTTCAGTCCGCTGGCGAAGGTCGCCGATTTTTCGGCCTTGCCGTCTGCGTCGATGCCGCGGAACAAAGCGATCTTGCCGGCGCTCGTCAGGGCCGCGAAGACGTCGCCGTTCGGCGCCGTGCGCAGCAGGCGCGGGCCCGGCACATTGCCGGCGAATTGCCCGACCTTGAATCCGGCAGGCGCTTTCGGCAATGCATTCGGAGGACGCGCGACTAGCCGCGGGCCATTGCCTGCCGATGGCGTGGCAAACGGCTGCGGCAGATCGGCCACCGTGATCTTGCGCAGCTTGCCCGGAACCTCGTAGCGAAAGTCGGTAAACGGAGGCGTCGGCGCCGGCGTCGCGATTGGCACGGTCGTGGACGCCTGCGCGGGTTTCGGCACGGGCGCAGAAGCCGTATCCTTCATCGAGCGCAAATAACTGATGACGTGCCAGCGCTTTTCCTCGGGCAGCGCGGCCCACGACGGCATGCCATTGTTCACGTCGCCCTTCGTGATGTACCAGAACAGTTCGCCGTCGCTGGCCTGGCTGATAGCTTCAGAGCGCAACGCGGGCACTACACCGCCGCCTTCACCGTTGGCGCCGTGACAAGCCGCGCAGGTGCTCGCGAACACGAGCTTGCCGTCGTTCAGAGCGCTCCCATCGGCCGCGTATGGGTCGCGGCGTGCTTGTTCCGTCGCCGGCGCGCCGTGGAATGGCGCGGTTTGCGAATTGCATGCCGGCAACAGGCCGATAGCCGTGGCGATCACGAACAGCGAACGGAGGAATCGAGTGCATTTGGACCGCGGCATCGTTGAGTGGGTTCGTCGGCTCGTTCAGCAAGGCACGCAATCCTAACGGCAGACAGGCCTGCGTGCCATTCAAGCTCGATATCGCGCCAGCCTATGTTCAGATTCGCCCGGCATGGGTAAAAATTTCCCCTCACAAGATCAGCCGCAAATCTTCATTGGACCTTAAACATTGCGCTGCTACGGTGCGCCGGCACTTCGTTTGAAGGGGGCAAACTTGGCATGCACTCTAGCCCTCGGAATCCGTAGGAGTAACGCAATGAAGTTTTCTGGAAAAGTAGGAAAAGTAATCGCTATGCTCGCCATCAGTGCGGGATTGGCATCGCCCGTATTTGGAGCCGGCATCGGACTCAGCGGTCCTCACTACAATCTGAACATCATCGGCGTCGAGAATCCGAAGAATTCCGACATGACCGGCAGCGACCGGCATACGATCTTCGTAGGCCTCGGCAACAAGAATGGCGCGGTCACCAGTAATATCTATTTGACACCGGGTCCGTTCCAGGTGTGCGACGGCAATGCCTTCGATCCGGCTTATTCCTGCGACGGATCGAAGGTCGCAGCGCAAGGAGCCGTGTTCCAGCTGCCGTGCGACACCGCGACGGTGACGGACATCGGTTGCCCGGACGGCGTCACCTCGGCTTCGTATCAGATCTGGGCACGGGCATTGGGCCAGCCGGGCGGTAGCGCGACGATCACGACGTGCGGAACAGACGATCTCGGCGAGGTGATCTGTTCCACCGAAAACACTGTCCTCGTCCGCGACAAAGGCAAGCCCACATTCACCAACGTAACCAAATCCCTGACCTCTCTCAACGCCTGCTTCGACGTCGCTGGCGTGGTTACGTGTGAGGACGTCAGCCTGTTCAATACAGACCTGGTCGACTACTTCTGGCAGTACCAGAACGCCGGACTGCGCCTGGCCCAGTTGCGCTTCTACGCCGACTGACCGGCCGCCGTGCGGACGAAAGGAGCTGCCGCTCGCAGCTCCTTTCGTTTTTGTAAAACTTTTCTGGAGCGAGTCATGCGTATCCGCTTCGGCGCGGCAATGGCGCTGATGATCTTTGCTTTTCTGCTGGCGCCGGCAAGCGCCAGCAGGGCCGACTCCGCGCGCGCGGACGGTAGCCAGGACCAGTACGACTTCGGATCGGTCAAGCAGGGAACGAGCATCAGCCACGAATTTGCGATCAGGAACGACGGCAACGCCGCGCTGAGATTTTCTGCAGCGGAACTCTCGATGCCCGGCATGAAAGCGCGCTTCGCAGCAGCCGAAATAGCGCCCGGCGCTGACGGCAAGGTGACGCTCGAATGGGTGACGGACCACGTTGCCGGCACGGTCGAAGGCGTGGCGCGAATCCGTTGGAGCGACCCCGCGCACCCGGAGACGCTGCTGACGATGAAGGGTTCGGTGGTTCCGTCGCTCTCGATCGAGCCGATCCCTGCGGTATACCTGAGCGCGTACGCGAACGAGTCGGCAGAACGAGTCTTGACGATCCGCAACAACGATTCGCGTCCGCTTGCGCTGACGCGCGCGCAGGCAGGGGCGCACGCGACCGCGACCCTCGCGACGGTCGAAGCCGGAAAGGTGTACACGCTCACCGTCCGGCCCGCGGCGCATGCTGCGCCGGGGAAATACGAAGAGTCGCTTAGCATCCAGACCGACGATGCTGCGATTGGAACGGTCACGATACCGGTGCACGTGTGGATCAAGCCCGACCTGTACGCCAATCCCGATGTCGTCGACTTCGGTGCGATTTCGCGCGAGGCTGCGCAGAAGCCAGGAGCGGCGGACGCGATGTTGACGCAGATCGCCGTATTGCGGCGCAGGGGCGGGGCGTTCGAGATCAGGTCGATCGTCAGCGATTCTCCGCTCGTGGTCGTCAAGCAATCTCCAGGCAGCGGCCCCAGCGACAGCTTCACGCTGGAAATGACATTGCGGCCCGAAGCGCTGTTTGCCGGGACGAAGATCGAAGGCAAGGTGCGGGTCCGGACCAGCGATCGTGACTTTCCGGAAATCGATCTTCCGATTTCCGGCAGCGTCATGACTTCTGCCGAGTGAGGGTACAGACGGATTCCGTTTGCGCACTGTCATAATCGGGCACGCCCGGATTATCCGGGCAGCGGGACGCACTGCGATGACAGACTATATCCAGGCTTGGCAATGCATCGGTTGCGGCAAGATCGAAGCGCCGCAGCCCTGTATCGGCGTGTGCCGCGACCGCAAGATCCTGATGGTTGCGAAGGATGAGCACGAGCGCGTGGTCGGGGAGCTCGAGCGGGCTCGCGCGCTGGTGCAAGCGGCAGTCGACATGCTCGGCCGCGTCGCCCACTCGACTCCGCGCGAAGGGCAATGGGAGCGTTCCTATCGGGCGTTGCAGGATCAGGCGCGCGCGGGCATTGCGACGCTGCGGGCCGAGCCGGCCTGAATCCCCCGATTCGCCGCGCGCATTCGCTACAATCGACGACGCGCTTGTTACCCGAGGTGCGTGTCGTGGTGTCGATGGGCAGTCCTACATGAAGCGACGTGCACTGCTGCCGCCGGTATTGATTCGCGTGAAACTCGGCGTTGCCGCGTTCGGGCCCGGCAAGGCCGACCTGCTCGAAAAGATCGCCGAGACCGGCTCGATCTCTGCCGCGGCACGCCAGATGTGCATGAGCTACAAGCGTGCCTGGCAGCTCGTCGACGAGATGAATCGCATGTTCACCGGACCGCTGATCGAAGCGGCACCGGGCGGAGCGCATGGCGGCGGCGCCACGCTCACGCCCTTCGGCGTGCGCATTGCCGCGGCCTATCGCAAGATCCAGGAGAAGCTTCCAGTCGCGGCGCGGCGCGAACTCGCCCTGCTTGCCCGATTCGCGGCGGACAGCGGCTAGGTCAAGTCCGTTTCACCAGATCGCAGAACGTCGTCATTCCCGCACGCGGGAGTCCATGTTGCTCTGCGCGAAGGATGCCGAAAGAAGATGAGATCAAGGCGGATGACCAGCTCCGCTGTTGAAAGCCCCGCTTGCACGGGAATGACGGCAGGCAAGGATTCTCGGTGTTCCGCGACTAGCGGCCGCACAGACATGCCATCGCCTCTGCCATATCTGTCGTCCGCGCTATGGTCACTTGGCTATAGCGAGTGTACCATGAGTGCGCGGAGCGCTCCGACGTCGCACCGTGGTATTGATCGAGCAAGAAGAAGTTGACGATGCGGACACGAATCATCCTGCTGCTTCTGGCCGCCACGTTTGCGTCGACAACGCTCGCGTCGGAAAAAATCACGATCGTGGCGGCGTCCGATCTCAAAGGCTGTCTCGACGAAGTGGCGGCCAATTTCCGCAAGGCGCACGCGGGCGCCGAGATCGAGGTCGTGTACGGTTCTTCGGGCAAGTTCAAGACCCAGATCGAACAGGGCGCGCCATTCGACCTGTTCTTTTCGGCCGACATTGCGTTCCCGCGCGAACTGCTGAACGCGAACCTCGCGGTGGGTGAAGTCCACTCCTACGCAACGGGCCGGCTGGTGCTGTGGAGCAAGACGATCGATGCAAGCACTCTGAAGGTTGCCGACCTGACGCGGGCCGACATCCAGAAGATCGCAATCGCGAATCCGCAGCACGCCCCGTATGGAAAACGCGCCGAAGAGGCGCTGCGTGCAAGCGGGGTCTGGGAGCAGGTCGAGAGCAAGCTTGTGTACGGTGAGAACATCGCTCAGACAGCACAGTTCGCCGACTCCGGGAACGCGCAGGTCGGGATCATCGCGCTGTCAATGGTGCTTGGGCCGGAAATGGCCGGCAAGGGCAGCTACAACCTCGTGCCGGAAACTCTGCATGAACCGCTGGAACAAGCGTTCGTGATCACCAGGCGGGCCGCCGACAACACGCTGGCCAAGGCCTTCGCGGACTACGTGGGTTCCGGGCAGACAAGGGCAGTGATGGTGCGCTATGGTTTCGTCCTCCCGGGCGAGGCGAGCGGCCATTGACACTTGGCGGAGCGTTTTCCGATAGCGACCTCGAAGCGATCTGGCTGACGGTCGAACTGGCGACACTGGTCACCGCCTTGCTGCTCGTCATCGGCAGCCCGATCGCGTGGTGGCTCGCGCGCACGCCATCGCGTTGGAAACGTCCGCTCACGGCGATTGTCGCACTGCCGCTGGTGCTGCCGCCGACCGTGCTCGGTTTCTATCTGCTCGTCGCGATGGGTCCGCACGGACCGATCGGCGCGCTGACCCAGTCGCTGGGACTCGGTTTGTTGCCGTTTACGTTCGGCGGCCTCGTCGTCGCCTCGATCGTCTATTCCTTGCCGTTCATGATCCAGCCGTTGCAGAACGCGTTCGAGGCGATTGGCGAACGGCCGCTCGAAGTCGCTGCGACGTTGCGCGCCGGTCCGCTCGACCGGTTCTTTTCGATTGCAGTGCCGCTGGCGCGTCGCGGCTTTGTCGCCGGTGCGATCCTCACGTTCGCGCACACCGTCGGCGAATTCGGCGTCGTGCTCATGATCGGCGGCAATATCCCGGGCGAGACGCGCGTTGCATCGGTGCTGATCTACGACCATGTCGAAGCATTCGAGTACGCGCAGGCGCACTGGCTGTCAGCCCTGCTGGTCGTGTTCGCATTCGCGGTTCTGGTCAGCGTCGGCACGATGGCCGCTGCGGGCAAGACCGCAAGACAATGACCGCCGGCATACTTGCCCGCTTTTCGATCAACTACCCCGGGTTTTCGCTCAGCGTGGACTTGCGTCTGCCCGGAAGCGGCGTTACGGCGCTGTTCGGTCCATCCGGATCGGGCAAGACGACCTGCTTGCGCGCGATCGCCGGCCTGGAGCGGCCGCGCGGCGGCTACCTCAGCGTCAATGGCGAAATCTGGCAGGACGACGCTAAAAGTATATTTGTACCGACGCATCGGCGGCCGCTCGGCTACGTGTTCCAGGAACCGAGCCTGTTCCCGCACCTGAGCGTTCGCGGCAATCTCGAATATGGATTGAAGCGCGCTGGCCGTGAAGAAGGCGACGGACTGGAGCGCACGGCTGACATTCTCGGCATCGCCGCGCTGCTGGATCGCGGTCCGGAGAAACTGTCCGGCGGTGAACGCCAGCGCGTGGCGATCGCGCGCGCGCTGCTGACGCGGCCGCGCCTGCTGCTGCTCGACGAGCCGCTCGCGTCGATCGACTTGCGGCGCCGCCACGAGATACTGCCGTACCTCGAACGCCTGCACGAGGAACTCGAAATCCCGTCGATCTACGTCAGCCACATGCCGGACGAAGTCGCGCGACTGGCCGATCATCTCGTGCTGCTCGAGCGCGGCAACGTGATCGCCAGCGGCCCGCTGCAGGAGACGCTGGCCCGGCTCGATCTCCCGGCGGCGTTCACCGATGACGCGGGCGTGTTCATCGAGGCGAGGATCGCCGGACACAGCGAAGCCGACGAACTGACGCGCCTGGACTTTGCCGGCGGAACGATCTACGTGCCGCGGCGCCGGCCGCCAACGTCCGCAGGCAAGGTGCGTTGCCGCATCGAAGCGCGTGACGTCAGCCTGACGCTGCAGAAGCAGGCGGGCACGAGCATCCTCAACATCATTCCCGCCACCGTCGTCGACATGGCGCCGACCGAACATGCGGCGCAGGTGCTCGTGCGCCTGGACGCCGGCGGAACGCCGTTGCTGGCGCGGATCACGCAGCGTTCGTGGAACGCGCTCGGCCTGGCGCCCGGCAGCCGGGTTTGGGCGCAGGTCAAGACGGTTGTGTTGATTGGCTGACTAGCGCGACGCGATTCTCGTGTGACGTCGCGTGCGTGCGCGTGCGGAGTTGTTGGCGGTGCTAGGACTCTTTAGCCCCTCCCCCTTGATGGGGGAGGGGTTGGGGAGAGGGTGAATCGAAGCCCAGGCGCCTGACTGTAAGGGCGCAAATGAAATGACCCCGGCGCGCAAATGAAATGACCCTTATCTTGGTAATTGTGCACCGCAAGAAACGCCAAACAAAGGCCAAAAAAAGGGGCTTTAACAACCGATAAAAGGGTGCGAAAAAGGGCCGCCGCGACGTAAGCCGCGAGCGGGCCCGGGGATGGCGAATTATGCGCCGCCGCCTAGATCGCGCCAAGCTGCGCGAACGTCCACGTCGGATAGCCGGTGGCCAGCGGCTTGCGCGTGAACAATTGCCAGGCGCAGGGTCTTCATCAGGTTGCGCAAGCCGCCACCCTTCGCGCAGGCTTCAACCATAGCCTTGCGCGTTCGTGTCGGCGCAGTGCCCCACGCATCAAGGATCGCATCGACGTCGCCGGGTGACACCCCAGCGAGCGCGATTCGCTTGCCTATGCGGTCGCGCAACGCGTCGAGGTAGGATGCACTCTCGCCACCATTCACGCGCGTGTAGAGGTCGCGATTGCCAATCAGGGCGATACCAATTCCACAGGCGTCGTGCACGGAGCGGAGCTGGTCGAGAGCTTGATCGCTAAGGTGCTGTGCTTCATCAACCAATAGAAGGCCGCCACCGTAGGTGCATGAGATCGTCGAGACGATGGAACGATAGATTGCGGCCGCGCCGTTCGCATATCCCGACCCAACAGCGTTGGAGATTTCCTCAAGCGCCGGCACGACGCCCGAGGTCGCTGGCGTCATCGTAGCGAGCCAAGAATTGTTGCACTTTGCTCGATAGTGTTGCGCTGTCGTCGTTTTCCCGACGCCCGAGCCACCATAGATCAAAACGATATCGCTAGTGGCTTGGGCGTAGCTGAGAGCAGCGAGGATACGATTTGCCGTCGGCGTCTCTATCCAGTCACCGGGCGCGCGGGGCGACATTGGTGCTTGCTCAGGCGGACTTTCATTTGGACGAGTCGCAGGAATTGCAGCAAGTTGGGCGGCGGTGTTCATATATCTGCCCTCCCGATGCGCGGCATTTGGTCAATCCAAAATTGATCGTTGTTTTCGGTCGCGGCGGCAGCCGGCTCCGACATGGGAGCGGTCTTTCGCTGAGGTATGTGCAATGCGATCACGGCTGCCGTCGGCATCGGCGCATCGGGAATCTGTGACGGTGCGGTGCGCGGTGCAGCGGCGGCGTTCCGTTCCCTCTCGGCCCTAGCCAGCTCTTTTTGCTTCTTGAGATATGCCCGTTGCGTGCGCAACGCGATGCGTGATTCATCGGAGGTTTCAAAACCGATCGCTAACACACACTGAGCCTTGCCGATCACTGCCCCGTCCAATGCAAGCACGTGAACGCCGTCATGCAGCGCTTCGGGGTCAAAACGCAACTCGACCAGTTCGCGCTGATGCTCGCATAGCGCCTCAGACCAATACCGATTGCCGGCCAAGTGCACTTCGCCCGTACCTGGTCGAACCTTCACGACTTCCGAAGCGAGTAGCAGCATTGCAAGCTGCTGTTGCGTTGCCTTCGTGATTGTCGCTTCGGAATAGAGGGCTGCGAACGTGACGTCTAAACTTCGACCATTGCACATCTTGCTACGGCGACCGAGGCGCGCGTTGTGCTCGCGAATGCCGTCGGCAACGACGCGGAGAAACTCGTCCCAAGGAACTGCGCGGCTGCCATAGTTCTCCGGCTTGTTTGTGGGGCTGTTCCCGAGGTATGCGCCCGCGAATTCGGGGCGCGTTGATATGTCACGAGCGAGGTCACCCCATGCACGCTCAATCGGCTTCGCCTTGCCGTTGTAAGGGGTGACCCAGTGCACCACCACGCCTAGCCGTTTTAGAATGCCGTCCGGCTCTTCTTCGCGCACTTTGTAGCGATAGCGCGTTGGGATTCCACCCGTATTTTTCTTGCTCGCGAACGCGCGGCCATTGTCAAGGTACGCATTCCCAGGGATGCCGTAGCGTTCAACCATGTCGCAGAACGAAAGGCGCACTAGGTCTGCTGTCTCGCTTTTGCCGATGCGGTAGGACAACAGCTTGCCCGACGCGATGTCCTGCCAACCCACGATGGTCGGGCGGCCGACAGTGCCATCGGGATATCGGACAGCCACGTCAAACAAATGGCCGTCGGCATTTACGCGCTCCATCGCTGCGATGCCTGCACGGTCTCGGTCAATCTTTGGCCCGAGACGCTTCAACGCTTCCTCACCCTCGCGGGCAAGAGTAAGCACGCCCGCCGATAGTTCGCTTCTGACGCGGCGCTCAAAGGTATCCAAGCTCGGGAGCGGCAACCACTCCCGATGCAATGCCGCCGCTCGTTCCAGGCGGCGATAGCAACTCTCTGCGGTTGGCCGCTCAAGGCGCAGCCAATCGTGCTTAAACGCGGCCCAGGCGGCATGATGGATTGGAGCCGGCGAGCGACGCCCTTTTTCCTCGGGGACAAGGAACGCGAGCCAATGAGGGCGCGGAATGCCGCGAACGGTTCGGCCCCATCTCTTCAACGCGCTTGCACTATGAGCGCCGCTGGATACTTCGCTCTTCAATTGCGTGACAACTTTTTCACGCGCGTGTCTGAGCGAAAATCCCTGCGCTCGCAACTCCGCGACAGCGAGTAAAGCACCTTGCCGTCTGCCTGCAACCTTGCGCTGCCAGCCCTTCGCGTGTTCGTAGCTCTGCCAAGCGGAATTGATCAGTTGATCGCGAGCACTGCGCGTTTCAATGGTCACGGACACGTCTGCACAATTCTTGTGCGCACGCGCAGCGAATGCCGCGAATCGGACCTCCTCAGGCAGCGTTTCAAGAGGGTAACGCCTCTGCATTCCGCCGCGCACCTTCAATGCCAAAAATGGCCACTCTTCGCGCAGAGCGCGATATTGCGCAGAGCGAACTTTAAGTCTCAGCGCATCGGCTATTTCTCGGATCGTCGCATTGGGAGATTCCTGGTTCATGGCGTGGAACCCTCAACCCGGATTGAAAGCAACGCGTTCCAGGCCCGCTCGCGCACCTGTTGCTGCTGGCGAAGAAGTAGCGTTAACAACGTCGCTACGTTGCCGCGATCGACGCAGTGAAGATCGTCCTTCGGATTTACGGGGTTCAACAGATCGCGCATCCCTTCGAGCGCCGATTGAATCTCGTCTAATTCATCGAGCGCGGAGCGGATCGATTCGACGGCAGGGAGCGGAGTGGTTTGACCTGGAGCGGCGTGCGCGGCTTCAGAAAGCAACTGGCGCACGCTGGTGATTCGGTCTTTATTCAACATGACTGCGGTCCTCTGATAGTTGAGTGACCGCCACCACACTGCAAAACGTGGTGACGGACGGTGCGCGGTTTGCAGACCAGCTCAGAGGAACCGGCGAGCCTTGCGGCTCCCGCGCACCGCCCGCCATAGACCGGAAGGTGTCGCGCCCATCGATGCGGGGAAAAAAACGCGCCGGCATCGGACGATGGGCGCATGTGCGCCTCTGAAATTCCGGGCTGCAAAACCCGGCTGCCGATTTGGCGGCAGCACTTGGGATTCTGGTCCCGTGCTTTTTGGCTGTCAAGCCGGTAGGGGCGTTCGTGCCTTGAACCGTCTACCCTACATGTCGGCCCCGCCCGATCGTTTGGAGGGCACTTAACCGCGTTCAAAACCCCTTTAACAGCGGCGCGCGTGGGGCATGTAAGGCCTCCCATGCACCCGGGCTGCGCTGGGGCGCCACGGCCCGCAGAATCGGTTGCAGCAAAATCGTGTCTCATGCCCCGTCTTTGGCCGCAGACGCATACTGGAATAGGTTGCTCGGTCACAAGAGAGGTTGTCCCGCCGTACATTCGGAAACGGCTGCCCCACGGGCTGGACGCTTGCCCGAGCTGCGATGGTTGTTCGCGTGAACATCGCCGGACACTCATCGCTTGTCCGTCTGCTGCTGCTTGACACTCTCAATCCGGCGCCAAACCGCGACTGCCAATCGCGAGCACCTTTTGTGCTGGCACCCCGTACTTTTGCGCGAGCGCTTCCGCGTTCCTGCCATTGAATTCCCGATAAATGTCCAGGTCATGGTTTTTTTCGATCGCGCTGCGGGTTGCGCGCGCTTGCGTGGTGTTGTCGCTGGGTTTGACGCCGACTCGATCGATTCGAGCTGTCGCAGAGAGTTGGCGCACGTCGCTATCGATGCTGGCAATCTCCGCGTCGATTTCACCGAGGCGCCGATCGATTTCCGCAAGCGCCGTCCGGCGCTCCGCAATCGGCGGTCCAATACGGCACGCGTCGGCACTGTGGTAACCACCAAAAAATGCGTCGAAGTTTTCCGCAATTCGATTCTTGATCAGGTCCCCAAAAAAGAAATACGCGGCCAGGTCTGACCGAAGATTTATCTGGTGGCCCGCACCAAAGAAGCGAAGACCGTCTTCAAAGGTGGCCAAGTGCTCGCTCGGTGTTCCGCGCACAGCCGCGTCAACGTCCCGAAGGCACAAGGGCGCCGGCTTTCCCGTTTCTGTACGAAGATTGGAGTGCCACATATAGCGGCGCGGATACGCAACGCTATCGAGCAGTCCGGCCCAGTCTGCGAGCTTTGGATATTCTGCGGCGCGCGCGTCGATGTAGTCGAAAATAAATTGCTTCACATCGTCCTTGCCCAGTGGCGCGGAAAGCAGCGCATCGCGCTCGCCCACGAGCGTTGTCCGGTCCAAATGCAGTGCGTCGCGGCGCTCTTGTTGCTCGCGAATGTAGCCTTGTAACTGCTGAGCCAAAATTTGGGATTTGCTTCGCATGTCGTGCCTCGCGTTCGGTATCTGGGTCAGGTATCAGCGTTTGGAGCTATGCGACACTTTGGTAGCGCGTCGGCGTGGTTTTTTTCGGTTGGCAATTAGCCAAGCATCGAGATCGGAGCGGAGATAGAGCACCCGCCCTCGGCCTTGCTGGATAAAAGCGGGCGCCTTTCCGGCGTGTTTCTTGACAGTTCGCCAAGCACGCAGAGTCGCCGGTTTCAAATGAAGGAAAGCAGCCGCGCTCGCCTCTGTGAACACGTCAGACTCAAGAATGTGGCTGGCGCCGCGCATCGCTAGGTAATCTTCCAAAGGGGAGCTACATGCTCCAAGTCTGGAAGGGAACGTTAGGGAGCGACGCGATGCGGAGCAATCGGGATAAAACGCCGCTGTGCGGCTTTGGAAGATTGCGTGTATTACAAATCTATGTTAGCGATTCAGCACAGTAGGTTTTCAACGCATCTGGACTGAAAGTGACGTCAAACAAGATCTCGACGCATCGGTTTACGAGTTCCCGAATATCGAGCGGTAGGTTGGTCTCGCCGACAGTGTTATTGCGGAGCCACTTCGCTATGTTCGATGCGAAAAGGCGCGCAGCCTTCCTCCGCTCGCTGTCATTCTTGGTGTAGCGTGTGGGTTCATGCCCCCAATTGCTCTCGGCGCAACGGGCCAGGAATTCAAGCAGGTCCGTCAGCGAACCGGCATCTGGAAGTGCTTCCACGATCGCCTGTTGCGGCTCGTTCGGGATGCTGAGTAGAGGAATATTGAACGGGCAGCGCATGACGTGATCGGCGATGCGCTCTGCGCGGTCGTTTGGAATGAAACGGAGCGGGCTCTTAAACTCGGCTGGTGATTCCTTCAAGAGCACTGATAGGTTTCGAGCCGAAGCAGCTATTTTCACGCATTGGTCTTCGCGTTCTTCATCCGTCATTTGCATCCACGGAGCACGATCTTTCCAGGCAAGCGCATTCGTTGCGGTTTCTGCCACGGCCACGGCAAATAGCAGTTCGCTGACATGCCGCCTCCTAATGGTTTCCCACACTTCTTTGGCTCGAATGTCTGGCTGTAGCATCGACCAAAGATTGAGCTTGAAAACGTCGTCTTTTTGCCGCCACGGGAAATTCACGTAGAACCAACAGGCTTTCGGCGGCGCCCAGGACGCTAGTCCTTCACGCTTGAATTTGTCTCGTTGCCGATCGGACGCGCTGAAGTCATCAACCAATTCGGTCCACGGATAACCGGATGCGGCGAGTGTTGCGACTTCGGTTTCGGTCAATGCTGACCTGTGGAAATCTTGCGCAAGCTCTCTCCAGCCCTTGGACTCGTTCATTCGCGATCCTCCTCACGCCTTCAAAAAATGATCGCCACGGAAACGCGGTGAAGGAGGCCGCGCTTTCGCCCCGTCGGGCTATCCGTGGCTTGTTACAACGTCATACGCTCAGCCCGCGCAATGGCGAAGTCTGTCGCCGGCTCAGGGCGCTTGCACGCTTGTCGCGGAGCAGCCGTTGTTGCTTGAGAATTTGATAGATGCGCACCTGGGAAATTTCAAACTCTATAGCGAGATCATCGATGTTATTACGGTTGGCTCGCTGAAAAATCTCTGCATCTCGCAATGCCAGATTGATCTTGTTTCCTCTTGGAAGGTAGAAGCTTCGCCCTCCGAAAGTGAAGGCGATCGCCCTGACTGCAGCTATGGCGCATGCGTCCGTGTCATCGGAAATAGTAGCGCGCTTTTTCAACGCGTGGCTTACGACCTCGAACAGTTCCACCAGGGTATCGGGCCACTTCCGCGCTGTAAGTTCGGCAACCGCAGCTTCAGAGTTTTCTATTGCAGCATCACGCATAAGGACCTTCGTTCTTTTTAGTTCGGTGTATCGCTTCTCACAACGCTGTATCCTACGCTTCTCGGGCAGCACCGTGGCGCGCGCGCCAAAACGATGTGAGTCCTGCCCATGCCGCGCGTGGCGTGAGGCCCCCATTTTTTTATTTCCTTGCGGGGGTTCGGCAGCACACGGGCGCAGGTGGGTGCGCGTGGCGTGAGGCCCCCAATCTCATCCGTTGGTCTTTGCGCGGGTTATTGCGCACTTCGTTGCGCGGGTTGCTTGGTGCAAAGCGACCGTAAATTAGCCTGCAACGGACTCTTGAAGGTCCACCTTGAATGCCGACAAAAGGCGATTTAAAGCCATTCTTCGGCCCTTTTCTGGCCGCTTAAATGATCAGCTCCTCAAAGAAAGCAATTGTGCAAACCATGTGTCTTACGAATCCGATTTGCGGGGTTAGGGTCATTTCGTTTGCTGCCTAGTTGGCAACTTGCTGCAATCGCACGAACCCGCATCCCGCTTGGCTTCCGGGGCCTGTACCGCTATATCCGGTCTTGTTTCTTCATGTCCCGCAATGGGATCATTTCAAGTGCTCCCCGACACTGACGGCGCCAACCCCTCTCCCGCCGCGCTACGCGCGTCGGCCTCTCCCACAAGGGGAGAGGCGAACGAGAAATGCAACGCTCTAGGTAACCACGCGCTAGAACTCCGCACTCCCCGGCACGCGCGGATAAGGAATCGCGTCGCGGATGTTGGCCAGACCGCAGGTGTAGACGACCAGGCGTTCGAAGCCGAGACCGAAGCCGGCGTGCGGCACCGTGCCGTAGCGGCGGAAGTCGCGATACCAGCCGTAATGGGCTGGGTCGAGCTTGAACTGGACCATGCGCCGGTCGAGATAGTCGAGGCGTTCCTCGCGCTGCGAACCGCCGATGATCTCGCCGATGCCGGGCGCGAGCACGTCCATCGCCGCGACCGTCTTGCCGTCGTCGTTCAGGCGCATGTAGAACGCCTTGATCTGTTCCGGGTAGTTCATGACGACGACCGGTCGGCCGACGTGCTTTTCGGTGAGATAGCGCTCGTGCTCGGTCTGCAGGTCGTGGCCCCATTCGACCGGGAATTCGAACTTCTGGCCGGACTTCTTCAGGATTTCGACCGCGTCGGTATAGTCGATGCGCTCGAACGGCGCGGAGATGAACGCTTCAAGACGCGAGATCGCCGTCTTTTCCTGGCGCTCGGCGAAAAACTTCATGTCGTCCATGCGCTCGTCGAGCACGGCCTTGAATATGTACTTGAGGAAGTCCTCGGCCAGGGTCGCATTGTCGTTCAGATCGGCGAACGCGATTTCGGGTTCGATCATCCAGAATTCGGCCAGATGCCGCGTCGTGTTCGAATTCTCGGCGCGGAACGTCGGTCCAAATGTATACACCTTGCTCAGCGCGAGGCAGTAGCCTTCGACGTTCAACTGGCCGGACACGGTCAGGTACGCTTCCTTGCCGAAGAAATCCTGGTGCCAGTCGATGGCGCCCCTGTCGTTGCGCGGCAGGTTGACCATGTCGAGCGTCGACACGCGGAACATCTGGCCGGCGCCCTCGGCGTCGCTCGCGGTGATGATCGGCGTGTTGATCCAGAAGAAGCCGCGCTCGTGGAAGTAGCGGTGGATCGCCTTGGCGATGCAGTCGCGCACGCGCGTGACTGCGCCGAACGTGTTCGTGCGCGCGCGCAGGTGGGCGACCTCGCGCAGGTACTCCATCGTGTGCGCTTTCGGCTGGATCGGGTACGTCTCCGGATCGTCGACCCAGCCGATGACTTCGACGCGTCGTCGCCTGGATCTCGAAGCTCTGGCCCTTGCCCTGCGACGGCACCAGCGTGCCGGTCGCGATAACCGAACAGCCGGCCGTCAACTTGGCGATCTCATCGGCATAGTTGGCCAGCGAATTCGGCGCGACGACCTGGATCGGATCGAAACAGGAGCCGTCGCTGACGTTGACGAACGACAGTCCGGCCTTCGAGTCGCGGCGCGTGCGCACCCAGCCGCGAACGGTGACTTCGCCGCCGGCGGCGAGGGACCCGGACAATGCTTGCTTGACGCTGGCTACCGGCATGGTTGCTCCTGGAACATTCGATGATTCGTGCGAGGCGCGCATGATAGCGGAACTTGCCGATTCGCATATCATCGGCAGGTATTTCGCGCGAACGACGACGGGGCTGGGATGATGATTCAACGCATTGCGTTTGCCATGTGCCTGTTTCTCGTCGTTGCCGTTGCCGGCGCGCAAACGTCCGCTTTGCCCACGCTCGATCAGGCCCAGGCGGCGAGTTTCGCCAAACTCGCGCTCGACTGCATCGAGCGGGAGTATCCGAACAAGATCAGCGTGGAGTTGCGCAGCGACGCCGACGTGCGGCCGCCGCGCGCACTGACGCCGGCGTTCTACGGCTGCTACGACTGGCACTCTTCCGTGCACGGACACTGGCTGCTCGTGCGCCTGCTGCGCCGCTTTCCCGAGGCCGATTTTGCCGTGGCCGCGCGCGCGGCGCTGGCGCGCAATCTCACGGCGGAGCATGTCGCCGGAGAGCTGGCGTTTCTGCGCCGCCACGGCGATGAAACTTTCGAGCGGCCTTATGGCCTGGCCTGGTTGCTGCAGCTGGCCGCGGAGCTGCGCGGCTGGGACGATGCGCAAGCCCGCGAATGGGCGCAAAACCTGGCGCCGCTGGAAGCCGAAGCGGTGCAGCGGCTGCAGCGCTGGTTGCCGAAGCTGACCCGGCCGATACGCGTCGGCGAACACGCGCAGACGGCCTTCGCCTTCGGCCTCGCGCTCGATTGGGCCGGACGCAGCGGCGATGCCGCGTTCGCCGATGCGCTGCGCAAGCGCGTGCGCGAGTTCTATTTCGACGATCGCCGTTGCCCGCTCGACTACGAGCCGTCCGGGCAGGATTTTCTCTCGCCGTGCCTGGCCGAAGCCGACCTGATGCGGCGCGTGCTCGCGCCGCGCGAGTTCGCCGCATGGCTGGATCGGTTCCTGCCGCAGATTCCGCGCCGTGCGGACGATGCCTGGTTGATCCCGGGCGAGGTGCGCGATCACAACGACGGCAAGCTGGCGCACCTGGACGGACTCAATCTCAGCCGCGCGTGGATGCTTCAGGGCATCGTCGCGGGGCTGCCGCCGCGCGACGCGCGCGTCCCGGCTCTCGATGCGGCGATGCGGCGCCATGCGCAAGCGGGTTTGGCCGCCGTATCTGAAGCGAACTACTACGGCTCGCACTGGCTCGGCAGCTTCGCTGCTTATCTGCTGACAAATTCGGGAACTCGGCCGTAGGAGCGCTCGCGCGCCATCCGCGCGGCGCTTGAACCGCGCGATTCTGGCGTCATATCTTGAGTGGCGATTCATGTTCCTGCCATGCGGTCCGTATGGCGCTGGCGCCCCGGGCAGCCCGATGCAAGGTACTATGTAGACATGTCGATCCAGATCACCGCCCCAGCGCGCACGCGCATGCAGCAGTTTCTCAGTGCCAACCCGCAGGCCGCGGGCGTGCGCTTCGGCGTGCGCAAGACCGGCTGCTCGGGCTATGCCTACGTCGTCGATATCGCCGACCATGTCGCGGCGAATGATCAGGTGATCGAGCAGGATGGCGTAAAACTCGTGATCGACGACAAAAGTCTTGCGCTCGTCGACGGCACCGAAATCGACTTTGCCCGCCAAGGCCTGAACTCCAACTTCGTGTTCCGCAACCCGAACGTGACGGGTGAATGCGGCTGCGGCGAGAGTTTTACGGTGAACGAGCCGGGGCTGCGGGCTGAGGGCTGAGGGCTGCAAAGCCGGCAGGACTGCCTGGCTGTCCCGAAAGTCTTGCATTCCCGCAACCCACTTGCGGGAAGTCCCTGGTCCCTGGTCCCTGCCTCCAGTTGCACCAATCCCCTGATTCGCCTAGAATTCGCGCCCCTTCGCTCAGGCGAGGGACCTTGCCTCACCGCGCCGCGGGAGGCTATCGCACCGGAATCGTCCGCTGCGGTATCCACAAGGAGACAACATGCGTCACTACGAGATCGTGTTTCTGGTCCACCCTGACCAGAGCGAGCAGGTGCCCGCGATGATCGAGCGTTACAAGACGCTGATCGAGGGCGACAAGGGCCGTATCCATCGCCTCGAAGACTGGGGCCGCCGCCAGCTTTCGTATCCGATCAACAACCTGGCCAAGGCACACTACGTTCTGATGAACGTCGAGTGCAGCGCCACCGTGCTCAAGGAACTGGAGACCGGCTTCCGCTTCAACGACGCCGTCCTGCGCCACCTGATCGTCAGCCGCGAGGACGCGGTCACCGAGCAGTCTTTCATCCTGAAGAACAAGGACGACAAGGGCGATCGCCGCCGTCGTGACGACGACGAGGGCTTCGGCTTCGTCAGCAGCGACGACGAACCACGCCGCGAGCGTTCACCGCGCCCGCCGCGCGTTGTCGCCGACACCGAACCGTCCGGGAGCTGAGCCATGTCGAAATTTTTCCGCCGCAAGAAATTCTGCCGCTTCACCGCCGAAGGCGTCGTCGAGATCGATTACAAGGATCTGAACACGCTGCGCCAGTACATCAGCGAAACCGGCAAGGTCGTGCCGAGCCGCATCACCGGGACGAAGGCGCGTTACCAGCGCCAGCTGTCCAAGGCGATCCAGCGCGCGCGTTTCCTGGCATTGCTGCCGTTCTGCGATAACCATTAAGCAATGAAGTCGCGCGCAAGCGCGACGCGAAATCCCCTCTCCCGCTGGCGGGAGAGGCTAGGGTGAGGGTGGTGCCAACGCGCACCCCGCCATTCGGACAGCCACAGTTGCGCGCGGATTTTCCGGCGCTAACGAATTGGAGAACATCATGGAACTTATACTTCTGCAAAAAGTGAAAAATCTCGGCAACCTCGGCGACAAGGTCAAGGTCAAGCCGGGCTACGGCCGCAACTACCTCGTGCCGCAGGGCAAGGCGGTCAACGCAAACGAAACGAACATCGCCGAGTTCGAGAAGCGCCGCTCCGAGTACGAGGCGAAGGCCAACACGGTCATGTCGGCCGCGGAAACGCGCAAGGCGGCCCTGGAAGGCGTGAGCGTGACGATCAAGGCGAATGCGAGCCCCGAAGGCAAGTTGTTCGGATCGGTCGGTCCGCGCGACATCGCCGAGGCGTTCAGCGCCGCCGGTCATCCGCTGGAAAAGAGCGAAGTCGTCATGGGCGAAGGCCCGCTGCGCCACACCGGCGAGTTCGAGGTCCACGTGCACCTGCATGCCGACGTGCACACGACGGTCAAGGTCGTGATTGCTGCCGACGATTGAGCCAAAGTCGATTCAAATGAAATGCAAACGGGCGCTTCGGCGCCCGTTTTGCTTTTGAGGTCGACGCACCTCCTGGAAAACACAGTCCGGCAAAAACGCGTCCCAATTGCTCTTGCCTTCTCCCACCGGGAGAAGGTGGCGCGAAGCGCCGGATGAGGGTCCGGGGTACTTATTGACGCTACGCGAGACCCGGCCCTCACCCCGGCCCCTCTCCCGACGGGAGAGGGGTTCGAGCGTGCGCATCGTCCCAGCGGGGGTCAGTAAGGATTACCGCTCTCGTCGCGCAAAATCTCGCGCGTCAGCCGCTGCACGTCGGTCTGGCCGGCCAACGCCATGCTGACCGACAATTCTTTGCGGATGATCTCGATAGCCTGCGTGACGCCCGCTTCGCCGCGCGCGCCGAGGCCGTAGAGGAACGCCTTGCCGATCAGACCGGCGCGCGCGCCGAGCGCGACCGCCTTCAGCAGGCTCTGACCGCTGAGGATGCCGCCGTCGAACAAGACTTCGCTGCGGCCTGCGACCGCGTCGACGACGCGCGGCAACATGCGGATCGATGCCGGCGCGCCATCGAGTTGGCGACCGCCGTGGTTCGAAACGACGATGGCGTCGACGCCGCTCTTGACGGCAATGTCGGCATCCTCCGCGTCGAGAATACCCTTGACGATCAGTTTGCCGCCCCAGAGGCTGCGGATCCACTCGACGTCGCGCCACGACAACGTCGGGTCGAACTGCTGGGCGATCCATTGCGCGAGTGTCAGGACGCTATCGGCGCCGTCGATCTGCCCGGCGAGGTTGCCGAACGAGCGGCTCGGCGCGCGCAACACGCGCCACAGCCACGCCGGCTTGCTCGCGATGTCGAAGAAGTTTGCGAACGTGAGTTTCGGCGGCACGGTCAGGCCATTCTTGATTTCACGATGGCGCTGTCCCTGGATCTGCAGGTCGAGCGTCAGCATCAACGCCGAACAGTTCGCCGCTTTCGCCCGTTCGATCAGCGAGCGCGTGAAGCCGCGATCGCGCATGACGTAGAGCTGGAACCAGAACGGCTTGTCGACGGCCGCGCGCACTTGCTCGATCGAGCAGATCGACATCGTGCTCAGGCAGAACGGAATTCCGGCCGCCGCGGCCGCCCGCGCGCCGAGAATCTCGCCGCCGCCCCACTGCAGGCCGGTCAAGCCGGTCGGCGCAATGGCCAGCGGCATGCTGACCGGTTCGCCGAGTATCGTCGTGGCAAGGTTGCGCTGATCGACATCGACCATGACACGCTGGCGCAGGCGGATCGCTTCGAGTGCCTGGCGGTTGTCGCGCAGCGTGATCTCATCGTACGACCCGCGGTCGGCATATTCGAAGAATGCGCGTGGCACGCGGCGCCGCGCGAGTTCGCGCAGGTCCAGCACGTTCGTGATCACTTTGCCCATGAAAGCGCCTCCCCGGTAGTTGCAAGTAACGAGCAAGAAACGAGATTGGACCACGAAGGACACGAAGGAAAGCAAGAAAAATTAAAGTGGACCTTCCTTCGCCTACCTCGAGACTTTTCAGCGGCGTACCGTCAGTACGGCAAGACTCAACGCCTGCCGGGCGCGAATGTCAATCGCCAGTATTCAAGTTTTTTCTTCGTGTCCTTCGTGTCCTTCGTGTTCTTCGTGGTTCAGTCTCTTGATCTTTCTTTCAGGACTCCAGACTCAACACACAGGTTATCCACAGAGTTATCGTATCGCGCGATGAGACGCGAGTGTGTAGCATGCTCGGGATCGTCGACTACCGCTCGTCCGGACACTCCGATCCATGGCTGCTTCTCCCGACCGTCCGTTTACCGCGCGCATCGATGCGCTGCGCGTGCCGCCGCATTCGATCGATGCCGAGCAGGCGGTGCTTGGCGGTTTGATGCTCGACGAGCGCGCCTGGGAACGCATTGCCGACAAGCTCTACGAGGAAGACTTCTACCGCAAGGATCATCGCCTGATCTATCGCGCGATCGGCGATCTGGCGAACAAGAACATGCCGTGCGACGCGGTGACGCTCGGCGAATGGTTCGACTCCAACGGCATCGCCGAACTCGTCGGCGGTTCGAGCTACGTGCTCCAGCTGGCGAACTCGACGCCGAGCGCGGCGAACATCACGGCCTATGCCGAGATCGTGCGCGAAAAATCCGTGCTGCGCCAGTTGATCGATGCCGGCACCGAGATCACCGGCGACGGATTCCAGCCGGAAGGGCGCAGCAGCCAGGAAATCCTCGAGAACGCCGAGCAGAAGGTGTTCCGCATCGCCGAATCCGGCGCGCGTGGGCGCAAGGGTTTCGTTGCGATGCGCGCGGCCGTCAAGGAAGCGTTCCAGATCCTGCACCAGCGCTACGAAAGCAAGGGCTCGGTGACCGGACTGGCGACCGGATTTGCCGATCTCGACGACCTGACGGCCGGCCTGCAGCCATCCGACCTGATCATCGTCGCGGCGCGCCCGTCGATGGGCAAGACCGCGCTGGCGGTCAACATGGCCGAGCACGCGGCGCTGAAGACGCGCAAGGCGGTGGCGATTTTCTCGATGGAAATGTCGGCCTCGCAGCTGGCGTTCCGCTTGATCTCCTCGCTCGGCCGCATCAATCAGCAGCACCTGCGCACCGGCGACATCCAGGAAGAGGAATGGCCGCGCGTCACGAGTGCGATCACGCTGCTGTCGGACGCGAAAATCTTCATCGACGATACGCCGGCATTGTCGCCCGGCGAGTTGCGCGCTCGCGCGCGGCGCCTGAAGCGCGAACACGACCTCGGCCTGATCGTGATCGACTACCTGCAGCTGATGGCAGTGCCGGGCAACAAGGAAAATCGCGCGACCGAGATTTCGGAAATCTCGCGCGGACTCAAGGCGCTGGCCAAGGAATTGAATATTCCCGTGATCGCGCTGTCGCAGCTGAACCGATCGCTCGAACAGCGCACCGACAAGCGTCCGGTCATGGCCGATCTGCGCGAATCCGGCGCCATCGAGCAGGACGCCGACGTCATCATCTTCATCTACCGCGACGAGTACTACAACCAGGATTCTCCCGACAAGGGCCAGGCCGAAATCATCATCGGCAAGCAGCGTAATGGCCCGACCGGCACGATCAAGCTGACGTTCCTCGGCCAGTACACGAAGTTCGAGAACTACAGTTCGGCTGATGTCAGCGATTACGCCTGAGGCTCGCCTCCGCGTTAGCCTTCCTGGCTTGTCGCTCCGGCATAAGTAGCGTTCGGCTCTATCGTTGACGTCATTCCCGCGCAAGCGGGAATCCATTTTGATCCTGGCGTGAAGTATTGGCCTTCACTCGCCCCGGCTCGGCCGAGTTGCGCGTGTTTTCGAAGGTTTAGGCAATCGAAGATCAAGCAAGATGGATTCCCGCTTTCGCGGGAATGACGTCGGGTGAAGTAACCGGAATCCGGAAAATAGTCTGAGTCACGAGCGCGAGCGCGCCGAGCAACGCTATGACTTCAACTTGTAGCCCGTCCTGAAAACCCAATACACCGCCGCCAGACACAACGCCAGGAAACCCAGCGTCATGCCGGCGCTTACCGCGACGTTGACGTCGGCAACGCCGTAGAAGCTCCAGCGGAATCCGCTGATCAGGTAGACGACCGGATTGAACAACGTGATCGTCTGCCAGACTGGCGGCAGCATGTTGATCGAATAGAACGCGCCGCCGAGGAACGTCAACGGCGTTACGATCATCAGCGGGATGACCTGCAACTTCTGGAAGTCATCGGCCCACAGGCCGATGACGAAGCCGAACAGGCTGAACGTGACCGACGTCAGCACCAGGAACACCGCCATCCACAGCGGATGCGCGATCTCGTACGGCACGAAAATTCGCGCGGTGGCGAGGATCAGTATGCCGAGCATCATCGACTTCGTCGCCGCGGCACCGACGTAACCGATCACGACTTCGAGCGGCGAAACCGGCGCCGACAGCAGTTCGTAGATCGTGCCGGACCATTTCGGCAGATAGATGCCGAAGGATGCGTTGGAAATGCTCTCGTTGAGCAGCGCCAGCATGATCAGTCCGGGGATGATGAAGGCGCCGTAGCTGACCCCGCCGACTTCGCCCATGCGCGAGCCGATTGCGGAGCCGAACACGACGAAGTAGAGCGACGTCGACAGCACCGGCGAGGCGATGCTCTGCGTGATCGTGCGGAAGGTACGCGCCATCTCGAAACGGTAGATCGCGCGGATCGCATGCACGTTCATCGTCAGGTTCACGATGGCGCTCTCACGAGGCTGACGAAAATGTCCTCGAGCGAGCTTTCGCTCGAGTGCAGGTCCTTGAAGTCGATGTGCTGTTCGGCCAGGCGCTTCAGGAGGGCGGCGATACCGGTTTCCTCGTGGCGCACGTCGAAGGTGTAGACCAGCGCGTGGCCGTCCTGGGCCAGTTCGAGCGGCAGATCGGACAGCGGTTGCGGAATCTGCTCCAGCGGACTTTGCAGGGTCAGTGTCAGCTGGCGCTTGCCGAGTTTCTGCATCAGCACGTCCTTGTCTTCGACCAGAATCAGCTCGCCCTTGTTCACCACGCCGATCCGGTCGGCCATCTCTTCGGCTTCCTCGATGTAGTGCGTGGTCAGGATGATCGTCACGCCGCTCTCGCGCAGCCGCCGCACCATCTGCCACATGTCGTGGCGCAACTCGACGTCGACGCCGGCCGTTGGCTCGTCGAGGAACAGGATCGTGGGTTCATGCGACAGCGCCTTGGCGATCAGGACGCGTCGCTTCATGCCGCCGGACAGGGTCATGATCTTCGCGTCGCGCTTGTCCCACAACGCCAGGTCGCGCAGCACCTTTTCCAGGTGCGCAGGATTCGGCGCCTTGCCGAACAGCCCGCGGCTGAAACTCACCGTGCTCCAGACGCTTTCGAACGCATCGGTATGCAGTTCCTGCGGAACCAGGCCGATCTTCGATCGCGCCGCCCGGTAGTCGCGAATGATGTCGTGGCCGTCGGCGACGACGGTCCCTTCACTGGGCGTGACGATGCCGCAGATGATGTTGATCAGCGTCGTCTTGCCGGCGCCGTTGGGACCGAGCAGCGCGAAGATTTCACCGCGCCGGATCTCCAGATCGACCTGCTTGAGTGCGACAGAACCGCCGGCATAGGTCTTGCTGACCCCGGAGACGGATACAATTGCCTGCCCGGGCGCATTCGGTTTCGCTGTCTGCTGCATGGATTCGCGTTCTGTTCCGTGGCGAAACTGTTTACGTTCGACGGCCGCCACGTTCTCGCCACAAAAATGCCTTCACGCCCGCCGATCATGCGCGGGTGGCCTGGAATTCAGATTGCAGTGGTTTGTTCGGACGTTGTGGACGTAGTTTAGACCTTCCCAGTGAGCGAACCTTATATCGTGGCTAAACCACGCGCCAGCGGTTGCATGATCATAAAAAGTCTGTCTCGGGCAACCGCCGGCTTGCGGCAGCGATCCGCACGATGAGTCGCGCCGCGCTGGCGACAATTGATCTCGGTGCGCTCCGGCGCAATCTCGCTCGGGTGCGCGAGCACGCGAGCGGTGCGAAGGTCATGGCGATCATCAAGGCCGATGGCTACGGCCACGGCCTGGAACGTGTCGCGCGGGCGCTCGGCGACGCGGATGCATTCGGTGTCGCCGCGCTCGGCGACGGCTTGCGCCTGCGCGCTGCCGGGATCGCCAGCCGCATCGTGGTGCTGAGCGGGCCCGACGAAGCTGCCGACCTCGTAGAATTCCGCAGGTTGCGCCTCGACGCTGTAGTGCATCACGAGTCGCAGTTGCGCTGGCTGGAAGCCGATCGCGACCCACGCGCGCTGCGCGTGTGGCTGAAACTCGACACCGGCATGCATCGGCTCGGCCTGACACCCGGGGAGATCGGCGGTGCGCACGAGCGCTTGCGCGCGCTGGCCAACGTCGCCGCAGAAATCGTGTTGATGACGCATCTTGCTGCGTCCGACGAATTCGACAATGATCTGACCACACGTCAAATCGCCACATTCGAAGCGGCGACTTCCGAACTGGCCGGCGTGCGTTCGCTTGCCAACTCGGCCGCGGTGCTCGGCTGGCCGCTGGCGCGCGGCGACTGGGTGCGTGTCGGCGGCCTGCTGTATGGTTTGTCGGTGATCCCGGGGAAAAGCGGCAGCGATCTTGGCTTCGAGCCGGCGATGACCTTGTCGACCCGGCTGATATCGGTGAAGAACATAAAAAAAGGCGAGTCGATCGGTTATGCGGCGACCTGGCAGTGTCCGGAAGACATGCCGATTGGCGTCGCCGCAATCGGCTACGGTGACGGCTATCCGCGCAGCGCGCCATCCGGCACGCCGGTACTGGTCAACGGCGTTCGCGCTGCGATCGTCGGCCGCGTGTCGATGGACCTGGTTGCGATCGACCTTCGCAACGCGCCGACCGCTGAAGTCGGCGACCGCGTCGTACTGTGGGGCCGCGGCTTGCCGGTCGAGGAAATCGCGGAAAGTGCCGGCACGATCTCCTATGATCTGACCTGTGGCATGACCAAGCGCGTGCTGTTTGTCGAGGAAGACTAGAAGATGGCCAAGGCCAAGACGGCTTATGTGTGCAACCAGTGCGGCGCCGAGTACGGCAAGTGGCAGGGCCAGTGCGAGGCCTGTGGCGCGTGGAACACGTTGAGCGAATTCGTCGTCGAGTCGGCCAAGCCCGGCGTCGTGCGGCGCTCGAGCTATGCCGGCGCCGCAGCCCAGGCGCAGATCACGCCGCTGACCGAACTGGCCGCGCAGACCGACACGCGCACGCGCATCGGCATCGGCGAACTCGACCGCGTGCTCGGCGGCGGTCTGGTCGACGGTTCGGTCGTGCTGGTCGGTGGCGATCCGGGCATCGGCAAGTCGACCTTGCTGCTGCAGACGCTCGGCGCGCTCGGCGCGCGCATGAAGAGCCTGTATGTCAGCGGCGAGGAGTCGCTCGCGCAGATCGCGGCGCGCGCGCAGCGGCTCGGCTTGCCGCTGGAGCCGTTGCGCTGCCTGGCGGAGACGTGCGTCGAGCGCATTGTGGACAATGCACAGAAAGATACTCCGCGCGTGCTCGTGATCGATTCGATCCAGACGATATGGACCGAACTGCTGACCGCTGCGCCGGGCTCGGTCAGCCAGGTGCGCGAATCGGCGGCCAAGCTCGTGCGTTACGCCAAGGAAACCGGCACGAGCATCTTCCTGGTCGGCCACGTGACGAAGGAGGGCGGCATCGCCGGTCCGCGCGTGCTCGAGCACATGGTCGATGCGGTCTTGTATTTCGAAGGCGAGGCCGGCAGCCGGTTCCGCGTGCTGCGCGCGTTCAAGAACCGCTTCGGCGCGGTCAACGAGCTCGGCGTGTTCGCGATGAGCGACAAGGGCCTGCGCGAGGTGCCGAATCCGTCCGCGATTTTCCTGTCCGCGCACAGCGCGCCGACGCCGGGCAGCGCGGTCATGGTCACGCGCGAGGGCACGCGGCCGCTGCTGGTCGAAGTGCAGGCGCTGGTCGACCAGTCCTCGCTCGGCAATCCGCGCCGGGTCGCGCTGGGACTCGAACAGAACCGACTGGCAATGCTGCTCGCGGTACTGCATCGGCACGGCGGCGCCGCGGTCTACGACCAGGATGTGTTCGTGAACGTCGTCGGCGGAATCCGCGTGCAGGAAACCGCGGCCGACCTGCCGGTGCTGCTTGCCGTGCTGTCGAGCTTCCGCGACCGCGCGTTGCCGGACAAGCTTGTCGCGTTCGGCGAGGTCGGGTTGTCCGGCGAGATCCGCCCGGTGCCCAATGGCGAGGAGCGATTGAGGGAAGCGGCAACGCACGGATTTCTCAAGGCGATCGTGCCCAAGGCGAACGCGCCGAAGAAACTGAAAATGGGAGAGATGGAAATTATCCCCGTCGAGCGCTTGCGCGATGCGCTGGAGGCCGCCGCGGAATGAATTTGGACATATCCACGCCCTGAAGTGGTTTGCGCTGACGCGTCGAACGGTCGACGGCTCTGTTGTCGCAACGCGCGCCGCGGTCCAGCGGGCGGGGCGTCAGGCAAGTTGGGGGACAGGCGCCGCGCGGTTTGCCTTGCCTGGCTCGCGACTTCCATCCTGATCGGCATTTCGATGCACGCGAGCGCTGCCGACGACGAACGCGGCGTCGATCCGACGTCCACGACTTCGGATGCATCCGGGCCCCCGCCAGATGAGCCCAGCGTCACCCCTTATCGTCCTACCGTCTCGAATCCGGCCGATCTCTCCGCGCCCGGATGGCTCGAAGCCGAACTTGGCGGCCTGCGCTCATACAACGAAGATCATTCACGCAGCGACAATGTGCCGTGGTTGCTCAAGTACGCGTTCGACGAGAACTACGGGCTGTTGTTCGGCGGTGGTGGCTATGTCAGTTCGCAGGTGCCGGGCGCGCCGAGCCAAGCCAGCTTTGGCGATACCTACCTGGAGTGGAAGCAGCGCTTCCCCGTCAGTGACACGGCAGCTTTCGGCGTCGAAGCAGGGGTCGTCGCGCCGACCGCAGCGCACAACCTTGGGGCGGGCAAGGCGCAATGGCTCGTCAACGGCATCTTCAGCAGCGACCTCGGAGCGGTGCATCTCGACGTCAATCTTTCCGAGACCCACGGTGGCGACGCGCCGCCCCAAGTATCGACGTGGCAGACCGGCTGGGCCGCGGCAATTTCACGGCCGCTCGCCGGCAACTGGGGGGGGCGTTCGAGTTGTCGGGCGTTTACCAGCAGGGCGCCGCCACACAAAGCCAGGCGCTGTTCGCTCTGAGTTACAACTGGTCGCGCCAACTCGTGCTCGATTGCGGCGCGGCGTACGGATTGACGCATGCGGCGCATGACCGCAGTTTGTTTGCTGGCGCTACGTTCATGATTGGGCCGTTGCGCTGACCGGCTATCGTGGAATGCACTTTGCTCGTCATTCCGGCGAAAGCCGGAATCCAGCGCCTCTTCTCTTTTTCTTGCACAAAGCCCGCTCGCAGCTAGGGACCAGTTTCAAGCGAAAGAAGAGCAAAGGCGCTGGATTCCGGCTTTCGCCGGAATGACGATCAAAAGATCGAAGGGTACATTCCCGTCCACGTTTCCATAGAGGGAGCGGCGAGGTCGACTTTTACGGCGCGCGCTTGAGCAACACCTCGAGCACGAACTGACTGCCGAAGAAAGCCAGCAGCAGCAGTGCCATGCCGATGAGCGTCATTCGCACGGCGCGGCGCCCGCGCCAGCCATAGCGCCAACGCCCGTACAGCAGCGTGCCGAAAACTGCCCATGCGGCAATCGATAGCACTGTCTTGTGCACCAGGTGCTGGGCGAACAGGTTGTCCACGAACAGGATGCCGCTGATCAGCGTGAAGCTCAGCAGCACGAAACCGACTGCAATCAGTTGGAAGACCAGCGATTCGGTCAACGTCAGCGGCGGCAGCGCGCGCACGAGACCGTCGAACTTGCGGTGGCGCAGTGCGCGTTCCTGCAGCGCCAGCAGTATCGCCAGCAATGCGGCAACGCTCAGCACGCTGTAACCGATCAGCGCGAACGTCACGTGCAATTTTATCTGCCACTCCATCGGCAAAGGCTGCGTCGATGGGGTTGCGAAAACGTCCGTCAGCAGCAGAAGCGCCGCGAGTGGAAACACCAGGACGCCAAGCGTAGCGACGGGTCGAACTACATTTACCAGGAGGCACAGGCCGGCAATACACGCCCCGACGACCGAAAGGGCGGCGAAGAAATGCAGGTCGACGCCGCCGCGATGCATGCCGACAAGGACCGCGGCATGCGAAAGCACGGCGACGGTCGCGATGCCAAGGCCAAGAACGCGCGGCAGCGCACGGCGATGCAGCAGGGGCAGGGCGAGCACTCCCGCCGCAATGAAGTACAGGAGGGCGGCGAGTAGCGTTACGGTTCCGGTCGGCATACGACAAGTTTGGCATAGAAGGATAGGGCTGAGGGCTGAGGGCCGAGGAAAAGAGCGGCCACGCACGGTCCTGAAACGTTGTCGACCTTGCGTCCTCAGCCTGCGGCTCTTGCCCTGAGCCATCAGCCCTCAGCCCTCAGCCCTCAGTTATAATCAGCGTCTTACCAATCACCGGCAACATCCCATGTTCGAATCCCTCAGCCAGCGCCTCAACAGCACGATCGAACGCCTGCGCGGCCGCGCGCGTTTGACCGACGCGAATATCCGCGAGTCGTTGCGCGAAGTGCGCATCGCCTTGCTCGAGGCCGACGTGGCCCTTCCGGTCGTGCAGGCGTTGATCCAGCGCGTGCAGGTGCGCGCCGTGGGGCAGGAAGTGCTCAAGAGCCTGACGCCGGGCCAGGCGCTCGTGAAGGTCGTCCGCGACGAGCTGACGGCCGTGATGGGAACGGTCAATACCGATTTGAATCTTGCCGCGGCGCCGCCGGCGATCGTGCTGATGGCGGGACTGCAGGGTGCGGGCAAGACGACGACGGTCGCGAAGCTCGCGAAATTCCTCAAGGACCGCAAGAAGAAAAAGGTCATGGTCGTCAGTTGCGACGTCTATCGTCCGGCTGCCATCGAACAGTTGCGCACGCTGGCCGAGCAGGTCGACGTGCTGTTCCATCCGAGCAGCGGCGAGCAGGATCCGGTCGCGATCGCGAAGTCCGCACTCGATGCGGCGAAGAAGAACTTCGCCGATGTCCTGATCGTCGACACGGCGGGCCGGCTCGCGATCGACGCGGAGATGATGGACGAGATCAAGCGCCTGCATGCGGCGCTCAATCCGATCGAGACGCTGTTCGTCGTCGATGCGATGACCGGCCAGGATGCTGCGAATACGGCGAAGGCGTTCGCCGAGGCGCTGCCGCTGACCGGCGTGATCCTGACCAAGACCGATGGCGATGCCCGTGGCGGCGCGGCACTGAGCGTGCGCTACATCACCGGCCGGCCGATCAAGTTCATCGGCGTCAGCGAAAAGCCCGACGGCCTCGATGCGTTCCATCCCGACCGCATCGCCCAGCGCATCCTCGGCATGGGCGACGTGTTGTCGCTGGTCGAGCAGGTCGAGCAGAACGTCGACAAGGAGAAGGCGCAGAAGCTCGCCGAGAAAGTCATCAAGGGCAAGCGCTTCGACATGAACGACATGCGCGACCAGTTGCAGCAGATGCTCAGCATGGGCGGAATGGCGTCGTTGATGGACAAGCTGCCGGGCGTCGGCAATTTGCCCGAAGGGGTCAAGTCCAAGGTCAACGACAAGGAAGTGCATCGCATGGTCGCGATCATCAGTTCGATGACGAAGAAGGAGCGCCGCCATCCGGATCTGCTCAACGGTTCGCGCAAGGTGCGCGTTGCGCGCGGTTCCGGCACGCAACCCGCCGACGTCAATCGTCTGCTCAAGCAATACATGCAGATGGAAAAGATGATGTCGAAGCTGTCGTCGGGTGGCGTGAAGGGATTGATGCGGCAGATGGGTGCGGCGATGAAGGGGATGGGTGGCGGTGGCGGGATGCCGCCGGGCGGGATGATGCCGCGCTAGACAAGACTGACAGTCCCCGATTTTGTCGGGGAGGCAGTAGCAAGTTGGCGCCACTGAGCTGTCCGGCGGAGCAGACAACACCACCTCTCCCCTTGAGGGAGAGGTCGGCGCGCTTCGCGCGCCGGGAGAGGGGATGGCGGCGAAGCCGCCGACTCCGTCGGCGTCACCCTCTCCCCAACCCCTCCCTCATCAAGGGGGAGGGGCTTGAAAAAGCATGCTGTTGAGACGCGTCGATGTGGTGCTGCGCAAGGCGCAACGAGCCTTTGCTTTTTTTCGGCTTTGAGGGGCTGCACAACGGTCGCGGCGTTTCCGGGGGATATTCAGGTTCCCCCAGGCTCCGGAAGTCATTGCAGGGCTTTATTTTTTTCCATTTCCCGCTACAATATGCGGCTCCCGATGCGGCACGGTTGCCTTTGGACCCGGCGAGCATCGACGACTCCGTAAAATATCGAGTAAAAACAATGGTCAAGATTCGCCTGTCCCGTGGCGGCGCCAAGGGGCGTCCCTTCTATCACATCGTCGTGGCTGACGAGCGCAAGGCGCGCGACGGCCGCAATATCGAGCGCGTGGGTTTTTACAACCCGATCGCCTCCGGCAAGGACGTGCGCCTGCAGCTCGACGCCGAGCGCATCCAGCAGTGGGTGGCGAAGGGCGCGCAGTTGACCGACAAGGTGCGCTGGCTGGTCAAGGAAGCGGGCAAGCAGGCCAAAGCGGCCTGACGCCAAAGCGCGCGCGTTGAGCGGGCGGATTGGACGCGGCCGGGGACAAGCGGCTTTTGCTCGGCAAGATCGTCGGCCTGTTCGGCGTCGACGGCTGGGTAAAAGTGGAATCGTATACCGAGCCGCGCGTGCAGATTTTCAAGTACCGTCCGTGGTTGCTGAAGCGCCCGGATGGTGAAACGGAAATCGACGGCGCCCAGGGACGAGCGCAAGGCAAGGGGTTGGTTGCGAGCTCTGCCCGGAGTTGGCGATCGCGATGCGGCCGCCGATCTGATCGGCGCGGAAATCTGGGTCAGGCGTTCGGCGCTGCCCAGGGCCAAACGCGGCGAGTACTACTGGGTCGACCTCGAAGGGGCCGACGTTGTTACGACGGAAGGCGTGGTTCTCGGCAAGGTGAGCCATCTGTTCGCGACCGGTGCGAATGACGTAATGGTCGTGCGCGACGGTGAACGCGAACGCATGATTCCTTTCGTGCTCAAGAAGTTCGTGCACGAAGTTGATCTGAATGCTGGCCGGATAACGGTGGATTGGGATCCGGATTTTTAAGTTCCACTCTATCTTCATGCGCATCGACGTCGTCACGCTGTTCCCGGAATTCGTCGAGAACTGCGCGAAGATCGGCGTGGTGGGGCGGGCGCAGGAGCGCGGCCTGCTGCAGGTTGAAGCGTGGAACCCGCGGGATTTCGCGACCGACAACTATCGGCGCGTCGACGAGCGGCCATTCGGTGGCGGTCCGGGCATGGTGATGCTGATCGATCCGCTGCGCGACGCGATTGCCGCGGCGCGAGCGGCGAGTCCGGAACCGGTGCGGGTGATCTACCTGAGTCCGCAGGGACCGCGGCTCACGCAGGAAAAGGTGCGGGAACTCGCGCAGCGTCAACGCCTTGTACTGCTGTGCGGTCGCTACGAGGGCATCGACGAGCGCTTGATCGCGCATGCGGTCGATGAGGAATTGTCGATCGGCGATTACGTGCTGTCGGGCGGCGAACTCGCTGCTGCGGTCGTGATCGACGCGATCGGACGGTTGCAGGAGGGCGCGTTGAACGACGCGCAATCGGCGCAACAGGATTCGTTTTCGGACGGCCTGCTGGACTGCCCGCACTACACGCGGCCCGAGCGTCACGGCTGGGGCGACGTGCCGGCGGTGCTGACATCCGGTGACCACGCGGCGATCGGCCGCTGGCGCAGGAAACAGGCAATCGGGCGCACCTGGTTGAGGCGCCCGGACTTGCTCGAGTTGCTGTCGCTGAGCAAGGAAGACAAGAAACTTTTGCTTGAATTTCAAGAAGATAAAATAAATTCATCAGGCGGGCCGCCGTAGCGGACCGAACTTCAGGATATACTTAACAACGAGATCGGTGAGCGTCATGAACATCCTCCAGCAGTTTGAAGCCGCACAGATAACCCGCAAGCTGCCCGAATTCGGGCCCGGCGATACGGTGGTCGTGAACGTCAAGGTGAAAGAAGGCAATCGCGAGCGCGTGCAGGCCTACGAAGGCGTCTGCATCGCGAAGAAGAACGCGGGCCTGAACTCGGCATTCACCGTGCGCAAGATTTCGCACGGCACCGGCGTGGAGCGCGTGTTCCAGACGCACAGCCCGGCGATCGATTCGGTCACGGTCAAGCGTCGTGGCAAGGTGCGCGGCGCCAAGCTGTATTACCTGCGCAACCTCGAAGGCAAGGCCGCGCGCATTCAGGAAGACTTGAGCAAGCACGTCGGCGACGACTGACTTCCTCGGCGCGCCGCGCGGCGCGCAAAAAGACAAAAGCCTTGGAGCATTGAGTCGCGTCTGTGCTCCTCGTCCAAAGCGGCCGTCGGCAACGACGGCCGCTTTGTCTTTTCTTGATGATTGTCGAATCGGGCATCCTGCCGCGATCGACAATGAAGCGGACCCGGCAAAGCCGGGCCACGCTTCTCGAATCGGCGGTGAAGCTGCCGATTCGCGGCACCTCCCTGTGCCGAATGCCGCGCTTTTCCGCAGTTGAGATCATTTGCGAGACCCTTCCGCGCCGAAAAACTTGCGCGTGGCGTCATCGCCTGGCCGCTTGAAATCCCGCCTCCGCAACACCACACGTGCGCCATCACCTTCTTTTTCGCGAGAATCTCATGACCGCCGCCGCTGAAACCCGCAAGTTCGAAGCTGAAGTCGCCCAAGTGCTGCATCTGGTGACGCATTCGCTGTACTCGCACAAGGAAATATTCCTGCGCGAGCTGGTGTCGAACGCGTCCGATGCCTGCGACAAGCTGCGCTTCGAGGCGATCGGCAGGCCCGAACTGCTTTCCGGCGACAGCGAACTGCGCATCGACGTCAGCATCGACAAGGAGGCGCGCACGCTGACGATTCGCGATAACGGCATCGGCATGACGCGTGACGAGGTCGTCGCGAATATCGGCACGATCGCCAGCTCGGGCACACGCAAGTTCCTCGAAGCGCTCTCGGCCGAGCAGAAGACCGATGCAAATCTGATCGGCCAGTTCGGCGTCGGTTTCTATTCGGCATTCATTGTCGCCGACAAGGTCACGCTGGTGACACGCAAGGCCGGTGCCGAAGCGGGCGAGGGCGTGCGTTGGGAGTCGGCGGGCAGCGGCGAATACACGCTCGAGACCGTCGATAACGCGAGCCGGGGCACGAGCGTCACGCTGCATCTGAAGGCCGACGAGGACGAATTCGTACAGCCGTGGCAGGTGCGCAGTCTGATCGCGCGCTATTCCGATCACATCGGCTTCCCGATCCGCATGCCGAAAGACAAGGGCAGCGAAGACAAGGAAGACACGACGGGCGAAGAGTGGGAAGTCGTCAACCAGGCCTCGGCGCTATGGACGCGGCCGAAGGGTGAACTCACCGACGAGGACTACCAGAATTTCTACAAGCACATCGGCCACGACTACAACGATGCGCTGGCCTGGACGCACAACCGCGTCGAAGGCAACCAGAACTTCACCTCGCTGCTGTACCTGCCTTCGAAGTCGCCGTTCGACCTGATGATGGGCTCGCGCGACGAGCGCAAGGGACTCAAGCTCTACGTCAAGCGCGTGTTCATCATGGACGCTGCCGAGCAACTGCTGCCCGCGTACCTGCGTTTCGTGCGCGGCGTCGTCGACTCGGACGATCTGCCGCTGAACGTCAGCCGCGAGATCCTGCAGCAGAACCGCAACCTGGAAAAGCTGCGCGCGGCGTGCACGAAACGCGTGCTCGATCTGCTCGACAGGCTGGCCAAGGACGAGCCCGAGAAGTTCACGACGTTCTGGAACGAATTCGGGGCGATCTTCAAGGAGGGCGCCGCCGAGGACTTCGCCAACAAGGAACGCATCGCGAAACTGCTCCGATTCGCCTCGACGAAATCCGAAGGCGCGGCGCAGACCGTTTCGCTCGACGACTACATCGGCCGCATGGTCGCCGACCAGGACGCGATCTACTTCCTGACAGCGGACGGCTACGCCGCGGCCAAGGGCAGCCCGCAACTGGAGGCGTTGAAGGCGCACGGCGTCGAAGTGCTGTTGATGTACGACCGCATCGACGACTGGATGTCGACCTACCTGACCGAATATGCCGGCAAGAAACTGCGTAACGTCGCCAAGGGTGATCTGGATCTCGGCAAGCTGGCCGGTGTCGACGCGGAGAAGCGCAAGGAGTCCGAAAAAGCCGCCGAGGGCGTCGTCAAGAAACTCAAGGAACTGCTCGGCGAGCGCGTGCGCGACGTGCGCGTCAGCGCGCGCCTGACCGATTCGCCGTCGTGCCTCGTGCTCGACGAGCACGACATGGGCTTGACGATGCAGCGTCTGCTCAAGCAGGCCGGGCACGACGTGCCTGCGAGCAAGCCGGTGCTCGAAATCAATCCCGAGCATGCCCTGGTCAAGCGCCTCGAAGCCGAGCCGGACTCGGCGCGCGCCAGCGATCTTGGTGCGATCCTGCTCGAACAGGCGCAACTGCTCGAGGGCGCGCAGCTGGAGGACCCGGCAGCGTATGTGCGTCGTGTGAACGCACTGTTGACTGCGCCAGGCACGAACTGACACCTGGTTTTCGGCGCGAAACGCCGCAGCGGCGCTGCGGCGCGTTCGCGTTCGCGGCACCGAGGTTCCTCATGCGCCATCAGGGAATTCGTTGCGTACACGGGGTATCCTGATTCCATGAGCTCGGCAAACCAGAGGCGCGTTGCCAGTGAGCAATTGCATCACGGAATGCAACTGCACCGCACTGGCCAGTTCGCGCGTGCGCGGGAACATTATCGCCAAGCGACGCAGCTGGATGCGGGCAACGTGTCCGCGTGGCTGCGTCTTGCCGAAGTCGAGCAGGCGCTGGGCAATTTCGTGGCTGCCGAGCGTAATTACGGGCAAGCCCTGGCATTGGCGCCTCACGAACCGCAGGCGCTGGTGGGCATGGGAGACCTGCTGCGACGCTTGCGGCGACTGGCGGATTCGGCGCGATGTCTGGAAAACGCGCTGACAATCGCACCCGAATCCGCCGAAGTACTGGGACACCTCGCGCTGCTGCGCATCGAACAGGCGCAATATGCGCAGGCCCGTGAGCTCGCCGCACACGCCTGCAGCCTCGCGCCGGAAAACGCGCGCTGGTGGATTGCCGCTGGAATTGCTGCGCGGCGCGCGCTTGATCCGGATGCGGCAATCATTGCATTGCGCCGCGCCTGCGAATTGGCGCCGAACAACGCCGCAACCTGGTTCGAACTGTCGCTCGCCCTGGAGCGTACCGGAGACGACCTGTCGGCGCGCGAGGCGATAGGAAACGCGCGGCGCCTTGCTCCGCAGTGGGAACGATTGCACTGGATCGAGCAGCTCATGCTGCCGGCGATCGCTGCCGACGAAGAGGAGGCGCGTGCCGCGGTCTACACATTCGATGCCGGCCTGGCGGAGATCGAGCGAGGGCTCAAGCTCGACACGCCCCAGCAGGTCTCCGCGGCGCTCGATGCCGCGCTCGGAGTCGTGACGTTTCAGTTGCACTACCTGCACGGAGACCACACGGCGCTGCAACGGCGCTTCGGTGCGCTGGTCGAACGCGTCGTGGCCCGCGCCGCGCCGGGCTTGTGCGCGCCCGTCGACTGGCTAGCGCGCGCGCACGGGGGACGGATTCGCGTCGGATTCGTCAGTCCCTATCTGCATGTGCATTCGGTTGCGCGCTTTTTCGCGTCGTGGATCACTGACCTTGATCGCACGCGCTTCGAAAGCCACGTCTGGCACTGTGGCACCGTCAACGACGAGTGGACCGCGGAAATCGCCGCGGCCAGCGATCATTTCGACCAGGCATCGACATCGCTCGGCGAGCGCATCCGCGCTGCCGGCCTCGACGTCCGTGATATTTCTCGATATTGGCCTGGACCCACGCATGCAGGTGCTGGCGGCTATGCGTCTGGCGCCGCGCCAATACGTTACGTTCGGTCACCCGGTGACGAGCGGGCTGTCGTCGCTCGATGGTTTCCTGAGCGCGGAGTTGCTCGAAACCGAAGAGTCGGAGAGGCAATACAGCGAGCCGCTCGTTCGCTTGCCGGGCCTCGGAATCCGCATGCGCCGGCGCGCACCGGCTGGTGACTCGGCGTGGCTTCGTGAGTTGGCCGGCGATCGGCCTGTTCTGCTTTGCCTTCAAAACCTGATCAAGCTGCAGCCTTCGTTCGATGCCGTGCTCGCGCGCTGCGTCCGCGAGACCGGCGCGATGCTGGTGCTGTTCGAGTTCAGCGCCGGACAGTCGCAGCGGTTCGGCGACCGTCTGCAGCGCGCGTTTACCGTAGCGGGAATCGATTTCGCCACCAGCGTGCGCATCATCCGCGCTTTGGCGTATCCGGATTTTCTTGCGGGAATCGCGGCCGCGACTCTCGTGCTCGACACGCCCGGATTCTCCGGCGGCGCGACGAGCCTCGATGCGATCAGTATGGGCACGCCGATCGTTGCGTTCGAGGGCGATAGCGCGCGCGCGCGCCAGACGAGCGCAATGCTGAAGCTGGTTGGTGCGCCGGAGCTTATTGCACAAGACGCTGACGACTACGTGCGCATAGCCGTCGAACTTTGTCACGATGAAGAGCGACGCATGGGCTTGCGTCAGCGGCTGCGTGCAAACGCCGACGCGCTTTTCGAGAACCGGGAGGGCGTGCGTGCGTTGGAGCGGTTTCTGGCGGGATCAATCTCGCAGGCTTGAGTTCATGCGCCTAACGGTTATGCAGATTACGCACAGGTTTTGTCGTCATTCCCGCGAAAGCGGGAATCCATTTTTCTTTGCCCAGAGTACCGATCACGATGGATTCCCGCTTTCGCGGGAATGACGGCAGCCACAGGATGTTGCGTGTGACAGATGCCGGTTGACGACGCAATTACCGAACCAGCGACTTAAGCCGATACAGCGCCTCGAGCGCCTCCTTCGGCGTCATCGCATCTGGATCGAGATCCAGCAGCGCGCGTTCGGCGGCCGACGGCTGCGCGGGCGCGAACAGCGCCAGTTGCGGCGATGATGCGCGGGGATCCGCCATCGACTGATTGGCATCGACCGCGTGCTTGCGCTCCAGCGCATCGAGAATGCGGCGAGCCTGGGCGATCACCGGCTTGGGTAGACCAGCCAGTGCGCCGACCTGCAATCCGAAGCTGCGATTCGCCGGACCGTCCTTGACCGCGTGCATGAATACGAGTTCTTCGCCATATTCGATCGCATCGAGGTGCACGTTGGCGATGCCGTCGTACTGCGCAGCGAGCTCGGTCAGTTCGAAGTAGTGCGTCGCGAACAGCGTGAACGCGCGATTGTGCGTCGCAAGCCGCACGGCACAGGCCTGTGCCAAGGCAAGTCCGTCGTAAGTCGATGTGCCACGGCCGACCTCGTCCATCAGCACCAGGCTCGACGAGGTGGCGTTGTGCAGGATGTTCGCGGTCTCGCTCATCTCGACCATGAAGGTCGATTGTCCGCGCGACAGGTCGTCGCCGGCGCCAATGCGCGTGAAGATGCGGTCGATCGGTCCAATCGTGGCGGCATCGGCCGGTACGTAGCTGCCAATATAGGCTAGCAGCACGATCAGCGCCGTCTGGCGCATGTAGGTCGACTTGCCGCCCATGTTGGGGCCGGTGATGATCAACATGCGGCGCCCGCCTTGTTCCGGCGCGCCATCGAGGTGCAGATCGTTCGGCTCGAACGGCTCGCTGCGAACCTGTTCGACGACGGGATGGCGTCCGCGCACGATATGGATGCCGGGCGACTCGCTCAGTTCGGCCGATTTCCAGTTCAACGCGTCGGCGCGTTCGGCCAGGCCTGCGAGCACATCGAGTTCGGCGACCGCGTTTGCGGCGCGCCTCAGCGGCGCGAGGCGTTCGCCGAGGAAATCGAGCAGCGCCTCATACAGCGCGCGCTCGCGCATCAGCGAGCGCTCGCGCGCCGACAGCACCTTGTCCTCGAACAGCTTGAGTTCCTCGGTGATGTAGCGCTCGGCACCTTTCAGTGTCTGCCGGCGCGAATAATGCGCCGGGGCGCGCTCGGACTGGCCCTTGCTGATTTCGATGTAGTAACCGTGCACGCTGTTGTAGCCGACCTTCAGCGTCGCGATTCCGGTCGTGGCTTTTTCGCGCTGTTCGAGGTCGATCAGGAACTGGTCGGCGTTCGTCGACAGTGCGCGCAGTTCATCGAGTTCCGCGTCGAAGCCGGCGCGGATCGCGCCGCCATCGCGCAGCAGCGCAGGCGGCTGTTCGGGCAGGGCTGCAGCGAGATGTCGCGCGGTTTCAATGTGCTCGCCGAGACGGTCGAGCAATTCATGCAACAGCGGGCTGTCGCAGTCGGCGAGTGAGGCGCGCAGCGCCGGGCCCGCGAGCAGGCCGTCGCGAAGCGTCGACAGGTCGCGCGGCCGCGCCGAGCGCAATGCAACGCGCGCAAGAATCCGTTCGAGATCGCCGATGCCGCGCAGCACTTCGCGCAGCGCTTCGAACCGGTGTTGTCCGATCAGCGCGTCGATCGCCTGGTAGCGCCGGCGCAGGACGTCGCGGTTGCGCAGCGGGCGGTGCAGCCAGCGCCGCAACGTGCGCGCGCCCATTGGCGTGATCGTGCGATCGAGCACGCCGAGCAGGGTATGTTCCGTGCGTCCGCTCGGGTGCGTGTCGAGTTCGAGGTTGCGCCGGGTCGGCGCATCGAGTGCGACCGTGTCGTCGGCGTTCTCGATCGCAAGTCCCGACAGATGCGGCAAACGGGATTTTTGTGTTTCTTCCACATATCCCAAAAGGCAACCCGCGGCCGCAATCGCCAGCGGCATGTCCTCGCAACCGAACCCAGACAGATCGCGAGTGCCGAAGAATCGGCACAACTGGCGCTGCGCGGTCTCCGCGTCGAAGTGCCAGGGGGCGCGCTTGCGCAGCCCGGGAAGCGCGATAACGATGTTCGGCCAGGCGACGTCTTCGCCGATCAGCGTTTCTGCTGGGGCGAGCCGCGCCAGTTCCGATGCCAGCGCCTCCGCGTTCGCCACCTCGCTCAGCAGGAACCGTCCGCCGGCGAGGTCGACCCAGGCAAGCCCGAATCGCTCTTTGCCCGCCGCGATTGCCAGCAGCAGATTGTCGCGGCGCTCCTCGAGCAGGGCTTCGTCGGTCACGGTGCCGGGGGTGACCACTCGCACGACCTTGCGTTCGACCAGGCCCTTGGCCAGCGCCGGGTCGCCGATTTGTTCGCAGATCGCGACCGACTCGCCGAGCCGGATCAACTTGCCGAGATACGACTCGACCGCGTGGTAGGGCACACCGGCCATCGGGATCGGTGCGCCGGCTGACGCGCCGCGCTGCGTCAGCGTGATGTCGAGCAGGCGGGCCGCCTTGCGTGCGTCGTCGTAGAACAGTTCGTAGAAGTCGCCCATGCGAAAAAACACCAGCGTGTCCGGGTACTCGGCCTTCGCGGCAAAGTACTGGCGCATCAGCGGCGTGTGCTGGGCGAAATCGTCGCGGTTCATGCTGCAATGACGTGGAATCGGCGGGAGCGGATGACATTGTAGTCGACAGGCGGGGCGGCGTCGGCGTTTGCATTGCCTCACATGGCCACGCGCCGATTGCATCTCTCGAGTGTTTCGGATCGTTCTCCCGGGTGATGCTGGTCGTACGGAATGTGGCATGATCGCCCGGGTTCGCAATGGAGCCGGGCATGCCGCAGTCAGAAATCCATAGTGATCAGGCGCTGCACGATCTGGCGCAGTCGATCGCAACGATCTTCGCCCAGCGCGGCGCGACCCTGGTCACTGCCGAGTCGTGCACCGGCGGCTGGATCGCGAAAACCCTGACCGACATCGCCGGTTCTTCGTCATGGTTCGAATGCGGTGTCGTCGCCTACAGCTACGAAGCGAAGGAAGCGTTGCTCGGCGTGCGCCCCGAAACGCTGGAGCATCAGGGCGCGGTGAGTCGCGAAACAGCGATCGAGATGGTATCCGGCGCGCTCGCACGATTCGGCGCAACGGTTGCGGTGGCGGTCACCGGCATCGCCGGTCCGACTGGCGGCACGCCGGACAAGCCGGTTGGCACCGTGTGGATCGGCTGGAAGCGGCGAGGCGGTTACGCGCAAGCCGAACTGTTCCACTTCGACGGCGACCGCGAGGCCGTGCGCCGACAGACCGTCGCGGCCGCGTTGCGCGGTGTTCAGAAAATTCTTACAAGTTGACGCGCGCTTTGGCGCATGCGGCGTCAGTCTCCCTGTGTGATAATTGTTGTTATTCCGACTGGAGAGCAGTCGGAATAACTCGCGCCGTTGCAGCGGCCAGGAGCTTGCCGCTGAACGCCGCGGGAGCACGCAGTGGCGAAGGTTCCAGGTAGGCGTCGGTCGGTAGTCGCATCCATTGAGACCCGCTCAACGCACATTAGCCACACAACTTCACTTCTGAGGATTTAGCAATGGATGACAACAAGCGCCGCGCCCTGACTTCCGCCTTGAGCCAGATTGAAAAGCAGTTCGGCAAGGGCGCGGTCATGCGCATGGGCGACCGGCCGTCGGATGCGATCGATGCAATTCCGACCGGTTCGCTGGCGCTCGACGTGGCGCTTGGCATCGGCGGTCTGCCGCGCGGGCGCGTGGTCGAGGTCTACGGACCGGAGTCGTCGGGCAAGACGACGCTGACCCTGCAGGTTGTCGCCCAGGCGCAGAAACTCGGTGGCGCATGCGCGTTCATCGACGCTGAACACGCGCTCGATCCGGGCTATGCGGAGAAACTCGGCGTCAACGTCGACGATTTGCTGGTTTCCCAGCCGGATACCGGCGAACAGGCGTTGGAAATCGCCGACATGCTGGTGCGCTCGGCTGCGGTCGATGTCGTCGTGATCGACTCGGTCGCCGCGCTGACGCCGCGTGCGGAAATCGAGGGCGAAATGGGCGACCAACTGCCCGGTTTGCAGGCGCGCCTGATGTCGCAGGCACTGCGCAAGCTGACCGCGAACATCAAGCGCTCGAACACGATGGTCATCTTCATCAATCAGTTGCGCATGAAGATCGGCGTGATGATGCCGGGCCAGAGCCCCGAAGTGACGACCGGCGGCAACGCCCTGAAGTTCTACGCATCGGTGCGCCTGGACATCCGCCGCATCGGCGCCGTCAAGAAAGGCGAGGAAGTCATCGGCAACCAGACGCGCATCAAGGTCGTCAAGAACAAGCTCGCGCCGCCGTTCAAGCAGATCATCACCGAGATCCTTTACGGCGAAGGCATCAGCCGCGAGGGCGAACTGATCGACATGGGCAGCGACAACAAGATCGTCGACAAGTCCGGCGCCTGGTACAGCTACGGCGGCGAACGCATCGGCCAGGGCAAGGACAACGCGCGTCAGTACCTCAAGGACAACCCGACCGTCGCCAAGGACATCGAGGACAAGCTGCGCGCGTTGTTGTCGACGAAGGTCGTGGCAGCGGCTCCCACGGCGGAGTTGGAAGAAGCGTAGGGTGGGCCTTGGCCCACCGCGCTTTGCTTTACGCCAAATGAAAGATGGTGGGCCAAGGCCCACCCCACGCATCCGGCGGCAGGACGATGGCGCGCCGATCCTCTGACAAACAAAGCGAACCGAGCGCCTACGACAAGGCGCTCGGTTTGCTGTCGCGCCGCGAGCATTCGGCCCGCGAGCTGAAAGCCAAGCTTGCCCAGCGCGGGTTCGATGCCGACGAAAATGCCGCCGCGCTCGAACGGCTTCAGTCCAAGGATTTCCAGAACGACGTCCGCTTCGGCGAGATGCTCGTGCGTTCGCGCATCGAGGGCGGTTACGGGCCGCGCTGGATCGTCGCCGAACTGCGCACTCACGGCATCGGCGAGGAAGAGGCCGGGGCCCTTATTGCTGCGGCCGAACCGGATTGGCCGGAACTGGTACGCCGCCAATTGCGCCGCCGCTACGGCGGAAAGCCCGCCGCGACGCTGGCTGAACGCTCGAAGCGGGCCGCGTTTCTCTTGCGTCGCGGCTTTGATGCCTCCACTGTTAAACTAGCGGTTGGCGCAAGCGGCCCTGGCGAGTCGCCGGACGACGCAGGCTGACCGTCGACGACCCTCGGGCCGCCTCGGTCTCTTGCTCGTCATCCCGGCGAAAGCCGGGATCCAGCGCCTTTGAGAATATCCGAAGAAAAGACACTGGATTCCGGCTTTCGCCGGAATGACGAAGATTTTGTGGCCTTCGTACTTCCAACGACCATCGTAGATTTATTCGCTATCCCAACGCGTTCCCCATGAAAACCAGCGCCGAGATTCGTCAGACATTCCTCGACTTCTTCAAGTCCAAGGGCCACACGATCGTGCCCTCGGCGCCGCTTGTGCCGGGCAACGACCCGACCTTGCTGTTCACGAATTCCGGCATGGTCCAGTTCAAGAACGTGTTCCTCGGCAGCGAGAAGCTGCCCTATGTCCGGGCTGCCGACGTGCAGCGATGCCTGCGCGCTGGCGGCAAGCACAACGATCTTGACTCGGTCGGCTACACCGCGCGGCACCACACCTTCTTCGAGATGCTCGGCAACTGGTCGTTCGGCGACTATTTCAAGCGCGAAGCGATCATGTGGGCGTGGGAATTGCTCACCGATGTGTTCAAGCTGCCGAAAGACCGCCTGCTGGTGACGGTCTACCACACGGACGATGAAGCCTACGATCTGTGGCACAAGGAAATCGGCCTGCCGCCTGAACGCATCGTCCGCATCGGCGACAACAAGGGCTCGGCATACGCATCGGACAATTTCTGGCAGATGGCCGATACCGGCCCGTGCGGGCCATGCACCGAGATTTTCTACGATCACGGCCCGCACATTCCGGGTGGTCCGCCAGGCTCGCCCGACGAAGATGGCGACCGCTACATCGAGATCTGGAACCTCGTATTCATGCAGTTCGATCGTGGCGCCGACGGCGCGCTGAGCAAACTGCCGGCACCGTGCGTGGACACCGGCATGGGGCTGGAGCGTCTGGCTGCGATCCTGCAGCACGTGCATTCGAACTACGAGATCGACTTGTTCCAGCGCCTGATCAAGGTCGCCGGACAGCTCACCAACACGGCAGACCTGGAAAACAAGTCGCTGCGCGTGATCGCCGATCACATCCGTGCATGCAGCTTTCTGATCGTCGATGGCGTGCTGCCGTCGAATGAGGGACGCGGCTATGTCCTGCGCCGGATCATCCGCCGCGCGTTGCGCCATGGTTACATCCTCGGCCAGAAGCAGCCGTTCTTCCACAAGCTCGTCGGCACATTGGTCGAGGAAATGGGCGCGGCCTATCCGGAGCTTGCGGCAAAACGCAGCATTGTGGAAAAAGCGTTGAATGCCGAGGAAGAACGCTTCGGCGAGACACTCGAACATGGCATGAAAGTTTTCGACGAAGTAGCGGCGCGCGCCGGCAAGGTGATTCCGGGCGTGGATGCGTTTCGTCTATACGATACCTACGGCTTTCCGGTCGATCTGACCGCGGATATCGCGCGCGAGCGTGGCCTGGCGGTCGACATGGCCGGTTTCGAAAAGGCGATGAACGAGCAGCGCGAACGCGCGCGCGCGGCGAGCCAGTTCGAGGCGAAGGGTCAGCTGTCGGCCGAGGCGATCCAGCAACTGCCGCCAACGAAGTTCCTTGGCTACGAGGAGACCGACGCGGATGGCCTTCGGGTCGTCGGCATCGTGCGCGGCGCAGGTTCGGTCAGCGAACTCAACGACGGCGAGGAAGCGACCCTGATTCTCGACAGCACGCCGTTCTACGCCGAATCCGGCGGGCAGGTGGGTGACACCGGACTGCTGAGCAATGGCGAAGGCCGTTTCACCGTCAACGACACGATCAAGCTCGCTGGCGCGTTTCATGGCCACGTTGGAACGTGGGCAGGCAAGCCGCTGCGCCTGGGCGCGCCACTGAACGGCTCGGTCGATGCCGCGCGGCGCCAGGCGATCGTGCTGAACCACTCGGCGACGCATCTGTTGCACGCCGCATTGCGCGAGGTGCTCGGCGACCACGTGACGCAGAAGGGCTCGCTGGTTGCGCCGGACCGGTTGCGTTTCGACTTCTCGCACTTCAAGCCGGTTTCGGCTGAAGAACTGCGCACGATCGAAGATCTGGTCAACGCGGAAGTGCGGCGCAACGTGGACGCCGAAATCCGGCAGATGGCCTACAAGGAAGCCATCGATTTCGGCGCGATGGCGCTGTTCGGCGAGAAGTATGGCGATGAAGTGCGCGTCCTGAGACTGGGCGATTTCTCGACCGAGCTTTGCGGCGGCACGCATGTCGGACGGACCGGAGATATCGGTCTGTTCAAGATTGTCTCGGAGAGCGGTGTTGCATCCGGCGTTCGCCGCGTCGAAGCGGTGACCGGCGCCGGCGCCTTGGCGCATGTGCGCGAGGAAGAGACACAACTCGATCAGGTTGCCGACCTGCTTTCAGCCAGTGGCGGCGACGTCATCGAAAAGTTGCGCCAGGTCTTCGACCGACAGAAGAAACTCGAGCGCGAACTCGAATCGATCAAGGCAAAGGCAGCAAGCGCGGCCACCGTCGACCTGGCGGCAGGCGCCCTGGACGTGAACGGAATCAAGGTAATTGCGGCCCGGCTGGACGGGGCCGACGTTAAGACGCTGCGCGACAGCGTCGATCAGTTCAAGGTCAAACTGGTCGACTGCGTCGTCCTGCTCGCCGGCGGCTCCGACGGCAAGATCGCGCTGGTGGCCGGCGTCAACGGCAAGGCGCTGGGCAAGGTCAAGGCCGGAGAACTGGTCGCGCACGTCGCGCAGCAGATAGGCGGCAAGGGTGGTGGCCGTCCCGACATGGCCCAGGGCGGCGGGGAGGATTCGGTCCAGCTTTCGATAGCCCTTGAAGCGGTGCCGGCGTGGGTCGAGTCGCGCCTTGCTTGACTTGCGTCACAGTTAGGAGGTTCCGGGCATGTAAGCGTTTACTGATTCGTTGCGCAGGTGCGGTGCGTGGGCTAGTATCCCCCGGCTTGCGCGGTGTCCACACCGCTGGGGCATGCACAGACCGGTGCGGATGATTCGGCTGATGCCCGAAGTTTTGGCAGACGCAAGTGCGGCTTTGCGCCGCTCAGTGTTTCGGCGCCGGTTTCGCAGCGGGCACGGTTGCAACGGCAACCAGCCAGCCTTTCGTCAGGAAGACGAGAATAACGAAGTATTCGAAGGAGCAAAACGACATGTTGATTTTGACTCGCCGCGTAGGTGAAACATTGATGATCGGAGACGCCGTGAGCGTCACCGTACTCGGCGTGAAAGGCAACCAGGTGCGCATCGGAATCAATGCGCCGAAGGATGTTGCCGTCCATCGTGAAGAGATCTTTCAGCGCATCAAGCGCGAGCAGGGCGGTCCGGTAGACGAAACCCCGCCGCAGTCGGGTTGACCCTTCTCCTTGCGCGCCGGGTAGGGATTCGAAAACACGGCAGTGGTCTGGAATCGGCTCGCTAGCCCGTCCCAACGCACCAGCATATCCGTCCCGATTTCAGAAATTGGCCCGCGTCAATTACACTAGCGAGTAACCGGAGAGGTGCCCGAGAGGCCGAAGGGGCTCCCCTGCTAAGGGAGTATAGGGTCAAAAGCTCTATCGAGGGTTCGAATCCCTCCCTCTCCGCCAGTCTGTACTGCTTGCCAAAGCCAAAGCCCGAGCCATTTTTTTTTCGGCTTTGCTCCAGTGCCCATCAGCAATCAGAAAAGAAATCAACTCCAATTCGGGGTTGACGTAAGTACGCTGTGACGGAATAATTCCGCTTCTTCGCGCCCGTAGCTCAGCTGGATAGAGTACCAGGCTACGAACTTGGTGGTCGGGAGTTCGAATCTCTCCGGGCGCGCCAGTTTTGCGGAGGGTGCTTCGGCACCCTTTTTATTGTTGCTGGACGATGCGGTTCTGACGGTACAAGAGGATAGTCCGCGGTCGCTGGTTGAGGTTGGTCGGGTTGTAGCGCGTTTTTTGCCTGCACTGCAGGAGCGCAATGCTGGTTGTCGGCGGGGTATAGCTCAGCCTGGTAGAGCGCCAGCTTTGGGAGCTGGATGTCGAGAGTTCGAATCCCTCTACCCCGACCACTCTGGCTGGAGCCGCGTGGGCGCCTTGATCCGCGACGGTGATTGGCGGCGCGCTGTGCCTGTCGGTGCGATAATCTCGAACAGTTGCGCCCGTAGCTCAACCGGATAGAGCATCGGCCTTCTAAGCCGGCGGTTGCAGGTTCGATTCCTGTCGGGCGCGCCAGCTTTGAGGTCCAGATTCAGTTTTGCTTTTATGGTGGGCGTAGCTCAGTTGGTTAGAGTACCGGATTGTGATTCCGGTTGTCGTGGGTTCGAGTCCCATCGTCCACCCCAGTTTTGCAAAGAGTAGGGTGATGCGATAATTCGCTTCACTGTTGAGTATTGGATAAGTAGTGAGGGTGGATTTCCCTCACCCCTTGCCCTCTCCCGCAGGCGGGAGAGGGGGAGTGATTGTTGCGCTGACGCGCAACGACGTTGTTTGATTAAAGCTGGGGCCGTTAGCTCAATTGGTAGAGCAGCAGACTCTTAATCTGTTGGTTCTAGGTTCGAGTCCTAGACGGCCCACCATTTTATCTTTCGTCGAATCATAGAGATGACGCAGGATTGCCAATGCCCCTCGGGTACTCCCGGAAGGGGGGCAGCGGCGTAAATCAGGCGAAAGTGGCGGAACTGGTAGACGCACTGGATTTAGGTTCCAGCGGGGTAACCCGTGAGAGTTCGAGTCTCTCCTTTCGCACCAGATTACCGCTGCTGAGTATTTCGTCCGCCGTTCGATTCGCGCGGTGGATCGTATATTGAGGAGCAAGCATGCAGGTTTCGGTTGAAAATGTCGGCAAACTCGAGCGCAAGCTGACCGTTCGCATTCCCGCCGGCGACTATGAGTCGCAAGTAAAAACGCGCCTGGCCGAAGTCGGACGCAGTGTGCGCTTGAAGGGGTTTCGCCCTGGCAAAATTCCAGCCAAGGTCATCGAGCAGCGTTTCGGCTCGCAGGTTCGCGACGAAGCAGTTTCCGAATTGATCCGCAAGAGTTTCCAGGAGGCCGTCGGGCAGCAGAACATGCGCCCTGCGATGGCGCCGGAAATCAGCACGACCGGAAAGCCGGCCGACGGCCACATCGAATACACGGCAACGTTCGAAGTATTGCCGGAAGTCGGCGCTGTCGACGTCAGTAGCCTCACGGTCAACAAGCCAATCGCCGAGGTCGGCGATGTCGACGTCGACACGATGATCGAGACCCTGCGCCAGCAGCGGCGCAGCTGGAGTCCGGTCGAACGCGGCGCGCAGAACGGCGACATGGTGCTGTTCGAATATTCCGCGCTGGTCGCCGGCGTGCGCCACCCGGCCGAGGGCAGCGACCGTTCCGGAACGATTCTGGGTTCCGGCGCCATGACGGCGGATCTGGAGCAGCAACTCGTCGGGCACGAAGTGGGTGCGGAACTGGCATTCGACATGACTTTCCCGGCCGCCTTCCGTGTTCCGGCGCTCGCCGGCAATCCGGCCCGGGTCGAGCTGAAGATTTCGCGCGTGCAGGAATCGCAGTTGCCGGAGCTGGACGCTGCCTTCATCGCGACGTTCGGCATCAAGGACGGCAGCATGGAGCAATTCCGCTCCGACGTCCGCGCCAACCTCGAGCGCGAACTAAAGGGCGTGCTGTCGGCGCGCTTGAAGTCCGACGTCGTGCAGAAGCTCGTGGAGTCGCATCCGGATCTCGAACTGCCGCAGCGCATGGTCGAAAATGAAGCGCGCGCGCTGGCCGAACAGGCCGAGCAGCAGGCCAAGCAGCAGGGCCAGCTGATGACGACGACGCCCGAATCTTTCCGCGAGCTGGCGCGTCGCCGCGTCGCCGCCGGCGTGCTGGTCGGCGAGATCGCGCGCCAGAACGGCATTCGCCTGGACAACCGGCGCGTGGCCGAGTCGCTGGCAACGATTGCCTCCACCTACGAGGAGCCGCAGCAGGTGGTTGAACTTTACCAGCGCGATCCCAACCTCATGAGCAGTCTGCAGAACAGAGTGCTCGAAGATCAGGTAGCCGACTGGATCGCCGAGCACGCCAAGACGAACGAACAGTATCTGACCTTCAACGAGGCGATGCGTCCCAACGGCTGACGGGACGGGCGCAAACGAGGCACCAAACGATGGACATGCAACCGATCCGCAATCTGAACCTGGTGCCGATGGTGGTCGAACAGACCTCCCGAGGCGAGCGGGCCTACGACATCTACTCGCGCCTGCTCAAGGAGCGCGTCGTGTTCATGGTCGGTCCGGTCGACGACTACATGGCCAACGTCATCGTCGCGCAGTTGTTGTTCCTCGAGTCGGAAAATCCGGACAAGGACATCAATTTCTACATCAACAGCCCGGGTGGCGTCGTCACCGCGGGACTGGCGATCTACGACACGATGCAGTTCATCAAGCCGGACATCAGCACGATCTGCGTCGGCCAGGCGGCCAGCATGGGTTCGTTCCTGCTTGCGGCCGGCACCAAAGGCAAGCGCCACTGCCTGCCGAACGCGCGCGTGATGATTCACCAGCCGTCGGGCGGTTTTTCGGGGATGGCCTCGGACATTGCGATCCACGCCAAGGAAATCCTGCAGATCAAGTCGCGCCTGAACGAAATGCTGGCGATGCACACCGGCCGAAGCGTGGAGCAGGTCGAGCGCGACGTCGACCGCGACTACTTCATGAGCGCCAGCGAGGCGCAAGCCTACGGGCTGGTCGACTCGGTGCTCGAGAAGCGGCCCGCCGACACGGTCAAAACGGCCTGATCAAGGCTTTTGCGAGGCAACAAACCAGCGGGCGCCCTGGCGTCCCGGAAGGCACTGGTTTTTGCCGCGGCTGTGCTATTCTCCCTACTGACATATATTTGCAACTGAACCGAGGCACGGCATGAGCGACGACCGGCAAAGCCGATCGGGCGACAGCAACAAGATCCTGTACTGCTCGTTCTGCGGCAAAAGTCAGCACGAAGTCCGCAAGTTGATCGCTGGTCCCAGCGTTTTCATCTGCGACGAGTGCGTCGAACTCTGCAACGACATCATCCGCGAGGAACTCGAGGAGAAGGCTGCCGGAGCCCGCAGCCATCTGCCCAAGCCCAAGGAAATCATGGACGTACTCGACCAGTACGTCATCGGGCAGACGCGCGCGAAGAAGACGCTCGCCGTCGCCGTGTACAACCACTACAAGCGCATGGAATCGCGCTCGCGCCAGGATGAAGTCGAACTGGCCAAGTCGAACATCCTTCTGATCGGCCCGACCGGCTCGGGCAAGACGCTGCTGGCCGAGACGCTGGCGCGCCTGCTCAACGTGCCGTTCACGATCGCCGATGCGACGACGCTGACCGAAGCCGGCTATGTCGGCGAGGACGTCGAGAACATCATCCAGAAACTGCTGCAGAAGTGCGACTACGACGTCGAGAAGGCGCAGACCGGCATCGTCTACATCGACGAGATCGACAAGATCTCGCGCAAGAGCGAAAACCCGTCGATCACGCGCGACGTGTCGGGCGAAGGCGTGCAGCAGGCGCTGCTCAAGCTGATCGAGGGCACGGTCGCCTCGGTGCCGCCGCAGGGCGGCCGCAAGCATCCGCAGCAGGAATTCCTGCAGGTCGACACCAAAAATATACTTTTCATCTGTGGCGGCGCGTTTTCGGGGCTGGAAAAGATCATCCAGCAGCGCTCGGAATCGACCGGCATCGGTTTTGGCGCCGAGATCCGCAGCAAGACCCGGCACACGAACGTCGGCAAGGTACTGGCCGATGTCGAACCCGAGGACCTGGTCAAGTACGGCCTGATCCCCGAGTTCGTCGGACGCCTGCCAGTGGTCGCGACGCTCGAGGAACTCGATGAGAGCGCGCTGATCAAGATCCTGACCGAGCCGAAGAACGCGATCGTCAAGCAGTTCAAGCGCATGTTCGAGATGGAAGGCGTCGAACTCGAATTCCGCAACGAAGCCCTCGGCGCCGTCGCGCGCAAGGCGCTCAAGCGCAAGACCGGCGCGCGCGGCCTGCGCACGATCCTCGAACAGGTTCTGCTCGACACGATGTACGAGCTGCCCTCGCTCGAGCACGTCAGCAAGGTCGTCGTCGACGACGCGGTGATCAACGGCAATGCCGAGCCGTACCTGATCTACCGAGGGATGCAGTCGCGGGCTGTCGCGGAATAGCGTCGGGCCCGGGCTTCGCTTTTTTTTTGCTCGTCATTCCGGCGAAAGCCGGAATCCGATTCCTTGCCCTTGTTGCCTCGCCTTGAAGTGCAGTGCTTCCACTCGCCCTGCGGGCGAGCGGGTAACTTTTTCTTTGCTTGTGCAAAGAAAAGTCACCAAAAGAAACACACCCCACGTAGCGCGCCTTCCGGGCATCCGGCAACTGCTCCTGCGTTGCTCTACCTCCGGCATCCATGCCGTCGCCTGCCCTCCAGGTTCGCGATCGGGTTCCGGGGGTCGCTGAGCGCACATCCCTGTGCGCACAGCGCCCTCGCGCGCATCGTGCGCGCGCCCCTTCGGGCTTTTCCTCCACCCGCTCGCCGCGCCACAGGGGCCCCATTTGGGCGGCATCCTGCCGCAGAAGCAGGCAGTCGCACTCTTTTGCACTTGCGCCAGGTTTGTATAGACGCGAACGACTGCAAAGACGCAGTGCAGGGATGCACGGATTCGTGGATCAACCGGCGCCGTTCGCGGCGCCGAGCATCGCAGGCTTTGCGGGATCAGCCCGAAGGGTCGTGGCGATGGATCGCCGCGATCGCGAAGCAGCACAGGGACTGTGCTGTCTGAGCGACCCCGCGAAGCCGAGAAGCGCAGGGCAGTCCGATTCGCACGATGCGAATCGGACCGTCGCGTCCGGTGCCTAGCCTTTTTGGTTACTTTTTGGGCAATGCCAAATAGTAACCGGCTCGCCCGCAGGGCGAGACGAACGCTCTGCACTTCAAGGGCCAGAAGACCAACGAGCTGGATTCCGGCTTTCGCCGGAATGACGAGCTAAAGATAAAAGCCGCCGCAATGACAAACCAGTTGCGCAAAATCAACACGGACCCGCCTCGGCAGGCAGAACCTTGACCTCCGTGGAACGGACAGAACCAAGTATGCAAAATCGTGCGCCAGTTGCCCAAACCTTGCAAATCACAACCTCGTCCTCACTTGACGAGATAGCCCGGTGCGATCACGCTGCGAGCGTGGCGCACAGAATCCAGTTTACCGTTCAGGAATCCGAATGGAAAAAGTTGCAAAGACCCAGTCTGGCGTGAGCGCCGAGATCAGCGAGCTGCCCGTGCTGCCGCTGCGCGATGTCGTCGTCTATCCGCACATGGTTGTCCCGCTGTTCGTCGGGCGCGAGAAGTCCGTGCGCGCGCTGGAAACGGCGATGGCGGGTGACAAGCGCATCCTGCTCGTATCGCAGCGCAGCCCGGACGTCGACGATCCGCAGGCAGGCGATCTTTATTCGATCGGTACCGTGGCCACGGTCCTGCAGCTGCTCAAGCTGCCGGACGGCACGATCAAGGTGCTGGTCGAGGGCGCGAGCCGCGCCGAAGTGGTCAATGTCGCCGATCGCGAAGGCCTGTTGATGGGTTTCGTGCGCGTCATCGAACCGGCTTACACGCGCGAGGCGCGCGAGATCGAAGTCGTCTCGCGATCGCTGGTTTCGATGTTCGAACAGTTCGTGAAATTGAACCGGAAGATTCCGCCGGAGTTGTTGACGACGCTCGCGGGCATCGACGACGCCAGCCGCCTCGGCGACACGATCGCGACGCATCTGTCGATCCGCCTGCAGGACAAGCAGCGCGTGCTCGAGACCGTGGACGTCGGCGATCGCCTGGAAATCCTGCTTGGTTTCGTCGATGGCGAAATCGACGTGCAGCAGATCGAGAAGCGCATTCGCGGCCGCGTCAAGTCGCAGATGGAGAAGAGCCAGCGCGAGTATTACCTCAACGAACAGATGAAGGCGATCCAGAAGGAACTGGGCGAAAGCGAGGACGCGCCGAACGAGGTCGAGGAACTGGCCAGGAAGATCGACAAGGCATCGATGCCGAAGCCGGTCGAAACGAAGGCGCGCGCCGAGCTCAACAAGCTCAAGCAGATGTCGCCGATGTCGGCCGAAGCGACGGTCGTGCGCAACTATGTCGACTGGCTCGTGCAGGTGCCGTGGAAGAAGCGCAGCAAGGTCCGGCGCGACCTCAAGGGCGCCGAAGTCGTGCTCGATCAGGATCACTTCGGCCTCGAGAAGGTCAAGGAACGCATCGTCGAGTATCTCGCGGTGCAACAGCGCGTGAAGAAAATGAAGGGGCCGATCCTGTGCCTCGTCGGACCTCCCGGCGTCGGCAAGACCTCGCTGGGCCAGTCGATCGCGCGCGCGACGAACCGCAAGTTCGTGCGCATGTCGCTCGGCGGCGTGCGCGACGAAGCCGAGATCCGCGGTCACCGTCGCACCTATATCGGTTCGATGCCGGGCCGGATCATCCAGAATATGGCCAAGGTCGGAACGCGCAATCCGCTGTTCGTCCTCGACGAGATCGACAAGATGTCGATGGATTTCCGCGGCGATCCGTCGTCGGCGCTGCTCGAGGTGCTCGATCCGGAACAGAATCACACGTTCAACGATCATTACCTCGAGGTCGATTTCGACCTGTCCGAGGTGATGTTCATCGCCACGGCGAACTCGCTGAACATTCCGAGCCCGCTGCTCGACCGCATGGAGGTCATCCGCATCCCCGGCTACACCGAGGAGGAGAAGATCAACATCGCGCAGCGTTATCTGTTGTCCAAGCAGATCAAGGCCAATGGCCTGCGCGCCGAAGAGATCAACATCGCCGAGTCGGCGATTCGCGACATGATCCGCTACTACACGCGTGAATCGGGCGTGCGCAATCTCGAGCGCGAGCTGGCCAAGATCTGCCGCAAGGTGGTCAAGGAGCTGACGCTGGCGACGGACAAGAAGAAAGCGAAGGGCAAGGCCGGCAAGGGCAAGGCAAACGTCACGAGCAAGAATCTCGAGCACTATCTCGGCGTGCGCAAGTTTACTTACGGGCGTGCCGAACTGCAGAACGAGATCGGTCTCGTCACGGGTCTGGCCTGGACACAGGTCGGCGGCGACCTGCTCAGCATCGAGGCCACGGTCGTTCCCGGCAAGGGCAAGCTGATCCATACCGGCCAGCTCGGCGACGTCATGCAGGAATCGATTCATGCCGCGCTGTCGGTCGTGCGCGCCCGCGCGGAGCGGCTCGGCATCGATCCGGATTTCCACCAGAAGCACGATCTGCACATCCACGTGCCCGAGGGCGCGACGCCGAAAGACGGCCCGAGCGCGGGCATCGCGATGTGCACGGCCCTGGTCTCGGCCCTGACCAAGGTTCCCGTGCGTTCCGAAGTTGCGATGACCGGCGAAATCACGCTGCGCGGCCGGGTGTTGCCGATCGGCGGACTCAAGGAAAAGCTGCTGGCGGCTCACCGCGGCGGCATCGAGACCGTGATCATCCCGGACGAGAACGTCAAGGATCTGGCCGATATTCCGAAGAACGTGACCGAATCGCTGAGTATCCGGCCGGTGCGCTGGATCGACGAGGTTCTCGATATCGCGCTCGAGCGTCCGCTGACGCCGCAAAGTGGAAAAGTACAGGAAGAGCCAAAAGTCGCAGCGGAGCCGGCTCCCGCCGCGCCGACCGACATCACGCCCGTGCGTCCGCACTAGTTGCGCGTCGCGACACGAAACGAAGGCGTCGCAAATTTGCCCTCGGCCCTTGCCCTCTCCCGCATGTGCGGGCGAGGGTAGTGACAGTCGCGCTTTGCGCGACAACGTTATCTGATTGAAGCGGAAGCCGCGCATGCAAATTCCCAACCAGCGTGTCAAGTGCAACGCACCGGATTTCTCGTTCGAGCGAGACTCAAAAATTGCCTGCAGACCGCGCCACGCTTGATGTTGCGCCGGATAAGGTGGGCTGGTATAAAGTCTGCGCCGCGATCCGGGTGACGACTCGTCCAGGCGATCGCGGGGTAGCGAGGCAGTAACAAAGACAGCTCGCAAATGCATAATTACCTGCTTCGCAAAGTCGCCACGCGTTGCGGTCGCAGATTTCGCTCGGGAGAGACAAAATGAATAAAGGTGATTTCGTTGGTGCTGTGTCGGATGCCGCCGGCCTGACAAAGGTCGATGGCGCCAAAGCCGTCGAAGCTTTCATCGAGACGGTGAAGAAGGCGCTGAAGAAGGGCGAGACGGTTGCGCTGGTCGGCTTCGGCACGTTCGTCGTTCGCAAGCGCGCCGCGCGCACCGGCCGCAATCCGCGCACCGGCGCACAAATCAAGATCAAGGCCTCGAAGAATCCGTCATTCAAGGCTGGCAAAGCGCTCAAAGATGCCATAAACTAACGCGCTTTCGCCCATTACGGGCGTAGGGGTGCTTAGCTCAGCGGTAGAGCGTCGCCCTTACAAGGCGAGGGTCGGGGGTTCGAACCCCTCAGCACCCACCAGTCACCGATTGCGGGAAGTTTCCGCTCGACAGGTCCGGCGCAGATACTGCCGGACTTCTTGAGTTCTCCGCATTCAAAAGCACGGCCGTGTTGGCGCGCTTGCAGCTCAGAGAACGCGGAGTGGTAGTTCAGCTGGTTAGAATACCGGCCTGTCACGCCGGGGGTCGCGGGTTCGAGTCCCGTCCACTCCGCCACGATCTGGAAGGGCGCCGTAATGGGCGCCCTTTTTTTTCGAATATTGGAATTGCTGGAAAGTATACGAACATCGATTCCTCGCCGCGCGTCGACGCGGCCAACGAACCAGGGTTTCGGAACGCCTACTCATGTTGCAGACACTCCACGAAAAATTCTCCGGCCTGATCGCCAAGATCGTACTTGGGCGTCATCGTCATCATCTTCGGCGGTTTCTTCGGCATCCAGTCCTACATGAATCCGCAGACCGAGACGTTCGTTGCGAGCGTGAACGGCCACGAGATTTCCCAGGACCAGTTTCGCGAGCGCTACAACCAGTTCCGCTCGCAGATGCAGCGCATGTACGGCAAGCAGTTCAACGCGCTCGAGTTCGACACGCCGCAGCGCAAGCGCGAACTGCTCGACCGGCTGGTCGACGAACAGCTGATCCTGGATGCGAACGAGAAGCTCGGCGCGACGGTTACTCCGACGCGGATCCAGGAAACGATCATGCAGGATCCGAATTTCCAGGTCGACGGCAAGTTCGACAAGGAACGCTATCGCATGGTGCTTGGCGCCAACCAGAAATCCGCGGAGTGGTACCAGGACCAGATACGCCATGATCTGGCGATTCGACAGGTGCCGGCCGAACTGGCGCGCAGCGTCGTCGTGACCGACGCTGAAGTCAATGCCTATGTCCGCCTGCGCGACCAGACCCGCGATTTTCGCTACGTGAAGTTCGACAAGCCGACGGCTGAGCCGAAGGTCGCCGACGCCGACATCGACGCTTATTACAAGGCGCATGGCGACGAATTCATGACCGCGGAGAAAGTGTCGCTCGATTACGTCGAACTCGACGCCGCGAAGATGCAGTCCGACGCAAAGCCGGACGACGAGACGCTGAAGAAGCGCTACGAAGAGCAGAAGGCGCGCTTTCTCACGCCGGAGCAGCGGCTTGCCTCGCATATCCTCGTGAAGGTCGACGCCAACGCCGATGCTTCGGCGCAGAAGGCGGCGCTCGAGAAGGCGCAGGCGATCGCGACCGAGGCCAAGTCTGGCAAGGATTTCGCCGCGCTGGCCAAGGCCGATTCCGCCGACGTCGGCTCGAAGTCGCAGGGCGGCGATCTTGGCTGGCTCGAAAAAGGCGTTACCGATCCTGCGTTCGAAGCCGCGCTGTTCGGGCTGAACAAGGGCGATATCTCCGATCCGGTCAAGACCGAAGAGGGCTACCACATCATCCAGCTGCGCGACGTGCGGCCGGAGAAAGTCCGCAGCTTCGAAGAGGTCAAGGCAGAATTGGCCAAGCAGTATGTCGATTCCGAGCGCGAGCGCGCCTACAGCGAAGTTTCCGGCAAGCTGACCGATGCGATCTATCAGGATCCGACTGCGCTGACGTCGGCGGCGAAGGATCTCGGTCTCGAGGTGCAGAAAGCGCCGCTGTTCGCGCGCACCGGCGGCGCCGGCATCGCCGCGAACCCGGCCGTCGTCAAGGCGGCGTTTTCACCCGCCGTGCTGACCGAAGGCAACACGTCCGATCCGATCGAACTCGGACCGAACCATATCGTGCTGATCCGCGTCGACCAGCATGAGAAATCGGTGCCGAAGACCCTGGATGAGGTTCGCGAACAGATTCGCAAGAGGCTCGGCGAGCAGCAACTGGCGCAACAGGCGCGGGAGCAGGCCGGCGTGTTGTTCGAACGTCTGCAGAAAGGCGAGACGCTCGAACAGATCGCCGAACCGCTCAAGGCGAAGGTGACCGCGGAAAAGGACATCGGCCGCAACGCCGCCAACCTCGACCAGGCGCTCGTCGCCGAAGTGTTCAAGCTGCCGCGGCCGCAGGAGGGCAAGCCGGCGAACGGTCAGGTCGCGCTGGCGAACGACGCCTACGCGCTGGTGTCGCTCGATGCCGTCAATGACGCCGATCCGGCCAAGCTCGACGCGAAGTCCCGCGAAGCCGCGCGCAACCAGCTTGCCCAGAGCATGGGCAACGATGCGGTGCGCGGTTTCGTCGACAGCCTGCGCAAGAGCGCGAAGATCAAGATTGCTGAGGATCGGTTGCAGTAAAGCAGGGGCTAGGGACGCTAGGGACGAGGGGCTAGGGACCAGTGTTCCGCGGGCTCCGGCTCTTAACTAGCCCCTAGTTCCTGGTCCCTAGTCCCTGCTGCTCAAATTCCCGTCATGCCCAGCGTGTTGTAGCCGGCATCGACATAGGTGATCTCGCCGGTGATTCCCGAGGCCAGGTCGGAACACAGGAACGCGGCGGCGTTGCCGACTTCATCGATGCTGACGCTGCGCCGCAACGGTGCATTGGGCTCGACGTGGTCGAGCATCTTGCGGAAATTTGCGATGCCGGCGGCTGCCAGCGTCTTGATCGGGCCGGCCGAGATGGCATTGACGCGCGTGCCTTCCGGTCCGAGGTTGAATGCCAGGTAGCGCACCGACGCTTCGAGACTGGCCTTGGCCAGGCCCATGACGTTGTAGTTGGCCAACGCACGCTCGGCGCCGAGATAGGTCAGCGTCAGGATCGAGCCGCCCCGGCCCTTCATCAGCGGCCGCGCCGCCTTCGCCATCGCCGGCAGGCTGTAAGCCGAAATGTCGTGCGCGATGCGATAGCTCTCGCGCGTCAGGCCTTCGAGGAATTCGCCCTCGAGCGCCTCGCGCGGAGCGAAACCGATCGAGTGCACGAGGATATCCAAGCCGTCCCAGTGCTTGCCGAGATTCTCGAACAGCTGGGCGATCTGCTCGTCGCTGCTGACATCGCAGGGCAGGACGATATTCGAGCCGAACGTATTGGCGGCTTCGTCGACGCGATTCTTGAGCTTGTCGTTGACGTAGGTGAATGCGAGTTGCGCGCCTTCGCGGTGCATTGCATTGGCTATCCCCCACGCGATCGAGCGCTGGCTGATGATGCCGGTGATGAGGGCGCGTTTGCCGTGCAGAAATCCCATGATGCCTCCGCAAGAAAATGTGTCGTCCGCGCAGCCGCGCGGCGGAGCGCAAGTTTAGCCGAGATCAGGTTGGCGCTTCAGTCTCTGCTCGCCTGCTGCTGGGGCGCGCTCAGACAGCAGGTGCTGGCCCAGGCGCAGCGTCGTGTTGCGCGTCAGGCCGTTCCAGCGCAGCAGATCGTCGACGTGCAGGCCGTAGCGATGCGCGATGTCCCAGAGCGTGTCGCCGGCATGGACGACGACCGTGCCCGGCAATTCGAGCGCTGCCGCGTAGGCGACCGGCGGAGCCGGCACCGCAGCGGCGAGATCCGTGTCCCTGGCCGGCCCCGGCAGCAGCAGGCGCGTGCCGGGAGCAGCGCCGCGTCCGGCGCGACGCCGTTGATCGCGGCGAGCGCGCTCGGGTCCAGGTCGTCGAGCATGGCGAAGATCGAAATCGTCTCGGCTTGCTTGAGCACGGCCTCGTGCCAGTCGCGCCAGACGTACTGCGGCAGTTTTCCGAGTGTCTGCTCGACGGCCAGCCGGCTGTTCGCCGGGATCACGCAGATGAAACGGGCCGTCGGGCGGGCATGCGCGCGCGTACGAAGCCGGGATTGAGATGCCGCAGTTGCGCGTCGTCGATGCCGGCGAGCCGCGCGGCCATGTGCAGGTCCAGCGGCGCGGGCAGGTCGAGCACGGCGAGGGTGTCGTCGTAGTGTCGGTTCGGGCAGCCGGATGCGATAGCGCCACGGGTCCGAGACGATGCAGGCCAGCGCCAGCAGCTTGGCCAGATGGTCGTGCGTTCCGGGGTTCACGTGCAGGTGACCCATTTCGTGCGCGGTCCACTCGTTCTTCTTGTCGATTGCCAGCAGCTGGCGAACTTTGTACATGCCGGCATTGAAGGCCATGTCGGCAAGGCGCCAGTCGCCGAATTCATCGTTGTACTGCTGCAGCAGACCGATCGCAGTCACGGTCGAGGCGTAGACGTCGAGGCGGCCGTCGTAGTCGTCGGTGATGCGCAGCCCGGCTTCGCGCGCCGTGTCCGGCATCAGCTGCCAGATGCCGGCCGCGCGATCGCCCGAGGATGCGATCGGCGGTGTAGTTGCTTTCGACATAAGGCAGGAAGCGAATTCGCCAGGCAGCCGGTGCTTTTCGATCTGCTCCAGCACCAGCAGCAGATACGGCATCGCCTCGCTCAGCGAACTGGAAAAGTCGTTCGGCGCCTGCGCGTACATTCGCGCCCAGTGCTGAACCGCCGGGCTGTAGTCGCAGCCGGGCATCGCGAAACGGGCGCGAAGGCGCGGCCAGGGCGACGCGACCGGTTGTGCTGCGACCTCTGCGATGGCGGAGCGGGCGCGGGTGCTGCCGCGGGCTCGGGTGCGGCCTGTGAGGGCGGCAGGACCGCGACAGCCTGTGGTTCTGCAGGAGCGGAGTTATGGGTCGGGCCGCTGGCGCAGGCGGCCAGCAGCAGGCACGCGCCTCCGAGGGCCGTGCAGCAGCCGCCAAACAGCGGCCAGGCGCAAGTCGCGCGCCGTCCTTGCCGCTGGTCCGCTTGGCAGCGGACGTCACGCGAAACCGCCGAGCAGTCGTGCGCGTCATGGCGCGCCAGCGTGATGCCAGGCTGGCAGGAACGATACCTTGATGCGAACCAGAGCGTGGACGGAGCGAAGTCGGATCATAGGTCTGACGTCGGCGCGGCACGCTGGGTGGCCGCACAAAAGGGCGGCCAATATACCAGTTTGGGAGTATGGAACAGTTCGCCAGTGTTGTGCGGCGCAGCAAGTGCTTAACCTTGGACGTCGATTCGCGCACAATCCGCGCTCCATCGCATGAACTCGCGCCTTGAATGCCGCCTGATACTTCCAGCAGTTACGCCAGCGGCCCCTTGCAAACCCTCCTGCAGCGCGAATTGGCGTTGCTCGCGCCGCTTCTGGGCGGCATTTACGGCGTGTGGGGCTTGCACGTCCGCCCGCACGAGCACGCGCCAGTGACATTGCCCGCGCATTTGCTCAGCGCTGTCGTCGAACTGGCGCTGGACGACGCCGGCAGCTGTGCCGGCTCGCTGCGCTGCGAGCCGGCGCAGCTGCCGTTTGCCAGCGAGAGTTTCAAACTCGTCGTCGCGCAGCATGTTCTCGAACAAGTCGCCATGCCCGACGCCAGCGCGGAAGAACTGGCGCGCGTGCTCGCTCCGGAAGGCGTCGCGCTGATGTTCGGTTTCAATCCGGTGAGCCTGTGGCGGCCCTGGGTTTCGCGCAGGTTGCGCAGTGGCTTGCAGTTCGCGCTCGGCGGGAGGGTGGCGCCAGAGACTCGAACGGGCGCAACTCGACGTTCTGCAGGTGCGTTATGTCGGTCCGTGGGGTCCATGGGCCGACGCCGAATCCGCAGTCCGGGCGAGGTGCGCGCGCTTGCCCGTTCTCGGGCGATTCGGCGCCAGCTGGCTGTTGATCGCGCGCAAGCGGCGCAGCACCCTGACGCCGTTGCGCCTGCGACCGCGCGCGCGGACCTCAAGCTCAATCCGACCTTGGTCCCCGGCGCGCATCGGGAGTGCGCGTGACGCGCGCGCCGGCCGCTCGGTCGAGATATTCACCGATGGCGCCTGCCTCGGCAATCCGGGTCCGGGCGGCTGGGCCGCATTGTTGCGCTACAAGACCGTCGAGAAAACATTGTCGGGCGGCGAACGCCGATACGACGAACAATCGCATGGAACTGATGGCGGCGATTGCCGGACTCGAAGCGCTGAAGCACGCATCGCAGGTAGAATTGACCACCGACTCGCAGTACGTAAAGCAGGGCATCGAACTGTGGGTGCCGCGCTGGCGCGCCAACGGCTGGCGCACGGCCGATCGCAAGCCGGTCAAGAATCAGGACTTGTGGGAACGTCTGGCCGCGGCCGCGGAGCCGCATCGGATCAAGTGGCAGTGGACGCGCGGCCATTCCGGCCACGCCGAAAACGAACACGTCGATCAACACGCGCGCGCCGCGGCTGAGCGCGCTGCGAAGGGGAAGTGATGCGTCAAGTCGTGCTGGACACGGAAACCACGGGCCTGGAAGTCGGCAAGGGTCATCGCCTCGATCGAAATCGGCTGCATCGAACTGCTCGAACGGCGACCGACGCAACGCAAATTCCATCGCTACCTCAATCCGCAGCGCGCGATCGACGAAGGCGCGCGCGCGGTCACCGGGATCAGCGACGAGTTCCTGCTCGACAAGCCGCTGTTCGCGCAAATCGCCGACGAGTTGCTCGAATTCATCGGCGACGCCGAACTGATCATCCACAACGCGGCGTTCGACCTCGCGTTTCTCGACGCCGAACTGGCACTGGCCGACGTGCGCCACGGCAGCCTGAGCAGCCGCGCCAGGGTGCTCGACACGCTGGCGCTCGCGCGCGAGAAATATCCCGGACAGAAGAACAGTCTCGATGCGCTGTGCAAGCGGCTGGGCGTCGACAACACCCATCGCGAACTGCACGGTGCGTTGCTCGACGCCGAGTTGCTCGCCGATGTCTATCTGGCGATGACCGCCGGCCAGGGCGATCTGGGCTTGTCGAGCGCGGTCAGCCGCGCGGCGCCGATTCGCGCTTTCGTCAGCGGCGTGGCGCGCGCGGCCTTGCGAGTCTGCCTTGCGAGCGCGGAAGAAGTCGCCGCGCACGCGCTGCGCCTGGCCGCGATCGACGCGACCAGCAAGGGCGGTGCCGGTGGCGGCTGGATTGAATGGCACGGGCGCGACCGGATAGAGCCGCAGGGCATTGCATTTTCGCGCGCGGTGGCATAATACAGCGGTCGAGACACTTGGATCGTGGATCGGCTGATGGCTTGGCCAGACTGGGGAGTATGGCGATGAGGGCTTTGCTGAGTACGTTGCTGCTGTTGTCCGCTGCGACAGTCAATGCCGAGACTGCCGTCGAGGCTATCGCCGCGCACAAGCACATGGGCGTCGCGACCTGCAGCAATAGCGTCTGCCACGGCGCCTCGCAGCCGTTCCGCGACTCCAACGTCATGCAGAACGAGTTCGCCATCTGGCAGGAATTCGATCCGCACGCGAAGACCTATTCCACGCTCTCCAAGCCCGAAGCGAAGGCGATCACCGCAAAGCTCGGCCTCGGCGATCCGGCGCAGGCGAAGATCTGCCTCGACTGCCACAACGACAACCAGCCGGCCGACCGGCGCGGCGAACGCTTCCAGGTTTCCGACGGCGTCGGTTGCGAGGCCTGCCACGGCGGCGCCGAGCTATGGCTGAATTCGCACGCCGATCGCAGCGTCACGCATGCCGACAACGTCGCCAAGGGCATGTATCCGACCAACGATCCGATCAAGCGCGCCGAACTGTGCCTGTCGTGCCACATGGGCGAAAAGGAACGCATGATCACGCACCGGATCATGGGCGCCGGCCATCCGCGCCTGTCGTTCGAACTCGACACGTTCACCTGGCTGCATCCGCATTACAAGATCGGCGACAACTGGATCAAGCGCAAGGGACAATGGAACGGCGTGCGCGACTGGGCCGTCGGGCAGGGCGTGGCGGCGGGCAATCTGCTCGACATGCTGCTCGATCCGAAGACCGAGTCGCATGGCATGTTCCCCGAACTCGTGCTGTTCGACTGCCACGCCTGCCACAAGCTGATGCAGGGCAAGAAGTGGGGTCCGCGCCAGGGCACCGGGCTCGGTCCGGGCGTCGTGCGCTTGAACGATGCGAATCTGGTGATGTTCCGTTACGTGCTGGCGCCGGTCGACAAGGCCGGCCGCGCAGCGCGTGCTCGATGAGACGCGCGCGCTGCATCGCGCGACCACCGAAAGCCGCGACGGAACATTCGCGGCGGCGAAGCAAGCTGCGCGCGACGCTGGCCGAACTGCTGCCGAAGGTTTCCGCGTACAACTACGACGCCGCGAGCCTCGACGTCATTCTCGCCAGCTTCGTCGCCGACGCCGAACGCGGCGAATTCCGCGACTTCTCCTCGGCCGAACAGGTCGCAATGGCGTCGCAATCGGTCGTCGTCGCGTTCGAGAACGCCGGCAAGCTCGACAAGGACCAGGCCGCGCGCCTGCATGCCAAGCTCGATGCGCTCTACGAGACGGTCAAGGATGAAAACAACTATGCGATGGCGCGTTTCGATGGCGCACTCAAGGATCTGCGCACCGCGGCACCGTAACGTTGCTCCGAGAGAGCCCGCCTCGGGTTCATCGGAGCGGGCTGTCCGACTGCGGCGGACGCCGCGTTTACAGCGAACAAGCCGTTTACAGCAGACAAACATGATCCGCGCGTGACCGACGCCGTCCAGATACCCGGCTACAGCGTGCTGCGGACACTCGGCACGGGCGGCATGGCGACGGTCTATCTGGCCATGCAGGAATCGCTCGAGCGCGAAGTCGCGCTCAAGGTCATGGCGCCGGTGCTCGCCGCGAACGCGGACTTCTGCGAGCAATTCCTCAAGGAAGGGCGGATCACGGCGAAGCTGTCGCATCCGCATCTGGTTACCGTGCACGACATCGGTTCATATCGCGGCACGTATTACATGGCCAGCGAGTACCTGTCGGCTGGCTCGCTGCGCGAACGCCTTCAGAGCGGACTCGACGCCTACGACGCACTGAACATCGCCCATGACATTGCATCCGGTCTGGCCTATGCGCACGAGATGGGTTTCGTCCATCGCGATGTCAAACCCGGCAATATCCTGTTTCGCTGCGAACGGCGCTGCGGTGCTTGCGGATTTCGGCATCGCCAAGGCGATCAAGTCGATGAGTTCGGCGACGATTGCGGGCAACGCGATCGGCACGCCGGACTACATGAGCCCGGAGCAGGCGCAGGCCAGTGCCGGTCGATGGCCGCACGGACATTTACAGCCTGGGCGCCGTGCTGTTCGAGATGCTCAGCGGACGCAAGCCCTACGTTGCAAACGACCCGTACGCGGTGGCCTTGCGCCATGTCACCGATCCGGTGCCGCGCCTGCCGGAAACACTGGCGTGGCTGCAGCTGCTCATCGATCAGACGATGGCCAAGGATCGCGAGCAGCGTTTCGCCACTGGCGATGCGTTCATGGCGGCCTGCGACGCGTTGCTGCGCGAGCATCCGATAGCGCCGACCAGCGTGCGGCGCAGTGGACGCCGCCGCGTGCCCGGTGCCAATGCATCGGCAGGAGCGCCGGAAAATTCGCCGCAGCGCTCATGGCAGCCGCCGCGCTGGGCGTTGCCGCTTGCATCGGCGTTCATGCTCGTCGTCGCCGGAACGATTGCCTGGCGCTGGCTGCGTCCGCCGGCGCCACCGCCGAGCATCGTCGCGCCCGCGACGCCGCCGTCGACGTTGCCCCGGCTTCCGACGCCGACCGAGCCGCCAGCAGACTCGGTCGATAGCGCAGGCCTGAGCCGGCTCGACACGCCCGCGCTGCTCGCGCGCGCCGGAAAGTATCTCGACGATGGCTTCAAATCGGGGCTTGGAGAGAAGTTCGGCTATCCGGCCGGGGACAACGCAATCGACTTGTTTCGCGAAGTGCTGAAACGCGAGCCCGCCAACGCGACTGCAACGCAGGGACTGGCGCGCATCGCCGCGTTTTACGAACGCGGTGCGCGCAGCGCCCTGGACCGCGGACTCAACACCGGCGCCGACGAACTGATCGAAAAGGGTTTGCGTGCTGCGCCGGCCAGCGAAGGATCTGCTGAAGCTCAAGGCAGAACTGGCGGCGCGGGAGAAGGGGTGAGGGCCGAGGGCTGAGGGGCGAGGGCAAACAGCGCGCGAGGCTCTTGATCTTGAGCCCTCAGCCCTAGGCCCTGCTCTTTACCGACTACGCACCAAAATCACCGTCACATTATCCGACCCGCCGCCGTCCAGCGCGGCGAGTATCAGGTGATCGACGCACTCCTGCGCGGAAAGGTCCTGGCGCGCCAGGATCTGGCCGATGCGCGTGTCGTCGACTTCTTCGGTGAGTCCATCCGAGCACAGCAGAATCTGCATGCCCGGCTGCAGCGTGCCGCGGATCGTCTCGACGCGCAGGCTTTCCGGGTCGGTCACGCCGAGCGCCTGGGTCACGACGTTGCGGTGCGGATGCGTGCGCGCCTGTTCATGCGTGATCGCGCCCTGCTGGATCAGTTCCTGCACGTACGAATGATCCTGCGACAGTTGCTTGAGTTCGCCGTTCCACATGTATACGCGGCTGTCGCCGACCCAGCATACTTCGTAGTCGTTGTTGCGCAGGCGCAGCGCGGCGATCGTGGTGCCCATCGGCAGCGCTTCGGCCTTGCGGCTCGAATGCTGGATGATTTCCTCGTCGGCGCGCTGCACCGCCTGGGCCAGTGGCGCACCCTCGGTGATCTCGTGGACCAGCGTGTCGCGGGCCAGGGCGCTGGCGACTTCGCCATGCTCGTGCCCGCCCATGCCATCGGCGACCAGCCACAGTCCAAGGCCGGCATCTGCATAATAGGTGTCTTCATTATGCTCGCGGCGCAAACCGACGTGGGTGTTGTGTCCGAACTCAATCATGCGTCGATGGGTGTCCTGCGCAGTCCGGATGGTAAGCGGATAGCTTTCATAGCATGCCGTGTTCGTAGCCGGGCGCGCAAGCGGCATCACGATACTCCGTGATGCCGCCCCGGCGTCAGAACTCGATGCGGAATCCTGCTTCGAAGCGATTCAAGTGTGCGCCGGTCAATCCGCCGATGTACTCGTAGGCGAGGTAGCCCGATCGTCCCTGCGGCCAGATTGCGTTCAAACCCAGGCCGATTTCGTAAAAATTGTGGTCTAGGCGGGGGTCGTTGACGATGATCTGCGTGTGCGTCGGATCGGAAACGAAACGCGAGATGACGGTTTGCGGGTCGGTCCTGAAATCGTGGCTGTATTCGAGCCGCGCGTTCGGTACCAGGACGCCCCAGTTCTGGCTGGAGGTGTAGCTGAAGAGCGAGCCGAGCGTGCCGATTTCGGTGACCTTGGAGCGCGAGTCCACCTGCGTGGCGAGGCCGAAGCCCGGCCCGCTGGAGTCGATTGTCTCGGTAAAGCCATCAAGGCTCAGGTGCGAGTACGCACCGCGCAGGTATGGGCTGAACGCAAATGCGCCGTTGTTGAAATCGTGGCCGACGGTGACGTTCAGGGACTCCAGATCGCCGCCCGGCGAAGCCCGGGCGACCTGGTTGACGCTGGTCGTGCCGCCGCCCGCGCCGAGCGCCGCGATCTGGTAGATGATGTTGCGGCTCAGGTCGAAGTCGAGTTTGGTGAACTCCACCGAAGTCTGCACGTAGAAATCGTTGCCGTGGTACCAGGTCATATAGCCATTGAGGCTGTAGCCGTCGCCATCGATCTTGCCGCTATTCAGATCGAGATCCGAACTGTCGTGGTTGTAACCGAAGGCGATACCGGCGACGAACGTGTCGCTGAAGCGGTAGTCGAAGCCGGCGGTCAGCGACGCGCCGCTATAGTCGAAACCGGGCCGCGATTCGTTGGCCGCGAAGCTGCCGTTGCTGATCATGCCGTTGGCGAAGAAACCCCAGCGCGAGAACTCGCCTCCAACTTCGCTACCCTGGGCCGGATCCTTGTGGAACGCATCGCCGAGCATGGCCAGCGGCAGGGTCTTGTCGTTGTGGGCCACGGCGAGGCCGCCGAGGCTGATGCCGGTCGCGCCGAGGCGCAATGCGCTCATGCGCGCATCCAGGTTGCCCGATTGCGAGGACTGTACGTTCGACGCCATCTGGCTCTGCGGTTGCGTCTTGTTGCTGGCCATCGCATCGAGCGCGGCGGGAACGGCGCTGCTGCTCGCGCCGACGACGATTTCCGAGCAGCGCTTCAGGAAATCGGTCTGCGTCGACGAGATCGGCGTCGGCGATGTGGCAAGGGCTGGACACGCGACATCGATCGCATGGCCGACGGCGGCCTGAACCGGTGTCAGCGCCCCGAGGTTGGCGACGCCGTTGACGAAGATGAAGTTCACGTTGGCGCCGTTCTGGGCGCCGACGATTTCCGCATTCAGTGTGTAATTGCCCGGCAGAACCGCGGTCAGGCGATTCGTGCTCTCGCCCTTGCTGTCGGTCTGGGTCGTTGCTGCAAACCCTGCGGTCGCGTTCGAACTCGACCATTCGATCGTCGCCCCGGCCAGCGGCGCGCCTTGCGCATCGGTCGCACGAACGACCAATGGCTGTGACGGCTGCGTCGGCACCAGCGTCTGGTTGTTGCCGGAGACGATCGTCAGCGACTGGGCGCACAACACGAGCGGAAACAGCCAGGCCAGCAACGCGAGGGGCAGGCGCCAGCGCCGAGCGCGGCCATTGCGCAAGACAAGGGTGTGAAGCCTCATGACGACCTCCCCAGGTTGAGCTCCCATCCGCCTAATCTATAGCAAAGGGCTGCGTTTGGCATTAACGTTGATCTGGCGTGCATGTCGCGGTTCTCCTGAGATTAGCGTTATGGTGATGAAGGGGGAACAGCGGACCAGGGGCGTGGTCGCAGTACGAAGGAACGCTGTTTTGCGCAGTATTGCGCCATGGCCACAACACGTCGCGGCACAGAGGTGATCGGATGCTTCGCTTCGGGCTTTTGAAAATTTCTGGACGACTGCAGGTGTCGGCGATGCTCGGCGTCGCGGCGGTTGTCTTCTTCATTGGTATCGCGACCTCTCCACAGCGCGCGACGGCAAGTGTGGAGCGCAACCCCGAAGACTTGCTGATTGTCGATTGCCTGCTGCCGGGCCAGGTTCGTCGCCTCGGCGCGAACTCGTCGTTCATGAGCGCGCGCAGACCGGTGCGCACGACCCAGGCCGATTGCGAGATCCGTGGCGGCGAATTTGTTTCCTACGACCGGGCCGACTACCAGACTGCGCTCAAGGTATGGCTGGGCCAGGCGGAAATCGGTGACGCGGATGCACAGAACTACGTAGGAGAAATCTACCTCAAGGGGCTCGGAACGGCGCCCGACTATGCGAAGGCCGCGCAGTGGTTCGAGAAGGCCGCAGCGCAGGGCTCGCGCCGCGCCCGCATCAATCTGGGTTACATGTACGAGCAGGGTCTGGGCGTTTCCCAGGACACCGCTCGCGCCTTGAATCTGTATCGCGATGCCTCCGGCATCAGCGGCGACAAGCTCGTGTTCGCCTCGTCGGTCACCGCCGAAGTGCGGCAGGCGCATGCGGAAACGCAGGCGGTTCGCGAACAGCTGTCCGGCGAGCAGCGCAAATCCGAACAGCTGCGCGCCCAGGTCGAAAAACTGCAGGGCGAGCTCAGGCAGAAGCAACAGGGTTACGAGAAGTCGCAGCGCGAGCTGAACGACGTGCGCGGCAAACTCGACGCCGAGCAGAAGAAACTCGGCGCCGACCGCGATCCGAACTACCAGAAACTCAAATCCGAACTCGATGCGAGGGAACGCGCGCTCGCCGACAGGCAGCGCGATCTGGAGAGTGCGCGCCAGGCCAGCGCGAAACAGCAAGCCAATGCCGAGGCCGACCTTGCCCGGTTGCGCGCTCGGGAACAAGACCTGCAGAAAGGCCAGTCTGCCGGTGATGCCAAGGAACTGGCCGAATTGCGCGCATCTGCGGCGCAGATGGACAATGCCCTGGCGCAGTCACGGTCGAAGATGCGCGAGTTGCAGCAGCAGCTCGATCAGAACGAACAGCAACGTGTGGACGCCCAGGCAAAGTTCGACAGCGCCGGCGTGCAGCTCGCGGAGCAGCGCGCGCAGAACGAGGAAAGCGCCAAACTGCTCAAGCAGATGGAAGGGCAACTTCGCGAGAAGCGTCAGGAAATCGCCAGTGAGCGTGCACAGATGGCGGCGTTGCAGGCGCAGATCGATTCAGGGCCGGAGCGGCGCCCGGCCAATGCTTACACGACCGCGAGCGCTGACGACAGCCTGCGCCTCGAAATCCTCCAGCCGACACTGGCGGTGACGCGCGGTGCCAGCAAGCCAGCCGCATCGATATTGCCGGCGCAGAACGGCATGGATGTCGTCGGCCGCGTCGTGGCGCCGGCCGGCCTGAGCACGCTCAGCGTCAACGATCAGGCCGTAACTGCGGACGCCAGCGGCAATTTCACCACGCACGTCGGCGTGACCGGTGACGGTACCGCCGTGCGCGTCGCGGCCATCGACCGCCGCGGCGGGAAGGCGGTGCTGGATTTCATGCTGCTGCCCGCGCCCGGAGGCGGTCCTTCGAGCCCGATGCGCGCTCAGGTCGTCAACACGTTGCCGCGCGGCGTCCAGTTGGGCAAGTTCTATGCGCTCGTCATCGGCAACGACAACTACCAGGCCTATCCGGCGCTTCGTAGCGCGGCTGCCGATGCGACGACCGTCGCTGGCCTGCTGAAGTCGCGCTACGGCTACGAAACACGCTTGCTGACGAACGCCAATCGCTTTGAAATGTTGTCTGCACTCAATGATTTGCGAGAGCAACTTAAAGAAGATGACAACTTGATTGTCTACTACGCCGGGCACGGAGAGCTCGACGGCGGGCGGCAGGGTTACTGGCTGCCGGTCGATGCACAGACCGAGCGCCCGACAAGCTGGATATCGAACCGCGCGGTGAGCGACATCCTGACGACGATGAATGCAAAGCACGTCCTGGTCATCGCCGACTCGTGCTACTCCGGCACGATGACGCGCACGTCGCTCGCGACGTTCGGCGGCAGCATGGCGGCGGAAACCTGGGGCGACTGGGTCAAGACGATGGTGGCCGGCCGTTCACGGACGGCGCTGACTTCCGGTGGCGTGCAACCCGTTGCCGACGCCGCGCGCGGCGAGCATTCGCTGTTCGCCGGAGCCCTGATCGTCGCGCTGAACGACAACAACCAGTTGCTGACGGGGCAGCGTCTGTTCCGCGAGATTGCGTCGAACATGGCGCTGAAGAGCGCCACGGCAGGCTTGCAGCAGGTGCCCGAGTACGCGCCGATCCAATTCGCCGGTCACGAGGCCGGCGAATATTTCTTCATGCCGAAATCGTAGGCAGCCGCAACGGAAGTTATTGCTGTCGATTTACGCGCGCGATGGCGTCGGTGCTACCCGGCTGCAGCTTGTCGTGCTTCACCTCGGCGGGACTCCGGCGTTCCTGCGAATCGACGGCCACGCTGCGCTTGTCGGCATAGTTGAGCGAAGCCACGACACGCCAGACACAGTCGGCCTCGCGCTGGAACACATCGACGCCGCGATTGTGCGTGATCGCGTCGCCGCCCTTGGCTGGCATCAGGGTCCATTCCCCGAACAGAGTGACCAGAGTCGGCGACGCGATCGTGTTTTCGATGTTCGGACGCCAGATCGGCGCATCCGGACGCGAGAAATCGGCCTGATAGATGGCCAGAAGATGGTCGTAGCCAAAATCCGGAACGCCCTGGTACTGGAAGCGCAGCGTTGAGGAAAAGATTGCCATGGTCACTCCAGATCGCGGTGCTCGACGGCCTGAAGCCACGCGTTGAACGAGTTCCGCACTTCAGTGGCGGCTTCGTCGGCGGTCTGGGCAGGGCAGAACTGCGCGTTGGCGGCGAGAGGCGCAACGCAAAGGGCAAACAGCAACGGCATCAACTTCATGGGAATCCTCCGTGCAGCAGGCAGGCAGAATGCTTCTACGCTTCGTTGAGTGTGCAGAAGTTGCGCGAACCGTTCAGGTTTCCTGGACCAAGCGGAGGCTTGGTGAAGACCATATGGCGATAGGGTGGAATGTTGCCCGGCACATCCTGTGCCTTGCCCTTCGGCAGCTCGGCTGCACAAATCGGCTTCCTGCCGATTTGTCGAACCCATCACGTCGACCGCCTCGAAGACCACCACGCAAAGGTTGTCTCAATCCCTTGGTGCCCTTATCATTCGCGCCCCTGCTGAGTTATCAAGTGGGGGCTTGGAGAGGTGGCAGAGTGGTCGAATGCGCCGGATTCGAAATCCGGTTTACGGTTTCGCCGTAACGTGGGTTCGAATCCCACCCTCTCCGCCATACGGTTTATGAACCCGCCAAAAAATTGGGTCGAACCTGTGCGAAGGGTCGATTTGGTCGTTGATGATCGGGGTCTCCAGCGCCGGCGGTGTTCGATTCCCGGTGTGCCGCTACACTGTGGGCCATGACCGAGCTCTCGATCCCCATCTCCTTCGGCGAACTGATCGACAAGATCACGATCCTCGAAATCAAGTCCGAGCGCATTGCCGATGCCGGCAAGCTGGCCAACGTGCGCGCCGAGCTTGGGATGCTCGACAAAACCTGGGACGCGCACCCGTCGTCGCGAGTCGACATCCGGCCGGAGCGCGCGCGGCTCAAGGCCGTCAACGAACTTCTTTGGGATATCGAAGACCGGATCCGGCTGAAGGAAAAAGCCCAGGCCTTCGACGCCGAGTTCGTCGAATTGGCGCGCGCCGTATATTTCCGCAACGATGAACGCGCGGCGGTCAAGCGCGAAATCAACCTCAAGCTGGGCTCGTCGCTGGTCGAGGAAAAGTCCTACCAGGATTACCGCACCTGAGATATTGAAGAGGCTGGCTGCGCGCAGAACTCCTCGAAGCGCTCCACGACGGCGTCGACCTCGATCAGATCCATGACTCCGGGAAACTCGAGCTTCGTGCCCCAGGGCAGCTCCGCCGCCGGCTTGCCGCGGAACTTGCGCGCGGCGGCGTCATAACGATCCACGCACCACCTTCGGTCGGAGTAGGGTCCGGAACGTTGCGGGTTGCTTGCCGCATGCAAGCCGAGGACCTTGGTCCCGACCGCATTGGCCATGTGCAATGGGCCCGAGTCCGGAGTCAGAATCAGGCTCGCGCGCCGCGCCAGCGCCAGGAATTGCTTGAGCGTGTCCTTGCCGATCAGGTCGTCGGGCGGATTTATGCATTTATCGACAATGGCCTTCCCGAACGTGCGTTCGTAGTTGCTCGGGCCGCCGCACAGAATTACCTGCCAGCCACGCGCGCTGGCGTGATCGATGACAGCAGCATAGCGTTCGGGCCGCCAGTTGCGCGCCTCATGGCTCGAGCAGGGACTCACCAACAGCGTCGGCCGATCGCCTGCAATGTGGCGTCGCGCGAAATCTTCGGCTTCTGGTGGAATCGGAATGTCCCAGTGAACCTGCGTCTGCTTCAAGCCCAGAGGTTCGACAAAGCTGGCGATGGCGTCGAGCACATGCTCGCCGCTGCGTCCGGGGATGCGGCAGTTGATGAACAGTCCGTGCAGGTCCTTCGAGCGCGCATGGTCGTAGCCGATGCGCAGAGGCGCGCGCACGAGCGTGCTCAGCAGGTTGGCGCGCAATGCGACCTGCATGTGCAGCAGCGCGTCGAAGCGGCGTCCGGAAAGATGCTCCCGGACCTGCCGATAGGCAGCCATGCCCTTGCCCTTGTCGAACACGATGTACTCGACACTTTCGATATCGCCGACCAGCCGCTGTTCGAGTTTGCCGATGATCCAGGTCAGGCGCGTTTGCGGCAGCAGGCGCTGCAGCGTGCGCACGAGTGGCACGACATGCGTCACGTCGCCGAGCGCCGACGTGCGCAGCAGGCATAGCGATTCAGGCGGAGAGTTCGGTGAAAACACGGTTTCCGGCGCGCTGGCTTGCTAAACTTTGCAAGCGGGCCTTGAGTCTAACCCACGACGACACAATCCCTTGAACGAGTCATGATTCTGGCGATCGGCGAAGCGAAGGTGCAGGCGACGGGTGACGGCGCGATCGTGTTCGATACCGCTGCCGCCGCGCGCGCCGGCGGCGAGCGTTTCGATCCAGCCTGGTTCGATCCGGAGCACTTGCGCGCGCGCGGCTTGGCAACCGAGCACGGCGGTGGCCGCGGCGGCGTGCTGCGGCTTCGCGTCGGTGACGATGAATGGCTGCTTAGGCACTACCATCGTGGCGGCATGGTCGCGCGCGTCCTCGGCGATCGTTATCTGTGGAACGGCGCCGAGCGCACGCGTGGATTCGCCGAGTTCCGCCTTCTCGCAGAACTGGCGCGCCGCGGCTTGGCCGTCCCGCATCCGATCGCCGCGCGCTATCGCCGCAGCGGCGTGCATTATCGCGCCGACCTGATCATGCGCTACATTGCACCCGCGCAGACGCTGGCCGAGCGCCTGCGCGCTGGCGCTCTCGATCCAGCCACCGCGGAACGCGTCGGCGCCGGCATTGCCGAATTCCATGTAGCCGGTGCATACCACGCAGACCTCAACGCGCACAATGTGCTGCTGGATTCGCGCCGCGTGTGGCTGGTCGATTTCGACCGCGGTGCGCTGCGCGTGCCGGCAAAGGCCTGGCAGCTGGCGAACCTCGCCCGGCTGCGTAGGTCGCTTCTCAAGCTTGGCGCGGGCCGCGACAACGAGCAGGCGTTCGATCGTGAATGCTGGCAACCGCTGATGGCTGCGTGGGAGCGCGCGCTCGGCCGGGTCGGCACGCGGGCGGCCGCGGGCAGGAGCGGACAGTGAGCTTGAGCCTGCATTTCCTCGGAGTCGGTTCCGCCCAGGCCGTCGAGTTGGGTTCGTCCGGTGCCGTGCTCGAACGCGACGGTGCGCCGCTGCTGTTGATCGACTGTGGCCCGGAGACCCTGACGCGCTATGTCGAAACGTACAATTCGCCGCCGCAGGCCGTGTACATCACGCATACGCACATGGATCACGTCGCCGGGCTCGAGCGGCTGTTCTATCGCGTCTATTTCGACGCCGCCCTGAAAGGCGGCGTGCGCCTGTACGCCCATGCCGCGCTGGTGCCGCATCTGCAGGGAAGGATCGCCGACTACCCGAACGTCATTGCCGAGGGCAACGCGAACTTCTGGGATGCGTTCCGGCTGATTCCGTGCTCGCGCGGGTTCTGGCACGAGGGCTTCTGGTTCGATGTATTCCCGACGCGGCATCACGCGCCGATGACTTCTTTCGGCCTGGTATTGCGCGGAGCCTTCGCCTGGACCGGAGATACCCGCCCGGTGCCCGAGCAACTCGCCCACTATGCCGGCGGCCACGAATTGATTGCGCACGACTGCGCGCTGAACGGCAATCCCTCGCACACGGGAGTCGACGATCTCGACCGCGATTACGATGCGCAATTGCGCGCGCGCATGATTCTCTATCACTACGGCAGCGCCGCCGATGGCGCGGCACTCGCCGCGCGCGGCTACCGCGTCGCGCAGCGTGGCGAGCGGGTGGCCTTGGCGAACCCCGACGCGAACGCGCACGCCAGTCCCGCCGCGGCGCAGCCGGCGTCGCTGGTGATCTGATGATGCGCATCATTCCCCTGGACCTCGTCGAGGCGCCGCGCGACACCTTGGTTCGCCCGTTGCGCGACCTGCGCATCTCGGTCATCGACCGCTGCAATTTTCGCTGCCCGTACTGCATGCCGGAAGACCAGTTCGCGGACGATGCGGTGTTTCTGAGCAAGAACGAGCGCCTGCGTTTCGAGGAGATCGAGCGCATCGCGCGCGCGTTCGTGGCCTCGGGCGTGCGCAAGTTGAGGCTGACCGGAGGCGAGCCTCTGTTGCGCCGCGAGCTGCCACAACTGGTAAGCATGCTGCGCCGGATTCCCCAAGTCGAGGATATCGCGCTGACAACGAACGGCGTGCTTCTGCCGCGCTCAGCCGCAGCCTTGCGCGAGGCGGGCCTGATGCGCCTGACCGTCTCGCTCGACACGCTCGACGAGCCGACGTTTCGCAAGTTGTCCGGCGGCCGCGGTGAAGTTTCCGAAGTGCTGGCGGGTATTGCCGCCGCCGAGGCGACTGGCTTCGGACCCATCAAGATCAATTGCGTCGTCATGCGCGGCGTCAACGACGCGCAAGTCCTCGACCTTATCGAAAGGTTTCGCGGCACCGGGCACATCGTGCGCTTCATCGAATACATGGACGTCGGCACGCTGAATCGGTGGCAGGGCGAGCTCGTCGTGCCGAGCGCCGAGCTGATTGAACGCATCGCCCGGCGCTGGCCGTTAAGGCCGATCGAGCGCAACTATCGCGGCGAAGTAGCGGAGCGCTATGTGTTTGAAGATGGCGCCGGCGAGATCGGCTTCATCAGTTCGGTTTCCCAGCCGTTCTGCGGCGACTGTTCGCGCGCGCGCCTTTCGGCCGACGGCAAGATGTACACGTGCCTGTTCGCGCGCGACGGCCACGACTTGCGCCTGCCGCTGCGTGCCGGGGCGAGCGACGAACAATTGATCGAGTTGATCGGAAAACACTGGACCGCGCGCACAGACCGCTACAGTGAACGTCGCGCGGAACTGCGCGCGCTCGGCGATCCCGCGAGGGTCGAAATGTTCACGATAGGCGGCTGATTCTTGAACCCCTCTCCTGCCGGGAGAGGGGCAGGGGTGAGGGTCGGGGTCGCGAAAACGCCGATGTCGGGGCCGATCTGCATTCGCGTGGGGCAAAGTCTCCGTAGGAAGGACCACCCCGACAGCGTTCCAATCTACAATCGCGCCAATGGCCCGCAACACTTCCCGCATCACTCATCTTGACGCCGACAACCGCCCGCGCATGGTCGACGTCGGCGCAAAACGGGTTACGGCGCGTAGCGCCATCGCGCAGGCAACCGTGCGATTCCCTCTCGCGGTGGCGCGTGTGCTGAAGAAGAATGGGATGCAGGCAAAGAAGGGCCCGGTGATCGATACGGCGATCATTGCCGGCACGCTGGCGGTGAAACGCACTCACGAACTGATCCCGTTCTGCCATCCGTTGGCGATCGAGCGCTGTGCGTTCACGATCGAGTTTGCCACGCCGACCGAGTTGTCGATCCGCTGCGACGTCGCCGTATCGCACAAGACCGGCGTCGAGATGGAGGCACTGACCGGCGCGACCGTTGCCGCGCTGACCGTTTACGATATGTGCAAGGCGCTGTCGCACGAGATCGTGATCGCCGAAGTGCGGCTGCTGGAGAAATCAGGCGGCAAGCGTGAGGTTCGCAGGGGCAGGGTGGTCGGGTGAAATACAACATTTTATACTTTGCCTCGTTGCGCGATGGCGCAGGCCGGGACAGCGAGGAAGTGGAGTCGGTGCATGCCAACGCGCGCCTGCTGTACGACGAACTGCGGCAGCGGCACGGCTTCACGGCAAGGCAGCAGGCGCTGCGGCTGGCGGTGAACGGAGCGTTTGCGCCCTGGGACCAAGTGCTGGCCGATGGCGATGAGGTCGCTTTCCTGCCGCCGGTGTCCGGTGGCTGAAGCGCGATGGATGTTCCGGGTCGCGCCATGAGTCGATTTCGCCTCAGCGACCAGCCGATCGACTCCGCTGCGCTGGGGCGGGCGCTGGCTGATGCGAGCGCCGGTGCCTGCGTGACATTCGAAGGCTGGGTGCGCAATGAAAACGCCGGCCGTTCAGTGCAGCGTCTCGATTATCAAGCTTATGTCCCGCTTGCCGAGGCCGAAGGCGAACGCATCCTTGCCGAAGCGAAACAGCGTTTCGCGCTGATCGACACAGTGTGCGCGCATCGCGTCGGGGCGCTGGCAATCGGTGATCTCGCCGTCTGGGTCGGCGTGAGTGCTGCGCATCGCGACGCGGCATTCGCGGGCTGCCGCTACATCATCGACGAGGTCAAGCAGCGCGTGCCGATCTGGAAGAACGAGCACTATGCCAGCGGCGAATCGGGCTGGCTGCATCCGGACAATACGCCGGTGGAATAGAGGGGTGGCAGTCCCGCCAGCTACATCCCGGCACCCGAATCGTTCACTACCGTTGCTGCCTTCCGGCCCTGGCGGGGTTTGCAAACTATCGTCGCGGGAGAACCAGCGGGACCACCATAGACTTTCGAATTTGCGGGTTCGAAACCCGTATTCATATCGTTAAAAAATTGAGTGGCGGAGAGGGCGGGATTCGAACCCGCGAAGCGGGTATAAGCCGCTTACACACTTTCCAGGCGTGCTCCTTCAACCGCTCGGACACCTCTCCGCTGAAAATCTTTTCCTTCGTTGCGCTCGGGCGGGATTGCTCGGCCCATCCTGGGCCTCACCCCTCGCGTTGCTCGGGGCCAGCCTGCGGCTGTCCAAATTCGTTCCCGACGAATTTGTCGAACCCGCGAAGCGGGTATAAGCCGCTTACACACTTTCCAGGCGTGCTCCTTCAACCGCTCGGACACCTCTCCGCACCTTGAGAACGCGTGGTTCCCGAGGGGCCGCGAAGAATACAGTACAGACGCGGGGCGCACAAGAATGACAGCGCTGGCCCCTGACGCCTCAACTTGGCACAATCACGACTCGTCTTATTGAGCTTTCCGGATGTCGTATCAAGTCCTCGCGCGCAAATGGCGGCCGAAACGGTTTGCCGAACTGGTCGGCCAGGAACACGTCGTGCGCGCGCTCAGCAATGCGCTCGATTCCGATCGCATGCATCACGCGTTCCTGTTCACCGGCACGCGCGGAGTCGGCAAGACAACGATCGCGCGCATCTTCGCCAAATCGCTGAACTGCGAGCGCGGCCAGTCGTCGACGCCGTGCGGCGAGTGCGGTGCCTGCAGGGACATCGACGCCGGACGCTTCGTCGATCTGCTCGAAATCGATGCGGCCAGCAACACCGGCATCGACGACGTGCGCGATGTCATCGAGAACGCGCAGTATTCACCGGCGCGCGGCCGCTTCAAGGTCTACCTGATCGATGAAGTGCACATGCTGTCGAAGCCGGCGTTCAACGCGCTGCTCAAAACGCTCGAAGAGCCGCCGCCACACGTGAAGTTCCTGCTGGCGACGACGGACCCGCAAAAGCTTCCGGTCACGGTGCTGTCGCGCTGCCTCAAATTCAATCTCAAGCGCCTGCTGCCGGCACAGATCACCGGCCAGATGCGGCACATCCTCGATGCCGAGGGCATCGTCTTCGAGGCCGATGCGCTGGCCGAACTTGCCCGCGCGGCGGATGGATCCTTGCGCGACGGACTGTCCCTGCTCGATCAGGCGATCGCCTATGGCGCCGGGAGCGTGCGCGCAGTCGACGTGCGCGCGATGCTCGGCACGATCGAGCGCGGGCGTGTTTTTGCGCTGCTCGATGCCGTGCAGGCCGGCGATGGCGCCGCGCTGCTGGCGGAAATCGACCGGCTTGCGGAGTTCTCGCCGGATTTTGCCGGCGTGCTCGATGAAGTCGCCGCGGTGCTGCACCGCGTGCAGCTCAAACAGCTGGTCAGCGGTTACTCGGCGCCCGACGAAACCGATGATGCCGGCATCGACACGCTCGCCGCAGCGCTTGCACCCGAGGCGACACAGCTGTACTACCAGATCGCGATTTCGGGACGCCGCGATCTGCCGCTGGCGCCGACGCCACGCGCTGGATTCGAAATGGTCCTGTTGCGCATGCTCGCGTTTCGACCCGTGGTCGGCGCCGAAACTCCGCGCCAGCTGCCGGCTTCTGCGCCAGCCGCCGTTGCAAGCCCCGCCGCACCGGCGCGCACCGCAGCGCCGGCAGCCGACAAACCCGCGGCTTCGCCGGCACGCCCGCCAGCAACAGCACCGGCAGTCTCGGCGTCGACGCCCATGAGCAAGCCGCCGGCGGATCTTGGCGATTGGCCGGCATTGATCGAAGCCGCAGGTCTCAAGGGGCCGGTGGGCCAGCTGGCGCTTCACGCCAGCCTGATCGCCATCGAAGGCGGCGTCGTTCGTCTCGCCCTCAAACCGGTTCATGAACATTTCAGCGCTCCGCCTCTCGTTGCGATGATGGAGCAGAAACTCAGTGCGTTGCTCGGCCGGCCACTCAAGGTGCGGTTCGAGAAAGTCGCAGGTGCCGTCGATGCTCCGGCCGAGATCGCCGAGCGCGACCGCTCGACGCGCCAGCGCGCCGCGGAGGAATCGCTGGCGGGCGATCCCGGTGTGCAGAGTCTGCTGCGAGAGTTCGGTGGCCGGCTGGTCAGCGATTCAATCAAAGCCGACCCGGCTGCGTCGGCGAACAGCACGTCTGCGGAGAAGTGACATGCGTGGAGCAATGGGTCAGTTGATGCAGCAGGCGCAGCGCATGCAGGAGGATCTCAAGCGCGCGCAGGAAGAGATCGCGAAAATCGAAGTGACCGGCCAGGCCGGCGGCGGCATGGTCAGCGTGACGATGAACGGGCGGCATGAAGTTCGCCGCGTCGCGATCGATCGCAAGATCCTCGCCGACGATCCCGACATGGCCGAAGATCTCGTCGCCGCGGCATTCAACGATGCGGTCAACCGGGTCGCCGCGGCGAGTCAGGAGCGCATGGCCGGTGTAGCGGGGGGAATGAACCTGCCGCCGGGATTCAAGTTGCCTTTTTGAAGATGGGCGAGGGCTGAGGGCTGAAGTGCCAAAGCGTGTTGCTCTTGATTTTCAGCCCTCGGCCCTCAGCCCTCAGCCCTGACAATGTCTTCCTCCCCACTCCTCAACGAACTCATCGAATCCTTGCGCTGCCTCCCTGGCGTCGGCGTGAAGACGGCGCAGCGCATGGCGTTTCACCTGCTCGAGCGTGACCGCGCAGGCGCCCGGCGCCTGGCCGAGAAAATGGCGGCGGCAATGGATCGTATCGGGAACTGCAGCCGCTGTCGCACGTTCAGCGATACGCCGGTCTGTTCCGTCTGCGCCAGTTCGGCGCGCGATGCGCAAACGCTTTGCATCGTCGAAACGCCCGCCGACCAGGTCGCCATCGAACAGGCGACGGGATTCCGCGGGCGCTATTTCGTGCTGCTCGGACGGTTGTCGCCGCTCGATGGACTCGGACCGCAGGAACTGGGTCTGGACTTGCTCGCCGCGCGGCTGGCCGAAGGCGAAGTGCGCGAGTTGATCATTGCCACGAATGCCACTGTCGAAGGCGAGGCCACGGCGCACCTGCTCGCGCAGATGGCGCGCCAGGCCGGAGTGCGCGCGACACGGCTCGCGCATGGCGTGCCGCTCGGTGGTGAACTCGAATTCGTCGACCGTGGAACGCTGGCCCATGCGTTCGGCGGCCGCCAGAATCTTTAAGAGAAGGGGGCGAGGCACGAGGGCCAATCGATGGCGAGGTACCTTCCCTTCTCCCCGTGTGCGGGGAGAAGGTGCCGGAGGCGGATGAGGGGCGCTCTCCGATGCTTGTGGACAATGCAGCAAGAGCCGCCCCTCACCCCAACCCTCTCCCCATCGATGGAGCCGATGGGGAGAGGGGGAATCATGGCGCGCTCGGCGAGCGATGGCGTTGCCCTGTCATGCTTTTCTTCCCCGTTGTTTCTTTCCCACGTCTCCCAAGGCTCTCCCATGACCGACACGATTTTCGACAAGATCATTCGACGCGAGATCCCGGCCGATATCGTCTACGAAGACGATGAGATGCTTGCGTTCCGCGACGTCAACCCGCAGGCGCCGGTGCATGTTCTGTTCATTCCAAAGCGCCGGATCGCGACCCTGAACGACCTGCAGGCCGACGACGGTGCGCTGGTCGGCAGGCTGTTCGCAACTGCGGTGCGCTGGGCCAAAGGCCAGGGCTTCGCCAACGACGGCTATCGCTGCGTGATCAACTGCAACAGTCACGGCGGACAAACGGTGTTTCACCTGCACCTGCATCTGCTCGCCGGGCGGCAGATGACGTGGCCCCCGGGATAAAAATAGGTGTCGAGTTGAAGGCGGGGCGTTTCAGCTCTAACTCGCCCCTAGTCCCTAGTCCCTCGTCCCTACTTCATCAGTGATGATGGTGCGGGGACACGACCACGATCGGTGGCGCACCCCACCAGCCCCAGCCGCCGTAGTACGGGCCCCAGCCAGGACCCCAGAACGGGTCGTACCAGCCATAGCCGCCGTAATAGCCCGCGTAGTTGTTGCGCTCCGGCCACAGGTAGACCTGGTCGGCCGCCACTTGTGGAAATGTATAGTTGAACTCGCCGACCTTGTGCTGCTCGGTGCCATTCAGGCTGCCGGTAACGGTCAGGTCGCGTCCCTTCGTGAATACTTCCGGATCGTAGAATCCCTTGCTGCAGGCTATGAAGCGGCCGTCGCTGTGGTCGCGGTGGTTGCTCGGGCGCGCGTCGGTGTACAGCTCGCGTGACAGGATTTCGAAGCAGGTGACGTCGGCGCGCGGCTCGACATTGATGATCTCGCCGCCCCAGCGCACCTGCGGGTTGCCGGCATTCTGGCTGACCGCTTCCTGCGGCGTGATCTTGACGAAGTGATCGCCTGCGATCGGCGCCGGAACAGTAGCGCAGCCGCCGAGAACGACGGCAATCGTGATGGCGAGTACGGTGTTGCGCATGGCGAATTCTCCGGGATCTTCTTGTTGTCAGGACGATGTCGGGGTCTTGTTCGTTGCAGTCTAGCGCGTCGCGGGCGGCCCAAGAACGTTAACTTTTGCAAACCCCCGCGGCAGGCGAAGGTTGCTCACGGCAGCGGCGAATTCACGCACGGCCGCCGATGGTGCTAACGCATGAGCGTAGCGCAGGCTGACATAGCGTTCGAGCAACGTCTGCGCCGGGACCGGGCTGCCGGCAAGCGCCGCGAGCCGGCGCATATAGGTCCGGGGCCCTTCCTGCGCCGCGCGCGCGGCGCCACTGCGCGCCAGCTTGCGGCACAGCCGTGCGTAGGCCGCATCCAGTGCGTCGCCGGGCTCGCGTGACCGACGCAGAACCCACCAGGAGTACAGCGCCAACAGGACCGTACTCGTTCCGATCAGCACGCCGATCAGATCGTAATATTCGGCCTTGGCGACCCCGAACGGGGTCAGCAGGCTTTGCTGGCGCAGTTCATTGAATTGGACGACGAGGCTGTTCCAGCCGCGGTTGACCAGATCGAACTGGTTGCGCAGGCCAACCAGCCAGTCCGAGTGATACCACTGCGCGTTGGCGCCGGCCGCCGCCTGCGCGCCGAGTTCGACTCGTTGGGGACTGACCGCGCCGGTCGGGTCGACGCGCACCCAGCCGCGCTCGTTCAGCCACACCTCCGACCAGGCGTGCGCATCGGACTGGCGAACCACGAGGTAGTTTCCAAGCGTGTTGAAATAGCCGCCCTGATAGCCGGTGACCACGCGCGCCGGGATTCCCGACGCGCGCATCAGGAAGGTATAGGCCGAGGCGAAATGCTGGCAGAAGCCGCGGTGAGTCTCGAACAGGAAGTCGTCGATGGAATCGCGTCCCAATTCAGGTGGCGCGAGCGTGTAGAAGAAGTCCTTCTGGAACAGGCTCAGCGGTGCGCGCGCGATCGCCTCGTCATCGCCAAGTTCGCGCCGCCACCGTGCAGCCAGTTCGCGAGCGCGCGGATCGAACCCCGGCGGCAGCATGAGATTGCGTTCGCGCTCGCGCGCGCTCAGCTGCGTATCGAGCCGGTAGCGCAAAGCGGAGCGCGCGCGGTAACGCAGCAGCTGATCGACCGGTTTGTCCGAGACGAGGCTCATGTCGGCAGCGCGCACTGCGTTGTCCGGCGCTGCCAGCGGCACGTCGAGTGCCAGCAGCCAGCGCCGGTCGGATGGCTCCAGAGTGATTTCGTAGTCGACGATCCCGCCGGCGGACTCGACCGGGTCGCCGCCCCGGTGCGCGTCGGCGACGAAGCGCGGGCGCGTCCACACCTTGCCGTCGAACCGCGTCAATACCGGCCCGCGCCAGTAGCGCTGCGCGCGTTCCGGCACCGCTCCGTCGAAGCTGACCCGGAACGCCGCACTGTCGTCGACGAGCAACTCCTGCAATGAGGATGGATCCATCTCGTCGCCAAGCCCGGTGCGGGCGCTCCTGTCGTCAGTCGGCGCCCCCCACAGCGGCGATCCGAGGCGCGGCAGGAAAACGAACACGCACAGGCACAACGGAACCGCCGCGAACAATGCGAATGCGCCGGTGCGCAAGCCGTCGCCCACGTGCTTTCTCCAGTTCGGTCTGGCCGGCAACTCCGGGCGTGGCTCGAGTTCGTACAACGTGGCGAGCAGCAGGCTCAACGCGGCACACAGCATCAAGGTGAACACCAGGTCGCTGTTGAACAGCAGCGCGCTCATCAGCACGAAGCTGGCAAATGCGATCGCGGCGCGCGCGTCGCGGCGCGTTTCGGTTTCGACCAGCTTCAACGCGAGCATGGCGCATGCGAGCGCCGTGCCGGGTTCGCGGCCGAATACATTGCCGTAGTCGGCGATCACCAGAACCGGGATCAGCACGACGAGCGGCAGCTTGATCAGCGCAGGAATCTTCGCGCCGCCGCGCAAGCGCTGTACGAGACGCCATGCGAGCAGCACCACAACCAGGAGCGCGAACATTTTCGGCATGCGCGGCAGATGCGGCAGCACGGCCACGGACACGCTTGCCGCGGTAAGGGCGAACTGCGGCGCGGTCAGGGCCGGCGCGCTCCTGGTCATGTCGTCGCGCCCGGCAGCAGCGCGAGGGCACGCAGGCAGGCATGACGATGGTCCGGGCCAAGGCCCGGGCCTACGGTTTCCTCCGGCAGGCGCAGGACGTATTGCAGTTGCGCTGCTTCGGCCGCATGGACCCAGGCGGCGAGGCGCGAGATGCGCGCTTCGTAGACCAGCGCAGCGGTCGCGGCCCATTCGAGCGCGACATCCTGACCGCGGCGTTGTTCGAATTCCTTGACCAGCAGCGTGTCGTGGCGCGCGCTCGCTTTCCAGGCGATCGAACGGCGCGGATCGCTCGGATGATAGTCCCGCAGCATGCCGAATTCATCTCCAGCGCGTTTCGTCGCGACTTCAGCGGCGGCATCGTCAGCGTGCGGCAATGGCGGCGCCCCGACTTCGAGCCGCGGATAAACCAGGGCCGCGAATTCCGGATTGAGCCAGCTCCATACCTGGAACAGTCCGAATGGATATTCGCTGTAGAGGCGGATGCGGCCGATGCGGCACCAGCCGCGAAGATTGACCGGCACGCCGATGCGCACGCGGCCTTCGCCGCCGACGATGTCGAAAACCGTTTCCTCGTCGGCGACGCGCAAACGCAGCGAACGCCGCGGCCGGCCGTCGGCCTGGAAAGACAGATTGATGTGCAAAGTCTCGCGGGCATGACACGGCTCGCCTCGCAGCGACGCCAGCTGCATGCCGTTGATGCAGCGAAACGCCTGGAACACGCTCTGATAGCAGGCCGCGCCGAGCAGGCAGGTCAGCAGCAGCGCCGGGTTGTTGTTGTAGTTGAGCGCGCCCATGAGCATCACGAGGAGCACGGCCGAGAACAGCAGGCCGAAGCGCGTGGGCAATACATAGATGCGATGCCGATGCAGCCGTATCGGCAGCGCTTCGGGTTGTTTCAGCCGCGTCAGTGCCGGCAGCCGCCGCTCCGCGACCGCGAGCAGTCGCGACCGCCACGGCGCCAGAGTGCTGGAGGTCGCCACGCGATCCGCCTAGGGAAGCTCTGAACAAGTCTGCACAGGCGTCACCGATCTGTCTGTGTGCAGATCAAGGCGCGTCGGCGAAGGCAGACTGGCCGTCTGTCGAGCCGGCGCAACGCAGAGCTGCGCGCAGACAGATCGGCCCCACAATTTGAATTGTAATGATGGGGTGATGTCCAGAAGGTCCCCAGCCCGCGCCGCGCGGCTTGCCCAGGCAGCCAGCCTGGGCGGCGCCACGCAACACGACCTGAGAACCTTCTGGACATCATGCCGCCTGTGCAGACTTGTTCAGAGCTTCCCTACCGAACTGGCGTCGAGTCCACCAGCTTCTGCGCGAGCTGGTCGCGCGCGCGATGGTTCGCGCCGCCCGGAATGATGCGGTGCGCCGCGGCGGCGACGAACACGGCTTGCACGTCTTCCGGCAGGCAATAGCCGCGGCCGTCGAGCAATGCGCAGGCGCGCGCGGCGTTCAGCAGCGCCAGTCCCGCGCGTGGCGACAGGCCGACGCGAATTTCCGGATCGACACGGCTCGCCGCGAGCAACGCCTGCACGTAGTCGATCAGCGCGGAACTTGCGAGCACTCCGGCGACAGCGCTGCGGATTTGCTGGATCTGGATGATGCTCAGGCACGGTTTCAGGTGTGCGATGACCTCGCGCCGGTCGGTCGCCGTCAACAGCGCGCGTTCGGCATCGCGATCAGGGTAATCCAGGCTGATGCGCAGCATGAAGCGGTCGAGCTGCGAGTCGGGCAGGGGATAAGTGCCGGCAAGATCGAGTGGATTCTGCGTGGCGACGACGAAGAACGGCGCCGGTAACAGCCGGCTTTCGCCGTCAATCGTTACCTGCTGCTCGGCCATCGCCTCGAGCAGCGCGCTCTGCGTTTTCGGCGTTGCGCGGTTGATTTCATCGGCCAGGACGAGTTGCGCGAACAACGGGCCCGGATGGAACTTGAATTCGCCGCGCTCGCGCTCGTAGACGCTGACCCCGATAATGTCGGAGGGCAAAAGGTCGCTGGTGAACTGTATACGCTGGAAGCTCAGGTCCAGCGTCGCCGCCAGCGCGTGCGCCAACGTGGTCTTGCCGACGCCGGGCAGGTCCTCGATCAGCAGGTGGCCGCCGGCGAGGAAGCAGGCGAATGCGAGCCGTACGCGCGGGCCCTTGCCGAGGACCACGGCGTTGACCTGCTGCTGCGCGCGGGCCAGCGCCGCGGCCAGCGAGGGGTCGAGCGCGGCGGGCGTATCGCTGACCGGCGAGAGACGAACGTTCATGAGGTCGGGCTCTGCATGGATCGAAGTATAACGAGTGTGGGGCCTGCGACGCGTTCGGCAAGTGGCGTTGCCGCTTCGCGTTGGCGGTCCGCGTTCTGGTTCGCGTGGGGATTCAGCCAGGTCGTCCGGATCGCGCTGGCCGCGAATCTCGCGCCGTTCGGCGATGAAGCCTGGTACTGGCAGGAAAGCCGCGCGCTCGATTGGTCGTACAGCGACTTGCCGCTGGCCACGGCGTGGTTGATCCGTCTCGGCGAAATGGTGTTCGGGCACGGCGTGTTTGCTATGCGCGTACCTTTCTTGTTGCTCGGCGCGCTTGTGCCGTTCGTGCTGATTCGTACCGGCAACCGCGTATTCGGTTCACCCGTTGGATGGCAGGCCGGCCTGCTGGCTCTGGCGTTGCCGTTGCTCGGCACGCTCGGCATCTTCGCGTTGCCCGATGTTCCGCTGACGCTGTGCTGGGTCGTTGCGATCGATGCGCTCGAGTCTGCGCTGCGCACGCGCGACCGGCGCGCGTGGACCTTGCTAGGTTTCGCATTGGCCGGCGCCTGGCTCAGCCACTATCGCGCGGGGATGCTGATACTGACGGGACTGGCGTATCTGGCGTTCACGCCGCGTGGGCGGCGGTCATGGCGCGACCGCGGTCTATGGCTGGCAGTCGGCATTTCGCTGCTCGGCCTGATCCCTCTGCTGATGTTCAACGTCGAGCACGGCTGGGTCGCCCTGGGATTCCAGCTCGTCGAGCGCAATCCGTGGAGCTTCCACGCCGATGCGCTGGTCCAGCCGGTCGAGCAGGCTATCGTCTGCACGCCGCTGTTCTACCTGCTGCTGCTGTGGGCGGCGGTGCGCGCCGCGCGCCGGATGAATGCGGGCGAGCCGTGGGATTTGCTGGCGACCTGCGCATTCGTGCCGATCGTCGGCTATTTCGTTCTCGGCTGCTTTGCCGACGACACGCGCCTGCGCCTGCATTGGCCGCTGCCCGGCTATCTGCCGCTATTGCTGGTTCTGCCGGTCCTGCTTGGCGAGCGAAGGCGCACGCGCGACAGCCTGCTGCGCCGCGCCGCACTGGCGTCGGCATTTTCCCTGCTGCTACTCGGCTGCTGCCTCGCTTACGGATATCTGGCGCTGGCCGCAACGTCCGGAGGAGCGGGAGTCCTGACCCGGTTCAAGGCATTTCCCGAGCACTGGGTCGGTTGGAACGAGGTCGCCGAAGAGACGCGCGCGCGGCTCGCGCGGCCGGAGTTCGCGCACGCCGTGCTCGTCGCGGACAACTTCATGCTTGCAGCGGAGCTCGACTTCGCGTTCGGCGGCACGCGGGCGGTGTACACGCTGGATCATCCGATCAACGTCAAGCACGGCCGAGCACCGCAGCTCGCGCTGTGGCAGCGCGACGAGTCGGCGTTGCGGGCGCTCGGCCCAAACCGCCTGTTGCTGGTGTCCGAACCGACCGCAAGGCGCGAGCGCGAGCGTGCGGCGTGGCTTTCGTCGCTATGCACTCGGGTCGAAAACCTTGCACCTGAAGGCAGGCTGGACCTTTACGGTGGGCGCAAGCGCTATTTGTTTTTCGCTGCGTCTGGCGCGGCTGGCGCGGACGCGACCAGAGAATCGGAAGATTGCCCCGCAGCGATGTAGGGTGGGCCTTGGCCCACCGTTTGCTCTTCAACGCCAAAGAGCCGGTGGGCCGAGGCCCACCCTACACGACGTCGATGCCGGCTTCGCGCAGCAATCGGCTCAGCGCAATCAATGGCAAGCCGATCAGTGCGGTAGGGTCTTGCGATTCGATCCGCTCGAACAAGGCGATGCCCAAACCTTCTGCCTTGAAGCTGCCCGCGCAGTCCAGCGGTCGCTCGCGTTCGACGTAGCGTGCGATTTCCGCGTGCTCGAGCCGGCGAAAGAGCACGCGCGTCGTGTCGAGCGCCGCGAATTCGCAAGGCTGCGCTCGACGCGAATCGATAATGCACACGGCCGTGTGGAAGATCACATTCCGTCCGCTGGCCGTGTCGAGCTGGGCATGAGCCCGCTCGACGTTGCCGGGTTTGCCGAGGATCGCCCCCTCGCACTCGGCGGTTTGGTCCGATCCGATCACGATGGCGTTCGGGCATTGCATTGCGACTGCGCGCGCCTTGGCTTGCGCGAGGCGAACGGCGAGCCCGGCGGCAGTCTCGCCGGCCAAGGCCGCTTCGCCAATGTCGGGCGCCAGCACGCGAAAGCGCGCGGTCAATCGCGCGAGCAACTCGCGCCGGTAGCGCGAGGTCGACGCCAGCACCAGGTCGACCTCGTCCAGACTGATCTTGTGGCCAGCGGCGTGGCCCGGACCGGCGCCGTTGCCCTCGAAGGCGACTGGGGCCTTCACGTCGTAGTCGTTTTTCCACGCGGCACGACCGTGCGCGCGCTCGACTGTGCGGCGGCGAGTTCCGCGGCGATCGCATCGAGTCGAGTGAGCTGCGCCTGCATCAACCGGTGCGACTGCTCGATTGCCGCGCACGCAGCGTCGAGTTCAGCCGGCGTGGCCTCGGCCGCCTGCTGCTTGATCCACAGGCGATGGGCGAGCAGATCGCGCAATGCCGCTTGAACCTTGTCGTCGGCGGTCAGCGCGACATTCGCGTCGGCGCTCATTTCCTCGGGCAGTACCGCGAGCATCGACTTGAGCTGCTGCATGCGCGACCTGCAGGCGAGCAGTTGCGCTTCGAGCGTGTCGGCGCCGTCGAGCAGGCGTCGCATGGCCAAGTCGCGCGCTCGCCACTGGCGATGCCGCACGAAAAGAACAAGCAATGACAGCGCTGCCGCTGCCACGATAAGAAGGAGGTAAACCACGTCGTGCCCAAGCCCCTGTCAGGAGGCCAGTCTGCCGCATGCGCGGGCATAGGTAAATCAGGGCTGGCACCTTTGGCCCGTGGAGCCGAAGAAGTGTGATCGGCACGGCGTTTTCGCAGCCTGTCTCCGCACGTCCCTCGCCCCTCGCCCCTGATTTTCATTGACTTTGTGCGGTGCGGCACCTACCATCGCGCGCGCCATGTCCCAGGCCCTGCCAGAAATTGTCGATGCTTGGCGCATGGTGCAGTCGCGCCGGCACTTCCAGGGCAAGTTGCCCCTCGCGGCGCTGAAACGCCTCGCCACGGACCTCGCGGCCACGCATGGCGACGTGCTTTTCGATCTGGAATTCGGCAAGGACGACCTCGGAATAGCGTTCCTGCAGGTGCGGGCGAGCGCGGCATTGCCGTTGACCTGCCAGCGCACGCTGGATGTTTTCGACTTGCCGGTGCAGATCGATTCGCGTCTGGGATTGATCAGGCGCGAGGAAGATGAGGCAGGCTTGCCGGAAGGCTACGAGCCTCTGTTGACGACCGATGGCGCTTTGCGCCTGGCTGATGTCGTCGAGGATGAATTGATCCTGGCCGTACCGGTGGTGCCGGTCAAGCCAGGTACGGAACATGTGCAGCAAAGCTGGGGCGGCGGTGCGGAAGAGGCCGAAACGCCTGCCAAACCGAATCCGTTCACCGCGTTGAAACAGATGAAGATTTCGCGGTAAGCGCCGTCCGTGCGATCATAGGCGATTCGCTGGGTCGCACCGACACAGGTAATATGGTTATTGGAGAATCAACATGGCAGTCGCAAAAAGTCGCAAATCCCCGTCCCGCCGTGGCATGCGCCGCGCGCATGACGCCCTTACCGCCAAGCAGCTCGGCACCGATCCGACTTCCGGCGAAGTCCACCTGCGTCACAACGTCACCAAGGACGGCTATTACCGCGGGCGCAAGGTCATCGAGAGCAAGTCTGCGGCCAAAGACGAAGACTGAGCGAACGGCCATCCGTTCGTAGCATCCGGCAACGCGGTTACGTCCGATCGTGCGTTCGCGTGAAGGTTCCGGTTCGTCGACTTCGTCGTCCAGGCGTCGCGGGTTCGAGGTCACTTCAGGGGCAAGGCATTGATCTATTCACGCATCGCCGGCACCGGCAGCTTCCTGCCGGAGCGGGTCATCACCAATGCCGAAATGGAAAAGCTCGTCGAGACCAGCGACGACTGGATTGCTTCGCGCACGGGAATCCGCCAGCGTCACATTGCCGCTGAAGGCCAGACCACCGGCGATCTGGCTTTCGGCGCGGCAAAGGCCGCGCTCGAAGCGGCCGGCGTCGAGGCCAAGGACGTCGATCTGATCGTCGTCGGCACGACGACGCCGGACCTGATCTTCCCTTCGACCGCGTGCCTCCTCCAGAATCGCCTCGGCGCCAACGGCTGTCCGGCGTTCGACGTCAACGCAGCATGCTCGGGTTTCATCTACGCGCTCACGGTTGCGGACAAGTTCATTCGTTCCGGCAGCGTCAAGACCGCGCTCGTGGTCGGTGCCGAGACGCTCTCGCGCATGCTCGACTGGTCGGATCGATCGACCGTCGTACTGTTCGGCGACGGCGCCGGTGCGGTGGTGCTGAAGGCTTCCGAGGAAGCCGGAATCCTGTCGACGCATATTCATGCCGACGGGGCCTACAAGGAACTGCTGTGGAATCCGGTCGGCGTTTCGGTCGGCTTCACCCACGAACACAATCACGGCGTTCGTGTGGTCATGCAGGGAAGCGAAGTATTCAAGGTCGCGGTCAAGACGCTCGATCGAGTCGTCGAGGAAACGCTCGCTGCGAACGGCCTGGATCGCCACGCGATCGACTGGCTGATTCCGCACCAGGCCAACCTGCGCATCATCCAGGCTACGGCCAAGCGCCTGGACATGCCGATGGAGCGCGTCATCGTGACCGTGGACAAGCACGGCAATACGTCATCCGGATCGGTTCCGCTGGCGCTCGACTTCGGCATCCGTTCAGGCCGGATCCAGCGCGGCCAGCTGCTCCTGCTCGAAGCGTTCGGTGGCGGGTTTACCTGGGGTTCGGCACTGATCCGATATTAGGGCTTCAGAGGTGAGGGCTGAGGGCTGACAAAGCGCCTCATCGCGCCGAACCCTCCTCGAGCTGCGTCTCTTATTTTAATGAAACCGATTTCATCCGAGTCATCGATGCCCACAGCCCACAGCCCTCAGCCCTCAGCCCTAGCCTTCGTCTTTCCCGGTCAAGGGTCGCAAGCCTTGGGCATGCTCGCCGAGCTGGCGAGTGAATACGCAGTCGTCAAGGCGACATTCGAAGAGGCCTCGGCGGGCGCCGGCGCCGATCTGTGGTCGATTTCGCAGGACGGTCCGGAGGAACTTCTCAACCGCACCGACAACACCCAGCCGGCGCTGCTCGCAGCCGGGGTTGCCGTGTGGCGTGTGTGGCAGGAACTGCACGGGCTCGAACCGGGAGTCCTGGCCGGGCACAGTCTCGGTGAGTACACAGCCCTGGTCTGCGCCGGCACGATGTCGCTCACCGACGCCGCGGCCGTCGTTGCCGAGCGCGGGCGCCTGATGCAGGCCGCGGTGCCACAGGGCGTCGGTGCGATGGCGGCAATTCTCGGCGGCGACGACGCGCAGATCGCCCAGGTCTGCGCCGAAGTCGCGCAAGGCCAGGTTGTCGCGCCGGCCAACTACAACGCGCCGGGACAACTCGTCATCGCCGGAAATACCGAAGCCGTGGATCGCGCGCTCGCTCGTCTGGCCGAGCTCGGCGTGAAAAAAGCCGTAAAGCTTGCGGTCAGCGTTCCGTCGCACTGCGCACTGATGCGCGAAGCCGCCGACCGGCTGGCCGAGCGCCTCGAAAGCGTCGCATGGTCGGCGCCGAAAATTCCCGTCATTCAAAACGTTGAGGCAAAGTCCTACGCGACGGTCGAGGAGATTCGCGCCGCATTGGCGCAGCAGCTCTACATGCCGGTGCGCTGGACGTCGTGCGTCCACGAGCTTGCCGCTCGCGGCGTGACGCGCGCCGCCGAGTGCGGGCCTGGCAAGGTGCTGGTCGGACTGCTCAAGCGCATCGAGCGCGCGATCGACGGCCGCGCCATCGGCGCGCCGGCGGAGCTGTCGCAGGCAATCGCAGACTGGTCGACCGCAAAGAGGTAGGCTTCGCGTGAGCGGCCCTCCGGACAACCTGCCGATCTATCGCGTGCTCACCGGGGTGGACGACGACGCATTCTGTCGGCGTGTGAGTGCGGCGCTGGCGCTGGGCTATGTGCTGCATGGTTCGCCGGCGCTGACGTTCGACGGCAAGTCCGTGATCGTGGCGCAGGCCATGGTCTGGCCGGCGTCGGTCAAATCTTCGAACTGAAACACTCTAATCAGAGCAGGTGGAGTTGCCGATGAGCGCAGTACTTCAGGGCGAGATTGCCCTCGTCACCGGCGCGAGCCGCGGCATCGGCGCTGCAATCGCCGGGATGCTGGCTGCCCATGGCGCCAAGGTTGTCGGCACGGCCACGAGCGAATCAGGCGCGCAGGCTATTTCGGAACGCCTGTCGCCGACCGGTGGCGCGGGCCGGGTGCTCGACGTCAGGGATGGCGCCGCCGTCGAGACGCTGGTCGATACGATCGGCAAGGAGTTCGGTCAGGTATCGATCCTCGTCAACAATGCCGGCATTACGCGCGACCAGTTGCTGATGCGCATGAAGGACGACGACTGGAATGCGATTCTCGACACCAACCTCAGTTCGGTCTATCGCACCTCTAAGGCCGTGATGCGCGGCATGATGAAGGCGCGCAAAGGCCGCATTGTGAACATTGCCTCGGTCGTGGGCCTCACCGGCAATCCGGGCCAGGCGAACTACGCCGCGGCAAAAGCCGGCATCATCGCCTTCTCGAAGTCCCTGGCGCGCGAGATCGGTTCGCGCGGCATCACGGTCAACGTCGTGGCTCCAGGCTTCATCGACACCGACATGACGCGGTCGCTCACCGAGGAACAACGCCAGGCGCTGCTCGGACAGATCGCACTGGGGCGGCTCGGCGCGCCGGAAGATATCGCCCAGGCCGTGCTGTTTCTGGCGTCGCCGGCCGCCAGTTACATCACTGGCGAGACCCTGCATGTGAACGGCGGCATGTACATGGCGTAAACCGAGGAGCTCTGAACGAGTCTGCATAGGCGGCATGATGTCCAGAAGGTTCGCAGGTCGTGTTGCGTGGCGCCGCCCAGGCTGGCTGCCAGGGCAAGCCGCGCGGCGGCCTCTCTCGGCCATCCATGGCCTTCGAGGCACTTGCACTCCTGTGCGGCGCGGGCTGAGGACCTTCTGGACATCACCCCGTCACATAAATCAAATCGTTGGGCCGATCTGTCTGCGCGCAGCTCATCGGTGCGCCGGCTCGACACGACTGCAGGGATGCAGGAGGTAGGGCAACGCAGGGAGCGGTTGCCGAGACGGCCAGTCTGCCTTCGCCGACGCGCCTCGATCTGCACACAGACAGATCGGTGACGCCTATGCAGACTCGTTCAGAGCTCCCTCTAAAACGCCCGTTTGCTGGCGCTTCGCGGGGCCATCCACTACAATCCGCGCGCTTGCAGTCCCGGGTCTCGAAATTACTCTCCCTCGTGAGGTTTTGCACACATGAGCAGCATTGAAGAACGCGTCAAGAAGATCGTTGTCGAACAGCTTGGCGTCAAGGAAGATGAGGTAACGCCGAACGCGTCGTTCGTTGACGATCTGGGCGCGGACTCGCTCGACACGGTCGAGCTGGTCATGGCCCTGGAAGAGGAATTCGAGTGCGAAATTCCCGACGAGGAAGCCGAGAAGATCACAACCGTGCAACAGGCCGTCGATTACATCAAGGCTCACGTCAAGGCCTGACCAAGGCTCGCGGCGCCTGGTGAAGCTGCGCCGATCGGCGCAGTTTTCGTTTCCGGTGCACAAACTTCGTGGCGCATTCAGGTCGACGCCACGTGCCGCGGCCATTGAATGGCGCAACGCAGGCTTCGTCAGTCGTCAGCAAGTCAGTTGTCAGTCGAGAAGAAGATGAGTAAACGGCGTGTAGTGGTCACTGGACTGGGCATCGTCAGCCCGGTCGGCAACGATGTGGCAACGGCGTGGCGCAACGTCGTCGCCGGCGCCAGCGGCATCGGACCGATCACGCATTTCGATGCGAGCACATTCCCGACGCGCATCGCCGGTGAAGTGCGCGAGTTCGATCCGGCCAGATTCGTGGCGCCGAAAGACGTCAAGAAGATGGATCCGTTCATCCACTACGGTATCGCCGCCTCGATCGAGGCCCTGGCCGACGCCGGCCTGCATCCGCATGAACACGACGCCGAGCGCATCGGCGTGGCGGTCGGCGCGGGGATCGGCGGCATCCACACGATCGAACGCACCAGCATCGTCTATCACGAGAGCGGGCAGCGGCGCATTTCGCCATTCTTCGTGCCGAGTTCGATCATCAACATGGCCGCAGGCAACCTGTCGATCATGCTCGGCCTCAAGGGGCCGAACATCGCCTGCGTCACGGCCTGCACGACGGCGACGCACAATCTGGGTCTGGCGATGCGCATGATCCAGTATGGCGATGCTGACGTGATGGTGGCCGGCGGCGCCGAATACGCCACGACCGGCGTCGCGATGGGCGGTTTCTGCTCGGCGCGGGCGATGTCGACGCGCAACGACGACCCGCACAAGGCCAGCCGGCCGTGGGACAAGGATCGCGACGGCTTCGTGCTGTCCGATGGCGCCGGCGTGCTCGTGCTCGAAGACTACGAACATGCGCGCAAGCGCAACGCCCGCATCTACTGCGAGCTGGCGGGGTTCGGCATGAGCGCCGACGCGTTCCACATCACTTCGCCGAGCGAAGACGGTGATGGTGCGGCGCGCTGCATGAGCGCTGCCATGAAGGATGCAGGGATCAATGTCGATCAGGTCGGCTACGTGAACGCGCATGGCACCTCGACCCAGGTCGGCGACCTGGCCGAGTGCAACGCGATCAAGCGCTGCTTCGGCGACGCCTCGAAAAAACTCATGGTCAGCTCGACGAAGTCGATGACCGGGCATCTGCTTGGAGCCGCCGGTGGCGTCGAGGCGATCTTCTGCGTGCTCGGCATGCGCGACGGCATCGTCCCACCGACGATCAACCTCGACGAGCCGGGTGAAGGCTGCGATCTGGACTTCGTGCCGAACACCGCGCGCCAGGCCCGGTTCGACATCGCGCTGTCGAACTCGTTCGGATTCGGCGGCACCAACGGCACGCTGGCGTTTCGACGCATATAGGCGGGCGCGTCGCAGGCGCCGCCGCGATGACACCATCCCCACCCAACCTTCCCCTTGAAGGGGAGGGCTTCAATGCAGGCGTGCCCAAGGCTTCGCGCCTTGTCACACGCACGCTCGACGGCGCGCGCGACCTGCTGCCGCTTGCGGCCGCCCATCCTCGGCGCTATCCGGGATTGCTCGAGAGCAATGTGCGCGGCCCGCACGCGCGCTATGACATCCTGTTTGCTTTCCCGCAGGAACATCTGGCGTTGCTTCGCGATGGCACCCTGCACGGTTCCCGCGGCATCGTGGGTAACAGCCGCTTTCTCGACGAGCTCGATCTTGCCTGGCGGCACGAACGCATCGATCGGGATGTCAGCATGAAGCTGCCGTTTCGCGGCGGCTGGTTGCTGTTCCTCGGCTACGAACTGGCCGCGCAGATCGAGCCGCGCTTGCGTCTGCCAGTCGCACCGGAGGCCGGCTTGCCGGTCGCGTTGGCGCTGCGTTGTCCCGCCGCGATCATTGTCGACCGCGAACTCGGTTGCACGCACCTCGTCGCCGAGGACGCATTCGCGGGGCTGATCGATTCGCTGCAGTCCGATCTTGATTCCGCGCCAGGATTCACCCCGGCTTGCGCCGCAAGCGCGGTCGACGAAGACGCGCCGGAGAAGTTCCTGCTCGGCGTCGCGGCGATCCATGAACATCTCCGCGCCGGCGATGTGTTCCAGGTAAACCTGTCACGCGAATGGCGCGCTCGCCTTGATGGCGATGCGTCTCCGGCCGCGCTGTTTGCGAGTCTGCGTCGAGCGAATCCGGCGCCATTTTCCGGGCTGTTGCAGTGGTGCGATTGCGCCGTGGTCAGTTCCTCGCCTGAACGGCTGGTCGACGTGCGCGGCGACGCCGTCACGACCCGGCCGATTGCCGGAACGCGTGCCCGTGTCGGCGGCGACGACGACGGCGCGCGACTGCGCGAGTTGATCGGGCACCCCAAGGAGCGCGCCGAGCACGTCATGCTGATCGATCTGGAACGCAACGACCTTGGCCGCGTCTGCGTTCCCGGCAGCGTCGAGGTCGACGAGTTCATGACGCTGGAAAGCTACGCACATGTTCATCACATCGTCTCGAACGTGCACGGCATCTTGCGGCCTGAAGTAACACCGGCCGCGATCATCCGCGCCGTGTTTCCCGGCGGAACGATCACCGGCTGTCCGAAGGTGCGCACGATGGAAATCATCGCCCAGCTCGAAGGCACCGGTCGCGGCGCCTACACCGGCGCGCTCGGCTTTCTCAATCGCGACGGCGACATGGACCTGAATATCCTGATCCGCACGTTATCGCTGTGCCAGGGCAACGTGCGTCTGCGCGCGGGTGCCGGCATCGTCGCCGATTCTGTTGCCGCCGCAGAACTCGACGAGACCCGGGCCAAGGCGCGCGGCATGCTGCGTGCGCTCGGCGTGGACGCGTGAGACGCGCGTGCAGCCGCCGGCTTCGGGCACAATGGCGCAAGGTGGCAACGGACGAAACGGTGATCGAATGACGCAGTGGGCCGACATGCGGCGGAGCGGCGGACGCGTCCGGCTCATCATCGCTGTCATTCTTGTCCTCATCGCGGGCATTGCGCTGTACTTCTATCGCGACTACCGGCGCTTTGCCGAATCGCCGCTGCCGCAGCTGACTGAAACGATCGCCATCGACGTTCCGCTGGGCACGCCCCTGAGCGGCGTCGTGCGCATCCTCGATCAGCACGGAATCACCCCCGGCAATCCGTGGTACTGGCGGCTTCTGGCGCGCCAGCTTCACGTGGCCGGGCGACTGCACGCTGGCGAATACGCGCTGACGCCGGGCCTGACTCCGACCACGCTATTGCAGAAGATGGCCGCCGGCGATGTGCTGCAGCATCATTTTACCATTGTGGAAGGGTGGACATTTCGGCAGCTGCGAGCGGCGTTGGCGCAGGACGACGGCCTGCAGCAGACGTTGGCCGCGATCGACGATGCGGAAATCATGCGCCGCCTGCAGGCGGGCGGCGCGCCGCCGGAAGGCTGGTTCCTGCCCGAGACGTACAGCTATGTGAAGGGCATGAGCGACTTCGACATCCTGCATCGCTCGCATGAGGCGATGGCCAGGCTCCTCGAGGAGTCGTGGGCGACGCATCCGATGGGCTTCATGCTGGAGTCGCCATACCAGGTGCTGACGCTGGCCTCGATCGTCGAGAAGGAGACCGCGAGGGTCGAGGAGCGGCCCCTGATCGCGGGCGTGTTCCTGCACCGGCTCAAACTCGGCATGCGACTGCAGACCGATCCGACGGTTATCTACGGTCTTGGGGCGCGCTACGACGGCAACCTGCATCGGCGCGATCTCGACACGGACACGCCTTACAATACCTACACGCGTGACGGGCTGCCGCCGACGCCTATTGCGCTGCCCGGCAAGGCGGCGGTGGAAGCGGTCATGCATCCGGATCCCACCGATGCGCTGTACTTCGTCGCGCGCGGCGACGGCACGCACGAATTTTCCGCAACGCTGGATGCGCACAACCGCGCGGTCGAGCGCTACCAACTGCACAGGAATCGATGAACGGAAGATTGATCACGCTGGAAGGCGGCGAGGGCGCCGGCAAGAGCACGGTGCTCGAAACCGTTCGGACACTGCTTGCCGAGCGCGGCATCGACGTGCTCGTCACGCGCGAACCCGGCGGCACTGCGGCTGGCGAAGCGATACGCTCCGTGCTGCTCGATCCGAAACTCAAGGGCCTTTGCCCCGAAACCGAGCTGCTGCTGATGTTTGCCTCGCGCGCGCAGCTCGTGCGCGAAGTCGTCCAGCCGGCCCTGGCCGCAGGCCGCTGGGTTTTGTCCGACCGGTTCACCGACGCGAGTTTCGCCTACCAGGGCGGCGGCCGCAGCCAGCCGATCGAGCGCATCGCGGAGCTGGAACGCTGGGCAGCGGCCGGTATGCAACCGCATCTGACTTTGCTGCTCGACCTGCCGGTTGCCGAGGGCATGCGCCGCGCGAATGGGCGCGGTTCCGCCGATCGTATAGAAATGGAAAATGTCGACTTCTTCGAGCGCGTCCGCGCCGCCTACCGCGCCCGTGCCGCGGCCGAGCCAGGGCGCTTTCGCGTCATCGACGCGAGCCGGTCGCTCGGCGACGTGCTGGGCGACGTGCGCGCCAACATCGACCGGTTCCTGCGCGACTGCGGAGTCGCCGGATGACGCTGGCCCCATGGCAGCTGGAGGCATGGGACAAGCTGACCGCGCGCGCCGAAAGCGGCGGGCTGCCGCATGCACTGCTGCTGGTGGGTCCCGATGGCATCGGCAAGCGCCAGTTCGCCGAGCATCTGGCGGCTTACCTGCTGTGCCAGCAGCGTGATGCCGCGCCGTGCGGGCGTTGTCGCTCCTGCGAGTTGTTCGCCCTGCGCGCCCAGCGCGATCCCGAAGAGACGCGTCCCGACGGCAGCCTGGCCCAGCCATACGGCCACCCGGTGCATCCCGACGCCAAGTTCGTCGGCTTCACCCTGAACGACAAGTCGAAGAAAATGTACGGCGAACTCGTCGTCGACCAGATTCGCGCGCTGTCGGCGTGGTTTTCGCTGACGCCGCAACTTGGCCGCGCGCAGGTCGCCGTCATCGAACCGGCCGACGCAATGAACGCTGCCGCGGCGAACGCGCTGTTGAAGACTCTCGAAGAGCCGAGCCCGGGGCGCTATCTTCTGTTGGTCACGGCGCATCAGGCGCGGTTGCCGGCGACGATCCGCAGCCGCTGCCAGCGCATTGCATTCCATCTGCCGGCAGCGCAGGTCGCCCTCGATTGGCTGACTCATCAGGGTCTGGACGAAAAGCAGGCGAGCGCGGCGCTCGAGGCCAGCGGCGGCAATCCGGGACTCGCGCTGACCTGGGCAAAGAGCGGGCGGCTGGCGCTGCGCGATGAGGTCGCCAGCCAGCTGCGCGCACTGCAGCAGGGCAAATCGAATGCCGTCGACATCGCCAATGCCTGGGGCAAAGCCGAGCCGGAGGCACGTCTGTGGTTCGCGGCGACGCTCGCGCAGAGCGAGTCGAATGCGCTGACTCGCGGCGCGCGCGGGCCGCTTGCCTTGACCGCGGGTGCCGATTTGACCAAGCTATCGGCGTGGTTCGATCAGGCCAACCGTGCGCGCGAACTTTTGCGCGGCCCGCTGCGCGCGGAACTGGTCGTGCTTGAAGTCCTGCTGGCGTGGACGCAACTGGTGCGGGCACGCGGGGCGGGCAAGGCGGCGCGCGGCGCGTAGCGTTCCTGGATTGTCGAGTTTCACGCCGATGCGCTTTGCGCTGGCAAGGACTGGAGAGATGAGATGGCGGGACCGATAGGCGGCATGCCGCGGCAGGGCATCCTGTCCCTGGCGATCAAGGACAAGGGCGCGCTCTATAACGCCTACATGCCGTTCGTCAAAGGCGGCGGACTGTTCGTGCCGACGGCGAAGCGCTATGGCCTCGGTGACGAAGTCTTCATCTTGTTGACGCTGATGGAGGACAAGGACCGCCTGCCGATCGCCGGCAAGGTCATCTGGGTCACGCCGCCCGGCGCGCAGGGCAACCGAACCGCCGGCATCGGCGTGCAGTTCAACGAATCCGCCGATGGCGAGACTGCGCGAACGAAAATCGAATCGCTGCTGGCCGGCATCATGAATGCCGACCGTCCCACGCACACGATGTGATCGCGCTCGTTCGAGAGCGGAAGGCGTAAAACGAAAAGATCGAACCACGAAGAACACGAAGAACACGAAGAAGAGCGGTGCGAGTTGAATTTTCTTTTCTTCGTCTCCTTCGTGTTCAGTCTTTTACTTAGGTTCTGATCGGATTGGCGACTGATGGCGGCAAAAAAGTACTTTGGCACAGACGGCATCCGCGGTCGCGCCGGCAGGGACCCGATCACGCCGGAGTTCATGCTGCGTCTCGGACGGGCGATCGGCCGCGTGTTCGGCGACGGTGCCGGCAACGCAACCGTGCTGATCGGCAAGGACACGCGCATCTCCGGCTACATGCTCGAATCGGCGCTCGAAGCCGGCCTGGTGGCGGTCGGCGCGGACGTTCGCCTGCTCGGCCCGATGCCGACGCCGGCGGTCGCCTACCTGACGCGCGCGCTGGGTGGCACGACCGGCATCGTCATCAGCGCCTCGCACAATCCGTATTACGACAACGGCATCAAGTTGTTCTCGGCGCAAGGCGAAAAGCTCGACGATGCGGTCGAGCTTGCGATCGAGCAGGAGCTCGAAGTCGTGTCCGCGCCGCACGCACCCGAGCGGATCGGCAAAGCGGCGCGGGTCGATGACGCCGCGCAACGCTACCTCGCGTTCTGCCTGCGCACGGTTCCCGGCGTCGATCTTCGCGGCAAGAAGATCGCCGTCGACTGCGCTCATGGCGCGACTTATCACATTGCGCCCAAGCTGCTCGCCGATCTCGGCGCCGACGTGATTGCGATCGGCGTGCAGCCGGACGGCTACAACATCAACAAGGAGTGCGGCGCGACGCACATGCAGGCGCTGCAGCGCTGCGTGCGCGACAACGCAGCGGACTTCGGCATCGCCTTCGACGGCGATGGCGATCGCGTGCAGATGGTCGACCATACCGGCGCGGTCGCCGATGGCGATGACTTGCTATGGATTCTGGCCAGCGACCGCCACGCGGCCGGCACGCTGAAAGGTCCGGTCGTCGGCACGTTGATGACGAACTTCGGCGTCGAACGCGCGATTGCCTCGCTCGGCGTCGCGTTCGTGCGCGCCGACGTCGGCGACCGCTACGTGCTTCAGGCGTTGAAGCAACATGGCGGCCTGCTCGGCGGCGAGGCATCCGGCCACCTGCTGTGCATGGACAAGGTCACGACCGGCGACGGCATCATCGCGGCGCTGCTCGCGCTCGATGTGCTGCAGCGGCGCGGAACCACGCTTGCGCAGGCGCGCTCGAGCCTGCACCGGGTGCCGCAGACGACGTTGAACATTCCTGCCGCCGGCGGCGCGGCACTGGTCGCGCGCGATGGCGTGCAGCGGGCGCTCGCAGAGGCGCAGCAGACGCTGCGCGGTCGCGGTCGCGTCGTGTTGCGGCCATCGGGCACCGAACCACTCGTGCGCGTTACGGTCGAAGGCGAGGACGCCGTTGAGGTCGGCGCGCTCGCCAGCGCGCTGGCAGAAGCCGTAAAATCGGCAAGCGAATCCGCTGCCTGACAATACGATCGATCGACGCGATGACTGCGCAAATTCCGACTCTCGACATCCGACGCTACGATTCCGACCGTGCCGCTTTCGTCGCAGAACTCGGCGCCGCGTATCGGGAATGGGGTTTTGCCGGCATCCGCAATCACGGCGTCCCGCAGAGTCTGATCGACAACGCGTACGACGCGTTCGTGCGTTTCTTCGCACTGCCGGCCGACGTGAAGATGAAGTATCACCTCAAGGGAACGGGTGGCGCGCGCGGGTATACGCCATTCGGCATCGAGACGGCGAAGGATTCACGCTACCCGGATCTGAAGGAGTTCTGGCATATCGGCCGCGAACTGCCGCGCGACTCGAAGTTCGCCGACATCATGCCGCCGAACGTGTGGCCCGCCGAAATTTCCGGTTTCCACGAATCCGGATACGCGCTGTACGAAGCGCTCGACGCGCTCGGCACGCGCGTGTTGCGCGCTCTGGCGCTGCACATCGACTTGCCCGAGCATTTCTTCGACGACAAGACCAATGTCGGCAACTCGATCCTGCGGCCGATCCACTACCCGCCGATCACGACGCCCGACGTCGCGAACGTGCGCGCCGGCGCGCACGAAGACATCAACTTCATCACTTTGCTGGTCGGCGCCAGCGCCACCGGCCTCGAAGTAAAGTCGCACAAGGGCGAGTGGGTGCCATTCACGGCCGAAGCCGACACGATCGTCGTGAACATCGGCGACATGCTGCAACGGCTGACGAACCATGTGTATCCATCGACGACGCACCGCGTCGTCAATCCGCCCGGCGAGCACGCGCGCAAGCCGCGCTACTCGGTCCCGTTCTTCCTGCATCCAAACCCGGATGTCGTTCTCGACCCGCTGCCGTCGTGCGTCACGCCGGACAATCCACGCCGCTACGACACATCGATCACCTCGCACGAATACCTGCTCGAGCGCCTGCGCGAAATCAAGCTCATCTGACTCCGCGGCGCGGCCGCGGATTGCGCTATCAATCGTATCCCGCGCAGCCACCATCGAAGTCGTCGTGGAACAACAGGGCGGAAGTACCGAAGCACTGTGAAAGCTCCGACGTATTGCCGTCCGGATCGGTCGCCGTGGCGGTGAAGACACTGTGGCCGTTCGGAACCAGGAACATCGCCGACCCGCTGCCGAAACTTGCGTTGCCCGAAGCGTCGGTGAGCAAATCCCGCGCGCCGAGAAAATTGCGTCCTTCGCCGGAACCGGTCGGATGGCAGCCCAGGCCGGAGAAGAACTCGACGCGATAGGTCTTCGCCGGCAGGCTGTTCAGCGTTCCGGCCAGATCGACCATTCCGGCTGCAATAGGTGCTGCGGTGACGACCGGATGGTTCTGCAGGTTGTTGCTGCCGGTGTCGGCGTCGCCGTCATCGTTCGGAATGGGGCCGCCGTTGTTGAACAGCGAAATACCGAGGCCGGCATTCGAGAACGTCGAGTTGCCGAGCATGGCCCAGCCGACAAAACCAAAACCTGCGTACATGCCGATGCCCTGGCCACAGTTGAACGCGATCGTGTTGCCTTCGCCGGGATTTGTGCCGCCGATGATGCTGCTGAGACTCTGGGTCTGAATGAAGATGCCGTCGCCGTGATTCGAGACAGGCCTGGTGCCGCTGGCGTCCGTGCCGATGCGGTTACCCTTTACGATCGTCGCGACAGCGCCGTCGGCCAGGTAGATGCCGACGTTGTTGCCCGAAATGACGTTCCCGGCGCCAGAACCGCCGATGATCGTGCCGGTCGGTGAATTGCTTGTCGAAATACCAAGATTCCCGCCGAGCCGTTGCGTACCAGTGGCGTCGGTGCCGATGTAGTTGCCCTGGATCACGGTGTCGTGTGCGGCGCCATTGAGATTGATGCCGATATTGGTTCCCAGGATCACATTGCCGGCGCCCGCCTCGGAACCGCCGATCTTCGTTCCTGTCGCCAAGCCGAGTGGTCCGAGTTCGATGGCGTTCGTGGCGGTTGCCGGCTGCAGCGGCTGCGTGCCGCTGACGTCGAGGCCGATGTAGTTGCCCTGGATCAGGTTGCCGGTGCCAGCGGCCCAGACTGTCCCGGCGCTGCTCCCGGCACCCCCGGCAATCACGTTGCGCGCCTGCGGCGTCGTACCGCCAAGCCGATTGGTGGTTCCGTTCAGACGGATCAGATTGAGATTGGCAGCCGCCGTGATGGTCGTGCCGGCCGAGTCGGTGCCGATGAAGTTGCCTTCGACAACGACGTTGTCGACGGGACTATTGGGGCCGACCGTGAATGCCTGGTTTTTCGTGTGGCTGACGATCAGTCCACGCACCGTAGTCCCGCTCGCGGCGACGCGGATCGTATCGGTGAAACTCGGAAGCGCCGCGCCGCTGACTTCGATCACCAGGATAGCGTTGTCGCCTACCGGGAGCGTGTTCTTGCTGCTGCCGGCCTGCGTGTAGCCGTCGATTGTCGCGACTTGGGTAATGTCGGGCAGCTGGCTGGCAAGGGCGATCGTGTGCAAGCCGGCGCCAGGAATCGCAAATTGGATCAAGTCGACCGTGGGAAATGCCTGCCCGGCCGCGCATTCGCCGCCGCCGCCTCCTCCCGACGCGGCATTCCCATTTGCCGCCGTGATCGCCTCGCGTAACGTGCAGAACCCGTCGCTTCCTGCACTGTCCAGAGTGCTATTGACGGTAATGGTTGTCGCCATTGCGCCGCAGGCTAGTAACGCCCCGGTCAGAAAAACGCTGAACCTGGCCGGCACGGCGTGCCAGCGATTGTCCCGAGCAGACATGGCTTTCTCCCCGTCTGACACCCCGAACCCGCGTGAATACCCCGACCCGTGTGGATCCCGACTCTGTGTGGACAGCCCGACCCCCGTCGAGCATCCCTCTGGATCGACCCCGCGCTACCTGTCTCGGCCTTGTCCGGCGCTGGAGGCAGGAGCATCAGCATCAGTATACGTATGAAATCATCCAAATGTGTACACCAGGCGGGGTACGCTGAAATCGCATGAGAGCGCCAGTCCCGGCGCTGGCGCTCAGGGTGACGGGCGGCCTGGATCTTGCACTATGGACGCACTTCATCGCTCTTGCTGGCGATCGCGATGAAGCCGGCAATGGCTACCTTGCGTTCGAATCGCAAGTCGACCGGTTCGATGACGCAACTTTCGAATCCGGCGTGGCGGCAAAAAGCCTGGATCGAGCTGACGGTGTGCGCGTAGCGCTTGGTCGGGCGCAGTACCAGCGCGCTCTCCGATTCCTGCGCCGTCTCGCACGAGAAGATCAGCGCGCCGCCCGGGCGGATCGCCTCGAACGCCGCCGGTATCACTTCGGACACGTCGCCGACGTAGATGAACACGTCATTGGCAGTTACATAGTCGTAGCTGCGCGGAGGCGTGGCGCGAAGTTCGTCCAGCACGTCGGCTTGATGCAATTCGCTGTAGATGCGATGGGCAGCGGCTCGCTCGATCATCCTGGCGGAGAGGTCCACGCCGACGAAGGCGCCGGAGACAGGGCCCAGGTACACCCCAAGCAGTCCCGTGCCGCAGCCAAGATCCAGAATGCTCACGTCGAGCGAAGGCGAGCGCTGCCTGATGAAGTCGGCGACGCGGCGCGGCACACGATACTTCAACGCGCCGACGAGTTCGGCATCGAAGCGTGGGGCGTACTTGTCGAACAGTTCCTGCATTATTTCCTTCGGCTGCGTGCGTGGTGTTTCGCCGCGGGCAATGGCCAAGTGGAATTCCAGGCTCGGCTCCCCCGGCAGCAACTCCAGTCCGCGTTGAAGCGCGTCGCGCGCCTCTTCCTTGCGGTCGAGTTCGATCAGGCATCCGCCGAGCCAGGCCCAAGCGAACGCATCGTCCGGACTGATGGTAAGGACAGCGTGCCAATGCGCCAGGGCGTCGGCATGAAAGCCGCGGTCGGCCAGGCATTTCCCCAAGGCGCGCCGGATCGACGCATCGTTCGGTCTGATGGCGGCCGCGCTTTGCAAGTGGCGCTGCATCGTCGCCAGGTCGCCGGCCGCTTCGGCAACCGCGACCGCGATCTCCAATGCCCCAAGGTCGGCAGGCGCCATGTCGACAACGGCATTGGCTACTTGCAACGCCTCGGCGTGGTTGCCGGAACGCGCGAGCGCTTTGGCCAGTTCGAGCCGCACACGCGGACGCTGCGGCGACAGTGAGACGGCGCGCCGAAGCGATTCGATTTCACCGGGCAGGTTTCCGCTTACGCGTGCCAGCGCCGCTCCTGCCAGGTAGACGCGCGCATCGGCCGGCGAAACGGTGGCGAGCGCCTCAATCGCGATGCCGGCCTCGCGCAGCCTGCCCGCGGCGATGTCCGCTTCGATTGCCCGCAGTTGCGGCAGGTTTGCATCGAGCGGTCCGGCGTCCGTCATCGCTGCCGGCTACGCATGGGATCGGAGCGGGTGGTTCGGCGCGAACTGCTGCGCGATGTGCTTTCCAAGTTCCAACCCTCGCCATGAAAGGCTGCGTCATTCTAAAACAATGGCCTCACGGAGAACCGCCGCTGCGACGACTGTCACTGCGCGCGGAAGTGCCTGGAACGCTTCTGCACGATTCTCAGCGCGAACCGATCCGGCACCAGTTTCACGAGCGCCTTGATCACCCGATTCACGCGCCCGGTAACGAAGACAACCTCGCCGTGTTCGACGGCGTCGACACCTTGGCGCGCGACATCGGCCGCGCTCAGCCACATCCAGTTGGGCATCTTCGAAACGATGTTCCGCGTACCGGTCACGTCATGGAATTCGGAATAGGTGAAACCCGGACAGACGGCGCAGACGTTTACACCACGCCGGACATTTTCCAGCGCCAGCGACTGCGAGAACTTGATCAGAAATGCCTTGGATGCCGCGTAAAGCGTGTGGCCCGACGAACCGGGGATCAGGCCGGCCAGCGACGCGACGTTGACGATGCGACCGTATCCGCGCTGCTGCATGGGCGGCAACAGGATGTGTACAAGTTCACAAGGCGAACTGACCATGACCTGGAGGAATTGCGCATGCGCCTGCCACGGTTGCGCGTGAAAGTGCCCGGGCAGCCCGTAGCCGGCATTGTTGATCAGCATATCGACGGCGATTTCGCGCCGCGCGATTTCCGCGCACAAGTTCGCCGGCGCCTGCGGCTCCGCCAGGTCGGCGGTAATGCATTCGACCCTGATTGCATTACGGGACCCGAGTTCGCCGGCGAGCGCGTCGAGCCGATCGCGGCGGCGGGCCGTAAGGACGAGGTTGAAGCCGCGCGCCGCGAGTTCGCGTGCGAAAGCCTCGCCGATGCCGGCCGAAGCGCCGGTTACCAGCGCCCAACGACGTTGCGGATGCACTATGTCCACGGTCTGGCTCGATGCGGAAGTCGGCCGGCAGGGTATCCTGTCCGCCGCTTTCAGGGAAAGCAGCGGCGGCCGATGCCAACAACGAGCAGCCCGAAACGTAACGTCAGTCTCGGTGGCGCGCTGGCTCTCATGCTTGCCGCCGCTATCGTCTACTGGCCGGTGCTGCGGGCATTCCTGATCGATGACGATTTCCTGCTGCTGGCGTTCGCCCGGCTCCTGCGCGATCCGCTTGCGCTCTTCGCGCATGAACATTTTTCCATCGGACCGTATTTTCGCCCGCTGTCGATGAGCCTGTGGTGGGCGTCCGCGCATCTGTTCGGCAATGCGATCAAACCGCAGTATGTGCTGAACCTGTGCTTGCATGTCGGCGTGAGCTTGGCATTGTGGCGTCTGTTGCGCGCAGCCACGCGCCTGCCGCGCGCCAACTTCCTGCTGGCGCTGATGTTCGCGACGCATCCGATTGCGATCGGCACGGCGTCGTGGCTGTCGGACCGGTTCGATCTGCTCTGCACACTGTTCGCATTGCTCGCAATGCGGCTGGCGCTGGAATACAGGCGCGCACCGTCATCGGCCCGCCTGTTCGGCACGATCGCGCTGTGCTCGTGTGCAGTTCTCTCGAAGGAGACCGGATTGGCGGCGGCGCTTGCGGTCATCGTCATGTGGTTGCCGGCATTTGACGCGCATCGGCGCAATCATGCGCGCGCCGCCGCCGCCGCCATGGCGTTGGCCGTCGTTGCCTGGACACTGTGGCGAGCGCAGGTCGCCAGTAACGCAGCGCTGCCGTACGCACAAGTTCCGCTGACATCGCTGCTTTGGCAGGGATGCCTGTCGGAGCTGGCGTATTTCGCCAGCAACTTCACGGGCTGGGCCCGGTTGTCGGCCGTTGGGCGCATTGCCTTGTGCGTGGCGTCTGCCGCATTGGCAGCGGGTGTATGGATGACCATGATGCAGCGCAGTGCCAGCGGCGCAAGCCGCGAACGCCGCGTCTTGTGCGCGGCGGCCTTGCTGGCGGCACTGGCCGCAATCGCGATGCAGGCGCCGATCACTTACACCTGGCGCGTGCAATTCGTGCCGGCGATGGACGTCAATGCGATCGTGTCCAATTCGCGCCTGTTCTACTTTCCGCTGTGCTGCATCATGGTCCTGGCGGGCCTTGCCTGTTCAAGCATTTGGGACGGGCGATCGGTCATCCCGCAGCGCGCACGGGCGCTGCTCGCAGGGGCCATGACAATTGCCATCGCCGCGTGGTCGGTGCAGGCGCACAAGCTCGCGCATGATTTCCGCCGCAGGACGATCGTGCCGCGCGAACTGATTCTTGCCGCAGTCGATGCCGTGGCAGGCGCACCGCATGCATCGGCCGACTGTCATGTATACCTGCTCGGAATCGGCTCCGGCATCGAGGAAAATGTCCTGAAGACGCTGCCCGACGCGGTCGTCAAGGCGCTGATCGGCGATTTGGGCGCGATTCGCAATTGCCTGCTGCAATCCGAACAGGCCTCGTGGCTCAACCTCGTCGGCGGAGTTCCGCTGTCAGCCGCTACCGCGGGGCCGCTGACCCCGGCCTACGGCAACGGCCAGCCGCTGCCGTGGCTGCAGGTCGGTGGCGTGCAGGTTGTCTATCTGGATCTACCGGCGAGCCTGGATGCGCGGACGATTCCTCAAGCGGTGTTCCTGGCGCGGTCAGGCGATCGCTTCGAGGATGTAACGGCGCAGATACGCAGCGGCGAGCGCGGCGTGCAGTTCATCTGCGCGCGTGCTTCGCCGTACTGTCGCTAGCTCGCGCCTGTTGCGCGGCGAGGCGTAGCTTGCTGGCGACAGGGTCGCTGGCTATGCTGCGCGATCTTTCGCAGCCATAACCGCAGCCATGCGCCGCAAACTCGTCGCCGGAAACTGGAAGATGCACACGACGCGCGCGTCGGCCGACGCACTTGTGCGCGCGATTGCGGCAACGGTCGTGGACGGCGCCGAGCTCGCGGTCTTCCCGCCCTATGTCTACCTCGCCGAACTTATCGCGCAGCATCGCGGCGGTGCAGTGGCCATTGGGGCGCAAGACGTGAGCGAACACGCCCAGGGCGCCTTCACCGGAGAGATTGCCGCCAGCATGCTCAGGGACATCGGCGCCACGCATGTCCTCGTGGGGCATTCCGAACGCCGCCTATACCACGGCGAGTCGAGCGCCCGGGTGGCCGCGAAATTCGCCCAGGCACAGGCGGCGGGTCTGATTCCGGTCCTTTGCATCGGCGAAACGCTCGAGCAGCGCGACGCCGGAGAGACGGAGGGGGTAGTCGGCGAGCAACTCGACGCGGTGGTCCAGCACAGCGGCATCGCGGCGCTTGCCACGGCGGTCCTGGCCTACGAGCCGGTCTGGGCGATCGGGACGGGGCGCACCGCGACGCCGGCCCAGGCACAGGCGGTGCATGCCTTCATTCGTGGCAAACTGGCGGCTGTCGATGCTACAATTGCCAGCTCGCTGCGCATCCTGTATGGCGGCAGCGTGAAACCGGCCAATGCCGCGGAACTGTTCGCCCAAGCGGACATCGACGGTGGCCTGATAGGCGGCGCATCGCTGGTCGCCGAGGATTTCCTCGCCATCTGCGCTGCGGCGCGCCCCTGAATTTGAGTGGATCAAGATAATGTTGCTTACGTTGTTCAATGTTGTGTACGTGCTGGTCGCGATCGGCATGAGCGTGCTGATCCTCCTGCAGCGCGGAGCCGGCGCACAGGCCGGTTCAGGTTTTGGTGGCGGTGCTTCGGGCACCGTGTTCGGCGCGCGTGGCGCGGCGACGTTCCTGTCGCGCAGCACCGGCGTCCTGGCCGGGTTGTTCTTCCTCCTTAGCCTGGTCATGGGCATTTACCTCGGTTCTTCCGGTACGCAGCGGCCGGCCGATGATCTTGGCGTGATGAGCGGTGTCGAAACGGCTGCTCCGAAGGCGCCGGAGGCTCCGACTGGCGGTGATGTGCCTGCGGCTCCCGCGGCAGCGGCGGCCACGGATGCTTCGGACAAACCCGCAGCGACGGACAAACCGGTCGCGACCGACAAGCCCGCAGCGCAACCGGCGGCAAAGGACGGTGGCAAGGGCGCGCCGAAACCGGCCGATCCGGAGAAGCACTGACCGGCAGGCAGCTTCCGAAAAATCAGCCCAGGTGGCGGAATTGGTAGACGCACTACCTTGAGGTGGTAGCGCCGTAAGGTGTGGGGGTTCGAGTCCCCCCTTGGGCACCATAAAAGCACGAAGCCCGCATCATGCGGGCTTTTTGTTGCCTGCATGTCGCAAGGCACAGCACAGAGCACGCCTGTTGATGTGCGTCAAGACGGTCAAGGCACGAGCCTGTCAGGTTGAGCGCGGCGCTTTTCGCTGCATTGCGCAACGCCATGCGCGCGTGCGAAAATTTCAAAGCTGTGCCGCGACAAACAAGTCCGAGAGGTTTTCCTGCCCGTGTTGGCTGAATATCTTCCGATTCTGCTGTTCCTGATCGTTGCCGGCGGCATCGGCGTTGCGCTGTTGCTTGTCGGCGCGCTGCTGGGTCCGCGCAGCGCGAACAAGGACAAGTCAGCAGCGTACGAATGCGGCTTCGAGGCGTTCGAAGACGCGCACATGCAGTTCGACGTGCGCTATTACCTGATCGCGATCCTGTTCATCATTTTCGACCTGGAAATCGCCTTCCTGTTTCCATGGGCGGTCGTGTTCAAGCAGATCGGCATCGTCGCCCTGGTCGAGATGGCGATGTTCCTGCTGTTGCTGCTTTTGGGATTTGTATACTGTTGGAAGAAAGGCGCGCTGGAATGGGAGTGATGTTTACTGAATCGTGCGGCGGGCGCACCTTTCCCCTCACCCTTTGCCCTCTCCCGCAAGCGGGAGAGGGGACCGGTCTGGGTCGCGCTGCGCGCGACGTATTTGTTAAATGGGGCGCGCTGGAATGGGAATGAAACCGGGGATCGGCGATCCGCTCAGCACCCAGAGCACCGTCGCCAAGCATTTCATGCACAACCCGGTGCCGACGGGCCCGGTTGACGACATCCTGCGCCCGGGAGGTGACAATCCGCTGATCGAGCGCGGTTTCGCGACCGCTTCGCTCGACAGCCTGATCAACTGGGCGCGCACCGGTTCGATGTGGCCGATGACGTTCGGCCTGGCCTGCTGCGCGGTCGAGATGATGCATGCGGGTGCGGCGCGCATCGACCTTGACCGCTATGGCGTAGTCTTCCGCGGCAGCCCGCGCCAGAGCGACGTGATGATCGTTGCCGGCACGCTGGTCAACAAAATGGCGCCGGCTTTGCGCCGCGTCTACGACCAGATGCCGAACCCCAAGTGGGTAATCTCGATGGGCTCGTGCGCCAATGGCGGCGGGTATTACCACTATTCCTACGCGGTCGTGCGCGGTTGCGACCGTATCGTTCCGGTCGATATCTACGTGCCCGGTTGCCCGCCGACCGCGGAAGCCCTCGTGTACGGGATCCTGCAACTGCAGAAGAAGATCCGCCGCACGAACTCGATCGCAGACGGTGGCATGGCCGGCTCTACCCGGATGGCTTCGAACACATTCGCGCGCTGAACATGACCGAGACGAACTCACTGGCGCAACGCATCGGCGCAAACCTCGGCGACCGGATCGTCGGCGTCACCGAAGGTCTGGGCGAGACCACGGTCGAAGTGCTGCCCGAGAACCTGCTCGCTGTCGCAAAGGAGTTGCGCGACGACGACAGCTTTCGTTTCGAGCAGGCGATGGACGTCAGCGGCGTCGACTATCTCAGTTACGGCCAGACCGAGTGGGACACGACCGACGTCAGCGCCCAGGGTTTTTCGCGTGGCGTGGAAGGCGAAGGTCCGGGGCGCTTCCAGTGGTCGAACCGGCCGATCGTCGGAGCGGGCGGCCACAAGCGCTTCGCAGCCGTGTTCCATCTGTTGTCGATCAAACACAACTGGCGCGTCCGCTTGCGCTGTCACGCGCAGGACGATTCGCTGCCGGTCGTCCCCTCGCTGACGAGTCTGTGGCCCGGCTTGAACTGGTTCGAGCGCGAGGCGTTCGATCTGTTCGGCATCATTTTCGAAGGTCATCCGGACATGCGCCGGATCCTGACCGACTACGGTTTCGTCGGCCATCCGTTCCGCAAGGATTTCCCCCTGATCGGCAACGTCGAAGTGCGTTACGACGAAACATTGCAGCGCGTGATCTATGAACCGGTCACATCGGTCGAGCCGCGCGTGCTGGTGCCGCGGGTCATCCGCGACGACTCGCGCTACGACCAGTCGCGTGCCGAGGGCGCTGCGGACAAGAAGTAAAGAAGATTGAACCACGAAGAACACGACGAACACGAAGGAGACCGGAAGAAAATAGCCACGAGATTCATCAATCTACGCGACGCTTTTTCGTGCGCGCAGGCGAGAACGCAAGTCAGCCTTTGCTTTCTTCGTGTTCTGCGTGTTCTCCGTGGTTCAATCTTTTAATCCTTATGCAAGAGATCAAGAACTACACGATCAACTTCGGACCGCAGCATCCGGCGGCGCACGGTGTGCTGCGCCTTGTGCTCGAGATGGACGGCGAGGTCGTGCAGCGCGCCGATCCGCACATCGGATTGTTGCATCGCGCTACCGAGAAACTTGCCGAGTCCAAGCCGTTCAACCAGTCGATCGGCTACATGGACCGGCTCGACTACATGTCGATGATGTGCAACGAGCACGCCTACGTGCGCGCGATCGAGGCACTGCTCGGCATCGAGGCGCCGATCCGGGCGCAATATATTCGTACACTGTTCGACGAAATCACGCGCATCCTGAATCATCTGTTGTGGATTGGATCGAGCGGGCTCGATCTCGGCGCGATGGCAGTGTTCCTTTACGCGTTCCGCGAGCGCGAAGAACTGATCGACTGCTACGAAGCGGTCAGTGGTGCGCGCATGCACGCGACTTACTACCGCCCCGGCGGCGTCTATCGCGACCTGCCGGAGAAGATGCCGAAGTACCGGGAATCGCCATGGCACAAAGGCGAGGACCTCAAGCGCCGCAATGCCTGGCGCGAAGGCTCGATGATCGATTTCCTGCAGGCGTTCGTCGATGACTTTCCGCACAAGGTCGACGAGTACGAAACACTGCTGACCAACAACCGCATCTGGAAACAGCGCACCGTGGGGATCGGCGTCGTGCCGCCGGAAATGGCGCTGGCCTGGGGCATGAGCGGACCGATGTTGCGCGGCTCGGGCATCGAATGGGATCTGCGCAAGAAGCAGCCGTATGCGGCGTACGACAAGATGGATTTCGACATCCCGGTCGGCGTCAATGGCGACTGCTACGACCGCTATCTGGTGCGGGTCGAGGAAATGCGCCAGTCCGCCCGCATCATGCAGCAGTGCATCAAGTGGCTGCGCGAGAATCCCGGCGAAGTCATGCTGCGCAACTTCAAGGTCTCGCCGCCGCGCCGCGAGGAAATGAAGGAGGACATGGAAGCCCTGATCCATCATTTCAAACTGTTCACGGAGGGTTACTCCGTGCCGGCCGGCGAGGTGTACTCAGCGATCGAGGCGCCGAAGGGCGAATTCGGCATCTATCTGATCTCCGACGGCGCGAACAAACCGTTCCGCTGCAAGATACGGCCGCCGGGTTTCGCCCACCTGTCGTCGATGGACGCGATCGTGCGCGGCCACATGCTGCCCGACGTCGTCGCGATGATCGGCAGCTACGACATCGTTTTCGGGGAGATCGACCGGTGAAGGCGACCAATCACTACGCCGAAGTCAAGGATGTCGATCCGCTGGTCGCGCTCAACTCGCACACGCGTGAGCACATTGACCTGTGGGCTGCGAAGTTCCCGCCCGAGCGCAAGCGTTCGGCATTGATCCAGGGCCTGATGGCGGCGCAGGAGCAGAACTCGGGCTGGCTGACCGACGAACTGATCACGGCGGTGGCGAAGTATCTCGGACTGCCGGCGATCTGGGCCTATGAAGTTGCGAGCTTCTACTCGATGTTCGAGACGCATCCGGTCGGACGCAACAACGTCGCGGTATGCACCAACATTTCGTGCTGGCTCAACGGTGGCGAAGACATACTGCGCCATTGCGAGAAGAAACTCGGCGTGAAGGTCGGGGAAAGCACCGCGGATGGTCGTGTCTATCTGAAACCGGAAGAAGAGTGTCTCGCAGCCTGCTGCGGCGCACCGATGATGGTCGTCAATGGTCACTATCACGAGAATCTGACGACGGAAAGTGTCGACAAGATCCTCGACGAATTGAAATAGCTGGGCGAAAAGTAAAAAGGCTCGTCATTCCCGCGAAAGCGGGAATCCATCTTGATCCTGGTGCGACAAGAGCAAAATGGATTCCCGCTTTCGCGGGAATGACGGAAATAGAAAGTTGCGGTGGTCCAAGGGCCCACCCGGCGAAGGCAACTACGGAACGCGTATGGCAGTCGGTCCCGCACCTCTGGAACATCAGGTCGTCTACACGACCCTGCACTTCGACAATCCGTCGAGTCTCGACAACTACGTCAAGACCGGCGGTTACGAAGCGTGGAAGAAGATCCTCGCGGAGAAACCCGATCCGGCCTCGATCGTCGACGAGCTGAAGAAGAGCTCGCTGCGCGGTCGTGGCGGCGCCGGCTTTCCGACTGGCCTGAAGTGGTCGTTCATGCCGCGCAATGCGCCCGGGCAGAAGTATATTTTGTGCAATTCCGACGAATCCGAGCCGGGAACCTGCAAGGATCGCGACATCCTGCGCTTCAACCCGCACTCGGTGATCGAGGGCATGGCGATTGCCTGCTATGCGACTGGTTCGAGCGTCGCCTACAACTACCTGCGCGGGGAGTTCCACCACGAACCCTACGAGCGCTGCGAGGAGGCGTTGAAGGAAGCCTACGCAGCCGGCCTGCTCGGCAAGAACATCGGCGGCAGCGGTATCGATGTGGACATGTATAACGCTCTCGGCGCGGGTGCCTACATCTGCGGCGAGGAAACCGCGCTGATGGAGTCACTCGAAGGCAAGAAAGGCCAGCCGCGCTTCAAGCCGCCATTTCCGGCCGGCTTCGGACTCTACGGCCGGCCAACGACGATCAACAACACCGAGACCTATGCGTCGGTGCCGGCGATCCTGCGCAAGGGCGGCGAGTGGTTTCTGGGGCTCGGCAAGGCGAACAACGGCGGGCCGAAGATTTTTTCCGTTTCCGGTCACGTCAACAAGCCCGGAAACTACGAGATCAAGCTCGGTACGCCATTCGCCGAGTTGCTCGAGATGGCCGGCGGCGTGCGCAATGGTCACAAGCTCAAGGGTGTCATCCCCGGCGGCTCTTCGATGCCGGTGCTCCCGGCCGACACGATGATGGCCGTTACGATGGACTACGACGCCTTGCAGAAGGCCGGCTCCGGGCTTGGTTCCGGCGCGGTCATCGTCATGGACGAAACGACCTGCATGGTGCGCGCGTGCCAGCGCATCGCGCGCTTCTACTACGCCGAGTCCTGCGGCCAGTGCACGCCTTGCCGCGAAGGCACCGGCTGGATGTATCGCGTGCTCACGCGCATCGTCGAGGGCAATGCGACGATGGCCGACGTCGAGATGCTCAAGCAGGCCGCGGGCCAGATCGAAGGCCACACGATCTGCGCATTCGGCGAAGCCGCGGCGTGGCCGGTGCAGGGTTTCCTGCGCCACTTCTGGAATGAGTTCGAATATTTCGTGGCGAACAAGCGCTCGATTGTCGACGCTCCGATGGAGGTCGCGGCATGAGCGCCGCTTCGAGTTCAATTCCTGGCGTCATCCCCGCGAAAGCGGGGATCCATTGCGATGGTGCCTTCAAAGCAAGATGGATTCCCGCTTTCGCGGGAATGACGACAAAAAAAGGAGGCGCAGCATGAGCGCGCAGACCACGGCGCCGGCCGCACCACCGGATATGGTCAACATCGAAATCGACGGCAAGCCGATGCAGGTGCCGAAGAACTCGATGATCATCGCGGCCGCCGACAAGGCCGGCATCGCGATTCCGCGTTTCTGCTACCACGACAAGCTGCCGATCGCGGCGAATTGCCGCATGTGCATGGTCGAGACCGAGATGGGCGGCAAGCCGGTGCCGAAGCCGCAGCCTGCCTGCGCCACGCCGGTCATGGAAGGCATGAAGATCTTCACCCAGTCGCAGCGCGCGCTGTCGGCGCAGCGCAATGTCATGGAATTCCTGCTGATCAACCATCCGCTCGATTGCCCGATCTGCGATCAGGGTGGCGAGTGCGAACTGCAGGACCTGTCGATGGGCTACGGCCGCTCGGTGTCGCGTTTTGCCGAGCGCAAGCGCGTCGTGCCGGACGAGGACCTGGGTCCGCTGATCGCGACCGAGATGACGCGCTGCATCCAGTGCACGCGTTGCGTGCGCTTCATGACCGAGGTCGCCGGAAGTCCGGAGCTCGGCGGCCTCGGCCGTGGCGAAAATCTCGAAATCGGCACGTATATCGGCAAGTCGATCGACAGCGAGCTGGGCGGCAACATCATCGACGTCTGTCCGGTTGGCGCGCTTACGAACAAGGTATTCCGTTTCAAGGCGCGCCCGTGGGAACTGATCGCGCGCGAATCGATCGGCTATCACGATGCGCTCGGCTCCAATCTCTGGCTGCATACGCGCCGCGGCGAAGTGCTGCGCACGGTCCCGCGCGACAACGAGGCGATCAACGAGTGCTGGCTGTCGGATCGCGACCGCTATTCGCACGAAGGCATGTATGCCGGTGACCGCGCGACCAAGCCGATGATCCGCAAGGACGGCGAACTCGTCGAAGCGAGCTGGGAAGAGGCCATCGCGTTCGTTGCCGATGGCTTGAGAAAGCACGCGGGCGCCGAACTGGGCGCGCTGGTCGCGCCGCTCGCGTCGTGCGAGGAAGGCTGGCTGCTGGCGAAGGTCGTGCGCGGGCTCGGCAGCGACAGCATCGATCACCGCCTGCGCACGCTCGATTTCACCGACGGGGCCGCCGGCGCGACGTTCGCGCTGCCACTGGCGCAGATCGAAAAGGCGCGCACGATCCTGCTCGTCGGCAGCAATCCGCGCCACGAACAGCCGTTGCTCGGCCATCGCATCCGTCAGGCGTGGAAACATGGCGCGAAGGTATTCGCGATCAATCCGCTCGATTTCGATTTCAACTTCGGGCTCGCGGGCAAGACGATCGCGACTCCGGCGGGCATGATCGAAGCACTGTTGAAACTCGCGAAGGTCGCAAACGACGACGGGCGTCTGCCTGACTCCGACGGTGTTGCCGGCGCAATTGCCGGCCTTGCTGCCGACGATGCATCGCGCAGCCTGCACGCGGCACTCAAGCAGGGCAGTTCGGTCGTGATTTTTGGCGACGAAGCCGTGCAGCACCCGCAGGCGTCGCTGCTGCGAGCCGCCGCCCGATTCGTCGCGGCGGCAACCGGCGCCGCGTACAACGAAGTTCCGGCTGGCGCGAATGCCGCGGGGCTGGCACGCGTCGGCGTCATGCCGCACGCTGGCGGGCGCGATGCCGCGGCGCTGCTTGCTCAACCGCCGCGCGCGCTGCTTACCTGGCATGCCGGATCCCAGGACACGAGTTCCTCGGCTGCCTACGATGCGGCGCGAAGCAACGCCGATTTTCACGTCTACATCGGCGCCTACGCCTGCAACGGCGTGAAGCGCACGGCACATGCCGTACTTCCAGTCGGGTTGCCGCCAGAAATCGACGGGACGTACATGAACATCGACGGCACGGTCCAAACGACTGCGGCGGGCACGAAGCTGCCCGGCGACGCGCGTTCCGGATGGCGCGTGTTGCGCGCGCTCGGTGCGCAGCTGGGACTGAGCGGATTCACCTTCACTGAACTAAGCGAGTTGCGCGCTGAATTGCAGGGCGCGCTGGCCGCAAAGTTCAACCTGCCGAAAAATCCTCGCGTCGCATCTGCGCCGTCGGCCGGTTCGGGCCTCGTTCGCGTTGCGACGGTTCCGCTGTATCGCAGTGATGCCGTCGTGCGGCGTTCGCCTGCATTGCAGGCGCATCCACTTACCGGCAAGGCCGCCATCGGCCTGAATCCCGAAGATGCCCTTGGGCTGGGTCTGGCGAACGATGCCAATGCGAAAGTGAAGGGCGGCGATGCGGAAGTCGTTCTGCCGGTCGTGATCACGCGCGCGGTCCCGCGCGGAGTGGCATGGATCGAATCGACGTGGCCCGAGACTCGCGCGTTGCCGCCGACCGGCGCAGCGCTGACGGTAGCGAGGGCCTGATCGTGAACTGGATACTGCATCCGTTCAACTCGCTGCACGAACTGCTGCTCGGCTGGGGCGCGATCGGGCTGGTGCTGTGGCTCGTCGTCTGCATCCTCTGCATCGCCGTGCCTGTCATCATCTCGGTCGCGCTCTATGTCTGGTGGGAGCGCAAGGTGCTCGGCTGGATGCATGTGCGCATGGGTCCCAACAGCGTCGGACCGTTCGGCCTGGCGCAGACATTCGCCGACGTGTTCAAGCTGCTGCTGAAGGAATACCTCGTTCCGGCGAAATCGAGCCGGATGCTGTTTTTTCTCGCGCCGCTGATTTCCCTGACGCCGGCTCTCGCCGCATGGGCGGTTATTCCGTTCGATGCGAAACTCGTGCTTGCGGATGTCAACGCCGGCTTGCTCTACCTGCTGGCAATGACCTCGATGGGCGTGTACGGCATCATCCTGGCCGGCTGGGCGTCGAACTCGAAATACGCATTCCTCGGCGCGATGCGTTCGGCTGCGCAGGTCGTCAGCTATGAAATCGCGATGGGCCTGGCCCTGGTCGGCGTGCTGATCTGCGCCGGCAGCCTGAACCTGTCCGAGATCGTGCGCGCGCAGGCCGGACCATACGGCCTGTTCAGCTGGTTCTGGCTGCCGCTGCTGCCTCTGTGTGTGATCTATTTCGTGTCGGGTGTCGCCGAGACCAATCGCGCGCCGTTCGACGTCGCCGAAGGCGAATCGGAAATCGTCGCCGGCTTCCACGTCGAGTATTCGGGCGCGCCGTTCGCGGTGTTCTTCCTGACTGAATACGCGAACATGATCCTGGTTTCGTTCCTCGCGCCAGTTTTGTTCCTCGGCGGCTGGCTGTCGCCATTCCCTGCTTCGTGGCCGATTCTCGGCGCCGGCGGCTGGTGGTGGCTGTTCGCCAAGGCGTTCTTTTTTGCTTTCCTCTTCCTGTGGTTCCGCGCCGCGTTTCCGCGCTACCGCTATGACCAGATCATGCGCCTGGGCTGGAAGGTATTCGTTCCGCTCGCAATCGCCTGGATCTTCGTGGCCGGCTGCCTCGTCTATTTCGGGGTGGTCGGGCCTGTACCGGCAGTGGAGGCCATGTCATGAATCTCGTCACGCGCTACTTCAAGAGCCTGCTGCTCATCGAACTGCTCAGGGGCCTGGGCTTGACCATGAAATACATGTGGAAGCCCAAGTACACGATGCGCTATCCGATGGAGAAGATCCCGCAGTCGAACAGGTTCCGCGGGCTGCACGCGCTGCGCCGTTACCCGAACGGGGAAGAGCGCTGCATCGCCTGCAAGCTGTGCGAAGCGGTGTGTCCGGCCCTGGCGATCACGATCGACTCGGAGCAGCGCGCCGACGGCACGCGTCGCACGACGCGCTACGACATCGACCTGTTCAAGTGCATCTACTGCGGATTCTGCGAGGAGAGCTGCCCGGTCGATTCGATCGTCGAGACGAACATCCACGAATACCACTTCGAGCGGCGTGGCGAGAACATCGTCACCAAGATGCAGTTGCTGGCGATCGGCGACCGTTTCGAGAAGGAAATTGCCGCGGCCCGCACGCAAGACGCGGCCTTCCGCTAGAGAGACCTCGATGACTCTGCCCTGGGATCTGATTCTTTTCTACGCATTCGCGACGGTGATGGTGCTTGCTGCGCTCGCCGTGATCAGCGTGAAAAACTCCGTGCACGCGGCGTTGTTCCTGGTGCTGGCGTTTTTCACCAGCGCCGAACTGTGGCTGCTGCTGCAAGCGGAGTTCCTCGCGATCGCGCTGGTGCTGGTATATGTCGGCGCAGTCATGGTGCTGTTCCTGTTCGTCGTCATGATGCTCGACATCAACAGCGAACCGCTGCGCGAAGGTTTCATCCGCTACCTGCCGATCGGTATCGGCGTCGCGATCGTGATGCTGGTCGAGATGCTGCTGCTGGTCGGCGTGCGCGTCATGTACGCGCTGCCGGTCGTGCCCGAACCCGCCGCCGCTGCGCACGTGTCCAATGTGGCTTGGCTCGGCAATGCCCTGTTCACGCAATTCCTGCTGCCGTTCGAAATCGCGGCAATCATCCTGACCGTGGCGATCGTCGCGGCGATCATGCTGACCTTGCGCCGGCGCGCCGGCACGCGGCGTCAGAGCGCGTCCGAACAGTCCGCCGTGCGGGCATCCGACCGCGTGCGCATCGTCAAGATGGCCAGCGCCACGAAGGGAGGCACGACGCCATGATCGAGACGATGCACCTGACGCTGGCCCATTACATCGGTCTCGGCGCGATCCTGTTCTGCATTTCGGTCGCCGGCATCTTCATCAATCGCAAAAACGTCATCGTGCTGCTGATGGCGATCGAACTGATGCTGCTCGCGGTCAACATGAATTTCGTTGCGTTCTCGCGCTTCCTCGGCGACGTGTCCGGCCAGGTGTTCGTGTTCTTCATCCTGACCGTGGCCGCAGCCGAGTCGGCGATCGGCCTGGCGATCCTGGTCGTGCTCTTCCGCAACCGGTCGACGATCAACGTTGGCGAAATCGATTCGATGAAAGGCTGAACAGATGAGTCTGGACCCGACAATTCTTCTCATCATCGCACTCGCACCGCTGCTCGGCGCGATCGTCGCGGGCCTGTTCGGCAAGCAGATCGGCCGCGCCGGCGCGCATTGGGTGACGATCGCCGGCGTAGCGCTCAGCTGCGTGCTGTCGTTCCACGTCCTGTACCGGATGGTGTGGGAAGGCGCGGAGACGTTCAACCAGGATGTCTACACCTGGTTCCAGGTTGGTGCGCTGCAGACGCATGTCGGCTTCATGATCGACCGCCTGAGCGCGATGATGATGGTCGTGGTCACGTTCGTCTCGCTGATGGTGCATATCTACACGATCGGCTACATGGCGGAGGACGACGGTTACCAGCGCTTCTTCAGCTACATCGCGCTGTTCACGTTCTCGATGCTGATGCTCGTGATGAGCAACAACTTCCTGCAGCTGTTCTTTGGCTGGGAAGCGGTGGGACTGGTTTCGTACCTGCTGATCGGCTTCTGGTTCAAGAGGCCGACCGCGATCTTTGCCAACCTCAAGGCGTTTCTCGTCAATCGCGTCGGCGACTTCGGCTTCCTGCTCGGCATCGCCGGCGTGCTGTATTTTTTCCAGACGCTCGACTACCGCGCCGTCTTCGATCACACCGACGTGCTGGCCGGCAAGTCGCTGGAACTCTTCGCCGGTCATCCGTGGTCGGCGGCGACCGTGATTTGCCTGTGCCTGTTCGTAGGCGCGATGGGCAAGTCGGCGCAGGTGCCGCTGCACGTGTGGCTGCCCGATTCGATGGAAGGTCCGACGCCGATCTCCGCCCTGATCCATGCGGCGACGATGGTGACCGCGGGCATCTTCATGGTCGCGCGCATGTCGCCGCTGTTCGAGTTGTCGGAGACCGCACTGAGCACAGTGCTCGTGATCGGCGCGACGACTGCGTTCTTCACCGGACTGATCGGCATCGTGCAGAACGACATCAAGCGCGTCGTGGCCTATTCGACCCTTTCGCAGCTCGGCTACATGACGGCGGCGCTCGGCGCATCGGCCTACTCGGCCGCGATCTTCCATCTGATGACGCACGCGTTCTTCAAGGCGCTGCTGTTCCTCGGAGCCGGCTCGGTCATCATCGCGATGCACCACGAGCAGGACATGCGCTACATGGGTGGCCTGCGCCGCTACATGCCGATCACCTACATCACGATGTGGATCGGCACGCTGGCGTTGACCGGCATGCCGGGTTTCGCCGGATTCTTCTCGAAGGATGCGATCATCGAGGCTGTCGGGGAATCGCACCGCTGGGGTTCGGGCTACGCATACCTGTGCGTGCTGATCGGTGTGTTCGTCACCGCTTTGTACAGTTTCCGGCTGCTGTACCTGACGTTCCACGGCTCGGAACGCTTTGTCGTCGAGCACGGCACGCACGGACACGACGATCATCACCACCACGAACCGGGCCACCTTGCGCACGCACCGCACGAGTCGCCGTCGGTCGTGACCGCCCCGCTGGTCGCGCTGGCGATCCCCTCGATTTTTGTCGGCGCATTCACGGTGGCAGCGATGCTGCACGGTGATTTCTTCGGCCACTCCCTGTTCGTCGCTGGCGGCGAGCACGAAGGCGAATTCGGCGGCGCGTTGGCGGCGATCGTCGACGGCTTCATGCATCCGCCGTTCTGGCTCGCGTTCGGCGGATTCGCCGTCGCGACCTATGTCTACCTGTTCAACCCGGCCATCGCGGACGCGGCCAAGCGCGCGCTGCACCCGCTGTGGCGCATGCTCGATCGCAAGTACTGGTTCGACGAGGCCTATCAGGCGATCTTCGCGCGCGGTTCGCTGCTGCTCGGGCGCGGACTGTGGAAGGGCGGCGATACCGGCGTGATCGACAACATCCTGATCGACGGCACCTCGGCTGCGGTCGGCCGCATGGCGGGTCAGGTGCGCCGGCTGCAGACCGGCTATCTGTACACGTATGCATTCGCGATGATTCTCGGCCTGGTCGGATTGCTCGGCGGCCTGTGGTGGGTGGTGAGATCGTGACGGACATTCGGAAACGCCAGCGATGAATCTGACTCACATGTTGAGCCTCGTAATCTGGCTGCCGATCGTCGGAGGCGCGCTCGTGTCGCTGACCGGTTCGGGCCGCGCGAGTACTGCGCGCTGGCTGGCGCTCGCTATTGCGATCCTGACGTTCATCCTCAGCATTCCGCTGTTTACCGGATACGACGCCACAGCCGGAACGATGCAGTTCATCGAGAACTACACGTGGATCGCGGCGATCGCGGCGAACTACCATGTCGGCGCCGACGGCATCTCGATCGCTCTGATCCTGCTGACCACGTTCACGACCGTGCTGGTGATTGTCGGCGCGTGGGACTCGGTGCACGACAAGGTCAACCAGTACCTGGCCGCGTTTCTGGTACTCGAAGGCCTGATGATCGGCGTGTTCGCGGCGATGGACGCGCTGCTGTTCTACGTGTTCTTCGAGGGCATGCTGATCCCGATGTTCATCATCATCGGCATCTGGGGCGGTCCGCGGCGCGTCTACGCGACCCTGAAATTCTTCCTGTATACGTTTTTCGGCTCGATCTTCATGCTGGTCGCGCTGATTTATCTCTTCTTGCACGCGAACAGCTGGGAAATGGCCGACATGGCAAAACTGCCGTTGAGCGCCAGCGTCCAGGCCTGGCTGTTCTTCGCGTTCCTCGCCGGCTTCGCGATCAAGGTGCCGATGTGGCCGGTGCACACGTGGTTGCCGGACGCGCACGTCGAGGCGCCGACCGGCGGCTCGGTGATCCTGGCCGCGATCATGCTGAAGATCGGCGGATATGGCTTCCTCCGCTTCTCGCTGCCGATCGTGCCGGACGCGAGCCAGGAATACGCCTGGGTCGTGATCGCGATGTCGCTGATCGCTGTGATCTACATCGGCTTCGTCGCGCTGGTGCAGGAGGACATGAAGAAGCTGATCGCCTATTCGTCGGTCGCGCACATGGGTTTCGTCACGCTCGGCCTGTTCATCAGCCTGGCGCTCGTCCGCAACGGCGGCAACAACCAGGCCGCGTATCTGGGTGTGTCCGGCGCGATGGTGCAGATGATCTCGCACGGCTTCATTTCCGGCGCGATGTTCGCCAGCGTCGGCGTCATCTACGACCGCATGCACACCCGCATGATCAAGGATTACGGCGGCGTCGTGAACACGATGCCGTGGTTCGCCGCGTTCTGGGTGCTGTTCTCGATGGCCAACTGCGGCCTGCCCGGCACGAGCGGCTTCGTCGGCGAGTTCATGGTCATCCTCGCGAGCTTCCAGATGAATCCGTGGGTGTCGGCGGCGGCCGCATTCACCTTGATCATCGGCGCCGCGTACACTCTCTGGCTGGTCAAGCGCGTGATCTTCGGTGAAGTGGCGAACGACCATGTCGCGCATCTCAAGGACATCAATCCGCGCGAAACCCTGATGCTCGGCGCATTCGCCGCTGCCGTCCTGCTGTTCGGCGTGTGGCCGGCCCCGCTGACCCACCTGATGGATGCCTCGATCAAGCAGATCGTCGACCACCTGCTCGTGGTCAAGGCGATATAGGCGCATGAATAGTCCAATGTCATTCAACATCCACGATGTCGTCCTGATGCTGCCCGAGGCTTTCCTGCTCGGCGCGATCTGCGCGATCCTGCTGATCGACCTGTTCCTGAAACCGACTCAGCGCGCGATCACGCACTGGCTGTCGCTGGCCACGGTGCTGGGCACGATCGTGCTGGTCGCGGTCGATGCCGAACCGGCGGCGACCGCGTTCAACGGCATGTACATCCACGACGGCATCGCCGCGGTGCTCAGGATCTTCGTCCTCGCCACGACCGGAACCGTGTTCGTCTACGCGCGCGGCTATCTGCAGGATCGCGGCCTGCATGTCGGCGAGTTCTATCTGCTGAGCCTGTTCGCCACACTCGGGGCGATGGTTCTGGTTTCGGCAGGGAGTCTCGTGACGGTGTATCTCGGGCTCGAATTGCTGACCCTGTCGACGTACGCCCTGGTCGCGATCAATCGCGACTCCGCGCTGTCGTCCGAGGCGGCGATGAAGTATTTCGTGCTCGGCGCGCTGGCCTCCGGCATGCTGCTCTACGGCATGTCGATGATCTACGGCGCGACCGGCACGCTCGACCTGAAGCAGATTCAGGCCGCGGCGACGTTCGCGGCAGGCGATGTGCAACAGCACCAGGCGCTGCTTGCGTTCGGACTCGTGTTCCTGGTCGTCGGCATCGGTTTCAAGTTCGGCGTCGCGCCGTTCCACATGTGGATTCCGGACGTTTACCAGGGCGCGCCGACGGCGGTGACGTTGTTCATCGGCACGACGCTGAAGATCGCCGCGTTCGGCATGGCCTACCGGCTGCTCGAAGGCGGTCTGAGCGGAATGGTGAGCCATTGGCGGGAGATGCTCGCCGTGCTCGCGGTCGCCTCGCTCGTGATCGGCAATATCGTCGCGATCGCGCAGACGAACCTCAAGCGCATGCTTGCCTACTCGACGATCTCGCACATGGGCTTCCTGCTGATGGGGTTGCTCAACGGCACGCCATCGGGCTACGCCGCGGCGATGTTCTACGCGATCGCCTATGCGATCACCGCGAGTGTCGCCTTCGGCGGCATCCTGCTGCTCGCTCGCAGCGGCTTCGAGGCCGAGGAAATCGAGGATTTCAAGGGCCTGAACCAGCGCAATCCCTGGTATGCGCTGATCATGCTGCTGGCAATGGCCTCGCTGGCCGGCGTGCCGCCGCTGTTCGGTTTCTTCGCCAAGCTCCTGGTCTTGAAAGCCGCCCTGGACGCCGGCATGTTGTGGGTGGTCATCGTCGCGATCGTCATGGCGATCGTCGGCGCGTATTACTACCTGCGCGTCATCAAGGTCATGTACTTCGATGCCGCGGACGACAAGTCCGCGCTGGTGTTGCCCGGCGATATGCCATTTCGCTGGCTGCTGTCGCTGAATGGCGCGGCGCTGCTGGTCCTGGGCCTGTTCTGGGGGCCGCTCATCGCGTGGTGCTATCGCGCCTTTGGCCTGTCGTAGTCTGAACTTGCCTTGAAAATCAGGCATTGCTCAGCTACACTTCGCGTTCGGCTGATGCGGGGTGGAGCAGTCTGGCAGCTCGTCGGGCTCATAACCCGAAGGTCGTAGGTTCAAATCCTACCCCCGCTACCACCTCTCGCTCCGAGGCCTCCATGTGAGGCCTCTTTGCTAGAGTTCAGCCCAGCGCAGGATGCGCGTTGCCGGTGTCTGGATACGAAACAACGGCGGACTATGGAATGGGCCTTGTGCCCATTTTTTATTTGTGGATTTTTATTTTTGCTTTTTCTAAAAGTGCGGCCATGGATGGACGCTTTTTGACTCTCGCAATAATGGACGATGGCACAAGCAACAGTCGCACTACAGGTCATGCGCAACGAGGAACTCACGCAACTGCTGGCGCCGGTAATCGCCGATCTCGGACTCGAATGCGTCGGGGTCGAATACAGCCCGTCGCATGGCAACAGTCTGGTGCGGGTTTACATAGAGGCTGCCGACAGGCCGGTCACGGTCGACGATTGCGAAGTGGTGAGCCGCCAGGTTTCGGCGTCGCTCGACGTGCACGACCCGATCGAAGGACGCTACACACTGGAGGTATCGTCGCCGGGACTCGACCGGCCGCTGTATACGCCGGAACAGTTCGCGCGATTCATCGGCGAGACCGCGAAGCTCGAAGTGAACCTGCCGATAGATGGCCGGCGGCGTTTCCAGGGTCCGATCCGCGCCGTGGAAGGCGCGACGATCCTGATGGAACAGGATGGTGTCGCGGTCAGGATCGCGCACGACAACATCCACAAGGCCAAGCTGGTGCCGGATTTCGGCGAAGAAAAGAAATTGAACAAAGGCAAGAAGGGTAAGAAGTAAGGAGTTAGGGGTTAGGAGTTAGGAGTCAGCTCTTCCTCACACCTCACTTCCTCACTCCTCACCCATCCAAACGAGAGTCTTAGTGATGAGCAAAGAACTGTTACTGGTCGTTGATGCGGTTGCCAACGAGAAGGGCGTCGAGAAGGACGTCATCTTCGACGCGATGGAAGCTGCGCTCGCCTCCGCGGCGAAGAAGCGCTATCCCGACGAAGACATCGCGGCGCGCGTGAGCATCGACAAGCACTCCGGCGAATACGAAACCTTCCGCCGCTGGGAAGTCGTGGCCGACGACGTCGTCATGGAATCGCCGGACCGGCAGGTCCGCCTGATGGACGCGGTCGACGTCAAGGCTGAGATCCAGGTCGGCGAATTCATCGAAGAGCCGATCGAGAACCCCGAGTTCGGCCGCATCGCGGCGCAGGCAGCCAAGCAGGTCATCGTGCAGCGCGTGCGCGAAGCCGAGCGCGCGCAGGTTGTCGAGGCGTACAAGGATCGCGTCGGCGAACTCGTCACCGGTGTCGTCAAGCGCGTCGAGCGCGGCAGCGTGTACCTGGATCTCGGCGGCAACGCAGAGGCCTACATTCCCCGCGATCGCGCGATTCCGCGCGAAGCGGTGCGCGCGGGCGACCGCGTGCGCGGCTACCTGTACGAAGTGCGCGCCGAGCAGCGCGGTCCGCAGTTGTTCGTATCGCGCACGGCGCCGGAATTCATGATCGAGCTGTTCCGCATCGAAGTGCCGGAAGTCGGCCAGGGACTGGTGGAAATCAAGGGCGCGGCGCGCGACGCCGGCGACCGCGCGAAGATCGCGGTCGTGGCGCACGACAGCCGCACCGACCCGATCGGCGCGTGCATCGGCATGCGCGGTTCGCGCGTTCAGGCGGTGTCGAACGAGTTGAACGGCGAGCGAATCGACATCGTGTTGTGGAACGACAATCCGGCCCAATTCGTGATCAATGCGATGGCGCCGGCCGAAGTGCAGTCGATCATCGTCGATGAAGAAAAGCACTCGATGGACATTGCGGTCGCCGAAGACAAGCTGTCGCAGGCGATCGGCCGGGGCGGCCAGAACGTGCGCCTGGCGAGCAAGCTGTCGGGCTGGCAGCTCAACGTCATGACCCAGGATCAGGTCGCCGCGAAGTCGGAAGCCGAGCAGGAAACCGCCCGCGCGCTGTTCCAGGAAAAACTCGAGGTCGACGCGGAGATTTCCGCGATCCTCGTGCAGGAAGGTTTCACGACGGTCGAGGAAATCGCCTACGTGCCGACCGCAGAACTGCTCGCGATCGAGGGCTTCGACGAGGACATCGTCGAGGAACTCCGCGCCCGCGCACGCGACGCACTGCTGACGGAAGCGCTTGCCGTCGAGGAAGACATCGACGAGCACCAGCCGGCCGAAGACCTGCTGGCCATTCCGGGCATGGACGAGGCGACGGCGTTCGCGCTGGCGCAGCACAAGATCGTCACGAGCGAAAACCTCGCGGATCTGGCGACCGATGAATTGATGGAGCTTGCTATCGACGGCATGGACGAATCCCGCGCTGCGGGATTGATCATGGCGGCGCGCGAAGCGAAGGCGGCTTGAGAAGGCTGCGAGCACGGGGCGAGGAGTCCAAAGAACAATGTCGGACGTAACCATCAAACAATTGGCCGGCGTGCTCGGCATGGGCGTGGACAAGCTGATCACCCAGCTTGCCGAGGCCGGCATGAAATTCTCGAGTCCGGAACAGGTCGTTTCGAGTACCGAGAAGGTCAAGCTGCTCGGCTTCCTGCGCCGCACGCATGGCAAGACCGAGAAGGACGCGGCGGACAACGCGCCGCGGCAGGTCACGCTCAAGCGGCGCACGGTCAGCGAACTGACCGTGAACCAGGGCGCCGCGCGCGGCAAGACGGTCAACGTCGAGGTGCGGCAGAAGCGCACATATGTAAAACGCAGCACGATGCCGGACGGCACGGATATCGATCCGGAGCGTGAGGACGCGCTGCGCAAGCTGCAGGAATCGCAGCTCAAGCGCGAGTCCGAGGAGAGCGCGCGCCAGGATCAGGAACGCCGCCGCCAGGAAGAAGAAGCCAAGCTGCGCGCGGCCGAAGAGGCCAAGCGCGCGGCCGAAGAGGCGCGCCAGCGCGCCGAAGCCGAGGCCAAGCAGCCCAGTGCTCCGGCCGCCACCCCGGGCGTCGACAAGCCGGCCGCCAAGGAAGAGCGTCCTGCCGCGCGCAAGCCGGCCGCAGAGCCTCGTGCTCCGGGCCGGGCCCGCACCACAACTGTAGAGGAAACGCCGCATCGTCACGCCAAGGCCAAGCACGGCTCGCATCAGATGCCGCAGGAGGTCGACGAGGCCGACGGTGCTGCTGCACGTTACTTCGGCGCCGAGTTGCATCTTTCCGATGCCGGCCACGCGCGCCGTGGCGCAATCAAGAAACGCCCGCGCAAGCAGATCGAACCGGCGCGCTCACCCAGTGGCGGACCGCACGGCTTTTCCAGGCCGGTGGCGCCGCAGGTGCGCGACATTCCGGTCGGTGAGTCGATTCTCGTGTCCGACCTTGCGCAGAAGATGGCGGTCAAGGGTGCGGAAGTCGTCAAGGTACTTTTCAAGATGGGCGTAATGGCGACAATCAACCAGGTTATCGATCACGACACCGCGGTCCTCGTCGTCGAGGAGTTCGGCCACACGGCGGTCGAGGCCACGGAGAAGGACGCGGAAACCGAATTGTCGAGAGTCGAAGTCCAGGGCGAGAAAGAGCCGCGCCCGCCGGTCGTCACGATCATGGGCCATGTCGACCATGGCAAGACATCGCTGCTCGACTATATCCGGCGCACCAAGGTCGCAGCCGGCGAAGCCGGTGGCATTACGCAGCACATCGGCGCTTACCACGTGAAGACGGACAAGGGCGTGATCTCTTTCCTCGATACGCCGGGCCATGCCGCGTTTACTTCGATGCGCGCCCGCGGCGCGCGCCTGACCGACATCGTGGTTCTGGTCGTGGCGGCCGACGATGGCGTGATGCCGCAGACGATCGAAGCCGTGCAGCATGCGCGCGCGGCGAAGGTGCCGCTGATCGTCGCAATGAACAAGATGGACAAGTCCGAAGCGAATCCCGACAACGTCAAGCAGGGACTCGTGCAGCATGAAGTCGTGCCGGAAGAGTGGGGCGGCGACGTGCAGTTCGTGCCGGTGTCGGCCAAGACCGGCGATGGCGTCGACAACCTGCTCGAAGCGATCCTGCTGCAGGCCGAACTGATGGACCTGCGCGCCGTGAAGGATGGCCTCGCCAACGGCGTGGTCGTCGAATCTAGCCTAGACAAGGGCCGCGGTCCGGTCGCGACGGTGCTCGTGCAGCAAGGCACGTTGAAGAAGGGCGACTTCGTCGTCTGCGGCATCGAATACGGCCGCGTGCGCGCGATCATCGACGAGGGTGGCCGCCAGGTCGACAGCGCTGGTCCGTCGATCCCGGTGCAGATCCTTGGCCTTTCTGCGGTGCCCGACGCGGGCGACGATTTCGTCGTCGTGACGGACGAGCGCCTGGCCAAGCAGGTTGCCTCGGAGCGCCAGGCCAAGCGCCGCGAGACGCGCCTGGGCAAGACCGCGATGCGCAGCATGGAAGACGTCATTTCGACAATGGGCCAGACCGACGGCCAGCGCCAGCTGAACCTCGTCGTCAAGGCCGATGTGCAAGGTTCGGTCGAAGCGCTGCGTGATTCGCTGACCGCGATCGGCACCGATCAGATCAAGGTCAACGTGATCGGATCCGGTGTCGGCGGCATTACCGAGTCCGACGCGACGTTGGCCGCCGCGTCGAAGGCGATCCTGATCGGCTTCAACGTGCGCGCCGATGCGTCGGCGCGCAAGGTGATCTCCGACAGTGACGTCGACCTGCGTTACTTCTCGATCATCTATGACGTGATCGACCAGGTGAAGCAGGCCGCGACCGGATTGCTCGGCACCGAAATCCGCGAGGAGATCATCGGCACCGCACAGGTGCGCGACGTGTTCCGCTCGTCGAAGTTCGGCGCGATCGCCGGCTGCATGGTCATCGAAGGCGTGGTCAAGCGGCACAAGCCGATCCGCGTGTTGCGCGACAACACGGTGATCTTCCAGGGCGAACTCGAATCGCTGCGCCGCTTCAAGGAAAACGTCGACGAAGTGCGCAACGGCATGGAGTGCGGCATCGGCGTCAAGCAATACAACGACGTCAAGCCGGGCGACCAGATCGAGTGCTATGAGCGCATCGAAGTGGCGAGGACGCTGTGAAGCAGGGGCTAGGGACCAGGGGCCAGGGACCAGTGGGAGCAAAAGCATCGCTCCCTCGCTCTTGTCGCTCTTGCTTTTCCCTAGTCCCTAGTCCCTAGTCCTTAGTCCCTGGCCCCTTCCCGTGCCTTCCCGCGACTTCACCCGTTCCGACCGCATCTCCGCCGAACTGCGCCGCCAGCTCGGCGCGATGGTGCACGAGGTCGTGCGCGATCATGCGTTGCCGTCGATGAGCGTGTCCGATGTCGAAGTGACGCGCGATTTCGATTTCGCAACGGTTTATGTCACTGCTCTGCTGCCCGATAAGGCCGTCGAAGGCGTGAAGACGTTGAATGAAATGGCCAAGGAGTTCCGCCGCGAATTGTCGAAGGTCATGAGCATGCGCCGCGTGCCCGAGTTGCGCTTCAAGTACGACGATTCGGTCGATCGCGGCGAGCGGATTGAAGCATTGTTGCGCGGCAAATCGTGACATGACCTTCACCTCTCCCTCCGGGAGAGGTCGCCGCGCGCGGCGGGTGAGGGTCGGGTCTCGTACGAACCTAAGGAAATTTGGGCACCCTCATCCGCCGGACAGGAGTCCAAGTGCTTCTGAGGCCATGGTTGGCCGAGAGAGGCCGGCGCTTCGCGCCACCTTCTTCCAACGTGAGAAGGGAAAAGCAAATCCAGGCTCCCGACGTTGGCTTTACCTTCTCCTGAGCCAGAAGGAAACAGCAGAATCCCCATGTCCAAGCAGGACTATCGCGACATCCACGGCATCCTCCTGTTCGACAAGCCGCAAGGCCTGAGTTCGAACCAGGCGCTGCAACGCGTGCGTCGGCTCTATAACGCGCGCAAGGCAGGGCACACCGGCAGCCTCGATCCACTCGCGACCGGCCTGTTGCCGATCTGCTTCGGCGAAGCAACGAAGATCGCCGGCTACCTGCTCGGTTCGCGCAAGGCTTATGAGGCCGAACTTCGCCTCGGCGCCACGACGACAACGGATGACGCCGAAGGCGACGTCGTCTCCACGCGGCCCGTGCCGGCGCTGACGGATGCGGCAATCGAGACCGCAATGGATACCTTGCGCGGGCGCATCACGCAGACGCCTCCCGCGTATTCGGCGATCAAGCAGGGCGGCGTTGCCCTGTACAAGCGCGCACGCCGCGGCGAAGACGTTCAGGTGCCGCCGCGTGATGTCGAAGTCTTTCGACTCGATCTGCTCGGTCACGATGCCGATCGCGTGCGCCTGCATGTCGAATGCGGCTCCGGCACCTATATCCGCAGCATCGCTCGCGACCTCGGCGAGCGGCTGGGATGTGGCGCGCATCTGACTTCGTTGCGGCGGACATGGGTCGATCCGTTCCGGCAACCGCGGATGTACGGCCTCGAGCAACTCGAGAAACAGCTGGAGGAGCGCGGTGTGACCGGCCTGGACGCCCTCATGTTGCCGCTCGAAAGCGCGCTCGACGCGCTGCCGGCGTTGCATCTCGAGCCTGGGCAGGAGCTTGCACTGCGGCAGGGAAAGCGTTTTGCCCAGGCGGCGCTTGGCGCGACGACGCTTGGCAGGGCCATCGATTCCGGCAATCGCCTGGTTGCGCTGGTCGAGATCGATCCGGCTGGCGAGGTGCGTGTGCTGCGTGGCTTTGTTCATGCTCTGGCGCAACCATGACTCTGACGCGGCGGCAGACTTTCGTAAAAAGCCTTTAGCAATAGATATTTGCGCGAACAATCTCGAGTTGTTCAATCAGCCAGTGCGGTCCGTGCCGACGCAGCCGGGCATGTCCACGTGCAGGGCGTCGACCCGTCCGGCGGGCCTCTCAAGGCTCCAATTTCCGCCAAAAACCGGTTACAATAAGTGGCTTTACTCCGCTGCCCCGCGACCTCGCCCAGGCCATCCATGACCTCCGAGGCTCCAGCCCGGCGGCCCCTCCCGGCCATCCATGCCATGGCCTCCGGGGCACTTGGACTCCTGCCCGGCGGCGGTGTTTTGCATTTAACGCGGATTGCGCTACGACAGCCCCAGCGCTGAAGGCAGGCCGAACCGCGCCGTACGTATCATCCTAAAAGGTCACATCCCATGTCTCTGTCAGTCGAAACAACCAGCAAGGTCATTGCGGACTATCGCCGCGCCCCGAACGATACCGGTTCGCCGGAAGTGCAGGTCGCACTGCTGTCCGCCCGCATCGAACATCTCTCCAAGCACTTCGCCGATCACGAGAAGGATCATCACTCGCGTCGCGGGCTGCTCAAGATGGTCAACCAGCGCCGCCGCCTGTTGAACTACCTGAAGAATTCCGACAACGATCGCTACAAGACCCTGATCGAACGCCTCGGTATTCGCAGGTAAGCAGCTCCACGGCTCGTGCGTTCATCCGTGAATGCCAAGATCACGAAGCGGCCATGCGTGGCCGCAGTTTCAGTCGATGCGTTCATGCGTGAACGCGAAGCGGGCCCTTCGGGCACATTTTCAAATCATCTAGGAGCCACAACGTGGCGAAAGTAACCAAGTCATTCCAGTACGGCAGTCACCAGGTAACGCTGGAGACGGGCGAAATCGCCCGCCAGGCGTCCGGCGCCGTCCTCGTCAGCATGTCCGGCACGGTCGTGCTCGTCACTGCGGTCGCGGCGACGAAGATGCGCGAGGGGCAGGATTTCTTCCCGCTCACCGTCGACTACGTCGAGAAGTTCTATTCGGCCGGTCGCATCCCCGGTGGCTTCTTCAAGCGCGAAGGCCGTCCGACCGAAAAGGAAACGCTGACCTCGCGCCTGATCGATCGTCCGGTGCGTCCGCTGTTTCCGGAAGAGTTCAAGAACGAAGTGCAGGTCATCGCGCAGGTGATCTCGCTGAATCCCGAGGTCGACGGCGACATCCCGGCGCTGCTCGGCGCTTCCGCCGCGCTTAGCCTGGCCGGAATCCCGTTCAAGGGACCGATCGGCGCCGCGCGCGTCGGTTATGCGAATGGCAAGTACCTGCTGAACCCGACCGCCACGGAATTGAAGACTTCCGACCTCGACCTCGTCGTCGCCGGCACGAACAACGCCGTGCTGATGGTCGAGTCCGAAGCCAAGCTGCTGAGCGAAGACGTCATGCTCGGCGCGGTCATGTTCGGCCACCGTGAGATGCAGACCGCGATCCGCGCGATCGCCGAACTCGCCACCGAGGCGGCCAAGCCGTCATGGAACTGGCAGCCGCCGGCACGTGACGAATCGATGATCGCCGTGCTCAAGGGCGCGGTCGGCAGCAAGCTCGAAGAAGCGTTCCAGGTGCGCGACAAGCTGCAGCGCCGCGACGCGATCGCCGCGATCAAGGCCGACGTGCTGGCTTCTCTCAAGGCGGAAGCCGAGCAGAAGGGCTGGCAGGCCGCGGACATGGCGAAGGAATTCGTCGAACTCGAATACCACACGCTGCGCGACAGCGTCCTCAAAACCAAGGTTCGCATCGACGGCCGTCAGCTCGACGACGTCCGTCCGATCTCGGTCCGCGTCGGCGTGCTGCCGCGCACCCACGGTTCGGCGCTGTTCACGCGTGGCGAAACCCAGGCGCTGGTCGTCGTCACGCTCGGCACCACGCGCGATGCGCAGATCATCGATGCGCCGGAAGGCGAGTCGAAGGATCCGTTCCTGTTCCATTACAACTTCCCGCCGTTCTCGGTCGGTGAAGCCGGCCGCTTCGGCGCGCCGAAGCGGCGCGAAGTCGGCCACGGCCGCCTCGCCAAGCGCGGCGTGATGGCCGTCAAGCCGAGCATCGAATCGTTCCCGTACGTGCTGCGCGTGGTCTCGGAGATCACCGAGTCGAACGGTTCGTCGTCGATGGCATCGGTCTGCGGTTCGTCGCTGGCGATGATGGATGCCGGCGTGCCGCTCAAGGCGCCGGTCGCCGGCATCGCGATGGGCCTGGTCAAGGAAGCCGACCAGTTCGTCGTGCTCAGCGACATCCTTGGCGACGAAGACCATCTCGGCGACATGGATTTCAAGGTCGCCGGCACCGCCGACGGCATCAGCGCGCTGCAGATGGACATCAAGATCGACGGCATCACCGAAGAGATCATGAAGGTTGCGCTGGCCCAGGCTCAGCGTGGACGCCTGCACATCCTCGGCGAGATGGCCAAGGTCATCACGGCGCCGCGCGCCGAGATGAGCGAATACGCGCCACGCCTGATGACGATGAAGATCCATCCGGACAAGATCCGCGAAGTCATCGGCAAGGGCGGCACGACGATCCGTTCGATCACCGAGGAAACCGGCGCGACGATCGACATCACCGATGACGGCACGATCATCATCGCGTCGGTCAACCGCGAGGCGGCCGAGGCGGCGAAGAAGCGCATCGAGCAGATCGTCTCCGACGTCGAGCCGGGCCGCATCTACGAGGGCAAGGTCGCCAAGCTGATGGACTTCGGCGCGTTCGTCACGATCCTGCCCGGCAAGGACGGCCTCGTGCACGTTTCGCAGATTTCCAACGAGCGCGTCGAGAAGGTTTCCGACAAGCTCAAGGAAGGCGACATCGTCAAGGTCAAGGTGCTCGAGGTCGACAAGCAGGGCCGCATCCGCCTGTCGATGAAGGCAGTGACCGAAGAAGAGGCAGCGCCGGCCGCCTGATATCGGCAACGCCCAGTGCTGGTCGCAAACAAAAAGGCGAGCTTCGGCTCGCCTTTTTCATGCTGCTATTGTCTCAGGTCAACAAGCGCGGCTTTATGTTTTTGCGGCGCAACATAGCGCGTGTTACGATCCTGAAGCGCTTTTGGAGACGGCAATGAGCGACAACAAATTCTCACCGGACTGGTCCAAGGACTGGCAGGCACTGCAGAATCAGTACTGGACCGCCTGGAGCGACTTGACGCGCCAGTCCGGAGCGACGCCGGACGCCTCGACGCCGTGGCACGAAGGACTCGAGCAGTGGTCACGCATGTTCGGCAGCGCCGGCAAGCAAAGCGAAGCTGCCGAGCGGCTGATGTCGAGCGCCAAGAGCTATCTGTCGCTGATGCAGTCGATGCTGGCATTCGCGACAGGAAAAGAGTCCGGCGCGATCAATATGCCGTGGCTCGACGCTATGCGCGGGGGCATGGGCATGCCCGGCTTCGATGCCTCGATGTTCGGCAAGGTGCCGGGCTTCGATCCTTCTGCGTTCGCCAAGGTGCCGGGTTTCGATCCCTCGATGTTCGGCAAGGTGCCCGGCTTCGATCCATCGATGTTCAACAGCATGCCCGGCTTCGATGCATCGCTGCTCGACAACCCGATGGCCAAGGCGCTGCGCGAGATTTCCGGACAGGGTGTGAAGGGTTTCCAGCAGCTTGCCGAAGGCGCTGCGCCGATGCTGCAGCAGATGCAGCAGCAGTTGCAGCAGGAGGGCGTGTCGTGGCTCAAGGCGCCGGCGTTCGGCTACCTGCGCGAGCATCAGGAGCATTATCAGAAGATGGCGCTCGCGTTCCTCGAGTTCCAGCAGGCAACCAAGGCATACAACGCACTGATCATGAAGTCGAGCCAGCGCAGCTTCGAGATACTCGAACTCAAGCTGGCTGAACGCTCGGAGCCGGGCCGGCAGATCGATTCGGTGCGCGCGCTGTACGACTTGTGGGTCGACTCGGCGGAAGAGGCGTACGCGGAAATTGCCTTGTCCGACGAATTCCGGAAGGTGTACGGCGACGTCGTCAATTCGCAGATGCGCGTGCGCTCGCAGATGCAGCAGGAAGTCGAGCGCATCGGCGTCGACCTGGGCATGCCGACGCGCACGGAACTGAACAGCGTGCACAAACGCATGCACGATCTGCGGCGCGAATTGCGCGATAGCCAGGAAAAACTGCGCGACGCCGCCAGCGACGGCCGCGATGAGGAAATCGCGGCGATGCGCGCGGAGATCGACGATCTGCGGCGCCTGCTCGAGAACAGCGCGGTTCCGATTCCGCGCAAGCAGGCGACGGCTGCGACGGCTCCCGCGCGACGCGAGGCAAAGGCAAAGACGAAGCGCGCCACACCGGCCAAACGCGTAGCGCCGCCCAAGAGTCGCGCGGCGAAGCGGGCGCATGTCGCGGCAAAGTCCACCGTGCTCGAGCCGGCCGAACCGGAGCAGACGCTCGCTCAATCAGCCAGGCAAAAGGACAGGCGTTCGCATGGCAAGAAGCGGCGCGACGCTCGACGTGCTCCGGTGGCGATCCGCGAACCGGCGTTTGCTTCGAAAGCGAAGCGCCCTGAAAACGCTGATGCGCGCCCCGCGTCCTTCGGTGATGCGATTGCCGCGATGCGCAGGGAGCTGTCCGGGAAGTCACGCAAGAAGAAAGCAAGGGCGTCGGTGCTGTCCATGCCCATGAAAATTTCCAGGCGGCTCGCGAAGCCGCGCCGGAGCAAGCCATGAACCCGATCCGCATAGAACCGCAGAAGGCGCTCGACGATGCCGTTCGCTTCAGTCAGAAGCTTGCGGCGGGATTGAAGACGTTGCGTACGCTCGACGACGTCGACTACGGCGCCACCGAGAAAGAAGAGGTCTATCGCGAGGACAAGCTCGTCCTCTACCGATTCAAGGGCGGCAGGGCTCCTACGGCGAAGACGCCGCTGCTGATTGCCTACGCGCTGGTCAACCGGCCCTACATGGTCGATCTGCAGGACGACCGTTCGCTGGTCAAGAATCTGCTCGCGCTCGGCGAGGACGTTTATCTGATCGACTGGGGTTACCCGGATCAGTCGGACCGCTACCTGACGCTCGACGACTACATCAACGGCTATATCCGCCGCTGCGTCGATGTCGTGGCAAAACGCCACAAAGTGGACAAGATCAACCTGCTCGGGATCTGCCAGGGCGGCGCGTTCAGCCTGTGCTTCGCTTCGATCTATCCGCAGAAGATCCGCAACCTGATCACGATGGTCACGCCGGTCGACTTCCATACGCCGGACAACATGTTGTCGCACTGGACTCGCGGCATGGATGTCGACCTGTTCATCGACACGCTCGGCAACGTGCCTGCCGACCTGATGAACTGGTGCTATCTCACGCTCAAGCCAGTGCGCCTGTTCCAGCAGAAGTACATCGGCATGGTCGACATCCTCGACGACAAGGTCGAACTCGAGAATTTCCTGCGCATGGAAAAGTGGATTTTCGACAGCCCGGACCAGGCCGGCGAGGCATTCCGCCAGTTCGTCAAGGATTTCTACCAGGGCAACAAGCTGGTCAACGGCGGGCTCGAGATCGGCGACAAATCCGTGAGCCTGAAGAAAATCACGATGCCGGTGTTGAATATCTTCGCCGAGCAGGACCACCTGGTTCCACCATCGGCATCGCGACCGATGCAGAAACTCGTCGGCACGAAGGACTACACCGAACTGGCGTTCAAGGGTGGCCACATCGGCATCTATGTGTCCGGCCGTGCCCAACGCGAAGTGCCGAGCGCGATCCACGACTGGCTCGCGCGACGCTAGGCAATCCATTCGCCGCAACGGCAGTGCGTGCTGTCCCGTTTCGCCGGGCCGGCGTCAGAAGATCGTCAGGTGGATCGCGCTAACCTTGCGTCCACGCCGCATCGAAATCGGCGTTAGCGGGCACTGGGGGTTGCGCATGCGCAATAGCGCATGCATGCAGCAGTGTTGCAAGGCGCGATCATGGACAACGCCTGTCGTCTGACTTCTTCGTTTCTGGCTCTGACTATGGCGACAGCGGCCATCGCGGCACGTGCGCTGGAGCCCTGCGGAACACCATCGGATCTGATTTTCTCCAACGGCTTTGGCATCGGGCCGACCATTTCCGCGGGCGCGGAAACAGCGATTGGACCGGTGGCCGGAGTAGACATTCTTCCGGACGAACACTCGTCGTTTCTGCCCCCGGTGACAGCGGGGGCGATGTATACTTTTTTCGAGGCTGCCCGCGTTTCCGGCAGCACCGGCGCGGTCGTACTGCAGGCGAGCAACGACCTGCAGACCTGGTCGCTGGCTCCCGGGTACACCTCGCCGGTACTCGGATCTCCGAAGCTCTTCGGCCAGTGTGCCAGCGTCAGTGATCCGGCATACCTCAATTCGTTGTTCGACGAAAACTACGCCGCGCCGGGATCGGTGCTCCAGGATCCGACGTTGCCGGCGGGCAATCTGATGATGATCTACGAAGGTGAAAACCATTGCCGCCAGGATGCGGCCATGGTGTGGCACAACGTGCAGCCGTACTACGCGACCGCCGGCTTCGCGCGCTCGAGCGACAACGGCGTCACGTGGCCTGCGCCCGGCCTGACTCCCGGCACGCTGCGCTATCCGATCATCGGCGGTCCGGAGCCTAAGCCTGCCTATGACGCCGCCAGCATCACGGCGGTCGGCGATGCGATTCCGAGCGCGTACATCAAGGGTAGCTGCCTGTACGTCGTCTATGCCCATCATCCGGCGCCGGATGCGAGCTCCCACGAGATCGCAATCCAGATCGCCCGCGCGCAACTCGACGGCACGACGGATCCGCTGACGTTTCAGAAGTATCTCGTCACTGGCGGCTCCGGCGGGTTCACGTCGCCGGGCCTGACCGGCGACGGCGCGAACGTCATTCCGTTCACTCCGATCGGCACGGTCTCCGCGACGCCCGTCTGTACAGGCACGCAGTACCAACCCGGACTGAGCTTCAACGAGGCCTTGCAGCGCTACCTGATGACGATGGTCTGCGAAGTATCGAGCACGGCGGGACAACTCGCCTGGTTCTTCTCGACGGCGACCAGCCTGGATGCCGAAGACTGGACCGCGCCGCAGATGATCGAGAATACGCAGTCGGCCGCGCAGCCCTGCACCGGCAACGCCAACGGCACTGATTTCGATGGCTGGTATCCTTCGATCTACAGCCTGACGCTGGAGCCTGGCCGAACTGGCAAGAACGACATCGCGTTCTACCTGGACGGATGTAATCTCGACCCCGACCGCACGTTCAAATCGCGCACGATCACGGTGACGCCGGATCCCGGATAGGACAGCAGGCCGTGCGCATCAGCACTGCGTCGGTAGATCACTGGTTCAGGCGCGCAACGAATCCGTTGACCAGTTGGGCGAACTCGCGATAGCGCCACAAACTGACACCGTGCTCGCAATCTTCGAAGCGGTAGCTGGTCGCGTTCTGCGCAACGGCCATGAAGCTGGCCTCTTCGCGGACATTCGCCTTGTCCTTCGAGCCGTTGACGATAAGCACTGGTTGCTTGATCGCCGCGAGCTTTGCGCGAAAGTCGACGTTGCGTAGCGCGCGCACGGCTTGCGGGAATACGGTAATGCTCATGCCTGCATCGATCATCGCGCGCGCCTCTTCGTCGGACAGTCCGATCTTTTTCGTGAGCGTCTTCGGCATGGTTTTTTCGATGAAGCGTTGCTCGCCGTAAATCGCGGCGATCGTGCTGAAGATCATACCCTTGATGAGGTACGGCCACACCACCGGACCGACGAAATTGAAGCTCGAGCCGGACGGAATGAGGCCGATTAATTGATCCTGGGGCAAAGCGCTTGCGGAAGCGAGCGTCGTGTAACCGCCAAGAGAATCGCCGCAGACGACAACCGGGGCAGGGGCGACGGAACGCGCGGCTGCGACGACGGTATCGACGGCGCCCTGCAATGTGTACTTTTCGCCGCGCCGTGATCCGTGCCCCGGGAGATCCGGCGTCAGGACGCGATAGCGCGGATCGAGAAAGCGTCGAACCGGATCCCACATGCGCCCATTCAAGGTTGCGCCGTGAACCAGGATCAGAACCGGATCGTTGGAGGCTGGTGTAGTCAGGATGGACATCTGCGATTTCTCCACAAGATCATGTCGACATGTTGGATATGATATTCACCCTGTTTACGGGTCTGTTGGATAAATAGCACTTCTATTGGCGATCAACGAGTGTGATACATATTAAACATGTTTGACAGGTTGTCAATTTAGAGGTAAGGTCGGCTCATTGCTCCCCAACGGCGCGCACGGTCATGGGCTCATTGACGGTTATGTCCTCGCTCGATCGTCCGACTCTTTCGGCGCAGGTTGCGCGATACATCCTCGCTTTGATCCAGCGCGAACAGTTGCGGCCCGGGGATATCGTCCCGAGCGAAGTGCAGATCGTGCGCGAACTGCAAGCCAGCCGTGGCAGCGTGCGCGAGGCCTACCGTACGCTCGCGGCACTCGGCATCCTCGACATCGAGCCCGGACGGCGGCCGCGACTCCACGCGATCGATCCGAACGTTCTCACCCAGGTCTTCGATTACGCATTGAACACGGCGCAGGTCAGCCTCGCGCATGTGCTCGAAACGCGGCGTGCGATCGAGATGCAGACGGCACAGCTGGCCGCACGCTATGCGACCGACGCGCAGCGACAGATGCTGCGCGAACTCGTAGCGCAGATGCGTTCGGCCGGCGCCAACCACGCGCGCCGCGTCGCCAGCGACATGTCGATCCACGCTGTCATCGCCGAGGCGAGCGGAAATCCACTGAACAGCATGCTGCTCACGGCGCTGCGCTCTCCGGTCGAGGCCTCCTCGCGCATGCATCTCGACGACATGCGCAGCGACGCCGAGATAACGCGCGTGATCGACGCGCACGACGCTGTTGTCGAACGCATCTGCGCCGGCGACTCGGTCGGCGCGACGCACGCGATGTCGTATCACTTCGACCTCGCACTCGTGCAGGTCGATCGCAACGAGCACGGCACGCACGTCGCCGATGGGGCCGGTGCTGCGGCGCAAGCCACATCCGATACCTGAAACCGCAACTTCGACCGGGCGCATATTCATGTCACCTGACGCCGCGTTTTGCGTCCCTGCCGGCGCGATCGAAAAGGCAGTTGCGTTCCTCAAGGAACGCTTCGGCGATCGCGCCAACGTGTCCGGCGCCGTGCGTGATCAGCATGCCCGCGGTGAAGGTCTTTCGACGACCCTGCCTCCCGACGTAGTCGTGTGGCCGCTCGACAAGAATGAAGTGTGCGGGATTCTCGCGCGTTGCAACGAGCTTGGCGTCCCGGTCATTGCCTACGGCGCCGGCAGTTCGGTCGAGGGTCATGTCAGCGCGCCGTATGGGGGCGTTTGCGTCGATCTGTCGCGCATGGATGCAATCCTGGCAATCAATGCGGAAGACGGCGATTGCGTCGTTCAGCCCGGTGTAACGCGCGAAGCATTGAACGCCCACCTGCGCGGCACCGGGCTGCATTTTCCGGTCGATCCCGGCGCGAACGCGACGATCGGCGGAATGGTGTCCACGCGCGCGTCGGGCACGACGACGATGCGCTATGGTTCGATGACACACAACGTCATGGCGCTCGAAGTCGCCCTGGCCGACGGACGTCTGGTGCGCTTGGGCACGCGTGCCCGGAAGTCGTCTGCCGGCTACGACCTCGTTCATTTGCTGACCGGCGCCGAGGGCACGCTCGGCATCATCACCGAGATCACGTTGCGGTTGCACCCGTTGCCGGAAGCGGTTGCGGCTGCCAGCTGCGCGTTTCCGACCTTGCGCGAGGCGATTGCCGCGGTCACCGAAATGGGCATGAGCGGTGTACCGTTTGCGCGCATCGAATTCCTCGACGAGCACCAGATCCGTGCGTGCAACCTGCACTCGAAGCTCGGGCTTGTCGAGTTGCCGACGTTGTTCCTCGAATTCCACGGCAGCGAATCGGCCGTCAAGGAACAATCCGAACTCGCGCAGCAGGTGGCGGCGAGCCACGGCGGCGTGGAATTCCAATGGGCGCGACAAACCGAGGACCGCTCGCGCCTGTGGCGCGCGCGTCACCTGTCGTACTTCTCCGCGCTGGCCATGCGGCCCGGCAGCCAGAGCATCGTCGCCGACGTCTGCGTGCCGGTATCGGCGCTCGCCGAATGCGTCGGCCGCGCGCGCGAGGAAATCGACAAGGCCGGATTGATCGCGCCGATCCTCGGCCATGTCGGCGACGGCAACTTCCACGTGATTTTCCTGCCGATGCCGGATGCGCCCGAGGAGCATGCCGCGGTCGAACGCGTCTACAGCGCGATGGTCGCGCACGCGCTCGCGCTAGGCGGTACCTGCACCGGTGAGCACGGCATCGGCCTTGGCAAGAAACTCAAGCTACTCGACGAATGCGGAAGCGATGTCGTCGATCTCATGCGCCAGGTCAAGCGAGCCTGGGATCCGAAATCGATTCTGAATCCCGGAAAGATTTTCGGGAACTGAAACCACACGACTTTTACAGATCCGGAGGGGATATATGAGCACCAATAACTCGCAGCGCATCCGGCGCAACGCACTGGCCGTCGCGACCTCGCTCTTCTGCGCCGCCGCAATGCTGCCGTACGCGCCTGTCCTGGGTGCCGAAGGCGCTCCCACCGCCGCACCGGACGCGGCACCCGCGGCGACCCCCGAAGCGGCCGACGCCTCGAATCCCGATACTGGGGCCGCCGCCGGCAGCGGGCAGCAGTCTCTCGGTACGATCATCGTGACGGCGCAGAAGCGCGAGCAGGCAGCGATCGACGTGCCTGCTTCGGTCACCGCGCTGCCAGCCGAGCAGTTGTCGCGCGCCGGTCTGGACCGACTCGCTGACTATGCAGCCGAAGTACCGGGCATGACCGTTACGACGCTGACGCGTGGCTACACATCCGTAGTAATCCGGGGTATCAGCACCGGTATTTCGCAGGCGACACCGTCGACGGCGTTTTACATCGATGAAGCGCCGATCGGCGCAATCAACGCGTATGCGGTCGGTAGCACGATCACTCCGGACCTCGATCCGTCCGATTTGCACCGCATCGAAGTGCTGAAAGGGCCGCAGGGAACGCTGTACGGTGCCGGCGCGGTCGGCGGCCTGGTGCGCTACGTCACCGAGCCGGCCGACACTCAGAAGGCCAGCGGCGTCGTTAGCGTCGGCGGCGACTCGGTCAGTGAAGGCGGCAACGGATGGAATGCGCGGGCCGCGGTCAACGTGCCGATGGCCGACAACTCGATGGGCTTGCGCGCGAGCGCATTCACGCGCACCGAGGCAGGGTTCATCGACAACGCCGCAACCGGCGAGAAGGACCAGAACGAGGCGCGCACGCATGGCGGCCGTCTCGCCTGGGACTGGAAGTTCGCCGATTCGTGGAAACTTACGCTGTGGGGACTGACGCAGCGATTCGCTGCTGATGGAATCGGCACCGAGGACGTCGACGGGGCCACCCTGAAACCGCTCTATGGCGAGCTGACTCGCAAGAACTACGTGCCGGAAACGCAGAACGTCGAGTTCGACGTCTACAACGCGACCGTGCGCGGCATGGTCGGTGCGTTCGATATCGTTTCCGCAACGACGTACCAGGAAATCTCGTCGCAGCAAAACGTCGACCAGACTCCGCTGTACGGCTTCCTGATCGGCGCTGCCCTCGGCGTGCCGAACCTCGGCGCCGAAACGCATCAGCTGGTCGATACGCGGCGCTGGTCCGAAGAACTGCGCGCGCACTCGATCGCATTCGATGAGCGTCTCGATTACGAAGGCGGCTTCTACTGGACCAAGCAGGACAGTTCGAACCGCATTCCGAGCATCGATACCTTCCTGACTCCGGGCGCGATACCGTTCCCGCTTCCGGTTCCGGTCGCCAAGGCCTCGATCGTATCCCAGTACGAGGAGTACTCGTTCTTCGCGAACGGCACCTATTCGTTCACGCCGAAGTTCGACCTGCAGGCCGGCATCCGCTACGCCCACGACGACCAGCAATACGCGCAGGACTACTCGGGGCTGATCGTCGGCCCGACGCCGGTGATCTTCGACAAGGACGTGTCGCACGACAAGACGACCTACCTCGTCAGCGGTCGCTTCAAGCCGGATGCCGACCAGGTCCTGTACGCACGCATCGCGACCGGCTACCGGCCGGGCGGCCCGAACGCGGTTCCGCCGGCGAGCGCCGTGCCGGGTGTGCCGCAGGACTTCGCCCCGGACACCCTGACCAGCTACGAACTCGGTTACAAGGCGAATCTCGACGACGGCAGGTTTTCGCTCGAGACGGCGATCTTCACGACTGATTGGAACAATATCCAGATCCAGACCAGTGCGGGCGGCTTCAATTTCTTCGTCAACGGCGGCTCGGCAACGAGCAGTGGCGGAGAGGTCACGCTGCTGTTCTTCCCGACACAAGGATTGACGTTGCGTGCGACCGGCGCATATACCGACACGAAGCTGTCTGAAAACGCGCCGGCGGCCGGCGGCCTCGACGGCGACCGCATGCCGTTCGTGCCGAAGTGGACCGGCTCATTCGCAGCCGACTACCGTTTTCCGCTCGGCGCCTGGCAGGCGTTCGTCGGTGGCTCGTTGAATTTCATCGGCGACCGCGAGTCGAACTTCAGCCAGAAGCATCCGGTCACGGTGCCATCGTACACGACCTTCAACCTCAACGGCGGCCTCGACTTCGAACACTGGCGCCTGACGATCTACGGCAAGAACCTCAACGACTCGCGCGGCATCAACTTCGTCAACGCGCAAGGCGTCGCGATTCCAGGCCTTAATCCTCTCGGCAATCCGTTCGCGGCGGGCGTCATCGAACCGAGAACCATCGGTATCGATGCTTCTTACCGCTTCTGATCGCGGCACACGGTGCAATCGGTGATGACGTGTTGGCGGACCAGCGTGTGGAATTGAACACGCACCGTTCGCTCGATTTCCGCTTGTCGAGCGGCGGATTGCTGCGGGAAGCCGTGACGGCATACGTGACGCTGGGGAAGTTGAACGCAGACCGCAGCAACGCGGTACTCGTGCTGCACGGTTATACGACTGGCCCGTCCATGTTGTGGCCCGAATCCAACGTCGCTGAAGGTTCCTGGGCCGGACTGGTCGGTCCGGGCCGAGCGATCGACACGGACCGCTATTTCGTGATCTGTCCGAACATGCTCGGATCGAGCTACGGCTCGACCGGGCCGGGATCGATCGATCCAAGCAGTGGAAAGCCGTATGGCATCACTTTTCCCCGTATCAGCGTGTTCGACATCGTCGATGCCCAGAAGCGCCTGATCGATCACCTCGGCGTTGACCGGCTCGCGGCGGTCGTCGGTCCGTCGCTTGGTGCGATGCAGGCATTCGCCTGGGGCACCCGCTATCCCGAGCGCGTGGCGCGCGTGGTCGCCGCGGTCGGCGCGCCATTCAGGCCGGATGGCGTCGTCAGCCACGAATCCGTACTGCGTCAGTTTCAAATGGAACCGGCATGGCGCGACGGTCGGTACGCCGAGCACCCCGGAGGAATGGTGCCGTGTCTCACACGCATGCGTATCGCAACGCTCGAGCGCTACGGCATCGACGCCGAACTCAAGGACCGGTTTCCGGACGACACGGCGCGCCGCCTTGAAATCGGGCGCCTTGCGCACGAATGGGCAAGCGGAATTCGATGCCGGCTCGCTGCTCGTGCTCGCACAAGCGGTCGAGGATTTCGACGTGCGCGGCGATCTGCCGCGCATGACCGCGCCATTGCTGTACGTCCTTTCGCGCAGCGACGACATGTTTCCGCCGGAGCTCGCGCGCGAACTGGCGCCTTTCTTCAACGTGGCGGGCCTGCGCTGGACCTATGTGGAACTCGACAGCGACAAGGGCCATCTGGCTTCGGGCGTTGACTGCCACTTGTGGTCAGATGCGCTGTCGCGCTTTCTTGCCGCCGATTCGGGCGCTGCGGGCGCGGCAGTGCGCCCGCTTTTGAATTCACAGGAGCGCACAAGATGAGTACCGCTGCGACTGCAACCGTTGCTCCCGCAAATACGGTCATTGCGGAAACAGCCGCAAGGGACGGAAGAATTGCCGCGCGCTTTCACTCCGGCGTACCGCACCTATGTCCTGGCTGCGCTCAGCGTCGTCGGCTTCTTGTGCGCGGTCGATCGCTTCGTCATAACGATGTTCATGCAGCCGATCAAGGCCGATTTCGGATTGAATGACACGGAACTCGGTGTGCTTACCGGAGTTGCTTTTGCGTTGCTCGGGGGTATCGTCGCAATTCCGCTCGCGCGTCTGGCAGATACGCGCAGCCGCAAGTGGATCATCGGCGGCAGCCTGCTCGTCTGGACGATCCTGACTGCGGCGACCGGCGTGGCGGCGAACTTCACGCAGTTGCTGCTCGCGCGCATCGGAGTTGGCATTGGTGAAGCTGGTTGCATTCCGGCCACGCATTCGATGCTCGGCGATTACTATCCGCGCGAATTGCGCAGCCGCGCGCTCGGCGTGCATACGGCCGGCCAGTTTCTCGGCCTGCTCGGCGGCATGGTTGCCGGTGGAGTGCTGGTGCAGACGGTCGGCTGGCGCGCCGGCTTTGTCTGGCTTGGTGTCGCCGGCCTGGTGCTATTCGGCATTTTTCACCTGACTGTTCGCGAACCGGCGCGCGTCGATCAGCTCAAGCAGCCTGCGTTGCCGACCGCTTCGGTCATTCAGCGCCTCGGCGATCTGAAGTCGTTCGGCCTTCTCGTCATCGCGTTCGCGACGACTGCATTTGCAGGCTCGATCGCTGTGTGGTGGCCGACATACTTCGAACGCACATTCGCGCTGCAGCCGATCCAGATCGGCCTCGGTCTCGGCTTGAGCCTCGGCTTGGCGACGTCGATCGGCGCGATCGTCGGCGGACAACTCGGCGTCCGCTATTCGAAGAATTCCAGATCGTGGAGCGCGAGTTTCTCGGCGATCGTGAGCTTCAGCGTAATGCCGTTGTATCTCGGCACGTTATACGCGCCGACTCCGGCGATCGCGTTCGTGTTGTTGTTCGTGACTTTCCTCATAGCCGGAATGATCACGGGGCCAGTGTTCGCGCTGCTGCAGGATCTGGTCGATCCGAGCGTTCGCGCAACCGCGATGGCGATTGTCGGACTGGCCGGCGTGGTGCTCGGGCAGGGCATGGGGCCGGTCGTCGTCGGGTTCCTCAGCGACCTGTGGCAATCCGGAGCGGACGACGCCGCGGGACTGCGCATGGCGATGACGGTCGTTGCGCTCGTGAACTTCCTGACCGTGGCGGTATTCTGGGCGCTGCGGCGGCGCATCGATGCGCTGTCCGCCGCTGCGTGATGGAACACCAGCGCGCGATCCTGCACCTCGGACTGGGCGCATTTCATCGGGCCCACCAGGCTGTCTATCTTCAACGCCTGCACGATCGCGGCGATCGTTCCTGGCGCCTGGCGTCGGGCAACATCCGGCCCGGCGACCATGACACCATTGCCGCGCTGCAATCCCAGCATGGGACGTACCGACTTGAGACGGTGACGCCCGGCGGCGAGCGCGGTTACGAGAGGATCGCCGCGCTATCGGAAGTCGTGCCGTATGCGTTCGGCATCGAACGCCTGATCGCGATCGGGGCGCATCCGGATACGCGCATCATCTCGTTCACCGTGACCGAGGGTGGCTATTACCTCGATGCCGCAGGATCGGCTCGACGACTCGGCCGCCGACATCGCTGCCGACATCGAACACGTGCGGCACGACGTTGCGGGCATGACGATCTACGGCGCGCTGACGACCATCCTGCGCGCGCGCCGCGCCGCCGGCGCGGGTCAGGGTGACATTGCTGTGTTGCGACAATCTTCGCCACAACGGCACGCGGTCGCGCAGCGGCCTGCTGCAATTTCTCGAGCGCATCGGCGACGACGCCTCACGCCGATGGGTCGAAAGCCAGACGACGAGTCCGGACAGCATGGTCGACCGGATCACGCCGCGCTCCTCACCGAGTCTGCGCGGCCGCATCCTCGCTGCGACTGGTTACGACGACGGCGCGCCAGTCATGGCAGAATCGTTCATGCCAATGGGTCATCGAGGACGATTTCGCGGCGGGCCGGCCAGAATGGCAGGACGTCGGTGCCGAACTGGTCGATTCGGTGCTGCCGTTCGAGGAAGCGAAGATCCGCGTCCTCAACGCTACTCACAGCTGCGTTGCGTGGGCTGGCTCGCTGGCAGGTTACCGATTCATCCACGAAGGCATTAGAGACGAACGAATCCGGCAACTGGCGCACGACTACGTCACGAACGACGTAATGCCGTGCCTGCAGCTCCAGCCCGGTCGATTTGCGCAGCTATCGCGATCAAGTCTTCGAACGCTTCGGCAACGCGGCACTGGCCGACACGAACGAGCGCGTCTGCGCCGACAGCTACTCCAAGATTCGCGGTTTCATCGCGCCGACGATCTGCGAGCGCCTTGCGCGCAATGAACCGATTGCCGATGTTGCGGCTCTGCCGGCATTGTTTCTGGCGAAACTGCAGTCCGAGGCGCACCTTGCGTCGCCATCGACGCAAAAGGCGGCAGACACCGAAACTGCCGCGTGCGAGGCGATCCGCTTGAGCCCCGATCCAGTGCTCGCACTATGCCTCGACTCGATGCTGTGGGGAAACCTGCGCTGGAGACGAAAGGTTGCTGGCCGCGTTGCGCGACGCGCAGCGACGCATCGAGGCACTGTTGCTGCGTCGATAGCGACTGAGTCATGATTCCGGCGGTGTATTGATGCACTCCCGACGAATGCAGCGAACCATGTCCCAGAATCCTGACCGTTACGCCAACATGACCTATCGCCTCTGCGGGCGCAGCGGCCTGCGCCTGCCGGCGATCAGCTTCGGTTTGTGGCAGGGCACCGGCAGCTACGTCGATGACGCGGCGACCCGCGCCATCGTGCACACGGCATTCGATCACGGCATCACGCATTTCGACCTTGCGAACAATTACGGCAACCCGGCCGGCGCCAGCGAGGAATTGTTCGGCCGCATTTTGCGCGGCATGCCGCGGCACGAAGTCGTGATTTCTTCGAAAGCTGGCTATCGCATGTGGCCCGGCCCGCATGGTGAAGGGAGCAGCCGCAAGCATCTGCTCGCGAGTTGCGAGCAGTCGCTCAAGCGGCTCGGCGTCGACCACGTCGACATCTTCTACTCGCACCGTTTCGATCCGGATGCGCCGCTCGAGGAAACCCTCGGAGCTCTCGATACGCTCGTGCGGCAGGGCAAGGCGATCTACGCCGGCATTTCGAGTTATCGGGAGCCGCAATTCAGCGACGCACTGGGAATCGTGGGCACGCGCAACTGGGCGCCGATCACGATCCACCAGCCGCGCTACTCGATGCTCGATCGCGCCGCCGAGGAGGACGTGCTTCCGACGGCCGGGCGGCAAGGCGTCGGCGTGATCGGATTCTCGCCACTGGCGCAGGGCCTGCTGACAGGCAAGTACCTTGACGGAATACCGGCCGACTCGCGCGCACTCTTGAACAAAGGCAACGGCGCGTTGACAGTCGAGAGGGTAACTGCCGAGCTGGTCGCCAAGCTCAAGGCGCTCAGCAGCGTTGCGGAAGGGCGCGGCCAAAGCCTTGCGCAGATGGCACTGGCGTGGTTGCTCAAGGACGAACGGCTGACCTCGGTGCTGATCGGCGCCAGCAAGCCCCAACAGGTAGGCGAATGCGTCGGCTGCTTGAACAACCTGTCGTTCGATGCGACGGAACTCGAAGCGATCGATCGGATTCTTGCGAATTGCTGAGTGGCGGTGGTTTGGGCCCGCGCGCGAGCGGCTGCGCGAAAGCGGCTGCGACAGGCTTTAGAGTTTCCGTGCTGACAGCGCCCCCTGGCGTCGCTGCAGGAATCCGCGCACGGCCGGGTCGCGCTCGAGACCGATCGCGATTTCGTAAGCATCGTGTGCGTCTGAATGTCTGGCCGCGCGCGTGAGCAATTCGGCACGTGCCGCCCAATACGGCTGGTATTCGAGCAGGCGCGTATCGCTGGCGGAATCCGGTAGCGCTGCGAGCGCAGCATTTGGCCCGTGCAACTCGGCAATAGCCAGTGTGCGATTGATTGCAACTACGGGCGAACGGGTCAGCTCGAACAGGGCGTCGTAAAGCCGCACGACCGCCTGCCAGTCCGCCCGGCCACTGCGGCGGTGATCGACGTGCGCTGATTGCAGTGCTGCTTCGAGCTGGTAGCGACCGACATCGCGGAGCGCGCTCGCACCTCGCAACAACTCTTCGGCTTCGTCGATCATGCGCGCGTCCCATTGCGCGGGATCCTGCTCGGCGAGCGGCACGTATTCACCATCGGCCTTGCGCCGAGCCGCACGCCGCGCTTCGGCGTGCAGCATGAGGGCGAGCAAGCCAAGCGCTTCAGCAGCCGCCGGCAACAGGCCGACGACGAGGCGGCCGAGGAACAAGGCTTCTTCGGCCAAGTCGCGCCGCGCGACATCAGCGCCGGTCGGATCGACCCAGCCTTCGGCGAACGCTGCATAGATCGCGTCGAGCACATAGTCGAGCCGATCCGCGAGCTCTTCGCGCTCCGGGACGCGGAATGGAACTCCGGCCTGCCGGATCTTGTTCTTCGCGCGTACCAGGCGCTTGCCCATCGCCGCCGGCGACATGAGAAACGCCGACGCAATTCTGGCCGCGTCCAGTCCCAGCACGACTTGCAGGATCAATGGTGAGCGAATGCCAGGGTCTATCGCCGGATGGGCGCAGGCAAACATCATGGCGAGGCGCTCGTCCGCGACCGCGGTATCCGCCTCGGCCGACGCGGCATCGAGCCCTTCGGCCAGCACACGCAAATCTTCAGCGGCGATCTCGCCGCTGCGCTGCCTGCGGCCAAGGTCGATCAGCTTGCGGCGCGCGACGAGCAACAACCACGCTTCCGGGTTTGACGGACAGCCGTTGCGCGGCCAGTCCGTCAGCGCGGAAGCAAATGCCTCGGACAGCGCATCCTCGGCAGCGGCGACATCGCGCGTGCGCGCCGACAGGAAGGCGACGAGCTTGCCGTAACTGCGACGCGCAACTGCGTCTGCCGTTTGGCGTGCCTGGACGTCGCCTTCATGCGGGATCATGCACACACGCGCCGCGTATCAGGCCGACATTTCCCAGACTGGCCGTACCTCGACCGTGCCGTGGCCGGCGCCCGGGCAGCGGTTCGCCCAGGCGATCGCCGCATCCAGATCGGGCGCCTCGATCAGGTAGTAGCCACCCAGTTGCTCCTTCGAATCCGCATACGGACCGTCCAGCACCTGCGCCTTGCCGTTCTCGTTGCGCACGGTCGTCGCCGTGGAAGTTGGCTGGAGGCGGTTGCTTCCCTTGAGTGCGCCGGATTTCTGCAGCGCTTCGGTGTATGCCTTGTAGGCGGCCGCGCCTTGTTGCTGTTGCGCCGGTGTCAGCGAGTCCCAGCCATGCTCGTTCGCGTAGAGCAGCAGAAGGTATTGCATGTGAAGTCTCCTTGGTTCGTCATGCGCGAGCACGATGCCGCGCTATTACGATGACGTTCCAGCGGCGCTCGTTTGGACAAGCCGGCCGGTTAATCTCCGGCGGCGGTGATCAGTACGCGCCCATGTAATCCCGTTTGCCGATTTCAACGCCGTTGTGCCGCAGCAGAGCATACGCCGTGGTCACATGGAAGAAGAACTGCGGCAGTCCGTAGCTCAGCAGATAGTTCGTTCCGCTCAGGCGTTTTTCCTTCGGCGTGCCGGGACGCAGCACGATCTCGCGCGATGCACTGTTCTCGAAGCGAGAAGCATCGAAGCTGGCGACAAACTCGAGCGTTTTTGCTGTCAGCGCGCGCAACTCATCGAACGTCTCTTCCTTGTCCTCGTACACAGGCACGTCGGCGCCTGCCAGACGCGCGCTGACGCCGCGAGCGAAATCACAGGCGATCTGCACCTGCTTGCTCAGCGGAAACATGTCGGGATACAGGCGCGCCTGAATCAACGCAGCAGGCTCGAATTTTCTGGCCGCAGCAGATGCTTGTGCCTTGCCGAGGACGTCGTCGAGGCCGCCCAACATCTGCTTGAACACGGGCACGGAAGCGTCGTAGAGGGAAAGTGTCATGGGTTCACCTGTAGGGGCTGGGTTGCGAATCATACAGGTCGCAGGTTCAAGCATCGTTTCGGAGTCTGTTCCAACCCCTGAGGCCGCTATGTTCGTCAGCGCGTGAGCGTTCAGGGTCCTGGGCACATACTTGCGCCAACTCAATTGGACGCTGCCTGTCGCACAGTCGGCATCCGCTTACGACGTCGCTATTCAATGATTCAGTCAACTGCTCTCCGGAATACTTTGCTGGCGCTTTGCCTGATCGGGCAAGGTAGTTTCGCCGGCGCGGAGGATCGCTATCTGGCGCACACTGCACAGGTGGAATCCCTGGGGCGGGTCGTGGAGTTGATGGTCTCGGACCTCGCCATGGCGCGTATCGCGGCGCGTCAGGCTGAGCGGCCGGAGGTGCGCGAATTCGCCGACGACGTCGTGCGCGATCTTGGCGTCGTTTGCGCGACGACGCAAACCGCGCTGGCAAAAGTGTCCGTGGTGCCCTTGCAACTGCCACCTTCGCGCATGCGCCTGATTGAAGACTGGGAACTGTCGAACGCGCGCGTCGATCGCGCATTCCTGGATGCCATCGTCAGCGATCAAGCGGAAATCAGCCAGGTGCTGCTCGCACATACGGCTTCGAGCGAACTGTCGCCGCAAAGCCACGACAAGGCGCTGCGCCTCGCGGCCACGACGCGCGAGTGCGCGCACTCACTGCTGAGCCATTCCTTCGAGCCGGCCTGCAGCAATTTCAGCGTCGATGTGCTGGGCGATGCCAACCTGGAATTGGCCAGCGGGCGCTAGACGTCTCGCGCGAGGCCATTCTCGGACGCTTTGAAATCGTCCGGCTCCTCGCGGCACATGCCTGGTTTGACCCATGAACGCATGAAAGCTGATCAGGGACAGCTCACCTGGAACCCTGAGCAGGGTGGGGACAGCGCGCCCAAAGAGGAAACGTCCGCAAGACAGCCGCCTTCGCGACGAGAGTGAACCCGAAGCTTCCCCGCCGGATACACTAGGATCATTGGCGAATCCCTGGGTGAGCATGGCCGCCGCGGTACGACCATTGTCCGTCGAACACGGCGCTTCGAGTGTCTGCCGTTTCGCCGGCGCGCTCGCCGTGCTCGACGCAGCGGCCCGGCTATGGTTCGTCACGGCGCTGATCGGACAGTGGGCATTCCTGTATTACATCGCCGGTTTCTACGATGTCGCGACGCTGCGTGGAGACTTCGCGCTGTGGAACAAGAACACGCACCTGCTCAAGGGCTACGTTGCCGGCGACACAGCGGGGAACCTGGCCTTCGCCTTCCACGTTCTGTTGGCGGCAATCGTCACGTTCGGTGGGGCGCTGCAACTGGTTTCACAATCGCGGGTGCGCCTGCAATCCCTTCATCGCTGGAACGGACGGTTGTTCCTGTTCACCGCAACAGCCGGCGCTATCAGCGGCCTTTTCATGATCTGGGTGCGCGGCAGCCGCGCAAATCTCGCCGCGGGCCTTGCGACCAGTGTCGACGCGCTACTGATCATCACGTTTGCGGTCCTGGCCTGGTGCGCCGCGCGTGAGCGCGTGTTCACCGAGCATCGCCGCTGGGCGCTGCGGACCTATATCGTCGCCAGCGGCGTGTGGTTCCAGCGCGTGGGAATTTTCGGCTGGACCACGCTCTATCCGGGCGCGCCGGGAATGAACAAGAATTTCGACGGCTGGTTCGATCTTTCATGGGCCTTCGGCTGCTATCTGCTGCCGCTTGCAGTCCTCGAACTGTACCTGCGCGTGAAGGATCGCGGCGGACCGCGCAGCCGCTACGCCACGGCATTTTGTATACTTGTTCTAACCCTTGCAACGGCCTTCGGAAGCTATGCGGCGTACATGTTCGTGTGGCGGCACGCCCTCTTCCGGCTGGGTGCCTGACTGTGATCTCCGGAAGCCCTCGCAGGAGGGAGGCAGGCCAACTGCTAAAGCGCGCCAACTCGAACCGGCAGGGTAACGACGAAGCTGTTCCGGTCGCCGGTGGCCGCCGAGCACTCGACCAAACCGCCGTGGTGCGCTGCGATCTGGCGCACCAGCGCCAGACCGAGGCCGGCGCCGACATTGTTGTTGCCTCCGGGCCGGCGGTAGAACGGCTCGAACAGGCGCTCACGTTGTTCCGCCGGAATCGCCGCGCCCTGATCGATCACGACAATCTGCGCTTGGTCTCGAACCTTGCCGATGCGCACCTGCGTAGGCGCCCGGCCATGCCGTTGCGCATTCTCGAGCAGATTGCGCAGCAGGCGCCGCAGCAGGCGCGGGTCGCCACGCACGAAAACGGATTCTCCATCGACCTGCACATCGGAGTAGCGCGCGCACTCTTCGGCAGCCAGCGCCAGCAGATCGACTTCTTCGCTGGCATCGAGTTCAACAACGGCATCCAGCCGGCTGGCAAGCAGGATTTCGTCGATCAGCAAATCGAGTTCGGCGATATCCTGATCGAGTCCGGCTTTGCGCTTCGGGTCGGCCGATTCCTTCATCAGTTCGGTCGCCATGCGAATGCGCGCCAGCGGCGTGCGCAACTCATGCGATGCGTTCGCGAGCAACGTCTTGTGCGCGCCCACCAGTGCTTCAATGCGCTCGGCGGCGCGATTGAAGCTGGCCGCCAGACTTGCCACCTCATCGCGGCCTTCGACCGGGACGCGCGCTGACAGATCGCCGGCTCCGAGCGACTCGACAGCGCCTTGCAAGCGCTCCAGACGCTTGGTCAGGCGCCGCACGAGCGGGTACGCCACGGTTCCCACGACGAGAGCCAGCAGCAGGAGCGCCATAATCACGGTGTAAATCGAGTGCCCGACGGTTTCCCGCCCGCCGAGATGCCAAAAGACCCCGGAGATCACGGCAAAGGCGAGAAGACTGCCGAGCAGCGCGAGATGGAAGCTGACGTGAAGGCGCGACACGTCAATCCTGCGCCTTGGCGAACACATAGCCGGCGCCCCGCAACGTGATGATGCGTCGCGGCTGCTTGGGATCGTCCTCGATCGCCGCGCGGATTCGCGAGATGTGAACGTCGATCGAGCGATCGAACGCTTCGAGCTGCTCGCCCTTGACCAGGTCCATCAGCGTTTCACGCGACAAGACCCTTCCGGCATTTTTCGCAAACGCGACGAGAAGCTCGTATTGGTATGAGGTGATTGTCTTCTCCTCGCCATCGATCGACAGCACTCGCGCCGCGCAGTCGATTTCCAGGCGTCCAAAGCGGAGCACGCGCTCGGTCGACGCGCCCGCGCCACGTCGGCGCAGGATCGCGCGCAGGCGCGCCAGCAGTTCACGCGGCTCGAATGGCTTGGGCAGATAGTCGTCGGCGCCGAGTTCCAGGCCGACGATGCGATCGGTTGCATCGCCTCGCGCGGTCAGCATCAGCAGCGGTGTGTCGGACTTCGCGCGCAATTGCCGGCACACATCCAGGCCGTCCATGTCCGGCAGCATCAGATCGAGAACCACGGCGTCGAACGGAGTTTCGGCGAGCCGTTCCACCGCCATGGCGCCAAATGGCGCCAGGACGACGCGAAAACCCGCTCCGCCGAGATATTCGCACAGCATCTCGGCGAGGCGGGCATCGTCTTCGACCAGCAGGATCCGCTCGCTCATTGGCTTGGGACTGTGAGCGTTGCCGAATCCAATGGCAAGGCCACGCTCAGCCCTGGCTCGCGCCCAGGTGGGCCGCGAGCTTTTCGGCAAGTGCCTTGCGCTGGTCCGGCGTCAGCATGCCAGCGGTATCTGCCAGCAGCTGCACCAGTTCCTTCGACGCCTGGTCGAGGACGTTCAATTGCGCCACGCGCGCGTTCTCGAGCGCGGCGCGATCGATCGTATCGGTGGTAAGCAGCGCCAGCATCTGCGCGTGTTCCGCATGGAACTGGTCGTGCAGCTGCATCAGGTCGGTCGCCGTCGCCTGGACGAGCGGAGCGATCTGAGCCTGTTGCTCGGGCGTCGCGCCGGTTTCCGTATAGATGTGCTGCAACAACTGGTCGACGTGCGCCGCCACGTCCGCCGGGCCGGCGCTGGCCATTTGCGCGCCATGATGCCCGCCGTGATGAAAGCCGCCGGTGGCGGAACTTTCCGCCAGTGCGCCAACGGTCAGGGCAATGCCGCCGAGTACCGCCGCGACGATGGTGACCTTGCGCCCCGTGCGGCCAAAGCGCGAGGCGGCGTGAGAGGTGGAACTGGAGATGTGCATGATTGATCCTTTCGGTCGATTCGGGGGAGATCCCCACGCGCAGTCTGAAAGGAGGATGTCAGCGCCGTTTGTCGTGGCGGTAAAGTTGTGTAAAGCGCGCTCGCGGGAAAGGGGCCTTGGGCCCCTCGATGAAGCGACTGGCGTTTACCCGCCGGTCGTCCCGCGCCGTGCCGTCGATCTAGACGCGGGCGAATTCCTTGCCCTTGTTCATTCCGACAAAGCCGTTGAACATTTCGTTGACCGTGTCCCAGGATTTCAGCTGGCGCATGTTGCCGAGCCAGCGCTGTACATTCGGATATTCGGCAAAGTCGCAGCCGACGAGTTCGCCGATCGATACGACGGATGCGCCGAAGTAGTCGGCAATCGTCAACTCGTTGCCGCACAGATACGCATTACCCGGGCCGATCCAGCGGTCGTTGAGGATCTGCAGCCACTTGCGCGCGCGCTGCTGACCCCAGTCGATCGTGCCGGCGTGCGCCTCGTCGCTGCGGCGCTTGTGGTGCGGAAACAGTTGCGGATAGATCAGTCCATAGCCGAAATCGCGATAGAACTGCGTGTTGAACCAGTCCATGACTTCGTTGACGCGCGCGCGCTTCTTCAGATCCTTGGGATAGCACGCCAGATCGTACTTGTCGGCCAGGTATTTCAGAATCGCCGAACTCTCGGTCAGGCGGAAACCATCGTCGTCGAGCATTGGCACAAGATGGCTTGGATTGAGCGACGCGTACGGTTCCTGATGGTGCGCGCCGGTCGTGAGGTCCACCAGTTCCTCGTCGCACGCGATCGAGTTTTCGGCGATCAGCAGCCGCACCGGGCGGGCTGCGGTCGAAACCGGGTGCATGTAAAGCTTCATCGTGGCATCTCTCGTTTGATGGCAGCCGCGATCTTGCCACATAAGAGACGCAGGTTCAGCAGCGGCGCAGCCGGCCCGGCGCGGCGTGAACGGAACCGGTCCCGCGGCGTGTCCGATCATTTCGCGGGCCATTGGCGTCGTCAAGGAATCCGACGGCATGGCTGCATCCTGTCCGTCTCGGTCTGCGCGTCTTCCCGCCAAGCGGCCCCCTTCCGCTAGAATGGTCGGAGGGTTGAAGGAAATGACGATGGGGCGCTGGTGATTGCAAGCAAGATTGGACGAAGGCAGTTCCTGCAGGCCGCGGTGGCAGCCGCGCTTCCATTCAGCCTCCTGTCGTGTGGCGGATCCAAGCCAGGACCGCTGCAGGTCGGCGGCTTGCCGGTCACGTGCAACCTCACGCTTCCGGTGGCGTGCGTGGCGCGCGACAAGGCCAACCAGGCTGCCGCGGAAGGGGCGCCCCGGTTCCAGTACGAATACAGCAAATTCAATGGCTGGCCCGAGATCAAGGAATCCCTGATGACGGGCCGCATCCAGGCCGCGTACATGCTTGCGCCGCTGGTCATGGACCTGGCCGACAAGAAGATTCCGGTGAAGATCGTTTCGCTCGGACACCGCTCCGGTGCGGTCATCATGGTGCGCACCGAGTCGCCATACCAGCACTTCAGGCAGCTCGCCGGCAAGCGCATCGCGATCCCGAGCCGGTTCGCGGTCGATTTCCTGTTCCTGCGCAAGATGCTCGCGCAGGAGGGCATGACTCCGGCGGACGTGGAAATCATCGAGATGGCGCCACCGGACATGCCGGCGGCGCTTTACGCCAATGCCGTGGATGCCTATTGCACCGGCGAGCCGTTCGGCGCGGCCGCGCAAAGCGCCGGCTACGCGCGCCCGCTGCGCATGACGCGCGACGAATGGCGCAACTACATCTGTTGCGTGCTCACGGTGCGCGAGGAGCTCATTGCCGAGAACCCGGCACTGGTGCAGGACCTCGTCAATCACGTGCTCGGCGCGGGCGCATGGCTCGACGAGCAGCAGGGCAATCGCGACAAGGCCGTGGCGATCGCGGCTGGCCGCAATTTCTTCAACCAGGATCCGAAGATCCTCCAGTTCGTCATGGAAAATCCGACCGACCGCGTGACCTACGGCGACCTGCGCATGATCCGCGCCGAGTTCGACGAGCTGATGCAGCTGTCCGTCGAGGCGGGCACGATCAAGCACCCGATCGCTTACGAAAGCTATGTCGACGAAACGTTCGCGCAACGCGCGTCTGCGGCGCGGATAGCACTTTGACCGGGGCCGGGCAAGTGAGGCGCGCCGTTCTTCTGCTGACGTCGTTGCTCCTTGGTGCCGCATCGGCGCGTGCCGATGAGGCGCGACGCTGAAAGCCGGCGTGTTCGACCCGCCTCGTGCGGCGCCCGATTTCGCGCTGCAGGGATCCGACGGCTCGGAATTGAAACTGAGCCGGTATCGCGGCAAGGTCGTCCTGCTCGGGATTCGGATTCACGTCCTGCGCCGCGGTTTGTCCGGTAACGCTCGGGACACTGGCGCGGCGCACAAGCAGCTCGGCGCGCAGGCAGGCGAAATGCAGGTCGTCTACATCACCGTCGATCCGGAACGCGACGACGCGGCGCAAATGAAGAAATACCTGTCGTCATTCGATCCGACGTTTGTCGGCGGCACCGGCAGCGAACAACAGCTGGCCGCCGTGCGCAAGGAATACGGCATCGCCGCGGAAAAGGTGGCCGGTCCCGACGGCAGCTTTACCCATTCGTCATTCGTCTATCTGATCGATCGCGGCGGGCGCATGCGCGCGCTGATGCCGTACGGCCATTCGGCGGACGATTACGTCCACGACGTCAGGATCCTGCTTGCATCGCCATGAAGTTTTTGCGCCGGCATTGGCTTGCGATTCCTTTCGTCGCCGGCGCGCTTGCGCTGTCTCGCGTGGGCGGCGCTTGCGCCGGTGCAGTACCCGTCGCGTGAAGAAGTGTTCGAGATTCCCAAGGGCACCTGGGCGCGGCGCATGTCCGGCGACAAAGTCGAGATACTGCCGGCCCAGATCCGCCTGACCCTGGGCGTGCACGACGTGCTGCTGCTGCGCAATCTGGACGATGTGCCGCAAGTGTTCGGCCCGACGGTCATGATGCCGGGACAAAGCTTCCGCCTGCCGTTCGAGGTGGCGTCGAGCTACACGTTTGCGTGCACGGCGCACGCGAGCGGCCAGATGACGATCGTCGTCGAACCGCAGCCGCTGTCGCCGTGGGCGCGGCTGCGCTGGCGCGCGATCACGCTTTGGAACGCGGTCGCATGATCGACGCCAAACGCGTGCTGCCATCGATCGCCGTGATCGCGCTTATCGTCGGCGCGTGGTGGGCGATCGTCATCGTCACGCACAGCGTCGTGTTTCCGACGCCATGGCAGGTCGTCACCGGCACCGTGGAGCTGATCCGCGATGGAACCTTGTGGCAGCACATCGGCGCGTCGCTGTTTCGCGTCGGCACCGGCTTCGGTCTCGCGGTGATCGTTGCCGTGCCGCTGGGACTGTGGATGGGCTGGGTGAAAGGCGCATACCTGACGCTCAATCCGCTGTTCCAGATGCTGCGGCCGATCTCGCCGATCGCGTGGATTCCGATCGCGATCCTCTGGTTCGGCGTCGGCGACATGTCGCCGATCTTCCTGATCTTCATCTCGTCGGTGTTCCCGATGGTCGTGCAAACGGTTGCCGGCGTGCACACGATCGAGAAGCGCTACCTGCGCGCGGCGGCGAATTTCGGTGTCTCGCGCCAGACGCTGTTCCGCCAGGTCGTGATTCCGGCCGTGCTGCCGCAGATCATCGTCGGCATGCGCATCGGCCTCGGCGTGGCATGGCTGGTCGTCGTCGCGGCAGAGATGATCGCGCTGCGCTCCGGACTCGGTTACCTGATCATCGATTCGCGCAACGCCGGCAACCGCTACGATCTGGTGATCGCCGGCATGATCATCATCGGCCTGATCGGCTTGCTCCTGGACGGAATGATGCGCCTGCTGGAAGGTTTGAAAGTCGTCAGGTGGCGCTATGCCCACTAAGGACGTGTCCAAGAGGATCAGCGTCGACGGCATCGGCAAGAGTTTTACGACCGAGCAGGGCACGCTGCACGTGCTCGACAAGATCAGCTTCGAGGTGGCCGACGGCGAGATCGTCGCAATCGTCGGCCCTTCCGGGCTGCGGCAAAGTCGACGCTGATGAACATCATCGCGGGATTCGATCGCCCCGATCGCGGAGCGGTCCGGATCGACGGTGTCGTGCAGACCAAACCGAGCTCGCGCGGCATCCTGATCTCGCAGGCCGGCTCGGTGTTTCCGTGGCTGACCGTGCAGCAGAACCTGATGTTCGGCCTCAACGGTCACGATCACGGCGACAAGCGGCAGCTCGCCGATCACTACGCCGAGATGGTCGGCCTGAAGGGTTTCGAGGCGCGCTATCCGCATGAGCTTTCGGGCGGAATGCTCAAGCGCGCGGAGCTCGCGCGCGCGCTCGTCGTGAAGCCGGAGATCCTCTACATGGACGAGCCGTTCTCCGCGCTCGACGCGCTGCTGCACTTGCGCATGCGCAACGAGCTGCTGAGGATCCTGGAGCAGGAGCGCCATACGGTGCTGTTGATCACGCACGACGTCGAGGAAGCCATCCACGTCGCCAATCGCGTCCTCGTGCTGTCGAGCCGTCCGACGACGATCCAGGCGACGTTCGACGTCCCTTTCGCGCATCCGCGCAAGCTCTCCAGCGCGCCGGTGCAGGAACTTCGTGCAGCGATCCTGCGCGAACTCGGCGTGGACAGCTATTCCACGTAGGGCGGGCAGCCGTCTGGACATTTGCTAGCCTGCCTTCAAGGCGACGGTGTTGCGCTGCGCGGCGGTGCTGCATGCATCGCCTGCGATTCCCGCGCCTGCGGTCTTGCATTTTCCGAGTGGAGAGCAGAGCGGGCCAGCCGAGCAGTCACGGCTTGCCGAGCACCTGCCGCTGGTTGAAATGCGGCAGTGCGATGCGCCCCTGCAGGACGCAACGCGAAATCGGCCGAAACTGTTCGATTCCGTGTCCGGATCCGGACACGCCACGGCGGGTTACGAGCCTCGGGCACGCCAGAACGACCTGGAAGGAAACGCTGAGTCTGGCACGCCGCGTGCTGTAAGTTCGGCGCACGCGCAATCTGCGGCGGTTGCCCGCTCGAGCACTGGGCTTCGGGAAGGCGTCGCGCGCGGTGGCAGGCGCTCGTCACGAACGGACGAGTCGAACTCGACGACAGGGGCAAGAGCATGCGCAGTCTGATTCCGGATCTCCGCCAGGCCGTTCGCGGTGTCGTGGCGGCGCGAGGATTTTCGGCGCTCGTCGTCGGTGTCCTCGGTGCAGGCCTGGCTTGCGTGCTGTTCATGCTCGCGATCATCAACGGGCTCCTGCTCAAGCCGCTGCCGTTTGTTGATGCGCCACGCCTGCTCAACGTGGGATTCCGCCAGGCGGGGAATCCCGACCTGCGCTCCGTTCCAGGCCGCGACGTTCTCGACTGGCAGAAATACCTCGCCGACACGGCCGACGTCGCCGGCTTCACCGAGGGCACCGTGACGCTCGGCGACCGCGACAGCGTTCGGCGCTACAGCGGCGCGTTCTTCTCGGCCGGCCTGATGCCGATGCTCGGAGTGCAACCGGTGCTCGGGCGCGTGTTCACCGACGCTGACGATGCTGCCGGTGCGCCGCTCACGACCATCATCTCGCACGACGTCTGGCAGACCGCGTTCGCGGGAGCCGCGGATATCGTTGGGCGCCCGGTCCGGGTGAATGGACAGGACGCCACGATCATCGGCGTCATGGGCCCCGAGTTCAGTTTTCCACAAAGGCAGAAAATCTGGGTTCCCGCGCGGATCGCGCTTGATGCACCGCGGCGCGAGGCGTTTACTTTCTCGACGATGATCAAACCGCACGCGGGCTTCGATGCCGCACAGGTGCGCGCTCGACTCGAAGCCTGGTTCGTTGATGCCCGCAAGGGCGATGTCGAATATTTCCGCGAGTTGCAGCCCGACGTGGAAAGCTTCGAGCGTTCGCTCGTCAACACGCAGTCGCGCGCCATCATCGGCGTGATGCTGATCGCCGTCGTGCTCGTGTTGCTCGTCGCTGCGGCCAATGCGGCCAACCTGTTGTTGACGCGAACGCTCGGGCGGCGCCAGGAACTTGCCGTACGCGCGGCGCTGGGCGCGGGCCGTGGCCGGCTTGCACTGCATCTGGTGCTGGAAAGCCTGATCCTGTCGCTGGCGGCGCTGGCGATCGCGTTGCCGGTGGCGATGGCCGGTGTGCGCTGGCTCGTTGCGTCGTTCGCGCGGACGGCGAATTCGGGACCGCCAGCGTGGATGCACTTCGACCTCGACGCGCGCATGATCGGATTCGCCGTGCTCGCGGCGCTGGTAACCGCGTTCGTCACCGGCCTGCTCCCGGCATTGCGCGCTGCCGATGCGGCCGTCGCGGCCACGTTGCGCGACGGTTCGCGCTCGTCGACCGCGAGCGGCTTTGCCCGCGTATCGCGCGCCCTCGTCATCGGCGAAATCGCGTTGAGCTGCATGCTGCTGGCGACGGCGGGCGCGACAATCGGCGGCATTCGTTCAATCTCGCAATTCGACCTCGGTGTCGATCGCGACCACATGCTGACCGCGCGGGTCGCGCTGCTATCGGACAAGTATCCCGTTGACGCCGAGCGCGTGCGTTTCTTCACCCGCTTCGTCGATGCTTTGCGCGCCGAGTCCGATGTGGTCGATGCGAGCGTCTCCACGGCGCTGCCTGGGTGGACCGGCGATCAACACCCGCTGCTGCCCGAAGGGACAGCGTCAGCGGACAAGGGCGCGCCGCAGGTGCGCTTCGGCGCAGTCGACGGTCATTTCATCAGCGCTTTCGGCGCGCGCCTGCTTCAAGGCAGGTTCTTCGACGAGCGCGACAATGCGGATGGGCCGCTCACCGCAGTCGTCGACCAGACGTTTGCCGACCGCTACGGCAAGAGCGAGGCCGTCGTCGGCCGCCGTTTCGTGCTCGATCCGGGAGAAAGCGGCGCGCGCACGTTCACCGTGGTCGGCGTGACCGCGGCGCTGCACCTGGACGGCATCGACAACCCAGTCATGCCTTCGGTGCTGGTGCCGTTCGCCAAGGCGCCGGACAAGTACGTGAGCATCGGCGTTCGCACGAAGGACAATCCGGCTGTGTTCGCGCCACGCCTGTCGGCTGTGCTGCAAAAGCTCGATCAGGATACGCCGGCCTACTTCGTGCGCACCTACGATGAAGTGTTTCTCGAAAGCAGCTTTGGCGATCACGTGCTCGCCGAACTCTTTACCGCGTTCGGCATCGTCGCACTCGTGCTGGCGAGCGCGGGCCTGTACGGCGTTGTCGCCTACGCGGTCGGCCAGCGCACGCGCGAAATCGGTATCCGCCGCGCGCTGGGCGCGCCCGATTCGAGCGTGCTGCGCAGCGTTTTCGGCCGCAACGCCGTGTTCGTTCTGCTCGGGCTGGTGATCGGCATGGGGCTCGGCGTGCCGTTCAGCGGCATGCTCGCGGACACGATGATCGGCCCGATCTCCGATGCGATGCGGTCGCAACCGCTGGTTTGGATATCGGTGCCGGCGGCGCTCGCAGCGATCGCAATGATCGCGGCGTTTGTCCCCGCGCGTCGAGCGCTTCGTGTCGATCCGATGGTGGCGCTGCGCGAACAATAAGCGCAGCGCGAAGCTTCTGGGCCGAGCGTCGTCGGCTACTTGCGCTGTTGCGCGATGCTCGCGGCATTCCTTCCGCTCGATCCGCTGATTCCGCCGCCGCCGTGCACGCCGCTGCCGCACAGGTACAGGCCTTCGATCGGAGTCTTGTGGTTCGACCAGCCCGGCAGCGGGCGCATGAAGAACATCTGGTCGAGGATCAGCTGGCCGTGATTGAGATCGCCTTCGCTCAGGCCGTAGGTCGATTCGAGATCGCGTGGCGTGATCGTGTGCGTGCGTTTGATCGACGACTTGAAGGCGGGCGCGTACTGGGCAAGCGTATCGATCGCGCGCTGCTGCACGGCGGCGCCTGCGTCGTCCCAGGTCGCATTGCGCAACGTGTAGGGCGCGAACTGGAAGTGGATCGACACGACCGTACCCGTGTTCGTCACTTCGAGATACGGCGCTGTGGAAATCTCGCCGTACTTCGCCGCATCGTAGGCGCGTTCGAGGTACTTCACCGTCGGTGCGACGACGAGCGTGCCGGCTGGCAGGCCGTGACGCCCGTCAGTCTCGACGTGGACCTTGGCAACACTGCCGCGCAGCTTGATCGATTGCGTCTGCCAGGCGAATTCGGGCGGCAGTTCCGCCGCGCCGACGAGTTTGAGCAGCGTATGGCGCGGATCAGCGGCCGAAAGCACGACACCGGCGGAAATCTCCTCACCGTTGCCAAGTCGCACACCGTTCGCGCGCTGCCTGTCGACGATGATCTGCAGCACGCCGGCCGATGTGCGAAGTTCGCCGCCACGCGCCTTGAGTGCCATCGCCAGCGCCTCGGTGATTCCGCCGACGCCGCCCGGCGCGGGGCGATGCGCAAGGCCGCCGCGATTGAGCCAGTTATGCATCAGCGTGTAGCCGGTGCCGGCCGACATCGCGCCGAGCGTCAGGCCATGGATCGCCAGCGCCGATATGGCGCCACACAGCGTTTCCGATTCGAACCAGTTGTCGGTGAATTCCTCGACCGACATCGACATCGCGCGCACGACGCGGAACATGTCCTTGCCGCCGAGACGGCGCAGCTTCCACAGCAGCTTGGCCAGCGGCAGGCCTTCTTCGATGGCCTTGAAGTGGGGCAGGCGCGGCATCGGAGTCCGGTATGCCGCGTCTAGGAACGCGGCGGCGCGATCCATGAACGCAATGAATTCAGGCCAGCGTGCCGCGTCGCGCGCGGAGAAGCTGCGAATCGAATCCGTGTTCTGCGTGGCCGACGAGGAAGTATACAGTTCCAGCTTTGCGCCATCGCCGAGCAGAGATGTATAGGGCGGGGAAGCGCTGTCTTCGAATGCCGCTCCGCTCAGTCCGAGGTCGCGGACGATGTCCGGCCGCAAGCGTCCGCTCGCATGCAGGCTGTCGGCCACGAAGCCATCGCCGAACGATTCGGTCACGAGCTGGCCGCCGGCGATATCGCGGCGCTCGAGCACGAGCACCTTCTTGCCGGCCTTGGCGAGGTAATTGGCGGCAACGAGGCCGTTGTGGCCGGCACCGATGACGATTGCGTCGTAGTTGCTGCTGCTCATGCGCTGTCTCAAATTTGCGATTGCATCAATCTTTCCCTTCTCCCGCTGGCGGGAGAAGGTGCCGAAGGCGGCCAAAAATTGCTCCTGCTTTTTCGGCATTTCCGCCGTCCATGGCGGTCAGATGAGGGTGGCGCATCCGAATGCGACCGCACAACCAACCGCCACCCTCACCCGGCGCGCTTTGCGCGCCGACCTCTCCCGCCAGCGGGAGAGGTGGTTAGGTTCCATCCTTCAGCACCGCTTCCGCCGCCATCTTGCCGGCGGCACCCATGACTCCGCCGCCCGGATGCGCGCCGGATGCGCCGAAGTAGTAGCCCGGCAGCGGCGTGCGGAAGTCGGCCCACTGCGGCGCCGGGCGGAAGAAGAACAATTGGTGCAGCAGCAATTCGCCGTGGAAGATGTTGCCGCCGGTGATGCCGGCGATGCGCTCGATGTCCTTGGGCGTGATGACCTGCTTGCCGACGATGCATTGGCGGATGTTCGGCGCGTATTTCTCGATCGTCGAGATCACGGTTTCGCCGAACGCATCGCGCTTGGCGTCGTCCCAGCCGCCGTCGATATCGTACGGTGCGTACTGCACGAAGCACGACATCACGTGATGCCCGGGTGGCGCCATGTCGCGGTCGATCATCGACGGAATGATCATGTCGATGTACGGATTCTTCGAGAACGCGCCGTACTTGGCCTCGTCGTACGCGCGCTCGATGTAGTCGATGCTCGGGCTGATCGAGATCGCGCCGCGATGCAGCGGTCCTTCGCCCGGCAGGCAGGTGAAATCGGGCAGCGCGTTGAGCGCGATGTTGACCTTGCCGGACGAGCCGCGCACGCGGAAATTCTTGATCGCCTGCGTGAATTCGTCGGGGAAATGCTTGCTCTCGACGAATTGCAGGAAGGTTCGCTTCGGATCGGCCGCCGACATCACCGTCTTTGCGCGCAACTCGTCGCCGTTGGCCAGCGCCACGCCGGCCGCGCGGCCACCCTCGACGATGACCTGCTGCACGGTTGCATTCGTGCGCACTTCGACGCCGAGCGCTTGCGCCGAACGCGCGATTGCCGCCGACACGCCGCCAGTGCCGTTCTTGGCAAAACCCCAGGCGCGAAACGCGCCGTCGATCTCGCCCATGTAGTGATGCAGCAGCACGTAAGCGGTGCCCGGCGAACGCGGGCCGAGAAACGTGCCGATGATGCCGCTGGCCGACTTCGTGCCCTTGAGCGGATCGAACTCGAACCATTCGTCGAGCAGGTCGGCCGACGATTGCGTCACCAGTTTGGCGATGCGATACAGCTCCTTCTCGGTCAGGCTTTTGGCGTACTTGCCGAGTTTGAGCAGGCCGAGCAGGTCGCGTGGACTCAGCGACGACGGATCCGGCGGCACCATCGAGATGATCGGCTTGATCGCTTTCGCCGCACGCGCCATGACGCGCGAGTACTCGTCGTAAGCCTCGGCGTCCTTCGGCGAGTGCCGGTAGACCTCCTGACGCGTGAGGTCGTGGTCATCCCAGCCGGCCAGATAGTCGCCGTTTTCGAATGGCGTGACCGTGCTCGGCAGGGGCAGTATCTTCAGGCCATGCTTCGGCAGCTCGAGATCGCGGATGATCTCCGGCCGCAGCAGGCTGACGACATACGAGAACTCCGTGAAGCGATAGCCCGGAAAGATTTCCTCGGTCATCGCCGCGCCGCCGACGACTTCGCGCCGCTCGAGCACGACGACCTTCTTGCCGGCGCGCGCGAGGTACGAAGCGGCAATCAGGCCGTTGTGGCCCGCACCGATGACGATCGCGTCGTATTGATTGCTGCTCATGCGGAGTCTCTATGTTCTGTTTCAAGTCGGTCAGAAGCGTCCATCCCGGCCTGCATGCTTTCTTTGACGTCATTCCCGCGAAAGCGGGAATCCAATTTGATCTTGCCACGCTACCAAAACGCGTAAATCAAAATGGATTCCCGCTTTCGCGGGAATGACGCCATTTTTTGTTCGGCGCACTAATTCCGGCGCGCCTTCGGTCATTTCTTCTTCCACTCCGGCTCGTAGAACGGCAGCTTTACGACTGTCGCAGGCGCATGACGGCGGTGATGCTCCACCGTGACTTCCATCGCCAGTTGCGTGCCGAGTTCGAAGTGCGGACGTTGCACGTGTGCGAGCGCGATGTACTTTTTCAGCACTGGCGACCAGGTGCTCGTCGACGCATAGCCGACCTGCTTGCCGTCTTTCATGATCGGCAGGCTGCCGCGCATTGCCATGCCCGGTATCTGCGGCGGAAGTCCGACCGAAGCGAAAAGTTTCTCCAGGCCGACCCAGTCGACTTCGAGGCCGACCATCTTCCAGACCGAGCCTTCCTTGTGCTCGCGTTCGAGCGCCTGGCGGCCGACGAAGTATCCGGGCTTGTCCAGAGCCACGGCCCAGCCGAGTCCGAGTTCGAACGGCGTCGATTTCTGGCCGGCAATCCACGCGTGGTTCGTCGCCGTGTAATCGACGTCGATCATGAACAGCCCGGCTTCGACTCTCGCCATGTCCATCGCGAGGATGCCGCACGGCACGATGCCGTAGTCGTTTCCGGCTTTGATCAGTGCATCCCACACGTTGAGCGCTGCGCCGGCATCCATCCAGATCTCGAAGCCGAGATCGCCGGTGTAGCCGGTGCGCGAAACGGTGACCGGCACTCCGGCCAGCGTGTTCTCGGCAAGGCGGAAGTACTTGAGCTTGTCGAGTGATTTCTTGCAGACGCGATTGAGGATCGCGCGCGACTTCGGGCCCTGCAGGCTCAGCGCGGCGACCTGGTCGGTGACTTCGGTGATCGTCACGTCCATGCCGATCGCATTCATGCCGAGCCAGCGCAGCGACGGCTCGGCCGAGGTCATGCGGAACTTGTCGTCGGCCAGGCGCGAGATCGTGCCGTCGTCGAGCATGCGGCCTTCGTCGTCGCACCAGCCGGTGTAGGCGACCTGGCCGACCGCCATCTTGTGGATGTCTCGCGGGGTCATGCGATGCAGCAGTTTTGCGGCATCGGGGCCCTCGATGATGTATTTCATCAGTGGCGTGATGTCGATCAGCGCGGCGGCGTCGCGGATCGCCCAGTACTCGCGGTCGAGGACGAGATCGTACGAACCGGCAACGATGTAGCCGGCCCAGCGCCGCCAGTTTTGCGGCAGGCACAGGCTCGAGGTGCGTTCGTGGAATGGCGTGCGTTTGAGTTGGAGCATGTTCGCTTCTTCGTTTGTCTCGGCACGGCGCGCGCGTGCCACCCCAGGGCCGCTGGTGCTGGCGGCCAGCGGCGTAGTTTACCGGGTTACGGCGGGCAGGTCGCCTGCGCGGGGATCGTGCGGGCGACGGCATGAGCGACGGCACGTTGCCGCTCGCGCGGTGCCGGCTCGGGCATCACGGTCCGCCCGGAATTGGCTGGCACTCCATCGCGTCGCCGCCCTTGACCGCGAACACGATGTCGCGACAGAGCAGCACGCTCACTGTCGGACCCGAGCCGGGTCCGGCAGCCAGGTCGGCTTCGTAGAACACGACGCGGAATTTGCCCTGGCTGTCGCGAGCGCCGCCCTGCCAGATCGACGATTCCGTTCCCTCGAGTTGTTCTGCGAGTCGCCAGGCTTTGCCGGCTGTCGTAGCGTTCGTGGCGCAGGCGATCGCGGCACGCCGATCCGCGCCGCGAAGGAGCGTCCCGCAATCCGTCGCATCGGCGCCGGCCAGCGTCGCCAGCCTTTTCACCAGTGCGTCGGGCACCGTGCCGGCCGCGCGGCAATTCGATGCGGCGATCAGAATTGCGAGCAGGGCGGTGAGTTGAGGTGTCAAGCGCGGCATGTATGCACGGTCTGATTCTGCCGTGCGCCACGCGCTCGACTTGCAGCTAATCCTTGTCCCGCCACCTGAGCATGGCCAGACGCAATGTGTCGAACTGGCGCGAAACATTCGTGCATGCATCACAGTACATCAGATGCAGGCGCAGGCGCACACGCTTGCCGAACGGCAGCGGCTCGTCCTGCTGCTGCGAGAGCAGGCGCGAAGCCTGTTGGCAGGAAAGTCTCAGCATTTTGTGTCTAGCCAGGCTGCGCATTGCCGAAACCGTTTTTTTCGAGGCAGGTACGCAACATCATGCGCGCCCGGTAGAGTTGCACCCACACGTTTGACGTGCTCAGGCCCAGATCCTTACACAATTCCTTCGTGTCGCTGCCGAATACTTCGCGCAGCACGAATACCTGCCCGATGCGCTTCGGCAGCTTGTCGATACAGCCCTGCACGGCAGAAAGAAATCCTTCTTCCTGGCACAGTTCCGCCGGGTCGCGCACATGGCTGGGCATCTCTGCATAGTGGCCGGTCTCGTCGAACAGGTTGTCAAAGTCCTGTTCGCCCGACGGTGTTTCCTCGAACGGCTGCTCGCGCCACTGCTTGCGCAGCAGGTCGATGATGCGGTTCTTCAGGATCGACGTGAGCCAGGTGCGCAACGAGGAGTCGCCGCGAAATGCCGCGCGCCGCTCGTAGGCTTGGGTCAGAACATCGGAAACGCAGTCTTCCGCGGCGTGCTCGTCGCGCAATTCCATGCGGGCGATCCGCATCAGGTAGACGCGCTGCTCGGCCAAGGCCACAAACTCGATCGACGCATTCGGCGGGGCACTGGTCGCATTCGGTGGCATGACGATTCCGTGATTGTCCGACGGCGCTTTCGCTGCCTGGCTTCCTGTGAGGTATCCGACGTCCTGCGGCGCGCAAGCGAAGGTTCGTACCGGTGGGAAGGGTATCCCGCTGCATTACTGCTTTCATGCAGCCGCACCAGACGCAAAAAAATCGCTCCGATTGCGGCGAATCATATCCGTTCCGCAGCTCCTCGGCGATCCGGCGGGTTGAGTGCAACTCTCGTGAGAGGCGCCGCCATTCACTTGGGCCCAGACCGATATCCGCTACGTTCAGATGGCAGGCCAGACTGCGAGGTCGAGGGGCTCGGTGGTTCCGGCCACCCCGCGCGACTGGCGAATCTCGAAGCCGCTTGCGACTACGGTTGGATCCTGCAGCATGGCCAGGTCGATCAGGCTGCCCGTCGCGCACGCGGCAGCGGATTCGGTCTTGTTGTGCTTTTCGAGTTTCGCCGCGAGGTTGACGGTTTCCCCGATCACGGTGTATTCGAGCCGGCGCTCGACTCCGATGATGCCGAACACGAGCGGGCCGTGCGCGACACCGATGCCGATGCCAAGGGCCGCGAGTCCACGCCCCTGACGGTCCTGCGCCCACGCGCGCGAGGTTGCCAGGATCGCATCGATGCAGCGCAACGCATCGGCGGCATAGGTCGAGGACGCGCGCACCGCGCCGAAACTCGCGAGGATGCCATCGCCCATGAACTTGTCGATATTGCCGCCGTGCGCGCGCACGACCGGCAGCACGACGTTCTGGTATTCGGCGATCAGCGCGATCAGATCCGCCGCGGACAGCGTCGCCGAGGCTTTCGTGAAACCGCGCAGGTCGGTGAACATGATCGCGGCGTCGCGCGCCACGCTCTGGCCGGCCATCGGAGGCAGGTCCGTCGTCGTGATCTGGTCCGCGACCTCGCTGTCGAAGAAGCGCGACAGCGCATCGGCCGACTGACTGGCACGGACGGCGCGCGCGAGCGTCAGCCGTGCGCGAGTCAGCGCAGTCGCGAGCACGGCGGTGACGATCAGGATCACGGCGACGCGGATGATCTCGTCGTGCACGTCGATACGGCCGGTGGTCGCGGCGACGACGAAGTCCATGGTCTGGCCGCTCGCGCCGGCTTCGCGCCAGGCGAAGATCGCTAGCAGCGTCCAGCCGAAGGCGGCGGTGAGTCCCGACAGCCAGACCCAGATCGGCTCGAAGCGCAGTGCGCGCAACGCAATCAGCACAAAAATCGCGACGAACAACGAGTTCTTCAACGCGATCGCCAGCGTGGTTTCGTATTGCGGGGCGAATCCCCAGAGAAGGCCGAGCAGCACCGTCATTTCGGCGACGACCGAAGCGGCGAGCACGGGCCGCGACAACTGGCCGCTGAATGCGAACCAGGCGCGTAGCACGATCAACAGGATCAGCGCGACGATGCCGAGTGGCAGCGCGGCAATCGGCGTATCGGGACTGAAGCCACGCGGTGTAAACGTGTACGCAAGCGCGGCCGCGGCTATGACTGCGATCTGCGCCCAACTGACCCAGATCTCCGACTCACGCTGACTGCGCGCAATCTCCTCGGTCACGCGTGGCGGCTGTGCGGCGGCAGCGCCGAAGAGTCCGCGCGCACGCGCCACGACCGCGTTCACGGCCCACGCTCGTCCATGACTCCGCCGGCCAGGCGTTGGCACGTACCCTTCGGCACGGCGACCCACTCATGCTGGTCCGAGTCGGCCTTTGCCTGCTTCGCGCACGAATGCACCGCATTCGCGCAATCGTTCTGCCCGGCCTTGGTGATACCGTAGCACCGCTCGCGCTCGATCGATTCCTGCCCGTTGTGGCGCACGCTCATCGATACGGCGCCAATCATCGCCGCAGCGACGGCGAGAAGAACTCCGGCGTTGATGGCGTCGCGTGTATTCATCGCCGACGGTCGAATGGGAGCATAGTCGATGCATTCCTCATGCGGCGTGGAGTCTTGGAACGTGGTCAGCCGCGGATTCGCGCAAATAATCATACAGCAGGCGTCCGTGCGGCAGAGTCAGGGCGGCGATGAGGGCCTTTCCGCATCGACGGGCCGCCAGGATCTGGTCATGGTTCACGCACCCTCCTAGTATCAAATGCCGCAATCGAAAACAATGAACTCTTCAAAGCGTGTTGTCTTGCGAGGCTCACCTCTCCCGCTGGCGGGTGAGGGTGGCGTTCGGAATTGTGACTACCTGAAACGCCACCCTCATCCGCCCTCCGGGCACCTTCTCCCGCCAGCGGGAGAAGGGAGAGTCACAAAAACTCCGCCTCCAGATCGACCGACGAGCGCTCGCCGATGTCGCTGTAATGCGCGCGCATCCAGCGCCCGGTCACGGCGCTGCCGCTGTCCCTGAGCGAACAGAGGAAGTCCCAGTCCGGACTCATCTTCGACCCGATCGAATGCGCGGTCATCACCTCGTCGTCGCGGATCGAGTGGATCAGCATCTGCTTCATCTCGGAAGCCTTGAGCTTCTTCTGGCTGATCAGCCGGGTCACGAAGGCAATCGCGCGCATCTCACGCATCAGTGAAGAATTGAAGCTGATCTCATTGATACGGTTGAGGATTTCCGGCGCGGTTTTCGGCACGCCATGACGCACGATCGGGTTGATATGGACGATCACGACATCGCAGCTCTTCGAGCCGTAGATCAGCGGGAAGATCGCCGGGTTGCCGATGTAGCCGCCGTCCCAGTAATTCGATCCTTCGATCTCGATCGTCTGGAACAGGAAGGGCAGGCATGCGGACGCAAGGACCGTATCAGCGGTCAGTTCATTGCGGTTGAAGATGCGCACCTTGCCGGTTTCGACGTTCGTTGCGCACAAGTGCACATTGACGCCTTTGGTATTTCGCAGCTTCTCGAAGTCGACATGCTGGTTGAGCACATCACGCAGCGGATTGAAATTCATCGGATTGAGCTGGTACGGCGAGAACACGCGAGTCATCGTGTCGAACATCCAGTAGAACGGCGACTGTTCGATCGGCAGCGCGCGACCGGTCCAGTCGCGCAGCGGCCTGACCGGGTTGTATTTTGCGCCGGCATCCGCGATCGCCTTCCAGAATGCCGTCAGGCGCTCACGCGCATGGTCGCGGTCGCGGTCGGTCAGCGCATCGGCGAGCACCACGGCGTTCATGGCGCCGGCACTCGTCGCGCTGATCGCCTCGACGTCGATCCGGCCGTCGGCCAGCAGCGTATCGATTGCACCCCATGCGAACGCGCCATGCGCGCCGCCGCCCTGCAGGGCGAGGTTGATCGATTTGCGTTGGGGAGTCTTCTTCTTCGCTGCCATGATGATGCCCAGAGAGTCCTTGGTGCGAGCCAGGTTCCTAGCCTCTCCCGCTGGCAGAAGAGGTCGCCGCGCATCGCGCGGCGGGTGAGGGTGGCGCTCTGAAGTACCCGGTGCCACCCTCATCCGGCCTCCGGCCACCTTCTCCCGCCAGCGGGAGAAGGGAAACCATTCTGCACTTCTTCCGGGGCGTCACTCCAGTGCGCCGTCCAGCCGCCATCGACCGGAATGATCGGGCCCGTTGTCGATGGCGATACGTCACTCGCAAGATACACCGCCAGCGCGACGACCTCGTCATGGTGACGAACCAAATACGGTTCGCTGGATTCGACGGGGTGGCTCGAAAATCCGTACATATTTCGGAAAGTTGGACTGAAGGTTCGAATCTCGGCTGTAAGGATTATCAGCGCCGCACGTCAAACGTACACTCGACGAGTGAACCGGATTCGCCGCGGCGGGGACGCAATATGGTCTCCCGCGGCAATCAATAACGCTCACGAGTCGATTGGTCCACTTTTCTTCGAACCCGTTTTCTGTCAACCCCGAGGAGCTTTACAATGGACAAGCGTCACGCCCTTATCGCCGCCGCCGTTGCGGGCCTGTTCTCCGTTTCCGCCTCGGCATTCGCCGCCGACGATCACGCCAACCAGGACAAGTGTTTCGGCATCGCCAAGGCCGGCCAGAACGACTGCGCATCGAGCAACGGCTCGCACGCCTGCGCCGGTCAGGCCAAGGCCGACAACCAGGCGACCGACTGGAAGTACGTTGCCAAGGGCACGTGCGAGTCGCTCGGCGGAAAGGTCGCTCCTCCGGCCAAGTAACGACGTCGCAAGGCCCTGCGCATCGAGTCGGATAAGCGGGCGCAGCCTGCATCGGCGCGCGTGTCCTCCTTGCGGGTCGCGTATGACGTAATACCCTCTACAAATGAAAAAGCGTCAGTCGAGCAAGCCAGCCAGAATGCCGGCGCCAAGTTCGTTGGCGGAGTCGGCATCGGTTTGCGTGCGCCCCATTATCGCGAGTTGCTGGCCCGCGAGCGCTGCGCCGACTGGCTCGAGGCACACAGCGAAAATTATTTCGGCGATGGCGGTTACGACCTTCACGTTCTGACCCGCCTGCGCGAACGCTATCCGGTCAGCCTGCACGGGGTCGGCCTCGGGCTCGGTTCGGCGGCGGGATATTCGGTGGAGCACCTTCGAAAGCTCGCGCGGCTGGTGCGGCGCATAGAGCCCTCGCTGGTTTCGGAGCATCTGTGCTGGGGCGCCGTCGACTGCCGCGTTCTGAACGATCTGTTGCCGCTACCGATGACGCGCGAGGCTCTCGAACTGATGTGCGGCCGCGTCGCCGAAATGCAGGATGCGCTGCAACGCCGTGTGCTGATCGAGAACGTGTCGAGCTACGTGCGCTTTGCCGGCGACGACTATGACGAAACGGGTTTTCTCAACGAACTCGCGCGGCGCAGCGGCTGTGGCATCCTGCTCGACGTGAACAACCTGTACGTGAACCAGCTCAACCATGGCGGCGACGCTGCGGCGCAAATTGACGCGATTGCGCCCGAGCATGTTGGCGAAATACACCTTGCGGGTCACCTCGTCACGGAGTTGGCGGTGATCGATCATCACGGGGCCCGTATCGCCGATGCGGTGTGGGCGCTGTACGAGCGCGCGATCGCGCATTGCGGCTGCGTTCCCACCTTGATCGAGTGGGATACCGACGTCCCGGAACTCGACGTTTTGATCGACGAAGGCGCCAATGCGCGGCAGCGCTATGCGGCACGGAGCGGTTGCGATGTCCGCGCGGCTTGATCGGGTTCAGGCAGATTTTGCCGCGGCGCTTGCCGAGTCGAGTGCCGTGCCAGGCCTTCTGTCAGCGCTGCTCGTGCATGATGCACGCGCAAGCGATCGTCTGGCGTTGTATCGCGGCAACGTTAGTGCCGCCTGGGAGAAAGCACTCGCGAATGCGTACCCGGTCGTGCGTGCGCTCGTCGGCGAAGAGTTTTTCGGCGGACTGGCGCGGGCCTACGGCCGCGCGCATCCGAGCGACAGCGGAGACCTCAACCGGTTCGGCACGCGCTTCGGGGAATTCATCGACGCCTTCGAGCACACGCGATCATTGCCTTATCTTGGCGACGTAGCAGCACTCGAATGGTGCGTGCACGTCGCCCATTATGCTGCCGATCCACCGCCGCTTGCGCGCGAACGGATTGCTGCGTTGCCGCCCGAAAAGCTGCTGATGTCGTGCTTCGCGCTGCATCCGGCCTGCGCGTGGCTGCGGTCGCCATTTCCGATCGCCAGCATCTGGCTCGCTCATCAACCACAGGCAGTGATCGGGTTGCCCGATTCGCTCGATCGCGGCGAACTTGCGCTGGTCGTGCGTCCGCGCTGGCGCGTGGAAGTGCTCGCGTCGAGCGCCGGAGAACTCGCCGCGCTCGGCCAACTGCGTGAAGGTGCCGATATCGAAGATGCGATCACGGCAGGTTTGCACGCCGATCCGGAGTTTGCGTTCCCCAAGGCGCTCGTGCGTTGGCTCGATTGCGCGGTGCTCGTTGAACCGCAGCCTGGAATTGCTTCCTGATTGTGCGCTGTCGAGCGTGATTGTCCGATGGACCCATGCGGGTGGGCCAAGGCCCACCCTACGTCGGCGTGGCTCTGTAGGGTGGGCCTTGGCCCACCGCAGCGCCCGGCGTCTCCGCGAGGCTACGCTCCACCGCCTCCTCCCAGCAGATCAGCGAGTGCCGACGCAACCGTCTTGGTCGCCCGGCGCAGGTCCTCAAGATGCAGTTTCTCGTCAGCCGCGTGCCCGTTGGCTTCAGCCAGCGTGCGGGGACCGGCGCCGTACAGCACCGTCGGGATGCCGGCAGTCGTGTAGTGGCGCGCGTCGGTGTAGATCGGCACGCCGTGCTCGGCGATCGACGTTCCGAAGAATTCCTCGCCGCACGACTGCAGCGCGCGCGTCAGGCGTTCGGCTCCCGGCAGCTTGACCAGCGGCAGCGACAACAGCAGCCGGCGTATTTCGATCGTGATGCCCGCGCACTTCGCGGCGGCGGACTCGATCAGTGCGCGCAGTTCCGTTTCGGCTGCTTCCGGTGATTCCTCGGGGATGATGCGTCGGTCGATGCGAAACGCGACGCGGTCCGGCACGACATTCGTGTTGATGCCCCCCGCGATCAACCCGACGTTCAAGGTCGGGTGCGTGATGCCCGGCGTCTTCGACGTGCGTGACTTCAGTGCCTCGCGGGATGCATACAGTGCGGTGAGGATCTGGTTCGTCGCGGCCAGCGCATCGACGCCGCGTTCCGGCATCGCCGCGTGGCCCTGGCGTCCGCGCACGACGACTTCGAGATGCAGGCAGCCGTTGTGCGCGGTCGTGACGGCATAGGAGAAGCCGGCGCTGATTGCCAGGTCGGGCTTGCTCAATCCTTTCTCCAGCAGCCGGCGTGGGCCGATCTCGCCGCCGACTTCCTCGTCGTAGGTCAGGTGCAGTTCGACCGCGCCGTCAAGCACGGTACCCGCGGCGGCGAGCGCGCGCAGCGCGAGCAGACTGAACGCATAGGTTGCGAAATCGGACTTGCTGACGGCGATGCCGCGGCCGAACATCGTCGCGCCCTTGCCGGGCTCGTCCACGACCTCTGCGCCATACGGGTCGTGCGTCCAGCCCTCGCCGGGCGGCACGACGTCGCCATGTGCGTTCAGCGCGATCACCGGCCCGCCATCGCCGAAACGCTGGCGCACGATCAGGTTCGTTGCCGAGATCATGCCGTTCGCGCGCACATCGGCTTCGGGCACGGCATCGACTTCGACTTCCAGGCCCAGCCCCTCGAGCAACTTCTTCGCGCGCCGCGAATGCGCGGCACAGTCGCCGGGCGGGTTGTCGCTCGGCACCTTGACGAGTTCGGCAAGAAGGCTGCATTCGGCGGCAAAGTGTTCGTCGACGAATCGGCTGATCGCTTCGTGGCGCGCGTCGGTAGTCATGGGTTTACGGGCTCGAAGTGCAGGAGGAAGTCGATCAGTGCGCGCGCCGCAATCGCGGCGTCATCCGCGTCGAGGGATTCGTCGGGATGGTGGCTGATGCCGCCGTTGCCGCAGCGCACGAACAGCATGCCGATCGGCGTGATCGTGGCCATCTTCATCGCGTCGTGGCCGGCACCACTCGGCAGATGCAATGGCGCGGTCTCGCGTGTCGTGCGCGTGATCGCGGCGGCAATTTGCCGTTGCATGGCGGCGCTGCATGGAGCGCAGGCCGCGTCGAGTACGCGACGGATGTCGATCGCGACGCTGCGCCGTGTGGCGATGCGCCGGATTTCCGCAAGGACGTCGTCGACCGCGCCGTCGCGCAGCTCGTCGCTGCCGCTACGGATGTCGATCGACAGCTCGCAGCGGCCCGGAATCACGTTGATCGCGCCGCCGGGGACTTCGAGCCGGCCGACCGTTCCGACCAGCCCCGGTCGCGGCTGAGCACCGCTTCTCGACCGCCAGCACGATCTCGGCCGCAGCAGCGGCGGCGTCGCGGCGCAGCGTCATCGGAACGGTGCCCGAGTGGCCGGCGAGCCCGGTGATCGTCACGAGCATGCGCACGCTGCCGGCAATCGAGGTCACGACGCCGAGAGCCCGGCCAGCATCGAGCAACACCGGTCCCTGTTCGATGTGCACTTCGATATATCCGGCCAGCGTGCGCGGATCGCGCGCGATGCCGGGAATCGCAGCCGGATCGTGCCCGGCTTCGCGCATCGCCGCGCGCATGCTGATGCCGTCGGCATCGACGTGGTCGAGCACCTGCATGTCGAAATTCCCGGCGAGCGCACTGCTGCCGAGAAAGGTCGACTTGAAGCGCACGCCTTCTTCTTCAGCGAACGCGACGATCTCGAGATCGAACGGCAGCGCGGCGTCTTGCCGGCGCAGGTGCGCCACGCAAGCGATCGGCACCGCGATGCCGAGGCGGCCATCGTATTTTCCACCATTGATGACCGTGTCGTAGTGCGATCCGGTGATCAGCGTTTTCGCGCCGGCCTTGCCGCAGCGCCAGCGACCGACGACGTTGCCGACCGCGTCGATTTCGGTTTCCAGGCCTGCTGCGAGCATGAAGTCGCGAATCGCGGCCGCGGTTGCGCGGTGGGCTGGACGCAGGTAGGTGCAGGTCAGCGCCGACTCGTCGTCGCTGAATGCGCAGCAAGGCGTTCCTGCATGGCCATGATGTGCGCGCCGACCGGCTCGCTCACCGCTTCGGCAAGGCGAAACCAGGCGATGCGGCCGATCTGCGCGAGCGCCTCCGATCGTTCGGCGACGGTCTCGTTCTGCACACGTGCCGCAAACGCAGCGATGATCGAAGCGCGATCATGGCCGCGCACGGCCAGAATGAAAGGGAAGCCGAATTTTTCGGTGTACGCCTTGTTGAGTTCGTGCAGGCGCGAAAATTCATCGGGCGAGCATGAATCGAGGCCCGCGCCGCTCTGTTCGCGCGCCGACTCGGCGGTCAATCCGTCGCGCACGCGAGCGCGGCCGGCGAGTTCAGGGTGCGCGCGGATCAGCGCAAGCTGCTCGTCGCCGCTTGCCGCGGCAACTGCGCTCGTCATCGCCGCATGCAGATCGAGCACCGACGCGAATGGGTGCCGCTCGGCCACACGCTCGGCGACCCATGGAGAATGCTCGAATATGCCTTGGAGCGCCTCAGCGAACTGCGCCGGCAGCCATCGAGTTGAGCTGGGAAAGTGCGATCACTGCGCGGCATTCCGTGCGAAAGGATGCTGCGCGATCCAATGGCGCGCGATATCGATGCGGCGGCAGATCCACACGTGCTCGAACCCGAGCACGTAGTCGAGGAAGCGTTCCAGTGCGGCGATTCGCGCCGGGCGGCCGACGATGCGCGCGTGCAGCCCGATCGACAACATTTTCGGCGCATTCATCCCCGCCGGATCGCCTTCGCGATAGAGCACGTCGAATGCATCCTTGAGATAATCGAAAAACTGCGTGCCGCTGTTGAAGCCCTGCGCGGTCGCAAAGCGCATGTCGTTGCTGTCGAGCGTGTAGGGCACGACGAGATGCGGCACGTGCTGCGCGGCGCCGTCGCGCTCGATCTCGACTTCGCGCCAATAAGGCAGGTCGTCCGCGTAGGAATCGGCGTCGTAGGCGAATCCGCCGTGTTCGACGACGAGACGGCGCGTGTTCGGGCTGTCGCGGCCGGTGTACCAGCCGAGAGGGGGACCGCCGCAGAGCGACGTCAGAATTGCCGTCGCTTCGGCGATGTGCGCGCGTTCCGTGGCTTCGTCGACGGTCTGGTAGCTGATCCAGCGCAGTCCGTGGCAGGCGATTTCGTGGCCGAGCTCGCGGTACGCGGCGACCGCCTCGGGATGCTGCTGCAGGGCTCGCGCGACGGCAAACACCGTCAGCGGCAGCTTGCGTGCCTCGAAAGCGCGCAGCACGCGCCACAACCCGGCTCGCGATCCGTATTCATACAGCGACTCCATGCTCAGGTGACGAGCGGGAAATGCCTGTGCCCCGATGATCTCGGAAAGGAATGTTTCCGAAGTGGCGTCGCCATTGAGCACGCTGTTTTCGCCGCCTTCCTCGTGATTGAGCACGAACTGCAGCGCGATGCGCGCATTGCCGGGCCAGCGCGGATGCGGCGGCCGGCGGCCGTAGCCGGTCAGATCGCGCGGGTAAGCGGTGCTGGTCATGTCAGTGCGGCGCCCCGTCGGATAGCCAGGCGATCACCTCGGCGCGTTCATCCTCTGTCATTTGCGTGAGATTGCCCAGCGGCATTACTCGCGTCGTGAGCTGGACGAGCGTCGGTTGCACCTGCGCGAGAATACTTTCACGGGTGTCGAGCACTACGCCCTTGGGTGGCGCGGCAAGCCCGGCGAAAGTCGGCGCAGCCGCATGGCAGGGAACGCAGCGCTGCCGCATTATCGTCTCGACGCGGGTGAAGCGTTCGTGCGGCGAGAGTCCGGCCATTGCCGTCGATGGTGTCGAATCGCGCGGGGCAAGAGCGATGGCAACGGCTGCCAGGGCCAGCAGGCCCAGCACCAGAGGCAGCGGGGATGTCCGGCCACCGCGCTCGTGGGCTTTGTGTCTTGCGACAAACCAGCCACGAATGCCGACGCCGGCGATGCTCATTGCGATCAGCACGGCAGCATTGTGTTTCGCGCCGTAGGCCATCGCGTAGTGGTTGCTGATCATCGCGAACAGCACGGGCAGCGTGAAATACGTGTTGTGCACCGAGCGCTGCTTGCCGCGCAGGCCGTAGACCGGATCGGGCGCGCGGCCCTCGCGCTTGGCTTTCACCATCTCGCGCTGTCCGGGGATGATCACGAAGAACACGTTCGCGACCATGATCGTGCCGAGCATGGCGCCAAACACGATATACGCGCCGCGTCCGCTGAACAGCGCGCAGAGGCCCCACGCGGCCGCGCAAGAAAGCAGCGCGACGATACCGCCGATCACCCGGTCGTCGCGGCCCAGAGACGACCGGCACAATGCGTCGTACACGAGCCAGCCGCCGGCCAGGAATCCCGAGGCGATCGCAATCGCCGCCGGTTTGCCGAGCGCCATGACGCGCGGGTCGATCAGGTAGGTCTCGGCTTGGGCGAAGTAGAGCAGGCAAAGCAGGAACATGCCCGACAGCCAGGTCCAGTACGCTTCCCAGTAGAACCAGTGCAGCGTCGCGGGCAAGTCCGCCGGCGCGAGTTTGTACTTTTGCGCATTGTAGAAACCGCCGCCATGCATCGCCCAGACTTCGCCGCCGACGCCGGCGTCGATCAGTTCCTTGCGCGCGGGCGCGAGCAGATGGTTGTCGAGCCAGACGAAATAGAAAGACGCGCCGATCCAGGCGATGCCGGTGATCAGATGCAGCCAGCGGCCGAGGAGGCTGGCAAGGTCGAAAAGGTACGCGCTCATGAAGCAGGGCAGTATTGAATTGACCGTTCGCGCTGAGCGTAGCTTGCGCAGCAAGCGAAGTCGAAGCGTCTCTCGATGACCCTTCGACTTCGGCGCGTTGCGCCTACGCTCAGGCCGAACGGACCATGGGGTCGACCGCCGCCGTCAATACCGGTTGTCTGATGCAGCCAGCGGCGGAGGAAGGTGGAGAGTTCGAAGAGGTGCGCGCTCAATGCGATCTGTCGGGTTCAAGCCCCTCTCCCTCCGGGAGAGGGGTGGGGGTGAGGGTCGGGGATCGCCACGGCATGTCGATGTCGGAGGCTTCATTCTTGCGCGATGCCGATGCCTTCGGGCTTTCCTTGAGAGAGGTATCTGGGGTCGGGTTTGGTGACTCATCGACGCCTTCGCGGTCCCCGACCCTCATCCGGCCCTTCGGGCCACCTTCTCCCGGGGGGAGAAGGGAATCAAGAGCGCGCAACACTGCCTCCGGAGTCGCGGGAGCGCGCAGATCGGGCAATGGTGCAGAGTCCGACGAGGTCGGGGCACAAGCCGCAATCGCATCGCGAATCGCAAGAAACGTCGAGATGCACAGCATCAACGGCGGCTCGCCGACGGCCTTGGAGCGATGGATCGTGTCTTCGCGGTTCGGCTCGTGCTCGAGGATGCGGATGTGCGCCTCGACCGGCCAGTCGCGCACGCTCGGAATCTTGTAGGTCGACGGTGCGTGTGTCTGCAGTTCGCCGCGATCGTTCCAATAGAGTTCCTCGCTCGTGAGCCAGCCGACGCCTTGCAGGAATCCGCCCTCGATCTGACCCATGTCGATCGCCGGATTCAACGACGTGCCGACGTCGTGCAGGATGTCGACGCGCAGCAGCCGCGATTCGCCGGTGAGAGTGTCGATCGCGACTTCCGAAACTGCCGCGCCGTAGGCGAAGTAGAAGAACGGCCGGCCATTGAACGTGCTGCGGTCCCAGTGGATCTTTGGCGTTGCGTAGAACCCCGTGCTCGACAGCGACACGCGCGCCGCATACGCGCTGGCGACCAGTTCCTTGAACAATAGCGTGCGCTTGCCGACGTGAACCTGGCCATCGGCGAATCGTACCCGGTCTCCGCCGACGCGATACTTTGCGCAGGCATGCGCGACGAGGCGCTTGCGCAACGTGATCGCGGCCGCCTGCGCCGCCTTGCCGTTCAAGTCTGCGCCGGACGAGGCGGCAGTCGCCGATGTGTTCGGTACCTTGCTCGTATCGGTCGTGGCGGTGCGGATTGCGCTCAGCGGCAGGCCAAACTCGGTCGCGACGACCTGTGCAACCTTCGTGTACAGGCCCTGGCCCATCTCGGTTCCGCCGTGGTTGAGCAGCACGGTGCCGTCGGTATAGATGTGGACGAGCGCGCCGGCCTGGTTGTACACGGTGGCGTTGAACGAGATTCCGAACTTGACCGGCGTCAGCGCGATGCCGCGCTTGATCACGTCACTGCGGGCGTTCCACTCGGCGATGGTGCTGCGCCGCGCCCGGTAATCGCTGCTCGCCTCGAGCTGGTCGGTAATCGTGTCGAGCACGTTGTCTTCCACGACATGCCCATAATGCGTGACGTTGCGCTCGGTGATGCCGTAGTAATTGCGCCGGCGCACGTCGAGCGGATCGAGCCCGAGCGTCCGCGCGATGTCGTCGAGAATGCGCTCGATCACGAGCATGCCCTGGGGTCCGCCAAAGCCGCGGAAGGCCGTGTTCGATACGGTGTTGGTCTTGCACAGGTGCGCGGTGATGTCGACATGCTCGAGGAAATAGGCGTTGTCGACATGGCAGATCGCGCGGTCGACGACCGGCCCGGACAGGTCCGCCGAATAGCCGCAGCGCGCGGCCAGCACCAGCTTGAGCGCGATGATGCGGCCGTCCGGGGCAAATCCGACCTCGTAGTCGGCGATGAAGTCGTGGCGCTTGCCGGTGATCAGCATGTCGGCGTCGCGATCGAGGCGCAGCTTCACCGGCTGCCTGGTCTTGTGCGCGAGCACGGCCGCGGCGGCGCCGAGAAGCGCGGACTGGCTTTCCTTGCCGCCGAAAGCGCCACCCATGCGACGGCATTGCACGCTGATCGCATGCGCCGGGCGCGCCAGCGCGTGTGCAACGATGTTCTGCACTTCGGTCGGATGCTGTGTCGAGCAATGGATCAGCATCGCGCCGTCTTCCTGCGGAAGGGCAATCGCGATCTGGCCCTCGAGATAGAAATGGTCCTGTCCGCCGATGGCGATGCTGCCGCTCAATCGCTGCGGCGCACTTTCCAGTGCGGCCTCCGGTTCGCCGCGCGACATGTGCTTGGTCGGAACGATGAAGTTGCCGGCCGCAACCGCGGTGCGGATGTCGAGGATCGCCGGCAACTCGGCGTACACGACGTTCGCGCGCGCCGCGGCACGGCGCGCGGCGTTGTAGCTGGTCGCCGCCACCGCGAAGATTGGTTGGCCGGCATACTGGACGAGGCCGTCGGCGAAGATCGGGTCGTCGTGGATGATTCCGCCGTAGTTGTTTTCGCCGGGTACGTCTGCCGCGACGGCTGACGGCGACGACTCCCGGGGCGGCAAGCACCGGCGTCATGTCGAGCGGCTCGAAACGGCCGTGCGCGATGCGGCTGATGCCGAACGCCGCATGCAGCGTATCGGGCGGCAGCGCGATATCGTCGGTGTAGATTGCACGGCCGCTGACGTGCAGGTGCGCGCTCTCGTGACGCACGGGTTCGCCGACGACGCGTCCGGTTTCGGGTTCGTGCTGGCGATCAGAATCGTTCATCTCGGGAGCAGATCGAGGGATTGGTGCTTCTCATGCCAAGCCTCGATCGCATTCGTGCGCAACGGCGCCGAGCGCGGACGATGTTCGAGCAGGAAGCGCCGTAGCAGATTGCCCGCGGCGCGCAGGCGGTAGTCCGCGCTCGCGCGCATGTCGCTGATCGGTTGGAAATCCTGCGCCAGCGCGGCAATCGCAGCGTCTGCGCTGGCCTCGTCCCACGTCTTGCCGACCAGGGCTGCCTCCGCGTGGTGCGCACGGGCTGGAATCGGTGCCATTCCGCCGTAGGCGACGCGCAGCGCGGAGATGCGATCGCCTTCGCAGCGCAGCGCGAAAGCCACGCAGACGGCCGAGATGTCCTGGTCGATGCGTTTGGACCACTTGTAACTGGCAATGCGTATCGCTGCGTCGGGAACAGGCACGTGCACGGCGACGACGAACTCGCCCGCTTCGAGCGCCTTCTTCTGGTAGCCGATGTAGAAATCCTCGAGGCTGAGTTCGCGCGTCACGGCGCCGCGGCGCAGCTCGATATGGGCGCCGAGGGCGATCAATGCCGGCATCGCGTCGCCGATTGGCGAGCCGTTGGCGATATTGCCGCACAGCGTGCCTGAATTGCGCACCGGGGGGGAACCGAAACGTTCGGCCACCTCGGCCAGTGCGGGAATGCGCGCGACGATTTCCCGCCAAGCATCGGTCAGCGCCACGGCAGCGCCGATGCGCACGTGGTTGTCACCGATCTCGATGATCTGCAGTTCGGCCACTTCGCCCAGGTAGATGATCGGCGGCAGTTCGCGCAGGTGCTTGGTCACCCACAAGCCAATATCGGTGCCTCCGGCGAGCAGCAACGAGTCGGGCGCTGCTTCGAGCGCCTCGGCCAGTTCGTCGATCGTGCGTGGCGCCACAAAGCCGGGCAGGGCGAGCGTCCGGTCGCGCTGTATTTTTTGCAGGAGTTCGACATGCGCCGGCGCCTGCGCCGCCTCCCGGCTCCAGCGCGCCGGTTCCGGGTAAGTGCGCATTGCACAACCGGCATCGATGATCGGCCGGTAGCCGGTGCAGCGGCACAGGTTGCCGGCCAGCGCTTCGAGCACGTCGGCGCGTTCCGGTGGCCGCTCACGCAGGTACAGCGCGAACAGCGACATCACGAATCCCGGCGTGCAGAAGCCGCATTGCGACGCGTGCAGGTCGACCATCGCTTGCTGCACCGGATGGAGCGCTTGCCCGCCGGCGAGGCTCTCGACCGTGACGAGTTCCTTGCCGTCGATCGTCGGCAGGAGGCGGATGCAGGAGTTGATGGCGCGATAACGCACGCGTTCATCGCCGACCCTTTCGCCGAGCACGACGGTACAGGCGCCGCAATCGCCTTCGGCACAGCCTTCCTTCGTGCCGGTTCGGCCGAGGTGCTCGCGCAGGTATTCGAGCACGGTCGTCGTCGGCGGCAGGTCCGGAACAATCATGACCTTTCCGTCGAGGACGAAACGGACTGCGCTTTCCTCGCGTCGTGTGGAATCGGCAATTGCGGCGAAGTTCGCGTCGCTCATGGCGATTCAGCTGCCGCGGTAAGTGGAATAGCTCCACGGCGAGACGAGGAGCGGCACGTGATAGTGCTGCGCGGCGTCGGCGACGCCGAAACGTATCACCACGACATCGATGAACGGCGGATCCGGCAAGACAGTTCCGCCTGCGCGGAAGTATTCGGCGACATGGAAACGCAGTTCATAGCGGCCGGCGCGCAGGGCGCCGTTTTCGAGCAGTGGGGTGGGACCGCGTCCATCGGCGTTCGTGCAGAATTCGGCCAGCGGGACCGAGCGCGGCACGTCGAGGTCGTGCAGTTCCACGCGCATGCCCTGCGCCGGAACTCCCGAGGCGGTGTCGAGTACGTGCGTGGTCAATCGGCCCATTGTGCGCTTGAGGCTGCGTCCGGCAATTCGGCGCTTCAGGATTTCGTGCACCCGTCGCCATGTGTACTCAACATTGCCGCAGAGTGCAAGCTTGCACTACATTGAATGCGGCAATTCCATCAAGGGACGCATCCAATGCCGGCTGGCGCAATCGAGGACTACATCCGCGGCATTCCGAAGGCCGAGCTGCATCTGCACATCGAGGGCACGCTCGAACCCGAGCTGATGTTCGCGCTCGCGCGCAAGCATGGCGTGAAGCTGTCGTATGCGTCGGTCGCGGAACTGCGCGCCGCTTACCAGTTCGACGACCTGCAATCGTTCCTCGATCTGTACTATGCCGGCGCCGCGGTATTGCGCGACGAAGACGACTTTCACGCCTTGACCATCGCGTACTTGAAGCGGGCTCATGCAGATGGTGTGGTGCACGTCGAAATTTTCTTCGATCCGCAAACGCACACCGACCGCGGCGTCGCATTTTCGACCGCGTTCAATGGCATCCGCCGCGCGTTGACCGACGGCGAGCGAGACTTCGGCATCACGCATCGCCTGATCCTGTGCTTCCTGCGTCACCTGAGCGCCGAGGCGGCGATGCAGACGCTCGAGCAGGCGCTGCCGCACAAGGACTCGATCGCCGCGGTCGGGCTGGATTCGTCGGAACGCGGTCATCCGCCGGCAAAATTCGAAGCGGTCTTCGCGCGCGCGCGCCGGGAAGGTTTCATGACAGTCGCGCACGCGGGCGAAGAGGGGCCGCCCGCGTACATCGTCGAGGCGCTGGACGTCCTGCACGTCGCGCGCATCGATCATGGCGTGCGCTGCGAGGAAGATCCGGCGCTGGTCGAACGACTCGCGCGCACGCGCGTGCCGCTGACGGTGTGCCCGTTGTCGAACGTCAAGCTGCGTGTCTACGAGCGCATCGAGGACCACAATCTCAAGCGCCTGCTCGATCGCGGCCTGTGCGTCACGGTCAACTCCGACGACCCCGCGTATTTTGGCGGTTACGTCGTGGCCGAATTACCTGGCTGTGCAGCGCGGCCTCGGCTTGACCAGAGGTGACATACGCACGCTTGCCTTGAATTCGATCGAGGCGTCGTTCCTGTCGTCCCTGCAGAAGGACATGTGGCGCGGGAAGATCGATTCGTTCGCGGCTGCAGGTTGATCCGCTGCTAGAATTAACGGCGACACTTCCATCATTGCCGTTCACCCCCGGCTTTCGCCGGGGCAGGCTCTGAGCGCAGGCGCGTAGCGCCGAAGTCGAAGGGCGGCCTGAAGCGCTTCGACTTCGCTTGCTGCGCAAGCTACGCCCAGCGCGAACGGAAAGTAGGGTGGGCCTTGGCCCACCACCGGCAACGACTTGGGAAAATAAAAAGACGGTGGGCCAAGGTCCACCCTACGCGCCACGCACACTGCCACACTTTCGCAGGAACCTCCGATGAACCAGATTCTGTTCCACATCCACCACATCGGCGTGACGCCATGGAAACTGGTCGGCTACGTTGGCGTCTTCCTGTTCACTGCGCGCTGGTTCGTGCAGCTGTACGCGACGAAGAAACTGCGCCGCGTCGTGATGCCGGTCGCATTCTGGTGGCTGTCGATCAGCGGCAGCGCGCTGCTGCTCGCCTACTTCACGTTCGGCAAGAACGATTCGGTCGGCGTCATGTCGAACCTGTTTCCGGCGTTCGTGTCGGTCTACAACCTCGTCGTGCATCTGCGCGCGCACAATCCCGAAGTCATCGAACCCGGCAGCGCGGAAGAAACCTGAGTCAGGAGCAGGGACTAGGGACCAGGGGCCAGGATCTAGGAGAGCAGGAAAAGCAGCGCGCCGCTTCGCTCTAATGCTGGCCCCTAGGCCCTAGCCCCTAGCCCCTTTCTACTTGCGGTCGGTGGCGCGGCGGCGCGGAGTGCCGGGCGGCGTGCGGTGGCGATCGAGTTCGTTCAAGAGATGATTGAAGGCCAGCGCAAGGCGTCCGGCCAGGCCCGAGCTTCCGGTCTTTATCGCCAGCGCATAGTCGCCGTGCTTCGCCTTGGACGATAGATCGACCATCGTTGCCATCGGGCCGATGATCCGTTGCCACAGCACGAACATGACTGCTGCCAGCGCGATCAGGCCTGCGAAAACGCCAGCCAGCAACGGCGCAACCAGCGCCATCGTCACCTCATCGGACGCGGTCGGTGGAACCAGGGACAAGAGCACCGTATTGGCCGTGGACGGGCGCAGCCGGGTGGCCAGTGCCGTCCAGGTCCGTCCGCCGATCTCGATGTCAAACGGTTCCGGCGCCGGCGCGGCGGCACGGGCGCGCCAGTCGGCCTGATATTGGGATGCGAGCGCGGGCAAATCGCGTGCGTCGCCGCCGTCGAGGGTCGAAGACAGGACGCGAACCCCATTGGGCTTCAGGGCGAGCAACGCCAGATCGGTCTGGCCGGCCTGTGCGGCGGCGCGCACGGCGGCCTCGTCGAACTGATCCGCGCAGAGCAGCAAAGCAACGATCGCCGTTCCTTTCTTCAGCGGATTGACCGCGATGACGTGAACGCGGTTGTCGCCTTCGAAAACTCCGGAGGCGGGTGCCGAATTTTTTATCGCCTGTGCGACGATCGCCATCGATGCAAAATCGATCGAGGCGAAGGCGATATCGCCGGTCGTCGTGATCTTCTTGCCGGTTGGATCGAGGATCGCCGCGGCTTTGAGGCCCGAAGGCCGTCGCACCAGTTCGAGCCGGTCGTGCAGCGGCGTCACGTCCGAAGGCGGGTCTGTCGGCGAGGTGGCTTCCGAAAGCTGCACGACGCTGGCGAGCAAGCTCGGTTCGGCGGCGATCGTCGCGGAGAAGTGCTCGACGCTTCTCAGGCGCTCGGCCGCAATGTGGGCCTGCATGGCATGGGCAGTGCCGAGCGCGCGCACGGCCTCCTGCCGGTTGACGGCGCGCGACTGCGAAATCGCCACGAGGAACGCAACGATCGCGATGAGCAGGCCCAACGCGATGCCCCAGACAATCAGCTTCAGTCTCGTGTTGTCGATCACGACGGCAGCCTGGGTCGATCAACGGAACGGATAAGCTCTCCCCGGCGCCCGGATAGCGCTGCACAGGGCCGGGACGCGCGGGGTCAGTGTAAACGCATTCCCGGGACGCGGAACAGGGGTGCGGCCGGCGCTGCCGCGCCTCGCGTCATTCCGGATCGTAGTCGAGGTTCGGCGCGAGCCAGCGTTCAGCCTCGACCAACGTCCAGCCTTTGCGCTTCGCGTAGTCTTCCACTTGCTGCTTCGTGATCCGTCCGACGACGAAGTACTGGCTTTCCGGATGGCTGAAATACCATCCCGAGACGGCGGAGGCGGGGTACATCGCGAAGCTTTCGGTCAACTCGATGCCGGCGTTCTTCGTCGCGTCGAGCAGCGTGAACAGCGTGGACTTTTCCGTGTGGTCCGGACACGCGGGGTAGCCGGGGGCAGGCCGGATGCCACGATATTTTTCGGCGACGAGATCCTCGTTGCCCAGGGTTTCATCCGGGGCATAACCCCAGAATTCCTTGCGCACTCTTTCGTGCAGGCGCTCGGCGAAGGCTTCGGCCAGGCGATCGGCGAGCGCCTTGAGCAGGATCGACGAGTAATCGTCGTGCGTGCGCTCGAACTCTTCGAGCTTGCGCTCGATGCCGAGGCCTGCGGTCACGGCGAACGCGCCGATCCAGTCGCGTGCGCCGCTTTCCTTCGGCGCGATGAAGTCGGCGAGGCAGAAATCCGGACGGCCGGGCGGCTTGTCGACTTGCTGGCGCAGGAAGTGGAGCACCGTGGGCTGACTCCCTCCCCCGCTTGCGGGGGAGGGTTGGGGTGGGGGCAATTCGGAGGGCTGCGTTCCAGACTTGCCCCCATCCGTCCCGCCTGCTCGCGCTGTCAACGCGTTTGCAATGTTCGACGCGCCAGCGGCGCGAGCAGACCGGACACCTTCCCCCGCTAACGCAGGGGAAGGAAAGACGAGCACATCGTCGCCGACTCGCTGCGCCGGCCACAACCCGATCACACCCCTCGCTGTCAGCCACTTCTCCGCCACGATGCTCTTGAGCATCTTCTGCGCATCGTCGAACAACTCGCGCGCCTGCTTGCCGACGACGGCATCGTCGAAGATCTGCGGATAGTGGCCGGACAATTCCCAGGTGTTGAAGAACGGCGTCCAGTCGATGCGTTCGATCAGTTCCGCGAGCGGGTAGTCCTCGAGTACCGTGATCCCGGGCCTGTTCGGTTCTGGCGGCACGTAGGTTTCCCAATCACCGGCAAATGCCTGGCCGCGAGCGTGGTCCAGGGTCACAAGCCGTTTCGTCGGACCTCGGTCCTTGTGGCGCTCGCGGATGTCGGCGTATTCGGCGCTGACCTTGGCGAGGAAATCGTCGACGAGTTCCTTGCTGATCAGCGACTGGGCGACGCCGACCGCGCGCGAAGCGTCCTTGACCCAGACCGTCGGCGACTTGTAGTGCGGATCGATCTTGAGCGCGGTGTGCGCGCGTGACGTCGTGGCGCCGCCGATCAGCAACGGCAGCACGAACTGCTGGCGCTGCATTTCCTTGGCGATGTGGCTCATCTCCTCCAGCGAGGGTGTGATCAGACCGGACAGGCCGATCATGTCGGCTTTCTCGGCCCTGGCCGTGTCGAGGATCTTCTGCGCCGGCACCATGACGCCGAGGTCGACGACGTCGAAGTTGTTGCAGCGGAGGACGACGCCGACGATGTTCTTGCCGATGTCGTGGACATCGCCCTTGACCGTCGCCAGGATGATCTTGCCGTTGGCCTTGTGCGACTCCCCGGTGCGCAGCTTCTCTTCCTCGATGTACGGAATCAGGTAGGCGACCGCCTTTTTCATCACGCGCGCCGACTTGACGACCTGCGGCAGGAACATCTTGCCGGCACCGAACAGATCGCCGACGACGTTCATGCCGTCCATCAGCGGGCCTTCGATGACGTCCAACGGTCGCGACGAAAGCTGACGCGCTTCCTCGGTATCGGCCTCGACGAACGCGTCGTTGCCGTGCACGAGCGCGTGGCTCAGGCGTTCACGCACCGGCAGGTCGCGCCATGCCTGCGCCTCGACCTCGACGGTGTCCTTCTTGCCTTTGTACTTTTCCGCGATCGTCAGCAGGCGTTCGGTGCCATCCGGACGCCGGTTCAGCACGACGTCCTCGACGCCTTCGCGCAGTTCCGGGTCGAGGTCGTCGACGATCGGCAATGCGCCGGCGTTGACGATGCCCATGTCCATGCCGGCACGGATCGCGTGATACAGGAACACGGCATGGATCGCCTGGCGCACGGTTTCGTTGCCGCGGAACGAGAACGACACGTTCGAAACGCCGCCGGAGACGTGGCAGTGCGGCAGCGTTGCCTTGATCTCGCGTGTCGCCTCGATGAAGTCGACTGCGTAGTTGTTGTGCTCCTCGATGCCGGTCGCAATCGCGAAGATGTTCGGGTCGAAGATGATGTCTTCCGGCGGGAAGCCGACCTGCTCGGTCAGGATCTTGTAGGCGCGCGTGCAGATTTCGACCTTGCGCGCTTTCGTATCGGCCTGGCCGGTTTCGTCGAACGCCATGACGACGGCGGCCGCGCCGTAATTGAGCACCTTGCGCGCGTGCTCGATGAAGACTTCCTCGCCTTCCTTCAGCGAGATCGAGTTGACCACGCCTTTGCCCTGCAGGCAGCGCAGACCGGCTTCGATGACGGTCCACTTCGACGAGTCGACCATGACCGGCACGCGCGCGATGTCCGGTTCCGCCGCGATCAGCTGCAGATATTTCGTCATCGCCGCTTCGGAATCGATCAGGCCTTCGTCCATGTTGACGTCGAGGATCTGCGCGCCGTTCGCGACTTGCTGGCGCGCGACTTCGACGGCCTGGTCGTAACGGTCGTCCTTGATCAGCTTCTTGAACTGCGCCGACCCGGTCACGTTGGTGCGCTCGCCGACGTTGACGAACAGCAGCTCGGGCGTGATGACCAGAGGCTCGAGGCCGGAGAGGCGGGTGTAGCGGGGAAGGTCAGTCATTTTGTCGGGTCTTCAACTATATGCCGTCATTCCCGCGAAAGCGGGAATCCATTTTGATTTGACAAGCGAAAGAAGATCACAATGGATTCCCGCTTCCGCGGGAATGACGAAAATCTGGTTAGGCTGCTTCAGAGTTCAGGGCCGGAAGCGCCCGCGGCGCAACGCCACGCACCGCTTCTGCAATCGCCCGGATGTGCGCCGGCGTCGTACCGCAGCAGCCGCCAACGAAGTTCACGAGCCCGCTGGTTGCAAACTCGCCGATCGTGACTGCCATCTGCTCGGGCGTTTCGTCGTACTCGCCGAACGCATTCGGCAACCCGGCATTCGGATGGGCGCTGACGTAGCACTCGGCGACCTGCGCCAGCGCATCGACGTAGGCGCGCAATTCGGTCGCACCGAGCGCGCAATTCAATCCGATCGACAACGGCCGCGCGTGGCGCAGCGAGTAGTAAAACGCTTCGGCGGTCTGACCCGACAGCGTGCGGCCGGACATGTCCGTGATCGTGCCGGAAATCATGATCGGCACACGCGCTCCACGGCGCGCGAATTCCTGCGCGACCGCAAACAGCGCGGCCTTCGCATTCAATGTGTCGAAGATCGTCTCGACCATGATCACGTCGGCGCCCCCGTCGAGCAGGCCGCGCGTCGATTCGGCATACGCGCTTGCCAGTTCCTCGAACGTGACGTTGCGGAAGCCGGGATTGTTGACGTCCGGGGAGATCGACGCCGTGCGGCTGGTCGGTCCGAGCACGCCGATGGCGAAGCGCGGCTGCCCCGGGGTTTTCGCTTCCGCCGCGTCGCAGGCTTCGCGCGCGAGGCGCGCGCCTTCGCGGTTGAGGTCGACGGCCAGATGTTCGAGGTGATAATCGGCCTGGCTGATCGACGTCGAGTTGAATGTGTTCGTCTCGATCAGGTCCGCGCCGGCGTCGAGGTAGGCACCATGCACGGCCTTGATGATGTCCGGCTGGGTCAGCGAAAGCAGGTCGTTGTTGCCCTTGAGGTCGCAGCCCGGGCCATGATGCTCGTGCATCGCGTGCGCGTCGCGCCCCTCGGCGAAACGCTTGCCGCGGTAACCGGACTCGTCGAGCTTGTAGCTCTGCAGCATCGTGCCCATCGCGCCATCGATGACCAGGATGCGCTGGGCGAGCGCGTCGAGCAGCGCTTGCGTGCGTGCGGGATTCAACCAAGGCAAATTTTTCATAGCGTGATTCCCAATCTATCCGTCATTCCGGCGAAAGCCGGAATCCAGCGCCTTGGCTTTTCAAATGAAGGCGCGATGACGAGTTAACAAATTCTCGTCGATCAATCCACTTTCCTTGCTAAAAGGCTCAACACTTCAAAATGCGGCGGCCGGCGCTCGCGCGTGACGCGCTCGCAGCTCAATCACTTTCAGGCCGGCCTTGCGCGCAAACTCGCGCAGTTCCTCGTCGCGGAAACCGAGATTGCGATGATCGAACGGCACGACCGTATTGCGGTGAGCATGGCGTGCCAGAGTCGTCGCGAGCAGGCGTCCGCCCGGTTTGAGCGTGCGCGCGGCTTCGGCGATAACCTTGGCCGGCTGGTCGCTATAGGTCAGGGCATGCATCAGCAATACAAGATCGAAGCGCCGGTCGCCGAGATCGAGCGCGTGCATGTCGCCGAGGCTCACTTCGACGTTGCGCTGCGCCTTCAGGCGTTTGCGCGCGGCGGTGACGACGCGCTCGCTCGCGTCGAGGCAGAGGATCGAATTCGCATGCGGCGCAAGCAGTTCGGCAAGCACGCCGTCGCCCGAGGCGATGTCGAGCACGTCGCCGACCTCGATCAGGCCAGTCAACGCCCGCGCGAGCGCTTCCCAGGTCCGGCCGGGCGAGTAATGGCGCTCCATGTCGCCGGCGACGCTGTCGGCCCAGCCTTCGGCCCGGGCGCGCCGCGCGAGCACGGTCGGCAGGCGGCGCGCATCGTCGTCGAGCAGGCCATCGTCGACGTTCGCGTGCAGCGGAGTGCAGCAGCGCGGCGGACCTGGCGTCGAGCTCGGTATTGACGCGATAGTAGGCAGAGACGCCGGCACGGCGATCGCGCACGAGTTCGGCTTCCTTGAGCTTGGCCAAGTGCGTCGAAACGCGCGGCTGAGCCAGGCGCATGACCGCCGACAACTCGGCCACGGTCAACTCCTCGCGTTCGAGCAGCGCGAGCAGGCGCACCCGGGTCGGGTCGGAGAGCAGGCGCAGCAGGGCCGTGGTCGAGCCGAGATCCAAGGATATCCTTTCATCTTGATCAAGAGATATATTAGCAGGTTAGCCGTCCGGACGGCCAACGTCAATGCCAATCGTGCAAAGCTGGAGCCACGGCCGCGCGGCAGCCATGAACGACGCGGCACTCGGCTCGAACACGGAGAACACGGAGGAAAGCGAAGAAGTAAAAGCGGCAGGCGCGGGCAAGATTGCATCTCGAAGGTGGCACCGTGCTGCGATCGCTGGTGCCGTTCCGTGCGACCGGCGAGCAATGAAAGCCGGGATCCAAGCGGAAACCGATAGAATGAAAAGCTCTCTTCTCCGTGTTCTCCGTGTTCTCCGTGGTTCGATCTTTTCTTCGCCCTCTCTTCACGGCGCGCTTGTGCTGGCGCAATGCTCGGCGTTCGCGCATGCCGTCGAGGACGGCGAACTCGAGAAGTACTGGACAGCCGACGCGCTGAAAGTGCCGTATCGCGCGCTCGTCACGCCGGGCCGCGAGCATGGCGAGCGGTTGCCGCTGATCGTATTCCTGCACGGCGACTGGCAGGACGGCAACGACAATGAATCACAGCTCGAAGGCTACGGCAACGGATCGCTGGAGCTGGTCGACCGCGCTATCGATGGCAATATTCCACTTGTATATATTGCGCCGCAGACAACTGGATCGTACTGGCCGCCGCGGCGCGTTGCCGCGGCGATAGCCGATGCGATCGCGCGGTTTCCGGTCGACCCTCGGCGCATCTACGTCACCGGGATTTCCGACGGCGGCACCGGCGTCTGGGATGCACTCAAGACCTGGCCGGCATGCTTCGCTGCCGGCGTGCCGATGTCGGGCATGACCGAACCGGCCGGTTTGGCGGCAATCGTCGACGTACCGCAGTGGGTCTTCCACGGCGCCGAGGACAATGACACCGACGTCGAGACCGGCTACGGCGGTGAGATGGTAGGCTCCCGGGCCGTCGTGCGCGCGCTGCGCGCGATGGGTGGAAAGCCGCATTACACCGAGTACCCCGAAGAGATGCATCCGATGTGGCACCGCGCCTACGCGACGCCCGAACTTCTGCCATGGATGCTGAGTCAGCGTCTGCCGGGCGCGCCTTGTGATTTCAACGCGGCGGCCTCGACGCGCTAGAATACGCAATCCCGACCTATCGACGTCATTCCCGCGCAAGCGGGAATCCATCTTGATCTTGCCTCGATCCTGTTTTCGGGACGGAAAAGCAGAATGGATTCCCGCTTGCGCGGGAATGACGGCAAATGCAATAGCGCTGTCGCAGGCGCAAGAGGAGTTGTCATGGATTTCCGTTTCACCGACGACCAGTTGTCGATCCAGTCCGTCGCCCGCGATTTCGCCCAAAAGCGCATCGCGCCGATCGCCGCCGAATTCGACAAGAGCGGCGAATTTCCGCTCGAGACGATCAAGGAGATGGGTGCGCTCGGCCTTATGGGCATCGAAGTGCCGCACGAGTACGGCGGCGCCGGACTCGATCCGATCGGCTACGCGCTGGCGATGATCGAGATTGCCGCGGCCGATTGCGCGCATTCGACGATCATGTCGGTCAACAACACGCTCTACTGCAACGGGATACTGAAGTACGGCAACGAGGAGCAGAAGCAGAAATACGTTCGCGCGGTCGCCGAAGGCCACGCGATTGGCGCCTACGCGCTGACCGAACCGCAGTCGGGCTCCGACGCCTCGGCGATGCACACGCGCGCCGAGCGCAACGCCAGACGGCGACTGGGTCATCAACGGCAAGAAGAGCTGGATCACGTCCGGTCCCGTCGCGAAGTACATCGTGCTGTTCGCGATCACGACGCCTGGCAAGGGCGCCAAGGGCATCTCGGCGTTCATCATCGACACCGCGCGGCCGGGCTTTCATGCCGGCAAGACCGAGCCGAAGCTCGGCATTCGCGCGTCGGCCACGTGCGAAATCGAGTTCGTCGAATACGTATGCCCGGCCGCCGACATGCTCGGCGAGGAGGGCAAGGGCTTCGGCATCGCGATGGGCGTGCTCGACGCCGGCCGTATCGGCATCGCCTCGCAGGCAGTGGGACTTTCGCGCGCGGCCTACGAGGCCAGCCTGAACTATGCGCGCGAGCGCAAGGCCTTCGGCCACCCGATCGGTTCGTTCCAGATGACCCAGGCCAAGATCGCCGACATGAAGTGCCGGCTCGATGCGGCGACATTGCTGACCCTGCGCGCGGCATTTGCGAAGAGTCAGGCGGAAAGAAATGGCGGCCGCTTCAGCACCGAGGCATCGGTCGCCAAGCTGTACGCGTCCGAGGCTGCAATGTGGATAACGCACCAAGCTGTACAAATCCACGGCGGCATGGGTTATTCCAAGGAAATGCCGCTCGAGCGCTATTTCCGCGACGCGAAGATTACAGAAATTTATGAAGGCACCAGCGAAATCCAGCGCATGGTCATCGCGCGCAACGAAACCGGACTGCGTTGACAGAATTCCCGTTCACAAAAATGACGTTGACAGAACTCGACTGGAGAATAGACTCGGTCCGCCTGCTAAGGGGGAAGCAACAGGCCGCTTAACGGCACAAAGCTGAACAAAAGGCAGCCGCTGGCGAACTAGCTCAAGGAGATCGCCATGCGCACTCGCACCCTGCTGTTTCTGTTTTTGCTTATCGGTTTGATGCAACAAGTCCTCGGCGCCGTTGTCCGCGTTGCCGATGGAGACTGCGCCGCTCTGTCCGCTGCAGCTGCATCCGCGCCCGGAACGGAGCCTTCGCTGATCGTCCTGGCCAACGGGGGCCACTACGAGGCATGCCAGTTGATAGTGTCCGGCGCCATCACGGTCGATGGTGCCGGGTCAGTGATGGCGCTCAGTTCGATAACCCCGACGCTACCAAGCCCGGAAACCCAGATCTACGTGCAGCAAAGCGGCAGCCTGACTTTGCGCAACATCAATCTTGGAGCGCAGCCGGCCGCCGCAGGCCATGCGGCCAGCGCCGACGTCGCGGTGGCGCCACCGTCTCGGCAACCGTCCATATCGGCATTTATCGAGAGTCCGCGAATCGACAACCTCGGCAGCCTGGTTCTCGACAGCGTGAGCTTGTCCGGATTTGTCCTCGGGTCCAACAGTGGATTTATCAGTCATTCGATGATGACGAACGAGGGAAACCTCGTGCTCCGCAATGTGTCATTCGTGAACAACGTTTTGAATGGCCTGTCCATGCTCGTCTCGAGCGGAACAGTGGCTATCTCGCATTCGACGTTTGCGAACAATGCCGCGGGAACAGGCGGCTTGTTGAATGCGGGTCCCAACGGGACGATCAGCATCGCGAACAGTTTGTTCAGCAACAATGATGGTGGAGCCTGCGCGACCGGCGGGAGAATCGCCTCGCTTGGCGGCAACGTCATCACCGACGGCAGTTGCGGATTCAATATGCCCGGCGATCGGGTGGTCGCCGATGCGGGTCTGGGGACATTCGGTGACAACGGTGGGCTGGTTGGTACGACAGCGCTGAGTGGCTCGAGCGTCGCCGTGCGCAATGGCGTCGCCGCGAATTGTGAAGCGGCCGATGCACGCGGCGCGGTGCGCAACGTCGCGGCGCGCGGCGGCTGCGATTCGGGTGCCTATGAATTCGGCGGCGGCCGCGGCCTGCTGTCCGAAGGTGGAATGAGCGGATTCTTCTACGACGCCTCGGCCGACGGCCATTACGTGACCGTGCAGCGTCTTGACTGGGGCAGCACCCTGGTGATCTGGAATACGTTCGACAAAAACGGTCAGGCCGCGTGGATTTACGGGATCGGCGGGGTCGGTGGCAATCATATCCACGCGCAGGGGGCCCAGAACCTCGGCGGTGTGCTGCAGCCGGGTGGTGCGCCCACAGGATCTCACGGCTTCGTCTGGGGCGATATCGACATCGATTTGCAGAACTGCTTCGGCGGAACGTTCCACTACAACTCGCCGCTACCGAACTTCGGGTCAGGGCAGTTTCCGCTGAATCGTCTCGCGTTCCTCGGCGATCTGGATTGCAGCGACTGACCGTGAGGAGTGGAAAGATGAAATTTGTATCGTTTCTCCTGATCGGCGCAAACTTGCTCGCGCAGCAATCGATGGCCGCCATGGTCCACATCGCGGATGGCGACTGCGTCGCTCTATCCAATGCCGCGGCAGCTGCGCCAGGCAGCGAACCTTCGCTGATCGTGTTGGCGACAAGAGGCCACTACTACGGCGGCTGCTTTCTTGTGGTGACCGGCAACATCACGATCGATGGAGCTGGTTCGTTCATGTCGTTGGCCCCTACCAATGCGGCGGGTCCAACAACAGCTCAGGTCCAGGTACAGGCAGGCGGTAGTCTGATCGTCCGCAATATCAATCTCGGCGTTCCTGCGGATTCGACATCGGGCACAAGCCGGAAGACTGCCGCGATCGCGCCGCCGTCCGATCCGGCATTGTTCATCAACAATCGACCGCAGATCGTGAACTACGGGAATCTGACGATCGAGTCCGCGAGCCTGTCGGGAATGACATACGCAACCGCGACTCTTTCAGGCATAGCGACGGTGTCGCCGGAAATGATCGACAACAACGGACAGTTGCTGTTGCGAAACGTGACGGTGGCAGACAACTTCGGGCAGGGCGCGCTGATCAGCAACATTGGTTCGGTGGAAATCTCCCAGTCGACCATCTCGGTGCCTGGCTCGTCACTAGCGCTGTTCACGACGACCGGCTTTGGTGCCACCTATACGTTCGCGAACAATTTGTTCTCGGGCAATATTGGATGCCTGCTCGACGCACGGTTTCCGTTTACAGCGTTCGTCTCGCGGGGTGGCAACTTGAGCACGGTTTCTGCGAGCGGTTGCAATCTTTCCGCGTCCGGAGATCGCATCGTCACCGACGCCGCTCTCGGCGCCTTCGGCGACAACGGCGGTCTGGTCGACACAGTGCTGCTGGACGGATCGAGCGTTGCGGTGCGCAATGGCGTTGCCGCAAATTGCGAAGCCAGCGATGCGCGTGGCGTCGTGCGCAATGTTCAGGCGCGCGGCGGTTGTGATTCGGGCGCCTACGAGTTCGGTGGCGGGCGCGGTTTGCTCTCGCAGGGAGGCATGAGCGGCTTCTTCTACGATGCGTCAGCCGACGGGCACTATGTCACCGTGCAGCGCCTCGACTGGGGCAGTGCCCTCGTGGTCTGGAACACGTTCGACAGGAACGGTCAGGCGGCATGGATCTACTCGATCGGCTCGGTCGACGGCACTCACGTGCACGCGCAGGGGGCGCAGAATCTCGACGGTGTCCTCCAGGCCGGCGGCGCGCCGACCGGATCGCATGGCACGGTCTGGGGCGACATCGACATCGCGTTTTCGAATTGCTTCGGCGGTACTTTCAGCTACAACTCGCCGCTCGCGAATTTCGGCTCGGGCCAGTTTCCGCTGAATCGGCTCGCGTTTCTCGGCGACCTGGATTGCAGCGACTAAAGCACCTTCAGGGGAGCGAGTCATCGCAGAGCGCGGCCCGGCGGTGCGCGACTGGGGCCCGTGCGCCGCCGCCGCGCGCCTGCGTTCGAGGCTTTTGGCTGGCCAATACAGGGGCCATGGCGCTATCCTTGATGACCGCCAGAAACGCTGCGATACGGACCTTCCATGAGTGCTCTTGCCCAAGAAGCCGGCTCCACGGCCGACGCGATCCTGCAACATATCCAGACCTCCCTGGGAGCTGCCAAGAGTCGCGATGCACAGGCATTTGCGGCGCATCTGTTGCGGCGTGTAGCGCCCGAGGACCTGGCAGCGCGCTCTGCGGAGAACTGGGCTGCCCTGGCGTTGGGGCTGCTCGAATTCCTGCGCGTGCGCGCGGCCGATGCCGCGAATGTGCGCGTGTTCAATCCGAATATGGCGGACAACGGTTGGGAGTCGCCCTACACGGCGATACAGATCGTGACCGACGACATGCCGTTCCTCGTCGACTCGGTCGGTATCGCGATCTCCCAGGCCGGATTGCTCTCGCACACGGTCATTCACCCGGTTTACAGCGTGAAGCGCGATCCAGGCGGACATGTCCTGCAGTTCGATCCCGAGGGCAGCAGCAGCGGCAAGGCCGAGTCGGTCATGCATATCGAGATCGACCGGATCAGCGAGCCAGGCGAACTGGCGCGCATGGAGCAGGCGGTGCGGCAGGCGCTTCAGGACGTCGCGCATTGCTTCAATGACTGGCGCGCGATGCGCGACAAGATGCTTGCGGTCGCCGAGGACTTGGGAACGCAGAAACTGCCGGTCAGCCCCGAAGGCCTGGCAGAGGCGCAGGAGTTCCTGCGCTGGGCCGCCGACGATCACTTCACGTTTCTCGGCTACCGCGAGTATCAGGTGGCCAAGGCTGGCGCCGAGGAAGTGCTGATAGCGGTCGAGAGCTCGGGACTCGGAATCCTTCGAGGTTCCGAGCGCTCGGTAGCGCCGCGTTCGCTGAAATCCCTTGCGGCGCGCGAACTGCCGCAGTCCGGATCGGTCGACGCGATCATCCTGACCAAGACCAATGCGCGCGCCAGCGTGCATCGCCCCGGGCACATGGATTACATCGGCGTGCTCGAGTTCGACGCCAACGGCGTGCCGACGGTCGAGCACCGGTTTCTCGGTCTGTACGCATCCAGCGCCTACGCGCGCCGGCCCTGGGACATTCCGCTGGTGCGGCAGAAATATGAGGCGGTGATGGTCCGCTCGGGCTTGCGCCGAGACTCGCATTCCGGAAAGGCGCTGCGCAATATTCTCGAAACGTTGCCGCGCGACGAATTGTTTCAGGCGAGCGAGGATGAGTTGTTCGCCACCGCGACGGGGATCCTGCAATTGCAGGGCCGTTCGCGTTCGCGGTTGTTCGTGCGCAGCGACAAATACGGCCGCTTCTTCTCCTGCCTGGTTTTCATTCCGCGCGATCGCATCACGGCCGATGTGCGCGAGCGCGTCGAGAACCTGCTCAAGCGCGCGTTCCATGGCGAGCGCCTGGATTCCACGATCCAGGTCAGCGAATCGGCGCTGGCGCGGCTGCACCTGATCATCCGGCCGAAGCCGGGCGACAAGCCGCACTACGACGTTGCCGAACTCGAGGGCAAGATCGGCCACATCGTGCGCAACTGGCATGACGAACTGCGCGAGATCCTGGCGCAGAAGCATGGCGACGAGAAAGGCGGAAAGCTCGCAGCGCGTTTCGGCAAGGCATTGCCGGCCGGTTATATCGAGGCGGTTACGCCGCATGTCGCTGCCGCCGATGTCGAAGCGGCCGCGAGCCTGAAGGATGCCCACGATATCCGCATTTCGCTCTACCGCTCGCGCAAGAAGCGCGACGACCTGCATTTCAAGCTGTTCCGCTACGGCACGCCGATTACGCTGTCCGAAGCGTTGCCGATGCTCGAGAACATGGGCTTGAAGATTCTTTCCGAGCATCCGTACGAGATGAATATCGGCGGTGCGACGATCTTCATCCAGGACTTCGACGTTCAGACCGCCGCGCACAGCAATTTCGATGTCGAACAGATCCGGGACGCATTCGCCTCGAGCTTCGAGCGCATCTGGCGCGGTCAGGCCGAGAACGACGGATTCAATCGCCTGATCCTCGGCGCCAACATGGAGTGGCGCCAGGTCGCCGTGCTGCGCGGCCTGTGCAAGTACCTGCTGCAGGCCGGCGTGCCGTTCTCGCAGACCTACATGGAGGAGACGCTCAATCGCTATCCGCTGATAGCGGGCCTGCTGATCGAGTTGTTCGAAGCCAAGTTCGACCCGGAGCGCGAAACCAACAGCAAGGTCGTGGTCGAGGGCGCGCGCAAGCGCCTGCAGAAGGAACTCGAGACGCTGCTGCCGGAATCGATGGACAAGCACCACGCAGTGATCGTCGAGGGCGTCGTCAAGGCGCGCGGCGAGAAACGCGAGGTGCAGATGCAGGCGATCGTCGCCGCGCTGCGCGCCCTGCTCGACAGCGTCGCCAGCCTGGACGAAGACCGCATCCTGCGCGCGTATGCCGGCCTGATCGGCGCGACCTTGCGCACGAGCTATTACCAAACGCCGGGCGGCAAGCCGCGCGAGTACATCAGCTTCAAGTTCGATCCGGCAAAGATCACGGACTTGCCGAAGCCGAGGCCCTATCGCGAGATTTTCGTCTACGCACCACGCGTCGAGGGCGTGCATCTCCGATTCGGTCCCGTCGCGCGCGGCGGCCTGCGCTGGTCGGACCGGCGCGAAGATTTCCGCACGGAAGTGCTCGGCCTGGTCAAGGCGCAGATGGTCAAGAACACCGTCATCGTGCCGGTCGGCTCGAAGGGCGGGTTCTTCGTCAAGCGGCCGCCAGTTGGCGGCGACCGCGACGCCCAGCTTGCCGAAGGCGTGGCCTGCTACCGGCTGTTCATCAATGGACTGCTCGACATCACCGACAACCTCGTCGATGGCAAGGTCGTGCATCCGCAGAACTGCGTGCGCCACGATGCCGACGATCCTTACCTCGTCGTCGCCGCCGACAAGGGCACGGCAACGTTTTCCGATATCGCCAATGCGATCTCGGCCGATCACGGCTACTGGCTCGGCGACGCGTTCGCTTCGGGCGGTTCGGTCGGATACGACCACAAGGGCATGGGCATCACCGCGAAGGGCGCCTGGGAATCGGTCAAACGTCATTTCCGCGCGCTGGGTCGTGATTGCCAGAGCCAGGATTTCACCACGGTGGGCATCGGCGACATGTCGGGCGACGTGTTCGGCAACGGCATGCTGCTGTCCCGGCACACGCGCCTGCTAGCCGCGTTCGATCACCGGCATATCTTCCTCGATCCGAACCCGGATGCGGCGAAGACGTTCGTCGAGCGCGAGCGCATGTTCAAGCTGCCGCGCTCATCGTGGGCGGACTACGACACGAAGCTGATCAGCAAGGGTGGCGGCATCCATCCGCGCACGGCGAAGGCGATTCCGGTTTCGGCGGAAGTCCGCGCCGCGCTCGGCATCGAGGGCGAAGCGGACTCGATGTCGCCGAACGACCTGATGCGCGCGATTCTCAAGGCGCCGGTCGACCTGCTATGGAACGGCGGCATCGGCACCTACATCAAGGCGGAAACCGAGACCAATGCCGACGCCGGCGACCGCGCCAACAACGCGATCCGCGTCAACGGCAGGGACCTGCGCTGCAGGATGGTCGGCGAGGGCGGCAACCTCGGCGCGACCCAGCGCGGCCGCATCGAAGCGGCGCTGTCGGCCGGAGTTCTGCTCAACACCGACTTCATCGACAACTCGGCCGGCGTCGACACCTCGGACCACGAAGTCAACATCAAGATCCTGCTGAACGACGCGGTGCAGCGCGGCGAGTTGACCGTCGAGGCGCGCAACACTCAGCTGGCGGCGATGACCGACGAAGTCGAACGCCTCGTGCTGGCCGACAACTACCGCCAGAACCAGGCGATCAGCGTCATGGAGCGCATGTCGGTCGCGCGCCTGGGCTCCAAGCAGCATTTCATCCGCGTGCTCGAGGAGCAGGGCCTGCTCGACCGGCAGATCGAATTCCTGCCCAGCGACGCCGAATTCGCCCAGCGCAAGTCGCGTGGTCTGGGCCTGACCCGGCCTGAACTTTCTATACTTCTGTCTTATTCCAAGATTGTACTTTTCCAGCAGCTGCTCGACTCCGACGTGCCCGAGGACTGGTATCTGTCCAAGGAGCTGCGCCGCTACTTCCCGGAGCCGCTGCAGGAAAAATACGCCGAGCACATGGAGCGGCATCGGCTGAAGCGCGAGATCATCGCCACGGCGGTGACCAATTCGATGGTCAACCGCATGGGCGCGACGTTCGTGATGCGCATGGGCGAGGACACCGGCCGGACGCCGGCCCAGGTCGCCAAGGCCTACAACATTGCGCGCGAAGTGCTCGATGCGCGCGAGATGTGGGCGCAGATCGAGGCGCTCGACGGCAAGGTCGACGGCAATACCCAGATCGACGCGCTGCTGGTGATCTGGGCAACGCTGCGCGGCATGACGCGCTGGCTGCTCAATCACGCCGGCACGGCGATCGACATCGCCAACGCGGTCAACCGCTACTACACCGGCATGCTCACGCTGCGCGCTTGCGTGGCCACCGCGATCACGCCACGCGAGCGGCAGCGCTACGACGCCGACAAGCGGCGCTGGATCGAGGCCGGGTATCCGGATGGGATCAGCGGCGAACTGGCCACGCTGCCGACACCGGGTTCGGCACTCGACATCATCCACGTTGCCGCCGAGCACAATCTCGACATCGAGAGCGCCGCCGAGGTCTATTTCGCGCTCGGCGAGGCGCTGCACCTGTCCTGGCTGATGGGCAAGGTCGAAGAGTTGACGGTCGAATCGCGCTGGCATGCGCAAGCGCGCGGGTCGCTGCGGGACGAGTTGTACACCCAGCACCGGGCGTTGACCGCGCAGATCATCGAGCAAGGCGGCAAAGGCAGGGGCGCCGATCTCGTCGCTGCCTGGATCGCCCGCGACGATTCAGCGCTGAAATTCACGCTGGACATGTTCGCGGACATGCGCACGCAGGTCGTCACGGATTATCCGATCGTTTCGGTCGCCGTGCGGCGGCTGGCGCAGCTGGTGCAGGCAGGAACGAAGCCGCACTGACGGAAAAAACCGGACCGGCAGGGGAGTGAGGCAGATGAACAGGCGAGCCCGCGTCGCGTTGTGGGCGCGTGACCGATGACAACACCAGCGCCGCGCCAGATTCCGCTGCCGCCGTTGTCGCAACATCTGCGCGAGTTCGGAGGCCGTCGGGATGCGTGGTTGATCCTGGCCCGTAACCTGATTCCGGTTGTCGGTATCTACGCGTTCGGCTGGTCGGCGGCGCTGGCCGTGTTCAACTACTGGTTCGATGGACTGACCGCGTTGATGGCTATCATGGCTGCGATGACGCCGCGAGCCATGCGGGAGACGCGCAAGCCGGCTGACAGCTTGATCAAGACGATACCGGCCGGCATCCTGACGTGGGTCTTTCTCGTCGGCATCGTCGGCCTGCCGTACTGGATCGTGCTGATTCCGCTGAACGGAATTTTGCTCGGCACGGAATTGCGCGACACGATCGTGCAATCGCCGGCACTATGGCTGACGTTCGCGTTGCTCGCTGCCCAGCATTTCTGGAAGGCGTTTCATGTCGGTTACGACACGATGCCGGAGAACGACCTCAAGCAGCGCGCGCGCTGGGACCTGTACCTACTGGTCCTGCGTGCCGTCGCGATGTTCATGATGGCGGCTCAAGGACTGGCGTTCATCCTCGTTCCGCTCATGGCGTTGCTGCTGACCTACCTCGAAGTATGGCCAGAGCGCGCGCTCGGCGCCGTGTTCGGCGATCCGGGCAAACTGTGGGAGTACGATCCGGAAGAAGGCAAGGCGCGCAAGCGGTAGGGTGGGCCTTGGCCCACCGCTTCGCTGCTGCGTCAAAAGGAGAACGGTGGGCCGAGGCCCACCCTACTTTTCGGAGTTTTCCTACAGTTATCCGGATATCTATCGGACAGCGCGAGGTGCGTGGCGCGCCGATGATGAGGAATGTCCAACTATCGTCGCGCCAGCATTGTTGGTGGTTGCTATTTCTTCACCGTCGTGCTGGCCAATCGACAATCTTCGTTGCTGTTCGATCGTATTGATTTGCTGCGCGATGCAATACGCGCGGCGAAGCAGGCACGACCGTTTCGTATGGAGGCGATCGTCGTCCTGCCGGATCATCTGCACTGCGTCTGGACCCTGCCGTCGGGCGACGCGGATTAGGCCATTCGCTGGGCGCATATCAAAGGTGTTTTTTCGAGAAATGTCGAAAGAGGCGAAGCTATTTGCGATTCGCGCGTGGCAAAACGCGAACGTGGTATCTGGCAACGGCGGTCCCCGATTGGTGCGGGCCAAAGTAGGGTGGGCCTCGGCCCACCGCTCTTCTTTTACGCAAAAAGATGGTGGGCCGAGGCCCACCCTACCAGTGGTAACGCACTGAGTACGTCAACTTCGCCTCGCCGTTGGCTGCGATGTCGAGCGGGAAGTCGATCGTCTGCGCATCGCGTTTTTCGAACGCGTGGTTCTTCGCGGTGACTTCCCATGAGCTCCAGCGATACAGGTATTCCCTGACGACGACGGTCGCGGATTCCTTCTTGCGATTGCGAACGCTGATCTCGAAGCTCTCGTCGATCGTCTTTGCGCTCGTGTCGATTCGGAAATTCGTCTGCTTGCGTTCGCCGACGATGTCGAAAGCATTGCCGAGCTTTATCCGCAACGTCTCGTTGCGCGGTGTGTGCTTGATCACGTCCTCGCCGACGAACTCGAGCGCGCCGTCGCCCTGGTTGGCCATGTTCACGCGCACGCGGCCGGCTGGCAGCGGTACGCCGAGCCGGTTGGCTTCCTTGTTGTCGAATTCCAGGTATGAACCGACGCTGCCCTGCGACGTCGCCGCATAGCCCTGGTCCTGGATCGGACCGGACCACCAGCTCCACGGAAGCGGGCCTGCCGTGAATACGAGTTGCTTGCGGCAGGCAACGCTGTGGACGGCCGGAAACAGCTCCAGCTGCTTGGTCGAGTTCTCCGGCAGGTCGGTGCGGCGTCCTAATGTATACAAATGATATTCGGACAAGGATGACTCGACAAAACCCGCGCTGGCTTCGTCGCGCATCGCGCGGTTCTCGAGCTTGGCCATGACCATCGGCGCCGGCGCCGCCGCCGGCGCGCGATTGACTTCGCCGGCAACGAGCTTGAGCTGGGCATTCGGATAGCTGCCGCCGGACTGATTGACCAGCGTCACCCACGCGGCCAGGTCCATGTCGCATGCCCCGTTCTGCTCGCGCATCGTCACGTTGTAGTCGCTCCACCAGGTCACGCCCTGGGTCTGGTAGCTGACGCGTGAGTCCTGTGCGCCGCCGCGCTTGCTGTCGACCTTCCACACCAGCGTCGGCCGCGTGATCAGCCCGCCGGGAAGGGCCGGGAACTGGATGTTGCTGTAGCTGCCCAGCGTAAGCACTTCGCCGCTCTCGCGTTGCAGGATCAGCCCGCCGCCGGACGAGAGCAGCGTTCCGCTGATCGTCTCGGTCTTGTCGCCGTGCACCTGGTCGACCTTGATCGTCTGGCCGATGTAGCGGTCGAGCAGCTTGGCGTTGTCGACCAGGTCGTACTGGTAGTTCTGCTCGATCACGCGCGTGCCGGCCGGGTCTGACAGCGATTCGAACGCAACCGTCGTCGGATCGATGCGCTTGGCGACATCGGTGAAGCGCAATGCGCCGATGCCTTGAGCCAGGTCCATGCGGCGCGAATCGCGCACGAGCGCGTAACCGGGCAGGTTCGCGCCGTACTGGGCCAGATTCGCGGTGCTGAGCTGGCCCGGCTGTGCGGCGCTGTATACGGTGAGCGAATAGTCCGGTGCGTCAGTCTGGACGGCGCATGCGGAACCGGCAGCCAGGCTGGCAGAGATGGCGGCAACGATCGGTCGGTACATGGTTCTCTCCTCGGGAAGTTGTGCGATACAACGCAGCGACACGAGGTCCGGGGTTACGTGTGGCCGGTAGGTTGGGCCTAAACTTAGGCCCACCGCCTTCCTGTTTCGGCGCAAGAGCGAAGAAGGGTGGGCCGAGGCCCACCCTACGTGGGTCATGACGGTTCCGGCTGTATTGCGCATGTGCGGCCGCGACCATCGTCGCGTAGAATCGGGCCATGTCCGCCGAAAACCCTGCCATCGCGTTCGTCGCCAGCAAGACAGGTGAAGCACAGGCCGCACTCGTCAGCCTGCGCGAACGCTACGCCGAGGCGCCGCTCGACAAGGCCGGGATCATCGTCGCGCTCGGCGGTGATGGCTTCATGTTGCGAACGCTGCATCGGCACATGGCCGTGAACCGTCCGGTGTATGGCATGAAGCTCGGTACGGTCGGATTCTTGATGAATCAGTTTCATCCCGACGATCTGATCGAACGCCTCGCGCGCGCGCAGCCGACGACGCTCAAGCCACTCGTCATGCAGGCGGTCAGCGAATCGGGGAACACGGTGACATCGCTCGCGTTCAACGAGGTCTCGTTGCTGCGGCAGACCAAGCAGGCCGCGCATATTCGGGTGTCGCTCAACGGCGTGGCCAAGATCGAAGAACTGATGTGCGACGGAATCCTCGTTGCCACGTCTGCCGGGTCGACTGCCTACAACCTGTCGGCGCACGGGCCGATCCTGCCTCTGGGCGCCGACGTGCTGGCGATGACGCCGATCAGTCCGTTCCGGCCACGGCGCTGGCGCGGCGCGATCCTGCGCGCCGGAACCGAAGTGAAATTCGAGATTCTGGATCCCTACAAGCGCCCGGTCAGCGCAACTGCGGATTCCAACGAAGTCCGCGACGTCGTCGAGGTTACGATCGGCGAGTCGCGCGAGCAGACCGTCACTCTGCTGTTCGATCCAGAGCACAACCTCGAGGATCGCATCCTCAATGAGCAGTTTGCGTACTGAGCGCAGGTTCGTCGTCCGGCGCGCAGCACTTCTTGCTTTCGCGCCAATCCTGGCGGCGTCCGCGATTGCCGCCGCCGCCACTGTCGATCCGCTTGTGCTCGATGGCGCCGGGCGCGACGGCAGCGTCGATGCGATCCTCGTGCTCGCTGACCAGACCACACCGATGCTCGCGCCATTGCGCCAGGACGGCGACCCGCGAACACGCCGGCGCGCGCTCGTCGGCGCGTTGCGCGCGCGCGCGGACGCGACACAGATCGGCCTGCGCCAATGGTTCACCGTTCACGGCATTGCGTATCGCGACTTCTGGATCGTGAACGTGATCCAGGCGCGACTGCCGGCGTCGTCGCTGGGTGAACTCGCGGCGCGCAGCGATATCGTGCGCATCGAGCCGAACCCGCAGATCGCCTTGCGCTTGCCGGAGCGGGAAGCCGGACTGGCGGACGCGCCGCAGGCTGTGGACATCGCGAGCGGAATAGCCTGGGGCGTGGCGAGGATCGAAGCCCCCGCCGTCTGGTCCGCAGGCGTCAGCGGGCAGGGTGTGGTGATCGGAGGCGAGGACACCGGCATTCAGTGGGACCATCCGGCCCTGAAACCGCAGTACCGCGGCTGGAATGGTTCGAGGGCACATCACAACTTCAATTGGCATGATGCCGTGCACAATGCGGCGAGCGAACCCATCTGCGGCAACGATTCGCCCGTGCCCTGCGATCCCAATCAACACGGCACACACACCGCGGGAACATTCGCCGGAGACGATGGCATCAGTGCGATGCCGCGTCATCAGATCGGTGTCGCACCGGGCGCGAAGTGGATCGGCTGCCGCAACATGGACAAATACGGAAACGGCACGCCCGCGCGCTACATCGAATGCATGCAATGGATGCTTGCGCCGACCGACCTGAATGGCGGAAATGCAAACCCCGACCTCGCTCCCGACATCGTAAGCAATTCTTGGAATTGCCCGACGGATGAAGGCTGCGTTTCCGGAGACGAGATCAAATCCGCCGTCGAAAGTCTCGTCGCCGCGGGAATATTCTACGTAGCGGCTGCCGGCAATGACGGTGCTCACGGATGCAGCACGATCTGGTCGCCACCGGCGACATACGACGCGACCTTCGACGCCGGCGCTACCGACAGCAGCGACGCGCTCGCGGGTTTTTCATCGCGAGGCCCGATTTCCGGCAGCACGCAGACGCGTCCTGACCTGTCGGCGCCCGGTGTCAGCGTCTGCTCGAGCATCCCGACCAGCAGCTACAGCTGCACGCCCAGCGGCACGAGCATGGCGGCGCCGCACGTATCCGGCGCCGCAGCGCTGCTGATGTCGGCGTTTCCCGAGTTGAAGGGCCACCCGGATAAAGTTGCCGGATTACTGCGGGCAACCGCGACCACACAAGGGGTGACCGACACGCCTGGTGTGACCGAGAGCTGCGGCGGCACGCCGATCACCCAGTGGCCCAACTACATGGTCGGCCATGGAAGGCTCGACGCTGCGAATGCCATCAACGAGGTCGTTTTTATCGATGGCTTCGACAACTGAGGTCATCGATGAAACGGTACGAGGCGACGGCGACAAACTCGTCGTCGCAATCTCCGCGCGCGCGCTCTTCGATCTGAACGAAAGCCACGACTTGTTCGAGAGCGAGGGCCTCGAAGCCTACCGCGACTACCAGATGAGTCGCGAAAACGAGCTGCTCGCGCCCGGGATCGCATTTCCGCTGGTCCAGAAGTTGCTGAAGTTGAACGAAGCGCCGCCGGCCGAACCGCGCGTCGAAGTCATCCTGCTGTCGCGCAATTCGAGCGACACCGGATTGCGCATCTTCAACTCGATCGAACATTACGGACTGTCGATCGCTCGCGCCGCGTTTACCGGCGGCGCGCCGACTGCGCCCTACGTCGCATCATTCGGCGCGCAGCTATTTCTCTCGGCGAACCCCGAAAGCGTGGCGCGCGCACTGCACGACGGCATTGCGGCGGCGACGATCCTCCCGTCCAAGGCGCCGCTGGCAACATCGGACCAACTGCGCATCGCCTTCGACGGGGACGCGGTGATCTTCGGCGACGAGTCCGAACGCGTGTCGGAAGAGCAGGGCATCGACGCGTTCCATCGCAACGAAATAGAACTCGTCGACAGCCCGCTGTCGGGCGGACCGTTCCGCGGTTTCCTCTCGGCCCTGCACGGCCTGCAGGCAGCATATCCGGCCGACGCTTCGCCGATCCGCACAGCGCTCGTGACCGCGCGTTCGGCCCCGGCGCACAAGCGCGTGATCCTGACCCTGCGCAGCTGGGGCGTGCGCCTCGATGAGGCGCTGTTTCTCGGTGGCCGCGACAAAGGGCCATTCCTCGAGGCGTTCGGCGCGGATATCTTCTTCGACGACTCGCACCAGAATGTGGAATCAGCGCGCAAGCACGTGACGACCGGGCATGTGCCGCACGGGGTGAGGAACCGGAAGAAGCCCACGGGCTGAGGGCAGCCTCAGGGCCGAAGCTGGCGACGTCTGGCCCAGAGCTCTTTTTTGCTCGTCATTCCGGCGAAAGCCGGAATCCAGTGTCTTTCGGCAAAAAGGCAGTCGCTGGATTCCGGCTTGACCAGCTCCGCTGTCGAGAGCCGCCGGGATGACAAGCTCAAAACTCATCCGGTTTGCGTGTGCGCAAATATAGTGGCGAGTCCGGTAAGCTAACGCCATGAGCATCGACAAATTCATCACCGTCACCGAAGTCGACGAAGGCCCGGCCTTCGCCGACGCGCTTTTCCAGCGCGCCTACAAAAAGCCTGCGCCGGACTTTCCGCACCACATCGTTGCGTTCTACCGCCGTGCCGACGGTTCGCAGGTGCCGGTCAGCTATGTCCACTTTACCGATTGCGGCGACATGTTCCTGGCCGGCGGCGCCGCGACCGACGGCAACATCCTGCGTTCGATGAGCGCCGAAGAACAAGCGGCGCTGAACGAATACGGCGGCTTGATGCTCGCGACATTGCGCCACGGCTTCATGCTCTACGGGCCGGGCTGCGAGGCGATCTTTACCTGTTGCGGTGACAAGCGCGCACTCGAGACGACGCCGAAGCTCGGCTTCGTGGAGACAGGCATCCAGTACCTGCTCGTGAACTTCCTCGGCGACACCAGTCCGCGCCGTCGCCGAGAGATGACGGCAAAAGCTGCCTCGTTCATGCCGTTCTGATGAGCACGACAATGCCAAGCGGCGAACTGTTCGATCCGAAGGAGATCCTTCCAGAATCGCTGCGCGACATCATCACGATCACCGAAGTCGACCGCGCCGATTTCTTCATCACCGACCTCTTCACGCGCAAGTTCGGCCATCCGCCGCCGGATTTTCCGCGCCATCTGGTCGCGCTGTATCGCGCGCCGGACAAGGGCCTGCACCTGATCGGCTACTCGCACATGATGGCGTTTGGCGACGTCTATCTTTCCGGCGGCTCGTGCAGCGACGGCGAAGCGATCGCGCGCATGCAACCGCACGAACGCGACGCATTGCGCGCAGCCGGTGGCATCTGGTTCTGGATCCTGAAATACGCGTTCCGGAAATACGCGGATTGTTGCGATGCGTTCTTTGGCCATTGCGGCGACAAGCGAGCACTCGAAGTCGCGCTCGCCGCCGGCTTCATCCAGACCGCGCACGAGCACATCATCGTCAACTGGCACAAGCCGCTGCAGGACAACTTCAAGCGCGCTTTGACCGCGAAGGTCGTTGCGCTCGGCAAGTTCTGACGCGAGGCCACACGGCCGTTTTAAAGACTCAGCCGGTGAGGATTGCGCGCAGTTCGTTGGGTTTCTTCCAGTGCCACCCGCAGACATAGCGTGGCAAGTTCCAGCGATCACTCGCCGGTGTAATCGGCGCCGCGCCGTCGCCGAACGCGGCATCGAGACCGACCTGCGGACCCCGGTGCGGCAGCCAGTCCTTGTGCAAGTATTCACTGACGTGCCCGAACGGGTGGCAGAACAGCCTTGGGCGGCGACCGAGCCGCGCCTCGATGAAATCCTGGGCCTGCGTGATTTCGAACTCTGCCTGCTCGCGATTTGCAACCGCGTGGAAGTCGCCGCGCACGAGTCCCAGCGGGCCGGGAGAGGGCAGGCACGGATGGTTGTGGTCCCAACTGTGGTTCTCGATGGCCACCAGGCCGGATGACTCGACCTCGCGCCACCAAGTGTCGTTCATCCAGCCGCGGCCGACCATGCAGGCCTTGTCCATCAGGGCGCGCGCTGATGGGTCGGCGATGACGAACGTCGTCAGGTGCAGATCGACCTGAGCCGAGTCTCCACGCACGTCGCGGAAGTCGCGCAGGCTGTTGAACAGGCTGCGTTGCACTCCGTCGGTCGGATGATCGATGTCCGTGTAGTCGAAATCGGTGCCGTCGTCGCAGGTCAGGGCGACGCAGCCATGCAGGTCTTCGTCATGCCGGCCGAGCAGGCGGTCCACGACGCGCTGCAACGGCACGATGCGCAGGCCGAGGTCGTCTAGCAAGCGCAAATCGGCAGCAAAGGCGACGTGGTCGTTGCCCGTGTAATCGTTTCCAGCGATGTTGTTCGAATGATAGGTGAGGACCGGAACGCGCATGATTGGGTGCCGGCCTGTATCGCGTCCGGCGCTGGTGTGAGCGGGGGTGTGAAATTATCTCACGGAAAGCCGCGCATGAAACCGGATGGTCATCCTCTAGTAGAATACGCGGCCTGACCAAGCCCCAGGATTCGTCATTCCCGCAAAAGCGGGAATCCATTTTGTTGCGCTGTACTGCCAAAACAGCCGATCAAGATGGATGACCAGCTCCGCTGTTGAGAGCCCCGCTTGCGCGGGAATGACGGCCGTTGAAGGCTTGATTTTCGCATCCGTCCGGAGCTTATCGATGGCAGCTTCACCGCTCAACCCGTCCGATCTGTACGACGTCCGCTCACTGCTGAGCGAAGAGGAGCGCATGGTGCAGGACACCGTCGCGCGCTTCACCGACGAGCGCGTGCTGCCGATCATCGGCGACTGCTTCGACAAGGGCGTGTTCCCGACGGAACTCGATTCCGGAAATGGCCGAACTCGGCCTGCTCGGCTCCTCGCTGCCGACCGAATACGGCTGCGCCGGCATGAACGCGGTCAGCTATGGCCTGATCTGCCAGGAACTCGAGCGCGGCGATTCGGGCATCCGCAGCTTCGCTTCGGTGCAGTCGTCGCTGTGCATGTATCCGATCTACGCCTACGGCAGCGAAGAGCAGCGCAAGCGCTGGCTGCCGCACGATGGCGGCCGGCAAGGTCATCGGCTGCTTCGGCCTGACCGAGCCGCACGGCGGTTCCGATCCGGCCAACATGAAGACGAACGCCAAGAAGGACGGCGGCGACTGGATCATCAACGGCGCCAAGATGTGGATCACGAACGGCAACCTCGCCGCACATCGCGATCGTCTGGGCGCAGACCGACGAAGGCATCCAGGGCTTCATCGTCGAAAAGGGTACCCCGGGATTCGCCGCGCAGGAAATCCACAAGAAGATGAGCCTGCGCGCGTCGGTTACCTCGGCGCTGTTCTTCGACAACGTGCGCGTGCCGGATTCGAGCCGCCTGCCGAACGTCAAAGGCCTCAAGGGTCCGCTCGGCTGCCTGACGCAGGCGCGCTACGGCATCACCTGGGGCCCGATCGGCGCGGCGATCGCGTGCTTCACCGAGGCGACCGAATACGCCAAGCAGCGCATCCTGTTCAAGCGCCCGATCGCCGCGAACCAGGCGGTGCAGCTCAAGCTCGCCGACATGGCGCGCCGGATCACGCTCGCGCAACTGCTGTCGCTGCAGCTCGGCCGCCTCAAGGACGCCGGCAAGATGCAGCCGACCCAGGTGTCGCTCGCGAAGTGGAACAACTGCCGCATGGCGATCGACATCGCGCGCGAGGCGCGCGACATCCTCGGCGGCGCCGGCATCACGACCGAGCATTGCCCGATCCGCCATGCGCTGAATCTCGAATCGGTGATCACGTACGAGGGCACCGAGAGCGTGCATCAGCTCGTGGTCGGGCCGCGAGGTGACGGGCATCAACGCGTTTTGATCCGGCAGGATCTGTTGCTGAGTTGCCATAGCAAAGTACCCCCATCGGCCTTCGGCACCTTCCCCTGCGCAGGGGAGGAAAGCGAAGAGCTGAAAACTGGAGCCTTCCTCCGCTTGCGGGGAAGGTGCGGCAGCCGGAAGGGGGCCAGCGGAACTGGAGCGTTTCAACATGACGGGCAGTTCGGTAGCCTTATGGAGGTCGCTAATATTCGGGTCGAAACCGAACGCCTGATCCTGCGCCTGCCGCGCCCGAGGACTTCGAACGCCTACGCCGAGCGTTCATGCGCCGACACGACGCGCGCGAAATATCGGCGGCGGCCTGCAGGCGCGTGCGGTCGCCTGGCGCGGGTTCCTGCGATGCCGGGCGCGTGGGCGATGCAGGGTTTCGCGATGTTCTCGGTGATCGAGAAATCCAGCGGCCGCTGGGTCGGCCAGACTCGGCCCGTGGTACCTGAAGGCTGGCCGGGCACCGAAGTCGGCTGGGCGTTCATCCGTGCGGCGTGGGGCAAGGGCTATGCGACCGAAGGCGCGACGCGGCGATCGACTGGGCGTTCGACGAACCTCGGACTGGACCGAAGTGATCCACTGCATCGCGCCGGAGAATCGCGCCATCGCAGGCGCGTCGCGACGCCGACTCGGTTCGACGCAGTGCGCGGCCCCGGCAAGCTGCCGCCGCCGTTCGAAGACGACGCCGATCGATATCTGGGGCCAGACGCGCGAGGAATGGCTGGCGCGCCGCAAGCAGAGGCAAGCATCATGATCACGATCCACGGCTATTCGCCATCCGGCAACTGCCACAAGCTGCGCATGCTGCTCGGCGCATCTGGGCCGCACTAATCATATCGCTGGATCGAGACCGACAGCGCGCACGGCGCGACACGCACGCCCGAATACCTGGCGAAGAATCCGAACGGCAAGGTGCCGATGATCGAGACCGACGACGGTCGCATCATGGTCGAGTCGAACGCGATCCTGTGCTGGCTCGCCGACGGCACGCAATATTTCGCGCGGCGACGCCTGGCAGCGCGCGCAGACGCTCGTCGTGGATGTTCTTCGAGCAGTACAGCCATGAGCCGTACGTCGCGGTCGCGCGCTTCATCTGCGGCTGGACGCCGCTCGATTCGCCGCGGCGCGCCGACTTGCCGAAGCTGCGCGCGCGCGGCGACCAGGCGCTGGCGCGTCATGGAAAAGCATCTCGCTGCGAACGCGTGGTTCAGCGGCGACGGGTTACGGCATCGCCGACATCGCGCTGTTCGCCTACACGCATTGCGCTGCAGACGGCGGTTTCGATCTCGGCGCGTGTCCGAATGTGCAGCGTGGCTCGATCGCGTGCGCGCGCAGCCGGGGTTTGTGCCGATGCCGGCGTATGCGGCGGAAAACGTGGCGCTGATCGCGCAATGCTGCGGCCATGATGTGCAACGAGACCCATATGTCGCGACGTCATGCCCGCGAAAGCGGGCATCGCGATCTTGATACTGGCGGACGCCGGCGCGGAATAACGAATATCCCGCTTTCGCGCGTATGACGCAACTAGGTAGCCGACATGTCTGCTATCGCCATTCCGAACCCGATCCCCGCCCGCCACAAGAACGTCAACCGCGCCGAAGTCTGCGACCAGAACTTCGTCGAGTTCGTGCAGAGCTGGCAGCGGCGACGTCGCACCGCGCGCCGCGCGCCGACTGAGTCGCCCGTGCTGCCGGGCAGCCTGTGCACGCGCAGCGACTTCATCGACCTGTTCGAATCGCAACTGATCCGCCGCCATCTCGATCTGATGGCGCGCGTGCTGCGCGTCAAGAACAAGGTGTTCTACACGATCGGTTCGTGCGGGCACGAAGGCAACGCGATGGTCGCGCGGCTGACGCGGCACACGGATCCGGCGTTCCTGCACTATCGCTCCGGCGCGTTCATGGCCGAGCGCTTTCGCAAGCTGCCCGGCATGGATCCGATCATGGATTCGGCGCTGAGCTTCGCGGCGAGCAAGGACGATCCGGCTTCCGGCGGCCGCCACAAGGTCTGGGGCTCCAAGCCGCTCTGGGTGTTGCCGCAGACCTCGACGATCGCCTCGCACCTGCCGAAGGCGCTCGGTACTGCGGTCGCGATCGAGCAGGCGCAAGCGCATCGGCCACGAGCTGCCGATTCCGGACGATTCGATCGCGATCTGCTCGTTCGGCGACGCGTCGGCGAATCATGCGACCGCGCAGACCGCATTCAACACCGCGCAGTGGACCGCGTACCAGAAACTGCCGGCGCCGATGCTGTTCGTCTGCGAGGACAACGGCATCGGCATCTCGGTGAAGACGCCGGCGCGACTGGATCGGCGCGAGTGTTCGCGGCCGCCGCGACGGCTCGATTATTTCTACGGCCGACGGGCTCGATCTCGCCGCGGGTTATGAAGAGCGTCGCGCGCGCCGTGCATCACTGCCGCACGACGCGGCGGCCGACGTTCCTGCATCTGCGCACGACGCGCATCATGGGCCACGCCGGCACGGACTTCGAGATCGAATGGCGCAGCGTCGAGGAACTGGTCGCGGTCGAAGCGAGCGATCCGCTGCTGCGCTCGGCGGCGATCGCGCTCGAAGCGGGCGTCTAGACAAAGGAACAATTGCTGCTCGCGAAATACGAAGCACATCCGCAAGCAATGCTTTGCCGCGGCCGAGGAGGCCGATCGCCGGCCGAAGCTGACCGAGCTTGCCGACGTGATCGCGCCGCTCGCGCCGTACACGCCGGACAAGGTCGACGCCGAAGCAAAGCGCGCCGACTACGCCGAAAAGCGCCTCGCCGTATTCGGCAGCGAACCGAGAAGTTGCCGGAAAAGCTAGCCGCCGCGGCATCTGGCGATCCAGATCAACAACGCGCTGCACGACCTGTTCTGCAAATATCCCGAGACGCTGCTGTTCGGCGAGGACGTCGCGCAGAAGGGCGGCGTCTACACGGTCACGAAGGGCCTGCACAAGGCGTTCAAGAGCGCGCGCGTCTTCAACACGCTGCTCGACGAGACGATGATCCTCGGTCTCGCGCAGGGTTTTGCCAACATGGGCATGCTGCCGGTGCCGGAGATCCAGTACCTGGCGTATTTCCACAACGCCTGCGACCAGATCCGCGGCGAAGCGGCGTCGCTGCAGTTCTTCTCGAACGACCAGTACCGCAATCCGATGGTCGTGCGCATCGCCGGCCTCGGCTACCAGCGCGGTTTCGGCGGACATTTCCACAACGACAATTCGATCGCCGCGCTGCGCGACATTCCGGGGCTCGTCGTCGGCTGCCCGTGCCGCGGCGACGATGCGGCGATGATGCTGCGCACGCTCGCGCGCGCTGGCGAAGGTCGACGGCCGCGTGATGCGTGTTCCTCGAGCCGATCGCGCTGTACATGACGAAGGACCTGTACGACCCGGGCGACGGCGGCTGGCAGTTCGCGTATCCGCCGCCGGATCAGGCGATGACGCTCGGCGAGGAGCGCGTCTACGCTCGCCGAACGCGAACGATCTCGTGATCTTCACGTACGGCAACGGCGTGCCGATGAGCTTGCGCGCGGCGCGCGAGATCGAAAAGGAGCACGGCTGGAAGGTGCGCGTCGTCGATCTGCGCTGGCTTGTGCCGCTGAACGAGGCGCTGATTGCGCGTCACGCCCGCGAAGAGCGCAGCGCATCCTCGTCGTCGACGAGGGCCGCGCAAGTCCGCCGGCGTCGGCGAGGGAATCATCACGGCGATCGTCGAGGCGGGCAGCGGAGCGAAGCCGCTGCGGCGCGTGGTCGGCGTCGACACGTATCACGCCGCTGGCCGGCGCGGCGTTCCTCGTGCTGCCGGGCGAGGCCGATATCGTCGCTGCGGCGGGCGAATTGGCGAAGTAGAAATCGCGCCGCGAAGCGCGACGCGAAGCCCTCCCCGTCACGGGAGGCTGCTAGGGAATCCGCGCGACGAGTTGACACGTCCCCTCCCAGCCTGCCCCGCGAAGGGGAGGAAAGGGCGAAGCGCGGTCGACGCCGACCTTTTCGCCGCAGTGGCGCTGGCCGATCCAGGCTAGCGCATGGCTCGCGTGACGCCTGAACTTGCCCGCATGCGGGGCGCTCCGGCTGTACGCCATGTCGCCGGCGCCGGCTTGGCGACGCTCAAACTGGCGGCTCGGTTGAGCGACGGCTGGAGAACCGGTGGGTGAATCGCCTATGATTCGCCAGCAATGTCCCAGAACCAGTCCCTCACGATCCTGTTCGCCGATGTCAGCGGCAGCACCAAGCTTTTCGAGACGCGCGGCGACGTCGAGGCGCGCCGCCTCGTGTCGGCCATGCTCAATGCGCTGGCGGAAGTCACCGGCCGGCACGGCGGCCGCGTCATCAAGACGATCGGCGACGAAATCATGTGCACGTTCCCGGGGCCGATGCAGGGCCTGCTCGGAGCGATCGACATGCAGAAGCGCATCGCACCAGGATGTGCTCTTCGCGCAGTTGAGCCTGGCGGTCCGCATCGGCCTGCATCACGGCGATACTCTGGTCGAGGACAACGACGTATTCGGCGACGCGGTCAACACGGCCGCGCGCATGGCCTCGCTGGCCAAGCGCGAGCAGATCATCACGACCGCGAGCACGGTACGCATGCTGACGAACGCCGGCATGTTGCGCACGCGCTCGGTCGGCACGGCGCGCGTCGCCGGCAAGCAGCAGCCGATCGACATCGTCGACGTGCTCTGGCAGGAAGACACGTCGAACGTGACGATGGTGCAGCGTGCGATCCGCCTCGATGCGAGCCCGCAGACGCGGATCCACCTGCAGTTGCGCTACCGCGGCCAGGCGCTCGAGCTCGACGAACTGTCGCCGCCGTTCACGCTCGGCCGCGACGCGACCAGCAGCCTGATCGTCGAGGCCGAGTGGGTGTCGCGCTACCACGCGTTGATCGAATACAAGCGCGGCTTTTTCGTGCTCAGTGACCGGTCGACGAACGGCACCTAGATCCAATTCGGCGATGACGACGAAATGCGCCTGCATCGCGACGAAGTGCACCTGCGCCGCGGCGGCATCATCAGCCTGGGCCAGACGATCGCGCTGAATCCGGATCATCTGCTGTACTTTCAGTGCGGGGAAACGTGAGGGGAGCAGGGACTAGGGGCCAGGGACTAGGGACTAGAGACTAGAGACTAAACAGGGACTAGGGACCAGAAAATCAAAGGCTTGACGCTCTCACTGGCCCCTAGTCCCTAGTCCCTAGTCCCTGCTTCACTCAAATCCGCTCTTGAACACCGTATCCGCCGTCGTCGACGTCTGGAAAATGCCGAGCGGCGAGTAGCCTGCATAGCCGGGAAACACGTAGCCGACATTCGGATTGCCGAGGCGGCGCGACCAGTGCTTCGGCGAGCACGCGTCGATAGTCGGTGGTTACCGCGACGTCGGCGCCTTCGAACAACTGATCGCTCGCCAGGCCCGGGAAGGTGCCGTAGATCTGGCCGCCGTTGACCGATGCGCCCATCGCGAGCATTACCGTGCCGTAGCCGTGGTCGGTGCCGCCCGATGCGTTCTCCTGCACGCGCCGGCCGAACTCGCTGACGGTGATGACGCTGACGTTCTTCATGTAGTTGCCGGCGGCGTCGGTCGAAAGGTCGGTGTAGAACGCGTTGAGGCCGTCGTTCAACACTTGCACCTGGTTGCCGAAGTAATCGTAGCTGTCGGCCGGGCTGCCCTGGCCGTTGTGCGTGTCCCAGCCGCCGAGATCGATCGTCGCGATGCGCAGGCCGACGTTGCGCTTGACCAGTTGCGCGATGTTCTGCAGCTGCAATCCGAATCCGCCGCCGCCGTAGTTCGCGCCGCCGGATGGCTGGTAGCCGCCCGCGTTGCTGCTCGCGTCGTACGTGCCGAAGTTGATCGTACGGAACAGACTCAGCGCATCGAGCGCCGTCAGCCCTGCCTGGGCGAGCGGCAGCGTGCTCGATTGCCACAGCGACGGCAGGACATCGACCACGCCCTTCAGCCCGGCAATGCCCGAGTTGTCGGCGGCATTCCACGGCCAGTTGCCGAGGTCGAGGCGGAAATCCTGTCCGCTATTCATCGTGATCGCTTCGGTGCTGCCGAGCAGGCTCGACGCCGTGATACTGCCCATGCTTACCGCGGGTACCGGCACGTTGGCCGGCAGGTTCGCGCTGACGAGATGGCGCGTAAGCCAGCCGATGCCGCTGCCGGTGCCGCCGCCGACGCCGGTCTCGAGGTTGGCCTGCGCTTCGAAGTGGCTGCGCACGACCGGGTTCGGCGCCATCTGCCCGGCACCGACGACGAACGCGAGATGGCCCTGCGTGTAAAGCGACTTCAGCGCCGACGCGCGCGGATGCAGTTGCCAATTCGTGCTGCCAAGCGGCAGGCCGGCGCCGGTGCCCGCGTAGGGCACGCGCGTGTTGTCGCGGTTGGCTTCGTAGTTTCCGCGATCAGGATGGCTCTGGCCCGGCGACAACAGGCTCAGCGCGTCCATTGCGCCGCGCAGGAACACGACCACGAGCGTGTCCTGTGGTCGTGCTGTCGGTTGCTCCGAAGGCGGCGTGGCTGCACCGCCGGCGAACGTCGCCGCGCAGCAGCCCTTGAGGAAATCGCGGCGGTCGAGTTGCGGCAGGCTCATCTTGGTGGCCTCAGCGCGTCAGGAATTCGGGGCTGGACAGGATCAGCGCGACCATCGAGCGCAGGCGCGATTGCGTGTAGTGCTTGCTCAGGTCTGGGGAAGCCCAGGTATCGGTGGTCAGGTCGAGCGCGTCGGTGGCCAGCGCGTTCTGGCGCATGAAGTCGACTGCCGCATTGTATACATTGCCCGGACGCCAGCCGAGGATGCGGTCGCACCACAGGCCGGCGATGTTCGCGGCGGTGCGGTTTGTCAGTACGGGTATCGCCGTGCAGCGTCTGCGTCTGCACGTCGGCAATGAACGGCGAACCGGCGACGTTGCGATCTTTCGTTGATTCAAGCAGGTAGCCGAGCAGGCGCAGCGTCAACCCGAGCGTGCCGGTGCTCGACCAAGCCGTCTGCGTGTCCGGATAGCCGTTCGGCGCCGGCCAGTAGAACGGCCGGTGACCGGCGCTCTGCAGCGCCCAGAGCAACGAGTCCGTCGTGGTCCACTGGCCGGAAACGTAAGTCGGGTTGTCCAGATCCGGAACCGGCGTGAAGTCCGCGCCGCAGGCGCGCAACGCGCCGACGAAGGCTGCGCCGGGCCGTTTCATCTTCTGGCCCCAGCTGTTCTGGAATTCGCTCGATGCGAGCACCGCTTGTGTCGTCAGCTGCGAGCTGGTTCGGCGCCAGATAGTTCTGCATGAACACGTTCGCAACGGTGCCGATCAAGCGAGCCTGGCGGGTTGTCTCCGACCAGGCGCCGGCACAGCTTCGTCGCGATGAACGTGGCGACGCCGGGATGGATCGACAACCAGTCGAAGACCTTCTCGCCGCCAGTGATGCCGGTGTTCGCACCGATGAACCTGCTGAGGAACGAAGTCGTTACCTTGTCGTAATGCAGCGAATCGACGTACTCGAACGTGCCGGGATTCGGATCGCCGCCGACCTGCCATGTGCTTTGCGAGATCGTCCATCCGGTCAGGGCGGTCGTCGCGTCGTAGACGTCGTCGTCGACGTACTTCGCGCGGATCGACGAGCCGTCCGCGGCCGTCACCGGCAAGATCGGATAGGCGCCGGATTCGGGATCGGGATCGACGACGCCCGCATAGTTCATCGCGCCGAGCGTGTGCAACTCGCACAGTTCGCGCGCGTAGTTTTCGTTCGGGCCGGCGGCGAAGCTCGAGTACAGGTCGAGCATGTACATCATCGATGCCGATTTGCAGACGCGCCATCAGCAGCAAGTTGAAATTGCCGAATACGCCGTTGCCGGGTGTCATGTCGCGGAACAGCGCATCGAACGCCGGAAACATCGGGCCGCCGTCGTAGTCCCAGCCGAACACACTGAAGTGGTCGTGCCAGAAATCGACCATGACCTCGAACAACTGCCGCTGGCTGTAGGTCTGGCGGATGATCGTCGCGCATTCGACTTCGGCGATCGGCAGCATGCGATGGTTGTAGTTTGCCGTGTCGGCGTGGTGTGTCGTCCAAAGCTGGTTTGGCGTGAGATTCAAGCGTCTGGAAATTCGCCGATGCGACGCGCGCGTCGCAGGCTGCGTCGCTGATGGAAGCCGGGGCAAGCTGTTGGGCAAGCCACGCGCTCCAGCGCGCCGCGTCATTGCCGCCCAGCGCGTTGAACGCTGCCAGATCCGATTGTGTGCAGCCGAACGTTGCGCGATTGAGCCAGGCAACTGCAGATGGCGGTCCACTGAGCGTCAGCGCCGATGCGGATTGCGCCTCGACCTGAGCCAGGCGTGTATCGACCGGGGCTTTGTCTGCGCGGCGCATCGCGGCCGGCTGTGGCGACAAGTCGACGCCGAGTGCGGACGCAAGGACACTCAATGCGCGGCGGCGTGAGTTGGCGGCTGCTAACGCGGCAGTCGTCGAAGACATGCGATTCCCTTGCGGCGGCCCAGCGAATTGACTTTACCCGATTTCAGTCAAGAGTTTGTGACGGCGAGCACACGGCGTTCTGGAGCGGGATGCGTAGTCGCGCTTCGGATGTGCCGCCCTCACCCGCCCACCGCCATGTGCTGCGTGCGCCTTCTTTTTTTTCCAGATCCTCGCAGCACATGGAGGGAGGCGACCTCTCCCGCCAGCGGGAGAGGTGAGATGCATGCATGCGCCTGCCCATGCTTGGTCTCCGGAGCGGAATAGGCGAGGGCGCAGCGACAAGTACCCCCTCTCCCGCTGGCGGGAGAGGGCTGGGGTGAGGGTGGCGCTCGGGAGTGCAATCGCGTCTGGATTACAAACCGACTCGCCGTTGGCGAAGTCAAACCACGATGGGTTCGGGATCGAGCTTGATGCCGAAGCGCTCGAACACTTTCGCCTGGATTCGCTGCGCGAGCGCCCAGATCTGTTCGCCCGTGGCGCGGCCGTGGTTGACCAGCACGAGCGCATGCTGTTCAGACACAGCCGGCATCGCCGTCGCGCACGCCTTTCATGCCGCATGCCTCGATCATCCACGCCGCGGAAATCTTGCGCGCGCCTTCCGCCGCGCTCCACGTCGGCAGCGCGGGATGCTGACGCTGAAGTTCGAGCGCAACGTCCGCGGCGACAACGCGGGTTCTTGAAGAAGCTGCCGGCATTGCCGATCACGGCGGGATTCGGCAGCTTGCGCGTGCGCAGGCGCGCGACGGCCTCGGCGACCGTCGCCGCGCTCGCCGCGCAATTCATCGCCGCGAGTTCTTCGGCAATCCCGGCATAGTCCGTGCGCAGTTCGCCTTCGCGCGGCAGCAGGAACTCGACCGCCGTGATCACGTAGCGGTCCGGCGCGCGCTTGAACAGCGAATCGCGATAGGCGAATCGGCAACTGGCATTGTCGAGCCGCACGATGGCGCGCGGACTGCGCGGTCCCAGGCTTCGACGGTCGCGATGAATTGACTGACTTCGCGGCCGTACGCGCCGATGTTCTGGATCGGCGCGGCGCCGACGCTGCCGGGAATCAGCACGAGATTTTCCAGGCCGACGAAGCCGCGCGACAGCGACCAGTGCACGAATTCGTTCCAGTTCTCGCCGGCCTCGACTCGCACCAGCGCCGCCTGTCCATGGTCGTCGAGTATGCGGATGCCGTGGGTCGCGATCGAGACGACGACGCCGGGCCAGTCGCGCGTGAACAGCATGTTGCTGCCGCCGCCGAGGATCAGCAGCGGATTTTTCCGCACGTAAGGAATCGCCAGCACCTCGGCCAGCGCTTCGGGTCTGCGCACGTCGATGAGGATTTCAGCGCGAGCGGGAACGCGGAACGTGTTGCGTCCGTCGAGCGATGCATTCTCGACGATCGTGTAGCCCGGTTCGGTCGCGACGCCGGTCGCGCGCGGATTCATCGCGCGCTTTCCGGCTTGCGGTGGCGTATCGCGTCGACGCATTCGCCGATCAGGGCCGGGCCGCGGTAGACCATGCCGGTATAGAACTGCACGAGACTGGCGCCTGCGGCGAACTTCGCGGCCGCGTCGTCTCCTTGCGTGATGCCGCCCACGCCGACCAAAGGGATCCTGCCGCTGAGTCGTTTCGCGAGGCCGCGAAGGATTGCAGTCGCCTTCTTGAACAAAGGTTTACCGGATAAACCTCCAGTCTCTTCTGCATACGGCGCGCCGGCAATCACGTTGCGATCGATCGTCGTGTTGGTACAGATCAGGCCATCGAGGTGCTGGGCCAGCGCAACTTCGGCAATCGCGTCCAGTTCGGCTTCGCCAAGATCCGGCGCGATCTTGACCAGCATCGGCTTGCGCGCGCCGTGTTTCGCAGCGAGCCTCTCTTGCGCCTCGCGCAAGGTCGCAACGAAACGCTTCAGCGTCTCTTCCTCCTGAAGGTCGCGCAGGCCCTGCGTATTCGGCGAGGAAATGTTGACCGTGACATAACTCGCGCGCGCGTAGACGCGTTCGAGGCAGATCAGGTAGTCGTCGACGGCGCGTTCGTTCGGCGTGTCCTTGTTCTTGCCGATGTTGATGCCGAGCACGCCGGCAAAGCGCGCCTTTTCGACATTGCGCACGAGCGCATCGACGCCGTGGTTGTTGAAGCCGAGCCGGTTGATCACCGCTTCGTGCTCGGGCAGCCGCCACATGCGCGGTTTCGGATTGCCGGGCTGCGGCGCGCGGTGTCGTCGTGCCGACTTCGATGAAGCCGAAGCCCAGCGCCGCGAGCGCGTCGACGTGCGCGCCGTTCTTGTCGAGGCCGGCGGCAAGGCCGACCGGATTCGGGAAGTCGATCCCGAAACATTCGTCGGCAGCGGCTGCGGTCGCACCGCGAGCAGAGGATTGAGTCCGGTGCGGTACGCCGCCTCGATCGAGGCCAGGCCAAGATCGTGCGCGCGCTCGGCGTCGAGGCAGAACAGGAACGGGCGGGCGAGGGCGTACAAAGTGGCGCCGACGTCAGTGGAAGAAATGGGCAAAGAACGCAAGACCGCCAAGAAAGGTGAAGACCAACAGCAGAAACATCGCGATCAATGCCAGATGCAGGTAGCCGAGGATCAGTCCGGCAACGGCCATGCCGTCGCCTTCGATGCTGCCGGGCGGTGCGCGTTGGATCTCCGCGCGCGCTGCGTGACCGCAGATGATGGCAACGATCGCGCCGATGAACGGAATCGCGATCCAGCAGATGATGCCGAACACGAGGCTTACGATCGCGGTCGTGCTTGTTGTCCGTGCCGACGTGTTCATGTCGTTCTCCAAGCCTTCACCTACAATAAGGGACGTCATTCCCGCGAAAGCGGGAATCCATCTTGATCGCAAGCTTTTTGCCATTCCGAAAGAGCAACATGGATTCCCGCTTTCGCGGGAATGACGTCCCTTTTTTGGCTGTTCAGAGGCTCCCTAAAACTCAAACTTGATGCCCTGCGCAAGCGGCAGCGCGTCGGAATAGTTGATCGTGTTGGTCTGCCGGCGCATGTATACCTTCCACGCGTCGGACCCCGACTCGCGACCGCCGCCGGTTTCCTTCTCGCCGCCAAATGCGCCACCGATCTCGGCACCGCTCGTGCCGATGTTGACGTTGGCGATGCCGCAGTCGGAGCCTGCGCTCGAAAGGAACGCTTCGGCCGCCTTCACGTTCTGCGTGAAGATCGACGACGATAGTCCCTGCGGCACGCCGTTGTGCGTGGCGATGGCGTCGTCGATCGACTTGAACGGCATCACGTAGAGGATCGGCGCGAACGTTTCGCTCTGCACGACTTCGTCCGAATTCTTCAGGCCGGCGATGATCGTCGGCAGCACGAAGTTGCCGGGGCGATCGGTCAGTGCAGCGCCGCCAGTCAGCACCTTGCCGCCCGACGCCTTGGCCTTGTCGATCGCGGCGGTGTAGCGCTGCACGGCGTCGGGACTGTTCAGCGGACCCATCAGTGTCGTCGCCTGCGTCGGATCGCCGATCTTCTTCTCGACCTGCTTGTACGCCGTGACGAGCGTGTTGACGACATTGTCGTAGATGGATTCATGCACGAGCAGGCGGCGCGTCGACGTGCAGCGCTGTCCGGCCGTGCCGACCGCGCCGAACACGATGGCCGGGATCGCCATTTTCAGATCCGCGGTCTGATCGACGATGATCGCGTTGTTGCCGCCGAGCTCGAGCAGGCTGCGGCCCATGCGTTTTGCGACGCGCTCGCCGACGTGGCGGCCGACCGCGGTCGAACCGGTGAAGCTGATCAGTCCGAACGCGATGGTCGTCGACGAACTTCTTCGCCAGCTCCGCGCCGGGATCGTTGAACAGGAAGAACAGATTCGGGAAACCGCCAGCCTTCAACGCCTCGTTGCAGATCTTCATCGATGCGATCGCCGACAGCGGTGTCTTCGGCGACGGCTTCCAGATCGAGATGTCGCCGCAGACGGCCGCAATGAACGCGTTCCACGCCCACACCGCGACCGGGAAGTTGAACGCCGAAATGATGCCGATGACACCGAGCGGATGCCATTGCTCGTACATGCGGTGGCCGGGGCGCTCCGAGTGCATCGACAGGCCGTACAGCATGCGGCTCTGGCCGAGCGCGAAGTCGGCGATGTCGATCATCTCCTGCACTTCGCCGTCGCCTTCGGGCTTGATCTTGCCCATTTCGAGCGCGACCAGCGAGCCGAGCGCGTCCTTGTGCTTGCGCAGCGCGTCGGCGCACAGGCGAATTGCTTCGCCGCGCTTCGGTGCCGGCGTCGTGCGCCAGTTCTTGAACGCTTCCTGCGCACGCGTAGACGATCGTTTCGTAATCGGCCGCCGAACTGGCGTGCACGCGGCCGATGATTTCGTGCGTGCTCGGATTGACGACTTCGATCGTTCCGGCGTCGGTCGTTTTCGACCACTCGCCGCCGCCGAGGTAGGTACCTGACTCGACGTCGGTCAAGCCGAGCGACTTGAGAATGGATGCAGACATGGATGCTCCGGAGAACGGGAATTCGGTCAGCGCCGGGCGGCGCGAGAGGGTGCAAATTGTACCAGAGGCGGGCGCAGGCAACCCCGGCCGCGGACGGTCGATCGATCGGCCGTCGAGCGGCGACGAACGGTGTTGGAGCAGTGCTTGGGCGTTGTGTCACAATCAGGCGTGACGCGATGGGGGGATTCCTGGTGAATGAGACTGAGACCTTGATCTTGGCGGTTGCGGCGATCAGCGCGCCGCTCATGCGCGGCGCATGAGCGCAACTCCGTCCTTCTTCGCCGAACTCAAGCGCCGCAACGTGCTGCGGGTCGCGGCGTTTTATGCGGCCGCCGCCTGGTTGCTCGTACAGATCACGACGCAGGTCTTTCCGTTCTTCAATGTCCCGAACGAAGTCGTGCGCGGCGTCGTTGTCTTCATCGCCCTCGGTTTTCCCTTCGCGCTGGGATTCTCCTGGTTCTACGAACTGACGCCACAGGGGCTCAGGCGCGAGAGTGAAGTTCCGCGCGACGAGTCGATCACGCACCGCACCGGGCGCAATCTCGATCGCTGGATCATCGCGGTCCTCGTGCTGCTCGTGGTCTTCCTGCTGCTCGAACGCTTCTTGCCGAACAGGCCCGCGACGACTGCGGCAGTGGCGCCGGTCGCCAGCAACGTCGCGACGCCGGCGGCGAATGCGGAGACGTCGTCGCCACCCGCACCCACCGCCGCTCCGGCGAAGTCGATCGCGGTGCTGCCGTTCGAAAACCTCAGCGAGGACAAGGCCAACGCCTACTTCGCGACCGGAATGCAGGACGAGATCCTCACGCGGCTGGCCAGTATTCGCGACCTCAAGGTTATCTCGCGCACTTCCACGCTGAAGTACCAGAGCCATCCCGAAGATCTCAAGACGGTCGGCGCGCAACTCGGCGTCGCCAGCGTGCTTGAGGGCAGCGTGCAGCGCGCCGGCGAGCAGGTGCACATCAACCTGCAGCTGATCGACGCACGCAACGACAGCCACCTGTGGGCGCAGAGTTACGATCGCGAGATCAAGGACATCTTCGCCGTCGAACGTGACGTTGCGCAAAGTGTCGCCGACGCGCTGAAGGCGCAGTTGATGCCCGCAGAAGCCGCGCGCGTGGGGGCGGCGCCGACGCAAAACCCGGCCGCGTACGACCTCTACCTGCGCGGCATGGCGCATTTCAACAAGGCCTACGATCAGGATGTGCTGACCGCTGCTGAAGCGCCTCAGGCGATCGCTCTGCTCGAACAGGCACTGGCCGCCGATCCCAAGTTTGCGCTGGCAGATGCGCAGCTGGCGTATGCCCACATGTTCATGTACTTCAATGCCGGCGATCGAACCGAGACGCGACTGGTCGCGGCCAGGAGCGCCGTCGATCGCGCTCTGGCACTTCAGCCCGATCTCGGCGAAGCGCACTTTGCGCTGGGCATCTATCACTATTGGGGCCGGCGCGACTACGCGCCGGCACTCGAGCAACTGCGGATTGCACGCGAGGCACTGCCGAACAGCGCCGATGTCGTAACGATCATCGCCGCGGTGGCGCGCCGCCAGGACCGCTGGGATGAGGCGATAAGCGGATTTCGCCAAGGCACGCTGCTCGACCCGCGCAGTTCGATCGCACTCGATCAACTCGCCTTGACCTTGGCGACCCTGCGCCGTTATGCCGAAGCCGACCGGATATTCGGACAGGCCGTAGCGTTGTCGGCCGAACCTGCCGACGAGCGCATGACGCAAGCGCAGACTGCCGTACTGTGGCATGGCGAACTCGCGCCGCTGCGTGCGGCAGTGGCCGATCTGACTCCGGGCAGTCCTGCATATGTGGGCAACGCCCGTGCTTTCTGGGCACTGCACTGGTGGGCGCGCGAGTACGCTGAGGCAAGCGTCTATGCGGCAGGCAAAGGCAGCGATGGCTGGAGCGACCAGTGCAACATCCTGTTGCCCGTAAACCTTTATCTGGCGTGGTCCCATCGAGCGGCCGGAAAGCCCGAGGCGGCCCGGGACGCGCTGACGAAGGCGCTGGAGAGTACCCGCGCCGCATTGGTTCAGCGCGAAGACGATGCCGAGTTGCATCTTGCGTTGGGTCTTGAAGAGGCTGAACTTGGCAACAAGGACGCTGCGCTGCGCGAGGGCCGCCGGGCAGTTGCGCTGATGCCGGTGGGCCGCGACGCAATGACCGGCGGCGGGATGCTGGTCTGGCTGGCAACGCTCGAGGCGCGCGTCAGCGAGAAAGACGCCGCATTCGATCATCTGAATCAGGCACTCGCGAGGCCCAGCGGGATAGCGATCTCCTCGGCCATGCTCAAGCTCGATCCATTCTGGGATCCGATCCGCAACGATCCACGCTTCGCACAAGTGCTCACCCAGGCAGACGGGCCAGTAGAGATCGCACCTAAGCCCTGATCTCGGGCGCACGCTCCCTGCGTGCGCAAAAGACGTGAGGAGGCAAGTGTGCCGACTGGCATGGGCAAACCGGCCCCGCCTCCCGTATCCTCGCGCGACCCCGCTTTCCGGAGATGCCATCGTGTCGAGCAAATTCCGCATTCCGCCGCCACTCCTGCTGGCGGCTCTCCTTGCCGCAATCATGATGAGCGCACTGTTTCGCACGCCGGTTGCGGCGCAAGGAAAGCCTGCCGAGAGCAGTGAAGCTGGCGATTCGAAGGACGCCGACGCTGCGAAGAAGAAAGACACAGGTCCGATGAAGTCCGAGACATTTTCGGGCCTCGCCCTGCGCAGCATCGGTCCAGCCATGGTGTCGGGGCGCATTTCCGATCTCGCCGTCGACCCGACCAACAAGAACATTCGTTACGTTGCCGCATCGACCGGTGGCGTGTGGAAGACCACGAACGCCGGCACGACGTGGAAGCCGATCTTCGATGGCGAAGGTTCGTACTCGATCGGCAGCGTGACGATCGACCGCAAGAACCCGCTGACGATCTGGGTCGGCAGCGGCGAGAACAACTCGCAGCGCGCGGTGCAGTACGGCGACGGCGTGTACAAGTCGCTCGACGGCGGCACGACCTGGAAGAACATGGGTCTGAAGACGTCCGAGCATATCTCGACGATCGCGATCGATCCGCGCGACTCGAACGTGGTCTGGGTCGCGGCGCAAGGTCCGCTGTGGAAGGACGGCGGCGAGCGCGGCCTGTATGTCACGCGCGACGGCGGCAAGACCTGGACCAAGGCGTTCGAGACCTCGCCGCACACCGGCGTCACCGAAGTGCTCATCGATCCGCGCAATCCGGACATGATGTTCGCGACGACCTACCAGCGTCGCCGCGCGGTGTGGACGCTGATCGATGGCGGTCCGGAATCCGGTCTGCGCAAGTCGACCGACGGCGGCAAGACCTGGCGCAAGGTCACGAACGGCTTGCCGAAGGTCGACATGGGCCGCATCGGCATGGCGATCTCGCCGGCCAAGCCCGACACGATGTACGCGATCATCGAAGCGGCCGGCAAGGAATCCGGCATGTACCGTTCCGTCGACGGCGGCGAGAACTGGGAGAAGCGTTCCGACTACGTCAGCACGAGTCCGCAGGCGTACAACGAAATCGTCGCCGATCCGAACGTTGCCGACCGCGTGTATTCGATGGACACGTGGATGCACGTCAGCGACGACGGCGCCAAGACGATGCGCAAGGTCGGCGAGAAGCACAAGCACGTCGACAACCACGCGTTGTGGATCGATCCGGACGACAGCGACCATCTACTCGCCGGTTGCGACGGCGGCATCTACGAAAGCTGGGATCGCGGTGGCACATGGAAATGGAGCGAGAACCTGCCGCTGTCGCAGTTCTACAAGGTAGGACTCGACAACGCGACGCCGTTCTACAACATCTATGGCGGCACGCAGGACAACAATTCGATCGGCGGCCCGTCGCGCAATCGCTCGGCCAACGGCATCGTCAATTCCGACTGGTTCATCATGGTCGAGGGCGACGGCTTCCAGCCGGTCGTCGATCCGACCGATCCGAACATCGTCTACGCCGAGTCGCAGCATGCCGGCATCGCGCGCTTCGACAAGCGCACCGGCGATACGGTCGACATCCAGCCGCAGGCCGGCGCAAACGATCCGCCGCTGCGCTGGAACTGGGATTCGCCGCTGATCATCAGCCCGCATCAGCACACGCGCCTGTATCTGGCCGCCCAGCGTTTGTTCCGCAGCGACGATCGCGGCAACACCTGGACACCGGTGAGCCCGGACCTCACGCGCCAGATCAACCGTAACGAACTGCCGTTGATGGGCCGCGTGTGGGGCCCGGATACTGTTGCGAAGAATGCGTCGACGTCGTTCTACGGCAACATCGTCGCGCTGTCGGAGAGTACGAAGAAGGAGGGCCTGCTCGCCGTCGGCACGGACGATGGCCTGATCCAGATTTCGGAGGACGGCGGCGGCGCGTGGCGCAAGATCGAAAAATTCCCGGGTGTGCCGGACCGCACGTATGTATCGCGCGTATTGTTCTCGCAGCACGATACGAACACGCTGTACGCGTCGTTCGACAACCACAAGACGGGCGACTTCAAGCCATACGTTTTGAAGAGCACGGACCTCGGCAAGAGTTGGACCGCGATCACCGGCGACCTGCCGGAGCGCGGCAGCGTGTATGCGGTCGTCGAGGATCCCGTTAAGAAGGACCTGTTGTTTGCCGGCGCCGAGTTCGGCGTGTACTTCACGCCCGATGGCGGCAAGCGCTGGATTCAGCTCAAGGGCGGCATGCCGACGATCCAGGTGCGCGATCTCGCGATCCAGAAACGCGAGAGCGATCTCGTTGCCGCGACGTTCGGGCGCGGCTTCTACGTACTCGACGACTACTCGCCGCTGCGCGGGATCAGCGACGCGGAACTGGCGAAGGACGCGGTGCTGTTTCCGGTCAAGCAGGCGTTCACGTTCGCACCGACCTCGCCGTTCGGCGGCACCGATGCCGGTTCCAACGGCGACCAGTTCTACACCGCGCCGAATCCGCCGCTCGGCGCCGCGTTCACGTATTACCTCAAGGACGAACTGAAGACGCGCGCGAAGACGCGCCAGGATGCGGAGAAGGAAGAGCTGAAAAAGAACAAGGACTCGCACTATCCGTCGTGGGACGAACTCAAGCGCGAGTTGCGCGAGGAAGCGCCGACCGTCGTGCTGACCATCAGCGACGTGGATGGCAACGTCGTGCGCCAGATCGACGGCCCGGCGAAAGCCGGCATCCAGCGTGTCACGTGGGATCTGCGCTATCCACCGTCCGTGCCGACGGATCTGACGCAGAAAGAGCGCGATCCGTGGGATCAACCTCCGGTCGGGCCGCTCGTAGCTCCCGGGAAATATCGTGTCGCACTCGCAGAGCGCATCGAAGGCAAACTCGTGCCGAAAGGCGAGCCGCAGACGTTCGACGCAGCGCCGCTCGGTGGCGACACTCTGCCGCCGGCCGACCGTCCCGCGCTGCTCGCGTTCCAGATCAAGACCGGCAAGTTGCAACGCGCGGTGCTCGGCGCGGTCAGCGCGGCGGGCGAGGCGCAGACGCGGCTGAACCATTTGAAGAAGGCGCTGGCCGATACGCCGCGCGCCGACCCGGCGTTACAAGACCAGGCGCGCGCGCTCGAAGGCAAGTTGAAGGACATCCAGGAATCGCTCAGCGGTGATCCGGTTCGCGGCAAGTATCAGGAGCCGCGGCCGAATTCGATTTCCGATCGCGTCAACCAGATCGTCTCCGGTCACTGGAATTCGACTGCCGACGCGACGACGACGCACAAGCGCAATTACGAGATCGCCGCAAAGCAGTTCGGACCGGTGCTCGAGCAGTTGCACGCGCTGATAACAGTCGACCTAGTGTCGCTCGAGAATGCGGCAGAAGCGGCGGGCGCGCCGTGGACTCCGGGAAGAGTGCCGACCTGGAAGGAGTAGAAAAGAAACGTTCTACTGGCGACCGGCGCCGCCGGTCGCCGTGGTAGCGCAGTTCGCCTGGCAGAAATCGGCGGTCGAACCGTTCGGGCAGACATTGTTCGTCGATGCGTCCCATCGCGCTGGCGTGCGATTTGCGCTATAAGTCGGTTGTCATGCTCGGACTGAACGTCCCGTTCCGCAACTACGTACGGCGCGTGCCCGCGACGCTCGGGGCGCGCCTTCTGCTTGCGCTGCTCAGCGGTGTGGCGCTAGCTCCCGCCGCCGACGCCCAGCCGTTTCCGGCAAACACGTGCGCAGCCGATCGCAGGGGCAGCGACCTCGGTTGCACGGCGAACGATATCAATATCGGGAGCATCACGGTCAACAACGGTGTCACGTCGTGCGATGCTGGCACTTCGGTCACCCTGGACCTGAGCCTGAACCTGCTGCTGAACGCGAACAACCGCTACGACGTTGGCGCGTTCATCGCGCTCGACGGGAAGTCGCCGATCATTCGCGCGAGCGCCGGCGGAAGTGCGAGTTGCTCGGTCGTCGGCCTGCCAACGTCGCCGCCGCCGCTGGCGAACCTCGATGGAAACGCTTGTGGGGACATAGGCAGTGCATTGGCGTTGGGTAGTTCAACTGCTGCGACCGTCCGCCTCGGGACAGTGACGGTGCCCTGCACGCCGGATGCGACGGGACACCTGGTGCTTCCCTCGGTCGTAACCTGGTCGAACAATGGCAGCCGGACGTCCTGCCAGGCGCCCGCCGAGCAATGGGTGCAGGCGAGCACCAAGTCGAATTGCAGCGCGGGCATCACCGCCCAGATACCGGTCACCGTGACCGGCAGGATCACGGTCGTGAAGGAAACGACGCCGTCCGGATCGCCGGGCAGCTTTGCGTTCAACGCGAGCGGACCCGCGGTGTCTCAACCGGCGTTCTCGCTTGCGGACGGGCAACAGCAAGTGCTCGACACGGCGCAGCTGATCACGACGCCGCAGGTCTACACGTTGACGGAACAGGCGGCCGCCGGCTTCGATCTCACCTCTGTGCAATGCATCAACGACTTCGACAACCAGACCCAACCGCAATTCGTGACTGTCAATCTTTCCACGCGGACCGCGACGATAAACATGTCGTCGAATCCAACCATGGGCTTGACGTCGGTGACCTGTTTCTTCAACAACACGCGTCAGTCCTCGATCACTGTCGTGAAGAAAACGCGTGGCGGCGACTCCACGTTCCAGTTCAACGGCACGTCGCCGTTCGCAATAACGACGCAGAGCGGTACAGGCCAAAGGGTGTTCGCGGGAGCGGCGCCGGGAACCTACACGATTTCCGAGGTCATCCCGCCCGGATGGATTCTCTCGGATACAACGTGCACCGACCCGACCGGCAACACGACGGTCGTTGGCGGTACCGCAACGATCCAGCTCGGCGCGGGCGAGGATGTGACCTGCACTTACACGGACACCAAACTCGGTGAGGTCCAGATCAGCAAACGCACCGTCGGTGGCGACGGAACATTCTCGTTCTCGGGTCCGCAGAACTTCCAGATCACCACGACGTCGGGTGCCGGCGGGCCATTCGTGCTGCCGAACCTCGAGCCGGGAGCCTACACGGTCAGCGAGGCGGTGCCGGCCGACTGGCGGCTGAGCGGAATCGTCTGCACCGACCCGACCAACGATTCGACGACTTCGGGAAACGCTGCCGCGATCAACCTTGCGCCCGGCGAGATCGTGGCCTGCACGTTCACTGACTCCCGGCAGGCCTCGGTGACGGTCGAGAAGCAGACGCAGGGCGGCGACGGAACATTCGCCTTCTCCGGATCGCAGTCGTTCTCGATAACGACGACCTCCGGCAATGGGACGAATACCGACGCGTTCGCGTCGGTCGTGCCGGGCGTGGCGCTGTCGATCGTCGAATCAGTGCCGTCCGGGTGGACGCTCGCCAATGTCGCCTGTCGGGACGGCGCGAACGGCACTGCACTGGGAACGGCCATCGCCAACGGCGTGTCGGTCACGCCCGCTGCGGGCCAGGCGATCCTGTGCACGTTTGCTGATACCAGGGGCGCAACCCTGCGGGTCGTCAAGAATGCGGTCCCGCAGAGCACGCAAAGTTTCGACTACACCCTCACCGGACCCACGACACCTGCTTCCTTCTCTCTGGCGGACACCGGCAGCGGCGCCAATTCGAAGACGTTCACGGACTTGCCGGCTGGCGATTACACAATCACCGAGGCCTCCGTTGCCGGGTGGGTCAACACCGGCATCACGTGCTCCGACGTTGTCGAGCCCAATCTGGATCGAAGAACAAAGACCTCGCGCGAGCCCGCGAGCTTCACCGCGAGTCTGCGATTCGGACAGACGGTCGAGTGCACGTTCACCAACACCCAGATCCAGCCCGGCACCATCTCGGTCAACAAGAAGGCGATCGGCGGCAACGGCGCCTTCACTTTCCGGGCACCGGACCGGGCGTCCTGACGAATTTCACGATCACCACGTCGGGAGCCGAACACGCGGGATCGCAATCTTTCAGCGGACTCGCGGCAGGTACATACAGCGTCGCGGAAACCGTGCCTGCCGGCTGGGACCTCGCCCCACAGCCTATCGACTGCACGGTTACGAGCGGCTCGAACACCACCATCAGGCCGAATGGCTCGAACGGCGTCAGCATCGTGCTGGGCACGACCAACGCTGCGACGGATTCGGTTGCGTGCGAGTTCGTCAACGTCAAGCGCGGCTCGATCACGATCGCGAAGAGCGCGTCGCCTCAGGATTCGCAGTTGTTCACGTTCACGACTGCGAGCCCGAACTCCACGACCGTGCTGCCCGCGAGCTTCCAGATCGCCGACAGCGGCACGCCGCCGAATTCGCAGACGTTTGCAGCGCTCGTGCCTTCTATCTATACGGTGACCGAGGAGTTCGTTTCCGGATGGCGACTGGTCGACACGGTCTGCACCGGTGGCTCCGTTATCACGTCCGATCCTGCGCAGCGAATCGCCGTCATCGACCTTCAGCCGGGCGAGGATGTCGTCTGCACCTATGCGAACGCCAGGAACGGAGCGATCACCGTCACCAAGAGTGCGCTAGGTGGCTCTCCTGGCGATGCGTTCACGTTCACCGGGGCGCTCGCAGGAGTGATCGGCAACGGCCAATCGCTTTCCGGCACCTTCCCCGACGGCACATACGCATTCTCCGAAATCGTGCCGTCAGGATGGGACATCGCCAACATCGTCTGCACCGGCGGCAGCGTAACCTACACCGGCGAGGGCGGTTCGAATCCGACGGCGTCGTTCGCGCCGGGAGATACGACCGTAAACGTCACGATCGCCGGAGCCCAAGCCGTCGACTGCACGTTCACGAACGTCAAGCGCGGATCGATCCGCGTCGTCAAGAATTCGCTCGGCGGCGACGCGTCGTTCGATTTCACCGGCGCGGAAAATTTCCAGATCGTCACGAATGGCGGCTCCGGCGACAACACCGCGGCGTTCGCGTCGGTGTCGCCTGGCACCACGTATGCGATCACGGAAACGATACCGGCTGGATGGCGCCTTACAGGGCTTTCGTGCACGAACGCAAGCGCCGTCGACGTCGGCGCCGCGAAGGCCGACGTGAGCGTTGCCGCAGGCGAGCACGTGACTTGTACGTTCACCGATGCGCGCGAAGGTTCGATCACGGTCACCAAGCGCATCAGAAGCGGGCTTTCGGGCGCGTTCACGTTCGTCGTGCCGACCACGCTTGACCCGGCGGGCACATTCACGCTGTCGCCGGCCGCGCGCACGGTTTCGGCGAGCCGCGTGTTCCCCGACGTCCGGCCAGGAAGCTACCAGATCACCGAGACCGATCTGCCCGAGGGCTGGTCCCTCGCCGACATCCTCTGTACCGGCGCGAAGTCGAGCACCAATCTGGGCGGTCGCTCCGCGACCGTCGCGCTGGCGATCGGAGAGGCTGCCGAATGCATCTTCGACAACTCGGCGTTGGGCGCGGTAAAGATCAGCGTCGTGTCCGTCGGTGGCACGGGTACGTTCGGCTTCACCGGCCGCCCCGACGCTGGTGCGGGCGTCGAATTTTCCGTCACGACGACGGAGGACTCTACCAAGGCGAGCAACACGTACGACTCGCTTCCGCCCGGCAATCTGTCGGTCGTCGGCCTGGGCGCGTCCGGTTGGCTGCTCGACGATGTGACATGCTTGAGCAATACGGCCGGGACCAGCTGGGCCATCACCGGAGAGACGGTAAACATCGCGCTTTCCGAGGGCGATGTAACCGAGTGCATCTACTACTACAGCTTCGTCTCACCCGGCATTGTTCCGCCGGATCGGCCGACGGGACCGTCTACGCCGGCCGGTACGACTCCCCTTCCGGCGCTCGATCGCAGGATGCTGTTGCTGCTGGTCCTGCTCCTGGCAGCGGGCGCTTCGTGGGCACGGCGCAAGGGTTGATCATTAGCTCTGCGGATACTCGATCCGCATTTATTGACACAGACTGGGTCGACATCAGTCACAGGTGACGCGAGTCTCGGGCGCAGATCGACTGACGATGCGGCGGTCGAGCGGTTTTTCGCCGAGCGCGCGCAAGGACTCCAGCGCATTATCCTGGCACATCGCTGACCGTCACTGCGATCGCAAGCGCCGATGATGTAAAACACGAGGACATTCGTACATGGCCTGTTGTCGTGCCGCTGGGCCTGCGCCTAGAATCACAACCAGCCAAGCGTTGCGGACTCCAGGCATCTCGTCGAGCCACGGGACTTTGGGTTGCTGCTCGCACTGGCGTGGCAACATTCCATGACGCGGCTTGGTCCGCGCCGAAGGGAGGGGAGGTCATTCGTCATTCAGGAGGATTGGGTGCGACTACCGCGTATCGCTTCGGCGACTGGGGGCGGTTGCGGCTTCTTGCGCTCTGTTTCGTCGCTCCAGCGGCCATGGCGAGCCAGATCATCCCCGCCGGCGGCAAGGTAGTTCTCCACAACGGTTTCACGAACCTATCCTGCACAGACCTGACCGTTGGTGGGACGCTGGACATCGGTACCGGCACGTACGTAAACGTGCACAACGTGACCGTGGCCTCATCGGGCGCAATACTGGGCACGGGAGCGATCATTTATTCGGGCAAGCTGTCTGTCAGCGGGACGATACAGGGAAGTGTAAGGTTGGTCGTCAATCCGCCGCCGAATGTGGCCTGTCCGGCGGCGCCACCGTCGCCGGGGAAGGTTGTGAATCCGGCGCCGACGTTGAGTGGTTCAATGCTTGTCGCGCTGGCATCGCTGATGCTGTTGCTGGCGCTTTTCGCACTGCGCGGGCAAGCCGCGCCGCGGCGCAGTAGTGAAGCAAACGGGGCGAACAAATGAGCGGGAACAATTCGGCACGCCTCCACCGGATACCCGGAGCGACGTCCAATGATCGATTCGCCCGGCGACCGATTGCGGTTGCGCTGGCCGGGGCGCTGCTTGCCGTCGGATTTCCCGCAGAACTTCTGGCCGCCGATGTAGAACTCTGGGCGCCGCCCGGCGGAAACGTCGTCATCAAGGACAGCTCGGGGTCGTTGCTGCGCCTGCAGGTCAACGGCACCACGGGCGATGTGCTGATTCCCTATCTGCCGCAAACAACACAGCAGACATCGCCACTCTGCTTCAACGCTGTGACCGGGTTGCTCGGGCAGTGCGGCGCGTTGCCGATCGGGCCGCCTGGGCCAACTGGCGCTACAGGTGCTACGGGTGCGACTGGCGACACGGGACTGGTTGGCGCAACAGGTCCGACTGGGGCAACGGGTGCAACTGGCGCAACGGGTGCTGGTGGAACTGGTTCGACCGGTGCAACGGGTCCAACTGGAGCAACAGGCGCAACCGGTCTCGGTGCGACAGGTCCGACGGGCGCCACAGGCGCAACGGGTATCGGCGCAACGGGAGCCACTGGTGCAACAGGCGCGACGGGTTTCGGTGCAACGGGACCGACAGGTGCAACAGGCGCAACGGGTTTCGGTGCAACAGGGCCGACTGGTGCAACGGGTCCGACTGGAGCGACAGGTGCAACAGGATTCGGTGCGACAGGACAGGCTGGCGCGACTGGTGCAACTGGCGTAACGGGCGGCTTCGGTGCAACAGGCCCGACCGGTGCAACGGGTCCGACTGGAGCAACAGGCACAACAGGATTCGGCGCGACGGGCCAGGCTGGCGCAACGGGACCGACTGGTGCAACTGGCGGCTTCGGTGCAACGGGCCCGACCGGTGCAACGGGTCCGACCGGAGCAACAGGCGCAACAGGATTCGGTGCGACAGGACAGGCTGGAGCAACGGGTCCGACTGGAGCAACCGGCGCAACAGGTATCGGTGCGACAGGTCAGGCTGGCGCGACAGGTCCGACTGGTGCAACGGGCGCAACGGGGTTTGGTGCGACAGGTCCGACTGGTGCGACAGGCGCAACAGGTATCGGCGCAACGGGTCCGACTGGTGCAACAGGCGCAACAGGTATCGGCGCAACTGGTCCGACTGGTGCAACAGGCGCAACAGGCATCGGTGCAACAGGTCCAACTGGTGCAACGGGTCCGACCGGAGCAACAGGCGCAACAGGTATCGGTGCGACAGGTCAGGCTGGCGCGACAGGTCCGACTGGTGCAACGGGCGCAACAGGTATCGGTGCAACAGGTCCGACTGGTGCAACAGGCGCAACGGGTATCGGTGCGACAGGTGCGGTTGGTGCAACAGGTTCGACCGGTGCAACAGGTGCAACAGGTGCGGCGGGGGCAACGGGTGCAACTGGCGCGACAGGTATTGGCGTAACGGGTCCGACGGGTGCAACAGGCGCAACAGGTATCGGTGCGACAGGTCCGGCAGGTGCAACCGGCGCAACGGGTCTTGGTGCGACAGGTCAGACTGGCGCAACAGGACCGGCTGGTGCAACGGGCGCAACGGGTGTCGGCGCAACAGGTCCGGCAGGTGCAACCGGCGCAACGGGTTTTGGTGCGACAGGTCAGACTGGCGCAACGGGTCCGGACGGGAGCAACAGGCGCAACAGGTATCGGTGCGACAGGTCCGGCAGGTGCAACCGGCGCAACGGGTTTTGGCGCGACAGGTCAGACTGGCGCGACAGGTCCGGCAGGCTTTACAGGTCCGACTGGTGCAACTGGCGCAACGGGTATCGGTGCGACAGGTCAGACTGGCGCAACGGGTCCAGTCGGTGCAACAGGCGCAACAGGTTTCGGCGCGACAGGTCAGACTGGTGCAACGGGACCGGCTGGTGCAACAGGTATCGGTGCGACAGGTCAGACAGGCGCAACCGGTCCAGTTGGTGCAACAGGTCCGGCGGGCGCAACAGGCGCAACAGGTATCGGTGCGACAGGTCAGACCGGCGCAACGGGTTCGGCTGGTGCAACTGGTGCGATCGGTCCGACAGGTGCAACGGGCGCAACGGGTATTGGTGCGACTGGTTCGACGGGCGCGATAGGTCCAACAGGTGCAACGGGTGCAACCGGTGCAACGGGTATCGGTACGACAGGTCCGACTGGCGCAATAGGTCCCACTGGCTCAACAGGCGCAACGGGTATCGGTGGTGCGACAGGTGCGACCGGGGCGATAGGTCCGACGGGTGCCACAGGTGCAACGGGTGTTGGCGCGGCCGGGCCGACCGGCGCAACAGGACCAACGGGTGCAGGAGCCACGGGGGCGACCGGCCCGACTGGTGCAACGGGTTCGATTGGTGCAACGGGACCAACGGGTGCAGGAGCCACGGGAGCGACGGGACCAACTGGCGCGACAGGTTCGGTTGGCGCAACAGGACCAACGGGTGCAGGAGCCACCGGGGCGACCGGACCGACTGGCGCGACGGGTTCGATTGGCGCAACGGGCCCAACGGGTGCAGGAGCCACGGGAGCGACTGGACCGATTGGCCCGACAGGTTCGATTGGTGCAACAGGCCCAACAGGTGCCGGTTCGACGGGTGCGACTGGCGCGACGGGTTCGATCGGCCTGACGGGACCGACTGGCGCCACAGGCACGAATGGCGCGCCCGGTGCGACAGGTGCCACCGGCGCAACAGGCGCAACAGGTTCGACCGGATCCGCGCTTGCGAACAACGGTCTGACGTTGGCCGCGGGACCAACCACTCAACTCGGCGGTGTGTTGAACCAGAACACCGGCGTGACATTCGGCGGCGCCAGCAACTTCGCGCTGTCGTTCGGCGACAACGTGGGGCCGGGACCGTCTGCAAACGTGAAATTGGGCAACACCGCGGGCATCAGCGCTACGCAGACGGCGAACGCGCAGTTCGGCGGATCGGTCTCCTCTCCGATCCGCGTCGTCACTGGCAACTACACACTCGCCAACGACGACTACACGGTGCTGTGCAACAACACCGCCGATGCGGCGTCCGGTCACCATCACGCCGCCGGCGGCGGCGGCATCGAACAAGGGACGCGTCTACATCGTCAAGCGCGTCAATCCGAACCTCAGCGGAACCAACGACAGGTGCGAGGTGGCGAACGTCGATGGAGTAGGGGCGAACGTGGTACTCAATGGGCCGAGTCCTGGCTCGCTGACCACAAACCTGTCGGGCGTGACCATCCAGTCGGATGGCACACAGTGGTGGATCGTCGGAGCTATTACGGGCACGATCCCGCCAACCGCCTGTCCAGGGCGTCGCCACCGACGTTGTGACGACGTGACTTCGGATGTCTACATCGACGCTGACGCCGACGGGCCGCGCGTTAATGTGGTCGTCCCGGCCTCGGGACAGCTAATCTTGATTCTGACGGCCGAGGTAAGCGGCTCCAGCGCCTCAAACGGCGACCCGTGCTCCACCGCTTACATGTCAGTCGCCTTGAACAACAGCGTTGCTTTGGATGCGAATTCGCTTCGAGTGACAGGCAACATTCCAGTCCGGGCGAGTATCACGGTGCTGATCACCAACCTGACCCCTGGCGTCAGCATCAACTTCGGAGGCCAGGTACAAGAACATCGGCATCGGGTGGGAAGGCCGCCTGCGGCCCCGCGAGGTTCAATGCGAGACAAATCATCGTGATCCCGAACTAGCCGTCACCACCGCGAGGCGCGTTACCTGGCGGACTGCGTGAGCGCTGCGTTGGCCGCGTCGTTCTTGGGTTGTTGGGTGGCGCACGTTCAAGCGCCGAAAGCTTCAGGCGACTCAATCCAGCGAGTCTCCGAGCTTTCGGAGTGGTTCAAGCCAGCTTCCATCCCAACGTCACAGCCACAGCATGCGATGCCCGTCACCGTCTGCCTGAACATGATCGTCAAGAACGAGGCGCCGGTGATCCGTCGCTGCCTGGATTCGGTGCGTCCGATCATCGACTACTGGGTAATCGTGGACACCGGTTCAACCGACGGTACGCAGGACATCATTCGCGAACACCTGAAAGATGTGCCCGGCGAATTGCACGAGCGCCCGTGGAAGGACTTCGCTCACAATCGATCCGAAGCGCTCGTGATCGCGCGCCCGCTCGGCGAATATTCGCTGATCATCGATGCGGACGACACGCTCGAGATCCCCAGCGGTTTCCGGCTGCCGGAACTGACCGCCGATTCCTACATGCTCGACTTCCACGATGCGGGCGTTTCTTACCAGCGCATTCAACTCGTGCGCAACTCGCTGCCGTGGCGCTACCGCGGCGTACTGCATGAATATCTGACCTGTGAAGGTGCGCAGCCGGCCGGGCATCTGGGCATCGTCATGCGGCGCAATCACGATGGAGCACGACGGCGCGACGCCGAGACGTACCGCAAAGACGCGCTGATTCTGCAACACGCGCTGCAGACCGAAACCGATCCGTTTCTGGTCGCGCGCTATACCTTCTACTTGGCGCAGAGTTATCGGGACTTCGGGGACAAGCCGAACGCGATCGCTGCGTATCTGCGTCGCGCCGAACTCGGGCATTGGAATCAGGAAGTCTTTTGCAGCCTTTACCAGGCGGCAAAGCTCAAGGATGAACTTGGCCATGACCGCGACGAAGTCATCGCGATGTACTTGCGCGCATCCGACGCGGTACCAACACGCGCGGAGGCGCAGCATGGCGCCAGCAGGGTGTGCCGCCTGGCGGGGCGAAATCAGGAGGGATACGAAATCGCCAAGCGCGGGCTCGCGCTGACCGCGCCCGTGGACGGCCTGTTCGTCGAACCGTGGATCTACGATTACGGGCTGTTGGACGAATACGCCGTCAACGCCTATTGGTCGGGGCAATACCTCGACAGCCTCGATGCTTGCGTCAAGGTGCTGAGCAACCCGGCATGCCCTGGAAACGAGAGGGTGCGATTCACTGCGAACGCGAAGTCCGCCCTGGACAAATTGCCACGCATGCCGGAACGCGCTGCATTCACTACGTTGCGAACGCCGGCGGGTCAGCACCAACTCGCGTCTGCGCGCGAACTGCATACGTTGCCCGCGCAAGGCGGGACGCCCAAGGTGCTGCTCGCGATACTGGCAAAGCAGATGGAAGCGATGCTTCCGCTCTATCTCCGCTGCATCGAGGCCTTGGACTATCCGAAGTCCTCGATCGTCATTTACATCCGGACCAACAACAACAAGGATCGCACGCGCGAGATCCTGGCCGAGTGGGTCGAGCGCGTCCGTCCCTACTACGCCGCGGTCGAGATGGATGCTTCGGACGTTCCCGAGCAGGTCGAAACATTCGGCGTGCACGAATGGAACGCCGAGCGGTTCAAGGTGCTGGGCAGAATCAGGAACGTCAGCCTGCAGAAAACTTTGGAACACGGCTGCGCGTACTACTTCACGGCCGACGTCGACAATTTCGTTCGCCCCTGCACCCTGAAGGAGCTCGTCGCGCTTTCATTGCCGATCGTGGCGCCGCTGTTGCGGTCGGTAGACGAGAGCTCGCGCTATTCGAACTACCATGCCGACATAGACGGCAATGGGTATTTCCGGGATTGCCAGCAGTACGATTGGATATTGTCGCAAGCCATTACCGGTGTCTTCGAGTTGCCGGTCGTCCATTGCACGTACCTGATCAGGGCGGACGTGATTCCGGCGCTGGACTACGAGGATGATTCCGCCAGGCACGAGTATGTGATCTTTTCGGACCGCGCGCGCCGCAATGGCATCCCGCAGTACTACGACAACCGCCAGCTCTACGGATATTTGACACTCGATACGGACCGCGCGGTTGTGGAGCAGGCAGAGCGATTGCTTGCCGATGATTGGGGCGCGGCGCGAATCGACGGTCCGGCAAGTGCGTCCCTCATTGCCCGCGAAGGTAAGGAAGACTACGTCCTGGAAAAGTTCAGTGAGATCTATCGGAACAATGCGTGGGGCTACGGTTCCGGTGTCGGCTCGCTTCCGGACAACAACACCCGGTACATGGAACTCGTGGAATCGTTTCTTGAACGCGAGCGAGTCCAATCGGTTGTCGATTTCGGTTGTGGAGACTGGCAGTTCTCCCGCTTCATGGACTTCAAGGGCGCGACGTACGTCGGATTCGATCTGGTGCCCGATCTGATCGAGGCCAACCGCAAGGCGTTTGGACGTCCGGGAGTTTCGTTCGAGGTCTTCAGAAGTCTGGACGACATTCCTGCCGTTGATCTTCTTCTTTGCAAGGATGTCTTTCAGCACCTGCCCAATGACACGATCCGCGAGTACCTGGCGGCCTTTAAACGAAAAGCCAGGTTTCTCCTGATCACGAATGACGATCAACCGGATGACGGTCTGAACAGCAATATTCGGGCTGGCGAATGGCGGCCGGTCCGCCTCGATTACGCGCCTTTTGCCGAGCGCGCACAGATACTGCTGTCGTGGATGATCACAGTAGGCGGCTGGAATCCTACGCGCAAGACAACGTGCCTGATCACAGGCCGCTCCGGCTGACTGCCCCGTCTCGATAGCGCCAAATACTGGCATCGGCATTCGCCGCGTCAGGCTCCGGAAGAGTAGCAATCGCAAATTCCGACCTTGAGTCGCGGATCTGTTGAAGCAGGCGCCGTTGTCCCGCGGTTCACATGTTCGTGCAAACAATTCGCTCCATGAAGATTCTCGTCTGCGGCGGCGCCGGTTACATCGGCTCGCACATGTGCAAGCGGCTCGCGCGCGCCGGTCACGCGCCGATCGCGTTCGACAACCTGTCGACCGGACACGAGTGGGCCGTGAAGTGGGGGCCGCTGGTTCGCGCCGATCTTCTCGATCCGGCCGCGCATCGCAAACGTGTTTCGCGAATATTCTATCGATGCCGTGATGCATTTTGCCGCGCGTTCGCTTGTCGGCGAATCGATGCAGGACCCCGGTTTGTACTTTCGCAACAACGTGACCGGAACTCTCAATCTGCTCGATGCGATGCGCGAGGCCAGCGTCGGCAGGTTCGTTTTTTCATCGACGGCCGCGGTGTACGGAAATCCGCAATACACGCCGATCGACGAGTCGCACCCGTGTGCTCCAATCAATCCATACGGCTGGAGCAAGCTGATGGCCGAACGTCTCATCGAGGAATTCTGCCGTGCACATGGAATGCACGCAGTCAGTCTGCGTTACTTCAACGCGGCCGGTGCTGACGCCAGTGGCGAAGCCGGCGAGGCGCACGAACCTGAAACCCACTTGATTCCAAATGTCATTCGCGCGGCGATCGATCCATCGGCGCGACCGGTAAAGGTTTTCGGCAACGACTATGAAACTCCGGACGGCACATGCATCCGCGACTACATCCACGTCGATGATTTATGCGACGCTCATTTGCTTGCGCTCGATTTGCTGGCGTCGTCGGGTGGCTTCCGCGCATTCAATCTCGGCTGCGGACAGGGCTACTCCGTGACACAGGTGCTCGCCGCCTGCCGGGAACAGTGCAATGGCAGACCGGAGGCTGAATTCGTCGAGCGCCGTCCGGGCGATCCGCCCAGCCTGGTAGCGAGCAGCGCTGCCGCCGGCGCGACGCTCGGCTGGAAACCGAGTCGCGGCTTAACCGACTGCGTGGCGACTGCGCTCGCCTGGCACCAAGCGCGTTCCTCGTGATGTCAGGGAAGCGCGCGACCTTTGGAGGATAATCGAACGCGAATTCATCGCTTGCCGCGACCATCCACGCTCCACGCACTGGCGCCCCACGCGGCGAGCGTCAGCAGGCCACCGAACTACGCCGCCAAATCAAACACCAGCACCTCGGCATCCTTTCCGTTTTTCACCGTGATGCGGCTTTCGCCTTCCAGCAAGAGCGCATCTCCGGAACTGATCTGTTTACCGTTGACCTCGAGCGCACCGCGCACGAGGAATACATAGCCCTTGCGCGCCGGGTTCAAGGTAATCTCCGCAGTTTCGCGCCCATCGAACAGCCCGGCATAGAGCGCGGCATCGGCATGGATGGTCACCGAGCCTTGCGCTCCATCCGGTGACGCCACGAGCCGCAGGACGCCGCGCTTCTGATCCGCAGGAATGGTCTTCTGTTCATAGCCCGGCGCAATCCCGGTCACGTTCGGCATGATCCAGATCTGCAGGAAGTGGGTGGTCTGTCCGTCGGCGTGGTTGAACTCGCTGTGCGTCACACCGGTTCCGGCGCTCATGCGCTGCACGTCGCCCGGCGGGATGCCTTTGACGTTGCCCATGCTGTCCCGATGCGCCAATTCCCCCGACAGCACGTAGCTGATGATCTCCATGTCGCGGTGGCTGTGCGTGCCGAAACCCATGCCCGGCGCCACACGGTCTTCGTTGATCACGCGCAAGTTGCCCCAGCCCATATGCGCCGGGTCGTGATAGCCGGCGAACGAGAACGAATGGTAGCTTTTGAGCCAACCGTGGTCAGCGTAGCCGCGGTCCTGGGATTTGCGAAGTGTGATCATTGATGTGCCACCTTGTCGATGAACGGAATGGTGCGCCTCGCCGCGGCCCTTGAGCAACATGTAATTTGAAAGACGCATGCATAGTCGGCGTCGGTCCCGCATGGGATCAAAGTCCCATTGTGTGTGCCTGCTTGCCGGCACATCATCAAAACGATGCACGAAGTTCCTTGCGGGCCGTCAGCCCACACACCCAATCAAGGACGCACCCATGACCACGTACAAAGTTGGATATTTCGTCGGCAGCCTTTCATCGACGTCCATCAACCGTCTGCTCGCCAAGGCTCTCGCGCTGCTCGCGCCGACCGAACTGGCGCTGACCGAAATTCCGATCAGGGACCTGCCGCTCTACAGCGCGGACTTCGATGCGGACTTCCCGCCAGCGGCGCGCGCGTTCAAGCAGTGCATTGCCGACGTCGACGCGGTGCTCTTCGTTACGCCCGAATACAACCGCTCGATCCCCGGCGGGTTGAAAAACGCCATCGACTGGGCCAGCCGTCCGTGGGGCAAGAACTCGTTCGCGCGCAAGCCCTCGGCCGTGATCGGCGCGTCGCCAGGCCCGATCGGAACTGCGCTGGCACAGCAGAGCCTGCGCGGCGTGCTGTGTTTCTGCAATTCGCCGTTGATGAACATGGTCGAGGCGTACATTCACTTCAAGCCCGGGCTTATCACCGCTGATGGCGAGGTCACCGACGAACGCGTCCAGGAATTCCTGCGCAATTACATGACGGAGTTGCACGGCTTCATCCAGCGCGTGCTGACAGTACTGCCGCGCAATGCCTGACCAAGAGATTGTGGCGGCCGCCGGAACGGATTAGACGGTTCGGCTGAAGTCCGGCCTGCTCGCCACGTCGACATAAGTGTCTTGACCATGGGCCTTACACAGGCAGGCAATACCTGGGTCAAGGAAATTGACTACAGCGGGCGCTTTTGTGCGCCGCCCGAAGAGTTTCCACGGAAAGGTTTCCGGCGAGCCGGACTCGGGTATAGTCGAAATCAACGCTCGTTCGCGGAAACGCGAACGATGGGCTCGAGGCGCATTTCCACCCGCAGCTGGCCTTCGGGGCGCGAATTGGTTGGAGTCTGGTCGCCTGGATTCAATCCTGCGATGACCACGCGCTTGCCGGGAATGCCCGCTTCCACGAGCGCGTGTGCCAGCGCTTGCGCGCGCCGTTCCGCAAGCCCGGGCTTGACCGGTTGGGTGGCGGAATCGTCGGCGCGAACCTGCACCGACACCAACGTCATCCGGTATTCGACCAGCACCTTGGACAACGGCTTCAGGGCATCGCGGACGCTCGAGTCGAGCTGGGCGCTGCCTTTGTCGAAACCCGGTTGGAAAGACATGTCGAGGACGATGTAGTCGGCTTGCCGACCGACGCCGAAGTCCTTGCCGCCCAGCTGTTTCAGCCGGCCCTGCAGAACATCCATGTAATAGCCGACCTCCGCGGGGTCCAGCGAGTCGTGGCTGTTTTTTGCCAGGGCCAACTTGATGCGGTCCTTGTCCTGCTGCTCGTTGTGTGGATCGAGCACGGCGACGCGCGGTGCTGTGGCGACGGGAACAGGGGCGGTCGATTTCGGAGGCAATTGCGCCGGCGCCGGGGCCGGCTCGGCCGGCGCTTCGACCGGTGCAGGCGGCGGCGCCGGGGGCGCCTGCGTTTGCTGTGATGCGCACGCGCAGAGCATGAAAGCAATGGCTGCGTACAGCGCAACCTCGCGATCACCGTGCCCTTTATGCGCGAGTCGCCGCATGCTCTTCTCCCGGGGGTGCGGCAAGACCGCTGCGGTTGGCGTGGTAAAAATCGAGAAAGTCGCCCGCCGACAGGGGCTTGCTGAAGAGAAAGCCCTGGCCGAATGAAACGCCGTGCGCAATCAGCCAATGCACCTGCTCGAGCGTTTCGATTCCCTCGGCGACCGTTTGCAGCCCCAGTGATTTGGCCATCTCGATGACGTGAACGATGACCTGGCTGGTTGCCGCCTCTGTTCCAATGGCATCGACGAACGACTTGTCGATTTTCAGCACGTCCAACTCGAACGACTGCAGATAGGAAAGACTCGAATAGCCAGTGCCGAAATCGTCGACCGCCACCTGGTGGCCGCGCTTGCGGAACTCGCGAATGAGCGCACGCGACAAATCGTTCTTTATCAACGCGCGTTCCGTGATTTCGAGCTTGATCATTCCGGGCAACAGGCGTGCCTGCGCGAGACTCCTGGTCAGTTCATCGACAATGCGTTCGCTTTTCAGATCGTCCGGCGCGAGATTGATGTTTATGCTCAGTTCGGGAAATTCGAGAAGGACGCGCTGCATGTCGCGTACGACTGACCTTAGAACTGCAAGCGTCACGTCCTGGATGAGTCCGGCCTCTTCGGCGAGAGGAATGAAGACTTCCGGATCGACGGACTCGCGATTCTCCCGCTCCCAGCGCGCGAGGGCTTCGGCGCCGACGCAGCGACCGGTTGCCAGTTCGAGCACCGGCTGGTATTGCACGTGGATCCGACCGGCGGAAATTGCCTGGCGCATTTCCACGGCAAAGCTGAGTCGATGGCGTGAATACCGCAGTATCAGATAGATCCACGCGGCCACGATGAGCAGGCCCACGCCAGCGCCGAGTGCCAGGGTTTGTGAGTGACGGCCCCAGAAATTGTCGATCGGCTCCATCGCCACGACATCGATCGGCAGGATCTCGTTGCGCGAGAAACGCGAGATAACGCGACCCTTGTCGCGATCCACCGTGACGCCGATCGGCAATGAATCCGGCTCCGGCAGTGCGACATCCCACGGCACGGCGGACATGCGCAACTTCTCGACCCACAGCACGGCCTGGCGCTGCTGCATGGGCCCGACGTTCAGCAGCAGGCGCGGGTCGATCGCCACGTCATGGTTGCCATAGCGCATGAGGAACAACTGTACGCCGCCAACTTCCGTTTGCGGTCCGGGCCACCACGCAACGACTCCATTGTCGTAGATGCGATCCGCGCGGGGCGGCTTGAGTCCGTCGCGCGGCAGGAAACCGACGCCGCACACACGGTCCGTCGCCTGCCAGTAGCCGATTGCGCGGATGTGCGGACGGGAAATGGCCGCATCCTGCATGGCCTGCAAATGCTCCGGCCCACACCGCGGTACTTGCAGCTGATCGAATGCAGCCAGCATCTTCCGCGTGTCGAGGATGATCTGCTCGACCGGCTGTCCGAGCGCCGCCGCCAAGCCACCGGCATACGACGCTTCCGAGGCCACGGATTCCTTCCAGAGATACCAGCCTATGGAAGCAAACAACGCCGCCGTGCCCAGCAGCAGGGAAAGTGCGGATGCGAACAGGATTTTTCCACGGCGGCGCATGGAGAGCGCGCTCAGGAAACCGCTTTCGATCGAGGCGCTGTGTCCGGCCAACGGCCGAGGCGGCGCGGTGGGGCACACCGGAGTCGAGAACTCGCAACGAAGTTCCTGCGCGACATCGCAGTCCTCACCCGGCCAAGTAGGCGGAGCATAGCAGAAGCAATGGCTCGCACTGCCGCAATGCCGCGCTGAAACCGGCGAGTCGAATGGCGCAAACGTTTCGCCGGCGTCCAACGGCCCCGCAATACGACAACATAGGCATCCGCAACAAAATATACTACCGAAAGTTGTCGATTTCGGCGCCCCGACACGACCCGAACGGGCGACCTTTCCCTCAGGGTTTCGACCAGGCCAATTCTGCGCAACTGACCACAACTCGCCACACAGCGAACGTGTACTCTCACCCTGTTTTCCTGACTCGAATCAAAGGCAGCAGAATGCACCATTCGTCGCGCGGGCTCGTTGCAACCCTCAAGCTGCTGCTTGCCTCGACCTGCCTCGCATGGCTCGCATCCTCCGCGGCATCCGCGCCAAACCTTGTCTACTACGGCGGTCCGGTGGTCAGCCACGCGATCGTCGTTCCGGTCAACTGGAACTTGGATGTCGATGTCACGCTGCAGAACAATCTGCCGCAGTTCTATGCCGATCTGGTGCAGTCCAGCTTTTGGGACATGCTCGCACAGTACTCGACCGTCGGCGTGACGCCGCAGGACGCTCTCGCCGGCTCGGGGCAACAGATCGCGCGCGGTTCGGCAATGGCAGGGATCACCATCGCCCCGGAACAATGCTCCGTGGGTGTGGGTACGCTGGCGACGCCATGTCCTGTGACCGAGGCGGACATCGATGACGAAATCAATCGCCAGATCGATCTCGACATCTTGCCGGCGCCGTCGCTCGACGCAACCGGAAACGTCAACACTGTCTACATGTTGAACTTCCCGGCCAGCGTCAAGGTAGTCCTCGGTACTGTGCCGGCAACGGAGACGAGTTGTGTCGACTTCTGCAGCGCCAATACGACGCTGGTGCGCAACGCGCTGAACATTGGCGTCGGAATCGTCATGGACTATGCGCAAGCAGGGTGTGCCTCCGGCTGCGGCACTGAACTGTCGGCGCTGGGCCGTGCGACCCACAATGCGAGCAATGCGCTCGTCGACGCCGTTACCGACCCTCTATTGAGCCTCGCGACATCGATCGCCCGGCCGTTGGCATGGTATGACTCCGCAACCGGCCAGGTCGCCGACAGTTGCGGCACCAACTCCAATACTGCGACCTCCAGAGACGGCCTTCGCGTCTGGACGGTCGGAGAGATCTGGTCCGGCGAGTCCGGACTCTGCACGACTTCGCACCTTCAGACTTTCTCGATCACGCCCAGCCCAACCAGCGTCGTGGTCAACCAGGGCGGAACGGCGCCGGTCTCGATCGCGACGGGCTTCCTCGGTGTGCCGCAGTCCATCACGCTGGACGTCAACGACCTTCCGGCCGGGCTTGGTGCCGCGTTCGACGCACCAGTCGTTTCAGCAGGCGCGTCGACAACACTCCAGCTATCGGCGGACCTGACCGCTACACCCGGCACGTTGACTGTCGATGTCGGTGGCAGGATGGGAGCGCCGTATAACGACTATGAAGTCGGCAGCTTTACGCTGACGATCCAGGCGAACGAAATTTTCAAGAGTGGGTTTGAGTAGTTGAATCGAGCATTGTGGAATCGGAAACAGATAGGACTCTGAGCGCACGACGTATTCCAGTGCTAATTTCGGGCGTCCGTTCGGTTCAGGGAGGATTGAAGCCGCTACGGAAAACAAGGTCCTCGGGGTACTGGCGCTCGACGGCGCCCATGTCCGCGTTGGGGTGGACGTGAGCGCGCGGCACACCACGCTGGTCTGCGGGAAAGCACAAACACGGGACCGCGTTGACAACCGGACTCGTCACCGCCGGCAGCAGAGTCCATGTTGGCCCTCCGTGATCGGCGAGCGGACCGAGTTGCGGATCCTGTCCGATCAGGCTGCCCGTGCCGATGGCGGTGAGCTCTTTTCGTCCGCCTCGGATGAGCCGACCGCGCCCGTGCCGTGTTGTGCACGCTACTACTATGAGTTCCAAGGAACTGGCTCTTGGTTAGGTGCGCGACCGTGGGTTGCGTTACCAAGATACGAGCGTCTGCTCTCCGGCAGTGAGTTGCGGGCACCGGGCTTCCGCTTCGGGCCGGACAGCGACATAGGCCAATCTTCAACTCACGCTTCGGTCTGCTCCGCCATCTCAAGAGTGTCGTCAATCTGGATGCCCACATATCGCACGGGCTCTCCAGCTTGCACGCATCGTTACGTCATGGACATTGCAAGAAGTCTTGCAGCCGTCGATCCACCGCAAGTCGCTTAGAGCGATTTTCAAACCGAGTCACTACCCAATGTGCGGGCCACTTGCAACGTCAAAACAAATGTGCGACCGTTTCAATCGTATGAGCGGCGATCAGTGCGACTTCGGCGCCGCTCTCATCAAACGGACGTCTCAGAGGTTTCTGCACGAGAACCGCGCTAGATCTACCGCGCTCGCGATCGGAATAAGCTGAGGATACCGAAATGAGTCCAGCGTCAACATTCGATCGAATGGTTGTGCTCGCTCTCATTTTCACGACGAGCGCTGCAGGGGCCGCCGACGGCACATTGGATACGACCTTCGGAGATGGCGGCAAGACAATCTTCGCAGTCACCACATCACAGAACGATGTTGCGCACGTGCTGCGCGCAACAGCCGATGGAAAACTAATTGTCGCCGGGGGCTGCGGCAACGCATCCAATCCCTGCCTGGCGCGCCTCATGCCCAACGGTGCGATGGATACATCGTTTGGAATCCACGGTGACGGCACGGTTCAGCTGTCCGATTTGCTTCCTGTTTCCACGCTGGCGTTTGAAGACATGCAAGTCGAGCCGGATGGTCGCATCGTGCTCGCAGGCTTTGACGGGACAAACGGCTGGAGTGCGATTCTCAAGGCCGACGGAACGGCGGTCGATAAAAATCAGCAAGGACAAACGAGCTATTTAAGCATTTCATTCCCGTCAGCAATATTAAGAATTAACGCGGTCGCGTTGCAGAACGATGGTCGGATTCTTGCTGCGGGATCTCTTAATAGTGCAGGCAGCGTCGACATGGTCGTCTGCCGGGTCTCGGCGGATTCGACGATTTTGGACACGTCGTTTGGTAATCAGGGCTCGACAAGGTTCGGCTTCGCCCAAAACAGTTTTGACGGCGCCCGAGCCGTTGCATTGCAATCCGATGGACGGATTATCCTCGCAGGAACTACCGCGTTAATCATCGGATCAAGCATGGGGCCGAATGAAATCGCCTTGGCACGCCTTCTAGCAAACGGCGATCTCGACCCATCTTTTGGCAGCGACGTTACAGGACTTTTGGCGTATGAGAGCGGTATCAGCACGGTCACAAGCCTGGCCATCGATGCTCAGAATCGCCTTGTCGTGGCCGGACGCCTTGGCCAGACCTGGCTGGTCGACCGTCGACTGCAGGGAGGGGGAATCGATTCGTCCTTTCATCAGGGATCACCCTTGTCTTACTCGATTCTTGAAGATAGTACTTTCAATCAAGCCAATAGCATCTTCGTCACACGCGACAGCATCATAGTGGCGGGCAACACATACAGCGCGTCCGATAACCGAAAATTCTGGGCTGTTAGTCGCATCAATTTCGACGGGACGTTGAATTCATCGTTTGGTGGCGGCGGCAGTTCCTATGCATCGTATGCCACGAGTTCGATTGGCGAGACTGACGATTCGGGGGCGGGGGTGGTCGTGACTCCATCAGGTATCGTCGTTGCCGGGTATGCGACTGTGGCTGGTGGTGCCATCGATTTTGGTCTTGGCCGTCTAAAATATGAGCACATTTTCGCAAATTCGTTCGAATAGTGGAGCTTCGCGCGATAACACGATTTCGAACCGTGCCTCGTTGACGCCGTGCTGTAAAACGAAACGATCGGTCAGCAATCTGGCGCAAACGCGGGCTGCGTTACCGCAACATCAATGTCCGCTTCCCCGCCGCGAGTTGCAGGCATCAGGTGTCCGGTTCGCGCCAACAAACGTCTCATGCAAAATTCGCGGCCGGCGAGCGGCAGCTCTCGACTCGAAGGCGCTCCCCCAAGTGTATGCAATTGAGCCGTCTATTTCGCCGCTGCTTGAGTGCTAAAAAGTATACTATTGTAAAGACATTGATTTAATGGCGGCCCCGACACGATTCGAACGTGCGACCTTCCCCTTAGGAGGGGGACGCTCTATCCAACTGAGCTACGGGGCCGGCGGACTGATTTTCGCATAGAACCGAAATCGCCTCACCACCGAGGGGGGCTGGGAGCAGCCGTTCTCTCCAAATCCAGGCACGGAACGACCGGCACGGCTTGATTTCCGAAGCTTTGGCTCGATGTGTTGGTCCCATCGACGTTGATTCGCGTCGAACCGCCAACTGCCCCAGGAGCTCTTATGCAAATCACGATGTACGACACGCTCGTCCCGACCGCCAACCGCATGCTCGGCAATCTCTCGAATTTCCTCGACAAGGCCGCGGCGCTCGCTGAAGCGAAGAAGTTCGATGTGGCAGTGTTGCTGAATGCGCGCCTGGCGCCGGACATGTTCAGCCTGACGCGCCAGGTGCAGATCGCCTGCGACATGACCAAGGGCGCGGCGGCACGCCTGAGCGGGACCGAAATTCCAAAGTTCGAAGACAACGAGACGACGGTTGCCGAGCTCAAGGCGCGCATCGCCAAGACATTGGCGTTCGTCAATGGCGTCGATGCGGCCAAATTCGCGGGCAGCGAGGATCGCGACATCGTGCTGCAGGCGCGCGGCGGCGAATTGCGCCTGAAGGGCCTGAACTACCTGCGCGACTATGTGCTGCCGAACGTGTACTTCCACGTCACGACGACGTATTCGATCCTGCGCCACAACGGCGTCGAACTCGGCAAACCGGACTTCATCGGCGCGCACTGACGCACGCCTGCACCGACTCCGTCAGCGCCTCCGAGCAAGGGAGCACGGAGGCGCAGGGCCAGGCACGAATACTGCCGCAAGACAGGGTCTCCCTGCCGTTCAAAATCACAATAGAACTTTAGCTGGCGCTCAAGTTGGTAATTGTGATATATCGGCGCCACGGCGGGCTTCATGCGCCGGGGGAACTTCTTTCAGGGGGAAGGCCATGTTACTTTCAACTTTGCGCGTGCTCGCGCTGGGTGTGTTGCTATCTGTCTTTAACGTCGCGGTCGCGGCAGCGCCACAGACGCTCGGTTACCAAGGACATCTCGCCGATTCCGGCGGTAACCCTATCACCGGCGACCTTTCGATAACTTTCCGGCTGTACGACGTGACCAGCAACGGAGTGGCGCTGTGGAGCGAGGTCCAGCCTGCCGTGCAGGTCGACGGCGGCAACATGGCCGTGGAACTCGGCAAGGTCACACCGCTGCCGCTGAGCATCTGGGGCAAGCAACTGTATCTGGGCATCCAGATCTCCGGCGACACCGAGATGCTGCCGCGCCCGCCGGTGACGGCCGCGCCTTACGCGCTGCGCGCGGCCCGCACGATGAAGAACACGGTCGTGGTCTCGGCCGAAGGCACTCCGGCAGAGAACGGCGCCGCGCTGATCGCTGCCGTCGCCGGCATCAGCGGTGCCTCGGCCAGTCCAGCCGGTGGCGGTCGAGATCGACGCCGGCACGTATGATCTGGGCAGCGCGCGGCTCGACATCCCGTCATACGTTTCCCTGATCGGCCGCGGGCAGGACGTCAGCCTGATCACATCATCCAATCCGGTGGGCACGGTCCTGTTCGCGTCGAACACGCAAGCGCGGCGTTTCACTGCGCGCAGCACCGGAGTGCCGCCGGACGACAACACCTTTACGTTTGGCATCGGCGCCGCGACGGCCGCGCTCGACAGCACGCCGGTCAGCAACGTTAGGTTCGAGAGCATCACTGGTGAAAGTGTCGGGGTGAGCGCGCTCGGCGGCCGGTGGGGCATCTACTTCTGCGCGAGCAGCAGTTTCCTGACCAACTCCTTCGGCCGCGCCCAGAGCGGTGACTTTGGCATAGCGCTGCGCGCGGACTGCAATACCGCCGACAGCATGATGATCGAAGGCCTGACGCTGACCGCGAGCGACAGCGTCGGCGGCGTGCGCGGCGCATTTCTCGCCGGCGGTGGTGCCTGGAGCAACATCAAGGTGTTTCTGGACCAGAGTCTGACGACCGGCGCAGCCGGCAGCTATGGCATTCGCGTGTTTCCGAACACGATCGATGTCGGAGCCGCGATCCTTAACGCGGTAATCAGTATCGAAGGCAACAATCCCGGCGGCCAAACGACGATCCCGAATATCGAAGGACTGCGCATCGAGGTCGGTGCCGACGTCGACGTCAAGGGACTGTTCGTCGAGATCAACAAGGTCAAGGCGGCGAGCATCAGCGGCGTGCTGTTGCGCGCGGACAATACCTCGACGCACATTGTTCACGTCAGCGATGCGGACATCCATGTTACCGGCGTACAGGACGCCGCCCAGGGTTTCGGCGGCATCTACGGCGTCAGGGCGCAAGGTTCCGCGCCACAACTCGCGCGCGTGAAAATCAAGGTCGAGTGCCTGCCGAACGGCTACAACTTCTGCGGCGGCGTGACGCAGCAACCCCAGCCCCCCACGGCCGGTCCCGGCATGCAGGCCGGCACGCTCGCGCTCGATCAGGTCACGATTGAAACCGGGCACGATCAGCCGGCGGACACTTCTGCACAATCGGTCGCATTTCTCGGAGGGTTGACCCCGGCGCGCATCGATCACTCGACGCTGCGCGTCCTGCGCAGCGCGTCGGATGAATTGCAGTCGGGCGTCAACATTGCGCAAGGCGGCGCCTCCCTGGTTCGCGTGCACAACTCCTCGGTCGAAATCCAGAGCGTCGACCCCAATCCCCCGCAAAACAACGGCAACTGCGTGGTCGCAAATGGTGGTACCGGTAGCATCGAGCTCTATGGCGGGTATGTCGATGGCGGGAGTTGCACACTCGCGGGGCCTAACTACGTTTGCGCGGGCGTGACCAAGCGCGGCGCCGGTCTCTTGGCTGGTTGCCCGTGAGGCCCGTCATGAAAAGACAGCTTCGTTTCGCACCTCGATCTGTTCGATGCCTTGGCCTCGTGCTTATGATACTCGCGCTCGGCGGCGTGAATTCCGCCGGTGCCGGTTCCGGCGATGCGCGCAGCAGCACGCATCGCCTGGTCTCAGGAAGCGCGGCTAGCGTAGCCGGCACCACCGCGTCTGCCACGCATCAGGCCTACGTCGTCGGAGGCAGCGGCGCAGCGGTTGGAATTGCCGCCAGCGCCAATACCAGCATCGTTGCCGGCAACAGCACGATTGATCCGCCGGTGCGGATTTTCAGCGGAAACTTCGAAGCCTACTAGGCCGAAGCCACTCGGCGGCCGGCGGCAACCGTTGCCGGCCGCACCCACTTCTCGCGGCTCATGTCTTGATCGTGTCTGCGTATTGGTCGAGCGCCTTGCGCGGCGCGTAGGGTGGGCCTTGGCCCACCGCTCTGCGCTCTTGCATCAATCGAAGGGACGGTGGGCCAAGGCCCACCCTACGCGCTGGCCTTGGCCTTGCCGGCATGTGCCTTGATCTGGTCGCGCCGCCGAATTGAAAGCGCGGCGGCGTACTGATCGACGGCCTTGCCCAACGTGGCAACGTCTTCGTTCTTGCGCAGTCCTCGTTTCGTCAGCGCCTTGCGCATGCGCTTGATCAGGTCGAAGTCGTGCTCGTCGCGATACGGTTTCAGATCAAGATCTTCCGGCACTTTGGTCAGGCGTTCATCGCCGATGTGCTTGACGTACTTCTGCATGAACCGGTCATAGTCGCGCCACAGGATGCCATCGGCTCGAACTGCGGCTTCCTCGGCGCGGGTTGCAATCTGGTGCGCGTGCAGATAGTGCAAACCGAGCTGGTCGATCAGCGTCTTCTCGACCTCCTCGTGCATGATCAGGTAGCGGTCGACCTCGATCTTGCGGCCCTTGTAGGCCATCGTGCGGGGCAGATGCCGGTCGATGTAGATCGTCTTGCCATCCTGGCTGTAGCCGGCAAGGTAGGGGACGTCATGGGTACGATCGAGCTTCCCGACCCTCCGCAGGATCGCATCGAGGGCCCGGTCGAGCATCAGGCTCGAGACATACCAGTCGGGAATACGCAGCTTCTTGTGGGCGGCTACAGGGTGGCAACCTTGGGCAGGCATTGGGGGCTCCGGCGGTCAAAAGTTGTTCGGACGTGCGACCTTAGCTCAACCCCGGGTGGCTGCATATGGGTACGCGAAACCGCTTGAGAACGCCGGAAAAGGACCCAGATCAGTATCGTGCAGTGCAGCATCGGGCTGGGCTTTTTTGCGCCCTTCACATATATCGTACTTTTGTAAATTTTGAGTTATAGTTGGTTCACTGTGTCTGCACGGTCGCTTGTGAATTGTGACCCGATAGCGCTGGTCTCCGATCCGCTCCATCGTCACCCACGTTTCCATGCATGCCAGTAAGTCGACTCGGCCGGATGGCTCGGGTCTTGTCTGAATTGTCCTGTGGAGTGCTTATGTCGGATCGCGAGGTTGGTACCGTCAAGTGGTTCAACGATAGTAAGGGTTTCGGATTTATCAGCCGAGAGAATGGCCCCGATGTGTTCGTGCATTTTCGTGCGATCACCGGCTCCGGTTTCCGTACCCTCCAGGAAGGTCAAAAAGTGAGCTTCCGCGTTGTCCAAGGTCAGAAGGGCCTGCAGGCGGACGAAGTTACTCCAGCCTGAACGCAGCAATCGGTGTTTGAAAACGCACCGGCTGGCTCGCGCTGGCCGGTGCGTTTTTTTTGAAGGAGAAAGTGATGGTTACGTTGAATGTCCGCGGTTTGCCGCGTTCGATGACCGAAAAGACGTTGGCGGGTCTGTTCGCCCAACACGGTCGTGTACACAAGCTCAAGCTCGCAATCGATCCGTTCAAGAACGAGTGTCGCGGGTTTGCGGAACTCGAGATGGAAGGTCACGAAGCGCGCGCAGCAGTCGCGGCGCTCGATGGCTCGACGCAGGACGGCACGATGATCCGCGTTGGCCTGCACGACGAAAAAGCGCGTCGCGGTGGCGGGCGCCGCTAGGCGTACCGGCTAGACGTAAAGGGAGTCCCCCGGCTTCGCCGGAGTGAAAAAAATGGTCGTCATTCCCGCGAAAGCGGGAATCCATGTTGCTCTGCGTGAACACGGGAAAACGCAACATCAAAATGGATTACGCGCCGCTCCGGCGGCGCGCCCGGCGGGCCATTCGCTGCGCGAATGTTCGCTTCGGCATCCTGCCTCCGCAGTCCCGCTTCCGCGGGAATGACGGAAGTCTTTTGGTCTGTCTGGTCCTCGACTACTCGGAATCAGAACCGTCCCGCGCGAAAGTCCTCGACGGCCTGCACGATCTGCTGCTGCGTGTTCATGACGAACGGTCCGTACTTCGCCACGGGCTCGTTGAACGGCTTTCCGGCGACGAGAATCAGGCGGGCAGGGCTCTGCGGTGCGGCAATGCGCACGTTGTCGCCCTTGCCAAGCACGCCGAGGTCGCCGCGCAACAGTTCGCTCGAAAGCCCGTCGCCGATTTGCGCCTGCCCTGCATAAACGTACGCGAATGCATTGTGTCCTTCTGGTAGCGGCACTTCGACCGCGGCGCCGGCCTCGATGCGCAGGTCCAGGTAGACAGCCGCCGTCGCATCGGCTTCGACCGGGCCTCTCACACCGCCGGCTTCGCCGGCGATCACGCGCGCACTGACACCCGGGGCCAATCGGATCTCGGGGATGCGTTCGGGCGCAATGTCCTGGTAACGCGGCGCAGTCATCTTGTCCTTTGCCGGCAGATTGACCCACAGCTGGAAACCCCACATGAGGCCGTCCTCCTGCTCGGGCATCTCCGAATGGACGATGCCGCGACCGGCCGTCATCCATTGCACGCTGCCGGCCGTCAGAAGGCCGGTGTTTCCCTGGTTGTCGCCGTGGCGCATGCGGCCGGCGAGCATGTAGGTCACCGTTTCGAATCCGCGATGCGGATGTTCGGGAAAGCCGGCAATGTAGTCGCTGGCCTGATCGGAGCGGAACTCGTCGAGCATCAGGAACGGGTCGAGCATATCCAGCGCGGGCTGGCCGATCACGCGGGTCAGCTTGACGCCGGCGCCGTCGCTGGTCGGTCGTCCGCGCACGACGCGCGTCACCTGGCGCAGGCTCGCTGCGTCCGGCGCATCTGCGGCGGGGGAAATCGCGGTATTTGCGTGCATACGTACCTCCAGTGTGGAAGGTGCATTAAATGGTGTCGGCGGGCTCCAGGACAACCGCTACCTGCGACACGCACCGTTGCGCCTATGGAACGCCATTGGCGGTAACATTGAGGCCATGAACGACAATGCAATCCTGATCATCGATCCTCGCGAACACGACCTCGGCGGCGGCTTCAAGGTGCGGCGCGCGTTGCCGCATGTGCTCGCGCGCCACGTCGGGCCGTTCGTGTTCTTCGACCATATGGGCCCGGTTCGGTTCGACGCAGGCAAGGGCGTCGACGTCCGCCCGCACCCGCACATCGGCCTGGCGACCGTTACTTACCTGTTCGAAGGCGCGATAGAGCATCGCGACACGCTCGGCTTCGTGCAGACAATCCGTCCTGGTGACGTCAACTGGATGACTGCGGGGCGTGGGATCGCGCACTCGGAGCGCACGCCCGGACCCGAGCGCGCGTCCGGCCATCGGCTGCACGGGATCCAGGTCTGGGTCGCACTTCCGCAGGAAGCCGAAGAGACCGAACCAAGCTTTCATCATCACGAGGCCGGCGTGCTGCCGTTGATCGAACGCGATGGCGTGACGATGCGGCTCGTCGTCGGCAGCGCGTTCGGCCAGCGCGCTCCGGTCGTGACATTTTCCGAGATTTTTTATCTGGCGACGGAGTTCGCCGCCGGTTCGCATCTCATTCTGCCACCGGAACATGCCGAGCGCGCCGTGTACGTTGTCGATGCGCCGCTATCAGTGGGCGGTCGCGAGGTCGCGCCAGGCCAGATCGCTGTCCTGCCTGCAGGTGAGGATGTAGAGATTCGGGCGGCCGGTCCCGCAAAGGCAATAATGTTCGGCGGTGCGAGTCTCGGCGAGAGGCATCTTTGGTGGAACTTCGTCTCGAGCTCGCGCGAACGCATCGAACAAGCAAAAGCCGATTGGCGCGCTGCGCGCTTCGGTCAGATTCCCGGCGAGACCGAATTCATTCCGTTGCCCGAGGAGCAGACCAGAGGCTGAAGGCGAGAAGTAGGCAGAGACCAGCGCGGCTAATTTTCCTTCTCCCGCGTGCGGGGAGAAGGTGCCGGAGGCGGATGGGCGCGCGCGTCCATACTGTATGCAGGAAAAGCAGCCCCTCACACCGGTCCTCTCCCCATCGATGAAGCCGATGGGGAGAGGGAGCAGTCATGCGCCCGGAGCCTCCATCATCAGTTCTCAGTTCTCAGCTCACCGATACTGCCGATGGCATGCGTCGCATGAATCGCCAACGCGGTTGATGACAAGCCCCAGCTGCGGACAAGTCTTCGTGCCATCGCCCAGGTCGGCTACCGCGCTGCGCAGTCGATCGGCGTATTCGCGAAATGGTGGCTCCGGCGTGCTGTCGCCATAGACCGATCGTTCGATCTCGTCGTCGAGCAGCCGCAGCGCTTCGTGGGCGTGCGCGACCGCGGTCGCGTCGCAGCGTCCGGTACGCTGGCCGTTGCGCAACTCGGCGTAGTGGTGCTGCATGACCTGCATCACGCCGCGCGCATAGGCGCTTCGCTGGGCCAGTGCATTGATTGTGATGGCGGTGCAGACTGCCCCGAAAGCCAGTCCAAGAATCAAAAGTATCAGCGAGCGCATGGCGAAGATGTCGCTACCAAAGGGAAGCAGGAAGGATATCCGGTTCGCCGCCGCGGCGCCTCGCGATCGGCAGGCGTTCGCGCACATGCGCGATTCGATGACGCTACAATGCTTACGACCGCTGGGAGTCCGGGCCTTGATCAAGGACCAGAATTTCAAGACAGATCGTGCGACTGTGCTGGATCCCGCCACGACGCAGGAGACGCAGTCCAGTCCGCGCCTGATCATCGTCAGCGGAGTGCTGCTGGGTCATCAGATCGAACTCGGCGAGGCGCCGGTGACGATCGGGCGGTCGAGCGAATGCACGATCGCCTTGCCGCACCCGAGCGTGTCGCGGCAACATTGCCGCATCTGGCGCGAGAACGGCCGCTATCGAATCGAAGATCTGGGCTCGACCAATCGCACGTTTCTCAATGGCGAGGTCGTGACGCGCGCTGACCTGCGCGACGGGGACCAGATCAGCATCGGCAGCAACGCCCTGAAGTTCTTCGTCGGTGCGAGCGTAGAGGCGCGTTACCACGACGAACTGATCGACCTGGCGATCTACGACAGTTTGACCGGCTTTTACAACCGGCGGCACTTTCGCAGCCTGCTCGACGACGAACTGAAAAAGAGCACCGACGATGGAGTACTGAGCCTGCTGATGCTTGACCTCGATTTTTTCAAGGCGATCAACGATCAGCATGGGCATCTGGTTGGCGACCAGGTGCTTACTGGCGTCGCCGATGTTTTGCGCGCGCGTGCACCGGCCGGCGCTTTCGTCGGCCGGCTCGGCGGCGAGGAGTTCGCGATGGTCCTGCGCGATACGGGATTGCAAGCGGCGGTCGGCACTGCCGAACTCTTGCGCGCCGCTATTGGTGCGCATCCCCTGACCCTGCGCGACAAGCAGTTGCGCGTCACGGTCAGCGCGGGCGTCGCCGAATGCGTGGGGCGCGGCGGCGTCAGCTCGGACCTTTTGCGCGCGGCCGACCAGCAGTTGTACCGGGCCAAGCAATCCGGCCGTGATCGCGTTTCGCCCGAAAAATAGCCGTGTCGTTGAACTCCTCGTGCGGCGGCGCCCAAGGTTGCCGCCGTTTCCGTAGTCACGTCCCTTTGGTAATCCATGAGCAAGCGCAGCGATCCGACCATTGACCGCTTTGGCGGAATCGACCGACTGTACGGCGCCGGAGCCGCCGAACGCCTCGCGCAGGCGCACGTCGGCGTGGTCGGAGTCGGCGGCGTCGGGTCATGGGCGGTCGAGGCGCTGGCGCGCTCCGGAGTAGGAGCGCTGACGCTGATCGATGCCGATGACGTTTGCGTATCGAATACCAATCGCCAGTCGCACGCTCTCGAAGGAGAGTACGGCCGGCCCAAGGTCGAGGTGCTGGCGCGCAGGGCGCGGGCGATAAATCCGCAATTGCGCGTCGAGGCGATCGCGCAATTCCTGACTGCGGCCAATCTGGAGGAGATGCTCGACCGCGGTTACGACGCAGTGCTCGACGCATGCGACGCGATCAAGGTCAAGGTCGCGATGATTGCCTTTTGCCGGCGGCGCAAGATCCCGGTCGTCGTTTCCGGGTCCGCCGGGGGCCGTCGCGATCCGACCTTGATAACCGCGCGCGATCTCTCACGCACCGAACACGACGTGCTGCTCGGCATCACCCGCCGAAAGCTGCGCGACGACTATGGCTGGACCCGCAATCCGAAGCGCTACTTCGGTGTGCAGGCAGTGTACTCGCGCGAAAACGTCAACTATCCGCAACCCGATGGCAGTGTGTGCAAGACGCGCGGACCGGATGCCGAGACAGCGCTCAAGCTCGATTGCGCCGGGGGACTCGGCGCGGCAATGCACGTGACTGCGACGTTCGGCATGGTGGCGGCGGGGCGCTTGATCGAACGATTGCTCGAGGCAAAGGCTTCAGTGAAAGACGCAAAGGATGCTTAGGCAGGCCTGTCGCGAGGCAACCTTTCCGCCAGGCAACCTTTCTTTTGCCGTCATTCCCGCGAAAGCGGGAATCCAACTTGATCCTGGTGTCAGAAAACAAAATGGATTCCCGCTTTCGCGGGAATGACGGCAGTGTGTTCTTGACGGCAGTAGTTTCAGTTGTAAGGTTCAACGCGCGCCGCGCTGGAACAATCGCCTTGCGTTTTCCGTCGTCGCCTCCGCGATCGCCTCGGCGCTGACGCCACGCAACTGCGCAACGCATTCGCAAACCTCGACCAGCCGGGAGGGTTCATTGCGCGCGCCCTGATGTCCGTGCAGCGGCTGATCCGGCGAGTCGGTCTCGAGCAGCAGGAATTCGAGTGGCATCGTCGCGAGGAGTTCGCGCAGGCGGCGCGCGCGCGGATATGTGACTGGGCCGCCCAGTCCGATGCAAAATCCCATTTTCCACAACTGCTGGGCCTGTTCGACGCTGCCGGAAAAGCTGTGCACGACACCGTGCAGGCCGCCGATGCTGCGCAGCGTGGCGATGACTTCGTCGACGGCGCGCCGCGCATGCAGGACGACCGGCAGGCCGAACTCGCGCGCCAGCTCGAGCTGGCGGTGAAAATACCCGCGCTGAATCCCGGCATCGAGTCCCGCGACGTAGAAATCCAGACCGCACTCGCCGACGGCGACCGGGCGTTCGCGTTCGATCCATGTCTCCAGTTCGTCGAGATGCTCGGGCCGATGATCGGCGAGAAACATCGGATGCAGGCCGTAGGCCGCAAACAGTCCGGCCTGGCTGCGGCACAAGTCGCGCAGCTTCGCAAAGCCGGCGACGCCGATGGCCGGAACGACCTGCTGGGAGACGCCCGCGGCGCGTGCGCGCGCGAGCACGTCATCGCGATCGGCGTCGAATTCGGCGACGTCGAGATGCGAGTGGCTGTCGAACAGCTCCATCGGGTCTAGAGAATCAGCCAGCGCGCCATGCCGAGGAACAAGCCCATGCTGACGACGTCGGTCGCTGTGGTCAGGAAGATGCTCGATGCCATGGCCGGGTCGGCACCGAGGCGGTTGAGGCCCAATGGAACCGCTGCGCCGGCGACGCCGCTGGCGACGCTGCTCAACGCCATCGCCGCGACCGTGATCAGCGCCAGGGGCAGTGCTTGCGGATTGTTCTGGAAATGTGCAATTGTAAACATTGCGATGCCGGCAACGATGCCCACCAGTACGCCGTTGCACAGGCCGAGCAGCGCCTCCTTGCCGATCAGTTCGATCTTGGGTCGGCTGCGGATCTCGTTCAGCGTGATGCCGCGCAAGGTTACCGCCAGCGCCTGGCAGCCGGTATTGCTGCACTGGCCCGAGAGGACCGGCAGGAATACCGCGAGCAGGACGATCTCGTTGATCGTGTTCTGAAAGAATCCGACGACGGCGGCAGCGATGAACGCCGTCATCAGGTTCAACTGCAGCCAGGGGTGGCGGAAGCGCAGCGCGCGTTGCCACGGTGTGGCCGTGCGTTCCTCCTTCTCGACACCGACCAGCGCGCCAGCCTGCGCGCTGATCTCGAAGGCCTGCTGTTCAAACAGAAGTTGTCCTCGCACCTGGCCAATCAGGCGGCCATTGGTGTCGCAGACCGGATAGGCCGGATAGTGGCGCGTCACCACTTCGCGCATGGCGTCGACCAGGCTGGATTCCGGCCGGAGGAAAAACGGATTGCGCACCATGACGTCGGCCAGCGACTGGCTGGCCTGCGCATAGAGCAATTCGCGGAACGCGATCACGCCGACGAGGCGCCCATCTTCGTCCGTGGCGAAAATGTACGTGATCAGCTGACGTTTGACGGCCTCGCGCATCGCTTCGACGACCGTGGTGACCGGAGTCTGGGAACGGAACACAGCGGGCGTCGTCTCCATGAGCCTGCCGACACTGCCTTCCGGATAATGCCAGTCCTTCAGCCATTGTTCGCCTTCGCCTGACCTCGTCGCGGCGGCGATGCGGCCGCGGCGTTCGGCCGGAAATTTCTCGAGGATTTCGATGGCGTGGCCCGGCCCCAGGTCGGCAAGTGTCTGGGCGATCTCCGTGTCGGGGAGGGCGTCCAGGCTGTCCATCGCGCCCTGTGAATCAAGTTCGCGGATCCGTTCGCTGAGCGGGCGCTGGGTTTCTGCTTCTGGCATGGGTACTTCCTGGAACGGCGGCGCCGTGTGCCGGCGATCCTACCCGAGAACAGGCGGGCCGTGCCGAGGCATGGCGGCCCCAGCTGGTTCGGCGTGGGTTCACCTGATGGCGCTAGACTGTCCGTAGACAAAACGCACGCTGATGCGTTGTCATGGGTTATCCGGGCATTTTCGTCAGAGAGGATTCAAATCATGTTGTACAACAAAGGATTCTTTGCGCTGCTGGTCGCCGCTACGGTAGGCCTGACCGCCTGCGTACCGCCGCCACCGCGCCAGACCGTCGTCTATCACGAGTCTTCCGATCAAGGCTATCCGCCTCGTTCCGATCAAGGCTATTACCCGCCTCGCAATGATCAGGCCTACCCACCTCCGCCTCGCAGCGATCAGGCCTACCCGCCTCACACCGATCAGGCTTATCCGCCTCCGGCTGATCAGGGCTATTCCAGTCGTTGCCAAACCTGCGGCACGATTCGCGATGTCGCTCGCGTGGAAATCCAGCACGGTACGACTGGCGGAGGCGCCGTGCTCGGTGCCATCATCGGCGGACTCGTCGGCAATCAATTCGGTGGTGGCAGCGGAAAAGCGGCGATGACCGCAGCAGGCGTCGTCGGCGGCGCCGCGGTCGGCAATGCGGTCGAGGCTGACAGTGCCCATCATGCGTCGGGTACGGCGTGGCGCTATCGCGTCCAGCTCGATGACGGGCGCATGGCAACAGTCACGCAGTACGACAATCCGGGTTATCACCCCGGCAATCGCGTCATCATCCGCGGCGATCACATCGAAGTACTGCGCGAATAGGGTGGGCCGCGGCTCACCCACCATAATTCTTTAGCGCAAATACCGGCGAAGTAGGGTGGGCCTCGGCCCACCGTCGTTCTTTAGCGCAGATCAGATCAGTGGTGGGCCAAGGCCCACCCTACGCTCGTTGCGCCAGCGTCAGGCCCATTCGGTCAGTCCCTCGAGTTCGTACAGGCGCTTCCAGCTCGGGCGGGACTTCATGCGCGCGGCAAATGCGCGTAGCGCCGGCCAGTCGGTCGCCGGGCGAGGCATGTTGCGCGACCAGCGCATGACCATCAGCAGCATCAGATCGGCTGCCGTGCACGTCTCGCCGAGCAGATAGGGCCCGTTGGCGGCGAGCTGCGTATCGAAGCGGCTCCAGGCGCTTTCGATCCGGGCGGCGATCATTTCGGCAGGCGCGGGAAGTTCGTTCGGATAGAACCACATGCGAAACGCCGGCTGCACGGTGTTCGCGATATGGATGATCCATTGATTCCAGGCCGCGCGTTCGAGCGTGTCGGGCCGCGGCGCCAGGCCAGCCGAGGGATGACGGTCAGCGATCGTCATCAGGCACGCGGCCGCTTCGTAGAACGGCTCGCCATCGACAAGGAGCGTGGGCACCATGCCGTTCGGATTGAGCTTCAGGTAACCCGGGTCGCGCTGCGCACCGGCGTCGAGATCCACGCGTTCGAGCCGGTAGTCGGCGCCTGCTTCCAGCAGGGCCAGGTGCACCGCGAGACTGGCTGCGCCGGGGCTGTAGTAGAGCGTATACATATGCGGATGCCTCCTGCGAAAATCGCAGCCGACGCGACCATTGCAGCGCAGCATCGAACAGCCCGCGAAAAGTCGGCGACCGCTTCGCCGAATAGTATGCGCAATCGCCGGGTCGGTTGTCTCGCGAAAGCGGAAACGCGTGATCGGCCGGCGGGACTCGCGGATCAGTTGGCGCTATAGAAGCGATGATCGCCGATGACCGCCAGCGGGTTGCCCTTTGCCCAAGCCGGGGTGGTCGCGCTGGCAGCGACAAAATGATCGGCGCGCGGCACCAGTGCGACGCGCCACTGCGGCGGCAGTGACCAGATGCGCATTGCGAAGCCGGCGACGAGCCACGCATCGCGCCACGCCGGCGCTTCGTCCACAATGTAATTTATGTTAGTTGTGGACAAAGCAAATTGTCCACGCGCCTTGAGAACCGCGCAAAGACTGTTGCCCCACTGACCGTTTTCGCGACGGCGCAGCGCAACTTCCGCCACGGCCGCCTGGCCGAGCACGGATTCGCTGCGCGCTTCGAGATAGATGGCCGACGCCAGGCAGACGCGATCAGCGTCCGGTTGCGGCAATACCGACGCGAGCCACAGGAGTAAAGCAAGCTTCATTCAGGCTATCCGTAACACAATGCAATACGGTGGCGACGGCGAAGCGCGGGTCCGCATGGGCCGCAGCATCCGTCCTTCCTGCAGGGCGTCGCGTAATGCCGCGCCGGCCCTGGGGGTTGTTATCTTGCTGATGGTTCCGGCTGTGTCGTTGTGCCGGCTGGATATCGGGATCGCTGGGCGATCCTGGCGGCAGCGCACGTCTCGTGGGCCACCGCCGGAAATTCTGTAATGGGCCTGAAATGCACCATGGGTCGACTATAGTTTTCGCAACCTGAACAGATTGTAAAACTTCGCCGCAGGGTTAAATTATAGTAAAACAGGCTGCCATGTTCAAGTGCAATGTTGAAAATAATAAATATGTCGCAAAACGCCAGTAGTACACTACTGGCGTTTATATACAAAGCGCATTTGTCTCAATAGCCGAGATAGGCCTTGAGCAACTTTTCGTTGCCTTCGTAGTCCTTCGGCGTGGCCGGAACGAACTTGCTGACGCCGAGTTCGATGAGCAGCTTCGCGGTCTGCTCGTCGGTATCGAGCTTGAGCAGCGCGTCCTTGACCTTTTGCTGCACTTCCTCTGGAACATCGGCGCCTGCGGTTACGCAGGTGCCTGCGAACTGGCGAGTGGTCTTGACCGTGACCAGGTTCGGATACTGATTCTTCAGCCAGGTCGGAATGATTGCGGCGTCGTCGTCGCCCCCGAACACCGAGTCGATGGCATCGCGCCAGGCGCCGGCGGTCGAGCGGATGTCCGGTTGCGAAACCGGGTTCGAATAGATTTCGAGCAGCAGCACGTAACCCAGGCTCGGCGAGGGCATCGTGATGATGCTGTGGCCGACCAGCAATTGCGGGCCCTTGCCGCCAAGTTCCGGAGCGGAAGTCACGAGGGAGTAGCTGGTCGGCTCCGCGGCGCGAACCAGCGGAACATATTTGTCGTGGACGATGCGGTAATCGGCGAAGTGTGCTTCGTCGAGCGCAAATGCGGTCTTCGTGACCGTGTGGATGTCGCGCCAATAGAAGTGATAATTGCGCGAGGTGACGAGGACGAAATGCTGCCCGGTCGCCTTGTCGAGATAGTCGAGCAGCGGCTTGTAGATTTCCGCGGCACGGTCGGGCCGGTACGACGGCTCGACCGCGAACGTGTAGTCGCCTGCCCGCGCCGCGAGCGGAACGAATAGCTGGCAAATTCCGGTTACAGATAGCGCGGCCGCCAGAAGCCGCCCGGATTGACGAGTACGAGTGCGCATGCGTTCCCCTTTCCGCTTCACTCAGCTTCCGCTATATCACGAACGCCTGAATAAGGCGAGGTGCACTGCGGAAAAATCCCGATCAATCAATCGCTAGGACTGCCAATCGTGGAAACTACGCGAAACGTGGCGCCGGGCATGGATGGCGCCATTAGGGCCGTTCCAGCGGGCAGCTTCGGCAGGGCTGCCAGCGCAAAGCCTTGGCCGGATTCAGTCCAGGCGGCCCTCAGCAACTCGCCGCCGGCGCCGCCATCGTGGTCGGCAGCGAGGGACGTTCCAGCCTCGGGCATGGCATCGGCACGGAAGGCCAGTTGCTGCAGCCAGCGCTTGTTGCCGCCTTTGAAATGCAGGCGCGCGACGATCTCCTGGCCCGGATAGCAGCCCTTGCGCACGCTGACCGCGCCGAGTTCGTCGAGGCCGAGCCACGAAGGCAGGAACCGGTCGGCCTGGGTATCACCAACCTCGACGATGCCCGCCGCAACGTCCGCGGCGTTCCAGCGGTTCAACGCGGCAACCGAAGCGTCGACCGTTGCCGGCAGTTGCGCCTCGCCGAGCACGTACCAGCGCGGCTGCGGGCCCGGCAACGCCATACCGAAGCGGTCCCCCGAAACGACGACATCGTTCGCGCCGGGTACGGCGCCGAGATGATCGAGCACATCTGCGAGCCGCTCGAAACCGATCGCGTGCCACGACGCAATGGCGCGCAACTGCACCTTTGCCCGGAACACAAACGGTGCCAGGGCGGCGCGCAGCGTTTCCGCGACGCCGCCATGCAGGATCAGGAGCAAGCGCTCGTCGCCGATGCGCACCACGCGGAAGAACGCGCGCACGCGGCCCTGCGCCGAAAGCCATGAGCTCCACTGCCACTGCCGGTTCGCGAGCGCGCGCACGTCGCTGGAAAATTGCGCGTGGGCGAACGCCACGGCGTCGGCGCCGGTTACTTCGAGCACTTGCGGTGAGGGCAGGGCGATCGGCACGGTGCGGCCCGGGTGGGAATGCGCGGTTGGAGCTATAATCCGAACGTTCAATGTAAGCGCCGTGCCGCCGGCTATCAAGTGGCGCGCCGCGCGCCATTTCGAATACCTTGCGCAACGCACCGACGAACAGGAAGCACGATGACGAGTTCGAATCCTTGCGAAAACAATATCGCCAAGATTCCGGCCGAGACGCCGCCGCCGGCGCCGGCAGCCGCGCCGCCAAAAGAGGTTGGCGGCCGGGACGGACCCGAGCCGACACGCTACGGCGACTGGGAGAAGAACGGACGCTGCATCGATTTCTAGCGCCATTCGCCCAACGGTCCGCTCTCGCCGAACCCCTTAACGATTCATCGCAGCAGACTTTCCGACCAAAGGTCAGCAACGTATGCCAACCGCCCGACCGCTTTCGCCTCACCTGCAGATCTATCGCTGGCAGCTCACGATGGTGCTGTCGATCATTCATCGTGCGACCGGCGTCGCGCTGGCGGTCGGCACGATCCTGCTCATTGCACTGCTGCTCGCGCTTGCCGCGGGACCCGACGCCTACCAATCGGTTCGCGCCTGCTGCTCGTCGTGGCTGGGTCTGCTGATGCTGTTCGGTTGGTCCTGGGCGCTGTGCTTCCACATGTTCAACGGTCTTCGCCACCTGCTCTGGGATGTTGGCTGGGGATTCGAGATCCCGCGCGCCTACCTCACCGGATGGACCGTCGTCGCCGCAAGCATGGTGATGACGGCGCTGATCTGGGCCTGCGTCTTCGCCCAGGGAGGTGCGGCATGAGCACTCCCGATCTGCAAACGCCGCTGAAACGCGCGCGCGGACTTGGTTCGGCGAAGGACGGCACGCACCATTTCATCGTCCAGCGCGTTACCGCGCTCGCGCTGTTTCCCCTGACGCTGTGGGTGATCTGGCTCGCGCTGGCCCTCGTTCACGCGGACTACGCGCGCGCGCGCGCGATCGTCCACCATCCGTTCGCCGCGGTCTGGCTGACCGCATTCGTCATCGCCACGTTCTGGCATGCACAGCTCGGCCTGCAGGTCGTGATCGAGGACTATGTGAATTCGCGCTGGCTCGAGGTCACCGCGCAGCTCGCGGTGAAGTTCTTCTGTGTGGTCGGCGCGCTGACCTGCGTGCTCGCGATCGTGCGTATCGCCCTGGGATAAACAAGAGCGGGATAAGAAAAAGAATATGGAAGCCTACAAGATCCAGCAGCACAAGTACGACGTCATCGTGGTGGGCGCCGGCGGCGCCGGGCTGCGCGCGACGTTCGGCCTGGCCGAGAAGGGACTGCAGACGGCCTGCCTGACGAAGGTGTTCCCGACCCGCTCACACACCGTCGCGGCGCAGGGCGGCATCTCGGCGGCGCTCGGCAACATGGGCGAGGACGACTGGCGCTTCCATTTCTACGACACGATCAAGGGTTCGGACTGGCTCGGCGACCAGGACGCGATCGAATACATGTGCAAGAACGCGCCGGCCGCGGTGATCGAACTCGAGCACTACGGCGTTCCGTTCAGCCGCACCGAGGAGGGCAAGATCTACCAGCGCCCGTTCGGCGGCATGACCACGCACTTCGGCAAAGGCACGGCGCAGCGCACTTGCGCCGCCGCCGACCGCACCGGCCACGCGATGCTGCACACGCTCTATCAGCAATCGCTGAAGCACGACGCGCGCTTCTTCATCGAGTACTTCGCGCTCGACCTGATCTTCGACAGCGACGGCGTCTGCCGTGGCGTGCTCGCGCTCGACATGTCCGAAGGCACCCTGCACCTGTTCCGCGCGCACGGCGTCGTGCTCGCCACCGGCGGCTACGGCCGCGCCTATTTTTCGTGCACGTCGGCGCACACCTGCACCGGCGACGGCGGCGGCATGGTGCTGCGCGCCGGCCTGCCGCTGCAGGACATGGAGTTCGTGCAGTTCCATCCAACCGGCATTTATGGCGCGGGCTGCCTGATCACCGAGGGTGTGCGTGGCGAAGGCGGCTACCTGACGAACTCGAAAGGCGAGCGCTTCATGGAGCGCTATGCGCCGAACGCGAAGGATCTGGCTTCCCGTGACGTGGTCAGCCGGGCGATGACGATCGAGATCCGCGAAGGCCGCGGTGTCGGCGAACACAACGATCATATTCACCTGAACTTGATGCATCTCGGCCCCGAAGTCATCCACGAGCGCTTGCCGGGCATTGCCGAGAGCGCGCGGATCTTCGCCGGCGTCGACGTGACCAAGCAGCCGATCCCGGTGCTGCCGACCGTGCACTACAACATGGGCGGCATTCCGACGAACTATCACGGCGAAGTCGTGCGTCGGGTCGGCGACAATCCCGATGCCGTCGTGCCCGGGTTGTACGCAATCGGCGAAGCGGCGTGTGTTTCCGTGCACGGCGCGAACCGGCTCGGCTCGAATTCACTGCTCGATCTCGTGATCTTCGGCCGCTCGGTTTCCGAACGGGCCAGCGAGACGATCAAGCCGAATTCGCCGCACAAGGACCTGCCGGCGTCGGCCTGCGACGCGGCGCTGGCGAATTTCGACCGCGTTCGCAACGCCAAGGGCGATACGTCGACGGCCGACCTGCGCCTGAACATGCAGCGCGTCATGCAGAAGGACGCCGCCGTATTCCGCACCGGCGAGACGTTGAAAGAGGGCAGCACGAAGATTTCCGCGGCCTTCGATGCGTTCGCGAACGTCGGCGTCAGCGACCGTTCGCTGGTGTGGAATTCGGATTTGATCGAAACGCTCGAGCTGCAGAACCTGCTCGGCCAGGCGGTCGCGACGATGCACTCGGCCGAGCAGCGCCACGAAAGCCGTGGCGCGCATGCGCGCGAGGATTTCAAGGATCGCGACGACGTGAACTGGTTGAAGCACACGCTGGTAAGCGTCGACACGACCGGCAAGACGAGTTTCGAGTTCCGCCCCGTGCATCTGCAGACGATGACGAAAGACGTCGAGGCAGTGCCGCCGAAGGCCCGGACCTATTGAGATGGCAAGCAACGGGCGCGAGGGCGGTTTGCTCGACTGGCAGTGGCGCGGCTATTCGCGCAATCACCGCGATCGCGCGAACCTGCTGATCCACATGATCGGCGTGCCGGTGTTCATCGCCGGTGTCCTGGCGTTCATCACCCAGGCAACACGGGCGCAATGGTTTGGCGCCGCGTTCTCCGCCGTCGTTGCCGTCGCGGCATTTGCCGTCCAGGGCGTCGGCCACAAGCGCGAGCGCATCGCACCGGAGCCGTTCGCCGGTCCTGGCGATTTCGTCGCGCGCGTATTCGCCGAGCAGTTCATCACATTCCCGCGTTTCGTATTGATGGGCCAATGGGCGAGAAACCTCGCCGATCCGGAAAAATAGACAATAAATAAACATTAGACCGAGGACGACAGGTCATGGCTGAGTTCACGCTGCCGAAAAATTCCAAAGTGCAAAAAGGCAAGAAATACCCGGCCAAGGCGGGCGCAAAGAACGTGCGCACGTTCCGGGTCTACCGGTGGAATCCGGACGATCAGGACAATCCGCACATCGACGAATACGAAGTCGACCTGGCCAGCTGCGGGCCGATGGTTCTCGACGCACTGATCAAGATCAAGAACGAGATTGATGCGACCTTGACGTTCCGCCGCTCGTGCCGCGAGGGCATCTGTGGCTCATGCGCGATGAACATCGACGGGACAAACACGCTGGCCTGTACGAAGGCGATCGAGGACTGCAAGGGCGACGTCAAGGTCTATCCGTTGCCGCACATGCCGGTCGTCAAGGATCTCGTGCCGGATCTGACCCACTTCTACGCGCAGTACGCGTCGATCAAGCCGTGGATACGCACGCAGAGCGCGCCGCCACCCGATGCCGAACGCCTGCAGTCGAAGGAAGACCGCGCCAAGCTGGACGGATTGTACGAGTGCATCCTGTGCGCGTGCTGTTCGACCTCATGCCCGAGCTACTGGTGGAACAGCGACCGCTATCTCGGCCCGGCGATCCTGCTGCAGGCCTATCGCTGGATCGCCGATTCGCGCGATGAGGATACGGGTGCGCGCCTGGACGAACTCGAAGACCCGTTCAAGCTCTACCGCTGCCATACGATCATGAACTGCACGAAGACCTGCCCGAAGGGTCTGAATCCCGCCAAGGCAATCGGCGAGATCAAGCAGCTGATGGTCGAGCGCAAGTCGGTTTAGAGGGAGAAGGGAGAAGGAAGGACGCAGCATCTTTTTGCCGTCATTCCCGCGCAGGGCGGGATCGATCCATTGTGATTTTGCGCGTTCGAACACTTGAAACTTGGTCGGCGCTTCGCGCCACCTCCGATGGAACGCGCAAAGCCTAGCGCCTCTGCACAACAGCCATGGACACACGCCTAATGTACTGGCCTGCCGTTGCCATGGCCGCATTGACCTTCGTCGTCTGGCTGCGCATGTACTTCCGCCGCATCGCCCAGATGAAGCGCGAGCGCATTCACCCGCAGGCTGTGGCGACGTCGGCGCAGGCGACTGCGCGCCTGACCGACAGCGCCGCCGCCGACAATTTCCGCAACCTGTTCGAACTGCCGGTGCTGTTCTACCTGGCAGTCGTCGTCGCCGCGCAGACCAATCAGGTAACCGCGGTCACGCTCGCCCTCGCATGGCTATTCGTCGCCTTGCGCATTGTCCACAGCACGATCCACTGCACTTACAACAAGGTCATCCACCGTTTCTACGTCTACGTTTCCGGCGGTACGGTGCTGTGGCTGATGTGGGGCGTGCTCGCGCTTGGTTTGTTGCGATGAGCCTGCTCCGATGATTCCCCGCCATTCGAGTCCGCGCCAATGAACACGGACGCCTCGCGCCTGCGCTGGCGCTGCCGGCGCGGCATGCGCGAACTCGACCAGCTGCTCGGCTGGTACCTGGACGCGCGTTATGCCGAATCGGACGCTGCTGCAAAAGAGGCATTTTCCACTTTGCTCGATCAGCAGGATCCGGAATTGTGGGATTGGTTGATGGGCCGCACTCAGCCCGGGTCTGAAGCATGGCGAAGGATCGTCGATGAAATCCGCGCCCGCGATCGCATTTGACTACGTTCCATCGCGCTGGCTCGCGGCGGCTATCGCAGTCATCGCGCTGCTAGCCCTGTTCGCCGTGGCGTTCGCAGGTGTCGGTACTTGGGTACGACTCGCGCTTGCCTGTGCGGTTGTTGCCTATGTCGCGCACGCGTTGGCGCGTCACCTGCGTGAACCGACGCGCCGTGCCGCGTGGCACGAGGCAGGACACTGGCGGATTGGCATGGCCAGCGGCGAGGAACGCGTAGCGGAATTGCGGCACGCGGTGGTGCGCGCTGGTTGGCTCGTGCTGACCCTGCGTGCCGGCAATGGCGAGCGCGTGGTGCTGATACTCGGACCCGACAACAGCGACACCGATGTGCGCCGCCGCCTGCGCGTGAGGTTGGCGCGTGCGCGTGATGCTACAACGGCGGCGTAAAAAGAGGCCCTGTTTCGGAATGGATCGGTGGCTCGTCTCTCGGATCCTGGTGTGGAATTGGTCCGGACAGAGAACGTCTGCTTCCGCCCCAAGCGGTCGGTCGCTGCGCCCAACAGCTTCCCACAAAGCAGACACTACCCGTACGCCTTAGCATCTGCATTTGTTCTGCAGCTTCGTGCCGGTCATCCATCGTCATGAGAAATCCCGGTTCTCAGGCATTGGAACCGGCGGGATGATTCAACGCAGGAAAGAAGGCCGGATTTCCTTTAACGCGTCGATCCTTGCGCGAGCGGCCTGATTTCCCCGACACTGCACCGTTGCCGGGCCACCGGCATACAGGGGCAAGAGGATGGGTCACGGCTTGTTCGCCGAACTGAAGCGCCGCAACGTGTTCAAGGCAGGCGTCGCCTACCTGGCACTCGGATGGATCGTCACGCAGGTCAGCTCGACGGTAGCGCCGCTGCTGCACCTGCCCGACTGGATCGGCGCGGTGGTTCTCTGGATCGGCGTACTCGCCTTTCCGTTCGTGATCATGTTCTCGTGGATCTACGAGATCACGCCCGAGGGCCTGAAGCGCGAGAGCGAGGTCGATCGTTCAAGCTCGATCACGCATGTCACAAGTCGAAGGCTCGACCACATCATCATCGGACTGCTGGTGCTGGCGATCGGACTGTTCGTGTTCGACCGCTTCGGGGCGCACCGAAGCGGAGCTCCCACGCCGGCCGAAGCGGGTGCGCCGACAGCCGTATCCGGCGGACCATCCGCTGCGTCGATCGCGACGGCGGCAGGGCCTGCGACAAGCGACAAGTCGATCGCGGTGCTGCCGTTCGTCGACATGAGCCAGGCGAAGGACCAGGAGTATTTCTCCGACGGCATCTCCGAAGAACTTCTGAACCTGCTGGCGAAGATTCCGCAGCTGCACGTCGCCGCGCGCACCTCGTCGTTCTCGTTCAAGGGCAAGGAGGTGCCGATCCCGGAAATCGCCAGGACGCTGCTGGTGGCGAACGTGCTGGAGGGCTCGGTGCGCAAGTCCGGCGATCATGTGCGGATCACCACGCAGCTGATCAGGGCTGCCGACGGCTATCACCTCTGGTCGGAAACCTACGACCGCAAGCTGGACGACATCTTCACGATCCAGGACGAGATCTCGGCGAAGGTCGTCGAGCAGCTCAGGGTCACGTTGCTCGGCGACGCGCCGAAGGCCCGCACGACAGATCCGCGGGCCTACGCGCTCTACCTGCAGGCGCGCGAGCTCGGCCGCCAGCAAAAGACCGACGCACTCAAGGAATCCGACAAGCTCTACCAGCAGGCGCTGGCAATCGATTCACGCTATGCCCCGGCGTGGGCAGGCTTGGCCGAGAACCTCTATCGCGGGACGCAACTCGGGATGCTTCCTCCACAGGAGGGATTCGCCCGTGCGCGCGAAACAGCAGAGAAGGCGCTGGCAATCGACCCCGACTATGCGCCGGTGCACGCTGAACTCGGCTGGATCGCGCTATTCGGCGAGCATGACTTGGCCGGTGCGACACAGCACCTCGAGCGAGCGTTGGCGCTAGCGCCCGGCAATGTCGATGTGCTCCGCACCGCCGCCGTGTTCCTCTCGATACTCGACCGCCTCGACGAAGCGCTGTCGCTCTTCGAGGCCATCGTGCGCCACGATCCGGTGAACAGTTCGGTTCTCTACGACATGAGCCTGAATCAGCGCTACGCGGGCCAGTGGGATGCCGCGATTGCATCGGCGCGGACCGCGCTTAGCCTGAGCCCCGGTCGGGGTCAGGTGCACATGCAGCTGGCCTTGGTTTTGCTGCTCAAGGGCGACGCAGCCGGCGCGCGCGTCGAGATTGAACAGGAGACGAGTGATGTGTGGCGCATGATCAGCTTACCGCTGGTTCATTGTGCGCTCGGCCGCAAGACCGAGGCCGATCAGGCTTTCGCTGCTCTCATCGCGAAGTACGAGAAAGACGCTCCCTTCAACATCGCCCATGACTACGCGTTCTGCGGCAATGCGGACAAGGCCTTCGAGTGGCTCGACAAGGCGCTCGTGGACAAGGACCCCGGCCTGTCCGAAATCGCGGCGGAGAGTCTGTTCGCCCCGATCCATTCCGACCCGCGCTGGCTGCCGTTCCTGCGCAAGATCGGCATGGCACCGGAGCAACTCGCGAAGATCGAGTTCAAAGTGACGTTGCCGAAGGAGTGGCAGGCTGAAGCGACAGCGGAGACCGCTGCGAAGCCGGCAGCGACGGAGCGCTGACGACCCAGCGCAACTTGCCGAATACCGACATTGGTCGAGGTCCGCCATGGGTCGAAGAGGACTGCACCTGCGTTCCCAACGGACACTCGGCTGCTCGCCGAACAAACCCCGACTTGATAATCCATCCGGTTGAAAAAAAACGGCGCGCAGAGTGCATCTGCGAGCCGTTATACAAAGCGTCCTTGCCCCTGTGCTCCGTTGGAGTCTCGTGTTGCTGCAGATCGACGACCGATTTTGTCGTTCGAACTACGCTGTCAAGTGGAACTTGAACTCAGAAGCGGAATTCCGCGCTCACCGAGACCAGGCTCGGGTCGAGGTTGAGGCCGTTCTTGTTGGCCTTGTAGTAGTCGTAGTTCAGACCCAGGCTGAAGTTGTTGCTGAAGTCATAACCCACGCCGCCACCGGCGTAGAACTTGTTGGCCGTGTCGTCGACGTAGACGATGGTGTCGGGCGTGGAGAAATAGCCGCCCTTGAGATCGCTGTGGAAGATGCCCGTGCGGCCGCTAAGGTACCATTCCGGACTCAGGTTGAAGTGGCCGTTGACGCCCAGGGTCCAGCCCTTGAGCGACGCTTGTCCGAGGATGCTGTCGCCGCTGTTTTTGGGACTGAACTTGCCGAGGTCCGTGTAGCCGCCCTCGACGCCAACCGCGACGCTTGGATTGAAGGCCCAACGGTAGCCGATGTTCCCCATGTAGCCGGTGTCGTTGTCGTTGTAGCCCTGATGATCGAGGCTCGACTCACCGATGTTGCCGTTGATGAAAAACCCCCCAGCGCCGTTATTGTCGGCTGCGTGGGACGGGGCGGATGCAACGGCAAGGCCGGCCGTAGCGAGGGCAATCGCAAACAATGTGCTTTTCATGAACTTCTTCTCCAGCTGTTGATGTCAGGCATGCAGCCGCGCGTGGGGGCGCGCGACGGCGAACGCAGAGTGCGGTCGCCTGCACGGTAGACAACAGGTTGGGCAGTACGGTCGCAATTTCAATACCGTACGGTTCATAAAATATTCAGCAAGGCCATTTTGGCTTGCGGTCACACACAGTCTCAGGCACTCTGCGACGCGCCCGCGCCGCGTTCAGGCCGGCGCTCATCGTTTTTCAGGCCAATGGATTTTCCGTCCGGATGTTCCGCCCGCTCGAATTGTTCATCGGCTTGCGCTACACGCGCGCCAAACGCCGCAATCATTTCATTTCGTTCATCTCGCTGGTGTCGATGCTCTGCATCGCCGTTGGGATGATCGCGTTGATCACCGTTCTCTCGGTCATGAACGGGTTCGAGAAGCAGTTGCGCGACAGCATCCTGGGCATGTCTGCTCACGCAACGATTTCCGCTGTCGGCGAGGGCATAAGCGACTGGCGCGCTGCCGTGAAGATCGCCGACGAAGATCCGCACGTCCGCGGCGCCGCTCCGTTCATTTCGAGCCAGGCGCTTCTTCAAGGCGCGCGGCGCAGCGGTGCGGTCGTTCAGGGAATCCTGCCGGAAGAGGAACCCAAGGTCTCGGACATCGGCAGCAAGATGCTGCGCGGCCGGCTCGAGGACCTGAAGCCCGGCGGATTCGGCATGATCCTTGGCAACGAACTGGCCATGCAACTCGGCGTCACAGTCGGCGACAAGGTGACGGTCTATACCTCCGAAATCAATGTCACCCCAGTCGGCGGCGTGGCGCGCTTCAAGCGCTTCGACGTGGTCGGCATATTTTCGGTGGGTTTCCAGGAGTACGACGAAGGCCTGGCGCTCGTGCACATGGACGACGCCGAACGACTGTTCCAGAGTGACGGTCCGAGCGGAATCCGGCTCAAGCTCGACGACATGTTCAAGGCGTGGCCGGTGACGCGCGAGCTTGCCGGCAAGCTCGGCCGGTTCTACCGGATCACGACCTGGGAACAGGGGCATGCGAATTTCTTCCGTGCCCTGCAGATGGAAAAAATGGTCATGTTCATCATCCTGTCGTTGATCGTCGCGGTGGCGGCATTCAACCTCGTCTCGTCGCTGGTCATGCTGGTCAACGACAAGCAGTCCGACATCGCGATACTGCGCACGCTGGGAATCTCGCCAGCCAGCATCACGGGCGTGTTCATGCTCCAGGGGCTGATCGTCGGAACGTTCGGTGTCCTGCTGGGTGTCGTCGGTGGGGTGCTGTTGGCCATCAATATTCCCGCGCTGGCCAAATGGATCGAGCACACATTCAACGTCGAACTGCTTTCGCCGGACGTCTACTACATCAGCGAAGTGCCATCCGACATGCACTGGAGCGATGTCGGCTGGATCGTCGCGGTCGCGTTTGCGTTTTGTCTCGTCGCGACGCTGTATCCGGCGCGCCGCGCGGCGAAAACGCAGCCGGCGGAGGCGTTGAGGTATGAATAGGGCAGGGGCGAGGGGCGAGGGGCGAGGGGCGAGCGAGGCAACGCGCGCCGTCACGGCTCGTGCATTTGACCGGAACAAGATCGAAAGACTGGCGGAAGGCTCATGACGCACCCTTCCGCTGCCCAGCCCTCAGCCCTCGGCCCTCGGCCCTCAGCCACTGTGCTCAGGGCGGACAACGTCACAAAAACCTACAGCGAAGGCAAACTCCGCACCGAAGTCCTGCGCGGCATCGATTTCACGCTTGCGCGCGGCGCGACGCTGGCGATCGTGGGCGCTTCCGGCGCAGGAAAAAGTACACTTCTGCACATTCTCGGCGGACTTGACACGCTCAGCTCGGGCGAGGTCGAGGTTGAAGGGCGCGCGATGTCGAAGCTGTCGGATCGAGAGCGCGGCACCTTGCGCAACCGTTCGCTCGGTTTCGTCTACCAGTTTCATCACCTGCTTCCGGAGTTCACCGCGCTGGAAAACGTGGCGATGCCATTGCTGATCCGCGGCGACGCGATCGTGGAGGCGCAGCGGCGCGCGGCAGAGTTGCTCGAACGGGTGGGTCTGGGGCAACGCCTGGCGCACAAGCCCGGCGAATTGTCCGGCGGCGAGCGCCAGCGTTGCGCGGTCGCGCGCGCGCTGGTGACACGGCCGGCCTGTGTGCTCGGAGACGAGCCGACCGGCAATCTCGACGAGAACAACGCGGCGCAGGTCTACGCGCTGATGCTGGAGTTGAATCGAGAGATCGGCACGAGCTTCGTGCTGGCTACTCACGACCACAAGCTTGCGCGGCGCATGGACCGGATCGTCGAGTTGCGCCAGGGTGTGTTGCAAGACGTCAAGGAAGCCTAAGACCGGGAAAGCGGGTTGCAAACGAGGATTCCGCTCACGGCGGAAAGGGAATGAAGATGACGGGCATGGACGCACCGCAACCGCAGCCACAAGCCGGGGACAGCGCAGATCCTGCCCCGCATCGTCCGCCAAAGCATGGCGCGCCCGTTTCTGCACACGTCCCGCGATTGGCCTTCCTGTTTCGTCCCGCAGCCGCGCTCGCGTTGCTGACCGGCGCAGTCGCGGTCCAACTGCTGACGAACTTGCCGCCAATGTGGATCGACGCGGCAGTCGGATTCACCGGCCTGCTGCTGATGCTGCGGCGCGGATGGGTGATCTGGCTCGGTCTGGTGCTTCTCGGCGCGGCCTGGACAATGCTGCGGGCCGACGTTGCGCTTTCGCAGCGGCTCGCGCCCGGCCTCGAAGGCCAGGATCTGATCGTCACCGGCGCGGTGCGCGGCTTGCCGCGAGTCGCCGAAGATGCAACCCGATTCGACTTCGCCGTGCAATCTGCCGGCGGGGATGAGTCGTCTCCGGTGACTGGTATCCTGCGACTGTCGTGGCGCGACGCGGCTCCGACGATCGAGCCGTGTTCGATCTGGCGCCTGCACGTCCGCCTCAGGCGGCCACGCGGCATGATCGATCCCGGCGCGTTCGATTTCGAACGCTACGCATTGAGCGAAGGCATCAGCGCGACTGGCTACATACGCGATGACGCCGGCAACGGGGCGCAAGGACGAAGCCTGTTTTGCGTCGACCGTCTGCGCTCGCGGATCACCGCGGGAATCGCCTCGACATTGGGGCCTGGACCCAGCGCGGACTTGCTGCGCGCGCTCGCATTCGGTGACCAGCATGCGATGGACGAACACGAGTGGGCGGTCGCGCGCGCGACCGGAATCCCGCATCTGATCGCGATTTCCGGACTGCATATCGCCCTGTTCGCCAGCTTCGGCGTCTGGTTCGTGCGTTTGCTGTGGAAGCTCGCGCCGCGCCTGACTTTGCGCTGGCCCGCTCCGCTGATCGAAGCCGCCGCCAGCATCGTGTTCGCGATGTCCTATGCCGTGCTGGCCGGCCTCGGGCTGCCGACGCGGCGCGCGCTCGTCATGATCGGAGTCCTGCTCGCGGCAACGCTGCTGCGGCGCGCGCGCGCTCCGGTTCACGGGCTTGCCTTCGCGGTGATTGCGCTGCTCGTGTTCGATCCTCTATGCGTACTCAGCGCTGGATTCTGGCTGTCCTTCGTCGGCGTCGCCTGGTTGATGCTCTGTCTCGGCGGCCACGGCGAGCGGCAGCGCTGGTGGCGCGAGGCTTTCAACGCGCAAGGCGTTGCCAGTCTGGGATTGCTGCCGTTGACGATCTGGTTCTTCGGCCAGAGTTCGCTGGTCGGGCCGCTTGCGAACCTGATTGCCGTGCCGTGGATTTGCTTTGTCGTGCTGCCGTTCGGTGTCGTCGGTGCGCTCGTCCAATTGGCGCTGCCCGCGATCGGCGCGCCACTGGTGCTTTTCGCCGGCTACGCGCTGCAGGGACTATGGTGGCTGCTCGAGCGCATGGCTGCGTGGCCGGGCGCGTTGTGGTACTTCCCCGAGCCAGCCCTGTGGGCGTTTGCGCTGGCCTTTCTTGGCGCGTTCTGGTTGCTGCTGCCGCGCGGCATGCCGGCACGCGGACTCGGCGTCGTGCTGTTGCTGCCGTTGCTCGTGCCGATTCGCGGCGAACTGCGCAGGGGCGAATTCGAAGCGCTGATGCTCGATGTCGGCCAAGGGCTGGCGATCATCGTGCGCACGGCCGATCATGCGCTGGTCTACGATGCAGGCGCGCGCTTTCCGTCGGGCTTCGATCTCGGCGACGCGAGCGTAGTGCCGGCGCTGCACGCACTCGGAATCACCGCATCTGGAACGGCTCATCATCAGTCATGGCGACAACGACCATGCCGGTGGCGCGGCCTCGGTGCTCGCGGCATTTCCGCAAACGCCGGTCGAATCGGGCGAGCCCGAGCGCCTGACGATTGCCTCCACGCAGTGCCTCGGCGGCGAGTCGTGGGAGTGGAATGGCGTGAGCTTCCGCATCGTGCATCCACACGAGCCCCTGGCAACGCGCGCGAACGACCGCTGCTGCGTGCTCGAAGTACTCAGCGGCAACAATCGATTGGTTCTTACCGGCGATATCACTTCAACGGTCGAAGGCGCGGTTGCCGAGGCTTTGAGCGCGGACGGCAATCCTCTGGTCGTGCAGGTCCCGCATCACGGCAGCCGGACTTCGTCCAGTGAAGAGTTCATTGCCGCGCTCCATCCGATGCTCGCGCTGGTTTCCGCCGGCTACCGCAACCACTTCAATCATCCGAATCCGGCGGTCGTGGCGCGCTACGCCGCAGCCGGATCCGGCTTGTTGAATACGTCCGAAAGCGGGTTCGTCGACGTGCGCTTCGGCCTCGACCAGCCGCCGCGCGTTGTGGAGCAGGGGCGGGTGGATAGACATCCGTATTGGCGAGAGCCGTGAGACGAGAGAAGTAAGACGTGAGAAGTGACGTGAGAGGTGATACCTGAGACGCGCCCGCTGGCCTTCCGTGTCCGGATACTGCACGTTACGTCTCACTTCCCAAGTCTGATCTCTCACGCCTTACCCCTACCGCTGGTATGATCCACCGTGGGCTACGGCCCGGTTCGAACTGACTGGGAGTTTTCGCAAGTGCTGGAAATTCTGCTTGCTGGCGGCTGGGCCATGGCGCCCATACTGCTGTGTTCCGCGGTGGCGGTTGCCATAATTCTGGAACGGTTCTGGTCGTTGCGCCGCTCGACCGTGATTCCAGCGAATCTTGGCGCCGAGGTGCGTGAATGGGCGCGCACGCGCAAGCTCGATCCGGACCACATCGAGGTGCTGCGCAAGAATTCGCCGCTCGGTGAACTGCTTGCCGCAGCGCTGACCGTGCGCAACCGGCCGCGCGAGATCATCAAGGAGCGCGTCGAGGACACCGGCCGCCATGTCGTCCACCGGCTCGAACGCTTTCTCAACACGCTCGGCACGATCGCGCTGATCTCGCCGTTGCTGGGCCTGCTCGGCACGGTGTTCGGCCTGATCAGCATGTTTTTCGCGGTCATGGTCAGCGGCGTCGGCGATCCGCTGAAAATGGCCGGCGGCATCGGCGAGGCGCTGGTGTGCACTGCATCGGGTCTTTGCGTCGCGATCCCGGCCTATTTTTTCCATCGCTACTTCCGCGGCCTGGTCGGCGACTACGTGATCAGCATGGAGCAGCAGGTGATCCTGCTGATGGATGAGCTGACTGCGCAGAGCGAAACGGCCGTTACCGCGCCACCACCGCCGGTGCGCGTCACGCGCGCGCGCCAGGCTCCCGCCGCGGTCGAGTGACATGCGCATAGGCGCGGCCCGCCAGGACGACTTCGAGATCAACGTGATCTCGCTGATCGACGTCATGCTGACTTTGCTGATGTTCTTCGTCATGACCACGACATTCGTGCAGCATTCGGCGATGAAAGTGGCGCTGCCCGAGTCTTCGGAGACGCAGCAGGAGACCCAGCGCGCTGCCCTCGTCGTGATGGTCGACAGCAACAGCCGCTTCTACGTCGACAACAACGAGGTGCTGAATCCGTCGCTCGACACGCTGAAGGAGGCGATCGGCCGCGTCGCCGGCGACGACCGCGAACGCACCGTGGTCCTGCGCGCGGACGGGATGACGCCGCACCAGGCCGTTGTCACTGCGATGGATGCGCTCGGCCAGCTCGGCTTCACGCATCTGTCGATCGCAACCACGCCGGCGAAGGAACGCCCGCACCAATGAAATACCGTCATCGCGCGCAGCGCGATTATCACTCCCCCTCTCCCGCCTGCGGGAGAGGGCAAGGGGTGAGGGGCACTGAAGCAGGCACCACGACGTGAGCGGTCGCGCGTGAGCACGGCCTCCGAGGGCGCTGCGGAAACCGCTGTCTATCCGACCTACCGGCGCCTGCTCGGCTATTCGGCGCGCTACTGGCCGGTGGCGGTCATTGCGTCGATCGGCATGCTGTTCGATGCGGCCTGCGGATCGGCTTTCACGCTGGTGATCAAGCCGATGCTCGACGACCTGTTCGTCGCCAAGGACGCCACGACGATCTTCTGGATGCCACTGGTCATCGTCGGTCTGTTCCTGATTCGCGGCGCCGCGACCTATGTCGCCGACTACGGCATGGCACATATCGCGCGCGGGGTCGTGCAGACGTTGCGCGCCGAGGTGTTCGACAAGTACCTGCGCCTGCCGACGGCGTTCTTCAGCAGCGAACCGCCGAGCAACCAGATTGCGCGCATGACCTACACGGTCGAGCAGGTCGCGAATGCGAGCACCGATGCGCTGAAGATCGCCGTGCTCGATGGGTTGATGGTGATCGGACAAGTCAGCGTCATGCTCTACAACAGCGCGCGGCTGACGCTGGCGTTGTTCGTCCTTGCGCCGCTGATCGCCGGCGTCGTGTACGGTGTGGGGCGCCGTTATCGGCGCATCAGCCAGCGCATCCAGAATTCCGTCAGTTCGGTGACCGGCATTGTCGACGAGGTCGTCAACGGCCAGCGCGAGGTAAAGATCTACGGCGGTCAGGACTACGAACGAACTCGCTTCGGTGATGCGAACAGCGCGATCCGTCAGTTGAACCTGAAGGTCGCCGCAACCAACGCGCTGGCCACCGCACTGGTGCAACTGGTCGCCGCCTGCGCGCTCGCCCTCGTGATTTTTCTTGCCACGCGCCCGGGCACGTTGCGCCAGATGAGCCCTGGCACGTTCATGTCGCTGATCACGGCCATGCTGGTGATGCTGCCGTCGCTGAAGCGCCTGACAACGGTGCAGGCGAACCTGCAGCGAGGCGTCGTGGCCGCGCGCGACCTGTTCCACGTGATCGACGCCGACGACGAACGCGATCACGGCCGCGAACGCATCGAGCGCAGCCGCGGCGAGATCCAATTCCGGAACGTAGAGTTCACTTATCCCAGCGCGGCCGAGCCGGCGCTGCGTTCGGTGAGCCTGCATTGCCGGCCCGGCAGCGTGACTGCACTGGTCGGCCGCTCCGGCAGCGGCAAGTCGAGCCTGGCCGGCCTGATTCCGCGGTTCTACGATCCGCAGGGCGGGAGCGTGCAGCTCGACGGTCACGAATTGGCGCACTATTCAATCGCGAGCCTGCGCGAGCAGATTGCGCTCGTCGGACAGCAAGTCGTCCTGTTCGACGACACGATCGCGCGCAACATAGCGTACGGGGCGCTGCAATACGCGACCGACGCGGACATCGTGGCGGCGGCGGAGGCGGCCAACGCGATGGAATTCGTGCGCCGCCTGCCCAACGGGTTGAACAGCCGCATCGGCGGCGGCGGCGCCCTGTTGTCCGGCGGCCAGCGCCAGCGCATCGCAATTGCGCGCGCGATCCTGAAAAATGCGCCGATCCTGATCCTCGACGAGGCGACCAGCGCGCTCGACAGCGAAAGCGAGAGCCTGATCCAGCAGGCGCTCAAACGCCTGATGCGCGATCGCACGGTACTCGTCATTGCGCACCGGCTTTCGACGATCGAGCACGCCGACCAGATCGCCGTGCTCGAGGAAGGCCGCATCGTCGAACTCGGCACGCACGCCGAGTTGATCGGCCGCGACAGTTATTACGCAGCGCTGCACCGTTTGCAGTTTCGCGACAACGGCCACTAGGCAGACTGCGAGATGTCGGGCGACGTCGTACTGACCAGCACGCTTACCTGTCCGCAATGCGGCGCGAAGTCGACCGAGACAATGCCGCTCAACGCGTGCATCTGGTTTCACGACTGCCCGGGCTGCGGCGCCCTGCTGCGGCCGCTCCCGGGTGATTGCTGCGTTTTCTGTTCGTACGGATCGGTGCCTTGTCCGCCGGTCCAGATGCGAACGGATTGCTGTCATCCGACCGGCTGATGTTCGACGAGAACGAACTGCAGCAGGTCTGGTACGGCGGCCGCAGGGTTCCGTGGCTGCTCCGCGCGCTGGCGGCGCTTTACGCGCCGGCCGCAGGCCTGCGGCGTGGACTATATGCGGCACGGTTGCTTCCGCGCGCTCGCCTTCCGGTTCCGGTCATCGTCGTCGGCAATATCAGCGTCGGCGGCACCGGCAAGACGCCGCTGACGATCGCGCTGATCGAGGGGCTGCGCGCGCGCGGTTTCAATCCGGGTGTCATCAGCCGCGGCTATGGCGGCAGCGCGACAGGACCACTCCTCGTCGACGCGAACAGCGATCCGCGCATCGCCGGCGACGAAGCCTGCCTGATCGCGCAAGTCACGCAAGTGCCGGTTGCCGTCGGGCACGATCGCGCGCTTGCGGGGCGCACGCTGCTCGAAGCGGCGCGCTGCGATGTCCTGGTCGCCGACGACGGATTGCAGCATTATAAACTTTGCCGCGATGTGGAAATTTGCGTGATCGATGGCGAGCGCCGCTTCGGCAACGGCCGGTTGCTTCCGGCGGGCCCGCTGCGCGAACCGGCCAGCCGGGCCGGCGCCTTCGCGTTCCGTGTCTGCAACGGTGGCGTCGCGCAACCAGGCGAGGTTGCCATGACGCTGCACGTCGATGTCGCTGTCGCGCTGAGCGGCCCGCCGCAGCAACGCAAGCTCGCCGACTGGGTGGGCCAGCGTGTCCACGCCGTGGCCGGCATTGGCAATCCGGCGCGGTTTTTTGCCGGGCTGCGTGCCGCCGGGCTCGACGTCATCGAGCACGGATTTGCCGATCACTTCGTTTATGCGCGGGCCGACCTGGATTTCGGCGACGCTCTGCCGGTGCTGATGACTGAAAAGGATGCCGTCAAATGTGTCGCTTTTGCCGACGCGCGCTGCTGGCGCGTGCCGGTGCGCGCGGAATTGCCGGGCGACTTCTTCGACGCGGTCGCTGTGCGCGTGCGCCAGGCATCCTGAAGGGACGTTACGCCGGCGGCTTGTCGGCAGCCTCGAGACCTTCGCTCTCCTGGGCCTTGAACAGCAGCGCCAGCACCGGCGGCGTCACGACCGACGTCAGCAGCGACATCGCGACGATCAACGCGTAGGTGTGCGGCGAGAACACGCCCGCGGCGAGGCCAAGGGCCGCAATCACCACGCCGACTTCGCCGCGCGGAACCATGCCGACGCCGACGATCAGCGCGCCGCGCTTGCCGAGCGACAGTGCGCCGACGAATCCGCCGAGCAGCTTGGAGACGATGGCGATCGCCGTGATCAGCGCGAGAGTCAGCAGCGTGCTCCCGTCGGCCAGTTGCGCGAGTTCGACCTTGCTGCCGGTCATGACGAAAAAGAACGGCGTCAGGAATGCGAGCAAAGGCTGGGTCTGGTGCTCGATCGTTTCACGCTGCTTCGTTTCCGAGGCGATCATGCCGGCGAGGAACGCGCCGATGATCGCGGCGAGTCCGAATTGCGTCGACAGGAACGCAAGGCCCAGGCACAGCGCAAGGGCGAGCGTCAGTGGCGACAACGGGTTGATCGGCGCTTCGAGCCAATGCGACTGGCGCTGCATGACCCTCGTGCCCAGAAAGACGATCACGGCGATGAAACCGATCGACTGGGCCAGAACGACCGCGAGCTGCCCCAGATGCAGGGATTCGCCGCTCTGCAGCGCGGTCACGATACCGAGCAGCAGCATGGCAAGGACATCGTCGATCACGGCGGCGCCGAGAATGACGCGGCTTTCCTGGCGTTGCAGCACGCCGAGTTCCTGCAGCACGCGCGCGGTAATGCCGGCCGAGGTGGCGACGAAGGCGGCGGCGACGAACATCGACTGCGCCCATTCGAAGCCGGAACCGTGCGCCCACAGCGAACCGAGTACGAATGGCACGACGACGCCGAGCACGCCGACGAAAAAGGCGCTCCGGCCGACGCGCTTCATCTCCTCGAGCTTGGTTTCAAGCCCGACCGAGAACAGCAACAGCACGACGCCGATTTCGGCCAGCAGGTCGAGCGCCTCGCTCGAATGCACCCAGCCCAGCGCCGACGGGCCGAGCACGCAACCCGCCACGATTTCGCCGACAACACCGGGAAGCTTCAGCCGCTGTGCAATCTCGGCGCCGATCTGGGCGGCGACGAAGATGACGAACAGGCCGAGAAGGATTCCGCCACCATGATCCATGCGTTCCCCCAAGCATTGCGTTTTGCGGGCGTTCACCGGATGCTACACGAGGCGGCGCGGGCAAGTATCGCGCCCGGCTGGAGATTGGAACATGCCCGAATCCGAAGGTGGTGGTCGCGAGCCGATGTCCAACGTCGACACGGCCTGGTTGCGCATGGAGAGCCCGACCAACCTGATGATGATCACAGGCGTCTGGATGCTCGGCGGCAAGCTTCCCCTGAAAAAGCTCAAGCAGGTGATTGCTTCGCGGTTCCTTGCCTACCGGCGTTTTCGCCAGAAGGCCGTCGATGACGGTTCCGCAGCGTTCTGGCAGACCGATGCGGGCTTCGATATCGACTGGCATGTCCGGAGCACAACTCTGACCGGCAGGCGCGACAAGGTTGCGCTGGAAGCGTTCGTCAGCAAAATGGCATCGACAGCGCTCGACCACGCCCGGCCACTGTGGCAGTTTCACGTGGTCGAAAATTACGACGGCGGCTGCGCGGTGATCACGCGCATCCATCATTGCTACGCCGACGGCATCGCGCTGATGCAGGTCGTGCTGTCGCTGACCGATGCGGCGACGAAGCCGCGACAGCGGAGCGAACTGACCAAAGTTTGGAAACCGCACGACCAGGGCAGCGTGTTCGAGCGTCTCGTGCAGCCTGCGCGCGCCGGCCTCGGCAAGGCACTGGCATTCGGCGGCCAGGCGATCAAGAAGGGCGGTGAGTTGGTTCGCGATCCTGCGCTGGTGGCGGCGATCGCCAAGGAAAGCGGCGAGATCACGCGCGAACTCGCGATTGCGCTGAGCCTGTCCGACGATCCGCCGACGGCATTCAAGGGCACGCTCGGCGGCACCAAGCGTTGCGCCTGGGCCGACCCGTTGCCGCTCGAGGAAGTCAAGACGATCGGCAAGACGCTCGGTTGCACGGTCAACGACGTACTGCTTGCCTGCGCCAGCGGCGCGCTGCGTAACTATCTGCTCTCGATCGGCGAAAATGTCGACGGACTGACGATCCGCGCGACCGTACCGGTCAATCTTCGTCCGCTCGAGCATGCGAAGAAACTCGGCAATCACTTTGGCCTGGTCTTTCTCGATTTGCCTATCGGCGAGGCCAATCCGTTGCGCCGCCTCGAGCGTGTTGCCGCGTCGATGCGCGAACTGAAACGGTCGCGCCAGGCAGTACTGACGTTTGGCCTGCTTGCCGCGGTCGGCATGGCTCCGGTCGGCGTGCAGCGCCTCGCCCTCGAATTCTTCAGCCGCAAGGCGACTGCCGTGGCCACCAATGTTCCCGGCCCGCAGATGCCGCTGTACCTGGGCGGCTGTGAAGTGCGTGAAATGATGTTCTGGGTGCCGCAGAACGGCACCGTCGGCATGGGCCTGTCGATCCTCAGCTACAACGGCCGCGTCCATTTCGGCATCATCGTCGATTCGCTGCTCGTGCCCGATCCGGACCCACTGGCGCAGCGCTTCGCGCGCGAAGTCGAAAAGCTGACGTTGATCGCACTGATGGAGGATTGGGAAAGTGATATCGACGCAGCCGATGCCGAGGCGACGTTGAGACGTTATGCGTGATCGCTGGGCTCTCTCACCTCTCTCCTTGTGGGAGAGGTCGCCGCACGCAGTGCGGCGGCCTCGGCCATCCATGGCCTTCGCGGCACTCGGGCTCCTGCCCGTCGGGAGAGGGGTTGGCGACGCAGTCGCCCGCTACGCGGACGCACCCTCTCCCCCCCATCAAGGGAGAGGGGCTAAAGCCTTCGCCTAGCATGATCGTGTTACCATCGCCTTTGATTTAGCCATCCAAATCGACGCGAGGCATGATGCAGCTCCAGAGCAAACTACCCAAAGTCGGCACGACGATCTTCAGCGTCATGTCGCAGCTCGCGATCGAGCACAAGGCGGTCAACCTGGGCCAGGGATTTCCGGATTTCGACGGTCCGCAGTCGCTGCGCGACGCGCTGGCCGCGGCGATGAATACGGCGCGGAACCAGTATGCGCCGATGACCGGCATCGCGCAGTTGCGCGAACAGATTGCGCTGAAGTCCGAGAAACTCTACGGCTGCCGCGTGAACGCAAACACCGAAGTTACCGTGACCAGCGGTGCGACCGAAGCGCTGTTCGCGGCGATCGCCGCCTGCGTCCGCGGCGGCGACGAAGTCATCGTCCTGGACCCGTGCTACGACAGCTACGAGCCGGCGATCGAGCTTTCCGGCGGCCGCGCGATCCACATTGCGCTGCGCCTGCCGGATTTTTCCGTCGACTGGCAGCGCGTGAAGGATGCGGTCACGGCGAAGACGCGCATGATCCTGGTCAACTCGCCACACAATCCGTCCGGCGCCGTGTTCTCGCCGGCCGATCTCGAAACCCTCGCGGAGATCACGCGCGGCACCGAGATCCTGGTGCTCTCCGACGAGGTGTACGAGCACATCGTATTCGACGGCCTCGCGCACCAGAGTGCGCTGCGGCATGCGGAACTCGCCGCGCGCAGCTTCGTCGTGTCTTCGTTCGGCAAGACCTATCACTGCACGGGCTGGAAGGTCGGCTACTGCATCGCTCCGGCGGCGCTCACTGCCGAATTCCGCAAGGTGCACCAATACCTGACGTTCTGCACGTTCCAGCCGGCGCAATGGGCGTTCGCCGAAGTGCTCGAGCGCGATCCGCAGCATTACCTGGACCTGCCGCGCTTTTACCAGGCCAAGCGCGACCGTTTCCGCTCACTGCTGGCCACGTCGAAATTCAAGCTGCAGCCGGTCAGCGGCGCGTATTTCCAGCTCGTGGACTATTCGGGGATCAGCAACAAGGACGACCTGACGTTTTGCGAATGGCTGATTCGCGAAGCCGGCGTCGCGGCAATTCCGGTTTCCGCGTTCTACGAGACGCCGCCAAACTCGCGCCTGATCCGCTTCTGTTTCGCGAAAAATGACGACACGCTGGTGGCAGCAGCCGAACGCCTATGCCAGCTGTGAACCCACTGCGCGTCTCGCTGGTCCAGGGCGCAACGCGCTGGCACGATCCAGTCGCGAACCGCGACTACTATGGCGAGTTGATCGCTCCATTGAAGGGTCAGACCGACCTGATCGTGCTACCCGAAACCTTCACGAGCGGCTTCTCGAATGAAGCCATCGATCAGGCAGAAACGATGGACGGGCAGGGCGTCGCGTGGCTGCGCGATCAGGCCGGCCGGCTCAATGCCGCGGTCACGGGCAGCATGCAACTGCGGGTCGGCGCAGGCAGCGACGCACGCGTCTACAACCGACTGCTGTTCGTCACGCCGGACGGTGAAGTGCGGCACTACGACAAACGCCATCTGTTTCGCTACGCCCGCGAGCACGAGCGCTACGCGGCGGGCGGCGAGCGCCTGATCGTCGAGTGGCATGGCTGGCGGATTTGCCCGCTGGTCTGCTACGACTTGCGCTTCCCGGTATTCATCCGCAACCGCTACGATCGCGCTGCCGACCGTTTCGACTATGATCTGGTGATCTTCGTCGCCAATTGGCCGTCAGCGCGGCGCTACGCATGGAGCACATTGCTGCGCGCGCGTGCGATCGAAAACCTGGGCTATTGCGCCGGCGTGAACCGGGTTGGAGTCGACGGCAACGACCTCGCCTATTCAGGCGATAGCGTTGTCCTGGATTTTCTTGGGCAGCCGCTGGCCGAGCTCGGCGCACAGGAACAAACGGTGACTGTGCGCCTGGACTCTGCGGCGCTCGCGGCACACCGCGAGCGCTTTCCCGCATGGATGGACGCGGACGATTTTGCGCTGACGCCCTGAATGGCGCCCCTTGAACGGCCGCGCCTGCGCTCATGCAGCCCGTGATCGGGTCGTCTGTGGCTGACCCTTCCCTGACTTGCTCGTCACAAATTTGAACGCTGGCGAGTTGTTGCGCCGCCGCGCGACTTCCAGTTCATGCCAGAGAACGAAGTTCTGCGCCGCGCGCAGGGTCGGGTGTGCGCCACCGAGCATGCTTTCGCCATCAGCGCTGAACACGTCGTAGCTCGTATCCCAGGTCAGTCCGCAAGCGTCGACGCTGTCGACGCGTTCGATCGTATAGCCAAGCATCACGGTTTCGGTAGTTCTCACACTGTGCATCATTGTTCTCCTTGCGGATGCCGCGAGTGTACGTAGCGCAAGTGTCGGTCAGGTTAATCGTGTGTTGCAGTCGCGTTAACCATCGCCGTCGCCACAGCCACGGTCGAAACAAGCAGGAATGGCACGATTTCTGCGAGAAAAAATGAGCGCAGCAGCAATTCGCGTTGCAGACGCATGCTGGGCTGCACACTTGTTCGGATCTGCGCTCGTCGCGCGTTTCACTGACTGTTCGTGACGCGATCGATGAATCGGCATCCGGACGCACATTATCCAACTGCCGGTGGAATCGATGTGAAGTGTGCACGCGAGGGGGCAGCGGCCTGGCGCCTCGAAGCCCGAGGATGACCGAGAGGCCGACAAGCGACTTGTACCGCTGCCGCGCAGTTGGCGTAATATTAGACTTTAGCAGTTGGTGTGGACGCTGGTGATATCCAGTCCGGCGAAAATTCTTGATTCGGGGAGATTACTCAATGAAGAAGTTCGTATTGGCAGTTGCAATGGCCGTATCCGCATTTGCTGTTGCGGATGCTGCATTGGCGGCAGGCGGTGACAACCGTCCCGTGGTCGGTGTAGCCGAGTTCACAAATCAGTCGGGCGCGGCGTGGTGGCGCGGCGGCGTCGGCTGGGAATTGTCCGGCATGCTGTCGAATGAGCTGTCGTCGAGCGGCGCTTTCCGCGTCGTCGAACGTCAGAAGCTGCAGGCCGTGCTCGAAGAACAGAATCTCGCTGCCTCCGGTCGCGTTGCCAAGGGCACGGGCGCGAAGATCGGCAAGGTCACCGGCGCGCAATATCTGATAACCGGTACGGTAACGTCCTACGAGGAAAATACCTCGAGCACCGGCGGTGGCCTGAGCTTCAAGGGCATCGGCTTCGGCGGCAAGTCGGCCGAGGCGTACCTGGCGGTCGACGTGCGCGTGATCAACACCGAAACCAGCGACGTCGAGTTCTCGCGCACGATCGAGGGCCGCAGCAAGAGCAGCGGAGTTGCTGTGGGCGTTTACCGCGGCGGATTCGGCGGTAGTCTTGCGCATGAAGAGAACACACCGACGGGCAAGGCGATCCGCGCGGCGCTGGTCGAGATCACCGATTACCTCGACTGCGTAATGGTCAAGCGCAACGGCTGCGAAGCCGACTTCAACGCGAAGGAACAGAAGCGCCGCGAGGGTGACAAGAAAGCGATCAAGCTCGACTGACACGTCCGCTCATTACCGCCATGGATGGCGGGTACGCCGAAAATGCAGAGCATTTTTCGGCGGGTGCCTTGATGACTCGGCGAGCTGAAACGAAGGAGCGTTCTTCGTCCGCCGCGAGGTCGTGCGCATGCCGGAAATGCAGGAGCAATTTCCGGCGCGGCACGTGCCTCCCTGGCACTGCCCCGAAAAACGAAGTGTTACGGTTTCGGACGCCGCTTGTGGCGCTGACCGCCGCCGGGACCGCCATCGGGCCGCGGCTCGTTGCCGATGCGGTTACCGATATCGTCGCGTGGCGGGGCGCGATCGTCGAATCGACGCGGCTGGTGATCGCTCGGGCCGCGCGGCTGGCGACCCTGATTGCCACCAGGACCACGATTCTGCCCGCCCCCAGGCTGGCGCTGGCGCGGCGGCCGGTTCTCATACGCGATCGAATTGCCGAAGCCGTCGGGCTTGATCCGCGGCTCGGCGCTGTTCGGATTTCGTGGACCGCGCGGATTGCCGCCGGGTCCCCCGTGACGCTGTCCCTGGCCACCAGCGCCTGCGCGAGGCGGACGGAATCCGCCCGGCCGGGCGCCGCCTGGACCACCGCGCGGCGCGCCGGCGCCTGGCGGTCCGCCACGCTTGTCGCGGCGAGGCGGACGGCCGTTGAATGGCGTCGGCTCCCCGGCAAGCCATGTCGGCTGGTATACGCCAATCTGTTGTTGCGGTGCTCCGCGGCCTGAACCACGGCGCGGCGGCCGCGGGCCGGCCGGGCGACCGGCTCCGGCGCCGGCTGCGTGCGGCGCATTGCGTTGGCCACCGCCGGGAGCACCCTTGCCGCGCTTCTTGCGCTTGCCGCCAGGGCGGGCGAAAGGCGCATCATCGCGGATACGATCGAATGCGCGAAGTTCGCGCGCCTCGTCGCCATATCCGGCGCCCGTCCATGCCTGCTGCGTGCGTGGCGAAGGACGAAATTCGTTCGAGGGCTTGGCGCGGCGCTGGCCGATGACCGGTTGCAGCGTCAGGGTCGGTTCGGGATCGGTTGCGCCGACGAGGTTGCGCAGCGATTTGACCTGCTCGGGATCGAGCGGCTCGCTGTGTCCCTTGAGAAGCCCGCGCGGCAACTCGACATTGCCGTAGCGGATGCGCTTGAGCCGGCTGACCAGCAGACCCTGCGACTCCCACATCCGCCGCACTTCACGATTGCGGCCTTCGGCGACGACGACACGGAACCAGGAATGGCTGTCGCCGCGGCTGATCACGGCGAGTTCTTCGAAGCGGGCAGGGCCGTCTTCGAGTTCGACGCCGCTGCGCAGGCGCTCGAGCGCTTCATCGGTCACTTCGCCATGCACGCGGCAGATGTATTCGCGTTGGACTTCGGTGCTCGGGTGCATCAGTGCATGCGCAAGCGCGCCGTCGGTCGTCAGCAACAACAGCCCGGTCGTATTGATGTCGAGGCGGCCGACTGCGATCCAGCGGGCACCCTTCAGGCGCGGCAGGTGTTCGAACACGGTCGGGCGGCCTTCCGGATCATCGCGCGTGGTGACCACCCCTTCGGGCTTGTTGAAAACAAGGATCTGCGCGTGCTCGGCGCTGTCGTTGATCGTGACGAACAGCTTGCCGTCGAGTTCCACGCGATCTCCGGCGTGCACGCTCGAGCCGAGTTCGGCCACGATGCCGTTGACGCGGATCTCGCCCGCCTCGATGCGCTGTTCGAGCAGTCGGCGCGAACCAAGTCCGGCGTTCGCCAGTACCTTGTGCAGGCGTTCTTCGATTGCCGCTGCGCCGCCTTGTGCGCGCTTCAGGGTGAGCAGGGTGCGCGGTGGCGCGTTCATGCGGTGTGCTCCGGTGTAGCGCTGTCGGCGGCAGCGGCCGCCTGGGTAACGGGGTTGTCGGGATCTTCGTTTTCCGCGGACGGATGGGCGTCCGCTGCGGTGTCGTGGGCTTGGGGTTGTTCTTCGGCATCGCCGTCGTCATCGACGGCGTCGGCCGGAGCCGCAGGGCCGAGCGTCAATTGCGCGTCGAATTCTTCGACGTCGCGAATCTCTGCCAGTGGCGGCAGTTCGTCGAGCGACTTCAGCACGAAATAGTCCAGGAAGCTCTTGGTCGTGCCGAACAGTTCGGGCTTGCCGGGAACGTCGCGATATCCGACCACGCGAATCCACTCGCGTTCTTCGAGCGTCTTGACGATGTTGGTCGAAACGGCGACGCCGCGGATCTGCTCGATCTCGCCGCGCGTGATCGGCTGGCGGTAGGCAATCAGCGCAAGCGTCTCGAGCAAGGCGCGCGAATACTTCGTCTGTCGCTCCGTCCATAGCCGCGCGACCCAGGCGTTGACGTCCTGGCGCACCTGATAGCGGAATCCCGAAGCGACCTCCTTCAGTTCGATGCCGCGATCGGCGCATTCCTCGCCAAGTTGTTCCAGAGCGCGCGCCAGATCTTCATGGCTCGGCACTTCCGGCTCGACGAACAGCCCCGACAATTGCGGCAGCGACAGCGGCTGGGCAGCGGCGAGCAGGGCTGCTTCGAGTATGCGTTTGAGTTGTCGTAGTTCCATTATTCTTGATTCTGCAGTGCGTTCATCTGCGCAATCGGGGATCGATCGCGCGCTTAACCCGTGGCCAGCGACTTGAGGTAGATCGGCGCCAGCGGTTCACTTTGCATCAACTCGATCAGGTGTTCCTTGGCCAGTTCGAGCAATGCCAGGAACGTCACGATGATGCCGAGGCGGCCTTCGCTGGCATTGAACAGACGCTCGAACGGATGGAATTCGCCATCGCCGAGCGCCTTGAGCACATCGCTCATGCGGTTGCGCACCGACAGTGCTTCGCGCTGGATCGCGTGACGGCCGGTCAGTTCGGCGCGCTTGAGCACGTCCTTGAGCGCCAGCAGCAGTTCGCGAAGCTCGACCGGCGGCGGCAGCCGGATCACGTTGCGATCGACCACGAAGGCCGACGCCACGGAAAAATCGCGATCCTGGCGCGGCATTGCCTCGATCTCCTCAGCCGCTTTCTTGAACCGTTCATACTCCTGCAAGCGGCGCACGAGTTCGGCGCGCGGATCTTCTTCGAGGCCTTCCTCGAGCGGCGGCCGCGGCAGCAGCAGGCGCGACTTGATCTCGGCCAGCATCGCGGCCATGACCAGGTAATCGGCGGCCAGTTCGAGCCGCAGTTCGTGCATCAGCTCGATGTATTCGACATATTGGCGCGTAATCTCGGCGATCGGTATGTCGAGGATGTCCAGGTTCTGTCGCCGGATCAGGTAGAGCAGCAGATCCAGCGGGCCCTCGAACGCCTCGAGGATCACTTCCAGCGCATCGGGCGGGATGTACAGGTCTTGCGGCATCTGCAGCACGGGCTGCCCGCGCACCAGCGCCAGCGGCATTTCCTGCTGCTGGGGAACGGGAACGAAGATATCCGGCGCCGCGCTTTCGCCGGCCACGGAAGAAGGCGCGCTCATGCGCGCAGGCTCGCTATCGGGTATTGGGGCATTGCAGCCAATAAGGCATTGTACAAAAGTGGAAAATTTCGGACTTATGTCCGCTTCGTGTCGAACTGCTGGACACCCGGGGCGCGGGTGCACGACGACTTCCCAGAACCGCCGTGTTCACGCGCTATTGATCGTCCTTTCGGACCGAATCGCAACTTGAGGCTCGACCTGAACCGACGCTCTGGCGGACTGCCGGATCTGCGGACCAGGTTATTCCAAGGGCCGGAAGGCGTGGGCAAGTGCTGCAGCGCAGGCGTGCCGACGCGCGTGTGGGCGGTCCCCTCAAGGCGCACAGACTACGAGGAACGCGGGCGCAAGTCCAGTCCCGTGACGGCAGGTGCAGTTCCGTTATCATAGTCGGCCGCTCGAGTCGCTGCGCCGGAAATCGGAAATCCCATGTGGTACGCAATCGTTGCGCTCGATCATGCCGACAGCCTTGCCAAGCGCCAGCAAGCCAGGCCGGCGCACCTGCACCGCCTGAACGAACTGCACGCGCATGGGCGTCTGCTTCTGGCCGGTCCGTTTCCGGCGATCGACAGCGAGGACCCGGGCCCGGCCGGATTCAGCGGCAGCCTGATCGTGGCCGAATTTGCCGATCTAACCCAAGCGCAGGCATGGGCTGATGCCGACCCGTTTGTCGGCGCGGGCGTTTACCGTGAGGTTTCGGTGCGCCCATTCCGCAAGACCTTGCCGTGAGCGACCGGCTCGAACGCATTCGCACCTGCCTTGAACAGGCGTTGCGGCCCTTGCAGCTCGACGTCGAAGACGAGAGCCACCGGCATGCGGGCCACGAAGGCGCGCGCGATGGTCGCGGACATTTTCGCGTGCGCATCGTCGCACCCGAATTTTCCGGAATGCCGTTGATAAAGCGGCATCAATGCGTCTATGACGCGCTAGGCGAAATGATGCGCACCGATATTCACGCGCTGGCTTTGGAAACGCGTGCTCCCGGCGAGTGATCGCATGTCGCCGAATGCTGATCGGATTCAACCGGAGTGACAAGGATGCACAAACCTCAATTATTGCTTTCAATGCCGATTCTCGCGGGACCCTTACTCGTCGGATCCTTTCTGGCCGGATGTTCATCCGGCAATGGGCCCGATACGCGGCCGTTGCAGGGCGGCCTCGAGGGCCCTCTGGCCGAAACCGTCAACGGCACACCCGTGCCGCAAGCGCTGCTCGAAGCGGTGGCGCGCGCGCGCGGCCTCGACCTTGCGAATCCTGAACAGCGTGCGCAAGCGCTGGCGCTGCTGACCGACTATGTCCTGCTATCGCAAGCGGCGCGCCAGGGAAATTTTTTTGCCGAGGAGAAGTTTCGCGCGGATGTGGAGGCCGCTCGTATCCAGGGCGTGGCCAACGCGACGTTCGAGGTGTTGCAGCAGCAAGCGCCGATCACCGATGCCGTAGTAAGGGCGGAATACGAGTCGCAGGTGGCGCAGGCCGGCAAGTTTGAATACGACTTCACCCAGTTGCTGTTCGACAAGGCCGACGACGCCCAGAAGGTCGTCGGCGAAATCGACGCTGGAAAGCCATTCAACGCCGTTTACGACGCATGGAGCGCCAAGGCCAAGCAGGCCAAGGCGTTCAGTCGCGCCAGGCAGGACCAGATTCCTCCCGAACTCGCCAAAGCCCTGGCTGGGCTGAAGAACGGCGAGACGTCCCGCGTTCCGGTCAAGACCGATTTCGGCTGGCACGTCGTGCACCTCTCGATTGCGAATCCGTTCACGCCGCCGCCGTTCGACCAGGTCAAGGACAGTGTGCGGCAGGGCCTGCTGTTGCGCGTCGGGCGCGAGCGCCTGCAGAAACTGAAGGAGCAGGCGAAGGTGGAGTATCCGCCCGGGGCGGTTCCGCCAGCGGCGCCGGCAAAAAGCGATGCCGCCAAAGTTCCGCCGGCGGGCGCGGGCGAAAAAGCCGTGGACGCCGTGGAGAGGAAAAACTAGGGAAGGTCGACCGGCGCCGAAGGATTCCACTGGTCCGAGCGGTGCTCGGCAACTACCGTCGTATAAATCCCTCCGCGCACGCCGAATTCGGCGCTGAGCCGCATGAAACGCGGCGCGGTGGCGGCGACCAGGTCATCGAGGATGCGGTTCGTGACCGCCTCGTGGAACGCGCCCTCGTTGCGATAGCTCCAGACATACAGCTTGAGCGCCTTGAGTTCCACGCAGGATTTGTCCGGCACGTATTCAAGCAGCAACGTGGCGAAGTCCGGCTGGCCGGTCTTCGGACACAGGCAGGTGAACTCGGGAATGCGCATGCGGATGGTATACTGACGATCCGGCTGCGGATTCGGAAACGTCTCCAAGGTTTTGCTGGGGGCGGTCGGCATGGCCGGTAATCCTTGAGTGACTTTTTTCGTTTCTGCGGCGGTTCCGCCACGGTAGCCGATGGCTCCGCCGCCTACAACTCCTGCTATTGCGGTCCGCGGGTCCGGGGCTGCCCGAGATTTCTTCAAGCATGCGACTGACAACAATAAAGCTGTCCGGATTCAAATCCTTCGTCGATCCGACCATCCTGCACCTGCCCACGAACATGACGGGCATCGTCGGGCCGAACGGTTGCGGCAAGTCCAACATCATCGACGCGATCCGCTGGGTCATGGGCGAAAGCGCGGCCAGCCGCCTGCGTGGCGAAGCGCTGACCGACGTGATCTTCTCCGGCTCGACCGGGCGCAAGCCGGTCGGCAGCGCGGTCGTCGAACTGATCTTCGACAACTCGGACGGCCTCGTCGTCGGCGAGTACGCCAATTTCAACGAGATTTCCGTCAAGCGCAGCGCGAGCCGCGACGGGCAGTCGCAGTATTACCTCAACGGCGGGCGCTGCCGCCGCCGCGACATCACCGATCTGTTCCTCGGCACGGGTCTGGGCGCGCGCAGCTACTCGATCATCGAGCAGGGCATGATTTCGGAAATCATCTCGGCGCATCCGGATGAATTGCGCGGCCATCTCGAGGAAGCGGCCGGGATCTCCAAGTACAAGGAAAGGCGCAAGGAAACGGAGAGCCGCATCAAGGCGACGCGCGAGAATCTCGAACGCCTGAACGATGTGCGCGAAGAAGTCGACAAGCAGCTCGAACACCTCAACCGCCAGGCCAAGGCAGCGGCCCGCTGGCAGGATCTCAAGGCCGAATACGCGCGGCGCGAAGCCGAACTGCGCGGGCTTCACTATCGCAGCATCGCCGGCGAACTCGACGAACATGGCAGCGCGATCCGGCAGACCGAACTGGCGATCGAGTCGCATGTCGCCGAGCAGCGCCAGGTCGAGGCGCAGCTCGAAGCGCACCGCGAAAAGCACCATGGCGCGACCGAGAATCTCAATCGGGTGCAGGCCGAAGTCTATCGGGTCGGCGGCGAGATCGCCCGCGTCGAGCAACAGATCCAGCATCAGCGCGAACTCGGCGAACGGCTCGAGCGCGCGCGCCTGGAGACCGAGAAGGCGCACGCAGAACTCAACGAGCATATCCGCGGCGATCACGACCAGATCGAAACGCTGAAGATCGCGCTCGCCGACGGCGAACCGAAGCTCGAAGCATTGAACACGGCCGCCGCGCAGACCGCGCAGCAGATGCACGACGCCGAGGCCCGGCTGTCGGAGTGGCAACAACAGTGGGACACATACGCAAAATCGAGCGCTGAAGCGGCGCAGGCGGCCGAGGTCGAGCGTACGCGGCTCGATTACCTCGACCGCCAATCGCTGGAAACCGGCCGCCGGCTCGAAGCCTTGCGCGCGGAAAAAAGCGCGGCCGACTTCGACACGTTGAACGCGAGCGCCGAGCAGCTGAGCGGCGAGCACGATGCGCACCGCCAAAAGGTGGACGCGTTCACCTCGCAGCTCGAGCAGCGCAAGGCGGCGCACGAACAGGTTCTCGAAAGCGAACGCAGCGCGACGACGCAGCTGAACGACGCGCGCACCGAGATGCAACGCCTGCGCGGCCGCCTGGCCTCGCTCGAAGCGCTGCAGCATGCGGCGCTCGGACAGGAGAAATCGGCGGCCGGCGATTGGCTGGCGCGGTTGGGGTTGGACAAATCAGCGCGGCTCGGCGAAGCGCTCGAAGTCGACGAGGGCTGGGACAACGCCGTCGAGACCGTGCTTGCCGGCTGGCTGGAAGGCGTACTCGTCGAATCGCCCGTGGCTCACGGCGCGGAACTTGCGGAATTGCGCGAGACCGACCTGGCGCTGATCGCGTCCGCCGCTGGCACTCAGGGGCGATCCGGCACTCTTGCCGCGCATGTTCGCGGGCCAGACGCTGCGCTCGCGCTCTTGTCGCAAGTGTACGTCGTGCAGTCTCTCGACGAGGCGCGAGTGATGGCCGCGGGTCTTGGCGCGCAGGAATCGGTGATCACGCGTGCCGGCGAATGGTTTGGCCCGGGCTTTGCGCGCGTGCGTCGCCGCGGCGGTGCGCAGGCCGGCATGCTGGCGCGCGAACGCGAAATTCATGCGCTCAAGGCGCAGATCGACGCGCTGCAGGCGCGTGTCGAAGCGCATGGCCACGAAATCGACGAGCTGAAGGCGCGCAAGGGCGAAGCCGAACGCACGCGCGACGATGCGCAGCGCGAACTCTACGTGACGCATCGCCGCGTCGCCGAACTGGCCGGGCAGTTGCAGAGCCAGCGCGGCAAGATCGAAACGGCGCAGGCGCGCATGGCGCGTATCGAGCAGGAAACTGGCGAACTCGAGTTGCAGCTCGGCGCAGGCCAGGCGCAGACGCGTGAAGCACGCGCGCGGCTCGAAGAAGCGGTCGCGCGCATGGGCGATCAGGAACAGCAGCGGCAGCGCCTCGACACCGAGCGCCGCAGTCTGCTCGAAGCGCGCGAGGAAGCCCGGGCGAATGCGCGCGAGGCGGGCGAGGCCGCGCATCAGCATGCGCTGGGCATCGAATCGAAGCGTTCGGCGGTCACCTCGCTCGAGCAGGCGCTATTGCGCATGCAGGGCCAGCTGACCCAGCTCGAGGCGCGCAAGGCCGAGCTTGCGCAGCAGCTTGCTTCGGGCAGCAATCCGCTGAGCGATCTGGAAGCCGAGCGCCAGACCTATCTCAACCAGCGTCTGCTGGTCGATCGGCAGCTGGTCGAAGCGCGCAAGGCGCTCGATGAGCACGACAACGAATTCCGCGGCTACGAGCAGGAACGCCATCGCATCGAGCACCTGCTCGGCCAGAAGCGGGAAAGCCTTTCGGCCGAACGGCTGGCGCATCAGGGCCTGAACTTGCGCGCGCAGCAACTCGATGAGGCGATCCGCGCCGCCGGTCACGAACTGGCGGCGGTGCTGGAGGCGTTGCCTGCCGCAGCCGATCCGGTCGAGTGGCAGGAGCAACTCGCCACGCTTGAGGCCAAGATCAAGCGCCTCGAGCCGGTCAACCTGGCGGCGATCTCGGAATACGAGGAACAGTCCCAGCGCAAGACCTATCTCGACGCGCAGTCCCTGGATCTGAACACTGCGCTGGAAACCCTGGAAAGCGCGATCCGCAAGATCGATCACGAAACCCGGCAGCGCTTCAAGGAAACGTTCGACCGGGTCAATGCGGGGCTGCAGGAGCTGTTTCCGCGTCTGTTCGGCGGCGGCCATGCCTACCTGGAACTCACCGGCGAAAGCCTGCTCGACAGCGGCGTTTCGATCATGGCGCGGCCGCCCGGCAAGCGCGTGTCGAACATCACGCTGCTGTCCGGCGGCGAGAAGGCGTTGAGCGCGGTCGCGCTGGTGTTCTCGATCTTTCGCCTGAATCCGGCTCCGTTCTGCCTGCTCGACGAAGTCGATGCGCCTCTCGACGAAGCCAATATCGGCCGCTTCTCGCAACTCGTCGCGGAGATGAGCGAACGCGTGCAGTTCCTGTTCGTGACCCACAACAAGGGCACGATGGAGGCGGCGCAACAGCTATGTGGCGTCACGATGCGCGAGCCGGGTGTGTCGCGCCTGGTGCAGGTCGACCTCGCCGAAGCGGCCAAGCTGGCCGGAGCCGCATAGCTCCAAGTACACTCGCACGCACGGTGGGCCTTGGCCCACCGTCGGCTTGAACGCATCGGTGCGGTGGGCCAAGGCCCACCCTACTGCGGTGCGTCCGGCGTCGATCGATCTTCTGAATTGAGCGGAGGCAATGTCGTGGACTGGAATCCCTCGATTGGAATCCCCCTGATCATCGCGGGCCTGTTGGTGCTGGCCCTGATCTATTTTTTCGGACGGCCGCGCAAACCCGGACAGGGACGACGCACGCCGAGTGCGCGCGACGCGACGGTGCGCGACGGCGATCGCCTCGAACCGACGCTCGGCGAGATGCCTGAGCAAGGGGAACTCGACGTCATTGCCGGCGATGACCTCGAGTTGATCGACGGGGCGGATCCGGTGGCACGCGCGCAACGCGCCGCCGACAAGCAGCCCGCGCCGGGCGCGCGGCCGGCTCAGTCGATCGACCGCATCGTGACACTGTTCGTCGCGGCGCGCGCCGACGAGATGTTCAATGGCGCCAGTCTCGTTGTTGCCGCCGAGAAGGCCGGCCTGACGTTCGGCGACATGGGCATCTTTCACCGCCTCCTGCCCGGCAAGCCGCAGGCCGGACCGGTCTTCAGCATGGCGAACATGATCAAGCCGGGCAATTTCGACATGCGCCATATCGATGAATTGCGCACGCCCGGAGTGAGTTTCTTCATGACCTTGCCCGGTCCAGTCCCGGCGCTCGACGCCTGGGATGCGATGCTGCCCACGGCGCAGCGCATGGCCGAACTGCTCGACGCCTCCGTGCTCGACGAGGAGCGCAACGCTCTCGGCCGGCAGCGCGTGGCGCACATCCGCGACGAACTGCGTGCCTACGACCGCAAGCGTGAGCGCGGGCAGATCACGTTGCGCTGATCCGAGTCCGCATCCGCATCCGCGCCGGAATGCGTGGCGCGGCGCGAGCTGTTGGACTGTCTCGGATGAAAGCATTCCGAGTTGAAGTGTCCGGCGGATATTTTTTCCCCTCTCCCCATCGAATGATGGGGAGAGGGCAGGGTGAGGGGCCAGCCTTTCCGATTGCAGGCGCGGTAGTACTCGGCGGGAGATGCGCTGGGGGCTCGAGCCTTCCGGCGCGCCCATTGCATCACGCTCCCCTCACCCCGACCCTCTCCCCGCCGCGGCGGGGAGAGGGAGTTAACCACGCGCTCTGCCGAATCCTCGGTCAGATGCTAACCAATTCAGATAGTCCACTGGAACGAAGGTTCGATCGGTGACGCGTACGTTCGTGGTGCGCCGAGGCATCGCTGCGTCAGCGGTAGGCCTGCGCCAGCGTGTTCAGATGCGCGCGTTCCGCGTCGCGCATGAACGGGGCGATCAGCAGCATCACCTGATAGATGCCCCGTGCCAGGTCATCCTGGCTCGATTCGGCGCGCATCGTGCGCACGATGTTGAAATTCAGCCAGAACGTCGCGACGAGCAGGATGTTTTCCGCCAGCGCGCGGATTTCATCGGGTGTCGCGCGCACGATTCCTGCCGTCGCCAGTCCTTTCAGCACCTCGCCGGCGCTGGTCGCGGCCCGGTTCAGGATGCGGGCGAAGTGTGCCTGGAGTTTGCGGTCGCGCGAGAGGATGTCGACGAGGTCGCGATACAGGAAGCGATAGTCCCACATGCACTCGAACACGAGGTGCAATTGCAGCCAGACATCTTCGAGATTCGGCAGGCGATCCGCGGGAACGTGCAGGGCCTGGTCCATGCGTGACTCGTAACGCGTGAACACCTGCTTGACGATGTCTTCCTTGTTGCGGAAGTGGTAGTAGAGGTTGCCGGGACTGATGCCGAGTTCGTCGGCGATGTGGTTTGTCGTGACGTTGGGTTCGCCCTGGGCGTTGAACATCGCCAGGCTCGCTTCGAGGATGCGTTCGCGCGTCTGTTTCGAGGCCATCGCGGGCTGGTGTCCTGGAAGTCTTGCACTGGCCTTGCCGGAGAGTCAGCCCCGGATGCCGCGATCGTCGGGCCGGCTTGTGCGGTCAGCCGCCGAGCTTCTTCACGAGATCGGTATACTTTTGCATCGCTTCGTCCGGCTTCATGCCCTTCAGTTTGGCCCAGGCCTCGTATTTGGCCGTGCCGACGAAGTCGAAGAACCCGGGCTTGGCGCCGGACACGTCGCCCTCCGACCCCTGTTTGTACAACGCATAGAGTTTGAGCAGCGTGTCGTTATCGGGGCGCTCGCTGAGTTTCTTGACGTCTTCTGCGGCCTTCTCGAACTTCGCTTTCAAATCGGCCATGACCTTCCCCGAGTTGGTGTCTGCTCTTTCAAATCGCAGCCAAGGTGGCCGCTTCCCGACATTGCCGCTGATCGATGCCGGCGCTACACGCACCGACATACGTTGATCCCTGTCATCCCCGATGAAGATGATCACGCGCACGGCGCGCGCCATCATGGACGATGCGAAAACAGCATGTCAACGCGACTTTGGTGCCACTCCTCGCCGCGGCCATTGGAAAGCGCGCGGCCAGAGGACTATCTTATCGCCGACCTGCGGCAACCTCTGCCGGGCTTATGGGGAAACACATGACGTATTTCGTGACGGGGGCTACGGGGTTCATTGGTCGCCACTTGCTGGCCAAGCTGCTCGCGCGCAAGGGTGAGGTGTATTGCCTCGTCCGCAAGGGGTCGCAGGAGAAGTTCGAGGAATTGCGCGCGCGATTCGGCGACGACGGCAAGCGGCTGCACGCGGTCAGCGGCGACCTGTCGAAGCCCGCACTCGGCATCAGCCCGGCGCAGCGCAAGGCGTTGGCCGGAAAGGTCAGGCACTTCTTCCACCTGGCGGCTATTTACGATCTCGCTGCCGACGCTGAGAGCCAGGTCGCGGCCAACGTCGGCGGCACACGCAATGCGCTGCAGCTGGCCGAGCAGATCAAGGCCGGGTGTTTCCATCACACCAGTTCGATTGCCGTGGCCGGACTGTATCCCGGGGTGTTCCGCGAGGACATGTTCGACGAAGCGGAGGACCTCGATCATCCGTATTTCAAGACCAAGCACGATGCCGAGGCGCTGGTCCGCAAGAACACGGCGGTTGCACACCGCATCTATCGGCCTGCGGTCGTCCTGGGCCATTCGCAGACTGGCGAAATCGACAAGATCGACGGTCCGTACTATTTTTTCCGCGCGCTCAAGAAGCTGCGCCAGAGCCTGCCGCAGTGGATGCCGGTCATCGGCATCGAGGGCGGACGGGTCAACATGGTGCCGGTCGATTACGTCGTCGATGCGATGGATCACATTGCGCACAAGCCGGGTCTCGACGGCGGCTGCTTTCATCTGACGGATCCGGCGCCACGGCGGATCGGCGAGGTTCTCAACATTTTTGCCCGCGCCGGCCACGCGCCCGAAATGACGATGCGCCTGGACGCGCGCATGTTCGCGTTCATCCCGTCGATGGTGAAGCAGGCACTGGCAGGATTGCCGCCGGTCAAGCGATTCACACACGTCGTGCTGCGCGATCTGGGGATACCGGCCGATGCGATAAGGATGGTCAACTATCCGACCCGATTCGATGCGCGCGAAGCCGAGCGCGCGCTGCGCGGCACGCACATCCGCGTGCCCGATCTGCAGACCTATGCGTGGCGGCTGTGGGATTACTGGGAACGCAATCTCGACCCGGATCTGTTCGTCGATCACTCTCTGAGCGGGAAGGTCAAGGGTCGCACGGTGCTGGTGACGGGCGGATCGTCGGGCATCGGCAAGGCAGCCGCCCTGAAGATCGCGGCGGCCGGCGCGCGCGTGCTGATCTGCGCGCGCAACCAGGACGAACTCGCGGCGACCCAGACCGAGATCAGCGAGGCCGGCGGCATCTGCCACAGCTACATTGCCGACCTTTCGGAAGAGAAAGCGTGCGCCGAACTGGTCCAGCGCGTCATCGACGAACATGGCGGCGTCGATATCCTTATCAACAATGCCGGGCGTTCGATCCGGCGCTCGATCGCGCTGAGCTACGACCGCTTCCACGATTTCGAACGCACGATGCAGCTGAATTATTTCGGTTCGCTGCGCCTGATCATGGGCTTCCTGCCGGGCATGACCGAACGCCAACGCGGCCACATCATCAACATCTCGTCGATCGGCGTGCTGACGAATGCACCGCGGTTCTCGGCCTATGTTGCCTCGAAGGCGGCGCTCGACGCGTTTTCACGCTGCGCACAGGCGGAATTCTCCGACAACGGCATCCACTTCACGACCGTCAACATGCCGCTGGTCAAGACGCCGATGATCGCGCCGACGAAGATGTACGAAGCGGTGCCGACACTGACGCCGGATGAAGCGGCGGACATGATCGTCGAGGCGATCGTCGAGCGCCCGGTGCGACTGGCCACGCGCCTGGGCACGTTCGCGCAGATCTTCTACGCCGTGGCGCCGCGCGCCTATGAAATCCTCATGAACACGGCGTTCCGCCTGTTCCCGGATTCACCGGCGGCGAAGGGGATGATGGGCAGGAGCGAAATGGCGCAGCCGACCAGTGAGCAGGTTGCGTTCGCCTCGCTCATGCGCGGAGTGCACTGGTAGTCACGTATCGTCGGCCCGAGTGCCTGCAGGCGCCTCGGGCCGGAACGCGGCTGGCGACGGTAAATCGTCGTCATGCCCTTGGAGCGCGTTCGCCCTCGCTTATTTTTTCTGTTTCTTCGCGGATTTCGCTGCCGGCTTCACTACCGGTTTCGCTGCCGGTTTCACCGCCGGTTTCGCCGCAGGCTTGGTGGCATGGCTCGGTGCCTTGGTCACCTTGGCGATCGTACGCATGGCGCTCTGGCGCGCCGCAAGCTGCACGTCCTCGATGTCCTTGACCAGATCGCTCAGGTCATCCTTGGCACGGCGGATGCTGCTCGAAAACGAGCGCGAAAGATTCGCGGCGGGTTTGCCCAGATCGATCCGCCTGACCTCTCGGTTGAGTTCCTCGACGCGCCTGGCCAGGTCGTCGAGTTCCTTGCGCCCCGGTATGCCAAGCTTTCCCAGCGCACGCGATACGCGGTTTTCAAATACCTGCTCGAGCTTGTCCCAGGTTTCCTGCGTGCGTTCCCGCACCTGGGAAACGCCAGTCTCCACGGCGCCGCGAACTTCGCCTGCCGTGCCGGTCGCGATCTTGCGTGTCTTCTGCTCCAGGCTCGATCCTTCCTTCATCAACGTCTCGAACAATTTGCCGCCTTCCCCCTGCGCCTTCGCGAACGCGCCGAGGCCGGCGAGCCAGATCTGCTGCGCCGACTCCATGATCGACTTGCCGGCGACCTTGCCGGAATCCTCGCTCCTGGCCGCGGGTTTCGATTTCAATTTGGCTTTCGCCATGACATTCCCCTCTTCGGTGGGCTGAGCGCCGACTATAGGCGGCGCGGTTAGTATATTTATACTAGTGGCCTGCAACACCCAAATTGAGACCGGCTCGCTCGATTTCGACCGCCAATCCGGCGTTGCTCGTCGCAGCCATAGTACCGCTATGGCAGTTCCTCGCGCCTTGGTCTCTCTCGGCCATCCATGGCCTCCGAGACACTCGGGCTCCTGCCCGTCGTCTCGGCGGCCGATCTCTTCGCGATCCTAGTCTCCCTTTGGGTGTTGCAGGCCACTCATGCAACGTGAGCCAATTTACTTGAAATGCTGATCCAGGTGGCGCTCGATCTCGCGCTCGATCGCCGGCTTGAGCATGCCGAACAGGAAGCCGAGTTCGGCGGTGACATGGATATCGTCCGCGGTCACGCGAATCTTGCCGTCGACTCCGGCCCGGCTGAAATTCAGCGTGTTGCCGGACCACGAGCTTTCGATGTCGAACTTTTCGCGCATGGCCGTAGCGGTTTCGTCGACGGCTGCCTTCGCGCGTTTGAGCGAGTGGGGGTGCTTGCGGTGGATATCGATGCTCGGCATTCGCGGCTTCCTTCAACAGGTGGTTTGCCATCGCAAGGCCGCAAGGCGCCCGCGGCTGCTGCTTGCTATGATGCCGCAAACCACGGGTATCCTGCACGCCGATGCACATCCCGCGGGTTCGCGCTGGACGAGGGAAGAAGGTGCGCGCCATCGTTTCATTGCTGCTGGCCTGGGTTTCGATCAGCGCTTTTGCCGCGGAGATCAGCGGTCATATCGACCTGACGTGCGACGGCAGGAACCTGAGGCCCGAAGAGGCCCAGGATGCCGTCTTCCATTTCCAGCCGCGCCTGGCGGTGTTCCATGAGTTGGGCGACGGCGTAGCCGACCATACCCGCCACGCCCTGCTCGACATACCTGCGCGCTGGTAGCCCCGGCGGCTGTGTTACATTTGACCGAATGAAAGCGGATGACGGGAAGGGGCATGCGCCTGCATTTTCCTAACAAGGAACACGACGACATGCTGGTCGCCAACGGCGAAACCAGCATCGGCGCGGCATCGGACAATTCACTCGTGCTCGATCGGCCAGGGATTTCGCCGCACCACGCGAGCATCAGCGTCGGCGATCGCGGCTACGTGCTCAGCGTCATCGATCCGAATGCGCGCGCGCACGTCAATGCGCGTCCGGTCCGGGAAAAGGCGATCCTGAGGCTCGGTGACGTCGTCAGCCTCGACACGCTGCAGTTCATGCTCAAGCCGGATCGCGACGCGAGCATTCGCACCGATGTTCCAGCGACCGCTCCGGCCCCCCGGCCGCCGGGAGAAGCGGAAACCCGCACGCGCACCCTGCCGCCGAGAGCGGTGCTGCGGGGTGTCTCCGGTTCGTACTTCGGCAAGATCGTGCCGTTGCGCGGCAGGCTGGTGATCGGCCGCGGCAGCGACTGCGACCTCGTCCTCGACGAACCGGAGATGTCACGCCGCCACGCCGTCATCGAAAACAGCGGCGACGGCATGTATCTGCGCGACCTGGGGTCATCGAACGGAACTTTCGTCAACGGCGTGCAGGTGCGCAACGCCGTGCTGCATCCGGACGACCAGATCGCATTCGACCAGAACCGTTTCCTGCTCGAGGCGCCGGGCATGCCGAGTCGCGAACAGGCCGGGATGATTTCCGAGCGCGACGCGCCCAACATCACCCAGACGATGCGCGCCGTGCGCCTGCCCGAGGACGATCAGCCGCGCAAGGCGCCCGCCAATTCCACGCGCAACGACATCTGGTGGCTGATCGGCGCGGCCGCATTGATCGGCATGGGCATCGCGCTGCTGCTGTTGGTCAAGCTGTAGAGAGCGTTAGGGGGTGAGGAGTTAGGAGTTAGGAAGTGCTCCATCTCCGTCCTAACTCCTAACTCCTAACTCCTAACTCCTCGCGCTCTTCCCAACTCCTAACGCTCTTCTTCCGCCGACGCGCAGCAGCATCAGCGCGCCGAAGGTCGCAAGGTAGAGCAGGGGTTCGCGATGATCGGCCTTGACCAGCCACAGGAAGTGCAGGACGGCCAGCAGCGCGATCACGTAGACCAGCCGATGCAGGTGCTGCCAGTGCCGCCCGAGCCGGCGCATCATGCCGCGCGTCGAGGTTACCGCGAGCGGTATCAGGAGCAGCCAGGCCGCGAATCCGACCGTGATGTACGGCCGCTCGGCGACATCCGCGAAAAGCTGCGACCAGTAGGCGCCGAGGTCGATGACGACATAGATCGTCAGATGCACGCAGGCGTAGAAGAACGCGAACATGCCGAGCATGCGGCGAAAACGCACGAGTTCGGCGCGACCGGCCAGCCTGCGCAGCGGAGTGATCGCCAACGTTGCGAGCAGCAGGCGCAGCGCCCAGTCGCCGCTGCGGTGCTCGAGTGCGGCGACCGGATCGGCGCCGAGGCCGTCGTGCAATGCGTCCCACATCAACCACGACGCTGGCAGCAGGCACGCAGCGAAAAGCAGGAGCTTCAGCGCGGTGATGCGATCGGGAAAATGTTTCATGATGCGTGTGCAGCGAGCGCCATCAGAAGTTCTGCCGCAGGTCCATGCCGGCGTAAAGGCTCGCGACCTCTTCGGCGTAACCATTGAATGGCAGCGTCGGCGTGCGGTTGCCGAACACGTTGAATCCGTCCCCGGCAATGCGGCGCTCGGTCTTCTGGCTCCAGCGCGGATGGTCGACGGCGGGATTCACGTTGGCATAGAAGCCGTATTCGTCGGGCGCCAATTCGTTCCACGTCGTCCTGGGTTGCGTCTCGACGAATTCGATCTTGACGATCGACTTGGCGCCCTTGAAGCCGTATTTCCACGGAACGACCAGGCGCAGAGGCGCTCCGTTCTGGTTCGGCAATTCGTGCCCGTACAGGCCGACTGCAAGCAGTGCCAGAGGATGCATCGCCTCGTCGATGCGCAGGCCTTCGCGATACGGCCAATCGAGAATGGCAGAACGCATGCCGGGCATTTCCGCGGGACGACTGACTGTCGTCAGCGCGACGAACTTCGCGTTCGACGTCGGCTTGAAGCGCTTGAGCACATCGCCTAGCCCCACACCGGTCCAGGGGATCACCATCGACCAGCCTTCGACGCAGCGCATGCGGTAGATGCGTTCCTCGAGCGGATGCGGCTTGAGCAAATCCTCCAGCGTGAACCGTCCCGTGACTTCCGCGTGGCCGGCGATCTCGACGGACCACGGGTGCGCATGGAACGAAGCCGACGTCTGCGCCGGGTCGCCCTTTCCGGTGCCGAATTCGTAGAAATTGTTGTAGTGGGTGGCATCCTTGTAACGCGTCATCGGCTCAGCGACGACATATTTGCCGCGTTCGTTGATCGGCAGCACCTTCCCCTGGATCGACTCTTCCGCGGCCTTGCCGGCAGTGGCGTCCGGCGCTGCGCCCGATTCGCAGCCCGCCGTAAGCGCGATCGCGCCGAGGCCGAGCACCTTGAGGCACTCGCGCCGGCTACGGTATACCGGTTCGGGCGTGATCTGCGAGCCGCGCGCGGCTGGCGGGTTGCGGTTCATCGTGGCAAGCTCCACTGGATTGTCGCATCAGACCGGAAAGGACGAGTGAAGATTTCGCCGGATAACGCTGGCCATTCCAGCGAGCGCTATACTGACTCACGCGACGTGGTCAAAAGCGGTTGAGACAGGGGACGGAGATGTTGCCGGCCAGCGCTTTTCGATTCTCGCCCAGCCTCGTTGCAGTGCTGGATGCGGCCGACGGCACGATCGTCGACGTGAATCCGACATTCGAGCGGTTGCTGGGGATTTCGCGCGCCGATGCGATCGGCAAACGCACCGTCGAACTGAATGTGTGGCCGAATCTGGAAACCCACGCGGCGAACTGGATGCGTATTCGCGGCGAGCAACGTGTCCGCGGCGATGTCGTGACCATGCGCACGCGTGACGGCCGAGACGTCAACGGCAGGCTCTACGCCGAGTTGTTCGAAGACTCCGGCCGCAGCTACGTTCTTGCCATCATCCAGGACATCGCCGAGGGCGACGGCACGGCACAGCGCGCGAGCGAGCAGGCGGCGATCGACAGCTACCGCGCACTTTTCGACGCGACCATCGAAGGCATCTATCGCAGTTTTCCCGAAGGCGGCTTCATCGACGTCAATCCGGCGCTCGCACAGATGTTCGGTTTTGCCAGTCCAGCCGAAATGCTGACCGCGCCACTGAAAAACCCTGAAGAGTGGTACGTCGACCTGGCGCGGGCGCGCGAATTGTTCGAGCAGCTCGATCGCGAAGGCCGTGTCGTCAATGCGGTATCACAGGTGTATCGGCGTGACGGCAGCATCATCTGGATCTCGGAGAACATGCGCGCGATCCGCGACGTCGACGGCCGCATCGCTTTCTACGAGGGCACGGCGGTCGACATTACCGATCAGCGCCGTGAGCAGGACGCGATCGCGGCAGCGGAATTCAAGTACCGATCGTTGTTCCAGAACGCGGTGACCGGCATGTTCCAGAGTCACCCGGACGGCCGCCTGCTCGAAGCGAACGATGCGATCGCGCACATGCTCGGCTACGCGAACAGCGACGACATCAAGGCGCAGGTGCGCCATATGAACGAGGTTTACGCGCGTCCGGAAGATCGCTCGACGATGGTCGAACGGCTGCTCAGAGACGGATTCGTTGCCGGCTTCGAATTCGCGGCGAAACACCGCGACGGCAGCGACGTGCTCGTGGATCTGAATGCCCAGATCGTCCGCGACTCGCACGGCGCGGTGCTGTACATCGAGGGCTCGGCACAGGACGTCACGGCGCGGCGCTTCGCGGAGAGGGCCCTGCAGCGCTCCGAACTGCGCTATCGCACGCTGGTCGAGCATAGCCAGGTTGGCGTCTACATGATGCTCGAAGATCGCTACACCTACGTCAATCAGGCGTTCGCCGAGATGTTCGGCTACGCCGAGCAGGAACTGGTCGGCGCGAACTTCCGCGTGCTCGTTCCGGCCGAATCCAGGCCGCACCAGGAAGAGCGCTATGGCCGTCAGGTTGCCGGCCAGGGCAAGCGCGGCGACTACGACGTCACGCTGATCCGCAAGGACGGCAGGCGGATCGAAGTCGTGGTCAGCGCGGGCACGATCGAAATGGACGGCAAGTGCTACACGACCGGCACGATCCGCGACGTCACCGAACAGCGCCAGGTGCAGCGCCAGCTGGAACACAACGCAACGCACGACCTGCTGACCGGACTGCCGAACCGGCTTTACTTCGAGCAGGAACTCGCCGCTGCACTCGCCGCTTCGCGCACTTCGAACAACTGCGATTACGCCGTATTGTTCCTCGATCTGGATGGTTTCAAAGTCGTCAACGACAGCCTGGGCCATGCCAGTGGCGACCAGTTGCTGGTGCAGATCGCGGAAACCCTGCGGCTGGAGTTGGGCGAACGCGCGTTGGTCGCTCGCTACGGCGGCGACGAATTCACCTTGTTGCCGCATTGGCCTTGCACGCGCGGCCGGGCCGAACAACTTGCGCAGCGGGTGTTGACGCTGCTCGGCGGATCGTTCGAGATCAACGGACACCGGGTGTTTTCCGGCGCCAGTCTCGGCGTCGTCCTCGGCCATCCGGATTACGAATCGGCGGACCAGATCCTGCGCGATGCCGACACGGCAATGTACCGCGCCAAGGCCAAGGGCAAGTCGGCCTATGTGATCTTCGACGAGGCGATGCACGCCGCGGCGCGCGCCCGCCTGAAGATCGAAACGGATCTGCGTTTCGCGCTCGAGCGCGGCGAGTTCCGCGTCTATTATCAACCGATCGTCGACCTGCGCAGCGGTCTCGTGCAGGGATGCGAGGCGCTCGTGCGCTGGCAGCATCCCGAGCGCGGCTTGTTGCTGCCCGCCCAATTTCTCGGCGTGGCCGAGGAATCCGGACTGATCGTCGCGCTCGACTGGTGGGTGCTCGAGACGACCTGCCGCAACCTGCTGCGCTGGCAACGCCGCTATCCGTCGCATGCGCGGCTCAGCGCGAGCGTCAACATGAACGAGCGCCAGTTCGCCGATCGCGATCTGGTCCCGTCGCTCGCCAGCGTTCTGGATCACACCGGTATCGATCCGGCCTGTCTTGCGCTGGAGATCACCGAAACGATATTCCGCGGCGGAAGGGTAGAAGCGCAGGCGACTCTCAAGGAACTCAAGGGCCTCGGCGTTTCGCTCGTGGTCGACGACTTCGGCACGGGATACTCCTCGCTGGACTCCTTTGCGACATCCTCATTCGACGCGCTCAAGGTCGACCACAGTTTCGTGCGCGACATGGTTACGAACTTCCGTCACCGCGCAATCGTCCGCACGATCACCGGGTTTGCCGAAGATCTCGGTCTGCGGCTGATCGCCGAGGGCATCGAAACGATGGAACAGGCCGCGTTGCTCCGCGAGCTGGGTTGCACTTCCGCCCAGGGTTACCTGTATGCCCCGGCTGTCCCGATCGAGGTCATGGAACGCGTGCTCGAACAAGGTCTGGGGCCTTCCGACAGCTTCAGTGCAGACGCAGTTGCCTAATTGCTGCGCCGCGGCATAATGCCGGCTGGTCTTGCGGAGCGCGTAATGAGTCGTGCCTACAACTTTGCTGCCGGTCCGGCGGCGGTGCCCGAGCCCGTTTTGCGTCAGGCGCAGGCGGAACTGCTCGAATGGAGCAGTGCGCGCGCGTCGGTGATGGAAATCAGCCATCGCGGCAAGCTCTTCATGGATCTGGCCGAGCAGTCCGAGCGCGACCTGCGCGCCTTGATGAATATTCCACAAGGCTACAAAGTGCTTTTCCTGCAGGGTGGAGCGACGCAGCATTTCGCCCAGATCCCGATGAATATCGCGCGCCGCGACCAGGTGGCCGACTACGTCGTGACCGGACACTGGGGCGAGAAAGCGGCGCGTGAGGCGGCGTCGCTGGCGCGGGTCAATGTCGCCGCGAGCAGCGCCGGCGGCAACTACACGGCGTTGCCCGCGCGCGCGACTTGGTCGCTGCATCCTGATGCGGCCTACGTGCACTACACGCCGAACGAGACAATCCAGGGCGTGGAGTTCCCCGAAATCCCGGATGTCGGGACCGTGCCCCTGGTTGCCGACATGTCCTCGTCGATCCTGTCGCGGCCTGTCGACGTGTCGAAATTCGGTGTGATCTATGCCGGCGCGCAAAAGAATATCGGCGCAGCCGGACTGGTCGTCCTGATCGTGCGCGAGGAATCTGCTCGCGCGCTGTCCGAATGACCTGCCGAAGATTTTCAATTATGCCGAACACGCCGCGCAAGGTTCGCTGCTCAACACGCCGAATACGTTCGGCTGGTATCTGGCCGGACTCGTGTTCAAGTGGCTGCTCGCCGAAGGTGGACTCGAAGCGGTCGGCGCGCGCAATCGCGCCAAGGCGGATCTGCTTTACGGGTATATTGACGGTTCCGGTTTTTACCGCAATCCGGTCGAGCCTTCCGCGCGCTCGCGCATGAATGTGCCGTTCACGCTGGCGAGTGGCGAACTGGACGCGGTGTTCCTGGCCGAGTCCGAGGCGGCCGGCTTGCTCGCGTTGAAGGGTCACAAGGCCGTGGGCGGCATGCGCGCATCGATCTACAACGCGATGCCGCTCGCCGGCGTGCAGGCGCTGGTCGATTTCATGCGCGACTTTGCCCGCCGGCACGGTTGATCGGGCGGTCGAAGACGAATCATCACTTCAGGTCTGTAGCGAAAACCATGGCCACGAAAAAGAAAGCGGGAACAAAAGCCAAAGCCGCGCCCGAGTTGAATCTCGGCGACGTGCGCGCGCGCATCGACGGCATCGATCGGCAGATTCAGCAGCTGATCGCCGAGCGCGCCGGCTGGGCGCACCAGGTCGGCAAGGCCAAGGGGCCGCTCAAGGCGGCGGTCGATTACTACCGGCCCGAGCGCGAGTCGCAGGTGCTGCGCATGGTCATCGACCGCAACGAAGGCCCGCTCTCCGACGAGGTGCTGGTCGGCGTGTTTCGCGAGATCATGTCGGCGTGCCTGGCCCAGCAGGAGCCGCTCAAAGTCGGCTATCTCGGACCGGAAGGCACGTTTGCACAACAGGCGATGCACAAGCACTTCGGCCGTTCCGCACACGGATTGCCGCTCGGAACGATCGAAGAGGTTTTCCAGGAAGTCGAAAGCGGCAGTGCGGATTTCGGCGTCGTCCCGGTGGAAAACTCGGGGCAGGGCACGATCCAGGTCACGCTGGACATGTTCCTGACCTCGAACCTGAAGATTTGTGGAGAAGTGGAATTGCGCGTCCGCCAGTACCTGCTGTCGCGCACCGGCAACATCGAGGACATCGAACGCATCTATTCGCATCCGCAGTCGTTCGCGCAGACCAAGGCCTGGTTGCGCGCGAATCTGCCGAAGGCGGAAAAGATTCCGGTTTCGAGCAATGCCGAGGCGGCGCGCCGCGCGCGCAATGCCGACGACGCCGCGGCGATCGCCGGCGAAGCCGCCGGGCATGTCTATGGGCTGCGCAAGGTCATCGTCAGCCCGATCGAGGACCGCGACGACAACACGACGCGCTTTCTCGTCCTCGGGCGCCAGTTCTTTCCGTCCAGCGGGCATGACCGCACGTCGATCCTCGTGTCGATCAAGGACCAGCCCGGCGCGCTGTTCCATACGCTCAGCCCGTTTGCGCGCCACGGCATCAGCATGAACCGCATCGAATCGCGCCCGTCGCACCACGCGAAATGGGAATACGCATTCTTCATCGACCTGGCCGGGCACATCGACGACGTGCCGATGAAGAAAGCGCTGGCCGAACTGGAGCCGCACACGGCGGAGATCAAGATCCTCGGCTCCTACCCGGTGGCCGTATTGTGACGTTCGACGCTGCCGCGCTGGCGAATGCCGCCACGCGCAAGCTCGGCGCCTACGATCCGGGACACGATTTGCCGGCGCTTCGCAACCGCTTCGGCAGCACGTTGGCGGAACTCGGCTCGAACGAAAATCCGCTTGGTCCCAGTGCGCGGGCGCTGGCGGCGATCCAGGCGGCTTTGCCTGAAGTCCTGCGCTACCCGGATCCGAAAGGCGGTGCGCTGAAGTCGGCACTGGCCGCGCATCTCGGGGTCGTGCCGAATCAGATCACGCTCGGCAACGGTTCGCATGAATTGCTGATGTTGATCGCGCAGTGCTTTGCCGATGCAACCGCGTCGATCGTTTTTTCCGAATTCGGTTTCGCCGTATTCCCGATTGCCACGGCCGCGTCGGGTGCGCAGGCCATCCGCGTTCCCGCGTTGCCCCGCGACCATGCCGCGATGCCGCTGGGGCACGATCTCGACGCGATGGCCGCCGCCGTACGTACAGACACGCGCGTGCTCTATGTCGCCAATCCCAACAATCCGACCGGGACCTGGTTCGACGATGACGCACTCGAGCGGCTGCTCGTGCGAGTGCCGGCATCCACACTCGTAGTCGTCGATGAAGCCTATCACGAGTATGTCGATGCGACCGGCCTGTCCGGCGCCCTGCAGTTTCTGCCGCGATTTCCGAATCTCGTCGTCACGCGCACGTTCTCGAAGGCCTATGCGCTGGCCGGTCTGCGCGTGGGCTATGCGATCAGCGCGCCCGAAGTCGCCGCGGTGCTCGAGCGCCTGCGCGAGTCGTTCAACGTCAATGGCCTGGCGCTCGCAGCGGCGGCAGCGGCGCTCGGCGACCAGGCGCATGTCGCGCGTGCGAAAGCGTGGAATCTTGCCGAGCGCGAATGGCTCGCCGATCGCCTGCGCGCACATGGACTGCGCGTTCTGCCATCGCAAACGAATTTCGTCCTTGTCGACTTCGCCCGCGACGCCGCGCCGATCGAATCGGCGCTGTTTGACCGCGGCGTCATTGCGCGCCCGATGGGTGGTTATGGATTGGCGCAGTGCCTGCGCATCAGCATCGGATCGCGCGCGGAGAACGAGCGCCTGCTGGAGGCGCTAAAGTGAGCGGGGCACGCGTCGACTGGACCAGTTCCCCGGCCGGCCCGCTGCGCGGACAGTTGTGCGTTCCCGGCGACAAGTCGATCTCGCATCGGGCGGTCATGTTTGCGTCGCTGGCCGACGGCGTGTCGCACATCACCGGCTTTCTCGAAGGCGAAGACACCCGTGCGACCGCGCGCGCGTTCGTGGAGATGGGTGTGCGCATCGAAGCGCCGGGTCCGAGCGAGCGTGTCGTGCATGGCGTCGGTCTTCAGGGACTGCGCGCGCCACGCGGGCCTGTCGATTGCGGCAACGCGGGCACCGGCATGCGTCTGCTTGCTGGTCTGCTCGCCGGGCAGCAGTTCGACTCGACGCTGATGGGCGACGAGTCGTTGTCGCGCCGTCCGATGCGCCGGGTCATCGAGCCGCTCGCACAGATGGGTGCGAGCATCGCCGCGCAACCTGGAGGATTGCCGCCGTTGCAAATCGCAGGCGGGCAGCGCCTCCACGGCATCGACTACACGCTGCCGGTGGCGAGCGCGCAGGTGAAGTCGGCGATCCTGCTCGCGGGCCTCTATGCAGACGGCGAGGCGCGCGTTACCGAGCCTCATCCGACGCGTGACTATACCGAGCGCATGCTCGCGACGTTCGGCTGGCCGATCGAGTTCGGCGCGGGCTGGGCGAGGCTGAGCGGCAGGCATCGCCTGCGGGCAACCGATGTCGCGGTTCCCGCGGATTTTTCCTCGGCGGCATTTTTTATTGTCGCGGCGACGCTGGTCCCCGGCTCCGAGTTGCTGCTGCGTGACGTCGGTATGAATCCACGCCGGACCGGTCTGCTGCTGGCGCTGCGCGCCATGGGCGCGGACATCAGGCTCGAGAATGCCCGTGAACTCGGCGGCGAGGCGGTGGCTGATCTTGCCGTTCGGCATGCGCCCTTGCGCGGGATCGAGGTGCCGGTTGAAGTCGTTGCCGACATGATCGACGAATTTCCGATCTTGTTCGTGGCCGCTGCGGCGGCGAGCGGCACGACAAGGGTTCGCGGCGCCGCCGAACTGCGTGTGAAGGAGTCGGATCGGATCGCGGTGATGGCCAAGGGACTGCGTGTCCTCGGCGTCGAAATCGAGGAAACCCCCGACGGTGCAGTGATCCGCGGAGGCCCTATCGGCATGGGGGAAGTCGACAGCAGCGGCGACCATCGCTGCGCCATGAGTTTCGTGGTCGCCGGCCTGATAGCGGGTGGCGCCGTGCGCATACGCGACTGCACGAACGTCGCAACATCGTTTCCGGATTTCGCCGCGCTCGGCAATCGTTGTGGTTTCTCGATCGAGGAGGCCCGAACGTAACGATGGGCATTTGCCTCAGCATGATCGTCAAGGATGAAGCCGGCGTCATCGAGCGCTGCTTGCGTTCGGTGCGGCCGTTCATCGATGCGTGGGCGGTCGTGGATACAGGATCCAGCGACGGCACTCAGGATCTGGTTCGAAGGCTGCTGCAGGATCTGCCCGGCGAGATTGCCGGATTTCCGTGGGTCGACTTTTCGACGAACCGCAATCAGGCATTGCGGCTCGCGCGCAGATTCGGTACCTATGCGATGTTTATCGACGCCGATGACACACTGGAGGTCGATGAGCCTGAAGCGTTCGCGGCTCTCGATGCTCATTCCTACTCGATCGAGTTCGTCACGCGTGGCATGGCCTCCCTGCGCCCGTTTCTGGCGAGGCTCGACGTTGACTGGCAATGGACGGGAGTGCTGCACGAAACGCTCGTCGCACCGCAGCCGTCACTAGTCGAGAAGCGATTTCCCGGCGCGCGCCTGCAGCGCCATGATGACGGTGCGCGCAACCGCGCCGGAATACAGGCGAAATACGCGCGCGATGCCGAATTGCTGCGCGCCGCTCTCCAGAAAGAGCCGGACAACGCTCGGTACGTTCTCTATCTGGGCCACAGTCTGCGCGAATCGCGGCAGTGGCTGGAGGCCATCGAAGCCTACCAGCGACGAAGCGAAATGGGCGGTTGGGCTGAAGAGGTCTACATCGCCAAGCTCATGGTGGCGACGTTGAAACAACACATCGGTGCTCCCTTTGCGGACATCGAGGCCGGTTACCTGGATGCGTACCATTTCCGCCCGCAGCGGGCCGAGGCTTCCGCGCAGTTTGCGCGCTATCTTCTGGACCAGGGCCGATACGAACTCGCCTGCAAGTTTGCCCGCATTGCCTGCGCGACGCCCTTGCCGGCTGACACCTTGCTCGTGAATACCAATGCCTACGGCTGGCGTCCTTGGGACGACCTGGCTGTCGCGCTGTTCGAACTGAAGGACCTGGAGGGCTGCGCAGAAGCCTTTCGGCATATACTGGGTCACCACCAGTTGCCTCCGGCCGAGCGGGAACGGGTCGAACGAAACCTGCGGCGCTTGACCGGTCGATCTGATTCTCCGTGAGACACTGACGCGCTGCAGGCCGCAATTGCCCAGTCGACGAGTGTTTGCCGGCATCGGATGGCCACGGTTGATCCACGCCGAATTGATGGCCGCCGAATTGTTCCGCACCGAACTGACCAGCACCGAATTGATTCAGGAGTAGGCGTAGTGAGCAATCAGTCGCCGGTGCTGACGATCGATGGCCCATCCGGCTCGGGCAAGGGCACGATCAGCCGCATGGTTGCCGACGCGCTCGGCTGGCACCTGCTCGATTCGGGGGCGCTGTACCGCGCAGTCGGCTACGCGGCCGGCATGGAAGGGCTGGACCTGTCGGACGCCGAAGCGGTGACGCGCTGTGCGCAGCACACGAAGATCACGTTTCGCGACCCGAAGGACGGCGGCGAGACCCGCGTCGTCGTCAACGGACACGACGCCACCGACGAACTTCGCACGGAGACCTGCGGGGCGGCGGCTTCGGCGATTGCCGTGATCCCGAGCGTCCGGGCCGCGCTCGTCGACAAGCAACTGAGTTTCCGCAGGGCTCCCGGGCTCGTTGCGGACGGCCGCGATATGGGCACCGTGATCTTCCCGGATGCCCGTTTCAAGGTATTTCTGACCGCCAGTGCCGAAGAACGTGCCAAACGGCGCTATAAGCAGTTGAAGGAAAAGGGATTGGGCGTTACACTTGCCGCCCTTTTGCGGGAGATCCAGGCGCGCGACGTTCGCGACGCCGGGCGCGCAGTGGCTCCGCTCAGACCGGCAGCCGACGCGGTGCTGATCGACTCGACCGGCATGCCGATCGAGACCGTGGTTGCCACGGTGCTCGCACTGGTCAGGCCGCGGTAGCGAGGGGACGGGCGCCACAGCGGAAGAATGCGAAAACGTTTTTCGAATCGGATCGGAGTCGATCCGGTTCACGGTCCTGCCGTTCGCGGCAGGGAATTGCAACGGCACGAAAGTGCCCCAACAGGTGGATCAGAAGTCTCTATTATTCAAAATCTTAGAGCCTGGTCTTGAGACAACTTGGAACCAACATGACTGAGAGTTTCGCTGAGAGTTTTGCCGAACTGTTTGAACAGAGCCAGACGCTGGCCAAATTAAAGCCGGGCACGATCGTTTCCGGCATTGTCGTCGAGATCCGCAACGACGTCGTTGTGGTCAACGCCGGGCTTAAATCCGAGGGCATTGTACCGATCGAGCAGTTCCAGAACGAACGGGGCGAGCTGGAAGTAAAGGTCGGCGACGAGGTCAAGGTCGCTCTGGATGCCATCGAAGACGGATTCGGCGAAACGCGCCTTTCGCGCGAAAAAGCCAAGCGTTCGCTGGTGTGGGACGAACTGGAAACCGCGCAACAGGCCAACGCCACCGTCGTCGGCAAGATTTCCGGCAAGGTCAAGGGCGGCTTCACCGTCGACATCAAGGACGTCCGCGCATTCCTGCCGGGTTCGCTGGTCGACGTGCGTCCGGTCCGCGATCCGGTGTTCCTCGAAGGCAAGGAACTCGAATTCAAGATCATCAAGCTCGACCGCAAGCGCAACAACGTCGTGGTCAGTCGCCGCGCCGTGGTCGAGAGCGAGCATTCGGAAGAGCGCGAGCAGCTGCTCGAGCGCCTGCAGGAGAACGCGGTCGTCAAGGGCGTCGTCAAGAACCTCACCGATTACGGTGCGTTCGTCGACCTCGGCGGCATCGACGGCCTGCTGCATATCACCGACATGGCGTGGAAGCGCGTGCGTCATCCGTCCGAAGTCGTCAACGTCGGCGATGAGCTCGAAGTCCGCGTCCTGCGTTTCGATCGCGAGCGCAATCGCGTTTCGCTCGGCCTGAAGCAGCTCGGCGAAGATCCGTGGGTTGCGATCAGCCGCCGCTATCCGACCGGCACGCGCCTGTTCGGCAAGGTCTCGAACGTGACCGATTACGGCTGCTTCGTCGAACTCGAGCCGGGCGTCGAAGGCCTCGTGCACGTGTCCGAGATGGACTGGACCAACAAGAACGTCAATCCGGCCAAGATGGTGCAGGTCGGCGACGAAGTCGAAGTCATGGTCCTGGATGTCGATGAAGAGCGCCGCCGTATTTCGCTCGGCATCAAGCAGACCCATGCAAATCCGTGGGAAGCGTTCGCCGCGATTCACAAGAAGAACGATCGCGTCTCCGGCCAGATCAAGTCGATCACCGACTTCGGCATCTTCATCGGCCTCGACGGCGGTATCGACGGCCTCGTGCATCTGTCCGACATTTCCTGGCAGGGCACCGGCGAAGATCTCGTCCGCCAGTTCAAGAAGGGCGACACGGTCGAGGCAGTTGTCCTCGCGGTCGATCCGGAACGCGAGCGCATCAGCCTGGGCATCAAGCAGCTCGAGCAGGATCCGTTCGGCCAGTACATGGCGGCCAATCCGCGCGGCAGCATCGTCCATGGCACGGTCAAGGAGGTCGACGCGAAGGGTGCGACGATCGAACTGGCCGACGGGGTCGAAGGCTACGTGCGTGTTTCCGACATCGCCAAGGAGCGCATCGAGGATGCTTCGCAGCATCTGAAGGTGGGCGACAAGGTGGAAGCGAAGTTCACCGGCATGGACCGCAAGGGCCGCGTGCTGCAGTTGTCGATCCGGGCCAAGGACGACGACGAAATGCAGCAGGCGCTCGAGGAGTACCAGTCGGCGTCGGGTGGGACGACCAAGCTTGGTGCGCTGCTCAAGGAGCAGTTCAACAAGTCCGAGTAACATCGCATGTCGCGGCCCGGAGGAAACTCCGGGCCGCGACGCGATCCGATTGACCAAAAAAAACAATTTTCACAACGCCCTCAAGAATTCGGATCCTGCGTCCATGACCAAGTCGGAGCTGATCGAGGCCCTGGCAGCAATGCAGAGCCACCTGGCTTTCAATGATGTAGAACTCGCGGTCAAGAACGCGCTCGAGCAAATGAGCCAGGCGCTGGCCAAAGGCGAGCGCATCGAGATTCGCGGCTTCGGCAGTTTTTCCCTGCACTATCGTCCGCCGCGCATGGGCCGCAATCCCAAGACCGGTTCGGCCGTCGCGCTGCCGGGAAAACACGTGCCGCATTTCAAGCCCGGCAAGGAATTGCGCGAACGCGTCAATGCGTCCGCACAAAAACATCCGGTACGCGGCTGAACGAGACCGGATACAAGCGGGCCGGATGGCAGCAGGCTGAATGCCTGCGCCGCGCCGGCGCGATCAGCGACACCATTTCGATGCCCAGATTCCCCGTCGCATGCGTTTCGGACTGATTGTTTTCCTGGTGTTCGTGTTCGCCGTCGCAGGCGCAGCGTTCGGCGCATTGAACGGCCAGCCGATCGAGCTCGACTTCTATTTCGGAACGCTGACGCTGGTGAAGGGCGGCGCCGTTATCGGCGCCCTGCTGCTCGGATGGATGCTCGGCGGCTTGCTCGTGTATATCGGCCTCGTGCTGCCGCTACGGCGCCGCCTGCGGGTGCAGGCACGCCTGCTCAGGCAGCTCGAAGCCGCCGCGCATGACGACGCGAACGCTGCGATCATGCAGCCACCCCCGGCCGACGCATGACGCTTGTCCCGCCGATCTTCATCGTCGCACTGGCGATGCTGCTGCCGGTCGCCGCCGTGTCCGGGTGGTTTCTCGGCCGGCGCAACAGCGAGCGTTCCCGCCGCGCCGGCGTGAGCGAGTTGTCTTCGAGTTACTTTCGCGGACTGAACTACCTGCTCAACGAGCAGCCGGACAAGGCGATCGAGGTGTTCCTCAAGCTCGCCGAATTCAACCGCGACACGGTCGAAACGCACCTGGCGCTCGGCAATCTGTTTCGCCGGCGCGGCGAAGTCGATCGCGCAATCCGCGTGCACCAGCACCTGATCGCGCGGCCGAACCTGAGCAACGAGGAAAAGACCATCGCGCTGCTGGAACTCGGCGAGGACTACATGCGCGCCGGCCTGCTCGACCGCGCCGAGACCTTGTTCACCGACCTCGTCGCGATGGATGCGCAGGTGCCGTCGGCACTGCGTCACTTGATCGGCATCTACCAGCACGAAAAAGACTGGGGCAAGGCGATCGACCACGCGCGGCGCCTGGAGAAGATCTCCGGCGACTCGCAAGGCCCGGTCATCGCCCAGTTCTATTGCGAGCAGGCCGAACAGGCGCGCGCGGCGAAAAATTTTGCCGACGCGCACGAGCACCTGGACCACGCGTTCGAAAGCCAGCCCGAATGCGTGCGCGCCTATATCGTGCTCGGCCATGTCGAGATGCAGCAGGGCCACCTCGACGCCGCAGCCGAGGCATTCGAGCGTGTCGCCACGCTCGATGTCGATTTCGTCCCCGAAGTCCTGCCGCCGTTGCTCGACTGCTACGCGCGCCTGCAGCAGATGGAGCGTGCGGAGAAATTCCTGCTCGATGCGATCGAGCGCTCGCAGGGCGTGACGCCAGTGATCGCCTTGGCGCGCCTGTACGCAAGCACGCAGGGCGAGCAGGCTGCGATCGATTTCCTGACGCGGCAGCTGCGCCAGCGGCCATCGGTGCGCGGACTCATGACACTCATCGGCGCCACGCTGCACAAGTCTGAAGGCGAGGCGCGCGAGAACCTGCTGATTCTGCAGGACCTGACGCGAAAGCTGATCGAAGGCCAGGCCATGTACCGCTGCAGCCGCTGCGGCTTCGGCGCCAAGGCGCACCATTGGCAGTGTCCGAGTTGCAAGACCTGGGGATCGGTCAGGCCGATCCACGGCGTCGCGGGCGAATAGGCGGAATACGTCATGGACTGGTTGTCACAACCGTCCGACGTGCGCTGGTGGGGATCGATCGTCGTCGTTTTTCTGATTTCGGCAAGCGTGACGACGCTCGGCATCCACTACGCGCGCCGCCGCAACCTGATCGATCATCCGGGCCAACGGCGCTCGCATTCAGAACCGACCCCGCGCGGCGGGGGTATTGGGCTCGTGGCCGCGGCGCTCTGCCTGTTTGCGGCCGAAATGATCATCCTGCCGCGCGAGGCGCTGGTCGATCTGCTGGGTTGCTGGATTGCGCTCGCTCTCGTCGCCGCGGTCGGCTGGATTGATGACCATCGCGGGCTGGCCGCGCGTTGGCGGATCCTCGCGCACGCGCTGGCGGCGGCGATCGTGCTCGGCGGCATGGCGAGCGCCGCAATATCCTCCGGGGCCACGGCCGTCGGCTTGCCCGCGACCGTTTACGCGATCCTCCTCGGCGTGATCTGGCTGAGCCTGGTGTGGTCGATCAACCTGCACAATTTCATGGATGGCATCGACGGCCTGCTCGGCTGGCAGGCACTGTTCGTATTCCTGATGCTGGCCGCGCTGATGGCCGCAGGCGGCGCCGACGCCGATGCCTGGCATCTGTGCGCACTCGCTGCCGCGGTTGCGGCCTTCATCCCGTTCAATTTTCCGCGCGCGCGGGTGTTCATGGGCGACGTCGGCAGCGGAGCGCTCGGTCTCCTGATCGGTATCTCGGTGTTGCGGCAACTCACCGTTTCGGAAGTCGAGCCTTTCAGCGGGCTGATTGCCTGCTCGGCCTTCGTCGTCGACGCCAGCTGCAACCTCGTGTCGCGCATGCTGCGGGGAAAGCGCTGGTATAGTGCGCATCGCGAACACCTTTACCAGTGGATGGTTCGCGCCGGCAATTCGCATGCGCGCGTCGTCGCCTGGTACATGTGCTGGAACCTTTTCATCGTCGCTCCGGTCCTTTGGCAGCTGAATCGCGCGTGGTCGATGCAGTCGCCCGGTGGCCCCGCCATCGTGCGCGGCCTGGAATGGACGGCAGCCGTCTACGGCTTGGGTGTCGCATTGTGGATTTTTGGAAAACGCTGGTGCCTCCGACAAGCAAGAACGAGACATGCCGATGCGACCGCGTAGCCTGATCGCGGCGATCCATCCACGCCTGGCCGTGGTGCTGCACGACCTGGGCATGGTCTGGCTGGCCTGGGTTGCCGCGAACTGGCTGCGTTACAGCATCGAGCCGAATCCGCCACCGCTGGCCTGGCTGATGCCCGAGACGTGCCTGGCCGTGCTCGCCCAAGGCCTCGTCCTGTGGTGGACCGGCTTGTACAAGGGTCTCTGGCGATTCGCGAGCCTGCCCGACCTGTGGAACATCGTGCGCGCCGGCGCGCTCGGCTCGGTTGCGATCGCCGTCGCGCTGTTTCTGTACAGCCGCCTGGATTCCGTGCCGCGCGCCGTGCTCGTCATCTATCCGGTCGTCCTTTTCGTCTTTCTCGGCGCGCCGCGGTTGGCGTATCGCTACTGGAAAGACAGCCGTCTTGGCCTGAACGAACATTTCAACGTGCGCCGCGTGCTCGTGCTCGGTGCCGGCCGCGCCGGCGAGGCGCTGATCCGTGAACTGGCGCGCGAGAACCGTTATCGGCCTGTGGGTTTGCTCGACGACAACGCCGCGTTGCGCGGGGCGAAAGTGCACGGTGTTCCGGTATTGGGCACGCTGATGCAACTTCCGGAGTTGAGCGGGGAAGTGGCCGCCGAAATGCTGTTGATCGCGATGCCCTCGGCGACCAATGCGCAGATGCAGCGCGTGGTCGAACTTTGCGAGAAGGCCGGCATTCCGTTCCGCACCGTGCCACGCCTGCAGGATGTCGTTGCCGGCCGACTGAGTTTCAACGACCTGAAGGAGGTTGCGATCGAGGACCTGCTTGGACGCGAGCCGGTGCAACTCGACTGGACCGCGATCCGCACCGGTTTGTCCGGCAAGCGCGTGCTCGTCACCGGCGGCGGCGGCTCGATCGGGTCGGAACTGTGCCGGCAGGTCGCGCGCCTCGGTGTCGAGTCGCTCACGATCCTCGAGCAGTCCGAATTCAATTTGTACCGGATCGAGCAGGAATTGCGCCGGGAATTTCCCGAGCTCATTGTCAACGCGATGCTTGGGGACTGCAGCGACGCGGCGAGCAGCGAGCGCGCGTTCGCGCTGGCACGGCCACAGGTCGTGTTCCACGCCGCTGCATTCAAGCATGTGCCGCTGCTGCAAACGCAGATGCGCGAGGCGTTTCGCAACAACGTGCTCGGCACCCAGGTTGTCGCGCAAGCGGCCGATCGGCATGACGTGGAGGTGTTCGTCCTGATTTCGACCGACAAGGCCGTCAACCCGACCAGCGTCATGGGTGCGTGCAAGCGCGCCGCCGAAATCTTCTGCCAGAACTTTGCCGCACGCTCGAACACGCGCTTCATCACGGTGCGATTCGGTAACGTGCTCGATTCGGCCGGCAGCGTCGTGCCGCTGTTTCGCGACCAGATACGCAACGGCGGGCCGGTGACGGTCACGCATCCGGAGATCGCGCGCTACTTCATGACGATCCCGGAAGCCTGCCAGCTGATCCTGCAGGCCGGCGTGCTCGGATCGGGCGGCGAAATCTTCGCGCTCGACATGGGCGAGCCGGTCAAGATCAGCTACCTGGCCGAACAGATGATACGCCTGGCAAACAAGGTGCCCGGGCGCGACATCAACATTGTATACACCGGCCTGCGGCCGGGCGAAAAGCTGTTCGAGGAACTGTTCCACGCGCAGGAAAGCTACCAGAGCACGCGCCACGCGAAGATATTCCTGGCCCAGCCGCGCAGCATGTCGTGGGAACTGCTGAACGTGCAGTTGCGCCAGGCAGCGCAGTTCGTGCGCGATTACGACGAGGACGGCTTGCGACGCTGCCTGATTAACCTGCTGCCCGAGTTCTCCGCGCGCGAGTCGGGTGAAGACGCCGACATCGTTCCGATCGTCCGCTCGCAGGCTTAGGTCAAAGGCAGAAGCAAGAGCTTGAACCACGAAGAACACGAAGAACACGAAGAAGGAACAGGATCAAGCCGGGAAGAAAGCGTTGGCATTTCGCAGCAAGGTAGGAAGCGCGCGAATCAACAGCAATGATGGCTTTACTTCGTGTCCTTCGTGTTCTTCGTGGTTCAATCTTTCACCTTAATTCATGGAGACGTAATGAGTCAGGTTTTGCGCAAGGTAGTGTTTCCGGTGGCGGGGCTTGGCACGCGCTTCCTGCCGGCGAGCAAGGTCGTCGCCAAGGAGATGTTGCCGGTCCTGGACAAGCCGCTGATCCAGTATGCCGTGGACGAAGCGGTGGACGCCGGCGCCGATACGCTGATCTTCGTGACGAATCGCTACAAGCATGCGATCGCCGACTACTTCGACGTTGCCTATGAACTTGAGCACAAGCTGGAACGCGCCGGAAAAACCGAGCTGCTCGGCCTCGTGCAGGGCGTGCTGCCGAAACATGTGCGTTGCATTTTCGTGACCCAGGCCGAGGCGCTTGGCCTCGGGCACGCGGTCCTGTGTGCCAAGCCGGTCGTCGGCGACGAACCGTTCGGCGTGGTCCTGCCCGACGACCTGATCTGGAACAAGGGCAAGGGCGCCTTGCGCCAGATGGCTGAATTCGCGCTTTCCGAGAAGGCCAGTGCGATCGCAGTCGAAGAGGTTCCGCACGATCAGACCGACAAGTACGGAATCGTCGACGCCGCGCCGATCACCGACCGCGCGGCGCTGATCAAGTACGTCGTGGAGAAGCCGAAGCCGGCGGTCGCGCCGTCGAATCTCGCGATCGTGGGCCGCTACGTTCTGCCGCCGCGGATTTTCGGTCTGCTCGAATCGACCAAGCCCGGTGCCGGCGGCGAGATCCAGCTGACCGATGCGATCGACGCATTGCTCGCCGAGCAGCGCGTGCTTGCCTACCGCTTCGACGGCACGCGCTTCGATTGCGGCAGCAAGCTCGGCCTGGTCAAGGCGACACTGCATTTTGCGATGCAGGATCCGACGCTGGCGCCCGCAGTGCGGGAGTTCTTGGTTGAGTTGACCGCCAAGGGTTGACGGTATGCGAACGAGGGCTGAGGGCCGAGGGCTGAGGGCTGGAAGGCGGGCCGAAGTGGGCTTGAGCGTGCGTGGTTTTCGATGCTCAATTCTCGATCGACTGCAATCGCGCAGCGACATGTGCCGCACAGTTCAGCCCTCAGCCCTCAGCCCTTAGCCCTAACACCAATGGACCTCAGCTACATCCTCAATCACCTCGGCGAAGACCGCGAGACCTATCGCGGCGCCGTGTCGCCGCCGATCTATCAGAGCTCGATCTTTGCGTTTCCGACCGTCGCGGCTTTTCGCGACAGCTTCCGCGACGAGTTCACGCGCACGACCTACACGCGCGGCAACAATCCCACTGTCGAGATTCTGCGCAAGAAGGTCGCCGCGCTCGAAGGCGCGGAAGAATGCCTCATGTTCGCCAGCGGCGCCGGCGCCGTTTCCGCGGCCGTCATGGCGAGCGTCAGCGCCGGCGATCACGTCGTCTGCGTGCAGCGGCCGTATTCGTGGACGCGCGCGGTGATCAGGGACCAACTGGGGCGCTTCGGCGTCACGCACAGCTTCGTCGACGGCACCGAGGTCGCGAACATCGAGAATGCGTTGACACCAGCAACGCGGCTGATCGTGCTCGAAAGCCCGAATTCGATGACCTTCGAGATGCAGGACCTCGCCGCCGTCGCGCAACTGGCGCGTGCGCGCGGGATCCGCACGCTGTGCGACAACAGCTACGCGACTCCGCTGAACCAGTCGCCGATCGCACTGGGCATCGACATGGTCGCGCACTCCGCGACGAAGTATCTCAACGGTCACAGCGATGTCGTCGCCGGCGCGTTGTGCGGCAGCGAGAAGATCATGCGCGAGGTGTTCCGCGGGCCGTTCATGACGTTCGGCGCGGTCCTGTCGCCGCACGACGCATGGTTGATGATCCGCGGCCTGCGAACCCTGCCGATCCGGCTGCAGCGCATCGCGCAGACCGCGCAGCAGGTGCTGGGATTCGCCGAGGTCCATCCGAAAGTCGAGCGGGTCTATTACCCGACGGCTGCATCGAACGCGCAGTTCAAACTCGCACAGGAGCAGATGCGTGGAGCGAGCGGCTTGATGACCTTGCAGCTGCGCGTCGACGATGTCGCCGGCGTCGAGCGCTTCTGCAATGCGCTGCAGCGCTTCCTGATGACGGTGTCCTGGGGCGGTTACGAATCGCTGCTGTTTCCGGTGTGCGCGGTGCATCCTGCGAGCGCGCCGATCGCCAGCGGCGGCAGCCTGCCTTTGAATCTGGTGCGCCTGTCGATCGGTCTGGAAGAACCGGATGCATTGATTGCGGACCTGCAACAGGCCCTGGCGGCAATCTGATATTCGCATTGCGCGTTTGCCGCTCGCCAGCGCGGGCCTGTGCTGTTGCACGGCGAGCGGCTATGCTTGCCTGGGTCCTGCCGGAGTAGCTGATGTCTCGTCTTGTATTGCTGTTCAGCCTGGGTGCTATGGCGGGTTGCCAAAGCGTCGGGACGACGTCGCAACACGCCCGAAGCCTTTCGGGAAGCGACGCCGGCGCAATTGCCAGCCTGACGACGGCTCTGTCCGGCGACTACGACAATCACGAACAGGTCGAGCGTGCCAAGGCAGCGAACAAGGCCGGCACGGGTATCGCGCCGATGCATGTGCAGCATTCGCTGCGTGTCGTCGAAACTGCACGCGACAGCGTTACCTGGCTTTGGCGGCTCAGCGTTCCCGGCAAAACCGGATCAAGCTCGATCTGGTTGTTCACCGCGCAAGTGACCGCCGATGGCCATCACGTCCGCTTCGTGCCTTCGCGACCGACCGACACGGCGTCGGCCCAGGCGCAGTTTGCCGACACGACCAAGGCGTTCCATTTCGAGGCGGCTCAGTGGGCCGCGCTGGAACCGTGCGCGCAGAGTGGACAGTGGGACGGCGCGAAGTTTTCCGCCGCCGCGAACGTCGAATCCTGCAGCGCACTATTGCCGGGCCTCGGCCAGGATGCGGCTCTGTTGCCGCTGCGCATGTCGATCGACGCAGACATGCTGCGAGTCGCGACGTTCGCGGATTCGTCGCGCGGCGCCGACGCGGTCGAAGAGGCCCGCCGCGTGCATTGGTACGACGGTTGGGCCGCGATCAACGGTGGCGGTCCGAATGCCAAGTCGGACAACAACGACTGGCACCTGCAGCGCGATCTGCATCTGTCCAGCGAGGGCGGCCGGGCGGCGCTGCACTGGCGTGACGGCGCGCCTAGCGGCTACACGCTGGAGCTCGAGCGCACGAGCTATCCGGAGCGCAAGCTGTCGGTGCTGCAACTCAACGTGATCGAAGATGGCTCCGGCAGGACGATCACCTACGTGTGGACCGACCCTGGCGCCGGCGCGATCGGTCTGAATCTCGGCTGGCTCCAGGTTGGATTTGGTCCGTTGGCGGCGCCCGGTTCCGTGGGCAAATAGACCGGTCTCGATTGCAGAAGCCGTTCAGTGCAAGCAATTCACCGGCCGAATTCTCAGACGACGGCGCCGAACAACTTGCCGATGCCGGCCGTGACGAGCATGGCGAATGCGCCCCAGACCAGTACTCGCGTAGCGCCGACGACGATGCCGGCGCCGCCAGCCTTTGCGGCGACGCCGCCAAGCAGCGTCAGCACGACCAGCGAAGCGATGCTGACAATGGCAATCATGGCGGGCGGCGGCGACAGCGACGCCGCAAGCAGCGGCAGCACCGCACCACACGCGTAGCTGATCGCAGACGTTAGCGCTGCCTGCAACGGCCTGGCTTTCAGCGTTTCGGAAATGCCGAGTTCATCGCGCAAGTGCGCGTCGAGCGCATTGTGCTCGGTGAGCTGGACCGCGACGTCGTGTGCCAGCGTGTGCGTCAGGCCGCGCTTGACATAGATGTTGGTCAGTTCGCGCAACTCGCCGGCGCTGTCGGTCTCCAGTTCACGGCGCTCGACCTCGACTTCGGCGCTCTCGCTGTCGGCCTGGGAACTGACCGAGACATACTCGCCGGCCGCCATCGACATCGCGCCAGCGACAAGGCTGGCAAATCCGGCCGTGATGATCGCTGCGTGGGTCGCGTTCGCCGCGGCGACGCCGACGATCAGGCTGGCTGTCGACACGACGCCATCATTGGCGCCGAGCACGGCCGCGCGCAGCCAGCCGATGCGGTGGGTCAGGTGGCCTTCGTGGTGGCGTCTGGGCATACGTCGATTCTCTCCTGTCTTTCTTGTGTGCGTCGAATGGAATTCATTTCACGGGTCAGGTTCGACGCGCACGATGAATTGCCCGTCGGCGACGCGGGCCTGGAGGCGTGTGCCGGACGCTGCCTGCTGCACCGATCGGACTACCGTCGAGCTTACGGGATCGCTGAGGATTGCGTAGCCGCGCTCCAGCGTCGCCAGCGGGCTGACGGCATTGAGCGCGCGCGCCAGTTCATTGACGCGCAAGCGCGCTTCACGCAGGCGTGAATGGGCCGCGCGGCGCATCCGGTCCGAAAGCGCCCGCAGGTGATCGGCATTGAGCCGCAGTTGTGTGCGCGGATGAAGCATGCGCAAGCGCGTGCGCAAACCGCCGAGGCGTTCGCGCCCGACGCGCAGGCGCACGCGCGGATGCAGCGACCGCAGTCGCGCCTGCGCGCGGTCCGTGCGCTGGGACAACGAGAGGAGGGCCCGGCGCATGCACGAGTCAAGCTGGTTTCGATCGCGTTCGATCCGGCGCAGGAATTCGGCAGCGTCGGGAACCAGCAGTTCGGCGGCTGCCGATGGCGTCGGCGCACGCAGGTCGGCGGCGAAATCGGCAATCGTGAAGTCGATTTCGTGCCCGATCGCCGAAACGACCGGAATCCTGCAGGCGCAAATGGTTCGTGCCACGGCTTCGTCGTTGAATGCCCACAAGTCTTCGATCGATCCGCCGCCGCGCGTCAGGAGCAGGACGTCGTGACGTCCTGCCTTCGAGGCGGTTGCAATCATCTTGGCAATTGCCGGTGGCGCATCCTTGCCCTGCACCGGCACCGGCATGATGTCGATTTCCGACAGTGGAAATCGGCGCGAGATGACGCTCAGCACATCCCGGATCGCGGCGCCGCTCGGCGACGTGACGACGCCGATGCGTCGCGGCAACGCGGGAAGCCGCCGCTTGCGCGCAGCGTCGAACAGTCCTTCGGCGGCGAGACGCGCCTTGAGTTGTTCGAACGCGCGCAGCAAGGCGCCTTCGCCGGCTTCCTCCATGTGCTCGACGATGAGCTGGAATTCGCCGCGCGCTTCGTAGAGGCTGACGCGCGCGCGGGCCAGCACGCGTACGCCGTCGGCGGGCTTGAAGCGCAAGTACTGGCTCTTCGTCCGGAACATCGCGCAGCGCACCTGCGCCTGCGCGTCCTTCAGGTTGAAGTACAGATGGCCGGACGCAGGCCGCGACAAGCTGGAGATCTCCGCCTCGATCCAGACCAGCGGAAACGCATCCTCGAGGAGGTCGCGCGCCATGCGCACGAGCGCGCTCGGCGACAGCACGAGGCGGCCTCCGGGCGGTCCGGTAGCGTTGTCCAGCAAGGAATTCATCGTTGCAGCAGGGTACTCCGCACGCAGCATTCTGGCCAATGCACTCAGCGCGCGGAGATGTATTGGTCCAGAGCGCGGGCAGCTTGCATGCGCACCTTGCTGCGGAGCACGGGCGACCAGCCCAACAGCATTCCGATCGGACCCAGCGCCTGGCGCGACCAGCGCCAGAAGTCGAACGTGTCGACATGTTCGATGATCAACCCTTCGGCGAAGCGAAAGCGCGCGCTGATGATGTTGTGCACTGGCCGTCCGGTAGCGCTGAACTTGTACCAGGCCTGCCAGTTGGCTGTGCCGCTGGTTGCGTCGGCCGACACGTCGCCGAATTCCACGCGCAGATCGGCGCCGCGGGAGGTCAGCATTTGCCACATCGCGCCGACGCGCGCGCCTTTGAGATCGAAGACCGGATCGCGAAAACTCGCGTTGGCGTGGTAGCAGGCAGCCATGGCGGCGCCATCGCGTTGCTGGAACGTGCTGTAGAAGCGCTCGATCAGCGCGCGATTTTCAAGCGCCGCGTTCTCGTTGTTCATGGTTTGCGGTCCGGTCAGTGGCAGTGGTCGACGGCGATGCGCCCTTCGATGCGTACGCCGCCGGGCGCGTCGCATTGGAGGTCGACAGAGCCGGAAAAATCACGTACGTCGTTGACGTGCCAGTCGGTCGCATGCACGTCGACGTCGAGTCTTGCGCAGTCGGAGCGGTGCAGCACGATCTGGCTTTGCGTGGTCCCAGGGCCGAAACTCCAGCGGAGCGCCGGCCCGTCGATCGGTTCGACCACCACGCGCATGTGGCCCTCGTCGTGGGCCGAAAGGAAATCAAAACCGACAAAGAGGGCGGCGTCACCGGATGAGCAGCGTTCGGGCGTCCAGTGCAGTTCGGTTCCATCGGTCCTGCGCACGACGATGCCGCCGGACACCGTGGGATGCATGACGCTGCCGACCTGCGTCACTGCGCAACCGGCGAGCAGCAACGGCAACAGGCTCGTGGCGAGCACGCGTCTCATGTCTCGAGCGCCTGTTTGAGGCGACTCACTGCCCGCGCCGATTCGGCTTCGATCCTGCGCCGGATGAACAAACGATCGAGCAGTGCGGCGAACCAGTTCGGCATTGCATAGTCGAATTCGCGACGAAACGCGGTGCCGTCCGCCGTGGCGGTCAGCGTATAGGTGATCGTTCCTTTGCCGCCGGCGGCAACGATGCCGGCGATCGCCCAGTGATTTGGCGCGTCGCGCCCGATGACCTTCCATGTAACCGAGCCCTTGCGGCCGGCCACGCGGAATTCCTCGGTGACTTCCTCGCCGACCTGCAGCGAATGATCGGTTGCGCCGTGCAGTCCCAGCGACGAGGGGTGCCACTCCAGCCAGTGCGCTGGCGTAGTCACGTAGTCGAATACTTCGGCGATCGGCCGAAGGATGCTTGCTTGCGTGACGATCGTGGTCACGCGTTTTGACTACCTGGCCGCCGCATCCCGGCCGTGATCGGCGAGTTGCGCGTCGAACCAGCGATGAATCGCGGCGATTATCACGGGCGAGTGACTGACGTAGTCGAGTTCGGCGCCATCATCCAGTTGGCGATAGCTGACAGCCAGCTCGCCGGGTTTTGCGGCCTTCATCTCCGCCATGCCGGGCATGTCGGCGCCATGGATGTGCGCCGGGGCGCTGAAGTCGCGAGCGGTGAACGACTTCTCGATGGAGTGCAGATGCGATCGGATCATCGAGACCTGGCCAGCGTCAGCGCTGCTCGCGCGAACTCGCTGCACGCCGCCCGTATCGTTCTTCTCGAACGTGTGCCGAGTCTGGTCGAGCGAGAACGGCATGACACTTGCGCCTTTCTCGCGCACTTCGTACTGGCGTTGCGTGCTTGCCGGAGGCGGCGCTTCCTGGGCTGGGACGAGCAGCGTCCAGGCAACGCATAAGGATGTCAGGCAGGCGAGGGTGGTTGTCAGGCGATGTTTGCGCTGCGGATGCTGCATGGTATTCATGTTGCCACGGCGTTCTCGCCGCCTTCGGGACCGTAGAACACGACCCAGGTCACGAAGTCGGTGGAGAAGTTTTGGAAGTGATGCTGCGTGCCGGCGGCAACGAACAACGCGTCGCCCGCAACAAAGTGCGTGCGTTCGCCGGCGACTACGAAGTCGCCGGTGCCGGAAACGACGAAGTAGACCTCGTCGCGCGTGTGTGGCTTCTGAGGATCGACTGCCGTCGGCGCGTACAGTTCGACGACAAGCGATCCGTGCTTGAACGCCTCGACGAAACGCTCGCCGTCGGGCCAATCCGGCGTGCCTGGCCCGGGCAGGCAGCGCAGCAAGTCGACAGGCGAGGCCTTGAGCATGCGCGAATTCTGGACTGCTGCCGCGGTTGCTGCAAGGCGGGCAATGAAACGGTCTGCTTGAGGGGCAGGGTGTTCTCCTGTGTCCGGAAATGACGGATGGACGATCGTGACGGTCACTTTCTCATTGGGGTAGTTTTTTCGTTGACCGCCACTGCTGTCAGGGACCCAGGACCGTGACCGTAACATTGCCGTTGGCGATGGCGCCCTGGGAGTTCTGCAACACGTAGATGAACTGGTCCACGCCCTGAAACCCGGGATTCGGCGTGTACGTGATCGTGTTGTCCGCGTTGGTTGCGGCGGAACCGTGCAGCGGGAATCCCGGTTGCTGGATCGACAGCGGCAGCGAGTTCGGATCGCTGTCGTTTGCCAACACGTTGATCGTCACCGGCGTATTGAACGCCGTGGTTGCAGAATCGGGTCCTGCGATCGGTGGCACAGGGGCGAGGACGTTCACAGTGACCGTGGCTGTGGCCGTGCCGCCGTAGGTGTTGCGGATCGTGTAATTGAACGTCGCAGTGCCGTCGAACTCGATGTCGGGCGCGAACGTAATCGTATTGTTTGTGTTGATCGTCGCGGTCCCGCTCCCGTTGGTCAGACCGGTCACTTGTGTGACCGAAAGCGGCAGTCCGCTCGGGTCGCTGTCGTTGGCGAGCACGATGATCGTCACCGGTGTGTGGGACGGCGTCGTCGCGTTGTCGTTCTGCGCCACGGGCGGTGGCGGCGGCAGTATCGTCACCGTGACCGTTGCGCTTGTCGTGCCGCCGTGGTTGTTGCTGATCGTGTAATTGAACATCGCGTCGCCCGCGAATCCGGGAGCTGGCGTGTACGTGATCGTATTGTTTGTGTTGATCGCCGCAGTCCCGCTGCTTGGAACCGTCGTCTGTGTAACCGAAAGCGCAAGGCCGCTCGGATCGCTGTCGTTGGCGAGCACGGCGATCGTGACCGGCTTTTGGAATGGCGTCGTCGCGCTGTCGTTCTGGGCCACGGGTGGTGGCGACGCCACGACTGAGACTGTGACCTTCGCGCTTGCCGTGCCGCCGTGGCCATTCGTAATCATGTACGAGAACTGATCGCCTCCTGAATAATGTCGGCGTCGGCGTGTAGGTAATCGTGTTGTCGCCGTTGATCTGTGCCACGCCGTGCGCCGGTGGGGTCGGTATCGATGTAACGGTCAGGGCAAAATGGTTTGGATCGCTGTCATTCGCGAGCACGGTGACGACGACAGGAGTGGCGACCCCGGTGGTCGCCTTGTCGTCTTGGGCAACCGGGTTGCCAGGTGGAAGTACCTTGACGGTGACAGTGGCGGTCAAGGTATCGAGGCCGTCGCCGACTGTGTAATCGAAGGTATCGGTGCCGCCGTAGAAAGCCGCCGATGGCGTGTAGATGACGCCGGCAGGCGAGGATGCGGCCGTGCCGTGCTGGGGCGTCGTGACGTTCTTGATCGTCAACTTGGCGCCCGTCGGGGCGGAATCATTTGCCAGCACGTCGATCGTGACCGGCGTCGCGTACGCCGTCGTCGCGCTGTCGTTACGCGCCCGGAATGTTCCGGACTGAGGCAGCACGGTGACCGAGACGTTGGCGCCAGCGATGCCGCCATGGCCGTCGCTTACCGTATAGCTGAAGGTATCGTTGCCGCTGAATCCGATAGACGGCCTGTAGCGGACGGCTCCATTGGTAAGTATCGTCGTGGTGCCGTTCGACGGACTCGTCACTGAACTGACGGTCAATGGGTAACCGGCCGGATCGGTGTCATTCGCCAGTACATCGATGTCAACCGGGTTTTCGTACGCGGTCGTCGCGCTGTCGTCGCGCGCCAGCGGCAAGGCCGGTGGCTGCACGATGATCGTGACGTTCGCACTGGCGGTCCCGCCGTGGGCGTTGTCGATCGAATATGCGAAGCGGTCGCTGCCGGCGAACGTCGCGTTCGGCGTGTAGGTGATCGTGCCGTCGCCATTGACACGCGATGAACCATGCGCCGGCGTCGTCGCCGCGGTTACGGTCAGCGGATAGCCGTTCGGATCGGTGTCGTTGCCGAGCACGGCAACGGTCACGGGCTGTGCATACGGCGTCGTTGTCGTGTCGTCGCGAGCGACGGGCGCGCCGGAGTTCGGCGGCGGTGAACCGGCAGTGACCGTGATGTGGACCGTGGCGCTCGCAGACAGGCCCTTGCTGTTCGTGATCGTGTAGGGAAACGCATCGGCTCCGGAATACCCGGCGGTCGGCGTGTAAAGAACCTTGCCCGCGGAAACCTGCACGCTGCCGTGGCCAGCCGGGCCCGCGCTGCCGATGGCGAGGACGTTGTTGTCCGGATCGGTATCGTTGCCGAGCACGTCGATCGTGGTGGCGCTCGAGTTTTCGGCAACGCTGACGGTGTCGTCGCGCGCGATCGGAACGCGTGCACTGTACTGCTTCGGCCCCAGCGTCGTCGTCGTCGTGGTCTTGCCCTTCGTCACGTAGGTATCGATGTTACGCGCATGGCCGGTGACCGGTTCGTGCAGCGCTCGGTCGATCCATGCGGCGTTGGCCGCGGCTGAATCTTCGAACGGCCGGAATGCGCCGCCGCCGCCGAATTCGTAGCGCAGGAACAGCCACCAGCGGGTGTCGCTGGTCTCGTTCCCGGCAACCGGAGTGTTCTGCGCGTATTCGGCAACACCCGACAGGCTCCAGCCGCGTACGCCGAGGTATTTGTCGACGCCGATCGAGACGCGTTTCTGATTCGCACCCTGATTGCCCTTGGCGTAGTCGACACCGCCATTGAAGCGCGCGGCAAGCGCATCGGAGAAGTGGCCGCCGTGAATGCCGACGATGGCCGAATACGGCTGCGCCAGAAGCTCCGTCGTTGCGATGTCGGTCTTGGCTTGCGTATAGATGCCGGCGTCATCGGTACCGCTGACGACCTGCTGTTGCTGCGTGCTGATCGCGCCGGCGTTGCGCGCGCCGCTCGCCTTGCCGGACAGGAAGAAGTTCAGGAAGAACTCCCTGCGTTCGATCGACAGGCCGATATTGGCTTGCCGGTCCTTCTCGGCATTCTGGTCGATTGCAAACGACAGCTTGGCGACCGTGATCGAATCTGGATCCTGGCGCGCCTGTTCCAGGGTCGTGCCGAACAGCCAGTTGTAGTCGCCCTGGATGCCACCGGCGCCTCCGTTTCCCCACCACAATTGGGCGACGACGGCGTGTTCGCCGTTGTTGCCGAACACCTGCATGAACTCGCCCTGAGAATTGCCGTCCTGATCGACGCCGACCGAAACGCGGCTGTCGCCGCCGGTGTAGGTCAAGGGTACCGTGCCGGTTTCGATGGATGGGGGGCCGCCCTGCGGAGGCTGCACGACCTGGGTAACGGCCGGTGCGGCGACGAAGGTCGCCAAAATTCCTGCAAGCAGTAACCTTCTCATTGGCGTCCCCTGAAAGGAGCATCCACTTGCGAGTGCTGCCACTCGATCCGTTGGCAGCTCCGTGGTTTCCGTGACCGCGCATCAGGCAGGCGCATCCTGCCACAAGGGCGCGCTAGTGCATGGCGCCGGTCCCTGAACTCTGCGGAGTCGCCTTCGGCGCCGGATCCTGAGCGCTTCACGACGTGCGCCGCCCGTGCTTCGTCGACCGAATCGTTGACACGTACCACGGACTTCCATCCTTGTTGAGATACAGCCGCTGCATCTCATCGAGATGGAACGGACGCGAGCCGATGCGGCCGAAGACCGCGATCTGGTTGCCGCTTTCGTCGACACCGCGGTCGCGTTCGAGGCCGCGCGACAACGACAGCGCGGCGCCCTTGGTCGGATACCAGGCGATCAGCTGCGGTTTCGGATCCGGACTGAAGCCGTAGAACTTCGGCTGCGACTCCGGGCTGGTCAACTGCACGACCTGCAGGCCGTTCTTGCCGTCGGCGACATAGGCGAACAGCGACGCGTTGGTCGTGGCGACGACGACATCGTGCGCGTCGCCGATCTTGCCGCCGGCGTTGAACATCTGGTAGACGAACGGTTTCTCCGGATTGGTCACGTCGATGATCGCGATGCCGTCGGCGCCGTCGGCGACATAGGCGTAGGTGCGCGCGACGTGCAGTTTGTGCGCGTCGCGCAGCGGCACGTGTGCGATGTCCTCGCGGCGCTTGTCGGGATGCGTGATGTCGACGACATGCAAGCCGTCCTTCGTCGTGACGAACAGGTAGCGGAACTGCACCTGCGCCGCGCGCGCGTTCGGCGAGCGCCACGGTCGCCAGCATGACTGCGGCTTCAACGGATCGGTCATGTCGAGCACGACGACGCCGGCATCGGCCGAGACGTAGAACGTGTTGCCGGCGATCGCAACATGGCGCGCGCCCTTGAGCACGCCGTTCTCGTTCCAGGTCAGCGCGCGCTTGAGGAAATTGTTGCGCGATTCGCGATCGTGCAAGGTCAGGATGTCGGTGACGATCAGGCCTTCCTCGGCATCGGTGATGAACGCGTAGCGATAGATCGCGTTCATCAGCTGTTCCTGGTTCGCGCCCTGCATCAGCTCGCTCTGGTTGCGCGCCGGATCGACCGGCTGCGTGGTCGCGAGCACGACGCAGGTCGCATTCTTCGAACTGATATGCGTGTCCTGGCCGAGCGGCGAGAACGGCGCCGTGATGATCTTCTCCGAGAATCCCTTGTTGGCGATGCTGGCGACGTCGTAGACGCGCATGCCCTTGGTGCCTTCGGCGACGTACAGGTACTCGCCGCGCAACTGGATGCACTGCGCTTCGCCGGCGTTGTGTTCCTGCGCATCCGGCAGCTTCTGGCCGCGATCCTGGTGCGCCTTGAACCAGTCGGGATAGGCGTAGCGATGCAGATAGCTGCCGATGACGGCCTGCGGCTCGTCCCACTCGGTGACCTGCACGGCGCCGATGCCGCCGGCCTCGCCGACCCAGGCGTTGTAGCCGATGAAGTCGATGAACTTCGTGCCGAGCAGCAGCGTCTGCGCGACGATCGCGTTGTTGTCGTTGGCCTTGGCCAGGTGGCAGTCGTCGCAGTCCTTGGTCTCGGTCTTGCGTTCGGTGTGCGGGTAGTGCGGCGCGAATGCCTGCGACGAATAGCCGGACGCCGAGATCGGCGGCTGCTGGATGTAGATGCGCTCGCGGTTGATGTTCGTCGACGACAGCACCAGCGCCGAAGACGAGCGCACCGGCGCGATCTTGTGGTCCTTGATCTCGCCGTGCACGCCGAGGAAGAACATGTCGTCGCGCGCGACCTGCGGGTTGTAGGTCGCGAAGTTGCGCGTGAAGCCGCCCTCGTACTTGTGCCGCTCGGTCTTCCAGTTCGCCTGGATCGGCAGATGGCAGCCGCCGCAACTCGTCGTCCACGACGTGTGGCAGCTGTAGCACAGCATCTTGTCTTCGTTGTGCGCGCGCTGTTCCTTCGGCACGCCGGCGCCCCAACTCTGCGTGTCGCGGATCCATCGCGACCGTGTGCGCGCGCGTTGCCTTCGCGTTGTATCCCGGCGACAGCGGATCGGCCGTGGCCTTGACCAGGCTCATCGTCCATTCGAGTCCCGGCGTGACCGCGGAGCGCTGGATCAGCTTGCCGTCGACCCACTCGAAGCGCTTCTTGCCGTCGGGATTGCGGATCAGCTGCAGGTCCCTGCCGTACGGCGATGCGGCCGGGCCGGACGTCTTCAGCGTCGGCAGCTTGTCGACCGTGCCGTGGCAATCCTGGCACTGGATCTCGACCGCGCCCATGACCTCGGCCTTCATGTAGCCGTCGCCGTGGTTGTCCTGCGCGAAGTGGCAGTCGACGCATTGCATGCCGACGTCGACGTGGATCGACTGCAGGTGCACGGCCTTCTTCCACTTGTCCGGATCGTTGTCCTCGACGATCTTGCGATTCTTGTCGAGCAGGTCGCCCTTGCGGTCGCGCGCATAGACGCCGCGGAAGTTCCAGCCGTGACCGTGATAGTCGGCGAACTGCGTGTCGTGCAGTTGCGGGTTGAGCAGCGAGACGTCCTTCGAGAAATCGACGTCGCCCCACTTGCCGCGGATCGCCGCTTCCTCGGGATTGCGGTCGAGGATCTTGCGCTGCTCGGCGTCGGTCGGATACTTCTGCTTCTCCGGCCACATGAACGGCGCGTCGGACTCGTAGTCCCACATCGTGTAGCCGACCATCGTGTTGATGAACATGTTCGGCTGGTGCATGTGGCAGATCATGCACTGGCTGGTCGGAATCTGGCGCGTGAACTCGTGCTTGAGCGGATGTCCCGATTCGTTCTTCGGAATCGTCGGATCGGCCTGCTGCGACGTGCCGGTGTTGCCGAACTTCGCATAGATCGCCGAATGGAACGGGTCGCGATCGTTCGCGTAGACGACGTGGCAGCCGGAGCAGCCCGACGAACGATAGTCGCCGGGGTTGTCGTTCGTGCCCATGAGCCAGATGAACGGATCGTTCAAGCGCGTCTTGTGGATGTTCAGCACCGGAATCGATACGCGATTGCCGGTGCCCGAGCCGCGATTGGACTGTTTCAGATCCGGCCGGCCGGGTTCCTCGAGCTTCTGCAGCTTGCCCGATTCGTCGGGCAGGCCGATTTCCGGAAACAGCGTGCCGATGTTGCGGCCGCCGCGCTCGAACACGCGGAAGATGTCCGCGACCGGCGTCGTTTCCCAACTCGGCAGCGGCGCGATCTTCGGCAGGATGCCGTGCGCTTCCATGTTCTTGTCGATCGTCAGCCCCTGATCGACGGCGGCGGGCTGGCCGTCCTTCGTGTACGCCTCGCCGAGGATCGAATGCTTGTACGGTAAAATTCCATTGTTATACGAGGCCGCGCCCCAGAACATCGCTGCGTTCGCCATCAGGCTCTTCTCGTTCGCCTGGATGATCGGCAGGTGGCAGGCGCCGCAGGATTCATTTGCCACGCGCAAGTCGCCGGGATTGACGAAGCGCACGAACTCGAGCGATTCCTTGAGCAGCCAGGTGTAGCTGCGCTGCGGATTCGCGCTCGACGGCCAATGATCCGGATAGCGCGGCAGGACGTGGGCCTTCTCCATCGCGCCCAGATACGCCGCCGACCAGCTGCGTATCTTCGCGCCGCCGGCATCCGCCGACACGTAGGTCTCGCCGGCCGGCGCTGCGACTTTGGCGTCGCCGCCGTGGCAGTCGGTGCAGCCGAGCACGACGGCTTCATTCGCGTGCATCGTCTTGCGGTCCGACGCGGTGTGGCACGAGACACATCCGGACGACTTGCCTTGGGCGTCGTCCCAGGTCTGGAACGCGGGCGCGGCAGGCGTCGCGACGTAGGTGCGTTCGACGGGTTCTTCTTCTTCGCTGGCGAAGCATGCAATGGAAAACGTTGAGAGCAGAGCGACAACAAAAAATGTCGTCATTCCCGCGAAAGCGGGAATCCAGTCTTGACCTTTTTTCATAAAGCAAAATGGATGACCAGCTCCGCTGTTGAGAGCCCCGCTTTCGCGGGAATGACGTCGATAGAGAGGGGGTGGCTGAAACGGTCACGGTTTGAGGAGAGGTCGCTTTCGTCATGTTGGCGTCCTCAGTAGGTCAGGATGACATTGGCCAGCACGGCGTAGTACGTCGTGTTGGAAGAAGTACCGTACAGGTTCTTCAATCCTTCTCCGCCGAACAGCGCCGAGCCGGACAGTCGGAAGACGATGTTCTGCGTGAAGAACGGCCGATAGATCCACGCGATCGAGGCGTCGGTGCCGATGTTGCGCGAGATCGGCGACGCGGCGCGCGCGGCTTCGAGCACCGCGGTGTTGTCGAACCAAAGCTGGTTGAGGTTTCCGGACAATCGCGACGTCGGCGTCAGGTCGAAGTCCGCGCCGATGCCGATCAGGCGCAGGCCGGGGTTGTCGAAATTCGACTGGCCCTGTTCCTTGCTCGAGCGCAGGTCGGGAAGCAGGCTGTTGCCGCCATGCAGTGCGACGCCGCCGCCACCGATCAGCGGAATCCCCTGGCTGATCCAGTAGCTGGTGTCGGCGCCGGCGAAGATCGGATTCTCGAACACCGAGTCGAAACCGTTCGAGCGATTGTCGTAAGGATTGTCGTCGCCGCTGGCGTAGGCGGCGGATGCGCGTACGCGAATCCAGTCGAAGTCCATCGACGCTTCGGCCGCGAGGAAGCCGGCGCGGATCTGCGTCGACGTGGCGGTGAAGGTGCTGTGATTCTGGTGGCCGATCGCGTAGTACGCCGATGCGGTCAGGTTGACCCTGCCGATGTGGCCGTCGCCGTTGTAGCCGAGATAGGTCACATCGAATGTCGCGCAACTGCTCGAGCCCGATCGCCGACGGCCGCTGCAGGAATCCGTTCGAATCGTAGAACTTGTCGTCGCGGTTGTGGTTGTACAGGATGATTCCCTGCGAAGTGAAACCGGGCCACGGCAGGTCCTGCCGGAACAGGTCGAAGATGAAGATGTTTTCGTCGCGCGGCGCCTTGGTGACGTCGTTGAGGCCCGAGTTCAGATCCTTTTCGAGCGGCTGGAACCAGGCGATGTTGTATTGCCAGCGGTTGTTGTCGCGGTTGCCGAAGAAACGCACGCCGAGCGTGCTGTCCTGAAACAGGAAGCCGCGGAAGTCGCTCGAAAACGGCTGGATGCCGATGCGCACTTCGTCGAAATCGAAACGTTCGTCGACGGTGCGCAGGTCCTTCAGGTAGAACAGTTCCTGCACGCCGACGAAACCGTCGTCGCGCATCGACGCCGAGGCGCGGATCGATCTGCAGCGCGCGGACTTCGTCCGTTTCCACGCGATTGTAGTTCAGCGCCAGCGTCGCCTTGAACTCGTACTCGGGCGGCTTGAACGTCGTGTCGCCCTTGTAGAAATCCGCGCTGGCGATCAGGGTTTCGCTGAATACGGTTTGGTGGAAGCGGCCGATGACGTCGTTCTCGCCCGGGTTCGTCGACGACTGCGGTCCGACCGGCGTCGGCACGGTGCGCGGCTGCAGCACCGTGTCGGAAATGAAGTTGAAGCTGAGGAAGCGGTCCTTGCCGTCGATCGGCTTGTCGCCCTTCCAGATGTTCTGGTTGTACGGGTCGTACCATGGAAACTGGTAGCCGAGCGTTTCCATGATGCGCCAGCGATTCGGCACCGGCAGGAACGAACCGACCTGGTCGATCGGCGCCGGCGGCACGCCGTTCGGATTCTGGATCGTGAACTCGGCGGGCGCTTCGTACGGATGTCCGGGACGGCGGCGCGGGATCTGCGATGTGGCCGGATCGTACAGGTCGGCCGGCACGACGCCGAACATCGTCAGCAGGTCGGGCGCGATTTGCGCGGCTTCCTGCGCGTGCAAAGTTGCCGTTGTGGACAATGCGGCAATTGCCGCGGCCAGGGTGGCAGTGCGGATGCGTTCCAGTCGAGACGATGCGCGCATGTCACTTGCCCTCGCAGACGTTGGCGTCGTTCGTGTCGGTGAACGGCGCCTGTGGACATTGCACATACAGCACGCGCGAGCCGTCTGGCGTGAGCGTGTCGGAACGTTTTGCGTTCGGCGCTTGATTGAGGCCGGTGTTCAGTACCGCGGCGCCATTGGAAAGCGCGAGGAAGGCGACCAGGTCGCTCTGGTCCGATCCGTCGCCCGATGCGCCGATGCCGCCGACCAGCTTGTCGCCGCGGTAGATCGGCACGCTGCCGGGGAACAGGGTAAAGCCGTTCGGCAGGCGCGCGATGTCGGTGCAGCCGACGCGAACGTCCGGCAGCGGAACCGGATTGGCAGGCGTCGGCGCCGGAATGACGGTGCCGTTGAGATTGATCGCATAGCCTTCCTGATTCAGGATGTAGGCGATCGACAGGGCGATCTGCGTGTAGGTCAGGTCGAGTTCGAGACCGGTCTTGAACGGACTCCAGTTCGCGAAAGGCAGCGACAGCGGACCGTTCGGTGCGCCCGGTACGCCGCTTGGATACAGGGGCTGGCCGAGCAGGCCGACGGCGCGGTTGGAGTAGGCGATCGCGCCATCGCCGAGCGCCGTCGGGCTGCCGATGAAGTTGCGAAACGCCGTGACGTAGGCCGGCGGATTGCTCGTCGAAGACGTCGTCAGCGTGACGGTGCCGTTCGAATAGGCTGCGCTGAAGAAGCTGACCGGCCCGACCGACTGGATGTCGCCGGCCGCATAGGCGCCGGAGAAGAACGCGGCGGTGCGCGCCTTCTGCGTCGTCACGTCGATCGCGTCGACCAGCGAGTCGCGCGTGCGGCCGATGCCGAGGACGACGCCGTTCGTGTCCGAGATGACGATCGTCTCGCCGGCCGGCGAGCCGAGCGGACGGCGCACCTGCGCGCGCGTGCGATGCGCGACCTTGATGCCTTCGCCGATGATCGTGCGCACTTCGTTCGCGGTCAGCGCGCCGGTACCGTCGGTGCCGTCGCGCGGCGGGAAGCGGTTGACGTTGTTCGCGTCGACGACGACGAACGCGTCGAGTCCCGGCCATTCCGTCGTGTCCTGGCGGATGCCGGATTCGGGTTGGCCGAATGCCGTGCCGCGAAGAATCACTGCCTGCGAATAACCCGGCACTGCGATCACGGAACCGGCCGCGGCAGTCAGCGACGGGAATGGCGCCGCCGTCGACGGATCCTTTGCCAACTGGCTGACCTGCGTGTTCGCGTACTGAAGCGTCAGGCCACCGGCGGTGATCTGGTCGGCGCGCCGGTCGGCCGGAGCAATGAAGCCGAAGCTGCCGGCGACGGCGACGTCCTCGTCGAGGTCGAACTCGGCGACTTCGGCGTTTTCATCGAGCGTGTAGACCGGTTTTGCGCCGGAAACGCCGACCGCGCCGACCGGCACGCCGGCTTTGAACAGCGAGATGCCGCCCGGATCAGGCGACAGGCCGAGCGGCGAGCGATGCGTCCCGGGACCGGTTCCGCTGCCGGTGAACCGCTGGCTGATGTCGGAGCAGGGCAGGTTCGAAATCTGCACGCCGAACAGCGGTCCGGCGGGAGCGGTTGCGTCGCCCTGGTTGAAATGTTCCTGCGCGATCTGGCCGGCGGTGCGCGAAGTGAACGCGTTGCCTTCGGACGAGAAGTAGACTGCCGTCAGCGCCTTGGATATCGCGCCGAGTTCCGGCGGCACGTCGAGATTGAGCAGGCCGCCCGTGACCGGCCGCGGATCGGAAATGCGGATCGTGGCCGGCGCACCGGCCATGCGGTACACGCCGAGAACGTTGCCGACACGGTCGACGACGGAGATGACCGCCGGTTTGCCTTGCGCCTGCGCTTCGTTGACCGCCTGCGCGATGATCTTCTGCACGTCGGCTTCGGTCAGGAACGACGATGCGTTCGCGCAAAAGCCGCTGCAGCCGGAATCCGGAGTGGTTTGCGGTGGCGGCGGGGAAGTCCCCGCGCTGCTGCCGGAGTTGCTGCCGCCGCTGCAGCCAGTCAGGACCGCTACCGCGGCCAGGACCAGCCAGTCGAGTCTCGTCTTCCGCATCGCTCCTTCTCCCCAAGCGCGAACCGGGCTGCATGCATTGCGCTGGCGCCGCGTCCCCGCAACGGGCGACCGACGCCTTCCCGGTCTGTTCGACCAGGTCCGCCGCGTACTGCCGCGCCGGACCCCATGCCATGCCGAGCCAATCATAGCGCAACCGCATGGCGTTATAACCCATGGCAACGTGGGCGCCTTCCATGTAAACGAGTCCGCCTGTTTCTTCGGCAGGGCGTCAGAGCTTTCCCATCTTCAACGTAGCCGACTGGTGATAATCATGACAAGCGATGCAGGTCGTCTGCACCTTGTCGCTGGCGTACGCGCCGCCATGACACGCCCGGCAATTGCTGATCCCAGGGATCAGCAGGTCGGCCGACGTTTCGGACTTGCGCGCATCGTGGCAATCCTCGCACTTCATCGTCGTGTGCTTGTCGTGCGTGAATTTCGCGTCCGCGAACCACACGCCGGAGACGCGCACCGGCGCGATGTGCCAGGTGTCGTTGCCGTCGCGCGGCGGCGTGACCTTGTGGCAGGTCGTGCAAGCCTTGCCGGTGAACAGGCTCTCGGTCATGCGTGCGGTCTGTTCGCGCGCCCAGGCGAGCGCTTCCTGCTGTTGCTGTTGCGATAACGGCGGTGATCCCGGCCGGCGCCGCTCCTGCACGATGACCGGCGATTTCGCGTCGAGGTAACCGCCTTCGAGCGCGACGCGCGCGTAGTACTCGTTCAGCGTGTAGATGACTTCCGCAACCTTGCCATGCGGCACTTCGCGGTTCGGAGCCAGCACGTCGAAGCCGAGCGTGTGGCAGTCGTGGCACATCGTCTCGAAATTCACCGGGCGCATTTTGGCGCCGCCCGCATCGGGCACATGGCAGTCGGCGCAGTTCAGGTGCTGATGTCCCTTCGGCGCGTTCAGTCCGTCCGGCTTCAGATGCTTGCAGGTGATTGAACTTCAGCCCCGAGTTTTCCTTCAGGTCCGGCGCCAGCGTCGTGCGCTGCGGCGCGAAGTTGCCGTTGGCATCCCATGCCGGCAGGCGGATACGGAATTGCGGATGGGCGTTGCCGAAATCGAATACATCCTCGAACGAACTGGCGTTCTTCGTGCGCGCCTTGAGATCCTTGTGGCAATCGGCGCACAGGCGCTGGTCGGTGCGGATCATGCCGAGCGGACCCTGATGATCCTGATGGCAGGAACGGCATTCGGCGTTGCCGAGCTGGGGCAGGTTGAATTTTGCCGGATCCGCGTGCGCGGCAGTGTTCGCATGGCACGTCAGGCAGGCAGTGTCGCGCACGGTCAGGAACGCGTGCTCGTGGCACTTGACGCAGTCCTCGCCGAAGAACCGGTGCGCGGCATCGAGCGGACCCGGGTTCCAGCTCATCGTGCCGGGCAGCGGCGTATGCCGGAGCAGTTCGCCGAAGCCGGGAACGAAGTGGCCGATCATCGGCAAGGCAAGGCCGAACCCGAGGATCAACGCAAACAGGATCCACGACGGCATGCGCTTGCTGACGCTGGTCTGGGACAGCGACGTCGGCTTCGAGCGCCGCTCCTTCTCGGCTTTCTGCTCGCCCTTGTCGAGCGTGCCGATTTCGACGCCGCCGTCGAAATCCTGCGGCGGCGGCAACATGGTCAGGCGCGTATTGCCGATCTCGATGACTGCATTCGCGTCGGCAACGGTCGTGTAGACGATCTCGCCGTTGACGCGAATGCCGGCGAGTATCAGCGACTCGACCTTGTACTGGCCGTTCGACAGCAAGGTCACGCGCGCGTGATTCAGCGCCGCGCGCAGGTCGGGCAGGAAGATCGCCTGATCGGCGGCGCGGCCGATCGTCAGGACGTCGCCGTAGTGGACGTCCTCCTCATAGCTGACGGCGCCTTTGCCTTTTTTCAGGACGCGGCGGATCAGCCAGCGCATTGGGTTTCCTCTGCGCGAATGGCTGTGCCAGTGCTTCCCTTGCTCTTCATTCCGGCGAAAGCCGGAACCCAGTGCCTCTGCTTTTGGTTCTTGAACTGCAGAATTACCGAAATCGGAGGTGAACTCTTGCTGTTGCTTCTGCGGCAGGATGCCGCCGAAATGGGGCCCCTGTGGCGCGGCGAGGGGGTGGAGGAAAAGCCCGAAGGGTCGCGCGCAGGATGCGCGCGAGGGCGCTGTGCGCACATGGATGTGCGCTCAGCGCCCCCGGAACCCACTCGCGAACCTGGAGGGCAGGATGCCCGGAAGGCGCGCCACTTGGGGTGTGTTTCTTTCGGTTACCTTTCTTTGCACAAGCAAAGAAAGGTGACTCGCTCGCCCGCAGGGCGAGTGAAAGCTTTGCACTGCGAGAGCCGGAGACAAAGATCAAAATGGATTCCCGCTTCCGCGGGAATGACGTCAAAAGAGAGGCGCTGGATTCCGGCTTTCGCCGGAATGACGAGCATAGTGAGAAGGGCTGCAATCGTCGTCACGTAATCGATCACCAGTAGAAAAACGACGAAACAATATGCCCGATCAGCGCCGCCAGCAGCGCAAACGAAATCGGCACATGGAAGTACAGCCAGATCTCCATCATCGCCTGGTACTGGATGTCGCGCGCGACGCGCGTGGCCAGGCGTTTCTTGCGCGAGATCATGTCGATCAGCTTGCGCAGGGCTTCGCTCTGTTTGTCGACGGCGCGGCCGGCGAGGAAATCGACCATCGCGAACATCGTCGGCTGTTCGCCGGCCGGGGCGTCACTGCGTTTCTCGCGTTCTTCTACAGAAGCGTGCAGGGAGGTCAGGGCCAGGTCGGAACCATCCTGCGCGCGAAGTTGGGTCCAGACGCTGCCGCCCAAGCGGGTGTTCTCGATCGAACGCAGCACGATCGCGTGGATCTTCGGGTCGATGCCGTCGGCGAGCGCCAGCGCGTTCTGGTCGATGTCGGCGATCTCGTCGAGCATCGCGTTGCGGGTTGCGCTCTCGCGGTTGCGCGTCATCAGCGTCGGGTAGCGCAGGTAGACGTACATGCCGAAGAAACCCGAGAAGATGACGATGAGCATCAGCACGAACGTGAACGTGTGCAGGTTCCAGTGGATGTCGAAGCCGGTGTGCAGCAGCACGACGAAAATCAGCGACGTGCCGAGGTAAACGTGGGCCGACAGCCAGCCGCGCAGCGTGCCCGGACTGGTCAGGTAATTGCGCTTGCGGATGCCGAACAGCATCAGCCAGACGATCAGCAGCGCGGCGATCGTGCCGAGCGTGTAGCCGAGCCACGTCCCGCCGTTCGGCGGCCCGCCCGGATCGTGCCAGATGTATGCCGCGAGCGATCCGCCCATCAGCAAGCAGCGCCACCCACAAGTAGCGGGATCGCGCGTGAGTCAGGATCGAGTCGTGACCGCTCATTGGAGAGCAGGGGCGAGGGGCGAGGGGCGAGGGGCGAGGCAGCGTGAAACGTGAGACGCGCCCGTCAAACCCCAAGGCGTGCGAGCACTTCTGCTTTAGCCCCTCTCCCCTTGCGGGAGAGGGGTCGGGGAGAGGGGTGGGCGGCCGCGTAGCAGGCGCCTTTGGCGCCTACCCCTCTCCCGACGGGAAGGAGCCCAAGTGCCGCGGAGGCCATGGATGGCCGGGAGCGGCCGCCACGCTGCGCGCGGCGACCTCTCCCACAAGGGGAGAGGTGAAAGACACAGCCTCCAATCCTCACCGTCTCAAATCCTCGACTGCACATACGCCGGAAATTCCTCAGGGCTGATGCGGATCGCGGCGCCGGTCGGGCAGGAGCGCACGCAGGCGGGTCCGCCTGACTGGTCCTTGCACATGTCGCATTTGACGGCTTTCTTGCCGCTGGTCGGTTTGTTCTTCTTGTCGTAGGGCGCCTCGCCGGGGCCCGGGCCGCGGCCGAACATCAGCCACTGCAGCAGGCCGGGTTTCTTCGGCGGCTTGGCCGCCATGTGGATCACGCCGTACGGGCAATTGCGCTCGCAGTTGCCGCAGCCGATGCAGTTGTCGGCGATGAACACTTCGCCGTTCGGCGCGCGATGGATCGCGTCGGGCGGGCAGTCCTTCATGCAATGCGGATGTTCGCAATGCCGGCACGAGGTCGGCACGTGCACACTGGCGAAGGTCGGGCCGGCTTCGCGATCCAGGCGCGAGGTGCCGCCGTGCGTTTCCGCGCACGCCTTCTCGCAGTTGTCGCAGCGCACGCACAGCGATTCGTCGATCAGCAGGATATCGGTCGCCTCGCCAGCGCCTTGCGCGATCAGGAACGAGATGATGTCGCCGCCGCTCGGCAGCGAGGCCATCGCGAGGTTCGCCGCCGTGCGCTGGCGGTATTCTGCCTGCAGCCTCAGCTTGAGCACGGGGATGCGGTTGACGAGTTTCTTGAACGCCTCGCCTTCGAGACGCACGGTTTCGGTCGCGATCGCGGCACGCGCGGTTGCCGAGCGTCGCGTTTCGCCGAGCAGGGCCATCTCGCCGATGTAGTTGCCGGCCGGCACGTAGCTCAGCACGCACTCCTTGCCGCCGATGTTGCGCGAGATCGTCAGCGAGCCGACCCGCACCATGTGCAGGCAGTCGCCAAGCTCGCCTTCATTGAAGAGCACATCGCCGGCCTTGAATTTCTCGAGCTTGGCGCTGCCGACGACGTCGGCGAGTTGCTCGACGCTCGCTTCCGGCGCGAAGCGCGTCTGGATCGCGCGCAGGATGAACACCTCGTCGATCTCGCGCTTGACCGCCTCGACCGAATTGATCAGCCGGTTCATGGAACGCCGTGGCGTCTCGATCAGCACGCAGTTCGCGCCGGCGACGATCGTCGCCGAGCGGCGGCGGCCGGATATCAGACTCATCTCGCCGAAGAATTCGCCGCTCTTGAGCGTGAATTTCTGCTTGCCTTCGGCGTCGAGCAGCACCTGCACGTCGCCTTCGACGATGCTGAAGAACGTGTTCGTGTAGTCGTTTCGCTGGAAAATCGGCTCACCCTGCTTCGGCGTGAGGATCTCCGAGTCGAGCATGAATTCGCGCAGCTGCAGCGGCGTGATGTGCGAGAGCAGGCGCACGTTCTTCTGCACGCGCTCCAACGCTTCGTCGACACTGCGGAAGCCCGGCATGTTGACGAACTTGCCCTTGAGCAATGGCTCGTCGGCCGGCTCGACCTTGTTGCCGAGGATGTATTCGATGACCTCGTAGCCCTGATTCATCGCCTGCTTGATCAGAGGATAGCCGCCGAGCGCGCCGACGATGTACAGGCCCTTCACGTTGGACTCGTACTGCGAACTGATCGCCGGCACGGACGCCGGATCCTTGTTCGGGAACGTAACTCCACAGGCTTCGACGAATCCGCGTGGCGCGGTCGCGCCGAGACGCGCGATCACGCGGTCGATCAGGATCTGCGCCTTGCCGGTCGAAGTATTGAGGATCATGCGGCCTTTCTTGCGCCCGGCCGTCAGCGCATCGACGCGCTCGGGTCCCGAGTTGTAGTAGCACTCGATGACGCCGTCCTCGATCGCCTTGAGGATTGCCTGTTCGTTGCCTTTCTTCGCGCGCCCGAACTCGTCCTTGCGGTTGACGATGACGACATTGTTCTGCTTCGACAACGCGACGGCGTTCTCGATCGCGGCATCGCCGGCGCCAATGACGACGATCGTTTCGCCTTCGTATTCATCCGGGTCGTCGAGCTGGTATTGAACGAACGGCAGGTCTTCGCCGGGACAGCCCAGTTTTCTGATGTTGCCTTGCAGGCCGATGCCGAAGACGATGAAATCGGCCTGGACCGTCTGTCCATTCGCGCACTTGATGTCGAAGCCGGCATCGGTCTTCTTGACCGCGCTGACTTCGTGCTTGTAGCGCACGTTGATCTTGAGGTTCTTGGCCGACTCGTCCCAGCCGCCCAGGATCGTCTCGCGCGATCCGGCCTTGAACGGCACCGGCGAGCGCAGCGGCAGGATTCCGGGCTCGTCCATGACGAACTTGCCCTTCTGGTAGCGGTAGATCGTGTTCGACAGGTGATCTTCGGCCTCGAGCAGCACATGCGACTCGCCGCGCTCGGCCGCGCGCGCGGCGGCGGAGAGCCCACCGGGCCCCGAACCGACTATCGCAATCTTGAAGCGCTCCGCCATGCGCGTCCTCCCGCCTGCGGTCGATGATACCTAATGTCCCGGTCGACAAGTAACTGCGAAAAAAGTCCGGCGAACTGCGATGATGCGCGGAAGTGTCGGAGAAGATCGTGAAGCGGACGCCGGAATATCTGACGAGTGTCGATTCGTGCGTCGAACGCATCCTCGACCACGCGCGCGGAGACTTGCGCCTGGGAGCGCCGCTGGGACTCGGCAAGCCGAACGTGCTGCTGAATGCCGTCTACGCGCGCGTGACGCAGGATCCGACGCTGAAACTGACGCTGTACACGGCTTTGTCGCTGGCCCGGCCGCATCCGAAGACCGACCTGGAACGGCGCTTCCTCGATCCGTTCCTGGAGCGTCAATTCGGCCATGACTATCCGGATCTGGCTTATGTGAGCGCGCTGCATGCCGGCACCCTGCCGGCGAATGTCCGCGTGCACGAATTCTATCTTCAGTCCGGCGCGATGCTCGGTGTGCCGGAAATACAACGCAACTACATCTGCCTGAACTACACGCACGTCGCGCGCGACATGCACGCGGCGGGTTTGAATGTGTTCGTGCAGATCGTCGCGGTGCGCGACGAAGGCAGCCGGCGCCGCTACAGCCTGGCGTCGAATCCCGACATTACCGCCGATCTGATGGACAAGGTTGCGGCTAGCGGCGTGGCCAGGCCGCTCGTCATCGCCGTCGTTCACCCGGACATGCCCTTCATCGGCAACGATGCCGAGATCGATGCCGCCTTCTTCGACATCATCCTCGACGACATCGGCCTCGACGATGCCGCCAACCGGCACGCGTTATTCGCGCTTCCGCGAGAACCCGTCGAGATCGCCGAGTTTGCGCTCGGCCTGCACGCAAGCACGCTCGTGCGCGATGGCGGCACGCTGCAGATCGGGATCGGGACCTTGTCCGACGCGCTTGTCCACGCACTGCTGATGCGGCATCGGCGCAATGCGGACTATCGCCTGGCGTTGCGCGGCCTGAACGACGGCAACGACGTGGCGGACGCTCCGACAGCGGGCATCGGAACGCTCGCGCCGTTCGAACGCGGCCTCTACGGCGCGAGCGAGATGGTCATGGACGGCTTCATGCACCTGACACGCGCCGGTATCCTCAAGCGGCACGTCTACGACGACCATGCGCTCGAAACGGCGCTGGCATCGGAGCAGATCGCCGAAGTCCTGGCCGCGGATGGCGCCGATGCGCTGCACGCGGCCGGCGTGCTGCCGGACCGGGTCGACGCGCCCGCTCTGGCGCGCCTGATCCGCTTCGGCATCGTGCCGGATACGGCGCGCCTTTCGGACGCTGGGGTCGTCCTGCCCGACCGCATTCTGCCAGTCGATTTGCGCGAGCCGGCTTCGCGCGCCGAGTGGAACCGGGCCCTGAACGGCCGACGCCTGCGCAATGGCCGCTACCTGCGTGGCGCCTTCTTCCTCGGATCGAAGGATTTCTACGCCTGGCTGCGCAATCTCGACGGCGACGCGTTCAACGGCCTGTCGATGACGCGCGTCTCCGACATCAATCAGCTGTACGGTGGCCGCGAGTCGCTCGACGCTCTGCAACGGCGCGACGCGCGCTTCTTCAATATCTGCATGATGGCGACGGCGCTCGGTGCAGCGGTTTCGGACGGACTGGAAGACGGGCAGGTCGTCAGCGGCGTCGGCGGCCAGTACAACTTCGTGGCGATGGCGCACGCCCTCGATGGCGGCCGCTCGGTCCTGATGCTGCGCAGTACGCGCACCAGCAGCGGCCGCGTGCGTTCGAACATCCTCTGGAACTACGGACATACGACGATTCCGCGCCACCTGCGCGATATCTACGTGACCGAGTACGGTATTGCGGACCTTCGCGGCAAGTCCGATGAAGAGTGTATCCTGGCCATGTTGTCGATCTGCGACGCACGTTTCCAGGACGATCTCGCCCGACGCGCCAAGGACGCCGGCAAACTGCGGGCCGACTTCGTCGTACCGGCGCGCTGGCGCAGCAATACGCCCGAGTCCCTGGCGAGCGCGCTGCAACCCTTTTCGGATCGCGGCGAATTTCCTTTGTTTCCGTTCGGTTCGGACTTCAGTCCCGAGGAACTCGGGTTGCTGCCCGCGTTGAAGAAACTGCGTGAAGTTACGGCGAGCAAGGCAAATCTGGCCGTGTTCTTGCTTGGGTCTATGTTTGCGCGCAGGGCCGAAGAGGCCGAAAGCGCCTTGCTCGACCGATTGGGGTTGACGCAGGTTCGCGGGGGACGCGAATGGTTGTTGAGGAAATTGGTCATTCGCGCGCTGCGATCGGCGGTAAAGCGCTGATTCATCTCATTTTCACGCAGGCTGCCGCGAGCCGCGCTAAACTCCGCGGCGGTCCCACATCAGGGGAGCTCCAGCACCGCACCGGCTGCCGCAACGTGGCGAGGGGGATACGGACATGAGTGCCATTTTTCAGCGCATGGCCAAGGCGTTGCCCGAGCGGCACGCGCCCGGGAAAAGCTCGTTCGCGACCGAGTCGAAGGCTTTGCGCGGATGGATCGACCATCTGCCCTTGGCCAATCCGGCCGCGACCGGGCGACTGCTGCTGAACGCGTTGCGTGAAATGAATCAGCTGCGCCTCGACCCGGCGCAACGCGGCGCGACGCTGGAAGCGTTGCGCGGACCGACCACGCAAGTCATGGTCTCACTCGATCGCACGGTAAATGCCGATACATTCCCGTTGCCGGCGGCAAAACTGCTGGTCGGCCAGCAGATCAGCGATTTCGACCGGGAAATGGCCCTGGGTTATACCGCACTGGTGCTTGACATCTGCGCGCCTGCCGGCGCGGTGCCGTTTCTGCGCGGCAAGGCGGTTACGCTCTCTCTGGTGCGTGCGATCCAGCATTACGGCGCATTGCTCTATCGCGCCTACGTGTTGTACCTGCCGCCGCCTGCTGGCGTGTGGCAGATGCTGCACGACCTGTTCCGGTTCGCCGTCGCCGTGCGCCTGGATGAAAAGGCGGTCGCCGATCCTCTGAAAGCGGGCGTCGAGACGACTGTGCGCGGCGCCTATATGCATGCACTGCTTTATGCATTGAGCAACCCGTACCGCTTCACGCAGCGTGAGAACAGTGAAATCTATCAACTGACGCGCCTGCTGGCGACGTACTGCGAGTTGCGCCCGGGACGCGCGCCCGAAGGCGCGATCGCGGTGCAGGTCGAGAGCGACATCGGGCCCGGCTACCTGCCGGAAGATCGGGAGGTGCCGGTCGACGGTGTGTGGGCGTTCCAGATCAGCGGTCTTACGCGATTCGTCGATGGCGAAGTGGCAGCGATCGGTCCGGGCGAGGACTCGGTCCTGCTGCGCCCGAGGGGTGCCCAGACCACCCGAATCGATTTGGCCCTGGTCGAGAAGCTTGCACTGGGCTGGGCCGGAACCTCCGGCCGTGGTCACACGCGACTTCCGGCCGGGCACCGGCTCGACTGCGTAATCGGCCTGCACGCCGTGCATTATGTACTTTGCGAAAATATGGATTTCGACGCGTTCCTGCGCAGCATCCGCGGCGTTGCGATCAGCCTGCGCGAGAGCGATCGCATCGCTGCGTGGACGGCGTCGCCAGCGGCCGACGCCCTGCGTCTGGTGCGCTCCGCCGTCAAGGTTCTCGATCAGAGTCTGAGCGGCTATCGCCTGCAGTGGGACAAACTCGACGGCGTGCGCGTGAAGGTCGGCGAACTTCTCGCTCTGGCGCCGCCCGCGGAAGACGGTGACGCACAGGATTGGATGATCGGCTCGATCCGTTGGCTGCGGTTCATTTCGCAGGACGTGATGGAGGCCGGCATCGAGTTGCTGAGCCGCCGCGCGCTCCCGGTAGGCCTGCGCAGCTTCGACAGCACTGGCGCGCCGCGCGCGCCGATGCGCGGCCTTTTGCTCGAGCCGCTGGCCGGCGATGCCGGCATGGCAGCGCAGACGATATTGGCGCCGCACCTGTTCGATCGCGCGGCTACCGAAGTCGAATTGATGCGTGCCGCCGATCCCTTCGCGGCCGTCCCCGAGCCGACCGTGGAAATTCTCAGCCACCTGCGCGTGATCGAACGCGGCGGTTACCTGCAGATCGTGCTCGAATCCGGGGCAGCGGCAGAAGCGCGCGAAGAGACCGCGAGCGCAGCTGCGGCGAACGACGACCTGACACTGGCGGCCGCGACCGACAGTTGACCTTGCCAGCGGCGCGTTGCCGCTGTTCACCACGCGTCGAAAGACTGCCGCGGCACGACGAATGGGGTTGGTATCCCGATGACGGGCCGTTCAGTTGGCCGCTCGTGCCTGCGCGGCGGCGTATGATCGCAACCGGTGCATTGCGGAACACGCAGGGGGCATCATGTTGGAAGGTCGAGATTCGATCCTGCCGGCTGTGGCAGCGATCCGGCTGTTGCTGGTCCACGACAACCAACTTGTCGCGTGGGCGCTGGAGAGACTCGCCGAATCGGCGGGCAGCGGAATGGCGGTCGTCGGCAAGATCGACAATGCCGGCGGCGCTCTTCAGGCAGCCAGGCAGCTTCGGCCCGACGTCGTGCTGGTCGGCCTCGGCCTCGGCAACCCGGCACTGAACCTGATCCCGAGACTCGTAAAGCTTCGGCAGCTTCGCGTCATTGTTCTGGCTCATGTTCACGATGAACAAATATCCGATCGCGCCGTAATCGGCGGCGCACGCGGCCTGCTGCATCAGGACGATTCCATCGGCACGATCCTCAAGGCGATCCGCAAGGTTCACAGCGGCGAGTTGTGGCTGGACCGCGCCACGAGTGGCCGGATTTTTGGCATGCTGACCCAGGATGACGCACCCGCCGATCCCGATTCGACCAAAATCGCGTCGCTGACGCTGCGCGAGCGCAACATCATCGTTGCCCTCGCGCGTGCCGCCAGCGCAAGGCACCGCGTGATTGCCGATTTGCTCGGCATGAGTGAACACACGCTGCGAAATCATTTGTCGAAGATCTACAGCAAGCTCGACGTGACGGGCCACTTCGAGCTTTATCTTTACGCCAGGCGCCACGGACTCGACCAGACTCGAGGCTGAAATGCCTGCGCGAGTTTGCTCGGCGGCACCGTGCACGTCTCGACGTGCTGTGCTGGTCTGCGGCACGGTGTAGGTGTTCCGCATTTTTTGCCCGGCATGGCTGGGACGAAGATGAGTTCTCGGCCATCGTGACCGCGACAAACTCGCCATGCTCTACCGGTTGCGCGTTGTCGCGCGGCTTTGTTGCCCCGCCGGTGCGGACGGCGGTCCGCGACCTTGGCCGCCATGTTCGACAAATGGATCAGCATGAACGAATGCAACAGCACTGAGTCCTGACAGGCTTTGAACCGGCAGGACGGCTTGTCGTCCTGCCGGTTCCTCACCGCGGACCGCCGGATGTAGGCGGCGGCGAGGGGTGTCGTTGGCCAGCCTGCGCCCTACGAATGCGCTAAAATCGCGCTTTCGGCCCAAGCTTGTGTCAATGGATATCGGTAATTCCCCGGGCGGTCTTTGGCCGCGGCGGTTCTCGGTGGCGGTGAAGGTTGGCGGAATCAGCGTCGGCGGCGGCGCGCCGGTCGTCGTGCAATCGATGACCAACACCGACACGGCCGACGTCGTCGGCACGGCGAAGCAGGTGGCCGAACTCGCGCGCGCCGGCTCCGAACTCGTGCGCGTTACCGTCAACACGCCCGAAGCGGCGGCCGCCGTGCCGAAGATCCGCGAGCGCCTCGACATGATCGGCGTCGGCGTGCCGCTGATCGGCGATTTCCACTACAACGGGCATCAGCTGCTCGCGGCCGAGCCTGCCTGCGCCGAGGCGCTGGCGAAGTACCGGATCAATCCGGGCAACGTCGGCTTCGGCCGCAAGCGCGATGTACAGTTTTCCACAATTATCGAATTCGCGCTGAAGTACGCCAAGCCCGTGCGCATCGGCGCGAACTGGGGCTCGCTCGACCAGGCCATGGTCGCCGCGCTGATGGACGAGAACCACACGCGCGCCGAACCGTGGGATGCCGCGCATGTCGCGCGCGAGGCGCTGATCCGCTCGGCGCTCGATTCGGCGGCGCGCGCCGAAGAGCTGGGCCTCGGCCGTGACCAGATCATCATTTCATGCAAGGTTTCCGGCGTGCAGGAGCTGATCGCCGTATATCGCGATCTTGCGGCGCGCTGCGACTACGCGCTGCACCTCGGCCTGACCGAGGCCGGCATGGGCAGCAAGGGCATCGTCGCGTCGACTGCGGCACTGGCCGTGTTGCTGCAGCAGGGGATCGGCGACACGATCCGCATTTCGCTGACGCCCGAACCCGACGAGGCGCGCACGCGCGAGGTCGTGGTTGCGCAGGAACTGTTGCAGACGATGGGACTGCGCGCGTTCACGCCGATGGTCACGGCTTGCCCGGGTTGTGGCCGCACGACTTCGACACTGTTCCAGGTGCTGGCCAAGACCGTGCAGGAACACGTGCGCGCGAAGATGCCGGAATGGCGCATCAAGTACGACGGCGTCGAGAACATGACCCTGGCCGTGATGGGTTGCATCGTCAACGGTCCGGGCGAGTCCAAGCACGCGGATATCGGAATTTCCCTGCCGGGCACCGGCGAGGCGCCGGCCGCGCCGGTATTCATCGATGGCGTGAAAGCAATGACGCTGCGCGGCGACAGCATCGCGCAGGACTTCGTCGATGTCGTCGAGAACTACGTGATGCGGAAGTACAGTCCACGCGGCGCGGCGTCGCCGCCTGATCCCGCAGCGCGCGTCGACTGATTTCGACTCGGTCGCCCGCGTCCATCCGTGGCCTCCGCGTCACCGGGTTTCTGCCGGGACGCGCGGCGTCAGGTCAGGGGCAAGTCGTTCCAGCCAGAGTGGTGGCGCGCGTGATCGGCAGCGTGCCCGTCGGTGGGTAGCCGGCCGTCGTCGAATTCCAGGTCATCGTGCCGTTGTTGCAGTCGGTGAACTTGAAGGTCATCGTGCCCCACTGCGTGACCGTGTCGTCGGCACGAGTGAATTGCGGCGGGAACTTGGCGCCGAGCGAAATGTACGTTGGCAGCGTGACCGTGTCACTGGTCGGGTCATAGTCGCCTTGCCCAAACAGCCAGGTCTGGCCGCTGCCGTCGGGCTTGAACACGAACCAGATCGCGACCATGACGTTGTTGGACAGGACTTCGAACTGGAAGCCATGGCCAGCCTGGTTTGCGGTCGGGTCGAACCAGTTGCCGCTCAGGCCCGCGCGAATCGGGAACGTCGCGGCGACCGCATTGACCGTGATCTTGCCGGTCATGCCCATGTTCCCGTGGCTGTCGCAGTGATAGGTGACGACGCCGGCCTTCGTGAAAGTTACCGCCGAACTCCATTCGATGGCAGACAGATCGCCGGTTGCGCCGCCGACGCCGCGGCACCCGTCCGCGCAGCGGAACGAGTCGTCGTCGGCATGGACGTTGTGCGCTACGGAAATACCGCCGACATTGTTGAACGTGACCGTGTCGCCGACATTGATCGTGACCTCGGGTGGATCGAACATCAGTATCGGAGTCGACGTCTCGCCTCCGTAGTAGCCACTGCCGCTGCTGGTCGTCACGCCGCCGACGTGGACATCGACGTTTGCGGCATTTGCCAAGCCGCACGCCAGGATTGCCGCAACCGCAAGGATTCCGCCGCAACGCATAAGGGTACCTCCACGCTGGTGCTCTTAAGGCAGGTCGGGCCGCCGGTCCTGGAACGCTCGCCAACCGGCGGGCTGTTCGCGACCGGCGAGATTGCAGTACGCTGCCTCGTCGTTGCTGATGGGTACCTGATCGGATGAGCAAGGTTCAAAGCTTCGTCGTCGCGATTCCGGCGCGCTACGCCGCCACGCGGCTGCCCGGAAAACCGCTGGTGTCGATTGGCGGGGAGCCGATGATTTTGCAGGTTGCGCGCCGGGCCCTGGCGGCCGGCGCGGAGCAGGTTGCGGTCGCGACCGACGACGAGCGCGTCGCCGAGGCGTTGCGTGGGGCGGCAGTGCGCGTTGTCATGACGAGGGCCGATCATGCCTCCGGTAGCGACCGGCTGGCCGAGTGCGCCGAACAGCTCGGCTGGCCGGACGACACGATCGTCGTAAACCTCCAGGGCGACGAGCCTCTGGCGCCGGCAAGCGGGATCCGCGCCGTCGCGGCGGCGCTGGCGGAAGGCGATGCGCCGATGGCGACGCTGGCCACCGCGATTACTGATCGCGCACGAGCTGTTCAACCCGAACTGCGTCAAGGTCGTCGCGGACCGCAATGGCAACGCCCTGTATTTCAGCCGGGCGGCGTTGCCGTGGGCCCGGGACGCTTTTGCCGGCTCACGTGACATTCTCCCGCCTGCCACGCCATTCCTCAGGCATATCGGGATCTATGCGTATCGCGCAGGCTTCCTGCGCAAGTTCGCCGCACTGTCTCCGACACCGCTCGAGCGCGCCGAAGCGCTCGAACAGCTGCGCGCGCTCGAGCACGGGTATCGCATCGCGGTGCGGCGCGCGCCCGAACCGTTTCCCGGCGGTGTCGACACGCCCGAGGATCTTGAACGAGTGCGGGAGTTGCTCGGCCCGTAGGGTGGGCCTCGGCCCACCGCTTTTCTTTTGTCAAGGAACGAAGAACGGTGGGCCGAGGCCCACCCTACGCAGCGAAAACGCCCTCGCCGTCGATCCAGGTTTCGCGCACGCCGAGCGCATCGTCGAGCACGGCGAAGTCTGCCGCATAGCCTGCTGCGATTCGGCCATGAGACTCGCCGAGTCCGAGGAAGTCGGCGGGGTAGGCCGAGGCCATGCGCAGCGCTTCCTGTGGCGCAATGCCGGCTTGTTCGATCGTATTGCGCACTGCGGCGGCCATATCGAGGCTGGAGCCGGCGAGCGTGCCTTGTGTATTGACGCAGCGTCCGTCTCGGCAGGTGATCGTCTCGCCGTTGAGCTCGAATGTGTCAACGGCGGAGCCTACGGGAGGCATCGCGTCGGTCACGAGAAACAGCTTGCCTCGCGCCTTCGCGGCAAGCGCGATGCGCAGGACCGCCGGGTGCAGGTGATAACCATCGACGATCAGTCCGCACCAACTCGCCGCATCCTCGAGCGCGGCGCCGACGACGCCCGGCTCGCGGCTTTGCATCGGCGTCATCGCGTTGAACAGGTGCGTGAAACCGCGCATGCCCGCATCGAGTGCGCGCCGCGTCATCACGTAATCGGCAGCGGTGTGTCCGCCGGCGACAATCACGCCGCTCGCAGCCAGGCTGCCGATTGCCTCCGGCGGCGACGCGCTCGGGGGCGAGCGTGATCAGCGTGCAGCCGTGGCGGAGCGATGCGACCAGGGCAAGATCCTCGTCGCTGGGAATATGGAACTTTGCCGCATTGTGGATTCCGCGGCGTTCGGGCGCGAGATACGGCCCCTCGAGGTGGATGCCGAGCACGCCGGGCACGCCGGCAGTGATCGCCGCATCAACCGCCGCGATCGCCTTCCGCATGACGTCGACGTCGTCGCTGATCAGCGTCGGCAGGAATCCGGTCGTGCCGAACCGCGCGTGTGCCGCGCCGATGCGCCGGATCGTATCGAGGTTCGGCGCATCGTTGAACAGCACGCCGCCGCCGCCGTTGACCTGGCAGTCGATGAAGCCCGGAACCAGGGTGGCGCCGCGTAAATCATGCACGTCGGCGTCGCCGACCCGCGGGTCGGTCGCCGCGACCACGCCACCGATGCGACCACCCTCGACGAGAACGGCATGCCGGTCGAGGAAATGGTCGTCGACAAGGACACGGCCATTGACGAACGCCTTGGTCATCACACGGTTTCCGTCACCTTGCGCAGGTGCGGCGGCATGTCGGGATTGCGGCCGCGGCGCAACGCGAGCGCATTCGCGGCGCGATAGAAACTGGCGATCGTGACGATCGGCGTACATGCCGGATGCAGTGTCGCGCTCACCGGCAGGCGGTGGGCGGCCTCGTCGTTGCCGGCGATCCATACGTGCGCTCCGCGTTCGCTAAACTCGCGGGCGAGATCGAGCGTGCCGCTCGATGTGTCATCGTCTTGCGTCAGGAACAGCACCGGGAAGCCCGGGCCGACGATCGCCATCGGTCCGTGCCGCACTTCGGCGGCGCTGAATGCCTCGGCGTGCAGCCCGCAGGTTTCCTTGAGCTTCAATGCGGCTTCCTGGGCCGCGCCGAGCCCCAGGCCGCGGCCGACGACGAACAGGTTGCGCGCGTCGGCAAGGCCTTCGACCAGCGGCGACCAGTCCAGATCCCAGGTCGTGGCCAAAGCCTGCGGCACGGCGGCAAGGGCGGCACCGAGCTCCGCATCGTCTTTCCAGCGTGCGGCAATGTGGAGAATGGCAGAAAGCGCGCAAATATAACTTTTGGTCGCGGCAACGCTGAGCTCGGGACCGGCGCACAGAGGCACGACGCTGTCGGCCGCCGCTGCCAGCGGCGAGTCCTCGACATTGACCAGTGCGACGACGTGAGCGCCGGCTTCGCGCGCCAGCTGTGCCTGGCGGACGAGATCGGGACTCTTTCCCGACTGCGAGATTGCCAGATACAGCGCGCCTTCTAGCCGCAGCGGAGCGGCATACACCGAACTGACCGACGGCGACGACGACATCGTTGCGCAGCCGAGTTGCGTCTCGAATACATATTTGGCAAATGTGGCGGCGTGGTCGGAACTGCCGCGGGCCGACGTTGCGACGAAGCGCGGCGGGCCGGCGCGCATCCGCGCGGCGAGTTTCGAGACTGCGGCTTCGTTGCGTTCCAGTTGGCGCGCGACCGCCGACGCGGCTTCACGCGCTTCGCGATACATGGCGGTCTGCTCGGGAGCGGGCAGGGTGGTGCTGTTCATGGTTGGCGTTCGCTCTGCAGTTCGGCAACGAAGTCGTAGGCATCGCCGCGGTACAGTGACGTGGTGAATTCGACGACGCGGCCATCGTCGAGGAAAGCGCGGCGTTCGATCGACAGCGCCGGACTGCCGGGCGGCAGTTCGAGCAGACGTGCCTGATCGTCGTCGAGGGCGACGGCGCGCAGACGCTGCAGCGCGCGGGTCGGCCGACAGCCGATCGCGGCGAGCGCGTCATACAACGACAGCTTGATTGAACGCGGATTCGGCAGCACTGCCTGAGGCACGACGGTGTGCTCGAGCGCCAGCGGCTTGTCATCGGCGAAGCGCAGGCGACGCAGGCGGATGACGCGCGCGCCGGGCGACAGATTCAGTGCCATCGCTTCCTCGGGCGTCACTTCGCCAATGCCGCGTTCGAGGAATTCGACGCGTGGCTTCAAGCCGCGCGCGCGCAGGTCATCGGTAAACCCGGTCAGCTTGGAAAACGACTTGACGATGCGTTCGGCGACGAACGTGCCGGCGCCGTGGCGCTGGATCAGAACGCCATCTTCGACCAGGCCGCCGATTGCCTTGCGCACGGTGACGCGGGACAGCGCGAGTTGCCGGCACAATTCGCGCTCGCTCGGCAGCGCATGACCCGGAGCCAGAGTGCCGGACTGGATCGACAGCTGGATGGCCCGGCGCAGGCGCGCGTATGCGTGCGGTTCGCTCGACGGTGCGGACCGGGCAAGGTGGCGATACTCCTGGGCGATCGTCGGATGCACACCACAATAATACCAGAAACATACCAGTTGAGCGCAACATGGCGGAATTGGCACGCGCGGATTGGCTTCTTCCCCCGGCTTGCCGTCAGGTTCGCAAACTGGTATTTTACTGGTATCTAAGCGTCGCAGCGCCCGCTTTTTCCCCTTTCACAGGCAGGTGGCCCGTGGTTTCGCAAGCATTGCCCGTCGGCACATTCGACCTGGTCATCTTCGGCGGCACCGGAGATCTCGCGCGGCGCAAGTTGCTGCCGGCGCTGCTCCAGCGCTTCGCCGATGGCCAGATCGAGCCGCAGAGCCGCATCATCGCGCTTGCGCGCGACGCTCTGTCGCGGAGGAATACCGCAACCACATCCGCGCCGCGCTGGCCTCCGGCCTCGATGGTTCGGCGCAGGCCGAAAAATCGCTTGATGACTTTCTCGCGCATGTCGACTATCGCGCGATCGACGCCATGCGCGACGCCGGCTGGTCGGAACTACGCGAATTGCTGGCGGTTCCTTCCGATCGCGTGCACGTGTTCTATCTCGCGACCGGTCCGGATTTGTTCGCCGGCATCTGCGAACGCTTGCGCGAACACGGCTTGAGCGGCGCCAACGCGCGCGTCGTGATCGAAAAGCCGATCGGGCGCGACCTGCAAAGCGCAATGAAGATCAACGATGCGGTAGGGCACGCATTCGAAGAGCGCCAGACCTTCCGCATCGACCACTATCTGGGCAAGGAGACCGTCCAGAACCTGCTCGCGTTGCGCTTCGGCAACACGCTGTTCGAGCCCGTCTGGAAGGCCGAGCACATCGACCATGTGCAGATAACCGTGGCGGAAACGGTCGGCGTCGGCCAGCGCGCCGGCTACTACGATCGCGCCGGCGCATTGCGCGACATGGTTCAGAACCACATGCTGCAGCTGTTGTGCCTGGTTGCGATGGAGCCGCCGGCTTCGCTCGACCCCGATGCCGTTCGCGACGAAAAGCTCAAGGTGCTGCGCGCCCTGCGTCCGGTCAACGCACAAAACGCGGGCCAGTTGAGCGTTCGCGGCCAGTATCGTGCCGGTGCTGCCGACTCGCGTGCAGTCCCCGGTTACCTCGAAGAGGTCGGCAACGCCGAGTCGCGCACCGAAACCTTCGTCGCGCTGAAGGCCGAAGTCGGCAACTGGCGCTGGGCCGGCGTGCCGTTCTATCTGCGCACCGGGAAGCGGCTGACCGAGCGCGTCTCGGAAATCGTCGTGACGTTCCGCGCGATTCCTCATTCGATTTTTGCCGGTATCAGCGGACAGATCCTGCCGAACAAGCTCGTGCTGCGATTGCAGCCTGATGAGGGCGTGAAGTTGTGGCTGATGAACAAGGTGCCGGGTCCGGGCGGCTTGCGCCTGCGCCAGGTGCCGCTGGACATGACGTTTGCCGATACATTCGGCGGTCGCCAGCCGGAAGCGTATGAGCGCCTGCTGATGGACGTCGTGCGCGGCAATCCGACGCTGTTCATGCGCCGCGACGAAGTCGAAGCGGCGTGGCGCTGGATCGATCCGATCCTGGCGGCGTGGTCGGCCAGCGAGGAAGCTCCGAAACCGTACACGGCCGGATCGTGGGGGCCCGGGGCCGCGGTGGCGTTGATCGAGCGCGATGGCCGCACCTGGAATGAGGATGTGGCTTGAGCAATAGCAGCAACAACCCGGTGCAGCGCTATGTCGAACACGACTTCGCGAGCAGCGCGGATTTGGCCGCTGCGCTTGCTGCGGGTGTCGCTGACCGATTGCGCGCAGCGATCGACTCGCGCGGACAGGCCTTGCTCGCCCTTTCCGGCGGAACTACGCCTCTGAAATTCATGCAGGCATTGTCGACCCGGCAACTCGAGTGGCCGCGAGTCCTCGTCACGCTGTGCGACGAGCGCTGGGTGCCGCCGCAACACGAGCGCTCGAACGCGCGCCTGGTTCGGGAAAATCTGCTGCAGGGCGCCGCGTCGGCTGCCCGGTTCGTCCCGCTATACGTCGGCGCGCCAGATCCGGAGTCGGGCCTGGCGCATATCGCCGCCGAGGTCTCGTCCCTTCCGCTCCCGATCGATGTCGCCGTGCTGGGTCTCGGTCTCGACGGCCACACGGCATCGCTGTTTCCGGACGGAGACCGCATCGATGCGGCACTCGATGCGCGCGGCACTGCGCTGGTGCTGCCGATGCGTTCGCCAACCGCGGGTGAGCCACGCATCACCTTGACCTTGCCCACGCTGGTTGCCGCGCGAGCCTTGTATCTGCACATCGAAGGCCCAGAAAAGAAACAGGTGTTCGCGCGCACCGTGAACGGTGAAGATGCGTCGCCACGAAATCCGCTGCGCGGGCTGATGCAACATGCCGGCGCGCCGCTCTTCGTCTACTGGTGCGAATGATTCGTGCCGCAGGAACTGATCCCATGAATCCGACTGTCACCCGTGTCACCGAACGCATCATCGACCGCAGCCGCGCGTCCGCGCGCCGCCTATCTGGCGCGCATCGCCGCGGCGCGCGATTCGGGCCCACATCGCCGCCGGCTGTCGTGCGGCAACCTTGCCCATGGCTTCGCCGCATGCAACGTCGGCGACAAGGCGTCGTTGCGCGCCGCCCAGGCGCCCAATCTTGCCATCGTCACGGCTTACAACGACATGCTCTCGGCACACCAGCCGTTCGAGCGTTATCCCGGAACTGATCCGCGAAGCCGCGCGCGCGGTCGGAGCGACGGCGCAGGTCGCCGGAGGCGTGCCGGCGATGTGCGATGGCGTCACACAGGGCCGGGCTGGGATGGAACTGTCGCTGTTTTCGCGTGACGTGATTGCGCTGTCGTCGGCCGTCGCGTTGTCGCACGACATGTTCGACGCCGTGCTGTTCCTCGGCGTCTGCGACAAGATCGTGCCTGGGCCTGCTGATCGCCGCGCTCACGTTCGGCCATCTGCCCGCGGTCTTCGTTCCGGCCGGCCCGATGACCAGCGGCATCGGCAACGAAGAGAAAGCGAAAGTCAGGCAGTTGTACGCCGAGGGCAAGGCGACGCGCGAGGAACTGCTCGAAGTCGAGGCGAAGTCCTATCACGGTCCGGGTACCTGTACGTTTTACGGCACCGCGAACTCGAACCAGATGCTCATGGAGATCATGGGCCTGCATCTGCCGGGAACGACATTCGTCAATCCGAACACGCCGCTGCGCGATGCGATCACGGCCGAAGCCACGCAACGCGCGGCCGCGATCACGGCGCTCGGGCGACGAGTACATCCCGGTCGGTCACGTCATCGACGAGCGCGCGATCGTCAACGGCGTGGTCGGATTGAATGCGACCGGCGGATCGACGAATCATCTGTTGCACCTGATCGCGATGGCGCACGCTGCGGGCATCGAACTGCGGCTGGAGGACTTCCACGACTTGTCGAGCGTCGTGCCACTGCTCACGCGTATTTATCCGAACGGCGTCGCCGACGTGAACCACTTCGACGCGGCTGGCGGCATGGGATTCCTGATCGGGCAACTGCTCGATGCGGGCCTGCTGCACGGCGACGTGCAGACCGTGGCTGGCAAGGGACTGGATGCCTATCGCGTGTCCGCGCGGCTTGCTGCGATCGGTGTGGTCGAACGCGTCCCGGTGCCGGCGCAAAGCGCCGATGCGGGTGTGCTGCGCCCGGCATCCGATCCGTTCCGCGGCGATGGCGGCTTGCGCGTGCTCAGCGGAAACATCGGCACGGCCGCAATCAAGGTGTCGTCCGTTCCGGCCGATCGCCTGATCGTCGAGGCGCCGGCGATCGTCTTCGACGACCAGAACGACGTGAAGGCGGCATTCGAACGCGGCGAACTGGATCGCGATTTCGTCGCCGTCGTGCGCTTCCAGGGACCGCGTGCGAACGGCATGCCCGAGCTGCACAAGCTGACACCTGCTCTCGGGGTCCTCCAAAGCCGGGGCTTTCGCGTGGCACTCGTGACCGACGGGCGCATGTCCGGCGCCTCGGGAAAGATTCCGGCGGCTATCCACGTGTCGCCCGAAGCCAGCGCCGGCGGTATTCTCGCCAAGATTCGCGACGGCGATATCGTGTGCGTCGACGCGCAGGCCGGCACGCTCGAAGTCAAAGTGGACAAATCCACTCTGGATGGGCGCGAAGCCAGCGTGCCGGATCTCACTGCGAACGGACACGGGCTCGGCCGAGAACTTTTCACCTTGTTCCGCCAGGCCGTCAGCACGGCGGATACCGGAGCAAGCGTGCTCGGAGACGCCGCATGAACGCAATCGAAAACAAGCAGGCACAAGTCGAAGCAACGTTGCGGCTGGCCCCGGTCGTGGCCGTTGTCGTGATTGAAACGCTCGCCGACGCAGTACCGCTGGCGCGCGCCCTCGTGAGCGGCGGCATCAAGGCGATCGAAGTGACGTTGCGCACGCCGGTGGCACTCGATGCGATCCGTGCCATTGCCGCTGAAGTCGACGGTGCAATCACGGGCGCCGGCACGTTGCTGGCACCGGCTGACATCGCGGCCGCGGAGAAAGCCGGCGCGCGCTTTGGCGTGTCGCCAGGTTCGACACCCGCTTTGCTCGATGCGGCGCACGATTCGTCCTTGCCGTGGCTGCCGGGTGCGGCCACCGCCACCGAGGCGATGCAATTGCTCGAGCGCGGTTATCGGTTCCAGAAATTCTTCCCGGCGACGCAGGCCGGCGGACCGGACTACCTGCGCGCGCTCGTCTCGCCGCTGCCCGCTATCCGCTTCTGTCCGACTGGCGGAATTACCGCAGCCACGGCGCGCGATTGGCTCGCCTTGCCAAACGTGATTTGCATCGGCGGCTCTTGGATGTGTTCTCCAAAACTCGTGCACGCGGGCAACTTTCCCCAGATCGAACAGCTCGCTGCCGCGGCGGCGGCATTGCCGTGAGCAGGCTTGCTGGCGCCAGATGCGTGTGACAAATGTCCTGCCATCTGCGCCAAAAACTGATGCCAATGTCCTGCGCAGAAACGGCGCTCCCGCCGATGCCGATTGCCAGGTGCAGGTCTAGTGTTTGCGGGCATTTCGGATTTCGTGTTCTAGATCGCTACTAGAACAATGAAGGCTTGGCGTCAGTTCTGACGGCACGAAATCCGCAACGCAAGTCGCGGCCTGTCGGCCACGTTCGCGCCGCGAGAGAACAGGGACCGGTAAAGCTTCCAGCGAAGCCGGAACGTGGCGGGCAAACCCACAGGGCAAATTCTATGAATATTATCAATCGCTCGCTGCGCAGCGCAGCGGCTCTGGCATTTCTATTGACATTAGCGGCAGGGTTTTCAGCCAGTGCCTTCGCGGCCGGCGCGTACGTCAACAAGGTCATTTATAGCGGGCAAGGGCTGATTTCGGATGGTTTCGGAGGCTACGATCTCAACCTGGAACTTTGTGGAAAGGCCAACGGCGCTGAGGTCGATGGTCCTTATCTGCTTTGGGTACTAACGGCAACCGGCGCAAGCAATGCCGATATCACCGGGCCGTGGGGCACCGCGGCGATGACGAAATTCGGCGGCAGTGGGACGTTCAAGTACGTCAGCGGCTGGTACGCTCCGGCGACGCTGCCCGGGAACGTCTCGGCAAGCTACGACGGCAAGGCCAAGAACGTGCAGTTGACGATCAGTCACGGTTGCCGGCCGTTCACCCACCAGGGTGCGTGGTGCTCGCCGGGATTCTGGGCCCATGCTACGGATAACGCCTGGGTGTTGACGGGCTATTCGCACATCGACCTGTTCAACCTCACCGTTGTTCCTGACTTTTACGACACGCTCCTCGGTACCAATCCGACGCTGAACACCGTGTTGACCACCGTGGGCGGCACCTACAAGGGCCCGGCGTCCGGCCCGTTCGGCTTGAGTCCGTTCAACGCCACCGGCGCATTCCTGTCAGACAACATACCGGGCTACGATTTTGACCCGGCCTTCGCAGGCGGCGATGACAGCCAAACCTGCCCAATCGATCACTTCGGTAACTTCAAGTAAATCGCCAAGACAACCCTTGCCTCAGAACGACGAGGTAAGGGTTGTTCCTTTCGATGCGGCAACGGGCGTTACCGCCAATACTGCTCGGATCAGGTGAGTGGCGCCGACACTGTCCATTTTCGACGAGGGGCGGCGCAGCGCCCATCTGTGACACCAGATGCATCAAATGCGGTCCTGGCCATGCAGACAAGGACCGTCGCCTCGCCACCGTCCTGGCCAACCAGAGCGCAACGTGCTGGATCGGCTCCGAGACGAGCCACAGGGCCCGATTGATTCCTGCCCGAGGTGATCAGCCGCGCGAGCGCACTGGTCCGGTCGATCCTCGGATCACGAGTTCCGGACTGAAACCTTCGTTGACGACGGGGCGTGTGGCGTCACTTGTGTTGTCGCGCTTGAGCTCGGCAAGCAATCGCAACGTCGCGTGCCGCGCGATTTCCTCGGTCGCCTGCTTGGCCGTCGTCAATGCCGGCCAGGACTGCTTGGAAAACGGGCTGTCCTCGAAGCCGGCGATCGACAGATCGTAAGGCACTTCCATGCCGCTCGACTTCGCTGCAGCCAGCACGCCGGCGGCAATTTCGTCGTTCGAGCCGAAGATCGCGGTCGGCCGGTCTTTCAGCGCGAACAGCTTGCGCGCGCCGCGGAAGCCGTCGTCGAACGAATAGTCGCCGTGCACGATCAGGCGGTTGTTCAGCGCAATGCCATAGTCTTTCAAAGCGCTTTCGTAACCCTTGAAACGCTCCGGACTCGAGCGGTGCGACTTGCCGCCCCACAGGAAGCCGATGCGCTGGTGGCCGAGCTGGATCAGATGTTCGGTGATGTCGTAGGCGGCGTCGCGGTCGTCGACGTAGACGCACGGATAGCCATCCTGCGGATCCTCGGCAGCGGAGATGATGCGCACGAACTTTACGTCGTTGGCGGCGAGGTGCCGGATCAGTTCCATGCGCTCGGACATTGGCGGCGCGAGCACCAGGCCGGCCAGGCGCGAGCGGCGGACCAGATCGACGAGTTCGTCGGCCAGCGCCGGCGAGCGCGAATCGCATGGATGGATCTGCAGGCCGAACCCGTTTTCGCGGCAAACCGACAGCGCGCCGTCCTGGACGCTGATGATGTAGTACGGATTCGGGTTGTCGTAGACGAGCCCTATTGCGTACGACTGCGCGCTGCGCAGGCTGCGTGCCGAGAGGTCCGGACGATAGTCCAGTTCCGCGACCGCGCGCTGCACTTTCTCGCGGGTTCGCGCCTGCACGGCCGGTTCGTTGTTGATGACGCGCGAGACCGTCTTCAGCGACACCTTGGCGCGCTTGGCGACATCTTTGATCGTGGGTCGTTGCGCCATGCCGTCTCGCTGATTCGCGGGGCGGCGCATGAATGCCGTCCCTGTGGTTGATGCCGATGGTAGCCGATCGCCGCTTCGCGGCGAAGCCGCGTGGCCGGTGTGCCGGATTCAGCGCAGGGTCGAACTGCCCGATGAGTCGAGTCCCACGCGGTGGCCACGCATCGCGTAGTAGACGATGTAGGCGTAGCACGGAATCATCAGCAGCGCGAAGACCGCCTGGAAGTCGTGCGCCTGGCGCAGCACGGCGAACGCCTGCGGAATGATCGCGCCGCCGGCGATGCCCATGATCAACAGCGCGGACCCGCGTTCGATCAGCCGGCCCAGGCCATGGATCGCCAGTGGGAATATCGCCGGCCACATCATCGCGTTGGCGAAGCCAAGCGCCGCGACGCAGCCGACGGACGCATAGCCCTTGGTGACGAAGGCGCCGAGCGTCAACGCGATCCCGATGACGGCTGAGATCCCCAGGTAGCGTTGTTGCGAGATGTAGCGTGGAATCGTCACGAAGCCGACGACGTACCCTGCCAGCATTGCCGCGAGCGTGAACGACGTGAAGAACTTGGTTTCGTCCAGCGGAATATTGAAGCCGCGGCCGTAGGTGCCGATCGCGTCGCCGGCCATGACCTCGGCACCGACGTAGACGAAGATTGCGAGCGCGCCGAGCCAGACGTGCGGAAACTCGAACAGGCCTTTTTGCTGTGCTCCGTCGGTGGCACCTGCCTTGACGCCGCGTTCGGCGCGCACGTCCGGCAGCGGCGAGAACAGAATCGCGGCGCCGAGCAGCGCGAGCACGCCGGCCATCAACAGATACGGAAGGTGGATGCCAGCGGCGAACTCATCGAGGATCTGCACGCGACTGGCCGCGTCGGCCGTCGCGAGCTTGCCGGAAATGTCGCCCATGCCGTGCAATACCAGCGTGCCAAGAAGGATCGGTGCGGCGATTCCGGCGATCTTGTTGCAGATGCCCATGATCGCGATGCGTTGCGCGGCGCTTTCGATCGGGCCGAGAATGCTGACGTAGGGATTCGCGGCGGTCTGCAGGATTGCCAGTCCCGCGCCGATCACGAACAGGCCGCCGAGCGCGCCGGGATACCAGCGCTGGGTGCAGAACTGCCCGAACGCGACCGCCCCGGCCGCCATCACCCACAGCGCCAGCGCCATGCCTTTCTTCATGCCGGTGCGATCCAGGATCACCGAGGCCGGCAGCGCCCAGACGAAATACGACAGGTAGAAGACGAACGTCACGAGGAACGCGTTGACGACGTTCAAGTCGAACGCGAGCTGGACGAACGTGATCAGCGGGCCGTTGATCCAGGTGAACCAGCCCATGATGAAGAACAGGGCGCCGATGATTGCGATCGGGCCTATTGCGCCGCCTGCGGCAGCGATGGTGTTCGGCTGAGCTGACATTTGTGCGTCTCCCCGCAAGTTTGCAATTGCGCTTTTATATATAAATATACATCTGTCGCCGCGAGCGCATGGCATTGCGACAGTGCCTTCCGATGTCTTATCGGACAAAAATCAGCAACGTTGTCATAGTCTGCCTGTCCGCCAGGCCTTTTGCACGCCCCGTTTCGGAATGTTCCTGACGCACAGGACAACCCATCGGTTTGCTGCAAAGCAACACAAGAATTACTCTGCGAAACCAGTGTAACTGTATGCTATACATGGATAAATACAAAGTATACAACTATGTAAACGTTTACATTCTCTGTCCAGAAAGAGGCGTTTCAAACCCTTTGCAACAATCTGTTGACAACGTTGTCATTCTGGGATCAAACTCGCGCCGCAAATCGCCTGGCGATAGCGCCGGTTCGGATTTGCCGCAAGCGGGGAGGCGAGGGTGGAGGCAGGCGCAAGACAATTGTCGACGCGGGCGGCGCACGGGCCAGCGGCAAGTTTCATCGCCGCGGATGTCGGCGGAACACACGCGCGCATCGGACTGATCCGCGCAAGCGCCGGAACGGGCCCGACCGTCGAAAAGTTCGCCCGCTACGTGTGCGCGGACTATCCGAACCTCGCAGCGATCCTTCGCCACTTCCTCGACTCGCTCGCCGGCGAGACGGTCAATGAGGCTGCGATTGCCTGTGCCGGCGTTTGCCTGGACGGCACGATCATCAACACGAATCTGGCGTGGACCGTGTCCCTCGACCGGATCCGCGCCGAACTGAATCTCAAGAGGGTCGAGTTCGTCAACGACTTCGAAGCGGTTGCCTACGCTACGCCTCACCTGGATGCGCGCGACACGACCGTCCTTTCGCCCGGCCGCGAGCAACCCGACGCGCCAATCCTCATTGTCGGTCCCGGCACGGGGCTCGGCGCTGCCGTGCGTATTCCTTCTGGTGACACGCATTTCGTCCTGGCGACGGAAGCAGGGCAGGCGGCGTTTGCTCCGGGCAGCGACCGTGAGATCGATGTGCTGCGCATCCTGCGGCGCCGGTCCAGTCATGTCTCGATCGAGCAACTGCTTTCAGGTCCAGGACTCGTCAACCTGCATTTGGCACTGTGCGAACTCGATGGCACGCAAACGTCGTTTGATTCGCCTGCGGCGATAACGCGCGCGGCTCTCGATGCCGGCGACTCTGCGGCACGCCACACACTCGACAGCTTCTGCGGTTTGCTCGGCGGCGTGCTCGGCGACCTCGTGCTGCTTTATGGCGCCCAGGGCGGCGCCTACCTGGCCGGCGGGATCCTGCCGCAAATGAAGACCTATCTGCTCGGCAGCACGTTCGTCGAGCGGTTCCTCGCCAAGGGCGCGATGCGCCCCGTGCTCGAACGCGTGACGGTGCGCCTGATCGAACAGGCGCAACTCGGCGTGCTCGGTGCGGCGAGCTGGTATCTGGAGCGACGTCCTCGGGATTGAGTACGCGCGAAGTGTGGGTGAGCAAAGTGGGTAGAACCGTGTTCCTGGGAAGCAAAACGTAGTGCGTTGAATCCTGATGTAGACGAGATCCCGAGCAGCATGCTGTCCTGCAGACCTGCATCCGGATCCACCAACTGCCTGGAGGGGTATCTATGAATTACCGCAGAAACATCCTGTCAGCGAGCATCCTGGCAAGCCTGTGCTTCGCCAGCGGCGCGCTCGCGCAAACCGCACCGGCCGTAACGACTCCCGACGGACCTGATGCCCAGAACACCGGCGCCGGAGCCGCGAGCAGTCAGAACGCGACCGAAATGGACACCATCGTCGTCACCGGCATCCGCGCGAGCCTGAAGAAATCGCTCGATGAGAAACGCGCCGCCGATTCGCACATCGAAGTCATCACTGCCGAGGACATCGGCAAGATGCCGGACAAGAACGTCGCCGATTCGTTGAGCCGCGTCGTCGGTGTCACGATCAGCTCGGCCGGCGCGAATGAAGGCGGCTTCGATGAAAACGATCGCGTCAGCATGCGCGGCACCAATCCGAGCTATACGCAGACGCTGATCAATGGTCATGCAGTTTCCTCGGGCGACTGGTTCGCGCTCAACCAGGTCGGACTGGTCGGCCGCAGCGTGAGCTACACCTTGCTGCCGTCCGAACTCGTCGGCGCGGTCGTCGTGCACAAGACGTCCGAAGCAGCCGACGTCGAAGGCGGCGTGGCCGGCTACGTCAACATCCAGTCGCGCAAGCCGCTCGATTTCAAGCAGCAGTTCACCGGCGACATCACGCTCGGCGGCGTCTATTCGGAATTGCCGGACAAGACCGATCCTCAGTTCAGCGGCCTGGTCAACTGGCAGAACGACGACAAGACGTTCGGCGTGCTGCTCCAGCTGTTCGACGAAACGCGACACCTGCGCCGCGATGGCCAGGAGGAACTCGGCTACGACCAGATCGCGGCCGGCAGCCCGATGGCACTGGCGCATCCTGATCTGGCCAATGTCTATTACCCGCATCTGCTCGGCTCGGCGTTGTTCACGCAGAAGCGCGAGCGCAAGGGCGGCATGCTCGACGCGCAGTGGGCGCCGAGCAACGCGCTGAGTTTCGACTTGAGCTTCTTCGATTCGAAGCTCGATGCGAACAACTACAACCGCAACTACCTGTTGTGGAGCACGCACTTCATCAACTTCGGCGCTGGCCAGGCGCCCGATCCGGGCTACGTCGTGCGCAACGGCACGCTGGTCAAGGCGAATTTCGCCGCCGATCCTGCCAGCCAGTACGGCATTTACGACCAGATCTCCCGTGACGAAAGCTCGCAGACGCAGTTCCTGAACCTCGATGCGACCTGGCACGCCTCCGACGCGCTGACGTTCAAGGGCCAGATCGGCGACACCAAGGGCGACGGCAAGACGCCGACGCAGAATGTCGGCGAATACAACGCGGGCATCGGCAGCGGCGCGTTCTATCAGCTGAACGGCACGAACACCGCGTCGAACTGGGGGCTCGGCAACGAGAATCCCGGCACGCCCCAGTCGTTGAGCTGGATCTTCGGCGACCAGAATATCGACGTGAAGGACCAGGAAAAGTACGGTTCACTCGATGCGATCTACATGGTTGGCAATGGCGCGCTGACCGACCTGAAGTTCGGCGGTCGTTACGCCGATCACACGCGCAAATCCGAGGGCGTAATCGGGCAGGGGCCGGGGCCGGGTGCGTTTGATCCCGCCAATGCTCCGTCGGGCTTCCAGCTGTACCCTTCGAATTTCGGCAACGGCATCGGCAGCGGCTTCCCGACGGCAGTGTGGTTCTACTCGGCGGATCAGCTGGCAGCATTCGACAGCAAGTACACGAACCGTGACCCGGTCTCGCGTGCGGACTGGATGTCGGACTACTCGCTCGAGGAAAAGGACAGCGCGCTATATGTGCAGGCTGATTTCGACGGTGACGGTTGGGGCGGCAATGTCGGTTTGCGCTACGTGCAGACCAAAGAGGACATCATCGCGAACGTCGCTGTCAACGCGGTGACTCCGGGAGCGATCACTACCTCAGCGTTCGGTCCGTATCTGCCGACGGAATTCAACAACAAGTATGACGACATCCTGCCGAGCGGGAACATCCGGTTCAACCTGACCGATGACATGTTGTTGCGTCTGGCCGCGTCGAAAACGATGACGCGCGCCGACTATTCGGCGCTCGCCGCTCCGATCAGCCTGAGTCCTCCTGCAGCCCCGGGCGGTATCGGTTCGGGCAGCGGCAGCAACCCGAACCTGCATCCGGTCACGTCGAACAATCTCGACATGTCGTGGGAGTGGTATTTCGCCCCTCGTTCGCTGGTATCGGCGAGCCTGTTCTACATGGAGCTGACCAACTATATCGGTCTGGGCCATGTCAACGGGACATTCAAGACGTTCAACCAGATCTATCCGGAAGGATTCGACGCACCGTATGTGCTGACCGTGCCGGTCGACAGCAAGGGATCGGTATCGGGATTCGAGTTCGCTTACGAACAGCCCCTGTTCGAGAATTTCGGCATCAACTTCAACTACACCTATGCCGATGGCCACGAAAGAGGCGGTGGTCCGCTGGTCGGAACGTCGAAGAACACGTACAACGCGGGCGCCTACTTCGAGAACGAGCACTGGAACGCGCGCCTCCAGTACACCTACCGCTCGGCGTTCTACAGCGGACTTGACCGTTCCACGGCGTTCTATCAGGACAGCATCGGCAATCTGTCGGCGTCGCTCGGCTTCAGGCTCGACGACCACTGGAATTTCCAGATCCAGGCGCTGAACCTGAACGATCCCGAGTTGAAGTACTACGCGTTGAACAGGGACCAGCCGCGTTCGTTCTATGACAACGGCCGCCAGTACTACTTCAGCGTGAATTTCAAGTTCTGATTGCAGGAGGTTTTACCACTCCGGCAGCACACGGATGTGCAAACGGACCGGTGCGGACCGGTTCGGTGGTGTTCGAGTCGCTCCAACTTCGCGGGCCTAAGAGTAATCTAGGCCCGCTTTTTTTACCGCCATGGATGGCCGGTACGCCGGAAATGCAGGAGCATTTTCCGGCGGGGGCCTGAATGGCAGAACGCCGCAAAACGAAGGGCCGGTGGTTTGGCAATCCCGTGCACGCCGAAAATGCAGGAGCATTTTTCGGCGGGTGCGTGGCAGGCCACTATCCCGAATGACGAAGCGCCTCTTCTTGAGACGCGGCGGCGGCCGAAAATGCAGGAGTATTTCGGCGCGGGTGTGTGGCAGCAACCGAAAAAACGAAGGCCCGTGTATGCCGGAAATGCACGAGCTTTTTCCGCCGGCCCATGGATGGCCTGTATGCTGGAAATGCAGGAGCATTTTCCAACGGCGGTATCACCAAGAGGGTCAGACAATGTCAAGGTCGCTTGCTTTGCGCGCGTTGCTGGCCGTGATCCTGGTAACTATCAGTGGCTGCAAGATGGCGCCGCCGAAGCCTGTCGACAGCGGCCCGCTGCCGCTGATACCGATGCCGGTCGTCGTCGAACGTAGGTCCGGGCACTTCGAAGTCGTCCCGGACAGCGCCTTGGTGGTCAATGACGAAAGAGCGTCCGGCAGCGCGCGCTATTTCGCCGATCTCGTCGAACGCACCCATGGCCTGCACTTCGCGCTGACGACAGGCGCCGCCGCACCTGTCGGCGACGCAATTGTTTTCCAGTTGCAGCCAGGAACGGCCAGGACCGATGACGACGAAAGTTACCGGCTTGGCATTACTCCCCACCAAATCACGCTCACGGCTGGAACTGCGCACGGACTTTTCAACGGCGCGGTAACCTTGTGGCAGTTGCTGACGCCAGGCGGCAAGGATGGGCAGACGCTGCGCGTGCCGTGCGCACAGATCGACGATTATCCGCGCTTTGCCTGGCGCGGCCTGCTGCTCGATTCGGCCCGGCACTTCCAGTCGCCGGAGTTCGTCAAGCACTTCATCGACATCATGGCGCTGCACAAGCTCAATGTGATGCACTGGCACCTGACCGATGACCAGGGCTGGCGTGTACAAATAAAGAAATACCCGAAGCTGACCGAAATCGGTGCATGGCGCGCGCCACAGCCCAACGAGATGCAACTGGTGGATCCGGCGACCGGAAAATATGGCGGTTTCTACACCCAGGACCAGATCCGCGACATCGTGCGCTACGCAGCCGATCGGCATGTCACGATTGTCCCGGAAATCGACATGCCCGGGCACGCGCAGGCCGCGGTCGCGGCCTATCCGCAACTCGGCGTGACCGGCGCGCAGCCCGCCGTCTCGTCGGATTGGGGCATCAACACTTGGCTGTTCGACGTCAGCGAGTACAGCTTTTCGTTCGTCGAGAACGTGTTGACCGAGGTCATGGCACTGTTCCCTTCCAAGTATATCCACGTGGGTGGCGACGAAGCGGCCAAGGACCAGTGGAAGGCTTCCGCGCACGTGCAGGAGCGCATGCGCCGGCTTGGCATTCGCGACGAAAAGGACCTGCAAGGCTATTTCACCGTGCGCCTCGAGGGCTTTCTGCGCGTGCATGGCCGTACCCTGGTAGGCTGGGACGAAATTCTCGAAGGCGGCGTACCGCCCACGGCGGTCGTAATGTCGTGGCGGGGAACCGAAGGCGCGGTTGCGGCCGCGGAGCATGGCATCGATGTCGTGATGTCGCCCGATCCGGCGATGTATCTGGATCATCTGCAAAGCAGCGCGAGCGACGAACCGCCGGGCCGCGTCAAGGTCATCTCGCTCGCCGACGTTTACGCGTTCGAGGCGGTTCCGCGCGAACTCGACGCGGACCAGGCGCGACACGTGCTTGGCGGCCAGGCGAACCTGTGGAGCGAGTACCTGACGACGCCGCAGCGTGTCGAACACGCCGCGTTTCCGCGCGCCGCCGCGCTGGCTGAAGTCCTTTGGTCGCGACCGGAAGGACGCAACTGGGACGATTTCGTGGCAAGACTGCCGGCTCAATTCGATCGCTATCGCAAGCTCGGCGTTGCCTTTGCCGACACTGCATTCGAGCCCCAGATCGCCGCGTCACGGACGAGCGAGTCCAAGGCAGGTGCCTCGAGCCAGATTCGCGTCGACCTGTCGAAGCAGATCGCATTCGGCACGATTCGCTACACGCTCGACGGCAGCCCGCCAGGGCCACAGTCGCGCGAATATCGCGAGCCGGTAATTGCGAGCCCAGGCACGACCGTGCGGACCGCAAGCTTCGATGCGGACCGGACGCTCGCGGCGCCGCGAGCGCAGCGCATTGACGCGTCAAGCGTTGCGCGACGCTATAGCGATCGATTGAAGCCGTGCGGCGACTCCTTGCTCCTGCGGCTCGAAGGCGGCAGCGATGACGGTGCTGCGGCGCCGCTGTACAACGTCAATCTGATGAATCCGTGCTGGATCTATACGCAGGTTGATCTCGGCGCTAACGCAAGCATCGACGTGCGCGTCGGCGCGCTGCCGTATTTTTTCCAACTTTGGCACGATGCCGCCAAAGTCATGACATATGTCCCCTCCGGCGCGGGCGACGAGTTGCAACTCCGGCTGGACGGCTGCAGCGGAGCGCCAGTCGCCACGGTTCTGCTCGGCGATTCGGGCGCCGCGCGAACGCTCAGCGTCGCTCTCGCGCAGCAAGAGGGTGTGCACGATATCTGTTTGGTTTTCGCAACCCACGAGCGCGATCCTCTCTGGCTGATCGACTGGGTCGAACCGCGCTCACGCTAGCTGAGCGCGTCGTTACCTCATTCCCGCGGTTCTGAAGCTCGAGAGCTGGTGCAGCCCGAAATCGACCTAGCTCGTCATTCCGGCGAAAGCCGGAATCCAGCGCCTTTGGAATGTGGATGAAATAATTCTGCATATCATTTCTACTGCCGTCATTCCCGCGCAAGCGGGAATCCATTCTGAACTTCGCTTCGCTCAGCCCCCGCTAAAGGCGCTGGATTCCGGCTTTCGCCGGAGTGACGAGCGAGAGAGATTGCCAATTGACCAGCTCCGCTGTCGAAAGGGTTGTTGTCTATTGGGAGAGTGTTCCTGATTTTCGACGGCCCTTTGAGCGGCGTCGCCAGCAAGCCCGTTTCTACGAGCCATACTTCCCCGCGTTCGCAGCACGTGCTGCGAGTAGCGCATCAAGCCTTCTTCAAAAAACAAACCTTCAACACCAGTCCCTTGATCTTGTCCGAGTTGCCTTCGATGTGCTCATCGTCGCCGTCGACAAGGCGGATGTTGCGGATGATGGTGCCCTGCTTGAGCGGTATCGATGCCCCTTTCACCTTGAGGTCCTTGATCACCGTAACGGTGTCGCCCCCTGCGAGGACATTGCCGTTGACGTCCCTTACCACTAGCTCTGCGTCGGCTTCCGCTGCAGCCGCTATCGGCCATTGGTGTCCGCAGTCGGCACAGTTGTAATCAGCGCCGTCGGGATACGTGTTTTCCATGGCGCACAGCGGGCAAGCGGGTATTTCGGACATCGATGATCGATTTCTAAAGATGCGCCGGAGAGTCAGGCAGGCGCGTAGTATAGGGCGTCACGAAGCAATCTCCTGCAGCGCCTTCACGAACTGATCGAGCTCCGCAGTCGTCGTGAACACCTGCGGCGTCACGCGCACGCCGTGCACGCCGGCACCGTCGATCGCGACGGTGAAGATGCGGTATTTGTCGAGCAGGATTTTCGCCAAGTCAGCCGGCGCCTTGCCCTCGACGCCGACGTTGGCGATTGCGCACGAGCGTTCGGGCGCTTCGGGCGTGTTCAGCACGATACGGTTTGCGCCACGCACCTTGTCGGTCCAGTAGCGTTGCAGATAGCGCAGCCGGGCGCTCTTGCGGGCCGCGCCGATCGCGTCGTGGAAATCGATTGCGTCGCGGATCGCGAGATCCGTGGCAGCCGGGTGCGTTCCGGTGTGGTTGAGCTTGCGGATATCGTCGTCGGGAAACGTTGCGTCGCCGAACATCTGCCACAGCGGCGCGATGCGGTCGCGGCGGACATACAGGATGCCGGCGCCGAGGGGTGCGCCCAGCCACTTGTGCAGACTGCTGCCGTAGTAGTCGCAGCCACCGAGGTCGCCGATCGCGAAGTCGAGTTGGGCGAACGTATGCGCGCCATCGACCATGACCTGCACGCCTCGCCGGTGCGCCATCTCGACGATCCGGCGCACCGGCAGGATCTGGCCGGTGATGTTGATCATGTGGCAGACCATCAGCAGTCGCGTTTTCGGCGTGATCGCGCTTGCGTAGGTCGCTACGATCTCGTCGTCGGACTTCGGCTGCATCGGAACGGAAACCAGGCGGTTGACGATGCCGTGTCGGCGTGCCTGCAGCTTGAACATGTCGAGCATCGACCCGTAATCCTGCTCGGCCATGACGGCTTCGTCGCCGGCCTTCCAGTCGAAACCGCCGATCACGGTGTCGAGCGATTCGGTCGTGTTGCGCGTGATGATGACTTCGCCGTCAGTGCAGCCGAGCAGGCGCGCCAGCTCGTGGCGTACGGCAAGCTTGTCGTCGACCTGCTTCGTGCGCATGTAGAACGACGAGGTTGCGTTGATCTGGCGCACATGGCGTATATAGCTGTCGAGCACCGGCTCGGCCGTGAGCGAGTAATAGCCGTTCTCGAGCTGGATGAACTCGGGCGTGACGGCGTAGCGCTTGCGGATCGAGTCCCAGAAGCCGTCGTCCCTGGCCAGATCGGCCGGCGCGATTGCCGCAGTTTCGGCGAACAGGCGTTGCAGCGCCGCCAGTGACAAGACCGCGGTGGCACCGGCGGCGCCAATCGATCGGAGAAATTGCCGCTTGGAGACTGAAGGCATGAAAGACTCCCTGCTCGATTCGGATCGACCTGCAAGGGTCTATCTTGCAATAAATTCTGCCGCGGTAAACGATGCAGCATCTGCCAGCCAATCGTAGCGACATGAAAATCCTGTTCGTCTGCATGGGCAACATCTGCCGCTCGCCGGTTATCGAGGCCATCGCCCGGCAGCGGCTGCAAAGGGCCGGGCTCGAAGTCGAGGTGGCGTCAGCCGGCACCGAGGATTATCACGTCGGCGGATCGGCCGACCGGCGCTCGATCGCCAGCGCGCATGCGGCGGGTTACGATCTGGCCGCCCATCGGGCCCGGCAGGTCAGCATCGCGGACTTTGGAGCGTTCGACCATGTCCTGGCAATGGATCATGTCAACCTGCGCGCGCTGCGCAGCGTCTGTCCGCGCGAACACGCGCACAAGCTCGACCTGTTCCTGCGCCACGCGCAGGTTGCCCCACCCGACGAGGTTCCGGACCCGTACTATGGCGGGGCTGCGGATTTCCGCAGGGTCATCGATCTGGCCGAAGCCGGAGCGCAGGGGCTGATCGAAAGGCTGCGATAGGCGCATAATACAGCGCTCGAATCGCCAGACCCTATCGTCATGAATGCACGCGTGGTCGCGCAGGAGTTGCCTGATTCACTGGACTGGATCAACGCCGCGGAGCCGCCTTCGCTTGCCGCGATGCGCGGGCGTGTCGTGTTGCTGTATTTCTGGAGCTACGACAGCGTCAATTGCGCGAACGCCCTGGCGGACCTGCGTTACCTGGAATCCAAGTACCACGATGGCTTGAGCGTGATCGGTGTGCACACGCCGAAGTACGACTACCAGCGCCAGTCCGCGCCGGTGCTCAAGGCGGTCAACCGTTGCCACATTCGCAATCCGGTCGCAAACGATCCGAATTATCTGCTGTGGCGCGAGTACGGTGTGCAGTCATGGCCGACGTTCGCCTTCGTCGATGCGCAGGGCCAGTTCGCCGGTCTGTTGGTCGGCGAGGGCAAGCGGGCCGAGGCCGATGCGCTGGTCGGCAGGCTGCTCGACGAGGCCGCCGCCAGCGACCAGCGCCTGTATGAAATCAGCGTGGCGACCGTGCGCCCGGAGCCGCGCATGCCGCTGCAGTTTCCGGGCAAGGTTGTCGCCACGGAGTCGAGCGTGTGGATCGCCGACACTGGCAATCACCGAATCCTCGAAACCGATCATCAAGGCCGCATCGTGCGCCAATTCGGCACCGGCAATCCGGGCTACGGCGATGGCCGCGGACGCGAAGCAATGTTCAACACGCCTCAGGGCCTCGCGCTGACTTCCGAATGGCTATACGTCGCCGACGCGGGCAACCACTCGGTGCGACGGGTACGCCTGGCGACCGGCGACGTCGATCGCGTAGTCGGAACTGGCGTGCTTGGACATGATCTGGCTGTCGACTCGCACGATCCGAAGCAGACCAGGATGTCGGCGCCGTGGGACCTGGCCGTATCGAACGACAAGCTATACATTGCAGTCTCCGGCCAGCACCAGATCTGGCAGCTCGATCTGGCCCGCAACAAGGTCAGTGTGCTGGCCGGCAACGGCCGCCTCGGCATCGGCGATGGCGACGGCATCGACGCGAGCTTTGCGCAGCCAAGCGGCCTTGCGCTGCACGGCGACCAGTTGTTCGTCGTCGATGCCGCGAGCTCGGCTGTGCGCATCATCGATCTGGCCGACCGCCGCGTCAGCACGATGATCGGGACTGGTCCGTACGAGTTCGGCGATGCCGCCGGCAAACGCGACACGGCGCGATTGCAGAATCCCCTGGCCATCTGCGTCGATCCACGCGGCCTTGCCTTCGTCGCCGACAGCTACAACTGCAAGATCAAGGCGCTGAACTTGCGTACCGGCGAGCTGCGCACTCTGAACCTGCCGTACCATTTGCTGGAGCCGTCCGGCATCTCGCTGGCCGCGAACGCATTGTGGGTCGCGAACACGAATGCGCACGAAGTCGTGCGCATCGATCTCGCCACCGGACAGGTCCGGCACTTGACGATCGCTTAGGGTAGGCTTCCGCGACTTACAATCTGCGTCACCGCCCCAAACTTGTCGTCACTACTCCCCACTTGCCGTCATTCCCGCGAAAGCGGGAATCCATTTTGCTTTGAATCCCGTACAACCAAGATCAAGATGGATGACCAGCTCCGCTGTTGAGAGCCCCGCTTTCGCGGGAATGACGAGCTAAGAGTGTTATCCCGAAATACGACATGAAGAAACCGGACCAAACCGACGCATTCGACGGCAAGGCGTTTGTGCGCAGGCTTGCCGGCTCGCCGGGCGTCTATCGCATGATCGGCGCGGCCGACGACGTGCTGTACGTCGGCAAGGCCGGCAACTTGAAGAAGCGCGTCGGCAGCTATTTCCTCAAGCCGCGCATGGAGCCGCGCATCGCGGCGATGGTCGCACAGATCGCACGCATCGAAGTCACGCTCACGCGCACCGAAGGCGAGGCGCTTCTGCTCGAGGCGCAACTGATCAAGAGCCTGCGTCCGCGCTACAACATCCTGCTGCGCGACGACAAAAGTTATCCGTTCATCTATCTGTCGGCCGAAGACGATTATCCGCGCATGGGATTCCATCGCGGCGCCAAGACCGCAAAGGGCCGCTACTTCGGCCCGTTCCCGAGCGCTTATGCGGTACGCGAGAGCCTGAACCTGATGCAGAAGCTGTTCCTCGTGCGCCAATGCGAGAACAGTTATTTCCGCAACCGTTCGCGGCCGTGCCTGCAGTATCAGATCAAGCGCTGCAGCGCGCCGTGCGTCGGGCTGATCGGCGCCGATGAATATCGCGAGAGCGTGCGCCATGCCGCGATGTTCCTCGATGGCAAGAGCAGCGAAGTCGTCGAGGAACTCGGTGCCGGCATGGAGCGGGCGAGCGCGCAGCTCGAGTTCGAGAAGGCCGCGCAGTTGCGCGACCAGGTTGCCACGCTCAAGCGCATCCAGGCGCAACACTACGTGCAGGGCGCGAGCGCCGATCTGGATGTGCTCGCATGCAGCATAAAGTCCGGCGTCGCCTGCGTATCGGTGCTGTTCTTTCGCAACGGCGTCAACCTCGGTTCGCGCGATTTCTTCCCGAAGCTGGGGATTCGCGCGCTCGATCCCGACATCCTGGCCTCGTTCATCGCCCAGTACTATCTCGACCGGCCCGCGCCGCACGAATTGATCGTCAGCCATCCGCTCGAAGAAGCGGCGCTGCTCGCCGAGGTGCTTTCCGCGCAGAGCCACCACGCGGTCGAGATCAAGGACAGCGTGCGCGGCGAGCGCGCGCGCTTTCTCGAACTCGCGCGTGAAGAATGCCGATGCGGCGCTGGCGATGCACCTGGCGAGCAACCAGACGATGCGCGCGCGCTTCGAGGCGCTGCGCGACCTGCTCGACCTCGGCGAGACGCCGCAGCGGCTCGAGTGCTTCGACATCAGCCACACGATGGGCGAGGCGACCGTCGCCTCGTGCGTCGTGTTCGGACCGGAAGGTCCGGAGAAATCGCAGTATCGGCGCTTCAACATCGCCGACATCGAGCCCGGGGACGACTACGCGGCGATGCACCAGGCGCTCGAACGCCGCTACAAGCGCATCCAGGCCGGGGAGGGCGCCGTGCCCGATGTCCTGCTGATCGACGGCGGCAAGGGACAGGTCAAGCAGGCGCTCGACGTGCTGGCCGATCTCGGCATCGCCGGCGTCCTCGTCGTCGGCGTTGCCAAGGGCGCCGAGCGGCGCGCCGGACATGAGAGCCTGATCATCGGCGAAAAGACGCTTTGGCCCGGGCCCGGAGTCCGCCGCGCTGCATCTGATCCAGAGCGTTCGCGACGAGGCCCATCGGTTCGCGATCACCGGCCATCGGCAGCGCCGGCAGAAAGCGCGCGAGAAGAGCCGGCTCGAAGAAATCGGCGGCATCGGCGCGAAACGCCGCGGCCGCATTGCTCAAGCATTTCGGCGGACTCGGTGGTGTAGCCGCCGCCGGCGCCGAGGAACTTGCCAAGGTGAAAGGAGTCAGCCGAGAGCTGGCCGAACGTATCTATGCGGCGTTTCACACCTGAGGCATGAGCGTGTATGTCACACTGCCTGCACTCACTGACTCCGCGCACGGAACGCGACGAATGCTGCCCCTGACCCTGCCCACGATTCTCACGCTGTTCCGCATCGCGCTGCTGCCGGTGATGGTCATCGTGTTCTATGCGCCGTTCAAGGGGGCGAATGTCGCTGCCGCGCTGATCTTCCTGGCCGCGGCGCTGACCGACTGGCTCGATGGCTATATCGCGCGCCGCTACAACATGGGCTCGGCGTTCGGCGCGTTTCTCGACCCGGTCGCCGACAAGCTTATGGTGGCCGTCACGCTGTTCCTGCTCGTCCAGGAGAATCCGACCCCGCTGATGGCGATCACCAGCGCCGTGATCGTCGGCCGCGAGATCACGATTTCGGCGCTGCGCGAATGGATGGCGCAGATCGGCGAGCGCGCGCATGTGCGCGTCGCCACGCTCGGCAAGTTCAAGACGGTCATGCAGATCATCGCGATCGAGGTGCTGCTGTACCAGCACGACCTCGAGGGATTTCGCCTGTTCCACGTCGGCGAGTCCCTGCTGGTCGTCGCGGCCGGGCTGACGATCTGCGTCGGCGCTGGTTTACCTGCGCACGGCATGGCCGGCCCTGCGTGTCAAGCGTTGAGGGCCTCCTGAACGCGTTCAAGGTTGACACGGGCCGCGCAAATCGTATGATGTGCGGCTCGCGCGGGAATAGCTCAGTTGGTAGAGCACAACCTTGCCAAGGTTGGGGTCGCGAGTTCGAGTCTCGTTTCCCGCTCCAGATTTCATCGACGAAACCTCGGCCCGCCGGGGTTTTTTTTTTTTGGCGTCGCGCCGTTAAGCTGTCGACGATTTCTCTTACGGATGGCTAGGTGGCAGAGTGGTCATGCAGCGGCCTGCAAAGCCGTGTACGCCGGTTCGATTCCGACCTTAGCCTCCATTCGTAGGACAACAGCACGCGGCGGCCTTCCCTGACCGCACTTTTCGCAAGCACCTAAGCCCGGGTGGCGAAATTGGTAGACGCAAGGGACTTAAAATCCCTCGGCTTTAATCCCGTGCCGGTTCGAGTCCGGCCCCGGGCACCACGAGACGTTCCGAATATCCCTGCGAAATAATGTCCATGCCAAGCATGGATGTCGGATCCCGTCTGCAATTGGCCTTTAGTACCACGAAGGCGCGCAGACGAGCCCATTAAATGTCCTTCAGTACAGGCGATTCCAATTCACTTGCGCCAATAAACGCCCGTCCAGTCAATGGTCACCAGCGGGCTTTGGATGCCATGGTTGCGGCGATAGTCTGCGATTGCCTCGGCACAAGGCGGGAAGGCGCCGTGGTCATCGACTATGACGAAACCGCCGGCGCTGACCTTTGGATACAGATGCGTGAGCGTGTCCATGGTCGATTCATAGAGGTCGCCGTCAAGCCTGAGCACGGCGATACGCTGGATGGGCGCTACAGGCAAGGTATCGCGGAACCAGCCTTCGAGAAAGCGTACGCGCGCCAGATCGATATCGAGGCGGCGGAAATTCTCCCGCACCTGATCCGCGCCGACGCTGAGCTCCGGCAGGCTGGAAAGATCGTAGGGCGCGTCCTGGGGTAGCGACGGCTTTGGCAATCCCCGAAAGCTGTCGGCGAGCCATACGAGCCGATCGGTCTCGGCGAGGCTATCCAGGACGGCGCGAGCGAACAGGCTGGCACCGCCCTGCCAGACACCCGCCTCGACGAAGTCGCCCGGCACGCTTTCGGCGCAGGCCTGTTCGACAAGGTGGCGAACATTATCGAGCCTGGCCTCGCCAATCATGGTGAGCGCGAACTGATTGATCTTGTCACGATGCAACTGACCAACGCGCTTCGCCTGCTCGAGACCTGCAAGGTCGGCCGCCATGACTGGGCTGATGTTGAAGAGCTGCTGATAGTTGTATCGGCGTTTTCCGGCAAGGCAGTCCTGCAGATAGAAACAGCGCAGCTCCGTTTCGATCTGGGTCATGCCCAGCAGCACCGACTTCAGGAGTGTCAGATACGCTTCGCGTTGGTCCGCCATGGCAGGGATGTCTCCGGAGTGATCGGTGCCCCGGCCTTCGCGTCAAAATCGGCGAGCGGGGATGGCACGATAATATTGCGGGAATCGCCCGACGCAAACGGCACCAGGCAAGAAAGTCATCGACAGGCTCGACACGCCCTTTGTGGGCGCGCTGGCTGCGTGATCTGGCGAGCGCGGCGTTCTCCTTGGGGTGCCGTCGGCACGCAGCCCCAAGGGAAGCCAGAAGAATGTGCCGCTATCGTCGGCCAGAGTGGACGGCGGGGCGCTTGCGTTCAGCTTTCTTCTTCTTATCCTGACTGCCGATCACTTCAAGTCGTGCCCGGACCTCTCGTTTTCCCAGGGAACGGATCGTCGCGAGGCTGGCCAATTGCTCTTTGCGAGGTACGGTCTTTTTCAATTCCCAGTTGTAGACCGACTGGTCGCTTACTCCCATCAGGCGGGCAAGCTCCGGCGCGGAAAGACCGAGGCGGGCACGCAATGAGCGCAGACCCTTCGCAACGAATCGCAAACGTGGCGCGGAATCCTCCGCGGCCACGGCTTCGGCCGGTTTCGCCGCTTGCTTGGCAAAAAGGCTCGTCTGTCTGCGCAGGCTGTGAATCTCTCGCTTGAGGGCGGCGATCTCGCGTCGATAAGCTGCGGAAGCTTTGCGCAGAGGTAACACTTCAGTCCGGATTTCCCGTCGGCTGATGCGCGAAATCTCGGCTTTCAGAAATGTAGCGATATTGGCCACGGCTATTTTTTACCTTTAGGGAGGCGCTCCTTGCCTAGACTTGGATCAATGTGTGGAAGTATAGCGAACGAGCGGGAGGTTCGTCGGGAATCGACCACACATGCGCTCGGGACGCATGCGACGTTCTGCTGCACGGGCGTGACGCCGGCAAGACTGCATCACTCAAGGAAACGAGCAGTGAGCAAGCTGTTGGGGCACACATCCAGAGTAGTACAGCACATCTTCCTTACGAAAACCCAACAAAAGACCGTTCGTCTCCGCTGCAGGTCATGCAAAACCAGGTCTTGTCGTTGCATCAACGCCGGCGCGTCGCAACGTGGCCTCGATTCGAACTTACGGCGGCGTCGCCGTCTGCGGCAGGGCAGCGATCCACTCGAGCACTAGATTCTGCAACGCAATGCGCTGATCGTTGAAACCGTGGTCGGTATCCAACGTTTCGACGCGCAGCGCCGTGGGGTGCTGAGCTCTCAGCGCTGGAAGCAGGTCCAGAGCCTTGTCGTCCTCCGCGTCGTGCGTCGCGAGCACGATCAGCAGCGGACGCCTGGCGATATTCGGCGCGAACGTCGCGAGTTGCCATTTGTTACCGTCCTTCAATAGCGTCTCGACGACCTGATGCGCGTTCATGCCGGCGAGCCGGCCGTCGACGTCGGCGAAGTCTTCCTTCGCGAATCGCTCACGCTCGGTTTCGGTCGCCTTGGCGAGCAGGCGGCTATCGAAACTCAAGTCCCACGGAGCGAGCAGCACGCAGCCGAGCAGGCTTTCGTCAGCCGCGCAGCGCTGCGCCGCCATGAACCCGCCCATGCTGTGGCCGATCACGACGATGCGCTTCGGATCGAAACGTGAGTGCTGCGCTGCCCCCGGACTCCGCACCCAGGCGATGGCCGCAGCGGTGTCTTCGATTGCACCGTCGAACGTAAACGTTCCCTCCGATCCCCATGAGCCGCGGTAGTGAAACGTGACCACGGCCCAGCCTGCACGGCGCAGGGATTGCGCGAGATCGAGATTCTGTTCGTTGCCCGGAAAGCCGTGCAGCAGTACGACGACGGGATGCGGTCCTTTGCCGGCGGGCACGTAGACCATCGCATTCATCTGCGCGCCACCGCTTGGAATTCGCAGGCCTTCGCCGGATGCCGGGTACGCCTTGTCCGTGGGTGGATCGCGATATACGGCGTTTGGGGAGACCGGCGCCGCCGCGACTGCCGTGCCGATCGATGTAGCTAAAATGCTGGCGAGCGCGAGCGCTGCAAGTCTGGCCTTCATGGTCACCGTTCTCATGCAATTCCTCGCGTGAATTAAAGCACATCGCGTGCTGCCGTCATCTCGCGATGTCGAACGGCACCTGTGTGCGTTGGCGTGCGATTGGATTTCTCGTCGGTTCGAAAACGCTACGAGTCCGCATACTTGTCGCCGGATGCCGTTCGACCGTCCGTCGGCAGTTCATGTGCACTCGGGCAGGACGTCGGTTGGCTGACGCGCCAGTAGGTATCATCTGGGCATGGGGACAGTGCCGGCACGACGACTCGAAAAGCCGATTTCGCAAGGCACGCGGCTTACCGCCTACGGTGAAGGCTGCATCTGGTGCCTCAACGTGCACGCACCCGATCTGGGCGACTATCGTCTTACGCTTTCCCAGGACGCCGAACCCGGCCCCGACCCCTATCTGGGATTCCTGTTTGCCGAGTTGCGCGACACCGAAGAAGATCCGTCTTTGCGCCAGAGCATCACCGATGCAGGCGATCACGATCCGGAAGCGCTCGCGCGCGGGCTGATCGACGTCCTTTTGCTTCAGGCCGAAGACCGGCCGGATGACAGCGTCGTTGAACGCTGGCGCGAACGTCTCGCAGAGCTCATCCAGGACAAGCGCAGGCAGGTCAAGCAGGGCGGCGGGTAGATCATAGTGGCGGGACGCTTGGCGCCTTGCGAGACGCCCGATCAGAAATGCCCGCCCATCAGGCCCAGCAGGCCTATCAGGATCAGGTAGATCGCGATCACGTAGTTCAGAACGCGCGGAACCAGCAGGATCAGGATACCGGCGATCAGGGCGATCAGTGGCGCGGCGGCAGGATGGATCGAGAAGACCATGATGGTACTCCCTGACAAGACGCGGTAATCGCGCCGCGCGCAAGGTAGCACTTGGCAGATGAGCGAAAGCTGTCTGACGCAGACGCCAGCCGAGTCACGTCTCTTCGTAGTTGTGCGGCTTCGCGGACCCCGCTTCAATCCGGTGTTTGCGTTTCTCGAACTCAGCCAGGGCTTCGCTGAGGCCGGCGAGGTTCTTGTTCAAGCTTTCGAACAGTGCACGCGCATTCAACGCGGAACGCACCAGGCGCGCGCGCGCGGTCAATTCGGAAAGTGTCTTGAGCTCACCGAGTTCGGGTAAGCGGGCGCACTTGAAGCCGACATTCTGCATCAGGCGCATGGAAGCGCTGAAATTGCGCTGGGCCAGGTTCGTAGCCACGGTGATACTCCAGTGAGCAGGATCCCCAGCGCCGGGGCGTCCATGCCCTCATCCGTTTCCGACGCTGGGTCAGGCCTCCATGGCGATGCCAGTTTTGCGCACCGCAATGTCTTGCGGTATCGGAGAACACCGCCACATTTTGTAGGACATCTCCTACAAGTCGAATACGTAGCGGAGCGCAAAAAGTTGCAAGGGTGGGCCATGGGCAGCGGCCTTTGGCGTTCAGGAGCAAACGGTGGGCCAAGGCCACGCTACGAGGACGCTGCGCGCGGCAGGCGCAGGAACAGCAGTGACGAGGCGACGGTCACGATGCCCAGCACGATCGTCGTGGTCCGGAACGCGCTCACGTAGCTGACCGGGTCGTGGGTGCCGCCGATGCTCGTCGCCATCAGCAGCGAGGCAAAGGCGATGCCCAGGCTCATCGACAGGTTCTGCACCATGCTGGTCATGCTCGAACCCATGCTTGCTTGCGCCGGCGTGAGATCGATGAACCCAAGGGTATTCATCGCCGAGTATTGCAGCGACATGACGAATCCGTAGACGAACACTTGTATACAAATGAGCCACAGCGGCGTGACCGGCGTGATCGTTGCCAGCAGCATGATCAGGGTTCCGGCCAGCGCGGTATTCCAGATCAGCACATTGCGATAACCCTGATGCTTGATGATGCCGCCGACGAAGAAGCGCATCACGATCATCGCGACCGCCTGCGGCATCTGCAGCGCGCCGGCCATGACCGCGGAAAAACCGAAACCGACCTGGAACAACAAGGTCAGCAGGAAGAAGATGCCACCGACGCCGAGGCGTGTCGCAAAGCCCGCGTTGAACGCGATGCGGAAGCTGTCGATACGCAACAGGCGGAAGTCGACAATCGGCGCCGCGATGGTGAAACTGCGGCGCACGTAGACGTACAGGATCAAGCCTGCCGCTGCTGCAGTTGCCAACGCGGGCAGATAGTCGCCGTCGGTCACGCGTTCCAGCGCCCAGGACACGCCGCCGATCCCGAGCGCGAACAGGGCGAAGCCGCGCAGGTCGAGAGGCACTTTTACCGGACTGCGAAAGTCGGGCATGAAGCGCCGCGTCATCCACAATCCGGCGAGGCCGAATGGGATGTTGACGAAAAAAATCATGCGCCACGAGATGTACATCGAGAAGAAACCGCCGAGCATCGGCCCCAGTGCGGGACCGATCAGCCCGGGGATAGTCGCCGTGCTGATCGCGTTGACGAACTCCGACTTGTCGAAGCTGCGCACCAGGGCGAGCCGTCCGACCGGCATCATCATCGCGCCACCGAAGCCCTGGACCACGCGCGACACGGTGAGCATCCATAGGCTCTGGGCAAGGCCGCACGCGAGCGAACCGAGCGTGAAGATCAGGATCGCGAGCCAGAATATGCGGCGGGTCCCGTAGCGGTCGGCGAGCCACGCGCTGATCGGAATGAATATGGCCAGGCTCAGCATGTAGCTGGTCAACGCGGATTTCAGGCTCAGCGGCGCGACCGCGAGCGCACTGGCGATGCTTGGCGCCGCCGTATTGACTATCGTCGAATCGAGCATCTGCATGAAGAACGAGAACGCGATCAGCAGGATCAGATAGCGTTTGTCCGATGCTGAAAGAATCTGATCGGGAGTCTGCGCCGGAAGGACGACATCCGGCGCTGGCGCGTTGGCGTCCGGCGGAGACATGCAGGCACGCATTGTCGCACATGGACAAGCGGAGAAAGCCCATTCTCAATCCGTTCGTCTCCGGATCGAGATCGGGGCAGGCACTGAGCGTAGCGCCGTAGGTACGAAGTCGAAGGACATTTGCCGTTTCGGCCTCTCTCGGCCATCCATTGCCTGCGAGGCACTTGGCTCCTGCCGGCGACTGCACTCGCTCCGCGAGCGTAGCCTGTCCTGAGCTTTGTCGAAGGGCTCAACGCGAACGGCAATCTGAAACTGCTGCGCCACTCGAGATGCGCCACTCGAAAGGAAGAAGGGTCTGTCAGTTTTTGGTGCAGTGCACTAGACTGGGGGCGAAGCCATCGTCCGCAGGGGAGCTGCATGACGGATCGCTACGATGAGATGCACGACGAAAGCGGCAAGGCGCGTTCGCACTATCGTGCTTTCGATCAATGGCTGACGGTCACGCCGCCGCCGCGCATCGAACAGAAGCGCCGGGAAGCGGAGTTCCTTTTTCATCGCGTCGGAATCACGTTTGCCGTGTACGGGGAACAGGATGCCGACGAGCGGCTGATTCCATTCGACATCGTTCCACGCATTATCCCGCGCGCTGAGTGGCGCGTGCTCGAGGCCGGCCTGCGCCAGCGCGTTCTCGCGCTCAACCTGTTTCTCAACGACATCTACCATGGCCAGGAAATTCTCGCCGCCGGCCGGATACCGAGCGACCTGATCCTGGAGAATTCCGAATACCGTCCGGAAATGCGCGACATGGACGTGCCTGGTGGCATACATGCGCACATTGCCGGCATCGACATCGTGCGTGCGGGACGTGGCGAGTATTACGTGCTCGAAGACAACCTGCGCGTGCCGTCCGGGGTTTCGTACATGATCGAGAACCGGCGCATGATGATGCGGCTGTTTCCCGAGTTGTTCGCAAACCAGCCAATCGCGCCGGTAGAGGACTATCCGGAGATGCTGCTCGACGTATTGCGCTCGGTCGCGCCGGACTCGGTCGAGCAGCCGACCGTCGCCGTGCTCACGCCTGGGTTTCACAACTCGGCCTATTTCGAACATGCGTTCCTGGCGCAGCAGATGGGCGTCGAACTCGTCGAAGGCCAGGACCTGTTCGTGCGCGACGACACGGTCTACATGCGCACGACGCGCGGGCCGCAGCGCGTGCATGTGATCTATCGGCGGATCAACGACGACTTTCTCGACCCGACCGTGTTCCGCAGCGACTCGACGCTCGGCGTTCCGGGACTCTTCTCGGCGTATCGCGCCGGCCGCGTGACGCTGGCGAATGCGATCGGTACCGGCATCGCCGACGACAAGGCGGTTTATCCCTATGTGCCGGAGATGATCCGCTTCTACCTCGACGAAGCGCCGATCCTGGCCAACGTGATGACCTATCAATTGCGCAAGCCCGAGGACCTGCGCTACACGCTCGACCATCTGGACGAACTCGTCGTCAAGGAAGTCCACGGTGCCGGCGGCTACGGCATGCTGGTCGGTCCGGCCGCGACGAAGGACGAACTCGCCGAGTTCCGCACACGCATCATCGCCTCGCCGGCCAAATACATCGCGCAACCGACCTTGTCGCTGTCGTCGTGCCCGACATTCGTCGAGTCCGGGCTTGCGCCGCGGCATGTCGATTTTCGTCCGTACGTGTTGAGCGGACGACAGATTCATATTGCACCCGGTGGCCTGACGCGCGTCGCGCTGCGTGAAGGCTCGCTCGTCGTGAATTCCTCGCAGGGCGGCGGCACCAAGGACACCTGGGTACTGGAGGCTTAGAGACACGTCATGCTTTGTCGCACCGCCAACGATCTGTACTGGACCTCCCGCCATATCGAACGCGCCGAGAACACGGCGCGCATGATCGACGTCGCGCAGCGAATCGAACTGCTGCCGGAACGAACCGAGGCAGGTCGGCAGGATCCCGCCGTGTGGCGGCGCGCCCTCGATGCGCTGGGCCTCCTTCCGGCGTACACGGAACGGCGTGGCCCTATCGTCACCTCCAAGGTGCTTCACTACCTGTGCCTGGACGCCGAGAATCCGTCGTCGATCTACGCCAGCGTGCGCTCGGCACGCGAGTCCGCCCGCGCGCAGCGCGGCGCGATCACGGTCGAGATGTACGAGGACCTCAACACGTCCTGGTTCGACATTCGCAAACTCGGCCACGAGCAGTTCGAGAGCGACGGCCTGCCGCGCTTCATTGAATGGATCAAGACGCGTTCAGCGTCCTTTCGCGGCGTCACGGTCGGCACGATGGGCCGCGACGAGGGCTACCAGTTCATGCGCCTGGGCGTGTTCATGGAACGCGCCGACTATTGCATCCGCATGCTCGACATCAAGTACAGCGAACCGCTGACCGGCGAGGCCGGCGACGCGCGCAAGGCGCTGGGCTACTACCAGTGGAGCGCGCTGCTCTATGCCATGTCGGCATTCGAAACCTATCGGCGCCTGTATCGCACGGCAATTACTCCGGAGCGCGTCGCCGAGTTGATGATCCTGCGCGAGGACCTGCCGCGTTCGCTTGCTGCCTGCACGTCGGCGATACTCGCCGTGCTGATAACGCTGAGCGGCCAGCCCAGGTCCGAAGTGGCGCGCCAGGCCGGTGCGCTGGCAGCGGAGACGCGCTACGGACGCATCGAGGAGATTCTGGCCGAGGGCATGGATGTGTACCTGTCGCGGTTCATGCAGCGCTTGTTCGCGTTGGCCGGCGAGATCGATCGCCATTTCCTGCTGGTCGGCGATGTTGCCGCGGCCGGTGCCTGAGCGCGTGCTAGACTCCGCGCCCTCGCAACCGGGACCTGGTCCGAACGGATGACGTATTGCGTCGCCATGAAACTCGCCACCGGCATGGTGTTCGCGTCCGACTCGCGCACCAACGCCGGCATCGACCACATTTCGCGCTTCGACAAGATGCGCGTGTTCAGCAATCCCGGCGAGCGCGTGCTCGTAACGCTGTCTGCCGGCAACCTGTCCGTGACGCAGAACACCTTGAACCTGCTCGACCGCCGCGCACAGCAGAACCCCGACTCGCCGACGCTGATGAACGTCGCCTCGCTCTACGACGTCGCCGGGCTGATCGGCACGACAATGCGCGAGATCAAGCAGCGCGACGCCGAGTACCTGCGCCAGAACAATATCGATGCCTCGGCATCGTTCATCGTCGGCGGCCAGATCGCCGGCGAGATGCCGCGCCTGTTCCTGGTTTACTCGGAAGGCAACTTCATCGAAACGTCGCACCATACGCCGTATTTCCAGAGCGGCGAGGTCAAGTACGGCAAGCCGGTAATCGACCGCGTGCTGCACAATGACCTGAGCCTGCGCGACGCGGTCAAGCTCACGCTCGTTTCTTTCGACTCGACGATGCGCTCGAATGTGTCGGTCGGCCCGCCGATCGACCTTCTGGTCTACGAGAACAACGCGCTCGCGGTGCGTCTGGAGCGCAGGATCGAAGAGGGCGACGCCTTCTTCGGCGAGATCGCCCGCCACTGGGACGCGGGGTTGAAGCAGGCGTTCGCGCAGACGCCGGGACCGGATTGGCTGGCGTAGGCTGGGCCTACGAACCTGGCAGCTGCCGCTCGCCGAGTGGCTACGCGCGCGGACCCACTCCAGAAGCCGTCATTCCCGCGGAAGCGGGAATCCATTTTGATCTCGCTCCTCCGCTTTAGCCGAGCAGAGCAACATGGATTCCCGCTTTCGCGGGAATGACGGCAGTTAGATATGGCGTTGGAAAGGTGTTGGCGTCCGGTCGTCTATTCGATCTGATCGCGCGCCCACGCCGCATCGAGTGCCTCCATCGCATCGCGCGGTTTGATCTTCGAGGCCTTTTGATAAGCCTCGGCGACATCGTCTTCGCGCTGGTCGCCGTGCAGCAGCAATAGCGCATTGCCATATTCAATCCATGCGATCGGCGAATCCGGCGTCAACTTGATGGCTTCCTTTAGCTGTTTCTCGGCCTCGCCGGCGCTCGCGCCATAGGTCAGCTTCGCGAGCATGCCGCCGACCTTGCCGACGATCTCGGCGTGATAGACGCCAAGCGCGGTGCGCGCCTCGGCATGTTTCGGTGCGATCTTCAACGTGGCATCGATCGATGCGCGAACCTTGCTTGCAATTCCCTGCGCCAGCGCCTTGGCGATCGAAATGCACTGACTGTAGCGGCCAAGCGCGAAGGCGTGGCGATAGTGACTGTTGGCTTCGCCAGGCAGCGTGTCAATCGCCGCCTCGGCCAGCGGGATCAGCGCTTCGTAGCGGGCGATCTTGTCCTTGTCGGCGGCGATCAGGTACGTCGCATGGATGCCGCCGGCCTTGATCGCGACCGAGGCGCCGAGCGCCTTCAGCGCCACGCCGGCATCGTGGGCGTCGCGAAAATCGCCACGGTGGAACGACCGCCAGGCATCCTGCAACGCATCGGCAATCTTGCCAGCATCCTTGCCGAGCGCGGGGCGCGCCTTGAGCAGCCTGGCAACGTGCTTGTCGTCGGGAAAAGGTTCCTGGTCACCCGCGTGGAGCTTCGGCCAGGCCTTGGCGAGCTTGTCGCCGGCGTAGTCATACGCCTTGTCAGGATGTGGAAATGCAGCCCAGCTCGCTTTGGCCATGTCGATACTCCCCTTGTACGCATCCAAGCATCGTTCAGGCCGCCGCAACATGCAAGCTGCGAAACCTTCAATGGACGTACCTTGAGGAAACCCTGGACTTGTCATCATTCCCGCTTGACCAGCTCCGCTGTTGAGAGCCGCGGGCACGACGGCAAAGGTTGAGCTTGTTGAGGCGGAGTTTGTTCAAAGCTTCGTTGGGTGCACTAACCCGGTTCAATCCTCAACCCCCGCCATGCGACAATTTGCCCATGACCGCTGGCAAAACCCCCGCTGCACGAGCCGAACAACTGCGTACGCAGATCGACGAGGCAAACCATCGTTATCACGTGCTCGACGAGCCGACGATCACGGATGCCGAGTACGACCAGCTGATGCGCGAACTCGAGTCGCTCGAAGCGCAGCATCCCGCGTTGCGCACCCCGGATTCGCCGACCCAGCGTGTGGGTTCGGCGCCTTCGAGCGCGTTTGCGGAAGTGCGCCACGCGATCCCGATGCTGTCACTGGCAAATGCGTTCACCGATCAGGAAGTGCGCGATTTCTTTCGGCGCATCGAAGGCCGCCTCGATGACAAGGCGAAACTGGAATTCTCGGTCGAGCCGAAGTTCGACGGCCTCGCGATCAGCTTGCGTTATGAAGATGGGGTGTTCGTGCGCGGAGCCACCCGCGGCGATGGCGAAACCGGCGAAGACGTGACGGCGAACCTGCGCACGATCAAGACCATACCGCTGCGCCTGCGCGGCAAGGATTTTCCGAAGGTGATCGAGATCCGCGGCGAGGTCTATATGCCGCGCGCCGGTTTCGAAAAGTACAACGAGGCGGCGCGCGCCTCGGACGGCAAGATCAAGCTGCTGATCAATCCGCGCAACGCGGCTGCCGGTTCGCTGCGCCAGCTCGATCCGCGGATCACCGCCAAGCGGCCGCTCGCATTCTTCGCCTACGCGGTCGGCGCCATCGAGGGCGGCCAGCTTCCGCCCCGGCATTCGGCAATGCTGGCGAAGCTGCGCGAATGGGGCATGCCAGTCAGCACGCTGGTCGAGACGGCGGATGGAATCGACGGCTGCCTCGACTACTACCGGCGCATCGGCAAGCAGCGGGACCGCTTGCCTTTCGACATCGACGGCGTCGTCTACAAGCTCGATTCCCTGGCGAGCCAGAACGAACTCGGTTTCGTCGGACGAACGCCGCGCTGGGCGATTGCGCACAAGTTTCCGGCACAGGAACAGACGACCGTCGTCGAAGACATCGTCATCAACATCGGCCGAACCGGCGCGGCGACGCCTGCGGCGAAGCTGAGGCCGGTCTTCGTCGGCGGCGTCACGGTCACGAATGCAACGCTGCACAATGCCGACCAGGTGGCGCGCCTGGATGTGCGCGTCGGTGATACGGTCATCGTGCGGCGTGCCGGCGACGTGATCCCCGAAGTCGTCAGCGTCGTACTCGACCAGCGTCCGGCGCGCACGAAGAAGTGGCAGATGCCGGCACATTGCCCGGTCTGCGGTTCGGAGATCGTGCGGGAAGAGGACGAGGCCGTCGCGCGCTGCACTGGAGGACTCACGTGCGCGGCGCAGATCGTCCAGGGAATTTTCCATTTCGCGGCGCGTCGCGCGATGGACATTGACGGACTTGGCGAGCGCTACATCGAAGACCTGACCAGTCTGGGCTACGTCAGGTCTGTGGCCGATTTGTACAAGTTGACACTCGACGATCTGCTCGAGATGAGGCGCCGGGTCGACGAACGTGATGGGACGACACCGGAAACGGTAAAGGCGGGCAAGGTTGCCACGAAGTGGGCCGAGAACCTCATCGAGGGCATCGACCGCAGCCGCAAGACGACGCTGGCGCGCTTTCTCTACGCGCTCGGCATCACGCACGTCGGCGAGAGCACGGCGAAAGCGCTGGCGGTGTGGTTCGGCGAGATCGATCTGATTCGGCACCTGCCATGGCCGGTGCTGAAGGCGGTGCCGGACATCGGCGGCGAAGTTGCGCATGCAATCGATCACTTCTTTTCCCAGGAAGGCAACCAACGCGTTATCGACGACCTTCTCGCGCGCGGCGTGACTATCGGCGATGCGCACGCGCCTATTGGGAAGCTGCACGCGGCGCTGGGTCCGGCCCAGGTTCTGGCCAATATGGAGATTCCGAAACTCACCGCGAAGCGCAGCGAACAGGTGATCGGGGCATTTGCGTCGCTCGAGGCTGTCGCGAAGTCCTCGCACAAGCAGTGGATCGACGCCGGCATTCCGGCCGAGGTTGCCGACAACGCGCTTGCGTACCTCGGCGAGGGCGAGGGGCATTCACTGCTCGAACGCTGCATCGGGGCGGGCCATGCCATTTTCGCGCGCGCCGAGCGCAGCGCGAGCAGCGGTGGACCGCTCGAAGGGCAGACGGTCGTGCTGACCGGAACACTGACATCGCTGACCCGCGACGAGGCGAAGGAAAGGCTCGAAGCGCTCGGCGCAAAAGTGGCCGGCAGCGTATCGAAGAAGACGAGTTTCGTCGTGGCCGGCAGCGAAGCCGGCTCGAAGCTCGACAAGGCCAACGAACTGGGCGTCGAAGTCTGGGACGAGGCGCGGCTTGTGAAGCTCCTGGCAGGCTCTCAGTGATGAACGGGGTTCACCACAGCAGTCGCGACGCCATCTCCACTCCCTCTCCGCCGACGTTGTCGGGGGAGAGGGTTGGGGTGAGGGGGCAGCGTTTTATCGAGCGCGGCGCAAATCGATTCCTGCACATCCTCTCCCCCGAGCAACGCGCGGGGGAGAGGGCAGGGTGATGGGGTAACGCGTGGAACGGGAAAAATTGCTGCGGCCCGCGCAAACTCCGGCGGAAACGTTGATATGGTCGCGCTTGCGTAGTGCGCAGCTGGGGTTCAAGTTTCGCCGCCAACATGAACTGCTTGGTTACATCGTCGATTTTGTCTGCATGGAGCGCCGCCTGATCGTCGAGCTCGACGGCAGCCAGCATGCGGAGCAGGCAAGCTACGACGAGGTTAGGACAGAGGCATTGAGAGCACCGGGCTTTCGCGTGCTTCGATTCTGGAACAACGACGTGCTGGAGCGCACGGACGATGTGCTGGAATCGATTTGCGCCGCGCTGGCTGAAACGCTGCCCCCTCACCCCAACCCTCTCCCCCGACAACGTCGGGAGAGAGGGAGTCGGGACGTCGCTGCCAAGCCTGACTCGAGGCTCGATATCAATCCGAATGTCGAACATAGCGCGAATGTCGACAACAGTGCGAGCGCCGAATACAACGCGAGCGTCAGCAGCAGCACGAACGGCAAACTCCCTCTCCCACAAGCAAGCTTGGGGGAGAGGGCTGGGGAGAGGGGGCAGCACGTCCGATTGCGAAACGCATTGGAACTGCGCGCGTCTCTCTACACCCTGATACGCGGCTTCTTCGCCGAGCGCGGCGTGCTCGAAGTCGAGACGCCAGTCATGTCGGCAGCTGGCAACACGGATCCGAACATCGAGAGCTTCAGCACGCGCTTTTCCGGGCACGTTGACGCTGGAGCGCGCGAACGCTGGCTGCGCACGTCGTCGGAGTTCGCGCAGAAGCGCCTGCTCGCCGCCGGAATCGGCGATTGCTATGAGCTGGGTCGCGTGTTCCGCAATGGCGAGGCCGGCCGGCGCCACAATCCCGAATTCACGATGCTCGAGTGGTATCGCGTCGGCTGGAACGATCGACAGCTGATCGACGAGACGATAGGCCTCGTCCAGGCGGCGCTCGGGCTCGGCGGAACGGGAGCCGATGTCTGCACAACAACATATCGCGACTTGTTCCTCGACACCGTGGGTCTCGACCCGCTGACAGCGGACGATCAGGAGTTGCGCAACGCGCTGCATGGCGTGCGCGTCAGCGAGGAAGGACTGGGCAGGGATGACCGACTCGACCTGCTGCTGACGCATCGGATCCAGCCGGCATTTCCAGCCGGACGCATCACCGTCGTTTACGACTACCCGGCGTCGCAGTGCGCGCTGGCGAAGATTCGCGCGGACGATCCGCCCGTCGCGGAACGCTTCGAGCTCTACGCCGGACAACACGAACTGGCCAATGGCTACCACGAACTGACCGATGCCGCAGAGCAGCGCGCCCGCTTCGAACGCGACAACACGCGGCGGCGATCTCGCGGTCTCGCCGAGTTGCCGCTCGACGAAAATCTGCTTCGGGCACTCGAAGACGTGCCTGATTGCGCCGGCGTCGCGCTCGGCATCGAACGTCTGTTGATGGCAATGACCGGCAGTGAGGACATTCGCGACGTCCTTGCTTTTCCGTTCGGCGTGGCGTGACGCCTACTTTTCCCGCAACACGTGGATGAGGTACCACACGATCGCAACGTTGAGCGCCAGAGCGAAAATCTTCAGCCAGGTGAAATGGTGGAAGATTTCCCACAGCTCCAGCGGAATCAGCGATGCGGTCACGATGACCGTGAGGTATTCGGCCCAGCGCTTTTCGCGCCACAGGCCCCAACCCTCGACGAGGAACACGGCGGCGTAGACGCAAGCGACGCTGCCGATCGCCAGAAACTTGCGCGGGCCGAAGCCGAGCAACTTGTCGACCGCTTCGACTGCGAGGCGATGTCCTTGGTGAAACGGCAACTGTGCGACCCAGTCGGCCAGCGCGACGACGCGCTGCGACTCGATGAGGTTGAATGCGGTAATCGCGACAATGATCAGGCTCAGCGCCTTGATCAGCTTGAAAGCCGCGATGATGCGCAGCGCGCGGTGACCGTGCGCAGCCATCAGAATTCCAGATCCAGCGCGGCGCACAGGTAATCGATCATCGGCGCGATGCCTTTGCAGCCGTCGATGACGATCTTCGGCAGCTGCGCCGACATGGCTTCGGCATCGCTGATGTGCCCGGTCGCGACGAAGTCCTTGCGCTTTATGTCCTCGATCAGCTCGTGAGCCGGATCGTAGCCGCGTGGCGGCCGCGTCAGCGACTCGCCGCCGAGTTCGAACCGCTCGCGGAACCGCTTCGCCTGCACGGCTTTCTTCCAGGTAGCGGGATTGTCGACCAGGAAGTCGCGGATGCGTTTGACCGTAGCGGATTCCGGATGCCAGAGACCGCCGCCGACGAAGCAGCGGCCAGGCGCGATATGCAGGTAGAACAGTGGCGCCGGGACCTGGCGCGAGCGTTCGTGAAACAGGCGCGCGCCGAGCCACGCCTTGTAGGGCGTCTTGTCGTTGGCAAAGCGCGTATCGCGATAGATGCGGAACATCGAGCCGCCACTCGGGCGCGGGTCGGCGCGGAAGTGCGGACTGATCTTCGCCAGCGGTTCGGCCAGATCACCGATCAGGCGCAGGAACGGATCGCGCGTGGTCTTCTCGTAGCGCGCCTTGTTCGCCGCGAACCATTCGCGATTGTTGTTGCGCGCCAGTTCGCGCAGGAAACGGAAAGTGTCGGCGGTGACGTACGCGGTCTTTGCGGCCATGTTCAACCTTGAGCGAGGTGACGACCCCATTGCTCGAGTGCGTCGAACAGCGGCGTCTTGTGCGGGTCTGCCGCGTGGATCTGGCGCAATTGTGCAATTTCGGCGAAATACTCGTCGAGCGAAGAGTGCGACAAGTCGCTGTGCTCGCGCAAACGCCGAAGGCGGAACTGCTCCCAGCGTTCGCGCTCGTCCAGCGCAAGTGATTCCGGCCAATTGCGCGCACGGTAACGGAACAGCAATTCGGCGTAGCGTGCGTCGCGGAACGTGAACGATTGTTGACCAAGCAGAGTCGAAGGAGTCGCGCGCACGCGGCGCAGCAGTTCCCGGTCGCCATCGTCGGCAAATCCGCGATAGATCGCGAGCTCCGGGTCGACAATCGCATCTCCTGCGGCGTCGCAAACACCTGTCGGAGCTTGTCGGGAAGGTCTGCGGCTTTGCGCAACAACTCCAGGTGCGCAAGACAACGTTCGCGGTCGAGTCCGATGCGCGCGGTGTCGACGCCTGCGAGCACCGACAAGGGCGCCAGCGCCGGCGCGCGATTCACCGAAACGGCCTTCAAGGGGATGCGTTCGACGCCCTCAGGCAGGTCGGCGCGCGGCGTGAACACGCGGTCGGCGATCTCGTCGGCATCGAGCGTCAGCAGCGGCGTCGGGTCGGCGTCGAGGTCATAGACGATGATCTTGTTCGGCTGGGTCGGATGCTGCGCCAGCGGCACGACCATCGCCAGGCAGCCGCGCTCGGCCGGATAGCGCGACGAGACATGCAGCACCGGTGTTCGATGTGCGAAGTCGAGCAGTTCGCAGGCGCGCTGCTTGCGGCGCAGCGCGAAATAGAAATCGAACAGGCGCGGCTGGCGGCTGCGCAGCAGGCGGGCGAGGGCGATCGGCGCCTGGACATCGGACAGCGCATCGTGCGCGCGCCGATGGGCGAGGTTGTTCGCCGCGGTCAGATCTTCGAGGCGGAAGCTGGGCATGCGCCCCCGGCCTTCCACGTCGCGCATCGGCCATTCGATGCCGTGCGGGCGCAACGCGTAGCACATGCGCGCGAGATCGATGACGTCCCAGCGCGAGTTCTTGTTCTCCCATTCGCGCGCATACGGGTCGTAGAAGTTGCGGTAGAGCAGGTTGCGCGTGAATTCGTCGTCGAAGCGCATCGAGTTGTAGCCGACGCAGCAGGTGCCGGCGACCGAGAACTCGTCGTGCATCCGCGCCGCGAACTCGGCTTCGATGACGCCGTCCCGATCCGCCTGTTGCGGCGTGATGCCGGTGACCAGGCACGACACCGGCCGCGGCAGTACGTCGAGCGCAGGTTTGCAGTAGATCACGAGCGGCTCGCCGACCGGCTCGAGTTCGCTGTTCGTGCGCTGGCCGGCGAATTGGGCTGGGCGGTCGCGGCGCGGATCGGCGCCGAAGGTTTCGTAGTCGTGCCAGAAGAAACTCGGGCCGTTGTTCATGCGGCAAGCCTAGCTGATCAGTAGGGACTTTGCGCAGACTGTGCGGGCCGCGAGCGTAGTGATATCTTGCGCCGGACCTTTCGACAGCGCGCGACCATGGCCGAACCGACTGTCCACGAGGACAACCTGATCTGGATCGATCTGGAGATGACCGGTCTGGATACCGTCGCGACTCGATCCTGGAGATCGCGACGGTCGTTACCGACAAGGCGCTGAACCTCCTCGCCGAAGGTCCCGAATTCGCGATCCGCCATCCGCTCGATCGGCTCGAGGCGATGGACGACTGGAACCGCAACCAGCATCGCAAGTCGGGTTTGTGGCAGCGCGTGATCGAATCGAAAGCTGATCTTGCGCACGGCCGAGGCCGCGACGATGGAGTTTCTTCTGCGCTGGGTTCCGCCCGGCAAGTCGCCGATGTGCGGCAATTCGATCTGCCAGGATCGCCGCTTCCTGCATCGCCTGATGCCGCGGCTCGAGCGGTATTTCCACTACCGCAATCTCGACGTCTCGACGATCAAGGAACTCGCGCGGCGCTGGGCGCCCCATGTGCGCAAGGGCTTTGCCAAGGAATCGACGCACACGGCGATGAGCGACGTGCGCGATTCGATCGCCGAGCTGCGCTACTACCGGCCGTTCATGGGAGAGCTGGGAGGAACCGGCTAGACGCGCAGGACTCGAACGTCCGATGCCCGGAATTACGATCGCGCGCACGTCGTACTGGGATGACGTCGTCGCTGCCACGCGCTGGAATGTCGCCGACAATATCTCGCAGGTTGGAAAGCCGGTCGATCGCGGCCGCTGGGGCATGACGCCGCCAACCTCCAACGCGTACTACAACCCGCTGCTCAACGAAATCGTCTTCCCGGCCGGCATCCTGCAGCCGCCGGCGTTCGACGTGACCGCGACCGATGCGGTGAACTACGGTGCGATCGGCGTCGTGATCGGCCACGAGATCAGCCACGGCTTCGACGACCAGGGCGCGCAGTTCGACTCGCAAGGCCGTCTCGATAACTGGTGGACGCCGACCGACGAGGAGAAATTCAAGGCGCGCGGGCAGTGCGTCGTCGACCAGTTCGAAAGCTACTTCATCGAGCCCGGCATCCACCACAACGGCAAGCTGGTGCTCGGTGAATCGATCGGCGATCTGGCCGGCGCGAAGCTCGCGTACCTGGCCTACAAGAAATCGCGCGAAGGCAAGCCGCCGGAGGCGACGATCGACGGATTCACTCCGGAACAGCAGTTCTTCATCGCCTGGGGCCAATGGCGCGGCGACGAGATCCGCAAGGAAACGCAGCGCACAATGGTGCAGGGCGATCCGCATCCGATTGCGCGAAGTACCGAGTGAACGGCCCGCTGTCGAACCTGCCGGCGTTCCAGCAGGCATTCGGCTGCAAGGCCGATGCGCCGATGGTGCGCCAGGGCAAGGATCGCTGCGAAGTCTGGTAAGTACGAACCTGTACCGACTGAGCGCCGCAACGGCGCCGCTCCGCGGACCGCCCCTTGGTGACGTAAAGGCGGGAGGAATCGGTTGGCCGCCGGAAACTGCGTGTGCACAAACCTCCGCAGAGGTCGGCTTTCCGCGCCGAACTGAACGGACGCTGGCTGAGCCCGCTTGCCGGCTTGGAATTTTGTGGCACGCGTGCTGAAATTTTACGACGACGCAGCTACGCTTGGCCGTCGGCGTGTTCGAAGCATCATGCGCTTGTCGGCCCGCATCCTTATATAGGCCCCACAGCTGGATTGCGATGAGCAACACGGATATCCAGCGAATCTTCCGCGGCATTCCAGGGCTATTCCTGGTCCTCAAGCCGGATCGTGACTTTACGATTGTCGCCGCCAGCGAAGATTATCTGCGCGCAACGCACACCGATGAGCGGATTTTCGGCCGGCCGGTGTTCGAGGTCTTCCCCGAAAATCCCGCCGAGCCGGACGCCAGCGGTGAAAGGAATTTGCGCGCCTCGCTCAATCGCGTGGTGGCGGGCAAGGTCGCGGACAAGATGCCGCTGCAGCGTTACGACTTGCGCCTGCCTGCCGCACTGGGTGGCAGATATCAGGAACGCCACTGGATGCCGAGAAACGCGCCGGTGCTTGGCGACGACGGCGAGGTCGAATACATCGTTCATCGCGTCGAGGATGCCAGCGCCGCGGTCAATCGCGACGCTGCCGAAATTCTCGAGAGCATTACCGAGGGCTTCTTCACGCTTGATCGCCAGTGGCGGTTCGACTACGTCAATCGCGAAGCGCATCGGATCCTGCATCGGGAGCCAGGCACGCTTTCCGGCACGGTCCTGTGGCAGGCATTTCCCGGCCTCGAAGGCACCGAATTCGAGCGCAACTTCCAGCGCTCGATGAGTGAGCGCGAAAAAACCTCGTTCACCGCATACTACCCGAATCACAATGCATGGTACGAGGTCACTTCGTTTCCGGCTCCCGAAGGCGTTTCGGTCTATTTGCGCAACGTCACCGAGCAGAAGAAGGTGCAGGGCGAGCGCGAGCACCTCATCGTGGCATCGGAAAACCAGCGGCGCATCTACGAGACCGCGCTGGACAGCACTCCCGACTTCGTCTACGTGTTCGACCTGCAGCACCGCGTGATCTACGCCAACGCGGCGCTGCTGAAAATGTGGGGCGTGACTGAAGCATTCGGCAAGCTGTTGTCCGAACTCGGTTACGAACAGTGGCACGTGGAAATGCACGATCGGGAAATCGAACAGGTAATCGAAACCCGTGCGCCGATCCGCGGCGAAGTTCCGTTCACAGGCACCCATGGGCGCCGCATCTACGATTACATATTTGCGCCGGTGCTCGGTCCGGACGGAAACGTCGTCGCCGTGGCTGGCACGACGCGTGACGCTACCGAGCGCCAGGCCGCGGACCGGGCCTTGCGCGAACAGGCCGAACGCCTGGCCGAGTCCGATCGCGCGAAGGACGAATTCCTGGCGACGCTGTCGCATGAACTGCGCAATCCTCTCGCGCCACTGCGCAATGCGATCGAATTGCTGCGACGAACGCGGGAGGGGGACACGCGTTTCGAGGCCGTGCATCTGATGATGGAGCGCCAGCTCGACCACCTTGTCCGTCTCGTGGACGACTTGCTGGAAGTGTCGCGCATCAGCCGGGGGACTTTCTCGCTGCGCAAGGAACAGGTTGAACTTGCGGCTGTCGTGCGCAGCGCGACCGAAACGAGCGAACCGCTGATCAGGGCAGGCGGCCATGCGTTCGTCCTCGAACTGCCGGAAGAGCCGCTTTGGCTCGAAGGTGATCTGGTGCGCATGGCCCAGATCCTCGCGAACCTGCTCAACAATGCAGCAAAGTATACAGATCACGGCGGGCGCATTCGGCTGCGCGCCTGGCGCGATGGCGGAATGGCCGCAATCAGCGTGAGCGACAATGGTGTCGGCATTGCGCCCGAGGTCATGCCGCGGATGTTCGAGATGTTCAGCCGCGGCGATCGCGACAGCGGGCGCAGCCAAGGCGGCCTGGGCATTGGACTTGCCCTGTCGCGACGCCTCGCCCAGATGCACGGCGGATCGCTGGAGGCGCGCAGCGAAGGTCCGGGCAAGGGCAGCGAGTTCATCGCGCGCCTGCCGCTGTCTTCGGTTCCCGAACCGACCGCGCCGTCGTTGCAAGTCGACCAGCACCTCACGCAAATGCGCGTGCTCGTGGTCGACGACAATCCGGATGCGGGCGACAGCCTTGCCATGATTCTCGAAGTGCTCGGGGCCGAAGTACGGGTCGCGCGCAGCGGGGCCGAAGCGATCGAGATGTTCGGCGCCTATCGGCCTTCGGTCGTGCTGCTCGATATCGGCATGCCGGGAATGAACGGCTATGACGTAGCGCGCGCTCTGCGAAGGGGCTTTCCTGACCATGGCGCGACGCTGGTTGCGCTGACGGGTTGGGGACAGGAAGACGACCGTCGCCGCGCGCGCGAAGCCGGCTTCGACCATCATCTGGTCAAACCTGCCGACCTCGACGTGCTGCAGCATCTGCTGCGCACGATCGACGACAGCGCACGCGCTGCGGGCGTCGCTGCTGTCTGACGCGACAGGCTTCGAAACGTCTTCGGCGCCCAGGGTGGGAACGGGCAGCAGTTCGCGTGGCTGGTATAGTGGCGCCCGCCAATTGGGCTGATCGAGTCGGAACGGAGCCATGCACAACCGATTGCCATGTTGCGTGTATGTTGCGGCGATGGGGATGGTTTCGACTGTATCTTCGGATGGCACGGCCATTTCTTCGGGCGAGGCCTTGGAGAGAGTGCGCGAGACCGCCGCTGCGCCGAAGTGACGATGCCGCAGGTGCCGGCCATGACATCGGTCGACGGCTCGCTTCCGGGACTCGATCAAATCCGGGAGGCGCGCCGGCGCATTGCCGGTTCCGCGATACGCACGCCGCTCGTGCGCTTGAATGTCCTCGACGGTCCGGCGCAGATCTTTCTCAAGCTAGAAAACCTGCAGCCGATCGGTTCGTTCAAGATCCGCGGCGCGGCGAACGCGATGGCGCACATGTCGGCGGAACAACTCGCGCGCGGCGTCGTGACGGCATCTGCGGGCAATATGGCGCAGGGCGCCGCATGGCGCGCGCGGGAACTTGGCATCCCGTGCACGGTGATCGCGCCGGAAACGGCTCCGGCGACAAAAATTGCGGCGATCGAGCGCCTCGGTGGGCGCGTCATCAAGGTGCCGTTCGAACGCTGGTGGCAGACCTTTCAGGAGCGCGCCTTCCCGGGAGTCGATGCGACGTTCATCCACGCGTTCGATGATCCGCAGGTCATGGCCGGCAATGGCACGATTGCGCTGGAGGTCGTCGAAGACTTGCCCGACGTCGACGCCATCGTGGTTCCCTGGGGCGGCGGTGGTTTGACGTGCGGAATTGCCGCGGCGATGCGTGCCTTGAAACCCGATTGCCGGATGTTTGCCGCGGAAGTCGCGGGCGCGGCGCCGCTTGCCGCGTCGCTTGCGTCCGGCTCGCCGCAAGCCGTCGATTACCAACCATCGTTCGTCGACGGCATTGGCAGCAAGACCGTGTTTCCGCAGATGTTCGAGCGCGCGCGATCGCTGATCGACGGATCACTCGTGGCGAGTGTCGACGAAGTTGCCGCGGCCGTGCGCCTGATTGCCGAACGCAACCGCGTCATCGCCGAAGGCGCTGGCGCGTGCCCGGTGGCCTGCGCGCTGTCGGGGAAAGCCGGCCGCGGCAAGGTCGTGTGCATCGTCTCGGGCGGCAACATCGATCTGCACAAGCTGTGTGCCACATTTGGCCTGCAATCATCAGATGAGAAATCATGATTCCTTCTTTGACACTCGATGAAATCCGCGCCGCACGCCAGCAACTCGGCGATCGCGTCGTCACGACGCCAGTGCACGAATGGGAAGGTTCGCTGCGGGCGGAGATGCTCGGTCCGGACACCCGCGTATTCCTCAAGCTCGAACTACTGCAGCGCACCGGTACGTTCAAGGCGCGCGGCGCCCTCCTGAACATGCTGCGGCTGACGCCCGAGGAACTCGCTCGTGGAGTGACGGCGATCAGCGCCGGCAACCATGCGGTCGCCGTCGCCTACGCGGCGAAGGCGCTCGGCATCAATGCCAAGGTCGTCATGATCAAGACGGCGAATGCGTTGCGAGTGGAACTGTGTCGCAAGTACGGCGCCGAAGTCGAGTTTGCCGAGAACGCCCACGTCGGTTTCGAACGCGTGAAGCAGGTCGAGGCGGAGGAGGGGCGAGCCTTCATTCATCCGTTCGAAGGGTTACGCACAGCGCTCGGCACGGCGACGCTCGGCCTGGAATTCTGCGAACAGGTGGAACCGCTCGATGCGGTCATCGTGCCGATCGGCGGGGGCGGCTTGTGCGCGGGCGTGGCGTCCGCCGTGAAACTGTCGTGGCCGGACTGCGCTGTCTACGGCGTCGAGCCGACCGGCGCGGATTCGATGAAGCGCAGCCTGGCAGCCGGCGAGCCGCGTTCGATCGAACGCGTGGCGACGATCGCCGACAGCCTCGGTGCTCCGTACGCGGCGCCGATCACGTTCGAGTTGTGCCGCCGCAACGTCGAGGACGTCGTGCTGGTCAGCGACGATGAATTGCGCGAAGCGATGCGGCTGATGTTGCGCGAAATCAAGCTCGCCGTCGAACCGGCCGGCGCATCGGCGATGGCCGCACTGGTCGGTCCGCTGCGCGAGAAACTGCGCGGCCGCCGCGTCGGTTTGATCGTATGCGGCAGCAATATAGACGCCGCCAGCTACGCGAAATTGATTCAATAGAAATCCGCAGGCGGGAAACCCATTTTTGCTTTCTGACATTGAGAGCAAGATCAAGATGGATTCCCGCTTGCGCGGGAATGACGACTCTCTTTGAGACTTCAGAGAACCGTATGCGCGGGCGCTAACGCGAGAATGACGACTCTCTTGACACCTCAGAGAACCGCATGTGCGGAGGCTAGCGCGAGTATGACGCCAATTGGACAAGGTTGGGAAGGCGTTGTTCCGTCGCTTTGAGCGGCCACGCTTGAGGCTCTGACGGAGAACATGTACTTATCGTGGGCACGCCGCTGCGCCGCCGCCGGCGATGCCGCGCACCGTCGTAGCGATGTCCCCGGAGATTTGCGCGATCGCGCGCTGATGGCCTTGTACGAGCGCGTCGTAGTCGGCCCCGACGTCTTGCGACGCCGTGCTCGTGCAGGTCACGAGAGCGGCTTCGGTGTTGCCGCGAACACTCCAGTCGGCCTGGATCCGTGCATGGCGTCCGGGCCATGAGTCGAAAATCCTGACGTCGATGACGATGCGATATACGGGCAGCACCGGAGGACGCGGCAGGCCATATACATCACGCGTGCCGAGCGCCGCAACCAGGTCGGCCGCAAACGCGCCGCGCAGTTCGGCGGCGAGCGGTGCGGCCCAGCGTTCGTTGTCGAGCACGGCGACACGCTGGTCGCTCTGGCGGACGAGGAATTCCGCCTGGTCGACTTGGGGCGGCACGGCCACGGGCAGTACCTCGATCTGGAACGGCGCGGAAGAAGTGGGTGCGGCGCCGGCTGACGGCACAGCGTCATGCTGCAAAGTATAGAAATGGGTCGGCGCCGACGCGCAGCCGCCAAGCGCCGCCATGAGGATGGCTACCCTCGTGCGCGAGAGTCGCTGAAACAGGCGCATCAGTGGCCTCCCGGCGGTGGCGGTGGCGGAACGGGTTGGGGCGCGCTCTCGCCGCCCTTGCCGCGAAGCAGCGATTCGGGATGGCGCGTCAGGTAATCGGCCAGCGCGCGCAACGACTGCGCCGCGCGCGAGACCTCGTCGAGCGTATGGCCGGCGCCGCGCTGCAGCGGCGAATCCTCGGCGAGGCTGCGGTCGAGCGTCTTCAGCGCCTGCTGTGCCTGCTCGAGGACCGCGCGCGCCTGCGGCGTGACCTCATCGTTGAGCTTTCCGAGCAGCACGCGCGTCCCATGCAAGGTGTCGCGCAGTTCGTTGCCAATCTGCTCGAACGGAACCTTGTCGAGCTTGTCGACGATTTCGGTCAGCTGTCGTTGCAACGCGTCGAAACTGCCGGGCGCGGTCGGAATCTCGAGCGTCGTCGTCGATGCATCCAGTTTGGCCGGCTTGGCGTTCGGCACGACGTCGATCGCGATATACAATTGCTGGGTCAGCAGGTTGCCGGTGCGCAGTTGCGCGCGGAAGCCGTGATCGATCAGCGAAGAGAGCACGGCGATGAAGTTGACGCGGCCCTTGCCCTCCTCGAAGAAGCGCTCGTTGATTCGGCCCAGCCGCTGCGGGTAGATCGTGGCGATGACGTCGGCCGGAAACGTCTGCGTGGTCGGTTCGTAATCCAGATTGATCGACTTCACGTTGCCGATCGAGATGCCGCGGAAGTCCACCGACGCGCCGACGACGAGTCCGCGCAGGGTTTCGTTGAAGCGCATGCGCACGTCGAGTTCGGGGCCATCGGGCGGCCGCATCGCGGCAGCAACGTCGGCGTACATTTCGAAGCGCGTTCCTTCATCGGCTGGCTGCGGCGGAGCGCTGTCGTCGAACGCCTGGAAGGCGACGCCACCGGCAAGGACGGTAGCCAATGATTCCGTTTTGAGCTTGAGTCCCGAAGCGCTGACCGACAAGTCGATGCCGCTGGCGTTCCAGAAATGCGCCGAACGCGTGACAAAGCGATCGTACGGCGCATCGACGAACAACTGGATCGTGACGCCCTTGCCGTCGTCGTCGAGCCGGTAGCCGCTGATCCGGCCGGCCTGCATGCGCCGGTAGTACACCGGCGAACCGATGTCGAGCGAAGCCAGGTCGTCGCTGTGCACGGCGAAAGCGCGTCCCTGCTTGCCGCGCAATACCGCTGGCGGAGTTTCCAGGCCTATAAAGTCGGTGCGGGTGTCCGGTGCTGTCCCGGCGTCGGCTGCGACGTAGGCGCCGGAGATCAGGGTGCCGAGCCCCGATACGCCGCCCAGCCCAAGCCGCGGCCGCACGACCCAGAAGCGCGTGTCGGCGGCGGCGAAGTGCTTTTCGCGCTGGTCCAGGCGCACGTGCACGAGCACGTGGGTGTGGTCGTCGCTGAGCACGATACCGGTCACGCGGCCGATCACGACTTCCTTGTAGCGCACCTCGGTCTTGCCGGCTTCGAGCCCCTCTGCGGTCTGGAAGCGTGATCGTGATGTGCGGGCCGACCGACAGGTACGTGCGCAACGTCAACGACAGTCCGGCGATCGCCGCGACGAGCGGTACGACCCACACCAGCGACGGCGCGAAGCGATTCGATCGTCGGACCGGCGTGGGCAGGTCAGGCGCCGGCCCGGCAGCGCTGCCCGGAGTTTCGTCGTCAGACATGGTCGGCATTGTCCGTATCCCAGATCAGGCGCGGGTCCAGGCTCATCGATGACAGCATCGTCAGCACGACGACCGTACCAAACGCCGCGATGCCCGGGCCCGGCATCACTTCGGCAATGCTGTGAAAGCGCACGAGGCCTACGAGCAGCGCGACGACGAACACGTCGAGCATGGACCAGTGGCCGACGGCTTCGAGCATGCGATACAGACGCGCGCGTTCGTTCTGGCGCCAGCCCGAGCGCCGCTGCACGCTGATCGCGAGCAGAGCCAGCGCCAGCATTTTCAGGATCGGCACGACAATGCTGGCGACGAAGACGATGATTGCCAGGTCCCAGGAGCCGCCGTTCCACAAATCGACGACGCCGCCGAGAATCGTGTGGTTCTCGCGGCCGAACAGCGAGTCGGTGCGCATGACCGTCAGCGTGTTGGCGGGTATGTACAGGATGACCGAGGCGATCAGAAAGGCCCAGGTGCGCGCCACGCTGTCCGGCTTGCGCGCGTGCAATGCGCTGCCGCAGCGCGGACAGGCCAGATCGCCTGTGTCTTGCGCCGTGCGGCACAGCAGGCCGCACTGAGGGCAAGGCAGCAAGCCGAGGTCGCGCGCTGTAACGACGGCGCTCAGGTTGCATCCTCCGCAGTGGCCACGTCCCACAACCAGCGATGGTCGAACGAGGTCACGAGCGTGATCAGCCAGGTCAGCGCGCCGAATGCCCACAGCCCGGCGTCGGGAATCACCGTGGCCAGGTCGCCGAGCTTGACCAGCGCCACGATCGCGCCGAGCAGGAACACTTCCGGCATGCTCCATTCGCCGACGACGCGCAGCACGCGCATGGCCGCGCCGAAATGTCGCGCACGCCTGCGGCGCGCGAGCGGCCAGAGCACGTAGCCGGCCGCGAGCAACTCGAGCAGCGGCGCAAAAAAAACTGTCAGCGCGGTCAGTATCGCGATCGTCTGGGAACCATCCCGCCAGGACGAGACGATCGCTCCCCAGAACGTGCTCGAGCCGTGCGCGCCACGAACGTCGACGCGCACGATCGGATAGATGTTGGCGATCACGAACATGACCGCAGCGGCGCAGGTCATGGCCAGCATGCCTTCGGGCGTCAGCCGCTGGGCACGTTCGAGGCGTGCGCCGCAACGCGTGCATTGCGCAATCTCGCCGCGCTGCATGGACGATTTGCGGTGCGCCGCGTCGCACTGTTCGCAAACGAGCAGTCCGGTGATTGCGTGCGTCATCGGCATGACAACGTGTGCCGCTCCCTTTTTGCAGCGTTGGGCCGATGGTAGTCCAGCACTGCAGCAGCCGCAACGCGCCGCGCCGGTTTACGCGGCCGAATGCGTATAGTTGTACAGCTGTCGTAAAGGTAGCTGGCGTCCAACTTCCGTTCGTCCTGAGCGTAGCGCCGGAGGGCGAAGTCGAAGGACCAGGGCGTTTCGACTTCGCTCGCTGCGCGAGCTACGCTCAACGCGAACGGTGGAAAAAAGCTGACGCGCTGCCCAAGGCGGCCTTGGTTGGTGCAAGTGTCGCGGTCAGTGGAAATCGCGCGATGCGAACGCCAGTTCCGGCAGCAGCGCGCTGTAGTCGTGCAGGCGACTGGCGATCAGGTGATACACGCCGTCGACGGCTTCGAGCGTGCCGTCGACGCCCATGACGGCCGATTCGAGCAGCACGCGATGCTGCTTTTCGGCGAGACTCTGCCAGACCACGACGTTGACCTGCCCGGTTTCGTCCTCGAGCGTGACGAAGGTGACGCCTTTCGCCGTGCCGGGATGCTGGCGCACGGTGACGAGCCCGGCGCAACGCATGTGGCGGCCGTGGTTCGAGATGTCGATGGTTGCGCGCGCCGGCACGACGCGGCGGCGCACGAGGGCAGGGCGGATCAGTGCGAGCGGGTGCAAGGTCAGCGAAAGACCCAGCGTCGCATAGTCGTTCATGACGTCTTCGCGCAGCGACGGTGGGCGCAGATGGATCTGCTCTTCGTCGATCGTTGCATCGGCAAGCACCGGCAACGGCTGTTCTGTGCCGGCGATGTCCCAGCGCGCGCGATGACGATGGCCGCTGAGACTGCGCAGCGCGCCGGCATCGGCCAGACACGCGCGCTCGCCGGCATTGAGACGCGCTCGCGCGGTCAGGTCGGCGACATCGCGGAACGGTGCGGCGGTTCTTGCCGCGGCGATGCGCTGCGCGGTGGCTTCGGACAGGCCGCGGATCAGTCGCAAGCCAAGGCGCAGCGCAAACTGTGGTCCAGACCACTCCCTCTCCCTCAACGGCTCCATCGTTGGGGGAGAGGGCTGGGGTGAGGGGGGGGCGTCTGATATTGCAGAATCCTCAACGCGAAGTGCATCACTCAAGGCAGGCGCGTATCGTCGATCTGTGTATACATTTTCGCGATGCCCCCTCACCCAACCCTCTCCCCCAAGCGAGCTTGGGGGAGAGGGCTTGAGTTGCCGCGGCCCATACCGGCCCCTTTCCCCAAATGGCTTTTGCATTGAGGGAGAGGGCTTAGGCTGCTCCAGTTCACAGTCCCACGTGCTGATCGTCACATCGGCCGGCAACACGCGCACGCCATGTTGTTTCGCATCCTGGATCAGCTGCGCGGGCTGATAGAAACCCATCGGCTGCGAGTTCAGCAGCGCACAGGTGAATGCCGCGGGATGGTAGTTCTTCATCCAGCACGAGGCCCAGGCGAGCAGGGCGAAACTCGCCGCGTGCGATTCCGGAAAACCGTAGTCGCCGAATCCCTTGATCTGCTCGAAGATGCGCTCGAAGTAGGCATCGTCGTAGCCGCGCTCGAGCATGCCATTGCGGATGCGGTCGTGGAATTTTTCCAGGCCGCCCTTGCGTTTCCATGCCGCCATCGCGCGGCGCAGTTCGTCGGCCTCGCCGGGCGTGAATCCGGCCACGACCTGGATCAGTTTCATGACCTGTTCCTGGAAGATCGGAACGCCGAGCGTGCGTTCGAGCGCATCCTTGACGCGTGAGGATTGCGTGCCGGATTCGCGTTCGAACTTCGATTGCGGGTAGTCGATCGGTTCCTGGCCGTTCCGCCGGCGCAGGTACGGATGCACCATGTTGCCCTGGATCGGGCCGGGCCGGACGATCGCGACCTCGATGACCAGATCGTAGAAGCAGCGCGGCCGCAGGCGCGGCAGCATCGACATCTGCGCGCGCGATTCGATCTGGAACACGCCGACCGTGTCGGCGCGGCAGATCATGTCGTAGGTTTTTTCATCGTCCGTGGGAATTCCATACAGGCTCAGGTCGAGCTTCGCGTGCCGGCGCAGCAGGTCGAAGCACTTGCGCAGGCAGGTCAGCATGCCGAGCGCGAGGCAGTCGACCTTGAGCAGCTTCATCGTCTCCAGGTCGTCCTTGTCCCACTGGATGATCGTGCGGTCCGGCATGGCCGCGTTCTCGACCGGCACCAGATGATGCAGCGGGCGTTCGGAGATCACGAAGCCGCCGACATGCTGCGACAGATGGCGCGGAAAGCCGCGCAGCTCGCCGACCAGCGCGACGAGCTGGCGCAGCACGCGGCTGTCCGGATCGAAGCCGCGTTCGCGCATCGCGTCGGCGGGCGATTGCGCGCTTGGCGCGGGCAGGAGCCCAAGTGCCGCGGAGGCCAGGGATGGCCGGGAGCGGCCACGCGCGTGACGATGCCGCTGAGCTGATCGAGCGCGTCGTCGGAAAGCCCGAGCGCGCGGCCGACATCGCGCACGGCGCTCTTGCGCCGGTAGCTGATCACCGTAGCGGCCAGCGCGGCGCGATTGCGCCCGTACTTGTTGAACACGTACTGGATGACTTCCTCGCGGCGCTCGTGCTCGAAGTCGACATCGATGTCGGGCGGCTCGTTGCGCTCCCTCGACAGGAAGCGCTCGAACAGCAGGTTGCCGCTTTCCGGCGTCACCGCGGTGATGCCGAGGCAATAGCAGACCGCGGAGTTCGCCGACGAGCCGCGGCCCTGGCACAGGATCGGCGGATCGCGCGTGCGCGCCCAGCGCACGATGTCTTCGACGGTCAGGAAAAAATGCTCGTACTTCAGGTCCGCGATCAGCGCGAGTTCCTTGTCGATCTGCTCGCGCACGGCCGCGGGAATTCCCCCTGGCCAGCGCACGGTGGCGCCGGCCCAGGTCAGCTGGCGCAGATAGGCCGAGGCATCCGGCATTTCCGGCGGCACGAGCTCGTGCGGATACTCGTACTCCAGATTCTCCATGTGGAACGAACATTGCGCGGCAATGCGCAGCGTTTCGGCAAGCAGATCGTCGGGATAGATTTCCGCGAGAGTGTCGATCCGGCGCAGATGCCGCTCGCCATTCGGAAACAGCGCATGCCCGGCTTCGGCGACGGTGCAGCCGAGGCGGATCGCTGTCAGGGCATCCTGCAGCGCGCGCCGCCGGCGCACATGCATGTGCACGTCGCCGGCTGCGACCAGCGGCAGGTCATGACGCGCGCCGAGTTTGCGCAGCCGCGCGAGTTCGGCAGCGTCGTCAGGACCGCGATGCAGTTCGACGGCGAGCCACGCGCGTCCGGCAAAGTGCTCCGCGATCCAGGCGCCGTGCGTGTTTTCGTCGCGGGTAATGGCATTCGCATCCTCGCGATCCGAAGCTCGTCGTGGCGGCAGCGTCGAATGACGCGGAATCCATAACACGCGCGCACCGGGACCGAGCCGTTCGACATCGGCGCAGGTCAGCCGATATTCGCCCTTGGCGCTGCGCCGGCGGCCGGTCGTGATCAGCCGGCAGATGTCGGAATAACCGTCGTGGTCGGCAGCCAGGACGACGAGCTTCGGCCCATCGGCGAGCTGGATCTCGGTGCCGACGATCAAGGCGACGCCGGTGTCGTTGGATGCTTCGAACGCGCGCACGATGCCGGACAGCGAGCATTCGTCGGTGATCGCCAATGCGGCGTAGCCGAGCTTCTTTGCGCGTTCGAACAATTCCTGCGCGCTCGATGCGCCGCGCTGGAAACTGAAATTCGACAGGCAATGCAGTTCGGCGTAAGTCTTGCTCCCTCTCCCCTGGGCTTGCTCGGGGGAGAGGGGCGGGGTGAGGGGGAAGCGGGTGTCGACAACGCGATGTGTCGATAGAGTGCGCGGCGCTGCCCCCTCACCCCAGCCCTCTCCCCCATCGCTGCGCGATAGGGGAGAGGGAGGCATCTTTTCGCCGGGCGGGAATGAAGTTGGAATCGCCATTTCTATGGCTGTGCGCTTGGCTTCACGCTCGACAACGCGTTGCGATGGCTCGCCGATCTCGCGCGGGTGCTCGTTGACGCGCGCCTGCCTGCCGAAACGATGCGGGGATGAACGCTGCTTCATGCGAACCATCCATGCAGCATCCAGCCGTCGCTCGCCCCCGGCGCAAGAAAGGCCCATGCGCGCTGGCCTTCGCGTGTCTGCACGACGTAGTAATCGCGACGCGCATCGCCGCCGTCCCACCAGCCGCTCTCGATGCGCTCGGGGCCGGCAAGGATGCGCGGAGCAGGGCCGCGCAGTGGAATCGCGCGTGTCAGCAGCCAGAGGGGCCGAAGCTGGCGCGTTTGCGCTCGCGTCTGCGGCGTGGCCTCTGCAGGAGGGAGAGGCGAAGCTGCGACGCTTTGCTCCCTCTCCCGGGAGAGGGCCGGGGCGAGGGTGGGGTGTCTGTTGTCGCAGTAACTTCATGCGCCACCCTCACCCGCGCTGCGGCGCGGCCTCTCCCGCCGGCGGGAGAGGCGAAGAAGGAGGCGGGTTTTCATGCGCGGCTTTCCAGGCAACAGCGTCCCTTGCTCCCTCTCCCGCTGGCGGGAGAGGGCTGGGGTGAGGGTGGCGTCTCCGGAGCGCGGCAGCGTTTCCGTTGTCGCAACTTCATGCGCCACCCTCACCCGCGCCTGCGGCGCGGCCTCTCCCGCCGGCGGGAGAGGCGAAGAGCGAGGCGGCGCGGTTTTATCTGGTGGCGAAGGATTTCGTCGCGCGACCTTCCGATCTGACGGAGAAGCCGAAGACCCGGGATCGTCGCGATTGCCGGCTGTAAACTGCCATGCCTTTTCTGGCCGATGATCGGCGGCGGCGGCAAGGCGACGCACGGCGCCGTCGCCCAGATGCGCACGCAAGCGTTCGGCCAGTTCGTCCCAGTCGAGCGCTTGCGCGCGCTTCGGTTCGAACAGGTCCTGGTGCTGCGGGCGCAGCGTCGGCAGGTCGCGCGCGATCAACGCCATGCCACAGACCGGCTGCGTGAGCGCCACGCGCTCGAGCCGGCTGCGCACGAGTTCGTACAGCATGTGTGCCTCGCGCTGTGGCGTCAGCAGTTCGACGACGACTGCGGGTCGTCGTGCGATCCTCGTGATCGAGCACGAGTTCGCAACGCTGCACGCCGCCGTCGCGCGCGGTCAGGAACAGCGACAATTCGCTGCACAGACGGCGCAACGGGAACAGCAACGGCGGCCAGGCCTCGACACGGTCGTCGAGATCGATGCGGTGCTCGAAGCGGTCCGGCGGCTGGTACAGCGGCAGCACTTCATGGACGATGCCGCGCATGCGGTCGAGCGCCGCCAGCGCCGCCGGCCCGATGCGCCGCGTGAGTTCCGCGCGCGGCAGGGCGAATACATCGCGCAGCGTGCGCATGCCGACGTTGTATAAAAGTGAAATCGCCTTGTCGTCGAGCCTGCCGTGCACGAGCGGAATGTTGCCAAGCGCGGTCAACATCGGTTCGCGCTGGCCGGTGAAGAAACCGTCGTGCCGCGCGGCGAGCACACGCGCGGCCGCCGCTATCGGCGCGACGGCGATTGCCGGCGCGAAGTCGATGCGCGCCAGCGCGCGGCGCAAACGGCGTTCCAGAGCCGGCCAGCCGCCGAACAGGCGCAGGCTGGCGCCGACTTCGATCAGCAGCGCATCGGGCTCGCTGAGGCTGACGTGGCTGCTGAAGCGGTAGGCCCATGCCGCGAGACTTTGCAGCAGCCGGTGTTCGGCGGCCGGATCGCGTGCACGCGCCTGCAGCGACGGGCACAGGGCACGCGCCGCCGCCAGCGGCTGATCCACACGCGCGCCAGATTGCGCAGCCTCGACGCTGGCGAAGACGACATGCTGGCGCTGGCGCGGTCCATCGACCAGCGCGCAACGCTGCCTGCGCTCGTCCACATCGAACACCGCGTGCAGCGGCAAGTCGGAAAAATGCAGGCAGGCCCAGAGCATGGAACGTTCGACATCAATGATGGATTCACAGCGTGCACATCGGGCGTCTCAAAACTTGCGGCACAGATACGCGCGTGCTGGCGTCGAAGGTCATCCCCCTCTCCCGCTGGCGGGAGAGGGTTAGGGTGAGGGTGGCGTGTGAAGATGTTCGTGCGCATGGGAGCCTCAGGCACCACCCTCATCCGCCTGCCACCTTCTCCCGCCAGCAGGAGAAGGGAAGCCAGGGATTCAGTCGGCTAGGTGTGTTGGTTCAAGCGCGCCATCGCAGACGCGTCGAACTGCGCGGATCGACATTGCCGCGGCACTTGAGGATTTCGATGTCGACTTGTGCCGCGTCGGCATGCAATTGCAGTCGCAATGCAGCCGGGCTTGCCTTGCCCGCAGCGCGCGCCGGACGAAACAGGAAGGCGAGCGCATCGCCGCTTTCGGCCGCGAGCTGCAGGCGGCGCAGTTGCGTATAGTCCGCTTCGTGCAGCCAGCCGAGTACCGCGCCGCAGGAACCCGAACGCAGGCATTGCTCGGCGCTCCATGCGCCTTCGTTTGCGCTGGTCTGCAGTTGCACGACGTAACGCAGATCCAGTCCGTGCGCATCGAGCGCCGGCGCATACGGAATGTATGGCGGCGCGACGAACACGACGCGCTGGCGCCGGCGCGTGAGTTCGGCGAGCGCCGGCATCAGCAGCGCGAGTTCGCCGAGACCGTCATATTCGAACAGGACCTCACTCAGCGCGCCGCACGGCCAGCCGCCGCCGGGCAGCAGTGCGTCCAGAGAGTCCAGGCCGGTCGGCAGCGCGCGCACATGCGGCTTGGCCGCAGCCGAGCGGCGCCAGATACCGGGATGCTTGAGGACCGCATCGAGTGCGGCAGCGGGCGCGGGCATGTTCATGTCAGTTCGGCCATGTCAGTTCTGCCGGATGATGCCGACATAGATGCCTTCGATCGCGAAGCTGTCGACGCGCTGCGGATCGACATCGATCGGTTCGAAGTCCGGATTTTCCGGCAGCAGCAGCAGGCGTCCGCGCCGGTGCTGGAGGCGCTTGACCGTAATCTCGTCATCGAGCCGGGCGACGACGATGCTGCCATCCTCGGCGGTCTGGCTCCGATGCACGGCGAGCAGGTCGCCATCGATGATGCCGGCGTCGCGCATGCTCATGCCGACGACGCGCAGCAGGAAGTCCGCGCGTGGACGGAACAGCGATGGATCGACCGCATACTGCGCTTCGATATTGCCTTCGGACATGATCGGGCTGCCGGCGGCGACCCGCCCGACGAGGGGAAGGGAAGCCGCCGCCGGCACCCGTGAGCGATGGGCAAGACGCAGGCCGCGGTGATGCGGCAGGCGCTCGAGCGCGCCTTTGCGGATCAATGCCTCGACATAATCCTGCGCTGAGGAATGACTGCTAAGTCCAAGATATTCCGATATTTCCCTTAGCGAAGGTGCGCGGCCATTGCGTTCCAGATAATCCTGGATCATGGCCAGCGCGCGTTTCTGGTTGGAAGTCAGATCGAAATCGTCCATACGTACAAATGTACGTACTTCATTGAAGGATTGCAAGTACTGAAGTTCGGCGCGGCGATCGGTAAGCTGCCTCGCTGTTTGCGTTACTCCGGTGCGCTCACAATTGTCGGCTAATTTTTAAGCCGTCATCCCGGCGGAAGCCGGGATCCAGCGCCTTCTTGACGTGAAGGAAGACACTGGATTCCGGCTTTCGCCGGAATGACGAGCAAAAATAACTGGAGTTACTTGGAAGTCACTCAATGAGCATGCTCGAACCCGGACACAGCATCGACGGATTCGTCATCGACAAATGCATCCATTCAGGCGGCATGGCGCACATCTATCGCGTGCACTGCGCGGATCCGGCGCAACAGCCGGACTTTCCGATAATCATGAAAGTGCCGCGTATGAGCGCCGACGATGGCGCGGAGAATCTCGTCGGCTTCGAAGTCGAGAAGCAAATCCTGTCGGTGATCCGTGGCCCACATGCGCCGCGTTTCGTGGCGGCGGGCGATGTTGCGATCCTGCCGTATCTGGTCATGGAGTACATCGAAGGCAGGACGCTGCAGGACTGGCTCGACCAGACCACGCGGCGCGACACGGTGGAGATCGCTCGCATCGGCGCACAGATCGCGCACGCGGTACAGAGCCTGCATCAGCAGGAAGTTTGTCATCTGGACCTGAAGCCGGCCAACGTGATGCTTAAGGAAAACGGCAGCGTCGTGCTGCTCGACTTCGGCCTGTCCTGGCGTGCCGGCTATCCGGATCTGCTCGCCGAAGAGATGCGGGCGGCGGCCGGCTCCAACATCTGGATTGCCCCGGAGCAGATTGCCGGCGTGCGCGGCGACCCGCGCAGCGACCTGTTTGCGATTGGCGTGATGCTCTATGAAATGTGCACGCGCGAGCTGCCGTTCGGCAACCCGCAGACCGCGAGCGGATTGCGCCAGCGTTTCTGGATGCAACCCAAGCCTCCCCGGCAGATCAATCCGGAAACTCCGGCATGGCTGCAGGAGATCATCATGGCGTGCATGGAAGCGCAAGCAGCGAACCGTTACTCATCGGCGGCGCTGCTGGCGTTCGATCTGGCGCATCCGGATCAGGTGAAAGTCACGGCGCGCGGCAACGCGACGCATGGTCTGGGTTTCTGGCGCCACCTGCGCCGATGGTGGGCTGGAACCGGCACGCGCTACGAGCCCAGCGCGTTGCCGACGCGGCAGATCGCGCCGGTGCCGATCGTGATGGTCGCGGTACCGCACGACGACGTGACCGAGGAGACGCTGCAGGCCTTGCGTAATGCGGTCGGACGCGGGCTGGGCAATCGTCCCGGGGCGCGGCTGAGTTGCATTACCGTCATTTCGCCCGCGGCGGCCGCGGAGCCCGCACAACGTGGAGTCACGATTCATCAGCAGATGCTCACCTACCTGCGGCGCTGGGCCGCGACCATGGATCTAGGCGACCACGTGGCCACGTTCCATGTGCTCGAATCGGGCGATGTCTCGCAGGCGATCCTGAGTTATGCCGATGCCAACGAAGTGAATCTGATCATCATGGGCGCGGCGACGCACGGCCTGCAGCTGCAGCGCTTCGTCGCGACCGTGCCGATCAAGGTGGCGATGCACGCGCCGTGCACGGTAATGCTGGTCAAGGCGTAGCGTGTCGGACTAGTGCAACTCCTGTTGCATCAGCCGATAGGCCAGAATCAGCAGGATGGCGCCAGTCGCGAACCAGTGATAGCCGATACTGCGTCTCCAGAGCAGTGGTGCGATGACGGCCATGATCAGGCAGCGCAGGACCATCGATTCTGACCAGCGAAAGGCTCCGACCGCAACATAGGTCTGGGCCAGGGTTGCGAGAATGTAGAGCAGGATCAAGGCAAAGAAGTAGCGGCTCTCGGCCAGATACGCGGCGCGCATGTCGCAGCTGCCGCCGGATCGGACGTTGGGCAGCGCGGCGGCGCATATCAGATAGAGCATGATCGGCATCGACAGGCCGACCAGGAACGTCGCCGCGCTCGACGCCGCAGTCGCCACGACCGATCCCTGGTACAGGCCCCACCAGTAATTGTTGACCAGCAGCAGTGCGATGAGGGCCCACAGCAGCGGCAGCGCATCCCAGCGGACCTCGCGGCGCGCGCGGATCAACCGGTTGAGATTGCCGAGCAGTACGGTCAGGCCGAGGCCGACGATGACCGAAATCAACGCGACCGAGTGTTCGCGAATGTCCATACCTGATCCTGGTGAGCTGTTGCCAGCGTGTACAGCATGTACGTCGATAGACAGGCCACTCGCTCCATCAGGCGACCTCGAGCAGCTGGCTGGCGAATTCGCCGGTCAGATAGCGTTCGCGCAAGATGAACTTCTGGATCTTTCCGGAGCCGGTCAGCGGAAACGCATCGATGAAAATCCAGTAGCGCGGCGTCTTCGGCGCTGCCAGCCGCTCGCGCACGTGCGCCCGCAGCGCGGCGACGCTCGGCCGCGTCGCGCCGGTGCGCACGAACGCGGCGAGCTCTTCGCCCATCTTCGGATCGGGTACGCCGATGATGGCGACTTCGACGACGTCCGGATGCTCGATCAGCACCGATTCGATTTCGGCCGGAAACATGTTTTCGCCGCCGCGGATCACCATGTCCTTGAGCCGGCCGGTGATGCGCACGTAGCCGCGCGAATCCATCGTTGCCAGATCGCCCGTGTGCAGCCAGCCCTCGGCATCGATCGTGGCCGCGGTTGCGTTCGGGTTGTCGAAGTATTCCGTCATCAGCAGGTATCCGCGGGTGCACAGTTCGCCGACCGTATCGTTCGCAACGACTTCGCGCGTAGCCGGATCGATGATCTTGACGTCGGTCTGCGGCAGCGGCTTGCCGACCGTCCCGGCCTTGTCCATCGGCCCATCGTCGAGGCGCACCGTCGTTATCAGCGGCGAAGTCTCGGTCTGGCCGTAGACCGTGCAGAACGATGCGCCGAAGCGCGACTCGATGTTGCGCACGAGTTCGGGCGGAACGCTGGCGCCGCCCGAGGCGACGACGCGCACCGTGCCAAGGTTGCAGCTGGCCACTTGTGGTTGCTCGAGCAGCGCGATCAACATCGTCGGCACGCCGAGCGTGTGCGTAACGCGCTCCTGCTCGATGAGCGCGAGTAGCCGCGCCGGCTCGAACGCGGGAATGAACGCGTGCGCGGCGCGCGCCTGGATCGCACCAAGCGCGGCCAGCACGCAGCCCGCCGTATGAAAGAACGGCATCGCGTGTCCGTAGACGTCGCCGGGGTGCAGTCCGATGAGTTGCGCGAACAGACGCGCATTGTTCGTCAGCGCCCGATGCGGGAGCAGCGCTCCTTTGGGCGATCCGGTCGTGCCGGACGTGTACTGGATCTGCGCGGGATCGCCCGCGTCGACGGACGGCAGCGGATGCGACGCCGCGGCCGACGCGAGGAACTCGTCCCAGCGTTCCAGCGAGACCGCTTCGCGCAGATTCGGCAGGGCCGGGCGCACCTGATCGACGAATTCGGCCATCGGGTTGCCTCGAAACGACTCGACGTGAAACAGGCCGACCGCGCGCGACTGGCGCAGCACGTATTCGAGTTCGCGCGCCCGGTACGCGGGATTGACCGTGACGATGACAATGCCTGCGAGGCCCGCGCCGAGTTCCAAAAGCAGCCACTCGGCGAGATTCGGCGCCCAGACCGCGACGTGCTCGCCAGGTTCGAAACGCGAGAGCAGCGCTTGTGCCGTGCGCTCGGCATCGTGCAGCAGCTCGGCATACGTCCACGTGCTTCGCTGTCCAGGCACGATGCCCCAGGCAACGGCGGCGGTCATATCCGGCGCTTCAGCCGCGGCGTCGCGCAGGATCGAGCCGACGGTTGTTTCGAGGACAGGTTCGGTAGTGTCCGCCGGCCAATAGGCGAGGTTCGAAGGATTCATCGTCTAGCAGCCCCCTGCAGATCGGCAAATCGGATGTGGCAGCAGCCGCAACGCCGCGAGCCCGAAGTATATGCCGGGGCTTGGCTCGGCGAATGCTGCACTGCGGAGCGCTGGTCCGCAAGGTTGCCCTCCGCATCTGCGGATCGGCGACATTATGCCGAAATGTATACTTCGCCTGCCGATGGCCCTGCGGGCGGGTCTCTCGGCGCGCCTGCGACGGAGAGGGACTGATACTGCCGCGCGCCGATCTTCAGCCGTTCAATTCCCTTCGAACGCGTCCGGAAAAATCTCGTCAGGTGGCACGACCTGGATGTGGTCGAGCAGGAAGTACGATACTTCGCCGCTCGCGGCGGCAGTGTCGAGATTCATCTTTGCACTGAGCGCGCCGGACGGAAGTGGCGTTCCGAGCACGGAAACCTCCGTCCACGACGCACCCTGATTGCCCGATACCGTTACTCCGGCTTCCGGCAGGGTGATCGTGCTCAGCACGACGCCGGCGCAGCCGGGCTGGCCGTAGACGTCGAGCTTGAACGTGTGTGTGCCGCCGCCACCCGGCACGTTGTCGAACTTCGTCACCGAGACATCGATATCCAGCCACTTGCTGACATCGACACACTGGTCGGCGTGGGCCGTTCCAGGATCAGAATCGAGCCGGAGCGAGCCACCGGCGGCGTCAGCGGGAGCACTGAGATAGCTTTCCCAGCTGGCCGTCCCGCTTGTGTTCCAGCCGCTCGTGCCTGCCACGAAGTCCGGATTCTTGAGTATGTTCCAGGCCGAGGCAGCCGGCGAGGCCGCGAGCAGCGCCAGGGAAACAAGGGCGGGCAACTTGGGAAACATGACGGACTCTCCGGATTCGTCGTGCAATACGAGCAGTGACTCTAACAACGATCTGCCGGGGGCACACCGAACACGACAGCGTTTCTCGACAGAGGCCGACGTAACAAGCACTCACACAGACAGGAGGGGCTGCGGCGACAAGCTTCCTGCGGGGCGCCCCTGCCATCCCATGGTTTCTTCCTGGCGCGCTGCGAAGCCGTGCACGCCAGGCGGAGTGACCCACTTGCGGCATCAAATTTGCACAATTTGACGCTGTTGCCGGCGCGGTTCGACGCGAGTAGCCTGCACCCACAGACGAGCGTTGTGAAACATCGTGCCTGGCGCATTACTCGCGCCGCACCCGATGTTCCTGTTGAAGTTGCAAGCGCGTGGGGGCGCAGGGGCCGGATGAATTCCTCGAATTCGTCCGAAGCGTCAAGGCAAGCGCCTCCAGTCGACGCATGTTGGCCGTGTACCTGTTCGCCGAACCACGATTCGTTCGATGCTGTTTGGGAACGTCCGCGACAACCACTTGCGCACGGGAGGGTGTTATGAACCTGTCTGCCGTCAACCGCCAGAAAACCAGACCGACGAGCGCAATCGTGAGATTGCTCGCCTTGTCATTTGCACTTGTCGCCTCGGTTGCTTCAGCAGTCCCGCTCATCTTCACGGTCACGAATACTGCAGATTCAGGGGCTGGGAGTCTGAGGCAGGCGATTCTCGATGCAAACGCAAACGCCGGGCCCGACACGATCAACTTCAACATACCCAACGACGACAACGGATGTAACGCGCTGACTCAGGTGTGCACGATCACGCCCTTGTCGCTCTTCGACAACATCACGAGCCCGGTGACTATCGATGGCTATTCACAGACAGGCAGCAGCGCGAACACGATGCCCGTTGGAGACAATGCCAAACTGCTGATCGAATTGGACGCGACGAATGTCAGTCCGGCGTTCCGGCTGGAAGGTGCGGGGAGCAGCAGTTCGACGATAAAGGGGTTGGCGATCACTCATTTGGCAAGCGTCGGCATTCTCGTTTCCGATGGGAGCAGCAACAACACGATCGCCGGCAATTTCATCGGCGTAAACGTCGCTGGGACCGCTTCTTCGTACGTCGGCAGCTCCTTTGCCGTTGACATGGATTCGGCCAGCAACGGGAACACGATTGGGGGAACAGCGCCGGCAGATCGCAATGTGCTCTCGGGCAACGGCGAGATCGTCATGGTCTACGGTTGCAACAACACCGTAATCCAGGGCAACTACATCAACATCGACAAGGACGGCGCAACGCCGCTGGTGGCCGCGTACAGGGGAATCGACGTCGGCGGGGGCAATGGCAACCTGATCGGTGGCTCGGCTCAAGGTGCCGGTAATGTCATCGGCACCTGGTCCGCAATTGGAATCATCTTTCAGGGTGCCGGCGACAACAATCGGATTCAGGGCAATCTGATTGGAACCGATGCAACCGGGACCGTCCGCTTCGGTGGCGGTACAGTCGGCGTGGAGTACTACATAGGCACTGGCATCGGTAACAAAATCGGCGGTACCGCCGCTGGTGAAGGCAATGTGGTCAGCGGAGCGACCATCGCCGGCATACTGCTCTATGGCGGCACATCGGCCGATCTTCATGTCCAAGGTAATTCGGTCGGTACGGACATTACCGGAACGATGCCGCTGGGCAATGCGACAGGCATCCAGGCTGACGGCGAAACGGGCGGCATGATCGGAGGAACCGTCGCCAACGCCGGTAATCGCATTGCCTTCAACAGTTCACTGGGTGTCAGTCTCATCGGGGGATCGACGGAAGTGGCGATTCTGGGCAACGAGATCCACGACAATGGCAGTCTCGGTATATCGTTGAGTGGTGGCGGCGCGCCGACGGTCAACGACGATGGTGATGCCGATACAGGTTCGAACAACCTGCAGAACTATCCGGTCATCAGTACGTTGACCATTGGCCCCAGCACAACGGTGCATGTTTCCGGTTCGCTCAACAGCACAGCGGGAACCGCGTACCGGATCGAATTCTTCGCGAACGCGGGCTGCGATCCCTCGCATAATGGCGAAGGCAAGAAATTCATCGGTTTCGCGAACGTGACTACCACTCCCAATCCGGTTACTTTCGGACCGCTGAACTTCACCGTTCCGGCCGACCGCCACGTCATCACGGCGACGGCGACCGATCCGTCCGGCAACACCTCGGAATTTTCCGCCTGCTCGACGCAGGATACGATCTTCTCCGACGGATATGAGGGAGATTGACGCGGGGCCACAATCGCTTCCGGAAATACCGCACCCTGCCAAAGTGTCTGCGGCGCCTTACCCAGGCAGAAACTTCGAAACACGGAGCTTGAGTCCCTGGCCCGGAAGCGCCATCAATGTCGACGTGCCATGGGCAACGAGTCCACCGCTGCTGTCGAACACGCTGGCCTCCGTGTAGCTGATCTGCCGTCCCGCGCGCAGACAGCGGCCTTCGGCACGCAGGTGTCCGCTGGCGACGGCTTTGAGGTAATTCAACTTGAGGTCGACATTCACCAGACCGGCATCTTCCGGCAGCCGCATGAAGCCGGCCCAGAATGTCGCCGTGTCGATCAGCGTGGCGAGCACGCCACCGTGGACGATGCCGAACGGCTGCAGGTGGCGCTCGCCGAGGTCGAGTTCGACGCTGCAGCTGTCGAACTCGAGTGCGCTGATGATGATGCCGATGAGTTCGGGGTAGGGCGCGGTACGCACGCTTTGCTGCACGGCGGCGACAAAGGCGGGATTGATTTGCATCCGCTCAGCCGCTTTTTTTCTTCGCCAGCATCAGCCAGGTGTCGACGACCGTATCGGGATTGAGCGAGACCGAATCGATGCCCTGCTGCATCAGCCACTCGGCCAGGTCGGGATGATCGGACGGGCCCTGGCCGCAGATGCCGATGTACTTGCCTTTGGTCTTGGCCGTCTTTATGGCCATTGCCAGCAGCTTCTTGACGGCCGGATCGCGTTCGTCGAACAGGTGCGCGACGATGGCGGAGTCGCGATCGAGGCCGAGCGTGAGCTGGGTCAGGTCGTTCGAGCCGATCGAGAAGCCATCGAATATGTCGAGGAATTCCTCGGCCATCAGCGCGTTCGACGGCAGTTCGCACATCATGATGACCTTCAGGTCGTTCTCTCCGCGCTTGAGGCCATTTTCGGCCAGCACGTCGATGACCTTGCGGCCTTCCTCGAGCGTGCGCACGAACGGAATCATGACCCAGGCGTTGGTCAGGCCCATTTCCTCGCGCACCTTCTTCATCGCGCGGCATTCGAGCGCGAAGCAGTCCTTGAAGGACGGATCGACGTAGCGGCTCGCACCGCGGAAGCCGATCATCGGATTCTCCTCGTTCGGCTCGTAGCGCTTGCCGCCGATCAGGTTCGCGTATTCGTTCGACTTGAAATCGGACAGGCGCACGATGACTGGATTCGGCGCGAACGCCGCGGTGATCGTCGCAATGCCCTCGGCAAGACGGTCGACATAGAACTGCACCGGGTCTTCGCCGCCGGTGCGCTCGTCGATCGCCTTCTTCGTTTCGGCGTCCTGTTTCGAATATTCCAGCAGGGCCTTCGGGTGCAGCCCGATATGGCTGGCGATGATCATCTCAAGGCGTGCAAGGCCGACGCCGGCATTCGGCAGCATCGCAAAGTCGAACGCGCGCTCGGGATTGGCGACGTTCATCATGATCTTGAGCGGCGCCGGCGGCATGTGGTCGAGGTCGGCGGTGGTCTTGTCGAATTCGAGCAAGCCCTTGTAGATCGTGCCGGTGTCGCCTTCGGCGCACGACACCGTCACGTCGGTGCCGTCGGGAATCGAGTCGAGCGCGTTGCCGGTGCCGACGACTGCCGGCACGCCGAGTTCGCGCGCGATGATCGCGGCGTGGCAGGTGCGGCCGCCGCGATTCGTCACGATGGCCGAGGCGCGCTTCATGATCGGTTCCCAGTCGGGGTCGGTCATGTCGGCAATGAGTACGTCGCCGGCCTGCAGGCGATTCATGTCCTTGATCGAGCGGATCACCTTGGCCGTGCCGGCGCCGATCTTCTGGCCGATCGCGCGGCCCTCGCACAGCACTTCGCCGCGCGCCTTGAGGTGGTAGCGTTCGATCTGCGCGGCGCGACCGCGTGACTTCACCGTCTCCGGGCGCGCCTGCACAATGTATATTTTTCCGGTAATCCCGTCCTTGGCCCACTCGATGTCCATCGGACGCTCGTAGTGCTGTTCGATGACCAGCGCCTGCTTCGACAGTTCGTGCACGTCGGCGTCGCTGATGCAGAACTTCGCGCGATCGGCAGCCGGCGTTTCCTCGATGCGCACGCGTTCGCCCGGCTTGCTCGAATAGACCATGCGCTGCTGCTTGGCGCCGCGCTGGCGGCGCAGGATTGCGTGCTTGCCGGCGCGCAGCGTCGGTTTGTAGACGTAGAACTCGTCCGGATTGACGGCGCCCTGCACGACCATTTCGCCGAGGCCATAGCTGCCGGTAACGAACACCGCGTCGCGGAATCCGGATTCGGTGTCGAGCGTGAACAGCACGCCAGAGGCGCCGACATCCGAGCGCACCATCAACTGCACGCCGGCCGAGAGGAACACTTCCTCATGTTTGAAGCCATGGTGCACGCGGTAGGCAATCGCGCGATCGTTGTACAACGAAGCGAACACTTCCTTCATCCGGTGGACCACGTCGTCGGCGCCGGAAACATTCAGAAACGTCTCCTGCTGGCCGGCGAACGAGGCGTCGGGCAGGTCCTCGGCAGTCGCGGACGAGCGCACCGCGACCGCGGTGTCCGCGTTGCCCGCATCCTTGCACAGCTTCGCGTACGCATCGCGCACGGCGGCGTCGAACTCGGGAATCAAGGGCGTGTCGATCACCCACTGGCGAATCTCGGCACCCGCCCTGGTCAGTTCGTCGACGTTATCGACGTCCAGCGTCGCAAGGCGGTCCTGGATGCGCTTGGCCAGGCCGCTCTGGGCGATGAAATGCTGAAATGCGAGCGCCGTGGTTGCGAAACCGCCCGGCACGGATACGCCGAGCTTGCTCAGATTGCCGATCATCTCGCCGAGGGAGGCGTTCTTGCCGCCGACCTTGTTGAGGTCGGACAGGCGCAGCTGATCGAGCCATAAAACCAGGTCGCTCAAGGAAATCTCCGGAAGGCGTTGCGAGGGCGGGCTGGCCCGCTAGGATGCGAATTTTCGGTGTTTATGGGTTTTGAGACAAGCACTCAAGAATTAGTCATTTCACATCGGGTCAGCTTTACCTCTCCCCGCTTGCGGGGAGAGGGTAGGGTGAGGGGTGCGTCAATGGTTGACAGACGTCGACGCCGCTGCGATGACTTGCTCGCGCCTTTGTACTCACCCCTCACCCCGGCCCTCTCCCCGCAAGCGGGGAGAGGGGGAAGAGCCGGCAACCCATGCGCACCGACGCAGCTGCAATCGTGGCGAACATGGCAGCAAGGGCGAATCCGACATCGCGTACACTTCATCCATGCGCAGAACGATTTTCTATCTCTCCGACGGCACCGGTATCACGGCCGAGACGATCGGTCACTCGGTGCTGACCCAGTTCGACGACGTCGCGTTCGATACGTTCCGGGTGCCCTTCATCGACGACGAGGAGAAGGCGCATGGCGCGGCGGCGCGCATCCGCAATGCCTACGCAACGACGGGCGCGCGGCCGATCGTCGTCAACACGGTGGTCGATCCGGCGCTCAGCGAAATCCTCGCCAGCAGCGGGGCTCTGATGATCGACGTGTTCGCTCCTTTTATCGGACCGCTCGAGGCCGAACTCGGGGTAAAACGCAAGCCGAAAGTCGGCCGCGCGCACGGGCTGACGAATTTCGCCGAGTACGAAGCGCGCATCAATGCGACCAACTACGCGCTGACCCACGACGACGGCGTGGATGTGAATTATGCCGACGCCGACATCATCCTGATCGGCGTTTCGCGCGTAGGCAAGACGCCGACGTGCCTGTACATGGCGTTGCACTACGGCGTAAAGGCGGCCAACTATCCGCTGACCGAGGACGACCTGGACAAGCTGGAACTGCCCAAGCGCCTGGTCGCATTCAAGCAACGGCTCTACGGGCTGACGATCGATCCGCAGCGGCTGGCCCAGGTGCGCGAGGCGCGCAAGCCGAACAGCCGCTACGCGAAGGTCGAGCAATGCCGGCACGAACTGGCGCTGGCCGACAAGATCTTCCGTCGCGAAAGCATTCCGGTCGAGAACACGACGCACACGTCGATCGAGGAGATCGCGAGCAAGATCCTTGCGCGGCTCGGGATCGAGAAGCACATGTTTTGAGGGGCTAGGGGCTAGCGAAGTGCGGCGCCGACAAGGCTGTCAAGCGCGTGGGAAACCCATTGTATTCCTCTGCGGGGCATTTGGGCAGACTGGCCAGTAATGCGTCGAATGCTATGATCGGCGCATGTCGCAGGTTCTGGAAAATCGCAACAAGCTGCTGCCAGGCAGGTTCGCCTACCTGATGGGGCTCTACGCAGAAAACTATCATCGCCTGGCGCGCACGTTCGCGCCGCAGGAGCTGGAGACCGGCAGCTATTTCTCCTCGGTCGACGATGGGCTTGATCTCCACCTGGACATCATCGAACGCCATCCGTACACGCTGGAACTTCGCTTGAGCTACTCCATGCTCGACCGGGAGACCGGTGAGCCTGCGCCGTCGGCGTGGCTGCGCATGTACCGTGACGCCCACGTCGCCGAAGCCACGCACTGCCATCCCGGAAAGGATCTGCATCGCGCTCTTGGACCTCTGCCGCCGGCGAAGACCCTGTTCCAGCAACGCATGCGCATGGCGACCTTCCTCAACCGCTGGCTCGAATACCTTGCCGAGCAGGGGCACTCGCGCGGCACCCTGGTCGCGCGCAACGATGCGGGTTCGAAGGCTTGCGCTTAGTGCGGCGATTCAGAAACATTGATACCGTAGCCTTCGTTTGCCCCCATCCGACTGCCGCCACCTTGTACGCAGCACGTCCATGTGCTGCGCCCTCCGGGCAGCATCCGCTGCAAGCATCGGCTATCCTGCCGATGCTTCCCCGCAAGCGGAGGAAGGATTTCCAGATTGCGGCGCTTTAGCTTTTCCTTCCCCTGCATAGCGGAGGAAGGTGCCGAAGGCGGAAGGGGGCGCTCTTCCACGGTTGCCCAAGCAGGCTCGGACGCAGTGAAACCGCACGCGAGGTTGACGGCATGACGATACCGCAAATGGGTGGGGCGAATGCCACAGTTCACGCCTCATTGACCGAATCGCCGGTCTGGCAATCGCTCGCCGCGCACTATGCCGTCATGCGCGAAGTGCATCTGCGTCAGCTGTTCGCAAACGATCCAGGTCGGGGCGAACGTTTGACGGCCGAAGCGGCGGGACTGTATCTCGATTACTCGAAGAATCGCGTCAGCGACGAGACGTTGAGTCTGCTGCTGCAGCTCGCCGAGGAGCGCGGCGTGCGCGAGCGGACCAGCGCCATGTGGAACGGCGAAAAGATCAACAATACCGAAAGCCGCGCGGTGTTGCACATCGCCTTGCGCGCGCCGCGCGGCCAGCGCATCGAGGTATACGACAGCAACGTCGTGCCTGACGTTCACGCCGTCCTGGACAGGATGACGTCGTTCGCGAACCGCGTGCGCACTGGCGAGTGGAAAGGACACACCGGCAAGCGCATTCGTTACGTCGTCAACATCGGCATCGGCGGCTCGGATCTCGGGCCGGTCATGGCGTACGAGGCGTTGCGTCCTTATTCGCAGCGTGATCTCGAAGTACGCTTCGTCTCGAATGTCGACGGCGCGGACTTCGAAGAGGCAACTCGCAGCCTGCCAGCCGACGAAACCTTGTTTATCGTCGCCTCGAAGACCTTTACGACGCAGGAGACGATGGCCAACGCACGCGCCGCACGCGCCTGGCTACTGCGATCGCTCGGCGACCGAGGCGGCCGTCGGCAAGCATTTCGTCGCGGTATCGACCAACGCGGCCGAGGTCGCCCGATTCGGCATCGACATCGCGAACATGTTCGGCTTCTGGGACTGGGTCGGTGGACGCTACTCGATGGACTCGGCAATCGGCCTGTCGACGATGCTCGCCATTGGTCCGCAAAACTTTCGCGACATGCTCGCCGGCTTCCACGCGATGGACGAGCACTTCCGCACGACGCCTTTCGCGCAGAACCTGCCGGTGCTGATGGCGCTGCTCGGCGTCTGGTACACGAACTTCTTCGGCGCAAATACGCAGGCCGTGCTGCCATATGCGCAGTATCTGAAGCGCTTTCCCGCGTACCTGCAGCAGTTGACGATGGAAAGCAACGGCAAGTCGGTCACGAGGGATGGCGTGCCCGTCGACTACGACACGGCAGCTATCTGGTGGGGCGAGCCCGGCACGAACGGACAGCATTCGTTCTACCAGTTGATCCACCAGGGCACGCGCTTGATCCCCTGTGACTTCATCGGTTTCTGCCGGCCGCCCGGCGAACTGCGCGACCAGCACGATCTGCTGATGGCAAATCTTTTTGCCCAGAGCGAGGCACTCGCGTTCGGCAAGACGGCCGAGCAGGTGCGCGCCGAGGGCACGCCGGAATGGCTCGTGCCGCATCGCTGTTTCGAAGGCAACCGGCCGAGCAACACGATACTCGCCGACAGCCTGACGCCGCATACACTTGGCGCGTTGGTTGCTCTGTACGAGCATGTGACGTTCGTGCAGGGCGTGATCTGGGACGTCAACTCGTTCGACCAGTGGGGCGTCGAACTCGGTAAGGAACTGGCCAAGCGCACCCAGGCCGAGATTGCCAGCGTCGACGAGCCGGAGTTGACGCACGACAGCTCGACGAATGCACTGATACGGCGCTATCGCGAGCGGCGGCCCTAGCGATCGCTCTGCATGCGTCATTCGGCGGAGGACGAGCAAGGAAAAGCAAGCTCTTGTTCAAAGCATCCCCGTTGGCAGGCCGCTTCTGACGGATGTGTCAGGAACGCAACAAGTGGAAAAGTTCGCACTACCTGCCAGTTTTTGATACGCTCAAGAGGTTGGTGCGGAGTCAATTGCTGGCGCTGTTTCAAGCGCGGCAACGCAAACGGAAAAGAGTGCCTAGGGCGGATGAAGGGGCTCTGCTGCGGGACTGTCGCAACATCCCTTCGAGATGTCGTATCGCCTTGTCGGCAAGCCAAGGGCGGAGCGCACCAATCGAAGACGCCAGTCTTGTGGCTCTGCGGTCCTGCGGCAGCGAGGTCGGTTAGGCGATGACGATGTCTGCGACAGCTTCGATCCCGCGGTTTCGCGCTTTCATCAGCTACAGCCATCAAGACCAGCTGTGGGCGCAATGGCTGCACAAGGCGCTGGAGTCCTATCGCGTTCCGCGCAAACTGGTCGGGCAAACCACCGCGGCGGGAGTGATCCCGGACCGGCTGGCGCCGATATTCCGCGATCGCGACGAATTGCCTAGCGCGACGGACCTCAACCGCAAGGTCAACGAAGCGCTTGGCGAATCGGCCAACCTCATCGTCGTGTGTTCGCCGCGCTCGGCCACTTCGCGCTGGGTAAATGAAGAAGTGCTGGCTTTCAAACGGCTCGGCCGCGCCGATAACATCTTCTGCCTGATCGTCGACGGCGAGCCGAACGCGACCGATCTTCCAGGTCGTGCCGCCGAAGAATGCTTCGCGCCGGCGCTGCGTTTCGAGATCGGTAGCGACGGCCAGCTGACAGCGCAGCGAACCGAACCGATCGCAGCCGACGCGCGCGCGGGCAAGGACGGCAAGCCGAACGCCAAGCTCAAGCTGATCGCCGGCATGCTCGACGTCGGCTTCGATACGCTCAAGCAGCGCGAATTGCACCGGCGCAATCGGCGCATGGCGGCGATCACTGCGCTCGCGCTGATCATCATGGCGATCACGACGACGCTGGCGATCATGGCGATGGTCGCACGCAACGATGCCGAGCGGCGGCAGAAGCAGGCCGAGGATCTCGTCGAGTTCATGCTCGGCGATCTCAACGACAAACTCGCGCGAGGTGCACCGGCTCGACATACTCCAGACAGTGGATGACAAGGCGATGGCGTACTTTGCCTCGCTACCGACCAAAGATGTGACAGACGCGGCCTTGGCACAGCGCGTCACCGCCTTGGAGAAGATAGGTGGCGTGCGCCTGGACCAAGGCCAGGCGCCGGCCGCGTTGGAAGCCTATACGGCCGCGTCGACGCTTGCTGGTGAACTCGCGCAACGTGCACCGGCCGATCTGGCGAGGCAGGCCGCTTATGCGGATAGTCTGAAGTGGGTGGGGCAGGCCTACTGGTACCGCGGAGATCTGGACGATGCGCTGCGGAAGTTCCAGGTGGCAAGCGACATTTTGCAGAAGCTCGTGGCTGCAAGGCCCGACGACAACGAACTGTTGTTCAAGCTGGCTGCCGCGCGGAACAATTCCGGTCATGTGCTTGAAGCGCGGGGCGACTTTGCTGCGACTGCAGAGGAATATGAGGCTGTGTTGAAACTCCGCGAGACTCTCAGCGCGCGCGATCCAAACAATGTTCGCTCGCGTTCCTACCTGGGAGACGCGTATAACAATCTTGGAAAGCTTGCGCTTGCGCGGGGGCAGATCGACAAGGCCCTCTTGAACTACCGCGCGGATCAGCGCATCAAAGTCGAACTGGCCGCGGCCGATACAAAAAATCACGATGCACAAGAGAATCTACTGCTGAGCAACGCAATCCTCGGTCGCACGTTCGGTATTTGCGGCGAGACTGCCGCTGCGATCCGCTATACCGGAGACGCAATTGCGTCGGCGAAAAGTCTGATGGCATTCGACGCGACGTATACCGACTGGCAAGAATACGTCGGCCTGTACAGCCAACAACTCGGGGGCCTGCTTCGGCAGCAACATCGTCTGGATGAGGCGGCGGCGGCCGATGCCGAAGCGGCGCGCATGCTTGGCCACTCGTCGCCAAGGACCCCACTCGGGCCGAGTGGCAAGAGGAGTTGGCCCAAAGCCAGATCGAGAGTGCACGGCTGCAGCTTGCACAAGGCAATCCGACATCTGCCGAGAATTTCGTAAAGCGCGCGCTGGATAGTCTCGATGCGGCTCACGCCAGAAATCCCAACAATCGGAGTCTGGCTCTGCTGGTCGCGCAAGGATATCTCGTACGCGGACAAATCGCCGCCACGCGTAACGATCAAGCGGCCGCGAAGGTCGATTGGGCAAGAGCGCGCGAGACGATCGTGACGATGGCGCAATCCGGCGATGATCCGAATTTTCTGGTTGCTCTGACGACCGCCCACCTGCTGCTGGACAATAGGGAGGCGGCCAATCCGCTCGTATCGAAATTGGGGGCGATGGGCTATCGCACGCCGGACTTTGACGCGTTGCTTGCGTCAAAGGGCCTGGAGTATCCCGTCAATCCCGCAGTAGGTCGAAGCATTGCCGAGAGTTTGCGTTGATCGCTGAATGAGGTGTGCATGAAGTAGCATGCAAGGCGACCCGGCCCGCCATCCTGTGCCGCAGCAGTTGGATCACAAGGAGTCTCCGATGAGCACAATACAAGTCTCGCTGAACACGAGCGCGAATCCGCCAGTGACGTGCAATCCGCAGACCACGTCGGTCAATCAGGGCAATGAGACCATCAACTGGACGCAGGCCCAAAATCAGTCGTTCTCGTTCACTTCGCTGACGTTTGCGAACAATCCGACATGCTTTGGAACACCCGTCATAACAAGCACGGGAATCAGCGTGACGGATGACAACACGTCCTCTGGCGACTATCCGTACACCATCGTAGTAACCTCCGGCGGAACTCAATACAGCACTGCCAAGTCGGGTCCCACTGCCGGTGGGAGCGATCCAACGATCAAAAACAAGTAAAAGGTTCACGCGTAGCCAGGACGAGATGCGCGAAAAACGGCAAGGATTGCCTACACCATGAAAACGCCCTCGGGGCAAACCGATACATTTCAGCAAACCGGAGACAATCATGTCCAAGATTCCTACGACAGAGCAGAGTGATGCAATGGCGCCCGAAGAAGCGGCTGCGGAAGAGGAGATCGAACAGTCGTCCCATACGGAGCGGATGCCTCAGCGCGATATCAGCGGAGCTTCTGACCCTACTATCAAGAACAAGTGATTGGTCGCCGAGCGACAGGACGCTCGAAGCGCTGGGCAGCGTAAGCCACACTCTCGAACGGATGGGCTTGCGCTGCCGGGCCGCAACTTAGATCCGACGATAAAGGAGCACTAGACGCGGGTCGGCGCAGGGTCGGGTTGATGCAACAGGAGGCCGCGGGATCCTCGGGCGAGAACCTTGCTCTAGGGCTTTGCAAGTGACCAGTAACAGATCCGCAAAGCGGTTATTCAAAGGAGTTCACCATGGCATACGTTATGTTCCTCACATTGAACGATTCGGGTCCGGAACCGTATATAGAAGTGGTCAAGAAGAACCAGGCGATTGACAAAAATCCCGGTGCTTCGCAGAAGCTCTCATGGCACCTGTCGCAGAATGCGTATCAGGGCGAGGTGTATTCCTTTGATTGGCTCGAGCCAGTGCCTCCAAAAAAAATCTTCAGCCTGCCGCAGCGAACGCCGGCCGGTAAGCGATACAACATGGACGATGACACTGAGGTGTCGACTTCCAAAGGTCCTTGGGCATACGAACTGAAAGTCAAGATCGGCAACAACATTTACTCGACGAAGCAACAGGGTACGACCGAGGGGGCGAGCGACCCCACGATCAAGAACAAGTAATGGCGCTGGCAGACATGTCAGTGGCGAGACTGGCGCGGCTGCCGCGGCTTTGATGTCGGGAAATGGAATCGTCTTGAAAGGCCCGTTTGCATGTTGAGTACCGCCCCGGCAAACCTGCAGCGCGAAACCGCCGTCCCGCTGGCAATCGGCGTTACCAGCCATCGCAACATCCCCGCGCGCGAAGAGGCCGCCATTCGCGAGCGTATCCGCGAGTTCTTTGCGCGGCTGCGCAGCGAGTTTCCGGAACTGCCGCTGATCGTGCTGTCGTCGCTCGCCGAAGGTGGCGACCAGTGGGTTGCGGAAGAGGCGATCGCGGCGGGAATTCGGCTGGTCGCGCCACTGCCGCTGGCGCGCGCGCAGTACGCACTCGATTTCGACGACGGCGCGGCGCGCGCCCGCTACGAATCGTTATGCGACGCGGCCGAGATAATCGAGGTGCCCGATCTCGGCAGAAAAACCCCGGCCAATGCGAACGCCGCGCCCGCAGGTCATGAGCGCGACCTGCACTACCTGCAGGCGGGCGTTTTCATTTCGCAGCACTGCCACATCCTGCTCGCGATCTGGGATGGAAAAACGAGCGAACGAACCGGCGGGACCGGTCAGGTCGTTCAGTTCCATCTGACCGGCGTGCGGCCGCTGCGGGACGATCGGCGCCGCAGCATGGCGCGCAGCGCATTGCTGGGCGACGACGATCGTCTCGCGTTCCACATCGTCTGCTCGCGCGACGAACCTTCCGGCACACCGGCGCCGCCGCTGCAGCCGCTGCAGACGCTGTGGCGTTCCGGCGAATTGATGGCGCCCGGCGATGGGCCGATGCCGGACGACTTCCGCACGATGCTCGTGCAGGCCGCCGAGTTCAATGCCGACTGGGCCAAGTATGCGCCGCGGATCGACACATCGTCTTCGACGTCGGCTCGCCCAGGCGCGCCGACGGCAGCCAGTGCGATCGAATGGCTGTTCGCCGCTGCCGACTGGCTGGCGATCCATTTCCAGCTGCGCGTGCTGTTTTCGATGCGCACGTTGTACACGCTCGCCGCGCTGATGGGCATCGCGTTCACCGCGTACGACAATCTGCCGGCGCAGGACGACTTGATCTTCGTGTTCCTGGTTCTGTTCGTGATCGGCGCGGTAATCGTCTTCATCGCCCAACGCCGCAGCTGGCACCGCAAGTACCTGGACTACCGCGCGTTGGCCGAGGGCCTGCGCGTGCAGTCGTATTGGCGGCGCGCTGGTCTTGCGATCACCGGCGAGTCCGAATTCGCCCAGGACAATTTCCTGCAGAAGCAGGATGTCGAACTCGCCTGGATCCGCAACGTCATGCGCAGTGCCGCGCTGGAAAGCGCGCTGGGCGTAACGCCGTCGGCGCCGGACGATCTTGCGAACGTCGTCCGCGAATGGGTCGGCGCACCTGGGCAGGGCGGTCAGCTCGACTACTACGCGAGAAAGAGCGCGCAGCGTGCACGGACGCACAAATTCACCGAGGCGCTCGGCAATTCAAGCCTTCTCGTCGGCATTGGCATCGCCCTCGCGCTCGCGGTGTTCGCGCGGCAACTGACAGCTGACGCGAAGAACTGGCTGGTCGTGATAATGGGCGTATTTTCGATCGTCGCTGCCGTGCGCGAGGCTTATGCCTACCGCAAGGCCGACAAGGAACTGATCAAGCAGTACCGCTACATGGCGCAGTTGTTCGGCGCGGCGCGCAAGGCCCTCGATCGCACTGCGGATGCCGGCGAACAGCAAGAGATCCTGCGCTTGCTCGGCGAGGCCTCCCTGGCCGAACACGTCGAATGGGCACTGATGCACCGCCAGCGCCCGCTGGAGCACGGCAAGCTGTAGGCCATCCCGCATCGCGGAGAACGGAAAAACGGCCGCGCAATCTTGCGGCCGATTCCGTATGCGGATGACGATATATTGGCGTCCCCAGGGGGATTCGAACCCCCGTTACCGCCGTGAAAGGGCGATGTCCTAGGCCTCTAGACGATGGGGACGCCGGAAGCGGTTGCCAGGACGGCAGATCTTGGTGGAGCCAGTCGGGATCGAACCGACGACCTCTACAATGCCATTGTAGCGCTCTCCCAGCTGAGCTATGGCCCCGAGAGAGCGCGAAAGGGTAGTGGATGAAGGCGGTTACGTCAATCTCAAACGGGTTATTTCGGTTACGAAACGCGGATATTGGCGCTTTCCTACTCTCCAAGAGGCGCTGGATTACACGCCGCTCCTGCGGCGTGCCCGTTGGGCCAGCTTCGCTGTTCGCTCCGGCATCCTGCCTCCGCAGTCCGGCTTCCGCCGGAATGACGAGAAAAGCGATAGCCGCGCCGTGGTCCGCGTGCGTGCGAGCAATGGACGCCGGAAGTCTCGAATCAGCTTCCGCTCAACGTGCATTGCGCAAGCAGGCCGCGCGCCATCATCGCGTACTGGCGGTGGCGGAAGAACAGGCGCCAGTTGCTGCCGCCGAGCTGTCGCCACAGCACTGTCGAGCGGATTGCGGCGAGCAGCAGTGCGCGGATGCGATCGACATTGGCAGGATCGGCGATAAAGCGCGGAGTGCCTTCGACGAGGATGCGCGGTCGCAGGGTCGATAGCGTGCTCGCATAGAGTTGCGCAAGGCGAGGTATCGCCGCGCTGAAGTCCGTATCGGCCGTGTCATGACCGATCGCTTCGATCCCTTCGCGAACAGCGCGCAAGACATCGGAGCGCCCGGCCAGCACCCGCTCCAGGCGCATGATGTTGATCAGCAGGCGCGTCAACCCGGTGTCGCGCTGCCCCGACTCGACCTGAGCAACCAGGGTTTCGAGTCCAAAGCGCAGGTTGGCGACGCCACCAAAGACGTCGGCCGCGTTGTCGGAATCGATCTTGAACACGCTGGCAAGACTGATGCCCATGGCGCTCGAGTCGATCAGGCCGCGAACGGCCAGATTGCGAACCGCGCCCGCGGCCTGCAGCACGCCGGCGAGGGCGATGACGCGTTCTTCCCTCATTGTGCGGCGAAGTCATTGCACACGGTGCGCCTCCGCAAGGCCGCCGTAGGGGGCATCGGTGGCATCGATGATGCCCCCGCCGAGGCACTCCTCGTCGCGATAGAACACGACCGACTGGCCCGGCGTCACCGCGCGTTGCGGTTCGTCGAAAGTGACTTCGCACCTGTCACCAATCACGCGAACGAGGCACGGCTGATCGGCCTGTCGATAGCGGGTCTTCGCGCTGCAGCGGAATTCGCCGGCCGGTGGTGCGCCAGCGACCCAGCTCAATTCGCCGGCGACCAGGCGCGTGGAATAGAGCCAGTGGTTGTCGACGCCTTGGGCGAGGTACAGGACATTCGAGCCGACATCCTTGCCGACGACGTACCACGGATCCGTTCCGGCATCGCGCCGGCCGCCGATGCGCAGGCCGTTGCGCTGGCCGAGCGTGTAGTACATCACGCCGATATGCTCGCCGAGTGCGGCGCCGTCGGTCGAGCGCATAGGTCCGGGCTGCGCCGGGATGTAGCGGCCGAGGAACTCACGAAAATTGCGTTCGCCGATGAAGCAGATGCCGGTCGAGTCCTTCTTGGCATGCGTCGGCAATCCGGCTTCGGATGCGATCCGGCGCACCTCCGGCTTGGGCAGTTCGCCGACCGGGAACAGCGTCGCGGCGAGTTGTTCCTGTCCGAGCGTATAGAGGAAATAGCTCTGGTCCTTGTTCATGTCGCGCCCGCGCAGCAGGCGGTGGCGGCCATCGACAGAATCGGTGCGCGCATAGTGGCCGGTCGCGATGCGCTCGGCGCCCAGCGCGCGGGCGTGCTCGAGAAACGTCTTGAACTTGATCTCGCGATTGCACAGCACGTCGGGATTCGGCGTGCGGCCGGCGCGGTACTCGCTGAGGAAATTCTCGAACACGCGGTCCCAGTATTCGCCGGCAAAGTTGCGCGCATGAAACGGCACGCCGAGCTGGGCACAGACGCGCACCGCGTCGGCACGGTCGCGGTCGGCCTGGCATTCGCCGAGGCGGTCGTCCTCGACCCAGTTCTGCATGAACAGGCCGCCGACATCATGTCCACCGCGCTTGAGCAGCAGCGCGGCGACCGAAGAGTCGACGCCGCCGGACATGCCCACCATGATTGGCGGGGCGCTGGTCATGCTCAGACTCCGCCGCCGGCGAGCGTCTTGATCGCATCGAGCGGCAGCCGGCGTCCGCCGAGCCAGTCATCGATGTTGCGCAGGACCAGCGGGCTGCGTGTGCGGGCGGCTGCTATTTCGGCGCGCGACAACCACACGGCGCGCTCGATGCCGGCATCGAGGACGCGAGCCGGATCATGAGCGACCGGCAATCCGGCAAACGTGACGCGCAAAACCTGCCAGCCATCTTCCGGCCGGGTCCATTGGTAGACGCCGATCAAATCGGTCAGCTCGACGGTCCAGCCGGTTTCCTCGAGCGTTTCGCGGCGCGCGGCGTCGGCCAGCGATTCGTGCGGCTCCAGGTGGCCGGCAGGCTGGTTGACGACGAGTTCGCCGCGAATGCGCTCCTCGACGACGAGAAAACGCCCATCGCGCGGAATGATCGTCGCAACCGTGACATCCGGCCGCCAGACGACCTCGATGTCGTTGTGCTGATTCAATTGGGTATGCCCATCAGGTATTCCTGCAGGTTGTGCGATTTTACACGACGCCTTCACGACTTCGCGTTCCAATCGTGGCACGATTGAATTTGTCCCAGGTCGGCGCCATTGAGGCGATATAATCGAGCGCGACGTTTTCGAGGAATGCCGAAACACCCTATGCCGCAGAAGCCCGACCCGCAACGCGAGCAGCAACATGGCCTGGTGGTGGAGGAAGCCCGCCCCGAGGTGCAGCGCCCGCCCCTCTACCAGGTCGTGCTGTTGAACGATGACTTCACACCGATGGACTTTGTAGTGGTGGTGCTGGAGACTTTCTTCAATATGGACCGCGAACGGGCCACGCAGGTCATGCTACACGTGCATACGCGCGGGAAAGGCGTCTGTGGCGTATTCACGCGCGAGGTGGCCGAGACGAAAGTCACCCAGGTGAACGAGTTCGCCCGCGCGCACCAGCACCCGCTTTTGTGCACTCTCGAGAAGGCCTGAGCCGGGGATGATTGCAATTCCGCCAGGCGACCCCATCCTCACATTCAAGCCGGTGGCACCATTTATGCTGCATCGAATCGGGTGCCGCCGAGGTGTATCGTCAGGATGATTCTTGCGATCGGGACGATTGCATAGACAAAGGCAAATCAATGTTCAGTAAAGATCTCGAGCTCACGATCGGCCAGTGCTACAAAGAGGCGCGCGAGCAGCGCCACGAGTTCATGACGGTCGAGCACTTGTTGCTCGCACTGCTCGAAAATCCTTCGGCGGCGGCCGTGTTGCGCGCCGTTGGCGCCAATACCGGCAAGCTCGGCAAGGATCTCAAGGCGATCATCCTTGAAACCGTGCCGGTGCTGCCGGCGAGCGACGAGCGCGATACGCAACCGACGCTGGGATTCCAGCGCGTTTTGCAACGCGCGGTCTATCACGTGCAGTCCTCGGGACGGAAGGAAGTCACCGGCGCGAACGTGCTCGTGGCGATTTTCGGCGAAAAGGATTCGCATGCTGTCTATTTCCTGAACCAGCAGGAAGTCAGCCGGCTCGACGTGGTCAACTACATCTCGCATGGGGTGGCCAAGATCGGCCAGGAATCGAGCGCCCAGCCCGGTGCCGATGCGAACAAGGATCCCGAGGCTGGCGATGAGCCGCGTGGCAACCCGCTGGCCGATTTCGCCAGCAACCTCAACGAGCAGGCCAAGCTGGGCAAGATCGATCCGCTGATCGGCCGCGTCGAGGAAATCGAGCGCACGATCCAGGTGCTGTGCCGCCGGCGCAAGAACAATCCGCTCTATGTCGGCGAAGCCGGCGTCGGCAAGACGGCGCTGGCGGAAGGTCTGGCCAAGCGCATCGTGGAAGGTGAAGTGCCCGATGTGCTCAAGGATTGCGTGATTTATGCACTGGACCTTGGCTCGCTCGTTGCCGGCACGAAGTACCGCGGCGATTTCGAAAAACGCCTGAAGGCGGTCATTGCGCAGCTCAAGAAAGAGCCGCATGCGATCCTGTTCATCGACGAGATACATACGATCATCGGCGCCGGCTCGGCCAGCGGCGGCACGATGGATGCGTCGAACCTGATCAAGCCCGTGCTCGCCAACGGCGAGTTGCGCTGCATCGGCTCGACGACCTTCCAGGAATTCCGGGGCGTGTTCGAGAAGGATCGCGCGCTGGCGCGGCGCTTCCAGAAGATCGACGTCGTCGAGCCCACCGTGGCCGAGAGCGTGGAAATCCTCAAGGGCCTGAAGTCGCGCTTCGAGGAGCACCACAAGGTCGAATACACGAATGACGCCTTGAAGGCCGCGGTCGATCTGTCGGTCCGTCATATCGGCGACCGCCTGCTGCCGGACAAGGCGATCGACGTCATCGACGAAGCCGGCGCACGCCAGCGCTTGATGCCGATCGACCTGCGCAAGACCATTGTCGATGTGCCCGAGATCGAGTTCATCGTCGCACGCATGGCGCGGATTCCGCCGAAGCAGGTGTCGGCGTCGGATCGCGACGTTCTGAAGAACCTCGACCGCAATCTGAAGATGGTCGTGTTCGGCCAGGACAAGGCGATCGACGCGCTGGCCGCATCGATCAAGATGGCGCGTTCGGGCCTGGGCAATAGCCAGAAGCCGATCGGCGCGTTCCTGCTCGCCGGTCCGACCGGCGTCGGCAAGACCGAGGTGACGCGCCAGCTGGCGCTGCAACTCGGCATCGAGCTGATCCGCTTCGACATGTCCGAATACATGGAAGCGCACTCGGTCTCGCGCCTGATCGGCGCGCCTCCGGGCTACGTCGGCTTCGACCAGGGCGGCCTGCTGACCGAGCAGATCACGAAGCATCCGCATTGCGTGCTGCTGCTCGACGAGATCGAGAAGGCGCATCCGGACGTCTACAACATCCTGTTGCAGATCATGGATCACGGCAAGCTGACCGACACGAACGGCCGCGAGGCGAATTTCCGCAACGTGGTCGTCGTGATGACGACGAATGCCGGCGCGGCGCAGGCGGCGCGGCGCTCGATCGGCTTCGTCGAACAGAGCCACGCGACCGACGCGATGGAAGTCATCCGCCGCGCGTTCTCTCCGGAGTTCCGCAATCGTCTCGACGCGATCATCCAGTTCTCGTCGCTCGACATGGACCACATCCTGAGAGTCGTCGACAAGTTCCTGATCGAGCTGGAGGCGCAGCTGCAGGAGAAGCACGTCTCGCTGCACGTCGATGCCGACGCCCGACGCTGGCTGGCCGAGCATGGCTTCGACGCGACGATGGGCGCCCGACCGATGGCGCGCGTGATCCAGGAGAACGTCAAGCGTCCACTGGCCGACGAACTGCTGTTCGGCAAGCTCGCCAACGGCGGCCGCGTCTACCTGTCGGTCAACGACGGCAAGCTCGACGTGCGCGTCGAGGCGGACGAGAGGCAGCCGGTGGTTGTGGAGTAGCTAGCTACCGCAGTCTGGAGGCAGAACCGGAGGAGAGACGGCGGCCTTGGCCGCCGTTTTCTTTTGAACGTCATTGTGGCGGAAGCGGCGGCTTACCGCCGTTTCTTTGATCGTCATTCCGGCGAAAGCCGGAATCCAGCTCTACTCAAACCACTTGGTGGTCCAACGCGCATGCATGGCTGCCTGTCTGGCTGCGCAGAGGGCGTGATTTACGTCCAGTAGAGCTGGATTCCGGCTTTCGCCGGAATGACGAGCTAAGAAAAGCTGGGTGTGGGATCAGCGTGCATCTCTGCACAGTCCGGCTCGAGGCGCGGGATGACGCCCTACTGGCGTCACTTCATGCGGTAAGTGATGCGGCCCTTGGTCAGATCGTACGGGGTCATCTCGACCTTGACCTTGTCGCCAGTGAGGATGCGGATGTAATTCTTGCGCATGCGCCCCGAGATGTGGGCAGTCACGACGTGGCCGTTTTCGAGCTTCACGCGGAACATCGTATTGGGCAAGGTGTCGAGCACCGTGCCTTCCATTTCGATCTGATCGTCTTTCGCCATTGAACAGTTCTTTATTTAAAAGTGCGGGATAAACGCGCTGGCGTCTCCGCGAGGCGCGGGATTCTGACACGTTAGGCACCCTACGGGAAGGGAAACCGGCATGCAGGACATGATCTGGCGGGGTGTCCATGGCCTGGCCGCGCATGGATTCATGTTCCATCGGCAAGGTCGGCAGCACGCGACAGGGGCCATTCCTGGCGCCAGGATGACAATTGCGGGGCAGGGTACCCGCAGTACTCGTCTACGTGGGCGATGAACTGCGAGCGCGGCATTTCAACCGCCCCCATGCGCTCCAGATGCGGCGACGCGACCTGGGCATCGAGCAGCGGGAAACCCCATCCATGCAGCACGCGGCAGAGCGCAACCAACGCGACCTTGGAACCATTGGTGGCTCTGCTGAACATCGATTCGCCGAAGAACATGCGCCCGGCCGAGACGCCATAAATGCCGCCGACCAGGCGATCGTCGCCGTCGAATGCCTCGACCGAATGCGCGTGACCGAGTTCGTGCAGGGTTCCGTACGCGTCGAGCATGCCGCGCGTGATCCAGGTCCCGCGCTGCGTGGCGCGGGGTGCCGCGCATGCGCGCATGACCTCTGAAAACATCGTGTCGGCACGGATCGTCCAGTCGCAATGCCGGAGCCAGCGCCGCATTCTCGTGGAGATATGGACCTCGCCGGTCGGGAACACCATGCGCGGATCGGGCGACCACCACAGGATCGGCTCGCCTTCGGAGAACCAGGGAAAAATTCCGTGCCGATAGGCCTCGAGCAGCCGCTCCGGCGCAAGGTCGCCCCCGGCGGCAAGCAAGCCGTTCGGTTCATCGAAGGCCGTTTCAACCGGCGGAAACGGCTCGCGTATCCCCGCGTGCAGGATCGGAATTCGGATCACGTCAGAGCCGCCCCTTGAAACGACGGCTCGACGCTTTCAAGCCGTCCCCTTCAAGGGGAGGGTTGGGTGGAGAGGGTGTTGAATGTGCCGGGCGACGATCAGGTTTCCCGCTGTCGCACTGTGCGTAGGGCGAATGCGCCATCAACTCGACACGGTACTCCTCCAGCGCGCGCGATTCCCGGGCGAGCGCTTCGCGTACGGCGGCGCGAAAACGCGAGTCGGCCAGATAGTGAAAAGAGCGGGTCTTCGTCGGCAAAAATCCCCGCGCGAGCTTGTGTTCGCCCTGCGCGCCGGGTTCGAACGCCGTCAGGCCATGCGTCAGGCAATACTCGATGCCCTGGTAGTAGCACGCCTCGAAATGCAACCCCGGGACGTTCTCGATGCAGCCCCAGTAGCGCCCGTACAAGGTCGTGGATGAGCGCAGCAGTAGCGCCATCGCAATGATGTCGGCGCCGCGCCGGCAAAGCACCGCAATCACCTGTCGCGGCATCGTGGCGCCGAGATGGCGAAAGAAGCCGAGCGTCAGCGCGGGATGGTTGCCGCGCTCCGCAAACGTGTTCAGGTACAACTCGTGGATCGCGCGCCACTCGCCGGCACTGATTTCATCGCCGTGGCGCAGTTGGCAGGTGATACCCGCGCGCGTGACCTGCGCGCGTTCGTGCCGGATGTTCTTGCGCTTCTTGTGCGTCAGCGTCCCGAGGAAATCTTCGAAATCGCGCCAGCGCGAACCGCCTGCTTCCGGGTTCGACCAGTGGAATTGCCAGTCGAAACGCGGCAGCCAGCCGGCGCCCAGCAGCGCCTTCGCGTCGGCTGCGCTGACAAAATTGACGTGTGCCGACGACAGTTCCGCGCCCTCGACGGCGGCAACCATCGTTTCGACGAGCAATGGCCGCAGGGTTGCCGCGTCCTCTTCGCGATGGACGAGCAGGCGCGGACCGGTGACCGGCGAATAGGGCACCGCGCCCAGCAGCTTTGGATAGTAGTCACGCCCGCTGCGTTCGTAGGCGCTGGCCCACGACCAGTCGAAGACATACTCGCCGTGGGAATTGCGCTTGATGTAGAGCGGTGCCGCGGCGACGAGCTTTCCACCGGAGTACAAGCACAAATGGTTTGCCCGCCAGCCATACTCGCTGCGAAGGCAACCGTGCTGCTCAAGTCCCGCCAGGAACGCGTAGGAAACGAACGGATTGTCGTCGGGGAGCAGGGCATTCCATTGGTTCTCGCCGATCTCTTCGAGGCGCGAATGAAAGCGTGCGGTGAGCGAATCAGTCATGCCTGAATGGTAAGCGCACGCGCATTCAAATTTAGAAACCTCTGGAAGATTCGTCATTCCCGCGAAAGCGGGAATCCATCTTGATCTATGTGTTCAGATCAAAAAGCAAAATGGATGACCAGCTCCGCTGTTGAGAGCCCCGCTTTCGCGGGAATGACGCCAATTCTTGAATCGGTCAATCCGCAGTTCAGCCGGCCAGGCCCAGCTTATCGAGATATTTCTCCGCATCCAGAGCCGCCATGCAGCCGAAGCCAGCGGAGGTTACCGCCTGGCGGTAGACCTGGTCGGCGACGTCGCCAGCGGCGAAAACGCCGGGAATGCTGGTCGCCGTGGCGCCGCCATCGGTTCCGGACTTGATCTTGATGTAGCCGTTGTTCATCGCGAGCTGGCCGTCGAAAAGCGCGGTGTTCGGCGTGTGTCCGATCGCGACGAACATGCCGCTCACGACGATGTCGCGCGTCGTGCTGTCATGCGTGCTCTTGACGCGAACACCGGTTACGCCGCTGGTATCGCCGAGCACCTCGTCGACGTAATGATTCCAGACGATGTCCACCTTTCCAGCCTGCTGCTTTGAGAACAGCTTGTCCTGGAGGATTTTCTCGGCCTTGAACTTGTCGCGGCGGTGCACGACGGTGACCTTCTTGGCAATGTTCGCCAGATAGAGCGCTTCCTCGACCGCCGTGTTGCCGCCGCCGATCACCGCGACTTCCTGGTTGCGGAAGAAGAAGCCGTCGCAGGTCGCGCAGGCCGAAACGCCCTGGCCCTTGAATTTGTCCTCGGATGGAATTCCGAGGTATTTCGCCGTCGCGCCGGTCGCGATGACCAGCGCGTCGCAACTGTACTCACCGCTGTCGCCGACGAGTCGGAACGGACGGCGCGAGAGGTCGGCCGTATGGATGTGGTCGAAAATGATCTCGGTCGCGAAACGTTCGGCATGTTCCTTCATGCGCTCCATCAGCGCCGGACCCTGCAGACCCTCGACATCGCCAGGCCAGTTGTCGACGTCGGTGGTGGTCATCAATTGACCGCCCTGCTGCAGACCGGTGACCAGCGTCGGCTTGAGATTGGCCCGCGCCGCGTAGACCGCGGCGGTGTAGCCGGCCGGCCCGGAACCCAGGATGATCAGGCGCGAGTGCTTCGGTGTAGTCATGTAAGGGTCTCGATAGCTTGGGTGAACGCGCTTGCAATCCAGTCTCGTCGAGCGAGGCGCGGAGGCGTTGCGCCGCAACGGTTTGGGCGTTGAGGCATTCGCTTAAGGTGCCGAACCGGCAAGCACTGGGGTTCTTCGACGTTCGCTGTATAATCCTTCGTGTGTTGCGGCACTGATTGTGCGCGAGCTTGCCTGTGAATTGCCAGATACGTTGATTGGTCTGATCGTTTCCTTCCTGGTTGCAGCCGGCAGTCCCGTGGACGCCGGCGCCGGTCTGCGAGCGATGGTCCGGCCATCAATGGGGGACAGCAAGGCCGATTCAAGCAGCGCGCGCGCCAGGCAGGCGGGACCGTTTTGAGCGGCAGTTCCGTTCATCCAATCATCCAGGAGCGATCTATGCGTATTGGTGTTCCGTCCGAAACCAAGACTCTCGAAGGGCGCGTCGCCCTGGTCCCGGCCGCGTGTGCCGATCTCGTGCGCCGCGGACACGAGGTGTTCGTGCAGGAAGGCGCTGGCGCGAAAAGCGGATTCTCGGACGATGAATATCGCCGGATCGGCGTGACCATGATGCCGACCGCCCGCAAGCTGTATGAGGCTGGCCAATTGATCGTCAAGGTCAAGGAACCAATTTCCGGGGACCTGAAGTACCTGCGCAAGGAGCATCTGCTGTTTTGCTACCTGCATCTGGCGCCGCTGCCGAAACTGACCAAGAGCCTGCTCGATATCGGCTTGACCGGCATTGCCTTTGAGTCCGTCGAGGACGTCGACGGTTCATTGCCGCTGCTCGCGCCGATGTCGATCATCGCCGGACGCATCGCGGTGCAGATTGGCACGACTCTTCTGCATCAGCCGGCCGGCGGCAAGGGCAAGTTGCTCGGTGGCCTGCCGGCCACGGAGCGCGGCAAAGTCCTCGTGTTCGGCGCAGGCGCGGCGGGCCGCAACTCAGCGGAACTGGCAGCGGCCGGCGGTGCGAACGTCGTGGTATTCGAAAAACGCCCGGATCGCCTGCGCGAGATGATGAATCTCGCCCCGAACGTCACCGCACTGTATCCGTATGAGGAAACGGTTGCGCGCGAAGTCGCCACGGCCGATCTCGTCATCGGCGCCGTGCTGATTCCGAGCGCCAAGGCGCCGCATGTCGTGACGCGTGCCATGGTCAAGACGATGGAGCCGGGCAGCGTGCTCGTCGACATCTCGATCGATCAGGGTGGCTGCTTCGAGACTTCGAAGCCGACGACCTACGCCAAGCCGACCTATGTCGTCGACGGCGTGACGCATTTCTGCGTGACCAACATGCCGGGCGCAGTGCCGCAGACGTCCTCGCAGGCAATCTGCGCGGCGATTCTGCCTTATGTGCAGCGCCTGGCGTCCGACAGCAACTGGCGCAAGTTCGGGCCGCTCAAGAGCGGTATCAACGTCGAACGCGGACAGATCGTGCACCCGGCGTTGAAGGACATGAAGCTCGATTGATGTTGGTTCGGCGGCACAGATAAGAAAGGGCGTCATTCCCGCGAAAGCGGGAATCCATCTTGACTTTGATTTAGAGAGCAAAATGGATTCCCGCTTCCGCGGGAATGACGACAGTTATTCTAGGCGCCCTTACAAATCTCTTTTAAACAGTAGCTTATTCGAAATACTTAAGGTAACTTCACGCGGTGGCGCGCGACCAGAAAAGCACAAAGACAGACACCCGATCGGCTGACGCCATGCGTCGGCGACTGCGCGAAGCGGCGTTCCTGCTGCTGCTGCCGCTTGTCGTCTATCTGTTCGCCTGTCTGGCCAGTTACAACCCGCAGGATTCCGGCTGGTCGCATGCCGGTCCATCTTCGGTCACGCACAACATCGGCGGTACCGTCGGTGCATGGGCCGCAGACCTCGCGTTCTACCTGTTCGGCTACCTGGCCTATGCATTTCCGCTGCTGCTGCTGATCGTCGGCACGACACTGATGCGCGAGCAGCGCAGCGAAGGAGAGTCGGCCCTCGAACCGACGCTTCGCCTGGTCGGCGGTGTTGCCTTCTTCATTGGTGGCACGGGCCTGGCTTACCTGCATTTGGTCCCGGCGACCGTGCTGCCTGCCGGAGCCGGCGGCGTGATCGGTCATGTCATCGGCGACATGCTGATGCGCGGCTTCGGTTTTCTCGGTGCGACCTTGTTCCTGCTCGCGCTGTTCCTCGTTGCCTTGACGCTGGCGACCGGCCTTTCCTGGTTGCGCGTCATGGACCTGATCGGTCAAGCGTTGCTGACCGGCTTCGGCTGGTTCGGCAGCGGCGTGCGCAAGGCCGGCGAGATGCGCGAAGCGCGCGCATTGCGGACCGAACGCCAGGTCGTGCGCAAGGTCGAGACGGTCAAGCAGTCCAAACGCGAGCCGATCAAGATCGAGCCGTCGATCACACCGATCGAAAAGAGCGAGCGCGCCGAACGCGAGCAGCAGATTCCGCTGTTCATCGGCATCGCCGATTCGGCACTGCCGCCGCTGTCTCTGCTCGATGAGCCGCAGCAGCAGGTCAAGGGCTATTCGGAAGAAACGCTCGAGGCGATTTCGCGCCAGGTTGAACTCAAGCTCAAGGACTTCCGCATCGAGGCGCAGGTTGTCGGTGTCTATCCCGGCCCGGTCATCACGCGCTTCGAACTGCAGCCGGCGCCGGGGATCAAGGGCAGCCAGATCAGCAACCTCGACAAGGACATCGCGCGCGGCCTCTCGGTAATCAGCGTGCGCGTCGTCGACGTGATCCCGGGCAAGTCGGTCATCGGCCTCGAAATCCCGAATGCCAATCGCGAGATCGTTTATCTGTCCGAAATCCTGCGCTCGGAACGCTACGACGCAGTGAAGTCGCCGCTCGCGCTCGCGCTCGGCAAGGATATTGGCGGCCGCCCGGTCGTCGTCGATCTCCAGAAGATGCCGCACCTCCTGGTCGCAGGAACGACCGGTTCAGGCAAATCGGTCGCGCTGAACGCGATGGTGTTGAGCCTTCTGTACAAGGCGACCGCGCGCGACGTGCGCATGATCATGATCGACCCGAAGATGCTGGAACTTTCGGTCTACGAAGGCATCCCGCACCTGCTCGCGCCGGTCGTGACCGACATGAAGGAAGCCGCGAACGCGCTGCGCTGGTGCGTTGCCGAGATGGAGCGCCGCTACAAGCTGATGGCCGCGGTCGGCGTGCGCAACCTCGCCGGTTTCAACAAGAAGGTCAAGGACGAGGAGGCCAAGGGCCGTCCGCTGTCCGATCCGCTGTTCAAGCAGCCCGAAGGCTCGACCGAGCCGATGCCGATACCGACGCTCGAGCCGCTGCCGTACGTCGTCGTGATCATCGACGAATTCGCCGACATGATGATGATCGTCGGCAAGAAGGTCGAGGAGTTGATCGCGCGGCTCGCGCAGAAGGCGCGCGCCGCTGGCGTGCACCTGATCCTTGCCACGCAGAGGCCTTCGGTCGACGTGATCACCGGCCTGATCAAGGCGAACATTCCGACCCGCATCGCGTTCCAGGTGTCGAGCAAGATCGACTCACGAACGATTCTCGACCAGTCCGGCGCGGAAACGCTGCTCGGTCACGGCGACATGCTGTATCTGCCGCCCGGCACGGCGACGCCCGAGCGTGTGCACGGCGCATTCGTCGGCGACGACGAAGTGCACAAGGTCGTGGCGCATCTGCGCAACCAGGGCAAGCCCGACTACATCGAAGGTGTGTTCGGCGATGTGCAGTCGCTCGGTGATGGGCGCGTGATCGGCGAATCGGGGCTGCCGGAGGATGGCGAGGAAGCCGACGGCGACTACGACGAGTTGTACGACCAGGCCGTGCGCATCGTGACCGAATCGCGTCGCGCCTCGATTTCCGGTGTCCAGCGCCGGCTGAAGATCGGCTACAACCGCGCCGCGCGCCTGATCGAACTGATGGAGCAGCAGGGCATCGTCAGCGCCCAGCAGCACAATGGCAATCGCGAAGTGCTCGCGCCGCCGCCTCCGGAACTTTGAGCTACAGGTACGCGAGACCGTGACGGGGGATGGAACGGTGGGCACAGCGAAGTTCGTCTTGATTGGGGCCGCGGTTGCAGTTGCCTGGCTGGGTTGGAATCAGCACAAGGCTCACGTCGAAGCTCGCGCGATCGCGGATCTGACCAACGAGCGCGGTTTCATCGAATTCGAGATGCCGCAGGGAGCGATCAACGACGAGGTGCTGATCGTGGCCGCGCAAAACTGCCCGAAGGACGGCGCCGTGCGCGCCGATCGCCTCGCGCGCGAAATGGCTGAGCGCAGCATTCGCTATCGGCGCTCGTCGAGCGTAAGTTTCTCCGTGCCGCAGAATGCCGATGTGGATGTGTTCGTACGCCGAAACAACGCCATCATGAACAGCGAGGTACCGATCGTTTTCATCAACGGAAAGGTGAAGTCGAATCCAGGTCTCGACGAAGTAATTGCCGAATATGCGCGAAGCAACCCGGTAACCTCTAAGCTGCCGTCATTCGCGAAGCGGGCTTTCAACAGCGGAGCTGGTCATCCATGTTGCTCTTCTTCAAGCATGGCGAAAGCGCAAGATCAAAATGGATTCCCGCTTTCGCGGGAATGGCGACATCTTAGGGCCCTGACGTTCAGATTCCGTTGCGGATAATCTACGACTTCACACGAGGCAAGTCGGTTCCATGCGCTACTCGATACTCTCTGTTGCTCGGCGCGCTTTGCGCGTCAGCGTCGGCGGCCGAAACCGCCCGCACGCGCCTGGACACGTTTGCCAGGGACCTGCGCTCTGTTTCGGCCCATTTCGAGCAGCAGGCGTTCGATCCGAAAGGAGGCGCCGGCAAGACCAGCCGGGGCGATCTCGCGCTGAAGGCGCCGCGGCAGTTTCGCTGGGACACGGTCTCTCCGTACAAGCAGTTGATCGTTGCCGATGGCGAGAAGGTGTGGATCTACGATGCGGACCTCGAGCAGGTCAGCGTGCGCGCTCAGGGCACCGAAGAGGCGCACAGTCCATTGACCGTGCTGACCGACCTGTCACAACTCGATCGCGATTTCGCGACGAGCGAGCAGGGCGAGCACGACGGGCTGACCTGGCTTCGGCTGAAATCGAAGGACAAGGACCCGCAGTTTGCCTATGCCGACCTCGGATTCGATGCCGATGGACTGGCGCGTATGCGCTTCGAGGACACGCTCGGCGATCGCACGGAGATCCGTTTTTCGGACTGGAAGCGCAATCCGCAGCTTCCGGGCGATGCGTTCAAGTTCACGCCCCCGAAGGGCGTCGACATCGTCGGCGACCCTACGCCAACGGCCGAAGCGCATCCGGTCAAGGATTGACTCGGCAGTAAGGCGCGACGTCCAGCCGCGCAATCGCCCGCGGATTCAGCGCTCTTTCGGGTGCGAGAGGGCCCAGTCTTTGGGCAAGGTCTTTTCTCCCGGCCGCCACGGCCTTCCCAGCCTTTGTTCGATGTAACCACGAATCAATCGCCGGATCACCTGCGACGACGTGGAGTCTTCGGCCGCGCACAATTGCTCGAACAAGGCCTTCTTGTCCGGATCGACGAGGATCACCAGCCGGGCCGTGCGTTTTTCGTGCGCCATGAGATGGCAATGCTATTTACATATGATGTGCATACCATGACAATAGAGCGCACGTATGTCAAGCCGTCTGCCCAGCGCCGGTAATCTCCGTTCGCGTCGTGCGAGCGCTCCGGCGCACCGCCGGCCGGCGGCAAGGCCGTGATGGCATTGAGCCCGCTCACGCTCGTTCTGGGTGTCGTAGTCGGCTGGACCGCGGTCGGCGCCGCGGGCTTGCTGCGGCCTCGCGACGTCGCTTTCGCCGGACGCGCGCTGTTTGGCGTCGGCGCGGTCGGCGCATCCGTGCTGCTCGGCGCGGCGCTATGGAGCCTCGGCCAGCCGGTGCAGGACTGGGTGTTGCCGCTGGGGCTTCCCGATCTGCCGCTGCACGTGCGCCTCGATCCGCTGGCCGCGTTCTTCCTCGCCCTGATCGGCGCCAGCACCGTCGGCATCTCGATTTACTCCGCGGGGTACTTCCGCGCGGGCGAAGGCGCGGCGCCGGGCCTGATGTGCCTGCAGTATCACGTGTTCCTCGCGAGCATGGCGATGGTCGTGCTCGCGAACGATGCCTACACGTTCATGGTCGCGTGGGAGACGATGGCGCTGGCTTCGTATTTTCTCGTGACCACGCAGCATCGCGTCGCGGAAATCCGCCAGGCCGGCTTTCTGTATCTGCTGCTCGCACATATCGGCGCGATCGGGATACTGCTTTGTTTCGGCGTGCTTCAGGGCGGATCTTGGCACTTCACGTTCGACGCGATGCGCGCCGCACGCTGTCGCCGGGGTGGGCCAGCGTCGCTTTCGGCTTGGCTTTGTTCGGGTTCGGCGCGAAGGCCGGACTGGTGCCGCTGCATGTCTGGCTGCCGGAGGCGCATCCGGCGGCGCCATCGCCGGTGTCGGCGATGATGAGCGGGGTGATGTTGAAGACCGCGATCTACGGAATCGTGCGCGTCAGTTTCGACCTGCTGCACGCGCCGCTGTGGTGGTGGGGCGCGGTGGCGCTGGCGCTCGGCGCGTTCACCGCCGTCTTCGGCGTGATTTTCGCCGCCGTGCAGACCGACATGAAGCGCCTGCTGGCGTACTCGTCGATCGAGAACATCGGCATCATCGTTACCGGCCTTGGCCTGGCGATGCTGTTCCGCGGCCTGGGCATGGATGCGCTGGCGGCGCTGAGTCTGTCTGCCGCATTGTATCATTGTATAAACCATGCGCAGTTCAAGAGCCTGCTGTTCCTGGCGACCGGATCGGTGCTGCACGCGACCGGACAGCGCAACCTCGGCAAGCTCGGCGGCCTGATCCACCGGATGCCCTGGGTCGCCTGGCTTGCCCTGGTCGGCACGCTGGCGATGGCGGGCCTGCCGCCGCTCAACGGTTTCGTCTCCGAGTGGCTGCTGCTGCAGGCCTACCTGTTCACGCCGCTGCTGCCGCACGCGATCGTCAACATGCTGGCGCCGCTCGGCGCTGCGGCATTCGCGCTGACGGTGGCGCTATCGGCCTACGTCATGGTGAAGTTCTATGGCGTGATCTTTCTCGGTCGGCCACGCGAAACGGCGCTCGTCCAGGCGCAAGATGCGGGCTGGCTCGAGCGCATCGGGCTGGCCTGGCTTGCGCTCGGCTGCGTTGTGCTGGGGCTCGCGCCGGTTGCGGTGCTCGATGCCCTCGACAAGATCAACGTCAGCCTGATCGGAACCGGAATCGGCTCGCAGGCGGAGCACTGGTGGCTGTTGACGCCGGTCGCGGCGCAGCGCGCTTCGTACGGCCCATTGCTGTTTGCAGCGGGGCTGGTCTTCGCCGTCGTGACTGACCTTCGTCGTCGTACGGCGCCTGTATCACGGGCGCGTGCGCCGCAGCGACCCGTGGGATTGCGGATTCCCGGGACAGACGCCGCGCATGCAGGACACGGCCGAGGGCTTCGGCCAGCCGATCCGGCATGTGTTCGGTCCGTTCTTCCGCATCGAGCGCGAGCTGCCGACGCCATTCGACAAGGAGCCCCGCTATGCGCTGCGGCTAGGCGACCGCTGGTGGGACTGGTTGTATTCACCGATCGCTCGCGCCGTGCAGGAGTCCGCACGCATGGCCGGTTATCTGCAGCAGGGCAGCATCGCGCTATATCTCTTCTACAGTTTCGCAACACTGTTGACGTTGCTGGCGTTCGCGCTGTGACCTCGGGCGCTTTCATCAGTCTGATCGAGGCGCTGCTGGCGATCCTGCTGGCGCCGCTGTTCATCGGCTGGATCGACCAGTGCCGCGCCTGGCTGCAGAACCGGCGCGGGGCCGGCGTGCTGCAGCCCTACCGCACGCTGCGCAAGTTGTTGCACAAGGACGCCGTGATCGCGCATGGCGCGTCGTCATTGTTTCGCGCATCGCCGTATATCCAGTTCGGCGCGATGGCGATGGCTGCGGCAATCATCCCGGTCTTCAGCGTGCGCGCGCCGCTCGGCGTCGCTGCTGACACGATCGCGCTGGTCGGCGTATTCGCGCTCGCGCGCGTGTTCATGGCACTCGCGGCGATGGATATCGGCACCGCGTTCGGCACGCTTGGGGCGCGCCGCGAGATGCTGGTCGGCTTCCTGTCCGAACCGGCGCTGCTGATGGTGTTCCTGACCGCATCGCTGATCTCGCAGAGCACGCTGTTGCCGACGATCGTCGAGGTGCTCGGTCAGATCCATCTGACGATATTTCCGAGCCTGGCGTTTGCGGCCATCGCGTTCGTGATGGTGTTGCTGGCCGAGAACGCGCGCATTCCGATCGACAATCCGTCGACCCATCTCGAACTGACGATGATCCACGAGGCGATGGTGCTCGAGTATTCGGGACGGCACTTGGCCCTGATCGAATGGTCGTCGGCGCTGAAGCTGTTCAACTACGCCGCGATCGGCGTGGCGCTGTTCGTTCCGTGGGGCCTGGCAGGACGCGCGGCCGGACCGATGGAACTGGCACTGGCCTTGCCGATTGCCGCCGCCAAGCTCGCGATCGCCGGCGCCGCGTTGGCGATCGTCGAGACGTTGAGTGCCAAGCTGCGAATCTTTCGCGCGCCTGAATTCCTGGCCACGGCGTTTCTCCTCGCCGTGCTCGGTCTGCTGGTCCACCTGCTGTTGGAGCGTTGAGAGTGACGGCGCTCCCTCTGTCATCGCAACTGATCAATCTCGGCGCCGCCGTGCTGCTGCTGACATCGTTCGCGATGCTGTCGCAGCGGCGCATCGTTTCTCTCGTAAACCTGTTTGCCGTGCAGGGCGCCGCGCTCAGCGCTTCTACGGCAATCGTCGCGTACACTTCCGGTCAGCATCATCTGTACTACTCGGCGGCACTGTCCGTCGCACTGAAGATGCTGCTGCTGCCATGGATTCTGCACCGCCTGATCCGGCGCCTGAACGTGCGCTGGGATACCGAGCCGCTGATCAACATTCCGACGACGATGCTCGTCGGCATCGTGCTCGTCGTGTTCGCGTTCGGCCTGGCCCAGCCGATTTCGCAGATGTCGACGACGATCGCCCGCAGTACGCTCGGCATCGCGCTGGCGGTCGTCATGCTGTCGTTCCTGATGATGATCACACGGCGCAAGGCGATCTCGCAGATCGTCGGTTTCCTGGCCATGGAAAACGGCCTGTTCTTCGCCGCGACCAGCGCAACCTACGGCATGCCGATGGTCGTCGAACTCGGCGTCGCGCTCGACGTGCTGATCGGCATGGTGATCCTTGGCGTGTTCTTCTTCCAGATCCGCGAGCAGTTCGACAGTCTCGACCTGCAACACCTCGAACAGCTCAGGGAAGACTACGATGGAAGTCCTTGTCATTCTCGCAATTCCGTTGCTGGGCTGCGTGTTCCTTGGCCTGTTCGGGGCGAAGTCGTGGGCCGCAGAAGCCAACGTGGGCATAAGTTTCGCGACTTTGCTCACCGCCGCCGCGCTGACCATGCGCGTGATGAACGAAGGTTCGCTACTCGTGGGGCACGAGCAGTTCTTCGTCGACCCGTTCAACGTCTTCCTCGTCGCCCTGACCGCATTCGTCGGCTGGACGACTTCGATGTTTTCACGACCCTACATGCGCATCGAGGAGAAGCACGGCCGCCTGAATGCGGTCCGCCTGCGCCTCTACCACAGCATGTTCCAGCTATTCATGTTCACGATGCTGCTGGCGTTGCTGACGAACAACCTCGGCCTGCTGTGGGTTGCGATGGAAGCAGCGACCTTGTCGACCGTGCTTCTGGTTTCACTGTACCGCACGCCGGCCAGCCTCGAGGCGGCGTGGAAGTATTTCATCCTGTGCGGCGTCGGCCTCGCGCAGGCCTTGTTTGGCACTATCCTGTTGTACTTCGCTGCAGAGAAGGTTCTTGGCGCCGAAGGTACGACCGCGCTGCTCTGGACGCATCTCGATGCAGTCAAGGGCCAGTTGGAACCGACCGTGCTGTCGCTGGCGTTCGTGTTCCTGCTCGTCGGCTATGGCACCAAGGTCGGGCTCGCGCCCTTGCACAACTGGCTGCCGGATGCGCATGCGGAAGGTCCGACGCCGGTTTCCGCGGTGCTCTCGGGACTGCTGCTGAATGTCGCCTTGTACGCGGTCGTGCGTTGCAAGATCCTGGTCGAAGGCGCGATGCACTCAGGAATTGCCGGCCGGCTGATGATGGGTTTCGGTCTGCTGTCCGTCGTGCTTGCGGCGTTTTTTCTCTGGCGCCAGCGTGATATCAAGCGACTGTTCGGCTATTCGTCGATCGAACACATGGGCATCATCACGTTCGCATTCGGCATGGGCGGCCCCGTGGCGAACTTCGCCGCGCTGCTGCACATGACCGTGCACTCGCTGACAAAGTCGGCGATCTTTTTCGCCGTCGGACACGCCGCACAGAAGGCCGGCACGCAGGTCATCGACGACATCCGCGGCCTGATGGTCATAAGCCCGACCATCGGCTGGGGCCTGATGACAGCGACCTTGGCGATTCTCGGCATGCCGCCGTTTGGCGTGTTCGCGAGCGAGTTCCTGATCCTGACGACGGCGATGAAGGAGCACGCCTGGGCGACGCCGATCCTGCTACTGGCGTTGGGCATCGCGTTCGCCGCAATCTTCATGCGCGTACAGTCGATGGTGTTCGGCGAAACCGACTTGAAGAGACTGCCGCATTCGCCGGCGCTGGTTCCGGTGTTCGCGCATTTGGCGATCGTGCTGACGCTCGGAATCTACATTCCGCCGTCGCTGGCGCTTTGGTACCGCCTCGCGGCGGCGTTGATCGGATAGAGGCGCGCGATGAGTGCCGAAGCGGAATTGACGACGAAATCGATGCACGCAGTCCGGCGCAGCACCATCCGGCGCGAAGAACTGTTTGCGTTGTGCAACCGGCTTGCGACAAACGGCGGGCGGCTGGTGTCGCTGTGGGCCACTGAACGGCAGGCCGAGGCGGAACTGGAATACGTGCTGAGCGTTGCCCTGCAGGATGCAGACGGCATGCAGGTCGTGGAAGTATTGCTCGGCTCGGCGCAACCCGAATATCCGGACCTCAGCCGGATTTTCCTTGCCGCCGATCGATTGCAACGCGCTGCATTCGATCTGGTCGGCGTGCGCGCGATCGGCGGTGGCGAACGGCGCTGGCTGCGCCATGCGGCGTGGCCGGCAGACGCTTTTCCACTGCGCCATGCACAGATGCCTGCACCAGGCGAGTCGAGCGACGACTATCCGTTCGTTCGCGTTGCCGGCGATGGCGTTCACGAAATTCCGGTCGGACCGGTACACGCCGGGATCATCGAGCCGGGGCATTTCCGCTTCTCGGTCGTCGGCGAAAAAGTGCTGCGCCTGGAAGAGCGGCTCGGCTATGTGCACAAGGGCATCGAAAAACGCTTCGAAAGCCTGTCGCTGGAGCAGGGCGTCAAGCTCGCGGCGCGCATCTCCGGTGACTCGGCCGTGGGCTTCTCGTGGGCGTATTGCATCGCCGTCGAGGAGGTCAGTAACTGCCGGCCGCCGCGGCGCGCATCGTGGTTGCGGGCGTTGTTCCTGGAGCGCGAGCGATTGGCCAACCATCTCGGTGACCTCGGCGCGCTCGGCAACGATGCCGGATTCGCATTCGGCCTCTCGCAATTCTCGCGCCTGAAGGAAGACTTGCTGCGCATGAACGCACGCGCGTTCGGAGCCCGCTATCTGTTCGATGCGATCGTGCCAGGAGGCGTTGCCGTCGACCTCGCCCCGGCGGACGTGCCGGATCTCATTGTGGAAATGGATACTCTTGCCGGCCAAGTTGCGCTGCTGCACGGAATCTACGACAACCACGCCGGTGTGCAGGATCGCTTCGTCGGCGCTGGGGAACTGAGTCCGGAACTGGCCAATCGCCTCGGCATTATTGGTCTGGCCGGGCGCGGCAGCGGGCAACACTGGGATTTGCGTTGCGACCTGCCTCAGGCGCCCTACGACGAACTCGGGGTCAATCGCGTCGTCCAGGTGCAGGGCGACGTCGCCGCGCGCGTTGGTGTACGCTTCGACGAAGCGCTCGAATCGGTACGGTTGTGCAAGCGACTGCTTGCCGACTTGCCGGAGGGGCCGATTTCAGCCCCGGTCAACGAGGCAAGCGACGGCGCCAGCGGCTTTGGCTCATATCGAAGGGTGGCGTGGCCCCCTGTTCGTCGCGCTGACTGCCGCGACCGGCAGCCGGATCGCGCGTTGCCATCCGCACGATCCATCGTGGCACAACTGGCCCGCCATCGAACATGCGGTAATCGGCAACATCGTTCCGGATTTTCCGTTGATCAACAAGTCGTTCAACCTGGCCTACAGCGGCCATGACCTGTAGAGCGAGGCGCACATGCTGCGTGTACTGAAACAGATCGCACACGTCGGCCTGCTCAGCGAACCTCTGCCCGCGCCAAACAATGATCTGCGCGTGGGCCAGGCGCTGCAGGCCGAAATCGCAGGCGTCTTCGAGCGCGCCGTGAATATCCGCCATGTCGATGCCGGTTCCTGCAATGGCTGCGAACTCGAGATCCACGCGCTGGAAAATCCCTACTACAACCTGCAGGGAGTGGGGATCAAATTTGTTGCCAGCCCTCGCCATGCGGATCTGCTGCTGGTGACCGGCCCGGTGTCGCGCCACATGGTCGAGGCGCTGAAACGGACGTACGCGGCGACGCCGGATCCGAAACGCGTTGTCGCCGTCGGTGATTGCGGCGCGTGCGGCGGGATATTCGGCGAGAGCTACGCGAGCGCGGGTGCCGTGGCGAACGTCATTCCTGTCGACGTCGTCGTGCCTGGTTGCCCCCCGACGCCAACCGCGCTGTTGCAGGGCATTCTGACGGCTGTGACCGCCAGTGATCGCATCGAGCAGACATAGTCCCGCCTGATCTTTTGGGTAGGCGCAAGGAACCTGCCCGGCTATGATCGTCCGATGGCACGACGCAAGCCCACGGCAACCTCCGAACTGTTTTCCGAGCCTTCGCACCTGAAGCCGCTGGCCGAGCGCATGCGTCCGGCGACTCTGGATGAGATCGTCGGACAGCAGCGTCTGCTTGGCCTTGGCACGCCTTTGCGGCGCGCGATCGAGGCTGGTCACGTTTATTCGATGATCCTGTGGGGACCGCCCGGTTGCGGCAAGACGACGCTCGCGCTCCTGCTGGCCAAATATGCGAACGCCCGCTTCCGCGCGATTTCGGCGGTGCTGTCAGGCCTCGCTGACGTGCGCGAAGGACTCGCCGAGGCCGAGGTCAATTTCGCCCAGGGCATACGAAGCGTGTTGTTCGTCGACGAAGTCCATCGCTTCAACAAGGCGCAGCAGGACGCGTTCCTGCCGCATATCGAAAAGGGCGTGATCCTGTTCGTCGGTGCGACAACCGAAAATCCGTCGTTCGAACTGAACTCGGCGCTGCTGTCGCGCTGCCGTGTGCACGTCATGGATGCGGTGTCGGCCGACGCCATCGTCGAGGCCTTGCAGCGGGCGCTGGTCGACACCGAACGCGGCCTCGGAGCACTGAAGCTGGCGGTCGACGACGGCGCGCTGGAACTGATCGCGCGGGCGGCTGATGGCGACGTGCGCCGCGCGCTGACGCTGCTGGAAATTGCGGCTGATGTCGCCCGCGATGGCCACATCGACGACGCCACGCTCAGCCAGGTTCTGGCCGACCGCACGCGGCGTTTCGACAAGGGCGGCGAGCAGTTCTACGACCAGATCTCGGCGTTGCACAAGTCCGTGCGCAGTTCCGACGCCGACGCCGCACTGTACTGGTGCACGCGCATGCTCGACGGCGGTTGCGATCCGAAGTATCTCGCGCGCCGGCTCACGCGCATGGCGATAGAAGATGTCGGCCTGGCCGATCCGCGCGCGCTGCAGTTCGCGCTCGAGGCTTGGGATACGTTCGACCGCCTTGGCAGTCCGGAAGGCGAGCTCGCGCTCGCGGAGGTCGCGATCTACCTGGCGATCGCCGCCAAGAGCAATGCCGCCTACGCCGCGTTCGGAGAAGTGCGCGCCGTGATCGGTGAAACCGGAACGCTCGACGTGCCGCTGCACCTGCGCAACGCGCCGACCAAGCTGATGAAGGGCCTCGGTTACGGCAAAGGTTACCAGTATGACCCCGACGTCGAAGGCGGCATCGCTTTCGATCAGCAGTGCTTGCCCGACGAACTGGTCGGGCGCGAGTTCTATCGGCCGGTCGAGCGTGGACTCGAAGCAAAGATCCGCGAGAAGGTGCTGGTGATACGCGCTGCACGAGCGGCCGCGCTCAAGCCGACAGGCGAGGGCGGCGGATGATCGCTGCTCTGCGTTCCCTGCCGCGTACGGTTTGGCTGCTGGGCCTGATCAGCCTGGTCAACGACAGCGCCAGCGACATGATCTATCCGCTGGTGCCGCTGTACCTGTCGAGCGTGCTGATGGCGGGGCCGAAGGCACTCGGTCTGATCGAAGGTATCGCCGAGAGCATCGGCAGCATTCTCAAGCTCGTTGCCGGCGTGCTCGCCGATCGCACGCACAAGGTCAAGTACTGGATTGTTGCCGGCTACGGCATCGCGGGGCTGGCGAGGCCGCTTATCGCGTTCGCGACGAGCTGGACCGGCGTGCTCATGTGCCGCATCGCCGATCGTATCGGGAAAGGCGTGCGCACCGCACCGCGCGACGCGCTGCTCAACCTCAGCGTCGATCCGAGCCGGCGTGGCCTCGCGTTCGGCTTCCATCGCGCTATGGACAACCTGGGGGCAGTGGTCGGACCTCTGCTGGCCGCGGGACTGCTGGCGTTGGGCATGCCGCTGCATTACGTGCTGCTAAGCGCCGTGGTGCCGGCAATCGCCGTCATCGTTCTGTCGTTGTCCGTGCGCGAGCCGGAGCGGCCCGTTGCGATCAAGCCGACGCCCTTCAGCTGGAGCCTGAGCGAGTTCCCTCCGGCTTTTCGGCGCTACCTCCTCGTGCTCGCGTTGTTCATGCTCGGAAACTCATCGAACATGTTCCTGCTGCTGCGGGCCAGGGAACTCGGATTGACCGAAACCGAAGTGCCGATGCTGTGGGCGCTGGTTTCGTTCGTCGCCGCTGTCTTCTCGACACCGCTGTCGGCACTTTCTGACCGGATCGGAAGGCGAAGGCTGATCGTCGGCGGATGGAGCGTCTATGCGGTGTTGTATTTGATCTTCGGTCTGCTGCCGGCCAAGGCGTGGCTGCTGTGGCCGATGTTTGCCGCGTACGGGTTGTTCCTGGCCGCGACCGAGGGCGTCGAGAAGGCGCTGGTCGCCGACCTTGTTCCGAAGGAAAGCTCCGGGACAGCGTTCGGCTGGTACAACCTGATCGTCGGCGTGCTGCTCCTGCCGGCGTCGGTGATCTTCGGCTGGCTGTGGGCGACACTGTCTCCGCTGAGCGCGTTTGCGTTTGGTTCCGCTTGCGCGCTCGCCGCCGCGATCCTGCTGCGCGTCTGGGTCATGCCGGCTGCGTTTGCGCCGGATACCGCCCAGCCCGATAATTAGCGCCTGCTTTCGTTCGACGCGCCGGGATTTGCCCGTGTCACGTGCCATGGTGCCGTGCGGGCGTGTCAACTCAAGCTCTCTCCTTTTGACGTTGAGGTATCTCATGCTCGATCCGGCATTGTTGCGCGGACAATTGGACAGCGTCGCCGAGAAGCTGCTGACGCGCGGTTACGATCTCGACAAGGCCGCGATCGAGGCACTCGAAGCGCAACGCAAGTCGGTCCAGACGCAGACGCAGGAATTGCAGAACCTGCGCAACACGCGTTCGAAGGCGATCGGCATGGCGAAAGGCAAGGGTGAAGACACCTCCGCGCTGATGGCCGAAGTCGCCGGCATCGCCGACAAGCTCAAGACCAACGAGGCAAGGCTGATCGAAATCCAGACCGACCTCGCCAATGTCGCCTTGGATATGCCGAACCTGCCCGATATATCGGTGCCGGAGGGCAAGGACGAAACGCAGAACAAGGAAATGCACAAGTGGGGCGAGCCGCGCCGGTTCGATTTTGCCGTGAAGGACCACGTCGAACTCGGAGCGCACAACGGCTGGCTCGACGGCGAGGCCGCGGCGCGGCTTTCCGGCGCGCGCTTCACCGTGCTTCGCGGCGGGCTGGCCCAGCTGCACCGGGCCCTCGCGCAGTTCATGCTCGATCTGCACACGCGCGAACACGGGCACCTCGAATGCAACGTTCCGTTCATGGTCAATGCCGAGGCGATGCGCGGGACCGGGCAGTTGCCGAAGTTCGAAGAAGATCTGTTCGCAACCACAGGCGAGATAAGGCGCTACCTGATACCCACGGCTGAAGTCTCGTTGACGAACCTGGTCGCCAACGAAATCCTCGATGCGGACAAGCTGCCGCTGCGCATGACCGCGCACACGCCCTGCTTCCGCGCAGAAGCCGGATCGCATGGCAAGGACACGCGCGGCATGATCCGCCAGCACCAGTTCGAGAAAGTGGAACTGGTGACTATTTCCACTCCCGTGGAGAGTTTCGGCGAGCACGAGCGCATGACGCGCTGCGCCGAAGTCGTGCTCGAGAAGCTCGAACTGCCGTACCGTCGCCTCCTGCTGTGCACGGGCGATATGGGCTTCACCGCCGCCAAGACCTACGACCTGGAAGTCTGGCTGCCGTCGCAGAACACGTACCGCGAGATTTCATCGTGCTCGAACTGCACCGATTTCCAGGCGCGGCGCATGCAGGCGCGCTGGCGCAATCCGGACACCGGCAAACCGGAACTCGTGCACACGTTGAACGGTTCCGGCGTCGCCGTCGGCCGCGCGCTCGTGGCCGTCATGGAGAACTACCAGCAGGAAGATGGTTCGATCGCGGTGCCGAAAGTGCTGCAGCCGTACATGGGTGGGGCAGAGCGCATAGCCTGAAACCTCCAAAAAGCAGCCGTCATTCCCGTGGAAGCGGGAATCCATTTTGGTCAGAGGAATACACCTCAAGATGGATTCCCGCTTCCGCGGGAATGACGACTCTCGATGTTGGTTGGTACAGGGCGCCGGGCAGTGGGCGCCCTCATGCAGGCTTACGCCGCAAGTGGCAACTCGGCGGCGATCGAATTCAGCGCCGCAGTCATCGCCTGTTCGCGCTGGGCTGGACCATAGTTCAGTCCCTCGGCGCGCAAGAACTCGATGTCCGTGATGCCCAGGAATCCGAATACTCCGCGCAAATAGTTTTCCTGGAAGTCGAGCGCAGCCGCCGGCGCTCCGTCGCTGTAGATGCCGCCACGCGCGGAAACGATGATGACCTTCTTGCCCTTGGCCAGTCCTTCCGGGCCTTTCTCGGTGTAGCGAAAGGTTTTGCCGGCCACGGCGATGCGGTCGATCCAGGCCTTCAACTGGCTCGGAATCGAGAAGTTGTACATCGGCGCGCCGACAACGATCACATCCGCGGCGAGAAAGTCGTCCATCGCGCGATCGCCGGCTTCGACGTCGCGCTGCAGTTCGGAACTGCGCTGTTCGGCGGGTGCGGAGCGGGCGCCCAGCACTTCACCTGTCAGATGGTTCAGCGGTTCACGCGCCAGATCGAGGTAGCGGACCTGGCTGCGCGGGTTCTGGCGCTGCCATTTGCCGACGATTGCCGCGCCAAGTTCGCGCGTCGCGGACTGCGTTCCCAGAATGCTCGAATCGATATGCAGAAGTTTCATGGCTTGTCCTCAATACGGTCGGATGTCGGCCGTTTCCAGGACCGCTACACTATGCTTGGAACGATGGGTTGATAAGTCGGGTAAATCCGGACCGTTTGTTCCATGGGCGAGACAATGGGAGTCATTCGATGCAGGACCTGAACGATCTGTTCTATTTCTCGATCGTTGTCGAGAAAAACGGCTTTGCGGCCGCCGGACGGGCCCTGGACATCCCGAAATCGCGCCTGAGCCGACGCATCGCCCAGCTCGAGGAAAGGCTGGGCGTGCGCTTGCTGCAACGTTCGACGCGCCGCTTCGCGGTTACGGACGCCGGCCAGCGCTTTTACCAGCACTGTCAGGCCGTCATGGCCGAAGCGCAGGCGGCGGAGGAGGCGGTGGCGCAGCTGACAAGCGTGCCGCGCGGCCTCGTGCGGATGAGCTGTCCGGTGTCGATCACGCAGAACCTGATGGCGTCGATCCTTCCGGCCTTCATGGAAAAATATCCACAAATAAAACTATTGATATTGTCCACAAATCGCAAGATCGACGTGATCAACGAAGGCGTGGACATCGCCTTGCGCGTGCGCTTCAAGCTCGACACCGACGGCGATCTCGTCATCCGCTCGTTCGGCCACTCGCATTCGCTGCTGGTCGCAAGCCCCGGCTATCTGGAAAGGCATGGGCGTCCCGAGCAGCCCGAGGACCTCGCAAAGCTCGATACGATCAGCATCGCCGAGATCGAGGGGCAATCGTGGGACCTCACCGGACCCGATGGCCGCACCTACAAGCTCGAACATCAGCCGCGCCTGATGTGCGGGGATTTTCCGATGATCGTCGCTGCCACAAAACAGGGTCTCGGCATTGCGCTGCTCCCCGAGAGCGTATGCTGCCAGCCAATCCGCGACGGTGAACTCGAAGTCATCCTGCCGCAATGGAGCCCGCCCGATGGGATCGTGCACTGCGTGTACCCGTCGCGGCGCGGCGTGTTGCCGGCAGTGCGCGTCCTGATCGACTGGCTCGCGGAGAGGATGCCCGAAGCCGTGAAGAGCACTATCGTCGGGATCTGACGGACGGGCCTCGATTGTGGTGCGCGATGGGCTGTAGTAGAGCGGCCCTTACAAGTACAGGGCGGTGCAATCAACAAATTTGTCTCGATCGTTCACCCCGCGGAAATCGATCAGGTACACTCTGCATAACAGTCCGCAGTACGGGGGGTATCGGCGCCACTGTCCTGAAGTTGTCCCATGCGAGGGCAAGCCTATGGATGTCCAGACTGCAGTCTTTCGCGATTCGAGAGGAATCGAGCGCACGATGGAGATCATCTCCAGCACCGGCAATACCAAGATGCTGACGCCTCACCGCACCCAGCTCGTGTCGCTATCCGGTTCACGCATGGTTCGCGATACAAGGAATGATCAGCGATTCACCTTGAATCCCGACGACACATTCCAGGACGAATTCGGAAATACGTGGACGCTGAAGCTATGAGCGGCGGTTGCGCCTGATGTAGGGTTAGCGCAAGAGAACGCCAAATTTTCCAGGCTTTTCGAGTATCCTGCGCGCCCGGTCGTGCGAGAAAATTGGAGAGGTGGCCGAGCGGTTTAAGGCACCGGTCTTGACTGCGGAGGCAGGATGCCGGAGCGAACATCGGCTCAGCCGATTGCCCGAAGGGCGGATTGGCAGGATGCCCGGAGTAAAACCGGCGTGGTGGCGTGCGCAGCACGCCCTTGATGCCGATGAAATCGGAGAGGTGGCCGAGCGGTTTAAGGCACCGGTCTTGAAAACCGGCGTTGGAGCGATCCAACCGCGAGTTCGAATCTCGCCCTCTCCGCCAAATCAATACCTTACCGCTTGCAATCGTGCGTTCGCGCGGGTTCCCTGCCTAGTGGCGCAAGCTGCAGGATAGATCGCTGCTTACCGAATCGTGCGCCTGCCGTTCCGGAGCGTCAAACTCGCAGTCCCGTTTCCGGGCGCGTGTGGCCTAGGGTTACAGCGTCGGCGCGAACGTAACGCGTGGGACCCGGCGCACGAATGAGGAGAACACCGCGCGGCAAACAATCGCGGCGATACCTCAGATACGGTCTCCGGTATCCGTCAATCGCGCTTTCCGGGCGGCCCTTCGCGCAGCGCCCAGGTCAGGTTGGCGTTCACCCGGGCGCGAAGCTTCGATCTGGCGGCGAAACCTGCTGCGGCAACCGCGGCACGATAGGTCTTCGCGGCGACAACACTTGTCGCCGACACCTGTGGTGCGATGAAGACATCAGTGCGGTCGGCGATGTCGTCGGTGGTCCGGGCAAACAGCGGAACGAACATGTCGCCGACGCTGGACAAGCCGTGGTAGTCGCCGACGAAGAAAACGTCGGGCCCTCCCGATGTCGGCGCCAGGAACATGTCGAATGGTTCGCCGATCGAATTCTCCGTCCACGCGGTCGCGTTGGCCGAGCGGGCAAGCCAGTAGGCGGTCACAAGCGTCGTCGGCGAAGGTGACGCGGGGCGAAAATCGAAGTAGGTTACGCCAACGGTTCCGTCACCGCGCACGTGCACGTTCGGCGTGAATGCCGGCACCGTGGCCACGCTGTTGACCTGCACTGGCGCGGACCACGTCGAGCCACCATCGCCGGAGCGAGCGAGCGCGATGCCGTCGCGCGCGCCGTTGCTGAAACGCGAGTCCTGCCAGACCACGTACAGCGTGCCGTCCGGTCCCGCAGCGATCTGCGGCACCAGTGAGCCGTCGCGAACAAAAGCGCCGGTGCGCGGATCGGCCGTGCCGACCGTGAGCAATTGCGAAACCTGCACAGGCGCCGACCAAGTCCCGCCGTGATCGGTGGAGCGGATCACCTTCAGGGAACCGCCTTGCACGCTGCCGTCGCTATTGAGGCTCAGTTCGACAAACAAGTTCACGAGCGTACCGTTCGGCAGCACGACGATAAGATTGCCGATCGTCTGATAGTTGATGCCGGGATCGTAGATCGCACGCGCCGCTTCCCAAGTCAGGCCGTCGTCCACGCTGCGCGCGAATTCCGTCGGGCCGCGATTCGAGCCGATCGTGCGATCCCACACCGCATAGACGAAATGTGGCGACACCGCATCGGCGGTGATCGCGCACTTGTCGTTGAACACGCCGACCGTATCGCGGATCAGCGTGCGCGTGGCGCCCCACGTTGCGCCACCATCGGTCGAGCGCGATGCGACGACGGCACTGACCGGCTGCACGGTGCTGTAGACGAGCGCGATCTGGTGCAGCGTTCCGTCTGGCGCGGCGGTGAGCCACGGATCAGTGGCTCGATCGAAGTCGCCGCCGTTTGCGGCCGTGCCACCGCCGCAGCGCGAGAACGGCATCGCCCGTTGCACCCAGGTTTTGCCCCCGTCGTGCGAAACCGCGGCGACGATGCCGCGCGCGCCGCCGGTGGACCAGCGATCCTGTTGCCAGGCGGCAATGACGTTTGTGGTGTCATGAGGATTAATCACGAACGACGGCTCCACCTCCGCATCGGCATATACGGTGCCGTTCGCCGGCACGCCGTCGCAGCCCTCGGTAAATGTCGACGCGGCCGAGACGCGGAATTCTGGATCCGGCCCGGGTCGTGCCACGCTGCAACCGGCTGGCGTCGGACCGACGCGAGTCAGGTTTACGCTGCCGCTGAGCCCCTGGTTCGTGCCGGCATCGAATGCGTAGTTCAGCGTCATCGCGCTGCAGCTCTGCACAGCCAGGCTGGCTGAGCCGACAATCTGCGTCTGCGTCGGTGCCGGGTTGTCGAACACGCCGCCTGTGCCGATCGCGATTGGTATGTCGCTCACCGACGTTATGCCCGCCGTGTACGGCGCTTGCAGGACGTACCAGCGCTGGCTTTCTGGACCGCCGACCTGCTGGCCGTCTGGCGCAAACGTATACCAGGCCGCGAACAGGTTGTTCTGCACCGGGTTGACGTCGAAGATCAATCCCTGGCCGCCGCTGTCGCTGTTGAACCAGTTGCCGGAAAGTAGATAACTCGACGGCGCGCTGCCGTCGTCGCCGCCTGGTGCGCAGGTCACGTTCGCCGTCAATCGCATCAGCGGAATCGTTCCGACCCGGCCGCTGCCGTCGGTGAACGCGTAATTCAAGCTGCCGTGGTTGCAGTCGTCGAACTGCAACGTCGCATGCCCGAGACTGATCGCGGCGCCGAGCATCGGCGGCGCGTTGAAGTTGCCGCCGTACTGAGTATAGATTCCGAGGTCCGCAATTGCATTGTCGCCGCTGACGTCGCCGCTCAGGACATACCAGCGCTGGCCACCAGCCGCGGTCGCCTCGTAGGTGAACCAGCCGGCAAATAGCAGCCCGTGACCTGCGCCGCCGAAGTCCGGATAGACCTCCAGCTCGATACCCTGGCCGCCGGTCGCAGGATTGAACCATGAGCCGGTGAGCCCGTGCTGGTCGAGATTCACAGCATTCGCAGCACCCGGCAGCAGCAGCGCCAGCAGCAGTCGTGACTCGATGAGATGTCTGCGCATGAGTGCGTCTTCGACTCGCGCCGTGCCCTGCATTGGTGCGTCGTCCGGCGACCATCACGCCCGCATGGGCGAGCATGCATCTTGATCCTGCGACGCGGATGAATCAATGCCTCCTCACGGCCCGTACCGGACGCCCGATGTTCGCAACTCGCTGCCGGAGACCTATGCCGACGCCGGGGGCCGCGTCTATCTTTCGCACTGGCAGAACTATTGGCTGCAGGCAAATACCGGCTGGCCGGTGGCAACGTGGAACAACAGGTTCGCTTCCTTCAACAGCCCGATAATCGCCCAGGTCAGCAACGATTTTCCGCAAGCGGCGATCCAGTACACGTGGCTCGACCATACCGGGGCCAGCGCAACGCTGGGCACGTTGTCGATCAGCGGGGGCCGGCAGACGGCGATCGGAATCGATCCCGCAGTCGCTCGCAAGTGGATCTACCTCAATACGACCCCGAACAACGCCCCGAGCATGCAGTACTTTTCGTTCACGACCCCAATCGACGCGATGCCGGCGGCGCAGAAAGGGCGCGTCCTGTTCACCGACATTCACGACTACGTGGGTGACACGTCGACCGCGGCCGGCGCGTTCCCCTCAGGCGGCTGTACAACGGCACTCACGACTCTCACACCACAGGAAAAAGCCCTGATCTACGCGACATTCGATCTGCAGCGCTGTGTCGGCTCGACGCGCGAATAAGGAATTCAGATAGGCCAGCGTAAGACCCGCATGGGCCCTGGGCGTCAGAACCCCTAGGCGACGGATTGCTCTACCCGCCGAACGTCGCGCCATCGATACGCGCCGCGCCCCTGCCTAAGCCACATGCGTCCGAGAGGGAAGCAGAAAGAAAGCTCAGATTCCTACTGAAATCCGTTCGCGAAAATCAGGTCCAGCGTCAACGCGGCTATGCCGGCGTGATATGAGGTCCCGTCTTCGCTGCTGGAGCCAGTCAAGAGGATCTGGCCGTTTCGGAATGTGACGGCGCTAGCTTGATCAGTAAATCCGAAAGTTCCTGGGCCTTGCGGTGCAGGAGGAGTGAACGTGCCATAGTCACGACCGGAAGTTCCAAATCCCGGATCAAGCGTTCCGTTATCGAGCAACCGGGCGGCACCCCACCAGTACTGGCCAGCGTCGCGAGGGGTGTAGCCCACGGCAAGTATTTTCTCGTCAGATTGCAAGGCAAGGCCCTCTACTTGCTGGCCGCCATCGACCCCGGGTCGCACTTTGAAAACGTTGGACCCACTGCCCGAGAAATTGGTATCCGGACTGCCATCTGAGAGCAAACGCCCCACGACCCACTCTTGGCTGGCCCCAGCATAACCATAGAGGCCGCCCCAGATCACTCGCATTTTATTGTCGGTCGCCACCGCATTTGCCCACGATGCATCGCTAAGATGCACATGGACTCGCCCATCGTGATTCGGGCCGAAACTGGTGTCTATCTGTCCGGTGGCCGACAGGCGCGCAAAAGCCGCATCGTAATTGTTTCCCGAGGCTTCGGCAGAGCCGGCCAGGATGATGCTGTCGTCCGATTGCACGGCGAGCGCGAAGGCCGCATCGTGGTTGGCGCCCGTGGGACCACCAATGTCGAACGCGACGGTCCTGATACCCCCGACGCCAAAGCCGGCGTCAAGTGCACTCAATGATTTTGAGAGGCGCGCAATCGCAAAATCACCGTTGCCCAAAACGCCCGTAACGGTTCCCGCGACAAGCAGGGATCCGTCGCTCTGCAACGCTGCGACTGTCGTGAAGCTCCCCCCCGTGCCAAAGGCAAACGTGTAATAACCCTGGCCACCATTTACGCTGTCATCTAGCGCGCTGCCATCAGCCTTCAGGACGACAACGTAATTCGTGTAATTTCGATCGTCTCCTGCGAGCACGATGCGACCATCGTCCAAAACCACCATGCCACCCAATTCGGTTGTGATGACCGGAAACCCGGGAAACTGGCGGAGATTTAGGTAGCCGACGCCGCCAGGTCCGAAACTGGGGTCGTAGCCTTTCCCATCGGCATTGAGTCGTGTCGCACAGATCGTGTCTGATTGACTCAATGTGCAAGTGCCGGCCAATAGGATTTTGCCGTCGCTGAGCACATGTATCGCCTTCGCACGATCCTTGCCGCCGCTGGTTACTGCCACGTCGTTTCGGCCGCCGTATGCAAACGTCGGGTCGTAAGCGCCATCGAAAGCGTGCGCCGCGATACACGTGGCGAGCGACACCAGCGCACAACAGACTGCAGGAGCCCCCATAAAAATCCTCCCGGCTCAGTTTCAGGTCGGCAAAAAATGCCTCACCCGTGGGACAAATTTGGGACAGTGCCGCCAAAACTCCCCAATACTGCGGACTGTTGAGCAGAGTGTAACCGATTGATTTTATAGTTGGTGTCTGTTGGTGCAAGTTGTGGATTATTGGACTTTTTCGCACTTGAAAACCGGCGTCGTAGCGATACCACCGCGAGTTCGAATCTCGCTCTCTCCGTCAAATCAATAAATTACCGCGCTCCGCTGGCGCGATGCGCCTGGACGAGACGGGTCAGAACGTTCTCGTCGAGCACGTCATAGAAACTCATTCAGTCCTCTCATGGCTGCCGGTCTGCGCGCAATGCGGGACCGCTTGTGTCGCAAATGTCGTTTTCCCGGTCGGCATCCCGTATTCATTCACGTGAGCGTCGAAGAGAAGCGAGCCAACAACCTGCCGGCTGATGCACAGGCGCACGGTATGGACTGGCAGCCGCGCCTTCGGTCGACAACAAAGCCTACGAAAAAGAGAAAAGATCGCTGAGTTTTCCCACCCGCGCAGGCGTGCCCGTGCGCGGTGCGCGCATTCGAAGGGGATTATGATGTCGGCATCACTTGCTTCTTCGGTGCACCCGTCGCGGCGCAAACCGCTCGCAGCGTGTATCGCTGCGCTGTTCGGGCTGTCGAGTTCCCCTGCCGTCCACGCCGGGACTGTCTACGTAACCAACTGCTCGAACAGCGTCGTCCAGGGAAGTTTGCCATGGGCCGCCACTCAGGCGGTCAACCCCGGCGACATCATAGACATGAAGGGGATCTCCGACTTCTCCAGTTGCTTTCACAATTACGATGGATTCGCGCAGTCGATCGTCATGGCAAGCGCGGTAACCGTGGCAACTGGCGTGACGATAAACGGGCCCAACACTTCAGGTTCGAAGGTTCTTGCCGTCTCGACGGACAATTTCGACAGGGTTTTCTATTCTCCCGGGTATCTCACGATCAAAAACCTTGGCATCAAGTACGGGACGGCCACGACAACCACCGACACTTCCGCCGGGCCCACGGTCTACGGCGGGTGCGTGTTCGCCAGGGGCGGGATAAGCCTCTCCGGAGTTGTACTCGATCACTGCACCGCTGACGCCACAGGACTCGCCAGAGTCATGGGCGGCTCGATCGGGACTTCCATCGGCCCGGTCGTATTGACGAACAGCAGCGTTAGTCACAGCGTTGCGACGTCGGATTCCGGCAACGCCTACGGTGGCGCGCTGTCCGCGCGCAACGGGAACGTTACATTAACGGGCAGCTACGTGTCCGGCACCGCATCGGCACAGAACGGCAACGCGCTAGGAGGCGGAATCGCAGGCAATAAAGTGTCATTGACGAATAGTGAAGTCGAATACAGCTACGCCAGCGCTTCCGGGTCGAGCCGAACGGCAAAAGGCGGAGGTATCTTCGGTACCGGCAAGGTCACGCTAGCCAACAGCACCGTCCGTGGCGCTGGCGCTTACCAGTACTCCGCGGACGGCAGTCGCGCGGTCGGCGGCTGTATTTTCGCGGCGCAAGGCGCGTACCTGAGAGGTAATTCCTACGTGATAGGTTGCGGGGCGGTGACGGCGTCGGATGCCCCAGCCAGGGGCGGTGGCATATATAGCGGCGCGTATGTGACGTTGCTGCAGTCAACCGTGGGATTCACCCAGGCTAGTTCAACGAGTGGCTCCGCGTACGGTGGCGGAATTTTTTCCACAGGCGCTACCACGGGCGCCTACTCGAGCATAGGCCAGGCTTTTGCACTTTCTTCTTCCTTGGGCGATGGAGGCGCCATTTTTTCGTTGGGCGGTGTGCAATTCACCTATGGAACGATATCGGCCAGCGGAGCAAAACGCGGTGGCGGTATCGTCGTTGCTTCCGGCGATTTGTATTTGCGCGGTGTCGCGTTATACAACAACTACGCCGAGATGGAAGGCGGCGCTCTTGTCGTGAACACCGGTGGCGGTACCAGCAATACGGCGACGATCGTCAACAGCACCATTTCCGGCAACACGGTAGGCGCAGGCGGCGAGGAGGCCGTCTACATTGCGGCGCACTCTACAAAGATTTTCAACTCCACTATCGCCTACAACACCGGTGGCACCGCGGCCGGAACGCTCCTCACCGGAGTGGCCGGTTCCACTGCGGGTCTGTACAGCACGCTGATGTCTAGCAATAGTCTTTCCGACGGAACCCAAAACGATTTCACCAAGAGCACAAACGTCACGTTCACCGGCAGCAGCAGCAACAATCTGATCCGCCATCCGGGCGGTCTCGTGCCTACCGGTACGCTGACCGGAGCAGGCGCGTGTCCCCACTTGCACAAGTTAGCCAACAATGGCGGGCCTACAGCGACGCATCGGCTGGGCGGAGTGCTCCATGGCACGGGCAAAAACCCGGCGATCGACACGGGAAGCAATCCGGTGGTGCTAGCTGGTGACAAGCCGCTAGAGACAGATCAGCGCGGCGGCTCTGTTCTAGCCACGACACCCGCGCGAGTTTCGGGAAGCGCGGCGGACATCGGTGCCTACGAAGTCCAGCAGGACGACGTTGTCTTCGACACCGACTTCGAGACCTGTCCGAACTGAGGGGCTCAGGTCCGGTTTTGCGTGATGGCAGATCGCGTCAGGCGGCGCGGAATTCGCCGGACTGACAACGCATATATCGCCCTCTCGCCATCAATCTCGCATTCGACGTCCATGTATACGTTTTCATTGGGCGTTTTTCGTGGCCCCCGCTTGTGCGCAGCGCTGCGGCGCAGTACCTTTGCGCCACAGGGAGAATCAAGGGGGAACGGAAATGATCCGAATCGTATTGGTCGACGACCATACGTTGGTACGCACCGGTTTGCGCTTGATCATCGACAAGCAACCGGACATGGAAGTGATCGCCGAAGCCGATGATGGCGCGCCTGGCCTGGCAAGCATCAAACGCCTGAATCCGGATGTCGCACTGGTCGATGTCCACATGCCGGGTGTCAGCGGCGTCGAAGTCACCGAGCGCGTGCGCCGGGCCAAACTGTCGACGCACATCGTCATCCTGACGATGGCCGGCGAGGCGCCTTTTCCCAGACGCCTGCTCGAAGCCGGCGCAAGCGGTTACCTGACCAAGGGCTGTCCGGCCGAAGAGCTGGTCAAGGCCATTCGTACGGTCGCCGGGGGGCGGCGTTATCTCAGTGCGGATGTCGCCCAGCAACTCGCGTTGGAGTCGACCTCGAACGCAGCGGGTTCGCCGTTCGATGAGCTGTCGTCGCGCGAACTCGAGGTTGCGATGATGCTGGCGCGCGGGCGCAGCATGCCCGACATTGCCGACCGCCTGAAGCTCAGCGCCAAGACAGTCGCGACCTACAAGTATCGTTTGTTCGAAAAGCTAAATGTGGACAATGTCGTGACGCTTGCCCACCTGGCATCGATGCACGGTCTGATGGATGCCGGATCGCGAATGCCCGCGCACGCCTGAGCGGCGCGGGCATATCGGGCCGCCTACGTTTCCGCGGACTTCGGCACAGGCGGCACGTCCGCCGGATCATTGGCGGTTGCGGCCGCTTGCGGCTTGGCTGGCGCTGACGGCGGGGGCGTAACGACCGGACGCGGAGGCAGCGCGGTCGGCAACGGCATCACCGTCGCAGCTTCCGGTTTGTGCACGATCGGCGCTTGCGGAGCGCTGTGTGGCACAGCCGCGGGTTGCGGCGCGGCGCTCGGCGCGGATGGAGTCGCAGCAGGTGCCGGAGGAATCGTCATCGGCGTCTGCAGCTTGTGGATTACCGCCGCGAGATCGCTTGTTTCCCGTGGTGCCGGGGCAGTCTGCGCCGTGGCTGGGGCAGCTGGCGCGGCTCGCGAAACTGGAGCGGCGCTTGGCGGCGCTGGCGTGCTGACCGGCGCGGCCGGTGCCGCAACCTGGGCAAGGGGCGACGCGTGCTGCGCAGGCGCCGGCGCCGGGGCATCCTTGAACGGCAAGCTGGCAGTCACGCCAGCCGGTGCTTCGGCGCGCGCGGCGGGTTCTGGCGTAGCCATTGCGGCGGCCTGCTCGCGAATGACAGGCGCAACCGGGGCAGGGCTCGAGGCTGGAGTTCCCGATACCGACGGTCGAACCGCATCAGGAGCATGCTGCGCGGCAATTGCGGGCGTCACGATGGGATTCGGCGCAGTGATCACCGTCTCTCGCGCCGGCCGCGGAATCGCCGGTTCCGCGGATGCGGGCGTGGCTGCGACTGCGGGAACAGGCGCTGGTCGGGGCGCTTCGACGGGTGCGGATACGACCGCGGTAGCCACGGGAATCGGCGCGCTCGCTGCAGCAAGCGGCAGCGGGCGCCGATGCCGCGGGACCTGGCGCCGAACCGGATGGGGCTTCATGCCCAGCCTGGTTCTCCGCATCCTCGTCATCGAAATCGAAGACGACAGCGCCGTCCTGATGCTCTGTTCCGGGAACGGCGGTGGTGGCCGCTCCAGGTTCGTTGCGGCGACGGCGACGGCCGCCGCGGCGGCCGCGGCGACGCGCGCGTGAACTCTCACCGGCTTCATCCGTTCCTGCCGCACCATTTGCCTGGGCCGGCGCGGAAGTCATTCCCGGTGACGACGGAACAGTCGCTGCGACAGTGGCTGTTACCGCTGCGACTTCTCCGTCGCGGCGTTCGGGGTTCGGGTTCTGGCGCGCTGCTGCCGGACGTTCCGGCTGTTGCTGCGGCTTTTTGTTCGACGGCGCCTTTTCAGCTGCCGGAGCGGATGCCTGGCGCTGTTCCTGCGGTGCACGCGGTTCACGACGTGGACCGGCAGAATCGCTACGACCGTGACGACCGGACTGGGAACCACGCGCACCGTCGCCCGATTTGCCGCCGCGCTGTGGGCGCGCGCCGCGACGTTCGTCGCTGTGCGGCTTGGGACGTGCGGTGGGAGCAGGGCGAGGCGCGACCGACTCTGACGCAGGCGCAGGCTCGGACTTGAACCACCCGAACATCCGCGCGAAGAATCCCGGTTGCGGGGCTGCGCGCACGACCGGAGCCGGTGCTTCCTCGCGTTCGGCTTTGACCGGCGCCTGGCTGGCCGGAACGATTGCGCTCACGGCCGGTTTCTCGGGCTCGGCGCCCGGTTTGGCAACCTGCGGCGGCGGCGCTGCGACGAGCGGCGTCGTGCGCTCATAGCTCGGCACGACGTCATCGGCTACATCCGCGCCACGAATCCGCTGGATTTCGAAATGCGGCGTTTCGAGCTTTTCATCGGCAACGATGATGACCGGAACCTCGTGGCGCGCTTCGATTTCGACGACACTCTTGCGCTTTTCGTTGAGCAGGAAGTTCGCAACGGCGGACGGAACCTGCACGAGCACCTGTCCGGTGTTTTCCTTCATCGCCTGTTCTTCCACCAGGCGCAGCACCGACAGCGACAACGATTCGACGCTGCGCACACGGCCATGGCCTTCGCAGCGCGGGCACACCGTCTGGCTCGATTCGCCGAGACTCGGACGCAGGCGCTGGCGCGACATCTCGAGCAGGCCGAAGCGCGAGATGCGGCCAATCTGCACGCGCGCACGGTCGTGGCGCAGCGCATCCTTGAGCTTGTCTTCGACTTCGCGCTGATGGCGCGGACTGTCCATGTCGATGAAGTCGATGACGATCAGGCCGCCGGCGTCACGCAGGCGCAACTGGCGCGCGACTTCGACTGCCGCTTCGCAATTGGTGTTGAACGCGGTTTCCTCGATGTCGGCGCCCTTGGTCGCCTTCGACGAGTTGATGTCGACCGAGGTCAGCGCTTCGGTCTGGTCGATCACGATCGAGCCGCCGGATGGCAGGCGCACGCTGCGGTCGAACGCATTCTCGATCTGCGTTTCGATCTGGAAGCGCGAGAACAGAGGAACGGTATCCTTGTAAAGCTTCAACTTGCGCAGGTTCTGCGGCATGACCTGCTGCATGAACTCGCGCGCATCGTCGTGCAGGTCTTCGCGGTCGATCAGCACTTCGCCGATGTCGTTGCGCAGGTAGTCGCGCAGGGCGCGGATGATCAGCTTGGATTCCTGGTAGATCAGGAACGGCGCCGGGCGCGTCGCGCCGGCGTCCTCGATCGCCTTCCACAACTGCAGAAGGTAGTCGAGGTCCCATTGCAGCTCTTCGGCATCGCGGCCCATGCCGGCGGTGCGAATGATCAGGCCCATTTCATCGGGCATCTTGAGCTGATCGAGCACTTCCTTGAGGTTGGCCCGGTCGTCGCCTTCGATGCGGCGGGATACGCCGCCGGCGCGCGGATTATTCGGCATCAGCACGAGATAGCGGCCGGCCAGCGAGACGAAGGTCGTCAGCGCCGCGCCCTTGTTGCCGCGTTCTTCCTTCTCGACCTGGACCAGCAGCTGCTGGCCTTCCTTGAGCAGTTCGCGAATGCCGGCACGATTGTGGTCGACACCTTGCGTGAAGTAATCCTTCGAGATTTCCTTCAGCGGCAGGAAGCCGTGGCGCTCGGCGCCGTATTCGACGAAGCAGGCTTCCAGGGAGGGTTCGACCCGGGTGATGCGGCCTTTGTAGATATTGGCCTTCTTCTGCTCTTTGGCGGGGGTCTCGATATCGAGATCGTAGAGCGACTGGCCATCGACGATGGCCACGCGCAACTCTTCACGCTGAGTTGCGTTAATCAGCATACGCTTCATTTTTATATCCTCGCGCGCTCTACCGCGTCTGCGTCGCTGTTCCGCGCACGCCGCAAAGCGGCAGCATCGGTCCGGCGAAAACCGTGGGCGCGATTACGCGTCCGCGGGAGCGCTTTGTACTCGGCCGGCGCGACCATTCGCGCCTGAGGCCATTAAGGGGTGCCCGTTGCTCAACCGCGACCCCCGTCGCCATACCGGTGACGGGCAATCTGCGACTCGAACCGTTACGATTGCCCTGTGCGACCTGACGGCTCCACTGGAGTGCTTCGTCGGGGCGGACAAGGGTTGTGACGGTCGAATGCGCCAGGGCCAGACAAGTCGGCTTGCGGCGCGTTTCGCCATTGAAGTCTAGCAAGGCGCAGGGAATTTTTCCAATCGTGACACGAACTTCGACGGAAACGACCAGTCCGGCCTCAGGTTCCGGGGTGCGCATGGTGCGGATCGACGAGGCCCATGACGGCCAGCGCATCGACAACTTCCTGCTCGGCCAGCTCAAGGGGGTGCCGAAAAGCCTGGTCTACCGGATCCTGCGGACGGGGCAGGTCCGGATCAACGGCAAGCGGGCCAAACCCGACGTGCGCATCGCCGATGGCGACGAGGTGCGGATTCCGCCGGTACGCACGGCCGAACCTGCCGCGCACGGCGCCCCGGCGCCCGGCGCAGCTCGAGCGTATCGCCGCAGGCGATCATCCACGAAGACCGCGATTTCCTCGTGATCGACAAGCCCAGTGGCGTCGCCAGCCACGGCGGCAGCGGCATCAGCTTCGGCGCGATCGAACTGCTGCGAGCGGCGCGCCCGCGCGATACGCTGGAACTGGCGCATCGGCTGGACCGGGACACCAGCGGCGTGCTCGTGCTCACGCGCCGCCGGACGGCCCTGACCGCGTTGCAGACGCTGATCCGCGACAACCAGACGACCAAGCAATACCTGACGCTGCTGCAAGGCAAGTTCCGGCGGGCGACGTTCGACGTCAACGCGCCGCTGCGCAAGTCCGTGCTGCAGGGCGGCGAGCGCATGGTGCGCGTCGACGACGACGGCAAGGCGGCGCTGACGCGATTTCGCGCGATCGACACGTTTCGCGACGCGACGCTGGCCGAAGCGACGCTGTTCACGGGCCGAACGCACCAGATACGCGTGCACAGCGCGCACAGCGGTCATCCGATCGCCGGCGACGAGAAGTACGGCGATCGTGAATTCAATCTGCACATGCGCGAATCCGGCTTGCGCCGGCTGTTCCTGCACGCCGCGCGTTTCGAGTTTGCGATCGGCGACAAGACCTACAGCTTCTCCGCGCCGCTGGCGGACGAATTGCGGGCGGTGCTGAACGCGCTGACGCGCGCTACTGGAAAAAACGCACGCTGACCTCGGCCGAACGCAGGATGTCGGCTGGCAGCAGCACGACCAGGGACAGCGCGCAGGCCGTGTGCGACAGCGCCAGCGGCAGCAGCGCACGATAGCGCAGGTAGATCGCACACCAGCACAAGCCGCCGGCGAACGTCGCCAGCATCAAGGCGGCATTTGGCGCGTGCATGAGGGCGAATCCCAGCGCGCCGAGATAGACCGCAACGTATCTGTTGCCCGTGACGATGTTCCAGCGCTCCGCATAGATCGCGCAGATCAGGTATTGCTGAAGCAGCGCCCAGCCAAAATACCGCAGTATCTGGCGCAGCCCGGGCGCCGGAGTCGCCTGCGTTCCCGAACCGTGCAGGATCAGGCCGATGGCCAGGGCCAGCGCGACAACGAGCGCCGCATACGCCCATGCCCGCACCTCGCCATTCCAGTGCCATGCGCGCGGCAGGGACAGGCTGATTGCATAGGCAACGGTAAGCCCGATCAGCGCGTAGTGGGACGCATGCAACGTGCCGTCGAAGTGATCCCCCAGGATCAGCCATAGCGGCGCGGCCATCGTCAGCGCAAGTTCGAACAACGCGCGCCGGCGCGGGTCTCGCGGCGATCGGAACTTCGCGATCAGCAGCAGCAGTGCAAGCACCGCTACCGCGGGCCCATTGCGATCGCTGCGGTGCTTCGCGCAATCCGGACGCGACCAACGCGCGCGCTTCGGCAAAAGTTTCAGCGTAACCGGCCTCCGGGACCAGAATCGCCGCCGGCAGCGCCGCGTAAACCGCGTTGCGCAGGGCGATCTGCTGCTCGACGCGGCCGCGCTGCGGCAGCAGGACCAGCGGCTGCGCCGATGCGCCGGCCCTTGCCGCAATTGCTGCAATATCTACTTTTTGCAAAGTCGAATCGAACGGCAGGCGGAATACGCCGATGCCGCCAGCAGGATCCGCATGCCCCGGTTCGATGATCATTGGCTGCGCATTGAGGTCGAGCGCAGAGTAGCCGGGGCCACGGCGCATGGCCGCCGAGCGCAAAGCGACCTCTCCGGAGTGGGCCAGCACGAAGCGCACACGCAGCATCGCGGCCTCGCGCGGCGGCGCGGCGGCCTGGCTGGCGCCGTCGATGAACCAGGCAAGGCCGCGAATATCCAGGACACCGTCGTAGTGGCCCGCTCCGAACGGCACCGGCGCACTGACGAATTCCTGCTCGTCGAGTCTTTCGCGCACGACGACGCGAAGTTCGCCCGGCGAGTCGACGGTGGCGTCCAGGTGCAGGCGCGAGAAGATGCCCAGGCTCAATGTTCGCGCCAGCACGATACCGATTTCGACCGGTCCGGAACCGCGCCAGCGCAGGGATCCGTCGCTGAATTCGAAGTCTTCGCTGCCGAACGGATGGCCCGCGACGAGGTCTTCCGGGCCGGCAAAACGCCACTGGTGCGGCGTGCCGCCGGTGCTGGCCAGTGCGAGCGATCTTGCGGCCTGATTGCGCAGGTGAGCATTGAACGCGCGATGCGCAAACAGGTCGAGTCCAAAGACGGTGACGACGATCAGTCCAATGAATGCGAGCGCAGCCAGGCCGGATCGCCATGCCGCCATGCGCACGTTTCCGTCAGTCCGAGAGCAGAGCTTCGGTCTTGGCCGCGCAAATGAAATCGTTGAGCGAAATGCCGCCGACATCGTGCGTGGAAAACCTCACCTGGCATCGACCCCAGCCGAGTTCGAGATCGGGGTGATGGTTTTCGCGCTCCGCTACCCAGCCGAGTGCGTTGACGAATGCCAGTGCCTTCGAGAAATCAGGAAACTTGAAATCCTTGCGCAGATCGCTGGCCTGTGGGCCGAGGTTCCAGCCCGGCAACTCGGGCAGGAGGGCGTCGATCTGCGCGCGTGCCAGCGCATGCTGCGGCCCCTTCAGGGGCTTGCTCTTCATTGCAAGGAGTTCGGTGAAGGTCATGGCGGCAGCTCCGGATTCGGGCAAAGTGTAGCCCAATGCCGGGGATGCGGTGACAGGCAGGCGATTTAGGACTAAACTGGTACTGTTTAAACGATTCGACCTCCATGCTGACCATTTCCGACAACGCACAAACACATTTCCGCCGACTGCTCGACCAGCAGGGGATTGACGGCCTCGGCATTCGCCTTGCGGCTGTGCACGCGGGCACGTCGAAAGCCGACTGCCAACTCGAATTCTGCGAATCAACTGACCTTTCCGGCGATGAGCTGGTCGTGCCCTGCAACGGTTTCAGCATCTATGTCGATGCAGCCAGCCTGCCGTACCTGGAGGGCGCCGACCTGGACTACCAGGGCACGGCCACCGGCGGCCAGTTGACGATTCGCGCGCCGAAAATCAAAGGCGATGTGCCGGGTGCGGATGCGAGCCTTGCCGAGCGCGTCCGCTATCTGCTCGAGAGCGAGATCAATCCGCAGGTGGCTTCGCACGGCGGCAAGGTAAGCCTGGTCGACGTGACGGACGAAGGCGTGGTGCTATTGCGCTTCGGCGGCGGTTGCCACGGCTGCGGCATGGTCGATGTGACCCTGAAGCAGGGTATCGAAGGCACGCTGCGCAGCAAGCTGCCGGAGATCAGCGCGGTGCGCGACGTGACCGATCACGAGCATGGACACAATCCGTACTACCGCGGACAACACGGCTCCAGCGCGGTGCGCTGAAGTATAAATATGACTTAGTGTACTGTTGGACCGCAGCGCGCCGGCGCGGAGCCGGCGCCGTTTGGGGTCAGTCGCCCTGTTCGTGGCGCGACAGGTCGTCGAGCTTGCCGGGCAGCGAGGCGAAGTAGCGCGAAAGGCCCTGGATCTCGTCCTCCGACAAGGTGGTGACAAAGCCGGCCATGATCGGATTCTTGCGGTCGCCGGATTTGTATTCGTGCAGCGCGCGCGAAAGGTAATCGTGGTACTGGCCGGCCAGGCGCGGATACATCGGATTGGCGGTGGCGTTGCCGTCCTCGCCGTGGCAGGCGGCGCAGGTCTTGGCTTTTTCCTTGATCTTCTCGAGCGGAACTTCCGCGGCGAGGGCGCTCGTCGCGAAGCTGCCCGCGGCGAGCAGGGCGATTGCAATCGTCTTCTTCATTGGGTCGGGTCCGGCGCGGGTTACGGGGTAATGCTGGAAAGATAGCTGGCGATATTGACGATGTCCTGTTCGGACAGACTCTCGCCTTGTGCGCGCATGGTCGGATGCGCGCGCTCGCCCTTCTTGTATCCAGTCAGCGCCGCCACCAGATAGTCGTAGTTCTGGCCGGCGATACGCGGCACGTGGTAGTTCGGGTAGGCGTTCTCGTAACCGGCGACGCCGTGGCAACCGCCACAGGTATAGACCAGGGCGCGGCCGGCCTTGGGGTCGCCCTTGGCGGGTTCGGCTGCGGCCACATGCGCCGCGACCAGCAGCGAGGCAACGGTCAGCACGCGGGCAATGAACACTCTTGTCATGTTTCGATCCTGCGAGTGGTTGGTGTGCGCGAAAGCGGCGAAGTATAGCTTGGGTCGCGGTGCAACCTCTAGGTGACTTTGCGCATCAAAAGCCTGATGGCAACAAAGCTTCGTGACTAGTGGCTCTAGTGGTGCGTCGCGACTAAGCCCAGACTTCGGGCCGCATCGAGGGGGAGTTTTCGAAAATAAAGTGCTTGCAATCAGTAGTGATGTAGTTTAGTATAACACCAATATCCTCGTGACACCGGCGCAGCCATGAAAACTCCAAGGAATTCCAAGCTCAACTCGCTGATTTGCGTAGCGATTATCTCTGCGGCAGCCACACTTTCCGGCTGTGGCAATGGCGGTGGCGCACAGGCCAAAGAAGCCGAAAAATCCAACGTCAACGCTGTGCCCGTCGAAGTTGCGACCGTGGCCAAGAACGCGGTCAACGCAAGTTACAACGGCACGGCCACGCTCGTTGCCGACCACGAAGCGCAGGTCGCTTCGAAGGCGACCGGTGTGCTCATCAAGGTGCTCGTCGAGGAAGGCATGACTGTCCATGAAGGACAGGTGCTGGCCGAACTCGACAACTCCAGTGCGACCGCCAGCGTGGCGCAGGCCGAAGCGCAAATGAACAAGGCCGACGCGACGTTCACGTATGCCGAGCAGTCGATCAAGAAGCAGCTGATCTCCAAGCGCGAGTACGACCAGGCCAATTTCGACATGCAGACGCAGAAGGCTGCGCTGCAGACGGCGCGCCTGCAACTTGCATACACGCGAATCGTTGCGCCGGTCAGCGGCGTGATTGCGGAGCGCTCGGTCAAGGTCGGCAACCTGATCCAGGTCAACCAGAACCTGTTTCGCATCGTTGGGATGGATCCGCTGCAGGCTGTGCTCAATGTGCCTGAGCGTCAGCTCGGCATTCTGAAGGCCGGGCAGGCGGTGCAACTCGAAGCCGATGCGCTTCCCGGCAAGAAATTCACCGGCGACATCCTGCGCATCGCGCCGACGGTCGATGCGGCCAGCGGCACGTTTCGCGTGACCTGCCAGTTCCGCGACAAGACCGCCACGCTCAAGCCGGGCATGTTCGGCCGCATCGACATCGTCTACGACCATCGCGACGAAGCGGTGACGATTCCGCGTTCTGCGCTGATCGAGGAAGACGGAGAAACAGCGGTGTTCGTGGTCGATGCGGCGCCGGTCAAGGTACCTGCCGCCGACTCGAAGGCGAAGGATGCGGACAAGGCGAAGACCGCAGAGAAGGATTCCAAGGACACCAAAGCGATCGTTGCCTCGACGCCAGGCTTCGTCGCGCATCGCAAGCTCGTCCAGATCGGCTACAGCGACGGCGACAAGGTCGAGATCCGCTCCGGAGTCGACATCGGCGCGCGCGTGATCACCGTCGGCCGTAACGCCGTGCGTGACGGAACCGCCGTCCAGGTGCTCGACACAACGCTGGTCGCAGCGAAGGCGGGCGGAGACAAGGCGTGAACATCGTCGAGATGGCGACCCGGCGGCGCGTGACCGTCGGGATGGTCACCTTGACGTTTGTTTTGTTCGGTCTGATCGCGCTGACCGGACTCAAGGTAAACCTTCTCCCGGATCTGACCTATCCGACGCTGACCGTGCGCACCGAGTACGAGGGTGCGGCGCCGATGGAGATCGAAAACCTGATCTCGCAGCCGGTCGAGGAAGCGATCGGCGTGGTCAAGAACCTGCGCAAGATTCATTCGGTTTCGCGCACCGGGCAGTCCGACGTCGTCCTCGAGTTCTCCTGGGGCACGAACATGGACCAGGCCGGCCTCGACGTTCGCGACAAACTCGACATCCTGCAACTCCCGCTCGATGCGAAGAAGCCGGTATTGCTGCGCTTCAATCCTTCGACCGACCCGATCATGCGGCTGTCGCTGAGCGTCGCGGCGGCTGGCGGGAAGGGCGAGGTCAACGAAGCCGAACTCAAGCAATTGCGTCGCTTTGCCGACGACGAATTGAAGAAGCGCCTCGAACCAACACCCGGCGTCGCCGCGGTGAAGGTCGGGGGTGGTCTCGAAGACCAGATCGACGTCGAGATCGATCAGCAGCGCCTGCAACAGGTCAACCTCAACGTTGCGGACGTGACCAAGCGCCTGGCCGACGAAAACGTCAACGTGTCCGGCGGACGCATCGAAAACGGGTCGCAGCGCTACCTCGTGCGCACGGTCAACCAGTTCGGCAACCTCGACGAGATGCGCAACCTGCTGATCAAGGTCGATGCCGGCGTGCCGGTGCGGCTGAAAGACATCGCAGAAGTTCGCCAAGGCTACAAGGAACGCGAAGGCGTCGTTCGGGTCGACGGCCACGAGGCAATCGAGCTTGCTGTCTACAAGGAGGGCGATGCGAATACGGTCAGCGTCGCCGCTGCCGTCAAGAAACAGCTCGAGCGGCTCAAGCCGGTTCTGCCGAGCAACGCCAAGCTCGACACGATCGACGATCAGTCGATCTTCATCCAGAGTTCGCTCGACGACGTGCGCAACGACGCGATCATCGGCGGCATCCTCGCGGTGCTGATCATTTTCTTCTTCCTGGCCGACTCGTGGAGCACGTTCATCATCTCGCTGTCGTTGCCGATATCGCTGATCGCCACGTTCTTCTTCATGGGCCAGGCCGGCGTCAGCCTCAATGTGATGTCGCTTGGCGGATTGGCGCTTGCCACGGGCATGGTCGTCGACGACTCGATCGTCGTGCTCGAGAACATCGCTCGCTTGCGCGAGCAGGGCATGGGCATCGTCGAAGCCGCGGTCAAGGGTGCGCGCGAAGTATCGATGGCAGTGATCGCTTCGACGCTGACCACGGTCGCCGTGTTCTTTCCGCTGGTATTCGTGCAAGGCGTGGCCGGCCAGTTGTTCCGCGACCAGGCACTGACTGTCACGTTTGCGATGCTGATCTCGCTGGTCGTCGCGATGACTCTGATTCCGATGCTGGCCTCGCTCAGGGGTCGCTCGCCTATCGCCTACAAGGACGAAGCGCCTTCGCCGGGCTGGCAGCCGACAAGCCGCGCGGGGCAGCGTGTGAAAGCGGTGATTTCGCCGGTTTCGCGGCTGTTCTTCCGCTGGATACCGCTGCTGTTCATGCGCGTCGGTTTCATCGTTTCCCGCTCCGTGGGCGTGGTGATAGGCAAGGCCTTGCGTACTGTCGGTCGCTTCGTGCTCATGCCGTACAACGCTGCAGCGCGCGCCTATCGCGGGTTTCTGCCGAAGGCGCTGGCCCACCCGTGGAAGGTGCTTGGATTCGCCGCGGCTGCCTTCGTCGCAAGTGTCGCTCTGATTCCGACCTTGGGCATGGACCTGATCCCTTCGCTGGCGCAGGGACGATTCGAGATGACGGTGAAGCAACCGCCGGGCACCGCCCTGATCGATACCGACAAGCTGGTTGCCGAACTGGAACAGAAGAATGCCAAGGATCCGAATATCGCGCTGATCTACGGCGTCAGCGGAACCGGCACGCGGCTCGATGCGACGCCGACCGAGTCCGGCGAAAACATCGCGCGCCTGCTGATCGTGTTGAAGCCAGGCGTCGGCGAACGCGGCGAACGCGCGGCGACTGAAGCCTTGCGTGCATCGATGGCAACGCGCGCCGGAACAGAAGTCAAATTCTCGCGCCCGCAGCTTTTCAGCTTCGCCACGCCGCTCGAGATCGAACTGCGCGGCTACGACTTGGCATCGCTGGAAAAGGCCGGCAAGAAACTGACGTCGCTGATGAATGCTTCGCCGCGCTTCGCCGACGTGAAGTCGACAGTGGAGGGCGGTTATCCGGAAATCCAGATCCACTTCGACCAGCAGCGCGCCGCTGCACTCGGATTGACGACGAAGCAGGTCTCCGACCAGATCGTCAACAAGGTCCGCGGTTCGGTCGCGACGCGCTACAGCTTCCGCGATCGCAAGATCGACGTCCTGGTGCGCGCGCAGGCCGACCAGCGCGCGAGCGTCGACGACATTCGCAATCTCATCGTAGGCTATTCGCCGGTCGCCGCGGCGGGCACGAACGCCTCGGGCACCGCAACCAGCAGCAGTGCTGCAGCAGCGACGAACGCAACAACGGCTGCGACAGGTTCCAACGCCGCGAGTGCAGCAACGGGGAGGCCAGTCCGGCTTTCCGCCGTCGCCGACGTCGTTTCGAGCCAGGGTCCGAGCGAAATCCACCGCATCAGCCAGGAACGCGTGGCGATCGTTTCGGCGAACCTGCACTATGGCGATCTCGGCTCGGCCGTGACCGAAGTGCGTCAATTGATTCGCGACAATCCGCTCGCCGCCGGCGTCACGTCGCACATCGGTGGCCAGAGCGAAGAACTCGACGCGTCGGTCAAGTCGCTGATCTTCGCGCTCGCGCTGGCGATATTCCTGGTCTACCTCGTCATGGCGTCGCAGTTCGAATCGCTGCTGCATCCGTTCGTGATCATGTTCTCGATTCCGCTGGCGCTGGTCGGCGCGGTGCTCGCGCTGAAGCTGACGTCGACGCCGCTCAGTGTCGTCGTGTTCATCGGACTGATCATGCTCGCCGGCATCGTCGTGAAAAATGCGATCGTGCTGATCGATCGGGTAAACCAGTTGCGCGAGGAGGGCGTCGACAAGATCAACGCGATCATCCAGGCGGCCGAATCGCGCCTGCGTCCGATCTCGATGACGACGCTGTGTACCTTGCTCGGATTCATGCCCCTGGCAATCGGTGTCGGCGACGGCAACGAGGTGCGCGCGCCGATGGCGATCACCGTGATCGGCGGACTGCTGGTCTCGACGCTGCTGACGCTGGTCGTGATTCCGGCTGTGTACGTGCTGCTCGATCGGCGCAGCGATGCGGTTTATCGGGAGCGGGGCGCGCGCAAGCACAACGTCGTCGTCGATGAAGCCACGCTTGCGGCTGGGGCGGCGATGTCATGAGGACTTGCCTCCACGCGACTGCGTTGGCTGATAGGAGCGGCCCCCACTTCTTGTCCTCCCCCGCTGCACAGGGGAGGAGGAGTGATCGTCGCGCTTGCGCGCGACAGCGTTGTCTGATTGAAGCGGGGGGGATGCCGTGACTCTCGCCGAGCTGAGCCTCAAGCGACCGGTCACTGTCATCATGGTGTTCGTGTCGATGACCGTGATCGGACTGATCGCGGCGTTCCGCCTGCCGCTCGAATCGATGCCGGACATCCAGTTTCCGTTTCTCGCGGTAAACCTGCCGTACCAGGGATCGACGCCCTCGGAAGTCGAGCGCACCGTCACGCGGCCGGTCGAGGAAGCGCTGTCGACGTTGACCGGTATCCAGCGCATGAATTCGGTGACGCGCGCCGACGGCGTCAATATCGAAATGCAGTTCAAGTGGGGTCAGGACACGGCCGTCAAGGCGGTCGAGGCGCGTGAAAAGATCGATGCAATCCGCGCCGATCTGCCCACGGATCTGACGCGCTATCAGGTCTTCAAGGGCTCGACCGCCGATCAGCCCGTGATGAATCTGCGCATCTCGGCCGATCATGATCTGACCAACGCCTACGAACTGCTCGATCGCGAACTCAAGCGGCCGCTCGAGCGCCTGCCGGGTGTCGCCCAGGTCAAGATCGAGGGCGTGGCGCCACGCGAGGTGCGGATCGAGATCGATTCCGATCGTCTCAGCGCAGCCGGCGTCGGCCTCAACGATCTGTACCAGCGCCTGTCGGAGGCCAATTTTTCCGCATCCGGCGGCCTGATCAAGGACGGTGCCACGCGCTATCACGTGCAGCCGGTCGGCGAGTGGCGCAGCATCGAGGAAATCCGCTCGCTGCCGATCAACGACAAGGGTCTGAAGCTCGGCGACGTTGCCGATGTCAACGTCAAGCCCGGGCGACTCACGTACGCGCGCCATCTGGACCAGCGGCCTGCCGTCGCGGTCGACATCTCCAAGGAGCGCAGCGCCAACCTCGTCGAGGTCGGCCGCGCCGTGATGGCGGAAGTCGAACGCATCCGCCAGGAGCCCGAGTTGAAGGGCATTCAGATCTACGCGCTGGGCGACCAGGCTGCGTCGGTCACCGAGAGCCTGAGCCAGCTCAGCCAGGCAGGACTCGAGGGCACGTTGCTTTCAATCTTCGTGCTGTTTTTCTTCCTGCGCGACTGGCCGTCGACGTTGATGGTGTCGCTGGCGATTCCGATCTGCTTCGTGATCACGCTCGGCTGCCTGCAAATGTTCGGCATGACCTTGAACATCCTGTCGATGATGGGTCTGCTGCTGGCAGTCGGCATGCTCGTCGACAACGCGGTCGTCGTTGTCGAGAGCATCTATCACTATCGCGAACGTTTCCCCGAAAAGCCGTGGTATTGCGCCGTGCAAGGCACGCAGGTCGTCGGCATCGCCATTGCCGCGGGGACGATGTCGAGCATCATCGTCTTTCTGCCGATGGTGTTCGGCGAGAAGGACAACATAAGCATTTTCCTTACCCAGGTCGCGATCACGATGGCGATTGCGCATCTGGCATCTTGGCTGGTCGCCGTCAGCCTCGTGCCGATGCTGTCGGCGCGCCTGCCGCCGCCGAAGTTCATCGGTCGCAAGAACATCATTACGCGCGTGCAGGGTGCATACGGGCGGTTCATCGCCGCGACACTGAGCCACCGGCGCTGGACGATGGTCGGCCTCATTGCGCTGCTCGTCATCAGCATCGTGCTGCCGGCCGCGCACACGAAATTCGACATGTTCCCGGCCGGCGACCGCGATCGCCTGTTTGTCGGTTACCGATTGAACGCGCTGTATCCGCTGGCGGATCTGAAGGCTTCGGTCGACAAGGTCGAAACGTATCTGAACGCCCACCGCGCCGAATTCCACATCAAGAATCTCTATAGCCGCTACGCCGAGGACGCCAGTGACACGTTTACGTCGATCATGTTCGACAAGAACGACAAGAGCCGGCCGAGCACGAGCGTCGTACTGGAAAAGTTGCGCAAGGAATTGCCCAAGGTCCCGATCGGTGAAGTTGTCTTCGACTTCAACGACAACGGTTCCGGCGCCGACAAGACGATCAACCTGAGCCTGGTCGGCGATTCAGGCCAGGTGCTGCGCGACCTGTCCACCACGGTTATCGGCATCCTGCGCCAGGTGCCGGTGCTGCGCGAGGTCAACGCGAACCAGGACAGTGGCAACCGCGAATTGTCGGTGCACGTGGATCGCGAAAAAGCCAAGGATTACGGATTCTCGGCGAACGACGTCGCCCAGTTCCTTGCCATCGCGCTGCGCGGCATGCGGCTGAAGGACTTCCACGGCAATGAAAGCGAGTTGCCGGTGTGGCTGCGATTCAGCAACTCCGATGCGCAGAGCCTCGACGACCTGGCTGACTTCAAGTTGCGCCGTGCCGACGGCACGCAGATCCCGCTGCTGTCGATGGTCCAGGTCCAGACGCGCAATGCTTCGTCGGTGATCGAACGCGAGAACCGCCAGATTTCGCTGGGCATCAAGGCCAATCTCGCCGAAAACGCGACCAGCGAGGACGCGCGCAAGGCCATCAAGAGCGCCATGGACGGGGTGCAACTTCCGGCCGGTTACAACTGGACGTTCGGCGAAAACTTCAATCGCGACGACGACGCCGGAAAGAAGATGATGTTCAACCTTCTCGTGGCGCTGGTTCTCGTCTATGTCGTCATGTGCGCCATGTTCGAGTCGTTGATCTATCCGGCGGCGATCCTGACCACGTTCATTTTTTCGATCTTCGGCGTGTTCTGGCTGTTCTGGATAACCGGCACGACATTCTCGATCATGGCGATGATCGGCGTGCTGATCCTGATGGGCGTCGTCGTCAACAACGGCATCGTGATGATCGTCCACATAAACCAACTTCGCCACACAGGACTGCATCGCCGCGAGGCGCTGATCCAGGGTGCCAAGGACCGCCTGCGCCCGATCCTGATGACGATGGGCACGGCTATTCTCGGCATGGTTCCGTTGTGCATCTCGAACACCTCGATCGGCGGCGACGGGCCGCCCTATTATCCGATGGCGCGTGCGATCGCCGGCGGGCTGGTCTTCTCCACGCTGGTCAGCCTGCTGGTGCTGCCGACGATCTACTCGCTGCTCGACGATATGAGCCTGACGTTGAAACGCCTGATCCGCGAAGCGCGCGGGCGCAAGATGACCGCACCCGCTGCGGGTTAGGGGAGGACGTTCAGCGCTGCGCGCGCGGCGTCATCAAAACGCTGTTCGAGATCCTCGGGCAGCGGGCCCGACAACGCGAACCATGTCGCCAGCATCTCGACGAGCTCACTGTCGGCGTCACTTGACTGCGCTGTGCCGCGCATGCGTGCCGACAGACGCGCAACCTGATAATCCATGCGGCGCTGGCGGTCGTCGCCAGGCGAGGCGATGCCGGCAGAAAATTCCATGCGCACCAATGCATCGCGCGCGGCCTCGATGGTGTCGGGGTCTGCCGGATCCACCGTGCCAGCGCGTGCGCGATCCCATCGGCGATCGAGCGGTTGCGCAAACGTCCCAATCAGCTCCGGGTGCGAATCCCACCGCGCAGCAAGTGTGTCGAGCGCGGAGGTGCTGTGTTCCAGCTCGCGCAACAAAGCATACTTTTGCAATGCCAGCGAGTAGCGGGCGAGGCGTTTCTCGCGCTCGCGGCCGGCGCTGCGTGCTGCGAGCGCGTCGATCGCCTTGCGCCAGCGCTGATCCAGGCTGCGGTCGTTCGAGGCAACGTCGCGCCAGCGAAGTTCGAGTTCGCGCCGACGCGTCTTGAGAGTCTCGGTTTCGACGTCAGTTTCGCGAACCAGTGCTTCGATGTCGTCCACGACCGCCTGCGCCTGTCCGGTGAGCGCTGCCGACTGCGCCTCGCGTTCCTTGCGGTCGGCATCGAGCCCGGCGAAGACGCGATCGCATGCGGCGCGGAAGTCGCGCCACTGCTTCTGGTCGACACCGCGCAAGCCGTCGCCCAGGGCAGTCCATTGTTGCTGCAGTTCGCGCACCGTGCGGATCGAATTGCGATCGGCTTTTTCGGAAAGAGCACCAGCCTGCGCAATCAGGCGATCTTTTGCTGCCTTGACGGCATTGGTGTGCGCGTCGATTCTCGGCGCGAGCGCGGCGATGGCTTGCTTGATGCGCTTGGCCAGCGCAGTGCGGTCGCGAGGGCTGAAGCGATCGAGCGCGCGCAGTTCGCCGGACAGATCATGGCGCAGGGAAACCATGGCCTTCCAGTCGCTCGCATCGGTCGCCAGCGCATCGACCCGCGAGAGAAGGGCGTCAAGCTGCACGCGATGCGCGTCGCGCACGGCATCGCGCTTTTCGAAATACTTCTGCGCGGGCTTGAGCGCGCGCTGGCAGGCGGCGTAGAACCGGCGCGTCAGACCCGCTGTTTCCGCTGCGCCGTCGCCGCTCTCCGCGGCGTCGAGGCGCTGCCATTCCTCGCGAGCTTCGCGCATGCGCGTCGCAATCGCATCGGGATGCACACCGGTTTCTGTCAGTGCCTCGATTTCATCGCAGAGCTCGCGCCGGCGGCGCTGGTTCGACCAATGCTGCCAGCGCTTGAGTTCGGCGTAGCGCGCATGCAGCGGCGCAAGGCTGCGCTCGACCGCCGGAGGAGTCGCGCCGATCCGGCTGCAGCTATCGGCGATTTCGCTGCGGACGTTGTGTGCGGAAGCCGTGTCGCCCTCGTCGAGCGCTTCGGCATAGCGCGGGATCAGTTCCTCGACACGGTTAAGGTTTGCCTGGCGTTGCTCGCGCTCGCGCCTGGATTCCTCGGAAGCAGAAACCAGCGCGGAGTCGAATCGCGCGCGCGACGCGAGCGCTTCGCTGACCGACGCCGATGCAGCGTCTGCAGCAACAGAAGCAGCCTCGGTTCGTGAAGCCTCCCTCTCGGGAATCTGGGGTTCCGCGTCAATCGGCGCCGTTGCGACGACGACCTCGGATTCAGGTGCCTGCGCCTTTTCCAGCAGAAGTTGCGCCAGCAAAGAGACGGCGCCGACGAAACGCGTCTGCAGTTCGGCCGGCACGTTCGTGCCGAGTGCTGCCCATTGCTGCTCGATCGGAACGCGCGATGTGTCGGGGCGCGGGTTGCGCAGCATTGCCTCGATTTGCTCGCATAACATGCGCGCCTTGGCCGCAATGGCACCGGCATCTCCCGAGCCGATGCGCAGGTTCTCGAGGTGCTCGCGTGCGAGGCGGCTGACGGCCTTGTCGGTCTTGCGCGCGCGTTCGGCGATGCGTTCAAGTGTCGGGGCATCGCTGATGCGTTCGAGCGCCGAGAGACGCAGTGCCTGATCGGGATCCGCAATCGCACGCTCGGCCAGCAGGGCAGGGCGGGTCACCATCGCCAGCGCTGCCGCGCGCAATTCGCGATCTTTCGCCGAGGTCGCGACGGTTTCGATTTCGGCGGCCGAGAGCGTTTCCAGTTCGCTGATCCGTCGCGGCAGCGGCGGATTGCTCGCGGAATCGGAGCAAAGCAGCGCCAGATAGGTCGCCCGCGCAGTGCGCCGGACTTCGGCGTCGGCATCGCCGGTGGAACGCTCGCGCCAGCGCTCGTAATCGCCCAGGCGCTTGAGCGCGGCAAGACGCACGCGCGCATCGGGATCCGCTCGCGTCAGTTCGGGCAGGGCGGCCAGCAGTTCGGGATGCTGATCGGCGGCAACGGCCGTCAACCGCACGCTGGCGTTCTTGTCCTGCCACTTCGGTTTGAACAGTATTCGAGCGATCTTCATGTCAAAGCAGTCGGTTCAGGATGCGGATGCCGGCCAGGTACTCGCCGATGATCATGCCGAAATTGGTGAACATGAAAATCAGCAGCGTGCGCGAGACGCGATTGCGCCACCAGCCTTGCCATTGCAACACGTCGTCGCGCAACGACTCGAAGTCGGCGACGCGCGGGCGATGCAGCCACATTTCCGCTGCAGCACTGAATGCGCCGGAGGGCACGAGAGGACGGAATGGTTTCAGAGGTGCGACGATAAACGCCGTCAGCACGCTGAGGACGTGTCCGCCACCAGCCAGCGCGCCGAGGGCTGCGCCGCAACCCGTGAACAAAATCCAGTCGCGGACGGCGAGCGCGCCGAACCCCACACCACGCGTGAACGCGTAAGCGATCGCGCCGAGGATCAGCGCAAGGATGCCAAGGCCGATCCACTTCGGCCAGCGCGCTGCGGGGGGCGGCGTCTGCAATGTCGCCGCCAGAGTCGCGGGATCATCCTGCTGGGCAACCAGTTCGCGCTCGATGCCGGCCAGGTGTCCGGCGCCGATGACGACGAGCACGCGCTGGACTGGATGCTTGCTGGCTTCCTCGCGCAGCTTGGCGGTCATGTAGCTGTCGCGTTCGCTGATCAGGCTTCGATAGAGCGACTCGGACTGCTGGGCGAACTCGCTGAACGCACTTTGCAGCACGTCGCCTTCCTTGAGTTTCTCGATTTCGGCTTCGGCGATATCACCGCGCTCGAACACGCTCGCGATCAGGCCGGACAGGATGCCGATACGGTCGCGAAAGCGCACGCTGCGATAGGCCCGCTTCAGAGTCACGCCGACTTCGCGGTCGATCAGCCAGACGGGGCGCCGCTGCTCGTCGGCAAGGTCCGTGGCCGCTTTCATTTCGGCGCCGGGTTCGATGCCGAACTGCTCGGCTAGACGGCGTTGATAGGCCGACAGAGCCAGGTTCGCCGCGACCATGCCGGCCTTGCCCTGGCGGATGACGTGCAACAGATCCAGATTGCGCCAGGCCTCGGGATCGCGCATCGCCCGGTAGCGTGAATCGCACAGTTCGACCGCAATGGCGTCGAAGGTTTCGTTGCGCATCAGTTCGCGCACGGCTGCGACGCTGGAACGCGACACGTGCGCAGTGCCGAGGATCGTGTACTCCACGCCGTCGCGCGCGACGCGCGCCAGCGGCTGTCCTGACAGCGCCGAAGCGCCGTCGGCAACGTTGGGGGACGAATCCGCTTGATCCATGAGACGTGTCGCCAGGAGATAGGGGTGTGGCCGCGCTTCCGCGTCAGTCGCGGAAGCGCTTGAGCAGATCGGCGTAGGCATCGATGCGGCGGTCGCGCAGGAACGGCCAGATCCGCCGCACGGATTCGCTCCGCTGAAGGTCGATATCGGCCATCACGAGCTCGCGCCGATCAGTGTCAGCCTGCGCAAGGATTTCGCCTTGCGGTCCGGCGACGAAGCTCGATCCCCAGAATTGCAGTCCGCGATCGCCGGTGCCGGGAGCTGCTTCGAAGCCGAAGCGGTTGCAGGCCAGCAAGGGCAGGCCGTTTGCAACGGCATGGCCGCGCTGCACGGTGATCCAGGCATCGCGCTGCCGGGCCTTTTCCTCGGCTCCATCGCCGGGATCCCAGCCGATTGCGGTGGGGTAGAGCAGCAGTTCTGCTCCGGCCAGCGCCATCAGGCGCGCGGCTTCCGGATACCACTGATCCCAGCAAACGAGCACCCCAAGCTTGCCGACTGATGTTTCAATCGGCATGAACCCCAGGTCGCCGGGAGTGAAATAGAACTTTTCGTAGAACGCCGGATCGTCGGGGATGTGCATTTTGCGGTATTTGCCGCAAATTTCCTTTTTTCGATCGAATACGACGGCGGTATTGTGGTACAGGCCGGCTGCGCGGCGCTCGAACAATGATGCGACGACGACGAGGCCGAGTTCTTCGGCGAGCGCTCCAATGCGTTGCGTGCTCGGTCCGGGAATTGGTTCGGCGCGGTTGAACTCTTCGACACTCTCGTGCTGGCAGAAATACGGGCCGTTGTGCAGTTCCTGCAACAACACGAGCTGAGCGCGTCCCGCCGCGGCTTCGCGCAAGCCGGCCTCGACCGCACCGAGGTTGGCCTCGACGCTGCCATGGTCGTATTCCTGCAGCAATGCCACGCGCAGCGTCGCGTTCGTCATGCCAAGAGTCCCTGTGGCAACTGCATCGTCACGCAATGCAGGCTGCCGTTCTGCCAGATCAATGGACGACATGGTACGCCAATGACTTCTCGACCGGGATGCGCGGCGCCGATGATGCGCGCGGCTTCAGCGTCCGCGCTGTCGCCATAGGCAGGCACGAGCACGCCGCCGTTGACGACGAGATAGTTCGCGTACGAGGCCGCCAGTCGTCGGCCATCGTCGAGAATCGGACGGGCCCAGGGCAGGGGAAACAGGCGATACGGTGTGCCGCTCGCAGTGCGCAGCGCAGCGAGTTCTTCGCGCATGCGCGCGAGTTCGGCATAGTGCGGATCTTCTTCGTCATTGCAGGACTGGAACACGATCGCGTTGCCGGGCGCGAAGCGCGCCAGCGTGTCGATGTGTGCGTCGGTATCGTCGCCCTGGAGATAGCCGTGTTCGAGCCAGATCACGCGCTCGGCGGCCAGGTGCTCGCCGAGGATGCGATTCATCTGTTCGCGGCTCTGCTCGGGATGTCGTTGATGCAGGCAGCGCCAGGTCGTCAGCAGCGTGCCGGCGCCATCGCTCTCGATCGCGCCTCCCTCCAGCGCCCAGTCGACGCGCTCGTGCCGTGCGGTGGAAAACAGATTGCGGGCGAACAGCCCGCCGATCAGGCAGTCATCGCGGCTGGCGGCGAACTTGCCGCCCCAGCCCGTGAAGCGAAAATCCGCAAGGGCGAATCCACTCGCATTGACCAGGGAAATCGGGCCGGAGTCGCGCAACCACGTATCGTCGTATTCGATTTCGACGAAGCGGCATTGTTCGAGATTGACCGATGTCGCGGCGAGGAGGGCAGTCGCGTGTTCGCGAACCGTCTGACTGGCGACACAGATGACCGCCGGTTCAAAGCGTGTGATTGCGGCAACGAGTGCGACGTAGGCAGACTCCGTTTCGGCGAGTCGCTGCGCCCAGTCAGTCTGCGCGTGTGGCCAGGCGAGCAGTACTCCTGCCTGCGGTTCCCATTCCGCAGGCAGGCGGTATGTGAGTTCCGTCATTTAGCCGGTTCGGCTCCCTTGGGGCCGATCTCGGTTGCGCTCGCGCGAGTCAGGACGCTATCGATGACGCGGTCGCGTTCGAAGTAGACCGTGAAACGGTCGTAGCTCCAACGGTTGATGACTGGATGAGTCGGGGCGTCGCCGCCAGCCGGGGCAAGTCTGCCGGCCGGCGCGCCGAATTGCTGCTCGACTTGCGCCATCGTCATGCCGCGTGCAGGCAGGACTGCACCTCGTTCCTGCTGAACGCGTTCTACCAGCAGGGTTTCAGCGTGTGCCGCGGGTGCGACCGAGGTGGCGAGGGCGACGAATCCGATAAGGAAAGACAGACGATTCAACATGATGTAGCTCCTGTCGAACGGCATTTATTGCCGAGGCTGCCCTGTTTTTATCAAATTCGACTGTACCGAAGCCGACCTGTATCAGCGCTGGCGCGCCTTGAAGCGCGGATTGCTCTTGCAGATCACGAATACCTTGCCGCGGCGGCGGACGATCTTGCAGTCGCGATGGCGCGACTTGGCGGATTTCAGCGAGGAGAGAACTTTCATGGCAGTGGTCCGGATGGATAAGGCTTTGAAATAGCCGCTTATTCTATAACAAGCGTTCAGCAAAAGGAAGAATATGGCTGGGTCGCGGCCGCCAACGGCCTGATGCCACTCCTTGGCCGCCGGCTTATCCCGACTTTTAACTGCGGCTGAATTCCATCCGAGCGCTCCTCAGGCCGGCCGTGATCCGCCGATCGGAACCTGCGACAGGGCCGGGATCTCCTGGACCGCGCGGGCGAGCGAGTCTGGGCCGGCGAAATGGCGCGCAAGGATCGCGGCTGCGCAGACTAGCATCAAGGGCGGAAATGGGTGCAAGTAACGGAACGCAATGATCGGCGAAAGCAGGAACTGGCTGAAAAACAGCCCGAAAACGACCAGTGCCAACAATCGTGCTTCAGGCGCGCACGTATCGCGACGCAAACGAGCGGCCAGCCAGATGGCGACGAACGGCGATGACAGGAAGCAGGCGGTGAACCACCAGCGGGCGTGCTCGAACCACAGACTGGTCAGGGTGTCCGTGGACCAGACAAGGTGGACGTCAAGAGAGAAGTGCTGCTTCACCGGCTCGATCAGTTCGAGCGGCAACATGCCCTTGCGACCCAGGTCGCTGTCCATGCGCCAGGTCGCCTCGGCATCGTCGAAGTACTGCGCAGTCGTAGTCAGGGCCATCGGCACGACGTTGCCCAAAATCCGGTGGGACGCACGGCTCGCCACGAGATCGGCGGCGGCTTCGGGACGAGGGCAATCGCGCTGCATGGCTTCCCACAGACCGCCTTCGCCCCACAGCTGGCCTTCGCGCGTGCGCGGATCGTCCAGGGCTCTCTGCACGTGGCTCAGTACCGTCGGGTCGCAACCGGTGCCGTCGAAATCTGCTGCAGTCACAGCTGGCGCCGTGAAGCCGAGGAGGAACAGGCCTTCGGTACCTATATAGCCCGGTCGCGTATGCGCGATCTCCGCGACGATATGGCGGTAGCCGACGTGCAGGACGAGCGTCATCGCGACCGACACGGCGAGGTGCAACGCAACCCGGCGGCGCTGCATCGATCGTTCCGCGGCCGTTCGCGGCCCGCTGTCCCCAAACCAGGTGCGCCACAAGGGCAGGCATGGTGCGACCAGAAGCACGACGGCCGTGCCGTTCAGGCGGAATGCGATCGCCAGGATACCCGCGAGTGCGATGGCCGGCAGCCATATCATGCGGCCGTCACGCACGTAGGCCAGCACGAGCACGAGGAATCCCAGCCAGATTGCACTGCCGAAGGCTTCCGCCATCACCATGCGTTCGTAGAACAACTGGCCGGGCTCTATCGCGACCAGCAGCGCTGCGAGCAGCGCAATGTCGAACCTCACGCGCAGAAACACGCGCAGGATCAAATAGACGAAGAATGCGCCGGCGACACCAGCCAGGCTCTGGGCGATGACGAGAGCGTGCAGGGAATGAAGCGGCACCGCGATCGCGCCGATCAGCAGGCTGTACAGGAATGAGCGGTCGCGCGGCAACGTGCCGTCGATCGCGCCGCGCAGATACGTGACCGAATCCCACAGGAAGAAACGTGGATTCGGGTCGATCAGCAGGATCGTCAGCTTGACCGCGGCGATCGCCAGCAGCACCAGCGCGATGTGACGGCGATCGAGAGCGAAACGAGTGGCCGTCTCCTCGACGGAGCCGGAGCGGGGTAGGCGGTTCATCGGCCGGCATCCTATCAGCAACACAACGCTTCGCGCGACGAGTTGTGCGCCGCATATTGGCATTGTTTTGCGGGGCTTCCAGCCTCTTTGCGGCACTCGCGGCCGAACCTGTGATTTGCGTCCTGTCGTCACTGCCGCAAGCGCTGGCGAGGCGTCGGCAAGTTCCGAGGGCAAGGCAGACTGCGTCTTGAGGCAGAAAAATCCGCCTCAGCCATGCGCGGTATCGCGCGGCGACTCGACGATCATTCCGCTCAGCGGCTCTATGGTCGTCAGCTGATCGCGGACCCTCATCACGCCGGGAACGTTTTCGACAAGCACATGCAATGCGGCGCGCTCGCGGTCGTCGGTGAGAACCCCGCACAGGTTGACGTCTCCATTCTCGACGACGACATCGACCATGGCAGCCGGTCCCCACGACTGCCGTTCAATTTCCTCCAGGATACGTGTGCGCAACGTAGCGTCGCCGGTTCCGGGGTCGGCCGCGTTGAGCGGTGCATTGGCCAAGGCGTGCAACAAATCGGCGCGGCTGATGATGCCGACCAAGAGCCCTGCATTCGTTACGGGCAGGCGCTTGATGCGATGGCGCTGCATCAGGCGCACGATCTCCGGCAGAGCGACATCTTCGGTCACGGAAACGACATTTCGCTTCATGACGTCCGCAACCTTGCGTCCGTGCGTGCGGACGTACTCGTCCGCCAGTCGTCCCGGCCCAAGCAGGAAGCTGAGCCATGCAGAGCGTTGTGGCTCGGTATGGAGTTCGGCGCGCCGCAACAGGTCGCCTTCCGTGAGTATTCCGACGAGCTTCCCGCTGGCATCGACAATTGGCAATCCGCTTATTCTGCGTTCAAGCATCAGGCGCAGGGCCTCGAGGATGTCGGCCTCCGGGCGGATGCTCACGACCTCGCATGTCATCACATCGGATGCGTTCATGGCGTCACTCCCGAATTAGGATCAGGTAGCCGCGGTACGGATCACGAACATCAGCAGCAGCACTGCGAGCATGCCGAGAATGGCGTAACGGGTAAGCACGTGAGCATTGATTCGTTCGAAGAACGCGCGCATGACTCTGTCTCCCTTGCTGCTTCGTTGTGAAAATCCTGAGCCGCAGCACGAGGGAGCGGCTTGACGCAAGTCAAGATCAGCGCACGGCCCATGTGCGCCGGCGCAGCTGTGCTGGGTCAACCCGCCCGGTGTTGCGCCCAATTGACCCAGCGCAAGTCGGCAGCGTCGTCGGCTCATCATCATGAAAACAATTAAAAAGACTCTGCCACTGTCGCAGGTCTACCGTCTGATGGAACCCGGGCCGGTGGTACTGCTGACCACGGCACAAGATGGATGCGTCAACGTCATGACGATGTCGTGGCACACGGTGATGGAGTTCGAACCTCCGCTCATCGGCTGCGTGATCAGCGCGCGGAACACACGTTCGGAATGTTGAAGCGGAGCCGCGAATGCGTGATCAACATCCCGGCCGCCGCCCTCGCCAAACAGGTTGTCGGCTGTGGCAACATGTCGGGATGCAACGTCGACAAATTCCAGCGCTTCGGACTGACCGCTGAGCCGGCAAAGTGCGTGCGAGCACCGTTGATAGGCGAGTGCTACGCCAGCCTGGAGTGCAAGCTTGTCGACACGCGCCTGGCTGCTCAGTACAACTTCTTCATTCTCGAGGTCCTGAAAGCGCACATCGACCCCGCAGTGACGCAGCCGAAGACGATTCATCACCAGGGCAGAGGGCAGTTCATGATTGCCGGCCGCACGATCAGATTGCCCTCACGCATGAAATAGGTCGAAGGCTTGGCTATGCCAACGCGCCGGCCCAGGGCACCAGGGTCATCAGCACGACGGTGAGCAGATTCGGGATTTCATGTCGGCCTCCTCGGTTTGTTAGGTTGAGCGGCGGCCGGTGTGGCTGCTTCACCCAAGCAGATGAGGTACAGGTTCTTTTTTCTCAGCGAGAAATTGCAGCTGGCGGCACTTCGAGGTGCAGCGCGGCAGCCCGTATGCCCGCGCGGCGCTGTAACTCGGCCGAATGGCATGCTCCAGCGATATGTGTTCCTATGCAAAGTGATCCTTTGCTTGGCAGTCAGGATCGTTCGCTCACGCCTGCGCATGGGCGGCACATTGGTCCGCATCGCATCAAATCAGCGATCGCACCGCACTCGAAGCAGTCAGTTCGGCCGAGGATCCGCCATGAACCCGAATATCGCCGATCTGATCCAGAAGATCCGATCGATGGAAGAAGAACTCGAAGTACAACTGGCGTTGGCGCGCGCCGATCTGAATCTGCGCATCGAGGGCGGAAAGATCGAGTTCGAGCAGGCCGTCGAGCGCCGCCACCGCGAGATGAGGGCGCATCTGCTGCGCTACGTGCTCGGCGCGCGTCCACTGATCGCGCTCACCGCGCCGCTGATCTACTCGTTGATCATTCCGTTGGGTTTGCTCGACTTGTTCATCACCGTCTATCAAGCCGTCTGCTTTCCGGTCTACGGCATAGACAAAGTCCGAAGAAAGGACTACCTGATTTTCGACCGGCGCTACCTGGCGTACCTCAATGCGTTGGAGAAGCTCAATTGCGCCTACTGCTCGTACGCGAACGGGCTGATCGGCTACGTGCGTGAGATTGCCTCCCGCACCGAGCAGTACTGGTGTCCGATCAAGCACGCGCGCAAGCTGGTGGCGTCACATCCGCGTTACGCCAGTTTTGCCGACTTCGGCGATGCCGAGGGCTATCAGGCGCAAATCCAGGCGCTGAACGAGCAGGTGCGCAAGGGACGGGGTGAGTAGCCAGCACGGGGTTGCTAGTGCAACGTCGGAAGATGCATATATATATTATGTCAAATGCAAATTAGGCGCGAATAGTCGTCCCACCCGAACTAGCTCCCTTTTTAGGCAGCATCGGTCCATCTAGCCACGTGTTGATCCGCGTCAAACGGGATCAGCATATTCTTGCGACCCTTCGCATCTGCGCCACGGGCTTCTCCGCGCTGCCATAGAAAACTACGCGCCCCGCAGATGCTTACCGAACAAAGCCACAGCTGGATGTCAGCTGCCATTCCCGGCCCGGCTGACGGCCTTCTCGACGCGATTCTCAGGGCCGCGCCGGTCGCATTCGTGCTTGTTGCACGGCAAGGCATGATTGCGCTGGCCAATGAGGAGGCGGAACGCCTGTTCGGCTACTCGTCTGCCGAAATGGTTGGTCGGCCAATAGAGATGCTGATACCTCATCGGCTCCGAAAAAAGCATGTCGGTGACCGATCGAAGTTTCTTGGCAGCCCACAGACGCGCCGGATGGGCGCGTCGCGGGCACTGTTTGGCCTGCACAAGGATGGCAGCGAAATCCCCGTCGAAATCGCCCTGAGGTCACTCGCTACCCGCGGCGGCGTTTTCGTGATGGCCGTGGTGGTCGATATCAGCGAGCGCAAATACCTCGAGCGGCGTTTCGAACTGGCGATCGAGGCGGCACCGATCGCGATGCTGATGCTCGATGCCGACGGACGCATGACCCTGGTCAATCGGCAAGCCGAAAAGTTGTACGGCTATTCGCGCGCGGAACTTCTCGGCCAACAAGTCGAAATGCTCTTGCCGCCCGAGTACCGCCCTCGCGATTCGCGCCAACGCGAAGAGTTCTTCCGAGCGACCACGCCGCAGCGCCTCGGCTCGCCCTTGCGCGAACTGAGCGGTCTTCGCAAGGACGGCACGCGGTTTCCGATCGAAGTGGGATTCACGCCGGTCGCCAGCGATACCGGCGCGTTGAAGCTGGTCACGATCGTAGACGTGAGCGAATCCAGGCAGGCGGAGGCCGCCCGGCGGCGCGCCAGCGACGAACTGGAGCAACGTGTGCGCGAGCGCACCGCAGAACTTGCCAGCGCAAATCTCGAGAAGGAAGCCCTGCTCGCCAGCTTGCAGGCGAAAAGCCAGGAACTCGAGCGACTCAGCCGGGAGGATCCGCTCACGCGCCTGGCCAATCGCCGCGATTTCGACGAACGGCTAGACCATGAGATCAGGCGGGCCGCGCGGATGCGCACGCCTCTGGCCACGGCCATGATCGACCTGGACTTCTTCAAGCAGGTGAACGACCGGTATGGACATGCGATTGGCGATGCCGTGCTGCGCGAGGCGGCCAACCTCGTGCGGCAGGAATGCCGAGCGATCGACGTGATCGGACGCTACGGGGGCGAAGAGTTCGCGCTGGCCCTGCCCGGCTGCGACCTCTGCGCCGGCATTGCCGTGTGCGAACGCATCCGCACCGCTTTCGAGAGATTCGACTGGGATCGCATCGCGCCGGGTCTGGAGTTGACTGTCAGCGCTGGCGTGAGTTCTTCGAGCGCGGGCCTGGACGCGACGGCGCTGTTGCATGCCGCGGATGCAAAACTCTACGAAGCCAAGCGAATCGGACGCAATCGCGTCCTGCCGGAACTACCCGCGGTGGCGCCGACGTGAACATCGGTGGCGCGAGTTCATCCGTGTCGAGGAAGCGCGGCCCAATCAGGCAAGGTATTGGCCACCGTTCAGCGAAAATGTCGCGCCGGTGATGAAGTCGGAGTCGTCGCGAGCCAGAAAAGCGACCATCCGCGCGACGTCGTCCGGTTTGCCAAGCCTGCCGATCGGAATCGCGGCAATGATCGCCTTCAAAACGTCCTCGCGCACGCCGGCAACCATGTCGGTATCGACATAACCCGGCGCAACGCAATTCACCGTGATGCCATTGCGCGCGCCTTCGAGCGCAAGTGCCTTGGTAAAGCCGATGACGCCGGCCTTCGTCGCTGAATAGTTGACCTGGCCGAACTGCCCTTTCTGGCCGTTGATCGAGCCGATGTTGATGATGCGGCCGAAACGGCGCTCGCGCATACCGCCGATGACCTGCCGGCACATGTTGAACATCGAGCCAAGGTTCGTCGCCAGCACGCTGGACCATTGTTCGAGTGACATCTTGTGCAACTGAGCATCGCGGACGATGCCGGCATTGTTGACCAGCACGTCGATCGGACCGAGTTGCTGCTCGACCGTTGCGATGCCGCTCTCACAGGCGGCGAAGTCGCCTACATCCCACTTGAATACCGGAATCGAAGCCTCAGCCGTAAATGCCTCCGCGGCAGCCTCATTGCCATGGTAGATCGCCGCGACGCGAAATCCTTCATCGCGCAGCGCGATCGCGATCGCACGCCCGATTCCGCGCGTGCCTCCGGTGACCAATGCAACTCGGGGTAGTGCCATCGTCAATCTCCGAATGAATCAGTTCACGGGTACGCCGCCACCCGGCGCGGCGTCGAGCGCCGGGTACCTGCCTTGGCAGCGCCAATGCCCCGCCACGATACTCGCGCACCGAGTCGACCAGGCCGCTCCGCGCTCCTCACTCGTCATAACGCGTGTCAGCGACGGCGCAGGATCAAACCTAGCAACAAACCGACACCTGCCCCCATGCCGATCGCCAACCAGGGGTTGTCATGCACGAGGCGATCACTCTTCACACCGATCTCTCTCGCATTTGCGGCAATCTCTTGGGCCTGCTCGGCGACGTTCGATTTCGCGGCACTGAGTTTCTCATCGAGCACCTTGCGCGCCTTGTGATATTCGGCATTGGTTTCATCGACGGTCGCTCGCAGCAACGCTTCGGCCGCGTTGACGACATCATTGAGGTTCTTGCGCAGCTCACCGTTGGTTCTGGGTGCCTGGGTCTGTGCCGTAGTGTTCATGCTTGTTCTCCAAAGTCTTTGTCCCCTCGAGGTAGCATGCGCGCCCGCATCGACCGGCAAGTTGATTTGCATCAACCGTGCATGATCGCCGGCCGAAAACGCCCGCCGGTCTGGATCGGTCAACGTGGGAAGACGAACTGGTTTGCAGGTGCGGCTGCCGATCACGCACCGCCGCAGACGCACGACAGACAGGCCGGAATTCGTCGCACAGCTGACAAGGATCAAGAGCCTGCCGCGCCGCGCTTGCTAGCGTTGCAGCAACGTATCGCTACGGCCCGTTCTCATGGTTCCTACCGCCACCAGCGGCGACGAAATTCTGCACACGATTCTGGCGACGTCGGGTCGCAGCCGTGCTGCCCGGCTGTGGCGGTGGGCGGCCGCCGGCGCGTTGCTCGCTCTTGTCGTGGCGGTTTATGTCGTCCTTCGCACCGGGCACGAACAACAGACGCCGCTGTACAAGACAGAACTCGTGCAGCGTGGCGATCTGACCGTAACGGTGTCGGCAACGGGCAATGTCCAGCCGACCAACGAAGTCGATGTCGGCAGCGAGTTGTCCGGTATCGTCGAGACGGTGCTCGTCGAGGAAAACGACCGGGTCAAACGTGGCCAGGTCCTCGCGCAGCTCGACGTCTCGCGGTTGCGCGACCAGATCGCAAAGTCCCAGGGCGCGCTGACCGCAGCGCAGGCCCTCGTCAGCCAGACGCAGGCCACCGTCAAGGAAAAGCGCGTCAACCTCGGGCGGCTGCAAGGCGTGGCGACTCGCAGCAATGGGGCCGTCTCGAAATCCGATATCGATGCGGCAGACGCAGGTCTGCAGCGCGCCATTGCCGATGAAGCCAGCGCGCACGCTGCCGTGGTCCAGGCGAGCGCGACCTTGCGCTCCGACGAAACCAACCTCGCCAAGGCCTCGATCCGTTCGCCGATCGACGGCGTCGTGCTGGCTCGCAAGATCGAGCCAGGCCAGACCGTCGCCGCCTCGCTGCAGGCGCCGGTACTTTTCACGTTGGCCGAAAACCTGTCGCAGATGGAACTGCACGTGGATGTCGATGAAGCCGACGTCGGCCAGGTGCGCGATGGTCAGGATGCCACGTTCACCGTCGACGCCTATCCGAACCGCAGGTACCCCGCGCGCATCAGCCGCGTGGATTTCGGCTCGCAGGTCAAGGACGGTGTGGTTTCGTATCTGACAATTCTGTCGGTGAACAACGACGACCTTTCCCTGCGGCCGGGGATGACCGTGACGGCGGAGATCACGACAGCGCGCGTGCTCGATGCCCTGCTCGTTCCGAGCGCGGCGCTGCGGTTCTCGCCGGAAACGGCGCCAGAGGAAGCGGCGAAGCCCAGCGGCGGAATCGTTGCCCGGCTCTTGCCGCGTTTCTCATCCGCGCCTTCACCGAAGGCAGCGGGTTCGGCCTCAGGCGCGCAGCGAGTCTGGGTGGTGCGCGACAACCGGCCGGTCCCTATATCAGTCACGACTGGTGTGACGGATGGCCGCTCCACGCAAATTACCGGCGGCGACTTGCAACCCGCCACGGCGGTCATCACCGAGCTTGCGAGCACTTCGAAATGAGTCCCGCGGACTCAGGACTGCCGGACACGCCGCTGATCGAGCTTGCGGGCGTGACCAAGACTTACGGAAACGGCAGTGCCGCATTGCAGGCGTTGCGCGGAGTCGATCTGGTCGTGCGCGAAGGCGAGTTCGTCGCGATCATGGGTCCGAGTGGTTCGGGAAAATCCACGGTCATGAACATTCTCGGATGCCTCGATGTCCCGACCACAGGCTCATATCTGTTTCGCGGCGTCCACGTTGAACGTCTGTCGCGCAATCAGCGTGCACTCCTGCGCCGGCACTATCTGGGTTTCGTTTTCCAGGGCTACAACCTGCTCGCGCGGACGTCCGCGATCGAGAATGTCGAACTCCCCCTGCTCTATCGCGGCGAACCGGCCTCGCGGCGGCATGTGGCTGCGCGCGAAGCGCTCGCCTCGGTCGGGCTGGCCAACTGGGAATCGCACACGCCGGGTGAGCTCTCGGGGGGACAGCAGCAGCGCGCGGCGATCGCACGGGCGATCGTTACCCACCCCTCGGTCCTGCTTGCCGACGAGCCGACCGGCAATCTCGACACACAACGCAGCCGTGAGATCATGGACCTTATCGTCGCATTGAACCGCGATCGTGGCATCACCGTGCTCATGGTGACGCACGAACCGGACATGGCGGCGTATGCCAAGCGGGTCGTGCGTTTTGTTGATGGCCGCGTCGACAGTGACGTTCTCAATGGAGAACGCCAATGATGGGCTGGAATGCGTTCCTGCTGTCCTTGCGCGAAATCCTGCGCAACCTGATGCGGTCGTTCCTCACCGTGCTCGGCATCGTCATCGGCGTCGGGGCGGTCATCACGATGGTCACTCTCGGCAACGGTGCGACCCAGGCCGTGTCCGAACAGATTGCCAGCCTGGGCAGCAACATGCTGATCGTGCGGCCCGGACAGCGTCTCGGCGCCGGCCGTGACAGCGCAGGCGCTCCGCAGTTCAAGATGGCCGACGTGCGGGCGATCGCCGATCAGGTCGGTTCGCTACAGGCGGTTGCACCCGCGGTCGCTCGCAGCGTTACCGTCGTCCACCTTGCCAACAACTGGTCGACAATGATCGGCGGAAGCACCGACGAATACTTCGTTGCGCGCAACTGGCAGCCTGCGGCTGGCCGCGTCTTCACCGAAGCCGAGGAGCGCGCGGGCAAGGCCGTATGCATCATCGGTGAAACCGTTCGGCGCGAACTGTTCGGCCGTGAGAATCCAATCGGCGGCGCGATTCGCGTCAAGCAGTTCTCGTGCGAAGTCATCGGGCTACTGGCGGCGAAAGGCCAGGCCGCGATGGGCCAGGATCAGGACGACCTGATTCTGATGCCGCTGCGCACCGTGCAACGCCGCTTGATCGGCAATCAGGATGTCAGCACTCTCCTGATCTCCGTCGCCGATGGCGCATCGATCGACCGCGTCAAGGCGCAGATCGAAGGCCTGATGCGCGAGCGCCGGCGCATCGGCGAAAACGAGGACGACAACTTCAATGTGCTCGATACACGCCAGATCGCAGAAGCGCTGTCGAGCACGACGCGCGTGATGACCGTGCTGCTCGGCGCCGTCGCAGCCGTGAGCCTGCTCGTCGGCGGCATCGGCATCATGAACATCATGCTCGTGTCGGTCACCGAGCGCACGCGCGAAATCGGCATCCGCCTGGCGGTCGGCGCGCTCGAGCGCGAAGTGCTGCTGCAGTTCCTGATCGAGGCGGTCGTGCTGTCTTCGATCGGCGGTCTGATTGGCGTCGCCCTCGCCGCCATCGGATCGCTGGCGGCGGCAGACGCGATGCAGGTACCGTTCCTGTTCAACACCCGGATCAATATTCTGGCTTTCGTGTTCTCCGCCGCGATCGGAGTGATCTTCGGTTTCTTCCCGGCGCGGCGCGCGGCGCGGCTCGACCCGATTGAAGCGTTGAGGCACGAGTGACCGGTATCATGTCCGTTGACAATCCTGAGTCGCTGTCGCAGGGTTTCGTCCCACCCGCCGCAGGCGGCGCGCGGCCGAATGGCCTGAGCGCGTCCGAGGCAAGGCGCCGGCTCGAACGCGACGGTTTCAACGAATTGCCCCGCGCCGCTCATCGGTCGTTCCTGCGCATCGTCGCCGAGGTGATGCGCGAGCCGATGCTGCTGCTGCTCAGCGCTGCTGCCGGATTGTACCTGGTGCTCGGCGATGTGCAGGAAGCACTCGTGCTGTGCGTATCAGTCGTGGTGGTTGTCGGTGTCACGGTCCATCAGGCCGGCAAATCGGAACGTGCGCTTGAAGCGTTGCGCGACCTGTCGAGTCCGCGCGCAGCAGTGGTTCGCGACGGCAACCTGATTCGCATCGCTGCGCGTGAGCTGGTTCTGGGTGACGTCATCGTGCTCGCCGAAGGCGACCGCATGCCGTCCGATGCGCGTGTGCTCGCGTGCCACGACTTGCGCGCGGATGAATCATTGCTGACCGGTGAATCGATGCCAGTCGCAAAGCGCTCCGGCGTCCCTGGCGAAAGTGCGGCCGAGCCGGGGACGCCCGATTCCGCCTGGCTTTACTCGAGCACGCTGATTGTTGGCGGTCATGCGACGGCCGAAGTGACAGCGGTCGGCGCGCACACGGCGGTCGGCCGCATCGGACGTGCCCTCGGCGGAATTCAGACCGACCGAAGCCCGATGCAACGCGAAGTCGATCGTGCAGTAATCGTATTCGCCGTGATCGGCCTCAGCCTGTGCGCGGCAGTGACGGTTCTCTACGGGGCTTTTCGCGGCGGGTGGGTGGACGCCCTGCTCGCGGGCATCACCCAAGCCATCGCCAACATTCCCGAAGAAATTCCGGTCGTGCTCACGATCTTCCTTGCACTGGGTGCCTGGCGTCTGGCGCGGCAGCAGGTGTTGACTCGGCGTGCACCGGCGATCGAGACACTGGGTGCAATCACGGTGTTATGCGCAGACAAGACCGGCACGCTGACAGAGAACCGCATGACGGTTTCCTCATTGCGCAGCGGCGAAAATTTCTGGTCTCTTCAGGAAGTGCCCGAGGTGTCTCCGCCTGCATTCGACGAGTTGTTGCGCTATGCAGCGCTGGCCAGCGAGCTGACTCCGTTCGACCCAATGGAAAAGGCCATCCTCGCCACGCGTCCGGCATGGACGGATTCGCGCGACCGGTGGGATCTGGTCGAAGAATATCCGCTGACGCCCGAATTGCTTGCCCACACGCATGTCTGGCGCACCGACGATCGATTTGTCGTCGCTTGCAAGGGCGCACCCGAGGCGATCGCCGATTTGTGTGCGCTGTCGGACCAAAGGCGGGCAGCACTGCTTGCGGAGGTGGCCGAACTCGCCCGCGCCGGACTGCGTGTTATCGGCGCAGCCAAAGCCGAGCACCCGCTTGGGCGTCACACCAAGGGCGATCTGCCGATCTCGCAGCGGGGATTTTCTTTCGAGTTGCTCGGGTTGATCGGCCTCGCCGACCCGGTGCGCGCCGGCGTGCGCGATGCGGTCGCCGAGGCGGCGGCGGCCGGCGTGCGCACGATGATGCTGACCGGCGACTACCCGGAGACCGCGCGTGTTATCGCGAGCGCTGCCGGCCTGGCCGATCCGGAAATGCCGCTGACAGGCTCAGCGATCGCAGCGCTCGACGACGACGCGCTGCGCCGGAAACTGGCCACACACAATGTATTTGCGCGGGTCGTGCCGGAACAGAAGCTGCGCCTGGTGAACGCGCTCAAGGCGAATGGCGAGATCGTCGCAATGACCGGTGACGGTGTCAACGACGCGCCGGCACTCAAGGCCGCACACGTCGGCATTGCGATGGGCGGTCGTGGCACCGACGTCGCTCGTGAAGCGGCAGCGATCGTGCTCCAGGATGACAACTTTGTTTCGATCGTGCGTGCAATCAAGCTTGGGCGCTCGATCTACGACAACATCGAGCGCGCACTGCGCTTCATACTCTCGGTGCATATTCCGCTGGCCGGGATGGCCCTGGTGCCTCTGCTTGTCGGCGGTCCCCTCGTGTTCTGGCCGATCCACATCGTCTTTCTCCAACTCGTGATCGATCCCGCGTGCGCCGTCGTATTCGAACGCGAGCCGGCACGCGCGGACGTAATGCTACGGCCACCACGGGATCCGGGCCGCCGCCTGCTCGGAACTCAAATGCTCGCGTCGAGCCTCATCGAAGGCGTGGCGGCACTGGTAAGCGCCATCCTCGTGTATGTCATCGCCTGGCGAAGCGGCCTTCCGGACGCGCTCGTCGCATCGCTCACCTTCGCCAGCGTGGTCGCGGGCAATCTTGCACTGATCGCGGTCAACCGCAGCGGCGACGGCCTGCGCGGCGCACTTCGACCGTCGAATGCGGCATTCTGGTGGATCGTCGGCTTGGCCGCGGCGGCGCTCGCGCTCAGCTTGTACGTACCGCTAATCGGCCGTCTTTTCCGTTTCGCGCCCCCGCCGATCGGCTTGCTCGCCGCTGCTGTCGCAGCACCCTTGGCCTTGCTCGCCGTGGTTGGCCTTGCGCGGCATTTCAGGCGCGTCATTCAGCCGCGTTGACCTGCGTCAAGCTGACATGTCCCCGATGCCCGTATCCTCGCAACTGCCGATTCAACAAGAGGCTTTTTTCCCTCAACAACGACGCTCGTACCCCGGACCAAGCTGAGTCCGGCGGCCGGGATGGAGGCAGCAATGGCCAGCACCAATACATGGATTCTCGTGGCCGACGGCGCGCGAGCGCGCTTGTTTGAAGCCGCATCGTCCGATGATGCGCTCAACGAACTGGCTTGCTTCGCCAACCCCGGAGGGCGTTCGCACGGCCGCGATTTCACCACCGGCCGTCCACCCACGGTCAACGAAAGCGTCGGTGCGACGCGGCAATCGATCGAACCCCACACGACGCTGCGCGAGAAGACCACGGATCGTTTTGCGCGCACCATCAAGGACGAACTTGAACGTGCCCGCACCGACCACCGTTACGCACGCCTGGTGATTGTCGCGCCGCCGCGTTTTCTCGGCGCGCTGCACGGTACGTTTCCCAAGCCGTTGCGCGACTGCGTCGTCGCCGAAGTCAAACGCAACCTCACTGCGCTGCGCACTTCCGACATCCGCGCCCATCTGCCCAGCCGCTTGTTCGCGCACACCGACACCGCAGGCTGAGACCATGTGCATTGGTGTTCGCACCGCATGGCTGGCTGTTGGCCTGTTGATTTCGCTGGCCGCTGCCGCCGCGGGGCCGGTGATTTCCCCCGAGGATCTTGCCGGACGCTTGCAACACAACGCGCCGCTCGTCCTCGACGTCCGCACGCCGGCGGAATTTCGCGATGGTCACATAGCGGGCGCGATCAATATCGCGCACGATGAGATCGCCGGCCAGTGGCCGGCGTTGAATATCCAGCGAGATGATGAAGTCATCGTGTATTGCGGCACGGGCCGCCGCGCCGGCCTTGCGCAGCAAGCGCTCGAGACCCTCGGTTACTCACGCACGCGCCTTCTCGAAGGAGGATTCGAGGCCTGGAAGAAAGCAGGTTTGCCGGTCGTGAAGGAATCCGGCAGCACCGCATCCGGCGGCGGTTAGCCGCCAGATTCCCGCTTCGCGCCGCCGTGTCCCCGAGGGTGACAAAGGCGCAGGCGAGCGATTGCAGGACTCAGATCTCGGGATCGCCGAAAGCGGCGATTCTCTGGCGCTCGCCTCCTGGTCTGCAGCGGACGACGATCGTGTGCAGACTTGCCTCCTCCGCCGCTTCCTTTGCCGCAGCCTTGGCATATTCGATCGCATCGAGCTGGGATTTCAGCGTGCCCAGGACGTGCCGGTCGACAATGATCTGCCAGCCTTTCCGTGCCGCATCAGGCGCCCACACTTCGAATGAAATATCGGGATCTTTGCTCATGTGTCCCGAGATTGGGCCGGCGCGACCGAAAATCAATGAGTTGAGGCCTTGATTTCGTCGCTTTTGCGTAGCCACTGTTCGCCACAGCGCGGCGACCCCACGAGGCTCTCATCGGACTCGATTTGACCCAGATCACAAAGCCGCTCCGCTGTTGGTCTACCCTGATTGGTGGTCCCGTGAGGGCCCGACTTGGCCCGCACGAGTTCTTGGGTGTCGCACATAAATTTTGCGAGCCCGAATTTCCAAGGAGAGTTGTATGACTACGCTTACGCGCTTCAATCCATTCAAATCACTCTCGCGCCTCGATCCGACTTCAGATTTCGAGGAGCTGTTCCGCGGCTTCGGGCTGCGTCCGGCCTGGTCGAATTTCGAGGTCGTGCCGGAGATACGTCTCGACGTCACCGAAGACGACAAGGCATACCGCGTCAAGGCCGAAATTCCGGGCGTCGACAAGAAAGACATCGACCTGTCGATCGACGGCAACCAGATCGCGATCAGCGCAGAAGTCAAGCGCGAATCGACGAAGAAGGAAGGCGAAAAGAACGTCTTCAGCGAACGGTACTATGGAAAAATGTACCGCTCCTTCTCGACACCGACGGAAGTCGACGCGGCCAAAGCCGAAGCGCGCTATGACAATGGCGTGCTGATGCTCACATTGCCGAAGAAAGGCAACGGTCAATCGCGCAAGATTGCAGTCAACTGACTGACTGTTCTGTCGCGAGCGCGCCGTGCAATGCGGAGCGCTCGCTGCGGCAGCCGCGCGTCCCATTCTTCATTGGCCTGCCCTGGGCCGAGCGCGCCAGTTTGCGTCACCCGCTTCGACGGCCCAATCGACAACCTGCGGCAGCAGCTTGTTCAGCGCAGTCTGGAATGCCGCGAACACTTCGGGCATACCGGCGGCGGCGCTGGGCTGCTCTACAGCGAAGGTACGAGACGCCACGGCTCGACCCGTGGAATTGTCCACCAGCTGCGCGTTCAGCCGGATCACGATGGTGGGAAATTTTGCGCCGCGATACTCCGCCTGGAAATCCTGCAGGTCAGACAGCAGCGCAAAATCCGCTCGCAGTACACTCGTCGGCACTCCCACACCGGCGAGTCCCGCGGAATCGCGGAACGCTTGCAGCAGCAACTGCTGAATCAAGACCGGTGAAGCGTCGCGCCAGCGCGCACCCTTGTAGGTCTGCACTTCACCCGCTGCCGGCATTACTGCGATGTGTGTCCCGTCCAGCGGGCTGATGGCGCGCGGCTCGGCAATGCTCAGTTCCCACGCGCGCGCGACATGTGCCGGCGATCCGGCGGGCTGCGCGAGGGCTGGCGAATAGACTGTCAGATCCTCGCGCTTGCCTACCAGCATCGAACACGCCGTCAGCGCCAGGGCGCTGAGCATCACGATCAATTTTCCAGACGATTTCATTGCGGGACGAACTCCCTGGGTTGTTCGTGGCCGAGCAGATAAGCGGCCGGGTCGTTTTGCAGGCGCGTCGTGACCTCACGCAGTGTCTTGAGCGTGGCTCGCAGCTCGGCCAGCGTCGGCCCGATCTGTGCCAGTCCTTCGCTGCTGAAATTGGCGATCGGCGTCCGGTTCTGCTCGAGGATCATGTTTGCGTTGTCGGTTGCGCGCTGGGCGGATTCCAGCCAGGCTTGCGCGGAACTGATCAACTGCCGTCCATGCTCGTTGACCAGTCGATCGGTGGAAACCGTGAGCGTGTCGATTTTGTTCAGCGTTCCCCGCAGTTGCGAACTGGCCGCCCCGAGCTGCGTGATCAACGCGCGCAGATCGGCGCGCTGATCGGCAAGTGTTGCCGTCACCTGGTCGATATGCTCCAGCGCATTTGCTACATGCTGCATGTTCTCATCGGTCAACATCCTGCTGACGCGCAGCAGCACCTCGTTGGCGCTGAGCGCCACGTCCTGTCCGGACGACATCAAGGACTGGAATGCCGACTCATCGGCGACGATGCGCGGCACGGTCTCGCCGCTCTTCGCGACGAGACGTGGCGCGGCCGGCGTGCCATCGGAAAGCTGGATGATCGCGACGCCGGTCATGCCGAGCAGAGCGAGCTTGGCTCTGGTATCGGTCTTGACCGGTGTGTCGCCGTTGAGGCGCACATGCGCGATGGCTTGGCGCGGGTCGTTTGGCGCCAAAGACAGCTTGCGCACCTCCCCGACTTGCACACCGTTGTATTGGACTGCACCGCCGACGGTGAGGCCGGTTACCGCCTCCTTGAACACGACATCGTAGTAGTCGTATTCCCTCTCCAGCGACAGCTTTCCGATCCACAGCACAAAGAAGAATGCAGACAGGAACACCACCAGCGTGAAGGCGCCTATCAGTACGTAGCTTGCGCGGGTTTCCATGCTCTCCTCCTCAAGCAGGCGCGTCGTGTGCGAGGCCGGGGCCGCGTGTCTGCGCGCTGCGCGCGCGCGGGCCCTGGAAGCATTCGCGGATCCACGGATCGGGATTGCGTTCGACTTCGCCCACGCGGCCCTCGGCTACGACGCGATGATCCGAAATCACGGCAACGCGGTCGCAGATTGCGTACAGGCTGTCCAGATCATGCGTGACGAGAAATACGGTCAGATTGAGCGCGTTCTTCAAGGTCGCGATCAGCTCGTCGAATGCGGCAGCGCCTACCGGATCCAGTCCGGACGTCGGTTCGTCGAGGAACAGGATCTCCGGATCGAGCGCCAGCGCACGCGCCAGGCCGGCGCGCTTGCGCATGCCGCCGGACAACTGTCCGGGATACTTGCTGGCAGCTTCCGCCGGCAATCCCGTCAACCGAATCTTCAACAGCGCAATTTCGTCGACGAGGTCGTCCGGCAGCCGGTAGTACTCGATCAGAGGGACCTTGACGTTCTCGAGCACCGTGAGCGACGAAAACAACGCGCCGTCCTGGAACATCAGCCCGAAGCGGCGTTCGATCGCCTGGCGCTGTTCGGGGCGCAGGTGCGTGGTGTCCTTGCTGAAAAACCTGATGTGTCCGCCGTCGGGATCCTTCAGGCCCACGATCGAGCGCAGCAGCACCGATTTGCCAGCGCCCGATCCGCCGATCACACCGAGCACCTCGCCGCGAAAAACGTCGATGTCGAGTCCATCGTGTACGACCTGGCTGCCGAACACGCTGCGCAACCCGCGCACTTCGATGACCGTTTCCGGGTCGGTGCTCATATGTGCAGCTTCATGAAGAACATCGCGAACATCGCATCGAACACGATGACGAGGAAGATCGACTGCACGACGGATGCCGTCGTGTGCCGTCCCACGGATTCCGCGCTCCCCTCGACCTTGAAGCCCTCGAGGCAGCCCACCGCGGAGATCAGGAAAGCGAACACGGGCGCCTTGGCCATGCCGACCCAGAAGTGACGCATCTCGGTCATCTCGTGCAGGCGTCCGAGGAACATCCCGGGTGTGATATCGAGCGACATCGAACCGACCAGGCCGCCGCCGATGATGCCGGAGATCATTGCGATGAACGTAAGCACCGGCAACATGACAAGCAGCGCGAGCAGGCGCGGCAGCACGAGAAGTTCGATCGCATCCAGGCCCAGCGCCTGGATCGCATCGAGCTCTTCGCGGCTCTTCATCGAGCCGATCTGCGCAGTGAACGCACTGCCCGACCGGCCGGCGAGCAGGATCGCGGTCAGCAGGACGCCGAACTCACGCAGGAACGAATACGAGACGAGTTCCACGGTGAAGATCGACGCGCCAAAGTCGCGCAGCACGGTCGCCCCGAGGAAGGCGACGACGGCGCCGACCAGGAACGACAGCAGCGCGACGATCGGTACAGCATCCAGGCCGGTCTGCTCCATGTGGAATACAGTGGCCGTCACACGCAGCTTCTTGCGCCCGACCAGAACCTGCAGCAGCGTCACCAGCATGAGTCCGACGAAACCAAGAAGCTCGCGCGTCTGCAGCACCAGGCTCGCAACCGACGCTCCAATGCGTTCGAGCATGCGCCGAAAGCTCGCATGCGGCTCGGTCGTGGGAATTGGGGCATCGAGCCGTGAACCGACGAGGCGCAACAGCGCAAGGTCAGCGGCTGTCATGCCTTGGATGTGATGCTCGGCGAGCGGTTTGCCGCTGGCGCGCAGAGCGCGGATGAGCAGCAGCGCGCCCGCTGTGTCGAGCGTACCCAGCGCCTGTGCCTCGATGGTCCATGCTCCAACGTCGCGGCGCTCGGCAATGCGCCTGATCGTGGGTTCCAGGTCATACGCATTCGGGAGCGTCCAATCGCCCCCGATACGCAAGCGCGTACCTGTTGCGTCCCTGAGCGAATCGGCGAAAGCCGCACCTTGCATGGAAAACCGTCCGCGCCGGCATTTTGACCTTGGCAGGATGGCGGAAAGTGCCGCCGCCATGCTGACCTAGGTCAACAAATACCGGCCAGCCAGTGGTCGGTCAATGCGGCGCACGCTCAATTGCGCGGCTCCTGTGCCCGTCACATTGATCTCAATCGCGAAGGAGGAAGCGCGCCCACAACCGAATGACCTCAACTCGGGAGATATCGGCGCGCAGAGCCCGGCCTGCCGTTGATGCAGATCAACGTGCCAGCGCCACCGGCTGTACATAGTCCGTCATCGGCAGGAATGTGGGGCCAGGCAACATGGTCGCGAAGGCGCGAATGAGCACGAGACTCGCTGCTGCCCTCGGGGCGATGGGCGTGGCTGCTTCCGCCCAGGCGCAACCGGCCGCAGAGTACGGCAACTGGGGTGTCAACGGCGTCATCGTCGCCGTAACCGCGCTTGCAGTCTTCCTTTGCGTCCTGCTGCACTATGAGGTGCTGAACTTTCTTTCACGTTGGCTCATTCGGCTTGAAGGACAGCGTCGCCGCCGCGTGCTGTTCGCGATTTTCGGCGTGCTTCCGGCGCACGTGGCGGAAATATGGATCTTCGGGATGGCATACCTGCTCCTCGAGATCTCGCCGGCCTTCGGTTCGGCGCATGGAGTCGGGCCGAGCCTGCTCGACTACATCTATATCTCGGCGATGACGTTTACGACTGTCGGCATGAGCGATGCGTACCTGGATGGGCCAATCCGTTTCGTCTGCGGCAACGAGGCCCTTACCGGCCTCGTGCTGATCACCTGGTCCGCCTCGTTCACGTTCGTGGAAATGGAACGGTTCTGGCGCGACCGCTAGGAGCCCTGCGGTGCCCAAGCGGGTCTGTGAGGCCTCCAATCTTGCTGCCAAAGTGCTTCCGGCTTCTTGCCGCCGAGCTTGAACCAGGCGTTGTCGCTCTCATATACATTAGACATCGCTAATTGATAGTTGACCTTGATCAAATGCCATGGCTCCGCTCAGCGTACCGTTGCCAATCGTTGATGGTCTGTTTCCCGGCAAACCTGAACAGACCAACCTAGTAAGGAGAACACCCATGTCCATCGATCGCGCCGTAATTGCATTTGCCGGATTCATGGTAGTCATCAGCGTCGTGCTTGCTCACCTCGTGTCCGCCTGGTGGCTGCTGTTGACGCTGTTCGTCGGCCTCAACCTGTTCCAGGCCTCGTTCACGGGCTTTTGCCCGCTTGCGATCATCCTGCGCAAGTCGGGAATCAAGCCGGGATGCGCTTTTCAGTGAATCCGCGAGCCGCCATCGACGCCCGTTCCATTGCGTTCGCTCTCGTAGCGGCGGCGGCGATTGCGTCCTGCGGCAAGGCGCCCTCTCCACTGCCGCCGGCGGAAGCGAAGCCGACAGAGCTTTCGACGATCGTGGTCGTGCCCGAGCGCGTGCCGCTCGAACTGCTCTGGGACGGCGTCGTCGAAGCCGTCAATCAGGCGACGCTGTCGGCGCAGACGAGCGGTCGGGTCGTCGAGTTGCCATACGACGTCGATGACTATGTACCGGCTGGCGCAGTTGTCGTGCGTTTCACCGACGTCGAACAGCAGTCCGGGCGCAAGCGTGCCGAGGCACTGGTCGCCTCCGCCGAAGCGGCCAGCAAGAGTGCCGAAGCCGACTATGCGCGCCTGTCCGAGATCTACGCGCGCAAGCTGATCGCCAAGGCGGATTTGGACAAGGCCACCGAACGGCGCGACGCTTCGCGAGCGGCGCTGGACAGCGCACGCGCCGCCGTCCGCGAAGCCGGCCAGGCAGTGGACTACACGGTGATCCGTGCGCCCTACTCCGGCATCGTCGTCCAGCGCCATGTTCAAGTCGGCGAATCGGTGCGCCCGGGCCAGCCGCTGATTTCCGGCGTCTCGCTCGGCCAGCTGCGCGTGAACGTCAACGTGCCGCAGAGCGACATCGAGGCGATCCGCCAGCACAAGCAGGCGGCGGTGGTGCTCGATGTAGCGACGGACAAGCGCGTCGCTGCGAAAGCGGTCGTGCTGTTTCCGTATGCCGACCCGCAGACCCATTCGTTCAAGGTCCGTCTCGAACTGCCCGAGCAGGAGACCGGGCTGAATCCTGGCATGACCGTCAAGACCGCCTTTGTCATCGGCGACGCCGATCGGCTGCTCGTGCCAGTCACGGCACTGGTCCAGCGCAGCGAGGTAAGTGGGATCTACATCGTCGGTCCGAACCACGCCGTTACCCTGCTCCAGGTGCGACTGGGCCACCGGTTCGGCGACCGCATCGAAGTGTTGTCAGGACTGGCCGCGGGCACGCGCATAGCGATCGATCCGGTTGCCGCGAGTCTCGTGGTTGCGGCATCCCGCGGCGGATCCGATCATGGCTGAGGCGCGGCTCGGGCTATCGGGCCGCGTCGCGCGCGCTTTCCTCGATTCGCCGCTGACGCCGATCCTGGCGATTGCAGCGCTGCTGCTCGGTCTCGTGGCGGTGTTGATCACGCCGCGCGAGGAGGAGCCGCAGATCGACGTGACGATGGCCAACGTGTTCGTGCCGTTCCCGGGCGCGGCCGTCGAGGATGTCGAGAATCTGGTCGCGTTCCCCATCGAGCAGACGCTCTCTGAAATCGAGGGCGTCAAGCACGTCTACTCGATCAGCCGTCCGGGCGCCGCCGTGATCACGGTCGAATTCGAAGTCGGCGTGCCGCGCCGCGACGCGATCGTGCGCTTGTACAACCAGGTCTACTCGCACCAGGACCGCATTCCCCGCGATCTGGGCGCCGGTCCCGCGCTCGTTCGGCCTATGGGCATCGACGACGTGCCGGTCATGGGCCTGACCTTGTGGACCGACGACGCCAATCGCGGCGCGACCGAACTGGCCGAAGTCGCGCATACGCTGGAAACCGAACTCAAACGCGTGCCCGGTACGCGCGACGTTTACACGATCGGTGCGCCGGAGCGCGCGGTCGTGGTCGAACTCGATACTTCCCGGCTCGCCGCCTACGGTCTCGCTGCGGATGACCTGATCGGCGCGCTGAAGGCCGCCAATGCCGTCTCCCAGGCCGGTGAGCGTGTCTCCGACAATCGCGACGTGCCGGTGACCGCAGGGACGTTTCTCGCCGACGCGGACGAGGTCACGCATCTGATAATCGGGCTGAAGGATGGCCAACCGGTATATCTGTCCGACGTCTCCGCCGTTCGTTCCGGCGCCGATCTGCCGCTGCGTTACGCCTGGTATGCGACACCGCCGGGCAAAAGCGGCCCGGCCAGCGGCATCGCGCCGGCGGTGACCCTGGCGATCGCCAAGAAGCCGGGGACGAATGCCGCGGATATCACCCGCGCCGTGCGCGCGCGCGTCGCCGCGCTTGCTGGCATCGTCATTCCGCAAGGGGTGCACGTCGAGGTGACGCGCGACTACGGGCTCACCGCCACGGACAAGGCGAAGAAGCTGATCCAGAAACTGATCTTCGCGACGTTCGCGGTCGTGCTGCTGGTACTGTTCACGCTGGGCTGGCGCGAGGCCATCGTCGTCGGTGCAGCCGTCATCATCACTCTGGCAATAACCCTGTTCGCGTCATGGGCATGGGGATTCACCATCAACCGGGTATCGTTGTTCGCATTGATATTCTCGATCGGCATCCTGGTCGACGATGCGATCGTGATCGTCGAGAACATCCATCGCCACATGTCGATCGACAATGGCCCGCTGCTCGAGGCAATTCCGCTGGCCGTCAACGGAAGTGGGAGGTCCGACGATTCTGGCCACGTTCACGGTAATCGCCGCGCTGCTGCCAATGGCTTTCGTCTCGGGACTCATGGGCCCTACATGCGCCCGATCCCGATCAATGCGAGCATGCCGGCATGCTGATGTCGCTTGCAGTTGCGTTGATCTTTACTCCATGGCTTTGCTGAAACTGCTGCGGCGCCATGCGGCCGGCGACCATGCTGTCGGCGAGGAAGAAGCGCCAGACGAGGTCCGCGCAAGTCGGCCATCGCCTGTTCGAATCGTCTGATGACGGCCCTTCCTCACCGGGGTCGCGCCGGCATGCGCAGGCGCCGGTTGCCTGTTCTCGGGCTCACGGCCTGCGTGCTGCTTGCCGTCGCTCTGGTCGCGGTCGGCAACGGTCGTCTTGAAGATGCTCCCGTTTGACAACAAGTCCGAATTCCAGGTCGTCGTCAACATGCCGGAAGGCTCGACCGCTCGAAGACGACCGACCGGCTGCTCATCGGGATTGCGAGGCACTCGAGCAGCGTGCCGGAAGTCGAGGATTACCAGGGCTATGCAGGAACGTCCGCACCGATCAATTTCAACGGGCTGGTGCGCCAGTATTATCTGCGCGGGGCGCAATCCGGCGATCTGCAGGTGAATCTCCTCGACAAGAGCGATGCGCAGCCGCAAGAGTCATGACATCGCGTTCGCCGTGCGGCCGCAACTCACCGAGATCGGCAAGCGCTCGGCGCCGCGTCGATCAAGGTCGTCGAAGTGCCGCCGGGACCGCCGGTGCTGGCGCCGATCGTTGCAGAGGTCTATGGCCCGGTATATGCGCGTTCGCGCGACGGCCGCGAAGGATGCTGGCGACGCGCTGTTCGATTCTACCGCCGACATAGTCGACACCGACGATACGTGGAGCCGCAGTCCGCGCCAGATACGTCGTCGCGACCGCGAGCGAGCGGCCGCCCTCCTCGGGCTCTCAAGCGCAACCGTGGCGCGTCGCCACAGCGCTCGCGGGGCACCGATGCGACGTATGTCCAGGGCGGCGAGCGGGATCCGATCGCCGTGCGACTCGAACTGTCGGCCGCCGCCCGGGCGAGCGTGCCCTCGCTGCTGGCACTCCGGGTGCGCGCCGCAGCGGGCGCTGGTGGCGTGAGTGAAGTGATCTCAGTGCCGAGATGCCCTGGGAGAAAGCGATCTTTCACAAAGACTTATTGCCAGTTGTATTACGTCACAGGCGATATGGCCGGCCGATTCCGATAGTCCGCTCTATGGCATGTTCAGTCTGGGCTCGCAGGCAATGGGGCATTCGCCGGCGGGTCAGTCGCTGGATCAGCGCTTCGTCGAGCCCGCCTGAAGGCACGAGCGAGTTCAGCGTCAAATGGGACGGCGAATGGACGATCACCTATGAGACGTTCCGTGACATGGGCCTGGCCTACTCGGTCGGCTTGCTGTTGATCTACTTGCTGGTCTCGCCAGTTCCGCAGTTATGCCGTGCCGCTCATCATCATGGCGCCTATCCCGCTCACGATGATCGGCGTCATGCCGGGCCATGCGTTGCTCGGCGCGAAGTTCACTGCGACCTCGATGATCGGCATGATCGCCCTCGCGGGGATCATCGTCCGCAACTCGATCCTGCTGATCGACTTCATCAACCACGAGCGCGCGCGCGGCGCCTCGCTCGAGGACGCGGTCGTCTGCGGCCAGCGCCGTTCGTGCCAAGCCGATCGCGTCTGACGGCGCTCGCCGCGATGATCGGTGCGCTGTTCATTCTCGACGATCCGATCTTCAATGGTCTTGCGGTCTCGTTGATCTTCGGCATCCTGGTATCGACCGTATTGACGCTCGTCGTGATCCCGCTGCTGTACTACGCGTTGCTGTCTTCGCGCGAACCGGACTTGCGGGCGCAATGAGTGCCAGCCTCCATATCGTTTGTCCGAATTGCGCAGCACTCAACCGTGTGCCGGCGGAGCGCATCGGCGCGGCGCCGTCGTGCGGCCGCTGCCACACCGCGTTGTTCCGCGGCGAGCCGTTGCTGCTCGATGCGATCGGACTCGAACAACATTCGACCCGCGGCGACCTGCCGCTGCTCGTCGATTTCTGGGCACCCTGGTGCGCGCCGTGCCGCATGATGGCGCCCGAGTTCGAGCGCGCGGCGCAACGCCTCGAACCAACGTTTCGTCTCGCCAAGATCGATACCGACGCGCAACCGGCACTCGCCGGCCGCCATGCGATCCGAAGCATTCCGACGCTGATCCTGTTCAAGGGCGGGGCCGAACTGGCGCGCCACTCCGGGGCGATGACGGCCGCCGATATCGAGCGCTGGGCGCGCGGCGCGCAGCCGCGCTGATGAGGGCGCCAGCATCCGGCCACGAGCAACTGCAGCGTTGATCTTGATCAACTGCCTGTGCGCCCGTATGGTGCTGAATAGATCGGAGGATTTCCGCGCTCGCTCGTTCAACCAAGACGGCAAATCCTATGCCGGCAAGTGGCTGCCAGATACGACCCCATTCGCATGACCACGAGCCGTGCAGCCACGCGCATGCGCACGGCACGCACGAAGAAGGCACTAAGGCGATAGACCCGGTCTGCGGAATGCGCGTAGCGCCGATGTCTCCTCAGCTGCAGACCAATTATCTGGGCACGACCTATTTCTTCTGTTGCGCGCGCTGCCAGGCAAAGTTCTCTGCAAGTCCGGAGCGCTACACGCGGCCGAAACCAGCGGTTGCCGCCGGGATCACAGGCGCAATGTTCACGTGCCCGATGCACCCCGAGGTTCAGCAGTCCGGGCCGGGCCAGCTGTCCCAAATGCGGCATGGCGCTCGAACCCACCGTGCCGTCCGCGGCCGACGCGGACAGCCCGGAACTTCGCGAGGTTCAACGCAACCTCGCTCTATCCGCTGCGCTGGCAGCGCCGCTGATTCTGGTGGCGATGATCCCGCACCTGTTTGCGATTCATCCGACGGCACCGATCGCCCACATGTTGCGCTGGACTGAATTCGCGCTCGCATCGCCCCTCGTATTGTGGTCCGGGCGGCCGTATTACACTCGAGGCTGGCACGGAGTGCTCGCGCGCTCGCCGAACATGTATACATTGATCGGCCTGGGCGTCCTCGTTGCGTACGCCTTCAGCGTCATCGCCACCTTGTTGCCCGCCCTGTTTCCCGCCCCGATGCGCGACGCACACGGCATGATCGGCGCGTACTTCGAATCCGCCGGGGTCATCGTTGCGCTCGTGCTGTTCGGAGAATGGCTCGAGCTGCGCGCGCGCGGCCGCACTTCGGCGGCGATCCGCCGCCTGCTCGATCTGGCGCCAAAGGTCGCGCGACGCATACGACCGGGCGATGGCGACGAAGACATTCCGCTCGATCAGGTGCAAATCGGAGATCTGCTGCGCATTCGTCCTGGCGAGGCGATTCCGGTCGACGGCGTCGTCGTCGACGGTTCGAGCAGCGTCGACCAGTCGCTGCTGACGGGCGAACCCATTCCGGTCGAAAAGCGCGCCGGTGACCGCTTGACCGGCGCCACGCTCAACGGCGTCGGCACCCTGCAGATGCGCGCCGAACGTATCGGCCGCGATACGGTGCTGGCGCAGATCATCGAACTGGTCACCAAAGCCCAGCGTTCGAAGGCGCCGCTGCAACGCGTGGCGGATCGTGTCTCGCGCTACTTCGTCCCCGCGGTGATCGCCGTAGCCGCGCTGGCCTTCGCCATCTGGCTCGCATGGGGGCCGGAGCCGCGACTGGCCTACGCGATCGTCAACTTTGTCGCCGTGCTGATCATCGCGTGCCCGTGCGCTTTGGGCATTGCGACACCGATCTCGATCATGGTGGCGAGTGGACGCGGCGCCGAAATGGGTGTGTTGTTTCGCGACGCCGCTGCGATCGAGACGCTCGCGTCCGCGCAATTGCTTGTTGTCGACAAGACCGGAACGCTGACCGAAGGCGCTCCCGCGTTGACCGACGTAGTAGCGGTCGACGGCGTGCTGGAGGCCGATGTGCTGACCTGGGCCACGTCGCTCGAAGCGGCCAGCGAGCACCCGCTGGCGCGTGCCATTCTCATGGCCGCCGGCAGCCGCGGGGTGGCCCCTTCGGTCGTACGGGATTTCACTGCCGTTCCCGGTCAAGGTGTACGTGGCCACGTCGACACGTTCGATCTCGCGCTTGGCAACGCGGCGCTCATGACCTCCCTGGGAGTCGATATCGGAGCATTGGCGGAGCGCGCCGAAGCGATGCGGAAGCAGGCGAAGACGGTCACGTTCCTGGCAAGCGACGGCAAACTGGTCGGCCTCGTCGCCGTAGAGGACGCTCTCAAACGCGATGCGCGCAAGACACTCGATACCCTCCGGGCGACGAATCTGCGCGTGGTCATGCTGACCGGCGACAGCGAGGGCACCGCGCGAACGGTCGCCGATTCACTGGGTATCGATGAGTTCCACGCGGGGATGACACCGGCAGGCAAGGCCGAGTGGATCGAACGCGCGAGGGCGAGCGGAATCCGTGTGGCCATGGCCGGTGATGGCGTAAACGATGCGCCGGCACTAGCTTCCGCCGATGTCGGGATTGCGATGGGCGGCGGTTCCGACGTGGCCAAGGAGAGCGCACAGGTGACGCTGGTCAAGGGTGAACTCGGCGGCATCCTGCGCGCGCGCAGCCTTGCGACAGCGACTGTGCGCAATATCCATCAGAACCTGGCATTCGCCTTTTTATACAATGCGCTCGGTATCCCCTTGGCCGCAGGCCTGCTCTATCCGTTATCCGGTCTGCTGCTGAGTCCGATGGTTGCGGCGTTGGCGATGAGCCTTTCATCGATTTCGGTCATCACGAACGCGCTGCGCTTGCAGCGCATTCGGCTTTGATTCGAGCGTCAGGCGGCCGGCGACGTGTGCGCGCCATTGCCTCCGACGCCGTGATGATTTGATCAGGATCAAAAGCGCCGTCGCTCTGTCCCGTACGCTAGCCGGGAAATGCGGCCGCAACCGGTCGCCCTAGCGGGAACAACGCATGATCGTTACGGACGTCGTCATCATCGGTGCGGGCCCCGTCGGCCTGTTCCAGGTCTTTGAACTCGGGCTGCTCGACCTCAAGGCACAGGTCGTCGACAGCATGCCGCACGTCGGCGGCCAGTGCATCGAGCTTTATCCCGACAAGCCGATCTACGACATCCCGGCGATTCCGGTCTGCGACGCGCGCGAACTCGTCGATCGGCTGATGCAGCAGATCAAGCCGTTCGCGCCGCAGTTCCATCTCGGCCAGGAAGTCACCGACGTCAGCCGGCAATCGACCGGCCGATTCCGCGTACGAACCAGCACCGGGACGCAATTCGACGCAGCTGCGGTGATCATTGCGGGCGGCGTGGGCTCGTTCCGGCCGCGCCTGTTGAATGTCGATGGCGCGGCGCGCATCGAGGGCCGCTACTTGCACTACAAGATCCGCGACCCGGCCCTGTTCGCCGGCAAGGACGTGATCATAGCCGGCGCCGGCGATTCCGCACTGGACTGGGTGCTGGCGCTGCACGACAAGGTCAACAGCATGATTCTGCTGCATCGCTCGCGCGAGTTTCGCGCGATGGCCGGCAAGGTGCGGCAAATGGAACAATTGTGCAACGAACAGAAAATGCAGTTTCTCGAGGGCGATATCGGCGCGGTGGAGATCGCGAAAGATGACGCTCAAGTCAGTTTCGGTGCGCACCAAGAGCGGCGTGACGACGCGGGTCGATACCGATCACCTCGTCGTGCTCTGGGGCCTGCACCCGAAGCTTGGACCGATCGCGAACTGGGGATTGAATCTGGACAAGAACCAGATCGAGGTCGACACGGCAAAATTCTCGACCAACGTGCCCGGCATCTTTGCCGTGGGCGACATCAATACCTATCCGGGAAAAAAGAAACTGATCCTGAGCGGGTTCCACGAAACGGCGCTGGCAGCATTCGGCGTGCGCGAACTGCTGTCGCCGGAAGAAAAAGTCTACCTGCAGTACACGACGACGAGCCCGGTCATGCACAAGCGGCTCGGCGTCGATCCATTGAAGAAAGTCCGCATCGAGAACGCCGCGCTTGGCTGATGGCCTGAGCGAAATCGGGCCAGGCCAGGTCGCGGACGAGACTCGGCGCATGCCCGGGATCAATGGGCAGCGAGTTCGCGCTGGGTCGCGGCCAGAAGTTCGGGATCGAGTTCGCCGGTGCGGCTGCTGCGCGCAGCGATGCGCCCGTCCTTGTCGAGCAGACTGATCACGGTCGAATGGTTGAAGTCGCCGTTCTCGATGGCACGGTATTGCACGCCGAGCACGGCAGCGAGTTTGCGCACGCTGTCGGCGTCGGTGCGGTCGAGCGTCCAGCGCGGCAGGTCGAGGTGACGTCCGACGGCGACTTCCTTGAGAGCCTGCGGCGTATCGTGGTCAGGATCGAAGCTTACGAGCACTACGCGCAGATTCGAGCGCTCGTCCGGCGACAGCCCCTTGTCGACGCGCTTCATGCTGTCGACGATCAGCGGGCAGACGTATTTGCACGAGGTGTAGAACATCGCGATCAGGACCGGCGTGCCGCGCAGGTCGGCCAGCTTCGACGCGCGGCCATCCTGATTCGTCAGCGGAATATCCAGCTGATACACCGAATCGCCGGGCAGTGCTTTGGGCGTGTCCGCAGATGCGCCGATCGCAGTCGTACCGAAGGCGAACGCCGCGAGCAGTAGTATATATATCGCAAGTTGTTTCATGACCCGTCTCCAGTGGCGGCTTTCGCACAACGGAAGCCGAGGTTGGCGGTCGTGTCGGCCGCCTTGAGCGCGGACAGCATCGCAATGCGCATCAGGATCGCGTAGTTCTCGCGATCCTGCGTCGACAGCGCGCCGGCACCGCAGAATTTCAACAAATCGGGATCGCCCTGATCGCGGTTGTCACCCGAGACCATCAGGCTGGCGTAGTCGCCGACCCACTCCCAGATCAGACCGTTCATGTCGTTCACGCCGTAGAAGTTTTTTGGCGTGCTGCCGACATCCGGCAATGCCGTCGTCGACGGGCGTGAGTACCAGTCCAGTATGTGCTCGCGCCAGGCCTCGTCGCCGCGCGCATCGGCATGCGATTCGTCGGCGGCGGCCGCGTATTCGAATTCGTACCAGGTCGGCAACCGCGCCTGTTCGCTTTCGCAATACGCCTCGGCGGCAAACCAACTCACGCGCGTCACCGGCTGATTGCGCCCTGCCCCGCCCAGACTCAACGGTCCGGCCCAGTGGGAAAGGTATTGGCCATCGGCAAACAGCGACGCGATCCTGAAGCGGGCCCATTGCGGGTTGGCCCGTACAAAATCCAGAAACTCACCATTCGTGACCGGCAAGGTGCGCAGGCGAAACGCAGCGACGACTGCGGGCGCAGATTTGCCATCCGGCGGCAGCACGGACGAGTAACTGCCGCCAGGTAAGGTCACGTAGTCAGCCGCGGCCGCCGGCAGCGCGAACGCTGCCAGGCAAAGCACTGCTGCCGCGACGCGAAACATATGCTCAGTGCTCGGGCTTCGCAGCCGGTGCCGCAGCCGCGGCGCGTGCCTGAGTCACATCCTGCGAGCTGATACGGCCACCCGGATTATCCCAGCTGTTCAATACATAGGTGAGGATGTTCGCGATCTCGTCGTCGTTGAGCTGGCTCATCGGTGGCATCACCGAGTTGAACTCGCTGCCGTTGACGGTGATCTTGCCGGTCTTGCCGTGCAGCAGGATATCGATGGCGCGTTTTGGATCGGCGGCAAGGTAATCGGATTTTGCCAGCGGCGGGAACACGTTGGGCAGACCTGCGCCGTTGGGCTGGTGGCAGACCGAACATGTACCGTTGAACAGCGCCCCGCCTGCCTTGACCTGATCCTCGAGCGTCAGGGTGCCGCTCTGCGCGGCTTTCGTCGCCTCGGTAACGGCGGCGAGATTCGGCGCCGAGCGGTCGCCAAGATAAACCGCGTCGACTTCCTTGCCGGAATAGATCGATTTGTCCTCGGGGCCGTCGACCTTGAGGATCGCCAGTGCACCCTTGTTGAACGCGCGGAAGATCGAATGGTCGACGAGAATGTAGCTGCCTGGCACTTCGGTATGAAACTCGACCATCACTGCTCCGCCGGCCGGAATCAGCGTTGTCTGCACGTTCTCCTGTTCGTGCGTGCCACCCTCGTAGCGCACCTTGTCGAAGATCTCGCCGATCACGTGGAAACTCGAAACCAGATTCGGTCCGCCGTTGCCGACGAACATGCGCACGGTCTGGTTGGTCTTCGCGCTCAACGCCTTGTCGCCGGTCAGAGCGCCCTCGGCGCCGTTGAACACGACGTAGGTCGGCTTTTCCGCGATCGCGTTTTCCATGTCGAACGGCTGGTGGCCCTTCTCGCGGTATTTTCCCGTTGTATAAAAATCACCCTGCATCACGTAGTACTCGTGATCAACCGGTGACAGGCCCTCCGGCGGTTCGACGAGCAACAGGCCGTACATGCCGTTACCGACATGCATGCCGACCGGCGCGGTAGCGCAGTGATACACGTACAGACCCTGGTTCAACGCCTTGAACGTGAATTGCGACTCGTGTCCCGGTGCGGTGAAGCTCGATGCGGCGCCGCCGCCGGGTCCGGTCACGCCGTGCAGGTCGATGTTGTGCGGCATCTTGTTGTTCGGATCGTTCTTCAGATGAAATTCGACCGTGTCACCCTGCCGGATGCGGATAAAACTGCCGGGCACGGTGCCACCGAAGGTCCAGAACGTGTATGTGACACCCTCGGAAATCGGCATCTCCTTTTCGATCACGCCGAGTTCGACGATGACCTTGGCGGGATATTTGCGGTTGGTAGGCGGCGGCACGTTCGGTGGACTCGTCAGCACCGCGTGAATCGGTTCACCCTGCGGCGGTCCGAAATCCCCCTTGGCAGAACTGGCGCCTGCCGCCATGGCCGGCGCGACGGCACCTTTCGTGGCGGCCATGACCGTGCTCGTGCTCGCGGTCATCGCGATCGCCAGGGAAATGGCCAGCATCGCTGTCGAATACTTCATGCTTGCTCTCCGAGTTATCAGCCCATCGTTGCCGGTAGTCTGGCAACGCGCCGCGCAGCACGCACTGATCTGGATCAAGGCGAAAACGGAAGAGTCCCACGTGACTCGGCGAAGGTCACCGGCTGGGAACCAGCACTGCGGCGCCCCGCAAGCGGCCGGCACGCAAATCACCCAGAGCCGCGTTGGCATCGTCCAAGGCGTATGTCTGCACGTGAGTTCGCACCGGATTACGGGCGACTGCCGCAAAGAATTCCTCGCCGTCGGCGCGCGTGAGATTGGCCACCGAGCGCACGACGCGCTCGCCCCACAGCAATTCATAAGGGAATGCCGGAATGTCGCTCATGTGGATGCCGGCGCACACGACGGTTCCACCCGTCGCGATCGCGCGCAAGGCGGCGGGGACGAGCGCGCCGACGGGGGCGAAGATCAAGGCGGCATCGAGCGGCTGCGGTGGCAGTTCGTCGGAAGCCCCGCACCAAGTCGCGCCGAGCTCGAGCGCGAACGCGTGTGCCGCATCATCGCCCCGGCGTACGAACGCGTGGACGTCCCTGCCCTGCTGCACGCAATGTTGCGTGAGGATATGAGCCGCCGCGCCAAACCCGTACAGCCCGATGCGCCGCGCATCGTCGCCAGCCATGCGCAGCGCTCGAAAGCCGATCAGCCCTGCGCAGAGCAACGGGGCTGCTTCGACGTCGGAATAGCGTTCGGGAATGTGAAAGCAGTAGCGGGCATCGGCGACGGCATATTCGGCATAGCCGCCGTCGATCTGGTAACCGGTAAAGCGTGCGGTGGGACAGAGGTTTTCCTGGCCGCGGCGGCAGAACCCGCATTCGCCGCAGGTCCAGCCGAGCCAGGGAACGCCGACCCGATCGCCGAGCGCAAAATCGCCGCTACGGGCACCGAGCGCCACGACGTGACCCACGATTTCGTGACCGAGCACGAGTGGCAACTTCGGTCCCGGCAACTCTCCGTCGGTGACATGAAGATCGGTGCGGCAAACCCCGCACGCCGCGACCCGGATCAGGAGTTGATCGGACCGTGGCACCGGTGTCGGCAGGTCCACGGATTGCAGCGGTTCGCCGGCGCGTCGAAGAACCTGGGCCCTCATGGGGTCTTGCCCTATGGAATGAGAGTGAGAGTGACTGTACACCCATGGTCGTTGCGAGCGTGCTGGCGCGTTGTTGCTCGAACGGGCGCGTTGTCGGCCGCAATCTCGTTCGGTGGCCATGCCTGGGCAGCCAACGCGACCGACGGTGGCGCCGGATTGCATGCGGCGGAGAAATCTGGACGTTGACCCGCCCTCGGTGCATGATGCGCCAACTTCGGCAAGTTCACGCGCAATGTCGGCCGACACCCTCGCTGGCACGTCCGGCACCAAACGCCCTCACCTGCTCGTTGTCGATGACGATCAGGACGTCGTCGACATCATCAAGCGCTATTTTGCGGCGCAAGGTTTCGACGTTGCCGTCGCCGCCGACGGCTTGGCGATGCGTGCGGTGATCGACTCCCAGGATATCGATGTCGTGCTGCTCGACCTGGGATTGCCGGGCGAAGACGGCTTCACCTTGACACGATATCTGCGCGAGCGCTGGAAAGGCGCACTGATCATCGTAACCGGGCGCGGCGATTCGATCGACCGCGTCGTCGGCCTCGAGCTGGGCGCCGACGACTACGTAACCAAGCCCTTCGACCTGCGCGAACTCCTGGCACGCGTGCGCAGCGTCTTGCGCCGTGCTTCCGAAGCCGCGGCAAGCGCAGTCAGCAATGTGCAGGACGTCGTGCGTTTCGGCGGATTCCGCCTCAACATCGGGTCGCGCGAACTGACCGATGCCGCCGGCAAGGTCGTACCGTTGACGACTGGAGAGTTCGACCTGCTCGGCGCATTCATCGCCAACCCGAACCGCGTGCTGTCGCGTGACGATCTGATGAACCGGATTCATGGCCGAGACGCGGGGCCGTTCGATCGGGCCATCGACGTCCAAATCGGGCGCTTGCGGCGCAAGATGGAGAAGGACACGATCCAGCCCGCGCTGATCAAATCGGTGCGCGGCGCGGGCTACATGTTCACCGCGCGAGTCGAGCGCGGTTAGCCCGCATGACCAATCGCGCCATACTCCACGCCGCCGCGCTCCAGGCGCTGTTCGAGATGGCGCCGGACGCGATGATTATCAGCGACGTCGAAGGCCGCATCGTCCTGGCCAACCCGCAGGCCGAAAAGCTGTTCGGCTACACGGCAACCCAGTTGCGCTCGTTGTCCGTCGAAGCGCTGGTGCCGGAGCGAGTGCGCGCCACGCACCATCTGCATCGGGAACACTTCATCGCTCACCCGCGCATGCGGCCGATGGGGACCGGCCAGGAACTCGCCGGTATGCGCGCCGACGGCACGCTGTTCCCGGTCGAGATCGCGTTGAGTCCGATCCAGACCGAAGATGGCAACTTCTATGTCGCTTCCGTACGCGACATTTCGGAGTCACATCGCGCCCGTCAGGCCCTCGCGCGCGCGCGCTACGATGCGATTGTCGCCGACATCGGCCGCCTGATGCTCGAATCGGCAAACCAGGACGTTGCCTTCGAAACGGTTCCCGCACGGCTCGCTCGCGAACTGGAGATTGCTGCCGTCGCGATCGTGTTGGGCCAGCCTCACATCACACCGGTTCGCGTACGCGCCGCAGTCGGCCTGACGAGCGAATTGCAGGAATTGCTGCCAGGACTGCTGACGGCGGAGTTTTTCGCTACGGCGTCGACAGCCCAACTCGACGCCACGCACGACGCGACGACCCGACGCGTCCGCTCGCTACTCGCGGAGGCCGGCTACCAGGATTTCGTTGTGGCGCCATTGTTTGACCGGGCGCGCCCAATGGGCGCACTGATCGCCGTCGCGCAGGGACCGGATACGTTCAACAGCGACAAGGTACACTTCCTTCAATCCGTGGCGTACCTGCTCGCCGCCACGATGCAGCGCTATCGCACCGAAGAGCAGTTGGCGCATGCGCAGCGACTCGACGCGGTCGGCCAGTTGACCGGTGGCGTCGCGCACGATTTCAACAACATGCTGACCGTGATCTCCGGCAACCTGCAATTGCTGGAACCGGATCTTGCCGACCGTCCCCAGAGCCAGGAGATTCTCGCCAGCGCGATGCGCGCGGTCGGGCGAGGCGCCGAACTGACGCGCAAGCTTCTGGCATTCGCGCGCCGCCAACGCCTGAATCCGCAGTCGATTGATCCGCGCAAGCTGCTGCATGAGCTCTGCCCGATTCTGGCGCGCACGCTCGGCGAGCCGATCAAGGTCAGCGTCGATTGCGAGTCCCAGGCGCCCAACGTATTCGTCGACCCCGGCGAACTCGATACGGCTATTCTTAATCTGGCCCTGAATGCGCGCGATGCGATGCCACGCGGCGGGACACTATACCTGGCGGAACGCGAAGAGGTCATCGCCAATGCCGAAAGCACGGCCGAACTCGCGCCCGGCATTTACGTCGTCATCACCGTGCGCGACACCGGCTTCGGCATGCCGCCGGAGGTTCTGGCGCGCGCCTTCGAACCCTTCTTCACGACCAAGGAAAGCGGTCGCGGCAGCGGCCTCGGGTTGAGCATGGTTTATGGCTTCGTCAAGCAGTCGGGCGGGCACCTTGTTGCCGACAGTCGGCTGGGCTACGGCACGCGCATCGATTTGTACTTGCCGGCTGCGAGATTGAAGGAAGCGGCTGAGGATGAGCCCCTACCCGCGCCTTCATCGGGTGGCAAGGAGACCGTGCTCGTCGTCGAGGATGAAGCGGAGGTGCGTTCGGTCGCGGTGGCTTTTCTCCAGTCACTCGGCTATTCGACTTGCGAAGCATCCGATGGGGAGCAGGGACTGCGTCTGCTGCAGGATCGCGCAGACATCCAGCTGCTGTTCACCGACATTATTCTGGGCAGCGGCATCGATGGCCATGAACTGGCTCGCGCCGCCCAACGCTTGCGCCCCGGCCTGCGTGTTCTCCTTACGTCGGGTTACGAGCACCCCGCTGCCGGATCCGATCCGGGCGGGGCCAAGCCCCTTCCGCTATTGCGAAAACCGTACCGGCGCGAGCAACTGGCGGCTGCCGTGCGCGCCGCCGTCGATGGCCGCTACTGAACCTGCCCAGAGCGTGGACATGCCGGCGTTGTCCTCAGTGCACGCGTGCGCTGAACCCGGCCATGCGCTGCATGCTGTCGCGATCGACGATGCGCATCTCGCGGCGCTGCACCGAAATGCAGTTTGCTTCGACCAGGTGAGACAGCGCCCGGCTGACGGTTTCATGCTTCAGCGCCAGATAGCTCGCCATGTCGGCGCGGTTCATGCGCAGGATGAAATGCTTGCCACTGAAGCCCATTGCTTCGTAGCGGGCCGCGACATCGAGCAGGAACGCGGCGACGCGCTGTTCGGCCGTCAGCGTACCGAGTGCCAGCATCCATGAGCGGTTGCGGCGGATTTCCTGGGCCATCGCGTCGGTCAGGCTCTGCTGCATTTCGGGAATGCGCAGGCAGGCCATCAGCACCGCCGGGTAAGGCAGTTCCCAGATTTCGCTGCTTTCCAGCGCGATGACGTCGCAAGCATAGGCAGGCAGGCCGATCGATTCGACGCCGAGCAATTCGCCGGACATGCGGAATCCGGTCACCTGCTCGCGGCCGTCTTCGGCCAGCTCGCAGGTTTTCACCGAGCCGACGCGGATCAGGTACAGCGCCTGGAAGGGTTGGCCGGCACGATACAAGTACTGGCCCGCTTCGACCCGGCGACGCAAAACCTGCACATGCTGGCGCAATTGATCGATGTCAATATGGTTGACCGGCCGTGCGTCAACATGCGCGTGCAGGGGAGCGGCGGGAGTGATCGTCAGGTTGGCTGGCAGGTTGCTCATGGTGGTTTCCTCGAACGTTCCGGGTAACGGATGCTTCGAGGCGGACATTACGTGCTGCGTCGCTCTGCAGTACGACGGGCCGGCAACGGATCGTAACGGTTTGTAACAATTCGCGGGCGGTGACTCGCGATTGATCTTCCTCAAGTGCGGGCGACGCAGCGCACTGATACTGGGGTCGATTATTTTTTCGCCGGTCCAGCGCGCGTGATGACGATGCTCGAAAAAGACGACCCCTCCCCGTTCCTCGATCCCGGAGCGGTCGAGGTATGGGATACGTGGTTTCGTTGGCGCGAAGACGGACAATTGCGCGATATCTCCATCGAGGCGACGTGGGAGCGTGTCGCAGGTGCGCTCGCGAACGCCGAAATTGCCGCATTCCCGCGTTGGGTGGCGCGCATGATCGACGTCCAGGCGCGTTGGCAGGTCGTTTTCGACGAACGCATCCTGGCCGGCGCGGGCACGCGCAACTTTGCCTGGCCCGGCGACCCGGTTGCCGTACTCGACGCGGCAAGTTTCGTCCGCGCACCGTTCACGCCGGGCGCCCGATTCGATTACGACTCGTTTCGCGCGGCTGCCGATCTCGCGGTGCATGGACTGGACAACGCCCTGCTGCTGCATCGCGGCGGCCCCGACAGTCCATTCGCCGATCTGCGTCTGGGCATGATCGGGATTGCCGATGCGCTCGCGATGCTGGGCAAACGTTTTGACAGTCCGTCGGGCCGCGTGCTTGCAGGACAGATCGCGCAGGCGCTTGCCGAAGCTGGCCTTGCCGCAAATAGTCGCCTTGCGCACGATCGCGGTGCACTGTCAGGCGCTTCAATTGCCGCCGTCGAACTGGCGCGACAGCGCGACACGCCGGCCGAGCTTGTCGAGTCGGCGCAACGCACCGGCGTACGCCACCGCCGCGTAACGGCAATCACGTCGCAGCGTAGGCTCGCGAGGTTGGCGAACGATGTAGCCGATGCACTCGATCCCCTCGATCCAAATGATTCACACCGGGATGACGCGAGCCCAACGAGCGGAAACGTGAAGCGCGCCGGGGGCTATGCCCGCCTCATCGCCAAGCGTCGAGGCGCATTACCGGGTGCTGCCGCGGCCATCCTCGACAGTCAGCACAAATCATCGATCGCTGCCCAAATAGGTTTGCGTGGCGCCGTGCAACCGTGGATCGATGCGCCGATCGACTACCCGTTCCGTGTCGCCCAAGTGCCGGATGCGCAGGCCACCGGGCGACTGCAACGACTCGCCGCTGCAAATCGGCTCGGCGAATTGAATCTCTCGGTAAATGCCTGACGGTCCGGGCTCGGCCCGCACGCCTCGGCGTTGCCCGCACCAATCAATCCTGATTTTTTGTCCCTCCCATCCCGTCACCGAACCAGCGGCACGCTTCATTTCGCCTTGCTATGTGATTCGGACCTGGAACCGGGGTCGGCCGGCGGCAAAACGACGCGACCGCTACTCGTCCTCGTCGGGATCGCGATATTCCTTCGGCAGATGATGGGCGATGCCCTTGTGGCAGTCGATGCAGGTCTTGCCCTCGTCCTTGGCCGCCATGTGCTTCTTGAACACCGACTGTTTTTGCTTCTGGTCACTCATGCCGTCCCAGCTGTGGCAATTGCGGCACTCACGCGAGTCGACCGACTTCATCTTGTTCCATTCGTTGGTCGCCAGCTCCATGCGCTTGGCCTCGAATTTCTCGGGCGTGTCGATGTGGCCGGTGATCTTGCCCCAGACTTCGAGGCTCGCCTGCATCTTGCGCAAGATTTTCGGGCCCCATTCATGCGGCACGTGGCAATCCGGACACGTCGCGCGCACACCGGTGCGGTTCGAGTAATGGATCGTCTGCTTGTATTCCTGGTAGACCGTGTCGCGCATCTCGTGGCAACTGATGCAGAACGGCAGCGTGTTGGTCGCTTCCAATGCGGTGTGAAAGCCTCCCCAGAAGACGATGCCGCCGGCGAAACCAACCACCAGCAAGGTCAGCAACGACCACTTCGCGCTCGGCTTGCGCAGGAACCGCCACGTACGGCGCAGTACTCCGGGATTTTCTTTGCTCATTGGTCTGGCTCCGCTGGATACTTGGCAGTGCGATGGTCCGCGTGCTGGTTTGTAAACAACAACGGGGCCGGAAAATTCCGTGCCCCGTCGTCATGACCATGCCAGGATGGTTACCGGAAACTGTAACGATAGGCCATGAAGATCGAATTGACGGTGTAGTCCGGCGACACCTGGTTGCTCGGCAACAAACTGGTCGGCGTGAAGCCCAGCAGATATGCGTTGTAGTAGTAGTCGCTGGATTTGAGGTGCTGATACAGATAACCGACGTACATGCTGGACTGCCGGTCGAACTGATACGCGCCGACGACCTTGAACTGCGACAGTTCGTTGCTGATGTTCGGCGTCTCTCCCTGGTTGCCCACGGCCGGAGCGATGTTCGGACCCAGGATCGTGACGTACTTCGTCTTGCCCAGCGAATAGTTGTAGTCCTCGCTGAGGTCGAACTTGCCGCTCACTATGCCCTTCTGTTTGGCGTTGACTCCGATCGTGTTATCCCGGTCGGCGAGGTCGTTGGTCCACAATGTCGTCAGCGGCTTGACCGCATTGCGCCCGGTCGCCGTCAGCAGCTCGCGCGTACGCTTCTGCCAGCTGAAGTAGCCACCGATAACGTTGCTATCGGTGAAGTTGTAGTTGGCGTCGAGATTTGCGCTCGAGGTCTCGCCGTTCTGCACACCGAGGGGTGAATCGTAGTAGTTGTCCTTCGTGTGACGTCCGTTCAGACCAATATCGAATTTGCTGGTCGCCTGCCAGTTGACGCCGGCCTTGAACAGGTCTTGCTTGCGCGATGCATCGAAGAATGCGACATAGCCGAAGTTCTCGAAGCCCTGGTTGTTGCCCTGCATCGGGTTGTAGAACGAAGGATTCAGATCGGCCTTGCGGTCGCCGTAGGTGTAGCCGGCATTGAATCTGACCGAGTCCAGGAGTTTCAGGTTGTAGGTCGCAACGATCCGGTCTTCCGTGTTCTTGGGTACCTGCACGCACGAAGCGGTGGTGTAGTAGCCGGCGTTGGTCGCAGAAAGTTCACCTTGGGCGGCGTTCGCGAGCGGGTTGGAGCACCAGCGCTCGATCTTGTCCCACTCGTATCCGAGGTGCACGCGCTGGTCGCTGGTGATGCGCCAGTCGCCGCCGAGATCGAACTGTTCGCGCTTGTTGCTCATCGGGATGTTGGTAACCGTCTGCGATTCGCCACCAAGGTCGAGGAACGTATATTCGTGCACCGGCGTTTCGTTATCGCGCTCGTTATACTTGATCCCGGTCGCAAAGCTCAGCGCACTCATCGGCTGATAGGTAAATTTCGCGTCGGCATGTTTCGTGATGACCTTGCCGTCGAGCGATCCCACCGGCAAATCGGTAGCCGTGTTCGGCGTCGTCGTGTAGCTTCCGGCGTAACTCTGATTCTGCGTATTACGGCCATACGACAGTCCGCCGGTCAATTTCATTGCCGGATTGAAAATGAAGCCGCCGGTCAGGTTGATCTGATGGAACGAGTTGTCCGGCGGCGTGCTCATCGTCGAAATCGGGAACGCGGCGCCCGGAGAGGTTCCGCCCGGTGGAACGGGCGCATTCCCGGTTCCACCCGAGACATACGGGTTCGAGAACGAAATGCCCGAATAATCGTCATGGAACAGTGAGCCGAAATAGGCAAGGCTCACGTACCCCTGCTTCCCGGTCCAGTTCAGCGCGGCATTGAACGTGTCGGTCTGGTACTGGGTCGGATTCATCAGGATCGCGATGCGTTCGCCACCGTAGTTGAAACCACCGGCGCTGGACAGGTTGTAGGCATCGGTGCCGGCCCCGATCAGCTTCGATCCGGATTGGTCGAGACGGTTGTAATCGAACTTCATGTCCCATTCGGGGCCGAAGTTGAAGCCGAAACGAACGCGCGTGTTGTCGCGTTGCGTATAGACATCTTCGCCATGAAACGACGACAGCTGGTTCGGCGTCAGCGATTGCGTGCCCTTGTTGATGCTGTTGAGCACGCCGCCGAATTGGTCGTGGTCGTATTGATGACGCCGAAGCTGGGCGGCAGGGTGAACACATTGCTGCCGATCGCGCCGAGGAATGGCGTCTCGTAGCCTTCCGTCGTGTAGTGGCGCAGTTGGTCGAAGCTGACGCCAGCGTTCCACGAACCCTGGCTGGTAACATCGAGGCCCAGATTGCGCGAGTTCGTGCCGATGTCCGTGCCAGTCGTGACGATCCGTGTCGTACCGTTGCCCTGGCCGTAGGCGTCGCCGCCGCGTATGTTCCAGTCGCCGAGGAAGTACGGCCCGTCGTCGGTCCGCCCGTTGTACTCGCCGAACTTCGTCGTGGCCCCATCAAGAGCCTGCACTCCAACATCGTAGTAGTTGATCGGATAGAGCAGCGCGTTGAGGTCATCGTTGCCGGCTTCCTGCGCGCGCGCGACTCCAGACACGGCGCACGTCAGGACCAAAGCGCTTCGTACCGCCAGGGAGATGGCGCTGACGGCGAATCTTCTTTCACCCGTTTTCATAGCAACCCCCAATCCATAATCAATGATGCAGGTACGCGCCAGTCGGCGAATTCGACCCGTGAACCATGACGTGACAGTTCATGCAGGCGCGTCCGACAGCGTTCGAATTCGGGTTGCCGCCCTTGACCGCGCCGCCGCCCTGGATTCCCGCGACAGCGGTGCCGTACGGCGCCTGGCTGTTGTGCGGACCGTCGTGGCACGTATCGCAGAGGAACGGGGCGCGATCTTTAAGCAACGGCGTGATATTCGAGCCGTGCGGCGTGTGACAGATGGTGCAATCTTCGTTGACCGGCTGGTGTTCCCACAGGAACGGGCCGCGCTTTTCCGCATGGCAGGTGAAGCAGGTTTCGTTCACCGTGTTCTTCGCCAGCAGCTTCGGCGCGACCGAGCCGTGCGGATTGTGGCAATCCGAGCAGGCCATCTTGCCGACATCGAGCGGATGGGTCGAAGTCTGCTTGACCTGGGCGCGCTGTTCCTTATGGCAGGTGAAGCAGATTTGAGGCTGCTCGATCTTTACCAGTACCGGATCCTTCGCAATGTGCACCGTGTGGCAACTGGAACAGGCAACATCGTTGACCTGATGCTGGCTGCCCGGCCAGTGCGTCCGCAGGCCGGACTTATGGCAGGTCAGGCAGGCTTCGCTTTGTCCCTGCGCATCGTTCGGCACGTATCCGGCGGTCGTATGCTTGGAGCCAAACACGACGTCCGGCTGCGGACGCGGGCCCTTGCCCTCTCCACTGCCGGCCAGATGGCCTTTGCTCTCGCCATGACACGACTGGCAACTGGGCGTGCGCCCGTCACCGGCCACGCCGTGTGGAGTCTGGTAGATCGCGAGAATCGGCTTGCTTTCCGACTCGTCGTGGCACTTGGTGCACACGGCGTCTTCGCTTTTGCGACCATCAGCCGGACCACCGGATTCTGCGGCAGACGCAACGATCGGCGCAGCCAGTCCCAGTACTGCGATCAGCAGTGCTGCTACTACGCTCCCTGGACCTTTCATGTAACCCCCAATTGCCTGTCGGCTTGAAGTGTTTGACGCAACGTGCTGGACTCGATTCCCGCCGCTGTCAGAGCGAAAGGATCCAGTCGACCAGATTCTTGATTTGCGCCGTGTCGTTGGGCGGGTCGGTCTTGACGATCTTGTGCTCTTCCTCGTGGCCGTCCGGGAACTTGGCCTTCTCGCCCGAAGTGATGTGTGTGATCAGGCGCTGCTCGGCATCGGGCTTGCCCTTCATGTCAGCCGCGACCTTCTTCCACGCCGGGCCGTCCTTTTCCTTCTCGACCGAATGGCATTTGAAGCAGTTGTTCTGGCGCGCCAAACCCTTTGCCGCTTCGACGTCGACGTCTGCCCTCGCCGTAACTGCAAACGTAAACCCGATGCTCATCGCCAGCGCGGCAACTTTGTGAGCCATTGTGCAAAGGTGCTTCATGGTTTTTTCCCTGGTCGTTGGATTGCGTGTCGGCGTGTTCCGGCTTCTTCTTGGTTCTTTGGGGGGAAGCTAACGGACCTGGTGCCGAGCGCACTTGATCCACATCAAGACCGTCGAAGGTTCCCCGACGGTCTTGGACCTTGGTCCTATGGCGCGGCGTGGCGCCACTGAAGTCAGAGCTGGTCGTGGCAGTCTCGTCCGCGCGCAACGGTTGTACTGAGTCTGCTCAGATACTCTGGTGGCGCGCGTCCGTCTGTTCGGGATCGAACTTATGGGATCACCTCTGACAACGCGCGCACTGCGGTCATTGCCAACCGCGAGAGCCTTCGGATGAATTGCCGGCTCACTGGCGCGGTCCTGTGCATGGTTCACCGGGCTTGATTTGTTGAAGCCACTTCGGGGCACCGCCCACGCCCATTTCGAGCACGGCGGCCATCCGTCGCTGCTTGTCAAAAGTGGTTTTCGCGACAGTATCTGCTGCAAGGCAGCGACCCGGACCTGGGCAGATTGCTGTGCTTGACCTTCGTCAATCACGCTCTGCCGTCAGCTACTAAGCTTTACGTTCCGAACGCAATTGGAGCCAGCTCCATGGACATTCTTGCTCTTGCCAACAACTACCGCCGCTGGAGCCGCAGTCTGCAATACAGCGCGGAGCTTTGCGTATCGTGGGGCGTGCCGCTCACCGGCATCTTCGTGTCCGAGCCGGTCGTGCCGCTGCCTGCGATGAACATGCCTCTGGCATTTCCGGAAATGTATACAATCACCGCCGATCTCGCGCATGAGGCCTGGGTGGCCGAACCGGAATTCCTGCGCTGGGCAGCCGGTTACGGAGTCGACAAGGCGCAGTGGCTGGTCGCCGAGGGCCATCTGGCCCAGACCTTGGCACATGCAGCCAATTGGCACGACCTGCTCGTGCTCGAGTCTGGCGGCGAGTCGCCGCTCGGCAACGTTGGCACGCTCGGCCAGATCCTGCTGACCTGCGGAGTACCCTGCATCGTCGTGCCGGAAGCCTGTGAGAAGAAGCCGGCCTTCGACACCATTGCGGTCGCCTGGAAAGGTTCAGCGGAGTCGGTGCGCACGGTCCACAGCGCGTTGCCACTCATCAAGCGTGCGCGCAGGTTCGTACTGATCCATGGCGAACGCAGCGAACCATTCTCCTCGGTCGACTGGAAGCCGCCTTTCAGCATTGACAACTACCTGGCACAACACGACTTGGACGCGACGCGTGTTTCGTGCGGCGTCGACGGCGACGGAGCCGGAGCGGAGCTGCTGCGCATTGCGAACGATGCCGGCGCAGATCTGCTGGTCATGGGCGCATACGGCCGGTCCCGCTTCAGCGAATGGATACTCGGCGGTGCCACGCGCCATGTGCTGGAACGCGGCAACATTCCCGTCTTCATGCGCCACTGAGTCCCGCACGACCCCGGGAGCAACGAGGTAACTGGCGCCTGCCCGATCGGGCGACGCGCCAAGGGCGCGACTGCCAATTGCCCACCACGTCCAGGCATCGTAGAGGTGTGTTTGCTGCCCGCGATCCGGTGCCTCGGGCAGCAAGAATGAAGACGACTACTCCTCGTCGGGGTCGACGTATTCCTTCGGCAAGTGGTGCGCGATGCCCTTGTGGCAGTCGATGCAGGTCTTGCCTTCGTCCTTCGCGGTCATGTGCCGCGTGTAGTTGCTCTTTTTCTGCTTGTCGCCGCTCATCGCTTCGAAATCGTGGCAGCCGCGGCACTCGCGCGAGCCGGTCGAGGCCATGATCTCCCACTGGTTGGTTGCCAGTCCCATGCGCTTCGCCTCGAACTTCTCGGGCGTGTCGATGACGCCGGTCAGCTTGCCCCAGATCTCCTTGCTCGCGCGCACCTTGGCGTAAAGCTTCGGACCCAGCGCGTGCGGCACATGGCAGTCCGGACATCCGGCGCGCACCCCGGAACGGTTCGAATAGTGGATCGACTGCTTGTATTCGCTCGTGACGACGTCCATCTCGTGACAACTCGTGCTGCAGAACGCAAGCGTGTTCGTGACCGCGAGCGTCGTCGTGAACACGCCCCAGAACACCAGGCCGCCGAAGAAGCCGACAATCAGCAACGTAAGCAGCGACCAGCGCGCTGACGGCGTACGCAGGAAACGCCAGAACCGGCGCACGGCGCCGGGATTCGTCTTGCTCATCGTGGGACTCCCCTGCTCCGGGCTTGGTGGCGGCACGACACGGCTGTCGTGGCT
>CAVYAZ010000003.1:0-11320 GCA_963766595.1 uncultured Gammaproteobacteria bacterium
ATATGACGCCGTTTTCCCCGATTCGTTTCAACCTATAGAGAAACTCCCGATGTCACTGCGCAATCTTGTCGCTTTTGTTGCCCTGTCCACACTTCCGCTCCCGCTCTGGGCGGATACGCCCGCACCCGCGGAAACCGCCGACAAATCTGGCCCTGTCGATTTTCAATGGGGCGTGAAGATTCCGCTGCGCGACGGCGTGAAGCTCAATGCCACCGTTTACCGGCCACAGGGACAGAAGGACGCGGTGCCGTGCATCTTCACGTTGACGCCGTACATCGCGCAGAGCTACCACGACCGCGGCATGTATTTTGCCGGCCACGGTTACGTGTACCTGACAGTCGACGTGCGCGGCCGCGGCAATTCGGAAGGCGAGTTCACACCGATGCTGCAGGAGGCGCGCGATGGTCACGACGTCGTCGAATGGCTCGCGCAGCAAAGCTACTGCAATGGCAAGGTGACGATGTGGGGTGGCTCCTACGCCGGCTACGATCAATGGGCCACGGCCAAGGAATTTCCGCCGCACCTGGCGACGATCGTGCCGGTCGCGTCGCCGTATGCCGGCGTCGACTTTCCACGCCGCAATAACATCGCTTACCCGTACGACGTGCAGTGGCTGATGTTTACCAGCGGCAAGGCCGGCCAGGAGAAAATTTTCACCGACAGCGCGTTCTGGGCGGCCAAGTTCAAGGAACTCTATGTCGGCCATCGTCGCATTCAAGGAGATTGACAGCATCATCGGCAACCCCTCGCCGGTTTTCCAGAACTGGGTGGCACACCCGATGCTCGATGCGTATTGGGACACCTACAACCCGAGCGCGGAGCAGTACGCGAAGATCGACATGCCGATCCTGAGCATCACCGGTCAGTACGACGGCGATCAACCGGGTGCCATGACCCATTATCACGAATCGATGGCGCACGCTTCCGAGCACGCAAAAGCGCAGCACTATCTGATCATCGGACCTTGGGATCACGCCGGAACGCGGACGCCGAAAGCGGAAGTCGGCGGCATCACCTTCGGCAAGGCCAGCCTGCTCGACATGAACAAGCTGCACAAGGACTGGTATGACTGGACGATGAAGTCCGGCACCAAGCCCGAATTCCTGAAGGACAAGGTTGCCTACTACGTACTCGGCACCGGCGCCGAAGACTGGCGCTATGCGCCGACGCTCGAGTCGATAACGACCGAGGCGCGGCCTCTTTACCTCACGTCGAACGATGGGCGTGCCAACGAGCTGTTCGCCTCCGGCGCACTGGCGCCCGAGAAGGCGGGCGGCAGCACGCGTCCGGATCGCTACGTCTACGATCCACTCGATACCAGTTCGGAGAAAGTCGACGCGATCGAAGTGCCGAACATGCTCACCGATCAGCGCTGGATCCTGCAGCAGAGCGGAAAGTACCTGATCTACCACACCGCGGCGTTCACACAGGATCTCGACATCGCCGGGTTCTTCAAGTTGTCGGCTTGGATTTCGCTCGATCAACCGGACACGGACCTCCATGTCACCGTGTTCGAAGTCCAACCGGATGGCACCTGCGTGTTCCTCGCCGACGACATGCTGCGCGCGCGTTACCGCGCGGGCAATCGCGCCGCGCAGCTCGTCACGAAAGGCAAGACGGAGCGCTACGACTTCAACAACTTCACGTTCGTCGCGCGCCGCATTCAGCAGGGCAGCCGGCTGCGCCTGATCATCGCGCCGATGAATTCGTTGTACAGCGAGAAGAACTACAATGCGGGCGGCGTCGTCGCCGAGGAGACCGGCAAGGATGCGCGCACCGTGAACGTCACCCTGTTTCACGACGCCCAGCATCCGAGTGCGCTGTACGTGCCAATCGCGGCGAAGGTGGCCGCGCCGAAGAAATAGACGGCGGCGCTCCCGCCGACGCGCAGCGGAGACGACACATGGAAACATTCCGGCTTGATCGCGGTACGTCGCCCTTGTTCGTGTCGCTGCCGCACGACGGCACGCTGTTGCCCGATGATATTGCTGCGCGCATGACGCCGTCGGCGCGCCGCGTGCCGGATACCGACTGGCATGTCTCGCGCCTCTATGCGTTCGCCAGGGAACTCGGCGCCTCGGTCATCGTGCCGCACTATTCGCGCTACGTCGTCGACCTCAATCGTCCGCCCGACGACACGTCTCTGTATCCAGGCCAGAACACGACCGGACTGTGCCCGATCGTGCAGTTTTCCGGTGCGTCGGTGTATCTCGAAGGACAGGAGCCAACGCACGACGAAGTCCTCACGCGCGTCGCGCGTTTCTGGCACCCGTACCATGGCGCGCTTGCAGGAGAAATTGCGCGGATCAAGGCCGTGCATGGCCGCGCGGTCCTGTGGGAAGGCCATTCGATTCGCAGCGTCGTGCCGTGGCTGTTCGAGGGCCGCCTGCCGGATTTCAATCTCGGCACGGCGAACGCCGCGAGTTGCTCGGCGGATTTGCAGCGCAAACTCGTAGCCGTGCTCGAGGCCCAGCGCGACTATTCGTTCGTCGTCAATGGCCGATTCAAGGGCGGTCATATCACGCGCAACTACGGAAAGCCTGCCGCAGGCGTCGACGCGATTCAACTCGAACTGGCGCAGCTCAATTACATGGACGAAGACTCGTTCGAGTACGACGAAGAAAAGGCCGCGCAGTTGCAGAAGTTCATCCGCGCATTGCTTGAAGGCTGCCTCCAGCAGAACGCGCCGGCGCATTCGTGATACCGCGACGAATTTTCAATCGTGGTTCGCCCGGCCCTGCGGGTTGCGATCGCTGATGTATCGCCAGCTGCCAAACCTGATCAGCGTCGGCCGGCTCATCGCCGGGCCCGTTCTGATCGGACTGGCGCTCGCCCATGTCGAAGGCGGATTCCGCTGGCTGCTGATCGTTGCCTTGGTCAGCGACATCGCCGATGGCTGGATTGCACGCTCACTGGGATTGCAGAGCAAGCTCGGTGCGATGCTTGATTCCGCCGCGGACGTCGTGACGCTGATCAGCGCGACGATCGGCATTGCGGTATTCCACCCGCAGGTTCTGCGCGAACATGCCGTTGGCTGCGCCGCCGTGCTCGGCGGCTGGATCGTCGTCAGTGTGCTCGCGTTCCTGCGCTACGGGCGCCTGTCGAGCTTTCATACCTACGCATCGAAGGCTGCCGGCTATGCACTCGGCTTCTTCCTCGCGGCGTTATTCCTGTGGGGATTCTTCACTCCGCTTTTCTACGTTGCGCTCGCGATAAGTGTGTCCGCCAGCGCCGAGGAACTCGCCTTGCTGTGGTTCCTGCCGCAGTGGCGTGCGGACGTGCGCGGGTTGTGGTGGGTACTGCGCGACGCCGGCCCGGCGGGCGATCAGCGATCCGTCAACGGATCGCCGACACAACCGGACTGAATGTTCTTCCAAGCGTCGCTTGCGCCGGTCAAGTCGACGTCGCCCTCGACGAGCGTGTCGTCGAGGGTCAGTACACGGTAGCGCAGCCTGTTCGAGCGCAGCAGATAAGTGAAATCGTCACCTTCGATATCCACTGCGCCGACGGCGCGCTCCGACCGCTTCGGCAGGCGCAGCTGGCGCGCGTTTTCGTTGTCGAAGCGCAGCGTCACGTCCTTGAGTCCGTTGGCGATCGCAATCGTCAACGAATGCGAAGCGAGCTGGATGGCAGCATTGTTGCGGTAGGTCGCCGTGCAAATGTTGGCGTCGGTCATGGAATCCTGCGTTCGATGCACGGCCCAGTTGCCGCTGCGGAAGACGACCGGCGAGCTTTCCAGTTGCGCCAGGGCGATACCCGGCAACGCGACAAACGCGGTCAGGATCCGGGCGATGACGGCGGCAGGTGCAAGGCGGCGATTCGGCATGATGCTTCCTTTCGCGACGAGGACGCGCGCAGCAGGAATATCACGGTTGTATCCGGCAAGCTGAAAAGAACTGTAAATGCCGTTCTGCCGCGAACGAAATGTCGCGGCAAACGCAAGTTCCGGGCTTGTCGATCAGACTTCGAGCTGGGCGAGATCGCCTTTCGTCTCGAGCCATTCCTTGCGGTCCGCGGCGCGCTTCTTCGACAGCAGCATGTCCATCAGCTTCGAGGTGCCATCATCCGCATCGATGGTCAGCTGCACCAGCCGGCGCGTGTCGGGATGGATCGTCGATTCGCGCAGCTGCGACGGGTTCATCTCGCCAAGGCCCTTGAAGCGCGTGACGCTGACCGCGCCCTTCATCTTCTCGCGCTCGATTTTCTGCAGCAGTGCTTCGCGCTCGGCCTCGTCGAGGCAGTAGAACAACTGCTTGCCGACGTCGACGCGGAACAGCGGCGGCATCGCGACGAAGGCGTGTCCGTCACGCACGAGCTTTGGGAAGTGGCGCAGGAAGAGCGCCGACAGCAGCGTCGCGATATGCAGGCCGTCCGAGTCGGCGTCGGCCAGGATGATGACCTTGCCGTAGCGCAAGCCGGAGATGTCTTCCTTGCCGGGATCGCAACCGATCGCCACCGCTAGGTCATGCACTTCCTGCGAGGCGAGCACGGAGCCTGATTCGACTTCCCATGTATTCAGGATCTTGCCGCGCAACGGCAGGATCGCCTGGAAATCCTTGTCGCGCGCCTGCTTGGCCGAACCGCCCGCGGAATCGCCCTCGACGAGAAACAACTCGGTGCGTGTCAGGTCACTCGACGCGCAATCGGCGAGCTTGCCGGGCAGGGCCGGGCCCTGCGTGATCTTCTTGCGCACGATCTGTTTTTCGGTCTTCAGCCGCAGCGTCGCGCGTTCGATCGCAATCTGCGCGATGCGTTCGCCGAGCTCGACGTGCTGGTTGAGGAACAACGAGAAGCCGTCGTGTGCCGCATTTTCCACAAATCCAGCCGCATCGCGCGAGGACAGGCGTTCCTTGGTCTGGCCGGAAAACTGCGGGTCCTGCAGCTTCAGCGACAGGACGAAGCTCAGACGGTCCCAGACGTCCTCGGGCGCGAGCTTGACGCCGCGCGGCAGCAGGTTGCGGATGTCGCAGAACTCGCGCAACGCTTCGGTCAGCCCGGAACGCAGGCCGTTGACGTGGGTGCCGCCCTGGATGGTCGGAATCAGATTGACGTAACTCTCCTGCACCAGTTCGCCATCGGGCACCCAGGCCAGGGCGAAATCGACCGCGCCGCTGTCGCGCTTCAACGAGCCCATATACAGGTCGGCCGGAAGGTAGTCGTTGCCGGCGAGCATCGTGCGCAGGTAGTCGCGCAGGCCGTCCTCATAACGCCACTCGTCTTTCTCGCCGGTGGCTGCATCGGTCAGGCGCACCGTCAGGCCGGCGCAGAGCACGGCTTTCGCGCGCAGCACATGCTTGAGCCTTGGCAGGGAGATCCGCGGTGAGTCGAAATACTTCGGATCCGGCCAGAAGCGCAGCGTAGTACCGGTCTGCTTCTTCGCGACATTGCCGACGACCTTGAGCTTGCTCGCGCGCTCGCCGTCCTTGAAGTCCATGCGATGGATCTCTCCGTCGCGACGGATCGTGACTTCGACGCGCGACGACAGCGCATTGACGACCGATACGCCTACGCCGTGCAGGCCGCCGGAGAACTGGTAGTTCTTGTTCGAGAATTTTCCGCCGGCGTGCAGGCGCGTCAGGATCAGTTCGACGCCGGGAATGCCTTCCTCAGGATGGATGTCGACCGGCATGCCGCGGCCATCGTCGCTGACCTCGACCGAGCCGTCGGTATGGAGCGTGACCTCGACCGTGTGCGCATGCCCGGAAAGCGCTTCATCGACCGAGTTGTCGACGACCTCCTGGGCCAGGTGATTGGGCCGCGTCGTGTCCGTGTACATGCCCGGGCGGCGTTTGACCGGCTCCAGGCCGGACAGGACTTCGATGTCGGCCGCGTTGTATCTGCTGCTCATGTGTTGCGGTGGTTCCTTGCGAAAGCGGTGATGAGAGGTGTCGGCAGAGCGCCGGCAGGATGGCGGTGGCGTGAAGCGAGGTCAAGCGAAAGTTAAGCGCTCGTTGCAGCCAGTACCGGTTCAGGTCATGTACCTATTTGCGTTGATAAGGTCCACGCTGCCGTTCTCGGGGAGCGGCTATCCAGTCAGTTACGAGGAGACAGATCATGCGCAGGATTTTATTTGGCATCATCGCCGTTGCCTTGATTTCCCCGGCTTGGTCCGCAGGTCACGGCGCCGGCGGTTCAGGTCACGGCGCGACGGTTTCCGCCGCCGCCCATAGCGCACATACGAGCGGTTCTCCGGTCGGACCGTCAGTCCGCTCCGTGGCGCGGTCGAACTCGCAGGGGCCGTCTCATGCCAGCGCGAACGCGATTTCTCACGTGCAGAACTCGCCGGGCAAGGCCAATACGAATTCGGTCCTCGGCAATGGAGGAACATCGACATCGGCTCAGGCGAGCACGATGGCTTCGACAAAGTCCAACAAGGGCAAGCACAAGGGCAAGCCTATCGACCAATGACGATTCGCGTTCCACGAGTCGACGAAACGCCCCGGCCAACGCCGGGGCGTTTTCATTGGTTGAACGCAATTTCCCGGATTTGCATCTGGATGTTGCGTCAGGCGCCCAGAAGTACTGCCGTGGCAAAGCGTGAATTCGCGGCGTCGCCGTCCGTGCCGTAATCGAAAGCCCAGCGCTCGGCGCGCAGGCCCGCGGCGTCGGCGAGTGCCGCAATCGCGTCAGGGGAGTACGGGCGAATGGTTTCATCGGTATGGAACTCATCGCGCAGACTGCCGTCGCCGGCAAGCAGGCGGTAGCGCCGTTCGATGCGGTTGGTGCCGTCCGCATGCGCTGTGATCCGCTTGTGGCGCTCGAGCATCTGTTCGCCATGCGGGCGGCGATAGTCGAGGCGGAAGTCGGCGAAACTCTCGACCGGTCGCGGGATGAACGCATCGATCACGAGGCGGCCATCGCGGGCAAGTATGGAGCGCATTCGCCTCAGCGCTACAACCGCGACCTTCGGGTCCGTGAGATACGTGATCAGCGAATACGGGGCGAGAATGACCTGGAAGTCATTGGCGAGCGCGAGGTGGCGCAAATCCATCTGCGCCACGCGGGCTTCGATCCCGCGTTCGGCTGCGTCGCGGCGCAACCGGCGCAACATCGGCAGCGAGCGGTCGGCGCCAATCGCATCGACACCGGCTCCGAGCAGCTCCAGCAGGATTCGCCCAGTTCCGCAGCCGAGTTCCAGCGTGCGTCCGCCGCGCGTGAGGCACAGGTTGCGATACCAGCCAACATCGTCGAACGGCATGCTCTGGCCCATGTCGGTTGCGTAGACGTTGGCGATCGCGTCGTACGACCATGGCCTGGCGTCAGCTGTCGTCATTGCAATCGATCCACGCGCGGAGCGAGTTGGCGATAGAGCGCGAGCTGGCGTTGTGCCATCGCATCCCAGGTCCATGTATCGAGTTTCGCGTGATCGGCGAACTCGCGACGATGGCGTTCGCCCGCGTCGTTCAGCAGTGCTGAAATTTCCGCCACCATGTCGCCGACGCTCGCTGCCGTGACGAGGCCGGCAAGACTGGCGTTGAGAAAGCCGCGCGCGCCGTCGCGCGTGCTGACGCAGACGCGGCCGGCGAGCAAGGATTCGATCAGCTTGATCGACGAGCCGCGTATATCACGCTGGGGGTTGATCGTCAGTGTCGCGGCGGCCAGGTGCGGCGCGGGATCGACGAAACATGCGATGACACGCACACCGGGCTGCGCGAAGCGTGCATCAGCGGCGGCGATCGGCGCCGCTTCGACGCCACCGAGAATCTCGAGTTCCAGCGTGGGAAACCGCGCACGCAACAGCGGCCACGCGCAATCGAGGAACTCGCGCAGTCCGTCGAGGTTCGGCGCGTAGCGCAGCGGACCCATGAACAGCAGGCGCGGCGGCGAGTCTGCCGACGGCACATGCCCGGCGCGGCGGTCGCTGGCGCCATTGCCGACGAGGGCGACGTGCCGGTGTTCGAGCAAGGCTGCATCTTCGTGCGAACAGGCGACCAGCGCGTCGTAGCGGCGCAGCAGGTCATGCTGGGCGCGATCCGCGGCGACGTCTTCGGCCTTGCCGCTGATGTAGACATCGTGCAACGACAGGATCCAGCGCGCGCGTCCACGCCGGCGCTCGGCCAGCGCCGCAAGCTCCATGTATTCGATCTGCACGATATCCGGATCGTATGCGGCAATGAGCCGCTCGACTTCGCCGCGCAGGCGCCAATGCGCATGACGGCCTATCCGAGTAGCCAGGTCGGCGGGGGCATCGCCGGGTTGGTCGCCGCGTCCCTCGATCAGATGGACTGCCGAGAAATATTCGAACCACGGCTCGGCGTCGGCGTCGTACAGCGATCGTTCGTCGGAAAGCAGGATCAGTTCTGCTTCGTTCGACAGGCGTTGCGTCAGCTCGGCGAGGCGGCGCGCTCCGCCGTGCGCAGGCGGGAACAGCGCGAACGGCGAAACGATCAGCACGCGCGGACCGCTGCGCGGGCGTGGCGCCCGGTAGAACTTGTCGCGCGCCAGGCGCGTAAAGTCGAAGCCGCGCCGCTGCGCACAGCGTGTCGCGTAGCGGGCGGCGAACACTGCAGCTGCTGCGCCGATGCCTTCGAGTTCGGATCGCGTGGTGGAATCCGTGGCGGCAGCCTTCGCCAACAGCGTAGGCGGCGAGGCGGGGCTCAGGCCGTGGCGCAGTTCGAACTGCAGCGCATTGCGCGCAAACACGCGCTCGATCTCGGCCGGCGGATAGAATCTGGCCACCGTGGCGCGATGGTGGTGCCAGACGTGCGAGTGCGGCACGAACAGCACCTCCCAGCCATCCTGCCAGGCTCGCATACCCCATTCGGCATCTTCGAAATAGAACGGACGATAACGCTCGCTGGCGCGCACGTATTGGCGCAGCACGCGCGTGCGGCACAACGACGAACCACCACCCGGATACAGGTTGCCGCGTGCGAACGGCGAGCTCTCAGGTTCGCGTTCGAACATGTCGACTGATTCTGCGCGAATCGCGACATCGGACCAGCCGGTCTCTTCGCGGCGGCGCGCCGGATCTGCAAAAAAAATCTGTGAGGTTGCGGCGAACACATGCGGCAATCGGTATGGCAACAATTCGCGCAGCGCATCGGCTGCGACGCGCATGTCGCTGTTGAGCAGGTAGACCCAATCGTGCGTCACGGCAGAGAGGCCGGCGCGGATCGCGCCGTTGTAACCGAGCGCCCGTTCGCTGTGGCGGAACTCGACATTCGGATGCAACGCGCGCAGCGCGCTGTAGTCTTCGATCGGTGCGCCGTTGACCATCACGATGATTTCGGTCGGCTCGTCGATTCCGGCCAGCGCCGCATCGAGCGCACCGAGTGTGTCGGCAAGCCGATCCGGCGTGCCGCGTTCCGGAATCAGTACGCTCAGGCCCGGGCGCCAGCGCCGTGTGCGCGCGCCCGGACCGCGCCAGCGGCCGCTGTGCAACTTGGCCGCGATGCCCGCGCCGAGGACGGCAACGAACAACGGCGCAAAGCGCAGCAAATCCGCCGTAGACGTCCACCAGCGTGTTGCCACAGTCCGGCGCAGGCGTGCCAGTTGCGCAGCGATGCTCACACGAGTGCCTCGATACGCGCGGGCGTGGCGTTTTCGCGCCAGTCGGCATACCAACGCAACGCCTGCTCGGCGAACATCGCGCACCAGACATTCGGCTCTGGCGTCGGCGCGGCGGGATCGAAAACGATCGAGCCGTCTCGGGCGACACGCCCGATCAATGCGGCAGCGAGGCGATCGAGCGAGCGATCGGCAGGCGACCCGACAATATCGCGCTGGCGCAGCAGCAGGCCGACGCGCAACGCCTGCGCGATGATGTCGCTGCGCTTCAATGTCGAGCCCGACTCGCTCTCAGGCAGGCTGCCGTCGGCGTTCTGTAAGGCGAGGCAGCGCGTCAGCAGTGTCGCTATCGCAACCGCGCGCTCGGGGTCGGCGAGGAGCAGGCCCTCGGCGAAGTAGAGAGTTGGATGCAGCATGTCGAGTGGAATCCGCGCAGCCACGGACGACCAGCGCGTCGACTCGTGCGCGCAGGCGCGCAGCAACGATGGCGGCAACTCGCACAGACCATCGGCGAGCGCAACGCGCGAGCTGGCCTTGACCAGGAACGGGCCGCCGAGCGTCGACCAGCGCTGTGGCAGTACGGCGTCTGCGTGCAGCGAGCGCGCTGCACGCAAAGTATCGTTTTCCACAAACTGGCCGAGCTGTGCCACGAGCGGATCGACGAGCAGCCGCGACAGCGCCTCGATGCCCGCCTCCGTGACGGCGGTCAGTCCGCGCAGCAGCATTGCCAGATCGAAGAAGAACACTGCATCGTTGCGCCAGTCGGTCTGCGCGGCATCGAGGTAGGCGCGCGTCGGCGGCACACGGCCGGCAGCAAATTGCCGCGTTGTCCAGTCGATTGCGCGCCGGGCGCGTTCACTCACGATTTCGCGCGATTCAACATGCGTCAGGTCGGCAAGCCAATGCAGGAAATAACCGGTGATCTCGGCGTAGACGTAGACCGGCGCGCCTGCGCTGATGCCGCCGGCTACGCCACCGCAGTGCCTGCCGTCGGACAGCTGCGCCGGCCCATGCAGCAGCCAATGGCGCAGCCTCACGGCGGCCGCACGCGCGGCGCCGGCGGTCGATTCCAGCCGTTCGTCAGCAAGCATGGATGCGTTCAACCGGCCAGCGCCGCTTCGCGCTGGGCTTCGATGCGCATCGGGAAGAGTGCGGCGATCTGCTCGGCGCAGCGTTCACCCGAGCGGCCGTCGCCATACGGGGATTCCAACGCGAAAGGCAGCGGCCGCGGCCGAGCCGACGCCAGGCGACGTTCGATCTCGTCGATGATGCGATCGTGCTGGACCGGAACGAGGGTAGTGGTGCCCACGGCGACGCTTTCCGGGCGTTCGGTGTTCTCGCGCACGACAAGTACAGGGACGCCGAGGTACGGGGCTTCTTCCTGGATGCCGCCCGAGTCGGTGACGACAAGCGTCGATCGCGCCAGCAGGGCTATGAACGGACGATAGGCGAGCGGGTCGGTCAGGCGGACGCGCGGATGAGACGCGAGGTGACGACGGATGCGTGCGCCCACGACGGGATTCGGATGAACTGGACACACGACGCCGATGTCGGTTTCCCGCACCAGCAGGTCGAGGATCGCAGTGCAGACGACGTCGAGGCCGCGTCCGTAGTTCTCGCGGCGATGCAGTGTCAGGGTAATGAGGCGCGGTGTATCCGGGAGGAAAGCAAGCGCCGCGCCGAACCCGGCTTCGACCTGCTCGCGCAACAGATCGACGACGGTGTTGCCGACCAGATGGATGTGCTCGGCAGCGATGCCTTCACCGCGCAGGTTGGTTGCCGCGGCGAGGGTCGGCGCAAGGTGCAACGT
>CAVYAZ010000004.1:0-21166 GCA_963766595.1 uncultured Gammaproteobacteria bacterium
GGTCGCGGGTTGCGCAAATAGGAAGGCCCGCTGCAGGGGGGACCGGTAGGCGACACGAGACCGTTGCAGCGGGTCTAAAACGCGCGGGCGAGCTTGAACCAGCTAGGAGCAGCAGCCTGCGCGCCTCAAAAGTTGAACGTCTGGGAACGTGCTTCGGCTCAGTACGTGTCCGTACCCTCATGCCCTATAACAAAACCCGATGCCGACTTGCCGCTCCCGCCAATTCTGCCGCGCCCTTCACCAGGAGAGCGGCGACGATCCGAAACGCTGGACCACGATCACGGCCGTTGCCGATCGGCTGGGCATCGCGCCGGAGCCGAAAAAGCCGAGACAGCGAAAGCCCCTTAGGGCCAGGCGGCGGAGCGGCGATCGGATCGTCAGATGCTTAGGGGAAGGCCCAGCTCGCGCGCTGGGCGCCCGACGTGCTAGTGCAGCATCCGCGCTTCCTTCATCACCTCGACGATCATCGCGATAGATTTCTCCATAATCGCGTCAACCATCTCCTCGCGCGCTTGCCCTGCGAACAGGTTCCATACCTCGCTTGCGGGCATCTCGGGGTTCTCGTCAACGATCCGCTTCAGCAGGTGGGTGGCGTCACGAAGTGTGCTCATCGCTTGCCTCCTTGTTACCCCCTGTCTTCAGGGTAAGCGAAGCACGCACGGAAAGCTGATGTTCAGTGATCTTTAAAGGGCCGCCGCTGAGACTGTCTCCCAGCTTTGATCGCAGTCGCCCGCGGTGTTGTTTGGTGCTTGGGGTGGCACGGCCACGGAGCGCCACGCGGTCACAATTCGATCACTGCTAGCGCTGGGACTGCATGCTCTAGTCATTGCAGTGGGAATGCGGTCCATCGCTCTTGCTATGTGTGGTTGCAAGCGCAATGGCGACGCACGTGGGAACGAATTCTGTGGGAACGAATTCTAAGGAGCGAGGAGGCGCGCGCCGTGACCGTTCGCGAAGCCGATACCACGAGCAAACTGATGGCTGCTCGCCCGTTGCCTGAAAACTTCCATGGCCTTCATGAATGGGAGGAGAGGCTACGCGCCCAGAGCCTAAGCGAAATCGCTCGTGTTGAGGATTTAGCTTGCCATATGCGCGCTCTGGAATCCGCGATGGACACTATTGAACATTATGCGCGGAGTTGGGAGACGGACGATCAAAACAAACTGATAATCCAACTACTAGGCGTGCGCCTCTTTGATGGCGCTGCTGCGTCTCTGAAACTGCTCCTGTCCGGCTATTATCAGCCCGCCGCCGCACAGGCGCGGGACCTGCTGGAGACTTCGTTTCTGTTGGATTACTTTCGGGTCGACGACACATTGATCGCGGCATGGCGAACGGCGACGGAGCGAAAGCAGCGCAACCGCTTTAGACCCGTCGTGGTTCGGAAAGCGCTTGATGCGCGTGACGGGTTCACAGGTGAGAAACGAGCGGAACAATATCGGCTTTTGAGTACCTACGCCGCCCATCCAAGCCCTCAGGGATTTCGGATGATACGCCGCACTCCAGAAGGGCTTGCGTTGATTGGACCGTTCTTCGAGTTGCAGGCGCTTGGGGCGATCTTGGCTGAGTTGGTAAAGATCGTGATGCCGGCTGCGCATTACTTCGGCCACCATTTTGAGCCGCGACTTAAGATCGACTACCTCGTAAAGATTGCGTTCTTGCAAACAGGCGGCGAGTGGTTGGAACGCTTCGCAGGCCGCCCGTTTGATCGCGCCGCTGTTGAGGAGCTAAAGGCGTTGGCGTTGCTGGCTCCCGCAGATCTGGCATCCTCAGCGTCGCCTACGGAGGCTCCGTGAGACCAAGGGCGGCGACGGTCGCGTCCAGAAGTGACCTAACGGCGCCGCTGTGGAGATCGCTCCGCACGACGCCGAGGGCTGGTTCACGGTCTAGCGAAGCACGGTGCGCGCGGACGCGAGCGGCCTGCCCGCTGCTGGAGTTCGTCGGCGTACTGGTCGAGATGTGACCGCTCCGGGTCATCTGCTAGGGCTCTGAGCAAGCCGGCGCATGCGATCAGCAATATCGCGCCTTTCGTCGGAAGGCTGGGCAAACCGACTTTTTTGTTCATCTCCTGACAGGACCTGCCGGGGGCTCGCTACGATGTTGGGTGGTGCGCGAATGCAACTGACTGAGTATGCACTCAACGAAGCGCGCCGATGTCCTTAGTGGGCCGCACGTAAGAGCAGCGGACCATTCTTCGGCGACAGCAGAATGGCAACTTCTGAAGCGTTACGGATGGCGCTCACACGCAGACCGTACGCGCGGTGCGCCTCGGCGCTATGACCGCCAAGGGATGCACTAAAATCGCCACCGCCAAGCCAAGTCGCAGGACCCCTGCATGAAGAAAATTGCGATCGGATTGCCAGTTTACAACGGCGAGAATTTTCTTTCAGCCGCCATAGAGTTGATATTGGCGCAGACCTGTGGCGATTTCGATCTCGTTATTTCGGACAATGCTTCAACCGATGATACGGAGGAGATCTGCCAGGCTTATGTCCGGAAGGATTTGCGCATCCGGTATATTCGCCAGTTGACCAACGTGGGTGCGGCGAACAATTACAACGTGTCGTTCCGCGTGAGTGATAGTCAGTATTTCAAATGGGCCGCACATGATGACGTGTTGGCGCCAGGCTTTCTTGCGGCGTGCGTCCGCGTTCTTGACCGCGATGCCAGCGTGGTGCTCGCCTCGCCCGCCTCGGCATTGATCGACGAGGCTGGCCTGCCCTTGCACTATTCGGCCGAGAGAGGAGGCATGATCGACCGCTCCGGCGTCTGCTGGCCGGCACTGGAGGAAAAGAATAATGGGCTCATGGCGGACGATCCGACCGTGCGCTTTGCGGCCGTGTTGCTGAATATGTTCATGTGTGTCGAGATATTCGGCCTGATGCGTCGATCGGCACTGTTGAGGACATCTCTTAACGGCCCATTCTGTGGGTCCGACAAAGTCTTGCTGGCGGAAATGAGTTTGCTCGGGCGCTTCTGGCTCGGCCAGGACACGCTGTTCTTTCGCCGTTGTCACGCCCAGCAATTAAGCGCTTCTACTTCCGGTAGCTATCGCGCCACATGGTTTTCGGGCCGCCGCCGCGACTCAGTGGCTGTCCATCAGGTCAAACTCCTGCTGGCTTACTGCCGCGCCCTGTATATCGCACAACTGACGACGCAGCAGCGCTACGACTGCCTTCGCGCAATGTTCAACCGGACCGTTTCACGCGGCCATAACTGGCGGCGATTGATCGCAGGAATGTAACGGGGGCTCGCCGCACGGTCGCGTTTGAGGGGATGGCCGAACAACACGTAGCTGTAAGCGACGGTTAGGATCGTGAAGCGCGATCTCTTGCGAGGCGTAGGCAAACGCCGGCAAGAGCACCTTGCGCGTGAACACTCGGGCGAAGCAGGTCGACGATGCGTGCGTCGTATATTGGATGTAGGCGATGCGAGTGCGTCATGATCGTCCGCAATGCGGGTAACTGCGCGATCAGCGGCGCCTCGCCTAACGTGCCGGATCTTTGGGTCGTCTCCAGCGGTAACCGAATGAGGGATAATTCTCGGTCTCGGCGAACTCGGGATCAACGAGGCGAAACTTGTTTCGTATCCGCTTGATCGATGAACGGACGTTGGTTCGATAGCCCTCTTCTCCGCTCCCCGAGATGAAGCCGACGCTATGCATGCAATCGTAGACCGCGCGGTAGGTCACGTGATTGCCGACATTCGAAACCAGCAGCCGCACGACGTTGAACTCTGACACGGTAAGGTTGACGTCGATTGCATCCCAGAAAGCCCGGCTGACCCTGGGCTTCAGCATTAGGCGGCCGCAATGTTGGGTTTCGTCGACCTCGAGCTCTGGTGGCCGCCTGGAGGATTTGACGATGGCATGGATGCGCTTGGCCAGGATCGGCACGCCACGCGACTTGTCGACGAAGTCGACTGCCCCGCGGTCGAAGGCGAGATGTTCGTGGCTGTGGGCCGAACGTCCGGTGAGGAAGACGACGGGAAGCCGGATGCCTTCCCGGCGCAGCCGCGGCAGCAGTTCTATGCCGGACATGGTTGGCATGCTCCAGTCCAGCACGATCACGTCGGCATCAAGGCCATCGACCACAGAAGCCAACATCGAGGCGCCGTCGGCGAAGCTCTCCACCACGAAGCCAAAGTCGACAATCTCGGCAGTCGCCGCTTCGCGGTAGTCGTCATCGTCGTCTACGAAGATGAGCCGAATCGGTTTGTTTTCCTCACCAGTCGCCCTCGAGCTAGGCGCGCCAATGGAGCCAGCAATCATTTCACACCCTGATTTTTCGCCCTGGTCGAGCGACCCACGGGGGAGGAAACGCAGCCCTTGAGGATTGGTTGCGTCCGAAAAAACTCGGCCGGCAAACATTGCCTGTCCGCGCCAATTAAGAAAAGATAATTCGCTGGTATCTGCTACTGGCCCAAAGCGCACATAGCGCAGTCCGAAGAGAAACAAATTTCGCGCTCTCCACGACAACCCACAGCCTATTCACAGCGCCTCGGCGTTTCATTTCTGGACCGTAACGAGGGGTTTCATGGCGGTACGCGAGAAGCGAGCTAATATTGCCAATCCTGTCACTACATTTCGGCGCGCATTAGCGATAGGTACAAGCTGTAGTTGGGCGCTGGCCACCGGCCGCTCGCGACTCGTGCACTCCCGGCCCGGCCGTTCTTTCGAACCCAATCGCGACCAATATTGGTTGCACCTCGGCCCGCCCTCAGACGCCTCGCACCGATGAGCTGACAACTTGGGCGCAACACTTCCCACCCGGGCTGAAGTATCCAGCGCCGCAAGGCCTTCGCCTCCTTCGGGCGGCAGCTGGTGAAGAAGCGCTAACCCGCCCTGTTCCGAGAGACTGCCGGCGCACCATGCCTTGCATCGGACCCTCGGGCGGCATTGCTGGCCGCGTCTCCGGTGGCTGCTCGCTCGCCAGCACGCTCAAGTCGATGCCACAACTCTCCGACCAGGCCTTGAGGGCGGCGGCTTGCTCGGCAGTCTTGAATTAGCAGATTCGCCGCCCGCCCTCGAACCATTGGACCAGTGGGCCGGACACGATCTCGCGCGCCTTGTGGCTGCAGGGCCGATCGCGCCACTCGCCCGCGTTGGCGAGCTTCACTTGATACGGGTACTGGCGCCGATGGTCAGCGACGATGTACCGGTAGCCGGTTGCAGCTACGTGTTGTTCGGCCATCCCCTCAAATACCGGACCACCGTTCGGACCGGGTCTTCGAATAATTTTGCGCTCTCCCTTCCAAATTCATCGGATTCTAGGACCTCGATAAGGTCACGGCCCGATGCGTGGGCGCGGGACTAATGTTGCTGCGAGGATGGCCGCCTCTGATGCTTGAACCGCATGGGATTGGTTCACGCCAGCATCATGCAGCCGCCATGGCAGCCGGGAGCTGAGCAATGTGGCGCAGCAGGAGGCGCAGAGAATTCGCAGTGCCACCGTCAATGGCGCCGGCGTCACCAACGTCGGCAGAGTCCGGCAATCCCAAGCCTGGTCGCTCCCCAAGCCAAGATACCGCGCGGGAAGGTGACCGCAGGGCCAGCGCGGACCCGTTGGACAGGCTTGACCCAATCCTGACGCTGCTTGCTGGCGGAGCGGATCCGGATCCACCCCCGCGGCGATGGCCGAAGTTCGCGCTGTTCGCCGCCTGCCTGGCCGTGCTGGCGGCCGGTTGGTGGTTCTACCGTAACGATGCCGGCGATCGTCGCGAGGGGACTCTCCCACCCGTGTTGACCGTCCCGGCAAAGCCCAAACAGGCCATGAAGCCAGCCGAATTGGACGGGGCGCAGCAGGCGGAATTGCCGTCGAGGACATACGAGGAATTGCTGGCGAAAGAGCGGAGCACCAGCGCGGGGCTCGAGCAGAAATTGGCGACCCGCGAGAAAGATGGTCAATTGCTGGTGCTGGAACGCGCACGGACAAAGGAACTCGAGGAGCAGTTGAGCGCGCGCAAGAACGACCAGCAGCTTCTGGCTGCGGAACGCCAGCGCAGCAAGGAACTCGAGGAGCAGCTCGCGACACGCCAGAACGATCAGCCGTCGCTGGCGGAAGCGCGCGCCCGCGTCAAAGAGCTCGAACAGCAGCTGGCCGCGCGCCAGAACGATCAGCAGTCGCTGGAGCAAGCGCGCGCGCGCATCAAAGAGCTCGAACAGCAGGTGGCCGCGCGCCAGCAACCGGCGCCGGTACGACAACCGACGACCAGCCCCGCTGCCGCCAACGACTTCGCGCAACGCGGCGCCGGTCTACCGGCCGCCGGACGAAATGACAAAGCCGCAGCCCACCGTGCGGCGCACTGGCCCGAGGCCGCTGCCCGAGACCGCTCAGCCGATGCCGCGGCTGAGCTTGCAGGCGAGCGACCTCACCTACAATCCGGCGGGCTATTGGCAAGTGACCGCCACCCTCATCTCGAACACATCGCGCGCGCTCGACGCCCGGGTCGAGTGCTCCTTCGTGAGCGCCGGACGGCCGGTCGGCGCTGCCGAGTTCGGGCCGACGTCGGTTGCGCCGGGCGAGCAGATCCGAGCTGACCTGATCGGCCCACCCACGACGGCCCACGTCGATTCGACAACTTGCCATCTGGTGGGACAGTAAAGTCCGGTCTCCGTCCCAAGCGGCGTGGCAAAAGGGAAATTACTCGAGTTTGCCGCCTCTTTGCCGGCCCGACTCAGGCCGGCCTTCCGAGTAGCACGCTTGCTGGCGTTGTATCTTATCGAGGAAGGTCGCGAACCTTTTTCGCCACATGGATGCCCGCGGCTTTCAATTCGACGTATTGGAAACGCGTGCGCAGCCAGTCGCACTGGACGGCCCAGGCTTGGATCGCGCTGAATAGATCTCGCGGGAGTTTGGAGGCAGCCATAAGCTCTTTCCCGCCCGCTCATTGCAAATCGGCCCTCATGCTTTCCGCTGAGAAGGAGCAGCACGCAAAGTTCTGCGGCCATCGCGTCATCGCTACGGCGGCTGCGGGACGGGTTTGCGCTATAATCAGGGAAGCGGGGCACGGTCGCCGGGTGCGGGAGCGGGACCGGCGGGTGCGGGCCTGGTTGGTGATACAGGTGCCTCGACCTTGTCGGCGCTCCATTGCGTGCGGACCCTGCAGGGCGTGGCACTCGCTTGGAAGACGTCATAATAGCGGCGCTGGTCGCACAGCAGTTCCTTTGCCGCCTCGCGATTGCCACGGTCAAACAACACCATGGCCAGCAACTCGCTCACGGCTGCTTCGCTGCCTGGTTCCGCCTCCGCATGCACCGTCGCCTGAGCGAGTACCTCGCCTAACAGGGCATCGTCCGACGCCGGCTCGGCAGAGCCCGGCTGGCCCGTGCCGGCCTTCCGTTCGGTTTCGCCAATATTACCGGCTTCCGCGTTGGTGCCGCTGCCTGAACTTGATGGGCCGACGCTCCCCGCGGCTGGAGCACCGCTTCCTTGAGCGCTGGCCGACGCAGTTGCGGCCGCCGTTGCAGGCGCGCTGCCGGCGCTCTTTTGAACTGCCGTGCCCGAAAGAACTGGTGTCGATGTATTGCGCATCGGCTGCTTGGCTTTCGCAACGGCACTTGTGTCACTTTGGTTTGCTGCCCTCGCGGGCCCGGCCTGAGACCCGTCGCCCGGCGGCAACTGCCCACTGACGACGCCTCCATCGGCGCCGACCACGGCAACCGAAGCGCCAAACGACGATCGGTCGCTGGATCGATGCCTGGTTGCGACAAGTTTCGCGATTGCGGCGTTAACGTTGTTGACCGCGGCTTCGGAGCTGGCAACGTCTGAGGCCACGCCTGAAGGCCCCACTCCCGGCCCACTGCTTGCTGAACCATCGCCGGCACCTGCGGCACCAGCGGCACCGCCCCCTGCGCCACCCGCACCACTACCACCGGCTGCACCGCCCGCCGAGCCAGCCGCACCCCCGGCGGCACCAGCTGCACCAGCTGCGGCACCAGCGGCCGCGCCAGCGGCACCAGCGGCCGCGCCAGCGGCACCAGCGGCCGCGCCAGCGGCACCAGCGGCCGCGCCAGCTGCCGCGCCAGCGGCACCAGCGGCCGCACCGGCGGCACCAGCGGCCGCACCACCTGCCCCACCGGCGGCACCAGCGGCCGCACCGGCGGCACCACCTGCCCCACCGGCTGCACCACCTGCCCCACCGCCTTTAGCGCCCGCATCAATTGCCCAAAAAGCCGGCGACACCGCGAACAACCACATCATCGCGATGGCGGTCGCCGGTAGAAAAGTGACACGTCTGAACATTAGGCGCCTCCGCAAGGCGCCCCCCACACATTTCTCCCTTATATGATCGCCGGGGGAATCGATCACAAGGAGGGCATCATCGCGACACGCAAATGTCACCGTTGGAGTTCGGCGACCTTGAACTGTGATGGTGCGGCAACGGACACCAAGCACCCGAGTTGTCAGCTCGCTGAGGCCTTTGTTTGTTCGGCAGGAAACCGCCTTCAACGCGTCAGGTCTACGAGCCGCCGCCAGTCGGGCCGAGTGCACACCGTCGCGCCGCACCGAGGGAATGGTCAATACCTTGTCGCCGAAATGCGCGGCCAGCTTGCGCACCGGCGCTTGCGCGCAGGTCCGACTTCAGCCGGCGCACCATCACCGCACTGCGCAACTTCGACGGGAAAGCCGCGCGTGAAGCTCTGCGGGTTCTGAAAGAACGAGCGGTCGTCGCCAGCAGGCTGCGGACACCGCAAACCAGCACGCCACGTGCCCGTCCGTAGTTCAAGGCAAACCCTTGGTCGCCGTCCTCCGATCAATGCCGGCTGTGCCCCGGTAAACTTGGATCTCGCCTTTCCGGGGATTCACAAACTGTCCCCCTCCAATCATTTTACGAACCAGGCCACAGTCAGCTTTCACACTGCCCATCAAACTATCGGAGTTGTATAGCCACCGCCAAGCACGATGGACTAGATGGATGGCATCTTTGCGGCCACTAGCGACCCCCTTCTTCCAGGGACCGATTAGTCTGCTTCGATTTCCATTCTTTCCGAGCGCGCGTCATCAAGTTCTCAAGCGACCGCATGAAGTTTGCGCCTTCCTCGGAGATCGCCAGGGTCAACTCTTGGCGCACTCGCTCTTCGTCCCACCCACGCTGGGCTTTGCCTGCTGCAAATTGGGTCAAGCTTCACGGGGAAAATACCTTCAACGCCGTCAAAGGGCAGCGATCACGGTGCCGTAGCAGCCCGCGTTTCCACTTGTGGTGTGGGCGTTTGCCCAGAAGTAGTGACTAAGGGATTGGCAGAGCCATGACAATCCCGTCTGGATGAGGGCACGGGTAATGAGCTTATGGCCAACCTATACACTCGTTAACAGGACAGCTCATGAGCCTTGGTGCCGTGAGCATGTTGTCAATTCCGCCTGACGTTCCACTGCATCTCGCGCCGATTGACTGAAGTTTATCCGCTGATCGCGCTCTTTCGGTGTTCAGTCATCCACAGCCATGCGCTCTCGATGATGTGGTCCGGATCGGAATGAATCGGAGCCCACTTCAGCTCTGCCCGCGCCCGTGCGGCATCCGCAACAAGGGCCGGCGGATCACCTGGGCGCCGAGCCGCGGTCGTCACTGAAATTCGCTTTCCGGTGATTTCGCGCGCGCGCATGATCACCTCGCTGATGCTGAAGCCCGTACCCGTACCGAGGTTATAAGCGGCGAACTTGCCAAGTTGGGAGGCCGACAGCGCTGCGACGTGCGCTAATGCGAGATCGGCCACGTGAACGTAGTCGCGGATGCAGGTTCCATCCTCCGTGTCGTAGTCCCTGCCGAATACCGCGATGCCGGACCGCAGGCCGGCCGCTGCCTGCAATACCAGTGGGATGAGATGTGTCTCTGGATCGTGCTCCTCCCCACAATCCCCATCGGGATCAGCTCCCGCAGCGTTAAAGTAGCGTAACGCCACGGCTGCTAGCCCGTGCGCGGCACAAGCGTCTCGCAGGATCGTCTCTGCCATAAGCTTGGATCGGCCATAGGAATTGATTGGCTCTTGCCGTTCGGTCTCAACGATAGGCAGTCGCGTAGGTACGCCGTAGGTTGCGCAGCTGCTGGAGAAGACGATGGAGCCGACATCGTTGGCGCGCATTGTCTCAAGCAAGCTGACCATGCCTGCGACGTTATTGCGATAGTAGAGGGTCGGCTCCTTGTTCAACTTACCGACATAAGCAAGGGCGGCAAAATTAATGACAGCTTCCGGCTTGTGACGTCGCATCACTTGAGTGAGCCTCGAGGTATCATTGATGTCGCCTAGCTCGAAAGGGCCCCATTTTGCGGCCCAGCGGTGGCCGGTGCGAAGATTGTCATAGGCGATGGGGGTGTGTCCCCCTAGTGCCAGTACCTTGCACGTGTGGGAGCCGATATAGCCGGCACCGCCCGGCACGAGGACTCGCATTGTCGGGATCCTCCCAAATTCCCAAGCACGCTCGCCATTTGGTTCACTTAGCAGTCGCGGCAGCAGTTGTGTTGTCGCTCTCTCAGTCCATCAAAGTGCAGTAGCTCGCCGCGCGTACTCACTGCGATGACCTTAACCGTAGGGGGACGAGCCGTCGCGCACCTGCAAACGAGGAACGAAAAGGCAGGTGATCGCCCTCAATACGCCAACTGCCGCTTCTGGCGAAGGCTTTGCGTGAGTGATCGTCGCGATGAACGCGCAGGCGCCGTCCGCGCTCAAGCACCTGATCGCGATCTACCAGCACGAGCGCGACTGGGACAAGGCGATCGACCACGCGCGCCGGCTGCAGCAGGCGACCGGCGAATCGCAGGGCGCGACGATCGCGCAGTTCTACTGCGAGCTTGCCGAACAGTCGCGCGCGCGCGGCGCGCTCGACGAGGCGCGCCAGCACATCGAAGAGGCGTACGCGGCCGAGAGCGATTGCGTGCGCGCGAGCATGATCAAGGGCCACGTCGAAGCGGCCGACGGCCATCTCGATCGCGCGATCGCCGCGTTCGAGCAGGTCGCCGAGCAGGACGTCGATTACGTACCGGAGATCCTCTCGCCGCTGCTCGATTGCTACGCGCGCGCCGGCCAGATGGCGCGTGCCGAGGAGTTCCTGCTCAACATCACCGAGAACTACCAGGGCGTCTCGCCCGTGCTCGCGCTCGCACGCCTTTACACGCGCACGCAAGGCGAGGACGCCGCGGTCGCGTTCCTCAATCGCGCGTTGCGCCAGCGTCCGTCCGTGCGCGCGCTGATGGCACTGATCGACGTCAATCTGCACACGGCGAGCGGCGAAGCACGCGACAACTTCCTGATCCTGCGCGACCTCACGCGCAAGCTCGTCGAAGGGCAGGCGATGTACCGCTGCAACAAGTGCGGCTTCGGCGCGAAGGCGCATCACTGGCAGTGCCCGAGCTGCAAGAGCTGGGGTTCGGTGCGTCCGATCCACGGCGTCGTCGGCGAGTAGCGCGACGTGGAACGGCTGGCCTGGTCCTGGTCGTTCTGGATCGCCGCGATGTTCGCGGCATTCGTCATCTCGGCAGTCTCGACCTGGCTTGCGATCGGCTATGCGCGAAGACGCCGCCTGATCGACGAGCCCGGCACGCGTCGCTCGCACTCGGCGCCGACACCGCGCGGCGGCGGCATCGGCATCGTCATCGCCGTGCTCGTCGCGGCCTGCATTCCGGCGTTGATGCGCCCGCCGACCTCGATCGGTGCCGCCGCCACGCTCGCGATCGCGATTGCGATCGTCGCCGCGGTCGGATGGATCGACGATCATCGCGGCCTCTCGGCGGCGTGGCGGTTCGGCGCGCATTGCGTCGCGACGCTGATCTTTTTGCTGCCGGTCATCGCCGCTGTTGCGCTTTCGCCCGACGCCGTCGAAGAGGGCTTCGCCACGTCGGTTTCGACGATCTGGATTTCGCTCGTGGTCGTCGCGCTCGCGATGGTCTGGTTCGTGAACCTGCACAACTTCATGGACGGCATCGACGGCATCCTGGCGGCGCAGGCGATCTTCGTGCTCGCCTCGCTCGCGCTGCTCTGCCGGCATGTCGGCGAGCCGCACGCCGGCGAGATGCTGGTGTTCGCCGCCGCCGCGGCCGGATTCCTGCCGTTCAATTTCCCGCGGGCGCGCATCTTCATGGGCGATGTCGGCAGCGGCGTGCTCGGCGTTCTGATCGCGGTCGCCGTGCTCTGGCAGATGAGCGCGCCCGACACCGCGCTCGCAAGCGGCGTCGTGCTTTGCTCGGCGTTCGTGACCGATGCGAGCTGCACGCTCGTCTCGCGCATCGTTCGCGGCCGGCGTTGGTATAGTGCGCACCGCGAGCACCTCTACCAGTGGCTCGTCCGCAGCGGCTTCAGTCATGCCGGCGTCGTCGCGCTCTATATGGGATGGAACCTCGTGATCGCCTTGCCGGTCGTAGCATGGATGAACCGGGCCTACGGAACATGGATGCCGATCGCCAACGCGAACGTCGCGACGCACGAGAGCTCGGGCGTTGCTGCTGCGATTGCGGTCTACGCACTCGGCGTCGCGGTCTGGATCCTCGGCAAGCGCCGTTGCCTCGGCGCCGCTCGAACGCGGGAACGCCATGCCGTTCCGTAACCTGATCGCCGCGATCCACCCGCGCCTCGCCGTCGTGCTGCACGACATGCTGATGGTGTGGATTGCGTGGATCGCGGTCAGCGTGCTGCGCTGGTCGCTCGAGCCCAATCCGCCGCCGGTCGCCTGGTTCGGTCCCGAAGTGTGGTTCGTGCTCGCCGCGCAAGGCGTGATCTTCTGGTGGACGGGCCTCTACAAGGGCCTCTGGCGCTTCGCGAGCCTGCCGGATCTGTGGAACATCGCGAAGGCCGCCGTGCTCGGCGCGCTCGCGATCGCGATCACGCTGTTTCTCTACAACCGCCTCGAAACCGTGCCGCGCACGGTGCTGACCGTGTATCCGCTCGTGCTCGCCGTGCTGCTCGGCGCGCCGCGGCTGCTGTATCGCTACTGGAAGGACAGTCGCCTGGATTTCTCCGCGCGCGCGCCGAGCCAGCGCGTGCTCGTGCTCGGCGCCGGCAAGGCGGGCGAGGCGCTCGTGCGCGATCTGCGCCGCGACAACCGCTACACGCCGGTCGGCTTTCTCGACGACAACGCATCGCTTCGCGGCAGTCGCGTGCATGGCGTGCCGGTGCTCGGCACGCTGGAACAGCTGCCGCAGCTCGCGCGCGAAACGGCGGCCGAACTGCTCGTCATCGCGATACCGACCGCGAACAAGGCGCAGATGCGCCGCGCGGTGGACCTGTGCGAAAGCTGCAACCTGCCGTTCCGCACGGTGCCGCGCCTGGAAGACGTCGTCGCCGGCCGCGCGAGCTTCAACGAATTGAAGGAGGTCGCGATCGAAGATCTCCTCGGCCGCGACCCGGTGCAGCTCGACTGGACCGCGATCCGCACTCAGCTCGCCGGCAAGCGCGTGCTGATCACCGGCGGCGGCGGGTCGATCGGAGCGGAGCTTTGCCGCCAGATCGCGCGGCTCGGCGCCGAATCGCTGACCGTGTTCGACATGTCCGAATACAACCTCTACATGATCGAGCAGGAGCTGCGCGGCGCGCATCCGGACATCCTGTTCAACGCCGCGCTCGGCGACTGCACCGACGCGGTCGCGTGCGAGCGCGTGTTCGCGTGGGCGAGGCCCCAGGTCGTGTTCCACGCGGCGGCCTACAAGCACGTGCCGCTGCTGCAGGCGCAGGTGCGCGAGGCGTTCCGCAACAACGTGCTCGGCACGGAAGTCGCGCAAAGGCCAGCGATCCTACGGCGCCGGCAACTTCGTGCTGATCTCGACCGACAAGGCGGTCGATCCGACCAGCGTCATGGGCGCGTGCAAGCGCGTCGCCGAGCTGTAGTGCGCGCGCTCGCGCGAGATCGAAGACACACTTCATCGCGGTCCGGTTCGGCAACGTGCTGGATTCGGCGGGCTCGGTCGTGCCGCGCTTTCGCGAGCAGATCCGCGCCGGCGGGCCGGTGACGGTCACGCATCCGGAGATCACGCGCTACTTCATGACGATTCCCGAAGCGTGCGGGCTGATCCTGCTGGCCGCGGTGCTCGGCAACGGCGGCGAAGTGTTCACGCTCGACATGGGCGAGCCGATGCGCATCCGCGATCTGGCCGAGCAGATGATCCGCCTCGCCGGCAAATCGTCCGAAGGCGATATCCCGATCATCTACACGGGGCTTCGGCCCGGCGAGAAGCTGTTCGAGAAACTGTTCCATCCGCACGAGAACTACAGCGACACGACGCACGCGAAGATCTTTCTCGCGCAGCCGCGCAGCATGTCGTGGAGCATCCTGACCGCGCAGCTCAAGCAGGCCGCGGTCGCCGTGTGCGAGTACGACGAGGACACGCTCAGGCGCGTGCTCGACCAGTTGCTGCCCGAGTTCGCCGTCCATGATCATGCGACCGTCGCGGAAGTCATTCCGATCGGCTCGCGCACCGCCTGAAGGAATCCGGATGCAGAAGCGTTTGCACAAGGTCGTCTTCCCCGTCGCCGGGCTCGGCACGCGCTTCCTGCCCGCGACGAAGGTCGTCGCCAAGGAAATGCTGCCGGTGCTGGATCGCCCGTTGATCCAGTACGCGGTCGACGAAGCCGTCGACGCCGGCGCCGATACGCTCGTCTTCGTGACGAATCGCTACAAGCACGCGATCGCGGACTATTTCGACAAGGCGTACGAGCTCGAATCCAAGCTCGCCCAGGCCGGCAAGGACGAGCTGCTCGCACTCGTGCAGGGCACGCTGCCGCGCAACGTGCGTTGCGTGTTCGTCACGCAGCCCGAAGCGCTCGGCCTCGGCCATGCCGTGCTGTGCGCCAAGCCGGTCGTCGGCGACGAGCCGTTCGGCGTGATCCTGCCCGACGATCTGATCTGGACCGGCAAGGGCCCTGGCGCGCTGCGCCAGATGGCCGAGCTTTCGGCGCAGGAAAACGCCGGCGTCATCGCGGTCGAGGAAGTGCCGCGCGAGGACACCAACAAGTACGGCATCGTCGATGCGACGCCGGTCTCCGATCGCGCCGCGAAGATCAGGCTCGTGGTCGAGAAACCGAAGCCGGCCGTCGCGCCGTCGAATCTCGCGATCGTCGGTCGTTACGTGCTGCCGGGTCGCATCTTCGAGCTGCTCGAAAAAACGACGCCCGGCGCCGGCGGCGAAATCCAGCTGACCGACGCGATCGAGAAGCTGCTCGCGGAGCAACCGGTGCTCGCGTACCGCTTCGAAGGCACGCGTTTCGATTGCGGCAACAAGCTCGGCCTGGTCAAGGCGACGCTGCACATGGCGCTCGCCGACGCGCAGATCGGCGCCGCGACGCGCGAGCTCGTCAACGACGCGGCAAAGCACTGAGGCCATGGATCTCAGCTGGATCCTCAACCACCTGGGCGAAGACCGCGAGCAGTATTTCGGCGCGGTCGCGCCGCCGATCGTGCAGTCGTCGATCTTCGCGTTCCCGACGGTCGCGAAGATGCGCGAAAGCTTTCGCGACGAGCTGGCGGCGCACGTCTACACGCGCGGCAACAATCCGACCGTCGAGATCCTGCGCAGGAAGGTTGCTGCGCTCGAAGGCGCCGAGGATTGCCTCATGTTCGGCAGCGGCGCCGGCGCGATCTCGGCCGCCGTGATCGGCAGTCTTCGCAGCGGCGATCACGCGATCTGCGTCGCGCGGCCGTACAGCTGGACGCGCGCGGTGCTGTACACGATGCTCGGGCGCTTCGGCGTCACGACGACGTTCATCGATGGAACCGACATCGCGAACTTCGAGAACGCGCTGACCGACCAGACGCGCCTCATCGTCTGCGAAAGCCCGAACTCGATGACGTTCGAGCAGCAGGATCTCGCTGCGGTCGCGGCGCTGGCGAAATCGCGTGGCATCCGCACACTCTGCGACAACAGCTGGGCGACGCCGCTGAACCAGTCGCCGATTGCGCTCGGCATCGATCTCGTCGCGCATTCGGCAACCAAATATCTCAACGGGCACAGCGACGTCGTCGCCGGCGTGCTGTGCGGGCGTCACGAAGTCATCAAGGACATCTTCAAGGGACCGTTCATGACGCTCGGCGCGCTGCTCGCGCCGCACGACGCGTGGCTGATGATCCGCGGCTTGCGCACGCTGCCGATCCGCATGCAGCGCATCGCGGCGACGACAGCCGAGGTGCGCACGTTCCTCGAGGCGCACCCGAAAGTGCGCAAGCTCTATGCGCCGTTCGCGACGGACAATCCGCAGCTCGAGCTGACGGCGCGGCAGCTGCGCGGATCGAGCGGGCTCCTGACGCTCGAGCTCGATGCGCCGGACGTCGCGGCCATCGAGCGTTTCTGCGATGGACTCAAGCGCTTCCTGATGACCGTGTCGTGGGGCGGTTATGAATCGCTGCTGTTCCCGGTCGCCGCCGTGCATCCGGCCGATTCGCCGCTGAATCCGCCCGGTGCGTTGCCGCTGAATCTCGTGCGGTTGTCGATCGGGCTCGAGGAGCCGGCGGTGCTGATTCGCGATCTCGAAGCGGCGCTGGCGTTGATCTGTCGGGCGTCCGGGTGCCGTGACTGCTATGCTCGCGGCATGAAACGCATCGCGCCGTACTGATCGCGCTCGCGCTCGCCGCGTGTCACGACGTGCGCCACGCGCCGTCGGCGCCGACGGGCGCGAAAGCGACCGCGCCGGCGTCGAAGGCGTGTACGACAATCATGCGCAGGTGTGGCAGGCGCACGAAGCGCGCGGGCGCGGTGCAGCCGCCACACCTCGTCGTCACGATCGAGCCGACGAGCAGGCCGACTGGACGCTCTGGCGCGTGATGCTCGACGCGAGTCCGCCGCTTGAAGCGCGGTGGGCGATCCGCAGCATGGCGCAATCGGACGGCGCGCTCGCACTCGTACCGTATCGTCCGCTCGTCGACACCCGCCGCGGCGCCTCAATTCGATCCGCAAAGTGGGCCGCGCTCGACGCGTGCACATTGCGCATGCCATCGCACGCGGGCATCGCGACGCCGATACCGCCGCATGCGCCGCAATCGCCCCGGGCATCGGCGTCGAAGCCGCGTTGCTGCCGCTCGCGATCGAGCGCGACGGCGAATGGTTGCGCGTGCGCCTCTACGCCGATCAGGCGCGGGGCGGCGACGCACGCGAGGACTGCGGCTGTGCGCTGGTTCACCGGCTGGGCCGCGATCAACGGCGGTGGTCCGAAGGCCGACGCGGCGAGCCGCGACTGGCACATGGACCGTGCGTTGCGCATCGGCACCGAAGGCGGGCGCTATCCGCTGAAGTGGCGCGACGGCAACGCGTCGGGCTATTCGCTGGTGCTCGAACGGCTCACGTATCGCGAAGGCAACGTGCCGGTGCTGAAGCTCTCGATCGTCGGCGACGCCGACGGCGGCACGCTTGCATACGCATGGGCGAATCCGGAAGCGACGCGGATCGGCATCAATCTCGGCTGGGTGCAGGTCGGGCTCGAGAGCGATCTGGCGAAATGATGCAACGTCGTCCCGGCGCAGGCCGGGACCCAGCTTCCTGGAACAAGACTGGAATCGGGCCTTCGCCGGAATGACGAAACACTAGACCGCCTCGAAGATTCCCGCGGCGCCCATGCCGGTGCCGATGCACATCGTGACCATGCCGTATTTCTGTCCGCGCCGGCGAAGGCCATGCACGAGCGTCGCGACGCGCACGGCACCGGTCGCGCCGAGCGGATGGCCGAGTGCGATCGCGCCGCCGAGCGGATTCACTTTCGCCGGATCGAGGCCGATGTCCTGGATCACCGCGAGCGACTGCGCCGCGAACGCCTCGTTGAGCTCGATCCAGTCGAGCTGCTCCGTGCGGATGCCGGTCGCGGCGAGCGCGCGCGGAATCGCTTCCTTCGGCCCGATGCCCATGATCTCCGGCGGCACGCCAGCGACGGCGAAACCGACGAACCTTGCGAGCGGTTTCAGGCCGTAGTCCTTGATCGCCTGCTCGCTCGCGAGCACGACCGCGCCGGCACCGTCGGACGTCTGCGACGAATTGCCAGCCGTGACGCTGCCGCCCATGCGGAACACCGGCTTGAGCTTCGCTAGCGCTTCGAGATTCGTATCCTTGCGCGGCCCTTCGTCGGTGTCGATCCGGCGCGCATCGGTGACGATCGAGCGTTTGGCAAGATCCGGATAATGATCGTCGAGCGTGATCGGCGCGATTTCGTCGGAGAACTCGCCGGCCGCGATCGCGGCAAGCGCACGCTGATGGCTCTGCAGCGCGAACGCATCCTGCTGCTCGCGCGTGACCTTCCAGCGCTCGGCGACCTTCTCGGCCGTGATGCCCATGCCGTATGCGATGCCGATGTTGTCGTCGGCGAACACGGCCGGATTCATCGCGACCTTGTGGCCCATCATCGGCACCATGCTCATCGATTCGGTGCCGCCGGCGAGCATCAGCTCCGCTTCGCCGAGCCGGATGCGATCGGCGGCGAGCGCGATCGCCTGCAGGCCGGACGAGCAGAAGCGGTTGATCGTCATGCCGGGCACGCTGTCCGGCAGGCCGGCGAGCAGGACGCCGATGCGCGCGACGTTCATGCCTTGCTCGGCTTCCGGCATCGCGCAGCCGATGATCGCGTCGCCAATGCGCGCGACGTCGATGCCGGGCGCTCGCCTGATCGCTTCGCGCAGCACGTGCGCGAGCAGGTCGTCCGGACGCGTGTTGCGGAAGATGCCGCGCGGGGCCTTGCCGACCGGCGTGCGGACGGCGGAGACGATGTAGGCGTCCTGGATCTGTCGGGTCATTACGTTCTCGCTTCCTTGTTTCGTCATTCCGGCGGAGGCCGGAATCCAGTTTTGCGCTTGGACGAAGAGCTGGGTCCCGGCCTGCGCCGGGACGACGGTGAGCTAGTTTCGCAGAGGCTTGCCGGTCGACATCGTGTGCGCGATGCGATCCTGCGTCTTGCTGGTCTGCGCGAGCTCGACGAAATGCTTGCGCTCGAGATCGAGCAGCCATTTCTCGTCGACGGTCGAGCCGCGCTCGAGGACACCGCCGCACAATGTGTCGGCGATGCGTGCTGCGATGTCGTAGTCGTGCTCCGAAATGAAGCGTCCTTCGAGCATGTTGACGAGCATCATCTTGAGGGTCGCGGTGCCGACGTCGCCGGCGACGACGATGTCGCGCGCCGGAAGCGGCGGGCGCCAGCCCGATCCGGCGAGCGCCGCGCCGACCTCTTTGGCGACGTGAAGTAATTCGAAGCTGTTGAACACGACGACATCGCTTTCGCGCAGCAGCCCGAGCTGCTTGGCTTCGAGCGCGCTGCCGGACACCTTCGCCATCGCCACGGTCTCGAACATGCGCTTGATCTGCGGAAACGGATCATTGTCGAGCGCGGCGCGCGAAGCACGCAGCGCAATCTCCTTCAGGCCTCCGCCGGACGGCAGCAGGCCGACGCCGGCTTCGACGAGTCCGATGTAGCTCTCGAACGCCGCGACCGTGCGCGCGCAATGCATCTGGAACTCGCAGCCGCCGCCGAATGCCATGCCGCGGATCGCGGCGACGACCGGCACCAGCGAATACTTCAGGCGCATGCTCGCGGCCTGGAAGTTCGCGACCATCGTTTCGAACTCGGCGATCTTGCCGCCCTTGAGCTGCGCGAGCGCACCCTTGAGATCGGCACCGGCCGAGAACGGCTCGCCGGTCTGCCAGATCACGAGCGCCTTGAGCTTGCGTTCGGCTTCGTCGACCGCGCGCGGAAGGCCATCGAGCACCGCGTCGTTGACGGTGTTCATCTTGGTCTTGAACGAGACGATGCCGACGTCGTCGCCGAGGTGCCAGAGGCGCACGCCGTCGTTTTCCCAGACGGTCGTGCCGGTGTCGAACTTCTCGCCGATCAACGGATCGGGGAAGAGCTGGCGCTTGTAGACCGGCGCCGACGAGCGCGGCTCATCCTTGCCGCTCTTCGGCGAGAACGAGCCTGCCGGCTGATGGACGCCGCGACGGCCGTCGGTGACCCAGCCTGGCAGCGGCGCGTCGCTCATGGCCTTGCCGGCTGCGATGTCCTCGGCAATCCACTTTGCGACGCTCTGCCAGCCGGCGGCCTGCCAGGTCTCGAATGGGCCGAGCTTCCAGCCATAGCCCCAGCGGATCGCGAAATCGACGTCGCGCGCGGTGTCGGCGATGTCGGCGAGGTGATAGGCCGTGTAGTGGAAGAGGTCGCGGAACATCGCCCACAGGAATTGCGCCTGCGGGTCGGCCGAAGCGCGCAGCCTGGCGAACTTCTCGGCCGGGTCCCTGATCGCGAGGATCGCCGCGACGTCGGCGCTGGTTTCCTGCGCGGACGGGCGATAGTCGCGCCGGCCGACATCGAGCACGAGGATGTCCTTGCCGGCTTTCCGGTACACGCCGGCGCCGGTCTTCTGGCCGAGCGCGCCTTTATCGATCAGCGTGGCGAGCCAATCCGGCGTCTTGAAGTAGCGATGCCACGGATCGTCCGGCAGCGTGTCGGCCATCGTCTTGATCACGTGCGCCATCGTGTCGAGGCCAACGACGTCGGCGGTCCGGTACGTCGCGCTCTTCGGCCGCCCGATCGCCGGGCCGGTCAGTGCGTCGAGACATCGAAGCCGAGCCCGAACGCGGCCGTGTGATGCACCGTCGCCAGAATCGAGAAGACGCCGATGCGGTTGCCGATGAAGTTCGGCGTGTCCCTGGCACGGACGACGCCCTTGCCGAGTGTCGTCGTCAGGAACGCCTCGAGGGCAGCCACGATCGCGGGATCCGTTTTCCGGTCCGGGATCAGCTCAACCAGATGCATGTAGCGCGGCGGGTTGGAGAAGTGGATGCCGCTGAAACGCGGCCGCAGCTTCGCCGGCAGGGCCTCGGCCAGTGCGTTGATCGATAGGCCGGAGGTGTTGCTCGCAACTACAGCATTATCAGCAATATACGGCGTAATCTTCTTGTAAAGGTCGAGCTTCCAGTCGAGCCTTTCGGCGATCGCCTCGATGATGAGATCGCAGCCTTGCAGCCAGTTGAGGTTGTCGTCGTAATTCGCCGGAACGATCGCCGCGGCGCGGCTCTTTTGCCGAGCGGACTCGGCGACAGCTTGCCGAGGTTCTGGATCGCCTTCACGACGATGCCGTTCTTGTCGCCATCCTTGGCGGCGAGGTCGTAAAGAATCGTGTCGACATCGGCGTTGACCAGATGCGCAGCGATCTGCGCGCCCATGACGCCGGCGCCCAGCACGGCGGCCTTGCGCACGCGCAACGGGGCCGATTCTATGGAT
>CAVYAZ010000005.1:0-32009 GCA_963766595.1 uncultured Gammaproteobacteria bacterium
CGATGCCTGTGGTGCCTTTGGAAGTCCCGAAAGATTCGTCATTCCGGCGACATTGACTTTTTTGCTCGTCATTCCGGCGAAAGCCGGAATCAGCGCCTTCGCTACGTTTTACAGAGGCGCTGGATCCCGGCTTTTGCCGGGATGACGAGCTGACTAATCGAGATCGCTTTGCAAGTGTCCTCGTGGCAGTTTCAAATCGGATTGCCAAACGCATCGTTCTTGAACGACCGTGGCGCCAGTTGCTGGGTAAACGTAAATACTCCCGAGCGCACGACGCGCGTGAGCACGATGTCGATCAGCGTCGTCTGGTTCGGCTCGACGTAGTCGAGGATGTCGTGCGTGGCCGCGCTGATCACGCCTTCCAGGTACAGCACGATGCCATCGGTCGCGCGTGGGCGAATCGTCAGCCCGTAATTGCCGCGCGCAATCAATTCCGGCCGGGCAATCGAACCGTCCGGCCCGGGTATCGCCGGGGAGCCGGCCATCGCCGCATAATTCAGGAAGAGCGTGATCGTGCCGGGATCGCGGCGATTGGCCTGGCGGTCGGTGAGAAAGCCCTCGGGCAATTCGTCCGGGCTGTTGTTCTCTCCGGCGGTCAACAGGATGTCGACCTCCTGCACGTGCGCGCCACGATCGTCGAGCAGGCGGAAGATCAGCATCGAGTGCGGATCGTGAATGTACTGGCGATCCGGAATGACCGGCACCGGTTCGATCTCCAGGCGATTCCCCGGCGCCTGGTGCGCGGCGTTCTCGGCATCGAACGCGCCGCACAGCTTGTTGTAGCCGGCATCGTCGGTCACCTGCAGGCAACGCAGAATCGCAGCCGCGGTCGGGTGCAGGTCTCCGCTTTCGGTCACGCTGCGCATGATGCCCATGTGGTCGCCCGAGTGCGACGCATTGGGGATCAGCTTGAACGCGGTGTGCTGCGGGTGCTCGACCCGGGTGACCTTCAGAGCTCGCAACTTCGTCGTCGCGCTCTCCAGCGAATCGCCGCGATCCGGCTGCGGCTGCTCGAGGCGCACGTAGGTTGCGTTCAAGTTCGCCGCCGCGGCCCGGACGACTCCGTCCGAGCCGAGCTCGCCGGTGTAGCTGTTCAGATGATCGTAGAGCTTGCGGTCGATGCGGTCGCCGGTCAGCACGAACAGGAACAGTGGATTGGCCGACGTCGTCAACTTCAGGGCAGCGTAGTCGGTGATCCAGCGTGAATTCAGGTCGAAACTTTCGGGACTGCCGAGTTCGAGCCAGTCGAGCACGCGCTGCCCCGGCTCGACGCCGTCGAGCGAGTTCGCCAGGCGGGCGAGACGGCTCTTGCCGAGTTGCGCGAGCGCCGAACCGAAGTTCGCCGGCGCGAGCATGATCAGATGGCTGAGCGGGCAGCCGGCGAGCTTTCCGGGTTTCACGTAGAAACGATCGAGCCAGTCGCGCACCACCGGGCCGCCGGTCGAATGCGTGATGCAGACGAACCGGCGCGATGCGCCGACGTCTTTCATCACGTCGGCGACGGCGGCATCGAAAGCGCGCGAGATGTCCTCGAGTCGGACTTCGTCGCGGAAGCTGACGTATTGGCCGAGATAGACGTTGTGCACGTCGAGCGACGGTCCGCCGTCCTTTCCGGCTTCGCCCTTCAGGCGCGCCGGCAGTTCACCGTAGGTATCGGTGTTGGTGACGCTCCAGCCATGCACGAATACGACAAGCAGTGAATTCGCCATGTTTGCTCCTCCTTGTGCCGGCACAGATTACACGATCCGTGCTGGCGCAGTCTCCGCTCCGGGCCACACCTCGACTGCGCAAAATCCACTCATCAGGAGTGCACTCATGCCAGAATGAGTCCCACCCGGTGATGCGCCGCCTGGGCAAGTCCCGCTTCGCGTGACCGTGCGACCAAACCAGTGGCGCGAGTCCGCTCGCGGTTTCGTTCTACGCAAAACCTCGCTGTTGCCTGCCGGGACGGCGGCGGGTACTGCAAACGGCATCGTTGTCCAGGCCATGGTTGAAATATGCCACTGAACGAATCCGATCCCACGGTGAGCCGCCGCGAACTGCTGCGCCGGATCGGCCAGTCGGCCGGCGCGGCGCTGATGTATCAGTCGATGTCCGCGCTCGGGTTCGCGCCGGAGTCGAACTATGGCGGGCCGATCGACCTCGGCGGCGCGCCGCGCGGCGCATCGGTGCTGGTTCTCGGCGCCGGCATGGCCGGACTCGTCGCGGCGCTCGAGCTGCACCGCGCCGGCTACAAGGTCAAGGTGCTCGAATACAACGATCGCGCCGGCGGCCGCGCCTGGACGCTGCGCGGTGGCGACGAGTACACCGAACTCGGCGGCTTTCGCCAGCGCTGCGAATTCGATCCCGGCCACTATCTCAATCCGGGGCCGTGGCGCATTCCATACCATCACCACGCGATGCTCGACTATGCGAAGCGCTTCAAGGTGCCGCTCGAGCCGTTCACGCAGGTCAATTTCAATGCTTACGTGCACGCGCGCGGCGCATTCGGCGGCAAGCCCCAACGCTTCCGCAGCCTGCACACGGACTTCCATGGCCACGTTGCCGAACTGCTCGGCAAGGCCGTGCATGGCGGGCATCTCGACGCCGAGGTCAACGCGGAGGACAGGGAGAAACTGCTCGAAGCGTTGCGCACGTTCGGCTTTCTCGACAAGGACCTTCGCTACCGCAAATCGGACGTTGCGAGCAGCGGCCGCGGCTTCGCCCAGGCTCCCGGCGGCGGACTGGCTCCGCCTCCGCAGTACTCCGAACCTCTCGCACTCGGCGAACTCGTACAATCGGACTTGTGGCGGGCATTGCGCGCGTCTTCGGTCTACGATCTCGCGCCGTCGCTGTTCCAGCCGGTCGGCGGCATGGATCGAATCCCGGCGGCAATCCATCGCGAGATCGCGCCTCTCGTGCAATTCGGCGCGAAGGTCGTGCGCATCGACCAGAACGGCCGCGGCGTCGAAGTCTCGTACGTCGAAGCGCGCCGTGACGGGCCGCCGCGCACGGCGCGGGCGGACTGGTGCGTCTGCACGATTCCGCTGTCGATCCTGAGCCAGATCGAGATGAAGGTCAGCGAGCCGATGGCGGCCGCGATCCAGGCGGTGCCGTACGAAGCCTCGGTGAAGATCGGCCTGCAGTTCAAGCGCCGCTTCTGGGAGGACGACGAGCGCATCTACGGCGGCATCAGCTACACCGATCTGCCGATCGGCATGATCGGATATCCAATGTCCGGCCAGAACGCGCCGGGCAAGGGCGTGCTGCTCGGCGCTTACAGTTGGGGTGCCAACGCCTATGAACTCACCGCGATGGCGCCGGAAGAGCGCGTGCGCCTGGCCGTGGAGTTCGGCGCGCAGATCCACCCGCAATATCCGGCCGAATTCGAAAATGGCATTTCCGTCGCCTGGCACCGCGTCCCGTTCGCGAACGGTTGCTTCGCCAAGTGGTCCGATACGGCGCGCGAAAAACACTACGAGAACCTGTGCCAGATCGACGGCCGCATCGTGCTTGCCGGCGAGCACGCCTCGCGCTTGCCGGCCTGGCAGGAAGGCGCCGTGCTGTCGGCGCTCGATGCGATCGGCCGGCTGCATCAGCGCGCCATCGCCATGCACGCGGAGACAGTGTAAAATGTATATTCGTACACGTCGCCTGTTGCGCGCGCCGATTGCGACGCTGATGCTAGTTGCGACATGCGCGCTGGCGGCGACATGCTGCATCGCCGACGAGCCGCCGATATTTTCCCCACCCACCCAAGGGGGAGCGCTCGGACCGCGCGGCCACTTCGTGCAGAGTGACGGCGCGGCCCTGTATCGCGCGATCTGCCAAGGCTGCCACATGCCCGATGCGCGCGGCGCGCGTGGCGCCGGCATGTATCCCGCGCTCGCGGGGAATCCGAAACTCGCTAGCGCGGCGTTTCCGGTGCTCACGGTGTTGGGAGGCCGGCGCGGGATGCCGGGATTTGGCGACAGCCTTTCCGACGAGCAGGTTGCCGAGGTCGTCAACTACGTCCGCAGCCATTTCGACAATCGCCAAACCGACACAATCAGCTCGGAAGACGTGTCGCGGCTGCGAAGTTCGCTGACTTCGGCGGGCAAATCGCCGTAAGGTCGCTGCTTCGCGAGCACGCCTTCACTGCCTCGCGCCGAGTCGCGGCGGCACGGGCGCTACGGTGGCAGACCCACCTTCTTCAGCATCGCGGCGAACCGCGCATCGGTCCACAGCGACTTGAGCAGCGGGTCCGCCTTGATCGCGCTGAGGGCGCCGTCGTGCTGCACGTAGGCACGCTCGAGCCATTCGAACGCCTTGTCGGCCTCGCCACGCCAGGCATAGACGTCAGCGACCTGATAAGCCGAATCGTGTGCGTACTTGGCAATCAACTCATCGAGTGCCCGCTGTGATTCCTTGGCATGACCCAGCGTGTGTTCGGCCATGGCAATGCCGGTCTGACTCCAGATTTCTCCGGCCCGACGGAACACGTCGAGCGCCTTTTCGGGATGCCCTTGCAGCAGTTCGAGCGTGGCCAGATTGTTGTTCGCGAAACTCGATTCCGGATTGATCGCGAGCGCGCGCTCAAGCGCCTCACGGGCTTCCCCGTACTGATCAGGATTGACGTAATACATCGTGCCAAGATTATTCCAGGCAGCCGAGGATAGCGGGTCGAGTTCGATGGCCTTGCGGGTCGCCGCAATGGCCTCGGCCATCCGGTCGAGATTCAGCAACAGCAGGCCGTAGCGACGCTGGTTCGCGGCGTTGCCTGGTTCGAGAGCCAGCGCCTTTTCGAAATCTGCCCGGCCACCAATCCAATCCCATGTAACGCTCGAACGCAGCCAGCCGCGTGCGGCGTAGCCGTCTGCAAGTTCTGGCGCCAGCGCCACTGCTTTGTCCGCGGCCACCAGCGCTCGCTGCCTTGCCGCGGCGTTTTCCTCGGCCGTTACGGCATAGTCTCCGGCGTACAACTCCGCGAAGGCGAGGCCGGCGTAGGCAGCGGCGTAACCCGGATCGAGCGCGACGGCCTTCTGATATGCCTCGACCGCGAGGTGGTAGCCCTCAATGGAATTGCGGCTAAAGAACTGGTTGCCGAGCAGAAACTGGTTGTACGCATCGGTATTGGCCGTGCGATGCAGGTTCGTCACCTTCTGCGCAGGCAGCAGCTTGACCTTGAGTTGCGCGACCACGGCAGCCGCGATCTCGTCCTGCACCTTGAAGATGTCGGTCAACTGACGGTCGTAAGTCTCCGACCACAGGTGCGAACTGTCGGCGGTGCGGATCAGCTGCGCGGTGATGCGCAGGGTATCGCCGGACTTGCGCACGCTGCCTTCGAGCACGTTCGCGACATTGAGGGACTTTGCGATCTCGGCGATGCCGGCCTCCTTGCCCTTGAAGGCAAACGACGACGTTCGAGCGATGACACGAAGCTGGGGAACCTGAGCCAGCAGGTTCAGCAACTCTTCCGACAACCCATCCGAAAAATATTCCTGGTCCTTCGTCTGGCTCATGTCGACGAATGGCAGGACCGCGATCGAGCTGTCGTTTGCCGCCGGTGCCGCGGTTGCAGTCGACGGTGCAGGCGCGCTGTTGACGACAGGCGTCGTCGCTTCGCCTGATGAAACGACAGGTTCGGCTTTGCGCGGACTGAAGCGGTCGAACGCAAACAGTCCGATCGCGAGTACCAGCAGGCCGATGATGATGTGGTCGAGCCGGCGGCTGGTGACGTGCGTGATCGAGGCCGAGCGGTCGACCTCGCTCTCGCGCTTTAGTCCCTCGGGCGTCAGCTCGTAGATCCAGGAGAACATGATCACGAACGGAAAGCCGATCACGCCGATCCAGACGATCACGGGGCCGAGCCACTCGGGCAGGTGCAGCAGCGGTGCGACCGTCGAGGTGACCTGAGTGACGACCCAACCGAGCGCAAGGTAGGCCGCGCCCGCCTTGAAAACGTTGCGGCGCTTGAGTTCGTGGATCAGTGACAAGCGTTGGCCCCCTTTGGCACGCAGGGCTGCGAGCGTAACAAAGTCGGGAGGCGTGTGGCTAATCGGTCTTCGAACCTTTGTTTTACTACTTCGCAAAAAGAAGAATCAGAGGAGGTGAACGCGCTTCGCCTCTAGCCCCTCCCCCTTGATGGGGGAGGGGTTGGGGAGAGGGTGAGCGCCTGCGCAGCAGGCGCCTGCGGCGCCTTCCCCTCTCCCGCCGCGCTGCGCGCGTCCGACCTCTCCCACAAGGGGAGAGGTGAAAAATCCGACATTGAGTTTCTTACGGACAGGACACTAAAGGCCGCCGGCCGCCTGCGCTACTGCGCGAAACAACGCGCGACCCTTGTTCATCGTCTCTTCCCACTCGGTCGCCGGATCGGAGTCGTAGACGATGCCGCCGCCGGCCTGCACGTGCAGGCGGCCGTCCTGGATCACGGCCGTGCGGATCGCGATCGCGGTGTCGGCGTCGCCCCACCAGCCGATATAGCCGATTGCGCCGGCGTAGATGTTGCGCTTGTGCGGTTCGAGTTCCTGAATGATTTCGAGCGCGCGGATTTTCGGCGCGCCGGAAACGGTGCCGGCCGGGAACGTCGCCTTGAGCACATCCATGTAACTAAGGCCCTCACGCAGGTCGCCCTGCACTTCACTGACGATGTGCATGACGTGCGAGTAACGCTCGATGACGAAGCTCTCGGTCAGCTTGACGCTGCCGGTCTTGCTGACGCGGCCGACATCGTTGCGGCCGAGGTCGATCAGCATCAGGTGCTCGGCGCGTTCCTTCGGATCGGCAAGCAGTTCGGCTTCGTGTTGCAGGTCTTCTTCGCGCGTCTTGCCGCGCGGCCGTGTGCCGGCGATCGGGCGCACGACCACCTTGCCGCGCTGCAGGCGCGCCAGGATCTCCGGCGACGAACCGACGATCTGCGTGGCGCCGAGGTCGAGGAAGTACATGTACGGCGACGGATTGAGCGCCCGCAGCGCGCGATAGACGTCGACCGGACGCGCGCGGAACGGCACCGACAGGCGCTGCGACGGCACGACCTGGAAGATGTCGCCGGCGCGGATATGCTCTTTAGCCTTTTCCACAAGCGCGCAATATTCCGCGCGCGTGAAACTCGACTTGAAGTCGGCCTCCTCGAGCGCCTTCGGATCGAGCACTTCCGGGTAGCTCGGCCCGGAACGGCGCAGGCGGAACGCCAGTTCATCGAGGCGCCGATGGGCACGAGCGTAGGCCTGCGGCTCGGCAGGATCGGCGTGCACGATCAGGTACAGCCGCCCCTTGAGGTTGTCGAACACGGCAACCTCGTCGCTGAGCATCAGCAGCACGTCGGGAATGCCGAGTTCGTCCGGACGATTCCAGTGCGCGAGCTTCTGCTCGACGTAGCCGATGCTCTCGAAGCCGAAATAGCCGACCAGGCCGCCGCTGAATTCCGGCAGATGCGGAAGCTTCGGCACACGGTACTGGCTGCGGATGCGTTCGATTTCGCCGAGCGGATCGGCGAGCTCGCGTTGTTCGACGGCGACGCCGAATTCCTCGACGGTCAGGCGGTGACCGTGCAGTTTGTATACTTTGCGGCATGGCAGGCCGATGATCGAATGCCTTCCCCAGGTCTCGCCACCCTCGACCGATTCGAGCAGGTACGTGTATGGCCCGTCGGCAAGCTTGAGGTACACCGACAGCGGCGTGTCGAGATCCGACAGCACCTCGCGCACGACCGGTATGCGGTTATGCCCTTGCGCGGCGAGCGCGGCAAATTCGTCCTGGGAGATCATGCGGTGCGTCCAACCTTGGTCGGGCAGCGCACGATAGCAAGACACGCGAAGTTGTTACAGCATCGAAATTAGAACAAGAGCGCCCCCATCCGCCTTCGGCACCTTCCCCCGCTTCGCAGGGGAAGGAACAGCTAAGAGCTGCGGTCCGGAATCCTTCCTCCGCTTGCGGGGGAAGGTGGCGGCAGCCGGAAGGGGGCAATCGGGCAAGACCGACCAAATACCTGCAAATCACTACCGATCGCGGCTATGGCTCGTCCGGCGGCAGGAGCAGCGGTTTGTGCGAAGCGTGCTGTTTCGCCTCGGGTGATAGCTCCAGCGGCTGCACCAACCCGACGCTAACGTGGCCCGTGATCTGCGCAATCAACGCGGTGCGCTGCGTATCCATGCGCCGGGCGAAACTGACGCTGTTCTCGTTCGTGCAGCCTGCTGCGCCGGCGCAGGTGTCCACCGAACCGGGACCGACGTTGCCAAATCCAAACAAGCTGACCGACGCGTCCTGCGCGTAGCGCCGCAGTGCGCGCGGCAGCGTGACCTCATCGCCCTACTTTTCGTCGAGCTGCTGGAACGCGGCGTCGGCCTGGCTGCGTTGCTCCGGCGTCAGTTCGGCATAGGCCGCCTGCAGCGCCTGATCGGCAAGGCTGTCGTGTGCTTCGGCGGCGATGCCGAGCCACGCCGTGCCGAGAACCTTGTCGGTCGGCACTCCGATGCCGTTGAAGTACATGATCCCGGCGTTGTACTGCGCCACCCTTTCGGCCCAGTAGCCGGACAATTCGAACAGGCGCAGCGCAGATGCGTAGTCCTGCTTCTTCAAATAGAACTGCGCTTTCTGCTCGAAGTACTTGCCGGGAAAATAACGGCTGGGGGCGTCCCAGACGCCGATGAAATCGTCCAGGCCGCCCGCCGGGGCACTGCCGGCCGCGGACAATGCCGCGCCAGTGAAAACCAATGCAGCCAGAAAACGCCGGACGTCAATGGGTCTTCCTTTTCCGTACGCTTGTCAGTCAGGACGAACGTTACTGCGGAAACGTTGCAGCGGCAACGCAGCCTGTCCGCAAACAATGGTAAACGCATATTGCTCGTGCATTTCCGGCATGCACGGCGGTCAGGAACCCGAGTGCGAGAGGCAGGAGCCCGAGTGATCCGAAGGCCAGGACGGCCGAAGGGAGGCTAGGAGGTCATGGATGGCCGCAAGAGGGAGCCATCCATGGCGATCAAGCGGCGCCCGAAAGCGGCCTGCGTGGCATGCCCCGCAGCACGATCATGAATTCGACGCCGCTACCGTCGGCCAGGTTGCGCGCGCGCGCTTCGCCGCGGTGCAAGTCGGCGATCATGCGCACGACGTATAGTCCCAGCCCGAGGTGCGGCGCGTCCGCGCGCGCCTCACCGCTACGCCGGGCGGGAGTCCAGGTGTCCGCGAGGCCATGGATGGCCGAGACCGGCCGGGCCGGCGATGAAGGCCGCACGCTGACGAGCGAATCGAACAATCGGTCCTGCATCGCCGGCGGCAGCAGCGGCCCGCTGTTGGCGACGCGGATTTCGGCGCCGTCGGCGCTCGCGCGCAGCGACAGGCGGATCCAGCCGTCATCCGGCGTGAAGCTGCGCGCGTTGTCGAACAGTTTGTCGAGTGCCTGCGCAATCAGCTCGGGCGCGCCGTGCATGATCATCGTCGCGGCTGGTATGTCGCCGTCGACGCGACGCGGCGCGGCGAGCGCGCGATAGGCCTCGACGCATCCGCGCAGCACGGCGGCAAGGTCGAAGTCCTCGCCTTCGACGCCGACGATCGCGCGCTCCATGCGACTGGCCTCGCTCATCGCACGCACGATCGCACCGAGGCGCTCGGCGCCGTCGCGCGCGCGCGCCAGGTACGTGCGCGCTTCGGCCGGCACGGCTTGATGGTCGAGGTTATCGAGCGAAGATTTCACGATTGCCAGTGGCGTCTGCAATTCGTGCGACAACTTGCTCGCGAGCGTGCGCAGGTAGTCGGTATAGGCGTTCACTTCGTCGAGCAGGCGCGCGAAGCTGCGCGCCAGATCGCCGAGTTCGTCGCTCGCCCCGATCAGCGGAAGCACCGCAGTGTCGACTTGACCTCCGGCGCGCAACGCGCGCTCCGCGGCATTGCGCAGGCGGCGGATACGCAAGCCGAGCACGCTGGCGAACGCAAACAGGATTCCGCCGGCGAGCAGCAGCGCGAACAGGCTTGCGCCGATCAGCAGCAACAGTGCGCGATTGGTCAGCAGCGGCAACGCATCGCCGGCTTGCTCAAGCAGCAATGCGCCGCGTACTTCACCCACCGGAAAACCGGCAGCCGCAGGCTGCCCACCCACGTCCCTCGCCCGCGCAGCGGGAGAGGGGGGGGCCGTCTGCGGAGCAGACGGTGGGGTGAGGGGCGTTACAGGTTGCTCGCGATCCCCCTTCTCGCGCTCCGCGAGCGCCGGGGTGATGGCCGCCGACCTCAACGGCACGGCCGCCGCCAGCACAACCTGATCCTCGGTCGGCGCCGGATGCCAGGCTGTCGCCGCAATGCCGGACAGCGCCTGCCACACTTCCGGCGCGTTCAGCCGCGGCAGGTTCGTCGCGAATTCGTCCGACCCGGACAGGCCCGGCGCGATCAGGCTGCGGTAGACCAGGTTTTCGAACCAGCGCCGCCGCGCCGGGCCCGCGGCAATATCTTCGTCGGACTTGCCCGGCTCGAGGCGTCCTGACTCGGCGATGACCCAGCCGTCGCTGCTGAGCAGGCGCGCGCGCATCGCGTCCGGTGCGAACTGCGCGAGCTTTTCCGACAGCAGCGCCGATGGCGTCAGCAGGCGACGCGGCTCGACCATCTCGGCACTTGGCGCCGCGCTGTCGTAGAGGGACAGGGCGAGCCGGTCCGGCGCCTGTGCGCGTGGCAAGCGCAACTCGATGCGATAGCCGGTGCTGTCCTCCTGCAGCGCGCCGCTCAAGTGCATCGGCAAGTCGCCGCCGTCGGTGCCGTCGTCCAGTGTGCGCGCATCGAAGCTGCCGGGAGCGGCGCTGGCAAGCAGATAACGCCGCGAGACATCGTCGCGTTCGAGAGTCAGAGTCAGGTGATCGCGCCGCGACGCGCTCTCATCGCGCGCGTCGGCGCGGTCGCGCGTCGTGTCGCGCACGATTGCCAGCAGGTACAGCCATTCGCCGTTTTCACAAAGCAGCAATTTCAACTTTTGCGCATCGCTCGGCGCGCCGACGTTCTGCGCGTAAGGCAGCATCGCGGCCCAGTCGTCGGCAAACCCGTCGACGGCGATCCGCTCGCTCGCCGTGTGCACGTACAGCGCCGCGCCTGACGGCGGCAGCTCGGACTCGATCGCGCCGAGACTGCGCGCAAGCGCCCTGGCCGAAGCGATCAGCGTCTGTTCCTGGCCGTGCCGCAACAACTCCTCCATCTGGCGCACGAACAGCCACCCCGCCAGCGGCAGCGCCAGCGTGGAGAGCGCGATGAGGAGGAGTTTGAATCGTAAGGACATAGGGACTAGGGACCAGGGGCCAGGGACTAGGGTAAAGCGCGGAGTGGCCCAGGCTCTAACTGGTCCCTAGCCCCTGGTCCCTAGCCCCTGCTCCATCAGGGCTTCCACCGATACCCAACCCCATGCACGGTCTCGACCGCGTCGAACTGCGGATCGATGGCGAGGAATTTCTTGCGGATGCGCTTGATGTGCGAGGTAATCGTTGCGTCGTCGACGACGACTTGCGCTTCGCGCATCAGCTGGTCGCGGTTTTTCACGTGGCCGGGGAAGCGCACGAGGATGTGCACCATCCAGAACTCGGTCACGGTCAGCGGCACCTCAACGCCGTTCCAGGTCACGCGCATGCGCTCGGCTTCGAGCTTCAGCGGACCGTGTTCGACGACGGTCTCCTTGGCGACCGGCCGGCTCAGCGCGTCGAGCCGGCGGAACAGAGCGCTGATGCGCGCGGCGAGGTGATGCAGGCTCACGTCCTTGGTCAGGTAATCGTCGGCACCGAGGCGCAAACCCGAGATCACGTCGAAGTCGGAATCGCGCGCGGTCAGGAAGATGATCGGCAAGGTCGGCGATTTCGCGCGCAGTTCGCGGCACAACTCGAAGCCGCCTTCAGGTTCGTCACCCAAACCGACGTCGATGATCACGAGTTCGGGCATGCGCTGCGCGAATGCGCGGCTGGCGTCGGGCCGCGAGGCATAGCCTTGCGTCTGGTAGCCGAAGCGGTTCAGTGCCTCGACATAGTTCGCGCGGATCGCGGGTTCATCTTCAACGATTGCGATGCTGCGGGCCATGGGCGCCTCGTGCCGTGACGGTGGGCCGAGCTTACGGCCGGGCCGGCGCGGCGGCAACGGCCCGGGAGCAGATGTCAGAACTTCGCCACAACCCATCGGCATTGCGCCGCATTTGCGGCCCAGGATGCGCATCGGCCCTGGCGATTCTAGCCTCGCACGAAAATCGATTCGCCCCGACCAGATCGTCCCTGCTTGACCGCCCGACCAGATCCGCCCCGATCACGAGGAATGTAGCCATGAAGAACGACCGCCCCGAACCCAATGCCGAACTGCAATCGTTCGAGCCGCTGCGCATAACCTTTGCCTTGCTGGCGCTGCTGCTCGGCCTGATCGCTGCCCTTCACGTTTGATCCGTTCACCTGGCCTGACCGCCGAGAGATCCATGGACATCTACCTGCCCGCCGATTTCCACGAACTGCATGGCGCCGCGCCGGACGACTGGCGCGATATTTCGACTTCGTCCGCAACGCACGAACGCTCGCCCTCGTCCAATGAACATTCCAATGCGCACAGGACAGATTCGCCGGACGTCGATCCGTCCTGGCGCGTGATCTGACAGGTTACCTCCCCCGCGTCGCGAGAACCGGCCCCCTCCCTCTCCGCAGATGGTTCTCCGGCGCGGGCCTTTCTAGCGGACCGCCTCACGGGACAGGATCTGCCTGAAGATTTCGGCCGAACGCGGTTGGCTCCCTCCCCCGCGTGCAGCGGGGAGAGGGTCGGGGTGAGGGGTGCGTGATAAAGCGCCGCAGGTCGGGTGGTTTTAGCTCGCCGCGCGCTTCCCCTGGAACTGCCGCGCCCGCATTCTGACAGGCTGGCACCTCACCCTACCCTCTCCCCATCATTCGGTGGGGAGAGGGGTAAGATGCCCGGCGTGACCCTAAGCGCTGTCGATCGCTGACCGCATCGCCGCGACGACGCTGCGATAGTCCTTCTGGCCGAAGATCGCCGAGCCCGACACGAACGTGTCGGCGCCGGCCTTTGCAACTTCTGCGGCATTTTCCACTTTTACCCCGCCATCGACCTCGAGCCGGATCGCGCGCCCGCTGCGGTCGATGATCTCGCGCGCGCGGCGCAGCTTTTCCAGCGCGGCCGGAATGAAGCTCTGCCCGCCGAAACCGGGATTGACCGACATGATCAGGACCAGATCGACTTTGTCGAGGACGTAATCGAGATAGCTCAACGGCGTCGCCGGATTGAACACGAGGCCGGCCTTGCAGCCGTTGTCGCGGATCAGGCCGAGCGTGCGATCGATATGATCGCTGGCTTCGGGATGGAAACTGATCAGGCTGGCGCCGGCCTTGGCGAAATCCGGCACGATGCGATCGACCGGCTTGACCATCAGGTGCACGTCGATCGGCGCAGTCACGCCATGCTTGCGCAGGGCCTCGCAGACCAGCGGTCCGATCGTCAGGTTCGGCACGTAGTGATTGTCCATGACGTCGAAGTGGACCCAGTCGGCCCCGGCGGCAAGGACGTTGTCGACTTCTTCGCCGAGCTTGGCGAAGTTCGCGGAGAGAATCGACGGGGCGATGACGCTGGTCTGTTTCATTCCGGTTTCCGGCTATTGTGGAAGGAAAACCCCCTTCCGCCTTCGGCACCTTCCCCCGCATGCGGGGGAAGGGAAAAAACGGCGACATGCATTTCTAGTCCCTAGTCCCTAGTCCCTAGTCCCTGCTCTCATCTTATTTGATTCCGCGCTCCTCGCGTATCCGTTCGTACGCCGCATTGATTTCGCGCGCGCGTTCTTCGGCGCGGCGCTTGAGTTCGTCCGGCACGTCGCCGAGTTTGTCCGGATGGTTCTGGCTGATCAGCTTGCGGTACGCGCGCTTGATTTCGCGCTCGTGCGATTCGCGCGTAACGCCGAGCACGGCGTACGGATCCTTGCCGGGCGGCTGGCGCGGAGCTTCCTGCCGATACGAGCCTTGCGCGCCGGCATTCGAGCCGGCTCCATACGCGGAGTAGGCGTAGCCACGCATCGCGGCCAGCGCCGCCAGCTCTCGATCGTGCACGCCGAGCGACGCGCACAGTTTGCGCACCAGCATGAACTTGTTCGGAGACAGCGGGCCTTCGGCGTAGACGACGTCGAGCAGCATGTCGAGCAGCAGGAAGGCCAGGTCGCGCCGGCCGCCGGCCCAGGCCCTGAGTTCGGCTATGGTCTGGTCCACGGCAAAGCCCGCCTGTTTCCCGGCGCTGAAGCGTTCGATCGCGCTGGCGCGCTGATCGGGCGACATCTGCATGCGCGTCATGAGGTTTTCGGTCGCGGCGATTTCCTGTTCGGACACGCGGCCATCGGATTTGGCGATCGCCCCTGCCAGCGCAAACAGCGGCCCGATGAACGAGCCGCGCGCGCGTTGCATGCCGAGCGGTCGCAGCGCGCCGATATCCCAGAGATGGCCGATCAGTCCACCCAGCACCAGCCCGAACGGGTGGCCGCGGAACAGAAACAAGCCAACCAGCGCGCCGATGACCTTGCCCATGACGTTCACGACTCGCCGCCTTGCGCGAACGCGCGCGTTCCCGCGCCGATCAACGCCGGTCTCGGGGGTGGGTGCGGGCAAAGTAGACTACGTGCGTGCATGCGGTCGCGGATTCTAGCAGGGCCGGCCGGGTCGGCTACTGCGCCTGGCAGCCGCTACAATGCGCGCTGACAACGGAGTTTCGCCCGTGCCTACTGTTTTGCATCAATCGAATTTACCCGGACTGAACCTGATCCATCGCGGCAAGGTGCGCGACGTGTACGCGCTGTCCGAACGCGAGTTGCTGATCGTCGCGACCGACCGGCTCAGCGCGTTCGACGTCGTGTTGCCCGACCCGATTCCAGGCAAGGGCGAGATGCTGTGCCAGATCTCGAATTTCTGGTTCGACAAGACCGCGCACCTGATGCCGAACCATCTGACCGGGCGTGCCGTTGCCGACGTGCTGCCGCCGGGTGTCGATATGGAGTTGTATGCGCGCCGCAGCGTCGTCGCCAAACGGCTGAAGGCCGTGCCGGTCGAGGCGATCGCGCGCGGCTACCTGATTGGTTCGGGCTGGAAGGACTACCAGGCGAGCGGGACGCTGTGCGGCATCAGCGCTGCCACCGGGCCTGCGCCAGGCGGAACGATTGCCGCAGGCGATTTTCACCCCGTCGACCAAGGCCGCCGCCGGGGCGCACGATGAAAACATCGGTTTCGATCAGGTCGTCGCGACTGATCGGTGCGGACCTCGCCGAGCGCGTGCGCGCCGCGACCCTGGATATTTATACTTTTGCCGCCGCCTATGCGGCCGAGCGTGGCATCATCATCGCCGACACGAAGTTCGAATTCGGCACCGACGCCGAAGGCACGCTGTACGTGATGGACGAGATGCTGACGCCGGATTCGTCGCGCTTCTGGCCGGCAGACCAGTACCGCGTCGGCATCAGCCCACCGAGTTACGACAAGCAGTTCGTGCGCGACTACCTCGAAACGCTTGACTGGAACAAGCAGGCGCCGGGGCCGAAGGTGCCGGGGCCGTGATCGACAGCACGGCAGCCAAGTACGCCGAGGCGTTGAAACGCCTCGCCGGCATAGTGCTGGATTGACGAGTTGGCGACGCATCGTCTTTGCCCCCTCTCCCGCTGGCGGGAGAGGGTTGGGGTGAGGGTGGCGCTTGAAGATAGGCCGCGCTGGCCCTAGCGCCACCCTCATCTGACCGCCATGGATGGCGGAAATGCCGAAAATGCAGGAGCATTTTTCGGCCGCCCCACCTTCTCCCGCCAGCGGGAGAAGGAAAATCGCATTAGACTGGAATCATTGAACGCTTGAGGTGCTCCGATGAATGCGATTCCCAATGAACCCGTGGACCCTCGCCGCGAAGTCGATCGCTGGCTCGGCAACTACAGCGAAGACCATCGCAATCCGACCAACATCCTGGTCCACTGGATCTGCGTCCCGTTGATCCTGTGGACCGTGATCGCGTTGCTATGGGTCGTGCCGGTGCCCGCAATGCTCGGGCGCGCCGGCCTGTGGGCCGGCGTGGCGATGTTCGCGGCGTTGTCGTTCTACCTGCGCTTGTCGCGCGCGCTCGGCCTGGCGATGTTCGTGGCGTTCGTCGCGCTCGGCCTGATCACCGAGGCGCTTTACCGCTGGCTTGGGCCAGCAGCGCTGATGTGGCTGGCGATCGGAGTGTTCGTCGTTGCCTGGATCGCCCAGTTCGTCGGCCACAAGGTCGAAGGCAAGCGTCCTTCGTTCCTCACCGATCTGGCTTATCTGCTGATCGGGCCCGCCTGGATCGTCGCGAAGATCATGCGGCGCCTGCATATCGCCTACTGAACGCGCATCGGGTCGCCGAGTCGCCGCCGAAAAATGCTCCTGCATTTTCGGCATACCGCCATCCATGGCGGTAAAAGAAAAGGCGCCCAGTGGGCGCCTTTTCTCGCGTCGACGGCTTTCGAAACCGCCGCTGGATTAGTGGACGCCGGCCATCATGCCCATGATCGCGCCACCGAGGACGAAGAACAGCACGACCGAAAGCACGATGTAGATGATGTACTGCACGAGGCTGACGAGGCAGGCCTTGCCGAAGCCCATCTGCCCGCCGGTCGGCGGCTTGATCATCAGGTTGATGATGAATGCGTTGACGAGGAACGCGACGATGATGCCGACCAGGGATCCGGTCGAGCCCATGGCCATCTGCAACACGTAACTGACGATCGCGCCGGCGATCATGCCGACGATGACCGCGGCCACGGCGCTGCCAAGGGCTGGCTTGAAGCCGGCGGCCATCTTCGTTGCCAACTGCACGATCAGCGCACCGATGACGATGCAGACGACAATGATGACTAAAGCGGCAATCAATCCGGTAACCATAGATTTCTCCCCGAAATGTATGAGATTGAGCGCAATGCTCGACGGCGCATCCGTGCCCGGGACCCTGGCGCGCTCGCACCGGGATCGTTGTCTGCTGCGGTTTTTCCTCCGCTATTGAATCACGAAACGCAAAAACCTGCTCGAACCGACATGTGGAAGAAGCGCGCTCAGATTTTTTCCCGAGGACGCAACAACCAGCGGCACAGCGCCGGCAGGAAAATCATCGCCGCCAGCATGTTGACGACGAACATGAAGGTCAACATCACGCCCATGTCGGCCTGGAACTTCAGGTCGGAGAACATCCACATCGCAACGCCAGCCGCCAGGGTCAGGGCGGTATAGAAGATCGCAATGCCGGTCGTCTTGAGCGCGATGAAGTAGCTTTCCGACAGGGAGCGCTGGCCGCCTTGTCCCTCGACGAAATCCGCCTGCGAGGCACGATTGGCTTCCATCGCCGCGAAGGCGCGGCTGCTGGCTTCCGCGCGGCGTGCCGCCGCGGTTGCCGTCGCGGCGGCGACCGGATCGGCCTCCTCGTCGAGACGCTTGAGCTCGCGCTCGATATCGGCGGCCGTGAAGGTGCCGCCGGCCGACATCGCATCGTACATCCGCGAGAACAAGTGGTGCGCCTCCTCCGGAGGGACGCCGGCGTGTTCGGCAGCGGCTTCGGCGGCCACAGCGGCGGCTTCGGCAATGTCGGCGGCCGAGAATTCGGCGCGGAACGTCATCGCCTCGTGCATGCGCGCGAAGATGTAGATCGCGTAGTCGACGCCGATGCCGACGCCGAGCGCGAGCACGGTCAGGGTGTTGACCTTCTTGCCGATGTCCAGCTGCACCATCAGCGAATGACCGAGTTCGGTCACGAGCACGAGCGGCAGCACGATGCACAAGGCCGCCAGCGGACTGCGGAAACTCAGCAGGCACATCACGAACACGGCGGCATACAGCAGATAGAGCATCTTCCGGTCGACCGAACGCACTTCGTCGTTGGTTGCCGCCGCCACGCCGACGTTGCCGGTCGCCAGGCGCAGGTTGACCTGGTCGCTCGAGAACGTCTTGCCGGCGGCCTGGGCTTCGGCCGATTGCTTGGCCAGCTGCTCGCGCAGATTGACGTTGACGCCGGCGAACGCGTGGTTTTCCTCGCGGAATTTCTTCACGGCAGCGACGACCCGGTCGATCGTCGTCGAGCGGTGATCGGTCAGGAACATCATGACCGGCATCGCGCTGCAGTCGGCGTTCAACAGGCCGGAATCGGTCTCGAAACCTTGCGTGTCCTGGCGCAACGTGTCGTTGTCGCGCGGCAGCACGCGCCAGCGGATGTTGCCTTCGTTCCAGCCGGCGTTGACGATCTTCGCCGCCATCGGCAACGTGATGACCTGGGCCACGCCTTCGACATTGCGCATGTTCCAGGCGAAGCGGTCGAGCGTTTCCATGACCGCGAAGCTTGACGTGCACGCATTCGGCTCGGCTTCGGCGATGACGTTGAGGATGTCGACACCGAGCGCGAACTTGTCGCTGATCAATTCGGCGTCGCGGTTGTAGCGCGCGTCGGGGCGCAGTTCGGCCACACCCTTTTGCGCATCGCCGACCATGACGCGGCTGCCGTATTGCTCGGCGACGAACCAGGTCGCAACGCCGAGCAGGATCACGATCGCGGCCGGGATCGGCAGGCTCAGTCGCGTGAGCTGGCGCCAGAGCTTGTCGAACTGGGTCAACTGCCGCAGGCGGTATTCGCGCTTGCGCTCGAGATTGCGCAGTTTGCAGAATGACAGCAGCACCGGCAGCAGAATCAGGTCGGTGAGTATCGTCAGCGCGACGCCGATCGTGGCCGTGACCGCCAGTTCGAAGATGATGCGTACCGGAATGATCAGGATCGTGGCGAAGCCGATGCAGCCGGCGACCAGCGCGACGGAGCCCGGAACGAGCAGTGCCTGGAAACTGCGCTGGGCCGCCACCAGCGGGCCGACCGCAAACTTCGCGCGCACGCGCAACTGCTGGACCGAACCCTGCTCGAGACCGCCGAAGAAGATCTCGCCGCGAAAGCGGTTGATCATCTGTTCGCCGTGACTGACCGCGATGGCGAATATCAGGAACGGCGTCAGCATGTTCATCGGGTCGATGCCGAAGCCGAGCAGGTGCAGCGCGCCGAGCATCCAGACGACCGCAACCAGCGCCGCCGCGACGGTCAGCGATGCCAGCTTGATCGACATCGAATACAGGAACAGCAGGAACCAGGTCAGGGCCACCGTGACCAGGAAGAACAGCATCACCGACTTGGCGCCGTTGCTGATGTCGCCGACCATCTTGGCGAAGCCGATGATGGCGACGGAAGTCCGTTCGTTCTCGTATTTGGCGCGAATCGCGTCGAGCTGGCCGGCGATCTTGTTGTAGTCGACCTTGACACCGCGGGCCGGATCCTCGGGCACGAGGTCGACCCAGACCATCGCCCCGGAGAAATCCTTGGCGACCAGCCGGCCGACGATGTTGGCCTTGTCGATGTTTGCCCTGATCGTTGCGAACTGCTCGGGCGTCGACTTGAAGCCCTCGACGTTCGGCGTGTAGTTCTGCGGGATCACGTTGCCGCCGGCAAAGCCGTCCTCGACGACCTCGACGAAGCGCACGTTCGGCGTGAAGATCGAACTGACGCGCGCGGAATCGACGCTGTCGATCGTCTTGGCGTCCTGCGTGATCTTCTCCATCGTCTGGAAGAACGGCTGGTTGAACATGTCGCCGTTCCTGTCCATGACCGCGATCAGGATGCGGTTGGCGCCGCCGAATTCCTTTTCGTAGTCGAGGAACGTGCGCATGTATTCGTGCTGCAGCGGGATCATCTTCTTGAATCCCGCATCGACGCGCAGCTGCGAGGCGAAGAACGCCATCGCCACGGTGATCAGCGCGAACACGACCAGAACGACGATGCGATTGGCGAAAATCAGCCGTTGGGCGACACGCTCGAAGGCATTGGGTTCGTGGGCGGTATTCGTCGTGGCCATGATTATTGATGCGGCTCGTAGACGCTGGCGCCGTTCTCGCCCGCGAGCAGCAGCGTCGCGCCCTGGTCGAGCGGCAGCACCGCCGAGATGATTCCGGCCGACTGGTCGACCAGCGTGCGCAATGCCTCACCACCCTTGCCGCGCACCAGTACGACGCCGTTGGCCCCGACGATCGCAGCGCCGCCGTCCGCCGTCGCGGCGCCGCCCATGAGACTGAGTTCCGTGCCGGTCTTCACCTGGTTCCAGTGATCGCCAAGATCGGTGGATTCGTAGGCGTGTCCGCGCAAGCCGAAGGCGAGCACGTGATCGCCTTCGTAACCGATGACGCCGAACATCGAGCCGTCGTAAGGCAATTGCAGGCGTTGCCAGGTCGAGCCCTGGTCGCGCGAACGGAACGCGCTGCCGCGCTCGCCGACGATGAACAACGCGCCGCCGCCGGTGCGCGTGATCGCGTTGAGATGCGGCGTGGCTTCCTGTCCGACCTTGAGCTGTTCGGCCGTGAACGTGCCCTTCTTGCCGGCCTGGTCGGCCGGATCGTCCTCGATTTCGTCGTCGGCGTCGTCTTTGGACTTTTCCGCGACCGCCATCGGCTGCCACGTCTCGCCGCCGTCCGCGGTCTGCAACGCCAGGCTGTAGGCGCCGATCGCGAAGCCGCGGCGCGCGTCGACGAAGATCACGTCGAGCAGCGGAGCTCCCTCAGTCGGTTCTCCGCCGACGTTGGCCGGCTTCCACGGATCCTTGCGCTGGATCGTCCAGTGTTCGCCGCCGTCGGCGCTGTGCAGGATCATGCCGTCGTGGCCGACCGCCCAGACGTTGGCGTCGATCGCGCTGACGGCGGTGAGCGTCGCGCGCGTCGGCACCTCGACCTGGCGCCAGTCGCGGCCGTCGTCCGAGAGCAGCACATCGCCACGCGCGCCGACCGCAACGTAGCGCGCGCCGCTGCGCACGACATCGAGCAACAGGGATTTGGCCGCGAGCGGTCTTATTTCAGCAGCGGCGGTCGCCGGATCGGCCCAATCCGAGGACGGCTTGTCCGGCGCGTCGGCAGCCGTCGCCAGTGCCGGCAACAGCCACGCAACCATCAGGCAAATCTTGCGCACCATCGAACGGCTCATCGCCGGTAGCCCCTTTGGTCCCAGCAGCATAGCCGCGCCGGAGAGATTTCGCACCATCCGCCGGCGACGGCGGACAATGCGAGTGGGCTCATCGGCAGACCGCTATTACTGGATGCCGCGCTGGCGCAGCGATTGCGGCGAGAACATGTCCGGCGTGGTCTGGAACGAGAAATCGTACATCTCGTCCTGGTTGTCCAGACCCTGCGCGAGATAGCGTCCCGACTTCAGGTCGTAGTGGACTTCCAGCGTCGACCAGAACACCGGCACTTCGTAATAGTTCACCGACGGGGCTTCGGAATAGCGCCACAGCTTCAACTGCTCGTCGTAGTGATCGATCTCGAGGATCTGCCAGCTGTCCTCGTCGAGGTAGAACGTGCGGCGCGGATTGATGTGGCGCTCGCCGGACTTGAGGTTGGCGTCGACCACGTACATGCGATGCAACTCGTAGCGCAGCAGATCAGGATTGATGAAACCGGGCTTGACCAGGTCGTCGACCTTGGTCTGGTCGCTGTGCGCCTTGTAGTCGTTGTACGGCACATACATTTCGCGCTTGCCGACCAGCTTCCAGTCGTAGCGGTCGAGCGCGCCGTTGAACATGTCGGTCATGTCGTTCGTGCGCAGGCCGTCGGATGCCGTGCCCGGGTTGTCGTAGGCGACGTTCGGCGCGCGGCGCACGCGGCGCTGGCCGGGGTTGTAGACCCATGCCTGGCGCGGGTCCTTTTTTGAATCCAGGGTCTCGTGCACGAGCAGCACCTGGCCGGCCAGGCGCGGCGGCGAAACAACATCCTCGAAAAAGTATAAAAGGATATTATTGATGTCCTTGAGCGTGTTGCCCTGCTTGTAGTACAGGCCCAGCCCTTCTTCGCGGAAGCGCTCGAGCACGTACTGGCCGCCGGCCGTCGGCGTGACCTGGTTGTTCCAGCGCGCGAACGTGACCCCCTTGTACTTGAGCTTGTGGTTCCAGATCGCCTGCATGCCGGCCTTGGCCGGATCGGCATCGAGGATAGGGAACGGGAAGCCCTCGGCGACGTTGTCGACGCCCTCTCCGTCATCGACGAGTTCGCCGGTCGCGGCGTTCTTGATCGTCATTTCGTAGGTGCGCGCCGGAAACGAGGCGCTGCGCTGAGTCGGATATACGACCATCTTCCAGTTCGGATATTTCTCGAACATCGCGACCTGCCCGGCCGACAGCTTGTCACCGTATTGCTTGTAGTTCTTCGCCGTGATCTCGAACAGCGGCTTGTCGCTGGCGAACGGGTCGGGATGATGCATGCCGACCTTGTAGCCGGCCGGTGGCGTCGTGATGCCGCCCTTCCATTCCGGAATCGTGCCTTCCTTGTTGCCGGCGCGTTCCGCGCCGACTGGCGTCAATGGCGTCCCCGTAACTCCGAGCTTGGAGGCGTCGCCTTTGGCCTGGACCCCGGCGGAAAAAACCGCGCATGCAATCAGCAGCGCGAGACCTGTTCGATGTTGGCGTGTCATTACACCGCTCCCGTTATCCGATTTGTTCGACTTCGCCGCGACGTTCCAGAAGAAACGTTTTTGGCAAGGTCAGAACGAGTACTTGACGACAAATGCGACGAAGTCGCGATCGTTGATCAGGTTCAGGTCGCCCGCGCCCCAGTAATCGGTATAGCTCAGGTCGAATGTGAACTTGTTGAGGTAATTGGCCTCGGCGCCGATCGTCATCGACTTGCGACCCTCGATGAACGAGCCACCGGGTCCCGGCGTAATGCCGTTGACGTCATGGGCGAACGCGATGCGCGGCGACAGCGTGAACGCCGTGCCCCACACGCTGTTGTAGTCGGCGCGCGCGGCAACGCGGTAGCCCCAGGAAAACGGTGTCGGGAAACCCTTCACTTGCGTCTGCGGGTTGACCAGGCTGCCGCTGAGGGCATCCGGTCCGCCGCCGGTGTCGGTGCCATCGCCGTTATAGCGCAACACCATCTGCGACGGGATATCCGCGTCGGCAAAGCCGACCTCGCCGACCAGGGCGATCTGGTCCGCATTGAACCAGTTGTTCGGTCCGAACACCTTCGTGCCGGTGAATTGCAACTGGGTGAACGCGTTGCGCGTATAGCCGCGGATCGGTGCGCCCGCCGGAAATTCGCCGAGCTGACTGTAGAAACGATCGGCAGGCGCCGGGATCAACTCGTTGAGCGGAGACAGACCGGCGTATAGAAGCTCGACGTCATCGATCTGCATCGGCTGATTCGGGCGGTAGCTCAACTCGCCCTGGAAGGCTATCCCCGGAGCATCGAACGTCGTGTTGAAACTGATGCCGTACAAATTGATGCCGCTGGGATATTCGACGAAATACGTAGCGCTGGTCGGACTCGTTGTCGTAACCGCATTCTCCGCGCTGAGCAACGGCAGCCGGCTGGAATAGTGCAGGTAGTAGAAACCGAACTCGGTGTTGTTCAGACCCTCGGCCAGATAATGCGCGGCCACGCCCCACTGGCCGTATTCGCTCGGATAGACATCCCGGCCGCGCTTGACCGTCTGGTCGCACGACTCGGCCAGCAACTGCGAGTACGGGCTGGCACCACCGAGTGCCGCGCCCTGGAACGCCGGGTTGTCGCTCGGCGCGCCGCCGAAACAGACGTTGTAGTAATTCTGCGCGTTGTTGACCGGCTGCGGGATCAGCCCGAATGGCAGCGACGCATATGTCGCTCCGATCACGCCGATGTCATTGGTCGAGAAATAGCTGCCGATCGGATCCGGATTGGTCTGCGAGAATTCGAGCAGGTAGGTCGCCTCGACCGAGAAGTTCTGGGTGAAGTTGTACGACGCCCAGATCATGTTCACCGGCAGCAGCGCCTCCTTCAACTCGGCGCCGGCCACGTGCAGCTGCGAAACGTCGACTGGATTGATCGCGTTGATGCCGCCCTGGATGAACGTGCTTTCGCCCCAGCTCAGCACCTGCTTGCCGAAACGCACCGTGCCCTGCTGGTCGTTGATCGTGAACTTGGCCCAGATGAACGAGTCGAGGAAGCGGAAGCGCTTGCCGACCTGATCCTGGGTCAACGATGGCAGCTTGTCGTTGCCGGCGTTTTCGAAATCATAGAAATAGCTGGCGCGGAAGAAACTGCCGAAGTTCTCACCGTAGTTGAGCGACAGCTCGCTCGTTGCCTTGACCGCGTTGGAGAACACGTCGCCATTGTCGTAGTTCAGATTGCCGTCATCGTGGTTCGCGGAGAAGGCGCCCTTCGCGGCGCGCTGCTGTGCGTTCGGCAACAGGCCGACGAACGGGTTGTAGTGCGCCTTGGCGACCAACCCGGGGTCCTGGTCCTGGACGCGGAAGTCGACGCCGTACGACAGCGTCGTGTTGATATCGCCATGCCAGCCGTCCTGGTCGCCGAATGAGATCGCGTGGGCCTTGCCGGCGAAGCCGCCGACCAGCACGAGTGCGAGCGCAACGGTCAGCGGATGACGGGTGAGGACGGCCGGCGATGTCGTGATCTTGTTGTTGTGCATGCTCATGTCGTTTCCCCTGGTCGGACTAGTGCTTGATCACGGCCGGATTGGTTATCTGTACCGCAGTTCCGCCGGTGGCAAGGAAGCTGGCCGCTTCCGTCTGCATTTCGACCGTGGCCTGCGGTGACGTCGAAGGATCAAGCAGAGATCCGTGCGTGCCGGTGACGAAGCGCACGACACCGCGAATGCCCGTCGCCGATTGCGCCGAACTGGTCAGCGTGGTCAGCCCCAGCGCAGCGATCAGCGGGTTGCCGCCCGAAAGCGGGAAGCCGGCGACCGCGTTCGGAATCACCTGGTCGGGCAGCCAGTTGCCGCTGGCGTCGTAACAGTTCGAGCACTTCGACGCGCTGATGTCGCCGGCCAGCGGCGGGCTCCCGCCGACGACTTCCTGCGCGAGGATGTTCTTGTTGGCCGTGGCGAACGCGAAATTGATCGGATCGCCCGAATCGATAACCGTCTGCGCAGCGACCACGAACTGGCCGAACGCCGGCGTTCCCGGCAGCACTCCGGCTTCGGCGAGGCCACCGAGGATGATCGGACTGAAGGTCGGCGAACCGAGCAGCAAGCCGACGACGCCACCACCCGGAACGTTCAGCACGGCATTCTGCACGTACGTGTTCGGCGTCTGCGCGACCGCCATGAAGGTCGTGCCTTCGATGCTGCCCAGCGACTGGCCGATATAAGCGACGCGGGCCGTGTCGAACGCCGGCGTCAGGCCACCATCGAGGCTCATGCTCGGAATCGCACTGCGCAGTTCGAGCAGGTCGGCGACGCCCTGGCGCAGGTTGTCGCGCGAAGTCAGCAGGCTGTTCAAGTTGATGAAATACGAACCCGAAGGATCGATCTCGCCATCTGGGCCGCCTGCGCCGGTGTCGTTCTTTTGGAAATCCAGGTCGAACGTGCGCTCGCCGGAAATCAGACCGGCCGCCGGAGTACCCGTGAGCAACTGGTTGCGGTAAAGCGGGCTGGTGGGATCGGTGATGCCGTGCAACGGCAGGTCGATCGCGACGACCGCAAAACCGGCCGCCGCCATCGCCCCGGCGATCGCGAACATGTCGGTGCGCTGCCGTGTGATGCCGTGCTGGAAGATGACGATCGGCCAACCGGACGCGGGCTTCGTGTGGCCCGAGTTCGCGTTCGGCACGGTCATCAGAACCGGAATGTTGAGGTGCGCCGTCGCTACCGGGAACGGATTGATGAACGTGACGTTCGTCGAGGTCGGATCGAGCCCGAGCGCGTTGAACGGCGGCACGTACGCACCCGGTGCGGCATGCCAGAAGCCGGTGAAGGCGCCCGTCTGATTGCTCGCGTTCGGCGCCGTCAGATAGTAGGGAATGTTCAACGCGCCGACGTAGACATTTGCAACCGGCGGCAATGCGGCGTTGATCTGCGACAGGTTCAGTCCGGTCGGCACCAGCGCCACCGCGGTATCCGGAACCGCATCGATAACGCTGTTGACCGCCTGCAGAACGACCGTCGTCGACTGCGTCGTCGCCACCCACGACAGCACGATATGCCCGCGGTCGATACCGACGGTCGCCGCAGCAGCTTCCTGCGAGGCGACCAGTTGGCGCAGCGGCTCGAGCGCGCAGGTAGTCGACGCCGGCAACAACGAGATCGTCGACTTGCCGTTGATACACACAGGCGCGGTGCGCTTGGCGAGAAAGTAGGCCTGGTCCGAGGTGACGTCGTTGCCGGTGGCATCGGTGATGCTCGGCACGCGCCCAGCTGGCGGCAGGCCGGTGCCACCTTCGCCCAGCAGCACCGCCATGTACGAGGTGAGCTGGCGCAGCGGCGCTGTCGGCACGATCGCAATCGTCTTGCCGGTCGGGTCGGTTGGCGCGATGACGGCGACAAACTCCTGCGGCGACGCAAGCTCGCGCACGATCTTCTTCACGCCCCCGCCCGGACCGGTGAGTTCGACTTCGAACACGCGTACCGTCTGACCGCCGACCACGCTGCTGGCCTTCGGCGCGACTGAGAATGTCGTGCTCCAGGGGGCGACTGTGCTGAAACCGTCGAGCGCGTTCATCGCGACCGCCGGATCGCCATAGTTTAAGTGGTTGGCGACCGGGATGTTCAGCGTCAGGTCGGTCGTACCCTGCAGCAGGAGGTTCGTCGGAAACGGCACCACGCCCCCGCTCGGATCGAAGCGGGCGGTAATCAAACCGGTCACCGGCGAGCCGTTGCTGTTCAGCGATGGCGGCGGCGATACCCCGGCCAGCACCTGGCTTGCAGCCATTGTCAGGAGCAGAGAAGCCAGCCCGAGATTGAGCGCGATACGGGTTTGCATGATGAGTTCCCCAGCGAAAAGCGGACGGCGAAGTGTGACCTGCATCATAGGGAGTTCAAACAGTTGTTTGCAACGAAAATGGCGCACTTTCAGTGCTGCGCCGCAACAGGCGCATGCGCTCCGAGGTGATTGCGATTCGCGTTCAGCGACGCGCGGCGTCGATCACGTCGCAGGCAAGAAACGCGCGCGGCGCAAAGCCGAAATCGCGCGCGGCTTCGCCGTTGTCGGCGACCAGGTCCGCGCGCATGCGGTCGACCGCGGCCGCAGTGATCTTGCTTGCGCCGCGACCCGACCGCAGGCGCAATGCGGCGCGAATCATGACCTGCGGAAGCGGCAGCGGCAGCACGAACCTCGGCATCGCGGCCCGCAACCGCAACAGCATGCGGTCGAAGCGCAGGCGCTCGCCGCCACCGAGCGCATAGATCTTGCCGTGCGCCGAGGCGCAGTCGATGACGGCGTCGACTGCACCGGCAAGATCAGCGGCGTGCACTGGTTGACGCAACCCGCTGGCGCCGAGCGGAATCGGCAGGACGCGCCAGCGCAACGCAAAACGCGCGACCGGCGTGAGGCTTCGATCAGGACCGCCGCCGTAGATCAGCGTCGGGCGCAACACCGTGCAACCGATGCCACGTTGCGCGGCGGTGCGCAGCAGGCGCTGCTCGGACGCGTGCAAGGTCGCGGCCAGTGCGCGCTCGGTGGCGTCCGGCGACGCGCTTTTGGTTTCCGTGCTCATCGAACTCAGCGCAATCACGCGCTTTACGCCGGCGATTGAAGTGCCGTCAAACCAGGCCGAGAACGCGTCGAGCGGTCCAAGACTCACGATGACATCGGCAGCTGACGGCAGCGCGTCGACCGTGCCGAACAGATCGCCGCGGATCCATGCCGGCTGCTGCCGGTCGTTTGGCGCGGGTGGCCGCCGGCTGACGGCATGAACATGCACGCCGCGCTCGAGCAGGGCCGGCAGCAGCAACCGGCCAGTCGCGCCGGTCATGCCAAAAATGATAAATGTGGACAATGCTGACTTCCGCGGCGGCTGGATCAGGCGCGCACGCGCGCGCGATCAGACAACCGGTTCGGCCTCGAGCAGCCGCCCCGGCAGTCCGCGAATGCGGTTGAGCAATCCGGCAGGCAATTGCCGGGGAGCGCGCGGGCCGAGCGCCGGTGCCGCGGCAAAGCGCCAGGCCGCCTGCGGGTTCTGCTTGATGCGCCAGTAGCGGGCCATCGCCGCATCTGCATACTGCCGGCAGATCGTCGGATGCAGCGGCCGGCGCAACAGGCGGAAAACCTGCGCTTCGTTGAGCAGTTCGATCGCCAGGTCGACGTCGAGATGCGCATCGATTGCAATCGTCGTAATCTGCGGATGCGACTGCTTGAGCGCCTTGAGCGGCGTGATCAGGTCATTTCGCCCCACGCGCGTCGCGCAGATCAGCGCGCCGGTCTCGTGCTGCTCCATGAATACCAGCGCGCGTTCGAACTCGTTGGCGAAGTGGAGCTTGTAATGCGGCTGCAGCACGTCGCGCAGACGCTGCTGCGCGTCGGCGTCGCTGTCGATCACGACCAGGGCGACATGGCGCTTGAGGTCGCCGGCCTCGTCGGACGTGGGCGGCTCGCTGCCGAGCACCGGCGTGGCACGCGCGCCGCGCGCCGCGGCGTTCGCCAGCTCCCTCATCGCCGCGTTGTTCCAGGGCAGATCGACGCAGCGAAACACTTCGACTTCGTTGATCGCATCGAGCAGCAGGCGCCCTTCCGGACGATCGCTCAGCAATACGCGCACGGCGCGCGCGTGCGCGCGCTTGACCGCGCGCAAAACGTCGATGCCAGTCAGTGGCGGCACCCGCTGGCTGCAGATCACGGTATCGACATCGTGCTTTGAAGCGAGCGCCGCCGCCGCATCCGGATCGGCGCAAACGATAACCTGGTGCTCGCGCAGCAACGCAACCAGTGCGTGCTGGATGCTTCCTTCTGCCGCGACCAGCAGGATGCGCGACACCGGCGTTGCGGCCGGCCCGGCCGCCTTGGCCTCGTCAGCGGACATCGCCGCCATCGGCGCTGCCGCATGGCAGGCTCACGCTGAACGTCGAGCCATGCTTGGGCGTCGTCTTTACCTGGATCGAACCGCCGAGTCCGGACACGATCCGATGCGCGATCGTCAGCCCGAGCCCGGCGCCTTCGCCGCGCGGCCGGGTCGTGAAGAACGGCTCGAAAATCTTCGGCAGAATGTCATCGCCGATACCCGTGCCGGTGTCCTCGAACACGACTTCGACGCGCTCGCCTGCCTGCTTGCCGCTGACCGTCAGCGTGCCCTCTCCCTCCATCGCGGCGGCGGCGTTGTTGATCAGGGCGAGGAACGCCTGGTCCAGGTCGCCCGGCACGCTGCGCACTTTCGGCAAGGCGCCGATCTGCCGGACCAGCTTGATCCGCTCCGGCAGGCGCGACTGCGCCAGCGCCAGAGCGTTGTCGACACACTCGCCGACGTCGATGAACGTCGGCGCATCGATGTCGGTGCGGGCGAACTCCTTGATGCTCAGCGCGCGGCTGGACAACTGCGCCAGGGCGCTGCGCGAATCGTCGAGAAGGACTTCGGTCTTGTTCGCCATCGCGCTGTTCTCGAGATTCGCGCGCGCCTCGAACAGCTTTCGGCGAGCTTCCTCGACGAACTTCACGAGCTTGTCCAGGCTGGCCTTGTCCGCGCCAAACAGCAGATCGACCGGCTGCAGGCAATGCTGGACGGCCGCGTCGTATTGCCGCACGAGCAGGCGGTATTCCGCCAGCATCTCGCCGACGACTTCGATGTTGCCCTGCGCGAGCCCGAGCGGCGCGTTGATCTCGCGCGCTACGCCGGCGACCATCTGGCCGAGCGCGGCCAGCTTGGTAACCTGGATCGTCTGCGCCTGGGCAGCCTGGAGCCGGTCGAGTTCGTGCTGCGCCTCTTCGACGGCGAAGTTCGCGGACAGCGTCTGCCGCCGCTGGTTGTTCAACGCCATCCACAGCTGCACGATGGCGGCCAGCGCGACCAGGAGCAGCAAAAGCAACGTCCAGTCCATCGGCAAATTCCTCGTCGATGCGTGCGTGGTGACCGACACGCTCCCCCAGCGTGGGGCACAAAGATAACCTATCCGGCGCCGGTCGTGTCACCCGCCTGCAATCAAGCCGGTTGCGACCGCAAAGCACGAAGCGCAGCCCGGCGGCCGACCGCGCGGTTCTCATGTATGCTGATCGCGTCTGGCATCGCGGAACCTCATCCATGATCGCTCGCATCTGGCGCGGTATCACGCTCAAGGAAAAGGCGGACGACTACCTCGCCTACCTCCATGAAACCGGCTTGCGCGACTATGCAAAGACGCCGGGCAATCGCGGCGTCACGATCCTGCGCCGCAACCAGGGCGAGCATTGCGAGGTCATGCTGATCTCGCTGTGGGAATCGATGGACGCCGTGCGCGCCTTCGCCGGCGAAAACCCGGACCGCTCGGTGTACTACCCCGAGGATGAGCACTTCCTTCTGCAAATGGAACCGCTCGTGCGCCATTACGACGTCGCCGAACAGATTGCGGCGGAAGAACCGCCGCCTGGGGACAACAAGGGCAAGAAACGCAAGTAGCGTTGCGCACGAGCAGCTCTTCGGAATCCTGAAGATGTCCCGACGAGTTGCGCAGGGACATGGCGCGCGCGGCTAGGCGGCCTTTCTCGCCTGCGATTCGGCATTCAACGCAGCCTTCACCGACGCGCGTTCGGCCATGCGATCCATGAACGCCGCCAGCGCCGGCCAGCGTCCGAGGTCGATGTCGAAGTGCTTCGACCAGCGCGTCACGACGAACAGGTACACGTCGGCGACACTGGGGTTCGGTCCGAGCAGGTAGTCCTGCTTCGCCAGCGTTGCCTCAATCAGCGCAAAGCGCTCGGCGATCTTTTCCTTGTAGATCGCCTTGGCCGCGTCCGGCATCGACGCGTTGAACAGCACTGAGAAGCTCTTGTGGAGTTCGCTGGTGATGAAGTTCAGCCATTCCTGCAGGCGCGCGCGCTCGAACGTGCCGTTCGCCGGCGCCATCTTCGCGTCCGGCTTGCGCTCGGCCAGGTACTGCACGATGGCCGGGCCTTCGGTCAGACGCTGGCCGTCGTCGAGCTCGAGCACCGGCACATAGCCCTTCGGATTGATGCGGAGAAAGTCGGCGCCGGAGGCGGTCTTCTTCGTCTTGGTGTCGACTTGTTCCAGCGTGAATTTCAGACCCAGTTCGCGCAGCACGATATGCGGCGACAGCGAGCAGGCATCGGGCGAAAAATACAGTTTCATGGCGACCTCCTTGCGATAGAAGTTTGCGGATTTGCGGCGCGGAGTTGGCGCCATCTGCCCATCTTCCATACGTCGTCGCAATGCTGCGTGAACAAAGCGCGCAGCCGTCAGCCGGTTGGCACGGCAGGTGCCCACCAGGTCAAAGACATGGAAAATTCTTGTTAGCGCACGACGGCGGCGTGGCGCTGAAACAGCGGAGCCCGGTAACCCGGCCGGAGCCCCGCTGTCTATCACTTCTTTTTGGGAATGTACAAATCAGTAATTGTACCTTCGTATACTTCCGCCGCCATGCCGACCGACTCCGAGAGGGTCGGGTGCGGATGCACGGTCAGGCCGATGTCGGCGGCTTCGCAGCCCATCTCGATCGCCAGGGCAACTTCGGAGATCAGGTCGCCGGCGTTCGGTCCGACGATGCCGGCGCCGATCACGCGATGCGTGGCCTCGTCGAAGATCAGCTTGGTGAAGCCCTCGGTGCGGCCGATGCCGATCGCGCGGCCCGACGCGGCGTACGGGAACTTGCCGACGCCGTACCTGATGCCATCCTTCTTCGCGTCCGCTTCGGTCACGCCGACCCAGGCGACTTCCGGATCGGTGTAGGCCACGCTCGGGATCACGCGCGCGACGAACTCGCTCTTGAGGCCGGCGCAGACTTCCGCCGCGACCTTGCCTTCGTGCGTGGCCTTGTGCGCGAGCATCGGGTTGCCGACGATGTCGCCGATCGCAAAGATGTGCGGCACGTTCGTGCGCATCTGTTTGTCGACCGGGATGAAACCGCGATCGGTGACCTGCACGCCGGCCTTGTCGGCGTCGATCTTCTTGCCGTTCGGCGAGCGGCCGACGGCGACCAGCACGCGATCGTAGACTTGCGGTTCCGGGGCCTTCTCGCCCTCGAAGGTTGCCTTGAGGCCTTCCTTGGTCGCTTCGACCTTCGCGACTTTCACCTTGAGGTGGATACCGGCATAGCGCTTGTTCAGTCGCTGCGCGAGCGGCCGCACGAGATCGGGATCGGATCCCGGCATCAATTGG
>CAVYAZ010000006.1:0-7162 GCA_963766595.1 uncultured Gammaproteobacteria bacterium
GTCTTTGACGCGATCTTCCGCTCGAACCAAGACTTTGCTGCGGCGCAGCACGCGAGGTCGGCCGCGCAGCGGCCAGCAATTTGATACATTTATATTATTTTTATTTGTATATAAGTAGCAAAAGTGCGTTGCGCGCACCGAAGCTTCGCAGCAGCAAGCGCTTGCAGCGTGAGCAGCACATACCGCGGCGTACAGCAGGGACTAGTTTGCGGGGCCCATCGGTTCGAATTCGTACACGCCGGAATTCTCCATCAGCGAAAGATAGAGATGGCCGTCCTTGAGTACATAGCTGCGCACGGATTGCCAATCCGCGACGATACGGTCGTGCAGCGACTCCGGCGGACACATGGCGCGGGTCAACATCAGCGGGCCGAAACTCAATTGTCCTGGCGCTTCGGATTTCCACGAGCCGCGCCCGCGATTGCAGTCGATAAGCGCGGCAACGGCGCCATCCGCAGCGAACGACAATGTATACTTTGCGCCGTCATCGGGCACTGCCGCCTTGCCATCCGTGCCCTGGATCTTCACCAGACGCCAGGACGTGCCGGCCAGATCGCCGGCGCTGGTCTGCGGCGCGCCTGGTGTCGCTGGCGCAGACGCGGCAGCCATTGGCGGTGCAGCGTCTGGCGTTGCCGATGCCTCTTTGGCCGGTGACGCCGGCGCCGATTGTGCGGCGCTCTGCTCGGCGCCACCGCATGCAGCGAGCGAAAGCAGCGCCAGCACGACGAGAATCGAATGGATGCGCTTCATGTGCCCTCCGCATTTCCGGCCCTGATGCATCAGGCTCTTTCTTCTGCCACTTCGAGTCAAGCGGCGCTTTACGATGGTAGTAGTCTGAGCGCAACTCTGAATAACGTTGACACTGCCAGCGCGGCTGGCGAAGTCAAAACGCCGCTGGTGTGGCCCTTCGATTTCGCGTCTTCGGCGCTACGCTCAGCGCGAACGAATTTATAGCCAGCCACTCCGGGCGCGATCGCAAGTCAACGTTCTTCACTGGTACAAGTAAGATTCCGGCCAGATGGAATGCGGCGCTCCTCGCGTTTGTCTTACCCCCTTGAGTCAAGGGGGTCGCCCCACCTGCTCACGCTGGAAGACGGTACAACGGAGCGATGTCGAGCGAGCGTGAGCAGGTGGGGCGGGGGGATCGGGAGCATTCGCGCCGCCTGGACGAAGCGCGGCTGCCGGGCTCAATGAAATAGCAATGCAGAAAAAAAGAGTCGGCCGGTAAGCCGGGTTCTGTCGTTGGACAGTCATTCCTCTAGGCCGTGCGTCGCCGCACGGCTCGAGCAACCTACCCGGGAGCAACGCGGGCCGCGCCAATGCTCCCCTATTTGGTCTTGCTCCGAGTGGGGTTTGCCATGCCACGCGGCGTTGTCCCCGCGCGCGGTGCGCTCTTACCGCACCGTTTCACCCTTACCTGATCCCTTGCGGGCCATCGGCGGTTTGTTCTCTGTTGCACTGATCCGTCGGCTCACGCCGCCCAGGAGTTACCTGGCACTCTGCCCTGTGGAGCCCGGACTTTCCTCCCCCACCTCTTCATGCCGCCGAAGCATCGGCTGTTCGATGGATCAGCAGCATGAAGAGGTGGGGCGGCGACTGTCTGGCCGACTCCGACTCCATTTTAGCGCGAACGCGGATGATCCGCTCGAAACGCGCGCGGCGAGTCGCGTGCGGCTGCTATGCGTTCGCGTTCGCCACGCGCAGCATCGCCGCGATGCTCTTCTCGACGTCGGCATCGGTCGTCGCCCAGGACGACACGCTGATGCGCATCGCCGTACGGCCCTGCCAGACCGTACCGCCGCACCAGCACGTGCCGTCGGCCTGCAGCGCAGCGATCACACGCTGCGTTCGCCCGGCGTCGCCGAACGCGACGAGCACCTGATTCAATACCACGTCGTTGAGGATCTCGAAGCCACCCGCCGTCAGTGCCTCGGCGAAGCGCCGCGCATGGCGGCAGGTGCGTTCGATCAAATCGGCTACGCCGCTGCGGCCGAGACTGCGCAGCGCCGCCCAGATCGGCACGCCACGCGCGCGACGCGACAGTTCCGGCGTGAAGTCCGACGGATTGCGCCACTGGCTGTCCGTCGGCAGGTATTCGGCCGTGATCGCCATGGCCGCGCTCAGCGCCATCGGATCGCGGGCGAAGGCGAGGCCGCTGTCGTATGGCACGTTGAGCCACTTGTGCGCGTCGGTAGCCCAGGAGTCGGCGCGGTCGACGCCGGCGACGAGTCCCTTGCGCGTCGGCGCCACGCGCGCCCAGACGCCAAAGGCACCGTCGACGTGGATCCAGGCGTCCGCGCCGGCGCGCTCGCGCACGGCGGCGACGTCGTCGCAGGCGCCGGTGTTCACATTGCCAACTTGTGTACAAATTATCGTCGGTCCGGAAATCTTCGGCAGAGCTTCGACACGCATGCGCCCCTGCGCGTCGGCCGGAACGCGAACGACACGGTTGCGGCCGAGGCCGAGCATCCCGAGCGCCTTGATCAGAGTCGGATGCGCTTCGTCGCCGACGACGACGGTGATCGGCGGCGCGCCGAACAGGCCGTCGGCTTCGACTTTCCAGCCGGTGCGCTCGAGCACGGCGTGGCGTCCGGCAGCGAGCGCGACGAAGTTCGCGACGTTCGCGCCGGTGACGAAAGCCCCGCCCGCACCGCGCGGCAGATCGAGCAGTTCGAGCAGCCAGCGCAACGCCGTCTGTTCGAGCCGCGCCGTTGCCGGCGTGATGTTGTAGTAGCCGGTGTTCTGGTCCCAGGCCGCGCTGAGCCAGTCGGCGGCGAGCGCGACCGGCAGCGAACCGCCGATGACGAAACCGAAGAAGCGCGGGCCGGCCATCGCCATCGTTGCCGGCGAAGCATAGCGATCGAGCAGTTCAATGACTTCGCGCGGATCGGATGGTGCATCCGGCAACGCGCCGTCGAGGTTTGCGAGCGCATCGACTGCAGTGGGATCCGGCGCGACTTTGCGCGCGTCGAGATCGCGCAGATAGGCGCTCGCACGCGCCGCGACGTCTTGCAACAGGTCGTGCATGAATCTTCGCTCCAGGGCGCGAGGTGCGCGTTCAAGTCAGTGTATGTTGCCGTGAAGGGACTACGCTTTGCCCAGGCTCCGCAATTCCTGTCTTGGCGTCCGTACTCCGCGCGCGGAAAACATGGCCTGTCCCGCGTGATCGAGGCAGCGCGACGCTCTCTAGTCGTCGACGGTATACAACTGCTTGCGTGATGCGCCGCTGATTTCCGCGGCCAGTTTCGCAGCGCGTCCGGGCGGTAGTTCCTTGCGCAGCAATTCGAATACGCGGCGGCCTTCACCGAGCCGCGCCGCAGCCGCGTCCTCCACAGCACCGGCAACCAGCACGACGAATTCGCCGCGCTGCTGATTCGGATCGGCGAGAACACGCGCAGCCAGGTCGGCCAGCGTACCGTCGAGCACGGTTTCGAACAGCTTGGTCAATTCGCGCGCCACCACGGCGCGACGCTCACCGCCAAATTCCGCGACGATATCGTCCAATGCTTCGACGATGCGATGACTCGATTCGTAGAAGATCAATGTGCGCGTCTCGTTGCGCAACGGCCGCAGATGCGTGCGCCGCGCCGCCGATTTGGGCGGCAGAAAGCCTTCGAAGACAAAGCGGTCCGACGGCAGACCTGCGGCAGACAGTGCCGCGATTGCCGCGCAAGCGCCGGGCACCGGGCTGACCGTGATGCCGGCCTCGCGCGCCGCGCGCACGAGACGAAAACCCGGATCGCTGATCAGCGGCGTGCCGGCGTCGCTGATCAGGGCGATCTGCGCGCCAGCGCGCAGCCGCTCGACCAACTCGACGCTGATCTCGCGCTCGTTGTGCTCGTGCAGGGCGATGCAGCGCGTAGCGATGCCGGCATGCTGGAGCAGCGCGGCACTGTGCCTCGTGTCCTCGGCGGCGATCAGCTCGGCTTCGGCCAGGGTCCTGCGCGCGCGCGGCGACAGATCGTCGAGATTGCCGATCGGCGTCGCCACCACCCAGAGCCTGCCCGCCTGCTGCGTCATGCCGTCTCCACGAAATCCGCACGATCAGGGCACGACCATTGTGCAGCGTCGGTCCCGTGACCATTGTCGCATGCGGCCAGCGCGATGCCGGTGTACCAATCCGCTATCATTCGCTCAAGTCCGGTTCGAGATGTGTCCATGAACGTGCTTCGCCGTCGTCGTCTGCTGCCCCAGTGCGCGCTGGCCGCATGCGCGCTGTTGGCCGGCTGCGTCGAAATGGAGCCACGCGAGGAGATCCCCCCACCGCAAGTCAACAACGCCGAACAGCTTTACCAGCAGGGCGATTTCGAGCATGCGGCGCTGGCATTTCTCGATTTGTCGAACGGACATTCGGGCGATCGCGACTATTACCGGCTGCGCGCGGCCGAGGCATACCGCGAGGAAGGCAATCTTGACGGTGCCGCGCAGGCCTTGGCCGGATTGAAAACACGCCGTCTCAATCCCGAGGAAACCACGCGTTATGCACTGCTCGACGCCGAGATCGCGCTCGCGCGCAAGGATCCGGCGCACGCACTGGAGCGGCTGAACTACCCGGACGAGAATCTGCCGCAGCCGCTGCGCCTGCGCACGCTCGAAATGCGTGCACGCGCGCAGGCCGCCACCGGCGATGCGCTCGGCAGTGCGCGCACGCGCGCCACACTGAACCGCCTGCTCGGCGGCGCCGATCGCAGCCAGAACGAGAACCAGATCGTCGCCACCTTGCAGAAACTCGGGCCCGATGCGCTCAAGCAGCAGGCGGCGGCGCTGCCGCCGAACGACCCGCTGCGGCCATGGCTCAATCAGGCGCTGCGCGGCAGCGGCCAGGCGCTGCCGCAGGTCGTGCTGCGGCCGAACCAGGCGGTGGGCACGTTGGTACCCGGCCAGAACAATTCGGTCGCGCGTGAGGGTTATCGCGGCGCGCACCGCATCGCCGTGCTGCTGCCGACGGCCGGACCGCTCAAGGCGGTGGCGCAGCCAATTCGCGACGGTTTCCTCGCTGCCTATTTCGGCGACGAGAATCCGCAGCGCCCCGAAGTGCGCACGTACGATTCCGGCGACACGCCGCAGCAAGCGGTCGATGCCTACCTGAAAGCGGTAGCCGACGGTGCCGAGCGCGTCGTCGGACCGTTGCGCCGTGACGCGGTGTCGGCGGTGTTCGCCCAGGGCCGCCTGCCCGTTCCGATCCTCACGCTGAACCAGCCGGAACATGGCGAAGTGCCGCCGCCGGGAAGCGCCGCGTTCGGGCTGACGCCCGACACCGAGGCTGCGCAAGCCGCCGAGCACCTGCTCGAACGCGGCATCAAGACAGCCGTGATCATCACGGCGACCGACGACTGGGCCGAACGCGCGGCGCTGGCATTTCGTGCGCAACTCGAGAACCACAACGGCGAAATCGTCGGCGATGTCCGTGTCCGCGACGGCGAGATCAACTTCGCGGCGACGATCCGCCAGGCAATGACCGCCGTGCACACGACGACGAACGCGCCGCCGCTGCCGGGTGCCGCGGCGAGCACCGCGCCGGTCGAGGCGCCGACGGTCGGCGTATTCATCAGCATGCGCCCGCAGCAGGCGCGCTTGCTGCTGCCGCAGCTCAAGATTGCCGGCTTCAGCGGCGTGCCGGTAGTAGCGACGTCGCATGTCTATTCCGGCAACGCCGATCCAGGTCAGGACCGCGATCTCGACGGTGTCGAGTTCTGCGATGCGCCGTGGCTGTTCGACATCGTGCCCGGCGTGCCGCGCTACAGCGAGATCGTGCGCGTGCTCGATTCAGTGCGCGGCGCCGGGGCGCGCCTGTTCGCACTGGGTCTCGACGCCTACTCGCTGGTTCCATACCTCGACTGGCTTGCGCAGCATCATGACGCCTACCTGCCGGGCGCAACCGGCCAGTTGTCCGAAGACGAACTCGACCGCATCCAGCGCCTGCTGGTCTGGGCGCGCTTCGACAATGGCGTTGCCCGGCCGATCAATGGCGGCTTGCTGGTGACGCCAGGTGCGCCGTAGAGCAGCGTGTCGCCGGCCGTGAGCTTGCGCAAGGCGATTGCGCGCACGACCGGCACGCACTGGGAAGATGCGGCGCTGGCACACCTGCAGCACCACGGCCTGAAACTGGTCGAACGCAATTTCAGCTGCCGCGTCGGCGAGATCGACTTGATCCTGCGCGATCGCGATCAACTGGTATTCGCCGAAGTCCGCTATCGCGGCGATGCGGCGCATGGCGACGGCACGCTGTCGGTCGGTAGCGCCAAGCGAGCGAAACTGACGCGCGCGGCGAGTGTCTACTTGCAGGCGCACCCGCGGTTTTCGCACCTGCCATGCCGCTTCGACGTGGTTGGCTGCGCCGGCACGCTGGCCCAACCGGAATTCGAATGGACGCGCTCGGCGTTCGATGCGTTTTGAGAGGGAGGGCTGAGGGCTGAGGGCCGAGGGCTGAAAAGCGTGACGCTCTTGCTCTTGCCGCAATACCACGACTGTACGAAAGAGGCGACACACCGTACGCTCTGCAGCCCTCAGCCCTCAGCCCTCAGCCCTAGTCATTCATCATGCTTAACCGTGGACCCACTTCGTATACACGCGTACTCCTCGCAACTGCGGCAATCCTGCTGCACGGTTGCGCAGCGGTCGTCGTCGGCGGCGCCCTGGTCGCTGCCGATACCGCGCACGATCGGCGACCAGCGAGCGTGGTCGCCAGCGATACCAACATTGAGCTCACCGCGATTGACGCGCTCAATCGACACAAGGAGCTCGTCCGCGACGACAACGACGTCAAGGTCGTCGTCTACAACGGCGTGATGCTGCTGGTCGGCGAGGTGCGCAGCGCCGAACTGAAACAGCTCGCACAGAAAACCGTGGCCGACTTCGAAGGTATCAAGCGCCTGGTCAATGAAATCGAGGTGACGGACGAACCGCCCGGTTTCTGGCGCCGGCGTGAGGACAACACACTGACGGCACGAGTCAAGACCGGCCTTCTCGACATCACCAGCGAGCCGGGCTTCGATCCGACGCGGGTCAACGTCACGACCTGCACGGTGTGGTCTTTCTGATGGGCATGGTCAGTCATGAGGAGGCCGAGGCCACCGCCGATGTCGCGCGCAACATAGCGGCGTCGAAAAGGTCGTCAAGGTGTTCGAGTATACGGATTAAGAGACTAGGGCTGAGGGCTGAG
>CAVYAZ010000007.1:0-8867 GCA_963766595.1 uncultured Gammaproteobacteria bacterium
GTGGCCGAAGTTGGGATCGCCGCCGCTCGCGCCCGATGCGAACGCAGCGAGGATCGCGTCGACCTCGACTGAATGTGCGGCGGCATCCCAGGGCCGTACATGCCGGACGATTGCATTGGCGCGTAGATACGCAGCGAACGCCGGCTCGAAGCGCTCGACGTCCGCGTACGCCTTGGCCAACGCAAAGCCGGCGCGGACGCTGCCCTCCAGGTCGAGGCCGGGTTGCGCGGCCGCGCGTTCCAGCGCGGCGACATCAGCCGCGTCGAAACACACCTGACGCATGCCGGCCAGCGACGACCAGATTCGAACGTCGGCCGGGTTTCGTTCGAGCAATCGGCGACATTGCGCGATCGCTTCGGCCGACTGGCCACTCTGGCGCAACACCTCGACCAGCGCGGCCGCCGCCGCCCAGTGTTCCGGTTTGAGCGCGAGCGCGCGCTCGAGCGCCGCCCGGCTTGCGTCGAGCTGGCCGTGGCGACTGAGGGCGCGGCCGAGGTTGTAGGCATAATCGGCGTTGCCCGGGGCCAGGTCGCCGGCGCGAGCGAAAGCCGCCAATGCGTCTTCGTGCTGCGCATTCACATCGAGGATTACCGCGAGCGTGTTGGCGAACACCGCGTCATCCGGCCGTACGGCAGCGGCACGCCGCATCAATGCGACCGCCTCGGTCGATGGACCCTGTGCGGTCAGCACCCTGGCCAGGCAGCGCTGGACTTCCGGGTGTTCCGGCGCCGCGCTCGCCGCTTCGCGCGCGAGGGCGGCGGCGCGCGCGTAGTCGCGGCCTTGCAGCGCCTGCTCGGCCGCCCGAAGACGCTGGGCCGCGGCTTCAGGCAAAGGGAACTCGCGCTCGAAACGTTGCAATCAGCCGCCTTCGGCGTGGCCGGGCAATGCAGGCGCCGGCGCCGCGTCGAAGCGGGCACCGACGCGCAGCAGTGCCGCACGCAGCGGGTCGAGCGTGGCGCCGTACTTGGCCGTTCGTGCGGTATCGCGGCGAATCGGCTGGCGTACCTGCGAGGCGCTCGGCGTTCGCGTGCGCCGTTCGGTCTCGTAGAAACGCAGGCAGGCCGGATCGAACGGCAGGTCGCAGAAATCGAGCAGCTCCCGCGTCTGCTGCTCGGGGTCGGCGACGAGTTCCTCGTACACCTGCAGGCGAACGCGCTGCGGATCGATCGCATGCCAGTGGCGCACGGAGCGATCGAAGTCGTGCCAGTAAGTGGCGAGATCATCGAAATCGTGCGTGTACTCGTTGCCGTCGAGCATCTGTCGATAGCAGGCGAAGCAGGTTTCCAGCGGGTCGCGCTGGCAGGCGATGACGCGAGCGCCGGGCAGCATCGCGAGGATTGCGCCGACGTGCTGCCAATTGCCGGGCATCTTGTTCGTGAATCGCGGCCGCGTCTTGCGCCAGCGCGCGGTGCGTTCCAGATAACGAGAGCCAAGGCGGCGCCAGTCGTCGGGCGTCGCGACAGGCGCCCACTCGCTGAACAATTTTTCGCGGCGCTGGGTCTCTTCGGCCAGAACTTGTCCGAGGTCGTTCAACTCGCTCGCCCCTTCGACTTGCGGATGCGAGGCGAGGATCTGCTCGGTCAGCGTCGAACCGGAACGCGGCATGCTGACGACGAACAGGGCCTCCTTGCCGAAATCCGCATCGGCGGCCGGCGTCGCCGCGAATGCGGCCATCGCCGTGTCGACCTGGACGGACATCGCCTGGCGGCTGTATGGCGCCTTGCGCTGGCGCAAGTCGGCATTGGCCTTGCGCAGCGAGGCGAACGCTTCGTCGAAACGCCGCTGGTCTTCATACGCCTTGGCCAGCGCAAAACGCATCGCGATGCGATCGTGCTCGCGCGTCCGGGAGTCGGCCAGGGCTGCCTCGATCTTGCGCGCATCGTCGGGCTGCAACGGCAGCGCCTTGACGTTGGACAGTCCGAGCCACGCCATGCCCGACAGCGGCTGTTGCGCCAGGACTTCGCGATACAGCGCCTGCGCATCCTCGGCGCTGCCTTCTTCCTTGAGCATGTCGGCGAGCAAGGTGCGCGCATTGTGATGGTCCGGCGCCAGCTGCAGGACGGTGCGCAAGGCGGCGATGCCTTGATCGAATTCCGACAGCGCGGCATGAACGAGCGCGAGATTGAACCATGTCCCCGGCAGTCTCGAGTCGATCTTCAGCGCATGCCGGAACGCCTGGGTCGCGTCCTCGAGCCGGCCGATGCGGCGCAACACCTGACCGAGGGAATTGAAGATCAGCGGATCGTTCGGCCGTTGCACCATCGCCTGCTGCAGCGCCATGACTGCTTCGGCGTAGCGTCCCTGCAGCGCATCGAGATTGGCCTGCAGATGCAGCACTTCCGGATGCGACGGCGCCAGCGCGGCAGCCACCGTCAGCTGCTTCTGGGCTTCGTCGAGCCGGCGCGTGCGCAATGCCGCCTCGGCCGCGACGACGGACTTGGCCGCAACCGGCGACAGGCCGGCCAGCGCTGCCTGCATGCGCGGGGTAATTGATGAATTCATGAACGCGAATGGACTCCAGAGCCTGTGCAGCGACGCGCAAAACGATGGCGACCGGATGCCTCCGGCCACGGTTCAACGCACACGGTATTTCTCGATCAGGCGCTTGTTCAACGCCTTGTTCGCGACGCGCGCCTGTCCCTTGCGCTTGAGTTGCGCTTCGAGCGTAGCGGAGGTCGCGGACAATTCGTCGCGCATTTTAAGGAAATTCGCCCAGCGCGCCGCGTCGAGCTCGCCACTGTCGAGCGCGGCGCGTACCGCGCAACCGGGCTCGTTGCCGTGCGCGCAATCGCCAAAGCGGCATTGCAGCGCGAGTGTTTCGATGTCGGCGAAGCCGGCCTGGCCAAGTTCCTCGTCGCCCGTGAGCTTGAGTTCGCGCATGCCCGGTGTGTCGATCAGGCAGCCGCCGCTCGGCAGCGCGATCAGCGCGCGGTGCGTCGTCGTGTGGCGTCCGCGCGAGTCGTTGTCGCGCACCGTATTGGTCGCCTGGCGCTGCACGCCGAGCAGCGTGTTCGTCAGCGTCGACTTGCCGGCGCCGGAAGAGCCGACCAGCACGGCGGTGTCGCCGTGCCGCAGGTGTCCGAGCAGTGGCGCGACGCTGGCGCTGTCCTTGGCGTTGATGCCATGCAGTTCGACTTGCGCCGGCAGCAGCTCGCGCACGCTGGCCGCGGCCTCGGCAAATGTCGCATCGTCCACTTTGTCGCGTTTGGTCAGCACGATCACCGGCTGCGCGCCGCTGCCCTGGATCAGCGCGAGGTAGCGTTCGATGCGGCGCGGGTTGAAATCGCCGTCCAGGCCCATCAGCACGATGACCCAGTCGATGTTCGTCGCGATGACCTGGCGCTGGTAGCGTTCGCCCGCTGCCGCGCGGCTCAGTTCGCTGCGGCGCGGCAGCACGTCGCGGATCAGCAGCGGCGAGGTCGGCTCGGCCAGCACGAAATCGCCGACCGCGGGCCGTTCCGAAGGATCGCCGCCGCGGCGCAGGAAACGCGGCGCCGGCTGGGCCGGGAACTCCGCTGCGCCGTCGTGCACGCGGTAGCCGTTGCGATGCTGGGCGACGACGCGCAGCAGGCGCAGTCCGGCCGTGCCTTCCGGCATCGGCGGCGCACTCCCGCGCCAGCCGATCGTGCTCAGCAAACGCATCTCTTCGGTCAACTGCATGGGTCCATTTTACGGGAAGAAGGGCTGAGGGCTGAGGGCTGAGGGCTGACAAGCCACAAGTACGTCACTTTCGCGCCGCTTTTCGGCCTCGGCCCTCAGCCCTCGGCCCTTGTATTTGCGCGCTATTCCGCTAGCATGCTGCATTACAACATCGCTACACGGCCTGACCCGATGCCGAGCAATCGCCCCATTCCACCCGTGCGCGCCAGCGCGCGGATTGCCGAAGTCCGCTACGAAATCCGCGGCGACCTCGCCCGGCGTGCCGCCGAGCTCGAGGCGCAGGGGCGGGAGATCGTCAAACTGAACATCGGCAATCCTGGCCTGTTCGGCTTCAGCGTTTCCGGGCATGTGCGCGAGGCGATCCTGGCCAACCTCGCCCGCAGCGAGGCCTACTGCCATCAGAAAGGCATTCTCTCGGCCCGCCTTGCGATCGTCGAACAATTGCACGGCCACGGCGTGAGCGCCGCGCATCCGGATCGCGTCTTCATAGGCAACGGCGTCAGCGAGCTGATCGACCTGGCCCTTCGCGCGCTGCTCGATCCGGGCGACGAGGTGTTGTTGCCGAGTCCGGACTATCCGCTGTGGAGCGCGGCCGCCACGCTGAACGGTGGCAAGCCGGTTTACTACCCGTGTCCGGCCGAACGCCAGCACCTGCCCGACGCGAGCGAAATCGAAGCACTGATCACACCGCGGACGCGCGCCATTGCGCTGATCAATCCGAACAATCCGACCGGCGCGGTCTACCCGCGCGAACTGCTCGAGGCCATCGTGCACGTGGCCGAGCGCCATCGCCTGGTTCTGCTCAGCGACGAAATCTACGACGAGATCCTGTACGACGGCGCGCCGTTCGTGCCGCTGGCGCGACTCGCCGGCGACGTTCCGTGCCTGACATTCGATGGGTTGTCCAAGGTGCAGCGCGCCTGCGGCTATCGCGTCGGCTGGTTGTCGCTCACCGGCGCACCGTCGGCATTGAGTGAGATCGAGCATGGACTCGATCTGCTCGCTTCGCTGCGCTTGTGCGCGAACGTCCCCGGCCAGTGGGCAATTGCGCCGTCGATCCAGGGCGCGGATACGATCTCGCCGCTGACCGCGCCGGGCGGCCGCCTGCACGAGACACGCCGCGCGGTCATCGAAGCCTGTGCGCAGAGCAAGTACCTCGATGTCGTCGCACCGCAAGGCGCGCTGTACGCGTTTCCGTCGATCAGGCGCGCGGCGCTCCCGGCGTTCGACGACGATGCGTTCGCGCTGGATCTGCTCGAGCACGAAAACGTGCTTGTGGTCCCGGGTTCCGGATTCAATGACAGCTCGCGCGCCCATTTCCGCATCACGCTGCTGCCGCTCGCCGACCAGTTGCGCGATGTCTTCGGCCGAATCGAGCGCGTGCTCGCGCGCAGCGCGGCGGCCGGAGTGCCGGCGCGACAGGTGGCCTGATCCGGGCTCGAGGACTGGAGAGTGTCGTTTGGCCATTGCCTGCTCGCAATGACTCTCGGCATCGGTGTCGGCCCGGCCCATGCGGCCGATTTGCGCTTCCTCGCGCTGGGCGATTCGTACACGATCGGGGAAGGCGTCGAGCCTGAAGACCGCTGGCCTGACCAGCTCGCCGCGGCGCTGCGCAAATCCGGTAGCGCGATCGCTGCGCCGGAAACCGTCGCCCGCACCGGCTGGACCACCGACGAACTGTCGGCAGCGATGGACAAGCATTTGTTCCATCCGCCTTACGATCTCGTCACTTTGCTGATCGGCGTCAACAATCAGTATCGGGGCCGCGATCTCGAAAACTACCGCACGCAGTTTCGCGCGCTGCTGCAACGCGCGATCGCGCTCGCCGGCAATCGGCCGCAACGCGTCGTCGTGGTTTCGATTCCGGACTGGGGCGTGACCCGGTTCGGCCAGCACAGCGGCCGCGACACGCGCCAGATCGCCCGCGAGCTCGATTTATACAATGCGGCGAATGCAGAAATTGCCGCATCGCTCGGGGCGCGCCATGCCGATGTGGCTCCGGCATCGCGCGATGGCGGCGATCATGTCGACATGCTGGTCGGCGACGGCCTGCACCCGTCCGCGGCGATGTACCGGCGCTGGGTCGAAACGATCGAGCCGCAGGTGCGGGCTGCCCTGTCGGCCCCGTAGGATCGCGCTCGGCCACGTTTTGTTTCCCCGGAATAACTGGAACGCTAGGCCAGCGCGAGCGCAGCAACCGACCTAGCAAGGCCGGCCGCCAGCGACAGCCCTTCTGACGCAAACCAGGCTGCTGCCGGCCGCACTTGTCACCCGCATGACGCGCCTCCATGTCTGCGGCGGTACAATCGCGTTATTCCGATCAAGGTCCCTGCCATGGCTGTCGCCCCCGAAGTTCGTACGCGCATCGAAACGCTGCTGCAAAGCAACCGTGTCGTCCTGTTCATGAAGGGCAATCCCGGCGCGCCGCGCTGCGGCTTCTCCGCCGCCGCCAGCGGGGTGCTGAACGAATTGCTGCCGGACTACGCCACGGTCGACGTGCTCGAAGATCCGGAAATCCGCGACGGCATCAAGGCCTACGGCAACTGGCCGACGATTCCGCAGCTGTATGTCGGCGGCGAACTGGTCGGCGGCTCGGACATCATCCAGTCGATGTATACGAGCGGCGAATTGCAGCAACTGTTCGGTTTGCCGAAGCCCGATCGCACGCCGCCTCCGATCACGATCACGGACAAGGCCGCGGCGGAAATCCGCAACGCCATGGCGGACGCGGAAGCCGGCCTGGCATTGCACCTGTCGATCGACGCGCGCTACCAGGCGCAGTTCCACCTCGCCGAAGCCGAACTCGGGTCGATTCGCAGCGAAGCCAACGGCATTGCGATCTACATGGACCTGGCGACGGCGCAGCGCGCGCGCAACGTGCGCATCGACTGGGCCGACACCGTGCAGGGATCCGGGTTGACGATCGACAATCCGAATGCGCCAGCGGCTGTGAAGGCGCTGTCGGTGCGCGAACTCAAGACGCGCCTGGACGCCGGCGACATTACGCTGGTCGATGTCCGGCCGGGCGACGAGCGCGCCGTTGCGTCGCTGGAGGGGCCATTCCGCACGCTCGACGACGGCATCGATGCGCTGACGAGCCTGCCGAAAGATACGCAGCTGGCTTTTCTGTGCCACACCGGCAACCGCAGCGCGCAAGCGGCCGAGCACTTCCGCGGCCTGGGCTTCGCAAAAGTATACAATGTCGCCGGAGGCATCGACGCGTGGTCGCGCGAAATCGATCCGGGCGTGCCGCGCTACTGAGCGCCGGCAAGCGGAAACCGGCAGGCTCGTAGGGTGGGCCTTGGCCCACCGCCGTTGTCGTCGACGGAACGATGCTGGCCAGGACGCAGCCTTGCTCAGGCTCGGCCCAGCAAAACCGTTCGCGCTGAGCGTAGCAAGCGCAGCTTGCGAAGTCGAAGCGCCGTTCCCGCCATGACCCTTCGGCTTCGCGCCTTCGGCGCGCAGCCTGTCCTGAGCGAAGTCGACGGGCTCAGGGCGAACGGCATCATCGAACCGGCGGCATCGCCGGCTGATCGCGGCGACTTGTGCGAAACGCAGTCTTCCGTTTGAATGGGTGGCCTTCAGCCACGGAGCAGCACATGCGCAATAACCCAGTCGCAGCCTCACTGCTGCTCGCCCTTGCCGCAGTGAGCGCCTCTGCAGCGGAATCCGTGCAGCAACTCACCCAACCCGAGTTGCAGCAGATCACCGCATGGCGGCGCGATCTGCATGAGCATCCGGAGCTGAGCAACCGCGAGGTGCGCACGGCCAAACTGATCGCCGATGAGCTGAAGAAGCTTGGATACGAGGTGCGCACCGGCATCGCGCACAACGGCGTCACCGGCATCCTCAAGGGTGGCAAGCCCGGGCCGAAACTGGCGATCCGCGCCGACATCGACGCACTGCCCGTCACCGAGCAGGTCGATCTGCCGTTCGCCTCGAAGGTCAAGGGTGATTACCTCGGCAAACAGGTCGGCGTCATGCATGCCTGCGGCCACGATGCACACACGGCGATGACGCTCGGGCTTGCCGCGATCCTGGCGAAGATGCGTGCCGAACTTCCCGGCGAGGTCATGCTGATCTTCCAGCCGGCCGAGGAAGGGCCGCCGGCTGGCGAAGAAGGCGGAGCGCCGCTGATGGTGCGCGACGGCGTGTTCAAGGATTTCAAGCCCGACGCAATCTTCGGCATGCATGTGCGCAGCGCGCTCGCGGTAGGAACCGTCGCCGTGATGCCCGGCGGCGAGATGGCCAGTTCGGACACGTTCCGCATCGTCGTCCACGGGCGCCAGAGCCACGGCGCGACGCCGTGGCAGGGCATCGATCCGATCGTGACCGCCGCGCAGATCGTCACGTCGGCGCAGGTCATCGTCAGCCGCCAGCTGGACATCAACAGGAACCCGGCCGTGGTCACGTTCGGCATCTTCAACGGTGGCCAGCGTTTCAACATCGTGCCGGACAGCGCGGAGTTGCAGGGCACCGTGCGCGCGTTCGACGAGGACATGCGCAAGCAGGCACTGGCGAGCCTGAAGAACTTCGCCGAGCACGTGGCCGCGGCGAATGGCGCGACGGTCGAGACCCAGATTCCGCTCGGCGAAAGCAATCCGGTCAACAGCAACGATCCGGCGCTGACAGCGCGCGTGCGCGCAAGCCTGGAGAAAGCGCTCGGCAACGATCACGTGATCGACGCGCCGCGCTGGACCGCGTCGGAAGACTTTCCCCATCTTGGCATCGGCGCGCACGCGCCGAGCGTTACTTTTTCGTCGGCGCGACGCCGGTGGGTACCGATCCGGCGACGGCGCCGAGCAACCATTCGCCGAAGTTCTTCCTCGACGAAGGCACGCTGGCGATCGGCACGGAGGCGATGCTGCAGGCTGCGCTGGACTTTCTCGGTTACAAAACCATGCAATAAACTGCCGTCATTCCGGGGCCGCCGCAGGCGGAACCCGGAATCCATTTTGATCTTCCGCGTCCTATGCGAAAGAAGATCAAAACGGATTCCCGCTTTCGCGGGAATGACGTCACTTAGTGGCGCAGTGCCGGGAACGCATGACCGGCCTTGAGTTCTACTCGTCGAGGTCTTCCTCGAAGTGCAGGTGCTTCACGCTGTGTCCGCGCCGGCGCACGAGCTTGAGCGCCTCGATGCCGATCTTGATGTGTTTTTCGACAAAGTTCGTCGTCACGGCGCGGTCGCTGAGCTCGGTCTTGAC
>CAVYAZ010000008.1:0-37935 GCA_963766595.1 uncultured Gammaproteobacteria bacterium
CACCACGCCGCCGACGAACACGAATAGGGCTTTCGACTTCAGTTTCCTCAGCTTGTCGCTGTTGTTGTGTTTCATGTGTTTTTTTCCCCGGTCAGGCAACGACTTATTTTTTCACCCCTTGCGGGGTCCCTTGGGCACATGGCACCCACCCCTGCTCTCGAACCCAGCCAGCGTGGAAGCAGGTGGTTCGGTGATCTGTTTTGTTAGCGCTAACATTCAGCGCGTGGCAGAAAATAATCGTTTCTGGGATTCGTGTCACCATGCGACGCAGCAAATCGGCTTTCTGCCTGCGAATTCCTCGCCGCCGACGAATGAGCGAGCTCAAATTCGTGCGCGAAACGCGCGGTAAAGGAACCCGAAGAGAATGCGGGGTTGATCCGGGAGAAGCCCGGCTGGTGCCGACGACGCCGCACCTGACCGCGAACGTCGAGGTAGACGCTGCCGGCAGTCAGGAACGCCATCGCCCTGCCCCAATCGGTGTTGCCGACGGTGACCTCGTTCCCGCGCAAGCGGGAACGACGACTCAATGCAGCGCGACACTTGGCAGGTACGCCTGTTAGGGCGCGGCCCGGTTGCGTGATGCGTTGCTCGCCGCAACGCGCGTCTGCGGCTCCGGTTCCTGCGCGCCCTGCAGGCGGCCGAGCAGCCCTTTCGGGTATCAATTTCCACAATGGCACTCATGCCTGCGCGCAGGGCCGGGCCCGCGCCCGGATCATCGATCGCAACGCGCACTGGCGCTGCAACGGCCCGGACCTGAACCCCATATGGCCGCGCGAGGGTCGGTTTGCGGCCCAGCCCGCCAGCCATTCAGCTGCCTGTCCACATCGGGTGCGTAAAACAGGACAACGCGCTCGACTGGAGAAACCTTACACGTGAAACGCCACGGCAAACTGCTGCTCGGCATCGCCGGCGCGATCGTTGCTCTGGTTGTGATCGTGATCGTCGTCGTGGCCACGTTCGACTGGAACCGGGCGAAGCCGTGGGTCGTCGCCACGGTTTCGCAGGCGATCGGACGGTCGCTGGCGGTCGATGGCAACCTGGGTCTGGAGTGGCGCCGCGATTCCGAACTCGATGGCTGGCGCAGCTGGTTGCCGACGCCGCACGTCACCGCCGAGAAAGTCATCGTCGGCAATACCGCAGTGGGGCAAGGCGCATGAGTTCGGGACAGCCGACAGCGGTCGAATTCGATCTGGCGATCCTGCCGCTGCTGACGCGCAGCGTATTCATCGAACGCATGCGCTTCGTTGCGCCGAACGCAAATCTCGAGCGCCTCGCCGACGGCCGCGACAACTGGACCTTCAATGACGACGGCACGCCGTCGCTGTGGACATTCGACATCGGTCGCATTGCGCTGGATGAAGGCACGTTCACGTTTGTCGATCATGCCAAGGCCGATCGAGATCACTGGCAAGGTCGAGGCGCTCGGGCAATCGATCACGTTCGACGATCTCGTGACGCAGCAGATCAGGCAATCGCACCAGGAAATCGCGCAGCAGATCGGCGCCAAGGGAAGTCAGCGGCTCGAACAACGCGTCGCCAAGCGTGCCGAGGACCGCAAGCAACGCGGCAAGGCGCCGCAGAGCTACGCATTTTCCTGGAGTGCCGATGGCACCTATGCAAAGGAACCCTTCAAGGGCACCGGCAAGGTCGGCGGCGTCTTCTTCCTGAGAAACCCGGATCAACCGTTCCCGATGCAGGCCGATGTCAGGATCGGCAGCACACGCATCGCGTTCGTCGGAACGCTGGTCGAGCCGCTCGACCTGGATTCGCTCGACCTGCACTTGTGGCTGTCCGGCAGCAATCTGTCGGAGCTCTACACGATCGCGCGCATCACGATGCCGAACTCGCCGAAGTACGCGATGGAAGGCCGCCTGGTCGGCCGCTTCAAGCGCGGCGAAAAAAAACTCCGCTACGAGGATTTCACCGCGCGCATCGGCGACAGCGACCTCAGTGGCAACCTGGAGTATGAAACCCGGGCGCCGCGCCCTTTGCTGTCCGGCAACGTCGAGTCCGACGAATTGCAGTTCCGGGATCTTGCGCCTCTGATCGGCGTGAATCCCAACGTGGCGGACAAGTCTGCTCCTGACAAGGGCCGGCCGGCGGGCAGACTGCTGCCGGTTGCGCCATTTCGCCCGGATCGCTGGCAGGACATGGATGCCGACGTGCGTTTTACCGGCGATCACGTATTCCGCGATTCCGAACTGCCGATCCACAAGGTCGACACGCGCATCGTCATGGACAACGCCGTGATGCTGCTCGAGCCGCTCAAGTTCCAGTTTGCGCATGGCGACGTCGACGCTACGCTGCGCATGGACGGCCGCACCGCGCCGATCAAGGCGACGCTTGCCCTCAGCGGTCGCGACATGCAACTCGATCATCTGTTTCCGGCCGCTCCCGGCCAGGTCACGCTGGGCCGCGCCGACGGCGAGGCGAAGCTAACCGCGACCGGCGATTCGGTCGGCACTCTGCTCGGTGCGGCCAATGGCGGCCTGAAAGTGCGGCTCGCCGGCGGCACGATGAGCAAGGCATTGCTCGAAAAGGTCGGGCTGAACCTGCCGAACATCGTCGCCACGAAGTTGTTCGGCGACAAGCAGGTCAAGATCGATTGCGCGGCGGCCGATCTGGTCGCCAGCAACGGCGTCTTCGATTCCCGCTCGTTCGTCATTGACACGGACGTCACGCTGATCGACGTGACGGGCAAGGTCGACCTGGCCAACGAGCGCATCGACCTGGTCGTGCATCCGCACAGCAAGGGCGTGCGTCTGTTGTCGCTGCGATCGCCGATCGACGTGAAAGGCCCGTTCCGGGATATCGACGTCAGCGTCGAAAAAGGCGCCTTGCTCGCGCGCGCCGCCGGAGCCATCGGTCTGGCCGTCGTCGCGGCGCCAGCCGCCGCGCTGCTGCCGCTGACATCGGCGAATACCGGCGGCCCTGACGACCGTTGCGCAGAACTGCTCAAGGTCGCGCAAAAGGCGCCGACAGAGAAAGCCGCGCGCAGGTAGCATCACGGCGAGTTGACATCGCTCGCGTAGGATACGACGACGGCGGAGGCCAACATGTCCCGACTCGAAGTCATCGAAGGCGACATCACGACGCTGCAGGTCGAAGCAATCGTCAATGCGGCGAACGAAACGCTGCTCGGTGGAGGCGGCGTCGATGGGGCGATCCATCGTGCCGCTGGCCCGGAATTGCTTGCGGCGTGCCGCGGGATTCCCGAAGTGCGGCCAGGCATACGCTGCCCTACGGGGCAGGCGCGCATAACCCCGGGATTCCACCTGCCGGCCAGGTTCGTGATCCACACGGTCGGCCCGGTCTGGCGCGGCGGCACGCACGGCGAGCCGGAACTGCTGGCCAGCTGTTACTGGCAATCGTTGCTGCTCGCGCAAAATCACGCAGCCGCGAGCATTGCCTTCCCGGCCATCAGCTGCGGCGTTTACGGCTACCCGCACAGGGCCGCCGCGATCGTCGCCTTGGGCGAGATCGATGCATTCACGCGCGCCCATGCGTTGCCCGAACGGATCGTGTTCTGCTGTTTCGGCAGCGGCATGGCGGAAACCTACCGCCGCCACCTGGCCCATGCGTAGGGTGGGCCTCGGCCACCGTTTCTCTTTAGGCCTCAAGCAAAGCGCGGTGGGCCAATGCCCGCCCTACAGACCACACGATTATTTGATCTGCATCAGGGCGCGGCGATCGAGGCCGGCTCAGAATCGGCGCATGGAAACCGCCCTTCCCCTTTCCAGCGCGCAGTTCGATCCGGCGTTGATCGCGCGTTACGACCTCGCCGGGCCGCGTTACACGTCCTACCCGGCCGCACCGCAATTCCATGGCGGCTTCGGCGAATCCGACTTGCGCGCGGCGATCCGCGCCTCGAACGAAGACCCGATTCCGCGCCGGCTGTCGGTCTACGTGCACGTGCCGTTCTGCCTGAGCCCGTGCTTCTACTGCGGCTGCACTCGCGTCATCACGCGCGACGTCACGAAAGCCGACGTCTATCTCGACCGGCTGTATCGCGAAATCGAACTGATCGCTCCGCTGTTCGATCGCGACCGCACGCTGGCCCAGCTGCACTTCGGTGGCGGCACGCCGAATTTCCTCGACGAACGGCGCATGGCCGAACTGCTCGACTCGCTGGCGAAGAATTTTTCGTTCGACCAATCGCCCGAGCGTGAATTCGGAATCGAGATCGATCCGCGCCAGTGCGATCCGGATTACGTGCGCATGCTCGCGCGTCACGGCTTCAATCGCATCTCGGTCGGCATCCAGGACTTCGATGCGGAAGTGCAGAAAGCCGTCAACCGCATCCAGAGCGTCGAACAGACACGCGCCGTGCTCGACACCGCGCGCGACTGCGGCTTCCGCTCGACCAGCGTCGACTTGATATACGGACTGCCGAAACAGACGCCAGAGAAATTCGCGCGCACGCTCGACCAGGTCATCGCGCTCGGCTCCGACCGCATCGCCTGCTACTCCTACGCGCACCTGCCGGAGCGCTTCAAGGCGCAGCGGCAGATTGTCGCGGCCGACCTGCCGGATGCGGCGACGCGCCTGAAGCTGCTCGGCCTGAGCGTCGAGAAACTCACGGCAGCAGGTTATCGCTACATCGGCATGGACCACTTCGCACGCCCCAGCGATGATCTTGCGCAAGCGCAGGACGCCGGCACGCTGCAACGCAACTTCCAGGGTTACTCCACTCACGGCGACTGCGATCTGATCGGCCTGGGCATGAGCTCGATCTCGCACGTCGGCGCCACCTTCAGCCAGAACGCGCGCGACCTGCCGACCTACTACGCCGCGCTCGATGCCGGCCGCCTGGCCGGTCGTGCGCGGGCTGACGCTCGATCAGGACGACTTCATCCGCGCCGATGCGATCCAGCAACTGATGTGTCACGGCTTCCTCGACATTGCGGCGTTCGGAAGGCGCCACCAGCTTGATTTCAACGAGTATTTCGCCGACGAACTGGCGCGGCTGCGCGACATCGAACGCGACGGATTGATCGAGGTCGGCGTCAATTGCCTGCGCGTGACCTCGCGCGGACGCTTCCTGCTCCGTATCATCGCCATGTGTTTCGACGCCCACCTCGCCCGCAGCGAGGCCGCCGGCACGCGTTACTCGAAGGCCCTGTAGCCTGCGCCCTCCGCCGCGGGCGGAGCGTGCAATGAAAGATTCGGTGCATGCCGGCGCGAGGCCGGCGAAAAGCCCGATCGCCGACGACGGCGACGACCTGCGCTTCTGCTCGACCTGTGCATTCGGCTCGGTCTGCCTGCCGGCCGGCGTCGACAAGTCCGCGTTGCGCGAATTGCACATGCTGGTCGAGCATGCCGGACCGTATCGCGCCGGCGAACAGGTGTTCCGCAGCGGCGAACACTTCGCGGCGATCTTCGCCGTGCGCGGCGGCGTGGTGAAGACGCGCCAGCTCGACGACGACGGGCGCGAGCAAGTGCTCGGTTTCCACCTGCCTGGCGAGATGATCGGATTGAACGCGATCCATGCGCAGAAATATCCGTGCGACGCGATCGCACTGGACACGGTGTTCGTCTGCCGCTTCTCTTTTCCGGCGCTTGCGACACTGGCAACGAAGATGCCCGGCGTACAACAGCAGCTGTTCCGTCTGCTCAGCGCGGACATCGGCAAGGCAAGCCTGCTGGCCGGCGACTATTCCGCGGACGAACGCCTTGCCGCGTTCCTGCTCCTGCTCGCCGAGCGCTTCGCTGCGCGCGGATTTTCGGCGAAGGCGTTTCGCCTGGAGATGTCGCGCGGCGACATCGCCAACTACCTGCGCCTCGCCTCCGAGACCGTAAGCCGCGTGCTGCGCCGGCTGCAGGACCAGAAACTGATCCGCGTCGACGGGCGCGAGGTCGAGTTGCTCGACCGCACTTCGCTGCACGACCTTGCGCGTAATATCCTGCACCAGTGATACGCCGCGCGCGACACGGCCGAGTCCGCTTGTACCGTACGTCGACGAACCTGGGAGCCAGCATGAAAAAGCGCAAACTCGGAAACAACCTGGAGGTATCGGCGATCGGACTCGGCTGCATGGGCATGAGCTCCGGCTATGGCCCGGCCGCCGATCGCAGCGAGATGATTTCGCTGATCCGCTCGGCCGTGGATCGCGGCGTCACCTTTTTCGACACCGCCGAAGTGTACGGCCCGTTCACGAACGAGGATCTTGTCGGGGAGGCTCTCGCGCCGGTTCGCGGGCAGGTCGTGATCGCGACCAAGTTCGGTTTCGGACCTGATCCGAATACGGGCAAGCAGCAAGGGTTGAACAGCCGTCCGGAACACATCAAACAGGTTGCCGAAGCCTCGCTCAAGCGCCTCCGAACCGACATCATCGACGTGTTCTATCAGCACCGTGTCGATCTGAACGTGCCGATCGAGGACGTCGCCGGCGCGGTGAAGGAACTGATCGCGCAAGGCAAGGTAAGACACTTCGGTCTGTCCGAGGCCGGCGTGCAGACGATCCGGCGCGCCCACGCCGTGCAGCCGGTCACCGCGCTACAGAGCGAATACTCACTGTGGTGGCGCGAGCCGGAGAACGAGGTGCTGCCGACGCTCGAGGAACTCGGCATCGGCTTCGTCCCGTTCAGTCCGCTCGGCCGCGGTTTTCTGACTGGCGCGATCGACGACAACACGACATTCGCCAGCCACGACATGCGCAATACCCTTCCGCGCTTCTCCGCCGAGGCGCGCAAGGCGAACCAGGACGTCGTCGATCTGCTGCGGGAAATCGCGACGCGGAAAAACGCAACGCCGGCGCAGATCGCGCTCGCCTGGCTGCTCGCCCAGAAGCCGTGGATCGTGCCGATTCCCGGCACGACGAAGCTGCATCGGCTCGAGGAGAATATCGGCGCAGCGAACATCGAGTTGACTGCCGAGGATCTGCGCAGCATCGAAAGCGCGGTGTCCAAGGTCACGCGTGCAGGGAGCACGCTATCCGGAGCACTTGCAAAAGTTGGTCGGGCGCTAAACATAGTGAGTCTATAATCATGACTTCATGTCATCGTGAAGCTGGAACCGGGAAAACACCGCGGCGCGGAAAAAAGGGCGCGCAGGAGCGACACCATCCCCACCCAACCCTCCCCTTGAAGGGGAGGGCTGAAGCACTGAAACCGGAGATAAATCATCATGCGTGCAACAGTCATGTTCGGCGCCCACGATGTGCGCATCCAGAATGTTCCCGACGCCACGATCGTCAGCCCGAGCGATGCGGTCGTGCGCGTCACGCGCGCCTGCATCTGCGGCAGCGACCTGTGGCCCTACGAGTCGATGGAGCGCAGCGAAACCGGCCGCGTGATGGGCCACGAGGCGATCGGCGTCGTCGAAGCCGTCGGCGCTGACGTGCGCACGGTCAAGGTCGGCGACTTCGTCATCATGCCGTTCGCCTATTCCGACGGTACTTGCGATTTCTGCCACGAAGGCCTGCAAACCTCCTGTGTCCACGGCGGGTTCTTCGGCACGTCGCAGGTTGCCGGGGCACAGGCCGAAGCCGTGCGGATCCCGCTGGCGGACGGCACGCTGTTCGCGCTCCCGGTCGGACCGGACCATGCGCTGGTCGCATCGCTGCTTACGCTGTCGGACGTGATGGGCACCGGTCATCACGCCGCCGTGGCCGCGAGAGTCGGCGCCCGGCAAGTCGGTGGCCGTGGTCGGCGACGGCGCGGTCGGCTTGTGCGGCGTGATCGCCGCAAAGCGCCTCGGTGCCGAGCAGATCATCATGCTCGGCCGGCATCCTGACCGGATCGCGCTCGCGCGCGAATTCGGCGCGACCGATGTCGTGAGCGAACGCGGCGCCGAGGCGACCGAGCGCGTGCTCGAACTCACCGGCGGTCACGGCGTCCATAGCGTGCTCGAGTGCGTCGGCCTTGCGAGCGGCGATGCAGACATCCATCGAGATCGCTCGCCCCGGCGGCGCGGTTGGCCGCGTCGGCGTGCCGCAGGACGCAACGATGCCCGCCTCGCAGGCAGTCGTTTTTCCGCAACATCACGGTGAGCGGCGGCCCCGCTCCGGTGCGTGCGTACATCGACGAACTCCTGCCGGACGTGCTTTCCGGCCGCATCGAGCCCGGCCGCGTGTTCGATCGCGTCGTCGGCCTCGACGGAGTGCCCGACGGTTATCGCGCGATGAACGAGCGCGAATCGATCAAGGTGATGGTGAAGCCGTGATCGTCGCGTAGGTCCGGTAAGCCTCAGCGCCGGGCCCACCGCTCGAAGTCTTGACCCAAGTCAGGGCGTAAAACTGACCGCACTCCTACGATCGCGCCAAACCGATCGATGCAGGAGAGTGTCATGTCCACGAGTCGTCGTCTCTGGGTCGCCCTCGTCACATTGCTGGCCGCGACATTCGCGGTGCTGGCATGGATGGGCGGCGAGATTCATCGAGCCGAACCACCGATGCCCGAGCGCGTCGCCAGCACCGATGGGCAGACGTTGTTCACACGCGAGGAGATCGAACAGGGGCGCATCGTCTGGCAGTCGATCGGCGGCCAGCAGATGGGCACGGTCTGGGGGCACGGCGCGCTGGTTGCGCCGGACTGGAGCGCGGACTGGCTGCATCGCGAGTCGACCTCGCTGCTCGACATGTGGGCGCAGCGTGAACATCAGGTTGCATTCGCCAGACTCGATGAGACGACGCAGGAAGCGCTGAAGGTCCGCCTGCGCATCGAACTGCGCAAGAACACATTCGATGCAGCGACGAACACGCTGACCGTGTCGGCGGATCGTGCAGCCGCGATCGCAGCCGTCACTGCGCACTACACGAGCGTGTTCGGCGACGACGCTGCGACGCAATCGCTGCGCGAAACCTATGCGATGCGCAACAACGCGATCGACACGAAGAGATCGCGAAGGATGCGCGCTTCTTCTTCTGGACGTCGTGGGCAGCAGTCACCGAGCGCCCTGGCGCGACCGTGAGCTACACGAACAACTGGCCTTACGAACCGCTCGTGGGCAACACGCCGCCGCCGAGCACGTTCCTGTGGTCGATGTTCAGCATCGTCTTCATGATCGCCGGCATCGGCCTGCTCGGCTGGCACTATGCCGGCTGGCAGCGCAAGGAGACCGCATCTGACGCCGCCGGCAACCGACCCGCTGCGCAGCATCGTCGTCACGCCATCGATGCGCGCGACGGCGAAATATTTCTGGGTCGTGCTCGCGCTGACTGTTGACACAGATCCTGCTCGGCGCGATCACCGCGCACTATCAGGTCGAAGGCCAGCATCTGTATGGCCTCGACATCTCGCAGATTGCTTCCTTATTCGCTGACGCGCTCGTGGCACACGGAGCTCGCTGTGCTGTGGATTGCGACGGCCTGGCTTGCGACCGGCTTGTACATCGGCCCTGGCCGTTTCCGGGCACGAGCCGAAGTTCCAGCGCTCGGAGTGAACTTCCTGTTCGTCTGCCTGCTGATCATCGTCGTTGGCGCGTTCGCCGGGCAATGGGCAGCGGTCATGCAGAAGCTCGGACTGAAGTACAACTTCTGGTTCGGCCATCAGGGCTGGGAATACGTCGACCTCGGCCGGTTCTGGCAGCTGTTCCTGTTCGTCGGCCTGCTGCTGTGGCTGCTGCTGGTGGGCCGCGCGCTGTGGCCGGCACTGCGCCGCAAGGACGACCTGGCGTCGATCGTCGGCCTGCTGTTCCTGTCGACGGTCGCGATCGCGCTGTTCTACGGCGCCGGACTGATGTGGGGTGAGCGCACCTCGCTGTCGATGGTCGAGTACTGGCGCTGGTGGGTCGTGCACCTGTGGGTCGAAGGCTTCTTCGAAGTGTTCGCCGTCGCCGTGATCTCGTTCCTGTTCGTCAAGCTCGGCCTGGTGCGCGCGCGCACGGCAACAGTCAACACGCTGTTCGCGACATTCGTATTCATGGCCGGCGGCGTGCTCGGCACGTTCCATCATCTGTACTTCACCGGCACGACGACAGCGGTCATCGCGCTCGGCGCTTCGTTCTCGGCGCTGGAAGTGGTGCCGCTCGCGCTGGTCGGCATGGAAGCATGGGAGACCTGGGCGCACACGAGCGCTACGCCGTGGATGGCGCGCTACCGCTGGCCGATTGCGTTCTTCCTTGCGGTGTCGTTCTGGAACCTCGTCGGCGCCGGTGTGTTCGGATTCCTGATCAACACGCCGCTCGCGCTGTACTACATGCAGGGCCTGAACCTGACGCCACTGCACGGCCACACGGCGCTGTTCGGCGTGTACGGCATGCTCGGCCTTGGCCTGATGCTGTTCTGCCTGCGCGGACTCAAGCCCGACGCAATCTGGGACGAAGGCCGCCTGCGCAGCGCGTTCTGGGCGTTGAACATCGGTCTGTCGCTGATGGCGTTGCTGACCCTGCTGCCGCTCGGCGTGCTGCAGCTCGACGCAGTGCTGAACCACGGCTACTGGTTCGCGCGCTCGGCGGAGTTCATGAGCCAGCCGATCATCCATCTGCTGGTCTGGCTGCGCGTGCCGGGCGACACGATCTTCGCGGTCGGTTCGCTGCTGATCAGCTGGTTCGTCGCGCGGTTGTGGATCGCGCCGCGCAAGGCGCCACTGGTCAAGGGCCGTAGTGCGGAAAGTTATGGATAAGTCCGGCGAATCGGGTTTTGTCACGCGCGGGCGCCGCACGCTGGCGGAAATTGCGCTTTTCGTCCAGTCGTGGGGCACGCCTGCCGGATTCATGGCAAGCCGCTCTTCACCAGAGCAAACTGAACCAAAGCCGGCTTCACCAGAGGGGGCTTCCGGAGGGCGGGTTTCATCAGAGCATGGTTCAGCGTCGCGGCGATCGCAGCTCGCTGAACTTCCGCAGCTGCTGGCCGCCGCGCCGCATCGGCTGATGTTCTTCGCCGGTGCGACAGCGGTGCTGACCTCGATGCTCTGGTGGACTTGCATCCTCGCTGCCGGCTACGTGGGCCATGCCGTTCCGGCCGCGCCGGTGCCGGCCGGCTGGGCGCACGCCGTGCTCACGCAATACGGCATGCTGCCGATGTTCATCTTCGGCTTCCTGCTGACCGTGTTTCCACGCTGGATGAACCAGCCGGCGCTCTCGCGGCTCGCGTACGTTCCCGTGTTCGCCGGCGTGTTCGGCGGCTATCTGCTCGCGCATGTCGGATTGCTCGATCACCGGCCACTGTTTCTGGCCGGGCTGGCATTGATGCTGGCCGGCTGGCTCGCGGCGCTCATCGCGCTCGGTCCGATCCTGTGGCGCAATCGCGCGCGCGACCGGCATGCGCTGTCGTGCTATATCGCGCTGACTCTCGGTCTGTTCGGTCTCGCTGCATTCTTCGCGTTCGCGCTCGGTGCGCCGTGGGCGTTCGCGTATATCGCCATCAAGGTCGGCACGTTCGGCTTGCTCCTGCCGGTGTACTTCACGGTTTGTCACCGAATGATTCCGTTCTTCAGCGCGGGCGCGACCGGCCCGCACTATCATCCGATCAAGCCGGCCTGGAGCCTGCCTGCACTATGGCTGCTCGTGCTCGCGCATCTGGCCGGCGAACTGACGCACCGCTTCGATCTGCTCTGGCTCGCCGATATCCCGCTGGCGGTTTTCTTTCTCGCTCACTGGATTGCCTGGCAGCCGTGGAAGTGCATGAAACCGGGCTTGCTCGCCGCGCTGTACCTGGCTTTCGCCTGGTTGCCGATTGCCTTCGTGCTGTTCGCGGCACAAAGCTTGGTGTTTCGCCTGACCGGCGATTTCATTCTCGGCCGCGCGCCGGTGCACGCGCTGACGATCGGTTTCTTCGGCTCGATGCTCGTGGCCATGGTTACGCGCGTAACGCAGGGCCACTCGGGCCGGCCGCTAGCGATGGGGCTGATTCCATGGCTGACATTTGCGCTGCTGCAACTCGTCGTATTGACGCGAATTCTGGCCGAGACCGCCGCAAATTCCGCGCCGTGGCTCGTCGCCGCCGCCGCAGGCTGGCTGATTGCATTCGCGCCATGGGTGCTGCGCTCGCTGTGGATCGAGGCCACGCCGATCGACCGCAAGCCTGCAAGACTCTGGCTCTTGCGCTAGACAGCAACCCCATGATCGAGTTCTACCCGCAGATCAAGTTCGTGCACGTGTTTGCGTGATTCTTTCCGGCAGCCTGTTCGGGCTACGCGGACTGATGGTGCTCGCCGGTTCGCGCCTCGCGAATCACAGCGGGCTGCGCTATCTGTCCTACGCGATCGACACGACACTGCTGGCGGCCGCGCTGATGCTGGTCACGATCCTGCATCAGTATCCGTTCGTACAGGCGTGGCTCACTGTCAAGGTACTGTTGCTCGTCGTCTATATCGTGCTCGGCGTGTTCGCATTGCGTCGCGGCCGTACGCGGCGCATGCGCGCAATATGCTATGTGGCTGCTCTGGCCACGTTCGCCTCGATCGTCGGCGTGGCCCTGACGCACAATCCTCTCGGCTGGCTGGCGATGATCCGCGCGTAGGCTTGCCGATCGCAATAATCGCGTCCACGAAAACATGCGAACGGCTGCGGAGTATGATTGGAGGCCGCAGGTTGGCCAGGAGAACAGTCATGAATTCTCGCGCATTCGGACTCATGTTGATCCTCGCGCTGTTCGACAGCAGCGTCGTCGCCGCGGACAGCGCTCCGGCGGCATCGGTCGCGAAAGCGGAGTTCGGCGGCCAATGCGCCGAGGGCCTCGCCGTCGGCCGGCACGTCATGACGAACTGCTCGGTCAACTGGACCGACAAGGATGGCAAGCTCTACTGCTTCAGCAACGAGGCGGCCAAGGCTGAATTTCTGAAAGATGCGCCGGGCAATCTGGAGCGCGCGCGCACGTTCATTGCTGCGAGCAACGTGCAGTCGACCGAAGAGGCCATGCAGAATTTCGACAGCAATGACGCGGAGACCGTCGTCAAGGCGCATGTCGAAGACAAGCTCAAGGCCAACGGCGGCGTGTTCCCACTCGTCGATCCGCTGAACGGCGACGAGCTCAAGCTGGCATTCGACGGCGTCGACTTCACGCGCACGATCGACGGCTACGGCTTCTTCCCCGACGTGAAGTTCCACGACACCAAGGACGAGCAGAAGAAATACCTGGTCGACTTCTGGGTCGTGCCGACCAAGGGCCAGCTCGTGATTCAGGAAACACGAATCTACCAGGCTCCGCAGCAGCAGGAAGGCAAGTGGGTCACGACCGCGCGCCAGCCGATTCCGTGGTGGTGGATTCCGGCCTCCGAGCATCCGGGCCACGTCGCGCAGAAGCGCAGTTGGGAAGTCATGTCGGCGGTCGAACAGAACGCGCTGCAGGCTTCACTGAAGGACGGCGGCGTGTTCAGGCTCAAGGACGACAAGACCGGCAAGGACCTGAGCCTGCAGTTCATCGACACGCACCAGCCGATCCGCCAGCTCGACGAGAACGGCCACTTCTTCGCCTGCACCGATTTCCGCGCGGTCGGCACGAAGGACCAGATCTACGACGTCGATTTCTGGATCAGCGAGAAGGAAGGCAAGATGACCGTCGACCAGGTCAAGGTGCACAAGGTGCCGGAACAGAAGAACGGCCAGTGGGTACAGATCGAGCGCTACAGCTGGAAGGACCTGGGAAACAGCCACGTCGTACCCTGATCGCGCATTAGCCTTCGTTCAGATTCTCTTTCACACAGCCTTGCCGTTTCCGATGCTAGCTTCGCGCGCACTTTGTGCGGGGTAGGCAACTTTCTTGCTCGATAGACTCAGCCACTGCCAGTGGCTGAGCCCGTCTCCCCTGCGACCCCACTGCGGCAGCCAGAAACCAGCCGAGTGCTGTGAGCTTCGCTGCTGCAGTCTCATCATCGCGAACTGAAGGAGACAGTCCCGTGATCACATCGAAGCAGACCAGCCCGCGCCGCAAGGCTTCAACTCTTGTTGCATCCGCCATCGCGCTTGGAGTCGGTTGCCTGACATCGGCATGCGCTCTCGCCGGCGACGGCAGCGACAATCCCTACTCGCCGGCCTACGGCCATTCCTATCGGCATGGCGTCGTTCCGACACGCGAGGCATGGGAGCACATGAAGGAATACGCCGGCCAGCACGCGATACCCGGCGGTCAGGCGGGTACGAAGACACTCACCTACGGCGGCGGCGTCGACGGCATCGGCGTCACCAGCGGCACGCCGAAGACCTATCTGGTCGTTTACGGCAGCCAGTGGGGAACGCAGGGCACCGACAGCAGCGGCAACATGACGCTGTCGAACGACACGCATGGTGTGATTCCGTACCTGCAGAAGTTGTTCAAGGGTATCGGCACGAATGGCGAACTGTGGTCGGGCGTGATGACGCAGTATTGCGACGGCGCAGTTTCCGCGGGCGCAACGTCGTGTCCTGCCGGCGCGTCGTTCGTCGGCTACCCGACCGGTGGAACGTTTGCCGGCATCATCTACGACAACTCGGTCGCCTCGCCGTCGAACGCGACGTACGTGCAGCTCGGCCAGGAGGCGGTCAAGGCCGCCGGGCTGTTCGGCAACAAGACCGCCGCGTCGAATCGCTATGCCCAATACGTGATCCTGTCGCCTTCGGGAACGCATCCGGATGGCTTCAATACTTCGGGCAGCAACTTCTGCGCATGGCACGACTGGAACGGCGACCTCGGCGTCGCATCGTCGTACGGCGACATCGCACTGACGAACATGCCGTTCGTTCTGGATCTCGGTGCAAGCTGCGGCCAGAATTTCGTCAATTCCGGAACCGCCGGGACGCTCGATGGTTTCTCGATCGTCAACGGCCATGAATACGCCGAGACGATCACCGATCAGAACCCGGCCGGAGGCTGGACTGCCTCGAGCGGCCAGGAAAATGCCGACGAATGCGCCTGGATATCTTCCGGCCAGGGCGCCAGCGCGAACGTCGTGACGGCAACGGGTACGTTTGCGATGCAGAGCACGTGGTCCAACGACACGAATCGCTGCGATATCTCGCATCCGATCGTGACTGGCGGCGGTGGTGGCGGTGGCGGTCCGACGGCAAGCTTCAGTTACATGGCAAGCGGCACAACGGTCAACTTCACCGACAGCTTCGACCGGCGGCGCACTGCCATATACGATCACGTGGAACTTCGGCGACGGCAAGTCAGGCAGCGGCGGATCGCCAAGCCACACCTACTTGAAGCCGGGAAGCTATTCAGTCAAGGAGACCGTGACCGACAACAGCAACGCGAGCAGCTCGGTGACGAAGACCGTGACCGTCAGGAAACACTAAGAGTCCACACAATTACGCGCTTCATGATGAACAGCGGGCCGCGCAAGCGGCCCGTTGTTTGGCAGGGATGCGCGAAGAGAGCGCAGTTATCAAAGTTCAGGTCAAGGTCAAAGGAGAAAGAGCGCACCCGGTATCTGACCTTTTCGACCTTGCAGCAGACCAAACGAAAACGGGCGCCGCAGCGCCCGTTTCTTGTTGCATTGTATAAAAAGGATCAGGCAGCCTTCTGCCACTGGCCAAGCGCGGCCAGACCGTTCTCCTTCGCACGCAGCGAAACGATCTTCTGCGCCTCGGCGAAGTTCTTGTCCATGTCCTTGGCCCACAGCTTCAGCGCGGCCGTTTGCATTGCACGGCCATAGCTGAAGGACAGCGGCCAAGGGTGCGGGCCGATCTGGTTCATCGCGTTCAGATGCGCGGTCGCCTGCTCGTCGGTCTGGCCGCCGGACAGGAACACGATGCCGGGCAGCGAGGCGGGCACGGTGGATTTCAGGCAGCGCACGGTCATTTCGGCGACTTCCTCGGCACTGGCCTGCTCCGGGCAGCTCTTGCCGGAGATGATCATGCTGGCCTTGAGGATCGTGCCTTCGAGCAGGACGTTCTGCTCATACAGCGAGCCGAACAGCGAACGCAACGTGGCCTCGGTGACGTCGTAGCAAACGTCGATGTCGTGCTCGCCGTCCATGAGGATCTCGGGCTCGACCATCGGCACGATGCCGGCTTCCTGGCACAGCGCGGCGTAGCGCGCGAGCGCGTGGCAGTTCGACTCGATGCAGGTGCCGCTCGGCGCGTCGTCACCGATCGTGATGACCGCGCGCCACTTGGCGAACTTCGCACCGAGGCGCGCGTATTCGTTGAGGCGTTCACGCAGGCCGTCGAGACCTTCGGTCACGACTTCGCCCGGAAATCCGGCCAGCGGCTGCGGACCCTTGTCGACCTTGATGCCCGGCAGGATGCCGTTGTCGAGCATCAGCTTCGTGAACGGCACCTTGGACTTGGTCGCCTGGCGGATCGTTTCGTCGTACAGGATTGCGCCCGAGATGTGATCGGCCAATCGCGGCGCCGTCAGCAGCATTTCGCGATACGCGCGCCGATGCTCCTCGCTGTTCTCCACGCCGACCGCGTCGAAACGCTTCTTGATCGTCGCATTGGATTCATCGATCGCGATGATGCCCTTGCCGGGCGCAACCATGGCCTGCGCAACCTGCTCGAGCTGTTCGATACTCATGACGGACTCCGATATTTCAGATGAAGGGCACCTGGGGCAGGTGGCCGTGCCACGACTGCCCTGGGACCGCTTTGGGGGCGCGGATTATAGCGCCAGAGTGGCGGCAATGTCGCTGATTCCCAGGACCGATACACCGACAAGGCGTCCCGCGCCAACGAAGCGCATTCCGCGGACTATGGTTATTTCGGCACGGGGCCGAAATTCTCGAGTTTGCAGGCGTCCAGCACCCGCGCCCGCGTGGCCCGATCGGCCGGATTGGTCGATGCCGCGCCGGGCAGGTTGAACGGCATGACGACGTAGGTGGCAACCGGATCCTTGCCGGGGTTATCGGCGGCCGCACCGTAGCGAAGTACCTGGACGACGCCGACCGCGACTTTGCCGAGGGGTCCGTCGGGCACGATTCTTTCGAGCTTGACGTGGCTCGTCGCGCCGTTCTTCTCGACGACATACGAAACGGCGGCGCAAGTCGGCGCGTCGAGTCCGTAGCCCGAATTCGGCACGTTCGCGTTCTGGGCCGAAGCCGGGTCGAGCAGCCAGTAATGGGCCAGGCGATCAGGCTCGACGCGCTTGACGCCGGCCGGGATGCGATCGGCCGGCGCATCGGCGCAAGTCGCCGCGACCGGAAGCAATAGCACGATCGCGAGAGCGAGCGTGGACATTCGACGGTTCATAGATCACCCAATCCTTCGGCCACGCCGCCTGGCCCCACGCGCAGCAGCTTCAGCGTATTCGTGCCGCCATGCTGGCCGGTGTGATCGCCGTGCGTGAGGATCACGCGGTCGCCTTCGGCCAGACGCTGCATATTATACAAATGCTGGATGGCGGCTTTGGCTGCATGGGCCGGATCGACGCCATGCGGATCGAAATCGACCGGCGTGACGTCGCGATACAGCATCATGCGCCGGCGCGCGCCCTGGCGCCGCGACAGCGCGTAGATCGGCACGCTCGAGCGGTAGCGCGACAGCCATTGCGCGGTGCCGCCGGACTCGGTCAGGGCGACGATCGCGCGCGTGCCGATCTGTGCGGCCAGGAACATCGCCGCGCGCGCGATCGCCTGGTCGGGCCGGTCGACGATCTTGTTGGCCAGCGCGTTCGTGTTCAGATCATCCTTCGGCTCGAACTGACGCTCGGCGCCGAGACAGACGCGGCGCATCGCAGCGACCGCCTTGTCCGGATGCTTGCCGGCCGCGGTTTCCTGCGACAGCATGACCGCGTCAGTGCCGTCGAGCACGGCGTTGGCGACGTCGAGCACTTCGGCCCGCGTCGGGATCGGCGATTCGACCATCGACTGCATCATCTGCGTCGCCGTGATCACGACCTTGTTGCGCGCGAGCGTCTCGCGAATGATCTTCTTCTGGATGCCGGGCAGCTCGGCATCGCCGATTTCCACGCCCAGATCGCCGCGCGCGACCATGACCGCGTCGCTGGCTTCGATGATCTCGGCCAGCGCGACGATCGCCTCGGCACGCTCGATCTTGGCAACCAGCGCGGCCTTGCCGCCGGCGGCGCGCAACAGGCTGCGGCTTTCGTTCATGTCGGCTGCCGACTTGGCGAACGAGATCGCGAGGAAGTCGGCATCGAGCTTGGCCGCCAGGCGAATGTCGAGCTTGTCCTTCTCGGCCAGCGCGGTCAGCGACAGGCCACCGCCGAGGCGGTTGATGCCCTTGCGGTCGGACAACGCGCCGCCGATCAGCACGGTCGTGCGGATCGTCGTGCCGTCGATCGCGTCGACCTTGAGCGCGATCAGACCGTCGTCGAGCATCAGCGTATCGCCGGCTTTTACATCTTTATACAAATTCAGGTAACTGACGCCGATGCGGGCGACATCGCCGGGCAACGCGTTGGCATCGCATTCCAGCGCGAACGGCCGGCCCGGCTCGAGCAGCACCGGCGCGGAGGCGAACTTGGCGATGCGGATCTTTGGTCCCTGAAGGTCGGCCAGAACCGCGATCTCCTGACCCAGCGATACGGCCATCTCTCGCGCCTCGCGCGCGCGACGTTCATGGTCCTCGGGCGCGCCGTGGGAAAGATTCAGGCGCACGACGTCGACGCCTTCGACGAGTATCTGCCGCAGCATGCCGGGCGCGTCGGTGGCCGGCCCCAGCGTGGCGATTATCTTGGTGCGGCGGACTTGCATTTCCATTGTGCCGGCTCGACTCGTGGTCAAACCGATAAGCTAGCACAGCGCGATGAATGCGGCTGCATCCGTGTGCCAGCGGGCAACGCATGCGAATGCGGTCCGGGCCATTCCCGGGTTCTCTCACCCGTTCGCTTGCGCCCGGAATGCTATAGTATATCATTACATCCCATTGCCCTGTCCGCTAGAACACCCCGATGCCTGAGAGACGGGCCAATTGGTCCATCAAGCCGCCGTGCTGCATGGTTCGAAGGCGAATGCCGACGTTCCGCGCGCCCGCGTGGGCCACGCCGTCCTGGATCCTTGCGGCCTCCCTGCTCCTCGCAGGCTGCGCCGTGGGCCCGGACTTCGAAAAGCCCCCGGCGCCCGACGTCACCGGTTACTCGGTCAATCCGGCTTCGACTATTGTCGCGACACCGCATGTTGTCGGAGGCGACGCACAAAAATTCATCGAGGACGCCGATATTTCCGGCGACTGGTGGACGCTTTTTCACTCTCGACACCTCAACGAACTGATCGAGCAATCGCTCCGGAAGAACCCCGATCTGAAGTCGGCGCAGGCCGCGCTGACCGTGGCGAAGGAAAACGTGCTCGCACAACGCGGTGCCTATTATCCCGGCGTCGCCGCAGGCTTCTCGGCAACCCGCCAGCGGCAACCGGGGACGCTGGCGCCGGTGCCGAGCAACAACGCCGTCCTGTACAACCTGTTCACACCGCAGCTCAGCATCTCGTATGTGCCCGACGTCTTCGGACTGAACCGGCGCACCGTGGAATCGCTGCAGGCACAGGCGGATCAGACACGCTTCCAGATGATCGCCGCTTTCACGACGTTGACGTCAAACCTCGTCGTCGCGGTGATCCAGGAGGCGGCGTTGCAGGCGCAGCTCGACGCGACGCGCGAACTCGTCGACGTCAACGCGAAGATGGTCGCGATCCTCAAGTACCAGTTCGAGAAAGGTTACGCCGGTGGCCTCGAACTCGCGGCGCAGGAATCGCAACTCGCGCAGATCAATGCCACCTTGCCGCCGCTGCTGAAGCAGCTTGACCAGCAGCATGACCTCATTGCCGTGCTCGCCGGCCGCTTCCCGGCCGAAGTGCCGGTCGAGAAGTTCGATCTTGCCAGCCTGCAGCTGCCGGTCGACCTGCCGCTCAGCCTGCCGTCAACGCTGGTTGCGCAGCGTCCCGACGTGCGGCAAGCCGAAGCCAACATGCACGCGGCCAGCGCCTTGATCGGGGTCGCCGTGGCCAACCGCCTGCCGAACATCGAACTGACCGCCAACGCCGGTAACACCGCGCTCGCCATCGATCAGATATTCAACATGGGCACGAGTTTCTGGAGCATCGGCGCCGACCTGACCGCGCCGATCTTCGAAGGCGGCAAGCTGCTGCACCAGCAGCGCGCGGCCGAGGCAGCCTACACACAAGCCGCCGAGCAATACCGCAGCACTGTGCTGACCGCGTTCCAGAACGTCGCCGACACGCTGGCGGCGCTCGAGCACGACGCGGAAGGCCTGAAGGCCGCGGCCGCCGCGCTCGATGCCGCCAAGGTGACGCTGGACCTGTCGCAGCAACAGGTGCGCACCGGCTACGCGAACACCCTGGCGCTGCTGAACTCCGAGCAGGCATATCAGCAGGCACGGATCAATCTCGTCCAGGCCCAGGCCAATCGCTACGCCGACACCGCGGCGCTGTTCCAGGCGCTCGGCGGTGGTTGGTGGCATCGGCCCGAACTGGCACAGGAAAGAAATGAAAACTGACTCGCTCCGACGATTGGTGCCGGCAATTATCGCGGCAGCGGTGGCGCTGGCCGGCTGTTCGCAGCCGGGTAATGGCGCGCAGCAGGCCGCCGCGCCAACACCGAACAACGTGAGGCTGACCGACGCGCAGCGCCAGCACATTCATGTCTATACGGTCGCGCCGACCACGTTCCACAAGGCGACTGTCGCCAATGGCGTGGTCGATTTCGACAATGACCAGGCAACGAGCGTGCTTGCACCTTTCTCCGGCCCGGTGACGAAGCTGCTCGTTTCGCCGGGAGACCGCGTCAAGAAAGGCGATCCGCTCGCCGATGTCGTCTCGTCGGATTTCTCGGCGGCGAGCGAGACCTATCGCAAAGCCATCGCCACCGCAAAGAACAACCGCCGCCTCGCCGAAATCGACAAGGATCTCGTCCAGCACAACGGCGTCTCTCAACGCGAAGCGCTGCAGGCCGAAACGGATGCCATCGGCGCGGAGTCCGACCGCGACGCCGCCCGCGAAGCGCTGCTTTCGCTTGGTGCCGACCCAAAGACCGTCAAGGACATCGAGGACGGCAAGCCGACGACGCGCGCCGAGGGCGTCATTCGCGCGCCGATTGCCGGAACGGTGGCAGAGCGGCTGATCACGACCGGGCAGCTTCTGCAAGCCGGCAGCACGCCGTGCTTCACGATCGCTGATCTGTCGCGCGTGTGGGTGATGACGCAGGTGTTCGGCGCCGATCTGGCATCGGTGAAGGTCGGCGATTCAGCCGAGATCGCCACCGACAGCGACGCGGCCCCGATTCAGGGAAAGGTGGACAACATCGCCAGCCTGGTCGACCCGACCACGCGCGCGGTGAGCGTGCGCGTGGTCGTGGAGAATCCGCATGGCCTGCTGCGCAAGCAGATGTACGTGCGCGTGCTGATCCGGTCGCACGAGGAAAGCAACGGCCTGCTCGTGCCGTCGTCGGCGATCCTGCGTGATGACGAGAATCTGCCCTTCGTGTACGTCGCGCAGGCGGACGGCGGCTTCGCGCGCGCGCACGTCATGCTCGGATACCGCTTCGAAGACCAGTATGAGATCAGCGAAGGGCTGAAGCCCGGCGATCAGGTGATGACCGACGGCGGGATTTTTGTCCAGTTCATGCAGAACCAATGAGCGGGCAACTCTCCTCCAGCGGATCGACGCCGCGCACGGCCTCGGTCCTGAACCGCATCATCGCCTCCTCGTTGCGGCAGCCGTTCATCGTCACCCTGATGATGGTGGTGCTGATCGGGCTCGGAGCGCGCTCGCTGAGCCGCCTGCCGGTCGACGCCTATCCGGACCTCTCGCCGCCCAACGTCGAGATCGTCACGCAGTGGCCGGGGCATGCCGCCGAGGAGGTGGAGCGTCTGATCACCGTGCCTATCGAGATCGAGATGACCGGCACGCCGCAGACGACCGACATCCGTTCGACCTCGCTGTACGGGCTGTCCGTCGTCACCCTCACGTTCAAGGACGGCACCGACCACTACTTCGCGCGTCAACAGGTCTACAACCGCATCACCGAGCTGAGCCTGCCGTCCGGCGTGACGCCGTCGGTGTCACCGCTGTCAGCGCCGTCGGGCCTGATCTATCGGTACGTGCTGCAGAGTTCCGACCGTTCGCCGATGGAGCTGAAGACGCTCGAGGATTGGGTGATCGAGCCGCAGTACAAATCGGTGGCGGGCGTCGCCGACGATTCCGGATTCGGTGGCGGCACGATGCAATACCAGGTGCTGCTCGATCCCGCCAGGATCGCCGGCGCCGGCCTGTCGGTGGCGCAGGTGGAAGCGGCACTCGCCGCCAACAACAACAACGCAGGCGGCGGGTTTTATTCCCAGGGTGGGCAGTTTTACTACGTGCGCGGCACCGGGCGCATGGTCACCGTGGAGGACATCGGCAACGTCGTGCTGGCGGTGAACAACGGCACGCCTGTCCTGGTGAAGGATGTAGGCCGCGTGGTGATCGGTATCGCTCCGCGACTCGGCGAATTCGGCTACGAAAAGCAGGATGATGCGGTTGAAGGCGTCATCCTGCTGCGCACGGGCGAGAAGACCCAGGACGTGCTCAAGGGCGTGGAAGAAAAAACCGCGCAGCTCAACGAAGAGATCCTCCCGAAGGACGTAAAGGTCGTTCCGTTCTACGACCGCACCGACCTGATCGACCTTACGACCGATGTCGTCATGCAGAACCTGCTGCGAGGCATGCTGCTGGTGGTCGTCGTCCTCGTCTTCTTTCTCTACAGTTTCCGCGCGGGACTGATTGTCGCGACGACGATTCCGCTGGCCCTGCTGTTTGCATTCTTCTGCCTGGACATGCAGGGCGCTTCGGCCAATCTGCTCTCGATCGGCGCCATCGACTTCGGAATCATTGTCGACGGCGCCGTGGTCATGGTCGAAAACATCCATCGCCGGATCGCGCTTCGCCCCGACAACGCGGTCAGCATCATCGAAGTGATCCGCGACGCGGCGGCGGAAGTGGATCGTCCGCTTTTCTTCGCGGTCCTGGTGATCGTGGTCAGCTTCCTGCCGATCTACGTGCTGGCCGGACCCTCCGGAACACTGTTCAAGCCGATGGCCGATACGATGGTGTTCGCGCTGGTCGGCTCGCTCGCGGTGACGCTGATGCTTCTCCCGGTCATTTGCGCGTGGACCATGCGCAAGGGCGTGGTCGAACGGCACAACCCGGCGTTCGAGTGGATCAAGTCGGGGTACGTCAAGGGTCTGGATTTCTGTCTCGCGCGACCCTGGCCCACGGTCATTGCCTCGACCGTCCTGCTCGCGGCCTCGCTGCTGCTGATCGCGCGCACCGGCGCCGAATTCATGCCGCAACTCGACGAAGGCGCGCTGTGGGTGCGCGCGACGATGCCGTACACGATCTCGTATGACGAGTCCGCGAAGATCGCGCCAAAAGTGCGCGACGTGCTGCGTTCGTTCCCGGAAGTGACGACCGTCGCCTCCGAACTCGGCCGCCCCGACGACGGAACCGACCCGACCGGCTTCTTCAATGCCGAGTTCTACGTCGGCCTCAAACCCTACTCCGAATGGAAAGGATCCTATCGCAACAAGGCTGGCTTGATCGAAGCGGTCGGCAAGAAGCTCGCCGCGTTTCCCGGCATTGTCTTCAACTACACGCAGCCGGCGCAGGACGCAGTCGACGAGGCGGAGACCGGCCTGAAGAGCGCACTCGCGGTGAAGGTGTTCGGCTCCGACCTGCCGACTCTCGAGCAGAAAGGCAAGGCCATCAAGCAGGTGCTGGAGCACGTGCGCGGCATCACCGACGTCACGCTGGTGCGGGAACTCGGGCAGCCGAGCCTCGACATCGACATCGACCGCGCCAGGATCGCCCGCTACGGCATCAACGTCGCCGACATCAATGCGCTGATCACGACTGCGGTCGGCGGTGACGTTGCCACGCAGGTCGTGCAGGGCGAGAAGCAATTCGACCTGGTCGTGCGCCTCGAACAGAAGTACCGCGACAATCCCGAGGAGATCGGCAACATTCCGGTGTCGACGCCGGGCGGGCAACAGATCCCCCTGAAGGAATTCGCGGACATCAAGGTTGTCAATGGCGCATCGTTCATCTACCGCGACAACAACTCGCGCTATATCGGCGTGCAGTTTTCCGTGACCGGACGCGACCTCGCCGGCGCCGTCGAAGATGCGATCGAGCAGGTCAACAAGAGCGTTCAAGTGCCACGAGGATATCGCCTCGACTGGGGTGGCGAATACAAGGAGTACACCGCCTCGCGCGCGCAGCTGCGCGTCATCCTGCCGCTGACCGTGTTCCTGATCTTCCTGCTGCTGTTCATGCTCTACAACAACCTGAAGTTTCCGTTCATTACGGTCCTCGGCGTCATGCTGTCCGCGCCGGTCGGCGGCATCGTCGCGCTGTGGCTTACCGGCACGCCATTCTCCGTGTCATCGGGAATCGGCTTTCTGGCGCTGTTCGGCGTATCGGTGCAGACGGCGGTTGTATACATTTCCTACGTCAACGAATTGCGGCTCGGCGGCACCGGCCTGGCCGACGCCATTCGCGAGGGCGCGATCCTGCGCTTGCGCCCGATCATGATGACCGCGCTGGTCGCGGCACTGGGCTTGCTGCCTGCGGCGCTTGCCACCGGCGTCGGCACGGATACGCAGAAGCCCTTCGCCCTCGTCATCGTCAGCGGGCTGTTCACGCGCCTGCTGATCAGCGTCTTCCTGATGCCGGCACTCTATGCGCTCGTGGCGCGTGATGGGGACAGGCTGGAGGTTTGATCATCCTGGGCGCCCGAGGCGCGGGCCCGGGCTTTGCGGCGTCTGGCTTCAGGGCAGCACTCACAACTAACGCCAGCGATGGATCTCGCCGCTGCTGGCACCGAGCGGGCGCTGGCGCCGCTGCCTCTGCCGCTGTGCGGGCTGCGCTGGTCGCCGACTCGGCGCGCCGTTACTGCGCCGCGCGCGCCTTCAAGGCGGCGACGGCCGGCAATTCCTTGCCTTCGAGGAACTCGAGGAATGCGCCGCCGCCGGTCGAAATATACGAAATATCATTTTCCACTTTGTACTTTTCGACCGCGGCCAGCGTGTCGCCGCCGCCGGCGATCGAGAACGCCTTCGAGGCCGCAATCGCGCGCGCCAGCGTTTCAGTGCCTTGGCCGAAGGCATCGAACTCGAACACGCCGACCGGCCCGTTCCAGACGACGGTGCCGGCTTTCGCGATCAAGTCGGCGTAGCGCGCCGCCGTCTGCGGGCCGATGTCGAGGATCATCTCGCCGGCGCCGACCTGGTCGACGTCCTTCACCGTTGCCGGCGCATCGGCCTTGAACTCCGGGGCGACGACCACGTCCGCCGGAATCGGCACGTCGGCGCCGCGCGCCTTGGCGTCGGCGATGATCTTCCTGGCCACGTCGAGCAGGTCTGTTTCGACCAGCGACTTGCCGACGCCGAAGCCGGCCGCGGCGATGAAGGTGTTGGCGATGCCGCCGCCGACGATCAGCTGGTCGACCTTTCCGATCAGGTTTTCGAGCAGGCTGAGCTTGGTCGAGACTTTCGATCCGGCGACGATCGCGAGCAGCGGGCGCGCGGGCTTGTCGAGCGCCTTGCCGAGCGCATCGAGTTCTGCCATCAGCAGGGGTCCGCCACAGGCGACCTTCGCTGCGCGAATGACGCCATGCGTCGACGCCTGCGCGCGATGCGCCGTGCCGAACGCATCCATGACGAAGACGTCGCACAACGCTGCGTATTTTGCCGACAGCGCCGGATCGTCCTTGCCTTCGCCGGCATTCATGCGGCAGTTTTCGAGCAACACGACTTCTCCGGCCGCAACTTCGACGCCGTCGAGATAGTCGCGCACGAGGCGCACGGACCTGCCGAGCGCGCCGCCCAGCCAGTCGGCAACGGGCCGAAGCGATTCGGATTCCTCGAACACACCTTCCTTCGGCCGGCCGAGGTGCGACATGACCATGACTTTTGCCCCTGCATCGCGCGCGCGCTTGATCGTCGGCAACGCTGCTTCGAGTCGCTGGCTCGCGGCAATCTTGCCGTCCTTGAGCGGAACGTTCAGGTCTTCGCGGATCAGCACGCGCTTGCCGGACAGGTCGAGGTCGGTCATTCGCAAAACGGGCATGGACAGCACTCCGGTGAGTTCGCGCTGGTTTCGACCAGCCGGACGTTGGTGACGGCGCATTGTAATCGGCTAGCGCCGGCGCATCACGTGTATACAGGCCCGCATTCCGAAGTTGTGCGCACTCGCCGGAATCGCCACCGCGACGCGCGACGCGCCGGAAAACGAGGGCCCGCGACGCATCGGTGCGCTGTTGGGCAAGGTTGCGCAGCAGGAAACCCAAATCCTGATGGAGGTAGTTGCCGCTGCGGGACGCATGAGCAAACTGCGCGCAGCGCGCGAGCCGTGTACCGAGTGGTTCGCCGGCGACCGCGTTTCAGGACGGCATGATCTACCGGCGGCTCGCTCGCGATCAGGCCGCGACGTCGACGGCCGGCACGGACGCGAACAGCGGCGCCACGGCACGGCGTTGCGCGGCCGCCACGAGGTCGGCCAGCACGCCCGCCGCGGTCAGATCGATGCCGGCGCCGGGACCGGCGACGGTCAGCGGCGCTGCTTTGTAGAACTCGCTGTGCAGGATCAGTGCGTTTTCACACGGCGCGAGGCGCGCGAATGGGTGGGTTTGCGCCACGCGTTCCGGAGCGATGCGCGCGTGGCCATTCTCGTAGCTCGCGCGATAGACCCAGCGCTCGTGGCGCACGTCGGCGACGGCGGCGCGCGCACGCCAGCCGGCATCGGCCGATTCCAGCCGCGCCAGGAGCAGCGCCGGATCGGTCTCATCGAGCAAGGCAGCATCGACGAGCGGAACGCAATCGACGTCGCCCAGCTCCAGATCGTGGCCTAGCGCCCGCAGCAGGATCACGAGCTTGCGCGCGGCGTCCTCGCCGGACAGGTCGCGCGCCGGATTCGGCTCGGCGTAGCCGGTTTGCACCGCTTCACTGACCGCGGTCGAGAGCGCGCAGCCCTGCTGCAGGCGTCCAAGCACGTAGGACAGCGTTCCCGACAGCACCGCTTCGAAGCGCTCGACGCGATCGCCGGCACGGTGCAGGTCGCGCAGCGTCGCCAGCAGCGGCAACTGCGCGCCGACGGTCGTGCTGTCGTACAGATGCGTTCCCGCCGCCGCCTGGGCCGCCGCAACCGCATGCGCCAGCGGCCGATCGGCCGAAGACGCAAGCTTGTTAGGCGTGACGACGTCGATGCCGGCGGCGAGCCAGCGCGGGTAATGAGCCGTTATGTCGGCGCTGGCAGTGCAGTCGAGCAGAATGTCCGGCCGCAGCGGCGACCGGGTCAGCGCCAACGGGTCCGTCGAGGCCGCGGCATCCGGCAGCAGGTCGGCAATTCGCCCCGCCGCCAGCCCGTCGGGCGCTACGAGCAGGCGGCGCGAATTGGCCGCCGCGACGATCCTCAGGCGGACGCCGGAGCGCTGCAGCAAGGCCCGGCGTGCATCGATCAGTTCCAACACGCGGCGGCCGACGCGGCCGGTTGCGCCGACGATCGCGATGTCGACGCTGCCGCGCTCGCTGCCTGCCGCGGAGAGCGCCCCGTGTGCCGTACCCGCCGACTTGGTTGCCGCCATGATCGAATTCCCTGCAGTTATTTTCGGACGTTTAGACGTCTGGATGGCCATATATGACCACGAATCGCGCGTCCGGTCAAGCGCCGGCCCCGGCCTGCCGGCGCGGGCCCGGTTTGCGCCACGGGCAGGGATCGGTCACCATGGGCAGCCGACGCGACCAGGCGCCCGCCGAATGCACGTCATCGAATTCATCCACGACCTGGCGATCATCATGCTGACGGCCGGCATCGTCACGGTCGTCTTCCACCTGTTGCGCCAGCCGGTCGTGCTCGGCTACATCGTCGCCGGCGTGCTGATCGGCCCGCACACGCCGCCCTATACGTTCGTCACGAACGAGGAGACGATCCGCACGCTGGCCGAGCTCGGCGTCGTGTTCCTGCTGTTCTCGCTCGGCCTGGAGTTCTCGCTGCGCCACCTGCGCCAAGTCGGTGCCACGGCCCTCGTGTCGGCCATCGCCGGCATCGTGACGATGCTGTCGCTCGGTTATGCGGTTGGACGCGCGTTCGACTGGAGCGTCATGGACGCGCTGTTCCTCGGCGCGATGCTGTCGATCTCCTCGACGACGATCACGATCAAGGCGCTCGAGGACCTGAAGCTGAAGAAGCAGCATTTCGCCCAGGTCGTGTTCGCGATCCTGATCGTCGAGGATGTGCTGGCGATCGCGATGATCGCCCTGCTGGCAAGCGCGGCGAAAACCGGCGCGATCGATTCGGGCGAAGTCATGCGCACGCTGGGCGGATTGACCGTATTCCTGGTCGCCTCGCTGGTCGTCGGCATCCTGACGATTCCGCGTCTGCTCGACTTCGTCGCCCGCTTCAACAGCAACGAGATGCTGCTCGTTTCAGTGCTCGGCCTGCTGTTCGGCTTCTGCCTCGTCGTCGTTCGCCTCGGTTACAACGCCGCCCTCGGCGCGTTCATCATCGGCGCCATCATCGCCGAGGCCGGAGCGCTGCACCGCATCGAGCGGGTGATTGCGCCGGTGCGCGACATGTTCAGTGCGATCTTCTTCGTCGCGGTCGGCCTGATGCTCGATCCGCTCATGCTGCTCGACTACGCCGGGCCGGTCGCCGCGGCAACGGTGGCCGTGATTCTCGGCAAATCGCTGGCGCGCACTGCCGGATCGTTCGCCGCCGGCCAGGACGGGCGAACCTCGCTGCGCATCGGCATGAGCCTGGCGCAGATCGGCGAGTTCTCGTTCATCATCGCCACGCTCGGCTTGACGCTGAAGGCAACCAGCGCATTTCTCTATCCGATCGCGGTCTGCGTATCGGCGATCACGACGCTGTTCACGCCCTACCTGATCCGCGGCGCCGACCCGCTTGCACGGCGCATCCGCGACCTCGCGCCGGCCGGCGTCGGCCGCATCCTGCACATGTATACAGCCTGGCTGCAGAGTTTGCGCTTCGTCGGCGACCGCGCCGTGATCGCGGCGATGGTGCGCAGGATCCTCCTGCAGGCCTTCGTCAATCTGTGCATGGTCGCTGCGATCTTCGGCGCCGGCGCCTATTTTGCCCGGCGCTACCGCGACGACATCGCGCAGTGGATTCCGTATCCGCAGATCGCGAACGCGCTGATCTGGGGCGCGGCCCTGGTGCTGTCGCTGGCATTCCTGATCGCGGCGTATCGGAAGCTCAAGGCGCTGGCAATGATGCTGGCCGAGGTCGGCGTGCGCGCCGGACGGCACACCGAGCGCGTGCAGCGTATCGTGGCCGAGGTGCTGCCGGCAGTGTCGATCGGCGCGATGTTGCTGGTGGTTTCGGCGCTTTCGTCGAGCATCCTGCCGCCGGCCGAGTTGTTGATCGCCGTGCTGGCGATGGGCGCGCTGATCCTGGCGCTGCTGTGGCGCACGCTGGTCAAGCTGCACTCGCGCTTGCAGATCGCGTTGCTCGAAACCTTGCAATCGGAAAAGGACCCGCACTGAGCAGCGCATCAACGTCGCGTACGATCGATTCATCGGTGGATCTCGTTTCGACGAGCCAAACTCCGTCTGCGGCACACTCTCAATGCTCGAGCACCGGTCCGATCGGCCAGTCGGCTTTCTTCAGGTCAACGGTCTTGAGCGCGTAGCGATCGGCCGCACCGCGGTCGGTCCGTGCCACTTCGTATTGAGTCACCAGTCCGTGGTCGGCGTTTGCCTTGACGAAATTCGGCAACGCGTCGAACGGCTTGGCGGCCTTGACCGATCCATCTGCTCCAAAAACGAGCACCCATTCCGAGAGCATGTCGCGGATCGGCACCTGCACGCGCCGGAACGACTTGGCGTTTTCAAATTTTAGCCTGACGCCGGCCCAGTGCGGCGCGATGCCATCGCGCCACAAGCCGGCGCGCACATCACTATCGTGCGCGGCGACGAACGCGTTGAGCTGTGCAAGGACGACGTCGGTCTGCTGGTTGCCGAGTTTCTGTCGCATGCGCTCCACTACGCGACGCAACAGGTCTTCAAAATACAGCGTCGGCTCGCGTTCGTTGTGTTCGCCGTAGTCGGTGATGTTTTCGTTGCGCACCCAGCCGCGGTAGGCGCCGTAGATCTGCGTCCAGATCATCGCCTCGAGTGGGCGATCCTCGCTCAGCTCCAGTTCGGCCATTTTCGCCATCGCCAGCAGACGGCCGTGGCCAGCGGCAGTGCTGAGGAAGCGCCGCGCCTGATCGGCATCGCGATCGACCACGTGTGGTTCGATCGAATCGCCACGACGGTAAATGGAGCCGACGACGTATTGCGCGTCGGTATCGCCGGAGAGGGCCGCCGTGCGCCAGCCTTCGAACAGCGAGCGCCGTTGATCGGCCGGCACGCTTGCGTCCAGGAATCGCGCCAGATCGGCCAGGTTCTGATTGGTCGCTGCAGCAGCGGCCATTGCCGTCGTCGAGGCCGGCAAGATTGTCACAATAAGCACGAACAGTGTCTGGCAGACGATTCGCGCACTGGCATGCTGCAACATGGCGATTCCTCCGGACGGCATCGCACCAAGCTAATGGTTTCGCTCGGATCCGGGCAAGCCAAAAATTGTATAACTTTGTAAAAGCTGGCCGGCGCGTCCGCGGACGCCAGACACCGCCGAATTTCAGGCGCGCGCGATGCTCAAACACGAGGCGCTGCATCGGACTGCCGGCGATGGTCGTCGGCACAGGCACAACAGCGTTGCTCACCCGCCTGCGGCGGGACCAGTCCGGCTAGACCCCGGTCGACGCCGAAGATGGCGCCGACCTGACGTTTACCGGGCCGCCATCATCGCCAGCGTCATGTCGAGCATGCGGTTGGAGAAGCCCCACTCGTTGTCGTACCAGCTGAGCACCTTGACCAGCGTGCCGCCCATGACGCGCGTCTGCGTCGCATCGTAGATTGACGACAGCGGGTTGTGGTTGAAGTCGACCGAAACCAGCGGCTTGCTGTTCATGCCGAGGATACCCTTGAGCCTGCCCTCGCTGGCCTCTTTCACGACGGCATCGATCTCGACGTGCGTCGTGGCGCGCGCAGCCTGGAACACCAGGTCGACGACTGAAACGTTTATCGTCGGCACTCGCATTGCGAAGCCGTCGAGCTTGCCGTTCAATTCCGGCAGCACGAGGCCGACTGCAGCGGCGGCGCCGGTCTTGGTCGGAATCTGGCTCATCGTCGCGCTGCGCGCGCGGCGCAGGTCCTTGTGGAACACGTCGGTCAGGACCTGATCGTTCGTGTACGAGTGAATCGTCGTCATCAGGCCGTGGACGATGCCGATCTTCTCGTGCAGAACCTTGGCCAGCGGCGCGAGGCAATTCGTCGTGCACGATGCATTCGAGATGACCTCGTGCTTCGCGGTGAGCTTGTCTTCGTTGACGCCCATGACGAACGTGCCGTCCACGTCCTTGTCTCCCGGCGCCGAGATGATGACCTTCTTCGCGCCGGCGGCGATGTGGGCGCCGGCCTTGGCCTTCGAAGTGAACAGGCCGGTGCTCTCGACGACGATGTCGACGCCGAGGTCGCGCCACGGCAGCTTGCCGGGGTCGCGCTCGGCACAGACCTTGATGCGGTCACCCTTCACGATGAGGTCGCCACCGTCGACACCGACCTCACTGGGGAACTTGCCGTGCGCGGTGTCGTATTGGGTCAGATGCGCGTTCGTCTCGGCATCACCGAGATCGTTGACCGCGACGATCTGGATCTCGTGCGTGCGGTTCGACTCATACAGCGCGCGCAGCACCATGCGGCCGATACGGCCGTAGCCGTTGATTGCGACCTTTACCGCCATGACAACTCTCCTTCGACGAGTGGGGAAGCCAGACCGCCAATTGTACCGGCGTTTGCCGGCCCTTCGCACGGCGCCCCGGCGCGCTGTACCATTTCCACGACCCGCACCGCTGTGGCCGCCGCAGCGCCGGGGCATACCTCGGGGAATCGTATGTCGCCGCTCGTGCAGTCGTTCTACCACCCGCCGACCAACACCTGGTCGCATATCGTCACCGACCCAAAGACCAAAGCGGCGGCGATCATCGACCCGGTGCTCGACTTCGATCCCGCCTCGGGCCGCGTCTGGAGCGAACACGCACGCACGCTGCTCGCCCACGTGAACGAGCACTCGATGGGCGTCGAGTGGATACTCGAGACGCACGCGCATGCCGACCATCTGACCGGCGCCGCCTGGCTCAAGGCTGAATTCGCCAAAGCGGGTGGCGCGTCGGCCGGCGTGCGCATCGGCATCGGCGCGGGCATCGTCGCCGTGCAACGCCACTTTTGCGACGTGTTCGCGTTCGGCGCCGATTTCAGCGCCGACGGCTCGCAGTTCGACCGTCTGTTCGTCGACGGCGAACGCATCGCACTCGGCGCGCTCCAAATCGAAATCATCGCGACGCCCGGTCACACCAGCGACGGCATTACCTACAAGGTCGGCGACGCCATCTTCGTCGGCGACACGTTGTTCGCGCCGAACGGCGGCACCGGCCGCTGCGACTTCCCGGGCGCCGACGCTGCAACGCAATTCCGTTCGATCCAGCGTCTGTACGACCTTCCCGACGAAACCCGCGTCTTCCTCTGCCACGACTACCCCGCTGCCGGCGTGCAACCGGTCGCACAAACCACGATCGGCGCCGAGAAAGCCGGCAACACGCAGCTGCGCGCGCAAACCGACGAAGCCGACTACGTCGCGTTCCGCCACAGGCGCGACGCGACGCTGGCGGCGCCGCGGCTTTTGTACCCTTCTTTACAAGTAAATATTTGCGCCGGGCAGCTGCCCATGGCGGACACAGGCGATCGGATTTTCTTGCGGTTGCCCGTGCACGTTTGCGACTAGAAAAATGCGCGACTGAGCCCGAACCGGCCTTGCCGCGACGATCGTCACTCGAAGCCGTCGACAAAAATCACGTCGGTCGGCAACGGAGCTGCGACGAACGCACCGCCCGTGAACTGGGCGAATGGAAAGAAGTCGTGCGCGACCGCGAGGCCCGGCCAGGCGAACACCTTCACCTCGGTCGTGATGCCGGAGCCGCTCGCCGTCACGATCTCCGGCTTGCCGTCGCCGTCGATGTCGCCCGCGGCGACGCGCACGCCGCCGCTGAACGTCGGTGCATACGCAAGAAACCCGCCAAGCGAGGCATGGTTCGTGCCATCGAAAACTTCCACGTCCGGCCCACCTCCGGCGTCGGCGCCGGTGATGATGTCGGCGTGGCCATCCCCATTGAGGTCGGCGGCGGCGACGAAGACGCCGCCGGTAAACGATACCGAGTACGCAAAGAACTCATCGAGCAGGGTAAGCGTCGTGCCATCGTAGACGCGAATGTCCGGGCTGGAGCCCGGTCCAGGCGCGACAATGATGTCGGCCTTGCCATCGCCGTTCACGTCACCGGCAGCCACGCGCACTCCGCCGGTGAAACCGACCGCGTAGGCGAAGAAGCTTTGCAGCAAACTGCCGTCGCGCCCACTGAAGACCTTGACGTTCGGTCCGCCGCCGGCGCCGGCGCCGACGATGATGTCGGCGTAGCCATCACCGTTGACATCGCCGGCCGCTACGTAGACGCCACTGGTGAACCCGGCCGAAAAGGCCAGGAAGCTGCCGAGGCTGCCGCCATTTACACCGCTATACATAGTTATCGTCGGAGGCGAGCCTGCGCCGGGCGCGACGATGAGGTCCGGATGGCCATCGCCATTGACATCGCCGATCGCTACGCGTGCGCCGCCGCTGAAAGTCGAGTACGGGAACAGATCGATCGGCGCGTTGAGACTCTGGCCGTCGTAAAGGCGAGCTTCGCTCGAGACGCCCGAATCCGAACCTACGGCGAAGACACCCGCTGCACGGCACGTTGAAAACGCGCCGGTCGCGACGAGTAACGCGAGCATCATTCGACCGGGAACTTGGAATCGCATCGCTGACTCCGCGGAAACTAGCAATTTACTGCAACTCGACCCTCGACAAGCGCGTTGCCACAGCAACGTCGCAGGCGCTGCCGGAAGCCCTCAAGGTCCTGGATCGGCGTGCATGGCCTGACGGCGAAAGCGCTGATAGTGTTCCAGAACCAGAGCCGGTGCTTCGACTTGCGGATAATGGCCGATGCCCGGAAGTTCGGCGATGTAACCGGTGCCGACGAGTTCACGATAGCGCGCCACCATGTGTGCGCCGGATACCGGGTCGGCAGAGCCATTGACCAGCGCGAGCGGACAACGCGCTTCGCACAAGGCGTCGACCCAGCGTTGCCGATAGCGGACGCGCTCGGCAATGTAGTGAATCAATTCGTGCGCCAGCCGATGGCCGCGATCGGCAGTCGCGAGCGTCCAGAATGCGTCGAGTTCGTCTTGCGTCGGCGCATGGCCGGGACCGAATAGCGCTGTCATCGAACGGTCGAAGCCGCGGCGATTGACGAGCCGGCTGACGAATGGTCCGAGCGGACTGCGCAGCAGTTTCTGGATCAGGCGTGGCCGATGCGTCTCCGGAAACAGGCCGCCGTTGAGGAAGCAAACCGTGTCGATCGTTCGCGTCGACCTGGCGTTGTCACGGGCCAGCAATTCCTGCGCGACGGTGTCGCCATAGTCGTGCGCGAGGATGTGGTGGCGGTCAATACTGCACGCGGCAATAAGCGCCTCGAACACGTCGGCCTGCTCGCCGATCGAGTACGCGTGATGGCGCGGCTTGCTGCTGAAGCCGAAGCCCAGCATGTCCGCGGCGAGCACGCGGTAATCTGCCGTCAGTGCCGGCCAGAGTTTGGCGAAGTCCCAGCTCGCGGTCGGAAAACCGTGGATCAGCAGAAGCGTCGGACGAGTTCCTTCGCCCGGAGCCGAATCCACGCAAAAGATGCGCTGCGACCCGAACGCGACGAAGTGTCCGGATTCCTGCCACTGCTTGAGATCTGGCCGCATGCGGCGACCATCGCACAATGGCAGCCGATGGGAAAGGACAGCGCTGTCGACGCCGTCCCGTCGGCGGCGACAAGCGATGGGTGCTGGGCGTCTAGCCGGCGCGGCGGCGTTTGAATTCGTCGATGCGCCCGTTCAGCGATTCGCTGAGTTCGCGGATTGCCTGGAAGCGCTCGCGCAGATTGGCGACGCGAATGTGAGCGCGCCGCTGCGCCTGTTTCGCGCTTTCCTCATCCGCGCGGACGATATCGGCACCGGTCACGTGATCGGCGACGGCTTTGTACAAGTCCTTCATCGAGGAAATCGCGCGGTGCTTCGAGGCTTTCATCAGCAATCTCCAATGTTCGCGCCAAAGCTTTGCTCATCAGTGGTTATTCGTCCGTGAAGAACGCCACCGTTTGGATCTGAGGTACGACACGGGACTGCATTTTGTGACCTCGACGTTAGGAAAGCGTGATGACCGGGTGGAAAGTGCTCTCCACGTACAATGGCGCCTGTCGCCGCCCCGTGCCATCGCAAAAGTGCCCTACACCCCTATTCTCGCCACGCTCGGTTATGTGTTGTCGCTCGATCGCCGGCGCGTTTTGATGATCCATCGCAACGCGCGGCCGGGCGATCAGCACCTCGGCAAGTACAACGGCCTTGGCGGCAAACTCGAAACCGACGAGGACATCGTTGCCGGCATGCGCCGCGAGATTCACGAAGAGGCCGGCATCGACTGCATCGAACTGAATCTGCGCGGCACGATCAGCTGGCCGGGATTCGGCAAGCATGGTGAAGACTGGTTCGGCTTCGTGTTCATCGTCACGCGTTTCGACGGGGTATCGTTTGAACGCAATGCCGAGGGGACGCTCGAATGGATCGAGCTGGAAAAGATCCATGAGTTGCCGCTATGGGAAGGCGACCGTCACTTCCTGCCGCTGATCTTCGATGCCGATCCGCGGCCATTCCATGGCGTCATGCCTTATCGCGACGGGCGCATGGTGAGTTGGTCGTTCAGCCGGATCTAGCGTGCCTGCAGCCACGCCTGTCGGGAAAACTCTCAAAGTCGTCTTTCCCGCGGAAGCGGGACTGCTGATGCAGGCCCAAAAATGCTCCTGCTTTTTCGGCATTTCCGCCATCCATGGCGGTCAGATGCCGGAGCGAACATTCGCACAGCGGCTTTCAACAGCGGAGCTGGTCATGGCCGAAGGGCACGCCGCAGGAGCGTTCATCAGGGCTTTGGGTGCTGGCGGAAGAAATCCCAGATCGTGCGAGAAGCGTCGAGTTCGGGACAGACCGCACCGACAATCGCCTTCGGCAGATATTGCGCGCCGCCGGGCCAAGTGTGACCTCCGCCGTCGAGACTGATCAGCGTTACGGCACTGTCGTTCCGGCCTCCGTTCCACGTTTGCCAGTGCTCGTTGCAGTCGCCAGTCTTTTTCGCCGCGACGTTGCGCACCTGCGAGTCGCCTCGAAGATCATCGGCATCGAGCCACAACTGTAGCGCACGCTCGGTCGAAACGATGCTGCCATGCGTCTTTCCGACTGCTCCGCCATCGTAGGGCACGAGCGGATCTTCGCGGCCGTTGATGATCAGCACCGACACCGGCGAGGGCGGATGGAAATCCGCCGCGACTTCGCTGGCGAGGCCGCCAGCGACCGGTGCGATCGCGGCAATGCGCTCGCTGAGCTTCAGCGCGACGTAGTTCGAAAAGATCGCACCGTTCGAGATGCCGGTTGCGAAAACCCGCTTCGGATCGACCGGATGCAGTTTCGCCGCATCGTCGATCAGCGCCGAGATGAAGCCGACGTCATCGGCATCGTCGGCAAGCATGCCTTTCGGCATCGTGCGGCCATCGCGCCAGTGCCGGTGCAGGCCGTCGGGATAGGCGACGAGGAAGCCCTCGCGGTCGGCGAGTTGCGAGAACCCCGATAAGGTTGCCATCGAATGGCCCGTTCCGAGCCCGCCGTGCAGTGCGATGACGAGCGGCGCGGGTGCATGTTCGCTGACACTGGCCGGCACGTACAGCGCGTACGTGCGGGCTAGGCCATGAACGTCGATGCGGCGCTCGATGCCGCCAGCCTGTGCCGCCGTGCACATGACAAGCAAGGAAATCGCCGCAAGCTTCAGCGAGGCCGACATCTGCGTCTCCGACACTTCCCGGGAACGGATACCGCGGCTGCGGCGCGTTGCGTTGACCGACGCTGTTGCGGGCGCGCCTTCGCGATGCCGCCTTACGCCTGCTTCATGTACACCGGCGCGCCGCCGGAGAGAAAGTCCTCGCGCACCGGCGCAAAGAAATCGACGATCTCGGTCTCCTCCGGGAAGAATGCCTCGTGCTCGACCCCGCCGGGAATGACGGCGATGTCGCCGGCGACCATGCTGCGCTTTTTGTCGCCGATGCGCAGATCCATGCGGCCCTTGATCATCCACGAGATCTGCTCGTGCGGATGCTTGTGGGCCGCCGCGTGCCCACCGGCCTCGAAGTGCCACCACACCATCATGCCCTGCTTGCCGGAGATGACCTTGCGGGTGATCTTGTCGGCGATACGTTCCTCGGGTATCAGCGCTAGTTTGTCGTGACCGACGATGACAGGCATATCACTAACCTCCAACCACGAACTTGATCGGGCATCGGACGACGAACGCGTGGACTCTTTGCGCCATGCTGACCCCCGCTGGTCGCAGAGAAGAGCAAGCCGCGGCCAGCGCCAGCTCAACCAAGGCGCTTTGCCGCAGCGACGACTTCGTCGACCGTGAAGCCGAAATACTTGAACAGCGCTTCGGCCGGCGCCGATGCGCCGAAGCGGTCGATACCGATCACGGCGCCGTCGAGGCCGACGTACTTGCGCCAGTAATCGGTGACGCCGGCTTCGATCGCAATGCGCTTGCGGCACGATGCCGGCAGCACCTCGTCACGGTACGCCTGCGGCTGGCGATCGAACAGGTTCGGGCACGGCATCGAAACGACGCGCGCGGCAATGCCGTCTTTTTCCAGCGCCGCCTTCGCCTCCATCGCCAGGCCGACTTCCGACCCCGTGGCGATAATGATGAGATCGGACTTTCCGTCCGCCGGCTCGCCGAGAACATAGCCGCCGAATTCGATCAGCGCGAGTTGTGCATCAGTGCGCGCCTGATGCGCGAGGTTCTGGCGCGAGAAGACCAGGCATGACGGGCCATCCTTGCGTTCGATCGCGGCTTTCCAGGCCACCGCGCTCTCGACCGCATCGCATGGGCGCCAGA
>CAVYAZ010000009.1:0-136660 GCA_963766595.1 uncultured Gammaproteobacteria bacterium
TTCGCCGCCTCACTTGAAGCTGTAGCGGTAAGCCAGGTACACGACATTCACTTCGTAATTCGGCGCCACCTGGTTCGTCGGAATCACGCTGCTCGGCGTGAAGCCGTACTGGTATGCGTTGTACAGGTAGTCGTTCGACTTCAGGCGCTGGTACTGGTAGCCGGCGAGAATCGACGAGTGATGGTCGATCTGGTACGCGCCGTTGATGCGGAACTGTTTCAGCTCGCTGCTGATGTTCGGCACTTCTCCGGCATTGCCGAGCGACGGCGTGATGTTCTGGACGAGATAGGTCACGTACTTTGCCTTGCCGAGGTTGTACTCGAAATCCTCGTTGAGTTCGAGCTTGCCGCTGAGCAGCCCCTTCTGTTTGCCGTTGATGCCGATCGCGTTGTCGCGGTCGGCCAGCGTGTTCTTCCATATCTGGGTCGGCGGCGCGATGGCGTTGTCGTCGGCGGCACTGAACAGCTCGCGCGTGCGCTTCTGCCAGCTGAAATAGGCACCGAGCGAGTTGTCCGGCGAAAACGCGTAGTTCGCGTCGATGTTCGCGCTTTCGGTCTTTCCGTTCGAGACGCCGAGCGTCGAGTCATTGTAGTCGTCGTGCGTGTAGCGGCCGCTGAAGCCGACACTGAACTTTTCGGTCGCCTGCCAGTTGACGCCGGCCTTGAACAGGTTCTGGGTGCGCGCCGCGTCGAAGAATGACAGGAAGCCGAAGTTCTCGAAACCGCCGGTGCCCTGCATCGGGTTGTAGAACGACGCATTGACGTCGGCCTCGCGCCGGCCGTAGGTGTAGCCGGCGTACAGGTTGATGCTGTCGGTGGCTTTCAAGCCGGTACTCCACTACCCCGCGATTCTCGCGGTTCGTCGGCACCTGCACGCACGACGCGTCGACGTAGTAACCCGCGGGAGCCTCTTCGCGATTGCGTGGTCGTTTGCCAGCGCGTTGTTGCACCAGCGATGCACGTAGTCGTACTCGTAGCCGAAGTGCAGCTTGTTGGTCGAATTGATGCGCCAGTCGCCGCTGGCGTCGAACTGCTCGCGCTTGAAGCTCTTCGGCGTATTGACCACGTCGTTGCCCGCCGATCCGCCGAGCGTCGTGAACTGGTATTCGTACGACGCCGTCTTGTTGTCGCGTTCGTTGTAGCGGAATCCGGCGGCGAAGTTCCAGGCCGGCGATGCCTGCCAGGTGAGCTTGGCGTCGGCGTGGGTGATGTCGACGCTTCCGTCCAGCGAACCGACGGGCAGCACCGTCACCGTGTTTGGCACGGTCGTGTAGGTTCCGTCGTAACTCGCATTCTGTTCGTTGCGCGCGTACGAAACGCCGCCGACGAGCTTCCATTCCGGGCTGAAGACGTATCCGCCGGTGAGCGCTGAACTGATGCAGGTCATTGCTCGGCGGCGTGCTCAGCGTGTTGATCGGGAATGCGCCGTTCGGCGGCGTGCCCGGCGGCGGCACGGGAGCCGTGGCGCTGCCGCCGGAAACGAACGGATTCGACCAGGACAGTCCGCTGACGTTGTCGTGGTACAGCGAGCCGTAGTAAGCGAGCGTCGCCCAGGCCTGCTGTCCGACCCAGTTCAACGACAGATTGAACGTGTCGGTATTGGAGTCGGTCGGATTCATCAGGATCGAGATGCGCTGCCCGCCATAGTTGAATCCGCCGGAACTGCTCAGGTTGTAGGCGTCGGTTGCGGCGCCTGTCAGCTTCGCGCCCGACTGGTCGAGGCGCTGGTACTTGAACTGGAAGTTCCATTCCTTGCTGAACATGTAGCCGGCGTTGACCGTCGTGGTGTCGCGATCGTTGTAGACGTCTTCGTTGTGGAACTGCTCGAGCTGCGTCGGCGTCAGCGATTGCGAGCCGATCTTGCCGCCGATGTTCGTCGTCGTGTTGATGACGCCGAAGCTCGGCAGCAACGGAAAGTAATTCGTTCCGATCGCGCCCTGATAAGGGGTCTGATAGCCGTCCGTCGTGTAGTGGCGCAACTGGTCGTAGCCGGCACCGAAATTCCATCGGCCCTGATCGTTGATATTGATGCCGAGATTGCGCGAGCTCGTACCGAGGTCGGTGCCGCTCGCATCGATGCGGGTCGTGCCCTCCCCCATTCCGTAGCCGCTGCCGCCGTGTACTTCGAAGTTCGCGAGCACATAGGGGCCGGATTCGTTGAGACCGTTGTACTCGCCGAACTTGGTCGACGATTCGTCGACGACGATGCGCGCCGAGATCGAAGAAGCTCGTCGGATAGACGAGTTCCTTCACCTCGTCGGACATGTCGATCGCCTGGGCGCTTGCCAACGCCGGCGACACGCACATGAGCAGCAACGCACCGCGCACGGCCAGGCTGATGCGATTGGCCGGGAAACAGGCTTTCATGCGATTCATGACGACCCCCGATCAGCGGTGCAGCAGTGCGCCCGCGGGCGAGTTCGAACCATGCACCATGACGTGGCAGTTCATGCACGCCCGGCCGGCTGCGCTCGTGCTCGGACTGCTGCCGGGCGCCGCGCCACCGCCCTGGATGCCGGTGACCGCCGTGCCGAACGGGCTGCTGCTCGTGTGCGGGCCGCTATGGCATTCGTCGCACAGGAACGGCGGCCGCGACTTCAGCAACGGCGAGATGTTCGAGCCGTGCGGCGTGTGGCAGTTCGTGCAGTCTTCGGTGACCGGCTGGTGCTCCCAGAGGAACGGACCGCGCTTGTCGGCGTGGCACTGGAAGCAGGTCTCGTTGACCGTGTTCATGGCCAGCAGCTTCGGCGCCACCGAGCCGTGCGGGTTGTGGCAACTCGAGCAGGCCATCTTGCCGGCGTCGAGCGGATGCGTGGAGAACTGCTTGACCTGCGCGCGCTGCTCCTTGTGGCATTCGAAGCAGACGGTCTGCTGTTCGACCTTGTTCAGGACGGTGTCCTGGGCGACATGGATCTTGTGGCAGCCGGTGCAGGCAACTTCGTTGATCTGGTGCTGGCTGCCGGTCCAGTGCGTGCGCAGGCCGGACTGGTGGCAGGTCAGGCAGCGGCCTGACTGCGCCGCGGCGTCGCTCGGCGCATAGCCCGAAGTCGTGTGGCTCGTGCCGAGCACGAAATCCGGCGGCGGGCGTTTGTCGCCGCCTTCTCCGGCGCCGGCCAGATGCTGCTTGCTCTCGCCATGGCAGGCCGTGCACGACGGCGTGCGCTCGTCGCCGAGCACGCCGTGCCGCGTCTGGTAGATCGAAAAGATCGGCTTGGCTTCGTTTTCGTCGTGGCACTTCGTGCAGACGGCGTCTGCCGCCAGGCGGCGTTGCGAGCATCTCGACTCGAGTCGGCAAGGCGCCGCGTTCGATGCGACGACGAGCGTCGAACAGACCACAGAAAATCCGGCTGAGCGTTTTCATGCCATCCCCCATGTCGAACCCGCAATGCGTGGCGATCGCAGCGCACAGGCTGCGCTGCTGAAACTACGTCATAGCGAAAGGATCCAGTCGACCAGGTTCTTGATCTGCGCCGGATCGTTCGGCTCCACCTTCTTGTGCGCCTCGGAATGCCCGTCCGGGAACTTGGCCATCTCGCCCGACGTCAGGTGCGTGGTCAACTTGCTTTCGGCATCGGCGTTGCCCTTGTACTTCGCCGCGATGCTCTTCAACGACGGCCCATCCTTGTCCTTGTCGGTGCCATGGCATTTGAAGCAGTTGTTCTGTCGCGCCAGGGCTTTTGCCGCCTCGGCGTCAGCGGCCATCGCCGTGACAGCGAACATAAATCCCATACCCATCGCCAGAACGGCGAATTTCTGAGCCGTGGTGCCGAACTGCTTCATCGCTTTTCTCCTTGATCGGTCGAGTACATGCCGGAAAGTTGGTCCGGCGTCGTCTTGACTTCGACACATGCTTCGGGACGCAAACTAGTCGACTCGCGTCGGCGCCCGCTTGATCCACATCAAGCCAGTCGAAGGTCGTTGCCAGTGGGTTCCACCGGAAGGGAAATAGACCAAAGACGTTGTGCGATTCCTATTGGCCCAAGGTCCCATTGATCGTCGGGCGAACCGTATTGCGCATATGGCCGCGTGGCGACGAAAGGCAGCGGACGCGGCGAATGACAGCGAGGGAGCGCGGCGAGTATCTCGGCCGGCGCTCTGCGCGGCGGCGATCCGGCCGCAATCGTGAGCCCGGTCTCTTCGCGACAGGTCAACAAGTGCACGGTACTGCCTCCTGGCCGGATACGTGACCCGCTCCTTCCTTCCGCAAAGGGATGGGCGACAGGAGTCTACACCCAGCCGGAATACACGTGCCAGCGCGTTTTCTGAACCGCAAAGGATTTCGGGCGTCCTTGCGACGCCCACAGGAATCGTGCGTATCACGCGTACCCGATCACAGCCGGGTATCTGCTGCTGCTCGTGCGTTGCCTTCGCCGGCCGGTTTTCGCGGCGCCGTGAGCGATTTGGAACTATGCGCGATCTGCCCGAGTTTCTACACCGCTGCACCGCGGCGACTCTGGCTGTTATTCAGTTAGCCATTCATTCGCTGGCCTGCGACAGACCTGCTTCGCTGATGCAAAACACTCCGATGCTTACGCCTTGAGTTTTGTCTTCACCGGCTTTGGTAACTTCCTGCCACGCCTGTTTCGAGGCGTCACCGAACAAGGCAAGGATCCGGGCACCCTGCTCCTGATAGTCCGCAGCCAGTTCCGCCGCAAGCTCGGATTGCAGCTTCAGGAAATCCTCCGGCTTACGACACTCCGCAAAACGCGTCATCATCTTCACGTCCTTGCTGTAGCGATCGCCCATGAAGCGGATCACTTCGGCTTGCATGCGGTTGGCATTGCCCAGCCATTCCGAGAATGCATTGGACATCCACTCGAACGATTCCTTGCCGAAACCGGGAAAGGTCGGCATGCCTTCCGGCATCGCGAAGGGAAATTGCTTGGACTTGTTCATGGTGTGCTCCTCGAACAGGGGACGATCGAACCATTCCGGCGCGTCCTGGGGACGACTGCGGCGGGCAGAAATCAGCATAGGCCGACCACCTGACCCGATTGTGACGCCAGTCAACTGACTGCGACTTAAGCGACCCGGGAGTGGCGGCAGTCCTCCCGCGGACACCTTGATGCGGCCGGCCTGGTTTGGATCGTTTGTAAATTCCCCGTTCTTGATTCCGATCAAGTTGAATGCGGCTGCCACCTTGCTAGACTCCGCCTCAGTTCGCCATCGGGGAGCAAGCATGGACTCTTCATTGACTTACAACGACAAGGTCGTCCGTCAGTTCACCATCATGACGATCGTCTGGGGCATCGTCGGCATGCTCGTCGGCGTGCCATCATCGCCGCGCAACTCGCCTGGCCGTGGCTGAATTTCGATATACCTTGGTTTTCGTACGGCCGGTTGCGGCCGCTGCACACCAATGCCGTGATCTTCGCGTTCGGCGGTTGCGCGCTGATGGCGACCGGGCTCTACGTCGTGCAGCGCACCTGCCAGGCGCGCCTGATCAGCGACAAGCTTGCCGCGTTCGTCTTCTGGGGCTGGCAGCTCGTCATCGTCTCCGTCGCAATCACTTTTCCGCTCGGCATCACCCAGGCCAAGGAATACGCCGAAGCCGAATGGCCGATCGACATCCTGATCACGCTGGTCTGGGTCGCGTTCGCGATCGTGTTCTTCGGCACGATCGTCAAGCGCCGGGTCAAGCACATCTACGTCGCGAACTGGTTCTACGGCGGCTTCATCCTGACGATCGCCGTCCTGCACATCTTCAACAACCTGGCGATCCCGGTATCGATGTGGAAGTCGTATTCGATCTACTCGGGCGCGGTCGACGCGATGATGCAGTGGTGGTACGGCCACAACGCGGTCGGGTTTTTCCTGACCGCCGGATTCCTCGGGATGATGTATTACTACGTGCCGAAGCAGGCGCAGCGGCCGATCTATTCGTACCGGCTCTCGGTCGTGCACTTCTGGGCGCTGATCTCGATCTACATGTGGGCCGGCCCGCACCACCTGCAGTACACCGCCCTGCCCGACTGGGCGCAATCGCTCGGCATGGTGTTCTCGCTGATCCTGCTCGCGCCGTCCTGGGGCGGCATGATCAACGGCATGATGACCTTGTCTGGCGCCTGGTACAAACTGCGCACCGATCCGATCCTGAAGTTCATGATCGTGGCGCTGTCGTTCTACGGCATGGCGACCTTCGAAGGCCCGATGATGTCGATCAAGACGGTCAACGCGCTGTCGCATTACACCGACTGGACGATCGGCCACGTGCATGCCGGAGCGCTCGGCTGGGTCGCGTTCATCAGCATCGGTTCGATCTACTGCATGTTCCCGCGCCTGTTCGGCGCGCGAGAAGATGTATTCGACGCGGCTGATCGACCTGCATTTCTGGATCGCCACGATCGGCGTCGTGATCTATATCAGCGCGATGTGGATTGCCGGCGTCATGCAGGGCCTGATGTGGCGCGCGACGAACCCGGACGGCACGCTGACCTACACGTTCATCGAGTCGGTCGCGCAAACGCATCCGTTCTACGTGGCCCGTCTTTTCGGCGGCTCGCTGGTGCTGTTCGGCATGTTCATCATGGCCTACAACTGCTGGAAGACCTGGTCCCTGGCGCGCGACCGCGCGCCGGTTGCCGCGATTCCGACTGCCGTGACTGCCTGAGGAGCCGACGATGAAACATTCGACACTCGAGAAGAACATCGGCCTGATGTCGATCCTGATCGTCATCGCGATCAGCCTCGGCGGCCTTGCCGAAATCGTGCCGCTGATGTTCCAGGCGAACGTCATCGAGCCGGTGCCGGGCCTCAAGCCATACCCGCCGCTGCAACTGGCCGGGCGCGATGTCTACGTCCGCGAAGGCTGCTACAACTGTCATTCGCAGATGATTCGGCCGCTCGCCTCCGAGGTGCTGCGCTACGGCCACTATTCGGTCGCCGGCGAATCGGTCTACGACCACCCGTTCCAGTGGGGCAGCAAGCGCACGGGGCCGGATCTCGCGCGCATCGGCGGCCGCTACAGCGATGACTGGCAGCGTGTGCACCTGGCCAATCCGCGCAACCTGGTGCCCGAGTCGATCATGCCGGGCTATCCGTGGCTGAACGCGGCGACCTTGTCCGCCGCAGAAGTCGAGTCGCACATGCGCGGCCTGGCCATGGTCGGTTTGCCGTACACCGACGCGGACTATGCCTCGGTGGCCGAAGCGGTCAAGGGCAAGACCGAGATGGATGCGCTGGTCGCGTACCTGCAGGATCTGGGCAAGTACGGTCCGAAGGAGAACCTGCAATGATCATGGGCGTGATTACCGCGTTGCTGATCGTGATCTTCTGCGGCATCGTCGGCTGGGCATACAGCAGCCGGCGCAAACAGGAATTCGAACTGATGTCACGCCTGCCGCTGGCCGACGATCCTTCGGAGAAACGCCCATGACCGCCGGATGGGGAATCTATGTGGCGCTGCTGGTGCTGATCAACGTGGTCGGCGCTTGTGGCTGTTGTTCGCGACAGCCAAGAACCCGGAGCAGGATGAGGAGAGCACGACCGGTCACGTCTGGGACGAGGACTTGACCGAATACAACAAGCCGCTGCCGCGCTGGTGGCTCGGACTGTTCCTCCTGACGGTCGTTTTTGCGGCAGGCTATCTCGTGTTCTATCCCGGCTTCGGCAACGCCGCCGGCACGCTGGCCTGGACTTCGGCCGGCGAAGTCAAGGCCGACGTCGACGAGACCAACCGCAAACTCGAAGCCGTGTTCTCGCGCTTTCGCGACCGCAGCGTCGAAGAACTCGAACACGATCCGGAAGCGCAGAGCTTCGGGCGCAACGTATTCGTGAACAACTGCGCCGCGTGCCATGGATCCGATGCGCGCGGCGCAAAGGGCTATCCGAACCTGACCGACAACGATTGGCTCTACGGCGGTGCGCCCGATCAGGTATTGACGACAATCATGAATGGTCGCGGAGGCGTGATGCCCCCGCTCGGCGCCGCGCTCGGCGACCAAGGCGTGAACGAAGTCGCCAACTACGTGCTCACGCTCTCGGGCGGCAACGCCGATCCGGCGCTGGCCGAAGCGGGCAAGGTTCGTTTCGTCACGATCTGCGCCGCCTGCCACGGACCCGACGGCAAGGGCAACATCGCGATCGGCGCGCCGAATCTCACCGACAACATCTGGCTGTACGGCAGCGCGCTCGACGACATCAAGGCGAGCATTCGCGACGGCCGCAGCGGCAAGATGCCGGCGTGGGGACCGATCATCGGCAAGGATCGCGCCCGTCTCGTCCAGGCCTGGGTACTGGCACAATCCGGCTCCGCCGAGACAGCAACTGACAAGCAATGACTGACGACGACGCGCGCGCGCAGAACGACGATGACGCAAGCCTGTCCGCCACGCGCCTGCGCCGCGTCGGTGCCGTCGCTTGGCCGTCGTTTTTCGCAGCGGCGGTGGCGTCGGTCGTGTTCTTCGCGATAGTCGACCCGTCGGAACTGGCCGACATCACGTGGCCGCATCTGCCGATCTCGCGCGAGTTCGGCTACAGCATCGGCTTCTTCATGTTCTGGGCCTGCACGCTCGGTTCGAGCGCGTTCACGGCGTTGCTGCTGTCCTCGCGCGTCAAGCGGGCCGCTCGCGAGCACAGGCAGGCGATCAAGGGCGAGCAATGAACCGGCCCATTCCGCTGGTTGTCGTGCAGAATTCCGGCGAATCTCTGTACGAGGCGCAACCGAAGATCTACCCGCGCGAGATCGACGGACGCTTCGCCCGCCGGCGCATAGCCGCCGTGTTCGTCCTGCTCGGACTGTTCTATCTGATGCCGTGGATGCGCTGGGACGGACATCAGGCCGTCCTGTTCGACCTGCCCGCGCGCAAGTTCTACGTATTCGGCCTGACGTTCTGGCCGCAGGACTTCATCTGGCTCGCCTGCCTGCTGATCATCGCGGCGATCACGCTGTTCTTCTTCACGGCGCTTGCCGGCCGGCTGTGGTGCGGCTACGCGTGCCCGCAGACGGTCTGGACCGAAGTGTTCCTGTGGATCGAGCGCTTTTGCGAAGGCCGACGCAACCAGCGCATCAAGCTCGACGCGCGGACAATGGACGCGCGAAAAGATCTTGCGCAAGTCGGCCAAGCAGTTCCTGTGGATCACCCTGTCGCTGTGGACCGGCTTCACGTTCGTCGGTTTCTTCACGCCGATTCTCGACCTCGGGCACTCGGCGGCGACACTGTCGTTCGGTGGCTGGGAAGGCTTCTGGATCGTGTTCTACGGCTTCGCGACCTACGGCAACGCCGGCTACATGCGCGAACAGGTGTGCAAGTACATGTGTCCGTACGCGCGCTTCCAGAGCGCGATGTTCGATCGCGACACGCTGATCATCTCCTACGACGAAGCACGCGGCGAGCCGCGCGGCGCGCGCAAGCGCAGCGCCGATCCGCAGGCGCTGGGACTCGGTGACTGCATCGACTGCGAAGCCTGCGTGCAGGTCTGCCCGACCGGCATCGACATCCGTGAAGGTCTTCAGATCGAGTGCATCGCCTGTGCCGCGTGCGTCGATGCATGCGATTCCGTGATGGACAAGATGGAATATCCGCGCGGCCTGATCCGCTATACGACCGAGAGTCTGCTGGCCGGCCTCGGCCGGCGTGTCTTGCGTCCGCGCACTGCGATCTACGCGACTATTCTGGGCGCATTGCTGGTCGCGTTTACGTGGGGCATCACCCATCGCGCCTCGCTGATCGTCGATGTCCTGCACGATCGCAATGCGCTGTATCGCGAAATGGCCGATGGCGGCATCGAGAACGGCTACACGATCAAGCTCGTGAACAAGACCGATCAAGTACAGCAGCTTCAGATCGCGCTGGACGGCAACGAGACTGCGCTGCGGATCGTCGGCAAGACGCGCGTGACGGTGCAACCCGGCCAGGTCGGCAACGTTCCGCTGACCTTGCACGCTGATCGCGACGCCATAAAGGGAAGGCGCCGCGTCGGGCTGCTCGTGCGCAGCGACGACGACTCGATTCACGTGCGGCACCAGAGCGAGTTCTTCGCACCGGAGGAAAAATGAACGACGCCGAGAGAAACCGCTGGTTTCGGGTGCCGGAAGTCTGGCTCATGATCGTCATGCTGGCGCGCGACGATGATCGGTTCGCTGGCGCTCGTGGCGACCGCATTCGGCAATCGCGACGAACTGCCACGCGTCGGTCCGCGGATCGCGTCGCCATTGCCGCCGACCTCCGCCGCGCGCCCAGCCGATCAGGCAACGCCGTAGGTCCGATCGGCATACGGCCATGCCTGCCCTGCCCTGTTTTCATTGTGGCGAACCGGTTGCCAGCGATGCCCCGCTGGTCGCGCGCGTCGGCGCGCTGGATCATCCGGTGTGCTGCATCGGCTGCCGGGCCGCGGCCGAATGGATCGCCTCGCTCGGCCTGCAGGATTACTATCGCCTGCGCGATGCGTTGCCGCCGCGCGCCGCCGCGGTCGGCGACTACTCCGCCTGGGAACGGCCGCAGCTGCAGCGCATGTACGTGCACCATCGTGGCGACGGCGACGCCGAGGTCTGCGTACTGCTCGAGGGCCTGCGCTGCTCTGCTTGCAGTTGGCTGATCGAGCGCGCCATGGCCGCGATGCCCGGCGTGCGTGAGACCGGCGTCAGCGTTCCCGGCAAACGCGTGCGCATCGTCTGGCAGCCGCAGCGCGTGTCGCTGAGCGCGCTTCTGGGCGCGATCGCGCAGCTCGGCTACGTGCCGCATCCGCTCGACCGGCAATCGCTGAGCAACGTCGTCGAGCGCGAGCAGCGTGCCGCGCTCAAGCGACTGGTGGTCGCAGGCCTGGGCATGATGCAGGCGATGATGTTCGCAATCGTGCTTTACGCCGGCGCGCTCGAAGGCATCGAAACGTCGACACGCGATTTCTTTCGCTGGATCGGCCTGCTGGTCACGATTCCCGTGGTGTTCTATGCGGCTCGCCCTTTCTTCGCCGGCGCATGGCGTGAACTGCGCGCGCGCCATCCCGGTATGGACACGCCGGTCGCATTCGCCGTCGCCCTCGTGTTCGTCGCCAGCATCGTCGAGACATTGCGCGGCGGCGCCCATGTCTATTTCGACTCGGCAAGCATGTTCGTATTCCTGCTTCTGGGTGGACGTTACCTGGAGATGCGTGCACGCCATCGCGCTGCCGATGTCGTCGATGCGCTGGCCCGCCTGCAGCCGGCCGTCGCCGAGCGGCTCGATGCGAACGGCGTGCCCGAGAGCGTCGGCGTTCACGAACTGCAGATCGGCGACTGTGTCGTCGTTGCCGACGGCGCGACGGTGCCGGCGGACGGCGAACTGGTCAGCGCCGAATGCCGTGTCGATGAGTCGTTGCTCAGTGGCGAGTCCAAGCCCCTTCTGCGCCATCGCGGCGAGCGCCTGATCGCCGGCAGCATCGTCGTCGACGGTCCCGCACAGATGCGCGTGGCGCGTGTCGGCGCCGAAACCACGCTGTCGGCAATCGTGCGCCTGATCGGACGCGCGCAGCAACAGCGGCCGCGCTGGTCGCGTTATGGCGATCGCGCCGCCGGCTACTTTGTCTGCGCCCTGCTCATGGTCACGGCAGTCACGGCAGGCGCGTGGCTGGTCATCGATCCGGCGCGCGCGTTTGCCGCGTCCCTCGCCGTGCTCGTCGTCGCCTGCCCTTGCGCTTTCGCGCTGGCGGTTCCGGCCGCGCTGGCGCGCGCACTCACGGTGCTCGCGCATCGCGGCATCCTCGTGCTGACGCCCAACGTGATCGAAAGCCTGATTCGCGCCGACTATTTCGTGTTCGACAAAACCGGGACGCTCAGCGAACGCGGTCTCGAACTCGTTTCGAGCGAGTCTGTTGGCCGGCTCCCGGTCGAGGCGTGCCTGCGAATCGCGGCCCAACTCGAGCACGGCAGCACGCATCCGATCGCCGATGCGCTGCGCGCAGCGGCCGGAAGCGCGGAACCTGCGCGCGCGCGGAACCTGCGCAGGGTCGCCGGCGGCGGCGTGGAGGGCGACATCGACGGCGAGCACTATCGCCTCGGACGAGCCCAATTCGCCTCCGCGTCCGAAGCCGACGACGATGACGGGATCGTGCTGGCTGACAGCCGCGGAATCATCGCCCGATTCGAATTGCGTGAAGCGCTGCGCGAAGACGCGGCGGCAACAGTCGCCGAGTTGCGCAAGTCGGGAGCCGGGATCGAGATTCTCAGTGGCGACAGTCACTCTCGCGTCGCGGCGATCGCCAGCAGGCTCGGCATCGATAGGTTCGGCTCGCGCGTGCATCCGGAGCAGAAGCTGGCGCGGCTCGCAAAATTGCGCGCCGCCGGGATGAACGTCGCCGTGATCGGCGACGGCATCAACGACGCGCCTGCCCTCGCCGGCGCCGATCTCGCCATCGCCGTCGGCAGCGGCGCCGAGCTGGCGAAGTCGAGCGCCGACATCGTGCTGGCCGGCGACCGTCTCGGCGGATTGGTCGACGCGCGCAACATCGCGATCGCCACACGCCGAATCATGCGCCAGAACCTGCTCTGGTCACTTGTATACAATGCCGCAGCGGTCCCGCTCGCCGCGATCGGCTGGGTTCCGCCATGGCTGGCGGCGATCGGAATGTCGCTGAGCTCGCTTGCCGTGATCGCCAATTCCCTGCGCATCCGCGTCAAAGCCGTCTCACCCGCGGGTGCACCAGCATCCGCAACGCGCGAGTTGACGCCGGTACCCGCATGAACATCGTCTTCGTGCTGATTCCACTGAGCCTGGTGCTCGTTGCGCTGGCGGTCTGGGCGTTCTTCTGGAGCGTCAACCACGATCAGTTCGACGACCTCGACACGCCGGCCTTGATTCCGCTGAGCGACGAGACATCGAGCCGGCCGGCCGAAGTCGAGTCGAAAACGCAGTGACCGGCAACCTGACTTTGACCGCGGCGTTCCTGCTTGGCCTTTTCGCCAGCGGTCACTGCATCCTGATGTGCGGGGGAATCTCGGGTGCCCTGATGCTGGCGGCCGAGGGAGGCGGCCGCCGCCGTCCTCCTGCAGGCCTGTTGCTCGCGATGCAGATAGGTCGCGTGTCGAGCTACATGCTTGCGGCGGCAATGCTCGCCGGCGCCGGCGCCTCGGTCGTGGGTTTTGTCGACCAGGACAACGTCCGCGTTGCGTTGCGTATCATCAGCGCCGCGACGTTCACGGCAATCGGCGTTACCTTGCTTGGCCGGGCCCGCGGCATAGATCTCGGTCTCGGTCGCGCGATGTGGCCGCGCCTCGCGCCACTCGCCCGCAAGCTGATTCCGGTCCGGCGTTTGCCGCAGGCGTTCGCGCTCGGCGCGATCTGGGGCTGGATGCCGTGCGGATTCGTCTATTCCGTCCTGCTGCTCGCGTGGTTGAGCATGGATCCGCTTCGCGGCGCGTTGACGATGCTTCTGTTCGGCCTCGGCACGATGCCGGCACTGTTGGCCAGCGCCTATGGCACGGCCGGCGTGATGCGGGTATTTGGTCGCGCCGGAGCGCGGTCGACAATGGGCATGGCTTTGCTGGTGATGGCCGTGCTGACGCTGAGCGGACCCTGGCTGGTCGCGCACAGCGGCATCCATGCGATGCATTGGCTTTCGCTCGACTGCATAACCCCTTGAGTCACGTCGGACGCGACGACTGCTCGGCCGATCAATGGCGCATGAATAGCGGAACGCCAGCGTGCCCGAGCACATGCCGCGTCGCCCCACCGAAGATCCATTCGCTGAAGCGGTTGCGACCGTAGGCACCCATGACGAGCAGGTCGGCACGCAGCGCAGCGACCGCCGCCAGCAATGCGGCTCCGGCGTCGGCTTCGTCCGCCGATATCTGCCGTTGCTCGGGATTGATCCCGTGGCGGCGCAGATACGACACGATGTCGAACGGCGGGCGCCAGCCAATTTCCGACAATGGATCGCGCCGGCGGCCCATCAGCAACACAACGCGCTTTGCGCGCGCCAGCAGCGGCCGGGCCGAGTGGATCGCGCGCAGTGCTTCCTGCGAGCCATTCCAGGCCAGCGCAATGCAGTCGAGCGTCGCCGGATCAGGCGCTCCAGGCGGAACGACGAGGCAAGGCAAGCCGGCACGCACAACCACGCCGCCGAGGTCCGCCACGGATTCCCACGGCAATTCGTCGTTGCGCTCCAGCACCAGCAAATCGTGCCAATTGCCGATGTGTGCGAGTGCTTCGGCGACGAATCCTTCGGCGACAACCCATGCAGTCTGCTTCACGCCCAGTGTTCTTGCCCAGCGCGTGAAGTCCAGTTCCGCAGCAAGCGATTCCTTCTCTATCCGGCGCGACTGCTCGACGATCGTGGCTAGCAAAGCCTCCGCTCCGTACGCAGGCATCATGTGCAGCGGCGACGGATAGACATACACAGCGGTCAACGCGGCCGCTTGGGCCGCCGCAAGTTTTGCGGCGTATTCCACCGCGTGACTCCACGTGGTGAAGCTGTTTGCGTGGACCAGAATGTCGTGCATTGTCTCCTCCCTCGTCATGCCGGATGCGGCATTTCCCCAGTTGCGTGCATGGACTTCTACGCTCAGGAGCAGCGCGTGATTTGACGTGTGTCAATTGCCGCGCAATGGCTCACTCCGAGCGAGTCAATCGTCGACTCTGCGCGTACGCAGTTTTTACGCAGTCCGCTGCGGCCTCTCGCCGCGCCTGCGCCGGCGGTTGACTCAGATCAACACGGCGCCGTGCAGTCTGGCGAAAACTGCGGACGACCCGTTCAAGGAGTACGTCATGGCAAGAACGACTGGCAGGAAATCAACGGCAGGCACGCGCAGGACGACCGTCGCGAAAGCAACGGCAAAGTCGAGCGCTGGCAGCGGACGCAAGTCCGATTCGTCACGCGCCGGAGTCCCGGCGGAGAAGCTCGTCCGGACTGCGGGCAAGGCAGGCAAGTCCGCGGCTCGCGTGCGCAAGCCCCCGCGTCCTGCGGCCGATGCGAAACACGCGGCCAGCGAGTTGCGCTGGGTCGATACGCTGCGCGATGGGACGCACGTCATCATCCGGCCGATCAGCCGGAAAGACGCACAGCTGGAGCGGTCGTTCATCAACCGCCTGTCTCCGGAATCGCGACGCATGCGCTTCCTCGGCCAGATGCGCGAGCCCAGTGACGAGATGCTGCGCCGGCTCACGGACATCGACTACAAGAACGAAATGGCATTCGTCGCGCTCGTGCATCGCGACGGCCAGACCCTGGAGATCGGCGTGGCGCGCTACAGCACCAGCGGCGACGGCAAGTTCTGTGAGTGTGCGGTCACTGTCAGCGACGAATGGCACAACAAGGGACTGGCGACGCTGCTCATGCACCACCTGATCGACGTTGCCCGCACCCGCGGAATCCGCACGATGGCTTCCTATGATGCGATCGACAACGGGCAGATGCGTGAACTGGCCACGTTCCTGGGGTTCAAGCGCAACGCTGACCCGGCTGATTCAGGCATGGTCGTGCACACGCTGACCCTTTGAGAACCGCCCGTGCTGGACGTTCTCGTCCATTGCCACGAAGCCGCGGCTTTTACGTCCGGTCCGCGCTATGCGGCTGAACTGGCACGCGTGCTCGGAGCATCACTAACCGGATTGTATGTCGCGCCGCCGCTTCCACGCACCCTCCCGGCAGGTGCTTCGCGCTGCCTGGCGAGCGAGTTCCTCGCGTTCGTGCATGAGGAAGTCGAACGCGCCGAAAAGGCAGCACCGGGCTTCGCGAATAATGCGGCCGGATTCGGCGCACATGCGACCCATTGGCAGGTCGCACTGGGGCGCCTGCCCGACGTTCTTGCCGCGGCCGCCAACTGGAACGACTTGATCGTGATCGAACACCGCGAGCGCGTGCCGCGAGAATGCGTGGACGCGATTGCCAGCAGCCTGCTCAACGGCGTGCCATGCATCGTCGTGCGCGAGACAGCCAACCCCGCCCCGACGCGCTGGAACCGCATTGCGATCGCCTGGAACAGTTCACCTGAGGCAATCCGAGCGGTGCGCGCGGCGCTGCCGCTCCTGCAGATGGCGGAGCAGATTTTCCTGCTTGCCTCACCGGCGGCGACGCGCTTTGTGCCCGTGATCTGTGAACCGGAATTTTCGATCGAGGCGTACCTGGCGCGACATCGCCTGCAGGCGCAACACGTCCCGCTCGACTTGAGTCACCGGCCTCCGGAAGAAGCGATCCTCGTCGCCTCGGCCAATGTCGCCGCCGACCTGCTGGTCATGGGCGCGTTCGGCACCGCGCGCCTGCCGACGGGCGATCCGCGCGGCATCACGAACTACATACTCGAGCAAGGCCTGTTGCCACTGCTGCTGCATCACTGAACTTGCCGGCTCGCGAAGGGCCGCGCAGCCGCCATCAATTCACAGCACCGGCTTCCTCTATGCGTCCATCCGCCATCGTCACGACCCGGTCTGCGAGCTCACGCGCCTCGCTTTCATCGTGCGTGACGAATATCGTCGTGTAGCCGATCTCGTCGTGCAGCTGGCGCAGCCACGCGCGCAGTTCCTTGCGCACCTTGGCGTCGAGCGCACCGAAAGGTTCGTCGAGCAGCAGCACGCGCGGCTCGATCGCGAGCGCCCGTGCGAGCGCGACGCGCTGGCGCTGGCCACCGGACAACTGTGTGGGAAATCGCTCTTCGAGTCCCTTCAGCTGCACGAGGTCGAGCAATTCCAGTCCGCGCCGGCGAATTTCCGCCGATCCCGGCCGGGTCGCGCGCTTGCGCACGCGCAAGCCGAACGTGACATTGTCGAGAACGTTCATGTGCTTGAACAATGCGTAGTGCTGGAACACGAAGCCGACGCGCCGCTCCTGCACGCTCAGGCGGGTCGCATCGATGTCGCCAAAGTGGATGCTGCCATCGTCGATCGATTCCAGGCCCGCGATGGCGCGCAGCAGAGTCGTCTTGCCGGAGCCCGAAGCACCGAGCAGCGCAATCAATTCCCCCGAGGCGATATCGAGGCGAATGTCGCGCAGCGCAGGGACCTTGCCATAGTTCTTGCCAAGATTGCGAATCGATATTTCCATGCTGCTCTCAGATTGAAAGTATGGCCGGGACGAAACGCCGGATTCCCTAGTTTCCGCGCACTGCGGTGAGTTCATCGCCATGCCGCCACTCGAGGAAATTCTTCAGCGCGAGCGTCACGAAACCCAGCAACGCGAGCAGCGAAGCGACGGCGAACGCCGCGCTGTAAGCGCCGGGGTCGTTGTAGAGGAGCTCGATCTGCAGCGGCATCGTATTCGTCAGGCCGCGTATGTGTCCGCTCAACACCGACACCGCGCCGAACTCGCCCATCGCCCGCGCATTGCACAACAGCACTCCGTACAGCAGTCCCCAGCGGATATTGGGCATAGTCACGTGCCAGAACATCCGCCAGCCACCCGCGCCGAGGGTCAGGGCCGCCTGCTCCTCCTCCGTGCCCTGAGCCTGCATGAGCGGGATCAGTTCGCGCGCGACGAACGGAAACGTCACGAACAGCGTCGCCAGCACGATACCCGGCAGCGCGAAGACGATCTTGATGTCGTGCGCGGAAAGCCACGCGCCGAACCAGCCGTGCGCTCCGAACAGCAGCACGAACAGCATGCCGGCGATGACCGGCGACACCGAAAACGGCAGATCGATCAGCGCCGACAGCAGGGTCTTGCCGCGAAACTCGAACTTCGCGATTGCCCATGCCGCGGCAACGCCGAATACCGTGTTGAGCGGCACCGCAATGGCCGCGGTCAGCAACGTGAGCCGGATCGCCGCCTTCGTGTCGCTGTCGGCGAGGGCGCCGAAGAATGCCCCGATACCTTGGCTCAGCGCCTGCACGAACACGATGATCAGCGGCAGCAGCAGAAAGACGCCCAGGAACAGCAGCGTCACTGCGATCAGCAGCCAGCGAATCGGCGCCGGCTCGACCAGCGAATTGCGGTACCGGTCAGCCATGCCGGCTCCTCCAGCCCTGCAGCAGGTTGATCGCGAACAGGATCGCGAACGACAGCACGAGCATTGCGCTGGCCAGCGCCGTAGCGCCGGCGTAGTTGAATTCGTCGAGCCGGATCATGATCAGCAGCGGTGCGATCTCGGAAACGTTCTGCAGGTTGCCGGCGATGAAGATGACCGAACCGTACTCGCCGACCGCGCGCGCGAACGCCAGCGCCCCGCCGGTGAGCAGTGCAGGCAGCACGGTCGGAAGGATGATGTGCACAACGGTCTGGCGTCGCGTCGCACCGAGCGTCGCGGCAACTTCCTCGAGTTGCTTCTCGGCTTCCTCGAGCACCGGTTCGAGAGTGCGCACGACAAACGGCAGGCCGATGAAGACCATGGCGACGATGATGCCGACCGGTGTGTACGCAACCTTGATGCCGAGTTGCGCGAGCGGCGCGCCGAGCCAGCCGTTTTCCGAATACAGGGCCGTCAGCGCGATGCCGGCGACTGCCGTAGGCAAGGCGAACGGCAAGTCGATCAGCGCGTGGAACAGGCGCTTGCCGACGAAGTCGTAGCGCACGAATGTCCAGGCGATCAGACTGCCGAACACCATGTTGATTGCCGCTGCCGCCAGCGCGCCTCCAAAACTCAGGCCGAGTGCGTGGAGCACGCGATAACTGGTCAGCTCGTGCCAGATCGCGCTCGGTCCGAGGCCTGCTGCATGCAGGAACAATGCGGCGAGCGGAATCAGCACCAGCAGAGAAAGGTAGGTCAGGGAAAAGCCCAGACTCAGACCGAATCCGGGCAACGGCGAGCGACGCGCCTTGGCGCGGCCAGTAACGGAAACCGGTGCGGTCTGGCCCATTCCGGCGGCAGGCGGCGAGGACGACGGAGTTCATGCTAGCCCAGCCATCGGACTGCGGCGACGGCGCCTGTCGCGGTCGCCTGGACACTGATGTTTCGCCCAGGTCAACGCCCGGCTCCCTGATAGATCTGATCGAAGACACCGCCGTCGCCGAAGAACTTCGGCTGCGCGGCTTTTCCAGCCGCCGAACTGCTGGATCGTGACGAACTCGATTTTCGGAAAATCCGCAGCATGGCGCGCTGCCACCGCCGGATCCAGTGGACGGTAGTGGTTCTGCGCGATGATTTCCTGCGCCTGCGGCGTGTACAGAAAGCGCAGGTACGCTTCAGCGGCTTTTGCGGTTCCGTGCTTCTGCACATTCTTGTCGACCACGGCAACCGGCGGCTGTGCGAGTACCGAGAGCGACGGCACGGCAACCTCGAACTTGTCGGCGCCGAATTCCTTCAACGCCAGATGCGCTTCGTTCTCCCACGCGATCAGCACATCGCCGAGGGCGCGCTGGGCAAACGTCAGCGTCGAACCGCGAGCGCCGGAATCGAGCACCGGCACGTTCCTGTACAGGCGGCCGATCCAGTCGCGCGCCTTCGCCTCGTCGTTCGCGTTGGCTTTCAACGCGTACGCGTAGGCCGCGAGGAAGTTCCAGCGCGCTCCGGCGGAGGTCTTCGGGTTCGGAGTAATCACGACGACCCCGGGTTTGACCAGATCGGCCCAGTCCCTGATCGCCTTCGGGTTACCTTTGCGTACCAGCAACACGATCGTCGAGGTGTATGGCGTGCTGTCGCCGGGCAGGCGCGTTTGCCAATCGGCGGGAAGCAGGTCGCCGTTGTCGTGCAGCACGTCGATGTCCGAGGCAATGCCGAGCGTCGCCACGTCGGCCTCGAGTCCGTCGATGATCGCCCTCGCCTGCTTCGACGAGCCGCCATGTGACTGCTTGATCGTCACCGTGTCGCCGGTTTTCACCTTGAAGTCGGCGGCGAACGCTGCATTGATGTCCTGATAGAGTTCGCGTGTCGGATCGTAGGAGACATTGAGCAAGGCGACGTCGCCCGCGCGGGCGACCTGACCGATGCCCAGAGCGAAAGTCAGCAGGACAAACGCGCGTTGCATACAGTCTCCGGTTTGAGAAAAAAAGAATCTACTTTGCCGCGGCTATGCGCCGAACTGGCGAATCGCCATGTCGATATGAGCGCCGGTCCCTCTGCGCGGCCTTGCGCTGGGACTTGCCTTGGGTTGACCGCCGCCGAGTTCGAACGGCAGTTCGCGCGCGAACCTGGCCGCCAGCGTCCGGATTTCGGGCAGCGCCGTGCATTCCCATAGCGTGCCGCGCAGCAGCGTGCCGATTACGCGCATTCCGACCTCGGCGGTCCCGTCAGCGCGCATGACGCGTCCCGCGGTGTCGGCATCGATGCCAAGGCCCTGGCGGTCGGCTCGCACGAGTCGGGATTCGAAACATCTGCCGCAGCAGCCTGTGCGAGGTCCGCTGCACTGCGGTCTGCAGACCGGTCGCCTGGATCGCCAGATCAACGTTCAGCAAGCGCGTGGTGCCATCGTCACGACGGCGGTAGGTCATCGCCAGTGGTGCGCTGCCCTCGATGCGGCGCACGCGCCCGGCAACAACCCTCAACCGCCCTTCATCCTGCAATCGTTCGATGATCCTGGCGGTCTGCGGGGGCATCCGATGCCGCGCCACTTCCCAGACCCAACGCACGTGGCGCAGGAAGCGGCGACGCTGGGCGATGTCGAGGGAACGCCACAGCTCGATGGTCACGGGACGCAAACCGTCGACGACGCTGCGCCAGTCCTGTGCATCGTCATGAAGGCTTTCGCGCATCAGGCTGACCCAGCGCCGGATCGAAGGTGCCGCCTTGAGCTCCTCGACCAATTGCGCCATATGCGCATAGGGCTTGGCCGGCGCATTGCCGTGCGCAGCTGGAAGGCGTCCGTGGCGCGAGAGCGCAACGATCCGGGCATCGGGCCACGCCGTCGCCGCCGACAGGATCGCGTCTACGGCAGTCAGGCCGCTGCCGAGCACGGCGATCTCTTGCGGGGCACGTTCGAGGAACGCAGCCTTCCATGGATCGGGCAGATAGCGACCGCTGGCTATCGCCTCGTCATCGACCTCGGCGATCGGCACCGGTGGCAGGGCGCCGATCGCGAGAACGATACCGTCGACCACAATGCGTCCGCCTTCATCGGTGGCGACACAGTAACCGCCAGCAGCCCCACGCTCGATCGCGACCGCCTCGCAAGCCTGCAGGTCAAGACGCGCTCCGCCGCTCTTCATCAGTTGCGCCAGGGTCGCCTCGACATAGTCGCCGAATGCCGCGCGCGGCAGGAAATCGCCGGGTAACGCCGGCGTGCAGCGTGCTTCGAGAAAGCGCAGCAACGCGCCAGCGTCATCGGCGAACAAGCCCATGTTTGCCGCGCGCACGTTGAGCAGATGCATCGCGTTGTCGGTCGCATACGCAACGCCGCGGCCCGGTGCGCTGCGTCCGGTCAGCCAGACCACTTGGCAGGGGACTCCGCCCCGGCGCAGGAACTCGCCGACGACCGCCGCCCCGGCGGCACCGCCGCCGATAACCGCAATACGAGGCCCGCTATCCCGGCCCGACATTCCGAATCGAATCACGCCGCACTCCCCGCGCCCTGAGTCAGGCTGCCATGGCACCATGTGCGGCGTTAGGAAGGCGCTAAATACGACATGAGATTTCGTGTGGTCGATATTCCGGCACCGCCCCCCCCAGATGACCTCGCCGCGATAACCACAGCGCATGACCCTATAACCAACAATTGGTTTTGCGCGCTGCGGCAAGGGCCTAGCATGCGTTCTTGCCTTTGGACGTCTAGACGCCTGCGCCATGTCCGCCGAACCGATCCGCACCCTGGTACCCCTGCCCGAAGAGCAGGCGGGTCTCCTTTCGCGCCTGGTCGATAGCCTCGATCAGTCGGCATTGATCTGGCTTTCAGGCTACACCGCCGGCCTTGCCGCGCGGGCGCCGCTGGCGGTGCGCGAAGCAGCGCCACTTGCCGCGGTCGAGGCGGCAGTAGCGCAGCAGCTGACGATCGTCTACGGCAGCCAGACCGGCAATGCCAGGCGCGTTGCCGAAAAGCTGGCGCGCGAATCCGAAGCGCGCCGGGCTCGCCGTGCGGCTGTTGCGCGCCGATGCCTACCCGCTGCGCGAGCTGAAGTCCGAACGCCTGCTGTACGTCGTCATCAGCACCCAGGGCGATGGCGATCCGCCCGATGATGCGCGCGGGTTTGTCGAGTTCCTCGCGGGCAAGCGCGCCCCGCGCGTCGAAAATCTCGAATTTGCCGTGCTCGGGCTCGGCGACAGCAGCTACGCGAAATTCTGTGCCGTCGGCACGAGCATCGACGAACGCCTTGCCGAACTCGGAGGCAAGCGGCTGTTTGCGCGCGGCGAAGCCGATGTCGACGTCGACACCATTGCCCAGCCGTGGTTGGCGCGCGCGCTGGCCAGCGCCCGCGAGGCTCTCAAGGCCACTGCGCCGTCGCCAACGGCCAAGGTGACGCCGCTGCGTCCGCAGCGCGCGCCGGTAGTATGGACCCACGAACGCCCGTACTCCGCCGAAGTGCTGGTCAATCAGCGCATCACGCGCCTCGAGTGGCGGCAAGGATGTGCGCCATATCGAACTGGCTTTGGGCGATTCGGGCCTGACTTATGAGCCCGGCGACTCGCTCGGCGTATGGCCGAGCAATCCGCCCGATGTCGTCGACGCGATAGCCGGTGCACTGAAGCTCGACCCGCAGCAGCTCGTCACTCACGAGTCGCAGACGCTGCCGTTGCGTGACTGGCTGCTGGAAAAGCGCGAACTGACGCGCCTGGCTCGTCCATTCGTTTTCGCCCACGCGCAACGGGCCAGGCATGACGATCTCGATGCGGTCGTTGCGTCGCCGGTTGCATTTCTGAAGATGCTCTTCGACTTCCAGACCATCGACTTGCTGCGCGCGTACCCGGCCGACTGGAACGCGCAGGAATTCGTCGCCGCATTGCGTCCGCTGCAGCCGCGCCTGTATTCGATCGCATCGAGCCTGAAGGCTGTCGACGAAGAGGCGCACCTGACTGTCGCCCTCGTCGACTACGAAGCGTTTGGCATTCGTCACGCAGGCGCCGCTTCGCATTTCCTGGCGCAGCGCAGCGCAGGCGACCGCGCGCCAATCTTCATCGAAGCCAACGACCGCTTCCGCCTGCCGCAGGACCCGTCGCGCGACATGATCATGATCGGCCCGGGCACCGGCGTCGCGCCGTTTCGCGGGTTTGTGCAGGAGCGCGCGGTGGTTGGCGCGAAAGGCCGCAACTGGCTGTTCTTCGGCAATCCGCATTTCCATTCCGATTTCCTCTATCAGCTCGAATGGCAGCGAGCGCTGAAGCGCGGTGAGCTGCATCGGCTCGACGTGGCGTTCTCCCGCGACCAGCGCGACAAGGTCTACGTGCAGCAACGCATTCGCAGCAGGGGCCGTGAACTGTACGCCTGGCTCGAGAGCGGCGCTCACCTCTACGTTTGCGGCGACGCGTCGCGCATGGCCATCGACGTGCATGCCGCGTTGCGTGACATCAGTCGTCGAACACGGCGGCAGGAATGCCGAGGACGCCGAAGCTTATCTGCAGAGCTTGGCCAACGAGCGCCGTTACCTGCGCGACATCTACTGATGAGCGCGGCTGCGCCAACACTGTCTGCGGTCGAGGGCATCAAGACGGCGAGCCGGCGTTTGCGCGGGACGCTGGTCGAAGGCCTCGCCGATGCGGTCACCGGAGCGATCTCGGATCCCGATACGCAACTGATCAAGTTCCACGGGAGCTATCAGCAGGACGACCGCGACATCCGCGAGGGGCGCCGGTTGCAGAAGCTCGAGCCGTCGTACCAGTTCATGATCCGCACGCGTCTTCCCGGCGGCGTGATCACGCCTCGGCAATGGCTCAAGCTCGATGCGATCGCGACCGGTTATGCGAACGGCACGCTGCGCCTGACTACGCGCCAGGCGTTCCAGTTCCACGGCGTGATCAAGCGCGAACTGAAGGCGACGATGCGCGCCCTGAATGCCGCATTGATCGACACGATTGCGGCGTGCGGCGATGTCAACCGCAATGTGCTCGTTGCAGCCAATCCGTTCGAATCGACGGCGCACGCAACGGTGCAGGAAGCTGCGCAGCGTCTCTCCGAGCACCTGATGCCGAAGACGCGTGCCTACTACGAGATCTGGCTGGACGAAAAACAGGTCGCCGGCAGCGGCGAGGAGGACGAACCGGTCTACGGACCTACCTATCTGCCGCGCAAGTTCAAGATTGCGTTCGCGGTGCCGCCCGTCAACGATGTCGATGTGTTCGCAAACGACATCGGGTTCATCGCCATCCTCGAAGGCGGCGCGCTCACCGGATTCAATGTCGTCGCCGGCGGCGGACTCGGCGCGACGCACGGCGATGCGAAGACCTATCCGCGTCTGGCCGATTTGCTGGGCTTCATTGCCGCCGACCAGGTCATCGCCACGGCCGAGGCAATCGTGACGACGCAGCGTGACTTCGGCGACCGCACCGAGCGCAAGCACGCGCGGCTCAAGTACACGATCGACGACCGCGGACTCGACTGGTTCAAGGCGGAAGTCGAGCGGCGCGCCGGATTCAACTTCGCGCCTGCGCGCGCGTTCACTTTCGACCACAACGGCGATCGCTTCGGCTGGACCGAAGGCGAAGACGGTCGGCACCACCTGACTCTGCGCATCGAATCGGGCCGGATCGCCGATCGTCCCGGCGCGCCGCACCTGAAAGGCCTGCGCGAGATCGCCCGCGTGCATCGCGGCGAATTCCGGCTGACTCCGAACCAGAATCTCGTGATCGCGAATATCGGGCGGACCGAACGCGCCCAGATCGAGGCGCTGGTCGCAACACACGGACTGGACACGTACCGCACGGCCTCGCCCTTGCGTCTGCATGCGCTGGCCTGCGTCGCCCTGCCGACGTGCAGTCAGGCCATGGCCGAGGCCGAGCGTTATCTTCCGGAACTTCTGGAAAAGGTGGAATCGTTGCTGGATCGTTCCGGCCTGCGCGACGCGCAGATCGGCTTGCGCATTTCCGGCTGCCCGAACGGATGCTCGCGTCCGTATCTCGGCGAGATCGCACTCGTGGGCAAGGCGCCTGGCCGCTACAACCTTATGTTGGGCGCGGACGCGCGCGGCCAGCGCCTGAATACCCTGCATCGCGAAAACATCGACGAAGCCGGGATTCTCGGCGCCCTCGAGCCATTGTTCGCACGCTACGCGGCGGAGCGCGCCAGCGGCGAGGCGTTCGGCGATTTCCTGCTGCGCAGCGGCGTAGTTGCGGCGCAGCGTGCCGCGATCCCCATCACCGTGGAGACAAGAACGTGACGCCCCCCGATTTGATCAGCGCGGCGGAAGACGACCGTGCGCTCAAGGATCTCAATCACTGGCTGGCGACGCAAAGCGCCGGCGACCGCATTGCCTGGGCGGTTGCGACGCTGCCGGACCAGCACGCACTTTCGTCGAGCTTCGGCGCGCAGTCGGCTGCAGTGCTGCATCTGGTGACGCGCTCGCAACCCGATATTCCGGTCATTCTGATCGACACGGGATATCTGTTTGCCGAGACCTACCGTTTCGCCGACGATCTGACGGAGAAGCTCGGCCTGAACCTCAAGGTCTATCGTCCGGCGATTGGCGTGGCCTGGATGGAGGCGCGTCTAGGGCGCCTGTGGGAGCAAGGCCTCGATGGCCTCGAGCGCTACAACCGCCTGCGCAAGGTCGAGCCGATGCAGCGCGCGTTGACCGAGATCGGTGCGCGAACCTGGATTGCCGGCTTGCGCCGCAGCCAGACCCAGGAGCGAGGGTCGATCGATTTTCTCGAACTGCGCGATGGCCGCTGGAAGTTCCATCCGATCGCCGACTGGAGCGACCGCGACGTGTGGAAGCATCTGCAGGGCAATCACCTGCCCTATCACCCGTTATGGGAGCGTGGCTATATCTCGATCGGCGACGTCCACACGACGCGCCCCTGGGAACCCGGCATGCGCGAAGAAGACACACGCTTCTTCGGTCTGAAACGCGAGTGCGGCCTGCACTTCAGCTGCTAAGGGGTATTCGATAGCGAAGTGCAAGAAAAACCCTGATTGCCATGTTTGTCGCGACCTAGGCTACCGCACGATTCTCGGCGGAGGCGCGCTCGCGCCACTTCGGCGCCGCCGGCCACTGCGCTGGAACTTCTCCACTGAGCGCGCGCTGCAGGTCGCGACGATCGAGTTGCGGTGCGATCAGCTCGACGAGCGACATCGCGTAGGTGCGGGGAACACGGTCACGGCGCAGGATCAGCCAGGTCGTGCAGGGCGCGAACAGGTCCGCGGCATCGAGTTCCTGCAGGTCGCGCGCGTCCTCGGCCAATATGGCCATTTCCGCGAGGATGCCGACCCCAAGGCCGGCGCGGGCATAAGTCTTGATCAGGTCGGCATCGCGCGAGGTGAAGGCGAAGTGCGGAGTCTCGCCGGCAGCCGAAAACGCCTGGCGCAACGATGATTCCGGCCGCAGTGAGGATTCGTAGCTTACGAGCGGATGACGCGCGAGGTCGGCAAGAGTCAGGCGCCGGTTCAAGGCTGCCAGAGGATGATTTCGCGGCGCAATGACCGCGCGACGCCAAGTAAACAACGGCACGGCGAGTCCGCCTTCCGGCGCGGCGTCGCTGGTGCTGACGATCGCCAGGTCGACTTCGCCGCGTTCGAATACCTCCATGACCTGGGCGTCGCCCTGCGCGCGCAGATGCACATCGACTCCGGGATAGCGGCGCGTCAGCGCGGCAATGGCCTCGGGCAGCACGAACCGCGCCTGCGTGTGCGTCGTGGCGATGACGAGATCGCCGGCTTCCTCGCCGCGCAGGTCGGCCGCAATCGAGCGGATGTTCGCCGCCTCGGAGATGATGACGCGGGCGCGTTCGAGCACCTGCAGGCCGGAAGGCGTGATCGCGTGCAGGCTCTTGCCCTTGCGCGAGAACAACTGGAATCCGAGTTCGTCCTCGAGTTGCTTCAGTTGTTTGCTGACTCCCGGCTGCGTGGCATGGACGCGCTCGGCCGCCGTCGTGATATTGAGGCCGGAATCGGCGATGGCGATGAAGTAGCGCAGCTGGGTCAGGGTCATGGTCGTATTCGCAATGAGTGTCGAGTCGGTTCAGACAGCGGAAACCGTCAGCAACAACACCGCTCGCGAACTGGATGCATGGACCTAAACCTCAATCAAAGAGTCAGCTGCGTTGCAGCATATCGCGGGCTGGTTTGGCCGTCCAGACAATCCGATCGCGTTCGTGGCGGTCCTTCGACCCGTGAGGCCTATCGCAAGCTGCCGGAAACTAAGGGCCGTATTGACCCTTCGACAACGCTTGGCATGAATTGCTTTCTACGGGCAAGGTTCGCATCAGACAACCCGATCACACGGGTGGTTCCTATTCCCGTTCGCCCTGAGCGTAGGCCGCAGGCCGAAGTCGAAGGGTCGCGCCGACGCTTCGACTTCGCTCGCTAACGCGAGCTACGCTCAGCGCGAACGGGTTCAGATAGAAGCCAAAAGCACGACGCTTTATGGACGATCCTGCCCATGTGCAATTACCCCGACATATCGCATTGACCAAAAGTTATTTGTCCACCGTCGCTCGAACGCCTACGGTGTGGCGTACCCTCGGCAAAGTACGCCCAATGAAGCTGTATCCACTGTTCGCGAATCTGACCGACCGTTCCGTGCTTGTCGTTGGCGGAGGCGAAGTCGCGGCGCGCAAGTGCGAAGCGCTGCTCGGTACGGGAGCGCGTGTGCGGGTCGGCGCGCCCGCGCTGAACGAGCGACTGGGAGAATTGGCGCGTCTCGGTCGAATCACGCACCTGCAGGAGTCCTATCAGTCGGCATGGCTGGACGAGACATGGCTGGTCATCGCCGCGACCGACGACATCGCCGTCAACCAGCGGGTGGCAGACGATGCCGGCGCGCGGCGCATCCTGGTCAACGTCGTCGACAATGCGACTCTGTCGAGTTTTCACGTACCGGCCGTGATTGATCGCGCGCCCGTACAGGTGGCGATTTCGTCCGGCGGCAACGCGCCGATGCTCGCGCGCTGGATTCGCGAACGCGTGGAACTCGTTCTCGATCACGCGCTCGGTCCGTTCGCAACGCTGCTCGAAAAGTCGCGCCGTGCAGTTCGTTTTCGTTACCGCGACCTCGGCGCGCGACGGGCCTTCTACGATCGCTTGCTGCGCGGACCGATCTGGCAACTTCTTCAAGCCGGAAAATTGACAGCTGCCGAGACTGAATTGCGGCGCAGTTTGCGCCACCCGCAAGAGAAGGAAACCGGCCATGTTGCCCTGGTCGGCGCCGGTCCGGGCGATCCGGGCTTGCTGACGCTGCGCGCGTTGCGCGTGCTCAATGAAGCCGACATCATTCTTCACGATCGACTTGTGAGCGCCGAAGTGCTCGATCTCGCGCGCCGCGATGCGCAGCGCATCGAAGTCGGCAAGGAAGCCGGCAATCATCATGCGACGCAGGAGCAGATCCACGCCCTGCTGTTGCAGCACGCGCGAGCCGGGCTTCGCGTGGTTCGGCTCAAGGGTGGCGATCCGTTCGTGTTCGGCCGTGGCGGCGAGGAGCTCGAGTTCCTGCGCAGACACGGAGTAGCCTATGAAGTTGTTCCCGGTGTCACCGCGGCGTTGGCGTGCGCCGCCTATTCCGGCGTGCCGCTGACGCATCGCGAACATGCCCACTCCGTGCAGTTCGTGACGGCACATTGCAGGGAATCGCTGGACGCGCTGGACTGGAAGGCGCTCGCCGCGCCGCGGCAGACACTGGCCGTCTACATGGGAGTGGCGCATCTGGGTGCGCTGCGCGAACGGCTTCTCGCGGCAGGCCGGGCAGCCGATACTCCTGTTGCCGCAATCGAAAACGGAACGCGGGCCGATCAGCGCGTCATCGTTTCTTCCATCGATGGGCTGACGGATCTGCTGCAGGCTCACTCATTGCAGTCGCCGACGCTGCTGATCATCGGCGAAGTCGCGGCGTTCGCGCAGACACTCGCATGGTTCGGTGACGCGCCTGTGGTCAGCCAGGGTTCGCGAGCGTCCATTCAGCAGCCGGCAGCCGTTCGCCGGCGACGCATAGCGTAGGCTTCGCCTTCGACGAAGGCGCAGCCACGACCGCGTTGCGGCCAAAACGTCTTGAATTGACTTGGATCAAAGCATTACGGTCACATCGGCCTAATCTGATGTCTGCCGAGTTGCGATACATATCGCACCAGGAGACAGTCGCCATGTTCAAGCACATTCTTGTACCGACCGATGGTTCGAAACTCTCCGAAAGAGCAGTCAAGCAGGCAGTGCAACTGGCCAAGCAGAGCAAGGCCAAGGTTACGGCTCTGCACGTGACCCCGAAGTTCCACACGTTCACTTATCAGGCCGAAATGCTCGAGGTGACGGCCAAGGAATACGAGGCATCGTCCAACGAACGTGCCAGCCAGTACTTGCGCTTCGCCGAACGCGTGGCCGCGACTGCCGGCGTGACCTGTGATGGCGCCCACGTTTTCAATGACCAGCCGTATCAGGAAATCATCAAGACCGCGCAAAAGAAGAAGTGCGACCTGATCCTGATGGCCTCGCACGGCCGCCGCGGCATCGAAGGATTCCTGCTGGGCAGCGAGACACAGAAGGTCCTGACACACAGCAAGGTGCCGGTCCTCGTCTATCGTTGAAACGGTTTACCACGACGTCAGGTCGTGACGCGGCGCGCCGGTCCGGGACACCGGCGCGTCGCAAACAGCTTCGAACTCATTACTGGCGCTTGCTTCGAAAAAACGCCCGCAGCATCTCAGCCGATTCGGCCGCCCGCAAACCGCGTTCCACGGCGATGCGATGATTGTGCAGCGGCGACACCAGCGTATCGAACACGCTTCCAGCGGCGCCTGTTTTCGGATCGTCCGCTGCGATAACGACTCGCTCGACGCGTGCGTGCACCAGCGCACCGGAACACATCACGCACGGTTCCAGCGTCACGTACAAGGTCGTCGCGGGAAAGCGGTAGTTGCCGAGACGCTGGCCAGCGTCACGCAGGGCCATGACTTCGGCATGCGCGCTCGGGTCATTGCCAGAGATGCTGCGGTTCCAGCCTTCGCCGACAATATCGCCATTGGCGACAAGTACGGCGCCGACCGGAACCTCGGCATGCTCTTCCTGCGCATGGCGCGCGAGTTCCAGCGCACGCAACATGAAGCGGTCGTCGTCCGGGCTGAAAGGCGTCATCTTTGCGAGGACGGGATCGGACGGCGACGGAAATCGCCGCCACCTTGTTCAGTGCGCCTTGGCCTGGCGCAGATAGCGATCGCGCAATTCGGTCTGGCGCGAGCGCATCTCCATGGCCTGTCCGCCGATCCATACCTGATCGGCGGCGCTTGTGACTTCGAGCGGGTCGCCACTCCAGAGCACGAGATCGGCAACCTGCCCTTTTTCGATGCGGCCGCGCACGGCGCCTTGTCCGAATATCTCCGCAGGATTTGCCGTGAGCGCAGCGAGCGCTGCTTCCCACGGCAGACCATGTGCAACCGCATTTCCGGCCAGCTGGCGCACGTTGCGCGCGTTGTGCGTATCTCCGTTCGAGAAGGCGATCAGCACGCCAGAGCGCTGCAGCCGCGCGGCATTGTCGAGGCGCGCACTCAGGCGGTCCAGGTCGGTCGGCAGATCCTGCAGCGAATTCAATATCACCGGCGCATGCGCGCGCGCCAGCGCGTTCGCAACGAGCCACGCTTCGCTGCCCCCGGAGATGACCGGCTTGATGTGATTGCGCTCGGCGAAAGCGAGTACTTCGAGGATGTCCGCGGCGCGTTCGACTTCGAACACGATGCGGCCGCCGGACAGGTAGCGTGCCAGCACAGTCCGGCCACCGGCATGCAACAGTGCATCCTGTCCCGAAGGGCCGGACGCGCGCGCTTCGCCAATAGCCTGGTCGAGCAGCATGTACGCGGCCGCGCGACTGCCGCCAGACACTTTCTCGGCCTCGCTGCCAAGTTTCACGAACAGCGAGCGGCTGCCATCGAGCACGGCGCGCGATCCCTGTTCGAGCGTGCCGTCAAATGCGACCGCGCCGCCCTGTCCGGCGATGATGCTGTCACCCGAGCCGGGCGTGAGCATCGTCCAGGTCAGGCCCTCGATGCGCGCAACCGGAATGACGGCCGATCGCGGATTGTAGGCCAGCGTGACATCGAATTCGGGCCGCCACTTCTGATCCCAGCCCGGCGACTTGAAATCGAGGTTTGCGTCGACGGTCGAAGACTCCGCGCTGATTTCCTCCACGCCGATGTGCGTAAGCCCGGCAAATATTCCGGGCGTCAGTGGCCTGCCCTTCGCTTCGACGACCTTCGTGCCGGCCGGCGTTTGCAGGGTCTCTCCGCTTGAAACGATGGCAGCAATCCTGCCGCCGCGAACGAGCACGTCGGCGCTGTCGAGCGCGCCGCGGCTCGTGACGGTGTAGACCTTGGCGCCGCGGATCAGCACGTCGCCGGACTCGGCCTGGGCGGAGGCCGCACCTGCGCCGGAGAGCGCGCTGACGAAAGCAAGCGCTGCGAGAAACAACATCTTGCGTGTGTTGATTGCGCTCATGGCAGTTCCTCCGCGTTCGGCTGCCCGAGCAGGAAGTCCGAGGGTGGTTTCCGCGGCGGATGCGCGCGATCGAACGCCACCGCGCCATCGATGAAGACTTCGTCCGCGAGTGCGTAGACGCTGAACGGATTGCGGTTCCAGATGACGACGTCTGCGTTTTTGCCGGGCTCGAGCGCACCGATCCGGTCATCCAGGCCGAGTGCTTTCGCAGGGTTGACGGTCAACCAGCGGATGGCCCGCTCCGGCGGAATGTCCAAACCGGCACGTACCCCGCGCGACATCGCCTTGGCGGCTTCCTGATTCAGGCGCTGGATGCCGTCTTCGGAATCCGAGTGCAACATTGCGCAGCTGCCCGCGGGCGCATCAACGATCGCGATGTTTTCCTGGATGCCGTCGTAGGCCTCGACCTTGAAGCCCCACCAGTCGGCCCACATCGCCGCACACACGCCCTTGCTCGCGAGCAGATCTGCAACCTTGTAGGCCTCGACCGCGTGGTGAAACGCCACGATCTTGAAACCGAACTCGTCGGCGACATCGAGCATCGTCGCCATTTGATCGCCGCGGTAGCAGTGCATCTGCACGCGAATGTCGCCCTTGAGGACCTCAGCCAGCGTTTCGAGCTTGAGGTCGCGTTTCGGTGGCGACGGTGGCGTGGCTTTCTTGTCGCCGCCATCGCTGCCGGCAGCGCCGCTCGAATTCTTCTTCTGGTATTCGGCCTGTTCGCGGTCGTACTTCTCCCACTGGCGCTTGTAGTCCTGCGCGTCGGCGAATGCCTGCCGATAACCCGCGACGTCGCCCATGAGCGTCGACGGCGCCTGGCCCTTGCTTCCGTAAACGCGCTTGGGATTTTCGCCGCAAGCCATCTTCAACCCTTGCTGGGCGGCTGGAAATTTCATCGCCTGATAGGTTGTCGCGTGCACGTTCTTGACCACGACCGAGCGTCCGCCGATCAGGTTGCCGGATCCGGGAAGAATCTCCAGCGTCGTCACTCCGCCCTCGAGCGCCATTTCGAAACCGGGATCCTGCGGCCAGATCGAATGCTCGGCCCAGACATTGGAAGTGACCGGACTGGTCAATTCGTTGCCGTCTTGCAGTCCCTTGAGTCCCGGGCTCGGATAGACGCCGAGATGCGAATGAATGTCGATGATGCCGGGCGTGACCCAACGGCCGGCCGCTTCGATCATGTTTGCGCCTTCGGGCGCGCTCAGGTTCTTGCCGACTGCTTCGATGCGACCATTCACGATCAGCACGTCGCCGCCATCGATGCGCGTACCCGTTCCGGTGAGTACCGTTGCGCCGCGGATCAGGGTCGCCGAAGCTGGCGCAGCCTGATAGGTCGAGGTGAAAGGATCTCGCCCGGTCGGTGCGGCGGAATGTGGCGCTGGTGCGGGCGCGTCGGTCGAAGAAGCCTTACCGGCGGGAGGTACTGTCGCGCATGCGGTCAAGGCGGCCGAGATCAAAACAAGCGAAAATTTCGACATGCGTATCCCTGTGAGAACGGCAAGCGGCGAAGTGTACGGCATGGTGCAGTTGTCGCTATGGGCCGAAAGTTACCTGGAAGGTGATCCGCCGCACCGAGCAAAAATCGGCGCGATCACTCCCACTCGATTGTCGCCGGCGGCTTGCCGCTTATGTCATAAACTACGCGAGAAATACCACGTAATTCGTTGATTATTCTATTAGACACTTTCTGTAGAAAGTCGTACGGCAGATGCGCCCAGTGGGCCGTCATGAAATCGATCGTTTCTACCGCACGCAAGGCGATGACCCACTCGTACGCGCGCGCGTCGCCGACGACGCCGACGGACTTGACCGGCAGGAACACGGCAAAAGCCTGGCTGACCTTGTCGTACAGTCCGGCCGCACGCAATTCGCCGATGAAGATGTCGTCGGCGCGCTGCAACAGTTCCACGTATTCGCGTTTGACTTCGCCAAGCACGCGCACGCCCAGGCCCGGTCCCGGGAACGGGTGGCGATAAACCATGTCGCGCGGCAGGCCGAGTTCGACGCCGATCCGCCGCACTTCGTCCTTGAACAGCTCGCGCAGCGGCTCGATCAGCTTGAAGCGCATGCCCTCGGGCAGGCCGCCGACGTTATGGTGCGACTTGATCACGTGCGCCTTGCCGGTCTTGCTGCCGGCGGACTCGATCACGTCCGGATAGATCGTGCCTTGCGCGAGCCACTCGTTGTCGCGCAGCTTCGCCGATTCCTCGTCGAAGATTTCGATGAACAGCCGACCGATGATCTTGCGCTTGGCTTCAGGATCGCCGACGCCGGCCAGCGCGGCGAAGTAGCGGTCGGCCGCATCGACGCGGATGACCTTGACGCCCATGTGCTCGGCCATGGTGGCCATGACCTGGTCGCCCTCGCGATAGCGAAGCAGTCCGGTGTCGACGAACACACAGGTCAGCTGTTCGCCGATCGCGCGCTTGAGCAGCGCAGCGACAACGGACGAGTCGACACCACCGGAAAGTCCAAGCAGCACGTGACCGCTGCCGACCTGCGCGCGAACGCGTTCGACCGCGTCATCGATGATGTTTGCCGATGTCCAGAGCGTCCTGCAACCGCAGATGTCGACAACGAAGCGCCTAAGTATCTCGTGACCGTGCTGCGTATGCGTGACCTCGGGATGAAACTGCACGCCGTACCAGCGCCGTTCCTCGTCAGCCATCGCCGCGATCGGAAGATCGCTCGTGCACGCCGTGACGGTGAATCCCGGCGGTGCAGCCGTCACTCGGTCTCCATGTGACATCCAGACATCGAGCTTGCGCGGCAAGCCGGCGAACAGCGCCACGTCGGCGACGATGCCGAGGTCGGCGTGGCCGAACTCGCGCGTATGCTCGGCTTCGGTCTTGCCGCCCAGCTGCACGGCCATGGTCTGCATGCCGTAACAGATGCCGAGCAGCGGGCTGCCGCCTTCGAATACGCGTTGCGGCGCGCGCGGTGACTCGCCTTCCGTCGTGGACTCCGGCCCGCCGGAAAGGATGATGCCTTTCGGCGCGAATTTGGCGATCTCGTCCGGATCGTGATCCCACGCCCAGACCTCGCAATAGACGCCGATCTCGCGAATGCGCCGTGCGATCAGCTGCGTGTACTGCGCGCCGAAGTCGAGGATGAGGATTTTGTCTTGATGGATGTTCTGCATTCTTGTCTCCCCTCTCCCACCGGGAGAGGGGTGGGGGTGAGGGTTCGGTCTTCTAAGCGAACCCGAATTCACGACGAGTTCGTACCCTCATCCGGCGCTTCGCGCCACCTTCTCCCGATGGGAGAAGGGAAAGATTCATTCGAACCGGTAATTTGGCGCTTCCTTCGTGATCGTGACGTCGTGCACGTGCGACTCGCGCATTCCGGCACCGGTTACGCGCACGAAATGCGGTTTCGCGTGCATGTCTTCGACCGTCGCGCAGCCGACATAGCCCATCGCGGCGCGCAGGCCGCCGACGAGCTGGTGCACGATGTTGCGCAGCGGTCCGCGATACGGAACGCGGCCTTCGATGCCTTCCGGCACGAGCTTGTCGGCGTCGGTTTCGTCCTGGAAGTAGCGATCCTTGGAACCCAGCTGCATCGCGCCGAGCGAACCCATGCCGCGATAGCTCTTGTACGAACGCCCCTGGTACAGCTCGACCTCGCCCGGCGCCTCTTCGGTGCCGGCAAACATGCCGCCGATCATGACGCAGTTCGCTCCGGCCGCGAGCGCCTTGGCAATATCGCCGGAATAACGGATGCCGCCATCGGCGATCAGGCCTGCGCCGCTGCCGCGGATCGCCTCGGCGACCATGCTGACCGCCGTGATCTGCGGCACTCCGACGCCCGCGACGATGCGCGTGGTGCAGATCGAACCGGGACCGATGCCGACCTTGACCGCATCCGCGCCGGCGTCGACCAGCGCCTTGGCGGCGTCCGCCGTCACGATGTTGCCGCCGATGACCTGCATTTGTGGAAATTGGCGCTTGACCCAGCGCACGCGATCGATGACGCCTTGCGAATGCCCGTGTGCCGTGTCGACGATGATCAGATCGACGCCGGCCGCAACCAGAGCACCGACACGATCCTCGGTATCGCCACCGACGCCTACTGCCGCGCCGACGCGCAGACGCTCGTGGCTGTCCTTGGCCGAGTCCGGATTGTCGCGGGCTTTCTGGATGTCCTTGACCGTGATCAGGCCGCGCAGCTGGAACGCATCGTTCACGACGAGCACTTTCTCGATGCGGTACTTGTGCAGCAGCGCCAGCACCTCGTCCTCGCTCGCGCCTTCTTTCACGGTGACGAGCTTGTCCTTGCGCGTCATGATGTTGCGCACTGGATCCTCGGGGCGTTTTTCGAAACGCAGGTCGCGATTGGTCACGATGCCGACCAGCTGTTCGCCGTCGACGACAGGGACGCCGGAAATGTTCGCGGCGCGCGTTATCTGCATGACTTCGCGGATCGAAGTATCCGGGGTCACCGTGATCGGATCGCGGATCACGCCGGCCTCGAATTTCTTGACGATGCGCACTTCGTTGGCCTGCTGGGCCACCGGCATGTTCTTGTGGATGATGCCGATGCCGCCGCACTGCGCCATCGTGATGGCCAGGCGCGCCTCGGTGACCGTGTCCATCGCGGCCGACAGGATCGGGATGTTCAGGCGGATTCCACGCGTGAGCGGCGTGGCAAGGCTGACGTCGCGCGGCAGAACGTTCGAGTAGGCAGGAACGAGCGAGACGTCGTCGAAAGTAAGCGCTTCGGTGAGGATGCGCATCGGCCACATTCCTCGTCAGTTAAAGCGATCGATTATACCGGCTGCGCCGCCTTCGCACCAGAGAACCCAGGTGCGCGAACGAGCGGGCTGCGCGAACTTCCGGTGCCGGGCGCCCAGCCGCGGGCCTCTGGAGGCCGTATCTCCAGGTTCTCAGGGATTCAGCTTGGTTTTGACCTGGCTGCGCAGGTCGGCCATCTCGCGCAGCAACCTTTCGATGTTGAGCTCGTTCTTCAGGTTGACCTTGAAGTCGGTATCAGCGCGCGCGCGATCCTTCAACCCCTGGCGATTCTGGCTCATCATGATCAAGGGACCCTGCAACCCGACCAGGATGCCGAGCAATAGATTGAAAAGGCTGTACGGATAAGGGTCCGGTGGAGACCTCATCGTCAGGGTTGAATTGACGACGCACCAGAGGAAGGTGATGGTCAGCAGGATGCTGATGAACGTCCAGCTGCCATTTAGTTTCGCTACTGCGTCGGCGAGGTGATCGCTCCAGGTCAGCCTGCGGTCGAACTCCTCATCGACGTTGCGTGCCGCCTGCCCGGAAAGCATCGAATTCGTTTCGCGCAGGCGCTGGCTCATCGTGCGCAATATCGTCATCGCCACGCGGGGCCGCTTGGCGAGGTATGTTTCGAACCTGTCGTGCTGCAACTCGAGCAGAACCACATCCGTCGTGGCCGTGGCACTGGCGCTGCGCGGCTGCTTGTCGAACATCGACAGTTCGCCGAAGAATTCTCCCGGCCGCAGGTTTCTCAGGGCAAGGGTCTGCGGCATGTTTCCGGACAGCTTGATGCTGACTTCGCCGCTCTCCAGGATGTACATCGCGCTGCCGGCATCGCCCTGCCTGAAGATCGTCTCACCCGCCTTGAAACTGCATTTCTGCAGTTCCTGCGCGAGCGACAGAAGGTCGTTGCGATGCAGGTCTTCGAAGGTCGATATTGAACGCAAGGAAAGAGTGTGATCCATGAGGGACGCTCCACGCGACGTATTGGCGAACGGGCCTGAGTGGCCAAGGATAAATCAGTTCTCCGAACCGGTCGCGGCGCAGGCCGGCCAGACAGGAAGAAGCGAGCCGGATCTTTAACGTGTCCGGGGAGTCGCGCCTGATATCAGCGAGCCAGCGCGAGCGACATGTCCGGCAAAGTCCGTGGTGACCAGCGCGGAGACCTATCAGCAAGCGCAAAGAGAACCAGCCCGCCGCGAATGATCGCTGCCGTGGCTGGCCGGCGCCGCGGTCAGCCCGGTGGGTTACGCTGGCGGCGCACCTCGATGCGCAAGTCGTCCAGCTCGCGCACGATTTTTTCGATGTTCAATTCGTTCTTCAGGTTGACCCGATAGTCCGTATCGGCGCGGGCGCGTTCCTTTATCGCCTGGCGATTCTGGCTCATCATGATGATCGGTCCCTGCAGGCCGACCAGGACGCCGAGGATGAGATTGAAAAACTGGTAAGGATAAGGGTCGAGCGGCGTCGCCGTGAGCAGAAACGAATTCATCAGGAACCACAGGCTGATTGCGACCATCAGGATGCCGATGAACACCCAGCTGCCGTTGAGGCGCGCCACGGCATCGCTCAGTCGCTCGCTCCAGTTGCGGCTGCGGTCCAGTTCGTCGTCGACGTTGCGCGCGGCTTGGCCGCTCAGCATCGCGTTGGTCACGCGCAAGCGCTCGCTCAGCGCCCGGAATATGGCCATCGCCGCCTGCGGCCGACTCGACAGAAATCCCATGAACGTGTCGTAGTGCAGTTCGACGACGACGACGTCGGTCAACGCAAACGCACTCGCGCTGCGTGGGCGCCGGTCGAACATTGACATTTCCCCGAAGAACTCGCCGCTACGCAGGTCTTGCAGGGGCAGCGCCTGCGCCATGTCGCCGAACAGCCGGATCTGCACTTCCCCGCTCTCGATCACGTACATCACGCCGCTGGCATCGCCCTGGCGGAAAATCGTCTGACCCGCGCGGAAGCTGCGCCTTGGCAAGTCGTTGGACTCGCGCAATAACGATTCCCGATAATTCGATTCCGCCGCCGGCGGAATCGAACGAAGCGAAGCGGTGTCGTTCATCATGCTTGTCCGTATGCTGCTGCCTACAGTATTGAGGGAAATCGGCCGCAAAATCTACCCAGCGACTTGTAAAGTCTCTGTCCAGCCACTTGCAGCCTCGGTTCCGGGCGAAACGGTTCCGGTCAGCGGGTGAGACCGAGCGAAAGTTCCGGCCAGTACGTGATCACCAGCACGCACAGCATCAGTAGCGCGTAGAACGGCAGGCTGGCACGGATGATCGACGTCGCCGGCCTGCCGAATCGCGCGCTGGCAATGAAGATATTCATGCCCACCGGCGGCAGGAAGATGCCGATCTGCAGGTTTGCCAGGAAAATGATGCCCAGATGGACCGGATCGACGCCATAGTGCAGGGCCACCGGGAGCACCAGCGGCACGAGGATGATGATCGCCGGAAAGCCTTCGAGCAGCATGCCGAACACGAGCAGGAACGCGTTGAGCAGCAGCAGGAATCCGATCCTGCTGTCGATGCCCGCCTTCATGACCTCGAACAGCCGTTCCGGCACATCGCCGTCGATCAGCCAGTTCGTCAGCGCCAGCGAGAAGCCGAGCACGATCAGGATCGCGCCGACCAGCAGCATCGCCTCACGAATCACACGCGGCAATTCGGGCAGGCGGATCTCGCGCCGTATCAGCACGGTTACGATCAGCACATACAGCGCGGTCGCCGCCGCAGCTTCCGACGCCGCGAGCTTGCCTGAATAAATCCCAGCCAGAACGACGAACGGCAACGGCAGTTCCCAGGCAGCGTCCTTCACGGCCGCCCACACTTCGCGCCTGCTGGTGCGTTCGGGTCTCGGCAGCCCGCGCGCGATCCAGGCGCTGTACAACGACAGCACTACGATCATCAGCAGGCAGGGCAGCAGGCCGGCCTTGAACAATGCGTCGATCGCGACGGGCGGCGTCGTATGGAACTGTTGGGCGACGACGCCGTACAGGATCAGAGGCATCGACGGCACCAGCAGCAGGCCCAGGCTGCCCGAGCAGGTCAGCAGCCCGAGCGAGAAGCGTTCAGGGTAGTGCGCGTGACGCAAAGCCGGGAAAAGCACGGCGCCCAGCGCGACCAGCGTCACGCCGGTCGCGCCGGTGAACGCGGTGAACAGCGTGCAGGCGCAAATCGAAACGATCGCCAGTCCGCCGGGCAGCCAACCGAACAGCGCATTTGTCAGGCGCACGAGGCGGCGTGGCGCCTGGCTTTCGGCCAGCAGATATCCGGCCAGCGTAAACAGCGGAATCGCGATCAGCGCGGGCATGTCGGCCAAACGGTAGAACTCGATCGCCACCGCGGTGCCCGATTGCCCCGCCGCGTTGAAACCAAGCAGTGCGATCGCTGCAATCAATGCGAACAGAGGCGCGCCGAGCGCGGCGAGCAGCAACAGCACGGCGATCAGAAGGATGATCACTGCGCCGCGCTACCCGGATCGTGCAGCAGTACCGATGCATGCGCCGGCGGCGCGAATGCGCGCAGCGCGAAGCGCAACGCCATCAGTCCGAAAGCGACCGGCAGAATGCTTTCGGCGAAGCACGCGCGCAGCGCGGCCGTGATGCTGCCACCGCCGGATTGAAGCCCTTCGGCGTAGTCGATCGCAACCAGGCCTACGCCGTACCACGCCATCGCTGCGCACAGGAGCGCGGCGAATCCGAGCGTTACCAGCCGCGCAACATACTGGGCGCGCGGCGCCAGGAACCGCTGCAAAACGTCGAGGGCAATGTGCTTGTCGTCGCGCACGGCGGCGAGCGCGCCGAGCATGCCGGTCCACAGTACCAGCGAGCGCGAAAAGGAATCCGCCCACGCCAGTCCGGTCTCGAAAAAGACGCGCAGCACGATTTGCGTTCCGGCAAGGCCGACCAGCACCAGCACGAGAATCGCGAGCAACCCATTCTCGATGCGATACAGGTAATGCAGGAAGTTGCTCGTGGCGCGTTCGTTCGACATTCCGGTGATCCTGGCAGCGACAGTCGCGACGCAGGTCCGTCGCGGCAGACTCTCGCGCCCTCAGATTTCGCCGCTGATGGTGATTACTTGGCCGTTCCGCGTGCTTGTGCGAGCGCCTTGTCCAGCGCGGCGCTCATCTCGGGACTGATCTCGTTCCCGGCCGCGAGTTGCGCTCGCGCGGCGACCCCGACGGCTTCCCACGACTTCGCCTCGTCCGCGTTCGGCGTGAATATGGCCACACCCTGCTTTTCGAGTGCACCACGCGCCTGCACATTGTCGTCGCGGTTGATCTTCTCGAGCCGGCCGAACGCTGTTGCGAGTTCCTCGTTTACTGCCTTGCGATCCTCGGCCGACAACGCATCGAGCACCTTCTTGTCGATCACCAGAATGCCGACGACGTAGGTAAGCGGCAGGTCCATCATGTGCTTGACCTTGGTGTGCCACTGGAACGCGATGGCTCCGGCCGGCGTGTTCGCCACCGTGTCGATCAGCCCGGTCTGCAGGCTCGTGTAGACATCGGCAAGCGGCAGCGAAATCGGAGTGACACCAGCGGCCTTGAGTCCGACTTCGGCGATGCGGTCGCCCTGGGGCACCCAGACCTTGGCGGCCTTGAGGTCCTCCTTGGTTTTGACGTCGCGAACGCTCATGAGATACGCGAACCCGCCGCCGCTGATCGCAACAGCCTCGAATCCGACGTTTTCGAACGTCTTCTTCAGCATCGGATCGAGCTGCGCGCGCACCTTGTCGACTTCATCGACCGTCTTGAACAGGAACGGCAGGCTGTAGATCTGCGCATCCTTGTTGGTCGGGGACAATTCGCCGCCCGTGAACGCACCGCCCTGCAGCTGTCCGATCTTGATCTTGCGCAGCACCGACGGCTCGTCGCCCATGACGCCGCCCGGGTAATATTTGATTTCGACGCGGTCTTCCGTGCGCTTCTTCACGGCCTCGGCGCCGGCGCGCATCTCGCGCATCCATGCCGTGCCGTCGGGAGCGACGGTGGCGACCTTGATGACCGTGGCCGCCTGCGCGCCCATTGCCAGTGTCCCAAGTACAAATGTAAACAATGCAAATCGTCTCATCGTTCCACCAAAGTCCCATTTTATTGCTCGTAATTCCCTTCTCCCGCTGCCGGGAGAAGGTGCCGGAGGCGGATGAGGGTGGCGCCCCGGCGCGCTGCACGCGGCGACCTCTCCCGCCAGCGGGAGCGGTAACCTAGAAGTAGTCTTTGCCCGATTCCAGCAGCGCCCTGGCCTTGCGTTGCGCCAGGGTATTGATCAAGGTCAGTTTCGGCGCCACGGGATCGGCCACGAGCACTTCGTTCAGCAGTTTGTCGTGAAGCGCCTGATCGAACATGAGGCGCGCGTAGAACTGCGCATACAACACCCGCACCATCTGGTTCCTGCCCCCGGAAAGTTCAAGCGCCTTGTCGAAGTAAGCCTTGCCTTCTTCGGGCTTTCCGCCCAGCGATGCCGGGCGGATCGAGTTGATGACCCCGAGGTACAGGTAGGCGCCGCCGTTTTCGTAGTGGGCGTCGAGGCTGACGACGCGCAGCAACAGCGCCTGCAGCTTCGGCAGGTCGGCGATCGCGTTCCAGTCACCGGTATTGACCTGGATCCTGCCGGCCCATGCCGAACCCAATCCGTACAGCACGTCGAGATTGTCGGACTTTGTCTTTGCCAGCGCCTCCTGGAATGCATCGAACGGCGCATCCAGAGCCGTGCACAACTCCTTGTCGCGCAGGCACAGCGCGCGTTTTGCGTACCCGTAGGCGCGTTCGGCCAGCCGCTGCGCGCGCGCGCCGTCCTCGACGAAGCCGCCGGCATAGGCACCGTAGAGACTTGCGCCCGCGAGCAGTGCTCCAGCGTTGTCCGGATCGCCCTGGATCATGCCGTCTACCAGCAGCAAATAAGCCGGGACGCCGTCACGAACGGTGCCAGGATCGTCCTCATTGAGGATCGCGGTCGTCAGATTGTCGGCAAACTGACTCGTTGCCCGGCGCATGACGTTCGTACACGCGCACAGCACACAGGCGCTCAGCAGCACGACGAAACGGACGTGACGCAAATGGCTCGGCATGGGGAAATCGGGGACAGGACGCAGGATTGGGCGCGCATGGTAACGCAAGCACCGCTGCAGCGCAGCGAAGCCGGCGCCGGATCGCGCGAATTCAGGACTGTTCGGCGGCCTCGACCGTGTTCTGCATCAACGTGGCCACGGTCATAGGCCCTACTCCACCCGGCACCGGGGTAATCCACGACGCGCGTTCGGCGACACCGTCGAAGTCGACGTCGCCGATCAGGCGTCCGTCGGCAATGCGATTGATGCCGACGTCGATGACGACGGCGCCTGGCTTGATCCAGTCGCCCTTGACGAGGCCCGGCCGGCCGACGGCAACGACGACGATGTCGCCGCGCCTGACGACCTGCGGCAGGTCGCGCGTGAACTTGTGGCAGCAGGTCGTCGTGCAGCCGGCCAGCAACAGTTCGAACGCAAGCGGCCGGCCGACGTGATTGGACACGCCGAGGACCACGGCGTCCTGGCCGCGCACCGGGCGGTCCGTGTGCGCGAGCAAGGTCATCACGCCTTTCGATGTGCACGGCCGCAGGCCGCGCTGACGCAGGGCCAGCCGGCCGATATTCTCCGGATGGAACCCGTCGACGTCCTTGCGCGGATCGATGCGGTTGATCAGCAACGGCGCATCGATGTGCGCGGGCAGCGGCAATTGGACGAGGATGCCGTGGATCTCCGGATCGGCGTTGAGCCGGTCGATCAGTTCCGCCAGTTCGGCCTGCGTCGCGGTCGCCGGCAGGTCGTAATCGCGCGAGCGAAAGCCGACATGCTTGCAGGCGCGGCGCTTGTTGCGCACATAGACAGCCGATGCCGGGTCGTTGCCGACGAACACCACGGCAAGGCCCGGCACGGCCTGGCCGCGCTGTTTGCGCGCCTGGACACGCGAACGCAATTCATCGAGCAGATCGTCGGCAATGCGCTTGCCGTCGAGAATTCTTGCGGTCATGCCGCCGGCCGGTCAGGTAGGAACGCGCATTATCGCTGTTGCGCCGGCGTGGCTCAAACTGCGCGGAATCGCTACGATGATACGCATCAGTCCGCAACGCGGCGGAATAGCCGCAACGAGGTGAAACATGAGTGACTCAGACTACCGAACTGGAAGCCGCCGCATTCCGGCGCCTGTTGCAGCATCTGAATACCCGAGCGCACCGACGTGCAGAACATCGATCTGATGATCCTCGCCGGCTTCTGCCGCAATTGCCTGGCCGACTGGTATCGCGAAGCCGCCGAAGACGCGCGGCATGACGATGACGCAAGGACGAGGCGCGCGAGCACGTGTACGGCGAGCCGTTCGCGCAATGGAAGGCGAAGCACCAGAAGGAAGCCACGCCGGAACAACTGGCGGCATTCGCGGCGGCACAGGGCAAATCGTGAGCGAACCGGTCCCCGAATCGGTCGAACTGAGCGGTGATGGCCTCCTGCTGCGCCCTTATCGGCCGGAAGATTCGCGCGTGCTCGCGGCCGCCGCGCGCGAATCCGCAGAATCGGTCGGCAGCATGGCTGCCCTGGTGCCATGCCGACTACAGCGATGCCGAAGCCGATGAGTGGATTGCGCACTGCGCCGAAGGCTGGCGCAGCGGCGAGCACTATCGCGTTTGCCGCTTTCGACGCGGCGGCGCAATTTCTCGGCTCTGTCGGCCTGAATCAGCGCAACCGAGCGCACAACTTCATGAACCTCGGCTACTGGATGCGCGCGTCGCAACAGGGTAACGGCATAGCGGTTCGAGCCGCACGGCTGGTGGCCGCTTTCGGCTTCGGGCAAGTCGGCCTGACGCGCATCGAGATCGTCGCCGCACTGGACAATCGCGCCAGCCGCCGCGTTGCGGAGAGATCCGGGGCGGTCTTCGAGGCGATCGCGCGCAACCGACTCGTCGATCGCGGAAATCCGATCGACGCGGCGCTCTACGCGCTGGTGCCCGCGGACAAATCGACTGGGCCTCGTCGCAGCGGGACGATCTGCAAGCGCAGCGTTTCTAGCGGGCGCAGATCTGCTGGATGTCTTCGTATCCGCCGAACACCGCGCGCTGCCGCAACCCGGGCAATGCGGATCGCGCGGCAAGCGCAATTCGCGGAACGTCGCCGCGAGCGCATCGAAGCACAGCAGGCGTCCGACCAGCGGCTTGCCGATATCGAGGATCAGCTTGATCGCCTCGCTCGCCTGCAGCAGGCCGATGATGCCGGGCAGCACGCCGAGCACGCCGGCCTGCGCGCAGTTCGGCGCATCTTCGGCGGCCGGCGGCTCGGGAAACAGGCAGCGGTAGCACGGCGAGTCCGGCGCCGCGCGATCGAACACGCTGACCTGACCGGTGAAGCGATGCACCGCGCCGTACACGAGCGGAATCTTCAGCTGCCGGGACGCGGCGTCGAGCAGGTAGCGCGTCGGGAAATTGTCGGCGCCATCGATGACGACATCGTGTCCGCGGATCAGCGCTTCGACATTCCCGGCGCGCAAGCGCTCGTTGCGCGCGTCGATGCGCGACGCGCGGATTGAGTCCGGACAACGCGATCGCCGCCGATTCGGTCTTGGGCATGCCGATGCGCGCGTCCGCATGCAGCACCTGACGCTGCAAATTGGATTTCTCCACTTTGTCGTCGTCGACCAGGGTCAGCGTGCCGACGCCGGCCGCGGCCAGATACAGCGCCGCAGGCGAACCGAGCCCGCCGGCGCCGATCAGCGCGACGCGCGCCTTGCCGAGTTTGATCTGCCCGGCGGCGCCGACTTCCGGCAGCAGCAGGTGGCGCGAGTAGCGGTCGGCCGCATCGGCGTCGAAGCGCGCCGGCGGCGACCGGCAGGCCGTCCGCCTGCCAGCGGCGAAAGCCGCCGCTGACCGACGCAACATGCGCATAACCGAGTTGGCGCAGCGTGTCGGCGGCCAGCAGCGAACGCTGGCCGCTGGCGCAGATCGTCAACAGCGGCTGGTCGTGCCGCTGCGCGAGCTCCGCGATGCGCGCGTGCGAGTGCGGCGCGCGCAATGCCGACGGCGCCGTCCGGCATGCCGCCGGCGCGTTCGTCGTCTTCGCGCACGTCGATCAGCAGCGCGCCGTCGCGCTGGCGCTCGACGCGCCTGCAGCGGCGTGATCTGCTCGACTTGCGGCGGCGGATTCGGAGTGCGCCATGGCTGATTATGCGGCGCGATATCGGCGCGATTATACGCCGCTAGCGCGGCCAGCCCGGCAGCGGCAGCACGTCGACGACGTCGCCGGCGCGCGAAGGCATGCGCGCCTTCCGGCAACACGATCAGCGCGTCGGCCTCGGCGACGCCCGCGCAGCATGCCCGAACCCTGGCGCGTCTGCGGCGTCGCCCAAAGCGCGCCCTGCGCATCGCTCGCCAGTCGCGCACGCTGAAATTCGGCGCGCGGATGGCGCTTGTCGATCGGCTGCGCAAGGCGCGCGCGCAGACCCGCGGGCTGGCTTCTTGCGCCGGCCAGCGCGGCCAGCGCCGGTTTCAGCAAGGCCAGGAAGATTGCGATGCCGGACACCGGGTTGCCCGGCAGCGCGAATGCCAGCGCGCCGCCGACTTCGCCGAACAGGAACGGCATGCCGGGCTTGATCCGCACTTTCCAGAAGTGCACTTTGCCGATTTCCGCAATCAACCCGGGCATGAAGTCGGCATCCCCGGCGGAAACGCCGCCGCTGCTGACGATCAGGTCGGCCTCCGCGCCGGCGCGCGAGAGCGCATCGCGCAGCGACGGCGGATCGTCGCGCACGCGTTCGTGCCGCAGCAGAACGCCGCCATGCTGCTCGATCAAAGCGCCGAGGCTGTGGCGATTGGAGTCGTGGATCTGGCCGAAGCCGCAGCGGCTTGCCCGGCTCGACAAGTTCGTCGCCGGTCGTCAGCAGGACGACACGCGGCCGGCGCGCCACGTCGACTTGCGCCATGCCGAATGAAGCGAGAACGCCGAGCCGCGCCGGCGTGAGTTCTTCGCCGCGGGCAACGCCGACTTCGCCCGATCGATAGTCCTCGCCCGCCGGGCGCACATTGGCGCCGGCGTGCCGTGCCTGCGCGACACGATCACGCGCTCGCCACTCGTCCGCGTGTTTTCCTTCATGACGACGGTATCCGCGCCATGCGGCAACGGCGCACCGGTCATGATCCGCACGCAGCAGTCCGGCGACGACCTCGGGCGGCGGCGCGCCACCGGCGAGGATCTCGCCGATCAGCCGGAACTCCTTGTCGCCGCTGCCGGGCAGATCGCGGCCGCGCACGGCAAAGCCGTCCATCGCGGAGTTCGTGAACCCGGGAATATCGAACGGCGCGGTCGCATCTCCCGCGAATGTTCGCCCCAGCGCCGAAGCGAGCGGGATGCGTTCCGTGCGGCAGAATTCGCGCGCTGCAGATTTCGACGATGCGTTCGCGCGCCTGTTCGACGCTCAGCCCGGTCGGCAAACGCTGTGGCTTCAGCCATGCTGGCGGCGCTCCCACACGCGAAATTCTTCGGGCGTGTTCAGATTGACGAAACGCGCGGCGCTATCGGAAAAGTCGACAACTGTCGCGCCAGCATCACGTTGCCAGCGCCAGACCGGCAGGTCGCGAACCAGCGCATCGCTGCACGACTCGGCCAGTTCGCGGCGGTAGATCGCGAACAGAGGTTGCGCGCGCTCGCCGTCGTGCGCAACCGCAAGGCCCGTTCCCGCTTGGACCGCTGCAGCAAGAAGATGCGGCCCGAGTTCGGCGGGCGGATCCGGACTGTCGACCGGCACGGTCAGCAGCCACGTTGTCGTGCAGACGGCAAGCGCAGCTGAAATACCAGCCAGAGGTCCGGGATATCCTTCGAGGGCGTCGGCGACGACGGAGCCGAATGCCGCGTAGGATTCATGGTGTCGGTTGGCGCAAATCAACAGCGTGCCGGCCTGCGGGCGCATTGCTTTGCTGACCCTTTCGATCAGCGTTTCGCCGGCGAGCGGAAGCAGGCCTTTGTCCTGCCCGCCAACGCGCGCGCCCTCGCCGCCGGCAAGAATCGCAGCAGTTACGCCGGCGATATCGTATGCAACGGGCGCAGACATGTCCGGCCCGGCATCAATGCTTGATGTGGCGCACCAGCCGCTGGCGCTTTTTCACCTGGCGCTCGGTGAGCACGTTGCGGCGCCCGGCATAGGGGTTTTCGCCGTCGCGGAACTCGATGCGGATCGGCGTGCCTTCGAGCTTGAAATGCTTGCGCATGAAATTTTCCAGGTAACGCCGATAGCCTTCGGCGATATCTTTCGTGCGGCTGCCGTGGATCACGATGGTCGGTGGATTGCTGCCGCCGGGATGGGCGTAACGCAGCTTTACCGCGTGGCCACGCACCAGCGGCGGCTGATAGCTCTTGTAGGCCAATTCCAGCGCCCGCGTCAGCTCCGACGAAGTGAACTGGCGCGTCGCGGACGCATGCGCGCGGCCGATCGAACGCATCAATTCCGCGAGGCCCGAGCCATGCAGCGCGGAAATGAATACGGGCTTCGAGAACGTGACGAAATCGAGCTTGCGCGACAGCGAAGCCACGCATTGCTCACGCTCATAAGTCGTCAGGTTGTCCCACTTGTTGACCGCGATCACGAGCGCGCGCCCGGAATTCAGGACATGGCCGATCACGGTCGCGTCCTGTTCGGACACGCCTTCATGCGCGTCGAGCAGGAGCACCGCGACATTCGCCGCGGATATCGACTGCAGCGTCTTGATCACACTGAACTTCTCGACGGCTTCTTCGACCCGCGCGCGGCGCCGGACTCCGGCCGTATCGATGAGCGTGTAGCGTTTGCCGTCGCGCTCCAGGCGAACGCGGATCGAATCGCGCGTCGTGCCGGCGACATCCGAGACGATGACCCGTTCCTCGCCGAGCAGACGGTTCACGAGCGTCGATTTGCCGACGTTCGGACGGCCTACGATCGCGACGCGGATGCCGTCATCGGCGGAATTTTCAGCGACCTGCGCATCGGGATCGATCGCCGGCAGACCCTGCTGCACGGCTTCGAGCAATGCGGGTACGCCCCGGCCGTGGGCCGACGAGACCGGCAAGGGGTCGGCGACGCCGAGCGCTGCGAAGTCCGCCAGCGCGGTGTATTCGTCGACACCGTCGATCTTGTTGACGACGAGCCGCATCGGCTTGCTCAGACGGCGCAGCGCATCGAGCACGCTGCGGTCGTGCGGCAGCAGGCCTTCGCGCGCATCGACGATCAGAAGCACCAGATCGGCCTCTTCGACCGCCAGCATCGCCTGACGTGTCGTCAGCGCCGCGATTCCTTCGTCCGCGTCCGTAAGGCCGCCGGTGTCGACGACGACGAATTCGCGTTCGCCGAGATGGCAGATTCCGTAGTGTCGATCGCGCGTGAGGCCCGGCAGGTTGGCCACGAGCGCGTCGCGCGTGCGCGTGAGCACGTTGAACAATGTGGACTTGCCGACGTTTGGGCGGCCGACGAGGGCGACGACGGGGAGCATGGTCAGCGCCTGCGTCCTTTGCAAGGACAGTACGAAACAAGGTATGCGCGGCGACTTGCTCGCACGCGATGGCATTGCACTGGTGCCTTCATTGAATATCCGCCCATTCGCTGCGCAAGCGGAATGCGCCGGCTTACTTGCCGGCGCCGGCGCGGAACGCGCCGATCTCGCCTTCGACGTCCATGACGTAGACGATGTCTCCGACCACGATCGGAGCAGCCTCGATCGGCTCCTTCGATAACTGCGCCCGGGCCGCGAACTTGCCGTCGGTGATCGACAGCCAGTGCACGAACCCTTCGGAATCGCCGACGACGATCGCATCGCCTTGTACGCCGATCTCACCGACCCAGCGATATTTCAGCCCGTCCTGCTTCCACTCCGAGCTGCCGGTGCGCAGATCCAGCGCCCAGATGCCGGAGTCGGCGTCGCCGACGTAGACCTGGCTCGCCGACAGGGCGACACCGGTGAAGCTCGACAGCTCATGCGTCCAAAGCGGGCGGCCCGTTTGCGCAATCAATGCAGCCGTCTGGCCGCGATAGCCGGCCGCATAAACGACGCCGCTGTCGACCGCAAGCATGCCGTCGACGTCCTGGATGCGCTCGATTTCGCCGCGGCCTTCGCCGGTCGCAATCTGCTGCTCCCACATTTCGCCACCATCGGTGGCGCGCAGCGCAATGACCTTGCCGTTGTCTTCACCAACGTAAACCACGCCGCTATCGATCACCGGCGCGGAATTGCCGCGCAGACTCAGGATCGGCACGTTCGCGTGATCGAATACCCAAAGACGCTTGCCGTCCCGCTCATCGAGGCCGAACACGCGCCCGTCGTTCGTGCGCGCCGCCACGAGTCCGCCGCCGATCGCCGGGGGACTGACCACCTCGGAAGACAGCTGCGCGTTCCAGCGTTCGGCACCGTCGCTCGCGGCGAGTCCATAGACCTTGCCTTCCAGCGTTCCCACGACAACGAGGTCGCCAGCCACGGTGGGGCCGCCGGACCAGCGCACGGAGTTGTCGCCGTGATGCCAGACCCATCCGTGGCGGTCGCCGATGTGCTTGTGCCAGACCGTATGCCCGTTGCTCGCATCGAAAGCTTCGATATCGCCCGTCGTGCTTGCCGCATAAAGCTTGCCGTCCGCGTAGGCCATGCTCATGCGCGCGCCGGTGTGCTGCGCTCCCTTGCCGACGCGTTCGCTCCACACCTTCTGGACGTTGATCGTCGGCGGGAACTCGACCAGCACGGTCGGCGGTTCGATGTTCTCGGCCTTGCTGTCGGTGAACCAGCCCTTGATCGTCGCGCAGCCGGATACGCCGGCTGCGAGCGCGACAAGAATCAATGCGCGCTTCATGAGCCTTTCTTCTCCGCTGCGCCGAGATCGTTGAGCTTCATCTCGACGAATGCGCGATTCGGCGAGTTAGGATCGAGGTTCGCCAACGCCTCCGTGTACGCGGTGCGCGCTTCGTCCTTGCGGCCGAGAGCGACGAGCGCGTCGCCGCGCAATTCGCCGATCTGCGCCGTGTAGGCCGACGCCGGGAGCTTGTCGATCAGGGCCAGGGCATCCTGCGCCTTGGTCTGGGCGACTTCGACGCGCGCCAAGCGCAATCCCGCCAGTGCCTTCAGCGCGTCGTTGCCGGCATGCTGATAAGCCCAGTCTAGAGACGAATGCGCCGTTTCGAGGTCCGCCCGCTCGGCCGAAAAGTCCGCTTCGAGCATCGCCGCCAGGACTGCGTAAGGCGTGTCGGAGTAATCGGTCTTCAACTTCGCCGCAATCTGCTTGACCGCGTCGTAGTCCTTCTTCTCGGAGTCCGTGGACAGAACTTCGTATTGCGTTGCCGCTTCCAGGTCATGGCGGGCGCGATGCGAACGCCATTGCTGCCAGGCGAAGATCAGGACCAGGCCCAGTCCGACGCCAACCAGAATCGTCAATACGTTCTCGCGCAGCCACTTCTGTACGAGTTCGCCTTGTTCGTGTTCGTCCAATACCTCGAAAGCCATTACATGTCACCTGGAAAAAAGGGTGCCGTCAGGCACGCGGGGAAGCACAAGGCGGGCCGAAGGCCCGCGCGGCTGCGTAGCGTAGCAGGAACGCCGCTGGCCGTGGGCGCGGCAGCCCGCCGCGGCCCACGAACGCCGGAGACTCCGGCTCAGCTATCGTTCAGAACTCACTCAGTATGGCGAAATCGGCTGGCCGGCCGCGAACGCCTTGAAATGCGCGACGTTCGAGTGCCGATACGCCGTCAGGTCCTGCACCTGCCCGTCCAGTTCGACCTGGGCGCCGCCACTGTTACCGACGCGCACGTCGAGCACGGAGTCGCTGCTGATCGTTCTGACCGTTCCGGCAGGCAGCATGCCGTATTCGAGCTTTTCGCCGTTGGCGGTAGTCACCTCGACCCAGCTGGCTTCCTTGAGAGAAAGGCGCAAGGTATGCGCACCGGAACCGCTCACCGTCGCCGGCTGCGGCTGCGGCTGCGCCGCTTCGTTTTCCTTGCGGGCCAATGCCTGGAACGGAGCCATCGATGCGACCAGCGGCGAATCCGACGCCGGCGCGGCAGCTGGGGCGGCCGCCGGAGCGACTGGTTCCGGCACGGAGCCGGCATCCGCGGCCGACGCTGGCAACTGGGCGTTCGACTTGCCCGAGGAGTCGGAGGTTGCTGCGGCATTCGACGCGTCGAGACTCGTCAGGTCGGTAATCTTCGGTTCGAGCCCCGCCCGCATCGCCAGCAGCACCGCCGGCACGATGATCACGCCAGTGAGAATGAGGTACAGCGCCGAGACCGAGTAGCGCTGGAAAAGGTAGCGCGAGTGGGAAATCGTTCCCGTTGTCATCAGGGGCGGCGGCTCATGATGTTGTTGCAGGACCGATTCGACGAGGACCGTCGGCAGGTCGAGCAGTCGCACATAACTTGTCAGATAGCCGCGCAGGTAGATGCGGTGGCCGACCTCGTCGAAGCGATCGGCCTCGAGCTTCTGCACGATCTGGATCGGCAAATGCAGGCGCGTGGCCACGTCGGCGCCACTCCACCCGCGGGCTTCACGCGCGGCGCGCAACCTCTGGCCCAACGATTCCCGATGGACCAGCGTCGGCGCCGGTGAAGGCACCGGCCGAAAATCGATATGGGCGGGTTCCGCGGGCGCGGGCTCCACGGCCTGTTCCGAATCAGGGGTAATGTTTTTCGATTTATTCATGTCTGGGATGTTTGCGTCGCAAAACTCTATCGGCTGTTGCGCATCGTGCGTCGCAGCCAACAGTTCATTCGCGGCGAGCGTCGACTGCCCGTCCGTCCTCCCCTTGAGTGCCTTTCTTTTTCTATGTCTGCTCATGTCTTCACTGTGACGACGTCGTCCCCTCGAGCGAGTGCGCCTGAGTGGAATCCGGAAATTGTTCGCGCAGGCGCTTGGCGTAATCGCCGGCGGCGCCGGCATTGCCGAGCTTCACCTCGATGTTGCGAGCCAGCAGCAGAGCGTCGGGACTCGGCTGGCCGAGCGCATCGAATCGTTGCGCGTAGGCGCGCGCCTTGAAAAAGTCGCCCTTGTCGTACAACACGCTGGCCAGCTGATACAGCGCCTGGCTGTTGTTCGGATTGATCTCCACGGCCCTGCGGAAGTCGGCTTCGGCCACGTCCGGCTGACCCTTGCCGAGCAGAGTGCAGGTGCCGGAATTCAGATAGATGACGTCGCGGTCCTTGTAGAAACCGTCGGCCTTGGCGATATCGAAACGCTTCTGCGCCTGATCGAAACGGCCGAGCTTGCAAAGATACAGGCCATAGTTGTTGTTCGTCGCACCTGCGGTCGGCGCCAGCTCTGCCGCTATACGATATTGCTCTTCCGCACTCGTGCGATCGCCGACGCGGTCATACAGCGTGGCGAGCACGGTGTGCGCGTCGACCGACTTGGGGTCGAACTTGAGCGCCTTGAGCAGGTCTTCCTTGGCGATCTCGTACTTGCCGAGTTCGAGGTAATGCTGGCCGAGCTGGACCCACACTTCGGCCGCATGCTTCTTCGTTTCCTCGGGATTTTCCTTGACCGTCGACTTGTTCTCGGACGGCACCGGCTGGATCACGGTCTGTTGCGAGGAGCACGCCGCCATCGCTGTCCCGAACGCCAGTACGCCGAGCAGATCACGCCGCATGCCGGGAGCCCTGCTCGATCTTGCTGCGGAATTCAGCCTGGCGACGGGTACGATCGAGCACCTGACCCTTTAGCTGCCCGCAAGCCGCATCGATATCGTCGCCGCGCGTGCGCCGCACCATCGTCAGCACGCCGGCGTCGAGCAGCTGCTTCTGAAACGCGCGGATCACGGCCTCCTCGGAGCGCTCGTACTGGGTGCCGGTAAAGGTGTTGAACGGAATCAGGTTGACCTTGCTCGGTACCTGACGCATCAGCTTGACCAGCTGGCGCGCCTGTTCCGGCTGATCGTTGATGCCCTTGAGCATCGTGTACTCGAACGTGATCGACGTGCGCGGACGCCGCGCCGCGTAGCGCTGGCACGCGCCGAGCAGTTCGGCGATCGGGTATTTCTTGTTGAGCGGCACGAGTTGGGTGCGCAGTTCGTCGTTCGGCGCATGCAGCGACACGGCCAGCGACACGTCGCTGCATTCACTGAGCTTGTCGATCATCGGCACGAGTCCCGCCGTCGACAGCGTCACGCGCTTGTTCGCCAGGCCGAAGCCGAGGTCGTCGCGCATCACGCTCATCGCGCGCACGACGTTGTCGAAGTTCAGCAGCGGCTCGCCCATTCCCATCATCACGACATTGGTCAGCTTGCGCTGCCGATGCGGAACATTGCCCATGTGTTTGGCCGCCACGAACACCTGGCCGATGATTTCGGCGGCCGACAGGTTGCGATTGAAACCCTGCGTGCCGGTCGAGCAGAACGTGCAATTGAGGCCACAGCCGACCTGCGAGGAAACACACAGCGTGCCGCGCGTCGATTCCGGAATGAACACTGCTTCGATCGCGTTGCCGCCGTCCATGCCGAGCAGCCATTTGTACGTCGCATCGGCCGCCTGCTTTTCGAACAGCGTCTTCGGCGGCACGATCTCGCACGCGGTCTCGAGCTTCCCGCGCAGCGTCTTGCCGACATCGGTCATCGCGGAGAAGTCGGTGACGTGGTGGTGGTAAATCCACTTCATCACCTGCTCGGCGCGATACGGTTTCTCGCCAAGCGACGCGAACAGCTCGCGCAGACCCTGGCGGTCGTAGTCGAGCAGATTGACTCTGGCGTCGGTCACGGGCGTCGGCTGCTCAACGAGAGCAGAGTTCCGTGCCGGAGAAAAAGTACGCAATTTCCACTTGTGCAGTTTCCGGCGCGTCCGAGCCGTGCACGGCATTCGCGTCGATCGACTGCGCGAAGTCCGCCCGGATCGTTCCGGCGGCAGCCTTCTTCGGATCCGTCGCGCCCATCAGGTCGCGATTCTTGCCGATTGCTCCTTCACCCTCGAGCGCCTGGATCATCACCGGGCCCGAAATCATGAAGTCGACGAGCGGTTTGAAGAACGGGCGCTCGCGATGCACCGCATAAAATCCTTCGGCCTCCGCGCGCGACAGCTGCTTCATTTTCGCCGCTACAACCTTCAGTCCGGCTTTTTCGAAGCGTGAATAAATCTCGCCAATGACGTTTTTTGCGACGGCATCGGGTTTGATGATCGAAAGGGTGCGCTCCAGCGCCATTTTCTGGTATCTCCAAAAGGTGGGGTGATCCGATCAGGGGTATCGGTTTCGCCGGCGCGATGTTAACACCGAATCCGGGGCAAAACCGCGAACTTACGCAGGTATTTCTGAGCGGATTCTAATTGATTTTCACAAAAATTTCGAATACTCATGGCTCCTGATGGGTCGATACGAATGCTAATCTCCATTGACCGGTGACGGCGGCATCCGTAGTATTCAAACAACCGTTTGAGTCGGGTCGAATTCTGCGTTGCCGGAAAGGTTGCGGCCACGAGTCGGACATTGCGCGGAAGGGCATCGGAAACTTGACCATCGAGCTATTCTCAACCAAGCAGCGCATCCTTGGCGCAGCCGAAGTGCTGTTCGCCAGGCACGGTTTCGCGGGTGCATCCTTGCGCCAGGTGACCTCTGCTGCGCAGGTCAACCTCGCAGCCGTGAACTACCACTTCGGTTCGAAGGAGAATCTCATCAATGAGGTTTTCCGCCGCCGCCTCGACGGGCTCAACACCGAACGATTGGCTGCGCTTGCGCAAGCGCGCGCCAAGCAAGCGTATGCACTCGAGGACACTCTGGATGCCTTCGTACGCCCTGCCCTGGCGCTGACCGGGGACGACCATGGCGGCGCGTCCTTCGTGCGCGTGCTGGCCCGCGCCTACGCGGAACACAACGAACGCCTGCGCAAATTCCTGCATGACAACTACAGCCACGTGCTGAAGGAATTCGTCGCCGATTTCGCCCGCTTCCTGCCGCACCTGGACAAGCAGGAGCTGTATTGGCGGCTCGACATCGTCAGCGGCGCCCTGACCTACGCGATGGCCGATTTCGGCGTGATCAAGCGCCGTGGCGTCTCGGAGCAGCAGCATCGCGATCTCGCCGCCAACCACCTGATCAGGTTTGCAGCGGCAGGGCTGAGGGCTTAGAGCAGAGGGCTGCAAAGCCCACGTTCTTGGTCTTCCACCTTCAGCCCACCGCCCTCACCCCTTTCTCGAATCAACCATCCGGAGCTCCGATGCCATTCACTTCCCTTCGCATCCGCAAGGCCGCCGTGCTCGGTGCCGGCGTCATGGGCGCGCAGATCGCCGCCCATCTCGTGAACGCCGGCGTCGAAACCGTGCTGTTCGATTTGCCTGCCAGGGAGGGCGACCCGAACGGCATCGTGCTCAAGGCGATCGAAAACCTCAAGAAGCTCTCGCCGGCGCCGCTGGCCGACAAGTCGCGCGCCGCTTCGATCATTCCGGCGAACTATGACCAGCACCTGCCGCTTCTGACCGACTGCGATCTGGTCATCGAGGCGATTGCCGAGCGCCTCGACTGGAAGCGCGATCTTTATTCGAAAATCGCCCCATTCGTCGGCGCGAACGCGGTGCTCGCCAGCAACACCTCTGGCTTGAGCATCAATGCCTTGGCGGACGTTCTTGACAAGAGTCTGCACCATCGTTTCTGCGGCGTGCACTTCTTCAACCCGCCGCGCTACATGCACCTCGTCGAGTTGATTGCGTGCAACGACACGGATCACGCGGTGCTCGACGGACTCGAAGCCTTCTTCACGACGACGCTCGGCAAGGGCGTAGTCCATGCGAAGGACACGCCGAACTTCATCGGCAACCGCATCGGCGTGTTTTCGATGCTGTGCACGATGCACCACACGGAGCAGTTCAAGCTCGGTTTCGACGTCGTCGATGCCCTCACCGGACCGGCGATCGGACATCCGAAAAGCGCGACCTTCAGGACGTCCGATGTCGTCGGGCTGGACACGATGGGCCACGTCATCAAGACGATGGATGACGCATTGCCGGACGATCCCTGGCATGAGTACTTCAAGGCGCCCGCGGTCGTGAAGGCGCTGATCGCGAAAGGCGCGCTAGGCCAGAAGTCCGGCGCCGGATTCTTCCGCAAGGTCGGCAAGGACATACTCGTCCTCGATCCGGCCAAGGCTGACTACGTGCCGCAAACCGGCAAGGTCAGCGACGAGGTGGCCGCAATCCTCAAGATCAGATCGCCCGCCGAAAAATTCGCGAAGCTTCGGGCGAGCGCGGACCCGCAAGCCCAATTCCTCTGGGCCGTTCATCGAGACCTTTTCCACTATGCGGCATATTTCCTCGGCGACATTGCCGCTTGCGCGCGCGACATAGACTTCGCGATGCGCTGGGGCTACGGCTGGCAGCTCGGGCCGTTAGAAACGTGGCAGGCGGCCGGCTGGTCCGACGTCGCAAAATGGATCGTCGAAGACATTGCAGCGGGCAAGGCAATGGCCAAGGCGCCGCTGCCGGCTTGGGCAACCGAACTCGGCCGCACGGGTGTGCACGACGCGCAGGGCTCCTACTCCGCCGCAACCGGCTCGCAGGTCCCGCCTTCGGCCGCACCGGTCTACAAGCGCCAGCTGTATCCTGAAATCGTGATCGGCACGCCGGTCGACAAGGGTCGCACGGTCTTCGAGAACGATGACGCGCGTCTTTGGAATGTCGGCGGCGACGACATAGCGATCCTGTCGTTCAAGACGAAGATGCACACGATCAGCTCGGGCGTGATCGAGAGCATCCATCGAGCCGTCGACGAAGCCGAGCGCAACTTCCAGGGCCTGGTGATCTGGCACGAGAGCGAACCGTTCTCCGCCGGCGCGAATCTGAGCGAAGCCGTTGGCTCGCTTCAGGCCGGGAAAATTGCCGAGTTCGAAGGCTTCGTCAACCGCTTTCAGCAGACCAGCATGCGCATCAAATTCTCGTTGGTGCCCGTCGTTGCCGCGATCCGCGGCCTGGCGCTCGGCGGTGGCTGCGAGTTCCAGATGCATTCGGCACGCACCGTTGCAGCACTGGAAAGCTACATCGGTCTGGTCGAAGCCGGCGTCGGCCTGTTGCCGGCCGGCGGCGGTTTGAAGGAGATAGCGATTCGCGCCGCGCAGAACGCCGTCGGCGGCGATGTGTTTACGCAGCTGAAAAGCTATTTCGAGACCGTCGCGATGGCCAAGGTATCGGCCAGCGCGCTCGAAGCCAAGGAGATGGGCCTGTTGCGACCGAGCGATGTCGTCGTTTTCCACGCGAACGAACTTCTGTACGTCGCCAAGGTTCAGGCGAACGCCCTGGCCGAGTCGGGCTGGCGGCCGCCGCTGCCGGCACGGCAAGTCCCGGTCGCCGGCGATGTCGGCACGTCGACGCTGAGAGCCGGTCTCGTCAACATGGCCGAAGGGCGCTTCGTTTCGCCACACGACGTCGAGATTGCAACCCGGATCGCCGACACCTTATGCGGCGGCCAGATCGAGCGCGGCTCGACCGTCGACGAACAATGGCTGCTCGACCTCGAGCGCAAGCACTTCGTCGCGCTGGCGCAGATGCCAAAGACGCAGGAGCGGATTGCTCACACGCTCTCGACAGGCAAGCCCTTGAGAAATTGAAGGACGTGAGCCGGTGACCGGGAGGCCGGGAGCCGGAAAGCGTCGACGCCCTTTATCTCCGGCTACCGGTTAACGGTTTCCGGCTACCGAATACGAGGAATCGAATCATGACAACCCGCCAGATCCAGGACGCCTACATCGTCGCCGCCGTGCGCACACCGGTCGGCAAAGCACCACGCGGGGTATTCCGCAACACGCGCCCGGACGATCTGCTGGCTTTCGCAGTCAATGCCGCATTGTCCAAATGTCCCTCTGTGGACAAATCGCGCATCGACGACGCAGTCATCGGCTGCGCGATGCCGGAAGCCGAGCAAGGCATGAACGTCGCGCGCATCGCCATGCTGCTGGCCGGGCTGCCGAACGTCGTATCGGCCGTTACGATCAATCGCTTCTGTTCTTCCGGCCTGCAGGCGGTAGCGATGGCGGCCGACCGCATCCGCCTCGGCGAAGCCGACCTGATGATCGGCGGTGGCACCGAGAGCATGAGCATGGTGCCGATGATGGGCTATCACCCGGTGTTCAATCCGAATATCTACCAGAACGAACACATCGGCATCGCCTACGGCATGGGCATCACTGCCGAGAAGGTCGCCGAGCAGTGGCAGGTCACGCGCGAGCAGCAGGATGCGTTCGCGGTCGCCAGCCACGCCAAGGCGCTCGCCGCGATCGCAGCCGGCGAATTCGCCGACGAGATCGCGCCGTACACGCTTGCCGATCGCTATCCCGACTTGAACAAGCGCAGCGTGGTGGACGATGCGCGCGTAGTGACGAACGATGAAGGCCCGCGCGCCGGCACGACGCTCGACGCGCTGGCCAAGCTCAAGACGGTGTTCCGCGCCGGCGGCAGCGTGACTGCCGGCAATTCCTCGCAGATGTCCGACGGTGCGGGCGCGGTGCTGCTGGCGAGCGAGAAAGCGATCAAGGATTACGGCCTGACTCCGCTGGCCCGCTTCGTCGGTTTCGCTGTCGCCGGCGTTCCGCCCGAAGTCATGGGAATCGGGCCGAAGGCGGCGATCCCGAAAGTCTGCGCGCAGACCGGCATCAACCAGAATGATCTGGACTGGATCGAACTCAACGAAGCATTCGCCGCGCAGGCGCTAGCGGTGATCAAGGACCTCGGTCTGAATCCGGACAAAGTCAATCCGCTCGGCGGCGCGATCGCGCTCGGCCACCCGCTCGGTGCGACCGGTGCCGTGCGTATCGCGACGCTCGTCAACGGCCTGCGCCGGCGCAAGCAGAAGTACGGCATGGTCACGATGTGCATCGGCACCGGCATGGGCGCGGCGGGAATATTCGAGGCGCTGTAACAGGCTCAGCTGATGGCCGTCGTGACGCATTCCCGCCACTTCGGCTGTTCGGCAGGACTGGTTGGCGCCGCGGGCGCGTAACTCACCAACCGCGGTTCCGGTGAGTTGACTCGCCACACGCCCGTGATTCGACCCGCGGCGCAGCTCCGCCGTTCTCGTTTGCCCCGGAGAATGCAGCCGCCACTGCGCGGCCCGCCCTGCAAAAACCGGTCACTGAAATCATCGCGCATATCCCGGCGGGCTGGGTCGATCCGGCCGCAGACCGCGTTGAATCGAACCGTAGTGTCACGAAAACGGTGCGGTCGGCTGCCTTTCACTTGCAAGCGGCAGGAATGAGCTACGCTTGTCGAGAGCGCAAGCCCTTTGCCGGACCGTTTTCAATCCCGCATCGGGCCACGGCAACATGTGTTTGCGCAGACCCTCCACTACTCGAGGAACCTAACGATGAAAACGATCGGCGCATTTGCGCTTGCATTGTCACTCCTGTTGCCGGGCTACAGCTTCGCGGCGGCAAAAGCGCTTCACGTCACCAAATCGGTCACGATCAATGCCGATGTCGCAAAAGTATGGGACGTCGTGAAGAATTTCGATGGGCTGAACACATGGCATCCCGCGGTGGCCAAGGACGAGATTGTCTCTGGCACGAACAACAAGGTTGGCGCCGTGCGTCTGCTTACGCTGAAGGACGGCGGAACGATCAAGGAGAAGCTGCTCGCCTACAACTCCGACGCGCACCTGTTCAAGTACTCGATACTCGAGGGCGTGCTCCCTGTCAGCAGCTACACGTCGAACTTTTCCGTAACCGCTGCCGGCAAAGGCAAGGCGACCGTCACGTGGTCCGGCAACTTCAAACGCAAGGACGTCGGCGACAAGCCGGCCGACAACGCAAATGACAAGACCGCGACCGACACGATCAGTGCCGTTTATCAGGCGGGACTCGACAACCTGAAGAAAATTGCCGAGGCGAAATAACCGAGGCGCTAACGAAGTACGAAGCCGGAAATCGCTCCTGCATTTCCGGCATGCATGCCGTCCATGGCGATATGGAAACGGCCGGAACATCGTGTTCCTGCCGTTTTCGTTTGCCTACGGACCGGTGAATCCGCTTCTCTCTCGGCCAGCCGGAACTAATTTCGGGCGGCGACGGTCTTTCGTCACACCCCACGGGTCGAGGGATATCAATGATCCTGCGTCAGCGAGTCATCCGCGTGCTTGCAGCCAACAAGGCGCCGCTGGCGTTCTTCGTCCTCATGGTCGTGTTCCGCTCCGCGGTTGCGGACTGGATGTATGTACCTAGCGGATCGATGAATCCGACGATCGTCGAGGGCGATCGAATCCTCGTCGACAAGGCGGCGTACGGATTGCGCATACCATTCACGACGACGCGCCTGACGCGCGGCAGCGATCCGCAACGCGGCGACATCGCGATCTTCTCCTCGCCCGAAGACGGCACTACGCTGGTCAAGCGTATCGTCGGCTTGCCCGGCGACACCGTCGAGATGCGAAACGATGTGTTGCTGATCAATGGCGTGGCCACCGACTACGATCCGACGTTCGCTGCCGCCGACAAGGATCTGCCTGGCGCCACGCGTCGCGAGGATCATCACTATCTGATCGAGAAACTCGAAGGCCGTCCGCACGCGATCATGAAGCTGCCTCAGCATTTGGCGATGCGCTCATTCGGGCCCATGGCTGTTCCGCAGGGTTACTACCTCGCCCTCGGCGACAGCCGCGACAACAGCAAGGATTCGCGCTACATCGGTTTCGTGCCGCGCGAAAGCATCGTCGGCCGTGCCTTCAAGGTCGCCTGGTCGCTCGACGCCGAGCGTTGGTATCGGCCGCGGGCCGACCGGTTCTTCGCGCCGCTGCAATAACCGCCGCTTCCCCTAGCTACGCCCAGATTTCGCATGACGCCAGCCAGCATCTCGTCCGACGAAAAGGCAATCCGCGACCTAATCGCCACATGGCTTCGCGCGAGCAAGGCGGGCGACACTGAAACTGTTTTGAGCCTGATGGCGGAAGACGTCGTCTTCCTGCAACCCGGACAGCCGCCGATGCGCGGCCGCTCGGGATTCGCCGCCGCGCAGAAGGCTATGAGCGAGGTCAATATCGAGGCGAGCAGCGAAATCCAGGAGATCAGTATCCTCGGTGAGTGGGCCTGGTGCTGGAATCGCCTGTCCGTCGTCGTCACGCCGCGCAAAGGCGGCGCATCGGTAAAGCGCTCTGGCGAGGTGCTGTCGCTGCTACAGAAACAGGGTGGCAGCTGGGTGATCGTGCGCGACGCGAACATGCTGTCGCGTGTGGAAACGTGAGCTGGGGCCGTTACGGAGGCTGCAAATAAGAACGCCACCATCCCTGGCGGCGTAGCAAGCCTCCCCCAGGCCCCGGATACGCACCTTGTACGCCCTGGCACATTCCGTGTGCCGCCGGACCCAAAGACTGGTTGCGGCATGGAAGTTCGCTTTTTTCCGCGATCTTGGCAAGATCGCGGAATTCGTAGTAACGCTAATAACAGCGATTCAGCGGCGGCCGGGCTTGAGCTCTTCCAGGAACCCGCTGAGCAGCTGCCGCGCGCGCGGCGACAACGTGCGGAATCGCTGCAGCAGGATCTCCTCCGTGCTGTCGTGCGCGAATACCTCGAGTTTCAGGGCCGGAACCGCCTCGTCGGTCTGCACTTGCTTGCGGCGCCGCTCCCCGCTACCGATGGCCAGCCACTGGAAAGTCACGCCGGTCGCGGACGCGATCGCCTGGAGCCGCTGAAGGCCTGGGCTCGTGCCATGGGGATGCTCCCACTGCGCCGCTGCACTCGGGGTCACGCCGACACGCTCGGCCAAAGCGGTCTGCGACATCTTCGCGGCGCGCCTGGCCGAGCGGATGCGACTGCCCAGCTCGAGGCGCTCATCTAAAGCGTCACTTGAAACTTTCATGTAGCGCCTTTGTATTTGTAGCAGCGCTATAGATAGCACGCCAATACCGGTCGAATCAAGACCCCGGCTGCTGGGCGGCAAGGCAATCGGCGCGTCCTGGTGCCCCGTGTCGCAGACGCGGAGTACTGGCTACAATGACTCACCAAATCCGCACACGCGCGTCCGGCGCCACATACAGCTTCTCGCCGGCTTTGACACCGAACAGGTCGTACCAGGCGTCGATATTGCGCACCGGTCCGTTCACACGGAATTGCCGTGGCGAGTGCGGATCGCTGACGACCTGGCGGCGCACGAAGTCGTCGCTGAATTTGCCACGCCACGCCTGCGCCCACCCGATGAGCACGCGCTGGTCCCCGGTATAACCGTCCAGGACCGGCGCCGGCGCTCCGTGCAGGGATTCGTGATACGCATCCAGCGCCAGCGTCAGGCCACCGAGGTCGGCGATGTTCTCGCCCATCGTCAAGTCGCCATTGACGTGCACTCCAGGCAGCGGCTCGAAGGCCGAATATTGTGCGCCGAGTTGTTTGGCTCGCGCTTCGAACGCGTTGCCATCCTCGGCCGTCCACCAGTCGCGCAGTGCCCCATCGGCGTCGATCTTGCGTCCCTCGTCGTCGAAACCGTGTGTCAGCTCGTGGCCGATGATGCCGCCGACCCCACCGTAGTTGACTGCCGGATCGGCGTTCGGATCGAAGATCGGTGGTTGCAGGATTCCGGCGGGAAATACGATGTCGCGCAGCGAGCCGTTGTAGGCGTCGTTGGTTTGCGGCGTCATGGTCCAGTCGAGGCGATCCACTGGTCCGTTCAAGCGGGCGACAAAGAACGACCAGTCGGCCTGCGCCGCGCGCGTGACGTTGCCGATCAGATCGTCGTCGCGCACGACCACAGCGGAGTAGTCGCGCGCGTGATCAGGATAACCGACCTTGATCGTATAGGTTTCCAGTTTTTTCAAAGCTTCCTGCTTCGTCGCCGGTCCCATCCAGTCGAGCTTTTCGATCCGCGCGTGGTATGCCGCCTTCAGATTCGTCACGAGCTCTTCGATTTTGGCCTTCGACTGCGGCGGGAAATACTTTGTCGTGTAGAGCTGCCCGACCGCCCAGCCGAGGTTGCCGAACGTGCCGACTCGATCGCCGATCAGGTAGTCGCCGCCCGAGACCGCAAGCACGCCGCGCTTCCAGCGCGCGGTCTGGGCCTGCTGGCCCGACAAAGTTTTGTTGTGCATGTCGAACCAGGCATCGGCGAACGGCGCCGACAAGTAGTACGCGGCGTTGTTTGCCACGTGCACCGCCTGCCACGCTTTCAGCGTTTCGACGGGCGCGCGCCCGTAGATTGCGGCGAGCTTCGGGACTGCGCTCTTCTCGGTGACGATGATGCGCTCGAGGCTGCCGAGTTGTGCCTGCTTGAGGAATGCCGGCCAGGCGAAGCCCGGCGCAAACGCGCCCAGTTCGGCAATCGTCATCGGATTGTAGATCGCATTTACGTCGCGCTGCTGCGCCTTGGTCCAGCTGGCTTCCGCAACTTTCGTTTCGAAGGCGACGACGTCTTTTGCAGCCTGCCTGGGATTTTTCCAGGCGATCAGCGTCAACAGTTTCGCGGCGTACGCTTCGTAGGCCGCCTTTTGCTTGGCGAAGTCGCCTTTGAGATAGTAGTCCCGGTCGGGCAACCCGAGTCCGCCCTGCCCCAGATAAACGGCGTAGCGCTTGGGATCTTTCAGGTCGACGTCGGTGCCGAATGCAAACAGCGAGCCTTCGAAATCGATCGTCGTCAGACCCATCAGCGCGGCCAGCTCGTCACGCGATGTCGCGCCACGCACGGCGTCGAGTTCCGTGGCGATCGCCTTGGCTCCGAGCGCATCGATGTGCGCTTCGTCCATGAACGATTTGTAGAAGGCACCGACCTTGCCCTCGAGCGACTTCGGTTCATGTCCCGCCGTCGCCGCTTCCGTCTGCATGAGGTCGCGCAGGCGCTGTTCGGTCAGGTCCGTCATCGCCAGGCGCAGCGAGTAACCAGGCTTGTCCGCGGGAATCGCGGTCTTGTCTAGCCACGTGCCGTTTGCATAGCGAAAGAAGTCGTCTCCCGGTTGGACCGTCTTGTCCGCACCGGCGAGATCGAAACCCCACTTGCCGTATTGAGGCGTGGACTCCTGCGCCGATGCGCCAAGCGCCAGAATGGTCAGACCCAGCGCCAGCGTGCCCGCAACCCGTCGTGTCTGCATGTGGCCTCCGTCGATTCGTCGACGACCAATCCTATTGCGCCAGACCTCACGGCGATCAGTGCCGAAAGTCGCTTGTTGATCACAAGAGCACACGATTGAACCACGAAGAACACGAAGAACGCGAAGAAGGCAACAAACCAGTCTCAAACTCGACCCGATCCAGTGAGCGCATAAATCCGCTGGACCGCAACGTAATCCGAGGTTCGCTTGCGCTCTACCTTCGTGTCCTTCGTGTTCTTCGTGGTTCAGGCTTGTGCGCCCTGCGCGGTCAGGCCATGCGCGGCAGCCGCCCACGGACGCTTTCGGCATCGAGCGGACCGCGCTCGGCGATCAGTTCGCGCGCCGCGTCGACCTGCCCCCACACATTCCACAACAGCACGCCGCGTACGCGTCCATTATCCAGGTAATACACGACGCCTTCCCGGTATGGCACGGTCCAGTTCTCGACAACCTCGAGCCGGTCGTCGAGCAGGCCAACCGCTTCGTAGCCGAGATCGAACAGGTCGGAATAGAAATACGGCATCAGCGTATAGGCCTCGCCTGCGCCCGTCATCGCGCGTCCGGCATGCTCGCCCATGCTGATCGCCGCGTTCTCGTGCTCGACGCGCTGGCGCAGGTCCAACGAGACATTATGGAAATTGGCAACGTCGCCGGCGGCGAAGATGTCGGCATCGCTGCTGCGCAACTGCTCGTCGACGATGATCCCATTGTCCACGCGCAGGCCGGCGCGCTCGGCGAGCACGGTGTTCGGCGTCACGCCAAGACCGGCTACGACCGCGTCCACGCGACAAGTCGTTCCGTCCGACAGCGCAATTTCGACGCCGTGCTCGCCGACCTTGCCGTCGACGACCTTGATGCCGGGCGTCAGCGTGACGCCGCGTTCGCGGTAATAGCCGTCGACGAATCTCGCCAGCGCGGCGGGAAAGCGGCCCGCGCCAAGCGAGGCGCCGGGAAACAGCATCGTCACCCGGCAGCCGGCGGCGCTGAGCGACGCGGCGATTTCGCTGCCGATGAATCCGCCGCCGACGACGGCGATTTTCGCGCCCGGTACGGCATATCGACGCAACGCAAGATAATCGTCGAGCGTTCGGTAGTTGATGACGCGCTCACCGGCGAACGACAGCTTGCGCGGCGTGGCACCGGTCGCCAGCAGCAGGCGGCGATAGCGGTAGAGGTCTCCGTGATCGTCGCGCGCGCTGCGATCGTCGCGATCGAGGACCTCGATCCGACGCTGCAGATGCAGCACCGCACCACTGCGGTCAGTGCCCAGATCGATCGACTCGATTGGTTTGTCGCCTTTCCATAGCGCCTTCGTCAGGGGTGGACGCTCGTACGGCGCCTGCCTTTCGTCGCCGACCATGCCGATGGTGGCCCGGGCATCCGCCTTACGGATCGCCTTTGCCGCGGCGTCGGCGGTCATTCCCGCGCCGATGATCAGATAGTCGTAGAGATGTTCCATGACAGCTCCAGAGGTGCGCCTTCCTGGCATCCCGGGAACCAGGGACACCAGCTTCCAGCGATGCCGTATTTAGTGTCGACCAGGCGATTTTGGTCGCGAGCGCTTTCTCAGCGGAGCCGACTGCGCGATAATTATGCGCTCAATCCCGATTTCCCGCGCCAGGACTCTCGCCATGACCGATTCCTTCTCGACCCACGACACGCTCGAAGTCAATGGCGAGCGCTACCGGATCGCCAGCCTGGCGAAACTCGGAAAGCGTTTCAACCTCGGGCGCCTCCCGTACTCGATGAAGATCCTTCTGGAGAACCTGCTGCGCCATGAGGACGGCTTGAACGTCACGGCGAAGGAAATCGAGGCGGTCGCGAACTGGGATGCAAAGACCGAATCGGAAATCGAAATCGCCTTCATGCCGACGCGCGTCGTGCTGCAGGATTTCACCGGCGTGCCGTGCGTCGTCGACCTTGCCGCGATGCGCGACGCGATCGTCAAGCTCGGCGGCAACCCGGAATTGATCAATCCGCTCGTTCCCGCCGAACTGGTCATCGATCATTCCGTGCAGGTCGACGAGTTCGGCAAGGCCGACTCGCTCGAACACAATGTGCAGATCGAGTTCGACCGCAACATCGAGCGCTACGGCTTCCTGCGCTGGGGCCAGAAGGCGTTCAAGAATTTCAAGGTCGTGCCGCCACGTACCGGCATCGTGCATCAGGTCAATCTCGAATTCCTCGCCCGCGTGGTCATGACCGGCCCGAAGGACGGCGCGACCTGGGCTTTCCCGGACACCGTATTCGGCACCGATTCGCATACGACGATGATCAACGGCATCGGCGTGCTCGGCTGGGGCGTCGGCGGCATCGAGGCCGAGGCGGCGATGCTCGGACAGCCGTCGTCGATGCTGATTCCGCAGGTCGTCGGCTTCAGGCTCACCGGCAGGCTGCCCGAGGGCGCCACCGCGACCGATCTGGTCCTGACCGTCACGCAGATGCTGCGCAAGCACGGCGTCGTCGGCAAGTTCGTCGAGTTTTTCGGCGACGGCCTGCAGCACCTGCCGCTCGCCGACCGCGCGACGATTGCGAACATGGCTCCGGAATACGGCGCGACCTGCGGCATCTTCCCGATCGACGCCGAGGCGCTGACATACCTGCGCCTGTCGGGTCGCGACGAGGCGCAGATCGCGCTGGTCGAGGCCTACGCCAAAGCCCAGGGCATGTGGCATGACGCGGACACGCCGCACGCCGACTTCTCCTCGACGCTCGAATTGAATCTGGCTGAGGTCAAGCCGTCACTTGCAGGACCCAAGCGCCCGCAGGATCGTGTGCTGCTCGGCGACGTCGGCAAGAGTTATCGCGATTCGCTCAGCGCACTCACCGCCAACCGCAAGCCGAAATCAGCGACGCTCGAGCGCTTCGCCGGCGAAGGTGGTGCGACCGCAGTCGGCCACGACGAGAGCGCGCTGGCCGAGGGCCAGCACGTCTCGCTCAACGGGTCGGCGTTCAATCTGCGCGACGGCGCGGTGGTCATCGCCGCGATCACGTCGTGCACGAACACGTCCAATCCTGCAGTCATGCTCGGTGCCGGCCTGCTCGCCCGCAATGCCGTCAAGAAAGGCCTCAAGGCCGCGCCTTGGGTCAAGACATCGCTCGGGCCGGGTTCGCTGGTCGTCACCGACTACCTCAAGAAGGCCGGCGTTCTCGGTGATCTGGAAAAACTCGGCTTCTTCGTGGTCGGCTACGGCTGCACGACCTGCATCGGAAACTCCGGGCCTCTGCCGCCGGAGATCTCCAAAGCCATCGGCGAAGGCGATCTCGTGGCCGCTTCCGTCCTGTCGGGCAACCGCAACTTCGAAGGACGCGTGCATCCCGAGGTCAAGATGAACTACCTCGCTTCGCCGCCGCTGGTCGTCGCGTTCGCGCTGGCGGGCACCGTCGATATCGACCTTACGACACAGCCACTCGGCAACGGCAGCGATGGCAAGCCCGTTTTTCTCAAGGACATCTGGCCGACGAACAAGGAGATCGGCGACGTCATCGCGCGCACGATCGGTCCTGACCTGTTCAAGCACAACTACGCCGACGTGTTCCGCGGCGACAGCCGCTGGAACCAGATCGCAGCCCCGGAAGGCGGGCGCTACTCCTGGGACGACAGCTCGACCTATATCAAGAATCCGCCGTACTTCGAAGGCATGCGCATGCAGATCGGCAAGATCACCGACATCCATGGCGCGCGCTGCCTGGGATTGTTCGGCGACTCGATCACGACCGACCACATTTCGCCCGCGGGCGACATCAAGGCGACCTCGCCCGCCGGCCAGTTCCTGCAGGCGCACGGCGTGGTCAAGGCCGACTTCAACTCGTACGGCTCGCGCCGCGGCAACGATGACGTCATGGTGCGCGGCACTTTCGCCAACATCCGCATCAAGAACCTGATGTTCGGCGGCGAGGAAGGCGGCAACACGCTGCATTTCGCCCTCGGCAAGAGCGGCGACGGCGTCAAGCTGCCGATCTACGACGCCGCGATGATGTATAAAAAGGAAAATGTGCCGCTGATCGTGATCGCCGGCAAGGAGTATGGCACCGGCTCGTCGCGCGACTGGGCGGCCAAGGGCACGATGCTGCTCGGGGTGAAGGCCGTGATCGCCGAAAGCTTCGAGCGCATCCATCGCTCGAACCTCGTCGGCATGGGCATCCTGCCGATGCAGTTTGCTGCCGGCCAGAACGCCCAGAGCCTGGGACTCAAGGGCGACGAAGTGTTCGATATCGCTGGACTCAACGACGGTGCGGCGCGCGAAGTCGAAATCGTCGCCAAGGGCGCGGACGGCGAGAAACGATTCAAGGTCAAGGTGCTGCTGCTGACGCCGAAGGAAACCGAATACTACCGGCACGGCGGCATCCTGCCGTACGTGCTGCGCCAACTGGCGGCGAGCGCAAAGGCAGCGTGATGTAGCGTGGGCCTTGGCCCACCATTCCTTTTTTCACGAAGAGCCAAGCGGCGGGCCAAGGCCCGCCCTACAGTTCCTGCTTCCATGTTGCGCTGTAGCAGCGCCACTCACTTCCCTGCCGTTTCCAGCTGCTCGTGATCGCATAAATCGAGCCGTGCTCGGGGAGTAACCCGCCGCTGCCGCCCGTGAAGGTCGCCAGGACTTGTGCCTTGGCGCGGTCGCCCTGCATCTCGACGTCGATGGGTCCGAGCGTTGCGCCGATGCTGTCGTTACGCAGCACCTCGATGCGCAGAAGGTTGGCCAGCGAGTTTCGGTCGAACTCGGCATCGTTGCCGACGAAGTCCTCGGTGATGTGGCTCATGAAGGCGCGAGGGTCGTGTGCTTCCATCGCCTGCTGCATTGCCGCCATTGCCTGGCGGATGCGCTGTTCGTCGCTGGTGCGCGAACAACTCGCGAGCAGGAAGATCATCGCCGTCAGGATCAGTCTTGCCATCCTGCAACTATACCGCGCCGGACCAGCGGCAATGCGAAGGTGTCCCGGGCCGCGCCGCAATGCAGCTTGCTGCGGTTTCGCTGCCTGTGGTCCAATCGCCCTCACATGTTTTTCCGTAGCGCAAGGGCGACTTGCGCCATGTTTGGGGGAGGGACCGGCACCGATGAGCACTCAACGCCCGTGGCTCGCCAGCTATCCGCGCGGTGTTCCCGCGTCGATCGACGTGAACGCCTACCGCTCGATCGCGCATGTGCTCGAGACCGCCTGCGAACGATTCCACCACCGCCCTGCGTTTTCGAACATGGGCAAGGTGCTCACCTACGCCGATATCGATCGCCAGAGCCGCGCATTCGCTTCGTACCTGCGCAACGTGCTCAAGCTGGACAAGGGCGACCGTGTCGCGATCATGCTGCCGAATGTCCTGCAATATCCGATTGCCATCTTTGGCGTGCTGCGCGCCGGATTGACCGTCGTGAACACGAATCCGATGTACACGGCGCGAGAATTGCGCCACCAGTTGCATGACGCCGGGGCGAGCGCGATCGTCGTCCTCGACAATTTCGCCTCGGTGCTGGCCGAAGTGCTTCACGACACGCCGTGCAAGCACATCATTACCACGGGCCTGGGCGATCTGCTCGGTTTTCCGAAGTCTGCAGTCGTCAATTTCGCGATGCGCCACGTGAAGAAAATGGTGCCGCCCTATTCGATTCCGCACGCCGTGCGCTTCAACGCGGCCTTGGCTGCAGGTGCAAAACAGCCGCCGCCCGGCGTCGAGATCGGCCACGACGACATCGCATTTCTGCAGTACACCGGCGGCACGACCGGCGTCGCCAAGGGCGCGATGCTCAGCCACGGCAACATGGTCGCCAATATGCAGCAGTCGTCGGCATGGCTCGGCACCAACGTCCGCGAGGGCGAGGAAATCATCATCACGGCAATTCCGCTGTATCACATCTTCGCGCTGACGGCGAACTGCCTGGTGTTCATGAAATTCGGCGGGCTCAATCAGCTGATAACGAATCCACGCGACATGCCCGGTTTCGTCAAAACGCTTCAGGGCATCCGTTTTACCGCGATCACTGGCGTCAACACGCTGTTCAACGGGCTGTTGAACACTCCCGGGTTCGACAAAATAAATTTTTCCACATTGCATCTTTCTCTCGGCGGCGGCATGGCCGTGCAGCGCGCGGTTGCCGAACACTGGAAGAAGGTAACCGGCGTGACCCTCGTGGAGGCGTATGGCTTGACCGAGACTTCGCCCGCCGCCTGCATGAACCCGTTGGACCTTGCCGACTACAACAGCTCGATCGGGCTGCCCATCTCGTCGACCGACGCGGCCATCCAGGACGACAACGGCAACCCCGTGGGCGTCGGCGAAGTCGGCGAACTGTGCCTCAGGGGTCCCCAGGTCATGAAGGGCTACTGGCAGCGGCCCGAGGAGACCGCCAAGGTGCTCGGCGCCGACGGCTGGCTGCATACCGGCGATATCGCGAAGATGGACGAAAAGGGCTACTTCTACATCGTCGATCGCAAGAAGGACATGATCCTCGTGTCGGGCTTCAACGTTTATCCGAACGAGATCGAAGACGTCATCGCGCAGTGTCCGGGCGTGCTCGAAGTCGCCGCGGTCGGCGTGCCTGATGAAAAGTCAGGTGAGGCCGTCAAGGTCGTGGTCGTGAAAAAGGATCCCAACCTGACCGTCGATACGATCAAGGAGCACTGCAAGAAGAATCTGACCGGCTACAAGCTGCCGAAGATCATCGAATTCCGTGACTCGTTGCCGAAGACCAATGTCGGCAAGATCCTTCGGCGCGAACTGCGCGAGAGTGCACCGGCGAAAACGGCCTAGCCCAGTTCCTCGCTCGCTCCGCCATGCCGGAGGCGAAAAAACTTCCAACATCGGAAGCAGTTGCCGTCGTTCCCGCGAAAGCGGGGTTTTCAACAGCGCAACTGGTCATCCATTTTGATCTCATGCTTTAAGCAGAGCACCATCGATTCCGCTTACGCGGGAGTGACGATTCTTCTTGAAATCTGTGCCGCGCGACGCTCAGGAAACATCAAGCCGCTGCGGCTCTGAAGGGCCGCAGCGGACTGTCGGCATTGTCTAGTGCGGAAAATTCTCGAGCTTGTCGGCGTAGCCGCCGAGCAAGTCCCACAGCGGTTTTTCCTTGCTCGCAGGAATCCGCTCGTAGGCGAAGCCGATATGTTCGCGCGTCAGGCGAGCAACGGTTGCCTTGAGGTGGATGTTCAGCTTGGCGCCGAAGATCATGTCGAGCACGAACAATTCGCCCAAGGTGCCGGTCCAGCCATTTGGCCGCCGCACCATGACACCGGTCGACGAGATGTCTTCGACGTCGCTGGTCCAGGACTGCTCACCCTGGATCATCAGGATCGCCGACTTCACCGGCATGCGCGCATGCCTCAACGCACCTTGTTTTCCAGTGCCTGACATCACCAACCCCGCCAAACGACCGCTCAACTTTGTAACCCACGCGGCAGAGGAATGCAATGTCGGGGGCCTGAACCCAGCCCCATGGCCCGCCAGCGTACGCGTCGCAAACGAGTTGTGCGTATAGCGAACAAATCGTCAGTCCGTTCAGGTCTCCGGACGCATGTACGGAAACAGAAGAACGTCACGAATCGAGGGCACGTCGGCCAGGAACATGATCAGCCGATCGATACCTACGCCCAGGCCGCCAGCCGGAGGCAGGCCATATTCGAGCGCGCGAATATAGTCCATATCGAAGTGCATGGCCTCGTCGTCGCCAGAGTCCTTGGCTGCCACCTGCGCGCGAAAGCGCTCCGCCTGATCCTCCGGGTCGTTCAGTTCGGAAAAGCCGTTGGCCAGTTCCTTGGCGTTGATGAACAGTTCGAAGCGATCGGTGATCCCCGCATCGGCATCGTTCGCGCGCGCCAGAGGCGAAACCTCGGTCGGATGCGCGGTGATGAAGGTCGGCTGGATCAGCGTGTGTTCGACCGTGTGCTCGAAAATCGACAGCAACAGCTTGCCCCAGCCGAAATCCGGCTTGGTCGGAATCTTCAGGCGCGCGCAGTGCGCCGCCAGTGCGGCACGGTCGCGCAAATCCGCACGCTGGATCTGTGGATTGTGCTCGAGGACGGCGTCTTCCATGCGCCAGCGCCGGAATGGCGGCCCGACGTCGATCGCGTTGCCCTCCCAGTTCAACTTCGTGCCGCCGGCGACCGCGATCGCCGCCTCGCGGATCATCGCCTCGGTAAGGTCCATGACCTCGTTGTAAGTGGCATAGGCCTGGTACAACTCGAGCATCGTGAACTCGGGGTTGTGCCGGGTCGAAACGCCCTCGTTGCGGAAGTTCCGGTTGATCTCATAGACGCGATCGAAGCCGCCGACGGTCAGCCGCTTGAGGTACAACTCTGGCGCCACGCGCAGGTAAAGATCCATGTCGAGCGCATTGTGATGCGTGACGAATGGCCGCGCGGTCGCGCCTCCCGGTATCACATGCATCATCGGTGTCTCGACTTCCATGAACCGCCGGGGTGGCGCCTCGAGCCATTGCCGGATGAAGCGAATCGTTGCCGAGCGCAGCGCAAACACGCGGCGCGATTCGGGCGAGATGATCAGGTCGACATAGCGCTGACGATAACGTTGCTCGATGTCGGCAAGACCGTGCCACTTGTCCGGCAGCGGGCGCAGGGATTTGGTCAGCAGCCTCAGCGATTCGACCCGCACCGACAATTCGCCCGTGCGCGTGCGCATCAAGGTGCCTTCGGCGCCGACAATATCGCCGACGTCCCAGGACTTGAACGCATCGTATGTGTCGCCGAGGGCGCTCTGCTGCAGGAACAACTGGATGTGCCCGGTCATGTCCTGCATCTGGACAAAGCTGGCCTTGCCCATGATGCGCTTGGCCATGAGCCGCCCTGCCACGCGCACCGTTTTGGCGGATGTTTCGACGGAGGCGGCATCCTTGCCGTCGAATTCCGACTGAAGGTCGCCGGCGAACGCGTCGGGATGGAAGTCGTTCGGGAACGCGATACCCTTCGTCCGCAGCGCGCTCAGCTTTTCGCGGCGTTCGGCGATCAGCCGGTTTTCGTCTTGCGGCAAATTTCATCCGTATTGGCGTCAGTCATGGTCTCGCATCGCTTAAGCCCCTCTCCCGCCGGGAGAGGGGTTGGGGTGAGGGTCGGTATACTTTGTGAGTCTGTTCGACGCCCGGACCCTCATCCGCCCTTCGGGCACCTTCTCCCGAAGGGAGAAGGGAAAAGCGACTCTTATGCATCGACGCGCTTGGCTCCGGCTTCGAGCCCTGCCTTCAGGCTCGCTTCGATAAACCCGTCGAGATCGCCATCGAGCACCTTCAGCGTGTCCGTGCGCTCGATCCCGGTACGCAGATCCTTGATGCGCGACTGGTCGAGCACGTAGTTGCGGATCTGGCTGCCCCAGCCGATATCCGACTTCGTCGCTTCGAGCGCGGCCTTCTCCACGTTGCGCTTCTGGATCTCCATCTCGTACAGCTTGGCCTTGAGCATCTTCATCGCGCGATCGCGGTTCGCGTGCTGCGAGCGTTCGGTCTGGCAGGCCACGACGATGCCGCTCGGCACGTGCGTGATGCGCACCGCCGATTCGGTCTTGTTGACGTGCTGGCCGCCGGCGCCGGACGAGCGATACACGTCGGTCTTCAGGTCGGCCGGATTGATCGTGATGTCGATATCGTCGTCGACCTCGGGCGAAACGAAGATGGACGAAAACGATGTGTGCCGGCGGTTGTCCGAATCGAACGGCGACTTGCGCACGAGACGATGGACGCCGATCTCGGTCTTGAGCCAGCCGTAGGCGTAATCGCCCTCGACGCGGAACGTCGCGCTCTTGATGCCGGCAACGTCGCCAGCGCTGACCTCGAGCAGCTCGGTTTTCCAACCCCTGCCCTCGCACCAGCGCAGGTACATGCGCAGCAGCATCTCGGCCCAATCCTGCGCCTCGGTGCCGCCGGCGCCGGCCTGCACATCGACGAACGCGTTGTGCGAATCCATCTTGCCGGAGAACATGCGCTGGAATTCGAGCTTCTCGACGTGGGCGCTCAGTCCATCGACGTCGGCGGCGACAGCCTCGGCAGTGCTGTCGTCCTTCTCGGACTCGGCGAGTTGCAGCAGTTCATTGGCGCCCGCGAGACTGTCGCCGAGCGTGCGGATGCCGTTGACAATCCGGTCGAGCGAGGCGCGTTCCTTGCCGAGTTGCTGCGCCCTCTCCGGGTTGTCCCAGACATTGGGATTCTCGAGCTCGCGGGTTACTTCCTCGAGGCGCTCGCTCTTGGTGTCGTAGTCAAAGATACCCCCTGAGCGAGGCGATGCGGCCTTGCAGGTCGGCAATACGCGCGCGAATAGGATTGGTCTCGATCATGGTTCGGTCGATGGATGACGGTAGCGGAAACGTCAATCATAACAGGGCGCGCGACGTTTTCATGGCCCTCGGGCGTACAAGCGCCGCCGTGGTCGACCCACCGCGAGCCGCGCTTCCGGACAGATCAGACTCCGATACCCGACTCGGCGATTACCTCGTCTTCAAAGTCGACGAATCGCTGCAGATCGACCTTGTCCAGGCGCAATCGCTGGGCCGCAGCGGAGAACGCCATGGTCGACAGCACTCGCTGCGGATCGCGCGCCCAGGGCGGCATGTAGGTTGATGGCGCAATCAATCCGCTGTCGCGGAACGGAGCCAGCGCGATCACGTCGGCCGTGGTCACGCGTCCGACGAACAACATCGGCAGCAGATCGCCGCGACCTTCCTGCAGCACCTTGCGGATGAAGACGTGAACGAGCATGACCCCCTCGAGGTAGGCTCCATCCTTCGTGAAGCAGATCTTGCCTCGCACGTCGCCGCCACGGAACACGCGCGCGGCGCTGCGGTAACTCTCGACCTCGCTCTGCCCCGCATCGAGGAATCCCCGGAACACTTCGACGAAGTCGGCGCCTTCGAGCGCCCGCTTCACCATGACCACGCGCAGCGCGATGCGCCGCAAGCGAGAGATGTCCATCGAGCCGGTAATGATCTCGGCAAACGTCGCCAGTCCCTCCTGCGTCCGCGTCGTGCGCGGCGCGCCAAGGCCCAACGCGCGCAGGTACGGTTGATGCTGGCCATTCAGCGCGGTCAGCGTGTGGATAAAGGCCTCATGCTCCGTGAGCTGCCCGAGGTCGCGTTCGGAAAACAGCGCCGTCGCCCGCAGCGTGATGCGCTTGCTGCTGGCGGTTGCCTTGGAGGGCAAGTTCGGATCGAGCACGACCTTAACGTCGTCGTGGGTGAAGATCGTGCCGATGCGTTCGCGCAGCATCTCGGCAAATGCTTCAGCCGGAATGTCGAACGGCACCGGCGGCAACTTTTGATTGCCGACCAGTTCATCGGTGATCGCCAGCATCTCCTGCGCGCTGTCGGCATTGGTCACGTCCTGACTCCGATACCGGGTGTCGGGACGGCCGTACAGCAACGCCGAGCAACGCGTGAATTCGGGCGTGCCGATGCCGGCGAGCATCGATGCGGCGGCGTGATAGCTCCATGCCGTCTTGTACAGCCAGTTGCCGACCGGATGGCCGCGATCGAGCTTGCGCATCAGCCCCTTCAATGCGCTCATTTCGGCGGTATGCATTTTCGGTTGCGACGGCGCGTCCGGGAGCTTCGGTTGTCCTCGCCGCCATCCGTCGAGAAAGCGCTCTTCCAGCGGTAGCGGCCAGTCGATCGCCTTGAGCACCTTTATCCGGCGGCCGATCGCGGCCAACTCCTGATCGCATTCGACCATCGCGGCGAGGGCCGGGTCGAGCGACCGGCGGACATCCTGAGCGACCGTAGCCATTGTGTCGTCTCCCTTTTCTGGTCTTGGTCATCGCGGGTGCGACGAGTCTGCGTGCGCTTTTACTATGCACCGATGCTCGATAATATCCCGTAAAGTCGCGCCGCGGACGAAGCGGGAACGGACCCTTCGCACCTTGAGCAATAGTGGTATTTTTTTGTGGCGTTCGCGCGAGGGTAGCGACAGCGTACAACAGCAGCCAGGGCCGACGAGCCGCCGGGTTTGCATGGGACCTTGATCCCATTGTCGCGGGAATCAGGTTCTCTGAGAATGCCTTTGTGGGCGATTCACGCAAAGGTCGACGCCTTTGATCGGCGTCAACAATCTTGGGGATGGTTCGCAACACCAGCGAGCGCAAGCTGCTCTTCAACTGACGAATCTCCATATCCGGGGAACATGCAACCGCCCAATCCCGACGTGATCCTGATTCAATTTCTTGCAGCGCTTGCGAGGAGACAATCATGTTACCGATGACAATGTCCGAGAGGACGCTGTTTCGCGGCCTCTTCGATACGCTTATCCGCGCCGCAATGGTCGCCGCCCTGGTGTCTGCCTGCTACCAGGTGTTTCAGCCGTTCCTGTCGCTGGTGGTCTGGGCGGTGATCCTTGCGATCAACTTCTACCCGCTTCAACTCATGCTCAAGGGCAGGATGGGCGGCAAGGATGGCCGCGCCGCGACCGTCATCGTGTTGCTGACGTTCCTGATCCTCGTTGTGCCCATTTACATGTTGGGGCTCTCCCTGACCGAGTCGGCGGAAAACGCCGTGGCGTGGGTCAAGGACGGCACCTTCCATATTCCGCCACCGGCCGAATCGGTCGCGACCTGGCCTCTGGTAGGCGAGAAGCTTTATGGTTTCTGGCAGCAGGCGGCCACCGACCTGAGCGGCCTCGCGCAGAAGCTCGCACCGCAGCTCAAGGACATCAGTCTCGTCATGCTCGGCAAGCTGGCCGGGTTCGGACTCGGTCTGATGATGTTTCTCGTCGCCGTGATCGTTGCCGGAGTCATCATGGCATTCGGGGAGAACGGAACCCGCAGCACGCTGCAGATCGCCGATCGCGTATTCGGCCAGGGCCAGGGCGAGAAAGTGACCCGGCTGTGCACCGCCACGATCCGTGCGGTAGCCCAGGGCGTCATAGGCATCGCCTTCATCCAGATGCTGCTCGTCGGTATCGGCTTTGTGGTGATGGGAATTCCAGGAGCAGGTTTTCTCGCCCTCGTGGTGCTTGTGCTGGCGATCGTGCAGTTGCCGGCCACGCTGGTCACACTGCCGGTCATCGTCTTCGTCTTCTTTACCCAGGGAGCCACACTCGCAACCATCGTCTTTGCGATCTATATCTTCGTTGCCGGTCTGGTCGACAACGTGCTCAAGCCGCTGCTTCTGGGCCGTGGTGTCGACGTTCCGATGGCAGTCGTTCTGATCGGCTCGATCGGCGGCATGGCCACGAGCGGCATCCTCGGCCTGTTCATCGGCCCCGTGGTTCTTGCGGTCGGCTATCAGCTGTTCTGGCGATGGGTTCGGAACGAGGCAGCCGACAGCGAGAAAGCTGCCGAGAATGCGGCTGCCTCGGAGGCTTCAGCCATCTGATTGTCCGATGCGGCCCGGCGATGACCTGTGGACGAGAGTGAGCGCGTTTACAACGGCTCGATATGGCGCAGCAGCAGGCGCAGCGACTGCGATCCGTCCCATTCGTCGATTTCCAGTTGGAACGCTGCGCGGACGCGCGGCGCCAGAGGGCCGTAGCGGTCCGCATTGAACAGGACCGCATCGAGCAATGTGGCATGACCGCACTGCCGAAGTTTCAAGCGCAGATGCGCATCGCCGATGACGCGCGTGCCGGCGATGTCGAACTCGCCGTCGAACAGCGGCTCCGGAAAAGCCTGTCCCCAGGGTCCTGCGCTGCGCAGCTGGCGAGCAAGGTCGAGCGTGAAGTCGGCCTCTTCGAGTTCGCCATCGGTGGACAGCACCGCGTCGAGTTGCTCGGGCAGCAAGCGCTGCCGCGCGGCCTGATCGAACGCCGCCGCGAAGCGCTCGATATCGTCGCGCCGCAGACTCAGTCCGGCCGCCATCGCGTGGCCGCCGAAGCGGCCGAGCAATCCGGGATTCGCGGCGTCGACATCGGCCAGCACATCGCGCATATGAAATCCCGCGATCGACCGCCCCGACCCCTTGACCTCGTCGCTGCCCTCCCCGGCCGGCGCGAAGGCAATGACGGGCCGATTCAACAATTCCTTGAGGCGCGACGCGACGAGGCCGACGATTCCCTGGTGCCATTCGGGCTCGAACAGGACCAGCCCGAATGGCAGCGAAGCGCTGCCGTGCTGTGAAATCCACTTGTTTACCGTCACCTCGGCCTGGGCCGTCATGTCGGACTGCAACTCCCGGCGTTCGGCGTTCAATGCCGACAGGCGATCGGCAAGCTCACGTGCCCGACCCGGGTCGTCCGCGAGCAGGCACTCGATGCCGAGGCTGATGTCGTCGATGCGGCCTGCCGCGTTGAGCCTGGGCGCGACGATGAAGCCCAGATCCGCCGCGCACGCCTTGGCGCTGTCGCGCTTGCCGACGCTGAACAATGCCGTGATGCCGGCGCACGCGCGTCCGCTGCGGATTCGGCGCAATCCCGCTTCGACCAGGATGCGGTTGTTGTGGTCCAGCGCGACGAGGTCGGCGACGGTGCCGAGAGCGACGAGATCGAGCAGCACTGAAAGATCCGGATCGGCGATCCCGGCTTCGGCGAACCAGCCGTCCGCGCGCAGGCTGGCGCGCAGCGCGAGCAGCAGGTAGAAAATGACGCCGACGCCCGCGAGCGCCTTGCTCGCAAACGCATCGCCCGGAAGGTTCGGGTTGACCATCGCGTCCGCATCCGGGAGCGTCGCGCCAGGCAGATGATGATCGGTGACGACGACGCGCATCCCGCGCGCGTGCGCCGCAGCGATTCCCGAGTGCGCGGCAACGCCGTTGTCGACTGTGATCAGCAGGTCGGGACTCTGCCCGGAAAGTTCTTCGACCAGCGCCGGGCTCAGGCCGTAGCCATGCACGGCGCGATTCGGCACGCCATAGCCGACGTTGCGCGCGCCAAGCAGGCGCAGTCCACGCACCGCCACTGCGGTTCCGGTCGCGCCGTCGCAATCGAAATCACCGACCACGACGATGCGCTGCTGTGCGCGAATCGCTTCGCCGACAACGGTGCACGCACGCTCGAGTCCGCCCAGATTCGGCGGCAGCATTCCGGCCAGACGATATTCGACCTGCGCTGCATCGGTCACGCCGCGCGCGGCAAAAATCCGCCGCAACACCGGATGCCCCGGCAACTCCGGAGCGATTGCCGGAAAGGGGCGGCGGACGATACGCGGCGCCTTCATGCTTTCGCTTTCGCCGGAACCTTGCGCCAGAAGCGCCAACGGTGGGCGTGCCGATAACGATAACGCTCGCCGCTGGCAAAACTCAGGCGCAGTTCGCGGACGACCCGCTGAGTCAAGGCTTGCTGGATTCGCTGCAAAGCATCTTCGACAGCGACGCCGGCCGTGGCGTCGGCATCGACCAGGATGCGCGAATCGGCTGTAGTGGCAGCGAAAGCGCCTGCCAGAGTGGACTCGACCGGAATCTTCGCGAGCCGCGCCAACGCGTGCACGATCTCATCGCCACTGACGATCGTCCTTGCCGTCGTCCTGACCCAGTCCGGCAGCATTCCGGCACCCCAGAACCAGAGGCTGTTGACCGGCGGCACGCCGCGCCGGACGCGTTCGACATTGAGCGGATGATTGTGCAGGATGACCTGCGCTTCGTTCAGAATATGCTGCCAACGCCGGCCAGCCTCGCCTTCCGGCAGATGCCGCGCGACGTCGTCGCCGAGCGCCGCTTGCGGCGCGGCGAATGCCGGCAGCGTCGCGCCGCCCGGACAGCGCAGGTACCAGCGCGAAGGCGTAGTCGCTTCGAGCAGGAAGCCGGCGTCGCCGAACAACGGCTTGAGCGAACGCGCCAGCTGCTCGCTGTCCGCAGGCGACAAATCCAAATTTCCACAAGCGAGCAGACGCAACGTCACGGCATCGGCCACGACCCAGGCCGGATCCGCGCGCAGCCACAACGTGCCGGCAGCGTCGGCGCTGTCGAGGCTGCGCGTCAGGGCTGCATACGGCATCGCCGTGCCGACGAACTCGAATGATTCGCGCAGCATCGCCTCGCGGCCAGGCGCGGCATCAGCCAGACGGTCGCCGCGCGAGGTCCATGTCGCCAGTTCACCGGAAGGTGCTTCTTCGACGAAGTCGCGCATTGGCGGCAGCAGCAGAGTCAGAACAGCCACGTGCCGGACCTCGCGGATTCGATCAGTTTCCGATCATGCGACGTAGCGCACCGCGACAATCTCGTAGCGCTTGGTGCCATTGGACGCGGTGAATTCGAAACTGTCGCCTTCGCTTTTGCCGATCAGCGAACGGGCAAACGGCGAACTGACCGAAATCAGTTTCTGCTTGATGTCCGCTTCGAGGTCGCCGACGATCTGATAGGTGACTCCCTCACCGCTGTCTTCGTCGGCAAGCTCGACGGTAGCGCCGAAGACGATGCGCGCACCGGCGTTGAGGCGGTTGACATCGATGATCTCGGCATAGCTCAACGCCGCCTCGATGGCCTGGATGCGGCCTTCGATGAAACCTTGCTGTTCGCGCGCCGCGTGGTACTCGGCGTTTTCCTTCAAATCACCATGAGCGCGAGCCTCGGCGATGGCTGCGATGACACGCGGCCGGTCCTGTGATTTCAGCTTGTCGACTTCGGCGCGAAGACGCTCGGCGCCCTTGGCCGTCATTGGCGAACGTTTCATTCAGGTTTCCTGTGTCTCATGCCAGTTCCCTGTGCAGTTCCTGCAGGCTGTGGACTTCGCCGTCGCCGCGGAAGTCGAGCGAATGCAGCAGCGCGCGCGCGCCGGCAATCGTCGTCGAATAGGTGATGCGCTGCTGAAGTGCCTCGCGCCGGATCGAAAACGAATCGGCGATCGCCTGCTTGCCTTCGGTCGTGTTGATGATGAACACGATCTCGCCATTCTTGATCAGGTCGACGATATGCGGGCGGCCTTCGAGCACCTTGTTGATTCGCTCGCAGGCGATGCCGTGCTCGGTAAGGAACGTGGCCGTGCCCGATGTCGCAACGACGCTGAAACCACGCTTGATGAGGTCGCGCGCAACCGGCAGCAGTCTCTGCTTGTCCGGATCGCGCACCGAGACGAACGCCTTGCCGGCGCGCGGCGGCGCGATGTTCGCCGCCTCGTGCGCGCGCGCGAACGCTGCGCCGAAGCTGCGGCCGACACCCATGACTTCGCCGGTCGAGCGCATTTCCGGTCCGAGGATCGGATCGACGTTCTGGAATTTCAGGAACGGGAAGATCGCTTCCTTGACCGAGTAGTACTGCGGAATGACTTCGCGCGTCGTGCCCTGCTCGACCAGGCTGCGGCCGACCATGCAGCGCGCGGCGATCTTCGCCAGCGCCACGCCGGTCGCCTTCGATACGAAAGGCACGGTGCGCGAGGCGCGCGGGTTCACTTCGAGGATAAAAATAGTCGCTTCGCCGTCCTCGTCGGTCTGGATCGCGAACTGGGTGTTCATCAATCCCACGACCTTCAGCTCGCGCGCCATCTGCGCGACCTGCACGCGCAACTCCGCCTGCACCGCAGGCGGCAGCGAGTACGGTGGTAGCGAGCAGGACGAGTCACCGGAATGCACGCCGGCCTCCTCGATATGTTCCATGATGCCGCCGATCAGCACGTTGCCTTCGGCATCGGCGACGATGTCGACATCGACTTCGACCGCATTGTCGAGGAAACGGTCGAGCAGAACCGGCGAATCGTTGGAGACGCGCACGGCATCGGTTATGTAGCGCTTCAGGTCCGCGTCGCCGTGCACGACTTCCATCGCGCGTCCGCCCAGCACATAACTGGGACGCACGACCAGCGGATAGCCGATCTCGCGCGCCAGCGCCAACGCCTCGTCGGGATTGCGCGCGGTGCGGTTCGGCGGCTGGATCAGTGCCAGCTTCGTGACCATCTTCTGGAAGCGCTCGCGGTCTTCGGCAAGATCGATTGAATCCGGCGACGTGCCGATAATCGGTGCGCCGTTCGCTTCGAGCGCGCGTGCAAGCTTCAGCGGCGTCTGCCCGCCGTACTGCACGATCACGCCCTTGGGCTTTTCCTTGTCGATGATCTCGAGCACGTCTTCGAGCGTCAGCGGTTCGAAGTACAGCCGGTCGGACGTGTCGTAGTCTGTCGACACGGTCTCCGGGTTGCAGTTGACCATGATCGTTTCATAACCGTCCTCGCGCAGCGCCAGTGCCGCGTGCACGCAGCAGTAGTCGAACTCGATGCCTTGGCCGATGCGGTTCGGGCCGCCGCCAAGCACCATGATCTTGTCCCGGCCGGTAGGCTCGGCCTCGCACTCTTCCTCGTAGGTCGAATACAGGTATGCCGTGGACGTGGCAAATTCGGCCGCGCACGAGTCGACGCGCTTGTAGACCGGGCGCACGCCGAACGCGTGCCGCAGCTTGCGCACCGCCGCTTCGTCCGTCGCGAGCAATGAAGCCAGCCGCGCATCGGCGAAGCCCTTGCGCTTGAGCAGGCGCATCCGCTCGGCGTCCAGTGCCTTGAGCCCGCCGTTGCGAACCTCGACTTCGATCTCGACGAGTTCGGCGATCTGATCGAGAAACCAGCGGTCGATCGAGGTGAGCGCGTAAATCTCTTCGAGCGTGAGGCCCGCGCGAAAGCCGTCGGCGACATAGAACAGCCGCTCCGGTCCCGGTTCGCGCAACTCGCGCTTGAGTGTCGTCACGTCGTCGGTATTTTCCGGATCGAGCCGGCCTGGATTCAAGCCATCCTTGCCGGTCTCCAGACCGCGCAGCGCTTTCTGCAGCGACTCCTGGAACGTGCGGCCGATCGCCATGACCTCGCCGACCGATTTCATCTGCGTCGTCAGGCGCGAATCGGCGGACGGAAATTTCTCGAAGGCGAAGCGCGGGATCTTCGTGACGACATAGTCGATCGTCGGCTCGAACGATGCCGGCGTCGCGCCACCGGTGATCTCGTTGCGCAGCTCGTCGAGCGTATAGCCGACGGCAAGCTTCGCCGCGACTTTCGCGATCGGGAATCCGGTCGCCTTCGATGCCAGCGCCGAGGAGCGCGACACGCGCGGATTCATCTCGATGACGACGACGCGGCCGTTCTCGGTGTTCACGCCGAACTGCACATTCGAGCCGCCGGTGTCGACGCCGATCTTGCGCAGCACGGCGATGCTGGCGTCGCGCAGGCGCTGGTATTCCTTGTCGGTCAGGGTCTGCGCCGGCGCCACCGTGATCGAGTCGCCGGTGTGCACACCCATCGGGTCGAGGTTCTCGATCGAGCAGACGATGATGCAGTTGTCCGCGGTATCGCGCACGACCTCCATCTCGAATTCCTTCCAGCCGAGCACCGATTCCTCGATCAGGACTTCGTGCACCGGCGACAGTTCGAGCCCGCGGCCGACGATCTCGACGAACTCCTCGCGGTTGTAGGCGATGCCGCCGCCGGAGCCGCCGAGCGTGAAGCTCGGCCGGATGATCGTCGGAAAACCGACCTTGAGCTGCGATTCGAGCGCCTGCTCGAGCGACTTGGCGACCTCGGCCCGCGGGCAATCCAGGCCGATCTCGATCATAGCTCGGCGGAACAATTCGCGGTCCTCGGCCATCCGGATCGCCTCGCGCGAGGCGCCGATCAGTTCGACGTTATACTTTTCCAGAATTCCATTGTCGGCCAGGTCGAGCGCGCAGTTCAGCGCCGTCTGCCCGCCCATGGTCGGCAGCAGCGCATCGGGGCGTTCCTTGGCGATGATGCGTTCGACCGTGTGCCGGTTGATCGGCTCGATGTAGACCGCGTCGGCCGTTTCCGGGTCGGTCATGATCGTGGCCGGATTCGAATTGACCAGGACGACGCGATAGCCTTCCTGCTTCAGCGCCTTGCACGCCTGCGCGCCGGAATAGTCGAACTCACAAGCCTGGCCGATGACGATCGGGCCGGCGCCGATGATCAGGATCGACTTGAGGTCAGTTCTTTTTGGCACTGGGCGTCCCGGGCTGCGGCGCTGGCGTCGAAGTGGCGAGCGCGACGCTGACGATCGTGTTCTTCGGCATGGTCAGTTCGGTCGATCCGCCGGAAGCGTCGATGCCCAGCGTCAACTGCGTATTCGACACCTGCGTGAGCACTCCGGTCCGGGTCGTATGGAACGTGGTATGGACGATTACGCGCTTGCCGATGTGCAGGTGCAGTTCGTCATATGGCACTGCCTCTCCTGCCGGCTCCGCTTCGGCTTTTTTCGCATTCGGCGCCGGCGCGGCTGGAGAAGTGGCGGCGTTCGCAGTCACGGTTGCACCGAGAATGAGTGCGATGGCGAAGAGTTGCAAAGTCATTGTGCGCTGTGTGTGCATGGTGATTACGCCGCGGCAGCCGCGCGCGCCTCCATCTGGCGGATGAATTGGTCGAACAATCCGGAAACGTCGTGCGGGCCCGGACTGGCTTCGGGATGACCCTGAAAACTGAAGGCCGGCGCATCGAGCACGCGGAGGCCCTGGTTCGAGCCGTCGAACAGCGATCGATGGGTGACTTCGACGTTCGGCGGCAGCGTCGCTTCGTCGACGGCGAACCCGTGGTTCTGACTCGAGATCATGACCCGGCCGCTGGCCAGGTCGATGACCGGATGATTCGCGCCGTGATGTCCGAACTTCATCTTGACGGTCTTCCCGCCGACGGCCAGTCCGAGAATCTGGTGGCCGAGGCAGATACCGAACAACGGAATCTGGCGCTTCATGAATTCGCGCGCAGCGGCGATGGCGTAATCGCACGGCTCCGGATCACCGGGACCGTTCGAGAGAAACACGCCGTCGGGCTTGTGCGCGAGCGCATCGGCCGCCGGTGTCTGCGCCGGGACGACGATGACTTCGCAGCCACGATCGACCAGCATGCGCAGGATGTTGCGCTTGACACCGAAATCGTAAGCGACGACGCGCTGCCGGCGCACAAGCGGCGCAAATGCGGTGGCATCCAGGTCGTAGCTGCCGCTGTCGAAGCGATAGCTCTCGCTCACGCTGACGACCTTGGCCAGGTCCATGCCCTTGAGTCCGGGAAACCCGCGCGCGGCCGCGAGCGCGTGCTCGGCGGAGACGTTCGCACCGGCGGCGATACAGCCGCCCTGCGCGCCCTTGTCGCGCAGGATACGCGTCAACCGGCGCGTGTCGATGTCGGCCAGGGCGATGATGTCGTGACGGCGCAGATAGGCTTGCAGGGTCTCCTGCGAACGCCAGTTATTCGCCAGGCGCGGCAGGTCGCGGATGACGAGGCCGGCGGCATGGACGCGCGCGGATTCCTCGTCGACTTCGTTGCAGCCGGTATTGCCGATGTGGGGATAAGTCAGGGTGACGATCTGGCGGGCGTAGGACGGGTCCGTCAGGATTTCCTGGTAGCCCGTGATCGCCGTGTTGAACACCACCTCGCCAACGGTTTCGCCTTCCGCACCGATCGAAATTCCGCGGAACAAGCTGCCATCTGCGAGTGCGAGGATTGCCGGTGTCATCAGATCGCCTGATCCTGGAAGCAAAACGCAACCTCAAGGTGCAGGCCGACCCGCGGGCTGGTTGACACCAGTCCGTGGGGAGAGGTTACGGGCGAGACGGAATGATACCGGTCGACCCCGTCATCTGTCCACCGCGGTCGGCGTTACAATAGGGCCCGCACAACAGGCTCGACCGCGCAGACTCCATTCATGTCCGCTGCCCTCGCTGAAACCCCATCGCTGTTCGATCCATCACGGCTGGATCGCGCCGATACGGTGGTCCGAACGGAACCGTTCTGCTTTATCGTGGCGCGCGAGCAGTTGCCCGCCGATGCCGCCAGCGACCTCGAACGCGACTTCCCGAAGTACGCCGGCGCCGGTTTCTTCCCGTATGAAGAAAGCGACTGCGGGCCGAGCATCAACCGGCTGGTCGCCGACCTGATCGACCCGGCGGTCGCGACCGCTGTTGGCCAGCGCCTTGGCATCGACAATCTCGGCCAGTACCCGACGCTGGTGACGATCTGCCGGGCCCTGAACAAGCGCCACGGCACAATCCACACGGACAGCCGCTCGAAGGTCGCGACTGCCCTGTTGTACCTGAATCCCTCGTGGCCCGCCACCAGCGATGGTTGCCTGCGCTTCCTCGGCCGTGTCGATGACGTCGAAAGTCTGGTCGCGCCGGAGCTCAAGCCCTTGTATGGCAATCTCGCGGTTTTCAAACGTTCCGAAAATTCGTTTCACGGCCATCTGCCGTTCGAGGGCGAACGGCGCGTGATCCAGGTCGCGTGGCTCACGAGCGAAGACGAAAAGTTGCGCAAGACGCAGCGCGGAAAGCTGTCGCGCCTGTTCAAGAAAGTGTTCGGCCGCATCGACACGCTCTGGGGCGCCGGCCGCGACAAGAACGCCGCGCACAAGGACTGACTCTCGCCCGGATGCCGCCTGTCGCCTGGCACATCGGGTTCGAACTCGCGGCCTATGCCGTCGGCATGCGTCTGTTCCTGTGGCAGCGTCGCCGCCTGGCGTTGCCGGTGCTCGACGACCTCGACCGCAGCCTGTGGATCGGCGTCGCGGCGATCTTCGGCGCAGCGATCGGCGCGAAGCTTGGCTACTGGATCGAGGATCCGCGCAACGCGTTCGCCAGCTTTCCGGACTGGCGCCATCTGCTCGAGGGCAAGACGATCGTCGGCGCGCTGCTCGGTGGGCTGGCCGGCGTCGAAGTCGTCAAGCGCGCGATTGGCGCACAGGGATCCAGTGGCGACGCATTCGCACTGCCGCTGATCGTCGGCATCGCCATTGGCCGCATCGGCTGCTTTGTGTCGGGCCTCGACGATCACACTTACGGCAATCCGACCAGCCTGCCATGGGCGATCGACTTCGGCGACGGCGTGCCTCGCCATCCGACCCAGCTCTACGAGATCGTGTTTCTGGCCGGACTGGGCATGCTGCTGCACTTGCGCCGCGACGCATTCGATCAAGCCGGCGATCGCTTCCGAGCCTTCATGATCGCGTACCTGGGTTTTCGTCTCGCCGTCGACTTCATCAAGCCGATGCCGATGATCTACCTTGGGTCGCTGTCTGGCATCCAGCTGCTGTGCCTCGCCGGACTTCTCTACTATTATCGCGACATTCCGCGGATCGCAAGGATCGTCGCGTGGGGGCGAAGCTAAGGCCGTACCTGTTCTATGACAGCGCCGTGTCGGTGTGCACGACATGCCTGCGCCGCGTCGAGGCGAAGATCCTGATCAAGGACGAGCGCGTATTCCTCGAAAAGTGGTGCCCCGAGCACGGCCGGGAGCGCGTGCTGATCGCCGACGACGCGGCGTATTACCGCAAGTCGCGCGAAGTCTTCATCAAGCCGCCGGAGCTGCCGCTGCGCTTCAATACCGAGCAGCGCTGGGGCTGCCCGTACGACTGCGGACTATGCCCCGAGCACATGCAGCACAGCTGCCTGACGCTGATCGAGATCACCGATCACTGCAACCTGCGCTGTCCGATCTGCTATGCCGAGTCCGGGCCGCATCGTCCCGGCTTTCGCGACCTGCCGACCGTCGAGCGCATGCTCGATGCCGTGGTCGCGAACGAGGGCGAGCCCGACGTCGTGCAGATTTCCGGCGGCGAGCCGACGCTGCATCCGGAGTTCTTCGCAATCCTCGACGCGGCCAAGCGGCGGCCGATCAAGCATCTGATGGTCAACACCAACGGCCTGCGTATCGCCAAGGAGCCGGACTTCGCCGCGCGGCTGGCAGCGTATCAACCTGGCTTCGAGGTGTATCTGCAGTTCGACTCGCTGCGCGACGAAGTCCACCAGGATCTGCGTGGCGCGCGCCTGGCCGACATCCGCTTGCGCGCGCTCGAGCATCTCAACGCCCACGACATCTCGACGACGCTCGTCGTCACGGTGAAAAAAGGCCTCAACGATCACGAACTCGGCGAGATCATCGAGTTTGCCCTGCGCCAACCCTGCGTTCGCGGCGTGACGTTCCAGCCGATCCAGGCGGCCGGGCGCCTCGAAAACTATGATCCAGCGCGGGATCGCCTGACATTGACCGAAGTGCGCCGCCGCATCCTCGAACAGACCGGCGTATTCAAAGCCGACGACCTGATCCCGGTGCCGTGCAATCCGGATTGCCTGGCGATGGCCTATGCGTTGAAGCTTGGGGCCAACACCGTGCCGCTGACCCGCTTCGTCAAGCCCGAAACGCTGGTCGCGAAAGGCCGCAACACGATCGTCGTCGAACGCGACGAGCAGCTGCGCGCGCATGTCTTCGAGTTGTTCGCCACCAATCACTCGCCCGAGTCGCAAGCCTGCTCGCTGGCCGACCTGCTTTGCTGCCTGCCGCAAGTGCAGGCACCGTCGGATCTGTCCTATCGCAACGTATTCCGCGTCCTGATCATGCAGTTTATCGACGCGATGAGTTTCGACCTGCGCGCGGTCAAGAAGTCGTGCGTGCATATCGCCCAACCGGACGGCACGATCGTGCCGTTCGACACGTTCAATCTGTTCTATCGCGACGAGCGCCGCGAACGCCTGACCCGATTGCGCGCCGCGGCAGACGCGAGCGGTGCTTCCTACTGAGGAAAGATGCCCATGTCAGAAACGCCAGCACAACCGGTTCCACCGAACCCGCCTGCGGCCGAGCCGAACAAGGGATCGCTCGGCGCAGGAATCGCGCTCGCGTGGGCCTGCCTGATCGGCGGGTACTTTGTCGTCGGCGTGATGTCGAGCCTCGTCTTCAGCGTGCTCAACGGAGCGAATTCAGGCTTCGGTGCGGTGATTGCGATCTTGCTGGCCCTGTTGCCGTGGATCGCGATGATCTGGCTCATCGTACACTTCAACAAGACGAATCAGCCGCGCACGGCGCGTGGCGTCGGCGCCGGAATCGCCTCGATCATCGGTGTCCTGCTGCTGCTGGTCGCGGCGTGTTTCGGACTGCTGTCGAACACCAACTTCCACTGACCTCGCGCGGCGTCACGCCGACGGCGCCAGCACTTCGTCAAAGGTGTACATGCGCGGTTCTCGGCGAGCGAGCCAGATCGCCGCAGCGAGCGCACCGCGCGCAAAGATGTCGCGGCTCGTGGCGCGATGCGTGAGTTCGAGCCGCTCCCCATCGGTGGCGAAGATCACGGTGTGCTCGCCGATCACGTCGCCTCCGCGCAGCGCGGCGAAACCGATTTCCTGTTCGCCGCGCGCGCCGACCTGGCCGTGGCGGGCGAACACCGCGCGTTCCGCGAGCGCGTGACCACGCCCTTCGGCGATGGCCATGCCCAGGTTCATCGCGGTTCCGGACGGCGCGTCGGTCTTGCCCTTGTGATGGAACTCGACGATATCGCAGTCCCACTCGGGCAGCGCCGCGGCCACGCGTCGGGCCGCGCGTAGCAGCATCGCCGCACCGAGACTGAAATTCGCCGCCCACAGCACCGGTATCGAACGGGCCGCATGTTCCAGCGACAGCCGTTGCTCGTCGCGCAAACCGGTCGAACCGCAGACGAATGCCACGCGCCGCTGTACGGCGAGTGCGAGCGCCCCATCGAACGCATTGGGTCCGCTGAAATCGACGATCACGTCGCAAGCTACGTCCGGGTCGAGCGAAGTGGAAAAATCCACATCGCGCTTCAGCACACCGAACACGCGATCGAGCGGCTCATCCGCCAAGCCCGAGCCGGGCCGCACGAGGGCGCAAGCCAGCCGTGCCTGGGTCGAATCGAGCACGCAACGAATGATCGCCTGCCCCATGCGCCCGGCGGAGCCATAGACGACGACGTTGACGAGATCTGCCATTTGACGATGGTAGCAGGGCGAACGTCGAAGGAAAGAGGGGCCAGGGGCTAGGGACTAGGGCCAGCAAGAGCCGGTTCAGGATTTCGAACGGGAACCGGCGAGATTCAACAAGTGCGCAGGAGAGAAGATTCAACCCGCTCTTACTAGACCCTGGCGCCTAGTCCCTAGCCCCTGCTCTCAGGAAGTCACCCTTTCCCAGAACTGCCGGACGCCGCCCAGCCAGGAAGTCGCGCGCGGCGTGTGCTTGGCCGCGTCTTCGCCGAAGCTGGCTTCGAATTCCTCGATCAGTTCACGCTGGCGCTTGTTGAGCTTGATTGGCGTTTCGATGACAACGCGGCAGATGAGGTCGCCAACATGCCCGTTGCGCACGTTGCGCACGCCCTTGCCGCGCAATTTGAACAGTTTTCCAGTCTGTGTCTCGGCTGGAATCTTGATCGACGCTTCGCCGCCAAGCGTCGGCACTTCGAGTTCTGCGCCGAGCGCCGCCTGCGAAAAACGAATCGGCAACTCGCAGAAAAGATCATCACGCTCGCGCTGGAAGATCGGATGCTCGCGCACGTGGACTTCCACATAAAGATCACCGGCTGCGGCCCCGGGTGGCCCGGCTTCGCCCTCGCCGGTCAGGCGGATGCGGTCGCCGCTGTCGACGCCGGCCGGAATCTTGACCGACAGGGTCTTGTCCTTCTGAACACGCCCTTCGCCGCGGCAGGCACGACATGGGCTGGAAATCTTCTTGCCGCTGCCTCCGCAGTGCGGACAGGACTGCTGGATCGAGAAGATGCCGTTCTGCATGCGGACGCGGCCGTGGCCGCGGCAGGTTTCGCAGGTTGCCAGCTTGCCGTCGCTCGAACCGGAACCCGTGCAGGATTCGCACGACGACAATGTCGGCACGTCGATCTTGCGCTCGACGCCGAACACGGCTTCTTCGAGATCGAGTTCGACGACGTAGCGCAGGTCGGCGCCGCGTCGCGACTGCCGGCCCTGACCGCCCATACCGAAGATGTCGGAAAAGATATCGCCAAAGATGTCGCCGACGTCAGCGAAACCAGCCCCGCCGCCCCGTCCCCCGCCATTTTCGAATGCCGCGTGGCCATGGCGGTCATACATCGCCCGCTTCTGCGGATCGCCAAGGACCTCGTAGGCCTCCTTGGCTTCCTTGAAGTGCCCCTCGCATTCCTTGTTGTCCGGGTTGCGGTCCGGATGGTGCTTCATCGCCAGCCGGCGGAACGCCTTCTTGAGGTCCTCTTCGGACGCTCCGCGTTCTACCCCCAGCACTTCGTAGTAACAGCGTTTGCTCATGGACATAAACCTTTCAAATCGTCTCAGGGCGAACGCAGGCAGAATGTTGCGACGATGTTCATTGGGTCACTTTCTCTTCAATACGCCGGTCGGGCACGAACCACATCGCGGCGACCGCGGCATACAGCCCGCAGGACACAATGGGGACAAAAAACGATAAGGCAATTGCGATCGCATAAACGAGAACCGAGCCCCATTCTTTCCAGTCGCTGCGGATGGCTTTCTTGAGTTCGCTCTTCGGACCCCCGTTGCAGGCGATCAGCGTGCGCATGAGAGGGATCCACGCAGCACCCGCCATCAGAAGGACGAAGCCGTACAAAGCCGTCGGCACGGGAGATGGCACCGGCTGCGCCTCGTTCAACCAGCTGGTGACGAACGGAAACAGCGACAGCCAGAACAGGAAGTGCAGGTTTGCCCACATGACCTTGCCGTTCACGGTCTCGGCCAGGTGCAGCAGATGGTGGTGATTGTTCCAGTAGATGCCGACGTAGATGAAGCTCAGCACGTAGCTGAGCATGATCGGCCAGTTGCGGAACAGCGCGTACCAGCTCACGTCATGCGGCGGCTTGAGTTCCAGCACCATGATGGTGATGATCACGGCGATCACCCCGTCGGTGAAGGCTTCGAGTCTCCCCTTCTCCATCGTGCCTCTCGATCTACGAATCTGCGTCGTCGCAACACGACGCAGTCAACATTGCTTCGCCGGCGTGGAGCCTCGCGCTTTTCGCGAGGCTCCAACGGCGGCAGTTGATCCGTCGACGCGCAGCGTCGATGGATAACTACTTCTTGTCTTTCACCTCGGTGAACTCAGCGTCGACGACGTCGTCCTTCGGCGCCGAGCTGCCCCCGGCCTGCGGACCTTCCGGACCCGGACCGGCACTCCCAGCCGCCGCCGCACCGAGCGACTGCGCCGCCGCTTCAAGCGCCGCGATCTTCGAATCGATCGCTTCCTTGTCTTCGCCCTTCATGACCTTTTCCAGGTCCGAAAGCGCTGCCTCGATCGCGCCGATCTGGCCCGGCACCTTGCCGCCATGTTCCTTGATCGCCGCGCGCGTGGCGTGCACGAGCTGGTCAGCCTTGTTGCGCGTGTTGACGAGTTCGTGGAATTTCTTGTCGTCTTCCTTGTTCGCCTCGGCGTCACGCACCATGCGCTGGATCTCTTCCTCGTTCAGACCCGAACCGGCCTTGATCTCGATGCGCTGTTCCTTGCCGGTCTTCTTGTCCTTGGCGTGGACATGCAGGATGCCGTTCGCGTCGATGTCGAACGTGACCTCGACCTGCGGCATGCCGCGCTGCGCCGGCTCGATGCCGGCCAGATCGAACTTGGCCAGCGACTTGTTCGCGCTCGCGCGCTCACGTTCGCCTTGCAGCACGTGCACGGTGACCGCAGTCTGATTGTCCTCGGCGGTCGAAAACACCTGCGTGTTCTTGGTCGGAATCGTCGTGTTCTTCTCGATCAGCTTGGTCATGACGCCACCGAGCGTCTCGATGCCGAGCGACAGCGGCGTGACGTCGAGCAGCAGCACGTCCTTGACCGTTCCACCGAGCACGCCACCCTGGATCGCCGCACCGACAGCGACAGCCTCGTCCGGGTTGACGTCCTTGCGCGGTTCCTTGCCGAAGAACTCCTTGACCGCATCCTGCACCTTCGGCATGCGGGTCTGGCCGCCGACCAGGATGACTTCCTGGATGTCGGAGATCTTCAGCCCGGCGTCGTTCAGCGCCGTGCGGCACGGTCCGATCGTCGCCTTGATCAGTTCGTCGACCAGCGCTTCGAGCTTGGCCCGCGTCAGCTTGATGTTCAGGTGCTTCGGACCGGAGGAGTCGGCCGTGATGTACGGCAGGTTCACCTCGGTCTGGTGCGCGCTCGACAGTTCGATCTTCGCGCGCTCGGCTCCGTCCTTCAGGCGCTGCAACGCAAGCGAATCGTTCTTGAGGTCGACGCCCGGTATCCTTCTTGAATTCCTCGACGAGGTAGTCGATCAGGCGCTTGTCGAAGTCTTCGCCGCCGAGGAACGTGTCGCCGTTAGTCGCCAGCACTTCGAACTGCTTCTCGCCGTCGACTTCCGCGATCTCGATGATCGACACGTCGAACGTGCCGCCGCCGAGGTCGTACACGGCAATCTTGCGGTCGCCGCCCTTCTTGTCGATGCCGTAGGCCAGCGCGGCCGCGGTCGGCTCGTTGATGATGCGCTTGACTTCGAGGCCCGCGATGCGGCCGGCGTCCTTGGTCGCCTGGCGCTGCGAGTCGTTGAAGTAGGCCGGCACGGTGATGACCGCTTCGGTCACCGGCTCGCCGAGATAGTCCTCGGCGGTCTTCTTCATCTTCATGAGAATCTTGGCGGAGATTTCCTGCGGGGACAGCTTCTTGCCATCCGCGGTCTCCAGCCAGGCATCGCCGTTGTCGTGCGCGATGATCTTGTACGGCACGAGATCGAGGTCCTTCTTGACCTCGGCGTCGGTGAACTTGCGCCCGATCAGGCGTTTCACCGCATAGAACGTATTCTTCGGATTCGTCACCGCCTGGCGCTTGGCCGTGGCGCCGACGAGGACTTCGTTGTCCTTGAACGCGACGATCGACGGCGTGGTGCGATCACCCTCGGAATTCTCGATCACGCGCGTCGTATTGCCCTCCATGATCGCGACGCACGAGTTGGTTGTGCCGAGGTCGATACCGATTATTTTGCCCATGTTTCAATCTCCGGAAAATTCTTGATGCGGCAACGCGCCGCGCATGGCTGAATACTGGGGTCGGGGCGCTTCAATTCAAGCGTCCGGCGCCTTTGCGATGGCCACCAGGGCGGGACGCAAAAGGCGATCGTTCAGCGCGTATCCCTTCTGCATTACGGCAACAACGGTGTTCGGCGCCTTGCCCGGCGCAGCGACCATCGTCATCGCCTGGTGCCGCTCGGGATCGAACGGCTGGCCGAGCGGATCGATCGGCTTCAGCCCGTTGACCTCGGCCACCTTGAGCAACGCTTTCAACGTCAGGTCCATGCCCTCGCGCAGTGCCGCGACGTCGGCATTGTCGACGGCCAGGCCACGCTCGAGGCTGTCGCAGACCGGCAGCAAGTCGCCGAGCAGGCGCTCGTTGGCGAACTTGCGGGCCTGTTCCAGATCGCGCTGAAGCCGCTTGCGCTGGTTCTCGATTTCGGCGCGTTCGCGCAGCAGCACATCGCGCATCTCGCCCAGCTTGTTTTCGTACTCGGTCAGCTTCTGGCTGAGCTGGTCGACATCGGTATCGACGGCGTCGGCGTTTGCAACGACATCGTTCTGCGAACCAGGCTGATTCGGATTGGTGTTTTCCATGTTTTTCTAAAGGCTAAGGGCTGATGTTTGAAGTTTAGGGCCGAGGGCTGGAGACAGGGCTGAGGGTTGAGGGCTGAAAAACCAGAGCGAGTCCACACCGCACTTGATCTTCAGCCCTCAGCCCTGGGCGCTCAGCCCTCGCACTTAACAGGGCCCTCGGCCCTCGCTCTTATGGAGCCTGTCGCGACTGATTCAAGGCGCTGGACAGGATCTGCGCGGTCGCCTGCACGACCGGTATCACGCGCTGGTAGGCCATCCGTGTCGGCCCGATCACGCCCAGGACGCCCAGTACCCTGCCCTCTACGCCATACGGCGCCGTGACCACGCTGCAGCCGTCCAGGGCCGTAAACCCCGATTCCTCGCCGATGAAAAGCCGCACACCCTCGGCGTGCGAGCAGTTTTCCAGCAGCAACAACAGGTCGCGCTTGCGCTGGAATGCCTCGAACAGCTCCTTCAGGCGGTCCATGTCGGCCAGACCTTGCGAGCCCATCAGGTTGACCTGCCCGGCGACGAGCATGTCGGCGCCCGGACGGTCCGTAAACGCGTCCTGGGTCACGTCGACCGCAGCGACCATCAGCTGATGCAGCCGGTGGCTGGTTTCACGCATTTCGAGCAGCATGCGCTCGCGGATTTCGGCCATGCGCAAGCCGGCATAGTTCGCGTTCAGGAAATTGGCAACCTGTTCGAGCTCGCTGGCCGTGTAGACCCGCTGCGTCGTCACGACGCGGTTCTGCACCTCGTTGTCGGTGAAGACGAGAATCACGAGCACGCGATTGCCGCCGAGTGCGACGAAATCGATGTGGCGGAACGGAAACTCCTCGCGCTTGGGAACCGTGACGACACCGACGAACCGAGTGACATCCGAAAGCAGCGACGAGGCGCCGTTCAGCAGGTCCTGGGTCGGCGCCTGGCTCGGCAGGCCCAGCCGCATCTGCTCGATCTGCTCGGGCTCGAGCGGCGTGAGTTCGAGCAGGCTGTCGACGAATACGCGGTAGCCCTGGGCGGTCGGGATGCGGCCGGCAGACGTGTGCGGCGCCGAGAGCAGGCCGATTTCCTCGAGGTCGGACATCACGTTACGAATCGTCGCCGGGCTGACATCGAGGCCCGAATTCCTTGCAAGCGTGCGCGAGCCGACAGGCTGCCCATCGGCAATGTACTGCGCTATCAGCGTGCGCAGGAGTTGCCGTGCGCGCGCATCGAGCTTGGGGCCGAACGGTGAGGACATGATGCAGGACGGTCGAAAACGGGACTGAAGCTAACAACGCTACTCTCAATAATCAATATGGTCTGTGTTCCACGTCGTTCAAGGCGATTGTGTCCCGCAAATGGCGCCGCCAGTCCGGTTGGCCGAGTCTTGGCGTTGCCGCCGACGCGTGCTAGCTTCGCGCCGCCACCTTTTCACCAATCTCCCAGCGCATGCTGCAATCGTTGTACGTCAAGGATTTCGCCATCGTCGGTGAGACCGAGATCGCCTTTGCTGGCGGGCTGACGGTCGTCACCGGCGAAACCGGCGCCGGCAAGTCGCTGCTCGTCGATGCGCTGCTGCTGCTCGCGGGCCAGCGCGCCGAGGCCGGCGTCGTGCGCCACGGCTGCGAGCGTGCCGAGCTGATTGCGGAGTTCTCGCTGACCGACGCAGCCGCGGCAAAAACGTGGCTCGCTGGCCAGGAACTCGATGATGGCGACGCCTGCCAGCTGCGCCGCGTGATCCGCAGTGAAGGCACGTCGCGTGCCTGGATCAATGGTCATCCGGCGACGCTGGGCCAGTTGCAGACCTTGACGGGACACCTGCTCGAAATCCACGGCCAGCACGAACATCAGGCACTTCTGGATCGCGCCAGCCAGCTCGCCCTTCTCGACGCCTTTGGCGATCACGGCAGCGTGCTGCAGCAGGTCGCCGCGCTGGCCGTGACGTGGCGCTCGCTCGATGCGCGCCGGCGCGCACTGATGCAGGGCGGCGAGCAGGATCACGCCGAACGCATCGCCCTCCTCGACCATCAAGTGACCGAACTTGGCCGCTACGCGCTCGAACCCGCAGAACTCGAGGCACTGAACGAAACCCACAGGCGCCTGAGCAATGCCGGCCAACTGGTCCAGGGCACGACGGCGCTGGCCGAACTGCTCGATGGCGACGGCGAATTCAATCTCATGCGCCTGGCGGCGCGCGTGCGCAGCGAAACAGCACGCCTGGCCGAAGTCGATCCGAATCTCGCTGGCGTGCGCGAACTCCTCGATGCCGCTGAAATCCAGCTCGCCGAGGCAAACGAGGCGCTGGCACGTTATCGCGACGCGTTGGACCTTGACCCCGAGCGCCTGGCCGATGCCGAGACGCAGATCGCCAAGCTGCACGAACTCGGCCGCAAGCATCGCGTGCCGGTCGCGCAGCTCAAGGCGCACGCGCGGGCGCTGAGCGAGGAACTGGAAGGCTTGCAGAATGCCGGCGTCGCGCTGCAAAAGCTCGAGCGCGAAAGCAGCGCCGTCGAGCGCGAGTATGCGGCCGCCGCCGCGACGCTGTCCTCGCTGCGCACGGCAACGGCGCAACGACTCGGCCGCGAAGTCAGCGCCCTGATGGGCGAACTCGGAATGCGCGGCGGACGTTTCGAGGCGCAACTCGAAGCAGACGGCACTGCCGAACAGGACAAGTTCACCGCCGACGCCCAGGGACGCGAGCGCGTCGAGTTTCTCGTCAGCGCCAATCCGGGCCAGCCGCTGCGCGCGCTGCGCAAGGCCGCGTCGGGCGGCGAGCTATCGCGCATCAGCCTGGCGATCGAAGTCGCTGCGCTCGGCCTCGATGAAATCGGCACGATGGTCTTCGACGAGGTCGACGCCGGCATCGGCGGCGCGATCGCCGAAGTCGTCGGCCAGAAGCTGCGCCGCCTCGGCGGCCAACGCCAGGTCTTGTGCGTCACCCATCTGCCCCAGGTTGCGGCCCAGGGCCACCATCATTTGCGCGTCGCGAAATCCAGCGACGGCAAGAGTACGCAGACTCGCATCGACGAACTCGACGACAAATCGCGCCGCGACGAAATCGCCAGGATGCTCGGTGGCATCGAAATCACGCGCGAAACCCTGGCGCACGCGAAGCAGATGCTGGAGAAAGGGCTGAGGGCCGAGGGCTGAGGGCTGGCAGGAACAGCATCTGACGCGCTCGAAGCGGTCGTCATTCCCGCGAAAGCGGGAATCCATCTTGCTCTTGGCCAGCCGATGAAAATCAACATGGATGACCAGCTCCGCTGTTGAAAGCCCCGCTTCCGCGGGAATGACGGCTATAGGGGCCTGTCTGTCACCCGACACCCGTTTTCCGCAGCCAGCCGATCACCACCAGCAGGGCAGCGGCAAGTCCGAACACAATCCGCATATCGCGCTCGGCTGGTTCGTGCCGGGCGATCGCCGCGTCCGAAATCGTCGCCGCAACGCGCGCCGTCGAGTCGGCTTTGACATAACCGAGGCCCGAGGCCGCCCCAACTTGCTTGAGGTACTCCTCGTTCAACGCGGACTTGTGTTCCCGCACTTCGTCGAGCGCGCCGGATCGCTCGAGCTCTGCCGGCGACGCCGACTGCTTCACGAGTTCCGACAGATTCGGATAGAAGCCTTCGCGCACGGCATCGACCGCCGTCCAGTAGCCGACGATCTTGTTGTCTGCATCGAGCCGGGGCACCGGACTGGCCTGCGGCCGACCCGATTCCGACCAGCCAGCCCTTGACCTTGCCTTGCAGCGCAAGCAGTTCGCCCATGTGCGGCACGGCAACGTGCGGGGCTTCATCCCCGTCGCTGAGGAACACGAGGTCGAGGCCACGGTTGCCGGCTTCATGCAAAGCGTTGACGACAGCAGCTTCGACACGCGAGTCGCCGTCCCATGCCATGCGCCAGTCGATGTCGTCGATCATCTGTTCGATCGCCGGATAATGGCGGCAGACTTCAAGCGGTTCGAACAACACCAGCGTGTCGCTGCCGGCGAACAGGCCGAGCGCGACGCGCGAACCACACGGCAACGCGGCCAGCGCCGCAATCACGGAAGCCTTGGCCCGGTCCAGACGCGAGTCGGTCGGCCTGTCGGTGTCGACGTCGCGCACGTTCATGCTTTCGCTGACGTCGATCACGAACAAATACGCGAACGTCGTTCCCGCCAGCATCCGTTCTGGCGCGAAGAAAACCGGAAGCAGCACTAGCGCGGCGAGGAGAAGGGCGCCGACGCGCCGTTCCGCGACGAAGCGGGCCAGATGGCGCAACCGATTCAAGGCAGGCCCCGTTTCCGGTCATCCTGCATCGAGGTCCAGCCATTGTGCTTGTCGACGTGGAGCATGATCGGGTCGGTATTGCGCCGCCAGCCGGCCAGGTGCCGCAGCGGCGACAGGCGTTCGAGCAACTCGAGGTTGTAGCGCGCGCCGGCGAGGTCGGGCTGGATGCGTAGCGCGCTGCGATAGGCATCGCGGGCAAGGTCGAACTGCGCGTTTTCCCAGGTCGCCGCCGACACGGCCGCTTCGTAGTCGCGGCTTTCGACAATGCCGATCTCGAAATATACGTTGCCGAGCGCAAACCACGCTTGCGCGGCCAGCGACGGATCGGTTGACGCCTGCGCATCGGTGTACAGCGCGATCGCATCGAGGTGATGCTGGGTGCGCTCGGCCTGCCATCCGGCGGCGTAGCGCGCGATCGGATCGCGTGGCAGCGGCGACAAACCCTCGATGCCACCGTCGCGAATCCGTGCGTTTACTCTTTCGATCGTCCACCAGGACGCTGCGAAGTACGCCGTCGCTGCCAGCATCGCTGCAAGCAGCAGCCAGACCGCGGGGTTGATCCAGCGCTTCAAGCCTGCCATGTCTGCACCTCCAGCAGGCGCGCGCCGATCAGCGCAAGGATGCAGAACATGGCCAGTGCGAACAGCGGCGCCGCGAGGTCCTTGCGCGGCAGGTGCTGCTCGTAGCGCGTCGGAAGGTTGGTCAGGCGGCCGACCTCGGCGACCGCGCGTTCAAGACCTTCGGCGCTCGTGATCTCGAACATCTGGTACGGGCTGCCGAGCGATTCGAAGAACTCGTGCATCGACAGGCTTTCCGAGGCGAACTCCTGCGGGACACGAATGCTCGGCTCCTGGTCGCCGCGCGTATAGATCCAGATCAGCGAGGCATGACGCGCCGCGAACAGGTCGGTCAGCTTTGCGCGATTCTCCGAACTGATCGTCGCGCCGCCGTCGGACACGAGCAGCACGACGCGCGAAGCGGTCAGCTGCCGGTCACGGAAATAGTCGAGCGCAAGACCGAGCGCGCGCGCCGGCGCGGTAAAGCCTTCGCTGCGCGCTTCGGCGCTGACCAGGGCCGATTCGACCAGTCCTCGGTCTTCCCCCAGCGGCGCAACGCCGATCGGTGACGCGTTGAACGTGACCATGCCGAACGTGTCGGCAGGCCGTCGCCGCATGAACGCGAGCAGGACCCGGCGCGCCGATTCGATCTTGCTCTCGGCGTGCGTCTCGCCGCGGATGCTGCCGGCATCGCCGGTGCCGATCAGCGGTTCCGACATGCTGCCGCTGCGGTCGAGCACGATCACGATCTCGGCGCCCGTGCCCGAGAGCGTCTGCGTGCCGCCTTCGAGATAAGGCGCTGCCGATGCGACGACCAGCGTCGCCAGCGTCACGGCACCGACCAGGCGCAGGAGCAATTGCAATACGCGCGACGCCAGGTCGCGCGGCCAGTCGCTGGTCGCCGGATACCCAAACGTGCGCGCGGCATGGTTGAACAGCGGCAGCAGCGCGAGAGGCAACGCCCACAGCACCCACGCATATGTCCAGTGCAGATGCGTCAGCATGGCACGCCACGCTCGCGTTCCGCCGCGTGACGCAGCACCTCGAGCAGTTCCTCCGGGGCGGGGCCACGGCTCGAAGCAGGTCCGTAGAAACTCTGCCACGAACTCTCGAACAACTCTTCGATGCGCGTGCGCAAGGGCTGCAGGTGCGGCGCGCTGTCGAACAGGCGCGGCAAGGTCGACGGATACAGCGTCTCGCCGGCAGCAAGATTCAGCGCGGCGTGCCACGCGTGCAGCAACGCGACGCCATCGTCACCGGAAAGGCCGCGTCGGCCACGGCGCCGCCAACTGCGCCACAATCGCGCAAACGGTCCCGGCGCCCGCGGCAGGAATGGCAGGCGGTCGTAGACCCACAGCAGATACGCTGCGCTCAGAATTGCGGCAACCAGGCTGCACAAAACGCCGAAAGCGGCATTCCTGACTGGCAAAAAAAGCGGCGGCGCCGCAGATTTCAGCTCGCGGTCCTCGTCGGCCAGCGTCGGCGGAAGCGCCGGCGAAAGCATGAATGCCTTCTGCGGTACTTCGACGACGTGTGTCCCCGCACCGTCGAGCACTTTCAGCTTGAACGCGGGAATCGGAACCCGTTCGGCCTGCTCGACTTCCGCGAATATCTGGTACCTGACGATGACGCTTTGCGCGCCGTCGTGCTCGCCGTGCTCGATACGGGAAGCGCGCACCTCCATCCACGGAGCAACGCGGCCAGGCAGCGGCAGCGAATCCGGATCGATACTCGCGCCATGTGGCAGGCTCAGGTCGACGCGCTCGTCGATCAGGTCGCCGAGCAGATAGCCCGAATCGCGCAACGTCACGATCGACTGGATCGGGCTGCCGTCTTCGCCGGCGATTGCGGACAAAGGCAAACACGACACCAGTAATATCGCACAGGCATTCCACCGCTTCGACGAGCGCCGGCCAATCAGATGAGCTGTCCGGCTCACGCCGGCGTTTCCAGGAAATAGCGCGTCAGCTGAAGCGGATCGAAACGGTCGCGAACAAAAAACGGTGCGCAGCCTGCCCGCGCGCAAGCGTGCCGCAACATTTCTTCGTGCTCATCACGCCGCCGTCGCAGGGCGTCGAGGAGTGCGGGCCGCAACCATACGAAACGGCGGGCACCACTTTCGAGATCCTTCAGCGTGGCGATACCGTGGCGATGGATCGCGTCTGCCTCGGCCGGGTCCCACAGCACGACCGGCACGACCGCATGATGCGCAAGACCGCGCAGGATCTGCGACAGGTCGTCTGCCGGCCAGTGGAAATCGGAAACCAGGAAGACCAGCGCGCGCCGATGCGGCAATTGCGCTATGGATTGCAACAGGCCGCGAGCACTCGCGCCGCGCGGCACATGCGTGGCCAGGCGCCGATCGAGCCACTCCGCGGCGCCGCGGTTCAGACGCGCCGGCAACGTCAATGACGATTGCGGCGTCTCGTTCGCGGCGTAGAAACCGAACGCGTCGCCGTTGCGCCAGGCGGTGCGCGCGAGTGCGAGGGCGATCCGGCGCAACTGATCGATCTTGTCGTCGCGGCCGACAAATCCCATCGAGGCGGAGACGTCGGCCAGAACGAGTATCTTGAGCGAGGAGTTCTGCTCGAAGTCGCGCACCCATATTCCGCCGAGCGGATCGCGCAGGCTGGCGCGCACGTCGACGCGGCGCGGATCGGCGCGCGCATGCAGCGGTACGCTGCTGCGGAAGCGCTCCCCGGCGCCGGATTGCATGCCACGGAATGCGCCGGGCCGGATGCCGCCGGTCTTCCAGCGCACGCGGTATTCGACATAGATCGAGCCGGCATCGGCCATGGAGGCAGCTTCAGGGAACAGGAACCGCCCGAAGCACCGCGCTGGTCAATGCGCGGCCCAGGCGCGAGCGCTGCAGTTCGTGGATCGGCGTGAAGAAGATGCGATGCGCGACGACCTCATGGAACACGCCGCGAAGGTCTTCGGGCGAAAGGTCGCTTCGGCCGGCGAGCCATGCCGCCACCTTGGCCGCGCGCACGAGCATGCTCATGCCGCGCGGACTGGCGCCGGCCACGATGAAGTCCTGCATGTCGACACCGTCGAGCGCGATTCCGTAGTCGCCGGGCTTGTGCGTCGCCAGCCGCAGGTGATCGACGAATTCCTCGACCGCGGGGCCGGTACGAACGCCAGCCTGGATCTTCGCGGCCACGGCCGGCAGCGTCTCGTGATCGAGCACACCCGACGGCACACTGGCGATCAACGCATCGGCATCATGGAAGCGCGCGTCGAACATCAGGTCGCGATGAATCGCCGACGAAGCTTCGGGCGCGATCTCGATTTCCATGAGGAAGCGATCGCGCGCGGCGCCGGGCAACTCGTAGGTTTCTTCCTTCTCGACGCGATTGCGGTCGGCGAATACCTGCAGGTATGGAAACCGGTACTCGGTATTGAATGCGCTCAGGCTGCGCTCGGCCATCGCCCGCAGCAGCAGCGAATGAACCTGCGGCCGCGCCCGGTTGATCTCGTTGAAAAAGAATACCGACAGTGCGGCGCCATGCGCGATCAAGGGGCCCGGCTCGACTCTCGGCTTGCCGTCGCGATCGATGAACGTGTGATAGACCATGTCCTGCGGCATGAGGTCGATCGTGCCCTCGACGCGCTCATAGGCGCCGCCCAGGCCCCGGGCCGCCGCCCGCAGGAGCGTCGTCTTGCCGACACCGACGTTCCCTTCGAGCAGCACATGGCCGCGGGCCAGGATCGCAATCAGCAGCAAGCGTATAGCCGGTGCCAATCCGAGCACGCACCCATTGAGTGCACGCTCGAATTCGAGCGAGCGCGCGCGCCAGTCCTGCAGTTCGCCGTCGAAGCCCATCGTGCTCCACCACCGTCTGCAGCCAGACTAGTCGGGCCACGCGAAGGCTGCAAGCGACTGGCGGCGTCCCGCGAATCTGCGCGAGGAATTGCGCGCAAATTGTTCCGGTTCCGGGACAATTCACGTGCTCTGGCCGCGGGCAAATCTACCGACGCGCCACGCGGGATGAGTGAACTCTTGCGCGCAAATTACAAATATTTGTCGTCATTCCCGCGAAAGCGGGAATCCAATTTGATCTTATTCTATCGATTCAAAAGCAAATGGATTCCCGCTTTCGCGGGAATGACGGCAGGTTTTTGAATCTTGCAGCTGTTCTCCAGCGTTCTTCTGCCAGCGCGTTTCGCTAGCGTTTTTTCTTCGCGCGCACATAAAGCACGAGGCTGTGCTCCTCGAGATCGTAGCCGTGCTTGTCGGCGATCTCGCGTTGCAGCTTTTCGATGTCCTCGCTGACGAACTCGGTGATCTTGCCGGTTTCGATGTCGACCATGTGGTCGTGGTGCTTGCCGCGATCGATCTCGTACACGGCCTGGCCACTTTCGAAGTTGTGCTTGACGACGAGGCCTGCCGTCTCGAACTGAGTCAGCACCCGATAGACAGTCGCCAAGCCGATGTCGTCCTGATGCTCGAGAACCTGACGGTAAATATCCTCAGCAGTCATATGCTTACCGCCAGAAGCTTCAAGTATTTCGAGGATGCGCATGCGCGGATGCGTGACTTTCAGTCCGGCTCTCCGCAGATCCTGGGTTTCCATGCTGGTCCTCCTCACTCACAAGATGCAGCCCAAGTACGGCTGCTTCGATCCACGCAATCAGGTTCGGTCTGCCGGGCCACCACGGGTGTGTTTGCGGCCGGTTTCTGGCGATCAGGAAGACCGCAAACGGCGACGCCGGGTGAACGCGCTAACGTCCATGAACGCAAGGCTAGTGTATCATCCGCCGCTCTCCGCCTGACGGTATCAAGCATGTCCAAGGTTTCACGCGTACTTGGTTTGGCCATCTGTGGCTGGGTTCTGTCCGCCTGCACGCCGATCTACCGGCTCGACATCCAGCAGGGCAATCTTTTCAGCAAGTCGCTGGTCGATTCGCTCAAGCCGGGAATGACCAAGCGCCAGGTCACCGTCGTCATGGGTTCGCCGTCGGTCGTCAGTCCGTTCCAGCAGAATCGCTGGGATTACGTCTCGACGATCCGCCGCGGCAATGGCCGCATGGAGACCAAGGATCTCGTCCTGTACTTCGAGAACGACGCGCTGGCGCGCATCGAAGGCGATTATTTCGCCGAGAACCCGCAGGAACTGATCAAGGAAGCCACCAAGTACAAGCGCCAGTATCCGGACGACAAGCGCCCCGACGACGACAAGAAAAAGCAGCAGGGCGGCGGCGGACAGAGCTAGTCGTTGAAGTCCTGATTTTGCCGTCATTCCCGCGGAAGCGGGAATCCATTTTGATTCCACCCTACGCGACTGAACTGACGCGGACGTGCGCCCGGCAGGCTCCGTTGTCGAAAGTTGTGGTGGCGATGGCTCCTTGTCCTGCGAGCCTATTTTCGCGCCCTTCGGCGCCGCGCTTCCTTCGGATCGATCTTCAGCGGACGATAAATCTCCACGCGATCGCCGTCGCGCAAGAGCGTTGTCGAACCGGCCTCTCTCCCAAACACACCGACACGGGCAGGATCGATCTCGCTCACGCCAAGGTCCGCTGCGATTCCACTCACGCGCACGGCGTCTGCAACGGTTGCGCCAGGTTGGACCTGCAGCGACTTCTTGAACACGCCGGCCGCGTCCGCGAATATCACCTCGACGTGGAGCAATTCAGCCATCGTGCCGCATTGCTTCATTACAGAATTCATCGACCAGCCGGTCGGCGAGCTTTTCAAAACCATGGCGCATGATCGGCGCCATCAGGCGTCCGGCGTATTCGAAATCCAGCGCAAGCGCAACCTTGCATCCGGTTTCGCCGAGCGCGGTGAAAGCCCAGGTTCCACTGAGCGTACGGAACGGGCCATCGACGAGCTGCATCGAAATGCTCTGCGGCGGCGCCAAGGTGTTGCGGGTCGTGAACCCCTGGGTCATCCCGCCAACACGCATTTCCATTCGCGCGGTCAACGCCGTGTCGCTGCGGTCGCTGACTTGTGTGGACACGCACCACTTGAATCGGCGCGGGTACGCTTCGACATCATTGACCAGTGCGAACATCTGCGCATCACTGCGGCCGACAATTGCACTGCGGCGAATCTGATGAATCACGGGACGTATCCGCGGGGAACCGGTTAAGCTAGCCCCATTGTAAGCCCTCCCCTTCGAGGGAGGGTTGGGTGGGGATGGCGTTGGAGCACTCGCTGCCGCCAGAGATGCACACATTCCCTCCCTCTCCTGTCGAAAACAGGAAGGAGTACACCCTCCACGTCGAACAGACTTATGGCCAAGGCAAAGGAAAAATCGAAGGATGCAGGCTCGACGATCGCGCTGAACAAGCGCGCGCGCCACGAATATCATCTCGACGATCGCTTCGAGGCGGGTGTCTCACTCCAGGGCTGGGAGGTCAAGAGCCTGCGTGCCGGCCGCATCAATCTTTCGGAAGCCTATGCCATCGTCAAGAACGGCGAGATCCTGCTGTTCGGCGCCTCGATCCCGCCGCTGCTTTCGGCATCGACGCACGTCGTCGCCGACGATCGGCGTACGCGCAAGCTGCTTCTGCACAAGCAGGAAATCGACAAGCTGATCGGCGCGGTCGAGCGCAAGGGTTACACGATCGTGCCGACCGCGATGTACTGGAAGCACAATCGCGTCAAGGTCGAGATCGCGCTCGCGCGCGGCAAGCAGGACCATGACAAACGCGATGCCGAGAAGGAACGCGACTGGAATCGCGAGAAACAGCGCACGATGCGGCAGAAGAATCCGCTGGGCTGAAATCAGGCGGACAGTTCGCACCGCGAAGTAACGGGAAATGCTGCTGCGCGACGTCACCCCTGAATCAGCGGACGCCGTGCGATGCGGGTACTCGACTTTCGCTAGGCCGGTGGTGGCGTGTCCACGGAATGACCGGCTGCCATCGTGGCCAGCCATTTCCGAAACAACTTGTAAGGCATTTCCAATGCCGCGCGCTTCAGTTCTTCCGGGACACCGCGCGACGCGCCCAAGTCAACAGCACCTGTTACGTACGACAAATTGCCATCGCCCACGGAGATGACGGTGACGCACTCATTGTTGCCCAGGCAGAAAATATCCCCTGGCAAGGGGGGCTTTGTGAGGTCTCGAATCAGGCCGGGAGCCTTCTCCATCTCGGTGTCCTCGGATGCCGCGGCGAGGCCGTTATAGCACAGCGTCAAGGCCGTAGTACCCAGTTTACAACTCCCCTCGCCTAATCGCAGCAGTCGCCGGCGGTTGAGGCCGGCTCGACTTTATCAGGCAATAAGGCACTGCCAAGGGTCCGCGGTTGCGCATCTCGCGGGTCGAGATTCCTGACGGTTGGACGTCGACTAGCATCAGGGCACGGCGAGCATCGAGGGTAAGACCCGCCACTACCTCTCCCTTGCCATCGCATCGTCTAAAAAGCGGCACCTCAGTTGCATTGCGGCGGCAAGCAGCCGCGCGGAGCCGTTTCCAGGTCATTCGTGAAGATCAGGTCGTACGACAGCCGGGCAATTCCTGCCTTGTGACCTGAACTGGCGGGAGACGTGAACCCGGCCACGAGCGGATGTCCGCTCTGTCGAAGGCTGTCGCAAGTGCCCAGTCCTCGGAACTGGTCGCATCGAACCAGCCGTAGCTAAGGCCACCGATGCCGAAACTCGTGTCGACCGCGCCCGTGTCACCACGCAAGCGCACGACTGCGAACTCATCTTTCGTACCGCTCGCGCAGTAGCCGCTAACCAGAATCCGCCCGGCGCTGTCGATGGCCACGTTTCCTCGCTGATCGATGTAATCGCACGCCGAGGGAAAGGCGTTGGCCGGGATCGCGGTGGAAAAATCCTGGCTGCCGTTGGCATTGATGCGAGCGATCAGCATGCCGCTTGACCCGTGTACAGCATCCGGCTGGCTGGTGCCAATCACGATCCGACCAGCCCGATCAAGGATCGGAGCGAGTAGATAAGCCATCTCGCTCGGGTGACCAGGCAGGCTCACTAACAATTTGCCCCCGGTTCCGAATGTCGCATCAAGCGAACCATTGGGGTTGATGCGTATCAACCCCACCGCGCCGCCCGAGATGTCTCCGGTCACACCTGCAATCACGATGCGGCCATCCGATTGGACGAGCGCTGCATCGGCGCGCACGAACGGACCCGGGCCTATGGGGTAGACCGCGCCTCCAACAAAGGTGACGCTCTGGTCGTCAGTGACGGCATTGAAAGAGGTGTCCAGCATTAGCGTCGATGTCAGGCGCGCGACGCCGAACCCGGGGACCCCGGAGATCGCGGTGTAAAACCCGTCTCCGACCACGATCGCCCCGCCACCCGGCAGCGCGACGACGCCCCTGCCGGACACGTATCCTTGGGCGTCGTTGATCATGAGATGATCGACGGGAACCGAGACACTGGCGTCATGAGCCGCGGAGGTCGTCAGCGTGAGAGTAGTTCCGCCGAGGAGGAGGTAGCGGCCATCACCGAGAGCGGCCGCGGAAAGTGGGTAGCTGGAGTTGCAAAGCCCGGCCATGCTGCAGCCATTGGTGCGTCCGCTGCCATCTGCCAATCCGAATGTCGGAACGAAACTGCCATTGGCGAACAGTTCGCCAAGCCACCAAGTGCCATTGATGGTCCCGCCGAGGATCGCGTTGCCGCTCGCGTCGACAGTTAGCGTGGAGGCGTAGGTATCCTCAGCCGGATGCGCGTAGTCGCCGTTGAACCCGAAATAGCCGCCGCCGATTCCGGCCGGCCAATTCGGATCATAGTAGCCGTCGTTGGCGGCGACACGTCCGGCCGCCGCGAGTACGCAAGCCGCCAGCATCAGGGAAAGTGGATATTTGGACATGCCGCCCCCGTAGCAAGTGAAAGTCTTACCATATACATGGGGGAAAACTAACATCGGATTACACCGGCTCTAACCAAGGTCACCGCACGTCCGCCGCGGATGCATGAAGAAACTGGGGTCAGAGTAAAATTCTTCGCAAGAAGCACTTGCAGAGTCGAACTTCCTTCGTTGGAGTCCGAAAGTTTGCGCGCAGGCCACAGGGCCACTGCGCGGCCCAGGCCCGCGCGAAAGGTGCGGGCCTTCCTGGCCCGCACCTCACGCTGCGCGCGAGGCCAGCTACGCTGCGCTCCGCTGTCCGCTTCGCCTAGGCATCAGGGGCGAGGTGAAGTCTACAAATCGCACCTCGTGCCGCGCCAAGCGAGCAACCCTCAAGATCGGACGCGCTGCGCCGTGTTCAGCGACAACGGGCCGCGAGGAAGGATGACAGGTAGCTCTGCCTACACTTTCTTCGGCGTCATCTCCGGTTAGACCGGAGTTGCGCATATGGCCTAGGCATCAGGGGCGCGGCTAGGATCGAGCGCGCGCAGCCAGCGTTGAGCGGAGAGAACTTCAGCAGGCAATCGGACATTCGCCGAAAGATTGGCATGCGCGTCTCAGGCGGCGCGATCTTATTTTGGCTCACCGTTCGTACGCCGTGGATGCACCGCAGCGAGTGCCACCGACGCGGCCTTGAAAGCCAAATGCAGATTGTTGCGATCGGCCTCCGTAGCCTCGTCGAGACGATTGGCTCCGACGGCAAGAAAGAGGTCAAGCTCCCAAAGCAGCCGTACGCCGACTGCGAGAATGTCATCTGAACGAAGCGTCATTGGTCTACTCAGCCATGACGCTGTGACCGCTGCGGTTCGACTACCGCGCTACTGATTCTCTGATCAGTTCGGCCTGACTTGTCATGGCTGCGATCCCCTTGGATTGCAATGGGCAATGATCGTGCTACTGACCGTCAATCCGCTAGAGATGCAGTTCACAGTTTCGCGATTCGTGCCGCGCGCCAATGGAAGCAGCAAGCAGGCCCCAGGCGCCGGGGCGGTTTTCAGCGTGGCCCATTGCCTGCGACGATCCATGACGTCGAACAGTCGAAGGAACTGCTCCAGCGTAGCAAGCGCCGACAGCGGTGCGCTTCGGTTCAACCATCGCGGTCGGTCAGTCGACATCGAACGATTGCAGGCGCACCGGCGTCGTTGGGACGATCGTGGTCTGATCGCTCGAAGTGTCGTTGCTCGTGTTGGTCTCACCGCCGCCGGAGACCGTCGCGGTATTGGTCACCGACGACGGAGCGTTGCTGGCGATGTTGACGTTTAGAGTGATCAGCGAAAAGCTGCCGGCAGCACCGACTACGGCCGAACTCGTACAGTTAAGTTGCGTGGCCGTACTGGTAATACAACTCCAATCGTTGCCGGTTACGACGTCGGCAAGCGTCAAGCCCGTTGGCAGTGTATCAGTCACCGTGACCGCGCCACTGGTCGGATCAGCGCCCGCATTGCTAACCGTGAGCGTATAGGCGCCCGACTGCCCTGCCGTGAAGATGCCAGTATGGGTCTTTATGATCGTCAAGTCAGACACGGCAAACGCGTTCGGCGCCAATACCGTTAGCGACACCAGAGCCACCGACTGCAGAACGATCACTTTCATAACTCCTCCCGTTATTGTCTGGGACGGTCCCAACCGTCTTCAAGAGTCTACTCCTTGGCCGCCGCCCGGACTCCAGAGCCGTAGCTGGCTTTGCAGAACGGTTCGCCCCGACACCGGCAGTCTTCGAACTTCCACTCGCCACGGTGGACGAACGTGCCTTGATGACAATGAAAGCACTCTGCACCGACCGCGTGCAGCCACCATCGAAGCCGTCCGCAGTGATCGCAGACGCCAACGGGTATTCGCTTGAGTGAGACGGCCATGCGCCGATCATCGCCAAGACCGTCGCAGCGGCCGCTCAGTGCCGGCAGCTATTCGCAGCCTGTTTCGAATTCTGCGTAGAAGACAATATCGGACTTCTGCACCTCGTGGGCGCCGATGTCGGCAGCTGCGCCGGAAACGCGCGGATAGCCGTCCGGCGGCTGTGGCAGCGGGTCCGCGGGATCGCTGCCTTGAACGCGCGCGATTTCGCGCACGTCATCGCCTTTGCGGATCTGCACATCACAAAGTCCGTCCTCCAGGATCATTCGCACTCGCCAACCATCCAGCCTGACCAGGTTCGTGAGCAGTGCTTGGTTAGCCTACGGCATGCGTTCGAAGATCGCTCGGAACGCCGGTCCGCTCGCGACCTGGAACGCGTTGAGCGCGTCGACCTCGGCCGGCGTCGCGATGATGTCGCCGGTCATGGCGGCGCCTGCGCGGCCGCCTCGCTACCCACAATGGCGCATCCTTGACGGCCTTCAGCGGCTGCACGGAAATCACGCGACCGAAGCTGGCGAGAAAATTGGGGGCATAGTATACTTTTTCGCAAGTAGCACTTGCAGAGTCGAACCTCCTTTTTTGGAGTCCGATAGTTTTCGCGCAGGCCAGAGGGCCGCTGCGCGGCCCAAGGCAGCGGCAAATGTGCGGGCCTTCCTGGCTCGCACTTCGCGCTGCTCGCGAGGCCAGCTGCGCTTCGCTCCGCTGTCCGCTCCGGCATCCTGCCTCCGCAGTCGAACCACACCGCCAAATCAAAAGGCCACCGCGAGGGTGGCCTTTTTGATTTGGTGGAGGCGGCGGGAATCGAACCCGCGTCCGAAAGTCCTACGTCCCCGGATCTACATGCATAGCTCGCCGTTTAGTCTCGTCCTGCGGCAACACGACGTGCGAAGCGCACCGCAAAACCAGCCGGTTAGGAGTTAGCCGTGGATCGACTGGCGGCGATCAACAGCGATCTTGTGATAGTGACCCTACATCCACGAGCACAAGCACAAGTGGGTTCGGGACTCAGCCTTAAGCGGCTAGAGCGTAGTTGTCGTCGTTGGCAACTAAAGTTTGCTGCTGGATTAACGAGGAAAGCGGCCCCCTCGGCATGCACCAGGCGATTTCGTGACCCCCGTCGAAGCCGATCGCCCCCGGAAGATGAAAACGCCGCGATTTCCGTTTACGACCGCGGAAATCGGTTGCGAGTATAGCAGTTGGGGCTGAACCGACACCTTTCAACGCCGCGCCGCTGTTCGCGGTTGTCAGCCATCCCATGGGAACGACAGTTGAATGCGCGCAACGCTGCGTTCCCGCGCCGCCTGGGCGCGGGAAGCAAAAGCAAACGAACGACTTGGGATTTGGCCTTCAGGCCGGCGACGCTTCCCACTGCCCTTCGGCAAAAGCGTCCTGCAGAAGCGGGCGCCGCGTAACCTCGCGGATGCCGCCGAGCGTGATCTCTATGTCGCCATTGCGGAAGCGGCGCACCAGCCCTTTCGCTACGAGAAAGTTTTGCACGTCTTCAGGAATGACAAGACGATCGGTCGTGCCCGCATTCTCGCGACTTTCGAGAATCTTCTTGAGCCAGACAACCTGATCGTCGCTCAGATAATGATCTTGCATGGCTTGTACCCCCCGGTTTTGCCGAGGAAAAGCCTGCGCCGAACGCAGACGCATTGTTGCGACGCAGATCACGTCCTGATCGAACGAGACCCGAAAAAACCGGCGAACGGTGCAAAACCGGCGGCGAAAGGAACTGCCTACATCGCGCCGCTACGGCTTGCAGGTTCCGCAGCCGGAGCGGGAACCGCATCTGGCGCTTGTGGCCGGCGGCGCGTGACTTCGAGGATGCCGTCGAGGGTGATTTCCACGGCGCCATTGCGCCAGCGGCGAACGAGGCCCTTCTCGGCCAGCACGTCGCGCACATCGTCGGGAATGGCAAAACTATCGAACAGGGTCCTCCGCGGTTGGCTTTCGAGAATCCGCTTCAGCCAATCGGCCTGCTCGTCGCTCAAATCATGTAAGTACAAAGCCTGCACGGCCAATACCCCCCGGTTTCGACAGCACGCATGTTGCACCGAACGAGGGAGCCTTCGCTGCGACCCAGATCACACGTCTTGGCATCGCGCACGTAAAGCCGCGCAATTTACAAATACGCCGCTATGCGATGCGCCCTCCCACGGCGTGCAGGCCGAAACGACCTGCACGCAACTGTCGCGGCGAAGGATCGCGCGCCGATTGGTCCTGCGTGAGCGGTTTACTGCTGACTTCCTGCCGCAGTCTTCTAGTCAAGCCGAGCTGATCTGAAGCAGATGCCGCAAATGGGCGTCCAACTGCTGGAGCTCGTCGATCAATTCCTGAACGCTGTGCTTGAGCTCGAGGTATGCCTCGAGTTCGCCCGGGACGTGCGATGACGACGGATTGCGCAGCAAGCGCAGATTGTCGGTCAGTGCGGCCTCGCCGCTCTGCACGTCGCCGAGGATCCTTGCGACCACGTTCGGATCCGGCGGCGTCTGTTCGTCCTGCACCGCGGGCAACAGCACCTCGGTTTCGAGCAGCGCGGTCACGAGCGGCGATTCGACGTCCAGCAAGCCGATGAGACTGGACGCGACCGGCTGCAGATTCGGAAATTTCGACGCCTGGTCGGCCGCCTCGCGTACTCTCTGCACGGCGGGCAGGAGCAAGCCGATCAGGACCGCGATGATCGCAATGACGACGAGCAATTCGATGAGGGTGAAACCGCGCCGACGCAGCGCTGTGTTGGTTGGCATGACGCACCTCAACTGTGGTTGGAGGCGACAGGAACGCTCTCCGGTACTCGGAGGTCACCAGCCCGGCCCGCGTCGCCCATCAACGTGCCGCGCGCCCCTGTCTCGTCTTCATGCGGCGTCGCCTCCGTCGATTGCGCCGAAATGGCTGGCTGCACCGGAAGACAAGCGTCGCTCGTGGAGTTCTGTGCATCGAGCAACGCCGTCTCGCGACAACCGGCGTCACGGGGCTATCCCACCACAACCCGTGTAGTCAGGACGTGAGAAACCCATGTCATGTTCCGTCCGGGCTGGCTCTCTGCCGGGACGGCGTGGCGCGGCGGCAATCGAGGTTGGTCAATTCGGGGGTGTCACGCCGATTTGCGCTTCGTTTGCGCGCGGCGCGATGATTGCATCGCGGATCACCGCGTCCGGCGCGTCCGCATCGAATGTCACCAACTCTTCACCGGCACGTACGCCAAGGCGGGCAAACGATGCCTGCCCGTCGGGAAATCGTTTCATGCGCGCGAACTTGCGATAGTGTTGCGTGAACGCGTGCACTCGAGACTGGCTCGGTCTTGTCGGATCCGTCGCGAACACCAAATGATCCGGCCCGGCGATGGAGCCCAAGCGATCAGGCCGGCTCGCTCCGACCTGGGAGACTAGATGCGCTGTGCAGTGTTCCGGGCGTGGGCCTTGCGAACGAGCGCCCTCGTAGCAGCGCGTAGGCTACCGGGATCACCAGCATCGACAGCAGCGGCGCTGTAATCATGCCGCCGACCATCGGCGCGGCAATACGCTGCATGATTTCCGACCCGGTCGCATCGCCGAACATTATTGGCAGCAGGCCGGCAAGAATGACGGCAACCGTCATCGCCTTCGGCCGCACACGCAACACCGCGCCCTCGCGGATCGCTGCGAGCAAGGTCGCTTCGTTTGCCTGCTTCGCCCGCGGCCAACCGCCGCTCCCACGCCTGCTTAAGGTAGAGCAGCATGATGACGCCGAATTCACACGATACGCCGGCGAGCGCGATGAATCCGACCGCGGTCGCGACCGACATCGCATGACCGAGCAGGTACATCGTCCAGAATCCGCCGATCATGCGCGAACGGCACGCTCGCCAGGATCAATAGTGCCTCGTCGACGCGACCGAACGTGACGTACAAAAGCACGAATATGATCGCGAGCGTTGCCGGAATGACGATGCGCAGGCGCGCGACCGCACGTTCGAGAAATTCGAATTGCCCGGTCCATGTCACCGAGATCCCGGCCGGCAGGGTGACGTCGCGCGTGACACGATCGCGCATGTCGGCGACGACGGATGCGAGGTCGCGCCCGCGCGCATCGACGTAGATCCAGCCGGACAAGAGTCCGTTCTCGCTCTTGATCATCGGCGGGCCGTCGGTCACAGCGATCCGGGCCACGCTGCCGAGCGTCAGTTGCGCGCCAGCGGGCGCAAGGACCGGGAGGTCGCGCAGTTTCTGCACGCTGTCGCGCAGCTCACGCGGATAGCGCACGCTGATCGGGAAGCGGCGGCGACCTTCGATCGTCTCGCCAATCGTTTCCCCGGCGATCGCGGCCGAGACGATGCTCTGCACGTCGGCGACATTCAGGCCAACGCGCGCAGCAGCCCTGCGGTCGATGTCGATGTCGACATAACGGCCGCCGGTCAGGCGTTCGGCCAGCGCCGATGTCACGCCCGGCACTGTCTTGACCGCCCGCTCGATCTCGGCCGCGACGCGGTCGATGACGCCGAGATCGCTGCCGTTGACCTTGATACCGATCGGGCTCTTGATGCCCGTGGCCAGCATGTCGAGCCGGTTGCGGATCGGCGGCACCCAGAGGTTCGTGAGGCCGGGCACGCGCACGCTACGATCGAGTTCCTCGATCAGCTTCGCCGGCGTCATGCCCGGCCGCCACCGATCGTGCGGCTTGAAGCGGATCGTCGTCTCCACCATCTCGATCGGCGCCGGGTCGGTCGCCGTCTCGGCGCGACCCATCTTGCCGAATACACTGGCGACTTCGGGAACCGAACGGATCATCTTGTCGGTCTGCTGCAGGATCTGCGCGGCTTTGCCGGCGGACAGACCGGGCAGCGCGCTCGGCATGTACAGCAGGTCACCCTCGTCGAGCGGTGGCAGAAATTCGCCGCCCAGACGGCTAAGCGGCCACAGTGTCGCAAGCAACACGATTCCCGCGACGATCAACGTCGCCTTCGGCCTGCGCAAGACGGCGTCGAGCGCCGGTCGATAGGCCGCGATCAGACCGCGCGACAGCGGGTTGGCGCTTTCGTCCGGCAGCCGGCCGCGAATCCAGTAACCCATCAGCACCGGAACCAGCGTCACCGACAGCCCGGCGGCGGCGGCCATCGCGTAGGTCTTGGTGAACGCGAGCGGCGCGAACAGGCGTCCTTCCTGTGCTTCGAGCGTGAACACCGGCACGAACGACAACGTGATGACGAGAAGACAGAAGAACAATGCGGGTCCGACCTGTTCGGCGGCCTCGCCGATCAGCCGCCAGCGCTCCTCGTTTGCCAGCACCGCGCCGGGATGCGCGTGGCGCCATGATTCCAGGTGCTTGTGCGCGTTCTCGATCATCACGATCGCCGCATCGACCATCGCGCCGATCGCGATCGCGATGCCGCCCAGCGACATGATGTTTGCGTTGATCCCCTGTGCCTGCATGACGATGAAAGCTGCGAGGATTCCCAGCGGCAGCGCGACGATCGCGACGAACGCCGAGCGCAGATGGAACAGGAATGCCGCGCAGACGAGTGCCACGACGACGAACTCCTCGAGCAGCTTGCCGCTCAGATTGTCGATCGCGCGTTCGATCAGTTGCGACCGGTCGTAGGTTTCGACGACCTCGACACCGGCAGGGAGACTTGCCTTGAGCGCCACGAGCTTTGCCTTGACCGCATCGATCGTCGCCTGCGCGTTTTTGCCCGAGCGCATCACGATGATGCCTCCGGCAACCTCGCCCTCTCCGTTCAATTCGGCGATGCCACGGCGCAGTTCGGGCCCGAGCTGCATGCGCGCGACGTCGCGCGAGCAGCACTGTCACTCCACCCGCGCCGGCCTTCAGGGGAACCACGCGCAAGTCGTCGAGCGACTTCAGATAGCCGCTCGCACGCACCATGTATTCGGCCTCGGCGAGTTCGAGCACGGAACCGCCGGCTTCGCCGTTCGCGCGGCGCACCGCCTCGATGACCTGCTCGTGCGTGATGCCGTAGGCACGCAGCCGATCCGGATCGAGCACGATCTGGTACTGGCGCACCATGCCGCCGACCGAGGCAACTTCGGCCACGCCCGGCAGTCCCTTGAGTTCGTAACGCAGGAACCAGTCCTGCAGCGCGCGCAGGTCCGACAGATCGTGCTGCCCGCTTCGATCGACGAGTGCGTATTCGTAGACCCAGCCGACACCGGTCGCATCGGGACCCAATGCCGGCCGCGCGCCTGCCGGCAGGCGCGATTCGACCTGATTCAAGTACTCGAGCACGCGCGAGCGGGCCCAGTACAGATCGGTGCCATCCTCGAACAGCACGTAGACGAACGAGTCGCCGAAGAACGAATAGCCGCGCACGGTCTTCGCGCCTGGCACCGACAACATCGTCGTCGTCAGCGGATAGGTAACCTGATCCTCGACGATCTGCGGCGACTGCCCTGGCCAGGTCGTGCGTATGATGACCTGCACGTCCGACAGGTCCGGCAAAGCGTCGATCGGCGTGTTCTGCAGGGCATACGCGCCCCACCCGGCAACGAAGACCGAAATCAGCAGCACGAAGAACCGGTGCGAGATCGACCAGCGGATCACTCGCGCGATCATGGCCTGCTCCCGGCCGGTCTGGTTGGTGAATCGCGGGCAGCGTCAGTGGATTGCAGGCGCGTGAGCGTTCCACTCAGGCTCGCTTCGGAGTCGATCAGGAACTGCCCGGACAGCACGACGCGTTCGCCTTCGCCGATGCCGTCGAGAATCTGCGTCTTTCCGTTTGCCTCGTCGCCGACCCGGACCTGCTGCGCGCGAAACCTCCCTTCCCCGTCATCGACGATGACGACATTGCGGGTTCCGGTAGCGATCACCGCATCGGTCGGCAGCAGCACGCTGGCGGTAGCGTTTGCAGTGGCGATCTCGATGCGCGCATACATGCCCGGCACGAGACGATGGCCGGGATTGCGCAGCGCGACGCGCGCGGTCTGGGTGCGCGTCGCGGCATCGACTTCCGCCAGCAATGCCTCGACCTGGCCGTTGAAGCGTTCGCCCGGAAACGCCGGCACTATGGCTTCGACCGGCGACGACAGGGCAACGCGCGCGATCTGCGCCTCCGGTATCGCCGCATTGATCCATACCGTGTCGAGTCCGTTGATCCGCATCAGTGGCGAACCGGCCGCGACGCTTGCGCCTTCGCGCGTGGACAATTCACCGATCACGCCAGCGCGCGGCGCCGTCACGGTGAAGCGGCTCTGCGCCTTTCCACCCTCTTCGATTGAACGAATCTGCCCCTCGCTCATGCCGATCAGCAGCAGGCGCTGGCGCGACGCGGCAAGCAATTCGTCGAGCCCTGGCGCGGAGCTGCGCCGCAATGACAGGTATTCCTCCTGAGCCGCCGTCCAATCCGGCGCGAGCAAAGTCAGCAGCGCTTGCCCCTGGTTGACCGGCGTCAATGGCGCGCGCACTTCGACACTTTCGACAATGCCGGCGACGCGCGCCTGCACGGCAGTCACTGAGCGTTCGTCGAACGCGACTGAACCGCTGGCAATGACGGAGGAATCCAGCACACCGCGCTCGGCGCGCACGATGCGCACGCCGAGCTTCTGCACCGCGCGCGCATCAACGTTGACCGTACCCGGACTCGCGCCGCCCGCGTTGGCATACCTGGGCACGAGCTGCATGTCCATGAACGGCGACTTGCCCGGCTTGTCGAAGTGCTTGTCCGGCGACATCGGGTCATACCAATACAGGACCTGCATGTCGGCTGGCACCGTCGTCGAAGCCGGAGGCGCTGAACCTGTCGGATTCACGCCGCGATGCAGGACGATCCACGTTGCGACGATGCCGACCACGAGGCCAAGGAATACGGCGACCATCAATCGAATGGATTTCATGGCTGGCGCTCCTGCGGAAACGCGAAGTGCAGCGCCGCCCACGCCTGTCCCAGCGACCCGCGCAATTCAGCCATCGCAATGCGGGTTTCGACGGCCTGGTCGAAGGCAGCGAGCGAGGCCTGCAAGTCGCTGCGTCCGCCGCGGAACGCGGCGAGGGTGGCCTGGGCTCGAGCATCGGCCAACGGCACCAGTTCACTTTCGTAGCGCGCTACCCGTTCGCGCGCACTGCGCCAGGCAGCGACGGTCTTGCGCAGTTCGGCCGTGTGCATCCGGCGCGCATCTTCGCGCTCCGCCTCGATCTGCGCGACGGCCGCCTGCTTCGAGGCTATGGTCGGGTCTTGGCGCGAGCCTGCGAACAGCGGCAGGCCGACCCGGAACTCGAGTGAGATCATGTTCGAGTAGTGCGGCCCGCGCTGGGCGTAGTCGAACTCTACCGACCAATCCGGACGCTTCTCGGCGCGCGCCAGTGCGACTTCGCTGTTGGCCATCTGCTCGGCCGCATCGTAGGCGAGCAATTGGCGGTGATGCGTGGCGTTGGCCACGAGCGAGTCCGGATCCACTTCCAGCACCGACCAGTCGGGAGCCTCGCCGAGCGGGCGCTCGCCCGCCTCCGGCAACCAGCGTGCAAACTCGGTGCGAGCGTCTTCGGCTTCCCGCTCGGACTGGCTGATCCGGTCGGCAAGCATCGCCTGCGCAGTCTTCGCCGCGATGCCATCGGCCGCGGAGCCGCGTCCCGCGCTCAGAGCCGCGCCCGCAGCAGCAACTTCGGCCCGCGCACGCGGCTCCAGTTCGTGCAGCAAACTGACTTTCTGCTCGGCCGTAGCACAGGCTATCCACGCGCGCGCCACCGACTCGCGCACGGACAGTTGTTCGCTCGTCAACAACGCCGCCTCGCGCGCCGCGGCAGCTTGCGCGTGCTCCGTTCGCAAGCGGCGTTTTTCGCCGCCTGTTACTTCCTGCATCACCCCGATCTTGCGCATCGTCATGAAATCGCGCGTGAGGCTGAAGGCGTCGTCGCCACTCACCGGCAGGTTATCGACGCCGGCAATGAGTTGCGGATCGGGCAACGCGCCGGCGGGGGTGACGGCGTCGGCCGCCGATTCCACGGCGGCGCGGCGCGCGGCAATCGCCGGCGACTGCGCGTCGGCCAGGCGCACGGCTTCGAACAGCGCCAGCGGTGCTCCGGTATCCGCCGACGCCGAGGGGGCCAGGATCAGCGCGGCCGCGACAAAGGCAGCATTGAACCTGCGCGTGGCATTTGTATAACAATCCAGGTGTGTACTTTGCATGACAGCTCCGACGGCAAATTGTGACGTGCCGCGCACGGCGCGGCGCCACGAGCGTTGCGGTCGGAACTCAAATCTGGAAAGTGCAGTGCTGGATCGTCAGCGGAGGCGCGGTGCTGCGGGCGTCGATGTTGTCGGCGCAGATTTCTTGGCTCCCGGCGACGACGGCTGGCGCACGCAGCCAGCTCGCTGCCGGCAGCAACGCCGCCGGCACGGTCGGCGCCGAAGCGTGGTCGGACGTCTGCGCGAGCGGGTGGCAATGCTGGTGGCAGCGCGACTTGTCCAAAGTGTCCGGCGAATGGCACGGCGGCATCTGCGCCGCAATGTCACTCGCGATGTTTCCGCCGTCGGCAGGGCACACATAGGCCGCCATCGCGAGTTGCTGGAAGAGCAACCCGATCAGCGCGATCAGCGCAATCCAGCAGCGGTGGCGTCGGCGAAACGGCATTGCCTTTTGTACTCCGTCGGATCCGGGCAGGACCCGACTCTGTGGCGCGAACTTTTACTCTTGAATAGTCGCTGATCTTACTCCGGATCCGCTTGATCCTGATCAACGATGGCTATGTCGTCTCTTCGCTGTATGCCGCCGCGCCTGCCTTCCCGCACATGAACGCGAGCGGAAAACGTCTTGAACCGATTGGTGTCGACTGAGGACCTATTCCACGCAGCGCATCTGCTCGACCGGGCCATGCGCAGATATCAGGGGCCTAAAGACAGCGGCGCAAACAACGCCGTCCGGGCGCTGTTTCGCCTGAAGAACGCGAACGGAGGAAGTCGTGCAGTCAGGCACCGATGGAACAAATGTTACATTCTTACTTTTGCTGCGAGCGGCGCGCCTACTGCCAGTGGTCCTCGCCGCAATGATGGTTGCACCGCGCACGTATGCGCTGCCGAGCTTCGCCCAGCAGACCGGACAACCGTGCAGCACCTGCCACGTCGGTGCTTTCGGCCCGCAACTCACGGCATTCGGCCGCTCGTTCAAGCTCGGTGGCTACACGCTTGCGGCGCCGGACTCGAACAGCGTTCCGCTCGCGGCGATGCTCGTTGCCTCGTACACGCACACCAAGGCCGATCAGCCCGACAACGCCGGACCACACGATGGACGCAATGACAACTTCTCGGTGCAGGAGGCGTCGCTGTTCCTGGCCGGGCGTCTCTCCGACCATATCGGTTCGTTCGCGCAGGTCACCTATTCGGACATCGACCGGCTAGTGACGCTCGACAACGTCGACGTGCGTTACGCCACGCCCCTGAAGATCGGCGACAAGCCGGCAATACTCGGCGTCTCCGTCAACAACAATCCGACCGTTTCGGACGTGTGGAACACGGTACCGGCTTGGCGCTTCCCGTACATGGCATCCGAACTCGTGCCAGAAATGGCAGCCGCACCACTGATCGAAGGCGGGCTCGAACACCAGGTCATCGGAGTCAGTGGCTACGCGTTCTACAACAATGCCTGGTACGGCGAACTGGGCGGCTACGGCTCGCTGTCGCACGCAGCGCTCAACTTCCTCAACGTCGAGGACAGCGCCGGCAAAATCTCTGGCATCGCACCGTACTGGCGCATCGCCTACTCGCATGATGCGAAAGGCTACTCGTGGTCGCTCGGCGCGTTCGGCCTGAATGCAAACGTGCGTCCCGATCGCGCGCCGGGGCCATCCGACAAATACAACGACGTCGGCATCGACGGCACGCTGCAGCTGGTCGACATGGGCCCGCACGTGTTCACGTTGAACGGCGCCTACACGCACGAGCACCAGGATCGCAATGCGTCGTTTGCCACGGGCGCAGCAGCGAATACGACCGATCATCTGGATTCGACTTCGATCAACGCGTCGTACTACTACGACACGCATTACGGCGTCACGCTAAGCCGCTTCTCGATCGACGGCAGCACCGATACCGGCCTGTACGCGCCGGAGCCGGCGAGCGGCAGCCGAACCGGTAAGCCGAACAGCTCGGGCACGATCATCCAGGCCGACTGGACCCCTTACGGCGCGGCCGATTCGTGGCACTCGCCGTGGGCCAACCTGCGCATCGGCGTGCAATACACGATCTACGACAAGTTCAACGGTGCGTCGAGCAACTACGACGGATTCGGCCGAAGCGCGCACGACAACAACACATTGTTCCTTTTCCTCTGGACTGCCATTTAGCGGCAGCACAGTACAGCGAGGTCGTTATGGTAAATGTATACAAGACACAACCCACCCGGCGCGGCATGCTGCGGCTGATCGCGGGGACCATCGTCTGTGCGGGAACATCGCGGCTTGGATTGCTGTCTGCCGCAGAAGAGCTGCCGCATCTCACCGATGCGAATCCGGCCGCTGCGTCGCTCGGATACACCGAAGACACCGGCTCGGTCGACGCCCACAAGTTCCCTAAGCACGCGCCCGAACAACGCTGTGCGAACTGCAAGTTCTTCCAGACCGGCTCGGGTGGCCAATACGCACCCTGCCGGTTGTATCCCGGCAACGCCGTCAACGTGAACGGCTGGTGTATGGGATATGCCGCCAAGTGAACGTCTGAACCGTTTCCGGGCAATTACTAAAGCAAGGATGCGCCGAAAGGCGAATCGGTGAGTTGAGCGTTCGATTCGTGCAAGCCGAGTCTGTGCACTGTGCGGACTCGGGACTCCAGAAGGGTCCCAGACAGGACTCTAGGAGTCGATCATTGCTGACGCCAGCGATGCCGAGAAACCGGTACGGCATCGTGTTGACGATCAGAACAGTAGCAAATATGCACATGCATATCTGCAAGGAGATCGCTATGAGTACTCAGAAGCTTAAATCCATCACGACACTGGTGGCGACGTGCACGCTATCGCTTGTTTCCATCGCCGCGTTCGCGGCGGGTGGAGCGCGCGAACATAACACCGCCGGCACGATGCGAGCGGACACGATGCATTCGGCAGGCACGATGAAGGCCGGAGGCGCGATGCAATCGAGTGGCATGACGACGCACGCCGGCACGACAATACAGGCCACAGCCGCCACGAAGCCGACCACGGCAACGGCCCAGTCCACGCAGACCGCGCGTTCGACCGGGCAGCCGAATGCCAGCTGTGAAGATACGCCGAACCAGCCCGGCCACTCGATCTCGGCGCCGGGATCGGCGTTCAATCCGGACGGTACTGCCGGGACGAAGTATGCGGGCACGCAGCCGCAGAACTCGAAAAACCCGAACAGCGTGTCGCAATACGATGTTGCCTGTACCCGTCCGCAGCACTGATGGGTGAATGGCAGGCCGCGTGGGCGCAGTTCGCGCCCCGCGGCTTTCTTACCAATTTATGTAGATAAACCAATAGTATGCACGCTACTCCTCCACTCTTTAGTGGCACTCGGCCAGGACCGGGCACCACTTCTCCGGCACGAATCGCCGCGGAAGGCGGACTATCATTGAACCCATTCGCCTCCTCGAGGAACTCAAACTGCAGGTTAACTGTTGCCCGGACACGGGCGACCCTGCGAGCTGAAGTCTCCATGCAGTCACCGAACGACCGGTTTCGCCCGAATAACGCGCCCGACAGCGCCGAGGCTGCAGACGATGCAGCCTGCCTCGCCGCCGTAGTGCGCGGCGATCGTGAGGCATTCGAACGGCTCTATCGCCGCTACTACGAACGCCTGTTCCGCTTCAGCCTGCGCGTGACCGGCCGCATCCACCTGGTCGGAGACGTCATCAACGAAACGATGATGGTCGTGTGGCGCCGAGCCAGCGAATATCGCGCGGCCGCGCAGGTGTCGACCTGGATATTCGGCATCGCCTACCGCAAATCGCTCAAGGCACTGGCGCGTGACGGTCGCCACAACGCCGAACCTATCGACGACGTGCCGGAAATCGAACTGCAAATGCCCGAAACCGTCGACCGCGATGCAATGCACGCGGAGATTCGCCAGGCCATCGCCTGCCTTCCGCCGGACCATCGCGCGGTAGTCGACCTGACATTCCACTTTAATCGCTCGTACGAGGAAATCGCGCAGATCCTGGGTTGCCCGGTGGGCACGGTGAAATCGCGCATGTTCCACGCCCGCGCCAAACTGCGCCCGTTGCTGGGCCATCTGCTGGGGGACTGATGCCATGAATACTCTTGATACCCGCGATGCAGTGCGCGAACTGTTGCCCTGGCACGAGAACGGCACGTTGAACGACATTGATCGCGAACGCGTGCGCGCGCTGCTCGCGACTGATCTCGAAGCGAATCGTCAACGCCGTGAGTTGCATGCGCTGCGCGAAGCGCTGGTCGACGAACCGACGCTGGCCTCGGACATGGGTTCGAACCTGCAGCGCCTGCGCGCGCAGATGGGTCCGAGCCGCCCGATCGCCTACATGCCGATGACGACACGCTGGCTCGCGATCGCAGCCTCGGCGATAGTCACTCTGGGCGCCGTGACGTTTTATGCCGGCACGCGAGTCGGCCCATATCAGACGCTGACGGCGACAGCGGCGGTCGAGCCGGTAGCGGCCGATGCCGACCTTGTCCGCGTCGATGTCGCTGCCGGAGTCGATGCGGCCGCGTTGATGCAACTGGCCGGAGATGCGCAGGTGCGTGTGCTCAGCGGGCCATCCGAACACGGCGTGGCGACGCTCGCCGTGCCGCACGCCCGCGCGCAACAAATTATTGCGCGCCTGAGCGCCGATCCACGCCTGCGTTTTGTCGCACAGGTTCCACGCTGAGCCGCAATCATGATGCGTAGCCTGCGAAGCCTGCTGCTGTTGTGCAGCCTGACCGCTGCTGTGTGCGTCACGGCGGGCAGCGCGCACGCCGCGGAAGCCGAGGGCCAGCGCATCCTGGTCACGCTACACTACGATGCCGTCGATCAACTGCACGGCGACGCGATCGAACGCTACCACCGGCCGCACGACTACGGACCGGGCGCGAGTGTCGAGCCGGTACTCGACGCCCTGGCAAGGGAATATGGGCTTGTGCGCGTCAACGGCTGGCCGATGCGTTCGCTCAGCGTTCACTGTGAGGTCTATTCGGTCGCGGCCGGCGTCGACGTCGTCGCGCTGGCCGCGCGCCTTGCGCAGGACCCGCGCGTCGACAGTGTCGAGCCGATGAGCCAATTCCACACGCTCACCGCGACCGGCAAGTCATATCGCTCACTGCAGCACTCGCTCGATGACCTCGATATCGACGGCGCGCATGCGTTGTCGCGCGGACGCGGCGTGCGTATTGCAGTCATCGATTCGGGCGTCGACGCGACCCATCCCGACCTCAGCGGCGCGGTGCAAACCCGCCGTGACTTCGCCAGCAACACCATTGCGGCGCCCCACGGGACGGAAGTCGCTGGCGTGATTGCCGCGCGCGGCGACAACGGCGCCGGAATCGTCGGCGTGGCACCCGACGCGGAGCTGCTCGACCTGCACGCCTGCTGGGGTGATGGCAATGCGAACTCGCCCGCCAGCTGCGACAGCTACAGCCTTGCACAAGCGCTCGACTTCGCCATCACCAGCACAGTCGACGTAATCAACCTCAGTCTCGCCGGTCCCGAGGATGCGCTGCTCGCGCGATTGCTCGCAACCGCCGAGACGCGCGCGATCTGCGTCGTCGTTGCCGCGCCTCCGGCCGGCGACACCGCACACGCATTCCCGGCTTCCGTGCCTTCGGTCATCGTTGTCGGACTGAGCGACGGCGGGCCGGGTATGGGCTCGGCGCGCATTCGCGCCCCGGGCACCGATGTGCTCACGACATTTCCCGGCGGCCTCTACGACTACGCGAGCGGCAGTTCGCTCGCCGCCGCGCACGTCAGCGGCGTCGTCGCGCTCGCCCGTGCGTTTCGGCGGCTTGATCCGCAACAGGTACGAACCTTGTTGACGGCGCATGAACACCTGTCTGCCCAAGCCGTACTGGCGGACGCTGCGACATTGCGCTAAATCAGCCCCGAGGTTAGGCTTCCTCGCCGCACTGCGCGTGCGCTACTCGGAACGCCTGGATGGCGAAGACTGTATCGGTCGTGGCGGCGCTTGCCGTAATCTGGACCGTGCCCGTTGCGGCAATGGACTGGACCGGCTATGCCAGCATCGGCACCGATTACATCTATCGCGGCATTTCCCTTCTGGATTCCGGCCCGGCGCTGCAAGGCGGGGTCGAAGGACGCTTCGCCGACAACTTCATCGTAGGCGGTTCGGCTGTCAGGATCGACCGGCAGTGGGTGTATTACCAGGACGTTCCCGATAACGTCCAGCTCGATTTCTATGCTGGCGCGGACTTCGGCTGCGGTCCATATTGCCGCGCGCGCCTGCTGGTCTCGCGCTACGAGTTTCCCGGTCCCGACACGCGCGACTGGACCGAAGCGACGGCTTCCGTAGAGTTCTTCAATCGCTTCGGGGCATCGTATTCGTGGAGTCCGGAAGGACTCGGCTCCCACGTCATCACGCGCACTACCGAGGCGTGGGTGGAGCAACCATTCTCGCTGACCACCAGCGCCGAACTCGCCTACGGGCGCGTCGTCATCAGCCGCTTCAACTATTGGTACGCGCACGCCGGTGTTTCACACCGGTTCGGACGATTCGTGTTCGGCCTCACCCAATACATCGGCGATCCGGGCCTCAAGCACCTGCTGTTCGATAGCCACAGCAATCGATTGGTGCTGAGCGTCAGCACGGCGTTCTGAGCGATTGCCGTAGCAAATTGTTCACGGCGACCAGAACGCGGGTCGCGCGGGCCACAGTTCCGGATTCTCGGTCGACGATCCGCCGCGCAGTTTGAGTCGGTTCCAAGTCGAAGTTCCCCCGACCCTTGTTCGCGTAAGTTGCATTGCGCGAAATGACATTTGCAAGGCGGCGGAATATCGGGACCGCAAATTGCACGACTCCTTCACGCAGGTGATGAGTATTTCCGCCATGTGTCTGGTGGCATGTTCGTTGCCATGGCTTTGCCGACGTCCCCCAACCAACACAGGCTCGAGCATGTCGACACTCTGGGAAATGGCAGAAACGATTCGAGCGGAAGAAGCCGCGGCTTTGGCGGCTCAACTCAGCCGGCGCAATCGCCTGCGCCAATGGTTGGCGACTTTCCATTCGCCCGCGGTCACCGCTGGGGCAGAACTGCCAGTCGTGCGCCGCTTCCCGATCACCCGCCTTGCCTCGCGCAAGCCAGGACCGAACTACCTGCCGTAGTCAGGGCGCTCGAGGCGACAGCAGAACCACGAATCTTTGGACAGCTCATTTCTTTCCGAGTGCCTGAGGGCACGGGAGGACCCGATGATCGACACCGAAAAATCTCTGCAGGACATCGTCCGTGTCGCGCAGACCGGCCGCGATCTTTTTGTCGAGTTGGGTTCACGTACCGGTGAAGGCGAAGTTCGGGACGCATTCGCTTACGTGGCCGACGTCAAAAGACGGCTCATCGAGAATCTGTCGGCCTGGACGCCGCCGGTCTCTTCGGACAGCCGCGCCAGTGCGACCGCACTCGCGGGTGCAAAGACTTTACGAGGATGTCCGCCAGCATTTTCGCAGCGACGCGCCAGCGTCGGTCGCGCACGCCTTGACATTTGCCGAAGACCGGTTGATCCGCCTGATCGAGCGCGCGTTCGAGGGAACACGGGTACCTGCGCTGAGGCAACTCCTGAAATCGTATTACTCGGAGCTTTCGATCTGCCAACAGGCGATGTCCCGGCTGCGAACGCGCCTGGCGGCATAGGCGCGCTATCCGGAGGAGAGTATTCATGAGCAGGTATCACGGCGAACAATCCTGGAACGAGATTCGGCATCAGGCTCTGCAGGGCTGGCGCGACCTCAACGAAGATGACTTCGAAGCGTTGCGCGCGATCAGACTCGAGCACGAAGTGCGAGAGCGCCACCAGCGCTCTCTCTCGCGTCGCGAGCGGCAAACCGGATACCACGACGTCGACCCGCACTGAACGGTCCCAGTGCGTGCCATCGGCGAGACAACCACGCCACGACTGCCGCCGCTGCCGATAGCGTCTTCCAATCCGCCGCAACCAATTCCAGTTCGATCGTCGCTAGCCGCAGCGATTCGTGCGGCAACTTTTGCCCAGGCCACTTCCATGCTCCATTCCACGCTGGACGCTGTCGTGCACGATGCCCACCGGTCGATGCGCGTCGTGCAGTTTGCCGCCGGATGGAGCGCGCGCCCCCAGAATATTTCCCATACCAATCCTCTACTTGCCGGTCGCTGAGCGATGGCACGCCTATTGATATCCCTTGCTCAGGCGCAACAAACGCCGAGTCACCGCCCCAAACGCAACGGAGACACGTCATGCTGCATTACGCACTGGTTTTTCTGGTTGTCGCACTGATCGCGGCTGCTCTGGGTTTCGGCGGAATCGCCGGAGCGGCAGCCGGCGTCGCCAAGATCCTGTTCGTCATCTTCCTGGTACTTTTCGTCGCCTCGCTCGTCGCGGGCGGCCTGCGAAGATTCTAGGCCGGCTCTGGACGGCTGCGAACCGGTTCGGAGAAAGTCCGGCTCGGAGTAACTCAGATGAGCTCCAAAGTCCTGCTGATGACGATGGTTCTCGCCTCCTGCCTTGGCTTGGAAGCGCGGACAGCCTGGGCCGAAATCAGCGAAGCGGACAAGGCCTTCCTCGACACGATGGCGGCGGGCGACACGGCGGAGATCGAACTCAGCCGTGTCGCCGCGTCGCAGGCGCTGTCACCGCAAGTGAGTGACTTCGCCCGGACGATCGCCTCGGACCATGGCGCAAACTATCAGTCGTTGCTCACACTTTGCAGCGACAAGAAGTACGCCATTGCGCCTCATGCCGACGCAACGCACCGCGCGGCCATGCTCAGGCTGCACAATGCGGATTCGCCCGAGGCAGCCGGGCGCGCTTATCTCGACGCGATAGCCGTCGACCAGGCGGCGCTCGACAGCCTGCTCGAGAAGACTGCCGGCAATTCAAACGACGCCGATATCGCGCGATTTGCCGCGGACACATTGACCGCGGTCAAGAAGCACGAGGATTTGGCCACGCAGCTGGCCAGCAAATAAAGCCTGCTCGATACCCGGGGGTACTGGAACCCCGGACTAGATGCCGTACTGCTTGCGCTTGCGATACAGAGTCGAAACATCGATGCCCAGAAGGCGCGCGGCTTCGTCGAGCGAGTCCGCGTTGGCGATCACGGCGGTGATGTGCTCGCGTTCCAGATCGGCAATGCTCAGGTGGTCGCCCGCACGCGGGCGCGTTGCGCGCTCGGCATTCGTGTCGCCGATACCCAGATGGTTGACCTGCACTTCCGGGCCGTCGCAGATGATCGATGCCCGCTCGACGACATTCTGCAACTCGCGCACATTGCCAGGCCAGGCGTAGCCCTTGAGCAGTTTCATCGCATCGTCACTGAAGCGCGAGACCGGGCGCCGATAGGCTTTCACGTAGCGCGCCAGGAACGTTTCAGCCAGCGCCCCGATGTCTTCGGCGCGCTCGCGCAACGGTGGCAGCACGAGACTGATCACGTTGAGCCGGTAGTAAAGATCCTCGCGAAACGTCTTCTGCTTGACCATTTCTTCGAGGTTGCGGTTCATCGCCGCGATGATGCGCACATCCGCCGTGCGCGACTTCGGGTCGCCGACACGCTCGTATTCCTTGTCCTGGATGAAACGCAACAGCTTCGGTTGCAGCGCCAGCGGGAAATCGCCGATTTCGTCGAGAAACATCGTGCCGCCGTTGGCCTGGCTGACACGACCCTCGGTGCTCTCGGTCGCTCCGGTGAAGGCGCCCTTCTGGTGGCCGAACAATTCGCTTTCGAGCAGTTCCGGCGAAAGTGACGGACAGCTGATCGTGACGAATCCGGCTTTCGACCGCGCGCTCCATTGATGAATCGCGCGCGCTAGCATGCCCTTGCCGGTGCCCGATTCGCCGAGAACGAGTACGTTGGCATCGGTCCCGGCAACTTGCCGCGCCATCTGCACGACCGCGCTCATCGCCGGGTTGCCGCTCTTCATCTCGGCCCGTACAGTCAGGCCGACGTCGGCTTCCAATTGTTCGAGGCGCAATTCCAGATGACGCGTGTGGACCTGCTTTTCGGCTGACAGTCGCAACTGTTCCGGTGAGCACGGCTTGACCAGATAGTCCACTGCGCCAGCCTGTATTGCCTTGACCGCGCTGCCGACGTCAGACTGTGCGGTAGCCATCACCACGCGCATCCACGGCGCGATTTCGCGCAGCTGCGGCAGCAGGTCCAGACCGGACTCCTCGCCAAGATTCAGGTCGAGGAAACAGGAGTCGAAGACCGCCGCGTTGGCTCGCACTCGCGCCTGCTCGCCGGTCTGCGCGGTCGTGACCGCATAGCCTGCATCTTCGAGACAATACCGAAAGCTGCGCAAGATGGACTTGTCGTCATCGACCAGCAAAATGCTTCCGCGCTCGCTCGATACATTTTGCATTGGCCCACGACCTCCATCGAATTTCTGTTCCGCACTCTAACTGCTGGTGACACTGATTTTGTGAATGCACTTGAAACCGCTCGGCTCGCTCGGCGGGCAGTGCAGCGCGCCCGCCACATACCACCCCCTCGTGCATTGTGCGACTCCGCCAGCGCGGTAGCACCATCCTATCCTATTGTTATAGCTGCATTTTATCGACGCTTGTCGGCGTGGTATGAAACTTGAGAGTACCCAATACGAAACTCGAGAGTACCCAATTGGCAACCGCTGGCAGGCTTGCCCTCGACACAAAGGAGAACTGCCATGACGAATCCAGCCGTCGCCCTGAACGAGCTGATCGAAATCACGCGGGATGGCCAGACGTTCTATACCGACGCCGTCGCTCGCGTTACGAATCCGCATCTGAAGTCCGTGTTTCGCGCCCTCATCGATGTCAAGGCCAAGATGATAAGCGCACTCTCAGAACACGTGCGCGCGCGCGGCCTGAAGCCGTCCACGGGGGGAACTTTCGTCGGAAGTTTCCACAAACTCTATGCCGAGGTACGCGCGAAGGTGTCGGCTCATGAGGGAGCTGCATACGTGGCCCAGCTCGAAGCGGCCGAGGACCGCCTGCTGATCGCGTTCGAGCAGGCAGCCGACGACGCCGATGATCCGGAGTTGCGGCGGATCATTGCACTCCATCTGCCGAAGGTTCGTCTTTGCCACGATGAAATGCGCAACCTGAAAGTGGGATTGGCGGCGTAACGAATAGAACGAATTGGACCCGACAGCGCCGAACTTGGGCACTTTCGGCCGCCAGCCCATATCATCCCTGCTCTTGTGTGAGCGGGCGCGCCACCAGGTTGCCCGCCATGCAACGACGCGCAGCGCCTCGTGTGCTTGCAACCTTGCTTGATCGGCTTTCCCCACAAGGGCTACGAACTCCACAATAGTTGTCGCAGAGTATTGACGATAATAGGGAACAGACATCCAGCATGGCCAACCGAAACACACCGGTTCCATCCGGCAAAGAGCGACGCGCACCTTTGGTGATGGTTGTCGACGACGAATCCATAAACGTGCAACTGATCAGCACGCTGCTGATCGAACGTGGTTACGACGTATTGCCGGCGCTCAGCGGCGAAGAGGCACTCGAGCGCAGCGCGCTCCGCAGGCCGGATCTCGCGATCTTCGATTTGAATATGCCCGGCATGGACGGCGTCGCATTGTGCCGCCAGTTCCGTGAGATTCCCGAACTGGCTGCCGTTCCGGTCATCTTTGTCACCGGCACCGCCGACGAGGAAGCCCTGGTGCGCTGCTTCGAGGCAGGCGCGGTGGATTTTCTCAGCAAGCCGATCCTCGCGGCGGAGTTGCTCCAGCGCGTGCGCACCCATCTCGAACTGAAGTTTTCACGCGACCGCCTGGTGCACAAGGCGCGCGACTGCGACACATTGACGGCAATGGTCGCCCACGATCTGAAAAGCCCGCTCGCTTCGATTCGCTTCAGTGTGCAGATGCTGGCTGAGGAACCGGCCTTGCGCGAAGAGCGGCTTCAGGACCTGCTTGCGTCCCTGATCGACTCGACCGACCGCACGCTGGCGTTTATCGAAGACTTCCTGAATCGCAACGCCGCCGCAAGCACGGTTTCGCTGGATGCCTTCAGGCCGTTCGCACTGCGCGACCTGCTCGCGTCAGTCGTCCAGATTTACAACCAGTACGGCAGCGAGAAGAAGATCCGCGTCGAGTTCGCACCGGCCGGCCCAGTCGAAGCTTTTGGAGATACTCTGGCAGTCGAGCACGTGATCGAAAACCTGCTGAGCAACGCGATCAAGTTTGCGCCGCCGGGCAGCCGGGTTCGGGTGGTGCTCGAGGCTGGCAATCCGGGAACAGCGCGGGTGCGCGTGCTCGATCGTGGCCCCGGCATCGATGAAAGCGACCGCAAGCGTTTGTTTCAGCGCTACGTGCGCCTGAGTGCGCGGCCGACCTCCGGCGAATCATCCACGGGCCTTGGCCTGTCGATCGCCAAACAACTCGTCGACGCCATGCACGGCAGCCTCGCGTACGAACCACGGCCCGGCGGCGGTTCGGTTTTCATCTTCGAGTTGCCGACGCGCCCGGTCAGCTGAGCAGCGCAGCGTCGAGGCCGAGGGGTGCGCTTTCGGCACGCGATCGACGCAAAAAAGTAGTCGCCTTGCACGGCATGCGTCGCCCCGATGGATCGCATGGCTGGCCGCTGCCGAAGGCATCGCGTTTTGCACGGTGAGCTGCCGCGACGGTGGTGATTTGCATCGCTGAGCTCGGAAACATTCGTCGTGGCGAAGTCGCAGGAAACACCCGCACCCCGCGTCAACGCTTGCGATGACCGTTCATGGCACAAGCCTTGCCCGTGGACAACCGCAGTCATTGCGCGGCCTGCGCGCAATCGGTCCTTTTCAACGCAACTCAAAGAGGCAACGACCCATGCCGGCTCACAAGGAATTCCTCAGCGACATCGAATCCATTCGCAAGCGTGCTCGCGAGAACATCGAAAAAGGCGCGGTAACCGAGGGCTACCGGGCGGATCGCAAGACTGTGCTCGAACTGCTCAACGCGGCGCTCGCCACCGAGATCGTCTGCGTGCTGCGCTACAAGCGCCACTACTTCATGGCGTCGGGCATTCATGCCAGGAGCATCGCCGCGGAGTTCCTCGAGCATGCCGTCGAAGAACAGTCCCACGCGGACAAGATCGCCAGGCGCATCGTGCAACTCGACGGCGCGCCGGACCTGTCGCCCGAAGGGCTGGCCTCGCGCAGTCACTCCGAATACGTCGAAGGCAGGAATCTCGTCGAGATGATCGAAGAGGACCTCGTCGCAGAACGCATAGCCATCGATACCTATCGGGAAATAATCCAGTACCTGGGCAACGATGACCCAACCACACGGCACATGATGGAGGGCATTCTCGCCTCGGAGGAAGAGCACGCGGAAGACTTGAGTTCGCTGCTCGAAGAGCTCGGCAAGAAAGGCGAGCCGGCGCGAGTGCCTTTGCGCAAGCTCGCCTCCCGCTGAACGAGCGAGCGACTCCACACGTGCAAGACTCCACCACGTGCAATTTGCAAACGCGCGGAGGCCGCGTGAGGCAATTTGAACGGCATGGAATCCACGCGATATCCGTAACCGATTGAATCTCCACACTCGCGGCGGCTGGCACACAAGTTGTTTTAGTGCAGATGCGTCTCCCACCAAACCCACCAACCCACCAACGAGGTGTTATTCATGAAACGTCAACTCTTCGCAATGGCATTCGGGCTCGCACTGGCGTGTGGCGGTGTTGCAACCGCATTCGCCGACAACACGGACACGAGTGCGAAGTCGTCGCAGCAACCGGGTACCGATACCTGGATCACGACCAAGGTCAAGTCCGAACTCGCCACAACGGAAGGGATCAAATCGGGCGACATCAGTGTCACGACAAAGAACGGTCTCGTGACTTTGTCGGGAACCGTCAACAGCAAGGCCCAGGTCCAGAAATCGGTAGCCGTTGCGAAGGCGGTCAAGGGTGTAAGGGACGTCGATTCTTCGGCGCTGACCTCGCGCGATTGATCGCGCAGGGTCTCATCGGATTTGTTCGGTCAATCTGGAGCAGTCATGAACGAGGACAGAATCAAGGGTCAGTGGAAGCAGCTCGCGGGCAAGCTCAAGGAGAAATGGGGCAAGCTCACCGATAACGATCTGCAGCGCGCAGACGGAAGCAGCGAATATCTCGCTGGCCGCTTGCAGGAGCGCTATGGCATTGCCAGGGACGAAGCCAAAAAGCAGATCAGCGAATTCGAAAAGTCGCTTTGACTATCGGGTGCAGCAGGACGCTGCACGAGTGGCAGGCGGAAAGCGGCGTTCGCGCCGCTTTCGGCTGTATGGAATGCTGGGACGTTCGTCGCTGCAGCAGCCTGTCATCAAGTTCAAGATGCCGATCGCATCGCCAAGGCACGCGCAGGTAGCCAGTCGATACTGGGAAGCTCGGCGCAAATAGCCAGCTGCAGCGCGGTAAAAGGAGAAACCCAATCGGTCCATGACCCGCCCGTCAGCTGCGCGTTCGACGCGCGGCAGGCGCTCCGGTATTGCTACTTTCGCCGAGTCCCGTGAGGGCGGTCTCGTGTGCGAGACCGGCCCTCGAACGAAGATGCTAGAGAGGCGTCGGACCCGGTGGAAGAGTCTGAACGGCTGGAAGACTCAGCGCCGGAGCTGTGTTGATGCACAACGGATGGCCGAATCCACTGGCGCTTACGCCGTCGGTGATGTCGTAGATGATGTTGTCCGGCCGGTCGGCATCGCCGGAAACGCCTCTGCCGAACAAATAGTCCAGATGCAGGGCATTGCGGACCCGCCAGGCGACCATGTGATCGGCGCATGAGGTGTCGCCGCTGACGCCCACGGCGCCCACGACATTTCCAGTTCTGCTGTAGAGCGCCAAGCCGCCGCCGAAAGTGTTCACGCCCCCGATCCTGTTACCGATCATCGGATCCTGGCTCGTTCCGTACGCGGACGCGGGTCCTTTGTACGCAACGCTGGTGTCCACCGGATTGCTGAATGCCAATCCGAACAGACTTTGACCCGGCAAAACCGCCGAATAAAGATTAGCCGTCGACAGCGCCAGATTGTCCAGACTGAAAGCGTTCGCAGTATTGGCCTTCTGCGCCGAAATCACGCGGCTGCCCGGCCATTGCGAACCGCGCTCCTTGCCGGAGAACGCGACTGCGCAGACGTTCCCGTCGCGGTCCACGATCGTGGCCCACATCTGGAAATCCAGTCCGGAAGTTTCAGTTCCAACTGCCCCGATCAGGGCCAGAGTAAGCGCGGTCTCGCCCGGGAGAAGATCACACCCGGTGAGCTCTGGAGTTGGCAACAGCGTCGGTTCGTCTGCGGACACGCTTGTGGGAATAGCGGCAAGGCAAAGTGCCGCGACGCCAAGTTTGAGAACCAGTTTCATGAGAATCCTCCTCAATTGTAGGAACGTTGAATGCGACCCGACGTTGCAACGTTCGGCACGCGCATTGCTTCCCACTGTTCCTGTCAGCCCGGCATTGCTCCTGAAGGCGGACTCCCGTCCGCAACGCGTATCGCGCTGGTTTCTGCCTGGTTCTCAGTCTCGGACCCTTGTGCCGCGTTCTTGCCCCGTTCCGGTGTCCTCTCAAGGCACGACACGAATGTCCTGGTCACTCCCCGGGATTATCGCCGCCGTCGGGCCTCACCTCGAGGCTGGCGTGATCGGTGTAGATCTCAGGGGCTTGGCCCCAGTGGGCGCCGCTCGTGGCAACCCTCTGCGGGCATTTGCGCCCGCAATATCAATTGCACGCCTGAGCAGCCCGCTTGTCAACAGTGGCCGGGTCGATGTGTCAGGAATTGCGCATCGCGGATTGGAGGCTGCCTCGCCGCATTCGCCCCGGTTTCGATCGGAAACCGCAAGGATTTGCATGATTCTTGCCATCACGGTAATTGCAGGTCTCTGGGCCGTGCGCGCACCGGTATCGGCTACATTTTCACATTGTTGCATCCGCTCGCGCCCGGCCCGATCACGCGCACGCGGCGGCTGTGCCTCATTCCACCGGCGTTGCCTTGCCGAGTTGGACAGGCCGTTGTCGGCCAAGACCTGGCTACGAGGGCGAAGACACCAAGTTTTCGGCCCGGCTTCCCGCCCCGGAACCAGCTCGCGTGACAGGCACTGCATCCACCGTTTGCCGTTGGGAACGAATCGTCGCCGGCTCGCAGCCGCTTGCAGTCCGGATATCGTCCGACAAAATAAGACGCTTCGTTTCATGCACATGTTCGACTGACGTTCGCCACAGCGTTATCTGCAGCATCCATGATGCCAATTTTTCAACACGCTGTGTGACCCGAAAACGTCCACAATTCGCCGCGCTTTCGCCAGCGGAAAGCCACTTCGCGCTGGCTATAATCATTTTGCAAACCGCATTACCGGGGAACTCCATGCCACGTTTGTCACTGTCTTCGCCTATAGCGCGTAGCGCCATGCTGCGCGCTATCCTGCTGTCGTTGCTCCTGGCGCTGGCCGCCTGCGGCAAGTCCGAAGCTCCTGCGCCAGCCACACCGGTATCGACACCGAAGGCAGCGGCCAGGCCGCCGGCAGAAAAGCCCGTCGGCTTCGCGCTCGAAGACGTGAAGTCCGAGATGCACGAAGGGCAGCTCGCGATCGCGCTCACGTTCACACAGAACCTCGCCGGGGCGCAGGCGTTCGATACGCTGCTGCGCGTGAACGGCCCCAAGGGCGAAGCGGTCACGGGCAGTTGGGCGCTCGACGAGAGCGGCAGGACGTTGCGTTTCCCGTACGTCGAGGCGGACAAGAACTATTCCGTCACCCTCGACCCTGCCCTGTCCGCTGCGGACGGCAAGACGCTCGGCAAGCAGGTCGACAAGGAAATCTATACCGGGCCGCTGCAACCGGTTGCCGGTTTTGCTTCGCAGGGCAGCGTGCTGCCTGCGCGCGGAACTCGCGGCCTGCCGGTCGTTGCGGTCAACGTCAAGGAAGTCGATGTCGAATTCCTGCGAGTGCGCGACAAGGAATTGTCGAACTTCTTCGCCGCCTACCAGCGCAGCGGCAAGCGCAGCGCCTGGGACCTCGACGACGAGCGCGGTTACTGGGGCCGCAAGGGCAAGCCGCTCGCGGCGATTGCCGACTCCGTGTACGCCAACCGGTTCGTGCTCGAGGGCAAGCAGAACCAGCGCACGCTGTCGTACCTGCCGATCCAGAACATCAGCGAGTTATCCGAACCCGGCCTGTATTTTGCGGTGATGAAGCGCGCGGGGTCGTTTCACGATCAATTCGAGACGAGTTTCTTTTTTGTCAGCGACATCGGCCTGCACACGCGCCTGTATCGCGACAAGCTCTGGCTGCACACCGCATCGCTCAAGAGCGGCGATGCGCAGTCCGGCGTCGACGTGCAGATACTCGACAGCAGCGGCAATGCCGTCGCGACGGCGAAGACCGATGGCGACGGCAACGCGCTGATCGCCTATGAGCTCAAATCCGACCATGTGCTCGTCGCTCGCAGCGGAAAGGATGTTTCGATCCTGCCGTTCAATCAGCCGGCGCTGGATCTTTCCGATTTTCAGGTTGCCGGCCGCAAGCAGGAATGGTTCGATGTGTTCGCCTGGTCCGGCCGCGACCTGTATCGTCCCGGCGAGACCTTGCGCCTCTCGGCGCTTCTGCGCAATTACGACGGCAAGCCGATCAAGCCGCAGCCGCTGACGGCAACGCTCAAGCAGCCGGACGGCCGCGTCTACGACACGGTGACCCTGCAGCCGAAGGAATTGGGCTACATCGAATGGTCGCGCATCGTGCCGGAGGACGCGCCAACCGGACGCTGGCAAGTCGAGTTCCGGCTCGATCCGGCCGCCAAGGAAGCCGCGCAAAGTTACACATTCCGCGTCGAGGAGTTCCTGCCGGAACGTCTCAAGCTTGCACTCGACTCGAAACAGAACGTCATCAAGCCGGGCGAGCCGCTGAATCTCGATGTCGCCGCCGACTATTTGTATGGCGCGCCCGCGGCCGGCAATCGATTC
>CAVYAZ010000010.1:0-7022 GCA_963766595.1 uncultured Gammaproteobacteria bacterium
TCCAAATTGGAGCCGGGGGTCGAGGGATTGCGTTGCAGGAGGCACGGCGATGAATGGCCCGAGTGGCAAATCAATTCGACGGACGTCCGGCATACTGATCCGTCTTTGCGCGATGGCATTGCTGTGCTCGGCTGCTGCACCCGGTGCCCGGGCCGATGCCTTCGGACCTCTGAACAACAACGATCCGCCGGCGCGGTATTTCCCCGGCAAATATTTCGAATGGAAGGCACAGTTCTATCTGAGAAAGAAGGATTACGCAGAAGCGCTGCGCCTGTTCGAGCTATCAGGTTACTGGGCTGACAAGGTGGCGCAGTACAACGTCGGCATCATGTATTTCAACGGCGTCGGCATCCCGACCGACAAGGCGCGCGGTGCTGCATGGCTCGGCATTGCCGCTGAGGTTCACGACACTCTTGCCGACGCCGCGCTGCAGGCGGCCTATTCGGAGCTGACGCCGGAGCAGCGCCAGGAAGCCGATGCGATCTTCCAGCAACTCGATGTGAAGTACGGCGACGCTGCGACGCTGCCGCGCGCCTTGGCCCGCTATCGCCAGGATGCAGGAAACAGCGTGTTCGGTTTCGGCGTGGCCGGTGCGGGCACTGTCACGACCTATGGCGGTGCCGACAGCAACTCCGAGAACAGCGTCGATTTTGTCCGTCGCATGGACGCGCAGCGCGACGCGCTGATCGCGAAGATAACCGGGCGCGTGACGGTCGGCGGCGTGCAGGCGCTGCCCGTTCCCGACGCCGACAAGCACGACGCCTCGCATACCGTGCTGCAGCCACAATCCGGGCAATAAAGACGAGACCCGGTCGAGCTGCATTACTTTGCGCATCAGCCGCGCGCAAGAAAACGGCAGCCGTTCCGGTCTGTCGCAGGGCTGCGCGTCTTGCTATCGTGCGCTGCCCGGTCGCCGTAGGACGCATCGCATGCTTTCCCAGGACGAATTCGGCGCGCTTGCCGCGCAAGGCTATAACCGCATTCCGGTCGTGCGTGAGGTGCTGTCCGACCTCGACACGCCGCTGTCGGTGTACCTCAAGCTCGCCGACGGTCCATACACGTACCTGCTCGAATCGGTCGCCGGCGGCGAAACCTGGGGACGGCATTCGATCATCGGCCTGCCCAGCCGCAAAGTATATAAATTGCGCGGGCACCGGCTCACGGTCGAGGAACACGGCGTCGCCGTCGAGGAACGCGAACTGGCCGATCCGCTGGCCGAGATCGACGTGATCCGCAATGGCTTCAAGGTGCCGCAGTTGCCGCAGATGCCGGACTTCAGCGGCGGCCTGGTCGGCTATTTCGGCTTCGAGAGCATCGGCTACATCGAACCGAAGCTGGCGCACTGGGACCGGTCCGATCAGCTGGGCATACCCGACGTGCTGCTGATGCTCAGCGACGAAGTCGCCGTGTTCGACAACCTCAAGGGCCGCCTGTACCTGATCGTACACGCCGATCCGGCGCAGCCGCAGGCGTATGCGCGTGCGCAGCGGCGTCTCGACGAACTTGCGTTCCGCCTGCGCCGCTCCGGTCCCAGCTATCCCGAAGTGCTCGACCCGAAGGCGCTCGAGGAAACCGACTTCAAGTCGAGCTTCACGCGCGAGCAATACGAAGCGCTGGTCGAGACGGCGAAGGAGTACATTCGCGCCGGTGACATCTTCCAGGTCGTGCCGTCGCAGCGATTGAGCGTGCCGTTCCGCGCGCGGCCGGTCGATGTCTACCGTGCGCTGCGCGCGCTGAATCCGTCGCCGTACATGTATTTTCTCGATCTCGGCGGCACGCAGATCGTCGGTTCGTCCCCGGAGATTCTCGCCCGCCTGCAGCGCGGCAAGGTCGTCGTCCGGCCGATCGCCGGCACGCGCCCGCGCGGCAAGACGCGTGAAGAAGACCTGCAGCACGAATCCGAACTGCTCGCCGATCCGAAGGAACGCGCCGAGCACCTCATGCTGATCGATCTCGGCCGCAACGACGTCGGCCGCGTCAGCAAGACCGGCAGCGTCAAGCTGACCGAGAGCTTCGTCATCGAACGCTACTCGCATGTCATGCACATCGTCAGCGAAGTGCAGGGCGACTTGCGCGAGGGGCTTTCCTACATGGACGTGCTCAAGGCCACGTTCCCGGCCGGAACCGTTTCCGGCGCGCCCAAAATCCGCGCGCTCGAGATCATCCAGGAACTCGAACCACACAAGCGCAACATCTACGCTGGCGCGATCGGCTACATCGGCTGGTGGGGCGATGCCGACACCGCGATCGCGATCCGCACCGCCGTCATCCAGGACGGCCGCCTGCACGTTCAGGCGGGCGGCGGCATCGTCTACGACTCGGACCCGGCGACCGAGTGGGAAGAGACGATGAACAAGGGGCGCGCACTGTTCCGCGCTGTGGCGCAGGCAGCTGGCGGTCTTTAGTTCATCCTTCCATGAAGGAACGTATGGTGTCGCCGATGATTGCTGACGCCGTTGGGTTGTTGTTTGCTCTCCACTCTTGCTCGTCCGAGATTGGCCACACGCCTTCCGACTTGGTACGCTCGCAGTCCTGCGTGCCGAAGGGGGCCAACGCTTGTCACTGATCGACGAACTCAAGCGCCGCAACGTATTCAAAGCGAGCGCTGCCTATCTTGCGCTCGGCTGGGTCGTCACTCAGGTCACCTCGACGGTGGCACCGGTGCTGCACATGCCCGAGTGGATCGCATCGGTGGTCGTGTGGATCGGCGTGATCGGCTTTCCGTTCGTCATCATGTTCTCGTGGATCTACGAGTTGACGCCGGAAGGGCTCAAGCGCGAGAACCAGGTCGATCGAACGACCTCGATCACGCACGTCACGAGCCGCCGTCTCGACCACATCATCATCGGCCTCCTCGTGCTGGCGATTGGACTGTTTGCGTTCGACCGATTCAGCCCGCGCAAAGCCGAACCTGTCGCCGCGTCGGACGAAGCGACGACGCCTGCGATCAAGAGCGCGGCCGCTCCGTCGACTGCAGCCGCGTCGCCGGCGGCCAGCGACAGTTCGATCGCAGTCCTGCCGTTCGTCGACATGAGCCAGTCGAAGGATCAGGAATATTTTTCGGATGGATTGTCGGAAGAATTGTTGAACCTGCTCGCCCAGATTCCGCAGTTGCGTGTCATCGCCCGGACGTCTTCGTTCTCGTTCAAGGGCAAGGAAGTCGACGTGGCGGAGATCGCGAAGACGCTCAACGTCGCGAACGTCCTGGAAGGCAGCGTGCGCAAGTCCGGCGATACGCTGCGCATCACCGCCCAGCTGATCCGCACTGCCGACAGCTCGCACCTGTGGTCGGAAACATACGACCGTCAGCTGACCGATGTGTTCAAGGTGCAGGACGAGATTGCCGCCGCCGTGGTCGCGCAACTCAAGGTCAAGTTGCTACCGGCCCAACAGGTGACGAACCCGCATCGCACGGTCAATACCGAGGCCTACAACCAGTATCTGCTCGGCAACCAGTTCTTCAACCGCAATTCCCTGGAGGGCTACCACTTCGCGGTCGAGGCCTATCGCAAGGCCATCGCGCTCGATCCCGCTTACGCCGCGGCGTACGCCGGGCTCGCCTATGCGGAAATCTACACGTCGGATTACGCAGCGACGCCCGAAGAAAATGCCGCAGGACGACAACGCGCACTGGCTGCGGCGGACAAGTCGACCGCACTTGCGCCGGATCTGGCGGAAGGCTACGCGGTGCGCGCCTGGCTGCGCTCGTCCATCACCTGGGAATGGAGCGGCGCCCAGGCGGACTTCGACAAGGCGCTGGCTCTTGAGCCGGGAAATGCCGACGCCCAGCGTCGATACGGCATCTTGTTGACGTATCTCGGCCGGATCAGCGAGAGCATTGCGGCGAACCGCAAGGCCATCGAACTCGACCCGCTGTCCTCTGCAGCGTGGAATAACCTCGGTGCCGCGTACTCGATCGACCCCAGCAACTACCGGGAAGCCCGCGAGGCGATCGACCGGGCGCTCGCGATCAATCCGGAATCGAGTTTCGCCAAGACCAATCTCGTCGTACTCGAACTGCTCGAAGGCCATGCGCCGGAGGCGCTCAGCGTGGCGCGCACGGCCGGGGTAGTCTGGAGCCAGGTCGGTGTCGCGATGGCCGAACACACGCTGGGTCATTCCAGGGAATCGCAGGCGGCACTCGACGAACTGATCGCGAAGTACGCGCACGATTCGGCTTATCAGATTGCCGAGGTCTATGCGTGGCGCGGGGAGATCGACAAGGCGTTCGAGTGGCTCGAGCGCGCCTACGTGCAGCACGACGGCGGCATTGGCCTGATCAAGACGGACCCGGTGCTCAAGCCGCTTCGGACCGATGCGCGGTTCGCTGCGATGGTGAAGAAGCTGGGCCTGCCGCCGTAGGCTGAGCGAATGCGAAGCCCGGCGTTGATGAGGCGGTCACGATCGCTGGGCTTCGCTCAGCCCGGCCTACGGTGATTTGCTTGCCGACGTCAGCGAAGCCCGCAGCCGCGCAACTTCGTCCGGTGTGATCGTGTCGGCGTAGCGATTGTCGAAGTGGCTGCGTACGTAGTTGACGACCTCGGCGATCTGTTCGTCGGACAGGCTGCCGCCTAGTGGCGGCATCGCGCGCCGACCGGCGAGCACCATGGCGGCAGGATACGCGGCAGTCGCGAGCTTCGGATTCGCCGCGAGCGCGGGATACTGGGCGGCGCCCTGCGCGCCGCGCGCGTCCGGCATGTGGCAACCCTGGCAGATCGCGCGATACAGGTTTTCGCCGCCGTGCTGGTCGAAATGTCCGAGCGGCATCTGCCCGGGCAATACAAGACCCACCGCTTCGTCGCCGGCCCGCGCCGGCGCTGCGAGCGCGAGCATCAGCAGCAGCGCGGCAGCGCGGCCGGATGCGCGCGTAAGAAGACGCGCGACCAGCGCGTATCCGGCGCGGTTCGACGGATGGCCGCGGTCGCGCGCTTGGATCGGCATGTCAGGTTGCTCCCACATGGGTCGCGATCGCGCGCTGGTGCAGGCGGCCGACCGCATCGAGCGACGACAGCACGGCGCCTTCCTGCCAGGCTGGCAAGCGCGAGGCATGTTCGCCGGCGAGCACGATGCGGCCGTCGAGCGCGCACAGGTTGTCATAGTGCTTGTCGCGCAGCGCATCGGTCCATTTCCCGAAGCAGCCGTGCGTGAACGGCACGCGATGCCAGGCAACGGAAATGCCGTTCTCGAATTCGGCCGGATATTGCGCGTGGATCTGTGCGCCGTACTCGACTGCCTTGCGCACGCGCTCGTCCGGCGCCATCGCCGTGTACTCGTAGGCACGCGTGCCAAAGATGTAGGCGCCGAGCAGCACGCCTTTGCCGGTCGTGTTCGGGCGGTCCGCCGGATAGCTGATCGTCTGGATCGGCAGGTCGGTGAAAGTGACGCCGCCGTAGATGCGCTCGTCGGTTTCCCAGAAGCGGCGCTTGAACTGCAGGCCGACCTTGACCGATGCCTCATACGGCACCGCCTGGATCGCGGCGGACATTGCATCGCCGACGCGCAGCTCGATCTGGCCGAGGACCGAGAGCGGAATCGTGCAGACGCACCAGTCGGCGCGGCTCGTGCGTGGCGCTCCGCCGCGACGTGCATCGACGTGGGCGACGCTTACGCCGCGCTCGTCCTGGTCGATGCGCACGACTTTCGCGCCGAACTGCACGAGAGGCGCGACCTCGCGATACAGCGCCATCGCGATGCGATCCATGCCACCGACCGGCTGCAGCATCGACGGGCTGAATTCGTAGCGGAATGACGTGCCGAGCATGCGCCATAGTCCGGATTGCACGATCTGCGACAACGTGAGCGGATCGGACAGCGTCGGACGCGAGTCGATGCCGCCACCCGGGTCCTTGTCGAAGCCGCGCCGATTGCTGGTCAGCGGCGATTTCAGATACCGATAGTCCTGGTCGAGAATGCCGTACGAGCGCAAGGCGAGGAGCAGCTTTTCCTTGTCCTCGACGCTGACCTCGGCATCGAGCTGTCCGCGATGGACCGCCTTGCCGAGCAGTTCGGCGACGTGGCCCTGGAAGTCCGCGTGCACGTGACGGAAGCGCTGCGGCTTGCCGTCGAACGCGGCGTGCGAATGCAGGTAGGCATTGACGTTGAGCTGCGGGAACGGCTCGAGCGGGACGTTCAGGCGCCGCGCGTAGTCGAGCATCGCGTGATGATGGAACGGGATCCGCCACGGACCGGGATTGAAATACAGCCCGGTATCGAACTCGCAGCGCTGGCGAAAGCCGCCGAGTTCGGTGTACTCGTCGCCGCCGCGTAGCGTCCACGCGCGCCCGCCGGCACGCTGGTTGTATTCGAGCACCGTGACCTTGTAGCCGGCGCGCTGCAGTTCGTAGGCCGCCACGAGTCCGGCCATGCCGGCGCCGAGGACCAGCACCGATGCGCCGCGCGGTGCGCCGGAAAGGTCGATCGGCCCGGTGTAGGTCGACTCTCCGGCAAACCCGAGCGCGGACATCGACTGATAGAGCATCGCGGCACCGGCAGACTGGCCGATTCGTTGCAGCAGCGCGCGCCGGCTGATCGCTGTTTCTGATCCGTTCACTGGCATGTTTCCGACGGTCCGGGCAGCAATGCTGGGAGCAAGGACAGCGCCGTAGCATAGCCTGCCGGCACACGTGATGGTGGTAAGGCGTTGCGTAGAACGAAACCCGCATCGAGTTTGCGCCAGCCGCTGCTGTGCCGATTGGCGAGGACCACTGTCGGATAGCGGTAGAGAACGTAGTCCAGGGACGGACGGATTCGTGGATCAACGGCGCCGTTCGCGGTGCCGAGCATCGCAGGCTCGGCGGGAAAATGCCCGCAGGGTCGCGGCGATGGATCGCCGCGATTGCGAAGCAGTACAGGGATGTACTGTCTGAGCAACCCCGCCGCGGCGAGAAGCGCAGGGAAGTCCGATTCGCACGATGCGAATCGGACCACCGCGTCAGGCGCTAGACCTTTTTGGTTACTTTTTGGGGCAATGCCAAAAAGTAACTCGCTCGCCCGAAGGGCGAGTGAAAGCTCTGCATTTCGTC
>CAVYAZ010000011.1:0-6348 GCA_963766595.1 uncultured Gammaproteobacteria bacterium
TTTGATCGTTACACTGCGCATACGGGGACGTTGCCGATGGCCGAAGCAGAAAGCGAAGCGAACCGACGACCGATTGCCGCGCGCGGCAGCGCCTGGGCGCGGCGCACGGCAGCGGCGCTCGCGCGTTCGTCGATAACGCCGAACCAGATCTCGGCGGCCAGCGTGCTTTTCGCTGCGATCGGCGCCGCGCTGCTGCTCGGCTGGCTGACGCCGGTGCGGCTGGTGGTCTGTGCGCTGTGCATACAGCTGCGCCTGATCTGCAACCTGCTCGACGGCATGGTCGCGATGGAAGGCGGCAAGGCCTCGCCGGTCGGCAAGCTCTACAACGAATTCCCGGACCGCATCGCCGATTCGTTGTTGATTGTCGCGACGGGCTACGCCTGCGACCATCCTGCGCTCGGCTGGCTCGGCGCGCTGCTGGCCGCGCTGACTGCGTACATCCGCGTGTTCGGCGGATCGATCGGACTGGCGCAGGATTTCCGCGGTCCATTTGCCAAACAGCAACGCATGGCCGTGTTGACCATAGCCTGCCTTGCCGCGGCGGCGGAAACGTTCTGGCACGCGGAACGCTACACGCTGCTGACGGCGTCGGCACTGATCGCCGCGGGCTCGCTGCTGACGTGCATCACGCGCACGCGCGCGATTGCCGCACAGCTGCGGGCGGGCGCCTGACGATGTGGCTCTCTCATCTGCTGTCCGGTCTCGTGCGCGCATTGGTCGGCGCGCAACCGCGCTGGATCGGTTGCATGCCGACGCCCGCACTGCGCATCTATTTCGCCAATCACACGAGCCACATGGATACGCTGGCGCTGTGGAGCGCGCTGCCGGCGAGCCTGCGCGCGACGACGCGGCCGGTCGCCGCGGCGGACTACTGGAGCGGCGGCGGCTTCAAGTCATACCTGGCGACGCGCGGCTTCAATGCACTCTTCATCGAGCGCAATCCGGACCGGCGCGAAGGCGACCCGCTGGCGCCGCTGGCCGAGGCGTTGCAGCGCGGCGAATCGCTGATCATCTTCCCCGAAGGCACGCGCCGCGCGCAGGCATTGCCGAGCGAGTTCAAAAGTGGATTATTCCACCTTGCGGCAAAGGTACCCGAGGCGGAGCTGGTGCCGGTCTATCTCGACAATCTCTATCGGAGCATGCCCAAGGGCACGCTCCTGCCGGTGCCGCTGACCTGCCTTGTGCGCTTCGGCGCGCCGCTGGAACGGCGCGCTGACGAGACCAAGGCCGCGTTCCTTGAACGGGCGCGGCAGGCGGTGGTGGACCTGGCATGAACCAATGAGAAACGATATGAGCGTATGGAGCGCAGACCCTTCTCCCTGTGGGAGAAGGTGGCCCGAAGGGCCGGATGAGGGTTCGAGGTCGACGCAACGTTTGTGCGCGGAGCAACGGGTCCTCTGTTTCTTTGCTACCCAGCAACCCCGACCCTCACCCCAACCCCTCTCCCACCGGGAGAGGGGCTCAAGGTCGCGCGCCCGTCGGGTGATGAATTCGTGACCATGCAACAGAAATTCTTCTGGCTGTTCGGCGGCATCCTGATGATGCTCGCCGCAGCGTCGCTGATCGGTTGGCTGCTGCATCGGCAGGCGGTGCGGCGCGGCGGCAGCGACACGATCGGCAACCTCAACGCGCGCGTGCGCGCGTGGTGGGTCATGGTCGTGATCATCGCGGTCAACTTCCTGCTCGGCCGCAACGCGACCATCGTGCTGTTCGCGATCGCCTCGATCTTCGCGCTGCGCGAATTCATCACGCTGACGCCGACGCGGCCCGGTGATCATCTGCCGCTGGTGATCTGCTTCTACGTGCTGCTGCCGGTGCAGTACTGGCTGATCGGCGACGACTGGTACAACCTGTTCGCGATCTTCCTGCCGGTCTACGGCTTCCTGCTGCTGCCGGTACTGACAGCATTTTCCGGCGATACCGAGCAATTCCTCGAGCGCGTGACCAAGGTGCAATGGGGCCTGATGATCACCGTGTATTGCATCAGCTACGCACCGGCGCTGCTGCTGCTCAAGATCCCGGGGTTCGAGGGCCAGAACCTGCTGCTGATGATCTACATGCTGATGGTCGTGCAGATTTCCGACGTGCTGCAATACGTCTTCGGCAAGCTGCTCGGCAAGCACAAGATTGCGCCGCGCGTCAGCCCGTCGAAGACGGTCGAGGGCTTCGTCGGCGGCGGGGCGAGCGCCACCGCGATCGGTGCCGCGCTGTGGTGGATCACGCCGTTCACGCCGCTGCAGGCCTGCGCCATGGCCGCGGTCATCGTCATCGCGGGTTTTCTCGGCGGACTTGCGCTCTCGGCGGTCAAGCGCAGCCTCGGCGCCAAGGACTGGGGCTCGATGATCGAAGGCCATGGCGGCATGCTCGACCGCCTCGACTCGGTCAGCTTCGCCGCGCCGGTGTTCTTTCACCTGACGCGCTATTTCTTCGAGCCCTGAGGGTCGCGCTCGCGCATCTTACGCCAATGCGCGCGCATCGATTTCGACCAGTTCTATCTGACGGCGAACATGCCGCACGAACTCGCCCCCGTACGAACTTGCGTCGCCTGTCTCGTCCAGGTGATTCCAGAAAGCGACGAAATTCGGGTTCCTTGCGTATCCGTCGATCCAGTTTTGCCAGGTCGTCCAGTCGTTGCGCTTGTCGTGCCGTGACGCAGACGTTCGCGTCGGCGCAGCGTCGGCATCGAGAAAATAGTATGCGCGCTCGAGGATGGACGACAGAAAGTCCAGAAGTACCCGTTGTTGGGCGCGCTCGTCCGGAGACAATCGGTCCCAGATGCGCTCGCGGTCGGTCGCGGTAGTGCCCAAGCCAGGAGCCTGCAGCTGAAGTTCCAAAAACTTGAGGAAGTGATCGTTGAGTGCCGCATACGACTGGTCCCGCTCGGTTTCCCTGCGCTGCTTTCGCGCCTTGGGCCACTGAATGACCGCCCATACGACGCCGCCGATCACGGTCACATGATTGACGATTTCCAGATAGTCCTTGAACTCGAGCATTTCAGAACACCTCGCCTGCCTTGCCACGCCTCATGTGGAGTGTCGCAAGACTTCGCGTGGCAGCCAAGCGCAACCGCCGCGCCGCATACCGATGATCCACTGAGATCCGCGAGAAAAGGCAACTCAGGCCGCCTCGAGATGATCGACGATCAAATGGGCAATCCGCGGCAGCTTGTCACGCGGCAGGTAGTGACCGAGACCTTCGATGACTTCGAGCCGCGCCTGCGGCAGCAGTCTCGCCAGGTGATGCGCCGCCGGCAGCGGCACGAGCGGATCGTCGGCACCGTGGATGATCAGGGTCGGACAGCGGATGCGCGCAACCTCTTCGCTGCGATCCGGATCTGCGAGCACGGCCATCAGCTGGCGCGCGGCGCCGGCGGGGTTGTAGGCGCGCTGAAGCGAACGCGCCAGACGTTCGCGCAGGCGCTTGATTTCGTCCTCGTCGTGGACGTTGCCGAGCATCTGCATGAGCGCGACGAAATGATCGAGCTTCTTGTCGAGAAGTGCGCCGCGCGGTGGCGGTTGCAGGAAGCGCCACAGCAACGCCGGGGTCGGCCACGGCGCAGTGCGTGGCCCTGCGCTCGACATGATCGAAGTGAGGCTGCGCACGCGTTCGGGCGCGCGCGACGCGAGCGTCTGCGCGACCATGCCGCCGAGGCTGACGCCGAGCACGTCGAAGCGGTCGATACCCAGCGCGTCGGCCAGCGCGAGCGTGTCCGCGGCGAGATCGGCGATCCGATATGGCGGGGTGAACATCTGATGCAGCAGGTGCGCGGCGAGCGCGAGCGGCGGCGAAGTGTATTGCGGCAACGCACCGGAACTCGACAGGCCGATGTCGCGATTGTCGAACACAATGACGCGTCGGCCGGCATCGACGAGCGCTGCGATGAATTCCGGCGGCCAGGCATTGAGTTGCAGCCCGAGGCCCATGATCAGGATCACAGCCCGGCGATCGCTGCTGCCGTGACTTTCGTACTCCAGATGCAGGCCGCGCTGCGGCAACTCGATGCGCGCCATTGGCAAGTATTGCGCTAGGTCGCGAACAGATCGGCACCGGCCGATCGGTGCGGATCGTCATAGACGAAGGCGCGCAAGCCCCGTCGGTCGAACGGTTTCCAGTGGTCTTCGGCCTGGGCCAGGCGATCGGCGATCGCCCACAACACCATCGGGTTGGCGCCCATGCCGAAGTGGCTTGCGCTGACTTCGATGTTTTCCGATTGCGCCCCGGCAGGAATCAGGCTCGACGGCCACGACACGATGCCGTCGCTCTTGCTCAGGATCGACGTCGAAGGCACCTGCGGCTGGCGGCTCATCAGCGCGCGCAGGCGCGGATCGTCCGCGCGCACACCGCTGACCAGTTCAAAAATGCGCCACGCATTCGACGCCTTCGGATTGCCGCTCAGCGGCGAACCCAGCGTGATCACCGAACGCACGCGCTGCGGCTCGCGCACGGCCAGCACGCGCGCCATCGCGCCGCCGAGCGACCAGCCGACGAGGCTGACCTTGCGGCCATGCTCGCGCTCGATGTCGCGCAGCCGTCCAAGCAGCTTGCGCACCGTGCCGCCACGCGGCCCGCAGTTCAGGCCCTGGTCCCACGGATACGCGGTGTAGCCGCAGCGCTCGATGAACTTGCGCAACGGCCAGGTGCTCGCGTCGCCGGCAGTCAGACCCGGCAGTACGAGCACCGGATGGCCATCGCCGCGCGCCGCGCGCGCAAGCAGCGGCCAGGCCGCGATGCAGGCGGCCCATTCGAAGAAGGCGCGCCCTTCGAGCGCCAGAAGAAATGGCGACGGAGCGCGCATCTGCGCTTCGAAATCCCGGCGGACCTGCCGCTTTGTTGCTTTTTTCATTATTGGATTTTTTTCGTCAGCACTTTCAGCGCACGATTCAGTCCGCTAGCGATGGTAGCTACTCTGGGCGCGATTTCCTTGCCCGCGATCACACCGAACTCGAGCCAGCCGGCATAGCTGTTGACGGTGATGTTAAGGCCAAGCCCATGGGTGACGATAGATACCGGGTAGTAGTGCACGATCTTCGCGCCGGCCATATACAGCGTGCTCGGCGGCCCCGGGACGTTCGATACCGCCAGGTTGGCCAGCGGCGGCAGGCGTTCGGCAACGCGGCCGCGCGCCCACAGCCAGCTCAGGCTCGGCGCCCAGATTGGCGCGGCGAACCCCGGAAAATCGGTCGGAATCAGATTGCGGACGCTGGAGACCTGGCGCTTGAGACTGCCGGTTGCCGCGCTGATCGCGCGCAGGCGTTCAACCGGATCGGCAATGTCGGTGCGCAAAGCGCACTGCACCATCGACACCTGGTTGTTGACCGACGTGTCGCCGGTGGCGCGTAGGGAAATCGGCATCGCCGCGATCAGAGTCTCTTCCGGCAGGGCCTTGTGTCGTTGCAGATAATCGCGCAGCGTTGCGGCGCACAGCGCGAGGACGACGTCGTTGAGGCTTGCTTCGAAATGATGGGCGACGCGCTTGACCTCTGCGAGCGGCAATGATGCGACGGCGAAACTGCGACCCGACCCGACTTGCGCGTTGAACGGCGTGCGCGGCGCCAGCATCACGCTGTCGCGCAACTTGGCCAGAAAACTGCCCGCGCCGCGGGCGGCATCCGTTGCAACCTTCAACAGCGCAGGCAGCTCGCGCACGAGCGTGGCGAACCCTTGCGTGGTCGCACCCACACTTTTCTTCGCTCGATGCCTGTGCTGCGGTGATGCTTGGCCAGCCGCAGCCGGCCCGAGGCCGCGCTTGGTCGGATGCATGTCGAGCAGCACCCTTGCCAGCGCGATACCGCCCTGCCCGTCGAGCAGCGCGTGATGCACCTTCGAGTAGAGCGCAACCTCGCCGGAGGCCAGCCCTTCGATCGCGACGAACTGCCAGAGCGGCCGATCGCGCGGCAACGGCTCGGCATGCAGTTCGCCGACGAGCCGCCACACCTGCGCGAGCGAGCCGGGCGCGGCGAGCCGGCGTCTTTCGATATGGCGATCCAGATCGATCGTCGGTGTTTCGATCCAGCTCGGATGCCCGAGTTCGAGCGGCGCATCATGCAGCACGCGACGCAGCGGAGCCGCTACCGGCATTCGCTCACGCATGTGAGCGAGCAGCAAGCTGAAGAAATCATAGCTCCGGCGCTTCGGCACCTGCATCAGCATGACGCTGCCGACATGCATTGGCGTACCCGCGGCCTCCAGATACAGGAAGCCGGCATCGAGGCCGCTTAGCTGACGCGAACGTTTCGGCACGGACCAGAGTTTCTCGATCGACCGCCCGACTATATTCTGATTTGACGGCAGTCTCGTTGTGCGCTGCGGTGGCGCAGCTTGCATCAGGGATCGCCAGCACGCAGCACA
>CAVYAZ010000012.1:0-8427 GCA_963766595.1 uncultured Gammaproteobacteria bacterium
CCAGACGGGTGCGCCGGCCAGATTCCAAATTTGTGCGCAGCAGGCGTTCGGCGCGACGAATCGGCTCTGCGAATCAGCCCGCCGCCCCGGGCGACGGCCATGTTTGCCGTCAGCAAGAACAGCGGATGTGAACCGCGTCACAAAGGCAAGATCATTGGCACCGATTCTGCATTTACAGTCTCGCCGACGAGGGTCGGTAGAATTCAGGAGTTGATCCAATGTCCGTCCCAACCAACGAGCTGTTACTGGCGCTGCGCTCCCCGACTTCGGGTTGGCTGGCCGCCATGATTTGCGCGCTGGAAGAGGCCGTGCAGGATCCGAGCTTCTCCGACCATCACCGTAACTTGGTCAGGCAACTGCTTGACTCCGATAAAATTCCTGCGCCAGTCAGCACCGCCGCCAACAGCCGCCTCGCCCGCTTCGAACAAGCCGTCGCGGAGATGCATGACCTGGTCACCGGCCTCGATGTCGAGTCCGTCGAGCAGCCCGCCTCGCCACTCAATCAGCGTCCAAAACTGACGCTGGTGGGCAGTGTCGCCGCGTAACAGAATGAACGGGGAGTCCAGAAAGGCCCGGGCAACCGGGCCTTTTTTTTGGCGGTAGTTTCGCGCCCCGGTTTCCCGGGAAAAACATACCGCGCCTGCGTCTGCGCCGCTGCCGGGAATCGGCAGCAACTACCGGCAGCGCACTGCCTCAGTGATGGTGGTCGCCGGGCCCGTGCACGTGTCCGTGCGCGCGTTCTTCTTCGCTGGCCTCACGCACATCGACGAGTTCGATGGCGAAGGTCAGCGTCTTGCCGGCCATCGGGTGGTTCAGGTCGACATCGATCACGCTCGAGCCGACCTTGGTCACGGTCACCGAGCGATGGCCATCTTCTGTCTTCAGCACGGTCGCCATGCCAGGCACCAGCCGGTCGCCGTCGCGGAAATATTTTTTCGGCACGCGCTGCGTGTAGTTTTCGCGGCGCAGCCCATATGCCTGTTCCGGCGGCACGACGACATCGAACCGGTCGCCGGCAACGTGTCCGGCAATCGCCGTCTCCAGACCCGGAATGATCGCCCCATGGCCGAATAGGATGGCGAGCGCTTCACGCCCGTGCGAGCTGTCGATTTCGACACCGCCTTCGTCGGTCAACACGTAGTGAAACGTCACGACTTTGTCTTTTTCGGCTTGCATGGTCTGCTCCGGTTCGGGCCCGAATGGTACAAGGTTGCCTCGCCTGCGTCATTGACAGTCGCACCGCTTTGACCGAACGTGCGCGACGATGCGTATGCCGGCGCCGACCCGTGTCCTGCCCTGCTGTCTGATCGCGCTCGCCGCGTGCAGCGCGCCGCATCCCAAGCCGGGGCCACTGCCCCGATTCACCGCGCCGACGCGACATCACGGCGAGGTCGGACCAAACGACATCCTGTTTCGCGCAATCGCCCTCGTCGGCACGCCGTACCACTACGGCGGCAACACACCGGAAGGCGGCTTCGACTGCAGTGGGCTGGTCGCCTATGTCTTCCGCGATGTTGCCGGCATCGTGTTGCCGCGGACGGCGGAGGAAATCAGCGAGATCGGCGCGCCGGAAGTCGACCACGAGAGGCTCGAATCAGGTGACCTCGTCTTTTTCCGCAATCACACACGCAGCATCAGTCATGTCGGCATCTATGTCGGCGAAGGCCGCTTCGTGCACGCGCCGAACGAAGGTGGCACCGTCCGGCTGGATCGACTCGACGACACGTACTGGCGCGAGCACTTCAGCGGCGCCAAACGCATTCCGCTCTAGGTTCACAAGCGCTATTTTTTTGCCGGCGGCGCGACGCGCAAGTTGTCCAACAACGGCGTCTTCGGTCGTTCGATGACGAGGAAATCGTTGCCCGCCGCCTTGTGACAACCGGTGCAGGCAGCCGACAAAGTGTCGAAGGTCTTCTCGAATTCCGCCTTATTGCCGTGGTCGATTGCATCGCGCAGCGCCATCACCGGCGCCTTCGTCATCGCCGGCAGGATGTCGGCGAGGCGCTGCGGCTGGAAAATGGCGTGCTCGGGATTCTGTTCAACGACGGCGTCGAACGCTTCCTTGATTTCCTGCAACTCGAAGGCCGCCAGTATCCAGTTCTGCGCCTGCCCGGCATACCACAGGCGCGCATGGCGAATTTGTATACCGAGCATCTGCTCGCCAAGCTCCGGGTGATACGCCGACTTTTTCAGCTCGGCGAGTTCTTTCCTGAGCGCGGTAATTTCCGCGCTGCTGTCGGTCGAGGCCGCGGGTGCCGACGTCGCAAACCACAGCGCGGCGACTGAGAGACTTGCCACCACGAGCCCGATAACGCTCGCCATTTTCCGGCGCATGAGCCTTGCTCCATCGCAGATGCGAATAGGAATAATTCGCATAGAGTGCCGGAAAGGTCGGCAGAACGCCAGCCACGATTCGCCCAATCGGCGCGGGACAGCATTTGACCGGAGTCTATGCTCCCTGTGCAGCCGCGGCGCCGAACCGCTGCCCCTTTGCTTCGGGCCCAAGCGCGGTGACGATTGCGAGCATGACCGCAATGCCGGCGATGAAGACCGCCATGGTCAGACCGTATTGTTTGTGGTTCGCCTCGGCAAGCGTGGTCAGCACCCACGGCACGCCGGCGGAAATGAAATTGCCGATCTGATAGGTGAGGCCCGGCATCGTCGCGCGCACCGCATCCGGCGACAACTCGTTGAGATGCACCGGCACCACGCCCCACGCACCCTGCACCATGACCTGGAGCCAGAACACGCCCAGGCCGAGCATCAGCGGCTCGCTGCTGAAGGCCCACAACTTGAGGATCGGCAGTGACAACAACGTCGCCAGGATAATCGCGCGCTTGCGTCCGATGCGCTCGGACAAGGCGCCGAAAACCAGCCCGCCCAGAATCGCACCGAGCGGGCCGATGACCGACAGCTTGCCGGTCAGGTCCGTGCCGTAACCCTTCTCGACCTGCAGGAACAATGGATACAGATCCTGGGTGCCGTGACTGAAACAGTTGAATAGCGTCATCAGGACGATCATGAACAAAGCGCGCCCCCAGTAGCCGCGCATTGCCTGCAGGGGGTGGCGCTCCTGCGCGGACTTGGTCTTTTGCGTGTGCTCCCACACCGGCGATTCCGGAACGGCCGAACGAATGTAGAGCACGAGCAGCGCCGGCAGAAAGCCGACGACGAACATGCCGCGCCAGCCGATATGATCAAACAGCAGCCAGAACAGCAGCGCTGCCAGAAGATTGCCGCACGCATAGCCTTCCTGCAGCAGGCCGGAAACGAAACCGCGCGACTTCTCCGGGATGATCTCCATGGTCAGCGACGAGCCCAAGCCCCATTCGCCACCCATCGCGAAACCGAACAGCAGGCGGATGACGAACAGCGCAGTCAGATTCGGCGCAAAGGCGGAGGCCAGCTCGAAGAAAGAGAACAGGGCGACGTCGAGCATCAACATTGGCCGCCGGCCGAAGCGGTCGGCGAGCAGACCGAACACGAATGCGCCGAGCGGGCGCGCCATCAGGGTCAGGGTGACGGCGAAAATCACATCCTCGCGACCGACGTCGAAGTCGGCGGCGATCGCCTTCGCCGCGAATATGAGGATGAAGAAATCGAAGGCGTCAAGGGTCCATCCGAGAAAACCGGCGATCACCACCTTGCGCTGGACAGAATTCATTGCCATCAAAATTCCCCTTTGAACCGGCTCGATTGTGGTTGTTTTTGCGCGGCGCATCCAGCCGCAATGCACAACGCAGCGTCTTCGAATTCACATCCGACTTTCAATCCATCCGCAATCTTCATTACAGTTCGGAGGCCGCTGCGTTCGGACTGCAACGTTTCTGCAATGCGCCGCGGCGACCATTTGCGCGAGTCACACGGGGTCTGAAACACAATGCCGACACAACGGATGATTTTCCGCGGCGCAGTCGCGGCGGCGATTCTTGCCTTCATTGCCGGCTGCAGCACGCAGATGGCGACCCATGCGGTGGCGCCGGAACGCGCCGGCGCCAAGCCTGCGCACAGTGTCATCGTGTTCGTCTGGGACGGTATGCGCCCCGACTCGATCAGCGAAAGCGATACGCCGCACCTTGCGGCGCTGGCCAGGCGCGGCACCTTCTTCGCCGACAACCATTCGAGCTATCCGACCTTCACGATGATGAATGCCGCCGCGTTCGCGACCGGCGCGTTCTCCGGCAAGTCGGGCTTCTTCGGCAACACGGTCTACCGCCCCGGCGCTCCGGCGCGCACGTCGGGCGGCGACGAAGTCGATTTGAACGAACCGGTCTTTACCGAGGACTACGGCATCCTGAAACAACTCGATGCAAACCAGGACGAACACCTGATCCTGGTCGGCACGCTGTTCCAGGCCGCGCAGAAGGCCGGACTGAAAACGGCTGCCGTCGGCAAGTCCGGGCCGGCGTTTCTGCAGGACTACAAGAACGGCGACGTGATAATCGACGAAAAGGCCGCATTTCCGCTCGACTTCGCGCGCGAATTGCAAGCTGCGCACATCGCGCTGCCAGGGCCTACGGCATTCGCCTATCCGGGTGGCGCATTGAAACTGGCGGCGGACAACGGCGACCCGACATTCCAGCCGGGAACACACTACCTGGCCGATCACCTCACGCCGGATCCCGCCGATCGCAGCGGCGCACCGGCGGCGGCGGCGAACCAATATCTGATGTCGGTCTTTCTCGACTACATCCTGCCGCACAAACATCCGGACTTGTCCGTGGTCTGGCTGCGCAATCCGGACACGACGGAACATGCGTACGGTGTCGGTTCGCCCAACTATCACGCCGCGCTGCGCGCGCAGGATGAACTGCTCGGCAAATTGCAGGGCAAGCTCGTCGAGTTGGGCATCGACAAGACCACCGACCTGATCATTGTCTCCGACCACGGCCACAGCAGCGTGTCCGGTCCACTCGATCTGTTTCCATTGCGCAAAGTGGAAAATGGAAAAATTGGAGACGTCGACAACGAGCATGGTTATTCGGTGTCCGGCGAAGTACGCCTGGCGCACGAGTTGACCATGGCCGGTATCCGCGCCTACGACGGCGGCGGCTGCATGTACGATCCGGTGCTTTCGGGAATCCGCGCAGACGGTAGCCAGCTGCACGCCGACAAGCCGGCAAATGCCGCTTCGTGTCCGGATTACCGGTACGCCAAGTACACGACGCCGGATTACAACCTGCTTCATCCATTCCTGCCCCGCGAAGCATTCGTCGTCGCCAGCAACGGCGGCACCGACTATCTCTATCAGCCGCAACACGATCCCGGCCGCGTTCGCGCCGCCGTACGTTTCCTGCAAAGCCACGAGGAATACGGAGCAATCTTCGTCGACGAACGCTACGGCGACATTCCCGGCACACTGCCGTTGTCGATCGTGCACCTCGAAAACGCCGAAGGCCGCAGTCCTGACATCGTCGTCGGCTACACATTCGACGAGCACGCCGTGATCCAGGGCATGCCCGGCATCGAATTCCAGGGCGTCTACAACCACATCAGCCGTGGCATGCACGGCAGCTTCAGCCCGATTGACGTACACAACACGCTGCTCGCGACCGGCCCGGATTTCCGCGAAGACTTCACGGACACGCTCCCAAGCGGCAATGTCGATGTTGCCCCGACGATTGCCCGGATTCTCGGCCTCACCCTGCCGCAGGCGGAAGGCCGCCCGCTGCTCGAAGCACTTCGGGGACGAGATCGAGCGGAACCGAAAGCCTACGCCGTCACACCCAAGACGCTCAGGCCGGCTTCCGATGCGACCGATCTTTCCGTCATATCGCCGGTTGGCGCGAAGACTGGCAAGACCCGCTATACCTTCGACTTGCGGGTCAAGGAACTGCACTACGGCGAGCATTCGTATACTTATTTCGACTGGGCCCGGGCGGATCGGCACTAGCCGCCTCAGCGGCTTAGAACCCGCGACCGAAGGCGGCCAACGCTAGGGATACAGCGATAGCGGCCGGACTTGCCAAGGCGGCAGGTCAGTTGCCGGCTCGACCACCCAGGCTAGAACCCGGCTCGACTTCCGCCATCGTCGATTGTTGATCGGCGAGCCGACTGCCATTTCATAAGACCCGCGGGTGCAACTCAGGCATACTGCCCGCAGTGAGCAACGCTGCGGTGCGTCGGGGAATCGGACCGCGGTTGAGCTGCGCAGCGAGTGGGAACCGCCGCATGAATCAGCCATCGACAAGCAAACTGTCGGGGGAGTCCGGAACGTCGACGCTTCGTTTCGACATCGTTTCCGGTCTCACCGCCGCCGCAGTTGTCCTGCCCAAGGCGATGGCGTACGCGACCGTGGCAGGTTTGTCGGTTGCCGTAGGCCTCTACACGTGCCTCGTTCCGATGATCCTCTACGCGTTGCTCGGCTCCTCGCGCGTGTTGAGTGTCAGTTCCACGACCACGCTCGGTATACTGACCGGCGCCGAACTCGCGATCGTCGCGCCGGATGGCGACCCGGCGAAGCTCGTCATTGCGACGGCCACGCTGACCGCGTTGGTCGGCGCGATCCTGCTGCTCGCGCGGCTGTTGCGCCTGGGCTTCGTCGCCAATTTCATTTCCACGCCCGTACTGACCGGATTCAAGGCGGGTATCGGCTGCGTGATCGTACTCGACCAGTTCCCGAAGCTGCTCGGAATCCACATCGTGAAGCAGGGTTTTTTCCGCGACCTGTACAGTGTGGCGGGTCACATCCCTGAGACATCGTCGCTGACCTTCGCTGTGGCTGTCGCGACATTGCTTGTCCTGATCGGTATCAAGCGCCTCTGGCCGCGCATTCCCGCGCCGCTGGTCGCCATCGGCGGCGCGATCGCTGCCGTTTGGTATTTCGGATTGCAGGACAAGGGGCTCGCCGTAGTCGGGTTGATCCCGCAGGGATTTCCCTCGCTCACACTGCCCGACCCGAAGCTGATCGAGTCGCTGCTGCCAGGCGCACTCGGCATTGCCTTGATGAGCTTCACCGAAACGATCGCCGTCGGTCGCGCCTTCACGAACCCGGGCGAGCCGCCGATCGACCCGAACAAGGAACTGATCGCGACCGGGGCAGGCAATCTTGCAGGGGCGATGCTCGGTTCGATGCCGGCCGGCGGCGGCGCGTCGCAGACCGCGCTCGTGCGCAACACGGGAGGCCGGAGCCAGAAGGCGTCGCTGGTCACGGCCGGCGTCGCGCTCGCGACGATGCTTTTCATGGCGCCGCTGCTGGGACTGCTGCCCCAGGCAACTCTTGCAGCGCTCGTCATCGTCTATTCGATCGTGCTGATTCAGCCGGCCGAGTTCGTCTCGATACGCAAGGTGCGGACGATGGAGTTCCGCTGGGCTGTTGCAGCCGCTCTCGGCGTGCTGATCTTCGGCACTCTGAACGGCATCGTGGTCGCAATCATTCTGTCGCTGATCGGCCTGGCGAGCCAGGCAGCGCAGCCGCGCCTGTCGATCATTGGCCGCAAACGAGGCGCCGACGTGTTGCGTCCGCTGTCGCCCGAACATCCCGACGACGAGACTTTCGAGGGCCTGCTGATCCTGCGGCCGGAGGGGCGACTGTTTTTCGTCAACGCACAGTATGTCGGCGAGCAGATCAAGGCATTGGTCGCCGAGCACAAGCCTCGCGTCCTGGCTTTGGACATGAGCCGGGTGATCGATATCGAATACTCGGCGCTGCAGGTGTTGATCGAAGGCGAGAAGCGCGCAACCGAAGACGGCGCCGTGGTCTGGCTGGCCGCGCTCAACCCGAGCGTGCTCGAGGTCGCGCGCAGTTCCGGACTGGCGCAACAGCTGGGTCCGGACCGGCTGCTGTTCAACGCGCGCGCAGTGATAGAACGTTATCAGGCAATGCAGGCCGGCAATGGCAGCCCGCAGCCAGGCGCATCGTCGAACCCAGGCGTACCGGCATGATGGCGAGTCGACCGGCCTGCTTGCCGGGCGTATCGTGCGAACTGTCGCGAGCGGCCTGTCTGTAGCTCGAAATCCAAAGGAGACGAACATGGCGAAGAAGAGTGGAGCGAAGAAGGCCCCGCGCGCAGGCAAGGGCAACGGCAAGACGGCCAAGGCTGGCAGTGCAGATGCAAGCACAGGCAAAGGCGAGATGTCGGGCAAGGAATATTCGCGTGAAATGAGAAAGTTGCATGTGGAGCTGGTCAAGCTCCAGGAATGGGTCAAGCTCAAGGGTCTCAAGGTCTGTATCGTGTTCGAGGGCCGTGACGGCGCCGGCAAAGGCGGCACGATCAAGGCACTCACCGAGCGTGTAAGTCCACGCGTGTTTCGCGTCGTTGCCCTGCCCGCGCCGAGTGAGCGCGAGAAATCGCAGATGTACGCGCAACGCTACCTGCCACATCTGCCGGCTGCAGGTGAAGTCGTGATCTTCGACCGCAGCTGGTACAACCGCGCGGGCGTCGAGCGTGTGATGGGATTCTGCTCGGAGCAGGAATCACGGGAGTT
>CAVYAZ010000013.1:0-28539 GCA_963766595.1 uncultured Gammaproteobacteria bacterium
TTTTTTATGCAGCCTTCGACAGAAACCAGAAACGCGGGACAGATCGTTACGCGAAGAACCGCGCGATCAGCCAGATCGATGTGACCGCCGTGATCAGGATTGTTCCGGCCGCACCGACGAGACGGCCGGGGCCCTGCATCGTATCCCGGCGCAGACCGAGCGCATGGCAGGTACGCGCGACGACCAGACTCGCTCCAAGTACGTGGATCGACGTCTTCGACACGCCATCGAGTTCGAGCACTGCGATCAGGATCAGCGCCAGCGGCACGTACTCGACGAAGTTGGCTTGGCGACGCATCGCCATCAGCAAGTCCTTGTTGCCGCCATCGCCGTACGCGACGCCGAGCCTGCCGCGCAGACTGCCGGCAGGGAACGCCACTGCGATGGACATCAGACCGAGCAATCCGGCATACAAGGCTGTAACGACAGGCATGGATGATCCTCCCTCAGGTTGCATGCGCCGGCTTGGTCCTGCAGTAGCGAGCTTGACGACACGCCGCAATCGCCGTGAAGCCACGCCAAACTGCGGCCGCGGAGCGGCGTGACAAACCGCGGCGGCACCAGCATAGCCAATTGCTGGCAAATGCGCCGCGAAAAGCTCGAACGCGGGCCTCGGTCTGCGCTATCGTTAGCGTATGAAGACTCCTCCGCTGCACGTCATCGTTCTGGCCGCAGGCGAAGGCAAGCGCATGAAGTCGGCGCGGGCCAAGGTGCTGCTGCCGCTGGCCGGCCGCTCGCTCCTCGCCCACGTATTGACGGCGGCGCGTGCGTTGAATCCGGAAAAGATCCATGTCGTCTGGGGTCATCGCGGCGAGCAGGTGCGCGCCGCATTCGCCGATCAGGCCGACATCGATTGGGTGCATCAGGCCGAACAGCACGGCACCGGGCACGCCGTGCAGCTGGCGATGGCGCAGGTGCCGGACCCGGCACGGGTGCTCGTGCTGCTTGGCGACGTACCGCTGATCCAGGCGCCGACCCTGCGCCCGCTCATCGATCCCGCCGCAACGCTGGCCGTTCTCGTCGCGGACCTGGCAGACCCGCACGGCTATGGCCGCATCCAGCGCGACGGCAATGGCCGCGTGCGCGCGATCGTCGAGGAACGTGATTGCGACGCCGCACAGCGCGCCGTCACGCTGGTCAACACCGGCATTGTCGCGGCGGACGCTTCACGCCTGCGCGTTTGGCTGCGCGGACTGCGCAACGACAACGCGCAGCGCGAATACCTGATCACCGATGTGTTCGCGACCGCTGCCGACGAAGGCGATCCGGCGACGGCCATCGTCTGCGCCGACGCGCACGAGGCGTTCGGCGCCAATGATGCGTGGCAACTCGCACAACTCGAACGCCACTACCAACGGCGGCGCGCGCAGGCGCTGTGCGCGCAAGGCGTTCGCCTGGCCGACCCGGCGCGCTTCGACCTGCGCGGCGAGCTGATCTGCGGGAGCGATGTCGAGATCGACGTCGATGTAGTGTTCGAAGGCGTCGTGGAACTCGGCGACGAAGTGCGCATCGGGCCGTTCTGCCGCATCAAGCACTCGACGCTGGCGGCCGGCACGCGGGTACGCGCGCACTGCGACCTCGAGGGCGTCGTGACGCACGGCGCCTGCATCATCGGTCCGTTCGCGCGCCTGCGGCCCGGCACGGATCTGGCCGACGGCGCGCACGTCGGCAATTTCGTCGAAGTGAAGAATGCGACGATCGGCGAGAACTCCAAGGCCAATCATCTGACCTATATCGGCGATGCGAGCATCGGCGCCGGCGTCAACATCGGCGCCGGCACGATCACCTGCAACTACGACGGCGTGAACAAGCATCGCACGACGATCGAGGATGGCGCTTTCATCGGCTCGAATACGGCGCTGGTTGCGCCGATCACGGTCGGCAAGGACGCGACGATCGGTGCCGGGTCGACGCTGGGCAGGAACGCGCCAGCCGGGGAACTGACCGTCGCGCGCGCGAAGCAGACCACCATCCCCGGCTGGAAGCGCCCGAAGAAAACATGACGTTCGGGACCGTGGAAAAGAGCGTTTAACGCGGATTTCGCGGATGCAAGAGTCGCGAACGCGGATCAACGCGGATCAAAAATTCAGATACAACTCTATCCGCGTCGATCCAGCTCTTATCTACGTAATCCGCGTTCGGTGCTTTCCCTTTTGGTCAATGCGCAGCACGCGGGATGATGCCGAGCGCCTGCTCGAGTTTGGCCGAGTCGTATACTTTTCCACCTTTGATCGTCGTGTCGACTTTTTCGATGTCGGCGATGTCCTTCGTCGGGTCGCCGTCGACCAGGACCATGTCGGCCAGTTTGCCCGGCGCGATTACGCCGCGGCTGCCGTCGACGCCGATGACCTGCGCCGAGGTCAGCGTCGCCATGCGCAGCACCTCGGCTGCCGGGATGCCGGCGTGGGCGTAGTCCTCCAGTTCGTGATGCAGCATGTAGCCGGCCAGCGAGTCGGTGCCCGGGATGATCGTCACGCCGGCATCGTGCAGCGCCTTGAGCAGCTTCAGCATCGCCGGGAACGACTCGGCGTAGGCGGCCTTCTGCTCGGCCGGCGGCTCGAGCGCACCGCTCAGCATGTTGCGACGGATCTGCGGTGGAAAGCGCGGTGCGATTTTCTCCAGTCCCGGCGTCACTGCGCCCGGATCGCCGCAGAGCAGGCCCTCGAAGATGCCGACGGTCGGATCGAGCACGGTGTGATGCGCCTTGAGGAAGGCGATGAATTCCTTGACCTGGGGCTTGTCCGGCGTGAATTCGCGCGCGTGTTCGGCAACTTTGATGAAACGGTCGCGGTTGCGTGTCTCCTTGACCGTATCGAACAGGAAGTTCAGCACGATGAAGTTCAGGTGCTGGATCTCGTCGGCGCCGCCGTCGACGAACATGCGCGCCGACATGAATGCCGGCACGTGGCCGCTGACGCGCAGGCCGCGCGCGTGCGCGTGGTCGGCGATGATCGGCATCAGTTCCGGCTTGATCGACGAATAGATCTTGATCTGGCCGTAGCCGTGGTCGGCGTACCAGTCGACGTCCTTGATCGCCTCTTCGGCGGTGTCGACGCGCATCTTCGTCGGCCCCGCAAACTCGCCGGTGCCGTCGATGATGCCGGCCTTGAACACGCGCGGCCCCAGTTCGGTGCCGTTGTCGAAACGTTCGACGCGCTTGAGGAAGCCGTCGGTGTCGTTGGCCATGTCGCGCGCGCTGGTCACGCCGTTGGCGAGATCCAGCGCGCCGTCGACGTCGCCGAAGTGCTGGTGGTTATCCCACAGGCCCGGCATCAGGAAGCGGCCGTGCACGTCGATGACTTCGGCGTTCGTCGGCGCCTTGAGTTCCGCGTCGGCAGCGACGCGCACGACATGCTCGCCCTCGACCAGCACGCTCGTGCCGGGCGTCACCGACAGGTCGCGCGGATCGAACAGGCGCGCGTTGCGGATCAGCAGCGCGCCGGTCGGCACGTGAGTCAGTTCCTTGGCGATGCGTGCCGACCAGGCGCTGTCGGTGGCATCCTGGACGTCGAGCAACTGCTTGACCGCCTTGTCGTAGCCCGGCGCGACGACCGAAAACCAGCTCGACAGTGAACCGGCAGTCGCTCCGCTTTCGTCCAGCCAGATCGCAGCCGGCGAGAAGCTCAAGCCGACAATGCGGTATTGCGTGACCTTGGCCTTGCCCGACGGCGTCGTGACATCGACGCTGTCCGCGGCCTCGAGCCGTGCTTCGCCTGCCGGCAGCAGCGGCAACTTGTGGCCCGGCGCCTTCAGCAGCGCGCGGGCCAGCACGCCGAACAGTTCCGGCGGCCCGTTCAGCGGGATATAGAAAGCCTCCCCCGCCAAGGCCTTGTCGCCGTGTTCAGTACGGTTGCTCCAACTGGCCTTGCCATCGGCGATCGCGAACTTCTCATCGACCGCAGCCTTCATGTAATCGTTGCCGGTGCCGGTGTACTCAACCGGCACACCGGCGGCGTCGAGCTTCCAGCTTGCCGTGATGTGGTCGCCGCGGCCGCGGTCGTTGTACGAATACTCGGCCTTCGTCGTGTTCGCATCGACGGCTGTCACCGTCTGCTTGCCCTGGGCAATGCCCTGGATCAGGATCGTGTCCTCGCGCGCGCCGGCCGCTACCGCCGCACTCGTGCACACGCACAACGAAACCAGCAGGATTGCGCGCATCTTCAGCTGTCTCCCGGAAAGGATCGGCGCAGTAGAGCAGGATGTACCACTGCGGGCCCGTGCCGGAAGTGTACCGCCCCGGCAATTTCGCCCGCAAAAAGCCCGCAACGGGGCCGCGGCCCGGCAGCGCTCCACGCCACAGTGGCATCGTCTGGACCGAGCGGCGTACGGCCGGCGGCCATAACCGGTAAAATAGCCGTCGCTTTCGAGGATTGTCATCATGTGTGGAATTGTCGGCGCTGCCGCACGGCGCGATGTGGTCGGAACGCTGATCAGCGGCCTCAAGGCGCTGGAATATCGCGGCTACGATTCGGCCGGGATCGCCCTGCTCACGGATCAGGGCCTGCAGCGCGTGCGCACCAAGGGCAAGGTGCGCGATCTCGAAGCGCTGCAGGCGGCGCAGCCGATCGCCGGCTTCACCGGCATCGCGCACACGCGCTGGGCCACACACGGCGCGCCGAACACCGTCAACGCGCATCCGATCGCATCGCGCGGCAACGTCGCCGTCGTCCACAACGGCATCATCGAGAACCACGACGAGTTGCGCGGCGAGCTCAAGGCGCTCGGCTACGAATTTGCAACCGAGACGGACACCGAAGTCATCGCCCACCTCGTCGAGCATTACCAGAATGCCGGCGACGATCTGCTCGACGCGGTGCGCAAGACGATCGCACGCCTGCGCGGCGCCTACGCCATCGCCGTGCTGAGCCGGCGCGATCCAGGCCGCGTCATCGGCGCGCGTCGCGGCAGTCCGATGGTCGCGGGGCTCGCCGACGGCGAGCAGTTCATCGCCTCGGACATCCATGCGCTGCTGCCGGTCACGCGGCGTTTCATCTATCTGGCCGAAGGCGATGTCGTCGACGCGACGATCGAAGGCGTGCGCATCTACGACGAGCACGGCGCGCTGGTGCAGCGCCCGGTCAAGCAGGCGCATTTCGGCGCCGATGCGGTCGAACGCGGCGAATACCGCCACTACATGCTCAAGGAAATAAACGAGCAGCCGCAAGCGATCGCCGACACGCTCGAGGGGCGCATCAGCGCCGGCCACATCCTGACCCAGATCTTCGGCGTCGGTGCGCGCGAACTGCTGCTGAAGACGCGCAACGTGCACGTGATCGCCTGCGGATCGAGCTATCACGCCGCCCTCGTCGCACGTTACTGGATCGAGGGCCTCGCCGGCATTCCGTGCAACGTGGAAATCGCTTCGGAGTACCGCTACCGCGACGCGGTGGTGCCGATCGACACCCTGTTCATCACCGTGTCGCAATCGGGCGAAACCGCCGATACGCTGGCGGCGTTGAAGATGGCGAAGACGCGCGGCTACCTGGCTACGCTGGGCATCTGCAACGTACCGGAATCCTCGATCGTGCGCGAATCGGAACTGACGCTGATGACGCGCGCCGGCCCCGAAATCGGCGTTGCCTCGACCAAGGCGTTCACCACGCAGCTCACCGCGCTCGCCCTGTTCGCGCTCGAACTGGCTCGCCACCACGGTCTCGACATGGCGCGCTACGAGGCGCTGGTGCATCAGCTCGAAACGCTGCCCGGCGCTGTGCGCGACGCACTTGCGCTGGACACTCGCATCCGCAAGCTCGCCGAGCGCTTCAGCGACAAGCAGCACACGCTGTTCCTCGGCCGCGGCACGCAGTTTCCGATCGCCATGGAAGGCGCGCTCAAGCTCAAGGAAATCTCGTACATCCACGCCGAAGCGTATCCGGCCGGCGAACTCAAGCACGGTCCGCTCGCGCTCGTCGACGAGAGCATGCCGGTGATCGCCGTAGCGCCGAACGATCATCTGCTCGAGAAGCTCAAGTCGAATCTCGAGGAAGTGCGTGCGCGCGGCGGCGAACTCTACGTGCTCGCCGACGCCGATGTCGCCCAGCACGTGCCGCACGGCAACGGCCATCTGGTCGTGCTGCCGCCGTGCGGCGAGATGATCGCGCCGATCGTGTTCACGATCCCGCTGCAGCTGCTCGCCTATCATGTCGCCGTGCTCAAGGGCACCGACGTCGACCAGCCGCGCAACCTCGCCAAGAGCGTGACGGTGGAATAGCAAACCGTACCCTCAAGCGACGCGGCGACGACCCGCTCATTCAGGCAGACCGCGGCGTCATTGCAATTTCCCGCGGGCGATGCCGATCGCTCGTGCAATTTACCCTGCGCGGATTTTCGCGTGAGCGCCGCTGCACGCGCGTTGAGCGCAATCTTTCCTCGTAGCGAATGTGCGCTTAACGAAACTGCGCCGCGCATGAACCTTGCAGCAGCGAATTGTTCGCTCGTTTCGCATGCGGAAGGTTGCCATGCGTGAAATCGCAGTGCCGAAACGAGCGAGAGGCGGAGGACTCCCTTCCGCGGATACCAGGAGAAAACCATGAGACTTTCACCGTTCTTCGCTCTGTTGATGACAGCGGCTGCGGGTACCGCGTTCGCGCAAGCTACGTCGCCGGCGCCCGATCCGGCAAACCCGCCGACCATCAATCCGACACCGACGACGCCGGCTAATCCGGCCAGCCCGACCGCGACGGATCCGACGTCACCGGCACAGGAACCGATGTCGATGCAGGGTTCGGCGCCCGAGGACTGGACCATCGTCAAAGGCCATGACAAGGGTTACATCACGAAGAAAGACGCTCTGCCGAACAGTTGGCTCGCCCAGAACTTCGCCAGCTGCGACACCGACAAGGACGGCAAGATCAGCGAAGCCGAATACCAGAAGTGCCAGAAGCGCCATTGATGTCGGATGGCGCAACAGCGCGGCCGGCGTGCGCGGGCCGCGCTGCAGTCCAGCAGCATTGCGGATAGTCGACGCAGCGAAGGCGCGTCCGCAGGATGACCGAGCAAACGGCAGGCGTTGTTGATGCAACGACAGATCGCGTGTAAAACAGTTCGGCGCCCGCGTTCAGCGCATTGGAGTTTCGAAGCAAAGAGGAGTTTGCCATGGCAAGGACTGCAAAGCGGGTATTCACTGAGCAAAGCGATATCGAGCGTATCGAGGATTTGGTCGTCGCCCTGCCGAGCCAGTCGCGTGTGCGCGTCACGCTGCGCAACGGCGACATCATTTCCGGCACCGTCATTGAACGACCGGCCACGCAGGTATTCGAAGACCCGGCCGGAAACCAGGGCATCAATTCCGTCCTGCGTCTGGATGATCCCCTGGCACCGGTCTGGCAGGTGTACCTGTGGCTGAGCGACATCGAGTCGGTCGAACAACTGCCGCCACGTGGCGGCTGAAGAGAAAGTGATGTCCGGCGAAAAGAAGACCTGTGCGCACGAGCCTTGTATTTGCCAGGCGGCAGCCGGGCGCGATTACTGCAGCGATTACTGCGAACGCGCAGCGACTAGCGGTTTGCCGAGCGCAGAAACGGTCTGCCGATGCGGCCACAAGGGCTGCACCGGCTGAAGGTGTTCGGCGCTACGCCACGAATGAATCACGGCAGCAAGAGTGTTTGACCCAGATGCGCGTAGACGGTCGCTACGCGGCGCAAGTGCCGCGATTCCGCATGTGTCAGCAGCCACAGGTCGGTCTGGCACGCCTCGATGACATCCGTCAGCTGGCGCAAGTCCGCGCGCGCACGCGCGAGGAACATTGGAAAGACGCCAACGCCGAGGCCGAGCGTCACGAGTTCCATGACCGTGAGGATACTGTTGACGCGATAGCGCGGAACGACTTTGGGGAACTGACGCCTGCGCCAGATGACTGACGGGTGCTCGGGCAGCGCGTCGTCTGGCGCGATCCACGCAGCGTTGCCGCGTTCGACATCGGCGTAGCGCTTGATCGGCGAGTTCTTCGCCGCGAACAGCGCCACGCGCACCGGGCCCAGACGCCTGCCGACCAGATGCGGCGGCGGCCTTCTCGTCGCTCGGACCGCGATATCTGCGTCGCGACGCGTGAGGTTCGCCAGTTCGTTGCCGGTGTGCAGTTCGAATTCCAGCAGCGGATGTTCGGCACGCAGCGGCTTCAGCGCGGGGGCGACGAGGCCGTGCAGCACCGTGTCGGTCGTCGTGATGCGGACGGTTCCGGATACCTTCTCCGGCGACAGTTGCGCCGCCGAGCGCGCCGATTCGAGCGCCGCTTCCACCTGCTCGGCCTTTTCGGCGAGCGACTGCGCGAGCTCCAGCGCCTGATAGCCGCTGCGCGAGCGCTCGAACAACGCAGCGCCGAGCCCGCGTTCGATCCGGCGCAGCGAACGGAATACCGTCGATGCATCGACGCCGAGGCGCTCGCCGGCGTCGGCGAGAGTTCCCGCACGCACTATTGCGAGCACGACTTCGAGATCCGCCGCCGAGAGCTCGTATTGCATCAGTGCAATCATCGTTTGTCTCCATGCCAATTTTCTTGGCGTCTGCGCAATCATACACTTTGCGCCGTTCGACTTACCCAGAGGAGACTTGCAATGTATATTTCAGGCAACTTTGCTGCGCGCGACTACGGCGCCACGCTGCTGCGCGCGAGCCTCGGCACGATGTGGATCGCCCACGCCCTGCTCAAACTATTCGTCTTCACGCTCGCGGGCACCGCACAGTACTTCGCCAGCGTCGGCTATCCGCCGTTTCTGGCATATCCGGTGTTTTGCACCGAACTGCTCGGCGGAACCGCGCTGATTCTCGGCATCTACTCGCGTCAGGCGTCGCTGGTGCTCGTGCCGATCATGGCCGCCGCAACGTTGGTGCACGTGCCGAACGGCTGGGTGTTCACGAGCCAGGGCGGCGGCTGGGAATACCCCGTATTCCTGATCGTTGCTTCCCTTGCGCTGTGGCTGATCGGCGATGGAGCGTTTGCACTTCGCCGCAGCAACCGGTTCGTGCCGGGCGGCGCACGCGTCGCGCTGGCGCCGCGAGCGTCTGCCATCGTCGCGCGGCGGTGAGTCGAGTTGAATTGCCTCTTGGCACTAGTGGGCAGCGTGCGACAACGGGGACAATCCATCCTTGGCCAGCGCCGCCGACAGGGTGGCGCTGGCCATGCGATTGCCGCAAGCACGCGGAATTCACGATCATTGGCGAATGCTTATGTGCGCCGGGATTCCAGGAGGCCAGGATCGGTCCGGATCGCAGTTACAATGGCTAAACGTGATGGACTTTCTTCATCCGCGACGGCAAGGTCGTCGGCGAATACAAGTCCTGAAGACATCGTCCCGACGCCGCGTGTCACCGTCAGTCCGCAGCAACTGAATTGTTCGCATGGCAAATGCAGATTCATCCGGCCGTCGCAATACCAACCTGCCTGCACATTTGCTGTCGCACTGGCAGGAGCTGTTCCGCCGCGGAAACATTCGCGCCTGCGAAAACGATGCGCGCAAGCTGGTCGATGATTTTCCGCTGGCGGCCAAGGCCTGGCAGTTGCTCGGCGCCTCGCTGCTCGCCGATGGCCGTCCTGACGAAGCGCTGCCGGCGCTGCGCCGCGCCAGTGCCCTCGCGCCGGCGGACTGGTCGATCTGGGACAACCTCGCGCTCGCCCTGCAACGGCAAGGCGATTTTGCCGGGGCTGCGGAAGCCTTTCGCACCGGCCTGGACCACGCGCCTGCCGAAGCTCGCCTGTGGTCCAATGCGGCGGTCAACGCGCTGGAGTCGGGCGATCCGCCGACGGCGTTGATCCTCGCGTGGGAAGCGATCCGCCTCGCGCCGAATCTGGCGGTGGCGCATCTGAATGTCGGCAACGCCTTGAGCGCGTCGGGTCAATCGGCCGAGGCGGAGGCGGCTTTTCGGCAGGCGCTGTCGCTCCAGCCCGGCTACGTTCAAGCGCTGCTGAGTCTGGGACGGGAACTGAGCCAGCGCGGCCAGATCGCCGACGCGATCGACACCACGCGGCGCGCACTGGCGATCAAGCCGGACTACGCCGATGCGCATGTCAATCTGGCGCACGACCTCAACCGGCTCGGCGACGTCGCTTCGGCGGCGGAACACTATCTGCGCGCGCTGGCGTTGAAGCCGGAGTTGACCTCGGCGGGCAGCGGTGCGCTCTACTGTCTGCTGCATGACGACCGGCAGTCACCGGAAGACGTAGCGGCAGCGCACCGGAAATTCGGCGAGCAGCTCGAAGCGCCGAGCAAGGCGCATTGGAAACGCCATGCGAACGACGCCGATCCCAAGCGGCGCCTGCGGCTCGGCTTCGTCTCGCCCGACATGCGCAATCATCCGGTCGCGCGCTTTCTCGAACCGGTCTGGCGCGTCCTGGACCGGGACCGTTTCGAGCTGTTTGCCTACGACGTGCAGCCTGCGCGCGACGACATTGCCATGCGCCTGCGCGAACTCGCCGATCACTGGACGATCGCTGCATCGATGCCCGATGCACAGCTCGACGCCTGCATCCGCCGCGATGGCATCGACATCCTTTTCGACCTGGCCGGTCATACCGCGCGCAATCGCTTGGGATTGTTCGCGCGCAAACCGGCTCCGCTGCAGGTTTCCTGGCTCGGTTATCCGGGCACGACAGGCCTGCGCGCGATGGACTACCGCTTCGTCGACCACGTCGTCGCCCCGCCGGGACGATTCGAGCATCTGTTCTCCGAACGCCTCGCGTATCTGCCCTACATGTCGGTATTCGACCGTCCGGAGAATCTTCCCGCCGTGCGGCCATCGCCATTCGCTGCCGGCGAGCGGCTGACCTTCGGCAGTTTCAATCGGGTAAACAAGCTCAGCGACTCGACGCTCGACCTATGGTCGAAAGTGCTGCGGCGGCTACCGGATTCGCGCCTGCTCGTCGGCGCGTTGCCGAATCAGGCCATGGAAGATGAATTCCGGCGCCGCTTCCGCGCGAGCGGCATCGGCGAAGACCGGCTGATCTTTCATCCGCGCCTGGCGATGGCGGAGTATCTGGAATTGCACGCACAGGTCGACCTGCTTCTCGATACGCTGCCGTTTTCCAGCGGCACGACGGCGAACTTCGCGATGTGGATGGGTGTGCCGACGTTGACGCTCGCCGGCAATTCGATGGCGCAGAGACTGGGCGCGACGCGCATGGCAGCGGCGGGACTCGATGCGTTCGTCGCCGAATCCGCCGACGAATATGTCGACCGCGCTGTCGCGTGGTCGAACAAGCCCCTGGAACTGGCGCGCATCCGCGGCGAACTGCGTCCGCGCATGGAGGAAGCGGCGCGCACTCAACCGCCGCAGCTCGCGCGCGCGCTCGAGCAACGCCTGCGTGAGATGTGGCAGCGCTGGTGCGCCGGCCTGGCGCCCGAGCGCCTGTCGTGATCACGCTGATGTACAGCAACTTTGCGCCGGGCGCCGACCACGTGCGCCGTCTGCAGGAGTTGGCCGGCAGCGCCCGCGTCGCCGTCGCGGCCAGCGAAGACGACGCACTTGCAGTCGCGCCGTCGACGCAAATCGTCCTCGGCCATCGCTGGCTGCGCCAGTTGCTGCCGCTCGCACCCGGCTTGCGCTGGGTGCAAACCAGCGCAGCGGGCTACGACCAGCTGCCGTGGCCCGAACTGGCTCGGCGCGGCATCACGTTGACGCGCAATCCGATGAATTCCGCATCGATCGCGCATCACGCCGTCGCCTTGGCCTGGGCGTTGCTGCGCCGCTTGCCGGATGCGATGCGTGCGCAGTCCGCAGGGCGCTGGGCCGCACCGTTTGCGATGCTGCCGCTTCCGCGCACGGCACTGGTGCTCGGACTCGGCGCCATCGGCATGCAGGTATCGCGATTGCTGCGCGGCCTGGGCTTGCATGTACGTGGCTCGTCGAACTCGGGCAGTGCCGCGCAGCGCGAGGCCTGCGACGAGTTCGTCGACGCAGGCCACTGGCACGATGCATTGCGCGACACCGATATCCTCGTGCTGGCGCTGCCACTGGATGAAACCACGCGAGGCTGCATCGGCGCGCGTGAATTCGCCGCCCTGCCCGCGCACGCCGTGCTCGTCAACATCGCTCGTGATGGAATCGTCGATCGGAGCGCGTTGCTCGACGCGTTGCGCAGCGGCCGCATCGGCGGCGCGGGGCTCGATGCGCTCGACCCGATCCCGGCAGCCGATGATCCGTTGTGGATGACACCGAACCTGCTGATCACGCCGAAGGTTTCGGCCTATCATCCGGACATGCAGCAAGAATTCGAAACGTTCGCCGAGTTGCAGACCCAGCGCTTCCTTTCCGGCGCGCCGCTCGAAGCGCTCGTCGATCTGGGCAACACGAGGCAGCCGCGCGCATGAGGTTTGCTCCGGAATGCGCACGATGAGCTACGGCAGCGAATTCGTCCTGACGCTGTTCACCAACGATCGGTTGCTGGCATCCGCTGCTGACCAGGCCGGCGTCGACCGCATCGGCGTCGACATGGAACAGATCGGCAAGGATGCGCGGCAGGGCCATCTGGCGACGTGGATATCCGACCACGCCGAGACGGATCTTGCCGCGATCAAGCCGGTACTCAAACGAGCGGCGCTGTTTGCGCGCTGCAATCCGATCCACGCCGGCTCGGTGGCGGAGATCGACCGACTGATCGACTCGGGAGTCCGCGTCGTCATGCTGCCCTACTTCAAGACCTGCGCCGACGCCGAACAATTCGTCCGTCTCGTCGACGAGCGCGCGCATCCGGTGCTGCTCGTCGAAACCGCCGAGGCAGCCGCGGTCATTGCCGATCTTTGCCGCATTCCGGGCGTGAAGGAAATCCACGTCGGTCTGAACGACATGCGTTTGTCGCTCGGCTGGCCGAGCCATTTCCACGTGCTCGTTTCGGATTTTCTCGTTGGCATTTGCGACGCCGTGCTCGGCGCCGGGCTGCGTCTCGGTGTCGGCGGCATCGGTCGCGCCGGCGACAACGACCTGCCGGTGCCCGCCGATTTGGTCTCATCACAGCTGCCGAGACTCGGCGCGACGGCGTCGCTCGTGTCACGTTCGTTCTTTCGCGAGCCGATGCCCGGCGACCTGAACCACGAGTTTCGCAAACTGCGTGCATGGCTCGATGCCTGTGCGTCGCGCGAGCGGCAATGGCAGTCCGACCAACGCGCGGCGTTGCAGTCCTGCATTGCGCGACTCTTCAAGTAGACGGACGACATCGATACGCCATGCCCTTCAATCCGCACCGCTACGAGACCATGCTCTATCGCCGCTGCGGTCGCAGCGGTTTGCGCCTGCCGGCTGTCAGCTTCGGCCTGTGGCAAGGCACCGGCAGCTATGTCGACGACGCGGCCTCGCGCGAGATCGTGCACACCGCGTTCGATCTCGGCGTAACGCATTTCGATCTGGCCAACAACTACGGCGATCCGGCCGGCGCCAGCGAAGAGTTGTTCGGCCGCATCCTGCGCGGCATGCCGCGGCATGAACTCGTGGTTTCGTCGAAAGCCGGCTACGGCATGTGGCCGGGCCCGTACGGCGAATGGGGCAGCCGCAAGCACCTGATCGAAAGCTGCGAGCAGTCGCTCAAGCGGCTGGGCCTGGACCATGTCGACATCTTCTATTCGCACCGCTTCGATCCCGATACGCCGCTGGAAGAAACGCTCGGCACGCTGGAAACGCTGGTGCGGCAAGGCAAGGCGCTGTATGCCGGCATTTCGAGCTACGCCGAGCCGCATTTCAGCGATGCGCTGCGCATCGTCCGCGAGCACGACTGGGCGCCGATCACGATCCATCAGCCGCGCTACTCGATGCTCGATCGCAGCGCCGAACGGGAGGTGCTTCCGACCGCCGGCCGAGAAGGCGTCGGAGTGATCGGCTTCTCGCCGCTCGCCCAGGGTCTGCTGACAAACAAGTACCTCAACGGCATCCCCGGCGATTCGCGCGCCATGTTGAACAAGGGCAACGGCGGCATGACGTCCGCCCAGGTGACGCCGCAGCGGATTGCCAAATTGAAGGCGCTCGATGACGTGGCCCAGGCGCGCGGCCAGAGTCTCGCGCAGATGGCGCTGGCCTGGCTGCTCAAGGACGAGCGCCTGACATCGGTGCTGATCGGTGCGAGCAAGCCGGAACAGCTCACCGAATGCGTCGGCTGCCTGGCCAACCTGTCATTCGATCCAGCCGAACTTGCAACGATCGAACGGATCCTCGCGCCTGATTGAAGCGAACTCATACTGAACTGGCGCATGCCGATGCGGGACGTACATCAGATATTCGCCACGATCCATCATGCGTCACTAGATCAGGCATGACCATCGCGATACCTCAAGTCTCCAGACCCGGCAGCACCGCGACGAGCGGACGTCTGGCCAGCGCGAACGCCGCGCTGGACTGGTCGGCGCGGCTGTGGTTCGTCACGGCCCTGCTCGGCCAATGGGCGTTCCTCTACTACATTGCCGCTTTCTACGACGCGGCGACGCTGCGCGGCGACTTCGCGGCCTGGAGCAAGAACACGTTCCTGCTCAAGGGCTACGTCGCCGGCGACACGGTCGGCAACCTGGCGTTCGCCACGCACGTCTTGCTCGCCGCGATCGTCACGTTCGGCGGTACTCTGCAGCTGATTTCGCAGACAAGTGCCCGCTTCGTTTCGATCCATCGCTGGAACGGCCGCCTTTTCGTACTGACGGCGATCGCCGGTGCGACCAGCGGGCTCTTCATGATCTGGGTGCGCGGCAGCCGCGCGAATTTCATCGCCGGCGTCGCCACCAGCCTCGATGCACTGCTGATCATCACGTTTGCCGTGCTCGCCTGGCGTGCGGCGCGGGCGCGCGCGATCGTTACGCATCGCCGCTGGGCGCTGCGCACGTACATCGCCGCGAATGGAGTCTGGTTCCAGCGTGTCGGTGTGTTCGGCTGGATTGTTTTCAACAACAACGTGGCTGTCGGCATGACCAAGGTATTCGACGGCTGGTTCGACCTGTCGTGGGCGTTCGGCTGCTACCTGCTGCCGCTCGCCGTCCTCGAGCTGTATCTGCGCGTCAGGGACACGGCTGGGCCACGCGGCCGCTACGTCATGGCCGGAAGTATACTTTTGCTGACGGCAATCATGGGCTTCGGCGTCTATTCGGCCTACACCTGGGTCTGGCGGCCGTTCCTCTGGCGTCTCGGCGTCTGACGCTCCGGCCGCCGGCCGCGATGTCCGGTGCGAGCGGCGCCGCGGGACGCACGCAGGCAATGGTCTGCGCCGCTTGTCGCTGCCGGTGGCGCTTCATGCGCACGACGGCGTGACTCGTCGGATCGCGCTTTTGTTGCCGGCTTTTTCTTGCGACAACGGCTGTCACTCGGAGCGGTAGGCAGGAGCCGTTCGCGCTTTCCGCATCGATCGCGGGCAGCTGCTGCCCGACTATCGCTCGACCAAACCGATCGTTTGCTATCGTTACGCCATGACCGCTGCAGCAACTTCTGAGAATCCGGCAGGCGTTGCCCGCATCCTGGGCTGGAGGCGCTTGAAGGTCGTACTTATCACGAGCGTGGTGTTGAGCGTCATCATGCTCGTCGGCTGGCAGGCGTCTTACGCGGTTCTGATCGGGCGCCTGCTGTTCATCGGCATGGTCCTGCTCCTCGCCTTCGGCCTGTTCGAACGATGGCCGGCGCATCTACCGGGCTGGCTGGCGCGGTGGGCGCTGCAGGTCGTAGGCGTGGCGGTCGCCGTGCCGTTTGCGGTAGCGACGGCCTACATGCTGACCACGATCGGCGATCCGTCGCCTTGGTGGCAGAACAAGGACCGCGTGTCGGGCTTCAGTTCGATGGTGTTTCTCGGCCTGCTGCTGGGGCCATGGATCTCGGTGGCGGCATTGTTCCGCCAGATCCGCGGCGAAGCACAGAAGCAGGCGCTCGCCTTCGAACTGGAGCGCAGCGAATTCGAGCGCCAGGCGCTCGACACGCGCCTGCGCCTGCTGCAGGCGCAGGTCGAGCCGCACTTCCTGTTCAACACGCTGGCGAACGTGCGCGAGCTGGTCGATGCCGGATCGCCGCAGGCATCTTCCGTGCTGGCGAGCCTGATCGCCTATCTGCGTGCCGCCGTGCCGCGACTGCACGAGACCGTGACGACACTCGGACAGGAACTCGAGCTGGTGCGTGCGTATCTGGAAGTCATGCACATGCGCATGCCCGACCGCCTGCGGTTCACCCTGCAAGCCGACGACGCGGCGCGCGTGCTGTTCTGCCCACCGATGACGCTGCTGACACTGGTCGAGAATGCCGTGCGCCACGGCATCGATCCGAGCGAAGAAGGCGGCCGCATCGAAGTTCGCGTGCGTCTGCAGGATGGACGCTGCCGCGCCGACGTCATCGACACCGGCGTCGGCCTCGGCCGCACCGCCGATGGGCTCGGCACCGGCCTGACCAACTTGCGCGAGCGCCTGCAGCTGGCTTTCGGCGGCGATGCGAAGCTCAATATCGTCGCGATCGAACCGCACGGCGTGCACGCCGAGCTCGACTTTCCGGCGAGGCGGAGCGCCGCATGACGCCTCGCCGCCCGACCGCATTGATCGCCGACGACGAACCGCTGCTGCGCAAGGCACTCGCGCGTCAACTCGAGCACGCCTGGCCCGAGCTCGACATCGTGATCAATGCGCGCAACGGCCGCGAGGCGGTCGAACGTTTCGAGGCGCAGCAGCCCGACATCTGTTTCCTCGATGTGCACATGCCGGGTCTGTCGGGGGTCGAAGCGGCTCGTTTCATCGGCCGTCGCGCGCATCTGGTGTTCGTCACGGCCTACGACCAGTACGCGGTGCAGGCCTTCGAGCACGGCGCGCTCGACTACCTCGTCAAGCCGGTCGAGCCAGTACGCCTGGCCGACACGGTTGCGCGCCTCAAGGCACGGCTGCGCGCCGAGCAGCCGATGCCCGACAGCGAAGCGCTGCTCGAACGGCTCGTCGCACACATCCGCAAGGATGCCGGGCCCGAGCCGCTGCGCTGGATTCGCGTCTCCGTCGGGCAGTCGCTGCGCCTCATCGCGGTCGACGAGATCGACTTTCTGCGTTCGGACGAAAAGTACACGCTCGTCGCCTGGCGCGGCGAAGGCGGCAAGGCGTGCGAGGGTCTGATCCGTACGCCGCTGAAGGAACTCGTGAATCAGCTCGACGCCGCACACTTCGCGCAGGTCCACCGCGCCGTCGTCGTCAACCTGCGCGCGATCAGCCACGTCACGCGCGAGGCGAACGAAACCGCCGACATCCATCTGAAAGGCCGCGCCGACGTTCTGCCCGTGAGCCGCACCTACCTGCACCTGTTCCGGCAGATGTGAGCCGTAGCGGCGGAGGACAACGCGCCACGACGCTGGCGCGGCGTGCTGGAATTGTGCCCTTCGACCAGCGCAGCACGGTTGATTTTGAAAATGGGACAAGGTTCATGCCGAACCGGGAAAATGGGAAGATGAACCTGACCGGATTTCTTCTCGGATAAAAAGCCATGAGCCAGCCACCGCGCCGCCGCCAGGGCGTCACCGTCAATCTCGGCCGATCCGAGGTCACCAAACTCGGCGTCTCGCGGTTCAGCCCGCACGATGCTTTCCACCTGATCATGTCGCTGACGTGGACGCAGTTCTTTGCCGGCGCGGTGACGGCGTACCTGCTCGCCAATCTCGTTTTTGCGAGCGTTTATTCGCTGGGCGAGCACGCGATCAACAACGCGACCGGGTTTTCCGATTGCTTCTTCTTCAGCGTCGAGACGATGGCCACGGTCGGTTACGGCAGCATGAGCCCGGGCAGCATCTACGGCCATTGCGTCGCCACGGTGGAGATCATCACCGGCATGCTCACGATGGCGATCATCACGAGCTTGGTTTTTGCGCGTTTTTCCAAGCCGACCGCGCGCATCCTGTTCAGCCGCGTCGCGGTCATCACTCACTACAACGGCGTTCCAACCTTGATGCTGCGCGTGGCCAACCAGCGCCAGAGCTACATCCTGGAAGCAGCCGCAACGCTCGTGCTCGTGCGCGACGAAGAGACCGCAGACGGACACAGCCTGACGCGCTTCCACGATCTGAAGCTCGAGCGCTCGCGTTCTCCGATGTTCGCGCTGAGCTGGCAGATCATGCACCGCATCGACGAAAGCAGCCCATTGCATGGCGTCACCACGCAGGACATTCGCGATGGCGACATGCGCCTGGCGGTGACGCTCTCGGGCGTCGACGAAACCTTCGCTGCCGGCATCACGGCGCGGCACAGCTACGCGCACGAGGACATCCTGTTCGAGCGCCGTTTTGTCGACATCTTCAGCGACGGTGATCATCCACGGCACCTTTATGTGGACCTCGGGCGGTTCCACGATCACGAAGCGGTGCCGACGACGCCCGACGACGAAGCCATCGCATGAGCCAACAGACCTTTTTGCGCTCCAACAACCGTCGGCACCCGTCCGCCAATACCGCGGCTCAACCTCGTAGAGCCGTCATTCGTCGCAAATCGCTTTTCTGCGCGCCATCGCTCGTCCACAGTGCACGTCGACGCCTTCCAACGATGGTGCCGGGTTAGATATACAGTAGGGAACAACGCGCGACGAATGTCTCGATAAACGACGGTCGCGAGTTCCACAACACAGCCGCTGCGCGCACTGCAGGAGTCGGGTCCATGGGTCGTCGAGTCCGCAAAGTCCTTCGTGTCATCCTGATTCTCGTGCCGGTCGTGCTGGTGCCGCTGGCGCTGGTACTGAGCCACGATTCGCCCTGCGGCGCAGCGCCTGCGCTTCGCGCCGACGCGACGCCGATGAAAGGCATTGCCTATCACTGCTATGGCTCACCCGACGTGCTCAAGCTCGAGGACATCGAAAAGCCGGTCGCGGGCGACGACCAGGTGCTGGTCAAGGTCAGGGCGGCTGCCGTCAACCCGCTCGACTTTCACTACATGCACGGCACGCCGTACCTCATGCGTCTGGATTCCGGCATCGGTACGCCAAAGAACTCGCGGCTCGGCGTCGATTTCGCCGGCACCATCGAAGCGGTCGGCAAGAACGTGACAAAGTTCAAACCCGGCGACGAGGTATTCGGCGGCAGGACCGGTGCGTTCGGCGAGTACGTCGCGGTTCGCGCCGATCGCGCGCTGGTGCTGAAGCCGGCTAACGTGACGTTCGAGCAGGCAGCCGCCGTACCGGTCGCAGCGATCACCGCGCTACAGGCGCTGCGCGACAAGGGACACATCCAGGCGGGACAGAAGGTCCTGATCAACGGCGCATCGGGCGGCGTTGGCACGTTCGCGGTACAGATCGCCAAGTCATTCGGCGCCGACGTCACCGGCGTATGCAGCACGAAAAATCTGGATATGGTCCGGAAGATCGGTGCGGATCACGTCATCGACTACATGAAGGAAGACTTCACCCAGGGCGACCAGCATTACGATCTGATCGTGGACACGGTGGGGACGCACTCGCTGCTCGACTACAAGCGCGTCCTGACTCCGCAAGGCAACCTGGTCATGGTCGGAGGTCAAGTCGACAACTGGTTGATCGGGATATTGGGTAGCGTGATCTACGCGAAAATACTATCGCCATTCATCAGCCAGAAGTTCGGCATGATGCTCGCCGAACTCAACCCCGAGGACCTGACGATCCTGGGCGATCTGATGCAGACGGGCAAGGTGACGCCGGTCATCGACAGGACCTACAAACTGAGCGAGGTTCCCGAGGCGCTGCGCTATCTGGAGCAAGGGCACGCGCGCGGGAAAGTGATCATCAGCATGGTAGACGAGACCAAGTCCTAGTGAGCGAGAATGCATGTCAGGACAAGCGGTTTTTTTAGGGACGTCCTACATGCCATTTCCAAAGGAACATCCAAACAAGCCGTCATCCCGGCGAAAGCCGGGATCCAGCTCTCGCCATCCGAGAAAGAACTGGATTCCGGCCTTCGCCGGAATGACGAGCAAGGTAGGTACTGGATCTCGGCTTTTGCCGGAATGACGAGCAAGGATGCGAAGTCTCGATCAAGGTCAAGACCATGGTTAGCACAAGCAGGGCAGATGGCGACTCGAAGGGCTGGCGCACGTTGATCGCGCGGGCATTCAAGGTCGAAGCGCACGAAGTCGAGCCGCTCGCTCTGGGCCTGACGATGTTCTTACTGCTCTTCGCCGGCTATTTCATGCTGCGCCCGGTGCGCGAGACGATGGGCATCGCCGGCGGCGTGCAGAACCTGCAGTGGTTGTTCACCGGCACGTTCGTCGCCACGCTCGCCGCCATGCCGCTGTTCGGCTGGCTCGCTGCGCGTGCAGAGCGGCGCCGCGTGCTGGCCTGGACGCTCGGCTTCTTCGCGATGAATCTTGCGCTGTTCGCCCTCGGCTTCGTATTGCGTCCGGACGACGTGTGGCTGGCGCGCGGGTTCTACATCTGGTTGTCCGTGTTCAACCTGCTATCCGTGTCGGTGGCCTGGAGCGTGATGGCGGACCTGTTCCGCATCGCCGAAGCCAAGCGACTGTTCGCGCTGGTCGCCGTCGGCGCAAGCGTCGGCGGACTCGTCGGGCCGTTGCTCGGCGTCGCGCTGGTCGGCTCGATCGGCCACGCCGGCCTGCTGCTGTTGTCGGCGCTGCTGCTGGTCGGCACGATCTTCGCGGCACGGTATCTGCAGATGTGGCGCGATCGCCATCCGCTCGGGCCGGACGAAACGCGCGCGCGCAGCCGGCCGCTGGGCGGCAGTCCGTTCGCGGGCGCGAGCCAGGTGCTGCGTTCGCCGTTCCTGCTCGGCTGCGCTGTGTTCGTGCTGCTGCTCGCCGCTTCGACCACGTTCCTGTATTTCGAGCAGGCGCGGCTGGTGCAAGCCGAGTTCCCGAATCGTGTCGACCAGACACGCGTGTTCGGTGTCATCGACATGATCGTGCAGGCGCTCGCCATCGTGACGCAGTTGTTCTTCACCGGCCGCATCGCGCAACGCCTCGGTGTCGGCGTGCTGCTCGTCGCCGTCCCATTGGTCGTCGCCGGCGGCTTCCTCTGGCTGGCCTTCGCGCCGACATTCGCGGTGCTGGTCGTGGTCATGATCGCGCGCCGCGCCGGCGAGTACGCGCTGGTCAGGCCCGGCCGCGAGATGCTGTTCACCGTCGTGCCGGTCGAGGCCAAGTACAAGGCGAAGAACTTCATCGATACCGTCGTCTATCGCGGCTCGGATGCATTGAGTGGCTGGCTCAAGGCGACAATCGAGATGCTGGCGCAGCAACCGGCAGTCGCCGCGATCGTCGGCGCGGGGATCGCGATGACCTGGGCCGCCACTGGCGCATGGCTCGCGCGCGAGCAGCGCAAGCTCGATGATTCCGCGTCGAGAGTCGACGCCGACGTCGGCAGCGCAACCATAGCGGGAGCGTGAATCGACCCGTCTCAGGTTGCTTCATCGATCGTCCGCCATCGCCTCGACGCGCAGCCACTTTGCTTCTACGGGCAACAGCTATCGCTTCGCCAGGACCGCCAGCGTGACGAGCGCTTTCGCGACAAGGGCCGGTTGAGCCGCATCGCCTCCGAAGACTTCCGACTCCGCGACGATCAGCGTGCGTCCCGGCTTGAGCACGCGCGCATGGCAGGTCAGGTACTCGCCCGATGCGGCGCGCAGCAGGTTGATGTTGAACTCGGCCGTGAGCGGATACGAATCGTCGTCGAGCACGGAACCAGCCGCGCCGCCGGCGGTGTGGTCGGCGATCGTGGCGATCACGCCGGCGTGAACGACGCCGTTCTGTTGCAGATGTTCGGGCCGCAGGCGCAGGCGCGTATGGCATTCGCCCCGTGCCACGGATTCGAGTTCGATGCCGAGCAGCGCTATGAACGGCGCCGCCCGGAAAATCTCCTGCACGTCGAGTTGGGTGTCAGCCATGCCGGTCAAGGCCGCTCGTGCCGCGGCCGGAATGCCTTGTCGAAGACTTCATCGGCGACCTGCCGGCCCATGGCGATGCCCTCGGTCTTGTCGAAGGACCAGTGGATGCCGAGGTAGATGCGGCTCTGGCCGTTTTCCTCGGCAGCCTGCGAAAAGCTGTGGAACGTGCGCGGCACGAGCGGACGCACGTGGCCATCGTGATCGCGCGTCACGCCATTGAGCTCATCGGAAACGAACGTGAAGGCGATGTCGTCGCGGCCATAGAATCGACGCAGTACTTCGAACAACGCCCCACCGAAGGTTGCGTGCCCGGACGGATAGGACGGGAACGGCGGCGTGAAATTCGGCCCGGTGAGATTGCTGGCGGGAGCACCGAGCGGGACGAACGTAGGATCGCCTGCAGTCAGCGCATTGTCGTCACCGAGGCCGCTCGGACCGGTGCCTGGATCGGATTCGCGGATGCCCGTGACCGGGCGCCAGAAATCGTAGTAATACTTCGATTCCCATGCGGCGATGCCAGCGTCGGCCATTGCCGTGTTTACGAGGGCGAGAAGGCGCGCGAGGTCCACGGTGTCGGTATGCATCTGCGCGGCAATGAGCATCGCGATCTGGTTGTACAGCCGCGGTGGCGCGCACAGGCTCGGCGTGCCGTCGTATGCCCAGTACGTGCCAATCTGCGTCTGCTCGCTGGTGCGGATCGTCGGCGTGACGAGGCCGTCGCCGCCGTAAGCCTGGACTTCGTTGTAGGCCGTGGCGTAGTCGGCGCTGTCGAGCGCGGGCGGCGGCGGGATGCGGAACTGGTCGGCCGAGGACAACACGAACGGCTTCACTTCGGCCCAGCGTGCGCCGAGCGCAATCGGCTGAAGGCCGATCGGATCCTGACGCCACTCGCCGGGATCGCTGCCAGTGGAATAGCTCACGCCGAGCACCGGCTCTGGTGTCGCCGATCCATCATCGCTGCGCAGTGCCAGGATCGCGGCCGCGGCCTGGTGTCCGAGTTCGACGCCAAGTTCGCGCGCATGGCGCGAGCGAACCGCGGCGAGTTCATCGGCGAGGCGCAGGTCGAATGCCGGAGCCTGCGACGGATACAGAACTGCCAGCGTGTCGTGCGCCGCCTGCGCCATCGCCGCCTCCATCGACGCGCCCGGCTTCGGCGTCACGCCGGCATAACTCGTGTAGCGCGGCGTCACGGCGTTGACCGCCTCGAACATCGCAATGTGCACTATCGCCATCGCGCGGCTCGCGCGCGTCGGGCCGAGTTCCTCACCGAACACTCGTTGTTCGCCCGGCGCGACCGGCGTGTGATCCAGTCCGCTCGCATCGACCGCGATCGCATTCCAGTGCGCAAGCGGCGACATCGGCGTGTGCGCATTCGTTGCCGCGGCGATTCCGGGCTGTACTCCGTATTGCTGGCCCAGGGCGTCGCGGTGGCCGCCCGGATACCCGGCCGGTGTGGCGGCCGCTGCTGACGTTGCTGCGGCTATCGACAGCAAGAGCACTCTCAATCCAGTGAGAATCATGATCCCTCCCCTGCCGGCGCGAAGCGCCGGCTGCGCACCTTCAAGCGTGAATCAGAAAATAGACGTGCCTTTCTTGATAGGACGAGGACCGGCGGCCCTCTGCCCGCAGCACCATGCTACGCCTCTTTCTGCGAAGGCGCGGTCTCTTTGCACGGAAGGCGCCGGAAACGATCCCGCCGCGTTCAGCCCACGCGCGACCACGTCAGCCTGCGCGTGACCGGACGGCCGTCGATCGAGGTGGTATCGAGCGCAATCGTCAGTGTGTCGCCGTCCACGCGCATCGCGCGCGCCAGCACGGCGCCGACATGCTCGCGGGCGAGCGCGCCGAGTAGCGTCGTCGTCACGACGCCTTGTTCCTCGTCAATGCGGTACGTGCCGAAATAGGCGTCGTAGCCACCGACGGCGCGCGTGTTGTTCAAACCGCCAGCCGCAGCAGCGGGTGTCGCCGTGGAGCGATCGCGCTTCATGAATTGCGCGGCGAAATTTCCGCCACGATCGAAGAACACGAGCGCGATGGGGTCGGAACCCAGCGTCGGTTCATCGCAGCGTTCGCCCGACGCGGTCGTGTCGATGCGCGATTGCAACCGCCATGTGCCGATCAGGCTGTCCGCCAGTCTGCCCCTGGTCCTTGGTGTGGCCGGGTCCGGTTTCATGTCCATCGGAACATCGCTCCTCGCAGGATGTGGTGCCGTCAGCAAGATGATAACTCCGCCACATGATTGCCAATCGCTCGGCGATGTTGCCGGATGTCCCTTTTTTTCGCCGCGATCGACTCAGGAAGAAGCCGTGTAAGGCGACGGCAATTCCTTCGGTCCCGTATTTCGCTCGGGTCGGCTGAACTGGATCCGGCCACGCCTGCTTTTCGTCTTTTTGCCAGTACTATTCTGACCGCCGTTTCCACGAGGAGGAACTTGTCATGCGTCCAGCCATTGCCGCCGTTCTGATCACCATTGCCGCGCCGTTCGCGGCTTCGATCGCGACTGCCGAAACGAAGAGCACCACTCCCGCCTACGTCACTGCCGCCATGAATGACCCGGCACGCAAGGACGATGCGGCCAAGGATGAAGACAGAAAGCTGGCAAACGTGGTGACCTTCACCACGGTCAAGCCGGGTCAGAAGGTCCTGGAACTGATTCCGGGGTCGGGCTACTGGACGCGTGTGTTCAGCGGCGTCGTCGGGCCGAAGGGACATGTGTATACGGTCTGGCCGCACGAGATGGACAAATTTGCCGCCAAGAGCATCGCCAACTGGCAGGAACTGGTCGCCAAGGCGCCCTACACAAACGTCAGTTTGCTGCAGCAGGCGGCGGCGGAATTGAAAGTGCCCGAACCCGTCGACCTCGTGTTCACGTCGCAGAACTATCACGACTACCACGACAAGTTCATGGGCCCGGTCGATCTCGGTACGTTCGGCAAGCAGGTATTGGCCGCGCTCAAACCCGGCGGCCTGTTCGTCGTCATCGATCACACGGCCCGCGCCGGATCGGGCATCGAGGATACGGACACCCTGCACCGCATCGATCCGGAAGTCGTGAAGAAGGAAATGACAGCTGTCGGTTTCGTCTTCGACGGTTCCAGCGACGCGCTGCACAATGCGGCGGACCCGCTCACCGCGAAGGTCTTCGACGCGTCGATTCGCGGCCACACGGATCAGTTCATCTACCGTTTCCGCAAGCCGGCCAAGTAAGCAGCCGCAGCGCGGTTCCCCGGCTAGGAGACGGGGAACCGGGACGCGGTCCCCCATGACCTATGACCGGAGCCCGGATCGGCTCGTCTGGGCGGTCCCACTGAAGCAGCCTCACGGCGAAGTCCGGTATGCTTACGTGGCGGGCGAGACGGTACTTGCCGACGGGCGATGGCGGCTTCGGATAGACAGACGAAGCCACGCGCACCGACAGCATCGGCGATTTCACGTGCTGCCGATCGCTATTCGAAATCGTCTTGGATATGCGGTCGATGCCGACCTCTCCCACCAGCGGGAGAGGTATTTTGCTCAGCACTGCGCCGACGGAGAGCCGTGCTCAAACGTGCCCGGCCTATACGCGCGCGAATTCCTTGCCTTTGTTCATCCCGGCGAAGCCGTTGAACATCTCATTGACCTTGTCCCACGATTTTAGCTTGCGCATGTTGCCGAGCCAGCGCTGCACGTTGGGGTAGGTGGCAAAGTCGCAACCGATCAGTTCGCCGATCGACACGATACCGGAGCCGAAATAGTCGGCGATCGTGACCTCGTTGCCGCAAAGGTACGCGTTGTTCGGTCCGATCCAGTGGTCGTTGAGAACCTGCAGCCATTTGCGTGCGCCCTGCTGGCCCCAGTCGATCGCACCGGCGTGCGCTTCATCGCTGCGGCGCTTGTGGTGCGGAAACAGCTGCGGATAGACCACGCCGTAACCGAAGTCACGATAGAGCTGCGTGTTCAGCCAATCCATTACCTCGTTGACTCGCGCGCGCTTCTTCAGATCCTTCGGATAGCTTGGCAGGTCGTACTTGTCGGCGAGGTACTTCAGGATTGCCGAACTCTCGGTTAGGCGGAACCCGTCGTCTTCGAGCATCGGCACCAAGCGGCTCGGATTGAGCGAGTAGTACGCTTCCTGGTGGTGCGCGCCCTTGGTGATGTCCACCAGTTCTTCATCGCACGCGATGCCGTTCTCGGCAATGAGCAACCGAACCGGGCGGGCTGCGGTCGATACCGGATGCATATACAGCTTCATGGCAGATCTCCTGCGGTTCGTCGAGAACGTAGGATTCTGCCACAAACCCTCGACGCCGGTTTATCGATATGCCGCCGGGAATTCGAGCCCTGTGCAAATCTCGCAGGCGCACCCGGCGCCTCGTGCAACGCGGCAAGCAATCGCACGCGACCGCTCCGCTCGCCTGACTTTCGACAGGTCCGGACACGCTCCAATGGCGGTGTCGAGCGCGTTGCGCGGCAGCTATCCTGCTTGCCGGCCAAACCGATGGCGTGATCAACAACGCAAGTTCGTTTTTCGTTCTTGAAATGCAACGTCGTGCAAGAGGCAATCTTCCCATGAGCAGGACAACGTTTTCAGAATGCATCGCCGCGCTGGCGCTGGTCATCGCCGCCAGCAGCTGTGCCGCGAAGGTCGTGTTGCGGCCGATCGTTCCCGAGCAGCTGGACGTCAGCGCGGAACAGGCACTCGCGCTGCGCGCACAGGCAAACGGCGTTCAGATCTACACCTGCGCGGCCACCGACGACTCGTCGCACTTTGCCTGGACGCTCAAGGGACCCGAAGCCGACCTGTTCGACTCCTCCGGTCGGAAAATCGGCAAACATTACGCAGGTCCGACCTGGGAAGCGTTCGACGGCAGCAAGGTCGGCGCAAGCGTCAAGGCCCGCGCGGATTCACCCGACGGCAAGGCGATCCCGTGGCTCCTGCTTGCCGCAACTTCGAACGCCGGAGCCGGCGTGCTCACGCACGTGGCGAGCATCCAGCGCCTCAACACCGCCGGGGGCAGCAATCCGCCGCCGCAAACCTGCGATGCGGCGAATGTCGGCGCGGAGCGCCGGGTGCCGTATACGGCGACCTACTACTTCTACTCGGCAAATTCCTAGCGCGTTGGAAACCGTTCAGTGATGGCATCTCGAATCGCCGCATCCGGCGCGCCGGCATCGAAGGTCACACCCTCTTCGTCCGCACGCACGCCGAGTTGCCCGAAAAGCGCTTCCCAGTCGGGAAACTGTTTCATGCGCGCGAACTCGCGATAGCGCCGCGAGAACGTCTGCACGCCGAGCAAGGCATCGAGCTTCGCGACGAACTGCTCCGGTTGCCACTCGCGGTATGACGGCAGGCAACAGTCGCTGAACCGCGACAAGGCGCTGTCGAGCGTGAGCTTGCCGCCGCTGGTGCGGCGCAGGTCTCTGTCGACGGTCAGCCAGTACGCCGCACCCGACCAGTAGACGCGCAGAAACGAGTGCGACTGGCCCATATCTGCGGCAGCTCGTTCGAGGGTGTCGACATAGGGCCCTGCCGCGCTGCGCCGAAAACCGCCCGCCAATCGGTCCCACGCCTGCGCCGGCGTCAACAGACCACCGCGCGCGCGTAAGACGTTCTGGTAGTAGGTCGCCAGGCCTTCGCCAAGCCAGCTGCCGCGATCGCCGAGATAGGGATGCAGCAAGTGGCTGAGCTCGTGGATCGCTGTCCAGCCCTCGGCGAATTCAGTGTCCGGCCGGTCCGGATCGACGATCAGCTGGAGTGCGTTGCCCTGACCGCGCGTCGATTCGCCGGCTAGCACGGCGCCGGGCTGCAGGAAGGCGGCGAATCTGAAGGCCCAACTGGTGTCGTCGACCGGCACGATTGAAATCTGCACATCGGCAATCGGCAGTCTGCCGTACGCGCCGAGCAGGGACTGGCCGACTTTGCGCAGCCATGCGACCAGCTTGGCACGCTGCTTTTCGTCGTCGAGCAGGATGGCGACGCGCAGCACCCCGCCCGCAAGTTCGATCCGCTGTTCGTCGAAGTGCCCCAGCAGCACGGACGCGGACCAGTCCGGCGGCGAGTCTGGAATGTGGAAACGTATACTCCGGCCGGTGCGGCCCAGTTCGCGCCACGGCGCCGAAATCGACCAGCCTTCCGGCAGTTCGACGGTTGCTTCGGCACCCGGCGGTCCCTGCACGTCGGCGCACAGGACCCAGTGCTGCGGATCCGTGACGAGACTGCTGCCGAAGCGCGTGCCGACATCGGTGTGCCTGTCGGCGATGGCGCCGATGTCGGCGCTGTACTCGAGACATTCGCCGGGACGCCAGTGCTCCGCGCGCCAGGGCGATCCACTCGTATCGAGCTTGCCCGCGCCCGACCGACGCGTGCTGCTGAAGAAGCGCATCGCGCGCGGCGAATCTGGAGCGAACTCGACGCGGGCATGGGCACGATTGAGGCAGAGCCGCACATCGGCGCGCGTCATCTGCGCATCGAACGCGATGCGATAGACCGGCAAGTCGGCGGGCGCGGCAGTTGCGGAGCGCGCGAAAACAAGCAAGGCGAACGCCACCGGCCAAAGCACGCTCGACATCGACGACAAGTTACTCAAGGCGCAGGCATGTCGAAACATTCGGCACATGCCTGCAAGGCTCGGGAGTTGTCCTGACGACTGCACGTGCCTGCCAGGTTTGCGCTGCTGAGGTCATTCCGCGACTTCCGGTCGAGAGGGTGATGAAGATTACAACGACGGATGGCGAACCCTTGCGCCATTCCTGCATGCATTGCGCGAACGGCCGCCCCTCAGCGGCTGGCGACTTCG
>CAVYAZ010000014.1:0-21558 GCA_963766595.1 uncultured Gammaproteobacteria bacterium
TTTCAATTCGACATGTCGCGCACGACGCGGAAGCCGACTGTGTTGAGGCTGACGTCGGCAGCGTATGTGTCGGTGGCCGTCGCGGCCTCCTTGGCAGCGCTGGACAGCCAGCCACGGCCCTTGACGCGGAAGTCGCGGCACGAACTGCCGGGCGCCGCCGCTGACCCGTTGCCGCAGGCAGCTACCTACTCGCGTACGTTGCCGTCGATGTCGTAAACACCCTCGATCGGCGCGTAGTGCTCCACCGGCGCCGTGGCGGCAAACCCGTCGTCGCACGTGCCGCCATCGCGGCTGTCGAACTGCTTGTTGAATGCCGCATCGGCGAGGTTGGCTGTGCTGCAATCGCCGCGCGCCGCATGCGCAGCAACCTGGTCGAATTCGGCGGTGGTCGGCAGCCTGTAGCGTTTGCCGGTCTGCTTGCCGAGCCACTGTGCGTATGCCGCCGCTTCGGCCCAGCCCACGCAGACCACGGGGTGGCTATCGTCCTGGGTAATATCGGGGTTTTCCCAGCCGCGGCGCTTCTTCGACGAGCGGAAGATCGATTCGCGATCGCGGCAGGACGGCTCCTTGCCGGGAAAATCGGCGCGGCCACCTCCGTCCCAGAAGCGCCGGAATTCGCCGCGCGTCACCGGATGACGGGCCATGGCAATGGCGGCTCCTGGCAGCACGATCATCGCCGGCGCGCCCGCGTCGCCAAGCTTGTCGCGAAACACGGAGCCAGCCTCGCCGATCGTGGCGACGAATTTGAGTCGGTCGCGGGCAACCGCGCTTCCGGATCGACCTTGAGTGCCTCCTCGTACGCTGCCTTCGCGCAGGCTTGTCCCACTTGTCGGCGCTGATCTTGGCTTGCGCCAGCAACGGTTCGACCGCCTTGCGCCGGCGCGCGGCGATATCCTTGAGCACGTCGGCGCCTTCCGGGACGAGCTTGGCGACGTCCGCTGCATGGTCGAGTCGTTCGACGTACGCAGCGAGCGCCGCGCTACCGGCCTTGTCACCGCCAGCCTTGTCGGCGAGCTCAATAAGTTTTTTCGCAACGTCCACAATGCCCTGCTTCGCTCCGCGACTCTTCGGATCGAGGCTGAGCGCGAACTGAAATCGCTCGAGCGCGTTCTTTCCCGGCGGCGCAATCAGCCGCTGCGCGGCCAGGTCGTTGCGGCCTAACCGGATCGACTCGGGCAAAGGATCGACCACGGTCGGCGCTTTCGCCGGATCAGCGGCGTCGGCTTCCAGTTGCGCCTCAGCGGCATCGAGCGCCGGCAGCTGCCCTGCGTCCGCCGATTCTGCCGTCGTCGCGGCAATTTCAGCCGGCGATGCCGATTGCGCCGCATCGGCCGCCTTTGGCACAACCTCTGCTGTTCCCTGCGCAGCGGATGGTGCTGCGGGTGGCGGTGGTGTCGTGAGGGCTGTAGCGGGCGGCGGCGCCATCGCCGATTCCGGCGCACCCTTGGGCAACAGCAAGGCGGCGGCGATGAGAACAAGTCCAAGGGCGGCGACCGCGAGCGGCCAGAAGCGCATCAGCCCGGAAGTTGGCGCCGGCACTTTGGCGGGTGCTGCGCTCGGCTTCGCGGCCACCTTCGCCGGAAGCACGGCGGCGGGCGGCTCACGCTCGGGGATAACGATCGCCTCGGGCACTTTGACGGGGACCGGTGCAACTGCCTGCGCCACCGGCGCTGCCGGCGCCGGAGCGGCCGGCGTGGCTGCAGGCGGCGACGGCGCCACGCTCAGTGCGACATCGCGTTCCAGTCCGACGTTGGTCAGTGCATCAAGGAATTCCTCGATACTGGCGTAACGGTCCTTCGGATCCTTCGCCAGCGCGCAATCGATCAAGGGCTGCCAGTGCGCCTTGGCTGCCGGCAGTCGCGGAATGGGCTCGAAAACGTGCGCGTAGGCAATCCCAAAACCGTCCGCACCGTCGTAAGGCGGCCGGCCGGTGAGTCCGAGAAAGTCAGCGCGCCGAGACTGTAGATATCCGAGCGCGCATCCTGCTCGCCGCCGCGCGCCTGCTCCGGGCTCATGTAGCGGCCGACGTCGACGGCAAAACCCGTGTTGGTGACGAAGGATTCCTGGGTCGGCGTCGGCGCCACGCCAAAGTCGATCAGCACCGGCGTGTTGTACGGATCGTACAGCACGTTCTGCGGCATGATCGCGCGGTGAACGAGTCCGCGCTGGTGAATGTAGCCGACTGCGCGCGCGATGCTGGCAAGCGTTTCAGTGAGGTCGGGCTCGCTCATTTCTTGCTGAGCCCGGGTCATGAAATCGCCGCCCGGCAGATATTGCATCGAGTAGTACGGTGCCTGCTCCTCCGTCGTGCCGACGTCGTAAACGGCGACGATGTTCGGATGCGAGAACGACGCGAGCGTTCGCGCGACCTGCATGAAACGCTGCGTGTGCGCCTTGTCGCCCACCAGCTCCGCCGCCATGATTTTCAGCGCGACCTCACGGTCGAGCGAGCTTTGATCGGCAAGCAGGATGCTCGCCGTCGCGCCCAGGCTGATATCACCCTTGATGATGTAGCCGGGAATCTCGATCACGGCTGTCCGCCCCGACGCCCCAATAGGCGAGAGTTCGGACTATATTAGCGAACTCGCGCCAATGGCAATGGGCGGCTCGCTCGCCGCCTGCACAAACACAGGTTCCCAGGTTCATTCATGATCGAATCGCTGCTACCCCTGCTGCTGATCCTTGCCGGTTTCTACATATGGCAAAACGCCATGCGCGCGCGCGACCTCGCGCGCGCGCTCGGCCGCAACCTGTGCGCGCAGGCAAATGTGCAGTTGCTCGACCAGAGCGTGGCACTGCAACGGCTCAAGCTCGTGCGCGTCCCTGCGCGCGGCGTGCTGCTGCGCCGCGATTACGGCTTCGACTTCAGCGTCGACGGCAAGGACCGCCATCGCGGCACGCTGAGCATCATCGACGGTCGGCTTCTTGTGCACAATCTGGCAGTGCCCACGCAAGCCGTGCCGCCAGCTTCATCCAACGTCATCCAGTTGCCGCTGCCGCAGAACGCGACGCGACACTAGTGGCCTGCAACACCCAAAGGGAGACTAGGATCGCGAAGAGATCGGCCGTCAAGCCGCCGGGCAGGAGCCCAAGTATCTCGGAGGCCATGGATGGCCGAGAGAGATCAAGGCGCGAGGAGCTGCCATAGTGGGGCTATGGCGGCGACGAGGCCGCTCTCGGCCATCCGTGGCCTCCGCGGCACTTGGGTTCCTCCCGCGCAACGCCGGATTGGCGGTCGAGATCGAGTGAGCCGGTCTCAATTTGGATGTTGCAGGCCACTAACATCATTTGACGACGCGCAGATGCGGGGTCTTCTTCGCCGCCGCGTCCGGCGTTGATGTCGGCGGCGTCTGGCCTTCCGCCGGAAACATCATGCCCTGCCCGTTTTCCTGCGCGTAGATGGCCAGCACGGCACCCATCGGCACTTCGACGACCTGACTGACGCCCGAGAAGCGCGCCATGAAACTGACGCGGTCCTTGCCAAGCTCGAGTTGGGCGACGGCGCGCGCCGCGATGTTGAGAACGATGCGCCCATCCTTGATCGCGCTGCGCGGAACGTTGACATCGGGCGCCGCGGCGTCGACGAGGATATACGGCGTCATGCCGTTGTCGGCAATCCATTCGTACATCGCCCGCAACAGATAGGGGCGATTGGAGCTCATCACGATCGTGGTCATAACCGGGCCGCGGAAACCTCTCGACAGGGCACAGGCGCAGGCGTGCAGGTCACGACACCGGGCTCAGGGCCGCAGCGCCTTTTCTTCCGGAGTCAGGCTGCGCGTGAACCCCGGATTGCGGAAGATGCGGTCGCCGTATTCGTTGATCACGTGGGCCTCGCGCGGCAGCGCGATGTCCATGCTCGGCAGGCGCCAGATCAGGGGCGCCAGCGCGCAATCGGCAAGACTCAGCTCGGGATTGAGAAAGAACTTTGCCGCCTTGAACAGTGGAATGCTGGCAAGCAGGGCGTCACGCAGGCGCTTGCGCGCTGCTTCGGCGGGTCGCCCGCCGGCGTCGATCTGATCGATGAACGGCAGCCAGTCGCGTTCGATCCTCACGATCGCCAGGCGCAGGCGCGCACGCGACAGCGGGTCGACAGGCATCAATGGCGGATGCGGATAGCGCTCGTCGAGGTACTCGCAAATCACACTGGTGTCGTAAAGCACCAGGTCGCGGTCGACCAGCGTCGGCACCGAGTTGTACGGATTGAGGTCGAGCAGATCTTCCGGCGGCGACTCGGGATTGACCGGTACCAGATCGTAGACGACACCCTTCGCAGCGAGAACCAGGCGTGTTCGATGACACTGCACGCTGTCGCGCGAAGAGTAGAGGGTCAGCACCGTGCGCGATCGTTGGGTCAAAGCCATCGGCAATTCCTCACGCCCCCACGCAGGAAACGAGCGGGCGGCACTCCCCAGCCCGCAATGGCATCAATGTACACCTGCGGCGCGCCAGCGCCTAGCCCGTCGGCGACATCGCGACGCTGCAAAAGCAAAGCGGCCGCGTCGGGCCGCCCGCTTTTCACTTGAAAAGTCCGGCCACGGATGACCAGTACTTGACTCTGCGCGATCATGGACGATCGCAAAGGCCCTGTTGAAAAGTCCGGCCACGGATGGCCGGTTGGTGACCTTCGCGATCATGGACAATCGCAAAGACCATTGGAAAAGTCCGGCCATGGATGGCCGGTTTGTGATCCCGCGATCAAGGATGATCGCAACACCTAATGTACGTCTTTCCAGTACTCGTGCTTGAGCAGGTACGCGAGGAACGTGAACGCGGCGAGGTACAGCAGCACCCACACGCCTATCGATTCACGCTGCAACGCGGCAGGCTCTGCCACGTAGGTCAGGAACGCGGTGACGTCGCGCGCGGTTTCGTCGAACTCGTCCGGCGACTGCTTGCCCTTCTGCGCCAAATCGAGCTTCTCGACCGCGGCTTCCTCACCCGGCTTTGCCGCCGCACGGTGCGCGACCTGCACGCCTTGCAGTTCCCAGAGCGGATTGGGCATCGACGCGTTCGGGAAGACCGTGTTGTTCCAGCCGATCGCGCTCGACGGATCGATGTAGAAGGACCGCAGGTAGTTGTAGACCCAGTCCGGTCCCTTGGCCCGCGCCTCCAGTGAAAGGTCCGGCGGCGTCTTGCCGAACCACTCCTGCGAGTTCTCCGCCGGCATGTGCGAGATGACCTGATCGCCGATCTTCGCGCCGGTGAAGGCGAAATTGCTCAGCACCTCATCGGCGCTCAGTTTGAGGTCTTCGGCCAGCCGCGAGTAGCTCATGTACTTGATCGAGTGGCAGCCCGAACAGTAGTTGAAATACACGCGCGCGCCGCGCTGCACCGAAGCGGTGTTCGCCACGTTGACCTGCGCGGGCTTCATCCCTTCGTGTTCTTCCGCGTTGGCGAACATCGGAGCGCATACCGACACGGCGATCAGCACGCCGGCCAGCCGCAGCTTTGCGCGGAGGCTTTGCATCATGGTTGGTTGATCCTGCGACTCATGCATGGGTGGTCACCCGCTCCGGTACCGGTTTGGTCTTTTCGTAGCCAAAGTAGGTGTAGACCCACAGGAAGATGAAGAAGCCGAAATAAATGGCCGTGAGCGTGCGCCCGAAGAGGTTTTCGATGGACGTCAGGTCGGCATTCGCGCCAAACAGTTCCGGAATCCATTCGGTGGTCTTGCCCGCACCGATCGTGCCGAGGAGGAAGAATGCGACGGCGAAGATACCCAGCGCGATCTTGAAGCCACGGCCGCGATAGCGGACCGACTTCACCGTACCGCGATCCAGCCACGGTATCAGGAACGGCGCGAGCACGGCCAGCGCAAGCATCAGCACGCCGAGGCCCTTGCTCGGGATCACTCGCAGAATCGCGTAGTACGGAGTGAAGTACCACACGGGCTTGATCTCGGCCGGCGTCACCAGGTTGTTCGCCGGAATGAAATTGTCGTTCTCCAGGAACCAGCCGCCAACGGCCGGCTGGAAGAAGATGATGAACGCGCATAGAAGCAGGAAGAAACCGACGCCGAACAAATCCTTGCCCGTGGTGTAGTACGGGTGGAACGGAATGCCGTCCGTAGGCGCCGTCGGCGACCAGCGGTTGCCTTTTGGCCCCTTCTTGATCTCGACGCCGTCCGGGTTGTTCGAGCCGACCTCGTGCAGAGCGGCGATGTGCAGCACGACGAGCAGCAGCAGCACCAGCGGCAGGGCGATCACGTGCAGCGCGAAGAAGCGGTTCAGCGTCGCGTCGGCCGGGTTGTAGTCGCCCATGATCCACTGCACCAGCGTGTCGCCGATCCACGGGATCGCGCCGAACAGCGAGATGATCACCTTGGCGCCCCAGAACGACATGTTGCCCCACGGCAGCACGTAGCCCATGAACGCCTCGGCCATCAGCGCAAGGAAGATGAGCATGCCGAGCAGCCAGACCAGTTCGCGTGGCTTCTTGTACGAACCGTACATGAGCCCGCGGAACATGTGCAGGAAGACGACGACGAAAAACATCGACGCACCGGTCGAATGCATGTAGCGGATCAGCCAGCCCCATTCGACGTCGCGCATGATGTATTCGACCGAGTCGAACGCGGTAGCCGCGCCGGGCTTGTAGAACATCGTCAGGAAAATGCCGGTCAGGATCTGGTTGACCAGCACGACGATCGCCAGTGAACCGAAGTAGTACCAGAGATTGAAATTCTTCGGCGCGTAGTACTCCGTCATGTGCTTGCGGTACATCGGCATCATGTTCGGTGCGCGGTCGTTGACCCAGCCGGCGATGTTGGAGAATAAGTTGGCCATCACGCTGCCCCCTCGCCGACGAGAATGTGTTTGTCATCGACGAACTTATACGGCGGCACGACGAGGTTGGCCGGCGCCGGCACTCCCTGGAACACTCGCCCGGCGATGTCGTAACGCGACTTGTGGCACGGACAGAAGAATCCGCCCTTCCATTCCGGATCGAACGGTTCCGGCTTGATCTCGGGCACGAAGTCCGGCGAGCAGCCCAGATGCGTGCAGATGCCGATCACGACCAGCCACTGCGGCTTGTCCTTGTACGAACGCAATTCGTTCTGGGCGAATTTCGGCTGCTGATCCACGCTGGAATCCGGATCCTTCAGGCGGTCCTTCAACTGCGGCAACGTCGCCAGCAGCGCCGGCGAGCGGTTGATGATCCAGACCGGCTGGCCGCGCCACGCGACGGTGAGGCGCTGGCCCGCTTCGACCTTGCCGATGTCGGCCAGGACCGGTGCGCCGGCGTTTTTCGCGCGCGCGCTGGGCTGCCACGACTTGATGAAGGGAATCGCCGCAGTGATCGCTCCCACACCGCCGACGACAGCAGTCGTCGCGGTAAGGAAGCGGCGACGTCCCTGGTTCACGCCTTCATTCGCCATCCGGCACTCCGAAAAGTACAAAATTCTGGAAAACTGCTCCCACGGCTGGCCGCGGAGGCGCGCACTGGGGCCCGGTCCGCCGCAGCGGCCCTGATAATGCCTGCCCCAAAAATCATGTTAGTTTAACGAAGCGCCCGGCTGCAGACAATGAAATGCCGGCATTCAATGGCGCGCACCGCCGCAGCAAATCCGGCCTGGCAGCGGTCGAACAGGTTGCCTCGATGAAAAATATCCACAACATGCTGACTTTTGTCGCCAAGTTCGCAATTCTCGGACTGGCACTTGCTTTCGTCGTCGGCACACTTGCTCCAGCATGGACCGATCGCATTCGCGGGCTTTTTCTCGAAGCCCCGGCAGAGCGCAACGGCAGCATGTCCGCGGCGACGGCGACATCGGCAACCTCGAGCGCGGCCGCTGTTGGCGAGCCGAATCCAAATGCTCCGACCCCGGGCGCCGAGGAGGGACCACCGCGGGGAACATTTGTCGCTTCCTACGCGAATTCTGTCGCGCGCGCGGCACCCGGCGTCGTCAGCATCTTCGCCAACAAGATTGTGGCCGGACGGCGCGTGCTGGTTCCGAACGATCCGTTCATGCGCCGCGTATTCGGCGTCATCGACGCCGGCCCGACACAGCGCGGCGAGCGCAGTCTGGGCTCCGGCGTGGTCGTCCGAGCCGATGGCTACGTGCTCACCAACAACCATGTCATCGAAGGCGCCGAGGACGTCGAAGCGATGCTGAGCGATGGCCGCGTGGCCAAGGCCACCCGCGTCGGCGTCGATGCAGAAACCGATCTCGCGGTGCTCAAGCTGGATATCGGCAATCTGGTCAACATGACCATGGCGCAGAACCCGCTGCGGGTCGGCGATGTCGTGCTCGCGATCGGCAATCCGTTCGGTCACGGCAACACGGTGACCATGGGAATCGTCAGCGGGCTGGGCCGTCAGCTCAATCTGTCGACGTACGAAGACTTCATCCAGACCGATGCAGCGATCAACGAGGGCAACTCAGGTGGCGCGCTGATCAATGCCTACGGCGACCTCGTCGGCATCAATACGGCGTTCAAGCGCGACCAGGGGGCCGAGGGGGTCGGCTTCGCGATTCCGGCCGCCACCGCCAAGACCGTGCTCGACCAGATCATCGCGCAGGGCAAGGTTATCCGTGGCTGGATCGGCGCCGAATATCGGGATCTGCCTGCACAGAGAGCGCCGGGACCTGGACACGGCGTGATGGTGCTGGGCGTCTACGACAAGAGTCCCGCGGCGCAGGCCGGACTGCGCGCCGGCGACGTGCTGCTGCAACTCAATGGCGAACCGATCACCAATCAGCTTGAATTGCGCAACCGCGAAGCTGGCCTGGCGCCGGGCACGAAAGTGCAACTGGTTGGCACGCGCGGCGGCGAGTCGTTCACGCTCGACATGAAGCTCGAGGAAAGGCCACAGTTGGGCCAGCCGGCAAGTTAGCAGGCGAGAGGCCGGCTACGTCTACTCGGCTGAATGGTAGCGCTGCCGCAACGTCGCGACGCGGTCTACATAGACGCGCGTCTCGTCAAAAGGCGGCACGCCGTTGTATTTGAGTACGTTCTGCGGGCCGGCGTTGTACGCTGCGGTCGCCATGCGCTCATCACCGTTGAACTGCTTCAGCAGGCCGGCGAGGTACTGCGCGCCGCCGCGAATATTCTGGGTAACGTCGAACGGGTTGTTGACGCCCATGTCAGACGCGGTCCCCGGAATCAGTTGCATCAGGCCCTCGGCGCCCTTGCCAGAAATTGCGTTCGGGTTGAACGCCGATTCGGCATGGATCACGGCGCGAAGCAGCGAAGGGTCGACGCCGAATTCGGTTGCCGCCGCAGCCACTTCGGCTCGGTACGCGCTGAGATTTAGCGCCGTCGATGTCCAGTTGATGGTTGAATGGACATTGCAGGCGTAACAGGTGCTGATGTAGGTGAACAGCAACTGGTAGCCGCCGCGATTCGGACGCATGTTGGTGTATTCGACGACACCGTTGGCGCGAGTAACCTTGTAGACGGCGCCGCGACGAACTTCGACGTCCTTGCCCGTGGTCGCCGGCGCCGCCGCGACGGCGTCGCCCGTTTCAGCAGTAGCGTTCTGTGCGGGCGCCGATTCCGAGGCCGGCTCGGAACGGTATTCGGCATGCTTTGTCGTCGCCGTGGCAGCCGAGGTCTTCGCCGTGGCGTCGGAATAGTCGGCCACCTTCTTGCAGCCGGAATAGCCGTTCGGCTTGTTGGTAAAGGCGAGTTGCCCGTTCGCCCCGGTGCAGCGATAAACCGTCCCGGCAACCGCGCTCATGGGAATGCCGAAGGCGCAGGCCAGCGCGCCGCACAAGGCGACGTTGCCGAAAATCAGCAGTGACAAGCATTTCGACTTCATGATCCAGGGCAGCCCCTAGGCTTAAGTTTCTGACAAGAATGAGGATTTGCCAAGTGCCCAGTTCACAGAGCCGGGCGCTGAGAGCTGAAAAGCCGGTGCGCCAGTATCCGGGATGCCATTAGTCTCCGTGTTCTCAGCGTCAGCCCTCAGCCCTCAAGAAAGTCTGGCCGGGTCTATGACATAGCCTTACAATTATTGGTTCACCAGCAAATCTATCTCATGGCCGGCAAGCTCTACGTAAAGACCCACGGATGCCAGATGAACGAGTACGACTCGGCCAAGATGGCCGACGTGCTCAAGGCATCCCATGGCCTGGATTTGACCGACAACGAAGCCGAGGCGGACGTCATTCTGGTCAATACCTGCTCGATCCGCGAAAAAGCGCAGGAGAAGGTCTTCTCGCAACTCGGCCGCTGGAAACAGCTCAAAAAGAACAATCCGCAGCTCGTGATCGGCGTCGGCGGCTGCGTCGCCAGCCAGGAAGGCGAAGCGATCGTCAAGCGCGCGCCCTACGTCGATCTGGTTTTCGGCCCGCAGACCTTGCACCGCCTGCCGCAGATGATCGAGATGCGCCGCGCCACGCAGCGCCCGCAGGTCGACATCTCGTTCCCCGAAATCGAAAAGTTCGATCACCTGCCCGAACCGCGCAAGGAAGGCGTCACCGCCTTCGTCTCGATCATGGAAGGTTGTTCGAAATATTGTTCATATTGCGTCGTGCCGTATACGCGCGGCGAGGAAATCAGCCGGCCGTTCGACGACGTTGTTGCCGAAGTCGCTGCGCTGGCAGAACAGGGCGTGCGCGAGATCAATCTGCTCGGCCAGAACGTCAATGCGTATCGCGGCGCGATGCACGACGGCGCCACCGCCGACCTTGCCGTGCTGATCCATGCGCTCGCCGAATTCGATGGCATCGGCCGCATCCGCTTCACGACCTCGCATCCGCTCGAGTTTTCCGACTCGCTGATCGAGGCCTACGCAAACGTGCCGAAGCTGGCCAACTACCTGCACCTGCCCGTGCAGGCCGGTTCGGATCGCGTGCTCGGCGCGATGAAGCGCGGCTACACGGCGCTCGAGTACAAGCAGAAGATCCGCAAGCTGCGCAAGGTGCGGCCGGATATTTCGATTTCCTCCGATTTCATCGTCGGTTTTCCTGGCGAAACCGATGTGGAATTCGAGCAGACCATGAAACTGATCGAAGACATCGGCTTCGATCAGAGTTTCTCCTTCATCTTCTCGCGTCGCCCCGGTACGCCGGCGGCGAACCTGCCGGACGAAACCAGCGATGCGGTCAAGCGTGCGCGCCTGGCACGCCTGCAGGCGGCGATCCACGCGCATGCGAAACGGATCGCCGAGGCGATGGTCGGCAGCGTGCAAAATGTGCTGGTCGAAGGACCGAGCAAGCGCGATCCACACGAACTGGCCGGGCGCACGGAAAACATGCGTTTCGTCAACTTCGCCGGTCCTGCTTCCCTGATCGGGCAATTCGTCGACGTGCGCATCACGCAGGCAATGAGCAACTCGCTGCGCGGCCGGTTGCTGCCGACGGCAGACAATACAGGCCTCGCGCTCGCAGCAAACGCCTGATGGCCCTTGCGTCGAGCCAGCGCGATTTCACGCTCGAGCCGGACGACAGCGAACGTCTCGCCAACCTGTCCGGACCGTTCGACGAACATCTGCGCCAGATCGAACTGCGGCTCGGCGTCGAGATCGCCAATCGCGGCAATGTTTTCCGCCTGAGCGGCGCCGAACACTCGGTCCGGCTAGCCGAACGCGCGCTGCGCGATTTGTACGACGCGACCGCGACCGAATCGCTGAACGGTGCGCAGATCAACCTGCGCCTGTCCGAATCCGGCATCGACGCACTCGACGCAAGCGCGGACGCGGGAAGCGAGTCCGCTAGTACGCGCGAGATCGCCATCAAGGTAAAACGCGGCACCGTACGCGGGCGCGGCGCGAACCAGACGCACTACCTGCAGGCGATCGCCAACCACGACATCAACTTCGGCGTCGGCCCGGCCGGCACCGGCAAAACCTATCTCGCCGTGGCGATGGCGGTCGATGCGCTCAACGAAAACCGCGTGCAGCGACTCATCCTGGTGCGGCCGGCGGTCGAGGCCGGCGAGAAGCTCGGCTTCCTGCCCGGCGACCTGACGCAGAAGGTCGATCCCTACCTGCGTCCACTTTATGACGCTCTTTATGAAATGCTCGGCATCGACAAGGTCACGCGGCTGATCGAACGCAACGTCATCGAGATCGCCCCGCTCGCCTACATGCGCGGACGCACGCTGAACGACTCGTTCGTGATCCTCGACGAGGCGCAGAACACGACGACCGAGCAGATGAAGATGTTTCTGACGCGCATCGGCTTCGGCTCGGTCGCCGTCGTCACCGGCGACGTCACGCAGATCGACCTGCCGCGCCATATCAAGTCCGGGCTGCGCGACGCCGTCGACGTACTGCGTGGGGTCGACGGAATCAGTTTCACGTTCTTCACCGCCAGGGACGTCGTGCGCCACCCGCTCGTGCAGCGGATCGTGCGCGCCTACGAGGCGCGCGAAGCACGAATGACGGATGCGGATGCGGACAAACGCGGATGACCGCGACGTTGTTCCTGCGCAATGAGGCCGGGCGACGCGGCGTTCCGTTGCGGCGATCGTTCGAGCGCTGGATCGCGGCGGTTCCCGGGCTGCGCCGGCGGGGAAAAGTCGAAATCAATCTGCTGATCGTCGGCAGTCGTGAAGGGCGGCGCTTCAATCGGGAGTTCCGCGGGCGCGACTACGCGACGAACGTGCTCAGTTTTCGCCACGAACCGCTGCCTGGCCAGAAGACGGCTCTGCTGGGCGAGCTCGTGATCTGCGCGCCCGTTGTGGCCCGCGAAGCCGCCGAACAAGGCAAGCGGCTGCCCGATCATTACGCGCACCTGACGATCCACGGCGTCCTGCATCTGCTCGGCCATGACCACGAAAACGAAAGCGACGCCGAGCGCATGGAGCAGATCGAACGCCGAATTCTGGCCGGACTGCATGTCCGCGACCCATATGTCTAGGCGATTTTGGCATTAACTTGCTGTTTTTGATACATTTCTAATACAACAACCAAACTCCGCTACAATAGGCTGCTCGCCCTCCGCGGGCTCTGCTTTCACGGAAATGAACGAGGACCACCCTAGTCCCCAGCCATCGCGATCCTGGCTGGAGCGGATAAGCCATCTGGTTTCCGGCGAACCGCGCAACATCGACGAATTGCTCGATGAACTGCGCACCGCGCAGGCGAACGGCCTGCTGTCGAACGACACCCTGTCGATGGTCGAAGGCGCGATAGAGGTCGCCGACCTGCGCGTGCGCGATGTGATGATCGCGCGTACGCACATGGTGTCGCTGCCGGTCGATGCACCGGTCGCGGAAATCGTCAGGCGCGTGATCGAATCCGGTCATTCGCGTTTTCCGGTGCACGGCAACGAATCCGAGGAAATCATCGGCATCCTGCTGGCCAAGGACCTGCTCAAGTGCTTCGTCGACGGCGCGCCGTGCAACATCCGCGCGCTGCTGCGCCCGGGCGTCATGATTCCGGAATCGAAGAAGCTCAATATCCTGCTCAAGGAATTCCGGCTGTCACGCAACCACATGGCGATCGTCGTCGACGAGTACGGCGCCATCAGCGGCCTGATCACGATCGAGGATGTGCTCGAGGAAATCGTCGGCGAGATCGACGATGAGCATGATGAGGTGGATCCGGCGCGGCAGAAGCTGATTCAGCCGCAGGCGGATGGCGCTTTCCTCGTCAACGCACTGACGCCGATTGCCGACTTCAATGCGCGTCTCGGCAGCGAGTTCGCCGACGACGAGTTCGACACGATCGGCGGCATGGTTACCTCCGAGTTCGGCCACCTGCCGGAATCCGGCGAGGACATCGTGGTCGGCGGCTTCCAGTTCCGCGTGACCCGTGCCGACGACCGCCGCGTGCTGCAGTTCGCCGTGCGCGTGCATGACGCCTGAGCCAATGCACCCCCTCTCGCCCCATGGCTCTTTCATGGGGGGAGAGGGCCGGGGTGAGGGGGAGGCACCGCGTACTTCCGGTGCGCTGCAAACTTGCACGGCGTTACCCCCTCGTCCGACCCTCTCCCCCGATCGAACTTGGGGGCGAGCGCTTCAGTACTTTTCGCGCGCGCTCCTCATCCTTCTTGGCCTGTTGCTCGCCGCCGGCAGCGGCGCGCAGACTCGGCCCGAAACTGCCAGCGAGCAATCCGGTGCCAACCTCGAGGTTTCCCTGCTGACCTTCGGCCCGGGCGAGGAAGTGTGGGAGCGCTTCGGCCACAACGCCATCGAGATCCGCGACCGCGTCAGCGGCGAGGCGCTTTTGTATAACTATGGAATTTTTGACTTCGGCCAGGAAAACTTCTTCCTGAACTTCGCCCGCGGCCTGATGACCTATCGCATCGCCGCCGGCAGCCCGGCCGACGAATTGCCGGTGTATGTCGCCGAAGGTCGCTGGATAGTCGAGCAGCAACTGAACCTCACGCCGGCGCAGCGCGCGAAACTGGCGGCATTCCTCGAGTGGAACGCCAAACCCGAAAACGCGCTTTACCGTTACGACTATTTCCGCGCCAACTGCTCGACCCGCGTGCGCGACGTACTCGACACGGCGCTCGACGGCGCGATCAAGGCACAAACGATAGCGCCGTCGCGCGGCTTCACCTATCGCATGGACGCCGACCGCCTGATGCGCCCGGACCCGGCCGTCATGCTGGCCATGGACGCCGGCCTCGGTCCTTTCGCCGACCAGCGCCTGTCCTACTGGGACGAGTTCTTCGTGCCGATGGAGTTCATGCGCCATTTGCGCGACGTCAAAGTCAGGGATGAGGCGGGAACACTGCAGGCGCTGGTAACCAGCGAGCGCCAGCTGGCCGCTGCGCGGCTGCCCGATCCGCCGGCAGCCGCCCCGGACTGGCTCTGGCGCGCTCTGGCAGTTGGCCTGCTGGGTGCGCTCGCGCTGCTCGGACTGGCCCGCCTGCGAACGCACGCGTGGGCGCGCGTGCTGTTCGCAACCGTCGCTGCCGGCAATGCGCTCGTTCTCGGACTCGCAGGCCTGGTGCTGGCCGCGTTGTGGATGCTGACCGATCACGTGTCGGCTTGGCGCAACGAAAACCTGCTGCTGTTCAATCCGCTCTGCCTGCTGTTGCTGCCGTGCTGGATCGGCGCCTTCCGCGCGCGCTGGCATCCTTCGCCATTCGCGTGGCGGATCGCGATGACCGTTGCGTTCTGCGCGGCGCTCGCGTTCTTCGTCAAGGTCTTTCCGGCATTTCCCCAGGAAAACCACTTCTGGATCGCGCTGCTGCTGCCGTTGCACCTCGCGTTTGTGCTGATTCTGTCTGCGGATCGCCGCTGATTTCATTGCCCATGGGATCGCCGCCGCGGTGAGACCTTCCGCAGCGGCGCTGCCTGCATCCGTGGAGAGAGTCGCGATCGACAGCCTCCGCCCGTCGATCGACATGGATATTTTCGCGAGCTCGTCCGCTTGTAATGGTTTCGTCGGCCCGTCTGCGGCATGATTGCCCGGATCGTCGCGAGGATGCTTCATGGATACCGCCGTAATACAGCACCCTGAAGAACCGATGCTCGTCAACTGCATTGCCTACGCCAAGGACGGGCGCAAGCTGCGCGACATCACGCTCGACGAAATCAGCGATTTCGTTCAGGACCCGGACGCGTTCGTCTGGGTCGGACTGCACGAACCCGACGAACCGTTGCTGGAGAAGTTGCAGGAGGAATTCGGCCTGCACGATCTCGCCATCGAGGACGCGCACAACGCACACCAGCGGCCGAAGATCGAGCTTTACGATGATTCGCTGTTCATCGCGGTGCACACGGCCCAAGTCGTAGGTGCCAAGATCGAGTTCGGCGAAACGCACATGTTCCTCGGCAGCAATTATTTCGTCACGGTCCGCCACGGCGCCTCGCTGTCGTATGCGCTGGCGCGCAAGAGTTGCGAGCAGAATCGCGAATTGCTGTCGCTGGGCCCCAGTTACGCCCTGTATGCAGTGCTCGACTTCATCGTCGACAACTTCATGCCGATCGTCGATACGTTCAAGCAGGAGTTGCACGAACTCGAACAGGAAATCTTCGAGGACACTTTCAAGCGCGCAGTCATCGAACGGCTGTACCTTCTCAAGCGCGAACTGGTGACGCTGCGCCTGGCGGTATCGCCGCTGCAAGACATTCTCAACCAGCTCGTCCGGCTGCACGGCGGCCTGATCCGTGAGGAAATTCGCCCGTATCTGCGCGACGTGTTCGATCACGCCGCCAGGATCAGCGACATGACGAATACCATGGGCGAGCTGCTCACGGCCGCGATGTCGGTCAACCTTGCCATGGTCAACGTCGGTCAGAACGAAGTCGTCAAGCGGCTCGCGGGCTGGGCCGCGCTGCTCGCCGCACCGACCCTGATCGCGAGTTGGTACGGCATGAATTTCCACCACATGCCCGAACTCGACAAGCCCTACGCCTACCCGCTGCTGATAACCCTGACGGTAGCGATCTGCGTCGGCCTGTTCGTTTGGTTGCGTCGGATCAAGTGGCTGTGAGACCACGCTTTTTCCATCCGTTTGCCGGCACTCTTCGGCCGCCGGCGCTGTCTACGACTAAAGGCTAATGCGCCATGTGCGCTTGCGTCTTGACCGCACCGGCATCGGCGCGGGACGCTTGCAGGGCTGCACGCGATCCTTGCGGATCGCTTACATTCTAGAAAGCGGCCACTTCAAGGCCGTCCATTCCGACTTCGCGGAGGAGTCCAAATGAATTCGCTGGCTAGCAAACTGATGTGGGTCGCGGTCGCGGCGGTCGGCGCGATCTGCCTCGGCGTGATCGCCCTCGAGCGCGGAGAAAGCATCAGCGCCATCTGGCTGGTCGTCGCCGCCCTGTGCGTGTTCTCGATCGGCTATCGCTTCTACTCGAAGTTCATCGCCGACAAGGTCCTGCGCCTCGACCCCACGCGGGCGACGCCGGCCGTGCTGCGCAACGACGGCCTCGACTATGTACCGACCGACAAGTGGATCGTCTACGGCCATCACTTCGCCGCGATCGCCGGCGCCGGCCCCCTGGTCGGCCCCGTGCTGGCCGCGCAGATGGGCTACCTGCCCGGCACGATGTGGATCCTGTTCGGCGTCATCTTCGCCGGCGCCGTGCAGGACTTCATGGTGCTCGGCCTGTCGCTGCGCCGTGACGGCCGCTCGCTCGGCCACATGCTGCGCGCCGAACTCGGCAATACGGCCGGCGTGATCTGCATGATCGGCGTGCTCGCGCTGATGATGATCGTGCTGGCGGTGCTCGCGCTGGTCGTCGTCAAGGCGCTCGCAATCAGCCCGTGGGGAACGTTCACGGTCGCCTGCACGATTCCGATCGCACTTTTCATGGGCGTGTACTTGCGCTACTTCCGCCCCGGCCGCGTGCTCGAGGTATCGATTATCGGCCTCGTGCTGCTGCTCCTGTCGATCTGGTACGGTGGCCAGGTATCGCTCGATCCGGAGATGGCGAAGCACTTCACGTTCGGCCCCGGCCAGTTGGCGTGGCTGCTGATCGGCTACGGGTTCTTTGCCTCGGTGCTGCCGGTCTGGCTGCTGCTCGCGCCGCGCGACTACCTGTCGACGTTCCTGAAGATCGGCACGATCGCGTTGCTCGCGCTCGCGATCTTCTTCGCCGCGCCACACATGCAGATGCCGGCGGTGACGAAGTTCATCGACGGTACCGGCCCGGTGTTCCAGGGCAACCTGTTCCCGTTCCTTTTCATCACGATCGCATGCGGCGCAGTCTCCGGCTGGCATTCGATGATCTCGTCCGGCACGACGCCGAAGCTGCTCAGCAACGAGGGCGAGGCACGCATGGTCGGCTACGGCGGTATGCTGACTGAGGCATTCGTCGCGATCATGGCGCTGATTGCCGCAAGCGCGCTGCAGCCCGGTGTCTATTTCGCGATGAACTCGCCGACCGCGCTGATCGGCGCCGATGTGCAGAGCGCGGCGGCAGCGATCAGCCAGTGGGGTTTCGTCGTCACGCCTGACCAGCTCACGCAGACCGCGAAGGACATCGGCGAAACCACGATCCTGGCGCGAGCCGGCGGCGCACCGACCCTCGCGGTCGGCATGGCGCAACTGCTGCATTCGATGATACCGAGCGCAAACCTGATGGCGTTCTGGTACCACTACGCGATCCTGTTCGAAGCGCTGTTCATCCTGACCACCGTCGATGCGGGCACGCGCGTCGCCCGCTTCATGATCCAGGAACTGGCTGGCCTTGCGGTGCCGGCGCTGAAGAAAACCGAGTCGTGGATCGGCAACGTCGTCGGCTCCGGCATCTGTGTTTCGCTCTGGGGCTACGTCCTCTATCAGGGCGCGGTCGACCCGCTTGGCGGCATCAATTCGCTGTGGCCGCTGTTCGGCATCGCCAACCAGATGCTGGCCGCGATCGCGCTGACGCTGTGCCTCGTCGTGGTGGTCAAGAAGAAGCTCGAGATCTATGCGTGGGTGCCGGGCTTGCCGGCGCTATGGCTAGTGATCTGCACGATGACGGCGGCCTGGGTGAAGATGACCGATCCGAAGATAGGCTTCCCGGCGATCGCCGCGAAATATGCCGATGCAGTTGCGCAAAACAAGCTGTTGGCTCCGGCGAAATCGGCCGACGAGATGCAGCGCATCATCTTCAACAACCAGCTCGATGCGGCGCTCACCGCGATGTTCATGCTGCTCGTCGTCGCCACGGTGATTTTCGGCGTCCGCGCCATCATGCAGGCCCGCGCCGCAGCGCAGCCGACCGCCAATGAAGAACCGTATATCGCCCTGGGTTCGGTTGGCGCCCACTAGACGGAGCACAGCGATGAGCACACTGGCACAGGCGCAGTCGACATTGCGCCACTTCTGGCGACAGGCCGTGCGCACGGCACGCCTGTCGATCGGCGTGGCGGACTACGACACCTACGTCCGCCACCTGCGCAGCCATCACCCGGAGCGCACGGTGCCGAGCTACGAGGAGTTCTTCGAGCAATGCCAGCAGGCGCGCTACAAGAACGGCGGCAATCGCGGCTGCTGCTGACCGAAGAATAGCTTCAGAATGCCGTCATCCCCGCGAAAGCGGGGATCCATGTTGACGTTGCTTTCGGACCCCGATCAAAAATCAAAATGGATTCCCGCTTTCGCGGGAATGGCGATATTTTGTATTGGCGTCACAGATCGAAGCTGACGCCGATCCAGCCCGCGCGCGGCGCGCCGGGGCTGAGCAGGCGCGGGTCGGTGAATTGCGGCAGTACCGGCGTGGCGTCGCCGATCACGCCAAAATCGGAATAGCGTCGATCGAAGATGTTCTGCAGCCGCACGTAGGTCGAAAAATGCTCGCCGAAGCGATACACGCCGCGCAGGTTGACGATGACGAAACCGCCGATCGGCGCAAGCTGGTTGGCCTCGTCGCCGCGCAGGTATTGCGCCGAGTTGTATACAAAATCGCCGCCCACTGACAAGCTTGAGTTGACGGCATAGTCCGCGCCGAGCTTGACCGTGTGCTGGGGCAGTCCCGGCAGGCGGTCGCCTTTTTCGACGGCGATCAGGCCCGTATCCGGATCGGCATCCGGATGGTTGGCGCTGATCTCGGTGAACAACGTGAGGTAGCGCGCGTCGAGGTGGGTGTAATTGACGAACCAGTCGAGACGCTTCTCGAAAGCCTTGCCCGAGAGCGAGGTCTCGATCCCCTGGCGGCGCGTATTGCCGATGTTTGCGAAGAATCCTTCGTTCGATTGTGCGCCGCCGGTGGCCTGGAATTCGATATCGTCGACATTGGTCGTGCGGAAAAAGCCCGCTTTCCAGCGCGTCGTGCCGAACCAGCCGCCGTCGAAGCTGCCGCGCAAGCCGGCTTCCCAGTTCTTGGCCACGACCTGCTTCAACGGCGGATCGGCGACGAATTCGTTCGGCAGCTTGCACGGCGCGTCAGGGCTCGAACACGCCAGTTCGACCGCGGTCGGCGCGCGTGTCGATTCGCTGTAGCCGCCGTACAGGTTCGTCGCCTGCGTCCATTGCCAGGTCATGCCGAGCGCCGGGTTGAAGCGCGAAAAGCGATGCTCGCCGTTGAGGTCGGGATCCTGCCGGCGGTGTCCTGGATTACCGAATGCGTGTGGTTGTACCGCGCCGACGCGGTCAGCGCCAGACGATCGGTAAGGCTCACGGTGTCGGTCGCATACGCGCCGATATTGACGTTGTAGGCGTACACGCTCAGTGCATCGGCCGGCACGAAGACGCCGGAGTTCGCCGAGGTGATCGAGCTCAGCGGCAGATCCGGGTCGACGATCAGGTTGGCCAGTTCGAGCAACGCGGTGTAGCCGACGCGGCCGTGATCGTAATCCAAGCCCGCGGCGAACTGGTTGCGCAAGCCGAACAGCGATGCTTCTCGACCCATTGCAGCGAGCCGCCATAACTGAGCTGCTTGCGCACGCCGATATTGTTGATCGCATCGAAGGTCGAGGCGACGCGGCCGCCGGACTGATCGATCAGCGGCGATCCGTCATCGCCGTCGCAAAGATAGGCGGCATCGTCATCGCAGAGAGCGAAATCGCTGGCGTCGCCATTGTAGGAGCGCGTATTGACCTGGCGTTCGAATAGCGTCGCCGACAAAGTCGAACCGGCGTCGAATTTCCAGCTGCCCTGCAGGCTGATGCGGCTGTAGTAGTTCTGCGTCCGGTCCGGCGCCGTGAACACGCTCTCCGGGCGAATCGCCAGCGCCTCGATCGGCGATGCGCCGTTGCCGTTCAATTTCGTTTCCGCATGGGCCAGTTGCAGGTCGAGTGAGCCCTTGTCGCTGCGCCCGCTGAAGTTGCCGAGGAAGCCGGTCGCGTTGGAGTTCGAATAGTCGCGCCAGCCGGTTTCCTCGAAATGGTTTGCCAGCAGGTAATAGCCCCAGGTGCCGTTGTTGGCGCCGCCCTGCACCGTGCTCTCCGTGCGGCCGAACGAGCCGCCGGAGACTTCCGCATGCATGCCGGGATCGGTGAAGCCGTTCTTGCTGCGGATGTCGATCGCACCACCGAGCGTATTCAGGCCGTACACCGGGTTGGCGCCGGAAATGACCGACATCGTCGAGATCAATTCCTCCGGAATCAGGTCCCAGTTGACGCTGTCGCCAAACACCTCGTTGACGCGCACGCCGTCGAGATACACCGACAGCCCTGCGAACCGCCGAGCAGCGGCGAAGCGGTGAAGCCGCGGAACTGCAGATCCGGCTGCAATGGATTGGCGGTGCCGAATTGATCGTGACTCCGGTCATGTTGCGATTCATGTAGTCGGTGATCTCAACGTCTGCGTGCGCTCGAAATCGCCGCCCGTCGTAGACTGCACGCTATACGGGATCAGATTTTCCGGCAGATCCGCGCCCTGCTGCGGTGTAATGGCGATGACATGGATCGTGCCGAGTTCGGCTTCGTCCGCGTCCTGCTTGGATTGCACATCGGGCTGCCCGGTCGCACCAGTGCCCGTGTCGGCTGCGCACAATGCCGGAATCGGCAACGCCAAACCAATCGCCGCCGCCAGCACGCCGATGGCGATGCGCGTTCTCCCCTGTCGATCGTTCATCGAGCCGATGACCCCACTGGCGATTGCATCGTGATTGCAGCGTGTTTACCTCATCGTTGGCGCATGCGCGATCCGTCGCGGTGCATCGGGACGCGGTCCCGGCCCGGCGCGGGAGAATTTCCCGGCGGACGAGGCAACCTGTGTCAATCCGGAATCAGATTGCGCAACCCGGCAAGCGGTGATCTTGTGCAGAC
>CAVYAZ010000015.1:0-6801 GCA_963766595.1 uncultured Gammaproteobacteria bacterium
GGCTGGGGCCGGCTGCAAAGGTGGTCAAGGAACAGCGCCAGGCGCTGCCCGCCGACGATCCGGCACGCAAGGCCGAGCGCATGGTCTCCGAACTGATCAGCGCTTCACTGGATCACTACCGGGCCCTGCGCGATGCATATAGCGAGGCGGCGTTCTTTGGTCTCTACGGCAACATGTTCTCCCTCTACGAGTCCGCACCGGCGGCCGCTGCGGCGCCGGAGCAGGCTGCAGATCCACGCACGCTGCCGTTTGCGCGCGAGGCGCTCGAGGCGATCGATCAAGGCGGTTATGCCGAAGCGGTATCGCGCGTCGGCTACCTGCTGGCCCGCAAGGGCGAGCCGTTGCCGCTTGCACGCCTGCAACTCAAGCAGGAGTTGCTGAAGAAATATGGCAAGTTGCTGCCGGCGGTCTCGCCCGCCGAGGCGCGCCGCATCCGCGGCGAGCAGGAGATCGTCGTTCGCTACGATGCGGAGAAGGCGGTCGCCACCTTGCCGCTGCTGCTGGCCAAGCGCGGCGATCGCGAGAGGCTGCTCAGCCTGCTCGATGACGTGCTCTCCGACGCGCGCTTGCAGAGTGGCGAAGCCACAGCCGAGCAACGCGCGATGCTGGCGCGTATCCACGCCGTGCTGAGCCCCGCGAGTCGGCCAGCAGCGCGCCGGAGCGTGGCGCAGAAGAAGGCCAAAGCCAAGAAGAAAACCAAGGGCAAGAAGAAAACCAAAGCCAAGGAACGGGCATGAACGTCCACCGCAAGCATGAGAAGTACGAGCGCCTCCTCGCGCGGGCGAAGGAGGTTCCCGCTGTCACGACCGCAGTGGTTCATCCTTGCGATGAGTCCTCACTCTCTGCCACGGCGGACGCGGCAACGGCCGGATTGATCGTGCCGATCCTGGTCGGACCGCGCGCGCGGATCGAGGCGCTGGCCAGGGAGCATGGCATTTCGATCAGCGGCTATGAGATGGTCGACGCGCCGCACAGCGTAGCGGCGGCAGCCGAAGCGGTGAAGCTGGTCCGCGCCGGCCGAGCCGAGTGCCTGATGAAGGGCAGTCTCCACACGGACGAACTGATGGGCGCGGTAGTGGCGCGCGAAGGCGGCTTGCGCACCGGCAGACGTGTCAGCCACTGCTTCGTCATGGACGTGCCGACCCACGACGACGTGCTGATCATCTCGGACGCCGCCGTGAATATCGCGCCGTCGCTCGAGGTGAAAGTCGACATCGTGCAGAACGCAATCGACCTCGTGCGCAACCTTGGTATAGCCGAGGTCCGCGTGGCAATTCTTTCGGCGATGGAAACGGTCAGCTCCAAGGTGCCTTCCACGGTCGAAGCCGCAGCCCTGTGCAAGATGGCCGACCGCGGCCAGATCACGGGCGCGGTTCTCGATGGGCCGCTGGCGCTCGACAATGCGATCAGTCCCGAGGCGGCGAAGATCAAGAAGATCAAGTCCGAGGTCGCCGGCCGTGCCAACGTACTGATCGTGCCCGACCTCGAAGCCGGCAACATGCTGGCCAAGAGCCTGAGCTTCCTGGCCGACGCCGACGCCGCCGGCATCGTGCTCGGCGCGCGCGTGCCGATCATCCTGACCAGTAGGGCCGACTCCGTCCTGACCCGGCTCGCCTCGTGCGCGATCGCCTCGTTGATCGTCGCGGCGAAACGCAAAGCGCCCGAGCGGCACATCGCATGAGCAGCCGTTTTCGGCGCGACGCGCGCCACGACCGCTGCGCGCGGCGAATCGCGCGGTCGATGTTGAGCGCGCCGACTGCCTTCGACAGACGTTCTTAGGCTCGGTCATGGCTGACGCAATCCTGGTACTGAACGCCGGCTCGTCGAGCATCAAGTTCTCGGTGTTCCTCGCGCACGGTGGCGCACTCGAGCTGCTGCTGCGCGGACAGATCGAGGCGCTCTTCACCAAGCCGCGTTTCGAGGCAAAGGATCCCGACGGCAACAGGCTCGAGGCGAAAGCGTGGCCCGATGGCACGCAGCTGGGTCACGCCGGCGCGCTCGACTACCTGGTCGGATACCTGCGCGCAGAGTGTGGCGAACACGAGTTGCGCGCAGTCGGACACCGCGTCGTGCACGGCGGCCTGGCCTTTTCGGCACCGGTACGCATCGATGCGGCGGTGGTCGCAACGCTCGAACAGTTCGTGCCGCTCGCGCCGCTGCATCAACCGAACAATCTCGCGCCGATTCGCGTCTTGCTGGAACGCCAGCCGAACCTGCCACAAGTCGCCTGCTTCGATACGGCATTCCACAGCACGCAGCCTGCGCTGGCACAGAGTTTCGCGCTGCCGGCGGAAATCACCGATCGCGGCGTGAAGCGCTATGGTTTCCACGGCTTGTCCTATGAATACATCGCCTCGATGCTGCCGGGCATCGATGCGCATGCCGCAACTGGCCGCACCGTCGTCCTGCATCTCGGCAACGGCTCGAGCATGTGCGCACTCCAGGGCAGCCGCAGCATTGCGAGCACGATGGGCTTCACTGCTGTCGACGGCCTGATGATGGGCACGCGCTGCGGCGCGATCGATCCTGGTGTCATCCTGTACCTCATCGACGAACTGCGCATGGACGCGCGCGCGATCGAAAAGCTCATCTACCAGCAATCGGGGCTGCTCGGCGTATCGGGAATCTCGAGCGACATGCGCACGCTGCTGGCGAGCGACGAGCCGCGCGCGAAACTTGCCGTCGACCTGTTCGTCTACCGCATCACGCGCGAATTGGGTTCACTTGCCGCAGCGCTCGGAGGACTCGATGCCATCGTGTTCACTGCCGGCATCGGCGAGAAAGCCGCGCCGATCCGCGAGCGCGTCTGCGCCGCAGCCGCATGGTTGGGTGTCGAGCTCGATGCGTCCGCGAACGCCGCAAACGGGCCACGGATCTCGACGCCGCAGAGCAAGGCCGCGGCGTGGGTGATCCCGACCAACGAAGAATTGATGATCGCACGCCATACCTTCGCCGCGATCTGACGGAGAGACGACCATGGTCCAAGTCCCCCAACCAGTGCTGAAGGAGCGCAAGGCGCTCGTCGTCGGCATCGCCAACGACAATTCGATCGCCTATGGCTGTGCCCAGGCGTTCGCCGAACTCGGCGCCAATCTCGCCATCACCTATCTCAACGAACGCTCGCGCCCGTATGTCGAGCCGCTGGCGCAAAAGATCGGCGCCGAAATCTTCATGCCGCTCGACGTTGCCAAGCCGGGCGAACTCGAGGCGGTGTTCGAACGCATCCGCTCTCAGTGGGGCCGTCTCGACCTGCTCGTGCATTCGATCGCGTTCGCGCCGAAAGCCGACCTGCAGGGTGGGTTGCTCGATTGCTCTGCAGAAGGCTTCGCGCAGGCCATGGATGTTTCGTGCCATTCGTTCGTGCGCATGGCGCGCCTGGCCGCGCCACTGATGGACGAAGGCGGCGCGATGTTCGCGATGAGCTATCACGGCGCGCAGAAGGTCGTGCCGAACTACAACGTCATGGGGCCGGTAAAGGCCGCACTTGAGGCCTCCTGCCGCTACCTTGCCCATGAGCTGGGGCCAAGAGGCATCCGCGTGCATGCGGTGTCGCCGGGACCACTGAAGTCGCGCGCCGCGTCGGGCCTCAAGGATTTCGACCGGCTACTCAATGATGCCGTCGAGCGGGCGCCAGTCGGCGAGCTCGTCGATATCCTGGACGTGGGTTTCGCGGTCGCCTACCTCGCGACGCCCTATGCGCGCCGCATCACCGGCAGCACGCTCTATGTCGACGGCGGTGTAAACATCATGGCGTGACCGGCGTTCAACTCGCCCGTCCAGGTCAGCTCGGACGTGACCGAATGAGAAAAAGGACAGCATTGCCATGAGTCTGGTCATCATCGTCGCTTCGCTCGTTTTCCTGATGTACGTGGCCTACCGCGGCTACAGCGTGATCCTGTTCGCTCCGGTGGCGGCGCTCGGCGCGGTGCTGCTCACCGATCCTTCACTCGTCGCACCGATGTTCACCAGCGTCTTCATGAAGAAGATGGTGGGTTTCATTGCCGACTACTTCCCGGTGTTCATGCTCGGTGCGGTATTCGGCAAGGTCATCGAGATCTCCGGGTTTTCCAAGTCCATCGTCGCGGCGGTCATCAGCCTGATCGGGCGCGCACGCGCGATGCTGTCGATCGTGATGGTGTGCGCCGTGCTCACTTACGGCGGCGTGTCGTTGTTCGTCGTGGTGTTCGCCGTCTATCCGTTCGCCGCCGAAATGTTCCGCCAGAGCGAAATCCCGAAGCGGCTGATCCCGGGCACGATCGCGCTCGGCGCGTTCACGTTTACCATGGACGCGTTGCCGGGAAGCCCGCAGATCCAGAACATCATTCCCACCACGTTCTTCGGCACCAACACCTGGGCCGCGCCGTGGCTCGGTGTGATCGGCGGTCTCTTCATCATCGCCATGGGCATGACCTACCTGCAATTGATGCGGCGAAGGGCCGCGGCGACCGGCGAAGGCTACGGCACCGATCTGAAGAATGAGCCAGAGCCGTACGAGGCGGAGACCCTGCCCAATCCCTGGGTCGCGCTGTCGCCGCTGGTCGTGGTCGGCGTGATGAACCTGGTTTTCACCAGCCTCATTCCGAAGTTCTACGGCAAAACCCACGAATTCGCGCTGAGCGAGGGCGCCAAGCCGATCGTTACGGAAGTCGGCAAAGTCACCGCGATCTGGGCGGTCGAGGCAGCGCTGCTGCTGGGCATCCTCACCGTCTTCGCCTTCGCCTGGAAGCCGGTGAGCCGGAAGTTCGCCGACGGCAGCAAGGCCGCGATCGCAGGGTCGCTGCTGGCCTCGATGAACACCGCGTCGGAATATGGCTTCGGCGGCGTGATCGCGGCGCTGCCGGGTTTCCTGGTCGTCGCCGACGCGCTCAAGTCGATTCCGAATGCGCTGATCAACGAAGCGATCACCGTCACTTCGTTGGCCGGCATCACCGGTTCGGCTTCCGGTGGCATGAGCATCGCGCTGGCGGCGATGTCCGAAACATTCATCGCCAACGCACAGGCGGCCGGAATTCCGCTCGAAGTGTTTCATCGGGTGGCGTCGATGGCCAGCGGCGGCATGGACACGCTGCCGCACAACGGCGCCGTGATCACGTTGCTGGCGGTGTGCGGGCTGACTCACAAGCAGTCCTACAAGGATATCTTCGCCATCACGCTGATCAAGACCATGGCCGTGTTCCTGATCATCGGCGTGTACTACATCAGCGGAATCGTATGAGCCGGCGCGATGGCCGGCTGGCCCAATAGACATCATTTCAAGGAGGCGTCACATGCGAACTCTCTCACTCGCCGACGCGGTAGCGCTCATCCCCGACGGCGCCAGCCTGATGATCGGCGGTTTCATGGGCGTTGGCACGCCGGAACGCGTCATCGACGAGCTCGTGCGCCAGGGCAAGCGTGGCCTCACCGTGATCGCCAACGACACTGCGTTGCCCGGCGTCGGCATCGGCAAGCTGGTTACTGCAGACCTCGTGAGCAAAGTGATCGCCAGCCACATCGGCCTGAATCCCGAAACGCAGAAGAAGATGATCGCCGGGGCGATCGAAGTCGAACTCGTGCCGCAAGGCACTCTGATCGAACGCATCCGCGCCGGCGGGTTCGGCCTCGGCGGCGTCCTGACCGCGACCGGGTTCGGCACGGTGGTCGCCGAAGGCAAGCAGACGATCGCCGTGGCCGGCAAGGACTATCTGGTGGAAACGGCGCTGCGCGCGGATTTCGCGCTGGTCAATGCCTTCCTCGCCGACTACCTCGGCAACCTTTCCTACGCGCTGACCGCGCGCAACTTCAACCCGGTGATGGCGATGGCAGCGGATACCGTGATCGCCGAAGCCGACAACATCGTGCCGGTGGGCCTGATCTCGCCAGACCACGTCGTCACGCCCGCTCCACTCGTCGACTACCTCATTGCGCAGGGCTGACTCATGGACGCACAGACAATTATCGCCAAACGCATCGCGCTCGAATTGCGCGACGGCATGCTCGTAAATCTCGGCATCGGCATTCCGACCCAGGTCGCAAACTATGTTCCGGCTGGCATCCGCGTGTTCTTCCAGTCCGAGAACGGATTGATCGGTACCGGCGCGCCGCCGGCGGAAGGCATGCAACACCGCCTGCTGACCGACGCCGGCGGACGCCCGGTCACCGCCCTTCCGGGTGCCAGCACGTTTGACAGCGCCACGTCGTTCGGTCTGATCCGCGGCGGCCACGTCGACATGACCGTGCTCGGAGGACTGCAGGTCGACCAGTCCGGTCTTCTGGCCAACTGGATGATCCCGGGAAAGATGGTTCCGGGCATGGGCGGCGCGATGGACCTTGCGTCCGGCGCCAGGCGAGTCGTGATCGCCATGCAGCACAGCGCCAAGGGCAAAGCGAAAGTCGTGAAGGCATGCTCGCTGCCGTTGACGTCGGCGCGGCCGATCGATCTGCTGGTGACCGAGATGGCCGTAATCGCATTTCCCGGCGGCCGTGCCACGCTGCTGGAGACTGCGCCGGGGGTGTCGGTCGAGCAGGTGCTCGAGGCCACGGAAGCAGAACTCGAGGTGCCCCAGCATGTCCCACCGATGTCGCTATGATCGTTGCTGCGCTGCGCGCCGACGCAGCGTCGATGGCGGCGGCAACAGCATGGCCTGGTTGGCTCGCGGCCTACTGTGGCCCGCGTTCCGCGCCGACAGCCGGCGGCAACGTGTTACGCTACACCACGCGCCATAGACGAGAATTTCACGCGCCCTACCCGATGCCCGCCGTACGCCGTTTTTCGTTTGTTTGCGCCGTTCTGGCGCTGACTGCCGCCGCCGCAGCAAGCGC
>CAVYAZ010000016.1:0-979045 GCA_963766595.1 uncultured Gammaproteobacteria bacterium
TAGGGTCGGGCGGCTTAGGGATTGCAGAGATATTGCAGAGATGTATATGTATACAGCTGATGTCACCAAGTATGAGGGAGGTGACGCGCGCGCTTCGCGGTTTCCTGATGTACCACCCTCACCCGGCGCGCTCTGCGCGCCGACCTCTCCCGCCAGCGGGAGAGGTGCATCTTCTTCCCCTTCTCTCCCGCCAGCGGGAGGGGTGCATCTTCTTCCCTTCTCCCGCTGGCGGGAGAAGGTGCCGACTGCGAAGGCAGGCGACGGCATGGATGCCGGAGGTAGAGCAATGCAGGAGCAATTGCCGGATGCCGGAGCGAACAGCGGAGCTGGCCCGAAGGGCGAGCGCCACGGATAGCGCGAGTTACACGGAGGAGGGTGGCGCTTCAGACTGGTGCGAGTCTGATGCGTCCGCTGGTCGCTGCTACCTGATAAGGTTTGCGTCGCGTTGACTCGCACCACGACCGAATCCGTATCGGCCACCCAGTCGCCCGCGCCCAATGGCGCAAACCGACCGCTTTCGGCGTTCACCGAGGGACGCCGGCTGCGTCGGCGAAGCCAGGGGTTGCCATGATGCGCAAGTCGCCGCTCCGCCTGCGTTACGCGAGTTGTTGCATGAGCCTGTCGCTGCTCGTTCTGATCGTCACGCGATCCGCCAACGCGATTCCGCATACCTACCACGTTGGACCCTTGGGTCCGGGATCATTCTGCGATACGTCATCGATCCAGAGCGCGATCGGCTTTGCCGACGCGTTCGGCGACACTATCGTCATCGACGGCGGACTCACCTACAGCGGCCAGCACCTGACGATCGACGGCAAGTCGCTGACGATCGAGGCCGGGCCGTGCGCTCCGATCATCGGCGGGGGCGCGCCCGAGGCGACGGCCAACGCGCGGGTCACGATCAGCGGCAACGCCGGAGCCAGCAGTCCGGTGATCGCAATCACCGGCACGAGCAACGTCACGCTCGTCGATCTGCAGATCACCGGCAACACTTCCAGCAGCGACGGTGGTGGTATCAGCTACACCGGCGATGGAACGCTGACGCTGACGAATGTCCTGGTCAATCTCAACAATGCCGCGGATGGCGGCGGCATCGAAGTCATCAGCCAGGGCGGAGGGGCGACACTGCAAATGACCGCGGGCAGCGGCGTGCTGAACAATTCCGCTTCGGGGCGCGGCGGAGGCATTTACTTTGACGCTACCGCCATCGACGGCCAGTTGTTCCTCGACGCCACGACCGTCAAGGCCAATCATTCGCAGATGTCCGGCGGCGGCATTGCCTTCCGGGGCGGCGGTGCCGTCGGCCTTCAAACGTCCGCGCAGATACTGTCCAACAGCGCCTTCATCAACGGCGGCGGCCTCGATATCGAAGGCCCCTCGACTGCCTTCGACGCCTATTTTCCGGGCGTGAGCATCTCCGGCAACAGCGCGGGGTTCAACGGCGGCGGCGCCTACCTGCAAGGCGGCATAAGCGCGAACCTCGCCTCAGCCGACGACAGCGGCGTCGGGATGATCACGCTGAACCACGCCGGCGCCGACGGTGGCGGTATCTATGCCGCTGCCGCCAACCTCAGCAACGCCTCGCTCACGCTGGCGCTCTACAGCATCGATCCGTCGGCGCCGGTCAGCATCACCGACAACACCGCAACCGGCAATGGCGGCGGAGTCTATCTGCAACCCAATAACGCCAGCGGCGCGACGATTTCGTTTTGTGCTGCGGACTTCCGGCTGCAACACAATGGCGCGAAGCAAGGCGCCGCTATTTATGGCGCGGTCGACCTGTACACCGGCAGCAACGTCTATTTGAATGCCGGCTGTTCGACTTCGGCAGTCTGCAGGAATTCCAGGCTGTGCAACACTATCGACAACAACTACGTCGACGATCCGGCAGTGGGCTCCGCGATCTACATCGCGGATGACGGAACTTTCATCGGCAACCGCGTCGCCATGCTCGACAACAATGTCGCGCACCTGGTCCAAGCCGGCAACGACTACGACAACATCTCGTTTTCCAATTGCCTGATGGCGCACAACACAACCAATGAACTGGTCGATGTCCTGGGCGCACATTCGAGCCTCAGCCTCAAGGCGTGCACTTTGGCCAACAACGTCATCAGCGCCGACCCCGCCTTCCTCGGCACGTATGCGATCCGCTCCGATCCGAACCTCACCCTGACCGACATCATCTTCGATGAGCAACCGGATGTGTACGCTGTCAATTATTCGGGCGGCGTGGTGTTTCCCAGTCACCTCAGTTTCATCCTTGCGACCGAGACCATCAACTTGGCACTGGGTTTCGCCGTCACCAAGGGTGAACCCACCTTCGTCGACGCCGCGAACGACGACTATCATCTGCAACCCACTTCGCTCGGCATCGACTACGCGCCGGCGACATCCGGCATCGACCTGGATGGCAACCCGCGCAGCGTCGATCTGCCGACGAGACCCGACAACTACGGCATCCAGGATCTCGGCGCCTTCGAGCGCCGCTTCGCCTGCGGCGGCGGCGACTCGATATTCTGCGATGGGTTCAATCCTTGACGATTGGAACGCCGCCAGAAGGGCTGACTGTCCACGCGCGCGTGTGCGGATGAAGCAGGTGCCGCTGCGCCGTTGCGTTGTTGTGCCGCCGCGCCGTTGTGCCCTTGCGCCCTTGCGCCCTTGCGCCCTTGCGCCGTTGTGCCGTTGTGCCGTTGTGCCGTTGCGCCGTTACGCCGTTGTGCCGTTGCGTCGTTGCGCCGTTGCGCCGTGGTGTGCCGTTGCGTCGTTGCGCCGCGCTCCTGCGTGCGCGACGCGCGCATGCCCATTCATAGGTGTTCGACCATATCCCGCATCACCTCTCCCGCCCGCGGGAGAGGTCGGCGCGCACCGCGCGCCGGGTGAGGGTGGCACATCAGGAAACACCACACCGCCCCTCCTTTCTCTTCACGCGTGAAGAAAAAGCGCAACGCACGAATCTGGAATCCTTCCCCCGATTTTGTCGAACCCTGCGGGTTCGATCCGAGTCACAAACAGCAAAAAAAAGCCACCGCAAGGGTGGCTTTCTTTTTTTATTGGCTGGGAGACTAGGATTCGAACCTAGATAAACGGAGTCAGAGTCCGTTGTCCTACCGTTAGACGATCTCCCAATTTCGCTCTGACCGCTTAGGGAAATCCGGGTTGTGCTTTCGTTGAAGGGCAGGATCAAGATGGATTCCCGCTTTCGCGGGAATGACGTCAATGTAGGGTTGACGTCACTTGTTGACCGAGGTCCTTCTTCGCTGGTCCGGGTTGCCTTAGCGCTTGGAGAACTGGGTGGCGCGGCGGGCTTTGTGCAGGCCGACCTTCTTGCGCTCGACTTCGCGTGCGTCGCGGGTCATGAAACCGGCTTTGCGCAGCGGGCTCTTGAGCGCTTCGTCGTATTCGACGAGGGCGCGGGAGACACCGAGGCGGATCGCGCCGGCCTGGCCGGTGATGCCGCCGCCTTCGACGGTGACGAGGATGTCGAACTTGTCGGACATCTTGGTCAGTTCGAGCGGCTGGCGCACGACCATGCGCGCGGTTTCGCGGCTGAAGAAATTATCCAGCGGCTTGCCGTTGACGACGATGCTGCCCTTGCCGGGGCGCAGGAACACGCGTGCGGCGGCGGACTTGCGACGGCCGGTGCCATAATTCTGTTGCGTTGCCATGTTCGGTTTCTTCTGTGGTTGAAGAGTCCGCAGAGGTCTGCGGATTGGTTATGACGAATTCGCTTAGCCGATGTCCAGCGCTTGCGGCTGCTGGGCGCTGTGCGGATGGTTCGGGCCTTTGTATACCTTGAGCTTCGTATACATCTGGCGGCCGAGCGGATTCTTCGGCAGCATGCCCTTGACCGCGATCTCGATCACGCGCTCGGGGTGCTGGGCCAGAAGATCCTTCAGCGCGATCGACTTGATGTTGCCGATGTAGCCGGTCACGTGGTGATAGATCTTGTCGTCCATCTTGCGGCCGGTCACGGCGATCTTCTCGGCGTTGACCACGACGAGGTAATCGCCGGTGTCGCAATGTGGGGTGTAGATCGGCTTGTGTTTGCCGCGCAGACGGCGCGCCAACTCAGTAGCCAGACGGCCCAGCGTCTTGTTGCTGGCGTCGACGACGAACCAGTCACGCTTGACCGTTTCGGCCTTGGCGCTAATTGTTGTGGTTTTCATGAGAAATCTGCCCGGTGTGCAAGCGTGGAACGAAAGACGTCGGATGATAAAGGAAGGGGCGCTGGCGTGCAAGTCCTGGGCCGCTGCGGGCGTTGGGGACGGGGGTGGGGGATTGTACAGTTTTGGTGGGGGAAGGCGTTGTTGGGGAAGGGATTTTTTTGGGTTCCTGACCCCTTGGGAATGTGGTTGGGCTTCAGATCAAGAGCTGCCCCCATCCGTCCCACCACTGCCGTGGTGGGACACCTTCCCCCGCAGCGCAGGGGAAGGAATCAAGATGCGTCGCTCTTCTCCCGGCCCTCACTCAGGAGGGGTCAGGCGCTCGCGCCAGTAGCCAGGCCGACGGTGAGAGTGGGCGATCGCCACGACCAGAATGTCGCCGGCGTCGATTGCGTAGATGACACCATAAGGAAAGCGACTCAGGCGACAACGCCGGGGGTTCTCAGTCAGACCGTGCCCGGCTTGCGGATGCCGCTCAACGAGGTGAATGGTCTTGAGCGTCTCAAGCAGAAACGCATCGCCCAGCCCGGGCGCTTGCTTGGCATACCACTCGATCGCCTTGCTTGCGCAGGCGCGAGGAAGCGTATCGTCATCGCCGCGGATATTTGGCGAGGACTTCGGTCATTGGAATGGCTTGCAGTTCGCCGCGGCGATATGCGGCCAGCCGGCCTTCGGCCTCTTTTGCCCACAGCGCGTCGACCTCGGAATTGGGCTCATCGAGGCTTTCGAGTATCTGGTCGACAAGTTCCAGCCGCTCATCCGGAGGCAAATTCCTGGCCGCGTCCGAAAGCGCTCTTGCAGTCTTTCCCATGTCGCTTCTCCTGTTGAAGCTATGCTACGCCAGGCGCCGCGCAGCGACCAGTTTCTTGCATCGCACCCCTCGCCCACTGGACAATCATCCTGTGTCTATTCGCAAACTTAGCCCATTCGACCACGCGATCAGTGAAGTCGAGCGCGCATTGTCGACCGTGTTCGATCCGACGCCGGTGGCCGAACGGCCATCGCCGGCGATAGGCGTTGACGATGTCGAACTCGATGAGACGCAGCGCCGCCATGCGGCGGGGCTGATGCGCGTGAATCACACTGGCGAGGTTTGCGCGCAGGCGTTGTATTCGGGGCAGGCGGCGGTTGCGCGCGATGAGCAGACGCGTGCGCAGTTGCTCGCGGCGGCGGGTGAGGAGACTGATCATCTGGCGTGGTGCGGGGAGCGGCTCGGTGAGTTGTCGAGCCGGCCGAGTTTGCTCAATCCGATTTGGTACGCGGGAAGTTTTGCGATCGGCGCGGTCGCGGCGTTGATCAACGACAAGGTGAGCCTGGGGTTTGTCGTCGAGACCGAGCGGCAGGTCGAGGCGCATCTTGGCGAGCACCTCGAGAAGCTTCCCGATGCCGATGCGCGCAGTCGCGCGATCGTGGCGCAGATGCAGGTCGAGGAGGCGCGGCACGGAGCGAATGCGCTCGCTTCCGGGGCGATCGAGTTGCCGGAGCCGGTTCCGTCGATCATGCGGTTGGCGGCTGGGGTTATGAAGGCGGTGGCTTACCGCTTGTAACCGTCAGCATCAGAAGAGCACTCACCTCTCCCGCTGGCGGGAGAGGTCGGCGCAGCGCAGCTGCGACGGGTGAGGGTGGTACGTCCGAAGCGCGATCGCACTTCCAGGCGCCACCCTCACCCCAGCCCTCTCCCGCCGGCGGGAGAGGGGGCTAAGAGCGAACTCGGCGCGGTAACATGGACGTGAAGGTGCATGGAATTGCGAAGGGGTATCACCAAAGCACGCAACTTGCGTGTCGCTTCGACGGATGTCGAGCGGCTTTTATGGACACATCTGCGCGGAAGGCGCCTGGGCAACTTCAAGTTCCGCCGGCAACTGCCGATCGGCGGGTACATCGTGGATTTCGTGTGCGTGGAAACGCGGCTCGTTGTCGAGCTTGATGGAGGACAGCACTCGGAACATTCGGCATACGACAGTCATCGGACCGCGATACTCGAGAAGAGCGGTTTTCGTGTGCTGAGGATCTGGAACGACGAAGTGCTGAAGAATCTCGAGGGTGTGCTTGTAGAGATTCTCCGACAGTCGGAAACGCCACCCTCACCCCAGCCCTCTCCCGCCAGCGGGAGAGGGGGCTAGAGCGTGGGCTCGGTGAGGTTTCGGTCGAGACTATGCGTTATCGCCTCGCAATCATCACCTCCCCCGCTGGCGGGAGAGGTCGGCGCAGCGTCGCTGCGCCGGATGGGGGTGGCACATCCGAAGCGCAATCGCCGATGGGCGCGCGTGATGGGCGCGTGCTGGATTTACCAGATGATCACCCGCTTCTCCGGCGCGACGTACATCTTGTCACCTTCCTTGATGTCGAAGGCCTGGAAGAAGCCTGGCTGGTTTGCGATGGTGCCGATCGCGCGGTATTCGGAGATCGAGTGCGGGTCGGTCTTGATCTGCTGGATCGCCGCGTTTTCGCGGTACTTCGCGCGCCACACGGTGGCGAAGCCGGTGTAGAAGCGCTGGTCGCCGGTCAGGCCGTCCATCACCGGTGCGGGCTTGCCGCCGAGTGCGATCTGGTAGGCCTTGTAGGCGATGGCGAGGCCGGAGTTGTCGGCGATGTTTTCGCCGAGCGTCAGTTCGCCGTTGATGTGGTAGCCGGGCACCGGTTCGAATGAGCCGTATTCGGCACCGAGCGCCTTGGTCTTGGCGGCGAACTTGTCGTGGTCTTCTTTCGTCCACCAGTCCCGCAGGTTGCCGTCGCCGTCGTACTGCGAGCCTTGGTCGTCGAAGCCGTGGCTGATCTCATGGCCGATCACCGCGCCGATGCCGCCGTAGTTCACGGCGTCGTCGGCCAGCGCGTTGAAGTACGGCGGCTGCAGGATCGCGGCCGGGAACACGATCTCGTTGAGTTCCGGGTTGTAGTACGCGTTCAGCGTCTGCGGCGTCATGCCCCACTCAGCACGGTCGATCGGCTTACCGAGCTTGTTGATGTTGCGCTGATATTCGACCTGCGCCGCGCGCGTGACATTGCCGACGAGGTCGGCCTTGTCGATAGTCACCGCGCTGTAATCGCGCCAGGTGTCCGGGTAACCGATCTTCGGCGTGAACTTCGCGAGCTTGTCGTGCGCGGCCTGCTTGGTCGGCGCGCTCATCCAGTCGAGCTGGTCGATGCCCTGTTTGAACGCGGCGAGCAGGTTGGCGACGAGTTCCTGCGCGCGCGCCTTGGCCTGCGGCGGGAAATACTTCGCGGTATACAATTTGCCAAGTTCCTCGCCGATCGCGGCGTTGACCAGCGCGAGCCCGCGCTTCCAGCGCGCCTGGTTCTCCGGCACGCCGGTCAGCACGGTGCCGTAGAACGCGAAGTTTTCGTCGGCGAAACGCTTGGACAGCAGCGGCGCGGCATCGCTGAGCGCGTGCCAGCGCAGGTAGGCTTTCCAGGTTTCGATCGGCGTCGTCGAAGCGAGCTTGGCAAAGTCGGTCAGGTACGACGGCTGGCCGACGATGACCGTGTCGACCTTGCCCTTGACGCCGACGCCATCGAGATACGCTTCCCAGCCGAAGCCCGGCGCGAGCGTCGTCAGCTTGCCGATCTCGACCTTGTTGTACGCCTTGATCGGATCGCGCAGCGAGACCTTGTCCCACTGCGCGTTGGCCATCGCCGTTTCGAGCTTGAGGATCTCCGCGGCGTTCTTCGCCGCATCCTTGTCGCCGGCCATCGTCAGCATCTTCTCGATGTGCTTGACGTACTCGTCGCGCATGCCCTTGAGCTTGGCGTCGTCGTCCTTCAGGTAATAGTCGCGATCAGGCAAGCCGAGGCCACCCTGGCGCAGGTCGGCGACGTACTTGGTCGCATCCCTGTTGTCCTGATGGATCACGACACCGACCGGCGGGTTCGACGCCAGTCCAAAGGCTGTGACGTTCATGCCGTGGCGGTCCATTTCCGCGATCAGCGCCGGCAGGCCGTTGTTGTCGGTCAGCGCGTCGATTTGCGCGAACCGCGCCTGCAGCGGCTTGACGTCCTGCGTCTCGAGCGCGGCTTCGTCCATGAAGCTGGCGTACAGGTCACCGATCTTGCGCGTGTCGGCTTTGACTTCGGTGGTTTTCCCGGCGGCTGCGTCGTCGACGAGGCTGTGCAGGTCTTCCTGGATCTTGTCGAACACGATCGTGCCGGTGCCGTACTTGCCCTTGTCGGCCGGAATCTCGACCGTGGCGAGCCACTTGCCATTGGCGTAACGATAGAAGTCCTCGCCGGGCTTGACGCTGGAGTCCATTGCCTGCAGGTCGATGCCGGAGACCAGCGGCGCCGCCGGTGCGGCGGGCGCGGCAGGCGCAGCCGGCGCCTCGACCGGTTTCACGGCCGGAGCGGCGGCCTGGTTCTGCGTGTCCTGCGGCGAGGAGCAACCGGCAATCAGCGCGGCGCAAGCCAGCGCCAGGGCAGTACGTTTCATGAAATTCTCCGAACCTTTTATATAAAGAAAAATGTGCACAACGAACAATTGAAACCGCTGCGCGTAGGGTGGGCCTTGGCCCACCGTCCTTCATTGGCATCAAAGCGAAGTGGTGGGCCAAGGCCCACCCTACAAAGCGAAGCGCACCCTAACGGGCGACGCCAGCGCACGCATGGGCCGAAGGTACCGGCAGCGCGTGTGCGCGCTCAACGCGCAAGAATCTGACAGCGGACAGCAGCCGACGTTCAAGAGGGCTCTCGCAGCCTCTGCTACCGAAAGAGCACGAGCGCCTCTCTCATCGGGAGAGGAGTTTTGGGTTGAGGGCCGAGGTTGCACCAACGTCAATGAATTCCCGATCCACATCCGGCGCTGCGCTTCAAGCTCGTCATTCCGGCGGAAGCCGGAATCCAGTCTCTTTCCCACGTCGCAGGAAGGCGCTGGATCCCGGCTTTCGCCCGGATGACGAACTGGGCGGCCCAGGGTCCACCCTACCGCTTCGATTCAGCAACTACCGCCGGTTTGGATTCGGCAACCACCCCCGTTTTCGCGCCGCCGCGCACTTCGGCCAGCGCCGGCAGATCGGTGTCGGCGTTTTTCCAGATTGCCGCCAGTTCGGCATATGCGCTTGCCGCTCCGGCCGCATCGCCGCTTGCTTTCAGGGCGCGCGCGCGGCCGAGCAGCGACTCCGCGCGCATCGGCGCAGTCTTCAGCGCAAGATCGAACTGCGATAGCGCCGCTTTCCCCTGCTCGTCCTCGAGCAGAAGTTGTCCGGCAAGTTCGTGCGGCGGCTTGAGGATCGCCGGCGGTCCGAACTCGACCGGCAGGGCATCGCTATTCGCCACGGCCCGCGCGGCAAGCGAGCGTGCGGACTCGCGTTTGCCCGCGTGCTGCTCGATCATCGCTTCGAGCATGTCGGCGCCGATGCCGAGATATTCGGTCAGGTGGCGCAGGATTTCGGTCTTCGGCGCCGGTTGAGCGGCGATCTGACGCATGCGCTGCAGTTGCGCGCGCGCGGTCGTGAGATCGCCGGCGAGGGCCGCGGCGTAGCCGACGGCGAATGCGTCGATGCCGAGCGCGCGTCCGGCGCCATCGGCATCGGTGAGAGCTGCAAGCGTCGTCTTTACCGGCGCCGTCTCCACGGACATCGTGCCGCGCATGACGACACGTTCGATGTCGAGATAGCGCTTCAGCGCCTCCGGATTTTTCTGCATGTACAGCTGCTGGCCGGGATGAGCGGCGAGCCACGCCAGCGCCACGGGCGCGTCGCGCAGGCAATCGTCGAGCAGCTTGCCGGCATCGTGGACGCGGCCTTGCTGGTAGTAACTGTACTGCAGCCACTCGGCGTAATGGCCGCAGCCGGGCACCGGCTTGTTCGCGGCGCGCATCTGCGCGGCGGTCAGTGCAACCGAGCGTTCATTCGCTGCGACGACGTCGTCCCACATGCCCAGCGCGATGAAGATGTGCGAGACCATGTGTTGCGCGTGCCCGGCATCCGGCGCGATCTTCGCCAGCACGCGAGCGGCCGGCAGCGCACCGGCGGCGTGCTCCGGATCGTCCATGCCGTGAATCCAGTAATGCGCCGCTCCCGGATGCTGCGGATTGCGCGCGAGCACGCGCTTGCATATCTCCGCGGCGCGCAGGTAATTGGCGGTGTTGCGATCGCCGCGCGTCACGCCGAGCAGGGCCTGAGCGAGAAACAGCTGTGCTTCGTCGTCTTCCGGGTTGGCTTTGGCGATGCTCTCCATGGCGGCGAGGAATGCCGCATCGCGTTCGGCGACGGAACCTGGGCCGAACAACGCTTCGACCGCGCCGAGCCAGGCCTTTTCGCGCGGGCTTCCGGCCTTCGCCGCGCGAAGCTCCGCGGTCGCGCCCAGCTTGGACAGCGCGGCGCGACCGGCCTCGGGATTGTCCTGGTTCCAGATCGGATGCGTCGCGGTCATCGCCTCGCCCCAGTAGGCCATGGCGAAATCCGGGTCGAGCTTCTCGGCGTCCTGGAACGCCTTCTCGGCGCGCGGGTACTCGTACACGTGCAGCAGCAGCATGCCGCGCACGAACTGCGTCTGCGCGGCCACCGATTTTGTCGAGGTCGGAAAGTCGAGCGCGCCGAGGCCGTCGATCGCTTGCGGCGCCGCGAATGCAACAGCCGAGGCCGTCACGCAAAGCGCCGCGAGTACGAGGCGCGCCGCCGATGACCAGCACCGCCCAAGCACCGCTCTTAGCCCCCTCTCCCGCTGGCGGGAGAGGGCTGGGGTGAGGGTGGCGGGTCCGAGCGCGACGAGCTTCGGATGTGCCACCCTCATCCGCTGCAGCTCCGCTGCATCGGCCTCTCCCGCCAGCGGGAGAGGCGACAACAAGAGGGCGCAGCGGTCATGTCAGATTGCGGCCGTGGAACAATTCCTCGATCTCGCGCTTGAGCAGCGACTCGATGCGCTGGCGGTCCTTGAACGACAGGTCCTCGACGTGCGCCTCGAACAGGTACGTCTCGAGGTCGAACTCCTTGACGTGCATCTTCGTGTGGAAGATGTTTTCCTGGTACACGTTGACGTCGAACATCTCGTATTTCTGGCGGATGTGCTTGGCCAGGTATTCCTGGATCGAATTGATGCGGTGATCCATGTAGTGCTTCTTGCCCTTCACGTCGCGCGTGAAGCCGCGCACGCGGTAGTCCATGACGACGATGTCCGACTCGAAGCTGTCGATCAGGTAGTTCAACGCCTTCAGCGGCGAAATGACGCCGCAGGTCGCCACGTCGATGTCGGCGCGAAACGTCGCGATGCCGTTGTGCGGGTGCGTTTCCGGATAGGTGTGCACCGTGATGTGGCTCTTGTCGAGGTGCGCGACCACGGTGTCGGAAATCACGTCGCGGCCGATCTTCTCGACGATCGGATGCTCGGAGATCAGGATCGTCACCGACGCGCCCTGCGGGTCGTAGTCCTGGCGCGCGATGTTCAGGATGTTCGCGCCGATGATATCGGCCACATCGGTGAGGATCTGGGTCAGGCGATCGGAATCGTACTGCTCGTCGATGTAGTCGATGTAGCGGTCGCGCTGCTCCGGCGTCACCGCGTAGCAGATGTCGTAGATGTTGAAACTGAGCGCCTTCGTCAGGTTGTTGAAGCCCTGAAGCTTCAGGCGCGGAAGCGGCTTGACCATCGCAGTTACCTCGCTTGCAGCGGGTGCTGCTCGGGGCGCGAATTATGGACCAAGTTGGGCCGGGGAAAACCGAAATTGACGCCGTTCAGTATCTCCGGCGAGGCGCGATTGGCGCGGCGAGGCCGAGTGGAACGGGCAGTAGAAAAAATCGACCGGTCCAGAGAAATCCGTGATCTGGCGCAAATTGCCGAAAATTCGTCTAAGATGCATTCAGCGTGGGCGGACCCAGGGGACCGCAGGCAGCAGCCACGCTGACGCGGTATGGACAGTCGCCACACGCAAAAGACCCGACATCCACCCTGAATGAGGTCGAATGTGCCTGACTTACGCTATTCGTTGCAACGCGCAGTGACGCGCGTCCAAGCCCCGAACTCGCTGTTGCTGGATCGGACGACGCTCGAGCGTTTCCTCGCCCAGTGTCATCTGCGCCACTACCCGAGCAAGACGGCGATCATCCGCCCGGGTGATTCGGCCAACATCCTGTATTTCATCATCGAAGGCTCGGTGACGGTTTCCTCGGAGGACGAGGAAGGCCGCGAGCTGATCCTGGCCTACATCAATCCGGGCGAATTCATCGGCGAGATGGGTCTGTTCGTCGAGACGCCGCAACGCGAAGTGCTGGTGCGCACGCGCACCTCGTGCGACCTGGCCGAAATCAGCTACGAGCGATTGTTCCAGTTCTATGAAGGCCCGCTGCGCGACGAGATGACGAAGATCCTCTTCGCGATCGGCACGCAGCTGACCAAGCGCCTGCTCAACACCTCGCGCAAGGTCAGCCGCCTGGCGTTCATGGACGTGACCAGCCGCGTGGCCAAGACGCTGATCGACCTGACCTCGGAACCCGACGCGATGTCGCACCCGAAGGGCATGCAGATCCGCATCTCGCGCCAGGAAATCAGCCGCATCGTCGGCTGCTCGCGCGAAATGGTCGGACGCGTGCTGAAGCAGCTCGAGGAACAGGGCATGATCAGCGTCGCCGGCAAGACGATCGTGGTGCTGGGGTTGCGTTGACGTTTGCGGTAGCACGGCGCTGAGCGCCGACGTCGCCGTCGCGCCTCCGACGCGACCGTCGCGCCTCTCTCTTGATCGTCATTCCGGCGCAAGCCGGAATCCAGTGTCTTTCGCATCAGTTCGCAAGAAGGCGCTGGGTCCCGGCTTCCGCCGGGACGACGAACACAAGCGGGCAAGACGATCATGGTGCTGGGGTTGCGCTGACGTTTTGCGGTAGCACGGACTGAGCGCCGACGCGATCCTCGCGCTTCTCTCTTGATCGTCATTCCGGCGCAAGCCGGAATCCAGTGTCTTTCGCAATCAATTCTCAAGAAGGCGCTGGGTCCCGGCTTCCGCCGGGACGACGAGCACAAGTGGGCAAGACGATCGTGGTGCTGGGGTTGCGCTGACGTTTTGCGGTAGCACGGACTGAGCGCCGAGGTGATCCTCGCGCTTCTCTCTTGATCGTCATTCCGGCGCAAGCCGGAATCCAGTGTCTTTCGCATTCAGTTCTCAAGAAGGCGCGGGGTCCCGGCTTCCGCCGGGACGACGAGCACAAGCGGGCAAGACAAGGGTGATGCCCTTGATCGTCAGTCCGACACAGGGAAGCCCACCCTACCCTACGCCTCGCGATCGAACAGCCGGCGCAACTCCGCGCCCGGATCCTCGGCGCGCATGAATGCCTCGCCGACGAGGAACGCGTGCACGCCGGCGGCGCGCATGCGCGCGACGTCGGCGCGCGTGTGGATGCCGCTCTCGGTCACGATCAGGCGATCGGCCGGGATCTGGGAGAACAGATCGAGCGTGGTTTCCAGGCGCGTGTCGAACGTGCGCAGGTTGCGGTTGTTGATGCCGATCAGCGGCGCGGGCGTCGCCAGCGCGCGCGCGAGTTCGCTGGCATCGTGGACCTCGACGAGCACGTCGAGGCCGAGCGAATGCGCCAATGTGGATAATTCCACCAACGCCGCATCGTCGAGCGCCGCGACGATCAGCAGGATGCAGTCGGCGCCCAGTGCGCGCGCTTCGTACACCTGGTATGCGTCGATCGTGAAATCCTTGCGCAACACCGGCAGGGCGCACGCATTTCGCGCCTCGGTCAGATACTCATCGGCGCCCTGGAAGAAATCGACGTCGGTCAGCACCGACAGGCACGCGGCGCCGCCACTGGCGTAGCTCGCGGCGATCTCGTCCGGGCGAAAGTCCGGGCGCATGACGCCCTTGCTCGGGCTGGCCTTCTTGATCTCGGCGATGACGGCCGCGTGGCCGACGGCAATATTCGCCCGCAGTGCGTCGACGAACCCGCGCACGCGCGGAGCGCCGTTGAGCCGCGCGAGAAGCTCGATCTGGCGCACACGCGTGCGGCGTTCGTCGATCTCCTCGCGCTTGCGCGCCAGGATGCGTTGCAGGATGTCGCTCATGAAGGGCGCGATGGGCAAGGAGAATTCTTCGGGTGAAATCGTAGCAAGCGCGGGACCATTTTCATAATCGTCACCGCGCGCATCTCTTGGAAGAGCACGCAAGATGCCGCCACGCGGCGTCGCCTGGACCGGTCGGCAACGATGGCGCGTTTGACTTCGTAACTACGTTCTGCGCTGAACACGCCATCCAATGCATGGCGTACCCGTCACATATTCCGCGAGAACGACCATGACGATCGCCCGACCAATCCGACAGCAAGCGCGCCAGCCGACGGCGATCCGGTTTTCACTGCGCCCACTGGCAGCGGCGCTGGCGCTGAGTCAGTTCACAATTCCCGGGATGGCGCTGGCCGACGGCGTCGTTCACGTCGTGAACACCTGCGACGACGCCCCGATTACGCCTGTCTGCGACGGCGTCGACGACGGCACGCTGCGCAAGGCATTCCGCTGCGCCCAGGACGGCGACACGATCGACATGACCAGCCTCCAGTGCAGCACGATCACCCTGAGCGCGCCGCTGGCGAGCGGCCCGGCCGGCTTCAAGCTGAAAGGGCCGGGAGCCGAGAAACTGACGATCAACGCCGGCTACCAGTTCCGCGCACTCGTTCACAACGGCCTCGCGGGCGAAACGATGGAGGTCCATGACCTGACCATCCGGAATGGCACCTACGTCAATCCATACAACTATATCGAAGGCGGCGGCTGCATCTTCTCGTCGGCAAATGTCTACCTTGTCGGCAGCAATGTGACGTCGTGCTACACATCGGCTGCGAGTGCGGTCGCGGCCGGCGGAGCGATCTTCGCCAGGGGCACGGTCATGCTGGTCGGAAGCACGGTCACCGGCAGCAAGGCTACTGGCTTTGTCGACGCGAAGTACGCCGCGGCGCGCGCCGGCGGCATCTATGCCGACACGGTCGTCCTGAGTCAGAGCATCGTCAGCGGCAACACGGCCGCAGCCCCGACGAAGAACACGTACGGTGGCGGCGTCTACGCCAGGCATTTCTACGGCTACTACTCGACGATCGCCGGCAACAACGCGACGCGGCGGGCCGGCGTGGCCGCGGGGGAGTCGTTCAAGATCAGGAACAGCACGATCTCCGGCAACACCGCGAGCGATCAAGACGGCGGCGCACGTTTGGCAACCGGCACGGCTTACCTGTACAACAGCACCATTGCGTTCAACTCCGCCGGCACGGCCGGCAATACCGGCGGCATATCCGCCAGCGCGCTGCACATGGAAAGTTCGATCGTCGCGCGCAACACGTCGGCCGGCGTCGGAGCCGACATCGGCACCGTCGCCGATGGCATCAGCGGCTCGCACAATCTGATCATGTTCGGCAACGTGCCGCTGCCGACCGGCACGATCAGCGATGACCCCCGACTCGCACCGCTGCAAAACAACGGCGGTCTTACCCCGACGCACGCCTTGCTCGGCGACAGTCCGGCAATCGACAGCGGCAGCAATCCACTGCTACTCGACTGGGACCAACGGCTCGAGCAGCGCAAAACGCTGACGGCGCCGGACATCGGCGCGTTCGAACTCGACCGGATATTCAGCGATCGCTTCGAAGCGGACTAGGACATTTCGGCTCGGGAGCGGATTGCGATCCTCAAGCCTCGATTGCCCCCATCCGCCCCACCTCCATGCGCTCCATGCGACGTAGAAAATCTGATTGTATATTTGTAGCGCATGGAGGCGGGGCACCTTCCCCCGCTTCGCAGGGGAAGGAAAAGCGGCACTCGTGGCCTAGCCTTCGGGGTGCGGTCCGCCGTAGGCGCGCTCGACTTTCGCCACGCGCAACTCGAAGTGCTCGTACCACTCACGCTTGCCACGTTCTCGCACCGCGGCGTGTTCGGCATGGTTGCGCCAGCGAGCGATGTTCTCCGCGCTGTCGAAGTACGCCACGGTGATGCCGAATCCCTCGGCATCGCGCGTCGACTCCGCGCCGAGGAAGCCCGGCTGCTGCTGGACGACTTCGAACATGCGCGTTGCCGCTGCCTCGTAGTCGGCCTCGCCCTCTCCGTTGCGCTGCGAAGAAAAGATCACGGCGTAGTAAGGCGGCTTGGGGGTTGTGGCGAATCGGGATGGGTTCATTGGTGGGAACTAGGACGAGGACTAGAGACCAGCGATCTGCACCGTTTGATGCAGTAATACGTGTATGTCTTTGCGTGGAGCGCCCCCTTCCGGCTGCCGCCACCTTCCCCCGCAAGCGGAGGAAGGATTCCAGACTGACGCCTCGCGCTTTTCCTTCCCCTGCGAAGCGGGGGAAGGTGCCGGAGGCGGATGGGGGCAATCGTGGCAAGAGACACAAAAGCTGCTTCAACTTCAAACGTTACAGTCCACTTTGGACAGGGTCAGGATTTAGGAGTGAGAGGAGTGAGGAGTTAGCAAGAAGAGCGGACCTCAAGTTCGTTCTCACTCCCCTGCCTTCAATCGCCGCGTCGTCGCGATGAACTGGTCCAGTTTCGCACGCGCGGCGCCGCTTTCCAGTACCACTTTCGCGCGCGTGACCCCGTCCGCTATCGATGCGGCGACATCAGCGGCGTACAGCGCTGCGCCGGCATTCAGCGCGACAATGTCGCGCGCGGGACCGGCCACGTTCGACAGCGCTTCGAGCACCAGCATCTTCGACTGTTCCGGATCATCGACGCGCAACGCCGCGCTGTCGGCGCGGGCGAGGCCGAACTGCTCCGGCTCGACTTCGTACTCGGTCACCCGGCCGTCGCGCAGTTCGCCGATCAGCGTGGGACCGGCAAGCGAAATCTCGTCGAGCCCTTCCCTGCCCCAGACCACGAGCGCGTTGCCGGTTCCCAGCCGCTGCAACACGCGCACTTGTATACCGACGAGGTCGGGATGGAACACGCCCATCAGGATGTTCGGCGCTCCGGCCGGGTTGGTCAGCGGGCCGAGGATATTGAACAGCGTGCGCACGCCCATCTCCTTGCGCACCGGCGCCACGGCCTTCATCGCCGGATGATGGTTCGGCGCGAACATGAAGCCGATGCCGACCTCGTCAAGGCACAGCGCGACGCGGTCGGGCGAAAGATTGATCGCCGCACCGAACGCTTCGAGCACGTCGGCGCTGCCGGACTTCGACGACACGCTGCGGTTGCCGTGCTTGGCGACGCGCGCGCCGGCCGCAGCGGCGACGAACATCGACGCGGTCGAGATGTTGAACGTGCCGGCGCTGTCGCCGCCGGTGCCGACGATGTCGATGAGGTGCTTGTCCGCGCCGGCGGAAGAGGCGCCAGCGGGCCTCGCAACGGGATACGGAACGCGCGCAACCATTTCGCGCATCACCATTGCCGCCGCCGCGATCTCGCCGATCGTTTCCTTCTTCACGCGCAGCCCGGTCAGTATCGCCGCGACCATCGGCGCCGAGACTTCGCCGCGCATGATCTGGCGCATGAGATCGATCATCTCGTCATGAAAGATCTCGCGATGCACGATCACGCGCTGCAGCGCCTGTTGCGGGGTTATTGGCATGGCCGAGGGCTGAGGGCTGAGGGCTGAGGGCTGAGGGCTGAGGGCTGAGGGCTGAGCGGGATGATCCGATGCGGCGCGGCCGAGGCGCAAGCTGTACTTCGCCTCTCCCGCTGGCGGGAGAGGCCGGGGCGCGTAGCGCACCGGGTGAGGGTGGTACATCAGGAAACTTCGCAATGCCTGGCGCCACCCTCATCTGACCGCCATGGACGGCAGCCTCTCTCGGCCATCCATGGCCTCCGAGGCACTTGGGCTCCTGCCCGGCGGAAATGCCGAAAATGCAGGAGCTATTTTCGGCCGGCCCTTCGGGCCACCTTCTCCCGCCAGCGGGAGAAGGGAAAAGATACAACTCGCCTTTCCCGCCAGCGGGAGAATGAAAATCGCAAGGAGCGGGCTGCAGTTGCTAGCGGCGCTACGCCGCCTTGCGAACTTCGTGCAGGAAATTGCGCAACAGCGCGTGACCATGCTCCGTCAGGATCGACTCCGGATGGAACTGCACGCCCTCGATCGGCAGCGCCTTGTGGCGAAATCCCATGATCTCGTCGATGCCGCCATCGACGTCCTGCGTCCACGCGGTGACTTCGAGCACCGCCGGCACCGACGCCTTGTCGACGACGAGCGAGTGATATCGAGTGGCCACGAACGGATTCGGCAGCGCCGCGAACACGCCTTTGCCGGTGTGATGAATAACCGAGGTCTTGCCGTGCATGATCTCTCGCGCGCGCACGACGTTGCCGCCGAACGCCTGGCCGATGCTCTGGTGCCCGAGGCACACACCGAGAATCGGAATCTGCGCCCCAAGCTTCGCGATCATCTCCAGCGTCACGCCGGCCTGGTCGGGCGTGCCCGGACCCGGCGATATCACGATGCGATCCGGTGCCAGCTTGCGGATTTGCTCGACCGACAGTTCGTCGTTGCGAACCACCCGCACGTCCTGCCCCAACTCGCCCAGATACTGGACCAGGTTGTAGGTGAAGGAGTCGTAGTTGTCGATCATCAGCAGCATTTGCAACCCGGTTATTGATTGGACGCGATGGCTCGCCGCCCGCGGGCGACTACCTTACCTTTATATCGGTGAACGTGCCAACCGCTCGGTCGAGCGCGCGTATGGAATCCAAGACTACCGTCATTCCCGCGGAAGCGGGAATCCACCTTGATCTGATACAACAAAAGCAAATGGATTCCCGCTTCCGCGGGAATGACGACAATTGATTGGATGAAAAATGTTCCAGGACTTCACTTTCTTCTGCTAGGTCTTCGCAAAGTCGTCGAACGCCCGATCGGTCACGCGAATGATGTGGTCGCGGATGAATGCCGCGCCTTCGCGTGCACCATCTTCTGGATGCTTCAGGCAGCACTCCCATTCGAGCACGGCCCAGCCGGGATAATCGTATTGCGCGAATTTGCTGAACACGCGCTTGAAATCGATCTGGCCGTCGCCGAGCGAACGAAAACGTCCGGGTCTGTCGATCCAGTCCTGGTAACCACCGTACACGCCCGATCGGCCATTCGGATGGTATTCGGCGTCCTTCACGTGGAAGGCGCGAATGCGCTCGTGATAGATGTCGATGAAGGCAAGATAGTCGAGTTGCTGCAGCACGAAATGGCTCGGGTCGTACAGGATGTTCGCGCGCCGATGCTGTCCGACGGCATCGAGGAAGCGCTCGAAGGTGACGCCGTCGTGCAGATCCTCGCCGGGATGAAGTTCGAAGCAGACATCCGTTCCGGCTTCTTCGAATGCATCCAGTATCGGCCTCCAGCGCTTGCCGAGTTCGGCAAACGTTTCCGCGACAAGTCCCTTCGGCCTCTGGGGCCATGGATAGAACAGGTGCCAGGCAAGCGCGCCGGAAAATGTCGCGTGCGCGTTCAAGCCGAGATTGTGGCTGGCGCGCGCGGCGAGCTTGAGCTGGTCGACGGCCCATCGCTGCCGCTCCACGGGCCGGCCGCGCACGGCCTCAGGTGCGAAGCCGTCGAAGTATTGATCGTAAGCCGGATGGACCGCCACGAGCTGGCCCTGCAGGTGCGTCGACAATTCGCTGACGCGCAATCCGTGTTCGGACAGCATGCCGATGACATCGTCGCAATAGCTCTTGCTTCGAGCCGCTTCGGCGAGATCGAACAGGCGCTCGTCGGTCGTCGGAATCTGGATTCCCTTGTAGCCGAGCGAAGCGGCCCATTCGGCAATCGTCTCGAGCGAATTGAACGGCGGTTCGTCGCCGGCGAATTGCGCGAGGAAGATGCCCGGGCCTTTTAGCGTGATCATCGTGTTACCTCATCACCGAATGCAACCAATCCTTAGCCCCTTGGAGCTACAATCAAGGCGCCTGCGGCGCCTACCCCTCTCCCGCCTCCCGCCGCGCTGCGCGCGTCGGCCTCTCCCACAAGGGGAGAGGCACATGCTTGAGCCCGTTGAGCCCCTCTCCCTTGATGGGAGAGGGGTTGGGGAAAGGGTGAGCGCCAGCGCAAGCAGGCGCCTGCGGCGCCACCCCCTCTTCCGCCGCGCTGCGCGCGTCGGCCTCTCCCACAAGGGGAGAGGCACATGCTTGAGCCCGTTGAGCCCCTCTCCCTTGATGGGGAGGGGTTGGGGAAAGGGTGAGCGCCAGCGCAAGCAGGCGCCTTCGGCGCCACCCCCTCTTCCGCCGCGCTGCGCGCGTCGGCCTCTCCCACAAGGGGAGAGGCACAGCTTGAGCCCGTTGAGCCCCTCTCCCTTGATGGGAGAGGGGTTGGGGAGAGGGTGAGCGCCTGCGCAAGCAGGCGCCTTGCGGCGCCTCCCCTCTCCGACGGGCAGGAGCCCAAGTGCCGCGAAGGTGAAAATCACGCATGCTCCGCCCACGCAAGTTCACCCGGCTTGTAAGGAACACACGGATCGAACCGACCCGGCGTCTCCATATAGCGCATCGCCACGGTACAACCAATCTCGGAGGTGAAGTAGCCGAGCAGCGCGAGCTCCTTCATCATGCGGAAGTAATGCGCAACTCTTTTCGGCGATTCGCCAGCCGCGGTGACGCCCGCAACCGGCAGGTTTTCGTTCTGATCGCCCTGCAGACTGGGGTCCGCCGTTGCCATCGCGTCGTCCACAGGCCGCGGCGCCAGGCCTTTCTCCTTGCGCTCCGCCGCGTCGTGGGCGTCCATCACGCGCTTTTGTTCGCGGTCCAGCTGCGTGAGCAACGCAATTCGCTGCGCCGGACTCGCCTGCATGAAAGAAACGTTGTGCGCCTTCTTCATCGCCGCGTCGACCTCGCCCATGCCGTCGCGGAAGATCTTCTGCTGGGCCGGCCAGTAGCAGTCGGTGACCATCAAGGCCATGAATGCGCCGGTCTTCGCCGCTTTCGCGCCGGGCGTCTTCGTTTCCGGCAATATCGTTTCGGCGATTTCATCGAGAAAGGCGATATCGGCGACGCTGAACTCGTCCGATCGCAGCGCCGACCGGCAGGCTCGCGTTCTCGACCGCGGCGAGCAGGCGGCTTCCGCCGACAAAAGCGACGCCTCCCAGCAACGCGCTGACGCGGCGGATCGCCTCGCGGCGGCTGATACGCATGATCTGGTCGTTATCCGTGGTCATATCGATGCCGTCAAAGGTTGCGACGCTTAAGTTCGTTCACGGCGAAATCCGCCGCGCGCGCCGTGAGCGCCATGTACGTGAGCGACGGGTTCTGGCACGCCGCCGACGTCATGCACGAGCCATCGGTGACGAACACGTTCGGCGCATCCCAGACCTGGTTGTGCGCGTTGAGCACGGACGTCTTCGGATCGCGCCCCATGCGCGCAGTGCCCATCTCGTGGATGCCCATGCCGGGAAAGTAGCCGTGGTCGAACGTCGCGACTCTTTTCGCGCCGACCCGTTCGAGCATATCCGCCATGTCGTTGATCATGTCCTTGCGCATCAGGCGTTCGTTCTCGCCGGTCGCGCAATCGATCTTGAGGACCGGCAGGCCCCACTTGTCCTTGCGCGTATGGTCGAGCCCGGCCTGGTTCGCATGATTCGGCAGCATCTCGCCAAACGCCGTCGCCCCGAACCTCCAGGATCCCGGCGTCGCGGTCTCGTCCTTGAATTGCGCACCGACTCCCAGTTCCTTCACGGCTCGCATCCATCCTTCACGGCCGGCGCCGCCCTGGTAGCCGAAACCGCGCAGGTACTCGCGCTTGTCGCCAAACAGGTTGCGGTATCTCGGAATATAAATGCCGTTCGGACGACGGCCGTAGTAGTACTTGTCGTTGAGTCCGTCGAGGTAACCCTCGGCACCGGCGCGGAAATGATGATCCATGAGGTTGTGGCCGAGTTCGCCGGAGCTGCTGCCGAGTCCTCCGGGCCAGATGTCGGTCGCAGAGCGCATCAACAGCCACGCCGAGTTCAACGTCGACGCGCAGACGAAGACGATCTTCGCCGTGTAGTCGGTCGTCTGCTCGGTGACGGCATCGAGCACGCGCACGCCGGTCGCGCGCTTGCGCTTCTTGTCGAGCAGGATCTCGGTTGCGATCGACCAGGGTTTCAGGGTCAGCTTGCCGGTCTTTGCCGCCGCCGGCAGAGTCGAGGACTGCGCGCTGAAGTACGCGCCATACGGGCAACCGAGCCAGCAGGCGTTGCGATATTGGCACTGCGACCGTCCTTCGAGCGCCTTGGTCGCGTTCGCGGTGCGCCCGATGATCATGTGTCGCGTGCCGCCGAACGCATTCTTGAATCGGCCGGAAACGAGTTCCTCGCCGCAGTTGAACGGCATCGCCGGCAGGAACTGTCCGTCGGGAAGTTGCGGCAGGCCCTCGATCGAACCGGAAATGCCCGCGTGTTTTTCGACGTGGTCGTACCACGGCGCAAGGTCGGCGTAGCGGATCGGCCAGTCGACCGCGATGCCGTCCTTCGCGTTCGCTTCGAAGTCGAAGTCGCTCCAGCGATAGCTCTGGCGTCCCCACGTCAACGAACGCCCGCCGACCTGATAGCCGCGATACCAGTCGAAGCGTTTGACTTCCGTGTACGGCGATTCCTGCTCGTTGACCCAGAACGACAGATTCTTCTCGTTGAGCATGTCGCGCCGGAGCACCTGGTAGGCCTCTTCCATCGCCGTCGTCTTGCCGCCGCGATGCAGGTATTGCCAGGGTGCCTTGGTGGCCTCGACGTAGTCCTTGATGTGCTCGACGTTGCGCCCGCGCTCGAGCAGCAGGACGCGCAGCCCCTTCTCGGTCAGCTCTTTCGCCGCCCATCCTCCGGAAATACCGGAACCGACGACGATCGCGTCGTAGCTGGTTGACTGCATTCGCTCCTCCTGTGCCAGCGCGTAATGTAATCGTTTGCGTTTCTCCAGGACAATCGGTACTGCGTCAGTCTGAACCAATCCGTTCGCGTTGAGCCCTTCGACAAGCTCAGGACAAGCTACGCTCGCGCAGCGAGCGAAGTCGTGGGCAGGAGCCCGCGTGCCTCAAAGGCCATGGATGGCCGAAAGAGGCCGAACGCCGATCGCCCCCTTCGACTTCGCGCCTTCGGCGCTACGCTCGGGACGAACGGAAAATCGAGACTGTGCACCACAGCACAATCCGGAAGGGCGTCGCGGCCGTTGGCACCTCTCGCGCTTGCGTTTGCATTACGATAGGCCGGTCATGACAGATTCCAAGAAAATCCGCGGAAAAACGACGATCAGGATGGGCTTGGTCGGCCCGGGCTTCATCGCGGCGCACCACATCGACGCCGTGCGTCGCCTCGGAAACGCCGAGGTCGTCGCGCTGGCGGGTTCGAGCATCGAGTCGGCGCGGCGCAAGGCGCGCGAGTGGCATGTCGGCCGAGCCTGCGGCGACTGGCGCGAACTGACCGACGATCCGGGCATCGACGTCATCCACAACACGACGCCGAACCATCTGCATTTCGACGTCAGCATGGCGGCCTTGCGCGCCGGCAAGCATGTCGTGGCGGACAAGCCGCTGGCATGAATGCCGAACAATGCCGCCAGCTGCATGACGCGGCGCTGCGAGCCGGCGTGGCGCACGTCGTGACGTTCAACTACCGCGGCAATCCGCTCGTCCAGCACGCGCGCGCGCTGGTCGCCCAGGGCGACATGGGCAAGGTGACTTTCGTGCACGGCCAGTACCTGCAGGACTGGCTGGCCGACGACACCGTGTATTCGTGGCGCCTGGACCCGCGCAAGAGCGGGGCGAGTTCGGCGCTGCTCGATATCGGTTCGCACTGGTGCGATCTGGCCGAGCACGTCAGCGGCCTGCGGATCACGTCGGTGCTGGCCGATCTCGCGACCGTCGTGCCAGTGCGCTACCGGACGTCAGCGGCCGGCAAGCGCCAGCGCGTGAAGGTGACGAGCGAGGATCTGGCCAGCGTCCTGCTGCGTTTCGACAACGGCGCGCGCGGCTGCCTGCGTGTCGGCCAGGTGCTGCCGGGACACAAGAACGATCTGCAGCTCGAAGTGAACGGACGAACCGCCTCGCTGCGCTGGCTGCAGGAGCAGCAGAACGAATTGTGGATCGGCCGCCATGCACAGCCGAACTCGGTAATCGTCAAGGATCCGGCTTTGCTCGCCGGCGATGCACGCCGTTATGCGCACCTGCCCGCGGGCCATCAGGAAGCCTGGAGCGATGCATTCTTCAATCTGATCGACGACGCTTACCGGTGGATTGCGCAAGGTGGCGCTGCAAAGGCGAAGCCGGTGGCGCTGCCGACGTTTGCCGATGGATATCGCAGCGCACGCCTGATCGAGGCGATGCTGCGCAGCCATGCTGACGGAGGCGTCTGGACCCAACCGGAGGAGCCATCGAGGTGAGTGACGTCGAGTCCAAAACTCTTCCCTTCTCCCGCTGGCGGGAGAAGGTGCCGAAGGCGGATGAGGGTGGCACGTCCGAAGGCGATTTCATTCTTCCGAGCGCCACCCTCACCCGAGGCGCTACGCGCCTCGACCTCTCCCGCCAGCGGGAGAGGTGAAGAGCTACCAATGCGACCCAATAGAGACCGCAAACCATGACGACGATGAAGGCGCGCCTGGCGCTGATGATGTTCCTGCAGTTCTTCATCTGGGGCGCCTGGTACGTGACGCTCGGCACGTGGCTGTCGACTGCGCTGCACTTTTCCGACCAGCAGATCGGATGGGCCTATGGCACGACGGCAATCGGCGCGATCGTCTCGCCGTTCTTCGTCGGCCTGATCGCGGATCGCACCTTCGCCGCACAGCGCTTGCTCGGCGTCCTGCATGCTTTCGGCGCCGTGTTGCTGCTGTTCGCGTCGTGGCAGTCCTCGTTCGTGCCGCTCTACGCTGCCGTCCAGCTCTACGCGCTGTGCTACATGCCCACCCTCGCGCTGACGGCATCGCTGGCCATGCGGCAGATGACCGACACGAAGCAGGAATTCGGCATGGTGCGCGTGTTCGGCACGCTCGGCTGGATCGTGGCCGGTCTGGCGATCGGCGCCCTTGGCGTGGAGGCGACCGCGACGCCAATGCACTTCGCCGCCGCAGCGTCGTTGTTGATGGCGTTCTACTGTTTCACGTTGCCGGACACGCCGCCGCTCGCGCGGGGCACCGATTTCCAGTGGCAGCACGTGATCCCGCTCGAATCCGTGCGCCTGTTGCGGCGCCGATCCATGGCCGTCTTCGCGCTCGCGTCGCTGCTGATTTGCATACCGTTGCAGTTCTACTACGCGTTCACGAATCTGTATCTCAACGAGATCGGCGTGCACAACGCCGCCGGCAAGATGACGGGCGGCCAGATGTCGGAAGTGCTCTGCATGCTGCTGATCCCGTGGTTTTTCCGCCGCCTCGGCGTGAAGTGGATGCTCGCGCTCGGCATGCTAGCCTGGGTCGTGCGTTACGCGGCGTTCGCCTACGGCAATGCCGATGCGCTGGTCTGGATGCTGTGGCTCGGCATCATCCTGCACGGAATCTGCTTCGATTTCTTCTTCGTCGTCGGCCAGATCTATATCGACCGCGAAGCGCCACCGACGCTGCGCGCCGCGACGCAGGGCCTGATCACGTTCCTCACCTACGGCGCGGGCATGTTCATCGGTGCCTGGCTTTCCGGCCGCGTCGTCGATGCCTATTCGATCGCTGGCGCAAGCGGAGCCGTGACGCACGACTGGCAATCGATCTGGTTGTTTGCTGGAATCTGCGCTGCCGTCGTTCTGGTGCTGTTTGTCCTGGCGTTCTCCGACAGCGAACGTTCGGCCGTCGAAGCGCGCGGCGCGAAAGCGCCACAATCCGCGTGACGCTCCATCCGATCACGCTTCATAGGAATCACAGGGGCAAAACCGAATGACCACATCACGCAGGCGATTTCTCATGCAATCAGGCCAGTTCGCCGCCGCAGCGCTCGCATCCACATGGATGACGCCGCGCGCAACGGCGAATGCGTTGGGCAAGCCGGTAGGCATCCAGCTCTACACGGTCAACGGCCCGATGCAGGCCGATGCTGCCGGCACGCTCAAGAAGCTGCGCAAGATCGGTTATGGCGTGGTCGAGTCCGCCGGTTTCGGCAAGCTGTCGGCGAAGCAATTCCGTCAATTGCTCGATGACGCCGGCTTGGCATGCCCCAGCGCTCATCTGAGCTTCGACCCTGACAAGCTTGATGCTGCGTTTGACGATGCGCACGTCGTTGGAGCGACCTATGCGACCAGCGGTTCGCTGGATGCACTCGTGAGGGCCAGCATGCCTGGCGCCGCATTGGCGAAGCGGGCAATGAGCCTGGACGAAGCCAAGCGGACGGCGGAACTGGCCAACCGCATCGGCGCAGCGGCAAAACGCGCGGGCCTGCAATACGTCTATCACAATCACGCGCGCGAATTCGCCGACCAGGGCGGCGGCGCGATCGGCTACGACGTTCTGCTGCAACAGACCGATCAAGACCTGGTCAAGTTCGAGATCGATTGCGGCTGGATGATCTTCGCCGGACACGATCCGATCGCTTACTTCAAGAAATATCCGAATCGCTTCCCGCTGATTCACGTCAAGGATTTCCTGTCGGCTTCCGACAGGAACACGGGCGAAATGCTCGGCGCGGAACTCGGACACGGCGTCGTCGACTACAAGCCGATCTTCGCCGCCGCGGCGAACGCCGGTCTGAAGCACTACTTCGCCGAGCAGGAGGGACCGTTCTCGCGCATGGACCAGTTGCAGGCCGCGCAGGTGGACTACGACTATCTGCATTCCCTGAATTGAAGCCAATGCCGGTTTCCTCGTGGCGTGCAGTGCCCACCTCTCCCCTTGTGGGAGAGGTCGACGCGCATAGCGCGTCGGGAGAGGGGATGGCGCCGCAGGCGCCTGCTGCGCAGGCGGCCTCTCTCGGCCATCCATGGCCTCCGAGGCACTTGGGCTCCTGCCCGGCGTCACCCTCTCCCCAACCCCTCCCCCATCAAGGGGGAGGGGCTAAAGAGCACGATTCACCTGACGGTGTTCACAACGCGAGTCGGCGCGCCTTGCTCGGGAGCCTTGTTGTTTCGGTGGGGGCGTTGGTTTCCGCACCCTTTGCAGATGCGCTGGCATCACCGGCGGCTTCGAAAGGAAACGTGACACGATCCACCGGAAGGCTCAAGCAATCGGCCTGCCGCTGGCCCTACGACAAAATTGCGCTGCCGGAATTCTGCCGCCGCGCGAAACAGCTCGGCCTCGCCGGGATCGATTTGCTGCACGTGGATGAATGGTCCGTTGCCCACGACGCCGAGCTCGCCGTTTCGATGGGTTACCCGAGCCGGCGCGCGAAGTTCATCGGGACCGGGTTCAACGACCCGGCCAATCACGCGTTGCTGATCGGCGAACTCGAAACCACGCTTCCGCTTGCCGCGCGCGCGAAGGTGCCGAATATCATTGCGATGTTCGGCAATCGCAATGCGCAGATCAGCGAGTCCGCCGGGATTGCGAACTGTGTTGCCGGCCTGTCGAAGATTGCGCCACTGGCCGACGAACTCGGCGTCACGATCTGCGTGGAACTGCTCAACAGCAAGGTCGACCACGCTGGCTACCAGGGCGACCGCACCGCGTTCGGCGTTGCCGTCATGCAGGGTGTCAACTCGCCGCATGTGAAACTGCTCTACGACATCTACCACATGCAGATCATGGAGGGCGATGTGATCCGGACGATTCGCGACAACATCCAGTGGATCGGTCATTTTCACACCGGTGGCGTTCCGGGTCGGCACGAGATCAACGAAACGCAGGAACTGAACTATCACGCAATCGCCGCGGCGATTGCGGATCTGGACTATCGCGGCTTCGTTGCGCACGAATTCGAGCCGACGCGTGCTGATCCGTTTGCGTCGCTCGCAGAAGCGATTCGTGTGTGCACGGTATGACGACGGCAGCCGTTCTGGATCGCCCACATGAAAATTGTCGTCATTCCCGCGGAAGCGGGGCTTTCAACAGCGGAGCTGGTCATCCATTTTGCTTTTTGATCGGCAGAACAAGATCAACATGGATTCCCGCTTTCGCGGGAATGACGACCTTACTTGGACTTGTTGGAGAGAAGTAGTCGATGCCGTTTATCACATCCCGCCACCGCCGCAAAGGAGCAATACGACGTCATCATCGTCGGCTCCGGCGCCGGCGGCGGCCAGACCGCCTACACGCTGACGATGGACGGCGCGCGCGTGCTGATGCTCGAGGCCGGGCGCAAGTACGACCCGGTCAGCGAGACGCCGATGTTCCAGACACCGGACCTCGCGCCGCTGCGCGGCAAGGGCACCTCGGACAAGCCGTTCGGTTTCTACGACGCGACGATCGACGGCGGCTGGCAGGTGCCCGGCGAGCCTTACGTGCAGACGCGCACCGATGACGCCGGCCGTTTCGACTGGTGGCGCGCGCGCATGCTCGGCGGCCGCACGAATCACTGGGGCCGCATTTCGCTGCGCAACGGGCCGTACGATTTCAAACCGTACTCGCGCGATGGTCTCGGCTTCGATTGGCCGATCTCGTACGAGGACATGGCGCCGTACTACGACAAGGTCGAGATGCTCGTCGGCGTCTACGGCGCGAACGACGGCCTCGAGAACACGCCCGACTCCCCCGCCGGGTGCCTGCTGCCGCCGCCGAAGCCGCGGGTCAGCGACCTGCTCGTCGCGCAGCGCGCCGGCAAGCTCGGCATTCCCGTGATTCCCGGCCACCGCGCGGTGCTGACGCAGCAACTCGACTGGAAGACGTCGCCGGCGAAACTGCATCCCGGCAATGAAACCGCGCAGAAGATCATCGCCGAGGACATGCAGCGCCGCGCCGCCTGCTTCTGGGCGACGCCGTGCGGGCGCGGCTGCTCGATCCGCGCGAACTACCAGTCGACCACGGTGCATCTGCCGCCTGCGCTGGCGACCGGCAAGCTCGACATCGTGACCGATGCGATGGTCTACGAAGTCACGCTCGGCAAGGACGGCCGCGCCACCGGCGTCGGCTTCGTCGACAAGGTCACGGGCAAGCAGCAGCATGTCGGTCGCGCGCGTCGTCGTGCTCGCCGCGAGCGCCTGCGAAACGGTGCGCATCCTGCTGAACTCGAAGTCGACGCAGTTCCCGCACGGACTGGCGAACTCGAGCGGCAAGGTCGGCAAGTACATCATGGACACGGTCGGCAGCAGTCTCGACGGCCAGGTTCCGCTGCTCGAAAGCATGCCGCCGCACAACGAAGACGCTGCGGGCGGCCTGCAGATGTATGTGCCGTGGTGGCTGTACCAGCACGCCGGCGAACTCGGCTTCGCGCGCGGCTACCACATCGAATTCGGCGGCGGCAAAGGCATGCCGGGCCTCGGCACGGCCGAAGGCCTCGAATGGCTGACCGGCGGAAGTTACGGCAAGAAGTTCAAGCAGGACGCGCGCCGCTACTACGGTTCGTTCGTCGGCTTCGACGGCCGCGGCGAGATGATCCCGAACGAGCACTCGTTCTGCGAGATCGATCCGACCGTGAAGGACAAGTGGGGCATTCCGGTGCTGCGCTTCCACTGGAAATGGTCCGAACACGAAACCCGCCAGGCCGCGCACATGCAGAAGACGTTTGCCGGGATCATCGAGGCGATGGGTGGCCGCGTGAATGGAAAAGCCGAAACCGACGGCGCCAAGGCGATCGCGCCGGGCGGCAGCATCATCCACGAAGTCGGCGGCGCGATCATGGGCGCCGATCCGAAGACGTCGGTCACCGACCGCTGGTGCCAGACCTGGGACGTGAAGAATCTGTTCCTGACCGACGGCGCGCCGTTCGCCTCGAACGCCGACAAGAATCCGACCCTGACGATCATGGCCAACGCGTGGCGCGTCTCGGACCGGATTCTCGAGCGCATGCGCCAGAAGGAGCTGTGATGGATCGGCGAACGACAATCAAGTGGATGCTGACGGCTGCGGCCTCGGTTTCCTCGTTGCGCGGGGTTGCGCTGGCCAAGACCGTATTGGCTTCGCCGGCCGACCTGCACATTTCGGCGGCGAAGGGATACGGAACCGACCCGAACCTTCTGAACTCCTACAAGCCGGGCGAACTGTGGCCGCTGACGTTCACGGCGAAGCAGCGCCGCACGGCAACTGCGCTGAGCGATCTGATCATTCCAGCCGACGAGACTTCGCCGAGCGCGTCCGCGGTCGGCGTGATCGACTTCCTCGACGAATGGATCAGCGCGCCCTACGAGCCGAACCAGAAAGATCGCAAGTTGATTCTGGAAGGATTCAAGTGGATCGATCGTGAGTCGGCCAAGCGCTTTTCCGAGCCATTCGCCACGCTGGACGAAACGCAGCAGAAGGCCATCTGCGATGACATCTGCTACGCGCCGAAAGCAAAACCGCAGTTCGCCAAGGCGGCGCTTTTCTTCGCGCGCTATCGCGATTTGACCGCGGGCGGTTTTTACACGACGCCACAGGGGCGCAAGGATCTGCAATATGTCGGCAACATGCCGCTCGCGCGCTACGACGGGCCGCCGATCGAGGCGCTCAGGAAAGCAGGCCTGGCTTGATCAAGCGCGGCGTCGAGCGACCAACGCATCTGCTGGAACTCCACCCACAAATACATGCATCAGTGGAAATTCAAACGTCGGACCAGCCACCTCTCCCGCTGGCGGGAGAGGTCGGCGCGCGAAGCGCGCCGGTGAGGGTGGCACATCAGGAAACGCGCAGCGCCAAGCGCCACCCTCATCTGACCGCCATGGATGGCGGGAATGCCGAAAATGCAGGAGCAATTTTCGGCCGCCTTCGGCACCTTCTCCCGCCAGCGGGAGAAGGGAAGAGCTTGGTTGACGCGCCCTAATCGCCGCCGCTGAATGCTGATCGACCGAGACATTCAATGGTTTGACCTGCTCGCCGTGACCTGAACCGAACTTCGCCGGAGACTGACAATGAGAATCACGATTACCCATTCCGCAGCATTCGCCGTGCTCGCATTTGCACTGACATGCGGCATGCAAGCAGACGCCGCGCCCGCCAAGTCCAAGGACAGTACGACGAAGACGTGGCATTCACTGGTCGAGACCTCGACGGCGAAGAGCTGGCGCGGCTGGAACTCGCCGGACCTGCCGAAAGGCTGGAGCATAGCCAACGGCGTGATCTCCAAGGAGGGCGAGGTCGACGATCTTGTGACACGCGACGAATTCGCCAGCTTCGAACTGGAACTCGAGTGGAAGCTCGGCAAGGCCGGCAACAGCGGTGTCTTCTACCACGGCACACGCGAATACGATCACATTTACTGGAGTGCGCCCGAGTATCAGCTGCTCGATGACGCGAACGCGCCGGACGGTCGCAGCCGGCTTACCGCCGCCGCGGCGGCTTACGCGCTCTATCCAGCGCCGGCAGGCGTCGTTCACGCGTTCGACGAATGGAATACCACGCGCATCGTCGTCAACGGTGCCCACGTCGAGCATTGGCTCAACGGCCAGAAGGTCGTGGAATACGAATTGTGGAGTCCCGACTGGAAGGCGAAGGTCGCGGCCAGCAAGTTCGTGAAGTATCCGAACTACGGTTTGGCGAAGAAGGGCTACATCGGCATCCAGGGCGATCATTCCGGCACGCTGGCGCTGCGCAATATCCGGATTCGCGAATTGCCCTAGGCGCGCTTGTCTACAAACTTACAGAAGGACCTGGGGAAGATTCCGGCAAAGTGGACGGGCGAATGCTCGCCAAAGACCGAGGACGCGGGTTGTGCAGTGGCGGAGGCGGCTGCAGGACAACTCCTCCCGGCACGACACACAACTGCCGTCATCCCCGCGAAAGCGGGGATCCATTTTGCTCTTCTCGGAGAATGGCGAAAGCGTACGATCAAAATGGATTCCCGCTTTCGCGGGAATGACGACTTTTCTTTTTGTCCGTCGGGCGCGACACGATCCTAACCACCCCGGCAATCCTTTGGCGACTCATTTTTTGCCTGGGACGCAAGCGCGGCGCTATTTCTTCTCCGCCACCGGCGTGAACAGCAGGTCCTGGTAGTCGTAGCTGAAGTCGGCCAGCGGCGATACCGGCTTCAACGTGATCTTCTCGACCTTGCCGTCGGCATCGAGCGCGAAGTTGACGTAGGCCGGCTCGATGTTCTTGTCGTTGAACTTGGTCGTGAAGCTGTCGTACTGCCAATGTTCGAGCGTGCCGCCCATGTTCGGGGTCGACTTGAAGTCGATCGTGAGCTTGCCCGCCTTGTTCAGCGCGACCTCGATGTTGCCGTACCACGGGTCGTTGAACGTGCCGACGTAGTTCTTGAGCGCCAGGGAGGGACCGACCTTCGCCGGTTTCGCGGCCTTGGCCTTGTACGCCTCGAGTCCCGCGGCGATCCTGCTCTTCTTGAAGTCGATGAACTTTTCCGGCCATTGCTGCGCCGGCGCGTCGAGATAGTGGTCGAGCAGTTCGAAGGCGAGGCCGACGAGGATCTCGCCGTCTTCGCTGTTGATCGTCATCGAAAAGCCGACGTGCTTGTCCGGGAGCAGCGCGACGAAGGTCTGGAAACCGAACACGGCGCCGCCATGGCTGATCAGCTTGACGCCGCGATAGTCACGCACATCCCAGCCGAGCGCGTACAGGTCGAAATTCGGCGTGGTCGCGGCGATCGGCCCCGGCCGCGGTGATACCGGCATGATCGTGCGCGGCGTCCACATCTCGTCGCGCGCCGCGGTGCTGAACAGGTGCGCGTCGCTGTCGACGAGCTTGCCGCCGCCGAGCTGGATGCGCAGCCAGCGCGCGAAATCGTTCGCGCTGATCGCCAGGCCGCCGGCCGGCGCGGCATTGCGGCCGAGTTCATCGCGTTCGTCGAGCACTTCCTGCGTGCCGGTGCCGCGCAGGCCGCCATTCATGCGCGCGTGCGGATAGGCGCGGTTCGCGGTCGCGAAGCGCTTGTCCTCGTCGCTGGTCGAATTGATCATGCCGGCCGGCTTGAGCACGTGCTCGGCGGTGAACTTCTCCCAGGTCTCGCCGGTCATCGCCTCGATCATCTGCCCGGCGACCATGTACAGGATGTTGTCGTAGGCGTAACCACTGCGGAAGCTCGTCGCCGGCTTGATGTAGCGCAGGCGCTTGACCGCTTCGGCGCGCGACAAGCTCGTGCGCGGAACGAACAGCAGGTCGCCGGCACCGAGACCCAGGCCGCTGCGATGGACGAGCAGGTCGCGGACCGTCATCTCGCGCGTGACCCATGAATCGTACATCTGGAATCCGGGCAGATGGTCGATGACCTTGTCGTCCCACGACAGCTTGCCCTGGTCGACGAGGATCGCAAGATCGGCGACCGTGAACGCTTTGCCGGTCGAGCCGTTCGGGAAGATCGTGTCGGCATCGACGAGTTCGGGCGAGCCGAGCTTGCGCACGCCAAAGCCCTTGGCGAACGTGACCTTGTCGTCCTCGACGATCGAAATCGACATGCCGGGCACGCCGATCTGCTTGCGCAGCGCTTCGACACGCTGGTCGAAGTTGGCGGGAGGTGCGGCGAGTGCGTTTACCGAACATGCCAGCGCAGTGGCGAGCAGTGACAAGCGTTTCATGACATCTCCGATTCTTGAGTCAATTGGTAGAAATGAACAAGTGCGTGTGAACAACGCGCACGAGAAGGTCCAAAAATAGCCGTCATCCCGGCGAAAGCCGGGACCCAGCGCCTTTGATTCGCTGGGGAAGACGCTGGATTCCGGCTTTCGCCGGAATGACGAGCAAAGAAGGTTGGCTGATCCAACTTCTCCAACGTTTGCTGACTTCTATCGCTTTCCCTTCGTGTTCTTCGAGTTCTTCGTGGTTCAAGCTTTTGCTTTGCTCACGCAACCGCCACACGCCGGCGCCACAACTTTGCAACCCCAAGCGTCATCAGCGGCACCACATAAATCAGCAGGAAGATCGCAGCCAGCGCGCGATAGCCTTTCGCAATCAGCGCGACGAGGCCGAAGCGGTCGGCGAGCAGCATGCAGCACACGAGCAGCGCGAGGGCAATCGCCAGGCGCGCGCGATGGGTCAGGGGCGTGCCGCGCGTGCTCTGCCAGGCCTTGGCGACACGTTCGTTGATCGCGTGCACGGCGCCGGTGCCGCTTTCGAGCAGCGCGCAGAAGATCATCAGCTGGAACAGCAGGTGAAACAGTGGCTGGTCGAGGCGCTGCAGCATGAAGTCCGACGGCAGCGTTTCATTGCCGATCGCCGGATAGAACGCGACCATGCAAGTGAAGAACAGCAGCGCCGGCAGCATCGCCAGGGGACCTGCGATCAGGCCGGCGACGATCGCATCGCGATCGGACGCCAAGTGGCGCAGGACCGGCAGGATCACGATTGCGCCGATGATGTTGTAGCTGGCGTAGGTCAGGCCTCCGAGCGCCCAGTCCGTGGCCGGCACGTCGAGCGCAAAGCCCGCCAGTATGCGGTCGCCAAAGTGCGTGAACGCGAGCAGCATGAACAGCACGTAGACGCCGTAGAGCAGGAACGAGACGTACTTGAACAGGCGCTCGACCGACTCGTTGCCGAACATCACGAATCCGGCGATGGCGATCATCAGCGCCAGCGTACCGGCGATCACCGGCAGGCCGAACATCGCCGCGCCGATCGCACCGGCCGCCGCGCCGAACACGGCGAGGATGAGCACGACGAACAGGACGTAAGCGATCTCGAACACGATCCAGCCGCGCCCGAGCAGCGCGTGGAAAAAACTCAGGTAGTCGCGCGCGCCGCTCGCGCGCGCGAACAGGAATGTCGTCACGCACACGACGCTCCAGATCAGCATCGCCAGCAGCATGCCGGCGATGCCGCCCCAGGGACCGCTCGGCAGGAAGAACTCGGCCAGTTCGCGACCGGTCGCGTAGCCGCCGCCGATCACGACGGCCTTGAACGCAAATCCCGGCAACAGGAAGCGCTGGAACCAGGTTGAGTGCTGTATTCGCGTGACCATCACGGGTGATGCGTCCCACAACTCGGCCTTGCGACGGATCAGCGTGCGCGATGCAGGGCCCATGCCTCTCCCGCTGGCGGGAGAGGTCGGCGCGCGAGCGCGCCGGGTGAGGGTGGCAGCCTGCCAGATTGCGGGCGCGACCATTCGTCGGATGCGCGCACCCTCATCCGCCTCCACCTTCTCCCCGCCAGCGGGGGAAGGGAGAACGGCAAAAGCGCTCGCTTGTCGAAGTGGGACATTCACGGCGACCGCGTCGCTCGCGACAGGCCTGCCGCGGACGCGATCTTCGCCGCGCGCTCGCCTTCGACACGCCGCGTCTCGCGATCGAGCGCGAGCAGCAGCGCCGCCGCGATCGAAGCGATAACCGCCAGCAGCACGAAGTAAACCGGATGCGACATGCGGCTCCACAACGTGCCGACGATTCCCGCGGTCATGCTGCCGGTGAAGATCGCGAGGAACCACGCAGCGACCGTCGTGGCGCCCATGGACGGCGGCGCAAGCCGCGCAAACAGGCCCAGGCCGGTCGGCAGGATGAACAGTTCGCCAAGCGTATAGACGACGAAGTAAGCCAGGAGCCACAGCCAGCTGGCTTGTCCGCTGCCAGCCATCCAGGCAGCCATGGCAAGAAGCAGGTACGACGCGGCGACGATCAGCGCACCGGTAGCCATCTTCTGCATCGACGATGCATCGCGGCCGGCCTTGGCGCGGCGGCTCCACCATGCCAGCAAGGCCGGCGTCATCAGGATCACGAACATCGGATTCAATGCCTGGAACCAGGTCATCGGAATCGTCATCAATGCGGTTGCGCGGTCGATGCCGGCGTCGGCGAACAACGCGACGGTGTTGCCGACCTGCTCATAGGCGCCGCGGAAGATCGTCACGGCAAGTCCGACACCGAGCAGCAACATGACCGTCGCCTTGCCGTTGCGCACGGCTTGCGCCTTGACCGCGCTGCGCTGCACGCGCCCCTGTTCCGGCAGGTACTTGCCGCCGGCGACATAGACGACGAGGCCGAGCAGCATGCCGATGCCGGCCGCGCCGAAGCCCCAGTGCCAACCGTAGGTTTCACCGAGGAACCCGCACACCAGCGGCGCAAGAAATCCGCCGACGTTGATGCCGACGTAGTAGACATTGTAAGCCCAGCCGCGGCGCGGATCATCGGGCTTGTACAGATCGTTGATCTGGCTCGGCAGGCTCGGCAGGAACAGGCCGTTGCCGAGCGCGATCGTGGCGAGCGCGGGATAGAACAGCGGCTCGAACGTCATCATGAAATGGCCGAGCGCCATCGTGCTGCCGCCGATGATCACGGCGCGGCGCTTGCCGAGCCAGCGGTCGGAAATGATACCGCCGATGATCGGCGTGAAGAACGCCATCGAGGTGTAGGTGCCGTAGATCAGCGACGACATCTGCTGGCCGATCATGAGCTGCTTCGTCATGTAATAGACGAGCAGCGCGCGCATGCCGTAGTAGGAGAACTGCTCCCACATTTCGGTAAGGAACAGGATGGTCAGCCCGCGCGGCTGACCAAACCAGTTGCGGCCATCGTTCACGGCGGCGTTCACGGCGTTGCGGCGTGGATCGATCCCCAGACCTTGTCGCTGCACCAGGCCAGTCCGTCGTCGTAGCTGATTGCCGGTATCCGGTCGTTGGCAAGAAAGATCGGACCGTCCAGATCGACGATGTCGCAGAGCTGACCGAGCACGAATGCCGGCGCCATCGCCAGCGAAGAGCCGACCATGTTGCCGACCATGACGTTGAGGCCGAGGCGCTTGGCCTCATGAGCCATCGCCAGGCCTTCGGTCAGGCCGCCGCACTTGTCGAGCTTGATGTTGATGACGTTGAAACGGCCGACGAGGCCGGCGACATCGCCGAAACTGAGCGCGCTTTCATCCGCGGCGATCGGAATCGGCGAGGTGAAGCCGTCGAGATCGGCTTCGCGTCCGCGCTTGAGCGGTTGCTCGAGCAGGGAGACATCGGCCTCGACGAGCACGCTGAGCAGCTTGTCGAGCTCGAGGATGTCGTAGCCCTGGTTTGCATCGACACCGAGCCAGGTATGCGGACGCGCGCGGCGCACGGCCTTTACGCGCGCGACGTCGCGCTCGAGTTCACCGGTCAGCTTCATCTTCAAGGCGCGCGCGTGCGCGTACTTCGCCGCGCCCGCGGCCATGACCGACGGATCGTCCGCGCCGAGCGTGAACGTCGTGATCAGCGGCTTCGGCGGCGGCAATCCGGCGAGTTGCCAGACTTCCTTGCCGCTGCGATGCGCTTCCAGGTCCCAGAACGCACAGTCGATCGCGTTGCGCGCGCCGCCGGGCGGCAGCAACTGCTGCAGTCCGGCGCGGTCGATGCCGGCCTCGATCGCGCTACGCGCGCCCTCGATCGCCGCGACCATCTGCGGTGCATTGTCGCCGAGATAATAGACGCCGGACGCCTCGCCGCGGCCGCGATGCGCGCCGTCGTCGAGCGTGACGACGACGGCATCCTGTTCCTCGAACACATAGCCGGAAATGCGGAACGGCTCGGCGAGGCGCAGCTTTTCGACAGCAACGTTGAGCGTCAGCTTCGGCATCAGTAGTTCACTCCCCAGCCGATGAGATGGAACTGGTAGGCAACCCAGAGCACGATCAATGTGGACAGCACGAGCACGACACTCCACAACTTCGCCGGCCAGCGGCGCTGGCCGGTCCAGACGGCCTTGAGGTTCCACAGCGTCAGCAGGAAGCCGCCGATGAACCCGACGAAGCCGAAGACCTGGCAGAAGCGGATGACCGGATCGAACGCCGATGTGGTCCTGTTCAAGTCGCCGAACATCGAGATGACCGAGACTGTCCACGTGAGGAACGCGGCCAGCGCCAGCAGCGCGCCGAGCTTGCCGGCGCGATAGGCGCGCAGCGCGGGCGCCGGAAGATCCAGGCGCGCGCGGAAGCGGCGGCGCACGATCGCATTGACCGGCCAGAACACGACCGTGAGCACCAATGCGGCGAGGCTCGCGCACAGCGCCGGTACGAGCCAGCTGCCATTTTTGCCTGCTTCGACAGGCAGGAAGACCTCGAACGGCGCAGCCAGGCCGTAGCTGAAGCGCTCGACGCGTCCGTCGACGACCTTGGCCGCCAGGGCATCGTGGCCGTTCGCGTCATGCCAGACGAACGGCGCGATCTCGACCCACTTGATCGGCTTGCCGTTCAGACCCTTCGCGTCGGCCAGGACGAGTTCGCCCTTCGCGCCGAGGCTGATCTTGGTCTGGCCGATCAGGCCAATCGCGGACAGGAACGTCGTGAAAGAACCGCGCGACGCATACCAGTTGCCAACCAGCATCTGCGCGTGCTGCTTCGCCGTCGCCTCGTCGACGCGGGCGTCGGTCAGCGCCGGTCCCGGGAAATAGCGATCGGCGAAGTCGGCGAACAGCGCGAGGCGCAGGTGATGCGCCGCGCCTTCCTTGCCGGCGGCGTTGAACGACACGTAGAAGCCGACGTTTTCCTTCAGGAACAGGTGCAGCGAGGTGTGGAAGTTCTGCGAGTCGCCGAGGTGGGCGATGACTTCGTGGCCGTTGATGTTGGTCTCGAAGAAGCCGAGCTCCATGCGGTCCAGCGGCGGCAGCAAGGTCAACGGGCTGTCGTGCATCTGCTTGGCCGTTTCCTCCTTGAGGATGCGGTTGCCGTTGTACTCGCCGTTCTGCAGGTGCGCGATCATGAAATGCGCCATGTCCACGCCGGACGACGACAGCGAACCGGCCGGCGCCGGGCCGACGATCTCGAACTTCTTCGCCTCGCCGGAACCCACGATGTAACCCGTTGCCGCCAGCGGCTCGAGTTCTTTCGGCAGCGGCTGGCGCATCGACGAATGCTTCATGTCGAGCGGCGCAAAGATGTGCTTCTCGACGTAGTCGTAGAACGACTCGCCCGACACGCGCTCGACGATGTAGCCGGCGACCGAGGTTGCGTAGTTCGAGTACGCGGGCGTGACGCCGGGATCGAACACGCGCTTCGGCGTCCAGCGCTTGAGCAGCTCGATGTAGCCCGGCTGGGTCGGGTCTTCGGTGATGATGTTCTTGACCTGCTCTTCGAAGCCGGCCGCATGCTGCATGATGTTGCGCATCGTGATCGGCTTGCCGTCGCGCGCCGGGATCTGGAACTCGGGCTCGAGGTACTTGTTGACGTCGGCATCGAGGTCGATCTTGCCCTGCTCGACGAGCTGCATGACCGCGGTCCAGGTGATCAGCTTCGACACGGAGCCGGGACGGAACAGGGTCAGCTTCGGATCGACCGGCGTCTTCTTCTCGACGTTCGAATAGCCGAAGCCGCGTTCGGTCAGGATCTGGCCGTCCTTGACGACCGTAACGACCGCGCCGGCGAGATCGCCGGTCGCCAGTGCGTACGGCATGTAGCCGTCGAGCCAGGCGTTGACGTCGTCGGCGGTCAGCGCCTTGGCGGCTTGCGCGTCAGCCGGTTTCGCCGCGACCGTGTTGCCTTCAGCGGGCGCAGTGGCCGGAGCGAGCGGCGCAGTTGCCGCCGGCGGCGTCGTCTGCGCGATCGCGGCCAGCGATCCGGCTGCCAGCAACGCGGCGGAAAGCCATTTCATTGGAACCATGTTCTCTCTCCTTCGTTGGGGTCGCTGCGCAGCGAATGTTCGATGCGCGCGGCTCTCGTGATGTTGTTTGTGAATTCTTTTGGCGGCGCATGCATTCGACAGGCCCACCAGAACTTTAACCGACGTCATTCCCGCGGAAGCGGGAATCCATCTTGATCTGCTGCTTATCGCTGCAAAAGCAAATGGATTCCCGCTTTCGCGGGAATGACGGCTTATTAGTGTGCTTCGCTATCGCTTTGCATCTCACTCATCAAACTGCGGTCAACCCGGAAGGATTCTCACTCCGCCAAGCACGCATCGACCAACCGCTCGAATTCCGCACCGCCGCGCATCGGATCGGCAACCGGCAATCCGAGCCGTTTGCTTTCGCTCGCCAGCAGCGCGAGCGCCGCGGCCTCGTCGAGCTTGCCCGTGTTGAAGCTCACGCCGCCGCAGCGGATCGCCGGATTCGTGCGCCGGCCGAGACGCACGGTCATGTCGATCGTTTCCTCGATGCTCGGCAACGCGAATTCCTCATGACCCAGGACGAACTCGCGCCCCGGTTCGTGGCAGACCACGAACACGTCCGGCTGGCTGCCGTGCAGCAGGCCGAGCGATACCGCGGCATAGGCCGGATGGAACAGCGAACCCTGGCCTTCGATCACGTCCCAGTGGCCTGCGTCTGCATCCGGACTGAGGATTTCCGCCGCGCCCGCCTCGAAGTCGGCGACGACCGCGTCCATCGGGACGCCGCTGCCGGCAATCAGGATGCCGGTCTGCCCGGTTGCGCGAAAATCGGCAGCCACGCCGCGCTGCACGAACGCACGGGCCAGCGCCAGCGCAGTGTACTTTTTCCCAAGTGCGCAATCCGTGCCGACCGTGAGCAGGCGCTTGCCGCTGCGCTTGTGCCCGGAGCCGATCGGAATGTTCTTCGGCGGTGTGCGGATGTCGATCAGGCGCCGGCCGAGCCGAGCCGCCGCGGCCTTGAGCTGCGGCACATCGGCCAGGCGCATGTGCATGCCGCTGACGATGTCGAGCCCGGCTTCGAGCGCCTCGATCAGCGAGGCGATCCAGTTGTCGTAGATGATGCCGCCGGAATTGGCCACGCCGATGACGAGGCCGCGCGCACCGCGTGCGCGCGCCTCCTTCGGCGACAGCCGCGGCAATCCGGTCGTCACGGTGGCGCCCGCGCATGACCATTCGCCGACGACACGGTCGCCGGCCCAGTCACGCAGACCGAACGCGGTCTTTGCATAACCGGGCTCGGTCGTATCGCCGAGGAACAGCAGGTACGGTTGCGGCAGCGTCTCGACCGGCGATTCGCGCAGTGGTGTGATCGAACTCATGCGGATCCTGCGTCAGAACTTTGCATCGAAGCCGATACCGATCGTGCGCGGCGCCAGCGGCACGCCCTTGATCTGCGAGACCTCGCCGGTGAGCGCACTCGGCAACCCACTCAGGTTGGTGTAGACGCGCTCGTCGGAAAGGTTCTTGATGTAGAGGCGCACCGTCCAGCGATCGTTCGAGATGTCGGCATTGAGGTCGGCCACCGTGTAGCTGTTCTGCGGGTACACGTTCGCGGAGCTTTGTACCCCACTGAATGTATCGCCGACGTAGCGAATGCCGCCGCCGATGCGACCGGTCCAGCCGGTGAATACCGGGAACGACCAGTCCGCCGTCGCCGACCACGCCCACTTCGGAATCGATGGCAGGCGATCGCCGTTGAGGCCGCCGAGGCTCGGTACGTCCTCGGTCAGCGTGGCGTCGGTGTAGGCGCCGTTGAGGCCGAGGCGAAGACCCGCGATCGGCGAGTACGCCGTCGACATTTCCCAACCCCTGCTGCGCGCCGTGCCGCCGTTCGCGAGGTAGGCCAGGCCGTTGGTGTTCGCCGACACCTGGATCTTGTCCCACTCGATGTCGAATGCGGCGACGTCGAGCATCCAGCGGTTGTCGTCGAACATCGCCTTCCAGCCGATTTCGTAGTTGGTCAGCGTGGAGGCCTGGACCGACGGCGGCACGCCCGGAAACGAGACGTTCGGACCGCCAGGCTGGTAGCCGGTGGCGATGCGCAGGTACAGCATCTGGTTCGGAGTCAGGTGCATGCGCGGCGAGAACGACCAGGTCAACACGTCCTCCGACGAGTCGCCGGATACCGTGGCGCTACCCCCCACCAGTGCACCGCTGCTGATCTGCGAAAACGTCTGCTCGTTGTGCGCCTCGCGGATACCGCCGGTCACGTCGAACGTCGAGTTGATCTTGTAGGTCAGGTCACCGAAGAACGCGTATTCCTTGTACGTCGACGGCAGCTGAATCACGGCAAGCGGATCCAGACCGGGGATCGACGATCCGTCGAGGAACTGCGCACTCGCGGCCTGGTTCTGCTTGCTGTTCTCGTCGGTATAGAACGCACCGAGCAGCCATTCCCACGGACCGTCGCTCTTCGAGGTCAGGCGGAATTCCTGCGTCGTCTTGTAAAGCTTGAGGTCGTAGCTGACGGCCGAGATCCCGGGGGACGGCAGGCCGAATGCCGGGAACGCCACGCCATACACGAGGGTCGCGTCGACCACGGAGTGCTGCGTGTTGTCGGAGTAGCTCGTCGCGGAAACGAAGTCGGCGAAGCCGAGGTCCCAGTTGACGGTGGCGTTGTAGTAGTTGACGTCCTTCTTGTACGGCTCCGGGACGTAGTTGTCGTCCTTGAGGTCGCCGTAGATCGGCTTCAGCGAAATCGGGTCGAGCGCCACGGCTGAACTGCTGTCGGTATCGATCTTCGACTGGATCGCCTGCAGCTTGACCGAAAACTTGTCGCTCGGTTGCCACAGCAGCTGCACGTGGGCGACCTGCTGCGAGAATGAATCCTGGTCCTTCTCGCCGGTGCGCACGTTGTCGACGTAGCCCGGCGAATCCTGGCGCGCGAAACTGGCGCTGAGCGCGAGCTGGCCGGCGACGATCGGCGCGTTGAAGCCGAAGCGGCCGCCGTAACCGGCGTCGCTGCCGCCTTCGGTCGTGAAGCCATCGGCTCCGACGCGCCACGACCACTGGTCGAGATCGGGCTGCTTGGTCACATAGCGCAGCACGCCGCCGAGCGCGACGGCGCCGTACAGCGTGCCTTGCGGGCCGCGCAGTACTTCGACGCTCTGGAAGTCGTAGGGCAACAGATCGAGCACGTCGGTCGAACCGCCGCCGTAGTTGCTGCTCGTGCCGAGCGGCGTCTCATCGATGTAGGTCGCGACGGTCGAGCCGGCGCTGAGCGGCGACACGCCACGGATGCCGAGCATCGCCTGGCCCGGCGAACCGCCGTTGACGACGGTGAAGCCCGGAATGTAGCCGGCATAGTCGGTGAGCTGCGTCGCATGCAGGTTTTCCAGCTCGGTCTCGCCGATGACGCCGATCGACATCGGCACCTGCTGGACGTCTTCGCTGCGCTTTTCGGCCGTGACGATGATCGTGCCGAGCGTGGCCGAATCGGCGGCGTCCGGTTTCGCTCGCGTCCTGCGCGTGCGCCCCGGCGCTGGCCACGAGCGCGAGGAGGATGGCATGCCCCAATTGTTTACGAACAAAGATGTTGCTCATGATTTTTTCTCCTCGGATTTTTTCGCTTCGGGTGGCGGAGTGCGTTTTGGTTCGAGCCAGGTCGAGGCCAGCAGGCGGCGGAAATTGCCACCGAGCACGGCCTGGATGTTTGCTTCGCTGTAGCCGCGCTTGAGCAGCGTGGCGGTCAGGTCGTAAACCTTTTGCGGATGGTCGAAACCGTCCGTGTCGATCTTGTCGCGGAAGGCGTAGCTGCTCTTGTAGCCGGCCTTGAGCTTCTCGTACTGATCCTTGGGCATGTGGTCGTAGCCCATCAGGTCGGAATCCGAACCGATGCCGACGTGTTCGATGCCGACCAGCTTCACGACGTGATCGATGTGATCGACGATGTGTTCGATCGTCGTGGGCTCGGCGTCCTTGACGAACATGCGCACGCCGGTGATGCCCATGACGCCGCCCTTCGCCGCGAGCTTCTTGATCGCTTCGTCGGTCTTCAGGCGCGGATGGTTGTTCAGCGCGCGGCAGTTCGAATGCGTGATCGCGATGGGCTTGGGCGACAGCTCGATCGCGTCGAGCGTCGTGCGGTCGCCGCTGTGCGAGACGTCGATCAGCATGCCGACGTCGTTCATCGCTTCGATGATCTTGATGCCGTAGTCGGTGACGCCGCCGTCTTCGCGCTCGGTCGAGCCGCTGCCGATCAGGTTCTGCGTGTTGTAGGTCAGCTGCGCGCAGCGCAGGCCGAGGTCGTAGAAGTCTTTGACGTCGCCAGGCTGGCGGAACTCGTCGGCGTTCTGCAGGCCCATGATCACGGCGACCTTGCGCTGGGCTTTGGCGTGGTCGAGGTCTTCGACGCGGCCGACCAGCGAGAACACGTCGGCATTGCGCCCGGCAAAGCCGCTCCAGGCGGCGATGAACTGCAGCGCATCGTCATAAGCCGTCGCACCGCCGACGCCGACCGAGTTGTGAAAGCCGGTGATGCCGCAGGTGCGGAACATCTCGGCATCGGCCTCGGTGAGCGGCAGCGAAAACGCGTCCGGATTGAAGTCGATCTTCAGCGGCGCCAGCATGTCGATGACCAGCGAGCGCTGGACCAGGTCGATGACTTTCGGCGAATACTTCTTTTTCAGGTCCGCAGTCGTCGGCCGGGCTGCCGCACGCAGCCGAAACGGCGCCAGCGCGAGCGCAGCGGCCGATACGCCGAGCGCGCCGAGGACCCGGCGCCGCCCGGTCTGGAAATCTCGATTGCGCGACATGCTCTCCCCAACTACCAATTGTCGTGATTGGGCGAGTATGATCCTGATTAGAGAATTGTCAACGGTATTTTCTGTTGAGGCCAACACAGTTTCGTGCTGCAATTCCAGCATAGAGTCAGGGTCGTGGGCCCGGGGCTGAGGGCCAAACGGGGGCCCTATACCAGTTGCAATCAGTGAGATGGCTGGCGAGCGCGGTCGAACGAATCGCTAAGGTCGATATTTGCGGCGGCAGGCGGCCCTTGTATGCTGGAACGGCACGGCGCGACTTGGCCTGATCGGAAAATCGACGGCCAGAAACCGGCCGGGCGCTCCAGCCGGCAGGCGGCACGCAGCAGACGGATTGAGGAATGATGGACATGAAAACTCGCCACCCGACTCTCGGCAGCCTGCTGCGCGCCTTGCGCGCGCGCAACGGCTGGACGCTGAAGGAGATGAGCGAACGCATCGCCATTCCGGTCTCGACGTTGTCGAAGGTCGAACACGACCGGCTGACGCTGTCCTACGACAAGCTGCTGCAGCTGAGCCAGCGCCTGAACATCCGCATGTCCGAACTGTTCGCCGATCCGGAAGTGGAAGCCGAAGCTCCCGTTACCGCGCGCCGTAGCATCGGCACGAGGGAAGACGCGGTGCGCGTCAACACGAAGAACTACGACTACTACTACCTGTGCGCCGAATTGCGCCGCAAGCGCATGATCCCGGTGTACACGCGCATCCGCGCCAAGAGCCTCGAAGAATTCGGCGAGCTCGTCCGCCACTCCGGAGAGGAATACCTGTACATCGTCGAAGGCTCGATCATCGCCCACACCGAGTTTTACGATCCGGTCGAATTGCGCGTCGGCCAGTCGATCTACATCGACAGCACAATGGGTCACGCCTACATCGCCGCCAAGGGCTGCAAGGAAGCGGTCGTGCTCGCCGTGTGCTCGAGCGCGGACGACAGCCTGCTCGAATCGCTGTATTCGCTGCATGGCGACGTCGAACCCCAGCAACCGGGGCTGGCCGCGCAGGCGCCGGCTGCGAAGAAAGCATTCAAGGCGCCGGCAAAAGCACGCAAGCGTACGCGTTGACGCGCGCAGGACAGAGCGCTACAAGCTTGCGGCGCTTGTCCCGGTGAGCTGTTACGCTTGAAGCAGCGATACGTCCTTCGCAAGGATCGCCCCCTTCCGGCTGCCGCCACCTTCCCCCGGGGGAAGGATTCCAGACTGATGCCTCACGCTTTTCCTTCCCCTGCGAAGCGGGGGAAGGTGCCGAAGGCGGATGGGGGCAATCTCTGCCAGAGACTCACACTCCACTTGTCGCTGGTCCCTAGCCCCTGGTCCCTAGCCCCTTCGCAATATCTTTCGCAACGCGCGCGAACGGATCCGACCTCGACGTTGGATACAGCGCCTTGTCGTCGACCTTCGGAAACGCGCCCTTCTTCCAGAACCGGCGCGGATTGAAGCGGAACTTCGCCACGAGCCGGCGGCCGAAATCCACTTCGTAGTGCGGATACAACTGCTTCTGCGCGAACGCCGTCATTTCCGGATACTCGCCGAGCAGATAGCCTTCCTGCACGTGCGGGCGCACGGCGGCAGGCGGACAGACGCTCGACAGGCGCACGATCTGGATGCCGGCTTCGGCGCTCTCGGTGATTGCGCCGCTGACGTTCGGCACGCCAATCACGAAGACGAACGCCTCGTCGCCGTCGCCGGCCGAGGCGAACGACGCGGCGATGCGCAGCGAGTGGGTGACGTCGATCAGTGGCGTTGCGCATACCTCGTAGTGCTGCAGTATCGCCCAGCGAATGATCCGGTAGCGCAGGACTCTTTCGCGGCCGAGGAACGCGTAGTTGTCGATGAGCAGATCCTCGGCGCGCTGCAACGTGTCGAAGCGGCGCGCCAGCGTCGCCTCGTCCGGGTTGCGGTTCTTCGCCGCGCCGCGGAACAGGCTGGCTTTGAGCGACGTGTTCTTCTGCTCGTTGCGGTAGTCGCGACCCTGGCCGCGAAACATCAGCACATGGTTGCGGTTACGGAATTGCAGTTCGGCGACTTTCGTCGCCAGTTCCAGGTACGACTTGACCAGATGCCCGCGATCCTTGCGCACCTGCGTGTTGCGCACCGATATGGCGTGCGGCGACGTGCCGAGGTAGGAGAACAGAGCAGATTGGCCGATGGTTTCCATGTCGATGCCTGTGGTGCCTTTGGAAGTCCCGAAAGATTCGTCATTCCGGCGACATTGACTTTTTTGCTCGTCATTCCGGCGAAAGCCGGAATCCAGCGCCTTCGCTACGTTTTACAGAGGCGCTGGATCCCGGCTTTCGCCGGGATGACGAGCTGACTAATCGAGATCGCTTTGCAAGTGTCCTCGTGGCAGTTTCAAATCGGATTGCCAAACGCATCGTTCTTGAACGACCGTGGCGCCAGTTGCTGGGTAAACGTAAATACTCCCGAGCGCACGACGCGCGTGAGCACGATGTCGATCAGCGTCGTCTGGTTCGGCTCGACGTAGTCGAGGATGTCGTGCGTGGCCGCGCTGATCACGCCTTCCAGGTACAGCACGATGCCATCGGTCGCGCGTGGGCGAATCGTCAGCCCGTAATTGCCGCGCGCAATCAATTCCGGCCGGGCAATCGAACCGTCCGGCCCGGGTATCGCCGGGGAGCCGGCCATCGCCGCATAATTCAGGAAGAGCGTGATCGTGCCGGGATCGCGGCGATTGGCCTGGCGGTCGGTGAGAAAGCCCTCGGGCAATTCGTCCGGGCTGTTGTTCTCTCCGGCGGTCAACAGGATGTCGACCTCCTGCACGTGCGCGCCATGATCGTCGAGCAGGCGGAAGATCAGCATCGAGTGCGGATCGTGAATGTACTGGCGATCCGGAATGACCGGCACCGGTTCGATCTCCAGGCGATTCCCCGGCGCCTGGTGCGCGGCGTTCTCGGCATCGAACGCGCCGCACAGCTTGTTGTAGCCGGCATCGTCGGTCACCTGCAGGCAACGCAGAATCGCAGCCGCGGTCGGGTGCAGGTCTCCGCTTTCGGTCACGCTGCGCATGATGCCCATGTGGTCGCCCGAGTGCGACGCATTGGGGATCAGCTTGAACGCGGTGTGCTGCGGGTGCTCGACCCGGGTGACCTTCAGAGCTGCGCAACTTCGTCGTCGCGCTCTCCAGCGAATCGCCGCGATCCGGCTGCGGCTGCTCGAGGCGCACGTAGGTTGCGTTCAAGTTCGCCGCCGCGGCCCGGACGACTCCGTCCGAGCCGAGCTCGCCGGTGTAGCTGTTCAGATGATCGTAGAGCTTGCGGTCGATGCGGTCGCCGGTCAGCACGAACAGGAACAGTGGATTGGCCGACGTCGTCAACTTCAGGGCAGCGTAGTCGGTGATCCAGCGTGAATTCAGGTCGAAACTTTCGGGACTGCCGAGTTCGAGCCAGTCGAGCACGCGCTGCCCCGGCTCGACGCCGTCGAGCGAGTTCGCCAGGCGGGCGAGACGGCTCTTGCCGAGTTGCGCGAGCGCCGAACCGAAGTTCGCCGGCGCGAGCATGATCAGATGGCTGAGCGGGCAGCCGGCGAGCTTTCCGGGTTTCACGTAGAAACGATCGAGCCAGTCGCGCACCACCGGGCCGCCGGTCGAATGCGTGATGCAGACGAACCGGCGCGATGCACCGACGTCTTCCATCACGTCGGCGACGGCGGCATCGAAAGCGCGCGAGATGTCCTCGAGTCGGACTTCGTCGCGGAAGCTGACGTATTGGCCGAGATAGACGTTGTGCACGTCGAGCGACGGTCCGCCGTCCTTTCCGGCTTCGCCCTTCAGGCGCGCCGGCAGTTCACCGTAGGTATCGGTGTTGGTGACGCTCCAGCCATGCACGAATACGACAAGCAGTGAATTCGCCATGTTTGCTCCTCCTTGTGCCGGCACAGATTACACGATCCGTGCTGGCGCAGTCTCCGCTCCGGGCCACACCTCGACAGCGCAAAATCCACTCATCAGGAGTGCACTCATGCCAGAATGAGTCCCACCCGGTGATGCGCCGCCTGGGCAAGTCCCGCTTCGCGTGACCGTGCGACCAAACCAGTGGCGCGAGATCCGCTCGCGGTTTCGTTCTACGCAAAACCTCGCTGTTGCCTGCCGGGACGGCGGCGGGTACTGCAAACGGCATCGTTGTCCAGGCCATGGTTGGAATATGCCACTGAACGAATCCGATCCCACGGTGAGCCGCCGCGAACTGCTGCGCCGGATCGGCCAGTCGGCCGGCGCGGCGATGATGTATCAGTCGATGTCCGCGCTCGGGTTCGCGCCGCGAGTCGAACTATGGCGGGCCGATCGACCTCGGCGGCGCGCCGCGCGGCGCATCGGTGCTGGTTCTCGGCGCCGGCATGGCCGGACTCGTCGCGGCGCTCGAGCTGCACCGCGCCGGCTACAAGGTCAAGGTGCTCGAATACAACGATCGCGCCGGCGGCCGCGCCTGGACGCTGCGCGGTGGCGACGAGTACACCGAACTCGGCGGCTTTCGCCAGCGCTGCGAATTCGATCCCGGCCACTATCTCAATCCGGGGCCGTGGCGCATTCCGTACCATCACCACGCGATGCTCGACTATGCGAAGCGCTTCAAGGTGCCGCTCGAGCCGTTCACGCAGGTCAATTTCAATGCCTACGTGCACGCGCGCGGCGCATTCGGCGGCAAGCCGCAGCGCTTCCGCAGCCTGCACACGGACTTCCATGGCCACGTTGCCGAACTGCTCGGCAAGGCCGTCAATGGCGGGCATCTCGACGCCGAGGTCAACGCCGAGGACAAGGAGAAACTGCTCGAAGCGTTGCGCACGTTCGGCTTTCTCGACAAGGACCTTCGCTACCGCAAATCGGACGTGGCCAGCAGCGGCCGCGGTTTCGACCAGGCTCCCGGCGGCGGACTGGCTCCGCCTCCGCTGAACTCCGAACCGCTCGCGCTCGGCGAACTCGTGCAGTCCAACGTGCTGGCGGGCATTGCGCGCGTCTTCGGTCTACGATCTCGCGCCCTCGCTGTTCCAGCCGGTCGGCGGCATGGATCGAATTCCGGCGGCAATCCATCGCGAGATCGCGCCGCTCGTGCAATTCGGCGCGAAGGTCGTGCGCATCGATCAGAACGAGCGCGGCGTCGAAGTCTCGTACGTCGATGCGCGGCGTGAAGGGCCGCCGCGCACGGCGCGCGCGGACTGGTGCGTCTGCACGATTCCGCTGTCGATCCTGAGCCAGATCGAGATCAAGGTCAGCGAGCCGATGGCGGCCGCGATCCAGGCGGTGCCGTACGAGGCCTCGGTGAAGATCGGCCTGCAGTTCAAGCGCCGCTTCTGGGAGGACGACGAGCGCATCTACGGCGGCATCAGCTACACCGATCTGCCGATCGGCATGATCGGATATCCGATGTCCGGCCAGAACGCGCCGGGCAAGGGCGTGCTGCTCGGCGCTTACAGCTGGGGTGCCAACGCCTACGAACTCACCGCGCTGGCGCCGGAAGAGCGCGTGCGCCTGGCCGTGGAGTTCGGCGCGCAGATCCACCCGCAATATCCGGCCGAATTCGAGAATGGCATTTCCGTCGCCTGGCACCGCGTCCCGTTCGCGAACGGTTGCTTCGCCAAGTGGTCCGACGCGGCGCGCGAAAAGCACTACGAGAACCTGTGCCAGATCGACGGCCGCATCGTGCTTGCCGGCGAGCACGCCTCGCGCCTGCCGGCCTGGCAGGAAGGCGCCGTGCTGTCGGCGCTCGATGCGATCGGCCGGCTGCATCAGCGCGCCATCGCCATGCACGCGGAGACGGTGTAAAATGTATATTCGTACACATCGCCGGCTTGCGCGCGCCGATTGCGTCGCTGATGCTCGTTGCGACATGCGCGCTGGCGACGACATGCTGCTCGCCGACGAGCCGGCGATATTTTCCCCGCCCACCCAGGGGGGAGCGCTCGCACCGCGCGGCCATTTCGTGCAGAGCGACGGCGCGGCCCTGTATCGCGCGATCTGCCAGGGCTGCCACATGCCCGATGCGCGCGGCGCGCGTGGCGCCGGAATGTATCCCGCGCTCGCGGCGAATCCGAAACTCGCTAGCGCGGCGTTTCCGGTGCTCACGGTGTTGCAAGGCCGGCGCGGGATGCCGGGGTTTGCCGACAGCCTTTCCGACGAGCAGGTTGCCGAGGTCGTCAACTACGTCCGCAGCCATTTCGACAATCGCCAAACCGACACAATCAGCTCGGAAGACGTGTCGCGGCTGCGAAGTTCGCTGACTTCGGCGGGCAAATCGCCGTAAGGTCGCTGCTTCGCGAGCACGCCTTCACTGCCTCGCGCCGAGTCGCGGCGGCGCGGGCGCTACGGTGGCAGACCCACCTTCTTCAGCATCGCGGCGAACCGCGCATCGGTCCACAGCGACTTGAGCAGCGGGTCCGCCTTGATCGCGCTGAGGGCGCCGTCGTGCTGCACGTAGGCACGCTCGAGCCATTCGAACGCCTTGTCGGCCTCGCCACGCCAGGCATAGACGTCAGCGACCTGATAAGCCGAATCGTGTGCGTACTTGGCAATCAACTCATCGAGTGCCCGCTGTGATTCCTTGGCATGACCCAGCGTGTGTTCGGCCATCGCGACGCCGGTCTGACGCCAGACTTCTCCGGCCCTACGCGGGACACTAGCGCCTCCTGCGCGTGGCCTTCCAGCAGTTCGAGCGTGGCCAGATCGTTGTTCGCGAAACTCGATTCCGGATTGATCGCGAGCGCGCGCTCGAACGCCTCGCGGGCTTCCACGATACTGGTCAGGATTGATGAATACATCGTGCCGAGGTTGTTCCAGGCAGCCGAGAATAGCGGGTCGAGTTCGATCGCCTTGCGTGTCGCCGCAATCGCCTCGGCCATCCGGCCGAGATTCAGCAACAGGAGGCCGTATCGACGCTGGATCGCGGCGTTGCCTGGCTCGAGCGCCAGCGCCTTCTCGAAATCTGCCTGGCCACCACTCCAATCCCACGTGACGCTCGAGCGCAGCCAGCCACGTGCCGCGTAGCCATCTGCAAGTTCCGGCGCCAGCGCAATTGCCTTGTCCGCGGCCGCCTGCGCGCGCTGCCTTGCCGCGGCGTTTTCCTCGGCCGTACGGCATAGTCTGCGGCATACAACTCCGCGAAGGCGAGGCCGGCGTAGGCAGCGGCGTAACCCGGATCGAGCGCGACAGCCTTCTGGTAGGCGGTAATCGCAAGGCGGTAGCCCTCCAGCGAATTGCGGTTGTAGAACTGGTTGCCGAGCAGATACTGGTTGTAGGCCTCGGTATTGGCCGTGCGGTGCAGGTTCGTCACCAATTGCGCCGGCAGCAGCTTGACCTTGAGTTGCGCGACCACGGCGGCGGCGATCTCGTCCTGCACCTTGAACACATCAGTCAGCTGGCGGTCGTAGGTCTCCGACCACAGATGCGAGCTGTCGACGGTGCGGATCAGCTGCGCGGTGATGCGCAGCGTATCGCCGGACTTGCGCACGCTGCCTTCAAGCACATTCGCGACATTGAGGGTCTTTGCGATCTCGGCGATGCCGGCTTCCTTGCCCTTGAACGCGAACGACGACGTGCGCGCGATGACACGAATCTGCGGAACCTGGGCGAGAAGGTTCAGCAGTTCTTCCGACAATCCATCCGAAAAATATTCCTGGTCCTTCGTCTGGCTCATGTCGACGAATGGCAGGACCGCGATCGAGCTGTCACTCGCCGCCGACGATGCGACGGCAGTCGGCGGAGCGGACACGCATTTGCGGCAGGCGTCGTCGCTTCGCCCGAGGAAACGATAGGTTCAGCTTTGCGCGGACTGAACCGGTCGAACACAAACAGCCCGATCGCCAGCACGAGAAGGCCGATGATGATGTAGTCGAGACGGCGGCTCGTGACGTGCGTGATCGAGGCCGAGCGATCGACCTCGCTCTCGCGCTTGAGGCCTTCAGGCGTCAGCTCGTAGATCCACGAGAACATCATCACGAACGGAAAGCCGATCACGCCGATCCAGATGATTACCGGGGAGAGCCACTCGGGCAGGTGCAACGCCGGCGCCACCGTCGAGGTGACCTGAGTGACGACCCAGCCGAGCGCAAGGTAGGCTGCACCCGCCTTGAAGACGTTACGGCGCTTGAGTTCGTCGATCAGTGACAAGCGTTGGCCCCCTTCGCACGCAGGACTGCGAGCGTAGCAAGTCGAGAGGCGGTGGCTAATCGGTCTTCGGGCCTCGTTACATTCCGGCGGTTCAACGGCTTGGCCCAGTCAGCGGAGGATGGAGAGAGAACAGCGACAGCGCGCGGCACCATCGCAGCGCACCTTCCCCACCCAACCCTCTCCTTGAAGGGGAGAGGTGAAATCAGAGCCCGCTCGCCGCCTGCGCGACGGCGCGGAACAGCGCGCGGCCCTTGTTCATCGTTTCCTCCCACTCCTTCGCCGGATCGGAATCGAACACGATGCCGCCGCCGGCCTGCACGTGCAGCGTGCCGTCCTGGATCACGGCCGTGCGGATCGCGATCGCGGTGTCGGCATCGCCCCACCAGCCGATGTAGCCGATCGCGCCGGCGTAGATGTTGCGCTTGTCCGGCTCGAGCTCGCGGATGATCTCGATCGCGCGGATCTTCGGCGCGCCGGACACCGTGCCGGCCGGAAACGTCGCCTTCAGCACGTCCATGTACGAGAGCCCGTCGCGCAGCTCGCCTTCGACTTGGCTGACGATGTGCATCACGTGCGAGTAGCGCTCGACGACGAAGCTCTCGGTGAGCGCGACGGTGCCGGTCTTGCTGACGCGGCCGACGTCGTTGCGGCCGAGATCGATCAGCATCAGGTGCTCGGCGCGCTCCTTCGCATCGGCGAGCAGTTCCTGCTCGAGCGCGAGATCCTCTTCGGGCGTCTTGCCGCGCGGCCGCGTGCCGGCGATCGGACGCACGACGACCTTGCCGGCCTTGAGGCGGACCAGAATCTCCGGCGACGAGCCGACGATCTGCGTGGGGCCGAGATCAAGAAAATACATGTACGGCGACGGGTTCAGCGCGCGCAGCGCACGATACACATCGACCGGCCGCGCGCGAAACGGCACCGAAAGACGCTGCGACGGCACGACCTGGAAAATGTCGCCGGCGCGGATGTATTCCTTCGCCTTCTCGACCAGCGCTTCATATTCGCGCGCGCGTGAAGCTCGAGACGAAGTCGGTTTCTTCGAGCGCCTTGGGATCGAGCACGTCGGGATAGCCCGAGCCCGAGTGGCGCAGGCGAAACACGAGCTCGTCGAGCCGGCGCTGCGCGCGCGCATACGCCTGCGGCTCGGCCGGATCGGCGTGCACGATCAGATACAGCCGCCCCTTGAGGTTGTCGAAGACGGCGACTTCCTCGCTCAGCATCAGCAGCGCATCGGGCGTGCCGAGCTCGATCGGCCGGTTCGCTGCGCGCGAGCTTGCGCTCGATCCATGCGATCGTCTCGAAGCCGAAGTAGCCGACGAGGCCGCCGGTGAATGCCGGCAGCCCGGCAACTTGCGGCACCTGGTACGTCTGGCGGATGCGCTCGATCTCGGCGAGCGGATCGTCGAGCTCGCGCAGCTCGACGACTTCGCCGAGCTCTTCGACCGACAGCGTGCGGCCACGCAGCGCGTAGACGCGCCGGCATGGCAGGCCGATGATCGAATGGCGGCCCCAGTTCTCGCCGCCTTCGACCGATTCGAAGAGATACGCGTACGGCGCGTCGGCGAGCTTCAGGTACACCGACAGCGGCGTATCGAGATCGGACAACACCTCGCGCGCAACCGGAATGCGGTTGTGGCCCTGCGCGGCGAGCGCGTCGAACTCGTCCTGGGAGATCATGCGGGCGCCAGGTCGCCAGACGTGCCATGAGGGCACGGCAGCGGACGATAGCAAGAGAGGGCGTTGTTACAGGGCCGCGCGCGAAAGCGCCGCGGCGGCAAAATCCGTTCGCTCGGAGCTAGGCGCGAACGACGAAGTCGAAGGGGACGCCGAGCGTTTCGACTTTGCTCGCTACCGAGCTGCGCCGACGCGACGATGAGAGGCTCGCTGCGCTATACCTAGGAGAGGGCGCTCGCGACGCGGCCAACGGCGCCTGCTCAGGGTTGTCGTTCGGTCCAGAACTTTTTGTGAAGCGTTCTGTTTCACCTCGGCCGGCACTTCCAGCGGCTGCATCGCGCCGACCGAAACATGCCCTGTGATCTGCGCGATCAGCGCGCTGCGCTGCGTATCCATGCGCCGGGCGAAACTGACGCTATTCTCGTTCGTGCAACCGGCTGCGCCGGCACATGTGTCGACGTAGCCCGGACCGGTCGTGTATTTGAACAGGCTCATCGACGCGTCCTGCGCGTAACGCCGCAATGCCCGCGGCAACGTGACTCATCGCCATACTTTTCGTCGAGCTGCTGGAATGCGACATCGGCCTGGCTGCGCTGCTCCGGCGTCAGTTCGGCATAGGCCGCCTGCAGCGCCTGATCGGCAAGGCTGTCGTGTGCTTCGGCGGCAATGCCGAGCCAGCCGTGCCGAGAACCTTGTCGGTCGGCACGCCGATGCCGTTGAAGTACATGATGCCGGCGTTGTACTGCGCAACCTTGTCGGCCCAGTAGCCGGACAGTTCAAACAGGCGCAGCGCGGACGCGTAATCTGCTTCTTCAGATAGAACTGGGCCTTCTGCTCGAAGTACTTGCCGGGGAAGTAACGGCTGGGGGCGTCCCAGACGCCGATGAAATCGTCCAGGCCGCCCGCCGGTGCACTGCGGCCGCGGACAACGCCGCGCCAGTGAAAACGCATGCAGCCAAAAAACGCCGGACATCCATGGGCTTCCTCCGGTGCGTACGCCTGTCAATCAGGCGACGTTACTGCGGAAACGTTGCACGGGCAACGCCGTCATGGCGTAAACATTTGTAGCCGGAAATTGCTCCTGCATTTCCGGCATCGGTAGATCAGGCGGCGCCCGCAAGCGGCCGGCGCGGCATGCCGCGCAGCCGAGCGTGAATTCGACGCCGCGGCCGTCGGCGAGATTGCGCGCGTGCGCATCGCCGCGATGCAGCTCGGCGACGAGGCGCACGACGTAGAGGCCCAGGCCGAGATGCGGCGCGTCGGCGGCCGCGCGCTCGCCGGTGCGCGCCGGCGTCGCGCGCACGCTGACCAGCGAATCGAACAGGCGATCCTGCATCGCCGCCGGCAGCGGCGGGCCGGAGTTGGCGACGCGAATTTCGGCGCCGTCGTCGCGCGTCGAGGCGACGCGGATCCAGCCGTCTTCCGGCGTGAAGCTGCGCGCGTTGTCGAACAGCTTGTCGAGCGCCTGCGCGATCAGCTCCGGCGCGCCGTGCATGAGGCACGCGGCGCGGCGGGCGATATCGCCGTCGACGCGGCGCGGCGCGGCGAGCGGCCGCGTAGCCTTCGACGCATCCGCGCAGCACGGCGGCAAGGTCGAAATCCTCGGCTTCGACGCCGACGATCGCGCGCTCGATGCGGCTGGCCTCGCTCATCGCGCGCACGATCTTGCCGAGCCGCTCGGCGCCGTCGCGCGCGCGCGCCGCATACGCGCGCGCATCGGCCGGCAGCGCCTGGTGATCGAGATTGTCGAGCGAGGATTTGACGATCGCGAGCGGCGTATTGAGCTCGTGCGAGAGCTTGGTCGCGAGCGTGCGCAGGTAGTCGGTGTACGCGCCGACTTCGTCGAACAGGCGCGCGAAGCTGCGCGCGAGATCGCCGAGTTCGTCGTCGGCGCCGGTCAGCGGCATCGGGCGGAAAAGACCTACCGGCGCGCACCGCGCGCTCGGCCGCGTTGCGCAGGCGCCGGATGCGAACGACAGCACGCGGCGAACAGCGAGCAGGATCCCGCCGGCGATCGCGAGCGGCGCGAGCGTCGCGCCGGCGAGCCCAAACAGCGCGCGATTGGCCAGCAGCGGCAGCGCGCGCTGGCCTGCTCGAGCAGGAGCGCGCCGCGGACTTCGCCCGAGTTGGGCCGGAGGCTGCCCCGCCCCGCCGCGCGGGGGGGGGGAGGGCGGGGGGGGTGGGGCGCGGTCGCGGTGCGGGCAGGGCGCCGATCGCAGCGGCACCGCCGCCGCCAGCACGACGTGGTCTCCGGTCGGCGCCGGACGCCAGCCGTCGCCGCGACGCCGGACAGCGCCTGCCAGATTTCGGCCGCGTCGAGCCGCGGCAGGCTCGTCGGCGAAAGCGCCGGCGCCGGTCAGCGCTGGCGCGATCAGGCTGCGGTAGACGAGATGCCCGAACCAGCCCTCCGGCGCCGGCCCCGCGGCGCCGGACTTGCCCGGCTCGAGGCGCCGGCATCGGCGATCAGCCAGCCGTCGGTGCTGACGACGCGCGCGCGCATCGTGTCCGGCGCGAATTGCGCGAGCGTGTCGGCGGGCGCGCCGAGGCGAGTCAGCAGCGACGCGACTCGACGAATTCGGCGCTCGGGGCGCGCATCGTAGACGCGCGAGCCGATGCGATCGGGCGCTGCGCGCCCGGGATGCGCAACTCGACGCGATAGCCGGAGCCGTCTTCCTGCCAGGCGCCGCTCAGGGCGCCGGCAGCCGCGACCGTCACCTTCGCCGCGTCGGCGTGCGCGCCTCGAAGCGGCCCGGCGCGCGCGCTCGCGATCAGATAGTGGCGCGACGCACGCCGCGCTCGAGCGTGAGCGTCAGGTGATCGCGCGGCACGCGCGCGTCGCGTCGCATCGGCGCGCGTGCGCGTCGCGTCGCGCACGTCGGCGAGGAGATAGAGCCTGTCGCCGTTCTCGCAAAGCAGCAATCTCAACTTTTGCGCATCGCTCGGCGGCCCGAGCGCCTGCGCGTACGGCGCAAGCGCGGACCAGTCGTCGGCGTAGCCGTCGACGGCGATCCGCTCGCTGCGAGCGATGCACGTACAGCGCCGGGCCCGGCGGCGGCAGTCGGACTTGGCGCGCCGACGCTGCGCGCGAGCGCCTCGCCGACGCGAGCAGCGCCTGTTCCTGACCTTGGCGCAGCAGCGCTTCGGTCTGCCGCACGAACTGCCAGCCGGCCAGCGGCAGCGCCAGCGTCGAGAGTGCGACGAGCAGGAGTTTGAAGCGGAGGGACATAGGGATGAGGGCCGAGGGGCTGAGGGCGACGGAGAGCGAAGAGCGGGGCTACGCCGGCTCAGAGCGGCTTCTATGCCCTCAGCCCTCGGCCCTCAGCCCGATGCCCTGCTTCAAGGCTTCCAGCGATACCCCGCGCCATGCACCGTATCGATCGCGTCGAACTCCGGATCGACCGCGATGAACTTCTTGCGGATGCGCTTGATGTGCGAGGTGATCGTCGCGTCGTCGACGACGACCTGCGCATCGCGCATCAGCTGGTCGCGATTCTTCACGTGGCCCGGGAAACGCACGAGCGTGTGCACCATCCAGAACTCGGTCACGGTCAGCGGCACGTCGACGCCGTTCCAGGTCACGCGCATGCGTTCGGCTTCGATCTTGAGCGGGCCGTGCGCGATCACGTTGTCGGCGGCGACCGGCTTGCGCAGCGCCTCCATGCGGCGGAACAGCGCGCTGATGCGCGCGGCGAGCTGGTGCAGCGAGACGTCCTTGGCGAGATAGTCGTCGGCGCCGAGGCGCAGGCCCGAGATCACGTCGAAATCCGAATCGCGCGCGGTCAGGAAGATGATCGGCAACGTCGGCGACTTCGCGCGCAGCTCGCGGCAGAGCTCGAAGCCGCCTTCGGGTTCGTCGCCAAGGCCGATGTCGATGATCACGAGCTCGGGCAGGCGCTGCGCAAACGCGCGACTCCGCTTCGGCGCGCGAGCCGTAGCCCCGCGTCTCGTAGCCGAGCGGCGCAGCGCCTCGACGTAGTTGGCGCGGATCAGGGGTTCGTCTTCGACGATGGCGATATGGCGCGGCATGGGAGCTCCATGCGGTGACAGAGCGCCAGCTTACGGCGCCGCGCCGCCGCGCGCAATGGCCTCGGCAGCGGACGTCAGCAATTCGCCAGAACTCGTCGGCGGGGCACGGCCGCGAGCGCAGCAGCGCGAGTCAGCCTCGCTCGAAGGATCGCGCCCTGAATACGTTCCAGACCGCAACGTCGGAGCCGCCATGAAAACCGAACGCCCCGAACCCAACACCGAACTGCGCACGTCGAGCCGCTGCGCATCGTGTTCGCCCTGGCCGCGCTGCTGCTCGGCCTGATCGCCGCGATGCACTGAGAGGAGAGGAGATCTCGATGGACCTCTATCTGCCCGATGAATTCTACGCGTTGAGCGAGCGCCGAACGGCGCGCTCGCGACCCGTGCGACCGTCGCGGGACGCAGGGAGGCGACGCCGTCGTCGCGATCGCTCATGCCAAGCGCGTCGGGCACGAACTCGCCGGACCCGAACCGCGATCCGATCTGGCGCGTCGTCTGACGACGAACCGATTTCCTCGCCGCGCCGGGACTCGGCCCCCTCCCTCTCCTCCGATCGCCCGGCGCGGGTCTTTACCGCACTGCCGCGATCGCCGCGCGCATCGCCCCGACCACCGCGCGGTAGTCCTTCTGGCTGAAGATCGCCGAGCCCGCGACGAACGTGTCGGCGCCGGCGCGCGCGATCTGCGGCGATGTTGTCGCACTTCACGCCGCCGTCGATTTCGAGGCGGATGTCGCGGCCGCTGCGTCGATGCGCTCGCGCGCAAGGCGCAGCTTGTCGAGCGCGGCCGGGATGAAGCTCTGGCCGCCGAAGCCGGGATTGACCGACATGATCAGCACCAGATCGAGCTTGTCGAGCACGTAGTCGAGATAGGAGAGCGGCGTCGCCGGATTGAACACGAGGCCGGCCTTGCAGCCGCATCCTTGATCGGCCGATCGTGCGGTCGATGTGCTCGCTGGCTTCGGGATGGAAACTGATCAGGCTCGCGCCGGCCTTGGCGAAATCCGGCACGATGCGGTCGACCGGCTTGACCATCAGATGCACGTCGATCGGCGCCGTGACGCCGTGCTTGCGCAGCGCCTCGCAGACCAGCGGGCCGATCGTCAGGTTCGGCACGTAGTGGTTGTCCATCACGTCGAAGTGGATCCATTCGGCGCCGGCGGCGATCACCGCGTCGACTTCTTCGCCGAGGCGAGCGAAATCGGCGGACAGGATCGATGGAGCGATGACGGTGGATTGTTTCGTTCCATGTCGCCGATGCGATGCACGAAGCGAAAGAAGTCGCCTCCGCCGTCGGAACGTTGCGCGCAAGCGGGAGAAGCATCGACTCGCGACTAGCGTGGTCCTGCCTAGCGCGATACCTCGATTGTCCGCATCCGATTGGCGCTACTTGAACCCGCGCTCGCTCTGCGTATCGCTCGTAGGCCGCATTGATCTCGCGCGCGCGATCTTCGGCACGGCGTTTGAGTTCGTCGGGCACGTCGCCGAGCTTGTCCGGATGGTGCTGGCTGATCAGCTTGCGATACGCGCGCTTGATGTCGCGTCGGCCGGCGCGCGTGATGCCGAGCACGGCGTACGGATCCTTGCCGGCCGGCTGGCGCGGCGCGCCTGGCCGGTTCGCGCGCGATACGAGCCTGCGCGCGCCGGGGCTCGCGCCGGTCCCGTGCGCGGCATAGGCGTAGCCCCGCATCGCGGCGAGCGCGGCGAGCTCGTGATCGTCCACGCCGAGCGACCCGCACAGCTTGCGCACGAGCGCGAGCTTGGTCGGCGAGCGGGCCTTCGGCGTAGACGAGGTCGAGCAGCAGATCGAGCAGCAGGAACGCGAGATCGCGACGGCCGCCGCACCAGCGCCTTGAGATCGGCGATCGCTAGTCGACGGGAAATCCGGCTGCTTGCCCGCTTGAACTGCTCGATCGCGCGCGCGCTGCTCGGGCGAGGAGCTGCAGGCGCGTCATCAGGGATTCGGTCGCGGCGATTTCCTGCTTCGGACACGCGCCCATCGGATTTGGCGATAGCGCCGGCGAGCGCGAACAGCGGCTCGATGAACGAGCCGCGGCGCGATGCATGCCGAGGGGCCGCAGCGCGCCGAATCCCAGAAATGGCCGATCAGCGCGCCGAGCACGATCCCGAACGGATTGCGGAACAGCGAGAAGCCGACCATCGCGCCGATGCAGTTTGCCGAGAAAATTCATCGCGCCGCTCCCGGCGCGGGCCGGTGCGATCGCACGCGCAAACGCGATCGGCAAATGTCGATCGGACGATGCAGCGGGCGGGAAGTCAGGTGCGAACGGTCATGCGGACGCGGATTCTAGCAGCCCGGATCACTCGGCCGCTGTGCGCAAGGCTACAATGCGCGCTGCCCGCGGAGGTGCGCCTGTGCCCACCGTTCTGCATCAATCGAATCTGCCCGGCCTCGACCTGATTCATCGCGGCAAGGTGCGCGACGTGTACGCGCTGTCCGCCGCGAGCTGCTGATCGTCGCGACCGACCGGCTGAGCGCATTCGACGTCGTGCTGCCCGATCCGATTCCCGGCAAGGGCGAGATGCTGTGCCAGATCTCGAATTTCTGGTTCGACCAGACCGCGCACCTGATGCCGAACCATCTGACCGGACAAGCCGTTGCCGAGCGTGCTGCCGGCCGGTGTCGATGCGAAGCTGTACACGCAGCGCAGCGTCGTCGCGAAGCGCTGAAGCCGGTGCCGGTCGAGGCGATCGCGCGCGGCTATCTGATCGGCTCGGGCTGGAAGGATTACCAGGCGACCGGCTCGCTGTGCGGCATCGCGGCTGCCGGCGGGGCTGCGCCAGGCCGAACGGTTGCCGCAACCGATCTTCACGCCGTCGACGAAGGCCGCGGCGGGCGCGCACGACGAAAACATCGGTTTCGATCAGGTCGTCGCCACGATCGGCGCGGATCTCGCCGAACAAGTGCGCGCCGCGACGCTTGGAAATCTATACTTTTGCCGCGGCATGCGGCCGAGCGCGGCATCATCATCGCCGACACCAAGTTCGAATTCGGCACCGATGCGGCCGGCAAGCTGTACGTGATGGACGAAATGCTGACGCCGGATTCGTCGCGCTTCTGGCCGGCCGACCAGTATCGCGTCGGCATCAGCCCGCCGAGCTACGACAAGCAATTCGTGCGCGACTATCTCGAAACGCTCGACTGGAACAAGACCGCGCCGGGGCCGAAGCTGCCGCGCGCGGTGATCGACGGCACGGCGGCGAAATATGCCGAAGCGTTGAAGCGCCTTGCCGGCATCGGACTCGACTAACGTCGGTGAAGTGCCGATGCTATACATTCTCCCGCGGGAGAAGATGGCGCGAAGCGCCGAACTGACGGTCGGGTCTGGCGGTCAGATGGTCGGGTCTCGATCAGCCCGACCCTCACCGCTGCCGCTCGCGCGATGGGAGAGGGGTTCGCTTTGCGCGACGTTTTCCTTTGCTGTCACCGAATGCCGAGCAGAGGCTACGTCAGCGCCGAATCAGGATTAAACTCGCAATCGTAGAATTCTCGAGGTAAGCCATGAAGCGATTCCGAATGAACCCGTCGACACGCGCCGCGAAGTCGATCGCTGGCTCGGCAACTACAGCGAAGACCATCGCAATCCGACCAATATCGTGATCCACTGGATCTGCGTGCCGGTGATCCTGTGGACCGTGATCGCGCTGCTCTGGGTCGTGCCGGTGCCGGCGATGCTCGGCCGCGCAGGATTGTGGGCCGGCGTCGCGATGTTCGCTGCGCTGACGTTCTATCTGCGCCTGTCGCGCTCGCTCGATGCTGGCGATGTTCGTCGTGTTCGTCGAGCTCGGCATGGTCACCGAGGCGCTGTATCGGGCGCTCGGACCCGCGGCGCTGATGTGGCTCGCGATCGGCGTGTTCGTCGTCGCCTGGATCGGCCAGTTCGTCGGCCACAAGATCGAAGGCAGCAAGCCGTCGTTCCTGACCGATCTGGCCTATCTGCTGATCGGGCCGGCGTGGATCGTCGCGAAGATCATGCGGCGCGCTGGCATATTGCCTTCTGATCGCGCATCGGTTGCATGAACGGATCGTCCGTGCTGTTCAAGAAGAAGAGGCGCCGGCGGGCGCCTACTTAAACGTCGACGCTATTGAGGCTGGCCGGATTGATCTCGATGGACGCCGGCCATCATGCCCATGATCGCGCCACCGAAGACGAAGAACAGATGACCGAAAGACGATGAGATGATGTACTGCACCAGGCTGACGAGGCAGGCCTTGCCGAAGCCCATCTCCCCGCCCTAGGGCGGTTTGATCATCAGTGTTGATGATGAATGCATTGACGAGGAACGCCACGACGATGCCGACCAGCGACCGGTTCAGCCCATCACCATCCGGAGCACGTAACTGACGATCGGCCAGCAATCATGCCGACAATGACCGTGGCCACGGCGTTGCCAAGGGCCGGCTTGAACCCAGCGGCCATCTTCGTTGCCAGCTGCACGATCAGCGCACCGATGACGATGCAGATGACGATAATCGACAGAAGCGGCAATCAATCCGGTAACCGTAGATTTCTCCCCCGAAATGTATAGATTGAGCGTGATGCGCAGCGGCGCGTCCGTGGCCCGATCCTGGCGCGCTCGCACCGGGACCGTTGTTGCTGCCGTTTTCCTGATCGTCTATTGAATAGCGTTCTATTGAATCATGGAACGCATAAAGCTGCTTGAACCTCATCAGTGAGCGGGTGCGGGCCCAGGTTTTCTCCCTCGGACGCAACAACCACCGGCACAGCGCCGGCAGGAAATCATCGCCGCGAGCATGTTGACGACGAACATGAAGGTCAGCATCACGCCCATGTCGGCCTGGAACTTCAGGTGGGAGAACATCCACATCGCCACGCCGGCCGCCAGGGTCAGGGCGGTATAGAAGATCGCGATGCCGGTCGTCTTGAGGGCGATGAAATAGCTTTCCGACAGGGAGCGCTGGCCGCCTTGTCCCTCGACGAAATCCGCCTGCGAGGCACGATTGAGTTCCATCGCGGCGAACGCGCGCGTGGCGGCTTCCCCGCGGCGTGCCGCCGCGGATTCCGAAGCGGCGGCGACCGGATCGGCTTCATCGTCGAGGCGCTTGAGTTCGCGCTCGATATCGGCGGCCGTGAACGTGCCGCCGGCCGACATCGCGTCGTACATCCGCGAGAACAGGTGGTGCGCTTCCTCAGGAGGGACGCCGGCGTGTTCGGCTGCGGCTTCGGCGGCGACGGCGGCGGCTTCGGCAATGTCGGCGGCGGAGAATTCGGCGCGGAACGTCATCGCCTCGTGCATGCGCGCAAAAATATAGATCGCGTAGTCGACGCCGATGCCGACGCCGAGCGCGAGCACGGTCAGGGTGTTGACCTTCTTGCCGACGTCCGGTTGCACCATCAGCGAATGTCCGAGTTCGGTCACGAGCACGAGCGGCAGCACGATGCACAGCGCCGCCAGCGGACTGCGGAAACTCAGCAGGCACATCACGAACACGGCCGCGTACAACAGGTACAACATCGTTTTGTCGACCGAACGCACTTCGTCGTTGGTCGCCGCCGCCACGCCGACGTTGCCGGTCGCCAGACGCAGGTTGAGCTGGTCGCTCGAGAATGTCTTGCCGGCGGCCTGGGCTTCGGCCGACTGCTTTGCCAGTTGCTCGCGCAGATTGACGTTGACGCCGGCGAAGGCGTGGTTTTCCTCGCGGAATTTCTTCACGGCGGCGACGACCCGGTCGATCGTCGTCGAGCGGTGGTCGGTCAGGAACATCATGACCGGCATCGCGCTGCAGTCGGCATTCAACAGGCCTGAATCAGTCTCGAAGCCCTGGGTGTCCTGACGCAGCGTGTCGTTGTCGCGCGGCAGCACGCGCCAGCGGATGTTGCCTTCGTTCCAGCCGGCGTTGACGATCTTCGCCGCCATCGGCAACGTGATGACCTGCGCCACGCCTTCGACGTTGCGCATGTTCCAGGCGAATCGGTCGAGCGTTTCCATGACCGCGTAGCTCGCCGTGCAGGCGTTCGGTTCGGCCTCGGCGATGACGTTGAGGATATCGACACCGAGCGCGAACTTGTCGCTGATCAGTTCGGCGTCGCGGTTGTAGCGCGCGTCCGGGGCGCAGTTCGGCCACGCCCTTCTGCGCGTCGCCGACCATGACCCGGCTGCCGTATTGTTCGGCGACGAACCAGGTCGCGACGCCGAGCAGGATCACGATCGCAGCCGGCACCGGCAGGCTCAGGCGCGTCAGCCGGCGCCACAGCTTGTCGAACTGGGTCAGCTGGCGCAGGCGGTATTCGCGCTTGTGCTCGAGGTTGCGCAGCTTGCAGAACGACAGCAGCACCGGCAGCAGGATCAGATCGGTCAGTATCGTCAGCGCAACGCCGATCGTCGCCGTGACGGCCAGTTCGAAAATGATGCGCACCGGGATGATCAGGATCGTGGCAAAACCGATGCAGCCGGCCACCAGCGCCACGGAACCCGGAACGAGCAGCGCCTGGAAACTGCGCTGGGCCGCGACCAGCGGGCCGACGGCAAACTTGGCTCGTACGCGCAACTGCTGCACCGAGCCCTGTTCGAGGCCGCCGAAGAAGATCTCGCCGCGGAAGCGGTTGATCATCTGTTCGCCGTGACTGACCGCGATCGCGAATATCAGGAACGGCGTCAGCATGTTCATCGGATTGATGCCGAAGCCGAGCAGGTGCAGCGCGCCGAGCATCCAGACGACCGCCACCAGCGCTGCCGCGACGGTCAGCGACGCCAGCTTGATCGACATCGAGTACAGGAACAACAGAAACCAGGTCAAGGCGACCGTCACCAGGAAGAACAGCATCACCGATTTGGCGCCGTTGCTGATGTCGCCGACGATCTCGGCGAAACCGATGATGGCGACCGAGGTGTTCTCGTTCTCGTATTTGGCGCGGATCGCGTCGAGCTGGCCGGCGATCTTGTTGTAGTCGACCTTGACGCCACGAGCCGGATCTTCCGGTACGAGGTCGACCCAGACCATCGCTCCGGAGAAATCCTTGGCGACCAGCCGGCCGACGATGTTGGCCTTGTCGATGTTCGCCTTGATCGTGGCGAACTGTTCGGGCGTCGACTTGAAGCCTTCCCGGTTCGGCGTGTAGTTCTGCGGGATGACATTGCCACCGGCAAAGCCATCCTCGACGACTTCGACAAAGCGCACGTTCGGCGTGAAGATCGAACTGACGCGCGCGGAATCGACGCTGTCGATCGTCTTGGGGCGTCCTGCGTGATCTTCTCCATCGTTTGGAAGAACGGCTGGTTGAACATGTCGCCGTTCTTGTCCATGACCGCGATCAGGATGCGGTTGGCGCCACCGAATTCCTTTTCGTAGTCGAGGAACGTGCGCATGTACTCGTGTTGCAGCGGGATCATCTTCTTGAAATCCCGCGTCGACGCGCAGCTGCGAGGCGAAGAACGCCATCGCCGCGGTGATCAGCGCGAACACGATCAGGACGACCATGCGGTTGTTGAAAATCAGCCGCTGGGCGACGCGCTCGAAGGCATTGGGTTCGTGGGCGGTATTCGTCGTGGCCATGATTATTGATGCGGCTCGTAGACGCTGGCGCCGTTCTCGCCCGCAAGCAGCAGCGCTGCCCCCTGGTCGAGCGGCAACACCGCCGAGAGACCGGCCTTTTCGTCCCACCAGCGTGCGCAACGCCTCACCGCCCTTGCCGCGCACCAGCACGACGCCGTTGGCGCCGACGATCGCAGCGCCGCCGTCGGCCGTGGCAGCGCCGCCCATCAGACTGAGTTCCGTGCCGGTTTGCACCTGATTCCAATGCTCGCCAAGATCGCTGGATTCGTAGGCGTGCCCGCGCAGGCCGAAAGCGAGCACGTGGTCGCCCTCGTAGCCGATGACGCCGAACATCGAACCGTCGTAAGGCAACTGCTGGCGCTGCCAAGTCGCGCCCTGGTCGCGCGAACGGAACGCGCTGCCACGCTCGCCGACGATCAAGAGCGCGCCGCTGCCGGTGCGCGTGATCGCGTTCAGATGCGGCGTGGCTTCCTGGCCGACCTTGAACTGTTCGGCCGTGAACGTGCCTTCTTGCCGGCCTTGTCGGCCGGATCGTCCTCGATTTCGTCGTCGGCCCCGTCTTTGGCTTGTCCGCTACTGTCATCGGCTGCCACGTCTCGCCACCGTCCGCCGTGTGCAGCGCCAGGCTATAGGCGCCGATCGCGAAGCCACGGCGCGCATCGACGAACAAACACGTCGAGCAGCGGAGCTCCCTCGGTCGGTTCGCCGCCGGTATTGGCCGGCTTCCACGGATCCTTGCGCTGGATCGCCCAGTGCTCGCCGCCGTCGGCGCTGTGCAGGATCATGCCGTCGTGGCCGACCGCCCAGACGTTGCGCGTCGATCGCGCTGACGGCGGTGAGCGTCGCGCGCGTCGGCACCTCGACCTGGCGCCAGTCGCGGCCGTCGTCCGAGAGCAGCACATCGCCGCGCGCGCCGACCGCAACGTAGCGCGCGCCGCTGCGCACGACATCGAGCAACAGGGATTTGGCCGCGAGCGGTCTTATTTCAGCAGCGGCGGTCGCCGGATCGGCCCAATCCGAGGACGGCTTGTCGGCCGGCGCGTCGGCAGCCGTCGCCAGCACCGGCAACAGGCACGCAAACACAAGACAGACTCTTCGCAATACCGAACAGCTCATCGCCGGCAGCCCCTCTCCTACCCGCAGCAGCATAGCGGCGCCGGAGACATTTCGCACCATCCGCCGGCGACGGCGAACGGTGCGAGTCAGCTCATCGGCAGACCGGGATCACTGGATGCCGCGCTGGCGCAGCGATTGCGGCGAGAACATGTCCGGCGTGGTCTGGAAGGAAAAATCGTACATCTCGTCCTGGTTGTCCAGGCCCTGTGCGAGATAGCGTCCCGACTTCAGGTCGTAATGGACTTCCAGCGTCGACCCGAACACCGGCACTTCGTAATAGTTCACCGACGGCGCCTCGGAATAGCGCCACAGCTTCAGCTGCTCGTCGTAGTGGTCGTCTCGAGGATCTGCCAGCTGTCCTCGTCGAGGTAGGACGTGCGCCGTGGATAGATGTGGCGCTCGCCGGCTTCAGGTTGGCGTCGACCACGTACATGCGATGCAATTCGTAGCGCAGCAGATCGGGGTTGATGAAGCCGGGCTTGATCAGGTCCTCGACCTTGGTCTTGTCGCTATGCGATTGTAGTCATTGTACGGCACGTACATTTCGCTCTTGCCGACCAATTTCCAGTCGTAGCGGTCGGGCGCGCCGTTGAACATGTCGGTCATGTCGTTCGTGCGCAGGCCGTCGACGCCGTGCCGGGATAGTCATAGGCGACGTTCGGCGCACGGCGCACGCGGCGCTGGCCGGGGTTGTAGACCCAGGCCTGACGCGGATCCTTCTTCGAATCCAGGGTTTCGTGCACGAGTAGCACCTCGCCGGCCAGGCGCGGCGGCGAGACGACATCCTCGAAAAAGTATAAAAGGATATTATTGATGTCCTTGAGCGTGTTGCCCTGCTTGTAGTACAGGCCCAGCCCTTCTTCGCGGAAGCGCTCGAGCACGTACTGGCCGCCGGCCGTGGGCGTCACCTGGTTGTTCCAGCGCGCGAACGTGACAACCCCTTGTACTTGAGCTTGTGGTTCCAGATCGCCTGCATGCCGGCCTTGGCCGGATCGGCATCGAGGATCGGGAACGGAAAGCCTTCGGCCACGTTGTCGACGCCCTCGCCGTCATCGACGAGTTCGCCGGTCGCGGCGTTCTTGATCGTCATCTCGTAGGTGCGCGCCGGAAACGAGGCGCTGCGCCGGGTCGGGTACACGACCATCTTCCAATTCGGGTATTTCTCGAACATCGCGACTTGGCCGGCCGACAGCTTGTCACCGTAGTCCTTGTAGTTCTTCGCCGTGATCTCGAACAGCGGCTTGTCGCCGGCGAATCGGTCGGGATGATGCATGCCGACCTTGTAACCGGCCGGCGGCGTCGTGATGCCGCCCTTCCATTCCGGAATCGTGCCGTCCTTGTTGGCGGCGCGTTCAGCGCCGACCGGCGTCAATGGCGTGCCGGTGACGCCGAGCTTGGACGCGTCGCCCTTGGCCTGGACTCCGGCGGAAAAAACCGCGCATGCAATCAGCAGCGCGAGACCTGTTCGATGTTGGCGTGTCATTACACCCCTCCGGTTATCCGATTTGCATCGCGCAGCCTGCTCGTGCTGCGCGACCGTTGAAATTCAATACAGCGGCAGATTGCGTCAGAACGAGTATTTGACGACAAATGCCACGAAGTCGCGATCGTTGATCAGGTTCAGGTCGCCTGCGCCCCAGTAATCGGTGTAGCTCAGGTCGAACGTAAGCTTGTTGAGGTAATTCGCCTCCGCGCCGATCGTCATCGACTTGCGACCCTCGATGAACGAGCCACCAGGTCCCGGCGTAATGCCGTTGACGTCATGCGCAAACGCGATGCGTGGCGACAGCGTGAACGCCGTGCCCCAGACGCTGTTGTAGTCGGCGCGCGCGGCGACGCGATAGCCCCACGAGAACGAGGTCGGGAAACCCTTGACCTGCGTCTGCGGGTTGACCAGGCTGCCGCTGAGCGCATCCGGGCCGCCACCGGTATCGGTGCCGTCCCGTTGTAGCGCAGTACCATCTGCGCCGGGATATCGGCATCGGCGAAACCAACCTCGCCGACCAGTGCGATCTGATCCGCGCTGAACCAGTTGTTCGGCCCGAACACCTTCGTGCCGGTGAATTGCAGCTGCGTGAACTTGTTGCGCGTGTAGCCCTGGATCGGCACGCCGGCCGGGAACTCGCCGAGCTGGCTGTAGAAGCGGTCGGCCGGCGCCGGGATCAGTTCGTTCAGCGGCGACAGTCCGGCGTAGAGCAAGTTCGACGTCGTCGATCTGCATCGGCTGGTTCGGGCGATAGCTCAACTCGCCCTGGAAGGCGATTCCCGGAGCATCGAACGTCGTGTTGAAGCTGATGCCGTACAGGTTGATGCCGCTGGGATATTCGACGAAATAGTTCGCGCTGGTCGGACTCGGCGTCGTCACCGATTCGAGCCGGCGCTGATCAGCGGCAGGCGGCTGGAATAGTGCAGGTAGTAGAAACCGAACTCGGTGTTGTTCAGACCCTCCGCGAGATAGTGCGCGGCGACGCCCCACTGGCCGTATTCGCTCGGGTAGACGATCCGGGCCGCGTTTTACCGTCTGGTCGCACGACTCGGCCAGCAGCTGCGAGTACGGGCTGGGACCGCCGAGGGCCGCACCCTGGAACGACGGGTTGTCGCTCGGCGCGCCACCGAAGCAGACGTTGTAATAGTTCTGCGGATTGTTGACCGGCTGCGGAATCAGGCCGAACGGCAGCGACGCGTACGTCGACCCGATGTCGCGATGTCGTTGGTCGAGAAATAGCTGCCGATCGGATCCGGATTGGTCTGCGAGAATTCGAGCAGGTACGTCGCCTCGACCGAGAAGTTCTGGGTGAAGTTGTACGAACCCCAGATCATGTTCACCGGCAGCAGCGCTTCCTTCAACTCGGCGCCGGCCACGTGCAGCTGCGAAACGTCGACCGGGTTGATCGCGTTGATGCCGCCCTGGATGAACGTGCTTTCGCCCCAGCTCAGCACCTGTTTGCCGAAGCGCACCGTGCCCTGCTGGTCGTTGATCGTGAACTTGGCCCAGATGAACGAGTCGAGGAAACGGAAGCGCTTGCCGACCTGATCCTGGGTCAGCGATGTCAGCTTGTCATTGCCGGCGTTGTCGAAATCGTAGAAATAGCTGGCGCGGAAGAAACTGCCGAAATTCTCGCCGTAGTTGAGCGACAGTTCGCTCGTCGCCTTGACCGCGTTGGAGAACACGTCGCCATTGTCGTAGTTCAGGTCGCCGTCGTCGTGGTTCGCCGAGAACGCGCCCTTCGCGGCGCGCTGCTGCGCGTTCGGCGCCAGGCCGATGAACGGGTTGTAGTGCGCCTTTGCGATCATCGCGGGATCCTGATCCTGGACGCGGAAATCGACGCCGTACGAAAGCGTCGTGTTGATATCGCCATGCCAGCCGTCCTGGTCGCCGAATGCGATCGCGTGGGCCTTGCCGGCGAAGCCGCCGACCAGCGCGAGTGCGAGCGCAACGGTCAGCGGATGGCGGGTGAGGACGGCCGGAGATGTCGTGATCTTGTTGTTGTGCATGCTCATGTCGTTTCCCCTGGTCGGATTAGTGCTTGATCACGGCCGGATTGGTTATCGGTACCGCGGTTCCGCCGGTGGCAAGGAAGCTCGCCGCTTCCGTCTGCATTTCGACCGTCGCCTGCGGGGACGTCGAGGGATCGAGCAGCGATCCGTGCGTGCCGGTGACGAAGCGCACGACACCGCGAATGCCGGTCGCCGATTGCGCCGAACTGGTCAGCGTGGTCAGTCCCAGCGCCGCGATCAGCGGGTTGCCGCCGGACAGCGGGAAGCCGGCTACCGCATTCGGGATCACCTGGTCGGGCAGCCAGTTGCCGCTGGCGTCATAACAGTTCGAGCACTTCGACGCGCTGATGTCGCCCGGCAGCGGCGGGCTGCCGCCGACGACTTCCTGGGCGAGGATGTTCTTGTTCGCCGTCGCGAACGCGAAATTGATCGGATCGCCCGAATCGATGACGGTCTGCGCGGCGACGACGAACTGGCCGAACGCCGGAGTTCCCGGCAGCACGCCGGCTTCGGCGAGGCCGCCGAGGATGATCGGGCTGAAGGTCGGCGAACCGATCAGAAGCCCGACGACGCCGCCGCCCGGAACGTTCAGCACCGCATTCTGCACGTACGTGTTCGGCGTCTGCGCGATCGCCATGAAGGTCGTGCCTTCGATGCTGCCGAGCGACTGGCCGATGTAGGCGACGCGCGCCGTGTCGAATCCCGGCGTGTGTCCGTCCAGGCTCATCGTCGCGATCGACGTGCGCAGTTCGAGCAGGTCGGCGACGCCTTCGCGCAGGTTGTCGCGTGAAGTCAGCAGGCTGCTCAGATTGATGAAATACGTTCCGGAGGGATCGATCTTGCCGTCCGGGCCAGGCGCGCTGGTCGTGTTGTTTTCCAGATCCAGATCGAACGTGCGCTCGCCGGTGATCAGGCCGGCCGCCGGCGTACCGGTCAGCAGCTGGTTGCGATAGAGCGGATTGGTCGGATCGGTCAGGCCGTGCAGCGGCAGGTCGATCGCGACGACGGCGAAACCGGCCGCAGCCATCGCGCCGGCGATTGCAAACATGTCGGTGCGATTGCGCGTGATGCCGTGCTGGAAGATGACGATCGGCCAGCCGGACGCCGGCTTGGTATGGCCCGAATTCGCGTTCGGCACGGTCATCAGCACCGGAATGCTCGGATGCGCCGTCGCCACCGGGAACGGATTGATGAACGTGACGTTCGTCGACGTCGGATCCAGCCCGAGCTGGTTGAACGGCGGCACGTACGCGCCGGGAGCGGCATGCCAGAAGCCGGTCAGCGCGGCGGTCGGATTCTGCGCCGACGGCACCGACAGATAGTACGGAACGTTCAAAGCGCCGACATAGACATCGGCAACCGGCGGCAACGCCGCATTGATCTGCGACAGGTTCAGTGCCGGTCGGCACCAGCGCCACGGCCGTATCCGGCACCGCGTCGATGACGCTGTTGAGCGCCTGCAGCACGACGGTCGTCGACTGCGTCGTCGCGACCCAGGACAGCACGATGTGCCCACGGTCGATGCCGACGGTCGCCGCGGCGGCTTCCTGCGAAACGACCAGCTGGCGCAACGGCTCGAGCGCGCAGGTGGTCGACGGCGGCAACAGCGAGATCGTCGACTTGCCGTTGATGCACACCGGCAGGGCGCGCTTGGCGAGGAAGTAGGTCTGGTCCGAGGTGACGTCGTTGCCGGCGGCATCGGTGATGCTCGGAACGCGATCGGCTGGCGGCAGGCCGGTGCCGCCTTCGCCCAGCAGAACGACCATGTACGAGGTCAGCTGGCGCAGCGGCGCCGTCGGCACGATCGCGATCGTCTTGCCGGTCGGGTCGGTCGGCGCGAGCGCGACGACGAATTCCTGTGGCGATGCGAGCTCGCGCACGATCACTTCACGCCGCCGCCGGGTCCGGTCAGCGCGACTTCGAACACGCGCACGGTCTGGCCGCCAACCAGGCTGCTGGCCTTCGGCGGCGCGGAAAACGTCGTCGTCCAGGGCGCCACGGTGCCGAAACCGTCGAGCGCATTCATCGCGACGGCCGGATCGCCGTAGTTGGCCGGATTGGCGACCGGAATGTTCAGCGTCAGGTCGGTCGTACCCTGCAGCAGCAGGTTCGTCGGAAACGGCACGACGCCCCCACTCGGATCGAAGCGGGCGGTGATCAAACCAGTCACCGGCGAGCCGTCGCTGTTCAGCGATGGCGGCGGCGAAACCCCGGCCAGCGCCTGGCTTGCAGCCATTGTCAGGAGCAGCGAAGTCAGCCCGAGGTTGAGCGCGATACGGCTTTGCATGATGAGTTCCCCAACGAAAAACGGACGACGAAGCGTGACCGGCATCATAGGGAGTTCAAACAGTTGTTTGCAACGAAAATGGCGGGCAATTTCAGTGCTGCGCCGCAACAGGCGCGCGCGCCGCGAGTGTGCTATCGTCCGCGCTCAGCGGCGCGCTGCGGCGACTACGTCTTCGGCGAGAAAACTGCGCGGCGCAAAGCCGAAATCGCGCGCGGCTTCGCTGTTGTCGGCGACCAGGTCCGCGCGCACGCGGCCGACCGCGGCCGCGCTGATCGTGCCCGCGCCGCGCCCGGAACGCAAGCGCAATGCCGCGCGAATCATGACTTGCGGAACCGGCAGCGGCAGCACGAAATTCGGCATCGCCGCGCGCAAGCGCAACAGCATGCGATCGAAGCGCAGGCGTTCGCCGCCGCCGAGCGGATAAACCTTGCCGTGCGCCGCAGCGCAGTCGACGACCGCGTCGACTGCGCTGGCGAGGTCGGCGGCATGCACCGGTTGGCGCAACCCGCTGGCGCCGAGCGGAATCGGCAGAACGCGCCAGCGCATCGCGAAGCGCGCGATCGGCACGAGGCTTCGATCAGGACCGCCGCCGTAGATCAGGGTCGGGCGCAACAGCGTGCAGCCGATGCCGCGCTCCGCGGCCCGCGCAGCAGACGCTGCTCGGCCATGCGCAAGGTTTCGGCCAGCGCGCGCTCGGCGACGTCCGGCGAGGCGCTCTTGGTTTCCGCGCTCATCGAACTCAGCGCAATCACGCGCCGCACGCCGGCGACGGCGCGCTGTCGAACCAGGCCGAGAACGCGTCGAGCGGTCCGAGGCTGACGATGAGTCGGCAACTGCCGGCAGCGCATCGACCACGCCGAACAGGTCGCCGCGGATCCATGCCGGCTGCGGCCGGTCGGCCGCCGCGGGCGGCCTGCCGGCTGACGGCATGTACGCGTTCGCCACGCTCGAGCAGGGCCGGCAGCAGGAACCGGCCGGTCGCGCCGGTCGCACCAAAAATGATAAATGTGGACAATGCCGCCTTCCGCGGCAGCCGATCAGGCGCGGGCGCGCGCGCGCTCAGCCGGCGGCATCGGCGTCGACCAGCCGTCCCGGCAATCCACGGATGCGGTTGAGCAATCCCGCAGGCAATTGCCGCGGCGCGCGCGGCCCGAGCGCCGGCGCGGCGGCAAACCGCCAGGCCGCCTGCGGGTTCTGCTTGATGCGCCAGTAGCGCGCCATCGCCGCATCGGCGTACTGGCGGCAGATCGTCGGGTGCAGCGGCCGGCGCAGCAGGCGGAAAACCTGCGCCTCGTTGATCAATTCGATCGCCAGGTCGACGTCGAGATGCGCATCGATCGCGATCGTCGTGATCTGCGGATGCGACTGCTTGAGCGCCTTGAGCGGCGTGACCAGATCGCTGCGCCCGACGCGCGGCGCGCAGATCAGGGCGCCGGTTTCGTGCTGTTCCATGAATACCAGCGCGCGTTCGAAATCGTTCGCGAAATGGATCTTGTAATGCGGCTGCAACACGTCGCGCAGGCGCTGCTGCGCGTCGGCATCGCTGTCGATCATCACCAGCGCGACATGGCGCTTGAGGTCGCCGGCCTCGTCGGGCGTGGGCGGCTCGCTGCCGAGCACCGGCGTGGCGCGCGCGCCGCGCGCGGCGGCGTTCGCCAGTCTCCCTCATCGCGCGCGTTGTTCCAGGGCAGGTCGACGCAGCGAAACACTTCGACTTCGTTGATCGCATCGAGCAGCAGGCGGCCTTCCGGACGGTCGCTCAGCAGTACGCGCACGCCGCGCGCATGCGCGCGCTTGACCGCGCGCAACACGTCGATGCCAGTGAGTCGGCGGCACGCGCTGGCTGCAGATCACGGTATCGACATCGTGCTTTGACGCCAGCGCCGCAGCGGCATCAGGATCGGCGCAGACGATGACCTGATGCTCGCGCAACAAGGCCACGAGCGCGTGCTGGATGCTGTCCTTCGGCCGTGACCAGCAGGATGCGCGACGCCGGCCCGGCCGGCGTTGACCTCGTCAGCGGCCATCGGTGCTATCGGCGGCCGGCAGGCTCACGCTGAATGCGGAGCCATGCTTGGGCGTCGTCTTGACCTGGATCGAACCGCCGAGTGCGGACACGATCCGGTGCGCGATCGTCAGTCCCAGCCCGGTGCCTTCGCCGCGCGGCCGGGTCGTGAAGAACGGCTCGAAGATCTTCGGCAGGATGTCATCGCCGATGCCCGTGCCGGTGTCCTCGAACACGACTTCGATGCGGTCGCCCGCCTGCTTGCCGCTGACCGTCAGCGTGCCCTCTCCCTCCATCGCGGCAGCGGCGTTGTTGATCAGGGCGAGGAACACCTGGTCCAGGTCGCCGGGCACGCTGCGCACTTTCGGCAAGGCGCCGATCTGCCGGACCACCTTGATCCGCTCCGGCAGGCGCGACTGCGCCAGCGCCAGCGCGTTGTCGACACACTCACCGACGTCGATCAGCGCCGGCGCATCGATGTCGGTGCGGGCGAACTCCTTGATGCTCAGCGCGCGGCCGGACAACTGCGCCAGGGCGCCGCGCGAATCGTCGAGCAGGACTTCGGTCTTCTTCGCCATCGCGCTGTTCTCGAGGTTCGCGCGCGCCTCGAACAGCTTTCGGCGAGCTTCCTCGACGAACTTGACGAGCTTGTCCAGGCTGGCCTTGTCCGCGCCGAACAGCAGATCGACCGGCTGCAGGCAATGCTGCACGGCCGCGTCGTATTGCTCGCACGAGCGAGCGGTATTCCGCCAGCATCTCGCCGACGACCTCGATGTTGCCCTGCGCGAGCCCGAGCGGCGCGTTGATCTCGCGCGCCACGCCGGCGACCATCTGGCCGAGCGCGGCCAGCTTGGTGACCTGGATCGTCTGCGCCTGGGCAGCCTGGAGCCGGTCGAGTTCGTGCTGCGCCTCTTCGACGGCAAAGTTCGCGGACAGCGTCTGCCGCCGCTGGTTGTTCAACGCAATCCACAGCTGCACGATGGCGGCCAGCGCGACCAGGAGCAGCAAAAGCAACGTCCAGTCCATCGGCAAATTCCTCGTCGATGCATGCGCGGTTATCGGCACGCTCCCCCAGCGTGCGGCACAAAGATAACCTATCCGGTGGCGGTCGTGTCACCTGCCGCAATCGCCTGGGCAAGACCGCAGGCCCGAGCGCCGGCAGCCTGCGGCCGACCGCGCGGTTCTCATGTATGCTGATTGCGTCTGGCATCGCGGAGCCTCATCCATGATCGCTCGCATCTGGCGCGGTATCACGCTCAAGGAAAAGGCGGACGACTACCTCGCCTACCTGCATGAAACCGGCTTGCGCGACTATGCAAAGACGCCGGGCAATCGCGGCGTCACGATCCTGCGCCGCAACCAGGGCGAGCATTGCGAGGTCATGCTGATCTCGCTGTGGGAATCGATGGACGCCGTGCGCGCCTTCGCCGGCGAAAATCCGGACCGCTCGGTGTACTACCCCGAGGACGAGCACTTCCTGCTGCAGATGGAACCGCTCGTGCGCCATTACGACGTCGCCGAACAGATCGCGGCCGGAAGAATCGCCGCGCTGGCGACAAGCGACGGGCAAGAAACGCAAGTAGCGTTGCGCACGAGCAGCTCTTCGGAATCTGGCGGTGTCCCGACGAGTTCGCAGGGACTCGTGGCGGCTAGGCGGCTTTCTCGCCTGCGATTCGGCATTCAGCGCAGCCTTCACCGATGCGCGTTCGGCCATGCGATCCATGAACGCCGCCAGCGCCGGCCAGCGTCCGAGATCGATGTCGAAGTGCTTCGACCAGCGCGTCACGACGAACAGGTACACGTCGGCGACACTGGGGTTCGGTCCGAGCAGGTAGTCCTGCTTCGCCAGCGTTGCGTCAATCAGCGCAAAGCGCTCGGCGATCTTTTCCTTGTAGATCGCCTTGGCCGCGTCCGGCATCGACGCGTTGAACAGCGCCGAGAAGCTCTTGTGGAGTTCGCTGGTGATGAAGTTCAGCCATTCCTGCAGGCGCGCGCGCTCGAACGTGCCGTTCGCCGGCGCCAGCTTCGCGTCCGGCTTGCGATCGGCCAGGTACTGCACGATGGCCGGGCCTTCCGCTGGCCGTCGTCGAGTCGAGCACCGGCACATAGCCCTTCGGATCGGCGAAAGTCGGCGCCGGAGGCGGTCTTCTTCGTCTTTGTCGACTTTTCCAGCTGAATTTCAGACCCAGTTCGCGCAGCACGATATGCGGCGACAGCGAGCAGGCGTCGGGCGAAAAATACAGTTTCATGGCGACCTCCTTGCGATAGAAGTTTGCGGCTTGCGGCGCGGAGTTGGCGCCATCTGCCCATCTTCCATACGTCGTCGCAATGCTGCGTGAACAAAGCGCGCAGCCGTCAGCCTGTTGGCACCGCAGCGTGCCCACCAGGTCAAAGACATGGAAAATTCTTGTTAGCGCACGACTGGCGGCGTGGCGCTGCAAACAGCGGAGCCCGGTAACCCGGCCGGAGCCCCGCTGGCTATCACTTCTTCTTCGGAATGTACAAGTCGGTAATTGTACCTTCGTATACTTCCGCCGCCATGCCGACCGACTCCGACAGGGTCGGGTGCGGATGCACGGTCAGGCCGATGTCGGCGGCTTCGCAGCCCATCTCGATCGCCAGGGCGACTTCGGAGATCAGGTCGCCGGCGTTCGGTCCGACGATGCCGGCGCCGATCACGCGATGCGTGGCCTCGTCGAAGATCAGCTTGGTGAAGCCCTCGGTGCGGCCGATGCCGATCGCGCGGCCCGACGCGGCGTACGGGAACTTGCCGACGCCGTACTTGATGCCGTCCTTCTTCGCTTCGGCTTCGGTCACGCCGACCCAGGCGACTTCCGGATCGGTGTAGGCCACGCTCGGGATCACGCGCGCGACGAACTCGCTCTTGTGGCCGGCGCAGACTTCCGCCGCGACCTTGCCTTCGTGCGTGGCCTTGTGCGCGAGCATCGGGTTGCCGACGATGTCGCCGATCGCAAAGATGTGCGGCACGTTCGTGCGCATCTGTTTGTCGACCGGGATGAAACCGCGATCGGTGACCTGCACGCCGGCCTTGTCGGCGTCGATCTTCTTGCCGTTCGGCGAGCGGCCGACGGCGACCAGCACGCGATCGTAGACTTGCGGCTCCGGGGCCTTCTCGCCCTCGAACGTTGCCTTGAGGCCTTCCTTCGTCGCTTCGACCTTCGCGACTTTCACCTTGAGGTGGATACCGGCATAGCGCTTGTTCAGTCGCTGCGCGAGCGGCCGCACGAGATCGGGATCGGATCCCGGCATCAATTGGTCGAGCAGTTCGACGACGGTGACTTTCGCGCCGAGCGCATCGTAGACGCAGGCCATCTCCAGGCCGATGATGCCGCCGCCGACGACGAGCAGGTTCTTCGGCACGTCCTTGAGCACGAGCGCATCGGTCGAATCCATCGTGCGCGGATCGTCCCACGGGAAACCCGGCAGCTTCACCGCCTGCGAGCCCGCCGCGATGATGCATTTTTCGAAGCGGACGAGTTTCTTTCCGTCCTTGGTCTCGACTTCGATTTCGTTCGCCGACACGAACTTGCCGGTGCCTTGCACGACCGTAACCTTGCGCTGCTTGCTCATGCCGGCGAGGCCGCCGGTCAGCTGCGCGACGACCTTGTCCTTGAACGCGCCGAGCTTGGCGATGTCGATCTTCGGCTCGCCGAAACTGATGCCGATGTCGCCGGCGTGCGACGCCTCGTCGATCAGGCGCGCCGCGTGCAGCAGCGCCTTCGACGGAATGCAGCCGACATTGAGGCAGACGCCGCCGAGCGTCGCGTAGCGCTCGATCAGCACCGTGTTCTGGCCGAGGTCGGCCGCGCGGAATGCCGCGGTGTAGCCGCCCGGACCGGAGCCGAGCACGGCGACCTGGCATTCGATGTCGGCCTTGCGCCCTGTCGCCGCTGCAGCCTTCGGGCCGGGCGTGCCCGCAGAAGTAGCGCCTGACGGCGCGGCGCCTTCGCCCCCTCTCCCGCTGGCGGGAGAGGGCTGGGGTGAGGGTGGCGCTTGGGTGGGGTCGCTCCTCCCAGCGCCACCCTCACCCGCCGCGCTGCGCGCGGCGACCTCTCCCGCCGGCGGGAGAGGCGAAGATGGCGTGGCCCCGGGCGCACCTGGCCGCGCCGCAGAGGCAGCGGCGCCTTCCGCTTCGATCACGGCAACGACGGCGCCTTCCGAAACTTCGTCGCCGAGTTTGACCTTGACCTCCTTGACGACGCCGGCAACCGACGACGGCACCTCCATCGTCGCCTTGTCCGATTCGAGCGTGACCAGGCCCTGGTCCTTGGCGACCGTGTCGCCGGCTTTCACCAGCACTTCGATCACCGGTACATTTGTATAGTTTCCGATGTCCGGAACTTTGACTTCAGTCGTTGCCACGGTCGGGCTCCTTCGCTCGGGTCGTCAGCGCGGCGCGAAAACGCGCGCGCCATTCATTGCGTTTGCTGTCCAGATCGGCGCCACCGTCCGCCACGTTAGCCGCGGCGGGCAATTCGGCTGGCATCGTTTCAATGATAGCTTCGGGCGTTGCATCGCCTCCCTGCACTTCGCTCGACGGTCCGGCGCCGCGAATGCGCGTGCGCAGCTCGGCCAGCCGGCGCTGTTCGGCGCGCGTGCTGCGGCGCTCCTGCTCGCTGCGCTCGCGACGCGTGGCCACGAGTTCGCGCGATTTGCGATTGGCATAGTCGATCGAAGCGCGGAAGTCCGGCAGATGATGCGTTTCGACATCCGGCAGCAGGCAGTCGAACACGATGTAACCGTCCTCGATCCACAATCCATGCCGCTTGATCACGATGCGCGATTCGCGTTCCTCGTGGAAGAAGCGTATCCAGGCCAGATCGGGCTCGCGATTGAGACCCAGATAGAGCGTGCGCATCGACGAATGCACCCGCGACCACGTGGTCTTCTTCAGATCGAGATCGACAATTCCGATGTCAGTGAAGTCCGCCGACATGGCTCGGCCTCACAGCAGCGCGCGCCGCATGTCGCCGAGCAGCTGCGCGAGATACGCGGTGAAGCGCGCCGCCGAAGCGCCGTCGATCACGCGATGATCGTAGGACAGCGACAGCGGCACGATCAGGCGTGGCACGAACGCCTTGCCATCCCAGACCGGCTTCATCGACGACTTCGATACGCCGAGGATCGCGACCTCGGGCGCATTGACGATCGGCGTGAACGCCGTGCCGCCGATGCCGCCGAGCGAGGAGATCGAGAAGCAGCCGCCGGACATGTCGGCCGGGCCGAGCTTGCCGTCGCGCGCCTTGCCGGCGAGCGCGCTCGTTTCCTGCGCGATCTGGACGATGCCCTTCTTGTCGGCGTCCTTGAGCACCGGCACGACCAGGCCGTTCGGCGTGTCGGCGGCGAAACCGACGTTGAAATATTTCTTCAGCACGAGATTTTCGCCGCTCGCATCGAGCGAGGCGTTGAAGTCCGGATACTTCTTCAGCGCGGCGACGACCGCCTTGATGATGAAGCCGAGCATCGTGAACTTGATGCCGGCCTTCTCGTGTTCCTTGTTCAGCGCGACGCGCAGCGCTTCGAGATCGGTGATGTCGGCGTCGTCGTGCTGCGTGACGTGCGGGATCATGACCCAGTTGCGCGCGAGGTTCGCGCCGGAGATCTTCTTGATCTTCGACAGCGGCTTGGTTTCCACTTCGCCAAATTTGGAAAAATCCACTTGTGGCCAGGGCAGCAGGTTCAGCCCGGCCCCGCCTGCGGCGGCGGCGCGCGGCGCGGCGCCGCCGGCCAGCGCCTGCTTGACGAAATTCTGCACGTCCTCTTTCGTGATCCGGTTCTTGCGCCCGCTGCCGCTGACGCGGGTCAGGTCGACGCCGAGTTCGCGCGCGAACACGCGGATCGCCGGACTCGCGTAGGGCACCTTGTCGGGCATCACCGTTTCGGCGCCGAAAGCGACCGGCGGCGAGCGCGGCGCGCCTCCGCCGGAGGCCGCGGGCGCTGACGCTTCGCCCCCTCTCCCGCTGGCGGGAGAGGGCTGGGGTGAGGGTGGCGCTCCGCTGGGCGGCTCGCTCTTCCCGGCGCCACCCTCACCCGCCGCGCTCTGCGCGGCGACCTCTCCCGCCGGCGGGAGAGGTGAAGATGCCGCAGTTGGCGCGGCTTTCTCTGGCGCAGGCGCGGCCGCGCCCTTCGTCGATGCCGCAGCGTCCGCCGCCTCGATCAGTGCGACTACAGTGCCTTCCGAAACCTCGTCATTGAGTTTGACCTTCAGCTCCTTGACGACTCCGGCAATCGGAGACGGAACTTCCATCGTCGCCTTGTCGGACTCGAGCGTGACCAGCCCCTGGTCCTTGGCCACCGTGTCACCGGGCTTCACGAGCACCTCGATCACCGGCACGTTCGTGTAGTTGCCGATGTCCGGAACCTTTACCTCGCTGACCTGCGCCATGTTGCCCTCGTGTCCGCCGCCGCGGCTGCTTCGCGTAAGGAACGGGGAGGATAGCGCAACGCCGCGGCCCGGCGCGATGGTTCGATCAGGTTGTTGCGCCCCTACCATTTGCAACGGTCGCCGGCAACGCGGACGCGCCAGCGTTCGGGGCTGACACTCGTCATGCGCAAGTCGTGAAGGCCGCGACTGCGCTGCGACTTGGCCGACGCGTAACTTGCGACAATGGTATTGCTGCTGTTCTTTCGCAGTCTGCGAAGGCACGAGTGGTTGAGATGCCGGGCGGGCCGCGAGCGTTTAAGGCGTCCGTTACTTCCGGCCCATTCAGCAGGTACGCGTGTTGGTGTTATATATATGTAACACACTTACCCTTGCCCACTTTTCTTATCCAGGGAACCTGCAATGCTGACGATCCGTGATCTGTCCAAGACCTATGCCAATGGCGTGCAGGCCCTGAAGGGTGTGACGCTGGATATTCCGAAGGGCATGTTCGGCCTGCTCGGTCCGAACGGCGCCGGCAAGTCGACCCTGATGCGCACGATTGCGACATTGCAGGATGCCGACACCGGCAGCATCCGCCTCAACGATCTGGATGTGCTCGCCAACAAGCCCGCGGCGCGGCGCTTGCTTGGCTACCTGCCGCAGGAATTCGGCGTCTACCCGAAGGTTTCGGCCGAGGCGATGCTCGATCATTTCGCCGTGCTCAAAGGCGTTACCGCGAACGGCGAGCGCAAGGCGCTGGTCGAGGCGCTGCTGAAACAGGTCAACCTGTGGGACGTGCGCAAGCGCAAGCTCGGCACGTTCTCCGGCGGCATGCGCCAGCGCTTCGGCATCGCCCAGGCGCTGATCGGCAACCCGCAGCTGATCATCGTCGACGAGCCGACCGCGGGACTGGATCCGGAAGAGCGCAATCGCTTCCTCAACCTGCTCGCGGCGATCGGAGAGAACGTCGTCGTGATCCTGTCGACGCACATCGTCGAGGACGTCACCGACCTGTGTCCGCGCATGGCGATCATCGCCCAGGGACAGGTGCGCCTGACCGGCGAGCCGAGCGAAGCGATTCGCTCGCTCGACGGCCGCGTCTGGCGCAAGACCGTCGCCAATGCCGCGATCGAGGATTACAGCAAGCGCATGACCGTGCTGTCGACGCGGCTTGCCGGCGGCAAGACGATCCTTCACGTGCTCTCCGACAGCTTCGCCGGAAGGCGGCTTCGACGCGGTGTCGCCGGATCTCGAGGATGTCTACTTCGGCCAGCTGCGGCTTCAAGCCGCCGCGCGCGCCGCCTGACCGGAGAAGATCATGTTCCGTGAGATTTTCCGTTTCGAGCTGCGCCAGCAGCTCAGGAGTCCGCTGTTCTGGATGATCGCGTTCGCGTTCTGCGCGCTCGCGACCGCCGTGATCAGCTCGGACCACGTGCGCATCGGCGGCGGCATCGGCAACACTTTGCGCAATGCGCCGTTTGTCGTCGTCAACCAGTTGGCGCTGATGGGCGTGATCCTGTCGCTGTTCCTTGGGCCGATCTTCGTCGCCGGCGCCGCGCTGCGCGATTTCGAAGCGGGCACGAGCGAACTGTTCTTCGCCACACCGATTTCCAAACGTGCTTATCTCGGCGGCCGCTTCGCTGCCGGCTATGCGATCGCCATGGCGGTCATGGTGTTCGTCGCGCTCGGCATGCTGCTCGGCGTGATGATGCCGTGGGTCGATCCGCAACGCCTCGGGCCGACGAGCTTCGCGGCGTACGGCTATGCGTTCGGCGTCGTCCTGGTTCCGGATTTTCTGTTCGTTTCGGCGATGCTGTTCCTGCTGGCGACGCTGACACGTTCGATGCTCGGCACCTACATCGGCGTCATTGCGTTCTTCGTGTTGTGGACGATCGCCAGCGTCGCCACCGACAATCCGGACCACCAGACGCTCGGCGCGATCCTCGATCCGTTCGGACTCGGCGCCTTCGAGGTCGTAACGCGCTACTGGTCGGCCGAGGACCGCAATACCAAACTGCCGGAGATCACCGGCCTGTTCCTGATCAATCGCGCCCTCTGGACCGGCATCGGCGTTGCCATGATCGCCGCGGCGGTTGCGTGGTTTCGCCCGGATCGCGAAGGCCTGCGGCTGTGGCGGCGCAAGAAGGCCGTCGTCGCAGCGCCGCCCGCTGCGGTCCAGGCGCGCACCGCGGTCGCGTTGCCATCGGTCGAGCTGCGCACCGGCTTCGCAACGCGGCTCGCGCAATACCGCAAGCTCGCCGCGTTCGATACACGCGGCGTGCTGACCGGCATCGCGTTCCTGGTCATGCTGATCTGCGGACTCTTCAATCTCGGCGGCGCGCTAGGTCTCGGCAACGAGCTGTTCGGCACCAAGCTGTACCCGGTCACGCACCTGATGAACGATGCGATGGACGGCAGCTACAACTTCCTGCTCGTCATCATCATCGCGTTCTACGCCGGCGAACTGGTCTGGCGCGAGCGCAGCGCGCGCATCAGCGAAGTGACCGACGCATTTTCGTTGCCGGACTGGATTCCGCTGCTGTCGAAGCTGACCGCCATGATCGCCGTCATCGTGGCGTTCCTTGTCGCCGGCGCGCTCGAGAGCATCGCCTATCAGCTGATCCGCGGCTACACGCACATCGAGCCGGGCTTGTATCTGTCCGACATCGCGCTGAACACGCTGCGCTTCGGCCTGATCGGTGCGCTCGCGTTGTTCCTGCAGGTCATCGCCAACAACAAGTTCGTCGGCTACCTGCTGATCGTTCTGTATTTCGTCAGCCGGATCGTGCTGGCGCAGTTGCACTTCGACCATCACCTGTACAACTTCGGCAGCGCGCCGGAGCTGCCGTACTCCGACATGAACGGCTACGGCCATTTCCTCGCCGCGCACCTGTGGTTCCGCGCCTACTGGTTGACTCTGTCGGTCGCGCTGCTCGTCGTCGCGGCACTGTTCTGGTCACGCGGCACGGCGCAGGGCTGGAAGGAGCGCACGCGCATCGCGCGCCAGCGCTTCGGCACGGCCTCGCGCGTGCTGCTGTCCGGATCGCTGCTTGTCTTTGCCGGCCTCGGCGCCTGGATCTACTACAACACGAACGTCATCAACCGCTACGTCCCGGGCGACCTGGCCAAGCAACAAAGTGCCGACTACGAAAAACTCTATCGCCAGTACCGCGCTCTGCCGCAGCCGAAGATCACCGACGTCAAGGTCGACGTCGACATGTATCCTCACGATCGCAAGGTCGACGTGCGCGGACATTACCTGCTCGCGAACAAGACCGACAAGGCGATCAGCGACCTGCACGTGCGCATTCCGTACGACATGAAGCTGGTCGACCTGAAGTTCGCGCCGCACGATGTCGTCAGCGACGACCGCACGCACGGCTACACGATCTACAAGCTCAAGACGCCGCTCGCCGCCGGCGCGACGATGGACTTCGACTACACGCTGCAGCTGTGGAGCCGCGGCTTCCGCAACACGCCGGACGACTACCACATCGTCGACAACGGCACGCTGCTCGACAGCCGCATGCTGCCGCACTTCGGCTACGACGAAACGATCCAGCTCGACGACCGCAACGACCGGCGCGAATACGCCCTGGGCCCGGCGCCCCGGATGCCAAAGATCGACGACGAGTCGGCGCGCCAGTTCAGCCTGCTCGGGCGCGACGCCGACTGGGTGACGTTCGAGACGACCGTGTCGACCGTGCCGGACCAGATCGCGCTTGCGCCGGGCTATCTGGAAAAAGAGTGGACTGACAACGGCCGCCGCTATTTCCACTACAAGATGGACAAGCCGATCCTGGATTTCTTCTCGTTCCAGTCGGCGAAGTACGCGGTCAAAAAGGACACGCTCGACGGCATTTCGCTCGAGGTCTACTACCATCCGGAACACGCGTACAACGTCGATCGCATCATGGACTCGATGAAGAAATCGCTGGCGTATTTCGGCACGGCTTTCGCGCCGTTCCAGTTCCGCCAGATGCGCGTGCTCGAGTTCCCGGGCTACGAGCGCTTCGCGCAAAGCTTCGCCAATACCGTGCCGTTCTCCGAGACGATCGGGTTCACGGCCGACCTGCGCGATCCGGAATCGATCGACTACTCGTACTACGTGACCGCGCACGAAGTCGCGCACCAATGGTGGGCGCACCAGGTCATCGGCGCATTCACGCAGGGCGTGACGATGCTCGACGAAACATTCGCGCAATACTCGGCGCTGATGGTCCAGGAACAGGAATACGGCGCACCGAAGATGCGCAAGTTCCTCAAGTATGAACTCGATCGCTACCTGCACGACCGTTCGGGCGAAGTCGTCGAGGAAATGCCGCTCGCGTTGAACGAGAACCAGCCGTACATCCACTATCGCAAGGGCTCGATCGTGATGTATTCGCTGAAGGACTACCTCGGCCAGGCGCAGGTCGACAAGACACTGGCGCGCTATGACCACGACAAGGCATTCCAGCAGGCACCGTACACGACGACGAAGGAATTCCTCGCCTACCTGCGTGAAGACGCCGGCCCGCAGAACGGTTCGCTGATAACCGACCTGTTCGAAAAGATCACGATCTTCGACGACCGGGTTTCGGCGGTCACCGCGAAGAAACGCGACGACGGCAAGTACGACGTCACGCTGTCGTTGCACGCGGGCAAGACCTACGTCGACGGCGTCGGCAAGGAAACGAAAGCGACATTCGACGTTCCGGTCGACATCGGCGTGTTCGCAAAATCGCCGGATGGCCAGGAGCAGAACGAAAAAGTCCTGTTCCTGGAAAAGCGCATGGTCGCCGACGGCGATAGCAGCGTGACCGTCACGGTCGACGGCGAACCGTACGAAGCCGGCATCGATCCATACAACAAGCTCGTCGACCGCGTGTCGGACGACAACCGCATGCATGTGACATTGCAGTAGGGTGGGCCTCGGCCCACCGTTTGGCGATGCCCGATCAGATCACACGAAAACAGCGGCGGGTTTTCGATTTGAGCGCAACGACGTCGGCGCTGGTGGGCCAAGGCCCACCCTACCGGTGCTTCTCGTCGCGCTCGGTCGCGTTGTGCTTCTTGTTGTAGATGTGCTTGCTCTGGTTGTTCTCGCGGCCCTGTATATGCGCCTGCTCGCCGGCGCCGACATGGCCATTCGCGGCGGCGTTGGCTTCATTGCGGTTGATCCTCGCCTGTCCGCCTTCCAGATGCCCGGCTTCCTTGTTGGTCAGGGTTCCGTTGTTGATGCCGTTGGCGATGCGCTGCTGCTGATTGGCATTGCGCTGCGCGTCGGCCTGCAGCCGCTGCGAAGACGCTGAAGCCGGATTGCCGGTCGCGGCGTTGTGCTTGTCCTGGTAGATATCGTGGCTGACCTGATTCTGCTGGCGCGTGATCTGCGCTTTCTCCTGCGGCGTGAGCGCGCCGCCGGACTTCAAATCGCGCGCCTCCGTGCGATCCAGGTGCTGCTCGTCGCGTTCGAGCTGGCCGGCCTCCTTGCTCGACAACTGTCCGGACTGCAGGCCTTGCTCGATGCGTTCCTGCTGGTTCGCGTCGCGCTGAGTGGCGACGGCGGCGGGTTGTTCCTGGGCGTGCGCTGCGGCGCAGAGCGCCAGCGTCACCGCCATGGCGATCCGACGGCTTTTCATCGTGGTCTCCTTCGGCTGGATGCGTTCGACTGCAATGTCCAAGAACGCAGTCTTACGACGCGCGTTGACACGCAGACCGAACCCGACTGACCGCGACGCGGCCAGCCGGCTTGCCGTATTACTTCGCCGCGGCCGGCAACTCGGCGTTCGCCGTCGGATTGTTCTGGTTTTCCTTGAGCCAGATCATCGAGCCGTGCACGCGCGCATAGCCGCTCGGGTGATCGTAGAAGACAATCTCCTCGAGAGCGCCGGGGTGGATCTTGCGATAGGTCGACAGGCGCATTGCCGCCATGGCGAATCCGTTCGGCTCGCGCGCGGCGTTGAGGCCATAGGCGTCGGCCTCGGCTTCCATCTGCCGGACGATCGAATTGACCAGCGGCGTCGCCAGGAAAAAGAACAGCGACAGTATCGCCGAGGCCAGTGGGAGCGCTGCCGGATCGCCGCGGCCTTCGAGTCCGAGTCCTGCGCCCCAGCGACGCAACGCACGATCGAACAGGCGATGCGTGAACCAGAATCCGAACGTCAGCACGAGAGTGACGTAGATCGTGCCGCGCAATCCGTGGTTGAGCACGTAGTGACCCATCTCATGGCCGAGCACGGCCTTGATCTCCGGCTCGGAAGTCTTGTCGAGAAGGTTGTCGTTCATCGACACGCGTGTGGTGCCGGCGAAACCCGAGACGTTCGCGCTGACGCGCGTGGTCTGGCGCGAGGCATCGAACTCGACCACGTGGTCGGTCGGAATCTGGTTGGCGCGCGCGAGCGAGAGCACGGCTTCGCGCACACTGCCTTCGCGCAGCGGCTTGTAGTCGTTGTACAGCGGCGCGACGTAGACCGGCGCGAGCATCATCGCGAACAGCGAAAACACGAAACCGATGGCGCTCGCCCAGATCCACCAGCGCTCGCCGGCGCGGCGCACGGCCGCATAGACCGCGACCAGCACGAGCGGCAGCACGATCACGCTGACCATCAGCGATTTCATCTGGTCGCCGAACCAGCCGGCGAAGTCCTGCGTGGCCAGCGCGTACTGGTGCTCGCGCACGTAGTCGGCATAGATCGACCATGGAAGGTTCAGCACGAAGCTGGCGACGAGGAACAACAGCACGTAGATCCAGGTATACAGCCAGGGCCGCGGACTGAGCTTGCGCGCCAGATCGCGCATGCGCCGCGAGATTCCACTCCACAACAACGCTGCGGCGACGACGAGGCCGTAGAGCAGCGCCCAAAGCTGCAGCCAGTAGCCGCCTTCGAAGTAGGCGTCGGATTGGGCGCGTTGTTCCGGCGACAGCAGATTCAGGTACGCGTCGGTCGCGCGATCGACATCGAAGTTCGGCCCGGGCCGCGCGGCGTCGGGAATCTGCAGACCCGGCGGCAAGTCGCGCGCGGTCGGCGCGGTCGCCGGCGCGGCTATTGCCGCGGCGCAAAGACTCATCAACAGCAATGCCAGTACGGCCAGAACTCTCATCGTTGCACTCCCCTCGTGAATGCGGCTCGGGCGCAACCTTCGCCGCACGCGCGCAATCCGTCAAGTCCGCCAACGGCAATTGCGCCGGATTTTCGGGCTTACAGATTCGTCTGCAGGCCCAGGTAGCTGATCAACGACGCCTTCTGATCCAGATCGTTGTGCAGATCCGTGCCGGCTGAAACCAGCAGCGTGAAGCGTTTCGACAATTCCCAGCGCGTGCCGAAGTTCAGCGCCAGTTCGTTGCGCGGGGAATGCGCGTCGCGTTCCTCGTGCAACTCGCCTATGATCTCCAGGCCTTCGACGATGTCGCGGCCGATGGCGATGCCGCCGATCCAGGTGTCACCCTGATCGGCTGGGCGGAACCAGCGGCCGAGATCGAAGTTGATGCCCCAGTCTCCGAATTTGTGCTCGAACTGCAACGGCATGAGGTAGCTGACGCCGCCATCGGCCAGCGTCGATCCCGAAACCGGGAAGCGCGATTGCACCTGCGGATATGTCGAGATCTGCCAGCCGGCATCGCCCGCGTCGAAGAATCGCCACTTCACGCCGGCGATGCTGTTGCCGGCACCGGACACGTCACCCTGCCCCTTGATGCGCTGCAACTCCCACGGCATTTCGAATTTCAACTGCAACCGCTCGCCGATGCCATAGTTGAAATCCAGCAGCGGCAGCTTGAACGTCGTGGTGTCGCCGGCATGCTCGGATTGCAGGGAAGTATTGATCTCCCACCGGCCGTCGCCCGGCGTGCCGGGATCGTCGGTCAGCATCGGGGGGCCGCCTTCGGCGTGCGCCAACGACGCGCCGAGCGACAGGCAGACGCAAGCCAGCGCCACAGCGCAACTGCGATGATCGATTGTCCGCATGCCGCTTCGCACCCCTGTTTCTCAGGCCGCATCGACAAAACTGCCGCGCGGAATGTCTCACGCCATTACTTAATCGCAGCTATTTGACCCTGCCCCTGCGGTCGAGCCTGTCTCGATCGGGCCTATGAGTTCGTGCCCGCGGCCGCATGGACGCGAGTCACCGGCGTATTGTCCAGGCCTGCAACTGGCGCCAGCGTTCAAGCTTGCGCTCGCGCGGGATCGATGCGTTCGCCGGACTCGTCGACGGCAGGTCGAGTTGCGTCAAGCGTGCGCGCAGCCCGGCGTCGAGCCGCGGCACCACGTGGCGGCGGAACGCTTGCTGCGCCTTGCCGCCGTTCAGCGCGATCGCGCGAATGCCCGGATGCGACAACAGCAGGCTCGGTATGTCGTTCGCGACCTCGCTGTCCGGCACGATCGCGCTGTCGAGGCTGCCACGGCGCTCGCAGCGTTCGAGCACGTCCCAGATGCCGATGCCGCGGCGCTGAAGGCGCGCGATGCGTTCCGCGTACGCCAGTTCCGGGCCGGCATCGAACAATTCGCCCATGAACGGCCAGAACAGGTTGTGCTTGTGGCCGTAGGACTGGCGCAGTTCGAGCGAACGCACGCTCGGCACGGTGCCGAGGATCAACAGCACGCAGTCCGGCGCAATCTGCGGCGGAAAACTTTCGACCTGGTGGCTGGCTGCCGGTTTCACGCTAGTCGTGTACGTTGCTGCTATGTATACTATGATTCAAATGCCGCAAAATACAGCGGCCCGAACATGAATGAACAATAACATCCGATTAACCGCATGCTAAGCGGCATTTCACCGCGCCTGAGTATGGTAGGTGGCGTTCACCCGTCACCCGGGCCGGGTCGGACACTCCACTCTCCACTCCACAGGAGCACACATGAATCCCGATATCATCCAAGGCAAATGGACCCAGATCAAAGGGTCGCTCAAGGCCAAATGGGGCAAACTCACCGACGACGACCTGAACCGTATGGACGGCAATCACCAGTATCTCGTCGGCAAACTTCAGGAGCGTTACGGCTGGCAGAAGGACCAGGCCGAGCGTGAGATCCGCGAGTTCGAACATAGCCTGGCAAAGAAGGCCGCGTAAGGGTCTTTCGTTCGCTCGCAATGGCACAGCAAACAACGGGTCGCTCTCGCGATCCGTTGTTTTTGGGGTCCGGCCGATTGGCAGTTGCCGATTGCCTGTTGTCGATTGCGCCCTCAGCCGGCCTTCTTCAGCGCGTCCAGATCGGAGAGCACCTGGGCCGAGTTGGCCTTCGGATCGACATCCTTGTAGTGCTTGGCGATCTTGCCTTGAGGATCGATCAGGAATGTCTCGCGGCGCGCGTAAGTGAAATTCAGGTGCGTGGCGAGCACGCCGTAGGCTTTGGCCGTCGACTGCGTGTTGTCCGACAGCAGGGGGAATGGAACATGGTATTTCTCAGCGAATGCCTCATGCGACTTGACGTCGTCGAGGCTGACGCCCAGCACTTCGGCATTCTGCTTGTGCAACTTCGCGACGTCGTCGCGGAACGTGCACACTTCGGTCGTGCACCCCGGCGTATCGTCCTTCGGATAGAAGTACAACACGACCCACTTGCCCTTGTACTGCGCCAGCGTGTGCCAGTCGCCCTTCTGGTCCTGCAGCTTGAACTCGGGCGCCGCCTGGCCGTCCTGCGGACCGGCAGCCTCGTCGGCGGCGAGTACCGCGAGCGGTGCGAGCATCAACAATCCCAACAACATCGACATCACTCGTCGCATAAGTCACCTCCAGTGGATGGTCAGCGGGTGCAGCATACGCTTTCGCGCGCGTCGCGGGCGCGAAGGCGGGCCAAGCATTGGACCGGCGCAGCGACCACTTTCTTACATCGGGCGAATGACCGCCGCTGCGGTTATGCTTGATCCAACCGGGAGTCGTGCCATGACCCGTCGTTACGTTGCTTCCGACCGCATCGAAGACTATGTGCAGGCGCATGCGCGCGAAAGCACGGCTGCCAGCCGACTGCGCGAAGAAACGGCGAAGCTGCCGGAAGCCGGCATGCAGATCGGCGCCGATCAGGCCGCGTTTCTCGCGCTGCTCGTGCGCAGTATCGGCGCCAAGCGCTGTCTCGAGGTCGGCACATTCACCGGCTACAGCGCATTGGCGATCGCTTCGGCCCTGCCGATCGAAGGCAGGCTCGTGTGCTGCGACATCAATGCCGACTGGACCGCGATCGCGCGCCGCCACTGGTCGTCGGCCGGCGTGTCGGGGCGCATCGACTTGCGGCTGGGCCCCGCCATCGATACCTTGAACTCGCTGCTGGTGCGCGGCAGCGCTGGCCAGTACGACTTCGTGTTCATCGACGCCGACAAGCCCGGCTACGACTCGTACTACGAAGTCTGCCTGAAACTGCTGCGTCCTGGCGGACTGGTTGCGCTCGACAACATGCTCTGGTCGGGTCGCGTCACGGATCCGGATCACCACGATGCCGACACCGATGCGATCCGCGCACTGAACTTGAAGATCAGGGACGATGCGCGCGTCGAATCGGTGCTGCTGACGATCGGCGACGGCGTAATGCTCGTGCGCAAGAAGTAGCGGACCTTGCTCGATGCAGTCCGCACGCCGAACTCGCGGTTGGGCGATACTTCGCCCATGAGCAACAGGCCCGTAGCAATCGCGTGGAGCGGCGGCAAGGACAGCGCGATGGCACTCGCAGCGCTGCGCAGCGATCCTGAAATCGAAGTCGTGGCGCTCGTCACCACGATGACCCAGGACTATGACCGTATCAGCATCCACGGCGTGCGGCGCAGCGTGCTCGAAGCCCAGGTTGCCGCGCTCGGCATCGCGCTAGTCGAAGTTCCGATTCCGGCGGCCGCATCGAATGCGATCTACGAGCAGGCGCTTGCGGCTGCACTGGCCGGCTTGCGCCGTCGACAACCGGCGCTGCGCCATCTCGCCTTCGGCGACCTGTTCCTCGCCGACGTGCGCGCCTACCGCGAACGGCTCCTGGCCGGGCTCGGCTGGGAACCGCTGTTCCCGTTATGGGGGCGCGACACGTCGCAACTCGCGGCGCAATTTGTCGAAAGCGGCTTTCGCGCGATCCTGACCTGCGTCGACACGACGCAACTCGACGCCGGGTTTGCCGGACGCGATTTCGACGCGGCACTTCTCGCTACGCTGCCGGCGGGCGTCGATCCGTGCGGCGAGAACGGCGAATTCCACACCTGCGTCCATGCCGGGCCGATTTTTTCCCAACCACTTGCACTGCGCGCCGGCGAACGCGTGCTGCGCGACAACCGATTCGAGTATTGCGACGTGGTGCTCGACGAAGCGCTACCCGCGCGACGATGAGTGGCGCGTCGATTCGCCGCGTTGCGTCGGGTTGTCGCCACGCCGGTCACACGGAACCGGGCAGTTCAGCCGGCGCCTTCGGCATTGATCAACTCGACCCGGTTTCCGAACGGATCGGATACGTGCGCGCGCTCGATCTGTGGAAGACTCGTGTCGGGCACGGCGGCATAGCCTGCGGCGGCCAGCCTTGCGAGCAGTTCCTCGTAGCCGCGAATGCGGAACGCCGGATGCGCTTTGCGCGCCGGGGAAAACGGTTCCTCGACGCCGAGGTGGAGTTGCAGCTGACCGCATTGGAACCACAGTCCGCCGCGGCCGGCCAGAGGACCGGGCTTCGGGACTTCGTCGAGCCCGAGCAGATCGCCGTAAAAGCTGCGCGCGCGATCTTCCTCGCCCCGCGGCATCGCGACCTGCACATGATCGAATCCAAGTACTCGCACCATCAACTGCACCTTCGCCATGACCTGTGCGGCTCTGGCCGGCGTTGAGCCTCGCCGCAAGGCGAGGACTCCAACGGCGGCAGTTGATCCACGCGCGCAGCGCGTGGATAACGACTATTTCTTCGGCGTATTTGGCAACTTCGTGGCGTCGTAGCCGCCGATCTCGAACACGAACGTCTTGGCGCCCTCGCCCTTGATCGTCGCGTCGATCGCGACGCTTTTCGCCTTCAGCATCTTCGCGATGAAGCCCTTGTCGTCGTCGATGAACAGCGCCGGCTCGCCGGTCGGCGGAATCGTCGCTTTCATGCGCGTTGAAGGCGCGTCGTCGAATCGCACGGGCAGCGTCGCGCAACCCTTGCTACAGTCGAACTTCGCGTTGTCGAGCAGCAGATAGACGCTCTGCCCCCACTGCGGATGCTGGCGCAGCACGAGCCGGATGCGCTCGGCGTCCTTCGCACTTGCGGCAGACTTCAGCGGCTCCTTGCTTTCGATCGCCGCCGTGTATTGCGTCGCGCCGGCTTCCGGTGTCGCGGCATAGGCCCACAACCGCGCCAGCCGGCGCGAGTCGCGCTGCGCCACACCCTTCGCGCGCACGTCGTCGAGGGTCTGCTTGACCGTCGCCGCTGCCGGACTCGCTGGATATTTCTTGACGATCTCCTCGCCAAGCGACGTCGCCAGGTCCCAGCTCTGGCTCGCACGCATCTGTTCGTAGAGCGTCAGTTCTTTCGCGGCTTTCGCATCGACCGCTGCTTGCGTCGCCGGTGCGGTCTGCGCTGGCGGCGGCGGTGCTCCGCTCGAGCAGGCGGCGAGCGCCACAGCCAGTATGGCCAGGCTGGCCGAGCGAAGTTCGAATCGCATCATGGTCGTCGTGTCCGTCGAATATTCCACGAGCCAGATTATGCCAGCACCGGTGTCCCAGCACTCGTGCACGCGACGCGTCCACTGTCCGGGCCGCTTGGCGCCGGCGTGATCGCATCTTACTGACAACGCGCTCGCCACATTACCCACGCGGGTCAGGCGCACGGATCGCGCCCGAGGTTGTGCTCATAAGTCGATACGACTTCGTCGTGCTCGTGTCCGGCCCGCCCTGCCGAGCCGGCGCGCTGGATTTCATGGCACGCCTCTTCACGTGCGATGCGCTGCGCGCTGACGCTGACCGTCACGCCGCTGCCGCGCGCGGCGCCCTTGCCATGTGTCGAGGCGCTGGCGGCGCGCGCGTGGGCGGCCGGAATCGAGTGCGGACACGATCCATGCCGGTAGAACAGTTGTCCGTCCGCTGCCCGGCATTCGTACGAGACGGGCGCCGCTTCACGCCGCTCGCCGGAGCGGCCGCGCGCCGCGGTTCGCGCCGAACGCACGGTCTCGTCATGGTCGAGTGCGTAGTGCGGCGAAGGCGCATATGCCGGCGCCGGAGCAATGCCGATGACTTTCGCCTGCTGGCCATCCGCGCACGGCTGCGACTGATAGGCAGCCTCGCCCTGTGCGCCGGTGCATTTGTATACTGAGGCGGCGCGCGCGCCGCTGGCCAGGCCGAGCAGCAGCAGGATCAGCAGCCATTCGTACCAGCGCGTCGTGCGGCCGGTCGGCTGCCATTCGCTGATTTCCTCGTCGGTCGCTCGCATAGCCGTCGCCTCCGGATTGGGTGACGGCATCGTCGCCGCGACGGTGGCGGCAGACTATCGGCAATGGCTGCGGCGTGACGTAGGAAATTTCCGACCGGCGCGTAGGGTGGGCCTTGGCCCACCGATTTCTTTTGACGTCGAAGAGCCGGTGGGCCAAGGCCCACCCTACGGATGCTCGGCCTCGGTGTGCTGGCGTTCACGCCGCAACAGGTAGATGCCGCTGGCGATGATCACGCCGGCGCCGGTCAGCGTGACCGCATCGGGCAACGTGTTCCACAGCACGCGATCCAGAAGGATTCCCCAGATCAGCGCCGTGTATTCGAGCGGCGCGATGCGCGATGCGGCCGCGCGCCGGAACGCATCGGTGATTGCGTACTGGCCGACCGCGCCGGTCACCGCCAGCGCCGCGATCACACCCCAGTCCTCCGATCGGATCGGTAGCCAGTCGTGCCAGGCCAGCGCGGTCGCGCACACGCTCAACATCAGCAGCATCCAGAACACCATCGCCTGGGTCGAATCGCTGCGCCCGAGCACTCGCACGGCGATCGCCGAGATCGAATAACCGGTCGCCGAGACGAGCACGGCCAGGCCTGCCAGGGTCAGCACGCCGGCGCCGGTCGGCCGCAGCACGATCAAGGTGCCGCAGAAGCCGATGACAATCGCGGTCCAGCCGCGCCAGTCGACGCGCTCGCCCAGCACCAGGGCGGCCAAAGCCGTGATGATCAGCGGCGCGACGAAGAACAATGAGTACGTTTCGGCCAGCGGCAGCGTGCGCAATGCGTAGGCGAACGCCGCAATCATGACGATCGATACCAGGCCGCGCAGCACGTGCAGCGGCCAGCGCACGCGCAGCAACTGGCGCGGGCCGCCGTCGATGAGCACCCACACTGTGACCAGCGGCAGCGACGACAGGCCGCGTAAAGCCGCGACCTGCATCGACGGGTAGTTCGGCGTCAGAGTCTTCAGCGCCGCGTCCATCAGCGAGAACGTGGCAACGGCGAGCAGCATCGACAGCATGCCGCGCAGATTTTGGTTGGCTGGCATCGAGGGACTCGCGGAGCGATGGTGCGAGTTTAATGCATCGTTGCGGCAAGCCGCCTTCCCTTCTCCCATCGGGAGAAGGTGGCGCGAAGCGCCGGATGAGGGCCGGGGATCTGTCGACGTTGGTGCGGGACCCGACCCTCACCCCTGCCCCTCTCCCGGTGGGAGAGGGGTTCAAGAAACAGCGCCATGTGACGTGCCAGCAGGGCACAACGTAGACTGCAACCTTTCGAGCCCGCCGAAGAAGCATGTCCGCCGATTCGTCTGCAACGAATTCGCTGCGCCAGCATCCCGCCTACGTGCGCTACTGGTTCGCGCGCGTGTCGTCCGGGTTTGCGTTCCAGATGCTATCGGTCGCGGCCGGCTGGCAGATCTACGACCTGACCCATCGCGCGCTCGACCTCGGTCTGATCGGTCTCGTCCAATTCGTTCCCTCGCTGTTGCTGGCGTTGCCGGCCGGGCACATCGCCGACCAGTACGACCGCCGCCGCGTCGTGATCATCTGTATCGTCATCGAGTGCCTGGCGATCGCGCTGCTGGCGTTCGTCAGCGGGCGCGCCGCTTTCGGAGAGATGGCAATCCTCGGGACCTTGTTCGCGATCGGTGTCGCGCGCGCGGTCGAATTTCCGACGGCCATGGCACTCGCTCCCTCGCTGGTTCCGGCGGCATTGTTTCCGAAGGCTGCCGCAGCCGGTGCCTCGGCGGCACAGACCGCAATGATCGTCGGACCGGCACTCGGCGGCGTTATTTACGTGGCCGGACCGCACGTCGTCTATGCCGTAGCGGCCGGGCTCTACTTCGTAGCGGCCGTCCTGATGTCGCTCGTGCACTACGAACGTCCGCCCGTGCCGCGCGAGCCGCCGACGTTGCGCTCGGTGTTCGCCGGCATCGGTTTCATCCGCCACCGGCCGGTCATTTTCGGCGCGATCTCGCTCGACCTGTTCGCGGTTCTGCTCGGCGGCGCGACAGCGCTGTTGCCGATCTTCGCACGCGACATCCTGCATACCGGACCCTGGGGCCTGGGCCTGCTGCGCGCCGCTCCCGCGGTCGGCGCGCTGACGATGTCGTTCTGGCTCGCGCACCATTCGCTGGAACGCAACGTAGGCCGGATCATGTTCGCTTCCGTCGCCGGCTTCGGCATCGCCACGCTGCTGTTTGCGCTGTCGACATCGTTCCTGCTGTCGCTCGGCGCGCTGTTTGCGCTCGGCGCGCTCGACATGATCAGCATGGTCATCCGCTCCGCGCTCGTACAGCTCGAGACACCCGACGCAATGCGCGGCCGGGTCAGCGCAGTCAACGCGATCTTCATCAATACCTCGAACCAGCTCGGCGAGTTCGAATCCGGCATCACCGCGGCCTGGTTCGGCACCGTGCCGTCGGTCCTGATCGGCGGCATCGGCACGCTCATCGTCGTCGGATTGTGGATGTGGTGGTTTCCCGGCGCTGCGCGAGCGTGACAAGCTGCACGTGCACGAGGCGGGCGCGCATGGGTAAGTTGGACTCGAAACAAACTTGACGCGTTATTTAAAGTCCGTTCGTCCTGAGCGTAGCGCCGGAGGCGCGAAGTCGAAGGATATCTAGGGTGTTTCGACTTCGCTCGCTGCGCGAGCTACGCTCAACACGAACGGATTATTGCAGCGCCGCCGATGAATTCTCCGCGCAAGATCATTCACGTCGACATGGATGCGTTCTACGCCTCGGTCGAGCAGCGCGACGATCCGTCGTTGCGCGGACGGCCGGTCGTGGTCGCCTGGCGTGGATCGCGCTCGGTCGTATGCGCGGCGTCGTATGAAGCGCGCGTTTTCGGCGTGCGTTCGGCGATGCCGGCCGTGCGCGCCGAACGCCTGTGTCCCGACGCGGTGTTCGTGCCGCCGGACTTCACGCGCTATCGCGCGGTATCGCGCCAGGTGCGCGAGATCATGCTGCGCCATACCGACCTCGTCGAACCGTTGTCGCTCGATGAAGCCTATCTCGACGTGACGGCGGCGAAGACCGGGTTGTCGTCTGCGACCGAAGTGGCCAAGCGCATAAGGCAGGAAATAGTCGACGAGACGAAGCTGACGGCCTCGGCAGGTGTCGCGCCGAACAAGTTCCTCGCCAAGATCGCCTCGGACTGGCGCAAGCCGAACGGCCTGTTCGTGATCCGGCCGCACGAAGCCGAGGCGTTCCTCGCGCCACTGCCGGTCGCGAAAATACCCGGTGTCGGCAAAGTCATGGATGCGAAGCTCGAAGCGCTCGGCATTCGCACCTGTGCCGATTTGCGGACGCATGACATACGTGAACTCGAGCGCCGCTTCGGCCGCTATGGCCGCCGCCTTGCGGAGCTGGCCGTCGGCATCGACGAGCGCACGGTGAATCCGGACCAGCCGGTGCAGTCGATCTCGGCCGAAGACACGTTCGCGCGCGATGTGCCGCTCGGCGAAATCGAACCGATGATCCGCGCCCTCGCCGCCAAGACCTGGACCGCAAGCCGCAAGACCGAGCGCATCGGCCGCACGGTCGTGCTCAAGCTCAAGACCTCGGATTTCCATATCCTGACGCGCAGCCACACACCGCCGGTTCCACCGCAGACGGAACAAGAGTTCGTCGAGATCGCGGTCAGCCTGCGTGAACGCGTGCTGCTGCCGGCGAAGACGCGCTTCCGGCTCGTCGGCGTTGGTCTGGGAAATTTCCGCGCGCCAGACGAGTTGCTGCCGCAATCGGAGTTCGATCTGTAGGGTGGGCCTTGGCCCCGTCACCACTGCCAACGAATCAACCGGCCAACGCGAAGTCGACGGCAGCCGCGGCATGGATCTGCGCAGAATCGAACACCGGCACCGGCGAGTCGGCCTGCGACACCAGCAACCCGATTTCGGTGCAGCCGTAGATAATGCCTTCGGCGCCGCGCTCGACAAGGCGTGTGATGATTTCACGATAACGCTCGCGCGAGGTGTCGCTGATAACGCCGAGACAAAGTTCATCGTAGATGACCCGGTGGACCAGTTCCCGCTCGGCCGGCTCCGGCACCAGCACTTCGATGCCGTGCCGCGACTTGAGCCGGCCGCGGTAGAATTCCTGCTCCATCGTGAAGCGCGTCGCAAGCAGGCCGACGCGGCGCAGGCCGGCGCGCCGGATCCCGGCCGCTGTTGCATCCGCGATGTGCAGCACGGGAATCGTGACGGCGCGCTCGATCGCGCCGACGACTTTGTGCATCGTGTTCGTGCAAAGGACGATGAAGTCGGCGCCAGCCGCGGCAAGCGCGCGCGCTGCGGCGGCAAGAATCTCACCGGCCTCGTCCCACTTGCCGGCGTGCTGCAGTTTTTCGATATCGTGGAAGTCAACGCTGTAGAGCACGATGCGCGCCGAGTGCAGCCCGCCGAGGCGGCGCTTCACGTCCTCGTTGATGCTGCAATAGTACGGCACGGTCGACTCCCAGCTCATGCCGCCGATAAGGCCGATGACTTTCACGACGAACTCTCCTGCGCGCAGTGGCGACTTTCCGCCGGTTCGAGGTGCGCTGTCAAAGGCAGCGACGTTCTTGCGCAGCGGCAGTGCCCGGTTTCGGGCGTTGCCAAGCAGTGGCGCCACGCATTAGTGTTGCGTGACGCATTCGCCGCGCGCTGCGCTCGGCACTCGGCGGTTCGATCGGAGGACATGGTGAAGGTGCATTCGAAGCATTGGCTCGTTCCCGGCGCTTTGGCGCTGTGCCTGCTGTGCGCGGATGGATGCGCCCGGCAGCCGACAACCGTAAAGTCCCAGCCCGGTCCGCAGCCGTGGACATTTGCCGTGTCTGGCGATTCGCGCAACTGCGGCAATATCGTGATGCCGGCGATCGCTGCCGGCGCGCGCAAGGACCACGCGGCGTTCTACTGGCATCTTGGCGACCTGCGGGCGATCTTCAAGGTCGACGAAGATTACGCGCTCGAGCGGCGCTTCAAGGCTTACTCGCTGCCGCCCACGGCCAGCGATTATCTGTACACGGCTTGGACCGATTTCGCGCAGCATCAGGTAACGCCGTTCGGCGACATGCCGTTCTTCCTCGGCATCGGCAACCACGAGTTGTACGCGCCGAAAACCCGCGACCAGTTCATGATCGAATTCCAGGGCCTGCTCGACCGGCCGGAGCTTGCGCGCCAGCGCATCGACGATGCAGCGCTGCTGGTCCGTATCGGCCAGCGGCCGCTGCCTCGGACCTACTACCACTGGGTCGACCGCGGCGTGGATTTCATCAATCTCGACAATGCCGGCGACGACACGTTCGACGTCGCGCAACTCGACTGGTTCTATGCGCTCGTCGACGCCGACGTCGCCAATCCTGCAATCAAGACGCTCGTCGTCGGCATGCACGAGTCGTTGCCGTACAGCAAGTCAGACGGACACAGCATGTGCGGCACCCTCAGCGGACGAGAAAGTGGTTCGCACGTCTACGCCCGGCTGGTCGAAGTGCAGGCGAAGAGCAAGCACGTCTACGTGCTCAGCAGCCATTCCCACTTCTATCTGGAAAACGTCTACGACACCGCGCACTGGCGCGACCCGGCCAACGGCGGCGTCGTGCTGCCCGGCTGGGTCGTCGGAACCGCGGGCGCTGTGCGCTACCGGTTGCCGGCCGGCGTCACCGCTGGACCCGACGCCCGCGAACACGTCTATGGTTACCTCTCCGGCATGGTCAAGCCCGCGGGCACGATCGACTTCGCATTTCATCAGCTCGATGAAGCGGAGCTTCAAGCCGCGCGCAGCAGCGACTACGTCGCCGAAGACGTAACGTTCTGCGCCTCGCAAAATCCCGATCCGAAACCACTGAGCGGCGCGCCGCTACATCCGGTAACTTGCGAGGAGGCGATGTTGCGTTGAAAGAAAACGCCACTCCCGTCTGCGCGCCGGCAATCTGCCAGGCATTGAGAACAAGATAACCTCTGCAACAGTCTTCATTCCCGCGAAAGCGGGAATCCATGTTGATCTGGCCTCTATTGATAGAAAAAGAAAATGGATGACCAGCTCCGCTGTTGAGAGCCCCGCTTTCGCGGGAATGACGCCAGATTTTTTGATTCCACGAAGGTTCCTAAGCGCCGATGCGCCGTTCGGTCTTGGCGTCGAAGAAATGCAGCGCGGTCGGCGCGTAAGCGAGGTTCATCTGACTGCCCGGCTCGGGAAGATTGCCTGGCGGCGTGCGCGCGACGATTTCTGCGCCACCGCAGGACAGATTCAGGAACACTTCGTTGCCGACCGGTTCGACGACATCGAGTTGCGCGCTCAGGCTTGGCCCGGAGTCTGTCGCGTTCGCGACCGGCCGCAGGTCTTCCGGCCGGATGCCGGCGATGATTTCCTTGTTCAACGAGCTCTGCAGGCGGGCCGTGACGCCGGCATCTTCGCCCAGCGCCAGGATCGTCGCGCCGCAGTCGAGGTACAGATGGCCCTTGGCACGCAGCGTGCCGCGGAAGAAGTTCATTGCCGGGCTGCCGAGGAAGCCGGCGACGAACAGGTTCGCCGGCTTTGTATACAAATTCATCGGCGTATCGATCTGCTGGATCTGCCCGCTATTGAACACGACGATGCGCTGGCCCAAGGTCATCGCCTCGATCTGGTCGTGGGTGACATAGACCATCGTCGTGCCGAGGCGGCGATGCAGGCGCGCGATTTCCACGCGCATCGACAGGCGCAGCTTGGCGTCGAGGTTCGACAACGGCTCGTCGAGCAGGAACACTTTCGGCTGACGCACCAGCGCCCGGCCGAGCGCGACCCGCTGGCGCTGTCCGCCCGACAGCACGCGCGGCTGGCGCTCGAGCATGTCGACGAGACCGAGCATCTGCGCCGCCTCGGCAACGCGGCGCTTGATCTCGTCGCCGGCGACGCCGCGCAGTCTCAGGCCAAACGCGAGGTTCTCGGCCACGCTCATGTGCGGATACAACGCGTAGCTCTGGAACACCATCGCGATGTCGCGATCCGCGGGCTTGACGTCGTTGACGACGCGGTCGCCGATCGACAACGTCCCGGACGTGGCCGACTCCAGACCCGCAATCATGCGCAGCGTGGTTGTCTTGCCGCAGCCCGATGGCCCGACCAGGACGAGCAGCTCCGCATCCCTCGCCTCGAACGTCGCGCCGGCGACGGCAACGTGGCCGTTCGGGTAGACCTTGCGCACGTTTTCGAGCTTGACGCTGGCCACTGGCACCTCTGATTTTCAGCCGCGGTGGCGGCGCGTCGGACTATGCCGCAATGCGGCTGTAAATCGGTGAATGCTTCGGGTATTCTGCCATGTAATCGTTTACATTCTCGCCCCCCGCTGCCAGACCGAGCCGAAGACAAGATGTCGCAACCCGTGCAATTTCCAGATGGATTCCTGTGGGGCAGCGCCACCTCGGCGTACCAGATCGAAGGCTCGCCGCTAGCCGATGGCGCCGGGCCGAGCATCTGGCAGCGATTTGCCCATACACCCGGCATGATGAACAACGGTGACACCGGTGACATCGCCTGCGACCACTACCGGCGCATGGAGTCCGATGTCGCGCTGATGCACGAACTCGGCATGCAGGCCTATCGTTTCAGCGTGTCATGGAGCCGCGTGTTGCCGGAGGGCAAGGGCAAGGTCAACGCCAAGGGCCTGGATTTCTACGAGCGACTCGTCGACACGCTGCTCGCGAACAACATCATGCCGCTGCTGACGCTGTATCACTGGGACCTCCCGGCCGCGCTCGACGACCGCGGCGGCTGGCTCAACCCGGACATCGCGCACTGGTTCGCCGACTATGGCAGCGTGATGTACCGCAAGCTCGACGACCGCGTGAAGTTCTGGGCGACGTTGAACGAACCCTGGGTCGTGACCGACGGCGGCTATCTGCACGGCGCGCTCGCGCCCGGGCATCGCAGCCGTTACGAAGCGCCGATCGCCAGCCACCACCTGCTGCGCGCCCACGGCGCCGCCGTGCAGGCCTATCGCGCCGACGGCAAGAACAAGATCGGCATCGTCGTGAACCTCGAGCCGAAGTATCCAGCCTCGGACAGCGCCGAGGATCTGGCCGCGGTCAAGCGCGCCGACGCGTACATGAACCGGCAATACCTCGACCCGGTATTCTTCGGAACCTATCCCGACGAACTCAGGGAGATCTTCGGCGACGCGTGGCCCGAATGGCCGGCCGCCGACATGGACCTGATCAAACAGCCGACCGATTTCCTCGGCGTCAACTACTACACGCGCAACGTCACGCGCAACGATCCGGCAAACTACCCACTGAAGACCGCGGCGGTCAAGCAGCACGCGACATATACCGAGACCGGCTGGGAAGTCTTCCCGCAAGGCCTGACCGACACGCTGCAGTGGGTCAGGCAGCGCTACGGCAATCCGCCGGTCTACATCACCGAAAATGGTTCGGCGTTCTACGATCCGCCGGTCGCCGAAGGCGGCGTGATCGACGATCCGCTGCGCGTGGACTACCAGAAGAAGCACTTGCGCGCCGTGCATGCGGCGATCGCGCAGGGCTGCGACGTGCGCGGCTACATGGCCTGGTCGCTGCTCGACAACCTCGAATGGTCGCTCGGGTTTTCCAAGCGCTTCGGCATCGTCCACGTCGACTTCGCGACGCAGAAGCGCACGCCGAAAGCCAGCGCGCGGCACTACGCGCAGGTCATTGCGACGAACGGGCGTTCACTCGGGTAGGGTGGGCCTTGGCCGTCCATGCGTCCAGATAAAGAACGCTGGGCCAAGGCCCACCCCGCGTGCCTTCCTCTCGCCTCAATCGCGCCCGACGCGCGCCATCGCAGATTGCGAAGCTCCCCAATCTGCTTCGCTCCGCGACGAGATCCATGACGCAATCAACCGCATCGGCCAACGTCCTTGCCGACCAACGCCACTTGCCCGGCCTCGATCTGCTGCGTGCAGTCGCGATCACTTGGGTGATGCTGTTCCATTCCTTCATCGTCGGTGGATTGGGCGAGGACTTCGCGTGGCTGTCGCGCTACGGCTGGGCCGGCGTGGACATCTTCTTCGTGCTGAGCGGATTTCTCATCGGCAGCCAGTTGCTGGAACCGTTGCGTCGCGGCGAGCCGCTTCGCCTCGGCGCATTTTATGCGCGGCGCGCATGGCGCATCCTGCCGGCGTTCGCCATCGTGCTGGCGGTGTACGCAAGTCTTCCAGGTTTGCGCGAAGCGCCCGGCCTTCAGCCGTGGTGGCAGTTCGCAACGTTCACGATGAACCTGCTGATCGACTACACGCACAACCAGGCGTTCTCGCATGCCTGGTCGCTGTGCGTGGAGGAACACTTCTACATCGTATTTCCGCTGCTCGCGTGGGCGCTCTCCCGCAAATTGTCGGTTGCGCGCTTTGTCGGTGTCTGCGCAGCGGTCGTATTCGCCGGCATCGCTTTGCGCTCGGCAGTCTGGCTGCACGATGTGCGTCTGGACTCCTCGCGCAATTGGTTCATCGAGGACATCTACTATCCGACTTGGATGCGTCTCGACGGCCTGCTCGTGGGCGTCATGCTGGCCACGTGGCGCGTATATAAGCCGGAGGCATGGAACAATTGGCAGCGTTACCCGAATCTGTCGTTGCTCGCCGGCTGCGCGGTCCTGGCAGTCGCCTTCTGGCTATTCCGCGACCGGACCGGACTGCCGGCCAGCTCGATCGGCTGGCCGGTGCTGTCGCTCGGCTTCGGCTGCCTCGTGTTCTCCGGCGCCAGTCGCAATAGCGTGATCGGCCGCCATCCCATTCGCGCAGTCAGCTGGCTCGCCACGATTTCGTACAGCCTCTATCTCAGCCACAAGCTCGCGATGCACGCAGTGCACGAGTGGCTTGCAACCTTGCCTTCGATGCCGGGCAGCATCGCTTTCATTCTCCATGCCGCGGCGATCCTTGGCGTGGGCGCGATGCTGCACTACGCCGTTGAACGACCGTTCTTGCGCTGGCGCGATCGTTCCGTGACAGTTCGCAGCGACGCGACAACCGTTGCGGCGACGGCATAGCGCTCGCCCGATGGGGTTGGAGGGCGAAACTTCGATACGCACTTTGGATTGCAAATGACGTCGACACGGACCGCTTCGGGCCGCGAATCAGCCCGGCACGAGCGGCCGGTGTGGTGTCCTTCGTGTCGCTGATCGTCCGAGATCGTCTGCCGAAGCTGACGGGTACGGAATAGCGCCCGTTCGGTACGGCCGTTCAGAGTTGCGTTCACACGATGGCTCTGCCACATTTCGCGTCGATGAGCGAGCCTACGGAACAGTTGCTGCGTCGTATCCGGGGTGGCGAATCGGCAGCGCGTCAGGCGTTGTATGAACGATGTTTGCCGCTACTGCAGCGCTGGGCGCATGGCCGACTGCCGAAGCGGGCGCGCGATATCGCTGAAACGGATGACTTGGTGCAAGTCACGCTGTTGCGTGCGCTGAATCATCTGAGCGAGTTCGAGACAAGTGGCAGCGGCAGTTTTCTCGCCTATCTGCGCCATATTCTTCTCAACGAGGTGCGGGCCGAGTTTCGCAAGCGTCAGCGTGGCATCGAAAAGATCGATATCGAAACGCTCGTCCTTGCCGACGAAAGCGCATCGGTGATCGAACAACTCGTCGGCCAGGAACGCCTGCGCAGCTACGAAACTGCATTGGCATCACTGGACCGCAGCGATCAGGAACTGGTCGTGATGCGACTCGAATTCGGCCTGGCCTATCAGGAAATCGCACTCGAGGTCGGGGCCACGCCGGATGCTGTTCGGATGCGGGTTACTCGTGCATTAAAGTGTGTTGCGAGCCGAATCGCCACGCAGGATTAACCGTGTCTGCACAAGTGCCACCACCAACTCCGGATATCGGCGCGGCGTATCGTGCGATCGCAGATGGCGCTCCGCTGCCTTGGGAGGATCTGGACGTTGCGCGGACCAAGCCGGAAGAGGTCGAAGCGCTGCACCTGCTGGACGACATCGCTCAGGCATTCAGGGCGAACACGACAGCCGCGTCTCCACGGCCCCGGAACACAATCTTCCGTTGGGGTACCCTGGAAGTCGAAGCATTGATCGGCAGCGGCAGTTACGGCGAAGTATATCGGGCGTTCGACCCATGGCTCGGGCGCGACGTCGCACTGAAACTGTTCCGTGCTGACGTCCGCAACGCTACCGGACTGGACGAGGCGCGTCGACTTGCACGGTTGCGCCATCACAATGTGCTCAGCGTCTATGGCTGCGGCGTGCACGATGGGTGCGCGGGCTTGTGGAGCGAACTGATCCAGGGCCGCACACTCGCCGCCGCCGTGGAGGCCGACGGGGCACTTAGTGGCGAAGAGGCATTGCGCATCGGTCGCGATCTGGCTCAAGCACTCGGCATAGTGCATGCGGCGGGGCTGATTCATGGGGACGTCAAAGCCGAAAATGTCATGCGCGAATCCGGTGGGCGGATCGTGCTGATGGACTTCGGTGCCGGCGGCGAACAGCGTCTGCTCGTGAGCCAACGCTTGATTTCGGGCACTCCGCGCTATCTGCCGCCGGAGGTGCTCGATGGTGCGCCGCTCAGCACGGCCAGCGATATATATGCTCTGGGAGCACTGCTCTTCTTTCTGCTCAGTGGCCGACTGCCCTATGCCGCGGCCGACGCGCAGACCCTGCGCGAAGCACAGCGTCGCGGCGAACGACCGTCGTTGAATTCTCTGCGACCCGAACTGGACACCGAACTGTGCGGGCTGGTCGAAAGCTGCATCGCCAACGATCCCGCGCTGCGGCCGGAAAGTGCCGCAGCGCTCGCCGCGAAGCTATCGCAGCAGTCGCTGAACCCCGCGCAACATCCGCGCGACCGCGGCTTGCCCATTATCGCGATGATGACGGCACTCGCGGCCCTGCTCGTTGCTGCCGCAGTGCTGGTGTGGCCGCGACTTTCGCCACCGGCTTGGGACAGCAGCGTACGTTTCCTTCGTATCGAGCCAGGCGGAAGCGCAGAAGACCTTGCAGCAAATTCCACTTTGCGCGTCGGTGATCGGCTGCGTTTGAACCTGCGCAGTTCGCGTGATGCCTACGTCTACGTGATGAACGAGGACGCTGCAGGAAATGCCACCGTGCTGTTCCCGCAGGAAGGGTCCAATCTGCGCAATCCGCAGCCCGGCGGCGTCACATTGCAATTGCCGGGCGGGGAAGGTTCCACTTTGGCCTGGGAAGTCACCGCAGACTCCGCTCGCGAGGAATTCGTGATAGTGACGGCGTTGCAGTCCCTGCCCGAACTAGACAGAGTCTTAGTCGACTGGCAGCGCGCCCACAGGGCCGATACGGATACGCGTTCGGTTGGTGCCGTTGTCGAGGCGCCGGCGATGCTGATCCAGGGCGACCACTTGCGCAAAATCCTTGCCGCGATCGACCCCGATTCGTCGCGCGTGCATGTATACCAATACCGCTTTGCGCATCGATCCGATTGAATGAATAGAATTTCCCTTCGGCGTCCTCCAGACGGCGAGCCGTTGCATCTTCATCATCGGCCAGGTCGACGCGTGGTCCTGCAAGTACCGCTTCGTACAGAATTGGACGATGCCTTGGGTTCAGAATTTGCTCGCTGACCATTATCAAAAAGTGCGGCTCGGGACTGGCATCCCTTAACGCCGTTTTGTTAGCCTGCGGGTTTCATGCTGAGCGCTGCCATGCTCCGGAGAATGTGCGCCGCGGTCATCGCCGGCGTGTTTGCGGTCGCTGCATACGCCGCCGATACGTCGCCGCTCGCGCCGTTCGAACAACGCCTGGCCGATATGCGTGCCGCACTGGCAAAGACCGACGCCGCCAAGCCGCCAAAACCTGCCGAGCAAGCGATTGCGATTGCGCGTCTGTTCGATCTGCTCGAGGAAGGGGGCCAGCTTGAAACCGACGAGGCGAAACAGCTCGTCGATCGCGACCTCGAACTCAATCGCACCGCCGCACCGAAGGGGTCGAAGGGCTATGCGCTGGCGCTAGACCGCCAGGCGCGTCTGCTAGGGGCACAGAGTAAATTATCGGATGTCGAGGCAACGTCGCGCCGCGCCTTGGCCATGCTGCAACAGCAGGCGCCCGAGGATGCCGTAGCCGAGGCGTTCCCCCGCGTTTCGCTCGGCCTTGTGCTGGGCCAGCGTACCAAGCTCGACGAGGCCGCGCCGTTGCTCCAGACCGCAATCGCCGATTTCGACGCGCATCACCTCGTCAATGTTCGACTGGTTCATGCACTGCGCGGCCAGGCGCTGATCCACGCATTTCGGAGCGAGTTTGATCTCGCGCAGGCCGCGACCGACCGCGCCGTCGTGCTGGCGACGCAACTGGCCGGTGCCAACAGCGGCTTGGTCGGCGAAATGGTGGCGAGCGGCTCGTACACACAGCGCATGCGTGGCGACATCGCCGGCTCGATTACCACCCTGGACCGTGCCATCCCGCTGCTGCGCGACGCGAAGCCGCCGCGCCAGGCGGCGTACACGAACGCGCTGGTTGCACTGGGTCAGACCCTGCAACAGATCGGCGACTGCCGCCGCGCGGAGCAGGTGTTTGGCGAAGGCCTTGCCCTGGAAGAACCACACCCCAGCCGCGGCGGAATGGTACTTCCCGCGCTGCTGAACGGCACGGCGAGCTGCATGCGTCAGGACGGCCGCCTTGCCGATGCTGCCGCCTACCACGAGCGGGCTGCCGCGCAATTTCTGAAGCTCTACGGCGCGGATTCGCCATACACAACCAATACTCAGCAAAGCCTGGCGACGGACTACATGGCGCTGCACCGCTACGCGGACGCCACGGCATTGCTGCAACAGGTATTGCAGGTTTCCGATCGCGCCCCGGAATCGCAGAAGTCATTTTATGCCGACGTCGTCTTGCAGCTTGGCGTGCTCGATATGTGGCAAGGACACCCGACCGAAGCGGAGCGGAAGTTTCGCACCTATCTGACGCAGTTCGGCGACGTCCACCATTTCGGCCTGGGCGATCCGCGCGACGCGATGGCCGGTGTTGCCGTCAGCTTGTGGGCGCAAGGCAGGGACTCCGAAGCGTTTGCCGAATCGGTTGCGCTGGAACAGTCGCACCAGCAGTTCGTGCGTACGGCCGGCGCGGATTTGGGCGAACAAAGCACGATCAGCATGCAGGACAAGATCCGCGGGGGGCGCGAATGGGTGCTGGCCATCGCGGCCAAGGATCGACGCCCTGATCACGCGCGGCAGGCGTGGTCGCTGGAATTGGAATACCGCGGTCTGGCCACCACGTTCAGCGCGCGCCGCCTTGCCGTGGCCCGCGCCGCATCCGACCCGACCCTTGCCGCGGTGTGGAACGAGTGGAAGCAGCGCGACGAAGCGCTGGTCAAGGCGCGCGTCGATGCGGCCCAGGATCCTTCCGACAAGACCGACGCAGCTATCGATGCCGCGGAAATCGACTTCGACAAAGCCGAACGCGCGCTGGCCCATGCCAGCGGCGTCAGCGGTGCCACCCTCGGCAACGCGCACCAGGGCTTGACCGAGGTGCTCGCAGCGTTGCCACCTGAGACGCTGCTGGTCAGTTTTGTCGAAGCCGACGCGAGTCAACCCGGCGATATCGATCGATCACCGCCCGACCTGCATCCGCGCCTGTATGCTTTCGCGGCCGCGCGCGGCGCAGCGCCGCAGCTGATCGACCTCGGTCCACGCCCGGCGACAAGCGAGGCGGCGCAGAGCTGGCTGGCGCTGGCGACTGACCGTCACAGCGATGCAGCCGCGCGCACCGAGGCCGGAATCAGACTGCGCGAACTCATCTGGGATCCGATCGCCGCCCATTGGCCGCAACGGCGGGTCTTGATTGTGCCTTCGGCGATATTGAATCGCGTGCCATTCGCCGCGCTGCCTGCAAAGGGCGGACGTTATCTCGTTGAAGCCGGTTATGCGTTTCACATGCTCGATCACGAGCGCGATGTTCTGGCGATATCAACACAAACACCGACTGCAACGCTTACGTTGATCGGTGCGCCGGACTTCGAGCAAAACGCGCGCGTCGCCGAAACAGGAGCACGCGGCGTATGTGCCGGTCTGCGCGGCGCGACGTTCTCGCCATTGCCCCAGGCACTGCGTGAGATCGATGAACTGCGCAACTTGTGGGGCCAACAAGCAGGATCTGCGGTGCCCGTTGTGTTGACCGGAGCGGACGCGAATGAAGCGCGCGCTCGCGCGTCGTTGCATGGTAGCCGCATCGTACACTTCGCCACGCACGGGCTTTACCTCGGCGACGCCTGCACTGCCGGAACAGCCGACAGCCGCGGCTTGAAGAGCGTGGATGCACGGAGCGCCCGTGACATGCCGGACATTTCTGCGTTGGTGCTGAGCGGCGCGAATGGACCCGCGACGAACAGCGAAAACGATGGTTTGCTGACTGCAGAAGAAATCGCCGCACTCGATCTGACGGGTACGGACTGGGCGGTACTCTCGGCCTGCGACACCGGCATCGGTAAAAATGTTCGTGGCGAAGGCGTGTTCGGTCTGCGCCGGGCTTTCCGTCTGGCCGGCGCGCATAGCGTCGTGATGAGCCTTTGGCCCGTAAGCGATGCCGCGACTGCGGACTGGATGATGGCGCTGTATCGCGCACGACTGCGCCAGCACGCTACGACGATCGACGCCGTACGCGCTGCTGATCTTGCGCTGATCAAACAGCAGCGCGACGCCGGACTCGATCCGGCGCCGTTTTACTGGGCGGCGTTCGTCGCGGCCGGCGATTGGCGCTGAAGGAAAGCGCCGCTTCTTGAGTCACTCCCGCAGCGAACCGCAAGCCTGCCATATCCACGGCGGAGCACGTTTGTTCGTTTTGCCGCTGTAGCGCATTCCTCCCAGCGAGAACCGACGTTTTCACTGGAGAATGGCGATGAACATGTCTTTACGGATCACCTTGTCGGCCGGCCTGCTGCTGGCCGCTCTGTCGAGTACCCGCCCTGCTCAGGCTTTCACTACTTTTTGTGTCGGCGATGTAACGCATCTCAACGCTGCCTTGCAGCACGCGCGCAGCGCTTCAGACACCACGGTGATCCAGCTCGTGGCGGGCACCTGGAACGTCGGCAACTCCGAATTGACCGCGGGCGACATCTCCAACCCGTTCCAGGCAGTGAAATTGCTAGGCGGCTACGACAGTACGTGCTCCAACCGCACACTGATACCGACGAACACCGTCGTCGACGGCGGCGGACAAACCATCGACATGTTCGCGCAAGGCAGCCTGACCTTCGAAGGCTTGTTCTTCCAGAACACCGTGTTGTACGTCGACGAGTACTCGGTCAATGGCACAAGCACGGTGGTGCGCAACAACGTGTTTTCCGGCGCACCGCTCGCGGTCGCTTATCGGTGTTCCGACAATGGTGCGATCGACATTGACAACAACCTGGCGTCCGGCGCCAGCACTGGCATCGAAGTACAGACTTTCTGCTATGACAGCAACAGCAGCAACCGGCATGCCGTCGGCACCGATAGCATCAACCTGACCAACAACACGGTTGTGGGCAATGGCGCCACCGGCATCCAGATCGACAGCAGTGCCGTGGCAACGCTGTATAACAACGTTTCATGGGGCAATGGCCAGCACGATGTATATCTGCGCACTGGCCAGCTGGATCAGGCACCGTCCCAGGGTACGGCGTACGCCAGCGACAACAGCTATGGCAATTTTTCCGGCTTCGAAGCTGCCGGCTCCTCAGGGTCGCTTTTTTCCGATCCATTATTCGTGAATGCCGGGAGCGGCGACTATCACTTGCAGGCGAATTCGCCCGCGGTCAACACCGGCAATGCGAGCGCGCCGAGCCAGAGCGGCGTCGATCTCGACGGCAACCCGCGCGTGGTTGGGTCTGCGCCCGACAGAGGCGTGTACGAATCGAATGTCAACGACACCGCCTCGACTACGATCGTCGTCACCAACATTGGCGACAGCGGCCCCGGTTCGCTGCGCCAGGCCATCACCGACGCGAACGCATCCGGCGGCACGCACTACATCGAATTCAACATCAACGACGGCGGCAGTTGCCCTTGGGTGATCAATCTTGCCAGCGACCTGCCGTACGTTACCGCGCCCGGCCTGAGCATCAACGGGTTCACGCAGCCTGGCAGCAAGGCGAACAACATCCCCAACGACCTCGACGATGCGAAGCGGTGCATCGTGCTCAACGGCCAGAATCGCAACTCCAGCATGGGTCTTACGTTCTATGGCGCGGCGTCGGGTTTCTACTGGGTGCAGGGCCTGGCCTTCGAGGGTTTCGGCATAGGGCTGAACCTGTCGGCCGGCCAGAACAATCTGGTGTGGGGCAATCAGTTCGGCGGCAATCTTTGGTACGGCGCAGGCTCGATGCCGCTGTCGTCGAACGCCATCGACATCTGGCTGTGTGGCGGCTCGACCACGACTACCGTGGGCGGAACCGATCCCAGCAACCGCAACATCATCGACAGCGCCAGTAACAGCAACGTGACCAGTCCGCAGCCGAATTACGACGGACGCGGCATCGCGATCTCGTCCGCGGCCTCGACCGGTTGTGGATCGGGGGGGAATTCGATCGTCAACAACATCATCGGACTCGACAACTTCGAATCCACGACCTCGTACGGCAATGCCATCGGCATCCAGATCGAAACCGCCAACAACAAGATCAGCGGCAACGTGATCGGCAACAACAACAACGGCATCCAGTTGCTCGGCAGCGGCGCCAGCGGCAACGAGATCTTCGGCAATCTGATTGGCATCAGCGAGCCCCTGCTGTGCGTGCTCTCCCCGTGCCCGCCGCCCAACGCCGAACCCAATCAAGCCGGCATCTATTTCTGGCAAGGCGCCTACGGCAACCTCGTCGTCAGCAATACCATCACCAACAATTCGCTGTTCGGCGTCGAGTTGATCAACGCGGGCACGTATCAAAACCTGATACTGGCCAACAGCATCTACGGCAATCCTGCAAGTTGGGCCGCGCTCAGCAGTGACAGCACGCGTGAACAGGTCAATCTGGACAGCTACGCCTATAGCACCACGTACGGTTTATATACGTCGGTGTCTGCGCCGCCCAACGACTACTTGAACTATCCGATCGTCAACCGTGCCGTCGGTAGTTCGAGTCGCGGGACGATTGCAGGTTCTCTGGCCGCCACCAACGGCACTTACTCGATCGCGGTGTATTCGTCGCCGACGTGTGAGGCGGGCGGTGCATTCGCGCACTCTCCCTGGGGCGCGACCCTCGTCAGCGGCCAGGATTCGGTCCACCACGTTGATGGCTCCGGCACCTTTTCGTTCGACTTTACCTCGCCGATCAGTCTGACCAGTCGCTACATCACGGCAACGGCGATCGACAGCAACGGCGATACGTCGGAGTTCTCCCCGTGCAAGCTGTACCAATGCGATGTGATATTCCGTCACGGCTTCGACACCGCCAAGGGCGAGAAGTGTCCATGAGCCGCCACGCCAGGGCTGCGCCGTGGTCCCGACACGGCAGGGAGGACTCCCATGTTCAGTCTTCCTTTCGGCAGGTTTCTGGTGTCGGCGTCACTGTCGTCGTGGGCCGCGGTTGTACACGCTCACACCGTTCGCTGCGTGAAAGCGTGCCGGGATTCACCGAGCTTGGCGCCTGGGCGGCCCTGAAGGTAAGAATGTAGAAAGTAAGGATGTGGGCGCCGATGTCGGGCGCGATGCCGACATCGCGCGGGAATCCCGGCCCGCGCTGGTCGTCCGTGAACGACGAGTGGTAGCTGCCGGAATCGATCGCTGGACTTCCCGGTGGCAACGCGTGAGTGCGCGTGCGCCGGCGTTGCACGCGAGCGGCCCGAGCAGCCGCCGCGCCGCCTGCGACGCTGGTGCCGGCGCCCATCGACGTTGCCGTGTTTCCGATCAGCGCACTGGAAGTCAACGAAGCGGTGTCATGCGCAAACAAGGCACCACTTTAAGCATTTTGCGTCGAGCTGGTCGCGGAGCAGGACGTCACCGTCGAGCTTTGCGGCGTGACATTTGCCTGCGTACAGGGCGCCACCACGGCTTGTGCGATGCCAGTCGCCGCGCACGCCGTGGCGTTGGTGTGATCCAGCGGCACAAGATGCAGCCTCCGCCAGCTTGCGCCGCGCCGTCCGCGCTGCAGGCGGTCACGGCGTCGTCGTTGAAATAGAGGCTGCCTTTGGAAAAATGCAGCCGCCGAGCGCGGGCGTTCCGCTGACGCTGCCATGGCTAAGCGTGATGCCAGCCGGTCAGGGCATTCGCGGCGGAATGGTAGAACACGCGACCGGCGTGGTTGCCATCGATGGTCAGCAGCGCGGCGCCGGGACCCTGGATCGTCAAGGGGTCGACATCGACATGGATTTCTCCGCTCGTCAGCATGATCGTGCTGCAGGCGAGCGCGCGCGGTCATGTCCACCGTGTCGCCACTCGCCGCGAATACAGCACGGCGTGACGCAGGGTTCCGGTACCGCCGTCGTCCGCGCAACTGGTCACGGGTATGGTCGCGGCCGGCGACGGAGCCGCCAGCACCAGGCCGATCGCTCCCGCCAGTGCCGCCGCCAGCGGCAACAAGCGTGGTTTGCAAGGGGAAGAGTGCATGAGGGTTCCTCGGCATGCCGTTGCAGGCGGATCACGACCAAGGAATGCAGTTGCGCGAGGAAACGAACAGCTTGTCCGGCAATACTCTCGACTTCAGCGGCCAAAGCCGTCGGCAAAAATCCGGTCGAACACCCAGGACGGCGAGATCTCGCTGGTGTAGCCATTCGCTTCAGTCGCTGTAGCGACGAAACCGGCCAGTGGCAGTGCACTCTGCGGCAACGTCAGCGTGACCGTTCGCGGCAATCCGGCGCTCGACGATGGATACGAATCGCTGACCAGGAACGCGCCGCTGCCTTCGTCGATGTCGACATAGAAATCGATGCGCAGCGGATAGGCTGCGTTCGCCACATCGTATCGACAAGATATGTCACCGTGAGCTGATCGCCGGAGAAGGCCGCCGACTGGATCACCGGGTAGTTCTGCTTGTTGTTCGTGCCGGTGTCGGCGTCACCCGGATCGTTCGCGATCCAGCCGTCGAAGAGATTGAACGCGATATCCGCGCCCCAGTTGTTGTGGATCGCATTGCCCTGGTTGTCGAAACTCGCGCCGACTTCGTTGCTGTAGCCGGCAATGCCATAACCCAGGTTGTGAGCGATGAGGTTTGCCTCGCCCGAACCGAATCCGCCGATCACGAGCGCGGGGGAACTTGCGTTGCTCGACAGCTCGATGCCGCCGCAGTAGGTGGGACATCCGACTCCGGAAGCGGTAGTGCCGTTCGCCAGCGGTTTCGTGCCGCTCCAATCCGTGCCGATGTAGTTGCCCTTGATCTGGATGCCACCGGTACCCAGGCTGTAAACATCCTGGACATCGATGCCGATCTGACGGTTTCCGGAAATCACATTGCGCGACGGATGCCCGGGAGCAGTGCACCCAGCGCCGGTGCAGCCCACGCGCAGGCCCGGAAGATCGCCGCCGAGGGCCAGGCCGGTCGGATTCGCTATCGCCTGCGTGCCGCTGGCATCTGTGCCGATCAGGTTGCCCTCGACGACTACCGTCTCGCCCGGAAAGCCGGCCGACATACCGTAGCCGTTGCTGCCGGAAATCAGGTTGCGCTGCCACGCGCTCGTACCGCCGATGTGCGCGCTATCGTAGCCAACATACAGTCCGCCACCGGCCGGCGCCCCGACCGCGGTGCCGTCGACATTGGTGCCGATGAAACAGCCGTAGACGTTCCACTGGTCGACCTTGCCGTTGCCGTAGGTCTGACCCTGGAAAACGTTGCTGAAGCCATGCAGGTTCAAACCCTGCAGCGTCACCGTCAGTGGCGGATAGGCACAGCAGCTGAAGTTGAAACCGGTCGTGGATCCACTGCCGGCGATCTCGATCATCAGCTGCGTATTGAGACCGCCTTGATCCGGCGTGTTGGTATTCATCACACTGCCTGGCTGGGAATAGCCATCGATGGTCACGCTCGTCAGCGTGCCATTCGGATTGAGCATCGGCAGCGCACTCGCCAGATTGATGGCGAAGGGACCGGTGCCGGCAATCGCGAAGCCAATCGTCTTGGCGCCGGCAGCCGCATTCGCCGCATTGATCGCCTGGCGCAAGGTGCACGGCGTGCCGCTCATGCAGGTGCTGCCGTCGCTATCGGCGCTGCTGGTCACGCAGTAGGTATTCGCATCGGGCGTGCAGGCCGCGTGCGCAAGCGTGACGGCCAGCCACAAAGCAACGCCGACAAACGTTGTATAAATTTTCATGGGTGCTACCTACTGATTTTCGAAGCCGCTGCAGAAAATCGCATCGCCGTGGTAGTCGCACGACGCCGCGGCTTTCCAGAAGCCGCCGTGCAGCGCGGTGTTCGATGCCCCGGTCATCGCGCCGCTCGCGCTTGCATCGGCCTGGCCGACCGTGCCGTTGAGCGTGTAGACACCGCCAGTCGTCCTCGCGCCGCCCGCACCGGTGACGTTCCAGTGCAGGTCGTAGTTGCCGCCGACCTGAGCGGCCGCGCCACCGGCGAGTGCGATCGATGTCGCGATCGCAGCCGCGCATCGCAGCGCTTTCATGGCGGTGTTCCCACCGCATCCAGCCGCGCCTCGATGTGCTCGAGGCGCACGCGCAGTGCGGCATTCTCCGTGCGCAGTGCCGTGATTTCGTCTTCGGTACCTTTCGACTGTACGGCCAGTTCCTGCACCGCGGCCACGGCGGTGATCAACGCCGGGCTGGAATCGAGCGCGAGGATCGGCTCGTCGCCGGGCGCGCTGCCCGGCACGCGCTTGCCAGTGCTGCTCACCGCGTCGGGAAATACGTCGCGGAAATCCTGCGCGATGAAACCGAAATAGGGCCGGTCCGGAAAATTGTTTTCCAGCGCGCGGTATTCGGGCGTGTAGCGGAAACTCACCGGACGCAGCTTCAATAGCGTGTCGACGGCGCCGGCGATCGGACCGATGTCCTGCTTGATGCGGCGGTCGGACGAGGCGATCCAACTGCCGCCGCCGGGCTTGTAGGCATTGCCGGCAATTTGCAGGTTGCCGGCAGTGTCGACGCCGAGCATCTCGGAATAGTTCGAACCGTTCGTCGTCTGCACGCTGAAGCGGCTGGCGTTGGCGCTGATGTTGAATCCCGTGAAGCCGTTATATGGCAACAGTGTGATATCGGCGTTGGTGTTGCTCGGGTCATTGCCCTTTATGGTAAGTTCCACTGCGCCGTTTTGCGCGAAATTCGTGTTGAGCAGCACCTGTCCGTCGAATGATGCCGCAACGGAGCCCGACCTGACTTTCAGGACGGGTCCTCCGCTGTCGTTTTCCATCCACGCCGTGAAGTATGGCGAGTTGTTTTGAACATAGATTCCTTGGCCAGTTCCTCCGTCGGCGAAAACGCCTGCTCCAGTAGAACTCCCGACCAACGCCCCATAGATGCCGTAGATCTGGCCAAATCCGGCCATACCGATGCCTTGGGTGCCTCCGCCCTGTCCCACCACCCCGAAGTTGAATGCCGCAGTACTCGCCGAGGTTGAGACTCCTTCCACGCCGATGCCCGAGGGCGCCTGCGCTGTTCCATAAACACCCACAGGCCCGCTGGGTGGGTTCGGCGAGTTCCACGAGTTCGCCGTGGTGGTTTCGGTCGACTCGCCGACGATGCCGCGGCCGCCCGCCCCCGACGCGCCGCCGTAAACACCGTCACCGACGGCGTAGCTCGAGATGCCTGCTGCGCTTGCGTGATTGGTGCTGACGTACAGCGGGCTGGCCGGATTGCTGCTGTTGGTATTTTGAAACTCGGCGGAGTAATAGTTGCTGCTGCTGGCGTACACGCCGACGCCATTGGACGAAAGGGCGACAACGCCGATCCCATTCACGCTCGTGCCGTTGACACCTGGTCCATAACCGGCGTTCGTGCCATACACGCCAATGCCGTTGCCGTTGGCATTGGTGCTGTTGTTGACACCGCGCACGCCGGCGGAAAACAGTCCCGGCGAGGTGGAGCTGATCACGCCTTCCACGGCGCTGACATTCGCGGCCGTCGAGTTGGAAGTCCCTTGCAGCGCAGTCGAGGCGGAACTTGTGTCGGTGTTGGTGACGTTGAACAACGGCCCGGCGCTGGATTGCGTCGCCGAATATGGCAGCGCAAACGATGTGCCGGCCGGCTGGCACGCGACGGTGCCGTCGCTGTTCACCGCGCTGATGCTGGAGCCGGATGCGCAGGTAGCGGTGACGCGGCGCTGCAGGTACGTCGTGTCCGCGCTCAGGCTCACCGTTCCGCTGTTGCCGCCACCGCTCAAGCCCGTTCCGGCGGTCACGCCGGTAATCGTGCCGCCGCTGCTCTGGCAACTTACGGTGCCGTCCTGGTTGATCACGCTGATCGCCGAGCCCGCTGCGCAGCTTCCGCTCACGCGCTTCTGCACTTGCGTGGCGATGATCTGCACGCTGCCGATGCTGTTATTCGACACGCTGTAGGCGAGTTCCGCCGCGCGCGACTGCAGCGCATACGGTGCGTTCTCGATTTTCGTGCGTGGGGACAACGCGATCGAGCCGATGGTGACGGCCAGCCAGCGCTCGTCGCTGATCAGCGTATTGAAGGCGCTCGGGCCGAAATCGAGCGCGACGGTGAAGACGCCGTTCTGCACGGAGACCGGATTGCCACTTCCAGCCGTAAATGGCAGCGCCGCGCCGATCGGGTTGCCGCCGGTGGCGGCGTCCCACAACGTGAACGTCATGTCGGTGCTGCCGGTGACCGGGGCGTTGTTCTGCAACAACTGCCCCTGATAGGTGAACGCCGTGCCTTGCGCGGTCTGCGCTGCCGTAGTCAACGGCAGGACGAGTAGCGCCAATGCCAGCGAAAAGACGAGACGAACGAGCGTGCGCATAAACCTTCCTGTCGTTGGCCAGCTGATGCCGGATGCGGGTACGCAGTCCGGTAAACAGGTTGGAATGCACGATCAAGGAAAAACGAACGAATTGCTCTATAGGGTGAAGGTGTTGGGAGTCACCTTCGGGTTGGAACCGAGCATCGGCGGCAACGTCCGGCCAGGCGTTTGAGTGGTTCGACAAGGCGGTCGGGTACGGCGACTTTGCCCTCGCCGGCTTCGGGACGACGAGTGTGTTCGACAAGATCCACGCCGACCCGCGCTGGCTGCCGTTCCTGCGCAAGATCGGCCGGTCGCCGGAGCAGCTGGCCAAGATCGAGTTCAAGGTGTCGCTGCCGCAGACAGACGGCAACACGGCGAGCGGCCTGGCGGAACACTAGCCGGTGCGCGTCGCGAGCCGAGGCGAAATAGACGGCTCGTGGCGGACAGTCATGGGAGGCTCGGGTCGAAAGCGGTCGTCAGGACGCTACTGCGCGATTATGACCCTCGCCGGCACCCGGTCGAAGTGTACTTCTCCACTATTGGATGTTCTTTCGACGCCTTCGACTGAAACTTTCGCGCCAGTGACCGGCGCTGCAAATACGAAACCGCCCGGCGGTACTGTGCCGCCGCCGACGCGCAATTCGATGCGCTTGCCGCTGCGTTTGACGGTGTAGCTCAATTCGCCGTACGCCGTGCGCAGGTGTTCGATCGCAATGCCATCGCCATCGAGCCAGCTGGCCGGTACGCCGGCGGCAAGCACGAGTGAATGATCGGCTTCGCGTTCGTAGGCGAACAGGTCGAGCGCGGAGCGGATGAAGTCCGATGCGACCCAGCCGTGCGGCATGTCGCCGACGAAACGCGGCTTGCGCGCATCCTGGCCGACGACTTCGGCCCACTGGTTCCAGGCCAATGGGCGCGCGCCGCTGGCGAAGAAGAAATCGATCGCGGCTTGGGCGCGCTCGCGCCAGCCCAGGCGCACGAAGGTACCGACGGTGCGCCACTCGTACGGCGTGTAGTCTTCCCACGGTTTGGCGCCATCGCTGCGCTCGACGAAACCGCGCCAGTAGCGCTCGAACGTGTTGTGCAGCAGATCCTGCGGCAACGCCTGCTGCTCGCCGGCCGGCGAGAGCATGAGCGTTGCCGATGTCGCATCGAAGTCGCCGAGTTCGGCGCTGCCCGACAGGAAGTCGATCGCGTGCGCCTTCGTCGCCGTTTCGATCGACGCAAACAGATCGTGACGGAATTCGTCGCGCGAAGCGCTGATCGATGCGGCGGCATCCTGCTTGCCGAGCACGCGCGCCATGTCGACCGCGTCCTTGTAACCGGTCAGCGCCCAGAAGTCGTCCCAGTACGAATGCATCGGCTTGGCCGAATAGCCTTCGTGGCTGATCGACGCCGGCATCAGGCCGAAGTTCGCTTCGCGACCGGGCGCTCGGTTCGAATCGCCGCGCTCGCTGCGGCGCAAAGCATCCATGTAGTCGATCGCGGCGGCGACGTGCGGCCAGTTGCGCTCGAGTTCGGCGCGATCGCCGCCGTATCGGTATAGCTGTGCGATCAGATGAGTCAGTTCGCCGTGGCTATCGTTTTCCGGCACCGGATCGGAACCGCGATGATCGACGCAGCACGGCACCTTGCCGTTCGCGAACTGGTGCGGCACGTACCAATCAACATACTCGCGCACCGCATCGGTATCGCCCAGGCGCAACAAGCCGTCGGCGATCATCGCGCCATCGCGGATCCAGGAGCGCGCGTAGGAACGCGTGCCCGGGCGCAGCGCAGAGCCATCGCGTGTGATCAGGATATGCGCGAGCGCGGTGCGTAGCGCGTTGGCGATACGCTGCGCGCCTGGCGGCAGTTTCAGCGTCACGCGATCCAGGCGCTCGTGCCAACCCGCAGCGGTCGCCTGGAGCTGCTGCTCGATCCACGCGGACGGAGCTTGCGCGGCGCTCGGCGGTTGCGCCGCTCCGGTCAGGGGCGCGATCAGCGCCACTTCGCCGGTTCCGTGAGCGGGCAAATCGAAGTGATAGACCAGCGCGCCGGATGCGTAACCCGTTTCGTCGTGAACGGACCTTTCGCCTTCCCCCGCTCGCGAGGGAAGGTCGGGATGGGGGCGCTCTTTCGTATTTGTTTCGGCCGTTGCATGGTTGCCCCCTTCCGCCCTTCGGGCACCTTCCCCCGCAGGCGGGGGAAGGAATTTCAAGTCGCGCAGGCGATCGACGATCGAGCCCGCGTCGAATGTCGTCGCGATGAACCGATCGGGTTCGCGCAGCGCTACGACGCCCGCGTTGCCGTCGACGAGCACGCTCGCGCCGCTCAGCGCCAGATCGTGGATCGGCGCGACGCCGCCCGCCGTGTTGAGGAACTGCGCCGGCGGATTGACCTGGAACGGACGGATCGCGAGCGCGAGATCTGCTGCCTGCGCCGTATCGCCATCGTTGCGCAGCGTGTACTGCGCGATGACCTGCGAACGTTCGCGCGTGCCGGTCGCGAACGCCGTCACCTGAAGTTGTATATTTCCACTTCTCCACTCGACCGACGGTATCGGCAGGTAGCCGTCCCGGAGCGTTTGCGCCGGCTGCACATCGGCCCACGAGATCAATCGCCCACCGATGCGCAGGAACGGTTCGATCGAGAAGCTGCTCTTTCCGGGCTGCAGCGCGCCGTCTTCCGAGATCAGCGCCGGCGTCGGGCCGCCGTCGATGCCGACGACGGTCCAGTAGGGCTGCTCGACGAATCCACGCGGATAGCTGCCGCGCGGGGCATCCTTCGCGAGCGCGAGAAAGAACGCATTCGGCGTCGCGCCCCAGGCGAGATCCTTGATCTCCAGATGCTTTAGGCAGTAATGGTCATCGGCTCCCGCATGGAGCGCGAGCCGCATGTTCCGCGTTTCGGATTCCGGCAAGTCGAGCCAATCACGGCCACCGTCGCTGTCGCGCACGCTGCGAACGGTACGCCACTGCTTCCGGTCATCGGAAAACTGCACGTCGTAACTGGTCGCTGCCGTACCATCCTGCCAGTCCAGCACCAGGCCACCGAATTCCCGTGGCGTGCGAAAGTCGACGTCGAACGTCTGCTCGCTACCGTTGCCTGGAGCGCTGCACCAGGACTTGTTTGTGCTTGCATCGAGGACGTTTTGCGCCGGCGCATCGAGTGACGACGACGCAGTCGCGACCGGCGCCGGGAGGACACCGCTATCCGGCGGCAGTTCGCGGATCGTCAGTTCGTCGATTTCGATCGATCCCTTTCCGCCGTCGCGGCCGGAGCTCACGACGAACTCGATCGCAGCGCTTTGACGCAAGGTGCGATCTTTGGTGGGACCCCAGGCAAATTCGATCTGGCGTTTCTTGACCTTGATCTGCTGCCACTCGCGCGGAAACGTGAAGTCCGGCCGGTTGAGCCACCAGACATTTTCGCCGCTAGCGTCGACCAGCTTGAACTGGAGCGTGTTGACCGGCGCTTCGCCTCGGATCCAGAAACTCAGTTCGTAGTTGTCGGGCAGTTGCAGCGGCAGCTCGCGGCGAGCCGTGGCGTAGCCGTTGATCGGATTGCCGTGCGCGTCGGTGAAGTCGAATTGCAGGCGCAGGGCCTTCCCGACCTTGCCGTCGACGGAGTCCAGCGTCGCGCTGACGTCATCGGTGTGTTGGGCGGTCCATGGAGTGAGGGTTTGGAAGTTGTCGAGGATGCGTGGCGCTGTCTGCGCGAAGACGTTGAAACTTGCGAAGATCAACAGCAAAGACACGCTCGTCATTCCGGCGAAAGCCGGAATCCAGCTCCTTGCTCGCATTTTGATTTCAAAGGCGCTGGATTCCGGCTTTCGCCGGAATGACGAGCTAAGAGGCGGGCCTTGTGTGCCTCTCACCCCTTCACGCTCCCCAACAGCAGCCCCTGCATATAGTGCCTTTGCAGAACGAGGAACAGCACCAGCACCGGCAATATCGTCACGACCGAGCCGGCCATCATAAGTTCGTTGTCCTGCACGTGCTCGCGTGACAGCCCGGCGAGCGCGACCGGCGCGGTTTGCCAGGCCTGATCGCTGAGCACGATCAATGGCCACATGAAATCGTTCCAGCTCGCCAGGAACGTGAAGATCGCCAGGGTCACGACTATCGGTTTGAGCAGCGGCAGAACGATGCGCGTGAAGATGCGCCATTCGCCGGCGCCGTCGATGCGCGCGGCTTCGAGCAGTTCGTCCGGGATCGATTGCGCGTACTGGCGCACCAGATAGATGCCGAATACGCCGGCCAGGCCAGGCACGACGACACCGCCGTAGCTATTGACCAGATGCAGCCACTTCATCAGCAGGAATAGCGGAATCATTGCTACTTGTGCCGGAATCAGCAGCGCGCCGAGCAACGTCTGGAACAGACGGTCGCGTCCGGCGAAGCGCAGTTTCGCGAACGCATAGCCGGCACTGAGATTGAATGCGAGCGACAGCAGCGTGATCGCGGTCGCGACGGCAAGGCTGTTGGCCAGATAGCGGCCCATGCCGGCGCGCTCGAACAACTGGTGATAGTTCGCCCACGTCGCCTGGGCTGGCAGCAGCGGCGGCGGATACGTGCTCGCCTCGCCGGGCTGCATGAACGACACCGACAGCATCCACAACATCGGCATCAGGACGATCGCGCTGACGGCGATCAGGCTGCCATTGACGAGCGTCTTGGCCAAGCGTGGACTCATGTCGGCTCACCTGCGCGCCGCGCGACCCTCAGCAGCACGCGTGTCGCGACCAGCATCAGCGCGAACAGCAGGAACGCGATCGCCGAGGCACGGCCGAGGCTCCACCACATGAAGCCTTCCTCGTACATGTAGTACAGCACGCTGTAGGTGCTTTGCAGCGGATTGCCGAGCGTCATGACGTACGGCTCCGCGAACAGCTGGAAATAACCGGCCATCGTGATCACGCCGACGAGCACGAGCACGGGCCGCAGCGACGGCAGCGTGATGTGGCGGAACTGTTTCCATGCAGACGCGCCATCGATGCGCGCCGCTTCGTAGAGATCCTGCGGGATGCCTTGCAGGCCCGCAACGAGAATGATCATGTTGTAGCCGAAGTTCTTCCACACGGCGAAGATGATGATCGCCGGCATCGCGTAGTGCGGATCGCCAAGCCAGTCGATCGGCGCGATGCCGAAGTGGCCGAGTGTCCAGTTGATCAAGCCGTAGCGCGTGTGGAACAGGTATTTCCAGATCACCGCAACGGCGACGACCGTCGTCACGACCGGCGCGAACAGCGCCGTGCGGAAAAATCCCTTGCAGCGTGCCAGCGGCGAGTTGAGCAGCAGCGCCGCGCCGAGCGAAGCGCCGATCGACAGCGGCACGCCGACGCCGACGAAATACAGCGTGTTCAGCAGGGACTTCCAGAACAGCGGCGCGCGCAGCACGTCGAGATAGTTGCCGAAACCGACGAAGCGCAGGTTGCGCAGGTCGGCGAGCGCGTACAGATCGAAGTCGGTCAGGCTGAGCACGAACGCGGCAAGGACCGGCACGGCGAAAAATCCGCCGATGACGATCAGCGCGGGGCTGACGAAGGTCCAGGCGGTGCGTTCAGTGCTCATGGAGACCCGCCTGGCACTGTCTTCCACTTCCCCACCGGGAGACAGGGTTCGGTGCGGTGTGACTCCTTCCCTTCTCCCCTCGGGAGAAGGTGGCGCGAAGCGCCGGATGAGGGTACGAACACGGATTAACGCACGACGATCCCCGACCCTCACCCCTGCCCCTCTCCCGGAGGGAGAGGGGTTCAAGCAGCGAGCCGCGCCTCGGACCGTGTCCCGATCCGGCTCGGGGAGATGCGTTCGGTTTGCCCTGCTTTCCCTTCTCCCCTCGGGAGAAGGTGGCGCGAAGCGCCGGACGAGGGTGCGAACACGGATTGACGCATGACGGTCCCCGGCCACCCCTGGCCCTCTCCCGGAGGGAGAGGGGTTCAAGCAGCGAGCCGCGCCTCGGACCGTGTCCCGATCCGGCTCGGGGAGATGCGTTCGGTTTGCCCTGCTTTCCCTTCTCCCCTCGGGAGAAGGTGGCGCGAAGCGCCGGACGAGGGTGCGAACACGGATTGACGCATGACGGTCCCCGGCCACCCCTGGCCCTCTCCCGGAGGGAGAGGGGTTCAAGCAGAAGCACGATCGGCGTGCCTGATGCAATGGCTGGCGCAAGAGTCATTTTGCGCTCCTCGCTGCCAACAACGCGCGACGCTTGGCCAGGATCTCGTCGGTCTTCGCGTCGAAATCCTGCAGCGCCATGTCGATCGGCACGCCACCGCGGATCACGCGTTCGGCGACCAGGCGCATTTCCTGGGCGATGCGTTCCCACTCCGGCACTTTCGGCGATGGCGTGACGTGCTCGAGTTGCTCGTGGAATGCGCGAGCGTACTGATCCTGCGCCAGCTCGGGGAAATCCCAAACGCTGCGCCGCGGCGGCAGGTCGCCGGTCAACTCGTAAAACTTGCGCTGCTGCTCGGGGCCGGACAGGTATTCCGCCAGCTCCCAGGCAATCTGTTTATTTCTGGAACTGTGGAAAATGGCAAAACTCGAGCCGCCGGCGGCGCCGCCGCCGTGGCCTTCGTATCCCGGCAGCGGAGCGGTCGTCCAGAGGCCAGAGATCTGCGGCGCGCGACGCTTGAACTCGCCGATGTTCCAGGGCCCGGTGATGTAGAACGAAAAGAAGCCGCGCGCGAACTCGTCCCAGACGTTCGATATCTGCATGTTGCTCATTGGCGGCGCGAGGTCGGCGCGGAACATGTCGACGTAGTAGGCGAAGGCGCGGCGAAAGCCCGCGCTTTGGAAATTACCGCGCGTGCCGTTGTCACGCAGCAGCGGATCGGACTGCTGCAGGGCCAGGCCGAGCAACGGCTCGAACTCGTTGAGCGGCAGGAAGATCGCATACTTGTCCGCGCCGCCGGCCGCCTTGATCGCGAGCATCGCTCGATGCCATTCGTCCCAGTCGCGCGGCGCATGGTCGAAGCCGGCCTTGGCGAGCAGGTCGGTGCGATAGAACAGCAGGCGCGTGTCGACGTACCACGGCACGCCGAACAGCTGCCCGTCGATGACATTGGTATCCCAGATGCCGTCGAAGTAGTCCGCTGCACGAACGACTTTCGAGGCGTCGACGTAGGCTTGAAGCGGTTCGAGCGCGCCGAGTGCGGCGAATTCCGGAATCCAGGTGTTGCCGAGCTGGCAGATGTCCGGCAGCGCATCACCGGCGAATGCGGTCAGCAGCTTTTCGTGCGCGGCGGTCAGCGGAATCTGCTGCACCTGAATGTGGACACCCGGGTGCGCGCGTTCGAACTCGGGCAGCAACTGCGCGACGACTTCGCCTTCGCGGCCGATCGTCCAGAATTTCAGGGTCGTGCCGTCGCTCGCTTCGTTCGCGCAGCCCGACAGGAAAAGTATACAAATGAAGAATATCGCCACGGCAACTGCGCGCGGCGCAGATCGGTCTGCGCCGCTCTGCCCCCTCCCCTTCAAGGGGAGGGCCGGGGTGGGGATGGTGTTGGTGAGGCTAAGGGCAAATGAACTGTCCCGCTGGGATTCAAATGAAACACCATCCCCGCCCAACCCTCCCCTTGAAGGGGAGGGCTTCAAGTGCGCCGCGCCCTCAGTGTCAACGCGCAGACGTGGCGGCCGGTTGATTATTCGGCGCGTCACACGATTGCTGATGGATGGCGCAAGCAAAACACCATCCCCACCCAACCCTGCCCTTGAAGGGGAGGGCTTGAAGCGTTGGGCGGAATCAATGTGCGGCTGCGGCGACGGGTTCATTCTTCGGCGTGCCCGCGGTCGTGGTTTCGAGGTCCAGCCAGCCGCCGGTGAAACCCGCGCGCTTCAGGCCGCGCTGGAGATACGGGTTCTTGCGCATGACGTTCCAGACAAACCCGCTGCGGTAGTTCTCGATCATCGCGATGATCGGGCCCTGGTCGATTCCGATGTAGTCGCCGGAAATCCAGCCCATGCCCGGGATCAGGCGGCCGGTCTTCAGCGGCACGTCGTAGCTGAAGCTCGGGTTGAACGCATCCATGAAACCGTACTCGGCGTAGAGCGCGCCGCCGAACAGATCGTGCATCTGCTGCACGGCTGGAATCACGATCTCCGGCGCGAACGGCAACGACGCCGCCGCTGCGGTCGGCGCGATCGTGCCATCGTCGAAGGCATCGGTCTGCCCCGCTCCGCGCGCAGAGTAGTGCCGGAACGCGCGCTCCTGCCCGGCATATGACTGGTGCGTTGACTGCGGCCCATCGCTGGCGGTCAGGCCCCAGACGTTCTCGCCGTATTGTTTCCATGCCATCGGATTGGCGATCGCGTAGGCGCGCTGCGCGTAGGTTGCGCGGCGGCTGTTCTCGAAATAGTCGAAACCGCGTTCGCGCATGTAGGCATCCTGGATGCCGTGGAAGTCGATCCACACGTGCGAGTACTGGTGGCCGAACAGCGGCGCGAAACCGAGGAACTCCTGGCCCTGGAATTCGCCCCAGCTGCGGCCATAGGTCTTCGTCCACGCCGGCCACGAGTCAGCGGCGATGCCCTGCGTCGGCGAACCGAGCGCGAGGATGTAAATCAGCATGCCTTCGTTGTAACCCTGCCAGTCATACTTCAGGTAACCCTCGTTCGGCATCCAGCCCATCGAGATCAGCGGCGATCGCGGCTGCATCCACGGCCACTCGACCCGCCTGTAGATCGTGTCGGCGAGGCGGCGGATTTCCACTTCTCCGGCATTGTCCTGGTCGAAGTAGGACTGGCAGAACAATACGCCGCCGAGCAGCAGCGCTGTGTCGACCGACGACAACTCGACCCAGTTGCCGTAGCGCGCGCCGGTGCCAAGGTCGAGGAAGTGATAGAAGAATCCGTGGTAACCGCTCATGCCATCGGCGCGGCCGCCCTGCGGCGCACTCTCGAGGAAGCGCAGCGTCATCAGCACGCGTTCGACGGCCCTTTCGCGCGTCACGTAGCCGCGTTCGACGCCGATGCCGTAGGCGGTGAGGCCGAAGCCGATTGCGGCGATGCTCGAGAACGGTTCGGTGAACGGATAGCGATCCGGTATCAGCCCATTGCGCGGGTTGGCCGTCGCCCAGAAGTATTCGAACGTGCGCTTTTCCAAGTCGTCGAACAGCGGCGTCAGTTGCGGACGCAGCGACGGCGTGATGACCGCGGGCGGCGGCGCGGGTGGCGGCGGCGGTTGCTGGCGGTTGCAGCCGTGAACACCGAACAGAATCGCGCCGAGCGCGAGCGCCGCGACCGCTACATTGGCACGCCATGCGGCGCGGGATTTCCAGAGAAACATTACTACTCTCGATCGAGGACTCTTCGTCGCGCTCACCAGCCGCGGGGCCGGCACGCGCACGCGCGGCCGCCTCGACGCACCATCGAATTGCCGCGCCTTACTGCGAACACATTCGCGCTCCGAAGTTCACGGAAATAGAACAAATTGCAATCGCGCCTGCCGTCGTCTTCGCCGCCGAAGGGTCGCGTCGGCTCGGAGTCACGGCTTGTCCGCAGCGCAGTAGCGCGCGATGAACTGCTCGTGGCGGGGCATCGCCTCCACGCAGGCCGTGATCACGCGACGGACGCCGCCGACCAGTTCGTCGAGTTCGCTGTCGGGAATGAGGTCGACGGCCGGGTGATAAGCTTGCGGCATGATCCGCTGGCCGATCATGACCTGCACCCAACTCGTGACCGCAAACATCTCCTCGGCGTTGCGATAGAAACGGCCGCTGTCGCGGAACAAGCGGATGTTGGCTTCCAGTTCCGCCGGAAGCGGCATCGTGCGTACATGGTCCCAGAACGTCGAGTCGGAGCGTTCCGTGGCGCAATAGTGCAGGATAATGAAGTCGCGGATGCGCTCTATCTCGAACGCGGCTTGGGCATTGTAGCGATCGATCAGCGTCGGACTGAAGTCGCCGTGCGGGAACAGGCTCATGATCCTCGCTATTGCCGACTGAATCAGGTAAATGCTCGTCGACTCAAGCGGCTCGAGGAAGCCGCTGGCGAGGCCGACTGAAACGACGTTCTTGTCCCAGGGCTTCCTGCGTTGCCCCGGCGTGAATTTCAGCATGCGCGGTTCGGCGAGCGCACGGCCATCGAGGTTCTTGAGCAGCGTCGCTGCGGCTTCGTCGTCGCTAATGTGCTTGCTCGAATACACGTAGCCGTTGCCGGTGCGGTGTTGCAGCGGGATGCGCCATTGCCATCCGGCGCGGCGCGCGGTGCAGCGCACGAACGGAGTCGGCGGTCCGATGTTCTCGCACGGAACGGCCAGCGCGCGATCGCACGGCAACCAATGCGACCAATCCTCGTAGCCGGCATGGAGGGTCTGTTCGATCAGCAGGCCGCGAAAACCCGAGCAGTCGATGAACAGATCGCCCGTGATGCGTTCGCCGCTTGCGAGCACGATCGCCTCGATGAACCCGTCCAGCGGCCGCTGCACAACCTGGGTGACCTTGCCTTCCGTGCGGCGCACACCGCGCTGCTCGGCATACTGGCGCAGGTACGCCGCGTAGCGCCCGGCATCGAAATGGTAGGCATAGGCGATGTTCGCCAGCGGCGACGTCGACGGCACGTCGGTCGCCGAAGCCATGAACTTGCCGCGTGGGGCCGCCGCGGTACACAACGAGTACTCGCCGATGTCCACGGCCTTGCCGATCTTGAAGGCCTTGATCCAGTACTGGTGGAACGGCAGCAGGCTGTAGTCATGGCCGATCGTGCCGAAACCGTGGATGTAGCGGTCGCCGATCCGCGCCCAATCGACGAACTCGATGCCGAGCTTGAACGTACCCTGGGCCTTCTTGACAAAATCGATCTCGTCGATCTCGAGCACTTGGTTGAACAGCTTCAGGTGCGGCACGGTCGCTTCGCCGACGCCGACCGTGCCGATCTCCTCCGACTCGATCAACCGGATCGAATAGCGGGCGCCGAGAATCTTGGCGCACGCGGCCGCGGCCATCCAACCGGCGGTGCCGCCGCCGACGATGACGATGTTGCGCAGGGAACGTTCGGTCATTGGCAGGCTCGGACGATTGGCAGACGGGCAGACGCGCACATTACCGCGGCCAAAACAAAGCCCGCAATGCGGGCTTTGTCCTTGAAGCGCTGCAGCTGCGCGAATCAGACGGACCGCGTTTCGTTCCTACCACTTGAATCCCATCGACATCTTGAAGGTCCGCGGGAACCCGCTAATATTGCCGTTGGGGCTATAGCGAGATCGGGAAATAGGTCGGGTACGCCGTAGTGACGTCGACGAGGTTCTTGTAGTTGAACACATTGAGCACGTCGAAGCGCAGATAGAAGCTCGTGCCGTGCGTGAGATCGAAATTCTTGGTCGCCTGCAGGTCGATCGAGCGGTAGCCGAAGATCGGGCCGCCGAAGAGGAACGACTTGCCGCCGCTAGGCACGCCCGCCGCGGGCAGGTTGTTGGCCCCGTTTGGCGCCGCCGCCGGGTAGTTGTAGAAGATGAATCCGTTGTTGGGAATCGGCGTCGCCAGCGTCAGCTTGCCGGCGAACGTGAAATCCCCACGGCCCGTCGATACGTCCCGGTGGCGACCAGGCGATGCTTCGCAGCGGCGTTGGACGTGATGAACGGATACTGGTGGATCGTCTCCTGATCGAACGAGTATGCTGCCCGATGTCCCGATTTTGTGTGGCATCGGTATACGTGTACGCGACCGACGTACTCCAGCCGATTCTCTCGTGTAAGGCTTCTCGGCCGACAGCAGCAACTGCGTCGTGCGCGTCTCGATACCGTTGTTGCCGATGATCAGCGTTCCGAACCCCGGGACGCCGTTGCCCCACGGCTGACCGCCGTTCATCCAGAACGCGCCGTTCGGATAACGGTTGCCCAGCGTGAAGACGAAACCATCCTTGCTGTTGATGCGCGCCACAGCCGCACTGGTGTTCCAGTCGCCGAGCTTGTTGCGCATGCCGATGCTGAACTGATCGGAGTACGGCACCTTGAGGTTGTTGTTGATCGCGTCGATTCCTTGCCGGCGTTGCGTGCCGTCGACAAGCGACTGCAGGTTCGCGAGGCCGAGAGATAGCTCGGATCCCAGGCGATGCACGGCGTTGCCCGTTGCACGGCTGCGTCGCCGCGCTGAAGAAATACGTCGTCCGGGGCGAGCGCGAACTTGGTCTGCTCGACCTGCAGGTAATCGTACAGGTCGCGATCGTAGGCACGGCCGGCGCCGCCGAAGATCACGTGCTGCTCGTCGCCGTTGAGGTCGTACGAGAAGCCCAGCCGCGGCTGCCATTCGTCCTTGTACGCGCTGCGGTTGTGGCCGTTGCTGATGTAGTCGTTGATGTTGACTCCGCCGAGCGCGAGCGTTTGCGCATAGGTTTGCCCGGGCGGGCCGTGCGGATCCTGCGTGTTGAACGCCGCAACCACATTGGCCGGCGTGACCTAGTTCAGATACGATGGGTTTCTTCGTAGTCCCAGCGCACGCCGAGATTCAGCGTCAGCTTGTCGTTGACCGCCCAGTCGTCCTGGATGTAGGCACCAAACTGGCTTGTCCTGTCGACGTCGACGACCGGACTGAAGCCCGGCCGACTGCACGCCGAACACTGCCTTGTACGGGCGTCGCGCCGGTTCCGGGTGGGCAGGAAGGGTCAGTGCTGTTAGCGGACACACGTTGTAGAACGCCTGCGCGGTGGCGTCGCCCGCGTCCTGGGCCGTCAGCTTCACGTCCTTGTACTTGACGCCCATCTTGACCGTGTGGTCGCCGAACCAGTTCAGATTGTTGAACGTCAGGTTGTCCTGGATGCCCGGCCCTTTCTGACCCTTGTTCTGCGTCGCGCGCGGGATCGGCGAGCTCCGACCTGGACGATCGATCCGTCGTTGCTGTCGGCCCGAAGGTATAGGCCGAGCCGACGCCGCTCGTAATCTGCTCCGGCACGTAGAACGCGTTCTCGTAGGTGAGCAGCAACTCGTTGAACCAGCTGTCGGCGCTGTGCTGCCAACGCAGGTCATAGCGCTTGTCGGTGTTCTTCGTTCTGCATGCCGGCGGATGCCGCCGTTGACGCCGCCGACATTGTCGATCGTGTTCTCGTCGCGGTACTTGCCGCTCAGTTCGATGCGGTCGCGATCGGAGAGCTCCCAGTCGATCTTGCCGAAGTACAGGTCCTCGGTGAACGGATTGTTGGCCGGGCCGAAATCGCGACTGCGCGCTGGCCGGCAGCAAATCCGCGACGCCGCTGACCCCCGGCACGATGGCGACCGGCGTTGTCGAAGCTCTTGGCTTCGTAGGTCAGGAAGAAGTGCATCTGCGTCCTGAATGATCGGACCGCCGATGTCGAAGCCGTATTCCTTTTGCTCCGACGGCGATCTTCTTGCCGGCGCCTTTTCGGCCGGCGTCTCATCGCGATAGTTGTCGTCGTGTAGGTGCCGAACACATCGCCATGGAATTCGTTCGTGCCGGACTTGGTCTCTGCCGTGACGGCCGCGCTCGAGATCTGGTCGTACTCGGCCTTGTAGTTCGAGGTGATGACCTTGTATTCGCCGATCGCCAACTGCGGGAACGGGTTGCCCTGGCTGAAGAACTGGCCGCCGACGCCGCCTTCCTTGACGTAGCTCTTCTGGCCTACGCCATCGATGTAGACGTTCACCGAACTGGCGTTCTGCGCGCCGCTCTGCGAGCGACGTATGGCCGGTTGCGTCGGTCGTGAACACCATGCCTGGCACCGTATCGGCGAACTCGAGGAAGTTCCGCGTCATGCTGCGGGACCGTCTGGATCTGGTGCAGCGACACGTGCGAGCCGACTTCGGACGTCTTGACTTCGGTCAGCGCCGCCGCCGTGACCGTGACGCCTTCGAGCGTCGTGCCCCGTGGTCGTCGCGGCAATCTTCGCCGCGGTCAGGTCCAGCGTCGCAGTCGACGCGACGCGACAGCGTGACGGTCTGTTCGGTGCCCGGCGCCGGCATCGACCTGGTACGTACCCGGCGGCAATCCGACCAGCGCGTAGCTGCCGTCGTCGGCCGCCTTGGTCCGGCGCACGGCACCGGTCGCGATGTTTTTCGCCGTCACTTCGCTGTTCGGTGCAGCCTTGCCGCGCAGGGTTGCGTCGGAAGTCTGCGCCCAGGCGATCGTCGGGCCGGCCGCGCTCATCGCAACAGCAGCGGAGATCAGCGATGTGAGCAGCCGTTTGCGCAAGCGGTATTGTTTTTTCATGGTGGTCCTCCCGTAGGTGTTCATTGAACCGCTCTAATGGGTCTTATTGTTATGGCGAGGGCGGATGGTTGCGGTCACGCCGCAGGAAGCGCGGACTACGATTTCACAGCCGAGCGTTTCAGCGAGCGGCTGCACGGCGTCGGGGTGTTGCAGCCGCATGGCCAGACGTTCCAGGGCGCTGCGGCCGAGATCGGCGATGCGCACGCGCACCGTCGTCAGTGGTGGATTGACGTATCTGCTGATCGGGATGTCGTCGAAGCCGGCCAGGCCGATGTCCTCGGGCACGCGCACGCCGGACTCGATCAGTGCGTACATGCAGCCGACGGCCATCATGTCGTTGGCGGCGAAAATCGCCTGCGGCCGTCTTGCGGCGGAAAGCAGTTGCTTGCCGGCGTGATAACCGGATTCTTCGGTGAAGTCGCCCTGCACGACCTGAGCCTCGACCTTCGGCTGGCTCCGGGCAATGGCATCGTGAAAGCCACGCAGCCGCTCGCTGGCGTCGAAATTGCCCTCGGGGCCACAGACCATCGCGATCCGCCGATAGCCGCGGCCGATCAAATGCTGGGTCATCGCCTGCGCGCCGCCATAGTTGTCGAGATTCAATGTGGAAAAAGCCGCCTTTTCCACCGACGTGTTCATCAGCACGGTCGGCAACGCTTCGGGCAGGTTGTCGCGCAGGAAACTCGCATCGACATTCGGCCACATGACGAGCAGGCCGTCGACGCGCCCCTGCAGCGCGCGCAGCGCGGCGGCGGCCTCGCCGACGTCGCCGTGCGAACTCGACACGAGCAGATGCAGGCCGCGCGCGCGCGCCGCCAGGTCGATGCCGCGGATCAGTTCGGAGAAGAATTCGCCGTGCAGGTCGGGCAGCAGCGCCCCGATCGTGTGCGTGCGCCGCATGATCAGGCTGCGGGCGCCGGCGTGCGGCACGTAGCGCAGGCGGGCCGCGACGCCGAGGATGTGACCGCGAGTACGCTCGGTCATGCTGCTGTGGCCATTCAAAGCGCGTGAAACGGACGCTACGGATACGCGTGCCTCTCTCGCGACGTCTTTGATCGTTACCGGCACGCACCACCTCTCCGGGATCTGGGACAAATATTAAATATTTGTCACGGGGCCGGAATGTAAACGTTTTCATACGCGAATGCAAAAGCACTGCAACATAGAAAAAAGCCCGATGCGACGGGCATTTGCGTGATATGGCTGGCTCATCCGGAAGCATTGCTGCAAAAACGGGACACGCGGCCTTCCCAGGCACAGCCGGCGGCCCGGCTAGCGCAGGTCCCAAGCTGTGGGTTTCATGATTTTTGGGCCAGAGGCCATGCCACGGCGCCCCGGCGCGCCGGCGCGCCATCGAGGCAGGCGCGGCGGCTATTTCAACTGGTCGTGAAACAGCTTGCGGAATTTCGCCACCTTCGGCGCGATAACCAGCTGGCAGTACGGCTGGCTGCCGTGCAGCTTGAAATATTCCTGGTGATAGTCCTCTGCCTTGTAGAACTTCGTCAGCGGCACGACCTGGGTCACGATGGTTCCGTTCCATTCGTGACTCGCGGCGGTGGCCTGGATCGCCCTTTCGATCGCTGCCTTCTGTTCGGCGCTCGCATAGAACGCGACCGAACGGTACTGTTCGCCGACGTCGTTGCCCTGCCGGTTCAGCGTGGTCGGGTCGTGGATCGTGAAGAATGCACGCAGGATCGTGTCGCGGCTGACGACATCCGGTTCGAACGTGATCTGCACGACTTCGGCATGGCCGGTATCGCCGTCCGATACCTGCGCATAGGTCGGATTCGGCACATGGCCGCCCGCGTAGCCCGACTCGACCTTGCTGACGCCCTTCAATTCGGTAAACACCGCTTCGAGGCACCAGAAACAGCCGCCGCCGAGCGTCAGCGTCTCGGTCCGGTCGGGCGTGGCGCCAGATTCCGTCGCTGCAACCTCCAGTGCGCTAATGGTCAAAAGCAGTCCCGCCAGTAACAGGAATCGGGTGAAGATCGGACGCGCATGTGGTTCCCTGCCCAGAGTTGTAACCAGATTAGACATTCGACCGCCCCGATTCCTTACATGCTTTGTCCGCCACTCACGCGCGATCCACGCGTGCCGCATAACAGCCCGGCCGGGCAAAGTGGATGTGCAGATATTGCGTCCGCGCTTCGGCAAACTGGCGCTCGATCAGTGCTTCCAGATCGGTGCCGTCGGCGACGTCGGCATCGGCCAGCATGCCGTCGGCATCGAACGCGCGCACTGACAGCAGGCGCGAGCGCAGCATTGGCGGGACGCTATCGACCGCATCGTATTGCTGTTCGCCGCTGCGCACGTAGATCGCGTGGCTTGCGCGGAACGGCGACGCGACGGCGTGATGTTCGTAATGGACGAGAATCACTTCGTCGCCGACTTCCGCGTCGGTCAGGCTGATGCGACACGGAAAACCCGGCTTGCTTGCAGCGACGCGGCGCACGGCGGCGCATTGGGCGAGTTGTTGATCGGACATCGAAAACAGCGCGGCAAACGGTGCGGCATTCAGACCGCGGATGCGAAAACTCATGGCGGGTACTCCTTCGACGATGACGTGCCGCGAAGTATCGACGCGCTCCAGCTCGCCGACCATCCGCTTCTTGTCGTCCCCGCTGCTCCCGCGCCGTGGCGCATGCCGTTCAGCCGGGATTTCACACAGCTTTGACAACAATGAGCGCGAACTGCGAACTGGTTCACGTGGCACTTGATGATTGCGCAGCCGAGCCGGCCGTTCGATCTGGCTACGCTGTTCGCCACGGTGATGGATGCAAGGAAACGCCATCACGGACGCGTCGATGAGGAGACAAGCATGTTGAGCGAAGCCCATAACAGCATCTACGAATTCCACTGGATGCGCCACGCCGACCGTTACCTGGCACTGGTGCGCACCGCGCTGGAAAAAGATCCCGACGATCAGGAACTGCGAGAACTGCTCGACGCGATGGAAGCCGCCGTCGCGGCCAAGCAGCAGCAGCCGCTGCACTGATCGGCCCAGTCGAGGCGAACTCCCGCAGCGCGTGGCAAACGCCGCGCGGCCACTGGCCAGAGGCTGCTCGAAAAAATCCAGGCGGTCCCGGCCCGAATTCGCCGGCGACTGCATTGTGCTCAGGCGGCCGGCATACGCCAGTCAGCGATTCGGAAAAAGCCCTTCGTTCTTCGGGATGGCGGTGGTTTGCGCACGCGCCGAAAAATGCTCCTGCATTTTCGGCGTACCGGCCATCCCTGGCCATAAAAGCGGCTGCATTTCGCAGCCGCTCTTATTCGTCATCGAACCGCGTTTTCAGTTCTGGTTCTTGTCCTTGCCGCCACCGTTGTCCTTTTCCGGCTTGTCCTTGTGCTGCTTGTGTTCCGCCACCGTCGTTGTTTGCCCGTTGCTGCGCTGTGCGGAGCCGTTACCGTGATGGGCGTTCGCAGCGTTTTCCTCGCCTGCCGAATGGCTGGCATAGCCCTGCGCGTTGTGCCCTTCCGACGGCTTCGAACCCGTGTGCGTTACGCTGCCGGTGTGCCTTCCCTCGACCGACTGCGAGTGCGTAACGCTCCCTGTCTGCCGCGCTTGGGAAGCGGACGTCGTGTTGCCGTTCTGGTACGTGGCCTGCGTCCGCCCGCTTTGATAGCCGCCGCTTCGATAGCCGGGCTGCGTCACGACAGCGGCCTGTCTCGTACCATTCGTGTGGTAGCCATTCGTTTGGTACGTCGACGCCGTGTGTGCCTGGTTGGGCGCCACGTAGTGCGTGCCGGCACCGTACGAATTCGCATGCGAGCCGCCGTACGAGCTGCCGTACGAAGTCCCGTGCGACCCGCCATAGGTAGAGTAGTGGGGCTGCACGTGACTCCAGTGGTCGCGGTTGTGGTACCAGGAACGGTCGCTGTAGTAGTTGTCCCAGTAACTGCCGAATACGAACGAGACGATCGGAATGCCGATCTGCACGCCGTACTGCGGCACCAGCACGCGCTGGCCCTGATAGTCTTCCTGAAGATAGTTCGCCGCGACCCAGCCGCGGTCGTTGCCGGTCGTGACGTCGCACCACGACCAGCCGTCGACACAGCCCTCGATGCCGACCGGCGTGCCGGCGGGCAAGCCGACGACACTCGGATAACCCACATCCGGTCCGGCGCGCAGCGCCACATTCGCGACCAGATAGCCTTGACCGGCAAAAGCCGAAGATGCGACCGCAAGAGCGGTACAGCCCAGCATCGACGCAACAAGTATACGTTTCATTTTGTGCGGCCCTCTTCAAACCAGATTCTGGTATACAGGGACGGACCTGAATGAGGCGGTGCGTAACCGAACATGGCGCGCAATCGAACAGACGCCAGACGATCGCCATTCAGGCTCGGACGCGCCGCAAGAACATAATTGTCCGGGACAACGGCGTAGACTGCGCCAATCTCCGACGCGTTCGGAATGACCCGCAGGCAGTTCCCAGCTCCATGCACATCGAAAAGATAACCGTGCGCGTGACAGAGTCCGGCAAGACCATGGAGGTCGTCGTGCTGAGCAAGCACGCAAACCGCATCCAGGTGGTGCTCGGCGAAGGCGTACACAGCGTCAAGTGCGAATTGGCGCCGACACCGAATCGTCAGGCATTTGCCGGCAAGGCGCTCGGCCGCGAGATCGTCTATGAGCGCAGCCCCGAGCAGGTGCAGGCTGACCTGGACCGGGTCAACCCTGCGTTGCGCAAGTCGCGGCCACGGTGAGGCGAGCACCGGCGCAGCGGCTGACCTCGCCTGCCATGGCTGCGCACGGCGACGTTGTGATCCTGTTTTTAACAAACCGATTGCTAACATTGAACCGGCAGGGGTACTCGTCCGAGTGAGTCTGAGCGCGATGAACCAATTTCCGGCGCGAGTCATGTTTCGCAAATTTTTTCCGTGCCTGATGATGCTCATGAACTGGTGCGCGGCGGCAAACGCCGCCGATGCCGGTGTCATGCGGTTTGTTCAGGTCCATCCACCCGGGCTCGCTGCACCGGCCGTCAACGAAACGTTTTCGGACGCGCAGATCGAGCTCACGCCCACGCCGAACGGCCTGGACATTGCCGGCGCTTCGCAGGGGTCCTGGTCTCTCAAGCTCGCATCCACGCAGGCGCAGCCGTTTGGGCCGGCCTGCTACGAACGCGCGCAGCGCTCGAGCTCGGCGTCGGCCAATCGACCCGGCCTGGAGTTCAATTACAACGGCGTCACCTGCAGCCCCATCGGCGGAAGGTACAAGGTTCTGGAGTATCAGCAGCATTCGGGTTCGCATGCCGTCGACAAGCTTGCCGTCGACTTCTACCAATATTGCGGCGACCTCAATCACGCGATCACCGGCAAACTGCGCTATCACTCCGCTATTCCGCTAGACGCGGAGTCGCTGGCGCCGATGTTTTCCGCGAGCGGAAGCGTCTATGTCCTGGGCAATTCGGAATACGTTACGCAGGGCGACAACTACACGTTCGCGATCGATGCCTTCAATACCTCGGCAGTGCCGGACCCGGACGGCCGCGGGATCCTTTTCGACAGTTCGGCAAACGCGTGGCAACTTTCCTTCGCCGCACCTGCCGAGCAGCCGCTGCTGCCCGGAGACTACGCGTCCGCGCAGAAGACCGGCTATCAGGACTCCGGCCATCCCGGCCTCAACTACGACATGGCGGCGCGCGCCTGCGCGCAGATCAGCGGCGATTTCGACGTCGACACGATCACTTGGGACCGGGTCGAAAACTTTCCCGACCAATTTTTTCGCCACGTTTACCCAAAGCTGCGAGACGACGTCGCCGGCGATTACCGGCGTGATCGCCTATGCGGCCATCTTCGAATCCGGCCCGCTCGTCGACGACGTGATCGACGTCGCAGGATTCGATGCGGACCGGGCGTGGCCGCTGGTATGGCAGTGCCAGTAACGCTCCCGGCACGCCTCATGCGTCCGTTACCGCGCTGCAACCGAGCCTAATTGGCCTGGCATATCCTTCAAGAACGAAAATCGCTTGCGGAAGTGCGAAGAGTTTCGGCGCGATGAAGGCGATGCTCCAGGGTCTGGGGTGACGATGGTCCAAGCGACTGCAATCTCCGCCGCCGAAGTGAGCGGCGGCGAAGGAATCGACGCTTCGATCGCCGATCGCCAGTTTCGCGAGAGCGACAATTCCTACGATCCGAAATTCAAGGCCGGGGCGATCGGCAGGGGCACGGTTGGCGATCCGACTGCGCTCAAGGACAAACCACCGACTGATGCCGCGTCGACGGATCAGCCGGATCTGGGAAAGCAGGAGCATTAGTCGTTCGACGCGCCGGTTGCGCCGCCCGAAGAAAATCGCCAGCGGTCAACGAGCGCGGGCTGGGTCGAGCGAACTCGGCATTCGACAACCAAGTCGATCAGCGGAACGTTGATCGATCGATGGGTGGCGCTGCGCTCAACCCATCCTTTGAGATGTCAGCCGCAGCGCGGTGCACGGCGGCCTCTCCTGTCAATGGGAGAGGCGCGTTCACGGCAGCTTCGCGAAGCCGCGGAATCAAACCCCCAGCGGATTCGCCTTATCCGCGTCGATCTTCCAGGTCTTGATCGCGCGGGCGACATCCTTGGTCGTCATCTTGCCTTCCGCGGCGAGAGCGGAAATCGCGGCCTGGGCAATGTAGTAGCGGTCAACTTCGAAGAAGCGGCGCAGGTTTTCGCGGCTGTCGCTGCGGCCGAAGCCGTCGGTGCCGAGCACGGTATATTTTTTTCCTTCGGGCATGAACGCGCGGATCTGGTCGGCGTATTCGCGCACGTAATCGGTGGCGGCGATGACCGGTCCCTGGCGCTCGGCCAGGCAGGCAGTCACGTGCGCGACACGCGATGGGTCTTCCGGATGCAGGCGGTTCCAGCGCTCGGCGTCGAAGCCGTCCTTGCGCAGCTCGGAAAAACTCGGGCAGCTCCAGATGTCGCAGACGACGCCGAACTCGTTTTCGAGCAACTCGGCCGCGGCAATCGCTTCGCGCAGGATCGTGCCGGAACCCAGCAGTTGCACGCGCGGGATGCGACTGGCTTTGCCGTTCTTCACCGGCGCGGATTTTTCCGCGCCCGGCTTCACCGTTTCCTTCGCCGACGCCTTCGTTTCGCGCGGCGGCGCACCGTCGGTCTCGGGCACGTTGCCCTTGCCGGGTTTGTCCGGACTCGCCGCTGCCGTCGGCGATCCGGCGGGCAGCGGGTTATCGCCATCGCGGAACAGATACATGCCCTTGATGATGTCGGCCTCGGCGCCCTTCGGCATGTCCGGATGCGCGTAGTTTTCGTTCATCACGGTGATGTAGTAGTAGCAGTCTTCCTGCTCGTGCAGCATGCGGCGCACGCCATCCTGCAGGATCACGGCGACTTCGTACGAGAACGTCGGATCGTAGGCGCGGCAATTCGGAATCGCGCCGGCAAGAAGATGACTGTGCCCGTCTTCATGCTGCAATCCTTCGCCGTTCAGGGTCGTGCGTCCCGCGGTGCCGCCAACGAGGAAGCCCCGCGCGCGCATGTCGCCGGCGGCCCAGGCCAGGTCGCCGATGCGCTGGAAGCCGAACATCGAGTAATAGATGTAGAACGGCAGCATCGGCACGTTGCTGAGCGAATAGCTCGTCGCCGCCGCCATCCATGCCGACATCGCGCCGGGTTCGCTGATGCCTTCCTGCAGCACCTGCCCCTTCTGGTCCTCGCGGTAATACATCAACTGGTCGGCGTCCTGCGGCCGGTACTTCTGCCCGAACGGCGCGTATATGCCGATCTGGCGGAACATGCCTTCCATGCCGAACGTGCGCGCCTCGTCGGCGACGATCGGCACGATGTGCGGCCCGATCGCCTTGTCACGCAACAGCAGGTTGATGCCGCGCACGAACGCCATCGTCGTGGAGATCTCGCGCTCGCCGCTGCCCTTGACGATCGGCTCGAGCGCCGACAGTTCCGGCGTCGCAAAACTTGCGCTCTTGCGTCGGCGCTGCGGCAGGAATCCGCCGAGCGCGGCGCGGCGCTCGAGCATGTATTTGACCTCCGGCGAGTCCTTGCCCGGATGGTAGTAAGGCACGTCGTCGACCTTGTCGTCCGGAATCGGAATGCGGAAGCGGTCGCGGAACGCGCGCACGGCATCCTGGTCGAGCTTCTTCTGCTGGTGGGTCGGATTCAGCGATTCGCCAGCCGACCCCATGCCGTAGCCCTTGACCGTCTTGGCCAGGATAACGGTCGGCATGTCCTTCGTGTTCACCGCCGCGTGATAGGCCGCGTAGACCTTGTGCGGGTCATGGCCGCCGCGATTCAGGCGCCAGATGTCGTCGTCGGAAAGATTCACGACCATCTCGCGCGTCTCCGGATACTTGCCGAAGAAATGCTCGCGCGTGTACGCGCCGCCGAACGCCTTGCAGGCCTGGTATTCGCCGTCGACCGTTTCCATCATCAGCCGGCGCAGCGTGCCGTTCGTGTCGCGCGCAAGCAGCGGATCCCAGTAGCTGCCCCAGACGATCTTGATCGCGTTCCAGCCGGCACCGCGGAACACGCCTTCGAGTTCCTGGATGATCTTGCCGTTGCCGCGCACCGGGCCGTCGAGACGCTGCAGATTGCAATTGACGACAAATATCAGATTGTCCAGTTTTTCGCGTCCGGCCAGCGAGATCGCACCGAGCGATTCCGGCTCGTCGCTCTCGCCATCGCCGATAAAGCACCAGACTTTACGATCAGACGGCGGTATCAGGCCGCGGTGTTCGAGGTACTTCCAGAAATGCGCCTGATAGATCGCCTGCAGCGGCCCCAGGCCCATCGAGACGGTAGGGATCTGCCAGTAGTCCGGCATCAGCCACGGATGTGGATACGACGACAGCCCGCGTCCCTTGCCGGCGACTTCCATGCGGAACAGATCCATCTGGTCGGCATCGATGCGCCCTTCCAGGAACGAGCGCGCGTAGATGCCGGGACTCGAGTGGCCCTGATGGCAGATCAGGTCGCCCGGATGGTTCTCGCTCGGCGCGCGCCAGAAATGATTGAAGCCGACGTCATACAGCGTCGCACTCGAGGCAAAACTCGCGATGTGTCCGCCGAGGTCGCCGGGCTTGCGGTTCGCGCGCACGACCATCGCCATCGCATTCCAGCGGACCAGGCAGCGGATGCGCCATTCCATGTTCGGGTCGCCGGGCGCCCGCGCTTCGAGGTTCGGCGGAATCGTGTTGACGTATTCGGTCGTCGGCGTGAACGGCAGATGCCCGCCGGCGCGCCGGGTCGCATCGACCATGCGTTCGAGCAGGTAATGCGCGCGCTCCGGGCCGTCGGCGGCGATGACCGCGCCGAGCGCTTCAGTCCACTCGCGCGTCTCGACGGGATCCAGGTCCTGGTTCAGGATGTCGTTGAGCATGTTCATGTGATCCCTCCGCGAGCGTCGCCCGGTTGCTCGACCGGGCGTTCCGTCTGTCTTTTCGGGTCCGTCAAGTCTACCTGAGCGGCGCCCGGCGGGGGATGCTGCGGTCACCCTTGCCGTTCGCGGCGTGCGCGGTTGTCGCAGAATCCCCGTTTCCGGCGTTGGTCGGTAGCATTGACCTAAGCAGACCGCGGGCGACAACGCGCGTGCGCGTCGGAACGCGGAGATTGCAATCCAGGAGAACGCGATGCGCGCACTACCGAAGATTTGTGTGGCCCTCGTGTCGCTGGCTTGTGCCGCGACCACGGCGCGCGCCTATGTCGTCAACAGCACCCTCGACCTGCCGGACGCCGATCCCAGCGACAGCGCCTGCGCGACGGCGCCGCCGAATCCGGTCTGCAAGCTGCGCGCCGCTGTCATGCAGGCCAACGCCCATCCCGGCGTGGACACAATCGAACTCAGCAATACGACCTACGGTTTCACCCGCGTCGGCTACGATCAGAGCGGCGAGTTGGGCGACCTCGACGTGACCGATGACGTGACCATCTTCGGTAACGGCGCGACGATCGACGCCAACGGGACCACGACTGGCGACCGCGCCTTCGAGGTCGTATCCGGTTCGTTGTCACTGAACAACGTGACCGTCCGGAACGGCGCGTCGCCGAGCTAAGCGATCCCTCAGGCGATTTCGGGTTCCCGCGGAGCGCGAATCTGCGCCTCGACGCAGGCGATCGCGCTGGTGTTGACCACGCGGCGCACGGTCGAGGCCGGCGTCAGCACATGCGCCGGCTTGGACACGCCCATGAGGATCGGGCCGATCGCGACGCCGTCGGTCATCTGGCGCACGATGTTGTAGGCGATGTTCGCGGCGTCGAGATTCGGGAAAACGAACAGGTTGGCGCGCCCGCTCAGCAGCGAATTCGGGAAGATGTTCTCGCGGATTTCCTCGTTCAGCGCCGTGTCGGCCTGCATCTCGCCATCGATCTCGAGCGTCGGCGCCTGTTCGCGTACGAGAGCGAGCACGCGCTGCATCTTGCACGCGCTCGGGTTGTCGTGGCTGCCGAAATTCGAATGCGACAGCAACGCGACCTTCGGCGTGATGCCGAACAGTTTCAGGCGAAACACCGCCTGCATGGTCGCCTCGGCGATCTGCTCGGCAGTCGGATCGTATTGCACGTGCGTGTCGACGAAGAACCAGATTCCGCGGTCGTTCTGCACCGCGGTCATCGCCGCGGGCGCACTCACGCCGGGATCGAGCGGCAGCACCTCGAGGATGTGCTTGAGCTGGCGCTGAAAGCGCCCGACAATGCCGCAGATCATCGCGTCGGCCTCACCGCGTTGAACCATCAGCGCGGCGATCAATGTCGGCCGCGAACGCACCAGCGACTTGGCCAGCGCCGGCGTAATGCCGCTGCGCTGACCGAGTTGCAGGAACAGGTTCCAGTACTCGTTGTAGCGCGGATCGTCGTCGACGTTGCACAACTCGAAGTGCACACCGGGGCGGATGCGCAGGCTCAGGCGCTCGATGCGCCGTTCGATGACGGCCGGCCTGCCGATCAGGATCGGTTTCACCAGGCCTTCGTCGACCAGGTGCTGCGCGGCCCGCAGGATCGTGTCTTCCTCGCCCTCGGCGTAGACGACGCGTTTCGGATCGGACTTGGCGCGGTCGAACACGGGCTTCATCAACAGTCCGGTGCGGAACACGAACGTGTTCAGGCGGTCGACGTAGGCCGGCATGTTCGTGATCGGGCGCGTCGCGACACCGGAATCCATGGCCGCCTGGGCCACGGCCGGCGCGAGCGAAACCAGCAGGCGCGGGTCGAACGGCTGCGGAATCAGGTACTCGGTGCCGAACGTCAGCTGCTGGTCGCCATAGGCGCGCGCCGCGACATCGGACATTTCGCGCCGCGCCAGAGCCGCGATCGCATGCACGCAGGCAACCTTCATCGCTTCGTTGATCGTCGTCGCGCCGACATCGAGCGCGCCGCGGAAGATGTACGGGAAGCACAACGCGTTGTTGACCTGGTTCGGGTAATCCGAGCGGCCGGTGGCGATGATCGCGTCGGGGCGCACGGCCTTGGCCAGCGCCGGATCGATTTCCGGCGTCGGATTGGCCAGCGCCAGGATCACCGGTTGCGGCGCCATGCGCCTGACCATGTCCTGGGTCAGCACGCCGCCGGCCGAGAGGCCGAGGAATATGTCGGCGCCCTCGACGAGGTCGGCGAGATTGCGCGCGCTGGTGTCGCGCGCGTAGCGCGCTTTCGCGTCGTCCATGTCCTCGGGGCGGCCGTGGTAGATCACGCCGCAACGATCGACGACCCAGATGTTCTGCCGATCGACGCCGAGACTGACGAGCATGTCGAGGCAGGCGATGCCGGCCGCGCCGGCGCCGGTCGAAACGAGCTTGACCTTGCCGATGTCCTTGCCGACGACGGCGAGCGCGTTGAGCACGGCCGCGCCGACGATGATCGATGTGCCGTGCTGGTCGTCGTGGAAGACTGGGATTTTTACCCTTTGGCGCAATTTTCTTTCGACCTCGAAGCACTCCGGCGCCTTGATGTCCTCGAGGTTGATGCCGCCGAATGTCGGCTCGAGCGAGGCGATGATGTCGACGAGCTTGTCCGGATCGCGCTCGTCGATCTCGATGTCGAACACGTCGATGCCGGCGAACTTCTGGAACAGAACGCCCTTGCCTTCCATGACCGGTTTGGCCGCGAGCGGCCCGATCGACCCCAGGCCCAGCACGGCGGTGCCGTTCGTGATCACGGCGACGAGGTTGCCGCGCGCGGTCAGTTCGGAAACCGTGCCCGGATCGGCGACGATCGCGTCGCAGGCAGCGGCGACGCCGGGCGAATAGGCCAGCGACAGGTCACGTTGCGTGACCAGGGCCTTGGTCGGCGTGACCTTGATCTTGCCGGCCGGCGCGCAGCGGTGATAGTCGAGCGCGGCTTGATTGAAATCGTGACTGTCGGACATGGTCGATTCGTGCGTCAAGGTCAAATGTGAAGGCTCAACACAGGCGGCACTATGCGCTGAAATCGCCCTTCAGTCGCCGTCGCGGCATGATCGACTTTAGCACAGCGTCGCCAGCGGCCCGAGGCGCCTCAAAACCCCAGGACCAGGTCCTCAGCCTCGACATGATCGAGCCGTATCTTGTTCGCAAACAGCGAAAATGCCAGTGCGCCGGCCATGCCGTTGGCCTGCTGCACCCACGGCGGCAGGTACAGCGGGGCGGCGATGTAACCGGAATCGAAATACGGTTCCAGCGACAGCACGTCGTGCAGCGCCATCTTGCCGGCGAACAGGCTGCGGCACAGTTTCAGCTTCTGGTTTTTCAGCGCCCAGCGGAAGAACGTGTGCACCGACAACAAGCCGTGCAGGTAGACCGTGTCCTTGGTGAATGCCGAGCCGCCGGTCAACGGCGCGCCGCGGAATACGCGCATCGCCGAGGTGAAACTGTCGGCGTCGGTCTGGCCGGCAGAATGGAAGAAGCGGAACACGTCGATGAAATCCGCGCCGTGCAGCGCCTTGTGGATCCCGACGATGCGCAGGCTGATGCGCTTCATGCGTTCGATGTCGATCGAGCCGGACATCAGCTCGGCGAACGTGGCCAGGCCTTCCTGCGTCGCGGTGTTGCGCGGCGAGTTCAGCGCCAGCGATTTCAGGTGGGGTTGCTCGCGCCCGTTCAGGGCGGTCAGCGAATGCACGAACGCTTCGTGTTCGAGCAACTGGTTCTTGTCGTATTCGGAGAAGCAGGTCGACGAGCGCAGGCGGATGCGCGTCGGTCCGGCCGCTGCCTTGGCAATCAAGGTCGGGTCGATCTCGACCCTGACCTGGTGGTGGGTAAAGAATGCGTCGATCGATTCCTGCAGTTCGTCGCGCAGGGTTTCGACCGGTATGCAGTAGTCGGCCCGGCTGGTGACGAGCTCGCGGTCGAGTTCGTCGGCCAGATCGATGAAGTGCTTGGCGGCGTCGAGGTTGCTGACCGAACCACCGGGCAGGCGGTCGCCCGGACGGCCGAACAGCCGAATCGAGTGCTGCGTGATCGCCGGCGTGCCGGCCGCTTCGAGCAGTTCGGTCGCGATGCGCCAGGACTCCGCGGTGCGGCGCAGGAAATCGCCGACCGGATGGCCCGCATCGGCGGCGTCGGAAACCGCTTCGAGTTCCGCGCGCGCCTGCGAATAGTCGAACTTCGCATATTCCACATTGGGCAGTTGTGGACGGCCGGCGTTCCAGCCTTCGAGGAATTGCGCCTGCACGCTGGCAGGCCAGCTTACCGACGCGAGCAGCTTGATACCCCTGACCGCCGCGACCACCCGGCGATCGAGTTCGGCAAAACGCTGCAGGCTGTCGCTGTCGCTCACTGTCTGACTCTATCGCCGCCGGGCCGGCCGGGGAACTGCCGTGCCGGAGTTCTCGATCTCATCCATGCGTGGAGTATGCCGCCAACCCGAGCGCCGCGCGCAACGGATCGAGCAAGGCGCCGTATTTCGCGGCGCGCGCCGTATCCTGGCGCAACGGCTCGCGCACCTGGCCCGAGCTGATCGTGCGGATGTTGCGCTGCGTTTCGTGGAACCGCAGGCAGGCCGGATCGAACGGCAGGCCGCAGAAGTCGAGCAGCCCGCGCGCTTGCTGATCGAGGTCGGCCAAGAACGTCTTCGTAAACCTGAACACGGATGCGCTGCGGGTAGAGCGCATGCCAATGGCGCATCGCGCGCTCGAAGTCGCGCAGAACGCGCCGATCAGGCAAAATCGTAACTGAATTGCTGCGTTGCGCCCGCAAGCATCTGGCAGAAGCAGGCGAAGCGGTCTCGAGCGGATCGCGCCGGCAGGCGATGACGCGCGCGCCGGGCAGCATCGCCATGGACTGCGCCGAGCCAGCCAGTTGCCCGGCAGCTTGTTGGTAAAACGCGGCTTGCGCACGCGCCAGCGCGCGGTGCGCTCGAGATAACGTTAGCCAAGCCGGCGCCAGTCGCCGGCGTCGGCCTGCGCGCGCCCATCGGGCAGCGGCTGACGGCGGCGCTGGCTTTCCTCGGCCATGACGTTGCACAGATCCTTCAACTCGCCCGCGCCTTCGACCTGCGGATGCGAAGCCAGAATCTGTTCGGTCAGCGTCGAACCGGAGCGCGGCAGGCTGACGACGAAAATCACCTCGTTGCCGAAATCCGCATCGGCGGCCGGCGGCGCCGCGAATGCGGCCATCGCCGTGTCGACCTGCGCGGACATCGCCTGGCGGCTGTATGGCGGCTTGCGCTGGCGCAGGCCGGCATTGGCCTTCTGCAGCGAGGCAAACGCGTCGGCGAAACGCTGCTGGTCTTCATACGCCTTGGCCAGCGCAAAACGCATCGCGATGCGATCGTGCTCGCGGTCCGGAAATCGGCCAGGGCCGCTTCGATCTTGCGCGCATCGTCGGGCTGCAACGGAATCGCCTTGACGTTGGACAGACCCAGCCAGGCCATGCCGGACAGCGGTTGTTGCGCCAGGACTTCGCGATACAGGGCCTGCGCATCTTCGGCGCTGCCTTCTTCCTTGAGCATGTCGGCGAGCAACGTCGCGCGCATTGTGATGGTCCGGCGCCAGCTGCAAGGACGGTGCGCAAGGCGGCAATGCCTGATCGAATTCGCGACAGCGCGGCATGAACGAGCGCGAGGTTGAACCATGTCCCCGGCAGTCTCGAGTCGAGCTTCAGCGCATGCCGGAACGCCTGGGTCGCGTCCTCGAGCTGGCCGGTCCGGCGCAATACCTGCCGAGGGAATTGAAGATCAGCGGATCGTTCGGCCGCTGCACCATCGCCTGCTGCAGCGCCGTGACCGCTTCGACATAGTGTCCCTGCAGCGCATCGAGGTTGGCTTGCAGATGCAGGACTTCCGGATGCGACGGCGCGAGCGCGGCAGCCGCCGTCAGCTGGCGCTGGGCCTCGTCGAGCCGGCGGGTGCGCAATGCAGCCTCCGCGGCGACGACGGCCTTGGCCGCAACCGGCGACAGGCCGGCCAGGCCGCCTGCATGCGCGAGGAAATTGGAAGAATTCATTGACGAGGATTGGACTCTGCAGGCATGTGCAGCAACGCGCAAAACCGTCGCGGGCGGATGCCTTCGCCTGCGGATCAACGCACACGGTATTTCTCCATCAGGCGCTTGTTCAACGCCTTGTTCGCGACGCGCGCCTGGCCCTTGCGCTTGAGCTGCGCTTCGAGCGTATCGTTGGTCGCGGACAACTCGTCGCGCATCTTCAGGAAGTTTGCCCAGCGCGCCGCGTCGAGCGCGCCGCTGTCGAGCGCCGCGCGCACCGCGCAACCGGCTCGTTGCCGTGCGCGCAATCGCCGAAGCGGCACTGCAGCGCGAGCGTTTCGATATCGGCGAAGCCGGCCTGGCCGAGTTCTTCGTCGCCCGTGAGCTTGAGCTCGCGCATGCCCGGCGTGTCGATCAGGCAGCCGCCGCTCGGCAGCGCGATCAGCGCGCGATGCGTCGTCGTGTGGCGGCCGCGCGAGTCGTTGTCGCGCACCGTGTTGGTCGCCTGGCGCTGCACGCCGAGCAGCGTGTTCGTCAGCGTCGATTTGCCGGCGCCGGAAGAGCCGACCAGCACGGCCGTGTCGCCGTGCTGCAGGTGTGCGAGCAGCGGCGCGATGCTGGTGCTGTCCTTGGCGTTGATGCCATGCAATTCGACCTGCGCCGGCAGCAACTCGCGCACGCTGCGGCCGCGGCGGCAAATGTCTCATCGTCCACTTTGTCGCGTTTGGTCAGCACGATCACCGGCTGCGCGCCGCTGCCCTGGATCAGCGCCAGGTAGCGTTCGATGCGGCGCGGATTGAAATCGCCATCCAGCCCCATCAGCACGATGACCCAGTCGATGTTCGTCGCGATGACCTGGCGCTGGTAGCGTTCGCCCGCGGCCGCGCGGCTCAGTTCGCTGCGGCGCGGCAGCACGTCGCGGATCAGCAGCGGCGAGGTCGGCTCGACCAGCACGAAATCGCCGACCGCGGGCCGTTCGACAGGGTCGCCGCCGCGGCGCAGGAAACGCGGCGCCGGCTGGGCCGGGAACTCGGTCGCGCCGTCGTGCACGCGGTAGCCGTTGCGATGCTGGGCGACGACGCGCAGCAGGCGCAGTCCGACCGTGCCTTCCGGCATCGGCGGCGCATTCCCGCGCCAGCCGATCGTGCTCAGCAAACGCATCTCTTCGGTCAACTGCATCGGCGCATTTTACGGGAAGTTAGGGCTGAGGGCTGAGGGCTGAGGGCCGAAAAGCCACAAGTACGTCACTTTCCTGCCCGCTTTTCGCCCTCAGCCCTCGGCCCTCAGCCCTTGTATTTGCGCGCTATTCCGCTAGCATGCTGCATTACAACATCGCTACACGGCCTGACCCGATGCCGAGCAATCGCCCCATTCCACCCGTGCGCGCCAGCGCGCGGATTGCCGAAGTCCGCTACGAAATCCGCGGCGACCTCGCCCGGCGTGCCGCCGAGTTCGAGGCGCAGGGGCGGGAGATCGTCAAACTGAACATCGGCAATCCCGGGCTGTTCGGCTTCAGCGTTTCCGGGCATGTGCGCGAGGCGATCCTGGCCAACCTCGCCCGCAGCGAGGCCTACTGCCATCAGAAAGGCATTCTCTCGGCCCGGCTGGCGATCGTCGAGCAATTGCACGGCCACGGCGTGAGCGCCGCGCATCCGGATCGCGTCTTCATCGGCAACGGCGTCAGCGAGCTGATCGACCTGGCCCTTCGCGCGCTGCTCGATCCGGGCGACGAGGTGTTGTTGCCGAGTCCGGACTATCCGCTGTGGAGCGCGGCCGCCACGCTGAACGGCGGCAAGCCGGTTTACTACCCGTGTCCGGCCGAACGCCAGCACCTGCCCGACGCGGGCGAAATCGAAGCACTGATCACGCCGCGCACGCGCGCGATCGCGCTGATCAATCCGAACAATCCGACCGGCGCGGTCTACCCGCGCGAACTGCTCGAGGCGATCGTGCGCGTGGCCGAGCGCCATCGCCTGGTTCTGCTCAGCGACGAAATCTACGACGAGATCCTGTACGACGGCGCGCCGTTCGTGCCGCTGGCGCGACTCGCCGGCGACGTTCCGTGCCTGACATTCGATGGGTTGTCCAAGGTGCAGCGCGCCTGCGGCTATCGCGTCGGCTGGCTGTCGCTCACCGGCGCACCGTCGGCATTGAGTGAGATCGAGCATGGACTCGATCTGCTCGCTTCGCTGCGCTTGTGCGCGAACGTCCCCGGCCAGTGGGCGATTGCGCCGTCGATCCAGGGCGCGGATACGATCTCGCCGCTGACCGCGCCGGGCGGCCGCCTGCACGAGACACGCCGCGCGGTCATCGAAGCCTGTGCGCAGAGCAAGTACCTCGATGTCGTCGCACCGCAAGGCGCGCTGTACGCGTTTCCGTCGATCAGGCGCGCGGCGCTCCCGGCGTTCGACGACGATGCGTTCGCGCTGGATCTGCTCGAGCACGAAAACGTGCTTGTGGTCCCGGGTTCCGGATTCAATGACAGCTCGCGCGCCCATTTCCGCATCACGCTGCTGCCGCTCGCCGACCAGTTGCGCGATGTCTTCGGCCGAATCGAGCGCGTGCTCGCGCGCAGCGCGGCGGCCGGAGTGCCGGCGCGACAGGTGGCTTGATGCGGGCTGCGAGGGCTGGAGAGTGTCGTTTGGCCATTGCCTGCTCGCAATGACCCTCGGCATCGGTGTCGGCCCGGCCCATGCGGCCGATTTGCGCTTCCTCGCGCTGGGCGATTCGTACACGATCGGGGAAGGCGTCGAGCCTGAAGACCGCTGGCCTGACCAGCTCGCCGCGGCGCTGCGCAAGTCCGGCAGCGCGATCGCCGCGCCGGAAATCGTCGCCCGCACCGGCTGGACCACCGACGAACTGTCGGCAGCGATGGACAAGCATTTGTTCCATCCGCCTTACGATCTCGTCACTTTGCTGATCGGCGTCAACAACCAGTATCGGGGCCGCGATCTCGAAAACTACCGCACGCAGTTTCGCGCGCTGCTGCAACGCGCGATCGCGCTCGCCGGCAATCGGCCGCAACGCGTCGTCGTGGTTTCGATTCCGGACTGGGGCGTGACCCGGTTCGGCCAGCACAGCGGCCGCGACACGCGCCAGATCGCCCGCGAGCTCGATTTATACAATGCGGCGAATGCAGAAATTGCCGCGTCGCTCCGGGTGCGCCATGCCGATGTGGCTGCCGGCATCGCGCGATGGCGGCGATCATGTCGACATGCTGGTCGGCGACGGCCTGCACCCGTCCGCGGCGATGTACCGGCGCTGGGTCGAAACGATCGAGCCGCAGGTGCGGGCTGCCCTGTCGGCCCCGTAGGATCGCGCTCGGCCACGTTTTGTTTCCCCGGAATAACTGAACGCTAGGCCAGCGCGAGCGCAGCAACCGACCTAGCAAGGCCGCCGCCAGCGACAGCCCTTCTGACGCAAACCAGGCTGCTGCCGGCCGCACTTGTCACCCGCATGACGCGCCTCCATGTCTGCGGCGGTACAATCGCGTCATTCCGATCAAGGTCCCTGCCATGGCTGTCGCCCCCGAAGTTCGTACGCGCATCGAAACGCTGCTGCAAAGCAACCGTGTCGTCCTGTTCATGAAGGGCAATCCCGGCGCGCCGCGCTGCGGCTTCTCCGCCGCCGCGAGCGGGGTGCTGAACGAATTGCTGCCGGACTACGCCACGGTCGACGTGCTCGAAGATCCGGAAATCCGCGAAGGCATCAAGGCCTACGGCAACTGGCCGACGATTCCGCAGCTGTATGTCGGCGGCGAACTGGTCGGCGGCTCGGACATCATCCAGTCGATGTATACGAGCGGCGAATTGCAGCAACTGTTCGGTTTGCCGAAGCCCGATCGCACGCCGCCTCCGATCACGATCACGGACAAGGCCGCGGCGGAAATCCGCAACGCCATGGCGGACGCGGAAGCCGGCCTGGCATTGCACCTGTCGATCGACGCGCGCTACCAGGCGCAGTTCCACCTCGCCGAAGCCGAACTCGGGTCGATTCGCAGCGAAGCCAACGGCATTGCGATCTACATGGACCTGGCGACGGCGCAGCGCGCGCGCAACGTGCGCATCGACTGGGCCGACACCGTGCAGGGATCCGGGTTGACGATCGACAATCCGAATGCGCCAGCGGCTGTGAAGGCGCTGTCGGTGCGCGAACTCAAGACGCGCCTGGACGCCGGCGACATTACGCTGGTCGATGTCCGGCCGGGCGACGAGCGCGCCGTTGCGTCGCTGGAGGCGCCATTCCGCACGCTCGACGACGGCATCGATGCGCTGACGAGCCTGCCGAAAGATACGCAGCTGGCTTTTCTGTGCCACACCGGCAACCGCAGCGCGCAAGCGGCCGAGCACTTCCGCGGCCTGGGCTTCGCAAAAGTATACAATGTCGCCGGAGGCATCGACGCGTGGTCGCGCGAAATCGATCCGGGCGTGCCGCGCTACTGAGCGCCGGCAAGCGGAAACCGGCAGGCTCGTAGGGTGGGCCTTGGCCCACCGCCTTGTCGTCGACGGAACGATGCTGGCCAGGACGCAGCCTTGCTCAGGCTCGGCCCAGCAAAACCGTTCGCGCTGAGCGTAGCAAGCGCAGCTTGCGAAGTCGAAGCGCCGTTCCCGCCATGACCCTTCGGCTTCGCGCCTTCGGCGCGCAGCCTGTCCTGAGCGAAGTCGACGGGCTCAGGGCGAACGGCATCATCGAACCGGCGGCATCGCCGGCTGATCGCGGCGACTTGTGCGAAACGCAGTCTTCCGTTTGAATGGGTGGCCTTCAGCCACGGAGCAGCACATGCGCAATAACCCAGTCGCAGCCTCACTGCTGCTCGCCCTTGCCGCAGTGAGCGCCTCTGCAGCGGAATCCGTGCAGCAACTCACCCAACCCGAGTTGCAGCAGATCACCGCATGGCGGCGCGATCTGCATGAGCATCCGGAGCTGAGCAACCGCGAGGTGCGCACGGCCAAACTGATCGCCGATGAGCTGAAGAAGCTTGGATACGAGGTGCGCACCGGCATCGCGCACAACGGCGTCACCGGCATCCTCAAGGGTGGCAAGCCCGGGCCGAAACTGGCGATCCGCGCCGACATCGACGCACTGCCCGTCACCGAGCAGGTCGATCTGCCGTTCGCCTCGAAGGTCAAGGGTGATTACCTCGGCAAGCAGGTCGGCGTCATGCATGCCTGCGGCCACGATGCACACACGGCGATGACGCTCGGGCTTGCCGCGATCCTGGCGAAGATGCGTGCCGAACTTCCCGGCGAGGTCATGCTGATCTTCCAGCCGGCCGAGGAAGGGCCGCCGGCTGGCGAAGAAGGCGGAGCGCCGCTGATGGTGCGCGACGGCGTGTTCAAGGATTTCAAGCCCGACGCAATCTTCGGCATGCATGTGCGCAGCGCGCTCGCCGTAGGAACCGTCGCCGTGATGCCCGGCGGCGAGATGGCCAGTTCGGACACGTTCCGCATCGTCGTCCACGGGCGCCAGAGCCACGGCGCGACGCCGTGGCAGGGCATCGATCCGATCGTGACCGCCGCGCAGATCGTCACGTCGGCGCAGGTCATCGTCAGCCGCCAGCTGGACATCAACAGGAACCCGGCCGTGGTCACGTTCGGCATCTTCAACGGTGGCCAGCGTTTCAACATCGTGCCGGACAGCGCGGAGTTGCAGGGCACCGTGCGCGCGTTCGACGAGGACATGCGCAAGCAGGCACTGGCGAGCCTGAAGAACTTCGCCGAGCACGTGGCCGCGGCGAATGGCGCGACGGTCGAGACCCAGATTCCGCTCGGCGAAAGCAATCCGGTCAACAGCAACGATCCGGCGCTGACGGCGCGCGTGCGCGCGAGCCTGGAGAAAGCGCTCGGCAACGATCACGTGATCGACGCGCCGCGCTGGACCGCGTCGGAAGACTTTCCCCATCTTGGCATCGGCGCGCACGCGCCGAGCGTCTACTTTTTCGTCGGCGCGACGCCGGTGGGTACCGATCCGGCGACGGCGCCGAGCAACCATTCGCCGAAGTTCTTCCTCGACGAAGGCACGCTGGCGATCGGCACGGAGGCGATGCTGCAGGCTGCGCTGGACTTTCTCGGTTACAAAACCATGCAATAAACTGCCGTCATTCCGGGGCCGCCGCAGGCGGAACCCGGAATCCATTTTGATCTTCCGCGTCCTATGCGAAAGAAGATCAAAACGGATTCCCGCTTTCGCGGGAATGACGTCACTTAGTGGCGCAGTGCCGGGAACGCATGACCGGCCTTGAGTTCTACTCGTCGAGGTCTTCCTCGAAGCGCAGGTGCTTCACGCTGCGCCCGTGCCGGCGCACGAGCTTGAGCGCCTCGATGCCGATCTTGATGTGTTTTTCGACAAAGTTCGTCGTCACGGCGCGGTCGCTGAGCTCGGTCTTGACTCCCTCGGGAATCATCGGCTGATCCGATACGAGCAGCAGTGCGCCGCACGGAATCTGGTTGGCGAAACCGGCGGCGAAAATCGTCGCGGTTTCCATGTCGACCGCCATGACGCGCGTGCGCCGAAGCACGTCCTTGAACTGTTCGTCGTGCTCCCAGACGCGCCGGTTCGTCGTGTACACGGTGCCGGTCCAGTAGTCGTGGCCGAGGTCGCGGATCATCGTCGATACCGCGCGCTGCAGCTGGAACGCCGGCAGCGCCGGAACCTGCGGCGGCAGGTAGTCGTTCGACGTGCCTTCGCCGCGGATTGCCGCGATCGGCAGGATCAGGTCGCCGATCTGGTTCTTGCGCTTCAGGCCACCGCATTTGCCGAGGAACAGCGCCGCGCGCGGCTTGATTGCGCTGAGCAGGTCCATGACCGTCGCCGCGTTCGGGCTGCCCATGCCGAAGTTGATCAGGGTGATGCCGTCGGCGGTCGCATTCGGCATCGGCCGGTCCGCGCCCTTGACCGGCACGTCATGCCACTGCGCGAACATCTCGACGTAGTTGCCGAAGTTGGTCAGCAGGATGTGCTCGCCGAATTCGGCCAGCGGCGTCCCCGTATAGCGCGGCAGCCAGTTGCTGACGATTTCGTTTTTTTCCTTCATGTTCGTTCCGGGCTGTTGATCTGTGCTGCCGATCACTGGCGACGATGGGTCGATTGATGTAAAAACGATTCCAGGCGGCGCAAGTCTAGACCGCCGGAAGGGGCCTTGGGGAGTCGGCCCGCCGAGCATACTCGTCGTCCGCCGATCACAGGCGGCCCGGTCGGCACCGGCGACCTCCTAGCAATCAAGATAATGCCGCACGGATGCGCACAGGAGGGAAGAATGCGCAGTGTCAATCCGTTGCTCGCGGCTACGTGTCTGCTGCTGCTCGCCGGCTGCGGCAACAGCCGCAACAATGCGGCGATCGACGCCTGCAGCAAGGCGCTCGCCGACAAGGTCACCGGCAAGTCGTTGACGCTCGACCGCAAGGACATGGGCAATCACGCCAAGGACGAGTCCGCCGACGTCGTCTCGATCGCCTCGACGATCGTGTTCGACAAGGGCCTTTCGACCGAATACCAGCAGACGTTCGACTGCCGCGTGCGCTTCGACAAGGACAAGGTGTCGGACGTGATCTACCTGCAGTTCAACTGGAACAAGGACGATCTGAAGAAGGTCAACGAGCAGTGAGGTCCGGCTGCGCCGCCTCGTTGCGAGTTAGGTCGCGCGCGGTGCGCGCTCGTTAGGAGCTGGATACCAACACCGTTGCCTGTCACGAGCGGGTACAGCGAGCGGCCTCACGAGGCCGCGTCAGCGGCCGACCTGACGAGCGCGCCTTGCGTGCGACCTCCCCGCTTCATGCCTTGCCGCGGCGCGCCTTTGCTTTTGGCCGGCTGCGCGGGATGATACGGCCCGCGCGGCAACCGCACCGCAAGGGGGCCACATGCTGATCACCTTCCTCGTCGCCATCGCGCTGCTGTCGGCGCTGCTGTTCCTCGGCTACGGCTTCTTCGCCTGGACCGGCGCGGCCGCGATCTGGCTGCTGGGCTGGCGCATTCTCGGCGTGAATTCACCGCTGCTGTTCGAAACTTGCGTGATCGTGCTGATCGCGCTCGCGCTGACCTTCGGCTTCCCGCCGCTGCGCCGGCTGCTCGTGTCGCGCTTCGCGATGAAGGCGATGGCGCCGGTGTTGCCGCGCCTGGGCGACACCGAGCGCATCGCGCTCGAAGCCGGAACGGTGTGGTGGGACGCCGAGCTTTTCAGCGGCCGCCCGAATTGGGAAACGCTGCTGGCGTTCCAGCCGCAGAAGCTGCGGCCGGAGGAGCAGGCGTTTCTCGACGGCCCGGTCGCCGAATTGTGCGCGCGCATCGACGACTGGCAGATCCAGCAGCTGCGCGACTTGCCGGCCAGTATCTGGGCGTTCCTCAAGACCAACGGCTTCTTCGGCATGGGCATACCGAAGGAATACGGCGGACATGGCTTCTCGGCGATCATGCACTCGCGTGTGGTCGCGCGCATTTCGACTCGCTCGGTCGCCGTCGCGGTCACGGTCATGGTGCCGAACTCGCTCGGGCCCGGCGAGCTGTTGCTGCATTACGGCACCGAGGAACAGAAGAAATATTACCTGCCGCGCCTGGCCAAGGGCGACGAGATTCCGTGCTTCGGCCTGACCGGCCCGGAAGCCGGCTCCGACGCCGCGGCGACGCAATCGACCGGCATCGTCGAAAAACGCATCATCGACGGCAAGGAAGTACTCGGACTGCGCCTGGACTGGAAAAAGCGCTACATCACGCTGGCGCCAGTAGCGACGCTGATTGGCCTCGCGTTCCGCATCAAGGATCCCGATCACCTGCTCGGCGACAAGGAGGACCTCGGCATTTCCTGTGCGCTGATTCCGCACGATCTCGACGGCGTCGAAATCGGCCAGCGCCACGATCCGATGGGCGTGCCGTTCATGAATGGTCCGATCGTCGGCCGCAGCGTGTTCGCGCCGATGGACTGCATCATCGGCGGCAACGCCGGCATCGGCCACGGCTGGCGCATGCTGATGGAGTGCCTCGCCGCCGGCCGCTCGATCTCGCTGCCGGCGCTGTCGGTCGGCGCCGCGCAGATGGCCACGCGCATCAGCGGCGCGTATGCCACCGTGCGCGAACAGTTCGACACGCCGATCGGCCGCTTCGAAGGCATCGAGGAACCGCTCGCGCGCATCGCCGGCAAGACCTACATGATGACCGCGACGCGCACGCTGACTTGCGGCGCACTCGACGCCGGCGAGAAGCCCGCGGTGCTGTCGGCGATCGCCAAGGCCTACCTGACCGACGGCATGCGCGAAGTCGTCATCGACGCGATGGACATCCGCGCCGGCGCGGCGATCCAGAAAGGTCCGCGCAATTCGCTCGCGCGCATGTGGGATGCGGTGCCGATCGGCATCACGGTCGAAGGCGCGAACATCCTGACGCGCTCGATGATCATCTACGGCCAGGGCGCGATCCGCTGCCATCCGTTCGTGCAGCACGAGATCACGGCGATCGCCGACAACGATCTGGCGAAATTCGACAAGGCGCTGTTCGGCCACATCAACTTGCTCGCGCGCAACTCCACGCGCGCGAAGTTGCTGGCGTGGTCCGGCAGCCGCCTGGCGAAAGCGCCGCGCACGGAAGACACGCAACGCTATTACCAGCACCTGTCGCGCTTCTCGGCGGCGTTCGAACTGCTGTCCGACGTCGCGATGGGAACGCTCGGCGGCTCGCTGAAGCGACGCGAGAAAATCTCCGGGCGCCTGGCCGACGCGCTGGCCTACATGTACCTGGCCTCCTGCGCGCTCAAGCGCTACCACGACGAGGCCAAGATCACGGCGAACTACAATCTCGTGCGCTGGAGTACCGAGCACTGCCTGTACCGCGTGCAGGAGGCCCTGCTCGGCGTGCTCGAGAATCTGCCGATGCGGCCGGCGGCATTCCTGCTGTCGTGGGCGATATTCCCGCTCGGCGCGCGCTTCCGGCCGCCATCGGACAAGCTCGGCGCGCGCGTCGCCCGCGACATCCTCGAGGATCGCGAGGCGCGCCTGCATCTGACCGAGGACATCTTCGTGCCGCCGCCGACCGAGGTCGGCCTCGGCGCGCTCGAAGGCGCGCTCGACAAGGCCGTGCGCTCGATTCCGGTCGAGACCAAATTGCGTGACGCAGTTCGCGCCGGCAAGCTCGACCGGGCACCGGGCTACATGCTCGACGAGATGGGCCTTAAAGCTGGCGTGATAAGTGCAGAGGAGTACCGCCTGCTGCAGGATGCCGAAGCCGCGCGCAACGAAATCGTTGCCGTCGATGCGTTCGATCCGCAGACGTTCAAGACCCTGCACTGACCCGACTGACCCGAACTGGCCAAGAATGACCGAATCCGCTTCGCCCGAAACCGACATCGATCCTGAACTGAGCGTGCGTGTCCAGGCCCTGAGCCGCGAATGTGCGGCGCTTGGCCGGGCCTGGGATGCCTCCCAGGTCCAGTTCCTCTACGACGAATCCGAACAGCTGGCCGAGCGGGCCCAGCAGGCCGGTATCGTCGACCTGTCCGAGGCGCTGCTTGGACTGTCGGCATACCTGAGTTCGTTCGTCGACAGCCCGATGCGGCCGAGCCAGGACCAGCTCAACCAGTTGCAAACGCTGGCCGAATCCGCGGGCGACGCGCTGGCCCGCTATCGGGCGCATATTTCCGTCGCTGTGCTCGGCCCCGACACGCGCTCGCTGTCGGCCACGCAGCCGATGATCCACTACCTCGGAGAGAATCCGGCGCATCTGGAGATCCTGCGCGCGCGCTGCGGGCTCGCCGGTTACGGCGTCGCCGCGACCGGCAACGTGCGCGACATCGAGAATGCGCTCGATGCGGGCACCGTGCTGGCGCTGGTGATCGATGCGGAAAAGCTCGCCGATTGGTTGAGCCAGCATCAAACCGACGTCGGCGGCAGTGCCTCGGCGCGCGTGCCGATCGGCGTGCTCAGCGACGAGGATCTGCTCGATGTGCGCCTCGCGGCGATGCGCAGTTCGGCCGAAGTCGTGTTCGTGCTGCCCGAAGACACCGACCGGATCGCGCCGCGGCTGGCCGGCCTGATCGCCGACCGCTCGGAACCGTACCGCGTGCTGATCGTCGACGACGACAACTCGATGCGCCTGTTCTGCGGTTCGGTCCTGCGCCACAACCAGATGGAGACGCGCGATTTCGCCTCGCCGGAAGAAGCAATGCAGGCACTGCACGATTTCACGCCGGACGTAATCATCCTCGATTTGTACATGCCGCAAATTTCCGGCTTCGAGATGCTGGCGTTGTTTCGCGCGCATCCGCGGACCGCATTCACGCCGGTCGTGCTGCTGTCCGGCGATTCGGACACCGAGAAACGCTTCGCTGCGCTGCATATCGGCGGCGACGACTACCTGACCAAGCCCATCCGCCCGCGCCATCTCGTCGCCGCAGTCACCGGCCGCGCGCGCCGCGCACGCTGGATGCGCCGCGAGCTGTTCAGCGCGCGGTAAATATCACCCCGCGCGCAAAGAACTGACGAGCAACAATATCTAAATTGCCGTCATTCCCGCGAAAGCGGGAATCCATGTTGCTCTGCTCGGAAGAGCGGCGAAAGAGCTGAGATCAAAATGGATTCCCGCTTTCGCGGGAATGACGACTTTTTCCGAATCCGATCCGCGCGAAATATCCTGCACGCGAAACACCCCTGAAGATGGCAGACTGCTAGCTGTCCTGACTAGCACTCGACACTCACCCGCCATGCAAGCGTCCTGGTATTTCGACTTCATCTCGCCTTTTTCGTATCTGCAGCTCGATCGCATCCGGCAATGGCGCGCGCGCATCGACATCACGCCGGTGCCGGTCGTGTTCGGCGCAATCCTGCAACAACTCGGCAGCGTGGGTCCGGCGGAGATTCCCGGCAAGCGCGAGTTCACCTATCGCAGTGCGCAGTGGCAGGCCGAGCGCGCCGGAGTGACCTTGCGGTTTCCGCCCGCGCATCCGTTCAATCCGCTCGCCGCGCTGCGCCTGTGCATCGCCGCCGGTTCGTCGTGGAACGCGGTCGAAGCGATCTACGCCCATCTGTGGCGCGACGGCCGGGCCGGCACGAGCGCTGAGGAGCTGGCCGAAGTCGCCATCGCGCTCGGTTTGGAAAATGTGGAAAATGCGATAAATTCCGACGAGGTGAAAGGCCGCCTGCGCGCCAATACCGATGCTGCGCTCGCGGTCGGCGTGTTCGGCGTGCCGACGCTGCGAGTCGGCCACGAGCTGTTCTGGGGCAACGATGCCTCGGAAATGGTCGAGGACTGGCTGGCAGATCCGAAGCGCTTCGACAGCGACGAATACCGGCGCATTGCGAACCTGCCGCTCGGCGTCCAGCGTCGGCGCTAGGCTGATGCCAGCGGCGGGAATTTACCCTTCGTCGCCTCGTGCTTCCGTCTGTCGGTTCGAGGACAACGTAACGCAATTTTAACGTTCAGTGCCGGTTTTGCCGGTTAGACTCGGCAGCACGATGGAAGCCTACTGGTACTTCGATTTCGGTTCGCCGCTTTCGTACCTGCAACTGGCGAAGGTCCGCGAGTGGCGTGCGCGCATGCCGGTCACCGCCGTGCCGATCGCGCTGCGCGCGTTGCTCAAGAGCCAGGGTTCCCAAACGGCTGAAGGTGCGGGCATCAGCGAATCGGCCACGCGGCTGATCAAGTGGCGCGCCAAAACCGCCGGCGTCTCGCTGGAATTTCCACCCGGTTATCCATTCAACTCTGCCGCCGCGCTGCGTTTGTGCATCGCTGCCGGCTCGTCGTGGAACGCGGTCGAAGTCATCTTCGGCCATCTGTGGCGCGACGGCCGCGCCGGATCGATGACGACAGATCTCGTCGATGTCGGCCACGCGCTCGGCATCGCGAACGTCGAAACAACGATCAAATCCGCGGAGGCGGGAAACCAGTTGCGCCTCAACACCGAAGCGGCGCTCGCAATCGGAGTGCGAAACGCGCCGTGCGTACGTATCGGCAGCGAGTTGTTCTGGGGCGCCGACGCCTCCGAGCGTGTCGACGAGTGGCTGGCCCGCGGCCACGGCGCGCAGTCACCCGACCTGCAATTGCGAGTCGGCTGGTACTGATCGCGCTTCAACGCCGCTGCAGCAGTTCCCTCAGGATTCCCAGCGCCGTCTCGATATCGGCAGCGCTGACATCGAGATGCGTCACGGCGCGGATCGACCGCGGGCCACCCATCGGACTCATGCGCACGCCGCGGGCGAGCAGCGCGGCACACAGCTTTTCCGGGTCCCACGCCGCCGCGGCCACGTCGAAATATACGAGATTCGTTTCGACCGTTGCGCAATCGATGCGCAAGCCGTCGATCGCAGCGATGCCGGCGGCCAATCGCTGCGCATTCGCGTGATCGTCGGCGAGCCGCGCGACATGATGATCGAGCGCGTATTCACAGGCCGCCGCGATGATGCCGCTCTGGCGCATCGCGCCGCCCCAGCGCAGTTTCAGGCGCGTTGCCTCGTGGATGAAATCGCGCGGCCCGGCGAGAATCGCGCCTCCCGGCGCGCCGAGTCCCTTCGAGAAATCGATCCAGACCGAATCGAAACGCTCGGCGTAATCGGCGGCGGAGACACCGCTGGCGATGCACGCATTGAACAGGCGCGCGCCATCCATGTGCGTGACCAGGCCTGCCGCGTGCGCGATGTCGGCAATGTCGCGCAAGGTCGCCAGCGGCCAGATCGTGCCGCCGCCGAAGTTGGCGGTCTGTTCGACTTCGACCAGCCGCTGGCGCGGCGCGGAGACGACGTCGGCGTGGATCTTCTCGCGCAGCTGCGCGGTGCTGAACACGCCGCGCGCGCTCGTGATCGGATTGAGCATGACGCCGGCCAGCGCGGCCGGTCCGCCGCCTTCGGCGCTGATGATGTGCGAGGTCGCATCGCAGATGACCTCGTCGCCGGGCCGGCAATGGACGGCCAGCGCGATCTCGTTGCACATCGTACCCGACGGCAGGAACAGCGCGGCCGGCTTGCCGAGCAACGCGGCGCAGCGTTCGACGAGGCGGTTGACGCTGGGGTCTTCGTTGGCGCGCTCGTCGCCGACGTCGGCGTGGGCCATGACCTGGCGCATGGCCGCGGTCGGGCGCGTCTTGGTGTCGCTGAACAGGTCGATCATCGTGCGGGCACTATCGTCATGGCGGAGCCGGGAAGCGTAGCGGGTGCGGCGAGCGAAGTCGAAGCACCGATGAACATTCCCTATGAAAAGCAGGACAGATCAGGCAGCAATCAGAGTCTCCTGCGCTACAATCGTGGCACGCCGATGCCGATCCGACTTGCCTGCTTAGCGTTGCTGTTCGCCCTGTGCGCTAGCGCGCCCGCGCGCGAAGTGTACAAATGCACAAACGCGCAAGGTGACGTCGCCTTCCAGGACAAGCCGTGCGCGCGCGGCACGACCGAGCTGACCGTGCACGTCGCCGAAGAGTCGGAATACGCGCCGCCGCCCGCGCCGCCGGTCGCCGAATCAGCCGCGCCGCCGCCGCCGCCTCCGCAGCCAGCCCGGCTCAAGCCGCCATTGAAGCCGCTGCCGCCGCTGTGGCTGTGCATGAATGCCGAAGACGGTTCGCGCTATATCAGCCGCAACGGCGCGCCGCCGCCGCGCCTGGTGCCGCTCGGCGTGCTCGGTTACCCGCCCAAGACGCTTTCCGAGGCTTATGCTCCCGGCGCCACGAATCGCATGTCCGCGCCGGAGATGAGCAAGACGCCGATCGACACCTCGCCGCGCGGATCGATCGCGGCCGGCTACACGCAGGTCCAGGACGAGTGCGTGACACTGAATCCCGAGCAGTCTTGCGACGTCCTGCACCAGCAACACGACCAGCTCAGCGACAAGCTCGGCCACGCACGCTTCAAGGACGAGCAGGCCAGGCTCGGCGCCGAGATCGATGACATCGAGAGCGATCTCGGCGGCTGCCCGAACTAGGCGCGCGCAACGTCGCAACCTTCAAATAAAATGTTTTGAATAGCCCGGACTCTTAGGGCGTCAGCGCAAACGTGCCGTAGCGCTGTTCGTGTTCGAGCAGGAACTTCTTCGTCGCCAAGCCGCCACCGAAACCGGTCAGGCTGCCGTTCGCGCCGATCACGCGATGGCACGGCACGACGATCGGCAGCGGGTTGCGACCGTTCGCGGCGCCGACCGCGCGCGCCGCCAGAGGATCGCCGACACGGTTCGCCAGTTCGCCGTAACTGAGCGTCGCGCCGTACGGGATGCGTCGCAACTCGGCCCAGACGCGCAGATCGAACCCGCTGCCTTGCGCGGCCAGTGGCAGGTCGAACTGCGTCAGCTCGCCGGCAAAGTAGGCATCGAGTTGCGCACGCGCGGCACCGAGCGCGTCGGGGTCGCGGCGCCAGTCGTCACCGATCCAGACCGGATGGCGGCCGAGCTCGAAGCCGATGTAGCGCAGTCCGCTCTCATCTGCCGCGAGCAGCAGTTGCCCGATTGGTGATTCGAGGTAGTCGTAGATCATCCGCCCACCCGCCACCGCGAGCGCGCCGGTCGTCACGGCCGGCCGCCGCGAATGCGCCGGATTTTCCCACGCCCTCATGCGCTGCGCCACAGATGCAGCACGGCATACGCGCGCCAGGGCCGCCAGTTCTCGGCCATGCGCTCGAGCGTCGTCGTCGAAACCGTCTCGCCGTCGCGCGCGACCGCCTTGCGCAGCACGAGGTCAGCGGCGGGAAACGCGTCAGGATCGCTGAGCGCGCGCATCGCGATGTAGTGCGCGGTCCATGCGCCGATGCCCGGCAGTTGCGTCCAACTGGCGACGAACTGGTCGAGCGTCTGCTCCGGGCGAAAACTCACGGTGCCATCGCAAACCGCGCGGGCGAGCGCGCCGAGCGTTGCGGCACGCTGGCGGGTCAGGCCGATGCCGGTCAGGTCGGCGTCCGCAAGCGTCTGCGGCGCCGGGAAAAGTCGTATTCGCGCGCCGCCTTCCGCCGCGACTTCGACGCCGAATCGTTCGACCAGGCGCTGGGCCAGCGTCCGCGCCGCGGCAACGCTGATTTGCTGGCCGAGCACCGCGCGAATCGCAATTTCAAAACCGTCCCAGCCGCCCGGCAGGCGCTGGCCCGGATGACGACGGATCAGCGCGCGCAATGTGCGGTCCGCGCCGAGGCGTTTGTTGATCGCGGCAATGTCGGCGTCGAGATCGAACATGCGACGCACGCGCGCGCTGATGTCCTGCAGCGGCGCGGCGTGCGGAAATGCGATCGTCAGCGCGAGCGCGTCGGCGCCGGCCATTTGCGTCACGCGCAAGCTTCCGGCTTCGCCGCCGACCGCGAAGCGCCGTGAATAACTTGTGGCATCGACCATTTCGACACCCGGTATCGCACGCCGCGCGAAGAACGCGAGTAGTGCCGCAAAATCATACGGCGCGCGATACGACAGGCGCAGCGCCAAGGCACCGGTGGCCGCGGCGACGCGCGCTCGCCGCAGCGCCCGCGGCGAGCGGCCATAACCGGTGCGGAACGCGGCATTGAAGCGGCGCAGGCTGCCATAACCGGCCGCCAGGCCGATCTGCGTGATCGGCAGGGTCGTCTCGCCGAGCAGCTTTTTCGCGAACAGCAGACGCCGTGTCGCAGCGATCTCGAGCGGACCGGCGCCGATTTCGGCGACGAACAGGCGGCGCAGGTGGCGTTCACCGACACCGATGCGCGCCGCCAGATCGGCCACTGAAGAGCGATCGAGCAATCCGCTCTCGATCAGGCGCAATGCAGCCGCGACCAGAGCGCTGCGCGCGCGCAACGGCGTGCCTGGCGCCGATTCCGGCCGACAACGCAGGCACGGCCGATAGCCGGCCGCGGCGGCCGCGGCGGCATTTGGATAATATTCCACATTGCGCGCTTTTGGCGTCGGCGCCGGACAGATCGGCCGGCAGTAGATGCCGGTCGAACGCACGGCGATGAAGAACAGGCCGTCGAAACGCGCGTCGCGCGTCAGCCGCACCTGTTCGCAGATGCGCGGATCGAGCAATTGCGGTGGCGCGACGGTCGACATGGCGCAATTCTAGTCGCTGGAGGAGGCAGCGACTCGCCGTTTTCGGCCATGAATGCCAGATCGCGCGAACACCAGAGCGCCACTGCATTGATGTCGCCTCTCCCGCTCTGGCGGGAGAGGCCGCCACGCGCAGCGTGGCGGGTGAGGGTGGCGCCCGAATTATCGCTGCGCCGACCGCCACCCTCATCCGGCCTCCGGCCACCTTCTCCCGCCAGCGGGAGAAGGGAAGATCCTCAAAACGCGTAGCGCAGAAACCCGCCATCAACCGCAAGGCATTCGCCGGTCACGTACGCCGCGGCCGGCAGGCACAGGAACGCAATCGCAGCCGCGACTTCTTCGGGTTCGCCGATGCGTCCCATCGGCGTGCGTGCGATGACTTCTTCGAGGTAGTCGGCATCGGACAACTGGGTTTCCGTGCGGCGGGTGCGGATGTACCACGGTGCGACCGCGTTGACGCGGATGCCGTCGGCGGCCCATTCGCAGGCCAGGTTGCGCGTGAGCTGATGCAGCGCGGCCTTCGTCATGCCGTAGACGGCGCCGGTGCGCACGTGGGTCAGGCCGGACACCGAGCCGACGTTCACGATCGCTGCGTTCGCGTGCTCGCTCAGATGCGGATGCGCGAGCCGGCTCAGCTCGAACGCGCAGACCAGGTTCGTGTCGATGATCGCGCGGTATTCGCTTTCGCTGTATTCGAGCGCGCTCTTCGTGACGTTCGTGCCGACGTTGTTGACGAGCAGCGACAGCGGCATGTCCAGGTCGGCGATCCAGTCGAACACTTCCAGGCGCGGCTCGTGCGCACTGAGGTCGGCAGCGAACGCGAGGATTTCGCGCTCCGGAAATTCCTCGGCCAGGTCCGCGCGCGCCAGTTCCAGGTGCGCCTCGTCGCGGGCGACCATCAGCACGTCGGCGCCGAGCACGGCCAGTTCGCGGGCGCAAGCAAGGCCGATGCCGGCACTCGCGCCGGCGACCAGCGCAGTCTGGCCATCCAGACGCCAGCGGGAAGGGTTGACGGTCATCGCGTCTCCTGTCTTGCAGCGCGCATGCGCCGCTTGTTTGCCGTACGGTCTCGGCGCAGACTTTGCGCATTCTAAGCTGGAGATCGTCCGATGAAACCGTTTCCGCTTGCCGTCGTGACGCTCGCCTTCGCGCTCGCGGCATGTTCGAGGAGCAAGGCGCCCGAGGAAGCGGCCGCGCAGGCTGCGCCGCAACCCGCGCAGAAGACCGTGTTCGACACGCAACTCAAGGCGCTCGACAAGGCCAAGGCCGTGCAAGGCGTCGTCGACCAGCAAAAAGTCGATGCGGACAAGAAGCTCAAGGAACAGGAAGGCGGCGGCTGATCAGGTCTGCGACGGCGCAGAGGCGCAGGGCATTCAGCGGCGCGTTTGTCGCGCCCAGCAAGTCCGCGCCGGCGTTTACCAATGTCGAATAGCCGGGAGCGAGCGCGCCGGTCTACGCTGCAACGCACTGAGACCCGGATTTCACCACGCCGCGGCTCGGCTAGCCGCACCTTGTACCAGACGGGAGACGTTCGATGACGATCACGCGTTCCTGCAAGACTTCGCAACCCACGCCCCGGCTGCGCCGGACGGCGCTGACGACTGCTGTTGCCGGCTTTGCCCTGCTGGTGAGCGCATGGGCCGGCGCGCAAGATGTCATCCAGGTCGGCGGCGACTCGCACAAGGTGCTGCTGGAAAATGCCCAAGTGCGCGTGCTCGCGGTCAAGATCAAGCCCGGCGAAAAGGTGCCGATGCATTCGCATCCGGCCAGCGTTTCCTACGTGCTGACCGACGGCAAGCTGCACATCACGCTGGCGGACGGCAAGACCGTGGACAAGGAGCCCAAGGCGGGCGCCGCGACCTGGAGCGATGCGGTCACGCACGCGGTTGAAAACACCGGCACGAGCGATTTCAGCCAGGTGCAGATCGAGTTGAAGCCCGCCGCCGCCGGCAAAGTGATCGCCCGCGCGACGATCGGCGCCGAGCGGAAAGCCGGCAGCGGTCGGCCACGGCCCACCCTACGCACAATGCGCTCCGGTTGTATCTTCAGCGAATCTCGCAAAAGCAGTAGGCGAACACGCCGACCTTGTTGCCGTCGAGCGCGCGCAGCAGTTTGAGCTGGCCGGCAACTTCGGATTGCGAGAACAACACGCGCGCGGCCTCCGGCAGCAGCGCCTTCGTGCTGCGCGCCACCGTGTCGCTGCTCAAGCCGAGCGCGAAGCGTTCCCAGGCAGACAACTCCTTCTCGACATAGGTCACGCGGTAGTTGTCGCCGAGCTTGGCAGCGGTCGCGGCAGCGGTGATGGCATCGCCGAGTCCGCCGAGTTCGTCGACGAGGCCGCGCTCCTTGGCCTGCTCGCCGCTCCAGACGCGGCCGCGCGCGATCGCATCGATTTCCTCCGGCGACTTGTGGCGCGCCGCGGCAACGCTGCCGATGAAACGCCGATAGCCTTGATCGATGATGCTCTGGATCACCTCGCCGATCTTCGGATCCAGATCGCGGCGCACGTCGAGCGCGCCGGCGAATTTCGTCGTGCCGACGCCGTCGGTATGCACGCCGATCTTGGCCAGTGTGGTCGGCACGCTCATGAACAGGCCGAAGATGCCGATCGAACCGGTAATCGTCGTCGGCTCGGCGAAAATCTGGTCGCCGTTCATCGAGATCCAGTAGCCGCCCGACGCAGCGACGTCGCCCATCGAGACGATGACCGGTTTGAGCGACTGCTTCGCCACCTCGATTTCGCGCCGGATCAGTTCCGAAGCGAATGCGTCGCCGCCCGGCGAGTTCACGCGCAGCACGATCGCGCGGACGCGATCGTCTTCACGCGCGCTGCGGATCAGCTCGGCCGTCGATTGGCCGCCGACCGTGCCGGGCGGCTGGTCGCCGCCGACAATCTCGCCTTCGGCAACGACGACGGCGATGCGCGGGCGCGTATCGGCCAGGCGTTCGCGCTGCACGACGCCGAGATAATCCTGGAAATCGACCTGGCGGAATGTCTTGCGCTCGCGCACGCCTTTGGCGATCAGCATCTGCACGGCCTCGTCGTGCGTGGCAAGCTGGTCGACGAGCTTCTGGTCGAGCGCGAGCTTGGCGACGTCTCCGCCGGCCGCCTTGATCGAAGTGCGTGTAGTCGTCGATCTGCGCGGCGATCGTCTTCGGATCGAGCTTGCGCGCCGCGCCGATGTCGGCCAGATAGTCGGACCACACGCCGTTCATCCAATACAAGTCGGCTTCCCGGGATTCGGGCGAGGCGTCGTTGCGGATGAACGGTTCGGCCGCCGACTTGAATTCGCCGACGCGGAACAGGTGGACATCGACGCCGAGCTTGTCGAGCGCATCCTTGTAGTACATGCGGTAGCGACCGAGCCCTTCGAGCAGCAGATCGCCGTCCGGATGCAGCAGGATGCGGCTGGCATGCGCCGCCAGGTAATACTGGCTCTGGGTCATGCCGGTCGATACGGCGATGACTTCCTTGCCGGCCTGCTTGAAACGATCGAGTGCCACGCCGATTTCGCGCAACGTCGCCATGCCGGCTCCTTCGATCTCGTCGGGCACGAGCACGAGGCGTTCGATGCGCGCGTCCTTCGTCGCCGCGTCGATGACCTGCAGGATGTCGCGCAGCTGCACTTCGCGCACCTTGTCGCCGAACGCGCTGGCAAACGCGCGCTGCACCGGAGCGCTCGTGAACTGCTCGACGACCCGTCCCTTCGGATCGAGCACGAGCGCGGTGCGGTCCTGCAGCCGGCCCGCGCCGGAGCGAAAGGCGATGACGAAGACAATCACGAGGAAGACGAAAATGACGTTGAATACCAGCCGCCGGCTGAAATTCACCAGGTTCCACAATCCCACGATCAAGCCGACGAACAGGCCGCGCTTTTTCTCCGCCATTTTTGCCAGTCTCCAGATCGGACCCAAAGCGTACCCGATGCCGCGCGCATCGGCACGCGCCACCAGTCATGGGGCATCCATACGAACTATGGGCACGCGCGCCTGAGCGCAAGCCCAATGGGTGGTGCTAGCGCTTCGGCGCCGTGCGCGCAACGAAGCGGGCAAACAACATCACGGCCGCGACCGTCAGGCCCGCGATCAGCCCCATCCACATGCCGCGCACGCCGACTCCGGCGTGGAACGTCAGCCAGTAACCGATCGGCATGCCCACGCCCCAGTAGGCGAACACCGTGATCGCCATCGGCAGGGTGGTATCCTTGAGCCCGCGCAGCGCGCCATTGGCCGTGACCTGGACGCCGTCGGAAAACTGGAAGATTGCCGCGAGCAGCATCAACTGCGCCGCCATCGACGCGACCGCGGCATCGTCAGTGTAGATCCGGGCGATCGCCAGCGGAAACAGCGCCATGACCAGCGACGACAGGATCTGTGTGAAGGCGCTCACGGCAATGCCCGCGAAACCGGCGTAGCGCGCGGCTTCGGCGTCGCCCCGCCCGACCGCGTTGCCGACCCGGATCGTGGTCGCCATGGCCACGCCGAGCGGCACCATGAACGCGACCGACGCCACGTTGATCGCGACCTGGTGTCCGGCCACCGCCACGGCGCCGAGCGAGCCAATCAACAATGCCGCCGCGACGAACAGCCCGGCCTCCATGAGGACGGCAATGCCCATCGGCACACCGAGCCGCAGCAGCGAAAAAATCGTGTGCCAGTGCGGAGCCTCGAAGTGCGCGAACGGCGCGAGGTCGCGATAATGCCGGCGCCGGTGCAGGTACAGCGCGAACGCCGCGAACTGCACCCACAGCACGGTTGCCGTCGCCATGCCCGACCCTTGGGCGCCGCGCGCCGGCAAGCCGAACCTGCCGTACATCAACACGTAACCGATCGGCGCGAGCAGGACCAGGCCAAGCAGGCCGAAGTACATGGTCGGCCGCGTAATCGACAACCCTTCGGAGAACCCGCGCAGCGCGAAGTAGCCGGTCAGCGCCGGCGCGCCCCAGGCGATCGCGTGCAGGAACTTGCGCGTTTCGGTGGCGATCGCGGGCTCGATGCCGATTGCGTCGAGCAGCACACCCGACGCACGCACCATGAAGAACAACGCAATGCCCAGCGCGAGCGCCAGCCACAACGCCTGCCGGAACAGCGGCCCGATGCGCGCGTGCGCGCCGGCGCCGGACAGTTGCGCCACCGAAGGCGGCAGCGCGAGCATCACGCCGATCGCCGCGACGATCGCGAGCGACCACAGGCTCGTGCCCACAGCGACTGCAGCCAGCGTGCGCGCATCCAGGTGCCCGGCCAGCAACGTGTCGATGACATTCATGCCGATCGACGACAGCTGCCCGAGGATCAGCGGTGTCGCCAGCACGAATGTTTCGCGAATTTCGCGGCGCCAGCGCGCCGCGTCCTTGCGTAGAATGGACGGCATGCAATTTCGATCCGAAGTATTGCAGTCTAGCGGAATCCGTCGCGGCGCCGCGCAGGCGCCGCTGGCACGAACCGGAGCGAGTCGTTCCAATGAATAACGAAGATATCGAGCCGCTTGCGCCACAGCCCGGCGTGGAGACGGCGCCCGCTGCGGAGGCCGTGGCGCCGAAACTGTACTGCGCGAACTGCGGCGCCGAACTGCTCGGCCAGGTCTGCTACGCGTGCGGCCAGCCGGTCAAGGGCATGGTTCGGCATCTGGCCAGCATCATGGCCGACGTCGGCGACACGATCCTCAACATCGACTCGCGCATCTTCCGCACGTTGTGGCCGCTGCTGGTCAAACCGGCCTTCCTGACCAACGAATACCTGGCCGGGCGGCGCGTGCGCTACGTCACGCCGTTCCGGTTGTATTTCTTCCTCAGCGTGGTCGCATTCCTGGTCATGGCGATCAGCCTGGATGCGACGCTCGACCTGAAAGACACGATCCGCGCCGATGCGGCCGAGGATATCGAAACGGCGCAGTCGGCGGCGGATGTGAACGCGCGCCGCGACGAAGCGCTGACCGCCCTCGACACGGCCAAGGCCGCGCCGGAACTCAGCGCCAAGGCGATTCGCGGAATCGAGAAGGCGCAGGACCACATCCGCGCGCGCGCCGACAAGCGCCTGCAATATCTGCAGCGCGTCGAAGAGGCCAAGGCCAAGGGCACGCCGCTGCCACCGGATGTCGACGCGGAAAAGGCCAAGAATGATTTCAACTTCGAGTTCGGCGGCAAGCGCTGGGATCCGAAAACGACGCCGGTGCAAATCGACTGGCTGCCGCACTTCATCAACGCCAAGCTCAATGTGCTGGCGATTCACACGGCGGACAACCTGCCGCGCATCCGCAAGGATCCCAAACCGTTCCTGATCGGCGCATTCAGCAGCCTGCCCCAGGTATTGTTCTTTCTGATGCCGCTGTTTGCGCTGCTGCTGAAGATCTTCTACATCTTCAAGCGCCGGCTGTACATGGAACACCTGATCGTCGCGCTGCACAGCCACAGCTTCATTTTCCTGGCGCTGCTGCTGCTGACCTTGATCGGCTTGGTGCGTAGCTGGGCGGTCAGCGCGGCGCCATGGCTCGACGGCGTGCTTGGCGTGGCGATCTTCTTGCTCGCCTGGTGGATCCCGATCTATCTGCTGATCATGCAGAAGCGCGTGTACAAACAGGGCTGGTTCTTCACGATCTTCAAGTACCTGACGATCGGCCTGTGTTACACGATCATGGTCACGCTCGGCATCCTGGTTGCGCTGGCGATCAGCGTGGCGACGGTTTGAGCCGCGTCACTTCTCATCCGGACGCGCGTTGAAAAACTGCACCGGGCGCGCGCCGCTGCGCACCTGGTCGCTGACGTCGACGAATGTGCCATTGCGGTATTCGAGAAAGAACGCGCCGGCCAGCGTGCGCGCGTCGATGTCCGCATCGAGATTCAGATACGCCACCTGCAGACTGCCGAGCGTGAGCCAGGACACCGGCGTGCCGTGGTGTTCGAGCGCGCGCAGCGGCCGGTAGTCGTCCGTGCCGACGCTGCCGGTGCGAACGAAATTGCCCCACGGCGCGCGTTCGGTCAGGACCAGACAATGCTCGAGCCGGGACGGCGCCGGACTCGATGCCTTGATCGTCGCGATCGCCGATGTCGGCCAGCCCCCATATCGACGTTGCGTCGAGCAGGTAGATCTGGCATCGGTGCGCGGGCAGCGGCAATTTCGCAATTGCCGCATTCGCGGCGCTCAGCGGTCCGATCTGCTCGCGCGTACGCCGCGCGAAGTCGTGCGCCAGCGCGTGCGAGGCCGGGATCCAGGCCGCGAGCATCAGGCCCAGGGCCATGCCTGCGGCCAGCTGCGCCCGATGCGCGCTTGGTTCCATCGCCGAGGCGAGCGGCGTCGTCAGGAGCATCAGTCCCGCGACCAGTCCGGCCAGGCTCAGGTGATACAGGCGCGACTCGCCAATCAGGTCAAACCAGAACGTCTGCGCGGTCAGATCGCTGGTCGAGACCGACACGACCGGCGCCTGGGTCGGGCCCGGCAGGAACAACAGCACCAGGATCGCCGCTGCGACGCCCGAGACCGCCGGAGCGCTTCCAGCCTTCGCCACGCACGACCAGCACGCCGGCAATGCCGAGCAGCAGCGCGGCCGCCGCAAGCAGGATCGTCACCCAGGCAACCTGGCGCGGATCGAGAAACAAATATTCGAAGCCGATGCGCAGCCACAACGCGATGCCCTTCTCGAACATCGCCACGAGCGGTCCGGCATAACGCAGTGCGTTCTGCGGTTCGAGCAGCAGGGCCTGGCGATAGCCGAGCCAGGCGACAGTCAGCAACCCGATCGCTGCAACCGCCGTCAGGCGCTGCGTTGCGGTCAGTGGCCAGGCGCGATTCGGCAGCGCGATCAACGCCGCGGCGGCGATCGCGCCGACGATCGCGATCTCCTTGCCCATGAACGCCAGCAACACGCAACCGAGCACGGCGGCGAGCGTGCCGAAACGTGGCCGCTGCGCATAGCCTACCGCCGCGGTCAGCGCGAGCAGCGAGAATCCCGTCGCAATCAGGTCGAAGCGGTCGGACAACCACAGCGCGGTGCCGATCGCGAGCGGGTGCACGGCGTAGGCCGCGGTCCAGACGACGTTGAGCGGCGCGTCGCGCCGCAGGCGCTGCAACAATGTATACAGAGCCAGGACCACGCCAAGATGCAGCAGCAGATTCACCGCGTAGTGGCCGCGCGGGGCGTTGTCGAAACAGGCGACCGTCAGCCACCAGACGAAGATGCCGAGCGGCCGGAAGAACAGGCTGCCCGGAAAGTGATCGTGCCAGAACGGCAGCGCCGGCTCATGCAGGAGGCGCGCGAGCGCAAGCAGCGTGAAATCGTCCTGGGCGAAATAGGCGTGCAGCGCCGGCGCGTAACACCAGATCGCAAGCAGACAGACCAATGACAGCAGCGTCTTGCGCCAACGCAGGACCCAGGTGAAACCGGCAGCGCTGGTCGGCAACAATGCAGGCATCGAGAATATCGGCCGTTAGCAGCGCCGGATTATAGCGGCCCGCAGCGGCAGGCCGCGACGCTCAGCGATGCGTCGTGTCCGTCGTCGCGGCCGCGGGGCCAGCCGAGGCGCCGGCGAGTTCCGCGTCGCGTTGCCCGGGGGTCATGTTCAACACGCGGCGGCGATAGCTTTCGCGCTGCTCGGGCGGCAGGCTGCGCCACGCCAGATGAAACGCCCGGCGCTGCGCGGGCGTGAGCGTGCGCAGCATCTCACGTGTCGCCTGGCGGTCCTCGGGCGGCATCGACTGGTTGAATTCCCGGATCATGGCGGCGCGGTTCTGCGCCCCGGCGCCATCGAGAAACGTTTCGCGCTGGGCCGGCGTCATCTGTTCGAACTGCTCACGCAAGCGCGCGCGCTCGCCGGGCGGCAGGCTGTCGAAACGACGGAACGCGGCACGGATTCGTTGCTGCTGCTCGGCGGGAAGCTGTTCGAACTTTTCGTAGCGCTGGCGCAGTCGCGCGCGCTGGTCGGGCGTCATCTCGTTCCAGCGCTGCAGCCGTTGCTCCACGCGCGCGTGCTGTTCCGGCGTCATTTGCGCCCAGCGCTGCGCAGCACGCCGCAAGCGCTGCTGCGCCCCGGCGGGCAACTGATTCCAGCTGTCGCGAACCGGTTCCAGCACGCGTTGCTCGTCGGGCGAAAGGCTGGCCCAGGGTAGCGGCTGTTCGGGCGCTGGCTGCGCTGCGGGTGCCGGCCCGCCCTGATCCGAGGCGGCCGCGCTGCCGGCGGCGACAGCGAGCAGCAGCGCGAGCAATCCCGCGCGGCCCAGCCGCGCGAACACGGCGACGTTCATCGCGGCTCCTGATCCGCCGCGCAAGCGGCATCGTCCAACGCCGGACCGGGCGGGTCGTCGCCAGGACAGCCGGGACAGTCGAGCAATGCGGCGTCCGCAGCTTTGAAGAATGGGCGTTTGTCCATTTGTACCAATTTATCTTTTTGCGCCGGCGCGGCGTCGTCCGGCGCCGCTGGCGCACGGACCGCGATCCCTGCCGGCAGTGCGTTTGCGCCTAGCCACCGCTTTCGTCGTCCTGGGCATCCAGCCATGCGTAAAAGTCCAGGTCCTGATAGAACTCGATGCCATCGTCAGCGGCGATCTCGGACTCGGACACCACCGCATGCGCCGGTGTGGCCGGGCCGGCCAGGCGCGCCGACGGATACCAGGCGACGGCCGCGAGCACGAAGGCGCAGCTCGCCGCCAACCCGGCGGCCGGCAGCCACCACGCGCGCAGACTGCGCGAGCGCGCCGCCAGTGCGGCCTGACGCGCCTGGTTCAGACGCGAGAGCGTCGCGGCATCGAACGACTGCGTCGATTCGTCGAGACGAGCGCGCATATCGGCGAGCCAGGGCTGCGGATCGGATTCGTTCATTGGTGGTCCTCCAGGGCACGACGCAGGGCCGTCAGTGCCCGTGACAGGTGCGTCTTCACGCTGCCCTGGCTGCAGCGCATCGCCACCGCGGTAGCGGCGACGTCGAGCCCTTCCCACAGGCGCAGCAGAAACGCCTGCCGCTGCCGATGCGGCAACGCCCGCAACGCCTCGTCCAGCGCCAGGGCGGCCTGAGATCCGGCGAGCCGCAACAGGGGGCCGGGGTCGGCGGCATCGGGTGCTTGAACGACCGGATCGTCATCGTCGTCCTCGGAGGTGCGCCCGAACGGGGTAATCCAGCGGTTGCGCACTTGCCGGCGCCGATACCAGTCGTTGATCCGGTTGTCGAGCACGCGATAGAACAGGGGCGACCAATCGGCCTGGGGTTTGTCGGCATAATGGCGCACGAAGCCGAACATGGCATCCTGCACGAGGTCGAGCGCCTCGTCGCGGCTGGTCGTCGCCAGTTCAGTCATGCGCAGCGCCCGGCGCTCGATGGCCTTGAGGAACTCGTCGAGCGCGCGCTGTTGGGTCGTGTCCGCCATCGAACGATCGGTCTGGCGCGGCAGGTCGCGGGGAAGTTCCAGTGAGATTGTAGACATGCGTGGCACCGGGTGAGCAATCAGTACAACGCACTGCCAGAGTGGACGTTGACGGCCTTTGCACAAGACGTGCCGAAGCAGCGAGTCTGGCTTCGGCGAAATGCGGTTGTGCACAAGGCGCCGGACGCGGCAGCCGCGCCATGCAAGGATAAAAATATACCCTGAATTTCGCCTGAATTGCGTTCGCAACTAGATGATTATAAAGATATATTTCAGATTGGTTAAAGTTTCACCAAGCCGAGCACGGGCCGCACAGCCATGCGCCCGCGGGATGCCTCGCCGCACTTGATCCACAGACTTATCCACACAGGCTGTGGATAAGCGTAAAACCCTATTGCTGGCCGGTATTTGACCATCACTTCTCACATTCACATCATGAGCCTTGTGCAAGTCGCGGTTCCACTCGGGAACTCGGTGGCGAATCACGCTCTGACGCGGCGCGGGAACTAGCGCGCGTGCCCGCCGTATTGCGCATCGCCCTGCCGGTTCCGCTGATGCAGATCTTCGACTATCTGCCGCCCGTCGGGACGGATGTCCGCGCCTGCGCGCGCGGCAGCCGGGTGCTCGTTCCATTCGGCCGAAGCCGCCGCGTCGGCGTCGTCGTCGATACGGCGGCGCAGTCCGAACTGGCGGACAACCAGCTCAAACCCGTGCAGGCGGTGCTCGACCCGACACCGCTGCTGACTGCCGAACTGATGGATGCGGTGATCTGGACATCACGTTACTACCATCACCCCCTGGGCGAAGTCCTGCACGCCGCCTTGCCGGCGGGCCTGCGCAATGCGCGCGCCGCTGAAGACGCCGGCGAACGCGGCTTGGCGCTGAAGGCCGGCCAGGTTGCGGACGAGTTCAAGGCGCGCGCCGGGTCGCGCACCGCGCAGCTGCTCGACCTGCTCTCACGCGGCCCGTTGACGGTTGCGCGACTCGACGAGCTGCTGCCGGGCTGGCGGAGCGCAGCCGCCAGCCTCAAGCGGCGCGGACTGATCGAGCCGGTCCGGCTGGCGAGCCCCGAATCGTTGCGCCGGCAAGTCGCCGGTCCTGCACTCAATAGCGAGCAGCAGGCCGCGATAGACGCGATCTCTGAACGAAGCGATGAATTCTCCCCGACGTTGCTCGAAGGCATCACGGGCAGCGGCAAGACCGAGGTCTATCTGGCGCTGATCGAACAGGTCATTGCCGCTGGCCGCCAGGCGCTGGTGCTGGTACCGGAGATCGGTCTTACGCCGCAGGCGCTGCGCCGGTTCCGCGAACGCCTGCCCGGCAGTGTCGCCGTGCTGCATTCGGGCCTGAGCGACGGCGAGCGCACGCGCGCCTGGCTCGCCGCGGCGCGCGGGCAGGTCCAGGTGATCCTCGGCACGCGCTCGGCCGTGTTCACGCCGTTGCCGAACGCCGGCCTGATCGTCGTCGACGAAGAGCACGACTCGTCGTACAAGCAACACGAGGGGCTGCGTTACAACGCGCGCGACCTGGCGATCGTGCGGGCCAAGGCGCTCGGCGTGCCGATCGTCCTCGGCACTGCGACGCCGTCGCTGGAAACGCTGGCCAATGTCGAAGCTGGCCGCTACCGGCGCCTGCACCTCGGCGCGCGCGCCGGCGCGGCGCGCCTGCCGGCGTTCCATTGCATCGACCTGCGCGGCAAGACCCTGCACGACGGCCTCGCGCCGGAACTGATCGCGGCATTGCGCGCGTGCCTGGCCCGCGGTGAGCAGGCGCTGATCTTCCGCAATCGCCGCGGCTACGCCCCGGTGCTGCACTGCCACTCCTGCGGCTGGCACGCGACCTGCGCGCGCTGCGACAAGCCGCTGACCTGGCATCGCGGCGCCGCGCGCATGCGCTGCCATCATTGCGGCGCGGAACAGCGCGTTCCGGAAAAATGTCCACAATGCGGCAATGTCCACTTGGCCGGCCTGGGCCTGGGCACCGAGCGCCTGGAGAACAACCTGACCGCGCTGTTTCCCGGAGTCCCGGTCGTGCGCATCGATCGCGAGACGACGCGGCGCAAGCACGCATTCGACGAACTGCTCGGCAGCATCACGCCGGACCAGCCCGGCCTGCTGATCGGCACGCAGATGCTGGCCAAGGGCCACGACCTGCCGAACCTCACCACGGTTGCGATCGTCGGCGTCGACGAAGGCCTGTTCAGCGTCGACTTCCGCGCGAGCGAGCGCCTTTGCCAGCTGATCGTGCAGGTCTCCGGCCGTGCCGGCCGCGCGCTCAAGCCCGGAACCGTGTGGCTGCAGACGCACAACCCCGAGCATCCACTGCTCCGCGGTTTGCTGCGCGATGGCTACGCGGTCGCGGCGCGCGCGCTGCTCGCCGAGCGGCGCGAAACCGGATTGCCGCCGTATGCGCATCTGGCGTTGCTGCGCGCCGAGTCGAGCGCGTTGACGCAGGTCGACGGTTTTCTCCAGCGCGCCGTCGAGCTCAGCGCAGCGCCGGCCGGCGTCAGCCTGCTCGGGCCGATGCCCGCGCCGATGCCGCGCCGCGCGGGCCTTTATCGCGGCCAGCTGCTGCTCAGCGCCGACGAGCGCCCGCCCCTGCACGCATTCCTGCCGAAGTGGCTAGAGCGCCTGCGCGACGACAATGCGGCTCGGCGCGTGCGCTGGTCCCTTGACGTCGACCCGATCGACCTCTATTGATTGAACATGGCAGCACGTCTAATGACGACAGAGATTCACCGCGTCGTAATCGTCGGTGGCGGCTTCGCCGGCCTGTGGGCGACGCGTGCGCTCGCTGATGCGCCGGTCAGCGTGGTTCTGATCGATCGCGAAAATCATCATCTGTTCCAGCCGCTGCTGTACCAGGTCGCCACGGCCGGCCTGTCTTCGCCGGACATTGCCGCGCCGCTGCGCCATATCCTCCGCAAGCAACAGAATGTCGAAGTGCGGCTGGCCAGCGTCACGCGCGTCGAACCCGGAGCGCGGCGCTTGTGGCTCGACGACGGCAGCGCCGTCGACTACGACACGCTGCTGCTGGCAAGCGGCGCCACGCACACCTACTTCGGTCACGACGAGTGGGCGAAATTCGCGCCGGGTCTGAAGACGCTCGATGACGCGCTGCTGCTGCGCCGCCGCCTGCTGCTCGCGTTCGAACGTGCCGAGGCCGAGACCGATCCGGCACGCCGCGATGCGTGGCTGAGCTTCGCGATCGTTGGCGGCGGCCCGACCGGCGTGGAACTGGCCGGCACGCTGGCCGAGATCGCGCGGCATACGCTCAAGCGCGAGTTCCGCCATATCGATCCGGCGTCGGCGAAAGTGCGCCTGCTCGAAGCCGGACCGCGCATTCTTGCGAGCTTTCCCGAATCGCTGTCGGAAAAAGCGCGCGCACAGCTGCAGCGCCTCGGTGTCGAGGTCGTCACCGGTTCGCCGGTCGATGCGATCGACGCCGATGGCTATCGGCTCGGCGGAACGTTCGTGCCCGCACGCACAGTGGTGTGGGCCGCCGGTGTTGCGGCATCGCCGATTGCGCAGTCGCTCGGCGTGACGCTCGATCGCAGCGGCCGCGTGCCGGTGATGGCTGACCTGACCGTCCCCGGGCATCCGGAAATTTTCGTCGCCGGCGATTTGGCGACGATCACGCAGGACGGCAAGCTCGTTCCCGGGATCGCGCCCGCCGCGAAACAAATGGGACGCCACGTCGCGCAGACGATTCGCGCGCGCCTGGCCGGAAAGAACTCAACGCCATTCCGCTACCGCGACTACGGCAACCTCGCGACGATCGGACGCATGGCCGCGGTCGTCGACCTGCACGGGCTGCGATTGTCAGGCCTGCTGGCCTGGTGGTTCTGGCTCGCCGCGCACGTGTTCTTCCTGATCGGATTCCGCAATCGCATCGTCGTGCTGCTGAACTGGTTCATGGCCTACTGGAGCTACCAGCGCGCGGCGCGCATCATCGTCGGCCATTCCACTGCGCGCGGTACGGATGCCGACGCCGGCTGAAAGCGATCGCGCAAGATTGAACCACGAAGAACACGAAGAACACGAAGAGAGCAAAGCGATTCGAATCGAAGCTGCTTCCGTGGCTAGTCCCGCCACAAGATCGGCGTCGATACGAGGATTTTTCCACGATTTGCTTTTCTTCGCGTTCTTTCGTGGTTCAATCTTCTGCTTCCCACAACAAAAAAGGCCCGGTTTCCCGGGCCTTTCGTCTTGTTGGCGCGTGCGTCGCGGTCAGGCCGCGAACAGCGTGCGCATCTTCTTCATTGCGTTGACTTCGATCTGGCGGATGCGCTCGGCCGACACGCCATACTCGTCGGCCAGTTCCTGCAACGTCGCCTTGTTGTCGTCGCGCAGCCAGCGGCGCTGGATGATGTCGCGCGAACGTGCATCGAGCTTGGCCAGACCCTGCTTCAACGCATCCAGATCCGATTCTTCCTGGTCGTCGGTCTCGAGCGTGTTGTACGGGTCGGCGCCATGATCGACGAGATACGCCACCGGCGACGGCTTGGCGTCGTCGTCGGCATCGGTCGGCGCGTCGAACGCCATGTCGTGGCCGCTCAGGCGCGATTCCATCTCGAGCACGTCGGCGACCGGCACGCCGAGATCCTTGGCGATGGCCTGAACTTCCTTGGAGTTCATCCAGCCCAGGCGCTTCTTCGACTTGCGCAGGTTGAAGAACAGTTTGCGCTGCGCCTTCGTCGTCGCGATCTTGACGATGCGCCAGTTGCGCAGGATGAACTCGTGCATCTCGGCGCGGATCCAGTGCACGGCAAACGAAACCAGGCGCACGCCCATGTCCGGGTCGAAGCGCTTGACCGCCTTCATCAGGCCGATGTTGCCTTCCTGGATCAGGTCCGACAGCTGCAGACCATAACCGTTGTAGCCGCGGGCGACGTGCACGACGAAACGCAGATGCGACATGACCAGACGCTTGGCCGCGTCGAGATCGTCTTCACCGTTGTAGCGGCGCGCGAGCGCCTGCTCTTCGTCGAGCGTCAATACCGGAATCTGGTGCACGGCGTTGATGTACGCATCGACGCTGCCCAATGCACTCGGAATCGGCAGGTTGTTCGCAATCACAGCAGTAGACATGCGTTCTCCTTGGTGCCCCTGGCACTCCCGTAGTCAGAGTGCCAGTTGATCGGTTAGTTCCAGCCGCCTGAGGCTGGTTTCTGTACCGAATAGTACACCAATTCAGAGGTCGAGCGCAATGCTCGCCGCTGGCGGCAGGGACCAGTCGATCGCTGGCCGGCTGAGCTCGCTTAGCCATTGATTTGCTTTGGAAAAATGCCCGCAGCCGATAAAGCCGCGATGGGCCGACAGCGGTGAGGGATGCGGCGCCTTGAGCACGCGATGGCGGCGCGCGTCGATCAACGCGCCCTTGGCCTGGGCGTAGCTGCCCCAGAGCAGGAAAACCAGCCCTTCGCGCTCGCGGTTCAGATGATCGATGATGTTATCGGTGAAGCCTTCCCAGCCTTTGCCCTGGTGCGAACCGGCCAGGCCGCGCTCGACGGTGAGGACGGAATTGAGCAGCAGAACCCCTTGCCGCGCCCACGGAATCAGGCAGCCATGATCGGGCCGCGCGACGCCGAGGTCGCGACGGATCTCGGCGAAGATATTTTCCAGTGACGGCGGCGGCGGCACGCCCGGCAATACGGAAAAACACAGGCCGTGTGCCTGGCCGGGTCCGTGATACGGATCCTGCCCGAGGATCACGACCTTGACCTGGTCGAACGGCGTCGCGTCGAGCGCGGCGAAAATGCAGCGCGGTGGCGGATAGATCGTCTTGCCGGCGCGCAGTTCGGCGCGCAGGAACTCGGACAACCGCAGCATCTCCGGCCGGCTCAGATAATCGCCGACGCGCGCTTTCCAGGAAGGCTCCAGGCGGACCTGCTGTTCACTCACGCCGAATGCGAATGCGCTTTGCGCGCATGCCGCGCGACATTCATCTGGAACATCAGCTTGGTGATCAGCAGGCGCTCCTCGATCGGCTTCTGCACGAGGTCGTTCGCGCCGGCGCGCAACAGCGCGGCCTGGTTCTTCGGATTGTCGTCGCCGGTCATGATCAGCACCGGCAGCTCGCCCTTGCCGTAGCGAAACTGGTTGCGGATACGCGCGAGCAGATCGCCGCCGGTCAGATCACCCTTGAGATTGACGTCGGACAAGACGACGTCCGCGCCGGGAGCCTGGCCCTGCTCCACAGCCATTTCGAGCAGGGCGACGGCGTCCTCGACGCTGCTGACATGGCGCACCGTCAGGCCGTGCTTCTCGAGCATGCGGATCGTCGCGACCGCGACGACGCGGCTGTCTTCGACGTAGAGCACCTCGCCGCTGCCGCCGGTCTGCGGCCGCACGTAGCCGTGGATGAACGCCGACAACGCGTTGAAGCCGAGCGACTTGTCGAAGTAGTCGGTGACGTGTTCCGACAATTCGCGATTGATCAGGCGCTCGTTGACGTCGCCGGACACGATGACGATCGGTATGTAGGCCTGCGGCGCGTGCTCGCGCACGTACTTCGCCAGTTCCAGTCCGTCCATGTCCGGCAGGCGCAGCGCGGTCGTGATCAGGTCGACGACACCGGTCTCGAGTTGCTGCTTGGCCTCGGCGCCGGTCTCGCAGGCGAGCACGACGACACCCGGCAGGTCGGCCCTGAGCAGCTGCTCGATCAGCTTGCGCACGACGCGCGAGCCGTCCACGACCATGACGCGTGGATGCTCACTGCTGATGTGCTGCGTTAGATGGCCTTCCATCGTGATCCTGTCATCATCCGGCCCGCCCGTATCCGGCGCCACTTTCATCCGTCGACTGACCGTCGCGGCGGCGTCCGACTTCGCCGGGCGGTAAAAAATAGCACGTCCTGCGCGTCGAGGTAGAAAGGCGCCGCGACCCGGCCCACGCAGCCGCAGTTTACACGCGACTTCACGCCCACGCTTCGCCGCGCCGCCAGCGGCTAGCGCGGCGTTCCGCGCATTAGATGGCGCGACGCCGCCAGCCACGCGCCGAGCCAGCCGAGCGCGGCGCCGAGCGCCAGCGTGGCGAGCGCAGGCTGCCAGCCCATGCCGTGGATTGCGAAGCGATGATCGTAACTCGCGACGAGATCGGAGAGCGGCTTGAACAGCAGCAGTTCGACGACCGCGATCACGGCCAGCGCCAGCGTCGCGCTGAACGCGCCGTACCACAGGCCGGTGTAGAGAAACGGACGCCGGACGAACGCACTGCTCGCACCGAGCAATTGCATGACGGTGATCTCTTCGGCCCGGCCAAGGATGTCCAGGCGCACGGTGTTGCCGACAACGAGCAGGGCGGCCAGCGCGAGCAGGCCAGCCAGCACTTCGGCGAGGCGCGTGGCCGCCCCGAGAATCGCATCGAGGCGTTGCCGCCAGGCCGCATCGTATTGCACGAGATCGACCTCGGGCTCGCTGCCAAGCGAATCGGCCAGCAGCGCCGGCGCGTCGGCGCCGGCGGCATCGGCGCGCGCTGTCACGATGAGCACGGAAGGCAACGGATTTTCGCGCAGCACCTTCATCGCATCGGCAAACCCCGACTGGCTGCGAAACTCCTGCAGGCCCTGCTCCGGTGTCTTGACTACGACCGAGGCGACGCCGGCGCGCGCGCGCAGGCGCTTGGCCAGCGTCTCGGCCACGGCAGCGTCCTGACCCGGTTTGAGGAACACGCTGATCGCGCCGGCTTCCTGCATGTCGCCGCGCAACTGCTGCGCGTTTTCAAGCAGGACGAACAGCAGCAACGGCATCGCCAGCGCCAGTGCCATCACCAGAAGCGTCAGCAGCATCGCCAACGGCCGCGCCGCGATGCGGCCGAGGCTCGAGAACAGGCTGTACAGGTGCTGCTCGCGCCATGCGCGCAAACCCGGCCGCGGCGCGCGCGCGGCGCGCGCAACGGCTTTCGGCGGAGTAGCCGGTTTGAGTCGATTTTGCGGTTTGCGTCGATTCATCAGATTGCCAAAGCCGTCTCGTAAGCGTAGCGAGCGAAGACAGGTTGCGCGAGGGCGGCGCGCAGGAACCGGAGTCTACTTGTCGGTAAATGAGGATTCCGAGCACCGCCCTCGCGCAAGATGTCGAGCTTAGTAGCCTGTAACACCCAAATGGAGACCGGCTCGCTCGATCTCGACCGCCAATCCGGCGTTGCTCGTCGCCGCCATAGTCCCGCTATGGCAGCTACTCGCGCCTTGTCTTGGCGACCGATCTCTTCGCGATCCTAGTCTCCTTTTGGGTGTTACAGGCCACTAGTAGCTTACGAGGCGACTTTCGGGCGGAAGTCGTCGATCAGGCGCCCGTGATCGAGCACCAGCACGCGCTTGCCCATGCGCTTGATCAGCGCCAGGTCGTGGCTGGCGACGAGCACGGTCGTGCCGACCTGCTGAAATTCCCCGAACAGCGCCATGACCTCGGCCGACAACTGCGGATCGAGATTGCCGGTCGGTTCGTCGGCGATCAGCACCGGCGGCTTGGCGACGATCGCGCGCGCGATGCCGACGCGCTGCTGCTCGCCGGTCGACAGCGCCACCGGCGCGTCGCTTTCGCGCCCGAGCAGGCCGACCTTGTCGAGCGATGCGCGCACGCGCTTGCCGATCTCCTCGCGCGCGACGCCGGCGATGACCAGCGGCAAGGCGACGTTGTCGAACACGCTGCGGTCGAGCAGCAGGCGGTGATCCTGGAACACCATGCCGATGCGCCGGCGCAGCGGCGCGATGCCGCGGCGGCGCGTATGCGCCAGATTCTGCCCGTCGACCGTCACCTGTCCGCGCGACGGCCGCTCGAGCAACGCGATCAGTTTCAAAAGTGTACTTTTCCCGGCACCCGAATGCCCGGTCACGAACGCCATCTCGCCGCGCTCGAGTTCGAAACTGAGTTCAGTGAGGGCCTCGTGGCCCGAAGGGTAACGCTTGGCGACGTGTTCGAAGCGGATCATTTAGGAGCAGGGACTAGGGAGGAGCAGAGGCCAGGGACTAGGGGCCAGGGACTAGTGGTTGGGCTCTTACTGGCCCCTGTTCCCTAGTCCCTAGCCCCTGCTTCATCGCACCATCTGATTCAAATCGAAGATCGGCAGCAGTATCGCCAGCACGATGAACAGCACCATCGCGCCGACCAGCAGGATCACGCCGGGGCCGAGGATCGCGGTCAGCGTCGTGATCCAGCGGTCGAGTTCGCGTTGCTGGTGGTTAGCGGCTTCGTCGAGCATGCGTTCGAGTTCACCGGCGCGTTCGCCGCTGGCGATCAGGCGCAGCGCGACCGGTGGAAAATAACCGCTGTCGCCGAGCGCGCGCGAGAAGCTGCCGCCTTCGCGCACCGTGAGCGCGGCGCGCTTCACGGCCGCGCGCATCGGCAGGTTCGGCATGACCTGCGCGGCAATCTGCAACGCTTCCAGCAACGGCACTGCACTGGCCGTCAGCAGCGCGAGCGTGCGCGTGCAGCGCGCGGTATTGGCCGCGCGCACAAGCCGGCCGAACAACGGCAAGCGCAGCAGGAACGCATCCCAGGCCATGCGCGCGCGTTGCGTACGCACAGCAATGCGCCCGCCGATCGCGGCGGCTACCAGCACGAGCAGAAACAGCACGCCCCAGGCGCGCGCGAATGCACTCAGCGCCATCAGTGCGCGTGTCGGCCACGGCAGCACCTGGTGCATCTGCGTGAACACGCCGACAATCTGCGGAACGACATAGGCGAGCAGGCCGGCAACGACGCCAAGCGCGACCAGCGTCAGCAGCAGCGGATACGCCAGCGCCGCCCAGATCTTCTGGTTCAGCGCGTCGCGCGCTTCGCTGTAGTCGGCCAGGCGCGCGAGCACCTGGTCCAGGCGCCCCGACTGTTCGCCGGCCGCGATCGAGGCGCGATAGATTTCCGGAAAACTTTCCGGTGCGTCAGCCAGCGCTGACGCCAGGCTCGATCCCTCCATGACGCGCGCGCGCAGATTGACGACAAGCGCGCGCGCGCGCGCGTCGTCGTTCTGCTCCGACAGCGCGCCGAGTGCTTCTTCGACCGGCAATCCCGCACGGAGCAACGTCGCAAGCTGGCGTGTCAGCAACGCAAGTTGCGCGCTGCTCAGGCCACGCTGGAACAGCGAGGTTTTCTCGCCGCCCTGCTCGAGCGGCGAGACTTCGAGCGGATTGAGCCCGCGTTCGCGCAAAGCGCCGCGCACCGCGCGCGCGGTGTCGCCCTGCAGTACGCCGCGTTGCGTCTTGCCGGCTTGATCGAGCGCTTGGTAGGCGAATGCGGGCACTGTCGGAAAGAAATTATGACGCGGATGAACGCGGATGAACGCGGATGAACGCGGATAAGAGCGAATGAATCGAGCTTTTCATTGCGAATGTGACCTTGCCCTATCCGTGTTCATCCGCGCAATCCGCGTCCAAAAAAGCTCTGACTCTTATCGTCCCGCCAGCTTGCTGTGGCGGATACCGTAGGCGAAATAGACGAGCGTGCCCAACGCGACCCAGCCGAGGAATACCATCCAGGTGATGAACGCAAGCTCGGTCAACAGCCAGATCGAGAACGCGATACCGATCACCGGCACGACCGGCACCCACGGCGTGCGGAACGCGCGCGGCAAGTCGGGCTTGCGGCACGCGCAGCAGCAGCACCGCCGAGCAGATCACGATGAACGCCGAGAGCACGCCGATGTTGACGAGCTTGGCGACTTCGCCGAGCGGAAACAGTCCGGCGACGACGGCCGTGAATATGCCGAGCGCGATCGTCGGCCGGTGCGGCGTGCCGTAGCGCGGATGCACCTTGGCGAACCAGCCGGGCAGCAGTCCGTCGCGCGCCAGCGCGAACCAGATGCGCGCCGCGCCGAGCATGAACGCGAAGATCACGCTGAGGATGCTGGCGATCGCCGTCGCCGAGATCGCCGCGCCGATCCATTTCATGCCGAGCGACTGGAACGCCTGCGCGACCGGCGCATCGGTGCCGAGTTGCGTGTACGGCACCATGCCGGTCAGCACCAGCGTGATCGTGATGTACAGCGCCATCGAAATGCCGAGCGACAGCAGGATCGCGCGCGGCAGGTCGCGCTGCGGATTCTTCGCCTCCTCGGCGGCCGTGGTCAGCGTGTCGTAGCCGAACACGGCGAAGAACACGACAGCCGCGGCGGTCACCACGCCGGGCCAGCCGAAGTGTCCGACGCCTTGCGCGTCGACGATGCGTTCCGGAACGAATGGATGCCAGTTCGCCGGATTGACATAGAACACGCCGACGCAAATCACGAGCACGACTGCGACGACCTTGATTGCCACGATCAGCGTGTTGGCACGCGCGCCCCATTCGGTGCGCATCGTCAACAACACCGCGACCGCCATCGCGACTATGGCCGCGATGAGATTGAAATAGCGGCCGGGGCCGGAATCAGGCGCGCCACGCAGCGCTTCGGGCAGATGAATGCCGACCGCGTCGAGCAGATTGAGCACGTAGCCCGACCAGCCGCTGGCAACCGCCGCAACGATCAGCGCATATTCGAGCAGGAGATCCCAGCCGATCAGCCAGGCCACGCCCTCGCCGAGTACGGCATAACCGTAGGTGTAGGCGCTGCCGGTGACCGGAATCAGCCCGGCAAATTCCGCGTAGCACAGCGCCGCCGCCGCGCTGGCGATGCCGGCGAGAACGAACGACAACGCCACGGCCGGTCCGGCATTGGCCGCGGCCTGCTGGCCGGCGAGCACGAAAATGCCGACGCCAATGATGCCGCCAAGGCCGATCGCGGTCAGTTGCCACAGGCCGAGGACGCGACGGAAATCGCGGCGCTGGCCGACTTCGGCCTGCAGCTGCTCGATGCTCTTGTGGCGCGTCAGTTGCTGGATCAGACTCATTGTGTCCCCGAGGAAAATTTGTGTGGGACGTCATTCCCGCGAACGCGGGAATCCATTTTGATCCTGTTTCCTGCAACGAAAAAACAAGATGGATTCCCGCTTCCGCGGGAATGACGGCTTTTTACGCTGATGCGATCATACCGGAGTCGACGCGTCAGTCTCCAAGCTCGCGCACCTGCAGGGACACCTGCTTCTTGTCGCCGCCGAGCCATTGCCGGCCGACTTCGCGGAACCCGTAGCGCGCATGGAAGCGCGCCGACGCCGGGTTCGGCGGATCCAGATCAAACTCGCAGGTCAGGCTGCGCAAAGCCGTTCGCGGCGGCGAACGCGATCATGTCGTCGTACAGACGCGCGCCAAGACGCTGGCCCTGCTGCGCGGGCGCGACGACGATGCGGTCGACGTACAGGAAGCGCGGATAGCGGCGCGGCGAACCAGAGATAGTTGGGACTGTCGTAATCGGCGCCCTCGCGCAGCGCGAGCAGGAAGGCCGCGATCGCGCCATCGATTTCGACGAGCCGGTGATAGGCCGCCTGCGCGTGCAGATGCTGCAGCCGCGACCGCATCGAGCGGACTGAGAAAATGCACCGACTCGGCATTCAGCGCGAGGATTGCCGGGAAGTCTTCAGGTGTCGCGTCGCGGATCATCGTTCGGCGCGCGGCGCGGGTCACTCTTCGCGCGTCACGCGCAGCACTTCGTCGACCGAGGTGATGCCGGCAACGCATTTGTGCCAGCCATCTTCGAGAATGCCGGGGCCGAGCGTGCGCGCGTGGCGTTCGAGATCGACTTCCGCCGCGTTGGCATGAATCAGGCGGCGCATTTCTTCATCGACCGCGACATATTCATAGACACCGGTGCGGCCGCGGTAGCCGGCGTGGCGGCCCGGCGCATTCGACGAAGGACGGTACAGCGTGGCTTGCGTGTCCGCCGGCTTGCCGAACGCGGCGAGTTCGCGCGCGCTCGCCGGATACGCTTCGCGCGTCGCCGGATCGAGCACGCGCACGAGCCGCTGGGCGAGCACGCCGATCAGCGACGACGACAGCAGGAAAGGCTCGACTCCCATGTCGCGCAAGCGCGTAACGGCGCCGACGGCCGAATTGGTGTGCAGTGTCGACAGCACGAGATGTCCGGTCAACGACGCCTGCACGGCGATCTGCGCCGTTTCCAGGTCACGGATTTCGCCGACCATGACGACGTCGGGATCCTGGCGCAGGATCGCGCGCAGCCCGCGCGCGAACGTCATCTCGACCTTCGTGTTGACCTGGGTCTGGCCGACGCCGTCGATGTAGTACTCGATCGGGTCCTCGACCGTCATGATGTTGCTGCTGCGATCGTTCAGGCGCAGCAGGGATGCGTACAACGTCGTGGTCTTGCCCGAGCCGGTCGGACCGGTGACGAGAAGAATGCCGTGCGGCCGCTCGATTGTTTCGGCCAACCGCCGCAGCGTGTCGGGCGCCATGCCGAGTTGTTGCAGGTCGAGCTTGCCGGCCTGCTTGTCGAGCAGGCGCAGCACGACGCGCTCGCCGTAACCGGCCGGAATCGTCGACACGCGCACGTCGACCGGGCGTCCGGCGATGCGCAGGCCGATGCGGCCGTCCTGCGGCAGGCGTTTCTCGGCGATGTCCAGGCGCGCCATGACCTTGATGCGCGACACGACCGCGCTCGCGATCGCCTTCTGCGGCGCGAGCACTTCGCGCAGCACGCCGTCGATGCGGAAGCGCACGACGAGGCGGTTCTCGAACGGCTCGACGTGGATGTCGCTCGCGCCTTCCTTGACCGCTTCGGTCAGCAGCGCATTGATCAGGCGGATGATCGGCGCGTCGTTTTCGGACTCGGCCAGGTCTTCGGGCTCCGGCAGTTCGTCGGCGAGCGTCTTGAGGTCGAGATCGTCGTCGAAGTCCGCGACCATCGCGCGCGCATCGCCGCCCTGTTCGTACAGCGTGCGCAGCAGGCGTTCGAAACCGGCCACGTCGTGATGAGTCAGCTGCAGCGGCGCACCGAGATAACGGCGCAATTCGGCCAGCGTCTCGGGGCGCACGCCATCGCGATAGGCGACTTCGGCGACATCGCCGTGCCAGCCGACCAGTGTCGCGCCGTTACGACGGGCGAAGCCGAAACCGGGTCTGGGTGGATGGGGGGCCGCGGCGCTCATGCTCAGGAAGATAGCAAAATAATCAGTCGTCATTCCCGCGCAAGCGGGAATCCATCTTGATCTTGCTCGACGGCAGAAAATGCAAAATGGATGACCAGCTCCGCTGTTGAACACCCCGCTTGCGCGGGAATGACGACAATTTTGTCAATGCTTGTCCTTCGGCGGTAGCGGCGTTGCGTACGGCGCGGGGTCGAGCGTGGGGCTTGAGAGGAAATCGTGCACGTCCGGCAGCAGCGGCATGTCGTGCTCAGGGGTCAGCACCTGGCTGTTCTCGCGCATCTGGATCTGCTCGGTGCGGATGAAGTTGTACTTCTCGCTGGCCACCGATGCCTCCGAGACCGCATCGCGCAGGATGCGCGGGTGCAGGAACACCATGAGGTTCTGCTTCACGTGGTCGTTGCTGCGATAGCGGAACAGGTTACCGATCAGTGGGATCCCTCCGAGGCCCGGCACCTGCTGGTTGTTGTCCTTGACGGTGTCGGAGATCAGGCCGCCGATGACGAACACCGAGCCGTCCTTGATCAGAACCGTCGTCTGCACTTCGCGGTTGTTCGTGACCAGATCCGAAGCGCCGCTGACCGGGGGCGCGAGCGAGGAAACAATCTGGTGGATTTCGAGCTTGACCGAATCGCCCTCGTTGATATGCGGCGTGACGGTCAACGTAAGCCCCACATCCTTGCGCTGGATCGTCTGGAACGGATTGGAGATGCCGCCCGCCGTTGCGCCGCCGCTGCCGACCGTCACCGCGCTGCTGGCCGTGGTCTGGTAGGAGCCGGTCAGGAACGGCACCTCCTGGCCGACCTTGATCACGGCCTGCTGGTTGTCCAGCGTCATGACCTGCGGCGTCGACAGGATGTTGCTCTTGCCGTCGCTGCGCAGCGCGGTAACGAGCGCGCCTAGCTGGAATATCTTCGTGTTGCCGATCGTTATGGAACCTTCGATGTAGCCGAGATTGAACCCGTTGCCGACGCCGAGCGGATTGGTCGCGGCACTGAGGATGTTGTTGCCGGCGGCGCTGGAGTTGCCGCTGCTGAAATTCGTGCCGCCGATGACGTGATTGCCTTCGCCGAGCGGCAATTGCCATTGCACGCCGAGCTCGTTCGCGGTTTCGTCGGAGACCTCGGCGATGACCGCTTCGATCAACACCTGCGAGCGGCGCACGTCGAGCTGGCGGATCACGTTGAGCAGCGAGCGGAACACCGCCGGCGGCGCGCTGATGATCAGCGCGTTGTTGTCTTCGTGCGCCTGGATCGTGGCGATCGAGGCCGAGTTGGCAGGCCCGGCGTTTTCGCCGCCGCCGGCCTTCGCCGTGATCGGCACTTCGTTCGTCAGCGTCGACGCCACGCCGCGCAGGATCGGCACGAGATCCTTGGCGGCCGCATAGTGCAGGTAGACGACGTTGGTGTCGCCGCCGGTGCTGATCGGCGTGTCCAGGTGCGTGATCAGAGCGCGCAGGCGCAGGCGCCCGCTCTTGCCGCCGGACAGCAGGATGGAATTCGTGCGCTCGTCGGCGAACACCTTCGACGCGTCCGCGCTGAGGTCGCTGGCCCTGCCCTCGTTGAGCTGGGTCAGCGTGCGCGCCAGTTCCGCCGCGCTGGCATGTTGCAGAGTGATCATCTCGACGCCGTTGTCGGATGCAGTATCGATGCGGCCGATGATGCTGATCAGGCGCTGCACGTTGCCGGCGCGATCGGAAATCACCAGCGAGTTGGAGCCCGGGTGCGCGATCAGCTGGGCGCCCTGCGGCATCAGCGGCCGCAGGATCGGCACGAGTTCGGTCGCCGAGACGTGCTTGAGCGGAATGATCTGCGTGACCAGTTCGTCGGTCTCGTGCTTGCGCCCGACGTCGAGTCCGCCGGAACCGTCCTGCTGCGCGGTAGCCTCGGCCACGATCTTGACCATGCTGCCGGACTGGATCGCGGCATAGCCGTTGACGCGCAGCACCGACAGGAACGTGTCGTAGATCTCGTCGGGTTTCATCGGCGTGGCCGACACGACGGTGACCTTGCCCTGCACGTTCGGGCCGATGATGAAGTTCTTGCCGGTGATCTCCGACACGGTCGCGATCAGCACCTGGATGTCGGCGTCCTTGAGGTTCAGCGTGTGCGTGCCGGGCGGATTGGCCGGCGCGGTCTTCGCCCGGTCGGAGCCGGCGGACGGAGTGCCGCCAGGTTGCGCCAGCGCGGCAGCGGCCGTGACGAGGACGAGTATCGCGAGAATGCCAGGGCGGATGATCACTTTTTTATTTCTCAAAAATTGGAAATTGTACTGATCCAACCGGGACTCGAAAAACCGTTCGCGCTGAGCGTAGCTCGCAAAGCGAGCGAAGTCGAAGCGTCGCCCGCATGGCCCTTCGACTTCGCCTCTGGCGCTACGCTCAGGGCGAACGCAAATTCAACCTGCTCCATTTTGCCCTGACTTCAACGTAAGCTCAGCGTCAGCGTCGCCGGCTTGCCGTCGCGCTGCACCGTGACCTGCACGCTCGAACTGCTCTGCAGCTGGTCCATCAGCGCCTGCGGATTCGTGACGCCGGCCAGCGGCGTGCCGTTGATGGCGGTCACGACATCGGTCGGCTTGAGGCCGAGCCGCGCCAGCAGCGCAGCGTCGGCACCGCTGATGTCGGCGCCGACGATCCTGCCGTCGGCGAACACCGGTTTGAGCTGGCGCGCGACGTCCTGCGGATCGATGCGCGGCGGCGCGCTCGCGGCCGCCGCGGCGCCAGGTGCGGCCGAGCCGGGGACAAAACCCGGCGGCACGCTCGAGGCAGGCGCCGACGCAGCGGCAAGACGTTGCTGGTTCTTTGCCGGTAACGGCGGCGCGTGCTGTTCGGGGCGCGGCAGGGTCAGCGTTTCGGCCACGCCTTCGTGATCGAGCACGACGTGATCGGCATAGACTTCTGTCAGGCGCGCGCCGGCCACGACGTCGGCGCCGATGCGGTAGCTCGTTTCGATGCCTTGCTCGTTGGCGATGATCGCGAGCGCGCGTTCATCTTTCGGATCGGCCAGTGCCAGTGTGCCGCGCAACCCGAGCTTGAGCACGGTCGCCAGCGAGGACGCCGGCGCTGCGCCTGTGACGCCCTGCGGATTGCCGAACAGATGCCACTTGGCGACGGAGACGATCGCGCTCGCGGGTGCTTGCGCAGCGGCGGTCGCGCCAGGGCCCGTCGCCTCGCCGCGCGGCAGCAGCAACCAGACGATGCGGACGAGCAGATACAGACAAAGCGCCGCCGCGGCCGCGCATGCGCCGAGCGCAGCGAGTCGCGACAGGCGTTCGTGATCGCCCGAACTCATGGAATTCAGCATGCCGTTCAGGTTACCCCAGCGTCAACGCTTAGTGCGCGCCAACTCTATCACGGTGGGTGCGGCAAGGCCGCAGGTTGCGTCACAGCAAGTTGGTTGTGTGGACGAGCGCCTCATCTGGCTGAGGCACCTTTTCCCGCGCGGGGAAGAAGGGAGAAGGGAGAAGGGAGAACGGAGATCGAGAAGAGGGGAAAGATAAGCGGTCGGAGGATTTCCCCTCTCCCCGCTGGCGGGGAGGGGGCAGGGTGAGGGGTGCGTCAGAAAGCCTCGGCGGCAAGCTTGCGATTGCTGGACAACACTTGCTATGACTTCCGCGAAGAAAAGAGCGCCCCTCATCTGACCGCCATGGATGGCGGGAATGCCGAAAATGCAGGAGCAATTTTCGGCCGCCTGCGGCACCTTCTCCCCGCACGCGGGGAGAAGGAAAAACGAGGTCAGCTGCCGGTCGCGTGCGTGCACGCGAATCAGGTCAACGCTTGAACAGACGCGTCAGGCGATGGAAGAAGCCTGGCTTTTTGTGCGTGGCGGCAGGCGCTGGCGTCGCGGCCGGTGTTGTTGGCCGCGAACTCTTGTCCGCATCGCGACCGCGCCCGTTGCCGTTCGACCGCGGTGTTGCGTGCGCCGAAGCTGCGCTGTTGTCGTGCGGCTTCGTGGAGCCCGACTTGGTGTCCTGGCCGCTGCCTTCGCGCCGCGTCGCGCCGGCACCACCGCCACGACGGCCGCGGCCGCCGCGGCGCGAGCGGCGCTCGCCTTCGACCGGCGAAGCGCTCGCGGCATCCGCAGTCGCAGGACGCGGCGCGGGCGCGGACGGGGTTGAACGCGCACGCGCCGGCCGGCTGCGGTCGGTACGCCGGTCCGGCGTGTGCCTCGATGATTGCTTGCGCGGCGGTGGCCGGGTCTCGATGCTGCCGTCGTCTTCCTCGACGACAGGAGTCGCCGGCGCCGGACGATGGCGCGGCGGCGGCAACGCCAGCAGGGCCTGATCGATCGTGCCGACCGGAATCTTCTGGCCGATGTACTCCTCGATGTCGGGCAGGCTCTGCGCGTACATGTCGCAGGCAAAGCTGATCGCGTCACCCTCGGCGCCGAGGCGCGCGGTGCGGCCGATGCGGTGCACGTAGTCCTCGGCGTCCTGCGGCAGGTCGTAGTTGTAGACGTGGCTGACGTCGGGAATGTGCAGGCCGCGTGCGGCGACGTCAGTCGCGATCAGCACTTCGATTTCGCCGCGCTGGAACTTGCCGAGCAGACTCTGGCGCTTCTTCTGCGGAACGTCACCGGAGAGCATGCCGACGGCGAACCCCTGGCGCTCGAGGCGCCGCGAGACCTTCTCGGCGGCGACCTTCATGTTGACGAAGATCATGCTGCGCTTGGCGTCGGTGCGCGACAGCAGGCCGATCAGCAGCGGAATCTTTTCCTCGCTGGCCGGAAAATAGATCAGCTGGCGCACGCGGTCGGCGGTGACGAACTCGGTCTCGACCGTGAGCTTCTGCGCCTCGTTCATGTGTTCGTAGGCCAGCTCGAGCACGCGGTGGCTCAAGGTTGCCGAGAACAGCAGGCACTGGCGGCGGGTGCGTTCGGGCAGGCGGCGCAGGATGAAGCGCACGTCGGCGATGAAGCCGAGGTCGAACATGCGGTCGGCTTCGTCGATGACCATCATCTCGACCGCGCGGAACGAGAACACGTGCTGCTTGAAGTAGTCGAGCAGGCGGCCCGGCGTGGCGATGACGATATCGACGCCGCCGCGCAGCGTGTCGCGCTGCTTGTCGTAGTCGACGCCACCGTAGATCAGTGCGGACTTCAGGCCCGTGCCCTGGCCGATCGCGCGGAAATCCTTGTCGATCTGGATCGCCAGCTCGCGCGTCGGCGCGATGATCAAGGCGCGCGGATCGGCCGGGCCGCGCTCGGTCATGGCCGGTTGCTTGAGCAAACGGTCGACGACCGCGAGAAGGAAGGCGATGGTCTTGCCGGTCCCGGTCTGGGCCTGGCCGGCGACGTCCTTGCCGGCGAGCGCGAGCGGCAGCGTCAGCGCCTGGATCGGCGTGCAGCGCGTGAATCCCGCGGCGTGGAGGCCGGCGAGCAAATCCGGATGCAGGTCGAAGCTGTCGAAAAAAACGTCGGTGAGAGGTTGTGGATGATCGGACATGTAAGGTTCTGTGCCGCTTCCGGCGGCTGGTGAGGAAAGGCGCGCCTGGGCGGCCCTGAAAATGCACTCTTTGAAAATGTGTGTTGAATCGCGCTTTCTTGAATCGGACTGTCTTAGAGTCGGCCCATCCCTGGATCGCGCTGTGTTGGATCGCGTTGTCTTGAATCCGCGTGCTGCGGCCCAACTTGAATTGCGTCGGCGCTTCGGCTGAAATGGGTCCGAAGCGACGGACTCGCAAGAGCGTGTCCGCGCTGCGCAGCCGCAAGAGTTTAGCGCAAACAGCCCGCGGACGCTTGTGTTTACTTCATTTTCAATCCATATCGACGGTCAAACCCGCGGAGAAAGCCCAGTGAATCCCAGCATCGCCCACGTCAGCGACGAGCAATTCGAAGAACAGGTGCTGAAGTCCAGCGAGCCGGTGCTGGTCGACTTCTGGGCGGAGTGGTGCGGCCCGTGCAAGATGATTGCGCCGATTCTCGACGACGTGGCGACCAGCTACGCCGGAAAGCTGCGCGTGGCCAAGATCAACATCGACCACAACCAGAAGACGCCGCGCAGCTACAACGTGCGCGGCATTCCGACCCTGATGATCTTCAAGGACGGCAAGGTGCAGGCGACGCAGATCGGCGCGATCAGCAAGACGCAGCTCACGCAGTTGATCGACAAGACGATCGGGGGCCTGGCTGCCTCGGCATGACTGCGTTGTGAACGGCTGCTCCGCGGCCGGATGAAGTTGCTTTGCAAAGTGCCTGATAAGTGGTAAGTTAGAAACGTTCACAGGGGCGATCTGCCCCGCGCGTGACTCGAAGTTATCCCGAAGGCCACGGCGCCGGCTTGTTAAGCCCGAGCGCGATGCGCGCAACCTTCCCTGCACTGGCAAGTACATCCTGCAAGTGCGTCCTGGTTGCCGTCCTGCTTGTCCTCGCCTGCTCGCTGGATCGCGTCCGGACTTCGACCGCTGCGCAGTTGTAGTTGGTTTTCTTCAATCCCCAGACTCCCACCCCGTCTTTTACGGCGCCCACGAGGTTTGCCCGTGTCCGAAACCGAAAACAAAGAAAACGGCGAAAGCCGCAACCCCGAATCCCGTTCCGATGCGCGTCCGGAAGGGCGCCAGCGTCAGCAACGCCCTGCGCAGCAAGGCGGCGACGACAATTCGCCGCAGGCTTCCGGCGGCGATGCGCCGCAAGGCGACAACGGCGAGCCGCGCTCGAACGACGGCAACAGCGACGGCAGCGGCCGCCAGCAGCGCCACGAAGGCGGAGGACGGCGCGAGCGCGGCCAGCGCCCGCAGCGCGGCCAGCGTCATCACCAGCAAGCGCAGCCGCAGCAGGACGACGAGACCTACGAGACTCGTGAAGGCCCGCGCAGCGGCATCGTCATCGACCTGAACGAACTCAAGCGCAAGCCGCCGACCGCGCTGATCGCGCTGGCCGACGACCTCGGCATCCAGGAAGGCGTGGCGCGAGCGCGCAAGCAGGACGTCATCTTCCTGATCCTCAAGGCGCATGCGCGCGCCGGCGGCGGCATCTATGGCGAAGGCGTGCTCGAGATCCTGCAGGACGGCTTCGGCTTCCTGCGCGGACCGGAAGCCTCTTACCTGGCCGGTCCCGACGACATCTACATCTCGCCGTCGCAGATCCGCCGCTTCAACCTGCGCACCGGCGACTACATCACCGGGCGCATCCGCCCGCCGAAGGAAGGCGAGCGTTACTTCGCGCTGCTCAAGGTCGACAACATCAACGACGAGCCGCCCGAAGCGTCGAAGAACAAGATCCTGTTCGAAAACCTCACGCCGCTGTTCCCGCGCAAGATGTTTCATCTGGAGCGCGGCAACGGCTCGAGCGAGGACATCACCGGCCGCATCATGGATCTGATCGCGCCGGTCGGCAAAGGCCAGCGCGGCCTGATCGTGTCGCCGCCGAAAGCCGGCAAGACGATGATGCTGCAAAATGTTGCACAGGCGATCGTGCACAACCATCCGGAAGCGCACCTGATCATCCTGCTGATCGACGAGCGTCCGGAAGAAGTCACCGAGATGCAGCGCAGCGTGCGCGCCGAAGTAATCAGCTCGACGTTCGACGAACCGGCCGTGCGCCACGTGCAGGTCGCCGAGATGGTGATCGAGCGGGCCAAGCGCCTGGTCGAGCACAAGAAGGACGTCGTCATCCTGCTCGACTCGATCACGCGCCTGGCGCGCGCCTACAACACCGTCGTGCCGGCCTCCGGCAAGGTGCTGACCGGCGGCGTCGACGCCAATGCATTGCAGCGGCCGAAGCGTTTCTTCGGCGCCGCGCGCAACGTCGAGGAAGGCGGATCGCTGACGATCCTGGCGACCGCGCTGGTCGACACCGGCTCGAAGATGGACGAAGTCATTTACGAGGAATTCAAGGGCACCGGCAACGCCGAAGTGCACCTGGATCGCCGTATCGCCGAGAAGCGTGTCTACCCGGCCCTGAACATCAACCGCTCCGGCACGCGCCGCGAGGAGTTGCTGATCGAGCCGGACCTGCTGCAGAAGATCTGGATCCTGCGCAAGCTGATCCATCCGATGGACGAACTTGCCGCGATCGAGTTCATGCTCGACAAGATGAAGAACACGAAGTCGAACGACGAGTTCTTCAATTCGATGAAGCGCGGGTAGAGCACGGTAGCCGGTAGCCGGTAGCCGGTAGCCGGTAGCCGGTAGCCGGTAGCCGGTAGCCGGTAGCCGGTAGCCGGTAGCCGGTAGCCGGAAATAGCATCTATTTGTCGTCATTCCCGCGCAAGCGGGAATCCATTTTCGCTTTGCCGTGGAAGATCAAGATGGATTCCCGCTTGCGCGGGAATGACGTCAATTTTTCTCCTGGCTCGACGGTGCGACGCTATGTCAAACGCACGATACAAATCTTCGATCAGCTCCGTTTCGCCCCCTCTCACGCTGGTCTGTTGCCTGCTTTTCACCATCGGCATGTCGGCTCTTGCGCAGACACCGCCAAGCACTGCAACGCCGCCCCCGACTCCCGAAACGCCTGCCGATACGGCAACGCTCGAAACCGTGCTCGTGACCGGCGAGCAGCCCGGACCGGGCCTCTGGAAAGTCAGCAAGGGCGACCACGTGCTGTGGATTCTCGGCGCGCAGTATCCGTTGCCGAAGAACATGACCTGGCGCGGACGCGATGTCGAGGAGACGATCGCGCAGTCGCAAGCGGTGATCGCCGACGCAACACCGAAGCTCGAACTGAACTTTTTCCACAAGTTGACATTGATGCCGGCAGTCTACGGCGCGCGCAAGAACGAAGACGGTGAGACGCTGCAGCAAATCCTGTCGCCGGAACTTTACGCGCGCTGGCTGGCGCTGAAAGCCAAGTACATCGGCAACGACAGCGGCGTCGAGCGGCTGCGGCCGATGGTCGCGGCCAACGAACTGTACGACAAGGCGCTGGCGAAAACCGGCCTGGCCCGCAGCGGTTTGATCTGGGACACGGTGCGCGGCGTCGCGAAGAAGAACCGTGTGCGCATCGTCGAACCGCAGGCGCAGATCCCGATGGACGACCCGCGCCAGACGATCCGCGATTTCAAGGCAACGACCGGCAATCTCGATATCGATTGCCTGGCCGCGACGATGACGCGGCTCGAGACCGACCTTAGCGCGATGCGCGACCGGGCCAACGCCTGGGCCGTCGGCGACATCGAAGCGCTGCGCAAGCTGCCGTCGCCGAGCCAGCAGGAGGCCTGCCGGGCCGCTGTATCGAGCAACGCGCGCCTGCGCGAGCAGTTGGATCAAGGGATCGCGCGCATGGACCAGGCCTGGCTCGCCGCCGTCGAACAGGCGCTGCGCGACAACGCCAGCACGTTCGCGGTCCTGCCGATGGACGAACTGCTGCGCAGCGATCGCCGCCTGGGAATGCTCGCCTCGCGCGGATATACAGTCGAGGCGCCTGAGTAACGGCAGGGGCTGGGGACTAGGGGCTAGGGGCCAGGGAAAAGAAAAAAAGCAGGCCATTGCGATCGGCCAACGTATGGCAGTGTGTTGCGCGATCTTGATCTTCCTGATCCCTAGCCCCTGGTCCCTGGTCCCTGCTTTTCGCTAGCCCCTGGTCCCCGCTTTTCGCAGATTCGGCAGGAATACGGTCAGCAGCCCGATCGCCGGCAGGTACGCGCAAATCTTGTAGACGTATTCGATGCCACGCGCGTCGGCCAACTGTCCGAGCAGCGCGGCGCCGAGGCCGCCCATGCCGAAGGCGAATCCGAAGAACAGACCGGCGATCATGCCGACGTTGCCGGGCAGCAGTTCGGTCGCGTAGACCAGGATCGCAGAGAACGCCGACGACAGGATCAGGCCGATCACGATGCTGAGCACCGACGTCCAGAACAGGTCGGCGTGTGGCAGCAACAGCGTGAACGGCAGCACGCCGAGGATCGACACCCAGATCACGTACTTGCGGCCGAAGCGGTCGCCGACCGGTCCGCCGATCAGCGTGCCGAGCGCCACCGCGCCGAGAAAAAGGAACAAGTGGATTTGTGCATCCTGCGCGGTCAGCGCGAAGCGTTCCATCAGGTAGAACGTGTAATACGTGCTCAGGCTGGCCAGGTAGAAATACTTGGAGAAGATCAGCGCGAGCAGCACGCCGATCGCCATGACGACCTGGCGTCGCGGCAGACCCGACACCGCCGCGGCGACGACTGTCTTCGACTTGACCAGGACATGACGCTGGTACCAGCGCCCGACCTGCAACAGGATCACGATCGCGACCAGCGCGACGATCGCGAACCAGGCGATGCTGCCCTGCCCGCGCGGCAACACGATGAACGCGGCGAGCAGCGGACCGCAGGCCGAGCCGAGGTTGCCGCCGACCTGGAAGAACGACTGGGCAAAGCCATGTCGTCCGCCGGAAGCCATGCGCGCGATGCGCGAGGATTCCGGATGGAACACCGACGAACCGGTGCCGATCAGCGCCGCGGCGAGCAACAGCAACGGGTAGGTCGCCTGCGACAGCAGCAGCAATCCGCACAGCGTGAAACCCATGCCGAGCGGCAACGAGAACCAGGTCGGCCGGCGATCGGTGAACGTGCCGACGACCGGCTGCAGCAGCGAGGCGGTGATCTGGAACACCAGCGTGATCAGCCCGATCTGGCCGAAATCGAGCGCGTAGCTGCTTTTCAGCAGCGGATAGACCGCCGGCAGCAACGACTGGATCATGTCGTTGAGAAAGTGGCTGGTGCTGACCGCCGCGAGCACGGCCATTGCAGTGCCGGCTTCGTCACGCGCGGCAACGGACGTGGCGTTCATTGGGCATTCCTTAACCGGGGCGGCTTATTATTCCAGAATGCGCGTGGTGGTGCGTCCTCGCCAAGTCAAGCGATGCGGTGCAAGATAAGGCGGGAAAAGGGAGCGGGGAGAGGGGACAGGGAGAGCCGGGCGAACTGACGCGCGCTATTTTTCCCTCTCCCCTCTCCCTTCTTCCTCCTCCCCCATTGCACTCACTCATGCGCATACTGATCATCGAAGATGACGCCCTGGTCGCCGACGGCATGCGCCGCGGGCTGTCGCAGGTCGGTTTTGCCGTCGACCACGTGCCGAGCGCGGAACTGGCCGAAGCGGCGCTGCAGCAGGAGAATTTCGACCTGCTACTGGTCGACCTCGGCCTGCCCGGTGTCGACGGCTTCGAACTGGTCCGGCGCCTTCGCCGCAGTGGCAAGAGCACGCCGGTGCTGATCGTGACGGCGCGCGACGCGCTTGCCGATCGCGTCGGCGCGCTCGATCTGGGCGCCGACGATTACCTCGTGAAACCGTTCGCCCTGCCCGAGCTTGCGGCACGCTGCCGCGCGCTGATCCGGCGCTCGAAATCCAACAGCGACTCCGGCATCACGATCGGATCGCTGCATCTGGATATCCCGCGGCGCGAAACCCGCGTGCAGTCGCGCGCGGTCGACCTGACGCGACGCGAGTGGGCGATCCTCGAATGTCTGGCGCTGCATGCCGGCCAGGTGGTCAGCAAGGATCGCCTGCAGCAGGCGATCTCGAGCTGGGACGAAGGCATCACGACCAACGCGGTCGAAGTATACATTTCCCGGCTGCGCGGCAAGCTCGGCGATGACGTCGGCATCCGCACGGTGCGCGGTCTGGGCTACCGGCTGGACGAGTCGGTGGCATGAACGGCGCCGCGGCGCCGGGTACCGGCGGCCCGACGATTCGCCGCAGGTTGCTGCTGATCCTGATCGGACCACTCGCGCTGCTGCTTGCGATCGGCGTGGCCCTCGACTACGCCGCGGGCATTGTCCCGCTGCGCGCGGCCTTCGATCAGGCGCTGATCAACGAGGCCATCGCCGCAGCGGCGCAGCTGCGCGCGAAGTCGGGCGGAACGGTGGAGTTCGACCTGCCGCCGCAGGCGATCGAAATGCTGCGCGCGGACAAGTACGACACGGTCTACTACCTGGTACTCGGGCCGCAGGATGAATTCATCGCCGGCGATGAAGGCCTGCCTACCGCTGCCCCCGCCAGCGAGAACCCGACATTCCTCGATGCGCAGTACCGGAGCAGCGCCATTCGTGGCGTCACCTACCGACACACGACGCCGGCCGGCGTGGTGACGATCACCGTCGCGGAGACGACGAACAAGCGCGACCAGGCCTGGCATCGCATGCTGATCAGCATCTTCGTGACCGACACGCTGCAGTTCGCGGCGATCCTGCTGCTGATCTGGGTCGGCGTGCGCGTGGGCCTGCGCCCGTTGATTGCGCTGCGGGCGCAGATCGACTCGCGCTCCGCGCAGGACCTCGCGCCGCTGGACGAGACGCACGTGCCCGGCGAAGTGCGTCCGCTGACGCAGGCGCTCAATCGCCTGTTCGCGACCGTTCGCAGCAGCGCACAAGGCCAACAGCAGTTCCTGGCCAATGCGGCGCACCAGTTGCGCACGCCGCTGGCCGGACTGCAGACGCAGCTGGAACTGCTGCGTCATGACACCGACGCTGCATTCGTGCGCGAACGCCTGATCGGCCTGCTCGAAGGCACGCGCCGGCTTTCGCACACGGCCAACCAGCTGCTGGCCCTCGCGCGCGCCGAACCCACCGCTACGGCGGCCGCGGACTTCGGCGACGTCGAATTGCGCGAGCTCGCCGAGGAAGCGGTCGCCAAACATTTCGATCGCGCCCTGCGCCAGCATATCGACCTCGGTGTCGAGGCGACGCGCGCGCGGGCGCGCGGCAGTGCCTGGCTGCTGCGCGAGATGCTCGCCAACCTCGTCGACAACGCGCTGGCGTATACACCGGCCGAGGGCCGCGTCACCGTGCGCTGCGGCGTAATGGACGACGCGCCTGGGCAAGGCTACGTCGAGGTCGAGGACGACGGACCGGGAATCCCGCCCGACCAACGCGAGCGCGTCACCGCGCGCTTCTACCGGCCACCCGGAACGAGTGGCGACGGCTGCGGGCTCGGGCTGGCAATTGTCGATGAAATCGTTCGCGGGCATCACGCGAAGCTCGATATCGGCAGCGGCGCGAACGATCGCGGCACGCGCGTGCGTGTGACGTTTCCTGCTCCGTGAATGCTGAAAACTGAACGACGAAGCCGCGCAGGCACGCGCGAAGAACGAGAAAATATCCGGATCGCGGTTATTCAAGTTCGAGCGAAGGCTTGTGCGCGATGTGCGCCGAGTGGCCGGTACGCGTGCGCTCAACCGAAACGAATCTTTACACGTTTGCAGGTAACCCTCACGCAAACGTCAGGTTTATGCAAGGTTGTTGCCCGTATCCTAGCGGCGCGGTGGCGGGACTCCCCACGTCGTTCCCCCGACGCCCCATCGCGACCCCAACGGCCCGCTCCCCCAGGCGGGCCGTTTCTTTTGGTGAAGCGCTGATTTCGACGACCGCCATGCGCCGCGGAATCGATCGCGACCGACTCGCAGTCTTGCTCGCGTAAAACAAGTGCGTTGAGCCAACGCCCATGCGAGATCAATGACCCCAGTAGCCGGGAACGTAGCGCCAGCGCGGACCGTACGCGACCCAGTGCGACGGCACCCAGCGGTAGCCGTGTCGCGCCGGCACCCAGTAGCCCGGAACCCAGAAATAGTGGTGGCCGTTCCAGCGCCAATAGCCCGGCGCCCAGACGTAATTGACGCGTGGCGCCGGCACGACTTCGACCCGCGCCGCCGGAGGCGCCACGCCAACGATGACGGCTGCCTGGGTTGTGCACGGCGCGGCGAAGGCAGCCGCAGTAAGCGCCAAGGCGCCAGCAAGAGTTGCGATACGCATGTTCGTGACTCCTCTTCTTCAAATTCAAGCCGCGGTCGAATCCAGCGGATCAAATCCAGCGGGCTGGCCAGCGGTCAGCATCGCCGTTGCTGCGATGTTAATGCGCAATCGTGCCGCGGGTTTACCGCCTGAGTCCGCCGTTCATCTGCCGTTGCCAACGCCGACGTGGCCTGACAGCGTGCACGCGCGCACGCTTCACCCCGCGCGCGGCTTCGGCCGCTGCCAGTGCTTCAGCGCTTCGCGCGTGCGTTCGCGGCCGAGTTCGATGACCTCTTCGGCGCGATGGAATTCGTAGAACGCGCAGACATTGCGCGGGATGCGAATGATCAGGTCCGGCGGCTGCGCGGCGAGCTTGAAGCGCGTGATCGTTTCCTGCACGACGTCGAGCGAACGCGCGAACAGTTCGAGCAGTCCCGGATCGTCGGGGGACACGGAATTTTTCTCACGTCCGGCGACCAAGCCATTGATGAAATCGGCAATGCGTTGCCGATAGCTCGGCGGCGGCGATTCGGCCGCCGGCAAATTCGCCTCGCCAGGGGCTTCCGGAACTGCCTCGGCGTCAGGCATCGATGCCTGCACCGGCGAGGATTCCTCGACGAGCACGCCGGCGACACTGCCGAAGGTGCTGTCGGATGCCGCCGTCGTCGATGTATCGGCCGCGTCGCTCAATTGCTCGGCAGGCGCGTTGATGTCGACGGCGATCGTGCAGTCGGTCAGGTCGCGCAGAGTCGGCGTTATCGGCACCGGATTGAGCAGACCACCATCGACCAGCGTGCGGCCCTCGTAGTAATGCGGGCGCAATATCGTCGGGATGGCGATCGAGGCGCGAATCGCGTCGAACAGCGGTCCGCGCGAGAACCACACTTCGCGCTGCGACATCAGGTCGACGGCGACGGCCGTGTAAGTGATCGGCAGATCTTCGATGTTGACCTCGCCGATCAACTCGCGCAGCTTGTCGACGATGCGGTCGCCCTTGATCAGGCCGCCGCCGCTGATGGTCCAGTCGAGCAGGCGCAACACATCGAAGCGCTGCAGCGGCTTGACCCAGTCGCGAAACGCATCGAGTTGGCCGGCCGCATACACGCCGCCGACCAATGCGCCCATCGACGAGCCGGCGACGCTGCGGATATCGAAACCCTGCGCGAGCAGCTCCTCGATCACGCCGATGTGCGCATAACCGCGCGCGCCGCCGGAGCCGAGGACCAGCGAGACCGTCGGCCCTGTCATCTGCGCGTGCCTTTCATCGTATCTCCTCCGTGGAGTTGTATGTTCCGTGCCGATGTGTGCATTCTTCATCGCCGCGCGGCGCATTACTATAGCCGCAAGCCCCGAACCGATAACCATGACAGCCGCGGAGTTGCCCCCATGCTCGATTTTCGTACCGGACAGATTTTCGGACTGCTGCTGCGCACGCTGCCGTTCCTGCTGTTGCGCGTGGTCGTATACATCGGCATTACGCTCGCCTACGTTCTCGCGGTCGGAGTGGGCGGTGGCATCGGCCTGCTGTTCGGCAAGATAGGCGGCAATGGCGGCGGCGGCGCCGGCATCGGCGGGCTCATCGGCTTCGGCATTGTCAGCGGCGTCCTGTACTGGGCACGCCAGTATCTGTTGTACCTGGTCAAGGCCGGCCACGTCGCCGTACTGGTCGAATTGCTCGACGGCGGGCAGATCCCGGTCGGCAAAGGCCAGATCGACTACGCAACGAACATCGTCAAGCAGCATTTCGCGACATCGTCCGTTTTGTTCGGACTGCATCAGCTGGTCCGCGGCATCCTGCGCGTGTTCAACCGCCTCACAGTCAGCATCGCCACGTGGCTGCCGATCCCCGGTCTCGACCTGCTGGTCAAGCTGGTCGACGCGATCATCAACACGTCGCTCACGCACTTCGACCTGGTCATCCTCGCGCAGATCCTGCGCCGCAAGGCCGGCAACGATGACAATCCCTGGGCGATCGCGCGCGACAGCACGGTGCTGTACGCACAGAACTACAAGGGCGTGCTGAAGAATGCGGCGTTCCTGACCTTCATGATCTGGGCGCTGACGCTGCTGATCCTGGCACTCGTCGCCGCGCCGATCGCGGCGCTGATCGGCCTGTTCCACGTCCACGCGGGATTCTGGACGTTCGCCCTGGCCGTGATCGCGGCGCTGAGCCTCAAGGCGGCGCTGATCGATCCGTTCGCGACCGTCGCGCTGATCCAGGTCTACGACAAGATCACGGCCGGGCAGACGCCGAATCCGGAATGGACGGCCAAACTCGAATCGATGTCGGCGAAGTTCCGCACGCTGACGCAGAAGGCGCGCGATGCGGCGACGACCGCCGTCATCGAGTCCCCAGTTGCCGATGGGCACGTCCAGCGTCTAGAGCAGCGGCGACGCGGATCGCGAGCGCCAAAACCTACGTCAGTCCCTGGTATGCACCGACCGCGAGCTGCAGCATGATCTTCATTTCCTCGCGCAGCGAGACCGGCGCGACGATTTCGGCGTCGGGACCGTACTTGAGCACGTCCATCAGCAGCTCGCGCGAGTTGCTGTACGGCACCTTCAATTCGTAGCGGCCGTCGTTGAGCCACTCGCCTTGCTGCTGCGAGTGCCAGTGCTCGTCGGCGACCCAGCGCGCGGCGTGCGGCGAGAAGCGGATCGTCGCCCACGCTTTCGGCGCGCCGGAGAAGATGCCGTAGCTGGAGGCCAGATGCTGGTTGAGTTCGCTGTTGTCGCGATCCTGGGCCGCGGCGTCGAGCACTTCGGCGCGCGCGATGCGGTCGAGTGCGAAGCTGCGCAGCCCGTCGCGGCTGTGATCCCACGCATCGAGGTACCAGTTGTCGCGATAGTGCGTCAGCCGCTGCGGCGACACGACGCGCTGCGTGCCCTCGTTGGTCGAGCGCGCGCGATAGTCAAACTTCAGCTGCTTGCGGCCGAGCACGGCGCTGGCGACATGGCGAAACGTCGCTTCGTCGACCTTGCGCGTGCCGCTGCCGATCACGCGGATGCGTTCGACCGGGAAGCTCTTGCCATCGGTCTGGTCCGAAAGCAGCCGGTCGATGCGCGAGCGGAACGGCGCGAGCGTCGTGGCAAGGATGCCCGGTCCGGTGCGGCCGACGAGTTCGTTCAGCGCCAGCAACGCCTGCAGTTCCTCGCTGTTGAGCCACAGGCCCGGCAGTTCGAAGCGTTCGGCTTCGCCGGAGGCGTAGTGGAACGCCGCCTGGTCGCCGTCGCTGTCGAGCGGCGCGCCGAGCGCGTCGCGCAGGAACGCGATGTCGCGGTACACGGTCGCGCGCGAACAGCCGAGTTCGTCGATCAGGCGCGCCAGCGGCACCGGATAGCGCGCCGCTTTCAGAATCCGGTGCAGGGTCGAGATGCGTTCGTAACGGTCCATGCGTCTATGTTACGCGAAGCGACGCCGGGCAAGAGTATTGCCGACCACTTCAGGCCGGCATCACTTGCTCATCCTCGATCGCGGCGCGCTGCATCTGTTCGCGCGAGCGCTTCCAGTCCGCCTGCATCTCTTTCGCGCCGCCCTTGTCCTTGGCGACAGTATCGGCCAGCTTCAGCGCCCAGCCCGGCGCGTCGGCCGGCAGCGCATCGGCCTTCGCGCTGGTGTTGCTCGCGGCAAGATCCCACAGGGTCTTCAGCCCGATCAGGACATACAGCACGGCGAGCGGCGATTCGCTCACGACCATGGCCCACATGCCGAAGATGATCGCCAGGTGCAGGATCAACACCCGGCCCATGCGTTGTCCGACATAGGCCTTGATCCAGGCGAAACTGCGCGAACGAATCGACATGGCATCGACCAGGAAGTCGACCGCGAGAACGGCAAGCATCTGTATCGCGCCGACGCGGAACTGGTCGGCGGAGAACTTCCAGTTGGCGAGATCGGGATGGTTCTCGCCGACCAGGAACACGATCGCGAAGACGAAGATGCCGTGTGCCAGCGTGAACACGAACGCCATGACCGCGTACTCGCCCAGCAGCCCATGCGTACTTGGACGATCGTTGACCTTGGTGCCGAGCTGGCCCGTGCGCCAGTGCCCGCGCTTGCGCGTCAGTGTGCGATGCAGCCAAATGCGCGCGCACGTGAACACCGCAATCAGCAGGTTTTCGAGCCAGTACAGGATCAACACCGTGCCGACCGACCAGCCGAGATATTTCACGCCGTACAGCGGCACGGCGTTGACCAGCAGCACGAACAGGAGATTCAGCAGGCGCATGGACGAAGTATAGGGGCTAGGGGCTAGGGGCTAGAGGCGAGAAGAGCGGAGGGAAGCGCTCGCTCTCACTCGTCCATGGTCCCTGGTCCCTAGCCCCTGGCCCCTATCCGCTATGATGCTTGCACGACATTTCCGCCCCCACGCATGCCGCACGCAAACCTCAAACTCAGCGAACCGGTCGGCGACGAGGTCAAGACGACCACGTGCTACATGTGCGCGTGCCGGTGCGGCATCAAAGTGCACCTGAAGGACGGCCGCGTCCGTTACATCCAGGGCAACGCGGCACACCCGGTCAACAAGGGCGTGCTGTGCGCGAAGGGCTCGGCCGGGATCATGCAGCACTATTCGCCGGCGCGCCTGAGCAAGCCGTTGCTGCGCGTCGGCGAGCGCGGGGCCGGCGAGTTCCGCGAAATCGAATGGGACGAGGCGCTGGCGCTGGCGACCCAGTGGCTCGGCGACATCCGCAAGTCCGATCCGGACAAGCTCGCGTTCTTCACCGGTCGCGACCAGTCGCAGGCGCTGACCGGCTGGTGGGCGCAGCAGTTCGGCACCGTCAACTACGCCGCGCATGGCGGCTTCTGCTCGGTCAACATGGCCGCCGCCGGCATGTACACGCTCGGCGGATCGTTCTGGGAATTCGGCGAGCCGGACTGGGACCAGTCGAAATACCTGCTGATGTTCGGCGTCGCCGAGGATCACGACTCCAATCCGATCAAGCTCGGCCTCGGCAAGCTCAAGGGCCGCGGCGCGAAGATCGTCGCGATCAATCCGGTCCGCACCGGATATGCAGCGATCGCCGACGAATGGATCGGCATCCGTCCGGGCACCGACGGTCTTTTCGTCGGCGCGCTGATCCGCGAACTGCTGGTTCACGACCAGGTCGACTTCGACTATCTGGTCAAGTATACGAATGCGCATTATCTTGTCGTGCGCAACCCGGGCGGCGCGGATGACGGGTTGTTTGCGCGCGATGCGCGTGGGAATCCGTTGTGTGCGGCGCGCCCCTCTGCTCCGACACCAGCAACGGCGACCTCATCTTCCCTTCCCCCGCTTGCGGGGGAAGGTGCCGAAGGCGGAAGGGGGCAGCCCTCGGCTCAACCCTTAGCGGAAACACCATCCCCACCCAACCCTCCCCTTGAAGGGGAGGGCTTTAGGGTCGTGCCCGCGGATGCCGTCGACATCGCGCCGCTGATCGTCGGCCAGTACACGTTGCCTGACGGACGCAAATGCAGTGCCTGCGTTCCAACTCCTGGCCGAGCGCTTCCTCGCCGACGAGTACGCGCCGGAAACCGTCGCGCCACAGTGCGGCATCGACGGCGCCACGATCCGGCGCATCGCGGCCGAACTCGCCGACGTCGCGTTCAACCAGGCAATCCGCATCGCGCAGCGCTGGACCGACGCGCACGGACGCGAGCATGACGAGATGATCGGCCGGCCCGTCGCGATGCATGCGATGCGCGGCATTGCGGCGCACAGCAACGGCTTCCACACCTGCCGTATGCTGCATGTGTTGCAGATGCTGCTCGGCGCGATCGACACGCCGGGCAGTTTCCGCTACCAGCCGCCGTATCCGAAAGCGGTGCCGCCGGCGAACCGGCCCGGCAAGTCGCGCAAGGCCAACGGCGCGCTCGATGCCGCGCCGCTCGGCTACGTGCACGCGCCCGAGGATCTGCTCGTCGACGCGTCCGGCGCGCCGCTGCGCATCGACAAGGCGTTCTCGTGGGAATTTCCGCTGGCCGCGCACGGCATGCTGCAGAGCGTGATCCGCAATGCCTGGGCCGGCGATCCGTATCGCATCGACACGCTGTTCCTGTTCATGGCCAACATGGGCTGGAACTCGGCGATGAACACGACACAGACGCGCGCGATGCTCGCGGACCGGGAACCGGCCAGCGGCGAGTATAGAATTCCACATATCATCTACGCCGACGCGTACTGGTCCGAGACGGTCAACTTCGCCGACCTGGTGCTGCCGGACACGACGTATCTGGAACGCCACGACTGCATCTCGCTGCTCGACCGGCCGATTTCCGACGCGGACTGCGCCAGCGATGCGATCCGTCAGCCGGTGTGCGACACCGATCCGGATGCAACGGGACGGGACGTGCGCCCGTTCCAGGATGTGCTGATCGATCTCGGCGCGCGGCTCGGATTGCCGGGCCTGACGGACGAAGACGGCAGCGCGAAATATCCCGGCGGCTATGCGCAATACATCGTCGAGCACGAGCGCGCACCGGGCGTCGGCCTGCTCGCCGGCTGGCGTGGCCGCGACGGCAGCCGCAGCGGCGTCGGAGAACCGAATCCGCAGCAGCTCGATGTATACAAGGCGAACAATTGCTACTGGCACGCGCCGGTGCCGGCGGCCGGGCGCTACTACAAGATGGCGAACCGCGATTACCTGCTCTGGGCCAAGTCGCTCGGCTTCGTCGGCTCGGCCGATGCCATCGTGCTCGAGTTGTATTCGGAGCGGCTGCAGACGTTCCGCCTTGCCGCGCAGGGTCACGGGGCGCAGCAGCCGCCCGAGCGTGATCGCGAACGCGTGGCGCGCTATTTCGATCCGTTGCCGTTTTGGTATGCGTACGTCGAGCCGGAGCGAGCGGCTTCCTACTCTCCCCTCGTGGGAGAGTCGGCGCGCAGCGCCGGAGGGGGGCGCACGGGGTGCAACCCGGCATCGAGCCAGGCGCAGCCGGGAACACCATGACTCCGTTTTCACCCTCTCCCCGGCCCTCCCCCCTCAAGGGGGAGGGGGAAGAGCAGTTTCCGCTCTCGGCAATCACCCAGCGGCCGATGTTCATGTATCACGCCTGGGGTTCGCAGAATGCATGGCTGCGCCAGATCGCGACGCACAATTTTCTGTACCTGCATCCGGATACGGCGGCGGCGCACGGCATTGGCGATGGCGACTGGGTCTGGGTCGAGTCGGCGCACGCGCGCATCCGCGTGCCGGCGCGGCTGCACGCGGGCACTGCACCAGGCACGGTGTGGACCTGGAACGCGATCGGCAAACGCAAGGGCGCGTGGAAGCTTGCCGCCGACGCGCGCGAGTACACAAAGGGATTTCTGCTCAACCACGTCATCGACGACCTGCTGCCGGCGCGCGGCGACGGCTACTGCTACGCGAACGCCGATCCGGTAACGGGCCAGGCGGCCTGGTTTGATTTGAAGGTAAGGATTTACGGCGCCGCCGGCGACGCGGAGACTGCAGCATGAGCGTCAACGCCTGGATCGTCGCGGCGACGGCGATCGGCGCGATGGCGTTGTTCGTCAGCGAGAGGCTGCGGTTCGACGTCATCGGCCTGATCGTGCTCGTGCTTTTGATGGCGCTGGGCATCCTGACACCGGCCGAAGGCCTGTCCGGATTCAGCAACGAAGCCACCGTCGTCGTCGCCGCGATGTTTGCGTTGAACGCCGGCGTCGTCGGCACCGGCGGACTGGATCCGCTGATCCGCGTGCTCGCGCGCATTCGCCGGCCATGGCTGCTGACCTTCGCGGTACTGATGATCGTCTGCCCGCTCGGCGCGTTCGTCAAGAACACGGCGCTGGTCGCAACATTTTTGCCGGTCGTTCTCGGCGTCTGCGCGCGCAGCAATATGTCGCCGGCGCGCGTGCTGATGCCGATGTCGTTCGCCGCGCAGATGGGCGGCGTGTGCACGCTGCTCGGCACGTCGTCGAATCTGCTGACGAACAGCCTGGCGATCGAACACGGCTTGCCGGGCTTCCCGGTATTCGAATTCACCAAGCTCGGCGCGCCGCTGGCGCTGGTCGGCATCGTCTACCTGATGCTGGTCGGGCGCTGGTTGCTGCCGCGGCACATCGACGTGAATTCCGCCGAGACTTACGCGCTCGGCAAGTTCGTCACCGAGCTCAAGATCATGCCGGGATCGCCGCTGATCGGCCAGGCGATCGGCGCGGCCGGCTTCTCGGAGAAGTATGGCGTGCACGTCCTCGAACTGCTGCGCGGCGACGAGCGCATGTGGGCGCCACGCGGCCAGGACCTGCGCCAGGACGACATCCTGATCGCGCGCGGCGACTGGGGGCGGCTCGAGGACTTCAAGCGGGCGCAGAAGCTCGAAATCGCCACGGTCGCGGACGACGATGTTGGCACCTCCGGCGAGCCGCGCATGCTGATCGAAGCGATGGTCGCGCCGGGCGCGCGCCTGGTCGGCGAAACGCTCGACGAAGCCGATTTCCGCTGGAACTACAAGGCCAGCGTGCTCGCTGTGCAGCGGCGCGGCGCGGTGCTGCGCGAAGCGTTGCGGCAGACGCGGCTGCAGGTCGGCGACGTGCTGATGCTGCTCGTCGACGAAGCCGCTCTCGCGCATCTGCGCCACGCATCCGGCCTGGTGGTGCTCAGCGAGCGCGGCGATACGCGCCAGTCGCGGCGCAAGGCGCCGGTAGCGATCGCGATCCTGGCCGGCGTCGTCGCCATCTCGGGCTTCGGCCTGCTGCCGATCGTCGTCAGCGCACTGCTCGGCTGCGTGGCGATGGCGCTGACCGGCTGCTTCAACTTCGAGGAGGTCTACGAGGCGATCGACTGGCAGGTCATCGTCCTGCTCGGCGCGATCCTGCCGCTCGCGATCGCGCTCGACAAGACCGGCCTCGCGCAGCACATCGTCGCATTGGGCATGTCGGTCGTCGGCGATCATGGCCCGCTCGCGGCCCTGCTGATGGTGTACCTGCTGACCGCAGTGCTGACCGAGATGATGGGCCATAATCCATCGGTCGTGCTGATGGCGCCGATTGCGATTTCGGTCGCGCACGCGATGCATGCCAATCCGGTGCCGTTCGTCATCACCGTGGCGTTCGCCGCGGCAACATCGTTCGCCACGCCGGTCGGCTATCCGACCAACACGATGGTCTACAACGCGGGTGGGTATAAATTTACCGATTTCATGAAGGTCGGCATCCCATTGATCGCGATCTTCTGCGCGTTGTCGATGCTGCTGATTCCGCGCTTCTGGCCTCTGGTGCCATGACGATGCTGCCGCAACCGTCGCCGAAGAAACTCGGCCTCGTGATCGATCTCGACACGTGCGTGGGCTGCCATGCCTGCGCAGTCGCCTGCAAGGAGTGGAACGACGGCGGCCAGTTCGGGCCGCTGCCCGATGAGAATCCCTATGGCAAGGAGCCGTTGGGGGTTTGGTTCAATCGGGTGCATACGTATGAAGTTGATAGGGGCGAAGGGCTAGGGGCCAGGGACGAGCGCTCCGCGTCACCTGCAATGTCTTCGGAGCAGGCACCAAAGTCGGTGGCAGGCACAGATCCACATGGGCGCCGCTTTACTGGCCCCTCATCCCTAGCCCCTAGTCCCTCGGCAATGACCATTCATTTTCCGCGCTCGTGCCTCCACTGCGAGACACCCGATTGCGTGACCGTGTGTCCGACCGGCGCCAGTTACAAGCGTGCCGAGGACGGCATCGTGCTGGTCGACGAGGACAAGTGCATCGGCTGCAAACTGTGCTCGTGGGCCTGCCCGTATGGGGCGCGCGAATACAGCGAAGTGCGCGGGGTCATGCAGAAGTGTACTTTGTGCGTCGACCGAATCTACAACGACAGCTTCGAGGAGATCGACCGTCAGCCGGCCTGCGTCATGGCCTGCCCGACGCGGGCGCGCCACTTCGGCGATCTCGGCGATCCGGATTCGGCGGTATCGAAACTCGTCGCCGAGCGCGACGGCTACGACCTGATGCCGGAGATGGGTTACAAGCCCGTCAACAAATACCTGCCGCCGCGGCCGCGGCGCGATGGCTGTTCCGCCCAGCCGCCGGCGGCGTTCCGCGCGGAAGTAAACGTGGATTTGACTGGCGCATCGCCGTTGCTGCGGTGGTTGGACAAATTGCTGTCGCGCTGAGGTTGGGATATCGTGAGCCATGGTGGCAAGGGGATGCATGCGATGCGTGGCGCTCGATCAGTCCTCGCTGTAACGGCGTTGTTTGCCGCCGTGGCTGCCGCCGGAGCCGACAAGAATCTGCTGCCGAACGGTGATTTCAGTACGCTGAACAAACTCGCCGGATGGAATTGCGGGGCGACTGTAGGCTCTTCCTCAGCGTGGTCCAGCGACGATGCGGCCGCTTCGGCGAGTTCCGGCTCCGTGGAACTTGTTGCGGTGGGCTATTTCGACCCGATCCAGATGATCTTCTCGTTCGGGGATGCGTCCTGCGTGTCCTCGTGCATGAACGTCCGGCCCGGCGCAGCCTACCGCGCGGGCGGGCAGAGCCGGTTGGTCTCGGGATTCGCCGCACCGAGCCTGCAGTGTTTCGAGTTCGCCGATGCCTCCTGCAGCATCGGCGAAAGCGATTTGAATGTGACTGCGCTGTCGGCGCTGGCGACGTGGAACGCCACGCCGGCGACTGCCTCCGGAATCCTGTTGCCGACGACGCACTCCGCCTCTTGCGCGGCGCTCGCCACCGACATCAGCGCGACAACCGTCCACATCGACAATCTCTTTTTCACGACCGACGCGATTTTCGCGAGCGGCTTCGAAACGCCTTGACCACGAAGGCGCTTCGTCGGAAGCCTTGCTGGTGCGGCGGGCGGAGAGCATTTCGCACTGGTATTCGAGCTCCAATGCTCCGATCGTCAGCGCCCGTTTCGACGATCGATGCCGATCCACCGGTTTTCCGGAATGGTCTCACGTTGCCCGTCGTCGGGGATCGAATCGTCTCGACGATGAATGGCCCGGGTAGCGGCTACAATGCCCGCGGCTCCGGAGACAACTGATCGCGCATGCACCCGGCCCTTTCGGTCATATTTTTCACGTCCATCTCCGGCTGCGGTTACGGCTTACTTTTTTTGCTCGGCCTTGGATTGGCAGCCAACCCACAAGTATTTGGGCGCCCCGAAGCACTCCTCGTTCTGGCAACCGGCGCGGTGTTCGCAGCAGCGGGGCTGACCTCCTCGCTGTTACATCTCGGCCAGCCCCTTCGCGCATGGCGAGCGCTGAGCCAGTGGCGTAGTTCGTGGCTTTCGCGCGAGGGTGTCGCGGCGCTGGTGAGCTTCGTGCCGGCGCTCGCGCTCGCAGCGGCATTCTGGCGAGCCGACAGCGGTGCGGTCGTCCGGGTGGCTGCAGTGGCACTCGCCGTCATGGCCGTCGTCACCGTTTGCTGCACTGCTAAAATCTATACTTCGCTGAAAACGATACGCGCCTGGCACAGCGGCCTCGCGCTGCCTGGCTATCTGCTGTTTGCACTGCTTGGCGGCACGGTAATGCTGTGGATGTTGCTTGCTGCAAGCGGCAGCGACGACGCGCTGGTGCGCGCCGACCTGCCCGTCATCGTTGCGATCCTCGCGGCAGCGTGCGCGGTGGTCAAGCGCGAGTACTGGAGTTTCGTCGATGCGGCGCCAGCGCAATCAACAGCGGAATCCGCGACCGGGCTGGGTCGCTTCGGCACGGTGCGCGCCGTCGAGGCGCCGCACACGGAAGAAAACTATCTGACGAATGAGATGGGCTTCGTGCTGGCGCGCAAGCATGCGGCGCGGCTGCGCATGATCGGACTGATCCTGTTCGCACTGTTGCCGGTCATGTTCGCGACGGTGGCCGCGCTGTTGCAATCGATGGCGTTCGTGACGACCTGCGCTGTCGCCGCCGCGCTGTGCGTGATCGCCGGCACATTCGTCGAGCGCTGGCTGTTTTTCGCCGAGGCCAAGCATGTGGTGATGCTGTATTACGCGGGGGCGAGGACTGAGGGCTAGGGGCTAGGGGCTAGGGGCCAGGGGCCAGGGGCCAGGGGCGAGGAAGCGTAGCGCTTTGGGGTCCCTCTCCCCGACGAATGTCGGGGAGAGGGTTGGGGTGAGGGGCAGGCGCTGAGGTTTGCTGCGGCGGTTCGCTTTACTGACAAGCTTGCCCCTCACCCTGCCCTCTCCCCGTCGAAGAGCCGATGGGGAGAGCGGAGAAGGCGGAGGGCCGCGATCCACCTCGCGATCCTGCCCGAGCCGATGTCGTCAGCGGCCGAGCATCACGCCGGCGCCCTGCGCCAGCAGCAACTCGGCGACTTCGCGGCCAAGCGCATCGGGCGCATCGGCTGCACCACTGGCTTCGGCGCGCAGCAGTCGTCCACTCGCGGCGTCGCCGACGAGTCCAATCAGATGCAGGCCGCTCTCGATGTCGATGCAGTAAGCCGCGATCGGAACCTGGCAACTGCCTTGCAGATGCCGCGTCAGCGCGCGTTCGGCCGTGACGCAGATCGCCGTGTCGGCATCGTCGAGCGGCTTGAGCAGGCTGGCAACGCGATCGTCACCGGCGCGATACTCGATCGCGATGGCTCCCTGGGCCGCGGCCGGCAACCATTTCGGCGGTTCGAGCCGGCTGCGGATACGGCGCGCTTCGCCGAGACGGTCGAGTCCGGCGCAGGCGAGGATGATCGCGTCGTAGTCGCCGGCATCGAGCTTCCCCAAACGGGTGCCGACATTTCCGCGCAGGTCGAGCACGGTCAGATCCGGCCGTAGCGCGCGCAACTGCGCCTGCCGTCGCAGCGACGACGTGCCGACGCGCGCGCGCTGCGGCAATTGATCGAGGCGGTCGAAGTCGTTGCTGACGAACGCATCGGCGGCATCGGCGCGCTCGAGCACAGCCCCGAGCGCGAAGCCGTCATCGAGTTCCATCGGCACATCTTTGAGCGAGTGCACGGCGATGTCGGCGCGACCGTCGAGCATCGCGACTTCGAGCTCCTTGAGGAACAGGCCCTTGCCGCCGATCTCCGCAAGCGGTCGATCGAGAATCAGGTCGCCGCGCGTGCTCAGCGGGATCAGCTCGATAGCCAGGCCCGGGTGCGCGCTGCGCAGGCGCGATTCGACGTGCTTGGCTTGCCACAGCGCGAGCGCACTCTGGCGCGTGGCGATGCGCAGCGGCGTGGAGCCGAGGGCTGAGGGCTGGCTTAGGGCTGAGGGGCTGGTGTCGTGCATGAATAGATTCTTGTGGATTGGATCGGGACCAACTCGCGGGTACAGTTGCAGATTCGGTAGTGGTTTGCGCTGATTCCCAATGCACCTTTGGAGACCGTACAGCCACTATTGCCGTCATCCCCGCGAAAGCGGGGATTCATCTTGACTTGATTCTCTTGATCAGCAGCAAATGGATTCCCACTTTCGCGGGAATGACGAATTAGTATACCTGCGCAGTGCGCAAGACCCGAGCGCGCCGTCTACCGTCCCCGGCCTTCGGCCCCGCTCTCACAGATTTCGAACGAGCTTGCGCAATCCCGGCAGGTTGCGGCGGCTGACTTCGAGCGGGTCGGCGACGCCGTCGAGCTTGGCGAAGATGCGGCCATCGGCGCTGCGGGTCAGGCCGGTCAGGCGGTCGCGCGCGACCAGGCAGTTACGGTGAATGCGCACGAAGTTGTCCTCGAATTCGGTTTCCAGCGCCTTGAGCGCCTCCTCGATCAGCACGGCGCCCTTGCCGTGGTGCACGACGACGTACTTGTCTTCGGCCATCAGGTACTGGATCTCGCCGATCGGCACGAGCTGCAGGTTGCCGCGCACGCGCGCGCACAAGTGGCTGCGCTTGCGCGCGCCGCCGCCGGCGTTCTCGGCACGTTCGAGCGCCGCGCCGGTGAAGCGTTGCGCGCGGGCGATCGCTGCCTTGAGGCGCTCGAGGCGAATCGGCTTCACCAGGTAGTCGACCGCATTGGCGTCGAACGCGGCCAGCGCGTGGCCGTCGAACGCGGTGCAGAAGATCACCGCCGGGGCGTTCTCGAAGCCGGCGATGTGGCGCGCGGCCTCGATGCCGTCCATCAGCGGCATGCGGATGTCGAGCAGAACCAGGTCCGGACTCAGGCGCGCGACGGCTTCGACGGCGTCGCGCCCGTTCCCGGCGTCGCCGACAATTTCCACATTTCCACATTCGCGCAACAGCGCCGCGAGGCGGTCGCGCGCGGGCAGCTCGTCGTCAACGATCAGGGCTTTCATGCACCGCTTCCGCCTCCGCAATCAGACCTGTTGGCAAACCTGCCGGCTTCGGCTTTGCCGTCGCGCCGGGACAGGGCAGGCGCACACTGCAGGTGAAGTAGTCGACGCCGGCATCGGTGTCGAGGCCGCCGCCACGCTCGAAATGGTACTCGATCCGCGAGCGCGTGTTCGCCAGCGCCACGCCGTTGCCGCCCCCGCGCCGCCCGCCCGGCGGCGGCCGCGGATTGTGGATCTCGATGCGGACCATGCCGTCGGCGTGCGTTCCGCGAACCGAGATCGTGCCGCCTTCCGGGATCTGTTCGATACCGTGGTAGATCGCATTCTCTATCAGCGGCTGCAGGAGCAGCGCCGGCACGAGCATATGCTTGGGCAACGCGTCGATGTCGAGTTCGGCACGCAGGCGCTCGCCGAGGCGCAGCTGCTCGATGTCCAGATAGTGTCGCACCAGTTCGAGTTCGGCGCCGAGCGTGCTCGGCGTGCTGTCGGCGCCGAGTGCCGCGCGGAACAGGTCGGACAGGTCCTCTACGGCGCGCTCGGCTTCAGCCGGCCGCACGCGGATCAGGCTGATGATCGTGTTCATGCTGTTGAACAGGAAATGCGGGCGGATGCGCGCTTGCAACGCTTCGAAGCGCGCCTTGGCCTCGGCGCGCACGCGCGCCCGCCATTGTTCAAGCACGTAGAAGTAGCGCAGCAGCGCCGCGCCGACGATCGCCGCGAGCAACGCGTTGCGCCACAGGAAGCGCGCCTGCAGTTGCGCCGGCAGCGTCAGGCCGAGTTCGAGCTGATGATCGAGCGCGAACACCAGCGCACTGCCGAGCAGCACGACCAGCAGCATCAGCGAGTAGGCGGCAAGGATGCCGACGACCGGGCGCATGCGTTGCAGCTGCGGCCGCAGCTGGCACAGGCAGATGACGCAGAGCAGCGCTAGCCATTGCACGAACGCGCTCGCGGTCGCCACTTTCGGCAGCAGCGGCAGCGATTCGTCGGTCGGGGCGATCACGATGACGAGCACGAGCAGCTCGGTCACGACCATCACGGCGAAGATTATCCGCAGGCTGCAGAAGTCCGGCAGCCACGGCGGCGCCTGAGGGGCGGTGGCGATGGGCGCTGGGCGATCCGTGCGGTTCACGCCGGACGATGCTACAGGAGTGGGTGGGTACACTCCAACTTTGTGAAGTGTACGAGCATGCTGGTGTCATTGCGCGCGGACTATATATATGCCGTCATTCCCGCGAAAGCGGGAATCCATTTGCTCTTGCTTCGATTGCTGGAGATCAAGATGGATTCCCGCTTTCGCGGGAATGACGACACTATTTTTTGACGTCGCGATAGGGTGGCGACCCTCCGATCAAGCGTCCGAGTGCTGAACACCATCCCCACCCAACCCTCCCCTTGAAGGGGAGGGCTTGTGTCGCATGCGAAATTTTGCGGAGTCTTTCCGTCTTCAGCCTGCGAGCCGCGCACCCATCCACGCGCGCAGGTCGGCGATTTCTTCCATGCAGACCTGGTGCGCCATCTGGTACGCATGCCATTCGACGGCATAGTCGCGCTGCAGCAGGTAGTCGCGGCTCATCGAGCCGAGCGCGTGTGGGATCGTCGGATCGAGCATGCCGTGCGCCTGAAAAATCGGCAGTCCGCGATTGGCGGCGCTGGCCTCGGCGTCGGTCTTCTCGGCCATCGGCAGATAGGTCGACAGCGCGGCGATGCCGCCGAGCCGCGACGCGTAGCGCACGCCGCCGGCGAGCACGATCGCGCCGCCCTGGGAGAAACCGGCAAGCAGGATGTTCGACGAGGCGACGCCGCGCGCGACCTCACGCTCGATCAGCTCGCCAAGCTGGCCGATCGAAACGCGGATGCCGGCTTCGTCCTGGCGCTGCGCGATCTCCATGCCGGAGATGTCGTACCAGGCGCGCATCGCCATGCCGCCGTTGATCGTGATCGGCCGCACCGGCGCGTGCGGAAACACGAAGCGCAGCGCCGGCCACGAGCGATCGACGAGTTGCGGCACGATCGGCTCGAAGTCATGGCCATCGGCGCCCAGGCCATGCAGCCAGATCACGGCGTGACGCGGGTTCGGGCCGGTTTCGAGTTCGATGGATTGGAGGGGCATTGGGAGAGGTCCGTTGATGCTGCGATGGTGCCGGAATTAGGGGCCAGGGACTAGGGGCTAGGGACTAGTGAAGAGCGAGGTGCGCGGACGAGCGAAAGACTCATGCTTGATTGGATGCGGAGAGCACCCCTCATCCGCCTCCGGCACCTTCTCCCCGCGTGCGGGGGGAAGGGAACTAGCCGTGGCCGTTTGCGTCCCTCGCCTTCCGCCTCTCACCTCTCACCTCTCACCTCTGACTTCTCGCACCTCGCCCTCGCTCGCTAGCCCCTAGTCCCTAGCCCCTAGCCCTGCCCTAGCCCCTAGTCCCTAGCCCCTAGCCCCTAGCTCCCTAGCTCCCTAGTCCCTAGCCCCTAGCCCCTGCTCCAATGACTTTCGGCTGCTTCCGCCACCCCCGCATCCGGCTATGCTGCGCGACTTGTTTTCCGTTGCTGGAGCCCCTTTTATGTCCCGTCTGCTCGCCGGCGCTGTCGGCCTGGTTGTTTTCACTTCGGCGTTTGCCCAGCAGGCACCGTTGACTCTCGAGCAGATCATGGCCGACCCGGACTGGATCGGCGCGTCGATCGAAGTGCCCGAACCGTTCGACGATCGCGGCGTGCCGCCGTATTTCGGCGTCGACGGCCAGAGCGTCTACTATCGCGTCAAGCGCAGCGGTTCGCCGATCAAGGATCTGCACCGCATCAACCTCGCCGACGGCGCCGACAGCACGGTCGACGCTGCGGCCATGGCGAATGCGGATGGTGCGCAGCCTGTGTTCGACACTGCACGGCATTACGCGGCGTTCGTGCGTAACGGCGACATCTTCCTGCGCGAGCTTGCCAGCGGCCGACTGACCCAGGTCACGCGCAGCGCGCAGGACGAAACGGCGCCGCAATTCTCGGCCGACGGCCGCAAGCTGTCGTTCCGGTCCGGACAGGACTGGTTCGTCTACGACATCGCCGCCGGCGTCGCCACGCCGGCTGCCGTGCTCAAGCTCGAGAACGATCCGGATGCGCCGGCGGCGAAGCCCGACGATATGCACGACCTGCAGTTGCGCCTGTTCACGACGCTGAAGAAGGCACGCGACGACAAGCACGCCACGCGCGAAAACGCCGAGCGGATGCAGAAGGATGATCCGACTCGCGCCGCCGTGCCGTTCTATCTGGGCGACGAAGTTCGCGTCGTCGGCACCGCGCTGTCGCCGGACACGCGGCGCCTGTTCGTGGCCACCGTGGCCAAGAGCCACGACGACGGCAAGAAGGGCAAGCTCACGCGCTACGTGACGGAATCCGGCTACGAGGAGTTCGAGGACGAACGCACCCGCGTCGGGCGCAACGACTCGGCGCCGCAGACGCTGTGGCTGTTCGACCTGGCCGCGCACACGAAGACGCAGCTGAAATTCGACAGCCTGCCGGGAATCCACGACGATCCGCTGAAGGCCGTGCGCGCGGAAAACGCCGCGCAGACCAAGGGCAACTACGCCGATCGCACCGACGTCAACGGCTACAAGGAAAAGGCCGACAAGACCAAGGACGAACCGAAGGCGCGCACGCTCGAGATCATGATGACGCGCTTTTCCGAGGACGGCGCGAACGCCGCCGTCGAACTGCGCTCGCTCGACAACAAGGACCGCTGGATCGCGAGCGTGGATTTCTCCAAGGCGGCGCTGGTTCCGCAGCACCGTCTGCACGACGATGCGTGGGTCAACTGGACGTTCAACGATTTCGGCTTCACCCACGACAATCGCACGCTGTGGTACTTGTCCGAGGAGAGCGGCTACTCGCATTTGTATACCAAGCCGCTCGACGGCAAGGCGCGCGCGCTGACCCAGGGCCAGTTCGAGGTGTCAGCCCCGCAACTGTCGCACGACGGCCACTGGTTCTACGTGCGCGCGAACGTTCCGGCGCCGCGCAGCTACGACGTCTATCGCGTCGCGGCCGGCGGCGGCGAATTGCAGCGCGTGACGCGCTACGGCGGCACCGGCGGTTTTTCGTTGTCGGGCGACGACCAGCGCCTGCTCGTCGCGCACTCGTCGAGCTACGTGCCGCCGCAGATCGCCGTGACCGCTGCCGACGGCAGTGGCCAGCCGCGCGAACTGACCGACACGCGCACGCCGCAATACAAGGCGTTGAACTGGGTCGCTCCGCAATTCGTGCAGGTGCCGTCGAAGCACTTCAAGGGCTCGGTCTGGGCGAAGTTCTACGCGCCCGCCAACTACGACAAGTCGGTCAAACACCCGGCCGTGCTGTTCGTCCACGGCGCCGGCTACACGCAGAACGTGCACGAGTCGTGGCCGTACTATTTCCGCGAGCAGATGTTCCACAACCTGCTGCTGCAGAAGGGTTACGTCGTGCTCGACATGGACTATCGCGCTTCGGAAGGCTATGGCCGCGACTGGCGCACGGCGATCTATCGGCAGATGGGTCATCCCGAACTCGACGACCTGATCGACGGCAAGCAGTGGCTGGTCGACAACTACAACGTCGATCCGAAGCGCATCGGCATGTACGGCGGTTCGTACGGCGGCTTCATGACGCTGATGGCGCTGTTCCGCGCGCCGGGCGAATTCGCCGCCGGCGCCGCACTCCGTCCGGTGACCGACTGGACGCAATACAATCATGAGTATTCGTCGAACATCCTCAACGACCCGCAGATCGACCCGATCGCGTATGCGCGCTCCTCGCCGATCGAATTTGCCGATGGCCTCAAGGATTCGCTTCTGATCTGCCACGGCGTCATCGACGACAACGTGCTGTTCGAAGATTCGATGCGCCTGTACCAGCGCCTGATCGAACTGCACAAGGACAACTTCACGCTGTCGCCGTACCCACTCGATCGCCACGGCTTCGCGAATGCCGATTCGTGGCTGGATGAGTACAAGCGGATTTACCGGTTGTTCGAGGCGAATCTGAAGTGAGGGCGTAGGGTGGGCCTTGGCCCACCGCTCTTATTTTTTCGCCAAACAAAAGACGGTGGGCCAAGGCCCACCCTACGATTTTCGAATCAACGATCGAGCGGACTGAGCACGCCGCCGGCGCCGCGGTTGAGTACGTGCGTGTAGATCTGCGTGGTCGCGACGTCCTTGTGTCCCAGCAACTCCTGCACGGTGCGGATGTCGTAGCCGGCCTCGATCATGTGCGTGGCGAACGAATGGCGCAGCGTGTGCGCACTCGCCGGCTTGTCGATGCCGGCGCGCCGACAGCCGGTTTTCAGCGCGCGTGAAAACGCCGCGTCGTCGATGTGCTGGCGCCGCAGCGCGCCACCACGCGGATCGCGCGATAGCTTCGCGGCAGGAAACACGTATTGCCAACCGAACGCACGATTGGCGCGCAGATACTTGCGCGCGAGCGCGTGTGGCAACCATACCGCGCCGGCGCCAGCGGCCCCATCCTGGGCATGCAGCGTGCGTGCGCGCTCGACTTCCAGGCGCAACGGTTCGGCGAGCGAGCGCGGCAACACCGTGCGCCGATCCTTGCCGCCCTTGCCATCGCGCACGATGATTTCGTTGCGCGCGAAGTCGATGTCCTTAACGCGCAACCGCAAGCCTTCCATCAGGCGCATGCCGGTGCCGTACAGTAGTCGCGCGATGAGAGCTGTTCGGCCGTCCATCACCGTAAACAAGCGCGTCACCTCATCGCGCGACAGCACAGTCGGCAACCGGTGCGGCCGCTTCGCACGCACGACCGACGCCATCCATGGCAAGTCGATCGCCAGCACGTCGCGGTACAGGAACAGCAGCGCCGAGAGCGCCTGATTCTGTGTGCCGGCCGCGACCTCACCCTCTGTCGCAAGCCGGCTGAGAAACGCCTCGACTTCGGTGCCACCGAGTTCGCGCGGGTGACGCTTCCCGCTTGCCAGGATGAACCGCCGAATCCAACCCGTGTACGCCTGCTCTGTACGCAAACTGTAATGCTTGACGCGCAGCTTGCGCCGAACGTCGTCCATCAGCTGCCCTGGCCGCGCCCCAAAGCCAGCGTCCGTTACGCCCCTGCTTCCGAAGTCATAATTCATTACGCCTCCAGCGCCGACGTGTAGCGCATGAATTTCGCAGTCGCACGCGAAGCGCACAATCGGCTAAGTGCTGAAGCGGATGTAGGAAAGTGGCTTGACGGAGCCGATGCGTCCGTACAGGATTGACCGCAACACCCCGACGTTGGGGTCTATTTGTAGTTAGGCGGCCACAGAGGCTAATGCTGTCGATCACATCGTGCCATCGCTCGCACGCCGACATTCTGGCATCCTGCTCGTCTAGGCAACGGCCTGCGCGAATCGTTCCCATGCGTCCGGCGTCGCACGTCGCTCAGGCTCGAAGCGGCTCTCGTTGGTCGCGAGCCCGCGCCCACCTCGAGTCCGTTGCCTCAACTCTCGAATTCGGGCTCGCTGGCGCTTGGCTCCGTACGTCTGTGCAAACGATCGCGGAATCTTCCTTCTTCGCTGCTATCGCCGTTCTCGGCATGGTCACGGTCGCTGACCTCGCTCTTTGAGCATCTTCCAGCATTGGGTCGTGCGGACTCAGCTGCTGGCAGCGCTGCGGTACCGTCCTGGGTGACGCATTCGGCGCTATCTCGGGCGCTCGCTGTTCGAAGACGATGCGCTCGGGTAACGTCACCTGTGTCACGTGCCTATTCAGGAGTCCGATCAGGCGCGGCGGCTCTGCGCTAACGTTTGTTCACTAATGGATCGTTACAATGTGCCGCCTACTATCGTCAAGCGGATCGCTGCGATGGGTTCGCTACTATCATGCGGTGGCCAGCGGCTATGCTGCCCAGAGCGTTCCGTCACTCTTGAGCGTCTTCGTAACTCTCGATCTCGCGATCATGCGTGACGCCACATAGTCGGGCCAATTGCTCGCTCTACGGTCCACGTTCTGTGTGGCGCGCTAACTATTCGTTCAAGGCGGACCGCTGACGAGCGCCGTCTGCCGTAACATCATGCGGTACGGTCGAGCAGCGGCCGCTTAACTCAAGCGTTAGCTGCAACCAATCGCATGCCTTCAATCTTCGCTATCATATTCGCGGCCATTTGCGGCATCTTCACGTGCGCAATCGCTGTGGCGCAGTCCATCTCCGATGAGGCGCCGCCTCCCCCAGACCTCAGCTTCCTGCATTTGCCCTTTCAAAGCTGCAAAGTTCCTCCTCCGAAGATCGCAGCACTCTCGCCTTCTGACAAATGTATGCTTAAAAGTCTCTCTGCTCGTTGCTCACCCGCAGACGACTGTCTGGTCCAATGCCTTGTCAGCAAAGACGGTCCGCGTATCGGGGGCGGGTGTTGGCACGCCTGCTTCGAAATCAAGTTCAATATGGAAAAGTGGTCTCCACCGTCCGGCGCCGAGCATTGCCGCGAGCTAGGTCGCGCAAATGGCAGCTAACAATTCGTTCAAGCGGACCGCTGCGATGGCCTGCGCTACTATCATGCCGCGGTCAGCAGCGGCCGCTTAACTCAAGCGTTAGGCCGCTGGTCTTCTCAGGAGATTAGACGATGGCATTCCCGGTCTTACTCAAGCAGCCGAGCGCGTTCCTGCCAGTGGCAATGTCCGTCGCTGCTCTTATTCTAGTTCTCGTCTCTGTCGCCTTGTTTGGCGCCGCTCACGACGCTGACGAAGGCGCTGCTGCTCATCTGTGGCAGTTACTCGTCGCTGGCCAATTGCCGGTAGTCGCTTTCTTCGCATTTTGGTGGCTACCGCGCGCTCCTCGGTCAGCACTTCCAGTGCTGGCGGTCCAGGCGCTAGCATTTCTTGCAGCATTAGCGCCTGTATACTTTCTTCACCTTTGAGGCGCGGCCTAACTATTCGTTCAAGCGGACCGCTGTGACGGGCCGCGCTACTATCATGCGGTACGCGGCAGCGGCCGCTTAACTCAAGCGTTAGGCCGTATCATGCGAGTTTCTCGTCAACAACGCCGAGCATCTGCAAGGCTCTACGAGAAACACCACGTTGCAAGCTCCAAAGCGAAGGCGCTTGCTGTACGGCGCGCAACCGCCGTAGAGGCTTGGCGCAACCGTCATTTGGCCAAGCGTACACGCTGGGAGAAAGTTGCATTCGCGTTTGAGGCCCTCTTCTGCATCTTTGGTGGTCCTCTCGTTTGGTCGTTTTACACCCCTAGCTGGTTACGCGACCGGCCGCCCGCTGCAAAGCTGTCTCGCTAGCCGAGTGTCTACGGCCTAACTATTCGTTCAAGCGGACGGCTGTGACGGTCTGCGCTACTATCGTGCGGTATGCGGCAGCCGCCGCTTAACTCAAGCGTTAGGCGGCCAGAGAGGTCCAATGCTCGTTGAGCACAACGTAACCCTCGAACTCGCGACCGAGCGCGACGCCACACTTCTGGCCAACCTGCTCGAACTCTACGTCCACGATCTGAGCGAAGTGTTCCCCATCGAGCTCGGAGTCGACGGTCGCTTTGGCTACGGTAGCCTTCCCCTCTATTGGTCCGAGCCCGACGCCCACCTCGGGTTCTTGTTTCGGCTCAACTCTCGAATTGCGGGCTTCGCCCTCGTTGCGCGTGGCTCCCCCGTCACGTCTGACCTGCAGGAGCTCGACCTGGCGGAATTCTTCGTTCTTCGCTCCTATCGCCGTTCCGGCATCGGCCAGATCGCTGCATCCTTGCTCTTTGACCATCTTCCAGGGCATTGGGTCGTGCGGGTCTCAGAGGCCAACAGCGCTGCGGTTCCGTTCTGGGAGACTACGATTTCACGCTATACCCAGGGCGCCGCTTCAAAGACGATGCGCCCAGGTAAACATCACCTGTTTCACGTGCACTCATTCAGGAGCTCCTGATCAAGGCGCGGACGGCTGAACTGCCAGCTACACTGTTGTATCTGTACAACCATAACGAGCAACGCGTTGCAATTGCCGCCTAACTATTCGTTCAAGCGGACCGCTGCGACGGGCTGCGCTACTATCATGCGGTACGCGGCAGCGGCCGCTTAACTCAAGCGTTAGGCATTGCGGAAAATGTCGAAAATTGCGGCAGGTGCAGTCGCTTTCCTGATCATTGTCGGAATCTTTCTGGCATTCAAGTCTGATACCACCGAAACACTCAGTACGCCAGCTAGCGCCAAGCGTTCGACGTCAAATTCCGTAGAAACTGTATCTCCATTAGGTGACAAATTCGGGCTGAAGCCGCCGAGCGAGGAGCGAGTCAAAAAGGGATATTTCAAGAGCGACGTTCAGACGCCCCAAAATACTTCGTGGACCGAAATAAAAAACAATTTCCTCCCGAGTGCAGAAAAAGGCGACGCGGAGGCGATAGAAATACTGTATGCCAGCACGTTGCAATGTCACAACTTCTTCTACTTGCGTGGGAATATAGATGGCATCCTAAATCAATTGAAAGGGGACGATGTTCACAGTTCAATTCTGGAAGCGTATGGCCGAAAGTTGGCTGAAGCGCAGAAGGCTCTCGCTGAATCAAAGGCGATGTGCGAGGACGTTCCTGAGAAGGATGTCGATGACCTGGTAATGACGACCGTGCGGCTTGCAGCAGAGCAGGGAGACGGCTCAGGGCAGGCATGCTACTTGGCAGGCGCGCTGTTCGGGCGATATGACAGCCAAGCAGAGGACGTCAAGCAGGCTTATGGGACGGAGGCGATTAAGATCGCCAACCAAGGCCTTAGAGCAGGCAATTGGGAAATACTGCCAATTTTGGCCAACGCTTTTAGTGTGGGACAGGATGATGACGCCAAGGGCTGGATAGGAAGACACATAAGGCCCTCAGCCATTGCTGAATATTCCATCCTATTCTTGATAAAGAGAGGCATGAATAGTACAGGCATGTCGACAGGCACTGCTTTACAAGGACCGTTTGTGAATCTTGACGGGGCACTGGAAGCATTGAAGGAAAACAATAGATTGCCTTCCGACGACGTGAGAAATGCGGAGTCTTGGGCCAATGAAATGTACTTGAGAAACTTTTCGCAGTATCCCTTTCCCACCGAGCTGAGCCCGTGTCCTTGGCAGACGCGACTATAGATTGCGTCGCCGTCGAGGCTGGTAGACGCCTATGCCTAACTATTCGTTCAAGCGGACCGCTGCGACGGGTTGCGCTACTATCATGCGGCGGTCAGCGGCGGCCGCTTAACTCAAGCGTTAGGTCGCTTTCCCGCAACTTTTAGCGCGCCATGAGCATCTGGAATCCGCCGACGTTATTTTCATCGACATAACGCCAAGAAAACATGCGCGCCTTCAAGAGTGTTGTAGATTTGCTTGAGCCGTCAGAACTCGCCGTAGCCCACGAATCCTGTGCTCTATGCGGCTTTCCTATTTCCGTCAGGCTTTGCAAAACAGACGTCGGCGTGCGCTGTCCAATTTGTGGCGCTAGTGCGATATCTCAATCACTCGTTGAAGCTTTAAGCTGCAATATTTCAAATCTCGGCGAGTGCGATGCTTATGAACTTTCATCAACTGGAGTATTGGTCAGATTTCTAAACCGCCGGACGCGTTCACTGATTGTTAGCGAATTTTTCGACGATGTGCCGGTTGGTAAGTGCTCGAGTAGCGGTATCAGATGCGAAGATGCACAGTCACTGACATTCGCAGATGAAAGCTTCGACCTGTGCACATCTACAGAGGTGTTTGAGCACGTGGCGAGCGATATCGCCGCATTCGGCGAATTGCTCCGTGTCTTGCGCCCGGGCGGCACCTTGATCTTTACGGTGCCGCTTTCTGACTCTCACAGCACGATCGAACGCACGGCCTTGCGTAACGGCTCAATGCACCTGACGATGCCCGCTGAATATCATGCCGATCGATTCCGTGGTCCACGGGTATTTTGCTATAGAAATTATGGCCGGGACATTCTTGATCGGCTGCGTCAGGCGGGCTTTGCAGACGCAAAATTTTATCATCCCTTCCGTCGGCTCTTCGGGTTTGCAAGAGATGTCGTGATCGCAAAAAAATCTAGGTTGAGTTAAAGCGAGCGGCCTAACTATTCGGTCAAGTGGACCGCTGCGACGGGCCGCGGTAATCTGACGCGCACTGCGGCAGCGGCCGCTTAACTCAAGCGTTAGGCGCCTGCGGAAAGCGAGGAAAGTCTGGATGAAGTGGCTGCTACGCGACCAAGGCCTGGCTGCAGTTGGAGTGGTCCGGTTCGCGGTGAGCGGCCCGTGTGAAGTGGGGCAGGTATGCGAGGCCGGCGAACGTCGGTAAAGTGTCCGAGACGCCGCCGGGAACCGCACCCATGACTGCCATCGCCGAAGCCACCACCGACGACGCAATCCTCGCCACCCGCGACGTGATGCGGCAGTTGCGCACCGCCATCGCCCCGGAGGCCTACCTGCCGACGATCCGCCGGATGCAGGCCGAGGGCTACCGGCTGGCTGCGCTGCGCGACGAAGCCGGCCTCGTGCGAGCGGTCGCCGGCTTCCGCTGCTTCGAGATGCTCTATGTCGGACGCCTGATGTACGTCGACGACCTCAGCACCGACGCCTCCAGCCGCTCCCGCGGCCATGGCCGCGCGCTGCTGGAGTGGCTGAAGGGCGAAGCACGCGCGCAGGGCTGCGCGCAACTGCACCTCGATTCCGGCGTGCAACGCGAGCAGGCGCACCGCTTCTATTTCCGCGAAGGGATGGCGGTCAACTGTTTCCACTTCCGCGTGGAGCTCTAGCCGTACAGCGGGTGCGTGCAGCGGTTGACGTCGAGTCGGCAGAGGCGAACCATACGGTGAAGTGCAACGGGAACACCACATGGCTCGTCACGATTTTGCGTCGATTCATGCACACTCTCCAGCAGTCATCGCCGACATGCCGCAAGAGTTCACGAGTCATGAGTTCATTCTCAGGTTGGCCAGCGCGAACAACCGGCCTACGTCAAAGCGCTATCCGCCTATTGCGATGACGGAGAGCGATTCAAAAGTGTTCACCAGCAGCTCTCGAGCCATCTCAACAGGCATGCCGACCTCGTCGAGCCAGCCGGAACCGTTCCGAGCCAGGACATTTTCGGCAACCCCAACTCTTGCAAGGCCTGGCGCAAGTTGCAGGCCTGACAATTCAATCAAGCCTGCATCGCTTCGCGACGCGGCTTGAACTCAGGCGTCAGGCACCAAGGACCGACATGTCCGACCGGACCGATATTCACTACTGCTCCGACCGTTGCAAACGCGCCGAGCCCAACGCCGCAACTACTGCAACAGCGCGTGGACGATATGCGAGGACTGTTCGCTCAGCCAGGGTCGCTGCGTGGTTTGCGGGAAAGTGGTGCCAGCTGCAGCCGGTGCCTAACTACTCATTCAAGCCGACGCCTTTGGCGCGGCTTAACTCAGGCGTTAGGCCCCAAAGTCCCAGTCCCGGAGAGTCAATCACCCATGCAAATATCGATTGAACTTGTCGCCAGATCGTTGGCGCAGATCCGTACGGAGGCACTTGAAGTCAGAGCTTTGATCCCTGGCATCAGCTTGCTAAATGTGCCGGATCTCCTGCGGTTCCCTGTGCGTAGCTGGGAAGCTTGCTCTAGCCTCAAGAGGGACTTCGCGGAAGTAATACCGCACATCAGAGCGATGGACTTTAGTCTGGCCGAAGTTCTTCTCACGTCTGAGATCATTGAGAAGTTCGAACTGACTTCTGTCTTGGTCGTCCAGGGTGATGCACCTCTTGATCTGCAGCATCGCACTCATCCCACATCATCTGTGCAGCTGATTCGCTGCCTGCGACAGCGCTTCCCAATGCTGCAAATCTATGCAGCTATCGACCAATACAGAACGAGCTTTCGCAATGAACTGGAGTACGTTGGACAAAAGATCGAGGCTGGGGCGAACGGCTTCTTCACTCAGCCATTTTTTGACTCTCGCATGCTCGAGCTCTACGCCGAGGCCTTGCCTAAGACCAATGTCTTCTGGGGGATTAGTCCAGTGCTTTCTGAGACTAGCCGCTCGTATTGGCAGAATAAGAACAACGCCATCTTCCCGCGCGGCTTCAGCACCGATCTCGACACCAACATCACTGTTGCACGAGACCTTCTCGAAGCAGCAAAGTGCTACGGAGGTAACGCCTACATCATGCCCATTCGCGCCAACGCCCTGAGCTATCTTAGAGCAATCTTCAGCACCGCTTGAATCCTTTCACGGAGCGCCTCACGTTGGGGCCTAACCCCTCATTCAACGGGACGCCTAACGGCGCCCGTTAGTTCGAACGTTAGGTGCCATGAAATACCTTCATGTACTGCCCTGGTGCCTCTGCCGTGACGTGTCGGCTTTATGGCGTCACGAGCGATCCGCTGCGACGGGTTGCGGTACTATCATGTGGCGGTCAGCAGCAGCCGCTTAACTCAAGCGTTAGGCCTTATAGCCGACGAGGAGGACGCCCGTGGAAGATTCAGAAAAGCGACTAGAGACCTGCTGCGGCCGGCTGGCGGAGTATCTCCAATCACACAAGGAGTCATTCATAGCCGACTGGGTTGCGCAAGTGCACAAGAATTCCGGCGTTCCTTCGGATCCTTTGACTAAACTAGAAATCATCGACCACGTTCCGGTTATTTTCGACGCCATCATCCAAGCACTGCGTCAGCACAGCAGCGACACAACAACGGAGCAAGTCCAAAAGAACGCTGCCCGGCATGCAATTATTCGGTGGGCGCAAGGCTACAATTTGCAAGCCGTGCTGCGTGAGGTTTCACTGCTCCGCGCCGAATTCATCCCTCTCTTGCGCGCCTTCGAGGATGAGCAACAATGCTTTGGCAGTGACGCACATCTTTTCACATCGACGGTCATTCATCGTATTCTCGACGGCGTCGTTATGGACGCGACAGACGTGTTTTTCAAACTTAAAACCCGTGGTGACGGAGATGAGGTCTAACTATTCGTTCAACGCGACCGTGACGTGTCGCGGTGACAAACCTGGCTGATCACACGTCGCAGGTCATCCAGTAGCGCGAAGCCGCCCAAGATCTTCTTCTCTATATTCCTGGCTGCCACGAGCCTGTGTGCCTGGGTCTGGTCGTTTGGCGGCTGCATGCCTAACTATTCGTTCAAGCGGACCGCTGCGACGGGTTGCGGTAACATCTGGCGGCGGTCATCAGCGGCCGCTTAATTCAAGCGTCAGGCCGCTACGAAACATCTTCAGGAGGCAATTGAATGCTTACAGGCCGGTGCTTGTGTAGTGCAGTTCAATACCAATCTGTAGGTCCCATGCTGTTCTCTGTCGTCTGCCATTGCCGTGACTGTCAGCGCGCATCGGGAAGTGGGGGCGTTCCTGTACTGGGCGTTCCAAAAACTTCGTTTACCTTCTCCGGGCCGGTCAAGCAATCACGCACAACAGGCGGCAGCGGCCGTCCGGCAATCCGCAACTTCTGTTCAGAGTGCGGCAGTCTGTTGTTTGGCACCCCTGAGTCGGAACCTGAGCTGGTGACTATCTATGTGGGCGGCCTGGACGACCCGACGACCTTCTGCCCGCGCGAAGCACTGTTCGTTGGGCAGCGTCCACCGTGGGCCAAGCTGGCAGTACAACTCGCGGAACACGTAGCGCTTCCGGCCCGATGAGAGCAGCGCAGCGCGGCCTGACAATTCATTCAAGCCGAAGCCGCTTCGAGGCTCGGCCTAATTCAGGCGTAGGTGCCACATGAGCGCATCGGCTGTATTTTTTGTCCCAGGCCAGTAGCAACGGCGTGCTCCATACCGGATTCTTTATAGCAATCGCTATATTGCCGGCACTCTGGTTGGTGCCTCTCGCTGTGCTTTTTCCGCTTATGTACTACGAAGCCACTGAAGGTGGCCCACGTCTGAGCATCCATTTGCCTCTGAACGCAGCATTTCTCGCGTGGTCTGTGTATGCCGTGCAGATTTTGCATGAGGGTTTGCACAGCACAAATTCTCCTTTGATAGTCATTCCTCGCTTGTTGGTACTGGCGGTATTTTATGCGTTCGCCATTCCTCGGCTGGTGGAGGACCCCAGGAGGCGGCGCGTATTTCGCTATGCGTTCGCGGGGTGCTATGTAGTTGCATTCACTATCCTCTGCACGACCGCTGACTGGGGTCGGGCATTCGGTAGTGGCACCTAGCAATTCGTTCAAGCGGACCCCTGCGATGGACTGCGGTACTATCATGCGGTACGCGGCAGCCGCCGCTTGACTCAAGCGTCAGGTTTTCATTCCAAGGAATTTCGAGATGACTAGTCGCTCAACGGTCAACGTGGTTGCGACGCTTTCTATTGTGGCCGTGTTCAGCGCCTCTGCGGCGCGCTCCGCTTCTCCGTCCATTGACGGGAGTTACGAACTTACGAAGCGCGTCATGGCGGACGGTACGATTCTTCAGCCTCCGTCGGTCGTGGCGCTGTACAACCTTGCCCACGGCAAGTTCAATTTGAACCTGTTCGTCAAAAACCGTGATGGAACGATCGCATCGGAGTCGACGATCGGCCGATACACGTTCAGCACGAGCAAGTACTGCGAGTGGATCGTCTACACGACGAGAAACAATCTCGACAAACCTGGGGTAACCAACGAAGCGCCTGACCTGACCGACCACTGCGCACCCGTCACTTCGAAGAATGGACGATTCAATTTCTCGCCCCCCGGCGAAGGTGTTGCGGCAAGCTTCGCGCCGGATGGTTTTACCGCAACGATCGGCAACGAATTCGTCGATCACTGGCAAAAGATCCAATAGTCCGCGTCCTCTGCATATTCAACAGCGCTTATTATTCGTCCAAGCGGACCGCTGCGTATCGGTCCGCTAACATCATGCGGTACGCGGCAGCGAGCCGTTTAACTCAAGCCTTAGGCGGCAACAATCCTGTGTCATCTCACGGCATCGTCAGATTGGAAAGTCCGTACACGTTCGCTGAGACTGTGCAGCGGTTGCTCGCTGCCCTTGCCGAGAAGGGAATCAAGGTTTTCGCAACGATTGATCAGCAAGCGGAGGCTCGGGCGGCTGGTTTGGCAATGCCTCCGACCACACTGATCATTTTCGGCAATCCCAGCGCAGGTACGCCGCTTATGCTCGCCGACCCGCAAGTTGGCGTCGATCTACCGCTAAAGGTCCTGGTTTGCGAGCCTAAGTCGGGCCAGGTCGCAGAGTTGTTTACGACTGCGTCAGAGATTGTTGAGCGACACTCCCTCCCGCCCGAGTTGGCCTCCAATCTCGTACCCGCTGAGCGCCTGATTGCAGCCGTGCTCGGTCAGGGCGTCGGCGCCTAACCATTCGTTCAAGCGGACCGCTGTGACGTGCCGCGGTACTATCATGCGGTACGAAGGCAGCGGCCGCCTGACTCGAGCGTTAGCCGCTCAGCCGTAGAGCGTCTTGGAGCCGCGGGTTTAGCAAACTGGCCGCTATGAAACGCACAATGACTGGGGCTGACATGGAACGACGAGGATTCATTGTGGGAACCGCCGGAGGGCGGATCGGCGCTACGTCTGCACAAAAGCCGCTCGAAACGGACGAAACAGCGGCCCTACACACGGTGATCGAGAAGTATTACTCCGTCTATTTCGCGGTCCGCGACGAGGCAAGGTACCGACGGCTCCTCACCCAGGACTACCTTCTCCTGGAGTCTACTTCTTGAAGTCCGCCATCGTCGACGAGAAGGGGGCAAGTCACAAAGAATGGCTCGAGAGTACGATCATGCGCCGCGACAGCGGCAGTTCTCCTTGGCGCATCGCGCTTTTGCATTCCACGACTGTCGAGAAGCCCGCCGGGTAGCGGTCTGCTTGCCTACGCTGCCTGACTATTCGTTAAAGCGGATCGCTGCGACGGGCTGCGCTACTATCAAACGCGGTAGTGGCCGGTTAAGCCGAAGCCGCTTCGCGGCTCGGCTCAATTCAAGCGTTAGGCCGCGAGCGACGCCGCTCTCGAGAACTCGTACGGTCGCGGCCGGCAACTCCTGCTAGTCAACGAGAAATAGAATGACCACGAAACCGGTTCGCGACGGATTCCACACGGTTACTCCCTACTTGCTTACAGAAGGAAGTGCGCGGCTGATCGAATTCCTCGCCGCGGCTTTCAACGCGGATGTGATGAGCCGTGAAAATCGCCCGGACGGCGCGGTCATGCATGCGGAAATGCGCATCGGCGATTCGATGATAATGCTGGGAGAAGCGAGCAGCGAATTTGGTCCCATGCCGGCCTCGATTTACCTGTATGTGCCAGATTGCGATTCAGCGTATCAGCAGGCGTTGGCTGCAGGTGGGATCCCGGTTTTTGAAGTCATGGACTTACCGTCCGGCGAACGGTACGGAGGCGTGAAGGATCCTTCCGGAAACATTTGGTGGATTGCCACGCACGTCGAGGATCTTTCGCCCGAAGAGCAAGAACGACGCTGGCGGACGTTCAAGAGATAGCGAGCCCTGCGCTTTCCCGAGCGGCATTATCGAGACGCTGCAGCAGGATGAGTCGCAAACCAGCGAAATATTCCATTGCTCCGGCCTGCCATGTCTTTTCGCGGCGATGAAGTAAGCGGACCGTGGCCTAACCATTCGGCCAAGTGGACCGCTGCGACATGCCACGGTAATCTGACACGCACTGTAAGCGGCCACTTACCTCGAGCGTTAGCCGGGCAAGAGGGAACCGATGAGGAGGGTAATCTGGAATGTTTCCGCCACCGAGACCCTGGACACAACGCACGTCCGTCGAGCCCGAACAGCAATACCAGGCGTTCACGTCCCGCTTCTTTCTGAAGTCGATGAGACGCGTGCCGGCGTTTCTGGCTAGCTCCTTCCGCATCATGAAACAGGCGAATGCGGCGCCGGGTATTATCGGTTGGGCGTTAGGCATGCATGTCTTGAGACGCGAGTTCTACACGTTGTCGGCATGGAAGGACGCCGAGAGTCTGCGCCGATTTGTTCGTGATGGTAGTCATAAGGATGCCATCCGGTTGTTTGAGAAAGACCTTCGCCGCAAGACCATCCTGGTGTATTACAACGTGTTGGGGCGCGACCTCCCGCTAACCTGGAAAGACGCCATCGCAAGGCAGGAACGACCGGAGCAGGAACGCGCCACGGTGTCATAGCCAGGGAGGACTCATGGGTACAATGTTCGAACTCGTCATCGGTGCGCCTAACCGGCTGACTATTCGTGCAAGCGAACCGCTGACGGGCGGCACCACTATCCTGCGGTACGCGGCAGCGGTCGCTTGACTCAAGCGTTGGCCCTCACAACCAGCGCCGAAGTTCGCCAGAGGACAGAACGATGACGAAGTACCTGATCTCCTTCCCCGGACCGGCGATGGACGTTCCTCCAGAGGACTGGGCCGCTGTCGGCGAAGCGGCGCACGCGGTCATACGCGATGCGAAGAAGGCCGGCGTCTACGTCTTCGGCGGTGGAATCAACGAGGATGTCGCGCCGCTGATGGTTGCAGCCGACGGTACCGTCACGAATGAAACCTACCCGCAGACCAGGGATTTCGACGGCGGCTTCTGCGTCCTGGAACTTCCGTCGCGCGAAGCTGCAGTCGAGTGGGCCGCGAAAATCGCCAGATCCTGCCGCTGCTCCCAGGAACTCCGCGAGTTCCAGTACGACCCCGAGAGCTGATCACCGTGACGGCTAATCTTTCCGTCAAGCGTTAGGCCTCCTCCTGCCCACCTGGAACCTGATTTATGCGCAAGATCCTTCAAGCACTCGTACTGGCGCTGCCCATGCTTCTAATTCAGCAAGCGCTCGCGGCGGAAAAAACGGCTGCGATGGCGCCCATTCGCCAGTTCTTCGACGGCTTCAACAAGGGCGATTTAAAGATGGCCGTCGCCGCCTGCGCAGACGAGGCATCCGTAATCGATGACTTCCCTCCGCACGAATGGCAGGGGATGGGCTGCGAGAAATGGGCGGATGCGTTCCAGGCCCTCGCGAAGAAGGAAGGGATCACCGATGCGAAGATCTCGTCCGGCACTCCCAAGCACGTCGATGTTAACGATGAGCGCGCGTACGTCGTCATACCGGTCACCCTGGTTGTCCACCGCGGTGGGAAACAAAAAAAGCTGCCCAGCATATTCACCGCTGCCCTGCACAAGGAGACCAGCGGCTGGCGCATAACGGCGTGGGCATGGGCGGACTTGTAAACGCAATCCATGTCGCTACAGGCCTGACTATTCGCTCACGCTGACCCCTGCGACGGCTTGCGCTACTATCATGCGGTATGCAGCGGCGACCGCTTAACTCAAGCGTCAGGCATCAATTCGACATGGTCAAGGCATCGCTGCCGAACAGCTTCCGGTGAGAGAGCTTATGAAGGTGGTCATGATCTACGACGTAGCGGCAGACGGGATGCCCAAGGCGCGAGCCAACTACGCTGCCCACCGTGCTCGCCTCGACGAGTTCCATGCTCGCGGCGTCCTCCTGATGGCGGGTCCCTATGCCAATCCGTTGGAAGGTGCAATGGGCATCTTCACGAGCCGCGAAGCCGCCGAGGAGTTTATTCAAGGAGATCCCTTTGTCCTGAACGGCGTCGTTGCCAAGTGGAGTCTGCGGGAGTGGAATGAGGTGCTTGCGTAGGCAGACGTCTAACGTTTCCGTCGAACGGATGCATCTGGCCTAAGGCCTATCTCGGCGCCGAAGGAGTCCGAACGTAGCCGGCCGAAAGCAAACTCTGTTATCCCAGACCATTCGGTCAAGTGGACCGCCGCGAAGTCGCACGGTAATCTGACTTCCAGTATGGCAGCGACCACTTACCTCAGGCATTAAGCTTCTCTGGCATGCCTTCCACGGAATCGGAACATGGGCCGACGACTATCGATGCCTGCTATCGCAGCAGGTTTGCTGGCAATGAGCTACGGCGGTGCGGCAACTTCCTGCCCTTCTCTCTTGGCGTTGGTCCGGTCAGAACTGCAGAAGGCGAATCCAAAGATTGAAACTGTGCGCATCTTTGAAATGCGGGATTGGTACGACGAATATTTCGTACTCGCTCGCGGCATCAGAAAGGACGAAGAGTTTGAAGGTGCTTGGAATGACGAGTTGTTTGGGGTTCTCCTGATAGATGGTTCCCTATGCCGAACACTGGCTACGGTCGACATATTCCCAACGCCGCGCTGGAACGACTATGAGATTCATATCGAGAAAATCAGTGATCGCAGCTTGGTCATCAAGGGCAATTCGATTGCTTACGGCGGTTCGGAAATCAAGAAGTACGCGATCGACAAACTGGACAGGCATCGCTAGCCGAATCGAGGCAACGAGAGTGGTCGCAACGCCTGACTATTCGTTCAAGCGGCCCGCTGCGACGGGTTGCGCTAGTATCATGCGGCACGCTGCGGCCGCTTAACTAAAGCGCTGGCCTTTTATGACAAGTAACCGTCTCTGGTTCGGCCCTATTGCAGCCATAATTCTTTTCGCTGGCATTTTTTCGGTTGGCCTGATGACTCCGGGTTACAGCCATGTTCGCCAAACCGTCAGCGAATTGGGAGAGGTCGGCTCTCCAGGGCAGGTCGCATTCAGTGTTTTACTTTGCCTTGTAGCCGCATGTCTAATCATCTTTGCTGACGCCGTTGCTCGCTCACTCAAAGAATCGGGACATTCGGCGCTCCCAGCCTACCTTTTGGGCGCCATGGCTATTTCGACAGCGGGCGTTGGCATATTTGCCTTTCCGCAACCGCTCCACAATATTTTTGGTATGTCTGAAACAGTGGGTTACCAAGCACCGCTCGTGGCCGCGCTGGTTTGCAAAACCGATCAGCGCGCGAAACCGATCAAGGTATTTTCGATTATCATGTATGTTCTCGTCTTGCTGGCCATCGCCGTCAATCTCATAGCGCTGATACGTCCTGCAGGCATCTGGAGTCAGATCAAACCATTTTTTGGCATTGTGCAGCGATCCCTTTTTGCGTCGTGGTTCGTCTGGTGCACCGGCTACGCACTGCTTCTAATGCGCATGCGTCGATCGGCGGCTGCGGCCGCTTTACTCGGACGTTAGGCACCTTCAGGGATGGAAACCATAACTTCCAACCGTCTTCGAGTTGCCTCGAGTTGGCTGTTGATCACCTCACTGCTAGCTTGCGTTGGAGGCGCCGCGTGGTCTGTCGCTGAGGCTCCATGTAGCAAGGTCGGCGCAAACCTGCTGCTGGCTGCCGTCGTGCTGGGTGTGTCCTCTGCCGGTGCGCTTTTCGTCCGGGCCTTTCTGGCTCATCCCATCAGGTCTATCCTGGCCTGTATTGCCATTGGGCTGGTTTGCGGCGCTGAGTATTTCGTCAGCTACACTTTCACGCCGCTGCTGTGTCGAGGCGCCTAGGTTCCTGACTATTCGTTCAAGGGGGCCGATTCGACGGGTTGCGGTAGCATCACGCCGCGGTCGGCAGCGGCCGCCTAATTCCAACGTTGGCCCTGATCTCAAGCGTTGGCCTTCATAAGGATGGACATGTCGCGAGATTACCTGCCCGCTGTTGCACGTTGGCTTTTTGGCCTCTTCTATTTCTCAACCGGGACAGCAATATTGCTGTTCACTTTCTTCGGCCTTGGTTCGCCGCCGCAGCAACCAACTCCTGACGCGGCTGCATTCACCGCTGCGCTTACGGCAAGCCGCTTCATTGACCCCTTGAGCGCTTTCGCCTTTATTGTCGGCGGAGGCGCACTTCTCGTGCGGCGAACCACTCCCTTTGGCCTTGTTGTTTTGGCACCCGTCGTTGTAGTTATCTTCACCTTCCACGCCGTTTTGTCTGGCCAGTGGATTTGGGGTACTGTTAACCTTGTTTGGCTTGCAGCCTTGGCTTGGCAATTTCGATCCGCCTTTTATCCGTTGTGGAACTATCCTGCACGCACAGGAGTGCCGGGCTGACCAATCGTTCAACGCGACCGTTATGTGTCGCGCCCAATAGCAGCGCCTTCAGCGGCGCGTTGACTCCAGCATTGGCCCCAGGAGACAGTTTCCCTTGGCATCGAGATCATTGAAAGCACTCCTTGGCCTGCTCGCGTTAACCTCATTTGCGTGCTCATCCTCTGCCGCTACTGCGGAGGATCCGTGTGCCAACACCTCGATCCAATCCCAAAACCTTCGCGTGGAAAAGGAAAAAAACGGCTCAGCGATTGAAATACTCGACAAGTCCGCTCACTGGCGCGTCGTGTTTCGATCACTCGTTGAAATCACTTTGCCGCGGCAGTCGCAAGACACCAACTTCCTGGCCTATGTCTCCAACGAGCGCGAATCGACCTGGCTCTACCTGCAGCGTCTTTCCACTGGAGCAAGAGAGCCGGTGTCGTCACTCGAATCAAAGCCAATCAATCTATGCTTTGACTCGATCGCCTCGATGATTCACGTTGTTTTTCCGTCGGGCGCTGTCACGGACTACGACATAACATCGCAGCTGAGACTGCTCCCAGGGCGCTAGCGTCTGTGGCTGCGATTCGTCCAGGCATACCGTTGCGACGGCCTTGGGTACTATCAGGCGATACGCGCAGCGGCCGTTGCCCCAAGCGCCAGGCGCGCGCGTGAGAAGGCTCTGAAAACTGCAGCTTCGATCTTTGTTGGAGTGGCTGCCATCGTGCGTGTGACTCGAGCTTGGTCGCTGAGGCCTGATTCCTGCTTTGCACGTGCGCTACTATTGCGCGGCAAGCAGCAGCGCTGCCTTATCTCAAAATGCGGCCCCCGGAAACCCTGATGCGCCTGTGGACCATTCACCCGAGGTACCTCGATCCGCAAGGTCTTGTCGCGTTGTGGCGCGAGGCGCTATTGGCGCGCGCGGTCTTGCGCGGCGAGACTGTCGGCTATCGCCATCATCCGCAGTTGGCCCGGTTTCGCGCGCATTCCGCGCCTCGCACTGCCATCAACGCCTATCTTGCCGCGGTGCTCGAAGAGTCGCGCTTGCGCGGGTACTCCTTCAACAGCAGGAAGGTTGGTCCGGTTCGAGGCCGGATCAGACTCCCGGCGACGGCCGGCCAGATCGCCTACGAATGGCGCCACCTGCTCGGCAAGCTGCAGGCGCGCAGTCCTGAATTCTTCGTGCGTGCCTGCGCCATCACGAAACCGCAGCCGCATCCATTGTTTCGTGTCACGGCTGGAGCCGTGGCAGATTGGGAGCGGGCGTAAGGGAAGTCGATGAAGACGTTTTGCGCATTTGTGCTGCTGACCGGGACCCTTTCTGCATTCGGCCATGAGCAACGGGTCATTTCGCAGGCGAGTGATCTGGTGCCATGGTGCAAAGCGGAGGCCGAGGCGCGGTACATCGCCAAGAACATTACTCCGTACAATTGGACAGCTTCGTATCATGAGAGAAGCAACGTCTTGTACGTCGACGGCAAACTACGGGCAGACGGCGAAGACGTGACCGTGCACTGTCGTATCGCCAGCGGCGCGAGGGACGAGTACGCAACCATACAGATCGACGAGTCGAACAAGTAGTCCAGTTCAGGAGCAATGCGCCAAGTGAAAAGGGCAATGAGCCGACTACTGCGATTTCCCAGCGCCATCCAGCACGATCGAAGCATCGACGCATGGATGCGCGCGCATGCGGATGAATTGGGGGAAATCGCCCACAGATGGTTTGAGATCATGCGCAACTGTGGAGACGATGTCAGGGAACTGCTGCATGACGGTCATCCAACCGCATGTGTCGATGACGCGGGCTTCGCCTACGCCAACGCCTTCAAGGCTCACGTCAATGTCGGATTTTTTCGCGGCGCCGAACTTGCGGATCCGGATCGCCTGCTCGAAGGCACCGGCAGGTTCATGCGTCACGTGAAGCTGAGACCTGGTCAGCCGATCAACGATGCGGCTTTGCGCAAGCTCATCCAGGCCGCCTACGCTGACATGAGGCAGCGTGTCGAGGCGGAGCAATTCGCAGTATTGGTCGAAGTGGACCGCTGAGGCGGGCCACCTGCCGGGCACTGGCCGCTGCCGTCATTGCAGGAACCGCACGCGCCCCGTCTGGATCTGGTAAATCGCACCTGCCAGTTTCATGCGCCCTTCGCCCACGCGCGCCCTACCCTCGGGCGAGTTGCGAATCTGCTTGATGGTCCAGCGCACGTTCGCTTCGATGCCTTGGGCTAGCAGCACGTCGGGCGGGAGCTTCGGATTCAAATTCTCGATGGCCGGAACGAGCTTGCTCACGAGTTTGGAGATGCGCGAGCGATACCGTACTCCGTGAAAATGCGTCTCCACCGCGGCACTCACCGCGCCACAGCCTTCGTGCCCGAGCACGACAAACAGCGGCGTCTTCAGGTGAGAGCCGGCATACTGCAGACTTCCTGCGACGTCGTCGGACAGAACGTTTCCTGCAATCCGAATGACGAACAACTCGCCGAAGCCCGCATCGAACAACAGCTCCGGCGGCACGCGAGAATCGCTGCATCCCAGGATGGTCGCGTAAGGCCGTTGCTCTCGAGCAAGATCGCTGAGGATCTTCTTCTGTACGGTCGGGAATCGCGCCTCGCCGCGCACGAATCGCCGGTTCCCCTCGACCAGGCGTCTGAGCGCCTGGGTGGCGGTAATCCCCGGACCGTCGTTCTGTGTGAAGGCCATGACGCGCGCGAGTGTAGCCGTTTCGGAATCGAAAGACACTGGCTCGCCTGAGTCAGCATTCTGGCGACTGGCGACTTCCAGACAGTGAAGAGATGAACTCGCCAGCCGCGAACCCGTTCGCGACCGACGTCAGGCGCTGAATCACCGGCTGTGGGACGCCTTTGGTTACGGCGACTGACTGTTCGCTCAACCGGTACAATCGGCTCTCGCCCTGCGCGGCGCTTTGAGTCGAGTGGCAGACCCGCATGCAAGGTAGAAGTAAACTGAGTCGCCTCAGTCGATTGACTGCGTTGCTTCTCGCGCTGGTCTGGCTGGGTGCCGGCCTCGTCGCAATTGCTGTTGGCTTCGTGCGCGGCCACTGGTTGCTCTGGCTGGTGGGACTTTTCGCAGTCGTGTATGGAGTTCTTTGGATCCGCGTCGTCGCCCGTTCGCGACTGCTTTCATGGCACGAGTTGGTTGCTCCATGGCGTTCTGCTGCAAAATCGTCGCGCTCGGATGTGACGTCACGCTCCCGATGAAGACTCGACGATGAAAATACGCTGCCGCCCGCCGCGGCTCCCGCTCCTCGCAATCGCCCTGCCGGCATTGTCGATCTTTTCCGGCGGCGCGTTGGCCGAGGAGGCGACCGCTCCCGAACCACACTGGTCGGGATTGCCGATATGGGGCGCGGAAGCCGAGGCAAGGGGCTATCAGGTTCCGCTCCCGTTCGGGATCGGCGTTACAGCCTACTCGGCGCGGCAGCCGGTGAACATCAAGGACCTGCAACTCGGACGCAACGGCAACGCTCCGGTATCGGTCACGAACTTCCTGCAGATCGATAAGGTCGACACGTCCCAGCAGAATATGTCGGTGAAGTTCGACGCACTGATCTTCCCGTTTCTGGACGTCTACGGCATCGCCGGATACACGAAGGGAACGACCAAGGGACTGATCCAGGTGCCGGCCGATCCGATCCTCGGCATCGTCGAGCCGAGGCAACTGCAGCTCAACGCCGCGTTCAGCGGCCCGACCTACGGTGCAGGTATAACCCTGCAGGGCGGAACGAAGGTCAGCGAGTGGCGGGACCTTACTGCCATCGTCGTGGCCGACTGGAACCGCACCAAGACGAATCTCTCGTTCGAAAACGAATCCTTGATTGCCGAAACCAAGCCGGTTGCGACCGTCTTCTCGGCCCGAATCGGCTTGCACGGCACGATCGGCGCCTCCACGGGTGCGGCAATCTGGACCGGCGCGATGCACCAGAGCATCCAGCAGACTGTCGCCGGAAGCGTCGCCAATACGGACCTTCAATTCGTCGTCGTGCAATCGCCGACGCAGCCTTGGAACACGCTGCTCGGCGGGCTGGTCGAGTTCGGCAAGAAGGGTTACGTTCTCGTCGAGGGAGGCTTCGGCGATCGCAAGTCGATCCTCGCGGCAGCGGTGTACCGGTTCTGATCGAAACGATGCCATGAAGATTAACCGCCTCATTCCGATGCTGCCGGTAACAAACATGCCGGACAGCGTCGAGTTCTATCAAAAGCTCGGCTTCGGTGTCGAACACAGGAATGATGACTGGCGCTGGGCGATGCTGTGCTTTGGCGAGTGCCGGATCATGCTGGATGAGTCGATCAACGTGCATCCGGCGGCCCCCCGATCCAGCGTCCTGTATCTTTACCCGGACGATATTTCCGGGTTCCACAAGCAACTACGGGCCAATGGCCTGGCGGTCCCGGATCTGGAAATCACCTTCTACGGAATGACCGAATTCCGGATCGATGACCCGGACGGGAATCGTTTGTGGATTGGGCAAAACACGTCGACGAAGGCCTGACGCCGGAGCAGTCGCATGAAATCCGAATTTCCTTCCGGACAAGAGTATTCGGCGCAGACCGCCCGCTACCCCGCGTTGACCGTCGTCGACATTCGCGCGGAACAGATCGCCGTAACCGAGGCGTATCGCAACCAGGTTCTGGTCGATGTCAACGATGACTGCATGCGCCTGGCCGTGTTCGAAGGCGAGTATCGCTGGCATCACCATCCGGATTCAGACGAGCTGTTCCTGGTCGTGGCGGGAACGCTGCAAATCGACCTCGAGGGCGGACGTCGTCTCGAACTTGCCGAATGGCAAAGCGTTGTCATCCCGGCAGGTACCGTGCACCGGACCCGGGCGATAGGCCGCACCGTCAACCTGACCTGCGAAAAGAATGGCGCGCGGACGGTGTTCGTCGATAGCGACTGACAATTCGACGGCTTTCCATGACCGGGGCGATTGATCGGAGGCGAATTTTGCCGGACTATCTGTTCCCTTGCGCTGCGAAGGATAGCGACGAAAGTCCGGCGCCCGGCGCGGGGCATCGACGCCTGCGTCAGGCCTATCGAGGAGGCAACTCATGCAGATTCTCGTCCAGGTAGTTTGCACCCGGGGCCCCAGCCTGCGCGATGCGATTGCCAAGAACGCGCGTCTCGACAGGCATCTGCTCAGGGTTTCGGAGCAGAAACGCAGCGGGCGTTCGCGCGGCTGGACGAAGGTTCACAGCACGGAACCGGACCGGCGCGGCGCGATCAACCTCGAGTGGGACGCAAACACGAACCTGCTGCTGGCGCGCGTCATCACTCGCGGCCAGGGAAAGCCAAGCCTCATCATCGGCGACTTCGTCCACCTGCTGATGAGCAAGTATCGCAAACGCATCCAGGCGATAAATATCATCCCGCGTGGATAAGGCCGCTGCACAGTCTCGCTCGCGGCACCGGATGACCCGGTGTCTGCGTTGCACAACAGCTGCGAAAACATTCGGAAGGAGCAATGCCAATGAAATACCACGGAAGCTGCCACTGCGGCCGGATTGCCTTCGACGTCGAGGGTGAAATTCCGGAAGTCACGGCGTGCAATTGTTCGATGTGCCAGCGCAAAGGCATTTTGATGTGGTTCGTTCCGCGCCAGGCAATGACATTGCTCACGCCGCGGGAAAACATGAGCACCTACACGTTCAACAAGCACGCCATCAAACACTACTTTTGCCCGGTGTGTGGCATTCATCCGTTTGGCGAGGGCGTCGCGCCGACCGGTCAGGAAACGGCGGCAATCAACGTGCGCTGTCTTGAAGGCGTCGACTTGCCGGGGTTGAAGGTCAACCATTTCAATGGACGCGGGCTCTGAGGAAAGTGTCCCGCGCGGTTCGCCTCTGGCCTTTGCTTACCGGTACGCAACGTTACGAAAAGGTCGTGTCGACGCGAAACCGCGGCCAAGGCAGTTTCATCGATGCGCCGATCCTCGCCTATCTCATCGAGACGCCGAACGGACGGATCCTTTATGACGCCGGCTGCGACTACGCGAAGATTGCCGATCCGGTTCTGCGCGCGAAATTCTTCGATCCGAAGCGGCCGCAGATCGAACCGCCGCAGATGTCCGATGACCAGCGCATCCCGCGTTATCTTGAACGGCTGGGGCTGACGACGAAGGACTATCGACGTGGTCTTCATCGGCCACTTGCACTACGACCACGTCGGAGGGTTGTGCGATGTTCCGGGCTGCGACGTCCACGTACAGCGCGACGAGCTGGCGGCTGCACGCGTGGGACTCGACGGCGGCGTGTTCGACGACGAGCTTGCGCAAGCACACACATGGCATATTCGTGACGGCGAATATCAGGTCGCACCGGGCATTCGGGCCATCGCCACTCCGGGGCACACTGCCGGGCACATGTCGCTGTTCATCGAGCTGCCAAAGGGCCGGCCGGTCATCCTGTGCGGCGACGCTGCCGATCTGAGCGAGAATCTCCGCGAGGAAATCGCGCCGGGCTATTGCTGGGAAGACAACGAAGCGCTTGCCTTGTCGAGCATACGCCGGCTCAATGCGCTCGCCGCAACCGAGAATGCCGAGCTGTGGCCGAATCACGACTTCGACTTCTACCGCCGGCTGCCTGCGTTCCCGGCGTGGCGGGACTAGACGCGCGGTCCCTGTAACGTTTGGTTCGGGAGCCGTTTGCGAGCTTGCGGCCACGATTGCCACCATCCGCCTGCGGCACCTTCCCGCGCTTCGCAGGGGAAGGAATAGCGCGAGCCATCAGCCTGAATCCTTCCCGGTGGCGGCAGCCGAAAGGGGGCGCTCCGCGCGAAGGCATAAACTACTTCTTCAGCGGTCCTGGCCGGCGTGCACTATCGGCGGGTGCGCTACTATCCCGCCATCGGGTGTGTCGCCACATCGTGCGACGAGAGCATTTCGTCCGTGCAATGCACAGGGAACCACTCATGCCCAAAATCCTGATCGCGGCCGCCGTAGGGCGGGCCCACGAGCGAGCATTTAAGTTCAGTGATCGCTTTCCGGCGCCGGACAGTGGCGACGGCGCGTCCGCGGTGGTCGCATCCATTGCCGAGCCAGACGAACGTACGCCATGAGTGAGCCGGTCGGCGATCTCCCGGAGTTGCTGCGCACGTTGCGGCCGGTGCTGAACGACGGCAGGTTCGTGTTCGCCTCGCTGTCGCACGACGCCGACATTGACGCGCTCGAACCGCTCGCGATGTTCCGCGAGCAAGAGGGCCTGACCGTCGTGGTCGAAGAAGAGCGTGCGCGTCTGGCCGGTCTGCACGTGCTGTTTCGAGCCGCATGGATCACCTTGACGGTGCATTCGGATCTGGAGGCAGTAGGTTTGACGGCTGCCGTGGCCGACGCACTGACGCGCGCGAAGATCAGCTGCAATGTGATCGCGGCGGCGCATCACGACCACCTGTTCGTTCCGGTCGAGTCGGCGCGCGCCGCGCTCGAGGTTCTCACGGCGCTTCAGCTTCAGCATCAATAGATGACGCGCACCGCTCAGATGATGTAAAACTTTCAGTCCAATCCCAGGCAGGAGTAACCGATGAAATCGTTTTCGTTGCTGTGCGCCGCGATGGCGGCCGTGGCTGGAAGTGGTCCGGCGCGCGCCGCCGATGCGCCGGCGATCGAATACCTCAATTCCGGCAAGATATTGCCGAGCACGCTGCCATTCTCCGAGGCGGTGCGCGTCGGCAACCTGGTCTATCTGTCGGGCCAGCTCGGCATCGTGCCGGGCAGCATGAAACTCGTTCCCGGCGGCATCAAGGAAGAAGCGCGCCAGACCCTGGAGAACATCAAGACCGCGCTCGAGGCGCACGGCTACAAGATGAGCGACCTGGTCAAATGCACGGTCATGCTTGCCGACATGTCTGAGTGGGCCGCGTTCAACGATGTCTACAAGACGTTCTTCACCGGCCACTTCCCGGCACGCAGCGCGTTCGGCGCCAACGGCCTGGCCCTCGGCGCACGTGTCGAAGTCGAATGCATCGCCGCCGTGGCGAAGTGATCGGAGGCGCGGCAATCGCATGAAGCGGCTGCCGGTCAGCAGCACGTAGGTCGACTCATGCCGCATCGCGACTGGACGATCCGGACAGCGACGCCAGCCGACGCCGCCGGCCTGCTGGCGATCTATGCGCCATTCGTCGAGCACACCGCAGTGTCGTTCGAGACCGTGGTGCCGACTGTCGAGGAATTCGCGGCACGCATCGACAAGAGCAACTCGCGCTGGGCCTGGCTCGTCGCCGAGCGCGACCACACGCTGCTCGGCTACGCCTACGGCTCGACGCATCGCGAGCGCGCCGCCTACCGCTGGTCGGTCGAGACCTCCGCGTACGTCGACCCGCGCTTCCAGCGCCAGGGTATCGGCCAAGGGCTGTATCTTGCGCTGTTCGACGCGCTCGCAGACAAAGGCTTCTGCAATGCGTTCGCCGGCGCCACGTTGCCGAACGACGCGAGCATCGCGCTGCATCGCAGCCTCGGTTTCGAGCCGATCGGCGTTTTCCGGTCGATCGGCCGCAAGTTCGGCGCCTGGCACGATGTAGCCTGGATGCAGCGGCGCCTGCGCGACGGGCCGCCGGACGAAGAAACGCGCGCGTGAGAGTGCTGATGCCGCTGCCGCGCACCGACTTCGATCCGTCGGAGGTCGCGGTAAGCTGGCGCATCCTGCGCGATGCCGGGCACGACGTGGTCTTCGCAACGCCGGACGGCGTAGCTGCCAGCGCCGATCCGGTCATGACGACCGGCATCGGTCTGGATTTCTGGAGTCGCATTCCAGGTCTGAAGCGGATCAAGCTCATCGGCCTGCTGCTGCGCGCTGATCGAAACGCGCGCGCGGCGTATGGCGAACTTGTGGACAATGCTGCATTTCGCGCGCCGCTCGGCTATGCGCAGGTCCGCGCCGACGAGTTTGCCGGCCTGCTGCTGCCCGGCGGCCATGCCCAGGGCATGCGCGAGTATCTCGAAAGCGCGATGCTGCAGCATGTCGTCGCCGCCATTTTCGATGCCGGCAAACCGGTTGCGGCGATCTGTCACGGCGTCGTGCTCGCCGCGCGCAGCGTCTCGGCGAAAACCGGAAATCCGGTTCTGCATGGGCGCAGGACGACGGCACTGACCTGGAAACTCGAACGGTCCGCATGGCTGCTTTCGCGCTACGCGGGCCGCTGGTGGGATCGCGACTACTATCGAACGTATCGCGAGGCGCCGGGCGAACCTGAAGGGTATCGCAGCGTGCAGGCCGAGGTCACGCGCGCGCTCGCGCGGCCTGAGGATTTCGTCGATGTCCCGGGCGACGCACCGCATCACTTCCGCAAGGCCAGCGGACTATTCCGCGATACGCCGTCCGACGACCGCCCCGCGTTCATCGTGCGCGACGGCAACTACCTGTCGGCGCGCTGGCCCGGCGATGTGCACGCGTTCGCGCGGACGTTTGCCGCAATGCTTGCGGACATTTCGAGCCGGGACGAAATACAAACGGGAAGTCCGCTTTCCCTTCTCCCGCTGGCGGGAGAAGGTGCCGCAGGCGGATGAGGGTGGCACATCAGGCAGCGGCGGCGTTCACCGACCGCCACCCTCACCCGTCGCGCGCCGCGCGCCGGCCTCTCCCGCCAGCGGGAGAGGCGTCCGAACTACGCCTTTCCTTTGGGTTATCGTCTGCGTGGTTCAGCGTTCTGTCTTTTCCAAACCATCAGGTCTGGGGCGGCAACGGCCCCGAAGCGGGACGCTTGTTGTCACGCACCCAGGTCAGGAGCTCATCGAATGCGCGGCCGATTTCCTGCGGCGTGAACACGCAGTGGCCTTCCTTGTTGACGAACTGTTGCACGAAATTGTCGGCATGCCCCGCCCGTTGTACGGCGAGTGCGTAGTCGAATGCTGCGGTGGCCGGCACGAGCGGGTCGCCGGTGTCGTGCAGGGCCAGCAGCGGGCGCAGCAGTTTTCCGCTCGGCGTATACCAGCGCGCGATGTACGCGGCGGCGGCCGCATCGGCGCGATAGCGCTTCACGCCGGCATTCAACGCGAATGCATCTTTATTGCCGGTGTAAATCAGGTCGGCATTGTTGAACGGGTTGCCGTGCGTGCGCCGTTGCAGTTCGCCGACCTCGTAATAGTTGAACGCAATCACGCTGCCGAGCGTCGGCACATCGCCGACGCCCCAGATGCGCAGCAGTGATTCGGCCGCTTCGGGCTTCGCGGCCAATGCCGACGCAATCTGCTTTTCGATGGCCACGGTCGGCATGTAGTTCGCCGGTACCGGCACGAGCGGTCCGAGCAGGTTCGGAAAGTAGTAGTCGAAGGCAGCAAGCAAGGCGAAGTCGCGCTCCAGGAGCGAATCGCTGCGCTCGATCGCTCCGCACAACGACAAGCCGCCGGCATAGGTGTCGGGCGCGGACTCCAGGCTCATGACTGTCAGCGTCCCGCCCATCGACATGCCGACCGCGAACGTTTCGCGCGGCTTGCCGTGCTTTTCGCCGAAGTGCGCGCGCAGGCGTTCGCTGTCGGCCAAGGCTTGTTCGACGGCCCAGCCGGTTGCCGAATACGCGGACTGCGCAACCGCATAACCGCGATCGAGAAACTGGCGTAGCTGCGGTGCGATCGGATCGCGCGCCGGCAACTGCACCGGCGTGACCGCATAGCCGTGAAAATAGACGACGAGGCCGTGATTCCAGCTGGCCGGGATGTCGATGCGGTAGCCGGCGCCAGCAAGCGTGCCGGTCTCGACGTTGGCAGGTTGCGTCGTTGCGCGCGGCGATGGATCGGAGCTTTGGGCGCTGCAGCCACAAGCCACACACAGCAGGGCAATCGGCAAGCCGGTCCAGCGCATCTTTCCGCCTCGCCTATGCATCGACAAACCGCACCGACGCGGGCACAGCGTCGCGCACTGCACCGCAACGCGGAATTTGCGGCAAGATCATTCGGCCTTGCTTTCGAGCGGCGCAGCGCCCGCCTTCTCGAGCCGCGCATTCATCGCCGCGACGTCGTGCGCTTGCAGTGTCTGCCAGGATGCTAAGGTCGTATCGGTCAGAGGCTGCAGCTTGGCAAACCCGGCCTGTGTGTCGGGCGACGGCGCGGCGTCGGCGCCATCGACCGCGCGATTGAGCGCATCGAGCGCTTCGCCGACATAGCGCAGCGTCTGCACGCGCTGCGGCGGAAGCGCCCAGCTGTTGTGCGGATTCGGGGATGGTTTTCCGCCGAGCACCGACGCAACGCGCGCGCTCAGTGCGTCGAGGTCGCGCGCAAGCGCGGCGTCCGCGCCCTTGCGGCGCTGGGCCAGGGTCTCGAGCAGTTTGCCGGCCTCCTGCGCGGAGGTGGCGACGCGCATGCGCAACGTTTCGATCTTTCGCGCCAGCGCGAACTGCTGCGCATAGGCATCGTCGCCGAGCTTGACGCGCGGATCGGGGCGCACCGTCAGCGGCTGGGTCAGGCGCTTGCCGTCGACGGTCAGCGCGACGGTGTAATGTCCTGGCGGCACCCAGACGCCGTCGGCATAGGGATTGTGCTCGGCCAACGCCTCTGGAGCGGCGTAACGCAACGGCCAGACGAAACGGTGCATGCCTGGGGCGGTCGACAGCACGACCGGTGTCTTTGTCCACTCCGGCGCAATTTCCCATTTTGCCAGATCGATCTTGAGCGGCTCGACGTCGCTGCTGTAATGCCGCACGACATTGCCGGATGCGTCAAAGATCTCGAGCGCGACCGGCGCCTTCGGCACGGCCTTGAGCACGTAATCGATATAAGCGCCATCCGGCGGATTGGCTGCCATCGGCTCGTCTTTCGGCATCGGCGTGCCGGTGAACTCCGACCGGCGCACGCGAACGGCCTCGCTCGGCGCGAACAGCCAGGCCGGCGCGGCGGCCACGTCGGCATTGGCCTGGCGCAGCGCGGCGACGTCGTCGAGGATCCAGAAGCCGCGGCCGTGCGTGGCGATCACCAGATCGTTGCCGTGCACCTGCAGATCGCGCACCGAAGTCACCGGCAGGTTCTTCTGCAGCGCCTGCCAGTGGTCGCCGTCGTCGAACGAGACGTAGACGCCCTTCTCGGTGCCGGCATACAGAAGACCTCGGCGCACCGGATCGGCGCGCACGGCGTTGACGAAGCTGCCGTCGGGAATGCCGGCGGCGCCCATCTGCCAGGTCTTGCCGCCGTCGTGCGTGCGGTAAACATACGGCTTGAAGTCGTCGAGGCGATGGCGGTCGATTGCCACGTAGGCGCTGTCGGCGTCGAACGGCGAGGCATCGATGATGCCGACCTTCGACCACGCCGTCAGTTCTTTCGGTGTGACATTTTCCCAATGTGTACCGTCGTCGCGGCTGCGCCAGACCAGGCCGTCGTCGGTGCCGACCCACAGGTCGTGATCGGCGACGCGCGACGGCGCAATCGCGTAGATCACGCCGCGGCGCGGGCCGCCGCCGAGATTGTTCGCGGCCGCCGGCGCGTCGAGCGTCGCCGGTACAGCGGGATTCTCGCGCGTCAGGTCCGGACTGACCGCATCCCAGTGTTCACCGCCATCGCGCGTGCGGAACAGCTTCTGGTTGGCGAAGTACAACGTGTGCGGATCGCGCGGCGCGAAGGTCAGTGGCAGCGTCCAGGTGTGGCGGTAGATATCCGGTTCCGACAAGGTCGGATCGACGTGGCGGGTCTGCTGCGTGCGCAGGTCGAGCTTGTCGACGCGGCCACCGTACACGATGTCGGGATCGTCCGGATCCGGCGCGATGTTGTCGCTTTCCCCGCCCGCCGTGACCTCGCGGAATTGGGTCATGTTGATGCCGTCATTGGCGGCGCCGCGACTCGGCAGGCTGACGGCGCCGGAGTCCTGCTGCGCGCCGTAGACCCAGTACGGGAACCGGTTGTCGGTGTTGACGCGATAGATCTGCGCGGTCGGCTGGTTGAACCACGAGCTCCAGGTCGTGCCGCCGTTGAGCGTGACCTGTGCGCCCTGGTCGGAAGCCAGGATCTGGCGCTCCGGCGCGCCGGGATCGATCCACAGCGCGTGGAAATCGTCGCCGGTATGGTCGCCCTTGAGCGGGATGAACGTCGCGCCACCATCGTCGCTGCGCAGCACGATCGTATTCGGCGCGTAGACGCGGTCGGGATTCTTCGGATCCGCCGTGAGCTGGCCGAAATACCAGTCGCGCTGCCAGATGCGCGAATCGCCAGTCTTCATCGTCCAGGTCGCGCCGCCGTCGTCGGACCGGTACAGGCCGCCGGTGTCGCCGTCGACCAGCGCATACACGCGCTGCGGCGCGGCGTCGGAAATCGCCAGGCCGACGCGGCCGACCGCGGCCGGAAACCCGTGTCCGGAGATTTGCTTCCAGGTATCGCCGCCGTCGGTGGATTTGTATACGCCGCTGCCGGGACCGTTCGATGGTGGATACACGCTCCACGGAGGGCGCCGCGTCTGCCACAGCGCCGCGTAGATGATGTTCGGATCGTCGGGCTGGAAGACGATGTCGATCGCGCCGGTATTGGCATCCTTGCCGAGGACTTTCTGCCAGGTCTTGCCGCCATCGCGCGAGCGGAACACGCCGCGCTCGGCGTTCGGCCCGTACGGATGGCCGAGCGCGGCGACGTAGACGAGGTCCGCGTTGCGCGGATGCACGAGGATGCGCGCGACCTGCTGCGAATCGCGCAAGCCGATGTGCGTCCAGGTCTTGCCGGCATCGGTGGATTTGTATACTCCGTCGCCCTGGGCGATGTCCGACCGCATGTCGGACTCCCCGCTGCCGACGTACAGGATCTTCGGATCGGACGGCGCCAGCGCGAGCGCGCCGATCGTGCCGATGCCCTGGCTGTCGAAGATCGGCTGCCAGGTCCGGCCGGCATCGCCGGTCTCCCAAACGCCACCGTTGACTGAACCGAAATAGAAATGTTTCGCGTCCCCGGGTACGCCGGCCGCGGCGAGCACCCGGCCGGCGCGGAACGGCCCGATCGTGCGCCAGTCGAGGCCCTGGAACAGGCCAGGGTCGACATCGGCCGAGGCACTGGCGGCAACGCAGAGCAATACGGCGGCAAACAGGTTTCTCGAACCCATCTCTTTCAAACCCATGGACAACTCCAGATCGACAGTCAGCCGCGCTGGCGGCGCGGGGAGCCGGCATGATAACGGGTCATGACCTCTGGCAGGGGTGCCATTGGTCGTGGCCGATGCGGCGCAGTTCACTATTGGTTGTTTTAACGTCGACACGGCACCATGTCGACCCGAACCCGGAAGTTTGCCGATGTCGATTACGCAACGCCCCAGCCATGCATTGACCCAAGGCGCGATCGGCAGGACGCTGCTCGCGTTCTCGCTGCCAATCCTGGCCGGCAATGTGCTGCAGTCGTTGAACGGTTCGGTCAATGCGATCTGGGTCGGCCATGGCCTCGGCGAGGCGGCGCTTGCCGCGACCTCGAACGCGAACACGATCCTGTTCTTCCTGCTCGGCGCGATGTTCGGCGTCGGCATGGCAGCGACGATCCTGATCGGCCAGAGCATGGGCGCGAACAACCCCGACCAAGCCAAGCGCGTGATCGGCACGAGCCTGATGTTCTTCGTCGTGATCTCGGTCGTGATCGCCGGCGTCGGACTTCTTGCCACCGAGCGCATGATGGTCTGGATGCACACGCCGGAGGAGTCGCAGCCGCTCGCAGTCGCCTACCTGCGCATCATCTTCCTCGGCCTGCCGTTCCTGTACCTGTTGTCTTTCGTCGGCATGGCGCTGCGCGGGGCCGGCGATGCGCGCACGCCGTTCGTATTCCTCGCGCTGAACGTCCTGCTCGATATCGCGCTGAACCCGCTCTTCATTTTCGGCTGGGGCCCGGTTCCGCGCATGGGCATCGCCGGCTCGGCGACGGCGACGCTGTGCGCGCAGGCCGTGACGCTGGCAGCCATGCTCGCCTGGCTGTATCGCAGCAAGCATTTCCTGCGCATCCAGCGCGGCGAGGGACACTATCTGCGTGTCGACCCCGTCATCCTGCGCGCCCTGTTCACGAAGGGCATCCCGATGGGCCTGCAGATGGTCGTGATGTCGACCTCGATGCTCGTGCTGATCTCGCTGGTCAACCGGTTCGGCGCGCACACGACGGCGGCCTACGGCGCCTGTTTCCAGTTGTGGAATTATATACAGATGCCGTCGATCGCGATCGGCATGGCGGCGGCGTCGATGGCGGCGCAGAACGTCGGCGCCGGATTGTGGGAGCGGGTAAACCGCGTCGCCATGGCCGGCGTCGGCTTCAACTTCCTCACGACCGGCGTGCTGGTGACGCTGATCTACCTGTTCAACCGCGGCGCGCTGAACCTGTTCCTGCCCGGCACCGGCGGCGCGATCGAGATCGCCCAGCACATCAATGCGATCGTGGTCTGGTCGTTCGTGTTCTTCGGCGTGTCGTTCGTGCTCGCCGGCGTCGTGCGCTCGACCGGCGCGGTGATTCCGCCGCTGATCATCCTGTTCGTCGCGCTGTGGGGCGTGCGCATTCCTTTCGCCTACGGCCTCGTCGACGCGTGGGGCAGCGACGCGATCTGGTGGAGCTTTCCGCTCGGCTCGCTGGTATCGATGCTCCTGTCGAGCGCCTATTATCGTTTCGGCAACTGGCGCAGCGCGCGCATGCTCGGCCCTGCGCCCACACCGCTGCCCGCCGCGGCGGCGGCTAAGTGAACCAGGGAGTGGGCATGCTGCGCATACTGCTGATCGAGGATCAACGCGATATCGCCGCGAACATCTGGGACTTCCTGGAGTTTCGCGGTTTCGTCATGGACCATGCCGCCGACGGTGCGACCGGGCTGCGCATGGCGATGGATGGCGGCTTACGACGTCGTCGTCCTCGACCTCGGCCTGCCGAAGCTCGACGGCCTCGAACTGTGCCGCAAGCTGCGCGAAGCCGGCCGCGACACGCCGGTCCTGATGCTGACCGCACGCGACACGCTCGAGGACAAGCTGACCGGCTTCGCCCAGGGCGCCGACGACTACCTGGTCAAACCGTTCGCCATGAAGGAACTCGAAGCGCGCATTCGCGCGCTCTACCGGCGCGGGCGCTTTCAGCATGGCGAGGTGCTGCGCATCGCCGACCTGACCCTCGATCCGGTCAACCTCCAGGTCGAGCGCGCCGGCCAGGCGCTGACGCTGACGCGCGCCGGATTCGTGCTGCTCGAACTGCTGCTGCGGCGCTCGCCGCACCTGGTCCGGCACGCCGACCTTGCGCACGCGCTGTGGGGCGAGGCCGGCGGCGATATCGCCACGCTGCATACGCACCTTTCGGTGCTGCGTTCGGTCATCGACCGTCCGTTCAATCATCAATTGCTGCACACCGTGCACGGCTTCGGCTATCGCATGGCGGAGTCGGCCGATGCGTAGGCTCGGCCTGCGCGCGCGCGTCGCGGCGTTGTGCGCCGTGCTCGGGCTCATCGTCAGCGCCTGCCTTTCGGCGGTGGCTGTGCATTTCTCCGATTCCTACGTGCACCGGCTGATCGACGAGATGCTTCGCGTCGAGGGCGACTATCTGCGCGAACGCTATGCAGCGGACGGCGTCGTTCCGCACCCGCGCACCAAGCACTACTACGCGTTCGCCGATGGCCCGGGTGACGCTGGCGCGGTGCCGGAGGAGTTCACCCGGCTGGACCCGGGGCTGCACGAGATCGAAGACCCGCATGGCGAACGCCATGTCGCGGTCTATGACGTCAACGGCCAGCGCCTGTACGTCGTCCTCGACATCGGGGTGGAGAGCGTGCGCGAGCGCCGCCTGTCCCGCGACTTGTTCGCGCTGGTGCTGTTCGGCAGCGCACTGTCGGCCTGGCTGGGCTGGTTCCTGTCCGGGCGCGCGATCGAGCCGGTGCGGCGTCTGGCGCATCAGGTCGAAACACTCGACCCGGCAGACCATGCGGCACCTCTGGCGCCGGAGTATTCGACCGATGAAGTCGGCGTGCTGGCGCAGGCATTCGACCGCTACCAGCAGAAACTGCACGAGTACGTGCGCCGCGAGCGAACGTTCACGGCGGACGCCAGCCACGAGTTGCGCACACCGCTTGCCGTCATCCGCGGTGCAATCGAAGTGCTGCTCGACAACGGCGCCACTGATGCGGCGACCGCGGTGCGCCTGAAGCGCATGCAGCGCGGCGCCGATGAGTTGCGCGACCTGCTCGACGCACTGCTCGTGCTCGCGCGCAGCGACGAACGCGCCAACGAAGACCGCACGCCTGATCTCGGCGCACTGGTCGACTCGTTGTTGCGCGAACGCGCCGACGCGCTGGCCGAGAAGCATCTGCAGCTCGAGCGAGGCCGCGACGCGGTCGTCGCGGTCGCTGCGTCGCCGCGCGTGCTGGGCATCGTGATCGGCAATCTGTTGCGCGCGGTGACCCAGTTCGCCGAGGGCGGCGTGCTGCGTGTCAAGGTCGCCGCCGACGCACTGACCGTGGCGCACGAAGGCGCAGCTGCAGGCAACGATGCGCCCACGGGCGCGGCCAGGCTCGACACGCGTGAACATGTGCTCGGCCTCGGAATGATCCGGCGCGTGTGCGAGCGGCGCGGCTGGATGCTCGACGAAAGCGTCGATGCCGGCGGAGGGCGCGCGTTCGTTCTGCGCTTTGGCTGAGTCGAGGGGCGGGACAGAGCCGGGCCCGATTTCGGGCTGCTGTGATCGGTCAGTGCCCGATCTGATGGGCCATGGCGCCGGGTGTTCGATAGTGATCAGCAGATTACTCAACCGCTCGCGCAAGCATCGGAATCATGATCGGGCTGGTGCCGCTGGAAGCATGGACGCCACCCGCCGACATTCCAGGCTTTGCGCGAGCTGACGTTCAACCGTCCCTTTGCCACGACTGGAAACAAGGTACAAAAAAAGCCCGGGCGCGACCCGGGCTTGCGGAATGCTGAGCTATCTATCCGATCTATTGATCGATCGGCACGAGCCATGGAATGTCGTTCTTGACCGCAACCTGAAGCTGCGTCACGGGTTCCTTCACATCGTGGCCGGTAATGGATATCTGCGAATTGCCGGTCGCGACATTGAGGTAACCGTCGCCGCCACGCGCGGACGCGGATTGCCAGGCGAGACCCAATACATGCTGCTTGAGATCGACGGTGCGCCAAGGCGAAACGTCCCTGAACACGCCGTCGCCGACGCGGGTCAGAGTGCGCGCTGCAATGTCGCGGCCCAAGCGGACCAGCTGGACGCTGAAGATGTCCTTGCCATTCGCCGAGTGGCCGCTCGCGATCGTCAACGGCGCGCTGCCCAACTGGTTCAGCAGGCCGGCATCGACTCCGAGTTGCACCGCAAAGGAATCTCCGCTGCCGCCGGTGACGGCAACCGGCATTGCCAAGGGCTGGCCGCCCTCGAAGCCATTGAGGAACACGACGAGTCTGTCGGTATCGCTCGCGCTCTTGTTCGGATTCGGATCTCCCGCGGACACTATTGCGGTCGCGGTATTCGTGAACTGATCCATTGCGTTGTCGTTCGTCACGGTGGCCGTGTAGAGATACGTGACGGTGCCGCCAGCCGGCACGGTGGCCGTCTGGTTGTTCAACATGCTGTTGCCGCTGACGGCTTTGCAGGTTGCGCCGCCGGTGCCGCCGCAGGTCCAGGAGGTGCCCGCCAATTGCACAGGCAGCGAGTCGCTGATGCCTGTGATGCCGGCGTCGCTCGGACCCGCGTTTGTGATGCTGATGACATAGGTCAGTACGTCACCGAGTTGGGCCGCATCCAGGTTGTCCGTGATGGTCAACCGCACGGTGGTCTTCGCTACGAGCGAGTCAGTGTCGGTCGCGTTGTTGTTGGCCGTGTTGGGATCGTTCACGCCAGCCGGAGCAGTGATCGACGCCGTGTTGCTCAACGAGCCGGTGGCCGAAGCCGCAATCGAGCAGGTCGCCGAATAGGTGACGCTGGCGCCGCCCGGCAGGTTGACCAGACTGCTGATGTTGCCCGAACCCGACGCGGCGCAGGTACCGGTTCCGCTGCAGGTCCAGTTGCAGGTCAGGCTGGGCGGGAACGTATCGGTGACAGTAGCTCCGGTGACGCTGCTCGGACCAGGATTCGATGCCGTGATCGTGTAGGTCACGCTGCCGCCGGGATTCGCCGTCGAAATGCCATCGCTGTTCGTGATGGTCAAATCGGCCGCCGCCGCCAGCGTAGTGGTGTCCGTCGCGCTGTTGTTGCCGGCGTTCGGATCGTTGACGCTGGCTGGTGCGGTGATCGACGCCGTGTTGCTCAGCGTCCCTGTCGCCGACGCTGCTATGGCGCATGTCGCCGTGAACGTGACGCTCGAGCCGCCGGCCAGGTTGACCAGACTGCTTATGTTGCCCGAGCCCGACGCAGGAACAGGACATGTGCCGCCGGCCGCAGCCGTGCATGTCCATGCGCATGCGCTCAACGTCTGCGGGAACGTATCCGTCACCGTCGCGCCGGTAACGGTGCTCGACCCGGCGGGATTCGACGCGGTGATGGTGTACGTCACCGGGGTACCCGGCGTATCCGTCGTCGCACCATCGGTGTTGGTGATCGACAGATCGGCGGTTCCGACCGTGCTGTAGCACGCCGTCGCATCATTGAGGATCGGAGTTGCCGTGGAACTGCTGGTCGACAGATAGGCGCGGTACTTGAGATAGCGGTTGCCGTTGAACTGACTCAGCGGGGCATTCGTTGTCGTGAAGTACGACCCAGCCGTGCCATCGGGACCGACGAACGTGAATGTACCGGTGCTGGAGTTGCTTGCGGCCACCTGAAACTTCACGGCGGTGCCGGTCGGCAACGAGTTGGTCCATGCCAACGTCGACCAGTTCGTCGAACCGGTTCCCGGACTGCTGTCCTTGACCGAAGAAGTCAAATTGCCCGAAGACACGTATCCGCCGCCGCTGCCGCTGCCCATGTAGGTGATGAACACGGCATCGATGCCTTTGCTGTTACCGATCAAAATACGCGGCGTCCAGCTTCCACCGCTGTTGGTGCTGATCAGCATGCCACCGCCAGCGTAAACGTCGTTGCCGGTGAAGCCGCCCAATGCGCTGTCGGTAAAATACGCCAGACCTCCCGCGTACGCCGACGCCAGGCGAACCACGATCGCGTATTGGGTGTGCGCGGTCAGATTAGCGGGTGTCGCAAAATTGGCCGAGTAGAACTTGAACGTTCCGCCAATCGGCGAGAACGTCGGTATGGTCGCGCTCGCCAGGTCGGAACCGACCGGAAGTCCGGCCGAGGTCGCGCGGATGCTTACAGTGACCGCCGGGGGCGTACCGGAACAACCTCCGCAGAAAAAGTTGACATCGACGCGTGTCAGCGATCCGGAAACGTTGGGCGTGAACGTTTGCGCGAGCCACTGGCTCGTATTGAATTCGTCGCCGTACGCCGTATACGTGAGGTTTTCCTGGTCGACGTTGCCGCCGGAGCTGGAAGATCCCAACAGGACGTTGCCCGAGCTGGTCGTCAGGTCGACGCCGACGGGCTGCCCCGCCTGGAAGTCGGTTTGGCTGGTATCGGTCAGGCAGTTGCCGGCAGCGCCCGCGGCGAACGCGGACAGCAGCAACGAGCTTAGGGCCAGGAGCACACGTTTCATCTGGTGTTTCCAGAACAGGTCGTGCTTACGGCTCTGCCTTGACAGCGCGAACGATAGCCCGAACTTTGAACTATGAGTTGCAACCGGCCGAGCGGTCGCGAAGATTGGAGCTTGGACCCCCCGGCCTTCCCTTGAGGCGGAACTATCCCAGAGCACGGGCCTTCGAACCTTGACGATGGTCATGGTTTCTGAACGCTCGTCGGCTATTTCTGCCGTTTTTGTGCCCCAACTGACGTTTTTGGCCATCGGGCCTCGTTTCGGGCGGCCCGGGCTGACGCCAGCCGTCACTTCGTGGCGTGGCTATCCGCGGTCACGTTCCGGGGGGTACTTCGCCGGTGGCCAAGGCCAGGGGCACAGGCCGGGAGCTCTGGATTGCTGGAGCTGCGCGTCAAGTGTCGGCGCGGGACGATTTGGTGGGACCACCAGATTCGAAACTGGAACCAAAGGGCGAGACCGAGCGTTGGCGAGACGCGTTGAAGCGCATCTCGCGCGCGGTCGAGCGCCCGGACATGGGATGTCCGGGCGGGTGCCACGCACCAGGGACGGTTCATGGAAAGGTTGGTCGAACTGACTGCGATGTATTGCCAGCACCACCGTGTCATGAAAAATAACGGGCCATATCAAAGTCGCAACGTAGCTATCGGCGCGACCCGCAACATCACTGACGCTTGCTGAAGGAAACACCATACGCCGCGGAGCGAAAGTTGATCATCTGGTCTTCGACTTCAATGCCCTTGGGCAGGCTATTGGGCATGAACACAATCTTCTTCTCTTCTGCCGCAGAGTCAGGAATGACCTTGGTGATCGAGATAGTGCCGAGCGCAATCTTCTGACGTGAATCAGGCCAGGCTACGGACGGATCATCGATATGATCGTCCTTTTCAGCAATTTGCAGCATCAGCTTGAACTGGATTGGGCCGTTTGAGACACGCCGCGCAATCTCGGCCTGCAGATAATTCGGTTCTTCGTTCTTTGCCTGATCATCGGAAAGGTACTCCGCGGGAGCAACAGGAATGATCTGATAGCGGCCGTAGGTTATCTTGCCCATGGCGGCGGTGAACTTGAACGTATTGACGCCGAAGTACGGCAGTGTTCCGTAGCTGACAGGAGCCGGCTTCGGTGTCGTGAGAAAGGCCTTGGCGGTGGGATGTGCCTCCAGATAGCCGTCCAGTCTCGTGGGCTTGGCCGCCGTAGGTCCACTCGCGGCAATGGCCTCGAGAAGTTCGCGGAACTGATCGGCATTCTCGCTGGGGAAGCCATTGAACGAATGCGTCACGATGTCGGTGCTGGATCCATCCGGAAGTTTGAACCGAAGTGCCATGCCACGCGGTGCGGCCATGCCGTCGTTATCCGCGATGCTTGGAATGCCTGCGAAATTGGAGAAGCGCACGACGACGGGTACGGCCTTCTTCTGAAGGTGCGGTGCACTTGATACACCTGCTGCCGAGGGAGCGGGGACGAATGTCCCCTCCAACATGGTGCCTTTCGTATGGATGGCCCGGGCATGATGGTCGCCGAAGACGCCGTGGAGCGTGTCGACCATTTCCACCGGCGTATGTTGAAGAGCCGGCTGCTGCGTCGGCACCTGCGCGACAGAAATATTCACCGCCAGCACGGCGACTACGAGCAACAGGGGCAGTCTCGAACGATTCACGGTATTCACGGCTAAGGTCTCCCGGGGTTTGCAGGCCGAATTCCTGCCATCTGCATATGAAACCCCGCGCTGCGTCGCGATACTTGTACGAAACCGCTACGAAACCGCGATTTCTATCGACAACCGATCGGTCCACCACCCACGCATGCTGGGGCAGGGCTGCTCTGCCAGCGTTGATCGGGAGCCTGGTGCCCGTTGCACGGGCAATCTGCGGTCAAATCGGCAGCGGATGATTTAAGCTAGTGCCATCGGCAACCGGATTGAACCGATGACACCCCCTCTTATCATCCTCGGCTGGTCGACCCGGAATCTTCCCTCGGCGCAGGTGGTCGACTATGCGGTGCACGCCATCGGTGCGGGCCTCGAGCCCATGAGCGTAGAGATACCGGACCCGGCGGGTTTCGACGCTGCTCTGCAATGCGTGGTCATGGGGGACGTGGTCGTCGCGCGCGGTACCGGTCAGAGCTTGCGCTGCACCCACGCCCGAGCCGAGATCTCCCGTAACAGCCAGCGTCAATACCATATCGTCCTCAACCGTCGTTCGCCGTGGACGCTGCACCACCGCGGCGACGTGGCGCTGCGCGCCGACGACGCGGTAGTCATGGACTCCGCGTACGGCTACGACTTTACGTACCCTTCATTCGACAACGCGCATCTGCAACTGAGTGAGTCGTGGATACGCCAGTGGGTGCGCGATCCTGCCATGCTGGCCGGCCGCTCCATCTTGAAGGACTCCCCCTGGGGAGCCGCGCTATGCTCCTATCTCAAGGTATTGACCCCTGAATTCATGGCACGCGGGCCGCTACCTGCGTCGCTGCTGATAGACCATCTCGGCGCCCTGCTGGCGCTCGTCGCGCACGACGTTGGTGCCGGTGCGCCTGCGTTGCCACGTCGCGATCGCGTCATGCGCGAACGCATTCTTGAGACGTTGCGCCAGCGTTGTACCGAACCGGGACTCACCGCGACCGACGTGGCCGCCGTCCTTGGCATCTCGCTGCGCACCCTGCACCGACATCTCGCTTCGTTTCGTCAAACCTTTGGCGGTGCGCTGATCGGAGCACGGATCGCCGTCGCGACACGAATGCTCGAATCGCGCATTTTCCGGCATCTGACCGTCGCCGAGATCGGGCGACGCGCAGGTTTTGTCGATGCATCGCATTTCACGCGCGCAGTCCGGGCCAGGACTGAACGCACCCCACTGCAGATTCGCAGGGACGCCGGCATCGCCGACTCCTGAGTCCAACTGCCTCGGCGCGAGATAGTGGCGCACAGGGTCCATGCCGCGTGCCATACCTGACACGTACAGACCACCGGCGACGTCATCGCGTCCCTAGACTGCCTGCGATTCGACGAACTCCGAAGAGGAGGTGGCAGGTCAATGGAAGCGCCGATCAGAACAGATGCCACGGCATTGCTCGGCCGATTGCTTGCCGAGGCCAGCCTCGCCCTGGAGACCGACCGTGAGATCGCCCGCCACTGCCTGGCGCAAGCCACGGCCGTACTGCAACAGCACGCCGCGACCGGGCTGGCCGGCAGCGCTGTTACGGCGTGCGCGCGCGGTGGTCTTGCGTCTTGGCAAGCCAGGTTGGTGCGGCGGCAGGTCGAGGACAACCTGGGCTCACGCATCTGCATATCCGACCTCGCCAATCTTGTCGGGCTCAGTCCCAGTCATTTCTTCCGTGCCTTCCGTGAAACGTTCGGCACGGCGCCGATGGCCTATGTCATACGCTTGCGAATAGCGCGCGCCCAACAACTCATGCTCCGTTCCGCGCGCCCGCTGTCGCAGGTGGCGCTGGAGTGTGGTCTATGCGACCAAGCCCATTTCACGCGCATGTTCCGCCAAGTGGTGGGTATGACGCCCAGACAATGGCGGCGTGATAATTTCGATCCTCAACGCGATGTCACCACTGCGTCGTACTGATGCCTTCAGTCCGCACTCCTTGGTCCGGCTCGCCCATCCATCTATAGGCCTTCGACGGCGAACAGGATTTTGGCAAATTCCGAAGCCGTCTCCTTCCGATTCCAATCGCGTTGCAGCTCGCAAATGAACTGTGTCCAGGTCGTCGCCTTAACGCCGGCTTGTTCCACACGCCGCAAGCCGGCGTCGTGTGCTTCCAGCGATGTGCCGCCCACAGCGTCGACGATCGCATACACCTCGAATCCGTCATTGATCGCATCGAGCGCAGGAAACGCCAGACAGACTTCGGTCCACAATGCGCAAAATACGAGTTTTCGTCTTCCGGTCGCCTTCACCGCTTTCACGAAATTCTCGTCTTCCCATGCGTTAATCGAAGTACGGTCGATCGGTTCCACGTCAGGAAATACGCTTGCGATCTGATGGATCATCGGCTGGTTGATACCGGTCTTCACGTTGACCGTCGAAAGCACTACCGGAGTGCCGTACAGCTTCGCCGTGCGTGCGACAGCCGTGATATTTTCCACCAGCGAGCGGCGATCGCGCGACGCGACGGAACTGACCTGCACAGGTTGGTAATCGATGATGACGAGAGCGCAATTCTTCGGTGACAGCAAATGGTCATTGGCCGGATCGCGAACCGGCATTGCGGATGTCATGTTGGTGGCTCCGGTTTGGGGTTGATTGAAAGTATCTACACCTGATATGCATACTCCCAGCGACGCCGCATGTTTTCTTGATCGAAAGGCGCGCGTTTTTCACGATCGTCGCATGCGCCGAACTACCGGACGGCTGCTTCGAATTACGGGCTGGCGGATTCCGCCAACACGGCGATCCTGGCGGCGCGCATCAAGCTCCTGATGGGCGATCAAGCACATTTTCACAACAAACGTGAATGAATCGGTCAAGAGCTTTGGGTCGGCGCCATGCATAGTGGTGGCGCCCCAAACGAATAAGGAATTTCGTCATGCCTCGATACAACCGTAATTCGGTGATGCGCGTCGTCCTGTCTGCTCTGCTGCGCGCCGCTTCGTTAGCGGTCGTGGGCATGATGTTCGCTGTCCCGGCGTTCGCAGGGGTCAAACCGTTTCCGGCCACTTTCCACGCGCAGCAGATGCCGGTCAGCGATGGGACGCTCTATGTCCGCGTGGGAGGACATGGGCCGACGGTTCTGCTGTTGCACGGATTCGGCGACAGCGGCGACATGTGGGAGCCGGTCGTCGAGGTGCTCGTCAAGAATCATACGGTCGTCGTGCCCGACCTGCGGGGCATGGGGCTCTCGTCCCATCCGGAAGGAGGCTACGAGAAGACGGCGCAGGCGCGCGATCTCATCGGCATTCTCGATCAACTCAAGATTCGCGAAGTCGCTCTAGTCACCCACGACATCGGCAATATGGTGGGGTATGCGCTGGCGGCGCAGTATCCCGCGCGCGTCGCCAAATGGGTGGTCATGGATGCGCCATTGCCTGGTCTGGGCAACTGGCAGTCGCAGCTGACCAATCCGAAGACCTGGCACTTCAATTTTCGCGGTCCGGACACAGAACGCCTCGTCGCCGGTCGCGAGCGCATCCTTCTCGACCGGTTTTACAACGAACTGTCGGCGAACCCGGCGGCGATCGACGAGCAAACGCGCGATCACTACGCGGAGCTGTATGCGAAGCCGTTCGCCATCCACGACGCCTTCAGCGGTCAGTTTGCCGCATTCGCCAAGGACGCGGAGGAGAACAAGGCGTTGTTTGCGAAGACTGGCAAGCTGATCATGCCCGTACTCGCGATCGGCGGGGATCATTCCTACGGTGCCTCCATGAAGACGGAGCTCGAGTACGTCGCCAGCAACGTGCATGGCGCAGTCGTAGTCAACTCCGGCCACTGGATCATGGAGGAGCAGCCGGCACAGGCTGTCGACCTGATCGCGCATTTCGTCGAATCCAGGTGAGATCCACCATGCGTATGTCCCGTTCTTTCGCCTTCCTCAGTGCCGCGGTAGTTCTGGCCAGCTCGCTCTGCGCGGTCGCCCGTGATTCGGATCCGGAATTGCGCCTGACGCCGAAAGAGATTGGCGAATTGCAGACCCAGTCCGGTGGCACCGGCACTTCGGGTGTCGCTGCCGTTACCACCACCGTGCTCTATGGCGATCCGTCCAAGCCAGGGCTCTATTCGATCGAACTAAAGGTAGCCCCAAACACCGTGATCGAGGCGCACACGCACAAGGACACACGTACCGCCACGGTCGTCTCCGGCATGTGGTATTTCGGCTACGGCCCGAAGAACGAGAAGGGCCTCGTCAAGATGCTTCCGCCCGGCAGTTTCTATACCGAGCCCGGCGGCCGGGCGCATTTCGCCCGCACTGGAGCCGAGGGTGCCGTCGTGCTGATCGCGGGATTCGGTCCGAGCGATACGGTTTACATCAAGTAGCTGCGTGCATCATTCCTCAGGAATGCTGAGCAGCATGGCCATGCTGCGGTGCGCGAAGCGCCGACAGAAGTCGAGCCAGATCTTGGCGACGTCTGCCAACCGCTGTCGATCTGAGACCAGGCTGTGCATGTCCGCGAAGGTCGGCAAGAGACACCGACTCATCCGGCGTAGACTGCAGTGCGAAATCCGGCGCAGGCATGCCGATGCCTCATCGGACTGTGGCAGCACGGCGATGCTCAACGCCCCGCCTCGGCACCGCGCCGGCTCGCCTCGAACAGAAACCAGGTGCGGCGTTCGGTCTCGTCGATCCACACCTCGATCAGGCTGGCGGACGCGATGTCCCGATGTTCGTTGCAAACGTCGTGCAGTTCGCGCAGACGGCCTGCGAGGACCTTATTGTCGTCGCGCAGCTCGGCCAGCATATCCAGCGCGTCGACGTAGTCGGCATCGTTGTCACTGATCCGCTGCAGGCGCGCCACGTGTCCGACAGAGCGCAACGTCGTGCCGCCAATTTTGCGCACGCGTTCCGCGATGGGGTCGGCCATCGCATAAATCTGGTCGCCCTGTTCGTCGAGCAGGAGATGATAGTCCCGGAAGTGCGGTCCGCTTAGGTGCCAATGGAAATTCTTCGTCTTGAAGTAAAGCGCGAACACGTCGGCGAGAATCGAGTTCATGCTGCCTGTTATGTCGCGCGTCGCCTGCGGCACCAGGTCGGTAGGTGTGACCAAGGGAGCCTGTCGGCGTTGTCTGAGCGCGCCGGCTTTGGCATCTGCATTTCTGCTCATCGTTCTCACCGCGATAGGAACATTCGGTTGGCGCCGGCAACGTGTCCGTCCGACTACGCGGACTCCGGCGGCTCCGAAGCGGCATGATCCGCGCTATCGAGCCGCGCATATTTGACGTTTCGCGCGCGAGTTTTACGTTTTGGCTCTTCTTCGCGCGGCACGCCGCATCGGAGCCGATCCGCAAAGCGGTCAGTTCCACCGGGAACTCCCACCGCGGTCTCGGGAAGATACCTTTAGCGAACTCGCACATCGTCGAAGATGACTGGCGATGCCGGCGCGGCGAAATCAGACGGCTGCAGGTACGGGAGTGCTTCGTGAAGCACCACGCTTGCGCCGTGGCCGAGCGTTGCGCCCGAACGTGGGCCGCCGGGTTCACGCCTTGACGATCAGGCCCCGCGCCTCGGCGCGTTTCGTGCCAGCGGATTCGCTCGGACGAGGTTGGACGCCAACCTCGCTCTCTGCCTAGATTCTACGGGGTTTGTCGAACTGCCTCGAACGACCTTGGACTGCGATTGGTGGGCCCACCAGGATTCGAACCTGGAACCAAAGGATTCGCGAACTCCGACTGTTTCCAGACGGCGCGGACTATCTCTTCACCCGCAAATCTGAAACCTGCGGGTGCGGGACGCTCAAGCCTGTAATCAAGGGCACTGAAAGCCCTCAGGTAGTCTCTGCACCTTCCGGCGGTGCACCGCCGGCTTGGCTCAGGGTTGCCATCGGCCGAACCGTGAAGGTTTCCCTGAATTCATCCCGTTCCCGTTCGCACCTTGCGATGCGGCGGCACCTTTTCGATGAGTCCTCTGCTCTAACCGTTGAGCTATAGGCCCTGCGTGCTCATGGTAGGCGAACCAGCGATGAAAACCTAGCCGTTTCAGATTATGATCTTGTACATAATATGAGCGGGGATAGTCATTGCAGCGTTTGCCGAAAACTGCTCTGCGGCAGGCAGCGCAAGTACTGTTCGCGGCGCTGCAAGAACGCGGATACAAATCACCGCCATCAGAACTACGTCGCGCAACAGGCGCGAGGCTCCAGGAGAAAGCTCGAACTGATAGAGGATTCAGGCGGCTGTTGTACGCGGTGCGGCTACGACCGAAACTACGCAGCGTTGACTTGGCACCACATCGACCGCACAACAAAACGCTTCGAACTGGACATGCGTTCGCTGTCCAATCGCCGCATAAGCGAAATTAGCGAGGAAGCAAGCAAGTGCGTTCTCCTTTGCGCGAATTGTCACGCTGAGCAACATTTTCCGCAGTTCACCAAGCGCTGAGCAAGCTACCGAGTTTCGCAGCGCGAAACCCGGTAGCACTTGTTCGCGAAATCCGCGCTTATTCCAAATCGAGGAACGACCGCAGCTGCTCCGACCGGCTCGGATGACGCAGCTTGCGCAGCGCCTTGGCTTCGATCTGGCGGATGCGCTCGCGCGTGACGTCGAACTGCTTGCCGACTTCCTCGAGCGTGTGATCGGTGTTCATGTCGATGCCGAAGCGCATGCGCAGCACCTTGGCTTCGCGCGGCGTCAGGCCGCCGAGCACGTCGCGCACGGTCTCGTGCAGGCCGGTGCCGGTGGCCGATTCGACCGGCGATTCGATGCTCGTGTCCTCGATGAAATCGCCGAGGTGCGAATCCTCGTCGTCGCCGATCGGCGTTTCCATCGAGATCGGTTCCTTGGCGATCTTGAGCACCTTGCGGATCTTGTCCTCGGGCATCTCCATCTTGACCGCCAGTTCCTCGGGCGACGGCTCGCGGCCCATCTCCTGCAGCATCTGGCGCGAGATGCGGTTCAACTTGTTGATCGTCTCGATCATGTGCACCGGGATGCGGATCGTGCGCGCCTGGTCGGCGATCGAGCGCGTGATCGCCTGGCGGATCCACCAGGTCGCATAGGTCGAGAACTTGTAGCCGCGGCGGTATTCGAACTTGTCGACCGCCTTCATCAGGCCGATGTTGCCTTCCTGGATCAGATCGAGGAACTGCAGGCCGCGATTGGTATACTTTTTCGCAATCGAGATGACCAGGCGAAGGTTGGCCTCGACCATTTCCTTCTTCGCCCGGCGCGCCTTGGCCTCGCCGATCGACATCGCGCGGTTGATTTCCTTGATGTCGGCCAGCGACAGGAACAGCGCCTTTTCCAGCGAGATGAGGTTTTCCTGCTCGCTCAGGATCTCCTCGCGATGCGCCTTGATCGCCGACGACCACTTCTGCTTCTTGCGGATCATCTCGTCGGCGAACTTGAAGTTCGTTTCGCTGCTGCGGGAACGCCTTGAGGAAATCCTTGCGCGGCATGTGCGCCTGCTTGATGCAGATGTCCATGATCACGCGCTCGTGCGAGCGGATGTTGGCGACGACTTCGCGCAGCTTCTGCACGAAGCTGTCGATCATGATCGCCGGCAGCTTGAGCTTGAGGAACGCCTCGGCCATCTGGTCGCGCAGCTTCGGCGTCTTCTTGTCGGCGCTGCCGACCTTGTCGGCGGACTTCTGGAACTTGCCGTACAGCGTGCGCAGCTCTTCCATGCGCCGCGTGACCTCGATCGGATCCGGTCCGGTTTCGCCCGGGCCGGCTTCCTCGCCGTCTTCGGCCTCTTCTTCCCCGACCTTGACCGCTACCTCGGCCTCGGCGGCCTCGAGAATCGGATCGGGAATGTCCAGGCCCGGCACTTCGATGTCGGCAAAGCCGGTGAGCACTTCCGAGAGGCGCTTCTTGCCCTCGGTGTGCTGGTCGTATTCCTCGATCAGCAGCTGGATCGACCACGGGAAGCTCGCCAGCGAGGTCTGGACCTGGTTCAGGCCTTCCTCGATGCGCTTGGCGATCGCGATCTCGCCCTCGCGCGTGAGCAGCTCGACCGTGCCCATCTCGCGCATGTACATGCGCACCGGATCGGTCGTGCGGCCGACTTCGGCGTCGACGGCCGACAGCACGGCGACGGCTTCTTCGGTCGCGGTCTCGTCATCGGTCGCGACCGGATTCTCGGGCAGCAGCGTCTCGCCATCGGGCGCAACTTCGTGCACCTCGATGCCCATGTCGTTGATCATGCCGATGATGTCTTCGATCTGCTCCGGATCGACGATGTCGTCGGGCAGGTGATCGTTGACTTCGGCGTAGGTCAGGTAGCCCTGTTCCTTGCCCTTGATGATCAGGGTCTTGATTTCGGATTGTTGCTGCTGGTTACTGGGTTCAGTGGTCATGGGGAAGACTGCTTCAAGCAAAGACTAGGAAGTATAGGAAGGGTGTCAAGTCGAGGCCCCGCTGCTCGCGGTCCGAGGGCCGGCGGTCTGACCCGCCGGCGGATCGTTGCTTGGCGAGGCCGGGATGGCCGAGCCTAGCAATATGTCCGCCCGCGCAGCGGGCGCCGCTCGTAGTCTGAACGCCCAACCTAGCGCGCCTCCAGCCAGAACGTCACTGGCCCATCGTTGACCAGAGATACGATCATATGGGCGCCAAACCGCCCAATTTCCACCCGCGGATGGGTTTTTTTTGCCAGTTCGACCAGGCGGTCGAACCACAGCCGCCCGACCTCGGGCGAGGCCGCGGAGGTGAAGCTCGGCCGCATGCCCTTGCTCGTATCCGCGGCCAGGGTGAATTGCGGCACCAGCAGCAAGCCGCCGCCGGTGTCGGTCAACGATCGATTCATGCGCCCTTCCGCGTCGGCGAACACCCGATACCCGAGCAGGCGCTCGAGCATCCGTTGCGCCTGCGGCTCGCCGTCGCCGGGCTGCACGGCGACCAGCGCAAGCAGGCCCGGACCGATCCGGCCCACGGTCTCGTTGTCGACATCGACATGCGCGGCGCGAACGCGCTGGATCAGGGCAAGCATGACGAAGTTTTAGCATCTTTCCCTCGTCCAAGGCACGCGAGGCGCCAACCTCGTCGTCGCAGCATACGGGCCAGCCGGTACAATCGATCGTTTACCGGCTGGGGCCGTACGTGCGCTGGTACATCGCCATCCTCTATCACCTGCTTCGCGGCATCGGCCGCCTGCCGCTGCCGGTCCTGCACCGGATTGGCGCCGCGCTCGGCTGGCTGCTCCTGCACACGCCGAACGCCGTGCGCAGCAAAGCCCGAGGCAACTCTCTCGATAGTAATAACGCAGTTTCACGCTGAAACCAGACAGGCGTTGCTGAAGTCGGCGATGTTCGAGGCCGGAAAATCGGTGTTCGAGGTCTGCAGGATCTGGTCGGGATCTCCCGAGAACGCGCTGGCCCTGGTCCGCGAGGTGCGCGGCGTCGAACTGCTCGACCAGGCGCTCGCGGCACACCGCGGCCTGATCATCGCCGGGCCGCACCTGGGCTGCTGGGAGTTGCTCAACTACTGGGTCTGCAGCCGCACGCCAATTGCGATCGCCTACCGCCCGCCGCGCCAGCCGGCACTCGAGCCGCTGCTGGTCCGCGCTCGCGACTCGCTCACCATCGAGCAGGTGCGCGCCGAAGGCGCGGCCGGCGTGCGCACACTGTACAAGCGCCTGATCGACGGCGGCGTCGTTGGCATCCTCCCGGACCAGCAACCCAAACAGGGCGAAGGCGAATTCGCACCGTTCTTTGGCACGCCCGCGCTGACGATGGTGCTGCTCTCGCGCCTGGCCCAGCGCACCGGCGCAACGGTGTTGTTCGCGTTCGCCGAACGCCTGCCGCGCGGCGCCGGCTATCGAGTGCACATCCTGCCGGCGCCCGCCGGCATCGCCGATCCCGATCTGCCGACCGCGGTCGCCGCGCTCAATCGCGGCGTGGAAGAATGCGTGCGCCTGGCGCCGGCCCAGTACATGTGGCACTACAAGCGCTACTCGATCCGGCCGCCGGGCGAAACGCAGCAGCGGTGGTATTGAGCGCCACCGCACTCAATCGACGACTTCGCCCGTACCGGATCAATCGCGCGCGCTATCGCCACCGCCCCGGTCGAGGCGTCTGACGAATACCTGCATTTCTTTCTGCGCCTGCACGTCGCCGGCGCGCCCCGCGGCCGCGATGCCATCGCGCCAGGCATGGCGCGCCTGCGCCGTATCACCGGCTTCGGCCAGCGCGCGCCCGAGGAGTTTCCAGGCGGCGGAGTAGGCGGGGTCGAATTCGACGGCGCGGCGCAACTCGATCGCCGCATCGGCCGGAGCGCCGGCCCCAAGCAGGGCGCTGCCGAGCGAGAAGCGCAGCAGGGCGCCGTCACGTGGTCCGCCGCAGAGGGCGCGCAATCGTTCGACGCTCGCGGCATTCATGTCGAGCCGTCAGCGGTGAATGTCGTGGGTGACGACGCCGACGTCGCGCGAAGGCAGCGCGAAGTAATGCGGACATGCCAGGGTGCGTTGCATGTCGCCGAGACCCGCGCTCCAGTGTTCACTCATGGCCAGTGGTCCGAACGCATAATCCTTGTACTGCTGCTCGTAGGACTTGGCCTGGTAGATCAGGTGCACGATGTTCACGACTTTCGTGCAGGTCCACGCGGAAAACGCCCCGGCCAGCGCCGGCGGCACGCGCTTGCCGGGCAGCAGCTCGATCAATTCGCCGAGCGCCAGGCGCAGGCGTTGCTGCTCGGCCGCGGTGTCCGTACCGCGGCGCGTGCGGCTCGAATACTGGATGTCTTTCTGGCGTTCGAGCACGTCGCCGAGCGTGCGCGGCAGTTCGCCGCGCGCGCTCCACAGGTCGACTTGCAGTGCGAGCGTGTCGCGGCGCGGCGTCGAGTCGAGCACGTATTCGAGCGGCGTATTCGATACCAGCCCGCCATCCCAGTAGAACTCGCCGTCGATCTCGACCGGCGCGAACGCCGGCGGCAACGCGGCCGACGCAAGCACGTGTTCGGCGCCGATCGCGATGTCGCGATTGTCGAAATAGACGAAGTTGCCGTTACGCAGGTTGACGGCACCGAGCGTGAGGCGCGGCGCCGACGCGTGGTTGATGCGGTCGAAGTCGACGAACGCGTCGAGCGTGGCATGTAGCGGCGCAGTGCTGTAGAAGCTCGTCGCCGCGTTCGATCCGGGCGTGGCCGCATACGGCGGCGGCAAGCGCGGCACGAAGAAACCCTGCTGCCCGTGCAGCAGCGCGGTCATGGCGCCGGCCGAATTGGCCAGCGCCTGCAACGGACTGTATTTCGGCAGTGCGTCGAGCCATTGTCGCTGCCAGTCGAATACCTGGGGTGGCAGCGGCAGCGCGGGCGTCGAGATGCGCTGCCAGAATTCGCGCAGGCGCTCGACGCGCTGCTCCGGCGCGTTGCCGGCAAGCAGCGCCGCATTGATCGCGCCGATCGAGATGCCGGCGAACCAGTCCGGCCGGATGCCGGCGGCGTCGAGTCCTTCATAGACGCCGCACTGGTAGGCGCCGAGCGCGCCGCCGCCCTGCAGGACGAGCACGACGGTCTCGTAGTCGCGCGCCGCGAGCGCCGGCGGCTTTGGCGGCTTTGTTTACTTGTTGATTTGTGGAACGTCTGGCTGCAGGCAGTCGCGGCGGGGTCTTTCTTCGCGCCTGCGCCGCGCGCCTGGCTTGCGCGCTCATTGCATGAACCAGCCGTGGCTGACGACGATCGATTGTCCGGTCAGCGCATTGGTGCCGAAGCCGGCGAAGAACAGCGCGCACTGGGCCACGTCGTCGACGGTCGTGAATTCGCCGTCGACGGTTTCCTTGAGCATGATGTTCTTGATCACGTCGGCTTCGGAGATGCCGAATTCCTTCGCCTGCTCGGGAATCTGCTTGTCGACCAGCGGCGTGCGCACGAAGCCCGGGCAAATGACGTTTGCGCGCACGTTCTTCGCCGCGCCTTCCTTGGCCACGACCTTGGCCAGGCCGATCAGCCCATGCTTGGCCGCGACATACGGCGCCTTGAGCTTCGAGGCTTCCTTCGAATGCACCGAGCCCATGTAGATGATCGAGCCGCCGTTGCCGGCCGCATACATGCGCTTGAGGCACGCGCGCGTGGTCAGGAATGCACCGTCGAGATGGATCGCGATCATCTTCTTCCAGTCGGCGTAGGAAAAATTCTCGACCGGATTGACGATCTGGATGCCGGCATTGGAGACGAGGATGTCGACGCTGCCGAGATCCTTGACGGTCTTGTCGACGCCTGCCTCGACGGCGCCTTCGTCGGTCACGTCCATGACGACCGCGGTCGCCTTGACGCCGCGCGCCTTGATTTCGTCGGCAGCCGCTTGCGCCGCGGCCTGGTTGATATCGGCGATCGCGATGTGCGCGCCGTTGTCGGCCAGCACCTCGGCAATGCGCTTGCCGATGCCGCTCGCGGCGCCGGTAATCAGCGCGACTTTTCCTTTTACGCTCATGATTTCATCCTCGCTGCAGGTCTGGAACAAGGGATATTAGGACGCGGATAACGCGGATCAACAGCGGATAAAGACCATGAGGAATGAAAAGGGTTCGAACGCAAACCCGATTCAATCGACTCGTCGCTACTCGTTTCGGCGAGCGAAATTACGTCGAAGGCTGTTTTGTCCTGCCTTAATCCGCTCTTATCCGCGTCATCCGCGCGATCCGCGTCAAAAAAATGACCGCTTCAAGCTGCAGCGACCATTACTCGTCGCGCGCGACGGCCTTCACGTCGACGCCGAGATCGCGCAGCTTGCGATACAGATGCGTGCGCTCCATGCCGACGATCTTGGCCAGCTTGCCGACGCTGCCGCCGGCTTCCTGCAGCTGGCGCAGCAGGTAGAGGCGTTCGAACTGCTCGCGCGCTTCGCGCAGCGGCAGACTGAAGTCGACGCCGCCATTGTTCTGGCTCGCGGGCACGGCCGCTGTTGGCGTCGCCGGCACAGTGCCGAATGCCGCTTCGACTTCGTCGAGGCTGACCTGGTCGGCGCTGCCCATGACCAGCAGACGCTGGACCAGATTGCGCAGCTCGCGCACGTTGCCCGGCCAGCCGTAGTTGCGCAGGCGATTCTGCACGTCGACCGGGAAATGGCGGTACGGCAGATGATCGCGGTTGGCGAAAAAATCGCCGTACAGACGCAGCAGTTCCGGAACATCCTCGCTGCGCTTGCGCAATGGCGGCACGACCAGCGGCACGACGCTGAGCAGGTAATAGAGTTCTTCGCGGAAGCGCCCGGCCTTGACCTGGGCTTCGAGATTCTGCGCCGTGGCCGCGATCACGCGCAGGTCGAGCGGCGTCGGCGATGCGCCGCCGTTGCGCACGAGCGCGCGGCGTTCGAGCACGCTCGACAGACGCTGCTGCAGTTCGGGATCGAGTTCGGCGACCTCGTCGAGGAACAGTGTGCCGCCATTGGCCTGCTCGAGCAGACCCTGCTGCACGCCCTCGGCGTTCTCGGCGCCGAACAGCGCGCTGACCAGATGCGCGCGCGGAACGCTGCCGGGCGCGACGGCGACGAACGGTCCGGTGCGGCGCGCGCTGCGCTCATGCAACCAGCGCGCGAGCGATTCCTTGCCCGTGCCCGGCTCGCCATAGATCAGGATTCCGGTCTCGTGCTGGGCGAGTCGCTCGAGCTGCGCGCGCAGCGCGACCATCGCCTTGCTCGAGCCGACCGGCTCCAGCGGCAACGCCAGTTGCTGGCGCAGGCCGTCGTTTTCGCGCTTGAGACGGTTGGCCTCGCGCGCCCGCTCGATCGTCAGCAGCAGCTTGGCCAGCGAGATGGGTTTTTCGACGAAATCGTAGGCGCCCAGACGCGTGGCCTCGACCGCGGTCTCGACCGTGCCGTGGCCGGACATCATGATCACCGGGCACGGCGGCGTTCCGTTCGCCGCCCATTCGCGCAGCAGGCTGATGCCGTCGAGGTCCGGCATCCAGATGTCGAGCAGGACGACATCCGGCCGCAACTGGCGGCGCGCCTCGCGTGCCGCCGCGGCGTTTTCGGCCACGACGACCTGATAACCCTCGTCCTCGAGGATTTCCTTGACCGTCGTGCGGATGTCCGGTTCGTCGTCGACGACCAGGACGAGCCCGGAGCTCATGCCCTCACCTGTTGCGAAAATGCGACGCGCTAGCATAGCGCAAAGCGCGGGGCGCGGAGCCGTTGCTCAGGCGGCGCCCAGGACTCGCAGGCATTCGGTTCAGCGGCGCGCGAGTATCGCTTCGGCGCGGGTTGCCATCGCCGCGGCAAACTCCTCGCCCTTGGCCTTGCCGACGACGCGTCGGTATTCCGGCAGGATTGCCCGCAACTCCTCGACCGTATAGCAGTGCTCGAGTTTCAGCGTGAACAGGAAGGCGCGCAACCCGAGCACCGCGACTGCGGTTTCGTTGAGGAACTGCTTGGCCTGTGGGGCGGGCGGCATGATGTCGGGCGCGTTCGCCGCCTGCACCTGCAGCGGAGCGGAACCGGTCGAAGACTCACGCGCAGCGATCAAGCCGAGGCCGGCGAGCTCGTTCAAGCTGGCGCTGACGTCGCCGAATGCCTGAAAGCTCTGGCTCAGTTCGGCCACGGTGTCGGTGCCATGGATCACGATCAGCAACGAGCGCACGCGCGGCGACAGCTTGTGCGCGCGCAGGCTCAGTTCGCGGTTGCCCGCGTCGGTCTTGACCGGTATGTCGCTGGATTTCATGTTGACCCCCCCTGTGGGCCGGCCGAGCCTAGCGCGCACGCAGGCGAGGGGCAATCGGGTTTGTGCACAACTGTGTACTATTCGCCGACAAACTTCTCCGGCTTGTGACGCTGATCACATGCAAGCCGCCGACGCAAGGCCTTCCGTCCCGATGCCGACGAGCGAAACGACCAGGAATTCACCGAGAATTTCCGCCTGCGTCATCACGCTGAACGAGGCCGATCGTATCGAAGCCTGCATTCGGTCGCTCGCATTCTGCGACGAAATCGTCGTCGTCGACTCCGAATCGACCGACGGCACCGCGGAACTCGCCGCTGCGCTCGGCGCTCGCGTCCTGCAGCGCGCGTTCGACGGCTATAGATCGCAGAAGGATTTTGCCGTGCGTGCCGCGCACCACGACTGGGTGCTGTGCGTGGACGCCGACGAGCGCGTTACGCCGGCCCTGCGCGCGTCGATCGAAGCGGAGCGCGCACGGGACTTCCCCGCCGCCGGCTATCGCTTCGCCCGCGCCACCGAATACTTCGGCGCATTCCTGCGCCACGGCAACGCCTATCCGGATCGCGTTCTGCGCCTGTTCGACCGCCGCCGCGGGGGCTTTCGCGGCGGGCGCGAGATCCACGAACACGCCAGCGTCGACGGAAGCGTCGTCACGCTGGCCGGCGATCTCGAGCATCGCGCCTACCGCTCGCTCTCGGACCAGCTCGCACGCCTGGACCGCTACGCGCGCCTGATGGCCGAGCACCACCACGCGGCGGGGCGCCGCGCACATTTACACAATGTCCTGTTCAACCCGTTCTGGCGCTTCCTGCGCGGCTATGTGCTGCGCGCGGGCTTTCTCGATGGCTGGCGCGGACTGGTCTACGCCTATGTCGAGGCAAATTACGTGCGCCAGAAATTCATCAAGCTGTGGCTGCTTGAGCGCGGCCAGCGGATCTAGAGCATTTCTAGTGAGCAGAGGATGAAGACGAGACACAAGAACACGGATAAGAACGGAGAAAAGCGGAAGCTGGAATACGGAGCGCAGACGCGATGGCCCGGCAGGTCCCCATCTGCCTGGTGTTTGAAGCTGTCAATTAATTTGCTTCATCCGTTGTTCTTATCCGTGTTGATCCGCGTCAATCCGCGTCAGATGCCGTCGTGATCCAGACTACGCAAGACTGCGGATCGCCGCGTCTAGCCGATCGGAAACGCACGATCGTTGTCGACGAACCAGGCGCGCGCGGCGCGCCGAGGCGCTCGCACTCGGCATCGCTCATGCCGATCAGCCGCTCGATCGCCCGCTTCCATCGATCGCGTCGTCGAAGAAATTCGTCGTCGCCAGATAGTGCGTCAGGTCCGCGCGACCGGCACCAGCACGCCGCGTTCGGGCGTGACCAGTTCGTTCATCGGCTCCGCATCCAGCGTCAGCGTCATCGCAGCCGACGCTCAGCGCTTCGACGAGATAGTGACCGAAGCCTTCGGTCTGTGAAGGACACAAGATGAAACCGGTGCTCGTTCTGCAGACGACGCAGTTCGGCACGTCGACAGGTGGCCGATGCGATGGTCGATGTTCGGCGGCCGGCGTACGGCCGGCTGAGCCATGTGCGGATCCTGCACGACGGTCAGGTGCGGCCAGCTGCGGATGGCGGCGCCACAGCGCCAGCACGCCCTCGGTGTTCTTCGTCCGCTGCGGCCGGCGAGGTGGAAGAAACTTCGCTCGCGCGGCACGGCACCGGACTCGTAGCGATCTTCCGACGTGAAGCCGGTGAAGACGACGCCGCTGCTCGCGTCCCGCGAACAGAGCTCTGCGTGTGCCGGGTCTTGGCGAAGATGCAATCGATGCCGGCAAGCGCCTGCCATCGCCGGCAGAAACCAGTCCGGGTTCGGCATCATGCACGTTGCGGCGGCCGAGCGCGAAACATTCGCTGCGCACGTGCTCGAGCATCAGGTTCGCGTCGAACAATCGTGCGGGTCGCAGGCCGCGCAGCCGGCGCGCGACGGCGCGAAGCGCGCGGCTCCACGGGCCGCATAACCGAGCTTGCGCAATCGCCGCGCCGCCGCGGGCTGAGCTGACGTCGTGACCACTGCGCCGCCAGCGCCGATCGCCAGCAAGCGCAGGTCGCGCGACAGTCCGAAACCGTTGTCGCGCGCAATCAGGTTGATCGTGCTCATGCGCGCAAATGTCCGGAGTTAGTGTAGTTCGCGTCATCGAATGCGTCGCTCAATTCACGTTCGGATCCTCGTGTCCTTCGTTCGCCGACGCCGGCACGTTGCCGCCGCGGCAGGCCGGCGCGACCGCGTCGGCGCGGAACAGCCACCATTCGCGCCGGTTCGCATGGCCGACGTAGGTCGGCGCTGTCTTGGGCGACGCACGGCGCCATCGCATCGGCCAGGATGAACACCCAACGCGATTCCGGCTTGCCCTCCTGCCAGCGGATCGCGGCGGCGAGTTGCTCGTGCCACGGCTTGACGAAACCGAATTCGGTCGCACGCCGGTCGGCGAGCAGCAGGTTCTGCTCCTTCCAGGCGACCAGCGCCAGCTCGGCATCGGCGCCGACGATCGTGCCGGCCTTGCGCATGACGCCGGCGGCCGAACTCGAATCGTTGAGCAGCGGATATGCCCAGAAGCTCCACAGCAACCACATGCCGGCAATGCCGGCCAGCAACGCATGCACGCCGCGCCGTGCCCGGAACACGCCTGCGCAGGCGAGAGTCCACGCGCCGAGCGCGATCAGCAGCCACCACAGCGCCGCGCCGCCGTCGTCCATCCCGCGCTGTTCGGCCAGCTCGCGCGCGAACGGCGGATGCGCGGCCAATGCGTAGACGCCTGCTGCGAGAAACGCCACGCCGACGATGCCGATCAACCCCAGCGCCGTGCGCCGCGCCCACAGGCGCTGCAGCAAATCGGGCAAAAATGGAGAAATGCACAATGCGAACAACGGCAGCGCCGGCATGATGTAGACGTCGCGTTTGCCGTGCGGAACGCTGAAAAACACGATGACCAGCGCGATCCACGCCAGGGGCAGCAGGAAGCGCGCGTCGCGTGCGGCCAGGCGCTCGCGCCAGCGCGGCAGCACGCCGGGCAACGTCAGCGTCAGCGGCAGCCAGCCGGTCACGACGACGCCGAGGTAGTACCACGCGGGCTGGCGATGGTCCCACGAGTCGGTGTAGCGGCCGGCGGTCTGGTGAAACAGGATGTCATTGAGGTAGGCGCGGAAATCCGGCGAGGCCGCGTTGCGCACCGCCAGCAGCATCGGCACGATCCACAGCGCGACCGCGCCGAGGAACGCGAGCGCGCCGGCGGCCCAGCGCAGGCCGCTGCGCTGCGTATGGGTCACGTGCTGCCAGTGGCCGAGGCGGGCGACGAGATACGGCGCGAACATCAGCAGGGCGAGCACGCCGACGCCCTTCGTGATCACGCCGAGTCCGGCGGCAAAGCAGCCGAACCAGTAGGCGCGCCAGTCCGGACCGAGCAGGAAATGCCGCAGCAGTCCGTAATTCGCCAGCGTGATGAAGAACGTCACGGCCGGGTCGATCTGCGCGCGCTTGGCCTGATAGACGAACTGGAACGCCGTCAGCAGGGCTGTCGCCGCGTACAGTCCGGTGCGGTGGTCCCAGAGCCGTCGCACAAGATCGTACACAAGCAGCAAAGTACCCAATGCCGCCAGGAGCGAGGGCAGCAGGAACGCGATGCGCCAGTCGCGCACGATTTCGTAGGTCGCCGCCTGCAGCGCCATGAAGGTCGGCGGCTTGTCCGAATACAGCTCGCTGCCACGGTGCGGGATCAGCCAGTTGCCGCTGTCGACCATCTGTTTTGCCGATAGCGCAAAGCGCGGCTCGTCGGCCGGCCACGGATCGCGCAAGCCGATGCCGGCGCCGAGCACCACCAGGGCGATCAACAGGAACCCGAGCAACTCGCGCCGCGGCTGCGCAAGCATCAGGCGCGCACCGCTTCGGCGTCGCGCGGCAGGCGCACGATGAACACCGCGCCGCCGAACGGGCGGTTTTCCGCGCGAATGCTGCCGCCGTGTTCTTCGGCGATCTTCTTGGCCACGGCCAGGCCGAGCCCGGTGCCGCGCACCTTGCTCGTCGTGTACGGTTCGAACCAGCGCTCGTCGAAGCCTTCGGGCAATCCGGGGCCGTTGTCGGCGATGCTGAGTTCGACCCAGGCGCGGCCGTTCTCGTCGATCTCGCGCGTGCTGACTTCGATGCACGGCTTGCTCTCGCCGCTCATCGCTTCGAGCGAGTTCTTCAGCAGGTTGTGCAGCAGCTGGCGCAGGCGCCCGGCATCGGCGCGCAGGGCCGGATCGTGCGGCGCGAAGTTGCGCGTGAGACGAATGCGCTGATCGTTCTCGTACAGATCGAGCACTTCGCCGACCAGCGCATGCAAAGCAAGCGACCGTGTTTCGATCTGCGGCGGTCGCGCGTAGTCGCCGAACGCGTTGACCAGCGCCTTCAGCGCCTCGACCTGGCTGACGATCGTGTGCGTCGCGCGGTCGAGCAATTCGGTTTCGTCCGGCGGCAGGCGGCCGATGAAGCGGCGGCGCAGGCGCTCGGCGGCGAGCTGGATCGGCGTCAGCGGATTCTTGACCTCATGCGCGAGGCGGCGCGCGACTTCGGCCCATGCCGCTTCGCGCTGCGCGCTATTGAGCAAGGTCAGGTCATCGAACATCGCGACGACGCCGGCGTCGTTGCCCGGCGCGCTGGCGAGTTCGGCGCCGCGCAACGTCAGCACGCGGCGTTCGCCGCCTTGTTCGACGACGATCTCCTCGCGCCACTCGCGCAGGCCTTCGCGCACATGCTTGAGGATCGGATCGACCAGCGGCGCCAGGGCCGGATGATCGCCGCGCGCTGCGCTCGAGGTGGCGGCCGATGTATTGCGCCCACGGCACCTGCAGGATCGTTTCGGCGGCGCGGTTCGCCGTGCGCAGCACGCCGTCGCGATCGAGGCCGAGAACGCCGGCCGACAGCCGTTCGAGCAGCGCTTTCAGATAGCTGCGCTGGCTTTCGGTCTCCTCGGAGCTGCGCCGTGCGCGCGCATCGGCGAGCTCGAGTTCGCGCTGCATCTGGTTGAACGAGTTGAGCAGGAAGCCGAGTTCGTCATCGCTCGCTGACCGGCAGCGGCGTGTCGTAGCGGCCGGCGCCGACGGCGCGCGTCGCCGCGGCAAGACGGCCGATCGGCGCGGTCAGGCGGCGCGCGACGCCGAACGCCATCAGCAGCGCGAACAGCGCCGACAGCAGCAGCACGAACGTCAGCACCAGCGTGAACGTCAGCTTCAGCGAGTCGCGCAGGAATTTCAGGCGCTGGAAATCGAAGTTCGCCTTCTCGACCTCGCCGGTCAGCGGCTGCGATCGCCTCGGGCAGCGGAAACAGCGCCTGCAGCAGGCGCTGGCTGTCCGGCTCCTTGGCCGGCAACGGCACGACGACGCGCAGCATGAGCTGGTCGTCCGCGCCGACCGGCTCGGCCGCCGCGTAGCGCCCGCTGTTGCGCATCTGCAGCAGCGCGGCCGAATCCGGATACGCCGGATCGAGAAAACGCGGATCCGAACTCGCCGTCGCCAGCACGGCGCGGTTGTCGCCGAACACGGTCAGCTGCGTCGCGCCCTGCGCATCGAGCGCGTTGTCCAGGCGCGCCTGCAGCTCGGGATCGCCGAGCGGCGCGAGTTCGGCGGCCAGTGTCGTGCTCGACTGCTCGGCGACGTGCAAGCGCTCGTCGAGATAGACGCGGCCGATTTCGAGCGCGTCGTTGAGCGCCTGTTCGAGGCGCACGTTGAACCAGTTGTCGATCGTCGCGTTGAGGAAGAACAGCGAAAATCCATAGACGACGAGCACCGGCGGCACGGCCAGCGCGATCAGCATCAGCAGCACGCGCCGGGTCAGGCGCGCGCCGGGAACCTGCTGGCCGCAATTCGTGCGTGAGGCGCAGCAGGCGCTGCGCGATGACGCCGATCAGCACCAGCAGCGCGAGCGCCGACGCGGCGAGGATCCACGGATAGAACGCGCCGAGGCGCACGCTGCCGGCGGCAGCGTCGTTGGCGAGCGCAAGCGCGCCGGCCAGCAGCACGATGACCGCCAGCGCCGGCAGGATGCGCCGGGCGAGGCGGATCAGCCGGCGTCCGTTGCCGGCCATGCAAAGTCTCCGGAAGAAAGATGCCAGTCGCGGCTCGAGCAGCGCCGGCAGGCGCAACGCGCCCGGCAGGTTGTCGCGTTCCAGGTCGATGCTCAGTGCGAAACTCTGCGCGCCAGCTGCCGGCCCAATCCGCCGGCAGGTCCAGGCGCAGGTCCTCGAGCGCGGCGACGAGCAGGCCGCGCGCGCCATAAGTTGCGCAGTCTCGCCGCGATCCAGATCGCGCATCTGGTAGCGGCGGGTCAGTGGAAAGTAGCGCAGCTCGATGTGCCGGTCTGCGCGCGCCAGCGTCGATGCCAGCCGAGCCGTGCCGGCCCGTAGGCGCGCACGCGCAGCAGGAACTCGAGCGCAATGCCGTGATCGAGCGCATCGAGCACGGTGTCGTTCGGCTGCCAGTGCAGCTGCGCAGTCAGCACGCCGTTGGCCAGCTGCGCGTTGCGCACGCGCAATTGCGCCGCGCTGCCGGCGCCGGCACAGCCGGCGAACAGCACGGCGCACAGCAGTGCGCTAACGAGGTTTTTCCAGCACCGCATAGAAAAATCCATCCATGCCGGCCTCTCCCGGCAGATTCTGCGCACCGCCCGCGCGCGTCGCGCGCCAACCCGGCGGCGCGACCGCCAGCGATCGCGGCGTCGGCGTGACGCGCGAGAAATGCCTTCGACCTGCGCTGCGTTCTCGGCGTCGAGCACCGAGCACGTCGCATAGACTAGGCGTCCGCCCGGCGCGAGCAAAGGCCAGAGCGCATCGAGCAGGCGCTGTTTGCGTGCGCGGCGAGCGCGGCAATGTCGTCGGCGCGGCGATGCAGCTTGATGTCGGGCTGGCGGCGGATGATGCCGGTCGCCGAGCACGGCGCGTCGAGCAGGATGCGGTCGAATGGCCGGCCGTTCCACCAGGCTTCCGGCTGCGACGCATCGCCTGCGCGCACGTCGGCGCGCAGACCGAGGCGCTCGAGGTTCTCGCGCAATGCGCGGCAGGCGTTGCGCATCGCGATCGAGCGCGAGCAGGTCGACCTCGGCGCGCTCGAGAATATGCGCGCTTTTGCCGCCGGGCGCGGCGCAGGCGTCGAGGACGCGCTGGCCATCGTGCAAGATCGAGCAGGTCGGCGACGCGAATTGCGCGGCGCCGTCCTGCACCGAGAACAGTCCTTCGCGCATAACCCGGCAGACGCGGTCACGTCGCGTGCTCTGGGCCAGCACGATCGCATCGGCAAGCGCGTCGGGCGCTTGCGCCGCGATGCCGGCGGCTGCGAAGTGCTGCAGCAGTCGGATCGCGCGTCGCCGCGGCGGCGATTGACGCGCAGCCACAGCGGCGCTTCGGCGTTGTTCGCCGCGATGATCGCATCGGCATCGTCCGGCCAGTCGCGGCGATCGCGTCGAGCAGCCAGCGCGGATGCGCGGTGCGCGTCGCCGCGTCGGCGTCGAGCGCCGCGCCGAGCGTCGCGCGCTCGCGCAGCCAGCGCCGCAGCAGGGCGTTGACGAGCGCCGCTGAATTGCGGCTTGCCGAGTGCGCGCGCCGCATCGACCGTCGCGGCGACGCCGGCGTATTCGGGCAGGCGCAGCACGTCGAGTCTGGACCAGGCCGAGCACGAGCAGCGCATGCAGCTTCGGCTCGCGCTTGCGCAGCGGCTGTTCGAGCAGGCGGTCGAGCGCGGCGTCGTAGACGCAGCCACCAGCGCGCGCCGCGATGCAGCAGCGCCGACAGCAGAGCGCGATCGCGCGAGTCGGCAACTTTGTGGAAGATGTCGCAAATGCCGCGCGCAGCGAGTGCGCCGCGACACGATGCGCGCAAGCGCCTGCGCAGCGATTGCGCGCACGCTGGTCGCGTCGATCGCCGGCGCGCTCACTGCGCGATCCGCTTCGAGCTCGGGCCGCGCATTGACGCAGTCCGCGCCGCTGATGCGGCGGCCGCCGGCGCGCTGCACTTCGAGAATGCGCAGCACGCCCTCGGCACATGCGATGTCGATGCCGTCGCGGCCGGCGGCCGACGATCGTGCCCGGCGTTGCGCCTGTCTCGACGGCGCCTTCTGCGCAGGCAGCGCAAGCGCCTTCCAGATGCGCAAGCGTCTCGCCCGCGAGTCGCGCTTCGGCGACAGGCCAGGGATCGAACGCGCGCACCTTGCGTTCGAGCGCGACTCGCGGGCTCGGTCCAGTCGAGACGCGCTTCGGCCTTGTCGAGCTTGTGCGCGTAGGTGACGCCGTGTTCGGGCTGCGGCTCGGCAGTCAGCGTCTCGCCGCGCGCCACGCGCTCGAGACCCTCGGCGAGCGCTTCGGCGCCGAGCGCGGCGAGCTGGTCATGCAGGCTGCCGCCGGTTTCGTCCGGCGGCGATCGGCAGTGCGGCGCGCAACAGCACCGGGCCGGTGTCCAGACCGGCTTCCATCTGCATCAGACCGACACCGGTCTGCGTATCGCCGGCGAGCAGTCGCGCGCTGGATCGGCGCTGCGCCGCGCCAGCGCGGCAGCAGCGAGGCATGCACGTTCCAGCAGCCCAGCCGCGGGATCGCGAGCACCTTGCGCGGCAGGATCAAACCGTAAGCGACGACGACGACGAGATCCGGCGCGTAGCCGAGCGAGACTGTTCGCTGCGCGGCGGCATCCTTGAAGTTCTGCGGCTGCTCGACCGGGATCCCCGCCGCCAGCGCCGCCTGCTTGACCGGGCTTTGCGGCAGCGTGCGGCCGCGGCCGGCGGGCCGGTCGGGCTGGGTATACACCGCGACAATATCCACATTGCCGCGGCGGCAGGCGGCCAGGTGCGGCACGGCGAAGTCGGGCGTCCCGGCGAACACCAGGCGGAGGGAACTCGGCATCGACTCTTCAGGCCTGGGCCGCGGTGCGGCGCTGCTTTTCGAGCTTCTTGCGCACCAGCTCGCGCTTGAGCGGCGACAGGTAATCGACGAAGAGCTTGCCGGCCAGGTGATCCATCTCGTGCTGGATGCAGACCGCGAGCAGTCCGTCGGCGTCGAACTTCAGCGGCTTGCCGTGACGGTCCAGCGCCTCGACGCTGATGCGGTCGGCGCGCTCGACGTCGGCGAAGATGCCCGGCACCGACAGACAGCCTTCCTGATAGGTCTGGCTGCCTTCGCTGGGCGATGATCCTCGGATTGATCAGCACCAGCGGCTGGTCTTTTCCTCGGAGACGTCCAGCACCAGCAGCTGCTTGTGCACGTTGACCTGGGTCGCCGCCAGGCCGATGCCCGGCGCGGCGTACATGGTCTCGAACATGTCGTCGATGAGCGCCTGCAGCGCGGCGTCGAACACGGCCACGGGCTGGCGCCTTGTTGCGCAGCCGCGGATCGGGAAATTCGAGAATCGTCAGTATGCTCATGGGACCTGTGATCGCTCGCGGGTACCAGCCGCGGCCGCGAAATCTGCTAAAAATTGTACGCCGATTGCGGACTTGGCGCGACTTTAGGCGACTTTCGGCCCGCTGTCCGAGCACTGCTTCACAACGGCGGGCAAATTGTCCGGGCATAGTGCGAACCCGGTCATTTGCGTCCGTGAATATTTCGGATACACTCGACAAGCCCCTGGGGAATCAGGTAATTGGCAGCCATGCTTAAAAAACTACTTGCAGTTTTTGTCGGCCTGTTGCTGACCTTGTCGGTTTATGCCGCCAATGTCGAACTGAACGATAGCCATCCGGACACGCTACACGGTGCAAAAGGGCGACACGCTCTGGAGCATCTCCGCGCGTTTCCTGAAGAAGCCCTGGCTGTGGCCGGAAGTCTGGCAGGCAAACGGGCAGATCAAGAACCCGCACCTGATCTATCCGGGCGACGTGGTGAACCTGGCCTACATCAATGGCCAGCCGCGGCTCAGCGTCGGCACCAGCAGCCAGCAAAGCGGATTGCAGCCGCACGTTCGCGCCACGCAGCTGGAAAAAGCGATCGCGCCACTGCCGCTCGATGCGATTGCGCAGTTCCTCCACCGTCCGCGCATCATCAGCAAGGAAGAGTTCGACACGGCTCCGCACGTCGTCGGCTTCGAGGACGACCACATCGTCGGCACGCCCGGCAACCTCGCGTTCGTGCGCGGACTCGATGCGCAGCCGGGCCAGCATTTCTCCGTCGTTCGTGTCGTCGGCCGCTACGTCGAGTACATATCGAAAGACCCGAATGTGCCGCACCAGCATTTATCGCGAATCGATGGAGAACAACTTCGATCGTCCGAGCATGCTCTGGGAAAACGGCCCGTGGGATTTCACGCTGTCCGGCGACGTGCATTTCCTCGGCTACGAGGTCCTGCAATTCGCCAATGTCGAAGTCACGCACAGCGGCAATCCGGCATCGGTCCTCGTGCTCGACTCCGAATTCGAGGTGCGCGAGGGCGACTACGTGATCCCGGCCGATCCGGTGCCGTACGATCCGGAATTCATGCCGCGGCCGCCGAATTCGGTTCCGGCCGGCATGCGCGTCATCGCCTTCGGCGGCATCGCCAATGTCGGACGCCTGCAGGTCGTGGCAATCTCGTTTGGCGCCGAGGACGGCATCGAAAACGGCCAGGTGTTTTCGATCTTCCACGCCGAAGACACCGTGCACGACCAAACCGACTACCCGGAAGGCAGCGCCAAGTCATTCTTCCATCCGAGCGATGCCACGGTCTTCCTGCCGCGCGACTACATCGGACACGTGATGGTGTTCCGTACCTTCGCCCATGTCAGCTACGCGCTGGTCATGGACGGCATCCGCCCGGTGCACGTCGGCGACCGGCTATTCGAACCGGATCATCGCTGAGACCGAAGATCGGCGCTGATCAAGGTCGGCGCTGACGAACGAACATAGGTCGTGCAAGAATGGCGCGGAATCTCCGCGCCATTCTGTTTTAAGGTGCCCCAACGCACGCATGGAACGCTTGCATGACCACCGACTCCGCCGCCGCTGACGAAGCTCTCGCCTGGCTCGCGCTGCTGCGGGCGCCCGATCTGGGAGCCGGTGCCATTCGCGCGCTGGTTGGCCGCCACGGCTCGGCCCGGAGCGCCGTGGCGCAGGCCCGCCGCGAACCATCGATTCCGTCCGCCGCCCGCGACGCGGTCTGCTCGCCGGATGCGACGACGCAAGCTGCGGACCGGCGCTGGCTCGACCAGGCCGGCCATCACCTGATCACTTTCGCCAGCGAAGATTATCCTGCACTGCTCCGCGACATTCCGGGCGCGCCGGCCGCCCTGTTCGTCGCCGGCGACCCGAGCCACCTGTGGTCGGCGCCAGATCGCGATCGTCGGCTCGCGCAACGCCACGGCGAGCGGACTGGCGAATGCGCGCGCCTTCGCCAGGGCGTTCGCCCGTTCCGGCAATGTCGTCACGAGCGGCCTTGCCGAAGGCATCGATGGCGCGGCGCACACGGCCGCGCTCGACGCCGGCGGAGCCACGATCGCCGTGCTCGGCACCGGAACCGATGTGATCTATCCGCGCCAGCACGACGATCTCGCCGCGCGGATCCGCGCCAACGGCGCACTGGTCAGCGAATTTCCGCCCGGCACGGTCGGCAAGCCCGAGCATTTCCCGCGGCGCAACCGCATCATCGCCGGCCTGAGCCTCGGCACGCTGGTCATCGAAGCGGGACTGAAATCCGGTTCGCTGATCACGGCGCGGCTCGCGGCCGAGCAGGGCCGCGAAGTATTCGCGATGCCCGGCTCGATCCACAGCCCGCTGGCCCGCGGCTGTCACAAACTGATTCGCGATGGCGCGATGCTGGTCGAAACCGCCGACGAGGTGCTCGACCAGTTGCGCGGAATCGGCGCGCGGCTGGCCGATCATCTGCGCGGACGGCTCGGCGATCGCCCTGCCGGCCCGGAACACGAAAGCCCGGCGCCCGCGACGGCACAGCGCGATCCGGAATACGCCCGGCTGCTCGCCGCGCTCGATCGCGCGCCCGTCAGCCTGGATGAGCTCGCCGAGCGCAGCGGACTGCCGGTCGCGGCGCTATCGTCGATGCTGCTCGTGCTCGAACTCGAAGGCGTGGTTTCGGCGGCGAGCGGCGGCCGCTACGTGCTCGCGTGACCGGGCCGAAAACTCCGGTTTGCCGACCCGGCCAGGCCGCGGCAGCGCTTGACAGCGCACGCGTCAGTGTGTTTTGACTGAAAAAGGCGCGCCCGCGCTCGCGTTCGCATACACTGCCGCGCCCTCGCGCTGCATCGCTGCACAAAGGTATCGGAAACCGCTCATGGCGAAAAATCTGCTCATCGTCGAATCGCCGGCCAAGGCGAAGACGATCAACAAGTATCTCGGCAAGGACTTCCACGTGCTGGCCTCGTACGGCCACGTGCGCGATCTGGTGCCGAAGGAAGGCGCGGTCGATACCGACCACGACTTCGCGATGAACTACGAGGTCATCGAGAAGAACGAAAAGCACGTCGACGCGATCGCCAAGGCCGCCGCGAAGGCCGACTCGCTGTATCTGGCGACCGACCTTGATCGCGAAGGCGAGGCGATCTCGTGGCACATCGCCGAGATCCTGCGCGAGCGCAATCTGCTCGACGGCAAGACGCTGCATCGCGTCGTGTTCTCCGAGATCACGCCGCACGCGATCCAGGAAGCCGTCGCCAACCCGCGCAAGCTGTCGCTGGACCTGGTCAACGCGCAGCAGGCGCGGCGCGCGCTCGACTACCTGGTCGGCTTCAATCTGTCGCCGGTGTTGTGGCGCAAGGTGCAGCGCGGCCTGTCCGCCGGCCGCGTGCAGTCGCCGGCGCTGCGCATGATCGTCGAGCGCGAGGAAGAGATCGAGGCGTTCAAGGCGCGCGAGTACTGGTCGATCGAAGCCGACTGCGCGCATCCGGACCAGCGCTTCAGCGCGCGCCTGCTGAAATTGCGCGGCAAGAAATTCGAGCAGTTCGATCTGACCAACGAGCGCGATGCGCACGCCGCGCGCGACGCGCTGATGAAATCCGCGCAGGGCCGCCTCGTCGTCAGCGACGTGCAGTCGAAGGAACGCAAGCGCCGGCCGTCGCCGCCGTTCACGACCTCGACCTTGCAGCAGGAGGCCGCGCGCAAGCTCGGCTTCTCGACCAGCCGCACGATGCGCCTCGCCCAGGGCCTGTACGAGGGCGTGCCGATCGGCGACGAGGGCATCGTCGGCCTGATCACCTACATGCGTACCGATTCGCTGAACATCGGCGTCGATGCGATCACCGAATTGCGCAAGGTGATTGCGCGCGACTTCGGCGCCAAGGCGCTGCCCGAGAGCCGAATTTCTACCGCACCAAATCCAAGAACGCGCAGGAAGCGCACGAGGCGATCCGTCCGACATCGGCGCTGCATACGCCGGCGAGCGTCGCCGCGATATCTCAGCGACGACCAGCGCAAGCTCTACGACCTGATCTGGAAACGCGCCGTCGCCTGCCAGATGCAGTTCGCGACGTTGAATACCGTTTCGGTCGATCTGACGCCGGCGGCCCGATTCGACGTTCCGCGCCAGCGGCACGACGATCGTCGATCCGGGCTTCCTCGCCGTCTACGAGGAAGGCCGCGACCAGAAGAACGCCGAGGACGACGACGAGAGCCGCAAGCTGCCGCCGATGAAGATCGGCGAAGCGGTGCCGCTGGCCGACATCCTCGCCGACCAGCATTTCACCGAGCCGCCGCCGCGCTATTCCGAAGCCAGCCTGGTCAAGACGCTCGAGGAATACGGCATCGGCCGGCCGTCGACCTATGCGAGCATCATCCAGGTGCTGCTGAATCGCGAATACGTGATGCTCGACAGCCGCCGCTTCAAGCCGACCGACGTCGGCCGCGCGGTCGCGAAGTTCCTGTCCGGGCATTTCGCCCAGTACGTCGATTACGACTTCACCGCGAAGCTCGAGGACGAACTCGACGCGGTCAGCCGCGGCGAAGAGGACTGGGTACCGCTTATGCGGCGATTCTGGACGCCGTTCAAGGCGCTGGTCGACGACAAGAGCGAAAGCGTCGATCGCTCCGAAGCCAGCGGCTCGCGCGAACTTGGCGTCGATCCTGCTTCCGGCAAGCCGGTCACCGTGCGCCTCGGCCGTTACGGCCCGATGGCGCAGATCGGCACGAAGGACGACGACGACAAGCCGCGCTTTGCCAGCCTGCGTCCGGGCCAGAGCATCCACACGATCACGCTCGAAGACGCCTTGCAGCTGTTCAAGCTGCCACGCGACCTCGGCATGCGCCGGACGGCGTGACGATCAGCACCGGCATCGGCCGCTTCGGTCCGTTCGTCAAGCACGGCAGCGTTTACGCCTCGCTGAAGCCGAGGACGATCCGTACACGATCGAACTGCCGCGCGCGCTCGAGTTGCTGCATGAAAAAGCCGAGCTCGCGCGCAATCGCCTGATCGCGAGCTTCCGCGACGGCGCGATCCAGGTGCTCAATGGCCGCTACGGTCCGTACATCACCGATGGCGAGAAGAACGCGCGCATTCCGAAGGACAAGGAGCCGGCGAGCCTGACCGAAGCCGAATGCGCCGAACTGCTTGCCGCCGCGCCGGTCAAGCCCAAGCGTGGTGGCCGTTTCGGCAAGGGTGCCAAGCAGGCACCGGCTGCGGCCGCCAAGACAGCCAAGCCGGCGCCGGCTCCCAAGACGCCCAAGCCGGCCGCGAAGAAAGCCGCGAAGAAGTCTCCGGCCAAGAAGGCAGCGGCGAAGAAAGCAGGCGCCCGGAAGACCGCAGCGCGAAAGAAGCCCGCCGGCTGAGCGATGGACGCGTCGATCGCCGAAGCTGTCGCAGCGTTGCGCCAGGGCGGCGTCGTCGCCTATCCGACCGAGGCGGTCTACGGCCTGGGCTGCGACCCGTCCGATGCCGATGCCGTCGCGCGCCTGTTCGCGCTGAAGCAGCGGCCGGCGACGCAGGGCGTGCTGTTGATCGCCGCGGATTTTGCACAAGTGGAGAAATTCATCGGCCCGGCGCCGGCGGATGCGATCGCGCGCGTTCGCGCATCGTGGCCGGGACCGCAGACCTGGGTATTGCCGCGCTCGCCACTGACGCCAGCCTGGCTGGCCGGCGCGCACGCCGGCATCGCGCTGCGCGTGACCGCCCATCCGCTCGCGGCACAACTGTGCCGCGCTTTCGGCGGGGCGATCGTGTCGACCAGCGCCAACCGCCACGGCGAGCCGCCGGCGCGCTCGGCCGCGGAAGTCCGTTCAGCATTCGGTGACGAACTTGCGTATATTCTGAATGGGCCCATCGGGGGACTCGAGCGGCCGACGCCGATCCGCGACGCGATCGGCGGAGAAATCATCCGGGCTTGAGCTTGAGGGGGAGGGGACTTGTCCGCGGTAATTCAACCTGACCTGACACCACGCGCGGCCCTGCCGCTGCTTGCCGACGGCGATTTGCAGCGAGCGCTGATACTCGATCGCGGCGAGACGATCGATGCCGGGCGATTCATCGCCCAGGCGCAGGCGCTGGCGGCGCGTTTGCCGCCCGGCAGTCACGCGGTCAATCTTTGCGACGACCGCTACGAATTCCTGGTCGCGTTCTGCGCGGTCGTCCTGGCCGGGCAAACCAACCTGTTGCCGGCGTCCCGGGCAACGCGGGCGATTGCCGATGTGCTGCACGCCTATCCCGCCGGCTATGCGCTGGGCGATCGCACTCACGCCGCGCACGGGCGTCATTTCGAACTGCCCGCGCTGGCCAGCCTGCACCTGGACCCGGTCCACGCCGTGCCGGCCATCGCCGGCGACCATGTCGTGGCGATCGGTTTTACCTCAGGCTCGACCGGCACGCCAAAAGCCAACGCGAAGACCTGGGCCAGCCTCTGCGCCAGCAGCGCAATGAACGCCGCCGTGCTCGGCGCCGATGCGGTCGCGCTCAATCTCGTTGCCACCGTGCCGCCACAGCACATGTACGGACTCGAGATGTCCGTGCTGCTGCCGTTGCGCAGCCGGGCGGCGATCCATTCGGGGCAGCCGTTTTTTCCGGCCGACATCGCCCAGGCACTCGCCGCCACGCCGGCGCCGCGCGTGCTGGTCACGACGCCGATCCACTTGCGCGCCCTGCTGCGCGACGCCACGGTGCTGCCGCCGCTGCAGGCGATCGTGACGGCGACGGCGCCGTTGGAGCAGGGACTGGCTGCGGAGGCCGAACGGCATTTCGCTGCGCCGGTCGTCGAACTCTTCGGCTCGACGGAAACCTGCGTGATCGCGCACCGGCGCACGGTTCATGACGAGCCGTGGCGCTTGTATCCCGGAGTCGAACTTCATCCGCAGCCGGATGGCACGCTCGTGCAGGCGCCGTACTTCGCCGCGCCGGCACTGCTTCAGGACATCGTCGAGTTACTGCCGTCGCAACAATTCGCGCTGCGCGGACGCAACAGCGACTTGCTCGAGATTGCCGGCAAGCGCGCGTCACTCAGCGATCTCAACCACCGTCTTCTGGCGATTGCCGGCGTCGAGGACGGCGTCATGTTCGCGCTCGATGCCGAGGGCGTCAGCGTGGGCCGGCTGGCCGCGCTTGTGGTCGCTCCGGCATTGTCCGAGGCGGAAATCCTCGCGGCGCTGCGTGCCGCAGTCGATCCGGTGTTCCTGCCGCGGCCACTGCGCCTGGTCCGCGGCTTGCCACGCAATGCGACCGGAAAATTGCCGCGCGACGCGCTGCTGCAGGCACTGCGCGAGTAGGAAAAACCACCGCGGCCGCGCGCTTCCGAGGGAAGCCAGTTTACGGGTACGGCGTCACGAGCAGACTGAACATAGTCTGCGTCCCGCTGATGAAGTTGCCGATGCGCAGGTTCTCGTCATGCGCATGCTGGTTGTTGTCGGCGTTGACGGTCGGCACCCCGATGAACGGCAGGTGCAGCGCATCGAGCAGCACGTCAGTCGGCACGGTGCCGCCCATCATGCGGATGCGCACCGGTTCGCTGCTTGGGTCCGGAGCCGTGGCGGACTTCAGCGCGGCGACGGCCCAGCGCGCCAGCGGCGAATCCATCGGCGTACGCTCGGCCCTCTGCACGGAGCCGAGCCGGAAGCTTGCGAGCTTGTCGTAGGTCGCGCGCTCGACATCGCTCGGCGGTCCGTCGGTCAGGTGGTAGCCCTGCTTTTCAATGTGCCTGCGAATCAATTCGAAGAGTTTCCGGCCATCGGTCTCCGGCGTCGTGCGCAGATCGAGTTCCGCCGTCGCCTCGCTCGGCACGATGTTGGCGGCCTTGGAGCCGACAGCGGCCGATGCCATGCCACGCACGTTGAGCGAAGGGTATTGCAGTGCCTCCTGATAGGTCGAACCGACGCTTTCGGCGCGCGCGATACCGGCGCGTTTGCGCAGTGCCGCCTCGTCGTCGCCGGTCGCGGCGAGCGCAGCGCGATCGGCGGGCGTCAACTCGATGCCATCGTAGTAACCTTCGACGAGGACGCGACCACCGTCGTCCTTCATGCCCGCCAGCAGCGTCGCCAGCCTCAGCGCCGGATTCGGCACGTAATTGCCGAAGTGTCCGCTGTGCAGCGGCGAGCGCGGGCCATAGACGACGAGCGTGGCTTGGGCGATGCCGCGATTGCCGAAGACCAGCGTCGGCCGGCCCGACCCATGCACCGGGCCGTCGAGGATTACGAGTGCGTCGGCCTTGAACGCGGCGGCATTGGCTGCGACCACGCCAGCCAGACTCGGCGAACCGATTTCTTCTTCCGAATCGAGGATCACCTTGATGTTCGAAGCCGGCGCCTTGCCCTGGGCCTTGAGCAAATCGATCGCCGTCAGGAGCATCACGATCGGCGCCTTGTCGTCGGACGCGGCGCGCGCGAACACGCGCAATTCCGGATCGAACGGCTGCGCCAGCAACCGGTCGCGCGCGACTTCATGCCACGCGCCGCTCTCGTCGCGCTGCTTGACGACCGGATCGAACGGACTCTTCTGCGCCCATTCGCCGGGAATGACCGGCTGGCCATCGAAATGAATATAAAGCAGCAGCGTCTTCGCGCCCGCAGGCGCCGCCATCAGTTGGGCCAATACGAGCGGGCGGTTGGCCGGATTTGCCAGCAGTTGTGTCTTGAACCCACGCCGGATGAACGCCTGCTGCAGGAACGCGGCGTTGCGCTGGATGTCGGCCGGATTGTCGGCAACGTCGGCGATCGCCAGCAGATCGAGAAACTCCGGAAAGTTGCGCTGCGCGGCCTTGACGACGCGGTCATCCCACTCGCGCGCCTGCGGCGCCGAAATCGCAAGCACCAACAGCAATAGTCCGAACCCTGCTTTCGCCACCCTGTTCCCCTCGAAAAGAGCGCTCGCCACTGACGGCATCCGAGCAGGCGCCGTCCCTAGTCCCTAGTCCCTAGCCCCTAGTCCCCACTCAGTGCCAATCGAGCAACTTGTAGTACACCGGCTGGACAGTGCCCGAGGGAGCGGACAACTGCCTGATGTCCGGCGGGAGATTCGACGGGTTGTCGACGTAATAGCGCGGCGGCCCTTCCGGCGGTACGACCCGGACGAAATACAGCACACCTTTCTTGCGGTATTCCTCGACACGCTCGTTGCCATTCTGGCGCACCGTGACGACCGGCAGTTCCGTCGCCTCGGCTGCCTTCTGCACGTCCGGGGGCAGCGGTGGGGCATCAAGGGCCTTGTTGCCCATCACCTTGGGCGGCGCGGTCGCCGCCTCGAGTCCATCCGTGCGTTCGGCATTGAGCGCTTTCGCGCGGTCGGCCGTTGCCGCGGCTTCGGCGGCAGCGGCGGCGCGCGCCTCGGCATCGGAATTGGCCAGTGGAACCACCGGCGTATTGCTGCCGGTCGTCTGCGCTGGTGGCGCCTGTGCCGGTGCGGCTGCATTGGCTGCCGGGGCGTCCATCGCGGGCGGCGGCTGAACCGGCGGAAGGGTATCTTGTGGCGCGCTCTGCGCTGCCGCGGCGACCGTGAGACCGGTCGTCAAAAGTCCGATCGCAACGGTGCCATGCAAGATAGTGCCGAGCAAGATTCGTTTCATGACTGATCTCCGTGGCTGGAGTCGAGCATAGCAAACGCATCCTTTCTGGAACACGACTGACGAAAAGGTGCGATCGAGGCGTTTAGCTGGTGTTCCCGAAGAAGGCGCCTGTTGGCGTGAAGGAAAGCTTAAGAAGACGGCGAACGCCGGCTCAATTGCAAATCGTTTGCGCCTGGCCCAAGCTCCGCCACCCATCCTGCAATGCTGCGCCAATGTCGCGTCCGACGCTTACCCTCATTGACGGCTCCGGCTACCTGTACCGCGCGTTCCACGCACTGCCGCCGTTGACCAATCGCACCGGCGAACCGACCGGCGCACTGTTCGGCGTGTTCAACATGGTGCGCCTGGCCCTGAAATCGAAGCCTGATTACATCGCCTTCGTCAGCGATGCCGCGGGGCCGACGTTCCGCGACGAGTTGTTCGCCGAATACAAGGCGCACCGTCCGCCGATGCCGGACGACCTGCGCGTGCAGATCGAACCGATGCTCGCGCTGGTTGAAGCGCTCGGCTTTCCGATCCTGCGCGTCGACGGCGTCGAAGCCGACGATGTCATCGGCACGCTGGCGCTGCAGGCGGCCGCCGGCGGCATCGACGTCGTCGTGTCGACCGGTGACAAGGATCTCGCTCAGCTCGTCGGCCCGCACATCACGCTGGTCAACACGATGACGAACACGACGCTGGACGTGGCCGGCGTCAAGACCAAGTTCGGCGTAGCGCCGGAACAGATCATCGACTATCTCGCGCTGGTCGGCGATTCCTCCGACAACATTCCCGGCGTCGAGAAATGCGGACCGAAGACCGCCGCGAAATGGCTGGCCGAATACGGCACGCTCGATGGGGTGATCGCGAACGCCGAGAAGATCGGCGGCAAGATCGGCGAGAACCTGCGCGCGGCGTTGCCGCACCTGCCGCTGTCGCGCCAGCTGGCCACGGTCAAGACCGATGTTGCGCTCGATGTGACGCCGGCGGGGCTCACGCTGCGCGCGCCGGACACGGAAAAGCTGCGCGAGTTCTACCGGCGCTACGAATTCAACGCGGCGCTGAAGGAACTCGACGCGGCAGCCGCGGCTAGTCCGGAGTTTTCCCTGTCATCGCCTGCGCCGCAGAGTGCCGGAGAAGGAAGCGCGCAGCCCTCCGCCCCCAGCCCTCTGCCCTCGCCTCCATCGATGCCATCCCCACCGGAGGGCTTGAACGCGAAAGGCGAATACGAACTCGTATTGACCTTGGCACAACTCGAAGATTGGCTGGCGACGCTGCGCAACGCCGACCTCATCGCGTTCGACACGGAAACGAACAGCCTCGATCCGATGCGCGCGGAAATCATCGGCTTGTCGTTCGCGGTCGAACCGGAGCGCGCCGCCTACGTGCCGCTCGCGCACGAATACGCCGGTGCGCCGGCCCAACTGGATCGCAACGCCGTGCTCGCGGCGCTGCGGCCGCTGCTGGAAGATGCGAACAAGGACAAGGTCGGGCAGCATCTGAAGTACGACATGAACGTGCTGTCGGGCTACGGCATCGGCGTGCGCGGGGTGCGCTACGACTCGATGCTCGAATCGTACGTGCTGAACTCCTCGACGAATCGCCACGACATGGATGCGCTGGCCAAGCGTTATCTCGGCATCGACACGATCCGCTACGAAGACGTGACCGGCAAGGGTGCCCGGCAGATTCCGTTTGCCCAGGTCGACGTGCAGCGCGCGGCCGATTACGCCGCCGAGGATGCCGACATCACCCTGCGCCTGCATCGCGCGCTGTGGCCCAAGCTCGAAGCCGAGCCGAAGCTGCGCAACGTGTTCGAGCAGATCGAGATGCCGCTCGTGCCGGTGCTCGCGCGCATGGAGCAGACCGGCGTGCTGATCGATGCGGACAAGCTCAAGGCGCAAAGCCAGGATCTCGGCCGGCGCATGCTCGACCTGCAGCAGCGCGCCTATGCCGTGGCCGGGCGTCACTTCAGCCTCGACTCGCCCAAGCAGCTGCAGATGCTGCTGTACGACGAACTGAAGTTGCCGGCCACGTTCAAGACGCCGACCGGACAGCCATCGACGAATGAAGAAGCGCTCGAGGCGCTGGCGAGTCAGCACGAGTTGCCGCGCCTGATCCTCGACTACCGCGGCATGGCCAAGCTGCGCTCGACCTACACGGACAAGCTCGCCGACCACGTCAATCCGCGCACCGGCCGCGTCCACACGAGCTATCACCAGGCCGTCGCCCAGACCGGACGGCTGTCGTCGAACGATCCGAATCTCCAGAATATTCCGATCCGCACCGAAGACGGCCGGCGTATCCGCCAGGCATTCGTCGCGCCGCCCGGATTCAAGATTCTGGCGGCCGACTATTCGCAGATAGAGTTGCGCATCATGGCGCACCTGTCCGGCGACGCCGGACTGTTGGCCGCGTTCCACGGCAACCAGGACGTGCACCGCGCGACCGCGGCCGAAGTGTTCGGCGTCCCGCCCGATCTCGTCGAGCCGAACCAGCGGCGCGCGGCGAAGGCAATCAATTTCGGCCTGATGTACGGCATGAGTCCCTGGGGTCTGGCGCGCCAGCTCGGCATCGACCGCGGCGAGGCGCAGACCTACGTCAAGCGCTATTTCGAGCGTTATCCCGGCGTGCAGGCGTTCATGAACTCGACGCGAGAGCAGGCGCATCGCGACGGTTTCGTCGAGACGCTGTTCGGCCGGCGCCTGTATCTGACCGAAATCCATTCGCGCAACCAGGGTTTGCGTGCCGGCGCCGAGCGCGCCGCGATCAACGCGCCGATGCAGGGCACCGCGGCCGACATCATCAAGCGCGCGATGATCGCGGTCGACGCATGGTTGCAGTCGCTCGACGGCCACGCCCGCATGATCATGCAGGTGCACGACGAACTCGTGTTCGAAGTGCGCGAAGACCGCATCGAAAGGATTTCCGCCGGTGTGCGCGAGCGCATGGCCGGTGCGGCGGAACTCGAGGTGCCGCTGATCGTCGATATCGGTACCGGCGAGAACTGGGACGAGGCGCACTGAGCAGACGCTTCGAGGGTTGTTGCAAAAATTGCGAATTTAGAAGATTACGAATTTTTCACGTTGCGGAAGATCGCGCAGCTGTGCCAGAAGTAACGCGCAGGAGCGCCAGGCCTTCCGCAAGTTACTGAATTTCAACCGCATGAACGAAGCCTGAATTTTATTCGCCGAATCCTTGAACTTACCGGGTGCGACCGCATCTAATTTGTCGGCGCACGCAACGGCGCCTGGGGTACCTCACCTCCCTGAGCTACCCCCGGAGACCGATCCCTCCCCAGATCGGCCTTCGAAACCCGGCCCCGAGAGTCCCTCCCCTGGCTCTCGGGGCTTTTTTATGTGCATTCTGTATATTTGTATATTTGTGCCGTGGCCGTCAACCGGTGTAAACGTAACGGTGTCCACAACTGCCTTGTTTGAATGCGTTTAATCAGAGCCCTCACGCCAAAAACCCCCCATCGACGGTAAAACTCGCGCCGGTCACATAGCTCGCCGCCGGCGAGCAAAGAAACGCAATCGTCGGCGCGATTTCATCGGGTTGCGCGGCGCGGCCGAGCGGGATCATGCGCAGCAGCGGCTTGAGAATGTCGGGGTTTTGCGTAAGTGCGCTGGCGAACTTCGTGTCCGTCAACCCGGGAAGCACGGCGTTGACGCGGATCTTCAGCGGCGCAAGTTCCCTGGCCATGCCCTCGGTCATCGACAGGATCGCGGCCTTGGTCATCGAATACACGCCCTGGCCCGGCGCCGGGCGCCGGCCGTTGATCGAAGCGACGTTGACGATTGCGCCGCCGCCGCGAGCGCGCATCGCGCGCGCGGCCTGCTGCGAGGTATAGAAGTAACCGCGAATATTGACCTCGACGGTCTTGTCGAACGCCGGCAGGTCCATGTCGAGCATCGGACCAAAGTACGGATTCGCCGCCGCGTTGTTCACGAGCATGTCGACGGCGAGCCCCTGCCCGGCAATGCGCGCGAATAACTGATCGATCGACGCGACATCGCCGATGTGCGCCGCGATCGCGCTGGCGGCGCCGCCATCGGCGCGAATCGATGCGGCAACCGTCTCGCACGCATCCTGCTTGCGGCTCGACACGATCACATGCGCGCCCTGGCGCGCCAGCAGGCGCGCGGTCGCCTCGCCGATACCGCGGCTGGCGCCGGTCACGAGTGCGGTCTTGCCGGTCAGGTCGAACAATGCATCGCGTTTCATCGCTTCTTGTTGCATCCCAATCTCCCCGCCGCTGGCGATATCTGGCTACAATCGAAGGCGAACGATGTCGCATCGGCACGGGGAGCGCAACCATGCAACAACGCCGTGTCCTGATCACCGGCGCGGGCAGCGGCCTCGGCCGCGCACTGGCGTTCTGCTTTGCCGAGAACGGCTGGCGCGTCGCCTGTGCCGACATCAACATCGACAGCGCCAACGACACGGTGCGCCTGCTCACGGAGTTCGGCGTCGGCGCGATGGCGCTGTGGGTCGACGTCGCCGACGACGCCTCGGTCGAAGAGATGCGCGATGAGGTGCTCGCGGCGTGGGATGGCGTCGACATCGTCATCAACAACGCCGGCGTGGCCAGTGCCGGAACGGTTGCCGACACGAGTCTCGAGGACTGGCAGTGGACGCTGAACATCAACCTGATGGGCGTCGTGCGCGGTTGCCGCGCATTCGTGCCGGTGCTGCGCAAGCAGGGCGAAGGCCGCATCGTCAACATCGCCTCGTTCGCCGGCATCGCCAACGCGCCGTGCATGGGCGCTTACTCGGCGAGCAAGGCCGGGGTGATTTCGCTATCGGAAACGTTGCGCGCCGAACTCGCGCTGACCGCGCGCGGCGTGAAGGTTTCGGTGGTCTGTCCCTGCGTTCTTCCAGACCAATCTCATGGCCACGGCGCGGGCGCCGGGCAAGGACCGGGCGCTGGCCGAAAAGCTCATGGCCACGTCCCGCGACAGCGCCGACGACGTCGCTGCAAAGATCTACAAAGGCGCGCTGCGCGGTGATTTCATGATCTTTCCGACCAAGGCCGAAACGCTGCGCTGGCGCATCAAGCGCTATCTGCCCGAAATGTTCCTGCGCAAACTGCTGGCCGCCTATCGCGGCGCCAAGACCTGATCAATGCGACCCTGGCCAGTGCGGCCTGACCAATGCGGCACCGAATGACGCGAGGCTGACGATGCGCAAGCTGATGATCTACGGAGCGAACGGGTACACCGGGCGGCTGATCGCGCGCGAAGCGGCCAAACGCGGCCTGCAACCGGTATTGGCCGGCCGCAATCGCGAAGAAGTGCGCGCGCTCAGCGATGAACTCGGCCTGCACTGCCGCGTCTTCGAACTGTCGAATGCGGATGAAATCGCGCGCAACCTCGACGGCATCGACGTCGTCCTGCACTGCGCCGGTCCCTTCTCGAAGACCGCCGAGCCGATGCTCGAAGCGTGCCTCGCGCACAAATCGCACTATCTCGACATCACCGGCGAGATCGACGTGTTCGCGCTTGGCCACCGTGCGCATGCGCGCGCGCGCCGCGAAGGCATCGTCGTGCTGCCGGGCTCGGGCTTCGATGTCGTGCCGACCGATTGCGTCGCGGCGATGCTCAAACGCAGGCTGCCCGACGCAACTTCGCTCGTGCTCGCGTTCGAGGCCGGCGGGGGACCGAGTCCGGGCACGGCAAAAACCAGTGTCGAAGGCATGGCCAAGGGTGGGCGCGCGCGTATCAACGGTGAACTCGTCGACGTGCCGCTGGCCTGGAAGTCGCGCGCGTTCGCGCGCGACGGCAAGACGCGCAGCGCGATGACGATCCCGTGGGGCGACGTGTACACGGCGTTTGTCTCGACCGGCATCCCGAACGTCGAGACCTACATGGTCGTGCCGCCGAAGACGATCAAGCGCCTGACCTGGATGCGCCACCTGCAGCCGGTGCTGAAAATGGGATTTGTACAGAATTTCATGAAACGCCAGGTCGAGCGCAACACGCCGGGGCCGTCGCAGCAACGCCGCCAGGACAGCGGCAGCTACGTCTGGGGTGAAGTGAGAAACGCCACCGGCAAGGAAGCCCGCCTCGCCCTGGCGGCGCCGAACGGCTACGACCTGACCGTGACCGCGTCGCTCGGCATCGCCCAGCGCCTGCTCGAACAGGCCGAGCCGCCGCAAGGTGGTTACTACACGCCGTCGCTGCTGATGGGCGCGGATTACGTGACGACGTTGCCGGGCGTGCGCCTGATCGAGGGTACATGAGAATCGGGCTGCATGAAATCGGACGACGTGAGCGCGACCTGCGTGCCAGCGCCGCCCGTCTGCGGAGAGAAGACATGCGCGTCGTATTGATCGTACTCGGCCTTGTCCTGATCGGCGCCGGCGTTGCGATCTGGTTCGGCCGGATCAACTACCCGACCGAACATGAGGTCGTGAAGGTCGGCAAGATGTCGGCGACGCTGACACGCGAACGGCCGGTGCCGCAGTGGCTCGGCGGGGTCACGGCGTTGACCGGCTTAATCATCGCGGCACTCGGTACGCGGTATCGCCGGTAAGGACCCTTATATTGCCGTCATTCCCGCGAAAGCGGGAATCCATTTTGATCTTGCGTACCTGCCATTCTTCGCTCAGAGCACCATGGATTCCCGCTTCCGCGGGAATGACGACTTTCTTTAGGCCGTCAACGCCTCGTTGCCATCGCGGCCACACCATCGCTCTGCGCCATGATCGCCTCGCGAATCGCAGCATCCTTCGCGTCCGCGGCGAACGCCAGGTGCGCGCCACCATCGCGGATGCCAAGATCGGAGTATAGTTTTTCCCAGTCGGGAAATTGCCGCATCGCGGCGAACTCGCGATAGCGCGGCGCAAACACGTCGCTGCCGGCGAGCGCATCGAGCCGCGCGACGAAATCCTCCGGTTTCCATTCGCGGTACGCCGGCAGGCAGCAGTCGCGGAAGCGTGACAGCGCGGTTTCGAGATTCATTCTTCCGGCGCTCGCGCGGCGCAGGTCGCGGTCGACGGTGAGCCAGTACGCAGCGCCCGCCCAGTAGACGCGCTGATAAGCGTGCGAGCGATGCATGTTCGATGCGATCTGCTCCAGCGTTTCGTCGCTCGGCGTTCTAGCGCCGCGCTTGAAGCCCTGATACAGGCGATCCCAGGCCTGCGCCGGCGTCAGCATGCCGGAGCGCGCACGCAGCACGTTCTGGTAGTACGTGGCCAATCCCTCGGCCAGCCACGTGCCGCGATCGCCGAGATACGGGTGCATCAGGTGGCTGAGTTCGTGCACCGCGGTCCAGTCATCGGCAAATTCTTCAGCCGGCCGGCTCGGGTCGACCAGCAGTTCGAGCGCGTTGCCCTGGCCGCGAATCGACTGGCCGAAGTGCACGGCCTGCGGGCTGTCAGAGTCGTGGCCACTTCGCCCGAGCTGACCGACCGGGATCACGAGCACCTGCACCTCGGGCAGCGGCAGGCGTCCGTAAGCGCTGAGGACAGCCTTGGAAACGCGATCGAGCCACGCGTGAAGTTTCGCGCGCTCGCCGGAATCGGCGCCGTGCAGAACAGTCAGCCGCAGCGCACCGCCGGGGAGCGCGATGCGCTCCTCGCTGAAGCGCCCGAACGCAACCGCGGCGGACCAGTCCGGCGGCGTATTCGGGATGCGGAAACGTATACTTTTCCCATCCCTGCCCAGTTCGCGCCAAGGCGCCGAGATCGACCAGCCCGCCGGCAACTCGATGCGCAAGTCGGCGTCAGCGCTTGCCTGAACGTCGGCGCGCAACAGCCACAGTTGCGGTGCGGCGATGAAATCCTCGCCCATCTGCCAGCCGACGTCTGGCTTGTGCTCCTGGGCGATCGCATGGAGATCGGCGCGATAAGCCAGGCACTCACCGGTGTGCCAGTTGCCGGCGTGCCAGCCGTTGTCGTCGCTGTCGACCTTCGCGGCGTCGCGCGCGCTCGCGCTCACTCGCTTGACGTCGCCGATGAAACGCATTGCCCAGCCGGAGTCAGCCGCGAACGCGACCTTGGCGTGCTCGTGCGCGAGACATAGCTGCACGACGGCGCTCTGCGCTTGCGCATCAAAGGTCACCGCGTAGCTCGGACCGGCCTCTCGATCATCGGCGGCGCCGGCACGGTCGGCCGACGCCTGCGCGTGCGCCGCCGCACCGCAGGTGAGCAGTACCACGCAAGCAACAATCCGGAGCAGTCGCATCGTCATGGTTCGCAGGATAACCCGTCGGCGTGAGAGTGGCCGCGGCTGAACGAAGTTGCATGCGCGCAAACTCATGCTTGGTTCATTCGGCGATCGCGATCGCCCTCGCATTCATGACCGCAAATGGCGCCTGCGCATTGCGCGCAACGATTACAATTGCGTCATGGACGTATCGCACCTGCTCGACGATCTGAACACGGCCCAGCGCGAAGCGGTCAGTGCGCCGCCGGGGCATTACCTCGTGCTCGCCGGCGCCGGTTCGGGCAAGACGCGCGTGCTGACCCACCGGATAGCTTGGCTGCTCGAGGTCGAGCATGCATCGCCGTGGTCGATTCTTGCGGTCACGTTCACGAACAAGGCCGCCGGGGAAATGCGCGCGCGCTGCGACACTCTGATCGCGCAAGGAACGCGCGGACTGACGGTCGGCACATTCCACGGCATCGCCCATCGCTTGCTGCGCCAGCACTGGCGCGAGGCGAAACTGCCCGAGACATTCCAGATTCTCGACAGCGACGACCAGCAGCGCCTGATCAAGCGCACGATCCTGGCCTTGGGCCTCGATGAGTCGCGCTTTCCGCCGCGCCAGGCCGCATGGTTCATCAACGCCGCGAAGGACGAAGGCAAGCGTCCCGACGCGTTTCACCACGAGACCAATCCGCTGACGCGCACGCTGCTCGACATCTATCGCGCTTACGAGGAGGCCTGCCAGCGTTCCGGACTCGTCGACTTCGCCGAGCTGCTGCTGCGCGCGCACGAACTGTGGCTGCGCGACGATGCTTTGCTCGCGCACTATCGCAACCGCTACCGCCATCTGCTGGTCGACGAATTCCAGGACACGAACACGCTGCAGTACGCGTGGATCCGCGTGCTCGCCGGCCAGACCGGGCAGGTTTTCGTGGTCGGCGACGACGACCAGGCGATCTACGGGTGGCGCGGCGCGCGCGTGGAAAACGTGCAGCATTTCCTGCGCGACTTTCCCGGCGCGAGCACGATTCGCCTCGAGCAAAATTACCGCTCGACCGGCACGATCCTCAAGGCGGCGAACGCGATCATTGCCAACAATCCGCAGCGCTTGGGCAAGCAGCTGTGGACCGCCGGCCAGCCTGGCGAGCCGATTGCGCTGTATGCGGCCTACAACGAGCAGGACGAGGCGCGCTTCGTCGTCGACCACATACGCGAACATGTGCTGCACGCTGGCAAGGCCAGCGAGTGCGCAATCCTGTACCGCTCCAACGCGCAGTCGCGCAACTTCGAAGAACAGCTGATCCAGCACGACATCCGCTATCGTGTTTACGGCGGACTGCGCTTTTTCGATCGCGCGGAAATCAAGGATGCGCTGGCTTATTTGCGCCTTGTCGCAAATCGCCATGACGATGCTGCGTTCGAACGCACGGTCAACACGCCGCCGCGCGGCATCGGCGAACGCACGCTCGATACTTTGCGGCAGCGGGCGCGGCTTGACGCCGCGTCACTGTGGGATGCCGCGCTTGCCGAGCTGACCGGCGGGGGGCTTGCGGGCCGCGCAAAGAATGCGCTCAAGGCATTCCTCACGCTGATCGAAGACCTTTCGCAGGCTTGCCTTGAGCCCCGCGCCCCCGAGACTCGCTTCCCCCAGCTTGAGCCCCTCTCCCCCCGCGAGAGGGGTTGGGGTGAGGGTGCGAATACGTCGAGCGCATCCGCGAGCACGCAAACGAAACGCGTAGAAGGATTTGATTTCACGACGACAACCGAACCCTCAACCCCAACCCCTCTCCCGGAGGGAGAGGGGGGTGAAGCATTGCTCCAAGACCGCGATCCGCTGCCTTTGGCCGAACAGATCGACCACGCCATCCAGCGCAGCGGCCTGCGTGATTTCTACGAAGCCGATTCGCGCGGCAGCGCCGAGTCGCGGGTCGAGAACCTCGACGAACTCGTCAACGTCGTCAGCCGGTTCGAGCGCACACCGGAGGATATCGAGGCAGGCTTCTCCGAACTGACCGCGTTCCTGGCGCACGCCGCGCTCGAGGCCGGCGAGACGCAGGGCGAAGCGTGGGAGGACTGCGTGCAACTGATGACCCTGCACTCGGCCAAGGGCCTGGAGTTTCCACTCGTGTTCCTCGTCGGCCTCGAAGATGGCCTGTTCCCGAGCCAGAAATCGCTCGACGAACCCGGACGCCTCGAAGAAGAGCGCCGCCTGGCCTACGTCGGCATCACGCGCGCGCGCGAAACGCTGATTCTCTCGTACGCCGAATCGCGCCGCCTGCACGGCATGGAAACCTATAACCGCCCATCGCGCTTCCTGCACGAACTGCCGCGCGAACTGCTGCACGAAGTGCGCCCGCGCGTGCAGGTTTCACGCCCTCTCTACGCAGGCCGCTACGTCGATGACGGCGGCGATACGCCGACGCTCAAGCTCGGGCAGCGCGTACGCCACGGCACATTCGGCGACGGTGTCGTCATCGATGCGGAAGGCTCCGGCGCACATGCGCGCGTGCAGGTGAATTTCGAGCGGGCCGGCGCGAAGTGGCTGGTAGTCGCTTATGCGAATCTTGCGCCGATTTGATTTCCTCACCCGATTCTTCGTTGCTCGTCGTTCCGGCAAAATTGTTTCCGTCGGGACATTGGTGCGGACGAGCTCTTGCTCTTGCTTCTGCGGCAGGATGCCGCCCAAATGGGCCGCTGTGGCGCGGCGAGGGGGCACAGGAAAAGCCCGAAGGGTGGCGCGCAGGATGCGCGCCAGTTCGCTGCATGCACATGGACGTGCATTCAGCGAACCCCGAAGCTCCCTCGCGCACTCGGAGGGCAGGATGCCCGGAGAGCGCGCCACCGGGGTGTGTTTCTTTTGGTGACTTTTCTTTGCACAAGCAAAGAAAAGTTACCCGGTCGCCCGCAGGGCGAGTGGAAGCTTTGCACTTCAAAGGCAAGATCAAGATGGATTCCCGCTTGCGCGGGAATGACGTCAAGAGAAAGGAGCTGGATTACACGCGACTCCTGTCGCGTGCCCTTCGGGCCATCACCAGCTTCGCTGTTGAGAGCCGCTGGGCGAATGTTCGCTCCGGCATCCTGCCTCCGCAGTCCAGCTTTCGCCGGAATGACGAGCAAAAAAGTAGCCCAAACGCCTCGACGCTAACGTGCCGCCGCGAGATATTCATTCTTGAGCCGCACGTAGTGCTTCGCCGAGTAGTACAGCTGCTCGATCTGCTCATCGGTCAGCTTGCGCACGCAGCGCGCCGGGATTGCCGACCCACAATTCGCCTTCGCCGACGGTCTTTCCGGGCGTCACGACGGCGCCGGCGCCGATCATCGCGTGCTTACGCACGACGACGCCGTCGAGCACGGTCGCGTGCATGCCGATCAGGCAGGCATCCTCGATCGTGCAGGCATGCAGGATCGCGCCGTGGCCGACCGTGACGTCGGCGCCGATCAGCAACGGAAAGCCGCCGGGCGTATAGGGTCCGTCGTGGGTCACGTGCAGCACGGCGCCGTCCTGGATATTCGTGCGCGCGCCGATGCGGATGGTATTGACATCGCCGCGCGCGACCGTGAACGGCCACAGCGAGGCATCTTCGCCGAGTTCGACATCGCCGATCACGAGCGCGGCCGGGTCGATGTATACATTTGCGCCGAGGCGCGGAAACTGGTTGCGGTAGGGTCGGATATTCATGTCGCCGGGGCCGGTTGAGCGGCGCGATCGTACCATTGCCGCCGCCCCGATCCCGCTGGCTGTGAGCTGCGTGCCGTTTCTGCCGGGTCGGCGACGCTACACTAGCGGCATTCACCTACCATGACTCGACTGATGGACATGCCTGACCCAATTTCCGCCGATCTGAACATCCAGCTCGCGCGCCTGCGCACCGCGCAGCAGCGCCAAGTGCCCGATTACGCCCAGCGTATCGACGACCTCAAACGCCTTCGCGCCGCGTTCAAGGCCAAGCTCGACGAGTTCGCCGCGGCGATGAGCGCCGACTTCGGCCGCCGCTCGCGCCACGAAACGCTGCTGTCCGACGGCATGACCGTGTTCAACGAGATCGATCACGTCTGCCGCCATCTGCGCGGCTGGATGCGGCCGCGGCGCGCGGCAGCCGACTGGCTGTTCGCGCCGGCGCGCACCGAAATACGCTATCAGCCGCTCGGCGTCGTCGGCGTGATCGCTCCATGGAACTATCCGGTCAACCTCGCGCTGAATCCACTGGCCGTCGCGATCGCGGCCGGCAATCACGTCATGCTCAAGCCGTCCGAGCACACACCGCGCACGTCGGCGCTGTTGCAACAGTTGCTGGGCGAGGTATTTCCGGACGACCGCGTTGCGACCGTGCTCGGCGGAGCCGAAGTCGCAGGCGCATTCGCCGCACTGCCGTTCGATCATCTGTTCTTCACCGGATCGACCACGGTCGGACGCAAGGTCATGGCGGCGGCGGCTAAGAACCTCGTGCCGGTCACGCTCGAACTCGGCGGCAAGTCGCCGGCGATCATCGCGCCGGGCTATCCGCTCGCCACTGCCGTCGGGCGCATCGCCGCCGGCAAGTTTCTCAACGCCGGCCAAACCTGCATCGCGCCGGATTACGTGCTGCTGGGTCGCGCCCAGATCGCGCCGTTCGTCGAGGAAATGCAAAAGTACGTTTCGCGCCGTTACGCCGATCTCGCGACGAACCCCGATTACAGCAGCATCGTCAACGCCGGCCAGTACGCGCGCCTGAAGAGCTATCTCGACCAGGCCCGGGCCGCCGGCGCGAAAGTCATCGAACTGGCCGACGGCGATGCCGGCGCGCGCGTCCTGGCGCCGACGCTCGTGCTCGATGCGCGCGACGACCTGGCCTTGATGCAGGACGAGATTTTCGGGCCGATCCTGCCGCTGGTCGCCGTCGACTCGGTCGATGCGGCGATCGATTATGTCAACGCGCGGCCGCGGCCGCTCGCGCTGTACCACTTCGACAGCGACCGGACGCGCACCGAGCGCGTGCTCGAGCGCACGATCGCCGGCGGCGTCACGATCAACGACACGCTGATGCACTTCGCCCAGAGCGAATTGCCGTTCGGCGGCGTCGGCCCGTCCGGCATGGGCCACTACCATGGCCGCGAAGGCTTTCTCGCCTTCAGCAAGCAGAAGCCGGTGTTCTACCAGGCGCGCTTCAGCGGCATGGCCGCCGCCCGGCCGCCGTATGGCAAGCTCGCGGATTTTCTCGTCAAGTTTTTGACGCGCTGATACGCTGTCGCACTTTCCACGGCCAACAAGGGGCAAGACATGAATCGAATCGGACGCGCGACATGCGGTCGCAGCGGCAATGCTGGTGTCGTCGTTGGCCAACGGCGCGGAGGTCGAAACGTTCGCCCGCTACGCCGGCACGTGGAAAATGCAGATGAACTACGTCGAATCGGCGCACAGCAAGGCGCGTCAGGAATCGATGACCGTCAAGAACGACTGCTGGCACAGCGACTTCTTCTACGTCTGCAACCAGATCATCGACGACAAGTCGCGCGCGCTGCTCGTATTCTTCTACGACCCGGTCGCCAAGCGCTTCGGCTCGTATCCGATCGCCGTCGGCGCCGACACGGTCCATCCGGCCACTGTTCTCGCCGACGAAAAATCGATCACTTTCCCGTACGACATGCAGGACAACGGCAAGACCATCCACATGCGCATCGTCAATACGTTCACGACGCCCGACACGATCGATTTCAGGCAGGAATATTCCGAAGACGGCCAGAAGTGGGTCGCGATGGCGACCGGCATCGAGCATCGCGTTTCACCGAAAGCGAAATAGCGGGTGAGGGGTGAGGGGTGAGGGGCCAATAAGTCGACGCCTCACCACTCAATTCGAAAAGACTTTCGGCTCCCTCTCCACGACCAATGTCGGGGAGAGGGTTGGGGTGAGGGGCCAGCGCCGAGGTCTGCGATAGCGTTTCACTATGCTGACACGCCTGCCCCTCACCCTGCCCTCTCCCGATCACGAGCCGATGGGAAGAGGGGAAGAAACCGACCGTCTTGCTGAAGGCTAACTCAGGCCGTCTCGATCTCGAGCGCGACCAGCAGTTCCAGCGCCTGCGCGCGCGTCGTGCCGCACATCAACGGTTCGGCGCGCAGTCGGCGGCAGATTTCCGGTCGTTCCGGCAAGCCGAACAGCAGGCAGCGATTGGAAAAATCCAACTGTATACAACGCACGCCTGCCGGCTTGCCGTCCGGCATGCCGGGGATGGCCGACGAAATCGACGGCGCGATGCAGCAGGCGCCGCAGCCGGCGCGGCAGTCCATGGGCGCCTAGTCCGTCGCGCGCAGCAGCGGCAGTTCGCCGCGCAGTTCGGCGTAGACCGCGTCGGTGTCCGGGCGCATGCCATGCCAGATCGCGAACGATTCGGCGGCCTGCTCGACGAGCATGCCCAGCCCATCCAGCGCCAGACCTGCGCCAGCGGCGCGCGCCCAGGCCAGAAACGAAAATGCCGCCGCGCCGTACGATAGGTCGTAGCACAGCGTGCGTCGCGCGACGAGTCCGAACGGCAGCGCCAGTTGCGCCGCGCCAAGCCCGGCCGAGGTCGCGTTGACGATCAGGTCGAAGTTGCCGGCCGCGCCCAGATCATCCCAATAGCGCGTATAGACGTGTTCCGGATCGCCGATCGCATCGGCGAGCGCATCGGCGCGCTCGGCCGTGCGATTGACGATGATCAGTTCGCCGACACCGGCATCGAGCAGCGCGAACGCCGCTGCACGCGCCGCACCGCCTGCGCCAAGCAGCAGGGTGCGCCGGCCGCGCAGGTCGAGTGAGTGGCGTTCGGTAACGTCGCGCACAAAACCGGGGCCATCGGTGTTGTCGCCGAGCCAGCGGCCATCGGGCAGGCGCGTGAGCGTATTGACCGCGCCGGCTCGGCGCGCGAAATCCGACAGAGCGGCGCTGAGCGCGCAGGCGTCCTGCTTCAGCGGCAGCGTGACGTTTGCGCCGCGGCCTCCGCTGGCGGCGAAATCCGCGAGTTGAGTCGCGAACGATTCGGCAGGCGCGTCGATAGCGGCATAGTTCAAGCGTATGCCGGCCGCCGCGGCGAAGCGCGCATGGATGCGCGGCGACAGCGAGTGCGCGATCGGATGGCCGAATACGGCAAAACGTTCTGGTTCCGTGGTCGCGTTCATGTCGCCCTCTAGCAATCTGCGCAAATCCAACGCCTGCGGATTATGTCACTGCGCGGCGGCGAACGATTCGCTCGTAGTCCAAAATGCTTCTTTTGGCGCGGATGGACGCGGCGTGATCGCGGATAGAGCGAATACATGATTTGCTTTATCCGCGAAAATTCGCGTGCATCCGCGGCAATCCGCGTCCACAACAGGCGTTTCGATCAGCCCGCCGCCTCGCGCAGCCACCCCGCCGCTTGCAACGCAAAATAGGTCAGGATCGCGTCGGCGCCGGCGCGCTTGATGCAGGTCAGCGTCTCGAGCACGATCGCGCGCTCGTCGAGCCAGCCATTCGCGAACGCGGCCTTCTGCATCGCATACTCGCCGCTGACCTGATAGACCAGCGTCGGCGCGCCGAAACGATCCTTCACGCGGCGCACGATGTCGAGGTACGGCAGTCCCGGCTTGACCATGACCATGTCGGCGCCCTCGGCCAGGTCGAGCTCGACCTCGCGCAGCGCCTCGTCGCCATTGGCCGGGTCCATCTGATAAGTATACTTGTTGCCTTTGCCGAGGCTGCCGGCCGAGCCGACCGCATCGCGGAACGGCCCGTAGAACGCCGAGGCGTATTTGGCCGAATAGGCCAGGATGCGCGTGTTGACGTGGCCGGCCTGCTCGAGCGCGGCGCGGATCGCGCCGATGCGCCCATCCATCATGTCCGACGGAGCGACGACGTCGGCGCCGGCCGCGGCGTGCGACAGCGCCTGCCTGACCAGCGCGTCGACGGTGGCGTCGTTGACGACGTAGCCGGAATCGTCGATCAGGCCGTCCTGTCCATGCGTCGTGAACGGGTCGAGCGCGACATCCGTGATGACCCCGAGTTCGGGCAGGGCCTGCTTCAATGCGCGCACGGCGCGCTGCGCCAGGCCGTCCGGATTCCAGGCCTCGCGCGCGTCCAGGCTCTTGGCCTCCGGCGGCGTGACCGGAAACAACGCGAGCGCCGGGATACCGAGCGCATGCGCCTGCGCAGCGAGTCCAAGCAAGAGGTCGATCGATACGCGTTCCACGCCCGGCATCGAGGCCACCGGCTCGCGCTGCCCCTGCCCCTCGCGCACGAATACCGGCAGGATCAGATCTGCCGACGTCAGCACAGTTTCGCGCATCAGGGCGCGCGAGAATCCGTCGCGGCGCATGCGGCGCAGGCGGGTCAGGGGGAAGGGCATTCGGGTCTCCGTGGTTCGGCTAACGGCAACACTGTAGCGCAAACTCCACCGGGCTTCGCGTCCGGAAACGTGACTTGCATTGCGGCGTTGTTGCTGCTCTGATTGCGCACGGCATCCGGGGGGATGCGGCAAACCGCATTGGTGCAAGGTCGGCGTCGCAAAGTCCGGCGGAATCCCGTGAGGATTCTGCGGACCGATGTGCGCTGGAGGGGTACTACGGCCAACTGAAGAAGAAGCGACTTGCCCGGCATTCTCGTCGTCGAACGCTCGACCACGCTCAGCCATCTGCTGCGGCGCACGCTGACCGCAGCCGGCATCAGTCCGCGCAGTGAGCTGGCCAGCTACTTCGAGGCGATCGACCACCTGCGCCGTTCGGCCGAACTCGATCAGCCCTACGGCCTGCTGCTGGTCGGCGCGCCGGCGCGGCTGACACGCGAATTCGGCGCGTTGCTCGAATTCCTGCGCGGCCCGGACGGCAGCATGCTGCCGGTCGTGCTGATGACGCATGAACTGCTGCCCGAACTCGACGAATTCGCCCGCACGCGCGGAAACCTGAGTCTCGTGCTGTGGACGAATTTCAGCCGCATCCCGGGCGTGCTGCGCGCGCTGATGCCGGAGAATGACGACGATCCGGTGGCGGTCTTTCCGATCGGTCCCGGCGCCGCGCCGGTTGCCGGCATTCATATCCTGTTCGTCGACGATTCGCCGAGCGTGCGCCTGGCCTATCAGCACCTGCTCGAACGCAATGGTTTCCAGGTGTCGACCGCCGGCTCGATCGGCGAAGCCGATGCGATGGCCGCCCAGATGAGGTACGACCTCGTCATCGTCGACTACTACCTGCCCGACGGCAACGGCGACGAACTCTGCCGGCGCCTGTCGAGCAAACCCGGCGCGCCGGGTCTGGCGATCATCACCGGCACGTATCGCGAGGACGTGATCAAGCGTTGTCTCGAAGCCGGCGCGACCGAGTGCATGTTCAAGAACGAGGCGAAGGAGCTGTTCCTGGCGCGCGTGCGCACGCTCAGCCGGCAGATCCAGATGCAGAAGTCGGTCGAAGCCGACCGGCGCCGGCTCGACGGCATCCTCGGCTCGGTCGGCGATGGTGTCTACGGCGTCGATGGCACTGGCGTGATCACGTTCATCAATCCAACCGCATTGCGCCTGCTCGGCTATCCGGACGATGCCGCCGTGGTCGGCAAGAACGCCCACGCGACGATCCACTATGCGGCCGCGGACGGGCAGCAACTGAGCGAGGAAAATTCCGAGCTGAGTCGCGCGTACGCACGCGGCGAGCCGCTCAAGGGTTTCGAGACCGTGTTCTGGAAACACGATGGCGACGGCATGCCGGTCGAATGCACGGTGCTGCCGTTGGCGATCGAGCAGCGCCGCGAAGGCTCGGTCGTCGTGTTCCGCGACATCTCCGAACGCAAGAGCGCCGAGCGCCTGCGCTGGGAAGTCAGCCACGATCGCCTGACCAGCCTGTTCAACGCCAAGAGCCTGAACCAGCAACTCACGCAGGAATTGCACCGGCGCCGCGAACAGGGCGGCTACGCCGCGGTGCTGTACATCGACATCGACCGTTACAACTACATCGTCGACATTGCCGGCTCACAGAATGCGGAACAGGCGCTCGTCGACGTCGCCGGCATCATCGGCAAGCGCCTGCGCGACGGCGATGTGCTCGGCCGCATCGAGGGCGACCGCTTCGCCTTGATGCTGACCGGCGTGCAACTGGAAAATCTGTTCCCGGTCGCCGACGGCTATCGCGAACTGGTGCATCAGTGCCACTACCAGGCGCACGGGCAGACGCGCCAGGTCAGCGCGTCGGTCGGCGTCGCCGTGATCAGCAAGGACACGCCGTCGGGCGAATATGCGCTCGAGCATGCGCGCCTGGCCTGCAAGGCCGCCAAGCAACGCGGACGCGACCAGACCGAGATCTATGTCGGTGAGTTCGATGCGCGCATCGCGCGCGAAATCGAAGCCGGCTGGACCGATCGCCTGCGCAGCGCGCTGGAACAGGAACGTTTCATCTTCCTGGCCCAGCCGATCGTGCCGATCGCGGCGCTGGGCCTGACCGAGGATACGATCGTGCAGCGCCAGGGCTGGCGCATCAACGGCGCCGGCAAGCCCGGCCTGGAATACCTGTTCGAAGTATTGATCCGGATGGTCGGCAAGGACGGCCAGCTGATTTCGCCGAGCGTATTCGTGCCCTTGGCCGAGCGCGTCGGCATGATGCCGAAGATCGATCTGTGGATCATCAATCGGCTGCTGCGGCACCTGGAAGGACTCAAGGGCCTGCGCGCGCCGATCGCGTTCAACGTCAATCTGTCGAACATGACGTTGGCCGATCCGGAATCGCTCGGCCTGATCGAGGCCGCGGTCAAGGCGTCCGACGTGCCGGCGCACCAGCTGATCTTCGAAATCACGGAGACCAGCGAGCTGACCAGCCTGCATGTCGCGCGCCGCTTCATCTCGGCATTGAAGAAACTCGGCTGCCGCTTCGCGCTCGACGATTTCGGCACCGGGTTTTCCTCGTTCACGCATCTGCGCCATCTGCCGGTCGACTTCGTCAAGATCGAAGGCAGTTTCGTCGAGGGCATGGCCGGAAGTGAGCTCGACAACAAGATGGTCAGCTCGATTACGCAGCTTGCACAATCGCTAAAATTGCGGGTGATCGGCGAACATGTCGACAGTTTCGCGACGTTGGCCGCACTTCGTGCCTGTGGCGCGGACTATGCGCAGGGCAATTACCTTGGGGAGCCGCGACCGCTGCGTGCGCTCGACTTCGAGGCGCTGTTTGGATCCACGCACGTTCCAGAGCCGGTAACGTGACCTAGCTCGCAGTCAAACTGCCAAATCATTCAGCGACTGTTACTTTTAATAAGTTCAGGCTATGTTAAATAGCAGTCGATTCATTTAGCTGTAGCTTTTTACTAGAATAAGGTTTATAAGCTTACTGTAACCCCCTGATGTAAAGGGAATAAGAAAATGTTGTCCCCGATGTTCGTTTTGACGCTTATTGGTGCCGCAGCCGCCACCGCACTCGCTTGCGTACGCCGCATCCCGGAAGGGCACGCCTACACCTTGCGCCGCATTGGCGGCCATATGCGCACGATCGGCGCGGGCACACACATCGTCGTGCCGGTCGTCGAGCGCGTTGCGCACAAGATCCGCCTGCTCGGCAACATCGTCGAGCTTGGCAAGGTGGAGTCGGCTCTGTCCGACGGTGCGTATTCCGGCCAGGTGTTCTACCAGGTCATCGATGCCGAACGCGCCGACGCGGTAATCGACGACGTCAACGAGCTTGTGCGCGCCTGTCTGCCGGGCCTGCTCGCCGGAGCGGCCAATGAAGACGACGGCACGCGCAATCGACGCCTGAAGGCAGACCTGAACCGGCAGCTGCGCGATCGCGGCCTGCTGATCACGCGCGTGCAGGTCGCCCACCTCTAGCCGGCAGCGTCGCAGTTTCTCCAGGCGAACCGCGTTCGCGCGGAATCGTTGGGCTGGATTTTGCCGGTCGGGCCAAGGATACTTCCCGGCTCGCCGCGCCTTTCGCGGCCACGAGATCTCTAATGAACCCCGTCACCGACCGCGCCGCGATGTTCGCCCAGTTGCGGGCGGGCATGGCTGAACTCGGCCTGGCGGCTGAAGTCGCCGCGGTCGACGCGTTGCTCGACTACCTGGAACTGCTGACGCGCTGGAACAGCGCCTACAACCTGACGTCGATCCGCGTGCCGGAGCAGATGGTCACGCACCATCTGCTCGACTCGCTCGCCGTTGCGCCATTCGTGCGCGGCGAACGGCTGGCCGATATCGGAACCGGCGCGGGCCTGCCCGGCATCCCGCTCGCGGTGCTCAATCCGGAGCGCCAGGTAACCCTGATCGATGCGAACGGCAAGAAGACGCGCTTCCTGCGCGAAGCAGTGCGGACGCTGAAACTTGGCAACGTGCGCATCGAAGCCACCCGCGTCGAGGACGCGCGCGGCCAATACGACACGGTAACCGCGCGCGCGTTCGCCTCGCTCGGCGACATGCTGAATTCGGCCGGCCACCTGCTGGCGACGGATGGCATCCTGCTGGCGCTCAAGGGACAGCTGCAGCGCGACGAGATCATGACTTTGCCGGACGGGTTCGCCGTCGCCGACGTGCATGCGCTTCGTGTGCCGGGTTTGGCGGCAGCGCGCCACGCGGTGATAATCAGGCGCACGCAGGCCGTGCAGCACGGACACGCCGCCTAGGATTCCAATGACACGCATCATCGCAATCGCCAATCAGAAAGGCGGCGTCGGCAAGACGACGACTGCGGTCAACCTGGCCGCAGCGCTGGCCGAGACGCGGCGCAATATCCTGCTCATCGATCTGGATCCGCAGGGCAACGCGACGATGGCTTCGGGCCTGGACAAGCGCACGGTCAAGCTGACCGGCTGCGAGGTGCTGCTCGAGGAAGCGCCTATCCAGAGCGCGATCGTGCCGACCAAGGCCGGTTTCGATTTGCTCCCCGGCAGCCGCGATCTGACCGCCGCCGAGCTGAAGCTGATCGACGTGCTCGCGCGCGAGTCGCGCCTGAAGGAACAGCTGGCCAAGCTCGGCACCCATTACCAGACGATCCTGATCGATTGTCCGCCTTCGCTGCACCTGCTGACGATCAACGCGCTGACAGCGGCGCACGGCGTGCTGATTCCGGTGCAGTGCGAATACTTCGCGCTCGAGGGCCTGTCGAGCCTGCTCGACACGATCAAGGCCGTGCGCACGCGCCTGAATCCGCAGCTCGAGATCGAAGGCCTGCTGCGCACGATGTACGACGTGCGCAACAATCTCGGCAACGATGTGTCGGCGCAGCTGGTCAAGCACTTCGGCGACAAGCTGCTGCGCTCGATCATCCCGCGCAACGTGCGCCTGGCCGAAGCGCCGAGCCACGGCCTGCCGATCAACCTCTACGACCGCGAATCGCGCGGCGCGATCGCCTATCTCGGCCTCGCCGGCGAAATGCTGCGGCGAGAGCGCTTGCCCACCGCGCCGCCCCCGGCCCCGGCCCACGTAAACTAGACGGAGATTGATGCGAATGGCGGCCAAACGACGCGGAGGACTCGGCGCGCGCGATCTCGACGTGCTGCTGGGAACGCCCGAAGACGATAACGCCGCACCCGACGGTGAACTGCAGCAGTTGCGCCTCGATCGCATCCAGCCCGGCAAATTCCAGCCGCGCCAGGTCATGGATCCCGAACGCCTGGCCGAACTTGCTGCATCGATCAAGGCGCAGGGCGTCATCCAGCCGATCGTCGTGCGGCCGGTGGGCGGCACGCGCTTCGAAATCATTGCTGGCGAACGCCGCTGGCGTGCCGCGCAGCTGGCTGGCCTCGCCGAGATTCCGGCGCTCGTGCGCGAAGTGCCCGACCAGGCAGTCGTGGCGATGGCCCTGATCGAGAACATCCAGCGCGAGGAACTCACGCCGCTCGAGGAAGCCCAGGCGCTGCACCGGCTGATCGCCGAGTTCAAGTACACGCATCAGCAGACCGCCGACGCGCTCGGCCGCTCCCGCGCTTCGGTGTCGAACCTGTTGCGACTGCTCGACCTGCCGCCCGCGATCAAGGAACTGCTCGGCCAACATCGGCTCGAAATGGGACATGCGCGCGCGTTGCTGACGCTCGACCCGGCGCTGGCCCTCAAGCTTGCAAAGCAGGCGGCCGAACACGGCTGGTCGGTGCGCGAACTCGAAGCCGCGGCGCGGCGCGCACAAACGGCGCCCAGCGGCAAAGCCGGGAAGACCGCATCGAAGCGCGATGCGAATGTCGAAAGCCTCGAACGCGAACTGGCCGAGAAGCTCGCGACGAAGGTCAGCATCCAGCACGGACGCGGCGGGCGTGGCAAGCTCGTCATCACCTATCACAGCCTGGATGAGCTGGACGGCATTCTCGAGCGCATTCGCTAAGGATCTGTCAGGTTCTAGGCGTTCGCGCGTCTAACTCTTCATGAAAGTTTCACGACACTAGCCGGGTCATGTCCGCTGTGAACAGCAAACATCGGCAGTTCGACGCACTCGTGCGCAGTCTGTCCGGAGACCTGTTCCGCTATGCCTACTGGCTGTGCGGAGACGAAGCCTTGGCCAACGATCTTGTCCAGGAAACATTCCTGCGCGCATGGCGCGCGCTCGGGGACCTGCGGGAAACAAATGCGGCCAAGGCCTGGCTGATCACGATCCTGCGGCGGGAGCACGCGCGCCTGTACGAACGCAAGACGCCGCAGTTCAGCGACGTCAGCGAGATCGACATCGCGGACGAGCGCGACACCGTGCAGCCGGAATCCGCGGGCGAAGACGCGGTGATCCGGGCGGCGATCCACCGGCTCGATCCGAAGTACCGTGAGCCACTGCTGATGCAGGTGCTCGGCGGATTTTCCTGCGAGGAGATCGCGAGCGAGCTGGAGATTTCCGCGGCTGCCGTGATGACTCAGCTGTTCCGGGCGCGGCAGAAGTTGAAGGTCATGCTTGGCGACGGCAACAAAGAAGCGAACGTGTATGAACTGTCTTGAATTCCGCCGCCAGCTCGGCGTCGACCCGCAGTCGGCCGGGACCGATTTCGTCGGCCACCGTCAGGAATGCGCGCGCTGCGCGGAGGCTGCCACCCGTGCTTTGGAGTTCGAAGCCGCGCTGCGACGCGCGCTGAACGTCGAGCCGTCGACGCAACTGGCCGAAGCGATCCTGCTCGCGCAGGCGACGCGGCAGCAGCGGGGTCGCCAGACGTGGATGCGGCGCGGCGGCCTGCTCGCGCTGGCCGCGACGTTGGTGCTCGCGGTGGGCGTCGGCATGCGCGTCGAAGCCAGCCCGCTGTCGGCGCAGGCGGTCGAACATCTGCGCGGGGAACCCGAAGCGCTGACGTTGTCCCAGGTTGTCCCGGCTGCATCGGTGCGCGAAGCGTTTGCAACGCGTGGCATCGTCCTCAGACACGACATTTCCGGCGAGGTCGTATTCGTCGGCTGCTGCCCGATGGGCCGTCACCTTACGGTGCACATGGTCATGCCCGGCAATACCGGGCCGGTGACGGTCATTTACGTCGTCGACGACCGCGTGAAGCAGCGCGAAGACTTTCAGCGCGAAGGCTGGCGCGGCCGCAGTGTGCCGCTCGGCAACGGGACCCTGATCCTTCTGGCCCGCGACACCGGCCAGTTCGACGGCATCGAAGCGGAGTGGCGCACTGCCCTGCAGGGCTGATTCGCTGCTTCACGCCGCTGTGCGGCACGCTCGAACCCAACCACGAGCGGCCGGCACCCGGTACAATCGCGCCCCCGCGCCGATTCGGCGCAGCACTGGATCTGGGGCATGACGGTTCTGCTCACCGGCGCGGCCGGCTTCATCGGCGCCTACGTGGCGCGCGGCCTGCTCGCGCGCGGCGATTCCGTCGTCGGCATCGACAACTTCAACGATTACTACGATCCGCAACTCAAGCGTGACCGCGTCTCCGCGCTGTGCCGCGGCCTGGATCTGCGCACGATCGACATCGCCGACAAGGCCGCGGTCGATGCGCTGTTCGCGCAGACGAAGATCACGCAGGTCGTCCACCTCGCTGCCCAGGCCGGCGTGCGCTACTCGCTGAAAAACCCGTACGCCTACCTGCACAGCAACTGGACCGGGTTCCTGAACATCCTCGAGGCTTGCCGGCGCTACAGCGTCAAGCACCTCGTGTACGCGTCGTCGTCGTCGGTCTATGGCGCCAACGCGGTGTCGCCGTTCGCCGAAACGCAGACCGTGGATCAACCTCTGTCGCTGTACGCGGCATCGAAGGCGTCGAACGAATTGATGGCGCACTCGTATGCGCACCTGTACCGGATTCCGTGCACGGGGTTGCGCTTCTTCACCGTCTACGGCGCGTGGGGCCGGCCGGACATGGCGCCGCTGATCTTCAGCCGGGCGATCCTTGCCGGGCGGCCGATCGAAGTGTTCAACCGCGGGCGCATGCGCCGCGACTTTACCTTCATCGACGACATCGTCGCCGGCGTGATTGGCGCGCTCGGCGTGCCGCCGAAGGACGACGGCAAACATGCGCCGATCGCGATCTACAATCTGGGCAACCACCGGCCGGTCGAACTCGAACGCTTCATCGCCGTCATCGAGCTCGCCGCCGGGCGCAAGGCCGAGCGCATCGACAAACCGATGCAGGCCGGCGACATGCCCGAGACGAGCGCCGCCGTCGATCGCGCCCACGCCGCATTCGGTTTTACGCCATCGACGACGATCGAGCAGGGCATGCCGAAGGTCGTCGCGTGGTGCAGGGAATATTTCGGCGACAAGCTTTGAGCCAACCAAGCCGAATCCAATACAGAGCTCAAAAAATGAGACGTCATCCCCGCGAAAGCGGGGATCCATCTTGATCTTGTCGCGCTCATGAGGAGCAAAATGGATTCCCGCTTGCGCGGGACTGCGCAGGCAGGATGCCGGAGCGAACATTCGCGTAGCGGCTCTCAACAGCGGAGCTGGTCATGGCCCGAAGGGCGAGCTGCGGAAGCAGCGAGTAGTGACGACAGATAGAATCGTGCCCGCGCGCATGCGCGGCATGGATAACCAGGAAGCGAGTCATGTCAGAACTATCCGTCATCGTTCCAGTACACAACGAACGCGACAACATCGTGCCGTTGTTGACCGAAATCGTGACCGCGCTGCGCGGCAAGGCGGATTTCGAGATCGTCTATGTCGACGATTCCAGCAAGGACGACTCTCTGGCCGTCCTGACGGCGGCGAAGACGCAGTTTCCCGAATTGCGCGTGATGCGGCATTTGTCGCAAAGTGGACAAAGCACCGCGCTGCGAACCGGCATCAGGGCGGCCAGCGGTGCGTGGATCGCCACGCTCGACGGCGACGGCCAGAACGATCCGGCCGATATCCCCAGGCTGCTGGCAATGCGATCCGGGTCGCCCGATGCGATCAAGCTGTTTGCCGGCTGGCGCGTCGATCGCAAGGACTCCGGCAGCAAGCGCTGGGCTTCGAAATTCGCGAATGCGATCCGATCGCGCCTGCTGCGCGATTCGACACCGGATACCGGTTGCGGCATCAAGCTGTTCGAGCGCGCCGCGTTCCTCGACCTGCCCTACTTCGACCACATGCACCGCTATCTTCCGGCGCTGTTCCAGCGCGCCGGCTGGCAGGTGAAAAGCGTTCCGGTCAACCACCGGCCGCGCGGTTCCGGCGTGTCGAACTACAACAATCTCAACCGCGCCCTGGTCGGCATCTCCGACTTGCGCGGCGTCGCCTGGCTGATCCGCCGTTCCAGGCGCACCGGCGTCGAAGAGATCTGACTCCGGCCGCGGCCGTCGGAATCGAATATCGAGTCCCGTTAGATGTTGTGCGGCATTTTCTTGGCCTTGGCGAGCGGCAGCGCGGGCTTGGCGGTCTTCGAGTTCGCCTTCGGCAGCGTCGTGCCGGCAAATGTGGTCGTCCGGTATCGTCGCCGCGAACGTCAACAGGTTATCGGCGCGCGCGTGCGTGGCTTGCGGCAACGGCTTGATTCTGTTGTAATATGCGGCTCGCCCCGGAGTTTTGGGGCGAATCCGGCGTCCGCCGGGCCGCATCCGCCCTGGCTAAGGGTGGCAATAAATCACGACGAGGTACGTATGGCGAAGGTCTGCCAAGTTACCGGCAAGCGCGCGCAGTCTGGCAACAGCGTGTCGCATGCCAACAACAAAACACGGCGCAAATGGCTGCCGAACCTGCACGAGCGCCGCTTCTGGGTGCCGAGCGAAAACCGTTGGGTGAAACTGCGCGTTTCGACCAATGCCCTGCGTACGATCGACAAGAACGGCATCGACAGCGTTCTGGCCGAGCTGCGTGCGCGCGGCGAAAAGTTCTAAGGAGTACTGACGATGGCATCCAAACGCGACAAAATTCGCCTGGTTTCCTCCGCGGGCACGGGTCACTTCTACACGACCGACAAAAACAAGAAGACCACGCCGGACAAGATGGAAATCAAGAAGTACGACCCGGTCGTGCGCAAGCACGTGGCTTACAAGGAAGCGAAAATCAAATGACGTTTTGGACCGCGCGCAGCATGCGCGCGGAATTGCCAAAACGTCATCCCGGACGGCGCGGCCTCTCTCGGCGATCCATGGCCTCCGCTGCACTTGGGCTCCTGCCCGGCGCAGCGGCGATCCGGGATCCAGCGTCCTCCATCGATCATCCTCATTGGTGAATTGAAACCCGCCCACCGGCGGGTTTTCTTTTTGGACGACTCGAATTTGCGACATCCCGGACGCCGCGCAGGGTGGGCCTTAGCTCATCGTTCTTTCGAAGCGGTGTAGCGCGGCGGGCCAAGGCCCACCCTGCGCTCGGCAACAAAAAACCCGCCTTTCGGCGGGTTTTTATTGTCAGTGACTTGAAGCCTCAGGAAGCGTGCACGTGCACAGGCACCAGTGCGTAACCGCGCAGGCGCACCGAGAATTCCTGCAGCGCGCGGATACCGGTCGCTTCGGCTTCGCGGCACCACTCCTGCAGATTCGTCAGCACTGTATCGGCGTTGCCGTTGCCACGCTCCAGCACGTTGGCCAGGCGATTGCGGAAGTCGCAGACGGTCGCCAGCAAAGGACTTTCCTTGACGACTTCCTGCAACCGCTCGCGCGAGCGGTCGTCGAGCCAGCGGCCGCCGTTCGCGAGCGCGTTGCGCAGCGCACGCGGCAGGGACTTGAGCTTGGCGCCAGCCTGGCTGGCTTCGTCGCGCAGCGTCGGCGTGATCACGCCGCGGAAATAGTCGGTCATGACCTGGAAGCGATGGCTCAGCAGCGCCTTCAGCGTCTCTGTATCCGGCAGCTGCACGTTCGGACGGATATCCAGGCTCGGCGCCACGCGCAGAACCTTGGCCAGTCCGAGTTTCTCGAAGCCACGGATGACCGCCCAGCCGATGTCGAACTCGAACTTGCGCAGCGCGAACTTCGACGAACTCGGGAAGGCGTGGTGATTGTTGTGCAACTCCTCGCCGCCGATGAAGAAGCCCCACGGCGTGAGGTTCGTCGACATGTCGGTCGTTTCGAAGTTGCGATAGCCCCACCAGTGGCCGAGGCCATTGACGACGCCGGCGGCCCAGAACGGGATCCAGATCATCTGCAGCGCGGAGATCGCCACGCCCTGGATGCCGAACAGCGCGATGTTGATGATGAACATCAGGGTCGGGCCCCAGTACTCGTGCTTGCCGTACAGATTTCTTTCGAGCCAGTCGTTCGGCGTGCCGATGCCGTACTTCTCCATCGTCGACTTGTCGTGCGAAGCGACCCGGTACAAATCCACGCCCTGCAACAACACGGTCTTGATGCCGAAGATCTTCGGGCTATGCGGATCTTCCTCGGTCTCGCACTTGGCGTGGTGCTTGCGATGGATCGCCACCCATTCCTTGGTCACCATGCCGGTCGAAATCCACGACCAGAAACGGAAAAAGTGCGCGAGCGCCGGATGGAAATCGACACCGCGGTGCGACTGGCTGCGGTGCAGATAAAGGGTGACGGAAAAAATCGTCAGCTGCGTGACGATCAGGAAGTACACGCCTTTTGCCAGCCACGAGGCATGGCTGAAGCCGTGATTGAGGAAATCGAAAATAGTGTCGAGCATGACGTCGGGGAATACCGCAGGGAGGCAAGGCGAATTTCACACTATACGGGAGCATTCTGCCCCCTGCCAGTGACTCAGCTCGCAGGTCCTAGGTGGTGCCGCCGGTAGGGCGATTCAAGCCGATCAGCGCGTGGCACAATGACCGCATGCCCGAACTGCCCGAAGTCGAGACCACGCGCCGCGGCATCGCCCCGTACCTGGTCGGGCGCCGCGTCGATTCACTCGCGATCCGCCAGCCACGCCTGCGCTGGCCGATTCCGCCTGCGCTGCGGAAAAACCTTCCGGGCCAACGCATTACGGCGGTCGAACGGCGCGCAAAGTATCTGCTCGTGCATACCGAACCGGGTAGCGCGCTGCTGCACCTGGGGATGTCCGGATCGCTGCGCGTGCTGCCGGGCGATGCGCTGGCGGGGCCGCACGATCACGTCGACTGGCGGCTCGATTCAGGCCGCTTGCTGCGCTTTACCGATCCGCGCCGGTTCGGCTGCCAACTCTGGCAGCCGCGCGATACCGTTCATCGGCTGCTTGCGACGCTCGGCCCCGAGCCGCTGAGCGACGGTTTCGACGGCGCTCATTTGTGGAAAGCGGCCCGCGGCCGGGCAGCGTCGGTCAAGACATTCCTGATGGATCAGAAGATTGTCGTCGGCGTCGGCAACATCTACGTCGCCGAGGCCTTGTTTGCCGCCGGGATCCGGCCAAATCGTCCGGCCGGAAAGGTTTCGCTCGCGAGTTACGAGAAGCTGGCGAGCGAGATCCGGCGCATCCTGACGCACGCGATCACGCGCGGCGGAACAACCTTGCGCGATTTCCTCAGCCCCGACGGCGAACCCGGATATTTCGAGCAGGAATTGTTCGTCTACGGCCGCGGCGGAGAGCCGTGCAAAGTCTGCGGCACGCCGATCCGCGCGGTCCGGCTAGGTCAGCGCTCGACGTTCTACTGTCCGAAGTGCCAGCGCTGACAAAGGCGGTGAGGTCGGCCGCTGTCGCGACCTCGTGAGGAATTAGGGGTTAGGTGGTCTCACGAGCGACCGTAGCGAGCGGCCTTACGAGGTGGCGAAGCCGCTGACCTCACGAGCACGCGCCAGCGTGCGCCCTCAGTTCCCTCATCACGCCAGCGGCAATTCCGTCTGCTGCAGCTCGATGCGTCCCTCGCCGGTGACGATCTTCTTGAATTCGGCGCGGCTGACAGATACGTAGCGTTCGTTGCCGCCGATCTCGACCTGCGGCCCCTCGGTGATCGCGCGGCCATGGTCGTCGACGCGCACGACCATCGTCGCCTTCTTGCCGGTGTGGCAGATCGTCTTGATCTCGATGAGGTTGTCGGCCCAGGCAAGCAGGTACTGGCTGCCCTCGAACAACTCGCCACGGAAATCCGTGCGCAGCCCGTAGGTCAGGACGGGAATGTTCAGCGCGTCGACGATGTCGGTCAGCTGCCAGGCCTGGGCCTTGGTCAGGAACTGCGCCTCGTCGACGAGCACGCAATGCAACGGTCCGTTGCCGGCGATGTTCTGCCGCGTCAGCTGCAGCAAGTCGTCGCCGCGCGCGAACGTGACGCCGCTCGCCTTCAACCCGATGCGCGACGCGACCACGCCGCTGCCATAACGATCGTCGAGCCGTGGAGTGAAAATCAGCGTGCGCATGCCGCGCTCGTGATAGTTGTGCGCGCTCTGCAGCAGCGTCGTCGTCTTGCCGGCGTTCATTGCCGAATAGTAGAAATACAGTTTGGCCATCGTCGGTCTCGTGCGGGGCGGGTATGCTAGCGCGTCTTCGGCTCGGGTAGACATCACCTCTTGCCGAGCCGACCAAAACTCCCGTTCACCTTGAGCGTAGCCACGAAGTGGCGAAGTCGAAAGGCCGCCTCGACCCCGGATCGAGTCCGGGGCAGGCTTCGCCTCGCAAGCGCAGCAGCCCTGAGCTTGTCGAAGGGCTCGGGGCGAACGGTTCAAAAATGCCCGCGAGACTGCAATGACCGATAGTTGTTTCGTTACGCACCTCGAATGCAGCATGACCGGAGAGCGCCACGACGCCGGGCAGCTGCACAATCTGTCGCGCGCCGGCAAACCATTGCTCGTGCGCTACGACCTCGCCGCCGCCGGCCGCGCACTGCCGCGCGAGGCATTGCGCGATCGCGCGCCCGACTGGTGGCGTTACCGTGAACTGCTGCCGATGCGGCGTGACGCCAGCATTGTTTCGCTTGGCGAAGTCATGACGCCGTTGATCCAGTTGCCGCGCGTCGCCGCGGAACTTCGTCTCGGCGATGTGATCGTCAAGGACGAAGGCCGGTTGCCGACCGGCTCGTTCAAGGCGCGCGGCCTGGCGCTCGCGGTGACGATGGCGCATGAATTCGGCGTGCGCGAGATGGCGATACCGACCAACGGCAATGCCGGGGCGGCGATGGCGGCCTATTGCTCGCGCGCCGGGATCGCCAGCTATGCGTTCTGTCCCGACGACACCCCGGACATCAACGTGCGCGAAATCGCCGCCCAGGGTGGAAAAGTATACAAAGTCAATGGCCTGATCGACGACTGCGGCAAGCTCGTCGCCGAAGGCGAGAAGACGCGCGGCTGGTTCAACTGCTCGACCTTGAAGGAGCCGTATCGCATCGAGGGCAAGAAGACGATGGGCCTGGAGCTCGCCGAGCAACTCGGCTGGCAGCTGCCCGATGCGATTTTCTATCCGACTGGCGGGGGAACGGGCCTGATCGGCATGTGGAAGGCGTTTGCCGAGATGGAGGCGCTCGGCTGGATCGGTCCGCAGCGGCCGCGCATGTATGCAGTCCAGGCGAGCGGCTGCGCGCCGATCGTGCGCGCGTTCGAACAAGGCGTCGAGCATGCCTCGCGCTGGGAAAATGCCCGCACGGTTGCCTCCGGCATTCGCGTGCCCGGCGCGCTCGGCGATTTCCTGATCCTGCGCGCGGTGCGCGAATCCGGCGGCGCAGCGCTCGCGGTCGACGACGATGCGATCGAAGCGGCGCTCGACGAAAGCGGACGGCGCGAGGGCTTGCTGCTTTGCCCGGAAGGCGCTGCGACGCTCGCTGGCTTGCGCCTTGCGCAAGAACGCGGACTGCTGCGTTGGGGCGAGCGCGTCGTGCTGTTCAACTGCGCCGATGGGCACAAGTATCCGCTGCGTGAAGCCAACGCGTCGCTCGATCGCACGCAGCCGATCGATTTCAATGCGCTCTGACTTTTCAATGCGCTCTGACTCTTGCGCCGTGCGCCGTATCTTACAATGCGCGCCCTCCCGCGACTGATTCGATGAAGCTCAATCCGCAACAACGCGCCGCGGTCGAGTACTGCGACGGCCCACTGCTCGTGCTCGCCGGCGCCGGCTCAGGCAAGACGCGCGTGATCGCCGAGAAGATCGCCTATCTGGTCCGGCGCAAGAACCTGACGCCGGGCAAGGTCGCCGCGATCACGTTCACGAACAAGGCGGCGCGCGAGATGCGCGAGCGCGCCGCGCGCCTGCTCAAGGGCGAAGCTGCCGACGAGCTCAACGTCTGCACGTTCCATGCGCTCGGCCTGCGCTTCCTGCAGATCGAACATGCCAAGCTCGGGCTCAAGCGCGGCTTTTCCGTGTTCGATGCGGACGACAGCGCGGCGATCGTCAAGGACCTGGCGCCGAAGGCGGCCAAGGCCGACGTGCTCTTCGCCCTGCGCAACCTGCTGTCGCAGGCCAAGAACGCCGGCCTGGATCCGGACCAGGCTGGCGCGGCGGCGCGTAGCGCGCGCGAGCGCGAGGCGGCGGATTTGTATGCGAGTTACCAGTCGCGCCTGAAAGCGTTCAATGCCGTAGATTTCGACGACCTGATCCGCCTGCCGCTGGCCTTGCTCGAGCGCGATGCGGAAACGCGCGACACCTGGCGCGAACGCATACGCTACCTGCTGGTCGACGAATACCAGGACACGAACGACGCCCAATACCGCTGGCTGAAGCTGCTGACCGGAGCGCGCGGCGCGTTGACCGTCGTCGGCGACGACGACCAGTCGATCTACGCCTGGCGCGGCGCGAACCCGGGCAACCTGGACGAACTCGCGGTCGACTATCCGCAGCTGAAGGTCATCAAGCTCGAACAGAATTATCGTTGTCCGAACCGCGTCCTGCGCACGGCGAATGCCCTGATCCAGCACAACCCGCACAAGTACGCGAAGAACCTGTGGAGCGAGCAGGGCGAAGGCGCGCCCGTGCGTGTACTGGTCTGCCGCGACGACGAGCACGAAGCCGAGCGCATCGCCGCCGATATAGGCCACCTGGCGCAGAAGCACGGCGCGCGTTGGAACGAGTTCGCGGTGTTGTATCGCGGCAACCACCAGTCGCGTCCGCTGGAGAAGGCGCTGCGCCTGGCGCGCGTGCCGTATCACCTGACCGGCGGCACGGCGTTCCTCGAACGCGCCGAGGTCAAGGATCTGCTCGCCTACCTGCGCCTGATCGTGAATCCCGACGATGACGCAGCGTTCCTGCGCATCGCCAATGTGCCGCCGCGCGATATCGGTGCCACGACCCTGGAGAAGCTCGGCGAACTCGCGCAGGCGCGCCACTGCGGTTTGCTGCGCGCCGCCCACAACGACACGGTGCTGACGCAACTGGCGCCGCGCTCGGCGGCCGCGCTGGCAGGATTCACCAGCCTGATCGGCCAGCTCGCGGCCAGCGGCCGGCAATCCTCGGCCGCCGATCTGGTCGGCGAGTTGATCGCGCGCACGCGCTACCTCGACCATCTGCAGGCACACGTCAAGGATTCCTCGACGCGCCAGCGCCGCCAGGAGAATCTCGACGAACTGGTCGGCTGGTTTCGCGCGATGCAGAAGACCGCTTCCGGCGTCGGCGACCTGGCCGCGCAGCTCGCGCTGCTGACGCACAGCGATCGCGACGACGGCGGCGATGCCGTGCGTCTGATGACGCTGCATTCGGCCAAGGGCCTGGAGTTTCGCTTCGTCTATCTGAGCGGCATCGAGGACGGCACGCTGCCGCACGCCTCGTCGATCGAGGAAGGCACGATCGAGGAAGAACGCCGGCTGCTTTACGTCGGCATCACACGCGCCAAGGAGCGCCTGTGCCTGAGCTACGCCGCGCGCTCGCGCCGTTACGGCGAAATCCAGTCCAACGAACCCAGCCGATTCCTCGCCGAATTGCCGCAGTCCGACCTGCACTGGGACGGGCGCGATGCCGAACAGGACGCGGAGGCAAAACACGAGCTCGCGTCCTCGCATATCGCGCGGCTCGCGCATCTGCTGGCGGACTAATCGATAAAACTACTTATAATCAATAGTTTACGGTTTTATCGTAGCTATTGCATTAACTACAGGATGTAACTATACTGTTTTCACAGATTTCCAGTACAAAGATTGCCCCGAGTACACAGCAACCAAACGAAGAAGAAAGATCCCCTCCAGCGATAGCTGGAACTCTGCCGGACGGCCGCGAGCCGTCCGTTTTTTTGCCCGCGGGATTTGCTCACGCGGCTGCGAATCTTGCCAACCCCGCGGCCCGTCACTAGAGTGACTTCCCCGCCGCTTATCCACTGCCCGGAATCCTCATGCATAGCCTGCCTACCCGTTTTGCGTTCGTCGTCGCGCTGGCTGCCGCTGTCGTTGGCTGCAATCAGCAGGCTGCCGCGCCGACTGCCGCCGCGCCCGCAGCGGCCCCCGCGCCGGCGCCGGTCGCCGCTGCACCGGATGCCGCGGTACTCGCATCGGTAAAGGCCTTGCGCGCGAACAACGTCGCCGGCCTGCTCGAAAATGCGCTGCCGGCGGCCGAAGTGACCAAGATGAAGGCCGACTGGACCAAGGAGGTCAACAAGGATCCGGTCAGCGAAGAGGATCGCCGCAAGTTCGCCGAACAGATGAGCAAGCTGACCGCGCCGGGCGCCGAGGACAAGCTTTATGCCGAACTCGAACCGGAGCTCAAGCAGTTCGAACAGCAGAGCGCGCAACAGATGCCGATGATGATTGCCATGGGTCAGGGCTTCATCCAGAGCGCGATCCAGCAAAGCAAGGATCTGAACGACCAGCAGAAGCAGCAGACGACAGCGCTGATCGACGCCACCGCGAAATGGGCGCAGACCGCGAAGTTCACCGATGCCGCGCTGGCAAAGCAGGCCATTGGCGTGATCTGCAAGAGCGCGCGCGATCTGAATCTCAAGACCGTGGACGAGGCGCGGGCACTGAGCTACGACCAGGCCATGCAGAAGGCCGGCATCGTGCTCGGCGGCTTGAAGCAGGTATTCGCGCTGTACGGGTTGTCGATGGACAAGGCGCTGGATTCGGTCAAGGTCGAAACCGTTTCGGCGACCGGCGACGCGGCGAAGATCAAGGTGACTTATACGGCGTTCGACCAGCCGTTCACGACCGAAAGCGACCTCGTGAAGGTCGACGGCAAGTGGTACAGCAAACAAGCGATCGCGCAGTGGGCCAAGGCGCAGGAGAAGGAACAGGAAATGGCGAAGGCTGCCACGCCGGCCGGCAGCGATCCGGCGGCCGCGAAGTAGTCGCGCTTTAACGAACGGCGAACTGCCGCCTGACGGGCGGCGGTTCCGACTCCCGAACGCTCCGGCCCTCGACCGGAGCCCCATACGCGCCTACCGTACAATCGCGTCATGGATCAGCCTCTGCAACCCGCTCCCACAAGTCCCGCGCCGACCAATCCGGCGCCGACTCTCGCGCCGCTGTGGCTGCGCGCGCTCGGGTTTCTCATCGAGCCGTGGATCCGCATCCGCCGCGAGCCAGCCGAACCGCGCACGCAGTACGATCCGGCGCTGCCGGTTTGCTACGTCACCGAGCGCTACGGGCTGTCGGACACGCTGATTCTCGAGCAGGCCTGCCGCGAGGCCGGATTGCCCGAGCCGCTGCGCCCGTTCACCTTCGGCGGATTGAACAAGCAGCGTGCGATGTTTGCCCTGTCGCGGCGCGATGGCTGGATGTTTCGCAAGCCGCGCTCGCGCACCCATTCGGAAACGCTGGCGCTGCTGCTCGAGGCCGTGCGCGCCAATCCGGATCTCGACGTCCAGCTGATTCCGGTGTCGATCCTCGTGGGACGCGCGCCGGATCGGCAGACCGGCTGGTTCCGCGTGCTGTTCTCGGAAAACTGGGTCGTCGTCGGCCGCTTCCGCCGCCTGCTTTCGATCCTGTTGAACGGCCGCGGCACGATCATCCAGTTTGCCGCGCCGGTATCGCTGCGCAAGTTTCTCAGCGACGCGCAAGATGCGCCGAATGCGCTGCGCAAGCTGTCGCGCGTGCTGCGCGTGCACTTCCGCCGCGTCCGCGCCGCGGTCATTGGCCCGGACCTTTCCCACCGGCGCACGCTGATCAACACCGTGCTCGACGCCGAACCGGTGCAAAATGCGATCGCCGCCAGCGCGAGCAAGGAAAACATCACGCCGGATCAGGCGCGCGCGCGCGCGCAGAAGTTCGCCTGGGAGATCGCCGCCGACCTGTCGCACACGGTCGTTCGTTCGATCTCGTTCCTGCTGACCGGATTCTGGAACAAGATCTACGACGGCGTGCAGATGCACCATTTCGACAAGCTGCGCGCGATCGCGCCCGGCCACGAAATCGTCTACGTGCCGTGTCACCGCAGCCACATCGACTACCTGCTGTTGTCGTACCTGCTGTATCGCAACGGCCTGGTCGTGCCGCACATCGCCGCCGGCGTGAATCTGAACCTGCCGATCATCGGGCCGATCCTGCGCCGCGGCGGCGCCTTTTTCATGCGCCGCAGCTTCAAGGGCAACGCGCTCTACTCGGCCGTGTTCACCGAATACGTGCGCCAGTTGTTCGCGCACGGGATCGCGCTGGAATACTTCATCGAAGGCGGGCGTTCGCGCACCGGCCGCCTGCTCGCGCCGCGCGGCGGCATGCTGGCGATGACGCTCAAGAGCTTCGTGCGCGAGTCGCGCCGCCCGGTCGTGTTCCAGCCGGTCTACATCGGCTACGAAAAGCTGATCGAGGGCGCATCCTATATTGGCGAGCTGTCGGGTCAGGCCAAGCAAAAGGAATCGCTGCTCGGCCTCCTGCGCTCGTTCAACATCCTGCGCAACCGCTATGGCAAGGTCGCGGTGAATTTCGCCGAACCGATCCTGCTGACCGATCTGCTGACCGAAGTCGAGCCGAACTGGCAGGAAGCGATCCGGCGCGAGGATGACAAACCCGAGTGGTTCAACCCGGCCATCGATGCGCTGGCCGAGCGCATCCAGGTCAACATCAACCGCGCGGCCGACGTCAATCCGATCAACCTGCTGGCGCTGGCGCTGCTGTCGGCGCCGAAGCACGCGATGGCCGAATCCGACCTCATCGCGCAGATCGACCTTTGCCGCGCACTGCTGACCGAACTGCCGTATTCAGACCGCATCACGGTCACGCCGCTCGATGCCAAGAAGATCGTCGCCTATGGCGAACAGATGCAATTCGTGCATCGGATCGCCCACCCGCTCGGCGACGTGCTGGTCAGCGAAGGCAAGAACGCGATCCTGCTTTCGTACTTCCGCAACAACGTTCTGCACCTGGTCGCGACGCCGGCATGGATCGCCTGCTGCTTCCTCAACAACCGGCGCATGGCGCGCGCGACCGTGCTGCGCCTGGGCCGGCTGGTCTATCCGTTCATCCAGTCCGAATTGTTCCTGCCGTGGAACGAGGCGCAGTTCACCGAGCGCATCAATGCCACGATCGAATTCCTGATCGCGCGCGGCGTGCTCGATTCGGATTCCGACGGGCGCATCCTCAGCCGCGGTCCGGGCCAGGGCGATGGCGCATTTCAGCTGCGCGCGATCGCGCAGAACCTGCTGCAGGCGTTCGAGCGCTACTACATCGCGATTGCCGCGATCGTGCGCAACGGGCCGCATACGTTATCGGCGGCGGAGCTCGAGAATCTGTGCTCGCTGACCGCACAGCGCCTGAGCCTTCTGCAGGAACTCAACGCGCCGGAGTTCTTCGACAAATCGCTGTTCCGCGGCTTCATCCAGAAGCTGCGCGAGCGCCGCGTGGTCTGGACCGACGAAGCCGGCAAACTCGATTTCGACAGCGAACTCGAAGCCGTCGCGCGCGACGCGAAGGTGATCCTGAGCCGCGAAATCCGCCACGGCATCCTCAAGCTGACGCCGGAGCGGCGCGAGGCAATTGCGCCGGCGGAACCCGCACCGGCGGATTCGCCTGCAGAAGGCAGCGAAGAAGAGTAAGAACAGGCGCCTCGACAAGCCCCCGTCGACGTCATTCCCGCGAAAGCGGGAATCCATCTTGATCTGCATCTTCCGATCAAGAGCAACATGGATTCCCCCTTCCGCGGGAATGACGGCAGGTTTGGGTATTCGCGCAAGTTAGGGCAGGTCTGGGCGCTTTCACCCTGCGCGCGTTACGCATCCAAATCCGGAATCAGCTTGTTTTCCAGATACGAGATCATGTCCTTGAGGCGCAGCTTGCGCTTCTTCAGGCGGCGCAGCTGCAACTCGTCGCTGCTCGGATCGGCGACCAGGCGTGCGATGACGACATCGAGGTCGCGGTGTTCGATGCGCAGTTCGATCAGCTGACGCGAGATTTCTGCCAGATCTTCCATCGACTCGCGAACCTGAGGGGCGGCCGGCACACGGTGAAACGATCAGGCGCGATTTGCTCGTCGAGCGATTCGCGCGCAGCCGCTACAATATCACCGTTGCTCGACCCGAATTCCAGCATGAACGCCCTAGCCGCACATTCCACCGATGCCAACAAGCTGGCCAAGCGCCTGCGCCGCCAGGTCGGCCAGGCGATTGCCGACTACAACATGATCGAGGACGGCGATCGCATCATGGTCTGCCTTTCCGGCGGCAAGGATTCGTACACACTGCTCGACATCCTGCGCCAGCTGCAGGCCAAGGCGCCGGTGCGCTTCGAATTGGTCGCGGTGCACCTCGACCAGAAGCAGCCGGACTACGACGCAACGATACTGCCTGAGTACCTGCGCTCGACCGGCATGCCGTTCCAGATCATCGAGCAGGACACCTACAGCGTCGTCAAGCGCGTCGTGCCGGAAGGCAAGACGATGTGCGGCCTGTGCTCGCGCCTTCGCCGCGGCGCGCTGTATGCGCACGCGGAGCGCGCGGGATTCACCCGGCTGGCGCTCGGCCACCATCGCGACGACATCGTCGAGACATTGTTTCTCAACATGTTCCATCATTCGACGCTGAAGGCGATGCCGCCGAAGCTCCAGTCGGACGACGGCAAGCACGTCGTGATTCGTCCGCTCGCCTACTGCAGGGAAAGCGATATCGCCGAATACGCCGCGTTGCGCGCATTCCCGGTCATGCCGTGCAACCTGTGCGGCTCGCAGGAAACCCTGCAGCGAAAGGCAGTCAAGCAGATGCTGCAGGATTGGGAGCGCAAGTTTCCCGGCCGCGTCGAAAACGTGTTTCGCGCGCTCACGACCGTCGCGCCTTCGCAGTTGGCAGATCGCGAACTGTTCGACTTCATCGCGCTCGGAAGCCGGTCGACCGGTGCTGCGCCGACACCCGCCGATTGGCTGCTCGGCCCGGGCGCCGAATCCGCGGTCGATACGTCGCACTGAGTGCGACCACAGCTTGATCCAATCCCTACCCGTGCCGCTCTCGGCCATCCATGGCCTACGGGGCACTTGGGCTCCTGCCCGGCGCGCTTGCCGGTTCATTCTTTTCGTCTTTGAGGCCTGTCGCTGCTTATGTGGTTTCGCAACCTGACCCTGTTTCGTTTCTCAAAATCGTCCGCCAAGTCGCTGAAGTCGCTTGAAGCCAGGCTCGACAACCATCGCCTGCGCCCGTGTGGTCCGATCGAATTGGCAACCCAGGGGTTTATCTCGCCGTACGGGCGAGACGAAGAAATGATGTTGCACGAAGTCGGGCATTTTCGGCTGCTGACGGCGGCGCGCGAAGATAAATTGCTGCCATCTTCGGTCATAAATGAGGAATTACGTGCGCGTTTGCAGAAGATCGCCGAAAAAGAAGGCAGGCCGGTGCGCTCGAAGGAGCGCAAACGGCTCAAGGACGAGGTTCTGACCGACCTGTTGCCGCGGGCGTTCGTTCGACTGTCCAAGCTAAATGCTTATCTCGACACGGAAAATGGCTGGATGGCCATCGACACTTCGAGCCGCAAGGCGGCCGAAGGCGGCGTGAGCCTGTTGCGCGAGGCGCTAGGCAGCTTTCCAGCGGCGCCGCTGGCTGCCGAGGAATCGCCAAAAGCCTTGATGACGGATTGGCTGGCACGTGGCAAGCTGCCCGCTGGACTGGCACTGGGCGACGAATGCGAATTGCGCGATTCGGCAGAATCCGGCGCCATCGTCCGCTGCCGTCGGCAGGACCTTGAAACCGACGAGATTCGCGAGCATCTAAAGTCGGGAAAGCAGGTCTCGCAGCTGGGTCTGGTGTTCAACGAACGCTTGAGCTTCACGCTGGACGAAGAGCTCGTGGTGCGCAAGTTGCGCTTCCTCGATCTGGTCCAGAACGAACTCGGCGACGTCGACCGCGAGTCGGCAGCTGCCGAGCTGGATGCATGTTTTGCGTTGATGACCCTGGAGCTGGATCAGCTGTTCCAGCGACTCGAAGAATGGTTCGGTTTACCCCGGCCCATGGATCGCGGATGATGATCGCGGTTGATCCATGAAGCTGGGCGCCGGAAACACATACTCATGGCGACATCGGACACCAACAACTACCTGGAACTCGAAACCGAAACCGGCGACACGATCAAGGTGTGGCGGCGCGCTCATCCGCGCGCGCGACGGTTGCGCCTGACGGTGACTTCCGGTGGCGCGCGCGTTTCGTATCCGGAAGGCACGCATCCGGCGCAGGTGTTCGCGTTCCTGCGCAAACATGCGAACTGGCTGGAACGAAAACTCGACGAACTGCAACTCGACCAGGCCGGGCCGCCGTCGTTGCGCGCCGGCGTGCCGACGCTGATTCCGTTGCGCGGCGAAACCACGCGGCTGGTCTGGCGCGACGGCGCCTGGCCGCGCGTCGAACTCGAAGGCGAGCGTCTGATCCTGACCGTGCCCAAGCCGCATAACAAACGTGCGCTCGGTGCCGCCCGCTCGCTGATGCAATCGTATCTGCACGCGCAGATTCGCCGCGATACGTCGCGCTACCTGACGCGCTACATCGACGAACTCGGCGCCGCGCCGACCGGCGTGCGCGTCAAGCCGCTCAAGAGCCTGTGGGGCAGCCTGGATTCGCGCGATCGCATCACGCTGGATCTCGCGCTCGCCCTGGCGCCACTCGAGGCGCTGAAGTACGTCGTCGTGCACGAACTGTGTCATTTGCGGTTCCGCGATCATTCGCCGCGCTTCTGGGGCCTGGTCGGCTCCCTCTACCCGGAGTGGCGCGATCAGCGCGACTGGCTCAAGACGCGCGGCCACGCGCTCAAGGCAGAACTCGCGCGCCTGATCGAACCGTGGGCCGGCCCGGAATAGACGAGTCCTTCAACGCCTGGCGTAGTACGCCAGCATTGCCGCAGCAACCGGCTGCGGATCATCCAGATGCAGATGATGATGTCCGGCCATGCGCACGACCTCGATGTCGCGCACGCGCGCGATGCGCGGGTTGATCAGGGTCTCCGGCAGGAATGACGGCGCCGGCTGCGCCAGGATCAGCTGCGTCGGCACACGAAGTTCGTCGAGGACCGCGAGGACCTGGGCCTCGATGTAGCGCTGCGGCGAGGTCAGTGTCAGTCGCGGATCCGACGACCAGACGAAACCTCCACTTGCCGGCTTGATGCCACGCGCGACCATGATCTGCGCCGCTTCGAGCGACAGGTCGCCGGCCTTCGCGCGCGTCTGTGCCGCTTCGGCCGCGCTGGCAAACACGCGCAACGCCTTTGCCGGCAAGCCATGGCGCTGACTGATCGCGCGCTGCAGAAGGGTCAGTGTCTGGTCGACTTCTGCGGTCAGCGGACCCAGCGCTTCGATCAGGAACAGCCGTTCGATGCGTTGCGGAGAGGCCGCGGCCAGCATGCTGGCGACCGCGCCGCCGAGCGAATGGCCGAGCAGGCCGAACTGGGTCCAGCCGAGCGCATCGGCGGCGGCGAGCGCGTCGCCGAGATAGTCGACGTAGTGATACCAGGTTCCCGGCGGCCGGTGGCCGGACCGGCCGTGGCCGGGCAGGTCGAGTGCGACAATATGGAAATGTTCACAAAGTAGCGGCGCCAGGCGGTCGAACGACGCGGCGTTGTCGAGCCAGCCGTGCAGCGCGAGCAGGCGCGGCAGCTGCGGATCACCCCAGGCCTGGGCGGCCAGCTGCAGGTGCGGCAGTTCGAGCGAGAGTTCCCGGACGGCGGTCATGTGCCGGCGCTCCCGGTGCCAGACGACTCGAACTGCGCCCAGCCGCCCGCGTGCCGGCGGACGAGGCCCAGCAGCATTTCGACGTGGGCCGCGTCGGCATTCGGCGCGGGAATATAGTCCATGCGTTCGCCGCCGCTGGCCAGGAACAGGTGCCGGTTGGTTTCGGCGATCTCCTCGAGCGTCTCCAGGCAGTCGACGGCAAAGCCCGGGCAAAGCACCTGGACGTGGCGCACACCCTGCTTCGGCAGCTGCCTGAGCGTTTCGTCGGTGTACGGCATGAGCCACGGCTCGCGGCCGACGCGCGACTGGAACACGACGCTGCACCGTTCCGCGCCGATGTCCAGCTTCTCGCGCAATCGCTGGGCCGTGACCATGCACTGGTCGAAGTAGGGATCGCCCAGGCGAACGTAACGCTGGGGAATGCCATGGAACGAGAGCAGCAGGTGCTGTGCGCGCCCGTGCTCGCGCCAGTACTTCTGCACATTGTCCGCAAGTACAGAAATATACTCCGGATCGGCGTGGTAATCGTTGACGAAGCGCAGCTCGGGCGGCCAGCGCATGCGCTGCAGCGCGGAAGTCACCGCATCGAACACGGCGCCGGTCGACGTCGCCGAATACTGCGGATAGATCGGCAACACGAGCAGGCGGCGCACGCCGGACTCGAACAGGCGATGCGACCGTCTCCGCGATAGCCGGACGGCCGTAGCACATCGCCAGTGCGACTCGCGCGCCATCTGCGGTCGCTTCGCGCAAGCGCAGATCGAGCGCATCGGCGAGCGCGCGGCTGAACACCAGCAGAGGCGAACCTTGTTCGGTCCAGATGCTTGCGTAGGCACGCGCCGAACGCCGCGGCCGCAGCCGCAGGATCACGCCATACAATATCGGCCACCACAGCCAGCGCGGCGTATCGATGACGCGCCGATCGCTGAGGAATTGCGCAAGGTAGCGCCGCACGGCGCTCGGCGTCGGTGCATCGGGCGTTCCGAGATTGACGAGCAGGACCGCGGCGCGCTCGATCGGCCTGTCCGCTGACGCGGGACCTGGGCTTGTCATCGTTCGTCGACTCCGGATCGATGCCGCGGCAGGCCACAGCCGGTTGGGTGCAGCGCAGACTCCAACCCTAACCCCTTGGGTTTCGCAGTTGTCTGCGGACGCATTCTAACACTCTCTGTAGCGCCCACTTTGTTTCGTGTGAACAAGATGTTAGACTCAAAACACTGCGTCCGATTCGTCGGGCGCGGCAGACGATTACCATAACTATTAGAACAACAAAGAGAAGTCCGCATGCCCCTGCGCGCATTCATCGCGACGCTAGTGTTGGCCGTTTCTGGTATTCACGCGAATGCCGGAACCGTCGCCTATGGTGAAGCGTTCGATACGCTTTACCGCATCGATTTGAGCACACACACCGCGACGCCGGTCGGCGCCGCCGGAACGTGGAGCGGTGCGTCGATCGCCAACGTCGAGGGCCTGACGTTTGGCCCGAACGGAAGACTCTACGCAGTTTCTGACACGCTGCTCAAGGCACTGATGACGATCGATCCGGCAACCGGATTGGCGAGTGTCATCGGACCGCTCGGCGGCGGCGCGGGACTCGGCGACAGCGGACAGGGAACGTTCGATGTGCTGGACCTCGGCATGACGTTCACCTGCGATGGGCGGCTGTGGCTGTCGTCGGGTTTCACCGGAAGTTTCTGGCAGGTCGATCCCGGCACCGGAGCAACGACGAAGATCGGCAATCTCGGCGCGACGATCACGGGTCTGGCCGCGCGCGGCAATCAGGTATTCGGCGCCGGCAGCCAGGGCGATCCGAATCTCTATTCGATCGACCTGAGCACCGGACAAGCCACCAGCGTCGGTCCGTATGGCCAGGGCCTGAATCCGATCACGACGGCGAGTCCTGGTTTCGATGCGCACCGGGAAGCTGTGGTCGGTTCTCGACAACGTACCGCCGCTGCCACCGACGCAGACACCGCAATGGAGCACGCTGGCGACGATCAGCTCGAAGGGCACGCTTGCCACGCGTCGGCGACATAACGACTCCGAGCGGACTGAAGTATCCGTCCACGGCAACGCAGTTGCCGTATGTCGGCATCAAGGGCCTGGCGATCACATCGCCGTGCAACGTCGCAAAGACTGCCGCCATCGTCGATCCGACGCCAGCGACATCGCCGTTGAGTCTGTCTGCACTGATTCTGCTGGTCCTGCTCGGCGCGGGAACCTCGTGGCGTCGACGCCGTCAGGCGAAGCAAGCCCCTTAACTTCTTCGTAACCGTAGCGCCGCCGCAGTGCGTTACCTTGCGGTTTGGCCACAGAGGATCACCCCGTGAAACGATGGACTTCCGCATTGCTTGCGCTGATCACCCTTGCCTCACTGTCGGCGCTGTCGCAGCCGGCACGCGCCGGTGAAGAAGAGGTCACGCGCGCAGAGAACGCCGTGCGCGTGCTCAAGGAAGTCATGATGGCGCCGGACAAGCGCGTTCCGAGCGACCTGATGAAGAGCGCGCATGCGATCGCCGTGATTCCGGACGTGATCAAGGCCGGCTTCGTGATCGGCGGCCGCCACGGCGTGGGCCTGATCTCGGTGAAGGGCGCCGACGGCACGTGGAGCAATCCGAGCTACATCAGCATGACCGGCGGCAGCATCGGCTTCCAGGCCGGCGTGTCGTCGACCGACGTGATCCTGGTGTTCCGAACCGAACGCGGCATCGATTCGATCGTGCATGGCAAGTTCACGCTCGGCGCCGACGCTTCCGCGGCGGCGGGCCCGGTCGGCAGGACCGCGACCGCAGAGACCGACGCGCAGCTGCGCGCGGAAATTTATTCCTACTCGCGCACGCGCGGACTGTTTGCCGGAGCCGCGCTCGACGGCTCGGTCATCTCGATCGACAACGACGCCAACCTGGCGGTCTATGGCGAAGGCGTGACGCCACGCCGGATCTTCGCCGGCGGAGTCGCGAACGTGCCCAACGCCGTCGTCGACTTCCGCGACCGGTTGGAGGAGTACACTGCGCATTGAGTCATCGCCATTGGCATCGCTCACGTTGCCGGGCGGCGTAAACGCATCAAATCTGGAGCAGGAATATGGGTACTTGGGGCATAGGTCATTGGCTGATCGTCCTGTTGATCGCCGTGCTGCTGTTCGGCACGAAGAAGCTCGGCAATATCGGCGGCGACGTCGCTTCGGCGATCAAGAGTTTCCGCAAAGGTCTGCAGGACGACGACCACTCCGCGCAGTCGCAACTGAAGGCGGACCCGGATGCGCCTTCCGCCGCGGCCGGCAGCGAAAGCAAGCGCGAAAACACGCCGTAGTCGTTCGCCATGTTCGATATAGGAATGGGTGAGATCGGCCTGATCGCCGTGGTCGGCCTGCTCGTGCTCGGCCCGGAACGGCTGCCGCGCGTCGCACGAACCGCCGGCGCGCTGTTGCGCAAGGCGCGCAACAGCTGGCAAAGCGTGCGCTCGGACATCGAGCGCGAACTGGCGGCCGAAGATCTCAAGCGCACGATGCGCGAGACCGCCGCGGCGGCCGATCCGACGGCGGACCTGCGCCGGGCAACTGCGCCGCTGCCCCGCATCGAGTCGCAACCTGCAACGGCTCCCGCCGAGCCGGCAGCGACGCCCGGCAACGATGTGAGCCATGAGCGAAACTGAAGGCGGCGATGACCGGGACGAAGGTACCGAACAGACCTTCCTTTCGCATCTGATCGAACTGCGCGAACGCCTGCTCAAGGCGGTCGCTGCTGTCCTCGTCGTGCTCCTGGCTTTGCTGCCATTCGCGAACCGGCTCTACCACTTCGTCGCCGAGCCGCTCATCGACCGCCTTCCGGCCGACGCGAAAATGGTCGCGATCGAGGTCGCCTCGCCATTCTTCACGCCGCTGCGCCTGGCCTTCTTCGTCGCCTTGTTCCTGGCGATGCCGGTCGTCCTGTTCCAGGCCTGGCGTTTCGTCGCGCCGGGCCTGTACCGGCACGAGAAGCGCCTGGCAATGCCGTTGCTCGTGTCGAGCGTGGCGCTGTTCTATATCGGCTGCGCGTTCGCCTACTACCTGGTGCTGCCGAACGTATTCGCGTTCCTGCTCGGCATCACGCCGCAGGGCGTATCGATGATGACCGACATCGGCCGCTATCTGGATTTCGTGCTCACGCTGTTTCTCGCCTTCGGCCTGTGCTTCGAGATTCCGGTCGCCGTCGTGATCATCGCGCTGCTCGGCTGGGTAACGCCGGCGCAGCTGTCGAACAACCGCCCGTACGTGATCTTCGGCGTGTTCGTCGTTGCCGCGATCCTGGCGCCGCCGGATGTCGTCTCGATGATCATGCTCGCCATTCCGATGTGCCTGCTGTACGAACTGGGCGTGATCGCGACACGCGTTCTCGTCCATCCGGCAGGCGGCGATGCAGCGGATGGCCGTCGCGCATAACCGCGTTGCTGCAGCGCAGTGAAGCGCTTTCAGCGGGTTTGTGTTTTTGCGCAAAAGGCATAAAATGCCAATTGCAATATCCGCAGTATTCCACTAATCCACTGAACCCCGAGCAGTCCACTCAACCCCGAGGAGTCACCCCCCATGGCCAAGAATGAAGACACCCGCGACGCCAGCCTGCGCGTTTCCAAGAAAATGCGCGATAGCCTGAAGGCTGCAGCCGCGGTTGCCGGTCGCCCGCTGTACGACGTCACGAACGAAGCAATCAACAACTATCTGAGCTCGGCCAAGGCCGGTCCGCGCAAAGCCAAGAAGTAAATTGGCACGAACACTATCGAACACTCCGCAGCCTGCGAGTTGCGGATCCAGCGAAACGGCCCGATGGGCCGTTTTTGCTTTGTATAGGTGTGGAAAAGCGTGAAGCGTGAGGTCGGCCGCTGCGCGGCCTCGTTAGGCCGCTCGCTGCGCTCGCTCGTGAGCAGTTAGAAGTAGGGTGGGCCTTGGCCCACCGTTTTGTTTTGAGGGGGATGTGCAGAGCGGTGGGCCAAGGCCCACCCTACGCGCTCTTACTCGTCCAGCGGCGGCAACACCCCAACCACTTCGGCAATCGTCGTGATGCCGCGCGCAACCTGCGCGGCGGCGGAGATGCGCAATGGCCGCATGCCCTCGCTCAGCGCTGCCTGGCCGAGCTTTTCCATGTCGACGGACGGCTGGATCAGATGGCGCAGGTGCGGCGATATGCGCATCATCTCGTAGATGCCGGTGCGGCCGAGAAATCCGGTGTTGCGGCATTCCAGGCAGCCCTTCGGCGCGTAAACCCGCCCCGGCGGCGGCAAGTCCCAGTGATGCGCCAGCGCGACCCAGGCGCGCACGTCGAGCGGCGCTTCTACCTTGCAGTGCGGGCACAGCGTGCGGATCAGGCGTTGCGCTACGACGCCGGACAACGTCGATTGGATCAGGTAATGCGGCGCGCCGAGATCGAGCAGGCGCGTGATGGCCGACGGCGCATCGTTCGTGTGCAAGGTCGACAGCACCAGATGCCCGGTCAGCGATGCCTGGATCGCCATCTGCGCGGTCTGCAGGTCGCGGATCTCGCCGATCATGATGATGTCGGGATCCTGGCGCAGCAGCGTGCGCACGCCGGTCGCGAAGTCCAGGTCGATGGCCGGCTGCACCTGCATCTGATTCAGCTCGGGCGAGACCATTTCGATCGGGTCCTCGACCGTGCACACGTTGATGTCCGGCGTCGCCAGATGCTTGAGCGTCGAGTACAGGGTCGTCGTCTTGCCCGAGCCGGTCGGGCCGGTGACCAGCACGATGCCGTGCGGACGCTCGACCAGCGAGCGCCAGATCGTTTCTTCCTCGCTCGAGAAACCGAGCTGACGGAATTCCTTGACGACGATATCCGGGTCGAAGATGCGCAGCACGACTTTTTCGCCGAACGCGGTCGGCATCGTCGACAGGCGCAGCTCGACCTCGCGGCCTTCGCTCGAACGCGTCTTGATACGGCCGTCCTGCGGCCGGCGTTTTTCCGCCAGGTCCATGCGGCCGAGAATCTTCACGCGCGCGGTCACCGCCATCATGACCGGCGTCGGCAACTCGGACACCTTGTGCATGATGCCGTCGATGCGGAAGCGGATCGGGCTGGTATCGCGGCGCGGCTCGAGGTGGATGTCCGAGGCGCGCTGCTCGAATGCGTACTGCAGCAGCCAGTCGACGATGTGCACGACATGGCGGTCGTCGGCGCCGATGTCGCCGGACTTGCCGAGTTCGAGCAGCTGTTCGAAGTTCAGGATGCCGCGGCCATCGCCGGTATCGAGCTTGGCGTCCTTGGCCTTCTGGATCGAACGTTGCACGCCGTAGAACTCGAGCAGGTAGCGATTCAGGTCGACCGGATTGCAGACGACGCGCTGGAGGTCGCGGCGCAGGATATGACCGAGGTCGGCGAGCCAGCGCACGTCGAACGGCTCGCAGGTCGCAAACACGACCTGCAGCGGCGTGACCGCGACCGGCAGGATGCGATAGCGCTGCGCGTACGCGTGCGAGATGACCTGGGTCACGGCGGCGACGTCGATCTTCATCGGATCGATCTTCAGGTACGGCAGGCCGGCCTTGTCGGCCAGCCATTGGGTCAGGACCTCGAGGCTCAGCGGCTTGCCGTCGTGCGGGTTATTCGCCTTGAGGGTCGCGATCAACGCCAGCGGATGCAAGTCGAGTTTTACCCGCGCCGTGCGCGCGTCGGCGCGCGCGCGCGCCGCGTCGACGTCGCTGATCATGCCGTCGGTCTGCAGCGCGGTCAGCACCGACTCGATATCGAGCTTGCGATGCAGACCGAGTGTCAACGTGGCGGCAGCGCCGGACGTGCCGGCGAATTTGACTCCGGCCAGAGGCGGAACCTGTGGAACGGTGGCCATGTCAGTGGCCTGCGGCATTCAAATTGAAAGCGGCTCGCTCGATCTCGACCGCCAATACTGCGTTGCTCGTCGTCGCCATAGCACCACTATGCCTCCTCCTCGCGCCTTGGTCTCTCCCGGCCATCCATGGCCTCCGAGACACTTGCGCTCCTGCGCGTCGTCTTGACGGCCGATCTCTTCGCGATCCGACTTCCAATTTGAATGCCACAGGCCACATCGCCTTGGATTCGATGACTGCCGCTATACTAACGCGCTTTGCGCGGCGAACCCTTAATCCGATGGCAGGTCCGACGTTCCAGGAAGTGATCCAGACCCTGAACCGCTACTGGGCGGAACAAGGGTGCGTGCTCGTGCAGCCGCTCGACACCGAGGTCGGCGCCGGCACGTTCCATCCGGCGACATTCCTGCGCGCGCTCGGTCCCGAGCCGTGGGCCGCGGCCTACGTCCAGCCGTGCCGGCGTCCCGGCGACGGCCGCTACGGCGAAAACCCGAACCGCCTGCAGCATTACTACCAGTACCAGGTCGTGCTGAAACCCAATCCCGACGACATTCTGGATTTGTATATCGGCTCGCTCAAGGCGCTCGGCGTCGATCCGCTCGTGCACGACCTGCGCTTCGTCGAGGACAACTGGGAATCGCCGACGCTCGGCGCCTGGGGCCTGGGCTGGGAGGTCTGGCTCAACGGCATGGAAGTCACCCAGTTCACCTACTTCCAGCAGGCTGGCGGCCTGGAATGCAAGCCGGTGACCGGTGAGATCACCTACGGCCTCGAACGCCTGACGATGTATTTGCAAAATGTCGACAATGTGTTCGACCTGGTATGGACCCGGGCGCCGCACGGCACCGTGACCTATGGCGATGTGTTCCATCAGAACGAAGTCGAGCAGAGCGCGTACAACTTCGAGCACGCGAATGTCACCGAACTGCTGCACTGGTTCGACGTCTGCGAAGGCGAGGCGAAAAAACTCATCGAGCTCGGGCTGCCACTGCCGGCCTACGACCAGGTCTGCAAGGCCTCGCACAGTTTCAATCTGCTCGACGCGCGCCGCGCGATCAGCGTGACCGAGCGCCAGCGCTACATCCTGCGCGTGCGCACGATCGCGCGCGCCGTTGCCGAAGCGTATTACGCGCGGCGCGAGAAGCTTGGATTCCCGGGCCTGAAGGTAAACAGTTGACGCTACAGCCTCGAACCACCCATGTCGTCATTCCCGCGAAAGCGGGAATCCATCTTTATCTTGCTCGACAGGCAAAAATGGATTCCCGCTTTCGCGGGAATGACGGCAATTTGGAAGCATTCGCGACATGAGCGATCCTAAACCTCTGCTGATAGAAATCGGCTGCGAAGAGTTGCCGCCGAAGGCGCTGGACGAACTGGCCGGCGCATTCGCGCAGAACCTGCAGAGCGAATTCGCCGCAATCGGTTTTCCGATCGGAGCCGGGACGGTCTTCTGCTCGCCACGCCGGCTGGCGGTGCGGTTCGCCGATGTCAGCGCGGCGGCGCCGAAGGTGAGGACCATCCTCAAGGCCATGCCGGTCAAGATCGGTTGGGACGAAAACCAGCGCCCGACCGCGGCGCTGCAGAAGCGCGCGAGCGCGCTCGGCGTAGCGGCCGAGGCGTTCAAGCCGGAAAGCGGGGCGGCAAATGCCGTGCTGGTTGCCGAAGCGGAAGTCGGTGGCGGTTCGTTGTCCGAATTGCTGCCACCGCTGCTGGAGAAGGCGCTCAAAGGCTTGCCGATTCCGAAGCCGATGCGCTGGGGCAATCACGACTACGCGTTCGTGCGTCCGGTGCACTGGATCGTGATCCTCCACGGCGATCAGATTATCGAGGCTGAAATCTTCGGTATCAGGAGCGGGCGCCAATCACGTGGCCACCGCTTCCATCATCCGCAGCCAGTGCATGTCGCGAATGCGGAAGGTTACGTCGATGCAATGCGCGCCGCCAGCGTGCTAGCCGATCCGGGCGAACGCCGCGCGCGCGTGCGCGCGGAAGTCGACCGGGTCGGCGGCGAAATTGGCGGCAAGCCGCGTCTTCGCGAAGAACTGCTGGGCGAGATCGCCAACCTTACCGAGTGGCCGGTCGCGATCGCCTGCACGTTTGATCGCGAGTTCCTGCGCGTGCCGCAGGAAGCGCTGATCCAGACGATGGAGACGAACCAGAAATTCGTGCCTGTGTTTGATACCTCCGGCAAACTGACGGAGCATTTCATCGGCATCGCCAACATCGACTCAAAGGACCCGGCGGAGATCCGCAAAGGCTACGAGCGTGTGATCCGGCCGCGCTTCGCCGATGCGAAGTTCTTCTACGACGAGGATCTGAAGACGCCGCTCGCGGCGCTGCAGGAAGCGCTGAAGACGGTCACCTATCAACAGCAGCTCGGCAGCGTCTGGGACAAGTGCCTGCGTGTCATCGATCTGTCGCGCGTGATCGCCAATCGCCTGACACAATCGGGCATCGGCGTCGATGCCGCGCTCGCGACGCGGGCGGCATCGCTCGGCAAGTGCGACCTGATGACGCGCATGGTCGGCGAATTTCCGGAACTTCAAGGCGTGATGGGCCGGTACTACGCGACCGCCAACGGCGAAAACGCCGATGTCGCTCAGGCGCTCGACGAGTTCTACAAGCCGCGCTTCGCCGGTGACGACATCGCCGCGGGAAGAATCGCCCAGGTGCTTGCGGTTGCCGAACGGGTCGACACGCTTGCGGGTATCTTCGCGGCCGGAATGAAGCCGTCGGGCAACAAGGATCCGTTTGCACTGCGCCGCGCCGCGCTCGGACTCGGGCGCACGCTGATCGAAGGCGAGCTCGACCTGAACCTCGAGGCCCTGCTGCGTGAAGCCGTTGAACTGCTGCCGAAACTGCAGCCGAAGGGTGGCGCGAAACCCGGCAAGGATGGAGCGAAGAGCACGTCGGATACGGCCTCGCAGCAGCAGACCGGTTTGTCGGCGCCGGACAAGTCGGCCCTGACCGACGAACTGCGCACATTCGTTTTCGAACGACTGCGCGGCTACTACGCCGACCAGGGCTTCGGCAGCGAGCAGTTCGATGCCGTGAGCGCCGTCGACGTCGAAACGCTGATCGACTTCGATCGTCGTCTGCGCGCGGTTGCAGAATTCTCGCGCCTGCCCGATGCACAAGCGCTCGCCGCGGCCAACAAGCGTATCGGCAACATCCTGCGTCAGGCTGACGGGGTGATCGGTGGCCAGGTCGATGCGGCGCAACTCGATCCCGGCGCGGAAGCTGACTTGCACGCGGCGGTCGCCGCAGCGGCGGCTGACGTCGAACCGCTGGTCGCCGAGCGCCGCTACGTCGACATCCTGCGCCGGCTCGCGCAGCTGCGCTCGCCTGTCGACCGGTTCTTCGACAGCGTCATGGTCATGGCCGATGATGCGGCCAAGCGCAGCAATCGCCTGGCGCTGCTCGGACGCTTGCGCAGCATGTTCCTGCACGTTGCCGACATTTCGCTGCTTCCGGCTCCCGAACGCGCAAGGCCGGACTCACCGCAGCCATAACAAAAGCTTAACCTCGCGATCGATTCCATGACTTCGCCACCACAGACCTACGAAATTAATCGTATATGCAGCGGCCCGCGCTGGCGTTAGAATAAACGGCGATGCGCGGCGGGGGATGGCGCCAATAGCCCGCATACGAACTCACCAACCGTTAACTGTCGCTGCCGCAAGGTTGCGTCGAAATATTCAATTCGGAGATTTTCCATGCGCATGTCGACTTTGTTCGCGCTAAGTATTCTGGGGTTGCTCGCGGGCTGCAATTCTTCAACCGCTCCGCCGCCGCAGGCTCCGGCCGCAAAGCCGATTTCCGATCACGTCGGCGGTCGCGTCATGCTGCGCGAACCACGCGAGCTCAGTGCGCAATCGAAGCTGGAGCTCAAGATTGCCGACGTTGCGCAACCCGACATGGTGCTTGCGCAGACGACGGTCAGCCCGGCCAACGCGCCGCCGATCATGTTCAATCTGGTAATCGACACGACCAAGGTCGACCCGAAGCGCACCTATGCGGTCGAGGCGATTCTCACCGACGGCGATCGCCGTTACCTTCCGGTGCTGCAATACCCGGTGCTGACGCACAACGCGCCGTCCACGGTTGAAGTGATGATGGCGCCGGAGCCGACCCCGTCGGAAAAGATGTATGAGGAATTCAAGAAGACGCTCGGCCAGATTGGCGGCATGAAGTCGATCAACGGCAGCGCGTTGAACGATAACGCCTCGGTCGCATGGGACGCGTTTGTCCAGGGCACGAATGCCGGACCTAAAGTGCGCGTCGTGCGCGAAATCACCGATCTGGACGGCGACAAGGGCCGCATCACCTACAAGATGGCCTACCAGAACGACAAGCCATGGGTCGCGGTCAAGGAAGAGGCGCCGGCGGGCTCGAATCACCCGTTCGCGACGACCCGCGTGGGCTGGGACGACAACGGCCAGCTGGTCCTGAAGGAACACAGCGGCAGCGGCCAGAACAGCGAAGTGTCGGCCGACGACGCGAAGGCGATCTACGAGCATGCGCGCCAGGCGCTGGCGACCGCGCAGACCAAGGTGCCGAAGAAGTAGCCCCTACCTGCGGCAACACCGAGTTCATCGCGTGAGAAAGCGCGCGTCCTGGTGCACAGCGCAGTGCGCCGGGACGCCGGTGTCATTTCGTGCCGGATCGATCCGCGGCGTTCCGTGTCTTTCGATCATCCGCGTTCAGAAAGCAAGCGCTGAGGACGCGCGCGCGGATGCCTCACGCCACGCGACGATGCGCGTGGCGTTTCAGGTGCACCAGCAGCAGTGAGATCGCCGCCGGCGTGATGCCGGAGATGCGCTGTGCCTGGCCCACCGTTTGCGGCCGCGCGCGCTGCAATTTCTGCACGACCTCGGCGGACAGACCGGCCAGGCCGGCGTAGTCGAAGTCGGATGGAATCGCGGTTTCTTCATGCCGGCGCTGACGTTCGATCTCGTCGTTCTGGCGCGTCAGGTAGCCTGAATACTTGACCGCGATTTCGACCTGTTCGGCGACGCGCGCATCGTCGACCCCGGGACCCAGCGTCGCCACCTGCATCAGTTGCGCGTAGCCCAGTTGTGGGCGGCGCAGAAGGTCGAGCACGTTGGATTCGCGCGAAACGGCGACGCCGAGCGTGGCCTCGAGTTCACGGCCGAGCGCGTTTCCAGGCGCCGCCCAGATTCCGCCGAGCCGCTGGGTTTCGCGCTCGATCGCATCGCGCTTGCGGCAGAACGCGGCGAACCGCGCGTCATCGAGACTGCCGAGTTCGTATCCTTTCGCGGTAAGCCGAAGGTCGGCGTTGTCTTCGCGCAGGTGCAGCCGGTATTCGGCGCGCGAGGTGAACATCCGGTACGGCTCGCTGGTCCCGTTCGTGATCAGATCGTCGATCAGGACACCGATATAGGCTTCGTCGCGGCGCGGCGTCCACGGCGGTTGCTGCTGTGAGGCGCGCGCGGCATTGAATCCGGCAATCAGGCCTTGCGCCGCGGCTTCCTCATATCCGGTCGTGCCGTTGATCTGGCCGGCGAAATACAGACCGTCGATCGCACGCGTTTCCAGGCTGGCCTTCAGGCCGCGCGGATCGAAGAAATCGTATTCGATCGCGTAGCCCGGACGCGTGATGTGCGCGTGTTCGAAGCCCTTGATCGAGCGCACGAGTTCGAGCTGCACGTCGAATGGCAGCGATGTCGAAATTCCGTTCGGATAGATTTCGGTCGTTTCCAGCCCTTCGGGCTCGACGAAGATCTGGTGCGATGCCTTGTCGGCGAAGCGTACGACCTTGTCCTCGATCGAAGGGCAGTAACGCGGGCCGATGCCTTCGATCTTGCCGGTGTACAGCGGCGAACGATCGAGCGCCGCGCGAATGATTTCGTGCGTGCGTTCGGACGTGTGCGTGATCCAGCAGCTGATCTGGCGCGGGTGATCGGCGGCCGTGCCGACAAACGAAAACACCGGAGCAGGGTCGTCGCCGGGCTGTTCGGCGAGCACGCTGAAATCGATCGTGCGCCCGTCGATGCGCGGCGGCGTCCCGGTCTTCAACCGGTCGACGCCAAGCTCAAGTTCACGCAGGCGCTCGGCGAGCCGCTGTGCCGGCGGATCGCCGGCGCGGCCGCCGGCATAGTTGGCAAAGCCGATATGAATCTTGCCGGCCAGGAACGTGCCGGCGGTCAGCACGACGGTCGCGGCGCCAAAGCGCAACCCCATCTGGGTGACGACGCCGGTCACCCGACTGCCGTCGAACGTCAGGTCGTCGACCGCCTGCTGGAAGATCGACAGGTTCGCCTGAGACTCGAGTTCGCGCCGCACCGCAGCCTTGTACAGCGCGCGGTCGGCTTGGCAACGCGTCGCCCGGACGGCGGGTCCCTTCGAGGCATTCAGCGTGCGCCACTGGATGCCGGCACGGTCCGCCGCGCGGCCCATGAAGCCGCCGAGAGCGTCGATCTCCCGAACCAGATGACCCTTGCCGATGCCGCCGATTGCCGGATTACAGCTCATCTGCCCGAGCGTCTCGATGCTGTGGGTCAGCAGCAAGGTGCGCGCGCCAACCCGCGCTGCGGCAAGCGCCGCCTCGGTGCCGGCGTGGCCGCCGCCGACAACGATCACATCGTATTTGGTCTGCTCAGTGTGCATCGATTTTCGAATCGTCCAAGCCGCGGCGCAGAGCGCCGCGGAGGCGCGCATTCTAGCCGACCGGCTGCCAAGTGGCATGGCATGTGTCTTGCTGAAGTCTCCCCGCACTCACGACGACACGCGGCGCAGCGCGCTGTACGGTTGGGCTCAGGGGCCGACCAGTGTACGCGGGAGGAAGCGCCAGGAAGAGCGAATTCTCAGGAAGGAAGGCTGGCGCCCGGCGGTCTTAGGAACAGGGGGAATCCAAGAGGACCGTATGCCGGGCGCCAGTAAGCGATTCACTTGCCGCAGGGTTCCCGTCCCTCTGTGCGGCAGCGCGCCTGTGCGCGCGATTCAAAACACGACTATAGGATAACTACAGGCAGGGTTAGGAAACTGTGAATGCAGTCACGACCCAATATTTGCGTGTCCTGCAAACCCGGGCGACCCCGACAAGCGACCCTGTATCCGGCCGACGGCCGCCCCGTTTCCGATCTTGCCTTGGCATAAGTTCTGCACCCATCGCAGTGAAGACAACGTGAAGGGAGTGCGCCATGCTTGCCAACGTGACATCGCTGACGGTGAACCCGATGTTCCTGCGTCACGACCTGCTCATCGAGCTGGGTCGGCTTGAGACTGCGATCGAGAGCATGCGCAACAGCCAGCCGGCAAATGATGCCGGGCACCTGACGATCCTCGAGAGCCGCCGCTCGGCGATCAGCCACACGCTGCAGCGCCTGTCGGCCTGACAGTCACGGCGGGCGCGCCGCAAGCACATGGAGAGCTGTCGCTGACGGCGCCGTTCGAGATTGCTCCACGCCACATCCGGGCACTGCGCATCCTGGCGCCGCCGGTGCCACCGACCAAGACCATGATTCCGGGCCGCCGCCTCACCAAAGCGCGCGTTGCACGCGCCTGCCGAATTTCCGCTCTGTCCCGTTTCGCTTAACATGGCGCCATGACTGCCATGATCTCTGCTGCAACTGTTTCTGCCGAATCCATCCGCCAAGCCGCCGATCGCATCGCACCGCATGCGCATCGCACGCCGGTGCTGCGTGCGCGCGGCATCGACGCGCTGGCGAACGCGACGCTGGCGTTCAAGTGCGAGAACTTCCAGCGCGCCGGCGCATTCAAGTTTCGCGGCGCGTGCAACTCGGTCTGGGCGTTGAGCGACGCGGACGCAGCGCGCGGTGTCGTCACGCACTCGTCCGGAAACCATGGCGCCGCGCTGGCGCTGGCCGCGAAGACGCGCGGCATTCCAGCTCATGTTGTCGTACCCGAAGACGCCATCGCGTCGAAGGTCGCGGCCATCCGCTCCTACGGCGCGACCCTGCATTTCTGCGCGCCGACGTTGGCGGCGCGCGACGAAGCGGCGGACCGCATCCGCAGCGAAACCGGAGCGACGCTCGTGCATCCCTTCACCCATCCGGAGGTGATCGCCGGGCAGGGAACCGCGACGCTCGAGCTGCTCGAAGACACCGGTGCTCTCGATACGCTGATCACTCCGGTAGGCGGCGGCGGTCTGATCAGCGGAAGTTCGATCGCGGCGCATTCGGTGCTGCCGAACTTGCCGATTTTCGCCGCCGAACCCGAGGGCGCCGCCGATGCCTATGAATCCGTGCGCCGCGACGAACGCGTCACCGACATCGTTCCGCACACGATCTGCGACGGCCTTCGCGCCGCGATCGGACCGATCGACTTCGAATTGATACGCGCGCACCGTGTCACGATCCTGCCGGTAAGCGATGGCGAAACGATCGCCGCAATGCGACTGATCTGGGAACGCATGAAGATCATCGTCGAGCCGTCGTCGGCAACCGTGCTCGCCGCGGTCCTGCGCTACAAGGAACACTTCGCGGGCAAGCGCGTGGGCCTGATTCTTACTGGCGGCAATGTCGACTTCGACCGTCTGCCGTGGTCCGCTTCTGCGTGATCGTCGATAAACGCAAGTTTTGGACGCGGATTACGCGGATAAACACGGATAAAAAGCGGATTGATCAAAAAATTGAAAAGCCGCTCGGGCTCGCGAGGCCGGCCGTAAGAACGCCTGCAACTGGCGCGAACTACAGGATCAAGGCACCTATCCGGTTTCGCTCTATCCGCTCTTATTCGTGTTGATCCGCGTAATGCGCGTTCAAAAATAAGCCCGTCATACTGCCGAACCGCGTGAAGCTGCACGTGGACGCAGCACGCCAGCAAGCGCCAAGGCGATCAACGCGATTCCAATGGTCTCGTCGAGATCGGGCACTTCGCCGAGCAGTCCCCAAGCGAGCAGTACGCCGAGCAGCGGCGTCGCCAGGCTCGCCATGCCGGCGATGCCGGCCGGCAAGCGCTCGATGACGAACAACCACAACGCCCACGCGACCGCGGCGGCGAGCACGCTGTTGTAGATCAACGCGCCGATCAATTCGCCGGACCAGTCGATCGCGCGCTCGGGGATCAGCAGCGCGCCGATGACCACGACGATCGTGCCGAACAGCGCCTGCCATGCGGTCAGCCGCAGCGGCGATATCGCCTCGCGCTGGAACAGCCGCTTGGTGAGCACCGTGGCCAACCCCCAGCATCCGCCACCGGAGAGCGCAAGCAGGCAGCTGTGGAGGCTGCCGATTTCGCGCCATGGTTCCATGACCAGTACGAGACCGGCCGCGGCCAGGCCGAAACAGGCCCATTGTCGCGGCCCGGGCCGTTCGCCCAGCAGTATCCAGGCAAACGCGATGACCCAGAACGGCATCGTGTAAGCCAGCAACGCCATCTTGCCGGCGCCGCCTTCGACCAGCGACAGCTGCACCAGCAGCTGAAAGGCGCCGGTCTGCGCGACGCCGATCAGGATCGAATCGCGCAACGGCGGCGGCGCGAGCGATTCGCCGCGCCACCACAGCAGCGCAAACAGCAGCGTCGTGCCGGCCGCGGTGCGCAATGCGGAAAAGTCGAACGGCCCGATGTATTGCATCGCACGCTTCATGACGATCCAGTTCAGGCTCCAGATCAGGCTCATGAGCGCAAGCGCGATCAGCGCGGGGCGGCGGGATGCTGTCGCATTCATCTGTGCGGATTTGTCTCCAGGGAGCACGGATTGAACCACGAAGAACACGAAGAACACGAAGAAAGCCAATGAATTCGGAAAAATTTCATTCCGCCTTCCGTTGTATTCCCTTCTTCTGTTGCTCGCTTCTTCTCCACTTCGTGTTCTTCGTGTCCTTCGTGGTTTAGTCTTGTGCTCTCTTTTGATGGACGCCCGACCATGACGAAGACCGAGCCGAAACGTTGCTCCTGGGCCGGCGACGATCCGGCGATGCGTGCTTACCACGACAGCGAATGGGGGGTGCCGCTGCACGACGACGCGCGGTTGTTCGAGTTCCTCGTGCTCGAGGGCGCGCAGGCCGGATTGAGCTGGAGCACGGTGCTGAACAAGCGCGCAGCCTACCGCAAGGCGTTCCGCGGTTTCGACATCGAGCGCGTCGCGCGCATGACCGATGCCGCCCTCGACAAGCTGCTGCTGAATCCGGCGCTGATCCGCAACCGGCTGAAGATCTATTCCGCGCGGCGCAACGCGCGGGCTGCGCTCGAGGTCATCGAATCCGTTGGAAGCCTCGACGCGTATTTCTGGTCGTTCGTCGACGGCAAGCCGATCGTCAACCGCTGGCGCAGCCGCGGCGACGTGCCGGCGCGCACGCCGTTGTCCGACAAGCTCAGCAAGGATCTGCAGCAGCGCGGCTTCAACTTCGTCGGCTCGACGATCATCTATGCGCACATGCAGGCGACCGGCATGGTCAACGACCATTTTGTTGAGTGCTTTCGCTACCGGCAGGTGTGAGGAGAGCGTTAGGTCGCGCGCCAACGCGCGCTCGTGAGGACGTGAGGTCGCGCGCTGCGCGCGCTCGTTAGGAGAGCGGCGCGCTGCCTACTGACACGCGAGCATCAGCGAGCGACCTCACAAGGCCGCGACGCGGCCAGCCTCACTCCTAACGAGGCCGCGCAGCGGCCGACCTAACGCTTCCCGGCGCGCGAACCCCGCAGCCGATCGACGGAGAATGTAGCAATCTCCCCGGCAGGCGCGCGCCGCGGCTGGCCATCGTCAGGTGCCCACGCATGCGCAGAGATGACCTCGTAGGTCGCCGGCAACCTTCCGTCGACGCGGAAGGACTCGTATGCCTCGAGGGCGCGCCGCCAGCGGCCGCCGCCGGTCAGACCACGCAAGCGTTTCGCGTCGGCATTCGTCGCGCCGATCGACTTGAGTTCGCGCATGAGTTTCGGCGCGTCGGCGTAGGTCAGCGTGAAGTGCTCGGCATCGAGCACCGGATCGCGAAAGCCGGCGTGCAGCAGCGCGTCGCCGATGCGGCCGATGTCGGCGAACTGACTGACGTGAGGCGCACGATCGGCTTGCGCCCAGGCCTCGCGCAACTCGTACAGCGTATCGGGCCCGAACGTCGACAGCGCGATATACGCGCCGGGCTTCAGCACGCGGCGGAATTCGGAGAACAGCGCCGGCACGTCGTCGATCCACTGAATGCACAGGTTCGAGAACAGCACGTCGACACTGGCGTCGGCGAGCGGAAGCGCACGCGCATCGGCGTTGACGCGCATGACAGGTCGCAGCCAGCCTGGTTGGATCTGGCGCAGCATCGGCAACGCCAGATCGAGCGCAACGACGCGCGCTGATTTCCAGCGCTGACGCATCGTCGTGGCGGCGAGGCCCGGACCACAGCCGACATCGAGCACGAGTTGCGGCGTGCCTTCGAGGTAATCCAGGCGCTCGAGCAGGCGCCGTTCGACCTCGTGCTGAAGGACGGCGTGCGTTCCGTAACTCGCTGCAGCGCGGCCGAAGGCGCGGCGCACCTGGCGTGTGTCGAGTGGCGGGGTCATGGGCCGGCGATCCGGTCGGCGAACGCAATGATCGCATCGGCCACTTCGCGCGCGTGGCTCAGGAACGGCGCGTGGCCAGAGGTGATCTCGATGAATTCGCCGCGCGGACTGTGCTGCGCTGCCCAGCGCATCGCCGTTGGCGGAACGAGCCGATCACGCCGTCCGGCAATCCACAGGTTCGGCAGCGACAATGTCGGCAGTCCGGCGCGCAGGTCGGTCGATTGCAGCACGTCGAGCCCCTGCTCGAGCACCGCCAGCGCCGGGTCACCGCGCTCGAAGACGTGCGCCTTCAGCGCGCGCAGTTCGTCCTGACCGTGCGCCGAGCCGAGCGTTTCCAAGGCGAGGAAGCGTTCAATCGTCTGCCGGTAATCCGCGAGCAGGCCGGCGCCGAACTCGATGAAGATTTCCGCGGCGACGCCATGCGCCCAATCCGGGCCGGCAACGAATTTCGGCGATGTGGCAATTTCCACAATGCCACGTACCCGATGTGGAATTTCGAGCGCCGCCTGCAGGCTGACGAGTCCGCCGAACGACCAGCCGGCCCAGAGGGCCCGCGGCAATTGCGCGGCGATGCTGGCCGCGCAGCGCGCCGGGTCGATGCTCTCGCCCGACTCCCTGGCGTAACCGTGGCCAGGCAGGTCGACGACGTGCACGCGAAAGCGTTCGGCCAGCAGCGGCGTCAGCGGAGCGAAGATGCCGCCGTGCATGGCCCAGCCGTGGATCAGGATCAAGTCGGGGCCGCTGCCGGACGAGTCGATATGCATGCTCAACGCTCCGACCGCGCGTGGCCGATCGCGCGCGCGAGCGCGTTCAGCAATTGTTCGACGTCCGACTCCTCGTGCCGTGCCGACAGCACGACGCGCAAGCGCGCCTTCCCTTGGGCCACGGTCGGCGGCCGGATCGCCGGCACGAAGAAGCCCTGCGTTTCGAGCGACTGCATCGCGACCAGCGCCGACTTGCTCGCCCCGATGACGACCGGCTGGATTGGTGTGCGCGAATCAAGCAGGACGATGCCGCGCTCGCGCGCGCCGTGACGGAAGTGCGCGACCAGCCGCCGGAGCTTGTCGCGGCGCCAGTGCTCGAAGCGCGCGATGTCTATCGCGGTCGAAGCGGCCGACGCCAGCGCCGGCGGCAGGGCGGTCGTGTAGATGTGCGGGCGCGCGAACTGCACGAGCCCGGCGATCAGGTCGGAGCTGCCGGCGACGAACGCCCCCGCGACGCCGAGTGCCTTGCCGAGCGTACCCATGAGCACAGGAACATCGCTGCGGCCCAGATGAGCCTCGCTCACGCTGCCGGCGCCGTCGGCGCCGAGGACACCGATGCCGTGCGCGTCGTCGACCATCAGCGTGGCGCGCTGCGTTTTACACAATGTTGCAAGTTCGGCCAGCGGCGCGACGTCGCCGTCCATGCTGAACACGCCGTCGGTTGCCAGCAAGGCGGCCACGCCGGCGCGCGCGGCGAGCTGGCGCTTCGCACTGGCGACGTCAGCGTGCACGTAGCGCACAAGTTCGGCATCCGACAGGCGCGCGGCATCGAGCAGGCTGGCGTGGTTGAGCTTGTCCTGCACGCAGACATCGCCGGCACCGATCAGCGTCTGCAGCACGCCGAGGTTCGCCATGTAGCCGGTCGAAAACAGCACGGCGCTCTCGCGCCCGGTCCAGCGCGCGAGTTTTCCTTCCAGTTCGGCGTGCTCCTCGCGGTGACCGCCGAGCAGATGTGCGGCGCTGGCGCCGACGCCCCATTGCGCCGCGGCGCGAACGAGGCTTTTGGTCAGCGCCGGATGCTGGGCGAGACCCAGGTAATCATTACTGGCGAAATTCAGCAACGGCTTGCCGTCGATAGTGATCTGCGCGCCATCGACTTGCTCCACCGTGCGCAGTTTGCGCAGCAACGACTGACGCGCACGCTCGGCCTGCGCGCACGCAAGGCGTTCGATGAGATCGGGGCGCGACATTGCCGAGCGTCGCACGGCGAACCGTGCCGATGCCGTCAGGGCCGAGGGCTGACGGCTGAGGGCTGCGGGGCAGCGGCGGCGTGCTCCACGCCTGATTCCACGATGTCCGCATGCACGGTGCCCGGCTCGATCTCGACCGGCATCGGCACGATGCCCAGGCGCGCGAAAAGGGCCTGATCGTGCTCGACATCGGGGTTGCCGGTCGTCAGCAGCTTTTCGCCGTAGAAGATCGAATTTGCGCCGGCGAGAAAGCACAGCGCCTGCAGTTCGTCGCTCATCTCGGCGCGCCCGGCCGACAACCGGACCATCGATTGCGGCATCAGGATGCGCGCCGCGGCAATCGTGCGCACGAACTCGAACGGATCGAGCAGGGCCGTGCCGTTGAGCGGCGTCCCTTCGACCTGGACCAGGCGATTGATCGGCACCGACTGCGGATGTTCGGGCAGGTTCGCCAGCGTTTGCAGCAGGCCGGCGCGCTGCTCGCGCGTCTCGCCCATGCCGACGATGCCGCCGCAGCAGGTCTTCATGCCGGCCGCGCGCACGTGTTCGAGCGTGTCGAGCCGATCGGCGAATTCGCGGGTATGGATGATCTCGCCGTAGAACTCCGGCGCGCTGTCCAGATTGTGGTTGTAGTAGTCCAGCCCGGCCGACTTGAGCTTGCGCGCCTGCGGGCCACTGAGCATTCCGAGCGTCGCGCAGGTTTCCATGCCAAGCGCGCGCACCGCGCCGACCATCGCGGCGACCTTGTCGATGTCGCGGTCCTTCGGCGAACGCCAGGCCGCGCCCATGCAGAAGCGTGTCGCGCCGGCCGATTTCGCCGCGCGCGCCTTGTCGAGCACGGCCTCGAGCGACATCAGTTTTTCGGCCTTGACCCCGGTCGCGTAGCGCGCGGCCTGGGGACAGTAGGCGCAATCCTCGGGGCAGCCGCCCGTCTTGATCGACAGCAATGTGGAAACCTGTACCGCGTTCGCGTCGTGATGGCGGCGGTGCACCGCCTGCGCGCGCGCGATCAGGTCGTTGAACGACGCGGAGAGCAGAGCCAGCACTTCGGCGCGTGACCAGTCATGGCGCGGGGCGGTCCGCGGCTGATCGCGATCGATGCGATCCGGGCCAGTTCTAGTCTGGTCGGCTGCGAGCTCGTGGCTGTCGTACGTTCGGATCGCGGACATGGCAGTACACACATGGCGTAAAGTGGCCGCCAGTTTGGGTGGCGTATCAGGGGCCTGTCAACCCGATGACGGTCAAATCAGTTGACGGTATGTGGCCGCGGCTGCAGCGCGTGGTCCTGCCACCACATTGCCTGCTGTGCGCCGGCGACGGCGATGCCGGACGCGACCTGTGCTCGGCTTGCGCGGGCAGCCTCGTCCGCAACCGGATTTGTTGTCCGCTCTGTGCCTTGCCGCTGCAAGTCGCGGCGCCGGCCTGTGGAGAATGCCTGCAACGGCTGCCGCCTTTCGAGGCCGCGTTCGTCCCGTTCCTGTACGCGCATCCGCTCGATCTGCTGATGACGCGGCTGAAATTCGGCCGCAGCCTCGCGGCGGGCCGCGTGTTGTCCGAACTCTGGGACGACGCGATCACGCAACTGTCGCCGACGTTGCCGACGTTGTTCGTGCCGGTGCCGCTGCACTCCTCGCGCTTGCGCGAGCGTGGCTACAACCAGGCTTTCGAGCTGCTAAGGCCACTGGCCCGGTCCTTGCGCATACCGCTGGCCGAATCGTTGCTGGCGCGAACACGCGCCACGCCGGCGCAGGCCAACCTCGATGCCGTCGCCCGCCGGCAGAATTTGCGCGGCGCTTTCGAGTTTCATGCGCCGGCCCTGCATGGAATCACGCCGGCCGACGCCCATGTCGCGCTCGTTGATGACGTCATGACGACCGGAGCGACGCTGCGCGAGTGCGCGCGCGTTCTGCGGCGTGCCGGCATTGGACGCATCGATGTCTGGGCGCTTGCGCGCGCTCCGCGGCAAGGCTGAGAACCGGAACCGCAGCCGCGTCGCGCTTCTTCGATCGGAACAAAATTATTGGCCGGCTTCATCCCGGCGCCGCAGCACGTGCTGCGCGCCGTCCGTCCACCTGCCGATCATTCGGTGACATGCTAGTCTAGGCACACATGGCGGCGCGCGGAGGTGCGCGGTCCGCCGGTACCACGCGCTGCGTTCAAGACAGGTCGAATCAGGAGAACGGTCGTGAACATTCTCATCGTCGACGATCAGCAGTCCGCGCGCACCATGCTGCGCGAGGTCGTCGAAAGCATTGCTCCCGACATGAGCGTGCGCGATTTCGAAAATCCGATCGAGGCGCTGCGCTGGTCGGAAAAAAATCCTATCGACCTGCTGCTGCTCGACTACCGCATGCCCGGCATGGATGGCCTGGAGTTCGCGCGCCAGTTCCGCCAGCCGCCGCAGAAACGCGACGTGCCGATCGTGCTGATCAGCGTCGTCGGCGACGAACCGGTCCGGCATGCGGCGCTCGACGCCGGTGTCATCGATTTCCTGGTCAAGCCGGTGCGCCCACGCGAGCTGCGCCTGCGCTGCCGCAACCTGCTGACCTTGCGGCAACAAGGCGAATCGGTGAAGGAGCATGCGCGCGCGCTGGAATATCGCGTCATCGAAGGCCTGCGCGAAATCGAGGAACGCGAGCGCGAAACGCTTTATCGCCTCGCGCGCGCGATCGAATTCCGCGACTACGGCACCGGCCTGCACCTGATCCGCATGGCGCGCTTCGCCGGGCTGATCGCCGACGGTCTGCACCTGCCCGACGACGAAGTGCGCATGGTCGAGGTCGCCGCGCCGCTGCATGACCTGGGCAAGATCGGCATTTCCGACGCGATCCTGCTCAAGCGCGGACGCCTGACCGAGGAAGAATTCGCGATCATGCGGACCCACCCGCAAATCGGCTACGAAATCCTGCGCGACAGCCCGAGCCGCTTCATCCAGCTCGGCGCGTCGATCGCGCTGCATCATCATGAGCGCTGGGACGGCGGCGGCTATCCGCACGGATTGAGCGGAGAGGCTATTCCACAGGCGGCGCGGATCGTGGCGCTGGCCGACGTGTTCGACGCGCTGTTGTCCGAGCGGCCATACAAATCGGCGTGGTCGCACGACGAAGCGGTCGCCTACGTGCGCGCGCACAGCGGCTCGTTGTTCGATCCTGCCTGCGTGTCGGCCCTGCTGCGCGACATATCGGCGGTCATCGAGATCGAGCAGACGCGCATGACCGAACCGGCAAGCGATGTAGTGTGATGCGCAGCACCGCCTGACTTGCAAACATCGGTGCGCGACTCGATACAAATGACTGGGGTCCGCGCCGCCGCGTCGCGCGAAGCGTCTGCAAAAGCCGATCGACGTTATTGACTGCACTGGCGAAGCCAAGCAACATCGGGCGGGCCAGTCGAACGGCGAGCGCGTCGCCCGAACCTGTAACAGCATCAACAAGCCGAGGGCATCACGAAGCCGATGGAATCCCTGCACATCGAGTCCGCCGTCAAGCAATTTCTCGCGGAGCGTTTCGATATCGCGCCGGACCGGCTGACCGAGCACGCATCGATGCGCGATCTCGGGATGGATTCGATGATGATGCTCGAGGTCATGCTCGAAGTGGAAGACCGGTTCGGCATCAAGCTGAAGGATCTGTCGATGCCCTCGAACCCGACTCTGCGCGACGTCGTCGACCTGGCCCAGCGAAATCTGAAGAACCCTTAGTCATGGCCGGCCGGCACGACGTCGTCATTACCGGTATCGGTGTCGTCACGCCAATCGGACTGTCCGTCGGCGAACTGCTCGCCAGCTTGCTGAGCAATCGTTCCGGGATTGGTTTGTGGCAGTCGCCGCTGCTCGGCAGGGACCTGCCGGCGGGATTGATCGCGCGCGATTTTTCCGGTGAATTCACCAAGCTCGAGCTGCCTTATCTGGACCGCTGCACCCAGATCGCGTTGCTCGCCGCGCGCCAGGCCACGACCGATGCCGGTCTCGATCAATTTGGCGACGAAGGCGCTCGCGCCGGATTGTTCTACGGGTCGGTTTGCGGAGGCGTCGCCACCGAGCACGAGTGGGTGAGGCAATTCTTCACCGAGGGAAAACAGGTCGCCAAGCCCTATACCCTCATGGCCAGCATGCTGAACGCGGCTCCGGCGCAGATCGCGATTCGACATCAGATCCTCGGTCCGGTCATGACTCACGGCAGCGCCTGCACGTCGTCGGCCTCGGCGATCGGTGATGCGGCCCGGGCGATCCGCCACGGCTATCTCGATGTCGCCATCGCTGGAGGCGCGGAGGCGTCGCTGACGCCGACCTTCATGGCGTTGTGGGGCGGCCTGCGCGCTCTGGCCGACGCCGATGCCGAGGATGTCGCGACCAGCTGCCGGCCGTTTTCGAGCAGGCGCAGCGGACTGGTCCTGGGCGAAGGGGCGGTCTTCCTGATACTCGAATCGCGCGAGCACGCCGAGGGTCGGGGCGCGCGCTGTTACGCCTCGCTGTCGGGATACGGCATCGCCTCGGATGGTTATCACATAGGCTCGCCGAAGCTCGAAGGGCAGGTGGAAGCGCTGCGCTGTGCGCTCGCGGACGCCGGGCTGCGCCCGCAGCAGATCGGCTACGTGAACGCGCACGCGACCGGCACAATGGGGGGGATCCGATCGAGGCGAACGCGATCCGCCAGGTCCTCGGAGACGCTCCGGTCAGCTCCACCAAGGCCATCCACGGCCATCTGCTAGGCGCGGCCAGCGCCCTGGAACTGGCGATCTCGATCCTGGCGATCGATCAGTCGTTTCTACCGGCCACGGCCAATCTGGCTGAAATCGACCCGGCGTGTGCCTTGAACCACGTTGCCAACACCCCGGTTTTCGACCATGCGGTCGACCATGCGCTGTCTTTCTCCGCCGGCTTCGGGGGGACTAATGTGGCCCTGATCGTCTCCCGCGAACAAAAGCTGCCTCAGAAGAAAAAAGTGTGCCTACAATAAGGGTTGCCACATCATCGTGGCAGCTTTTCGAGGAAGCGTGCTATGGGCGTATTCGAGACAGTTTCCCCGCTGCAGCTATCCCACGTCGCAGCGAACTTCAGGGCCAGCGAGCACAACGCACTCTGGCTCACGATGGCCGAATCGGCAGTCGGCCGGACCCAGAACTTTTCACCGGAGTTATTGCAGGACGTGTTCGCACTCAACAGCGCGATCCACGCCAACGGTGTGGCCTGGGTGGCCAACGGCGCGAAGCAGCCGATCCACTACGTGGTGTTGCAATCGGCGCATCCGGACTACTTCAGCCTCGGCGGCGATCTCGCGTATTTCCGCGAGTGCATCCGCCAGCAGGACCACAAGGCCCTGCGTGACTATTCGATGCTGTGTGTCGACATGATCTACCAATGGTCGAGCACGCTGAGCCAGCACGCGACGACCGTTGCGCTCGTGCAGGGCCGCGCGCTCGGCGGCGGATTTGAAACCGCGCTGGCGTCGGACTTCATCATTGCCGAGGAACAAAGCGAGTTCGGTTTTCCGGAAATCCTGTTCGGCCTGTTCCCGTGCACCGGCGGCATGAGCCTGTTGTGCCAGCGCGTCAGCGTGCATCAGGCCGAGCGCATGATGAGCGACGGCAAGATCTACTCCGCCGAGGAATTGAAGGCCCTGGGCATCGTCGATGAAATATGCCCGCGCGGCAAAGGCGCTCTGGCCGTCGAAAAATTCATCAGCGAGCATGTCAGGCATCGCACGGCGCGGCTGATGCTGCAGCGTGGGCGGCACCGGCTGGCTCCGCTGAACTATATGGAACTGCAGACCGTGGTCGGGGAGTGGGTCGAAGCGGCGATGGGTTTGTCGGACGACAACCTGCGCGTGCTCGACATGCTAATCCAGATGCAGCGAGCCAGCGTTATCCATTGACGCTGCGCCCGAAGCCGCGACGGTTTGCCGCAGCGCGTTGATCGTCGCGCGCGAGGTCTCGCGCACGTCCATCGCCAACCGCTCGGTCGACGCCGAGAGTTCGTCGCTGGCCATGCTCATCAGACTCGTGCTGAGCGTTACGAGCCGGATCGCGCCAACGTTGGCGCTGACGCCCTTGAGCGCATGCGCGGCCGTGCGCATCATCGCGTAATTCCTGTTGGCCAGCGCTTCGAGCACCTGCTGGCACGCGCGCGCAATGTCGTTCTCGGCGTGCGACAACAATTGCCCCAGGAACTCCGGCCGCGTGTTGACGCTGCGCAACTCCTCGATGACCGCCGCATCCAGGGGGCTGATCGGCACGACCTTGAGCACCGGCCGCATCGGCCTGGCGATTTCGGCCGCCGGCGGCGCGCTCGCGACAGGCGCCGGCACGAAAGCCGGCAGGACCAACTCGGCCAGCGCCTTGCGGATTCCGGTCAGATTCACCGGTTTGTAGAGCGTGCCGGCGCCGCCGGCCTCGCGCAGCCGGGTCGCCGTCTGCGCCGTCGCGTCGGCGGTCAGGAACAGTGCCGGCACCGGATGCAGGCGGCCGAAACGATAGGTCTGCAGGACGCGCACGCCGTCCATGTCGCCAAGGTTGTAGTCGAGCAGGATCAGATCGAAATCGTGGCGCGTCAGCAATTCGAGCGCGGCCATGCCGCTCGCGCACGTCGTGACTTCGTGGCGATCGATTTCGAGCAGTTCCTTGAGCAGCACGAGGTTCGTGACGTTGTCGTCGACGACGAGGACGCGCCTGCCGGTCGCGATCGGCATCGCATCGGCCTCGGCCTCGCCATGCGGCGCCGGTCCGGCGCGCTCGAGCAAGAGTTCGAACCAGAAACGGCTGCCCCTGCCGAGATTGCTTTCGAAGCGAAGCTCGCCGCCCATCAGTTCGACGATCTGACGCGACAGGGTCAGCCCCAGCCCGGTGCCGCCGTAGCTGCGAGCCGCGCCCTGGTTGACCTGCGAGAACGGCTCGAAGATTTCCGCGCGAAACGACTCGGGTATGCCGATCCCGGTGTCGGTCACGCTGAAGCGGAGGCGATAGTCGCTCGCGCTCGCCTCGAGCAGTTCGACGGCAAAACTCACGGTGCCGTTCTCGGTGAACTTGATTGCGTTCCCTACGAGGTTGAGCAGGATCCGGTCCAGGCCGTGCGTATCGGTCTCGACGCGATCGGTGATCGCCGGATCGACGTCGGCGAGGAAGGCGACGCCTTTCCTGGCCGCCATTGTCTCGAACGTGGCGCGCAAGGTGGCGACCTGTTGCGGCAAATCGGTCGGCGCGTAGCTCAGTTCAACGGCCTTGGCGTTGTATTTCGCCGCATCGAGCAGGTCGTTGATCTCGCTCAGCAACGTGTCGGACAAGGAAAGAATCGTCTGCGTGCGCCGCGTGACCGACGGTTCGCGCGATTCCACGGCGAGTAGTTCGGCCGACGCGACGATGCCGGTCAGCGGCGTGCGCAGCTCATGGCTGACCTTGGCCAGCAATTCGGACTTGCCGCGGCTTTCCTGCTCGGCGTGGTCGCGCGCCTCGCGCAGCGTCGTGATCAACTTGCCTGCGTACATCGGCACGACAATGATCGGCACGAGCAGCGCAGCCCAGAATACGCCGTGCTGCTGCCAGTATGGGTTGAACGCCAACACGAGCGAAAAGCCGGCAATCGACGCGATCTGGCACAGGTGCATCAGCGGTCGGCCGGTGCGAAAGCCGAAGCCGAGCGTCGTGAACAGGTAGAACCCGGCGATCAAGCCGCCGAACTGGCCGGTCAGGGCAATCCAGACCGACAGCACGAGCGGATCGAGCACGGCCGTGGCGATCAGCAGACCGTACAGCATCTTGTACGATCCATTGCGTATCAGCGAATACGGAGACAGCGCGTAGACGCAGTAACCGGCGGTCAGGCCCAGGAACCACAGCGGAATGCCGTTCGGGCTGGTAAGGAACAACACCAGATCGGCGACGATGACGGGAACGGCCACACCGACGCGCACCCGCAGCTGGGCGAGCAAGATCGCCCGCAGCCCGGATTCGGACTTGTCGAGAACGCCTTCGATGAAGTTCACGTTCATGTGCTGCGATCGCGCCAACCCTGCGCCCCCCCTGTCCTTTGGGTAAAGTATGGGATTTTAGGCCAACGGAGTCTAATTGCGTCGCGGCAGAGAGATGCAGGAACGAGGCCACCAGGCCTGGCGTGGGGGGCCGACGTCGCGACTTTTCGGATGGCCGGTCGTATCCCGCCCCGCTAATTCAAAGACAGGGACAGCGCGATCCCGACCCAGAGCGCCAATCCAACCCAGTTGTTGTTGCGGAATGCCGCGAAACAGGCCTCGCGGTCGCGCCGGCGCATGATCCATTGCTGCCAGCCAAACAGCAGCGCCGCTGCGACGATGCCGGCGAAGTAGGGCCAGTGCAGATGTCCGCGCTGGGCGACCAGCAGCATGGCGAACAGGAACGTGACCATCAGCACGCCGAGGATCGGCAGGTCGGCGTCGCCGAACAGGATCGCGGTCGACTTCGCGCCGGCTCGGATGTCGTCGTCGCGATCGACCATAGCGTATTCGGTGTCGTAGATCGTCGACCACAGCACATTGGCCAGGTACAGCAGTCCGCACAGCGGCAGCGAGGCCAGGAACGCCTTCGGATCGGCGCCCTTGATCGCGGCAAACGCCATCGGTATCGACCAGCCGAACGCCATGCCGAGGTATACTTGTGGAAGATACGTGTAGCGCTTCATGAACGGGTAGGTGACGGCGAGGAACGCGCCGGCGAGCGAAAGCTCGACGGTCAGCCGGTTCGTCAACAGCACGAGCACGAACGCGAGCACGATCAGCACGGCGAACACCACCAGCGCCTCGCGCGGCGTCACCCGGCCGGCCGCGATCGGCCGGTCGTGCGTGCGTTTGACCAGCGGATCGAGGTCGCGATCGGCGTAGTCGTTGATCACGCAGCCGGCCGAGCGCATCAGGAACACGCCGAGCGTGAAGATCACCAGCGTGCCCCACGGCGGAAAATCGCCGGCCGCCAGCCACAGCGCCCACCAGGTCGGCCACAACAGCAACGCCGCGCCGATCGGCTTGTGCATGCGCGCAAGCTTCGCGTACTGGACCAGGCGCTCGCGCACGTGCGCCCAATCGACGCGGGCCACGACCGCGCGCGTCGCATCCAGCGGCCGGCGCCAGGAGGGAGCGGCGGCGGCGTCGACTTTGGCGACGGCGCGGCGCGCATTGCGCTGCGACGCAGCCAGTGACGCGGCGACCGCGTCACGCCGGCGCTTGACCTCGGCCGCGCGAGCCACTTTGTCTTTCTTGTCCATCGCGCCAGTGTAATTGAGCGTCCTGCGTCATTTCGAGCGCGGCGACGAATTCGCGTAGTACCGGACGATGTCCTTCACGCGGGAAGACGAGCCGACAGGGAGCAACACGTCGCGGCTGCGGCGATCCCTCCTCCTGGCTGTTGCAGGCTCGCTCCCGGTGGCGGCATGGCGCTATGCTCGCGCTCAAGCCGATCGACATGAGCCCAAGTCATGGACAAGTTCTGCCGCAGCGCTTCCTGCCGTTTGTCTTGTGCCTGCTTGCATTCGTCATTTCCGCAGCGCTGGCGTGGGACAGCGTGTTCTGGCGCTGGATCGCGGCGATCAGCGGCGTGCTCAGCCTCGTCGGCGCCGTCGACGTCAGCGCGAGGCGCCACACCCTGCGCCGCAACTTTCCGGTGACGGCGCACCTGCGCACGTTCTTCGAATACTTCCGGCCGATGCTGCGCCAGTACGTCGTCGAATCCGACTACGAAGAAGTGCCGTTCTCGCACATGCAGCGTTCGATCGCCTATCAGCGCGCCAAGAACGTCCTCGACAAGCGTCCGTTCGGAACGCAGCTCGACGTCTATGCCACGCAATACGAATGGATCAACCATTCGATGGCGCCGGCCGAAATCGACAGCCACGACTTCCGCATCGACATCGGCGGCCCGCAGTGCCGGCAGCCGTATTCGGCCAGCGTGTTCAATATCTCGGCAATGAGCTTCGGCTCGCTGTCGGCGAACGCGATTCGCGCGCTGAATGAAGGCGCGCGCCGCGGCGGCTTCTACCACGACACCGGCGAAGGCTCGATCTCGCCGTACCACCGCGAGAACGGCGGCGACATCTGCTGGGAGATCGGCTCGGGCTATTTCGGCTGCCGCAATCCCGACGGCACGTTCAGCGAAGAGCGTTTTGTGGAGAATGCTACTTCTCCACAAGTCAAGATGATCGAGATCAAGCTTTCGCAGGGCGCCAAGCCCGGTCACGGCGGCGTGCTGCCGGCGGCGAAGGTCAGCGCGGAGATCTCGCTGACGCGCGGCGTCCCGATCGGCGTGGACTGCGTGTCGCCGGCCGCGCACAGCGCGTTTTCGACGCCGCTCGGCCTGCTCGAATTCGTCGCGCGCCTGCGCGAGAAGTCCGGCGGCAAGCCGACCGGCTTCAAGCTCGCGCTCGGCCATCCGTGGGAATGGTTCGGCATCGCCAAGGCGATGCAGCAAAGTGGAATATTGCCGGACTTCATCGTCGTCGACGGCGGCGAAGGCGGCACCGGCGCGGCGCCGCTGGAATTCACCGACCATGTCGGCGCGCCGCTGCGCGAAGCGCTGCTGCTCGTGCACAACACGCTGGTCGGGCTGAACCTGCGCGACCAGGTGCGCATCGGCGCGAGCGGCAAGGTGATCACCGCGTTCGACCTGACACGTGCTTTCGCGCTCGGCGCGGACTGGTGCAACGCGGCTCGCGGCTTCATGTTCGCGCTCGGCTGCATCCAGTCGATGAACTGCCACACCGACCGCTGCCCGACCGGCGTCGCGACCCAGGATCCGTCGCGCTGGAAGAAACTCAACGTGCCCGACAAGGCCGAGCGCGTGAAGATGTTCCACGAGAACACGCTCAAGGCGCTCAAGGAACTGATCGCCGCCGCGGGTTTGCGCCATCCGATCGAGATCGGACCGGAGCATGTGATCCGGCGCGTTTCGTCGACCGAAGTGCGCTCGCTGTCGGCGCTATATCCGTTCGTCAAGCCCGGGGAGCTGATCGGCGGCCATCCCGAGCACGCGGTGTTCAGGGTGTTCTGGGACGTTTCCCGCGCCGACAGCTTCTCTCCGCCGCACACGGTGCTCGAATTGCATCACACGAAAGCGCGCTGAAGCTGCACCGCGTTCGACCCGGGCATGACTTCCGGCCTGTTGCGTTTGGCCGGCGTCTGTACTACAACTGTAGTACGACAGATGTAGAAGATGCCCTCGATGAACAACGTTGACCGCGACATCGCCCTGAGCGAGCTGCAGATTGCCGTCGTGCGCGTGCTCTGGCGCAATGGCGAAACCAGCGTCACCGACATCGCCAAGGTGCTCGGGGACGAGCGCGGGCTCAAGCACACCACCGTGGCGACGTTGCTCACTCGCCTGGAAAAACGCGGCGTCGTCGAACAGCGCCGCGAGGGCCGCCAGCTGATTTACCGCGCGCTGGTCAGCGAACCGCAGGTGCGCCGCTCGATGGTCGCCGATCTCGTCGGCAGCCTGTTCGGCGGCGACTCGCGTGAACTCGTCGCGCATCTCGTGCGCGAATCCGAACTTGCGCCGGGCGATCTGGAAAACCTGCGCAAGCGTCTGGCGAGGAAAGCGCCATGAACCCCGAACCGATGATTGCCGCGATCGCTGGCTGGCTGCTGACCGTTGCGCTGCACGGCGGCGTGTTCCTGGCGGCCGCGTGGCTGATCGATCGAAGCTGGCGCGCGCCGCCGAATGCCTTGCGCGAACTGATGTGGCGCGTCGCGCTGTTCGGCGGCGTAATCAGCGCGAGCCTGCAGCCGATCGCCGGGCCGTCGCCGATCGCGGCGCGGTGGCAACTGACCGGCACAGCGGCAACCACTGCGATCACGTCGGCGCCAACCGCCGCATGGATTGCCGATACGCAATCGATGTCGGTCGGTGCGCCGGTAGCCGCGCGTCATTCGGTCGTGTCGACAGCACCGGCGAGTGTGGCAGACCTTGCAGCGGCAACTCCCGGCGCAGCACTGCTCGCACCGCTACACTTGCCGAAGTGGCCGGCATGGATCGTGGGCCTCTGGCTGTTCGGCGCGTTGTTCACTCTTGCGCGCGTGCTGCGCAGCCTGCTGAACCTGCGCCGCGCGCTGCGCGATGCTGCGCCTGTTGCCCACGCCGCCGCGGCCGAACTGGCCGAGCTCGTCGAGCGTGCCGCAGTGCGCGCTCCACGTCTGCTGAGTCTTTCCGGCATCCCCAGTCCGATGGCGACGACCGGCGCGCGCATCGTTGCGCCGGCCTGGGCGCTCGAATCACTGGATCGGCGGCAACTGCGCGCGATGCTCGCGCACGAGCTCGCGCATGTCGTGCGTCACGATCCCGAATGGAAAGTTGCCGGCGCATTCTGGCGCGCGCTGTTCTGGTTCCTGCCGACGAGCTTCGCCCAGAGGCGTCTCGACGACCTCGCCGAACTTGCCTGCGACGCATTTGCCGTGCAGCAGACCGGCAATGCGCACGGCGTCGCCGAATGTCTTGCCGCCTGCGCTGAACATCAATTGGGCGGCGGGTCGGCGTACGCCCTGGCCGCCGCGATGGCCGTGCACGAATCCTCGTTCGGACACCGCATCGAATGCCTGCTCGAAGGAGTCTCCATGCAACCCATCGTTCCCGGTCCGCGCTCGCGCGCGCTCGCATTGATCGTACTGGCCGGCGCCGGCCTGTGTCTGCCGACCATCAGCCTGCTCGGTCCGCAGATCGCAAGCGCGGCGGCAACGCCGGCTCCGGCACCAGCGCCGCAGAAACCGCAGCCCGCGGCCAAGGCCGAAGCATCCGGGCATTCGAGCGTCAGCATCCATTCCGACGACGATGGTCACGACAAGATGACGATCAGCGTCACCGACGACGACCATAAGTTCAAGGCGAACATAGACGGCAAAATCGCGTTCAATGCCGACGAGACCGATGTCGCCAGCCTCGGCGCCGGCGGCACGGCGAGTTTCGAGGAAACGCGGGGCGGAGTAACCCATCGCGTCGAGTTCGCCGATCGCAACGGCAAGCTCGAGCGCCGCTATTTTGTCGACCGCCATGAACTGCCCTTCGATGCCGCCGGCAGCACCTGGTTCGCCGGCCTGCTGCCGGCGCTGATCCGCGAATCCGGCCTCGGCGCCGAAGCGCGCGTGCAGCGGTTGTACTCCGCCGGCGGCGCGGCACGCGTGCTCGACGAAATCGAGCGCATCCATTCGGACTACGTGCGCGGCATCTACCTCGGATTGCTGCTGGACCGCGGTGCGTTGACTTCGGCGCAACTCGACCAAGCAGTGAAAATCGCCGGTGCGGCGGGTTCCGACTACGAGCGCCACCAGATGCTCAGCCGCATCTTCGCCAAGCAACCGCTGTCCGCGGCGCAACAGATAACGTTCCTGCAGCAGGCGTTGCGATTCGGTTCCGACTACGAGCTTGCCGAACTGCTGATCGGCGTCGTGCCGAAGTTGGCGAACAGCCCGGAAGTGCGCCAGGCCTGGTTGACTGCCGCGCTGCGCGTGTCGTCCGACTACGAGCGGCGCCGGACGCTCGAAACGATGCTTACGCATGACAACTTCGACGACAGCCAGCTTGGCAGCGTGCTCGAGGCCAGCGCTTCGATGGGATCGGATTACGAACACCGCGAGTTGCTCGCCGCCGTCGCGCGGCGCGCGCACGACGTCGACGCGCTCGCGCCGGCCTACGCGCGCTCGACTCTTTCGCTCAAATCCGACTACGAACGCCGCGAGGCGTTGCTCGCGCTGATCCAGGCCGGCAAGCTCGGACCGCGCGGCACACAGGCTGTGCTCGATTCGGCCGCGCACATCGGCTCGGACTACGAGTGCCGCGAAGTTCTCGTCGCGCTGGCGCGGGTTATGCCGGAAGACGCCGCGTCGACCAAACGCTACCGCGAGGTCGCGTCGCGGCTGTCCGAATATGAGCGCGGTGAGGCGGAGCGTGCGTTGCGGCGCTAGCTGCGTCACGTGATCTCCAGTCGCCGCTTGGGGCAGAACCGCGGTCGATGCGCCCAGCTCGATTTGCGCATGGCGATGCGCCCGCCAGAGATGTCGGGCGCAACTCGGGAGGCGCCTTGCGCCAAAACGCTTATCGAAAATGGCGCGCCCGGAGGGATTCGAACCCCCGACCAATGGCTTCGGAAGCCACTACTCTATCCAGCTGAGCTACGGGCGCGTGGCGGCGGGAATGTATAGAAGTACATAACGCGGCATTGTGGCGGCGACATTTTAACAGCTTTCGCCGGGTTGCGCACAGACCCGCTCCCCCCGTGCCGATCCAAACCCGTTCGCGCTGAGCGTAGCTCGCGCAGCGAGCGAAGTCGAAGCGACCCGGCAAACGCTTCGACTTCGGCCCTGCGGTCCTGCGCTCAGCGCGAACGGGTTGGAGTGATCGGGAATCCCTTATTCATCGACACGCCGCCGCCCACAGGCGCAGGCGTTCACGTCACCGAGAGCGTCGCCGGCCTCGAAGCCGCGTGGTACCGGTTCGCCCGCCCGAACGTGCCGAAGTCGTTGAAGCGCACGCCGACCGAGCGCAGCGCGCGATGGCCGGCGGCGGCGGTCCATTGGCGGATGTAAAACGGCTCCTTGACGACGAAGTGGTGGATCGCGTGGGTGCTGCCGAAGTTGCAGCAGAACAGCTGCAACGGCAGCAGCCACCACGCGTTCAGCACCTGGCACTGCTGCAGCGGATTGTCGTCCTCGATGTCACCGTAGTAGTGCATGTTCGAGCTGATGAAGTGCAGGCAGAACGTGCGTAGCACGTTCGGTGCAATCCAGACGACGACGAGGAAGTCCACGCCGGCCAGCCAGCCGGGAGCGGCAACATTCGGATCACCGAACTGCCGCGCCATGAACAACGCCAGGTGCGCGCCGAGGAACAAATACCACAGGCCCCAATGCAGCCAGCCGAGCGGGAAGTAAGCGAGGAAGCCGCGGCGCAGGATGCGCCGGCGCTGCGCCGGATTCGTCGCGCGCACTGCGCGGATCAGCACCGACTGGATGTTGTCCATCGTCATGATCAGGCGCGCCGGACCCCAGCGCTCGCCGTTCGTGATCGCGCGTTCCTCGATGTCGACCTCGGTGCCGGAATGCTTGTGGTGGTTGAAATGCAGCTCGCGCCGCTTCCACGGAATCATCGTGCTCGGCCGCGCAAGCCAGACGAGCGCGAACATCAGGTGATGCACCCAGGGTTTCTTGCGGAAGTACATGGAGTGGATCAGGTCGTGTTCGAGTTCGTGCGTGAGTGACGCGAAGAACGCGACCAGGGCGATGCATGCCCATGCCGGCAGCGAGCCGTTCGCATAGGACCACGCGCAGCCGAGCATGCCGGCGATCGCAAACGCGAGTATCAGTGCGCCGATCGCATCCTGATGGCGCAGCCACGCGTGGCGCGCGCGCAGTCGCTCGCCCGCGCGCAGTACTTCGCTGCGGACGTATTCGATCTTGTCCCTGTCGGCTTTCGATGGGCCGGCTGGAGTTTTGGCTTGCGTCGTCATTGCGCTGCGCGTGGAGTGGGGCTTTGCTGAAGTTTATACAAATTCAGGAGTGGATTGATCCAATAGTCGACACCATCCCCACCCAACCCTCCCCTTGAAGGGGAGGGCTAAAGCGCGAACTTGGCGTCATCTGCGCCCGGCCGCCGCGAAATTCAGTCATTCTTTCCGCCGGCCCCTTCCGGCCGGTTCGGAATCGCCAGGCTGCCGTTTTCGTCGCCTTCGGTCAGCAGCTTGCCGTGGATCGACCCGAGCGACTCGAGCAGCCGCGCGCGCGCTTCGGCGGCGAACGGATTTTCCTGCTGGATCGCGGCGAACAGGTGGCCGGCGTCGCCGCGCACGGCCGCGACCATGTGCTTGAGTCCCTGGAACGACGGCGGCGCCACGCTCATGTCGTCATCGACGCCCATGTTGACCAGACCCTTGGCGATGAAGAATGCCAGCGCGTGTGTCCGCGCCATCGCGCGATCGTGCGCCGCCGGCTCCTGGTCGATGACCTCGCAGCCGAGTCCGGCAAAAAGCGCGCGCGCTTGCGCCGCGGCCTCAGGATGGAGCGCGCTCGCGCAGACGACGACGCGCAGCGGGCGCTCGCCGCGCGCCAGGCTCAGCGGGCCAAACAGCGGGTGCGTGCCGGCATGCGCTATTTCGGCGCCGAGCAGTTCGTCCATCGTCGCGCATGGATGCAGCTTGACGCTGCCGACGTCGATCACCGTCTGGCCGGCGTGCAGCAGCGGCCGCAGTGCGACGAGCGCGTCGCGCAGATGCGGCACCGGCATCGCCAGAACGATCCATTGCGCACCCTTGATCGCCTCGGCTGTCGAAGCGGCCGACAATCCAGGCGGCACGGCGACGTTGGGATCGTAGGCGCGCACGTCGTGTCCGGCTTGGACCAGCAGGTCGCTCAATGCCTCGCCGAAGCGGCCGAAGCCGAGGATGGCAATCAACATGTCGGGGCCTCCAGTCGCCTCGTCACCAGCGCAAGGCAGCGCGATTATCGCGCATCACCCATTGTCGCAGCTTCGTGTACGGGCAGGCGCGGCCACGTCCGTTCGGCCAGAAGTTGCGCACTCGTTTGACGGTTGGTTGTACGCGTGTGTTCGCTCTCGGCGGACTCTCCGAAGCGCTGTCCAACCGTGAGGGCGTTCAGGTTCGAGCGGGGAGCGTGACCCTATCCTGCGTGCGCCGAATTCGCGGTCACAATTCGACCCACTGTGGAGCAAGGAAGCATGAAGAAGAATCCGCTTGCGCTGGTTTTGTTGCTGGTAGTCCTGTTGCCTCCTGGGGCCCGTGCAGCGGACACCGACGCAGCCGCGCAGCAAAAGGAGGAGTGCAAGCAGGAAGAACGCGAACAAGGCGTCGGCGAAAAGACCGGCGCCGCCGTCTGCGCAATCAAGGCCTTGTTTCAGAGCCGTGTACGCAGCAAGAACGAGGCGGAACCGGTCGAGATGACCGTTGGCCCGCCGCCGATGCAATCGGAAGACACGGACACGCCCGGATCCAACAACTGGGAGGTCAATTTCCTGCTCAATGCACAGCTGGCCGGGAGCGAGCGGCGCATCGAAGTGCCGACGCTCGATCTCAACTACGGTGTCGGCGACCGGATCCAGCTGAGCTACGAGGTGCCATACGTTTTTGCCCGGCAGGAGCAATCCGATGCCGGCGGAGGCACGCGGGTGATCGAGGCAAACGGCGTCGGCGACTCGTCATTCGGCCTCAAGTACCGATTTTATGACGACGAGGACAGCGGACTGTCGCTCGCGATCGCCCCGGCGCTCGAGTTCAGGACGCCGGGTGGCAATCACGATGTCTCCGAGCGGAAAACGGAGCTGGCCGTGCCGTTGATCCTGATCCGGGAATTCGAGCACGCTTCGATCACCGCCAATGCCGGTGTCGAGTTGACGTCGGACACGCAGCGCTACTTCGCCAGCTTCGGCGCCGGCCGGCGCATCAGCGAACACGTCGCGTTGCTGGCCGAAATCGTCGGTACCGATCTGAATGCGGCGGACGAACAGCGCGTGCTGCTGAACTTCGGCGCGCGCTGGAAGATCAGCGAGAAGGATTCGCTGTCCGCCGCCTTGGGCCGCGATGTCCATGCCGGCGGTGACCTGCGCGAGCAGACCTATATCACCCTCGCGTATCAGAAGCTGTTCGGAAAGTAGTCCGGTGGCGGCATGGACTGATTGAATTTCCGTTCGCCTTGAGCGTAGGCCCGCAGGGCCGAAGTCGAAGGGTCGCCCCGGCGCTCGAGTGCAAAGTGCGGTTCGCGTGTCAGGGCGACTTTTCCGACTTCGCTGGCGGCGCCTCTCGGCCATCCGTGGCCTTTGGCGCACTGGGACTCCTGTCCGGCGGCGCCTCTCGGCCATCCGTGGCCTTTGGCGCACTGGGACTCCTGTCCGGCGGCAACAGCCGCAGCGTCTTTTCGTCGAACAGCGGTTCGTCCTGGCCGACGCGGACGAACAACACCTTGTGCGCGCCGCTGGCAGGCTGCGCTTCGAAGTACTGGATGCCGTCCGGCGCGTCGCCCCAATCGCCGCAGGGAGGATCGGGCACTTCGTCGGGGCTGGCTGTCGCATCGAGTTGCTTCTTCAGCGCGGCGTCCGGGACGAACGTGTAGCGCTTGACCCCGGCGGGCGGTTTTTCTGCCGTGTATGGCGCCAGCACGCAATGCGCGACCAGCGCCTTGTCGGCGGTGTGCTCGGCGAAGATGCGCTTGATGCCGGCCTCGATCGATTCGCCCGCGCCGAGGTCGAGAACCTCGATCAGCGCGGAAGGATCGCCGCCGTCGGAGTAGCGCATCATGATCGCGTTGCCGTTCCAGTACAGATCGATCTTGCGAAAACCGAAATCGCAGCGTTGCGCCCAGACAGCGAGGCCGACGTCCGCACTCGTGAGGTTCTCCCACTTGCAGCCCTTGATCGCGGGGCGCGACGGCGCATCCTTTTTTGCCCAGGCGGCATTCGCCAGCAGCAACAGGCTTGCGGCAAGGAACAGAAGCATGCGTTTCATGTAGCCCCCTTTGTTGATGCTGCCTGCAGGTCAGAAGACCGTTGACGCGTAATTCTGGCAGAGTCGGACATTACCGGCATGCGCATGCAAGCATGCCGGCGCAAAGCAGTTCGGCTAATCTAGGCGTTCCTTCAACGCACGGGAGAGGTGCGCAAATGATCCTCGGCATGTCGGTTGCGACGTTCACGCTGGTCCATGTGTTGCTGAGCCTTGTCGGAATCTTCACCGGACTTGTCGTCGTGTTCGGTTTCCTCAAAGGCCGCCTGCTCGACGGCTGGAATGGCCTGTTTTTGCTGACCACGATCCTGACCAGCGTCACCGGCTTCCTGTTTCATTCGGCGCAATTCGGCCCGCCACAAATTGTCGGCATCATTTCCCTGCTCTTGCTCGGCTTCTCGGTCGCCGCGCTGTATGCGTTCAATCTGGCCGGCCCCTGGCGCTGGGTCTATGCGGCCACGGCTACGCTGGCGCTGTATCTGAATGTGTTCGTCGGCGTCGTGCAGGCATTCCAGAAAGTATCGTTCCTGCAACCGCTGGCGCCGACGCAGTCCGAGCCGCCGTTCGCGATCGCGCAGGGAATCGTGCTGGTGATCTTCCTCGCATTCACGGTCCTGGCGTCGAAGCGACTTCGCGCGCGCTGACGAGCCACGCCGTGAGCAGTGAGCGCAATCCGCAGGCCCAGCAGATGGGCGATGAATCGATGGCGCGCAATCTGGCGTTTCAGGCGCAGGCGATCTGGCCGCAGGAGGAGCCGCTGTTTGCACGCTATCGATTGTCCGGGCCACTGCGCATACTCGACCTGGGATGCGGCACCGGCGAGATTACGCGGCGGCTCGCCGATCTGTATCCGCAGGCGCAGATCGTCGGCGTCGATATTCTCGAAAGCAATCTCGAACTCGCTCGCCGGGCAGGAGCCCGAGTGTCCGGAAGGCCAGGGATGGCCGAGACGGACCCCGGAGTGCCAGGGATGGTCGAGAGGGGCCGTCGCCAAGGCAGCGACCAGGCGGACCGTGTGCGCTACGAAACCGGCGACGCGTTCGCCCTGAAGTACGCCGATGCGAATTTCGACCTCGTCGTCTGCCGGCACATGTCGCAGTCGGTTCCGGATTTCCATCTCGTGCTCGACGAGATCGGCCGCGTGCTGCGCCGCGGCGGCTGGCTGCATCTGCTCTCGGAAGACTACGCGATGCTGCGCATGCCGCGGCCCCTTCCGGCCCCCAGTGCTCCCACCCGCCACGATCCCGACCGCTTCTGGGTCGGCACGGTGCTGCCGTACATTGAGAGCGTGCGTTGCGATGGCCGCATCGGCCGCCACTCGCCACCGCTGTTGATCGAGCGTGGCTATACCGACGTGGCCGTCGACTACGTCATCGTCGATACCGTGCGCGTGCCGCGCGAGATTTTCGCCGAGATCCTGGTTGCGTGGCGCGACGGTTTTGCCGAGGTGCTGGCGAGTTCGAGCGGTCGCGAGCTGGGCGACGTGCGCGCCGATTTCGACAGCATGATAGAAGCGGTGCGCACGCCGCCACATTACGCGGTCTGGCATGTGCCGGTGATTTCAGGCCGGCGCAGCTGACTGCCCCAAGGGCGTTTTCGTCCCAAGGCGCTTTCGTCCCATCTCAAGCAATTGTTGCTGTTCACGGCCTTGACTGTGACGCGATTCACGTTATGCTCCGCGCGGGAATCCATCCAGAGTCCTAGCACCGCGTCCTCCCAGAGACCTACTGGAAGGGGCGGCTGTATGTGTTATTTGCCCGGGAGCGGCACGCAATCGCGATGACCAAGCAGGAACTCGCCAGACCCAAGATCCGCAGTGCAGCGGACCGCTCGATGACTCGAACCAACTGACTTTCCCTTGGAGACGAGATACATGAACCGATTAAGGCTGATCACTGCACTGCTCGCCAGCGTTTGCGCTTCGGCGGCATTTGCCCAGAACCACGGACCGGTAGAAGTTTCTGGCGCCGTGCAGCAGGACGTACTGGACTCTTTAGCCAAGGTGAAACCGAACCCGGCCGACTTTCACAAGATGAAAGCGCGCGTCGAACATGACCTCCCGTTGCCGCATGTACCGGACAACCAGTCCGACGGCGCGCTGCAAAGCTCCCCGGGATTCCAGACGTTTGCACCTGTTTCCAGCGGCAGCGTGCTCGGCGTCGGCAAAGGCTTCTCCGGCCCGCAGGGCAGCTTCACGGTCCAGTACGCGCCACCCGATACTGTCGGCGCCGTGGGCGCAACGCAGTACGTGCAGGTCGTCAACACCGGTTTCGCCGTGTTCGACAAGTCGACCAAGGCCGTCGTCTACGGCCCGGTGGCGACCAACACCTTGTGGTCAGGCTTCGGCGGCGGCTGCGAGACGAATAACGACGGCGATGCGACGGTCGTGTACGACAAGGCCGCCGGTCGCTGGATCATTTCGCAGTTCTCGGTCAGCACGACGCCGTACCTGCAGTGCGTCGCGGTATCGCAGACTTCCAATGCGACCGGCGCGTACAACCGCTATGCATTCTCGTACGGCAACACCGCGTTCCCGGATTATCCGAAGACCGGCGTATGGCCAGACGGCTACTACACGACGTTCAACATCTTCAACGGCAGCAGGTTCGGCGGCGCGAAGTTGTGTGCCTACGATCGCGCCGCGATGCTCGTTAATGGACCGGCGACGCAGCAATGCTTCCAGCTTTCGACCAGCTTCGGCGGCGTGCTGCCGTCCGACCTCGATGGTTCGACTCCGCCTCTGGCCGGTACACCGAACTACTTGCTGAACTTCGGCACCAACTCGCTGAACCTGTGGAAGTTCCATGTCGACTGGGCGAACCCGGCGAACACGACGCTGTCGGCTGCGAAAAACATTCCGGTCAGCGCTTTCGCCCCTGCATGCGCCGGCGGGACCTGCATCCCGCAGTCCGGCGTCACCCAGAAACTCGATTCGCTGGCCGACCGCCTGATGTACCGCCTGGCCTATCGCAATTTCGGCGACCATGAATCGTTGGTCGTCACGCACTCGGTCAATCCGAACGGCAGCGCGAGAAAAGCGCCGGTGGCCGCCGCGGTGCGCTGGTATGAAATCCGCAACCCGGGCGGCACCACGCCTACGGTATTCCAGCAATCCACTTTCGCGGGCCCGCTGGGAGACACCAGCTTCCGCTGGATGGGCTCGATCGCAATGGACAAGCAGGGCAACGCCGCGCTCGGCTACAGCGTTTCGAGCAGCACGCTGAAACCCTCAGCGCGCTATACCGGCCGCCTCGCCGGCGACCCGGTCAACTTGATGCAGGCCGAAGCCTCGATCGTCGAAGGTACCGGCTCGCAGACCGGCAGCAACCTGTCGCGCTGGGGCGACTACAGCGCAATGACGGTCGACCCCACCGACGACTGCACGTTCTGGTACACCACCGAGTACCTGACCGCGAATGGCGCGTTCAACTGGAGCACGAGCATCGGCTCGTTCAAGTTCTCCACCTGCAACTGAGCAACGCCCCGTAGCTGGTGAGTACGAAACGGCCCGCATCTGCGGGCCGTTTCATTTGTAGGGTGGGCCTTGGCCCACCGTTTCTTTTTTGGCATAAGAGCGAAGAGCGGTGGGCCAAGGCCCACCCTACAACCACATCGCGAATCTGCTGGCGCTTTTGACACCGAGCCGCATGACGTATCGTGTGTTGCGACGGCGTGACGGCATGATCGATCGATGAGCGCACAACACTCCGGACGAGACCCACTGCTGGCGGATACGCGCGGGATGATCATCTACCGCGCCAGCCGCCTGGAGGCGTTGCTCGATCCGCTGCAAACACTGATGCAGGCGGCACCGCCGCAACACCTGCTCGCGCCGCACAGCGTGATCGCCGCGCACCCGGGCATGCAGCGCTGGCTGTCGCGCGAGCTGGCGCTGCAGCGCGGCTCGCGTGGCATCGTCGCGAACCTGCGCATCGAGCTGCCGAGCGAATGGCTCGACCGCCTGGCGCTCGAACTGCTCGGCGAAGGAGCGGTCGCGCTGCGCCCGTACCGGCGCGACGTGCTGCGCTGGCGCATCCACGAGTGCCTGGATGCCCTCGGTGACACGCGCGTCGCCGCCTATCTCGACGATTCCGGCGGCAGTAAGGCGCAGCGCCGCTTCCAGCTGGCCGAGCGCCTCGCGCGGATCTACACGCGCTACCTGGTCTATCGTCCGGACTGGTTGCGCGACTGGGCCGCGGGTCGCGACCCAACGCGCTCGGGAACGTTCCTTGCACCATTGTGGAAAATGCTGCATCGGCAGATCGGCCTGCCGCACCGCGGCGAAATGATCGCGCGCCTGCTTTCGGAGCTGGCCAATCCGGCCGCAAGCGTGCTCGGCACCGAGCCACTGCACGTATTCGGCCTCGCCCATCTGGCGCCGGTGGAACTGGACGTGCTGCGCGCCGTCGCCGGCCACCGTCAAGTCGTGCTCTACATCCCCGACCCCTGCCGCGAGTTCTGGGCCGGCCTGCGCACCGATCGCCAGCGCCTGCGCGAACTGCTGCGCCAGGATCCCGATGCCACGGCGACGCAGGTTGCGTTCCTCGAGCAGGACCATCCACTGCTCGCCAGCTGGGGCCGCATGGGCCAGCAGTTTCTGCTCGCGCTCGACGACAGCGACGCGGCGATCGACGAGCGCCACTGGCAGGACAAGTCCGACGCGCAACGACTCGACTCGCGCCTGGCGCGCCTGCAGGAAAGCATCCGGCAGCTCAAGCCGGGGCTGATTGGCGCGAACGTCGACTTCGACAGCGCGCGCGCCGACCGCTCGCTGCGCGTGCATGCCTGTCACACGCGCTTGCGTGAACTCGAAGTGCTGCGCGACGCGCTGCTGCGAGCACGCAGCGACGATCCTCGTCTCAAACCGTCCGGCATCGTCGTCATGATGCCGGATATCCAGGCCTACCTGCCGTTGCTGGCAACCGTGTTCGGCGAGGCCGGGCGCCACGAAGGGCCGCTGCCGTACCACTGCTTCGACGTCGCCGTTGCGCGCGCGCATCCACTGTTCAGCGCATTCCGCCAGCTGCTCGACCTGGCGCAGGCGCGCGTCACCGCGCCGGAGGTCGTCGACCTGCTCGCCGTGCCGCAGATCGCGCGCAAGCTCGGCGTCGGCGCCGGCGACGTCGATGTGCTGACGCGCTGGCTGCAGGACAGCCGTGTCGCCTGGGCGCTCGACGCGCAGTTCCGCGCGCGCTTCGACGTGCCGGCGATCGCCGAGCACACGTTCGCCTGGGCGATGGATCGCATGATCGCCGGCTACGCGGTCGGCTCGTCGGACAGCGGCGAGACCGTCGCGCTCGCGTTGCCGGACATGCACATCGCACCGCTCGACGGCGTGCACGGCCCGCAGGCCGCGCTGGTCGGCGCGCTCGATGCGCTGCTGGTCGAAGTCGATGCGTGGAGCCGCGCCGGCGCGACGCCGCGAGTGGCGAGCGCGTGGGCGGCCTGGTTCGAACAGCGCTTCGACGCGCTGTTTTCGATCGATCCGACCGATCGCGAGGCGCGCGAGGCGAAGGCGTTTCTGCTGCGCTTCGTGCGCGCGATTGCCGACGAGCCCGGCGAGAGCGGCCTGGATCCGTTGCTCGATTTCGCCGTCGTGCGCGACGTGCTGCTCGATCGCCTCGACGCCGTGCCGGAGCAACAGCGCTTCCTGCTCGGCGGCGTCACGTTTTGCGGCATGGTGCCGCAGCGCTCGATTCCGTTCGACGTCGTTGCCGTGCTCGGCCTGAACGACGGCGAGTTCCCGCGCGGCGGCAGCGACGGCGGCCTCGACCTGATGGCGACGCGGCGCCGCTTCGGCGACCGCGACACGCGCAGCGACGATCGCTACCTGTTCCTCGAAACCGTCATGTCGGCGCGCGCGCTTCTGCACTTGAGCTACATCGGCGAGGGCGTGCGCGACGGCAAACCGCGCAATCCGGCCGCGCCGCTGGCCGAGTTGATGGCGGCGCTCGATGCGGCCGCCGACGAAATTGCTGCCGCCGAGCCGCGGCGCGCGCCCGCAGTGCCGCGCGCCGCGATCACCGAATTCGACGAGAAGGAGCGCGAGAAACGCCAGCGTCCTTGGCTCGTGCGCCATCCGCTGCAGCCGTTCGACGCGCGCTATTTCGACCGCGGCGATGCGGCGCTGTTTTCGTTCAATGCCGATTTCGCCGCGATGCGCAGCGATCCGTTGCGCAGCGGTCCCGGACCGTTCGTGGCGATCGACACGTCGACGCGCGGCGCCGGCCCGCCGCCTGCCGATGCGATCGAACTCAAAGAGGTCATCGCCTACTTCAAGGATCCGGCCAAGCAACTGCTGAAGAACAGCGCTGAACCTGCGGCTCGACGCCGTCGATGAGGGCAGCCTGCGCGACAGCGAACCGCTCGAAGCGCGCGTCGAGGCAATCGACCAGGTCGCCAAGCGCCTGTTCAACGACGCGGTCGCGCGCGCGGACCAGCGCCTGCCCGACGCGCCGCCGGACTGGCTGCGCCTGACCGGCGTGCTGCCGCCGGGGCGCGCCGGCAGCGAAGCCTGGTCGGACGAATTGGACAAGGCGCGCCGGCTCGTCGACGCGGTCGCGCATCATGAATTGTTCGCGGGCGGCCTGCCACGCTCGCGCCCGCTGCGGATCGAACAGGCGATCGATCTCGGTGGCGTCGAACCGGTCGTGCGCGGCGAACTGCGCCGCATCCACGAGCGCGACGGCGCACTGTGGATCATGGACTGTTATCCGAGCCGCAACGCCACGAACGCAACGACGAGAGCAAGCTCGATTTCAAGCGACGCATCGCTTTTTTCTCGAATGGGCGCTGCTGCGGCTGCACGCGCCCGCAAAACTTCCGGTGCGCGCCTGTGTCGTGATCGACGGCGAGCACGACGACGGCTGGCAACGCGGCTTCGAAGCGTGGAACACGCAATTCGCACAACCGCGCAGCGACAAGCACGCGATGCTCGAGGATCTCGAGCGCCGCGTCGCCGAGCCTGCTCGATTTCTGGCGCCGCGCGCAGCACGAACCGCAGTGGTATTTTCCGGCGACTTCGTGGGCGCTGGCGACGCGCGGTCCGGACAAGGCGCGCGAACAATGGCTTGGCGCGCGCGGCAAGATGGCCGAACGTGACTATGCTCCGGGCTACGCGCGCCTGCTCGCCGGCGATCATGATTTCAACGCCGGTGTCGATGCCGCGGCGTTGCTGGCGAACGCGCAGCACCTGCGCGCGCTGATCGACCTTGCTCGGTCGCTGGGAGGTGCCGCGTGAGTCGCGTCGACACCGTTCATAGCTGGACGCAGCTGGCGCTCGGCCCCGGCGGACGCAGCCTGATCGAGGCCAGCGCCGGCACCGGCAAGACCTGGACGATATCGGTGCTTTACCTGCGCCTGCTGCTCGAGCGGGAACTCTCGCCCGGCGCAGATCGTCGTCACGACGTTCACCGATGCCGCGGCGCAGGAACTGCGCGAGCGCGTGCGCGCGCGCATCGCTTGGGCCCAGCGCGAAGCCGAGGCGGCGATTGCTGGCGCCCGCTCGCCGGCGCCGACGACCGCGACGATCGCCATTGGCTGCACGCACGCTGGCGCGACGGCGACGATGATGGCTTCGTCGCGGCGCGCGCGCATGCCGATCTCAAGCGTCTGCGCCTGGCGCAGACCGAACTCGATCGCGCGCCGATGGGCACGCTGCACAGCCTGTGCCGCCGCATCCTCGCCGACAACCCGTTCGAGAGCGGCAGCACGTTCGAACTCGGCCGGGCGGTCACGCCGGACGCGATCAACGCCGAGCTGATCGACGACCTGTGGCGGCAGCTCAGCCAGTCCGAAGGCGTTGCCGACGCCGACGATGAAATCTGGCGCAAGGCCGGGCGCGCGCCGCTGGAAAAATATCTGCGCACTCGTGCTCGCTCCCGGCGTCGGCGTCGCGACGATCGAGGCAGGGCCGATCGAAGAGGTCATGCGCATCGAGAACGCGCAGATGCTGGCCGCCTGGGTCAGGCGACGGCGTCGCAGTTCGCGCGCAGCAACGACAAACTGCGCGCGCGCCTGACCGAGCTGGCGCAAGTTCATTGCGGATGGCGATCGCAGCGCGAAGTTGCCGACGATCTGTCGAGTGCTCGATGATCCGCTCGACAAGCACCTGCAAGGCGCCGCGATCGCGGACCGCGGCGACGCAACGCGATCACTGGCCTTTGTGCGCCGCGCCGCCGACGTGTTGTCGACGGTCGGCGCGACCTTCCACGCGCGCGCTCGCTCGCACGCTACCGCGAGGCACTGCGCGAACGCCGCGACGAGCGCCTGGCGGCAAGCGGCGCGCATGACGTTCGACGAGTTGATCGAGCGCGTCGTTCGCGGTCTGGGCGGCGCTGGCGGCGTTGCGCTCGCCGATCGTCTGTTCACGGCGTGGCCGGTCGCGCTGGTCGACGAGTTCCAGGATACCGACCTGCAGCAGTACGCGATCCTCGATCGCATCTACCGCGACGAAAACTCCGCGCCCAGGGGCCGCCTCGTCATGATCGGCGATCCGAAGCAGGCGATCTACCGTTTTCGCGGCGGCGACATCGACGCCTATCTGCACGCGCGCGCAGACCGCCGACAGCACGCTCGCGCTCGACCGGAACTTCCGCTCGTCGCGCCAATTCGTGCGCGCCGTCAACGCGTGGTACGAGAAAGCCGGCGCGACGCTGAGCAGCAATGCGCGAACACAAGATCGTCTACCGCACCGTTGCCGACAGCGACGCGCGCGACGACGCGCCGTATTGCATCGACGGCATGATCTGCGAGCGGCCGCTGCGCTTCCATTACTGGGACGGCTGCGCCGTTCCGGACGGCACCGACGAACGCAGCGAAGCGGCGCTGACCGCCTGCGCGAACCACGTCGTCGAACTGCTGTCGGGCCGGCACACGATCGGCGCGCGCAGCGTGCAGCCGGGCGACATCGCCGTGCTGCTGCCGACGCGGCAGCAGGTGCTGACGCTGCGCAACGCGCTGCGCGCGCGCAACGTGCCGTGCGTTTCGTCGGCCTGGAGCAGCGTGTTCGATTCGCCGTGGGCGCGCGAGCTGCGCATCATGCTGTACGCCGCGCTGCATCCGCGCAACGAAGGCGCCGTGCGCGGCGCGCTGGCCACGCGCCTCGGCGGCCGCACGTTCGTGCAGTTGCGCGACCAGCGCGACGACGCCGACGCCTGGCAGCGCGAAGCCGAAATGTTCGAGCGCTACGAGCAGCATCTGGCGCACGCGCGGCGTGCTCGCGCTGGTGCAGGCAGCTGACGGCAGCGCGCGGCGACGCGCCTTTTCACCGGCGACGAAGGCGAACGCGCGATGACCGATCTGCGCCATCTCGGCGAACTGCTGCAGGCGCGCAGCGAGGAGATCGCCGGCCGCGAGGAATTGCTGAGCTGGTTTGCCGACGAGTGCGAGCGCCCGATCCCGAGGCGGCCGAAGCGGCGGCCGACGAGCGCCAGCAGCGCATCGAATCGGACGCGGCGCGCGTGCGCCTGATGACACTGCACGGCAGCAAGGGCCTCGAGTTCGACATCGTGCTGCTGCCGCTGATGTGGGCGAACCGGCAACTTCAAGGACGACATCGCCGTGCTCCACGACGAGGCCACGCGCCAGCGCGTCGTCAGCTTCGGCGCCGGATGCGATGCGGCGCTATCGCACAGGAAGGCCAGGACGAGCGCTTCCGGCTGCTCTATGTCGCGTTGACGCGCGCGCGCTACGCGTGCCATGTCTACGCGCTCTCGCCGTCGCGCTCGTATGCAGCTCGCGCAAGCCCGATACCGATCCGGAGCGCGCGCCGCTCGATGCATGATCGAGCGCTTGCTGGACGGCGCGGTGGCGCCGCCGGAGATGGCTCACGTTCAGTGGTCGGCCGGAGCGCTGGTCATGGCCGCACGAGCGATATGGCACCCGCCGCGGACCGCCCAGCGCGCGGCCGCCAGCGTGCTGGCCAATCCGCCGAATCCGCCGTTCGAAGCGACCTGGAGTTTTTCCGCGCTGCTGCAGGGCCGGGTCAACGTCGCAGCGAGGAGAGCCGCGGCGTCGGACGAGACCGCGGCGGCGGTCGATCGATGCGGCTCGCGGACGAAGGCGCTCTCGCGACGGCAGACGTCGGCGGCGCCGAGCGCCGAACACGCGCAGCTCGCGTGGCTCGCGCCGATCGCCGGCGCCGACTTCGGCAATGCCGTGCATGCGATGTTCGAGCGGCGCGAGATCGGCAGGCCGATGCGCGAGCAGCTCGCGCTGATCGAACGCTGCCTGCGCGCCGAAGGCGTCGGCCTGCGCGGCATCGCGCTCGACGATCTCGTGCGCCATCTCGCCGCGCGCCTGCAGGCGACGCTCGACGCGCCGCTGTTGCCTGGCGCCGGCGCGCCGACGCTCGGCGCGCTGCCGGCGTCCGCGATGTGCGCCGAGATGCCGTTCGAGTTCGCGCTCGGCGAGGTGTCGCTGCGGCGACTGCGCGAGGTCTGCGACTTCGTGCCGCCGACGAGCGTGCAACAGCTGCGCGGGCTCATGACCGGCAAGATCGATCTGGTCTTCGAGCATGCGCGGGCGCTTCCACGTGCTCGACTACAAGAGCAACCGGCTCGGCGGCGCGACGCGGCTTTCCGACTACGCCGCGCCGCAACTCGAACGCGCGATGGCCGACGATCATTACCGCTTCCAGGCGCTGCTGTACACGGTCGCGGTCGATCGCTTCCTGCGCCAGCGCATTGCCGGTTACCGGCGCGACCGCACTCGGCGAAGCGATCTACCTGTTCGTGCGCGCGGTCGGCATCGCGCCGGACGCCGCGCCGCGCGCCGGCATCTGGACGCAGCGCTTCGACGATGCGCTGATCGACGCGGTCGATGCCGTGCTCGCCGGCGAACAGCAGGCAGGCCGCATGAGCGCCTATCGGTTCCAGCGCGACGGCGCCGAGTGGTCGCACGAGGAATGGCGTGCGCTCGATCGCGCCGTGCATCGCTGGGTGCGCGTGCACGGCGGCAGCGAACGGCTCGCGGCGACCGCGGCCTGGGCGAGCCTTGCCGATGGCGACGGCGATGCGGCATTGCCGCTGGCCGGCGGCGACCGCTACGCAATGCCGCCGCTCACGCTCGACGACATCGCCAGCGCTGCGCGCAGAGCCGCTCGTGGCTTCGGATCCGGGGACCCAGGATGCGTCCGTTCGTGCTCGATGCGGCGAACCGGTTCTATCTGTGGCGCAACTATCAGCAGGAACGCGAGGCGGCGGCGCTGATCCGCGCGCGCCGCGCGGACGCAGCGCCTGCATCGGCTGCTGCCGAAACCATCGAAGCCGATCTCGACGTGCTGTTCCATGGCGATCGCGGCGCCGGGTTCGATGCGCAGCGACAACGCCGTGCGCGCCGTCGTGGATCGCCGGCTGTTCGTGCTGACCGGTGGTCCCGGCACCGGCAAGACGACGACCGTGTTGCGCATGCTGCTGATGCTGCAGCGGCGCGCGCAGGCGCCGTTGTCGATTCGCATCGCCGCGCCGACCGGCAAAGCCGCGCAACGTCTCGTCCAGGCACTGCGTCAAGGCAAGCATCGCCTGCGCAATCACGCATCGGCGCCTCTGCCTGCCGCGTGGCTGCCGCTGCTCGACGCGATTCCGGACGCCGATGCGCAAACCGTGCACCGCCTGCTCGACTACGAGCCGTGGCGCAACGCGTTCCGGCGCGGCGTGCACGATCCGGTCGCGCGCTGACGTCGTCGTGATCGACGAAGCCTCGATGATCGATCTGGCGATGCTGCGCGCGCTGCTCCACGCGGTGAAACCGGAAGCCACGCTGATCCTCGTCGGCGATGCCGACCAGCTGACATCGGTTGCTACCGGATCGGTGCTGATGGACATCGTGGCCGCGCTCGAGTCCGGACGCGGCGGCGACCTCGTCCGCCTCGATCACAGTTTCCGCGCGCAGCGCCATCTGGTCGCGTTGAACGAAGCCGTGCGCGCGGGCAACCCGGCAGCGGTCGCTGACGCAATTGCGGCGGCACCCGACGCGATCGGCATGCGCGAAGTCGAATCGGCGGCGCAGCTCGCCGAGCGCCTCGCGCGCTGGGCGCAGGATCTCGCCGCGAGTGGCGATCTGCGGCCGACTCTGCCCGGCGCGGGCGGCGAGGGTGTTGCGTCGCCTTCAACGGCCGAGGCGCGCGCGGAGTGCGTGCGCGCTGCCCTCGCGGCCCTCGCGCAACGACAACTGTTGTGCGCACTTCGCGAAGGTCCGTTCGGCGCACAGGCCGCAGACACCGTGATCGAGCGCGCCCTGCGCAAGGCGTGGCGCATCGGCGCGAACGCCGAGTGGTACGCCGGCCGCGCCGTTATCGTCACGCGCAACGACTATGCCGCGCGCCTGTTCAACGGCGACGTCGGCATCTGTCTTGCCGACAGCGACGGGCGCCTGCGCGTCTGGTTCGAGGCGCCCGGCACTCACGGCGCGGTGCGCGGCTTTGCACCGAATACCTTGCCGCTGCACGAAGGCGCGTTTGCGATCACGATCCACAAGAGCCAGGGATCCGAATACGACCGCGCCGCCGTGCTGCTGCCGCCGGATAGCGAAAATCGCATCCTGTCGCGCCAACTGCTGTACACCGCCGTTTCGCGCGCGCGTCACGGCGTCGAACTGTGGGCGACGCCGGCAGCGCTCGAAACGGCACTGCGGCGTCCGATCTCGCGCCAGGGCGGATTGCGCGACCGGTTGGCGACATGAAGGAGATTCAAGAGTCGTCGGTGAAAATGCCGTCATTGCCGCGAAAGCGGGGCTCTCAACAGCGGAGCTGGTGATCCAGCTCGCCTTTTTTGCACAAGATCAAGATGGTTTCCCGCGTTTGCGGGAATGACGACTCTCCAACGGCCGTTTCGGTGCAGCGCGATGGCCGTTCCGATTCAGCGCGGCAGGAACCTTACCTGGACACGCTGACCGACGCGCAACTCGTCGCTCGACAGTTCGAGGATGCATTCGACATCGCGCGCGTCGCTGGTCTCCTGCGCGTCCTCGATCAGCTTGCTCGGACCGAACACTTCGCCGACCCGGGTGACTTTCGCCGGCCACGACTTGCTGGCGTCGGCGTCGATCACGATCTGCGCGTTCATGCCGACCGCAACCTTGGCGACGAAGCTCTCGTTGAGTTCGGCGCGCACGATGCGCGGCGCGTCGGGCAGCAACGTGAACAGCTCGGCGGGGCTCTGCGTGGAAACGACGTCGGCGATGTGCGCGGGCCGCGCGACGACACGGCCGGCGACCGGGGCGCGGACGTTGCGCACATCGATTTCGAAACGTGCCTGCTTCAGATGCTGCTGCGCGACCTCCACGGTTGCATCGGCTTCGGCGATTTCTGCGTCGAGTTCGCTCAGTGCCTGATTCGCATCGTCGGCCGACTGCCCGGTGGCGGCGCCGGCCTGCGCAGCTTGCGTCACGCGGCCTGCGCGCTGCTTCAATGCCGCCGTTTTCGCGCGCAACGATTTGACGCGTGCCTGGGCCTGATCGAGTTCGGCCTTTGCGACGCCGGCAGCAAGTTCCGCCTGGCGCGCATCGATGACGGCGAGCAGGTCGCCCGCTTTGACCATGTCGCCCGGCTTGGCGCGCAATTCGGCGATGATGCCGTCACGCGGCGTGACGACGCGGACGAGTCCGCCTTCTACGTCGACGCGCCCGCGCGCGATCGCAACGAACGCCGGCGCCGGCACGGTTGCCGCGACGGCCGCGGCGGCGTGATCTTGGGGCTGGCGCGAGCACGCTGACATGGCCAGCACGAGGCAGGCCAGAACGGCAACGCGGCGGATCGGGTCAGCGGACATTGCTTGTTCCTCAGGGCAGCTGCGCGCGCGCGCGTTGTTCTTGTTTCGGCATCTGGTCGGACAGGATACGTCCGTCCTGGATCGTCAGCACGCGATCCGCGCCGGTGACGAGGCGATGATCGTGGCTGACGCAAACCACGGTCGCGCCGTACACGCGCGCGACGCGCGCGAGCGAGTCGATCACGACCTTGCCGTTGGCCGTATCCAGCGCGCTGGTCGGTTCGTCGGCGAACAACAGCTGCGGTTTCTTCGCCAGCGCGCGCGCGATCGCCACGCGCTGCTTCTCGCCGCCGGACATCTCGAGCGGACGCAGATGGATGCGCTCGCCGAGGCCGACTTCCTCGAGCGCGGCGCGCGCACGGCTGTAGGCGGCGTTGCGCGTCAGGCCCAGGTAGTCGAGCGGCAACATGACCTGCTCGATCGCGCTCAACGCCGGGAACAGATTGAAACCCTGGAACACGAACCCGGTGTGTTGCAGGCGGAAGCGCTCCAGTTCGGTGCGCGACAGGCGCCACAACTCCTGGCCGAGCGCAACGACGTTTCCGCGGTCCGGCCGCAGCAGCCCGCTCAGGATCGCCAGCAGCGTGCTCTTGCCCGAACCGGAAGGGCCGAGCACGAGCGTCAGTTCGCGCTCCTCGAGGGCGAGCGAAAGGCCATCGAGCACCGACGTGCGCAACGGGCCGGAGGCGTAAGCCTTGGCGACCTGCTCGGCAATCAATGCATGCGTCGTCGCCATCGGCATCAGCGCAGCAGGGTGGCCGGTTCCAGATGGCTCAGCGCGCGCACCGCCATGAGTCCCGATAGCAATGCGATTGCCATGACCAATACCGCGCAGGCGCCGGCTGCCGTCGCGTCGAACGCGAGCGGAACACTCTGGCCGCCCGCCAGCAGCAGCAACATCAGGCTCACTACGGCGCCGACCAGAATGCCGAAGCTTCCGACCCACAACGCCTGTTCGAGCACGACCTTGCGCAGCGCCGGGTAACCGGCGCCGAGCGCATTGAGCATCGCATACTCGCGCACCGAGCTGGCGACCGCCGCGACCAGCGTCTGGCTCGTGATCACGGTGCCGACGAGAAACACGACGAAGGCGAAGAACACGAATCCCAGTCCGGCGCCGGTCTCGAACATCCAGTAGGTCGCCGCATTGTCCGCGAATTCGGCCTTCGTCCAGATCGTGAAGCGGCGCGCGGGCCACGCCTGCTCGATGCGCTCGCGCACGCGTTCCGGATCGGCGCCGGCGCGCAGCTTGGCGACGTAGTATGCGACTTTGTCGACGCTCGCGCTGTCCGACGCCAGGCGCCGCGCGGTCGCCAGCGAGGCAACGATATTGACGCCGCCGAGCGCGCGCAGGCCGGGACAGGCGGCGACGATCTTGACCTGGTGGCCATTCAGCGTCGCCACGCCACCGACGTCGAGGCCGAGTTTCGGCAGATCCGCCTGGTCGACGATGACGCTGCCTGGCTCGAACAGGCGCAGGCGCTGCTCCGGCGGGATCACGCGGGTGAACATCAGGCCATCGGCGGCCGGATCGATGCCCGAGATGAACACCGACACGCCGCCGCGGTCCGCGGGTCCGCGCCAGTCGCCGTCGAGCCACTGGAATGGTTCGACGCGGGTGATGTCGGCATCCATGCGCAGGGACATTTCGGTGTCGCGCGGGATCGGCCGGCCGAGCTCGACGGTTTGCGTGCCCGGATAGCCGACCCACAGATCGGCGGCGGATTTCTTGATGTACACGCTGGCGCTGTCGAAGATGCCGAACATCAACGCCGCCTGCATCAGCAGCAGGCACCCGGAGAACGCGACGGCGAGCGCGGCCGGCAGGAACTTGCGCCACTCGTACAGCAATGTCTTGCGCGCCAGCGCGACCATCACGGCGCTTGCGCTTGCAGAGGCGGCAGCGCGCCGCCGAACGATTTGTACAGCGCGATGAAGGCCAGATTCAGGTCGTGCGTGGCCTGCGTGTGTTCGAGCCGCGCCTGCGCCGCCGCCAGGCCGGCCGCGGCCATGTCGTTGCCGTCGGCCAGTCCGAACTCGCGCAGGCGGCGTGCCGAACCGGCCGCGCGTTCGAGTGCGGTCACGCTGCTGCCGCTGGCGCGCGCGCGCTGCTGCTGCCGATCGAGTTGCGCGAGCGCGGACTCCGCTTCGCCGACGCCTTCAAGCACGCTCTGCCGGTACGCCAGCACAGCCGCCGACAAGGCGGCGGCGCGCGCATCGGCGACATCGTGGCGCGCGCCCCAGTCGAATAGCGGGAAGTCGATCACCGGGCCGATCGCAGGGATCGCCTTGTTCGGGTGGTCGATGTCGCCGACCATGCGCGTCGACGAGGTCAGCGAGCCGCCGATCGCCAGCTTCGGATACAGGTCAGCGCGCGCCAGTCCGAGTTCGCCGGCGGCGCGCAGCACGTTGAGCTCGGCGCGGCGGATCTCCGGCCGGGTGCGCAGCAGATCGGCTGGCGTCTGGGCGACCGAAAGAGGCGGCAGTTGCAGTGGCGGGCCCGCTGCCGTGATGTCGGCATCCGGCGTGTCTTCGGCCAGCAGCACCGACAATGCTTCCTGTGCCTGCACGATCGCCGGCTGCGGCTCGCTCGCGTCGGCGATTGCCTGTGCGACTTCGGCCTGCGCGCGATCGACCTCGGCCTGCGTGCCGAGGCGCAGGCTCGACAGCGTTTCGGCCAGCCGGGTTTTTTCCCGGCGTGCCGCGACGACTTCGTCGAGAATGGCCGCGCGCGCCTGCGCGGCGCGCAGGTCGCTGTAACTGCGCGCGACCTCGGCGATGATCGACACGCGCGCGGCGACGACATCGGCTTCGGCGGTCATCGCATCGGCGGCGGCTATGCGCTCGTTGCCCAGCCCGCGGCCGAAGAAGCCGAATTCCCAGAGCGCGTCGAAGCCGATTTCGAAATAGCTGGTCGACCCGTTGGGATCGGGTTCGGCGAACGTGTGGAAGCTGAGCTGGGGTTCGAACTTCGTCGACGCGTGATGCTGCATCGCGCGCGCGCCGCGCAGGCGCAGCTGCGCTTGCGCCACATTGAGATTCTCCGCGAGCGCGCGTTCGATCAGGCGATCGAGGGTCGGATCGTTGAACGCCCGCCACCAGGTCTTCAGGTCCGGCGCCGGCCCGGGCACGGCCTCGGACGCGGCCGGAGTCGACCGCCATTTTTCCGGCACCTGGTCGGGCAGCGTGGGCAGCTTTACCGCCGGCGCGCAGCCACCCAAACCCAGCACCAGTGCGAGCGCGCCGGCGCGGCGCACGATGGCCCCCTTGCTGGCGCGCCGCATCACACGGTCATCCGTGGCCTGACGCGCACGCCAAATCGGCGGACAAATTGCAACAGGGTGGCGCAAGCACGGCGGGCAACTGCAGCGGACCGGCTCGCGTCGGAGCGGTTGCGACGGCCGGGCGAGCGGTCGGTTCCATGGAGCGGTGGCAATTCATGGGTTGCTAATAATCACCCAAGCCTCATTAAGGTTTCCCTCTGTTCGAGTCGGAGCCCGCCGCGCTCCATTCCATTTCCGCTTACTCCGATTCGACGATGACCGGTGGCACCGTGCGCGCGCGCCAGTAGTTGCGAGGCATGAAGCCGCCGCGAACCAGGCGGCCGGCGATCATCGCGGTGATCCGGCCGACGTCGCGCAGTGGACGGAAGTGACTCGCGCGGCGGTCGTCTTCATAGCGCGACTGGATCGGCACCGAGACCGTGCGGATGCCGCGCTGCGCCGCCTCGATCAGGATTTCGCTTTCGAACACGAAGCCGCCGCGCGGCAGCGACAGCGCCAGCTCGACGACCGCGCGCGGGTAGAAGCGCTGGCCGCTCTGCGAATCGACGACGCGCTGGCCGCAGGCCCAGGAGACCCAGAAATCCGCCTGCTGGTTGCCGAAGCGGTTCTTTCCGGGCTGCGCATCCTTGCCGCGCAGGCGCGCGCCGATCACGATCGCACCGGGATACTGGCGCGCCGCGGCGAGCAGGCGCGGCAGGTCGGCGGCCGCATGCTGGCCGTCGCCATCCATCGTCAGGACGCCATCGGCGCCGAGTTCAAGCGCGCGCCGGAAGCCATCCTGCAGCGCCTTGGCCTTGCCGAGTGGCTGCTCGTGCCGAATGCGTTCGACGGCCAGGTCGGCGATCGCCGCACTCGTGCCATCGCTCGAACCATCGTCGACGACGATGACGCGGCCGCACTGCGCGAGTGCGTCCTGCACGACCGAGCGAATCGCGCGCTCTTCGTTCAGCGCCGGGATCACGACGATACCCGCTGGCATGGCGGCGCCGGAAGAACGGGCGGCGGGAGCCCCCGGGGCCTGGGATGGCCGAGCGGGGCTCACATTCAATTCAACCAAGGTGAAATCTCCAGTTCCAGATTCAGTCGGGGTCCCGCCTGCAGTGCCAGGGTCTGCCGTTCCCCGCGTGCCAGCGCGACCAGCAGCGGCAAGCTGCGCGCCACCGGATTGTCGCCATGTACAGCGTGCAGCAGCGCCGGTTCCGGCGCAAGCACTGGCGGGCTGAGGTGTGACGCCAGGCGCAGAGCCGCGCCGCCGCGGTCCCGGCGCGGCGACAATACCAGCCCGACGGCGAACGGCGTGCGACATGATACGACGTCCGCAAGCGGCCCGGAGGCGGGCAGGTCGCAGGCGACGAACAATACCGGCGCGTCTTCGCTTTGGGCCAGCAGCGCCGCCTCGAACAAACCGGCGGCAAATGTGTAGTCACCGGCGCTCAATGCGGTCGTGCTCGCCATGCATCCGGTCGCGATCGCCCAGTAGCCGGCCGGCGCGTTGTGCACCGAGTTGTGGAACTTCGTCGGGGACAGTTGTTTCGGCGCCTGCGCGAGCGTCGCGCAGAGATAATCGTTGATCGCTAGGTCGCCGTGGTCGCTGGCGAACACGCCGTGCAGCGTGCGTCCTTCGCGCGCGGCCATTTCCGCAGCCTGTTGCGCGACCTCGAGCGCAAACAGCACGCTGTCCGGCGCGCGCCGGCGTTCGGCCGACGCGAGCAGCGATGCTGCGGGCCGCGCGCTGGCGGCCGCCACCGGTTCGGCTCTCCCTGCCAGTACATCCTGGCTGGCCTGCCAGCCGGGCAGCGCCGGCGACCAGACGCCGATACCTTCGACGAAGACGTCGATGCTCATGCGGCTTGCCCGCGCGCAAAAGCCAGGCAGCAGTTGTTGCCGCCAAAACCGAACGAATTGCTCAGCGCAATGCCGATGGTCCGCTCGCGGTTGTCGATCATGATCTGCGGACCGCAGACCGGATCCGGCGTTTCCAGGTTCAGCGTACCGGGAACGAGTCCGCGCTCGAGCGCGAGCAGCGTCAGCGCCGCTTCGACGATGCCGGCGGCGCCGAGCGCGTGGCCGGTCCAGCCCTTGGTCGAACTGGCCAGGGCCGTCGGCGGAAACAGGCGCGCGATCAGCGCCGCTTCGACGGCGTCGTTCTGCGGCGTCGCGGTCCCGTGCAGGTTGATGTAGTCGACATCGGCCGGCCCGATGCCGGCGCGCGCCAGGGCGTCCTCGATCGCCAGCTGCGCGCCGAGCCCCTGCGGGTGCGGCGCCGACATGTGGTGGGCATCGCTCGATTCGCCATAGCCGACAAGGCAAGGTGTGGATTTATTCACATTTGCATTTGTTCTGCCAGCGCGTTCGAGGATGGCGAAGCCGGCCGCCTCGCCGAGCGACAGGCCGCAGCGCGCGAGGTCGAACGGCCGGCAGGCCTGCGGCGCGACCAGCCCGAGCGAGTTGAAGCCGTACAGCACGCTGCCGCACAGGGTGTCCACGCCGCCGACGATCGCCGCATCGACGATGCCGGCGCGCAGCAGGCGTTCGGCGCTGGCGAAGACTTTCGCGCTCGATGAGCACGCCGTCGCGATGCTCAGGCACGGACCGTCCAGTCCGAGGACGTCCTGCACGAACATGCCGAGCGAGTGCGGCTGATGCACGGCGCGGCGCTGCCCCGGCGCAAAGCGGCCATCGGCATCGAGCTGACGATATGCGGCCTCGGTTTCGCCGATGCTCGAGGTCGACGTACCGAGGACCAGGGCGATGCGATTGGCGCCGTAGCGGTCGCGCAGCGCGCGGGCGGTGTCGAGAAAACCATCCTGATTCAGGCCGAGCCACGCCAGGCGATTGTTGCGCGCGTCATGCTGCGCGAACGCCGCCGGAAGCCGCATGTCCTCCAATCCGGTGACGCGGCCGATGAAGCAGGGCAGCGGGTGGTCGGCGAGATCGTTTTGCCGAAGGCCGCCGCGGCGCTCGCGGACTGCGTCGGAAAGCGCATCGAGCCCGCGGGCGGCAGCACAGGTAGCCGTGTAAGCAGTGATGGCGAGAGGCAGTATGCGGGCGGGCAAACGAATTACGCACGGTGGGTGAAGGCTTGCAGTATAAGTTCGCGGAGCGCGGAGCCGCAAACGCGGCGGCCGGCAAATCCACGTTCATGTCGTGTTTGAAACGAAAATCGAAGTTGTTCGCCGGAAGCAAAGCTGCGCGTCAGGCAGTTCGACGCGACCCGCGTCCGATGGTGTCGGCTGCTAACATTGCCGGCAGATGAGCTCGTGGAGTTTCTGCCGATGTCCGCCAACGCGCTGAGCGAGAACGCGACCGCCGTCGAACGGTATCTGCTCGAGCTGCAGGACCGCATATGCGCGGCCGTCGAAAGCGCCGACGGCCTCGCCCGCTTCGCGCAGGATGCCTGGCAACGGCCCGAAGGCGGTGGCGGGCGCACGCGCGTGCTGAAGGAAGGCGGTGTGTTCGAGCAGGCCGGCGTGAATTTTTCACGCGTCGAAGGCGAACGCCTGCCGCCCTCGGCAAGCGTGCATCGGCCCGAACTGGCCGGTCGCTCGTGGGCTGCGCTCGGCGTGTCGCTGGTGCTGCACCCGCGCAATCCTTACCTGCCGACGACGCACATGAACGTGCGTTACTTCGAGGCGCGCACGGCGGACGGCGCTCCGGCGTGGTGGTTCGGCGGCGGCTTCGACCTGACGCCGTACTATCCGTTCGACGAGGACGTCGCACACTGGCATCGCGTCGCCCGCGATCTGTGCGCGCCGTTCGGCGCGGACGTTTATGCGAAATACAAGCGTTGGTGCGACGAGTATTTCTTCCTGAAACACCGCGGCGAGACGCGCGGCGTCGGCGGCCTGTTCTTCGACGACCTCAGCGCCGGCGGCTTCGAGCAGTGCTTCGCGTTCATGCAGGCGGTCGGCAACGGCTTCCTCGATGCCTATATTCCCATTGTTGAGAAGCGCAAAAGTACACACTTCGGCGAACGCGAGCGCGAATTCCAGATGTACCGGCGCGGCCGCTACGTCGAATTCAACCTGGTCTACGACCGCGGCACGCTGTTCGGCCTGCAGTCGGGCGGCCGTACCGAGTCGATCCTGATGTCGCTGCCGCCGCGCGTGCGTTTCGAGTATGCCTACGCGCCGGAGGCGGGTTCTGCAGAAGCCCGCCTCGCTGACTATTTGAAGCCGCGCGATTGGGTTTAGCCCTCCCCGCGGTGAGGACGGTGCCTCTAATGCTCGTCATTCCGGCAAAGCTGGCGAATCCAATCGCCGGCGCATGGCGATCCCCGACCCTCACCCGGCACTTCGTGCCACCCTCTCCCGATGGGAGAGGGTAATAAGCCGAGCTACGCCGATATGGCGAGGCGCTCGCTGTGATAGACCCTCAGCGCCAGCGCGTAGGCGACCAACGCGGCAACCGTGGTGCACACGAAGCACAGCGCCAGTGCGGACGGGGAAACAGAATCCCCCCTCAGCAACCGCGTGATGATGATCTGCTGCGACATCAGCGGCACGCAGTACATCCAGGATAGCGTCTTGAACGGCATGATCGAAAGCATCAGCGTCGGAATCACCGGAACGAACATCAGCAGCGAGACGTAGGTCTGCGCTTCGCGGTAGCTCTTGGCGAATGCGGCGACGAGCGTCTGCAGCGTCGCCAGCAACAGCGCCAGCGGCAGCATGACGAAGATCGTGCAGGCGACGAACGGCAGGCCGATCGCCAGGGTCATGCCGATTTTTTCAGTCGGCAGGAACTGGCCGACGGCGGCGAAGGCAAGGATGCTCAGCAGCACTGTCGTGATCGCAAACGCGGTCGTCGCGCCGAGCTTGCCGCTGAGGATCTGCCAGCGCGGCACTGGGTTGGCGAACAGCGGTTCGAGCGACTGGCGTTCGCGTTCGCCCGCGGTCGTGTCGATCGCCAGCGCCATGCCGCCGATGAAACCGCCGAGGATGAAGAAGTACGGCAGCATCGAAAACAGCGAGCTGGCGCGGCTTTGCGCGGTCGACTGATCGCGCTCGGCGACGACGATCGGATTCGTCAGCGTCGGCGACAGCCCGCGCGCGACGAGGCGCAAAGCGCCGGTGCGCTGGTCGTATTGCTCGAGCAGGCCGCGCAGGCGGCCGACGGCGCTGTTCGCGTCGCGCTGCGATCCGTCGTGGATGATCTCGACTTGCGCCGGCTCGCCTTTGTCCCACGCCGCGGCAAAATCCTTCGGGATGCGCAGGACCACGTCGGCATCCTGTTCGCGCACGGCGCGTTCGGGATCGTCGGGCGCCGGTTTGATCTCGACGCGCTGCTGGCGCAGCGCTTCGATGAGGTTCGGCGCATTCTCCGCGCCGATGACCGGCAGCGGCAGCGGCTTTTCGGCCTTTTCGAATTCGCGCGTGACCAGCGTGTTTATCAGCAGCACGAAGATCAGCGGCGCGAACAGCGGCCCGGTGACCAGCGTGTTGATCACGGTGCGGCGGTCGCGCAGGTTTTCGCGCACTTCCTTGAGGAACACGGTTATTGCCGGTTTCATGCCGCTGCTCCGTCGATGCGCTTCAGGGCGAGGTTCATGCGGCCAGTCCCTCTTCGGTTCCGATCAGCTTGACGAACGCATCTTCGAGATTGGCCTCGCCGGTCTGCGCGCGCAGCACTTCCGGTGCGTCGTCGGCGACGACCTTGCCCTTTGCGATCACGACGATGCGATCGCACAGCGCCGCGACCTCCTGCATGATGTGGCTGGAGAACAGCACGCAGTGGCCCTCGCGCTTGAGGCGCTTGAGGAACTCGCGCATCGCGCGCGTGGCCATGACGTCGAGGCCGTTGGTCGGCTCGTCGAGGATCACGTTGCGCGGATCGTGGATCAGCGCGCGCGCGATCGCCGTCTTGACGCGCTGGCCCTGCGAATAGCCTTCGGCGTGGCGATTGGCGAAATCGCCCATTTCGAGCGCAGCGATCGCCGCATCGGTGCGCTGGCGGATCGTGGCTTCGTCGATTCCCTGCAGGCGGCCGAAATAGGCGATGTTCTCGCGCGCGCTCAGGCGCTTGTACAGGCCGCGCGCGTCCGGCAGCACGCCGAGGCTACGGCGCACCGCGATCGGATCGGCCGCGGCGTCGACGCCGTCGACGAGCACCTGGCCGCGGTCGGGTTGCATCAATGTATACAGACAGCGCAGCGTCGTCGTCTTGCCGGCGCCGTTCGGACCGAGCAGGCCGGTAATCTCGCCGTCGCGCGCCGTGAACGACGCGCCGTCGACGGCGATGACCTTGCCGAATGCCTTGTGCAGATCGCGCACTTCGATCATGGGCGTGGCCTCCGGGTCAAGTTAGCGTCGCCGCTGGCCGTCTCCATTCCGTTCGCCCTGAGCGTAGCCGCGCAGCGGCGAAGTCGAAGGGTGTCCTGGTGGCTTCGACTTCGCACCTGCGGTGCGCAGCCTGTCCTGAGCGCAGTCGAAGGGCTCAGCCCGAACGGTAGAAAAGGCCTTCCGGCGAGCATCATGGCGCCGCTCCGTTGAAGTCGACGAAGGCCGGCGTCGGGCCGAGCACGTCGGCGCAATGCGCGTCGAGATCTTTCGGCGCCAGATGGTCGACGAAATCCGCAACCAGCCGTGGGATGCAGCCGCGGCCGATCACGTTGTGCCCCTGGCCTTTGGCGACGATCAGGCGCGCATTGCTCAGGCCTTGGAGCACCTGCTCGCCGTAGCGCGGCGGCGTGACCGGATCGAGCTCGCCTTCGAGCACGAGGATGGGCTTGCCGGATTTCAACGGCGTGTGGAAGTCCGCCGGGCGCGTGCCGCGCGGCCAGACTTCGCATTGCGTGCGGATCACGTCGATCAGCGCCGTGCCGAGCACGGTGTCCTTGTCCTGCGGGCGCGGCGTCAGCAGGTCGGCGTCTTCGGCGCAGATCACGGAAGTCTGCATGCCGTTGTCGCGCAGTTCGGACAGGTCGCCGGTCAGCAATTGCGACTGTCCGGCCAGCGGCGTGTAGTTGCCCTTGAGGCCCTCGGCGATCGACAGCGGCAGCAGCGCCGCGGTTTCCGGCGAGTAGGCGAACAACCGCACGAGTCCGGCCAGCGCGTAGTCGTCGAGGCGCTTGCGCGTCGGCGCGAAAGTCACCGGATCGCGGAATTCATAGGCTTGCGGTTTGGCGCGCAACTCGTTACGCAGCTTGATCAGGCTGGCGTAGGGGTCGGGAAACGCCTTGGCGCAGGCCGGTGTTTTTGTACAAAGGGAGAATTGTGCTTTCAGCGCATTTTCCAGATTTTCGGCGAACTCCGCGCCGATCACGATTTCGTTCGGCGCGACGCTGTCGAGCACGAGGCTGCGCACGCCGTCGGGGTAGCGCATCAGGTATTGCTGGGCCATCCGCGTGCCGTAAGAAACGCCGACGAGGTCGAACTGCGGCGCGCCGAGCGCCTGGCGCACGGCCTCCAGGTCATGTGCGGCGATCGTCGTCGTGTAATAGCGTGCGTCGGCATTTTCCTGCACCTGCGCGAGGCATTCGCGCGTCGCGCGGCGCACTGTGTCGAGGTTGGCGCTGGACTCGGCCGGCGCATCGGCTGGCTCGTCCTTGTCGGTGCGTCCGCAGGACAGCGCATGCGAGCCGCCCGTGCCGCGCTGATCCAGCAGCAGGATGTGGTGGTGCTTGCGCAACGGCGCAAACGCCGGCGCGATCTGCGGCCAGCTCTCGATCGCGGCCTGGCCGGGTCCGCCGGCGAGGAACACGACGAAATCCGTGTCCGCCGCTTCGGCATCGGCCTTGATCAATGCGAGGTTCAAGGCAATCTTGCGCCCATCGGCGGCGTCCGGATTCTCCGGGACCCGAAACGGCGAGCACCAGGCGGCCGTCGTGGCCCCGGACCGCTTCTGCGCGAGTTCGCAGCGCTTGAAGTCGAGCTTGCCTAGCGTGAATTGTTTCGCGTTCGTCGGCACCAGCGGCAGCAGCGTGTGCGCGGGCATGGCCTGCTCGCCTGCGCCTCGGCGCAGCTGGCTGTAACCGACGTACGCAAGGAACGCGAGTGCCAGAACGATGCGGAAGACAGTGCGCTTGGTCACCGAATTACTCCCTGCCCGGTTCGAAAATCGATTCGATGTTCATGCGGAACAGTTTGGCGATGCGGAATGCCAGCGGCAGGCTCGGGTCGTACTTGCCGGTTTCGATCGCGTTGACGGTCTGCCGCGACACGTCGAGCTGTTCGGCCAGTTCGCCTTGCGACCAGGCATGCCGGTCGCGCAATTCGCGCAGACGGTTCTTCATCCGAGTGGCGCGTCAGCAGCCGAGCCCGCCGTAGCGGCGGCCGACCAGCCAGTTCGCCGCGGCATAGGTCAACGCCATCGCCGCCAGCACCAGGATCAGATCGTCGCCGTGCAGCGCCAGCACGCCGGCCGCGCAAAGAAAGCCTGCCGTGAAACTCGCCGCGCAGGTGACGCCGGCGGCGATGCTCAGGGCGATCAGGTGCACTCGCTGCTGCAGCTCGTCGCCACGCACGACATCCATCGCGATCAGCCAGATGGCGGCGGACATCGGCACAATCGGCAGAAATGCGAGAGCGATCTTCAGCGGCAAATCCGTCGTGGCATGAACCCTAGGCCATACCGGCCACATGAGGCCGACGTAGGCGAACATCAGCACGAACACCTGACGGCGGAGCTTGGAGCGCGTAAGGCCCGGCATGGATTTTCCCGAAGTCGATGTGTCAAGGAAGCTTGACAGGGATGTTAGCGCCGCGTTCTTGGGGTGTCAAGTGTGCTTTACACTGTCCTGGTACGGGAACAGCAACGTGTTCAGCGTGAGGAGATGTACTTCTCGCGTCTGATATGCGGCACCGGCAGACCGGCTTCCTTCAGCAGCGTGAACGCCTCGTCGACCATGTTCGGGTTGCCGCAGAGATAGGCGATGTCATGGGCGGGATCGGGCAGGATTTCCCGCAAGGCGACCTGCACGTGCCCGGCGCGGTCGCGCGCCCGCGGCAAGGCGCGCGGCGTGCGGCTGAAGCACGCGTAGAAATGGAAATTCGGATTTTCCTGCGCGAACGCCTCGAACTCCTCGCCATACAGCAGTTCGACTTCATTGCGCGCGCCGTAGACCAGCACGACTTCGATGCTGCGCGCGGCCATCAGGACTTTCAGTTGCGGCAGCATCGACCGGTAGGGCGTGACGCCGGTACCGGTCGCCACGAGCACGTAGCGCCGGTTCGCATCGGGCTCCATCAGGCAGAAACGGCCATACGGTCCGCTGATCTCGATGGTCTCGCCGTGCTGGAGGTTGCCGAGCAGCGCGGTTGCCGCGCCGCCGTCGACGTACGACACGGCGATCTCGATGCGCTGCACCGGCGAACTGTCGCCGGCGCCGATCGTCGCGACCGAGTAGCTGCGCTTGGTCGGCTTGCCGTCGGCGTAATGGAAATGCACCTGGACGAACTGGCCGGGCACGAACGCGAACGGCGCGCCATCGGCTCGCTCGAACGCCATGTGACGCACGCTCGGCGCGAGCATGCGGCTGTCGGCAAGGCGCAGTGAGAAGTGTTCGGCCATGGTCGGGTCAGGTACTCGATGCGGGTGACCGCACAGCGAAAAAGTAAAGGGCCGCTATACTAACCGTCTTGGCCCATCAATGCAGTCTATGAGCACAGTTCCCGCCCTGGAAGTACGAGACCTCAAGAAGACTTACCCGAACGGCGTCGAGGCGCTCAAGGGCATATCCCTGACCGTGCAACCCGGCGACTTTTACGCCCTGCTCGGCCCGAACGGCGCCGGCAAGTCGACCCTGATCGGCGTGGTCTCCTCGCTCGTCAACGCAACCTCGGGCGAGGTGCGCGTGTTCGGCGAACCGATCCACACGCGCCGCAGCGAGGCGATGCAGATGATCGGCCTCGTTCCGCAGGAAATGAACTTCAACCTGTTCGAAAAGCCGTTCGACATCTGCGTGAACCAGGCCGGGTTCTACGGCGTGGAGCGCAAGGTCGCCGGCGAACGCGCCGAGAAGTACCTCAAGCAGCTCGCGCTGTGGGACAAGGCGTTTGCGATTTCGCGAACGTTGTCCGGCGGCATGAAGCGACGCCTGATGATTGCGCGGGCGATGGTCAATGAGCCGCGCCTGCTGATCCTCGACGAGCCGACCGCCGGCGTCGACATCGAGATCCGCCGCTCGATGTGGAAGTTCATCCAGGGCATCAACGCGGCCGGCACGACCGTGATCCTGACGACGCACTACCTCGAGGAAGCCGAACAGCTGTGCCGCAACATCGCGATCATCGATCATGGCCGGATCATCGAGAACACGTCGATGAAGCACTTGCTGTCGAAGCTCGATGTCGAAACGTTCGTGCTCGACCTGAGCAGCGGCGGCACCGAGTTGCCTGCGGTCGACGGCGTCAAGCTCACGCGCATCGACGAGCACACGCTCGAAGCCGAGATGTCGCGCGCGCATGACCTGAACTCGCTGTTCGCCGCGCTGTCGGCGCGCGGCATAACCGTGACGTCGATGCGCAACAAGGCCAACCGGCTCGAGGAACTGTTCGTGCGCCTGATCGAGAACAATCCCGACGACGGCACCAAGGTGGCCGCATGAATGCCACCGGGACATTGATCGCGCTCGGCACGATCGTGCGCCGCGAGGTCGTGCGCATCCTGCGCATCTGGAGCCAGACGCTGCTGCCGCCGGCGATCACGATGACCTTGTACTTCATCATCTTCGGCCAGCTCGTCGGCAGCCGCATCGGCACGATCGCGCAGGGCGCGGACGGCGCGCCGATTTCGTACATCGAGTACATCGCGCCGGGCCTGGTCATGATGAGCGTGATCCAGAATTCCTACGGCAACATCTCCAGCTCGTTCTTCGGGGCGAAGTTCCAGCGCTTCGTCGAGGAGATGCTGGTCTCGCCGATGCCGGGCTGGACGATCCTGGCCGGCTACGTCGCCGGCGCGGTGATGCGCGGGCTGATGGTCGGCGTGATCGTGCTCGGACTGTCGCTGTTTTTTACCAAAATCCACTTGTACCATCCGTTCGTCACGCTGAGCACGTTCCTGCTCGCGGCGGTGATCTTCGCCCTGCTCGGCTTCATCAACGCGATCTACGCGCGCAAGTTCGACGACATCGCGATCATCCCGACCTTCGTGCTGACGCCTTTGACCTATCTCGGCGGCGTGTTCTACAACGTCGCCCAGCTGCCGTCGCCGTGGCGCGAGTTGTCGCACGCCAATCCGATCCTGTACATGGTCAACACGTTCCGCTACGGGCTGCTCGGCGTGTCCGACATCGACCCGGCCTGGGCCTACGTCGTGATGCTCGCGTTCGTCGTCGCGCTCGGCGCGGTCTGCATCAACCTGATTCATCGCGGCGTCGGCTTGCGCACCTAGGATTGCGTTCAACAACACCAAGACAAGGAGAAGTCCCGTGAAATCCATCGTTCGTCTGTTTGCCGTGCTGGCGCTGATTGCCGGCTTGCCTGCCGCCGCGCAGGACAACGCGGTGCCGAAGGAAGCACTGCAGCTGATCGATTCGCTGCATTATCGGAGCGGGAAGATCAATGTCGACGCCGCGCACGCAACGTTGAACCTGGATTCCGAGTTTCGGTTCCTCGACGCGGCCGACGCACAAAAAGTGCTGAGCGAACTGTGGGGCAATCCGCCCGACGACGGCGTGCTCGGCATGCTCGTTCCGGTTTCTGCGCCGCTGTCGGATCCGAAGAAGTCGTGGGCCGTCGTGATCAGCTATGACAAAGAAGGCTACGTCTCCGACAAGGATGCCGCCGGTATCGACTACGATGCGATGCTCAAGGAGATGCAGCAGGGCACGGCCGAGGCGAACGCCGAGCGCAAGCGCGCGGGTTACCCGGAAGTCCAACTGGTCGGCTGGGCGACAAAGCCGCACTACGACGCATCGACGAACAAGCTGTACTGGGCCAAGGAGCTCGCGTTCGACGGCGGCCGCGAGCATGCGCTGAACTACGACATCCGCGTGCTCGGCCGCGGCGGCTATCTGAGTCTCAACGCCGTCGCCGGCATGAACCAGCTGCACCAGATCGAATCCGAAATGCAGAAAGTGCTGGCACTGACCGAATTTGACGCCGGCCAGCGCTACGCGGACTTCAACTCATCGACCGACAAGGTGGCTGCCTACGGCATCGCCGCGCTGGTCGCCGGTGCGATTGCGGCCAAGGCCGGCCTGTTCGCCAAGTTGTTCGTCCTGCTTCTCGCGTTCAAGAAGTTTGCCGTCGTCGGCTTCATCGCCGTAGCGGCCGCGGTGCGCAAGTTCTTCGCTCGCGCCAAGTCGTAGCGCTGGGAATTTTTGGGGCTGAGCGCGCTCCTGTAATCGCCGGGCGCGGGTCCTGAATGGAAGAGCAAGGCGGCAGATTTCCTGCCGCCTGCAGCTCGGTCATCAGGAGTCGGGTCATGAAACGCATTGCATTTGCTCTGTTCGCGCTGACACTGGGTTGCGGCGCCGCCGAGGCAGCCGGCATCGACAACGCCGATTTGACTTTCGATTGCGCGCACGTGCGCGTGCCGCCGATGAGCGCGGTCAGCGCCGTCACCGGCATCGACAATTTCTCGCATGCCTATGCCGCGCGTGAGATGTACGTCCACCAGGCCCAGCGCCTTTGCCGGAATCCTGCCGTCGCGCTCGTGCACTTCGTGCCGGAGTCGACAGTGACCGTGCGCCCGATCGACAGTGTCGCGGCACGCTGACGATCTGCGCCGGCGACACGACTGCAGCGCTGGCCGACGTAAACGTAATCGTTGCGAGAGCCTGGTGACCTATGCGTTCTAGCCGTGACTTGCCCCCTTCCGGCTGCCGCCACCTTCCCCCGCGAGCGGGGGAAGGATTCGTTTCTTGCCACTCAGCTCCTTTCCTTCCCCTGCGAAGCGGGGGAAGGTGCCGAAGGCGGATGGGGGCGATCCGTGCAGTGCCATGTCAGATCGCTGTCGCCTAGAACATGACAAGTGCTCCCGAATTCTTTGTTTTGTTCCACTACTCGCACACCGCGCGCTCGCCCTCGGCATGGCATTGCGACGGCCAGCCGTTGCTGCGCCAGTAGTCGATGATGTGGGTGCGGCGCAGGAAGTCCTGGAACGCCGGGTCGCGGCGCAGCGCTGCGTATTCCGGATTCCACAACAGCAGGTTGTAAGTGGACGAACCGGTCTTGAGTACTTCTTCGAGCGCGTCGATGATTTTCGGCAGGTCCGGATCGGGTTGCAGCAGGCGCAGGAAGTTGTAGCGTCCAGTAGCCCGTTCGGATGCTTCGATCAGCGCTTCGACTTGCGGCCAGCGCTGCGGATCGGCCAACGCCTCGGTCGCTCCCGCGTACGATTCGCGAAAGTGCTCGTCGACCGACATTTGGCCCGTAAATTCTCGCGCCGCGGCCAGGTCGTGGCGCCAGATCGCGTTGTACCAGCGCGCGTACGCCACTCGTGCCGGTGTTCCCGCCGGCAGGCGCGCCGTCACTTCGAACGCGTCGCGTGCTTCGTCGTGCCTGCCCATGGTGTCGAGCACGCGCGCGCGAAACAGGTTGGACTCGTAATTGAGCGGATCGGACGCCGTGCCGATCTCCATCTGCTGCAATGCTTGGGCAAGATAGCCGATGGTCGCCAGACCGCGCCCATAGGCCGCGCGCGATATCGAGTCGGCAGGCGCCAGTTCGACGACGCGCCGGGATTCATCCATGCAGCGCACCCAATCGGTGGCGCGACATGCAATCGTTGCCAGTGCGGCGCGCGCTTCGACCTGATCGGGATCCAGCTCAAGCGCCCGCGCGGCCTCGCGCGCCGCTTCTGCCGTTTCCGTCTCCGTGATCATCGTGGCTCGCAGATCCTGGACAAGAGTACGCGCCAACAAGCCATGCGCACGCGCGTAGTCCGGTGCGCGTGCGACCAGCGCGCGCAGGCTGGCGGTGAGCTGCTGATACTCGGGTGCATCGGGATGCTGCGAAAGGCGATGCCACAATTGCAAATAATCGCGGAACAGTTGCGGGTCGGGTTCGCGGGTGGCTCCGCCCAGCCCCAGCTTCAACGTCAGCGTGGCAGCAACCGACTTGGCGATTTCGCTCTGGATCGCGAACACGTCGACGAGACCGCGGTCATAGTCCTGCGCCCATAGCGTGCGGCCGCCGGGAATCTCGACCAGGCGCAGATCGATGCGCAGCTGTTGGCCGGACTGGCGCAGACTGCCCTCGAGCGCGTGCGACACGTGCAGGCGCGCGGCGAGCTGATTGAGGTCGAGCTTTTCAGTCTGCGCCAGCGCCGCCGACGTGCGCGAGATCAGGCGCAGCCCGTCGATGCGCGCCAGGCGCGTGATCAGTTCTTCGCTCAGTCCGTCGGCGAGCGCACTCTCGTCGGGCGCGCTGCCAACCGGGTGCAGCGGCAGCACAACCAGCGTCGGCGCCGGCGCCGGCACGACTTCGGGCGCGTGCCGTGTCAGCAGATATCCGGCGGCGGCAAGGACGCAGATGCCCAGCACCGCCAGCCACACCCGGAGGCGTGATCGTGCCGGCCGCGGCGTCATCACATTCGCGCTGGCCAGCGGCGCAGCCGTGGGCATAGCTTCGGCGCCGGCGGCAGAATTCGCAGCGGGCGCTGCGGGAGCGGCCAGCGGGTCCTCGAATTCGCCGCGCGCGGCTTCGCTGTTGCCCGGCGCGGCACCGATTGCGCGGCGCGATTCCAATTGCTGCGTGACAGCGTCGAACCGGTAACCAACGCCATGCAATGTGTGCAGATACAGCGAACGTTCGGCACTTTCACCGAGCGCTTGGCGCAACAGCGTCATGACGCGGTTGAGCACGCCGGGCGTAACGTGGCGATGGCCCCAGACCGCGTCGAGGATCTCGTCGCGTGTGAACGCGTTGCCGGGGCTGCGGGCGAGCAGCGCAAGCACGGCAAATGCCTTCGGTTCAAGCGGCGTTTCGAAGCCGGCCACGAACAGCCGATGGCCGGCCAGGTCGATTTCGACTTGGTCGAACGCGATCCAGCCGGTTGCCGTCTCGTCTTTTGTCACGCTCTGTCCTGCCGCATCGAATCAGCCGATTCCTGCAACACTCCATCGAATCAATAGCTTGCGGAAGCGTGAGGCCGACCTAAGGATTCCCTAAGCCTTTTCCCACGGCGCTCCAAGCAGTTCCTCAAGCCTTGTCCCTCGTACGGAGCGAATCTCTGGTCACCGGCGCAATGCCGCGTCGATCCACCCCACTAACCGGAGATTTGCGATGAACATTCTAACCCTCAGTCTTGCCGCTCTGGCGTTCGCCGCCGCCAATGTCCACGCCGCCGGTCAAACGCCGCAGACCGCATTGGAATCGATCGACGTGAACAGCAGCGCGCGACTCGTCGTCGACTGCCGCGCCGAACATCTGCCGAGCCTGCGCGCGGTCGGCAACGTGCTGGAAACGAACAACGCCTCGTACCTGTATGCCGAACGCGAAAAGCTCGCGCACATCGCCCATCGCGAATGCCTGCACGGCGTTGCCAGCGTCGCGTTCGTCCGCGACGCAGGTGTCAACGCTCCGGCCCTGGCGCTGGCCAGCACACCGGCGCCGTGACGCTCAAGCGGACGGCAGCGCGAAGAAGCGCGTTGCCGTCGCCGCGGTCTGCGCCGCCGTGACGTCGAAATCTTCGCCGCGGTTGCGCGCGACTTCGGCGCAGATGTGCGCCAGATACATCGGCTCGTTGCGCCGGTGCGACGGCATCGGCCGCACGTCGCGCGGCAGCAGGTACGGCGCGTCGGTCTCGAGCATCAGGCGATCGGCCGGGATGCTGGCGACGAGTTCACGCAGGTGCGTCCCGCGGCGCTCATCGCAGATCCAGCCGGTGATGCCGATGAAGAAGTCGCGGTCGAGATAATCGGACAGCTCGTCTTTCGTCCCGGTGAAGCAGTGCACGACGGCGCTGCCGATGCGGCCGCGCACGTTGTCCATGCAGGCGATAAAATCCGCGTGCGCATCGCGCTGGTGCAGGAACAGCGGCTTGCCGCATTCGACCGCGAGTTCGAGCTGGCGTTCGAACGCGAACAACTGCGCTGCGCGCGGCGACAGGTCGCGAAAATAGTCGAGCCCGGTTTCGCCGACGGCTACGACCTCGGGCTTGGCGTGGTATTCGCGCAGCAGCGCCTCGGTGTCGCCGGTGAAGTCGGCGGCATGATGCGGATGCACGCCGGCGGTCGCGAACAGGAATCCCGGATGGGCGAGCGCGAGCGCCTGCGCATCGGCAACGCCGCGCGCGTCGGCGCCTGTGACGACGATTTGCGCGACGTCATGGCTGCGAGCGCGCTCGAGCACCGATGCGATGTCGTGCTGGAACGAACTGTGCGTGAGATTGGCGCCGATGTCGACGAGTTGCGCGGGCACGTTGTCGGTCTTTGGTCTGCGGGAATCACGTCGCGCATTATGCCAATATCAGCACTCTGGCGGCGCCATTCCGCAGGTGCGAGTTCACCCTTAGTTAACCGCTAGGGCGGCAAGCTCGCCTTCGTATTTTTCTTGCTCAAAAGGATGCCCATGATGTCTGCAGTAGTTGTCAGTCGGCGCGCTTCGGTACTGGCGGCGATTCTTTTCGCGTGCTCGACAACCGCGCTTGCCGCCGAAGGTGTACCGTCCAGCGCGCTTTCGGCCGGCGCGGTATTCGAAGCGCGCCAATCCGCCGTTGCGGCCGCGCAAGCGCTGCAGCCCGCCGATGCGAGACGCCAGGCCGTTGCCGCGCCCGGCGGAACAGGGCAGCCGTCTGAAGTTTTCGCGAACCCGTACCGCGCGTATCCGCCGAGCTGCCTCGGAGATGGCCTGCCGTTCCGCTCATTCCCGCAGAGCAATGGCGATCCGGCACCGCAACAACAAACGTTGACTCTGCCGGGCGACCCGGGTCAGTGTCTCGGTGGCGGCAGTGCACAGGAGTGCAACTATCAGGAATCAGTCACCGTTACGGTCTGGCGCGTTGCTTGCGCGAACGACAAGACCAATGAAAAGAGCGCAGTCCTCGTCGAGATCGACCGCAGTACAAGCAATGAAGGCAACACGACGTTGTATCCAACCTTTCCGCTGGTTGAGATAGCGCAGGGCAACAACACGTTGACTCCCGTGCGGTTGGTCGACGACCCGAATACATTCTTCGCCAGCACGTCGGTAAATACGGCCGTCTACAGCAGCGACATCTACGTGCTCGAAAACTATTTCAACGCGAACACTCTCCAGATCGACTACAACAAGGCATTCACCCTGTCGCTGGACAGAACGATCTCCTTTGCATTTCCGGACTACGATAAAACAAAGTATGCCGCGGCAAACCAGACCCTGCCGATCAGCGGCTACCTGAGCACGAACTGGTTCGATCCGCTGCACGGCGGCGAAGGCATGCTGACGCAAATCTACGACGGCGACGCGACGCAGGGCACGCGCTTCTTCACGGCCGCGTGGTACACGTTCGATCCACTGGGCTTGCCGTTCTGGCTTTACGCCCAAGGTACGATCAACATCGGCGACCGCGCCGCCAACAACGTCCAGGTGGTATACGCGACGAACGGCGGTTTTGCCGGAAACTTCGGCAGTGCAGCAACGAACAACGCGTGGGGCACGGCGAATTTCAGCTTCCCGGATTGCAACACGATGATATTCTCGTACAACGGGCATACCGACGCGCAAACCAACGGGCCGGGCGGCTCCGGCACGCGCACGTGGACGCGCCTGGCGAACATAAACAGTCTGGTCTGCAACTAACCGCTACCGATCCACGACTGGACTGGCCCGCCTGCGAGCGGGCTCGTCATCCGCACGCAGCACCTCGGGTTGCGGTCGCCTCACAGGTCCGAATGCGGCACACTGCGCGGCGTTCCAGGCCGTCGTGTCGTCGCATGTGAGCACAAATCCACTTTTTCCCATCATCGACGTTCTGCCCGAACTAAAGGCGCGCCTGCAGGCACATTCGCGCCTCGTGCTCGAAGCGCCGCCCGGCGCCGGCAAGACGACGCAGGTGCCGCCGGCGCTGCTCGATGCGCCATGGCTCGCGGGGCGCAAGATCCTGATGCTCGAACCGCGCCGCATCGCCGCGCGCGCGGCGGCCGAGTTCATGGCGGCGCAGCGCGGCGAGGAGGTCGGCGAGACGATCGGCTATCGCATCCGTTTCGAAAGCCGAAGGTATCGGCGCGCACGCGCATCGAAGTCGTCACCGAAGGCATCCTGACGCGCATGATCCAGGACGATCCGGAACTGGCCGGCATCGGCGCGATCCTGTTCGACGAATTCCACGAGCGCCATCTGCACGGCGATCTCGGCGCCGCGCTCGCGCTCGACGTGCAGGCGTCGCTGCGGCCCGATCTTCGCCTCGTGATCATGTCGGCGACGCTCGATGGGCGAGCAAGTCGCGCGCTGGTTCGACGCGCCGCGCCTGGCGAGCGAAGGCCGCAGCTATCCGGTGCGCATCGAGCATCCGCCGGCGAAGGCAGCAGAGGAGTGGCCGTTTCAGTTGCGCCGCGCGGTCGAGCAGGCGCTCGCGGAAAACGATGGCGACGTGCTCGTGTTTCTGCCCGGCCGGCGCGAGATCGAGCGCGCGCGCGGCATGCTTGAACCCCTCTCCCCCCGGGAGAGGGGCAGGGGTGAGGGTCCGGGCGAAGTCGTGCCGACAAACCGATGCCCCGACCCGTCATCCGCCCCTTCGGGGCACCTTCTCCCGAAGGAGAAGGGAAGCGCGCAGGAGCGCTTCGATTCGTCCCGCTGCACGGCGAACTTTCGCTGGCCGAACAACACGCCGCGCTCGCGCCGGCATCACCTGGCACGCGCCGCATCGTGCTCGCCACGAACGTCGCCGAATCGAGCGTCACGCTGCCCGGCATCCGCGCCGTCGTCGACACCGGCCTCGCGCGCGAGCCGCGCTTCGATCCGAATTCCGGCTTCACGCGCCTGGAAACCGTAGCGATCTCGCAGGCGTCGGCCGACCAGCGCGCCGGCCGCGCGGGCCGCGTCGCTGCCGGAGTCGCTTATCGGCTGTGGCCGCAGAGCAAGCGCCTCGAGCCGTCGCGGCGCGCGGAAATCGCGCAAGTCGAATTGTCCGCACTCGCGCTCGAGCTCGCCGCGTGGGGTTCGGCCGAGCTTGCGCTGGCTCGACGCGCCGCCTTCCGGCGCGCTGGCGGCGCGCGCGAATCTGCTCGACCGACTCGGCGCGACTCGATCGGCGATGGACGCCTGACCGAACTCGGCCGCACGATGCTTGCCGCGGGCGCGACGCCGCGCCTCGCCGCAGCAGTGCTGCGCGCCGGTCGAGGCGATCGCGCGCTCGCCTGCGATCTGCTCGCGCTGGTCGAAGCGCGCAATCCGCTGCGCGGCGAAGGCGGCCGCAGCGACGACTTCCGCCAGCGCCATACGGCACTTGCTCGCGTATCGGCGCGAAGGTCGCGCGTGCCGCGCGCGCGTTCGGCGCCGACGCCGGTGCGCTCGCGGCGATCGAGCAAGCCGCGGCTGGTTGGCGCCGCAGATTTGCATTGCATGACAACAGCGCAAAGGAATCCCGGCCCTCAGCCCTCAGCCCTCAGCCCTCGAGCGCAGCGCGCGAGCGCGACGCAGACAACCTCGCCATCGGCAACATCCTGCTGCACGCGTTTCCCGATCGCATCGCGCGCCAGGACCCGGCCAATCCGCGCCGCTACCAGCTCGCGAACGGCCGCGGCGCGCGCCTGCACGAAAATACACTTTTATACGGCGAGCCGTGGCTGGTCGTGGTCGACCTGCGCTTCGAGGAGCGCGACAGCCTCGTGCTCAGCGCCGCGCCGTTCGATGCGGACCTGCTCGATCGCGATTTTCCGCAGGCGTTCACGCGCGAGCGCCGCGTGCGCTGGAATCGCGAAACGCGCGCGGTCGAGGCGTTCGAGGAACGGCGCTTCGCTGCGATCGTGCTCGAGCGGCGCAGCGTGCCGGCCGCGCCGAAGACGCCGTGCCGGCGCTGCTCGCGGCCGTGCGCGAACTCGGCCTCGATGCGTTGCCATGGAGCGAGCACGCGCGCGCGTTGCGCCTGCGCGTTGCGCTGCTGCGCGAAGCCTGTCCGGAACTCGCGCTGCCGGATCTTTCGGACGAGGCGTTGCTGGCGTCGCTCGAGGACTGGCTCGCGCCGCACCTGGCCGGCAAGACGCGGCTCGACGCGCTCGGCGCGCAGCAGCTCGGCGAAGCGCTCGGCGCGAGGCTCGACTACGCGCAGCGGCGCGCGCTCGACGAACTCGCGCCCGAGGCGATCGCGCGTGCCGAGCGGCAATCGAAGCGCCTGCATTACGAGCCCGGCAAGCCGCCGGTGCTCGCCGTGAAGCTGCAGGAACTGTTCGGCCTGGCCGACACGCCACGCATCGCCAAGGGCCGCGTGCCGGTGTTGCTGCATCTGCTGTCGCCTGCGCAACGGCCGATCCAGGTCACGCAGGATCTGCGCGGCTTCTGGGAGCGCACGTATCCTGAAGTGAAGAAGGAGCTCAAGGGCCGCTACCCGAGGCATCCGTGGCCGGATGATCCGTGGTCGGCGAAGGCGACGGCGCGGGCCAAGCCGCGCGGGACTTGACGCGTCGAGAGCAGCCGCGAGCGCTTTATGCCTCTCCCCTTGTGGGAGAGGCCGACGCGCGAAGCGCGGCGGGAGAGGGGTAGGCGCGATAGCGCCTGCTCTCGCAGGCGCTCACCCTCTCCCCTACCCCTCCCCCATCAAGGGGGAGGGGCTTCAAGCAGGGCGCTCAGGGATTCAGCCCATCGGCCGCTCTCGGGCATCCTGCCCTCCGCGGCACTCGACCATCCATGGTCATCGGAACCATCGCCGATGCAACGGGTCAGACTCCGGACGCATCCAATCCCAGATCCCGGCGGAAATCTTCGATGACTACGATGACCAAACCTTTTCAAGCCCTGATCTGGATGGGCGGCTTCCTGATCGCAGTCGGCCTGCTTGCGTCGCTGCTCGCGACGCGGCTGATCGAGAACTTCCAGGCCAATCCGTTCTTCAACGGCGTGATCCTGGCCGTCCTCGTGTTCGGCGTGTTCGTGAACATCCGCCAGGTCCTGCTGCTGGCGCGCGACGTCGACTGGATCGAGATGTTCAAGCGCTCGCCGCCTGACCGTCCATTGCCGATCAAGCCGAAGCTGCTTGCGCCGATGGCGCGTATGATCGGCACGCGCGAGCGCGGCAGGTTTTCGCTGTCGTCGACGTCGCTGCGCTCGATCCTCGACAGCGTCTACCTGCGCCTCGAGGAATCGCGCGACCTGTCGCGCTATCTCGTCGGCCTGGCGATCTTCCTCGGGCTGCTCGGCACATTCTGGGGTCTGCTCGTGACGATCCGCGCGGTCGCCGACATCATCGGCTCGCTCGGCGTGGGCGCCGATCCGGTTGCGATGTTCACGCAGCTGAAGGAAAACCTGAAGCTGCCGTTGTCGGGCATGTCGACGAGTTTTTCGACGTCGCTGTTCGGCCTGGCCAGCTCGCTCGTGCTCGGCTTTCTCGACCTGCAGGCCGGCCACGCGCAGAACCGCTTCTACAACGAACTCGAAGAGTGGTTGTCAGGCATGACGAAGTTGTCGTCCGGCACGCTGCAAGGCGAGGGCGAGACCAGCGTGCCGGCCTACGTGCAGGCGCTGCTCGAGCAGACCGCCGACGGCCTCGAACGCATGCAGCGCGCGCTGACCGAATCCGAGCGCGAGCGCCGCCAGTCCAGCGAGCAGTTCGGCGAACTGAACACGCAACTGGGCCGTCTCGCCGACCTCCTCGGCCGCGAGTCGCGCGAGATCCGCGGAATGGCAGAGACGCAGGAGGAACTGAAGAACGTTTTGAAGACGTTGGCTGCGGCGCCGAACAGCGGAGCGCGCCTGTCCGACGAACTGCGCGGCGAACTGCGCCTGCTGTCGCGGACTATCGCGGCGGCGGTCGATGGGAAGCGCGTTGGAGTGACGCAGTGATGCGCGACGCCATCGACTTGTTGAAGCTCGTCATTCCGGCGGAAGCCGGAATCCAGTGTCTTTGCAAATCGGGCCGAAGGCGCTGGATCCCGGCTTTCGCCGGGATGACGAATTCCGAGCGCGCCACAGAATCATGAATAGCATCGCCCGCCGCCGCCGCTCGCTCGACATCTGGCCGGGATTCGTCGATGCGTTGTCGTCGCTGATCCTGGTCATGGTGTTCGTGCTGCTGCTGTTCGCGATCGGCCAGTTCGTGCTGTCGCAGACACTGGCCGGCAAGAACCAGGCGCTGGCGGACCTCAACGCGCAGATCGCCGAGCTGGCGAAGACGCTGTCGCTCGCGCAGGACAACAGCCGCGCGCTCGACGCGAAGGTCCAGGAACTGTCCGCTTCGATCGGCAGTGCGAACAGCGAGCGCGATGCGGCGACGGCGCAGCTCGATGCGGCCCAGGCCGAGGCCGCGAAACTCAGCGCCGATGTCGCCGCATTGAACGACCTGAAGGCGCAACTCGAGCGCGAAGTCGCCGCACTGGCCGGCCAGCTCGACGAGTCGAAGAAGGATCTCGTCGCCGCGACCGATCTCAGCACGAAATCCGCGGCGCAGGTCGAATTGCTCAACCGCCAGCTCGCCGCGGTGCGCGATCAGCTGGCCAAGTTGTCGGCCGCACTGGATGTCGCCAATGCGAACGTCAAGGACAAGGACAAGAAGATCGCCGACCTCGGCGCGCAACTCAATCTTGCGCTCGCGAACAAGGTCAGCCAGCTCGAACGCTATCGCTCCGAATTCTTCGGCAAGCTGCGCGAGGCGCTCGGCAACCGCTCCGACATCCGCATCGTCGGCGATCGCTTCGTCGTGCCGACCGACATCCTGTTCGACACCGCTTCGGCCGACCTGAATCCATCCGCGCAGGTGAACCTCGACAAGCTCGCGCAGACGTTGAATGAAGTCGCCGCGGAGATTCCGTCGAGCCTGGACTGGGTGCTGCGCATCGATGGCCACACCGACAAGCGCGCGATTCACACGCCGGAGTTTCCGTCGAACTGGGAACTGTCGACCGCGCGTGCCGTGGCGATCGTCAAGTATCTCGTCGTGCAGGGCATTCCCGCGCCGCATCTGTCGGCGAACGGCTTCGGCCAGTTCCAGCCGCTCGATCCGGGCGACAGCGAGGCGGCCTATGCGAAGAACCGCCGGATCGAGATCCAGTTGACGAATCGGTAGGGTGGGCCTTGGCCCACCGTTCTTCCCTTGGCGCACATGAGCAAAAGCGGTGGGCCGAGGCCCACCCTGCGGCGTTCAGCAGACCACTCCGGAAACGACTCGCTGCGTCTTCAATTCGACGCCGAACGCGCAGTGGTATTCCTTGCCGCCCTTGACCATCGTGCACTGCACGCCGCCGTTGCGCTTGGTCAAATCGCCCGGTTCGCCGCAGACGCCGACTTCGGCTTTCGTCTTCATCGCCTTGTACAGATCGCGCGCGGCGCTGCCTTCAATGTCGACGTAAAAGTGCGTGTCCTGCGGTTCGGATTCGGGCGGATCGATCAGCGTCGCGCCACCGACCGCATAGGTGCCTTGCAGCGGTTTGTAGTCGGAGGCGGATGCGGATCCGACGGAAAACATCAGCGCAGAAACGACCACAATGAGTCTCATCTTTGCTCCCGATCCAAGCGCACGCGAGCGGCGTTCGCTCGATCATGCGTGAGGCAGACCGCAAGCGTCAACGCGAGTTGCCGCATGTGGAATGGGTGGTTGCTTGATGCTCGGTTATCGCATGATCGTCGTGACGATCCCGACCCTCACCCCTGCCCCTCTCCCGGCGGGAGAGGGGTTCAATTGCGCAGTGGCGAGAGTGTGTAATCTCCTGGTTGGGAGCGTAACCAGCGGGGCTTTCTCAAACTTTCCCGACGCGCAGGTGGAACTGCCAGCGCACGTCGCGTACTTTCGCGCTGTCGCCCCAGGCGGCGCGCAGGTCCGGCTCGACCAGCGTGACCGGATCTTCGCCTAGGGCCTTGATGTAGCGCTGCGTGGCCGACCACGAGCGCAGGTAGGCGAGCAGATGATCGACGGTCCAAGACGCGACCATCGGAAACGCGGGTGCTGCAATTTCCACAAAGGGAAACGGAATCGTGCGGTAGCCGGTCTCGACCAGGCTGCGCTCGGTCGGCCAGTAGGGGCCGGTCAGGTCGACATACAGGCGCGTGATCGCGTGGTCGATTGCCGCGTTGTCGACATCGCAATGGGCGTAGGCCCACGACTGCCAGCATGCCGCCGGGTTTCAGCACGCGTTTGACCGCGTCGTAAAAGCGCGCATGGTCGAGCCAGTGCATGGCCTGCGCGACCGTCACGAGGCTGGCGCTGCGGTCGCGAGTGTCGGTTGTTCGGCCGGTTCGACGCGGTATTCGATATTCGCGCGCGGCTCGGCTTCGGCGATCTGGTTCGCGCTCGGGTCGGTGCCGATGACGCGCGCGAAACGCTGCGCCAGCGCTGCCGTGGCCTGGCCGTTGCCGCAGCCGGCGTCCCAGGCCAGCTCGCGATCCGGCGCCTGCTGCGCGAGCCAGTCGAACAACTGCCGGCGGATACGTCGGCCGTGCTTCGCGATAGATCGCGGCATGGCCGGAGAAATGGTCTTTGAATTCGGACATGACTGAGCCGCTACGGCCTCGACGCCCAGGTTTTCCCTTCTCCCGCTGGCGGGAGAAGGTGCCGAAGGCGGATGAGGGTGGCGCATCCGAAAGCGATTTCGCACGACCAACTGCCACCCTCACCCGTCGCGCTTTGCGCGCCGGCCTCTCCCGCCAGCGGGAGAGGCGATTGCGTTCGATGGAGCGCGTCGCGCTATTTTTCCACACGGGTACACCCTGGGGCCAATCCATCCAACGCAATGTCGCCGATGCGCGTGCGGATCAGCCGCAGCGTCGGCAGTCCGACCGCGGCGGTCATGCGCCGCACCTGGCGGTTGCGGCCTTCGCGGATCGTCAGCTCGATCCAGGCGTCGGGCACGCTCTTGCGGAAGCGCACCGGCGGGTCGCGCGGCCAGAGCCAGTGCGGCGCTGCGTCGAGCAGCGCTCGCCTGCGCCGGCAGCGTCGGGCCGTCGTTCAAAAGTACACCTTTGCGCAATGTGCTGCAACTGCTTCCTCGCCCGGCTCGCCTTCGACCTGCACGCAGTAGGTCTTGGCGGTGCGGTGGCGCGGGTCGGTCAGGCGCTGGCCAGAGCGCCGTCGTCGGTCAGCAGGAGCAGTCCTTCGCTGTCGAAATCGAGCCGGCCGGCCGGATAGACATCCGGCGATCTTGACGAACTCGGCGAGCGTGCGCCTCGCGCCTGGCCCTGAACGCTACCGCTGCGGTCGGTGAACTGGCAGAGCACGCCATACGGCTTGTTCAACGCGATCAGCATCGGCGCCGGACCTCGAACGCGCGCCGGCTGAAGCGTCCAGTCTGCGGCGAACACGGCGCGCGGCTGCCGCAGGCGTTTCGGCGCCGGCTGAAAAGCGAACGGCCGCACGCGGCGGCCGTTCGGGTCTGGCTCGCACAACACGATATCCGTTACTTCGAATCGGTCTTGGGGTCGTTGCCGGCCTTCTGGATCTCGTCGGGCGCGGCCGGCTTGACGAACCTCAGCGTCATGCGGTCGGATTCGCCGATCGCGAGGTACTTGTCCTGATCCTTGTCCTTCAGCGCAAGCGACGGCGGCAGCGTCCAGACGCCTTCCGGATAATCCTTCGTGTCCTTCGGATTGGCGTTGATCTCGCTCTTCGCATCGAGCTTGAAGCCGGCGTCGGTCGCGAGCTTGATCACGTAGTCGTCCGGCAGATAGCCCGACTGCTTGATCTTCTCGAGGTCGGCGCCGGCCGCGGCGCGATGGTCGACGACGCCGAGCACGCCGCCCGGCTTGAGCACGTCGAAGCAGGCCTTGAACATGCCGGGCGCGGCGTCGGCCATGACCCAGTTGTGCACATTGCGGAACGTCACGACCATGTCGGCCGAGCCGGGCGCGCCGAGATTCGGCGCCTTCAGTCGAACTGGACGACCTTCGCCTCGCCGTATTGCGCCGGATCGCCGGCGAACTTCTTGCTCAGCGCGTCCATGTCCTGCGCGTCCTCGCCTTCCTTCTTCTTCGGCGTGACGATCGCGGCGATGTAGTTGCCGCTGCCCTTGAACAGCGGCGCGAGGATTTCGGCGTACCAGCCGCCGCCCGGCGTCAGTTCGATCAGCGTCGTGCCGGACTTGACGCCGAAGAACTCCAGCGTCTGCTTCGGATGACGGTACTGGTCGCGCGCCTTGTTCTTGTCGGAGCGCCAGTCACCTGCCAGCACCTGGTCGATCTTCTGGCCGACCATCTGGTCGGCGCTGACCGGCGGCGGCGGTTGCGCCGGCTGGTCGGCGCGGGCTTCGCGGCGGGGGCGGGCGTTGCGGCGGCCGGCGGCGCGGCGGGTGCTGCTGGCGCGGCCGGCGGCGCATCGCTGCCGCAACCGGCGAGAATCAGGGTGAGTGCGGAGACGATCGTGAGCTTGTTCATGTGCTCCTGCCTTCTGTAGTGGATGCGGAAGTGGATGCGGAACGAATCGATGCGGACGCGAGGCTGGCCGCGCGCGATCGACCTGCGAATTGGAATCAGGTCTTCCCAGTATAGCGCGGCTGCCAGGCGACGCCGCCGGGCTGGGCCGGCAGGCGCAGCGCATCGGGATACGGCGGCACGTCCGGCGCATCGCCGGCGCGCAGGCGCTGCTGCAGATCAAGCCACCAGCGCACGTCGAAAATCTCGCCGTGAACGCGGATCAGCGCGTCGCGCTGCTCGGGTTCGACGCCGAGGAAGCGCGGAAACTGTTCCGGGAAGACGTCGTGCGGGCCGACGTAGAACGTGTCCAGTCCGGGCGTCGTCTCGTCGTCGTCGGGCAACTCGCGGAAGCGGCAGTCGGTGACCAGGCACAGTTCGTCGTAGTCGTAGAAGATCGCGCGGCCATGGCGGGTCAGGCCGAAGTTCTTGAACAGCAGGTCGCCCGGGAAGATGTTGTTGCGCGCCAGGTCCTTGATCGCCTGGCCGTAGTCGATGATCGCGCGCAGTGCGGGATCGGGTTCCTTTTCGCGCACGTAGAGATCGAGCGGGCGCAGGCGGCGTTCGATGTAGCAGTGCGCGATGACGATGTCGTCGCCGTCGGCGTACGCGCTCTCGTGGCACTCGCCGAGCAATTCGTCGAGCAGCACGTCGGAAAAGCGCCAGCGCGGAAAACGCAGGTAGCGGAATTCCTGCGCGTCGATCAGGCGGCCGGCGCGGTCGTGGTGGAAGACGAGGCGGTATTTCGCCATGACTTCCTCGCGCACCGCGTCCTTCGGAAACGCGAAGCGGTCGCGGATCAGCTTGAACACGAGCGGATAGCTCGGCAGCGTGAACACGAGCATGACCATGCCGCGCACGCCGTCGGCATGCACGAACTGCTCGTCGGGATCGGCGCCGAGATGGCGGAAGAAGTGGCGATAGCGCTCGGTCTTGCCCTGCTTGGCGCGGCCGAGCACGGTATAGATTTCGTCGACCGGCTTGTTCGGCAGCAGCGTGTGCAGGAACACGATCGCATCGCCGACCGTGGCAGGTCGGCATGCAAGTAGCTGCGCGTGTAGCCGAACATCTGCGCGACGTTCTCGCGCTCGACCAGCACGGCATCGGCGCGGATGCCGTCGGCGTCGTTGCACGAGCGCGATGACCAGCGGCGCGATCTGCTCCGACGCCGAACACGCGGCCGACGAGATAGGCGCGGCGCTCGCGATAGAACACGGTTTCGAGCAGTTCGACCGCGCGCACGGCTTCCTCGCCCCAGCCGGCGAGGCGGCGCGACAATGCATCGGCGATGCGCATCGCGCACAGGCCCGCATGCGCGTAGGGCGCGGCGAACTTGTGGTCGTCGAGGATCTTCTGGCAGACGCGCGGCAGATTGCCCCAGACCGCATAGCTGTGGCGCGCGACCGGATGCGTGATGCTGTCGGTCGGATCGATGTCGAGCGCGACGAATTCGGTCTGCGCGTCGACGCCGCGGATGCGGAAGAAGCGCCGCGCCAGCGTGTTGAACCAGGTCTTGTACAACTCCTGGTCGAGCAGTCCGGCGATCGTCGCCGCGTAGGTGTCGCGCACCGCGCCCCAGAACGCGCGATCGGTCGGCGCCGCGCCGAGCATGCGTTCGATGCGCTCGACCATTTCGCCGATGCAGTCGTCGTAGAGCTTGATGCGTTCGCTCGTATCGTTCTGCGCGCCTTCCCAGTCGCGCGTCTCGAAGCGCCGCTGCGCGCGCTTCGTGATCGCGGAAAAGCGCGCGTGGTAGTCGGCGAAGCCCGCGCGCAGTTCGCGCGCGCAGACTTCGACCAGGGCGCGATCGATTTCGGTGCGCGCGGGCGTGGTCGCGGCGTTCATGGCTCCAGTCTATGCAAGATTGGACGCCGCGTCATTTGCCGGGAACGTCAAAGATCTATGGCCAGGCGTAGCTCACTCGGGCTGGCGGGCGAGGAACACAAATCCCGTTCGCGCTGAGCTTAGCTCGCGCAGCGAGCGAAGTCGCCGGGCAGGAGCCCAAGTGCTTCGGAGGCCCTGGATGGCCGAGAGAGGCCGAAGCGTCGGTGCGACCCTTCGACTTCGGCCTTCGGCCTACGCTCAGGGCGAACGGTTTAGGCGGACTTGCGTCCGCGCTGCTTCTCGGCGCTCACATGCTTCCGAATTTCCGGCAGCAGCCAGGCCCGGAACGCGAGCAGCGGCGGATGATTGGCCGAGCGCTGCGGATAGACGAGATAATGGCTGTAGCCGGCCGGCATGCGCTGGTCGGTCAGTACGACGAGGCTGCCGTTGTCGATCAGGGGTTTGGCCAGGATCAGCCGGCCGAGCACGATGCCGATGCCTTCTGCCGCCGCCTTGTGCAGCAGCTCGGCATCGGTGAAGCTCGCGACATAGCGCTTCGGCAGCGGGCCGCCGTACTGCGCGAACCAGCGCCGCCAGCGCCGGTTGTCGTCGTCGGACTCGCCGATCAGCGGCCAGTTGCCCATCTCGCCGGGCTTCGGCCGGCGCCGGCGGCCGAGCAGCTTCGGGCTCGCCATCGGCACGATCCATTCGTCGAACAGGTGCTCGGCGGTGAGGCCCGGCCACTGTCCGCTGCCCAGGCGCATCGCCGCGTCGACCGGCTCGCGCTCGAAGTCGACCAGCGCGACGCTGGTCTGCAGGTTGAACTCCAGGCCCGGATGTTGCGCCATGAAACCCGGCAGCCGCGGCATCAGCCAGCTCGATGAAAACGAAGGCAGCGCGCTTATCGTCAAGCGCATTCGGCGTTGCGTTCGCGCAGGCGCGCGAACACGCGCTCGATGCCTTCGACATGCGGCGCGATGTCCTCGAGCAGGCGTTCGCCCTGCGGCGTGAGCGTGACGCCGCGCGGTCCGCGCAACAGCAGGCGCTGGTTCATGCGCTCTTCGAGCGCGCGCATCTGGTGGCTCAACGCGCTGACCGTGAGGTTCAGCTGGGTCGCCGCGCGCGTCAGGTTCCGGGTCCGCGCGATCGCAACGAAGGCCTGCAGGGCGTGCAATGGCGGACGGCTCATCAGGCTTGCATCCGTGTTGAGCGGAATTCAACTTTGGGTTGCAAAAGTATCGCTTTTTTAGCCGCGCCTACAAGCCTATCTTGTGCTTCCATCAAAGCGCAGAGGATCTGCACATGGCTGATTTCTGGAAGAACCTGCAGCAACTGGCATACGGCCAGCTGTTCAATGGCGGTTACCTGGGCACGGATGTCGCACGCACTCAGGCCGAGTCGGTAACCAAGACGGACGTCAAGCGCGCCTGCTCGAACGACACGGTACGCAGGCCGCCGCATGCGCAAATCGCGGCGTACCGGTGAACCCCGGAGCAGGTAGCAAGGACCTAGAGAAAGGCTTGATCACTGAGGCCACGCAGAACACGAAGGAAGTGGCAATTCCCGGTTTGTCCGGCCGAGCGTTATGCCTTGTGCCTCCCCCTCAGGGCTGCTCGCAGGCAAAACCAGGGAACACGTTGGGAAACGTTACCTGAGTTTTTCGCTCCCTTCGTGTTCTTCGTGTCCTTAGTGAATCAATTGTCTGCTCTCATGGTCCTTCTGCACCGTGGCGGTTTCGCGCCGCCACGGTTCCGCATCAGACAATGAAAGCATTCCTGCCAATTTTTGTTCGCTTCGCGTTTATCGTGTTCTTCGCGTCGATCGTGGTTGCCGAGTCGCTTCGCTCCTGACGGCGCGATCGGATCGCACGATCCGATCGCCTGATCAGATGGCTTTGATCAGCTCGTCGGCGAACTCCGAGCACTTGACTTCCTTCGCGCCTTCCATCAGGCGCGCGAAGTCGTAGGTCACGTGCTTGTTGCCGATCGCGCTGTCCATCGCGCGGATCAGCCGTCGGCGGCTTCGGTCCAGCCCATGTAGCGCAGCATCATCTCGCCGGACAGGATGACCGAACCGGGATTGACCTTGTCGAGGTTGGCGTACTTCGGCGCGGTGCCGTGCGTGGCTTCGAACACGGCGTGGCCGGTGAGGTAGTTGATGTTGCCGCCCGGCGCGATGCCGATGCCGCCGACCTGCGCGGCGAGCGCGTCGGAAAGATAATCGCCGTTGAGGTTCAGCGTCGCGATGACGTCGAATTCTTCCGGCCGCGTCAGCACCTGCTGCAGCGTGATGTCGGCGATCGCGTCCTTGATCAGGATCCTGGCCGCCGGCCAGTGCGGCTTTCTGCTCGGCGTTCGCCGCCGCTTCGCCCTTCGCCTCCTTGGTCTTCTCCCACTGTTCCCAGGTGTAGACCTTGTCGCCGAACTCGCGCTCGGCCAGGGCGTAGCCCCAGTTGCGGAACGCGCCTTCGGTGTACTTCATGATGTTGCCCTTGTGCACGATCGTCACGGACTTGCGCTTGTTCGCGATCGCGTACTCGATCGCCGAGCGGATCAGGCGTTCGGTGCCTTCCTTCGAGACCGGCTTGATGCCGATGCCCGAGGTCTCGGGGAAACGGATCTTGGCGTAGTCCTTCGGGAAGTTCGCCTTGAAGAAGTCGAGGAATTTCTTGTTCGCCTCGCTGCCCTGCTCGAATTCGATGCCGGCGTAGATGTCTTCGGTGTTCTCGCGGAAGATCACCATGTCGACTTTTTCCGGATGCTTGACCGGCGAAGGCACGCCCTTGAACCAGCGCACCGGGCGCAGGCAGACGTACAGATCGAGCATCTGGCGCAGCGCGACGTTGAGCGAGCGGATGCCGCCGCCGATCGGCGTCGTCAGCGGGCCCTTGATCGACGACCAGGTAGTCGCGGCAGGCCGTGACCGTCTATCCGGCAGCCAGGAATCGAACTGCTTGAACGATTTCTCGCCCGCGTAGACTTCGATCCAGTGGATCTTGCGCTTGCCTCCGTATGCTTTTTCCACGGCCGCGTCGAACACGCGCACCGAGGCGCGCCAGATGTCGCGCGCCGGTGCCGTCGCCTTCGATGAACGGGATGATCGGGTTGTTCGGAACGGTCAGCTTGCCGTTCGCGATCGTGATCTTGGCACCGCCGCTGGGCGGCGTGAGGGTGGGTTCGGACATTGCGTTCTCCGGTTCGTTCTTTTGCCGGCGGCGTGGGCCAGCGCGTGGGGCGCTATTGTAGCTGAGCGATCGGGGAACGAGGGGCTAGGGACTAGGGCCTAGGGAACAGCGGAAAGAAGCCGCGCTCTTCGCTTTCCCAGCCCCTAGTCCCTGGCCCCTAGCCCCTGCCTCACTCGTGCTTCAGCGGATCCTTGGTCGCCTCCAGCGTCTCCTCCGCCGGCTCGAGCTTGTCGCCGAGCAGGCGGCGCACGAACACATAGAACACCGGAATCAACAGCACGCCGAGGAACGTCGCGAACAGCATGCCGCCGATGACGCCGGTGCCGATCGCGTGGCGCGCGTTGGCGCCGGCGCCGGTCGAGATCGCGAGCGGCAGCACGCCGAGGATGAAGGCGAACGAGGTCATCAGGATCGGGCGCAGGCGCAGGCGCGCCGCATCGACGACGGCGTCGCCGAGCTTGCGTCCGGCGCGCTGTTCCGCGACCGCGAACTCGACGATCAGGATCGCGTTCTTCGCGGCCAGGCCGATGATCGTCAGGATGCCGATCTTGAAGTAGACGTCGTTCGGATGAGGCCGCCAGGGCGCAGCCAGGTCAGCAGCAGCGCGCCGGTCACGCCGAGCGGCACGACCAGCAGCACCGCGACCGGAATCGACCAGCTCTCGTACAGCGCTGCGAGGCACAGGAACACGACCAGGATCGACAGCGCGTACAGCATCGGCGCCTGGTTGCCCGAGAGGATTTCCTGCAGCGACTGGCCGGTCCAGTCGAAGCCGAAGCCGTGCGGCAGGTCGTTCTTGATGATGTCCTGCATCGCGTCCATCGCCTCGCCGGTGCTCTTGCCGGGCGCCTGGCTGCCGACGATCTCGATCGCCTCGTAGCCGTTGTAGCGCACCAGGCCGGCGAGCCGATCGTCCATTTCGTGCTGCACGACGTTCGACAGCGGAATCATCGGCGGCAGTCGCGGCTGGCGCCGCCCCGGCCGCTGCGGTCGTGACGGTCCGGTCGCGCTCGGCACGTAGAAATGGCTCAGCGCATCCGGCGTGCCGTGCGGAACGGCGCATCGGCCTGCATGTTCACGCGCAGCACGCGGCCGCCGTAGACGAAATCGTTCGACATAGACCGGCGCCAGCATCAGCTGGATCGCCGTATAGACGTCCGTCAGCGAAAGGCCCATCGATTGCGCCTGCACGCGATCGACGGTCATCGCCAGCTGCGGCGTGTCCTCCAGGCCGTTCGGGCGCACGCCGGCCAGCGCGTCCTTCTTGTCGGCGGCCTTGCCGAGCAGGATGTTCTGCGCATCGACCAGCGCGTCGTGGCCCTGCGCCGGCGCGATCCTGCAGATACAGATCGAAGCCGCCGAACTGGCCGAGGCCGCGGATCGTCGGCAGGTTGACGACGAACGCCATGCGCGTCCTTGATGCCGCCGAACAGCTGGCCCTGGAACTGCTGGATCAGTTGCGGCGCGCGTGTGCTTGCGCTCGTCCCATGGCTTGAGGCGCGATGAACGCCATGCCGACGTTTTCGCCGCTGCCGACGAAACTGAAGCCGCTGATCGCGAACACGCCCTCGACTTCGGGGCTCTTGCGCGATGATCGTCGATGACCTGATCCATGACCGCGTTCGTGCGCTCGATGCGTCGCGCCCGGGCGGCAGCGACACGATCGCCAGCGCGTAGCCCTGGTCTTCCTCCGGCACGAAGCTCGTCGGCAGGCTTGCGGAACAGGAAGGCGCACAGCGATCGAGGACGACGGCGAACGATGCCCATCCACATCGGCATGTGGCGGATCGCGCTGCTGATGTGGCCGGTGTAGGTGTTGCGCGTCCAGTCGAACAGCGCGGTTGAAGTGGCGGAAGACGAAGTTCGTTCTCGTCGACGTGCGCCGGCTTGATGATCGTCGCGCACAGCGCCGGCGTGAAGACCAGCGCGAGGAATGCCGAGAACGCGGTCGACAGCGCGATCGTCAGCGCGAACTGGCGGTAGATCGCGCCGACGCTGCCGGACTGCATCGCGCTCGGAATGAATACCGCCATCAGCACGACCGCGATCGCGACGACCGCGCCGGAGATCTGGCTCATCGCCTTGCGCGTCGCGTCGCTTCGGCGACAGGCCTTCCTCGCGCATGATGCGCTCGACGTTCTCGATCACGACGATCGCATCGTCGACGACGATGCCGATCGCGAGCACCATGCCGAACAGCGACAGCTGGTTGATCGTGAAGCCGACCGTCCACATGCCGAAGAAAGCCGCCCATCAGCGCGACCGGGATCACCAGCGTCGCGATGATCGTGGCGCGGAAGTTCTGCAGGAACATCAGCATGACGAGGAACACGAGCACGATCGCCTCGACCAGCGTCTTGACGACTTCCTCGATCGAGATCTTGATGAACTGCGTCGTGTCGTACGGGATCGACCACGACACGCCCTGCGGGAACGTCGGCTGCAGCTCGGTTCATCTTGTCGCGCACTTCGTTCGCGACGGTCAGCGCGTTGGCGCCGCTGACCAGCTGCACGCCGAGGCCGGCGACGCCCTGGCCGTTGTTCACGACGCGCTGGCCGTAGCTGAACGGGCCGAGCTCGACGCGCGCGACGTCCTTCAGGCGCACGGCCGTGCCGTCGGCGTTCGCGCGCAGGATGATGTTCTCGAACTGCTCGGGTTGGGTGAAGCGGCCTTCGGCGACGACCGTCGCGGTGAAGCCGCCTGCCGGGCGGGGCCGGCTCCGCGCCGATCGAGCCGGCCGCGACCTGCACGTTCTGCGCGCGCACCGCGGCCAGCGCCTGCGCCGCCGACAGGCCGTAGCCGTGCAGCTTGTCGGCATCGAGCCAGATGCGCATCGCGTATTCGGAGCCGAGCTGGAACGTGTTGCCGACGCCATGCAGGCGCGCGATCTGGTCGATGATGCCGGAGCGACAGCAGGTTGTTCAGCGCGTACGAGTTGAGCTTGCCGGTCGTCGTCCTTGAGCATCATGAACATCAGGAAGTCCGGGTTGGACTTGACCGCCGTGACGCCCTGCTGCACGACTTCGGTCGGCAGGCGCGGCGTCGCCAGCGCGACCTTGTTCTGCGTCTGCACCTGCGCGATGTCGGGATTGGTGCCGGGCTCGAACGTCAGCGTGACCGAGGAGCCGCCGTTCGCGCTCGAGGTCGAGCTGAAATACATCAGATGATCGATGCCGGTCAGCTGCTGCTCGATGACCTGGGTGACGGTCTTCTCGACGGTCTGCGGCATCGGCGCCCTGGTAGGTCGCGCTGACGACGACCTGCGGCGGCGCGATCGACGGATACGACTCGATGCCCAGCTTGGTGATCGAGATCACGCCGCCGAGCGTGATCAGGATCGCGATGACCCAGGCGAAGATCGGCCGGTCGATGAAGAAGTTCGACATCTATGGTTCCTTTGCGCGGCACTCTATGAGTTTTCGATCAAGAGATTGAACCACGAAGAACACGAAGAAAGAGCCACGAAGGAAAGCGATAAACCTGGAGTGCGCATGCGGCAATTTCAGTTGCCGCAATCAGTGTTCCCTTCGTGTCCTTCGTGCGTTCTCATTCGTGTTCTTCGTGTAACCGCTCTTCCCGCTTCCTGACTAGTGTTTGTCGCCACCGGCCGGCGCCGCCGGGGCGGCTGTGGATGCCGACGCCTGCCACGGCGTGCCCTTGGCCGGCGAACCGGGCCTGGCCTTCTGGATGCCCGAAACGATGACCTGATCGCCGTCGGCGAGGCCATCGGTCACGATCCAGCTGCCGCCGCGCAGGCTGTCGGCCGCGATGCGCTTCTGCACGACCTTGCCGTCGGCGCCGACGACGAGCACGAACGCGCCGTTCGCGTCGCGCTGCACGGCGGCCTGGTTGATCAGCCAGGCGTGCTTGAGTTCGCCGAGCGTCACGCGCACGTTGACGTACATGCCCGGGCAGCAGCGTGTGATCCGGATTCGGCACGATGCCGCGCAGGCTCACCGCGCCGGTCGCCGCATCGACCGACGGTGTCGGAGAAATCGAGCGTGCCGCTGGCCGTAAGCCGAACCGTCGGTGCGCAGCAGGTCGATCTTCGCCTTGCCGGCTTCGGCCAGATCGACACTGCCGCTGGCTGCGGCGTGGCGCAACTGTTCGATTTCGCCGACGGCCTGGCTGAAGTTCACGTAGATCGGATCGATCTGGTCGACGTGCGTCAGCAGCGTCGCATCGCCCTGGCCGACCAGCGCGCCTTCGGTGACCTGCTGCTGGCCGGCGCGGCCGGCGATCGGCGCGGTGACGCTGGCGTAGCCGAGATTGATCTTCGCGGTGTCGACGTTCGCCTGCGCCTGCTTGACGGCCGCGGCCGCGGTGCGCTCGGCCGCTTCGGCGTTGTCCGAGTCGGTCTTCGACAGCAAGCCCTTGCTGGCGACCGAACGCGCGCGTTCGGCGGCGACATGGTTGTTCTGGTAGGTCGCCTGCGCCGCGGCGAGATTCGCCTGCTGCGCATTCAGCGCGGCCTGCAGCGGCGCCGGATCGATCTGGAACATCAGCTGGCCTTCCTTGACGTCGCTGCCTTCGGTGTACACGCGCTTTTGCAGCACGCCGGCGACGCGCGCGCGCACGTCGGCCGTGCGCGTGGCCGACAGGCGGCCGACGAGATCGCGCGTCAGCGGCACCGCTTGGGCCTGCGCCGTGACCACGCCGACTTCGGCCGGCGGCGGCTGTTGCTGCGCCGGCGGCGTGCCCTTGCCGCACGCGGCCATGAGTAAAACGACACCGGCGCCCAGTAGCCCACTGCGTAAAGTCCGTGTTCGCATGTATCTGGTCTCGATGAGGAGCGTTTTGGGATTGGCGCGCCGTGCCTGCCGGACGCTGCCAGCCGACAGCCGCTGCCTTAAGGGCGCACGTCGCCGACGATCACGATTACTGAACCGAGCAGTATAGGATAGTGACTGGGCCGAAGCCTCGCAAGCGCAATTGGTCATGGTTCGCGCGCCTTACGCCTTGCCCGCACGATGCCAGAGCGATGGAGGCCATGGCAGCGCTTTTCAACCGGGCGCCCCGTTGCTTGCGCGCCGCGTCAGATGCTTTTCTCCGCGCTATTGCCGGTGCGCCCGTGCCAGATACTCGCTGCTCTGCATTTCGATCAGGCGCGACTGCGTGCGCGCGAATTCGGCGCGCAAGCGCTCGCCGCGGTAGAGGCCGGCAGGCGCCGCCGCGGCCGACAGCACCAGATTCACGCCGTGGTCGTAGAATTCGTCGATCAGGTTGACGAAGCGCCGTGCTGCATCTTCCATTTGTGGAGAAAACCGCGGCACGCCGGAAATCAGCACGGTGTTGAAGCTCTGCGCCAGCTCGATGTAGTCGGCGACCGCGCGAGGCCCTTCGCACAGCGCGGCGAAATCGAACCAGATCACGCCCTCGGCGCGGCGCTTGACCGCAATGCCGCGTCCGTTGACGAGGATCTCGGCCTCCGGACGGCGCGCGCCCGGCGCAATATGCTCGAAGCAGGCGTCGAGCGCCTGTTCGGCCGCATCGCCGAGCGGCGTGAAATAAACGCCGGCGCGGCTGAGTTCGCGCAGCCGATAGTCCTGCAGTGCGAGCAGCTGGACGATCGCACAATGGCGCTCGATCAGCGCGATCGCCGGCAGGAACCGCGCGCGCTGCAGGCCGTCGCGGTACAACTGCCCCGGCTCGATGTTCGAGGTCGTGACCAGCGTCGTCCCGCGCGCGAACAGATGCTGCAGCAGGCCGCCGAGGATCATCGCATCGCCGATATCGGTGACGAAGAATTCGTCCAGGCACAACACGCGCGCCTGCCCGGCGAAGTGCGCGGCGACTTCGCGCAGCGGATCGGCGTGGCCTTCGAGCTTGCGCAGTTCGGCGTGCACGCGGCCCATGAAACGATGGAAGTGCAGGCGCAGCTTGCGCTCGGTCGGCAACGACTGGAAAAGGAGGTCGATGAGGAAGGTCTTGCCGCGGCCGACGTCGCCCCACAAGTAAAGTCCGCGCGGCGCCGGCGCCTGGTTGCGCCGCAGGCGCCACCAGCCGGCTGCGCCGGCGCGCCCCTGCGCCGACACGAATTCGACGTGCACGCGGTCGAGTTCGACGAGCGCCGAGCGCTGCGCGGAATCGTCTTCCCAGCGGCCCTGCGCGACGCCTTGCGCATACAGTTCGCCCGGCGTCGCAACGCCGCCTTCCCTCGCTGCGTCGTTCATGCCTGGACCGGCGCCGCTTCGTCGCTGAGCGGCGGGAGGTTTGCGCGCACACCGTTCTTGATCGCGCCGCGCAGGTCCATCAGCCGGCGATGGAAAAAATGGCCGGTGTCGGGCATGCGCACGAGTGTCGGCGGTTGCGCCAGCGCGGCGACGAATTCGTACACCGCGGCGGCGTCGACGACCTCGTCGGTTTCGCCCTGGATGACGAGCCAAGGACAGGCGGGCGCGGCCAGCGTGGCAAAGTCCCAGCGGCCGACCGGCAGTGCAACGCTGATCAGCTGGCGCAGCGGCAGCGACTGCGCCGCGCGCAGCGCGACATAGCTGCCGAACGAAAATCCGGCCAGCCACAGTGCGTCGCCGGCACGCACGTCCTGCACCCAGCGCGCCACGGCGAGCAGGTCGTCGGTTTCGCCGCGGCCGTCGTCAAAACTTCCGGCCGAGGCGCCGACGCCGCGGAAATTGAACGTCACCGTCGCCAGCCCCGACTCGCGCAGCGCGCGCTCGATGATCGTGACGACCTTGTTGTGCATCGTGCCGCCGTGCTGCGGATGCGGGTGGCACACGATCGCCGTCCCGCGGCGCGCGCACGCGGGCTCCGGCATGGCGGCATACGCTTCGAGCGCGCCGGCAGGGCCACGCAGCACGATGTTGGCTGCGTCCTGCGGGAAACGCAGCGGGGAGCTTGGGATCCGGACTCATGAAGTTGCGCATGATACCCGAGGCGGCGCGCGTCCATGCCGGACTGCGCGACAATGGCGCCGATGAACCACTTGGCGCATGCATTCCTGGCCGGCGCAGACGACGAAGTCCTGCTCGGCGGGCTGCTCGGCGATTTCTGGCGCGGCGCGCCGGATCCGCAGTGGCCGGCGGCGATCCGCGCCGGCGTGCTGCTGCATCGGAAAATAGACGTCTATACGGATAGCCACGAGGACGTCGCCGGCGCACGCGCGCTGTTCGCGCCGCCGCTGCGGCGCTATGCCGGCATCCTGCTCGATGTCTACTTCGATCATGTGCTCGCGGCGGATTGGCGGCGGCATGCACACGAACCGCTGGCGGCGCTGTCATCGCGCGTTGAAGCTGTCCTGCGCGACAACCGGCGATGGCTTCCACCGCAATTGAACGGGTTCGCCGACTATTTCCGGCATGTCGGATTGTTCGAAAGTTACGCCGACCGCGACATGATCGAGCGCGTGCTCGCCGGCATCGGGCGGCGACTGAAGCATGACAACCCGCTCGCCTCGGCGGGTCCTGCGCTATGGCAACGTGAAGCCGAACTCAAACCGGTGTTTGCGCGATTCTTTCCGGAGCTCGGTGGATTCGCGACGCTGAAACTCGAAGCATTGCTCGACGCGGCGGGCGCGAAATGACTCGTTGGGACCCACCCGTTCGCGTTGAGCGCAGCTCACGCAGCGAGCGAAGTCGCCGGGCAGGAACCCAAAAACGTTGGGCGGCCCTTCGACTTCGGCGCTACGCGCCTACGCTCAGGGCGAACGGATTATTGGAACCTGCAGCGTATCTCTATCGCAGCGACGGCAGGAGCAAAGGCGGCTCTTCCTAGTCCCTAGTCCCTAGTCCCCAGTCCCTAGCCCCTGCTCTCACTTAACCTGCGTCAGCATCCACTCGACGGTGGCCTTGACCTGCGCGTCGGTCAGCGACGGATTGCCGCCCTTGGCCGGCATCGGATTCGGAGCCTTGCCCTGGAAGCCTTCGGTGGCGTGCTTGACCAGGGTTTCCAGACCCTCCGCCACGCGCGGCGCCCAGGCTGCCTTGTCGCTGATCACCGGCGCACCGGTCGCGGCGTTCGTGTGACAGGTCTGGCACAGGTTGCCGAAGATCGTCTTGCCATCGAGCGTGCCACCGTAGGCGACCTGCCCTTCCGCGGCCTTCTTCGCTGCGTCCTGGGCGGCGACGAGTGCCGCGCGCCCGGTGTCGCCGGCGTAGACCGCGCCGACCGGCGCGATGCGCGCTTCGGTCTGCGCCTGGGCCTGCGGATTGCCCGGGGGCGGGTGGAACGAATACAGGTACATCGCCAGCCCGATCAGCGCGAACATGACCAGCAGGAGCAGGCCGATCATCATCGAGAAGTGCTTCAGGAATACCCGGTCGGTCGGGGTAACGGGATTGGTCACTTAACTCACCAATAGGCAGAAGGAACCGCTGGCGCGGCGAAAATAGCGCGCAAGTATAGCGGCGGGGCGGGAGGCAGGGAAGGCTGGCTGTGGCGCGCCATGACGGCGTTTGGGCGAATCACGAAGGCTGAGGGCCGAAGGCTGAGGGCCAAGTGCCACGAGCAGGGTAGCGTCGCTCTTGATCTTCAGCCCTCAGCCTTCGGCCCTCAGCCCTGCTCCATTCATCCCATCCCGCCATTGATACCAATGACCTGGCCGTTGATATAGCCGGCGGCCTCGGAACACAGGAACGCGATCAAGGCGGCGACTTCCTGCGCGGTGCCGGCTCGTCCGGCCGGGACGAGTGCACGGATCTGCTCCGCATCGAATGCCGCGTCGGACAGCGCACCGGCGATCACGCCCGGCGCAACGACGTTCACCGTAATGCCGCGCGACGCCATCTCGCGCGCCAGCGATTTCGCCGCGCCATGCAAGGCCGACTTCGCCGCAGCGTAATTCGCCTGGCCACGATTGCCGAGCACGGCGGCGACCGACGACACGCAGACGATACGGCCGAAGCGCAAGCGCGCCATCGGCAGCAGTAGTGGCTGGACTGCGTGGAAAAAGCCGTGCAGCGACACGTCGATGACACGATGCCATTGTTCCTCGCGCATGCCGGCCAGCGGCGCATCGTCGTGGATGCCGGCGTTGTGCACGAGCACGCCGACCGGTCCGTTTTCGAGCAGCGCTTCGATCGCCGCGCGCGTTGCGGCGCCGTCGGTCAGGTCGAACGCAATCGGGTGCGCCTCGCCGCCGGCCGCGCGGATTTCAGCGACAACGGCGTCCGCGCGTTGCGTGTTCGCGTGCGCGTGCACATGAACCGCGCAGCCCTGGGTCGCCAGTTCACGACAGATCGCCGCGCCGATGTCGCCGCTGCCGCCGGTGACGAGCGCGCGGACCGGCCTGTTCGCTGGAGTCTGTGCCATGACGCCATTTTTGCACGATCGCGCTGGCGCGACTAACACTCGCGTCCACTCCGGGCTCAATGACCTTATGCGCTCGTGTCGGAGGGTTCGGCAACGACCACGACGGCTGCGCGCCCTTCGGCCAGCACCAGTCCGGCGTGCTCGATCCGAAACGCGTATTGCCAGCTGCTGCCGGCATCGAGCAGCTTTTCCGCGCGCACGTCGAGGTCACCCGGCAACTCGTCGACGCGCGCGACGTGCAGCTTCACGCCGCGCAGCGAGACGAGCAGGCCGGGCGCTGCGACTTTGCCGTCTCGCTGCGCGAGCAGCCCGCCATGCACGGCCATCGCCTGCGCGCCGTATTCGCACAGATGGACGGCACGCAGCATGCCGTCGCTGCGCAATGGATTGTCGGTGCGCCGATGTGAAGCCGTGACGAGGTGGATTTGCGCGTCGTCCCAGGCGACCACGGCATCGAGCAGGCACATCGTGCCGCGATGCGGGATCAGATGTTGCCAGTGCGCCTTCGTCAGCAAAGCGATTCTGTCTCGCGGACGGGCCATTTGCGTCGACAGGCAGAAGTGGAACGCGACGCCCAGCGCGACGGTGAGGCCGATCGCGCGCAAAACCGGCAAGGTCGACGCCGCCAGCAGGCCGAACACGAGCACGGCCGAAAGCACGCAGACCAGCGTCGCATGCAGCGTGCGCCGCTCCTCGGCGATATCGCCGGTGCGGCGTTCGAAGAACAGCGCGTAGTGCAGGCCGAGGCCGGCGGCGAGCGTCAGCGCGATCAGATGGAACAGTGACAGCGACACGCCGCTGGCGCGCAGCACCGCAAGCACGAGCAAAGTTGCCAGCGACATCGGCGCGATGACGTGCCAGGCGCGGCGGATATCGCGGAACGCGATCGCGACCGCGAGCGTGAGCAGCACCAGCGCCGCTAGCAGGGCCTGGCCGATGCGCTCGCGATAGCTCGCGACCAGCGATTCCGACGCGCCCTTCAGATCGAGCAGGCTGACGCGCTCGCCATTGCCTCCAAGCGCTCCCGCTTGCGCGGCAATCGACTCAGCATCGTGCACGTTGCTCAGCGTCGCCAGCGCAACGCTGCGTCCTTCGCGCCGTGTCAGCATCGATTGCAGGCGCCCGCCGAGCGGCGATGTGGAAAACGTTTGCGGCGTCAGCAACGGCAACGCACGAGCTTTCTCGACATCGTCGATGAATGGCGCGAACAAGCCGGGCTGGAACGGCAGGTCGCGCTGCGCCTGCGCCAGCGCGGCGTCGAGCGGCGCGCGTTCCGGCAGGCGCGCCTGGCGCGCATGCTGAGTCGCCAGGCTCGGCAGGTAACGGCTCGGCAACTCGACGTCGTCGACCAACCCCTGCGTTTTCCATTTTTCCACTTGTGGCTCGACATGTTCGGAAAGCGCCAGCAGCCGTTCGTCATCGGCCGCTTCGAGCACGAGCAGGTAGCGCACGTCCGGCGCGCCGAGTGCGCCGCGCAGTTCGCCCTCGCGCTGCAGCAGCGCCGGCGGCACCGGTGTCAGCGCGGCCAGGTCGTTCTGCCAGAACGGCGCCGGCGCGACCCAAAGCAACGCGAGCGCGAGGGCGAACACCAGCCACGGCAGCCAGCGCGGGCGCGGCAGCGCGTCGAGCACATTCTGCAGACGTGCCAACCAGCGCGCCTGCGCGACATCGCGAAATTCCACCGGCATCACGGCCGGCAGCAGCCAGCGCGTGGCCGCGCCGGCGACGAGCAGGCCGGCAATCGTGAACGATGCGAGTTGCTGCAAACCGGCCACGCCAGACGCGAAGAACGTCAGGTAGGCAATGCAGGCCGACACGATCGCCAGGCGCAGCAATGGCCAGACGCCGGCGAGGCTTTCGGCGACGCTGGCGCCGGCACGCCGATGACTGAATACGCGAATCGGATATTCCTGCGCGACGCCGAGCAAGGTGACACCGAACGCGAGCGTGATGCCATGGATCGAATCGAAGATCGTGGCGGTTGCGGCCAGTCCGGCCAGTGCGCCGCTGGCGATCGGCAACGCGACCAGGACGAGCACGCCGGGGCTGCGATAGGCCAGCAGCAGCAACGCGGCGAAGCCGAGCGTGCCGATCAGGCTGAGCCACTCGGCTTCGGCGCGCGTGCGCGCGCTGACGATCGCGCCGAAATAACCGGGGCCGCTGATTTCCAGGCGCGCGTCGGCGGCCGCCGGCAAGCGCGAAAACGCGCCGCGCAGTGCATCGATCGCCGCGCTTTGCGCGTTCGGGTCGAAGCCGGCAGCCCGCGTCTGCACGAGCAGCAACGCTTCGTCGCGCGGCGGAGAACCAGACGCCATCGCGCAGCGCCGGTGCGTGCGCCGGCGTCCAGCGTTGCGCGAGCGCGAGCGTCTCCAGAGTCGGATCACGCGGCAGCAGCGGCTTGAGCAGCTCGGCGCCCGGCGATCCGAGATCCTGCAGCCGCTGTTCGAGTTGCAGCGCGCAGGAAGTCGGCATCGAAGGTCGCGTGGTCGAGGGTCGGCGCCAGCAGGTAACGGTAAGGCAGCCATTGCGGATCGAGCGCGGACAGGTCAGCGTCGCCGTTCAGCACGTCGCTGAAACGCGCGTCGTTACGCAGTGCCGCGGCGAGTCCCTGGCTCAGCGCGACGGTCGACTCGGGCGTCGGAGCGGAAATCGCCAGCAGCAGCAGGCGCGCGGCCGGACCTTCGCCGATCTGGTCGAGCAACAGGCGCTGGTCGGCGGTTTGCGCCGGCGGCATGAAGCTGCGCAGGTCGTTGCCGACGACGAGCACGCGGCTGACGCCGAATGCAATCACGGCCAGCGCGGCCAGCCAGAGGACGATGAGGCGCGCGCCGGCGCATGCCGGTCATGGCGTCAGGCGACGGCACAATTTTTCGAGCGCATTGCGCGTCGGCGGATCGGGCAGGGTTGCGGCGGAGAGCGCGCCAAGCAGCATGACGCTGGCGTCGCCATCGGGCTGGTACAGGGAAAAGCAGCGCGGTTCGTCGCCGCTGCCGTCGACGCGGACGACTACGCGGTTGAGTTTGCCGGGTCGCGCGGCGCGCGCCGTCAGCTTCAGGCTGAAGTCGCTGCCGGCCTGGAGCGCGTCGACCTCGTAGTACTTCGTCAGCGTCGCCGCGTCGCCGCCGAGCAGGGCGCCGAACGCGGCGAGCAAGGTCTGCAGTTCCGGCGCGCGGTCGAGCGAGAAGCGCTGGACCGGTTTGTCGGCGCGCTGCACCTCGACGCTGCCATCGGCGATCGTCGTGGTTTCGTGGTAGGGCTGGTCGACGCGCTTGCCGAGTTTGCCCGCGCCGCCGTAGTGCAGTTCGCCATGCAGCACGAGCGGCTGCTTGAGCATGCCGACGAAGCGCACCTCGGTGTACGCCGTGTCGGCCGGCGCCGGCCGCGCAAGCCGGGCGATCAGCGCGGAAGCGTCAGGCGTCGCTGCGGGCGACGCTGGCGGGCTCGCTGCGAACAGCAGCGGGATCAGCGCGACGATGCCAGAAATCATAGAAGTTGAACCAGTTGTAGGGATCCAGGCGCGTGTAGTGCTCGAGCCGCCGCGCGTAGCGCTGCGCCCAGGCGCCGAGTTGCGCGGCGCGATCGCCGCGCACGAGGCGGATCTGCTCGGCGAATGTCTCAAAGTATAAATCGTAGCGGTTGCCGCCGCGGTACAAGCCGAAGCACAGCACGACCGGCAATTCGAGCAGCGATGCGATCACGTAGGGCCCGGTCGGAAAATCGGCGGGCGCGCCGAAGAACTCTGCAGCCTGCACCGCCTCGCCGGGACGCGCGCGATCGGCGAGCAGGCCGATCAGCGCGCCTTCTTCCGCCGCCGCGTGCATCGCCAGCGCAAGCTCGGCCGGATCGGCGCCGGCATCGATCACGTTGGCCGCGATCTTCGGATTCAACGCGTGCAGCATTTGCGTCATGTGCTGCGTCTGGCGCCGGTCCATGACGACCGCCACGCGCACGCCGGGGCGCTTCTCGCCGAGCGTGCGCAGCACCTCGAAGCTGCCGATGTGCGCGCCGAGCAGCAGCACGCCGCGGCCGCGCGCCATTTGCGTCTCGAGCACGTCCAGTCCGTGCGAGCTGACGTCGAAGCGTTGCAGCGATTCGGACAGCAGGAAGATCCGGTCGAGCATCGTCTGCGAATAGGCGAGCATATTGCGCAGTATCTGCCCGCTCGTCGCGGGACGGCCCAGGGCCCGGCTCAGGAACGCGCGCGAGCCGCGCCGCTCGGCGCCACGCCGCAGGAAGAAGTACAGCGTGGCCGGATACAGCAGCGCGCGCACGAATGCCCTGCCCATGTTCCGGGCGAGAAACAGCGCGATCGAGACCGCGACGCGGCTGCCGGCTTCAGGCCGCCCCTTCCAGTCCGTGCTCACCGGGCCAGCTCGACGCTGCCGCTGGCGATCGTCGCCTGCGCGTGCACGATGCGAAAACGTATACTTTTGCCGTCGTCCTCGAGCAGCAGTTCGGCTTCCTGGTCCGGCAACAGCGGGCGCAGGAACTTGACCTGGGGCAGACCGGCGATGCGCGCACCGCGCCAGCGTTCGAACGCGGCGGCGACACGGTCGAGCAGCAGGACGCCGGGCACGACCGGGCGTCCCGGGAAATGCCCCGGCAGCGCCGCGTGCGAGGCAGGTATCGACAAACCGCTCGCGAAATTCACCAGCGCTCATCGCACGCCCGCCGATTCGACCGATGGCAAGCGCGCGTTCATTCGGCGAGCAGTGCCGGCCACGCGCGCACGAGATCGCGCACGAACGCGTACAACGAGCGTGGCGGTGCCTGCGGCAGCAAGCGTGGGCGCAGTGCGAACTCGGCCAGGATCAGCGCCGCCACCGCGAGCGGCAGCAGCACGACGCCGAACCACCGCGGTCCCGGCAGCGCCGGCCAGCGTTGCGGCCCATACCAGGCGCACAGCGCCAGGATCAGCGCGACCAGTGCGAGCGCGCCCTGGTATAGCGCCCAGATCAGCGTGAGCCGCCGCGTGTAGCGGGCAACTGCCGGATCGTCCAGCAATTGCGGACCGTCCATCGCCACGACCGCGCGCGCGATCAGCGGCCGGCGTCCGCGCAGCAGCGTGCGCGCGAACATCCAGCCCACGAGCGCGGCGATCAAGGCAGGTGTGGTGTCGAGCAAGGCGTCGCCAAATCCGAATCCGATCGGCAGCGCCGTCAGGACGGCCAGCGCCAGCAATGGTCGACGCATCGGCGCGGGCGCGCTGCTGGCGATCAAGAGCAACAGTGCCGGCACGCAGGCGGCGCGCAGCAGGGCGCTGTCGAACCAGTGGGCGCAGACCGCGAGCGCGATGATCCCGAGCCAGCCCAGGATGCGGCGCACGGCGAACGCTACTGCTGTCGGTGCTGCTGAATGTGCTCGGCCAGCGCGCGCAGCGAACTGAAGATGCGCTTGTTGTCGGCATTGTCGGAGCGCAGCGAAAATCCGTAGCGCTTGGATACCGCCAAAGCGAGCTCAAGCGCATCGATCGAGTCCAGGCCGAGATCGCCACCGAACAGGGCCGCGTCGGGATCGACATCCTCGGCTTTGATGTTTTCCAGATTCAGGCTGCCGACGACGAGTTCGGCAAGTTCACGTTCCGCAGGCGTCTGGGTCCCCATCAATTCCTTCCTGAAGCCGGCTGGTGCGCACGGGCAGCGATGATGCCGCAGTGTATCATGCGCCTCGCCGCGGGCAGGCGCCGCAGGAGACCATGACGGACGCATCTGTTTCCAACCCGAGCGACAATCTGAACGCGCATCGCGGCGGCTTCGGCCACCTGTTGCCGTCGTTGCGCGTCAACTACGAGTCGACTGCGCTGGAGCAGATCCTGGCGGCGCCCGAAGTCCTCGCCGTGGTCGGCTTCGGCAGCGCCGCGCCGGCACACGCCGATCCGCGCTATCTGCGCGTCGCGCTGGAACCGCTGCTGGGTCCGGCGCCGTTCGAAGTGTGGCGTGGCAGCGCGCCCGCCATCCACGAAACGGCCGGCGAAGTGCGCTGGAGTGGCGACGGCGACTACGCGTTCGGCGTGATCGAAGTCGAGGAGGAAGCGCGCGGCGGAATCGCCGAGAGCGCGCGCTACGCCTATTGCCTGCTGCGCGAATGGATCGCCGCCTCGCGAACGCCGCATGTGCTGCGCATCTGGAACTATCTTGACGCGATCAATCACGGCAGCGGAGACGCCGAGCGCTACCGCGAGTTCTGCCGCGGCCGCGCCGAAGGCATGGCCAGCCTGTTCGAGCACGGCTTTCCTGCCGCCACAGCGATTGGCGTGCGCAGCGGCCGGCGCGTCCTTCAGGTCTACTGGCTCGCAGCCCGCCTGCGCGGCGCGGCGCTGGAAAACCCGCGCCAGGTCAGCGCCTGGCGCTACCCGCGCGAGTACGGCCCGCGGGCGCCGACGTTCGCACGCGCGATGCGCGCGCCGACACATTCTCCACAATTGTACATTTCCGGAACGGCGGCGATCGTCGGCCACCTTTCGCATCACCACGACGATCTGCCCGCGCAGCTCGACGAGACCCTGACGAACTTCGCCAGCCTGCTCGAGGCTGCCGGCTTTCCGGCCCGGGCGCACTTCGGCAGCCACAGCGTGCTAAAGGCTTATCTGCGCAACGGCTCCGATGCCGGCGCGGCGATCGCGCGTCTGCGCGAGCGCCTGTCAGCCTCGACGCCGGTCCTGCTGCTGCACGGCGACGTCTGCCGTCGTGAACTGCTGATCGAGATCGACGGCATCCTGGCGGGCTGACGCACATCGGGCCAGGTTCCGCCGCGCTCCTGGCAGCGCGGGCCAGGTCGCTCGCTTCGAACTGGGAACTGCCTCACAGTTGCCCCCACGACCATGCCCGGCATCCCTGCCAAGCCTGGCACGGGGTTGCCTGCCTCAGCGGTGGTAGTATTTCAGCACCTGTCTGGCGCCGCCTGGCGCTGTGGAGTCGGTCATGAAGACGCACTTGGGGCACTACGACATCGTTTCGGAGCTCGGTCGCGGCGGCATGGGCGTGGTCTACAAGGGCTACGAGACCTCGCTGAACCGCTATGTCGCGATCAAGGTGCTCGCGGATTCGCTCGCGCACGATGCGTCGGTCAAGGAACGCTTCCTGCGCGAAGCGCGGTCGATGGCCTCGCTCAACGACCCGCACATCATCCAGATCTATTTCATCGGCGACGACGAGGGCCAGACGTTCTTCGTCATGGAGTTCGTCGACGGCGAGTCGCTCGGTTCGGTGCTCAAGCGCGAAAGCAAGCTCAAGCCCGAACAGGCGGCCAAGATCATCTACCAGACCGCGATGGGCCTTTCGACAGCGCACGACCGCGGCGTGATCCATCGCGACATCAAGCCGGGCAACCTGATGCTGACGGCGCGCGGCTCGGTCAAGATCGCCGACTTCGGCATCGCGCTGACGACCCAGGATTTCTCCAAGAAGCTGACCTCGACCGGCGAATTCGTCGGCACGCCGGGTTACCTTTCCCCCGAGGTGTGCCTCGGCAAACCGGTCGATCAGCGCTCGGACATCTTCTCGCTCGGCATCGTGCTGTTCGAGTGCCTGGCCGGGCGCATGCCGTTCACCGACGAATCGCCGCTCGGGCTGATGCTCGAAGTCGTCAAGGCCGAGATTCCGGACGTGTGCACGCTGAACTCGGAAGTCGATGCGGAACTGTCGCGCGTGCTGACGCGCATGATCGCCAAGGATCCCGCCGAGCGTTACCAGAGCTGCCACGAACTCGTCGCCGATCTCGGCCAGCATCCGCTGGTTGCGCGCGGCGGCCCGATCACGCTGCAGACGAAGATGACCACCGCGGCGGCGACGATGATCGGCCAGAAGACGCCGGTATCGGGACAGCAGTCGCTGCCGAGCACGACACCGACGCCGCGGTCGATGCCGGCGGTAGGCGGGGTGACGCCGCGGCCGACGTCGGCCACGACCGCGGCGCGGGCCGCGCCGGATCTTGGCGCGCCAGTGCACCAGTCCGTGCTCGAACGCGGCGCGCCTCCGAAGCGCTCGCCCCTGCCGCTCGCGATCGCCGCAATTGCGTTCCTCGTTCTCGTGAGCACGGCGTGGGCTTTCCGCGACCGCATTCCGGCCCAGCTGGCACAGTGGTTTCCGTCGCAGGTCGCGGCACCGGCGCCAGCGCCGGTTCCAGTTCCGGCAACGACCGTCGCGGCGACTCCGCCGCCGCCTGCGCCCCCGCCCGCCCCGCCTGCGCCGACGCCGCCGGCACCGGATACGACCGGCGCCGTGGCTGCAGCGAACCCGTCGAACGCGTCGTTGAACGATATCCTGGGCTCAGGCGCAGCCCCGAACACCGCAACCGGCAGCGCGCAAGGCGCGGCCGGCAATGCAAACACGGTTGCTGCTGCGGCGCCGGCGAATGACAGCGCGCCGGCGCCGCGCGCCTCGCAGGTCGAACCGCTGCGCGATCTGGCCGCCGCGCAGGCCGCGCAAGCGCCGCCAGCGAAGCAGCCGCGCGTTGCCACTGCTACGCCGCCAGCGCCGGTCAGCGCGCCGCCGCATCCGCATATTCCGACGATCGCCGTTATCGCCGGCGGCGATGAGGCCGTGGCCGAACCGGCCCTGCGCTCGATCGAACAGGCGCTGTCGCGCAACGGCTTTCACCTGGTCGACGAAGCGTCGATGCCGCGCGTCGAGCACCTGTTGCAGGGCCCGCGGCCGAATACCGCCGAAATTCTCAATGTGATCGCACATCGCGGCGACATCGACGCCGTGATCGTCATCCATGCGCGCGCCGTCGGCTCGCAATCGGTGACGTTCTACGGACAGAGCGACAATCTGATGACCGCGCAACTGAACATCAACGCGTATGCCGTCGAAGGCCGGCGCAAACTCGGTGCCGGCTGGAGCGACAACGTGAACTTCACCGCGATGAGCGCCAAGGACAAGGCCGAGGAAGCCGTCGAGCCGCTGATCAGCGAGATCGAAGAGCGTCTCGGCGAATACCGGGCGGGACGGCACAAGGGATGAGAGAGCGTGAGGGCGCGCGCGCTTTTGCGCGCGCTCGGTAGGGTGGGCCTTGGCCCACCGCTCTGCTTTTTTGCGCCAAAAGAAAAACGGTGGGCCAAGGCCCACCCTACGGCAACTCGCGCACGCCGGCCCGCCCGATCACCTCGCATGCATGTCGGTAACCGGCATCGATCGCGCGCTCGTACGCGTGCCAATCGAGCAGTTCGATGTCCTGCAGCGGCGGTGTCAGCAGCAGGCTGGTGTAGCCGCGGCGCTCGACGCTGGCGGCTTCCGCGTTGACCATGCCCGAGCGCAGCAGGATGCTCAGGATGCCCGGACGCCGTGGCCGGCCCATGCGTTCGATCAGCAGGCGCCACGCCGACGGCAGCGCGAACTCGTCGACATCCGAGCGCAGCACGTCGTCGGCGCTGATATCGACCGCGACGATCTCGCCGACGGCCTGGCCGCGCATGACGTCGGTCGGCAGGTTGTTCATGACCGCGCCGTCGACATACACGTCGCCGCGATGGAATACCGGCGGCAGGATGCCGGGGATCGCGCTCGACGCGCGCAGCCACAGCCACAGCGGTCCGGAACGGTGCACGTGCGCGCGGCCGATCGTGAGGTTGGCCGATACGCAGTAGTACGGCAATGCGAGGTCCTGGATATCGCGCGGCCCGAACGCCTCGCGCAGCAGATGCGCGACGCGCCGGCCCGAGACCAGTGAAACAAAGGGAAATGTGTAATCTTTCAGCGGGCGGCCGGCGACGAACGCGATCCGGTACTTTTCCAGCATCTCCTCGTCCGACCAGTCGGCGGCGACGCCGGCGCCGATGATCGCGCCGATCGACGTGCCGCCGACGCTGTCGATGCGCATGCCGGCCTCGCGCAGCGCGCGCACGACGCCGATGTGGGCGAAGCCGCGCGCGCCGCCGCCGGAAAGCACCAGGCCGATGCTGCGCCCGGTCAACAGACGCGGCGACGCGTTCAACATCGGTGGCGTGACGCACATGGTGCAGTTGCGCGCCGGGCGCGTGTGCCATCCATGCGCCGCCGCTGCCAAGGCGGATGTCGCCGCGCTGGAGCAGCACCAGATGACAGGGCCGCTGCACGAAGCGTTCGGCCTGCGGAGTCGGCGAGTTCCGGCCACAGGCCGGGTTGCCCCGCGGGATTGGCCGGCAGCACGAAGCAGTCGGCCTGGCGCACGCACAGTTCGCGCCAGTCGTCCTGGTCGTGGCCGGCAAGATAGATCACGTAGCGATAGCGTGCTTCGATCGCGCTGAACCAGTCGCTGGTATTGCCCTTGCCGGCCTGCGCATCGATCAGCGCGCAGCTGCCATAGCGTTCGAGCGCCTGTTGCAGCTGCAGCGCGAAGCCGCGCGCGTCGCAGCTGGCATCGTACGGCAGGACCGCGAACGTTCGCGCGCCCGACAGCGGCCGGCGCACGGTGCGCGCGATCAGGCGCTGCACGGCCAGGCGCGCGCTCTGCAGCATCGCGTCGGGATGGTGCTCGACGAGTGCCGTGAAGCCGCGCCGGGACAGGCGCAGCAGTTCCGAATCGCGCAATGCGCGCACGGTTGCCGAGCGCGGCTGGTCGACGATCAGGCCGAGTTCGCCGACCGTTTCGCCGGCGGCGACCAGGCCATCGAGCTGGAACTGTCCGTCCACGTCGGGCTTGAACGCGCCGAGACTGCCGGACTTGAGCACGTACAGCGCGTCGGACTCGTCGCCGTATTCGAACAGCACGGCGCCGCCCGGCATCGCGAACCATTCGAGTTCGCCCTCGAGCTCGGCAAGCGCGCGCGCGTCCAGATGCCGGAACAACGGCACATCGCGCAACAACTCACTGGTGTCGAAAGGTTCCGCGTTCGCTGGCGTGTCGCTCATCGCAGGCCCGTCGTCGCTTCGCTACATGCTAACCCAAAGGCGCCGGGCAGGAGCCCAGGTGCGAAGGGCAGGAGCCCGAGTGCCGCGAAGACCAGGGAAGGTCGAGAGCGGCTGAACGGCTCAAGGGCCGTGAAGCTGCATGGTCGAAACTGGCCATCGCGTACAACCGTCGCGTGCGCATAGCCTTGATTTTTTCCGCCGCGCGCATCACGTTTGGGTTCCGACCTTTCCCCGGCCCAGCATGAATTCCCCGAATCCGCTGCTCAACGACACCCCACTGCCCGCGTTTTCGGCGATCGAACCGGGGCATGTCCTGCCCGCCGTCGATGCCGTTCTGGCCGACTATCGCGCGGCGATCGATGCGATCGTCGCCGATCCGGCGCCGCGCTCGTTCGCGCGCGTGCTGCAGCGGCAGGAGGAACTCGAAGAGCGCCTCGAGCTGACCTGGTCGCCGGTATCGCACCTGCATGCGGTCGCCGATTCCGAAGCGCTGCGCGCGGTTTATTCGCAGGCGCTGGAAAAGATTACCGAGCACGCCAGCGAGCTGGGACAGAATCGCGAACTGTATTCGGCCGTGCGCGCCGTCGCCGACGATGCGCAGTTCGCCGCGTTGCCGCGCGCGGCGCGCACGCTCGTCGATCATACTTTGCGCGATTTCCGCCTGTCGGGAGTTGCGCTCGAGGAACCGGGGCGTTCGCGTTTTCGCGAGATCGCGAACACGCTGGCGCGGCTGGAAAACGAGTTCGAGAACGCCGTGCTCGATGCGACCGAAGCATGGTCCGAACCGGTCGCGAGGAAGCAGCGCTCGGCGGCCTGGCGCAGACCGACCGCGACCTGCTGCGCGAATATGCGAAAGAAGCCGGCCGGGACGGCTGGCTCGTCACGCTCAAGCAGCCGAGCGTGCAGGCCGTGCTGACCTACGCCGACGATCGCGGTTTGCGCGAACGCGTCTACTGCGGCGTATCAGACGCGCGCCTCGGACCAGGGCCCGCAGGCAGGCCAGTTCGACAACTCCGCGCGCATCGAACAGATCATGGCGTTGCGCCACGAAGCCGCGCAGTTGCTCGGCTTCGCCAACGCCGCCGAGGAATCGCTGGCGACGAAGATGGCCGATGCGCCGGCGCGCGTGCTGGCATTCCTGCGCGATCTCGTGGCGCGCGCCAAGCCGGTCGCCGTTCGCGAGTTCGCCGAACTGCGCGCGTTTGCCCGCGATGAGCTCGGCATTGCCGATTTGCAGCCGTGGGACATCGGCTACGCGTCGGAGAAGTTGCGCGTCAAACAGTTCGCGCTCAGCGAAGAAGAACTCAAGCCGTATTTCCCGCTGCCGGCCGTGATCGACGGCTTGTTCGCGATCTGCGAGCGCGTGTTCGGCGTGCGCCTGCAGCGGCGCGCCGGCGTCGACGTGTGGCATGCGGACGTGCGCTTCTACGACGTGCTCGATGCCGAAGGGCCAGGTCATTGCCGGCGCCTATGTCGACCTGTACTCGCGCACCGGCAAGCGCGGCGGCGCGTGGATGGATGTCTGCCGCTCGCGTTTCCGCAAGGACGCGACGACGCATCTGCCGATCGCCTACCTGACCTGCAACTTCGCGCCGCCCGGCGCGGCGCAACCGTCGCTGCTGACGCACGACGACGTCACGACGCTGTTTCACGAATTCGGCCACGGCCTGCATCATCTGCTGACCGAAGTCGACTATCCGTCGGTTGCCGGCATCAGTGGCGTGGAATGGGACGCGGTCGAACTGCCGAGCCAGTTCATGGAGAACTTCGCCTGGCAGCGCGAGGCGCTCGCACTGTTCGCGCGCCACTGGCAAACCGGCGAGGCGCTGCCCGACGACCTGTTTGCGCGCATGCTCGCGGCGCGGCATTTTCATGCCGGCCTGTTCCTCGTGCGCCAGGTCGAGTTCGCGCTGTTCGATTTTCGCCTGCATCTCGAATACGACCCGGCGCGCGGCGCGCGCGTGATGGAAATCCTCGACGAGGTGCGGCGCGAAGTCGCGGTCGTCATTCCGCCCGCGTGGCAGCGCATGCCGCACAGCTTCGGCCACGTGTTCGCCGGCGGCTATGCGGCGGGCTACTACAGCTACCTGTGGGCCGAGCTGCTGTCGGCCGATGCGTTCGGCCGCTTCGAGGAATCCGGCGTGTTCGATCGCGCCAGCGGCGAGGCATTCCGGCGCAGCATCCTCGCGGTTGGCGGTTCGCGTCCGGCGCTCGAATCGTTCACCGAATTCCGCGGTCGCGAGCCGACGCCCGACGCGTTGCTGCGCAGTTACGGACTCGCGGCGTGAGATAAACTACGTGGATGAAAATTGCCTCTTGGAACGTCAACTCGCTGAACGTGCGCATGCCGCATCTGAGCGCGTGGCTGGCGACGGCCGCGCCGGACATCGTCGCGCTGCAGGAGACCAAGCTCGAGGACACGAAGTTTCCGGCCGAGGCGTTGACGAAGCTGGGCTATCACAGCGTATTTTCCGGGCAGAAGACCTACAACGGCGTGGCCCTGCTGACGCGCGAGCCGGTGCGCGACGTCGTGACCGACATCCCGGGGCTCGACGATCCGCAGCGGCGCATCCTGATCGGCACGGTCGGCGAGCTGCGCGTGGTCAATCTCTACGTCGTCAACGGCCAGGCCGTCGGCAGCGAGAAGTATGCGTACAAGCTGCACTGGCTGGCGCGCGTGCGCGACTACCTCGCCGCCGAGTTGCTGCATTTTCCACAAATGATCGTCATGGGTGATTTCAACATCGCGCCGCAGGACCGCGACGTGCACGATCCGGCCGCATGGCACGAGCAGATCCTGTGTTCGACGCCGGAACGCGCGGCGCTGGCGGAGCTGCAGGCGCTGGGCCTGCACGACAGTTTCCGCTTGTTCGAACCCGAAGCCGGCCACTATTCCTGGTGGGACTACCGGCAAGGCGCGTTTCGCCGCAACCTCGGCTTGCGCATCGATCTGATCCTTGTCAGCGAGGCTTTGCGCGCGCGCTGCGGCGGCGCATCGATCGACCGCAGCCCGCGCACCTGGGAGCGCGCGTCGGACCACACGCCGGTGATGCTGGAGTTGACATGAGTTCAGGACAAGGCGAGGCGGATTGGCCGCTCGGCATCGACGATGCCGATCTGGAGCAGCTTGACCGGTTTCTGCGCGCGCACGCCGGCGAGGACGATCTTTTGCTCGACGGCGTGCATGGCCTGCTGACCGCGATCGCGATCGGACCGCAGGCGGCATTGCCGGACGAATGGCTGCCCGAGGTGTTGCACGAGCCGTTCGGCGACGAAGACGAAGCCCGGCGCATTCTCGAATTGCTGGCGCGGCTCAACGAAAGCGTCGAACTCGAACTCGAAGCGGACAACTACGAACCGATTCTCGGCGAGATCGAACTCGACGACGGCGGCTCCGCGCTGAGCGCGCACGGCTGGTGCGAAGGGTTCTCGCGCGGCGTGGATTTGCGCGCTCGCGTCTGGGAGACGCGCCTGGGCGCCGACTCGCAACTGACCGAACTGCTCGGCCCGATCATGGCGCTGGCGGTCGAGGAAGGCGTGTTCGCGACCGACGCGGACTTCGCGCCGCTCAGCGAAGTCGAATACGACGAGTGCCTCGGCCAGTTGCCGTCCGCCGTCAGCGCGGTCGCGCACTACTGGCGCGATTCGCCGCCGACCAGCGAGGAGCTGGCGGCCGTCGCAGCCGGGGCATCCGAAGGCGATGGACCGCGCCGGCGTCGCGGGGGCCGCTGGGTGCATTGAGAGCAGGGGCCAGGAAGAGCAGGGGCTAGTAAGAGCGAAGCTCGTTTCCCTAGCTCGCCCTCGTCCCTAGTCCCTTCCCTTCACCTTCGCATCAAAAAAATCCACGATCGCATGAAACGCATGCTTGCGCATCGCCGGCGTCGACAGGCCGTGCTTGCCGCCGGGATAGGTCATCAGCTCGAACTGGATGCCGCGTTCCTGCAAGCCCGCCATCAGCCGCGTCGAGTTGGTGAACAGCACGTTGTCGTCGGCCATGCCGTGCGCGAGCAGCAGCGGCGACTTCATGCCATCGAGCCAGTGCAGCACGCTGGATAGTTCGTAGCCGTCGGCGTTGTGCTGCGGCGTATCGAGATAGCGCTCGGTGTAGAACGTGTCGTACAGACTCCAGTCGACGACCGGAGCAACCGCGACGCCGGCGGCGATTTCGTCCGATGCCTTGGCCAGCAGCATTGCGGTCATGTAGCCGCCATAGCTCCAGCCGAACACGCCGATGCGTCGCGGATCGACAAACGCCTGCGTCTTGAGCCAGCGGATGCCGGCGACCTGGTCCTCGACTTCGAGTTTGCCGAGTTGCCTGTAGATGCCGTCGGTGAACTGCCGCCCGCGCCGCGCCATGCCGCGGTTGTCGAGCGAGAACACGACGTAGCCGTGCTGCGCCATGTATTCGGAAAAATAATCGGGCCATCCGCGCACGGCGACCTGGCCGTGCGGGCCGCCGTAGTACGTGTCGAAAACAGGGTAGCGGCGCGATGGATCGAAGTTCGCCGGCTTGAACATTCGGTAGTACAGCAACTGGCCATCGGCAGCCGGCAACGAGCCGAATTCGGGCACGATATGCGCGTCGTGATACGGCCAGTACGGATGGCCGGCATCGAGCTTGTTCTGTTCGATCCAGGCGAGGAAGCGCCCATCGGCGGCGTGCACGGAGACCTGCGGCGGCGTCTGCGGATCGGCGAACGTGTCGACGTAGACGCGCGGGTCGCGGCCAAACTCGATCGCGTGCATGCCGTCGCCCTGGCTGATGCGCGTAGGCGCCGCCGCCGTGCTGCCGTCGAGTTTCAGCGCGTAGAGCTGGCGGTCCGGCACGAAGTCGCGGTTCGAATCGACGTAGACGTTGCCGGCTCGTTCGTCAACTGCGAGCACGCCGTCGACATTCCACTCGCCACTGCTGATCGCATTGCGCAGTTCGCCATCCAGAGTATACAAATACAGATGGTGGAAGCCGGAGCGGTCGCTGCCCCAGACGAACGCGTCCTGGTTCTTGAGGAAGTGCAGGTCGTCGTTGAGGTCGATCCAGGTCGGGCGGGTTTCGCTGAGCAGCGTGCGCTGGTTCAGCGTTGCCGCATCGACGAGGTTCAGGTCGAGGCGCTGCTGGTTGCGCTGCATAAGCTGGTAACTGAGGCGTTTGCCGTCCGGGAGCCAGTCGACGCGCGCAAGGTAGATGTCAGGGGTTTCGCCAAGTGCGACCCAGCGCGGCTCGGCGCCGGTCGGCGTGACCAAGCCGAGTTTGACTTCGACATTTGCGCCCCCGGCCGCGGGGTAGCGCTGCTCGATGACTTCACTGCGGTCGGCATAGACCTCGAAGCGCTTGACCTGCGCAACGCGGGATTCATCGAAACGTTCGAACGCGATTGCCGACTCGTCGGGCGCCCACCAGTAGCCGTGGAAGCGGCCCATTTCCTCCTGCGCGACGAACTCGGCCTCGCCGTTGTGGATCGTGGCGCCGCCATCGTGGGTCAACGCGCGCGCCTTGCCATCGGTGAGGTCGATCAGCCACAGGTTCTGTTCGCGCAGGAACGATACATAGCGGCCCCGCGGGGAGACCTGTGGATCGAGAACCTCGCCGCCGGTGTCGAGTTGGCGCAGTCCCTTGCCGCGGGCCGCCTCGAGATCGAACAGGTATAACTTGCCGGCGAGAGGAAACAGCAATTTCTTTCCGTCCGGCGCCCAGGTGTAGTCGACGATGCCGTGACGCCCCGCGATGCGTGCGCGCTCGCGCCGCGCCTTCTCGGCATCGGACAGTTGCTCGCCGTCCGGCGCGAGCGCGCGTGAGTCGACGAGCAGCCGTGTTGCGCGGGCCTTGACGTTGTATTCCCACAGATCGAACGTGTCCTGGTCATCGGCCTTGGCGCGCAGAAACGTGACGCGCGCGCCGTCAGGCGAGATCTTCAGCCGCGCCGGTGTCGGACCACTGAGGCTGCCGCCGCCGTAGATCCGGTCGATCGTCAATTGACCCGCGTGCGCCGTCGTGCTGACGGCAATCATGACGAGGGCAAGCAGGATTGCGCGCAAGACGTACTCCGTGGGCGAGGTGGCGGCGGATTATTGCCGGCGCTGTGTTGTTGCGCCAGATGCAGACGACGGGTTTTTCGCCCGGGTGCCGCTGGAGTCGCCCGCTAGTCGGACGCTGGATTTTTGACGCGGATGAACGCGGATGATCACGGAATGCCGCGGATAGAGCGAAAGAACCGGGCGAAACAGCGATGGCGATTCTGAAAAGAATGCTCTATCCGCGAACATCCGTGCATATCTGCGTTAATCCGCGTTCTAAAGCAAGCGCCCGATCGGAAGCGGCCGACACGACGCCGGAGGCGCGGCGCAGTGCGCGCGGATGAGGATTACTTGCCGATGCAGAACGTCGAGAAGATCGCCCCGAGGAGATCGTCGGTCGTGTAGTCGCCGGTGATTTCGCCGAGCGCGCGCTGGGCCTGGCGCAGTTCCTCGGCGGCAAGCTCGCCGGCATGATCCACGCGCAAGGCGGCGTCGGATGCGCGCAGGTGACCGGCGACGCGCTCGAGCGCGTCGACATGGCGCGCGCGCGCGCTGAACGCGCCTTGCGCGCCCTCGCCGCGGCCGCCGAGCCGCGCCAGTTCGCTACGCAGCCCGGCAAGCCCATCGCCGCGCTGGGCAGAAATATACATGTGGATTTCGTTGCCGGCAACGCGTTCGACGCGCGCACGCTCGCCGCTCGCGTCGATCTTGTTGTGCACGATCAGTCTGACGGCGCCGTCGGCGCAATCGTCCAGCAGTGCGCCGTCGGCCTCGGCCTGTTCGCTGTCGGTGACGAGAATGGCGACGTCGGCACGCTCGAGTTCAGCGCGCGCGCGGCGCATGCCTTCGCGTTCGACCTGGTCATCGGAATCGCGCAAGCCGGCCGTGTCGACCAGGGTCAGCACGATGCCATCGATGTTGATGCCTTCGCGCAGCAAGTCGCGCGTGGTGCCTGGAATCGGCGTGACGATGGCGCGTTCGCTCTGCGCCAGCGCATTGAGCAGACTCGACTTGCCGGTGTTCGGCCGGCCAACGATGACGACGTGCAAGCCGTCGCGCAGCATGACGCCGCGTTGGGCCGCGGCGAGCAATTCGGTCAGCTGGGTCTGCAGCGCGGCAAGATCGGCCGAGAGTTGCGGGGCGCTGAGAAAGTCGATTTCTTCCTCGGGAAAATCCAGCGCGGCTTCGAGCCAAGCGCGCAAACGCACGAGCGCATCGAGCAGCCTGCGCACTTCGCGCGAGAACTCGCCTTCGAGGCTGCGCGAGGCGGCGCGCGCCGCGGCCGCGGAGTCGCTCGCGATCAGGTCGGCGACGGCTTCTGCCTGGACCAGGTCGAGCTTGCCGTTGAGGAACGCGCGTTCGGTGAATTCGCCGGGACGCGCCGCGCGCGCACCGAGTTCGAGCGAGCGTGCGAGCAGCAGGTTCAGCACGACCGGGCTGCCGTGGGCATGCAGTTCGAGAACGTCCTCGCCGGTGGCCGAGCGCGGTCCGGCAAACAGCAGGACCAACGCGTGATCGAGGATGCCGCCGTCGGCATCGCGCAACGCGCAAAGGCTCATCGTTCGCCGCCGCAGGCGTTTGCCGGTCAGCGCCTGGCCGATTGCGCGGGCTTGCGGCCCCGAGATGCGCACGATGCCGATGGCCCCCGCGCCGGACGCGGTGGCGACGGCGGCGATCGTGTCGGTGGGCTGCGCCATCTGCTTCCGCAAGTTTGCCGCGGCTCTTGCCGCGCGTCAGGTCTTGGCTTTGTTGTCGGCGCTTTGCAGCCGCTGCGTGATGACCCATTGCTGCAGCAGCGACAGCGCACCATTGACCGTCCAGTACAGCACGAGGCCGGCCGGGAAGAACGCGAACATCACGGCCATCGCCAACGGCATCGTCTTCATGATCTTGGCCTGGGTCGGATCCATTCCCGGGTTTGGCGACAGCCATTGCGAGGCGAGCGTCGCGAGCGCGTTCAGCACCGGCAGCACGAAGTACGGATCCGGCGCGGACAGGTTCTGGATCCAGCCGAAGAACGGCGCCTGGCGCAGTTCGACGCTCTCGAGCAACACCCAGTACAGGGCGAAGAACACCGGGATCTGCACGACCATCGGCAGGCAGCCGCCGAGCGGGTTTATTTTTTCCTTTTGATACAACTCCATCATAGCGGCGTTGTACTTCTGCTTGTCGTCGCCGTAGCGTTCCTTGAGCGCTTCGAGGCGCGGCTGCAGGCGCTTCATCTTCGCCATCGAGCGGAACTGCGCTTCGCTGAGCTTGAACAACGCCAGCTTGATCAGCAGCACGAGCAGGATGATCGCCAGGCCCCAGTTCTTGACCAGCGTGTGCAGTTCGACCAGCACCCAGTGCAGCGGGCTGGCGATGAACGTCAGAATGCCGTAGTCGACGGTCAACGACAGGCCGGGAGCGACCTGGTCGAGCGTGCTCTGCAGCTTCGGTCCTACGTAAAGGCGCGCGCTGAAGGCCTTGGTCTCGTTCGGCGCGACCGTCAGCGCCGGCGAGACGTCGCGGACCAGATAGCGTGTCCGACCGTCGGCCTTGACTGTTTCGGTCGTGAAGGTGTCGGTTTGCGCCGGATCCGGGATCCAGGCGGCGAAGAAGTAGTGCTGCAGCATCGCGACCCAGCCGCCGGCGGTGTCCTGCTTCAGCGGCGAGGCCGCGAATTTGTCGAAAGCGAGTTTCTGGAACTTGTCCTTCGGGCTGTACCACGCGGCGCCGGCGAAGGCGAAGCGCTCGGGATCGCTGAAGGCGAAGCCGGAACTCTTGATGACCGGCGGCACGCGCTGCAGCTGGCGGTACTCGTTGCCGGTCCACGCCGACGACGCGGAGTTGGTGACTTCCTGGCGCGTGTCGATCAGGTAGCTGGCGCGCTTGAAAATGTATACTTTGCGCACGCTCACGCCGGAAGCGTCGGTCCAGGTCAGCGGTACTTCGAGTGTTTCGCTGCCGTCGGCCAGCGCGTAGTCGGTCTTTTCCGCGCTGAACAGGGCCTTGTGGTCCGGCGCCGGCGAGCCGTTGCTGACGAGCCCGGACTGCGCCACGAAGTAGCCTTCGCCGGTTTCGCTGAGCAGGTGCACCGGTTTGCTGCGATCGCTCGGATCGACCGGATAGGCGAGCAGGTCGGCCTCGACGAGATTGGCGCCGCGCGTATCGATGACCGCGTGCAGCACGTCGGTTCGGATCTCGATGCGCTGACCCGTGCTCGCCGCCGCGGCTGGCGTCGAAGCAGTTGCCGGAGCCGTTTCGCTGGCGGCGGCGCTGGCGGCGGACGGAACGTCGCCCGGCACGGCCGGTGTCGGCGGCGCGGGCGTTGCCGTCGCGGCCGGCGCCGGGACAGCGCTGCCGGGCGGGGCGCTCGATCCGTAATCTTTCTCCCAGGCTTGCCAGAGAAAGAATCCGATCGCGCAGAGCGCGAAGAACAGGAACGGGCGGGTGTTCGTCATAGTCAGGTCTGGTCGAGGCGGTTGCTGGCGCGGCGGCTCGCGCCGTTTCCCTTCAACCCACCCGCGCGCATCGGCGACGACTCGCGTGGCAGGTCCGGTAACTGGGGCTTCGGTGACTGCCAGTTCGGTGACAGCGGGTTCGGTGACTGCGAGTTCGGTGACAAACAGGGAATCTGGAACGGGCCGGCATTGTGCCGGCTGGGTGGCGTCACTTCAATGCTGCCAATCGCTGCCACAAACCTTCCAGGTCCGCGCGCAGCTCGTTGCTGCTTTGCTCCGCAGCCGTTGTCTGCGCGATCAGCAGCACGTCGCACGGCGGCAGCTTGGCCCGATTGAGGCGAAAACTTTCGCGGATGACGCGACGGATGCGGTTGCGCACGACGGCACGCTTGGACACGCGCTTGGACACAGCCATGCCGAGACGCGCGTCGGCGCTCTGCGTCAGGCGATACTGGGTCTGGAAAAAACGTGCGGCCATGCGTTTGCCCTGGCGCCGCAACGCGGTGAACTCGGCGGGCTGGCGCAGGCTTGCGGTGCGCGGATAGCCGAACGCCGGTGTCACTCGCTGATCAGCAGATGACGCTTACCGGATCAGCCTTACGGGATCAGGTTTTTGCGACCCTTGGCGCGACGCGCGTTGAGCACGGCCCGTCCGCCGCGCGTTTTCATGCGTGCGCGGAAACCATGCGTACGCGCATGCTTGAGATTGCCTGGCTGGAAAGTGCGCTTCATGACAGTGCCCTGAGAGATTTCGACGAAAAAGAAGCGGGAATATAGTGGGTTTTTACCTGTTGTGTCAATGCGCTTACGCTTGGCGTAGCCCGTCCCGGACGCGTAGACTGGGCAGTCCCCTGGTGTGATCGATCCGAGAATTTCCACATGAGCGAGCTGTGGCGCCGCTGCCTGCAACGCCTGGAAAGCGACGTGACAGTCGAGGATCTGCATACCTACCTCAAGCCGCTGCAGGCCAGTGAGGACAACGAGGGACTGCGTCTGCTCGCACCGAACGGCTATACGCTTGATATCGTCAAGGCCGAATTCCTGCCGCGTATCCAGACCCTGGTCGATCACCTGCATGGAGACTCCATCAGGGTGCGGCTCGAGGTCGGCACGCTCAACAGCCGCAGGGCGCCGCGCGGCGAGGTTGCGGCCATCGGCGAGAATTTCGAGTTCGAGCATAACCTCGACCCGTCCTATACGTTCGAGTCGTTCGTCGAAGGCAAGTCCAATCAGCTTGGCAAGGCCGCGGCGCTGCAAGTCGCCAACAATCCCGGCCGGGCCTACAACCCGTTGTTGCTGTACGGCGGCACCGGCCTGGGCAAGACCCATCTGATGCACGCCGCGGGCAACCATATGCGCGCGCAGAACATGGCGGTGAAGGTCATGTACCTGCGCTCGGAACAGTTCGTCAGCGCGATGATCGATTCGCTGCGCACCCGGAGCATGGACGATTTCAAGCGCCGCTTCCGCGCGGTCGATGCGCTGCTGATCGACGACATCCAGTTCCTGGCCGGCAAGAACACATCGCAGGAAGAGTTCTTCCACACGTTCAACGCGCTGTTCGACGGCAAGCAGCAGATCATCCTGACCTGCGATCGCTATCCGAAGGAAGTCGAGAATCTCGAGCCGAGGCTGAAGTCGCGCCTCGGCTGGGGTCTTTCGGTCGCGATCGATCCACCGGACTTCGAGACGCGCGCGGCCATTATCTTGAACAAGGCCGCGTCGCGCCGCGTCGAGATTCCGGAGCAGGTGGCCCAGCTCATCGCGCGGCGCATGCGCTCGAATGTGCGCGATCTGGAAGGGGCGCTCAATACACTGGTCGCGCGCGCGAACTTTCTCGGCCAGCCGATCACCGCGGACTTTGCCCAGGAGACGCTGCGCGACTTGCTGACCGTGCATAGCCAGTCGATCACGATCTCGAATATCCAGAAAACGGTGGCGGACTACTATCAGCTGCGTTTGTCGGACCTGTTGTCGATGAATCGCAGCCGCTCGCTCGCGCGGCCACGGCAGATGGCGATGGCGCTGACCAAGGAATTGACCGAACATAGCCTGCCGGAAATCGGCAAGGCGTTTGGGGGCCGCGATCATACGACCGTCATGCATGCCTGCCGGACCGTACGTGACTTGTGTGCGATCGATGGAAAACTGCGCGCGGATTACGACAAACTACAGCGCGCGCTGACCGGGTAGAATCGCTGGGGATAGCCTGTGGGTAAATCCGGAAGCAAATTCTGTCCACAGGTGCTGCACAGGCGGAAGAGCGAGTTACCCGAGCACGAATATTGTCATATCCATTTGTTTTAAAAGGCAAATGTATCTTATTTTAGTTACGCACAAGGCCAGCTACTAAAGCTTTAGGTATTTAACATACTCACTAGAAGCAGTTCCAAACCCACTCGGACTTGACCCTATGCGATTCAGCATTCAGCGCGAAGCCTTACTGAAACCGTTGCAGCAAGTGGTGGGCGTGGTCGAGCGTCGGCAGACGTTGCCGGTGCTGGCGAACCTGCTCGTGTCCGCCGAAGGCGAGCGCGTGACATTCACCGGCACGGATCTCGAGGTCGAGATGACGGCCGGGACGGCCGCGCAGGATCTCGAACCGGGCGAAACGACGATTCCGGCGCGCAAGCTGTTCGACATTTGTCGCGCGCTGCCGGATGGCAGCAAGATCGAGTTCAAGCAGAGCGGCGACCGGGTCGGCGTGCATGCCGGGCGCAGCCGCTTCACCCTGGCGACATTGCCGGCCAGCGAGTTTCCGGTTATCGACAACATCGAACTCAGTGAGCGCATTTCGCTGCCCGAGGCGACGTTGAAAGATCTGATGGATCGGACTGCGTTTGCGATGGCGCACCAAGACGTCCGCTATTACCTCAACGGCTTGTTGCTCGATCTGCGCGAGCACTCGCTGCGCTGCGTGGCGACCGACGGGCACCGCCTGGCGCTGGTCGAGACTGCTCACGCCGCGGGTGTCGGCACGCCGCGTCAGATCATCATTCCGCGCAAGGGCGTGCTGGAACTGCAGGGTTTGTTTGAAACCGGCGACGGCACGGTCGACCTGGAATTCGGCCGCAACCACCTGCGCGTGCGTCGCGGCGACGTGACATTCACGTCGAAGCTGATTGACGGCCGGTTCCCGGATTACGAGGCCGTGATTCCGATTGGCGCCGACAAGCAGGTGCGCCTGGTGCGCGACCAGCTGCGCAGCGCGCTGCAACGCGCTGCGATCCTGTCGAATGAAAAGTATCGCGGCGTGAAGCTCGAAGTCAGCCCGAACAAGCTGCGCATCGTCGCGCACAATCCGGAGCAGGAGGAGGCGGTCGAGGAACTCGAAGCCAAGACCGGCGCGGCCGACCTCGGGGTGGGCTTCAACGTCAATTATCTGCTCGATGCGCTCAATGCGCTGCACGGTGACGACGTGCTGATCTGCCTGCGCGATGCGAATTCGAGCTGCCTGCTTCGCGCACCGGACAGCGAACAGGCACGCCACGTCATCATGCCGCTGCGCCTTTGACGGACCCGTTGCCCCCCGACCTGATGGGCATGCGTTCGGCGGGAAAAGCGCCCGTAGCCGGGCGTCCAAGGCCAGCCACGCGTGAAACTGACTGAACTGCGCCTGGAGAACTGGCGCAATATCGCCGAAACCCGAATCGAGGCCGGCCCCGGCATCAACATGCTCGAGGGCGCGAACGGAGCCGGCAAGACCAGCGTGCTCGAAGCGATCCATCTGCTCTCGCACGGTCGGAGTTTTCGTACGCAGCGCGGCGAGTTCCTTGTGCGCCAGGGCATGGCCCAAGCGGTGGTGTTTGCGCAAGTCGAGAGCAGCCGGGGAGTCGTTCATCTCGGAATGATGCAGAGCGACGGTCGATGGAGCGCGCGCGTCGATGGGCAGCCGGCGCCTACCGTGACTTCGGCGATAGGGCACTGCGCGGTCGTTTGTTTCGAGCCGGGCTCGCATGCCCTGATTGCCGGGTCGAGCGAGGAGCGCCGCCGGTTTCTTGACTGGGGCGTGTTCCACGTGGAACCAGACTTCCCCAGCGTTTCAAGACGCTTTCGCCGTACCCTAAAACAACGCAATGCGCTGCTGCGAAACAACGCCACTGAGGCGGAGTTGTCCGCTTGGGACGCCGAATTGGCGCCGGCGGCTTTGGCCTTGAATGCCGCACGCCTTCGCTACTTCGGGCGCCTGACCCCGATTCTGATCGCACGGCTGCGAATACTCCTCCCTGAGCTGGGCGAGCCGATCCTGCAGTATTCGCCGGGCTGGAATACCGAGCGCGAACTTGCGTTGGCTCTGGGCGAATCCCACGGCACGGACCGGCAACGCGGACACACGACGCGCGGCCCGCATCGCGCGGACTGGAAGCTCAGCTTCGAACTGGCTCCGCGTCGTGAGCAATTGTCGCGGGGGCAGGAAAAGCTGTGCGCGATCGCCTGCATGCTGGCCCAGGCCCAGCTCTATCGGGCCGACCACAACGAATGGCCCATTGTCGTGCTCGATGATCTGCCGTCGGAACTGGATCTGGCTCATCAACGCGTCGTCGTGGAAGCACTGACACACGAATCGGCGCAGGTGTTCCTGACCAGCACGGAAGTTCCGCGCTGCCTTCTGGATGCCGCGGTTCCGTTCCGTTCGTTCCACGTGGAACAGGGCAGGGTCTCAGCCTTGCTATAATTGCGGTTTTACACGGCTTGGTGCGCCGCGCGCGCCACCCACCCATAGCGAGCTGCAATGAACGAAAACCAGCAACCAGCCGACCAGTACGATGCCAGCCGGATCAAGGTCCTCAAGGGCCTCGACGCGGTGCGCAAACGTCCGGGCATGTACATCGGGGATACCGATGACGGAACCGGCTTGCACCATATGGTCTTCGAGGTCGTCGACAACTCGGTCGACGAGGCGCTGGCCGGCTATTGCGATCACATCATCGTGACCATCCATCAGGACGGCTCGGTAAGCGTCGTCGACAACGGTCGTGGCATTCCGGTCGACATGCAGCCAGAGGAGGGGCGGTCAGCCGCCGAAGTCGTGATGACGGTGCTGCATGCCGGCGGCAAATTCGACGATAACTCCTACAAGGTTTCCGGCGGTCTGCATGGTGTCGGCGTTTCGGTCGTCAATGCGCTGTCGGAACTGCTGACGCTCAGGATCTATCGCGACGGCAGCGAATACGAGCAGGAATATCATCTCGGCGAGCCGCAGTATCCGCTGCGCCGGGTCGGCCCCTCGACCTTGCGCGGCACGACCGTGCGCTTCTTGCCGAGCCGGACGATTTTCACCCAGACCGAATTCCACTACGACATTCTGGCCAAGCGCCTGCGCGAACTGTCGTTCCTGAACTCCGGGGTCAAGATCGAGTTGATCGAGGAGAGCGCCGACCGCCACGACGTATTCCAGTACACCGGTGGCATCCGCTCCTTCGTCGAACACCTGGCGCAGCTTAAAACCCCGTTGCATCAAAAAGTTATAACGTTCACCGCCCAGCACGACGAGGGCGTCGTAGTCGACGTCGCGATGCAGTGGACCGACGCCTACCAGGAAACCTGCTTCTGTTTCACGAACAATATTCCGCAAAAAGACGGCGGCACGCATCTGGCCGGCTTTCGCGCGGCGCTGACGCGCACCCTCGGCAATTACATCGAATCGACCAACCTGCTCAAGTCGGCCAAGCTTTCGCTGGCCGGCGACGACATGCGCGAAGGCATGATCGCGGTGCTGTCGGTCAAGGTGCCGGACCCGAAGTTCTCGTCGCAGACCAAGGACAAGCTGGTTTCATCCGAGGTCAAGGGGGTCGTCGAATCGATCGTCGGCCAGAAACTCGAGGAGTTCCTGCTGGAAAACCCGACCGAGGCGCGCGCAATCGCGGCCAAGGTCGCCGAGGCCGCGCGCGCCCGCGAGGCCGCGCGCAAGGCGCGCGAGATGACCCGGCGCAAGGGCGCGCTCGACATCGCCGGCCTGCCCGGCAAGCTCGCCGACTGCCAGGAAAAGGATCCGGCCCTGTCGGAACTGTTCATCGTCGAGGGCGACTCGGCCGGCGGTTCGGCCAAGCAGGGCCGCAACCGCCGCACCCAGGCGGTGCTGCCGCTCAAGGGTAAAATTTTAAATGTGGAAAAAGCGCGCTTTGATAAAATGTTGGCATCGGCCGAGGTCGGCACGCTGATCACCGCGCTCGGCTGCGGCATCGGCAAGGACGAGTTCAACGTCGACAAGCTGCGCTACCACCGCATCATCATCATGACCGACGCCGACGTCGACGGCTCGCACATCCGCACCCTGCTGCTGACGTTCTTCTACCGGCAGATGCCGCTGCTGATCGAGCGCGGTTACGTCTATATCGGCCTGCCGCCGCTGTACAAGCTCAAGCAGGGCAAACAGGAGCTGTACCTCAAGGACGACGCGGCGCTGAACGAATACCTGATCGCGAACGCGGTCGAAAACGCCGAGTTCCGCTACAGCCCCGATGCGCCGCCACTGCAGGGCGCGGCGCTCGAGCGCCTGCTGCACGACTACGATGCCGCGCGCGAACAGATCGACAAGCTCAGCCATCGCGCCGATCCGCAGCTGATGACGGCGCTGCTCGACATGTCGCCGCCGGGCGCCGACCTCTGGCAGGATCCGGTGCTCGCCACGCGCTGGGTCGAGGCGATCGCTGCGCGCATCAATGCCAACAGCCTCGGCCGCCCGAACTACACGTTCCGCGTGCGCGCGGCCGACGCCGAGCACGCCGCTGCCCTGATGATCGAACGCAAGCACCATGGCATCAGCGCCGCACAGGTCCTGCCTGCCACGTTTTTCGCCGGCGCGGAATTCAAGCCGATCCGGGATCATCGCCGAGCAGCTTGCCGGCCTGATCCAGCCCGGCGCCGAAATCCGCCGCGGCGCCAACGTCAGCGCGGTGACGCGATTCGCCCAGGTCCGCGAATGGCTGCTCGACGAAGCCAAGAAGGGTCGTACGATCCAGCGCTTCAAGGGCCTCGGCGAAATGAATCCGGAGCAGCTGTGGGAGACCACGGTCAACCCGGAAACGCGCCGGCTCCTGCAGGTCAGCATCGAGGATGCCGTCGCAGCCGACCAGATCTTCTCGACCCTGATGGGCGACGTGGTCGATCCGCGGCGCGAATTCATCGAGCAGAACGCGCTGCGGGTCAGCAACCTCGACGTGTAAGACCGAGGACCCGAGGCCACGGACGGCAGTGAAAAACGTCGCTTTTGTGCGTTAGCAACTTGAGCTGGCGGAAAGCCGGGGTTAACCTTCGCACCCCTATCATGCGGTCGTCGCGACAACGGCGACGATCGAATCGCCATCCACCCAGGAAATCTCAAGATGCGCAATCTACCGCGGATGATCGTCTGCATCGTCGTCGCTATCGCGCTGAGCGCCGGCGCCGCGTTTGCTGCTGCGAAGAAGGACGAGAAAAACGAGTACCCGAACGCCACGCGCGCCGAACCGAAACTCGACATGGCGGCCGGCACGCAGAAGGATTTGAACAAGGCGCTCGACCTGGTCAACAGCAACAAGTTCGATGAGGCCGAACCGATCCTGCAGAAGGTGCTGGCAGACGGCAAGGCCAGCAAGTACGCGCGCGCCCTCGCGCTCGAAGCCGAAGGCCAGATTGCCAGCGGCAAGCAGGACGACGAAACCGCGATCAAGAATTTCAGGGAGGCCTACGCGCTCGACGCGCTGCCGAACAACCAGCAATTCCAGGTGCTCTACAACGTCGCGATCATGCAGATCCAGTCGGAGAAGTACGAAGACGCGCTGGCCACGCTCAGCGAGTGGTTCAAGGTGACCGGCGCGCAAAAAGCCGAAGCCTACGCGTTGCAGGGCAACGCCTACTACCGCCTGGAAAAATTCCAGCCGGCCGTCGATGCGATCAAGAAGGCGTTGTCGATGAGCGACAAGCCGAGCGAGTCCTGGTACCAGATCCTGATGGCGTCGTACGCCGAACTCGAGCAGTACGACGAAGCGGCCAAGGTGGTCGAACAGCAACTCGCCAAGACACCGAACGACGTCAAGTTGATCACGCAGCTGGCGACGATCTACGTCAAGGGCAAGCAGGACCAGAAGGCGGTCGACTTGCTCGCCGGCGCCAAGCAGAAAGGCCTGCTGACCAGCGAAAGCGATTACAAGCTGATGGCCCAGCTTTACGACCAGCTCGAAAAGCCCAAGGAAGGCGCGGCCGTCCTGAGCGAAGGCTTCTCCAAGGGAATCATCAAGCCGTCCTACGAGATGTACAAGCTGCTCGGCGATTCGTACGCGCTGGCCCAGGATGACGCGCACGCGATCGAGGCATACGGGAAGGCCGCCGGGATGAGCAAGGACGGCAACGTCGACTACGTGCGCGGCAGCCTGCTGCTCAACAACGATCGCGGCAAGGAGGCGGTCGAGGCGCTGCGCCAGGCGGTCGCCAAGGGCGGACTGAAACAGCCCGGCGAAGCCTACATTCTGCTCGGCGACGCCGAGAACAACGAGAACAACAGCGCCGGCGCCACGGCTGCGTGGGAGAAGGCAAAGGCTTATCCGAGCACCAAGACGATGGCGGAGCAGCGCCTGAAGAGCGGCAAGAGCGGCAAGGCGCCCGTCACCAAGCACAGCAAACCGTGATGCTTTGGACGAGAAGCGAGGCCTTCGCGGCTAGCCCACGAAGGCCTCGCCGTGCGCTTGCTCTTGTGTCGGCGCGGCAAGGTAGTGTAATTTGGTCTGCTTCGTTCGCCGTTTGAGTGGTTTCGCAGTTGATGGCCGCGTCGGGCACACTTGCCCGGGCGGTGGGGAAATAACGGATTCGTAACTGGTTCAAGCTGATGGCGTCAGACGCATACCAAGATCAACAAGACGAGCGGTTCAACTGGCGGCGCACGCTGGGCCTGGCTGCAGCTTTTGCGCTGCACGGATTTGCCTTCATGATGCTGCTCGCGCCGATGTCGCCGCCGCAGGCGAAGGAAAAGCTCAAGGACAACATCGTGACGGTCGAGTTCATCGAACCGCCGCCGCCACCACCGCCACCACCGCCGCCGCCGCCGGAGCCGCCGAAGAAGCCGCCGCCGAAGATCGTCGAAAAGATCAAGCCGCCGCCGCTGCCACCGCCGGCGCCGCCGCCGCCCGTGGTCACGGAGCAGGCGACGCCGATGTCGGTAGCAGCGCCACCGCCGGCACCACCGGCGCCGCCCGCGCCGCCGGTCGACATCGCGCCGAGCGAAAACATCAGTTACCGCCGGATGCGTCCGCCGAAATATCCGCCGCAAGCGGTACGCGAGCATCACACCGGCAAGGTGCGTGCTGAAGGTGCTGATCGGCACCGACGGCTCGCCGAAGGAAGTGACCGTGGAGAAATCCAGCGGCTATCGCGAACTCGATCAGTCAGCGGTCGCGGCAGCAAAAACCTGGATGTTCAATCCGGGCAGAAAGGATGGGCAGCCGTACGAGGGTTACGCCTTGATCCCGGTGGATTTCAATTTGACCGATCTTTAGATTCTCTGAGTGGAAGAGGTAGCGGTTTGCCTCGTCCGGTGACACTATAGGGCCTCAAACAAAGGGTAGGGTTATGCAACAAGATCCAGCTTCCGCACAGCCAGCTGCACCGGGCAGCGTTCCAGATGTAAGTGCGACCACTCCGGTAGGCAGCCACGGCGATGCCGCGGCCCTGCAACAGATGGGCTTTGATCACTTGCTCCACAATTTCGATCCACTCGGACTTGTGGTGTTCGTGGTCTTGGTCATCATGTCGGTGATGTCGTGGTACTACATCGTCATCAACATGTGGCGAGTCCTGTCGATCCGCTCGCGGACCGACAAGGTGCGGCACACGTTCTGGGAAACGACATCGACCCAGGAAGCCGTGCGCTTCATGGAAGACCAGCCCAAATGGGAGCCATTCTCGAAGATCGCACTCGACTGCGCTTCGGCAGCGGCCCACCACCAGCGTCACGAGGGCAGTCGCCTGGTCGAAGCGTTGAACCGCTCCGAATTCATCGATCGCTCGCTGCGCCAGGGTGTCGCCCGCGAAAGCGGTCGCCTCGAAGGCGGCCTGACCGTGCTCGCGACCGTGGGTTCGACCGCGCCGTTCGTCGGCCTGCTCGGCACCGTCTGGGGCATTTACCACGCGCTGATCCGCATCGGTGCATCCGGCAACGCCGGCATCGAGACGGTTGCAGGCCCGGTCGGCGAAGCGTTGATCATGACCGCGATCGGTCTGGGCGTCGCCATTCCGGCCGTGCTCGCCTACAACTTCTTTGTCCGCGCCAACCGCGTGACGAACGCCCAGTTCGACGAATTCGCGCACGACCTGCACGACTTCTTCGCGACCGGCGCGCGCGTCGAGGCGGGAGTCGGCGGCGGTGGCATGGGCCCGCGCCCGCCTGCTGCGGCACCGGCGCCGAGAAAGTAAGTCATGGCCTTCAGTTCTGGCGGTGGCGGTGGCGTGATGGCGGAAATCAACGTCACGCCGCTCGTCGACGTGATGTTGGTGCTGCTGATCATCTTCATGATCACGGCGCCATTGGCCGCGCACAAGATCAAGGTCGAGTTGCCGATCGCGACGCTGGCCAAGCCGCCCGATGACGTGGCGAACCAGCCGATCACGCTGTCGGTCAAGGACACCGGTGAGTTGTACTGGAACGACGAACCGATCACCGAAGCGGCGTTGCAGGCCCAGTTGCGCGTTGCGGCACAACGCGCGCCGCAGCCGGAGCTGCAGATTCGCGCCGACAAGGACACCGAGTATCAAATCGTCGCATCGGTGATGACCGATGCGAAGAATGCCGGAATGGTCAAGGTCGGTTTCATCACCCAGGCGTCCGGCGTCGCCCAGTAATCCAGCAGCGCCGCCCCGCGGCGTCTGCAGTTCGAGAAACGAGGTAGAAAGTCATGGCATTCAGTTCAGGCGGCGGCAGCGGACCGATGTCCGACATGAACGTCACGCCGCTCGTCGACGTGATGCTCGTGCTGCTGATCATCTTCATGATCACGGTGCCGATGCTGTCGCACAAGATCAAGATCGACCTGCCGCAGCCGACCCTCAATCCGCCCCGCCGGACAATCCGCCGGAGCCGATCACGCTCGGCGTCAAGACGTCCGGTCAGTTGTACTGGAACGACGAGCCGATCACCGAGGCCGCGCTGCAGGCGCAGTTGCGTGTCACCTCGCAGAAGAATCCGCAGCCGGAACTTCAGATCCAGGCCGACAAGACCGCGAAGTACCAGCAGGTCGCCACGGTCATGGCTGATGCGAAGAACGCGGGCATTGACGAAGATCGGCTTCCTGCCGGCGCGCGGCGCGCAGTAGCGAAACGGTTGCATCAGAAGTTCAGGATCGAAGACGCCGCGGAAACGCGGCGTCTTGCTTTGCGCGTCTTGCCAAGCGACGGGTGCCGGCGATTGGCAGCTCGTGACGGATGCGCTCGCGACCGCGCGTAAGGCGGAAGTGTGCAGGATCAGCCTCGAACCATCGAATCGGTTATTGGTAGCTGTTTTTGCGCCAATCGTTCAGCCGCTCGAGGTAGAGACCACTGCCGTGGCGAACAAGCTCAGTGGCATTCCGGTGGACGGTCACGACGTTCACAACCGAGCTGCTGGGGGAGCGGGCGAACTAGCCGGCACCGCAAAGGGTATACTTGTAGCGTTCGCCCGTTAGATTCCTTCTCGGCATGCATATTCCTGCCATTTCCGTTCTGATCCGCTCAATGGATCGATCGACGCTTTCGAGAGCGATTCAGTCTGCAGTTGATCAAACCTACCCCAACCTTGAAGTAGTGGTTGTTGCTGCGAGCGGAGCTGCTCATAGTGAGATGCCTGCTGAAATCCGGGGCCGAACAGTGCGCTTGGTGAAATCAGAAAAACCGCTCGCACGAGCAGCGGCAGCCAATGTTGCACTCAAGGCCGCAAAAGGGGAGCTGGTTAATTTCCTCGACGACGATGATGAACTCTTGCCCCATCACCTGACGACACTGTGCGCTTCGCTCGAGAATAATCCCCCCTCGGCAAAGCTTGCATACAGCCTTACTGAAGTGGTCGATGACAATGAGAAGTTCGTTGGTATCTTCGGCGAACCTCATGTACGTCTCGAGCTTTTTGAGTGGTCGAAGTTCACACTGATGGCCGCACTATTTCGCCGCGATCTTCTTGAGAAAGGTGTCTGTTTTGACGAGACGCTTCCGATCCATGAGGATCACGACTTTTGGTTACAGTGCGCGCAACATACGCACTTTCGCTTTGTCGATAAGGTAACAAGTCGCTGGCATGCGTTCATCGGCACATCCGGTGCCGGTGGTGGCCCGAATATGGATAATGAATCGCTAATGCGTGTGTCGGCTCAGGTCAAAGGCAAGTGGCTTGCAGTCAAGGAAGAATTCGAGCGATCGCCAGACGGATTATTGCAACGCGCGCAACTAGCGCTCAAAAAAGGAACGCCAGAAGCAGCCCTTGCGTTCGCTGAAAAAGCCTTGCTTGCCTTACCGGACGATATCAACGCAATTAACCTTGCCGCCATGGCCAATCACTACACGGGCAATTCCGCACGTGCGAAAGTCCTCATAAACATGGCTGTGGTGATCCTTCCCGGTCATGCCGAATTGTTGAAAAACAAACGCATCATTGAGCAGAGCCCAGCTCGTTTATCTCAGCCCTGACCGGCCGTCGCTACCTCGCGGCCTTCAACGCCGCCCGCTTGCGCTTGGGACCCTTGGTTGTCAGGCGTCGCCGCGCAACATTGCCGATCGCCTGTGTCACGCAGGTGGGAACGCCGGACGCTTGCGATTGGCGGACGGTCCGGTGGTCAGCCGTCGAGCAGGCGCAGGTATGCCTTCACGGTTGCGTCGAGTCCCGCGTAAAGCGCCTCGCTGATCAGCGCGTGGCCGATCGATACCTCGGCGAGAAAAGGAATGGCGCGCTTGAGCGCGGCCAGGTTCGACTGGCTCAGATCGTGTCCGGCATTGACGCCAAGCCCTGCGGCGCGCGCGCGTTCGGCGCAGCGCGCGCAGGCGTCGAGTTCGCGCCCATGGTCGCCGCGCGCATGCGCCTGCGCGTAAGGTCCGGTATAGATTTCCACACGGTCCGCGCCGATCTGCGCCGCGCGCTCGAGTTCGTCGCTATCGGCATCGACGAACAGGCTGATGCGGCAACCATACGACTTCAATGCGGCGATCAGCGGCGCGAGGCGCGGTGCGTCGGCGCGCAGGTCGAAACCGTGATCCGAAGTCAGCTGCGCGTCGCTGTCCGGCACCAGCGTGCACTGCTGCGGTTGCGCGGCGCGCGCGAGCGCGAGCAGTCCGGGATAGTCGCCGCGCGGCGGCGCAAACGCATTGCCTTCGATGTTGAATTCGACCCGCTCCTGGAGCATCGCCTTGATCGCGCTGACGTCGCCAGGGCGGATGTGCCGCTGGTCCGGTCGCGGATGCACGGTGATGCCGTGCGCGCCGGCGTCGATGCACGCCTGCGCGGCAGCGCAGACATCGGGCTGGTCGCCTCCGCGCGAATTGCGCAGCACGGCGATCTTGTTGACGTTTACGCTGAGCAATGTCATGGCGAGTCGGTCGCTCGGCAACGAAGAATCGATCGCCGCCAGTATGCCGCCACGCTCACGGCGCGCGCCAGTTCGCCGGCGTCGCCTTGCGCTCGCCGCCGGCCAGGTCCAGCACCACGGCGATGATGCGGCCCTTTTCGTCGCGCTCGAAAATCAATCCGTTCTGGCCATCGGCGTCGCTGAAGCGATCGGTCGTATATGGGCGCATGGTGCTGCGTGCAGCGCCGCTCAGCTGCACGCCGAGCCCGTCGTCGCTGACCGTGATGCGCAGCAACGTGCCGGCGTCGAGGCGATAGTCGCCGGCATATCCGGCGAGTCTGGATGCGTCCAGCGTGATGGCGGTGCGCTGAAGTCGCGGCGCTCGCGCACTTAGACGCTCGCCGGTAACGAACTGACCATTCGTGCGCAACAGCAGGCCGCTGAATTCGTCGATGTTGCGGATGAAGGACAGTCCGACCGTGCCGCCCTGGGTGACGAACGAATCCTCGGCGACCGCGAACAGCGGCCATGCCGGCTGGCCGCGCAACTGCATGCCCAGCGCCGAGCCGCTGTCGCTGACGATGACCTCGGTGTGATTCAACAGGCGGTACAAGCCCGCATAGCGCGCCAGCCGCGCTGCGTCGGGCATGAACGGCGGCGGCGGCACTGGCGGTGGAGTCTCGCCCGTGAGCCAGGCAATGCCTAGCGAAGCAAGGTCTTCGGCCGAGTTGGCCAGGAGCACGAGCGCCTGCTGTCGATCGGTACGAAAGCCAATGAACGTCGAAAAGCCCCCGGTCCGACTCGCGCGCCAGGCCAACGGCCAGGTCTGGCGTCCCATCTCGACGTCATGGATGGTCCAGCCCAGCCCCAAGCCGCCGGCCGCGGCCTGGCTGCGCGCCTGACGCGCCAGCAGCAGCGCGCCGCGCAGCGCCGAATCATCGGGTTGCAGGTTGTGGCTGAGGAATGCCAGCAGATCCTGCAGCGTCGAACGCAACCCGGCCGCTCCGGCCATGGCCTTTTTGAAGTGCCAGTGGTGCGCGTCGCGACCGTAGGCATGACCTTGAAGCAACTCGGCCGAATCGCCAAAACCGGTCTTGGACAAACCCAGTGGATCCAGAACCTTGGTGATCAACAGCGTGGAGCAGGCGTTTTCATACAGGTTGCCGAGGAGCACGCAGAGCAACGCGCCGTTGAGAGGCGAATACGCATAGTCGCGCTTCCATTCGCCCGGCCGGTAATTTGCGAGGAATGCGAGCAGGTCGCGTTCCGTGTAGTCGGCGTAGGCATCGTCCGGATCGATGGCGAAGAGATTCGCCGGCGTTGCCGGCAGGCCGCTGGTTTGGGTCGCCAGGGCCACGACTGGCGTCGCTGCAAACTCCGGATCGGCCCAGGGGAAGCCGGCTGGCAGCAGGCTTCCGATCGGATCGGTAAGGCGCAGTTTGCCGTCGAGCACCGCCTGCGCGAGCAGGATGCCGGTGAAGACCTCGGTAACGGCGCCGATTTCGAACGCACTGCGCTCGCTCAGCGCGTCACGGTTCTTGCCGAAAAACCAGGTCTTCTGCGCCTTGCCGTCAATCAATCCGACCGCGACAGCGTCATAGACGCCATTGGCAACGCCTTCTTCGAGCGCGCGGCGGTAACGATCGGGAGCGCTCGGCGCCGCCGCTTTCGGCGCGCCTGCCTTCGGCGTTGCCGCCGCTGCGGTGGCGGCGAGGATCGAGCCGAGGACGAAGGCAATCGTTCGGCGCCATGCGCCGCGCCAAAGGCGACAAATGCCAGGGAAATGAAAGCTCGGGGTCACGCTGGCAGGATAGCGCATGCCAGTCGATGCGAAACTGAAAGCCACGTCCTTGTGGCTGGGTCCCTGTGGAGGGAGGGTACAGACGTTTGAGACCTCGGCGGCTCCAACAAGTTCCGTTGCCGCTCTCAAGGACAGGCTTCAGGCACCTCTTTCCATACGACCGGATCCCAATATCCGCCGTTGTTGAGTTGCGTGGCCTTGTCCGTGTTCAATCGGGCCGCGAGCATCGAAGTCACGCCCGGCTTGACGTTGACGGTGAGCGGCTTGTTCGTTTGCCGACGTAACGTGGCGAACTCGTCGGCACCGAGTTGCGTCGTGGGGATATTTTCCGCGACCAGCAAGTGATGTTCCCCCGCGCTGACGCGGAATGTCGGCGTTCCGAGCGGGCCTGGCGTTCTGCCGTCGATCAATATGATCCGCACGCCGTACAGGTGCTCGCCGCGCGGAGAGACATCGAACATGCTGATGCGGCCGCAACCCTCGGTGGCAGGAGCCGCGGCCGGTGCAGTCGATGCGGGCGGCTCGGCCGGATGCACATCGGCGCTCGCCACCGCACCGCCGAGGTCCACGTGCATGGCCGGCAGATAGACAGGCTCCAGTGGTCCGCTGAGCGTGACCGGCGTGCCACCGCGCACGACGGCGAATTGCAACGTCGCATCATCCGGCAATCCGTCGACGACGGTCTTGAGCGTCGTTGCCGCGAGTGCGCGACCATGCTGGTCGGCGCCCAGATCGCGCAGCGAAGTGCCGTTGACCGTGACAATGACATCGCCGGGCCGGAGGCCGAGGCGATCGGCGTTGCTGCCCGGGGTCGCGCCGAGTACATGCAGGCCATCGCGCGCGCTCTGCGCGCTGGTCGAATCGACCAGCGCCCCGAGGCTCGTGACCCGCCGTGCCGGTTCATCCAGGCTCACGGCAACCTGATCGGGATGCTGGCCGAGCGCGCCCGATGAGCCCAGGTTCGACAGCGTTGCCTGCATGTCCTGGCGCACGCGCTGCTCGGCCTGCGGCGAAGAGCCGCCGGGCGCAGCTGCTGCGCCCGGCGCGTCGGCGCCAGCGGCGCCGCCCGACAAACCCAGTGCGAAACACCAGGTCACGGCCTGGAGTCGCCGACAGTTGCTCTTGTGCATGAGTGGCATCGTCAGATCCGGCTGATTTCGACATGGCGCTGGCGCACGCTGATCAGCGCGCCCAGCAGTTCGCTGCGCCGCTTCCACAGCTGCTCCAGCTGATCTCTTTCCGCACCGGTGTCATACGCCGCCTGCAGGGCATCGTCGACCCGGGCGATCTCCGATTGCGTTTCCAGCGCGCCGGCATTGTCGGCGTGCGCGCCGATGCTGTCCCGCAGCGCGCGCAGCTGCAATTCGAGCGCTTGCGCGCGCGCCTGCCAGTCGAATCGCGTGTTCCGTTGCCGCAGGCTCGAGCCATTTTGGCGCGACGAGGACGGCAAGCAATATCAGCGCTGCCAGACTCGATCCGACGATGCCGCGGCGCATGCGCGCCCGCCGCATCCGGCCAACGTGCGAGTCGGCAATCCGCTGCCACAGATCGGGCGACGGCTCGCCGACCGGCAATTCGCGCAGGCGCAGGCGCTGCATCAATTCGTGGAAACTCAATTCCGGCTCGGACATGGCATCGATTCGTCGCTGCTCACCACCAACTCGCCGAGGCGCTTGAGCGCACGGGCGAGAATCGATTTCGAATAGCTTTCACTCTGGCCGAACAGCGCGGCCAGCTCGGCATGCGTGTAACCTTCGAATTCGTGCAGCACGAGCACTGCGCGCGCGCGCGCCGGCAGGCGCTGCAACAGCGACCAGGCGTCGACAACCGCGGCCGGGTTGGCCGAGTCGGTTGTCATCTCGCCCATCAGCAGCGACTCGCTGTCCGTCTCCGCAGAATGGCGCTGGCCGCGCAATTGATCGATGACGGCATTGACCGCCATGCGTTTGAGCCAGCTGCCGAACGGCGCTTCCCCGCGGTAGCTGCGAATCGTGCCGATTGTTTTCAAGAAAATCTCCTGCACCAAATCCTCCGCTTGTGCCCGGTTCCCCAGGATGCGCAAGGCCAGGTTGAAACATGGCCGGCCGAACATCGAGTACAGCGCGGCAAATGCCTGCATGTCGCCGCCCTGTGCCCGGGCCAGCGTCATCGCATCGACGCGTTGTGCGAATCCGGCACCCGGCTCGCCGGTATCGTTCATTGCCATACAGACGATCCAGCGCGGCGGCTCGTTGCAAGCGTGGAATTCAGCCGCCGGCGGCGGCCGGTTTCTGGTGCGGCAACCGGATTTCGACGATCACCGAGCGCTGCACCTGCAATTCGGCGATGCCGCCAGGCTGGTTGACGCGCAAGGCCAGCGTCGTGCCGTCGGGCCCGAGGCCAATGATGCGGCCTTCGACTTTCTTGCCGCCGGAAGTCAGCACGCGCACGAAACGGCCCGCGTAATTGTTGGCCGCGGCCGATTCGATGAGATCGTAATCGCGCACCGGCGGCGGCGCGTCCGGCAGCCGATCGACAGTGGGTTTCCAGACCAAGGCCAGCGTCGATCCCACCGGAGGCGCGGGCTCACTTGGCAAGCCGGCGGGATCGACGGTCTTCGCCGGGGTCGCCGGAGCGATCGCCGCCGACGGCATGGTCGTGCCGTTCGCCTTTGCCGGAACCGCTGCCATCGCAGTTGTCGCCGGCGGGGTTGCATGTGCCGGCGCTGGCGCAGGTGGCGCCGCGACCGGAGGTTTCGCCACTATTGGCGGAGCAGGCGCCGGCGGGGTTGCGGAAGCGGCAACGACCATTGCGGGCGGTTTCGCCGGCGGCGCCGACGCCGGAGTCGCTGCGACGTTGGCACTTGCGACCGGCGCGCTGGCCGGCGCAATTGGCGCTGCCGCGACCGACGCAGCCGTCGACGTGTCATCGGCAGAATCGGGCGTCTTGAACCCGAGCCGCAGCATTACCGGCGGCGCATCATTGTGCCGCGTCGTCAGGTTGAGCTGACGCACGAGCGCGTCGGGAGCCTCGGAGGAAAGCGACTCGAGCGTGAAACCCGGATTCGGCAGGCTCTGCACGCTCATGCGGCCGCCGCTGGTGACGAGGTTGCGATAGATCGTTTCGACACCGGCCGTCGTCTGGACTCCGAGACTGTCGAGATAGGACTTGATCGCCGCCAGATGCTGATCGATGAACGCGGCGGGATTCGCGCCGGCCTGCTGCGCGCAAAAATGATTGCGCTTGGCCAGATAACCGCTATCGGCGTATTCGGCCGTCAACACGGCTACGTGCAGCTTCGGCCAGCCTTTCGGCGTGAGAGATCGGGCATCGAAGTCCTGCAGTTCGCCGCTCAGCGATATCGCCGAAAACGGCGGCGTCGACAATTCGCCGGCCCACGTCAGCGCATTCGTCGCAGCGTCGTAGCGGTACTCCAAATGTTGCTGCGAAACGCCGGGGTTGAGTCCCATGCGCTGGTAGTCGGCGATGCTGAGCCGGGAAACCACGCCGCAGCCAAACGTTTCAAACGGCACGAGACTGAGCGGACTCAACCAGCGCCAGTCGAACGGCGAGGCCCCGGCCGGCGGCTGCAGGCCCTTGACGTTCACGCCCAGGCGGGGAGGAAAACTCTCGTCGCCCATCAGCGTGCGCCGCAACAGCCAGAACGGACCGGAAGTCTCGATGTCGACCTGCGATGCGCGCCAGGACGAACGAGTCGGGCCCTTGCCGAACACGACGCTGACGCCGCCGACTCCGATCGTCCCGTCGAGGTTGACACCGAGGCTGTCGTACTGCACCTGGGCAAAAGGCGCCCACGCGCTGACCAGCCCCGCGGCGTTCTGTCGCACTTCGTACCAGAGCACGAGTTTGAGAACGCCGGCGAGCAGGATCGCGACGAGTAGCAGGTTACGCAGCAGCTTCCACATGCGATGGCATCATGGCGTTTGAATCCGAAACTTAGCCCGAATGTGCCGGCACGGCAACCGCCGCACGGCGGGAAATGGCTACGTTCAATCTCCCGCTGCGACGAAAGCGCGCACGCGCCGCGCCGGACCGCGCCACGCCAGCGCTCCTACGTGGGCGCTGGTCGGAGCCAGGCGCACAACATGCCAGTCTTCGACGCTGCCCGCTGAGGCATGGATCACGCTCAGTTCAACCGGCTCGCCGTTCGGGTCGATACCGAATTGCACCCGCGCCAGACCGAAGCCGATGCCGATGCCGAGCGCCTTTACCACCGCCTCCTTGCAGCTCCAGAGGCGCAGAAACGCAATCTGCTGGCGCGGCTCGTCGACGCTGGCGAGCGCCGACGCTTCGTCGGCGGCAAAGAAACGCCGGGCCAGATCCAGTACCGGCCGCCTCCGGCGCTGCGTTTCGACATCGACTCCCAGTTCCTGGCCGCGCGCTATGGCGACGAGCAGCGCGCCGCGGCAATGCGAAATATTGAAGTCGAACACGGGCGAACCGACGCGGGAAGGTCCCTCCAGGAATGGCTTGCCGTGTTCGCCAAGGGCCAGGCGCACGGCGTCTGGCGCGCAACCCAGATACGCGGCCAGTAATCCGCTGACTCGTGAATCGTACCGGTGCGGCGCATCAGGCCGGTCGTCTGCGGCGAGAAGCCACAAGTGAATCTCGTCGCCAGCCAGCGCGACGGGAAAGCGGGAGGATATGAAATCGCTGGCGGACAGAAGGCGCATGCGGGCATGCTTGGGTCTGATCCGGGTCCGGGTCAAGTGGTTCATGTCGCGCTGCAAGGCGCAACCGGAACGCAGGCCGACTAGAATTGTGCCGGTTAAGATCGCGTCGCCTGGAGTCACGAATCAGGTTCGCGCCGACAGGAGGCGGAAGGCTTGATCGCAGGCTGGCTGTTGCTGCTCGTATCGCTCGGCTACGTCGCCGCGCTGTTTGCGCTTGCCTACTACGGCGACCGCCGGCCGCTCTATCCGAGCCGAACCTGGTTGCGCCCGCTCGTCTACAGCCTGGCGCTCGCGGTTTACTGCTCGTCGTGGACGTTCTACGGCGCGGTCGGCACTGCGGCCGGATCGAGCCTGTCGTACCTGCCGATCTATCTGGGACCGATCCTGCTGTTCGCGTTCGGCAGCAGCATGTTCCATCGCCTGACCGTCGTCGCCAAGCAGCGCAACATCACCTCGATCGCCGATTTCATCGGCTCGCGCTTCGGCAAGTCGCATGGCCTGGCGGCACTCGTGACGATCATCGCGGTAACCGCCGCGATTCCCTACATCGCGCTGCAATTCAAGGCCGTGGCGACGAGTATCGGCGTGCTCAGCGGCAGCCCGCCGCACGCCGCTCCGCTGCTGCGCGACAGCGCGCTGTACATCGCCGCGCTGCTGGCGATGTTCGCAATCCTGTTCGGCACGCGCCGCATCGACGCGACCGAACACCATCACGGCATGATGCTCGCGATCGCGGTCGAATCGCTGGTCAAGCTGGTCGCGTTCGTCGCGATCGGCATCTACGCGCTGAGCGCCGGCGGGTTCACCGGTGCATTCACCGCGCCGCTGCGTGAATTCACCGAGCATGGCCTGCCATCCGGCTTCGTCGCGCAGACGCTGCTCGCGTTCGTCGCGATGTTCTGCCTGCCGCGCCAGTTCCAGGTCGGCGTGATCGAATGCGAGGATCCCGCCGATGTGCGCCAGGCACGCCGCCTGTTTCCGGCCTACCTGCTGCTGATCATCGTGTTCGTGCTGCCGATCGTCGCCGCCGGTGCGCCGGTCGCGCTGGCGCGCGGCATGGATCCGGATGCGTACGTGCTCGGCCTGCCGCTGGCCGGTGGCCACAACCTGCTCGCGCTGTTCGCCTACATCGGCGGATTTTCCGCCGCGACCGGCATGGTCATCGTCGAGTGCGTGGCATTGTCGACGATGATCAGCAACGATCTTGTCGTGCCGGCGCTGTTGCGCATCCGGCGCCTGGGGCTCGAGCGGCGCACGGATATTTCCGGGATCGTACTGACCGTGCGGCGCATCGCGATCGTCGTGCTCGCGGCGCTCGCCTACGCGTACTACCGGGCGACGACCCGCCATGTGCAACTCGCCACGATCGGACTGCTTGCGTTCGTCGCGCTCGCGCAGTTCGCCCCGGCGATCGTCAGCGGACTGTATTGGCGCGGCGTGAGCCGCATCGGCGTTACCGCGGGACTGATCGCCGGTTTCGCCGTATGGTTGTATACATTGCTACTGCCCGGGATGGCGGAAAACGGCTGGTTGCCATCGGCATGGGTGCAGACCGGCGCGTTCGGGATCGCCGCACTGCGGCCGCACGCGCTGCTGTACACGACGGGCTGGGACGCGGTGACGCACGGCACGTTCTGGTCGCTGTTCGCGAACATCGGCTGTGTCGTTGCCCTGTCGTTGCGCTTTCGGCCCGGCGTCGACGAACGCCTCCGCGCCGCGGCGTTCCTCGACCTCGAGGCCGATCGGATCAGCGCTGCCGGCGACTGGCGCGGCCGTGTTCCGGTCGGCGACCTGCGCGCGCTGGCCGAGCGCATCGTCGGCGAGAAGAACGCCCAGCGCGCATTCGACGACTACGCGCAGGCCGCGAACCAGATGCTGCTGCCCAATGCAGCCGCGGACCGCGCGCTCGTTCAGTTCACCGAACGCCTGCTGGCCGGCGCGATCGGCGCGGCGTCGGCGCGGCGCATGTTGACGAGCGCGCTGCGCGGCACCGGCCTGGACTTGTCCGAAGCCGTGACCATGCTCGACGAAGCCTCGCAGGAATTGCGCTTCAGCCGCGAACTGATCGGCGTGACGTTCCAGAACATGACCCAGGGCATCAGCGTCGTCGACAGCGGCCTGCGCATCGTCGCCTGGAACCGGCGCTACTCGGACCTGTTCGACTATCCCGAAGGCTTCGTCTACGTCGGCCGGCCGGTCATGGATCTGATTCGCTACAACGCCCAGCGCGGACTGCTCGGTCCCGGCGACATCGAAGAACTCGTGCGCCGGCGCCTGGACTTTCTCGGACGCGGCACGCAGCACGTGTTCGTGCGCGAGCGCCCGGACGGACGCGTGATCGAAACGCGCGGTGAGCCGTTGCCGGGCGGCGGCTATCTGACGACGTTCAGCGACATCACCGATTACAAGCGCGCCGAGAACTGGCGTTGCGCGAAGCGAACGAGACACTCGAACAACGCGTCGCGCAACGCACGCAGGAATTGCGCGAGGCGCTGTCCTCGCAGGAGCAGGCCAAGCGCCAGGCCGAAGCGGCGAACGCGAGCAAGACACGCTTTCTCGCCGCGGCATCGCACGATCTGCTGCAGCCGTTGAACGCCGCGCGTCTGTTCACCTCCGCGCTGCGCCATCAGCCGCACCTCGACGCCGACTCGGCGCAACTGGCCGAGCGCATCGACGCATCGTTCAAGGCTGCCGAGGACCTGCTCGATGCCCTGCTCGAAGCCTCGCGCCTGGACGCCGGCCGCCATCGGCCGGAAATCAGCGTGTTCCCGCTCAGCGACATCTTCGAGTCGATTCAGCACCAGTTCTCGGTGCTGGCAGCCACCCGCGGTTTGCGCCTGCACGTCGTGCCGACGCGCGTTTGCGTGCGCAGCGATCCGCACCTGTTGCGCCGCATCGTGCAGAATTTCCTGTCCAACGCGCTGCGCTATACGCGCAAGGGCGGCGTGCTGCTCGGCGTGCGCCGCCACGGCAACACGGTCAGCATCGAAGTGCGCGACACCGGTCCCGGCATCGCCAGCGAGCATCTGCGCCTGATCTTCGACGAGTTTCGCCGCCTGGAACACCCGTCGCCGTGGGGCGAGAAAGGACTCGGCCTGGGCCTGGCGATCTGCGACCGCATCGCGCGCATGCTCGGCCATGAACTCAAGGCCGACTCCCGGCCCGGCCAAGGCAGCTGGTTCTCGATCCGCGTGCCGCGCGCCGCCGCGGCCGCGGCCAGTCCGACGCGGATTGCGCGCCGCGTCTCCCCGGTCGGCCTGCCGAGCGCGCTGCACGTTTTGTGTCTGGACAACGACAGCACGATCCTCGAAGGCATGCTGGCGTTGCTCACGCGTTGGGGCGTCAGTTGCGACATAGCGCGCAATGTGGAAGAAGCGCAAAATGCTGCATCGTTGCGCCGTCCGGACCTGATCCTCGCCGACTATCATCTGGATGACCCGATCGACGGTTTGGCCGCGCTCGACCGCCTGCGCGTCGCGTTCGATCCGCCGCCGCCCGGCGCGTTGATCACGGCCGACGCCAGCCTCGAATTGAAAACCCTTGCGCGTGAACGCGGCTACGCGTTGTTGCGCAAGCCGGTCAAGCCGGCTGCGCTGCGCGCACTGATCGCCCAACTCGGCCGCAGCAGCCAGGGGGCGCAGCCGGCGGCCACTGCGTAGGCGTGCTCGCGGCGCAAGTGCGTTGTTGTGCGGAAAACGCAGAAAAAACGCGGAAAAACGCGGATTAGCGCGGATGTTCGCGGATAGAGCGAGAGCCGAAAAATTTAATCGCTGTCGGTTTCCCTCGGCCTTTTTCTCTCATCCGCGGCATTCCGTGTTCATCCGCGTTCATCCGCGTTCATCCGCGTTAAAAAAAGCGTCGGATCAGCCGGCCGACTCGAGCGCGCCGGGCGGAAGCGCCGCCTGCTCGAGCGCGAGGTGGTTCGCGCACAAGGCGACCTGGGTGCGATTTGAAACATGCAGCTTGCGCATGATCGCGGTCATGTGCGCCTTGATCGTCGCCTCGGACACGTTCAGCTCGAACGCAATCTGCTTGTTCAACAGACCCGCAGCGATCATGCCGAGCACGCGGAACTGTTGCGGAGTCAATTCGGCAATCCGCGACGCAGCGCTGGCCTCGTCGGAGTCGAGCGCCCCGCTCGACTCCGACACGTGCGGCGGCAGCCACACGTCGCCATCGAGGATCCGGCGCACCGCCGTGACGATCGTGTCGACCGATGCCGACTTCGGAATGTAGCCCGACGCACCGTGCGCGATCGCGCGGCGGATCACGGCCGGATCCTCCTGGGCCGAGACGACCACGACGGGAAGCCCCGGGTGCTGCCCGCGCAAATAGGCCAGCGTCGAGAAACCGTTCGCGCCGGGCATATGCAGGTCGAGCAGCAGCAGCTCGGCATCGGCGTGCGCCTCGACCAGACTCTGCAGCGCCGGCACTCCGTCCGCCTCGAACAACAGCGCCTCGGGCACGGCCTGCGCCAGCGCGCGCTTGAGCGCGTCGCGAAACAGAGGGTGATCGTCGGCGATCAGGATTTCGCGCATCGGAGAGCAGGGCCAGGGGCTAGTGACTAGGGACTGGAGACTAGAGACTAGGGACGAGCATAAGAACACGACGCGCAGGCTTTGCCTTTCCCTCGTCCCTGGTCCCTAGCCCGTGGCCCCTTTCTTGTCTCATCTCACCAACCGCTCGCCAACGAGGTTCTGCACGACCGACGGGTCGGCGAGCGTGGAAATGTCGCCGAGCTGGTCGGGCAGGTTTTCGGCGATCTTGCGCAGGATGCGGCGCATGATCTTGCCGGAGCGGGTTTTCGGCAGGCCCGGCGCCCACTGCAGGTAGTCCGGCGTCGCGATCGGGCCGATCTCCTTGCGCACGTGCGCGATCAGTTCCTTGCGCAACGCGTCGCTGGGTTCCTCGCCCGACTTCAGAGTCACGTAGGCGTAGATGCCCTGGCCCTTGATGTCATGCGGGCAGCCGACAACCGCGGCTTCGGCAACCTTCGGATGCGCAACGAGCGCGCTTTCGACTTCAGCCGTGCCGAGCCGATGCCCGGACACGTTGATGACGTCGTCGACGCGGCCGGTGATCCAGTAGTAGCCGTCGGCATCGCGGCGCGCGCCGTCGCCGGTGAAATACGTGCCCGGATAGGTCTTGAAGTAGGTGTCGATGAAGCGCTGATGATCGCCGTAGACCGTGCGCATCATGCCGGGCCAGGCATCGGTCAGCACGAGGTTGCCTTCGGCCTCGCCTTCGAGCACGTTGCCGGTCGCATCGACGATCGCCGGCTGCACGCCAAAAAACGGCTTCGTCGCCGAGCCCGGCTTCTGATCGATTGCGCCGGGTAGCGGGGTGATCAGAATCCCGCCGGTTTCGGTCTGCCACCAGGTGTCGACGATCGGGCAGCGCTCGTCGCCCACCACGCGCCAGTACCATTCCCAGGCTTCGGGGTTGATCGGTTCGCCGACCGTGCCGAGCAGACGCAAGCTCGAGCGCTTCCATTTCTTCACCGGGCCCTCGCCTTCGCGCATCAGCGCGCGGATCGCGGTCGGCGCGGTGTAGAAAAGCGTCACCTGGTGCTTGTCGATGACCTGCCAGAAGCGGCCGGAGTCCGGATAGTTCGGCACGCCCTCGAACATCAGCGAGGTCGCGCCGTTGGCGAGCGGGCCATAGACGATGTAGCTGTGCCCGGTGACCCAGCCGACGTCGGCGGTGCACCAGTAGACGTCGTCTTCGCGCAGGTCGAACACGCATTCGTGGGTGAAGCTGGCGAACACGCCATAGCCGCCGGTCGTGTGCAGCACGCCCTTGGGCTTTCCGGTCGAGCCGGAAGTATACAAAATGAAAAGTGGATCCTCGGCGTCGATCGGCTCGGGTTCGCACTCCGCACTTTGCGCCTTCATCAGCCCTTCCCACCAGCGGTCGCGCGGCGCCTGCATATGCACCGGCGTGCCGGTGCGCTTGACCACGAGCACGGTCTCGACGCTGGTCGTGCCGGGCCGGGTCAGCGCCTCGTCGACGTTGACCTTGAGCGCTACTTTCTTGCCGCCGCGCAGGCCCTCGTCGGCAGTGATGATCAGCTTCGACGCGCAGTCGGCGATGCGCCCGGCCAGCGAATCCGGCGAGAAGCCGCCGAACACGACCGAATGAATCGCGCCGATGCGCGCGCAGGCGAGCATTGCGATCGCCGCCTCCGGGATCATCGGCAGGTAGATCGTGACCCGGTCGCCCTTCTGCACGCCGAGGTTCTTCAACAGGTTCGCCGCGCGGCAGACCTGCGCGTGCAGTTCGCGGTAGCTGATTGCACGCGATTCGTTCGGGTCGTCGCCCTCCCAGAGGATCGCGGTCTTGTCGCCGCGCGTCTTCAAGTGGCGATCGAGGCAATTGGCCGACAGATTCAACTGGCCGTCGTAAAACCAGCGGATGTGCAGGTCATCGGCGGCGAACGAGACATCCCTGACCTTGCTGAACGGCTGGATCCAGTCCAGGCGCCCGCCGACACGCCGCCAGAATCCTTCCGGATCGCGCACGGACTCGGCGTACATCTTCGCGTAGTCGTCGGCGCGGATGCGGGCTTTGGCGGCGAACTCGGCCGCGACCGGATGCAGTTTTGACATGGGACCCTCCTTGAACACGACCCCCCAGGATCGCGATGTTCACAGTAGCGGTTGGCAACCAAGGACCAATACGACCTTAGTCGACGTTTTGCAAGGCTACGACCAAAGGCGAATGGTTATGGCGGCGGGCAAGCGGCAGTCTGTCATGCCGGCGTATTGTCCACGCGCGTAAATGGCGTACGTGCGCGACGCCAGCGGGCGTTGGCGTTGGGGACGCACTCGCCACGGGGGCAGGCGGCAGCACTTAGGTGTTTCGGGGCAGGCATTCACTCTGAGGGGAACATCATGGCAACAGCAAGTCAAACTCTGCACGATCCAGGTGCCTCGCTGACCAAGGGGCACGTGCGCGTCATCGCGGCGTCGAGCATCGGCACGATGTTCGAGTGGTACGACTTCTACCTGTACGGATCGCTGGCGGCGATCATCGCCAAGCAGTTCTTCTCGGCCCTGAATCCGACCAGCGGCTATATCGTCGCCCTGATGGCATTTGCCGCCGGCTTCTTCGTGCGCCCGTTCGGCGCGCTGCTGTTCGGACGCCTTGGCGACCTGATCGGGCGCAAGTACACCTTCCTGATCACGATCATCATCATGGGCTCGTCGACATTCCTGGTCGGTCTGATCCCCAGTTACGCTTCGATCGGCGCGGCAGCGCCGATCATCCTGATCGCGTTGCGCCTGTTGCAGGGCCTCGCGCTCGGCGGCGAATACGGCGGCGCAGCGACGTACGTCGCCGAACACGCACCGCCGGGCAAGCGCGGCCTCTACACGAGTTTCATCCAGATCACGGCGACGTTCGGCCTGTTCCTGTCGCTGATCGTGATCCTGATCTGCCGCACGACGCTGGGCGCGGACTTCGACACCTGGGGCTGGCGCATACCGTTCTGGCTGTCGTTCTTCCTGTTGCTGATCTCGGTGTACATCCGCCTGCAGTTGCAGGAGTCGCCGATGTTCCAGCAGATGAAGGCCGAGGGCAAAGGCTCCAAAGCGCCGCTGACGGATTCGTTTGTGCGCTGGAGTAACCTCAAGATCGTGCTGCTCGCATTGTTCGGCGCGACCGCCGGCGAGGCGGTCGTGTGGTACGGCGGCCAGTTTTACGCGCTGTTCTTCCTCGGCCAGACCCTGAAGGTCGACCCGGTCACGGCGAACTTGCTGATCGCCGGCGCACTGCTGATCGGCACACCGTTCTTCGTCTTCTTCGGATGGTTGTCCGATCGCATTGGCCGCAAGCCGATCGTCATGGCCGGCTGCCTGCTCGCCGCGTTGACCTATTTCCCGATCTTCCAGGGCCTCACGCATTACGCCAATCCGGCGATCGAATCGGCGAGCCAGACCAATCCGGTCGTCGTCTCCGCCGATCCGGAGACCTGCAGCTTCCAGTTCGATCCGGTCGGCAAGAAGGTGTTCACGAACTCGTGCGACATCATCAAGAGTGCGCTGGTCAAGAGCGGCGTTCCGTACAAGAATGAAGCTGCGCCGGCCGGAACTGTCGCATCGGTCAAGGTAGGCGGCACAGCGGTAGCCTCCTTCGAGGGCGCGGGACTCGACGCGGCCGCATTCAAGACCCAGTCCGACGCATTCGCCAAGCAGTTGAGCGAGGCGTTGAAGGGGGGCGGCTATCCGGCAAAGGCCGACCCGGCCGCTGTCAACTGGCCGATGCTGCTGGTGCTGCTGACGATCCTCGTGCTCTATGTGACGATGGTGTATGGACCGATCGCGGCGTGGCTCGTCGAACTGTTCCCGACGCGCATCCGCTACACCTCGCTGAGTCTGCCGTACCACATCGGCAATGGCTGGTTCGGCGGCTTCCTGCCGACGATATCGTTCGCCCTGGTCGCGTTGAAGGGCGATATCTACTACGGCCTGTGGTACACGGTCATCGTTGCAGTGATGACGGCGGTCATCGGCACGCTGTTCCTGCGCGAAACCAAGGACGTGGATATTTCCAAGTAACCCAGCTGCAGAGATCGCAACCTGCGAAGAGGGCCGGCAACGCGAGTTGCCGGCCCCTTTTTTGCGGATTTGCGTTGCGCTGTCCGGCAGAGCAGCGGCCGGGTTGCGGATTCTAGTCGTTCGGCGTTGCTGCCTTGTCGGAGGCAACAGCAGCCGCTTTCGCGCGTGCTTCGCGCACACTCTTGCGCAGCGCGTTGATCTCGGCGTCGCCGAGCAGGGTCGCGTCGGGACGCGCGCGTTCGGCGATGCGTGCCGAGATCATCGCAAAAAATCCGGCAAACAAGGCGACGAAACCCACCAGCAGGCCGATCCCGATGAGTCCCTTCGTCGGCGCGAAGACCGCGCCGGCAAAGCCGAGCAGGGAAATCAGCAACAGTATCCAGTGCATCCCAAACCCTCCGGCCAGAATCCAAATCCTGCCACAGGCCGGCGTCGCGCGCGAGCGCGCTACCGGGTTCGGCACCGATGCACAGTTGGCTCACGTCCACCTTCTGGCACATAGCGCCGGGTAGTCGACCGGCTATGCTTCTCGATTCCCTTTCCCCGATCCAGGCAAGCGAGACCCTCATGTTCAACCGCATCCTGCCGACGGTATTTGCCGCCGTCGTATTGTTCGGCGCCCCGGCCGCGCTGTTCGGCGCCGAAGAAGGCGCAAAACCGTCCGCGAAGGATGGGGCCGAAGGCAAGGGCGGCGACGAACTCAAGCTGCCGCCATTTCCGGCCGACAAGACCGCCCATCAGACCGCGCAGATCGACGGCAAGCCGGTGAGCTACGACGCGACGGTCGGCTCGCTGCCGGTGCTCGACGAGAAAGGCAAGACCATCGCCGACGTGATGTTCGTCGCCTACACGATGCCGGGCGCGAATCGCCCGGTCACGTTCGCCTTGAACGGCGGCCCGGGCGCTTCGTCGGTGTATCTGAACCTCGGCGCGATCGGACCCAAGCGCGTGCAGTTCGGCGCCGAGGGCAACAGCCCGTCGGATCCGGCCACGCCGATCGACAATGCCGGATCGTGGCTCGACTTCACCGACCTGGTCTTCATCGATCCGGTCGGCACCGGATTTTCGCGCGCGCGCGTCGGCGAGGACGAGGCGAAGAAGAAGTTCTACGCGACCGGCCCGGACATCGAATACCTGTCGCGCATCATTTATGACTGGCTGGTCAAGAACAACCGCCTGATGTCGCGCAAGTACCTGGTCGGCGAAAGCTACGGCGGCTTCCGCGGTCCGCGCATCACGCACTATCTGCAGACGCGTCTCGGCGTCGCGATGAACGGCATGGTGCTCGTGTCGCCGTACCTCGAGCCGACGTCCAACAACGGCGGGGACTTGTCGCCGCTGCCGTGGATGATGACGTTGCCGAGCATCTCGGCGGCGAACCTCGAACGCAAGGGCAAGCTCAACGACGCGACGATGAACGAGATCATCGCCTATACGCGTGGCGACTACGTCACCGATCTGCTCAAGGGCCGTTCCGATCCGCAGGCGCTCGATCGCATCGTCAAGCGCGTCACCGAATTGTCCGGGCTGGATCCGACCTTCGTGCGCCGCTCCGGCGGCCGTCTGGAAACGCAGGCCTATCTGCGCGAGATCTATCGCAGCGAGGGCAAGCTCGGCAGCCGCTACGATTCCAACGTCACCGAATGGGATCCGTTTCCGTTCGCCCCGCAGCAGCGCACCAACGATCCGCTGCTCGACTCGATCATCGCGCCGACGACGACGGCGATGGTCGACTTCATCACGCACACGGTCGGCTGGAAATACGACGGCCGCTACAACGCGCTGAGCTACGAGGTCAACAAGCTGTGGAGCGGCGAGGAAGAGACCAACAAGGGCTCGGTCACGCAGCTGCGCCAGTCGGTCGCGATCGATCCGAAGATGCAAGTACTGATCGTGCACGGCTGGGACGACCTGTCGTGTCCGTTCATGGCCTCGGTGCTGATCGTCGACCAGATGCCGGTCATGGGCGACGCCACTCGCGTGCAGGTCAGGAACTATCCCGGCGGCCACATGTTCTACAGTCGCGGCTCGAGCCAGGCGGCGCTGCGCAACGACGTGATGAAGGTTTACGCCGCGCACTAGCCCTTGCGGTCCTCCTGATCGCGAGAGCGATCAAGAAGCGGCCATCCCTGGCCGCACTTTTCGTGAGAGCGCGCGCTTAAAGCCCTCCCCTTCAAGGTGAGGGTTGGGCGGGGATGGAGTCGTTGCCGGAGGAGACTGCGTTTTTTCCGTTCGCGCTGAGCGTAGCTTGCGTAGCAAGCGAAGTCGAAGCGACCCCTCGACTTCGGTCCTGCGGACCTACGTCAGGGCGAACGGAAATTCGAACATCGGTCCGAGACGGGGTTCGGCGATCGCGTCCCTTGAGACGGGTGTTGCATACTGTCGATCGTGGTGCATCCATGAATCGCCGAAACAATTCTCCCGAATCCATCGACCACCCGGTCCGCATCAAGGGCCGCGGCGCGGCGTCGAATCGCGAAGGCCGTTTCGAGGCGACGAACGCCGAAGCGGTCGATGACGGCTGGGAACGCATTGAAGACGCGCCCGCGCGACCGGCCACGACCGTCACCGAAGAGCGCGCGCGCAGCATCATCAGCCGCAACGACTCGCCCGACATCGCGTTCGAGCAGAGCATCAATCCGTATCGCGGCTGCGAGCACGGCTGCATTTACTGCTATGCACGACCGTCACACTCGTACCTGAATCTGTCGCCGGGCCTCGACTTCGAAACGAAGCTGTTCGCCAAGACGAACGCCGTGGAACTGCTGCGCGCCGAACTGGCCAAACCGGGCTACCGCGTCAGTCCGATCAACCTGGGCGCGAACACCGATCCGTACCAGCCGATCGAGCGGCGCTACCGGATCACGCGTCAGGTCATCGAGGTGCTGGCCGAACACCGGCATCCGCTGACGATCGTGACGAAGAACGCGCTGGTCGAACGTGATCTCGATCTGCTCGCGCCGCTGGCCCGGCAGAATCTCGTGCACGTGTTCCTTTCGGTCACGTCGCTCGACAACCAACTCGCGGCAAAGCTCGAACCGCGCGCGAGCGCGCCGCACCGGCGCATCGATGCGATCGGAGCGCTCAACGCCGCCGGCGTGCCCTGCGGCGTGCTCGTCGCGCCGATCATTCCGATGCTGACCGACCGCTGGCTGGAGCAGATCCTCGAGCGCGCCCATGCTGCCGGCGCGCGCGCGGCCGGCTACACCGTGCTGCGCCTGCCGTGGGAGCTGAAGGATCTCGTGCGCGAATGGCTCGAACTGCACTTTCCGGAACGCGCCGAACACGTGCTGAGCCTGGTCCGGCAGATGCGCGGAGGGCGCGACAACGATCCGCGCTTTGGCTCGCGCATGCGCGGCGAAGGCCAGTTCGCCGAATTGATTCGCCAGCGCTTCGCGATCGCGCGCCGACGGCTTGGCTATTCGCGCACGCGCAATATCACGCTCGATTGTTCGCTGTTCGAAGTTCCGCGCGCCGCGTCGCCACAAGGCGAACTGTTCGGCCGGCTTTGATGCAGTCGACGCTGACGCGTCACTTCGTGATCAACTGGGCCTCGGCGCGCTGGAACAGCACCCACGACGTGGCGATGTACTTGTCGCCGCCTTTGGGCACGTTGCCGCGGTGCGTGTGGGTGAACGCGGCTGGCGCGATCAGCAGGCTGCCGGCGCGCGGCACGATCTTCCGGCGCTGATACAGGAATTCGGTTTCACCCTCGCTGAACCCGTCGTTGAGGTAGATCGTCCACAACAGCGTGCGGTGCAGGTTCTCGCAGGTCGGGTCGTTCAACTGCGGATGCAGTTCGCAATGCCAGCGCGGGTACGCGCCCTGGTCGGCGATGTACTTCTGGATGTTGATCGCACCGGGGCGGAACGTGCGCCTCGCCAGTGCGGTGAGACGCTCGTCGGGCAACGCCGAAAGCGTTTCCGGATCGAGCAGCGCCATCTCGCCTTTGGCATTCTTCATCTTCAGCCAGAGCGGACCGAGCACCGTATAGGGGTATCTGCGCAGGTAGCGCTTGAGCCCCTCGAGCATCGCCCCGTTCAACGCACCCTCGGCATCGGCCCACTGTGGCAGCGTGCTGATCGTGATGTCCCAGCTGTTCTTGACGGTTGTGTCGACGCCACCGCCGGTGGCACCGCGCGTCGCGCTGCCGCTGGCTTCGAAGCGCTGGATCAGGGCGGCGCACGCCGCCGGGTTTAGCGCGTCTGGATAGACCTCGACGAAATCGTCGTTATCGCTGCCGTTCATGCCGATCTGACCTTGGGCCGGGGCGCCATCATATTGCTTCAGGACCGCTGCTGGCACTAGCGACCGAATGCGCTCTGCTGACACAAGGCTGGCAGCAGCTCCGGCGCAGGATTCACGGCGTGCAAACCGCACGCCCTGCGATCACCGGAGCCCAGCCATGTTGAATCCCAACGTCCCCGCCTGGTTCGAAATCCCGACCACGGACCTCGACCGCGCGCAGCGCTTCTACGAGGCCATTCTCTCGCAGCCGCTCAAGCGCGAGCGCTTCGGCGGGACCGACATCGCCATTTTCCCGGGCGGCGCGAAACCGAACGCGAGCGGCGCGTTGATCAAGCTCGACGACTGCGAGCCGACCGTTCACGGCAGCATCGTCTATCTCAGTGTCGCCGATCTCGATCCGGTGCTCGATCGCGCAGAACGTCACGGCGGCGACACGCTGGTCGGACGCACGGCGCTGCCCGAGGGCATGGGCTTTTTTGCCCAGTTTCGCGATTGCGAAGGCAATCGCGTCGGCCTGTGGTCGCCGTCGTGAAGGCGGGCGGTTGGTCACTCCCAGCCGTCCAAGGCTCACGGGGTCCTCAGGCCCCAGCCCGGCGGCAAGTCCTTCGCGGTGCCGGCGCGGCGTTGCTTGCCGCACTGGTGCAAACACAAATCCTGGCGGCGCAGACTACAGGCTTGTACAGAAACCAACTTGCCGCGGGCCTTGACAACACGCGTTGCTGCGCGGTCGTCGAACTGCGCCAGTACACGCTGCATCCCGGTCGCTTCGACGCGTTCGCGCGCCTGTTCGAAGAGCAGTTCCTCGACCCGCTCGAAGCGGCCGGCATGACCGTGATCGGCCAGTTCCGCGACCTCGACGATCCGAACCGCTTCGTCTGGCTGCGCGGATTCCGCGACATGCCATCGCGCGCGGAATCGCTCGAAACGTTCTACGGCGGCCCTGTCTGGAAGGCACGGCGCGATGAAGCGAATGCGAATTTCACCGACACCGACAACGTGCTGTTGTTGCGTCCGGCCGCGAAGAACAGCGGCGTCAAGCTCGGCGGCGTCAAGCACGACACGATCGGTGCGGGCGCCGGTGAGGATCCCGGGCTCGTCGTGGTAACGGTGTACTCGCTCGCCAACGCCGCAGCGGATGCGTTTCCAGCGTTTTTCGAGCAGCAACTGCGACCGGCGCTGGCACGCGGCGGCATCGAGGTCGCAGCGGTGTTCGAGACCGAGACGAGTCAGAACAACTTTCCGCGCCTGCCGGTGCGCGAAGGCGAACGCGTCTTCGTCTGGATCGCGCGGTTCGCCAACCGGCAGCGTGGCGATGCGGCGTTGCAAACCCTGACGCGATCGACGCAATGGAAGGAGCGGGTCGCGCCGGAACTCGAACGGCGAACGAAAGCGACGCAGGTGTTGCGTCTGGCAGCCGACGCCGCGGTCGCGGTTGCGAGGGTAGGTGGCGACGGTGAGTCGGTGTCGCCTTGCATCTTTTGTGCGCGGATTGCTGAAAGTCCCCCTCACCCCTTGCCCTCTCCCACGAGGGGAGAGGGGGAGTGGGTGTCGCGCTTCGCGCGACCGCTTTATATGATAAAAGCGGGGGATGCGCCGTGCCGACCGACTGTTTCTGATCATCCATGCGCTGCGAGGACGCCGTACCGCACTGCCTGCGCGCCGGCTGGCCGAAACGCTCGGTGTGTCGTTGCGCACGGTCTACCGCGACGTGGCCGATCTGCAGCTGTCCGGCGTGCCGATCGAAGGCGAAGCCGGTGTCGGTTACATGCTGCGCAAGGGTTCGGATATTCCGCCGCTGATGTTCAATGCCGATGAACTCGAAGCGCTCGTCGTGGGAACGCGTTTCGTGCGTTCCTTCGGCGGCGAGCGGCTGGCACAGTCGGCCCAGGCTGCGCTGCTGAAGATCGAGGCGGTGCTGCCGCCGGAGTTGCGCGCGCGGACGCGGCGCTCGCGCATCTTCGCGCCGCCGCGCGGCGACCGCATCGAAGCCAGCGGCGTGATCGACCGGCTGCACGCAGCGATCGGCGGCAATCGCGTTCTGCAACTGGAGTATCGCGACAAGTCCGGCCGCGTCAGCGCGCGCGCGGTCGAGCCGCTGTGCCTGGCATTCTGGGGCGGCGCCTGGACGCTTGGCGCGTGGTGCCGCTTGCGCGAGGATTTCCGCAATTTCCGCCCCGACCGGATCGTGGCGTTCAGCGCGACCGACGCAGTGTTCGTCGAAACCGCGGAACGCGGACTGGCCGCCTACTTGCGCCACGTCGGCGGCGATCCCGACGCGGCTGAAGCGTGACTCAGGCCGGAACCAAACTGACGCGCGCGCGCGACTTGCTCGCGGGCGCATCGATCGCCGGATTGCTGTTGCCGGAAGCAATCGCCTATTCGGGCCTTGCCGGCCTGCCGCCGCAGGCCGGCGTCATCGGCCTGTTTGCCGGTCTGGTCTGCTATGGCCTGATCGGCCGCAGCCGCCACGCGATCGTGTCGGCGACGTCGTCGTCGGCCGCGGTGCTCGCCGCGGCAACGCTCGCGCTCGCCCCGGACGACCTGGCGCAGCGCATTGCGCTGGCGTCGATCCTCGTTGCCGCCACCGGTGTCGCGTTTCTGTTCGCGGGCGGATTGCGCCTCGGCGCGATGTCGAACCTGATTGCGCGGCCGGTCTTGCGCGGCTTCGCCTTCGGACTGGCTCTGGTCATCGTGCTCAAGCAATGGCCGCATCTGGTCGGCATGCAGGCTCATGCCAGCGGTTTTGTCCTACTGCTGATCGAAATCCTGCGCGGCGTTGATACCTGGCATGCCGCGACACTGGGTTGCGGCGTCGCCGCGCTGCTGGTCCTGTTCACCTGCGAGAAGATCCGCTACGCCCCTGGAGCCTTGCTCGTGATCATCGGCAGCCTCACGGCGTCGCCCTGGTTGGCCGCGCACGGCGTTGCCGTGATCGGCCCGATCGACCTGTCGTCCGCACAGATGACGTTCGCGCTGCCGCGTTCCGAACAGTGGCTGAGCCTGTCGGAGGTTGCGCTCGCGCTGATGTTCATCCTGTACGCGGAATCGTATGGATCCATTCGCACGTTTTCGCTCAAGCACAACGAAGCGGTACAGCCAAACCGCGATCTGGTCGCATTGGGCGTGGCCAACCTGTTGTCCGGTCTGTTGCACGGGACGCCGGTCGGCGCCGGATACTCCGCGACCGCGGCGAACGAAGCGGCCGGCGCGCAGTCACGGCTGGCAGGCCTGTGCGCCGCCGCCATCGTGCTGCTCTTGCTGCTGCTGTTCCTGCCCTGGATAGAACGTATCCCGCAACCCGTGCTCGCGGCCATCGTGATCCACGCGGTCAGCAAGTCGCTGCGCTTGAGCGTATTCCGCAACTATTTCCGCTGGCAGCGCGATCGCCTGATCGTGGTGACGGCCGTGCTGGCGGTCCTGGCTTTTGGCGTGCTCGACGGATTGCTCGCAGCGATCGCCTTCAGTCTGGCGATGCTGCTGCGCGAGCTGGCAAGCCCCCGGCTCGCCGTGCTCGGCCGCGTCGGCGAACACGACTATGTCAACGTCTTGCGCTATCCGAACGCGTCCACTGTGCCGGGCATGCTGGTATTGCGGCCAGAGGAGCCGCTGTTTTTCGCCAACGCCGAACCGTTGCTGACAATGGCGCGCGAACAGGTGCTGCAGCACCCCGGCGAGGACCCTGACATGCTCAAGTTCGTCGTGCTGAGCCTGGAAGAATCGCCCGACCTCGACAGCACGGCGCTCGAAGCGCTCGGCGAATTCTGCGCATGGCTCGGGGCGCGAGCCATCGGCCTGCGGCTTGCGCGGCTCAAGGAAGGCAGCCGCGACGCATTGCTGCGCGCGAACCTCGCTCAGGTGCCATCGTCGGCCCTGGATTACTCGAGCGTCGATGATGCCGTCCGCGACCAACGCACCGACGGCCGCCAGACGTAGCCCATCCATCGGCACTCCCCGAAACGCGAAAGGATGCGATCATTGCCCGATTGCGACCCTGGGAAATCCTGCGATGAAGCATTGGCTCGGAACAGTGGTATTCGCCGCAATGGCGATCGTGGCAACGGCGCACGCGCCGGCGGCGAAAGCCGAATCGGCAGACGATCGGTTCAAGGCGATCTACACGCAGGAATGGACCTGGCGCCGGGAGCAATTTCCGGGCCTGGACAGCGAGGACCGCGAAGCCAGCGCGCACGACGATCGCCTGCCGGCTGTCGATGCCAAGGCGCAGGCGGCGCGGCTGAAATACTGGAACGACGTGCTGCACCAGCTCGATGGCATTGCCGCCGCCGACCTGTCGGCCGACAACCAGGTCAACCTGGCCGTCTATCGACCGCAGATTGAAAACCTCGCCGCGGAAATCCATTTCCGCGTCTACGAGATGCCGTTCAACAGCGACTCGCAGTTCTGGTCCGATCTCGGCTTCATGGCGAACCGGCCGTTCAAGAATGCGCGCGACGCCAGCAACTACATTGCGCGTCTGAACGACGTCCCGCGCTATTTCGACGAACAGATCGTCAACATGCGCGCCGGGATCAAGCGCGGCTTCACCGTGCCGCGCGCGGTGCTCGACGGGCGCGACGTATCCATTTCCACAATTGCAGAAGTAAAGAACGCGGAGGAGAGCGACTTCTACAAGCCGTTCAAGCAGCTGCCCGCGAGCATTCCGGCCGAGGAGCAGGCGCGCCTGCGCGCGGACTGCGTCAAGGCGATCCACGACCGCGTGGTGCCGGCCTTCGCCAGGCTGCTGAAGTTTTTCCGCGACGACTACGTGCCGCATGCGCGCAAGACGCTCGCGGCCGAGGCGGTGCCCGACGGCACGGCCTGGTACCGGCAGCAGATCCGCCAGTACACGACGCTCGACCTTGATCCGGAGGCGATCCACCAGATCGGCCTGAAGGAAGTCGCGCGCATCGACGCGCAGATGCAGGAGACCATGAAGGCGACCGGATTCAACGGCGATTTTCCGGCGTTCCTGAAATTCCTGCGCAGCGACCCGCAGTTCGCCGCGAAGACGCCGGACGAGTTGATGATGCGCGCGTCGTGGATCGCCAAGCGCGTCGACGGCAAGCTCGCGCAGTATTTCGGCCTGCTGCCGCGCGGCCGCTTCGGCATCGAGCCGGTGCCGGCCGCGATCGCGCCGTTCTGGACCGCTGGTCGCGGCGGCGCGCACACCTACTGGCTCAACACCTACGACCTGCCGTCGCGTTCGCTGTATAACCTCGTCGCGCTGACCTTGCACGAATCGGCGCCCGGGCATTCGTTCCAGGGCTCGCTGGTCGAGGAACAGAAATCGGTCCCGGATTTCCGCCACGAGTATATTTCCGCCTACGGCGAGGGCTGGGCGCTGTACTGCGAAAAGCTCGGCAAGGAAATGGGCATCTATCAGACGCCGTACGACGATTTCGGCCGCCTGACCTACGAAATGTGGCGCGCCGCGCGCCTGGTCATCGACACCGGCGTGCACCACAAGGGCTGGACGCGAGAGCAGGCGATCCATTTTCTGGCCGACCATACCGCGCTGAGCCAGCATGAAGTCGAAACCGAAGTCGACCGCTATATTTCCTGGCCGGCACAGGCGCTGTCGTACAAGCTCGGCGAGATCAAGATCCTTGAACTGCGCGCGCTCGCGGAAGCCGAACTCGGCGACAAGTTCGATATCCGCGCGTTCCACGATTCTGTGCTCGGCATCGGCTCGGTGCCCCTGCCCGTTCTCGAGGAGCACATCAAGGTGTTCATCGCCGAGCAGAAAACGAAGTCGGAAAAGAGCTAGGGACTAGGGAGAGGGCTAGGGACTAGGGACTAGGGACTAGGGGAACAGAGATTAGTGGACGCTTTTTCTAGCCCCTAGTCCCTAGCCCCTATTTACACGTCGCCGGCGCTCGCCCAGCCTTCACCCGTGCCGCGATTGTATACAAAATCACTTTGCAGCACGTTGCCGGCGGGGATCGATTCCTGTTTCGCCAGCTCGAGATAGAGCGGCGTGAAATCGGGCTCGGTCGCGTCCATCAGTTGCTGGAAGCTGTCGATGACGAAATAGGTCTTCTGATACGTGTCGATGCGGTAACGCGTGCGCATGATGCGAGGCATGTCGAAACCGATGCGATTCGGCGCGGCGGATTCGAGGCAATGAATCGACTCGCCCTTCGACGAGACGATGCCGGAGCCGTAGATGCGCAGCCCGTCGGCTTGCTTGATCAGGCCGAATTCGACCGTGTACCAGTACAGACGCGTCAGGTTGATCAGCGCTTCGGCGCCGAGCCCGTGCGCCTTGACGCCGCCGCAGCCGTAAGCCTGCATGTAGTCGGCGAACACGGGATTGAGCAGCAGCGGCACGTGGCCGAACAGGTCGTGAAACAGGTCCGGCTCGGCGATGTAATCGATCTGTTCGGGCTTGCGGATCCACCAGGTGACCGGAAAGCGCCGGTTCGCCAGGTGATCGAAGAACGTCAGCTCGGGCAACAGGCCCTCGACGCCGATGATCTTCCAGCCGGTCGTCCCGGCAAGCACGCGGTTGAGATCCTCGAACTTCGGGATCGCGTCCGGCGTCATGCCGAATCGTTGCTGGTTCTCGAGGAATTCATCGCAGGCGCGACCGACCAGCAGCTGCTTCTGGCGCTCGAACAGCGTCGCCCAGGTTGCGTGATCCTCGCGCGCATAGCTGGCCCACGGCTGGTCGACGACGGCCGTCGTGTAAACCGGCACGGAACCTTTGTCGGTCTGCTGATGCTCAACGCGGCGCGGCTGTGCGTTCATGACGGCGAGTTCGTCGAGAAAGTGTAATTGTAGCACCGCCCACCCTGAGCGAGCCTGCAACAGACGTCATCGCGAATGGGAAGCGCCTTTTAGGACGCGGATGACGCGGATGACGCGGACCCGCGCGGATCAAAACCGCAGCCTGGACTGGGCGCCGCCCAAATATTTGCTCTTGTCGGTGTCCATCCGCGTCATCCGCGTCCTAAAAAAACAGCGCCCGAGGACCTCGACGCAGCGTCAATGCAGGGTCGGTCCGTCGCGCTGGCGCTGCGGAAACTCGACGATATTGTCCCCACCGCGTTCATGAACGCGCGGTCCACGCCACAGCACCGGCACGTCCGACGGCCGCGGCGGCTCGAGTTCATCGTCAGCCTGGGCCAGCGCCTCCTCCTCGTCCTCCCAACTGTAGCGCTTGCGCGGCGGCTGCGGATCAAGCCGGAACAGCGCCAACGCGCAGGCGACGCCGGCTATTGCGCCGGCCAGGTGATACTCGAACGAAACTTCGACTTCGCGCGGGAGCACGGTCATCAGCATGCCGCCGTAGAGGAAGAACACGAGCAGCGCGAGCGCCACACCGAGACGGTCGCGGCGCAGCAGTCCCATGACGAACACGAAAAACATCAGGCCGTGCGCGATGCCGCTGATGCCCACGTGCGTCGAGGGTCGCGCCCACAGCCACACGCCGAGTCCGGACGCGAGCCAGATCAGCGGCAGGGCGTAGCGCGTCGCACGCGGATAGGCGTACAGCGTCAGCGCCGACAGCAGGCCGAGCGGCAACGTGTTGGACATCAGGTGCTCGAACGACGCGTGCGCGAACGGCGCCGTCAGGATGCCAATCAGGCCGCCGAGTTCGCGCGGGCGGATGCCGAGGTCGTCGATGTTCCAGCCGAGCGCCCAGGCGCCGAGCCAGGCCAGCCAGATGCCGGCAACGAGGCCGGCCGCACCGAGCAGCGCATAGCGGATGCGCGTGCGATCGCGCTTGACCGCCGCGTCGCTGGGTTCCGGAGTCGGATGTGCAATATCCATCGCGTATCTATGGGGCCCGAAATGGCTCAAGCAAGGTGGTTCACGCCCCGCTGCCTTATCATGGGCGAATGAAGAACCAAGACAACAGCCCGAACCCCGTCGTCCGCCTGAAGATCGAGCGGCGTTCGAACCATCCCTGGATTTTCCAGAAGATGGTCGACAAGCCCGAGCCGCGGCCGAAACCCGGCAGCGTCGTCGACATTTACGACCGCGACGGCACGTTCGCCGGCCGCGGCTTCTACAACGGCCACTCGCGCATCGCGCTGCGCGTGCTGACGGCCGATCCGGACGAAGCGGTGGACGAGACGTTCTTCGCGCGCAAGATCGCGCAGGCCGTGTCCCTGCGGCGCGACGTCCTGAAGCTCGACACGGTCACCGATGCGTACCGCCTCGTTCACTCCGAAGGCGACGGCCTGTCCGGCCTCGTCGTCGACCGCTTTGCCGATACGCTGGTCATCGAGTTCTTCTCGGCCGGCATGGTCAAGCAGCGCGACGTGATCAAGCGCTGTCTGCTCGAGCACTTTCCCGATGCGCAGACCTACGTGTTCGCCGAGGATCATGTGCAGAAGCAGGAGAGCTTCGACCTGGCGCATCCGTCGACGCCAAAACCGACCGTGATCCACGAGCATGGCGTGAAATTCCACGCCGCGCCGGGCAGCAAGCACAAGACCGGTTTTTTCCTCGACCAACGCGACAACCGCAAGACGCTCGCCGACTTCTGCGCCGGCGCGCGCGTGCTCGACCTGTGCTGCAATTCCGGCGGCTTCGGCATCTACGCCAAGACGCTCGGCGGGGCAGGCGAGGTCGTCGGGGTCGATCTCGACGAAGACATCTTGCAGATCGCCGAGCAGAATGCGCGCTTGAACAAGGTCAAGGTGCGTTTCATCCAGGCCGACCTGTTCGCCTGGCTGCGCGACGTCGCGGTCAACAACCGCAACGCCGAAGACAAGCGCTTCGACGTCGTGATCCTCGATCCGGCCAAGATGACGCGCGATCGCGAGCAGGTGATCCCGGCGCTGAAGAAATACCTCGACATGAACAAGCTCGCGCTCGCGGCGGTAAAGCCCGGTGGCATCCTCCTGAGCTGCTCATGCACGGGCCTGGTCAGCGAGGAACAGTTCCTCGACATGCTGCGCCGCGCCGCGTTCTACGCGAACCGCACGATCCAGGTCATCAAGGTCACCGGCGCCGGCGCCGATCATCCGTGGCTCGCGCACGTGCCCGAATCACGCTACCTCAAAGCCGCGTTCTGCCGCGTGGAGTGAATCGCTAAACGCCCAAAGCGCCAAAGATCGAACCACGAAGGACACGAAGAACACGAAGGAGGAAGATCAGAGTGGGGTATCTGATCGTCATCCCGGCGAACGCCGGGATCCAGCGCCTTGCTCTCCCGAACGGTTTAAACCAGGGTTCCGGCGTACCCTTCTCACGGCCGCGCCGCGATCGGAATGCGGTCGGCAAGAATCACATCTGCAGCCTCTTCTTCGTTGCCGCGCCGATACTCCAACGCAATCCGCGTACCCGCGGGCGATTCGCGCAACAGCTGCCGCCACTGCGCGAGCGAGCGCTTTGCCACCAGCTCGCCACCAATCGCAACGATGCGATCGTCGACGCGCAACCCGGCCCGCGCCGCGGCGCTGTCCGACACCACGTCGGTGATCCGCAACACGTCGCCATCGCTCAGCAGCCACAAGCCGCTGCGATCGAACGCGTCGGCCTTCGCAACGTCGGCATTCGGGGCCAGATACATCTTGCGCTTGTCGTAGTCGAACGCGACCGTGAATCGTCGCAACACGCCGCTGCCGAGATTCGCGGAAATGTCCGGATTCGCGAATGCGCCCTTGTCGCCGGTGAACAGTTCGCCGGCGATGCCGTCGATTTCCTGGTCGCCGATCCGCAGCGTCGGCAGCCGCGCCATGCGTCCGCGCACGGCGCCGCCGATGCCCCATCCGGTAACGCTCTCCGGTGCTGCGTGATACACCTCGACGAGTTTGTTCGCGCGCACGAATGGTGAATGCAGCGTCAGCGACGATCGCGACCCGGTGTCGATCGTGATGCGTGCCGGCAGCCCGCCGAGCGTCCCCCTCACGATCGGCACATGGTCGTCGAGGTCGAATGCGATCGCGCCGGCGCCGGGTGGCGGCGCGAATTTTCCCGCGTCGGTCAGCGTGAATTCGTGGCGCGCGTAGTCGATCGTCGTGCCGAAGCGGCGGAACAGTTCGTAACCTACCAGGCCGTCGAGCGGCACGCCTTCGACGTCCGCCAATCGACCCAGATCGACGATGTAGAACACCGGGTGGTCGATGCGCGCCGCGCCGACGCGCAAGTCGTCGACGTTCGCGAAGGCGAAGTCGGTGCGCTCTTCGCCGTTGCCCGCGGCCGAACCCTTGCCGGCGCCGCTCACACCGAGTTTCGCCGCGGCGGCCGGCGTGAGAATGTTCGCGCCTGCGGTGTCGACGATCAGCCGTGCGGCTTGGCCGTTGATCGTGGCGTCGACAAAGATGTGGTTGTTGATCAGCTCGAATGGAATCCGCGCGACGCCGTCGGCCGAATCGATATGCGCCGTCGCCGCCATGTCCGGCATGGCAAAGTCGGTGTCGGCGACCGCGACGTCCAGCGTGATGCGCTCGAAGCGAACTTCGCTGCGCCGGCGCGGATCGGTGCGGCCGGCCGCGTCGGTCTTGTCGGTGACGAAGTGGAACGGCAACCGCAGGCCGTGCACATCGCGGTAGTCGTCGAAGGTGGTCGTCGCGGTGTCCTGGCCCTCCCGCTGCACGACGCGCTCGAGCAGTCCGCTGTCAGCAGAGAACCACAGGACGATCGGTTCGCCGTCTTGCGGCTTGGCTTCGATGACGTGATACCGCTTGCCGTCGAGTCCGCGCGTCTCGACCGTAGCGTAAGTCGCAGCCATGCGCTGCGGAAACCAGTAAGCGCGGGCATCGAGCCATGCCTGGCTGCGCGCGCGCCGCCGCGCTTCGGGCGCATCGAGCGCCGCGACTTCGCCACCGGGATCTTTCGCCCACGCGCGCTTGCCGTCGTAACCGTCGGCGCCGTCGACCGGGCCGAGCTTGTAGCTGTCGGCCGAGCGTCCCGTCGTCAGATCGACGGTTGCATGGTATTCGCCGCTCAGGCCGCCGCCTGCCAGCGTGCCCTCGCCGCGCCAGCTGCGCGCGGACTCCCAGGCAGCGCCGCCGCTCACGGCTTTCGCCCGGGCAAGCACGCTGCCGGCATCGCCGGCCGGCGCTGCCGCCGCGAAGCCGCAGCACATCAGGAAGACCAGCATTTCGCGCAACATGAATGCACCTCGCTGTTCCGGGCGCGTGACACGACGCCCGATGTGTTGAATAATAGACATATATTTCAACAGAGGCAACCCAACCGATGGCACATCCACGCAAGCAACCGGGCGACCTCGAGGATCAGGCCGCGCTGTTGGCCCTGATCTCGACCGTGCGTCAGGAAATCGTCGATACGATCGAGGCGCTCGGCGGCGATGCCGCGGTTGCCGACATTGCGGCCCAGCTCGGCCGTCCGGCCGATGGCTTCTATTACCACTTGCGCCGCCTCGTCGAAGCCGGCGTGCTGCGCGAGGGCGAAGACAGGGGCGACGGTCGCGGTCGCCGCTACGGCACGGTCGCGCAACGCGGCAAGCGCGTGCATCTGAAGTACGGCCGTGGTTCGCGCTCGAATTCCGGCACGGTCGCGCAAGTCGTCGCGGGCATGCTGCGCACAGCCGAACGCGACTTCGCCAAGGCGCTGCGCAGCGGCACTGCCAGCGGCGCCGGCGAGCTGCGCGATCTGTGGGCGTCGCGCCTGAAGGGCTGGGTGAATGACGCTGAACTGCGCGAAATCAACCGGATGCTCGTGCGCCTCGCCGAACTGCTGCAGCAGCCGCGCGATCCGCGCCGCAACCGCCTCGTCACGCTGGCCTGGATGCTCGCGCCGATCGACGGCAAGCCGTTGCGCCGCGCCGCGCCGCGTGACGGCGCGCGCAAGGCTCGTCCGGCCGCAGACTGATCGCGCACGGCACGGCTCACGGGCTACACTACGACCCGGCGTCGCGCGGTCTGCGCGCAGGAGATGTAACGATGAAGCGCACCAAGGGCGCACCGCCAGCTGTGAGCCAGACCCAGGCCGAAGACGCCGTGCGCGTCTTGTTGCGCTGGGCCGGCGAGGATCCCGCGCGCGAAGGCCTGCTCGACACGCCCAAGCGCGTCGTCAAGGCCTATCGCGACTGGTTTTCCGGCTATGCGACCGATCCGGCCGAATACCTGCGCCGCACCTTCGAGGAAGTCGCCGGCTACGACGAGATGATCGTGTTGCGCGACATCGAATTCGAATCGTTCTGCGAACACCACATGGCGCCGATCATCGGCCGCGCCCACGTCGGCTACCTGCCGACCGACAAGGTCGTCGGCATCAGCAAGCTCGCGCGCGTCGTCGATGCCTACGCGCGCCGCTTCCAGGTGCAGGAAAAACTGACCGCGCAGATCGCGCACTGCATCGACATGGTGCTCAAGCCGCGCGGCGTCGGCGTCGTCATCGACGCCACCCATCAGTGCATGACCACGCGCGGCGTGCACAAGCGCGGCGTGTCGATGATCTCGAGCCAGATGCTCGGCACATTCCGCAAGGATGCGCGCACGCGCGCGGAGTTCCTGCGCTTCGTCGACATCCATGCGGGGAGAACGTGAGGAGTGGGGGAGCGAGGAGTGAGGAAGTGAGCGCCTACCTGACGAGCGAGCGCAGCGAGCGACCTGACGAGGCCGCGAAGCGGCCGACCCTGACTCCTAACGCTCGACGAGGCCGACCTAACCCCTAACCGTTCAAGGGAAATTAGTGGAAAACAATACAATTCCAGTCGAGCCGCCGCGCAAGGCCGCGCTCGTCTTCATCTTCATCACCGTACTGATCGACATCCTCGCGTTCGGCCTGATCATCCCGGTGCTGCCGCACCTGATCGAGAGTTTCCTCGAAGGCAACGTCTCGCAGGCGGCGATCTGGTACGGCTGGTTCTCGACCGCTTACATGACGATGCAGTTCTTCTTCACGCCGGTGCAGGGCGCGTTGTCGGACTGGCTCGGGCGCAGGCCGGTGATACTCGCGTCGAACCTCGGCCTGGGACTGGACTTCATCCTGATGGCGACGGTCAACACGTTGCCGCTGCTGTTCATCGGCCGCATCATCTCCGGCATTACGGCGGCGAGTTTCAGCACGGCGAACGCCTACGTCGCCGACGTGACGCCGCCGGAAAAGCGCGCGCAGGCCTTCGGCATGATCGGCATGGCGTTCGGCATCGGCTTCGTCGTCGCCCCGGCGATCGGCGGCTTCCTCGGCGAGATCAGCGTGCGCCTGCCGTTCTGGGCCGCGGTCGTCATGTGCCTGGCGAACTTCGTCTACGGCCTGTTCGTGCTGCCGGAGTCGCTGCCGAAGGAAAAACGCACGCCGCATTTCGACTGGGCCCACGCCAATCCGTTCGGTGCGCTGAAACTGTTGCGCCGATATCCGCAGGTGCTCGGCCTGATCGGCGTGCTGTTCCTGATGGCGCTCGCCCACATGGTGTATCCAACGACGTTCGTGCTGTACGCCGACTATCGTTTCGGCTGGGGTCCGCAGATGGTCGGCTACACGCTTGCCGGCGTCGGCGTGCTCGCCGCGATCGTGCAGGGCGGATTGATCAAGAAGATCGTCGGCGCGCTCGGCGAACGCCACGCGCTGCTGTTCGGACTGGCCTGCGGCACGATCGGATTCGCGTTGTACGGGCTCGCGCCGAATGGCTACTGGTTCTGGTCGTTCATGCCGATCGCCGCGCTCTGGGGCGTCGCCGGCCCGGCCGCGCAGGCGATCATGACGCACCACGTCGACCCGCGCGAACAGGGCCGCCTGCAGGGCGCGGTGGCAAGCCTGTCGGCGATCGCCGGCATCATCGCGCCGACCTTGTTCACGCGCACGTTTGCCGCCGTCACGCAGGCGAACATGCACGGTGCGTGGGCCGGCATCACATTCGGCCTCGCATCGGTCATGCTCGGCGCCGCACTCGTGCTCGCCTGGTACACGGTCTCGCATCTGCCGCCGGCAGTCACGATCGCGACGCAGCCGCCGGAAGCGATCGTAACGTCGGAGATACTTGCCAGCAGCTCGGATATCGAGCCGCCATTCAATGAGAATGAAACGCGCGTGTGAATTGCCGGCATAAGGCAAGGTTGAGAAAGATGTTCAGGCTGGTTGCAATCGTGCTGTTCTTCGTCGCCTCGAACGGAGTCGGGCAGCCTTCCATACCGGATACGCCTGCCGGAAAGGCGCTTGCTGCCTGGCTGGCTTCGTTCAACGCCGCGGACGCCGCGCGGATTCGTGCCTTCAACGAAGCATACGGATACGAGCCCAAATCGCTGGAGGACACGCTGGACTGGCGCGAACAAACTGGCGGCTTCAGCATGTTGCGCATAAATCGCAGCGATCCGTTGGCTATCGACGCGCTGTTTGGCGAGAAAGACTCGGATTGGGCGGCAAGCGTGTCGATTTCCCTGCGTCCGGAGGATCCTTCGAAAATCGCGAAGATGGAATTCGCGGGTGTACCCCTCCCATCCGAATTTGCGCCAACGCGGATGCCAGAGGCCGACGCTTTGGTCGCTCTGTCTGCGTATACCGACAGGCTCGCGCGCGATGATCGGTTTTCCGGTGCGGTACTCATCGCAAGACGCGACAAGATTCTCTTTCAGAAAGCCTGGGGCTTCGCGGTACGCGAGAGTAACAAGCCCAACACGATCGACACGCAATTCGGCATCGGGTCGATGAACAAGATGTTCACCGCGGTCGCAGTACTGCAGCTCGTCGAGGCAGGCAAGCTGTCGCTGGACGCCCCGATTGGCACTTATCTCAAGGACTATCCCAACAAGGAAGTTGCGTCCAAGGTCAAGGTGCGGCACCTGCTCACACATACTGGAGGTACGGGAGATATCTTTGGCCCGGAGTTCGACGCGAATCGGACAACGCTCAAGGATCACAGTGACTATTTGAAGCTCTATGGCTCGCGTGGTCCAGACCAGATCCCTGGCTCGGAATTCAAGTATTCGAACTACGGATTTGTCCTGCTCGGCGCACTCATCGAAAAGGTCAGCGGCATGTCGTATTACGACTACGTGCGGATGAAAGTCTTCGCGCCCGCGGGCATGACGTCTACGGATTCACTTCCCGAATCCGACTTGGTCCCCAAGCGCGCCGAAGGCTACGTAAAAGAACGCGCGGCATGGGTCTCCAACGTCGATACGCTTCCTTATCGTGGCACCGCAGCGGGAGGCGGCTATTCCACGGTCGGCGACCTGTTGCGGTTCGCCAGGGCCCTGGAATCAGGAAAGTTGCTGTCAAAGAAGATGTTCGCCGAGGCGGCCAAATCGCAAATGGGTTGGTACGGATACGGCTTCACGGTTGATGGCTCAGGGCCTCTGCAGATGTGGGGACACGGCGGCGGCGCTCCCGGCATCAATGGTGACCTTCGCGTCTTCCCGTCACTGGGTTACGTACTCGTCAGCCTGAGCAACTTCGACCCACCCGCAGCAGTTCGTCCGATAAGCTACTTCGAGGTACGAATGCCTTTGGCACACTGAGCGTGTGCATGTCGATGACCTGCAGACCGCTCCATTGTGCACGCCGGTGGGCGCCCGATGGGATGGCGCCTTGCGCAGCGCTCGCAGCGTCGCTCATGGACCATACTTCACGCTGCAGCGATACGGCTGCGAGGTCGCCACGCTGACGGTCTTGCCGCCGCATCCGGCCACCTTGACTCGCCCCTTTTGGCACATGGCTGCCGCCCCCATGTGAGGTAGCGTCACGCTCGTAGCGTCGTCATGAGGTCGCGCATGCTCACGTTCGTTCTATGGTTGCTGCTTCTGGTCTTCTGCTGGCCGCTCGCGCTGCTGGCGCTCGTTGTCTATCCGATCGTCTGGCTGCTGTTGCTGCCGTTCCGGCTGCTCGGCGTTGCCGTTGAAGGCGTTTTCGAGTTCCTGCGCGCAATCCTGATGTTGCCGGCGCGAGTGCTGCGCGGCAGGCCGTAACACACAAGCTGACTACTTTCCGGCGCACGCGCGCTAGTCCTCGCGGCGGAACAATTAGTGGCGGGTCAGTTCGAAAACCGTTCGCCCTGAGCGTGGGCCGTAGGCCGAAGTCGAAGGGTGGTCATTGTGCTTCGACTTCGCTCGCTGCGCGAGCTACGCTCAGCATGAACGGTTTCTATCGGCCCGGTTGACATTGGCAACAGGACAGCGCGTTGCAGCGCGTGAGAATTCCGCGTACTGTCAGGAGGCCGCCGGGGGGATGAGCCGCGAGAGCCATGCGACCAGTGCAGAATCCGTTAGCCATCAGTCGACGCGACCTGTTGCGCAAGATCGGCTTCAGCGCCGGCGCGGCGATGATGTATCAGGCCATGAGCACGCTCGGCTTTGCGCGCGAGTCGGACTACACGCGGACCGATCGAACTTTCCGGCGCGCCGAAAGGCACGTCGATCCTGATCCTCGGCGCCGGCATGGCCGGCCTCGTCGCCGCGTACGAACTGCGCCGCGCCGGCTACACCGTCAAGGTGCTCGAATACAACCATCGCGCCGGCGGACGCTCGTGGACCTTGCGCGGCGGCGACGAATACACCGAGCTCGGCGGCGCGCGGCAGAAGTGCGAATTCGATCCGGGCCTGTACGTCAATCCGGGTCCGTGGCGAATCCCGTATCACCATCACGGCATGCTCGACTACGCCAGGCGGCTGAAGGTGCCGCTCGAGCCGTTCAACCAGATCAATTTCAACGCCTACCTGCATTCGTCCAAGGACGTTCGGCGGCAAGCCGCAGCGCTACCGGCACATCTACGCGGACTATCACGGCCACATCGCCGAGCTGCTGAGCAAGGCGGTCAACAAGGGCCAGCTCGATACCGAACTGACGATCGAGGACAAGGAACGGCTGCTCGAGTCGCTGCGCGTGTTCGGCGTGCTCGACAAGGACTACCGCTACATGAAGTCGTTTGCGACGAGCGAGAGCCGTGGCTACGACAGCGAGCGCGGCGCCGGCTGAAATGCCGCCGCCGACAGCTGTCGACGCCGATCGCGCGCGACGCGTTGCTGCAGTCGGGACTGGCGAACTATCATGGTTACGCCGTTCGACTACGACCTGACGCCGTCGATGTTCCAGCCGGTCGGCGGCATGGATCGCATCGCGATGGCGCTGTATAACGACGTCGCCCCGCTGGTCGAGCTCGATGCGAAGGTGACCGCGATCGACCAGGACGAGCGCGGCGTCAGCGTGACCTACGTCGACGCGCGGCGCGGCGGCGAGCCGAAGCACGCGCGCGCCGACTGGTGCCTGTGCACGATCCCGCTGTCGATCCTGAGCGAGATTCCGGTCAAGGTCAGCGAACCGATGCTGGCGGCGATCCAATCGGCGCCGTACGAGGCGTCGGTCAAGTTCGGACTGCAGTTCAAGCGCCGTTTCTGGGAAGAGGACGAGCGCATCTACGGCGGCATCAGCTTTACCGACCTGCCGATCCAGATGATCGGCTATCCGATGGCCGGCATGAACCAGGGCGGCAAGGGCGTGCTGCTCGGCGGCTACGTGTGGGGCACGAACGCCTACGAGTTCAACGCGATGACGCCGGAGCAGCGCATACGCAAGGCCGTCGAAATTGGCGCGAAGATCCATCCGCAATACCCGGCGGAGTTCGAAAACGGCGTCGTCGTCAGCTGGCACCGCTCGCCTTTCACGCAAGGCTGCTTCGCCAACTGGTCCGACGCGGCGCGCGAAAAGCATTACAGCAATCTTGTGCCAGATCGACGGACGCATCGCGCTGGCTGGCGAGCACGTCTCGCGCCTGCCGGCCTGGCAGGAAGGCGCCGTCTTGTCTTCGCTCGACACGATCGGGCGCATGCACAAGAAGATCGTCGCCACCGCCTAGAGGACGCATCGATGGCCAAGCTGCACGACAGCCTCCTGCCCCTTTGCCGCAAATTGATCGGCTGCGCTCGCGCTGTTCGCACCCGCGGTCATGGCGGCCGACGAACCGCCGCCGTTCTCGCCGCCCGGCTCGTTCACGGATCTCGGGCATTTTTCCCATCAGGATGGCGCAACGCTGTTTCGCGCGATCTGCCAGGGGTGCCACATGGCCGATGCCAAGGGCGCCGTCGGCGCGGGCTATTACCCGGCCCTGGCTGGAAACCAGAAGCTGGCCAGCGCCACGTATCCGGCCCTGGTCGTGCTCAAGGGCCGCCACGGCATGCCGCCGTTCGGCGATTACCTGACCGACGCTCAGGTCGTCGAGGTCGTCAACTACGTGCGCAGCCATTTCGGCAACCAGTATTCGGACGCGCTGACCCAGGCCGACGTCGCCAGGCTGCGCTGAGCAAAGTATATAATTCCACTTTTGTAATTTCGGGAGTCGACCATGAACCCTCGCCTGCTGGCATTGATCCCGCTCGTCTTGTTCGCGTCCGCCGTATTCGCCAAGGACGTGATCCGCTACAAGATTCCGAACTCCGATTTTCCGATCGCGCAGGCGGTCGAAATTCCGGCCGGGCAGAGCCTGATCTTTCTGAGCGGCGCCGGTCCGCAGCTGCTCGACAAGGCTGCACCCGGAGAAACACCCGCTGCCTACGGCGACACCAAGACCCAGACCGTCAGCACGCTCAACGCGATTGCGACGAATCTGAAAGGCATGGGCCTGGACATGAAGGATGTCGTGAAGATGCAGGCGTTCATCGTCGGCGACCCGGCACACGACGGCAAGATCGACTTCGCCGGATTCATGGAAGGCTACAAGCAGTTCTTCGGGACCAAGGAGCAGCCGAACCTGCCGGCGCGCTCGACGGTGAAGGTCGCCGGACTCGTCAATCCGGGCTGGTTGATCGAGATCGAAGTGACGGCGGTGCGCAAGTAGGATGGAGCGGCGAGCTATGGTGCGGCGATGGCAGCGTGAGCGCTGCAGAATTCAACCTTTTGCGTCATCCCCGCAAGCGCCCCAAAAACGCCGGTCAGCCGGCTAACGCAACCAGAAATATGTCGTCATTCCCGCGAAAGCGGGAATCCAACTTGATCTTGCCTTCGCGACCAAAGAGCAAAATGGATGACCAGCTCCGCTGTTGAGAGCCCTGCTTTCGCGGGAATGACGGCGATTTTTGTTTGGATTCGCCAAACTGGCTCCGCTGACGAGAGTTGCAGGACTTACTGGTCGAGTAGGGGTTCGGAAACAGGAGATGACAACAAAACCCTTCTCGCCCGCCTGCGAGCGCAATCGCGACCCGATCCTGGCCGTGCTGCGCACGCAGTTTGCTGACCGCGAACGCGTGCTCGAAATAGGCAGCGGCACAGGACAGCACGCGGTCTACTTCGCCGAAGCGCTGCCGTGGCTCGTGTGGCAGGCGTCCGACCGCCAAGAAAATCTTCCCGGTATACAAACGTGGATCGACGAAGCGGCGTTGGCGAACACGCCGGCGCCGCTCGTATTTGATGTCGCCGTGCAGCAGGCGCCGATGTCGAGCAAGGGCGGTGCGGCGCCTCGGCGTACCGGCTTATGACGCGATCTTCAGCGCCAACACGCTGCATATCATGAGCTGGCCGGAAGTCGAAAAATTCTTCACCACGCTTCCTGCTCTGACGACGCCCGACGCGAAACTCGTGGTCTATGGCCCGTTCAACTACGACGGCCAATTCACCAGCGCCAGCAATGCTGCGTTCGATCAATCCTTGAAAGGACGCGCGCCAGCACATGGGCATCCGCGATTTCGACCAAGTCGACCGGCTCGCGCATGCGGCGGCCGGATTCGTACTTCTCGATGACGTTGTCATGCCAGCGAACAATCGCTGCCTGGTCTGGCAACGCAGCGGCTGAAGTTCGGACAAACACCGGCGGCGTCAAAGCAAACCCGCGGCATGCGCGGCCGCAACTTGCGCCGCCGCACGCGCGCGTGCCGGTGCGAGGATCTTCGCGAAGCGCGGATCGGTGCGCAGCCCGGCGAGCAACGGATGTGCATCGAGGCCCGACAGATCGAGAATGACGCCGGCGGCCGCACCGCGCTCGAGCGCGGCAATCGCCTGCTCGCGATCGCCGAGCAATTCGAACGCGAGCACGTCCCACCAGGCGAACAAGGCTGCCCCGGCGCTGATCGGACGCTCGGCCAGTTCGGCCGTGACTCCAAGCAGCAGCACCCGGCCTTGTGCCGTCGCGCCGCTACGCAACAGTGCATCGCCGACGACAACGGATTTGCGAATGACGCCGGGATACGGTTTCGGGGCGGGCGAGGCGAATTGCTCTGGCCAGATGACGCGGAGGATCGCCAGCGCTTCATCGACGCGCCCGACACAAATCAGAAGAAAGGCCTCGAACCCTTTGTCGACGCGCATGCCCGACCGGACCTGGGCGAGCACCCCCTCCGCACCGGTGTCGAGCAGCTGCAGGTCGGCCAGCTCGGTAGCCAGCCCGACACTGTCGGGTGAACGCTTGAGCAGGTCGCGTAGGCAGGTACGCGCCGCCTCGACGGCGCCGAATCGCTCCAGCAGGAAACAGCGGTCGCCGATGCGGCTGAGCGCAGCCGGATCGCGCGCGGCGTGCTCGGAAAGGGCCCGCAGTGCCGCGACCAGATCGCCCTGCGCCGCGGCAAATCGCGCCCGAGTGTAGTAGCCCTGCGCGAAATCGGGATGTTCGCGCAGCAGCTTCTCCAGTTCCGCCTTGGCGTCATCGAGGTGGTTCGCCGCTATCAACGGATAGATCAGCTGGTCCTGGACGATCGGCGACAACGGATCGAGCGTCACCGCATGCCGCAACAGGCGTTCCGACGCGGCGAAGTCGTGGAGGATGTAGCAGAGCAGTTCGCCGTACCACTGGAACGCACTGGCATAGCTCGGCGCCAGTTCGGTGGCACGGCGGAACTCGCGCTCGGCGCCGTCGATGTCGTGGGCATCCTGCAGCTGCGCCCCACGGCTCGCGTGCGCCTCGCCAAGGTCCGGTGCGAGTACGAGCGCGCGTTCGATGTACTCGCCGACATGCGCCTTCTCGCTGGGCGCAACACCCGCGTACTCCTCGATCAATCCGTAGGCGTCGGCTGCCGCGACGTAGGCGCGTGCATAGCCGGCATCGATCGCGATCGCCCGTTCGAAATGCGCGGCCGCCGCGCGCATGTCGTCGACCTTGCGCCCGGGCATCAACGCGATGCCCTTGAGGTATTCCTGGTACGCCTCGACGTTCTCCGTGCGCTTCTGCGTCAGCCGCTGCTGGTCGTTCGCGGGCAACGACACCTCCAGCGCGCGTACGACTTCGGTCGCGACTTCGTCCTGGATCTTGAATACGTCGGCGAGCTGCCGATCGAAGCGCTTCGACCACAGGTGCGTGCCGTCGGAGGTCTTGACGAGTTGCGTGGTGATGCGCACCGACTCCCCGGCGCGCTGGACGCTACCCTCGAGCAGCGTCGCCGCGCCGAGCGCCGCGCCGATCTTGCGCACGTCGCCGGCCTTGCCCTTGAACGCAAACGACGACGTGCGCGCAACAACCTTGAGGTTCGGCACCTGGGCGAGCATGTCGAGCGTGGTCTCGGCCAAGCCGTCGGAGAAGTAGTCATTGGCCGGATCGTTGCTCATGTTGACGAACGGCAGCACGGCAATCGAGCGCAAGTTCGCATCGGCGTCCGGCACCGGGGGCGTCGCGGCCGGCTGCAGAGCAACGGGAGCGGGCCGAAAGGCCGGCTGGTCGCGGAAGAACCACACCAATGCGATCACGACGAGCAAGGCGGCGACGACGGCGATACGTTTGCTGCCGAGGCCGCCGGCGCTCACGCGCAGACCCTGCGGCGTGATGTCGACCGCCCAGGCGAGGACGAGCGCAAACGGAAAGCCCAGCGCGATCAGCAGGATCACGACGCGCAGCATCCACGCGGGTGCTTCGAACGCGGGCAGCGCGATCGACGCGGCCTGAACGGCGATCCACGCGACGACAAGGTATACCGTCGCGACGCGAAACACCTTGCGTTGCTTCAGTTCGGCAACAAAGGACATTGCACCACCGCAGACCCGAGGCCGCTGCCATTAGCATAGCCGAAGAGATGCGCTGGCATGCGCCACGCTGACCGATTCATCAGGCTGGCCCTTGCAGGACGCGGGAACGCCGTGGCGACGGCTAGAGTTCCCGGCTCGCGACCGCTGGTCGGTCTTTGCCAGCGACGCGCCGGGAGGTTATCAGGCCGCCGCTCTCTCGACTGCCGGCGCCCGCCACAGCGACATCAACTCGTCCCACCGCGCGCGTGCCTTTGCCAAGTGCGCATCCTTGATGTGGCCATAGCCGCGGATGTGCTCGGGAATCGTCGCAATCTCGACGGCGAGCGCATGGTTGTCGCGATCGAGCTTGCCGAGCAGCTCGTCGACCGTCGCGAAGTACTCGTCGATCAGCGCGCGTTCCATCTTGCGCTCGGCGGTATAGCCGAAGATGTCGAACGCCGTCCCGCGCAGTCCCTTGAGTCTGGCCACCAGCTTGAATGCAGTGAACACCCACGAGCCATACTCGCCCTTGCGCAGGTGGCCTTCGGAATCGCGCCGCGCGAGCAATGGCGGGGCGAGATGGAAATGGATCTTGAAGTCGCCGTCGAACGTGTCGCGCACCCGCTTCTCGAAATCGCCGCCCGTGTACAGGCGCGCGACTTCGTACTCGTCCTTGTACGCCATCAACTTGAACGCGTAGCGCGCGACGGCTTCGGTCAGCGCGGTCGTGCCCGGCGTCTTCGCCTGCTCTCCGGCGCTCACCTTGTCGACCAGCGATTTATACTTTTGCGCATACGCGGCATTCTGGTAGTCGGTCAGGAATGCGACGCGACGGGCGATGCGCTGGTCGAGCGTCGTGCTCAGCGTGCTGTCGTCGAGCACGAGTGGAATTCCCGCTGGCGCTTCGATCTTGCCTTTAGCGGCGGCGCGCACCGCAGCGATGTCATGCGCGGCAAGCCGACCCCAGTTGAACGCCGTCTTGTTCATTTCGACCGCGGCGGCGTTCAGTTCGATTGCGCGCATCAGCGCCTCGTGCGTCAGCGGCACCCAGCCTTTCTGCCAGGCGTAGCCGAGCATGAACAGGTTGCTCGCGATCGAATCGCCGAGCAGCGCGGTGGCCAGACCCGTCGCCTCGACGACGTCGGGCTCCTGGCCGTCGAGGGCCGTCTTCACGGCTGCGAGGATCTGCTGCGCCGGGAAATTCAGGTCCGGCTTCGTCGTGAACGTGCCGGGCATCGCTTCGTAGCTGTTCAGCACGACGCGCGAGCGTTCGGCGCGGATCTTCGACAGCGCCCAGTAATCGTTGACCACGACCATGTCGCAGCCAAGCACGAGATCGGCCTCGCCTGCGGCGATGCGCACGGCGTGGATGTCGCCCGGCGTTTTCGCGATGCGCAGATGGCAGGTGACGGCGCCGCCCTTCTGCGCCAGGCCGGTCTGGTCGAGCACGGTCGCGCCCTTGCCTTCCAGATGCGCGGCCATGCCGATCAGCGCGCCGATCGTGACGACGCCGGTGCCGCCGATGCCGGTGACCAGGATGTTCCACGGCTGCGACAGGTCGGTGGCGACGTCCGGTTGCGGCAATGTGGAAAAATCCACCTGGCCGCTGCCCTTGCGCTTCTTCAAACCGCCGCCGTGAATCGTGACGAAGCTCGGGCAGAAGCCATTGACGCAGGAATAGTCCTTGTTGCAGTTGCTCTGGTCGATCTCGCGCTTGCGACCGAATTCGGTTTCCTTCGGCAGCACGGCGACGCAGAACGACTTTTCGCCGCAATCGCCGCAACCTTCGCAGACCAGCGAGTTGATGAACACGCGCTTCTTCGGATCTTCGATCTTGCCGCGCTTGCGCCGGCGACGCTTTTCGGTCGCGCAGGTCTGGTCGTAGATCAGGACGGAAGTGCCCGGGACCTCGCGCAGGCGCTTTTGAACGGCGTCGATCTCGGCGCGGTCGACGAACTCGATGCCACCCGGAAAGAGCGCGCGGTTCGACCACTTCTCGATGTCGTCGGACATGACGATGATCGTCTGCACGCCTTCGCTGCGCACTTGGTGCGCGATGTCCGGCACGGTCAGCGTGCCGTCGACCGGCTGACCGCCGGTCATCGCGACCGCGTCGTTGTACAGGATCTTGTAGGTGATGTTGACCTTGGCCGCGATCGCCTGGCGGATCGCCAGCGAACCGGAATGAAAATACGTGCCGTCGCCGAGGTTCTGGAATACGTGCTTGGTCTCGGTGAACGGCGCCTGCCCGCACCAGGTGGCGCCCTCGCCACCCATCTGCGTGAACGTGTCGGTGCGCCGGTCCATCCACGTGACCATGTAGTGGCAGCCGATGCCGCCGAGCGCGCGCGAGCCTTCCGGCACCGCGGTCGACGTGTTGTGCGGGCAGCCGGCGCAGTAATGCGCGGGGCGCGGGAAATTCGCGCGCGGCAAGGTCAGCTCGTGTTCCTTGTCCTCGATCCAGCGCAGGCGCGATTCGATCGCGTCGCTGGTGAAGAAACGCGCGAGACGCTTGGCGATCACGATCGCGATCGTCGCCGGCGTCAGCTCGCCGGTGCTCGGCAGGATCCAGTTGCCGGCTTCGTCGTACTTGCCGACGATCGACGGCCGCGCATGCCGGCCCTGCTCGAATTCCGGCCAGTTGTACATGTGCTCCTTCATCTGCAATTCGATGAAGGCGCGCTTTTCCTCGACGACGATGATGTCGTCGAGTCCGACCGCGAACTCGCGGATGCCGGCCGGTTCAAGCGGCCAGGTCATGCCGACCTTGTAGACGCGGATGCCGATATCGGCCGCGGCCTTTGCATCGATGCCGAGATATTCGAGCGCCTGCAGCACATCGAGGTAACTCTTGCCGGTCGTGACGATGCCGAGGCGCGCCTTCGGTGAATCGATCACGACGCGGTCGATGCCGTTGGCGCGCGCGAACGCGCATGCAGCGCGAACCGCGTACCGATGCAGGCGCATTTCCTGGTTCAGCGGTGGATCGGGCCAGCGGATGTTCAAGCCGTCCGCCGGCATTTCAAAATCCTCCGGCAAAACGATATCGAGCTGGTGCGGATTGACGTAGACGCTGGCCGAGGATTCGACCGTCTCGGCAATCGTCTTGAAGCCGACCCAGCGTCCGGTGAAACGCGACATCGCCCAGCCGAGCAGGCCCATGTCGAGGATGTCCTGCACGCCGGCAGGATTCAGGATCGGCATCATCGCCGAGACGAATTCGAGTTCCGATCCATGTGGCAGCGTCGATGAGCGGCAAGCGTGGTCGTCGGCCGCAAGCGCGAGAACGCCGCCACGCTTCGACGTGCCGGCCGCATTGCCATGCTTGAAGACGTCGCCGCAGCGGTCGACGCCGGGGCCCTTGCCGTACCACATCGCAAAAACGCCGTCGTACTTCGCGCCGGGAAACAGGTTCGCCTGCTGCGTGCCCCAGACCATCGTCGCGCCAAGGTCTTCGTTCAGCCCGGGCTGGAATTCGATCGCGGACGCCTTGAGATGTTTCTTCGCCTTCCACAATTCCAGGTCGAACCCACCGAGCGGCGAGCCGCGGTAGCCCGAGATAAATCCGGCCGTGTTCAGTCCGGCCGCGCGGTCGCGCATCTGCTGCATCAGCGGCAGCCGCACCAGCGCCTGCACGCCCGAGAGGTAAATGCGGCCTTCTTCGCGTGTGTACTTGTGCTCGAGGTTGTAGTCGAGGTCGAGCTTGGTGGCAGGGACGGACATGGCGGGATCGCAACGACGGAAAAGAGCGCAATTCTACCATCAGGCCACTCGGTGGCCTTGCCGGCGGCCGCTCGCGGCCATCATGGCCTCCGCGGTACCCGGGCTTCTTGGCCAGCCCGAAGGGTCGAAGTCGAAGGCCCGCTGCACGCCGACGCTTCGACTTCGCCTGCTGCGCAGGCTACGCTCAGCGCGAACGGACCGGGATTTCACTGCCAGCGGGCAGACTCGCTACACTGACTGCCGACAAGAACCTGACGATAACGATGGCGAAAAAAGATCGCAGCGACATCCTGATTCTCGGCGGAGGCCTCGCCGGACTGTCGCTCGCGATCCAGTTGCGCCGCGAGTTGCCGGCGGCGACGGTGCGCGTGATCGAACGCAATCGTCATCCGGTGCCCACGGCCGCGTTCAAGATCGGCGAGTCGACGGTCGAGATCGGCGCGCACTATTTCGACACCGTGCTGGGTCTCAAGCAGCATCTCGACGAATGCCAGATCCGCAAGTTCGGCTTTCGTTTCTTCTTCAACGACGGCGTGCGGCGAGGTCGACAGCGTGACCGAGCTTGGCGTCCGCCGTGTGCTCGCGACGCCGGCTTATCAGCTCGACCGCGGCATCTTCGAAAATTATCTGGCCAAGCGCGCCGCCGAGCTCGGCGCGGATTTCGTCGATGGCGCCGTCGTGCGTTCGATCGATCTCGCCGACGATGGCGGCGATCACGCCGTGCGTTACACGCGCGACGGCGACGAGCACATCGCGACCGCGCGCTGGCTCATCGATGCGAGCGGCCGCGCCGGCCTGCTCAAGCGCAAGCTCGATCTGGCCGAGGCGAACGGCCACGACGCGAACGCGATCTGGTTCCGCATCGCCGACCGCATCGCGATCGACGACTGGTCCGACGATGCGTCGTGGCGCACGCGCTGCGATCCGGCCGAACGCTGGCGCTCGACCAATCACCTGTGCGGCCCGGGCTACTGGGCCTGGCTGATTCCGCTCGCGTCCGGATCGCACTCGGTCGGCATCGTCGCCGATGCGCAACTGCATCCGCTCGAGACGATCAACAGCTTCGACAAGGCGATGGCCTGGTTCGCGCAGCATCAGCCGCGGCTGCATCGCGAGCTCGACACGCGCCGCGACAAGCTGCAGGATTTCGCCTTCCTGCGCCACTTCTCGCACGGCTGCAAGCAGGTGTTCTCGGCGCAACGCTGGGCGCTGACCGGCGATGCCGGGCTGTTCCTCGATCCGTTCTATTCGCCCGGCAGCGACTTCATCGCGATCAGCAACACATACATCACCGACCTAGTCGGCCGCGATCTGCGCGGCGAGCGCATCAACCGCGAGGCGCGGTTCTACGAACAATTATACTTTTCGTTCTACCGCAACACGCTCGCGCTGTACGAGGGCCAGTACCCGATGTTCGGCCACGCGCAGATGATGCCGCTCAAGGTCATCTGGGACTACGCCTATTACTGGGGCGTGCTGTGCCAGTTCTTCTTCCAGCGCCGCCTGACCGACAGCGCGCTGTTCCTGCGCCTGAACGCGCCGCTGCAGGCTTGCGAAGTGCTCAATCGCGAGATGCAGCTGTTGCTGCGCCGCGCCGCGGGCACGGCGATCGGCGACAATCCGGCGAGCATGATGGATCAGCAGCGCCTGCCGTGGTTCCGCGAACTGAACCGCGGTCTGACCGATCGCCTCGACGAGGCCGCGCTCGAGCAGCGCATCCGCGACAACGCGCAGATGCTGCACGCGCTGGCCGGCGAAATGCTTGCGCGAGTGCAGGGGATCAATCCGGTGGCCCTCGACGATCTACCGATGCTGGCGAGTCTCGAGAAGGACGCGAAATCGAATCTGCTGCGCGAAGCTGCCTAGCATTTCCCCCTCTCCCGCTGGCGGGAGGGGCGATGCCCGCAGACTGCGGCTCGACGCGATCGACAACCAGCTCACCCGAACACCGAATTTCTTCACGAATCCGCGGATTGCGCTTTCGCCCGAAACGGAAACGCCTGCTGCGTCAGGTAATCATCCGGCATGTAGTCCCGCTGTTGAGGGTCGCCGGGATGACGAGCAAAAAACTCTAGGCGGCTATATCCGCAGCAACCAGCTCGAGCTGCCGCAGTATCGACTTCGCCGCTTCGCGCCCGTCGAACGCCGCGCGTACGACCAGGTCGGCGCCGCGCACCGTATCGCCGCCGGCGAACACCTTCGGATTGCTCGTCTGCATCGGCAGACGGCCTTCGCCGCTGTTGCTGATGCGGCCGTTCGACTCGAGTTCGATGCCCGACTCGGCGCACCAGTCCGGGGGACTCGCCAGGAAACCGAACGAAAGGATCACGATGTCGGCCGGAATTTCCTCCTCGCTGCCAGGCACGATCTCGGGCCGCGCGCGGCCGTGCGCGTCGGCGACGAGGCGCGTCGTCGCGACGCGCACGCCAGTCACGCCTTCGGCGTTGCCGACGATCTCGAGCGGCTGCCGGTTGAACAGGAACTGCACGCCCTCGTCACGCGCATACTTCACCTCGCGCCGGGAGCCGGGCATGTTCGCCTCGTCGCGCCGATAGACGCAGCTGACGCTTTCGGCATCCATGCGCACCGAGGTACGCACGCAGTCCATCGCCGTGTCGCCGCCGCCAAGCACGACGATGCGCTTGCCGATAACGTTGGGCAGTTCCTGCACAGCGTCGGTCAGGGCCGCCGGGGACGAACCCAGAATCCGCCGCGCGTTCGCGATCAGGAACGGCAGTGCCGGGAACACGCCCGGCAGGTCCTGGCCCGGTAGCCCGGCGTCGACGAAACGGTAGGCGCCGGTGCCGAGGAACACAGCGTCGTAATCCTGCAACAAAGTGGAAAATGCAACATCCTTGCCGACTTCGACGTTGAGATGGAATTGCACGCCGAGGCCTTCGAGCACCTCGCGGCGCTTGCGCACGATGTCTTTGTCGAGCTTGAACGGCGGGATGCCGAACGTCAGCAGGCCACCGATTTCCTCGTAGCGGTCGAACACGTGCGCGGCGACACCGGCGAGCGCGAGTCGATCGGCGACGGCGAGTCCGGCCGGACCGGCACCAATTACGGCGACACGCTTGCCGGTCGGCGCCGCGGTCACGGTCGGCCGCCAGCCGCGGCGCAGCGCCTCGTCGGTCGTCCAGCGTTCGATCGCGCCGATCGTCACGGCGTCGAAGCCGGTCTCGAGCGTGCAGTCGCCTTCGCACAGGCGGTCCTGCGGACAGATCCGGCCGCAGATCTCGGGAAGCGGATTGGTTTCGTACATCAGTTCGGCCGCTTCGATGATGCGTCCGTCGCGCACGAGCTTGAGCCATTCGGGAATGCGATTGTGCAGCGGGCAGCCCCAGGAGCAATACGGATTGCCGCAATCGATGCAGCGCGAGGCCTGGTCCGCGCTGTCGCCATTGGTGAAGTCGCCGTGGATCTCGCCATAACCAAGCACGCGGATCGGCACCGGCACCTCGCGCGGCAGCTGGCGATGGAACTTCAGGAACGGGAATTCTTTGTCGGCCATTTTCAGCAGACCAGCCTTTCAGGGACTTCTCTACAAGACGTCATCCCCGCGAAAGCGGGGATCCATCTTGATCGTCTTCCTTGAATCGCGCAGAAAAATGGATGACCAGCTCCGCCGTTGAAAACCCCGCTTTCGTGGGAATGACGACAGGTGTTTCGTGCCTGGCCCAAGACCATCGTCGTGTCTGCGCAATGCGCGTTATGCCGCACGGCGCAGCTCCTCGGTCAGAGCCTCGAGGCTCGCGGCCTTCGGCTTGACCAGCCAGAACTTGTGCAGCGCATCGCGGAAATCGGCGAGCAGGCGGCCGGCCCAGACGCTGCCGGTGTGCTCGATGTGATTGCGCAGCAGCGCGCGCAAATGTTGCAGATGGTTTTCCATGCCTTCGAGCGAGATGCGGTGGATGTCCACCAGTTCATGGTTGTAGCGGTCGACGAACTCGCGTTTCTCATCGAGCACATAGGCAAAGCCGCCGGTCATGCCGGCGCCGAAGTTCACCCCGGTACGGCCAAGCACGACGATCACGCCGCCGGTCATGTATTCGCAGCAATGGTCGCCGACACCTTCGACCACGGCGAGCGCGCCGGAGTTGCGCACGCCGAAACGTTCGCCGGCGCGGCCGGCCGCGTACATTTCGCCGCCGGTCGCACCGTACAGACACGTGTTGCCGACGATGACGGCATCATGCGGTGAGTAACCGGCACCTTTGGGAGGATGCACGACGATGCGGCCGCCGGCCATGCCCTTGCCGACGCCGTCGTTCGCCTCGCCGTCGAGCACGATGTTCAGGCCACCGGCATTCCACGCGCCGAGGCTTTGCCCGGCCGAGCCGCTCAGGCGCAGTTCGATCGGATTTGCATTCATGCCCTGATCGCCGTGCCGGCGCGCAATCTCGCCCGACAAGCGCGCGCCGATCGTGCGGTCGGTGTTCGCGATGGCAAAGTGGAAGATTCCACCTGTGGAATTCTCGACTGCATCGCGCGTGGCTTCGGCGATCTGGAGGGCCAACGCACTCTCGGAAATCGGAGCTACGCAAATGCCGAGCGCCTCCGTACCAGAGGCTGGCATAAGCCCCTCTCCCCTTGTGGGAGAGGGGTTGGGGAGAGGGGTGGGTGCCTGCGAAGCAGGCGCCTTCGGCGCCTCCCCCTCTCCCGCCGCGCTGCGCGCGTCGACCTCTCCCACAAGGGGAGAGGTGAGAGCACTCGCGCGGCGAGGTGCTTTCGAAAGGGGTTCAAACAGCAATGCCGACAGATCGACGCGCCGCTGTTTCGCTGTCACACCCTCACGCTGCTTTAGCCATCCCACACGGCCAACCAGTTCTTCGAGACTACGCACACCGAGCTGCGCCAACCGCGCGCGCACATCCTCGGCGACGAAGCGGAAGAAGTTCTCGACCATTTCCGGAATGCCGGCATAGTGCTTGCGCCGCAGCACGTCGTGCTGGGTCGCGATGCCGGTCGCGCACGAGTTCAGATGACAGATGCGCAGGTACTTGCAGCCGAGCGCGACCATCGGCGCGGTGCCGAAGCCGAACGAGTCGGCGCCAAGCAGCGCGGCCTTGATCACGTCGAGGCCGGTCTTCAGGCCGCCGTCGGTCTGCACGATCACGCGCTCGCGCAGTCCATTGCGTACCAGAACCTGCTGCGTTTCGCTCAGGCCCAATTCCCACGGCACGCCGGCGTAGCGGATCGACGTCAACGGACTCGCGCCGGTGCCGCCGTCGTGGCCGGAAATCGTGATCAGATCGGCGCCAGCCTTGGCGACACCGGCCGCGATCGTGCCGACGCCGGCATGGGCGACGAGCTTGACCGAAACGAGCGCAGTCGGGTTGACCTCCTTGAGGTCGTAGATCAATTGCGCCAGATCCTCGATCGAATAGATGTCGTGATGCGGCGGCGGCGAAATCAAACCGATGCCCGGCCGGGCGTACCTCAACCGCGCGATCAACGCATTGACCTTGTGACCCGGCAGCTGGCCGCCTTCGCCAGGCTTGGCGCCCTGCGCGATCTTGATCTGCAACACTTCGGCGTTGACCAGATAGGCCGGCGTCACGCCGAAGCGGCCCGACGCGACCTGCTTGATCTTCGAGGTCTTCTCGGTGCCGTAACGGGCCGGATCTTCGCCGCCTTCGCCGGAATTGCTGCGCGCGCCGAGCCGGTTCATCGCGATCGCGAGCGATTCGTGCGCTTCCGGCGACAGCGCGCCGAGCGACATGCCGGCCGAGTCGAAGCGCTTGAGAATTGCCTCGATCGGCTCGACCTCGTCGATCGCTACTGGCGCCAGTGGTGATTCGACCGCAAGCAGATCACGCAGCGCCGACGGCGCGCGGCCGTCGACCGCGTCGGCATAGCGCCGGTACAACGCCTGATCGCCGGTGCGCACGGCCGCCTGCAGCGAACCGATGACTTCCGGGTTATACATGTGGAATTCGCCGTCCGGCAGCGCGTGCAGCAGGCCGCCGGGCGGCAGCGCGTAGTTCGGGTCGCGCGCGGCGACGAGCTGCGCGTGATATTCGGCCTGGATCTCGTCGAATCCCGCGCCGCCGATGCGCGACGGCGTGCCGGGAAAGCACAGGTCGACGATTTCGCGATGCAGACCGACGATCTCGAACAGTTGCGCGCCGCGATAGCCGGCGATCGTCGAGATGCCCATCTTCGAGATGATCTTCAGCAGGCCCTTGCGGATGCCACGCCGGTAGCTGCGGCCGATCTCGGACGGCGCCTCGCCTTCGCGGCCCTTGAGCTCGCCGCGCCGGTTCATGTCGAACAGCGTCTGGTACGACAGATATGGATAAACCGCGGTCGCGCCGAACCCGATGAGGCAGGCGAAATGATGCGGATCGCGCGCGTTGCCGGTCTCGACGACCAGATTGCAGTCGCAACGCAGCTGCTTCGCGGTCAGGCGCGCGTGCACCGCGCCGACTGCGAGCAGCGCATGGATCGGCAACAATCCCGGCGCCGGGTAGCGATCGGACAGCAGCACGAGGATCGCGCCGCCGCGCACGGCCGCTTCGGCATCGTCGCAGAGTTTTTCGATCGCCGCTTTCAGGCCGATGTGTTCGTCGTAATACAGGTCCAGCTTCAGGTGTTTCTCGACGACGTGCGGCAACGCCATGATCTGGCGCAGCTTGCGCTGCGACAGCACCGGCGACGTCAGCAGGACCTGCTTCGCATTCTCCGGCGAGGCATCGAAGACGTTGCGCTCGAGGCCGATCTGCGTCGTCAGCGACATGACCAGACGCTCGCGCAACGGATCGATCGGCGGATTCGTGACCTGGGCGAACGCCTGGCGGAAATATTCGTACAGCGGCCGCGACTGGCGCGACAGCACGGCGATCGGCGTGTCGTCGCCCATCGAGCCGGTCGCCTCGGCTTCGTCGAGTGCAAGCGTCTTGAGCACGACATCGCGTTCCTCGCGCGTCAGCGCGAACTGTTTCTGGAAGCGCGCGAGCATCTCCGGTGTAAACGGCTCGGCCGCGAGACCCGGATCGATCAGATGCGATTCGAGGTAGGTGACGCCCTCGCGCAGCCACTTCTTGAACGGCGCGCGCGCGCGGTTGACGTCGTCGATCGCGGCGTTGTCGAGCACGCGATGCCCGACGAGGTCGACCGCGATCATCTCGCCGGGTCCGAGCCGGCCCTTGGCGACGATGCGCTCGGGCGGCAGGTCCCACAGGCCGGCTTCCGAGGCCACGATCAGATGGTTGTCGTCGGACCTTGCCCAGCGGGCAGGGCGCAGGCCGTTGCGGTCGAGCGTGCAGGCGGCGTAGCGCGCATCGCACAGCACGATGCCGGCCGGGCCGTCCCACGGTTCGGTGTGCAGCGCATAGTATTCGTAGAAGGCCTCGAGATCCTCGTCGATGTCCTCGCGCGAAGCCCAGGCCGGCGGAATCAGGATGCGCATCGCCGCGAGCACGTCGAGGCCGCCGGCCACGAGCACCTCGAGCATGTTGTCCAGGCTTTGCGAATCCGAGCCGTCGAGGCTGACCAGCGGCGCCAGGTCGGACAATTCCACGAGTGGAGATTTATACTTTCCGGCGCGCGCGCAGACCCAGTTGCGGTTGCCCTTGATCGTGTTGATCTCGCCGTTGTGCGCGAGCATGCGGAACGGCTGCGCGAGGCGCCAGCGTGGCAAGGTATTGGTCGAGAAGCGCTGGTGAAACACGGCGGCGCTGGCCACCAGTTCCGGATGGGAGAAATCCGCGAACGCATCGCGCAGACGGCCCGGCGCGACCATCGCCTTGGCCACGAACGTCGCCGCCGACAGGCTGACGACGTAGAAGCGGTCGTCGTCGGCGCGCGCTTTCTCGGCGAGGCGGCGCGAGCGGAACAGCGCGCGCTCGAACACGGCTTCGTCCATGCCGGCCGGTGCATCGACGAAAATCTGGCAGATGCGCGGCTGGCCCGACGCGCCGAGCGGGCCGCATGCGGAGCCGTTGACCGGCACGTCGCGCCAGCCCGCGACGCGCAAACCGGCCGCAACGAGCTGGCGTTCGAGTTCGGACTGCGCCGATGCCGCGCGTGCCGCATCGTTCGGATCGAGGAAGACGTGTCCGGAGGCGAATACCGGCGCCGGCGCGATGCCGGCTTCCACGGCCAGGGCGCGCAGCCACGCCGTCGGCCGGTACAGCAGCATGCCGCAGCCGTCGCCGGTGATGCCGTCAGCGCCGATGCCGCCGCGATGCGACATGCGCGCGAGCGTGATGAAGGCCTGGTCGACGACCCATGCGCTGGCCTTGCCGTCGACATTGGCGATGACGCCGAAGCCGCAACTGTCGTGCTCGAACGCCGGATCGTAAAGCCCGGCGTCGTCGAGGCGCCGGCTGCCGTCCTGCTGCGTGCCGCTGTGCTGCATGGGGTGATTTCCGCGCTGACCGCTGCGTGCGATCGGTCCTGAGCGCACGGCGGATGTCAGTAAAGCGAAGACTCCAGTCTCCGCTTTCCGACTACAGCACATTTGCTGCGACGCGTCAAAGCAATTTGGACGTCTAAATGAAAAGCGGGGGCCAGGGACTAGGGGCCAGGGACCAGGGAGAGCGGCGCGCGGGGCAGGAAAGGTGACCTGCAGAGGGATCCGAAGGTCGCCAATAAAGGGAATTGAAAACTAAGCGCAATTTGGACGTCTAAATGAAAAATTAGGGGCCAGAGACTGGGGGCTAGGGACTAGGGACAGCGGCGCGCGGGCAGGAAAGGTGGCCGGCGGAGGGACCCGAAGATCGCCAAAAAAGGGAATTGAAAACTAGTGGTCAGGCAAAACCGTCCGGCACCGCTTTTACGCCGAGACGGCTTCGCGCGCTCCCTAGCCCCCGGTCCCTAACAGCTCCTCACAACGCATCCGCATCCAGCTCGCCCGTGCGGATCCGGATGACCTGATCCAGGCTGTAGACAAAGATCTTGCCGTCGCCGATCTTGCCACTGTTGGCGGCGCGCATGATCGCTTCGGTCACGCGGTCGACCATCGAGTTCGCGACCGCGACTTCGAGCTTGATCTTCGGCAGGAAATCGACGACGTATTCGGCGCCGCGGTACAACTCGGTATGGCCTTTCTGCCGGCCGAAGCCCTTGACCTCGGTGACGGTGATGCCCTGCACGCCGACCTCGGCCAGTGCCTCGCGCACGTCGTCGAGCTTGAACGGCTTGATAATCGCCATAACCATTTTCATCGGGCACCTCGGTTGCCGCAGTCCGGCGGCAACTATACCGAATGCGCGAACGGCGTGGCATCCGGCGACAGCCGGCAGCATGGCAGCGTGGCGAGCCCAGCGGCGCCGCGCTCGTAGGAAAGTTCCTACGCGGGCGCGCGGGAATTTCCCATGGCAACGGTCGGCGCGCGGCACTAAGCTTGCCCGGTACACCGTCGCGAACCGACGGCCCTGCAACCCGGGAAGAACCGATCATGATCAGCCTGTCCGCCATCGATGATGTCGCCAAACGCCTGGCCGAACTGGTTCCTGCCGACGCCCGCGCCGCGCGCGACGACCTCGTGGCGAATTTCCGCGACGTTCTGCGCAGCGGCCTGCGCCGGCTCGATCTCGTCACACGCGAGGAGTTCGACGTGCAGCGCGGTGTCCTGATGCGCACACGCGAGATGGTCGAGGCGCTCGAGGCGCGCATTGCCGAACTCGAGGAGAGGCAGCGTTAGAGCAGTGGGCCAGGGGCTAGGGGCCAGGGACCAGCATGCACCTTCGCGCAAGTCATTCGCCCCCCGCTAGTCCCTAGTCCCTGGCCCCTGGTCCCTAGCCCCTCCCAATGTCCCTCGCCATCGTCCATAGCCGTGCCCAGGATGGCGTCGCGGCTCCCCCGGTCACGGTCGAGGTCCATCTGTCGGGCGGATTGCCGGGGACTTCGATCGTCGGATTGCCGGAAACCGCGGTCAAGGAGGCGCGCGACCGCGTTCGTGTGGCGATCCAGAATGCGCAACTCGAATATCCCGGGCGCCGCGTGACAGTGAGCCTTGGTCCGGCCGACCTGCCGAAGGATGGCGGCCGTTTCGATCTGCCGATTGCGCTGGGCATCCTCGCTGCGGCGGGTCAGGTTCCCAAAGATGGCCTGGCGCGTTGCGAGTTCCTCGGCGAACTCGCGTTGTCCGGCGAATTGCGCGCGGTGACGGGTGTGCTGCCGGCGGCGTTGAAGGCCGCTGCCGCCGGGCGCACGTTGATCGTGCCGCGTGACAATGGCGCCGAAGCCGCTCTGGTCAGCGCCGGCGACGTGCGCGGCGCCGGATCGCTGCTCGACGTCCTGGCGTTTCTGCGCGGCGTCACCGATTTACCGCCGGCCCAAGCGCCCGCGGCGACCGCGCCAGAAACCAACGGAGCGGATCTCGCCGATGTTCGCGGCCAGTTGCACGCGCGCCGTGCGCTCGAGATCGCCGCGGCCGGTTGTCATCATCTGCTTACATTGTGAACACATTACACCCCGAAACTAATTGATCACGGGTTTGGCTTCCAACCCTGCTCCCTGAGCCTTCGAAGCTTGTCTAGAACACGCCGCACGGCGACATGTGTCCACGCCTTGCCACGCGGGGTTTTCTGGCCCTTCTTATTGAGCCAACGGGCGATCTCGCCGTAGGTCTTGCATCCCTCGCCGTACGCATCCGCCACAGTCCAGTACAGGTCTTTCGCCCGCTGTTCGGCAGCCTTGGACCGAGCAGCCGTCGCTGCCGTTGTATCCCGATTCCTTACCTCGTCGAGCCTTGGGTTGCCGCGTGGCTGCTTCGCCATTGAATTAGCGTAATGTTCGGGGGGTGTCTAGATACTACATGACTAGATCGCAACCTAGTCGAATGAGAGATTTTGTTAATGCCGAAGCAGAAGAAAGACGAGTTAACGGAAGTGGTGGATTGGCTGGATCAGGGCAAGTACGACTGTATGGTCACCCTGACGGTTCGTGCCGACAAGCCGCGACCGAGAAAGCGACTGAGAAAGCGCATCTCAGACGAAGTCGCCCACAGATATCTGGGCAAACTGATCAGCAGATACATGAAAGCAATGTACCCAAGGAAGTCCAAGGCAAAGATCATCATGATCCCGGTCTTGGAGAGAACAACCTTGGACGAACCTCACTTTCACATCCTCTTTCGACTGGGCGAGGATGTGGAGGCGAGTAAGACGCTGCTGCGAGAGATATGGATCAACGTAGCACGCGGCGTCTGTGGCGATCCCCTTGTGCATGATAAGACAGGAGACAAGTGGTTCATGGAGATTTCCAATCCGGAAGACCGCCGCCGCATCATTGAGTACGTGCTGAAGTGGCGTATCAACCTCGACGGTCTAGTCCTCAAATATACGCATCTGGGTCCCGTCAAGGATTAGGCCAGCATAGCTAGAGGTGGCATGCGATGAGCCAGCCCGTGAATGGGTGCGTAGGTCGATAGACACATTTCAGGGCCGATCCCTTTCGACCTTGATTTAATATATTTATATTACTATACAAATGAAAAGAATGAACCCCATTGATAATTATAACGAGAAGAAGAGTCAATAATTGTAGCCAACGGCATTGTATAGTTATATACATGATAAATATCAGAAAACGAGGATAACTGTGGACGTTAAGATTTTATTGTAAGGGTAGGCTGTCCAAGCAATATGGATTCAACTTTTCCGGTAAAGGAAAAGTGCAAACGTGAATCTATTTTGCAATGTTTTGCGGTGAACGAAAGGGCTGGCGACTTCATCTGACTACTCGGGTAAAGGGCCGCTCTGCTGTTCCCCAAGACATTCATCAGTTTTTTTCACGGAAGGAAGCCATGGCCATCGAGCCGGGTTAGATATGCGAGGAGTTACAATGAAATTGATCGAGATAGCACACAGAACGATGGGCGAGAATGCCCCTAGAACGGCCTACAGGGCCGACGCAGCACCTTCAGGCACCCAACCCCCAGACGCGGAGAGAGATTCGCTCAGGAATGCAATCAAGGCCGCAAATGTCTACGCGGTCATCGTGGTCCAAGTTGCCGATGTGGGGGAGCCAATCGGTTCACTGGTGGCCCTTGCGGATTTTGTTCGAGGTTTGAACCTACCTGATTCGTTTGCTGGCTACTGCATCATCAGCCCAGCCGCCGCTGGCTCGAATTCGGACGTGCTCATTTGCCGCATTCTGTTCAAGGCCATTGGCAGCTATACGGCTGCCTCCATCAAGCGAGCGGCGGCGCAGCACCACTCCCCGGTCATCGCATTTTATGATGACTGGGTAGAGGTACAAGAACAGTTTGTTGCCCGAATTGACGAATTCTGTAGCGACGCGGTGTGCATCGCCGCAGCAGGAAGCGGTGGCATGATTCCGCTATGGATGCCCCTCACTTTCGTCCCGCATCACTGAACATGGAATAAGATTCAATGCGCCGATGCGCAACGGGTTGCCATAGGCGAAGGGCGTCGGCAACCGATGACAAGGGGATTTTTATATGCGAGTTCTGGCGATTGTTCTGGGAATGGCTTTTCTGGCGAACGGCGCAGCATTAGGGGCGTCAACAACGCCGTCGGAGCACGATACGGCCCAGCCGCAGTCCAGCAACGCATCTCCGGAACCGAAGCACGATGACCGAGGTACCGACAATGCGCCGCTCATTGTAAAAAACTATCCTCAGCAAAGTCCCGAAGACGTCAAGCGGGCAGACGATGACCGGCGAGCACGAGTGGAAGCGGATCGATGGGCGATCATCATCGGAGAAGCAACGATAGCTATCGGCCTCCTTACCTGCTTGATTCTCGTTGTGCAGGCGTTGGTGTTCGGCATCCAAGCCAAGAGACTTCGGGAATCCGTAAAGGAGATGCAGAGTGCGACCGAGGCAACCATGAAGGTTGCCAGTAGTTTGAAGAGTTCACACAGAGCATGGCTCATCATGGAGGAGGCCAAGATCAGAGGATTGGATGCCGACGGCTCGGATGTGCGTGAAAACGTTGACGCCGTCTTCCGGATCGAGAATCGCGGCAGCAGTCCAGCATTCGTTACTGAACAAAAGTACGTCTTCGTCTGCCGGAAGAAACAGGATAGCTGGCCGTTGGTTCCCGATTACGGGAAGCTTGCCGGTTGCGAACGAATGCCAATTGGCGACGGGAAATTTCGATACGAAGGCGCACCGTTATCTCAGGTCATCATGGATGACGACATAAAACGGATAATCAACGAAGAACTTGTGCTTTGGCTGTATGGCATCGTCAAGTACGACGATGTCTTTGGCGAACCGCATGAGCATCGGTTCTGCATTCGATGGGTGGTCGAAGACTTTGACGCCTTCAGGCCAAACATTGATCGGGGCCGCTTTGTCTACGAAAGCGACGTACCATCGCAGTACAACGGGCACACATAATAATCAAAACGGACCTATCAGCTTCGACTCGTTCGCCTTATCTGGTGGTCGCAATACAATTAGCTAGTCCTGCCTGATTGGCTTTGGAATTTTGCCTCGTACGCGACGGCTGCATTCCCTATTTCAACCTTGCCGAGAGCGTGCGCCGCAATACCGAACGTGCCGATGGCTCGATAGTAATAGTTCCAGATGTCATGTAGATGCTCAGTCGCACGATACGTACCTAGCATTCCCTTCAAGTGAAAGACCGGGGGATTGCCCCCGTACATATCCATGATTTGAGGCGATGCGGCATGTACGAAGCCAGAATAGGTCTTGTTGATGGATCGGGTGGCTTTCGTAATGTTACTCGGGTCTCCGGCATCCATGAGACGAGCATTGAAGGCACGTATCTTGTCGCGGGGAATCATCCCGCGCTTTTGAGTCGAGTTTGAGGGATTTTGTTGATCGTCAAACTCCTCTTGGTAGAAATCTGCCAAGAACTGCGTATGTCGATCAGTCCACTCCCTCATCAAGCCGAGTGCCAGAAAGAGGATATCCTCTTCGAGGTCCCCCATTATTCGTTGTAGAGTGCCTTGTTCCTGCACATATCCTCGGAGCAGAAGGATGTGGGATGCCCGCAGGGTGCTGATGAGTCGAGCCAACTTCTGAACTATGGCTTGCTGCGGCGTCTGCTCCGTATACCGATAGACATACGAATCCCGGAATGGGACCTTCGTTGGTTGCGGCACGCTGGATGCTAGCTCATGGAACCAGAGTTCGAGTAGGTCCGTCGTGTTCTCGAAGAGTTCGAAGTCTTTGTGCATTGTGGCGTCGTATGCATCGTGGCTGCGGGAACAGGGGCATCATTTCTCCTACGGATGCATTTTACCTCCGTCCCGAGTCACTGAGCGTGTAAGAGAATTCCTACGCCAGCACACGGCAATTTGCCATAGCGGACGAGGGCCGAATTCGGGATAGTGGTGCCGCCCGGATGTCTTGGCCACATGCGCCCGATACAAGGGAAGCAGAAAGCAAGCGCCGACACCGGGCTACTATTTTATTGCCGCTAAGGCCCAATCGACCGCATACTTGAACTGCCGCTTCCAGATGCAAAACGGGGTCGCATGTCGCAGCCATCACAGCGCCAGTATTGGGTTCTCTCGGCTGTCTTGTTCGCTGGCATCATGATCTACTTTGTGGTGTTGGTTTACCTCGACAGGCCGCCCGGAAACGAGTCGGCGGGTTTGCCCAAGCAAGCTACGTCCGCGCCTATTCCATTGGCAAAGGCTGTCGGCGTTGGAAAGAATGTTAACGAACCAGCGAAGGGGACGGACCGGCAACTAGCGGCGGGAATATATTCCGCATCTGATCTGGAAATTGCTAAATCAGAAGTTGCGAGGTTCGCCACGGGAGTCTGGACATCGGTGGATCAGGGAAATGGCATGTGGTTTCGAATGACGATCAGCCCGAAAGGTGACATCGCCATCCAGCGAGAATTTAAGATTGCGAGCGATTGGGGCAAGGTTGAAGAAAGCGGTACATTGGAACCGATAAGCCAGAAGACGTGGACCACGGGAGAACGTTGGTTCGGTTTCATGCTCAAAGACCAGTTCACCGCACCGATGTTTGTCATCGAAAAGGATGGAGAGCTGCGCATAGTGCCCGTAGGTGAATGTATACCGCCCGGCTGCGCTAAGACGCGGCCTGTGGACGCACTAAACGACAGAACCGGTATTCTCTTCAAGCACCAAGACGCCTTCCCGTTTTCAAAATAACTCAGGCCGACCAGACGACGGAGCCATCAGGATCAACGACGCGGACCATGAAGTAGCGGTCAGCGATACGCTCGGCGGCGGCGAGGGCGGAATTGAAACTGCCATATGATCCGAGCACGCTTAGCGCTTGCGCCGCATTGCTCGATTTATATTCAACTCTGAACATTTGGTCTCCGGGTTATGGGTCGCGGCGGGATGCCGCTAGAACGCATTGTGCGGGGCTGTAGTGCGGTCCCGGCCTGTCATCCAAGGGTTGCCTATCATGCAGCGACTGCAACCTGCTCGTCGCGGGCAAGTGCGCGGTAGATCGAAGCGACGCCGCACCCAAACCGAGTCGCAAGGGCTGGGACGGTATAATTCTCGACCTCCCGCAGAACCCGAATCCGTTCCCGCTGCTCGTCCGTGAAGAGCGGTTTTCTCCCGAACCGAATTCCGTTCTGCTTGGCCTTCCGGATACCATCAAGCTGACGTTCCCGGCGGATTTCAAACTCGAACGAACTGAAAACCGAAAGCACGCCAACGAGTACACGCCCTGTGGCTGTATCAGTCTGGAAAGGCTGATCGATGAAGCGAAGTGTTACGCCCTTCTTTTCCAGTAGTTCAACGACCCGCATCAGGTGACCGCTGCTGCGCCCAACGCGATCAAGTCGCGTGGCGACCATCTGGTCTCCTTCACGCAAGAATTCTAAGCACCGAGCCAGTTCGGGGCGGTCATCTGTCTGCCTGCCGCTGCGCTTCTCTTTGAAGATTTTCGTGCAACCCGCTTCAAGAAGCTTAGCTCCCTGTACCTCTAAACTTTGAGAGCTACAGGACACGCGAGCGTAACCAATTCGGGCCATCGGTATGATTTTCTCCATTCGTCTAAGGAGTTAATATAGTACCATTTTGGTACGGATTAAGATAGACGCAGCGCAGCATTCCGGAATGTATACATTTTGGAAACGTGGACAGCAGCTCGGAGAACACTTGCGGGTTGCGATACGAGGATAAGATGGGTCGAATCTGTGCGATTGAACATGCCGCCAGCTAGGGAGGCTTGGGTGTCAGAAGTATTCGTCGATGCTGTGCGCTATCAGGTGCAGAAGACCGTCAATGGCGGCATGGGGCAGGTGTGGCTACTAACTAGATGCGACGCACAGGATGAACCTGTATACCCTCTACGATTGGCTGTGAAAACATTTAGCTCGGAGGTGGAACCGGCCGGCGTTCTCAACGAACTAGACCACTGGATCAGTCTCAAGCACGACCACATTCTGCCCCTGTTACGAGTCGGCAGGCTGAATTTTCAAACAGCGGCCCTCATGCCGTGGCGGATAGGGTCGCTGGGCGATCTCTTGGGCCGGCATGGAACCATGAGCGTTGCGGTCACCACGCAGGTCATATTGCAAGTGCTCGCCGCAATCGAATACGCAGCAGATAGGCATTCGCTCGCGCACCTAGACATTAAGCCTGCCAATGTTTTGGTCCGCTCAATGGAACCGCTTCATGTTGAAGTAGCCGATTGGGGCATTTCGCGAATAGCCAGTTCTAATGAAACTGCTTGGTTCATGCCCGGCGCGAGTAGAAAACTCACAGAATTCGGTGCGGGAACCTTACCGTATATGGCACCAGAGCGCCTGACTAAGGCATGGTCACTCGCCCCAACGGCAGATATCTACTCTGTTGGGATGCTGACGCTTGAGATGCTAACAGGTGGATTGCCCTTCACGACCGAGGACCAGCTTGTGGAAGACATCTTGTTGGGCCGCTACTTCGAGAGGGCCAAGAACATGCTAGAAGGATTTCCGCGCAAACTCGCAATGTTTTGCGAAGCGTGCTTGAACCCGAACCCGAAACGACGGCCGCAGACCGTTGGTCGTGCCGCGGCGGTCTTGTAGTCCAAACGGAGCCTTGAATGCTTTCATGGTTTAAGCGAAAGAAACACCAGCCGGTAAGCCCCGACACCGCAGCTCCGCAGATGACTGGTGAAGAAATTACGAAGGCAATCGCCGAGGCGGATTCTTTGAGGCTTCTAGGCAGGCATGCCGACTCGCAAAAATTATTACATCAATGCGAAGCAGCTCTCCGCCAAGCACTCGAAAGAGAACGTGCCGGTGGTGCTCACGGTTGGGCAGCCTATATTCTCAATAGTTACAACCTTGCCGTTGTCCTAAACAAGACCGGCAGTGTTGTCGAAGCGAGGCAAATACTTGTGAGCCTCAAGGAACAAGAGACCTATCATTTGCTCTCAAAGGAGTTTGTAGCGACGCCAGAGGGGGAGGTCTTCGTGCGGGTCGAGAGGCTGCTGTACACCATCAATGCCAAAACGACAGCTAATACCGACAACATGATGATCTACTCATGTCAGAAGTGTGGAAAATTGATCAACTTCATCACGTCTCCCTGCCCGTATTGCCAGTGGCTTCCGAGCACAGAGCACGAGCTTGTCAAATCTTTGGCGCTATCATCGGACAAGCTTGACGTTAGCGACCTCTTGCTAATATCACGCGCACTAGGCAAGGGGATAGTTCCCGTTGTTCCCGGATTGGAAGAATTTGTTGCGCAGTATGAAAGCGACGTAGCGAGGCGACCAGAGTTAGACACGCTGACAAGGGCGCTTGAAACAAATAGTCAGAAAAAAGAGAGACGCTACCGTGCTAACGCGATGCCCAACTTGCGGTCGCGAGATCGCATTATCATCCTTCGAAAGTCACGACGGGGCCACAGGTTGTGGAGCTGCATACACCGTGCCGCCGTTAGTCAAGCTTGGTTGCTGTATCGATCACTTGTTGCGCTTTTTTGAAAACCATGTCGATGTCACGGAGTCGAGTTCGTTTGACCGGTTTGTCTCAACCCTTGTCTCCATGCACGCCGGGATTTTATGGAGTCAAGAAGCGCCAGACGAACGAGAGAGAAATGTCGCACTGGAGCAACTGTCACAGTTAGGAACGTTCAGCGCCGAAAACCGTGGCGCAATTGTGCAAGTGAAGGACATTGAGAATATGAAGTTTGACCTAGTCGATGGCGGGCTATCAAAGTCCGGGGTAATCGCGGCCTGTCAATTTTCCGGCGAACTCATCAGTTTCGTCGGATTTATGAAAAACGGCATTGGTCTTTGAATACTGTTCGCATATCCGGCTATGTCATCGCGCACTCACGACAAGGAATGCTTTTTCAAGTACGCATCGTTTAAGACCGCTATGCGGGTCATCGAGTCGAAGACGTTCCGTTGGAGTTCACCGATCAAGTTCAATGACCCGTTTGACCATCAGGTCGGGTTCAAGATCAACGACCGCGTCGCCTTCGCTTCCGCATTCGCCGAGTCCCGAGAGCGAATGATCTTCAGCGACAGTGCCCCAGAAGGTGAGCCAGACTCACTGTCGATTCAATTGCTGCTGCATCTCCGCAAGATCAGGGACCGCGTACCACGAACAGAACTTGTCCGCATCTCGCTCGAAGGTGCTCAAGACATAGATGCTCTGCTGGAAACGCACATCGAAAAACTGACGGCACAAGCTCATAGTCTGCTAGGACACAGCAGGCTCTTTTGTGTCTCCGAGACGCACGACAACGTTGTGATGTGGAGCCACTATGCCGATGAACACAAGGGCATTGTTTTCAAGCTGCGATGCATCGACGCCATAGACAATCACTTGCTGGCAGCGCGGAAGGTTGCATATTCCCGCGATTTTCTCCCTTTCCCTGCGGAGGCGTATGCTCGTCACCTTGCGGGCGAGAAAGCTTTCATTTTCGACTCGCTTTTTTGGAGCATGGCATTCACCAAGCACGAGGATTGGTCATACGAGAAGGAGTGGAGAGTTCATGAGGCACTCATGCCGCATGAGCCGTTCGGGGACGGCTACAGCTTTCATCGTGAAGACCAAAGGGTTTTCGATGCCATTTTTTTGGGGTGCAGGATGGAGCATACTGAGGTCGATACCGTCGTGAGTGCGGTGCAACAGCACCTCCCCAATATGAAGATTTTTCGAGGCAAGCAGAGCAGGAGCAATTTCGCCATCGAATTCTCGGAGGTGTAAGCACGTTTAAGCAGTCCGCATCATCCACTTTATGTGCGCTTACGCTTTCGCATAGATTCGAGACGCTCTTGGGCTTCTCGCTTGCCTAGAGAGCGGATTGTCGCAAGGGCCGCCAATTGCTCTTTGCGCGGGGTGGTCTTCTTTGACTCCCAGTTGTAGATCGACTGTTCGCTTACTCCCATCAGGCGGGCGAGCTGCGAAGCAGACAGACCAAGCCGAGCACGTAGCGAGCGCAGACCCTTGGCCACAAACCGCATGGGCGGCGTCGAGTCATCGGCCCCAGCGACATTGACCGGCTTGGCAGCCTGTTTGGAAAGCAGGCTGGTTTGTCGCCTAAGGCCCCGAACCTCACGCTTGAGGGCGGCGATCTCACGTCGATAAGCTGCGGAAGCCTTACGCAGCGGCTGCACCTGAGTTCGAATTTCTCTTCGGCTGATTCGTGAAATTTCAGCCTTCAGGAGGTGGGCGATATTGGGCATGGAGGTAAGCAACCTACGTTGAAGGCATTCCATGCCTGAGTTGAAACCAGCAACTGTACCGGGAGTATAGCGAAACACACACAGATGATGGTCTTAGCGAGATGTGTTTGTCAGCGAATTGCCGCTGTGCGCAACCCACCCAATTGGGCGGCCTTGCTTCGAGCTAGTTGAACAAGGCTTCGGATAGTTCTTTCGGCGACTATCAGGAAGGTATACGAATTGTTAGGCTGGCCCTCAGGCCATGAGCAGATCAGGGACAAATCGTATGGGTCTTCTCGATCATCGAAACATCCGCGCCGAGATCACCAGTGACCGCTTCCAGCGCCGGGAAGGCACGTTTGAACGTAGGATGGCTTACATCCACAAGCGGGATGAACTTCACACCAAATTGAACGAACAGTACGGGTTCGTTGGCGTCGGCTCCGGCAAGAAATCACACGTCATCCCAGAATACGTTCGGATATATGACGAGATCGAACGGGTCTACATGGCAAAGTACGAGGAGCTATGTGCCACTGACGCTCGAAGGGACAAGGATTCCTTGACTGTCTACGAGTACATGCTGTTCGACAGCATTTCCGAAGGAGCAACAGGAGAAGTTCTAAAGCTGGCCGCAGCAAATTCGGAGGATTCTTCCGAATATCTACGAGCGAGTGCTAGAGGGGAGGTATCTGAATGGAAGACCAATGCCCGTGATGCCAAGGCGATGATGCGGCACAAGGCTATCCAACTCTCTTTTATTGCAATGAGGTGTAGAAAGTTTCTTGGTCTGCGAGTGCTTGACCCAACTGCGCTGATCGCGATTCGCGGATATCGCAAAAGCTACATGCAAGCCCTTGAGGCTGCACTCTCCCTCGATGAGCAAGTTTATGGTGAGTACACGCAAGCAGTTCGACATGAACGAGCTTCGAGTTCCCGTTTCATGCTCACTTTCATCATATGGATTACCGGCGCTTACGGTATTTTCCGGCTAGCAACTTGGGCACTAAAGCTGACAGGCATTCCGCCCGACATCGGTACGGCACTGCTGACAATCATCTTTACATTTTACCTGCTCGCCTTCGGTCGCATCCGTGAGTGGGTGTCTCACTTCTTGGGTGATGGCTGAAACCTAACTCGTAAGGGCAGTCGCCGTCGCCCCTTCTATCAAGTTAGACGGGATGGCAATTGTCCATCTCCAGTGCCAAAGATGCGCCTGAACGTGAGATTCACGCGAGGCCCACAGGGCTGCGATTCCTTTTCGATGCCGTGTTTCCAGAATTGCTGTGTGTCGCCCGACATGACCAGCAAGCTACCACCGGGAAGGCTGATGCGAACTGGCTTCAAGTGGCGCTTCGTCTTGTGCTTGAGGATAAATGTCCTCGACGCGCCGAGGCTCACAGAAGCTATTGTGGGCTGCGAACCAAGTTCGGGTTCGTCGTCACTGTGAAATCCCATACTGTCGTTTTGATCACGATAGTAGTTCAATAGCACGCTGTTGAACGGCACGCCCGCATAAGACTCTACCTGCCGTCTAACACCGCTGAGTAGCTCGGTCCACGGATTCGGTTCGAGTGTGATCCCAGAATAAGAATACCGTCTACCTGAATCACCGTACCAAGCAATGAGCCTCGGTTGCTTGTGGACCTTCCCCCAAACCGTTATAGATTCGGACCTCCACGGAGTCATCGAAATTAAATCCCGTAACAGAATATCGTCAGCTAGAGGAGGCTCCAACCGGGAGATGAATTCTATACACGCATCTTCTACTGAAAGGTGTTCTCGTGGGTTCAACTTAGAGAATAAATCAGACATTACTGCTTCTGGAGTATCCGATAGCTCAGGAATCCCTGAAGTTTTGGAGCCTCGCCAAACTTCGCCTTGTATTCGTTAAGTTCGGAAGCACGCTCCGAAGTGCTGGGCGTCCAGCGAACATTTGTGTCTTCTGCAAGCACCTTCATCTTGAACTTTTTCCACTGCTTGTCGAAGTAGTCATTGAATACATCGTTACCATTGTCATCGTACAGAAAGAGAGCGCCACTTTTTGCCTCGCCGAACAACGTTTTCCAGAATTGTGAAATGACGCCCTTGTCATCGAGAGCATAGACTTCGGAAACGAAGTAACTCAGCGTAAAAATGTCCGCCCCAAGAAATTTACGCTGAGATTCCCATGACGTAGGATCAGTGACATCGAGCGGCTGAAAATTCGCGTTGAGTGCGATTTTCGAGTCCAGCTTTTCATCGATTTCAGTCCACGTATCGGCCCACGCCTTCTCTCGATCCAAAAGATAGCAAACAACCTTCTTAAGGTTCTCATCCGCCTTGTCGTTGAGAAACTTGAGCACAGCTATGATGTCGCTCCCCGGTCCTCCTCCGACGCATGTGACGCGGACAGTGCCACTGGGAAACTTCTTTCCAAGACGCTGAGCGGCGATTTGCAGTAGCTGCACGACGTAATCGCCGTGAGCGGCGACATACTTGTATACATAAGCGAATCTAGTGGCCGGGTCTTTATAATCCACCGGAGCACGCCCTTTGGCATTCAGCTTCACGTAACTCTTGGTAAGATAACCGAATCGCTCTTTGATCACTGCGTCAGTTTTCTTGCCGTGCCTGTCCTTCGCTTCGATATAGAGTTCATCTAGGGCAATCTTGACGAGTTGGAAGAGAGTCATGGGATACCTTTTGACTGGGATCAGCGGCTTCCGAATGCCGCACCGGGTAGACACTGCTTCACAGGCCAAACGTGCCCAAGCCGTAGCTTCACATCTGACTTTCGCAAATGGTGAGACAAGGACAGGTGCGGGCAGATTTCGCAGCTCACATTCTGCCTACATCGGGCGGCAAGTTGAATGGCAGAGAATCGTAATTGACCTTTCCTTTGTCGATGGGCCGTCTGGGTTAGTCGCCAGAGTTACGGGCGGGAGTGCCGATGTCCATGACGAAGGTATCCTCGTCGCCAATTGCAAGGATGGTACGCTTTACGCCATTCCGAAACTTCAATGTAACAGTTCTGCTTTTCGGCGCTGGGCCGCTTTCGATTGCGTCAACCTCTTCGCTATTCGGCGCAGACTTCCGGCTACGTTCCGCTTGCTGCTCTTTTGCTGACAGAGGGCGAACGATAATCTGCGCAATTGCGAGGCTCAGTCTATCGCGGAGGCGTACCCTGAGGAGATACTTTTCCTCCTCGCCAGCATTGTCCATCGCATCATAAAGTTTCAATAGCTGCTCATTAAAATGAAGTGGGTCTAACCGCCGACTAGCTATATCAATCTCCATGGTGGCCAACTTCTCCAGTTCTTGCGTCAACGCGAGCACGTTGTCCTCTTCGCGGTTCCACCGATCCATCATGCCTGCTGGAATTTTGCCCTCATATGTCGATAACGATTCGTCCAAGTTGGCCAAGGTTCGCTTGCTGGTTTCTAGTTCATCGTGAACTCGACCCTTACTGTCGCGTATCGAAACAAGTTCCTCCTCGATACTTGTTGAGCCAAGCAACTGGTTGAAGTCGATTTCCCGAAGCTTTGAGAGAATCAACGGCTCGATGTGATCGTACTGCCAGCTCCGGTATGCGCAGCCTTGTCCACGCACGGCCTTGGAACAAACCAAATACCGACGGCCTTTGGGAGGAGGTCCCTTGTTGCACATGGCCATCGGCGCACCGCACCATCCGCAAAAAATCATCCCAGTAAACAGATTGCTCAAGGCAGGACCTTGCCTTCCAACTAGAGGCGTCTCGCGAGTATGCCTTCTATTGACTACGCGACGAAAAAGATCAATGTCCATTACTTGCGGATAGTATCCGGGTACTTCGTCGCCATCCACGACGCGACGTTCCTTTCCAGTATCGGGGTCGTATTCTCTTGAAGTCGGCTGGTAGTAGCCGATCAAAGCACGATTCTTCAGCAGCTTTGACATTGACGATCCCTGCCAGCCGTTTGCTTCGTTACGAAAGCTTTTGATTCCTTGCTGGTTCAGAAGCCTTACGATGCGATGGCGACCAATACCTTGGTCGGCCAACGCAAAAATCTTCTTTATTGTTCGAACGCGATCAGGGATTGGCTCAAATCTTTGAGTCCCCGGATTAAACTTTAGCCATTCGGGACACCTCATCGATACTGGAACGGATTGGGCGTTCCGTTTCTTCTGCCGCCAAACTTCCCTTGCACGCATGGACTTCTTCGCAGATTCATCATGGGCACGAAACATTGTGCCCAACGTGATCACCAGTGCGGCGAAGTCGGCGTCCTTGTCTAGAACAGTTGTTCCCGCATCGTTTAGCGCAACTACGCGGATACCCTTTTCGATGAGTGACATCAATAGCTGGAGCGACTCCGAGACCCTCTGCCGCGACAGTCGGTCCAAAGACTCGACGATAAGATACGAGCCGCGCTTTACCTTCTTCGCATCAACCTCAGCTATGAATCGCCCCAAGCCTTGCTTGAGATTGCTCCCCCGGAAGCCGGAGACCCCTAAATCGCGGAAAGCATCGCTGTCACGCAGGATCAGATTATTATCTTTGACGAACGCATCTATCTGTTCTTGCTGGCGACGCTGGCTATCACCCTGCGCCTGTTGGGCGCTCGAAAAGCGAATATAGGAGTAAGCGTCATCCATGGGGTGTAATATGCCATAAATGCCTGTTCAGCGGGCCGCCGGGCACCGGCAAGACCATGCTCGCCAGCCGCCTGCCGGGCATCCTGCCGCCGCTGAGCGAAGCCGAGGCGCTCGAGTCGGCCGCCGTGCGCTCGGTCGCCGCTGTCGGGATCGATTTCCACAAGTGGAAAATGCGCCAATTCCGCGCGCCCCACCACACGGCGTCGGCCGTCGCGCTCGTCGGCGGCGGCTCGGTGCCGCGCCCGGGCGAGATCTCGCTGGCGCATCACGGCGTGCTGTTCCTCGACGAACTCCCCGAATTCGACCGGCACGTGCTCGAAGTTCTGCGCGAGCCGCTCGAAAGCGGACGCATCGCGATCTCGCGCGCGGCGCGCCAGGCCGAGTTTCCGGCCGCATTCCAGCTCGTCGCGGCAATGAACCCGTGTCCATGCGGATACGCCGGCGATCCGTCGGGCCGGTGCGCGTGCGCGCCGGACGCGATTCGCCGCTATCGCGCGCGCATATCCGGTCCGCTGCTCGACCGCATCGATCTTCAGGTCGAAGTTCCACGCGTGCCGTTGGCCGAACTCGGCGCCGAGGGCGCTGCCGGCGAAACCAGCGCGATCGTGCGGGCGCGCGTCGTCGTCGCGCGCGGCCGGCAACTCGAGCGTGCCGGCAGACCGAACGCGGCCCTGAACAACCGCGAAGTTCAGCGCGACTGCACACTCGTTGCGAGCGACCGCAATCTGCTCGAACGCTCGCTCGACCGTCTCGGCCTCTCGGCGCGGGCCTACCATCGCATCCTGCGCGTCGCGCGCACGATCGCGGACCTGGCCGGCGCCGACCGCATCGGCACGCCGCATCTGACCGAAGCGATCCAGTATCGGCGTTTCGCGCGCGCAACGGCGACGATAGCAGTATGGAGAGTGCGCGGATCCAACTGAGATTCAGAGAATCCATATCCGGCGCTGTTCGCGCGGACAGCTCGACGCGCAATTGCAGTCCATCTGTCGTGCATCCGGTCGCGTTTCGCGCCGACGTGGTGCGCAATCCGGTCACCGCTTTCGCGAATCGCCGTACAACTGGCGCCGGAGTCTGGATCCCTGCAAAATCAGAACGTGATCAACTCCGTATCGGACTCCCGGCCGCGCGGCGGCGTGCGCGGCCTGCTCGACAAGCTCGACGTCGTGCATGCCGCCGGTGACGCCGCTGTTCTCGGCATCGTCGTCGCGACCGAGGGCTCGACCTACCAGAAGTCCGGCGCGCTCGTGCTGCTCGGCCGCGAGACGCTGCACCACGGCGTCATCAGCGGCGGCTGTCTGGAAGCCGAACTCGTGCAGCGCGCCCAGGCAGTGTTCGCCAGCGGCCGCGCGGCGCTCGTGGATTTCGATACGCGCAGCGACGAGGATCTTGTGTTTGGCAGCGGCACCGGTTGCCGTGGCCGCGTGCATCTGCTGCTGCTGCCGCAACCGCGCGGCGCGCCGCTCGCGCAGGCATTGCGGCAGGCCTTGCAGGATGGCGCGTCGCTGACGTTGACGCTTGCACTCGAAGGCGCAGCGATCGGTGCCGGCGAAGCAGCGATCGGCGGAATGGAATCCGCTGCTGCAAAGCGCGAGTGGCAGTGGGATGCTGGCGGCGCAGCGCGGACCACGACCGTTGCTGGTCCGCGCGCCGAACTGCGGATTGCGTCGCCACCACGCGTGTTGCTGCTCGGCGCCGGGCCGGAAACGCCGCCGCTGCTCGACTTCATGCGTCACTTCGGCTGGTTCGTCACGGTCGTGGAGCATCGCGGACGCTGGTCGGCGTTCGCTACGGCCGAACTCGCCGATTGCGTCCTTGCGCTGGCGCCGTCCGCTGCAATCGTCGCGCTGGCCGGCGAACGCGTCGATGCAGCGATCGCAATGAGCCACAACTACGCGATCGATGCGCAATATCTGCGCTTCTGCGCGCAACGTGATATCGCTTATGTGGGCCTGCTCGGTCCGCCGGCGCGGCGCGATGCGCTGCTGGCCGAACTCGGCGCCGACGCGGACCGGTTGCGTCCACGCCTGCATGCGCCGGTCGGCCTCGATCTCGGCGGATCGGGACCTGAGCCGATCGCACTCGCGATCGTCGCCGAACTTCAGCGATTTTTCGCGAACCTGCCGCGTGGCTGAGCTGCCGTCAATGCACGGGCTCGTCGTGCTCGCAGCCGGCGCCTCGCGGCGCCTGGGCCAGTCCAAGCAGCTGTTGCGACTGCACGGTGAAACGCTGGTGCGGCACGCGACGCGACTGGGCCTGGCGACGAAACCACATTCCGCCGTCCTCGTGGTCGGCGCCGACGCTGATCCCGTGTACGCCAGCGTCGCGGATCTTCCCGTGCATCGGACCGATTGTGCCGACTGGTCGCTCGGCATGGGTGCATCGTTGCGCGCCGGTCTCGCGGCGCTGCCGTCCGCATGCGCCGGCGCGCTCATCGTCCTGTGCGATCAGCCGGCGCTCGACGCGCCACATCTGCAGCAACTCGTCACGGCGTGGCGCGAGCGTCCTCGCGGCGCAGCAGCGTCTTCCTACGCCGGCCGGCTCGGCGTACCGGCGCTGCTGCCGCGCGCCTGGTTTGCAGAGTTGACCGCCGATGCCGGCGACCAGGGTGCGCGTCAGTTGCTCGCGCGCCGCCGCGAGGACGTGGTCGCGATCGTCAACGAGGCGCTCGCCCTCGATGTCGATCGCGATGAGGATCTGGGCCGGGTCGAACCATGAAGAATCGTTCATGCGATGGCGAGGCGAGTTGTCGCGGAGTACGCTACGCGCTTGACCCTTACCGTCAGGAGTCGCGTCATGAAACTTGAAGTCAACGGCAAGCAGCACGACGTCGATGTCCCCGCAGACATGCCGCTGCTCTGGGTCTTGCGCGACGTGATCGGGCTGACCGGCACGAAGTTCGGCTGTGGCATGGCGCAGTGCGGCGCTTGTACCGTGCAAGTCGATGGCGCTGCGATTCGCTCGTGCATCACACCGGCGGTCGCGCTCGCCGGCAAGAAGATCACGACGATCGAGGGGCTGTCGGCCGACGTCACGCATCCGGTGCAGCGCGCCTGGATCGAAGCCGACGTCGTTCAGTGCGGTTACTGCCAGTCCGGCCAGATCATGGCGGCGGCGGCGCTGCTCGCGCAGAAGCCCAAGCCCACCGACGCCGACATCGACACCGCAATGGCCGGCAACATCTGCCGCTGCGGCACTTATCAGCGCATCCGCACGGCCGTGCATCGCGCCTCCGAATTGATCGCGAGCGCGCCGGCGAAGGAGAAGAGCCATGCTGCGTGATCGTTTTCTCGATGCGGGAATTCCTGGTGCAACACCATCCCCACCCAACCCTCCCCTTGAAGGGGAGGGCTTGCAGCGCCGAGCCTTTCTGAAGGCGAGCGCAACGCTGTCCGCAGGCCTCGTCGTCGCCTTCTGCATGCCCGTGGGCCTGCGTCGCGCATTTGCGCAGCAGACCAAGCCGCCCGCACCGGTCCCGCCGAACGCATTCGTGCGCATTGCGCCGGACAACAGCGTGACGATCCTGCTGAAGCATTCGGAAATGGGCCAGGGCGTGTGGACTTCGCTGCCGATGGTGTTGGCCGAGGAGCTCGATTGCGACTGGAGTCATGTCCGCGTCGAGCATGCGCCAGCCGACATGGTCTACGCCAACATGGCATTCGGCATGCAGGGCACCGGCGGGTCGACGAGCACCTGGGAATCGTTCGGGCAATTGCGCCAGGCCGGCGCGACCGCGCGTGCGCTGCTGATCGCCGCCGCCGCGCAGAAGTGGAACGTGCTGGCGGTCGATTGCCGCACCGAAAAAGGTTACGTGACCAGCGGCGCGCACAAGGCCAGCTACGGCGAACTCGCCGAGGTCGCGGCCAAGCTGCCGATCCCTGACGAGGTCAAGCAGAAGGATGCGAAGGATTTTGTCTTGATCGGCAAGCCGGTCAAACGCCTCGACAGCAAGGCAAAGGTGAGCGGCACGGCCGAGTACGGCATCGATGTGAAACGGCCGAACATGCTGATTGCGGTGATCGCGCGTCCGACGGTGTTCGGCGCGAAGGTCAAGTCGTTCGATGCAACCAAGGCCAAGGCCGTGGCTGGCGTCGTCGACGTGGTGCAGGTGCCGGCCGGCGTGGCCGTGCTCGGCAAGCATTTCTGGGCGGCAAAGCAGGGCCGCGACGCATTGGCTATCGACTGGGATCTCGGTGCCGGCGCGACATTGTCGACGGCCGGATTGCGCGACGAGTACCACCAGCTGGCGCAGAAGACCGGCGCGATCGCCAAGAGCGCCGGCAATGTCGAAGCGGCGCTCGAAGGCGCGCAGGTCATCGAAGCCGAGTACGACCTGCCGTTCCTCGCGCACGCGCCTATGGAACCGCTGAACTGCACCGTCGAAATAGGCAAGGATGGTTGCGATATCTACACCGGTACGCAGTTCCAGACCGTCGACCAGAAAACAGCCGCGGCGATCCTCGGCCTGAAGCCCGAGCAGGTTCGCATCCATACGACGTTTCTCGGCGGCGGCTTCGGCCGGCGCGCGACGCCGACGTCGGACTTCGTCGCCGAGGCCGTGCAGGTCGCCAAGGCGTCCGGCAAGACGGTCAAGGTCGTATGGACGCGCGAGGACGACATCCACGGCGGCTACTACCGGCCGATGTGGCTGTCGCGACTGCGCGCGACGCTCGGCAACGACGGCAAGCCGGCAGCCTGGGCGCACACGATCGTCGGCCAGTCGATCATGGCCGGCACGATGATGGAGGCGATGATGGTCAAGGACGGCGTCGACCAGACGTCGGTCGAAGGCGCTTCCGACTCGCCCTATCTCGCGGCGATTGCGGCGCATCGCGTCGACCTGCATTCGCCGAAAAGTCCGGTCTCGGTGTTGTGGTGGCGCTCGGTCGGGCACTCGCACACGGCGTTCGTCGTGGAAAGTTTCATCGATGAGCTGGCAAGCGCGGCGAAACAGGATCCGCTTGCCTATCGCCGCGAGTTGCTGCCGAAGGATGCACGAGAACGGCTGGCACTCGACCTGGCTGCGGAAAAGTTCGGCTGGGGCAAAGCGTTGCCCAAAGGTCACGCGGCCGGGATGGCCGTGCACGCTTCATTCGGCAGCTACGTTGCCCAGTTCGCCGAAGTATCGGTCGAGGGCGGCGCCATCAAGGTGCATCGCGTCGTCTGCGCGATCGATTGCGGGCCGGTCGTCAATCCGCTGACGGTCGAAGCGCAGATGCAGTCGGGCATCGTCTACGGTCTCTCCGCAGCGCTGCATTCGGAGCTGACGCTCAAGGACGGTCGCATCGAGCAGAGCAACTTCAACAACTACCCGGTGCTGCGCCTGAACGAGATGCCGAAGGTCGAGGTGTACATCGTGCCGAGCACGGACAAGATGGGCGGCTGCGGCGAGCCGGGCACACCACCGATCGCGCCGGCGGTTGCGAATGCCGTGTTTGCGGCGACTGGAAAGCGGCTGCGGCAGTTGCCTTTGCGGCTGGCGTAAGAAAAGGACACCTCTCCCGCTGGCGGGAGAGGTCGGCGCGGGTAGCGCGCCGGGTGAGGGTGGCACATCAGAATCGCCGCGTAGTCCCGAACGCCACCCTCATCCGCCTTCGGCACCTTCTCCCGCCAGCGGGAGAAGGGAAGGCACGCCGTCTGTTCTTTGCGGCGACCGGCTACCGGCTCAAGCTGCCGCCTTGCCGTGATCGTCACCCTGAAACTGCTCCTCCTCGGTCGAGCCCTTCAGCGCAACGGTCGATGACTGATTTCCCTGGATCGTCTGCGTGACCGCGTCGAAATAGCCGGTGCCGACCTCGTGCTGGTGCTTGACCGCGGTGAAACCCTGGTCGGCGGCGGCGAACTCGGCTTCCTGCAATTCGACGAACGCGCTCATCTGGCGGCGCGCGTAGCCGTGGGCAAGATTGAACATCGAGTAATTCAGCGCGTGGAATCCGGCCAGCGTGATGAACTGGAACTTGTAGCCGTAGCTGGCGATTTCCTTCTGGAATTTCGCGATCGTCGCGTCGTCGAGATTCTTCTTCCAGTTGAAGCTCGGCGAGCAGTTGTAGGCGAGCATCTTGTCCGGATACTTCGCGCGCACCGCTTCGGCGAACTTGCGCGCGAATGCCAGGTCCGGCTTGCCGGTTTCGCACCAGACCAGATCGGCGTACGGCGCATAGGCGATGCCGCGCGAGATCGCCTGGTCGAGGCCATGGCGCGTCTTGTAGAAACCCTCGACCGTGCGCTCGCCGGTCATGAACGGCCGGTCGTTCGGATCGATGTCGGAGGTCAGCAGGTCGGCGGCCTCCGCATCGGTGCGCGCGACGATCAGGGTCGGCACGCCGCAGACATCGGCGGCCAGTCGCGCGGCGACGAGTTTGTCGATTGCCTCGCGTGTCGGCACGAGCACCTTGCCGCCCATGTGGCCGCACTTCTTCACGCTAGCGAGCTGGTCCTCGAAGTGCACACCGGCCGCGCCGGCCTCGATCATCGCCTTCATGAGCTCGAACGCGTTGAGCACGCCGCCGAATCCGGCTTCGGCATCGGCAACGATCGGCTGCAGGTAGTCGACGCTGTCGTTGCCGTCGGCGTGATTGAGCTGGTCGGCGCGCAGCAGCGTGTTGTTGATGCGCTTGACGACGAGCGGCACCGAATTGGCCGGATACAGCGACTGGTCGGGATACATCTCGCCGGCGACGTTCGCGTCGGCCGCGACCTGCCAGCCGGACAGATAGATCGCCTTGAGTCCGGCCTTGACCTGCTGCATCGCCTGGTTGCCGGTCAGTGCCCCAAGGGCATTGACGAATGTTTCTTTATGCAGGTAGCCCCATAGCTTTTCCGCGCCATGGCGCGCGAGCGAATGCTCGATCGGCACGGTGCCGCGCAGACGTACGACATCGGCGGCCTGATACGGCCGCGTGATGCCCTTCCAGCGCGGATTGTTCTGCCAGTCGAAACGGATCTGCTCGGCGGTGGGAAGCGTGGTCTTCATGGTGATCCTTGAAAGGTAACAGCGATGGTGAGAAATGATCGAGCGCCGGACGCTTTGCGTTGACGTCCCTAAGGCTTTTGCGCGAGCGCAGTTACAAGTGCCGGCTCGGCGAGCAAACGCGCGTGCGTGAGTTCAGCAAGAAGGCATGCTGCCCGAAGCACATTTTCCTGACCCGGCAGACCGCGCCGCGGCAGTCGTTCACCGACGGTCTGGATGGCGGCGTCAAACAACGCGAAGTCGATGGGCGTGCCCTCGTCTAGGAAGGCGTTGCCGCCGTGCAGCCAGTGCCACAGTTGAATGCGCGCACGTTCCGCGGTCGACGATTCGCCGGCAGTCGATTCCAACCCGGCGAGCAGGGCGGCCAGATGGCGAACGCAGGAGTCGATCCGCAGAAGAAATTCGGCGCGCGTAGCCGCACCGCCGCCACGCACCGCTTCGGCCGCATCGATCGTCAATGCGTGCCGGCTCTCCTGCGTGGTTTCGATCTCCATCGACATATACCCCTGCATGCCCTGCACCTCAAACCGGATGGCAAACCTGCAACAACTTTGTTGCGTAGCAGCACACTACGCCTCTCGCAAACAGTTTGACAAATCGAATGTTTTAATCGAATACTTTGACAAAGTTAAATACTATGGTAAGTATTTGACTTAGAACAGTAAATTTGACCAATTGTCCCCTTAATGAAAATGAAACATCCCGCGGAGCCCGGCAAGCGCAGAGGCCGCGCCAAGCCGCTGCAAAAGCGCCGCAGCAGTGGGGAACCGGCGCGCTTCTATTACAAGGGCAACCGCCTAAAGCAGCTGCGCGCGTTCTGCTATGCGGTCAAGTTCGGATCGATCGCGCGCGCTGCCGAAGCGCTGTTCCTGTCGCCGTCCTCGGTCAGCCTGCAATTGTCCGCGCTGGAAAAGGAACTCGGCGCGCACCTGCTCCAACGCACCCGCCCGCGACTGGCGCTGACGTCGGAAGGGCAGATGCTCTACGACCTGGCGCGGCCGCTGGTCGAAGGCGTCGAGAGCCTCGACCAGCATTTCCGCTCCGCAACGCCAGGGCATGGATCAGGGCGAGGTCAACATCGCCGCCGGCGCCTCGACGATCCAGTACCTGTTGCCGCCGCTCGTGCGCGACTACCGCGAGCGGTTCGCGGACGTGCGCCTGCAGCTGTCGAACGTCACCGGCAAGGATGGCCTCGCGCTGCTGCGCTCCGACCAAGTCGACTTCGCCGTCGGCTCGATGCTCGACGTGCCGCACGATCTTTCCTACGAGCCGGTGCACTGGTTCGACCCGATGCTGATCATGCCGCTCGATCATCCGCTCGCGGCCAAGCCCGACATCGCGCTCGAGGAACTGTCGCCTTACGGATTGATCCTGCCGCCGCAACGGTTGACGACGTATCGCCTCGTCGACCTGGTCTTCCAGCAGCGCCGCGTGCCGTATCGCGTGGCGATCGAGGTCGGCGGCTGGGAAGTCATCAAGCAATACGTCGCCATGGGCCTGGGCATCTCGATCGTCACCGGCATCTGCCTGACCGACGACGACAAGGCGCGCCTCGCCGTGCGCAATATGCGTCGCTATTTCCCGCAGCGCAGCTACGGCGTCGTCGTGCGCAAGGGCAAGTACCTCAGCACGCACGCACGCGCATTCATCGATCTGATCAAGCCGGGATTGTTTGCGCGCGGCGACTATTACGAGTCGGGGCATTCGGAGCGGTAGTTCCGTTTTTTCAAGCTCGTCATTCCGGCGAAAGCCGGAATCCAGCGCCTTTTATGACTGGCGCCAAGCGTAGAAGATCAGGATCAAGGTGGATTCCCGCTTTCGCGGGAATGACGTCAATGGCAAGGCGCTGGATTCCGGCTTTCGCCGGAATGACGAGCAAAGAAAGACGAGCAAAGAAAGACGAGCAAAGAAAGACGAGCAAAGAAAGACGAGCAAAGAAAGACGCGTCTAGATAAGCGAGGGGAGCATCGGTCAAACCGTCCCGCGATTCTTCCCGATCCACGGCCGATAGAACTCGCGAATCCGCGCCATGTCGGCGGCGACGTCGTCGGTCGGGTGGAACAGCGGGCCGAGTCCGACGGTTTTCTCGGGATAGTGGAAATAGACCGGCAGGATCGGAACGCCGGCTTCGCGCGCGATGTGCCAGAATCCCGTTTTCCACTTCTGTACTTTCTTGCGCGTGCCTTCGGGCGCGAGAGCAAGCCAGAAGCGGTCGCGGGTGGCGAATTCGCCGCGCATCTGGCCGACCAGGCCGTGGGCGGACGAGCGATCGACCGGGATGCCGCCGAACGCGCGCAGCACCGGGCCAAGCGGCCAGAAGAACGCCTCGCGCTTGCCGATGAAGTTCGCGTCCAGGCGCAGGCCGAACTTGAACAGCAGACCCCAGATCATGTCCCAGTTGGTCGAATGCGGCGCGGCGATTGCGACGAGTTTGGCGACGTCGGGCAACTCGCCGACCATGCGCCAGCCGAACAGGCCGAGCAGCCAGCGGCAGATGCCGGTAGCCATCGACGGACGCAGTTGCGGCATATTCGGCGGAATGCGCGGAAGCTGCGCCGCGTTCATTCGCTGCCCCAGTGCTTTCCGCGCGTCTGCTTGTGCCGGGCGCGCTTCTTCTTCGAGGCGATGCGGCGTTCCTTCGAGGCGCGCGTCGGCTTTGTCGCGACGCGCTTCTTCGGCACATGCTGCGCAGCGCGGATGATGTCGGCCAGGCGTTCGCGAGCGTCAATGCGGTTGCGCGCCTGGTCGCGGAAGCGGCTGGCCTGGATCACGAGCACACCGTCGGCGGTCAGCCGTCGGTCGCGGCGCGCGAGCAGGCGCGCGCGTAATGGCTCGGGCAATACCGCCGAGCGCGCCACGTCAAAACGCAACTCGACCGCGCTGGCGACCTTGTTGACGTTCTGCCCGCCAGGCCCCGAAGCGCGCACGAACGTCTCGCTCAGTTCGGCATCGGGAATCTCGATTGTCGGCGTTACTTGCAGCATCGATCGGTTCTTGGAGTTAGATGAAAGCTTTTGGGCGCGGATTACGCGGATGAACACGGATAAGAGCGGACATCTGATGACTCTTCTATCCGATCCTAGCCGCGTTCATCCGCGTAATCCGCGCCCAAGGCTCTTCAGTTCAGTCGCGAAAATTCTCGTACTGCAAAGGCATCTTGATGTCGGCGCCGCGCAGCAGGGCAATTGCCGTCTGCAAATCGTCCTTCTTCTTGCCGTTGATGCGCAGCTTGTCGCCCTGGATCTGCACGTCGACCTTGAGCTTGGCGTCCTTGATGCGCTTGACGATGTCCTTGCTCAGCGCTTGCTCGATGCCTTGCTTGAGCGTGACTTTCTGCCGGGCGGTCGCCAGGTTGACCTCCGGATCGGCGATCTCGGCGCAGCGGATGTCGATCTGGCGGGCGGCCAGGCGTTGCTTGAGGATCTCGAGCATCTGCTTGAGCTGAAATTCTGCCGGCGCCTTCAGCGTGACGACGGTTTCCTCGCTGCGCTCGAAAACCGCGTCCGAGCCTTTGAAGTCGAAGCGATTGGCCAATTCGCGATTGGCCTGATCGATTGCATTGGTCAACTCGTGCAGGTCGAGTTTCGAAACGACATCGAATGACGGCATGGCTGTTCCCCGAAAGTACCGGTGGATTCTAGCAAGCCGGCCGAGCCGATTCGCCAGCCGGTCCGCCCGCGAGTGCGTCTGACCAGCCCATTGCACCGAGCACGCGCTGCCAGACGGCGTCGGGCGGAGCTTCGAGCAGCAACCGCGTCCTCGCCAGTGGGTGCTCCAGGCGCAGCCGCCACGCGTGCAGCAGCAGTCGATGCACGCCGAAGTGAATGCGCCACAGCCGGTTGTGGTCGCCGCGGCCATGGCTCGTGTCGCCGACGATGTGGTGCGAAACGTGATGCATGTGCTTGCGGATCTGCCGATAGCGCCCGGTCAGCGGCGCGGCTTCGATCAGCGCATAACGTTGTTCCGGATAGCGGCCGAGCTCGATCGGCACGGTCGTCGTCGCCAGCACGCGCCAGGTCGTGACGGCCGGCTTGCGCGGGCTGCGCTCACGCACGTCGGGCAGCGCGTAGTCGATCGTGCCTGCGGCGTCGGGCCAGCCGCGCACGACGGCGAGATAGTTCTTCTCGATACTGCGCGCCATGAACTGCTTGCCGAGTTCGCCGGCGATCTCGCGCGACTTGGCCAGCAACACGATGCCGGACGTGGCCCGGTCGAGGCGGTGCGCCAGGTAGAGGGCGGCGCCGGCCTGCTCGCGCAGGCGCTCGAGCAGGAAGTCGCGCTCGTCGGCCGCGATCGCGCTGCGATGGACCAGCAGGCCGGCGGGCTTGTTGACGGCAAGCAGGACGTCGTCTTCGTAGACGACCTCGATCGGCGTCGGCACGGCAGTCGTCGGCACGGCAGTCGTCGACAGCAGTCGTCAACATGCAGTCGTCCATGCGGCAGTCGTCAACGCGAACGGCGCCAGGCCTGGACGAATGCGAGCACTCCGATAACCGCCATGATCGATGCCGGCCACACCCTCGGCAGGTGCGCGAGGCGCACGTCGAGCGCGTAGACGATCGTTGCGCACAGCAACGCGGTCGCGCCGATGACGGCGAAAATCAGGCTCTGCGTCGCCTTGCGGCCGGTGGCGGCCTTGGCGTCGTCGTCGCGCGCCCGCGCTGCATCGAAATCGCCGGCGGCGGCCTTCTTCAGGTAGGTATGGACGAGCTGCGGCATCTCGGGCGCGGCCGCGAGCCAGGTCGGCACGCGCGCGCGCAGTTCGCGCAACGTGCGGCGAATGCCGTAGCGACGGCGCAGGATGTCGGCCAGCACCGGACGCGCGACCGCCCAGATGTCGATGTCCGGATACAGCGTGCGGCCGATGCCTTCGATATTCAGCAGGGTCTTCTGCAGCAGGATCAGTTGCGGCTGCAAGGTCAACTCGTAGCGTTGCGCGACGGCGAACAGCTTGACCACGACCTCGCCGATCGAAATCTGCGACAGCGGCCGCGTGAAATACGGCTCGCACACCGTGCGCACCGAAGCTTCGAGTTCGTCCAGGCGCACATGCGCGGGCATCCAGCCGGCGGCGACATGCAGTTCGGCGATGCGCTTGTAGTCGCGGTCGAACAGCGCCATGAAATTCTCGGCGAGCAGGAACTGGTCGCGCTCGGGCAGCGAGCCCATGATGCCGAAATCGAGTGCGATGAAGCGTGGATTTTCCTTGCGCGTCGCGTCGACCCAGATGTTGCCGGGATGCGCGTCGGCGTGGAAGAAGTTGTCGCGGAACACCTGCGTGTAGAACACGCGCACGCCCTTCTCGGCCAGCGCCATGCGGTCGATGCCGGCGGCATCCAGCGCCGCCAGGTCGTCGACGCCGATGCCGCGCACGCGTTCGAGCGTCAGCACCGATTCCTTCGTGTGCGACCAGTACACCTCCGGAACGATCAGGTCTTCGCCGGTCAGGAAATTTCGCCGCAGCAGGCTGGCGTTCGCGCCCTCGCGTTGCAGGTCGAGCTCATAGTTCAGCGTCGACTCGATCTCGGCAACGATGTCGCGTGGCCGGATCTTGTCCGCGGCTGGATGCCAGCGCTGCGCCAGCTCGCCGAGCGCGCGCAGCAGCGCGACATCGTCGGCAATGCGCGCATGGATGCCGGGGCGCAGAACTTTCACCACGACCTGGCGCCCATGGTCAGCAGCGGCCGGTGGCCGCCTCGTTCTTCCTTCCTCCGCTTGCGGGGGAAGGTGGCCCGGAGGGCCGGAAGGGGGCGAGTCCGCGGAAGCGGACGAATCAGACGGAAACTTCAGCGTTGCCGCATGCACTTGCGCGATCGACGCCGACGCCAGCGGCGTCTCGTCGAAGCTTTCATACAATGTCGCAATCGGCGCGCCGAGCGCTGCCTCGATCGCAGCGCGCGCCTGGCTGCCGGGGAACGGCGGCACCTGGTCCTGCAGCAGCGACAGCTCGTCGGCGACATCGCCGGGCAGCAGGTCGCGGCGCGTCGACAGGATCTGGCCGAACTTGACGAAGATCGGGCCGAGCTCGACCAGCGCCAGGCGCAGCCGTGCTCCACGCGACAGTCGGGCGATATCGGCATGCGGGCGCGGCAGCAGCGGACGCAGCCATTTCAGCGGGCGGAACAGGTGCGCGCCTTCGACCAGTTCGTCGAGCCGGTAGCGCACCAGCGTCGCGGCGATGCGCAGCATGCGCGGCAGCTGACGCAACGGTGTCACGTGCTGCCTCCGCCGATCTTTGCCGCGACGCGCTGCACGCGGGCGGCGAGCCGGTCTGCGCGCTCGCGCAGCGCATCGATGTCGTCGAGGAGCGCATCGACCTCGGCCGGCGCGACCAGATCGCGCGTGTCGTCGCGCAGAAATGCGGCGCTGTCCTCGGCAAACGATTGCGCCGAGTCGCGCGTCCACGCGAAGGCCGAGTGCAAGGCGCGTGCGAGTGGCACGCCGAGCACGTCGCCGAACGTTCGCGCAAACGCTTCTTCGATGTCGGGACGAAAACCGCGCAGCAGTTTTTCGACGCTGCGCGCGAGCTCGGCGTCGCCGGAGATTTCGACCTTGCCGGCTGTGCTCTTGCCGGAGTCGTCGCTGCGACGAAGCGCGAATGCGAGCAGGCTGCCCGGACTGGCATGCAGATTGAGGTCGCCCGGAGCTTCCCAGTGCGGGCCTACCTGCAGCCGGCCGTCACGCACGCTGATCGCCAGCGCCAGGTTGACGCCGCGCAATTCGACGCCGATGCGGCGGCCTTCGAGTCCGGCGAGCTGGCTGCGCATGTCGGCATCGAGCGCCACGCCGCGATTCAACGCGGCTTCGAGTGCGCGGCCGAGCGCGGCCAGCAGCGGGTTCGGTTGGCGGTCCTCGGCCATCAGTGCGATTGCTCGAAACGGGCCGGCATTGTAGCCGGTCCGTCCCCGGCGCCGTGCGCTCGCCCGTCACGCGGCGCCTAGGAGCCAGAGAATTGACACGAAGAACGCGAAGAAAGGCCACGAAGAACACGAAGGAACAGGCTACGCAGGATTTCGCCAGCCATGCCTTCTTCGTGTTCTTCGTGGTTCAATCTTTTTTGTGTTGCTTGGACTGCTAACCCGGTCGCTGCTGCATGCGGTCGCGCGCGAGGTATTGCGACAAGCGCGCCATTCCTTCGGCCATGCTGACGCGCGGCTTGTAGCCAAGGTCACGGCGGGCGGCGTCGATGTTGAACCAGTGCGCGGTCGACATCAGCTCGACCTGGAAGCGAGTCAGCGGCGGCTCGCCGGACAGGCGCAGCAGCCGATAGACCGCCTCGAGCGCCGCGCCGAGGAGCTTCGCCATGCCCAGCGGCACGCGCCGCGTTTCCGGCGGAAATCCGTCGGCCGCGAGCCAGGAATTGATCAGCGCCTCGAGCGTGACCGGCTCGCCCTGGCTGATGAAGTAGACCTTGCCGGCGATCGGCGAGCCGATCGCAAGCCGATCGAGCGCCAGCAGATGGGCTTCGGCCGCGTTGTCGACGTAGACCGTGTCGATCTTCTTCGGCACGTCGCCGATCAGGCGCAGCTGCCCACGCCGCGCCCGGTCGAGGATGCGCGGCAGCAGATTCGGATCCCCGGGTCCCCAGATGAAGTGCGGGCGCAGCGCCACGGTCGCCAGCTGCTGGCTGTTTGCGGCAAGCACATGCTGTTCGGCCAGCGCCTTGGTCTGCGCGTACGGCGAACTGAAGTGCGTTGCGTACGGAATCGATTCGTCGACGCCTTCGAGGTCCGCGCCGTTGTGCACGACACTCGGACTCGAGGTCAGGACGAGTTTGTCGATCTCATGCAACTCGCACGCGGCGAGCACGTTGTCGGTGCCGCGCACGTTCGTTTCGTAGTAGTCCTCGATGCGCCCCCACGTGCCGACGCGTCCGGCACTATGGATGATCGCATCGACGCCGGCGGCGGCTTCGGTGACAAGGTCGAGCGACGCGATGTCGCCCTGGCGCTGGTCGACGCCGAGCGCGGCGAGCGCTGGATGGGCGCTGCGATTGAGCGACCGGACCGAATGACCCTGCGCGACCAGCTGCCTGCAGATCGTCTGGCCGAGAAAACCGCCACCCCCCGTAACGAGAACTTTCATGCAATGGGTCTCTGTGCAGGCGCCGTTGTGAACTTGTTTTGGCATCCTGCCAGATCCATGCCGATTGTACCGGCGGAGTGACGGCCTGACGAAATTTAGCCGGGCTTAAGTTGCGCCAGAGTAACTTGCCTGCCTGATTCATGTCGTGGAGAAACGTATGCGACGCACGCCGGTTTTTCTCATGTTCCTGCTGGCGGCGTTTGCGGCGCATGCCGAACAGCGACTTTAGCGGCACGACCGCATCGGGCGCGTACTACCGGATCGCGGTGCCGGACGGCTGGAAGTCCGGGGACTCGCTGGTCCTGTTCCAGCACGGCTTGAGTTTCGATCCTCCGGACGCCAATCCTGACCTGGTCCGATAGCAGATTTGCAGTTGAGCGAAGGCTACGCCGTCGCCGCGTCGAGCTATAGCCAGCGTTCGTGGGCCCTGTTCACGGCGCCCGAAGACAACGCCGAATTGCTCGCCGCGTTCAGGCAGCAGGTTGGGACGCCCGGTGCGATCATCCCGTATGGCGGATCGCTCGGCGGCCTGATCGCCTTGAAGCTGGCGGAAGACCCGCGCTTTGCGCCCGTGCCGGGCGTCTATGCGGCGTGCCCGCCGGCGGCCGGTTCGCGCGTGTGGGATGCCGGCTTCGACCTGCGCCTGGCCTACGATGTCGTCTGCGCCGGCGCCGGCGACCTGCCGAAGGGTGACGAACCCTATCCGTGGGCCTACAACCTCAGCGACATTCCGGACGATCTTTCCGATCTGCAGGACGAGGCGCGCCTGCTGCAGACACTGATTCCGCTGAATCAGTGCACCGGCGTCAACCTGCCGAAGGAGATACGCAACGATGCGATGCAGCGACGCTTGACCGAGCTGATGAACCTCGGCCACATGACCAGCGAAAAGTTCTTCGTCATCAATTCGGCGTACGCGACCTATGCCCTGAGCGATCTGGTGCGCGCCCCGGACAAGCTCGATGATCTCAATCCCTTCAGCAATATCGGCGTCGATTACGGCGACGCAACGATCAACGCAAACATCGCGCGCATTCAGGGCAACCCGTTTGCCGCACTGTATTTCCGCGACGTGTCGGACTTCCGTGGAAACATCGGCGGCGCGAAGGTCGTTTCCGTCCAGACCAGCGGCGACCAGCTCGTGATTCCGGCGAACCAGTATGTGTTGCGGCAAACCCTGCCGGCGTCGCAGCTGACCAGCGCGATCGTCAACGAGACCTCTCCGAGCCATTGCGGCTTCACGCTTGCCGAAGGCGTCGGCGGCTGGGAAGCGCTGCGCGCCTGGATCGCCGGTGCGCCGCAGCCGAGCGTGGACGATCTGCAGAGCGCCTGCGCGGCGGCAATCGCGAGCGGCGCCGGCGGCCCTTGCCGCTACGATGCAAGCATCGCCGTGCCGACGTTCGACAGTCAGGTGCATCCGCGCCAGGCCAGCACCGCGCCGCCGGTCGACGCGCGCTACAGCGGCCAGTGGTACGACCCGGCGCGCAACGGCGAGGGCATCGCGCTGGAAGTCCTCGACGATGGCCGCGCGTTGGTATACATGTTCACTTATCCACCCGCGGGCGCGCCCGGCCAGCAGGCCTGGCTGCTCGGCGTCGGCGACGTGCTCGGCAACGGCATCGAGTTCACCGACGTCGTGCGTTCCTCGCTCGATTCGGGCGGCCACCAGCAGGCCGCGCATTGGGGCCGCATCGGCCTCGTGTTCGACGACTGCAACAACGGCCACATGCGCTGGGACGGGCCTGCGGACTGGGGCTCGCTCGAAGTGCCGATCACGCGGATCACGGCGCTGAGCGGACTGGACTGTGCGAGCAATCCGGCCCTGACGGCGCCGGCGGAGGCAAGTGGCTCGTGGTACGACGCGCGCTACCTCGGCAGCGGTTTCGTATTCGAGCAGGTCGATCCGCAGCACATTGCAGCGATATGGTTCGGCTTCGACGCGGCCGGCAATCAGGCCTGGCTGTCAGGCATCGGCGAACAGGGCATCGACGGCTACGCCGGGACCTTTTATCAACCGGTCGGCCCGCGCTTCGGCAGTGCCTACGATCCGGGCGCGTTCAACCCACAGCAGCGCGGCACGCTTAGCCAGTTGAAGGTCAACTGCCTGACCGCGGACGGCACCGTGCTCGGATTCCCCGGCTTGCCCGACGATCCGTTGCCGTTCGAACTCGCGCTGTCGCGCTTCACGTTCCCGGCCGGGATTGCCAAGTGCAGTCCCTGAGCGGACCGAACCCGGGCAACGCGAGCCATCGATCAGCGACGCGAAGTCGCTGATCGCCGGTCAATGATCCTTGATCGCGTGCGTCTCGACTTCATCGACCGTCGTCGCGGCTGGGGCCGGGCGCGCCTGGTGCTGGCGCACGGCGACACTGCCGCAGACATAGGCCTCGAACGATTGTGATCCGTCCTTCGGTTCGCCGGTCGGCTTGATCGTGTCGGCCGGAATCGCGGCCGCCTGCGTGCGCGCAAGCGTCTCGAGTTCGTCCCGCACCTTCAAGTCGGGACGGTGGTAAAAGGCGACCTTGTCGGTCACCGATACGCTGATCGCACCGGCGTCGCGGCAACCGCTGACGTTGCCGTCGTAGGCGACACGCACCGAGTTGCCGCCCGGTGTTTCCTTGACCCAGGTGCAAGCGGCGGGCAAGGCCGCCGCGATCAACAATGCTGCAAATGCTGCTTTTTTCATGAATGTGAGCCGTGAGCTGCGGGGCAGCGAGCGGGAAGCGCCTCCCTGTTTCGCCTCACGGTTCACCGCTCACTTGCATTCATCGTAGCACTTTGCCGTCGGCATCCAGCACCTGGACTTCACCGAGGTTCAGCGCGCGTACGGGTTTCTCGATCTTCGAAAGGTCGCCGACGATAACCCAGGTCAGCGCCTCGGGATGATAAATCTCCTTCGCCGCCGCCTGCACGGCGGTGTCGGTCTGTGCTTCGATGCGCTGCTTGAGCGTCTGCACGTAGTCGTCGGGACGGCCGTAAAGTTCGATCGCGTTGATCGCGTTCAGCACCGCGCCGGTTGTTTCGTAGTTGCCGGACAGCGAGCGCACGCGGCTGACCTTGATCTTGTCGATCTCGGCGCTTGTCAGCGGCTTGGTGCCGACGACTGCACGGATTTCCTTCAGCGCCTCGGCGGCAGATTCGGCCACCTTGTCGATCTGCACGGGCGCATAGATCATCAGTGGACGCTGGCCGACCGCGTCCTGAAGGAGGCTGCCGGCGCCGTAGGCCCAGTGCTTGTCTTCGCGCAGGTTCATGTTCAGGCGCGAGGTGAAGCTGCCGCCGAACGCGCCGTTCGCGGTCGCGATCTCCAGGTTGTTCGGCGCCTTCGTCGACGGCGCGACGACGCCGGCGAGGATCAGCGACTGCGGCGAATCGCTGCGATTGACCAGGAACACGCGCGGCTTGGCCTGTACGGCGACTTCACCAATATTCTTCTTCGGCACCGGCGATGCCGGCGCTTTCCAGTCGCCGAAGACCTGTTCGAGCTGCGGGATGATCGTGTCCAGCGTCGTGTCGCCGGCGACGATGATCTTGACGTTGTCGGGACGCATGAAGTCGCGATGAAACGCGGCCAGGTCGGCGGCCTTGAGCGACTTGATCGACTCGGGCGTGCCGGATCCGGAAAACGGAATGCCGTACGCATGATCCTTGCCGTACAGCAGCGGCGGCAGCGTGCGCAGCGCCAGGCCGGTCGGCTGGGTCTTTTCCTGTTCGATGTCGGCCAGCCACTGGCCGCGGATGCGCGCGATGTCGGCATCGCGGAACGCCGGATTGCGCACGATGTCGGCGAACAGCGCGAGCGATGGCGCGAGTTCGGCGTTGAGGGCGTTGAGGCTGACGCTCGAGCTGTCCAGGCCGGCGCCCGAGCCGATGACGGCGCCGAGGCGCTGCTCGCGCTTGGCGATCTCGACCGAGTCGAGGTCCTTCGTGCCTTCGTCGAGCATGGCGGCGGTGAAGCTCGCGGTGCCGAGCTTGCGTCCCTGGTCGGCGGCATAGCCGGCGTTGAACTGCAGCTGGATTTGCGTGACCGGAATCGTGTTGCGTTCGGCAAGCACGACCTCGATGCCGTTCTTGAGCTTGCCGTGCTGCAGTTTCGGGAACGTCAGTTCGGGAAACTGCTCGACCCTCGGCACGCCGGCATCGCGCGCGACGCTGCCTTTTACTGTTGTGTACTTTTTCTCCTGCGGCAGCGCCGGCGCCGGCTTGCCGGGCGCGTCGGGCAGGCCCTTGACCGCGGCGTCCTGCGCGGCAAGATCGGCGCCGGGCTTGGCCGGCACGACCGTCAGCGTGTAGTCGCCTTTGGCGATCCAGCGCCGCGCTGCCTCGAGCACGCTCGCCGCCGTCGCCGCCTGGCTGCGTTCCTGGGCAATTTTGTATTCGGCCGGATCGCCGTGATAGACCTGTCCCTGGGCGAGCAGCACGGCCTTTCCGCCGAAGCCGCCGACTTTTTCCAGGCCGCGGATGAATCCGGCGCGGATCGACGTCTTGGCGCGCGCGAGTTCGTCCTCGGTCGGACCATCTTTGAGGAATTTCGCCCACTCGTCGGCGATCGCGGTCTCGACCTTGGCCGGATCGACGCCTTGCTTCACATCGGCTTCGAGCGTGAACTGGCTGGCCAGTGCAAACGTCTGCACGTGCACCGACACGTCGTCGACGAGCTTGTCCTGGTAGACCAGACGCTGGTACAGGCGCGAGGTCTTGCCGCCGCCGAGAACGACTGCGGCCTGATCGAGCAGGCGATTGTCGAGTTCGCCGCCCTGTGGCACGTTCCATTCGCGGACGATGCGCACCTGGGCGACGTGGTCTTCCTGGGTGCCGCGCGTGGATTCGCTGCGCGGCGCGACCCAGGCCTGCTGGCGCGGCACCGGCGGGCCAGCCGGAATGTCGCCGAAATAGTGCAGCATTTTTTCTTTCGCGATCGCCGGCGTGATGTCGCCAGCGAGAACGACGGTCGTGTTGGCCGCGCCGTAATAGTCGCGGAACCACTGTTTGACGTCGTCGAGCGAAGCGGCGTCGAGGTCGGCCATCGAACCGATCGTGTTGTGGTGATACGGATGGTTGGCCGGAAAGGTGTTGAGCAGGATGTTTTCGTCGACGCGTCCGTAGGGCCGGTTCTCGCCCTGGCGTTTTTCGTTCTGGACCACGCCGCGCTGCGTGTCGAGCTCGGTCTTGCCGATCGCCGAGAGCAGATGGCCCATGCGGTCCGATTCCATCCACAGCGCCATGTCGAGCGCGGTCGTCGGCACGTTCTCGAAGTAGTTCGTGCGGTCGAACCAGGTCGTGCCGTTCATGTCGGTCGCGCCGGCCAACTCGAACGGCTGGAAATAGGTGCCCTTGTGATTCTCCGAACCGGAGAACATCAGATGCTCGAAAAGATGGGCAAATCCGGTCTTGCCGGCCGGCTCGTCGGCCGAGCCGACGTGGTACCAGACGCTGACCGCGACGATCGGCGCCTTGTGATCCTCGTGGACGACGACGGTCAGGCCGTTGTCGAGCTGGAATTTCTCGAATGGGATATCGATCATGTCAGCCTTCTGCGGGGGGGCGGCTGGAGCGGCGCGCGCGGCAGCGCTGGCCAAGGCAAGAGCAAGGACGCCGCACATCAGGCTGGCGGCAACGACGGAACGCATGCTGATTCCTTACGGGTGAATCCGTGGGCCGCCGAGCCTAGCCGTCGACCGCAGCTTGCGCAATGTGCCATTAGCAAGTGGCCTGTAACACCTGAATCGAAAGCGGCTCGCTCGATCTCGACCGCCAATACGGTGGCGCGTCGGACAGGAGTGCTCCTGCGCGTCGTCTTGGCGGCCGATCTCTTCGCGATCCTACTTCCGCTTCACGTGTCACAGCCCCGGTGGGGTTACCATTCAGCCTGTTCATGTTGCGGAGCCAAGCCGATGCAACGCGTACTCGTCACCGGTGCCAATCGCGGACTCGGCCTGGAGTTCGTGCAGCAGCTGCTGGCGCGAGGTGCGCGCGTGATTGCTGCGTGCCGTCAGCCGGGCCGGGCCTTGAAGCTGACTGAACTGGCGGCGGCGCATCCCGGCCACCTCCATGTATTGCCGCTCGATCTTGCCAAGGAACGTTCGATCGCCGGACTGGCGCATGAGGCCGGCATGCTGACCGACAAGCTCGACGCGCTGATCAACAACGCCGGCGTGCTGGTTTCCGGCGAGCGCTACGGCGAGCTCGCCGCGAAGACATTCGCCGAAACGTTCGCGACGAACGTGATCGGTCCGTTGTTGCTGACCCAGGCGCTGACGCCGCTGCTCGAGCGCGGCGACGCCGCGCGCGTCATCAATCTGTCGTCGGATCTGGGCTCGCAAGGCGATACGGTAGCATTCAACACGCCGAGCTACGCGATCAGCAAGGCCGCGCTGAACATGGTGACGCGGCTGACGTCGGCCGAACTCGGCGCGCGCGGCATCACTGTCATCAGCCTCAATCCCGGCTGGGTCAGGACTGAGATGGGCGGAACGCACGCGCCCCTGGCCGTGAACGAGTCGGTCGGCGGAATGCTCGAGGTGATCGATGCCTTGAAGCCCGGCGATAGCGGCCGTTTCCTCGATTACACTGGCGCCGAAGTCGCTTGGTGATTGGACGCGTTGATCGATAGCGCCGGCATCATCGCCGCCCGGGCTTATGTCCGACATATATCAGGTAGCATTCATGAGCTTGCGAGTATATGGGGCATGCACGTGGCGTTGGCGCGTGCCAGACATCCAACCGTAATCATGGGCCGATGAAACAGATTTTTTACAGCTTCGGCATGGCCACCGCGCTGGTTTCGTGCGCGCAACCGGCACTGTCCGCGCAACCGACCGAATCGTTCTCGGGCAACGCGTATGCCATCGACGGCGACCAGCTGCTGTATCACGAAACGCATTATCTTTTTTCCGGCGAACATGGCGGAGAACGCGTCGTGCTTTACCAGTGCCCCGATGGCCGTGCGTTTGCCCGCAAGAGTTCGCGCGACGACGGCAATGCGCAAGCACCCGATTTCGATCTCGTCGACGCGCGCGTTGGCTACCGGGAGGGCGTGCGCCGCAACGGCGATCAACGCGAGGTGTATGTCCAGCGCACGGCAGCCCAGGCCGAACAGGCGGATCCACTGCGGCTGCCCGCGGATGGCGTGATCGATACGGGGTTCGAAGCCTTCGCGCGGCTGCACTGGGATGCACTCGTTCGCGGCGATACCTTGCCGTTCGCCTACCTGGTGCCGAGCCGGCGCAAGTTTTTCGCGTTCAAGGTCGGCAAGATCGATTTGCCGGTGGCGCCGCCGGGTTCGGTCACGTTCCGTCTGGCTTCGAGTTCCTGGGTTTCGTTCCTGCTGCCGCACATCGACATCAGCTACGACCTGCAGACGCGGCGGCTGGTGCGCTACGAAGGCCTGTCGAACGTTCGCGACGTGAAGACCGGCAAGAACTACCGCGTCCATTACGAGTACCCGAAAGTCGCGATCACCCACGATATTGCTCCGGCCCAGCTTCAGGCCGCGCTGACGACCCCGCTGGCGGCGAACTGTACGCCGGCGGACAACGCTGCGTCCGCGAGCGGACAGTCGTCCGTGCCGGAAGTCACGATCGCATCCGAAGCACGCAACCCAAACCCCTGATCGCGCATCTATTTCGTGGAAGTCGCCGACGGCAGCGATCGCTGGCACGGCGCTTGCCTTGTCCACCTTGGCAAAAGTATACGAAAGGAGCGGATCATGAACCTGCAAATGCAGCTCAAGCGCGGACTCGTCGCGTTGGCAATCTGGGTGCTGCTCGGCGGCTTCGTGTTGAGCCGCGCCGGCGCGGGCGAGGAGCGCGCTGCCGCCGCGATCCATGCCGCGCTGCGGACCAGTTCGCGCTGCGAGGCGTCGCTGCGCATAGACCTGACCCAGTCGTTGCGCGTGACGATGCCCTGCGACTGGTCGTGCGCGCCGGTTCGCGAGGTCATGCACGCATTGCGCGTGCCGGTCAGCAAGTCGCCGTCTTCCTCTTGCCTGGCGCAGCACACCGCTTGACCGTTGTGCCGCCAGGTCCGTGCGCGAAATAATCCGCGCATGCTGCATGTCGTCCTCTACCAGCCCGAGATTCCGCCGAACACGGGCAACGTCATCCGCCTGTGCGCGAACAGCGGCGCGCGGCTGCATCTGATCCGGCCGCTCGGCTTCGATCTGGATCACGCCAAGCTGCGCCGCGCCGGACTCGACTACGCCGAGTTTGCGCAAGTCGCCGTGCATGACGACCTCGATTCTTTCGCCGCGGCGGTTCGGCCGGCACGGTTGTTCGCGCTGTCGACGCGTGCGGCGACCTTGTACACAAGTGTGCAGTTCGGCGCGGACGACGCGGTCGTCTTCGGGCCGGAAACGCGCGGGTTGCCGCAGTCATTGCTCGATGCGCTGCCGCCGGCGCAGCGCCTGCGCTTGCCGATGCGTCCCGGCAACCGCAGCCTCAACCTGTCGAACGCCGTCGCCGTGGTCGTCTACGAGGCCTGGCGCCAGCTCAGTTTCGCCGGCGGTACCTGACTGTCCTGGCGTGGGCCGCCGTTGCCGCGATCAGTCCGCCGAGCAAGGCGAACATGACCCAGGGCGACAGTGCCGGCGCCGGATCGACGATGCGTGGCGCCAGCACGGCGAACGAAACCTGCACGAGGACATTGCACTCGCTCGGAAACGGCGGCGGATTGTTGCTGCAACTCAGGACCACGAGCTTGTAGTTGTCGGCCGGAAGCGGGCCGAGCACATAGTCGCGGTACGGCGAGAGATATTGCGACGGGCAGGCATCGTCGTAGTCGAGCCGGACCGTAATGTCGGAACCGTCGCGCGTGATCGAAGTGGCCGGCGGCCAGCAGGCCCGGCTCTGGCCGTTGTTCAGTCGCGCTGTAACAGTTTGACCCGCCACCGGCAGCGCCGGGCTGAACTGCACTACGACCGGACGGGTCGCGGCCCCGAGAGCCACGGCACAAAGCGCGCAGACGATGGCGGCTAGCACGATCAGCGAAGCTTTCAGTCTGGCCATCTCGATCACCTCGGATAGCCTGGAATCGGCGCGCACGAGGCCGGCGCGGCCAGTGCGGACATATTCGCCCTGGCCGTGCCGCCGCCGCTGGAGTAGGAAGTCACGACTGCCGCAATCTGCAGGTTTGCCCAATCGTCGAAGTCATGCAGGATCGTATTCGTGCCGCCGCACTCGCTCGATTCCAGGCCGTAGCTGTTGACGTCGGCCACGACGCCGGACGTGTATTGAAGGTCGCCGTTCCAGTCGACCGGCACCACGGCATTGGTGCACATGCCGGCGGTTTCATCGAGATTGTTTTCGTCGAGGATCAGTCGGTCGCCGCGGGAATAGTCCAGCGTGGCGGCGCCATCGCCGGTGCCTTGGCAGCCGCTGTCGACGCCGACGAACTCGTAGCGATAGTTCATCACCGAATTGTAGTTCGGCTTGTAGTTGCAGGCTTCGTCGCCACCGTGCTTCAGGCCGAGGTTGTGACCGAGTTCGTGCACGATCGAGTTGCGGATGTAGGCGGCGCCGGTGCCGCTCGTGTCGGCCGCCCAGCATGCCAGCGTGACCATGACCTCGTGGCCCGGCGTGGTCGCCGAACCGGACGAACTCGTGCTGCCCTGTTGATTGTCGTACTGGTGCGCCATCAGCACATAGTGGAAATAGTTGTGCCGGTTCGCTGCGAAGTTCGCCAGCTCATAGTCGTTGTATTGCGGATACCCCACAGGCCCGTCGACGAGGGCGGTCGGGTTGGCCGGATCGGTGATCAGGTTGCCGCCCGTGAAGACGCCGCCCTGACCATAGTCTTGAATGACGTTAATACCCGTGACGCCATCAGGATTGGCAATCGGCGCGTTGGCGAAGAAGTCGTGCACGCCCTGGAGAATCTCCGGCGTCGGGCGATGGGAGTGCTGGGCGCAGCCGTTCGCATCGTCGAACCAGTCGTATTCGATCAGGATGTCCTTGTGCAGCGGATTCACGCCCATGCCGGGCAGATCGAGTCCACCCGCGGTGCCGTGAACCTCTTCGCCGTCCAGAAGTCCGTCGCCGTCGGTATCGGGATTGTGCGGATCGGTTCCTGTGTTCGTGGCGCTGACCCAGATGCCGGTATTGGTCTCGACGCAATCGGGCAAGCCGTCGCTGTCGGCGTCCTCGCTGCACGGATCTTCAAAACCGTTCTTGAAGATCGGGTCGTAGACCGTCGTCACCGTCGACGTGGTCTGTTGCGAAACGGATAGCGCGCGCAACTGTCGGTCCATTGTCGATCCCGGTGCGTCCGCATAAGCGTGCGCCGACGCGGCAACGGTGCCCAGCAATGCGTACATCAGGGTCGCTGTGGTGTTCCAGCTCGCCATGCCGAGCCCCTGCCTTGTCGTCGGTGATCCGTATCCGCCCGCGCCCGTGGACGCGAGTCAGTGGGCGTGACTATACGAAGGGAGTCGGTATGCAAGATGAATGGAAAACCGCGCGCTCCACGCGCGCGGGCCATTCTCAAAATGATTCAGCCACCGGCCAGATGTGGCTTCGAGACCCGGTGAACGCAGCGACTCTAACAGGACTCGAACGTAACCGTATGTTTGTTACCGCACCCACGGCTGTCGAGCGTGCGGACCTAGCTCGGATATTCCGGTTTGCGTTCGCGCGCCAGCAGCTGTCGCAGCGCCTCGGCCGGCGTCATCTCCTCGTGCAGCACGCGCTGCACGCCGTGAGCGATCGGCAGATCGAGGCCGTGGCGCTGTGCCAGGCGCATGATCGTATCGACGGTTTCGACGCTTTCTACGACCTGGCCGATTTCGGCCACCGCCTCGCGCAGCGGCACGCCGCGGCCGAGCGCCAGGCCCAGACGGCGGTTGCGCGACAGGTCGCCGGTGCAGGTCAGCACCAGGTCGCCGAGTCCGGCCAGGCCCATCAGCGTTTCCGGGCGCGCGCCGATGGCGGCACCGAGGCGCAGCATTTCGTTGAGCCCGCGCGTGATCATGCCGGCGCGGGCGTTGAGTCCGAGCTTCATGCCGTCGGCGACGCCGGTGGCGACGGCGAGCACGTTTTTCATCGCGCCGCCAAGTTCGGCGCCGATCATGTCGTTGCCGGTGTAGGCGCGAAAATGTGTACTGTGCAGCAACTCGGCGACGCGCTGCGCAAACGCCGGCACGGCTGAATGCACCGTGACCGCGGTCGGCAATCCCTGCGCGACTTCACGCGCGAACGACGGTCCGGTGACGATCGCGGACGGAGCATGCGGGAGCTTCTCGGCAGCCAGTTCGTGCAGGAAACGGCCGGACGGCGGATCGAAACCCTTGGTCGCCCATGCCAGGCCGGCGCCTTCCGGAAAATAAGGGACGATCTGCTCGAGCAGCGCGCCGAATGCATGGCTCGGCGTGACGATCAGCACGACCGCCTTGTCGCGAACGCTGGCCGGCAGGTCGGCCGAGAGCGTCAACTGCGCTGGCAGTTCCAGATCGGGCAGATAGCGAGCATTACGGCGCGTGGCGGCGATCTGCGCCATCGCGGCGGCATCGCGGCCCCACAACGTCGTCGCCACGCCGTTGCGCGCGAGCACGGCAGCGAGCGCGGTGCCCCATGAACCGGCGCCCAGCACGGCAACGTTCGTCGAAGTGTTCGTCATGCGTTGCCCCTCGATGGAGACGAGCGTACGGAGGGGCGGGGCGTGTGTAAAGGTGCGCGCGGTGAGGTCGGCGGCTTGCGCCGCCTCGTCAGGAAGTCAGGTCGGCGGCTTCGCCGCCTCGTCAGCGACGCGCCGCGCGCGATGTGGCGCTACTCCCAACGAGCGAGCCGAAGGAGAGCGACCTCACTCCTCACGAGGCTGCGCAGCAGCCGACCTCACTGCTCCGATCAGGCATTCAACTGCTGCTCGCCCTCGGCGCGACGGCGTATCTGCTCCGCATACAGCGCTTCGAAATTGATCGGCTGCAGCAGGAATGGCGGGAAGCCGCCGTTCTGGATCAGGTCCGAGACCATCTGGCGCGCATACGGAAACAGCACGTTCGGGCAATAGGTAGCCAGCACCGTGTCGCGGTTCTGCGCATCGAAACCCTGCATGCCGAACACGCCAGCCTGCTGCACTTCGGCCAGGTACGCGGTTTTCTCGGCGACCTTGCACGTGACCGTGACGGTCAGGACGACTTCGTAGATGTTTTCGGCGAGCGTGCCGACTTGCTGGGACAGGTTCAGCTGCACCTGCGGCTGGCCCTGCTCCTGGAAGATCTGCGGCGCACCGGGGACCTCGAACGAGGCGTCCTTGATGTATACCTTTTGCAGCGACAACTGCGCGCCAGGGTCGCCGGCGCCGTTCGCGGACGGATTGAGGGGGGCGTTCTCGGTCATGGAAATACTGCTCCGATTGAAAACGGGTCGAAATGAATCGACCCGGGAAGGATCATGGGGAATCGCGGATTATCCCACGATGTTCCGTGCACTGCACGTGTGCTGGTCGCGCCATTGGGGCAGGGCGTTGCCGGCGGCGCAAAACTGTGACGCGTTACCGCCCGCGAACGAGCGGCAGGTCGGCCTGCTGCCACGAGGCCAGGCCGCCGCCGAGCCAGAACACGCGCTTGAATCCGGCCTTGACCAGGCGCGTCGCCGCCTGTGCGGAGGTCGTGCCGGTCTTGCAGTAGACCGCGACCGGCAGCTCGCGGACCTTTGCCAGATCCTTGTTTTCCGGGTCGAACTGGCTCAGCGGCACGTGCCGAGCGCCGGGAATGTGGCCCTTCTCGAAATCCTGCGTGCTCGACAGGTCGACGACCAGCGGGCTGTCGCGATTGATCAACTGGGTCAATGCGGCTGGCGTGATCTCGCGATAGCCGCGGAACAGGCGCGAGGCCTCGCTGCCGAGCCAGGCGACCAGCACCGACAGGAACAACATCGCCAACAGGGTGTGATTGCCGATGAACTCGGGCAGCCGGTGCAGGATTTCGGACATGGGATTGTGCGGCAGGCGGGAAACAACGTGCTCATTATCCGCGAGCGGCCGCCGGTGTGCAAAGGGCGACAGTTCCCGAGATCAAAAGATTGAACGACGAAGAACACGAAGAACACGAAGGGAAAAGCCACAAAGCAGACAGAGACAAAGCAGACAAAGCAGACAAAGCAGACAAAGCAGAGCTGAGAGCTGGTTGGAAGGCTCGCCTTCCCTCCATGTTCTCCGTGGCCATTTCGGTGTTCTTCGTGTAATCGCTTAGCCCTCGCTCGTCATCCCGTCCTAATGAGCAGTGATGTCGGGCAGACCCGACATGAGCCACCAGTGATTCGCTTTTTCGTCGAGGCGCCACACCTGCTTGTCGATGATCGAGCGCGCAGCCTGTGTATTGGTGTTGACCAGCCCGATCTCGACGACCTGGTGCACTTCCAGTTCGTTGACACGCACAGGCGGCTGATCGTTGTACGTCGTGACCTGCACCTGGTGGTAGCGTTCCAGATCGAGTTTGGTAACCGGATGCGCCTTCAGCACTTCGGGGTCGACGAATGACAGCGCGTCCTCCACGTTGCCCCAGCGAATCGCAGACGCATAGTTCGACAACGTGTCATCGAGCAGCAACATGTTTTTCTTGGCCGGGAAGCAGCCGGCCAGCGCGAGCAGGGCGAGGGCTAACAGACATGAACGAGCAGACATCGGGCGCTCCCCAATTCGAAGACGGTGTGTAGCCAGTGCGATTGTGCAGCAAATCGGCGCGACGGTCAGGCCGCCGCCGCGGCGGCGATCGCCACGAAGCGCGCTTCGAGCGTGGCGGCGGCGCTGCCGTCATCGAGCGGAACGCGGCAATCAACGCGCAGGCGTGCGCGCCCGCGCTGTTCGAGCGTTGCCAGGAACGCATCCCACGACTCGCCCTCGGCCAGCTGCGCTTCGGCCACGAAGTCCGACCATACCGGCGCCATGTAGCGCACCATGCTGTCCTGCACATAGATGTCGCAGCTGCGGCCAAGCGCGCGCAGGCGCAGGACGATCAGACCCCAGCCGACCAGTGTCATCAGGCTCGTCAGACTGCCGCCGAATGCGCAGCCCTTGTCGTTGATGTTCGGCGCCAGCGGCGCCGACAGGCGCAGCCGGTCCGCGTTCCAGTCGGCGACGCGCAGCTGCATTGCGCGCGCCAGCGGAATGTCCGCGAGCAATTGCTGCTCGAACTGCGTGGCGAGTTCGTTGTGGCTGAGGTTCGGCATGAGTCGCGCAGTGTGCGAAGGTTTGCGCGCGGCGGCAAGTCTGGGAGCAGGGGCGAGGGGCGAGAGCTGACAAACATAGGGCGTCCGCGCGCTTTTTCTCTCCAGGCTCTTCTCCTTCGCCCCCCGTCCCTTGCCCCTCGCCCCCGTCCCCCGCCCCTGCTGTACGATGCGCCATGACCACGCGCCCAGCGAAAAAACCGCGTCCCTCCAGTCCGCTGGCCGGCGCGAGCATCATCGTCACGCGGCCCAGCGGCACGTCGGCTTCGATGCGGCGACGTATTCAGGCGCTGGGCGGGAGCGCTTTGAGCTTGCCCGGCATCAGTCTGCGCGCAACACGGAACGGTGCGCTGGTGCGCAAGCAGCTGCGCGCGGCGCAAAGCGCCGACATCGTCATCTTCACGAGTCCGGCGGCCGTACGCTTCGCCTTTGCGCTGCTGCCACAACTGCGTCTGCGCCGAACGGCGCAGGTCTGCGTTCCCGGCAGTGGCAGCGCGCGTGCGCTGCAGCGGCGCGGCGTGAACGGCGTGTTTTATCCGGCTGAGCGCCACGACAGCGAGGGCATGCTCGCGCTGCCAATGTTCGCGCGCCTGCGTCATCGGCGCGTGGCGCTGGTCGGCGCGCCGGGCGGCCGCGACCTGTTGCCGCGCGCACTGCGCGCGCGCGGCGCGCACGTCGAACTAGTCAATACCTACGAGCGCGCAAGACCACGGCTGGATCGCCGTCACTTCCACGCGCTCGAAACCGCGCCAACGCCGTTGATCAGCCTGTACTCGAGCGCCGATGCGCTCACGAACCTGCACGCCGTGCTTTCGCCGGCGCTGTTCGCGCATCTCGCGGCGAACGACTGCGTGGTCAGCAGCGCGCGGGTCGGGGAGGTTGCGCACACGCTCGGTTTCGTCCGCGTCCATGTCGCCGCGTCGGCCGAGCCGGCGGCCTTGCTCGATCGCGCCTGCATCGTCATGGCGCTGCACCGACTGTAGCGGCGACGCAGCAAACGAGTTCGCAGTCGCTCGCGCGCGCATCGCGCGTGGTTTTTCGCTAGCATGCCGGCATGAGCGAACCGGAAACCCCTGCCGCGATCGTCGCACCTGTTGCTGCCGCCCCAGCACCGCCGCCGCGGCGCCACGTCGTCGCATGGCTCGTCGCGATCGTGCTGCTCGGTGCCGTCGGCTATCTGTTCTGGCGCACCTGGGGGCTCGAAACCGAACAGCAGCGCCTGGCGCAGACCGACATCCAGCAAGTTGACGCCCAGATCGCGGCGCTGGCGCGTGGCGCCGAGCAGGCGCGCCGCGACACGGAAACGCTGCGCGCGCGCCTGGACGACGAAGGCAAGGTCAATCAGTCGCTGCGCGAACAGCTGCTCGGACTCGGCGAGCGCGCGCGCATCGTCGAGGACGCGATCGCCAATCTCGCCGACAAGCGCCTGACCGGGCACGATGCGATGCTGCTCGATGAAACCGAGATGCTGCTGGCACTCGGCGGCGAACGCTTCGCCCTGTTTCACGATCCGGCCGCGACGATCGCGGCCTATCGCCTGGCCGATACCACGCTGGCCGCGATCGAGGATCCGGCGTTTTCCACAGTGCGGCAAAGTATAAGCGCCGAAATCGACGGCCTCTCGAATCTCGGCGGCGCCGACATCATTGCGACCGCGGCAGCGCTGGCCGCGCTGCGCGCCGATGCCGCGCAGTTGCCGCCGGCACGGCGCGATGCCGCGGCGGACAACGCCGGCGAGGAATCCCATTGGTGGCAGGTGTTCGGCAATCTCGTGCGCGTGCGCACCGGAGCGGATGCCGCCGCCGCGGCCCAGCGTCACGACGCGGCGCTGGCGCGCCAGCTCTTTGTGCTCGATCTGCGCGACGCCGAAGCCGCCCTGCTGGCGCGCGACCCGTCGCGTTACGCCGCGGCCATCGCCGAGGCACAGGCCGAACTGAAGCTCGATTTCGATGCCGGCGCCGACACCGTCAAGTCCGCGCAAGCCGCGCTCGAGCGTCTCGGCAAGGCCGAACTGGCGCCGTCGGCGCCGCCGCAACTCGGCGCCGCGCTGCGCGAACTGCGCAACCTGCGCGCGACGCATGCCATGCGCCAGACGCGGCCGGCGGCGGCAAGCCCGCCGGAGGATCGGCAATGAGAGCCTGGCTACTGCTTCTGCTTCTGTTGGCGATCGCCTGCGCCGCCGCGTTCGGCTGGCAGCAGATTGCCGCCGATCCGGGCTACGTGCTCGTGCGCTATGGCGCGACCAGCATCGAGACGACGCTCGTATTCGCGCTGGCTTTCCTGCTGCTGGCGTGGATCGCACTGAGCCTGCTCGGGCACTTGCTGCGAACGCCGCTGCAAGCATGGTCGCGCCGCCGCCGCCGGCGTGGACGCGAACGCATCTCGCGCGGCTTGGTCGCGCTTACCGAGGGACGTTACGCCAGTGCGCTGCGCGAACTCGAGCGCGCCTCGCAGCTGAGCGGACTGCAGGCGCCGGCGCTGCTCGGCGCGGCGCGCGCGGCGCAGGCCCGCGGCGACCACGAGCGCGCCGGGGCGTTGCTGGCCCAGGCGCCGCCGGCCGCAGCGCTGGTGCTGCGCGCGCGTTTCGAACTGGAACGCGGCCGGCCCGACGCGGCTCTGGCGTTGCTGAAGCAAGAAATGGAAAAATCCACATTGCCGCCCGCCGGCTGGCAGTTGCTGGTCGAGTCGGCGCTGGAGTGCGGCGAACCGATGACGGCGCTGGACGCTCTGCCGAACCTGGCGCGCGCGCAGGCGCTCACGCCGGCCGAATTCGCCACCCTGGAAGCGCGCACCCAGGCCGCGGCGCTGATGGCGGCGCCGGATCGGGACCGGCTCGGCCAGTTGTGGTCGAAGCTGCCGCGCGGCCAGCGGCGTCCGCCGGAAGCCGTCGCGGCGTACGCGCGCCGCGCCGCCGAACTTGGCCAGGTGCTGGCCGCGATGAGCGAGATCGAGGCGGCGCTGCGCCGGCAGTGGTCGGAAGCGCTGATCGTCGGTTACGGCGAGCTCGGTCCGGCCGAAGCCGAGCCGCGTCTGCGCCATGCCGAAGGCTGGATCTCCGATCAGCCGAACAGCCCGGGGTTGGCGCTGACGCTCGGCCGGCTTTGTATACAATGCAAACTGTGGGGCAAGGCGCGCGAATATCTCGAACGCGGCCTGGCGATCGAACCGTCGCCCGCGCTGTGGGAGGCGCTCGGCGACTGCAGCAGCGGCCGCGCCGAGAGCGACCTGGCCGCGCTGTGCTATCGCAACGCGTTGCGCAGCGCGCGCGGCGAGGCGACCGAGGCGTTGCCGGGACTGGCCGGCGTACCGGCGGCCTTGAGCACGCGCGCCAGCGTGATCGAGTCGCGCAGCGCCCATGGCGTGCCGCATCTTCCGGGAATCGCGCACGAGTGACGGCGTCCCGCCTAGAGTCGTCATTCCCGCTTTCTCGGAAATGACGCCAAAATTTTGAGTTGCCGACGTTTGCCTGAAGGCTCCGCGCAGTAATCAAGACTCGTTGATGCCGGCGCGCGCGCCGAGGATCAGCGCCAGCACATCCGGCGCGTAGTCGAACGAATCGTAGAACAGCCGCTCTTCGGGCAGGCCGGCGTCGACGAAGCTGCGCCGGCCGGCGTCGATCAGCGCCGGCGGCCCGCTCATGTAGATGTCGAAGCCGGACAGGTCGGCATGGTCTTCGAGCACCGCTTCATGCACGAGACCGCCGCGCAGACCCGAGTCGCCGATGCGCTCGAGGTCCGAAACCACGGCAGTAAAGCGCAGCGACGATGCTTGGTGCGTCCAGCGTTGCGGCAAATCGCGCAGGTACAGCTCGTCCGGTGCGCGCGCGCCCCAGTACAACGACATCGGCCGGCGCGTGCCCAGATGCAGGAAATGCTCGATCAGCGCCTTGACCGGCGCGAAACCGGTGCCGCCGGCGACGAACAGCATCGGCCGCTCCGAATCCTCGCGCGGCACGAAAGTGCCGAGCGGCCCTTCGACGCGCAGCACGTCGCCGATGGCCAGTTCGTTGAACACGAAGTTCGTGAAATCGCCGCCGGCGACGTGGCGCACGTGCAGTTCGATCTGTGGGCCGGTGTGCGGCGCGTTCGCGATCGAGAATGCGCGCCGGCGGCCGGCCGGCAGCAGCACATCGAGATACTGGCCGGCGAGGTAGGTCAGCGCGCGCCGGTGCGGCGGCTGCAGGATCAGGCGCATGACATCGGGCGCGAGGCGTTGCTGCTCGGTGAGCTTGAGCGCGAGCACGCGCCGCGGCAGGTCGGCGACCGAGGCGACCTCGCGCGCGCCGATGACGAGGTCGCTGAGCGGCACGGCCTGGCACAGCAGCACCTGATGGCGCGCGACTTCGGCGGCGTTCAAGGCATTCGGCGGATTGCGCGGATAGTGGCACTCGCCGGAAACCAGCGTCGCCTTGCAGCTGCCGCAGACTCCGGACAGGCAACTGTACGGCAGCGCCAGCCCGGCGCGGCGCGCGGCATCGAGCACGCTTTCGCCGACGGCGACGGCGAAGCGCTTGCCGCTGGCCTGCAGGGTCACCGAATAGGACACGCGCGTAACGCAAATGGGGGTGGGAGCCGATTGTCGCCGATCCGGTCCCGCGCCTGATAGGGCTGTCGTTGCTATAGTTGCGCCGGCAAATGGAGCAGCGGCATGCGCATCTGGAAATCGGAACTCACGCTCGATCAGGCCAACAGTTGGCACAACACGATGATCGAAAGGATCGGCATTGCGGTAACCGAAATCGGCGATGACTTCGTGCGCGGCACGATGCCGGTCGATGCGCGCACGCACCAGCCGTACGGATTGCTGCATGGCGGCGCCTCGGTCTCCCTGGCCGAGACCCTCGGCAGCCTCGGCGCGATGATGTGCGCGGACGCCAAGACGCACCTCGCCGTCGGCCTCGACATCAACGCCAATCATTTGCGCGGTGTCACCGACGGCATCGTCATCGGCACCGCGCGCCCGATTCACTTGGGACGAACGACGCAGGTCTGGGAAATCCGCATCGAGGACGAGCGACTGCGCCTGATCTGCATCGCGCGCCTGACCGTGGCGATCGTGCCGCGACCCGCCGCGTGATGGATTTGCCGCGGCCGAGGCACGTGGGCCGCGAAATGACCGCATCAGGCGAAACCGCGCGTGGCTGCTGACGTCTCCGGATATGCCCGGCTCAGTCCGGACGCCGTGCTCGGCGCAGTCGAGTCCGCCGGAGTGCGACACCGATGGCCGCCTGCTCGCGCTGAACAGCTTCGAAAATCGCGTCTACCAGGTCGGTGTCGAGGATGCCTCGCCGCTGGTCGCGAAGTTCTATCGTGGCGGCCGCTGGAGCGATGCGGCGATCGAGGAAGAACATGCGTTCGCACTGGAACTGCGCGAGGCGGAATTGCCGGTCGTCGCACCGTTGCGCTTCGACGGCGCCACGCTGCTGCGCTTCGGCGGACAGCGCTTCGCGCTGTATCCGCGTCAGGGCGGGCGCGCGCCGGAACTCGAGTCGGCCGACAACCTCGCCTGGATGGGCCGGCTGCTCGCGCGCCTGCACGTGCGTCGGCGGACGCGGCCGCTTCCTGGCGCGCGGCACACTCGATCGCGCCACGTTGATCACGGCGCCGGCGCGCGCCGTGCTTGCCTCGCCGTTGTTGCCGGCGACGTTGCGCGACCGCTATGCGCGCGTCATCGCAACGCTCGATGATCTGATTGTCGATCGATTTGCCGAGGTCGGCGACGTGCGCCACCTGCGCCTGCATGGCGATTGTCACGGCGGCAACGTGTTGTGGACCGATTCGGGCCCGCATTTCGTCGATCTCGATGATGCGCGCATGGGGCCGGCCGTGCAGGACCTGTGGATGCTCGCGACGAATCCGCGCGCGCTCGACCTGCTGCTGGAAGGCTATACCGAGTTCCGCGACTTCGACCGGCGCGAACTGGCGCTGATCGAGCCGCTGCGCCTGATGCGCCAGGTCCACTACGCCGGCTGGATCGCCCAACGTTGGGACGATCCGGCCTTTCCGCGCGCGTTTCCGTTTGCCGCCGAGGCGCGCTGGTGGGAGCAACACGTCAACGATCTGTTCGAAGCGACCCAGCGATTCGGGGACGACGCAGGATGAACAAGATCGTTGCTGCATTGCAGCGCGGCCCGCCGCTGGCTACCATCGCGGCGTGAACTCAACTGCTGAATCGGCTCCCGTGCGTCCGCGCGACTGGATGCGGCCGCTGCGCTACCTGTGGCGCACGCCGCTGCTGCTGCTGCATGCGCTGATCGCGTTTCCGCTCGCGCTCGCGGTATTCAATCCGCTGGCGCTGCGTTTCCGGATTCGCGGCGAGACGCTCGAACACTGGATGACGCGCTGGTGGTCGGGACGGCTCGTGCGCATCTTCGGCTTCCGCCTGCGCTGCATCGGCGAACCGCTGCCTGGCGCCGTGCTGTTCGTCGCCAATCACGTGTCATGGCTCGACATCGAACTGATGCACAGCCAGCGCATCATGAGCTTCGTCGCCAAGGCCGAGATCGAGCGCTGGCCGCTGGTCGGCTGGCTGGCCACGCGCGCCGGCACGATTTACCACCGCCGCGGCAGCACGCATTCGCTCGGCGCGGTCATGGAGCGCGTCGTCAACCGGTTGCGCGAAGGCATGGCGGTCGGTGTGTTTCCCGAGGGCGGAACCGGGACCGGCGAACGCCTGCGCACGTTCCATGCGCGCATTTTCCAGGTTGCCGTGGATGCGAACGTGCCGGTGCAGCCGGTTGCGCTGTGCTACGGCGAAAACGGCACGATGGATCTGCGCGTGCCGTTCGCGACCGGCGAGCACTTCTTCGGAAATTTTGTCCGCCTGCTCGGCGGCCCTTCGCTCGAGGCGAGCGTGCACTTTCTCGAACCGGTCGCGTCCAGCGACGACGGCCGCCGCCAGACCGCGGTCGCGGCGCGCGAGCGCATCGCGCAGGCGCTCGGTATGCCGCTCACATGAATTCGTCCGGCGAATTCACGCCGCGGCGCTGGCTGCGCAGTCCGCACCTGCAGTCGGCGCTGGCCTCCAGCGGCATGCGCCGCTGGCTGTTCCGGCACCGCCGCGCTGCGCTCGAGCAGCGCTCCACGGAACACATCCTCGATTGCGGCGGCGATGCGCGCCTTCAGGGTTTTCATACGCGCCAGACCGTGCTCGCACAGCCGCGGGCGCTCGCCATATTGCTGCACGGCTGGGAAGGCAGCGCGCAGTCGAGCTACATCCTGCACACCGGCAGCCGGCTGCTCGCCGAGGGCTGCGACGTCTTTCGCCTGAACTTTCGCGATCACGGCCAGACCCATCACCTGAACAGAGACTTGTTCCATTCGTGCCGGATCGACGAGGTCGTCGGCGCCGTGCGCCAGGTTGCCGACCGTTTCGCCGAACGGCCGCTGCTGATCGGCGGCTTTTCGCTCGGCGGCAACTTTGCGCTGCGCGTGGCGCTGGGCGCGCCGGCGGCGGGCATTCCGCTGAGCTGGGTGTTTGCCGTGTGTCCGGTCATCAGTCCGCACGCCGGCCTGGCTTCGATCGAGAATGCCCCCTGGTTTTACGAGCGCTACTTCATGCACAAGTGGCGCGGTTCGCTGCAGCGCAAGCAGGCGCTGCATCCGGAGCGCCAGTTGTTCAGCAAGTCCGAACTGCGCGCCGGCATGCGCGAGCTGACGCGCACAATGGTATTGCGGCATACCGATTTCGGTTCGCTCGAGAGTTATCTCGACGGCTATTCGATTGCCGGCGACAAGCTCGCGGCCCTGACGATTCCGGCGACGATCCTGACCGCGGCCGACGACCCGGTCATTCCGGTCGCCGAATTCCACGAACTCCAGCTGGCCGCCGGCAGCGAACTGACGATCGTGCCGAATGGCGGCCACTGCGGCTTCATCACTGATCTGAGCCTGCGCAGCTGGGCCGAGGATTTCATAGCCGTCCGGTTACGCCGGGTTGTCGGAGACTAGCCCAGCAAGGAGTGCGCCGGCTGCCGCGTGGCAGCAGCACTTTGATATTGCGGGAAGATTCCACGCGCGACAGATTCAGAGAAGGTCGTCATTCCCGCGGAAGCGGGAATCCATCTTGCTCTGCTTGAAGGACTGACGAAAGCGCTCAGATCAAAATGGATTCCCGCTTCCGCGGGAATGACGGCAGTATTTTTCTGGCCGCATTTCTCGGTGTTCTCACACCTTCGTGGCGGTCTTTATTATCTCGTCTTTGATCCTAGCCGGCCGACACTGTGCGTCCCTGCGCCCAGGCACGCAACTCGGCGACGCGCTCGGCCATCAGCACCGAAAGCGGCCGCGTCTCGCGCAGCGCGGAGATGATGTGCGCTTGTGCAATAGTGGATTTATCCGCATTGGCGGCATACAGCGCCGAAACGACCGCCTGCTCGATCTCTGCGCCGGAAAAACCGTCGGCAGCCGCGGCCAGGGCGTCGAGATCGAAGTCGGCCGGCTTGAGCTCGCGGCGTGCCAGGTGGATCGAGAAGATCTCGCGCCGCGTCGACGCGTCCGGCAGGTCGACGAAGAAGATTTCGTCGAAGCGGCCCTTGCGCAGCAATTCGGCCGGCAGATCCTGCACCTGGTTCGCGGTCGCGACGAGGAACACGGCCTCGCGCCGCTCGGACATCCAGGTCAGCAGATAGCCGAGCACGCGGCGCGAGACGCCGTCGTCGTTGTCGCCGCTGGCCAGGCTCTTCTCGATCTCGTCGACCCAGAGCACGCAGGGCGCGAGCTGTTCGGCGTGGCGCAGCGACTCGCGCAGGTTGCGCTCGGTTTCGCCGTGGTACTTGTTGTAAAGCGTGCCGAAATCCAGGCGCACCAGCGGCACGCCGAAACCGCCGGCGGTGGCTTTCGCGGCCAGGCTCTTGCCGCAACCCTGCACGCCGAGCAGCAGCACGCCCTTCGGCGGATCGAGCTTGCCGGCGCTCTTGAGACCGAGAAACGCGGCGCGGCGCTGCGCGATCCAGCGCTTTAGGTTGGCGAGGCCGGCGACGTCGGCAAAACGCGCCGTTTCGTATTCGAAGTGGAGCAGGCCGTCCTTGTTCAGCAGCTCGAACTTCGCGCGCGCCAGCTCGGCGACATCGGTCTGGTTCAACGCCCCGTCGTCGTAGATCAGCTTGCGCACGATGCGACGCGCGTCGTCGTGACTCAGGCCGCGCAGGTTGCGCACGACGGCGCGGGCGGCGTCGGCGTCGATCTCGACGCGCTTGCCGCCGTTGTCGCGCGAGTACGAAAACGCTTCCTCGCGCACGAGCTGCGCGAGCGCCTGTGCATCGGGCAGGCTCAGCGAAAAGCGCGTGGCCAGCGTTTCGAGCTCGTCGGGCAGTTCGAAATTCGGGCTGACCAGAACGAGCGTATGCGCGGCGCTGTCCTGGCGCTGGCAGATCTCGCGCAGCAGGCGCAAAGTCATCGTGTAACGCATGTACGGCTGGAAATCGAGCAGCAGATAGATGCCGGCTTCCGTCGTCTGCTTGATCGACTGCAAGGTTGCCGTTGCGTCCGGCGCGACATCGACGGCGTTTTCGTTGTCCGCTGCGTCCGTGGCAATGTCCAGGCGCTTGAGGCCGTCGGTGATGCTCCAGCGATACAGCGGCCGCAGCACTTGCGCGATGACGTGACGGAACGTTTCTATGACCCGATTCTCTTCCGCGGTTTCGATCGCGATCAGCGGCGTCGTCGCGCGGATCAGCGTGGCCAGGTCCTGCAATTCGGTCATGGGCAATCTTTCAAATAGTGCGGCCATGTATGGCCGCTTCGCGATCTTCGCGATCAGGGAGATCGCAAAGATGCGTAGCCTAGCAGGAAGCGCCGCGCGGCCGGCTGCGGCATAATGTGCTGCCGGGCGCCCGCCCGCGGCTGTCGTCTTTTTTGATCATGACCCTGCAAGAAGCCCTTGACCTCCACCAGGCCGGCCAGCTCGACGCCGCCGAACAAGCGTACCGCGCGCATCTGCAGACGGCGCCGGACGATGCCGACGCGCTGCATCTGCTCGGCGTCTTGCGCCAGCAGCGCGGCGATGCACCGGCGGGGCTGGACCTGATCCGGCAGGCAATCGCGCTCGCGCCCGATCATGCCCAGTTTCACCTTTCTCTCGGCGGCGTCTTGCTGGCCCAGGGCGACACCGATGCGGCGCGCTCGAGTTTTGAAGTGGCGCTCGCGCTGGATCCCAATCGCGTGGAGACGCACAGTCTGCTCGGTCATCTCGCGCTGCAGGCCGGCGAAGGTTCCGACGCTGAAAACCGTTTCCGCATCGGGCGTCGCGCCGACGAACAGGATCCGCTGATCCTGTACGGACTGGGCAACGTGTATCTGGATCGTCGCGAGCCGGCGAACGCGGCCAAGTTTCTCTCGCGCGCCGCAGAACTCAAGCCCGATGATGCCGGCATCCAGACGAGTATGGGTCGCGCATTGTTCGATCAGGGCGCGTTCGGCCTAGCCGAAAGGGCGTTCGAGAACGCCCTGCGCCTGCGCCCGGATCTGGGTCTGGCGAAACTCTATCTGGCGCGATCGCGCCTGCGCCAGGACAAACTCGATGCCGCGCGCGAGTTGTTCGCCGAACTCGTCGACAACGATGTGCAGACATTTTCGGCCAACGCCGGCCTTGCCGATGTCGCGCGCAAGCAGGGCCGCATCGTGCACGCACTGAAGTACTACAGGCGCGCGCTCGCGATCGATCCGGCGCATTCGGGCGCCGCGAACGCCTGCGCCTGGTGCATGGAGCAGCTCGGGGATCTGCACGGCGCCGCGCAATATCTTGCCGACGGGCTGCGCCGGACTCCGGAAGCTGACGAGTTGCGCCGGCCTCTGGCCGAATTGCTCGACCGTTTGGGCCGCAGCGACGAAGCGCGCCGTGTGCGCCAGGCGGCGGCCGGCGTCGACTCCGCGCAAAGCGACCGCCCCTGATGACGAACCGGACTGCCACCAACGCCGACGCGGTGAATAGCCTGCTCGCCGCGGCGCGTCAGCATGCCGAACAGGGTGCGCTCGTGCAGGCGGATCAGTTGTTTCAGCGCGTGCTCGATATCGAGCCCAATCAGTTCGAGGCCCTGTATTTCCTCGGCATGCGCGCACTGGCCGAAGTCCGGCCCATCGTTGCAAAGGTACTGCTCGAACGCGCCGTCGAGCAGGACGGCAGCGATATTCAGTTGTTGAAGAATCTCGGCGTGGCCTGCATTGGCGCGGAACGTCTGGATGAAGCGCGTTTCGCTCTGGAGCGCGCGCTGACTCTGGCGCCGGATTTCTTCATCGCCAAGCTCTATCTGGGCTACGTGCTCGAAAGCCTCGGGCACCACCACGCGGCGCTCAAGGAATATTTCAGCGCGGTGGTGATCGCCCAGACGAAAGGTCGCTGGCTGAGTCCGGAGACGACCGCGCCACCGCTGCGCGAACTGGTCACGAGCGCGATGCGCTTTGTCAATGCCGGGCGCAAGCAGTTGTTCTCCGGCGTCATCGCGCCACTGCGTAACCAGCATGGAGACGAGGCGCTGCGCCGCGTCGAGCATTGTCTCGACATCTACCTGGGCATCGCGCCGGCGAACTATCCGAATCCGCTGCAGAAACCCAAGTTCCTCTACTTACCGGATTTGCCGACGACGCCGTATTTTGCACGCGAGCTGTTCGACTGGTACGCCGAACTCGAGCGCAACACGCAGGTCATCCGCGACGAACTGCTCGCGGTGCTGCAGGCCGAGCAGGGCATCGAGCCGTTCCTGAGGTTCGCCTCGCCGGACGAAGTACCGAAATTCCTCGGCGCCGGACCGCAGGGTGCGCCGGCCTGGGATGCATTCTTCTTCTATCGCCATGGCGTGCGCCATGACGACAACCACGCGCGTTGTCCGCGCACTTCGGCGATTGTCGAGGCGCTGCCGCTCGTGCGCATCCGCGAGCACGCGCCGGAAATCTGCTTTTCGGTGCTCGCGCCGGGCACGCACATCCTGCCGCATCACGGGGTGACGAATACTCGCGTCGTCACGCATCTGCCGTTGATCGTTCCGGACGACTGCGCGATCCGTGTCGGCGGCGAGGACCACGCCTGGAAGGAAGGTCGCTGCGTCACCTTCGACGACACATTCGAACATGAGGCGTGGAATCGCAGCGATCAGACACGTGTCGTCTTGATCGTCGACGGATGGAATCCGCACCTGACCGGCGTCGAATGCGAGGCGATCACGCAACTCGTCGAGGCGATCGGCGACTTCAACACGGAGTGCGGTGTCGTCAAGACCCCCTGAAGTCTCGCAGGGCGGTGGTGCTTTTGCACCAAACTGGAACTCTGAGCCGATCCGTTGCGCACCATTATGGTGCGCAATGCGTTGATCCATGTCCGAGCGTTTAGCTAACCAATTGTCAATAAAGGCAATATCTATCGTTCACAGACTTGGCACCGGCCTTGCTCCTGAGGGATTGTCTCAAACCTTTCGGGAGTTTCCATGGCTGCGGCCAACGTTACCAAGCTGATCAAAGACAACAAAGTGGAATTTGTGGATTTGCGTTTTGCGGACATGCGGGGGCTGCAGCACCACGTGACGTTTCCGGCGACGGCGGTGGACGATTCGCTGTTCGAGGAAGGCAAGATGTTCGACGGTTCGTCGATCTCGGGGTGGAAGGGGATCAACGACTCGGACATGGTGCTGATGCCCGATGCGGACAGCGCGGTGCTCGATCCGTTCACGGCGCTGCCGACGCTGATCCTGAGCTGCGACGTGCTCGAGCCGTCGACGATGCAGGCGTACACGCGCTGCCCGCGCTCGATCGGCAAGCGCGCCGAAGCGTATTTGAAATCGTCCGGCGTTGCCGACACGGCGTACTTTGGTCCGGAACCGGAATTCTTCATTTTCGACTCGGTGCGCTGGCGCAACGAGATGCAGGGCGCGAGCTTCGAGATCGATTCGGAAGAAGCCGCCTGGAGCAGCAATCGCAAGTTCGAGGAAGGCAACGCCGGCCATCGGCCGGGGATCAAGGGCGGTTATTTCCCGGTGGCGCCGGTCGATTCGCTCGGCGACATCCGCGGGGAGATCTGCAAGATCCTCGAAACGATGGGCATGGTGGTCGAAGTGCACCATCACGAAGTCGCCACCGCAGGCCAGTGCGAGATCGGCACGAAGTTCAACACGCTGACGAAGAAGGGCGATGAACTGCTCTCCCTGAAGTACGCGGTCAAGAACGTGGCGCACCGCAACGGCAAGACGGCGACGTTCATGCCAAAACCCATCGTCGGCGACAACGGCTCGGGAATGCACGTGCACCAGATCCTGGCCAAGGGCGGCGTGAACCTGTTTGCCGGGGATCTGTACGGAGGCCTGTCCCAGACCGCGCTGTACTACATCGGCGGCATCTTCAAGCACGCGCGCGCGATCAACGCGTTCACGAACTCCACGACGAACAGTTACAAGCGCCTGGTGCCCGGCTTCGAAGCGCCGGTGATGCTGGCGTACTCGGCGAGAAACCGCAGCGCATCTTGCCGCATCCCGTTCGTGCACTCACCCAAGGCACGCCGAATCGAAGTGCGCTTCCCGGATCCGATGAACTCGGGGTACCTGACATTCACGGCGCTGATGATGGCCGGCATCGACGGGATCTTGAACAAGATCGACCCGGGTGCGCCGGCCGACAAGGACCTGTACGACCTGCCGCCGGAAGAAGAGAAGAACATTCCGACGGTGTGCCACGCGCTGGACCAGGCGCTGGAGGCCTTGGACAAGGATCGCGGATTCCTCAAGGCCGGCGGCGTGTTCAGCGACGACTTCATCGACGCGTACATCGAACTGAAGCTGCAGGAAGTCACGAAGTTCCGCATGTCGACGCATCCGATCGAATACCAGATGTATTACTCGATCTGATCAGGCGTGTGACGTGTGATGTGGTTTTTCTCTGTCGTCATTCCCGCGCAAGCGGGAATCCATCTTGATCTGCACTGCTTGAAAGAAAAGCAAAATGGATTCCCGCTTGCGCGGGAATGAAGGCAAGAGAGAAAAACGATTCCCGCCTGCGCGGGAATGACTGCAAAGAAGCATCAAGCGCAGACGTCAACTTACAAAGCGGAGGATCGAAGAGAGGAAACAGAAGGGGCGCCGCCATTCGGCGTGTGCGGGAGGTAGCGAACACGAGGTCCGATCCGGCGACACAAGCCAGGCAGCCTCGCAGTTGTCAGCGTTCAGATCGATCGCCGCAAGGGTGTGGCCTGCCATGGCAGGCGGCACCGCTACTTTCCCCACGTGAAGAATGAGGCTCGACATGACCACAAAACGCACCTTCGCTTTCCTCGCATCGCTTGCACTGGTGTTCGCCACGACCTTCGCCAACGCCGCCGAGGGCGACGCGCCGGCCGATGCGCCGGCCGCACCGACGCCCGACTGGACCTTTCCGGGCAGCGTCGATATCGCCAGCGAATACATCTTCCGTGGCCTGACCCAGACCAACAAGGACCCGGCCTTGCAGGGTGGCATCGAGTTCGATCACGCCAGCGGCTTCTACGTCGGCGCCTGGGGCAGCAACATCAGTTGGCTGTCGGATCTGACGGCGCTGGGCTTCGGCAACGTCTCGAGCAGCATCGAACTCGACGGTTACCTCGGCTGGCGCACGAAGTTCACCGACGCGTTCGGCATGGACTTCGGCGTGTATACCTATTACTACCCGGGCACGTATCCGAGCGGCTTCACCAGCCCGAACACGACGGAAGTATACATTGCAGCAAGCTACAGCATCGTCTCGCTGAAGTATTCGTACGCGCTGACGAACCTGTTCGGCTATTCCGACAGCAAGTATTCCGGCTATCTGGATCTCAGCGCGAACTGGGAGTTCACGCCGACCTGGGTGCTCAATGGCCATGTGGGCCGGCAGAACGTCGAGCACTACGGCGCCGCCAGCTACACCGACTGGAAGCTCGGCGTGACCAAGAATTTCGATGGCAACTGGTCGCTTGCGCTCGCGTGGTACGACACGAATGCCGACGAAGCGGTCTACACGAATCCGTACGGCACGTTCCAGGGCCGTTCGACCGGCGTCCTGACCGTGACCAAGACTTTTTAGATTTTCCGCGAAGGAGCATTTCATGAAGTTGATAACCGCCATCATCCGGCCGTTCAAGCTCGAAGAGGTACGCGAAGCGCTCGCCCAGGCCGGCGTGACCGGACTGACCGTCACCGAGGTCAAGGGTTACGGCCGCCAGAAAGGTCATACCGAGCTGTATCGCGGCGCCGAATACGTCGTCGACCTGTTGCCGAAGATCAAGGTCGAAGCGGTCGTGCCGGAGAAGCTGCTCGAAACCTCGCTCGAGGCCATCATCCAGGCCGCGCGCACCGACAAGATCGGCGACGGCAAGATCTTCGTCAGCCCGATCGAGCACGTGCTGCGCATCCGCACGGGGGAGGTCGGCGATGACGCGCTCTGACGGAACCCAATCCATGAGGCGACCCATGATTACCGCATTGAAACTTCCCGATCGTTCGCGATATGTACCGATTCTGGCCGCTCTGGCGGCTGGCGCCGCTGCGCTTTTGCTTGCTCAGCATGGCTTCGCCCAGGATGCCGCCGAACCGGCCGCCGCTGCAGTTGCTGCCGCACCTCCGGCACCGGTGCCGAACAAGGGCGATGTCGCCTGGATGCTGACTTCGACCGCACTCGTGCTGCTGATGTCGGTGCCGGCGCTTGCGCTGTTCTACGGCGGCCTCGTGCGCACGAAGAACATGCTCTCGGTGCTGATGCAGGTGTTCGTCGTGTTCTCGCTGATCACCGTGCTGTGGTGCATCTACGGCTACAGCGTCGCGTTCACCGAAGGCAATCCTTTCTTCGGCGGGCTATCACGATTGTTCCTTTCCGGCACGTTCAATCCGGCCGATGGCTCGTTTTCGATGGCCGGGACTTTCTCGAAGGGCACGCCGCTGTATGAACTCGTGTTCGTTGCGTTCCAGGCGACGTTCGCGGCGATCACCTGCTGCCTGATCCTCGGTTCGATCGTCGAGCGCATCAAGTTCTCGGCGGTGCTGATCTTCATGGTCATCTGGTTCACCTTCAGCTACCTGCCGGTCGCCCACATGGTCTGGTTCTTTGCCGGCCCCGATGCTTATACCGATGCCGGTGTGGTGGACAAGGTCAACGCAACTGCCGGGTACATCTGGCAGATGGGCGCGCTCGACTTCGCCGGCGGCACGGTCGTGCACATCAATGCCGGCGTCGCCGGCCTGGTCGGCGCGTTCCTCGTCGGCAAGCGCCTGGGCTATGGCAAGGAAGCTCTCAGGCCGCATAGCCTGACGATGACGATGATCGGTGCCTCGCTGCTGTGGTTCGGCTGGTTCGGCTTCAACGCCGGCTCCGCGCTCGAAGCGAACGGTTCGGCCGCGTTGGCCTTCATCAACACCTATCTGGCGACCGCGTGCGCGGTGCTGTCGTGGATCTTTGCCGAGTGGGTGATCAAGGGCAAGCCTTCGATGCTCGGTGGAGCGTCAGGCGCAGTCGCAGGACTCGTCGCGATCACGCCGGCAGCCGGCAACGTCGGCATTCCGGGCGCGTTCGTCATCGGCATCGCCGCCGGCGTCATCTGCCTGTGGGGCGTCATGGGACTGAAGAAGATCATCCGCGCCGACGATTCTCTCGACGTGTTCGGCGTGCATGCCGTCGGCGGCATCACCGGTGCGCTGCTGACCGGCGTGTTCAACGCACCGAGCCTTGGCGGACCGGGTTCGGTCCAGGACTGGGTCAAGATGACCACGGGTTATCCGGGCATCGTCGAGCAGCTGCTGATCCAGGCCAAGGCCGTCGGCATCACGATCGTCTGGACCGCTATCGTCGCGCTGATCGCGTTCAAGATTGCCGACCTGATCGTCGGGCTGCGCGTGACCGAGGAACAGGAGCGCGAAGGCCTGGATATCAGCTCGCACGGCGAATCGGCCTACGACATGTGAACCTCCCGCCGCCATTGGTGAGCTGACGCTCACCCCAGCGGTCTTTCCCCGGCGGCATGCGTTCATGCCGCCGTTTTTTTTGCAACGCGGGCACCGGTCTGCAATCATAAGCGTGTTGGCGCGCGTCCCTTTCGCTTGTCCTTCCCACCTGTGATACACCCGAGGTTTTCCCATGGCCAAGAACGTCGAAAAGCTGATCAAAGACAACAATGTGGAATTTGTGGATTTGCGTTTTGCGGACATGCGGGGGCTGCAGCACCACGTGACGTTTCCGGCGACGGCGGTGGACGATTCGCTGTTCGAGGAAGGCAAGATGTTCGACGGTTCGTCGATCTCGGGGTGGAAGGGGATCAACGACTCGGACATGGTGCTGATGCCCGATGCGGACAGCGCGGTGCTCGATCCGTTCACGGCGCTGCCGACGCTGATCCTGAGCTGCGACGTGCTCGAGCCGTCGACGATGCAGGCGTACACGCGCTGCCCGCGCTCGATCGGCAAGCGCGCCGAAGCGTATTTGAAATCGTCCGGCGTTGCCGACACGGCGTACTTTGGTCCGGAACCGGAATTCTTCATTTTCGACTCGGTGCGCTGGCGCAACGAGATGCAGGGCGCGAGCTTCGAGATCGATTCGGAAGAAGCCGCCTGGAGCAGCAATCGCAAGTTCGAGGAAGGCAACGCCGGCCATCGGCCGGGGATCAAGGGCGGTTATTTCCCGGTGGCGCCGGTCGATTCGCTCGGCGACATCCGCGGGGAGATCTGCAAGATCCTCGAAACGATGGGCATGGTGGTCGAAGTGCACCATCACGAAGTCGCCACCGCAGGCCAGTGCGAGATCGGCACGAAGTTCAACACGCTGACGAAGAAGGGCGATGAACTGCTCTCCCTGAAGTACGCGGTCAAGAACGTGGCGCACCGCAACGGCAAGACGGCGACGTTCATGCCAAAACCCATCGTCGGCGACAACGGCTCGGGAATGCACGTGCACCAGATCCTGGCCAAGGGCGGCGTGAACCTGTTTGCCGGGGATCTGTACGGAGGCCTGTCCCAGACCGCGTTGTATTACATCGGCGGCATCTTCAAGCACGCGCGCGCGATCAACGCGTTCACGAACTCCACGACGAACAGTTACAAGCGCCTGGTGCCCGGCTTCGAAGCGCCGGTGATGCTGGCGTACTCGGCGAGAAACCGCAGCGCATCTTGCCGCATCCCGTTCGTGCACTCACCCAAGGCACGCCGAATCGAAGTGCGCTTCCCGGATCCGATGAACTCGGGGTATCTGACATTCACGGCGCTGATGATGGCCGGCATCGACGGGATCTTGAACAAGATCGACCCGGGCGCGCCGGCCGACAAGGACCTGTACGACCTGCCGCCGGAAGAAGAGAAGAACATTCCGACGGTGTGCCACGCGCTGGACCAGGCGCTGGAGGCCTTGGACAAGGATCGCGGATTCCTCAAGGCCGGCGGCGTGTTCAGCGACGACTTCATCGACGCGTACATCGAACTGAAGCTGCAGGAAGTCACGAAGTTCCGCATGTCGACGCACCCGATCGAATACCAGATGTATTACTCGATCTGAGGCAGGCTTCTTTTTTTATCGGGAGCACGCTGCTTTAGCCCTCCCCTTCAAGGGGAGGGTTGGGTGGGGATGGTGTCGCTTTCGCTCGCCTTCTTTTTGCCGCTCGTCCTCTTTTTGCCTGTCATTCCGGCTGCTCTCAATGGCGGAGTTGGTCCAGCCGGAATCCAGCTTTGCTCTCCTGTAGCTCGTTTGAAGTGCAGTGCTTCCACTCGCCCTGCGGGCGAGCGGGTAACTTTTCTTTGCTTGTGCAAAGAAAAGTCACCAAATGAAACACACCCCAAGTAGCGCGCCTTCCGGGCATCCGGCAACCGCTCCCTGCGTTGCTCTACCTCCGGCATCCATGCCGTCGCCTGCCCTCCAGGTTCGCGAGCGGGCTCCGGGGTTCGCTGAATGCACGTCCCTGTGCATGCAGCGAACTGGCGCGCATCCTGCGCGCCACCCTTCGGGCTTTTCCTCCACCCGCTCGCCGCGCCACAGGGGCCCCATTTGGGCGGCATCCTGCCGCAGAAGCAGACGCATGGCTCGCCTTCCTTCAGCCGGGCACCACCAGTTCAAGGATGGAACAGAAGCGAAGTGCTGGCGTCGTAGCTACTGCGCAGCTGCCTCGGCACCGTCCGCTCTCCAGAATTCCCGCACGACAATCTCATGCAGCGCCGCCGTGAACCGATTTGCGTCCGCGTAAGCCAGGTGCGACCATTCCGGCAGGTCGAAGCCCTGCAGCTGCGGGTAGTCCTCAAAATGTATACCCGGGGCGCCGCTTTTGGCGAGCAGCACGTCCCATGAACTTGCGCGGGGAAACAGCCGGTTGTCGTATTCCAGGTACGGTCCGGCACTCGGTTCGCGCACGAGCAGCACCTTGACGCCGCGCGCGCGTAGCGTCGCTATCGCCTTGGCAGCACGTTCGATCTGCTCGTCGCGCTTCTTGTCCTTGTCCTCTGGTTTCGGGTCGTTTGGCGATGGCTTGAAATTCTGCTCCCAGACCGTGCGCATCAGTGCGCGGTAGTCCGCATCGTTTTCGACCTTGTCCCACAAGTGCGTATTGCGGTCGGCTTCGGTGACGCTCAACCGGCGCACGTCCAGCCGTGCCGGCGCGCCGGGACGATCGGGCCAGGGCTGGCGCTTGAGCACGGCCGGCAGCGCATAGTCCGGATCGTAAAACGCGAAGTACGGCTCGACCACACGCATCGACAGCCATTGGCCGACACGCTGCGACGGCGATTCGTCGTGCATGTACTTCACGGCCTTGCCATGACGGCCGTATGCGCCGAAGAAAACTTCCGGCGCGATACCCAGGAGAATGCGTCCGGTAAATTTCGGGTCGGCGGCGAGGTCCTCGAGGAACGGCAGCGGCGAGGTGCCTTCGAACGCGAGCTGGATCGGTCGCTTGCCGTCGAGCTTCTCCCAGACGTCCAGCTGCAGGTCGAAGAACAGGCGCGAAGAAGCGACGATCAGCGTGGCATTTTCTTCGCCGTTGTCGATGCGCCGGCGCTGGATTGCCCATAATCCGTCGGTATTGCGAATGCTCGGAGCGACGCCAAACTCGCGCCAGTGCCATTCCCAGGCGCCGAGCATCGCGGCCAGGAGCAGCAGCATGCCGACGAAGATCCGATCCCACGGCTGATCAGGAACAGGCCGCTTCGGCACCGGCTGGGCGACACCGGGCCGGTCGGACGCAGTCTCGCGCCGATGGATGGCATGGTGCTCTTCTGCCGTTGCATCGTCTCTGGCAGCAGAGTCGAGCAAGCCGTCAGCGTTGAAAATTGGCGAAGGCATTACCGGGCTCCAGCCAATCGGATTTGCGTGCGATCGAAACTCGCGTCCGGAGCGTTCCATTGTTCCCAGATGCGGCGAACGGCGACGTCGAGACGATATCTAATGCGCGGCAGGTGCATCGCCTGACCCCTTCCAGAAATCACGCGCGATGACGCCGTACAGTGCGGCGGTAAAGCGCTCGCCATCCGCGTGCGACAGATGCGACCACTCGGGCAGATTCCAATCCTGATTCAACTCCGGATAATCCTGGAAATGGATACCCGGCGCGCCGGTCGCCGCGAGCAACGCATCCCACGTTTCTGCGCGCGGGAAAAGCTTGTCCTCATATTCCAGATACCTGCCATTGCTCGGCATGCGCACGAACAGCACCGGCACGCCGCGTTCGCGCAGGGTCTTGACGACCTTTGCCGCGCGCTCGATCTCGTCCTTGATCATCTGCTTGATCTTCTCGGGCGGCGGGTCGTCCGGCGACGGCTCGAAGTCCTGGGCCCAGACGCTGCGCGCCAACGCACGGTAGTCGGGATCGTTCTCAACCTTGCTCCACATATGCGTATTGCGCCCGGCATCGGTCTGGCTGAGCTTGCGCACGTCGATGAACGCGTGCTTTCCGGGGCGATCGGGCCAGGGCTGACGGCGCAGCACGGTCGCAAGGGCATAGTCGGGATCGTAGAACGCAAAATACGGTTCGACGAAACGCATCGACAGCCACTGCCCTGCGCGCTGCGACGGCGATTCCTTGTGCGTGTATTTCGCGGCGCTGCCGCGATACGCGAATCCCGTGAAGAACACGTCGGGCGCAACGCCGACCAGTGCGCGCCCGGTAAACTTCGGATCGGCAGCAAGATCTTCGAGATAGACCAGCGGCGTCGTGCCTTCGTAGGCGAGTTGGATCGGCCGCTGGCCGGCCAGTTTTTCCCAGACCGGAAGTTGCAGGTCGAAATACACGCGTGACGCGCCGAACAGCACCGTGGCGTCACCCTCGCCGTTGTCGATGCGACGGCGCTGGATCGCCCACAGTCCGTCGGTATTGCGGATGCCCGGCGTCACGCCAAAGTCGCGCCAGTACCATTCCCATGCGCTCAGCATCAGGGCGAACATCACGAGCATCGCGACGAAGATCCGGTTCCACGGCTGCACCGGCACGGGACGCTTCGGCACCGGTTGCGCGACACCGGGACGGTCGGACGCTGTCTCGCGCCGATGGATCGCATGCTCGTCGCCGGCCGTCGAGTCGTTCATGCCCGGCGCGTCCACGAGCGCTTCAGAACTGGAAATAGATGAAGGCATTTCCAGACCCTTGCGCGATGACGATGGCGAACGCCATCAGCGCCCAGACGACCGAAATGGCAAACGCTGGCGCGCGCGAAACGACCGACTCGAGCGTGCGCCCGCGCATCAGCCAATGCACCAGCACGATGCTGCCGACGATGAAACCGACCGATGCGATGAAATACGTCGTCAATATCGGTTTCGCCTCGGCGTTCAAGCCGAGCATTCCGCGCAGCACGTCCCAGGCCTTGCCGAAGGTCTTGGCGCGGAAAAACACCCAGGTCAGATTGATCAGTGTATACGTGAGCAGTCCGAGCGCGACGAACATCAGCGGTCCGGGGCGATAGCCTGCGAATTTCGAGCGCAGCACGCGCTCGACAGCCAGATAGAGTCCGTGCAGCCCTCCCCAGGCGACGAACGTCCAGCTCGCGCCGTGCCACAGGCCGCCGAGCAGCATCGTTCCCATCAGTGCGGCATAGGTGCGGGCAGCGCCATGGCGATTGCCGCCGAGCGGGATGTACAGATAGTCGCGCAGCCACGACGACAGCGTGATGTGCCAGCGCCGCCAGAAGTCGGAAAAGCCGACCGCGGCGTACGGGAAGCGGAAATTGTCCGGCATGGCAAAGCCCAGGCACAGCGCCACGCCGATCGCGGTCGTCGAGTAGCCGGCGAAGTCGCAGAAGATCTGGCCGCTGAACGCGAGCGTGCCGATCCAGGCGTCGAGCGCACCGGGTAGCTTGTCGCTGTCGTAGATACGCTCGGCCGCGGTCGACAGAAAGCTGTCGGCGAGCACGATCTTGTTGAACAGGCCCAAGGTCATCAGCGCCAGGCCGAAGCGCAGCTGGTCGGCGCTCGCGCGGCGCGGCTTGGCGAACTGCGGCACGAGTTCGGTCGGGCGCATGATCGGACCGGCGACGAGGTGCGGAAAGAACGTCACGAACAACGCGTAATCGAGGAAATTACGCGCCGTCTGGGCCCTGCCCAGATAGACATCCAGCGTATAGGACAAAGTGGCAAATGTATAAAAGGAGATTCCGACCGGCAGCACGATATCGTAGTGCGCCGGGTGGTAATCCACGCCGAGCGAGGCCATCAGCACGGTGAAGTTGTCGAGCAGGAACTGGCCGTACTTGAAATAGCCGAGCATGCCGAGGTTCGCGATTACCGACAGCAGCATCCAGGCGTGCCGGGCGGACTGGCGCTTGGCTTCGACGAGGCCGCGGGCGGCATACCAGTCGACGACGGTCGACACCCACAGCAGGATGACGAACGGCGGATTCCAGGCTGCGTAGAAGATGTAGCTGGCGATCAGCAGGTTGATCTTTTTGACGATCCACGGCAGCGGCAACGAGTGCAGGCCGAGGACCAGCGCAAAAAAGACCACGAACGCGAGGCAATTGAAAACCATTTCCGACTCCCCTCGGCGAAACGGTTCAAGAAATGCGGGCCGCTGGCGTTATGAATTGCGGCTATCTGAATAGTAACCGATCGTCTCCGGCAAGGGACTGCGGCGTTGTCGAGCGACATCGATGCGTCTTGATGCATCGGCCTGGAGAATCGACGATAGCGTTCAGTGGTGCTATGCAACAGCAATTTGCACTAGACTGGTGCAATGAACGAAGGGTTCGCCCCAATTGGCGACGGCCTGCGTCGCGGCTCGCTCTTCGAGCAGCTCGTAACTGGCGTCGCCGTACTCGACCCAACATTGCGTTTTGTCGGCGCAAACGCGGCATTTTGTGAGCTTTTCGAGGTTGGTTCGCCGAAGTTGCGCGGCGCCGCTCTCGGAGATTTTGGCGCCGCTGGAGCCATACTCGCGCCGATTGCGCAGCGTGCACTTCAGCAGCAAAACGCGGTGGCGTCGCGCAGCGAGCGCGTCGTCGCAGCCTCCGGAGATATCTTCAGCGCCGATATCATTGCCAGTGCAACTCCCGACGGCGGCGTCGTGCTCGAAATCCACCGCGTCGCGCCCGAAGGTGCGGTTGCCCAGCCGTCGCGTTTGTCCGAAAGCCTTCGCGGGCTGGCGCACGAAGTGAAGAATCCGCTCGCCGGTATTCGCGGCGCTGCGCAATTGCTCAAGCGGCGCCTGCCTGAGCCGGAACTCGCGCATCTGGCCGAGATGATCATGACCGAGGCCGATCGGCTGGCCAATCTCGCTGATCGCTTGCTGCATGGCGGCCACAAGCCGCACCTGACGATCGTCAATCTGCACGAGGTGACCGAGCGCGCGCGCGCGGTCATTGCTTCGGAGGCCACGCCGGCCGTGCAACTCGACCGCGACTACGATCCGAGCCTGCCAGGCCTGCGCGGTGACGCCGACCGCCTGCTGCAGCTGCTGTTGAACCTCATGCGCAATGCCCTGCAGGCAGGCGCAACGAACATCGGCGTGCGCACGCGCGCGGCGCACAACCTGCTGATCGGCGACAAGGCCGCGCGCGTGGCGGCGCGGCTCGACGTGATCGACAACGGCTGCGGCGTGCCCGAGGCGTTGCGCGAGAGCCTGTTCCTGCCCCTCGTTTCCGGCCGCGCCGACGGCACCGGGCTCGGCCTTGCGCTGGCGCAGGAGATCGCGCGCGAACACGGCGGCGCCGTTACCCATGGCAGCCGCCCCGGGCAGACCGTGTTCTCGCTCGTCCTGCCGCTCGGAGGCGAGCATGGCTGAGGCGGGCTTGATTGAAATCTGGATCGCCGACGACGACGAATCGATCCGTTTCGTGCTCGGCGAGGCACTGCGTGAAGCCGGCCGGAGCGTTCGCGCGTTCACCGACGCGGCCGAACTCCTCGCCGCCGTCGAACTGTCGACTCCCGACGTCGTCATGACCGACATCCGCATGCCCGGAACCGGCGGCCTGCAACTGCTCGAGCAATTGAAGGCGCGCGGAATGCTTGCGCCGGTCATCGTCATGAGCGCGTACACCGATGTCGCGTCGACCGCGGCCGCCTATCGCAAGGGCGCGTTCGATTACATGCCCAAACCCTTTGATCTCGACGAGGCAGTCGCCGCGGTCGAGCGCGCGCTGGCCGAAACGCAGCCGCTGCCGGTGCCCGCGGCCGCGACTCGGTCCGAGACTGAATTAATCGGACATGCGCCGGCGATGCGCGAAGTCTTCCGCAGCATCGGCCGCGTCGCCGGCACCGACCTCAATGTCCTGATCACCGGCGCGACCGGAACCGGCAAGGAACTCGTCGCGCGCGCGCTGCATCGCCACAGCACGCGCGCGCAGCGGCCGTTCGTCGCGCTGAACACGGCGGCGGTTCCGGCCGAATTGCTCGAGTCCGAATTGTTCGGCCACGAAGCCGGCGCGTTCACCGGAGCGCTGAAGCGTCACCCGGGGCGCTTCGAGCAGGCTGAAGGCGGCACCTTGTTCCTCGACGAGATCGGCGACATGCCGTTGAGCCTGCAGACGCGCCTGCTGCGCGTGCTCGCCGAAGGCGAGTTCTACCGCGTCGGCGGGCGTGAGTTGATCCGCGCCAACGTCAGGGTCGTGGCCGCGACGCATCAGGACCTCGACGCGAAGGTCGCGCAGGGCGCATTCCGCGCCGATCTGCTGCATCGGCTCGACGTCGTGCGCCTGCATCTGCCGCCGCTGCGCGAACGGCGCGAGGACATTCCGCAGCTGGCGGCAAAATTCCTCCTGCGCGCCGCACAGGACATGCGCGTGCCGCCCAAACGCTTCACGCCATCGGCGCTCGCGGCGCTCGGCGAGATGCCGTGGCCCGGCAACGTGCGCCAACTCGAGAACCTGTGCCGGCGGCTTGCGGTCATGGCATCCGGTCGCGAGATCCGCGTGCAGGACCTGCCGCAGGCCGGCGCCGGCCCCGCAGGCACGGCGCCCGCGGACTGGACAGCGGCGCTGGAGCGACGAAGCGCGGGCGCGTTTGCGCAGCGGCGCGCGCGACGTGTACGCGCGCAGCCGCGAGCAGTTCGACCAGGTCATGCTGGCCGCCGCTCTGGCGGAAAATTCCGATCATCGCGGGCGCGCGGCGCAGCAGCTTGGGCTCGGGCGCAATACGCTGACGCGGAAGCTCGGAAGTTCGAGGAAGAAGGGCAGAGGGAAAAAGGGAGAAGGAAGAGGGGAGAAGGATGGCAAACGAGAGTCGTGAGTGTGCTGATTGCCCGCTCTGCCATCTCCCTTCGGACTTCTGCGATGACTACACAATTGGAGCAACATGTCGAATAGTTCAAAAGTGGAAATCCTGATCCGGCCAGCGCGCGCCGAGGACGCTCATGACATTGCCCGGTTCAACCTCGCCATGGCGCAGGAGACCGAGGGCAAGGCGCTCGATCCCGCGAGGCTGCGCGCCGGAGTCGACGCCGTGGTTGCCGATTCACGCCACGGCTTCTATCTGGTTGCCGAAGCCGATGGGGCGAACGCCGGGTGCCTGATGATCACGTACGAATGGAGCGACTGGCGCAACGGTCAATGGTGGTGGCTGCAAAGCGTCTACGTACCCGAGGAATTCCGCCGCCGCGGTATCTTCCGTGCACTGCACGCGGAAGCCGAACGCCGCGCGCGCGCGACCTCGGGCGTAATCGGCCTGCGCCTGTATGTCGAGCGCGACAACGTCGATGCACAGAGCACGTACGCCCGACTCGGCATGCACGATGCGGGGTATCGGATGTACGAGTGTGAGTTTGGCGATGGGCCAAAGGGCTGAGGGCTGCAGGGCTGAGGGCTGAGGGCTGAAGATCAAGGGCGTGAGGCAGGCGTTCCGGCCTTGCAGCCCTCAGCCCTCGCCGTACACCGGCGCCGGCTGTATCATCGCGACCCCGCGACCGTTCCCGAGCTGAACCGATGTCAATGCTGCACGCGCCAAACTACAAAGCCCTCTGGGACGCCAAGGCGAGCACGACCCAGGGCGCGCTGCTCGCCGTCGACGGCAGCACGAACGAGGACGTGCTGCGCATGACCGGCGCCTATAGCGCGCGTCAGGTCGAAGCGGCGCTGGATTTGCGCCCAAGCGATCGCGTGCTCGAACTCGGTTGCGGCGTCGGCCGCATCGGCCGCGAACTGGCGCCGAACATCGCCCATTGGGAAGGATCGGACATCTCCGGGAACATGCTCAAGGTCGCGCGCGAACGCCTGGCCGCGCATGCCAACGTCGGGTTGACCGAACTGACGCGCACGAGCCTGCAGCCGCTGGCCGACGCGAGCTTCGACAAGGCCTATTGCGTTGCCGTGTTCATCCACATGGACAAGGAAGACTTCTACCTGTACCTCGAGGATCTGGCGCGCGTGCTCAAGCCCGGCGGGCTGCTGTACTTCGACGCGTGGAACGTTACCAGCCATGTCGGCTGGCGCCGCTTCGCCGCCGAACTGCCGCAATACCGCAACGTCGATCCGACCCAGCGCAAGGACATCGGCCGCAACCAGTTCACGAGTCCGGACGAGGTGCGCGTGTTCCTCGACCACGCCGGGTTCGAGATTCTCGGCCTGTACACCGAGTCGCCGTGGGTGCAGGTCGTGGCGCAACGCCGCGGCGGAGGCGACGCAGCCGCGGAACGCCGGCGCGTCGAGGCGAACGCGGCAAAGATTGCCTATTCGCCGCTGTGGACCGAATTGTTCGACGACATGATCAAGGTCCAGAGCGAAGGCACGCTGACGCCGCATGCGGCGCTGGAAAAATTGCGCGACGATTCGCGCGGCAGCGAGATCGCATTGTTCCGCGCCGCCTTTGTCGAACTGTGGCGGCATCACGAGGCGGCCTGGGGACCGTTGCCGGCGGATATGAAATAGCCGGCGCTCGGACGCTGCGTGCGGGAACGAGCTGCAACTGTCGTCATTCCGCGAAAGCGGACCGATCTGTTTTGAGCGCAATGGACCAGCTTTGCTCACAAACGCTTTCCGATGCGTCACTTTTCAGACAGCTAGACGTTGTAGCCCTTGTACAACGTGTTGTGCGCCGGGCGCATCTCGTCGTCGGGGCGGCTCGTTGTGTAATAGTATAAAGCTATAGATTGTCGGTAAATCCCTTCGGGCGCCGCCCAGGGATTCGGATGGCCGTGGAACGTGTCCGAGCGCGTGGCGAACAACACGGCACGATTAAAGTCCGGTTCCACGACGCGCTCGCGTTTCGTGCCGTCGCAACTCCACAACTCCAGCTCGCCGCCATACTCGCGGCGCCAGTCGGGCGTCAGATAGATCAGCAGGTTCAGGCGACGGTGCGCCTGCAGTTGCGCGTGCCAGTTGAAGTCCGCGTGGACCCCGAGATGGCCGCCATGCCGGCTCAAGTGAATTCCGCCACCGGACAGGTGCGGGTCCGGCAACAGGTGCTCGATTCCGGTGAGCTGCTCGAGAAAACGGATGAACGGGCCGCAATTCAGATCGTGGATCGCATGGCGGATCGGCGCCGGCAGGCGCTCCTCGCGGCCGCAGCCGAGCTTGACCTCGAGCCCCGGCGCCGCATAGTGATCCCAGGCAACCGGATCGTCCGGTCCGGGGAAGACACGCGCCAGTTCGCGCGCCGCATCGGCGCGCAGGAACTCGTCGATGACGACGTGCGGGTACGGCTGGGCGGCGCCGAAACCGGCAGCCAGATCGCGCGCGCGCTGCGCCAGGGTATCAAGATCGAAAACGTAGGGCATACAATACGGTCGGGCCGAGGCGCGCATGATATCAGCACGGCCTCGCATTCCGTTTTTCACGAAGGGTGTCTTGTGACTTCGATCAAGCGCGTGGCGATTCTCGGCGGAGTGCGCATACCGTTCTGCCGCAACAATACGGCCTACGCCGACGTCGGCAACTTCGGCATGATGGTCAAGACGCTCGGCGCGCTGGTCGAGCACTACGGCCTGCACAAAGTCGAACTCGGCGAAGTCGCGCTTGGCGCGGTGATCAAGCACGCGTCGGACTGGAATCTCGCGCGCGAGGCAACCCTTTCGTCGGGGCTTGCGCCGACGACGCCGGGCGTCACGACGGCGCGGGCCTGCGGAACTTCGCTCGACAATGCGATCATCATCGGCAACAAGATCGCGACCGGCCAGATCGAAGCCGGGATCGCCGGCGGCGCCGACACCACCAGCGATGTGCCGATCGTCTACAGCCGCGCGCTGCAGCAGCGGCTGCTCAACGTCAACCGGCAAAAGACGCCACTGGACAAGCTCAAGGCAGCCGTGCGCGGATTTTCCTTCGGCGAGTTGAAGCCCGGGTTCCCCGGCGTCGCCGAGCCGCGCACCGGCATGTCGATGGGCGATCACTGCGAACTGATGGCGCGCGAATGGAAGATCTCACGCGAGGATCAGGACAAGCTTGCGCTCGCCAGCCACCAGAAAGCCGCGGCCGCGTACGACCGCGGTTTCTTCAAGGATCTGGTCGTGCCGTTCCGCGGGCTCGAGCGCGACGGTTTTCTGCGGCCCGACACGACACTGGAAAAACTCGCGGCGCTGAAGCCGGCATTCGACAAGAGCTCCGGCCAGGGCACGCTGACCGCGGGCAATTCGACCGGTTTGTCCGACGGTGCGTCGGCGGCGCTGCTGTCGAGCGAAGAATGGGCAGCGGCGCGCGGGTTGAAGCCCAAGGCGTACCTGACGCAGGCCAATGTCGCGGCCGTCGATTTCGTCCACGGCGAAGGCCTGTTGATGGCGCCGACGATCGCCGTGTCGCGCATGCTCGATGCGGCCGGCCTGACCTTGCAGGACTTCGATTTCTACGAGATCCACGAAGCGTTCGCCGCGCAGGTGCTGTGCACGTTGCGCGCATGGGAGAGCGCCGAGTACTGCAAGAACCGGCTCGGCAAGGACAAACCGCTCGGCAGCATCGATCCGGCAAAACTCAACGTCAACGGCTCGAGCCTCGCCCTCGGCCACCCGTTCGGCGCGACCGGCACGCGCATCGTCGCGTCGCTGGCCAAGTTGCTGGAAGAAAAAGGCTCCGGGCGCGGGCTGATCTCGATCTGCACGGCCGGCGGCATGGGCGTGACGGCGATCCTCGAGCGGCCTTGAGCAATCGACAACCTTGCAATCGAAGCCCATTCGCAAGCAAAGCCCCAAAGATTTCCCAACTGCCGTCAATCCCGCGAAAGCGGGGCTCTCAACAGCGGAGCTAGTCATCCATCTTGCTTTCAGGCCGATCGACAAAGATCAAAATGGATTCCCGCTTACGCGGGAATGACGACCGTTATGTTTCCTTGTGAGGCGGGCCTAAACTGCGGGACCATTTATGCCTACGAGGCGTGTCTACAGGTCGGCTGTTCGAAATGCGACGGCCGAGTAGATGTTGCCGTTCGCGCCGTAGCGGTGATGCATCTGCCATAGCGCGATGCGATCGGCCAGCCTCGGCGGCAGGTGATGCGGAAACATTTCCCAGCCGCGGCTTTCGGCGATAACACGCAGGTTTGCCCCGGCCAAGCCTTCGTGCAGCAGCGCCAGCGGCAACGGACCTTCGTCCGGGTCTTCCGCAGGTGAACTGTAGCCGCGGCCGCGCATCACGGAGTTTGCATTCCAGCTGGCGATTTCGGCCGGCAGCGTCTGGATCGGCACGTCGATCGGCTCGGCGAACAGGAACGCGCCGGACGGCGCGAGGCGCCGGCTCAACGCGATCAGCGCCTTCGGGATGTCGGCGTGCGGAAAATGATGCAGGCAGCCGACGCACGTGATCAGGTCGTACTGGCGTTCATCGCGGGCGAGGAACTCGTTGAGGTCGGTCTGGCGCAGGTCGACAGCGCTCAATCCCTGGTGGTCCAGGTTCGCGCGCGCTTCGGCCAGCATCTGCGGACTGTGGTCGACACCGGTCGCGGCACCGAAGTGGCGCGCATAGCGCAGCAGCATCTGCCCGGTGCCGCAGCCCAGATCGAGCATGCGCGCACCGGGCACGATCAGCGGATCGAGCGCGCCGAAAAGCAGATCGTTCGGAAACGCTCGCGGCTGCGTGATTACCGCGTCGTACTCGTGGGCGATCGCCGCGTGGTAGCGGATGTCCTGGTCGAAATGCTCGGACACGCCCGTGCGCAAACCTCAGGAAACGCGGAAAGTCGGCCGCCAGCTGGCGCTCGGCGCGTACGAACTGCGCCGCTGGCGCATGCGCATCTGCAGTTCGGCGCGGCGGCCATCGAGCCAGTCCTGGCGCCCGAGGTTCGCCGCATCGGCGGCGCCGTATTGCGTTTCCTGCTCGCGAAACTTCACGAAATCCGCATACGCTTCGATTTCCGGCGCCAGCACCTGCTGCACGACGTCGATCATGATCGCATCGTCGAGGAATCCGAGCACCGGAATGTCGTCCGGAATCAGGTCCTCGGGGTCGGCGAAGTAGGTCAGCGCCGCGACGATGCGGCTGCGATCCTCATCGGCCAGCGCCCAGCCCGTATCGCGTGCCATGGCGATCAGGTTCTCGACGGCCGCCACGCGCGAGCGCACGAACTCCGGCATCGTTTCGCCTTGCGCGGTGACGAAGGTCTTTTCCGCCGCCTCGATAACCTCTTCGGCAGTCTTGCCGGATGCGCGCTCCTCGGCACGCTTGACCGCATCCATGAAGAACGGAATGTCGGCGTCGGAAATATCGATCGTGAACTGAAGTGCCATGGCCGAGCGTCCGTGTGCGAGGGAGTAGGGAAGCGTAGCCAGCCAGCGAGGGCGCGTCAATTGGATAAAGGGGCGAGGGACGAGGGGCGAGGGGCGAGGGCGAGCCTTCGGAGGCGTCACCGCGCGCGTTCGTTGAACACCAAGAGCGTCGTTGCTCGCTGGCTTTGGCTTTCACACTCGTCCCTCGCCTCTCGCCCCTCGTCCCTCGCCCCTCCTACATGATCGAGATCAACCCCGCGCCAAACGCCGTGACCGTCCGCGTATAGATCGTCTTCATAGGCAGGTTGACCTCGGGGAAGTCGCCGACATCCGTGTGGCAAGCGTAGAAATCGTCCGCGCCGGGTGCGCTCGGCTGGCAGCCCGGATTAAGCTCGTAACTTGTCGCATAGCGAAACGGCCAGATGTCGAACAGCGGCAGTGCGGCCGAGAAATCGGCGATCGCGTTGTTGATGCCGCGCCAGGGCTCGTCACGCGGCTGTCTGGCGATGACCCAGGCGTTGCCGGCTGCGGCATCGCGCTGGATCGCCTCCGAGACTGCCTGAGCGAGCGCTGCATCGTCGATGATGAAGCCCGATTCGGTGTTGTAGAAATCCGAGCGCGGATCGAAGTTGTGCGAACCGATCACGACGATATGGTCATCGATGACCATCGACTTGGCATGCAATCCGATACGCACCCCGGCCCGGTTCAGCGGCGTGGGGCCGTACTTCTGGTAGCCCGTCCCGTGATAGGCCGTCCCGTCGCCGGCTCCAAGGTTCGCGTAGTCGCTGACCAGATCGCCGGCTTCGGCCGGAAACGGCTTGAATTCGTGGATCTCGAAACCGAGCTTGAGATAGCGCTTCTTGTACTTGTACGACAGCGCGTAGACGTAGAACGCGTCAGTGGCGGCGAGTGAGTTGGTCGAGACGATCACGCGCACGCCTGGTTGTGCCTTGCGCAGCTTGCCAAACACCTCGCGCGCCGTGCCGCTGAGCACGAGGTACGGTGTCTGCAGCACGATGCGCGAACGCGCGCCAGCGACCAGCGCCATGATGCGCTGGCCCAGTTCGCTTTCCGGCGGCGGGTCGGCGTCCTGTGGCGGCTTGCCCGGCTCGTCTGCGAAGTAGTCGACGTGGCCGACGCGCAGCGCCCGGGCGGCGAATTGCGTCCGGATGAATTCGGCATCGTCGGCCTTGCGGCTCAGCGCGGCGACGCGCCCGGCATCGCGATAGGCGTGCACGGCGTACGCGGGCGCCGAGATGCCCGCGGCAAGGATGTCGGCAGCGACGTCGCGCAGCCGGCTCGAGGGCGACCGTGCCGCGATAGTTCCAGAACGCGTCGAACGAGTCGCGCATCTGCGCCGCCGCCGGTCCGGCGACGAGGACGTCGCGGTCGCGATAGTCGAACTCGTCGTCCCAGTCGTAGTAGCGGTTCTGGTAGTTGCGTCCGCCGGCAATCCCGATCGCATCGTCGATGAGCAGCAGCTTGTTGTGCATGCGCTGGTTGACCTGCAGGAAGCAGCACAGGACGCCGGCGGCAAACTCGAGAGGCGGCGTGCTCGCCTTGTGGAAGGTCGGGTTGTAGACGCGCAGTTCGAAATTCACATGCGCGCGGGCCAGCGTGGCATAAAAGGTCGGATCGTCGAGCGAGAACAGCTGGTCGACGATGACGCGCACCTCGACGCCGCGCCGCGCCGCCTCGACCAGCTCGTCGATGATCAGGTAGCCGGCGTCGTCCTCGGCGAAGATGAAAGTCTGTATGTCGATGCTGCGGCGCGCGCTGCGGATCAGGTGCACACGCAACGCCAGCGCGTCGGCGCCCTGCTCGAGCAGGTTGACGTAATGCACCGGCGCGGCCGGCGCCGACTGCTCCTGCGCGCGCGCCGCCAGTTCGCGGTAGGGCGAATCGGCCGCGCAGGCGTCCGCATCTGCGCAGGTCAGCGCACGGTCCTGCGCGGCGGCGGCTGTCGCTGCCGCGCGGCGCGCGTGCAGCGGGTCCACGGCGCAGGCATGCAGCCCCAACACGATGCTGGCGAGCAGAACGATCTGCGGGCGGGCAACGCCCGCAACCTGCCGCAGCCGAATCACCGCGTCGCAGCCTCGTTGCCGCCGTCCGGTTCGAGATAGATCGAAAAGCGCAATTCGACCTTGTCCGACAGCGTGCCGCGCCGGGAGCGCATGCCGAAGTCGCTGCGACGGATGCTGCCGCTGGCTTCGACCGCACAGCTGCGTGCAACGGCATCGGGACAGTCGCTTGGTTCGACGTCCAGGACGATGTGGCGATCGATGCCGCGCACGGTCAGCGTGCCGGCAATTTCGCCGCCGCCGCTCAGTCGGTCCTGCGCAAATGCGTCGGAGACGAAGTGGATTTGTGGAAACTTCGCCGCGTCGAAGAATTCCGCCGACTTCACCCAGTCCTCGTAAGTGTGGTTGCGCATCGTAATCGCGCCGACGTCGATGCGCGCATCGGCGACGACGCTGGCGTGCTCGCGGTCGATCGCGATCGTGCCCTGCACCTGGCCGAAGCGGCCGTGCACGCCGATCAGCCAGAGCACCTTGACCTCGAACTCGGCGGTCGAGCGTACCGGATCTAGCGTCAGCGGCGCCCCGGGTTTGCCGACCGCGCCAGCCTCCGGCCTTGCCTCGACGTCAGCCTTCGCGCATGCCGGGACAAGCAGCATGCACGCCAGCCATGATGCGGCCTGAATCCAGCGGCGCACTCCCCTTCCGCCTGCGGCGCGGCCACGCGGCAAGATCGGCAGGGTCGGGAACAATCGCGAACCTGAGTGGGGTCAGGGATCAGGGCGACCAGAACGCTTCCAGGCGCCCGGCGCCCGGTTCAACGGGGCCGTCGATTTCGAACCAGGCGACGCCGGCGGGCGGAACGCCGCGAAAGTCGCCGGACTGTCCGGTCGCGAGCAGCGCGACCAGCGTTTCGAAGCCGGGATTGTGGCCGACCAGAAGCAGGCGCGGCGCGTCGGCGTTGTCGTCGATCAGCGCGATGAGTTCGCCGGCCGAGGCCTCGTAGATTTTTGCTTCGCTGATCGCCGCCACCGCGCCGAGCGCGCGCTCCAGCGTCTGCTGGCTGCGCAGCGCAGGCGAGCAGAGGATCCGCGCCGGCAGCACGGATTTCTCGCGTAACCACGTTCCGGCGGCTTCGGCTTCGTCGATGCCGCGCGCGCTGAGCGGGCGCTCGAGATCCGGCTGACCGGGCTTCTGGCTCTCAGCATGCGCATGGCGCAGCAGGATGATCTCGCGTTTCATGAATCCTCGCTTTTGCCGTGCCGTTGTTCGTTGCCGATTCGCCCAGGTCGAGCCTAGCCTACCTTCTTCAGCCAGCGTATCAGCTTTTCCCAGTCTTCCTGGTGCGAGCGGATGACTTCCGAGTGATAGTCGAAGATGCTCTTGCCCAATCCGGTCATCAGCACATAGCCCTGGGTGTCGCGCAATTGCGCGACCAGCGGAAACGGCAGGCGCTTGATCTCGTCGACGGCCTGTTGCGCAGCCGTGGTCCAGGGCTTGAGCCGGTTGGCAACGAGTCCGACCGCGACCTTGCCGCGCTTGATCCGCGGCAACTCGGCAACCTCGGCCATGAAGGCCTCGCTGGCTTCCAGGTCGATGCGCGAAGGCAGCACCGGAATGACCAGCGCGCGCACGTCCTCGACCAGTTCGGCCAGTTCGCCGACGCGGATGCCGGCTGGCGCGTCGATGATGACGCGCTGCGCATCGGGGGGGATCCGGCCCGCCCAGCCGCTGCGGGTGCCGGAGATCGGCAGCACCGGTGAGCCATAGCCGACGCGTTTTTCGCACCAGCGCTGGCTCGAGCCTTGCCGGTCGGTGTCGACGAGGACGGTGTTTTTTCCAGCCTGGGCGTAGTACGCAGCCAGGTTGGTCGCGATCGTCGTCTTGCCACAGCCTCCCTTGGAACTTGCCACCAGAACCTTCAGCATGAGCCTTAGCCTCCCTGTGGACGAGCGCGGCAAGCGTACATCGCCGGCGCGGAACGCGAAAGCTTGGGCAGCGCGCTTGTCCGGTTACTGTCCCGGACCCGGTGCATGCGGCGCTTCACCGCTGCGATCCTGCGGTTGCCAGCCCTGCGGGGGATCGGTCGGCACATGCTGGCTGCGCAGGAATGCCGTGACCGTTGCCAGTTCGTTGGGTTGCTCCTGCAGATGGTCCATATAGATCTGGACAAGGTATTCCTCGCGCGGAAAGCGCGCGCTCAGCTCGAGAAAACGTTCCTTCTGCCAGGCGGCGGCGCGTTGGCGCGCGCGCGCGACATCGCGCGCGGTCCCGGCCGGCAGCAGCGAGATCTCCAGGCCAAAGCCGGCCGCCTGCGAGCGGAACGTGCCGCCGGATTCGAGCGTGTGCCCGATCGCCACGCAATCGCCGACCAACGCGCTGTCCTGTGGGTCGGCCTTGGTGCAGATTTCGCCGAGCCGCTGGTAGTTCGGCATGAATGCACCGCCGACACTGGTGGCAAAGTTCAGCCGCGCCGCGGTGACGTTTATGCCCTGGCTCAGCACACTCTCCGGCACTGCCAGGATCTTCAAAGCGTTGTAGACAGCCAGCACGCTCGGACTCCAGAAATCGTCGAACCGGTGCGCCTGGGCCATCGTCGCGATCAGCGCGCGCGCGCGCCCCGCATCCTTTTCCATTTGCAGTGCCGGCAGCCATGCGGCCACGTTGTCGGCGTCGACTTCCTGCAACTTCGCCGTTGCCTCGTGCGTGCAGGTCGCGGCCTTCGGCGGGCATTCGAGAAATGTCGAGACCCACCACACGAGCGGACTTTCGGGACCGAATTTCTGCGCGCGCTTGAGCAAGGCCGGCGTCTTCAATGCCGGCGGACGCTTCTTGTCCAGCGTGTCCGGATAGGCCAATTCCGCGGCGGCGACGAGCATGTCGGCCTCGGCGCGCAACGCCAGCAGGTTGACCAGGTCGCGGCGATACAGGTCGAACTGCTTTTGCTCGTCGGCGGGATCCGGACCCGCCGGCACGACGGGCGCGAGCGGCGACGGCGCCGCCGGAACGTCCGGCTGTGACGCAGGGGCAGCCGGCTCGCTTGCGGGTGCGTCCGTCGGCGGCGGCGCCGGCGTGCCCGGAAACGGAGCCTCGGCGCCCGTGGGCACCGCCTCTTTTGGAGGCGGCGTGTCCGCCAGCGCCAGCGATGTCGACAAGGCAAATAGCAGTGCGAAGGAGCGCAGCATGATCAATGCTTCCGGGGAAAACACCGGAGTGTAACCGGGCGCAGCGTGAGTGGCGCCTTAATAGCCCGCCGCCTGGCCGTCCTTGCGTCCTTCCGACGCGCCGTGCCAGACGCCGTTCTTCTCGTCCCACATGATCGCCTGGTAGCCGCCGTAAGGACCGTCGGCGAACGTGACGTGATGGCCTTTCTCCATCAGCGCGCGGATCGTCTCGTAGGAAAAGCCGGATTCGAGTTCGACCTCGCCGCCGTCTTTCATCTGTGTGACCTGGCCTTCGGGTTCGGTGTCGCCCTCGTGCTGGATGCGCGGCGCATCGCCGGCTTCCTGCAGGCCCATGCCGAAGTCGATCAGGTTCATGACGATCTGCGCGTGCCCCTGCGGCTGCATGCCGCCGCCCATGACGCCGAAGCTGATCCAGGGCTTGCCGTCCTTCGTGATGAAGCTCGGGATGATCGTGTGGAACGGACGCTTGCCCGGCTCGAACGAGTTCGGATGGCCTTCGGCCAGCACGAACAACTGGCCGCGGTCCTGCAGGATGAAGCCCAGGCCCGGCGGCGTCATGCCCGAACCCATGCCGCGATAGTTCGACTGGATCAGCGAGACCATGTTGCCCCACTGGTCCGCCGCCGTCAGGTAGATCGTGTCGCCGTGTTCGAGCGGCGCGTGGCCGGCTTCGACGCTGCGCATCGCGCGGTCCATCGAAATCTTCTTGCGTTGTTCGGCGGCGTACTCCTTCGACAGCAATTTCGCGACTGGCGCCGTGAAGAAGGCCGGATCGGCGTACAGGTGCGCGCGATCTTCCCAGGCAAGCTTTTTCGCCTCGACGAACAGGTGAACGTGCTCGGGACTGCCGAAGCCATATTTCTTCAGGTCGTAGCCTTCGAGCGTGTTGAGGATTTCGAGCGCGGCCAGCCCCTGGCCATTCGGCGGCAGTTCCCACACCTCGACGCCGCGGTAGTTCGTCGATATCGGCTCGACCCACTCGCCCTTGTGCGCAGCCATGTCCTCGTACGAAAGGAATCCGCCGTTCGCCTTGAAGTAATCGCCGATAACGTGCGCGATCCTGCCCTTGTAGAACGCATCGCGTCCACCGTCGGCGATCGCCTGCAGCGTGTTCGCCAGATTGGGATTTTTCCAGATTTCCCCTTTTTGCGGCGCGCGCCCGTCGATCGTCATCTGTTCCTTGAAGCCGGGAAACTTGCTCAGGGCGGGCACCGAAAGCTGCCAGTAGCGCGCGATCAGTTCGGTCACCGGGAAACCCTCGCGCGCGTAGCGGATCGCGCCGGCAAGGTCTTCCTTCATCGGCAACTTGCCGAAGCGGTCGTGCAGGGCGAACCAGCCGTCGACCGCGCCGGGCACGTTGACCGGCAGCGGACCGTGCGGCGGAATTTCCTTGATGTCGTGGTCGACGAAGTATTGCAGCGACAGCGATTTCGGCGAGCGTCCCGAGCCGTTGTAACCGTACAGCTTCTTCGTCTTTGCGTCCCAGACGATCGCGAACAGGTCGCCGCCGACGCCGTTCGACACCGGCTCCATCAGCCCGAGGGCCGCGTTTGCAGCGATCGCCGCGTCGACCGCGGTGCCGCCTTTCTTCAGCACGTCCAGGCCGATCTGTGTCGCCAGCGGCACCGAGGTTGCGACCATGCCGTGCGTGGCGAGCACTTCGGAACGCGTGGCGAACGGCTTGCCGGTAATGCGGTCGCCGGCGCCGGCCGTGAACGTGACGGCACCCAGGACGAGTGCAAGAAGGACGCGAGCCATGGAGTTCCCCTTGAATCGGAATGGTTTCGAGCTTACACCGAAGGTGCTGGCAACTTGCCCGGGAGATTCTGCAGCAGTGTTCGCGGCGATGAAACGGCGGTTACGAAAGTTTACGGCCGTGCCGCGCGGCCAGCGCTTTCGCGCGCACTACGATCGCGTGCAGCAGCGGCCGCATCTGGTGCGCACGCTGCTGGTGGTCGGACTGGGTCTGCTGCTGCTCGCGCTCGGACTGGTCATGCTGGTGTTGCCAGGCCCCGGCCTGCTGGTCGGATTCGCCGGCGCCGCATTGATCGCCGGCGAATCCCGGTCGGCTGCCCGGCGGCTCGATCGCATCGATCTTTGTCTGAGCCGGGCCTGGGCGCGCTGGCGGCGATGAAGCGCCGCGGCCTGCGTGGCTACGCGGCCGATTCAAAATGTGGTGGAAATCACCTGCGATGTTGCCGCGCACCGCTGAGATGCCTTGGCGCTCAGCGTGACCCGGCTACTCGCCGAGCGCCTCACGCAGGAACTCCGGCATTGCCAGAGCGGCCTTGTGCATCTCTGCGTTGTAGTAGCGCGTGGCAAACGTCTTGGTCGCTGCGCCGCGCTCGCGGAACGTCGACAGATCGACGCCCTTGCGCGCGAGCGTGGCGCTCCACCAGCCGGTCGGATAGCACGGCTGCGGGAACGTCAGTGTGCGCAACGCATTGAAGCCGGCGCTTTTCATCGCGTTGCGCATCGACTTGAGCAATGGCAGGTGCGCGAGCGGTGATTCGCTCTGCTGCACGAGGATGCCGCCCTGGCGCAGCGCCTTGAGGCAGGAGGTGTAGAACGCCTCGTTGAACAGGCCCTCGGCCGGACCGATCGGATCGGTCGAGTCGACGATCACGACATCGAGTGATTCGGGTTCGCACTCGGCCATCCACTTGATGCCGTCGATGAACAGCAGTTGCGCGCGCGGATCGTTGTTCGACGCGCACAGCTCGGGAAAATAGCGTTCGGCCAGGCGCGTTACGCGCTCGTCGATCTCGACCTGGATCGCTCTCTCGACCTCGTCGTGCTTGAGCACTTCGCGCAGGGTGCCGCAATCGCCGCCGCCGATGATGACGACGCGCTTGGCGCGCGCATGCGTGAACAGTGCCGGATGCGACATCATCTCGTGATAGAGGAAGTTGTCGCGCGTCGTGACCATCATGCAGCCGTCGATGACCATGACGTTGCCCCAGTCGGTGCTCTCGTAGATCTCGATCGACTGGAACGGCGTCTGCTCGGCATGCAGCCGCTGCTTGATGCGGAAGCCGATCGACGAGCCGGAATAGTCGTGCTGCTCGGTGAACCAGCTGTGTTCTTGGTCCGACATGACGGGAGTCCGGGTGGCGGTACGGAAAGGGCCGCGATTGTAGCTGTTCCGGTGCGTGGCCACACGACGTTACAATGGCGCCACGGCGACCCCGCGGCGTAGAAGGCTTCCGGTCGCCAGTCCGGTTTTCGTCAAGGCCCGCCGCTGCGACGCTCTCGTTATCCTCGAAGGAGACAACGATGACGAAGCATTGGAACGTCGACGCGGCGCGCGCGCAGTATGCGATCCCGCACTGGGGCGAAGGTTACTTCGATGTCGACGACCGCGGCCGCCTGAGCGTTCGGCCGCGCGGCGCCGATGGCCCGGCGCTCGCGCTGCCGGAGATCGTCGACGCGGCCCGCGCGGGCGGCTCGCGGCTGCCGCTCCTTGTGCGATTCGCCGACATCCTGCGCCACCGCCTCGCGCGCCTGCAGGGCGCATTCGCGCAGGCGATGGCCGACTGGGACTATGCCGGCGGCTACACCGCCGTGTATCCGGTCAAGGTCAATCAGCAGAAGGGCGTGGCCGGCGAGCTCGCGTCGGTCGGTGGCGCCGGCTTTGGTCTGGAAGCCGGCTCGAAGCCGGAGCTGATGGCCGTGCTCGGATTGGCACATCCCGGCAGCATCGTGATCTGCAACGGTTACAAGGACCGCGAATACCTGCGCCTGGCACTGGTCGGGCGCAAGCTCGGCCTGCGCGTGTTCATCGTCATCGAGAAGCCGTCCGAACTCGCGCCGGCGATAGAAGAAGCCAGGGCGCTCGGCGTCGAACCGCTGTTCGGCGTGCGTGTTCGCCTGACCAGCCTCGGCGCCGGCAAATGGCAGAACACCGGCGGCGAGAAATCGAAATTCGGCCTGACGCCGCGCCAGCTGCTGACCCTGGTCGACGAACTCAAGGCGGCGAACCTGACCCAGTCGCTGCGCCTGCTGCATGTGTTCATGGGCTCGCAGATTTCGAACGTGCGCGACATCGCGGCCGGCATGCGCGAAGCGACGCGCTACTTTGTGGAATTGTGCAAACTCGGCATGCCGATCGGCTACGTCGACGTCGGCGGCGGCCTCGGCATCGACTACGAGGGCACGCGCTCGCGTTCGGCCTGTTCGGTCAACTACGGACTGGACCAGTACGCCGCGACGATCGTGCAGCCGCTGATGGAGGCTTGCAGCGAGCATGATCTGGCTCCGCCGCACGTGATCAGCGAAACCGGCCGCGCGATGGTTGCGCACCACGCCGTGCTTGTCGTCAACGTCAGCGATATCGAACGCGCGCCGGAAGGGCGCATTCCGCCGACCGATGCCGACGAGCCTGCCGCGCTGCGCCGCCTGCGCGAAATCCACGGCGAGATCGACGCACGCTCGGTCATCGAGCTGTATCACGAGGCGCAGCACCACTGGACCGAAGGCCATGCGCTGTTTTCGCTCGGCCAGCTCACGCTGCGCCAGCGCGCGCGGCTCGACGACGTCTATTATGCGATCGTCACCGCGCTGCGCGTCCGCCTGAAGCCGGAGGAACGCGCGCATCGCCAGGCGCTCGACGAGCTCAACGAAAAACTCGTCGACAAATACTTCGTGAACTTTTCGATCTTCGAGTCGATCCCCGACGCCTGGGCGATCGACCAGATCTTTCCGATCGTGCCGATCTCGGGCCTGGACCTCGCGCCGGATCGGCGCGGCGTGATTGCCGACCTGACCTGCGATTCGGACGGACGGCTGGATCAGTACGTCGACGCAGAAGGCGTCGATGTCAGCCTGCCCCTGCACGCGCCAATTGCTGGCGAACCCTACCGGCTCGGCATCTTCCTCGTCGGCGCCTACCAGGAGGCGCTCGGCGACATCCACAACCTGTTCGGCGATACCGACGCGGTCAACGTGCGCCTGACCGATGGCGGCGCGTTCGAGTTCTCGCACGTGCGCCGCGGCGACACGACCGACGTCATGCTCGACTATGTCGGCTACGATTTGGCCGACCTGCGCGAGGCGTATGACGAAAAGATCCTCGCGGCGGGAATCGACGAGGACAGCGCGGAGCGCGTCACGGCAATACTCGAGGCCGGGCTTACCGGCTATACCTACCTCGCGGAAAGTGATGATATCTAAATAGCTCGTCATTCCCGCGCAAGCGGGAATCCGATTTTTCTGCTTGCCGCGGGCCTAAAGATCAAGATGGATTCCCGCTTGCGCGGGAATGACGACAGTTTTTTTGGCCGGCACGGAGGATTGATGACGTGAGAGAACTGAAAGTTGGGTTCGTCGGCTTGGGCGCGATGGGCTTGCCGATGGCAGGGCACTTGCACCGTACCCGTTTGCTGGCAGCAGTGAGCAACCGCAGCGCCGCGAAGGCGCAGGCATTCGCGGCCGAGCATGGCGTCGCCGCACCGGCAACGATCGCCGAACTCGCGCCACTGTGCGACGTCATCGCGCTGTGCGTCAGCGCCGATACCGACGTGCTCGGCGTGGTGCGTGATATCGCCGCGCACGCAAGGCCCGGCACGATCGTCGTCGACCATTCGACGGTGTCGCCGGAGACGGCGAAGCAGGCGCACAAGCTTATGCGCGACGCCGGCGGCGATTTCCTCGACGCGCCGGTGTCCGGCGGCGTCGAAGGCGCGAAGAACGGCAAGTTGTCGGTCATGGTCGGCGGCGATGCGGGCACGCTCGAGCGCGTGCGCCCGGTGCTCGAGGCCTATGCGGCGCGTATCGGCCACATGGGTGCCGTCGGCGCCGGACAGAGCACGAAGGCGGTCAACCAGGTACTCGTCGCCGGAATCGCTCAAGGCGTCTGTGAGGGACTCGCGCTCGGCGAAGCGCTCGGCCTCGATCCGGCCGTGCTCCTGCCGACGCTGGCGAGCGGAGCTGCGGGCTGCTGGTTTCTCGACAAGCGCGGCGCGACGATGCTGCGCAACGAATTTGCCGGCGGCTTCAAGGCGGCATTGCTGCACAAGGATCTCGGCATCGTGCAGAAGATCGCGCAGCACGTCGGCACCGACCACAGCATCGTCGACAAATCCATGGCTGACCTCGCCGAGTTGATGGCGCAAGGCCGCGGTGATGAAGAACACTCGGCGGTGATCCGATTGAAGCGCCGCAAGGCCTGAACACTGCGTGCAAGGCGAAGCAGATCGCCGAAGTTTCGATCATGGCCGCAACGGTAAACAAATCGCGGCGTGATCCGGACTCAGCAGAAGTCGTACGGAAAACTCTGTCCGCCTTCACAAAATTGCAGCATCTTCGATGTTACGTTTTAATGCATAGGGGCTGGTCGAATCGCCACGGGAAGGGTCATGCGTATCAAGCCTCTGTTCATCGCCGTTTCCGCTGCTCTTGGCGCTGCTACGCTTGTTCCAGGTCACGCGACCGACTGGTTGCAATTCGGGTACGACGTTGCACACAGTGCCTTCAACCGCGCTGAGACCGGCTATTCGACGGCCGGGAACCTGATCGCTTTCAGCAGTGTCGCCTTGTCGACGCCCGCGGACAGCACTCCGGTTTTTCTGGGGAATGTCGCAACGCCTTCGGGAACGAAGGATTTGCTTTTCATCATGTCGCTGAACGGTACGCTTCTGGCGGTGGATGCGTCGAACGGAAGTCAGGTGTGGTCGAAGCAGCCGGCAACGAGCACGCACATCACGACCGGTTCTCCGGCGATCGATCCAGGCCTTGCATTCGTTTATGCCTATGGCATGGATGGGAAGGTACACAAGTACAAAGTAGGTGACGGGACGGAAATCCTGACCGGGGGCTGGCCGGAAGTATCGACGCTGAAACCCAATGTCGAGAAAGGCGCCTCCGGCCTGAGCTTCGCAACAGCCAACAATTCCACAACCTATCTGTATTCGGTCGTCGATGGGTATATCGGTGACGCCGGTGACTACCAGGGGCACCTGACAGCCATCGATCTGGCAGGCGGAAATCAGAAGGTCTTCAACTCCCTCTGCAGCGACCTGACGATTCATTTCGCAGATAGCGGCAAGACGACGCAGCCGAACCAGACGGACTGCGCCGCGAAGCGCAATGGCATTTGGGGCCGGCCGGGCGCTGTTTATGACGCCGGCACCAACCGTGTGTTCATCACGACCGGCAATGGACCTTACGATGTCGGCGCCTTGAGTTGGGGCGACAGCGTGCTTGCGCTGAACCCGGACGGTTCTGGCGCCGGCGCCGGAATGCCCCTGGACAGTTACACACCGACTACATTCGCGAATCTGCAGACGACGGACGCCGACCTGGGTTCGGAGTCGATCGCAATCGTGCCGTCGCCACCTGGAACTGCTGCTGCGTATCAGCACATTGCCGTGCAGGCCGGCAAGGACGGTTGTGTACGGTTGCTCAATCTTGCCGATTTGAGCGGCGTCGGTGCTCCGGGGCACACAGGCGGTGAACTGGACGCGCAAAACCTGCCCGGTGGCAGCCACTGCGCGACCGGTAGCGACAGTCCGGAGATCAAGCCGCAACCAGCGGTCTGGGTTAATCCGGCCGATTCGGCAAGCTGGATCTATGTCACGAGCTATGGAAACGGTTCCGCGGCTTACAAGATTGTCCTGGACGGCAGTGGGAAGCCGTCACTCTCCCAGCAATGGACGACGACCAGCGGCACCTCGCCGGCAGTTGCGAACGGCATTGTCTATATCGTTTCGACGAACAGCATTCGCGCACTGGACGCGATAACCGGCAGCCTGATCTGGTCGGACAATGCGATTCGCGTCATCAAATGGCAAAGTCCCATCATCGCCAATGGGCGTCTTTATGTCGTCGATTGGAGCAATACGTCCAACAGCGACAGTCCGACAAGTTCGAGCCTGTGGGTCTACAAGCTCGACGGCGCCTTCAAGTCCGGCTTCGAGTAAGGCGCGCAAACGCGCGACCAGCGGTCGCGCTACTGCCCCGGCGTCTGCTTCATCGGAATCGCCTTGACGCCGTTCTCGGCCAGCGTCGCCTTGGCCGCCTCGGTTTCACTGGCGTTCGAGTAGGGACCGACGATCACGCGGTTCCAGGTCTTGCCGTTGATCGTGATCGATTGCACTTTTGCCACAATGCCTAAAAGTGCAAGTTTTGCTTTTGCTTCATCGGCGGCCCGGGCTTCCGCATAGGAGCCGGCCATCAGCACGTAACGTCCGCCGGCATCGGCGGCCGGGGTCGGTGTCGCCGCAGTCGCCGGCGCTGCGCTCGCCGCGGTGCCCGCCTGCGCTTGCGCCGCCTGCTGCTGCTGGCGTTGCTGTTCGGCGCGCGCCTTGGCCGACAGTTCGGCGTCCGGAATGACGACTTCCATTTCGGGCAGCACCGAGTAGAAATCGTAGGTCTTCTTCGGCGGCCCCGGTTTCTTGCTGGCGTCCTCGGCGACCGCCTGCTCGGATTCTTTCGGCGCGGTTGCCTCGGGATTCGGCTGCGGCAGGTTCTTCTTGCGCAGCATCGGCGCCCAGTCCTTGATCAGGATCAGCGCCGACAAGCCGAGTCCGAGCAATACGCCCAGGCACAGCCAGATCCAGGCCGGCCAGGATTGCTTCTCGTTGCCGCGATAGGCCTGTTTGCCGCGTTTTGCCGCCATCACATTTTCTCCGGCGCCGATACGCCGAGCAGGTCCAGCCCATTCTCGAGCGCCTGGCGCGTGGCCATGGCCAGCGCGATGCGCGCGTCACGCAGGTCGGCGTCGTCGACGATGAACTGGTGCGCGTTGTACCAGGTGTGAAAAGCATAAGCGAGGTCGCGCAGATATTGCGCAATCAGCTGCGGCTCGAGATTGGCCGCGGCCGATTCGATGATTTCCGGATAACGCGCCAGTTCGACCATCACGGCGCTTTCGTGTTCGTTCGCCAGCAGCGCGAGTTTTTCCAGACCGTTGTCGCGGTTCCACGCCAGGCCGCGCTCGGCCAGCTGGCGTTGCACGCTGCACACGCGCGCATGGGCGTATTGGATGTAGTACACCGGATTGTCGTTCGATTGCGACAGGGCCAGGTCGATGTCGAACACCATCTGCGAATCCGACTTGCGCGCGATCAGGAAATAACGCGTCGCGTCGCGGCCGACCGAATCGATCAGGTCGCGCAGCGTGACGTAGCCGCCGGCCCGCTTGGAGATCTTCACCTCCTCGCCGCCGCGCATGACCGTGACCATCTGGTGCAGCACGTAGTCGGGCCAATCCTTCGGCACACCCATGTCGAGCGCCTGCAGGCCGGCGCGCACGCGCATCAGCGTCGAATGATGGTCGGCGCCGAGCTCGGTGATCGCTCGCCGGTAGCCGCGCTGCCACTTCGTCATGTGGTAGGCGACGTCGGGCAGGAAGTAGGTGTAGCTGCCGTCGGACTTGCGCATGACGCGATCCTTGTCGTCGCCGAAGTCCGTGGTCTTGAGCCACAACGCGCCGTCTTTTTCGTAGGTGTGGCCGTGCGCCACGAGTTCACTTACGGTCTTGTCGACGAGGCCGTCGCTGTAGAGAGAGGACTCGAGGTAGAACACGTCGAACGGCGCGACGCCGAATGCGCGCAGGTCCTCGTCCTGTTCGTGGCGCAGCCAGGCGACCGCGAAATGACGGATCGCGTCGAGATCGGCCACGTCGCCGCTGGCGCGTACCTCGTGGCCGTCGGCATGCACGCTCGCGCCGGCGAGATAGGCCTCGGCGACGTCCTTGATGTAGTCGCCGCGATAGCCGTCGGCCGGCCAGCGCGCATCATCCGTGTCGATGCCGTTGCAGCGCGCCTGCACCGACAGAGCGAGGTTCGCGATCTGCGCGCCGGCATCGTTGTAGTAGAACTCGCGCGTGATGCTCCAGCCGGTCGCCGTGAACAGCCGCGCGAGGCAATCGCCGACGGCGGCAGCGCGGCCGTGACCCACATGCAACGGACCGGTCGGGTTGGCCGAGACGAACTCGATCAGCATCTTGCGCTGTGCGCCGGCATCGTTGCGGCCGTAGTTGCGCCCTTCGGCCAGGACACGCCGCACCTCGGCATGATAGGCAGCCGCGCTGCAGAAGAAATTGATGAACCCCGGGCCTGCCACTTCCACTTTGGCGATCTGGTCGGACGGCGGTAACGCCGCGACCAGCGCATCGGCCAGTTCGCGCGGCTTTCGACGCGCGGTTTTGGCCAGCAGCAGGGCTGCATTGCAGGCAAAATCACCGTGCTCGCGACTGCGCGTGCGCTCGATCACGAACGACGCGGGCGAATCCGGGGGCAACAAAGCGTCGGCCTGCAGTCGAGCGATCGCCTGCAGGACGAGGAGGCGGAGTTGATCTTTCACGCGGGAATCTCAATGAAACGCCCGCCATTGTAGTCAGGCTCGCCTGAAAGCAGAAGGTTGTCACGCAAGCGCCATTGGCGCCGGGGTGATTCTCTGGCGGCCCGGCCCATGCTTACGCCGTGGCTGTGGATAACTTTGTGCGTAAGTGCTCGACGCGAAGGGTGAGGGGCAGGCAGAAGGCAACGCAGAAGCTATTCCGCTGTCTTCGGTAGACCTAGCAAGTTGCTGTTTTAATTAAATAAAAACCTGGTGGAAGGGCCTCGCTGGCGACGTCGGCCGGTGCACATTGCAGCGAATGCTGCATTGTGTATAAATCCAGCATGTAAATCTTTGTCACAGCGTAAAAAATCTGCAACATGCCGGCGCTATCGTGCCCCTGTCGCAAGTGCGTTTACAGCGCAGGACCACGCAGCGTGCGGGATGCGCACGGTGCGGCAGGCGCAAGGATGCGCCTGCACTTGCGAAGCTTTTTTGCTCCGATCGTGCCCATAAGAGCCGGCCGATCAGGCGAACGCCGCGCTCAGCGCGCGAAACGCCGCGAGCACCGTGGCGCCGTCGAGCGGGCCGTCCGGATTTGCCAGACGCTCGCGCAACTGCCGTGTCAGCGCGGTGAGCTTGTCGGCATTGGCCTGCTTGGCATCCTGGAAGATGTGGCGGCCGTAGTCCGAGCTGAAGCGGTGCAGCTCGAAAAAATAGCGTTCCTGCCCATCGGTGAGAAACGTCAGCATCGGCTGTGCGGCGGCGACCGAGACCGGATCGCGGCCGCTGCGCATTTCGCGTTCGAGGCACAGTCGCTCGGCGCTCGCCATGAACAGCGCAAACGGTTCGGCGACGTTTGCCGTGTCGAGGTCGGCGGCGATGAGCGCGAGTCTCTGCGCATGCTGCACGCGTTCGTCATTGCGCCAGCCGCCGGCATGCTTGTCGAGCTTGACCTCGAGCTTCTGCGCGAGCGCGCCGCCGGATTGCACGACGAGCTCGGCCGGATTGTATTCGTGCGTGGCATCCGAGGGCCGCGCATCGAACGTGCTGCCGGAGATCATCAATTCGCAGCCGACGAACAGTTCGCTGTTGCGCTCCGGCGTGAAGCCGCAGGCGTGCAGGATGCGGAAAGTCTCCTCGACACTCGCGCGCTCGTTGCTGCCGATGCCGGCGGCGAAGTCCGGCGCTTCGCGCTGGCGCAAGTCATGTGCCGCACCGAACAGCGACAGCAGGAACCAGTCGCGCAGGCTGAGCGCATCGGCGCCGATCGTGTCGATCATGCGGTCCAGGCGCGGCCCGAGGATTTCCAGGATGTGGCCTTCGTTGTGGTAAGCGTGGTAGTCGGTGCCCCAGGTGCCATGCCGCAGCGCAAGCCGGCAGAACGCCATCAGGATCGCATCCTCGGCGCGCTCGACGGTTTCGGATGGCGGCAGCGCAACGGCGGCCGGCAGACGCTTGCGGCGGTGCGCGAGCAGGGCCAGCACATCCGGGCGGCGGGCGAGTACGAGCGCGCGTGCGGTACCCGGATCAGGCACCTGCGCTTCGATTGAGTCGGCGGGAAATTCCCTTGGGTATGCAAAGATCACAGCCGGCTTCGCCATCCACCCCGAAGTAGGAGTATAGCGGTGGAGCCGAATGGTTTATAACCAGCCGCGTTCGGCCAGCGACAACGGCGTGCCGGCGCCGATGATGAAATGATCGAGCACGCGCACCTCGATGAGTTTCAGCGCCTGCTGCAGGTGGCGCGTGATGTCGCGATCGGCCTGGCTCGGTTCGGCCACGCCGGACGGGTGGTTGTGGGCGAAAATCACGGCGGCTGCGTTGTGCGTCAGGCAGCGGCGGACGACCTCGCGCGGGTGGACGCTGGCGCCATCGATCGAGCCGCGGAACAGTTCCTCACAGGCGATCACGCGATGGCGGTTGTCCAGAAACACGCAGGCGAACACCTCGTACGGATAGCCACCGATGCGCGCGCGCAGGTAGTCGGCGCACGCGGCCGGGTGAGTCATGGCGTCGGGTCGCTGCAGGTCGCTGGCCAGGTAGCGCCGGCCCAGTTCCAGGGCCGCCTGCAGCCGGCTCGCCGTAGCCGGGCCTACGCCGGATTGGCTGCCCAGCGCGGCCGCGTCGAGGTCCAGCAGGGGTTTGAGTCCTCCGTGCGCGCCGAGCAGGTCACGGCCGAGATCGACAGCCGTGCGCCCGCGCCTTCCGGAACCGAAGAACAGCGCCAGCAATTCGGCGTCGGACAGCGCCGCGGCTCCACGCGTCAGCAGTTTTTCGCGCGGCCTTTCTTCCGCGGGCCAGTCCCGGATGCTCATGGCCGCAGTTTGCCGTCGCCGGCGGCTTCGCGGCAGCCGGATACGGTGTGAATTCCGGTAAGCTATCGCCGCGTTAGTCTGTCGGCGGAATTCCTACATGGGTGAGTCTGCGTTGGCCAATCTGCGCGTGCTGCTCGGCGTCTCCGGCGGTATCGCAGCCTACAAGGCGGCCGAACTGACGCGGCGGCTGCGCGACGCCGGCGCCGAGGTGCGCGTCGTGCTGACCGAAAACGCCGCGCGCTTCGTTACGCCGCTGACGTTTCAGGCGCTGTCCGGGCAGCCGGTGCGCGCCGGACTGTGGGACGAAGCCGCCGAGGCGGCAATGGGGCACATCGAGCTGGCGCGCTGGGCGCAACGAATCCTGATCGTGCCCGCCAGCGCGGACCTGATCGCGCGCCTGGCCCACGGATTTGCCGACGACCTGCTGACGACGTTGTGCCTTGCCAGTTCCGCCCCGGTTGCAATCGCGCCGGCAATGAATCAGCAGATGTGGGCACACCCGGCCACGCAGGACAATGTCGCGACGCTGAGCGGCCGAGGCGTCGACGTGCTCGGCCCGGCCGCCGGCAGCCAGGCCTGTGGCGAATTCGGGCCCGGCCGCCTGCTCGACGCCGATGCGATCGTCGCCGAGATCGCGGCGTTGCACGGGCCGAAGCTGCTGTCCGGATTGCACGTGCTGGTCAGTGCCGGGCCGACCCATGAGGACATCGATCCGGTGCGCTTCATCGGCAACCGCAGTTCCGGACGCATGGGATTTGCCGTTGCCCGCGCCGCCGTCGAGCAGGGCGCGCAGGTGCGGCTCGTCGCCGGCCCGGTGCACTTGCCCACGCCCGCCGGCGTGGCGCGCGACGACGTGCGCAGCGCGCGCGACATGCGCGCCGCGGTGATGCAGCATATTCCACAAAGCGACATTTTCATTTCCGCGGCCGCGGTCGGCGACTACCGGCCCGGTGAAACGGCCGCGCACAAGATCAAGAAGCAGGGCTCGTCGTTGACGCTGACGCTGAACGAGAACCCGGACATCCTGGCCGAGATCGGGGCGCTGAAACGGCGGCCGATGCTGGTCGGCTTCGCCGCCGAAACGGACAATCTGGAAAAGTATGCGCGCGCCAAGCTGGCGCGCAAGAATCTCGACCTGATCGCCGCCAACAGCGTCGGCAACGGCGCCGGTTTCGACTGCGCAGAGAACGAGCTCCTCCTGTTCTGGCCCGGTGGTTCCGAGCATCTTGGGCGCGACGACAAGCAGGTCATCGCACGACGCCTGATCGCGCGGATCGCCGAGCGCTTTGGCGCACGCAAGCGCGCATCCTCGCCGAAACGGCGCAACGCACGATGATCGACGTCGAGCTGAAGATTCTCGATCCACGCGTCGGCAAGGCTATTCCGCTCCCCGCACCGGCCACGGCTGCTTCCGCCGGCATGGATCTGCGCGCCGTCATTGACGCGCCGTTGACGCTGCAGCCGGGAGAATCCTCGCTCGTCGCCACCGGCGTGGCGATCCACATCGGTGATCCGGGTTACTGCGCCGTGATCCTTCCGCGCTCGGGGCTCGGCCACAAGCATGGCCTCGTGCTCGGCAATCTCGTCGGCCTGATCGATGCCGACTACCAGGGGCCGCTGATGATCTCCTGCTGGAACCGCGGTTCGATGGCCTATACCATTGCGCCGGGGGATCGAATCGCACAATTGGTTTTCCTGCCGGTGGCGCAGGCGCAATTTCGCGTCGTGGATGAGTTCGCCGCGAGCCAGCGTGGCAGCGGCGGCTTTGGCCATTCCGGAGTCGGTTGAGTCCTGGTCCGCGCGCACGAATCGATGGAGGCTTGGCGTCACGCATGAATCAAGGCGATGGCAACACGGCACGTGGGCGCCGCTCACCGCAACGACTGCTTTCCGGCATCGCCGAGAGGGCGCGCCAGGACGAACATCTGACCGAATTTATCGCGGCGACGGTGCTGACCTTGGTCGGACTGTTCTTTTGCTGGCAAGCGTGGCTGGTTCTGGACCAGGACAGCGCGATCAAGCAGGCCGAGGCGATCAAGGCGTGGGAAATACGCCAACTCGGCGAAGAGGTCGCCAGGATCCGCGCCCGCGTCCAGCAAGGCGCCGATAGTGCTTCGGTCGCCAAGGTTCTGGCGACTCAGGCGGATGATTCGCTGCAAGCTGCCGCCGCTGCCCTCAAGCAGGACATCCCGGAGCTGATTTCAGCCGAGTTCTTTCGTCCGGACCTCAGCGATGTCCTGACCAGCAATTTCGCCAAGTTCGGCTATTCCAAGGCCGCCATGCTGGTGCAGGCGCATCGGCTGCAGAGTGCAGGTCCGCTGCAATCGCAGGTCGGCAGTGACAAGAAACGCGTCCTCGTGATGGCGCTGCCTTCGGCCCGCGACAAGCAGTTGGCTGCGTATGTGTATGTGCAGTTGGCGATGGACCCGTTGCTGCAGGTTTTTCGCCAACAGTCCCCGTCATCGGTGCGCATTGATCTGCGTCAGGGCGATGGTCGTGGCGATCTGTTGCTGGACAGCATCGGCAGCGACAGCGTCAGCACGCTCAATTATCCGGGTGACCCGATCGCGGACAGTGCGTTCCGCATCGCCAGTGCGCAGGTCGAATTGCCGATCCTGCTGAGCCGGCAGCTATGGCTGGTTTTGACTCTGGCGATCGGCTCGCTCGCCATCGCTCTGCTCCTCTGGTACGCGCGCAAAGTGGGCTGGGAACGTGTGCACCGGCTCGTTGTCCTGCGCAAGATCACGCCGACGCCCGTGTTGGCCCAGGTGCCGGCACAAGCGCCATCGATGGCGGCGAAGGTCGCGGCGCTGCAGGCCAAGGCGGCAGCGCCGGGCAAGGACGCCGCGGAACGCGACATGAACGTCGATCGCAGCATCTTCCGCGCCTACGACATCCGCGGCGTTGTCGGCAAGACGCTGACCAAGGGCGTCGCGCGGCTGATCGGCCGCGCCATCGGCAGCGAGGCGCGCGCGCGTGGTCTGCAGGAGATCGCCGTCGCGCGCGACGGCCGGCTGTCGGGACCGGAGCTTGTCGGCGCGCTGATCGAAGGGCTGCGCAGCACCGGCTGCGACGTCATCGACATCGGCGCCGCGCCGACGCCGGTTCTGTATTTTGCGACGTTCCAGTTGAATACCGGCTCCGGCGTCATGGTGACCGGCAGCCACAACCCGCCGGACTACAACGGCTTCAAGATCGTGCTCGGTGGCGAAACGCTGGCCGAGGATGCGATCCAGAATCTGTATGCGCGCATCAGCGAGGGCCGGTTCGAGACCGGCAGCGGCGGCCTGCAGAGCATGAACGTGCAACACGAATACATCGAACGCATCGCCGGTGACGTTCAGGTCGAGCGCAAGCTCAAGGTGGTCGTGGATTGCGGCAATGGCATCGCCGGCGCGATAGCGCCCGCAGTGCTCGAAGCGATCGGCTGCGAGGTCATGCCGCTGTTCTGCGAGGTCGACGGCAAGTTCCCGAATCACCACCCGGATCCGTCCGATGCCCGCAACATGCAGGATCTGATCCTGTCGGTGAAGCAGTTGAAGGCCGATCTTGGCGTGGCATTCGACGGTGACGGCGATCGCCTCGGCGTGGTGACGCCTTCCGGCGAGATCATCTTTCCGGATCGCCTGCTGATGCTGTTCGCGCGCGACGTGCTGTCGCGCAATCCCGGCGCGGCGATCATCTACGACGTGAAGTGCACGGGCAAACTGCAGCCGCTGATCCTTGAAGCCGGTGGCAGCCCGATCATGTGGAAGACCGGACATTCGCTGATCAAATCGAAGATGCGCCAGACCGGCGCCGAACTGGCCGGTGAAATGAGCGGCCACTTCTTCTTCAAGGAACGCTGGTACGGATTCGACGACGGCATCTATGCGGCCGCGCGCCTGCTCGAGATCGTCGCGAGCGACATCGAAGGTCGGCCGCCGCAGGATGTGTTCGACGATCTGCCCAAAGGCATCAGTACGCCGGAACTCAAGATCGAGATGGAGGAAGGCGAACACTACCGCTTCGTCGAAACCTTTCAGCAGAAATCGAAGTTCGAAGGCGCGCGCATCACGACGATCGACGGCGTGCGCGCCGACTGGCCGGATGGCTGGGGCCTGGTGCGGGCGTCGAACACGACGCCGGTGCTGGTGCTGCGATTCGACGCGGACAACGAGGACGCGTTGTTGCGCATCCAGGCGGCGTTCCGTGCCCAATTGCTGGCGTTGAATCCGAACCTGACGCTGCCGTTCTAGCGCCTGCTAGCCGGCTCGTCAGAGTTGGCCGGAATCCCGGCGCTCGCGCGCTTCGCGGTAATGTGCGACGTCGGTTTCGAGCTTCTTCGTCGCTTCGACTTTTTCTTTCTGCCGGCGCTCGATGTAGTGGCGGAGCGTTTCGGCACTCTTGCGCAGCGTCTCGATCTGTTTGGTCAGATCGTCCGGTACTTTTTTGCCGTTGCGTTCAAGCGTCGCTGCATGCCCCAGATTGTCGCTGAGTGATCGTTCCTGACCGTTCAGGCTGTTTGTCGCCGCGACAATGGCTTGCTCGAGGCTGTCGACTTGCGCTTGACGCGCGCGGACCAGGTCCTTTTCCGCCGGGAAAGCCGCCAGCAGCCGGCGATCGGCTTCGGCCTGCCGATCAGCTTCGAGTTTTGCGGCGGTTGCGGCGGCGGCCTCTGTTTCTGCCTCGGCGCGTTCCGCATCCGTTCTTGCCCGATCGATGTGCTTTAGTACGAGGCCTTTGTCGTTGACGATGTCATAGCCGGCCTGTATGGCATCGCTCGTCAGCGTGTCGGAGTAGTGCACATCCCCCGACGCGTCATGCCAACGGTACTGTTTGTGCCCAGAGGTATCGGCGAAGCAAGCCGAACCCGTGGCCATCATCAGCAGCAACGCGGCCGTGTTCGCGGTGATCGAGCGCATACCCTTACCTCGACGAATTCGCCGTCCAGTATATGCGACGGCCGCAATGGTTGCAGGCCGATGACCGCTCATGCAACTCCGTAGCGCAGGCGGTACGCTTGCAGCGCGGCGCGATGAGCATGCAGTTCGGCCATCTCGTCGACAAGAACCAGCAGTTCGTCCAGGCGCGCAACCGCGATCACGGGAATGCCGAATTCCGCCTGGACTTCCTGCGCGGCCGACAGGCTGCCCTGGCCGCGTTCCTGGCGATCCAGCGCGATCAGCACGCCAGCTGCCGTCGCCCCTTGCGCCCGGATCAGTTCCAGGGATTGCCGGATCGCCGTCCCCGCGGTGATGACGTCGTCGACGATCAACACGCGGCCCCGAAGCGGGGCGCCGATCAGCAGGCCGCCCTCGCCGTGGGTCTTGGCTTCCTTGCGGTCGAAGGCGAATGGCACATCCCGGGTGTGTGTCTCGGCCAGCGCAACGGCCGTTGCGGCGGCCAGCGCGATGCCTTTGTAGGCCGGACCGAACAGCATGTCGAACGCGATCCCCGAACTGATCGCCGCATGGGCATAGGCCCGTCCGACCCGCGCGAGCGCGCTGCCCGAGTCGAACAGTCCAGCGTTGAAGAAGTACGGGCTGATTCGTCCCGACTTCAGCGTGAATTCGCCGAAGCGCAAGGCATTGCGCTGCAGTGCAAGTTCGAGGAAGTCGCGTTGATAGGGTTGCATGCGCAGGGCTGAGGGCTGAGGGCTGAGGGCTAGGTTGCCCCATTCCCCGCGCTACGCGCAATGCGGAACCGTAGGAAGAGCAAGGTCGCAGCAAAATCGGCTAGGCTTCAGCCCTACAGCCTTCAGCCCTCAGCCCTCCAATGCGCATCATCAGCTTCAACGCCAACGGCATCCGGTCCGCGGCGAACAAGGATTTCTTCGCGTGGCTGAAGAAACAGAAGGCCGACGTCGTCTGCCTGCAGGAAACCAAGGCGCAGGAAGATCAGCTTTCCGATCCCGCGTTCCGCCCCGACGGTCATCACTGTTTCTACCGCGACGCGACGACGAAGAAGGGCTACAGCGGCGTCGCGATTTATTCCAGGCGCGAGCCCGACGAGGTGCGCACGAAACTCGGCTGGGCGCCGTTCGATGATGAAGGGCGCTATCTCGAAGCGCGCTACGGCAAGCTGAGCGTCGTATCGCTCTACGTGCCGTCGGGATCGTCCGGCGAGGAACGCCAGCAGTTCAAGTTCAAGGTCATGGACTGGATCGCACCGATCTTCGCCGAGTGGCTGGCGAGCGGCCGCGACTACGTGATTTGCGGCGACTGGAACATCGTCCATACGCGCAACGACATCAAGAACTGGACGTCGAACCAGAAGAACTCCGGCTGCCTGCCCGAGGAACGTGCGTGGCTGGACAGCCTGTTCAGGAGCGGCTGGGTCGACAGTTTCCGCGCGCTGAAACCCGACGCGGTCGAATATACCTGGTGGTCGAATCGCGGCGCCGCGCGCGCCAAGAACGTCGGTTGGCGTATCGACTACCAGATCGTCTCGCCGGCGCTGCGCGCGCGGCTCAAGGCCTGCGCGATCACGCCGTCGCCGCGGTTTTCCGATCATGCGCCGTATGCGGTCGACTATATCGGCGAAGCGGCGGCATCCGCGGGCGCGAGGCGGCGATAGCACCATGGTCGTGGCTGCCTGATGTTCACTCCGGATGGCAAACAGCGCGCCCGTACGCTGACCGCGATCACCTTGCTGGGCTTCTCCTCGGGCTTGCCGCTGGCGTTGTCGGCATCGACGCTCGAGGCGTGGTGTGCCGTCAGTGGACTCAGCCTCAAGACCATCGGCGTGCTCAAGCTGGTCGCGTTCGCCTACGTGTTCAAGTTCCTCTGGGCTGCGCTGGTCGACCGCTACACGTTTCGTGGCGTTGGCCGCCGCCGCAGCTGGATGTTCGCGATGCAGGTCGCGATCATCGCCGTGCTGGTCGGGATCGCCGGCTTGTCGCCGTCGACATCCTTGCTGGCCATCGCTTTCCTGGCGATGCTGCTTGCCGCGTTTTCCGCCACGCAGGACATCGCCGTCGATGCCTATCGCGCCGATCAACTACTGCCGCAGGATCGCGGCTTGGGCGCGGCGTTCGGTGTTGCCGGATACCGCGCGGCCATGGTCGTGTCCGGCGGCCTGGCATTGATTCTTGCCGACTACGCGGGGTTCCGCTTTGCGTATCTGGCGATGGCTGTGTTGATGGGTATCGGTCTGATCGGCACGGCGATCGCTCCGGAGCAGATCACGCCGCCGGCCGGCAAGAGCCTTCTGGATACCTATTTGCAGGCCGTGCGTGAGCTGCTGAGCCGTCCGAAAGTCTGGCACTGGCTGGTCCTGATACTTGTATACAAACTCGGCAACGCGTTCGCGCTGAGCCTGTCGAGCACGTTCCTTCTGCGCGGTGCCGGCTACGCGCTCAGCGATGTCGGCTGGGTCAACAAGGTTTTTGGGCTGGGTGCGACTCTGGTCGGTGCCTTCATCGGCGGCCTGTTGCTCGAGCGTTGGCCGCTATGGCGCGCATTGCTCGTGTTCGGCGTGCTCCAGGGCCTCGGTGCGCTGGGCTTTCTTGCGATCGCCCTGGGTTGGGATGGTTTCGGGGCGCTGATCGTCGCAGTCGGCGCCGAGAACCTGACGTCCGGACTGGGCACTGGTGCATTCGTCGCGCTGCTGATGGCTTTGTGCGACCGGCGCTTCAGCGCGACTCAGTACGCGGTTTTCAGTGCGCTGGATTCCGCCGGACGGGTGTTCATCGGCCCGCTGGCAGGACTGGTCGCGGCGGACTACGGGTGGCCCACGTATTTTGTTCTGAGTCTGGCGTGCGCGGTTCCAGGTCTGCTCGTCCTGACAATATTGCGCCCGCAATTCGACCAGTTCGACCGGCCCCGTGGCGCCCAGGCAACGCACACCTAGCGGTCTCTAAACGGCGGGGCGTGAATTCGCAGGCGATTGCTGCCAGAATTGATCCGGAATGGCTACCGAGCGGATCCCGTGCCCGACATTCTCGTTCGGAACATCGAAGACGCCATCGCCGAGCGGATCAAGGCGATTGCGCGCGACCGCGAGTGGTCGATCAATGACGTGATCCTGCACCTGTTGCGTCAGAGCCTGGGTTTGGGTTTGGGTGACGATGATATCTTTCACCGCGAAATGCACGACATCGCCGTGATCGGCGGCACCTGGGATTCGCGCGAGACCAAGGCATTTCGCAGCGCGGTCGAGGCATTCGAGCAGATCGAAGGCCAGCCGCTGTTCGAGTCGGTTCCGACAGAAAAAAAGCCGGACGATCAGGCGCCGAAGTAGTCAGGCGCCGAAGTAAATCGCGCCGAGCACGCGCGGGCCGTGCGCCCCGGTCACGCTGGCAACACCGGGCGCGGGGCGGCCGAGCATGCGCTCGCGCGCGAGCCACGCGAACAGCATCGCTTCGACGAAATCCGGATCGATCCCGCGGGCCGCGGTGCTGCGCACCCGCATCGGGGCGAGCGCGCTGGTCAAGCCGCGCATCAATGCCGCATTGTGGACTCCGCCGCCGCATACCAGTACTTCGCGCGCGCGCGGCGCGCTTGCCCGCACGGCATCGGCGACCGTGCGCACGGTGAGCTCCAGCAGCGTCGCCTGCACATCGGCCGGCGCGATGTCGACGCCGTCGAGGTGCTGCTGCAGCCAGCGCAGATGAAATATTTCGCGCCCGGTGCTCTTTGGCGGCGGCGCCTGAAAGTACGGATCGGCCAGCATCCTGGCCAGCAGCGCCGGGTCGGTTCGTCCGGAGGCCGCGAATTTGCCGTCGGCATCGAATCCGACGCCGAGATGGCGTTGCGCCCAGGCGTCGAGCAGGCAGCTGGCCGGACCGGTATCGAAGCCGAGAATCGGCTTCGCCGAGTTTTCAGGCAACACCGTGATGTTGGCGATGCCGCCGAGATTCAGTACGACGTGCGAGGCGCCTTCCGAGCCGAGCATCGCGGCATGGAACGCCGGCGCCAGCGGCGCGCCCTGTCCACCGGCAGCCATGTCGCGCCGGCGGAAATCGGCGACGGTGACGATGCCCGTCGACTCGGCGATGACGTTCGGATCGCCGAGCTGCAAGGTGTAAGGAGTGGCCGTGGCGGGACGATGCCGCACCGTCTGTCCATGCGAGCCGAGCGCGCGCACGTCTGCGGCGGCAACCCCATGCCCGGCAAGCACGCGCAGCGCGGCGGCGGCGAACGCGCGCGCGATTTCGACGTCGAGCGCGCCGAGTTCGTCGAGCTCGATGCGGCCATCACCCTGCGCCAGGGCAAGGATGCGCTGGCGCACGTGATCAGGGTAGGCGCAGGTAGCGCTCGCGTGCAGCTGGGGCGCCGGATCGAAACTGGCCAGCGCGACATCGATGCCGTCGGCGCTGGTTCCGGAGATCAGTCCGAGATAAAGCTCGGGGGCGCCGGCCACTCTTACTTCGCCAGCGCGACTTGCGTGGCCTCGAGCGTCTTGAGCTTGGCCAGCATCGGCTGGGTCTGGCCATGGAACCGCGCCAGCTCGACCTGCGGCAGCGGCTCGGCCTTCGGCAGCGTGACGCTGAGCGGATCGCGATGCGTGCCGTCGATGCGGAATTCGTAGTGCAGATGCGGTCCGGTCGCCATGCCGGTCATGCCGACGTAGCCGATCGTCTGGCCCTGGCTGACATGCTGGCCGTCGCGGATCGACGCGAACCGGGACATGTGGCCGTACAGCGTGCTGTAGTGGCCGCCGTGCTGCAGGATCACGACGTTGCCGTAACCGTTCTGCCAGCCGCGAAACGTGATCTTGCCGTCGCCGGCGGCGTGAATCGGCGTGCCGCTCGCCGCGGCATAGTCGACGCCGCGATGCGCGCGCATCGTGCCGAGGATCGGATGCATGCGTCCGGCGGTGAACAGCGAGGAAATCCGCGTGAAATCGACCGGCGTGCGCAGGAACGCCTTGCGCAGCGGACGGCCGTCGTCGCTGTAGAACATCGTGTTGCCGGCGGCATCGGTGTAGCGGAACGCGCTGTAGCGCTTGCCGCGATTGATGAATGTCGCGCCGACGATCTCGCCATCGCGCAGGCGTTCGCCTTCGCGGTAGACCTCGTCGTAGATCACGGTGAAGCTGTCGCCCTGGCGCAGGTCCTGGGCGAAGTCGATGTCGTAGCCGAAGGCGTTGGCGAGCTTGAGCACCATCGAATCGCTCATGCCGGCCTGGGCTCCGGCATCGAACAGCGAGTGCTCGACGATCCCGTGCGCAACGTGCGTGCGGCGCTCGATCAGGCGATCGACGGTGCGCTGATGCATTCCGTCGGCGTCGAAGGAAACGACGATGCGGGTATGATCGTCGCGGTCGAAGCGCAATCCGTGCAGGGCGCCGTCGGATGCGCGCAGAAAGGCGAATTCATCGCCCGGATGCACGTTCCTCAGCGCGGACGCATTGGCGCTGTTGGCAAGCAATTGCTGAAGAATGCCCGGATTCAGGCCGTTCTGATGGAAAATGTCGCCGACCGTCTGGCCGGAGTGAACCGTAACCACGCTCCAGGAGTCAGTATCATCGACCGCATCGAGCGCTGCCGTTGCGGTATCCTCCACGGCCGCCGCCGCGGGATCCTGGGTCAGCGTGGGCACGGGCAGATCGAGCGTCGTCACCGGCGTGTCGGGTGAGCGCGTTGCGCTGGCGCCGCTGGGAACGATGGCGCCAACCACGATGACCGCTGCGCAGGCGATCCCGGCAAGCACCCAGTGCTCGCGCCGCCACGAGGCAGGCGCAGCGACGGCGTGCTGCAGCCGATGGCTTATGTTATTTGTATAGATGTGGAGATAGGCGCGTTGTGCGCCTCGCCATGCATGCAACGCGGCGCGAATGACCGGGGATGATGAATCGCTATTTCTGGTCACAAAGGAATTCCCACAAAACGCGGCGTAACATATCGGCTCCCCACAGGCGCGTCAACGCTGATTGCAGCAAGGTTTGCGGCACGTTCGACATCTAACGAATAATTAACGGTGAGTAGTTAAATCCGCACGTTTTCTCAGCGCGCGGCAGCAAGGCAAATCCAGAGGTGGGAATGAACGACATCGACAAGGCGCTCGACGTGATTGGTCGCGGCGCCGAAGAAATCATCAAGCGCGAAGATCTGCTCGCGCGGCTCAAGCTCGGCCGCCCGCTGCGGGTCAAGGCCGGCTTCGATCCGACCGCGCCGGACCTGCATCTCGGCCACACGGTCCTGCTCAACAAGATGCGCCAGTTTCAGGATCTGGGACATCAGGTGATTTTCCTGATCGGCGACTTTACCGGCATGATCGGCGACCCGAGCGGCAAGAACGCGACGCGCAAGCCGCTCACGCGCGAGGACGTGCAGGCGAACGCCGAAACCTACGCCGCCCAGGTATACAAAGTACTCGATCGCGAACGCACCGAATTGCGCTTCAACTCGGAATGGTTCGGCGCGATGAGCGCCGCGGACATGATCAAGCTGGCCGCGAAGCACACCGTTGCGCGCATGCTCGAGCGCGACGATTTCGACAAGCGCTATAAAAGTGGACAGCCGATCGCGATCCACGAGTTCCTGTATCCGCTGGTGCAGGGCTATGACTCGGTCGCCCTCAAGGCCGACGTCGAACTCGGCGGTACCGACCAGAAGTTCAACTTGCTGGTCGGCCGGCAGTTGCAGGAGGACGTCGGCCAGCCGCCGCAGATCGTCCTGACGATGCCGTTGCTCGAGGGCACCGACGGCGTCAACAAGATGTCGAAGTCGCTCGGCAACTACATCGGCATCAACGAACCGCCGAACGAGATCTTCGGCAAGGTCATGCGCCTGTCGGACGACCTGATGTGGCGCTACTACGAGCTGCTTTCGTTCGCCAAGTCGCTGGCGGATCTCAAACAGATGCGCGAGGCCGTGCTCGCGGGCAGGAATCCGCGCGACTACAAGATGGAACTGGCCAGCGAGTTGACGGCGCGCTTCCACGGCCAGTCGGCCGCCCAGGCGGCGGTCGCGCACTGGAACGAAGTCGTTCAGGGGGGTGGCGTGCCGCAGGACATACCGGTCGTCGATATTGCGGCGCCGGCGGGCGGAATCCGCATCGGCGCTCTCTTGAAGGCGGCGGGCCTCGCGCCCAGTACGTCGGAAGCGCTACGCAAGCTCGGCGAGCGCGCTGTTCGCGTCGATGGCAACGTCGTCGAGGACCGCGAATTGACCCTGCAGGTCGGCGCCGAGCATCTGCTGCAACTCGGCAAGCGTGGCTACGCACGAGTGCGTTTGATATCAGGCTGAGCGAACGCTCTAAAACCGGTTCGCAAAGGTCGTTGACGAACGAGGATCGAGATGTATAATACGCGGCTCCCTCGGGCGAAACGCCCTTGGATACCGGACTTGCAAGTCTGGTGCGAATTCAGATCTTTGACAGTGTGCGCAGGTGACTTGTGTGGGCGCCTTGGGATGGATGCAAGTCCATCGAATCAAGAGCGTCCCAAGCCTCGAAACCTGGATCCTTAACGGGATTCAAGGAATCGTAATTTGAGTAATCAAAGTAGCTTAGGTCTCTCTCTAAAGTTTTGGGCCGGAAGAACGCAAGTTCGGAAGGCTTAGCAATTTCAACTGAAGAGTTTGATCCTGGCTCAGAGTGAACGCTGGCGGCATGCCTAACACATGCAAGTCGAACGGTAACAGGCCCGCAAGGGTGCTGACGAGTGGCGGACGGGTGAGGAATACATCGGAATCTGCCCGGTTGTGGGGGATAACGTAGGGAAACTTACGCTAATACCGCATACGACCGAAAGGTGAAAGCGTGGGATCCGCAAGGACCTCGCGCAGCCGGATGAGCCGATGTCGGATTAGCTAGTTGGCGGGGTAAAGGCCCACCAAGGCGACGATCCGTAGCTGGTCTGAGAGGATGATCAGCCACACTGGGACTGAGACACGGCCCAGACTCCTACGGGAGGCAGCAGTGGGGAATATTGGACAATGGGGGCAACCCTGATCCAGCAATGCCGCGTGTGTGAAGAAGGCCTTCGGGTTGTAAAGCACTTTTATCCGGAACGAAACGCGCAGGGCGAATAGCCTTGCGAACTGACGGTACCGGAGGAATAAGCACCGGCTAACTTCGTGCCAGCAGCCGCGGTAATACGAAGGGTGCAAGCGTTACTCGGAATTACTGGGCGTAAAGCGTGCGTAGGTGGTTTGTTAAGTCTGTTGTGAAAGCCCCGGGCTCAACCTGGGAATGGCAATGGATACTGGCAGGCTAGAGTGCGGTAGAGGGTAGTGGAATTCCCGGTGTAGCGGTGAAATGCGTAGAGATCGGGAGGAACACCAGTGGCGAAGGCGGCTACCTGGACCAGCACTGACACTGAGGCACGAAAGCGTGGGGAGCAAACAGGATTAGATACCCTGGTAGTCCACGCCCTAAACGATGCGAACTGGACGTTGGGAGCAACTTGGCTCTCAGTGTCGAAGCTAACGCGTTAAGTTCGCCGCCTGGGGAGTACGGTCGCAAGACTGAAACTCAAAGGAATTGACGGGGGCCCGCACAAGCGGTGGAGTATGTGGTTTAATTCGATGCAACGCGCAGAACCTTACCTGGTCTTGACATGTCGCGAACTGCCCAGAGATGGGCGGGTGCCTTCGGGAATGCGAACACAGGTGCTGCATGGCTGTCGTCAGCTCGTGTCGTGAGATGTTGGGTTAAGTCCCGCAACGAGCGCAACCCTTGTCCTTAGTTGCCAGCACGTAAAGGTGGGAACTCTAAGGAGACTGCCGGTGACAAACCGGAGGAAGGTGGGGATGACGTCAAGTCATCATGGCCCTTACGACCAGGGCTACACACGTACTACAATGGGAGGTACAGAGGGTTGCAAAGCCGCGAGGTGGAGCCAATCCCAGAAAACCTCTCTCAGTCCGGATCGCAGTCTGCAACTCGACTGCGTGAAGTCGGAATCGCTAGTAATCGCGAATCAGCATTGTCGCGGTGAATACGTTCCCGGGCCTTGTACACACCGCCCGTCACACCATGGGAGTTGGTTGCTCCAGAAGCAGGTAGTCTAACCGCAAGGGGGACGCTTGCCACGGAGTGGTCAATGACTGGGGTGAAGTCGTAACAAGGTAGCCGTATCGGAAGGTGCGGCTGGATCACCTCCTTTCGAGAACGACTTCGCCATCTCATGGCGTCCACACAAGTAACCTGCATATATCCAGAAGCGCGGCAAGGCCGCCTTTGAGTCCTTCGGGGCTGTAGCTCAGCTGGGAGAGCACCTGCTTTGCAAGCAGGGGGTCGTCGGTTCGATCCCGATCAGCTCCACCAAGTGATTGAGAGAGTTGACCGGGTCTGTAGCTCAGGTGGTTAGAGCGCGCCCCTGATAAGGGCGAGGTCGGTGGTTCGAGTCCTCCCAGACCCACCACTATCTCGACGCGGTTCCCTCCGCGGGGACCTCACAAACAGCCGCTCTGCTCGAGACTCGAGAGATTCTGGATATAACTGCGCACACTAAACGATTTGATACCGGCAAGACGTTGAGGTCTTGTTTGGGTTCTTTGACAACTTGGGACGTAACAAGCGTCTGAACTCTCACCGAGTTTAGATGTGTCGTTGAGGCAATTAGGCGAATATTGAGAGAGTTGATCAGTGATTCGAAGGCAACTTCGGGTTATATGATCAAGCGAATAAGCGTCTACGGTGGATGCCTTGGCAGTCAGAGGCGAAGAAGGACGTGGCAGCCTGCGAAAAGCGCGGAGGAGCTGGCAACAAGCATTGATTCCGCGATGTCCGAATGGGGAAACCCACTCCGCAAGGAGTATCCCTTCCTGAATTTATAGGGAAGGGAAGCGAACCGAGGGAACTGAAATATCTCATTACCTCGAGGAACAGAAATCAACCGAGATTCCGCTAGTAGCGACGAGCGAACGCGGAGTAGCCCAAAAGTTGTGCGTGTTCTAGTTGAACAGTCTGGAAAGGCTGGCCCTAGACGGTGATAGCCCGGTAAGCGAAAGGGCACGTACGATGAAAAATGAGTAAGGCGGGGCACGTGAAACCCTGTCTGAATATGGGGGGACCATCCTCCAAGGCTAAATACTCCTGACTGACCGATAGTGAACCAGTACCGTGAGGGAAAGGCGAAAAGAACCCCGGAGAGGGGAGTGAAATAGAACCTGAAACCGTAGATGTACAAGCAGTGGAAGCCTGAAAGGGCGACTGCGTACCTTTTGTATAATGGGTCAGCGACTTACTTGTCTGTGGCAAGCTTAACCGTATAGGGAAGGCGAAGGGAAACCGAGTCTGAATAGGGCGCATAGTCGCAGGCAGTAGACCCGAAACCAGGTGATCTAGCCATGCCCAGGGTGAAGGTGCGGTAACACGCACTGGAGGCCCGAACCCACTCCTGTTGCAAAAGTAGGGGATGAGGTGTGGCTAGGAGTGAAAAGCTAACCGAACCTGGAGATAGCTGGTTCTCCTCGAAAGCTATTTAGGTAGCGCCTCGTGCGAACACTCTTGGGGGTAGAGCACTGTTATGGCTAGGGGGTCATCGCGACTTACCAAACCATTGCAAACTCCGAATACCAAGACGTGCTACACGGGAGACACACGGCGGGTGCGAACGTCCGTCGTGAAAAGGGAAACAACCCAGACCCGCAGCTAAGGTCCCCAAATTACCGCTCAGTGGAAAACGATGTGGGAAGGCATAGACAGCTAGGAGGTTGGCTTAGAAGCAGCCACCCTTTAAAGAAAGCGTAATAGCTCACTAGTCGAGTCGGCCTGCGCGGAAGATTTAACGGGGCTAAGCGGTATACCGAAGCTCGGGGTGTGAAGGTCCTTCGGGATCTTTACGCGGTAGAGGAGCGTTCTGTAAGCCTGTGAAGGTGGATTGAAAAGTCTGCTGGAGGTATCAGAAGCGCGAATGCTGACATGAGTAACGATAATGGGGGTGAAAAGCCCCCACGCCGAAAGCCCAAGGTTTCCTCGCGCAACGTTCATCGGCGCAGGGTGAGTCGGTTCCTAAGGCGAGGCGGAAACGCGTAGTCGATGGAAATCTGGTTAATATTCCAGAACCGCTCGTGGTTGCGATGGAGTGACGGAGAAGGGTAGGTGTACCGGGCGTTGGTAGTCCCGGGGAAAGGAGGTAGGCATGAGTCGTAGGCAAATCCGCGATTCTTTATGCCGAGCACCGAGACGAGTCCTTTTTTGGACGAAGTCACCGAGCCCACGCTTCCAGGAAAAGCTTCTAAGCTTCAGATCACGAGGACCGTACCGTAATCCGACACAGGTAGGCAGGGTGAGAATCCCAAGGCGCTTGAGAGAACTTGGGTGAAGGAACTAGGCAACATAGCACCGTAACTTCGGGAGAAGGTGCACCCTGGAGTGTGGCTACATGCGTAGCTGAGCACTCTGGGGTCGCAGTGACCAGGCCGCTGCGACTGTTTACCAAAAACACAGCACTCTGCAAACACGAAAGTGGACGTATAGGGTGTGACGCCTGCCCGGTGCTGGAAGGTTAATTGATGGGGTCAGCCGCAAGGCGAAGCTCTTGATCGAAGCCCCAGTAAACGGCGGCCGTAACTATAACGGTCCTAAGGTAGCGAAATTCCTTGTCGGGTAAGTTCCGACCTGCACGAATGGCGTAACGACAGCGGCGCTGTCTCCACCCAAGACTCAGTGAAATTGAAATCGCTGTGAAGATGCAGCGTTCCCGCGGCAAGACGGAAAGACCCCGTGAACCTTTACTATAGCTTTACACTGAACGTTGAGTTCTTCTGTGTAGGATAGGTGGGAGGCTTTGAAGTCCAGGCGCTAGCTTGGATGGAGCCAACCTTGAAATACCACCCTGAAGTGCTTGACGTTCTAACCTAGGCCCGTAATCCGGGTCGGGGACCGTGTATGGTGGGTAGTTTGACTGGGGCGGTCTCCTCCCAAAGCGTAACGGAGGAGCACGAAGGTGCGCTCAGCACGGTCGGACATCGTGCAGTGTGTGTAAAGGCATAAGCGCGCTTGACTGCGAGATCGACGGATCAAGCAGGTACGAAAGTAGGTCTTAGTGATCCGGTGGTTCTGTATGGAAGGGCCATCGCTCAACGGATAAAAGGTACTCCGGGGATAACAGGCTGATACTGCCCAAGAGTTCATATCGACGGCAGTGTTTGGCACCTCGATGTCGGCTCATCACATCCTGGGGCTGTAGCCGGTCCCAAGGGTATGGCTGTTCGCCATTTAAAGTGGTACGCGAGCTGGGTTCAGAACGTCGTGAGACAGTTCGGTCCCTATCTGTCGTGGGCGTTGGAGATTTGAGAGGGGCTGCTCCTAGTACGAGAGGACCGGAGTGGACGAACCTCTGGTGTTCCGGTTGTCACGCCAGTGGCATTGCCGGGTAGCTATGTTCGGAAGCGATAACCGCTGAAAGCATCTAAGCGGGAAGCGCGCCTCAAGATGAGATCTCCCGGACCTTTAAGGTCCCTAAAGGAACCATGAAGACTACGTGGTTGATAGGTTGGGTGTGTATCGCAGTAATGCCGAGCTAACCAATACTAATGATCCGTGTGGCTTGATCATATAACTCCAAGTTGCTTCAACTGGAGTCACTGAAAACTCTCCAAGTCCAATTGACTCGACACGCATCAACACGTGTGAGAGTTCATCGTAAGTTACGTCCCAAGTCCTAATGCACGCGAGGCGCAGCAATGCGACTTGCAGCACCGCTTCCCTGGCGGATACAGCAGCGTGGTCCCACCCGATCCCATCCCGAACTCGGCAGTGAAACGCGCCCGCGCCGATGGTAGTGTGGCTTAAGCCATGCGAGAGTAGGTCACTGCCAGGGGCCTTAAAAAAAAGGCCGCCCCAAAAGGGGCGGCCTTTTGCTTTATCAACGCCCAATTGACGGGTTCGCTCCGTGACCTGCTCCCCTTGGACCGTACCACGGTGAAGTTAGTAAAGTCCGTCACCCTGACCTGCTCCCCTTGGACCGTACCACGGTGAAGTTAGTAAAGTCCGTCACCCCCAGCGAGGACGGACATGCGCAAGAGTCGATTCACCGACGAGCAGATCATCGGATTTCTTAAACAAGCCGAGGCCGGTATGCCGGTCGCCGAGTTATGCCGGATGCAGGGCTTCAGCGATGCCACTTTCTACAAGTGGCGGGCGAAGTTCGGTGGCATGCAGGTCGAAGAGGCCAAACGGCTGCGAGAGCTAGAAGCCGAGAACGGCCGGCTGAAGAAGTTCTGGCCGAAGCCCATTTGGACATCGAGGCACTCAAGGTCGGCTTCGGGGTAAAACGCTAGCCCCGCAATGCAAGCGCGAGGCAGTCCGGCGCATGCTCGTCCTCAAAGGGCTGAGCGAGCGCCGTGCCTGCCGGCTTGCGGGGCTGTCCCGCGATGCTTTCCGTCATCCACCGATCGCCAGCGAACCCACCGTGCTGTTGTCCCAGAAGATCGTCGAGTTGGCCCGCGTTCGTCGCCGCTTCGGCTACCGACGAATCCATGACCTGATGCGCCGGGAATATCCCACCGTGAACCACAAGAAGATCTATCGTCTCTATAGCGAGGCGAACCTGGCGGTGCGCCGACGGAAGAAGGCCAAGCGTCCGATTGCCGAGCCGCGGCGTCTGCAGGTCGCACAAACCGCCAACGAGGTCTGGAGCATGGATTTCGTGGCGGACGCGCTGGCGAACGCTCGACGTCTGAAGTGCCTGACGATTGCCGACGACTTCACCCACGAGAGCATCGATATCGCGGTGGACTACGGCATGGGCGGTGTCTACGTCACGCGGATCCTCGACCAGGCCGCGTGCTTCCGTGGCTATCCCAAGGCCGTACGCACCGACAACGGACCGGAGTTCACCAGCCGCGCGTTCATGGCGTGGGCGCACCGGCACGGTATCGAGCACCTGCTGATCCAACCGGGTCGGCCCATGCAGAACGGCTACATCGAAAGCTTCAACGGCAAGTTCCGCGACGAATGCCTCAACGAGCACTGGTTTACGTCACTCGCCAGGCACGAGAATCAATCAATCTGTGGCGACGCGATTACAACGAAGTCCGGCCACACAGTAGCTGCGATCGCGTCCCACCCGCTCAGTACGCAGCCCACCAAGAGAAAAAGAAGAAGCAAAATCGAAAGCCATCAGCCAATGCAGTAACCTTCAACCTCGGGCCTTACTACTTAAACTTGGTACGGCGGTTGGGGGCAGGTCAGGGGCAGGTCAGGGAGCACGGTCACGCTCCAGGGACGGCTGCTTGGCACGGACCGCTTTGCTCTCCAGCAAGGCCACTTGCGGCGGACCGTTCTATCAACAATCAAGACGGCTGCTTGCCCGGAAAGCTTTATTCTCCGACCCAACCTGCTCGCAGTGGCCCATCTGCACCCACCAACAGCCGCTCGCAGTGGCTCCCTTCGATCACCACGCCGCAACACCTGTCCGTCGACACTCCGCGAACGGCCAACTGCGGCGCCACCTTTGCAACTCTCCACAAACACCACGAAGAGCCACGCCGACGACCGCTTGCGACTCCGCGCCGAGCATCGCCATGCAACCCACGTCAGCCACCAGCCTTACCCGTCACTTCCGCACCAGTCTGAACCGTGCACCTGCAACCGCAGACATCCTTTCACCGCACAAGTCTTAGCGACCGCGCCAGCCGCACTTTGCCGATATACTTCACCAGCAACTTTCGAACGGAATTTACCGTTTAATGTCGATGACGTCCCTCGACCGACTGAGCACTTGGACTGGATTGCTCTGCTTCGTTCCCGCCGCGATTGTATTCACTGCGGCCGGGATGCTTCATCACCCGTCGGCACTTGCGCTGCTTCTCGTCGCCGATGCGCTGACCATGACGGCGATTTGCCAGGTGCTGGGCCTGGCCCGCGAGCGCACCTTCACTGCAAATGTGCTGCGGCGCGGGACGGCGTACGCGCTGCTCCTGACCGGCTATGCGGCACTGGTTGCGCTCCTGATCAGCTACCCTTTGTGGTGGCTCGAGAGCGATCCGACATTGGCAGCGACGCTCGCCTTGACGACGGCAGTCGTCGCGGCGCTGCTCCTGCCGTGGCGTTTGTGGCCGGCCTTCGGAATTGTCTTTGTGTGGCGCCGCAAGCGGCTAAAGCTCGACTCGATACTTTCCCTCAGCGTGGCCTTCTCCCGGCAGCTGACGTCACAAAACGATTTGTTCTTCAGTCACGGTCTCTTCGTCGGATTGTGTTTGCTCGCGCTCGTGACCGGTGCGATGAGCCTGGCGGGAATCTTCGCCGTATTGCCCGAACAGATCCGGATTCCCGCGCTCGCCTGCTACGCGCTGGTGCTGGTTCCCCTTGCGCAGCTGATTATCGTCAATCGCTGCATGGCAGCCTCGTTGATCGAGCGCCGCCGCGAACGCGCTGATGCGACGCCTGAAGTCGCCGCGCCAACCGAAACTTCCGTCGCGGAGCCTGCACCGCCGGTGCAATTGCCGGCAGCCATCGCCGCGCCCGATCTCGACGCAATGCTGCTGCGCAGTGTGCGAGCGGGCCAGACCGATCTGGCGCTCGCCGCGCTTGCCCGAGGCGCCGACGCCAACGCCGTGCCGCCGGCGAGCGACCGCGACCAGCGTTCGGTCCTCGCGCTCGCGACGCTGAATCCGGACATGCGCCTTCTGCGCAGCCTGATTTCGCGCGGTGCGGACCTCAATCGCGCGCACGCAGACCTCCCGCCGCTGATCGCCGCGACGCGTGACAGCCATCAGGGCCGACCCGACGCCGTCATGACGCTGCTGACCAACGGCGCCGATCCGCGCTGCGTCGATGCGGCGGGGAACACGCCACTGCACTATGCAGTGTTGTCCGAGTTGCCGATCGTGGCTGCACTGTTGCGCGACGCCACGGCGCCACTGGATCCGGTAAATCGCGACGGACTTACGCCGCTCGGCATGGCCTGCGCAGCCGCGAACTGGAATCTGGTGCGTTTCCTGCTCGAACGTGGCGCGAAAGCCGAATGTGACCGCGCCCAGCCGGCACTGTTGTGCGCCGCCGGCATTTCCGACGACGATCCGACCGGCGTCGAACTGCTGCTCAAGCGCAAGGCCAATGTCGATGCGCGCGACTCGCTCGGGCGCACGGCATTGATGGTTGCAGCGCTTCAGGGTCAGGCGGGAATAGTCGCCACATTGCTCGACGCCGGCGCGCAGGTCGGGCTGGCAGACTCGCGTGGCACGACGGCGCTCATGGAAGCCACGCGCTCGGGCTCGCAGGAAGTGCTCACGGCAATCATGGAGCATGACCCCGCGCTCGACGTCGTCGACGCCTCTGGCCGCAGCGCATTGATCATCGCCTGCCAGTCGCGACAAGGCTGCGAAGCAACCGTCCGCCGCCTCTTGCTCGCCGGCGCAGCGCGCGACCTGAGCGCGGCCGACGGCCGGCGCGCGGTGGATTTTGCCGCCGCTGCGGGGCGCTGGAATATCGTGGCCCTGCTCGACCCGGAATATCCATTGCCGGCGAACTTGGCCGATCCGGGTCCGGCCGAAGTCGACCCGCAGTCGCCGACGCACCTGCTCGATGCGCTGCGTTTTGAACATTGGAACATTGTGGAGAATTTCTCCGCGGCGATTCGTGACTGGACGGCGGATCAGCGCCTGCAGTTGCTGGTCGACCTCGCCGAGCACGAGTCGGCCGCGCCCCGATCGTGGCTGCTGGGCCATGGCCTGCAGGCGGATGCCTTCGCGCCGGAGGCGGCCAACTGCCTCTCGAATCTGATCGAGCGCCTGCCGGCTACCACGGCGGCACTCATCGAATGGCACGCGGCCGGCGCATCTCCGGCCGGCAGCGACGGCGTGGTTCGCCTCAGCGATTCGCTGCCGCGAGGCGGCGCGCACCGCGATTCGCTCGAACGCCTTGCCTTGACGATGATCGAAAACGGCGCCGAGATTTTTTCCGGCGATCGTGACGGGCGCTCCCCGCTGGCGCACGCGGTCGCGAGCGGCAGCGTCGCCCTGGTGCAGGCGTTGCTCGAACGTGGAGTCGATCCGAACTGCAGCGATCGTCAGGGCCGTTCGCCGCTGTTCGACGCGCTCGTCCTTTCCGCCGATAGCGCCGTGACGATGACGCGCGCCCTGCTGCGGGCTGGCGCAGATCCGGAGCTCACGTCGGCAAGCGGCGAGAGTCCACTCGGACTTGCATTGGCGCGGCCCGAGCCGGAATTGCGCAAGTTGCTGAACTGGCCGCAGTGGAAGCTTCCACGCCGCAGGTTGCGTGACGCGGACTTGTCGGCGGCCGCGGCTGTCGGCGACACCGAGGCGGTCGAAAAACTGCTTCGGCTGGGCTTGTCGATTCATGCCGTCGACAGCCAGGGCGCGACCGCACTGTTGCGCGCTAGCGGATGCGGGCATGCGACGCTGGTCGGTCGTCTGCTCGAGCTCGGCGCCGATCCGGAACAACAGGCGCCGAGTGGCGCCACTCCACTCAGCGCGGCCGTGACCGCGCGCCGCGACGCCGTTGTCGCCACGCTGCTCAAGCGCGGCCTGCCGGTCGACCAGCGCCTGCCCTCCGGAGGAACAGCGCTGATGATCGCGTCGGCGCTCGGTTTTCCGGAAATCGTGGCTCTGCTGCTCGAGCATGGCGCGCAGGCGAATGCGCAGGACGAACGCGGCACGCAAGCGCTGCACGCGGTCGGGCAGTTCGCTTTCCGCAGCGTCGAGACGGCACGCGCGCAGCGGATCATCGAACTGCTGTTCAAGCATGGTGCCGACGTGAACGCAACGAACCTCGCCGGACAGACGCCGCTGCTGCTCCTGCTCGGTGCGCGTGCCGAGCCGGGGACGACCGCCGACCAGAAGCATCTGCTCGTATTGCTGCGGCAGCTGCTCGCCGCCGGAGCGGACGTCAACGCGCAGGACCAGCGTGGCGTCAGCGCGCTGCATGCGTGTGCGATGCACGGACTGTTGCTGCCCGCGCGTGTTCTGCTGGCCGCGCGCGCCGACACGTCGCGACGCGACGTGCTTGATCGCAGCGCCCGTGAAGTCGCGCACCTGCTCGGCTACATCGATGTGGACGCTGAAATCCACTCGCGTGAAGCCCACAGTCTCCCATTGCGCAGCGGTCGGATAGATTCGCGCCGCGCGCCTAGCGGCGCTGGCTGGTTTCGGAATTCGTGTCGGCCTCGAACAGGCGCTCCAGATCCGCGAACGCTTCCTTCGCGCCCTGCATCAGCGCGGCGTCGTCATCGTAGACGAGGTACTGGGTCTTCAGCAGCTCCGCGTCATGGAGGCGGAATTTCTCGACGCGCTCGGCGGCGGTCGCCGGCTCGACGCCGAGCTCCTCCAGCGCCAGGCGCGCCATTTCCAGGCTCGAATGCAGCGTCTCGCGCACGACGTCGTCGACGTTAAGGTCCATCAGGCGGAACGCGTGCTGGCGGTTGCGCGCGCGCGCGACGATCTTCAGGTGCGGATAGATGCGGCGCACGATGCGCGCCGTGCGGATGTTGATTTCGGGATCGTCGGTCGCCAGCACGAACACTTCGGCCTGATCGGCGCGTGCGGCGCGCAGCAGTTCGGGCCGGCTCGGATCGCCGAAGTAGATGTTGCTGCCGAACTGGCGCGAGAAGTCGACCTGCTCGGCCGAGCTTTCCAGCGCGGTGAACGGAATGTGCTGCGCGCGCAGGATGCGGGCGACGATCTGGCCGACGCGGCCGTAACCGGCGAGGATCACGCGCGGATGCTCGTCGACGATCTCGTCGAAGTCGCGCATCCGGCTTCTCCTTGCGCTGGGCCATCCAGCGGCCGACGGCGATGACCGCCAGCGGCGTCAGCGCCATCGACACCGTCACTGCGACCGTCAGCAGATCCTTTTGCGCCGCATCGATCAGATCACGCTTGTATTCCAGATTCAGCACGACGAAGGCGAACTCGCCGCCGCCGGCGAGCACGGCGGCCAGGCGCAGCGTTTCGCCCAGGTCGAATTTGCGCTTCACGCCGCCGATCGCGACCAGCACCGCGGATTTCATCGTCAGCAGGATCGCGACGATCGCCGCGATCTGCAGCGGCTCCTCACGCACGAGGTTCAGATCCAGCGACACGCCGACGCTGACGAAGAACAACCCGAGCAGCAGGCCCTTGAACGGCTCGATCTGCGATTCGATTTCATGGCGGAATTCCGAATCGGCGAGCAGCACGCCGGCGACGAACGCGCCGAGCGACATCTGGATTCCGGCAAGCTCCATGATCCACGCCGCCCCGAGCACGACCAGCAGCGCCGTCGCGGTAAATACCTCGGCGATCTGCGTGCTCGCGACGATGCGGAACACCGGTCGCAGCAGGTAGCGGCCGCCGACCGTGACGGCGGCCATCACGCCGATGATCCTAAGCACGGACACAAGGTCTCCGCTCGTGCTCGTCGCCGCGTGCGCGCCGAGCAGCGGGATCAGCGCGAGGATCGGGATCGCTGCCAGGTCCTGGAACAGCAGGATCGCGAATGCCAGTCGTCCGTGCGGACTGTTCGAGCTGCTTGTGCTCGGCAAGAAGCTGCAGGCCGATCGCGGTCGACGACAAGGCCAGTGCGAGCCCGACGATCAGCGCGCTCCTCCAGCCCAGGCCGAATGCCAGCGCCGCCCCGCCGAGCAGCAGGCCCGACAGCACGACTTGCGCCAGGCCGGCGCCGAATACCGCCTTGCGCATCAGCCACAGGCGCTGCGGCGACAGCTCCAGGCCGATCACGAACAACAGCAGGATCACGCCGAATTCCGACAGCTGCGAGGTCGCTTCCACATCGCGCGCGAGGTTCAGCGCGTAGGGGCCGATCAGCGCCCCGGCGGCAAGGTAGCCGAGGACGGCGCCGAGTCCCCAGCGGCGCGACAGCGACACCGCGACGACCGCAGCGGCCAGATACATCACGACATCCTGCAGAAAGTGCGACGTTTCCATGCGCTGCTCCGGAAGATTCGGCAAGTATAAGGGAGACGTCCGCGCCCCGGCCGATACGAAAGCTCTCACCCGGCGTGAGTTCGATTTGCGCCATCTCAAACGGTGAGATGGCGCGTGGCTATCGTGCGCGCAATCCCGATGCACGAGGTGCCGAACATGCTCACGCCGTTCGCTTCATCGCAAACCTCCCGCGCCGCAGTACGGCCTGACGACATGGAGCCGTGGGTCCTAGCGTTGACGTGCTGGCTGATCGCCGGCCTCGCAGCGTTGATCTGCATTCCCGAACTGCGCGGAACGAATCCTTTGTTCGGCTGGCTGCCGTTCTGGCTCGTCGTCGCGCCGGCGATCGACCTGGCGGTCCTGCGCCGTCGCAGCCTGATTGCGCGCGCGCAGGTACTGCTGGCGCGCGTCGGCCGTCGACGCGGGCCCAAGCGTCAGGCCAAGTCGTTGCGCCGGCGCTCGCGAATCGTGCGGCACGGCCAGCCGCTTGCGCGAAAGGTTCGAACGGGAGCGGCGGTGTCCTGAATTTCTGCCGTTCGCGATCGTCGCGATCGAGCCCACGATCAGCGTGACACGCTTCAGTGATGCGTCATGGCCAGGGACGGCCAACCCGATCCGGTGTCGAGGACTGCCGATCGATCAGTCGGTGATGCCGAGGCGCTTGCGCTCCATGCGGCGCAGGAACTCGCCCATGATGCGGCGATACAGATCCTCGCCGAGATAGGCATCCTCGATGCCGGCGTCGATCGACGGGTTGTCGTTCATCTCGATGACGACGACGCGCTCTCCGACCTGCTTGAGGTCCACGCCATACAGACCGTCGCCGATCGGGGAGGTCGCCTTCAACGCCAGCTTGACGACTTCGGTCGGCGCGTCGCGCACCGGCAGCGTCTTGAATCCGCCCGAGCGCTGCGGCCGCATTCGCACCGTGGTTGTAGATCTGCCAGTGGCCGCGTGACATGTAGTACTGGCAGGCATACAGCGCCTGGCCGTCGAGGATGCCGATGCGCCAGTCGTATTCGGTGAACATGAATTCCTGCGCCAGCACCAGCGCGGTGTGCTGGAACAGGTCATCGACCGCGCTTTTGAGCTGGTCGGGCGTCTCGACCTTGACGATGCCGCGCGAGAACGAACCGTCCGGAATCTTCAGCACGATCGGGAAGCCGAGCAGATCCGGCAGTTCCGCCAGGCGCCTGTTGTCGTCGCGATACAGGATCTCGGTCTTCGGCGTCGGCAACTTGCGCGACTTCAGCAGATCGTGCAGATAGATCTTGTTCGTGCACTTGAGGATCGAGCCGGGATCGTCGATGACGACCATGTCTTCCTTCTCGGCCTTGTTCGCGAAGCGGTAGGTGTGGTTGTCGAGCGCGGTCGTTTCGCGGATGAACAGCCCGTCGTATTCGGCGATGCGCGAGTAGTCGTTCTTGGTCACGGTCTCGACTTCGATGCCGATTTCCTTGCCGGCCTCGATGAACTGCTTCAGCGCGCGCTTGTTGGACGGCGCCATCGGTTCGGCCGGATCGGCCAGCATGGCGATGTCGTAGCGGAATTTCTTGCGCGTGCGCGGCTTGCGCCACATCTTTTTCGAAAACTTTTCCAGCGCCTGCGCAAACGAGTCTTCCTGCGGATCGGCCAGCGTATGCAGGCTCGAAGGCTTGATCGCGCTGATTTGCCAGACCTTGTCGCGCTCGAATTCCAGGCGCAGGATCGGGCATGGAAACGTTTCGAACACCTGACGGCCGAGGTCGGACAAGGTCGCGTAGCTGGTCTCGCCAAAGTATAACAATATACCAAAGTCGGTCGTGTCGCGGCCGCCTTCGGGCAGGAAGCGGATCAGCTTCTGGTTGAGGTCCTCGATGTCAAGGCCGTACAACGCGCGCTTGCGCAGGTCGTTGATCGTGCGCACCGACGGAATGACCTTGTGGCCGCGCGCCTCGGCCAGCAACGAGACGTAATAGCCGATGCCCAGGTACTTGTAGCTGCGGCACAGGTTGATGACCTGCACGCGCTCGTCCTCGGTGCCGATCGTTTCCTTGAGGTAATCCTGGGCCGCAACGACGTTGTCGGACGGATAGTACGAACCCCAGTCCGAGGCCTTCTCCACGACGATGACAAGCTTGCTCATGCGGGTTCAGCCAGAAAAAGTATATTTGTGCGCAACTCTGGCGGTTCGGACATGAGGCGGCAAGGTGTTCGTGGGCGATCGGGGCGCTAGTGTGACATAGCACGCCGGGCATGCAACCCTGAAGAAATTGGCCCAGATTCAGCATTGCGCGGCATCTGCCGCTGGTCTAGGCTGGCTCTTTCAGCGCTGCCCCTATGACTGCCGCGTTCCGCATCCGCCGCGCCACACTCACGGACCTGCCCGCGTTGCTCGCGCTGGAGCGCAGCGCGTTCACGACCGACCATCTGTCGGCGCGGCAATATCGTCAGCATCTCGACAGCCCAACGGCGCTCGTGCTCGCAGCGGTCGACGCAACCGGACTGCTCGGCAAGGCTGTCGTCTTTTTCCGGCGCGAAAGCGATCTGGCACGGCTGTATTCGATCGCAGTTGCCGATGGTGCGCGCGGCCGCGGTATCGGCGAGGCGCTGCTGACGGCGGTCGAGCTCGCGGCGCGCCGGCGCGGTGCCAGGCGCATGCGCCTGGAGGTCCGCCAGGACAATGCCTCCGCGATGCGGCTGTACGAGCGGTGCGGTTACGCGCGCTTCGCCGAGCGCCGAGGCTATTACGAGGACGGCGGCGACGCATGGAGGTATGAGAAGGAGCTAGGGCTGAGGGCTGAGGGCTGAGGGAGAAGAGGTTGCTCAGTCCGTTCGCGTTGAGCGTAGCTCGCATAGCGAGCGAAGTCGAAACGCCACAAAGTCCCTTCGACTTCGGCGCTTCGCGCCTACGCTCAGGGCGAACGGAAAATCAAACTGTCCCGGCCTTGTTCGGCGCTCAGGTCTTGAGCCAGCCCCAGCCCTCAGCCCTCGCTCTTTGCTACCATCGCAATCCCGCAAGGATCCGACTCATGATTTTTTTACGGCCGAAACCGCACGCGCTATTACTCGCGTCGTTGCTCGCTCTGCTCGCCGCCTGCGCCGAGCAGCAGGAGTTGCCGCCACCTGCGCCGGCCGGCCCTCAACCGCCGGTCGCATCGGTGCATCCGTTCGAGGTGCAATCGGCCAACGGCGTGCGCATCGACAATTACTACTGGTTGCGCGACGACACGCGCACGCGGCCCGAGGTGCTCAATTACCTCAAGGCCGAGAACGCGTATTACGCGCAGATGACGGCGCACACGAAGGATCTCGAGGAAAAGCTGTTCAACGAGATCATTGGCCGCATCAAGCAGGACGATTCGACCGTCCCGGCGAAATACAAGAACTATTTCTATTACACGCGCTACCTGCAGGGCCAGGAATATCCGGTCTATGCGCGACGCAAGGGCAGCACCGAGGCGCCCGAGCAGGTCATGATCGATGGCAACGCCAACGCGCAAGGCCGCGATTTCTACCAGGTCGGTGGCCAGGAGATCAGTCCGAACGAACAGTTGCTCGCGTACGCAGAAGATACCGTCGGGCGGCGCCAGTTCACGATTCACGTCAAGGATCTGGCCAGCGGCAAGGTGCTGCCCGACCAGATCGAAAACACGCCGGCCGCGATGGCCTGGGCCGACGACAACAAGACGTTGTTCTATGTCGAGAACGATCCGATCACATTGCTGGGTGTCCGCGTGCGCAAGCACGTGCTCGGCAGCAGTGCGAAGAACGACCCGGTCGTCTACGAGGAACTCGACCACAGTTATTACATGGGCGTGAGCCGCAGCGGCGACGACAAGTACATCGTGATCGACGAACAGAGCACGTTGTCGAGCGAAATCCGTTTCATTCCGGCAGCGCAGCCGAAGGCGAAATTCAAAGTGCTGACGCCGCGCGAGCACGACTTCGAGTATCACGCCGAGCACATCGGCCAGCGCTGGGTCATCCGCACGAACTGGAATGCGAAGAATTTCCGCGTCATGCAGGTCGACGACGCGCGCGTCGGCGACAAGAAGGGCTGGAACGAATTCGTGCCGGCGCGCAAGGACGCGCTGATCGACCGGGTCACGCCGTTCAGGAATTTTCTGGCGATCGAGGAGCACAGCGACGGCCTGCAGCGCGTGCGCATAAAGCCCTGGAAGGGCGGCAGCGAAACGTTCGTGAAGCCCGACGACGCCGACTACACCGCGGGCATCGGCGAGAACCGCGAGCAGGACACCGACACGCTGCGCTACACCTATACGTCGCTGATCACGCCGAACACGGTCTATGACCTCGACATGACCACCGGCAAGCGCGAGTTGAAGAAGCGCGATCCGGTCCTCGGCGGCTACGATCCCGCGAACTACGTTGCCGAGCGGATCTGGGCCCAGGCGCGCGACGGCACGTGGGTCCCGGTGTCGCTGGCGTATCGCAAGGATTTCAAGCGCGACGGCACGACGCCGCTGTACCAGACCGGCTACGGTTCGTACGGCGCATCGAGCGACCCGCGCTTCTCGACGCCGCGCTTCTCGCTGATCGACCGCGGTTTCGTCTATGCCGTCGCGCACGTGCGCGGTGGCGAAGAGATGGGGCGCGACTGGTACGAGGACGGCAAACTGCTGAAGAAGAAGAACACCTTCACGGACTTCATCGACGTGACCGAATACCTGGTCAAGTACGGCTACGCGGCCAAGGACAAGGTCGTCGCCGAAGGCGGCAGTGCCGGCGGACTGTTGATGGGCGCGATCACGAACATGGCGCCGCAGGACTACCGCGCGATCGCCGCGCACGTGCCGTTCGTCGATGTCGTCACGACGATGCTCGACGAGAGCATTCCGCTGACGACGAATGAATTCGACGAGTGGGGCAACCCGAAAGAGACCGTCTACTACAACTACATGCTGTCGTATTCGCCCTACGACAATGTCTCGGCGCAGGCGTATCCGGCGCTGCTGGTCACGACCGGGCTATGGGATTCCCAGGTGCAGTACTACGAGCCGGCCAAGTGGGTGGCCAAGCTGCGGGCGCTCAAGACCGACAAGAATGTGTTGCTGCTCAAGGTCAACATGGATGCCGGCCACGGCGGCAAGTCCGGGCGCTTCCGGCGCTACCGTGAGGTCGCCGAGGAGTTTGCGTTCCTGATTGATCAGGTGGGTGGGAAGTGAGGAGTTGGGGGTCTCGAGTCCGCGAGGCGCCCGACGGATAAGGAGTTTTTGGGGCCTTTGCAAAATCGAAAAAATTGTCGTCATTGTCGCGAAAGCGGGGCTCTCAACAGCCGAGCTGGTCATCCATTTTTTCCTTTGAAAGAAACGAACAGGACCAAGATGGATTGCACGCGACTCCTGTCGCGTGCCCTTCGGGCCATTCGCAGCGCGAATGTTCGCTCCGGCATCCTGCCTTCGCAGTCCCGCTTTCGTGGGAATGACGACTTTTGGGAGGTTCCTTCGGGAGTCAGGAGTCAGCCTCTCCTTCACGCTATTGAACTACCAGCCCGCCGCCTTGAGCTTGTCCGCAGTTGCCTTGTCCGCCGGGCGCGCGACCAAGCCGCCGCTTGCGCTCAGGCTGACTTTGTAGTTTGCGCCGTCAATCATCGGCAAATACGCGGCGCTGCCGTACTCGACATCGACCCATGGCAGCCATTGCGGAAACTGACGCTTGAGCTGCCACAAGTCGAGTATCGATTCGCCGCCTAAATCGACCACGCTCGGTGTGGTCGCGGCGGCCTGCGTCGCTTCGCGAAAGCGCCCGGACAGACGGTCGACGCGATACAACGGTTCGGCGCCGAGTTCGATCGCACGCGCAGTCCACTTGATCACGCGCGCGTCGAGTTGCCATTCGTCGCCGTTCAGCGCGGCGCTGCGATGGCTGCCGTCGGGAAACTCCACGCGCAGCGAAAATTGTTGCGGCCCGGTCTGCCTTGCCGACAGCGAGGCGACGGGCTCTTCTGCCGTCAGAAGGCGGTAGCCGCGCAGCGATATGGCGAGTCCGCAGGTCAGCGCAGCGGCCAGCAGGAACACGAGCATCCAGGCGCCCCGATGCAAGGCGGAGAAGTGCCGTCGCGCGCGCCAGTGACGGCGGCTGGCGAACAGGTGACTCAGGGCGGTCAGCAACAGGATCGCACTGAGGACGAACAGCGCAGGCAGCAAGGCGTAGAAATTCAGCATCGGTCGGCCGTCGGCAAGTCAATGCAATGCTTAACACAAAGCGCCATGGCCGTCACTTTCGGCGCCGCGCCGGCGCCGGCACCGTTATACTTGGGTCCGTCATCCATCGCCTTCCCGGAATCGCCATGCTGCGTCCGATCCATTGCATTCTGGCCCTCTCGCTGGGCGCGCTGTTGCTCGCCGGTTGCGGCAACAAGGGCGATCTGGTCCTGCCCGATCAGCAGCCGAAGAAGCACAAGAAGTCACAGCCGGCGACGCCGGCGAAGCCGCCCGAAACCAAACCGGCCGAGCCGTCATCGGGCGGCTCGGACGCGGTGCACTGAGCGGTGTCGGTTCGATACGGGCCGCTTCAGCCCCGCGCGCTTCCGTTGCGTCCGCGACGGGCGGCAGAGTCGCGAGGCAGGAGCCGAAGTGCCGCGAAGACCATGGATGGCCGAGAGCGGCCATGAAGCTGCGCTTCACCAAGATGCACGGTGCCGGCAACGACTTCGTCATCGTCGATTGCAGGAGCACGCCGCTGGCGCTCGATGCGGCGCAAATCGCCCGCCTCGGCGACCGGCATTTCGGCGTCGGCTTCGATCAGCTGCTGACGATCGAGCCGGCGCGCGATCCGTCCTGCGCGTTCGCCTACGGCATCTACAACAGCGACGGCTCGCTGGCACGGCAATGCGGCAACGGCGTGCGCTGCGTCGCGGCGTGGCTGCACCGGGCCGGTGCGATTGGCGCGGGCGAATTTCAGCTGCAAAGCCCCTCCGGCCCGGTAAGCATCAGCGTGGGCGACGACGGCAGTGTGAGCGCCGGCATGGGCCAGGCGCGCTTTTCGCCGGACGACATTCCGCTGCGCCTGCCGCAAGCCGATCCGTATCGCCTGAACGCGAATGGATCCGAAGTCGAATTCGGCGCCGTGTCGATGGGCAACCCGCACGCGGTGATCGAAGTTGCCGATGTCGCGGCCGCGCCGCTGGCGACGGTTGGCGCGGCGCTGTCGCGCGACGCGCATTTTCCACAAGGCTGCAATGTCGGCTTTGTACAGATACTCGACCGCGCCCGCGTGCGCCTGCGCGTCTGGGAACGCGGCGCCGGCGCGACGCTCGCTTGCGGCACCGGCGCGTGCGCGGCGGTCGCCGTGCTGCACCGCCGGGGCAAGCTCGACGCCGATGTCGCGGTCGAACTGCCGGGCGGCACGCTGCAGATCCGCTGGACCGGCGCGGACGCCGCCGTGACGATGGCCGGTCCCACCCAATTCGTTTTCGAAGCGGAGTACTAGGTGGCCTGCAACGCTCAAAGGGAAAGCGGCTCGCTCGATCTCAGCGCCCAAGACTGCGTTGCTCGTCGTCGCCATAGCCCCACTATGTCTCCTCCTCGCGCCTTGCCTTGGCCGCTGATATCTTCGCGATCCTACTTCCCCTTTGAACATTGCAGGCCACAAACATGACCGAAATGAGCCTCAAGGACGGCCTGAACGCGATGGAAGTCGCCAGCTACCTGCGCCGCCACCCGGACTTCCTCAAGGACTTCCCGGACATCGCGCTGACGTTGAACGTGCCGCGCGAGCAGGGCGCATCGACCTCGCTGGCGAGTTATCAACTCGAAGTACTGCGCGACAAGAATCGCGACATGAGCCGGCGCCTGCACGAACTCATCGAGATCGCCGCGGAGAACGAGCAGCTGATGGTGCGCGTGCATTCGCTGACCGTCGGCCTGATGCGCGAGCGCACGCTGGCCGACAGCGTGCGCCGCGTCGCTGCCGGCCTGACCGAGGACTTCCATACCGATCTGGTGCGCCTCGTTCTGTTTCGCGCCGACGCGGAACTGCCTGCCGCCGACTGGCTGGTCGCCCAGGGCGACGGCCCCAGGTCGATGCCGGCATTCGCCGAGTTCCTGCAGCGCAACGAGCCATTGTGCGGCCGGCTGCAGCCGGAAAAACTCGACGCGCTGTTCGGCGACAAGGCCGCCGAGGTGCGCTCGGCCGTGCTCGTGCCGATCGACGGCGTCGGCATGCTCGCAATCGGCAGCCATGATGCGAACCGTTTCCATCCCGGCATGGGGACGGTGTTCCTCAAGCTGATCGCCGAAGCCACCGCCGCGGCAGTCGCGCGCTTTCCCGCAGGTGGTTGAATGTGACCGGTGATCCGCTCGCAGCGCCGATCGAGAGCTATCTCGACCATCTGCGCGTCGAGCGGCGCTACGCGGCCGGCACGATCGTCAACTACGCGCGCGCGCTGGCCGATTTGCTCGCGTACGCGAGCAACCTGCAGATCCGCCACTGGCGCGAACTCAAGCCGGACCAGATGCGCGCCTGGCTGGCGCGCCTGCATCGCGGTGGCCTGACGCCGGGCACGCTGCACCACATGCTGTCGGCCTGCCGCAGCTTCTTCAACTTTCTCGCGCGCGACGGTGTGGTTGCGGCGAATCCCGCGGCCGGCGTGCACTCGCCGAAGCTGCGGCGCAAACTGCCCGAAGTGCTCGACGTGGACGAGGTCGGCGCGCTGCTGGAATTTCCGCCGGGCGATCCGGAGGCCGTGCGCGACCGGGCACTTTTTGAACTTCTATACTCGAGCGGCCTGCGCGTTTCGGAACTGACCGGCGTGCGCTGGCGCGACCTGGATTTCAACGAAGGCCTGGTGCGCGTCACCGGCAAGGGCAGCAAGACGCGCATCGTGCCGGTCGGCGGCAAGGCACTGGCGGCGCTGCAGACGCTGCGCGATCAGGATCGCCCCGCCGCCGACGACGTGCTCGTGCACGGACGCCTGGGCCGGCCGCTGACGCCGAACGGCGTGCGCGCGCGGCTCAAGCGCCGGGCACGCGATCAGGGCGTGTGGAAGCGTGTCTATCCGCACCTGCTGCGCCACTCGTTCGCCAGCCACATGCTCGAATCCTCCGGCGACCTGCGAGCCGTGCAGGAAATGCTCGGCCACGCCGACATCAGCACGACGCAGATCTACACGCACCTGGATTTCCAGCATCTCGCGCGCGTCTACGACGCCGCCCATCCGCGGGCGAAGCGACGCAGCAAGTAGGTGCGCCTGGAGCAAGCGGACAAGAGCAGCATAAAGAACGGGAGAACACGAAGGAACATCGAGAAGGGCAAGAAGCGAGTACAAGCAAGGCTGCAACAACAGGAGCCTGAAGCGCTTTGCCACCAGCAGCCACTCCAGTGGACGTCATTCCCGCGTCTTTCAACAGCGGAGCTGGTCAAGCGGGAAGCCATTTTGATTTTCTGTCAGCTGAAAGGAAAAGCTGGATACCGGCTTAACCCGCTGCGCTGTTGAAAGACGCCGGGATGACGAGCTGTGTCGGCCGTCGAGTCGCGCACGCGTTGGCGTTGCCGTACCATGCCTCATTGATTCGAGGTACGCACGATGAAATTCGAAGGCACCGAGCGTTACGTTGCGACCGACGAACTGAAGCTCGCGGTCAACGCGGCGATCGCCTTGCAGCGGCCGCTGCTGATCAAGGGTGAACCCGGCACCGGCAAGACCCTGCTCGCCGAAGAGGTCGCGCTTGCGATCGGTGCGCCGCTGCACACCTGGCACGTCAAGTCGACGACCAAGGCCCATCAGGGACTGTACGAATACGACGCGGTCAGCCGCCTGCGCGATTCGCAGCTCGGCGATCCGCGCGTCGCCGATGTGCGTCACTACATCAAGCCCGGCAAGCTGTGGCAGGCGTTCGACAGCGACGCGCGCGCGGTGCTGCTGATAGACGAGATCGACAAGGCCGACCTGGAATTCCCGAACGACCTGCTGCACGAACTCGACCGCATGGAATTCCATGTCTACGAAACCGGCGAGACGGTGCGCGCCAAGCACCGGCCGATCATCGTGATTACGTCGAACAACGAGAAGGAATTGCCCGATGCGTTCCTGCGGCGCTGTTTCTTCCACTACATCGCGTTTCCGGACCGCGCGACGTTGCAGCGCATCGTCGCCGTGCATTACCCGAACATCGCGCCGGACCTGTGCGCGCGCGCACTCGACATGTTCTTCGAATTGCGCGAAGTGCCGGCGCTGAAAAAGAAGCCGTCGACGTCGGAACTGATCGACTGGCTCAAACTGCTGCTTGCCGACCACATTCCTGCTTCGGCGCTGGCCGAGCGCGATCCGGCCAAGGCGATCCCGCCGCTGTACGGCGCGCTGATCAAGCACGAGCAGGATGTGCAGCTGCTCGAGCGGCTGGCGTTCATGCATCGGCGAGAAACTGCGCGTCGGTGATCGCGTGTCCTGCCGCAGCGTAGCCTTGCTCACAATTAGCCTCTCCCGCTGGCGGGAGAGGTCGCCGCGCAACGCGCGGCGGGTGAGGGTGGCGTTTCAGGCGCGGCGCAACTTCGGGCGCCACCCTCACCCCAGCCCTCTCCCGCCAGCGGGAGAGGGGGAAAAGCGGCCATGCTGATCGGCTTCTTCGAAGCGCTGCGCGCCGAGCGCGTCCCGGTTGCGCTGCGCGAATGGCTGGATCTGATGGCCGCGCTCGACGCCGATTTCGCGTTCGCCGATCCGGTCGCATTCTTTCATCTGGGCCGCACCGTGCTGGTCAAGGACGAACGCCACTACGATCGGTACGAGCGCGCCTTCGCCGCGTATTTCAGCGGTGTCGCGCGCATCGACGCCGCGCAGCTCCTGCAGATTCCGGATGAGTGGCTGCGCGAAAGCTTCAAGCGCCTTCTAAGCGCCGAGGAACTCGCCAAGATCACCGCGCTCGGCGGCCTCGACAAGCTTCTCGAGGAATTCCGCAAGCGGCTCGCCGAGCAGAACGAGCGCCACGCCGGCGGCAGCAAATGGATCGGCACCGGCGGCACGAGTCCGTTCGGCGCTGGAGGCACGAATCCGCTGGGCATGCGTGTTGGATCGCGTGGCGGCGGACGCAGCGCGGTCAAGGTGTGGGAACAGCGCAACTACCGCGCGCTCGACGGCGATGCCGACCTGTCGCCGCGCAACTTCAAGCTCGCGCTGCGCCGCCTGCGCCGCTTCGCACGCGAAGGCGCCGCCGAAGAACTCGATCTCGACGCCACGATCGACGCGACCGCGCGCGAAGCGATGCTCGACATCCGCCTGCGCCCGGAGCGGCACAACGCGATCAAGGTCTTGCTCCTGCTCGACATCGGCGGTTCGATGGACGACCACATCGCCGTCTGCGAGGCGCTGTTCGGCGCCGCGAAGAGTGAATTCAAGCGGCTCGAGCACTTCTATTTCCACAATTTCATCTACGGCGCGCTCTGGCGCGATCATCAGCTGCGCATGAGCGAGCGCATCGCGACCGCCGACCTGCTGCGCCGCTACAACGCCGACCACAAAGTGATCTTCGTCGGCGACGCGGCGATGGCGCCCTACGAAATCACCGAGATCGGCGGCGGAATCGACGAATGGGACGGACACGGCGAGCCCGGCATCGTCTGGTTCCGCCGCGTGATGGCGCATTTCCGCAAGGTCGTCTGGCTCAATCCGACGCCGCGCGCGCACTGGGGCTATACGCAGTCGAACGCGATGGTCCGCGAACTCGTCGAAGACCACATGTACCCGCTGACGCCGGACGGCCTGACCGAGGCGACGCGCTGGCTGGCAAAGTAGGGTGGGCCGTGACCCACCGCTCTTCCTTTTGCGCGTGCAAAAACGGTGGGCCAAGGCCCACCCTACGCTTGGATTTTGCCAATCCCGGCCCCATCATGAAACGTCACTGTTCCGCCGGCGCGTATCATGCAGGAAAGCCTCCACGCCACCACCATCGTATCCGTGCGCCGCGACGGCAAGGTCGTCATCGGCGGCGACGGCCAGGTCACGCTCGGCAACACCGTGGTCAAGGCCAACGCGCGCAAGCTGCGCCGGCTCGGCAAGAACGCCGACGTGCTGGCCGGATTCGCCGGCGCGACGGCCGATGCATTCACGCTGTTCGAGCTGTTCGAGCCAAGCTCGACAAGCACGGCAACAATCTGACGCGCGCCGCGGTCGAGCTCGCCAAGGAATGGCGCACCGATCGCCGCCTCGGGCGGCTCGAGGCGATGCTCGCGGTCGCCGACAAGGATGCCTCGCTGCTGATTTCCGGCAACGGCGACGTCCTCGAGCCCGAACAGGGCCTGATCGCGATCGGCTCGGGTGGACCGTATCGCGCTGGCCGCGGCGAAGGCGCTGCTCGAAAACAGTTCCATGCCGGCACGCGACATTGTCGAAAAAGCCCTAGGCATCGCCGGCGACATCTGCATCTACACGAATCACAACATCACGATTGAAGAACTCTGAGGGCCGTCATTCCGGGGCCGCCGCAGGCGGAACCCGGAATCCATTCTGATCTTGTGGCGCGAGCCAGGCTCAAAATCAAAATGGATTCCCGCTTGCGCGGGAATGACGACGGTTTAACGATTCCCGATTCCTTCCCATGTCCGAACTCACCCCCCGCGAAATCGTCAACGAACTCGACCGCTACATCATCGGCCAGAATGCGGCCAAGCGCGCGGTCGCGATCGCGCTGCGCAACCGCTGGCGGCGCATGCAGCTCGATCCGGCGCTGCGCGAGGAGGTCACGCCGAAGAACATCCTGATGATCGGTCCGACCGGCGTCGGCAAGACCGAGATCGCGCGCCGGCTCGCGCATCTGGCGAACGCGCCGTTCATCAAGGTCGAGGCGACGAAGTTCACCGAGGTCGGTTACGTCGGCAAGGATGTCGAGCAGATCGTGCGCGACCTCGCCGACGTCGCGGTCAAGATGGCGCGCGAGCAGGCCAAGACGCAGGTGCGCTCGCAGGCCGAGGATCGCGCCGAGGACCGCATCCTCGACGCGCTGCTGCCGCGCCGGCAGCAGCCGCTTGGGTTCAGCGGCGAGCCGGCGCAAGCGCCGAGCGCGGCCGACAGCGACACGCGCCAGAAACTGCGCAAGCAGCTGCGCGAAGGCGCGCTCGACGATCGCGAGATCGAGATCGAGACCGCGGTCAACGTCGGCGTCGAGATCATGGCGCCGCCCGGCATGGAGGAGATGACGCAGCCAGCTGCGCGGCATGTTCTCGTCGCTGGCCGGCCAGAAGACGCAGAAGCGCAAGCTCACGATCAGCGCGGCGCGGCCGCTGCTGATCGAAGAGGAAGCCGCGCAGATGATCAACGACGAGGAGATCAAGACGCAGGCGCTCGATGCACTGCGAGCAGAACGGCATCGTCTTCATCGACGAGATCGACAAGGTCGCGCAGCGCGGCGAATGGAGCGGCGCCGGCGTCAGCCGCGAAGGCGTGCAGCGCGACCTGTTGCCGCTGGTCGAAGGCTCGACCGTGTCGACCAAGCACGGCATCGTCAAGACCGACCACATCCTGTTCATCGCCTCGGGCGCGTTCTCGCTGGCCAAGCCGTCGGATCTGATACCGGAATTGCAGGGCCGTTTCCCGATTCGCGTCGAACTGTCCGCGCTGACCGCCGGCGACTTCGAGCGCATTCTGTCCGAGCCGCAACCAGTGCGCTGACCAAGCAGTACACGGCGCTGCTCGCCACCGAAGGCGTGACGCTGGAGTTCACGGCGGACGGCGTGCGCCGCCTCGCCGAAATCGCGTTGCCGGTCAACGAGCGCACCGAGAACATCGGCGCGCGCCGCCTGCATACGGTGCTCGAGCGCCTGCTCGACACGATTTCCTACGAAGCGCCGGACCAGGGCGGCAAGCGGTATACTGTCGATGCCGCGTACGTGGACGACCACCTCGCAGCGCTGGTTCAGAACCAGGACCTGAGCCGCTATATTTTGTGAGGAGTAAGGTCGCGCGCTGGCGCGCGCTCGTCAGGAGTGAGGAAAGCGTGCCGCCGCGTGGGTGGTGAAGCTCTTCTCACGAGCGAGCGCAGCGAGCGATCTCACGAGACCGCGCAGCGGTCGACCTCACGAGGCCGCACAACGGCCGACCTAACGTCTTTGTTGAATCATGCCCCCAATCAATCACCACCGCGAAACCACCAATGTCGTCCAGTTCCGCGGCCGCGGCGTGCGCGCGCAGTTGCGCGAGGCGCTCGAGGCGCACGCGCCGATCCGCGTGCTGCGCGAGAAAATTTCGCCGAACTGGGTTCACGGCCACATCATCGGTCTGTCCGCCGAGTTCTGCCTGATCGCCGAAGTCAGCGATTCGATGCGCTTCGACGGGTTCCTCGCGATCGCGGTCGGCGACGTCAACGCGATCGAGGAAGACCCGGGACGCGAGTTCGTCGAGCGCGCGCTTGCACTGAACGAGGAGACAGTTCCGGCGTTGCCGGAAATCCGCCTCGACGACTGGGAGACGATCGCCGAGACCGCGGCCGCCACCACGCCGCTGATCTCGCTGAACATGCTCGACGACGAGGCTGGCGAGGTCAGCTATGTCGGCCGTCTCGTCGGCCGCGAACACGATGCGCTGGTGCTGCAGGAAGTCGACCCGAACGCCAAGTGGTATCCAGACACCGGCGCCTACGAATTCCAGAGCATCGGCTCGATCGGCTTCGGCACGGCCTACATGCTGATGCTCGCGCGCGTGGCCGGTGTGCCGCCGGTGCCGAGCGACGCGATACCGGCGCTTTGATCGGTGACGTGTAACACTCAAATTGAAAGCGGCTCGCTCGGTCTCGACCACCAATCCGGCGGCGCTCGTCGTCGCCATAGCGCCACTATGTCTTCCTCCGAGCGCCTTGGCCTCTTCCGTCCATCCATGGCCTCCGCGGCACTTGGGCTCCTGCCCGGCGTCTTGGCGGCCGATCCCTTCGTGATCCTACTTCCAATTTAAGTGTTGCACGCCACGCCATGAGTCTTTCTTCGCCGAAAGTCACCGGCATCACGCTGCACCGCGCCTCGCATGCGCTCGAAGTCACGTTCGACACGGATGAGACGTTTCGCCTGCCGTGCGAATATCTGCGCGCGCATTCGCCGAGTGCCGAAGTGCAGGGCCACGGACCCGGCCAGCGCGTGCTTCAGCACGGCAAGCGCAACGTCAACATCGACGAGATCTCGCCGGTCGGCCACTACGGCGTGCTGCTGAAGTTCGACGACGGCCACAATACCGGGATCTTTTCCTGGGACGTGCTCTACGACCTCGGCCGCAACCAGGCGAAGAACTGGCAGGCGTATCTCGATGCGCTCGAAGCGGCGAAGCTGTCGCGCTAGAAATGTTTGTCGCGTAGAACTTGACGCCGGGCCCTGCTTGCAGCCGCGCCAAGCAACACCTTCTGCCGTCATTCCCGCGAAAGCGGGAATCCATGTTGATCTTGCCTTTCGCACAAGCAAGATGGATTCCCGCTTTCGCGGGAATGACGGCAGCTATGGAAGGGACTGCGTTCAAGCATCTATGGAAGGCATGGCGGCCGCAATCATTGCCGATGCGCTAATCATCACCAGCCGCCACCGCCGCCTCCACCGCCGCCCCCACCGGACGATCCGCCACCGCCGCTCCCGGACGAAGACCCCGGCGCTGTCGACGACGACGAGATCGCGCCGCTCAGCGACGATCCGATGTCGCTCGTGAAGCTGCCGAGATTCGAAAACCCGCCCGCGTTGCCCTGATACCAGGTCATCGCGCCGGCGGCCGCCGCGGCGGCCGCGGGTCCGACCGCGGCGGCGAAGCGGTCGGCCCAGGTCTTTTCGACGCCGAGCGCGAGCGCATACGGCAGGAAGTTCTGGAATTCGTCGGCCGTCATCGGCGGCGCGGTCTGGCGCGCGAGTTCGTCGCGCTCGGCGACACCGAGGTACAAGCGCAGCCCGGCGATCCGGTCGAGCAACTTGCGTCCCTCGAGCGTCGGCGCCTTGAGCCACTGGAAGAAAGCGATGTTCGTCGCGATCAGTGCAGCCACGACAATCGCAAAACCGGCGCCGGTCATCCAGACGAATGCGCCGATCCCGAACAGTTCGCCGAGCACGAACGGCAGTGGCGAAGAACGTCAGGAACAGCGCCGCCGCGTAGGCGCCCACGCCGGCCGGCTGGCGCCACGCCTTGATCGCGCTGCCGACGAGCGCGACGACGCCGACCGACCAGCCCGAGAGCCAGACCAGCATGAAGCCGGCGCCGGCCAGTCGTCGGTGCCGCCGCCGCGCGCGAACAGCCCGAGCAGCAGCGCCACGACGCAGAGCAGCACCCCGGGAATCACCAGCGTGCTGTTCGTGTGGAAATAGCGCCCGGCGTTCTCCTTCTTCAGCAGCGCCTTGTGCTGGCTCAGTCGCCGCGGCGATCGTCGTGTGCTCGGACTGCTTCAGCACGAGTTCGTCTGCGCGACCCGAGCACGCTTTCGAGCAGTGCTGCCTCGGCCGGCGGCGGCAACTCGCGCGCCTTCGCGGCGCGGCGCAGACTGAACGTCGAGTCGTCCTGGCGGATCGTCAGCGCGCCGCGCACGGCGAGATCGACGATGTCGGCGGCGAAGCAGCGGTCGTCGTAGTTCATGCGCTCGACATGGCGCAGCGCACCCGGCGAGAAGCCCTCGGGCGCTTCGTACTGCGGCATGATCACGCCGGCCTTCGGGTCGCGGCCGACGCGCAGCCACTGCCACAGATAATAGAGCCACACCAGCAGCAGGCCGATGCTGCCGATCAGCACGCCGGCGTTGTCGCGCAGGAACCAGCGCGCACTGTCCGTGCTGGTTGGCGCGGCGACGATGCCCTTCGGAAACGCAACGACGATGGTAAGCCCCTCGCTTGGCGCGAGGCGTCGCAACGCGCGCACGACGGCGTGCGACGGCGCATCGACGGCAGCGCGATAGTCCGTGCCTTTGGCGCCCTGCTCTCCGGTATAGGCTTCGACGTGTGATCGCAGCGGCGTCGATCGAGTCCGGCAACGTCACCTCGGCGCTCGCCGCGTCGATGGCAAAATCCCAGCCATTGCCGGTCACGTTCCAGTACAGCTCGTCGTGATCGTCGAAGAAGCCGAGCTGGCGCGTCGTCTTGTAGCCCAGCACGTAGGTGTACTCGCCCGGCGCCAGCGTCGTGTTCTTGTCGCCGAAGTAGACGCGCACGCCGTTGACCTGCGCTTCGGTGTGAAACGGTTCGTTCGCGCCGTCGCGCGTCAGTGTCAGTGGGGTGAAGTCGACGTGCACGCGGTTGCCGAGGCGGTCGCGGTAGTCGGTCGGAAAGTCGCGATAGATCCCATGGCGGATGCGGTCGCCTTCGGCGCGCACGCGGATCGTCTCGTCGACCAGCATGCTCGCATCGGTGGCGACGTCGATCTTGCTGTGGAATTCGAGGATGCGTTCGTCGGCCTGCGCAACGGCGATAAGGCCGAGCAGAGCGCCGGCAACGCAGAGCAGGCGGGCGATCGCGTTCATAGCTTCACCGCCTCGCGATCTTCGGCCTGGAAGAAATCCTGCGCGCGGAAACCGAACGGCCCGGCCAGCAGCAGCTCGGGAAAGTGCTGGATGTGCGTATTGAACTGGCGCACGGCGCCGTTGTAGAAGCGGCGCGCGTATTGCAGATGATCCTCGACGTCGACGAGGTCGCGCTGCAGCTGCAGGAAATTGCCGCTGGCCTTCAGGTCCGGATAGCGCTCCTGCAACGCCAGCAGCTGCGTGACCTGCCCGGCGAGTTCGCTTTCGATCTGTCCGCGCTGCGCGATCGTGCCGCCGGCCTGAGCGCGCGTGCGCAGTTCGGTGACAGCGCTCAATGTCGAGCGTTCGTGCTCGGCGTAGCCCTTGACCGTCGCGGCGAGCTGCGGCACCAGGTCGTGGCGGCGCTGCAGCTGCACGTCGATGTCGGCCCAGGCCGCGCGCACCTGGTTGCGCTCGGCGACGAGCTCGTTGAACGTAATTCCGGCATAAAACAACAGTGCGATGACAGCGCAGCCCGCGATCCACCAGATCATCCGCGTGTCCCCCTTGATCGAAAGCGGCATTGAGCGACGGCGGCGTGACTGCTGCCCGCCGCGATTTGCGCGATAATACGGTAACGCTCCGCAAAGGCGAATGGTCATGCCCGAAGGTCCCGAGGTCGATACCGACAAGCTGCGCGAAACGATCGACGAAGAGATCGAGAAGGAGGGCAGCAGCCTGCTGCGCACGGTCGCGCTGACGACGGCAATCCTTGCCGCGCTCGCGGCGGTTGCTTCACTGAAGGCTGGCGCTACGGTCAACGAGGCGCTCGCGCTGAAGACCGAAGCGACGCGGCTGCAGGCCGAAGCGTCGGACCAGTGGGCCTATTACCAGGCGAAGGGACTCAAGGCGACCGTGACCGAAGTGTCGCGCAACACCTGGATCGCGCTCGACAAGACGCCGCCGGACGAGCTGGCGAAGAGCGAGGAGCGCTACGCGGAAGACCAGAAAAAGAGCATGGAGAAGGCCAAGGAACTGGAAAAACAGCGCGATGAGAAGAGCGCCGAAGCCGACCACCTGATGCACGACCATCACTTCTTCGCGCAGTCCGTTGCGCTGCTGCAGGTTTCGATCGCTCTTGGCGCAGTCGCGGCGCTGACGCGCAAGAGCGCGGTTTGGGTCGGCTCGCTGGTGCTCGGCTTGGCCGGCGCTGGCGTGTTCGGCTATGCATTCTTTGCTTAGGGTCACTCGAGCCGACGCCCATGAACGACCCGCACGACGATCCTGCCGCGACCACGCACTTCGGCTTTCGCGATGTGCCCGTCGACGAGAAGCAAAAGCTCGTCGGCCGCGTGTTCACGTCGGTCGCGTCGAAGTACGATCTGATGAACGACCTGATGTCGCTCGGCGTGCATCGCATCTGGAAGCGCTGGTTCGTGGAAACCAGCGGCGTGCGCAATGGCGATCGCGTGCTCGACCTGGCCGGCGGCACCGGCGATATCGCCGCGCTGCTGCTGCCGCGCGTCGGCACGACGGGAAGTGTCGTGCTTGGCGACATCAACGCGGCGATGTTGCGGGCCGGACGCGACCGGCTGCTCGATCGCGGGTGCGTGCGCAATCTCGACTACGCGCAGTTGAACGCCGAGGCGCTGCCGTTCCCAGACTCAACGTTCGATGCCGTGACGATCGCGTTCGGCTTGCGCAACGTCACCGACAAGGCGCTCGCGCTGCGCGAGATGCAGCGCGTGCTCAAGCCCGGCGGCCGCGTGCTCGTGCTCGAATTCTCCGCGGTGCAATCCGAGTGGCTCAAGCCGCTGTACGAATTCCATTCGTTCCAGGTGCTGCCGCGCCTCGGCGCGTTCATCGCCGACGACGCGGAGAGCTACCAGTACCTGGCCGAGTCGATCCGCAAGCATCCCGACCAGGCGACGCTGAAGGCGATGATGGAGGCGGCCGGTTTCGGCCAGGTCGACGTGCGTAACCTGTCGGCCGGCATCGTCGCGATCCATCGCGGGTACAAGTTCTAGTAGATTAGAACGAATGAATTTGTAGCGGGCTGACAGGGCTGGGCACAGATCGCCCCCATCCGCCTTCGGCACCTTCCCCCGCTTCGCAGGGGAATGGAAAAACGCAGTGCTGTGTGGTGTGGTGAGCGTCAGCGAACCGCACCGATCGCGAACGATGCAGTTCACTTGCATTCACCGCATCCGGGAATGTCATCGGTGAAAGCATCCGGCAGGTCTTTCTTCCCCTCTCCCCATCGAATGATGGGGAGAGGGTAGGGGCCAGCCTGTCCGATTGCAGACGCGGTAGTTCTTTAGCAGGAGGCGCGCTGCGAGTTCGACACCCGATCGTTCTATCACGCACCCCTCACCCCGGCCCTCTCCCCACTACAGGCGGGGAGAGGGAGGCGACCCACGCGCTCTGCCGAGTCCGATGACGCCGATCGTCTTGGTCTCGCCCCTGGAAAGCCTGCACCTTACAAAATTTAACGCGCCGCCTCGAAAACCGTTGCTTTCGACACGGTGCCATGGGTCGCCGGTACGGCATACTCGCGTCCGGTTTGGACGTACAGACGTCCGCCACCTGCCATGTCACCCCGGGAATTCCTGATGAGAACGACAACCGCGTTCGCAGCGCTGCTGCTGAGCCTCCTGCTGCCGGCCACGATGGTCGCCGCCGCCGATCCTGACGACAGCGCCAAGAAGGACGAAAAGTCCCAGAGCGCGAAGGACGCGACGCACGAGCGCGCCGAAGCCGAGGCCGAGAAATCCGTCGTCACGTCGCACAGCCTGCAACTTGGTGGCCGCGCGATCGCGTACAAGGCGACGGCCGGAAAGCTGCTGATCCGCGACGACAAGGGCAAGCCCGACGCGAGCATGTTCTATGTCGCCTACACGGCCGACGGCGAGAAGGATCCGTCGCGGCGTCCGGTCACGTTCCTCTACAACGGCGGCCCGGGTTCGGCCAGCATCTGGCTGCACATGGGTTCGTATGGTCCGGTGCGCGTCGTCACGTCGAGTCCCGATGCGACCGCGCCGGCGCCGTACCGGATCGAGCAGAATCCGGACAGCCTGCTCGACAAGTCCGACCTCGTCTTCGTCGACGCGATCGGCACCGGCTATTCGAAGGGCCTGATCAAGGACGACAAGGACGGCAAGCCGGACAAGGACACGGTCGACAATCCGAACAAGCGCTTCTGGGGCACCGACCCGGACATCGACGCGTTCGGCCGCTTCATCGCGCGCTACATCACGGTCAACAAGCGCTGGAACTCGCCGAAGTTCCTGTTCGGCGAATCGTACGGCACGCCGCGTTCGGCCGGGTTGTCCAAGTATCTCGAAGAGAAGGGCATCGCGCTGAACGGCGTCGTGCTGCTGTCGTCGATCCTGAACTACGGTTCGCGCCTGCCGGCGCTCGACAACGACTACATCAACCTGCTGCCGTCGTACGCGGCGATCGCGTGGTACCACAACAAGGTCGCGAACAAGCCGGCGACGCTCGAACCGTTCCTGACCGAAGTGCGCGCGTTCGCGCGCGGCGACTACACGGTCGCGCTGGCCAAGGGCCAGGATCTCGGCGACGCCGAGCGCAACGCGATCGCCGAGCGCATGTCGAAGTACACCGGTTTGTCCGTCGCCTATCTGAAGGAAGCGAACCTGCGCGTCAGCCAGCCGCGCTTCCGCAAGGAACTGCTGCGCGACGAGCGCCGCACGCTCGGCCGCTACGACGGCCGCTTCGAAGGCATCGACATGGACGCCGCCGGCGAAACGCCGGAGACCGATCCGGCCGACACCGCGATCCGCGGCGCATTCACCGCCGCGTTCAACGACTACATCGTGCGCGAGTTGAACTACGTCAGCGACGTGCCGTACCAGCCGTCCGGCAACAACACGAACCGCGACTGGGATTTCAAGCACAACCTGCGCGGCCAGTTCCGGCCGGTTCCCATTCCGATCACCGTGCCCGACCTGTCCGAAGCGATGCGCACGAATCCGCACCTGAAGGTCATGTCCGCGAACGGCTGGTTCGACCTGGCCACGCCGTTCTTCGCGACCGAGTACGACCTGGCGCACATGGACATCGACCCGAAGCTGCGCAGCAACCTGACGTTCACCTATTACCCGTCGGGCCACATGGTCTACCTCAACCTCGAAGCCGCGAAGCAGTTCAAGGCCGACCTGGCGAAGTTCTACGACAGCGCTGCGCCGGTGACACGATGACAGCGGATTTGAACGCGGATTGCCGCGGATGAGCACGGATAAACGCGGATAGAGCGCAAGGCGGAATAGCACCTGCAACGATCGCGACGACATATACAACTTTGCTCTATCCGCGAAATTCCGTGCTCATCCGCGGCAATCCGCGTTCAAAAGGTTTTGCGGTCAAAGAGAAAAATGGTGGGCCCCGGCTCACCCGACGCTCCCGCGCCGCGCCCTTGAGCCCTCCCCTTCAAGGGGAGGGTTGGGTGGGGATGGTGTTGCATCCCACCCTCTGCGCACTCAAATCTGCCTTACGACTTCCTGACGCAACTGCACGGTGTACCCACCGCCACGCAGTTGTGCTGCAGCGTCACAGCACGCCCTTCACATTCGTGACTTGCGTTTCGTTTTGATCGATACTCGCGCCCCGGCCAATGATTGGCCGTCGACAGGGGGCTTCATGCGAAGCGCGTGTCGGTTCGAGTACGCAGGTATCGCGGTGCCCGGCTCTGCATCATGAGCACGCCGTCGGAATCCCCGCGCTACTTCGCGTTCATCAGCTATAGCCACCAGGACGAAGCCTGGGCGCAATGGCTGCACAAGACGCTGGAAACCTGGCGCGTGCCGAAACGCCTCGTCGGCCAGACCACCGCCGCCGGCACCATTCCACCGCGCCTGATTCCAATCTTTCGCGACCGCGACGAACTCGCCAGCGCGACTGATCTTGGCCGCACCGTCAACGCAGCACTCGCCCAATCGAAAAACCTGATCGTAATCTGTTCGCCGGCCTCGGCAAAATCGCGCTGGGTCAACGAAGAAGTGCTCGCGTTCAAGCGCCTCGGCCATGCCGAACGAATTTTCTGCCTGATCGTCGGCGGCGAACCGAATGTGAGCGAACTCGCCGGACGCGAAGCGGACGAATGTTTCGCGCCGGCGCTGCGTTTCCAGATCGGTGCCGACGGACAACCGACATCGCAACGCACCGAACCGATTGCCGCCGACGCGCGCGAAGGCAAGGACGGCAAGGCCAACGCGAAGCTGAAACTGATCGCAGGACTGCTCGACGTCGGCTTCGATGCGCTCAAGCAGCGCGAATTGCAGCGGCGCAACCGGCGCCTGGCGATTGTCACGGCGGCGGCGCTCGTCGTCATGGCAATCACGACGACTTTGGCAATCACGGCGGTCATCGCGCGCGACGATGCCCAGCGGCGGCAGAAGCAGGCTGAAGAATTGGTCGGATTCATGCTTGGCGATCTCGCCGACAAGCTGACCCAGGTGAACCGACTCGACATCATCGAAGCGGTGGACGACAAGGCGATGGACTATTTCAAGTCGCTGCCGTCTTCGGACGTAACAGATGAGGGACAAGTACAACGTGCCAAGGCTCTGGAACGAATCGGAACCGTGCGTCTCGACCAGGGACATTTACCTGCCGCGTTGGAGGCGTTTGAAGCATCCCTGAAGGTCATTGCGACGCAGGCGGCCTCCGCGCCGCAAGAAATGCGCGTGCAGGTATCGCACGCGCAGACAGTTGCGTACGTCGGAACCACACACTGGTCGCAGGGCGACCTCGACGCCGCCGCACGCGACTTTCGTCTGGCTGAGTCCATTCTCGCGCGCGCTGAAAAGATCGACGCGACAGATTCTGCTCTTCTTTTTCAGAAGCAGATTATCGAAAACAACCTCGGCCACGTTCTCGAAGCACGCGGGAAACTCGACGAAGCGCTCGTTGCTTATCAACGCGCGTTGGACCTCGCCACAAGGCTTGTGGCGGCGAAACCCGAACGCGTCGACTGGGCCGTGGAACTCGGCGGAGCCCACAACAATCTTGGAAAAATCGCGCTGATGCGCGGCGACCTGGTGACGGCAATCGCCGAATACATCGCCGACGATCGCATTGAAACCGACTTGAGCGCGCGCGACCCTCACAACAACGACCAGCGTCAAAACATGTTCCGGGTGCGCGCGATCCTCGGCAGGACACTGGCTCTGGCAGGAGAAACGGAGTCAGCGATCCGCGATCTTCGGGAGTCGGTTGCGATCGCCAATGAACTGAAGCAGCAGGACCCTTCGATCAGCTCGCTTCAGAAAACGTCTGCGCTGTACCAAGTGCAGTTGAGCCGCCTCCTGCGCCTCCGGGGCAACCTCGTCGAGGCCAGTGAGTTGACGCGTCAATCGCTCGAGACGTTTGCGGCGCTGGCCCGGCAGGACGCAGCGAATAATTCCTGGAAACGCGAGGCTGCCGAGGCGCGCATCGAGCTGGCTGCACAATTGATCGCTTCCGGCAAGGTCGACGAAGTGCAACCCCACTTGCAGAATGCACTCGACTGGTTGAACCCAGCATTGGAAAAAAACCCTGATGATCGAGCGGTGCTTCTCTCGACGGTCGGCGCGCGCTTGCTGCTTGCGGCCGTTGTCGGCAACGCCGATGCGCAGCGGCTGCGCGATGGTTGCCTGCAAGCCATCGGTTCGGTCAAGAGCGGAGCCGACGACCCGCGCCTGCTTGCGCTGAAGGCAAATGCGCTCATCGGGCTAGGTAGAAACGACGAGGCGCGACCGCTTCTCGAAAGGCTGCGCAGCAGCGGCTATCGCGATCTTGAGTTCGTTGCGGAATTGCAGCGAGTCGGAATCGACTACCCACCGGAAGCGGGCGTGCAGGAGCGCGTGCGTGCGGTGGCATTGAAAGATGAGAACAGGGGTGTTTCGCGGAAGTAGTAGTACACATTGAACTTTCCATCCTTGCTAACGGAGAACCAGGCATGAGTAACATCATCACGCAGGTAAAACTCGACACAGCTAAGAACGCGCTTGACGTCGAGGACAACGGTGCACCGATTCCGGTGCCCCGCGGCAACAGCGCAACGATGCTCGTCTGGCAATTGAGCGGAAACGCGGCGCAAGGGTCGTTCAACGCGTTGGACGCACCGAATCCAGGCTTCAAGTGGGTCGGAACACAACCCCCCGCAAACATCTTCGGCCCACCCTCGCGCTCGTCAAATGGAAACGAGATTACGGTGAGCGACGGCAATACCGGTGCGTCGACCGGGACGTGGCATTACCAGCTCTACGCGACGATCAACGGGGTTCAGTATTCGACAACCGTCTTGTCGACGAGTGCGACAACCAACAATCCAGCGATCAAGAACGAGTGACACGAAAGAAACGGACTTAAGGAGAGTCGTCCTGGGCGGGTACCGGACTTGCCTCATGGTTGGACGGCTGCGCGGAATGTAGGCTGGGCTGCAAGCCCAGCCCCCTTCGAAAACGAACGTACGGCGCTGCCGCTTGGTGCAGAAGTCAGCTTGGCCCCAAGCTCGCCAGCTCCCGCTGCGCCGCACTCAGCCACTCGTCTTCCTTCTTGCGGTAGTAGCGTGGCGCGTGTTTGGCGCGCGCGAGCATGTCGCGAAAGACGCCGCGCGCGTCGGCGAAGCGGCCGCGCGCCTTGAGCATCGCGCCATAGCGGAAGCGCGCTTCCTCGCCGGGATAACTCGTCGCCAGGGTTTGGTAGCGATCCAGCGCCGCATCGTTCTCGCCGAGCGCTTCGAGCGTGCGCGCGTGCAGCAGGTCGGCGTCGGCCGAACGGAAATTCGGGTTCGTCGAAAACAGCGTATCGAGCGTCGCGCGCGCGCCGGCGAAGTCGTTGCTGTTGGCCTGTGCCTGGGCGAGGCCGACGAGGAACGCATGGTCGGTCGCGTACACGCCCTTGAGCACTGAACGGTAGAGCTCGACAGCATTCGCGTAGTCGCCCAGGCGCATGCATTCCTCGGCCAGCGCGCGGCGGTTGTCGACCGTGTCGGCAACTTCGAGGCGCTGCTTGATAGTGCGCCGCTGGCGTTCCGGATCGAACGTGTGCAGGACTTTGCGCGTTACCTTGCGGCTGCGCGGGTCGTTGCGCAGGTCCGGGATCACGGCGACGAGCACGTAAACAATGACGGCCAGGTACGAGCCGATGAACAGGATCCAGATCCAGTAAAGCTGCCGGCCGCTGCGCACAACGTGCACGGCACAGGCGATCTGCAGGACGACGGAAACGATTACAAGAAGGGGCACAGCGCTTTCAGCCACCGCTCAGTTTGGTGAATGCATTGTGCGATATTGCGGCGCGTGTGGTCCACCAACGGGGCGGGCCGGACCGCGCCAAATACCGCCGTTTGGACAGTCGGACAGTGTCCGGAATCCACGACTGAGGGAATGACCATGTCAGTAGCCCGTATCCCCGGCAAGCGAGTACCCGAGGAACTGATCAGCACCGGTGTCGCCGGTCTCGACGACGTCCTCGGCGGCGGCCTGACGACCGGCCGCCTGTATCTGGTCGAGGGCACGCCTGGCGCCGGCAAGACGACGATCGCGTTGCAATTCCTGATTGAAGGCGCCGCCCGCGGCGAGTCGGTTCTTTACGTCACCTTGTCGGAAACGGAAACCGAGTTGCGCGGCGTGGCGGACTCCCACGGTTGGTCGCTCGAAGGCATCCATATGCGCGAGATGCTGCCGACGCAGGAATCGCTGCAGCCGGACGAGCAGTACACGATGTTCCACCCGTCCGAAGTCGAGTTGAGCGAGACCACGCACAAAATCCTCGTCGATGTCGAGAAGCTCAAGCCGGCCCGCGTCGTGTTCGATTCGCTTTCCGAGTTGCGCCTGCTGGCCGGAAATTCGCTGCGTTATCGCCGGCAGATTCTCGCGCTCAAGCAGTTTTTCGCCGGACGCGAATGCACGGTGCTCATGCTCGACGACATGACCGCCATGCAGCACGACCTGCAGGTGCAGAGCATTGCCCATGCGGTGCTGCGACTGGAACAGCTCAACTCCGACTACGGCTCTGCGCGACGTCGCCTGGTGGTCGTGAAATACCGCGGGCAGGATTTTCGCGGCGGATTCCACGACTACAAGATCGTGCGTGGCGGCCTGATGGTCTTTCCGCGGCTGGTTGCTGCCGAGCACGTCGTCGACGACGAGTTGCACGAGAAGCTGGCCAGCGGCATCACGGCGCTCGATGACTTGCTCGGCGGCGGCCTGGAGAAAGGAACAAGTACACTTTTTGTCGGCGCGCCGGGCACCGGCAAGTCTTCGGTCGCCGTGCAGTTCGCGCTGGCCGCCGCCCAGCGTGGCGAGCGCGCGGCGCTGTTCATCTTCGACGAGAGCATCAAGACGCTGCTTACGCGTTGCGCCGGCATGGGCATGGATCTGAAGCCACATATCGATTCGGGTCACATTAGCGTGCGCCAGGTCGATCCCGCGGAGTTGTCACCCGGCGAACTGGTGTACGACATCCGCAAGGCGGTCACGGAGAAACACGCCAGGGTCGTCGTCATCGACAGCCTGAACGGCTATCTCAACGCGATGCCGAACGAACAATTCCTGATCATCCAGTTGCACGAATTGCTGACGTTCCTCGGCCAGTCCGGCGTCGCCACGCTCCTGATCGGCGCGCAGCACGGCTTGATCGGAATGCAGATGCAGACGCCGGTCGATGCCAGCTACCTGGCCGATGCGGTCGTCATCCTGCGCTACTTCGAGGCCGACGGCATGGTGCGTCAGGCCATATCCGTGCTGAAGAAGCGCGGCGGCGCGCATGAACGCAGCATCCGCGATTTTTCGCTGAGCAACACCGGAATCCATGTCGGGCAGCCGCTGCGTCAGTTCCGCGGCATCCTGACCGGCGTGCCGATCGCGCTCGACGACCGGGACAGCCGGACGCCGTGATTGGCGATGCGCCGGTTGCCAATTCGCAGCGCGTGCTGCTGCGTACGGTGACCAGCAAGGATGCCGCGCTGGCCAAGACCGTGCTCGAACGCGCGGGCGTGGTCGCGCACGCGTGCGCGTCTGTCGAGGAACTGGTGCTGGAAATCGAACGCGGCGCCGGAGCGTTGCTGGTCGCCGAGGAAACGCTCCTCGATCCCGTTTTCCGCCGGGTGGCCGCCATCCTGCACCGGCAATCGCCGTGGTCCGATCTGCCGGTGCTGATCCTGGCGCGCACCGGCGCCGATTCGATGGCCATCATCGACGCGATGCAGATGTCGGCGAACTTCACGATCATCGAACGTCCGATCCGCATCTTCTCGCTGATCAGTTCGGTGCGCACCGCGCTGCGCGCGCGCGCGCGCCAGTACGAGTTGCGCGCCGTCATGGAAGGATTGCGCCAGGCCGACCAGCGCAAGACGGTATTCCTCGCGACGCTCGCGCACGAGTTGCGCAATCCGCTCGCCCCGCTCAGCACGGCGTTGTCCCTGCTGCAGAGGAAGAGTTTCAGCGCCGACGAAGCCAGGCCCCATTACCAGATGATGGAACGCCAGATCCAGCACATGGTGCGGCTGATCGACGATCTCATGGAGGTGTCGCGCATCACCCGCGGCAAGGTCGAGCTCAAACTCGAGGTGCTGGCGCTGGAGCGCGTCGTCGCCGACGCGGTGGAGCTCAGCCGGCCGCAGCTGACCGCGGCGCGACATCGCCTGGAACTGATCCTGCCCGGCGAAAGCCTGAGCGTGCGCGGGGACCGCGTGCGGCTGACCCAGATCTTCTCGAACCTGCTCAACAATGCGGCAAAGTATACCCAGCCCGGAGGCCACGTCACGGTGACCATCGATCGGGCCGACGGCTTCGCCCGGATCGGCGTGCGCGACAACGGCATCGGCATTCCCGGCGACATGCTGGCTGCGATCTTCGACATGTTCGTCCAGGTCTCCGATGCGGCCCGTGTCGCCCAGGGCGGGCTTGGCATCGGTCTGACCCTGGTCAAGAGCATGGTCGAACTGCATGGCGGCGCGGTCAGCGCATACAGCCGCGGAGCAGGCGAAGGCAGCGAAGTCATCGTCACGCTGCCGTTGGCCAAGGTCGAGCGCGCGATCGCCGACGCCGCCTCCGCGGCTCCGGCCGATGCGCTTCCGGCGCAGGACATCCTCGTTGTCGACGACAACGAGGAAGCTGCCGACAGCCTCGCGGCCCTGCTGCGCAGCATGGGCGCGCGCACATCGGTCGCGTACAGCGCCGAGCAGGCGATCGCGCTGGCAGCGGACGCGCAGCCGGCCGTCGGGATTCTCGACATCGGCATGCCGGGCATGGATGGCTGCGACCTCGCCCGCCACCTGCGCAAGGATCCGGCGCACGCGCGCATGCTGCTGATCGCCTTGACCGGCTGGGGGCAGCCCGATGACCGGCTGCGCGTGAGTGCGGCAGGGTTCGATCATCACCTGCTCAAGCCGGTCAACACCGGCGAGATGCTCTCGTTGCTGTTGCGCCCGCGCGCGGTTGCGTAGGCGCACTGCGTTGCAGAGCCGGCTGAAGACTGAGAGTCCCGCGGCAAGTCGGGGAGGCAGTAGCAGTTTTAGTTCCACTGCGAGCAGAGAAGACAACCTATTCCCTTGCGGGAGAGGACGGCGCGCGTAGCGCACCGGGAGAGGGGAAGGCGGCGAAGCCGCCGACTGCGTCGGCGTCACCCTCTCCCCAACCCCTCCCCCATCAAGGGGGAGGGGCTTGAAATGCAAGCCCCGGTTTTGCGATCACTGCCCGCTTACTTGCCGGCGCCTTCGCCGCCGCATCGCGCGCCGACTTGAACTCGCTGTCGGCGGCCCATTGCGGAGCAGTCGATTCATCGGCGAGGCGCTTGCCGACGGCGTACAGTGCCTGCACGTCTTCGACCACGCCGGACAGGTCCCAGTGCGGATCAAAGCGATCGGCCGGCTTGTGATAGCGGTTTTTCGTATAGTCCTCGCTGGCCGCGAGGCCAGCCGTCTTGCCGCCGTCGAGCTTGTCCAGCCCACTGTGCACGTACAGTACCGGCACGCCCTTGTGCGCGAAGTTGATCTGGTCGGAGCGATAGAAATAGCCCTTCGCCGATTCGCCGTCCGGCGTGACCGTACGGCCCGCGGGCGCGAGGATTTCCTTGAGGTAATCGTCCATCTGCGACTCGCCGAAGCCAATGATCGACATGTCGTGCGTGCGGCCGTACGGGATGAACATGTCCATGTTGATCGCGGCGACGGTTTTCGCCATCGGTATCGACGGATGCATCGCGTAGTAGCGCGAGCCGATCAGCCCGGCCTCTTCGAGCGTCGGCGCGAGGAACAGGATCGAGCGCTGCGGTTTCGGGATCCTGGTGCGCGAACGCGTCGGCAAGTTCGAGTAGCGCGGCCAGGCCGGTGCCGTTGTCGACCGCGCCGTGGAACACGTTGTCGCCCTTGAGCGCCGGGTTCTTGCCGAAATGGTCCCAGTGCGCGGAGTAAACGATCACTTCATCGGAGCGCTGGCTGCCCGGCAGCAGCGCGACGACGTTGTCCGAACTGGTGTTGCGGATCGAGCTGTGCAGCGTCGTCGACAACTTCGCCGCGAGCGCGGTCGGCTTGAAACCGCGCACATCGGCGGACTTCTTCAGCGTATCGAAATCGGCGCCGGCCTTGCCGAACAGGCGCTGCGCCGCCTCGGTCGTGATCCAGCCGGCGACCTGGACGCGCGGATCGGAATCCTCGCTCGCCGGCAGGTAGAACTGCGGGCCGCTCCAGCTGTTGACGACGACGTCCCACGGATAAGCCGCGCCCGCCGTTTCGTGCACGATCAGGCAGGCAGCCGCGCCCTGGCGCGCGGCTTCCTCGAGCTTGTAGGTCCAGCGACCGTAGTAGGTCATCGCGTCGCCCTTGAACAAGGCTCGCGTCGTGATTGCCCCAGCCCGGATCGTTGATCAGCACGACGACGGTCTTGCCCTTGACGTCGAGCCCGGCGTAGTCGTTCCACTGGTACTCCGGCGCGACGACGCCGTAGCCGGCGAAGACCATGTCGCTGTCCTTGACTTCGGTCTCGGGCTTGCCCTGCGGCGAAAAGACGATCGTGTCGCTGCGGAAATTGAATTTTTCCACATTGCCGCCTACGGCGACATCGAGCGACAGCTTGTCGCCGTCGGTCAGCGCAACCTCGACCATCGGCACGCTCTGCAGGTAGCTGCCCTTGTTGCCGGGCTTCAGGCCCATGCGCTGGAACTGGTCGACCAGGTAGGTCGTCGCCATGCGCTCGCCGATCGTGCCGGGCTTGCGGCCCTCGAATTCATCCGAGGCCAGGCGCTCGACGTGCGCGGCGAAGTCGGGAATCGTGATGTCCGGCGAGAAGTGTCCGTCGGTTGTCGGCGTGATCGCGGGCGGTGGTGCGGGCGTCGCGGCCGGGGTGGTGCCGGCAGCCGGCGTTGCAGGTTGCGGCGGTTGCTGCTGATTGCAGGCGGCGAGCAGCAACGCGGCAACGGTCAGGACGGGAAGGCGCATCAGGACTCCGGTCGAAAAGTACAAGGGCCGGATTCTAGGCAGAGTAGGGCAGAAGCGCCATGCATTACGTTGCGCGCGGCTGTTTGCCGAGGGGCATGTCCGCGTCAGGCTTCGCCTACCGGCGAGACAGAAGCCGCGCGCCGGTGTCCTACGGCTGTTCGCCGCTGAATTTCTGCGGATTCGCACCCTCGACCTTGCCGATCGTGGCGCTGTCGCTGACGTACAGATCGACGTCGCGCTTGAACTCGAGCGTGCCGGAGACGGTCGCGTGCGGGCCGATCACGATGCGCGGCTTGTGCGAGCTCATGTGGAACCAGCTGTGATCGGCATTGACGAGAAGGCCGCCTTCGACGCGCGAGTTCGCGCCGACGAGGACGTCGCCGCTCGTCGTCTCGAGCCCGCCGGCAACATGCGCGGCCTCGAGCTTGACCGTCCCGTTGACGTTGCTGACCCGGCCGCCGACCTCGGTGCCCGAGTGCAGCGTGATCGAACCGTTGACCGCCTCGACGGTCTTGGCGACCTTGTTGTTTTCGCCGACGCGGATGCCGCCGTTGACTGTTTCGAGGCTGTCGATCGTCGCACCGTTGTCCAGGTCGATTCCGCCGTTGACCGTGTCGGCGCTTTTCGCGTGCGAATTCGCGCCGATGCGGATGCCACCGTTGACCGTGCTGAGCTTGCCGACGGTCGAGTTGTCGGGAACGTGGATGCTGCCGTTGACCTTGTCGATGTCCAGGTCGTCGTTGCCGGCCGCAAGAGCGGTTCCGGCCAGGCTGAACGCGAGCAACAGACACAGGGAAGTGCGGATCATCGGGGAACTCCTCATGGCTCGATCGGACTCTATGATGCGGGAAACGGCGTCAAAGGTTTAAGCACGACCTGCAGATGGCTGCGGCGGCGGTCCAGCCAGGCGCAGAATTCCGCTACCATGGATCAAATCATCCGGAAGGCCGCAACGTGTCCCGACCCAAACCCGTGCTGCTGCTGATCCTCGACGGCTGGGGCTACCGTGAGGACAGCAAGGACAATGCGCTGGCCCAGGCAAACGTGCCGAACTGGCGCCGATTGCTGGCGCAGTGCCCGCACACGCTGGTCGAAACGCACGGGCTGCACGTCGGCCTGCCGGACGGCCAGATGGGCAACTCGGAAGTCGGCCACATGAATATCGGCGCCGGCCGCATCGTCTATCAGGACCTGACGCGCATCGACGCCGCGATCGCCGATGGCAGCTTCCCCGGCAATGCCGCGTTGCTCGGCGCCTGCGCGGCGGTAAAGCGCGCAAACGGCACACTGCACGTCTTCGGCCTGCTCAGCCCCGGCGGCGTGCACAGCCACGAAGACCAGATCCTGGCGCTGCTGGATCTTGCCGCGGCGCAAGGCGTCGGCCGCATCGCCGTGCACGCGTTCCTCGACGGACGCGATACGCCGCCGCAGAGTGCGCGCGCGTCGCTGGAGAAACTTCAGGCGAAGTGCGCCGCGCTGCCGAACGCGTTCGTGGCGACGATCGGAGGCCGCTACTACGCCATGGATCGCGACAAGCGCTGGGAGCGCGTCGAGCTCGCCTACGACGCGATCGCCGAGGCCGATGCGCCGTTCCATGCCGACAGCGCCGTGGCCGCGCTCGCCGCCGCCTACGCGCGCGGCGAGACCGACGAGTTCGTCAAGCCGACGATCGTCGGCGCCGGTGCGGCGATGGCCGACGGCGATGCGGTCATCTACATGAACTTTCGCGCCGACCGTGCGCGCCAGCTCACCCAGGTGTTCGTCGACCCGGCGTTCACCGGCTTCGAGCGGCCGCGCGCGATCGCCCTGTCGGCGTTCGTGACATTGACCGAATTCAGTGCCGATCTTGCCGTCACCGGCGTGGCCTATCCGCCGCAATCGCTGCACAACTCGCTGGGCGAATACCTCGCCTCGCTCGGCCTGCAGCAGTTGCGCATCGCCGAAACCGAAAAGTACGCACACGTGACGTTCTTCTTTTCCGGCGGCCGCGAGCAACCCTACGCCGGCGAGGACCGGATCCTCGTGCCGAGTCCGCGCGTGGCGACCTATGACCTGAAGCCCGAGATGAGCTGTCCGGAAGTCACCGACAAGCTGGTCGAGGCGATAAAAAGCAACAAGTACGATTTTATCGTCTGCAACATCGCCAACGCCGACATGGTCGGCCACACCGGCAAGCTCGATGCCGCGATCAAGGCTGCCGAGGCCGTCGACGCGGCGCTCGGGCGCCTGGCCCCGGCGATTCGCGAAGCCGGCGGCGAAATGCTGATCACTGCCGATCACGGCAACTTCGAGCAGATGACCGCCGAAGACGGCCAGCCACACACCCAGCACACGGTCGGTCCGGTGCCGCTGGTCTATGTCGGCCGTCCCGCCACGCTCGAGCATGGCGCGTTGCGCGATCTCGCGCCGACGGTGCTGGCGCTGATGGCGCTGCCGCAGCCGGCGGAGATGACGGGCCATTCACTCGTCACGCTCGCTTGATTCTTTCGCTCCGCTCGATATTCAGGTTTCGCTTGGTTTTTTCCGCTTTTTTCTCGCTCTTTCATTTGTCGTTGCTAGGCCGCGGCGAGCGCGAAGCTGGCTCTTACCCTCTCCCACCGGGAGAGGGTGGCGCGCAGCGCCGGGTGAGGGTCGAGGATCGTCGTGCGTTCGCTGCTAGCGCGCGGTCTCTTTTTCGCTCGTCATTCCTGCGAACGCCGGAATCCAGTTCTTTCCTTTTTGCCGTCATTCCCGCGCACGCGGGAATCCATTTTGATCGTTCTTTGAAGTGCAAAGCTTCGAAGTGCAAAGCTTCCACTCGACCTGCGGCCGAGCGGGTAACTTTTCTTTGCTTGTGCAAAGAAAAGTCACCAAAAGAAACACACCCCGGTGGCGCGCCTTCCGGGCATCCGGCAACCGCTCCCTGCGTTGCTCTACCTCCGGCATCCATGCCGTCGCCTGCCCTCCGGGTTCGCGAGCGGGTTCCGGCGGGCGCTGAGCGCACATCCCTGTGCGCGCAGCGCCCGCGCGCGCGTCGTGCGCGCGCCCCTTCGGGCTTTTCCTCCACCCGCTCGCCGCGCCACAGGGGCCCCATTTGTGCGGCATCCTGCCGCAGAAGCAAGTGCAGTAACGCGCTCGCTCGCTGCGTGCGCGAACGGCCCGCACGTCGCGACACGATCAAAATCAAAATGGATTCCCGCGTGCGCGGGAATGACGTCAAACGTGGGCACTGGGCGTTCGCCATTTGCTGGGTTGGCGCGTGCTTCCTTCTGGGTGCCATGGGCACCAGCGTCCACGCGCAGACCAGCGACAGCCAGCGCAGCACCGAAGAAGCGCAAGCCAAGCAGAAGCTCGACGACGTGCGGGCCGAGATCCGCGCGATCACCGAAGCGCAGAAGCAGATCACGGTGCAGAAGAGCGACACGACCGCGGCGTTGCGGGCGCAGGAACTCAAGATCTCGGCGACCGCAAAGGAAGTTCGCGCGCTCGATCAGAAGCTCGAGGGGCAGCAGGCGCGGCTCGCGCAGCTGGTCAAGCAGCGCGACGCGCTCGATGCGACTTTGAAGACGCAACGTGAGGCGCTCGCCGCGCTGCTGCGCTCGGCCTACGCGCTCGGCCGCAACGAGGAACTGCGCCTGCTGTTGGCGCAGGACGAGGTCGGTTCGATCGGCCGCCTCGTGGCCTATTACCACTATTTCGAGCACGCCCGCGTCGCTGAAATCGAGCATCTGCTCAAGGACCTCGAAGCGCTCGCGCAGGTCCAGGCGGCAATCGAGGAGGAGACGGCGCAGATCGCCGAGTCGCGCGCCTCGCGCGTGACCGATGCCGAACGGCTCGAGGCCGAACGGGCCGAGCGCCGGCAGGTGCTGGCGACGCTCGACGCGACCCTGCACGACCAGCAGGGGCGCCTGGCCGCACTCGGCAAGGACGAAAAGGGCCTGCTCCAGCTGCTGGAAAAGCTGCGCGACGTATTCGCCGATATCCCCAAGCAGATCGCCGGCGCGGAACCCTTTGCCCAGTTGCGTGGTCGACTATTGATACCGCTGCACGGCTCGCTGCAGGCCGGATCGGCCGGCGACGAGAAAGACAGCCACGGCGTATTGATTGTCGCGGCGGAAGGTGGCGAGGTGCACGCCGTCTCGCATGGGCGCGTGGTGTTCGCCGATTGGCTGCGCGGCTATGGCCTGCTGCTGATCGTCGATCACGGCGACGGGTATCTGAGCCTGTACGGATGCAACGAAAGCCTGCTCAAGGACGTCGGTGACTGGGTCGACGCCAATGAGGTCATCGCAACCAGCGGAGCGAGTGGTGGACGCAAAACGGCGGGCTTGTATTTCGAACTGCGTCACGATGGCAAGCCGCTGGATGCGCGGGCCTGGCTCAAACCTTCACGCCCCCGTTAACAGCGGCGGGAATATAATCTTCCGTTCACGTTTGTGTTACTGCCAAGAGTTGAAGGCCATGTTGCGACTTTCCGTGTGTGTCGTCCTGCTGACCGGTTCGGCACTCGCCCTCGGCGCCGATGCTGGCGACAAGGACAAGCCCGCCGCGCCGGCGGCGGTAGCGCCGGTCGTGCCGTCGAAGCCCGCGGTCAGTCTCGATGACATCCGCACGTTCACGGCCGTATTCAACCTGGTCAAGCAGGCATACGTCGAGCCGGTCGACGATTCGGCGCTGATGCAGTCGGCGGTGCGCGGCATGCTGGCCGGACTGGATCCGCACAGCGAATATCTGGACCAGCGTGCGATGGATGAACTCAGCGAGGACACCAGCGGCAGCTACGACGGTCTCGGCCTCGAGGTGCTGACCGTCGATGGCGCGCTGCGCGTCATCGCGCCGATCGACGACACGCCGGCCGAACGCGGCGGCATCAAGCCCGGCGACACGATCACGCGCATCGATGGCAGCACGATCACGGCCGAGAACATCAACGAGTCGGTCAATCTGCTGCGCGGCAAGTCCGGCAGCTCGGTTACGCTGAGCGTCCTGCACGAAGGCGCCAGCGCGCCGATCGACCTGAAACTCACGCGCGAGAAAGTCAAGGTCGCCAGCGTGCGCGTGCGCATGCTCGATCCGGGCTATGCCTATATCCGCATCGCCCAGTTCCAGGAAGACACCGGCATGGAAGTCAAGAAGAAGCTGGCCAAGCTCAAAGGCAAACAGGAATCATGGCGCGGCGCGGTTCTCGACCTGCGCAGCAATCCCGGTGGCCTGCTGACGTCCGCGGTAGAAATCAGCGACGAGTTCCTCGACCAGGGCACGATCGTCAGCACACGCGGCCGCCTCAAGCAGACGGATTTGAGTTTCAGCGCCACGCCGGGCGACCTGCTCGATGGCGCGCCGATCGTCGTGCTGGTCGACAACGGCACCGCTTCGGCGGCCGAGATCGTCGCCGGAGCACTGAAGGACAACCATCGCGCGTTGATCATGGGCCGGCGCACGTTCGGCAAAGGTTCCGTGCAGACCGTGCTGCCGCTGGATGACACCCGCGCCGTCAAGCTGACCACCGCGCGCTACTACACGCCGAGCGGCACGTCGATCCAGGCCGCCGGCATACAGCCGGACATCGAACTGGCCGATCTGAAACTCAGCGTGCGCGATGCGGCGCCGGCACTGATTACCGGCGAACGTGACCTGCCGGGCCACCTGAAGGGCGAGCACGAAAAAGACAAGCGCACCGAGAAGGCCGCCGCGCGCGACAGCTACGACGACTACGCGCTGAGCGAAGCACTGAACCTGCTCAAGGGCTTGGCGATGCAGCACAAAACCATGCCGTTGAATGCGCCGGCGCAGGTGCAGGCGGAAAAGAAGGGTTGACTCGGCCTTCAGGCGACGCTGTTCGCGCCGGCTGTCCTGCTGGCGCAGTCAACGCATCTCGTTTCAAGACCCAGCTCGTTCCGGGAGGGATGGCGCGCTTTTTTGATTGGACCTGGATCTCGTGTTAGCGCACGTCTATGTGCCTGCACGGGATGACTTTGTTTTTTGATTGGGGCTGGATCCCGTGTCGTCGCACATCCATGCGCTGACGGGATGACCGCATCCTGCGGTCACTTGCCGCTGGTGCGTGGGGGCGCGATTGGAAACGGCATGATCTTGTCGCCGCTGGCCGCATCGCGAATCGACAGCGGTCCGATTTTTTCGACTTCCTCGATACGCACGATGCATTGCATCGGCAGATGCAGCATCTTCGTATCCTTGAACTCGTCGCGCAGGCGCTCCTCGGTCGGATCGACGACGACGCCATCGCCCTGCTCGAATACCAACTCGCCAACCTCGGTGAACCCCCACAGCGTACTGCTACCAACGTGGCGCGCATACAGCTCCAGGGTCTTGCCCTGGCTCAGGAATGTCACTTTGTATAGTTTCTTGCCGCGCATGCTTTTATTGTAGCGCGTTGCGCCGGATGTCACTTGCGACGTTGGTTTCTCCGCTCGTCATTCTTTTGCTCGTCATTCCGGCGGAAGCCGGAATCCAGCGCCTTGCTCTTCGGGGTGCAGACCCGTGTTTCAAGTTTGCGGGCTGCGTCTAGCGATCGTTTGCGTGCGTTCAACCATGGTGCGAGAGCGAGGGCCGCGAGCGACCGCTTCTGCGGCAGGATGCCGCCGAAATGGGGCCCCTGTGGCGCGGCGAGCGGGTGGAGGAAAAGCCCGAAGTGGCGCGCGCAGGAGGCGCGCGAGGGCGCTGCGCGCACACGGATGTGCGCTCAGCGACCCCCGGAACCCGCTCGCGAACCTGGAGGGCAGGATGCCCGGAAGGCGCGCTACTTGGGGTGTGTTTCTTTTGGTGACTTTTCTTTGCACAAGCAAAGAAAAGTTACCCGCTCGCCCGCAGGGCGAGTGGAAGCTCTGCACTTCAAGGAACAACAAGAGCAAAGGAGTTGGATTCCGGCTTTCGCCGGAATGACGAGCGAGAAGAAGGGGAAAGCTAGAGGCGCGTCGATCCCCGACCAACTAAGCAAAGGCGCTGGATTCCGGCTTTCGCCGGAATGACGAGCTAGGGAAAAGGAAGCCCAGCGTCGCGTCAGCGCCGCAGCCGCCGCGCGATAGACGGCCGCGACATGATCGCGAACACGATGCCGACCAGAAAGCCGGCGATGTGCGTCCACCAGACGACGGCGCCGAAGGTCGGGCCGACGAACGTGAACAACACCTGCAGCAGGATCCAGAAGCCGATCAGCACCGGCGCCGGAATGCGCACGAACTCGAGGAACAGGCCGAGCGGCAACACCAGTCCCAGGCGCGCGCGCGGAAACAGCGCGAGGTACGCGCCGACGACCGCGGAGACGGCGCCACTGGAACCGACGATCGGGGCGTTGGTGCTGGCCAGCGTCAGCGCGCCGATCAGGTTCGCGACCGCGCCGCCGAACAGGTACAGCGCGAGGAATCGCCATGAGCCGAGCGCGCGCTCGGCGGGCAGGCCGAAGATCATCAGGAACAGCAGATTGCCGGCCAGGTGCAGCCAGTCGGCATGGATGAACAGCGCGGTCAGCAGACGCAGAATGCGCAGTTCGGACAACTGCTGCAGCATCGGCGCCTGGCTGTCGAACAGCTTCGATGGCACTGTGCCCCACTGGCGTATCCATTCCAGCCGGTCGTCGGCAGGAAGGCTCGCCAACCACAGCGAAATCACCGCGCAACTGGCGATGATCGCAATTGTCGCCCACGGCAGATGTGGTCTATGGCGGTGCTCGACGCGGACAAACACGGCGTGTCGCGATCAGTGGCCTGGGCGCGGATAGAAAAAACGTTGCCCGCGAAACTCCAGTACGACTCCGTCGGTACGCACCTCGCGCAAGACCAGTCCTTCCTTCACCGTATCGCCCTCGACCTTGCGCTCGCCGTCGACGACGATGAAGCGCGCGGCCGGATCTGCGGCAAAGACGTGCATGCTCAGGTTGAACTGCGGAATGTCCTTGCGCACTGCGTAGGCCAATTCGTAGTACTGCGGAACTGCAGGCGCGGCAGGCGCAGTTGGCGCCATGGCAATCGCATCGGCCGGCTTGGCCGGCGCCGCATTTGGCGGCGCAGTCGCGACACTGGCCTGCTGCACCGGGGCCGCGACGGCCCCTTCACTCGGCGGCTTGGCCGCCGCGGCCGCGATCGGCAAGGGGGTCGGCGTGGCGCGGCTGATCGGCGCTTGCGCGGTCGGCGCGGGAGTAACTTGTGCCGCCGGTTTCGCCGGTGTTGTCGCCTGCGCAGGCACCGGCACCGGCGCCTGCGCCGGTGCGGTCGGCGCCGGGAGATGCCGGTTTATCGGCCGCATCGCTTGTGCGTCAACGCCGCCGGGAGCCGTCGTGCCCGCCGTGCCGCCGTCGACACGCACAGGCGGTTTCGCAGTCAGGCCGGAAGCAGATCCGTCCGGCCTGGCTTGAGCCTGGACCAAGGTGGGTTCACGGGCAGCCTGAGCCGTGCCCGCTTTCGCGACCGGCGTTCCCGTTTGCTGCGCATTGGTGGCCGCACTTTTCATCGGCGCAGCCGGCCGCGAAGGCAGCGCAACGACCGCGTTGGCATCGGTCGGGTGCTGCAGGGTACCCGCGTACCACCAGCCAATGCCGCCAGCCAGCGCAATAAGGATCACGATTACCGGCCACGGATTGCGCCGGCGGGGCTTGACCGTGAACGGGGTGCCGATGTCCGGTGCTTCGCCCAGGCGGCGCCGGGTCTCGGATTTTTTCAACGCTTCGAGAATCAGGGACATGTTAAAATATCAAGATGTATACTAATCGACATCGCGCGCCAGGTGCGGTCCGTTCTGATCGAGGGCCGACAGCGCGAACAGCGTCTCCTGCCCGACGATTCCGTCGGGGCGGATGCCATAGGCGACCTGGAGCTTGCGGATGCGCTCTTCCAGCGTAGCATCGAAATAGGCCGGACCGGCATCCGCCGGCTTGGCGCCGTCCATGCGCGCGACCTGCGCCTGCACCCAGGCGACGCCGGGACCGGCATCGCCGACGCGCAGCTTGGCCGGCACATGGTCCGGCAGGCGCCATACCGCGATGAAGTCGCCATTCCAGAAGTTGCGAAGTTGATCCGCGCTCAGGCGCACCGGCTCGCCGCTGAAGCTCAGCAGCACGCGATTGCCGGAGCCGAGCAGCAGCGCGTATCCGTGCGCGTTGTCGTGCTGCAGCGGCAGGATCAGCGGCCGGTCGAAGCGCACAAGCTGGTCGAGGGCGGCGTGTCCGCGCAGGCAATTGAAGCCGGGGAACACGATCGTCTGACAATGCGTCGCGTCGCGCACGGACACGTCCGTCGAACTGACCTGCCAGCGCGCGAGCAGCTGGGTCCAGGCCGCCAGTTCGGTCTCGAGGTTTTCCTGCAGGGCCGCGGTCAGGCGTTCCGCAGCAATTGCGTCCGGATTGGGCGGCGGCGGGCGCGGCGCCGGAGCCGGGGTCGCGGCCTGGGCCGGCAGTTCCGGCTGCTGACGCGTGTAGTACGTCCACAGCATGCCGGCGCCGAGCAGCATCATCAGCGCGGCGGCCCAGCGGCCGTAGCGATGCAGCCAGTAGCGCGCGTGTCCCGGCAAGGTCTCGTCGGCGGCGCGGTCGACCAGGCGTTCGCCGATCGATTCCTGCTCGCGCGCGTAGCCGGCCATCAGCGCGCGGTCGGCGATGATGTTGATCAGGCGTGGAATGCCGTTCGAGCGCTGGTAGATCGCGCGCAGCCCGAGGCGCGAGAACGGCAGCCGCGCGGCGCCGGCGACGGCCGTGCGATGACGCACGTAAGCCTCGGTCTCGACCCGGTCCAGCGGGGTCAGGTGATAACGCGCCGTGATGCGCTGGGCGAGCTGGCGCAGTTCGGTGTCATTGAGCTTGTCGCGCAGTTCGGGCTGGCCCAGCAGGATGATTTGCAGCAGCTTTTGCGTCGGCGTCTCGAGGTTCGTCAGCAGGCGAATCTGCTCGAGCGCGTCGGTCGACAGGTTCTGCGCCTCGTCGACGATCAGCACCACGCGCAAGCCCTGCGCGTAGGCGTCGAGCAGATAGGCGTTGAGCGTATCGACCAGGCCCTTGAGGCTGCCGCGCCGATCGACCAGATCGAGCTTCAGTTCCTCGCAGATCGTCTCGAGCAATTCGACCGGCGAGAGTTTTGGATTGAGCACGAGGGCGACGCGCGTGTTCTCCGGCAGCTGCTCGAGCAGCAGCCGGCACAACGTCGTCTTGCCGGTGCCGACCTCGCCGGTGAGCTGCACGAAGCCGCCACTGCCGCCCTTGCCGATGCCATACAGCAGATGCGCGAGCGCATCCCGATGGCGCTCCGACAGGAACACGTAGCGCGGATCCGGGGTGATCGAAAATGGCGGCTCTTTGAGGCCGTAGTACTCAAGATACATGCACTTACTTTACCTTGGACCGAGGTAAAAGTTCGTATTTTCGCCAGAGATTGCCGCGCCGCGCTCAGTCCTGCTCTCAGGCAGGGCAGCGCGGGGATGGTCTGCTCGGGTCCGGCCAGACCGCGAAACCGATTCGGCGAATCGCTAGTTGATCCAGCCGATGGCGTGCCGCGGAGCGACGATGGGCCGTTGCGGCCGCGGCCCAGGAACCAGCGGCGCCGGTTTCGGGCCATCGTTTGGCGGCGGCGGTGGTGGCGACGAGGCGTCCGGCACCACGCCGAGATAGCCCGGTCCCTCGACCGGAATCGTCGTCAGCACCGAAGCGCTGACGGTGTCGATGACCGTCACGACATTGCCGGAATAGCTGGTCAGGTACAGGTGATGCAGCGCCGGCAAGTAGGCAATCGCCGGCGAGTAGCCGGACGTTATGGGAATCGAGTCGACGACGGTGCGCGTCGATGGATCGATGACCTCGACGTGTTCGGAAGCGGCGACATAGGCCCTTTCCGGATTCCCGCCGAAAGTGACGGTGCTGACCTGCTCGCCGACCGAAATGCTCGCGACCGGAGCCGCCCCGGCCGTGTCGATAACCGTGACGATATCGCTCGGCGGCGGCAGGAAGAAGCTGCGCATGAACTGATTGGCGACATAGATTTCTGCGCCGGATGCGCGCAGAGCGAAGCCGCCGGGCAGCAGATCCAGACGGTTCGCCAAGGTGCCGGACAAGGCGTTCGTCGTCGTGTCGAACGTGCCGACCACCGTCGCGCTCTCATACAGGATGAAAAGCCGCCGACCGTCGGGATGAAGGGCCAGCGCCACGGGCGGATCGATCAGCGGAACGACCGCAACCGTCGTGCGGCTGGCAATGTCGATTACCGTCAGTCGCGAACTGCGGCTGGCGACGAACAGCCGCTTCTCGTCCGCGCTCAGCGCGAGCGCAAGCGGTTCCGCGGCAACCGTCAGGGTCGCCATCGCGTTGTTTCCGACCAGGTCGAGAAACGTGACCGTGCTGCTGGCGAAGTCGGCCGTGTAACCGAGCGCGCCGGAGCGCGTGATCGCGATTGCGTAGGGATAGTCACCGGCGGGAATCGTTGCCGATACCGAGTTCGTCGCCGCATCGATGACGGCGATGCCGGCCGGCTGGGTGACGTAGACGAATGGCGCGGCGTAGGCGACGCCCGCAACCATGTTGAGAAGTACGATCAGTGCGCGCGTCGCGTTCAGAGGATGTCACCCCGATCCATTAGCGACCCTGTTTTGCGTTTGGACGGCAGCCTGAGTATACACATGCGCCGCGCACAAAGAAGCAGCGCGTCGCCACACGTTCTACAGGCCCCCCTGGATTGGCGGACGCGCAGCGCGGCGACTCCCCGCCAGCCATGTCTCAACCCTCGTCATCGCGTCTTATCGATCGATTCGATTCTTTCGGTTCGGCGTTGGCCTTCTCTTCCTTGCGTTCGGCCACGACCGGCTTCTCGCCGACCTCGTGCAGATGCAGCGGGCTTTCCAGCAATGGCTGGGGATCGACGCGCGCGGCGAGCCAGCGGATGCCCAGGTGCAGATGCGTGCCGCTGGTCCGTCCGGTCGCGCCGACCTTGCCGAGCGCCTGACCGCGTTTGACCTCGTCGCCCGCCTTCACGTTCAGCGACGACATATGGAAACTCGCGCTGACCATGCCGTCGCCGTGATCGATGTAGACGCTGTTGCCGGTGAGGAAGTGCTCGTCGGCGATCACGACCCTTCCGGCAGCGATCGCCCGGACCGAATTGCCCTCGTTCACCGGATAGTCGCGTCCGGTGTGCTGGCTCTCGACCTTGCCGTTGAACGTGCGCAGGCTGCCAAAGTCGTCCTCGTTCTTCGGCAGCGGCGACGCTGGCGCGCCGAGTGGCAGCGAAAATAGCGGCTCTTCGATCGTCGCCGCGAACAGTTTCAGCACCGCTTCGCGCTCGCGCGCCGCGCGCTTCTGGTTTTCCTGCGACACGTTGATGTACGCATCGTCGGTCAGGTTGATGTCGACTTTCGGCCGCTCGACTTTCTCGACGATCGCGGTTGCGTTATGACGCTTGCCATCCTGGTCGATCGCCGCGATCGCGTGCCGGCCCGGCGCTGCCTCGACGTCGAACGGGTAGTAGCAGACGGCATCGACCGCGGGATATTTCCTGGCGCCGAGCACGCAGGACCTGGCCGCGATGCCCGGCCAGCGCGCGACCTCGCCCTGATTCAGCGTGACCGTCAACGAGGCGGCCGGCGCGTTTTTCTGTGCGCTGGACTTCGCCATGCCTGTCGCGCATGTGAGCACCAGCGAGCTGGACAGCAGGAGTGTTCGCAAGATTGCCATTTGTTCCCCCAGCGCAAAAAGCATCATTCAAGTCTGCGCTGCCCCTGTGGCATGCAAGCTGAACGAAACGTTGCTGAGCTTGCGGCAGACAACATCTTGTGAACAGTTTCTTGCGGGCGACGCGCTACATTTTCCTTGCCCGGAAAATCGAGGAGAAACCCCATGGCTCCCACCAATCCCAAATCCGCATCCCATCTCGAGATGGCGTCCAGTCCCAAGGCGGCATCCAAGCCGAAAACGGCAACCAATCCCGTTCGCTGGTTCGAAATCTACGTGCAGGACATGAAACGCGCCCGGGCGTTCTATGAAGCGGTGTTCAAGCGGAAGATCGAGAAGATGGACAATCCGGGCAACCCGACGATGGATTATTGGACTTTTCCACAGATGATCATGGATCAACCCGGGACTTCCGGCGCGCTCGTCAAGATGGACGGTGTTCCATCGGGCGGCAACAGCACGATCATCTATTTCGGCTGCGAGGATTGTGCCGTCGAGGCCGAGCGCGCCGTGAAGAGCGGCGGCAAGCTGCATCTGGCCAAGACAGCGATCGGACAGTACGGCGCGATTGCTCTGGTCATTGATACCGAAGGCAACATGATTGGGTTGCACTCGATGCAATAGGCGGCTTCTGCCGTACGTCTCCAGCGCTCGTCATTCCGGCGAAAGCCGGAATCCAGCGCCTTCGCTCATGCCGTCATTCTGGCGCTGCGAGAATCCAGATTGCGAAGAGCAAGGAACTGGATTACACGCGACTCCTGTCGCGTGCCCTTCGGGCCATTCGCTGCGCGAATGTTCGCTTCGGCATCCTGCCTGCGCAGTCCGGCTTTCGCCGGAATGACGAGCCTAGAGATACGAGCCAAGAAGAAACGCCATTCCCGGCCAACCGGCCTTTTGAAGGAGGGGGCTAAAGCCCGACAGCCAGACAGTTACTCCCCAAGCGTCAGCAGCGACGCATTGCCGCCCGCGGCGGTCGTATTGACCGTCAACGTGCGCTCGGTGACGAAGCGCAGCAGGTAATGCGGCCCGCCGGCCTTCGGCCCGGTGCCCGGAGAGGTTCTCGCCACCGAACGGCTGCACGCCGACGACCGCGCCGATCTGGTTGCGGTTGACATAGCAATTGCCGACTTTTGCGCGTTGTACAATATGCGCGATCGTGGAATCGATGCGGCTGTGGATGCCCAGCGTCAGGCCGAAGCCGGTCGCGTTGATCGCGTCGATGACGGCGTCGAGTTCGTTCGCTTTCCAGCGGATCACGTGCAGGACCGGGCCGAACACTTCGTGCGTGAGCTGCGACAGCGACTTGAGCGCGTAGGCGCGCGGCGCGAAGAACGTGCCGTTCGCGCATTCCGGGCCGAGCGTGACCTGCTTGATCAGCGTGGCTTCCTTGTCCATGCGCGCGGCGTGATCGGCGAGGCCCTTGCGCGACGGCTCGTCGATGACCGGGCCGACGTCGGTCGACAGCAGACCCGGATCGCCGACCTTGAGCTCGTCCATCGCGCCGGACAGCATCGCGATGACCTTGTCGGCGATGTCGTCCTGCACGAACAGCACGCGCGCGGCCGAGCAGCGCTGGCCGGCCGAGTCGAATGCCGACGCAACCGCATCCTTGACGAGTTGCTCGGGCAGCGCGGACGAATCGGCGATGAACGCGTTCTGGCCGCCGGTCTCGGCGATCAGCGCGGCGATCTGCGCGTCGCGCGCGGCCAGCGTGCGGTTGATCGTCCACGCCGTTTCGGTCGAGCCGGTCATGCAGACGCCGGCGACTTCGGGCGCTGGTCAGCAGCGTGCTGCCGATCATCGAAGCCCTTGCCCGGCACGAACTGCAGCACGCCTTCGGGCACGCCGGCTTCGTGCAGCAGCTTCACGGCGGCGTGGCCGATCAGCACGGTCTGGTCGGCGGGTTTCGCGATGACCGCATTGCCGGCGGCGAGGCCGGCGGCGACCTGTCCGGTGAAGATCGCGAGCGGGAAATTCCACGGGCTGATGCAGACGAACACGCCGCGGCCGTGCAAGGAACAGCTGGTTCGATTCGCCGGTCGGGCCCGGCAGGTTCTTCCGGATGGCCGAACAGTTTGCGCGCGATCGCGGCGTAGTAGCGGCACATGTCGGCCGCTTCGCGCACTTCGGAAATCGCGGCCGGCAGCGTCTTGCCGGCTTCGCGCACGAGCAGCGCGACGAACTCGCGCGCGGCGCTGTTCGAGCAGGTCGGCGGCGTATTCGAGGATCTTCGCGCGCGACGCGGCGGGCAGGTGATCCCAGGCCGGTTGCGCGGCGACGGCGTTGGTGAGCGCGCGCTCGACCGTCGCGGCGTCGGCCTGCTGCTTGGTGCCGATCACGCGCCGGCGATCGGATGGATCGGTGACGTTCTGCGTTTCGCCGGCGGGCTTCGCGCCGGGCACGAGCGGCGTCGCGCTCCAGTTCGTCGGGACTTTCGCGACCGCCTCGGCGAGCGCGCGCAGTTCGTTGTCGTTGCCGAAATTGACGCCCATGGAATTCTTCCGTTGTTCGCCGGTCTTGACCTGCTCGAACAGGCCGACCGGTTGCGGGATGCGCGGATGCGGAATCGAGGCGAAGCCGCGCACGGTATCGACCGGATCGGCGACGAGATCCTTGATCGGCAGGGATTCATCGACGATGCGGTTGACGAACGAGGTATTCGCGCCGTTCTCGAGCAGGCGGCGCACGAGGTACGGCAGCAGGTCTTCGTGCGCTGCCGACCGGCGCGTAGACGCGGCACGGCACGTTGAGGTTCTTCTCGCCGATCACTTCGGCGTACAGATCCGCGCCCATGCCGTGCAGGCGCTGGAACTCGAACGGCCGGCCGCGCGCGAAGTGGTGGATCGCGGCGATCGTGTGCGCGTTGTGCGTCGCGAACGCCGGATAGAACGCGTCGCCGTGCGCGAACAGCGCGCGCGCGCAGGCCAGGTACGACACATCGGTGTTCGGCTTGCGCGTGTAGACCGGATAGCCGGCGTGGCCACCTTCCTGCGCGCGCTTGATTTCCGAATCCCAGTACGCGCCCTTGACCAGGCGCACGCAGAAGCGCCGCCCGGTTTTTTTTGCCCGTTCGGCCAGCCAGTCGATGACGAATGGCGCGCGCTTCAGGTACGACTGCACGGCCAGGCCATAACCGTCCCAGCCGGCGAGCGACGGATCGGCGTGCACGGCGGCGATGATCTCGAGCGACAACTCGAGCCGGTCGGCCTCTTCGGCGTCGACGGTCAGGCCGATCGCGTTCTTCTTCGCCAGTTGCGCGAGTTCGAGCAGTTTCGGCGTCAGCTCGGCGTGCACGCGCTCGCGCTTGGCGACTTCGTAGCGCGGATGCAGCGCCGACAGCTTGATCGAGATGCTCGGCGCGTCGAGACGCTCTTGTACGGACCGCGCGCGCCGAGTGCGTCGATCGCGTCCTTGTAGGCTTTCTGGTAGCGCTCGGCATCGTGCTGCGTCAGCGCCGCTTCGCCGAGCATGTCGTACGAATAGCGATAGCCGCGGTTTTCTTTTTCGACCGAGCGATCCTGCGCTTCCTTGATCGTGCGGCCCATGACGAACTGGTAACCCATGATGCGCATGGCCTGGCGCACGGCGAGGCGGATCACCGGCTCGCCGGCGCGGCCGACCAGGCGCTTGAATGCGCCGGCGACGTTGCGCTGGGTTTCATCGGCCAGGGTCACGAGCTTGCCGGTCAGCATCAGGCCCCAGGTGCCGGCGTTGACGAGCACGGAGTCGCTCTTGCCCAGGTGCGATTCCCAGTTGGCTTCGCCGAGCTTGTCGGAGATCAGCTTGTCGGCGGTCGCCTTGTCCGGGATGCGCAGCAGCGCCTCGGCGACGCACATCAGCAGCACGCCTTCCTCGCTCGACAGGTCGTATTCGCGCATGAACGATTCGACCGCCGATTGCTGGCTGGCCTTGGCGCGCACGCGGGCGACGAGCTCGCTAGCCCGCGCCAGTACCAGATCGCGCTCGGCGGGCGGCAGCGTGGCCTGGCCGAGCAGCTCGTTCATCGCCTCGGTTTCGTCGCGGCAATAGGCCGCGGTCATGCGTGCCTGCGTGGCATCGGGCGCGGCGGGGAGCTCGGGGGTGAGGATCGCGTCAGTCATTCGGATCGGCGTGAAGTCCGCGATGCGCGGGGCGCGAAGTTTAGCAGAGTGGATATTGGGCTTAGGGGCGAGGGACTAGGGGTGAGGGTGAGGGTGAGGGTGAGGGGTGCGGGACCAGGGACTAGGTCTCAGCTGGGTCGCGGCGCTTTTCTCCCTCTCCCCGCCAGCGGGGAGAGGGCTCGGGTGAGGGGGGAGTAAATCAGCGTGCAAATCATCCTCATTGGCTTGCCGCTTGACGCACCCCTCACCCCGACCCTCTCCCCGCGCGGCGGGGAGAGGGGGAAAGCGGCTTTCCCCGCGTCCGGCTCGTTTCGCCGACCCCCTTGAGTAGACCGCCGCGCTTGCCCGCGCGCGGGCCGCTCACTATCATTGCGGGCTGGATAGCGCCGTAACAGCATGATCGAGCAAACCCCAGCGTTTACGCCGGGCGACGCGGTTTCGATGGTGATCTTGCCGCATCGCTCGTTGTCGCGCGCCGGTTTGTGGCTGTTCATGGCGGCGCAAAGTGTCGCCACGGCTGGATTTGCGTTGCTGGCTGCGTGGGGCGGCAACGTGTTTGCGCCGTTATTTGCGCTGCTCGAACTGGTTCTGGTGGGTTATTGCCTGAGCCGGGTCTGGCGCTCGTCGGCGGCAGGTCAGATCGTCGTCATCAGTCCGACGCGGCTGGAGATTGCGAGCATGGACGGCGGCGCGCCAGCGCGCTTCCATCCGTATTGGGCGCGTGTCGCGCTCGTGCCGGGGGCATGGCGCAGTGCGCCGACCCGGTTGCTGGTGCGCTCGCACGGACGCGAAGCCGAGATCGGCGCGTTCCTCAACGACGAGGAGCGCCGCGACCTCGCGCAGCGTCTGAAGAAGTTGCTGGCGCAGATGGGCGATGGCGGCGCCAATGCAGCGAACCGCGGCGAGGCGGAAAGTGCGGGACGCTTGGAACACAGATAGGTGGCGCAGCGGCGGGTCAGGCCGGGCTGCAACAGGATTTTGCATCGCGCGGGCGCGCGCTGCGACAGAGCGAATTTCGATTCAAGGTGACAACCGATGAAGTTTTTTGATTCCAGCAAGCGGGTGGGCGCCGGCCTCGGCCTCGGGGCACTGCTGGCGACGGCGAGCAGCGCCGTCTCGGCCCTGCCGGTGCCGTGGCAGCTGAACATGACGAAAGGCGTGACCAAGACGTCGCAGGACGTCTACCAGATCCACATGTGGGCGTTCTACGTCTGCTGCGTGATCGGCGTGATCGTGTTCGGCGCGATGATCATCGCGATGTTCAAGTTCCGCAAATCCAAGGGCGCCGTCGCGGCCAAGTGGAGTCACAACACCAAGGCCGAGATCGTCTGGACGGTCGTGCCGATCCTGATCCTCGTCGTCCTCGCCGCGCCGGCGACCGGCGTCATGATCAACATGGCGCACACCGAAGATTCGCAGATGACGGTGAAGATCACCGGCTACCAGTGGAAGTGGCGCTACGAATACCTGAACTGGGGCGAGAAGGCCTACCACGTCAACTTCATCTCGAAGCTCGAAGGCGAAAGCGACCGCACGCGACAGCTGAAGTCGGGCCTCGATCCGTGGGCGGTCAAGAGCGAAGGCGCGCAGACCTATCTGCTCGACGTCGACCATCCGCTGGTCCTGCCGACGGATACGAAGGTCCGCTTCGTCGTCACCGGCGACGACGTCATCCACGCCTGGTGGGTGCCGGAGCTCGGCTGGAAGCAGGATGCGATCCCCGGAATCATCAACGACGACTGGACCGAGATCCACGACCCCGGCGTCTACCGCGGCCAGTGCGCCGAACTGTGCGGCCAGGACCACGGCTTCATGCCGATCGTCGTCAAGGCCGTGCCGAAGGAAGAATTCCTGAAATGGCTCGATACGCAGGAAGCCGCGCTCGCGCCGCCGCCTGCCGCCGCCGCGACTGCTGCAACACCGGCCGCTGAACCCGTAAAAGGTTGAATTGAAGAGTGCGGCCAGGATGGCCGCTTTGTGATTTCCGCAATCAGGGATGATTGCAAAACCCAATTCGCGGCCAGGATGGCCGCTTCGTGATTCTCGCAATCATGGATGATTGCAAAAACAACCGAGGCAAGATCATGGCAACGCACGCCGCACATCACGACGATCACCACGACGATCACGACCACAAGCCGCACGGCTTCTTCAATCGCTGGGTGTGTTCGACGAACCACAAGGACATCGGGACGCTGTACCTGATCTTCTCGTTCACGATGGCGTGCATCGGCGCCGCGTTTTCGGGCGTGATCCGCACCGAACTGGCACAACCGGGCCTGCAGTTCGTGCAGCCTTATTTCTTCAACCAGATGACCACGCTGCATGCGCTGGTCATGATCTTCGGCGCGATCATGCCGGGCTTCGTCGGCCTGGCGAACTGGATGGTGCCGCTGATGATCGGCGCGCCGGACATGGCGCTGCCGCGCATGAACAACTGGTCGTTCTGGATCCTGCCGTTCGCGTTCTTCCTGCTGCTGTCGACGCTGTTCATGCCGGGCGGCGCGCCGGCCGGCGGCTGGACGCTGTATCCGCCGCTGTCGATCCAGGGCGGCGCGAGCGTCGCGTTCATGGTGTTTTCCGTGCACCTGATGGGCATCTCGTCGATCATGGGCGCGATCAACATCATCGCGACGATCCTGAACATGCGCGCGCCGGGCATGGACCTGCTCAAGATGCCGCTGTTCGTCTGGACCTGGCTGATCACGGCGTTCCTGCTGATCGCGGTCATGCCGGTGCTGGCCGGCGCGGTGACGATGCTGCTGACCGACAAGTTCTTCGGCACGAGCTTCTTCAACGCCGCCGGCGGCGGCGATCCGGTGATGTTCCAGCACATCTTCTGGTTCTTCGGGCATCCCGAGGTCTACATCATGATCCTGCCGGCGTTCGGCATCATCAGCGAGATCATCCCGACATTCGCGCGCAAGCCGCTGTTCGGCTACCAGGCGATGGTCTACGCGATCGCGTCGATCGCGTTCCTGTCGTTCATCGTCTGGGGCCATCACATGTTCACCGTCGGCATGCCGCTCGGTGGCGAACTGTTCTTCATGTATTCGACGATGCTGATCGCGATCCCGACCGGCGTGAAGGTGTTCAACTGGGTGTCGACGATGTGGAAGGGCTCGATGACGTTCGAGACGCCGATGCTGTGGGCGATTTCGTTCGTGATCCTGTTCACGATCGGCGGCTTCTCCGGCCTGATGCTCGCGCTCGTGCCGGCCGACTTCCAGTACCAGGACACCTACTTCGTCGTCGCGCACTTCCACTACGTGCTGGTGACCGGCGCGCTGTTCTCGATCATCGCGGCGATCTACTACTGGTGGCCGAAATGGACCGGCCGCATGTACAACGAAACCTGGGCCAAGGTGCACTTCTGGTGGAGCATGGTGTTCGTCAACGTGTTGTTCTTCCCGCAGCACTTCCTCGGCCTGGCCGGCATGCCGCGGCGCATCCCCGACTACAACGTCGCGTTCTCGGACTGGAACCTGATCAGCACGATCGGCGCCTACGGCATGTTCCTGACGCCGATCATGATGTTCGTGATCCTGTACTCCTCGCTCAAGAGCGGCGAGAAGGCCAAGGCGGTGTCGTGGGAAGGCGCGCATGGCCTGGAGTGGACCGTGCCGTCGCCGGCGCCGTTCCACACGTTTGCCACGCCGCCGGTCATCCATGACGAAGACCTGGCGCACGGCGACATCACGCATTGAGCTCTTCCCCTCGCCCGCTGGCGGGAGAGGGCAGGGTGAGGGTGGCGCTTCAGCACACCGCAACTTCTACTAATTTGATGAACAGCCAACACGCCAACTTCGATCCCGAGCAGCGCCGCGCCGGCATCCGCCGCACGGCATGGATCGTCGGCGGCATCGCGTTCGCGATCTTCGTGCTTTTCTTCCTCGAACAGGGAGTCCTGCGCTGATGGACGCACAGGTCTCCCGGCGCAATCGCAGCTTCCTCAAGCGCGCGCTGTTCGTGTGCGCGGGCATGTTCCTGTTCGGCTTCGCCTGCGTGCCGATCTACCGCATCGCCTGCGAGCATGGCTACCTCGGCGGACGCTTGCGCAACACTCCCGACAGTCCGACCAGTGTCGCCGCGTTCACTGCCGACGAGTCGCGCTGGGTCACCGTGCAGTTCGTCGCCAGCGTCAACAGCGCGCTGAAGTGGCAGTTCGCACCGGAAAAAGTTTCCATGCGCGTGCATCCCGGCGCGCTCAACGAAGCCTGGTTCGACGCGACCAACGACGCGTCGCAGGCGATCGTCGGCAACGCGGTGCCGAGCGTCGCGCCGAACACGGCCTCGCTGTACTTCAACAAGACCGAATGCTTCTGCTTCACCGAGCAGGTGCTCAAGGCCGGCGAGTCGCGGCGCATGCCGGTGCGCTTCGTCGTCGATCCGAAGCTGCCGGCGGACATCCCGGCGCTGACGCTTTCGTATACTTTTTACAACAATGAGCTGGCGACGAAGAAGCTTGCGGAACAGGCGAGCCACCCGAGTCCGCCGAGTTAGACTGCATTGGTGCGATCATCCGTGATCGCGTGAGATCAAGAAGCAGCCATCCGTGGCCGCACTCTTGGTAAGAGCGAGATTTTCTAAATAAGGCACATCGTCATGGCAGATGCGACACACGGCGCTTACTACGTCCCTCACGGCACGCGCTGGCCGATTCTCGGCTCGTTCGGCCTGTTCTTCACGGTCGGCGGCGCGGCCCTGTGGCTGAACGAGCTGGCTGCCGGCAAGTTCATCATGGTGCTCGGCATCGCGATGATCCTGTCGATGATGTTCGGCTGGTTCCGCACGGTGATCGGCGAATCGATCGCAGGCATCTACAACAAGCAGGTCGATACCTCGTTCCGCATGGGGATGATGTGGTTCATCTTCTCCGAGGTCATGTTCTTCGCCGCGTTCTTCGGCGCGCTGTTCTACGCGCGCGCGATGTCGGTGCCGTGGCTCGGTGGCGAGGGCGACGGCGCGCTGACGAATTTCTACCTGTGGAAAGGCTATGCCCCGGCGTGGCCGACGAACGGGCCGGCCGCGATCGGCGGCACGTTCGAGACGATGCCGGCCTGGGGCGTGCCGCTGTTGAACACGCTGCTGCTGCTGTCGTCCGGCGTCACGATCACGATCGCGCATCACGCGTTGCGCGCGGGCAACCGCAAGCAGCTGCTGATCTGGCTCGGCGCGACGGTCCTGCTCGGCGCGCTGTTCCTAAACTTCCAGGCGCATGAATACATCGAGGCCTACACCAAGCTGAACCTGACTCTCGGCAGCGGCGTGTACGGCTCGACGTTCTTCATGCTGACCGGGTTCCACGGCATGCACGTGACGCTTGGCGCGATCATGCTGACGGTGATCTGGTTGCGCTGCCTGAAAGGTCACTTCACCCGCGATCACCACTTCGCGTTCGAAGCAGTGGCCTGGTACTGGCACTTCGTCGACGTGGTGTGGCTGGGCTTGTTCCTGTTCGTCTACGTGCTCTAAGAGCAGGGGCGAGGGGCGAGGGACGAGGGACTAGGGACTAGGGACTAGGAAAGCATGCTTTTGCTGGCCCCTAGTCCCTGGCCCCTATCCTATCTCCCTAATCCATGCGGCTGAATCACGCCGGTGAAAATGCCGGCGATGATCAGCAGGATCAGCAATACCGACAGACCGATGCGCCATGTGAGCGCCTTGACCGTGCGGTCCGTTTTGCCCTTGTCGGTCATCATGTAATACAGACCGGCGCCCAGGTTGTACACGATCACGATCAGAAACAGGATGATGATGAGCTTGGTCGGCATGGCGGGATTATAACGCCGATGCCCGCGACGACGCGCCGCTGGCACCGCGCATCCTGGTTCTCGATAGCGCTCACCGTTGGCGGCGTCGTGCTGTTCGTGAGGCTCGGCGAATGGCAGCTGGATCGCGCGCACGGCGCGCAGGAGTTGCTCGACGCGTTCGGCGCCGCGCAGCACGCGGCGTTCGAGGATTTTGCAGCGGTCGCCGCCGAACCGCCGGCTGCGCGCTTTCCGCATGTGCGCGTCAGCGGGCGCTTCATCGCGGCACGTGGCTATCTGCGCGACGAACAGGTGCGCGATGGCAAGGTCGGGGTTGAAGCGATCGACGCATTTGCGACAGACGGTGGCGCCGCATTGCTGCTCGTCGATCGCGGCTGGATCGCATGGACGCGCTCGGCAGACGCCAGGCCGGCGCCGCCGCCGCTGCCCGAGGGCGAGGTCTCGCTCGAAGGCGTGTATGCGCCTTTCCCGGGCAGCGGAATGCGCGTGGGCGGCAACGCGCTGGCCGCGCAGGAGGCGTGGCCGAAGCTGACCTTGGCCCTCGACCCGGCCGAGATCAGCGGCGATCTGGGCCGCCCTGTGCTGCCGCGCCTGCTGCTGCTCGATCCCGACGCGGCGAGCGGCTTCGCGCGAACCTGGACACCGGCCGTGATGCCGCCGGCGCGCCACCAGGCCTACGCGTTCCAGTGGTTTGCGTTTGCGCTCGCAGCGTTGATCCTGTTTGTCGCCCGGCATTGGAAAAAAGTGGAAGACTGAAACATTGTGAACAAGACAAACCGCAACCGCCTGGTCCTGATCGCGATCGTGCTGGTGTTCGCCGCGCCGCTCGTCGTGGCGCTGCTGCTCAACCTCGGCGGTTGGCGGCCGGCGACGACGCGCAACTACGGCGTTCTCGTCGAGCCGCCGGTCGACGTCGACGCTGCGCCGGTGACGCTCGATGGCGGCGGCAAACTCGACTGGAGCGATCCGCAGTGGCACTGGACGCTCGTCGTGCTGTCGAACGGCGACTGCGGCGCGGCCTGCCAGGCGCGAATCGCCGACGTGCTGCGCATGCGCCTGACGTTGAGCCGCAATGCCGAACGCCTGCGCGTGGTCTATCTCGGTTCACCGCTGCCGGCGACGGCCGTGCAGGCGCTCGCGCCGCTCGTGGCCGGCAGCGACGATGGCAATGCGCTGGCGGCTTATCGTCCCGATGCGATTGGCAGCGCGGCGCTCGTGCTGGTCAATCCGAACGGGCTGCTGATGCTGCGTTACGGTCCGGATTTCGACGTCGCGCGCGTGCGTCAGGACCTGGTCAAAGTGGTTCACTGATGGCCGCGACTGCTTCTTCGACACCGAACTCGTCGACGGCAGGCTTGCGCCGGCTCGCCTGGGCCGCGGCGGCCTTCGCGCTGTTCGTGATCGTTTTCGGCGCGTTCGTGCGTTTGTCGAATGCCGGTCTTTCGTGCCCGGACTGGCCGACCTGCTACGGTCACATGACCTGGCCGACGCAGGAACACGAGGTCGCTTCGGCCAACAACGCGTTTCCCGACCGGCCGGTCGAATCGGGCAAGGCGTGGCGCGAACAGGTTCATCGCATCCTCGTCGGCGGCTTGAGCCTGCTGACATTCGCGCTGGCCGGATGGGCCTGGTGGCGGCGCCGCGACCTGCGCGGAATTTCTACTGCGCCTCTGGCGGCCGCGGTCGTGATCGTGTTCCAGGCATTGCTCGGCATGTGGACCGTGACGCTGAAACTGTTGCCGCCCGTTGTCATGGCGCATCTGCTCGGCGGCATGCTGCTGTTCGCGTTGCTGGCCTACACGGCGCTGCGGCTGAGTGTGGCGCCTGCGGGCAATGCCGAAAAAACTGCGCTGCTGCGCCGTCTGACCATCGCTGCGATCGCCGTGCTGGCGCTTCAGATCGCGCTCGGCGGCTGGACCAGTTCCAACTACGCCGCACTGGCTTGCGGCAACGATTTCCCGAAATGCCTCGGCTTCTGGTGGCCGCCGACCGATTTCCGCGAAGGCTTCGTGCTGTGGCGTGGCATCGGCGCCAACTACGAAGGTGGCGTGCTCGATACCGCGGCGCGCAGCGCGATCCAGCTCACGCACCGCATCGGCGCGCTGCTGACTTTCCTCATCGTCGGCGCCGTTGCCGTCATGGCCGCGCGCCATGCCGCGACGCGTGCATTCGCTGCGATCGTCGGGACGCTGCTGTCGCTGCAGATCGCGCTCGGCATCGGCAACGTCGTGCTCGGGTTGCCACTGCAGATTGCGATTGCGCACAACGGAGTGGCTGCGTTGTTGATGGTGGCGTTGCTGGCGTTGCTGGTCCGGAGCAGGGACGAGGCGCCAGGGACGAGGGGCGAGGGGAGGGGCGGACGTGTCGCGAGGAACTAGCCGTTCGTCGGCGCGCTCGCGCGCTTGCAACTCGGCGGCAAAGCCTTGCAGCGATTCGCGATTACCCCCACGCTAGCCGCAACGATGTCTTCTATCGCCCGCCAATACCTCGAACTCACCAAGCCGCGCGTCGTCGCGCTGATCGTGTTCACGGCGATCATCGGCATGTTCCTGGCGGTGCCGGGCATGGTGCCGCTGCAGCCGCTGCTGTTCGGCACGCTCGGCATCTGGCTGGCGGCCGCGTCGGCGGCGGCGATCAACCATCTGATCGATCAGCGCATCGACCGCGTTGATGGTGCGCACGTCGCATCGGCCGCTGGCAACCGGCGCGTTGACGTCGACGCAGGTACTCGTGTTCGCCGTCGTGCTCGGCGCGTTGTCGATGACGATCCTGATTGCGTTCGTCAATCCGCTGACCGCGGCGCTGACGTTTGCTTCGCTGATCGGCTATGCGATCGTCTACACCGGATGGCTCAAGCGCGCGACGCCGCAGAACATCGTGATCGGCGGTATCGCCGGCGCGGCTCCGCCGGTGCTCGGCTGGGCCGCCGTGACCGGACATGTGCATCCTTACGCGCTGCTGCTGTGCCTGATCATCTTCGTCTGGACGCCGCCGCATTTCTGGGCGCTGGCGATCTTCCGCCGCGACGACTATTCGCGCGCGCAGGTGCCGATGCTGCCGGTCACCCACGGCGTCGTCTACACGCGCTGGCACGTCCTGTACTACACGATCCTGCTCGTCGTCGTCACGACGCTGCCGTATCTGACCGGCATGAGCGGCCTGTTCTATCTCGGCGGCGCGCTCGTGCTCGGCGCCGGGTTCCTGTACTACGCGGTCGTGCTGCTGAATCCGCCGAGCGAGCGCTTTCCGATGAAGGTGTTCAATTATTCCATCGTGTACCTCATGGCGCTGTTCGCGTTCCTGCTGATCGACCATTACGTCGATGCGCCGCTGCTGCAGCACGCCGGCGTCTCGCTCGAACGCGTCGCCTGAGCGTCAGTCCGCAGTATCGACCGCTTCCTCGACGCCGGCATCGGCGCTGGCGGAAGCGCGGCACCTGTCGCGCGTAGCGCTGCGCGAGCACCGCACAGACCATCAGCTGGATCTGGTGGAACAGCATCAGCGGCAGCACGATCGTGCCGACGGCGTTGCTCGCGAACAGCACGTTGGCCATCGGCACGCCGCTGGCCAGGCTCTTCTTCGAGCCGCAGAACAGGATCGTGATGCGGTCCTCGCGCGAAAAGCCCAGCCGCTTGCCGAGCTGCGAGGTCGCGAACAGCGCGATCGCGAGCAGCACGCAGCACAGCAGCAGCAGCGCGATCAATGCACCGGCGGAAACCTGGTGCCACAGGCCTTCGACGACGGCCGCGCTGAATGCCGTGTAGACGACTAGCAGGATCGAGCCGCGATCGACGAGGCTCAACACGCGCGCGATGGCGTTCGATGAACGCGCCGATCCAGGGCCGCGCGAACTGGCCGGCCACGAACGGCACGAACAGCTGCAGCGTGATGTCGCGCAGCGCATTGCCCGGCGCCATGGCCGCTCCCTGGGTATGAATCAGCGCGGCGACGAGCAGCGGCGTCAGCACGATGCCGATCAGGCTCGAGAACGATGCACTGCACACGGCCGCGGGGACATTGCCGTGAGCGATCGACGTGAACGCGATCGACGACTGCACGGTCGCCGGCAACGTGCACAGGAACAGCATGCCGAGCGCCAGCTGCGGACCGACCAGCGCGGTCGTCAGCGGCTGCAGGGCCAGGCCGACCAATGGGAACAGCGCGAACGTGCACAGGAACACGAGCAGATGCAGCCGCCAGTGCGTGATGCCGGCGATGACGGCTTCGCGCGACAGCTTCGCGCCGTGCATGAAGAACAGCAGCGCGATCGCCAGCTTGGTGACCCAGGCGAAAATCACCGCCGTCTCGCCGCGGCACGGCACGACGCTCGCCAGCGCCACGCTGACGAACAGCGCGATCGTGAAGCGGTCGAACAGCAGGGCGAGTCGGTCAATCACGACGGGCGATCGCAAGTTCGAAAGGGGAGCAGGTTTTCGCGATTATGCCGCAGCCGGCGCTGGACTTTCTCCGGTAGCGTGCCTAGATTGCCCGAATCCCGGTCGACTTGTGGAAGACGACGATGAGCACGGTCTACGATTTCAACGCAACGACGATCGACGGCGACGAGCAGTCGCTGGCCGCCTACAAGGGCAAGGCGATGCTGATCGTCAACGTCGCCAGCAAGTGCGGCTTCACGCCCCAGTACAAGGGCCTGGAGGAACTTTACGAAAAATTCCAGGACAAGGGCCTCGTCGTGCTCGGCTTTCCGTGCGACCAGTTCGGCCATCAGGAACCCGGCGACGAGGAAGAGATCAAGAATTTCTGCTCGTTGAATTACGACGTGAAGTTCCCGCTGTTCTCGAAGATCGACGTCAACGGCGCGAACACGCATCCGTTGTACAAGTACCTGAAGAAGGAAGCCAAGGGCCTGCTCGGCAGCGAGTCGATCAAGTGGAACTTCACGAAGTTCCTGGTCGACAAGGACGGCAAGGTGCTGCGCCGCTACGCCTCGACCGATACACCGCAAAGCATCGAAAAAGATGTCGCCGCGACGTTGTAGCAGCGTCTCCGGCTGCCGATGACGACCGCGACCGCGCCGGACCGGCGCACCCTGAGCCGCAGCGAACTGCGCACGCTGGCGCTGGCCGCGCTCGGCGGCGCGCTCGAATACTACGACTTCATCATCTTCGTATTCCTCGCCGCGCCGATCGGAAAACTGTTCTTTCCGCCGGACACGCCGGACTGGCTGCGCCTGCTGCAGACCTGGAGCCTGTTCGCGGCCGGCTATCTCGCGCGGCCGCTCGGCGGCGTGATCATGGCGCACTTCGGCGACCGCACCGGCCGCAAGAAGATGTTCACGCTGTCGGTGTTCCTGATGGCGGTGCCGACCCTGCTGATCGGCATGCTGCCGACCTACGCCGACATCGGTTATGCCGCCCCGTTCGCGCTGCTGCTGATGCGCCTGCTGCAGGGCGCCGCGGTCGGCGGCGAGGTTCCCGGCGCATGGACGTTCGTTGCCGAGCACGTGCCGGAGCGGCGCATCGGCTTTGCCTGCGGCACGCTGACATCGGGTCTTACCGCCGGCATCCTGCTCGGCTCGCTGATCGCCGGTGCGGTCAACAATGTATACAGCGCGGCCGAGGTGCAGGCATGGGCATGGCGCATCCCGTTCCTTGCCGGCGGCGCATTCGGATTCCTCGCCGTGTTCCTGCGCCGCCTGCTGGCCGAGACGCCGATATTCGAGGAATTGCGCCGGCGCCGCGCGCTGGTCGAGGGCTTGCCGCTGAAAGTCGTGCTCGCCGGTCACGGCCGCGCCGTGGTCATGTCGATGCTGCTGACCTGGGTGCTGACCGCCGGCATCGTCGTCGTGATCCTGATGACGCCGACGTTGCTCGCGCAGCTCTACTCGATTCCACCCGCGCGCACGCTGACGGCCAATACGTTCGCGACGCTCGGACTGTGCGCCGGCTGCGTCGCCTATGGCCTGCTTGCCGACCGCATCGGCGCGGCGCACGCGCTGCTGCTCGGCTGCATGGTCCTGCTCGTCGCGACCTACGCGCTGTATCTCGGCGTCGGCCGCGCGCCCGAGTACCTGTTTCCCCTGTATGCGCTGACCGGCTTTTGCGTCGGCGTGGTCGGCGTCATTCCGACCTTGCTGGTCGCCGCGTTTCCGCCGGCCGTGCGCTTCTCCGGCATCTCGTTCGCCTACAACGTTGCCTACGCGATCTTCGGCGGGCTGACGCCGCTCGTGGTCGCCGGCATGACGAAGAGCGTTGCGCTAGCGCCGGCGCATTACGTCGCCGTGCTGTGTTCAGTCGGTGCCGCGGTTGCCCTGTCTATCGGCCGTCGGCGCGCGGTGCCCGCACCATCGTCTGTATGAGGTGATCGAGCACGGCGGCGCTATCGCTGCAGCGGCCGGTGTGCACCGGCGAAGTCTGGATCAGCGTGCTGCGTGGCGCCGTCAGCCAGTCGAAACGCTCGCGTCGCGACAGCGCACCGAGCGGACCGGCACCGGCACCGCCGGCACAGATCGCCGGGAACGTCGCCAGATGCGCGCGCACGGTTGCCAGGTCGACGGCCGGATCCAGCGCAACGAGCCGCGCTTCGTCCAGTTCGATGCGCGCCTCGAGCGTGCCGCTTTCCTGGCAGGCGACGATGATGCCGGCATTGACGAACTCGGCACGCTCCACGCGTGGCACGACGCGAATCACGGCGTAGTCATAGGTGGCGTGCATCGACCGCTCCTGTGACGAAGGCACGCGGCGCTTGCAGCCGGTGCGTGAGGTAATCGAAGTAGGCGACGCGCTGCGCCTGCGCATCGGCGAACGGCGCAGCGTCGTCGAGCCAGGCGTCCGGTATCGCCTCGATGATGCCGGCGAGGAGTTGTGGCGTGAGCCTTTCCGCCATCGCTGTGTCGATCTCGGCCAGCCGCGTGGCGAACGGCAGCAGCACGTGATCCTTGATGCGGCCGAACGGCTCGCGGCTGCGCTCCCGATAGCGATCCCAGGCATGGTGGAAATACAGCGCCGCACCGTGATCGATCAGCTGCAGTTGCCGATGCCAGATCAGCATGTTGCTGTTGCGCGCGGTGCGATCGACGTTGCTGACGTACGCATCGAACCAGACGATGCGCGAGGCCAGGTCGGCCTCGGGGCGGTCGACCAGTGGATCGAACGTTACCGAGCCGGGCAGGTAGTCGAGCGCCAGGTTGAGGCCGGCGCTGGCGCGGATCAGGTGCTGGATTTCCGCATCCGGTTCGGTCCGGGCCAGGTCGGCGTCGACATCGACGAACACGATCTCGGGTACCGGCAGCAGCAGTGCGCGGCCAATCTCTCCGGCAACGAGTTCGGCGATCAGCGCGCGCGGACCCTGGCCGGCGCCGCGGAACTTGAGCACGTACATGCCTTGGTCGTCGGCCTCGATGATCGCCGGCAACGAGCCGCCTTCGCGCAGCGGCGTGACATAGCGGGTGGCGCTGACAGTGCGTAGGCGCATTGCGCAATGATCGGCGATTCGATCGGTTCACGTCCAATCGAACGGCTGCCGCGTGCGCAAGTCACGCCAAGTCGGCCGCAGCGGATGGCGCCACCGGTCTCGCCTCGCCATAATCCGCGCCAGGCAGACTGGGGAATTCCCGCATGGTCGCAAGCAGCGAAGGCAACCCGGCGCACGACGCGTCGACGAGACCGGCCGTGACCGGCACGACGGCGTCGACGCGTCACATCCTGTTCGCCAGCCTGATCGGCACGACGATCGAGTTCTTCGATTTCTACATCTACGCCACGGCGGCGGTGCTGGTGTTTCCGAAGCTGTTCTTTCCAGCCGGCGATCCGGCCTCGGCGCTGCTGCAGTCGCTGGCGACGTTCGCGCTGGCGTTCTTCGCGCGTCCGGTCGGCTCGGCCTTGTTCGGCCACTTCGGCGATCGCATCGGGCGCAAGACGACGCTGGTCGCGGCGCTGCTGACGATGGGATTTTCGACCGTCGCGATCGGCCTGCTGCCGACCTATGCGTCGATCGGCATCGCCTCGCCGCTGCTGCTGATGTTGTGCCGCATCGGTCAGGGCATCGGCCTCGGCGGCGAGTGGGGCGGTGCGGTGCTGCTGGCGACGGAAAACGCGCCGCCCGGCAAGCGCGCCTGGTACGGCATGTTTCCGCAGCTCGGCGCGCCGCTCGGATTCTTCTGTTCGACCGGCGTTTTCCTGTGGCTCAGCAGCGGCCTGAGCGATGCGCAGTTCTTCGCCTTCGGCTGGCGCATACCGTTCCTGGCCAGCGCGGTTCTCGTCGGCGTCGGACTTTATGTGCGCCTGAAATTGAGCGAGACGCCGGCATTCCTGCGCACGCTGCAGCACAACGAACGCGTGCGCGTGCCGATGCTGATGGTGCTCGCGCGGCACTGGCGCGAACTCGTTCTCGGCATGTTCGCCTCGCTGTCGACGTTCGTGCTGTTCTACTTGATGACCGTGTTCGCGCTGAGTTGGGCGACGACTGCCCTGGGTTATGCGCGCAAGGATTTTCTCGAACTGCAGATGATCAGCGTCGCGCTGTTCGCGATCGGCATTCCGCTGTCGGCATTGTTCGCCGACCGGCGCGGACGGCGCACGATGCTGCTCGCGGCCAGCGCACTGATCTTCGCGTTCGGGCTGGTGTTCGCGCCGCTGTTCGCGGCGCACGCCGGCCGGCGGTTCGTTCGTGTTCCTGGCGATCGGCATGTTCCTGATGGGACTGACGTACGGTCCGCTCGGCACCGCGCTGGCCGAACTGTTTCCTACCGCAGTGCGCTACACCGGCGCATCGGTTGCGTTCAATCTCGCCGGCATCGTCGGCGCATCGCTGGCGCCGTACATCGCGACCTGGCTGGCCGGCAAGTACGGCCTGCAGTACGTCGGGCTATTACCTCGCGCTGGCCTGCGCGCTGACGATCGGCGCGCTGCTGCTGATCGAGCACGACTCGCCCGGATCGCTGAAGCGCGATCGGCCACGATTATCTTGCGTTGCGACCGGCTGACGAAAAACGGCGGCGCAATTGGAATGCGCCGCCGAAGTCGGCCACTCAGGTGCCGTACACGCGTACCACGTCAAAAGAAAATGATGCCGCCCAGAATGTAGGTCTGTTCGTCTGGCGGAGTTGCCGTTCCACGCGTCGGCCGTTGTGTCGGCATATTCGCCGACCAACGTGATGCTCTTGGTCAGGCTGTAATAGAGGCCGAACACGCCGGACTTGTTCTCCTTGACCAGGTCGCTGCCGTACCTGCCACCGAGCGGGTTGACCACCAGCTTTTCGTCGGATGCGAGTTTCAGCCGCGACTCGCCATAGCTCGCTCCGAGCTTGAGCTTGTCGAACTTGTAGGTCAACTGTACGTAGCCACCGCTCGAGTCACGCTTCTCGCCCGAGGCGGAAGTCGGCAGGATCAACAGACCCGTGGTGCCGATGCCGCTGCCGGTATAGCCGTACACCACGCCCTCGAATCCGCCGATACCCATCTTGATGCCGGCATCCCACGAATTGCCGGTGAAGCTCTTGGCGGCACCGACTCCGTTCGCTGCAACGTCCGCATTCGTGGCCTTGGCTTTCTGGTCGACTACGTCGAGCCATACCTTGCCGGTCAAGCCATGCTCCGGCGTGTCGCCCCAAGCGTAGTTGACGCCGGCCTGGAACTGCGGCTCGTCGTGCCCGGTGTATGTGGCGGAACCGACCGCGTCGAGCGGCTGGAAGATACCGGCCGTGAAGTTGAAGCCGCTGAAGCTGGGCGTCGAGTAGGTGATCTGCGGTATCCAGTCGGTGTAGATGTAGCCGATGCCGATGCGGCCCAGGCTCGTATTGCCCGGCGCGGCATTGCCGCCGGTCGAGCCGACGCCGAGCAGCGTCATGTCGTCGAGGATCGCATCCTTGGCGTAAATGCCGATGTCGCGGCCCATCTTCACCGTGCCCCAGCTCGCGTCGCCGAATGTGAAGAATGCCTGGCGGGCATCGATGCCGGGCGTCTGCAATGCGGCCGGCAGGCCGGGTCCGTTGACTCCGGCTGCTGCCGAGCTGTTGATGCCCGGATACAGACCGATCGTCACGCCGACGTCGAGATCGCCCTGGCGCGAGGTTGCGCTGAACACCAGCGCCGCGGGGAGCAGGCCATTGCGCACGGCTGCGCTGTCGCTGCCGGTGCAGGCGAGACCACCGGTTATGAGCGTCGTCGATGGGGCGCCATTGTCGCAACCGGCGCCGACATAGAACGCATTGACATTGCCCGAGATATCGACCTTCCAATCGCCGGCCGTGAAATCGATGCCGGCCAGCGCCTGCGCCGCGGGGATAAGCCACAGTGCCGCGCCGATTGCGGTGACGAGTCTGGTACGCGTTTTCATACTCCCTCCACTCTGTGATGGTTTTGATGAGTTTTCGGATCGCTGCATCGCCTTGCGATCCGGCGATTGGGAAACGCCGGATCGAAAGCCGTGAACAACCCGTGTTCGCTCGGGTGGAAGTTTCCGGTGCAGAAGCGGCGCGTTATTCGGGGCGGACTCCAACGCTAAGTGACAGGCACGCCGTGCAGCATCGCGGAACTTTCCAGCCACCGGACAAGCAACCTGTCCGGCCGGGCAGCGGGCTGAAACGCAAGAGCTGTACCAAGCGCCGAATGCGGCAGTGCAGCGAGAAATGCCCCGGGCACGACGTCGCTGCCTCGCAAGCAGCAATTGGCCAAGGAAAGAATTCGCAAACAAGGTGTTGGCGCGATCGGCCGCGTTTGCGCCGGAAATGGAATCAGCGCCGATGTTGCAGTGCCGCGAGCCGGCTACTGTTGCAGGTGCGCCGGAACAATCCCCGTTAATGATCCGTTAATGACACACGCATATCGGAACCGTGACATTCCGAACTTGTAGCACATTGCGCAATTGCAAGAATCTGCCAAGTGCAGCGCTACAGGGGTTCGGGCGGCGTCTGGTTGCGTCCGGACAACAGGCGGCGCAACTCGTCTTTCTCCTCGGCGTCCAGGCCGGATTGATCCTTCTTGGCGGCTAGTTCGTCGAAGCGTTGCTGCAGCGTTTGACGATCAAGTTGCGCCAGCGCCGCGAGGAACTCCGCCTTCCATTCGTCTTCGCCGCCAGGGAATTCCATGACCGCGAGTTTCTGCAGAGCGCGCGCTTCGTCGCGCTCGGCGAAATGTTCGAGCACGCCTGCGGTGGAGATTTCGCGGCGCTCACGGCACAGGGCAATCAACTCCATGAGCAGCGGAATGCCGGGCTGGCGCAGGGTCGAAAACAGATGCGGCGGCCCGATTGCGGCGACAAAGCCGGGGTTCTGTAGCAACAGCGCGACCGCGGTGCGCACGAGCGTGCGCTCCTGCGGCTTGGCCGGACGGCGCGGCTTGCTGTCGGTGGCCGGTGCATCCAGACGCAGGCGGACATTGGCCAGCTTGTCCAACTCGCCGAGCATCAGGTCGCGGAACGCGCCATCGGGAATCTGTGTCAGCAGTGGCCGCGCGCGTTCGGCCAGGCGCGCCTTGCCGTCGAGCGTCGCCAGGTTGACGTCCTTGCCAAGTTCGGCGAAGAAGAACTCACCCAGCGATGTCGCGTTCTTGAGGCGCTGCTCGAATCCGGCGTGGCCTTCCTGGCGAACGAGCGAATCGGGATCCTCGCCTTCGGGCAGGAACAGGAAGAACGCCTGGCGCCCGTCGCGCATGCGTGGCAACACCGATTCGACCGCGCGCCACGCGGCCTGGCGGCCGGCGCGGTCGCCGTCGAAGCAAAAGTATACATCGGCGCAATTGCGGAACAGCAATTCGGCATGGTCGCGCGTCGTCGCCGTGCCGAGCGTCGCCACGGCCTGGGTCACGCCGTGCTGGAACAGCGCGATGACGTCCATGTAGCCTTCGACGACGATCAGGCGCGGTATCTTGCTGTGCGCTTGGCGCACCTGCCACAGCGCGAACAGCTGCTGGCCCTTGTGGAACAGCGGCGTTTCCGGAGAATTGAGGTACTTCGGTGTTTCGTCGCCGAGCACACGACCGCCAAACGCGATCACGCGCCCGCGCCGATCCTGGATCGGAAACATCACGCGGTCGCGGAAGCGGTCGTACTTCGTGCCGCGCTCGCCGCTGGTCAGCATGCCGGACTTTTCCAGCAGTGCGATGCGCTGCGGATTCGTGCCGAGCGCGTTTTTCAGCGCATCCCACTGGTCCGGCGCGAAGCCGAGGCCGAAGCGCTCGATCGTCTGCGCGTCGAGCCCGCGCGACTCGAAGTACGCGCGCGCCTTGTCGCTGCCGGCGAGCTGGCGCTGATAGAACTTCGCTGCCGCTTCGAGCAGCGCGTACAGGTCGGTCGAGTCTTCCTGCGGCGCGCGCTTCATGCCGCCTTCGTACGGCACCTTGAGGCCGTTGCGCGCAGCCAGTTCCTCGACCGCATCGACGAATTCGAGCCGGTCGTAGTTCATCAGGAACGTGATCGCGCTGCCGTGCGCGCCGCAGCCGAAGCAGTGATAGAACTGCTTGGCCGGACTGACCGTGAACGATGGCGAGCGCTCGTCGTGGAACGGACAGCGCGCGCTCCAGTCGCGACCGGCCTTGCGCAGCGGCACGCGTTGCTCGATCACTTCGACGATGTCGACGCGAGCGAGAAGCTCGTCGATGAATTGCTCGGGGATGCGGCCAGCCATGCCGGCTAGTTTAGTCGTGGACAGGATGGGAGGACGAAATAACCGAAGCGCGCTTTTTGCGTCCATCGTCCTTGGCGCGGACTCACCCCTCACCCCAGCCCTCTCCCCGCTAGCGGGGAGAGGGGGCAAAGCGGCGCTGTGTCCAGCGCGGCTAGCCAGGGAATCACGGTGAGTTATTTTCCCTCCTCTCCGCCTGCGGGGAGAAGGTGCCGAAGGCGGATGAGGGGCGCTCTTCGCGGCAGCATGGGCCGCAATCAGTGAGGCGCGTACGCCGCGTAGAACACCACGCGACGCAACGCGGCATGCGCCGTATTCACCGCAATATTGCTAACCCAGCGCGGCGAGCTTGCCCTTGATGATCTCGGACAGCTTGCCCATATCGGTCTTGCCGGCGACCTTCGGCCGGACCAGGCCCATGACCTTGCCCATGTCCTTCGGGCCCGTCGCGCCGGCTTCTGCGATCGTGGCGACGACGATCGCGTCGAGGTCGGCCGGACTCAACTGCGCCGGCATGTAGGACTGGACCACGCCGATCTCGAACGTTTCCTTGTCGGCCAGGTCGGTGCGACCCGCGGCCTGGAACTGCGATACCGAATCGCGGCGCTGCTTGAGCATTTTCTCGAGCACGCTCAAAACCTGGGTGTCGTCGAGCTGGATGCGCTCGTCGACCTCGCGCTGCTTGATCGCGGCGTTGATAAGCCGGATCACGCCGAGGCGCTCCTTGTCGCCGCTCTTCATCGCGGTCTTCATGTCGTCGGTGAGTTGGACTTTGAGGGACATGGCGGGCTCCAGGAGTTCTGGGCTGAGGGCTGAGGGCTGGGGGCTGACGAAGCAAGGAGCGCGCTGCTCTTGATCTTCAGCCCTCAGCCCTCAGCTCTCAGCCCTCAAGAAACACAAACGGCCAGCGTCGCTTGCGCTACGCCGGCCGAAAAATTTGAAGAGAGACGGTCAGCTTGCGCCGACCGGCGCGCGGATCAATACAACCGCTGGCGCTTGGTCACATCGCGGGAGACGCGGCGCAGATGGCGCTTCACCGCGGCGGCGGCCTTGCGCTTGCGCTCCTGCGTCGGCTTCTCGTAAAACTCGCGCTTGCGCGTTTCGGCCAGGATTCCGGCCTTCTCGCAAGTGCGTTTGAAGCGGCGCAGAGCGAACTCGAAAGGCTCGTTCTCGCGAACTTTAACGTTGGGCATTGGTACTCCACTGATAAACTCTGGCCCGACATCCGGGCGAGCCGCATATTTTACCGTGCAAAACCAGTCGATTGCAAAGCCCGGACCTGTTCTGGGCATAGAAACCTCCTGCGACGAAACCGGCGTTGCGGTATTTTCCGTGGCCCGGGGGCTGCTGGCGCACGCCCTTTACAGCCAGATTGCCATGCACGCCGAGTACGGCGGGGTGGTGCCGGAACTGGCCTCGCGCGACCACGTCCGCAAGCTGCTGCCGCTGATCCGGGCGACTCTGGCGCAAGCCGGCATGAGCACGCGCGACCTCGGCGGTGTGGCCTACACGGCCGGCCCCGGACTCGTCGGGGCCCTCCTGGTAGGCGCCTCGTGCGCGCGCGCGCTGGCCTGGGCGCTCGACGTGCCGGCAATCGGCGTGCACCACATGGAAGGCCACCTGCTGGCCCCGTTGCTCGAGCCGGATCCGCCGCAGCCGCCGTTTGTCGCGCTGCTGGTCTCGGGTGGGCATTCAATGCTGGTCGAGGTCGCTGCGATCGGCCGCTACCGGCTGCTCGGGGACACGCTCGACGACGCCGCTGGCGAGGCGTTCGACAAGACCGCCAAACTCATGGACCTGGGCTACCCGGGCGGTCCGGCGCTGGCAAAACTGGCCGAATCGGGCACGCCGGGGCGGTTCAGGTTCTCCCGGCCGATGACCGATCGCCCTGGACTGGACTTCAGCTTCAGCGGATTGAAGACCCAGGTGCTGCTCGCCTACCAGAAACACGCCGAGGATCCGGCCGCAAAAGCCGACGTCGCGCGCGCATTCGAGGACGCGATCGTCGACACGCTCGTCATCAAGTGCCGTCGCGCTCTCGAGCAGACCGGCAGCCGGCGCTTGGTCATCGCCGGCGGCGTCGGCGCGAATCGCACGCTGCGCAAGCGCCTCGCGGAAGCTGCGGACAAGGACGGCTTCAAGGTTTACTTTCCGCGCCTGGAGTTCTGCACCGACAACGGCGCGATGATCGCGCTGGCCGGCGCGCTGCGCTTGCAGGCTGGATTGCACGACGACGCCTCGATCCGCGTGCAGCCGCGCTGGGACCTGGAGAGTCTGTCGGCGCTGGGATGATTCATTTTTGCCGTCATTCCCGCGCAAGCGGGAATCCATCTTGATCTGATGGCTACAGCGCGCGAAAGTCAAAATGGATGACCCGCTCCGCTGTTGAAAGCCCCGCTTTCGCGGGAATGACGACACTATTATGCTCATCCCTCATCCCTCATCCCTCATCCCTCGTCCCTATCCTAGTCCCTAGTCCCTAGTCCCTAGCCCCTAGCCCCTAGCCCCTAGCCCCTAGCCCCTAGTCCCTCGCCCCTGCTCCCATGGACCTCGTCTTCATCGAAGATCTGCGCATCGAAACCGTCATCGGCATCTATGACTGGGAGCGCAAGATTCGCCAGGTCGTCGCGCTCGATCTGGAAATGGCGTTCGACAACCGCAAGCCGGCGGCGAGCGATCGGATCGAGGACACGCTGAACTACAAGGCGGTCAGCAAGCGCCTGATTGCGTTTGTGGAAAGTTCCAGTTTTCAACTCGTCGAAACCCTGGCCGAACGCTGCGCGGAAATCGTGCGCGACGAGTTCAACGTGGGCTGGCTGCGGCTGAAGCTGTCCAAGCCGGGCGCCGTGCGCGGCTCCAAAGCGGTCGGTGTCACGATCGAACGCGGCACGAAACCGGCGCAATGACGCGCGTTTACCTGAGCCTCGGTTCGAACATCGAGCCCACGAAGAACCTGCAGGCCGCGATCTGCGAGTTGCGCGCGAGGTTTGGCCGCATCGTCGTTTCGCCAGCCTATCGCTTCCCGGCGGTCGGATTCGCCGGTCCGGAATTCTTCAATCTTGCCGTCGGCATCGATACCGATCTCGACGCGGTCACGTTGAATGACTGGCTGCACGCGCTCGAGGACCGTCACGGCCGTCGCCGCGACGTGCCGCGCTATTCGAGCCGTACGCTCGACATCGATATCGTTCTGTACGGCGATCAGGTGATCAGGGGCGCGCAGAATCTCGAGGTGCCCAGAGCCGAACTGACGCAGACCTTCGTGCTGCAACCGCTCTCGGACATTGCGCCGGATGCGATCCATCCGGCCCTGCGCCAAACGATCGGCGAACTTTGGGCATCGGGCTCGGCCGTCGGCTCCCCCGGGAAGTCGGTCGACCTCGACGCGTAAGGGATCAGGTCGAAAGCGAGCGGCCGCCGTCCACGGCGAGGATCTGCCCGGTCGTGAACGTGGCGTCGCGCAGCAGGAACAGCACGGCGCGCGCGACGTCGTCGGGCGCGCCGGCGCGTTTCAACGGCGTGCGGGCGATCAGATCGGCCTGGTCCGCGTAGGATTTTCCGCCTTCGGGCCAGAGCACCGCGCCCGGCGCCACGCCGTTGACGCGCACCTCGGGGGCCAGTTCCTTCGCCAGCGCAAGAGTCATCATCGCCAGCGCCGCTTTGGCCATGCTGTACACCGGATGTTCGGGCAAGGGCCGCTGCGCGTAGATGTCCACGATGTTGACGATCGCGCCGTGGGCCGCGCGCAGGTGCGGTGCCGCGGCCTGCGCCAGGAACAGCGGTGCGCGCGCGTTGCTCGCGAACAGGTCGTCCCACTGCGTCGCGGTGACTTCGCCGATCGGCGTCGGAAAGAACGTGGATGCGTTGTTGACCAGCGCATCGAGCCGGCCGAAGCGAGAAATACACTTTTCCACAATGCCGGGCAGCGCGTCGACGTCGGCCAGCTCGGCCGCGATCGGCAGCGCGCTGCCGGCGCGCGCCGCGTCGAGGTCGGCGCACAGCGCCTGCACGTCGGCAAGCGAGTGGCGGTAGTGCAACGCAAGATCGTAGCCGGCCGCGTGCAGCGTGCGCGCGATCGTCGCGCCGACACGCCTGGCGGCGCCGGTAATCAGGGCAACGGGACGTGACGGCACGGCTTGCGGCATGGCGTTGGCTTGCGATCGGTGGCGCGGATTGGATTAGGATTGCGTCAGACCCGCCGATAGTACCGCGCATGCACGCCGATTTGCCCGAACCCGACGCCGATGCGCGCGCTCACAGCGAGCGGCTGGTTGCGCTGATCCGCGGCGAGATCGCCGGCGCCGGCGGCGCGCTCGACTTTGCCCGCTACATGGAACTGGCGCTGTATGCGCCGGGACTCGGCTACTACAGCGCCGGCGCGGCGAAGTTCGGAGCGGACGGCGACTTCATCACCGCGCCGGAGCTCGGCTTCGTATTCGCGCGCTGCCTGGCGCGCGCGCTCGCGCCAAGTTTGCGCGAAACCCGGGGCGACGTCCTCGAACTCGGCCCCGGCAGCGGCGCGCTGGCGGCCGAACTGCTGCTCGAGCTCGAACGCCTGAATGCGCTGCCGGGCCGCTACCGCCTGCTCGAACGCAGCGCGGATCTGCGCGAACGCCAGCGTGCGCTGCTGCTGCGACGTTGTCCACATCTGGAAAAGTTGACCGAATGGCTCGATGCGCCGCCGGCGCAGCCGTGGCGCGGCGTGCTTGTCGCGAACGAGGTCGCCGATGCGTTGCCGGTCAGGCTGTTCGCGCTGCGCCAGGACGGACTCCATGCGCGCGCGGTCGGCGTCGACAGCGACGGGCATCTGGTCGAGTGCGAGGTTCCGGCCGATGCCGGCCTCGTGCGAGCGGTGCACGGCGCCCTCGGCGCGCGCGTCGAGAGCCTGCCGCGACCATATCGGTCCGAGGTCTGCGCGCAGCTCGCAGCGTGGTTTGCCGAAGTCACGCGTTCGCTCGACCGCGGCGCAGCCTGGTTCATCGACTACGGCTACGCGCGCGACGACTACTACGCGCCGCAGCGCAGCGGGGGCACGTTGCGCTGCCACTACCGCCATCGCGCGCACGATGATCCGCTGCTCTGGCCGGGCCTGCAGGACATCACGGCCTGGGTAGACTTCGACGCGCTGACCGATGCGGCGATCGCGGCCGGTTTCGAACCTGACGGAAACATGACGCAGGCCGAGTTCCTGATCAGCAATGGCCTCGATGGCGTGTTTGGCGAAGCCTACGCGTTGGCGCCGGACGAGGCGGCGAAGTACCGCCTCGCGCAGGAGGTCAAACGCCTGACGTTGCCGGGCGAGATGGGCGAACGGTTTCGGGTGCTGCGGTTTCGTCGCGTGCGCTAGCGGCCTGCCATGGGCCAGACATGAGCCAGGCGACGAACGGACGGTCGCGCGGGTCGCAAGGCGCTCATTTACACGTTGCCACACACTTTGGCCGGGCCGAAGCCGCTAGAATGCGCGGCCTCGCAATCGCGAACGCGAAAACAGGGTTGGCCTCAATGAAATCATTGCTCATTATCGGCGCCGCATTGGCCGCCGCCGCGGCCATGCCCGCGCTTGCGCAGGAAAACGGGCACGCGGAAGTTACATCGGCCGTGCGTCAGGACGTGCTGCCCTCGTTGCGCAATGTCGTGCCGCAAAAAGACGGCTACGACCGCTGGCATTTCCGCGCCGAGCACATGATCCCGTTGCCGAATATCCCGCCGGGCCAGACCGATGGCGCCGTACAGGGCGCCGCGGCGCGTGGCCGGATGGCGCCGACGATACAGACCGGAGTGGACGGTGTCGGCCAGGGCTTCAGCGGCCCGAATGGATCGTTCACCGTCCAGTGGGCGCCGCCGGACACGGTTGGCGCGGTCGGCGCGACGCAGTACCTGCAGATCGTCAACTCCGGTCTGGCGGTGTTCGACAAGGCGACCAAGAACGTCGTCTACGGCCCGGTGCCGACGAACACGCCGTGGGTCGGTTTCGGCGGCGCTTGCGAGGCCGACAACGACGGCGATGCCGTCGTCGTCTACGACAAGGCAGCCGACCGCTGGATCATCTCGCAATTCGCCGTGTCTTCGACGCCGTATTTCCAGTGCGTCGCCGTGTCGCAGACCTCCGATGCGACCGGCGCTTACAACCGCTATGCGTTCTCTTACGGCAGTGTCTTTCCCGACTACCCAAAGATGGGCGTGTGGCCGGACGGGTATTACGAAACATTCAACATGTTCAACGGCAATGCGTTCGTCGGCTCGAAGCTGTGCGCGTACGATCGCACCGCGATGCTGTCCGGCGGTGCCGCGACCCAGCAATGCTTCCAGTTGGCGAGCAGTTTCGGCGGCGTGCTGCCTTCCGATCTCGATGGGTCGACGCCACCGCCGGCCGGCGCGCCGAACTACATGCTGAACTTCGGCTCGAACTCGCTGAACCTGTGGAAGTTCCACGTCGACTGGGGCAACACTGCGAATACGACGCTGACCGGACCGGGCAGCATTTCGGTCGCTGCGTTCACGCCAGGGTGCAGCAACACCAGCAGCGGCGTGTGTATTCCGCAGTCCGGGACGCGCCAGCCGCTCGACTCGCTCGCCGACCGCCTGATGTTCCGCGCGGCCTACCGCAACTTCGGCGATCACGAGTCGCTGGTCGTGAACCACTCGGTCCAAGTCGGCACCGCGAGCAAGAATCCGTACACCGGCGTGCGCTGGTACGAATTGCGCAGCCCCGGCGCGACGCCGGTCGTGTTCCAGCAGTCGACGTTTTCGCCCGACACGAGCTATCGCTGGATGGGCTCGGTCGCGATGGACGGGCAGGGCAACATGGCGCTCGGTTACAGCGTATCGAGCAGCACGATGTTCCCGGCGATCCGCTACACCGGCCGCCTCGTCGGCGATCCGGTCAGCACGATGCAGGCCGAGACGTCGATCATCGAAGGCGGCGGCTCGCAGTACGCACAAAAGGCGCTCGATCGCTGGGGCGACTACAGCGCGATGACGATCGATCCGGTCGACGATTGCACGTTCTGGTACACGAGCGAATACCTCAAGACCACCGGCACGTTCAACTGGAGCACGCGTATCGCTTCGTTCAAGTTCGACAGCTGTGGCGCCGACAGACAAAACCAGACAATTACCTTCACTTCTTCCGCTCCAGGCACCGCGACGTTCGGCGGCACGTACAACGTGAGTGCGACGGCGACCTCCGGTCTGCCGGTCAAGCTGACGATCGATGCAAGCGCCACGTCGGTATGCGCGATCAACGGCAGCGGCTCGCAGGTTTCATTCATCGGTGTCGGCGCCTGCACGATCAACGCAAACCAGGCCGGCAATTTCAGCTACAACGCCGCGCCGCAAAAGCAGCAGTCGTTTGCGGTCGGAAAGGCCAGCCAGACGATCGGGTTCACTTCGACGGCGCCGGTCGGCGCGACGCTGGGTGACCCGGATTACACGGTAACGGCATCGGCGAGTTCGGGCCTGGCGGTCGTGCTTTCGATCGACGCGAGCTCGAGTTCGGTGTGCACGATCGACGGCAGCAGCAGCGGATCGCATGTGTCGTTCATCGGCGCCGGATCGTGCAAGATCAACGCGAACCAGGCCGGCGACGGAAGCTACAACGCGGCCCCACAGGCGCAGCAAACGTTCCCGCTTGCACCGGGCACGCCGACGCTGGTCTTCACGACGCAACCCAGCGCAGTGACTGCCGGTGGCGTGCTCGCGACGATCGCGGTCACCGAGGAGAATCCGCTGGGCGCGACGATCGAGGACAACGCCAGCGTCGTCGACTTCACGATCACGGCTTGTGGCGGTCCGATCAGCCTAGGCAGCGCGATCATGGTGCATGGCGTGGCGACGCTCGACACGACGCTGCATTTCTACACCGTCACCGATCCGTCGACGCTGCAGGTCACGGCGAAGACACTCGCCCTGACGGCGACTAGTGGTACGTTCGTCGTGCAGGCCAACCCCGGCCTGGTGTTTGCCGATGGGTTCGAAGGCTGCCGACTCTGACTGCACGCGTCGGCGCCTGGGTTCCCGCGCCGGCTGCAACGTCGGTCGGCCGGGCGAACCGCACGCTTCGTCGGCCGCGCGGTCGTTAAAATTTCCCTCTGAACCGGCGGCCTGGCGTGGGGTACAGTTCACTCATGATCCGCTGTGTTGCCGGTCTGTCCGGGCTGTTCATCCTTTTTGTCCTGTCGGTCTCCGCTGCCGTGGCGTCACCGGCCTCGCCGCCGGCGGCGCGCTTGATCACGCAAGGAATCGATCCGGCGCGCACCGTCGAACTTGCCGGCAATGTCCGGCCGGAGGCGGCGAATGCGCGCTACGACCGCGGTCCGGTTCCCGCTGATTTTCCGCTGAGCTCACCTGCTGTTGCTGCTGCGGCGGCCGATCGACCGCGAGGTGGCGCTGGCTGCGTTGATCGAACAGCAGCAGGATCCATCATCGCTGAACTACCACAACTGGCTCAGTGCGGAGCAGTTCGGTGCAATGTATGGTCCGGCGCAGCCGGATCTCGACACGATAGCGGCATGGCTGCAAGTCGAAGGATTCACCGTCGACCGCGTCTACGAAAGCGGCATGACGATTGCGTTCTCCGGAACGGCTGGCCTCCTGCGCAAGGCGCTCGGCGCCGACATCCATTATCTCGACGTCGATGGCCAGATGCATTACGCCAATGTCGGCAATCCGCGCATCCCCGCGGCGCTGGCCGACGCGGTCGCCGGCATCGTCGCATTGCACGATTTCCGGCCGCGGCCGCAGTTGCGTCCCAAGGCGGTGCCTGACTATACGATCAGCGGCGGCGCTCTCGCCGTCGTGCCCGCCGACCTCGCGACGATCTACAACCTCGCGCCGCTGCTCACCGCCGGCCAGAAGGGGCAGGGCATCACGATCGCGCTGATCGAGGATACCGACGTCTATTCGACCGCGGACATCAGTACGTTCCGCTCGACGTTTGGCTTGGGCACCTCGACTTTCACCCAGACTCACCCCGGTACGGGCTGCACCGACCCCGGCGCCGTGATCGGCCGCGATGCCGAAGCCACGCTCGATGTCGAATGGGCCGCGGCGGCGGCGCCGGGCGCGACGCTGCAACTCGTGTCGTGCCCAACCCTGCACATAGCGATCGCCAATCTGGTCAACGCCAACGCAACCCCGCCGGCAATCATGAGCATTAGCTACGGCCAGTGCGAAGCGGTGCTCGGCACCGAGAACGCGTTCTACTCCTCGATCTACCAACAGGCGGTCACCAAGGGGATTTCCGTGTTCGTTTCGACCGGCGACGAAGGCGCGGCCGGATGCGATGCCGGAGCCAGCCAGGCGACGCATGGCATCGGCGTCAATGGCCTGGCGTCCACGCCGTACAACGTCGCCGTTGGCGGCACCGATTTCGGCGATGCGTTCGCGCACACGACGAGCACATACTGGAGCAACACGAACAGCGCGACCTATGGTTCGGCGAAGTCTTACATCAACGAGATCCCGTGGAACGATTCGTGCGCGAGCCAGCTCCTCGCCTCCTTCAATGGCTTTGCGCAGACCTACGGCACCAGCGGTTTCTGCAACAGCGCCAGCGGCGCGAACCTCCTGACCGTGGTTTCGGCCGGCGGCGGACCGAGTGGTTGTTCCAGCGGCACGCCTGCCACAAGCGGCGTCGTCGGCGGCAGCTGCACGGGCACCGCCAAGCCGAGCTGGCAGTCGGGCCTGTTCGGCAATCCCGCCGATGGCGTGCGCGACCTGCCGGACGTGTCGCTGTTCGCCGCCAACGGCAGGTGGAACCACTATTACGTGTATTGCTTCTCCGATCCGCGCCCGGACCCGGCCAACGGCAACCAGGCGGACGGCACGCCGTGCATCGGCGCGCCGAGCACCTGGTCGGGCGCCGGCGGAACCTCGTTCTCCGCGCCGATCCTGGCCGGCATCCAGGCGCTGGTCAATCAGAAGAACGGCGCCAGCCTTGGCAATCCGAATCCGGCGTACTACGCGCTCGCCGCCGCCGAGTATGGCGCGAGCGGCAACTCCACCTGCAACTCGAGTAACGGCAACACGGTCGGCAGTTCCTGCACGTTCTACGACGTAACGCAGGGCGACATCGACGTCAATTGTGCGACCGCCTCGCCCGGCTGCTATCGCCCGTCCGGCACGAACGGGGTGCTGTCGACTTCGAGCGGCTCCTATCTGCCCGCGTTCCGAGCGACCGGCGGTTGGGACTTCGCGACCGGAATCGGCACGCTCAACGCGGCCAATCTGGTCGCGAACTGGCCGCTGGCGACGCAAGTCCAATTCACGACCGAGCCGGCGAACGGCACTACCGGCGGCGCGCTCGCGTCGATCGTCGTCAGCGTGGAAAATGCCAGCGGCAAGGTCGTTCCCGGCAACACGACGGCGATCACGCTGAAGTTCGCGAACAATCCGACCGGCGCAACGCTCGGCGGCACGCTGACTCGCAATGCCGTCAACGGCGTGGCCACGTTCAACAACATCACGGTCAGCAACGCGGGCACGGGCTACACCTTGACCGCCACCGACGGAACCCTGACCAGCGACACGAGCGCGGCATTCAATGTCGTCAGCAGCGCGCCGGCCAAGCTCGCGTTCACGACCCAGCCGCCGTCGGCGGCGCAGTCCGGTGCGACTTTCGGCGTGGGCGTGACCGTGCAGGACGCCGCCGGCAACACCGTCGTCGGCAACAGTTCGAGCGTGACGCTGGTGTTGACGACGCCAGCCGGCGCAACCCTGGGCGGCACGACGACGAAGGCCGCGTCGGCCGGCGTGGCCACGTTCGGCGGTCTGTCGATCGACAAGGCCGGCACGTATACGCTGACGGCGAGCGACGGCGCGCTGACCACGGCGGTCAGCGGCTCGATCACGATTTCCCATGGCGCCGCGGCAAAAGTTGCATTCACGTCGCAGCCGCCGGCAAGCACGGCATCGGGCGCAAGTTTCGGCACGGTCGTCACGGTCCAGGATGCGGCCGGCAACACCGTGACCGGCAACACTTCGCAGGTCAGTGTGGCGTTGACCAGCGCGAACGGCGCGACGTTGAACGGCACCAAATCGGTCGCAGCGTCGAACGGTGTCACCACGTTCTCCGGTTTGTCCGTCGCCAAGGCCGGCAGCTATTCGCTGACGGCGACCGACGGCGCCCTGATCGCGGCGACCAGCAACGCGTTCACGATTGCACCCGGAGCGGCAGCGAGCATCGTGTTCACGACCCAGCCGATCAATGCGCTCGCCGGCGTGGCCTTCGGCGTCGCGGTCAGCATCGAGGACCCGGTAGGCAATATCGTGACAAATGACGGCACGACGCAGATCACGCTGGCCACGAATGTCTGCGGCAGCCCCGTCCTGGGAGTCGTGACGGTCAGCGCCGGCGTGGCGCAGTTTCCGAATCTGCGCTTCTACACACCCGGCAGCAGCCGCCAGCTGACCGCACAGGCATCGATCGGCCTCGGCGCCAGCAGCACGAGCTTCAGTGTCCTGGCAAACCCGGATCTGATCTTCGCCAACGCCTTCGCTGCCTGCACGCCCTAGCGAAGGTCTGAAAAGTTCAAACACTGTCGTCATTCCCGCGAAAGCGGGAATCCATTTGCTCTTCACTCATTGAGTAAGAATCAAGATGGATCCCCGCTTTCGCGGGGATGACGGCTCATTCAGAGGTTCCCTATGCGTGGGCCCTAGCTGCCGCTGCGCTCCGGCGATACCGCGGCAATTGCCTGCACACGGGCATCGCGGATCGCCTCGCCGACGGCCGGGCCGCTCAGCCCCTCGTCGATGAACGCCTGAGCGCCGACCTGCTTCGCCGCGGCAAATGCCGTGCGCAGGAACTGCGCCTGCGGATAATCCGATTCTTCGAGCCCCAGCCGGCCGCGCTTGTCGGCCTCGCAGGCAAGCAGGAACTGCTCGAGCCGCTCGCCCTTGCGAAACGCATCGAGCTGCTCGAACAGCCCGAGCACGGTGGCCGGGCGCAACTGGAACACGGTATGCGCGAGCAGGTGCAGGCGGCAGACCAATTGGGCGAGTGCCGCGTACTCGTTGGGTACTTTTAGCCTTGTGCACAATGCGGCAACCGGCGCGACGCCGGCATGTTCGTGCGCCGGATGCCCCGGCAGCTTGTCGGCCGGCGTCAACGCCTTGCCCAGGTCGTGGGTCAGCGCGCACCAGCCGATCAGCGCATCGCCGGGAGCAAGCCGCGCGGCCATGTCGAGCACCATGCCGGTGTGGATGCCGGTGTCGATCTCGGGGTGATATTCGGCGCGCTGCGGAACGCCGAACAAGGCATCGACCTCGGGGAACAGCACCTTCAGCGCGCCGCACTCGCGCAATGCCTGCACGAAAGCGCTCGGTTTCGGTTCGCCCAGAGCCTTCTGCGTTTCCGTCCAGACCCGCTCGGCCTGCAGGTGGTCGACTTCGCCGGCCTGAACGATCTGGCGCATCAGCGCCAGCGTTTCATCGGCGATGCGAAAACCGCGCGTGGCGAAGCGCGCGGCAAAGCGCGCGACGCGCAGCACGCGCACCGGATCCTCGGCGAACGCCGGCGAGACATGGCGCAGGATGCGATCGCGCAGGTCGGCAGCCCCGCCGAACGGATCGATCAGCGCGCCGCTTTCGTCTTCGGCGATCGCATTGATCGTCAGGTCGCGCCGGCGCAGATCGTCTTCGAGCGTCACGCCGGCGGCCGTATCGAACGCGAAGCCATGGTAGCCGCTGCCGGTCTTGCGTTCGGTGCGCGCGAGCGCGTATTCCTCGCCGGTCTGCGGGTGCAGGAACACCGGAAAGTCCTTGCCGACCGGTTTGTAGCCCAGGTCGAGAAGGTCCTGCGGACGGCCGCCGACGACGACGAAATCGCGATCGCGCACGCTCAGGCCGAGCAGCCGATCGCGCACCGCACCACCGACGAGAAAGGTTTTCATGCGCCGATCTTATACAAGTAACGCTGTCGCGCGCAGCGCGACGATCACTCCCCCTCTCCCCTCGCGGGAGAGGGCAAGGGTGAGGGGCGCATTTCCGGGATAGAGCAGTTTCCTAGTAGGGCGGTTGGTAATTCACGGTACGAATCGGCACCAATACTTGCATTTATCCGCGTTCATCCGCGCAATCCGTATCCGAAGTCTCGTCTTGATCTGGATCCGCGGTTTCTGTCTGACGTGCGACGACTACTCGTGCGAACTCTCCCCGCCGGGCTTGGCTGCCGGCGCGGGAACCGGCGTTGCCGCCCTCGGGGTTTGACTTGCGGCCGGCGCGCACACGACGGCCTTTCGCACGGCATCGTCGGCCGGCGGCGAATAGGCCTGGCCGATGCGTGGCAGCTTCGAAGACAGTGATGCCGCGCTGCCGTGCAGGCGCCAGTCGTAGATGACGCTGAAGGCGAGCACGCGCGAAACGTACTCGCGCGTTTCCTTGTACGGAATCGTCTCGACGAAGAAGTCGGGCTCGAGCGTATCGCGAGCGCTGAGCCAGCGCCCAACCGGATCGACACCGGCGTTGTATGCCGCGCTGGCCAGCCACGGACTGCCGTCGTAACGCGTCGCCATGTTGCCGAGGTAACGCGTGCCGAGCGTGATGTTAGTGTCCGGATCGAGCAGGTCGCGCGCGCCGCCGTAACGCAGCTTGATCGATTTGGCCAGTTGCGAGGCGGTGCCGGGCAGCAACTGCATCAGGCCCCAGGCGTCCGCGGTCGAGTGCGCGTCGGTGGTCCAGGCGCTTTCAGCGCGGATGATCGCGTAGGCCCACGATGGATCGATGTCGGCTGCGCGCGCGGCGCGGATGATCCGATCGCGGCGCGCCAACGGGAAGCGCAACTCGTACAGGCGCAAATCGTCGCCTTGTCCAAGTGTATACACCGCGCGGTCGTACCAGCCGAGGCTGCTGGCGATTTCGGCGGCGATGCGGCGCTGTACCGGCGTCAGCGACGGCAGGGCAAAGTCCCATTCGCGCCGCGCTTCGGCGAGGCGGTCGAGCGCGAACCACTCGAACGCGCGCGCGAGATCCGCCTGGCGACGCATCGCTTCGGTCTGCGCCGGATCGTCGGCGAGCTCGATCGGACAGATCGAGTAGGGCTGCTTGAGCCAGTCGGCGGCAAGAAAGCCGTGGAAATTAGCCTCGCGCGCGAGCGTCGAGAATGCCGCGCCGGCCTCGTCGCCGCGGTCGAGCTTGGTCAGCATGCGCGCGCGCAGATAGCGCCAGCGCGGATCGGCCTGCTGCGTCGGCGATAGCGCATCGAGCGCCGTGAGCGTCTTGGCGAAGTCGCGCGTCGACAGCGCAACGCGCACGCGCCACTCGCGTGTGTTGTCGTCGGCAAGGTCGGCCGGCAGTGCATCGAGCCGCGCCAATGCATCGGGCGAGTAGCTAGTCGCTCGATACAGGGCGAGCGCACGCAGGATGCGGCCGCGCTGCTCGGGATCGAAACGGAAACGCGATTCCAGACTGGCCCAGAAGGTTTCGGCAGCTTCGCTGTCACGACGCGCCAGACGCTCGAACGCGACAGCAACGGCGGCGCGCGTCCGTGGCGCATCGGTCCACGTCGCAGCTTCGGTCAGGACTTTCGAAGGTTCCTGCACCGCTTGGGCGATGCGTTCGGCAGCGCTGCGTTCGGCCCCTTCGAGCATCGGCGCGAGCGTGGCCACGACGGCGCCGTTGCCGGCGCGCGCGGCCAGGTCGATGCGATTCCAGATCAGCTCGGCAGTCAGCTTGCCGCGGTCCTTCGACGAACGTACGACGCCATCGCAAGCCGACGGCAACGCCGATGCCGACAGCCATAGCGGCTCGACGTCGCGCTTGAAATCGACCGCTTGACCCAGCGCGACGCGAGCGTCCAAGGCGTAGCACTGGATCGCCTTGCTGCGCGGCGCTTCGGGCGCCAGAGCGAGAAAGTCTTTCCACTCCGACCGTTTCGCCAGTTCGAGCAGGAACGCATCGCGCAGCATTTGTGCCGGCAGGCTGCCGGGCCAGGCAGCGAGGAATTTGTCCACCTCAGCCCGCTTGAGCTGCGCCATGCGGCGCTGCAACGAGGCCAGCTCGAGGTACGGAAACAGCGGATAGTCTTCAAGACCGTCAGCGAGTTTTCGCCAGCTGTCGTCCGGTCCATGCCGGGCGGTTTCGAGGACCAACGGAAATTGCTCGCGCTGGTGGGTCAGTTCGGTAGGGTTCGGCACGGTCGCGGCAGCGACCCGGCCAGCCATCAGGGTGGCGGCCAAAATCATCAGGAGAAACAAGCGGATGGACATCACGATGAACGCGAGAAGGCCATCCATAGTGTAACCGATGCCAGCGCCGTTGCGGGCGCCCCGAGGCATCGAGGGATGGATATGGCCAAACGCCCGGCCTTTATGTAATCTTCGTAACACAGGTTTTACAAATTATTTACGCTAGCCGTTCAGGCAACGATCGCAAGGGCGCCGCAGGCATCCGTCTCGTTTCCCGGACCTCAGAAAATTCCGCCATTTCAAGGTTTCACGATGATCCTCTCTCTCAGCTGGAGTATTGCGCTCGGCGTACCGCTCGTCGCCAACCGTGAACTTCAGTTGCGATTCCGTCGAGGATCGCTTGTCGCTACTGGTGCCACCACTATTATTGGGAGTGATCATGCATAGCAAACGAAATTCCTTGTCTTTGGCCGTGCGGGTGGCCCTGTCGGTCGGACTCGCATCGAGTGCGTTCAGCGCCGGTGCCGCCGAGGGCACGGCACAGGCGCAGCCTGGCGACAGCAACCCCGACCAGAAGAACCAATCGCTCGAGACGATCGTCGTCACCGGCTCGCTGCTCCGCCGCGTGGATACCGAAACCGCCAACCCGGTGGTGACGCTCGACCGCCAAACGCTGGAAAACAACGGCAATCCAACCCTCGGCAGCGTGATACAGGCTCTGCCGAGCTTCTCCGGCTATGCGACCAACCCGCAGAACAACAGCAACGGCGGCGGCGTCGCCAGTCCGACGCTGGAAGGCGGTGACGGCGCTTCGCGCATCTCGTTGCGCGGCATGGGCCAAAACCGCACGCTGATGCTCGTCGACGGCCATCGCCTGGCCAACCCCGACATGAACATGCTGGCCCAGAACATGATCGATCGCGTCGAGGTGCTCCCCCAGGGCGCCACGACGGCCTACGGCTCGGACGCGATCGGTGGCGTGGCCAACTTCATATTCCGGAAGGATTTCAAAGGCCTCGAGGTGAGTGCCGACGAAGGCATCTCCGGTCAGAGCGACGGCCACCGCCACGGCATTTCGCTTACCGTCGGTGACACCGGTGAGCGCGGCAATGTTGTTGGCGGCCTGAACTACAACAAGTACAACCCGGTCCTCGCCACCGCACGCGACTACTCGAGCTACCAGTACTACCTGTACGCTTCCGGACCGTCCCGACAGGGATCGAGCCAGACTCCGCAGGGCACCGTCGTGCTGCCCGCGGGCAGCCCGCTGCTGCCTCCATACGGCTGCGGCAGCGCGAACAGAGTCATCAGAAACTCGGGCGACGGATCCCAACTCAGCGACTACCACTGCTACCACGGTTCGAGCGACGCATTCAACTACAACGCGTTCAACTACATCCAGACCGCACAGGAGCGCATGAACGGCTTCGTGGTCGGCAATTACAAGCTCACCGACACGCTGACCTACTACGGCGACTTCTTCTACAACCATACCCATTCGTCCGGTCAGGACGGCCCGGCGCCGACCAATCCAGGCGATGGCTGGTACATACCGGCCGACAATCCGCACAACCCGTTCGGCATCACCTTCTGTTCGCTGATCTGCCCGCCAGGGACGCTTCCGACAGACCCGATCGGCTCCCTGCGCCTGCGCATGACCGGCGCCGGCACACGCCTGCACACGTTCGACACCAACAACGTCGAGTTCGTCACGGGCCTGAAGGGCGTGTTCGGCTCCAGCTCCTGGATCTGGGACCTGAACGTCAACTACGGTCATTCCAGCCGTGACCAGATCAACTTCCACGAGATCAACATCGCGGGTTTTCAGGCGGCGATCGATGCGGGCGGCAACCCGTTCGCCCAGGAAACCCTGCCGATCACCATCACCGACAACCCGGAATACCACAAGACGAACAGCAGCAAGGAAGCGTCATTCACTGCCTCCGGTGGACTGTTCGACATGCCGGCCGGCACGGTGCAAATGTCGGCGGGCGCCTTGTACCGCAAGGAGGAAATGGACTATCGGGTTACCAGCGACGCGATCCTCGACCTGAGTACGTTCACCTGCGGCATTCTCGCCGAAGGTTGTGGTTCGCCGGGCAGCGGCAGCACCAGCGTGAAGGAACTCTTTGCCGAGGCGCTGTTCCCACTGCTGGCGGACGCGCCGTTCGCCAAGGTGCTGAACCTCGATGTCGGCGTGCGCACGTCCGACTACGACGTCAGCGGCGCGAGGACCAACTGGAAGCTCGCCATGGAATGGAGGCCGGTCGAGGATCTGCTCGTGCGCGGCACCGCCTCGCAGGTATTCCGCGCGCCGAACCCGGATGAACTCTTCGACGGTCCGACGGCGACCAATCCGACGGTCATCGATCCCTGCCTCAACCAGCCGGCGAGCTACCTCGCTGCGCACCAGGGGCTGTGCCAGTACGTGCCGGTGAACTGGAATCCGTCAGGTTATGGCCAGATCACCGGCTTGTACGAAGGCGGCGCGGTGGCCGGCCTGAACCTGCGTCCGGAACATGGCACATCGTTCGACTGGGGCTTCGTTTATTCCCCGTCGTGGGCAGAAGGCTGGTCCGGCTCGCTCGACTTCTGGCACATCATGCTGAAAGACCTGCTCACGCCATTGGCGGCGCAGACGGTGCTCGACAACTGCGCGGGTAGCGATTCCAGCCCGTACTGCGGCCTCATCCAGCGCTACCCCACGGGCGTCGAGCCGGGGAGCATCTATTACATCACCACCTCAGAGGTCAACCTCGGCAGCCTCAGCACCAGCGGCGTCGATTTCAATCTCTCTTACAAGCTGCCGGAGTTCTTCGTGCCGGGCAGGTTCATGGTGGCCTTCGCCAGCGCCTACACGAGCACCTACAAGGTGAGCATCCCGGGCGGAACCAGCGCAGACTATGCCGGCACCTATACCCAGCAATACGGTAACCTTGCCAAGTGGCGTGCTTTGTTTACCGTGAACTGGCATCTCGACAACTGGTCGGCGCAGTGGCAGACACGCTACATCGACCACATCGACCTGTTGAATGCCTACATCGACCCGGGCAACCTGCCCCCGGGCGTTTCCAGTGACTTGCCGCGGAATTCAGTCACGTACCATGCGGCCACGGTCGGTTACCACATCCCGGAGTGGCAGACCTCGTTCGACATCGGCATCGACAACATCACGGATAAGACGCCACCGATCATTTACCAGAACGGCCTGAACTACAACGTCGATACGGCGACATACGACACACTGGGCCGTTACTACTGGGGCCGCGTGACCGTGAAATTCTGACAGCCGGCTGCAATCGGAGTCAGGCAAGGCAAAAAGCGGGGCATGTCCCCGCTTTTTGTCGAATGGACTACAGTGGTTTTCATGACCGAACAGATTACGGCGGGCGTCGCGCAGGCTTTCCAGTCGGGGGACATGGCGCAGGTCGTCGCACTCGTCGAGAGGCTGCCGGCACGTGCGCGCGACGGCAACGAAACCGCCCTGCTTGCCTACGCATTGGCGCTGCATTCCTTGCGGCGCAACCGCGAAGCCGTCGCGGCGCTGCGACAACTGGTGCAGCTCAAGCCGGACGTGCCCGAATACTGGAACAACCTCGGCATCACGGCGCAGCAGGCCGGCGAATTCGATGCGGCCGAACACGCATTGCGGCGCGCCATCGCGCTCGCACCGAACGAGGCGCAACTGCACCATCATCTCGGCTTGCTGCATGCGCAACAAGAACACTGGCAGGAAGCGCGCGCCTGCCAGTTCGAAGCGGTGCGACTGGCGCCCGGTTACGTCGACGCGCGCCTGCAAGGCGCGCTCGCGTGTCATGCCTGCGGCGACGTGCCCGGCGAGGACGCGATGCTGCAGGGCGCCGCGCCCTGGCCGCCGCAGGCGTTGGACCAAGCACTGGCGCTGGCCAACGTCCTGTCCACGCGCGGCGAGCAGGCCCGATCCTTCGCCGTGCTCGATCAGGCCATTCTGCCGCGCGATGCACCGTCCGCATCGATCGCGGCTTGGCGCCTTGCCGCTCAGCGCTGCCTGCTGTTTGAACGCAGCAACCAGCTCGACAAGGCCGATGCGGAGCTCGCGAAGATTCCTTTCGATGCCATTGCCGCGTCGTCCGAAGCGCATGGCGAGTTGCACCATGATGTCTGGCACGCGCGCGCGCAACTGTGCGTGCGCCACGGCGACCACGCCTCCGCGGCGCAGTGGTGGCAGGCCATGCTCGACCGCGCCGATTCGCCCGCGCAGCGCGCGGCCGCTGCGTTTGGCCTGGCCGCCGCACTCGACAAGCTCAAGCGTCCTGCGCAAGCCCTGGCCGCCATCCGTCTGGCGCACGCGGAGCAACTCGAGTCGCTGCGCCATGTCGCGCCGAAGCTGGTAGACCCGAACGCCCAGTCCCTGCCGATGGTCGAGAAGCGCGTCTCGCATCGCGAACGTGATGCGTGGAGCACGCTGCCGCCGCCTCGTGCCGAGCAAAGCCCGGTATTCGTGGTCGGCTTTCCGCGCTCGGGCACGACCCTACTCGAACAGATGCTCGACGCCCATCCGGATTTCAGCTCGATGGACGAGCGCGCGTACATCTACGATTTGCTCGAGCGCATGGAAAACGCCGGCCAGCCGTATCCTGCAGCCCTCGCGGACCTGACCGCCGAGGAAGCGGGCATGCTGCGCCAAGTCTACGAGGGCCTGGTCGCGCAGGTGGTGCCCGACCTCGGCGTCAAACGCCTGGTCGACAAGAATCCGCTCAACATGCTTGCCTTGCCGATGATCATGCGACTGTATCCTGAGGCGCGCATCATCCTATGCCTGCGTCACCCCTGCGACGTGCTGCTGAGCTGCTACTTCCTGCCGTTCCGCTCGCCCTCGTTCGCGACCCTGTGTTCGACCCTGCCGCGGCTGGCGCACGGCTACGTGCAGGTCTTCGAGCAATGGTTCGCGAATGCCGAGGCGTTTGCGCCGCGCGTGCTGGAGTGGCGCTACGAGTCGGTCGTCGAGCGTTTCGACGAGCATGTCGCGCGGCTTGCCCATTTCCTCCGCATCGAGGACGCCGAACCGATGAAGCGCTACGCGGAACACGCGCGCAGCAAGGGCTTCATCAGCACGCCGAGCTACGTACAAGTCACGCAGGGCGTCAATCGCAACGCGGTGAACCGCTGGCATGCGTATCGCGAGGCGTTCGAGCCGGTGTTGCCGATTCTGCGACCGATGCTGGAGCGATTCGGCTACGAGGCTTGAGTGTTTCGTGAACGCCATAGGCCGAGCAGAACGCGCCCGATGGCGGGGGGCAACAACAGATGCTAGATGCCGGACCCACATCCAGAAGGGCCTCGGCCCGCTGTCGGTGTGCCAGGCCGACCCGGCCTGCGTGCCGCTGAACCTGTTCGGCGGTCCCGGCACGATCACGCCGGAAATGCTCAAGTACATCCTGACTCACAAGCACAACACCAGCCACCAGTTGCTCGGCGTCGTCACCGCGAACATTTCCGGCGACCTGATCCAGCTGCCGGCCGGCTCGCTCGACTTCGCGACCGGTTACGAGCATCGCAACCTGTCCGGCAACTATCAGCCGGACGCAATCGTCGTCGCCGGCGAGTCCAACGGTGTGCCGTCGCAGCCGACGTCCGGCAGCTACAACATCGACGAGCTCTATGTCGAGTTGAACGTTCCGCTGATCGCCGAGGCAGCCTTCGCCAAGCATCTTTTTTTATCGCCAGGGACGGCGTGTACGCCGGAAATGCAGGAGCATTTTCCGGCGGGTGCCTAAATGTCACCAACACGAAAAACGAAAGTACGCCGGAAATGCAGGAGCATTTTCGGCGGGTGCCTAAATGGCACCAACACGTGCAACAAAGGAACCTTCGAGCGACCTGGACAGGCGTACGCCGAAACACGCAGTTTGCGCGCGCAACACAGAACGTCGTCATTCCCGCGAAAGCGGGAATCCATTTTGATCCTGGCGTTTTCCTACTCTGTCAAGCAGAGCACCATGGATTCCCGCTTTCGCGGGAATGACGTCAGTTTCTAGGCGTTCTTGCCCGTAAGCCGCGCTGAGCAGCTACATAAAAAAGCTGGGCAACTACACAAAAGAGGCGCGCTACCAACGCGCACTACCGCAAATTCTTGAACACCTCCGGCAACCGCACGCGCGCTGCCAGCGGCAGGTGATCGGAGACCGGGTGCGGCAGCGTCCACAGCCGTTCGATCGAGATGCTCGATGTCGCCAGGATGTGGTCGATCGCGCGCCGCGGCTGCCAGCTCGGATACGTCGCGACCGGTTGCCTGGCTGGCGGCGCCAGCGATGTCTGGCGGAACAGCCCCTTGAGCTCCTCACCGTGCGCGGAACAATTGAGGTCGCCCATCAGCACGGCGTGGCGCTGCTTGCCGATGAGTTCGGCGATGAAAGCCAACTGCCGTTTGCGCGCGGCCGGTCCCAGCGACAGGTGCGCGACGACGACGACCAGTTCCGCATCGCCACTGGCAAAGCGCACCCACAGCGCGCCGCGGCCCGGAATCCGTCCCGGCAGCGGGTAATCGAGCACTTCCTTCGGCTTGATGCGCGTGAGCAGGCCATTGCTGGAAGCGGCGAATTGCGCAATCTTGCGATTGGGCTGGTGTGACCAGTACGGAAACTCGGCGGCCTCGGCCAGATACTGGGTCTGGTTGACGAAACCCGATCGCAGGCTGCCGGCATCGGCTTCCTGCAAACCGACCATGTCGAAGTCGGCGAGCAGCTTGGCGAACTTGTCCAGGTTGCCGCGCTTGCTGCGGGTCGGCAGCACCTGCTTCCAGCTCTGCGTGACGTAATGCCGATAGCGGCCCACGCTACCGCCGGCGAGGATGTTGCAGCTCAGGAGTTGCAACTGCGGTTGCGGCCGCAATGCGGCCGTCTCGGCAGGATCGGTGCGCGCGGCCGCGGTCATCCATCGAGCCTACGGTGGCGGCGCGTGTCCTGCAAGCGAACGCCGCGATAAGCACAATCACGAGGTGGGCCTTGGCCCACCGCTCTCGGTTTGCGGCAAAGAAAGTCGGTGGGCCAAAGGCCCACCCTACGTGTCAATTTCCGCCTTTGCCCTTGGTCTTCGCAGCTTCCTGCTGCACCAGGTAAAGGGTCAGCTGGATCGCGTCGGCCGGACCGATGCTGCGCTCGCTGTTCATCGCCACGCGATACTTGCCGTTGACGATCAAGCGTCGGCGTGCCCTCGACGTGATAGTTACGAACCAGTTCGTCGCCATGCGCCATCTTCGCCTCGATGACGAACGAGCTGGCGGTCGACAGGAATGTGGCCGCATCGGCGCCGTAGCCGGCGTAGAACTTCGCCAGGGTGTCGATCGACCCGAGCGGCAGGTGATCGCGATGCAGCGCATCGAACAGCGCCTGATGCGTCTTGTCGACCAGGCCCAGGGCCTGCGCCGTGTAGAACGCGCGCGCGAACGGTTCCCATGCTTGATTGAACACGGCCGGCAGGAGCACGAATTGCGCGCTGGCCGGCAGCTTGCTCTTGAGTTCATCGATGTACGGCTGGAAATGGGCGCAATGCGGGCAGGCGTAGGAAAACACCTCGACGACCTCGATCTTGTCGCCGGTCGACGTCGGCTGCGGCGGATCGAGCACGAGATAGTCGCTGCCGGCCACCCACTGCCGGGCGGCGGTCGGTGTGGTATCGGCTGCGCAGGCCGCCGTCGCCAGCAGACCGAAGATCAGCCCGAACACGGCTGGCTTGAACAAGGAGGTTCTGCTCATTTGTTTTCCACCGATTCCTTGCGGACAAGATAGTTGATCATCTGGCCCATCTTGTCCCAGTCGCCGCCGGCGGACTGATAGTTGAGCCGATATTTGCCGGCGACGATGATCGTCGGCGTGGCGTCTACGCCGGTGGCGCGGATATACGCATCGGCCTGCTTCATTTTCGTGCTGATCGCGAACGAATTGGCCGTGGCGACGAAGTCCTCGGCCTTCACGCCGAACTTCGCGTAGAACTGGGCCGCTTCTTCGATCGTCGGCAGCGGGTTTTTGATCGTGCGACCGTCGGGATTCATGATCGCCAGCGTCTTGTCCTTCCAGATCGCGTCGAACATCGCGGTGTGCGCCTTGTCGGCGACGCCGAGCGCCTGCGCCGCGAGATACGCGCGCTGGAACATCGGCCAGTCTTCGTTCGGCTTGAACGAAGCAGGCACGTAGGTCATCACGGCATTGGACGGGAGGTTCTTGCGGATCTTCTCGAGGTACGGGTAGGCGAAATTGCAGGCCGGGCAACCGTAGGAGAATGCCTCGGTCACTTCGACCTTGCCGTCGACGCCCGATCGCTGCGGCGGATCGATCAGGAAATAGTCGGTGCCTTCGACGAACGGCGACGGCACGGCTGGCGCAGGCGGAGCCGCTACGGCGACACCGGCAAAAACCATTCCCAACAGCACAGCGAATAGGCGCACGCGCATTACCTCAGCTTTGTCTGGCATCGAGTGGTTCAGACCGGCGCCGCGCTGCCGCGGTTCCCGGAACGGTCAACTATTTCGCGGCCGTCGTCGCTGTGCCGGTCTCGGCGGCATGCAGGCCTTCAAGGTAGCTTGCCAGTGCGGCGATATCGGCGTCTGCCAGAGGCTTGGCGATGATCGGCATGATCTTGGCGCGATCGTCGTCGCCCCAGGTTTTGCCGTCGTGCCAGTCCTTGAGCTTGAGCGTGAGGTAGTCGGCGTACTGGCCGCCGAGCTGTGGGTAGCCGGCGCCGGGATTGCCCCGGCCGTCCGGCTCCATGGCAGGCCATGCACGCGGGCACGCCGGCCTTGGCATCGCCGCCGCGGTAGAGCAGCTCGCCGCGCGCGACGAGGTTTGCGTCGGCGACACCGGGCAGCGATGACTTGCTGGCGAAATAGGCGCCGATGTCGTGCATGTCCTGCTCGGTCAGGCTCATGACGAAGCCCATCATGACCGGGTTTTCGCGCTTGTGCGTCTTGAACAGGCCGACCTGGCGGACGATGTAGTTCTCGTGCTGGCCGGCCAGCTTTGGGTATTGCGATGATGCCGGGTTGCCATCGAGGCCGTGGCAGGCCGCACAGGTTGCCGCCTTGGCCTGGCCGGCCTTGGCGTCGCCGGGCTTGGTCGCCGCATCGTGCGCGGGGCTGGCCTCGGCCGGCGCGGCCGCAGCCACCGGCTCGGCGGGCTTGTCCGCGGGCGCTTGCGCGGACAACGATCCAGCGCCCAGCAAAGCAACCACAGCCATCACGAGCCGAAAACTCATACACTGCACTCCAAGGGGTTCTATCCGGGCATGGCGGCAACTGCCTGCTCCGGCGCAAGCGCCGAATTATCCCAGCCGCCCCGGGCAGGGTCAAACCTGTCAACCGACAAGCCGCAAACGACGAAGCCATCGACAAATGAAGGTCAATCCGTTCCGCAACGCGCAATTCACCCTGAGCGCACCCGAACTGCGCCAGCTGCCGCGCGACGCCGGCGCCGAGATCGCGTTCGCGGGCCGGTCCAACGCCGGCAAGTCGAGCGCGCTCAACGCGATCTGCGACCAGACCGGGCTGGCACGCACGTCGAAGACGCCGGGGCGCACGCAGCATTTCGTCGTGTTCGCTCTCGACGCGGACCACCGTCTGGTCGACTTGCCGGGCTACGGGTACGCCAAGGTGCCGGAAAAGATGCGCGAGCACTGGCGGCTCACGATCGACGCCTACATGAAGGAGCGCGAATCGTTGCGCGCCGTCGTGCTGATCATGGACAGCCGCCATCCGCTGAAGGATTTCGACGTGCAGATGCTGACCTATTGCCGTGATATCGGTCTGGACTGCCACGTGCTGCTGACCAAGGCCGACAAGCTCTCGCGCAACGAGGGCGCCAGCGCGCTCGCCGCGGTGCGGCGCGAATGCAAGGCGCAAGGCTGGCCGGCCACGGCGCAGCTGTTTTCATCGCTGGCCAAGACCGGGCTCGACGAAGCGCGCAAGATCCTGCACGACTTGCTGGTCAATAAAGCGGCCGCGCCGCCTGCGCCGGAGGCGTAGCCGACGGCTCTTTTTTATTGGCGCGAAAGACCCCACATCGTCTGACCTTCCCACCGCGAGCGACCCATGTCCGGACCCAGTGCCGTCAAGGAAACACCGATCGAGAGCCGCGCGCAGCTCGTCGAGTACATCGCGTCCGGCGCGCGCACTGTGGAAAAGTGGAAAATTGGCACCGAGCACGAGAAGTTCGGCTTTCGTCTCGACGACCTGCGCCCGCCGACCTATGAGGGCCCGCGCGGCATCGGCGCGCTGCTCAACGGCCTGACGCAATTCGGCTGGGCGCCGGTCGAGGAGCACGGCAACGTCATTGCACTGACGCGCGGCGACGGCTCGATCACGCTCGAACCGGCCGGACAGCTCGAATTGTCCGGCGGCCAGGTCGACACGCTCCACGATACGTGCTGCGAGGTCATGAAGCATCTGCGCGAGGTCAAGACCGTCGCCGACGCACTGCAGCTCGGCTTCCTCGGCATGGGTTTCCAGCCGAAGTGGAAGCGCGAGGAGATGCCGTGGATGCCGAAGGGCCGCTACGCGATCATGCGCCGTTACATGCCGCTCAAGGGCCAGCTCGGCCTGGACATGATGACGCGCACCTGCACGGTGCAGGTCAACCTCGACTTCGCCGACGAAGCCGACATGGTGAAGAAATTCCGCGTCTCGCTCGCGCTGCAGCCGATCGCGACGGCGCTGTTCGCCGATTCGCCGTTCACCGAAGGCAAGCCGAACGGGTACCTCAGCTACCGCTCGCACATCTGGACCGACACCGATCCGGACCGCACCGGCATGCTCGACTTCGTCTTCGACGAAGGCTTCGGCTTCGAGCGCTGGGTCGACTATCTGCTCGACGTGCCGATGTACTTCAGTTATCGCGACGGCACCTATATCGACCTGGCCGGGCAGTCGTTCCGTGATTTCCTCGCCGGCAAGCTGCCGGGTCTTCCGGGTGCACTGCCGACGCTGAAGGATTGGGCCGACCACACGACCACGGCATTTCCCGAGGTGCGGCTGAAGAAGTATCTGGAGATGCGCGGAGCCGATGGTGGTCCGTGGAACCGCCTGTGCGCGCTGCCGGCGCTGTGGACCGGCCTGCTCTATGACAGCACCGCACTCGACGCGGCCTGGGATCTGGTCAAGGATTTCAGCATGGCCGAGCGCAATGCGCTGCGCGACGGCGTGCCGAAGCTCGCGCTCAAGCTGCCGTTCCGCAACGGCACCGTGCGCGACCTGGCCGAGCGCGCGCTGCAGATCGCCGGCCACGGGTTGGCGCGCCGCAACCGGCTCAACAAGTCCGGCGCCAGCGAAGCGGTATTCCTCGAACCGATGATCGAGTTCGCCCAGGCCAACCAGACTCCGGCCGAACGCAAATTGGAACTTTTCCACAATGAGTGGAATGGGGATATCGATCGGGTTTTCCGCGAGTACGCTTATTGATGGGCTAGGTCGGCAGCTTTGCGGCCTGGCTAGGTCGCTTGCTACGCAAGCTCGTGAGGTCTGCCGCTGCGCGGCTTCGTGAGGACGTCACATGCGCCCTAGTGACCTGTACTGTTCTACGCAGCAGTACGTCTATGGCGTCGCATAGATCGCCCCCTCCGGCTGCCGCCACCTTCCCCCGCAAGCGGGGGAAGGATTCCAGACTGATGCCCCGCGCATTTCCTTCCCCTGCGAAGCGGGGGAAGGTGCCGAAGGCGGATGGGGGCAACCGCGGCTAGAGACTCGCAGCTGCTCCCGAAACGTTGCAGTTCGCTAGTTCCTCACGAGGACGCGCAGCGTGCGTCTCACTCCTCGTTAGCGCGCGACCTCACGGTTTCACCCGCCCGTCTTGCTGTTCGTTTTCGGCGCTTTCAATCCGCGCGTCTCGAGCAGTGCGTCGACACTCGGATCTCGGCCGCGAAATGCGCGGTACACCGCGTCGGTATCTTCGGTGTTGCCGCGCGACAGCACCATGTCGCGGAAGCGCTGGCCGTTCTCACGCGTCATGCCACCGTGTTCCTTGAACCAGTAGAACGCATCGTCGCGCAGCACGGCCGTCCACAGGTAGGAGTAGTAGCCGGCCGAATAGCCGTTGGCCCAGATGTGCGCGAAGTAGCTCGAGCGATAGCGCGGCGGCACGAGCGCGTAGTCGACATGATAGCGCGCGAGGGCCTTGGCTTCGAACGCATCGACATCCTGCTTCGGCGCGTCCGGCGGCAGCAGATGCCAGGCCTGGTCGAGCAGCGCAGCGCCGAGGTATTCCGTCGTCGCGAAGCCCTGGCCGTAAGTGCCGGCCTTGCGGATCTTCGCGATCAGTTCCGCCGGCATCGGCGCGCCGGTCTTGTAGTGCTTCGCGTAGTTCGCGAACACGCTCGGCTCGTCGGCCCAGTGCTCGTTGAACTGTGACGGAAACTCGACGAAGTCGCGCGGCACCGCGGTGCCGGTAAGGTACGGATATTTGACCTTCGAGAACATGCCGTGCAGCGCGTGTCCGAACTCGTGGAACATCGTGATCACATCGTCGCGGCTGATCAGCGCCGGCTGGCCCGGCGCCGGCTTGGTGAAATTGCACACGTTGAAAGCGACCGGCTTCGTGCCGTTGAGGCCGGACTGGTCGACGAATGTGCTCATCCACGCACCGCCGTTCTTGTTGTCACGCTTGAAATAATCGGCGTACCACAGCGCCATCGGCGTGCCGTCGGCGTCGAACATCTCGAACACGCGTACGTCGGTCTGATAGACCGGGATGTCGTGGCGCTCCTTGAACGTGACGCCGTAGAGCTTGTTCGCGGCGAAGAACACGCCGTCCTGCAGCACGCGATCGAGTTCGAAGTATTGCTTGACCTCGTCTGCGTCGAGCTTGAACTCGTCCTGCTTGACCTGCTCGGAATAGAACTGCCAGTCCCACGGCGCCAGTTCGAACTTGCCGTGCTGGCGCTTGACCAAGGCCTGCATCTTGGCCGCTTCGCCCTTGGCCTTGGCCACGGCAGCCGGAGCCATGTCGGTCATCAGCTTGATCGCGCGCTCGGGCGTTTTCGCCATCTGGTCTTCGAGGTAGTACGCGGCGAACGTCGGGTAGCCGAGCAGCTTGCGCCTTCTGCGCGCGCAGTTCGGCCAGGCGCGCGACGATCTCGCGCGTGTCGTTGGCGTCGCCGTGCTCGGCACGTTCGATCGACGCCTTGAACAGCTTTTCGCGCGTGGCGCGGTTGCGCAAGGATTCCTGCGCCGGCTGCTGCGTCGTGTTCTGCAGCGCGACGACGTACTTGCCTTCGAGCTTGCGCTCTTTCGCCGCTTCCGCGGCGGCGGCCAGATCGGCTTCGCTGAAGCCGGCGAGTTCGGCCGCATCGTCCGCGACCAGCGCACCGGCCTTCGTGCCGGCGAGCAGGTTGTCGCGGAACGACGTGCTCAGCGTGGACTGTTCCTTGTTGAGGTCGCGCAGCCTGGCCTGATTGTCCGCCGACAGCTCCGCGCCGGAACGGACGAACGCGCGGTAATAGCGCTCGAGCAGCCGCTTTGCCTCGGCGTCGAGTCCGAGCGTTTCACGCTGCGTGTAGAGCGACTTCACGCGCGCAAACAGCTTGGGGTTCAGGTAGATCTCGTCGCGATGCGCGGCGAATTTCGGCGCTTCCTCGCGCTGCACCTCCTGCAGCGTCTCGTTCGTGTTCGCCCCGGTGAGCGCCGAGAACACCTTGGTCGTGCGTGTCAGCAGCGCACCCGTGCGCTCCATCGCGACGATCGTGTTGTCGAAACTTGGCGCGTCGCTTTGGCCCGCGATCTTCTCGACCTCGGTGATCTGCTGCTTCATGCCTTCCTCGAGGGCCGGCTGAAAGTCGCTGTCCTTGATCCTGTCGAACGGCGGCGCCTGGTACGGCAGCGCGCTCACCGTGAAGAACGGATTTTCCGCGGCAGACGCTGCAGCGACCGCCGCAGGCTTGTGCGCCGCATCCTTGTGCGTGGCCGGGGCACAGGCCGCCAGCGCGAAGGCGGTCGATACGATCAGCAAGATTGGGCGGCGAAGCGGCATCGAAGATTCCCCTGAACGGATTGCAGAATGCTGAAAAGCAAAGCTTCTCATTCCTGCCGCCATCCGGCATGACGGCAGGTTGTAATAACTGGTAAAACCTGTGTGGTCCTCCGACGCAAAAAGCCGACCTTGCGCGCGGGTCGGCTTCTTTCGATCGTGCTCGTCAGGAGCTTGCGGCGCTTATTTTGGCGCGGGCGTTTCGGCCTTGAGCCCGCGCGTTTCCAGCAGCGGCTCGACGCTCGGATCGCGGCCGCGGAACGCGCGGTACATCGCATCCATTTCCTCGGTACCGCCGCGCGAGAGCACCATGTCGCGGAAGCGCTGGCCGTTTTCGCGGGTCATGCCGCCGTGTTCCTTGAACCAGTAGTACGCGTCGTCGCGCAGCACCGCGCTCCACAGGTAGGCGTAGTAGCCCGCCGAATAGCCGCCGCCCCAGATGTGGGCGAAGTAGCTCGTGCGATAGCGCGGCGGCACCAGCGCGTAGTCGATCTGGAAGTGCTTGAGCGCCGCGTCCTCGAATTTGTCGACGTCCTGCTTCGGCGCGTCGACGACTTGCGTGTGCCAGGCCTGGTCGAGCAGCGCGGCGGCCAGGTATTCGGTCGTCGCGAAGCCCTGGCCGTAGGTGCCGGCGTCCTTGATCTTCTGCAGCAGTTCGGCCGGCATCGGCTCGCCGGTCTTGTAGTGTTTGGCGTAGTTGGCGAACACGCTCGGCTCGTCGGCCCAGTGCTCGTTGAACTGCGAGGGGAACTCGACGAAATCGCGCGTCGTGCTCGTGCCCGACAGCGTCGGATACTTCGTGTTCGAGAAGATGTCGTGCAGCGCGTGGCCGAATTCGTGGAACATGGTGATCACGTCTTCGTAGGAAATCAGCGCGGGCTGGCCGGCCGCGGGTTTCGTGAAGTTGCAGACGTTGAACGCGACCGTGTGCGTGCCGAGAAGCGTCGACTGCTGCACGAAGTTGTCTTCCCAGGCGCCGCCGGACTTGTTGTCGCGCTTGAAGTAATCGCCGTACCACAGCGCCATCGACTTGCCGTCGGCATCGAACACTTCGAACACGCGCACATCCGGATGGTAAACCGGCAGGTCGTGGCGCTCCTTGAACGTGATGCCGTACAGCTTGTTCGCGGCGAAGAACACGCCGTCCTGGAGCACGCGGTCGAGCAGGAAGTACTGCTTGATCTGGCTTTCATCGAGCTTGTACTGCGTCTGCTTGACCTTCTCGGAATAGAACTGCCAGTCCCATGGGGCGAGCTTGAAATCCTTCTGCTCTTTCGCCGCCAGCGCCTGCATGCCGGCGGCTTCGCTTTTGGCCTTGCCGACCGACGCCGGGACCATGTCGGTCATCAGCTTGATCGCGTTCTCGGGCGTCTTGGCCATCTGGTCGGCAAGACTGTAGGCCGAATAGGTCGGATAGCCGAGCAGCTTGGCCTTCTGCGCGCGCAGTTGCGCGAGGCGGACAACGGTCTCGCGCGTGTCGTTGGCGTCGCCGTGCTCGTTGCGTTCGGTCGATGCCTTGAACAGCTTTTCGCGCGCCGCGCGATTGGTCAGCTCGACCTGGGCGGGCTGCTGCGTGGTGTTCTGCAGCGTGATCAGCCAGGTGTTGTCGAGCTTGCGTTCCCTGGCCGCTGCCGCGGCCGCGGCGATCTCGCCATCGGACAGGCCGGCAAGGTCGCCCTTGTCCTTTGTCGTCAGCGCGCCATCCTTCGTGCCACCGAGAACCTTGTTCTGGAACGCGGTCTGCAGCTGGGATTCCTCCGAGTTGATTGCGCGCAGCGCGGTCTTGTCGGCATCGGACAGCAGGGCGCCGGCGCGGACGAAGTCGCGGTGGTAGCGCTCGGTGAGGAACTTGTCGGCAGGGTCGAGCTTGTCGCGTTGGTCGTAGATCGCGTTGACGCGCGCGAGCAGCTTGGCGTTGAGGTAGATCGCATCGCGATGCGCGGCCAGCTTCGGCGCCAGTTCCACCTGCGCCTTCTGCAGGGCCGGGTTCGTGTTGGCCTGGGCCAGCGCGAAGAACACCTTGGCCGAGCGCGTCAGCAGCGCGCCGGAGCGCTCGATCGGCTCGATCGTGTTGGCGAACGTCGGCGCGTCGGTCTGGTTGGCGATCTTCTCGATCTCGGCGATGTGCTGCTTCATGCCTTCCTCGATCGCCGGCTGGAAATCCGCGTCGGTGATCTTGTCGAACGGCGGCGCCTGGTATTGCAGCGTGCTGGCCGCAAAAAACGGATTGGCGGCGGCGGTCGCCGGCCTGGCTGCCGGTTCGGGCGCCTTTGCCGGTTCTGCGCCGGTGGCAAGGGTCGTGATCGCGGCGGTCATGGCGACCAGCAGCAGACGGGTTTGGAACATCGGGAATACTCCACTATGTATACAAGTACAAAAAACGGAAATCCGCTGGCGCAAAGAAAAGGGTTCGGACGACACCACGCCGACATCGGGCCAGGCGACTCGATCAGGCCGATTTGACGTCGCGCAGCGTCCAGTGCGCGCCGACGAGCAGGTTCAGCCGGTGCTTGAGGAGCGAATGCGGCAGACGCGTCGTGACGACGACATCGACATGCAGATCCGACTGCGTCGCCGCCACCGTCGCCGCCGGATCGGTCGCGCCCAGGCTGGCGTCGACCGCATCGGGATCTTCCTGCATCGCGCGCCAACGCTCGAACAATCCCGGCTCGCGCAATGCCGCCTGAAGTTGCGACGCCAGGCTGTCCGGCGAATCGCCGTGGAACGACAGCGCGTCGACCAGGCCGCGCGCGCGACGCAGATCGTCGATGCCAAGATAATACCGTTGCGCGCCAGCAGCCATGCCTTGACCTCTCCCGCGGGGCGCGCAGTCTAGCAGAGCACGCAGCGCCGGAGGCATGACTTTACGCCCTGCTGGCGAATTGTCCGCTCCCGTAGAATGCGCGGTCATTTTTCGTTCAGGGATTTCGCCCGATGTCCGCCCAAAACCGCTCGCTGCGCTGGCTTGCCGCGCTCGCCGTTTCGCTGGTCGCGCCGTATGCCGGCGCCGAAACGCGGCTGCTGCGCTTTCCGGACATCTGCAACGACCGCGTCGTGTTCACTTACGGCGGCGACTTGTGGACGGTGTCGGCGCAGGGCGGAACGGCGATCCGCCTGACGGCGGGTCCGGGCCTGCAGCAATCGGCGAAGTTCTCGCCGGACTGTTCGCAGATCGCGTTCACCGGCGAATACAGCGGCGAAGACCAGGTCTACGTCATGCCGGCCAACGGCGGCGTGCCGACGCAGCTGACGTTCTACCCGGCGCTCGGCCCGCTGCCGCAACGCTGGGGCTTCGACAACCAGGTCTACGGCTGGACACCGGACGGTTCGCGCATCCTGTTTCGTTCCTACATCGACTCGTTCGCGCTGGCGCAGCCGCGCCTGTTCACGGTCGCGAAGGAAGGCGGCTTGCCGGAAGCGCTGCCGATGCCGCTGGCCGGCGTCGGCGAATTCTCGCCGGACGGCAAGCAGCTGGTCTACTCGCCGCTGTTCCGCGATTTCCGCACCTGGAACCGCTACCAGGGCGGCTGGGCGCAGGATCTTTACATCTTCGACATGGCCACGCAGCAGGGCCGCAACATCACGAACAATGTGCGCACCGATCGCGATCCGGTCTGGATCGGCAACGCGGTCTACTTCGTGTCCGACCGCGACGATGTGCTGAACCTGTATCGCTACGACATTGCCGGCGGGCAGACGACGCAAGTCACGAAGCATCGCAACTTCGACGTGCGCTGGGCCAGCGGCGATCGCGCCGGCCATATCGTCTACGAACTCGGCGGCGCACTGCGCGTGTACGACACGACGGCGAACGCCGATCGCGCGCTCGTCATCGACGTGCCGACCGACGGCGTGCACACGCGTCCCGAGCACGTCGCTGTTGCCGACAAGGTCGAGCAGTTCGGACTGAGCCCGCACGGCGAACGCGCCGTGTTCACGGCGCGCGGCGATCTGTTCAGCGCGCCGGTCGAGAAGGGCATCACGCGCAACCTGACGCATACGTCCGATGCGCACGAACGCGAGGCGGCGTGGTCGCCCGATGGCAAGCGCATCGCCTATGTCTCCGACGCCAGCGGCGACGAAGCAGTATGGGTGCGCGACGCCGACGGCGACGGTGCGGCGAAGCAATTGACGCACGAGGTGCTGGGCCGCCTGTACGCGCCGCGCTGGGCCTCGGACGGCAAGCACATCGCATTCAGCGACAGCGCGAACCGCGTGCAGGTCGTCGACGTGGCCGGCGGCAAGGTCAGCGAGGTCGCAAAAGATCCGTTCGGCCTGCAGCGCGACTACGCCTGGTCAGCCAAGGGCGGCTATCTCGCCTACACGCTGAACGAGGCCAATGCGCAGAGCTCGGTCTTCATCTGGAGCGTGGCGACCGGCAAGAGTGAACGCGTGACCGACCCGACGTTCAACGAGGCCGCGCCGGCATTTTCGCCGGACGGAAAGTTCCTGTACTTCCTCGGCGCGCGCGAGTGGGCGCCGCAGATCAGCACGGTCGAATTCAATTTCGCCGCGAGCCGCAATGTCGGCATCTACGCGCTGACCTTGCAGAAGGACGGCCCGAATCCGTTCCCGATGCAGAACGACGAGCCGAAGGTCAAGGACGACGGCGACGATGCCGACAAGGGCAAGGACGACAAGGCGAAGAAGGAAAAGTCGGTCGCCGAGCACATCGACTTCGATGGCCTGGCCTCGCGCCTGACGCGCGTGCCGATCGACGCCGACAACATCTCCACGCTCGCGGCCACCGACAAGGCATTGGTGTACACCGTATCCGATGGTTTCTACTACGGCCGCGACGGCCGCTTCAAGCCGCAGATCCACGTCTTCAACCTCAAGGAGCGCAAGGACAAGACGCTGGTCGAGGATGTGGAAAATGCCGCATTGTCCGCCGACGGCGAAAAGCTGATGGTGCAGAGCGGCAGCACGTTCAAGGTCTACGACGTCGACGGCGACGGCAAGAACGCCAAGACCGTCGGCACGTCGGGGCTGGAGATGACGCGCGACCCGCGCCAGGAATTCGGCGAGATCTTCCGCGAAGTCTGGCGCCGCTATCGCGATTATTTCTACGCCGCCAACATGAACGGCTACGACTGGAAAGCGACTGCGCGCGAAGTACGAAGCCGCAGCTCAAGGACCTCGGCGACCGTTCCGATCTGAACTACCTGCTCGGCCAGATGGTAGGCGAACTGAGCAACTCGCATTCGTACGTCAGCGGCGGCGATCTCAAGTTGCCGAAGAAGCCGAACGTCGGCCTGCTCGGCGCGCGCTTCGAACTCGACAAGGCCGCCGGCCGCTACCGCATCGCCAGCATCATGGCCGGCGAGAACGACGAGGAACGCTACCGTTCGCCGCTGACCGAAGTCGGCATCAACGTGCACGCCGGCGACTACATTTTGGCGGTCAATGGCCAGGAACTGCGCGCGAACGACAATCCCTACCGCTTGCTGCAAATCGCGTCGGGCCAGCCGGTCGAACTGCGCGTCGGCGCGAAGGCCGATGGCAACGGCGCGCGCAGCGTGCTGGTCAAGCCGATCGCCAGCGAGACCGATCTGAAGTACTACGCGTGGGTCGAGCACAACCGCCGCTACGTCGAGGAAAAATCCGGCGGCAAGCTCGGCTACGTCTACATCCCTGACATGGGCGGCGACGGCATCCGCGAATTCATCAAGTGGTTCTATCCGCAGATCCGCAAGCAGGGCCTGGTCGTCGACGCGCGCGACAACGGCGGCGGCAACGTTTCGGAGATGATCATCGAGCGTCTCGGCCGCAAGGTGCTCGGCGTCAACTACACGCGCAATTCGACGGCGACCGGCACGTATCCGCAGCAGGCGTTCTACGGCTACATGGCGGCGCTGATCAGCGAATCGACCGCGTCCGACGGCGACATCTTCGCCTACATGTTCAAGAAGGCGCAGCTCGGTCCGACGATCGGCAAGCGCACCTGGGGCGGCGTCGTCGGCATCAGCGACTACGGTCCGGTCATCGACGGCGGCAGCGTCGAGGTGCCGGAGTTCGTTGCGATCGCCGACCTGCAGGGCAACTACCATGTCGAAGGCGAGGGCGTCAGTCCCGACATCGAAGTCGACAATGATGTGTTCTCCACGATCCACGGCAAGGATCCGCAGCTCGATCGCGCGATCGCCGAAGATCATGAAGAAGGTCCAGGCGAATCCGCCCGTGCTGCCGCAGCGTCAGGCCGATCCGGTCAAGGCGCCGGCCGACATGCGGCCGTAGGGTGGGCCTTGGCCCACCGGCTCTGCGCTTTTTGTTTCATTTGTTGCGCCCGAAAAAAACGGTGGGCCAAAGCCCACCCTACGCGAGGAGCCGTGCGATGGAATCGGCGAGAAATACGCCGAGCTGCACGGGATCCGGCGTCTGAGCGAACGGCAGGACCCCAAGGCACGGCGCCGGCAGAAGTTCGCGCAAGCGTCGCGAGGTTTTCCTCAACACGTCCCATCTCCGGATCGACCCGATTGCCGACCCAGCCGGCAAGCCGGCAGCCGTCGGCCACGATTGCGCGCGCGCTCAGCAGCGCGTGGTTGAGGCAGCCCAGGCGCAGGCCGACGACGAGGATTACCGGCAGCTTCAGCGCACGCACCAGGTCGGCCTGCATCAAGGTCGGCGACAACGGCACGGCCCAACCGCCGACGCCTTCGACGACCAGGCAATTTTCATTTGTGGACAATGCCGCAAAAGCGGCAAGGATCGGATCAAGGCGGATTTCGACGCCGGCCGCGCGCGCGGCCAGATGCGGCGCAATCGCCTCGGTCAGCGCATACGGATTGACCAGCATGTAGTCCGGAGCGCCGGCACTCTGGGCGATCAGCGCTTCGGCATCCGCATTGCGCCAGCCATTTGCTGTCTGGACACAGCCGCTGGCAACCGGCTTCATGCCGACGGCGCGGCTTCCGGCACGGTTCAGCGCTACGAGCAACGCCGCGGACACCACCGTCTTGCCGATGCCGGTATCCGTGCCCGTGACAAACAGGCTCTTTCTCATGCGACGACCAGAAAATGCGCGGCGAACGAGGAATCGACGAATCCGTCGAGCCGCGTCGGCCGATGGCGGCGGATGCGCAGGACATCGGCCAGATTGGACGTGGATGGGGTCATCGCGAGACCGCAGCGGTAGGCCTTGCCAGCATAAGGCGCGGCAAAGCGCGAAGCTACGGGCTAGAATATGCGCAAGTCCGCCAGCGGAAAGCACGATGTTCAACGCCGCACCGATCCAGGCCGCCAGCAAGTCCGAGCTTTACGACGAGCTCGCTGAACAGGCGCGTGGCCTCCTGCATGGCGAGCGCGACCGCATCGCCAACGCAGCGAACTTTGCCGCGCTCGTCTATCACGCGCTGCCGGATCTGAACTGGGCCGGATTCTATTTTTACGACGGCGCCGAACTCGTGGTCGGGCCGTTTCAGGGCAAACCCGCCTGCGTACGCATCGCGCTTGGCAAAGGCGTGTGTGGCACCGCGGCGACGACGCGGCAGACCCAGGTGGTCGTCGACGTCGACGCGTTCCCGGGTCATATTCCGTGCGATTCGGCCTCGCGCTCCGAAGTCGTCGTGCCGCTGTACGACGGCGAACGCCTGATCGGCGTGTGGGACGTCGACAGCCCGCGCCTCGCACGTTTCGACGAGGCCGATCGCGCCGGGATGGAGCGGCTTGCGGGAATATTCGTGGAATCGCTGCGCGCGGCCTGACGCGCGAACGAAAGGGAACTCGAAGATGGCGGCCAAAGACGACAGCAACAAGATCCGCAACGTTGGACCGAAGTCCGCCGCGTGGCTGCGCCAGGTCGGCGTGCGCACGCAGGAAGACCTGCAGCGGCTCGGTCCGGTCGAAGCGTTCATGAAGGTCAAGCGCGCCGGCTTCCGCCCGAGCCTGAATCTGCTCTACGCGCTGGCCGGCGCGATCGAGAATTGCCACTGGGCGGATTTGCCGGACGCCACCAAGACGGCGCTCGTCCTTGCTGCAGAATCAGCCGAATCAGCCAACCCGATCAAGACACGCTGGCAGAAACAGGTCGAGCGCAGCGAACGCGGCGCGCCTGCTTCCGAAGCGGAACAGCCCGGTGAAGATGCCGAAGCGGCCGGATCGGATTTTCTCGACGATCCCGATGCCGGACATGGTGCCAGCGAGGATTGAATGCGACACGCCTGATCTGGCCCGCCCTCCGCACGCGGAGCGCGCAGAACCCCTCTCCCATCGGCGGAGGGGTAGGGGTGAGGGCCGGGTCTCTATAAACGTTGATAGATTCGCGGACCCTCATCCGGCGCTTCGCGCCACCTTCTCCCGATCGGAGAAGGGAATGAAAGACACACGCCCGCCAGTTGGAGAAGGACTCAGCAACGTCCGCCGCTAGCGCACGACCGCATAGTCGCGCGCATTCTCGAGCCAGCGCGGCGTATTGCGAATCGCCGGCAGGACTTCTTCGGGCCGGTCGACGAGCGACCACATCGCCGCGTGCTCGGGATTCATGAAACGCTCGCCGATCACCTGTTGCATGAAGACCTGCAGCGGTCGGTAGAAATCCAGCGTGTTCAGCAAGATGATCGGATTGAAGTACAGGCCCAGGCGCTTGAGCGTGATTGCCTCGAACAGTTCCTCGAGCGTTCCGCAGCCGCCAGGCAGCGCGACGACCGCATCCGATCCGGTCAGCAGGCGATGCTTGCGCTCGCGCATGTCCTCGACGAGTTCGAGATGGGTCAGACCGGCGTGGCCCCATTCGAGATCGGCCATGAAGCGCGGCAGCACGCCGACGACTTCGCCGCCGGCCGACAGGGCACCGTCGGCAATCGCACCCATCGAGCCGGCCGAACCGCCGCCGTAAACCACGCTACAGCCGGCCGTGGCGAGTTCCCGGCCAAGGTCGAAGGCGGCGGTGCGGTACGCGTCCGCACTTTGCTGACTGGACGCGGCATAGACGCAGATGCGCATAGGGAGTTCCTCCAGGTCCCGGGTCCGGTCTTTACCGGCATAAAACGAGAAGCTTACGTTAAATCAACCGCTTGCGCACCAGAATTGCCGCTCGTCGTTCGATTAACAGGATTCCAACAAGGCCTTTGATACGTTGCCGACTCGCCGCTCCAGGGGGCGGTGGTTCGTTAAGTAACTAGGGGCTCCAAACGTATGCGATTGACCCGCACAACAGCGGCCGTGTTTCTTTTTGCCAGCGTAATTCCTGCGTTCGCGGCCACTCCGTGGGCGCCGTCACCGAATTGCGAAATCAGCGACCAGGCGCTCGAAGCGCTGTCGCTGCCGATCGAACTCGCAGCGCCAGCGCCGCGATTCGAGTCAGCGTCGCTGTCGCTCGAACCGGTGCAGACGCCAGTCCAGGTTCCTGCTGCGACATCCTATGCGCCGCGCGAAATGCTCGTCGAAATGGCCCTGAAGCTGCGCGATATCCGCTATCGTCGTGGCGGCCGCGCCCCATCCACCGGTTTTGATTGCAGCGGCTTTGTCCAATACGTTTTTGCACAGGCGCTCGGCATCGACCTGCCGGACAATTCGATCAGCCAGGCCGAAGCCGGCGTCCGCGTCGCGCGCAACGAACTCAAGACCGGTGATCTGGTCTTCTTCCACACCCGCGGCAAGGGCATTTCGCACGTCGGCATCTATCTCGACAACGGCCGCTTCATCCACTCGCCCTCGACCGGCAAGCGCGTGCGCGTCGATGAGCTCAGTGACGAGTACTGGGCGCGCCACTACGTAGGCGCGAGGCGGCCGGAAGTCCTGTCGTCCTAGCGGCTTGGGAAATTTCTTATAGATCGTCATTCCCGCGAAAGCGGGAATCCATTTTGCATTTGGATCCGACAAAACCGGATCAAGATGGATTCCCGCTTTCGCGGGAATGACGTCAGGTTTAGAGTTTTCCATCCTGCTTGTCGCCGATGGGCTAGTCGCCGCTTGAGCTCGCCGTTGACGTATCCTCTACGGATATGTCGCACGGTTCCTACCCGCAATCGCCCCGCTGGATTTCCGCCGGCGACCTCAACGGATTTCTCGCGCTCGTCATCGACAACCTGTCGGTGCTCGCGTTCCTGTCCGCCGCGCTGATCGGCATCTTCCATTTTCCGGCCGACGTGCTTGTCACGCGCATGCTGCCGGGCACCGCGCTCGGCGTGCTGGTCGGCGATGCGATCTACACCTGGATGGCTCGGCGCCAGGGCCGCAGCGATGCGACCGCGATGCCGCTCGGCGTCGATGCGCCGACGACGATCGGCATGGCCCTGCTCGTGCTCGGTCCTGCGTTCGTCGCATTCAAGCAGCAGGGCATGGACGAACACGCCGCTGCGATCGCGACCTGGCAGCTCGGCATGGCGGCGCTGGTCGAGATGGGAATCCTGAAGTTCGTCTTGTCGTTCTTCGGCGCGGCGGTCCAACGCCACGTGCCGCGCGCCGGGCTGCTCGGGTCGATCGCCGGCATCGCACTCGTGCTGATGGGATTCTTCCCGCTGGTCGAGATCATGCGCGTGCCGGTCGTCGGCTTTGCCGGGCTCGGCATCGTGATCTATGCGCTGGTCGCGCGCGCCCCGATTCCAGGACGTTTGCCGGACGTATTGTTCGCCGTGCTGGTCGCGACGATCCTGTATTACGCGCTCGGGCCGTTCGATCTGCTCGGTCCGGGTTTCCACGTTCCGGTCGCGCCGCAGTGGCGCTTCGACCTGCCGTGGCCGACGCTAGGTTTCGTCGACGGTTTGAAGTACACCGTGCCCTACTTGCCATTGATCCTGCCGTTCGGCCTGCTGATGGTCGTGGGCGGCATCAACGTGACCGAAAGCGCGCGCGCGGCCGGCGACGACTATCCGGTGCGCGACATCCTGCTGACCGAAGCCGTGGCGACGCTGATCGCCGGCATCTGCGGTGGCGCCGCGCAAACGACGCCGTACATCGGCCAGCCGGCCTACAAGGCAATGGGCGGGCGCACGGCCTATACGCTGCTGACCGGCCTGTTCATCGGCCTGGGCGGCGTGTTCGGCTGGATCGCGAACCTGATCGAATGGATACCGATCGCGGTGCTTGCGCCGATCCTGATCTTCGTCGCGATCAACATCACGACGCAGGCGTTCGAGGCGACCGCGCAGAAATATTTCGGCGCGGTCGTGTTCGCATTCTTCCCGCCGATCGCGCGCATGCTCGCGATCAAGCTCGGCGATCCGGGCATCGTGCCAGCGGACCAGTTTGCCCGCCTGTTCGCCGCGGCCGACGGCGGCCTGCCCGAACTGGCCGTGATCGTCATGCTCGGCAACGGTTTCATCATCACGTCGATGGTATGGGCAAGCTTCGTCGTCGCCCTGGTCGACCTGCGGCGCGCGCGCGCGCGGCGCAATCCTGCTGCTCGGCGCGCTGCTGACCGTGTTCGGCGTGATCCATTCGGTCGAGCCGAGCGGCGGCATCTACCTGCCTTGGCTGCTCGAATCGAGCGAGCGGTTTCTCGTCTGGCAGTTTGCCGGCGCCTATCTGGTCCTCGCGGCGATCGTGTTCGCGCTCGGTCTCGTGCGCCCGGCGCCATCCCCCGCGCACGCGGAAACGCGCGCGCAGTGAGTTGCCAGCACTGCGGTGCTGAATCGTCCGCGAAGCTAGGATCGGTGCCATCGGGAATAGCGACGTCACGGCGCAAGTCTCCGGGCTGCCCGGCATGCGCACATGGGTGCCGTTTTACGACCGACGGCGTCGGCCCGAAGCGGCGCCACGGACAGTCCCATCACGATCCCGCCCTGCCCACGCAGCATCGATGGTCATCGGAAAATCGCAAACTTGGTGGCACAAAACTTGCTGCCTGATACCGGGTTTTCCGATCCCGTTCCCACAAATGCTGCTGATGACTGTCCCGACCTCCGAACCCAACACGCCGCGCCCTGCATCGCGCCGGCGCCGCGGTGTCGTCGTGTGGCAGCCACACTACGAAGGCTTCGCCTCGGTTGCCTACCAGAGCGGCCGCGCGATTGCTGGAATCTCCGGACCCTGGTCGGGGCAGTACATGCTGATCTGGTGGGAACACGCGCGGCCGATTCGTCAGGTCGAATTGTTCGAGTCGCTTGAAGAGGCGAAGCAGGCAGTCGCTGATGCGCTCGGCCAGAGAGCCGGCAGCCGACTGGGCGAACTGCTCGGGTCCTTGCGTCGTGAGACTACCGCGACGACGTCACGGACAGGTTGGCTGGCAAGCCTGCGCCAGTGGTTGTCGCGTCTGTCCGGTCGCCAGCACAACGGCGGGCTGCGCGTCGTCGATCATCGCCGCCGCCACGACAACGAGGAAACCGACTTGCGCGGCCTGAATATCCGCGCAGTCCGCTAAAGCGTTTCCTCAACCGCTGGCGGTGGCGGTCGCAGCCTTGCGTTTGCTGTTCGCCTCGAAATACGGCGCGAAAGGCTTGCGCGCGAGATAGCGCCCGGCGCCGCGCTCGGCACGCAGCGCGCCGTCGCTCCAGACGACTTTTCCGGCCGCGATCGTCGTGTTCGCGACGCCCTTGACCGTGCGCCCTTCGAAGATGTTGAAGTCGACGTTCTGGTGATGCGTCTTCGCGGAGATCGTGCGCGAAGCATTGGCGTCCCAGACGACGAGGTCGGCGTCCGCGCCGACTTCGACCGCGCCCTTGCGCGGATACAAATTGAAGATGCGCGCGGCATTGGTCGAGGTAACCTGGACGAATTCGCTCGGCGTGAGCCGGCCAGTTTCCACGCCGTAGTGCCAGAGCAGCGACATGCGGTCCTCGATGCCGGCGCAGCCGTTCGGGATTTTCGTGAAGTCGTCGCGACCGGCAGCCTTCTGCGGCGCGCAGAAGCAGCAGTGGTCGGTCGCCGTCGTCTGCAGATGGCCGGCCTGCAACGCTTTCCACAGGAATTCCTGATGCTCCTTCGGCCGGAATGGCGGGCTCATGACGTGCGCCGCGGCGCGCGTAAAATCCGGATCGAGATAGACCGAGTCGTCGATCAGCAGGTGCCCGGCGAGCACTTCGCCGAATACGCGCTGACCCTCGCCGCGCGCGCGCGCGATTGCTTCTACCGACTGCCGCGCCGAGTTGTGCACGATGTACAGCGGCACGCCGATCACCTCGGCCAGGCGGATCGCGCGATTGGCCGCCTCGGCCTCGACCGCCGGCGGACGCGACAGCGGATGCCCCGCCGGCGACGTGATTCCCTTCGCGACGATTTCCTTCTGCAGCTGGAACACGAGCTCGCCATTTTCGGCGTGCACGGTCGGCAATGCGCCGAGCTCGAGCGCGCGACGGAAGCTGTTCACGAGCACGGCGTCGTCGGCCATTATCGCGTTCTTGTAGGCCATGAAGTGCTTGAAGCTCGTGACGCCGTGTTCGCGCACGAGGATTTCCATCTCGCGATGCACGCTGTCGTCCCACCAGGTCACGGCGACGTGGAAGGCGTAGTCGCCGGCGGCTTTCTCGGCCCATCCGCGCCACGTATGGAATGCTTCGAGCAGCGACTGCTGCGGATTCGGGATCACGAAGTCGATGATGCTGGTCGTGCCGCCGGCCAGGCCGGCCGCGGTGCCGCTGTAAAAATCGTCGCTCGCGACCGTGCCCATGAACGGCAATTGCATGTGCGTGTGCGGATCGATGCCGCCGGGAATCACATAGCGGCCGCCGGCATCGACGACTTCGGCGCCGGCCGGGGCGTCGAGCGCCGGTGCGATTTGTACAATTTTACCGCCGTCGCAGAGGACGTCGGCGCGATAGGCATGCGTCGAGTCGAGAACAGTGCCGCCGCGTATCAGCAAAGACATGAGACTTCTCCGTAACCTTCTACTTCGTCATTCCCGCGAAAGCGGGAATCCATTTTGATCTTCCAGTTTTCACAGATACCACAAGATCAAGATGGATGACTCGCGGCTCCTGCCGCTGGCCCTACGGGCCAGCTTCGCTGTTCGCTCCGGCATCCTGCCTCCGCAGTCCCGCGTTCGCGGGGATGACGGCAATAATAATTCATGCGTTAGCGGTCGCCATTCGATCAGGGCGCTGACGCGCACCACGCATCAGCAGAGCATAAACCAGCGCCGAGATCGCCAACCCCGCAAACCAGGCGTAGGTGTACACGGTCTTGAACAACGTCGGCACGCCGGCGAACGCATCCGGAAACGCCGCGTTCAGGAATCCCGGCAGGTTCGGCAGTACGCCGCAGGCGAGCGCGATCACGGCGGCCGGATTCCAGCCGTTGCGATACGAATACGCGCCGCGCTCGGCGAACAGTTCGTCCACGTCGAGCCGCGTGTCACGCAGGAAGTAGTAGTCGACGAGCATGATGCCCGCGACCGGTCCGAGCAGAGCGGAATATCCGACCAGCCAGGTAAAGATGTAGCCCTGCGTGCTCGCAAGAATCTTCCACGGCATCGCGAGCAGCGCGATGAATGCGGTCATCAGGCCGCCGGTGCGGTACGAGATGCGCTTCGGCGCGAGGCTGGCGAAGTCGTAGGCCGGACCGACCAGATTCGCAGCGAGGTTCACGCACATCGTGTCGAGCGTGAGGATGAGCAGCGCGACGCCGACACCGATGCCGGTGAACTTCGCCGACAGGTCGACCGGATCCCAGATCGCCTTGCCGTAGATCACGACGGTCGCCGAAGTCACGATGACCGACATCAGCGCGAGCAGTCCCATCGGCAGCGGCAGGCCGATCGTCTGTCCGATCAGCTGATCGCGTTGCGAACGCGCGAAGCGCGTGAAGTCGGGGATGTTCAGCGCGAGCGTGGCCCAGAATCCGACCATTGCCGTCAGCGACGGCCAGAACACCTTCCAGAACTGGCCTTCCTTCTTGCCGCCGGCGACGAACTGCGAGGGCATGTCCATCATCGTGCCGAGGCCGCCGGCGTTGTCGATCGCCCACCAGACCAGCACGAGGCACATGACGATCTTGATCGGCGCGGAAAACGTCTCGAGCCAGCGAATCGAGTCGGTGCCGTGCACGACGAAGTAAAGCTGCAGCGCCCAGAACGCGAGGAAACAAACCAGTTGCCCGAGGTTGATGCCTAGCGCCGGCAGCGGATCGGCATGCAGCGCATTGCCGGTCAGGATATTCAGCAGCGTGTACATCGCCAGGCCGCCGAACCAGGTCTGGATGCCGTACCAGCCGCAGGCGACGATCGCGCGCAGCAGCGCCGGCAGGCGCGCGCCGATCGTGCCGAATGACGAGCGCACGAGCACCGCATACGGAATGCCGTACTTCGCCCCGGCATGGCCGATCAGCAGCATCGGCACGAGCACGATCGCGTTGCCGAGCAGCACGGTACTCACCGCCTGCCACGGCGACATGCCTTGATCGATGAGCCCGGCCGCCAGCGTGTACGACGGGATGCACATGACCATGCCGACCCACAGGGCAGCATAGTGATACCAGGCCCAGGTGCGCTGCCCCGGCGTCGTCGGCGCGAGGTCGGCGTTGTAAAGCGCGCCTTGTTCGATTGGGCTGCCGGCGTCGTGCATATGTGTCCCCTGGTTAGCCGTATTCAAAAACCCGTCGTCATTCCCCCGAAAGCGGGAAAATCCATTTTGACTTTGATCGCTTCAACAAGAGCACAACGGATTCCCGCTTCCGCGGGAATGACGCCAGTAGGGTGTCCTGCTCCTCGCAACCACCTTAGGCCTCAACCTTGCGCATCGGATTGTTCGGGTGTGTCGTCCAGTCGGCGTGCGGACGGTCGTCGACGCGCTCCATCGTGATGCAGTTGTCGACCGGACAGACGTGCATGCACAGGTTGCAGCCGACGCATTCGGCGTCGACGACTTCGAAGTGGCGCCGGCCGTCCTTTTCCTTCGTGATCGCCTGGTGCGCCGTATCCTCGCAGGCGATGTGGCACAGCCCGCACTTGATGCATTTGTCCTGGTCGATGCGCGCCTTGATCTCGTAGTTCAGGTTCAGGAATTGCCAGTCCGTGACATTGCCGATCGCGCGGCCGCGAAAATCGTCGAGACGCGCGTACCCCTTGCTGTCCATCCACTGAGCCAGGCCGCCGATCATGTCATCGACGATGCGAAAACCGTAATGCATCGCCGCGGTGCAGACCTGCACGCTGCCGGCGCCGAGCGCGATGAACTCGGCCGCATCGCGCCACGTGCCGATGCCGCCGATCGCCGAGATCGGTTTGCCGTGCGTGACCGGGTCGCGTGCGATCTCGGCGACCATGTTCAGCGCGATCGGTCGCACCGCGGGACCGCAATAGCCGCCGTGCGTACCCTTGCCGTCTACCGTCGGCGTCGGCGCCATCAGGTCCAGGTCGATCGAGGTGATCGAATTGATCGTGTTGATCAGCGAAACCGCGTCGGCGCCGCCGGCGAACGCGGCGCGCGCCGGTTTGCGGATGTCGGCGATGTTCGGCGTCAGCTTGACGATGCATGGCAGGCGCGTGTGCTGCTTGACCCAGCGCGCGACCATTTCGATGTACTCGGGCACTTGGCCGACGGCAGAGCCCATGCCGCGTTCGGACATGCCGTGCGGGCAGCCGAAGTTCAGTTCGACCGCGTCGCAGCCGGTGTCCTCTACCGGCGGAAGTATACGTTTCCACGAATCCTCATCGCACGGCACCATCAGCGAGACGACCATGGCGCGGTCCGGCCAGTCGCGCTTGATCTGGCGGATCTCGTCGAGGTTTATCTGAAGCGGCCGGTCGGTGATCAGCTCGATGTTGTTCAGGCCGGCGACACGCTGGCCGTTCCACTGCACAGCGCCGTAGCGCGAGCTGACGTTGACGACCGGCGGATCGAAGCCGAGCGTCTTCCAGACCACGCCGCCCCAGCCGGCCTCGAATGCGCGGTTGACGTTGTAGGCCTTGTCGGTCGGCGGCGCCGAAGCGAGCCAGAACGGGTTCGGCGATCGGATGCCGGCGAAGTCGCAGGAAAGATCGGCCATGTCAGCCTCCGGCGTTACGGGAAACGCGCTGCCGCAGCGCGCGATCGATCGAAGCCGCGGCGCGCTTGCCGTCTTCGACCGCCTGGACCGTCAAATCGTGCTTGCTGTCGACGCAATCGCCGCCGGCCCAGACGCGGGGCAGGGACGTCTGATAGTCGTCATTGACGACGATGCGACCACCGCGGATGTCGAGCAGTTGCGCAGAGCTATTCGAATCTGAAAGGACCAGCACCTGGCCGATTGCCTTGAGCAGCGTATCGGCTTCCATCCGCATCGTATCGCCAGTGCCGGTCAGGCGGCCCTGGCCGTCGAGTTGCGTGTATTCGAATTCCACCGCACGTAGCGCTCCATCGGCGGCAACGATGCGTCGCGGCTGCGCCCACTCGACGATCGTCACGCCCTGGGTCTTGGCGAATTCCTGCTCGGCTGGCGTAGCGCCCATCGATGCCGCGCCGCGCCGATAGACCATCGTCACCGACTCGGCGCCGAGCTTGCGGCTTTGCACCGACGCGTCGATCGCGGTATTGCCGCCGCCGATCACGACGACACGACGTCCGACCGCGAGGCGCGACAGATCCGCGCACTGGCGCAATTCGGCAATGAAGTCGACCGCGTTGCGCACGCCGGCGAGTTGCTCGCCCTCGAGTCCGAGAGCGTTGACTCCGGTCAGGCCGACGCCGAGAAACACGGCATCGAAATCACGTTGAAGCTTCGCCAGGCTCAGGTTCTTTCCGAGCGCGTGGTCGACGCGCAGTTCGATACCGCCGATCGACAGCAGCCATTGAACTTCACGTGCGGCGAACCCGGGCACCTTGTACGCGGCGATGCCATATTCATTGAGGCCGCCGGGCTTTTCGCGCGCATCGAATATCGTCACGCGGTGGCCGGCGCGCGCCAGCGCATGCGCGCAGGCAAGGCCGGCCGGACCGGCGCCGACGACGCCAATCGAAAACCCAGCTCTCGGCGCCCCGCTCGAACAGGCGCGTGTTGTCTTCGAACACCCAGTCGGTCGCGTAACGCTGCAGCGCGCCGATCTGCACCGGCGCCAGTTCATCCGGCCCATTGCGCACGCAGCTGCCTTCGCACAGGATTTCGGTCGGGCACACGCGCGCGCACATGCCGCCGAGGATGTTCGCGCCGAGAATGTCGCGCGCGGCGCCATCGAGGTTATCGGTCGTGATGCGGCGAATGAAGCCCGGGATGTCGATGCCGGTCGGGCAGGCCTGGATGCACGGCGCGTCGTAGCAGTAGTAGCAGCGTTGCGCGGCGATCAGCGCGCGCTGGCGGTCGAGCGGCGGCGCTACATCGGCGAAGTTCCTGGCGAGTTCGTCGGCTGACAATCTGCCAGCGGCGATATCGGCGATTTCCTTGCGTGGCATTCAGTCCCCTCGGTAACAAGTTTCCTTGCGCAGCTCTTGCCCCTCTCCCATCGGCTCCATCGATGGGGAGAGGGTTGGGGTGCGGGGCAGCTCTTCGCGACGCCACCGCAACACCATCCCCACCCAACCCTCCCCTTGAAGGGGAGGGCTCTTCACGTCGCACAATACTTCACTTCTTACGAACGTTCGGACTATTACCCGCTGGTCGGCATCACGTATTGCGCGCCGGCGCGAATGCTCGCGGGCCAGCGCGTGGTCACGGTCTTCTGACGCGTGTAGAAACGCACGCCTTCCGGACCGTAGATGTGATGATCGCCGAACAGCGAGGCCTTCCAGCCGCCGAAGCTGTGGAAGGCCATCGGCACCGGGATCGGCACGTTGATGCCGACCATGCCGACCTGGATACGGCTGACGAAGTTGCGCGCCGCGTCGCCATCGCGCGTGAACAGCGCGACGCCATTGCCGTATTCATGGTCGTTGACCAGCGCGACGGCCTGTTCGTAGTCGGCGGCGCGCACGATGCTCAGCACCGGGCCGAAGATTTCCTCCTTGTAAATGCGCATGTCCGGTTTCACGCCGTCGAACAGGCAGCCGCCGAGAAAGAATCCGCTCTCGCAGCCTTCGACGCTGAGATCGCGGCCATCGACAACGAGCTTCGCACCTTCGGCGACGCCGATATCGACGTAGTTCCTGACCTTGTCGCGATGCGCCGCCGTGATGAGCGGGCCCATGTCCTTGCCTTCGACGTTGCCGGCGCCGATCGCCAGCGCGCGCACGCGCGGCGCGAGCTTGGCGACGAGCGCATCGGCGACGTCGTCACCGACCGCGACCGCGACCGAGATCGCCATGCAGCGCTCGCCGGCCGAGCCATAGCCGGCGCCCATCAGCGCGTCGGCGGCCTGGTCGAGGTCCGCATCGGGCAATACGACCATGTGGTTCTTCGCGCCGCCGAGCGCCTGCACGCGCTTGCCGTGCGCGCAGCCGGTTGCGTAGATGTAGCGCGCGATCGCCGTCGAGCCGACGAAGCTGACGGCCTTGATGTCCGGATGAGCGAGAATCGCATCGACGGCGACCTTGTCGCCGTGCACGACGTTGAATACGCCGTCGGGAAGTCCGGCCTGCGCAAGCCAGTCGGCCAGCAGCAGCGACGACGACGGATCGCGCTCGGACGGTTTCAATATGAAGCAGTTGCCGCAGGCGATTGCGATCGGCGCCATCCACAGCGGCACCATGGCCGGGAAGTTGAACGGCGTGATGCCGGCGACGACGCCGAGCGGCTGGCGCAGCGAATGCGAATCGACCTGGCTGCTGATGTTTTCGGTGACTTCACCCTTGAGCAGCTGCGGAATGCCGCAGGCGAACTCGACGACCTCGATGCCGCGCGCGACTTCACCGAGAGCGTCGCTGTGCGTCTTGCCGTGTTCGGCCGTGATCTGGGCGGCGAGGATTTCCTGATTCGCTTCGAGCAACTCGCGGAACTTGAACATGACGCGCGCGCGCTTCAGCGGCGGCGTCTGCGACCAGGCCGGGAACGCGGCCTTGGCGGCCTGCACGGCGACGTCGACATCGTCCGGCGTCGCCATCGGCAGGCGCCCGGATTCTTCACCGGTCGCCGGGTTGTACACGGGCAGGCTGCGCGCCTGCACGCTGCCGATGCGCTGGCCGCCGATATGGTGGGGGATCATTACGGGTGCGAGCATGTATCTACCTTTTATAAGTCCCGGCGAAGCAACTTTACTTGCCGTCATTCCCGCGAAAGCGGGAATCCATTTTGTTCTTCGAAAAGCGAGCAATGGATTCCCGCTTTCGCGGGAATGACGACAAAATATTGTTCTGTCGCGATACGACCATTACTTCACCGCCCGAATCGCCTCACCAACCGCATTGAACATCCGGTCGAGTTCCTCCGGCGTCGTGATCACCGGTGGCGCCATCGCGATGATGTCGCCGGTGAAACGCAGCAGCATGCCGCGCTTCAAACCTTCCTCGAATACCTTCAGTCCGCGCAAGCCGACCTGGCCCGGCAGCGGCGAAAGCTCGATTGCCGCGGCGGCGCCGCAGTTGCGGATGTCGATCACATTCGGTTCGCCGCGCAGCGCGTGCACGCCGGCTTCGATCTGACCAGCCAGCGCGACGAAGCGCTTGGGCACCTCGTCTTCGCGCAGGATGTCGAGCGTCGCATTGGCCGCGGCGACTGCGAGGGGATGTGCCGAATAGGTATAACCGTGGAAAAATTCGACCGCGTACTCGGGACCCTGCATGAATGCATCGTAGATGCCTTGGCGCGCAATCACGCCGCCCATCGGCACGGTGCCGTTGTTCACGCACTTGGCGAACGTGATCAGGTCGGGCGTTACTCCCAAGGCCTGCGCACCGAACCAGTCGCCCATGCGGCCGAAGCCGCAGATGACTTCGTCGAAGATCAGCAGAATGCCGTGCTTGTCGCAAATCTCGCGCAGGCGCTGCAGATAGCCCCGCGGCGGCACGATAACGCCGGCCGAGCCCTGCATCGGCTCGACGATGACTGCGGCAATCGTCGAGGCATCGTGCAGGGCGACGATTCTTTCAAGTTCGTCGGCCAGATGCGCGCCCCATGACGGCAGGCCTTTCGAGAACGCCATCTCCTTGAGATTGTGCGTGTGTGGCAGGTGATCGACGCCGGGAATCATGGCGGGCGCGAACATCTTGCGGTTCGGAACCATGCCGCCGACCGAGATGCCGCCGAAGCCGACGCCGTGATAGCCCTTCTCGCGGCCGATGAAGCGCGTGCGCGACGCTTCGCCTTTCAGGCGGTGATACGCGAGCGCAATCTTCAGCGCTGTATCGACGGCCTCGGAGCCCGAGTTCGTGAAGAACACGCGGTTCAGGTCGCCAGGAGCGACGTCGGCGATGCGTTCAGCCAAGCGGAATGTGTCGGGACTCGCGACCTGGAATGCCGGTATGTAGTCGGCGCGGTCGAGCTGGCGCTTGACCGCTTCGACGATCTTCGCCGGCCGGTGCCCGAGCGAACTGCACCAAAGGCCCGACAGACAGTCGAACAGCTTCTGGCCTTCGACCGTCGTGTAATACGCGCCCTCCGCGCTCGCCATGAGCCGGTTCAGCGGATGGTGCTGCTTGAAGTAGCGGTTGTGCGTGAACGGCATCCAGTACGGATCGAGGTTAAGGTCCGTGGCGGACTGCAGCGTCGACGGTTTTTCGGCGAGATTCATCGATGGTAGGTTCCTGGCGGTCAAGCGGCTCGCGTTTGGGCGAAATGAGGCGCGTCGACTCAGCTCGCGAGCCGACAGGCCTCTCTCGGCCATCCTGGCCTCGAGGTACTCGGGCTCCTGCCCGTCGGCCTCTCTCGGCCATCCATGGACTCCGAGGCACTTGGGCATCCTGCCCAGCGCAGACCTGAATCTGTGCGCGCAGGCAGCGTGCCGTGGCGCGCGAGCAACGAGACCGTTTCGTCGCGATGAATCCAGGAGGTCCTAGAATTGCACTATGCGCCTCGTGGTGCAACGGGTGCTGCAACGGCCCCGGATGCAATTTTTTGGCGCGGAACGTTTAATAGGCCGTCGTCCCGGCGAAAGCCGGGACCCAGCGCCTCTCCATCCCCTCAGAAAGACGCTGGATTCCGGCTTTCGCCGGAATGACGAACATGTTTGTTTGTCGTTCAACCTCAGGCTGACATCCCATGGACCTGATCCTGCGCCACGCCAACCTTCCCGACGGCCGCCGCGACATCGACATCGGCGTCGCCGTCGGCCAGATCGTCGCTGTCGAACGCGCGCTAGACGCTCCGGCAGCGCAGGAGATCGACGTGAGCGGCCGGCTTGTCTCGCCGCCGTTCGTCGATGCGCATTTCCACCTCGATGCCGCGCTGTCGCTCGGCCTGCCGCGGCGCAACGTCTCGGGCACATTGCTCGAAGGCATCGCGCTGTGGGGCGAGTTGAAGCCGTTGCTGACGCAGGACGCGATCATCGCGCGAGCAATGGTCTATTGCGACATGGCGGTCGCGCAAGGTCTGCTCGCGATCCGCTCGCATGTCGACGTCTGCGACGACCGGCTGCTTGCTGTCGATGCGTTGCTCGAGGTGCAACGCCGCGTTGCACCGTACCTGGATCTGCAGCTCGTCGCGTTTCCGCAGGACGGTTTCTATCGCTCGGCGAACGCCGAACGAAACCTGCTGCGCGCGCTCGATCGCGGCGTGCAGGTCGTCGGCGGCATTCCGCATTTCGAACGCACGATGGCCGACGGCGCCGCGTCGGTGCGGCGGCTGTGCGAGATCGCCGCCGAGCGCGGCCTGCTCGTCGACATGCATTGCGACGAATCCGACGATCCGCTGTCGCGGCACATCGAAACGCTCGCGTCGGAGACGCATCGGCTCGGACTGCACGGCCGCGTCGCCGGCTCGCACCTGACCTCGATGCATTCGATGGACAACTACTATGTGTCGAAGCTGCTGCCGCTGATCGCCGAGTCGGGCGTCGCGGCGATCGCCAATCCGCTGATCAACATCACCTTGCAGGGTCGCCACGACACGTATCCGAAACGCCGCGGCATGACGCGCGCGCCGGAACTGATCGCGGCCGGCGTGACGGTCGCGTTCGGCCACGATTGCGTCATGGACCCGTGGTACTCGTTCGGCTCGGCCGACATGCTCGAAGTCGCGCACATGGCGATCCACGTCGGCCAGATGACTTCGCTCGACGGCATCGCCGCGGCCTATGCGGGCGTCACGACGAATGCGGCGAAGATCCTGCATCTCGACGGCTACGGTCTCGAGCCGGGTTGCCGTGCCGACCTGGTCGTGTTGCAAGCGGCTGACGCGTTCGAGGCGATCCGGCTCAAGGCGGCGCGCCTGCTCGTGTTGCGCGCCGGCAAAGTCATTGCCCGTGGCATGCCGAGGCAAAGCGAATTGTCGCTGCCGCAACGTCCGCCGGCGCTGACCCTGGAGTTTGCGCCGGGCAGCCTCTGATCGTCAGAGTGACCGCTTCGGCCTCGCGTTGCCGCGACATCCGGATAGCGGTCCGACGCGGCTGGTATAGACTCGCTCGTTGCTGACGTTTGTAGGGACACCTTCGCGTGGACAGCTTTTTCGAGCGGCTCTGGCAGCGCAAGATCGTGCAGTGGGCTTTGGCCTATCTTGCCGGTGCGTTCGCGCTGCTGCAGGCCGTGGACATTGTTGGCCAGCGGTTCGGCTGGCCCGAACAGGTCGAGCGCGTGCTCATCGTCGCGCTCGGCGTCGGATTTTTTGTCGCGCTCGTGCTCGCCTGGTATCACGGCGAACGTGGCGAGCAGCGCGTGTCCGGCACGGAGCTTTCGGTACTGGCGCTGTTGCTGGCGATCGGCGGCGCAATCCTCTGGCGCGTCGCCATGACGACGCACGATGCCGCCACGGTGCCGGCGCCGGATGCGTCGAGCGCTTCGGCGCTGGGCGCCGCGTCGACCGCCGTGCTGCCGTTCGTAAACATGTCGGCAGACAAGGCCAACGAATATTTTTCCGACGGAATGACCGAGACGCTGCTGAACCGCCTGGCCCAGGTGCCGCAGCTCAAGGTCGCCGCGCGCACGTCGTCCTTCAGCTTCAAGGGCACGAACACCGACGTGCGCAGGATCGGCGCGCAGCTTGGCGTCGCCAGTCTGGTCGAAGGCAGCGTGCAGCAGGCCGGCGATACCTTGCGCATCACCGCGCAGCTGGTGCGCGCGGCCGACGGCGCCCATCTTTGGTCGCGCAATTACGACCGCAAGGCGGCCGACCTGTTCGCGATCCAGGACGAAATCGCCGGCGCCGTGACCGAGGCGCTGGTCGGCGAACTGCTGCCGAAAACCCGGGAGATTCTGACCAAGGGCGGCACGAAGAACCTGGCCGCGTACGATGCCTACACGCGCGCGCTGGAACAACTCGCCGTCAATAATTTTCCCTCCAACCTCCAGGCCGAAGCGTTGATGAAACAGGCCCTGACACTGGATCCCGAGTATGTCGACGCAATGCTCGGTCTGCTCAACACCTGGCTGAACATGGCCCGCACCGGTCAGATCGGCGTCACCGAATTTCCGGTGCGGGCGGCGCCGATGCTCGATCGTGTCGAGGCGATCGATCCGGGCAATCCGTGGCTGCTGATGTTTCGCGGCGAAATCGCGCAGGTGCGCGGCGAGGATGAACTGGCCTTGCAGCTCGTCAAGCGCGCCGTGGCCACCGCACCCGGTGTCGCGCGCCTGCACATCATCCTCGCCGACATCTACTCGGTTCAGGAAAATCCCGATGGCGCAATTCCGGAGATTGACCTGGGGTTCGCGCTGAATCCGCTCGACGCCAACGTGATGCGCTACCGCGCATCCAAGCTGCGCTGGGCGGGTCGTCTGGATGAAGCGAAGGAATCGGTGTTGCGCGCACTCGAGCGTGACCCGAAAAACGCGTCGAACTACTGGGAGCTCAGCTGGAACGAGCGTCTGCGCGGCAATCTCGTCGCGGCGATCGTCCTGGGCATCAAAGGCCATCTGCTGGATCTGGCCGATCCGGAATCGACTGCCGATGTCGCCGTCATGCTCGCCGAGATCGGTGAGACCGCGGCGGCCGATGCGTGGATAGCGAAATCCATGGCGCAGGTTCCGGGAAACCTGCTCGCCGAGAGCGCCGGGATCGCCACGGACTATTTCATGGGCAACCATGCCGCCGCGCTAGAGCGGGCGACCAGACTGATTCCGCGCAGAGGCGATGAACACCACAATTTTTGGCGCAGCGCAATCATCTTCGGTTGTCTAGCCGCCGACGAAGTCGGGCGCACGGCCGATTTTCGTGCCGCCCTCATCGCTGGCGGGGTAATTCCGCGTGATCTTGGCACTGCAGGTTTCGAAGCCTGGGTCGGAACGGGCGCATCGCCAAAGGTCCGCTTGCGTCAGCTTGCCGCGCTGCGCCGTTGCGTGTTCAGCGCCGCGCCGGCCGACGCGCCGCGCCGCGAACAGTTGCGCGCGATCGCCGCGCAAGTCGAAGGCGGCGATTGGGAGCAGCGCGCGGAGTGGCGCCCGCTGGCGGCCGAATTGCGCAATGACCGCGAGATCATGGTCGCGGCCTTCACCGCACCGGCGAACACTTCCGTCTCGGATCTGCCGCTGCGGGAGGGCAGCGCGCGCGCGCTCGGCGTCGCCGACGATCCGCGCGTGGTTGCGCACTTTGCCGGGCAGCGCGAGCAGATCGGCAGGATGCGCGGCGAATTGCCCCAGGCCCTGGCGAAAGAGAACCTGTCGCTGTTGCCGCCCAAAGGGTGAGCAAACCGGCGCGCCGCAGCGCCATTTCCGGCGAAAAACGGGTCCCGTTTTGCGCACCGCAGCGTGTATTTCCCGGCTCCGCTGGTAAAGTTCGCGAATCCCGGGGGATATCAGGTCAATGAGCGTAGGTTCGAACAAGCCATTTTTGCGCGTCCGCAATGGTAGCGCTAACATCGGATGTCCCGGCGGAGCACGGGCATGACCGGCTTTCGCGGACTTGTCGTCGGAATCGATGTCGGCACGCAGAGCGTGAAGCTTGTCGTTTACGATCCGGACGCGCGCCAGGTTCTGGCCACGCAGGGCCATCCGCTCGAGCTGATCGCCGGGGACGACGGCAGTCGCGAGCAGCATGCGCAGTGGTGGATCGATGCGATCCGCTCGTGTATTGCCCGGATCGAGCCGGCGCAGCGTGCGCGAGTGATGGCAATCGGCGTGTCGGGACAGCAGCATGGATTCGTGCCGGTGGCCGCCGACGGCAACGTGTTGGCGCCGGCCAAGCTGTGGTGCGACACGAGCACGCAACGCGAATGCGACGAGATCATGGCCGCGGCCGGCGGCGCGAAGCGCTGCGTCGAGCTGGCCGGAAATCCGATCCTGGCCGGCTACACCGCGTCGAAGTTGCCGTGGACGCGCAAGCACCGGCCCGACGTTTATCGCCACCTTGCGGCAATTCTGCTGCCGCACGACTACGTGAATTTCTGGCTCACCGGACAGCGCTGGATGGAGCATGGTGACGCCTCGGGAACGGGTTGGCTCGACGTGCGCGCGCGCCGATGGTCGCCACCGCTTCTGGCAGCGACCGACGCCGGCCGCGATTTGTCCGAGTGCCTGCCGCCGCTGGTCGAAGCCGACGCAAGTTTCGCGATCGCTCCGGCGATTGCCGATGAACTCGGGTTGCCGCGCGCCGTCCGTGTCAGCGCCGGTGGCGGCGACAACATGATGGCTGCGATCGGCACCGGCAACGTCGAGCCCGGCATGCTGAGCATGAGCCTGGGCACGTCGGGCACGCTGTTCGCGTTTGCCGATCGTCCGGTCGTGAACGACGCCGGCGATTGGGCTGCATTCTGCTCGTCGAGCGGCGGCTGGCTGCCGCTGATCTGCACGATGAACTGCACGGTCGCCACCGAGAACGTGGCGCGCGCTTTCGGTTTCGAGGCGCGCGACGGCGACGCGGTCATGGCGCAAACCGCGCCGGGCGCGGACGGACTGGTCATGCTGCCGTTCTTCAATGGCGAGCGCACTCCGGACCTGCCGCGCGCGCGCGCCGCACTGCATGGGATCGATGCCGGCAACATGACGCCCGGCAACGTGTATCGCGCCGCGATGGAGGGCGCGACCTACGCGCTGCGCAACGGTTTCGATGCGCTGCAGTCGGCCGGCATGGGCTTCGATGCGATCCGCTTGACCGGCGGCGGCAGCCAGAGCATCGCCTGGCGCCAGATGGTCGCGGACGTCTTCGGATTGCCGGTCGAAGTGCCGAAGCAGGTCGAGGGCGCTGCGTTCGGCGCGGCGCTGCAGGCGCTGTGGGCGTACGATCGCGCCGAGGGCGGAAACAGCACGATCGGCACGATCGCGCGCGAGCACGCCGGCGTGGATCCGGCGCAGTCGGCGCATCCCGATCCGGCCGCTGCCGCCGCTTACGCCGAGCACTACGGCCGGTTCCTTGCCCACCTGGAAACGACAAAAGCGTTTTACGCCAGCCATCAGGATCGACCGACATGATCCTCATCGACCCGATCTTCCCTGACATGATCCGTTGCGCCACTTGCGAACCGGATCTTCCTCCATCATCCAGCAGCAAGGTTCAACGCCATGAATAGTCCTTTTATCGGCACTCGCGAATACTTCCCCGGCGTCGGCCGCATCGCCTACGAGGGCCGCGACTCCGACAACCCGCTGGCATTCAAGCACTACGACGCCGAACGCAGGATCGGCGACAAGACGATGGCCGAGCACCTGCGCTTCGCCGTGTGCTACTGGCACAGCTTCGTCAATGCCGGACACGATCCGTTCGGCCCGGGCACGCGCAGCTATCCGTGGGATGCGGCCGCGGCGGCGGACTCGCCGCTGGCGCGCGCCGAAGCCAAGCTCGACGCGGCGTTCGAGTTCTTCACCAAGCTCGGCGTTCGCCACTACTGCTTTCACGACATCGACATGGCGCCGGATTCCGAGGACGTCGGCGTCTACGAAAAAAATCTCAAGCACATGGTCGCGCTGGCGAAACAGCGCCAGCAAGCCAGCGGCGTGAAGTTGCTGTGGGGCACGGCCAACCTGTTCAGTCATCCGCGCTACATGAATGGGGCGGCGACGAATCCGGACTTCGCCGTCGTCGCGCGCGCGGCCGTGCAGATCAAGAACGCGCTCGACGCCACGGTCGAACTCGGCGGCGAGAACTACGTGTTCTGGGGCGGCCGCGAGGGCTACGCCTCGCTCCTCAACACGAACATGAAACGCGAACTCGAGCACTTCGCCCGGTTTCTGACGATGGCGCGCGACTATGGCCGCAGCATCGGCTTCAAGGGCAACTTCCTGATCGAGCCCAAGCCCATGGAACCGATGAAGCACCAGTACGACTACGACTCCGCGACCGTCGTCGGCTTCCTGCAGCAGCACGGACTCGACAAGGATTTCAAGCTCAACATCGAAGCCAATCACGCCACGCTGTCCGGGCATACGTTCGAACACGATCTGCAGGTCGCGTCCGATCACGGCCTGCTCGGCAGCATCGACGCCAACCGTGGCAATGCGCAGAACGGCTGGGATACCGATCAGTTTCCGACCGATCTGTACGACACCGCGGCGGCGATGATGGTCGTGCTGCGCCAGGGCGGCCTGGCGCCCGGCGGCTTGAACTTCGACGCCAAGGTGCGCCGTGAATCGACCGACGCCGAGGACCTGTTCCTTGCCCACATCGGCGGCATGGACGCGTTCGCGCGCGGGCTGGAAGTCGCGCACGCGCTGCTGACCGCATCGCCGTGGGAGCAATGGCGGCGCGAGCGCTACGCGAGCTTCGACAGCGGCGCCGGCAGCGACTTCGAGCAGGGCAAGCTGAGTCTCGGCGACTTGCGTGCGCTCGCGTTGAAGAGCGGCGAGCCGCAGCAGCGCAGCGCCAAGCAGGAGCGTTACGAAAATCTGCTCAACCAGTATCTGCTGCGTTGAGTCGGCCGTTCGCGCCGCGCGCCAGCGAGCGACGTCGAAACGTTGCATTGCTTTCGAGCGCGGCTGGGCGGTTTGCGCCCGGAGCCTGCTCCAGCGCAAGCTGCAGCGAACGTGACAAGCTGATCCGAAGCAAACCTCGATAGGACAAGCGCATGAGCACACTGACACTGCCAGGCACGACACAGCTTCAGAATGCCGAGAACACACGCTTCATCATCCTGATCAGTTGCGTCGCCACGATCGGCGGGTTTCTGTTCGGCTTCGACAGTGGCGTCATCAACGGCACCGTCGACGGACTTCGCCTGGCGTTTCACTCGGGTTCTGCCGGACTCGGCTTCGAGGTCGCCTCGATGCTGCTCGGCTGCGCGATCGGCGCGTTCTTCGCCGGACGCCTTGCCGATCGCTGGGGCCGGCGCAGCGTGCTGATCATCGCCGCCGCGCTGTTCCTGCTGTCGGCACTCGGCGCCGGCGCCGCCTGGAGTTCGGCGTCGTTCATCGTTGCGCGCGTGCTCGGCGGCTTCGCGGTCGGCGCGGCCAGCGTGATGTCGCCGGCCTACATCGCCGAAGTCGCGTCGGCGCGCTACCGCGGCCGGCTCGCGACGGTGCAGCAGATCGCGATCATCAGCGGCCTGTTCTGCGCGTTCCTGAGCAACTATCTGCTGGCCAAGGCAGCCGGCGTGTCGACCGGCGCGCTGTGGCTCGGCCAGGCCGCATGGCGCTGGATGTTCTGGATGCAGACGCTGCCGTCGCTGGCGTTCCTGCTGTTGCTGCTGTCGATCCCGGAAAGTCCGCGCTATCTCATGGTGAAGAAGCGCAAGGACGACGCGCTCGCGGTATTGACGCGGCTCTACGGTGCCGACGGCGCGCGCACCAAGCTGGTCGAGATCGATGCGATCGCTGGCGCAGGATCATCACCGGCCGCGCCTGTCCGACCTGATCAACAAGGCGACCGGACGCATCCGCCCGATCGTCTGGGTCGGCGTCGGCCTCGCCACGTTCCAGCAACTGGTCGGCATCAACGTCGTGTTCTATTACGGCGCCGTGCTGTGGCAAGCGGTCGGTTTCTCCGAGAACGACGCGCTGCTGATCAACGTGCTGTCCGGCGCACTGAGCATCGGCGCGTGCCTGATCACGGTCGCGCTGATCGACCGGATCGGGCGCAAGCCGCTGCTGTGGGTCGGCTCGGTCGGCATGGCGGTCGCGCTGGCGTTGCTCGTCGTCGCGTTCGCGAGCGCGTCGCTCGATGCCGGCGGCAAACTCGCGCTGTCGCCGGCGATGGGCGTGCTGGCGCTGGTCGCGGCGAACGTCTACGTGATCTTCTTCAACCTGTCGTGGGGTCCGGTGATGTGGGTCATGCTCGGCGAGATGTATCCAAACCAGATCCGGGGTTCGGGCCTGGCCGTCGCCGGCGCGGCGCAGTGGACGTCGAACTTCGCGATCACGGTGACGTTTCCGATCCTGCTCGCAGGCATTGGCCTGGCCGGCGCCTACGGCATCTATACCGCCGCGGCAGCAATTTCGATTTTCTTCGTGCAGCGCTACGTGCACGAGACACGCGGCAAGGAACTCGAGCAGATGGAAGGCTGACGTGAAGGCAGCGACGGCCGCGCCGCGCGGCGAAATACACGACAGCGAATCCGATAGCGCTCGAAACGATTCGCGGCTCAGCCGTCGCGCTTGCCGCCGTCGGCGGCGCGGCGACCGAATCGCGCTTGATCAGGTGATGCGCCATGACGTGGTCGACGACGACCTTGGTGTCGCGTTCCTTGCGGCGGATGCCGCGCAGCAGAATATCGATCGCCGTGTCGGCCATCGCCGCGACCGGCTGGCGGATCGTGGTCAATTCCGGCCACACGGTGGTCGCGGCGGAAGTGTCGTCGAAGCCGACGACCGACAGGTCGCGCGGCACGTCGAGCCCGCGCCGATGCGCGACCGATACGACGGCCGCGGCCATGTCGTCGTTGCTGGCGAAAATCGCGGTCGGCGGTTTGCGCAGCGACAGCAGCTTCTCGGCTGCCTTCAATCCGGAGCGATAGGTGAAGTAGCCCTGTTGCACGAGCGTCGGGTCGGTCGCGATGCCGGCTGCGTCGAGCGCGGCCTGGAATCCTTCGTGGCGGCGCGCGCTGGCGGTCTGGTTCGGATGACCCTTGATGTAGCCGATGCGGGTGTGGCCGAGCGAAATCAGGTGCGCGGTGATTTCGTTGCCGCGCGGAAATCGTCGATGCGCACGTGCGAAATGTCGTGGCTGCCGCGCGCCGAAGCGATTGCCACGACCGTGACGCCGGCATCGACGAGTTCACTGATCACGGCGCGCGATTCGCACAGCGGCGGCGGCAGGATCGCGCCGGCGACGGTCTTGGCGAGCGCGCGCGCCGCCTTGCGTTCGCCTTCGGCGTCCAGACCATCCCACGCGTCGATGACGAGCTGCGCGGCCGTGCGCGATGCGCCGCGCAATGCGCCAACGAGCAATTCGCGCAGGTACGCCGCGCTCGGGTTGTTGTAGATCAAGGCGATGCGCGTGCCGCGCGCCGCGGCCAGCGAACTGGCGGCCAGGTTCGGCGTGTAGCCGAGTTCGCGCACCGCGCGCATGACTCTTTCGCGCGTCATCTCACGCACCTTGCCGTCGCCGTTGACGACGCGCGACACGGTCATCGGCGAGACTTTGGCGAGCAGGGCGACCGCGTCGATCGTGACCGCATGGCTCTTGCGCCGGAACGATTTCTTCGTCGTCTTCTTCAACGCGCGTTCCCCCTGGATGGCCGTCCGCGAATCTCGCGTCGTGGTCATCGGCGCTTCGGCCGCGGAAGCCGACTTGACCGCAATCGCGTATCGGCCATGAAAAACTTTTTCCTATGTTAGCGCTAACAGCGACGGCATGCGACTGGTTATCGAGCGTCACGATATCGATACACGCGCGTGGTCGGCGCGCGCTGTCTGTCCGTCCACGCCGCCGCCGCGTTGCTGCTCGCAGCAGCGGCATGCGCGCCGCTCGCGCACGCCGAGGACGGATACGACCTGTGGCTGCGCTATCGGCCGCTGGCAGTCGAACGCGCGCAGCACTGCCGGTCGTTCACGACACGACTGATCGCGCCCGCCGATACGCCAACCCAGGCCGCGGCGCGCAAGGAACTGCTGCGTGCGCTGACCGGCCTGCTCGGCAGCGCGCCACCGGTGAGCGAAACGGTCGTGCGGCGACGGTGCGCTGGTCGTCGGCACCGCGGCGTCGTCGCGCGCTGATCGCCGGACTCAAGCTCGACACGGCGAAACTCGGTCGGGAGGGTTACCTGATCCGCAGCATCGTCATCGATGGCCATGCCGCGACGGTCATCGCCGGCAACGACGACATCGGCACGCTGTACGGCGCATTCCATTTCCTTCGACTGCTGCAAACCGGGGCGTCACTGCAGCATCTGGACGTGCGCGAATCGCCGCGCCTGAAGTTGCGCGTGCTCGACCACTGGGACAATCTCGACCGTCACATCGAGCGCGGCTACGCCGGCGCTTCGATCTGGGACTGGCACAAGCTGCCGGACTGGCTCGATCCGCGCTACACCGACTACGCGCGCGCGAACGCCTCGCTCGGCATCAACGGCAGCGGTGCTCAACAACGTCGCCGCGAACGCCTTGATCCTGACCCCGATGTACCTGGAGAAGGTGGCGGCGTTGGCCGGCGTGTTCCGTCCCTACGGCATCCGCGTCTATCTCAGCGCGCGCTTCAGCGCGCCGATCGAGATCGGCGGACTGAAGACCGCCGACCCGCTCGATCCGCAGGTGCAGCGCTGGTGGCGCGAGAAGGCCGACGAAATATACAAGACCATTCCGGACTTCGGCGGCTTCCTGGTCAAGGCCAACTCGGAAGGCCAGCCCGGTCCGCAGGACTACGGCCGCACGCACGCCGAAGGCGCCAACATGCTGGCCGACGCGCTGGCGCCGCACGGCGGCATCGTCATGTGGCGCGCGTTCGTATACGCGAACGAGAAGCCGGACGATCGCGCCAAGCAGGCCTACAGCGAGTTCGTGCCGCTCGACGGCAAGTTCCGCGACAACGTGCTCGTCCAGATCAAGAACGGCCCGATCGACTTCCAGCCGCGCGAGCCGTTTCCATCCGCTGTTCGGCGCGATGCCGAAGACACCGCAGGTGCTCGAATTCCAGATCACGAAGGAGTATCTGGGCTTCGCCACGCACCTGGTCTATCTCGGGCCGCTGTATGAGGAAGACGCTGGCCGCCGACACGTTCGCGCGCGGCAAGGGCTCGACCGTCGCGAAGGTCATCGACGGCTCGCTGTACGGTCAAGCACGCTGACCGGCATGGCCGGCGTCGCCAACATCGGCACCGACCGCAACTGGAGCGGCTCGCATTTCGACCAGGCCAACTGGTATGTCTTCGGCCGCCTCGCCTGGAATCCGTCGGCATCGTCGCGCGCGATCGCCGAGGACTGGGTGCGCATGACATTCTCCAACGATCGACGCGTTCGTCACGCCGGTCGTCGACATGATGATGGGTTCGCGCGAGGCCGTGGTCGACTACATGACGCCGCTGGGCCTGCATCATCTGATGGGACACGATCATCACTACGGTCCGGCGCCCTGGGACGCGAGCGGCAAGCGCGCCGACTGGACGCCGGTCTATTACCACCGCGCCGATCGCAACGGCATCGGCTTCGACCGCAGTGCCGAGCGGCAGCAATGCGGTCGCCCAGTACGCGCCGCCGCTGGCGAAGGAATTCGGCGACGTCAAGCAGCGTGCCGGAGCAGTTCCTGCTCTGGTTCCACCATGTGCCGTGGGACTACCGCATGCACTCCGGGCGACGCTGTGGGACGAAATGGTCTTTCGCTACACGCGCGGAGTCGACGAAGTGAAGCAGATGCGCGAAACCTGGCGCGGACTCGGCGGGATGATCGACGCCGAGCGCAATGCCCAGGTCACGGCGTTCCTCGCGATCCAGGAGAAAGAAGCGCAATGGTGGCGCGACGCGAGCATCGCGTATTTCCAAAGCATCAACGGTCTTGCGTTGCCTGACGGTTACGCGCCGCCCGCGCATCCGCTCGATTACTACGAGGCGCTGACGTTTCCGTACGCGCCGGGACACGGGTGAACATGCAATTTCGCCGTCGCAATGCTTTTCGTTTTTGCCGTGCCGCTGCCGCAGTCTTATTCCTGTTCGGCAACGCGGCGCAGGCCGTATCGGGCGATGCGCCGCTGCTCCATGCGATGTTCCAGGACCACGCGGTCGTGCAGCGCGACCAGCCGATCCGGGTCTGGGGCAGCACCCGGCCCGGCGAGAGCGTGAAGGTCGATTTCGCCGGCAGGAGCGTGCGCAGTCGCGCCGACAAAACGGGACGCTGGGAAGCGCAATTGCCGGCCCAGCACGCGGGCGGACCGTACCCATTGACGGCGACGAGCGCCGGCGCGACGCAGACCGTAAACGACGTGCTGGTCGGCGATGTCTGGCTGTGCTCGGGCCAGTCGAACATGGTGCTTGCAGGTCAAGCGCACGCTCGACTCGCGCGCCGAGATGGCCGATGCGAACAACGACAAGATCCGCATGCTGACCGTGCGCGACGCGACCAGTCCGGTGCCGCTCGATACCTTCGCCACGCCATCGCCGTGGCTGACGACGACGCCGGAGAACATTCCGGAGTTCTCCGCCGCGTGCTTCTATTTCGCGCGGGAGTTGCAGAAGACCATTGCCGTGCCGATGGGATTGATCAACGACGCCTGGGGCGGTGCGCGCATCGAGGCGTGGATGAGCGCGTCGGCGCTTCGCGCGGTCGGCGGCTACGACGAGCAACTCGACATCGTCGCGCTGTACGCGCGCGATCCGATGGCTGCGGCCGCGCGCTGGGGCGCGCGCTGGGCCGCATGGTGGCACGCGCAACCGGGCGTCGCAGCGGATGACGAACCGTGGAATCCACGCAGCCCCGCCGGCGAGTGGCACGACGCACCGAAGACGCTTGGCGACTACCAGCAGTGGGGCGTGCCCGGACTCGCCGACTACAACGGCGTGATCTGGTACCGCACGAACGTGAAGCTGACCGCGGCGCAGGCCGCGCAGGGCGCGACGCTCGCGATCGGTTCGATCGACGAGATCGACGAGACCTGGGTCAACGGCAGTCTCGTCGGCAGCAGCTACGGCGGCGACCTGCGCGACTACGCGCTGCCGCGAGGGCTGCTGCACGAAGGCGACAACGTGATCGTCGTCAATGCGCTCAATACGTACAAGGGCGGCGGCGTCGTCGGCCCGGCGTCGACGAGGGCAATGAAATTCGCCGACGGCGCGAGCGTGCCGCTTGACGGTACGTGGCGCTATCGCACCGAGCCGCGCGGTTCGGCCTGGCCGCCGGGCGCGCCATGGACGTCGGCCTACGGCGTGTCGACACTGTACAACGGCATGCTCGCGCCGGTCGGCCGCTACGGCGTGCGCGGTGCGGTCTGGGCCCAGGGTGAATCCAATACCGGCGATCCCGGCCACTACCGCGCGCTGTTGCATGGCCTGCGCAGCGATCTGCGCGCGCACTTCGGCGCGCAACTGCCGCTGCTGGTCGTGCAACTCGCGAACTATGGGCATGCGCCGACACGTCCTGGTGAAAGCCAGTGGGCGGAAATGCGTGAGGCGCAGAGGCTCGCCGTCGGCGAAGACGCGCGCAGCGGGCTGGCTGTGACATTCGACATCGGTGATCGCTACGACATTCATCCGGCCAACAAGCAGGAAGTCGGACGCCGTCTCGCGCGCGCGGCGCGGCACGTGATCTACGGCGAGAGTGCGTTGCCCGTGTCGGGTCCTGTTCCCAAGCGCGTGCGGCGCGATGGCGACGCCGTCATCGTGACATTCGCTGACGTGACCGATGGCCTCGTCGCGTACGGCGCGGATGGACCGATCGGCTTCGAACTGTGCGCAGCGCAGGCTGGTTCGTGCCGTTATGCGAGCGCCGAGATCCACGGCGAAGAAGTCATCCTGCGCGCGCCGAACGCAACGTCGGCGACGCGCGTACGCTACGGCTGGGCCGACAGCCCGGTCGTCACCTTGTTCGACGGCGCGGGTCTGCCGGCCGGTCCGTTCGAGACTCCGATTCCATTCGTCTCAGGCAAATGATGAGAGATCAAAGAGTACGCGCGCGCTCTTCCCCTCTCCCCGCTTGCGGGGAGAGGGTAGGGTGAGGGGTGCGTCAAACATTGAGGGTGCCGTGATGAGCAAAACAAAAAAAACACAGTCCCGCTCCGCTGCAGCGCACGGTTCCGCGCGCGACCGCGAGATCGTCGACGCCAAGGTCATCGTCACGTGTCCCGGGCGCAACTTCGTCACGCTGAAGATCGAAACGCGCTCGGGGGTCAGCGGCCTTGGCGACGCGACGCTCAACGGCCGCGAGCTAGCGGTCGCGTCGTATCTCCAGGATCACCTCGTGCCAAACCTGATCGGCCGCGACGCCGGCCGCATCGAGGACATCTGGCAATTCTTCTATCGCGGCGCGTATTGGCGGCGCGGACCGGTGACGATGACCGCGATCGCCGCGGTCGATGTCGCGCTGTGGGACATCCTCGGCAAGATGGCCGGCATGCCGCTGTACCGGTTGCTCGGCGGCCGCTCGCGCGACGGCGCGCTGGTCTACGCGCACGCGAACGGCCGCGACATCGGTGAGGCCAGCGACGAAGTCGGCAAGTACATGGAAAAGGGTTTCCTCGCGGTGCGCGCGCAATGCGGCGTGCCCGGCATCGAAGAAAGCCTACGGCATCTCGAGCGGCGGCAAACCCTACGAGCCGGCCGAGAGTGCGCTACCGGCCGAAACGGCCTGGAACACGCCGCGCTATCTTGAAACCGTGCCGAAGCTGTTCGAGCGCCTGCGCGCCGATCACGGCAATGGCGTCGAACTGCTGCACGACGTGCATCATCGCCTGACACCGATCGAGGCAGCGCGGCTCGCGCGCGACGTCGAGCCGCATCGCCTGTTCTGGCTCGAAGACGCGACGCCGGCCGAGAACCAGCGTTCGTTCGAACTGATCCGCAAGCACTCGGTCACGCCGCTCGCAGTCGGCGAAGTGTTCAATTCGATCTGGGACTGCAAATACCTGATCGAGAACCAGCTGATCGACTACATCCGCACGACGCTCGTGCACGGCGGCGGCATCACGCACATCCGCCGGCTCGCGGATTTCGCCGCGCTGCATCAGGTACGCACGGGCTTCCACGGCGCCACGGATTTGTCGCCGGTGTGCATGGGCGCGGCGCTGCACTTCGACACGTGGGTGCCGAACTTCGGCATCCAGGAATACATGTTCCATTCGGAGCAAGCCAACGCGGTGTTCCCGCACGACTATGTATTCCGCGATGGCCGGCTGCACTGTGGCGAGTCGCCCGGTCACGGCGTGACGATCGACGAGAAGCTCGCGGCGAAGTTTCCGTATGCGCCGAAGCAGTTGCCGATAGCGCGGCTGGAGGATGGGTCGATGTGGGATTGGTGATGGCGTTGCCAGGCGTTGTTCTCGCAACATACCTAGCTCGTCATTCCCGCGAAAGCGGGAATCCATTTTGATCTGAATCGAAGAAGACAAAGCAGATGGATTCCCGCTTCCGCGGGAATGACGTCAAAAAAAGGGTTATCAAATCATGCCTTGCGTTCGATACTTCTCATTGGTTGCCTATGTAATTGCCGGTTGCCTGTTCGCGCCTGCCGCACACGCGCGCGCCCAGGAACCAGTCTACTTCGACTGGTTCGAATACACTGGCCACGACACCGCGTTCGAGCAGCCGCTACCAGCGGGCAGCTACCGCAATCCGGTGCTCGCCGGCTTCCATCCCGACCCGGCGATCACGCGCGCCGGCGACAAGTTCTATCTGGTCAATTCGAGCTTCGTTTACTTTCCCGGCATTCCGGTATTCGAGAGCGCCGACCTCGTGCACTGGCGCCAGATCGGTAACGTCATCGATCGGCCGGGCCAACTCGACTTCGAGGGCTTAAGCATTTCGCGCGGCGTGTTCGCGCCGAGCATCGCGTTCCACGACGGCGTGTTCTACGTACTCAATACCGCCGTCGACGCCGGCGGCAACTTCCTTGTCACCGCGACGAATCCAGCCGGACCGTGGTCCGATCCGGTCTGGCTCAAGGACATCGACGGGATCGATCCGTCGCTATTCTTCGACGACGACGGCAAGACCTACCTGCTCAACAACGGTCCACCCGAAGGCAAACCGCTGTACGACGGACACCGCGCGATCTGGATGCAGCGATTCGATCTCGGCGAGCGCTCGCCGACCGGATCGCGCAAGGTGCTGATCAACGGCGGCGTCGATCTGTCGAAGAAACCGATCTGGATCGAAGGCCCGCACATCTACAAGCGCGATGGCTGGTACTACCTTGTCTGCGCCGAGGGCGGGACCAGTACGAATCACTCGCAGGTCGTGCTGCGCAGCCACGACGTCTGGGGTCCATACGATCCGTACACGCACAACCCGATCCTGACGCAGCGCGATCTGCCTGCCGATCGCGCCGACCCGATCACGAATGCCGGTCATGCCGATCTCGTCGAGGCGGTCGATGGCAGTTCGTGGGCGATATTCCTGGCAAGTCGCACTTACGGCGGCACGCACTACAACACCGGACGCGAAACATTCCTGCTGCCGGTCGAGTGGCGCGATGGCTGGCCGACGATACTCGCGCCGGGCCGCGCCATACCGCAGGTTGCGCCGGCACCGAAGTTTGCCGCGCACAACACGAGCCAGGCACCAATGACCGGCAACTTCACCTGGCGCGACGAGTTCGACAAGCCCACGCTCGACCCCGCCTGGATGTTCGTGCGCGTTCCGAAACAACCGTGGGCCGATCTGAAGGCAAAACCGGGCAAGCTCGCGATCCATCCGCTGGCCGACGGGCTCGATACTCTGCGCAATCCGTCGTTCCTCGCGCGCCGCCAGCAGCATCTCGCGTTCGAGGCGAGTACGGCGTTGATGATGCCGGCGCAGCCCGAGGTCGCCGCGGGACTCGCCATATTTCAGAACGAGAAGCATTGGTACTTCCTCGGCGTGCGCCGCAAGGACGGACAAGCGGAGCTGTTTCTCGAGAAAGACAACGGCGTACAGCCCGCGACGATCGCGACCAAAACGATCCGTGGTGCACGCACGCTGAAGCTCAAGGTCGCGGCGAACAGCGGTGCCTACTCGTTCGCATTCGACACGGGGTCCGGCTGGCAGTGGCTGCAGCGCGATGACGACGGCAGCATGCTCAGCACCGACATTGCCGGCGGCTTCGTCGGCGCGACGATTGGGCCGTATGCACGCGCCGAGGGAGCTGCAGAACGGGCTGCCACGGCGAAACCGCTCTATCTCGATCCCGCGCGCAGCTTCGCCGAACGCGCTGCCGATCTCGTCGGGCGCATGACGCTCGAGGAAAAAGTCGCGCAGATGCAGAATGCCGCACCGGCGATTCCGCGGCTCGGCGTGCCCGAATACGACTGGTGGAACGAGGCATTGCACGGCGTCGCGCGTGCCGGCGAGGCGACCGTGTTCCCGCAAGCGATCGCGCTCGCCGCGACGTTCGACACGCCGCTGATGAGCGAAGTCGCCACCGTCATCAGCGATGAGGCGCGCGCGAAGTACAACCGCTTCCAGCAACTCGGGTTGCATCGACGCTACACGGGCCTGACGTTCTGGTCGCCGAACATCAACATCTTCCGCGATCCACGTTGGGGGCGAGGGCAGGAGACTTACGGCGAAGATCCGTACCTCACGTCGCGCATGGGCGTGAACTTCGTACGCGGCCTGCAGGGCGACGATCCGAAGTACCGCAAGCTCGATGCGACGGCCAAGCACTTCGCTGTGCACAGCGGCCCGGAGGCGACGCGCCACGCCTTCGACGTGCATCCCAGCGAACGCGATCTGCACGAGACTTACCTGCCCGCGTTCCAGGCGCTGGTGCAGGAGGCGAAGGTCGATGCAGTCATGGGCGCATACAACCGCGTCGACGGCGAATCGGCGTCGGCGAGTCCGCGGCTGCTGCAGGACACCCTGCGCCGCGACTGGGGATTCGAGGGCTATGTCGTCTCCGACTGCGACGCCGTCGAGGACATCTGGAAACACCACGGCATCGTCTCGACGCCGGCGCAGGCAGCCGCGCTCGCCGTCAAGCATGGCGACAACCTAAACTGCGGCAAGACGTACGCCGCGTTGATTGATGCCGTCCAGGGGGGGCAGATCAGCGAGGCCGATATCGACGCTTCGCTCAAGCCGCTAATGTTCGCGCGCATGCGCCTGGGCATGTTCGATCCGCCCGAACGCGTGCCGTGGTCGACGATTCCGTACTCGGTCAACCAGGCGTCCGGCCACGATGCGCTCGCGCGTCGCGCCGCGCGCGAATCAATCGTGCTGCTCAAGAACGACGGCGTCCTGCCGCTGTCGAAGAATCTGCATCGGGTCGCCGTGATCGGTCCGACCGCTGACGACACGATGGCGCTGCTCGGCAACTACTACGGCACGCCGACCGCGCCGACGACGATCCTGCAGGGCATCCGCGCGGCACTGCCGCAGGCAGACGTGCGCTACGCGCGCGGCGCCGATCTGGTCGAGGCGCGCAATGATCCCGCCGCCACGGCGCTGATCGAATCCCGCCATTTGCGGCCTGCCGCCGAGTCGAGCGAGCACGGCCTGAAGGGCGAGTACTACCGCGGCAACGATTGCACCGGCACACCGGTGCTGACGCGCACCGATGCGCAAGTCGGCTTCCGCTGGGATCGCGGTGCGCCGACCGACGATCTCGTCGCGCGCGGCGAGCTGCCGGTCGGCGGCGCGCTCGACGTCGATCATTTCTGCATCCGCTGGACCGGCCAGCTGCTGCCGCCGGTGTCCGGCCGCTACGAACTCAGCGTCGCCGCGAACGACGGTGCGCGGCTGTGGATCGATGGCCGCCTCGTCATCGACGAATGGACGACGGCGCCGCGCCTGCGCGCGCAAAGCGTCTTCGTCGACCTCGAAGCGGGCAGGGCGCACGACCTGCGCCTCGAATATTTCGAGGACGAGCGCGACGCCGAAGTTCGTCTCGGCTGGCGTTTGCCCGGCGCGAAACCGCTGCTGCAGGAAGCGCTCGACGTGGCGCGCGGCGCCGAGGTTATCGTCTTCGTTGGTGGACTCACCGGCGACGTCGAAGGCGAAGAGATGGAGGTGAGCTTTCCGGGTTTCGCCGGCGGCGATCGCACCGACCTGCGCCTGCCGAAGACGCAGCAGCAACTGCTCGAAGCGCTGCGCGCGACCGGCAAGCCGGTCGTGATGGTGCTGACCGCCGGTTCGGCGCTCGCCATCGACTGGGCGCAGAAGAACCTGCCGGCGATCCTGCTTGCCTGGTATCCGGGTCAGCGCGGCGGCGATGCTGTCGCCGACGTGCTGTTCGGCGACACGACCCCCGGCGGACGTCTGCCGGTTACGTTCTATCGCGCCGACGAAAAGCTGCCGCCGTTCGACGACTACGCGATGCGCGGACGCACTTACCGCTACTTCGCCGGCAAGCCGCTGTATGCATTCGGCTACGGGCTGTCGTTTACGAAGTTCGACTATTCGGCTCTGCGACTGGACCACGACAGCATCGGCGCGAACGAAGCGCTGCACATTGCCGCCCGCGTGAAGAATACCGGACGGCGCGCCGGCGACGAGGTCGTGCAACTCTACCTGCGACCCATTGCGCCGCAACGCGAGCGTGCGACGCGCGAGTTGCGCGGCTTTCAGCGCGTCACCCTGCAGCCGGGCGAAGAGCGCGAAGTTTCATTCGCAATCACCCCGTCAACCGATCTGCGTGTCTACGACGACGAGCGCCGTGCCTACGCGGTCGATGCCGGAATGTTCGACGTCGAAATTGGGGCGTCGAGCGAAGATATCCGGCTGCGGGAGCGCATTACGGTGAAGCCTTGAGTGCCCAAAATCACCGCACTCCAGGCGCCGACAGGTTCAGCGGCGTTCATAGGGGGCGGCTCGCGGACCTGTGGCTGTCAGGCCCAGGAGCGAACGTTTCAGGTCGTCGTTGTAGTAGCGATCCGCGCGCAGGATCGGATACAGGATGGGAACATAGAGTGCAAGAAGAATCGGGAAAACCCTGCCGTCCGTTCGCGCGCGCACGCCGAGGGACCTCATGATGCGCTACCTGCGTGGAAGCGAGCTTCGGCCACATCCGGAAGGTTGGCGTCATCGGTGAGTCTGGAGATGCGATGCCACGCGTCGACAACCAGGTCCAGGGAGATTTGTTCGACGGCATGATGCTCGGGTGGCCCTCCAAGTTCGACTACGGGACGATGCATTGGACTGCGACGGCCCCAGAGGCTCGGTGATTCGGCGCCGTAGAGCACGACCAGCGGGCATCCGACCGCAGCTGCCATGTGCGCGGGCCCGGTGTCGACGGCAACCATACTGTGCGCGATCTCCATGACCGCGAGCAGTCGGCGCAGCGGCAGATCGCCTGCGGCAATTTCGACGCCGGCAATATTCGCCAAGCGGCGAATGTCGCGCAACAGCGGTTCTTCGCGGGAAGAACCGCACAGCAGCAGGCACGCTTCTGGATGAGCAGAACGCATGGCCTGAAGGAGCGTCACCCAACGTGCAGTTGGCCATGCTTTGCTGTCCTGAGTGCGCGCGCGACGCCATTTGATCGCGCGCTTGTTGCCCGGCTGCAGCAGCACGAGCGGCAGACCGGTGAGACCGCGGCGCTGCAGCCACGTGTCGCGATCGATGCGATCGGCCGGATGAACGTCCAGGCGCGGCGCGGACCACGCTGCAGACGGCGACACCGGGTAGTCTTCCGCGCGCAACGCCGGCGGCGTCATCGCGGCGAAGCGCAACAGGCGTTCGACCCAATGCGGATCCTCGATCTTGCTGTCGCCCAGGTAGATGCACCGGTCCGGGGCGATTGCGCCGAGCCGGAGCAGGCGGCGAATCTTGGGCAGCTGACGTTCGGAATCCTCGCTCACGTAGATCGGACCTTCGTGCTTGCGCAACGCCGCCACGAGGCGCCAACGTTCCGGACTCAATAAAAATGGCACGTGCCGCGTGCGCAGTTGCCAGATCTCAGCGACGTCGGGGTTGCCGGCAAACAGGGGCCGCGACCACGGACCCGACGTCAGCAATCGACACGGTTGGCCGAAGCGGCGATGCAGCAGATGCAACAGGGGAGTCTGCAGGACCATGTCGCCGATTCGGCCAAACCGGATCAGCAAAGGTGTCGTCGACCGAGGATTCAACTTGCTGCCTCCGGAAATCGGATCCCATCGGGGTTCGAGCTAACTGACTGCCCGCAGCGCCGCCTGTTCCGGAGTAAGACCGCGTATGTCGATGACTCGATCGTTGGGTCCGTACGGGCCCCACTCGGCGGGATCGGTTGCGTTGAAGATTCCCAGCGTGGGAGCGCCGCTGGCGCAGGCCAGATGCATGACACCGCAGTCGGCGCTGATGAAAAGGGACAGTCCCGAAAGCACGCTGGAAAGCCTGCCGATACTGCTCGAGTAGTAGGCAGGGTAGCGCGAGCCGAGCAGTGACCTGCCGGCCATCGGCACAATCTCGACGAAGGCAAATCCTTTCTTGTGTGCCTCCAGCACGGTCAGAAACCGTTGCCACCAGTCGCCATCAAGCAACTTGGGCCCCGTGGCGTTGGCGAAGATGCCGATCGCGCCGTTTTTCCTGATGGCTTCGGGCAAGCGCCGCGTCAGCTGCTTCAATATTTCGACGCCCTGTTTGCGCTCGGCTTCCGAGATGCACACGTCGAGAGTTGGATAAGGCCTCCGTTCGGAATGCCCAAGAGCAGCTCTGAGCAGCGCGACGGGCAACTGCCCGGCATGCGTCGGGGCGCTCGGCAGCGTAATCGGATGTGTAATCGAGCCATTCTTCGAGGAGTTGGCGAAACCGATCTTGAATCGGCTCCTGGCAAGCAGGAGCAGCGACCGACCCGTGCGTGACCGGGGGCAAGGGTCGATTGCCAGGTCATAGTGCACGCTGCGCATTCGGCGCAACGCACCGAGGAACCGGAAGGGATGGCGAAATGCGTGGGCGGGGAGCTGGTAGATCGTGCGCACGGACATTCGCTCGCCAAAGATATCTTCTGCTGCCTGACTACGGCTCAGGATGTCGATCTCTGCGCCCGGGTAGGTCGTCTCGATTTCGCGAACCAGCGGGGTTAGCAACAGGGTATTGCCAAGGCTGTGAGTGACACGACAAATCAGGACGCGGAACACGCCCTTGGCGGGCACATGTTCGAGTCTTTTTTGTGCCGGTGTCCGCCCGCCGAAAAGGGCTTCTGTGGCGTGGCGGGCAACACGGTGTCGCAGAGATACCGTTTCCACAGTGATTGGTTCCAGGCGAACCGAAGGGTCGGTTCCGTCTTGCACGACAATGTAGTTGAGCAGATGTAAAGGAAACCCATCGGGAGGCGTGCCCGCCGCCGCCCTATCCTTTCGATCATGTGCCGCAACGCGGATTTGCCCCTTCAGTCTGACGGAATCGTCAGGATCTCTTGCGTCTCCCTCGCGGCGCAGCGTTGACTATCTGCTGCGCAATCCAACGCTCGCGCCGCTCAATCCTTCGGACTCGGCGCGTAGCGTGGCTTCGCCGGCGCGCGCGCGCGCGTTGCGCAAGATCACCAGACACAGTCCGTTGAACGCATTGCGTTCGTGCGACACGAATGATTCGAGATCGGTCGGATCGCCGTTGTCGGTGGCGACGATTTCGGCCGGTCCATCGATGCTGAAGTGGATGCTGTTGTTCGCGGTCGGCGCGAAGCGGCCCTGCGCGTCGAGCACGCGAACGGTGATGAACGACAGGTCGTTGCCGTCGGCGCGGATCTCGCTGCGATCAGCGATCGCTTCGAGCCGCGCCGGCGCGCCCGCAGTTTGGATCGCCGCGCTGGCCCAGGCCTTGCCGTCCTTGTACGTCTCGACGCGCAATTCACCTGGCGCGTAGACGACATCGTCCCAGCGCAGGCGATACTCGTGGCGACCCTTCTTCTTTCGTCCTTGCGAGACGCCGTTGACGAACAGCTCGGCCTCGTCGCCGGACGTAAATACGTGCACCGGCGTGACCTGGCCTTCGCGCCCCGGCCAGGTCCAGTGCGGCAGGATGTGCGCCATCGGCAGATCCGGACGCCAGCGCGACTGGTAGAGCCAGTAGCGGTCCTTCGGAAAACCGGCCAGATCGATGATGCCGGAGTACGAACTGCGCGAGCTGTAGTATGGCGTCGGTTCGCCGAGATAGTCGAAGCCGCTCCAGACGAATTCGCCGGCGACGAAGGGATGCTGGTCGAGTGCAGCGAACACCTTGTCGGCCGACGATCCGAAATCGACCGCGTACAGCTCGTACGCGCTGACCTGATGGATCGTCGAGTCGCCACCGCTACCGTCGCGCACCGGCGCGCTGATTTTCTTCGTCACCGGGAACAGGTAGACGCCGCGGCTGCTGAACGCCGATGCGGTCTCGGTGCTGAGGATCGCCTTGTCCGGAAATTTCGCGTGAAAGGTATCGTACGACGGTGGCGTGCGGATGCGCTCGGTACCTTCGAACTCGGCCTCCTGGCGAATGCCCTCGCCCTGGTAGTTGAGCCCGATTACGTCGATCGCTGCGGGCAGGGGCATGTCGGCCTTCGCCCAGTTCATCGCGGTGATCGTCAGGCGCGTCGCGTCTTCCTCGCGCACGATCGCAATGAGGCGTTTGGCCAGCGCCGCGCCGTCGTCGCCGGTGTACTGCTCTCCGACCTCGTTGCCGATGCTCCACAGCATGATCGATGGATGATTGCGGTCGCGGCGCAGCATCGCGCGCAGGTCGGGTTCGTGCCAGTCGGCAAAGACCAGGTGAAAATCGAGCGGCGTCTTGCCGCGTTCCCAGGAGTCGAACACTTCATCGACGACGAGGAAGCCCATGCGGTCGGCCAGTTCGAGCAACTCCTGCGCGGGCGGGTTGTGGGCGAAGCGCACGGCATTCGCTCCCATTGCCTGCAGAATTTCGAGCTGGCGCTGTGCCGCGCGCGCGTTGAACGCGGCGCCGAGCGCGCCGAGGTCGGCGTGATCGCCGACACCGTGGATCGCCACGTGTTCGCCGTTGACGATGAGGCCCTTGTTCGCATCGAAGGCTACGCTGCGAATGCCGAACGGCGTTTCGTAGCGGTCTACGGCGCCGCCGTCGCGCGAGAGCGTCGTGATCGCAACGTAGCGATTCGGCTGCTGCGCAGGCGGTGGACCCCACAACTTCGGATGCGCGATGTTTGCGGTGCCGCTCGTCAGGAGTTGCGATTTCGCCGCGACGCGTGCGCGCGAAAGCGCGATGCGCGCGGCCGGGGGGCCGATCCGCTTGTCGTCGGCATCGAGTGCGAAGATTTCAGTTTCGGAGTCGATCTCGGAGTCGTTCGCCGCGTCGTTGTCGATCGCGACATCGAGCTGGATCGTCGCGACGTCGTCGGCGATCTTCGTCGTCACGTGTGTGCCCCAGTGCGCGACGTGCACGCGATTCGTCTTCGTCAGCCAGACGTTGCGGTACAGGCCGCCGCCCGGATACCAGCGCGACGACTCCGGCGGATTGTCGAGCCGGATCGCCAGCTGGTTCACGCCGCCCGGCGAAACGTACGGCGTGAGATCGAGTCGCCACGAGTTGTAACCGTACGGCCAGCCGCCAACGAGATGGCCGTTCAACCAAACTTCGGAATACGCCATGGCGCCGTCGACGTCGAGGAAGATCGAGCGACCTTTGTCGGCTGCCGGAATATCGAGCTTCTTGCGATACCAGCCGATTCCCCAGCTCGGTCAGGCGACCCATGCCGCCGTACGGTCCATCGACGAGGAACGGCCCGGCGATCGCCCAGTCGTGCGGCAGGTCGACGCGCTGCCATCCGCTGTCGTCGAAGTTCGCTTGCACGAACAGCGACGTCGCCGCCGGGATCGCCTGCGGGACGCTGCGTGCCGGCGCGCCGGATCAGCGATAAGCGTATTGCCGCTCGGGAGAATCCATGGCTTCAGTGCGGCTTTCGATTGAGTCGTTAGCTGCGCCGTCTCCTCGGGTTTGGCATCGGCGATCTTGCCGTCGGCAGTGCGCTCGACTTTCGGTCGCACGTCATAGTCGAGCGCGCCCGCGGCGAGACCTTCGGGATCGCCTTTGTGGAAACGCCAGTCGGCGTTGATGGAGATGCGTTCGCGCGTGCTCTCGGCCGGGGGTGCTTGCGCTCGACGCGACGACGAACACGCAGCAAGCGGCCATCAACAAAACCGTCATTCCGGCGAACGCCGAAATCCAGCGCCTTTGCTTGTTTATGTACCGAAAAGACACCGGATTCCGTGCGGCTCGTGCGAGATGACAAGCAAAGAACAAAGACGCTGGATTCCGGCTTTCGCCGGAATGACGAGCAAGATATTGAACCCGGGGGTCGTCGAGTAAAGCCTGTTTCATCGCCGCTCGCTTTCCGGCGGACCGAGATAACTTGCGCTCCCGCGCCACACCTCGACGCGCTGGAACACGACGCCGGGATCGACGCGCCACAGCTTCAACGTCTGTGCACCGCCGGCACCGACGTGATGATGCGAAACCGCGACGTAGGCGTTGTCGCTGACGGCGCGTTCCCATGCGGCGAAATCGTCGCTGCCGGGCGTCGGATCGAGTTTCATCGCCACGATCTGCGGTGATTCGTCGCCGATGGAGACCGCGAAGCGCAGTCCGCCGCGATGCAGAAAATCGAGTGTCGGCGACAGCACGACACGCACCTCGACGTCGCCCGCCGCGGCAAGCCGGATCGGATACTCGAGGCGCGCGCCGTCGCCGCCCGGGCTTCTGCGGAGGCGCCTTGTCCGGCAGCGCCTTCACGCCCGACAACGTGCGCCCGAGATTCGGAATCGTGCGCCAGCCGATTCCGTTCGCTGCGACGGCGCGCGCATAATGTTCGGCCTCGATCGCGACGACGCCGTCGCTTTCGACGAAGCGCGCCGCATCGGTTTGCGACGCGCTTGCGGTGGCTGTCACCACGCGCGATTCATCAGTGCGCGGAGCGCCGGCACTAGCGCGTCCTGTCTCGCCTGGGTTCGCATAACCGCTGGTGGCACGCGCATCGGTGACTGCTTGCGCGGCTTCGGCTGACGCGCCCGCTGCCGGCTGGGCTGGCGCGTCGATGGTCTTGGTTTCTGGCGCGACATTCTTTTCCGGCTGCTGCCAGCCGGTGTAGCCGATATGCGTCTGCGACATCATGTGGACCCACTTGCCGCCGGCGATATCGTGCTCGTACGCACGCGCGAGTTCGGCGTCGCGCGCGAACAGGCGCGCCACTTCCGCAGCCTGCTCGTTCGCCTCGCTGCGTCCTTGCGCGGCGTAAAGACGATTGCGCGCCGCGGCGATGTACATCGCGTTGAGATTCGCGCTCGCCAGCACCGGGTACGCGACGAGTTCGTACCACGCGTCGTGGTACGCGGCGGGCAATGCCGCGCCGATGCGTTGCGTTCGTTCGACCAGCGCGTTCCATTCGCCGAGCACGCGATCGGCTTCGCCGAAATTCGCCAGAGCTGTACGTATCGGGGGACAGCAGTTCCGGTTTGCGCCGTGAATTGTATTGCGTGTAGCGCGTCAGGATCTCGCCGATTTCCGCGGCGTGCCCGGGGCCGAACTGCTGCGCGGCCCAATCGGCCGGATAGGCCTGCAGTTTCTCCAGCGTCATCGCCTCGGGACTTCCACGCCTGATCGAGGAAGAACGAGATCGGGAATTCCATCGGCTTGATGTCGCCGACATTGACGATCCACAGGCGGTCGGCGCCGTAGGCGTGCGCGAGCTGCATCTGCTCCCAGACGCGCTCGATCTGGTTCGTGTTGATCCACTTGTAGTTGCGCGGGCCGCCGACGTAGTCGAAGTGATAGTAGATGCCGTAGCCGCCGATGCGTTTGTCGCCGGCCTTCGGCAGCCGGCGCAGGTTGCCCCAGTTGTCGTCGGAGAACAGCAAGCGTGACATCGTCGGGCACGCGCATGCCGGCGTCGAAGTAGTCCTGCACTTCCTTGTACAGCGCCCAGACCTGCGGCGTGCGCTCGGCGGGACGGCCGGTGATTTCGGCGAGCATGCCGCGCTGGTCGGCGACGATGCGCTCGAGCAGGTCGATCGCCGTGCCCTGCGTCATCGGCTCGTCGCCGTCGCCGCGCATGCCGAGCGTGACGATGCTTTCGTGGCCGTCCATGCGTTCGATGCCGCGGCGCCAGAAAGCGCGCAGCTCGTCGCGATTCTGCTCGTAGTTCCACGGACCCTTGCCGTAGCGCTGCCATTCGACGTGCGCGCGCATCATCGGCTCGTGATGCGAGGTGCCGATGACGACGCCGTATTCGTCGGCGAGCACCGGACTCTGCGCATCGTCGTCGGCGAACGCGCGGCCCCACATCGCCGGCCACAGCAGATTGCCCTTGAGGCGCAGGATCAGTTCGAATACGCGCGCGTAGAATTCGTGGTTCGGCACCGCCGTAGGTCGCCTTCACCCAGCCGCCGAGCGCCGGATCCTCGTCGTTGATGAAGATGCCGCGGTAGCGCACGACGGGTGCATCGACGAAGCGTCCGGGCGCGACGATGCAGCGCGGCGTGTTTCGGCACCGGCACGTCGGCCCACCAGGTCCACGGAGACACGCCGAGTCGGCGCGACAATTCGTAGATGCCGAAGATCGTGCCGCGCTTGTCGGCGCCGGCGATCAGCAGCGCGCGCGCGATGCCGGGCTCGGGATGTTCGACGACCTGCAGCAGGTATGCTTCCCAGCGTCCGGCGACGTCGCCGACGTCGATGTGCTTTTCGCGCACGATGCGATCGACGCGCGCACTGTGTCCGAGCGTGCCGACGATGATCGCTGTCGCGGCGGCGGCCTTTGCATCGGTCGAAAGCGTTGTGTTGCTGCCGGCGACCGCCGACAGGTCGCCTTGCAGATCGCGCGCGGCGCGCAGCACGCCGGGAAAGTCCGCGGCGTCGGCGAGGACGGTCGCCGGTTTACCGCCGTCGATCAGGGCCAATGCGCCGTGCACGGCGTGATCGCAGACGGCGGCGGGTTGTGCACAGTCTATTGCGATCGGACGATCAGCGCCGGCAGAAAGAGCCGGAATGATAAAAAACAGGACGGCAAGCGAGCGCGCCAGAAATACACTTCGCCCCGGATCGAGTCCGGGGCAGGCTCTGAGCGTAGGAGCGAAGCGCCGGAGTCGAAGGGTCCATCGCGTGGCGCTTCGACCCCGGATCGGAGTCCGGGGCAGGCCTTGCTTGCTGCGCGAGCTACGCTCAGCGCGAACGGGATTGTCGACCGGCGCGGCAGGCCAGCGGAGGAGTATCGTACGGAAGGCACGGTATCTTCATCGCCAATACGCCACGTGCCGTCCCTAGGGCCCGCTGACGCCGAGCACATACCCGCGCAGCCACATCAGTGCCGGACGCTCGCTGCCGTCCTTTCGCACGAGATACGCGCGCTGCTTGTCGCGCCACAAACCCGGCCGGAAGCCCCATAGCGTGACGCCTTGCACGGCCGGATGTTCCCAGAACATCGGAAACACGCGCTGGAAATCCTCGAGTTGCTTCGCGTCGCTCGGTCCGTCGATGTCGAGTTCGTTGACGTAGATCGGCAGGCCGCTCGCCGCGAGCAGGTCGAGAGCTGCGCGATGTGTTGCGACCGGCGCTTCCAGTGTCGTGGAGAACGCGTGGCCCTGGATACCGATCGCGTCGAGCAGCTTCTCGCGCAGCAGCAGGTCGACGATCTCGCGGTAGCGTTGCGCGTCGGCCGGCGTGTTCGTGATGCTGTAGTCGTTGATCATCAGCTTCGCATGCGGGAAGCGCGCGCGAGCCATGCGGAACGCATCGAGCATCCAGTCCCAGCCGCTCGCGCCCTTGCCACCGAGCGCGGCGATGTAGTTGCCCGCGTCCTTGGCGTCTCCCTCCGGTGGATGGTGCAGGGGTTCGTTGACGACTTCGACGAAGTCGGCGTCCGGATAGCGCTGCGCCACGGCGTCGAACCAGTGCTCGATCGCCGTGCGCTGCTGCGCCGTCGGCAGGTGCCTGAGCCATTCCGGCTGCTGCTGGCCCCACACGAGCACGTGATAGTGGAACACGAACCCGTGCGACTTGGCGAAACGGTACGCCTCGTCCAGCGCCGTCCAGTCCATCTTGCCGCGCACGGCTTCGACGTTGCCCCATTTGCCCGCGTTCTCCGGCGTGACCTGGTTCCAGTAGGACGCGAAGTCGCGCGCCTGCGGCGCGCTGTAGGCGCTGCCGAGAAACTTCGGCAGACCGGTTGCGAGGGGTTCTGCGCGGGCGATCGAAGCAGGACCGAGAAATTGAAGCATGAAGGCCACGAAGCAGGCGAAGAATGGCAAGCGGCGAGGACGGTCTTTGTGCTGTTCTCTCGATTCCATGGTGAATGCGCGGTTTGTTTTCATGCGGGCGTGCTCGGGAGTATTGCCGGTTCGAGTCGTGGCGTCAGCGCGTGCACGACTGCAAGCGCCAGCAGGTACGCCGATCCGGCCATGGTGAAAACGGGCACGTAGCTGCCGGTCGCCTGCAGCAGGAATCCGACGAAAGTCGCGATCAGCATCCCGCCGACGGCGCCGGCAAATCCGCCGAGACCGACGACGGAGGCCACGGCGGCTCGCGGAAACAGGTCCGAGGCGAGCGTGAACACGTTGGCCGACCAGCCCTGGTGACCGGCAGTGGCCAGACCGATCAACGCGACCGCGATCCACAGGTTGTCCGCCTTCGCTGCGAAAGCGATCGGCACGACGGCGAGCGCGCACACCGCCATCGCGCTCTTGCGCGCGCGATTTGACGCTCCAGCCGCGCTTGATCAGATGCCCTGCGAGCCAGCCGCCGGCGATGCTGCCGACGTCGGCGCTGACGAAGATCGCGATCAGCGGCGCGCCGAGTCCGAGCAGTGTCAGCCCGTATTCGGCGTGCAGGAATTTCGGCAGCCAGAACAGGAAGAACCACCAGACGGGATCGGTCAGGAACTTCGCGGCGACGAACGCCCACGCCTGCCGATGCATCAGGATCGCGCGCCATGCAACGCGCGCGCTCGCCTCGGCCCGATCGCCGCGGATGTAGCCGAGTTCCGTCGGCGACAGGCGCGGATGCTGTTCCGGCGCGCGATAGCTCAGCAGCCACCAGGTCAGCCAGGATGCGCTCAATACGCCCGTGAACAGGAATGCGGCCTGCCAGCCCCAGCGGGTTGCGATGACCGGAACCAGCAGCGGCGCGACGATTGCGCCGATGTTCGAGCCGGAATTGAAGATGCCGGTTGCCAGCGCACGCTCGCGGCGCGGAAACCACTCTGCGACGACCTTGATCGCAGCCGGAAAATTGCCGGCTTCTCCGAGGCCAAGCGCAAACCGCGCGGCTGCGAAGCCAAGCACGCTCGTCGCGAACGCGTGGCTGACCGCCGCGACGCTCCATACCCCGATCGCCAACGCGTAGCCGATGCGCGTGCCGAAGCGGTCGATGATCGCGCCGGCGCCGAGCAGACCGATCGCGTACGCGGCCTGGAATGCGCTGACGATGTATCCGTATTCGATCTCGTTCCAGCCGATCGACTCCTGCAGGAACGGCGCAAGCACGCCGAGCACCTGGCGATCGATGTAGTTGATCGTCGTCGCCGCGAGCAGCATCGCGCAAATGCGCCAGCGGAACATGCCGACGGCCGCCGCGCGAGGGCTCGCTTCGACCGTCAACTGAGCGGTTTCCGGATCGCTGCGCTGATTGGGCGCGGGGCAGGAACGGCGTGCGCGCCGCCGTATCCAACGAAGCATCCCGTGCGCTGCGAGCGATGAGGCCATTTGCCAACCTTGCGGCGCAATTCCACAGGCAAATCCCGATCAACGTGATAGCGCTATCATTATGGCATGAACTTCGCGGCGTCATTTTCTCGTGTTTCCTTGCTGCTGCGCCGCGCAAAAGGCTTTTGCAGGCGGTTACAGCGCGGTCTCGCATATGTTGCTACGCAGCGTGCGTGGCCAAAATGATAGCGCTACCATTCTGGTCATATCGCCCGGAGCGATTGCAGGCGACACTTCCAATATCGTCAAAGTTCAGAAAGACGATCCGGCTCACCGCGGCAACCCTCGGTTGCGCGGAATGCCGAATCATCATCGGGAGGGGAGCACCGTGCAGATTTCGATCAAGAAGACGACCTTGTCGGTTGCGCTGAGCCTTGCGCTCATCGGCATGTCCGCGAGCGCACAGACGGCGGACCATCCGGTGACACGCGGAACGTCCGACGACGTCCAGCAGGTGGATTCACCTGCGGAGGGCGGCGGTGCGCCTCCGGACAATGACACCGCAAATCTTTCCGAGGTCAAGGTCATCGGCTATCGCCACAGCATCCAGGAGTCGACCGAAGCAAAGCGCGCAGCGGTCAACACGATCGACAGCGTGTATGCCGAGGACATCGGCAAGTTTCCCGACCTCAACATCGCCGAGTCGCTGAACCGCATCCCGGGTGTGCAGCTGAGCCGCGACGTCAACGGCGAAGGCCTGAATGTCTCGATCCGCGGCCTCGGCAACAGCTTCACGCTGACGACGATGAACGGCGCGCCGATCACGACCGCATCGATCGGTTTGAACAACCAGAACCAGAACCGCGAAGTCGACCTCAATTTGTTTCCGACCGAGTTCTTCACCAAGTTGACGGTCGAGAAGACGCCGAAGGCGACCACGCTCGAAGGCGGCATCGCCGGAACCGTCGACATGCGCAGCGCGCGTCCGTTCGACTACACCGGTTCGCATCTGACCTACTCGTTCCAGGAGGGCTACAACAACATCAGCCAGGATTACAGCCCGCTCGGCTCGGTGATCGGCAGCTGGACCAACGACGCCGAAACGTTCGGTGTGCTTGGCGGCATCTCGCTTAGTCGCGGCCATATCGGCGTGCACGGCTGGGAATCGATCGGCTGGACCAATCCTGGATTGACGTACGCCCAGTGCGGGCTCACGCCGCCCACGGGCACGCCGTCGACGAATCAGCCGGCCGCGTGCAATGTCAACGGCGGCGGCAACTGGCGCATTCCGGACGTGGTGCCGAACAACTCTGCGGTGACCGGAGCGGGCCTGACGCCGGGCACAGCGATCGACAATGCGTTCCTGCTGTCGCACAACCCCGGACTCACGACGAACCAGATCAGCGAAGCGCTGATTCCGCGCCTCGGCCGCCCGGTGAACATGGAAGGCGACCGTGATCGCGATGGATTCATCGGCTCGCTCGAGTTCCGGCCGAGCGACAACGCGCATTTCTACATCGATACGATGTACACGAAGGCGCATCGCACCAACGACCGCATCGACATGAACCTGGTCGGCCGCAACGGCAGCATGATTCCGCTCGACATGCAGGTCGACTCGAACAACGTCGTGACCAAAGCGACGTTCACGAACGCGCAGTTTTTCCTCGAAGCGCGTCCATACCAGGAAGACGTCAAGTACTGGAACGTCAACCCGGGCGGCGACTTCATCTTCAACGACAGTCTCAAGATGAACGCGCAGGTCAACTACGGCCGCAGCTGGATGTTACGAGAGTCGCCGACGGTGCTGGTCAACTCGCCGTTCACGACGATCAACTACACCAATAGCGGCGGCGATTTCCCGACCTGGACCACCGGCGGGCTCAATCTCGACGATCCGAATGCCGGATGGACCTGGGCCGGTGGCCGCGTGAACATCCAGAACGAGCGGCGCGACACCGAGAACAAGGGGGCCCGCGCGAACGTTCAGTGGGGCAGCGACACTCGAAACCTGATCTTCGGCGCCGCCTGGGACCAGGACAGCCGCAACATCACCGGCTACGACAACAGCCAGCGCTGGCAGAACACCGTCTGCGGCGGCGGCGTCGCCGACGTCACGCCGAACCCGCCCTGCACCGGCGGCGCCGGTTCGGCGATCCCGCAATCGGCGCTGTCGTCCTACCTGCAGCCCGGACCGTTCGGCTACATCACGGTCGACTTCAACCGCTTCAAGAACGACAGCAACTACTATGCGCTGCGCGACAGCGCGCCGGTATCGGGTTCGGCCAACACCGGCGCGACCACCGGCGGCTTCGACGAGAAGAACGGCGGGCTGTTCGTCGAAGGCAATGACGAGTTCGGTGCGCTGCGCGTCAACGGCGGCGTGCGCTACGTGCACACCGACCAGCAAACGGACGGCCCGGTGACGGTCGCCGGCGTGACACAATTCCTCACGCTCTCGCAGACGTACCACAAGTATCTGCCGTCGTTCAACACGGCGTGGAGTGTCGCGGACGACATCGTGCTGCGCTTCTCCGGTTCGCGCACGATCACGCGGCCGAACCCGAGCAGCATGTTGCCGAACACGAACTTCAGCGACCCGTCGGCGCAGAATGCCTCGCAGGGCAATCCGAACCTCGCGCCGTACATGTCGAACAACGTCGATCTCGGCGGCGAGTGGTACACCGGCGGTGCAGGCTATGTCGCGCTGAGTCTGTTCAACAAGCGCATCGCCGGCTACACCTATCAGGGTGTGAACACGATTCCGTTCACCGCGCTCGGCATCCCGTACGACAGCCTGAATCCGACGCAGCAGCTTGCCATCACACAGCGCGGCGGCCCGGATGCCGCCACGGTAAATGTCCAGCAGCAGGTGAACGCGTCGAACAACGTCAACCTGCGCGGCTACGAAGCGACCTGGGTGCAGCCGCTCGACCGCCTGATCGACGGCTTTGGCTTCCTGCTGAACTACACGCATATCAGCACCGACGTCGTGGGCAGTGGTCCGAACGTGGGGAAGGTGGCATCGAATCTCTACGGAATCGCGCCGAAACTGTGGAACGGGACGCTGTACTGGGAGCGCGGGCCGGCCTCGGTGCGCCTGTCGTACACATGGAACGGCGGATACCAGTTCGCCGGTGCGAACCAGAACGGCATTCCGTACGCGACGCTCAGCAACGACTCACGCGGCCAGATGGATTTTTCAGCCAGCTATACGATCGAGTCGTGGGTTTCGCACCCGCAGATCACGTTCAACGCGATCAACATCACCGACCAGAAACTGCGTTCGATCTTCTACTGGCCGAACGCGACGAACGACTTCTATGATCCGGGTCGCACGTACCTGATCGGCATTCGCGGTTCATTCTGATCGATGCGGTAGGAAAAGGCTCCAGCGCGACGCGGCCCGTCCGGCGGAAAATTGCCGGGCGGGCCGCGGTTTTATTTGCTCCCGGGTCTTCGCACATAGCCGATAATGCACACGCTTTAGCAACGAGCCTTCCGCGGACATGAACAGCGCGACGCAACAACTCCGGGCCGGGGAAAAAATCGGCTATGCCCTCGGCGACCTCGCGGCCAACCTGATCTTCCAGACGCTGGTCACGTTCCTGGCGTTCTTCTATACCGATGTTTACAGAATCCCGCCGAGCGCGGCGGCGACGCTGATTTTCATCGTCGGCCTGCTCGGCGCGTTCGTCTTCACACCGGTCATGGGCCTGGTCGCCGACCGCACGCGCACCCGCTGGGGCAAGTTCCGGCCGTGGCTTCTGTGGACCGCGATCCCGTTCGGCGCGCTGTCGCTGCTCGCGTTCAGCACGCCGGATCTCGGCGCGCATGGCAAGATCGTTTATGCGCTGACGACCTACACGCTGCTGGTATTCGTCTACGTGGCCAACAACCTGCCGTACTCCGCGTTGAGCGGCGTGCTGACCGGCAGCATGGCCGAGCGCAACAGCCTGTCTTCGTACCGCTTCGTCGCGGTCATGATCGCGCAGTTCATCATCCAAGTGCTGCTGCTGCCACTCGTGCTGATCCTCGGCGACGGCGACAAGGCGCGCGGCTTCGAACGCACGATGGCGGTGTTCGCGGTCGTCGGATCGCTGTTTTTCCTGATCGCGTTCTTCACGACCCGGGAACGCATCGTGCCGGCGGCGGAACAGAAATCGAGCGTGCGCCAGGACCTGACCGATCTCGCGCGCAACCGGCCCTGGCTGGTCATGCTCGCGCTCACGATCCTCGTCTTCGTCAATCTCGCACTGAAAGGCGGGATGTACGTCTACTACTTCAAGTACTACCTCGACGCGGCGCAGCTCGCGCAGTTTCTCGACAGCGTCGGTTTCAACGGCTTCATCGCCGGTCTCAACCACGCGCTTGTCGGGGCCGGCCTGACCGAATTCCAGTGGCCGAAAGACGCGCCGACGTCGGCGTTCAGCCTGTTCAACGCCGGCGGCATCGTCTTCATGATCATCGGCATCGGTTTTTCCAAGCCGCTCGCCGACCGCTTCGGCAAGCGCGATGTGTTCGGCGCCGCGCTGTTCGTCTCGACGCTGTGCTTGCTCGCGTTCTGGTTCTATTCGCCGCAATCGATCGGTCTGGTTGTCGTGTCCTACATCCTGCACGGCTTTTTCTACGGCGTCACGATCCCGCTGCTGTGGGCGATGATCGCCGACGTCGCCGACTACTCGGAATGGAAGAATCACCGCCGCGCGACCGCGATCGTGTTCTCGGCGATGCTGTGCGGACTGAAGTTCGGGTTGTCGGTCGGCAGCGCGCTGGTCGCGGCGATCCTGGCGGCCTACGGCTACGACGCGAGCTTGACGACGCAGGCGCCGGAAGTCGTCCACGGCATCCAGCTGGCGGTCAGCATCTACTGTTCGATTCCGTTCCTGCTCTGCGTGGCGCTGCTGTTCGCCTACGAAGTCGACAAGTCGATGGAGACGCGCATCGAGCGCGACCTCGGCGCGCGCCGCGCCGGCGCGGCTACGCCGGCATGATCGCCGGCTCTGCCTGAGGAAAGACCGAGATGGCCGACAACACCGATCGCGACAATCTCGAAAGGCTGGCGGCGCAGGCTATATCGCGGCCGCTGGTCACGCACATCTACACCGCCGATCCATCGGCTCACGTGTTCGACGGCAAGCTGTACATCTACCCGTCTCACGACATCGACGCCGGGATCGAGCATAACGATCTGGGCGACCAGTACGCAATGGCGGACTACCACGTCTTGCGTATGGATTCCCCGGAGGCCGAGGCCGTCGACTGCGGCCTGGCGTTGCATGTCAGGGACGTGCCGTGGGCGGCCAGGCAGATGTGGGCGCCCGACGCCGCCCGCAAGGACGGCAAGTACTACCTGTATTTTCCGGCCAAGCGCGCCGACGGTGTTTTCCAGATTGGCGTGGCCATCGGCGAGCGTCCCGAGGGTCCGTTCGTGCCAGAGCCGCAACCGATCGACGGCAGCTACTCGATCGATCCGTGTGTATTGGCCGACGACGACGGCGCGTTCTACATGGCGTTCGGCGGGATCTGGGGCGGCCAGCTGCAGAAGTATCGCGACAACGTCTACTCCGCTGCGAACGAGGAGCCGGCCGCAGACTCACCGGCGCTAGGCCCGCGCATCGCCCGGCTAAGCGTCGACATGAAGCAATTCGGCGAAGCGCCGCGTGAGTTGCGCATCGTCGACGAAGCCGGGCAGCCGCTGCTCGCCGGCGATCACGAGCGCCGTTACTTCGAAGGCCCGTGGATGCACAAGTACGGCGGCCGTTATTACCTTTCCTATTCGACCGGCAACACGCACCTTCTGTGTTACGCGATCGGCGACAACCCGTACGGGCCATTCACCTATCAGGGCCAGATTCTGACTCCGGTCGTTGGCTGGACCACGCACCACTCGATCTGCGAGTTTCGCGGCAACTGGTATTTGTTCTATCACGACGCAATCCTGTCCGGCGGCGAAAGTCACCTGCGCTCGGTCAAGGTGACGCAATTGCGCCACGATGCGCACGGCCGGATCGCGACGATCCATCCGTATGGAGAGTGAGGCGGAATCGTTTTCGTCGGACGGCGCACTGGAACCGTCGGCGCATGGCGCGCTGATCCGCCTGGCTTCCGGACCACTCGCGGTCGACGTTGCCCCCGCGGCCGGCGGCCGCATCGCCCGGATCGTCCGCGGCGACGTCGCGTGGCTGGTCGGCTACAGCGAGCACAACGCGGCCATGATCGCCTGGGGTTGCTATCCGATGCTGCCCTGGGCCGGACGAATCCGGCATGGCCGATTCGAGTTCGAAGGGCGCGCCTGGCAGTTTCCGCTGAACTTCGGCGAACACGCGATTCATGGCGTCGGATTCGCCTTGCCGTGGCACGTGGAAGAGCATTCCTCCGTACATGCGGAGCTCTCGCTGCAGCTGCCGACCGATGCGCGCTGGCCGTTCGGCGGTAGCGCGAGGCAGCACATCGAAGTGCAGAACAACGCCCTGCGGATGCATCTGTCCCTGACCGCCGGCGAACGCGCGATGCCGGCCGCGATCGGCTGGCATCCATGGTTCCGCAAGCCTGACCGGCTCGAGTTCAAGCCGAGCGCCATGTATCCACGCGACGCCGAAGGCATCGCGGTACGTCCGCTGCGGGAACCAGTGCCAGGACCGTGGGACGACTGCTTCGTCAACAGCCAGCCCGTGCTGCTGGAGCGCGGTGGACAGCGCCTGCGGCTGACCTCGAACTGCACGCATTGGGTCGTCTACGACGAGCCTGCACATGCCACCTGTGTCGAACCGCAGAGCGGACCGCCCGACGCATTCAACATCGAACCCGCCGCGCTCGCGCCGGGTGCGTCAATCGACGCCTGGTTCCTGCTGGAGTGGCTGTAGATACTGCTTTGTATACTTGCGCAGCGCGCCGGCCGCGTGGCCACTGCGCACGATAGTCCAGCGCAACACCGAACGAGGCCGCTACTGGTGCTTCTGGACAGCTCTGGTCAGGACTGGCATCTGATCATCCATTGCCGGAACCGGAGATCAAAGCCGCTGGTTTCTGCTCCCTTCTGCTGTGGCAGCATTGATCGGCATGATCCCGTTTCGATCGCCCTGTATATATCGGCCGCAACAGGCGTATCGAAAGTAGTTGAAAGGGACCGGGAATCGGAGGACTTCAACCTCGGCGTCAATACTTCATTTCGGAGACGCTGCGCGGGGCGCATCGGGTACCTGTTCTTTCACCCAGTAGGCCATGTTCCCGTAGTGCTTGTAGATGCTTACCTCATGGGTGCGATCCACCGGGACTGCCGGATCGTAGGCCGGGGCGTCCTTGACCTTTTGTCGGGTGACTTTGAGCGAGACCACCCCGTCAATCCAGCTCACATCGTGGATCCACTCTGGCGCGATGAGAACCTGGTGTCCGAGCCACCAATTGCTCGTGTTGACGATGATGTATCGAATCGCCCATGTCTGTTCGTCGACAAGAAAGCCCTGAACATGGCCGATTTCGCCATCGGTCGCGTGTATGTGATAGCTGGTCATCGTGTTGCAGCTGCGCAAATGGGGATCGTCGTCGTTATGTCGGGTCGCGGAGGCAGCGTCTGCCGCAACACTATCGAATCGCGGCTGCACGACAGACGGAGTGGAGACAAACTCCGGCATCATCAGACTCGGGACTGCACCCTGTCCCCAGAGGCCGGGTCCACCCCAATACAGGGGATAGGCGTAGTAGCTCAGGTAATCGATTTCGTGCTGGCGTGAGACCGGCTTTTCGGTATCGATGTCGGGACTGTTCTTTACTTGCTCCCGCGTGATCGACACGGAAAGTTCCTCCCGCGGCCAGTCGGGATGGCCAATCGAAATCGGCGAGATCAGGACCTTCCGACTGGAAAACCAGCTGCCGGTCTCGACCACGAGATAACGGATGACCCACGCCTCGTCGTCGATGTAGAAATCCGTCACGGCGCCAATGTCGCCGTCCGTTGCACGAATAGCGCAGCCTTCAAGATCGTTCAAATTACGTAACATCGATTCTTCTCCTTCAGCGCCGACAACAATGCCTGTGAGCACACTGACAGGCGTACACGCCCGGTCAGTACGGTAGCGAATGCAAACAATCGCCGCGCCGAACTTGCGGTATCGTCGTGCTGCCGCAATGCCTTGCGGCTGGTTGCGCGATCCGATCGTAGGACCGCGCAATGTCTTGCCTGAGCAGGCGAATCAAGTCGCTTTCTTCAGGTCCTTCTTGAGATCGCCGTAGCCGGCTTGTGCCTTGCCGACAGCGTTCTGCACCTGGCCTCTTTGTTCCAGCTTCTTGTCGCCGACGACTATGCCTGCGACTTGCTTGGCCTTGCCTTTCACTTCTTTCACTCGACCTTCGACTTGATCTTTGTTCATGGCCATCTCCTGGTGATTGGTCTGTGTACATGCGTGGCGTCGAAATAGGATTCGGGCGCTCACGGCTAGACTAATCCGAGAGACTCCACGCGGTCTGTACGGAAGCCCACAGGCGCACATCCCGATGATTTCCGGCGCCGGATTGGGCCGCGCTCACACTAACGATATCGATGCGCAAACAACTCCGCGATGCCATGTCCCGGAACCGGCGTCCGTTTGCTGCCCAGGGCGTTTCGGTCTAGACGCGGTTCGTGGAAGCCGAAGGGCTGGAATTGGCCGGATCCAAGATGCGTGGCCGCCAATTCGCAATGCTGCCGCGATCCAGCGGCATGCCGTACGTGTCCACAAATTCACCGTCTTTGTAAGTCGCGTCTTGCCACACGTCGTCGCCGACGAGAACTTCGACGACCTGATGATCCGTCGGAACTTTGTTGTTCATCGATCTTGCTCCACTGTAGCGGGCCCCAAGATGTCACAGTGCGCCTTGGACAATGAACGTCACCTTTCCTCACGTCCCGCCGAGCCGGCACTCAATGACGCAACGGCTTGAATCGTCGATCAGCGGATGGTTCGGTGACGTACAGACGCCGAAGGGCTGCAACGGTATTTGATACTCACGCGCAACAAAGGAGATTGTCATGCTCAAGTACGGTGTCGCTTGGATGCTCGGTGTACCGTTAGTTCTGCTGGTCGTCGTATATCTGATCTTTCATCTGCTCTAATTTGGTAGAGCCGGATTCATTCCGCGGACGGCCCGGAACATGACAGGGGCGCAGCGAGTGCACGTCATCTTCGATCCTGTCAATCGAACCGGTTGAAAAAGAAAGCGAGCCGCCGCGTCCGCATCGAGCACGTCTCCACCTGAGATCGAGCGCGACGAGTTACCTCGACTGGGCGAACGCGGCGACCGCCTTCATCTCATCGGAAGTCATGTCCTTGATGATGCCGTGCATGACGTGCGCGTCACGCAGGCGCGCCTGGATCAGGGTGAGTTGGCGCTGCAAATAGTCTGCGTGCTGCCCGGCAAGACGCGGGAAGATGCCGATGCCAGTCGCGTTTGCTCCGTGACAGGCCGAGCACGCGGGGACGCCGCGCTCAGGAATGCCATGCACGAAGATCTTGTTGCCCGCGACAACCAGAGCTTCGTCGCCGGAAACGGGTGTTGGCGGCGGCAGGTGGGCGAAATAACGAGCGAGTGCCTCGGTCGTCGAATCATCGATCAGCGCCAAGCCCAACATCTGGCTGTGCTCGTTCGGTTCGTTGATCCAGTTGTTTCGGAATAATTTGATCTTGGCGAGCAGGTACAGTCGTGGCTGCGCAGCCAGGCTCGGGATCGCTGGCAGTGCGCTGTTACCGCCGGGTCCGTGGCAAATCGAGCACACCTCCGTCGCAAGCACGCGAGCCGATTCGTCGGCCTCGCTCGCGGGTTCCGCGCCAGGCAGAATTCGACAGGCAAGACAAAGGCTGAAAAAGGCTATTGCATGCTTGCTCATCATCGTCGCGCCTCCGCCGAGCCGAAATGGCCCTCACGGTTGCGAAAGACGCAGCTTGCTCGCGATGCTTGCTGCCACTTTCGCAGCGGCTGCGGCGTTTGGCATGAGGGTTTGCGGCAAAGTATGCCCTCATGGTCCCGAAGTCTCTGTTCGGGAACGTACATTCTGCGACGAGCCGCGCCGATTCCGGCGCGCGCCTACTCCACGGTCACGCTTTTCGCCAGGTTGCGCGGCTGGTCGACGTCGGTGCCCTTGAGCACGGCGACGTGATAAGCCAGTAACTGCAAGGGGACCGTGAACACGATCGGCGCGATCATCTCGCCACAGGGGGGCAGCGTGACGAGATGGCCGCGGCCGAGTGGCACGTGCTGGGCGACATCGGCGTCGGCGAGCACATAGAGTTCGCCGCCGCGCGCGCGCACTTCCTCGAGATTGGATTTGAGTTTCTCGAGCAGGTGGTCGTTCGGGGCCACCGCGACGACCGGCATGCTCTCATCGACGAGAGCCAGGGGGCCGTGCTTCAACTCGCCGGCCGGATACGCCTCGGCATGAATGTAGGAGATTTCCTTGAGCTTCAGCGCGCCTTCCATCGCGATCGGGAATTGCGTGCCGCGGCCGAGGAACAATGCGTGGTGCTTGTCGCCGAAGCGCTCGGCGAGGCGCTTGATGTCGGCGTCGAGCAAGAGCGCGTCGCGCACCGCGCCGGGCAGGGTTTCGAGCTGGCGCACGAGCGATTCGTAGCGCTTCGCGTCGAGGCCGTGGTGGCGGGCAAGCTCGAGCGCCAGCAATGCCAGCGCGGTGAGCTGGGTAACGAATGCCTTGGTCGACGCCACGCCGATCTCCGGGCCGGCGCGCGTCATCAGCGTCAGTTCCGACTCGCGCACGATCGAGGATTCCGGCACGTTGCAGATGCCAAGAGTGGAAAGGTAACCCTTCGACTTGGCAAGTTTCAGCGCCGCCAGCGAGTCGGCCGTTTCGCCGGATTGCGATACGGTCACGAACAACGTATCGGCCGGAACCACCGCCTCGCGATAGCGGTATTCCGACGCGATCTCGACGTTGCACGGAATGCCGGCAAGACCCTCGATCCAGTAACGCGCGACGAGCGCGGCGTGATAGCTCGACCCGCAGGCGATCAGGTGCACGTTGCGGGTCCTGGTCAGCAGCTCGCGCGCGCCGACGCCGAAGATTTCGGTCAGGATATGGCCGCCGCTGATGCGGCCCTCGAGCGTGTCGGCGATCGCCTGCGGCTGTTCGTGGATTTCCTTGAGCATGTAGTGGCGATATTCGCCGCGCTCGACCGCGTCGGCGCCGAAGTGCGCCTCCTTGACCGGCCGCTGCACCGGGTTGCCGTGCTCGTCGTATATTTGTACACCGTCGATGCGCGCATCGGCGATATCGCCCTCGGCCAGGTAGATGAAGCGCCGCGTGACCGGCAGCAGGGCGTGAATGTCCGACGCGATGAATTGCTCGCCGTCGGCCAGGCCGACGACCATCGGGCTGCCGCGGCGCGCACCGATCACGCGTCCGGGTTCGCGCTTGCTGAGCACGGCGATCGCATAGGCGCCGCGCAGGCGCGCGATCGTCGCGCGCACGGCGTCGAGCAGGTCGGCGCCGGCGCTCTGGTAATGGTCGATCAGATGGGCGACGACTTCGGTGTCGGTCTCGGTCGCGAACTCGTAGCCGAGCGCCTTGAGCTCTGCGCGCAGTTCATCGTGGTTCTCGATGATGCCGTTGTGCACGACCGCGACGTTGTCGCGCGAGATGATCGGGTGGGCGTTGACCGTGTTCGGCGCGCCGTGCGTCGCCCAGCGCGTGTGCGCAATGCCGGTGAATCCGGCAATCGGCCCCGACGCCTGCAGCGCTTCCAGGTCGCGAACCTTGCCTTTCGTGCGCACGCGCTCGAGGCCGCGTTCGGTCAACAGCGCGATGCCGGCCGAGTCATAGCCGCGATATTCGAGTGCCTTGAGGCCACTGATCAGCGTTCCAACCACGTCGCGCCGCGCGGCCGCACCGACAATTCCACACATGTTGCAAATTTCCGAAAATCCGATTGCGCCATTTTACCCCTTTCCCTGCGGCGCAACGGGCGCCGTTCTGGCTTTTTGCGGCCCGGTAGGCTAAAAACGCGCCAGCTGCGCCCGCTGGCGCAGGTCGATCGAGCGGTCCCGGAGAGACGAACTATGCGCGCGAAATGGTTGTGGGGAATGCTCGTTCTGAGTTGTGTCTCCCAGGCGGCCACGCCGCGCGAGGACGAGATCCTGCTGCAGGGCAACGTGCAGGGCAAGCAGACCGTCACGACGCGCGACGGCGACGTGACGAAGGCCGAGTACTCGTACAACGATCGCGGGCGTGGCGACAACATTACCGCGACCTGGAAGCTCGATGCGGCCGGCGTGCTGACCGAATACTACGGCTCGGGCAACGACTACATGAAGGCCGAGATCAGCGAGAAGTTCAGCATCGCCGACGGCAAAGCGAGCTGGAGCAACCGCACCGAGCACGGAGAACAGCCGCTGGCCGGCGCGGCGTTCTACGTGCCGCTGAACTCGCCACCGGAATTGTTCGGCGTGCTGGCGCGCGCGCTGCTCAAGGCGCCGCAGCACAAGCTGGCGTTGCTGCCGGCCGGCGAAGCGCGCATCGAAGCGGCCGGCGACCTGGAGATTTCGACCGCTTCGGGCAAGCAAACGCTGACGCAGTATCGCGTCATCGGACTGAGCTTTTCGCCGATACCGGTCTGGCTCGATCGCGACGGCAACACGGCCGCGCAGGTGTCCGGCTGGTTCACCGTCATCCCGGCCAGCTACCACGACGCGATCGCGCAGTTGCAGGCGGCGCAGGATGCAACAGACAGCGCCTGGTCGTCGCGTATCGCGCACGAGCTGACGCACAACCCGGGCGCGGCCCTGGCGATCCGCAACGCGCGCCTGTTCGATCCGCGTAATCTGTCCGTGACGCCTGGCATGAGCGTACTGATCGAAGGCGAGCGCATCGCGCGTGTCGTCGCCGACCCCGACCTGAAGTTGCCGCCCGGCACGGAGGTCATCGATGCGCGCGGCCGCTTCCTGATGCCCGGCCTGTGGGACAACCACCAGCATTTCAGCGACAACGACGGCGCGCTCGACCTGGCCAACGGCGTGACCAGCGCACGCGACATGGCGAACGACACCGACGCCTTCCTAAAGCGCGTCGAGCGCTTCGACAACGGCAGCGAACTCGGACCGCGTGTGATCAAGGCCGGCATCATCGACGGCACCGGCGAACTGGCGGGGCCGACGAAGATGCGCGTCGACACGGCCGAAGAGGCGATCAAGGACGTCGACTGGTACGCCGATCATGGCTACGCGCAGATCAAGATCTATTCGTCGATCAAGCCCGAACTGATGCCGGTCATCGCCGAGCATGCGCACGCGCGCGGCCTGCGCGTCAGCGGCCACGTGCCGGCTTTCATGTCGGCGCGCATGTTCGTCGACGGCGGGGCGGACGAGATCCAGCACCTGAACTTCATCGTCCTTAACTTCCTGTTCGACACGGTCAAGGAGACGCGCAACCGCGACCGCTTCATCAAGGTCGCCGAACATGCGAGCGAGATCACACCGGACAAGCCGCAGGTGCAGGAGTTCATCGCATTCCTCAAGGCGCACCACACCGTGCTCGACCCGACAGTCGGCATCTTCCGGGGGTTGTTCAGCGGCGATCCGGCAGCGGTGACGCCGGGGCTGGAAAACGTCGCGCCGCGCTTTCCTCCACAGGTTCGCCGCGTGCTCCTCAGCGGCGCGCTCGAAGTGCCGGCGGACAAGAAGGAGGCCTACGCCGCCGCATTTCCATCGATGCTGAAGCTGCTCAAGGCACTGTACGACGCGGGTGTCCCGATCATTCCGGGAACGGATGCGCTGTCCGGGTACATGCTGCACCACGAACTCGAAATGTATGCGCGCGCCGGCATCGCGCCGGCCGAGGTGCTGCGCACCGCGACCTGGACCTCGGCGCAGGTCATGGGAGTCGAAAGCAATCGAGGCGCGATCGCCGCCGGCAAGTATGCGGACATGATCCTCATCGACGGCGACCCGACCCGCGACATCGCCGACATCGACAAGATCGACACCACGATCAAGGGTGGAAAAGTTTACGACCCGGTGAAGATCGAAGCGGCGCTCGGCATTTTGCCGCGCCACTGAACGCCACCAGCAGCGTCGGCTTTCAGGCCCTCCCCTTCAAGGGGTGAGCCGGGACTTCGCGCGGCACTGCCGCGCGCCGGCGAACGGCTGCACGTGGACGTGCAGACTGCGCTCTAGAGTGCAGGATGCGCGTGGGCGGGAATGGCGCCGGAACTCACCTGTTCGAGAAAATTCTCGAAACCTCGCAGCGCGGATTCATCGTCAAACAACACATGCGAGTTCGCCTTGACCCGCTCTTGCAGCCCCGTCAGCTGAGTGCGGTCATTGAGCAGTATCGTCGCCCGGGCGACATATTCCTCGGGCGAACGGGCAATCAGCTCCTCCAGCCCCATCATCCGCAGCATCGCGGAGGTCTGTCGTCCGCGCGCCATGCTCCCCTCCAGGGCGAGCACCGGCGTGCCGACATGAAACGCGTCCAGGCTGGTTGCTCCGCCGGAAAACCAGGATGAATCCAGGATCAAGGGCGCGCGCGCAATGCCGGCCAGGTAATCGGCATATGGCTGCGCCGGGATGAATGCCAGATGCCGATCGGCATCCAGTGCGCGTGCGGCGAATACGGATTCGATCCGGGCACGAAACAAACGGGTCAGCGGCGGATTGCGGTCGAAAAACCCGATGCGCGCTCCGGTGTCGGCAACGATTTTCGCCAGCAGATGATCAAACGCCGGTTCCAGTTTGATCTGGTTCTGCAGGCACAACAGCAGTGGCCGGTCGGTCATGAACGCTTCGATCCAGTCACCATTGCCCGAAGCAGGCGGCCTCTCGGGACGCGCGCCAATGCCGGGCAGGCAGACCAGATGCTCTCGATAATGCGCGCCGGCGTTCGACGGCTCGAGCAATTCTCCGCTCAGGAAATGGTCCACATTCTTCAGCCCGCTCGTTGCGGGATGGCCGTATAGCAGACATTGGACCGGCGCCAAGCGCAGCGCGGCCAGCGCTTGATGATGCGGGTCCATTCCAATTTCGGGAAACACCAGCACATCCATTTGCGCGGCATGAATCTGCGGCGCCAGCTCGCGGGCTTCGGCGCGAGTGTGAATGAAGCGACCGACCCGGCTGGCGATACGCGCGGTGCTGTCGTCTTGCTTGTCGCCGCAATACCAGACGCAGACATCGAACCGTTCGGAATCGAGTTCGGTGAGAAATGCGCCGAAATAGCGTGAGACGGTGTGGCGCATCAGATGACTGCTGACGAAGCCGATTCGCAAGCGTCCACCGTGCGTGCGAGGCTTCCACGAGCACGGCTGAACCAGATCGGGCGCGGCCTTGGCCATGACCTTCGTGACCAGGTCACCGAAGCGGCATTGCAGATCGGTGTTGTCGCGCGGCTGATAGTGCAGATGAAACGGCGCCACTGCGATCGCGGCGCGGTAGGCGTCGTCGATTCGTTGTGGTGTATCGAGCGCGAGTTGCGCTTCGATGACGGTCAACCCGGCGGAAAGCCGCTCCCGCTCGCTGTCGATTTCCGCATCATCCCGATAGCAGGCTGGCAGCGAAAACAGCTCGCCCCAGCGCAAACGCTCGGCATATCCCGGCGCGGCAATAGTCTGGGCAAAAACACGGCGAGCCTCTTCGGCTGCGCCCGCCTCGCGCAGGGCAAGGCCCAGTTCGAACCGGGAGGTGTGATCGTCGGGCGCGAGTTCGATTGCCTTGCGCAATGCAACGGCGGCCCCGTCGACATCATGTTGCAAGCGTTGCGCGACACCCAATACGCGCCACCATATCGCGCGCTGGGGTTCCCGCGCGCTTGCCGCGCGCGCGCACTGCACCGCATCGGCATAGCGACCCAGGTCACTCAGGACTCTCGCCAGATTGCCCCATACCAGGGCGCGCTCGGGTGCCAAATGGCAGGCAGCTTCCAGTATCGGCAAGGCTTCACGGATTCTGCCCTCGCGGCCGAGCAAATTGCCGAGGCGAACGGCTGTGTCGACATTGGACGGTTGCCACGCGAGGATTTGTCGGTAGGCTTGCTCGGCGCCGGACAGGTCTCCCTTCGCTTCAATCAAAGCGGCGAAGTTGAATAATGCCTCGACATAGTTCGGCCGGTTCGCCATTGCCGCGCGAAAGGCCGCGATGGCATCGTCGACCTGGCCGAGCGCACGCAAGGCAACGCCAAGATCGTGGTGGGCTTCGCCGAAGCGCGGGTTCAATTCCAGGCACCGGCGCAGTTGCCTTGCGGCCAGCTGATATTTGTTTTCCTGCAGTGCGGTTCCCGCCAACAGGTGCCATGCCTCGACGTTCTCCGGATCGAGTTTGATCACGCGTTCATAATGACTGCGCGCCAACCCCAGGTTTCCTGCGCGATGCTGTGCCTTGCCCTTGTCGAGCTGTTCGGCAATCAACCGGGCATCAGCGGGATTCACGTCGCGAAGTCCGGCTTCATGTTGCACCGCCGGTCGTGGTCAGCGGAGTCCGGTTGTCGGGTGCAATTGTTGAAGACGTTGTGCACTGCGCCGAACGAATGTGCCGCGGTCATCAGCTCTTCTTCGGCCGTTTCCAGCCAAGGATGGTCGTCTGCTTGGCGCGCGCAACGGTCAGTTCGCCGGGCGGCGCATCCTTGTTGATCGTCGAGCCGGCGCCGATCGTCGCGTCCTTGCCTACGGTCACCGGCGCCACCAGCGCCGTGTTCGAGCCGACAAATACGCCGTCCCCGATCGTCGTGCGGTGCTTGTTCACGCCGTCGTAGTTGCAGGTGATCGTGCCGGCGCCGATGTTGACGCCGGCGCCGACGCTGGCATCGCCAAGGTAGCTGAGGTGATTGGCCTTCGAATTGACGCCGATGGAAGTGTTCTTGACCTCGACGAAGTTGCCGACGTGCGCACCGTGCGCCAGTTCGGTGCCGGGACGCAGGCGCGCGAACGGACCGATGATGCAGGGTCCGTGCGTGACGACGCCGTCGAGATCGCAGTGCGCGCGTACTTCGCTGCCGGCCGCGAGTTGCGAATCGCGGATGCGGCAGAACGGGCCGATGCGCACGCCGTCGCCGAGTTGCACGCCGCCTTCGAACACGGCGTCGACATCGATCTCGACGTCGCTGCCGCAATGCAATTCGCCGCGCAGGTCGAAACGCGCCGGATCGGCCAGGCGCACGCCCTGCGCGCACAGCGCTTTCGCCTGGCGCAGCTGATAGTGCCGCTCGAGCTGGGCAAGCTGCCACGCATCGTTCGCGCCAAACGCTTCGTTCGCATCGCTGCAGGCGATTGCCGCCGCCGGGATACCGTCGGCTGCCGCGTTCGCAAACACGTCGGTGATCAGGTATTCGCGCTGGGCGTTGTCGTTGCGCAGCGCCGCCAGCCAGCCGCGCAGGCGCGCAGCGTCCGCGGCGATGATGCCGGTGTTGACCGTGGCGATCGCGCGCTGGGCCGGGTCGCAATCCTTTTCCTCGACGATTGCGCGAACACGGCCATTGCCGTCGCGCAGCACGCGACCGTAGCCGTGCGGATCGGCGAGATCGGCAGCGAGCACGGCGAGCGGAGTCGTCGAGTCAACCAGGGGCCGCACGGTTTCCGCGCGGATCAGCGGCACGTCGCCGAGCAGCACGAGCACGCGCGCACCGTCGGGGACGTTGGCCATGGCCAGCCGCACGGCATGGCCGGTGCCGTGCTGTTCGGCCTGGTGGATCCAGTCGAGGTCGGTCTGGCCGGCAAACGCGGCGCGCACCTGGTCGCCGCGATGTCCGTACACGACGTGGATTTGCTGCGGCTGCAATTGCCGCGCGCTTTCCAGCACATGCGCGAGCAACGGCCGCCCGGCCAGCGGCAGCAGCACCTTTGCCTGCGCCGACTTCATGCGCTTGCCTTCGCCGGCGGCGAGGATGATGACGTGCAACGGGGTTTGGGTCATGCGCTAACGATAGCGCACTGCACGGGTCGCATTCGAGCGTTTTTGCGGGCGACTTGCGGTCGGCGGAGTCGCGAACGTGTGCGCCAGTGTGTGACAATCCCGCGCCGATAGACAAGCAAGAAGGACAGGCGATGCACGCGAAGCGATCCCGGCAGTCAACGATGCTTGCGATCATGGCGGTGCTTTGCGCCGTCCTTGTGCCGCCGGTGGCGCAGTGCGCCAGCCTGCTGGTGCGCAACGTCAACGGCTACACGCTCGATGCGAGCGGCAAGCTGCAGCGCTTCGAGGCCTTGCTCGCGAACGACGGCAAGGTCGTGGCGACCGGAACCGCAAGCGAACTGGCTGCCCGCGATGCGACTGCGCGCAGCGTCGACGGCGGCGGGCGCACGCTGCTGCCGGGCCTGATCGATGCCCACGGCCATGTCATGGGACTCGGTTTTCTCAACACGCAGCTGGACCTGACCGCGACGAAGTCACTCGGCGATGCGCTGGCTGCGGTAAAAGCCTACTCGGCGCAACATGCCAAGGCGGCCTGGATACGCGGGCGCGGCTGGAACCAGGCAATCTGGAAACTCGGCCGGTTTCCGACGGCGCGTGAACTCGATGCCGCGATCGGCAACCGGCCGGCGTGGCTCGAGCGCGTCGATGGCCACGCTGGCTGGGCGAACAGCGCCGCGTTGCGGGCCGCAGGCATCGACCACGAGACCAAGGATCCATCCGGCGGGCGCATCGAACGCGACGCGCATGGCGAACCGACCGGCGTGCTCGTCGATGGCGCGATGGAACTGATCGACAAGATTGTTCCGGCGCCGAACGCGGCGGAATCGGCCGCGGGGCTCGACGCCGCGCTTGCGGCGATGGCGCGCGTCGGCCTGACTGGCGTCGGCGACGCCGGTATCGATGCGTCAACGTTCGCGTTGTATAAAAAGTATGCCGACGAGCGCAAGCTGACGGCGCGCATCTACGCCATGATCGGCGATACCGGCGCGGATTTCGATGCGCTCAGCAAGGACGGGCCGCTGACCGGCTACGGCGACGATTTTCTTTCGCTTCGCGCGGTGAAACTCTACGCCGACGGCGCGCTTGGCAGCCGCGGCGCGGCGCTGCTCGCTGCATATTCGGATGATCCGAAGAACAGCGGCCTGCTGTTTCATACGCCGGCAGAGATGACCGCGAAGATCGCCAAGGCGCTCGGCAAGGGCTACCAGGTCTGCATCCACGCAATCGGCGACGGCGGCAACCGCGAAGTGCTCGATGCATTCGCGGCCGCATACAAGCAGGTCGCCAGCGGTGAGCAGCTGCGCAACCGTGTCGAGCACGCGCAGGTCGTCGCGGTCGAAGACATTCCGCGATTCGTCCCGCTGAAGCTGATCGCCTCGATGCAGCCGACGCACGCGACGTCGGACATGAACATGGCCGAGGACCGCGTCGGCGCGGAACGCCTGAAGGGCGCGTATGCCTGGCGGACGTTTCTCGACCAGGGTACGGTCATCGCCGGCGGCTCGGACTTTCCGGTCGAGTCAGCCAAATCCGTTTTTCGGGATTCATGCCGCGGTGACGCTCCAGGATCACGCCAATCGTCCGCCCGGCGGCTGGCGGCCGCAACAGAAGATGACGTTGCTCGAGGCGTTTCGCGCGTTCACGCTCGATGCCGCGTATGCCGAACATCAGGAGAAAACGCTCGGCACGCTTGAGCCCGGCAAGTGGGCCGACTTCATCATGGTCGATCGCGACATCTTCGCCATCGCGCCGGAGAACATCTGGTCGACAGCCGTGCTCGAGACCTGGGTCGGCGGCGAACGCGTGTATGCGGCAAAGGCGCCAGCGCCTGCCGCACACTGATTGGCGCATTCGCCAAAAGAAAACGCCGGCGTGAGGCCGGCGTTTTTACTGACAGTTGCGACGCGTTCTCAGTGCTTCATCGCCTTGCGCAGACGGTCGATCGCCTGCAATTGCGCAATCGCCTGAGACAGCTCGGCCTGGGCCTTGGCGATCTCGACGGTGTCGGTGCGATCGCCGAGCTTGCGCTCCGCATCTTCCTTGGCGCGCAGCGCGGCGACTTCGTCCAGGTCCTTGGCGCGGACCGCGGTATCGGCCAGCACGGTGACGACCTGCGGTTGCACTTCGAGAATGCCGCCGGAGATGTAGAACAACTGCTCTTCGCCGCTTTCCGGGACGACGCGCACGTAGCCCGGCTTCAGGCGCGTGATCAGCGGCGCATGCCGCGGCGCGATGCCGAGTTCGCCCATTTCGCCGGAAGCGACGACGAGCGTGGCCGTGCCGTGGAAGATCTCGGCTTCGGCGGAGACGATGTCGCAGCGGATGGTGGTTGTCATTGGTGCGGCCTTGCGTTGAGTTGTGGCGATCGATTAGAAGTGTGAGGAGTGAGGAGTTAGGAAGAAGCGAGGTCGGTGCTTCCTCGCTCCTCACAGCGCGCCGGAGGCGCGCGACCTCACATCTTCACGCTCTTACGCCGCCTTCTGTTCTCCAGCGATCTTCTTGGCCTTCTCGAATGCTTCTTCGATCTTGCCGACCATGTAGAACGCCTGCTCGGGCAGCCCATCGCACTCGCCGTCGAGGATCATGCGGAAGCCGCGGATCGTGTCTTTCAGCGAAACGTACTTGCCCGGCGATCCGGTGAACACTTCGGCGACGTGGAACGGCTGCGAGAAGAAGCGCTCGATCTTGCGCGCGCGCGATACGGTTGCCTTGTCTTCCTCGGACAGCTCGTCCATGCCGAGGATCGCGATGATGTCTTTGAGTTCCTTGTACTTCTGCAGCGTCGCCTGGACGTTGCGCGCCGTTTCGTAGTGCTCGACGCCGATGACGTTCGGGTCGAGCTGGCGGCTGGTCGAGTCGAGCGGATCGATCGCCGGGTAGATGCCGAGCGAGGCGATGTTGCGCGAGAGCACGACGGTCGCATCCAGATGCGAGAACGTGGTCGCCGGCGACGGATCGGTCAGGTCGTCCGCGGGCACGTAGATCGCCTGCACGGATGTGATCGAGCCGGTTTTGGTCGACGTGATGCGTTCCTGCAACGTGCCCATTTCCTCGGCGAGCGTCGGCTGGTAACCCACGGCCGACGGCATGCGGCCGAGCAGCGCCGATACTTCGGTGCCGGCCAGCGTGTAGCGGTAGATGTTGTCGACGAAGAACAGCACGTCGCGGCCCTTGCCCGACGCATCCTTCTCGTCGCGGAAGTATTCGGCCATGGTCAGGCCGGTCAGGGCGACGCGCAGGCGGTTGCCGGGCGGCTCGTTCATCTGGCCGTAGACCATCGCGACTTTCGATTCGCTGATGTTGTCGGGCTTGATGACGCCGGACTCGATCATCTCGTGATAGAAGTCGTTGCCTTCGCGCGTGCGCTCGCCGACGCCGGCGAACACCGACAGGCCCGCATGTTCGGTCGCGATGTTGTTGATCAGTTCGAGCATGTTCACGGTCTTGCCGACGCCGGCGCCGCCGAACAGGCCGATCTTGCCGCCCTTGGCGAACGGACACATGAGGTCGATGACCTTGATGCCGGTTTCGAGCAGGTCGCTGGCCGCGGCCTGTTCGTCGTAGCTCGGCGCGGCGCGATGGATTTCCCAGCGTTCCTTCTCGCCGATCGGGCCGGCTTCGTCGATCGGATTTCCGAGCACGTCCATGATGCGGCCGAGCGTCTTCGTGCCGACCGGAACCTTGATGCCGGCGCCGGTGTTCGTGGCGACGAGGTTGCGGCGCAAGCCGTCGGTCGAGCCGAGCGCGATCGTGCGCACGACGCCGTCGCCGAGCTGCTGCTGCACTTCGAGCGTGATCGGCGCGGCCGCGCCTTCGACGTTCAGCGCATCGTAAACTCGCGGCACCTGGTCACGCGGAAATTCGACGTCGACGACGGCGCCGATGATCTGGACTACTTTGCCCTGGTTCATTGTAATGTCCTCAAAAACTCAAATTCGTTTTGCATCTAGCCCCTCTCCCACCGGGAGAGGGGTTGGGGTGAGGGTCGGGATTCTCCCGACGTCGGTACGATCCCCGACCCTCATCCGGCGCTTCGCGCCACCTTCTCCCGGAGGGAGAAGGGAAATCAAAAGCTAAACCGCGGCCGCGCCGCCCACGATCTCCGAAATTTCCTGCGTGATCGCCGCCTGGCGCGCCTTGTTGTAGACCAACGTCAGACTGTCGATTGCCTTGGTGGCGTTGTCGCTGGCCGACTTCATCGCGACCATGCGCGCGGCATGCTCGCTGGCCAGGTTCTCGAGCAGCGACTGATAGACGATTGATTCGAGGTAGCGCACGATCACGTGCGTGAGCACGGTCTCCGCGTCAGGCTCGTACAGGTAATCCCACTCGTGTGCCGTCACAAGCGTCTTTGACGGCGGCAGCGGCAGCATCTGTTCCAGCGTCGAGCGCTGCGTCATCGTGTTGACGAAATGGTTGTACGCGAGTGTCACCTTATCGACGTTGCCGGCGATGTAGGCATCGACCATGAGCTTGACCACGCCGACGACCTGCTCGACCTTCGGCCGCTCGCCCAGATGCGTCACGCTGCCGATCATGTTGACCTTCAGGCGGCGAAAAAATGTCTTGGCCTTGCTGCCGATCGCGATGATGTCGATCTCGACACCTTTTTCCTGCCAGGTGCGCATCTCGCCGAGCAGCTGGCGGAACATGTTCGAATTCAGGCCGCCGCACAGGCCGCGGTCGGTCGACACGATGATGTAGCCGACCCGCTTGATCTGCGCGCGCTCGCCGGCGAGGATCGGGTGCTTGAATTCCGAGTTCGCCTTGGCGACATGACCCATGACCTGGCGCATCGCCTTGGTGTACGGGCGCGATGCGCGCATCAGGTCCTGCGCCTTGCGGATCTTCGAGGCCGAGACCATCTCGAGCGCGCGCGTCACCTTGCGCGTGTTCGCGACGCTCTTGATCTTCGTGCGGATTTCTCTTGCGCCTGCCATTTTATATTCCAGGGACTAGGGACTAGGGTCTAGGGACTAGCTGGAGCGGGGGACTGAAGCGTTGGGGCTTTTACTGGCGCCTGGCCCCTGGTCCCTCGCCCCTGCTTCACCACGAACCAGTCTTCTTGAATTCCTCGATGCCCTTCTTCAGGGCCGCCTCGATCGTATCGTTCCAGTCGGCCTTGTCGTTCGCGGCCTTGACCCAGTCGCCGTAGTTCGTGGCGAAGTGGGCGTGCAGGCCTTTCTCGAACGGCAGGATTTGCGCAACCGGCAGGTCGTCGAGGAAGCCCTTTTCGGCGGCGTACAGCGACAGGGCGAGCTGCGCGATCGACAGCGGCGCGTACTGCTTCTGCTTCATCAGTTCGGTCACGCGGATGCCGCGCTCGAGCTGTGCGCGCGTGGCCGCATCGAGATCCGATGCGAACTGCGCGAACGCCGCGAGTTCACGGTACTGCGCCAGCGCCAGCTTCACGCCGCCGGCCAGCTTCTTGATGATCTTGGTCTGGGCCGCGCCACCGACGCGCGACACCGAGATGCCGGCGTTCACGGCCGGACGCACGCCAGCATTGAACAGGTCGGTTTCGAGGAAGATCTGGCCGTCGGTGATCGAAATCACGTTGGTCGGCACGAATGCCGACACGTCGCCGGCCTGGGTCTCGATGATCGGCAGCGCCGTCAGCGAGCCGGTCTTGCCCTTGACCGCTCCATTGGTGAACTTTTCCACATATTCTTCGTTGACGCGCGCGGCGCGCTCGAGCAGGCGGCTATGCAGATAGAACACGTCGCCCGGGTAGGCTTCGCGGCCCGGCGGGCGGCGCAGCAGCAGCGAGATCTGGCGGTAGGCCCAGGCCTGCTTGGTCAGATCGTCATAGATGATCAGCGCGTCTTCGCCGATGTCGCGGAAGTACTCGCCCATCGCGCAACCGGAGTACGGTGCGATGTACTGCATCGCGGCCGACTCTGACGCCGATGCGGCGACGATGATCGTGTGCGCCAGCGCGTCGTTTTCCTCGAGCTTGCGCACGACGTTGGCGATCGACGACTGCTTCTGTCCGATCGCGACGTAGATGCATTTGATGCCGCTGGCCTTCTGGTTGATGATCGTGTCGATCGCCAGCGCCGTCTTGCCGGTCTGGCGGTCGCCGATGATCAGTTCGCGCTGGCCGCGGCCGAGCGGAATCATCGCGTCGACCGACTTGTAGCCGGTCTGCACCGGCTGCGCGACCGACTTGCGCCAGATCACGCCCGGCGCGACCTTTTCGATCGCCGAACTGTGCTTGGCGTTGAGCGGACCCTTGCCGTCGATCGGTTCGCCGAGCGCATTGACGACGCGGCCGAGCAGTTCGCTGCCGGTCGGCACTTCGAGAATGCGGCTGGTCGTCTTGACCGTATCGCCCTCGCGCAGGTGCTCGTAGTCGCCGAGCACGACGGCGCCGACCGAGTCGCGCTCGAGGTTCAGCGCCAGCGCAAACGCATTGCCCGGCAGTTCGATCATTTCGCCGGCCATCGCGTCGGCCAGGCCGTGAATGCGCACGATGCCGTCGGACACGGAGACGATCGTGCCTTCGTTGCGCGATTCGGCACCGAGCTTGACCTTCTCGATGCGGTTCTTGATCAGTTCGCTGATTTCGGACGGGTTTAGCGTAGTTGCCATCGGATATTCCTCTGCGTGCGCCGGCGAAGGCGCGCTTCGATTTGCATTTGTAAGGGGTTAGGACTGAGGGGCAAGGGAGCAAAAGCGCTCTCACCCAACCCGCATTCCTAAAACCTCACGTTTCTTTTTTTTCGTCATTCCCGCGAAAGCGGGAATCCATGTTGATCTTCGATGCGTTGCTTGGTCGGAAACAAAAATCAAAATGGATTCCCGCTTTCGCGGGAATGACGGCTTAAAGCAATTGTTAATGGGTCAACGCACTCTCGAGCCTCTCCAGCCTGCCGCGCACCGATCCATCGATGACCATGTCGCCGGCATCGATGACGGCGCCGCCGATCACGCCCGGATCGATGCGCTGCTCGAGTTCGATGTCGCGGCCGAAGCGCTTTTTCAGTGCCGCCTTCATCGCCGCGACTTGTTCGTCCGAAACCGGCGTGGCCGAGCGCAGCGTGACCTTCAGCACGCGTTCGGCGTCGCGCCGGAGTTCTTCGAACAGCGCCGCGATATCCGGCAGCAATGGCGCGCGGCGATTCTCGACCAGCAGCGCGAGAAATCCGGCGAACGCCGAATCGACCGTTTCTTCCGGCGGCAGCAGCAGTCCGGTCAGCTCGGCATTGCCGATGCGCGGATTGCCGACGAGCGCGCCGACGCGCGCATCGGCGATCAGCTGTGCCGAGAAGCCGAGCTTCTGCGACCACGCGGCGAGCGCGTCGGCCTTGCGCGCCGATTCGAATGCGGCACGCGCGTACGGGCGCGCCAGGGTCAGGGTTTCGCTCATCGATCAGATCTCTGTCACCAGCTGGTCGAGCAGGACCTTGTGCGCGTCCGCATTGATTTCGCGCTGGATGATCTTCTGCGCACCCTGCACGGCGAGCGCGGCGACCTGGCCGCGCAGCGTTTCGCGCGCCTTGCCGACCATGCCTTCGATCTCGGTCTGCGCGATCGCTTTCTGGCGCGCGCCTTCGAGCAACGCGTCGGCCTTGGCCTTGTCCAGGATCTGGTTGGCCTGCTGCTGCGCCTTGTCGATGATCTCGCTGGCCTGCACGCGTGCCTTCTTGATCTCTTCGTCGACGCGCGCGTTGGCGTCCTGCAGTTCGGCCTTGGCGCGATCGGCGGCAGCCAGGCCCTCGGCGATGCGCTGGGCGCGCTCGTCCATTGCCTGGGCCAGCGGCGGCCAGATGAACTTCATCGTGACCCAGATGAGGATCCCGAAGGTGATCATCTGGGCGAACAGCGTTGCGTTAATGTTCACGGGCTAAACCTTTGCGGCGATCGTGGAACAACCTTAGTGGGCGGCGGCGGCGGATGCGTTCGCGACAACCTTGGCGGCGAACGGATCGACGAACGTCAGGTACATCGCGATGCCGACGCCGATGATCGGAATCGCATCGATCAGGCCGACCAGCAGGAACATCTTGCCCTGCAGCATCGGAACGAGTTCGGGCTGGCGCGAGGCGCCTTCGAGGAACTTGCCGCCCATGAGGCCCATGCCGATCGCGGCGCCGATGCCGCCGAGGCCGAGCATCAAGCCGGCCGCGATAGCGGTCATGCCTTCAACAGATGCGAGTGCGCTGATATCCATGTGTGTCTCCGTAATGCGTCGAGTGAATGAAAACCGGTTGATACGTGCTTCAGTGGTGCGTGATCAATGATGATCGGCGGCCATCGCCATGTAGACGACGGTCAGCGTCATGAAGATGTACGCCTGCAGCGAAATAATCAAAATGTGGAAAAGTGTCCAGGCCGTGGAAAGCGCGATCTGCGTGTAGCCGCCGGACAGCGCCGCGGGCAGTCCGACCAGGCCGGCCAGCGGAATGCCGAGAAGCAGGACCAGCGCAAGCAAGCGCCTTGCCGCGGGCGAACAGGAATACGGTCAGCACCATCAGGGCGGCCGCGACGACCAGCGCGCCGATGTTGGTCGTGGTCGCGGCTTCAGGCGCGCCCAGGCCGAGGGTGAAGCTGGCGAGCAGGATGAAGATCATCTCGCCGGCGTACATGTTTCCGAACAGTCGCAGGCCCAGGCTGATCGGCTTGGCCAGTTCTTCGACGCACTTGAGCAGGAAGTTGACCGGCAGCATCCACTTGCCGAACGGATGGAACAGGAATTCGGCGCCGACGCCCTTGGCGCCCTTGGCCGCGAAGCTGTAACCGAAGGCGATCAGGAAGACCGTCAGCGACATGCCGATCGCGACGTTCGGATCTGTCGAGGGCACGGTGCGCAGATGTTCGACGCCGACACCATGGGCCAGCGCCGGCAGCAGGTCGACCGGCAGCATGTCCATGAAATTCATCAGGAACACCCAGAAACCCACGAGCAGCGCCGTCGGCGCAACGAACCGCGCGCCGTGGTGATAGGCATCCTTGACCTGCGAATCGACGCTCTGCACGCACAGTTCGATGAAGTTCTGCCACTTGCCCGGTACGCCGCTGGTCGCCTTGCGCGCGGCGAGGCGGAACATGACGACGAAAATCAGGGCCAGCACGACCGAGAACACGAACGAGTCCAGATGCAGCACCCAGAAGCCGCTGGCCTCCGGATCGATGCGCATCGTGTGCAGATCCAGCTTGAGGTTGGTCAAGTGGTGCAGGATGTAGCTGCTGGTGTCGTGGGTGCCTTCAGTTGCCATGTGCCTAAGGAATCCAGTTGCGCAAACCAACGTCGAAATTCATTCGCACCCGCAGTGCGGGCATTGGCCGGTTCAGTCGTGACGAACCCAGCTCTCGTGCAGGCCGAACAGTTGCGGCACCAGCGCGGCGATAACCCCGCACATTACCGGCAACCCCGGCAAGCCTGCCTTGACCATTGTCAAATACAGGCCAATCGCGATGACGCCCCACTTGAGCATGTTGCCGACGATCATCCGGGCAAAAACCAATCCCGCCGACGTCGGCCCGGTCGCGAACATCCGCAATGCCAGTACGCTCGTCGCGACTGCCACCACGGCACCCCCGCAAAACGCACCAAGTCCCGAGCGCCAATCCGCGAAGGCAAATCCCGCGGCGACCAGCATCGTGACGCCAAGTTGTGCGCAAACGACACGAATGGCGAGCCGCCGGCCGGCAGCGATGGAATTTTGCATCGGAACTGTGCAGCTTTAGATTCGGCTCCGCTGCGCGACAACCACACGCCGGCGCAGGCCGGTCGACAAGGCCCACAATTATAGCAATCGGCAGTTTGCGACTGCAACAAAAAAGCGCGTGAAATTGCCTGAATCCGCGCGTTTCAGGAACGGTTTGCGGTCGCGCGACCCTGCTGGCCCGAAGGTTCGATACGCGGCGTCGGCTACCATGGTCGAAAATCGCCTTCGACAATCCACGCACGACCGCCACGGGGGACGCGATGGTCCAGCAACAGCCGCGCCTCGGCGCAACCAGCGCCATCCCGGAAAACGCGGGCCGCTGGATTCCCTGGCTGCTCTGGCTATACGGCCTGGGACTGGCGTTCATGGCCTGCCCCTATGAAGACAGCGTCCGCGACATCGCGGCGGCGCTGGGCATCGCCGATGGCTCGCAATGGCCGTCGACCGGGCCCGGACTGGCGTTTTCGGCCCACCTGGGACCCGCCTGGTTCTACCTGCTGTCGCCGGTCGCTGCGCTGAGTTCGTCCTGGCTCGGCATCGCGTTGTTCGTCGCCGCGCTGGCAGGCCTGAAGTTTCCCCTGGCGTATCGACTCGGGGTTGCCGTGGCGGACTGGCGTTATGGCCTGTTGTTCGCGCTGGCATTGCTGCTGCCGGGCTGGCAGCACCTCGAGGCCATGCTGGTGACGCACACGAGCGTCGTCGAGACGGCAGCGCTGGCGTGCCTGCTGGTGCTGCGCGGATACCTCCTGCAGACCTGGACCGCGCCGCGCGCTGGCCCTGGGCGTTTGCTTCGGTCTGGCGCTGCACGCGCATCCGTCGACCCTCGTGCTGCTGCCGTTGAGCGCCCTGTGCGCATGGCGTTTCGCATCGAACGCTGCGTGGCGCCTGCCGTACGTTGCGCTTGCAGCGGCCGGTGCGCTGTTGCCGTTCATCTCGTATCTCATCGCCCAGGCAATCGCCGGCTGGCCCGACGCGGGCAGCACGGCAACCTATGTCGGAGAGAGCGTCGGCCTGCGCCAACTCGCCGCCGTGCCGGCGTTGGCTGGCGCCGTGATCTGGACCGGACCGCACACGCTGATCGACGCGCTGTTGCCGCCCGGCGCGCGGGCAACGGCCTTCGCCACATGGTCGCTGGCGCTCGCTGGCAGCCTGCTCGCGCTCGCAATCGGCTGGCGGCGTTGCGATCGCGATAGCCGCGCGCTGATCGGCAACGCGGCGCTCGCCGCTGTTGTCACATTGTGTACTTTGTGCATTCTGCGCGAACGCATCCCGTGGTACATGGCCTACCTGCCGACGCTCGCGGTTGCGGCCTTGCTCGCCGCGGTCTGGCGCGGACTGCTTTCGGCCTGGCCGCGCGCCGCGCTGCTGGTCGCCCCGGCGGTTGCCGTTTGCGTCGCGCTCGGCGTTGCGCTCGATATCGGACTATGGAACCAGTCGAGCCGCGGCGAGTTCCGTTTGCCCGGCGGGGCCTTGCACGATACGTTGCAGGGTTACATTGCCGCGCCGGTTCCGGCCGTGATCGGCGGCACCTCGCTGCCCGCTCGGTTCGCTGCGGCGAGCGGCGATTTCCTGTGCGCGCACGGTGACGCCGTATTGCACGCCAGCTATGCAAGTTACGTCGACAGCACGGCCGCGCTCGACCGGCGCATGCGGTGCGGTGGGCGCAATGAACTGCAGATTGGTGGTGGCGCTGGCATCGCGCTCGAACGCCAGTGGACCGGCTTGCCGCAGCGATTGTGGCGGGTGCTCCAGCTCGAGCCGGAAGCGTCGATCGGGCCCTTCGGTCTTGGCCGCGTTGCCGCAGTCTCGACCAGCGCAGCCACGTTGCCGATCGCGACCGCCGGCCGCTATCCGTTGCGCGAACTGCTGCTCCCGGGCGACATGGTGTTCGAAGCCGAATTGGACGCAGCGCCGGATTCTGCGCTCGTTGCCAGCGGCGTGCTCGGCTTTTTCGCGCCGGTGAATGTCGAACAGGTGCGGGCGAACGACGTCGTGCAGCCGCGCATTGGCCACGACCGCTTTTGTCAGCGTCTATCGCTGCGCGGAATGCGCGCCCGAGCAGCCAGTGCATTGGCGGGTCCGGTTTCGCGGTGCACGAGCGGATCTTCTCGATCTCGTCGCGTTGGCCGCGCCGGTCAAACGCTGATCAGGGCACGACGGCGTTTGGACAGAGGTTGTTCCAGATCTCGGTCAGTTGTGCGATCGTGTAGGTGTGGCCGCCATCGAATTCGGTGTAGTGGATCGTCTGGCCGTCGATCCAGCCTTCGGCAAGGAAGAGGTTGTGATCAGCGGCGGCATCGGGGTAATTGTAGTCGCCGATGCTGGGATCGTAGTCCTGGGTGCCGATATGGATGTCCACCGAAATCTTGCGCGGCAGGTTAGCCAGGAGCGAGGCGCAACCGGCGTCGGTCGGTCCCGGACAGACCCAGCCCTGCAGCACGCCGGAACTGACGCTGTAGGCCGCCATCGTGCTGGTATTGAACGCGGCGCTCGCGTCGGTGACGCCGAGCAGGTCCATGACATGGGCTCCCGCGGAAAACCCCCAGCCGTAAATGCGCGTGCGCTCGATGTTGTAAACCGATTCCATATCCGCGCGCACCGCGGCAAACAGATCCAGATCGTTCGGGTGCGCGGGAGGCATCAGCCAACTGATCGCAGGTTGCCCGCTGAGGTCGAACGCGTCGTCCGCGACCGGAGCGACGACAATGAAGTGCCCTGAATTTGCAGCGGTAATCCAGCCGTCACGTGTCGCAGCGGCGTAGCTGTCACCGGCCGGAGCCACGCCGTGCAGTGCCAGAACCATCGGCCACGAGCGCTTGGGTGTGTAGTCGTTTGGCAGATAGACGTAGTAATTCTGCGTCCCGGATCCGAGCCCTGCAATGTGCAGGGTACGAGTCCGCTTGCCGGGATAGGCTCCGCCGCTGCCGCTTGACGGATCACGCGGAACGAACGCGCCGTCATCGAAGCCGCCGACGAATACGGCGTCGTGATAGGAGCATGCCCACGCGGGAAGGGTAACGCTGGTCGCCGCGCCTGCCTGCACGGCAACGCCGGCCGCGGCCAGGGCGGCCAGGAACTTGAGTTTGGAAATGCACACGTGATCGGATCGCAGATTGCCTTGGACCCACTCTAGGCGACACGCCGCTCAAAAAACGTAAAGCGGGCGGGCGGCCGCACAGGAACCCGCGTCGCGGTTGCGGTGGCCGCTGCCGGCTCGGCATAATCGTTGGACTCGCGGCTTGCGCCGCCTTTCGCCCTTAAGTGACTGCCGATGAGCAACGCGAAAGATCCGTTTGTCGATGTTGCTGCTGGCGCGGTCGTGTTCAAGGAAGGCGACAGCGGCGGCGACATGTTCATCATCGAGTCCGGCCAGATCGACATCGTGCGCAAGGCGCGCGGCGACGAACCGGTCGCGACGCTCGGTCCGGGCGACTTCTTCGGCGAGATGGCGATCCTCGAAGACCAGCCGCGCTTTGCCGGCGCGGTCGCCAGGACCAATGCGCGCCTGCTGCGCATCGAACGCTCGGCGTTTGCCGACGTGCTCAAGCAGAATGTCGAGATCGCCGTGCGCATCATGCGCAAGCTTTCTGCACGTCATCGGCGCGCGGAACAGCGCGCGCAGGAAGCGCTGACCGAACTGACGCGACTGAAATCGGCGGCGCCCTCTGCGCCGCCCGCGCGCGATGCGGCCAAGCCGAAAGCCGATGCCAAAGCCGAAGTGCCGCGGGCCGCGCCTGAGGCGGTGGCAGCTCCGGCTGCCGTCGCGCCGGCACCCGCGCTGGCAGCATCCGCAGCGTCTTCGGCACCGGTGCCGCCTCCACCCGCGCCGGCGGCGCAGAATCTCGCGTTGCGCATCGTTGCCAGCGGCCAGGTGCTGCTGCTGGAACCCGAACGTAGCGAATTTCTCGTCGGCCGTCCCGATCCGGTCACCGGCATCCAGCCGGAAATCAATCTCGGACCGTTCGATACGATGCGCACGCTGAGTCGCCGCCACGGCAAAATTCTCAGGGAAGGCGGGCTATACTTCGTGCGCGAGGAGGTCGGCACAACGAACGGCACCTTCGTCAATGGCGAGCGCATCAAGACCGGCGCCGCAGTTCCGCTCAAGCCCGGAAACAGGCTGCGCTTCGGTTCGATCGAAGTCGAGGTGATCGCGGTCCAGTAAGCGGCGCCTGACGCTCGCGCGCATAGCGGGATCGGGCAAGGCGCGTTCGATCAGGCGTCAGGCCCCATGGGTCGCGACGCGGTTGCGGGGACCCGCGAACAACGACTGGAGGTGGGTATGGCGAATCCGGAAGACAACCAGTGGCAGAGTTCGCTCGGCGCGATCGACCTTTCCGCGATCGAGGCGCTGAAGAAGCTCAAGGTCGAGCAGGACGTGCTCGACGAACGCCTCAAGGCGATGGAAGACCTCAAGGGTGAAGTCGCCAATGCCGTCTACCTGCGCGTGCGCGACGATTACCAGAAGCGCCAGACGTCTCTCGACGAGCAGTCGCGCCCGCTCAAGCAGGGGGCGCGCGACCAGTACGCGCTGCTGCGCGCGCTGCTCGAACGGTTCGAAGCCGATCACGAGGCCGTGAAGCTCGACCAGCAGGAACTCGAACTGCGCCACAAGCTCGGCGAGTTCGACGACAAGGAGTTCGCCAGGCGCATCAAGGCGATCGAGATCGCGGTCAAGGACAAGGCCGAGGCGCGCGCCCGGGCGCTCGAACTCAAGGCGCGGTTCCTCGAAGCGTTCCATGCAGAAAGCGAACTCGAGGGCGAGACGACGCCGGTGCCCAAGGGCAAGGTCGATTCGGCCGCCACCCAGCAGTTCAGCGCGCTCACGCCGGCGGATCTTGCCGTCGCCGAGGCGCGCACCAGCGAGGTGCCGAAGATTGGTGGAAATGAGCCACCGAACCGCACGCAGATCATGCCGGCGCTCGACATTCCCGATCCGATTCCGGCAGCCGCCGGCGCGGCCACCCAGATTTTCCGTGCCGCGCGCCTGATTCCGCAGAACCCGGAAGCGGGCAAGCAGACGTATCCGTTGACGCTCAAGCCGATCACGCTCGGCGCGGCCGCCGGTTGCGACGTGCGCATCGGCGGCCCCGGTGTCGATGCCAAGCACGCGCAGATTTCCGCGACGATGAGCGGATTCACGATCGTCGACATGAACACCAAGCACGGTACGCGAGTGAACGCGGAAAAAGTCCGCGAACGCACGTTGCGGCATGACGACGTGATCCAGATCGGCGCCGCGCGCTACACGTTCCGCGAAGGCTGAGCGATGGCGTTTGCTATCCAGCAGGAACAACAGGGCGCGGTGCGGATCCTCGCGCTGAGCGGCCGCCTGGATACCGAGACGTCCGCCGACCTGGAACTCGCGCTCCAGGATCTGCAGGCGGCTGGGGCGACGCATTTCCTGATCGACATGGCCGACATCGGCTACGTCAGCAGCGCCGGCTTGCGCGTGCTGCTGGCGCTGGCCAAGCAGCTCGACGGCGGTCGCGGCAGTCTGCGTCTGTGCGAACTCAATGCCGCTGTCACGCAGGTGTTCGATGTCGCCGGTTTCAGCAAACTGTTCCTGATCTATCCGACGCGCGCCGCCGCGCTGGAGGGGCATGCCGGAGCCCGGCCCGATCCGGGCTTGGCAAAGAGCGTCGCCGAACTGATCGGCGCGCCCGAGTCGGCCGGTGCGGCGAGCCCGGAGTCCGCCGAACTGGCGCGCGCCGCCGCGCAGTTGCTGTCGGGTGGCAAGGGTGAGGATGGGGCCAGGAAAACACCGGAGGCGGCGAAATCCAAGGCGCCGTCGCAACCGCCCAATCCGTCATCGGGCCCTTCGCCTGCACCGGGCGGTGCAGCACCGGCTGGCGCAGCGCCCGGCGTCATGGGGAAGCTGAAGAATCTTTTCGGCGGGAAAAAAAGCTAGTGTAGTGCTTGGTGAAACGTGGTTCACAGGCTCTTCATGCGGGCGGTCCCCGCCGTCCTGCCTCGGCGCGAAAATCGCGAAGCTCACGCAACACGGTTTCAATGTTCACTTCGTTTTTCAGGTTCACGCGAAAGTCCGTCTCGGCCCGTGCACGGTCCATCTTCGCTTCCCGGTTTTGACTCATCACGATGAGCGGACCCTGCAGGGCGACGAGAATGGCCAACGCGAGATTGAAGAACTGATAGGGGTAAGGATCCGGGGGCGAGTTCACCATCAGGTTGCTGTTCACGAGGCACCAGGCCGCCGTGATCAGAATGATCAGGAGAATGAATTTCCAGCTGCCGTTCAGCTCGGCAACCACGTCCGCAAGCCGGTCGCTCCACGTCATGCTTCTGGCGAATTCTTCGTCGACGTTGGTCGCGGCGCGCGTGGACAGCAACGCGTTGGTTCGTCGCACGTACCCGCTTACCGCGCGAAGCAGCGCAATGGCGGCATGCGGACGAATCTCGAAATACTTCTCGAGACTTTCGTGTTCAAGCTCCAACAAGACGGCGTCGGTAGCGGCGATCGCACTTGCGCTGCGCGGCTTGTCATCAAACAGCGACAACTCACCGAAGAATTCACCCATGCCGACGTTTCGCAGGAGGATGGCTCCCTCCGCATCCCCGGGTAGATGAATGTCCACGCGCCCTCTTTCGATGATGTACATCGTGCGCCCCGAATCACCCTGGGCGAAGATCGCCTGTCCGGCCTTGAACGCCCGCGTATGCATCGAATGCGAAAGTGCCACAAGGTCGTCGTTCGAGAATCCGTCGAACAGCGGGACCGCTCGAAGCAGTTGGGTTGAATTCACGACTATTCCCCTCTTTCGATCATCAATCGAAGGTCACCGGATTAAAGGCACCCTGCCGTCGGTGTGCCTGGTGCGGTGATTGTATGCCCGGGGCTGCTCGCCGACTCTGGGACGGATTGCACTCTTGCGTCGCGCCAGTGTGTCGACCGGCTACAATCCCGGACGAGATTCATGCATGCGAAACTTGAATCTTGCGTACCCTCAGCACAGTACCGACGGTGCGCATCTCGTACGCCAGGGCCACCATTCGCGGGCGCGAGGAAGTCGTCCCGCGCGCGCTGCGCCTAACGGTTGCGGCTCATGACGATAAGCGTCAGATCGTCGCTCTGCGCCTCACCGGCGGTGAAGCGCGCAAGATCCACGAGCATCGAATCGAGAATGTCCTGGGCGTTGCCGCCACGGCCGAGTGCTTCGATCACGCGCGCCTTGCCGAACAGTTCCTGCTTCTCGTTGTGCGCTTCATCGAGGCCGTCGGTGTATAAAAGTACGCACGAACCCGGGGCCAGCGTGACGCCGTGCTGCGCAAATTGCACATCGTTCATCGCGCCGAGCGGCAAGGCACCGGATGCCGCCAGCTCGGTGACCTTGCCGTCGGCCGCGCGCAGCAGCGGTGGCGGATGGCCCGCGCAGGAAAATTCCAGCGTGCCCGCTTCCGGTTCGAGCGCGGCCGCAAGCATCGTGACGAACATGCCCGGTTCGAGTTCCTGATACAGCTTGCGGTTGAGTCCCGCGAGCAGCTCGCTCGGCCCGCTCATGTGTCGCGCGAGCGCGCGCACCTGCACGCTAAGTCGCGCCATGTACAGCGCGCCGGAGACTGACTTGCCGGAGACGTCGGCGATGACGATGCCGGCGCGGCCGTCGCGATAGTTGAAGAAGTCGAAGTAGTCGCCGCCGATGACCCGTGCGGCCGCATAGCTTTCGGCGATCTGGTAACCCGCGATCGCCGGCGCCGACTGTGGCAGGAAACGCTGCTGGATGCGCCGGGCCAGGGCCAGATCGTGCGATTCGATGGTGCGCTCGGACGAGCGGCCGCGCTGCGTCGCGATCAACCACGCCAACTGGCCGGCCACGCCGAGGAATAGTTCCTGGTCCGCCGCGCGCCACGCTTGCGCGTGATCCGCACTATCCAGGTACAAGGCGCCGAGCACCTCCGAGCCGATCCGCAGCGGAACGCCGAGCAGTGCCGCGGGCAATGCCGCAACCTGCAGGCGCTTCGCCAACGCATCGCGCGTCACGGCGTCGACGACGGCCATGCCGTTTTCCTGGCGCACGACTTCACGCAGGAACGGTTCCGCATGTGCGAGGTCGGCTTGCGGTTCGCCGCGGTCGCGCCGCGCGATCGGTGCGAGATGCTCGCTGGCAGCGTCGCTGGCAAAGACGGCGGCACAGCGAGCCAGTGGAAAAGTGGCGAGCAACGCGTCGAGCGCTCGGCCGAGCTGGTCGCGCATCGGTTCTTCGCGGCGCGCAAGCGCGCCGACATCGCAGAACAGTTTCAGGCGCGCAATCAGTTCGCGCAGGCCCGGCGCAACGGCCGGCGCCGGTGGTGTTGCGCGTAATTGAACTGCGTCGGCGTTGTGGCTTGCCAGTGTCGACTGGGACCCGGCCGCGGGCTCCGAGCGTTTCGGCGCGGCGGGCATCTCGCCGGATACTGCCACTGCGTTGTGGAACACCGTCTTGATTTCGCCGAACTCCAGTTCGTCGCCATCGCGAATCAGCACCGGCTCGGCGATGCGCACGCCGCGGTAGCGCGTACCGTTCGCGCTCTCCTGGTCGCTCAGCTCGTAGTCGGTGCCGACGCTGCGGATCAGCGCATGGCGGCGCGAAACGGTCGGATCGTTCAGGCGCACTTCGGAGAACTGGCCGCGGCCGACGACCGCGCTGTCGGAAAAACTGAAGACTTGTCCGGTCAGGGTGCCGGAAGTGACGACCAGGCTTGGCATGATGCAGCCACGTGCGGAGCAATGCTCCGAGTTTGGCATAAAGCCGTCGAACGCGGGATCGGTCGCGGTTAGCCGCGCCCTGCAATAAAAAGGCCGGGGGCAAAGCCACCCGGCCGAAGAAACGCTGCAGAATTCAAAGGGGAGGGAGGATCCCGCAGCGTGATTTCTTTAGATCGAAGATCCTTGTTTCTTCAGATCGAAGATCGTTCGAAATTTCTTACTTGGCTGCCTTCTTGGCAACGTTCACCTGCTTGGTGAAGTTCTCGTTGGCTGCCTCGAAGCTGCCCTTGGCCAACTGGCCGAGCGCTTCGCTGGTCTTGACGGTGACGTTGAGGATTTCCTGGCCGTTCGCGTACAGCTTCTCGGTGGTTTCCTTGACGAGGTTGACGCTCTTCGGCCAAATCGTCTTGAAGCCGTCGAAATCGCGCACTTCGGCGGCTTCGGACCAGAATTCAACAGCGGCGGCGACGCGGTTTTCCAGCGCCTTGAGCTGCAGGTTGGTGATGCGCTCGAAACCTTCGACGGCCAGGCTGTTCGCCTTGAACGCGGTGTCGCTCAAGCTCTTGCTCAGCGCCAGTGCTTGCGTATTGATCTGCTCGTACATGGGTATCGCCTCATGGGTGATTGGGAGTGTGGACCGACTCTACACCAACGATTGGTGCGATGCAACATATGCCTTCTGAATCGTTCAGAATGCTAGCAGTTCAATTGCTTAAGCAACTGATAAAAGTACATTAGTCTAATAAATGGCACTTCTCTTGCACCGCGTCAAACCTTGCGCGACTACCGCAGGATTGCCGGCCGGGCAATCAGGGGCCGGTGTAGACGCAGCCTGCCGTGCAGGTCTCGTGGACGACGATCTGGTGCAGCTGCGGCAGGTTGGGCTTCAGCGCTTGCCAGATCCATTGCGCGAGGCGCTCGCTGGTTGGGTTTTCCAAGCCCGGAACCTCGTTGAGATAGCGGTGGTCGAGCCGCTCGAAGATCGGGGCAAAAGCCTGCTTGACGTCGGCAAAGTCCATGACCCAGCCCAGATGCGGATCGGGTTCGCCGCGCACGTGGACTTCGATCCGGAACGAGTGGCCGTGCAGGCGCGAGCACTTGTGCGCCGGCGGAACGTGCGGAAGCCGGTGCGCCGCTTCGATTTGGAAAACCTTGAAGATGTCCACGGCGGTGCGGTGGCGGCCCGGTTGGAGGCAGGCTCAATTGCCTGTCAGGATGTGGTGGCTATGGGTGGACTCGAACCACCGACCTCAGCATTATGAGTGCCGCGCTCTAACCGGCTGAGCTACATAGCCACGCGCTGCGTAACCGTCAGGGCGCGCAGAAGGGGGCGTGATTGTTGGTATTGATGGCCCCGGTGTCAAGCGCCGCGCGTCGCGTTTTCGGCCCGCGGGCCGTGGCTCGCCTTGCCGACACGGCATTCGCTATGGAAGAATCCTTCGGCAATGGCAGTGGAGTTGGCGCGTTGATCGACCCGGATGGCTACCGTCCGAATGTAGGCATCATCCTCGTGCGCGATGATGGCCGCGTCTTCTGGGCGCGGCGTGCGTTCCGCGACGGCTGGCAGTTCCCGCAGGGCGGCATGAACAGCGACGAGACACCGCTCGAGGCCATGTACCGCGAGCTGCGCGAGGAAACCGGTCTCGGTCCCGAACACGTCGAGGTAATCGGTGCGACGCCCGGCTGGCTCCGGTATCGGCTGCCACGCCGCTTCGTGCGCCGTAACGAGCGCCCGACCTGCATCGGCCAGAAGCAGGTGTGGTTCCTGCTGCGCTTCGTCGGTGACGAGTCCCAGCTGCGCCTCGACCTGACCGATACCCCGGAGTTCGACCTGTGGCGCTGGGTGGATTTCTGGTACCCGGCCTCGCACGTCGTGGCATTCAAGCGTGACGTTTACCAGCGCGCGTTGCGCCACCTCGCTCCGCTGGCTGCGGCGTTCGGCCTGGAACTGGCAGAACTCGAAACCGAACCGGCTGACGAAGGCGATTTCGCGGCCGAAGCCGGCTAGTTCACCGCTTTTAACTGCATTTCGGAACTGCGCTGGCAACTCCTCGTCGGTTGGCGACTGAAAGTTGTTGACAATCATTCTCATTTGCAATTATATTGCACTCCAGTACCTTGAACAGTCTTAGGCCATGTACGTCTGCATCTGCAATGCCGTCACCGAGAACATGATCCGCAGGGCCGCGGCCGAAGGCGCCAGGTCCCTGGATGATCTGACGCGCGCGACGGGCTGCGCGGGCGGATGTGGCAGCTGCGCCGATCTCGCCGAGCAGGTGCTGCGGCAGGCGCGCCAGCAACGGCCGTTCCGCTTGGGGCTCGTCGCCCAAGCCGCCTGATACCCACGGTCCCGCCACGTGCGCGGCTACTGCGGAACCGGCGCATATACATTGCCTGCGCGTTGCAGACGACCGGTGCGTCCGAGCTTTATAGTGCAGTCTGCGCCGAACCGGAGTGGCAGCAATGAAGGGCGACCGCAAAGTCATCGCGCACTTGAACAAGGTGCTGCTCAACGAACTGACGGCGATCAATCAGTATTTCCTGCATTCGCGCATGTATGCGAACTGGGGCTACAAGGAACTGGCCGAGCACGAATACAAGGAATCGATCGACGAGATGAAGCACGCCGATCGGTTGATCGAGCGCATCCTGTTTCTCGAAGGACTGCCGAACCTGCAACAACTCGGCAAGCTGCTGATCGGCGAGACGCCCCACGAAGTGATCCGTTGCGACCTCAAGCTCGAACAGGCCGCGCACCCCGACCTGAAAGCTGCGATCGCGCACTGCGAAGAGACAGGCGACTACGTGAGCCGACAGTTGTTCGGCAGCATCCTGCAATCCGAAGAAGAGCACATCGATTGGCTCGAGACACAACTCGGCCTGATAGCCCAGCTCGGCGAGGCCAACTACCTGCAGGGCAAGGTCAAGAGCTGATCGTTCGACGACGGGCGCATCGCGCGCCGGTCAGACGCGGTCCTTGGCCAGCAGTTCAGTCAGCGCGGACGCGACTTGCTGATATTCGCGCTTGAGTTCGCCGACGAGAACCAAAGGCTCGGTCAGCTCGCCGGTGCGCGCGCCGTGTTCGAGCCGCTTGGCCAGTTCCGACAGGCGCAGCGCGCCAAGGTTCGCGCTGGTCGATTTCAGCGAATGCGACGGCGCGATGATGCCTTCCATGCTGCGCTCGCGGGCCGCCTGCTCGAGCAACGCGACATTCTTCGGCGTGTCTTCCAGGTAGACACGGACCAGGTCGGGGAACTCATCGCCCATGACATCGACGAGGTCGCCAATGATGCTCGTGTCGAGCGCGTCGGCGGATGATGCGGTTGCGGCCGCCGTCGGTGCTGGAGCGGCCAGGACCACGGGCGCCGCTGCGGCAGCCGGCGCGGACGGCGCGGCCTTCGCGGCGTGGACTGCGGCATCCGGCCGCGCAGACGCGCGGGCGCGCAGCCACTTGCGCAGGGTCTGCTCGAGCAGCGCCCGGTTCAACGGCTTCGTCAGGTAGTCGTCCATGCCGGCGCCGAGACATTTCTCGCGGTCGCCCGCCATCGCGTTGGCCGTCATCGCGATGACCGGCACGCGTGCACCGCCGGTCTCGGCCTCGCGCTGACGCAGCGCGCGAGTAGCCGTATAGCCGTCCATGACCGGCATCTGGCAGTCCATCAGTACCGCATCGAAGGCGCGCCCGGCCAGCGCATCGACGGCTTCCTTGCCGTTCTCGGCGACGGAGAAAGTCAGGCCGCTCAAGGTCAGCAGGCGCTGCGCGACCTGCCGGTTGACCTCGTTGTCCTCGACCAGCAACACGTGCCCCGAAAGCGGTTGCGCGCCGCCTTCGGGCTGCAGGATCTGCACCTGCAGCGATTCCGCCGGCGCTGGCGCCGCGAACACGGCCAGGTTCTCCGCGCCCGGATCGTAAACTTCGAGCAGGCGGCGCAACGCGTCCTGCAACTCGCGTTCGGCGAACCGCCGCGGTACCGCCAGGGCGCGTTTCTCGGCGGCCACGTCCGCCGGCACTTCACGATCGGCAAGAACGAAGACGACGCGCAGGCGTTCCAGAGCCGCATCGCGCACGACGTTGCGCAGCAGGACCGACGGGTTTCCGCCGACCGTATTGATGTCCACGAGCAGCACGTCGTAAGCCCAGCTGTCGCCCATCGCGGCTGCCGACCGCAGCTTGGTCAGCGCATCCGGGGCAACCGCGCTGCTGACGTATTCGATTCCCCAAGCGCTGAAGTAACTGTTCAAGCGCTTCAGCAACGGTCCATCGCCGCTCAGGACCAGCGCGCGCGCGCCGCGCAGCGAGCGGCGCACGTTCTCGACGTCGCCAGGCGCCTTGAGGAACGGCACGCTGAACCAGAACACCGAGCCCTTGCCGAGTTCCGAGCGCACGCCGATCTTGCCGTTCATCAGTTCGACCAGGCGCTTGCAGATGACCAGGCCCAGGCCGGTGCCGCCGTGCATGCGCGTGGTCGAGGCGTCGGCCTGCGAAAACGGCTGGAACAGTTTGGCTGCGGCTTCCGGCGCGATGCCGACGCCGCTGTCCTTGACCACGAACATGATCTCGCTGTGCGTGCGCGTCTCGCTGCGTTTGCCGACCTGCACGACGACCGCGCCGCGCGGCGTGAACTTGATCGCGTTGCTGACCAGGTTCGTCAGTACCTGACGCAGGCGCACCGGATCGCCGCGCACGAGCAGGCGCACGCCCGGATCGATGTTGACGCTGAAGCGCAGGTGTTTGGCTTCGGCGTTCTTGTCGAGCAGGCGCTTGACCGAGTCGAGCGTTTCGCGCAGGTTCAGCGCGACCGATTCGAGCACGAGCTTGCTCGCCTCGATCTTCGAGTAGTCGAGAATATCGTCGACGATGCGCAGCAATTCGCAAGCCGACTTGTACGCGGTCTGCAGGTAGTCCTTCTGGTCCGGCCCAAGTTGCGAGGACAGCAGGATGTCGAGCAGCGGGATGATGCCGTTCAGCGGCGTGCGGATTTCGTGGCTCATCGTCGCCAGAAATTCGCTCTTGGACATCATCGCGGCTTCCGCAGTCTGCTTGGCCTGGACGAGTTCGGCCTGCATGCTGCGCAGTTTTTCCAGCTCGCCCTGCAGCTCGGCCAGGCGCGCGTCGTCGGCGGCAATGGCAGCCGGCGGAACGGCGGCGCCGGACGCTTCGGCCCGGTGATCGGAGGCATGGACGCGCCAGCCGAGCCACCCACCCACAGCCGCCGCGATCAGCAAGGGAGACATCCACGCTGCCTGAGGCGCGTCGAGCACGAACGGCGCGCCCAAGCCCAAGGCGACGACGATCGTCAGACTGCCGCGCAGCACCCATGGCGCAAGCGCGTGCCAGTGCGAAACGGCGCCATGGTCCGGCGCGGGGACCTGCGCGCTCATCGGCCGAAGACGCCCAGGCGCGGCCGGCGGCTAGGGGATCGACGCGGCATGGAAGTCGAAGTTGAGGTCCTGGCCGGCCTTCTGCACGAAGTCGCCCTGCATGTAGTCCACGCCCGCTGTCCACAGCTGCGCAGCACTCTGCGCATTCTCCACCCGCGGCGCGATGACCTGTTTTCCCTGCGCGCGGGCGTGGCCAATGATCTGGCGCAACTCCTCGCGCACGGCCGGGGTGCGCAGGCTTTCGTCGACATAGCGGGGGCTGATCTTGATAAAGCTCACGGGCAGTTGTTCTAGCAATTGGAATGCCATCGCGCCGGCCTCGAAACCGGACAGGGCGATGTGCACTTCCAGCTTGCGCACCTCGGCGGCGAACGCGGCCAGGTCATGCAGGTGCGCCTGCGCATCGGCCAGGCGGAACTCGATGGCGAGCTGACTGCCGTCCAGGCGTCGCGTCTCAAGCATCTGCCGCAGCCAGACGGCATGCTGCGCGTCGGCCACGGTCTCGATCGACTGGTTGACGAACAGGCGCACGGTGCGCTGCTGGCGCGCGCGTTCGGCCAGGACCAGCAAGCAGCGCGACAGCACCCATCGATCGATCTCGCCGATCAGATCGTCGCGCTGCGCAATCGGCACGATTTCCGCCGCGGTGTAGAGTTTGCCGTCGCTGCCGGCCAGGCGCAGCAGGGCCTGGAACTGTTCGGCCTCCGCACCCTGCAGCGCGACGATCGGCTGGAACAGCAGCTGGAAGTTGTCCGCCTTCAACGCGGCGCGGATTTGTTCGCCCAACGCCTGGAAGGTACCCGCGGGCGCCGTCGTCGGCTCGGTATGATAGGTGCCGACATGGCTGCCGCCGGGGCGGCGCGCATCCGACATCGCCCGTTCCGCGCCGTTGAGCATTGCGCCGACTTCGCCCAGGCGCGCGGCAAAACTGCAGATGCCGATCGACAGCCCGAGGCTGAATGTGCGTCCGTCCTGGTCGAATTTCTCGCGCCCGGTGCGATCGCGCAGGCTCGCGGCCAGCCGCTCGAGCGCCGACTCGTCGCCTTGCGGGCAAAGGAGCAGGAAGCTCGAATCGCCATAGCGAGTCGCCAGATCGTTGGCGCCGACATGCGAAGCGATGAATGCGCCGACCTGGCCGAGCAACGCATCGAACGCGAGCATGCCGACCCGCTCGCGCGTGCTCGCGGCCGAATCAATCTCGAGGTACATCAATCCGCCCAACGTCGCGGTCGCGTCATCGCGCGTGAGCAGGGCGTTGATCTGGTCGAGCACATGGGCGCGCAGGTACAGGCCGGATACCGGATCGCGCGGGCTCGCCCCGGTGCCGCGGCGGCCGAGTTGGCGCGCGCGGCGCACGCGGTTGGTCACCGCGGCGATGAGGTGCTTCGGCCGGATCGGCTTGGACAGGAAATCGTCGCCGCCCGAGTCGAGCGCCTGGAAATGCTTCTCCTCGTTCTGCTCGCCCGACAGGAACACGATCGGCGTCGATACGAACGCCTCGCGCTCGCGGATGATCGAAGTCAGCTCCATGCCGTCGCAGGCGGGCATGTACAAGTCCATGAGGATCAGCTCGGGCTCGAACTCATCGAGCTGGTCGAGCGCGGCCAGCGGGTCGGTGCACATGCGCGTGGTCATGCCGGCCTTGCGCAGAATCGACTCGGCGAAGATCGCCTGCGAGCGGTCGTCCTCGACGATCAGCACGCGAAACGGATCGGCGCTATCGGCATCCAGCAGTTCGCTGATGCGCGTGGCCACGTCCTCGACTTGAGCGGGCAGGGCGACAAAGGCATCGGCGCCGGCACGCATCGCGCGCAGGCGCACCGGCAATTCACCGGAGGTGGAGAAGCTCAGCAGGGCGAGGCGATGGCGCGTGCGCGAGCGCATCGTCTTGATCAACGCGCCGATCGACTCGAGCGCGGACTCGTATTGCGCATCGACGATCACGAGGTGCGGCGGAAACGCCGACAGGATTTCGCGCAGGTGCTCGATATTGTCGAAGACCGTGAGCTCGTAGCCGCTGATCGTGTCGAGCTTCTGGTCGAGTTCGCTGGCGAGGGGATTGCCGTCGCTGAGGTGGTAGATCTTGCGTTGTTCCCCGGCACGCGCGCGCGGCGCGGCGACGATCTCGTCGGCCGGTCCGGCGCCGCGCGCCAGGCGCGCCGGCTTTGCCGGTTTTGCCGGTTCTGCTGGCGCCGCCGGCGCGGGCCGCGAAGCCACGACCGAAGGCGCAGCCTGTGCAGGCGGCGGAACGTCGGGGACAGCAGGCGGGCGCGAAACCGGGGCCGCCGCGGGCTTGGGCGTCGGGACCAAGGGCACAGGCCGCAACGTCAGCGGTGGCGCATTGCGCGCGAAGCGGTGCCAGTAGTCCGGCGGCGGTGTCACCCAGAGTGGAAAATCGACGCGCTCCGCGGCCACCGCCAGCGCGGCGGGAGCCGCAGCGCGGTCGCCTTCAGCCGATGCGGCGCCGAGGCTTGCGATCAGCGGTTCCAGGGCGCGCAGCCGCGCCGCGAAGGTTTCCGTTTGTCCGGCATCGGGGACGCCGACCTGCGCCGCGAACGGGGCAAGGAAACGCTCGATCGAGAACAGGTGCTCGCCGATATCCAGCAGGCCATAGCGACCGCAGGCGCCGGCCAGCGGTTGCACCTCGCGGAACAGAAGCGTCAACGCATTGATGTCCCAACCCTGGTCGCAAAGGCGCTGGCCGCGCTTGCGCAACATCTCCAGGCGCTTGGGCAGATGGCGCAGGAACGCCAGGCGCAGTTCTGCGGCTTGCTGGGTGTCGTCCTGCTGTTGCATTGCTCGCCTGAACCCCCTCTTCGTGACCGATGATACCAGCCTGGTGGCATCGCGTCAGCGCTTGGTAGTTTTGCCAAAAGTATACAAAGTGCAGGGCTAGGGGCCAGGGACTAGGGACTAGGGCTAGGAAAGAGCGAAGCGCCAGCAAAGAGTGAGGGACCGAAGATGGAAGAGGACTGGGGAAGAGGGAAGGGCGACGGCTTTGCTTTTCTCTTCCCTCAGTCCCTAGCCCCTAGACCCTCTACGGTTTGACGATCACCAGAATGACTATCGCGATCAACAGCACTCCAGGCACTTCATTGAAGATGCGCAGCCAGCGTGACGAGCGCGCGCACTGGTTGCTCGCGAGCTGGTTTTTCAGGCGGACCAGATAAAGGTGATAGGCGACCAGGCCGGCCACCAGGACCAGCTTGGCAGCGAGCCAGAACTGATGCAGGTAGTGTGGGTCGTGCGCGAGCCACCATCCCAGCGTGGCAGTGCCGAATGCGACCGCGCCGGCGGCGCCGATGTGAGTGATCATCAGCAGGCGTCGTTCCATGACGATCAATTGGTCGCGCACGGCCTGCTGTGTCGACTCGATGTGATAGATGTACAGGCGCGGCAGATAAAAAAGGCCGGCGAACCAGGTCACGACAAAAACAACGTGCAGCGCCTTGAGCCAGAGCATCGGGAGTTCGTCGTTATGGCGATCGGGTCGAAGTATAAACTGCGCAGCAGTCGACAGACCGTGGCCGCGAGCCTTGACGCGATCTCGGCGGCGAGGCTATAAGGCGTTCCGCCTGTCCTCAGCATGCCTGTCGACAAGGCGCTCTTCACGCTTCGTCCCGAGCAACTTTCCGCCATGGTGTATGTCCCGCCGCCGCCGTTGCTCGTTGTCCGCTCGCACGATCCGAACTCGCGCTGGCAGCGCTGGCTGCTGATCGTTCTGGCGTGGCTGGCGTCGGCCGCGCTGGCGGCGTTTGCGGCGCTGTTCGTGCGCGAGCGCATCGCCTCGGCCGGCGAGCGCGCCGAAGTCGACGGCCTGCGCCGGCAGGCCTCCGAGCTGCAGCAGCGCGTCGCCGTGCTCGAACGCTCCGAGCAGGTGGCGCGCGCGGCCAACGCCGACCTGCAGCAGGTGCTGCGCGACCGCCAGGAGCAGGTCTGGGCGCTGCGCGCGGACCTGGGCTTCTACAGCCGGCTGACCGGTACCAACGCGAGGCGCGAAGGCCTTGCCGTGCAGGGTGTGCATCTTGCCGCCGCGAGCGAACCCGGAGTATATAATTTTACAATTACCATCACGCAGAACCTCAAGGCTGGCCTGCTCGCCAGTGGACGCGTGCTGGCCAGCGTGTCGGGCGTGCGCGACGGCAAGCTCGCCACGCTCGGCTGGTCCGACCTGGCGTCGCATCAGGACGGCGAAGGACTGGCGTTTTCCTTCAAGTATTTTCAGCAGCTCAAGGGTACTCTGATGCTGCCGCCGGGATTCAAGCCCAACCGCATACGTGTGGAAGCCGATGCTGGCGGCGAGATGGGCCGCGCGCAACAGGATTTCGCCTGGGCCGAGGCGCTGGCCACACCGGAGGTCACCGATGTTCAACAATAGCAAGAAAGTTTCGCCTGCCGGCACCGAGACGACCTCGCTGATCGCGAGCGGCACGCAGATTCGTGGCGACGTGCAGTTCAGCGGCCGCCTGCATGTCGACGGCAAGATCGAAGGCAGCATTCGCGCCGACGACGCCGCGGCGGTGCTGACGCTGTCGAATCACGCCGAGGTGATCGGCGAGATCCAGGCGCCGCACATCGTCATCAACGGCAGCGTGAACGGCGACGTCACCGCCGACGAGCGCCTGGAACTGGCCAGCAACGCGCGCGTCGAAGGCAACGTCTACTACAAGATGCTCGAGATGTCCGCCGGCGCCCAGATCAATGGCAAGATGGTGCTATCGGGCCGAGCCGCCGCGGCAGCTGTCGGGGCCGGGCACGGAAGAGCCCAAGTCTTGAATTCGGCCGGCGCGGCACGATCTACCTGAGGTCGCGGCGCTTGTTCGCGAGCCGACGAGAGTTGCATGAACCAGACCCCTGATTACCAGAACGCGCTCGACGAACCCCTGCTGTTCAGCGATGCGGCTGCGCACAAGGTGCGCGAACTGATCGCCGAGGAAAACAATCCGAACCTCAAACTGCGCGTGTACATATCCGGCGGCGGCTGTTCGGGCTTCCAGTACGGCTTCACCTTCGACGAGCAGCGCGCCGACGATGATCTGGCGCTGGTCAAGGACGGCGTGACCCTGGTCGTGGATCCGCTGAGCCTGCAATATCTGATGGGCGCCGAGATCGACTACGCCGAAAACCTTCATGGCGCGCAGTTCGTGATCCGCAACCCGAATGCGAAGACGACCTGCGGCTGCGGTTCGTCGTTCTCGGTGTAGCAGGGACTAGGGGCCAGGGACTAGGGCCTAGTGAGAGCGAGAGCATCAAGAGCAGCGCGCTCTTCCCTGGCCCCTAGTCCCTAGCCCCTTTGGCAGCCCTCGCCACTTCCAGATGCGGATGGGATAATGGCGCGCCAATGAGTTCCCACCTGCGCAGCCGCAACAACACGTTCGCCAACCTGGAGCTCGAGCGCTCGGCCGAACAGCGTGACGATGCCGACTGGCTCGAGGCGCGCCTGTGCTCGGCCAAATCCCGGTTTATCGTGTTGCGCGACGATGGCCGCATCCTGGTGACCGGAGATCAACGCGGGCTGCGCGGACTCGATCCGTTCGAGCGCGACCGGCTGGTGCGCGATGCCGTACCGACCTATCTGGGCAGCGCCGGGGGCAGCGACCGTTTCCTGCTGCGCATCGATTCAACCCAAGCCGACCTGATCTCCGCCGAGCTCGGCGTGCCATTCATGAACCTGCGCAGCGCCGGCGTTGCCCTGCCGGCGTTCGACGCCGGCCTGTTCGCCTACGCCCTCGGGCTGGCCAACTGGCAGGGACGCACGCGCTACTGCGCGAATTGCGCGGCGCCTTTGCGATTCGAGGCAGCCGGCCACCGGGCAAAGTGTACTAATCCACAATGCGGCATGGAGCATTTCCCGCGCACCGATCCGGCCGTCATCGTCATCGTCACCTGGCGCGATGCCTGCCTGCTCGGCCGCATGCCGCGCCTGCCGCCGAAACGATTCACGACGCTGGCCGGTTTCGTCGAGCCCGGCGAGACGCTCGAGGACGCGGTCCGACGCGAAGTGTTCGAGGAAGCCGGCGTGCGTGTGGGCTCCAGCGATTACCACTCCTCGCAGCCCTGGCCGTTTCCGGCCTCGATCATGCTCGGATTCACCGCCCAGGCCGAGGATCCGGCAATCCAGGTGGGGCCGGAACTGGCCGAAGCGCGCTGGTTCGAAGCCGATCAGCTGATGGCCGACCTGCGGTCGGGCCAGCTCGTGCTGCCGCCGCGCGTGTCGGTCGCTTACCGGCTGATCGAGCACTGGTTGCGTCAGGCCGCCGGCGCCGAACTCGACGACTTCGTCAGCGCCGAACCGTTCCTGCCCGGCCGGGATTGACGCTGTACACAGCAACGGCGCTGCTACAATCAACTGACTCCCACGGTTCGTTCCGGATCCGAGCATGGCTATCGTCCTTGTTGCCACCTTGCTGGTGCTGTTCGCGACGCACGCCGTCCCCGCGTCTGTGCACTGGCGAGATTTCACCTGGTTGCGCCGCTGGCAGGAGCAGGTCGGCAGCCCGGGCGGCGACCTGACCGGATTGATCGTGTGCATTGGCGCTCCGGTGCTGGCCTGCGCACTCGGACAGTACATCTTGCGTGGCACCTGGCTCGGGCTCACCAGCCTGGTGTTCGCGATTATCGTGCTGTTCTACTGCTGGGGGCCGCGCGATCTGGAGCGCGACGTCGAGGCAATCGACAAGGCGCCGGACAGCGATCGTCGCGCCGCGGCGCTGCAGGCATTGCGCGCCGATGCGACGCAACCGCCGCTGGAGTTCACGACTGAAAAGGTCGTCGAGGCGACGTTCCTGGCCGCGCTGCGGCGCTGGTTCGGCGTGCTGTTGTGGTTCGCGCTGCTTGGGCCGGCCGGCGCGTTGCTGTATCGATTGACCCAGGTTCTGGCGGGGCCGGAGTTTGCCGCCGCGCAGTCCGCCGGCCAGCGCGCAGCGGCCGAGCACGCCGCCCGTATTCTCGACTGGTTGCCGGCGCACCTGATCGTGCTCGCGCTCGCGCTGGCATCGAACTTCGACTCCGTGTTCAAGGTCTGGCGCGACTACCACGCGGCGAGCGGCAAAGGATTCCTGGCCCTCGATCTGGGCTTCCTCAACGCGACCGCGCGGGCCAGCGTCGCGGCCGACGTTGCCGCGGAAGCGGATGAGCCATCCCACGCCGCGCGTGCGCCTCTCGTTGCGCTCGACGACGCGATGGTGCTGGTACGCCGCGTGTTGATCGTGTGGCTGACGGTGATCGCGCTGATCGTGCTGGGCGGGTGGTTTGCCTGATTGCCGCCTGATCGTCGCGATTGGCGATGATCGACGTACGGTGGGCCTTGGCCCACCGTTTTGTTTTTGAACGGCGAAGAGCCGGTGGGCCAAGGCCCACCCTACGCCGCATCCCCGCGCAACTCACGCACTTTCGCTTCGAGCAATGCGGCGTTGGCCTGCTGCCGGCGGCACCGCCGCGCCCGGCGACCAGTTCGATCTTCGACCAGAACCGGCGCGGCAGGCGCATGCGCCCGAGTGTCGAGTCGCGGCGGCTGAACAGGCTGCCCCACAAGCCGCGCAGCGCCAGCGGCACGACCGGCACCGGCCGCTGCGCGAGGATGCGCTCCATGCCGGGACGGAAGCGCTGGATCGTGCCGTCGCGCGTGATGCCGCCTTCGGGGAAGATGCAAACGATGTTGCCGTCGGCCAGTTCCTTGTCGACCGTCGCGAATGCGCGCTCCATGATGCGCGGCGTCTTCCTTTGCGCCGGCGATCGGAATCGCCTTGGCGGCGCGGAACACGTACTTCACGACCGGCGTGGCGAAGATCTTGTAGTACATCACGAAGCGCACCGGCCGGCGCACGCAGCCCATGATGATCAGCGGATCCATGAAGCTGATGTGGTTGCACACGAGCAGTGCCGGTCCATGTTCCGGAATGTTTTCCAGCCCCGCCGGGCGGATGCGGTACAGGGTGTTGATCAGCAGCCAATCGACGAAGCGCAGCAGGAATTCCGGCACCAGGGTATAAATGTATATCGCGACCACGGCGTTGAGCAGCGCGGTCGCCAGCAGCAGGCCCGGAATGCTCAGACCGGCCTTGTTCAGCAGCACGGCCGACAGTCCGGCCGCGACGACCATGAACAGCGCGTTGAGGATGTTGTTTGCCGCGATCACGCGCGAACGCCGCGCCGGGTCGCTGCGCGCCTGCACCAGCGCGAACAGCGGAACGATGAAGAAGCCGCTGAAGATCGCCATCAGCGACAAGTCGATCAGCACGTGCCAGATGTGCGGCTGGCCGAGCATCGCCGCGACGCCGAGGCCGAGCTGACCGCTGCTGTCCGGATGGGCGAAGTACAGGTCGGCGCCGAACACGGTCATGCCGATCGAGCCGAACGGCACCAGCCCGATCTCGACCTTGTGCCCCGACAGGCGTTCGCACATGACCGATCCGAATCCTATGCCGATCGAGAACAACGTCAGGATCAATGTGTACACGCCAGGATCGCCGCCGAGCACTTCCTTCGTGTAGTTCGGCAACTGGGTGAAATAGATCGAACCGTAGAACCAGAACCACGAGATGCCCAGGCACGACAGGAAGATCGTGCGATCGCTGCGGATGTAGCCAAGATTGCGCCAGGTTTCGCTGAACGGATTCCAGTTGATCTTGAGGCCCGGATCGACCGGTGGCGCACGCGGCATCGCCAGCGCGCAGACCAGTCCGGCAACGGCGAGCGCGATCGTGGCGGCACCGACGAGCCATGCGCCGTAGCCCGGCACGCGAATCAAGGTCGAGCCGAGAATCGTGCCGAGCAGGATCGCCAGGAACGTTCCCATTTCGATCAGGCCGTTGCCGCCGACGAGTTCGTTGTCGGCCAGGACCTGCGGCAGCAGGCCGTATTTGAGTGGGCCGAACAAGGTCGAGTGCAAGCCCATCATGAACAGCATTGCCATCAGCAGTCCGATGCTGTTGCCGACAAAACCGGCGCAGGCGACCAGCATGATGGCGATTTCGAGCAGCTTGACGATCTGTGCGAGCCGCGCCTTGTCGTACTTGTCGGACAACTGGCCGCTGGTCGCAGAAAACAGCAGGAACGGCAGGATGAACAGCGCCGCGGCGAGGTTGGTATAGAAATTCACATCGGCGACGCTCAGCTGCGTCGTCAGGAACGCGACCAGAATCACCAGCGCGTTCTTGAACACGTTGTCGTTGAAAGCGCCGAGCGCCTGCGTCAGGAAGAACGGCAGGAAGCGCCGTTCGCGCAGCAACTGGAACTGATTGCCATCAGCCATGGTCTGTGGTCTGTCTCTCCCCCGAGGCCTCCAGAGTAACAAACAAGCGGCAATTTGCACTCGTCGCGGCTGGTCGCTGGCTGCGCGCGTGCCGCGCCGCTAAACTGTGCGGCCCACTGGTCCAAGTGCCGGCAGCTTCGTGCCGGCTCTCAACAGCGAAATCGATTCCCATGCTGATTCAGAAACGTTTGCTGTGCGGCGCTATTTGCATCGGGTTGTTCTTGAGCCTGCCGGCGACCGCGGCCGATGCATTGCTCAAGCCGCTGCCCAACGTCGACACGGCGAAGCTCGCGCCAGCCGACGCCGCTGCGGTCAAGGCGGCCCGCGTCGAATTCGATACTGCTCACGGCAAGCTCGTCGGGCCGCCGCTGGCGCAGGTCTACGCCAGTGTCGGCGCAGCGTATGCTCGCGCCGGCCTCAAGGATGCCGCGGCTATCGCGTTCTACGATGCCTCGCAGATCGATCCTGAAGACGGGCGCTGGATGTACCTGCGCGGCGTCATTGCGCGCGAGCTGAAACAGAACGCCGAGGCGCGCGCCGATTTCGAGGCTGCGCTGAAACTCGATGAGGTCTATCTGCCGATCCGCTATCGCCTGTCCGATACGCTGGTCGACCTCGGTGACATCGACGGCGCGCGCAAGGTGCTCGAACGCACGACCCGCGAACATTCGGACCAGGCTGTCGCGTTCGCGATGCTGGGCCAGATCAGCATGCGGCAGAAACGCTACACCGATGCGATCGAGAATCTCCAGCGTGCCCTGAAACTCGAGCCGCAGGCGACCCAGCTTTACAAGACACTGGCCGACGCTTACACGGGCGTCGGCAACGCGGCGGCCGCCAAGGAGGCAGAGGCCAAGGCCGGCGATGTTCCGCCGCGCCTGGCCGATCCGCTGGTCCTGGGCATGTACGGCGGCGGCGCACCGGCGCAGCAACTGAGCGGCACGGCGTTGCAGCAGGCCGAGCAGCTCGCCGGGAGCGGCAAGATCATGGCCGCGCGCGCGAAGCTGGCCGAGTACCAGCGCGACCACGCAGACGATGTCGACGCGCTGGCTTTGCAGGCCCGTCTCGAAGCGTCGCTCGGCGACCAGTGGATTGCGCAGGCTGTAGCCGACCAGGCATTGACCCTGAAACCCGACAGCGCCACGGCACTGTTTGCGCGCGGCCTCGTCTATGAGTACGCCGGCGACGACAACCAGGCCTATGCGTATTATCAGCGCGCGGTTCGCGCCGACGCCAAGCTGGCGCCGGCGCGGCTCCTGCTCGGCAATGCCGAGATGCGCCGCGGGCGCTACAGCCAGGCCGCCGAACAATACCGTGAACTCCTCCAGTTGCAGCCCGAGGATGTGCAGGCGCAGGCACATCTGGTCGCTGCCGAGGTCGCCGCCGGCCAGTGCGGCCGGGCACTGGCCGATACCAGCGCGGCCCAGAAGCGCGATCCGAAGAATGGAGAGTTGATGCAGATCTTCGTGCGTTTGGCGAGCACTTGTCCGGCGGCGAAGAAGGAAGAGCGCGACATGGCGCTCGACTACGCGCAGGCCCTGTACAAGCAGCGCCCGGACGCGGACGACTCGTCGGCGCTGGCGCTGGCGCTGGCCGCACATGCGAAATATACCGAAGCGCAGCAGTATCAGGCCGAAGCGATATTCGAGGCCGTGCGCAGCGGCGACAAGCTGTCTGCCGAAATCTACAAGACCACACAGGCCAGCTTCGTTGCCAAGCAGGTGCCCGATCGTCCGTGGCCCGCTGGCCATCCGTTGTACAACCCGCCTCTGTTGACGCCTATCAAGGCGCCCGCCGCCGCAGCGCCGGCAAAGAAATAGACTTGGCCTCTTGGAAGAGTGCGGCCACGGATGGCCGCTTCGTGACCTTCGCGATCACTGATGATCGCACTAGCATCTTCCCATTGCGCGCGCTGCCCAATTTCGTCACCATTCCGCCATGGCGGGGACCGGTGAGCGCTGGGGAGCGTGGTGGCGCGGACCGCGGCGCGGGGAAGCGCCGGTTGCGGTTTGGAACTTTCGTGTCGAACGTCAGCGCGGCGCCGTCGGCCGATTGCACGACAGTCTCGAGGAAAAGCTGCTCGGCCAGGTGCCCGAGGCGGCATTGCGCGCGCTGCAGGTCGCCCTCGACGAACTGCTGACCAACGTCATCATGCATGCCGAGCAGGCGGCCGGACCGGTCGAAGTGGAGATCGCGCGCGCGCCCGACGCGCTCGACACGCGCATCCGTTACCTCGCCGACGAGTTCGACCCGACGTCATGGTGTCCGCCGCAGCGCGGCACGAGTGTCGCGACCGCGCGCATCGGCGGGCTAGGCATCGAACTCGTGCGCATGCTCATGGACGAGTTTCGCTACGAGTACAGCGACGGGTGCAATGTGCTGATGTTGCGCAAGAGGTTCTGAGAGGCAGGGACTAGGGGCTAGCTAGAGCGGCGCGCCCTCAGCTCTAACCCTAGTCCCTAGCCCCTGGTCCCTCGCAGCGCGCGATACGCTATATCGCGCCGATAGAACATCCCGTCGAAATGAACGCGATCGGCGGCTGCATAAGCGCGGTCGCGCGCTTCGGAAAGGTCGCTTCCGGTCGCGCAAACGGTCAGCACGCGGCCGCCGGAACTGAGCACTTTCCCATTTTCCACTTTTGTTGCGGCGTGGAAGACCTTGGCCCCGGCCGGGAACGGGCCGTCTAGCCCGTCGATCGTGTCGCCGGTGCGTACGGTGCCCGGATAACCGTGCGCGGCGATCACGACGCCGATTGCCGGCTGCGGGTTCCAGCGCGCGGAGACTGTATCGATGCGTCCGTCGAGCGCGGCCTCGATCAAGTCGACCAGATCCGATTCGAGCCGCATCAGGATCGGCTGGGTCTCCGGATCGCCGAAGCGCACGTTGAATTCGAGCACGCGTGGCACGCCGTCGCCATCGATCATGACGCCGGCGTAGAGGAAGCCGGTGAATGGCGCGCCCTCGGCGGCCATGCCGGCGAGGGTCGGCCGGATAATGTCGGTCAGAATGCGCTGCTCGACCTGCTTCGTTACCACCGGCGCCGGCGAGTACGCGCCCATGCCGCCGGTGTTCGGACCAAGATCACCGTCGTCGCGGCGCTTGTGATCCTGACTCGTGGCCAGCGCGAGCGCGTTGGTGCCGTCGCAGATCGCGATATAGCTGGCCTCTTCGCCGTCGAGGAATTCCTCGATCACGACGCGCGCCGAGGCGCTTCCGAGCACGCGCGCGCCGAGCATGTCGTGCAGCGTCTGTTCGGCATCGGCCAGGGACAGTGCGATGACGACACCTTTGCCGGCTGCCAGGCCGTCGGCCTTGATCACGATCGGCTTGCCGCGAACACCGTGCGCCAGTTCGCGCACATAGGCCAGCGCCGGAGCGAGCTCGCTGAACACCGCGTAGCGCCCGGTCGGAATGTTGTGGCGCGCGAGGAAATCCTTGGCGAATGCCTTGGAGCCTTCGAGTTGCGCGGCGATCCGGCCCGGGCCGAAGCAGCGGCGGCCGGCGGCGCGAAAGCGATCGACGACGCCGGCAACGAGCGGCGCCTCGGGACCGACGACGGTCAGCGCAACGTCCTCGCGCCGGGCGAGTTCGAGCAGGCCATCGAGATCGGTCGCGGCGACGTCGACATTGCGCACGCCAGGTTCGCGGGCGGTGCCGGCGTTGCCGGGCGCGACCAGCACTTCGCTGACGCGCGGGGACTGCTTGAGCTTCCAGGCGAGCGCGTGTTCGCGGCCGCCGGAGCCGATGACGAGGATTTTCATGTGCGGAGCAGGGGCTGAGGGCTGAGGGCTGAGGGCAGAAGGCGCAGGCGCCGCGAGCTCTTGATGTTCAGCCCTCGGCCCTCAGCCCTCAGCCCTGTTCTTCTTTCAATGACGAAAATGCCTCACCCCCGTAAACACCATCGCCATCCCATGCTCGTCCGCCGCCGCGATCACGTCGGCGTCGCGCATCGAACCGCCGGGCTGGATGACGGCGCGAATGCCGGCTTCGGCGGCGGCGTCGATGCCGTCGCGGAACGGGAAGAACGCATCCGACGCCATCACGCTGTCGCGCACCTCGAGCTTTGCTTCGGCCGCCTTGAGTGCGGCGATCTTCGCGCTGATGACGCGGCTCATCTGGCCGGCGCCGATGCCGATCGTGCGGCCGTGGCGCGCGTACACGATCGCATTGGACTTGACGAACATGGCGACATGCCAGGCAAACAGCAGGTCGTGCAGTTCATTGGCGTCGGGCACACGCCGCGACACGATCTTCAGATCGGTCATCATCAGCGTGTCGCGGTCGGCTTCCTGCACCAGCAGTCCGCCGGCAATGCGCTTGAAGTCCAGCACGGTCTCGGGCTGGTCGACGAACGTGCCGAACGCCAGGACGCGCACATTGGGCTTTTTTGCAAATAGCGCAAGTGCGGCATTGTCCACTTCTGGCGCGATGACGACTTCGACGAACTGGCGCTCGAGGATCGCGCCGGCGGTGGCCGCATCGAGCGGCTGGTTGAACGCGATGATGCCGCCGAATGCCGATATCGGATCGGTCGCATAGGCGTGTTCGTAGGCCTCCGACGCGCTCGCACCGAGCGCCACGCCGCACGGGTTGGCATGCTTGACGATGACGCAGGCCGGCGTCTTGTGGAACGCCTTGACGCATTCGAGCGCCGCATCCGCATCGGCGATGTTGTTATAGGACAGTTCCTTGCCGGCCAGCACGCGCGACGTGGCGATGGTGCCCGCCGGCGGATGCGCTTCGAGGTACAGGGCGGCGCCCTGGTGCGGATTCTCGCCGTAACGCAGCAGCGCGCGCCGGGAGTAGTTGAGATTCAGCTGCGGCGGGAACTGCTCGACATGATCGCTGTCGGCGTGCGTGCCGAGCCAGTTGGCGATCAGGCCATCGTAGCGCGCGGTGTGGGCGAACGCCTTGGCCGCAAAACGGCGACGCAAGCTCCACGACGTGCCGTGGCGCTCGGCCAGCGCCTGGACCAGCTCGGCATAGTCGCCCGGATCGACGACGACGGTGACATGGTCCTGGTTCTTTGCCGCGGCGCGCAGCATCGCCGGACCGCCGATGTCGATGTTCTCGATCGCTTCCTCGTAGCTGCAGTCCGGCGCCGACGTGATCGTCTCGAACGGATACAGGTTGACGACGAGCAGATCGATCGGCTCGATGCCGTGCTCGTGCATGACCTTGTTGTCGACGCCGCGCCGGCCGAGCAGTCCGCCATGGATGCGCGGATGCAGCGTCTTGACGCGGCCGCCCATGATTTCGGGGAATCCGGTCACGTCGCTGACTTCGGTCACCTGCAGTCCTGCATCGCGCAGCGTGCGCGCGGTGCCGCCGGTCGAGATCAGGCTGATGCCGAGGGCATCGAGGCTGCCGGCGAGTTCGATGAGTCCGGTTTTGTCCGACACGCTGATGAGTGCGCGCCGGACCGGTTGCAGCGAGTTCTCAGACATCGCGATTCCAGGGCTGGAGCGCGGAATTATACGCGCCGGTTTCTAGCTGGGGACGATGCGTCCGTGCAATGGCGAAACTCCCGCACATGCACGGGGTACTTCAATCGGCACCGAGGCCGAGCGCGGCAAGTTTCTTGCGCAGGGTCGCGCGATTGATGCCGAGCGCCGCGGCGGCCCGGCTCTGGTTGCCGCCGGCCCACGCCAGCACTTCGCGCAGCAGCGGCGTCTCGACTTCGCGCAGCACCAGTTCGTAGAGCCCTTCGGGCATCTGCGAATCCATATCGTGCAGATAGCGGCGGACGGCGCGCGCAACGCATTCGCGCAATGCTGGCTGCAACGTGGACTCGGGCGCCTGATCGGCACGCAAGGCAGCGGCGACATTCAAAGCAGTTTCCCCAATGGATTATGACTTTCTGGTCCGCCGCCTGGGGCAGGTGCATGAGGCGAACGGGTGCGAATTGTAGCGCCGCGCGCCGCGCTTGATAAGTATCTGGTTCACACTTGCGGCGGTGCATTCGTGAGTAACGCAGACATGGCCGGGAGTTGCCAGCGCTTGCTGTGGAACTGCTTTAATTGTCAGTGCGGTGCAACACGTGCGCTACGCGCACACCTGCGCGATCAGCGAAACTTGAATTCGAACGCGACCGCATTCTTGCCTGGATCGGCGACCTCGAACACCAGCGCCGTGGTTGATCCGGGTGCCATTCCGGCGGCGAGCGTGCGCGTATCGCCGAGGTATTCCTGTGGATGGAAGCGGCGCATCGCGATGCGGTTCTCGTCCAGATCCGACAGCAGGATTTCGACGTCGGGAAAGGCCTGGGCGAATGCCGCGTCATTGCGCACGCTGGCCGAAATGATCAGCGCGTTGGCGACCGACGGATGCGGGCGGATGTCGCGCGACAGCAGCGCGAAGTGCGCCGGTTCATGGCGTAGCGGGAGGCGGCAGCCGAGAGTTGCGCAAGCCATATCGAACCACGGGCGCAGGTGCGCGTCATCGAGCAGCGGCGCGCGTTCAGCGTAGGCGATTTGCGCAAGCAGGCACACGCCAAGGACGGTCGCTCCGAGTTGCCATGGCCACGCGCGCACGCCACGGTGCCCGTTCGACGATCGCCGCGCGAAGGCCGGCGTCGCAGGCCGCGACTGCGACTGCGGCCGGCGCATGCGCTCATCGGGGTTGAACAGCAGCGTCTGCGGCTGGCCTTGCGGACGCAGCGCCGGAACGCTCAGTTGCGGCGGAATGTCACCGGTCGCCGCGAGCGGCAACTCTTCGAATGGTTCTTCGGGCAGCGTTTCGGTCAACGTCCGCAACACGTCGAACGTTGCCGCGCAATGCCCGCAGCGCGCGCTGCCGCGACCCTGCGCGAGCAGTTCGGCCGCGACCTTGTAGATCGTCAGGCATTCGGGGCATTGGGTGTACATGGGACGAGTTTACCGGAATCCGGGAGCGCCTAAGAAAAGCAGGGACGAGGGACGAGGGGCGAGCGGCAAAAATCGCGTCGGTCCGACCTCGCGGTTTGCAGGCACTTCATTATCTAACTGCGACGCGCACTGATACGTATCCAGTCCTCGCGCGCATCCGCCGCGACGTCGTCGAACCATTCCGCATAGCGCGCCAGCAGTTCAGTTTCCTGACCGCGCAGAATGCCGGATAGCGCAATCGCCGCGCCGGGCCCGAGCAGTTGCGCGAACAGCGGCGCCAGATCGTGCAGCGGCCCGGCCAGGATGTTGGCGACGAGGGTGTCGACGGGGACCGGCGGCAACGCCTCGGGAGTGTACAAATCCACTTTGTCCGCGATGCCGTTGCGCTCGGCGTTGTCGCGCGTGGCGACCAGCGCCTGCTCGTCGTTGTCCACGCAGATCACGCGCGCCGCGCCGAGTTTGACAGCGGCAATCGCCAGCACGCCGGAACCGCAGCCGTAGTCGATCACGGTCTTTCCGGAAAGATCGGCCGCGTCGAGCCATTCCAGGCACAGTGCTGTCGTCGGGTGCGTGCCGGTGCCGAAGGCAAGTCCCGGATCGAGGCGAACGATGATCGCGTCGTCGTCGCCGGCCGGCAGGTCGATGTTCCACGGATAGATCCACAGGCGCCGGCCGAAACGCATCGGCTGGAACTGATCCATCCAGGCGCGCGTCCAGTCCTGGTCGGCGACTTCACGGAACGCGATGTGGTCCGGCGCCAGCTCCGGCACGAGATCGGCCAGCGCATGCACGAGGCCGGCGCGATCGACGTCGACCGTGAACAAGGCTTGCAGCACGATGTCGTTCCAGAGCGGCGTCTGCCCGACCCCCGGCTCGAAGATCGCGCGCTCGTCGGGGGTGTCGGCGTCGGCGTCGGCCAGCGTTATCGACAGCGCACCGAGATCTTCGAGCGCGGCTTCGACGCTTTCTTGTTGCGCGGCGTGCAGGGTCAGGGAGAGTTCGAGCCAGCTCATGGCATTTGTATAAATGTAGAATGGAATCGCTAGGGGCATAGATCGAGGCACGCTTCGCTCCCTTCTCCCACCGGGAGAAGGTGGCGCGCAGCGCCGGCCGAAAATTGCTCCTGCATTTTCGGCATTTCCGCCGGGCAGGAGCCCAAGTGCCTCGAAGGTCACGGATGGCCGAGAGAGGCCGTCGGTCCATGGCGGTCAGATGAGGGTCGGGCCTCTACCGACGTCGTTGCGAGCCCCGACCCTCACCCCAACCCTCTCCCGAAGGGAGAGGGGCTCAAGACCTCTGATCTTCGCCACGGCACCAAAACACGCCGCTGCTAACGGGTTCAGGCCGTCCGGCCGCACGATTTCACGACTCTGCGTCCTGGCAGGTGTGTCACCCCAGCGCAATCGCCTTCTCGCGCTGCTCGGCAATACGCTTTTCCAGATAGTGGATATTCTGCCCGCCCTGCTGGAAGCCGCCGTCGGCGAGGATGCGCTGCTGCAGCGGGATGTTGGTCTTGACGCCGTCGATGACCAGTTCGCCGAGAGCGATGCGCATGCGCGCGATTGCGGTGTCGCGGTCGCGGCCGTGCACGATCAGCTTGCCGATCATCGAATCGTAATTCGGCGGAATGCGGTAGCCGTCGTAGATGTGCGTGTCCATGCGCACGCCGGGGCCGCCGGCCGCATGAAAGCGCTTGACCGTTCCCGGCGACGGCATGAACGTATTCGGGTCCTCGGCGTTGATGCGGCATTCGATCGCATGGCCGGTGAACTTGATGTCCTGCTGGCGCAGCGAAAGTTTCTCGCCGGCGGCGATCAGGAGTTGTTCGCGCACCAGGTCCACGCCAGTGATCATCTCGGTCACCGGATGCTCGACCTGGATGCGTGTGTTCATCTCGATGAAATAGAACTGGCCATTCTCGTACAGGAACTCGAACGTGCCGGCGCCGCGGTAGCCGATGCGCACGCAGGCCTCGACGCAGACCTTGCCGATCTGCTCGCGCTGCGCGGCGCTGATGCCCGGGGCGGGTGCTTCCTCGACGACTTTCTGGTGGCGGCGCTGCATCGAGCAGTCGCGCTCGCCGAGATGGATCGCATGGCCCTGGCCGTCGGCGAGAACCTGGATTTCGACGTGGCGCGGATTTTCGAGGAATTTCTCCATGTAGACCTGATCGTTGCCGAACGCGGCCTTGGCCTCGGACTTGGTCATCGACACGGCGTTGCCGAGGTGCGCCTCGGTGTGCACGACGCGCATGCCGCGGCCGCCGCCGCCGCCCGAGGCCTTGATGATCACCGGATAGCCGATGTCGCGCGCGATGCGCGCGTTCTCGACCGAATCGTCGCCCAGCGGGCCGCCAGAGCCGGGCACGCACGGCACGCCGGCTTCCTTCATGGCCTTGATCGCCTGCACCTTGTCGCCCATCAGCCGGATCACGCTCGGAGTCGGGCCGATGAAGATGAAGCCCGACTGCTCGACTCTTTCGGCGAAGTCGGCGTTCTCCGACAGAAAACCGTAGCCAGGATGGATCGCCGTCGAGTCGGTGACCTCCGCGGCTGCAATGATCGCCGGCGTGTTGAGATAACTTTCCGCCGCTGGCGCCGGCCCGATGCAGACCGACTCATCGGCCATGCCGACATGCTTGAGATTGCGGTCGACGGTCGAATGCACGGCGACGGTCTTGATTCCGAGCGTATGGCACGCGCGCAGCACGCGCAGGGCAATTTCGCCGCGGTTGGCGATGACGACTTTGTCGAGCATAGGGCTGAGGGCTGAGGGCCTAGGGCTGAGAGAAAGAGCGGGGCCGACAGCGTGCAGGCGTTTCAGCCCTCAGCCCTCAGCCCTCAGCCCTATCCAATAACAAACAACGGTTCGTCGAATTCCACGGGCTGGCCATTCTGCGCAAGCACGGCCACGATCGTGCCGGCGATGTCGGCCTCGATCTGGTTGAACATCTTCATTGCCTCGATGATCGCGAGCGTCTCGCCAGCCTTGACCGCCTGGCCGACTTTCACGAACGCCGGCGAGTCCGGATTCGGCGACGCATAGAACGTGCCGACCATCGGTGAGCGCAGCACATGGCCGGCCGGCAATTCCTTGCCTCCGGGTGCGGCTGCAGCCTGCGCGGGAGCGCCCGCAGCCGGTGCGCGTGCTGGCTCAACGTGCACCTGGGTCTGTGGCGCTGCGGCGCCTTGGGTGACGGCGAAGCCCTTCGGCATCCGGCTCAGCCGAACGGATTCCTCGCCTTCGCGAATCTCGAGTTCCGCGAGGTTGGAATCTTCAAGTATGTCGATGAGTTTCTTGATCTTGCGCAGGTCCACGGTGGGCCTCGTTGCGTTGATGGTGCCGCGTTAGCGGAAACGTCGGAAGAAGGATACGAAAAGGTTAGTCGCGCGGAAGCCGCTGCATCGCTGCGGTCAGGGCCAGGCTGTAGCCCAACGGTCCGAGACCGCAGACCACGCCCACAGCCAGATCGCTGAGGTAACTGTGATGGCGGAACGGTTCGCGCGCGTGCACGTTGGACAGGTGTACTTCGATGAAGGGGACGCCGACTGCTGCCAGGGCGTCACGCAGGGCGATCGATGTGTGGGTAAGGGCGGCCGGGTTGATCAGGATGAATCCGGTGCCATCGGTCCGGGTGCGCTGCACGCGCCCGATCAGTTCATGTTCGGCGTTCGACTGGAAACTCTCGACGCTGTGCCCGCCTTCGGTTGCGCGCGCTGCCAGTTCCGAATCGATCTCGGCCAGGGTGGCGCGTCCGTAGATCTCCGGCTCGCGTGTGCCGAGCAGATTGAGGTTCGGGCCGTGCAGTACGAGAATTTTTGCCACTTGTTGCCGGATACTCGCGGGCGTTCGGCCCGGTCAAGGCGCGCAAGTGTGCGCGAGCGTCTCGGCGTTGTCCAGCACGATAATGCCCAGTTCGCCGGCGTTAGCCGACAATTTGCGAAGATTTTCCGGAAGCTGGCACTAATCAAAGGCTTACAGGTGCGGCTGCAGCCATGCCGTCAAAGAATTCTGGGAAAACGATCCGGCACGCTGATCGACGATTCGCCCATCGCGTCCGATCAGGACGCTAAACGGCAAAACTTGGCGAGTATCGCCGAAGATAACGGATGGATCGACGCCGTTCGCGACATCAACGAGGATCGGATAACGGACCGGGTTGTCCTTGAGGAAACCGCGCACGGCCTCGGCGTCATCGATCGCAATGCCGACCACTTGCAGGCCTTTGTCGGCAAAAACCGCGCCGGAATGGTCAAGTAGCGGCATTTCGTCGCGGCACGGTCCGCACCACGTGGCCCAGAAGTTGACGAGCACGAGCCGGCCATCCCATTCGCCGAGGCGGCGCGGCTGGCCTTCGAGGTCGGCAAGCGCCGGGTCGGCGCGCAGGTCGCCCTTGCGCAGCACCGAGACGCCGGGGGGCGCGGGCATTACCGGTGCCTGGCGATACCAGCCTCCCGCGAGCAGACCCAGGACAGCGCCGAGAATAGCGACGGCGACGACTATCAGATTGGAACGATCGAACATGCGCCTAGTTTAAGCCAGATGGCCGAAGCCTTTTAGCTCGTCATTCTCAGCTCGTATTCCGGCGGCTTTCAACAGGGGAGGTCAAGCCGAAATCCAGCGTTTCTTCGCAGCCCTTTGGCTCGTCATTTTTTAGCTCGTCATTCCGGCGAAGGCCGGAATCCAGAGTCTCTTCGAAAGCCTTTCAGCTCGTCATTATTCTTAGCAAAATAGATCAGCATTCCACTCCTTGAATGAGGAGGGCTAATCGAAAGTCGAGGGGGGCCAGCTACTTTGTCGCAGCCGCTATCCGCTCGAGGAATTTCCCGGTGTCCTCGAATCCGGCCAGTTGCAACGCGGGTTTCTCGCGGCCATCGGCCCCATAGAACAACGTGTCGGGCGGACCGACGATGTGATAGCGGTGCATGAGCGCCTGATCGTCGTCGTCGTTCTTGGTGACGTCGGCCTGCAGCAGGACGAAACCGGCCAACGCCGCGCGCACCTCGGTTTTGGAAAAAGTAAACTTTTCCATTTCCTTGCACGACACGCACCAGTCCGCATAGAAATCGAGCATGACGGGTTTGCCGGCCGCCTTGGCTGCCGCGAGCTCGCGATCGACGTCGGCATTCGTTTTGATGCGCTTGAACGGCAACGCCGCTGCTGCCGCATCACCTGCTGCCACACCGGTGCCTGCGCTCAAACCACGCAGCGGCTGCAGCAGGTCGTTCGATCCGGCTGCCGCGCCGATCAGTTCGGCCGCGCCGGCAATCAGCAGGACCACGCCGAGCGCTTTCCACAGTCGCCGCCAGCCGGAGGCGCCGTCCGGCAGCCGCTCGAGGGCGCCGAGATAGACCGCGCAGGCGACCGCGAGCGCGCCGCTCATCAGCATGATCCAGACTCCATCGAGAATGCGCGACAGCATCCAGATCGCAAGGCCGAGGAAGGTCACGCCGAACACGGCCTTGACCGCGTCCATCCATGCGCCGGCGCGCGGCAGCAGCTTGCCGGCGCTGGCCCCGAACACGATCAGTGGCGCGCCCATGCCGAGCGCGAGCGCGAACAGTGCCGCGCCGCCGAACAGCGGATCGTGCGTTTCCGCAATGTAGATGACGGCCGCTGCGAGCGGCGGCGTTACGCAGGGGCCGACGATCAGCGCCGACAGCGCGCCCATGACCGCGACGCCGGTCAGCGAGCCGCCGGACTGCGTGTTGCTGACATTCGCGATCTTCGATTGCCACGAACTCGGCAGCTGCAGCTCGTAGAATCCGAACATCGACAACGACAGCAGCACGAACAGGCCGGCGAAACTCCATAGCACCCACGGCGTCTGGAACGCGGCCTGCAGGTTCTTGCCGGCCAGGCCGGCGATCACGCCGGCGATCGTGAAGATCGCCGCGTTGGCCAGGATGTAGACGATCGACAGCACGATCGCGCGCCGGGTCGAAATGTTGTCGCCGGCGCCGGCGATGATGCCGGACAGGATCGGGATCATCGGAAACACGCACGGCGTGAACGCGAGACCCAGACCGAAGACGAAGAACCAGAACAGCCCGGCGAGGTGCGAACCGTGCAACGCGCGCTGCACCTGGCCCGCATCGCCGCCGAAATCCCGGCCGCTGGCGCAGCTGCTTCGACCACACTGCTCGCGGCAGCGGAAGAAGCAGTTGCGCCAGCGGCCGGCAGGTCGACGCGCACCTGGCGCGTCATGACCGGATAGCACACGCTGTTTTCCTTGCAGCCCTGGAAGCTGCTCTCGACATTCACGCTGCGCGCCGCCGCGTCGCTGCGAACAACCGGCAAGGGCACTTCGACCTGGTTGAAGTAGACCGTCGTCGCGCCGAAGTTTTCATCAGTATGCTGTTGACCGGCCGGCCAGCGCGGCGCGCCGAGTTTCCCGGCGGCGCCGTCGGCGAGACGGAAACTCGTCTTGTCGCGATACAGGTAGTAGCCCTTCGGCATCGTGAAGCGCGCGAGCACTTCGTTCGCGCCGGTCGCGATCGCTTCGTACACGAACGCCTGCTCGGGCGGCAGCGGCTGGTTGTCGCCGAGAATCCCGTGCGCCCGGCGCCGGTGCGGCCAGTGCCGCGCTCAGCGACTGGGCGCCGGGCCGGCGCCGGCTGCTGCCGCCGGCAAGGTCGACATTCAACACGACTTTCTGCGGCGGGAAGCAGATCTTCGGATCGACCTGATGGCAACCCTGGTACCGCAATTCCAGCGCTATGCTGGTCGTAAGGATGGCCGGTGCGGTCACGTGCTGCGTCGCGCTCAAGTCCGTGGTGATACACCTCGACGTCGCCGAGGAACTCGTCGTGCTTCTTCTCGCCGTCGGGCAGGTCGAGTGCACCGAGCATCACTCCAGCATCTGCGGCCTTGGTTTTGAAGCGCTCGCGATACAGGTAGTAATCGTCGGCGATCTTGAACGTGAACTGGACGGACGTCCGATCGAGTGCCTTGGCTTCGACCTTGAACGCCTGATCGACCGGCAGCAGGTTATCCTCGTCGGCCGCGTGGACGCCGGCGGCAGCGAGCGTGACGACAAGGGCAAGGCAGTGGCGCAGTAGTCGGGTCATTCGCGGATTGTCGCAGGTGTGGTCGGGTAAGGCAGCAGCGTTTGCGGCGGTCCGGACTTGTTACCAGACCGTAATTAGTGCGCCGGGCTTGCATCGCGCACGGGTACCCCCGTTCCGTGGCAGGGGTTCGGGCGTTATCGACCGCGACGGCGGCCGGTTGGTTCAGGCGTCGGCACAGAGACGCTTGAGTCCGCCCGCGGCAGGCAAAAGTTCACGGCGCGTGCGAACTCCGGAGCGCCCGGCCTAGCGGGGATCGCGCGCTACCAGTCGAAGCCGTTGTTGAACAGATAGTCCTCGACCGCGCGGCGCTCGACCGCGCCGAGATCGCAGGCCGGGCCCTGTGGCCGGGTCACGCCGCGCTGATCGGCGGTCGTGCAGTTCGCGCCATTGTCCAGCGCCAGGCTGCTCGCCGCGGGCATCAATGTCGGCGTGAAGCCGCCGTTGTACTGCAGTAGGCCGAGCAGCGGATCGGTCGGCAGGATCGTGCTGCACTGGGCGCCGACCGGGCATCCGCCCTGGATCAGCGTGTGGTCGATCGTGGCCACTCCGTTCCCGACGAGCATTTCCGGTCCGGCGGTGTACGCGCTGTCGCCCCAGAACAGTGCGTCGCTTGCGGTCACACTGGCGAGCTGCCCGTCTTGAGCGTCCATGTAGATGGCGCCGCCGCTTGTGGCGCCATTGCCGGCGAACGTGACATTGCGCAAAACCGCACTCGCCCCATAGTTGCTGAAGGCGCTGATGTTTATCGCGCCACCTGCGGCCGCAGTGTTCTTCGAGAACGTGGAGTTCGTGATCAGTAGCGCGGCCGTGCTCGAGGAGCCTCCGAAAATATCGATGGCTCCGCCTCTGTCTCCTCCGGTATTGCCGATGAACGCGGCGCGGTCAATGACCGGCGTTACCGGGGTGGCGTTGCCGCCGAATAGTTGTCCATCGCGCCGCCGTCAAAGGTTGAATGATTGCCAAGGAACAGCACGTCGCTGAAGTTCGCGTTGCCACCGAAATTGTGTACCGCGCCGCCACGCTGCGCGCTGTTGCCGGTGAAGACGACGGCGTCGAAGCGCGGTGCGCTGGCCGGGCCGAGGGCGTTGACGACCGCGCCGCCGTAGAGTGTGGCCGTGTTGTTGGCGAAGGTCACGCTTCTGAAGCTTGGACTGCTGGGCCCTGCCGAATCGGAATTGTAGACGGCGCCAGCGTTGCCGGACGTGTTGGCCGAGAAGACGACGTCGATATACGAGCCGTTCGCCGAGTCGTTTTCCACGGCACCGCCGATCGGCGCGCTGTTCCCTTCAAAACGCGACCCGGTGACGACCGCGTTGCAGATGCCGCCGCCGCAGGCATTCCAGATCGCGCCGCCAAAGGTGCTCGCGTGATTCGCGCTGAACGTGACCGATGTGATGGTCGGACTGCTGATGCCGTTGTTCGCGCCCAGATTCGCGATCGCGCCGCCATTCACCGCCTGATTCGCGCTGAACACGAGGTTGGCCAGCGTTGGACTGCAGACAAATCCGACCGGTCCGTTGCAGACCAAGCCGCCGCCGAAGCCCTGACCGCTACCGGCACCGTTCGCGTTGCCGCCGGTGATCGTGAAGCCGTCGAGCACCGTAGCATTGGTAATGTTCGTCGCAGCGCCGACCGCGTCCATGACGACGACGTGATACGAATTGTCGCTGCTATCGCCGACTGTTCCGATGTCGCCGGACAGGATCGTCGGATTGGCTGCCGGATCGCGCTGGCTGCGCGCGGTTGCGCCGACAGCGAAGCCGCCGTACACCGCCTTGCCCGGCGGGACGACGAATGAAGCCGCCCGATCCGAACTTTCGATCGGCGGCTTGTACGTCCCCTTCGCGACCCAGACCTCGTTGCAGGTCGTGTCGCCCAGCCCTTGCGCGAGGAACGAGTAGGCGCTGCCCCATGAGGCACCGTCGGTTGGCGGCAGGGCAAAATAGTTCACGTAGCAGATCTTGCGTTCGCTCAGTTTGAGTTCGACGGCGCCGAGGTCACACTGGGCGCCCGGCGGCGGCGACCGGCTGATGCCGCGCTCGTCGACCGCCGGACAGTTGACTGCGTTGCCGGCATCGATCGCCGGGCTGCCGACGTCCGGTTTCAACGTCGGCGCAAAGCCGCCGTTGTCGCGCAGCGGGCCAAGCAACGGATCGGCATTGAAGCAGCCGACGGCGCCCAGCGGACATTCCGGCGTGATGCTGTACTCGATGCTCGGCGTCGTCAGCGAGACGGTCTGCATCTCGATCGGCGCGCTTGCGGCCTGGTCGGCCCAGAAGATCATGCCGCTGAGATTCGGTGCGGCGTCGCCGTCGTTGGCCAGGTTGAAGATCGCGCCGCCGGGACCGCCGGTCGCCGTGTTGTGGTTGAACGTCACGTAGCGCAGCACCGGGCTGGCATGGCCGTTGGACGTTCCGCGGTTGAGCATCGCGCCGCCGAGCACGGCCGTGTTGGCGTAGAAGGTCGAGTTGCGCACGAGCGGACTGCTGACGCCGGCCGCGCCGTCGTCGTACATCGCGCCGCCGGAAAATGCGCTGTTGCCGGTGAACGTCGTCTGGTCGACGGTCGGGCTGGACGTACCGCCGATGCCGTTGTTGTAGATCGCGCCGCCATTGCCCAGGCCGGTCGCCGTGTTGTTGCGGAAGATCCCGTTCTTCACGGTCGGACTGCTCTTGCCGCTGCTGCTGCCGTTGTTCACCAGTGCGCCGCCGGACGCCGCGCTGTTGTTCTCGAAGATCACGTTGTCCAGTTCTGGACTGCACTCGTGGCCGGCGCCGCTGCCGTTGCAGAACAGGCCACCGCCGAAGTTCTGGTTCGCGCCGGCGCCATTGGCGTTGCCGTCGCTGATCGTCACGTTGGCAAGCGACGTGCTCCCATAGATCGGCCCGGCCACCGTCGTGGCGTCCATGACGACGACGTGGTAGCTGTTGTCGCTGCTGTCGCCGGGCACGCCGATGTCGCCGGACAGAATCGTCGGATTGACCAGGACCTTGCGATCAGCGAGCGTCACTTCGGTGCCGGCGAAGCCGCCGTACACGAATACGCCGGGCTTGATGTTGAAACTGATCGCGCGGTCGGTCGTCGCGGGCTTGTAGGTGCCGCGCGCAATCCAGACCTCCGTGCAGGTGGGATAGTTGGCCAGCGCCGACTGCAGGTCGGTGTAGGCGTTCGCCCACGACGTGCCAATGCCGCCGGGCGCGGCAGTGTTTACGTAGCAGGTCGCCGCCGATGCGAGCGAGCTGGCGAATGCCAACACGGCGAACAGCGCCGCGCGCGCGCGCGATCGACCGGTCATGTTGTCCCCCTGCGCATCGAGAAAGCCTCTTAGAATTCGAAGCCGTTGTTGAACAGGTAGTCTTCGGTCGCGCGCCGCTCGACGGCACCGATATCGCAGGCTGCGCCTTGCGGGCGCGCGATGCCGCGCTGATCTACGGCGGTACAGTTCACCCCGGCGTCCAGCGCGGGACTGCCCACCGCCGGCATCAGCGTTGGCGTGAAGCCGCCGTAGTACTGGAACAACCCGAGCAGCGGATCGGCCGACGACACGGTCGTACAGGTCGCACCGGCCGGACAACCAAACGTCACCAGGCTATGGTCGATCGAGATCACGGTTCCCGGTTCGAGGTAAACCTGACCATTGGACGGGAGCGTGCCGCTATAGAGGATCGAATTGCTGACCGTCGCGCTGGCGTTGCCGCTGCCATTGTCGAGAAAAATCGCATCACCGCCGTTCACGGTCGGGTTGAAGGCGAACGTCACGTTGTTGAACGCAGCAGTCCCGGCATATCCGTTGCCGGCCACAATGTCACTGGCCCCGCCATTGCCGCCCGAGTTCTTCGTGAACGTGGCGTTGCGGATCACGGGGTGGGCATTTTCTTCGCTGGCGACGATGCAGACCGCGGCACCTTCGCCGGCCGCGTTGGCGACGAACGTCGCACGATCCACAACCGGACTTGCCTCCGCCGCATAGCTGGCCTCGATCAGCAGCGCGCCGCCACGAAACGCCCCGGCGCCGCCGTTGCGCGCGAACAATACGTCGTTGAAACTCGCGTTGCCTCCATATGCCGCCACGGCTCCGCCGAAGGGTGCCGCGTTGCCGATGAACGTCACCGTGTTGTAGCTCGGCGCCGCGGCTGAACCGGAAGTGCTGTAAACCGCGCCCCCGTGATCGGCTGCCTGGTTGTCGCGAAACGTCACGCGCGTGAAGGTCGGGCTGCGCGGAAAGTCGCCTCCCTCGGCATCGTAGACAGCGCCGCCGGACGTCGCCGCCTGGTTGCCGGTAAACACGACATCGGTGAACGAGCCGCCCGTGCCGAGAAAAACGGCGCCGCCGGAATCCGCGTTGTTGCCGTCGAACGTCGTGCCAGCGACGCTGAAACTGCCATCGCCATCGACGTCGAAAATCGCTCCGCCGCCATCGCTGGCGCTGTTGCCGACAAACTGGCTCGCGCTAACGGTCGGATTCGCGACGCCCTCGAATGCGTCGATGTACAACGCCCCGCCTTCGTTGCCGCTATTGCCAGTAAACGCAACGGAGGTCAGCGACGGACTGCTGATTCCACCCTCGGCGATCAGTCCGACCGCGCCGCCGGTGGTTGCGTAATTTGCGCTGAAAACGAGATTCGCCAGCGTCGGGCTGCAAATGTGGCCATTCTGCGCGTTGCAGACCAGCCCGCCGCCGACGGAATCGATGCTGCCGGCGACGTTGAGGTTGGCGTAGCCGCCGGTGATCGTGAAGCCATCGAGCACCGTGGCATTGGTGATGTCCGCGGCCGCGGCGTCCGCGTCGGCGACGACGACGTGGTAGGAGTTGTCGTCCTTGAAGGCGGGAGCCGCAATTTCACCGGACAGTATGGTTGGATTGACCGTCGGGTTGCGCTGGCTGCGCAGGGTCTCGGTGCCGGCGAAACCGCCATAGACGGCCTTGCCGGGAGACAGCACGAAGCTGACGGAGCGATCGACGCCGCTGGTTGGCTTGTAGGTGCCCTTGGCGACCCAGACTTCGCTGCAGCTCGCATCGGCGAGCGCACTGGTGGGCGAGAGATAAGCGGTTGCCCACGTCTTGCCGTTGTTGGTCGGTCCTGCAGCGGCGTTGACCAAACAGAGCTTTTGTTCGCTCAGTGTGACTTCGACCGCGCCGATATCGCAGGCCGATCCCTGCGGCCGGCTAACGCCGCGCTCGTCATCCGACGGACACTTGCCGGCGTCGCCATTGTTGATTGCCAGGCTGCCGATCTGCGGGCGCAGCGTCGGCGCGAAACCGCCGTTGTACTGCAGCGGGCCGAGCAACGGGTCGATATGGAGGCAGCCGTTGGCGAAAGATGGACATTCCGGCGAGATGCTGAACTCGATGCTCGAGGCCGCCGCCGGGGGGTCTGTTTCGTTCGGTTCGTCGGCCCAGAAGATCACGCCGCTCATGTTCGGGGTCGCGTCGCCGGTCGGAGCGATGCTGAAGATCGCGCCTCCCGAACTGGTCGCCTTGTTGCCGGAGAACGTTACGTAGCGCAAGAGCGGACTGGCGATACCCGCCGACGGGCCATAATTGAGCATCGCGCCGCCGGTCGAGGCCGTGTTCGCATAGAACGTCGAGTTGGTCACGGTCGGACTGGCGTTACCGGCGATGCCATTGTTGTAGATTGCGCCACCCAGGTCGGCGGAATTGCCGGTGAAAGTGACGTGTTCGATCTGCGGGCTGGCCGTGCCGCCGCCGCCACCTCCGTTGTACACGCCGCCGCCGGCGCCGCCGGGGGCCTGATTGTTGCGCACGATCACGTCGTGAATCAAGGGGCTGCTCGCACCGCCGCTGCTGCCGTCGTTGTACATGGCTCCGCCAGCCTGAGCGCTGTTGTTCTCGAAGATCACTCTGGCCAGCTGCGGACTGCACAGGTGGCCGGCGCCGCTGCCATTGCAGTACAGGCCGCCGCCGAAGGATTGGTTCGCGCCGGCGCCGTTCGCGTTACCGTCGCTGATCGTCAGGTCGGCCAGAATAGTGCCGGGCGTGATAAATTCGAACGGGATCGTGCCATCCAGCGCGACGACGTGGTAGCTGTTGTCGCTGTTGTCGCCGGCGACGCCGATGTCGCCGGAGAGGATCGTCGGATTGACGGCAGTCACACGGTCGGTGAGCGCTGCCTCGGTACCGGCGAAGCCGCCGTAGACGGCCACGCCGGGCCTGATGTTGAAACTGATCGTACGGTCGGCCGTCGCGGTGGGCTTGTACGTGCCGCGCGCAACCCAGATCGGCGTGCAGGCGGCATTGGTGAGCGCCAATTGCAGGTCGGTGTAGGCGGCCGCCCACGACGTGCCGTTACCGCCGGGCGCGGCGGTGTTCACGTAGCAGGTCGCAGCGCTTGCCAGTAACGAAAGCTGGGCAAGCAGGGTGAACAGCGCGATGCGCGCTGGCAGCATGGCGTACATAGTCAACTCCCCCTGCCGCACGCAGAATGCGTGCCTTATGGCATAGCCTGATCAAATCTGTCAACGCGACGCTGCGACTGACCCTTCAGGATCGTTGCGCCATCTGCGCGCATCATCTACTGAGTGCCGCTGTCGGCATCGCCGACCCCTCGAGTCGCCGCGCAACTAAGCGCGCACCGACGATTCGATCCAGTCGAGGTAGGCAGCCGAGCCGGCTTCGATTGCGAGCGCGACAATCTCGGGAACATCGTAGGGATGCAGCGCGACGATACGCTCACGCATCGCGTTGAAACGTTCCATCGTGGTCTTGATCAGCAACAGGCATTCGCAGTCGCGGTGGATTTCACCTTTCCAGCGGTAGGTCGAGACGATGCCGGGAATGCGGTTGACGCAGGCCGCCAGACGTTCTTCGACGAGCGAGCCGGCGATGCGGTCAGCAACGGCTTCGTCGGGGCAAGTACACAGAACCACAATGGCGCTCACTTCTTCACGCTCGCGAATTCGATTTCGACGTGATGATTGTATGGCCTGTCTCGCTTCAGCGTTGGGTGACGCTGATTGCCGTGCCTCCGACGTGCAGTAATATGAGTCATGGCAAGAATCCTGACGATCGAAGACGACCCGGTCACGGCGCGCGAGATCGTGTCGGAACTGCAGGCCTACGGCAACGAGGTCGAATGCGTCGGCGATGGCCGTGCGGGTCTGGATCACGCCCTGCACGGCGGCTACGACGCGATCACGCTCGATCGGATGCTGCCGGGCATGGACGGTCTTGCGGTCGTGACCGAACTGCGCCGCGCCGGCGTCGACACGCCGGTGCTGATGATCAGCGCGTTGAGCGATGTCGACGCGCGCGTGCGCGGCCTGCGCGCGGGCGGCGACGACTACCTGACCAAGCCGTTCGCGCCGGACGAGATGGCCGCCCGAGTCGAAGTGCTGCTGCGCCGCCGTCGCGCCGGTGCGCCCGACACAGTGCTGCGCGTCGGCGATCTCGAACTCGACCTGATCGCCCGGCGCGCGCGGCGCGGCGAGGTGACGCTGGAACTGCTGCCGCTCGAATTCCGCCTGCTCGAGTTCCTGATGCGCAATTCCGACCAGGTGCTCACGCGCACGATGATCTTCGAGAGCGTCTGGGGTTATCACTTCGATCCCGGCACGAATGTCATCGACGTGCACATCGCGCGTCTGCGGCGCAAGGTCGATGCAGGCGACGGACCGACATTGATCCATACCGTGCGCGGTTGCGGTTACAAGATCCAGGCGACCGAATGAATACGACCGAACCGACACGCTTGCCGGAACCGGCGCCGCTCGAGACCGGCTGGCGGCCGAGTGCGCTTCGCCTGATCGTCATTTACGGTGTGTTCTTTCTCGCCTGGAGCATCGTGCTGGTCGGCGCGATCAGCTGGCAGACGACGCAATATCTCGACGGTGTCGTCGGCGAAATCCTCGAACAGCGTGTGCGCTACCTCGCCACGGTCGATCCCGAGCATCGGCCGGCGATGATGGCAGCGACGAGTCAGCTCGATTTGCGCAACGTCATGTACTTCGGCCTGTTCGACGCCAACGGCGCGTATCTTTCCGGAACCATCGACCGCGTGCCCGAAGGGTTGCCGACGGACGGAACGATCCAGCCGCTGCCGAAGGGACTGCAAACGACCAGCGGTCAACGCGACGCGCGTGCGCTCGGTGTCGCGTTGCGGCTGGATACTGGTGACTTGCTCATACTCGCGCGCTACACCAGCGTTGCCGACCGCATCGGTGCGATGACGCGCAATGCGCTCGGCTGGGCCCTGTCGCTGTTGCTGATTCCGGGACTGATCGGAGGGTATCTGCTCAGCCGCGGACCGCTCAAGCGCGTGCGTGCGATCGAAACGGCGATCCAGCCGGTCATGCGCGGCGATCTCGGCGTGCGCCTGCCGCTGTCGGGCCGGCGCGACGAACTCGACATGCTCGCGGCGATCGTCAACCGCATGCTCGATGAAGTCGAACGCCTGCTCGGCGAGGTCAAGGGCGTGACCGACGCGATCGCGCACGACATGCGCACGCCGCTGACGCGCCTGCGGGCGCAACTGTATCGCGTGCAGCAGCACAGCGACGCGAACGATCCGCGCGCCACCCTGGTCGAGCGCTGCATCGTCGACGTCGATTCGCTTCTCGACCGGTTCCGTGCGCTGTTGCGCATCTCGGAGCTAGAAGACCTGCGCCGCCACGCCGGATTCGCGGAGGTCGATCTCCACGAGACGTTGCAGCGCGTGCACGAGCTGTACGCTCCCGTCGCCGAGGAGAAGGGCATCGCCTTTGCGCTGGTCACCGAGCCGCTGCCGCACGTGCAAGGCGATGCGCCGCTGCTGTTCGAAGCGATCAGCAACCTCGTCGACAATGCGATCAAGTTCACGCCGGCGCGCGGCAAGGTCGAACTGCGCGCGAGCGCGCAATCGTCCGGAACGCGCATCGAAATCGTCGACACCGGTCCAGGCGTGCCAGCGGGCGAGCGTGAGGCCGTGCTGCGCCGCTTCTACCGCAGCCGGACCACGTCGGGCGATGGCGATGGCGAAGGCACGGGATATGGCCTCGGCCTGTCCGTTGTCGCCGCGATCGCGAAGCTGCATGGCTACTGCCTGGAAATCGGCGACAACGACGGCGGCGGTGCGCGCATGACCTTGTACTGCTGGCAATGCGCGAGTGCGGGTGCGCGTTCGGCGTGAACCGCCAGCCTGGTTGCGCTCGGGTGCCCTCGCAGTTGTGCCAGATGAACAAGCCGTCTGAGAAAAATGCCGTCATTCCCGCGCAAGCGGAATCCATGTTGATCTTCGCTGTCGCACCAAAAAGCAAATGGATTCCCGCTTCCGCGGGAATGACGTAAATATTTGTGCATTTCGGGGTTGTGCCGAAACGCATTGACGCGCGGGCTTGCGCCACAACCAAACATGAAGAAATCTTCATCTTCCCCGCCATCGGAAATCCTCGCGCCGGCCCGATAATCCAGACCTGCGTCTTCAGGTTTTCCGGATCGCCCGCATGATCGGCATCGTTCGCATCGCGCTGCAGCGCCCCTATACGTTCATCGTGCTCGCCCTGTTGATCCTGATCATGGGGACGCTCGCGCTGTTGCGCACGCCCACCGACATCTTTCCGAACATCAACATTCCGATCGTCGCACTCGCCTGGCAGTACGCGGGCCTGCCGCCCGACCAGATGTCCGGCCGCATCACGACGCCGTCGCAGCGCGCGCTGACGACGACCGTCAACGACATCGAGCACATCGAGGCTACTTCGTACACCGGCTTCGGCATCGTCAAGATATTTTTCCACCCGACCGTCGACATCAACATGGCGAACGCGCAGGTCACCGCGATCTCGCAGACGATGACCAAGCAGATGCCGCCAGGCACGACGCCGCCGCTGATCCTCAACTACAGCGCGTCGACGGTGCCGATCCTGCAACTCGCGCTGTCCGGCAAGGGGCTTTCGGAGCAGGCGCTCGCGGACCTGGGCATGAACCAGTTGCGCTCGCGCCTGATCACCGTGCAGGGCGCGGCGATTCCGTGGCCGTTCGGCGGCAAGTCGCGCCAGGTGCAGATCGATCTGGACAGCGCCGCGTTGCAGGCGCGCGGCCTGACCGCGCAGGACGTGTCCAACGCGCTGGCCGCGCAGAACCTCGTCGTGCCGGCCGGAACGCAGAAAATCGGCACCTTCGAGTACTCCGTGAACCTCAACAACGCGCCGTCCGACATCAACGCGTTGGGCGACCTGCCGATCAAGACCGTCAACGGCGCGATGGTCTACGTGCGCGACGTCGCCCATGTTCGTGACGGCGCCGCGGTGCAGGGCAACATCGTCCACGTCGACGGCGGCAGGTCGGTCCTGATGAGCGTGTTCAAGAACGGCACGACGTCGACGCTCGACATCATCGACGGCGTCAAGAAGCTGCTCGAGGAACTCAAGCCGTCGCTGCCGGACAACCTCGAGGTCAAGGCGATCGGCGACCAGTCGATGTTCGTGCGCAACGCGATCAGCGGCGTGGTCAAGGAGGGCGTGATCGCCGCGGCGCTGACCAGCCTGATGATCCTGCTGTTCCTCGGCAGCTGGCGTTCGACGCTGATCGTGACCGTGTCGATTCCGCTGTCGATCCTCGGCGCGGTCGTTACGCTGTCCGCATTCGGCGAGACGCTTGAACATCATGACGCTCGGCGGCCTGGCGCTCGCGGTCGGCATCCTCGTCGACGAGGCGACCGTGACGATCGAGAGCATCAATTACCACCTCGAGCACGGCAAGCCGGTCGAGACAGCAATCATGGACGGCGCCTCGCAGATCGTCGTGCCGGCGTTCGTTTCGCTGCTGTGCATCTGCATCGTCTTCATCCCGATGTTCTTCCTCGACGGGGTCGCGCGCTTCCTGTTCGTGCCGATGGCCGAGGCCGTGATGTTCGCGATGGTGTTCTCGTTCATCCTGTCGCGCACGCTCGTGCCGACGATGGCGAAGTACCTGCTCAAGCCGCACGCCGCGCATGTCGATGAGCACGAGAATGTCATCGACGCGCCGGTATCGAACAACCCGATCGCCCGTTTCCAGCGTGGCTTCGAGACCGGATTCATCCGCATGCGTGCGGGCTACCGTGACTTGCTGTCGCTGGCGATCGAGCATCGCCGAGTGTTCGTCGCCGGCTTCCTGTTGTTCGTCGCCGCCTCGTTCCTGCTGACGCCGATGCTCGGCAGGAATTTTTTCCCGGCGGTTGACGGCGGCCAGATCCTCATGCACGTGCGCGCGCCGATCGGCACGCGCGTCGAGGAAACCGCCGCGCGCTTCGCCGACGTGCAGAAGGCGATCCGCGAGATCATCCCGGCGAACGAGCTGCGCGCCATCGTCGACAACGTCGGCACGTACCTGTCGAGCATCAACACGATCTACAACAACACCGGTTCGATCGGCGCGCAGGACGGCGACATCCAGATCTCGCTCGGCGAAGGACATCGCCCGACGGACGAATATGTGCAGCGGTTGCGCGAGGAATTGCCGCGCCGCTTTCCGGGTATGACGTTTTCGTTCCTGCCGGCCGACATCGTCAGCCAGATCCTGAATTTCGGCGCGCCTGCGCCGATCGACCTGCAGGTCCGTGGCAACAACCTGGCCGCGAACTTCTCCTACGCCGGCCAACTGCTCGGCCAGATCCGCCACATCCCCGGCGTCGCCGATGCGCATATCCAGCAATCGACGGCCGCGCCGGTGCTGAACGTCGATGTCGACCGCTCGCGCGCCCAATACGCCGGCATGACCGAGCGCGACGTGACCACGAGCCTCGGCGTCAATCTCGCCGGTACCGGCCAGGTCGCGCCGACGTTCTGGCTGAATCCGCAGAACGGCGTGTCGTATCCGATCGTCATGCAGACGCCGCAATACGAGGTCGACTCGATCGAGAAGCTGCAGGGCTTGCCGATCAATGCGAGCGGCGGCCCGACCGCGGTGCTCGGCGGCATCGCCAGCGTCACGCGCGGCAGCGCCAATGCCGTGGTCTCGCAATACGACATCCAGCCGATGGTGCAGATCTTCGCCACGACGCAGGGCCGCGACCTTGGCGCGGTAGCGGCTGACATCCAGAAGGTCATCGATGCGAACGCGAAGGACAAGCCGAAGGGCGCGACGGTCGCGCTGCTCGGCCAGGTGCGCACGATGAACCATGCGTATTCGGGCCTGCTGTTCGGCCTGCTCGGCGCGATCGTGCTGGTCTACCTGCTGATCGTCGTGAATTTCCAGTCGTGGAGCGATCCGTTCGTCATCATTACTGCGCTGCCGGCCGCGCTCGCCGGCATCGTCTGGATCCTGTTCGCCACGCACACGACCCTGAGCGTGCCGGCGTTGACCGGCGCGATCATGTGCATGGGCGTGGCGACCGCGAACAGCGTGCTCGTGGTCAGCTTCGCGCGCGAAAAATTGAACGAGCTCGGCGACGCGACCGCCGCCGCGCTCGAAGCCGGCTTCGTGCGTTTGCGTCCGGTCCTGATGACGGCTCTGGCGATGATTATCGGCATGACGCCGATGGCATTGGGCCTCGGCGAGGGCGGCGAGCAGAACGCGCCACTCGGCCGCGCCGTGATCGGCGGCCTGACGTTCGCCACGATCGCAACGTTGTTCTTCGTTCCCGTTGTTTTCAGCATCGTTCACCGGCGCTACGGCCAGAAGCCGGCGCCGCAGGATTCATTCGGAGTTGCCCATGTCACCGCCTGATCGCAAAACCTCCCGGCGCGGATTGCGCCTGACCGGCGCGATCGCCGCGATTGTCGCCGTCGTCATCGTCGCCTACGGCGTGATGACGCGCGCATCCGAAAACGCGCGCCTGCACGACTGGACCGAAGCGCAGGCGTTGCCGACCGTCGCCGTCGTCACGCCGGGCAGCGGTGCCAACACTTCGGGCCTGGAATTGCCGGGCCGGATCGAGGCGTTCACGCGCGCGCCGATCTATGCGCGCGTCAGCGGGTACCTGAAGAGCTGGAAGTACGACATCGGTGCGAAGGTCAAGGCTGGCGATCTGCTTGCCGAGATCGAGACGCCGGATCTCGACCAGCAATTGAGCCAGGCGCGCGCCGACCTTTCCACGGCGCAGGCCAATGCCGCGCTTGCACAGACGACGGCGAAACGCTGGCAGTCGCTCGCGGCTTCCGGCGCGGTCGCGCGCCAGGACATCGACGAAAAAACCGGCGACTACACGGCCAAGCAGGCGATGGTCAAGGCGGCGCAGGCGAACGTCGACCGGCTGCTGGCGATGAAGGGCTTCACGCGTCTCGTCGCGCCGTTCGACGGCGTCGTCACCGCGCGCAACACCGACGTCGGCGCATTGATCAACGTCGGCGGCGCGGCCGGGCAGGAACTGTTCGTCGTTTCCGACGTCGAAGAAACTGCGCGTCTACGTCAACGTGCCGCAGACGAACGTGCCGAACGTCCAGCCGGGAACGGCCGCGACGATCCGTGTGCCGGATCGACCCAGCGCAACGTACGCGGCGACGGTCGAAGCTTCCGCGCAGTCGGTCAGCGCATCGTCGGGCACGACCTTGATGCAACTCGTCGTCGACAACAAAGCTGGCGACCTGCTGCCGGGCGGTTACGCCAGCGTGCGCCTGGATCTTCCCGGCAACGCCGACGCGCTGAGCGTTCCGGCGAGCGCGCTGATCTTCGATGCGAAAGGCCTGTCCGTCGCCACGGTCGGCGCCGACAACCGCGTCGTGCTCAAGCCGGTCACGATCGCGCGCGACCTCGGCAAGGTGATCGAGATCGGGTCCGGCATCGGGGCAGCCGATCGCGTGATCGAGAGTCCGCCGGACGGCATCGCGAATGGCGCCGAAGTGCGCATCGCCGCGGCGGCGCCGAAAGCGGCTGTCGCTGCCGGAACCAAGGATAAAAACGGAAAGGGTTAATCAGCAGCGGCGTGGGCTTGGCGGTAGCGGGCGGTGGAACGCTCGCTCAAGGCCGCCGGCGATCCAAAGGGCCATTCCGGGCCTTCCCCACGCGGAAAGCAGTTTGGGCGGCCCAGCGCGGATGACTTGAATTCGCCCTGCGGCGGTGCCACATACCACCCGCTGGAGCGTAATGGCCTTCTCAAGGTCACATTTCGCGGCTAAAATTGGCACTCACTAGGGTCGAGTGCTAACAACCCTAATGGCATTCGTTATCAATCAACTACTTAAGGAAGGCGTTATGAAGCTTCGTCCTTTGCATGACCGCGTGATCATCAAGCGCCTGGAGGCCGAAACCAAGTCGGCCGGTGGCATCGTCATTCCCGACACGGCAACCGAAAAGCCGATCAAGGGCGAAGTTGTCGCCGTCGGCGCCGGCAAGATCCTCGAGAACGGCAACGTGCGCGCCCTGGCCGTCAAGGCCGGCGACAAGGTGCTGTTCGGCAAGTACTCCGGCACCGAGGTCAAGGTCGACGGCGAAGAACTGCTCGTCATGCGCGAAGAAGATCTCGTCGCGATCATCGAGGGTTGATTGGCCGCAGGCCGATCCCCGTATACAAATCCAGTTTTGAGGAATTAGATCATGGCAGCTAAAGAAATCCGTTTTTCCGAAGACGCCCGCGCGCGCATGTTGCGCGGCGTGAATGTGCTGGCGAACGCCGTCAAGGCGACGCTGGGTCCAAAGGGCCGCAACGTCGTGCTCGACAAGAGCTTCGGCGCGCCGACGATCACCAAGGACGGCGTGTCCGTCGCCAAGGAGATCGAACTGGCCGACAAGTTCGAGAACATGGGCGCGCAGATGGTCAAGGAAGTCGCTTCCAAGACCTCCGACGTGGCCGGTGACGGCACGACGACCGCGACCGTGCTCGCGCAGGCGCTGATCCGCGACGGCATGAAGGCCGTTGCCGCCGGCATGAACCCGATGGATCTGAAGCGCGGCATCGACAAGGCCGTGCAGGGCGCCGTCGCCGAGCTGAAGAATCTGTCCAAGCCGTGCTCGACGAGCAAGGAAATCGCCCAGGTCGGTTCGATCTCGGCAAACTCCGACGCGAACATCGGCGACCTGATCGCCAAGGCGATGGAGAAGGTCGGCAAGGAAGGCGTGATCACGGTCGAGGAAGGCTCGGGCCTGGACAATGAACTCGACGTCGTCGAGGGCATGCAGTTCGACCGCGGCTACCTGTCGCCGTACTTCATCAACAACCAGCAGTCGATGCAGGCCGAGTTGGAAGATCCGTACATCCTGCTGCACGACAAGAAGATCGCGAACGTTCGCGAACTGTTGCCGGTGCTCGAAGGCGTCGCCAAGGCCGGCAAGCCGCTGCTGATCGTCGCCGAGGAAGTCGAAGGCGAAGCACTGGCGACTCTCGTCGTCAACACGATCCGTGGCATCGTCAAGGTGTGCGCGGTCAAGGCGCCGGGCTTCGGCGATCGCCGCAAGGCGATGCTCGAGGACATGGCAATCCTGACCGGTGGCCAGGTCATTTCCGAGGAAGTCGGTCTGTCGCTCGAGAAGGCGACGATCAAGGATCTCGGCCGCGCGAAGAAGATCCAGGTCTCGAAGGAGAACTGCACGATCATCGACGGCGCCGGCGAGAGCAAGAACATCGAAGCGCGCATCAAGCAGATCAAGGCGCAGATCGAGGAAACGAGCTCGGACTACGACCGTGAGAAGCTGCAGGAACGCGTGGCCAAGCTGGCCGGCGGCGTTGCCGTCATCAAGGTTGGCGCCGCGACCGAAGTCGAGATGAAGGAAAAGAAGGCCCGCGTCGAAGACGCCCTGCACGCCACGCGTGCGGCGGTCGAAGAAGGCGTGGTCCCGGGCGGTGGCGTTGCCCTGATCCGTTCGCTCGAAGCGATCAAGAAGCTCAAGGGCGACAACGAAGACCAGAACCACGGCATCCTGATCGCCAAGCGCGCGATGGAAGCGCCGCTGCGCGAGATCGTCGCGAACGCCGGCGAAGAGCCGAGCGTCGTGCTGAACAAGGTCGCTGCGGGCAAGGGCAACTACGGCTACAACGCGCAGAGCGGCGAGTACGGCGACATGATCGAGTTCGGCATCCTGGATCCGACCAAGGTCACGCGCACCGCGCTGCAGAACGCCGCGTCGATTGCCGGGCTGATGATCACGACCGAGGCGATGGTTGCCGAGGCGCCGAAGAAGGATGCGGCGCCGGCCGGTGGCGGTCATGACCACGGTGGCGGCGGCATGGGTGGTATGGATTTCTGAGTTATCCACGGCCGCTCTGCGGCCGCGGACCAACTCGCCTCGTTCGAGCGACCTCGCGGTCGCTCAACTCGGCGGAAATCAAAAGAGTGCCCCGCAGCGATGCGGGGCTTTTTTTTGGCGTGCGTGAGTGAGTCCGGATCGCTGCGGAAATGGCCGACGCGATGGCGATCCGGTCACTCCTGCAAGTACCAGAATGTTTCCTCGTTCATGGATCGTGCGGGAGGACGTTTTTTCAATAATTTTGTCGCGTTGGAGGGTACATTCAATATCGATCCCTTCACCAGCTCCAGCATCGCTACGATGGAACAGCAGATGTTCGATGCCAGCGGCGGTCTGATGTCAGGCGCCACGTGTTGTTACTACGGAACAACACAGGAGCTGTATAACAAAATTTACGCTAGGAACTATCAAGGGCTCACTTCGCGCCTGATGGAGTATTCTGGTTCCCACGGCGGCATGTTCGAGCCGTCGTTCAAGGATGCCATGCGCACTCTGCTTCCGTAGAATTGCGCGCGGCCCAATCGACGTAATCCATCGTACAAAGATGAAGTCCTCGAAGTTACTGCGCCGCGTTGGCACATTTGGCGCCTACGGTCTGTGCATCGCATTGCTATTGCTGGCCATCGCTCGCGGGCAATTGGCCGAACGAATTTTTGGCTCGTACACGTTGTGCACAGGGTGTTTTTTCTGGCCCAGTTTGCAGCATGACGCCTGGATGATGGCGCTATTGCTGGTGCTTACTGCGGCCACGTTTGCCTTTCGCCATTACGCACTGCAGTTTCTGTTTGCCGTGGCCTCGGTAGCGCTGGTGACGGTGTTTGCAATCGATGTTGGTCTGCTCGATACGCTGGCGCAGCGCTTGTTCTGGCCGGAGCTGCTTCGCTACGCGCAGGAACCCGCCGCCGCGTGGGCTGTCTGGCGCGATGCGTTCAAGACCGATCACGGGCCTATCGTAGTTGCGTTAACCGTCGTCGTGCTGGTGGCTATTGTGGCGGCGTTGATGCCCAGAGCACACGCACCACGTCAGGCGACGTCGCTCGCTACGATCGCGGCGGCGATGGCTGCAGCATTGCTGCTGCTATCGAGCCCGATTGACTACGTGCATCCGGAGAGCGTGCAAAACATCATCGAGCTCAATCGCGATACGGTAGCGTTCGGCCCCTATAGCCCTGCATTCATTGCATCACTGAACCAGCGCCTGCAACCCTTGGCCGAAAAATGCGAAGGTGGTCTGGGTTTGAAACCGAACATGATTCTGGTTGTCGTCGAGTCGCTTTCGGCCTACCAGAGCAAGTTACTGGGTGGCCCGATGGATTTCACGCCGGAGCTCGATCGCATCGCCCGCGAAAATTCTTACTTCACTGATTTTGTCGCGAATGGCTACACGACCGACAATGGGCTGATCGCCCTGCTCAATGGTCGCGTGGCGACGTGGCCGGCCGGCACCGCCCGTTCTGGATCCGTATTTGGTGGATACGACGAGCCGTATGGTTCGTCGGTCGAATTACTCGGGAAAGCCGGCTACCAACGGCATTTTTTTGGTTCGTTCAATGTTGAATTCATCAACATCAGAACCTGGCTCACACGCGTGGGCTTCGATAGCGTAGAAGGCGTCGATCATCCTTTCTACAAAGGTTTGCCGCGCTTCGAATTTGGCGCGGCGGAAGACCGGGCCTTGTTCGATCGGATTCTGCAATGGCTCGATGCGCGTGAAAATGGGGCGATGTACGCGCAGGTACAAACGAAACGCTCACCCCATTTTTTGTTACTGCGCTGACAATCAGCACGCATCCGCCTTTCATCAATCCGGAAAACGGCCACGCCAACGAAGCTGAAGTATTTCATTACGCCGATCGTCAACTTGCGCGCCTCCATCGCGAGCTGGAGCAGCGTGGGTTCTTTAAGAACGGCATTCTGTTGATTACCGGCGATCATCGCAGCATGACCCCGATGCATGCCCAGGAACGCGAGCGCTACGGCGACCGCGCGTTTGCACGTGTCCCGCTGATCGCAGTCGGCGGCCCGTTGCCCCGCGGCGCGATCCAGGGGCGCTTTCAGCAATCCGACCTGGCGCCGTCGCTTGCCTATCTTACCGGCACACAGTCTTGCAGAAATGCCGGGCAGGGCTCCTATCTGCGACCCGATCCGCAGCCTGCGCAGTACACCTTGCACGTGCGAGGCGATGAACACGGTCGCATTGATGTTGCATTCGATGGCGGCGCAGGCGCTTTACTGTTGGCAGGCGATGCCAGTCGCAGCATTGGCACAACGCCGATTGATTGGTCGCGGATTACCGACTGGATTCACGCCGATCGGATTGCGCGTAGCGAGGGCGGCGAGACAATACATCGGCGCATTCTTGCTCTGGATGGCCAGCGTGCACGCGAGACCGGCGAAGCCAAGGTCATCAACGACGTGCGTTAGCGCAAGCGCGGCTGACTTGCCACGCCGTCAAATTTTTTCTGCGAGCGGATAACGCTCCTGGTTTTCGCGCTGGATCCGCTGATGCAGTGCTTTTGAAATTGCCGTTGGTTTGTGCGCCGATTGCGCCGCGCCGCTCTATCGCGACTGCGTGACCGTCGCGATTTCAGTACGCGAGCATGACCGGATCGCCGAAGCCACTGGCGAACAAACGGTCGCCGATCGGCTGCATTTCGTACGCGCCCAGGTCGCGAACGTTGCCGACAGCGCCGACGCCGGTGATGTCTCGATCGAATGGGCGGCCACCGAAGCCGATGTCGCCGGCACTGCCGGCCGCGGCGAAATCGACGCCCTGCGAGGCGACCAGCGTACCGTTTCCTGTCCTCACGACCAGCAGCCGAAAGTCGCCGTTCGCGGCGTCTACGAACAGAGGCTGCTGCTGCTCGATGGTCGGATCGGCCGGAAGGCCGGCGCTATCGGTCGCAACGACGTTGTGGGCGTACAAATTATCGAGGCTGCCGCCGTACGCGCCCTTGCCGGGCTGATCGATCAGGCTCTGTTCAAGAATTGTGTCCCCGGGACTGTCGATGACATGACTGCCCGCGAACGAGTTGGCCACGATCGTGCAAGGCCCGTCGCCGCATAGTCGATGCCGCCGCCATGCGTGGCGCCGTTGCCGTCGGCCACGCCATTGCCGTCGGTGATCGTCAGGTAGACATTGCTCGTGCCGCGGATCCTTATGGTGCCGTGCATTGTCTGCAGCGGCGCGGTCGGGCACGGGAAAATCGGTCCGCATGCGACGGTCAACGTGCCGCACTTCGCGCCGGGCGCGCGCCCGATCAGCGATACGTTCTTGTCGGTGATGCCCTGTTCCCCGCTGTAGCTGACTTCATCGGTGAGGAAGATCTTCGTGCCGGCGGGACAGACCGCCGCGGCGACGGCGTCGTGGATGTTGCTGTAGTTGCAGTCGTGGTCGGCCGTCGTGTTGCCGACGACAAACACGTCCTGCGAGGTGGCGGAACAGGCCTGCGCATCGACCGCGCTCAACGACACGTGCGCGACGAGCAACAGGAACAGGACGCGCAAACCGGCGGCGGGCATTCGTGGCATCTCCTTCGCTCACCCGGATGGCGGGCATCATCGAAGAACGCCGTTTCGCTGCTGATTTCATCATCGCGCAAGATTCTCTTTGGCTGACTTGCGTGTCCCAGCGACTTCGGCGTCCACATGTCTACTTGCTCACCGGTTGCCGAATCAGGGCGCGCGTGGCACCGTAGGCCGGGGTGCTGGGGTGGTCGTGGCTGAAATCACGCAATCGATCGGCAAGGTGCGCAACGGCGATGCACGGTCGTCGGAGTGTTCGCGACGTTGCACGACGAACAACGGCGCTGCAGCCCATTGTGCGGCGAAGATCCGGTGCGCTCGAGCTCGCTGTGCGCGGGGCCCATCTGAAGGGCGCCTATTGCGGAGCGCTCGAGATCAACGACCGAGGCCATTTCTTCGCCGTAGGGCGCGCGTCGCGCGCCAGATCGGCATCGCCCAGCGGAGGTGACGTGGCCCGAACCCGACTCGTAGACCTTTTGCGGCGTGCCGCCGTAATCGCGGCGCAGGCGCGCCTTTCCGGCGAGCCACTCGACGAGGCGATCGCGCGCGAGCGCGAACTGCGCGTGCTGCATGCGCGGCGCCGCTTCATGCAGCAATCGGCCGGAGTCGCTGCCGCGTTGACCCTTGCGGCCTGCGCGCAGGTGCCGTTGTCGCATCCGCAGGATGGCAACGACGTGATCATCGTCGGCGCGGGCGTTGCCGGCCTGACCGCCGCGTGGCGCTTGCGCCAGGCTGGCGTCGGCGTGCAGCTGTACGAAGCTCAGGAACGCATCGGCGGGCGCATGTTCAGCCTGCGCGGACACTTCGCCGACGACCAGGTGTGCGAACTCGGCGGCGAGCTGATCGACTCGGGACATGTTCGCATGCGCGCGCTGGCGGCCGAACTCGGACTCGTGCTCGATGATCTCGCCGCAGATCCGAGCGCGGAATTCGGCGATGTGTGGTTTTGCGGCGGGCGCCGCTACGGGGAAGCCGACATCCTGCGCGAATTCGCGCCGCTGGCCTCGGCCATCGCGCGCGACAAGGCAACGCTGCCGGAAGAGCAGATCACTTACGCGGCGCCGGGTGGCACACAGGCGCTGGATAACGAGTCGTTGAGCCACTGGCTCGATCGCAACGGCGCATCGGGCTGGCTGCGCACGCTGATCGAAGTGGCTTACACCTGCGAGATGGGACTTGCATGCGACCAGCAGTCAGCGCTGAATTTCCTGACCTTCATCGATCCGGACACGGAGAAGTTCAGGATCTTCGGTGAGAGCGATGAACGGTTCCATGTGCGCGGCGGAAACGATTTGATCGTGCACGGTCTTGGCGCGAAAGTCGCCGACGCGATCCATACCGGCTGCGTACTCGAAGCATTGAGTCAGGGCGCCGACGGCATAAATACGTTGAACTTCAAGCGTGGCGCCGGTGCGTTTGCCGTGCGCGCGCGCCGGGTCGTGCTCGCGCTGCCGTTCACGCTGTTGCGCAACGTCCGCATCACGGCCGATCTGCCTGTGGCGAAGCGTCGTGCGATCACGGAACTGCGTTATGGCACGAACGCCAAACTCATGATCGGCTTCAACGAACGCACCTGGCGCACTCGCCACGCGAGCAGCGGCAGCAGTTACAGCGACCTCGCGCCGCAGACGACATGGGAAACCAGCCGCATGCAGGCCGGCACGGCCGGCATCCTGACGAATTTCGTCGGCGGGCGGCATGGCGTCGAAATCGGCAACGGCAGCGCGAAGGAGCAGGCGGACGCCGCGGCGCGCGAACTCGATGTGATCTGGCCCGGAATTTCGGTGGCGCGCGCCGGCTCACGTGAAGCGCGTTTCCACTGGCCGTCGCATCCGTGGACGCTCGGAAGCTACGCCTGCTTCATGCCCGGCCAATGGACGACGCTGCGTGGCGCGATCGGCGAGCCGGTGGGAAATCTATACTTCGCCGGCGAGCACTGTGCGTTCGACAACCAGGGTTTCATGGAAGGCGGCGTGGAAACCGGTGAATGGGCAGCGCAGGCGATCCTGGGGATTCGCGTCGCGCGCGCCGCCTGACGCGCGCAGTTCTGAAGGCCGGTGCGTCAGTTTTGCAGGCGATCGTGTTGGATTCGCCAGCATTACTTCCCGCGCTTTGAGTCGTTTGCCCGGCGGGTTATGCTCGGCCGCAGTTCGCGTTGATCAACCCAGGGGGCTTCCTTTGAATCGTTTCGTCCGTATTTCGGCTTCGCTTGTGCCGGCACTCGTGAGCGCCCTTTCTATCGGCGCATCGCCTGCGTTGGCGTCGACACAGGATTCGCGCTTCGGCCTGAAGCAGATCTTCGACCTGCAGTGGGCCGCCGATCCGCGCATCGCGCCGAACGGCAAGCGCGTCGTGTTCGTGCGCTCCGGCTACGACATCATGAACGACGATACGACGCACAGCCTCTGGGTCGTCGGCACCGATGGCAATGGGCTGCGCGCGCTGACGCCTCCGGATGAAGACGCGGTGTCGCCGCGCTTTTCGCCGGACGGCACGCGCCTGATCTATGTCGTCCAGCACGAGGACAAGGCCGGGCACAAGACCGGCGAGATCCGCATGCGCTGGATGGACAGTGGCGACACCGCGCGGCTGGTTTCGCTGGCGCATCCGGCGCGCGAACTGACGTTCTCTCCGGACGGCCGGCGCATCGCCTTCGCGATGTTCGTCGACGATCCGCCGGACGCGCCGATCGCGAAGCTGCTCGAGCCGCCGAAGGGCGCGAACTGGGGGCCGGAGATCAAGGTCATCGACCGCCTGGTGTATCGCTTCGATGGCCGCGGCTATCTGCCGCGCGGCCACACGCACTTGTTCGTCATGACGGCCGACGGCGGTTCGCCGCAACAGGTGACCGATGGCGCGGTCGACGACGATGGCAGCCTGGACTGGACTCCGGACGGCAAGCACCTGATCTTCTCGGCCAATCGCCACGAGGATGCCGAATACCATCCGCTGAATTCGGAAGTCTATGAAGTCGGCGCCGACGGCGGAGCAGTGCGCGCGCTGACCGACCGCAACGGGCCCGATCATTCCGCCGTCGTGTCGCCCGATGGCAAGCACATCGCCTACATCGGCTTCGACGATCGCCAGCAGGGCTATCAGGTGTCGCATCTGTACCTGATGGATCGCGACGGCGGGCACGCGCGCCTGGTCACCGGCGACTTCGATCGCGACGTGAACAACCCGCAGTGGGACAGCAGCGGCAGCGGCGTTTACTTCCAGTTCGACGACGAAGGCATCACGCGCGTCGCCTACACGACTCTCGACGGCAAGATCCGCGGAATCGCCGGTGATGTCGGCGGCCTCGACATCGGACGCCCGTACTCCGGCGGTCAATACACGGTGGCCGCGAACGCCGGTACCGTCGCCTTCACGCTGACATCACCGCAGCACCCCGCCGACGTCGCCATCGCCAGCACGCGTGGCGGCGACGCGAAGCGATTGACCGATCTGAACGCCGGCCTGTTCGCGCACACGACGCTCGGCACGCTCGAGGAAATCCGCTTCCCGTCGAGCTTCGACCAGCTCTCGATCCAGGGCTGGATTCTCAAGCCCCCCGGATTCGATGCGAAGCAGTCCTATCCGCTGCTGCTGGAAATCCACGGCGGGCCGTTCGCGAACTACGGCCCGCGCTGGTCCGCAGAGGATCAGCTGTACGCGGCCGCGGGTCACGTCGTGCTCTATATCAATCCGCGCGGCTCGACGAGCTACGGCGAGAAGTTCGGCAACCTGATCCACCACGACTATCCGAACCACGACTACGAAGACCTGATCTCCGCCGTCGACACCGTGATCAAGCGCGGCTACATCGATTCGAAACGCCTGTACGTCACTGGCGGCAGCGGCGGCGGCGTGCTGACCGCGTGGATCGTCGGCCACACCGACCGCTTCGCCGCGGCTGTCGTCGCGAAACCCGTCATCAACTGGTACAGCTGGGTGCTGACCGCGGATCTGCCATCGTTCGGCACGCAATACTGGTTCGCCGGCATGCCGTGGGACAACCAGGACAACTACATGAAACGTTCACCGGTGACCTATGTTGGCAACGTCAAGACACCGACGATGGTCATGACCGGCGAAGTCGACTACCGCACGCCGAGCTCCGACGCCGAGCAATTCTACGAAGCGCTGAAGCTGCGCAAGGTGCCGTCGGTCATGGTCCGCGTCCCGGATGCCAGCCACGAGATCTCGGAAAAGCCGAGCAACATGATGGCGAAGGTCGCGTACATCCTCGGCTGGTTCGAGCGTTACGGCGCAAGCAGGCCGCCGGCGCCCTGATCAAGCGCGTGATTGCAACACATGCGCGGCGGACTTGCGGATAACTCTTTAGGGGCAACCCTCGAAGTTTGCGTTGAAGACTATTTCATCCTGCTGTACCTCGTAGGCGCCGATGTCGGCGTTGGCGCCGGACGGGCGTGCATACCCCGGACCGCGCTGATCTGTCGTCATCGGCGCGGCGACCAGTCCGGTGTCGATCGCAGGGCTGTGGCTGAGCAACGCGTGCGTAGCCGTAGGGCCGCCGTTGTCACGCAACTGACCCAGCAACGGACAGGCGTTCTTGATCGTGTCGGGCGGGAGCGCGTGCGCGCCGGTCCCCGAGACGACACTCAGGCGCACCAGGTTGTTGCTGCCGCCGAAAGTTGGCATGGCGTTTCCGGTACTCAGATCATCCTCGATCGAAAGGGTAGTGCTGTTGACGACGCTCGCGACGTTGTTGGATATCAGCGTGCCCTGCAGCGTCGCCTGAAAGCTGCCGGCGACCACCAGTCCCGCAGCGGAATCGTAGGTGCTGAATTGCGACAGTGCCGCATAATTGAAGCTGATCGTTGAGTTCTTGATCGTGGCCGGAGTCTCGACCACCGCGCCGCCGGTCCAGCTACCGGCAAGGTTGCCGGAAATCGTGGTGTTTTCGATCATCGTCGGCACCGACGCGCTGGCCTGGACGATCAGTCCTCCGGCGGCTCCATCGGCCAGGTTTCCGGCAATCGTCGATCCCTGGATCACGGCCCCGGCCTTGGCAAGAACGCCCCCTCCCTGCGCCTGGCTAAGCAAAAGCAGCGCGGGAATACCGTACTTGTTTTGCTTGACCGGAAACTTCGGTGACGACGCCAGATTGTAGATGATGCTGCTGCCGGTCGCCGAGAACAGGCCCTGTGCAAGCACACCGCCGCCAAAGGCGGTCCCGTAGGTCCCGTTCACGATCGCCGAATTGCCCGATTCATCTGTCGTCGAGAGCGTGACGGTGTTGCGCGCGAAGATGCCGCCGCCACTGGCGGAGGAGCAGACGTAGCTCAAGTCGTATTTTTTGCAATCGACATAGGCGAAGGCGTCAGCCAGGTTCTGGGTAACGCTCGAGTTGACGATGGTCACCGACTTCGCGGCGATGGCGCCGCCGTAGGATTTGCCAATATTGGGCATGCCGGCGACATTCGCCGAAGCGTGGTTTTGCGTGATCAGGCTATTCGTGATGGTGACGCCGGCGCCCGCATAGATTGCGCCGCCGTAGGCGTTGCCTCCCGTGGTTGTGCTGACCAGATTCTTGCTCAGCGTGCTGGCGGTGATGGTGACTGCGCCTTTCGCGAAAAGCGCGCCGCCGGAAGTGGTGCTCGCATACTGTGCCGTTGCCGTACATCCAGTCAGGGTGACGTCATCCATAATCACGCTGCCGGAAGAGTAGATGCATCCGCCCTTGGGGTAGCTTGCGAATCCGCCGAGCACGTACCCGCGACTGATCGTCATGCCATTGACGTGCAGGGTTCCGGATGTAACTCCGTACTCGTAGTAGTGGTTGAGGACGCGAAAGGAGCCGACCGGAGGCGCGATCATCAGCTTTTCACGGCCAGGGCCCTGAATCGTCAGATCGATCGGCGGGATGTTGATCGATCCTGTCGTCAGGGAGATCGTCGCCGGGAAAAGCGGGAACTCTGCGTTCGCGCAACCGGGGCTTGCCGCTGTCAGGTGGCTGAGATCGACAGTATCGCCATTCAATGCGCTTGTGGCGACGATAGCGCGTAACGATCCCGCGCCGCTGTCGGCGCAGGTCGTCACCGTCCAGGTATTCGCGGCGATTAGAGCAGGCGCCGCGACGGAAAACGTTGCAGCGATGCAGGCTGCAAGCGCCGTGCGGCGGCGGTCAACTGGGTTGCAAAGTGTCTTGCGCATGAGGACTCCCCGATAGTGCGATTCGCGACCGGCTACTTGTTCGTATGAGTCACATGAACATCGCGGTCCGCGTTCCGCTGCGGCTTAGTTGAACCCATTGGAGAAGATCAGATCGTCGAGCGACACGAGACCGAGCGTGATGCCGTCGAACCAGACATCAATGGTCTTGCTCGCATCGCCGTCCTGAGCGACAAGATAGATCGCTATCGAACTGTTCGCGCTCCACGCGAACACATCGATCGTTGCCGATGCCACCGAGTGGCTCCAGTTCGAACCGTTGCCCAGCAGCAGCGTACCGGTGGCGCTCGGTGCGCCGCCGCCGATGCAGTCCGTGTAGCCGTCATAGCGGTATTCCCAGTACAGAGAGGCGGAGTCACCGCCGTGTCCGACCGCTGTGCCGCGATGGCCCCATCCATTCAGAAGATAGCGTCCGGGTCCCGGCAGGTAGATGCACTGGTACCCCGCGGTAATTTTGAAAGGGACGTTGTCACTCTTCCCGTATACATGCAACGAGCCGCTCGCACCATTTGATATGTGGTCGCTGGCTTCCCAGACAGACTGATTCAACGGCCCGGCCTGGTATGGGTTCCACAGGTGCAGATCGCCCTTGTCGAAGTCGCCGTCGATGACCAAGGGTGGTACGGCTTGCCGCTCGAGCGCGCCGAGGTCGCGTGGACCGCCGACATTCGCCTTGAACGGCAGGTCGAAGTTACGCGGCCTGCCAAGGAGGTCCACTGCTTCGGTGGCGTCGGCAGCAGCACGGTCGACGGCCGGTGAAGCGGCTTGCAGTTCGTAGTCGCCGTCGGCTGGATCGACAAAAAGCGGGGGGGCGACGAACGCCGCGGCGCCTGCATCGAGACTTACGACCTCCTCGCTCGACAGGACGTTGTCGACTGTCAGCGTGCCGCCACTGTGCTGCAGCGTGGTCTTGCCCGGTTGGTCGATGATCACGCGCTGCAGCGTCATGTCGTTCGATTGTGTGATGGCATACGACCCGGCGACAGTGTTGGTTGCAATCGTGCTGTCGATAATTTTCGTCCAGCCGTCGCCGCCGATGCCATCGATGAGGCTGCTCGACGAAATGTTGCCGGCGATCAGCACGTCCTTCATCTCCACGTAGTCGTCGTTGCGGACCAGCGGTCCGCCGTGATTGGCGCGCATCGTGATGCGGCTCAGCTTCAGGCTGGAAGTAAACGAGCCGTCGCTCTCGACGAGAATGGCTCCGTTGGTGAAATTGCTGCCGTCATCCATGCTGAGATTGCCGTCGATCGATCCGGTCGTCATTGAGAACGAGGCGCCGAAGTTGTAGCCCATGACCTCCTCGGCGTAGTCGAGATAGACGGCGGCACCATCCGGCGCGGCGTTGCCGTCGATGTGCGCCGATGTATCGGCGAGCACGTTCGCATCGACCCAGTTCGCCGGAAACGACAAGGCCTCTTCGCGTGCGAAAATGCCGCCGCCCCGATAGTGGGCGAAATTGCCGACGAGACTGCTTCGCAAGATCAGCGTAGCGCCTTCACCCTCGCTATCATTGGCCATTACCGCGACGCCGCCACCACGGTTCGCCGTGTTGTTGCTGATCGAATTGCCGAGGCTGCTCACGGTTGCCTTGCCGGGCTTGCCGGCGTGGCCGGTGATCGCCAGCCCCCCGCCATCGCCTGTGTCTACCACGTTTTGCGTGATATAGCTGGTGCCGCTCATAGTCATTTCCAGACCAGCGATGCGGACGCCACCGCCGTAGTACACCGCGCCGTTGCTGAAAACGTGGACATTGGACCCGATGAGCAGCTTGGCATTCGTGCCACCGGTGCCTTCGGCATAGATGCCGCCGCCATAGCCGGCGGTATTCGAGAATATTTCGCAATCAGCGATATCGAGCGTGCCGTCGCCGCCGTAATAGATGCCGCCGCCGGAATCGTTCAGAGCGGTTGCGCCCTTCGAGATTTTCAACAAGCGAAGCGTTACGGTACTGCCGGTGCCAGCATGAATGCTCAGAACAGTCCCCGTTCCGCTGAAGGTGGGGGGGTCATTGAGACCTTTGATCTCGGTTACGTTGCTGTCCGCCACTGCTTGCGTGCATGAACCATAACCGCCTGTGATCGTGACCTCCTTCCCGGCGTCGAGCGTGAGCGAGTTGCTCTGCCCCGTGAGCGGAAAGCCGTTAACGCCGGACGCGTACATAAGGCGTACCTCATTGACTGCGTCCCCATTGCTGTTGGCGTAACTGAGCGCGGCCTGGATGCTGTCGTAGTCGCAAGGCTGACCGAAGCCGGCGGGGAAGCCGACCGTGATCGTCGCTGCAAGCGCTCGAGTCGTGCACCCAAGCGCGAGTGCGATGATCGACACGAATCGCGCGAGATCGGCAAGGTTCATTGATCGTCTCCACCTGGGTTGCCTGATCAAGGAGACACCATTTGCTGCGAATCTGCGACATCGCGGTGCGGCCTGCCAACCCTGTCTTGCCTGCACGCAACGGAGTTAACTCGGCACGACTCCTCAGCATGGCGCGAATGGGCAGCATCGCTGCGCCTGAGGCAACGGCGGCCCGATCAGGCCAGCTCAACGGGTGGAGTCCTGTGCCCGCGGCAGCGGGTCCCCGATGGGGTCGCGACTGCGATCGCTGCAGCGGTTCGTCAGATTGAACGTACCGACAAACTCGTGCGCGAGTTTCGGAAGTACCAAGCCGACCGGGCCGGTGTCATGCGAGACGTGTGGCAGTCGCCCGCGCCCAACAACGCGGGCTAGTGGCTCTCCGAAAGCGGCGGCGCCGGGCATTTTGTCAGGCGCGGCAACTGCACCGTGGCTTCGCTCAGCCACGGAAAGGCGTCGCCCGCCGTCGGCGATCCGGCGAGTTGCACTCGCGCCTGCGCGGCCTCGGCGCACTTGCCCTCAGCATCGAGGGCTACAGCGCGCCAGACCTGTGCTGCCCGCAGCAGCGGATGAACGTCACCGAGTTCGGCGCGCGTGTTCTCGATCCCGCGGTCGATCGTGATGCGCGCGCGCGCGGCTTCACCGCGATCAAGCTGACGTCGTGCCAGCACGATCCACGCCAGCAGCATGCGCGGATTCGGATTGGCCGCGTTCGTCTCCATGTTCGCCGCGAACGTGGCCTCGAGACCGGCCGGACACGAAGGTGCAGGCGCACGCGCGCAGGCGAGAACGGGGATTGCGTCGAACGAAAACGCAATGGCAATGTCCGCGGATTTGAGGAACGTGGCGCGCGCGGCAAGGGCGTCGTCGCGGGCAGAATCCGCGTCGCTGGCCAGCCATTCGATCTCCGCGCGCTTGTGCAGCATGATGTCGCGCCGCTCACGATTTTCCTTGACGTCGCCGTACAGCGCCAGGGCTTTTTCGGCCGCGGCCCTCGCTTCGGCCAGGTGCCCGCTGTCAAGCGCGCGAGCCGCTTCCATCCGCCAAATGTCCGCGGTGACCGAATCGTTTCCACTATCCGAGTGCGACACGAGTTCGAACATGTGCGCGCAATCGCGCTCGGCCGCCGCCATGTCGTACAGCAGCGTATCGGCCTGGCATAGTTTTCCGGCACTGATCAGGTGCGAGTAGCGCGGTTTGCCACCGAGCTTGTCGAGACTGACATTCGCCTGCGCGAGCAGCTCGCGGGCTTTCCTGACGTGGCCTGCGCGCAGCAGAGTCGATGCCCAATTCGACAATGTCATCAGGACCGGATAGCTCTCCGGGTCGCGATACCTGGCGTCCAGTTCGTAGCAGCGCTGGTAGGCGGCTGCCGCATCGTCGAAGCGGCCGACACCTTCGAGGCCATAGCCCAGGTTGTTGTAGCCGTTTGCGGCCTCGCGAGACTCCGGCCCGAACTCGCGCAGGCGTTCGTCGAGTGCACGCTGCTCGAGAACGAGCGAAGCTTGTGCGTTTCCGCTGTCGAATTCGATCATCGCCAGTGTGTCGAGCACGTTTGCCACCTGTACGCCACGTGCTCCGCTTGCGCTCAGGCGTCTCTCTGCTTCGCGCAGTGCCGGTTCGCCGATAGCATAGTCGGCGCTGCGCGCGGCCAGTGATCCGTGCTTGGTCAGTGCCTGGATGGCGAGCGGATCGAGGCGGTCCAGGGTCGCGGCCGCAAGTTCGTTGGCGGCGTCTGCCAGGTGACGTGCGCCGGGACGATCGCCCACGGCATCGGTGACAGTCGAGAACATCAGACTGAGATCGACGCGTGCTGCCGGTGGCAGCGCGGTATTCTTGCCGAGGCGTTCGATGCTGCTCGCGACCAGATCGCGAATACTTGGAGTCTTGCCTTCGGCGACACCCTCGCGCACTGGGTCGAATATGTGTTCGACGAAATCGCGTACCGCGTTCGCGCGCTGCGCTTCGTTGCGCGCGACATTTGCTTGCCAAAGCGCCAGGCCAAGCGCGCTGAAAATCGCGATCATGAACAGCGCGGTGATGACGACGGCACCTCGGTGGCGCTGCACGAACTTGCGGGTGCGATACCAGCGCGAGGGTGGGTGGGCGACGACCGGGCGGCCGTCTAGCAGGCGCTCGATCTCGTCAGCCAGCGCGCCGGCCGAGGCATAGCGGCGTCCGGGTTCCTCGGCGATCGCCTTGAGCACGATGTTGTCCAGGTCCCCCCGCAGTTGCTTGCGCGTGATTTTCGCCGTCGCCGGAAGCACCCCCGCTTCGCAGTTGTCGTCGACGCGACCCGACGGTGTGCGGCTGCCGCCGGTTCCCAGGCGCTGCCCGGTCATCATCTCGCCGAGCAGGATGCCCAAGGCATAGACATCGGTCGCGGTCGTGATCAGCGCGCCGCTGCGCTGCTCGGGCGCCGCGTAGGCGGCCGTGAATGCCGGCAGTTTGGTCTGCGTCTCGTCATCCGCATCGAGCAGCTTGGCGATGCCGAAGTCGAGCAGCTTGACGTGGCCTTCGGCCGTAACCAGTACGTTGGACGGCTTGAGATCGCGATGCACGATCAGCGCGCGGTGTGCTGCCTCGACCGCGCGGCACACACGCAGGAACAACAGCAGGCGCGCACGCACGTTGAGCGTGCGGGCACGCGCGTGCTCGGTGATCGGCACGCCATCGACCAGTTCGAGGACGATGTAAGCCAGGCCGTTTTCGGTGACGCCGCCCTCGATCAGGCTGGCGATATCCGGATGGCTCAGCTGGGACAGGGCTTGACGTTCATGGCGAAAGGCGCGCTGCGCTTCAGTCGTGTACAAGCCGCGTCGAAGCAGCTTCAGCGCGGCTTCCTGGCGCACTCCCGCGTGTTCGCGCATCGCGCGGAACACGGTCGAGGAGCCGCCTTCGCCGATCAGCGCGATCAGTTGCCACGGCCCGACCTGCTGGCCCGAGACCGGCAACGGCGGCGTCGGTGGTTCGTCGAGCGCAGCGACCAGCGCGGCCGGATCGACGTTCAGCGCGCCGTCGCCGCTCTCGGTGTCGGCGGCCGCGAGCAGGCGTTCGACATGCGCGCGTCGCGTTGCTTCGAGGTCCGCAAGAAACCGGTCGCGTTCGCCACCGTGAAGGTCACGAGCGCGTTCGAACAGGTCCCGCAGTGAAGGTCCGCCAGCCTGCATGTGCTTTCCCCAAAGACAGGTCCATCGCCTACTTCAACACCGTTTCCAGACGGTTTGCGACGCGTTCGCGCCCAGCACATCGTTCATTACCTTTGCGCCGCCCACATGCGCAGCGGGTGGCCGTCCGGTTGCATCGCAATGATTGAATCCGCCTGCGTGCGCTCCTGTTGTGCGCGCAGCGAATCGCCTGCGGCCGCATAGGCGGCCGCCAAGAGCATGTGTCCCTCGCCCAGCCAGGCGTGCTGCGCGCCGATCTCGGGCGTCGCGATCCGAATCCCCGCTTCTATGCGTTCGATCGCTGTTTTCGGCCTGTCAGATGCGATGTCGATCTCGGCCAACGCGATGCGTGCGGGAAGCTGGTAAGGGTGGTGGAGAAAGCGCGCATCGGCGAGGACGCTTTCAGCCTGAGTGACCATATCCGTGGCGCAACCTTCGCCAGGCGCCTTGGTGCAGGCAAGTGCGAACCAGGCGAATGCGCGCGGGGCACGCTGGTTGGCGCTCTCAGTCGGCCCGATCAGCGTATGCAGGAGTTCGCGCGTTGCGGCATAGTCATGCCGGGCGTACGCGACGCTTGCCTCAACCAGATTCGCGCCCTTGATGATCCGGCTCTGGTCGCCGTCGGCGTGGGCAAGAATCTCACGCGCGCGGGCCAGATCGCTGGTCATGTTGTCGATCTTGCCCAGCAGCAGTTGCGCCGAAACATTGCGAATCAAGGCAATGGCGAATTGCTGATGATTCGTGCCGAACTTGTCCTGCGCCACCGTCAGCACCTCGCCGCAGTAGGCCTGCGCCGACTCGCGCTCTTCGAGGGCGACAGTTTCATCGCATAGGTACGCCAGCAACGCGATGCGATTCGGGTGTCCCTTCGGCCGAAAGCGATCGAACATGTCCAGGGCTCGCTTGTGCTCGACAAGCGCTTCGCGCCAGTGCCCCATCCAGTAATGCGTGGCGCCGATGCGCAGCAGGTCGCCGGCAAAGCTGAAATTTTCCTCGCTTGGTTTGCTGTCGAGATCGGAGGCCTTTTGATACCAGGCCAGAGCCTGCTCGTAGTCGTTCATGTTGTGATGGATGACGCCGAGATGGCTGTACGCCTCCGCCAGTTCGCGTGGCCGCGTTGCCGGATCGCGCTCGTATTCGTCGAGCGCTTCCTTCGAAATCGGGATCAGTTCCTTTTCCGGCGCGCCCAGCCGGGTGCGCGCAAATGCCAGATTGTTGAGCGCCGAGCCGCGTATGCTGCTGTGAATCCCGCGGCGCGCCATGGTCTCCAGGATGGCTTGAAGGTGCGCTGCGGCTTCGGTCGGCTTGCCGGCCCGGTTCAGCGACGTTGCAAAGGTGTTGCGTGCGTTCAGCGTACGCTCGTCATCCGCGCCGTAGGCCTGCTCGTTGAAACGGTAGGCGCGTTCCAGCAGGCTAAGGCTCGCAGTGACGTCGCCAATCTGCGAGGTGATGCGGGCGAACAGCGCGGTGAGGTCGGCGCGCAGCCTGAGGTCGTTCGGAAACGCCTGCATGGCGCGCTCGAAACCTTGCTGAAATGCGTCCTGTACGGTCAGCGGCTTGTCTTCGGCGATGTTGTATTCCAGCGGATCGAACATGTTCTCGATGAATGCCTGGATTTCGCCAGCGCGATCGGCTTCGCGCCGCGCGACATCGGCTTCCCACAGCGCCAGTCCGAGCGAGGCGAGGACCGAGATGAGGAACAGCGCGGTGATCGCGACGCCGCCGCGGTGCCGCTGCACGAACTTGCGCGCTCGATACCAGCGCGACGGCGGATGCGCAATGACCGGTCGTCCATCGAGCAACCGCTCGATGTCGTCGGCCATAGCGCCGGCCGAGGAATAGCGCCGCTCGGGTTCCTGGGCGATGGCCTTCAGCAGAATGTTGTCGAGGTCTCCGCGCAACAACTTGCGCGTGATCCGTGGCGTCGCCGGCAGCACGCCCGGATAGCTGTGCTCGTCGATCCGGCCGGACGGCGTGCGCCCGCTGCCATCGTTGAGTCGCTGGCCGGTGACGAGTTCGCCGAGCAGAACGCCGAGCGCATAGACGTCGGTGGCGGTCGTGATCAGCGCGCCGGTACGCTGCTCCGGCGCCGCATAGGCTGGCGTGAATGCCGGCAGATGCGTCTGCGTGTCATCGTCCGCATCGAGCAGCTTGGCGATACCAAAGTCGAGCAGCTTGACGTGGCCTTCACCAGTGACAAGTACGTTTGACGGTTTCAGATCGCGATGCACGATCAGCGCGCGATGCGCGGCATCGACCGCGCGGCACACGCGCAGGAACAGGAGCAAGCGCGCGCGCAGGTCGAGCGTGCCGGTGCGCGCATACTCGGTGATCGATATGCCGTCGACGAATTCCAGGACGATATAGGCCAGGCCGGTTTCGGTGACGCCGCCCTCGATCAGGCTGGCGATGTCCGGATGGCTCAGCTGGGACAGGGCCTGGCGTTCGCGCCGGAATGCGCGCTGTGCCTCGAGCGTGTACAGGCCGCGCCGCAGCAGTTTCAGGGCGGCTTCCTGGCGTACGCCGGCGTGTTCGCGCGCGGCGCGGAACACGGTCGAAGATCCACCTTCGCCGATCAGCGCGATCAGTCGCCAAGGCCCGACCTGTTGGCCCGATACCGGCATCGATGGCGGCGGGGGTTCGTCGAGTGCGCCGATCAGTGCTGCGGCGTCGACGTACAGCTCACCTTGGCCAGTATCGGTGGCGGCAGCCGCCAGCAGGCGTTCGACATGGATGCGCTGCGCGCTGTCCAGTCCGGAGAGCAGTTGCGCTCGTGCCTCTCCGTCGAGATCGCGCGCTGCATCGAACAGGCTTCGCAGCGAGGGTGCTTCGGGTTGCATGTCGTCCCCTGTGAAACCCACGCTGACTTCAACACGGCGCCGCGACGGTTTGCGACACTGGCATCAATCCGGTGCGCCGAACTCCACCTTGAGAAACGCGCGGGCAAAAACCCAGTCGCGGTCGACCGTTCGCCGCGCAACCTGGAGGCTTTCGGCCACCTGCTCCAATGACAATCCGGCGAAATAGCGCAACTCGACAACGCGAGCTGCGCGCGCATCCGTCTGCTCGAGCCGTTCCAGCGCACGTTCCAGGTTCATCACATGCTCGGCCGTATCGAGTGCAAGCCGCTCGTCACCATTGGTCAACGTGATGCGCAGCCAGTCGCCGCCGGCGCGCAGGCTCAGGCGATCGCGCGCGCGATTGATCAGCAGGTTGCGCATGGCGCGTGCTGCATAGGCGAAGAATTGGCCCGGGTGCGAAAACGCCAGATCACGCTGCGAGCCGACGCGCAGGTACAGTTCGTGCACCAGTGCCGTCGTATCGAGCGTATCGCGGGCATGTCCGCCAAGCTGCCGGCTGGCCATGTTCTTCAGGCGCTGGTATACGCTGTCGAAGAGCGCGTCGACGCCTTGCGGCGTGGCCGCTGGCTCCAGCCCAGAAGTCTCCGGCGAAATCGTGTTCACCACTAGCCCCCCTTGCGTGGGAGTCTAGCTCAAAGACTTCTGCCTCGCATCGAACTCGGTCCGTCAATCGCCCGTGGTCGATAACCCCGGCCGGCAACGCAGCCCGCCGGCGACGCCGCGGGCTGCGACTTCTTTGCGGCGCAGGGTCCCGGTCTCGACCGGTGCCCCGGCGTGCTACAGCGCATTGAGAAAGGCAACCAGGTCGCGTTTTTCCTGTACGGTGAAACCGATATTGAAGCGCGTATCGTAGAAGTCGATCGCCGCGTCGAGCGATGCCGCCATGCCGTTGTGGAAGTAGGGCGCGCGCGCCGCGAGTCCGCGCAGCACCGGTCCCTTGACCTTGCCGATGTCGGCCCACTTGCCGGTGATCAGTGCCCGGCCCGGATCGGTCGTCTGCACCAGGGCGCGGGTCGCCTTGTTGCGCAAAGTATACAAAGGCATGTCCGGCGTTCGCAGGCTCGCGTCCGCCGTGCCGATGTTGATCGGAAGCGCGACCGAATGGTTGCCGATGTTCGGTGCGTCGTGACAGGTCGTGCAGGTTCCGGCGATGACCGGCAGACCGAGCGCATCGTTGAGGCCGCCGACGCCGGTGATCGAGATCGGCTTCGTATTGAACAACTGCTCGCCGCGCGCGATCGCGCTGCGCGCCGTGCCGCCGGAATTTCCGCGCTGCGGCAGCCAGCCTTCGAACAAGGTCATCGCGGACGAATTGAAGCTCGCCAACGTTGGATCGGCACCAAGCACGTCGTTGATGCCGACATGGAAATCCTGGTTTGCCAGCATGTGCGGGCCGCCGATCGCATCGTCGCCGCTCAGATAGCCGGCGTTGTTGTCTTGCCACTGCGTGGTCGTCAGTCCCATCTCGAAATCGACGATCTGCTGTACCTGCGCATCGCTCGGCGCGACGGCACCCTGCGCGTGCCCCAGCGTTGCGTTGATCGCTTGGCCCTTGAAGCTGGCGACAAGATCGGACATGTCGGCGCCGGCGTCCATGGGCGGCTTGAATGGCGCGTGGGTTTCGCGACCGTCCGCCATGACGGTCGTGAGGAAGCGCAGATTCGTCGACGGCAACGGTCGGCGGAACAGCGACAGTTCGCCTGCGCTGGCGAAACCGTACGGATCATCGACGCTGTCGAGGTTGAATTCGGCGTTTGCGGGAATCGGCAAGCCGATGCGGATCACGGCCTTGTTCAGCAGCATGCTGTAGGCGCGCTTGCGCGCGTCGGGCGTGGACACGTCGGCCAGTGGCGAATTGGAACCGTCATTGGTGCGGAACACCGGGTCGGTGCCGCCCGTGGCGTTGAATCGCGCCTGCAGGCTTGCCGGAGTGACCGACCATGCGGTTTCCGGGCGATGGCAGGTGAAGCATGAACGCCCGTTCGTGCCAAGGGCCTGGAAAAACGGATTGCCCGTATCAAGATTGCCGCCGGCGATGTACGTCCTGATCATGCCGGTTGCGTCGGCTGCGGTCAGCGCATCGGCGTCGGACGAGCTGGCGCCGACAGTTCCGGCTGCGAACGAAAGCGTGAGGCTCAGCGCGGCTGTGCGCGCCATGGATTGTTGCTGCAGTTTCATTACCCTTCTCCCTGGGCGCGAGGTTCGTCGCGCCGGGACCCGCGACGCGCTTGACGTCAACCGGTCCGTGAACCCCTGCGTGTGCAATGAACGCCGCATGGCGCAACTTTGCGCCATGCACGGATTCGGTGGTCAGCTCTGTTCAGACTTCTTCAAGAGCAGCGTAGCGAAGCGAAGGATCGTCGACGCTGCTGCAGCGTCCGAGACATATTCCCGCGTGACGTTGAAGATGAGCGGCAACCGCTGACCGCGGAGGTCGCCCGCCGGCTCCCGGCGCCGGCGGTTTTTCCGTGGCGCGGCTCAGTCGAACGTGCCGAGGAAGATGCGATCGCCGACACCGCCGATCTGGTACTCGTAAGCGCCCAGGTCGCGCGGTCCGAAGTGGTTGGCGACGTTGGCAAGGTCGGCGGTGCGTGGCTGGCGATCGAAGTCCACGCTGCCATTTGCACTGGCCGGCGCGAAATCGATTGCCGGCGAGTTCGGCTGCAGGTGGTAGTCGTGATTTGCGCTGTCGACGAAGAGCGGATCGCCGGTCGCCAGTGTCGGATCGGTGGGCAGGGTCGAAAGGTCCGACGCCAGCAGATAACTCGGATGCAGCACGGATATCACTTGGTAGGGGAAGCTGCCGTAGGGATAGGTATGCCAGCTGTAGCGCTGCGGCTGCGAGACGATGCTGTCGCTCAGCACCAAGTCGCTGCCGGCCGTCGCGAAGACCGAATCCCCGCCAATCGTGTTGTTGGCAATCGTGCAGTTGTCCAGCTTCGCCTGCGCGGCCACGAAGCTGATCAATTCGTTTGACGTCTGGTTCTCGGCGATCAGGCAGTTGGTCAGTGTTGGCGACCCACCGGCCGCGATCGCGTACTCACCCGAATTGCCGATCATGGAGAAGCGTGTCGCCTGTAACGCAATATCCTTGTCCGTCCAGAGCGTCGAGGCGCCCAGGCCTGGACTGGAATTTGCCGATATTTCGTTGCAGTTTGTTCCGAAAGCGCAGGCAACCGCGCCGAGCGCGGGAAGCGACGCCATCCCGCACACCCCGTCGGGATCGGTGTTGATGTACAGCGTGCCCGCGTCGATCGCCAAGGCTGAGCCTTCCAGCGCAGCGTCATTCTGGCGCATGCGGAAGTCGAAGAGACACACGAATGGAGATGCGACTGTTGTCGTGCCGGCGGGGTTCTCTGCAATCGGAATCGAAAAACCTTTATAGGTTGTCGACAAGGCACCGCCGTATCCGGTCGCGTGGTTCCGGTCGATGGAGACGGGGTTTCCGGCATCCGTCGTGAACAGGCGCAGCAGCGTACCGTTGATGTCGAAGAGCTCTGTGTCGACAGCGATTCCGCCCCCGAAGTTCGCGGTGTTGTCGCTGATGACCGCGCCGCCGACGCCCGCCGAACCAATGTCCGCGCTGGCGCCATGGTGCAGGCGCAGTCCACCCCCGTTCCATGCTGCCGTGTTGGTATGGATCTCTGAATGGGCGGCAGTCATCACGACATGTGCATCCTCGTCGAGTTCAAGACCGGCGCCGTCGTTCGCGGTGTTGTAACGGATCGCGGTGTCGTTGCCGAGGATCACCTCGACATGGCCGCCGTCGGAACCTGCAAACACTCCGCCACCAAATCCATCGGTGTTGTCGGGCCAGGGATCCTGCGGAATTGCCTGGTTGGTCGAGATCGTCGTCTCTGCGATGGTCAGCGTGCCGCTGCCGAGGAAGCCGATGCCGCCGCCGGTCTTGGCGACATTGTCATGGACGAACAGATTGCTCAGAGCCAGCGTCCCGGAGCCTGAAAACGACACTCCGCCGCCTAACTCGAAGGCGGTGCCGCCCTCGATTTCCAGGTTCGTCAGGGTAACGTCACTGTTGCCGCTGATCGTGATCACGCTCTGCCCGATAATCCCGATAGTTCCGACCGGAATGGCGCCGTCGAGCACGATCTTCGGCGGCGGCGGACCATTGCAGCCGATGACCGGGTCGCAGAGCTGCAGTCCGCTGGTGCTGCAGGCGCCCTGTGCGCCGACGATCGCCAACTGCTTGTTCGCGATTGTCAGAGCCTGAGCCGAATAGCTGTGCTGATCGGTGACCACGACCGTCGTGAACGGGCACACCACGGCTTCGATCGCGGGCTGGATCGAATCGAAGTCGCACTTGGCGTCAGTCGCCGTATTGCCGACAAAAATGTAGTGTGCGACGGCAGGGTTGCAGAACACAGCGGCGCGGCCGGTGGTCAATGTGGAAATTGCCACAAACGACAGGGCCCAAAGCAGACGTGTCGACATGGACGTCCCCGATCAGGCCGCGAGCCGGCCATGCCTTAGGTGAACGCCGTTTCGCCGTCGTTTGCTTCACACGCCGGCATGACGCAGCCGACGGGCCGGGCAGCGTAGGTCAACCGACGACGGCTCAGTGATCGAAGCGGTTGCAGAATATCGAATAGTTGAGCGCACGGAGCATCGTCGCCGCGGCCGGCCTGTTGTGCACGATCGCGTGAATCGAAGTGAAGAGTCCAATCGGAGCCCGTTGGACGCATGGGCGCTATCAAGTCTGGACCATTTCTATTCGAAACTGCTGCAGAACAGGTAATCGCCGCTGTTGTCGCAGGCGTACGGCGACTGTCGTTCGTAGGCGCCGACGTCGCGCGGCCCGAATGTGTCGGCGACGGTCGGCAAATCGATCTCGTGCGGGTTGCCGTCGAGATCCGGTTCATGCGAGCCGATTCCGCCGGCGTAGTCGACGGCTTTCGAGATGATCCGCAGGTGATAGTCGCCATTGGCCGGATCGACAAAGCCGGGGAAGACGACAGTTTCCACGGTCAGGTCGCCCCCATAGTAATGGTCGACGAGCGTGTAGTGCACCTGGGGGATCCGTCCACCCGGCGTGCCGGGCTGGAACACGATCGAGTTGGTCAGGACCGGGGTATCCGAGATGTCCGGATACTGCTCGGCGAACACCTTGCCGCCGACGCTGTTGTCGGCAATCGTGCACTGGTTGACGGAAGCTCCGCTGCCGCCGCGACGAAAGAATATGTCGTAGCTCAGCAGATTGTGCGTGATCAGGCAGTTGCTCAGCTTCCTCGACCCGCTGTACCCGTATGAGAAGATCAGCGTTCCGACGTTGTTGTCGTGCAAGGCGACGCGGTCGGCATCGAACGTGCCGAAGGACACGATCGCGCCGCCGCCGGCCAGCGTATTGGTCGAGGGGTCGCGCGACTCGTTGCCGGCAATTTCATTGCACGCGATCCCGCGCGCGCAGGCGATGCCGGCCGGGCCGCCGCAGACGGCACGGTTGAAATAGCCGTTGGAGAAGGCATTGTTGTCTTGGTAGTAATCGAGGTACAGCGCCGCGCCGTCGAGAGCCGCGTTGTCGACGATGCGGGCGTTCGCCGCGCAGAAATCCGCCTCACCATCGGGATCCGACGGGTCGCCGCGCGCGTACACGGCGCCGCCGTGCTGATCCGCGGAGTTGCCGCTGACCGTTACCGGCCGCCGCGGGTCGGTCGTGTAGAGATTGACGTAACCCTTCGCCTTGTTCGGGCCGCCGAACACCGCGATGCCGCCGCCGTATTGCGCCTGGTTCGCATAGATGACGCCGTCGAGAGCGAGCCCCGGCGAACCGATGTCGGCGCGCGCCGGCCCGATGACTTCGAGGCCGCCGCCGAAGGAACTGGTTGCCTTGTTGTAGCCGATCAGCGTGCGGTCCTCGTTGGCGACCAGGTTCGAGCTGCCTTCCAGGCGAACACCGCCGCCGGACACGTCGGCGACGTTGAACGTGACCATCGCGTTGGCGCCGAGCGTCAGAGTCGCGCTGCCGCCCGAGGGTGTGACGTCGATGCCACCGCCATAGGATGCGTGGTTGTGCTCGATCGTGCTGGTCAGCAGCGTCAGCGAACCATGACCGCCGAAATAGATGCCGCCACCACTGCCACCGCCGGTGTTGTCGCCGTCGCGGACGTCGAGGTACTGCAGCGTCACGGTGCTCGCACCGCCGATCGTGATCACGCTGCCGCCGCCGCTGCCGCCGATCGTCGCGAGCGGGATGATCGGCGGCGGACAGGCCGGATTGCAGTAGACAATCGGGGCCGGGCCGCAGCTGTCGCCGTCGGCGCGGCCGATCAGCGTGACGTTCTTGGTGTCGATCATCAGGTGCTGGTTGGCGTACAGGTGTTCGTGGGTGATGAAGATCTTGGTGCCGTAACTGCAAGTCGCCGCAGTGATCGCCGACTGGATATCGTTGTGCGTACACGCCGCATCGTAGGTCGGACTGGCTGGGTTCGTGTCGCCCACATAGAACTCCGGCACCGGATGAATCGCGTCGCAGAATGCGCGAGCAGGCGCTTGCCACAGCGCGCTGACGAGCAGGACCACGACAAGTGCGAAGCCGACATGGCTGGATGTGGTTCGAAGAGGGCGGTTCGCTGTCGAATTGAATCCAAGCAGGGAGTAATGCATGCTCGTTCCCCCGTATTGCCGGAAGGTCGGCAACGTCGGTGAACGCCGAATGGCTGCGGTTTGCTTCATTGCCGCGCGGGCGCGGCGTCGAGGCGCTCAGGTGCTGGTCGTGGCCTGCACGGCCGCTTCGGCGGCGCGGATCGACGCCGCCGATGGATCGTCGTAGCGGTGGCTGGAATCGAGCGCGCGCTGCGCCCAGTTGCGCGCGCTGGCGCGCTCGCCGGAGCGCCGCAACGCTTCGGCACGGACCAGCCACAAGTACGGGCCGGTGCGCACGTTGCGGAAGCCGTCGACGTGCTCGAACATGTCGACAGCCGTGGCGCTTTCGGCGCCGGCGGTTGCGAGATCGCCGCGTGCGAGCGCGAGCCTTGCCAGTCCCCCGTGCGCCAGAGCGATCGGCGTCAACTTGCGGCCGTGCGCCTGCGCAATCACTTCGTTGAATTGCTCCTCGGCGCCGGCAAGGTCGCCTTGGCCGAGCAGGTATCGGCCCCAGCGCTCGCGCGTGCTCAGCAGGGGGTAGAAATCCGGCGCGCCTTTCGCACCCCATTCGTCGAGCAACGCCTTGAGCGTTCGCCGTGCATCATCCGCGCGACCGGCCTGGTCGTAAGCGTCGCCAAGAATCAGGTTCACGCGGCGCAGGTCGAACTCGTACAGCTGCGCCTGCATGTATTGGCGCTGCACGGCTTCCAGTTGCGGGATCGCCAGTTGCGCGCGGCCTTCATTGACCAGGCAGCGCGCGTACATCTCGCGCACAAATGCCGCATCGTATGCCTGTTGCGGTTCCGGCTTGTCAGGCAGCAGCGGCAGCAGGTCGCCGAACATCTTCAGCGCGCGCTCGCGATCGCCGCGCTGGTGCACGGCCGCGGCGTAGTTCGCCGCCGGCACCCAATAGCGGTGATGATGTTCACCGGTGGTCTGGCGCGCGAGTTCGACAACCTTTGCATAGGCCTTCTCGGCGCCGTCGAAGTCTCCCTGGTAGAGCAGGGCACCGGCGAGATTGCCGTACAGCGGCTGCAGGCCGGCATCGTCGCGATCGGGTGCGCGCTCGGCAATCTCGATCGCGCGTGCGAAGTACTTCGCCCCTTCGACGTCGTTCATCTGGCCGCTCAGTTCGTTGCCCATCGCGTTGAGCGCGTCGACGTAGCCGTTGCCGTCCGGCGCGATCCTGGCGTAGAGGTCTATCGCGTTGTGCAGGGCCGCGACGTGCTCGGCCTGCGTGGCGAAATCCGCGCTGAGCGCGTCAGCGCGCACGTACCACCAGTGCGCGCGCAACTCCGTGTCGTCCAAACCGCCACGGTGCAGCAGGGGATCGACTTGGTCGAGCAACAGCAGCGCCTGCTTGAAGTCGTTGCGATTGCTCGCATCGCTGGCGTCGTCGATGCGGGCGGCGATGACGATCGGATTCATGTCGCCATATCGTTTGCGCGCAAGATCGACTTGCTGCCGATGTAGCGCCTGATAACGTTCCTGATCGTCGAAAGCCCGGTAGATCGATGCAGTCATGCCGAGCAGCTCGATCTGCGTATCGGGATCACTGGCGAAGTCTTTGTCGATGCGCGGCGCGTTGAGGTCGAGCAGTTCCTTGGCGGTGATTTCGCCGCGCGGCTTGTCCTGCGCGATGCGCGGATCGCTGGCGCGGAAAACGCGAATGAGGAACTCCTTCGTTGCGTTCGCGCGCGTCGCTTCGCGCTCGGCGGTCCGCGCCGCTTCGCGCGCGACTTTCGCCTGCCAGATTGCAATGCCGAAGGCCGTCATCAGGGCGAGCAGGAACAGGACCGTCGCCGCCACGCCGCCACGATGGCGCTGGACGAATTTCCGCGTGCGATAGACGCGCGACGGCGGATGCGCCGCAACCGGCCGGCCGTCGAGCATGCGGACGATGTCGTCGGCGAATGCGCCGGCCGACGCGTAGCGCCGCTCGGGCTCCGCTTCGATCGCCTTCAGCACGATATTGTCGATGTCGCCACGCAGCGCGCGGCGCGTGATCGGGGCAGGCGCTGGCAGTGCGCCGGGCGCCTCACCTCCGGTGATCTGCGACGAAGGTGTTCGACCCGTCTGGCCGGTCAGCCGCTGGCCGGTGACGAGTTCGCCGAGCAGGATGCCGAGCGCGTAGACGTCGGTCGCGGTCGTGATCAACCCATCGCCGCGCTGCTCCGGTGCCGCGTACGCTGGCGTGAACGCCGGGAGCCGGGTCTGGGTCTCGTCGTTTCGGTCGAGGAGCTTGGCAATGCCGAAGTCGAGCAGTTTGACTTGGCCATCGCCGGTCACCAGCACGTTCGACGGCTTCAGGTCACGGTGCACGATCAGCGCGCGATGCGCCGCTTCAACCGCGCGGCAGACCTGCAGGAACAAGCCGAGGCGCGCGGGCAGGTCGAGCCGAAGTTCGCGCGCATAGTCGGTGATCGGCCTGCCTTCGACCAGATCGAGCGCGATATAGGCGAGGCCGTTGTCGGTAACGCCGCCCTCGATCAGGCGCGCAATGCCGGGATGCTGCAGTTGCGCCAAGGCCTGGCGTTCGCGCCGGAACTGGCGCTGCGCGTCCGGCGAATACAGGCCGCGGCGCAGGACCTTCAGCGCGACGTCCTGGCGCACGCCCTGCAACTCGCGCCGCGCCCGGAACACGGTCGACGAGCCGCCCTCGCCGAGCACGGCGATCAGCTCGAACGGGCCGATGCGACTGCCCGGCGGCAGCGCATCGGCAAGCTCGGCATCACCGATCGCGAGCGCCGCGGCGCGTGCGCCGCCGGAAAACAGCGCCGTCGCATCGGCGTCGGCGTGCAACAGCCGTTCGACCCGGGCGCGCAGCAACGGGTCGGCGCAGCGCTGATCGAGGAAATGGGCACGCGCGGCCGGCGCCAGTTCGATCGCCGCTTCGAACAAGTCGCGCAATGACTGCGATGTCTGCATGCGTGCCCCTGAACTTCGTCACAGCGGATAACGCTTTCAGGCGGCGCAATGCGTCACGCCGACACTTCGGCCTTTAGGAATGCGCGCGCGAATCGCCCGTCGCGGTCGACCGTGCTGCGCGCCACGCCGAGCGTCTCGGCGATCTGTTCGGCAGTCAGGCCGGCGAAGTAGTGCAGCTCCAACACCTGCGCGGCGCGCGCATCGGATTGTTCCAGACGCTGCAGAGCGGCGTCGAGCGCAAGCGCCTGTTCGGCGCTGTCGATCGCCAGCTGCTGATCCGATCCGGTCATCGTGGTGCGCTGCCAGTCGCCGCCGGCGCGCTGGCGCAGGCGATCGCGCGCGCGATCGGCAAGCAGATGGCGCATCGCGCGCGCGGCGTAGGCGAAGAATTGCGCGCGGTGGCCGAACTGCAACTCGCGGTTGGAGTTCATGCGCAGATAAAGCTCGTGCACGAGCGCGGTCGTTTCCAGCGTGCCGCCTTTCGGCGTGAGTGCCAGCTGGCGCGCCGCCATGGCCTTCAGGCGCGCGTAGACCTCTCCGAACAGCGCGTCGGCAGGCTGTCCGGCGGCATCAGCTGGCGAGTTCGGCGTCGGCTCCATGGCATGGCCTCCTGGCCCGATTGTAGCCCGTGGCCGTGGTCGCGTGTGCATCGTGAATTGACCGGGGACGCGGCGTTTTGGATATTGTCGATCGATCCCATACCTGCGGAAACCGCGATATCGAACACCGCGGGGCGACTGTCAGGGCGTGCCGGCGCCCGCCACCTCCGGATAAATATCCGTGCGCCGGCTGAGTTCACGCAGCAACAACTTCGTCCTTGGCGGCAACTCCGCGGACGGCACGTTCAGGGCAATGGCTTCATCGGCAGTCTTGCGTGCTTCGTCCTCGCGCTTGAGTTCCTGCTGGATCTGTGCCTTCTGCACCAGCATCACCACGTGCCTTAGCTTGCCGTCCGGCGCCACGCGCTGCCAGTCGCTGATCGTGCGATCGATCTCGGGCAGGGCTTCGGCATTCCGGCCCGCGCGGAACAGCGCCGCGGCATAGCCGTTGCGGATCAACACCGCCTCGCGCGAAGCGCCACGGCCACTGCGATCGAGTATGGCCAGTGCTTCCACTGAAAGACGCACCGCTTCCGCGCCGTCGTCCTGCTTGACCGCGACGTTGGACAGCGTCGCCAGAGAATAGGCAACGGTTGGGTGGTCGTTGCCCAGCAACGCGCGCCGTTCGGCCAGTGCCTGCGTCATCTCGCGCTTGGCCTCGTCGAGCCGGTCCTGGCGATAGAAGGACATGCCCAGGTTGTTGCGCGCGCGCGGACAGACTTCCTCGCTGATGCGCGCGCGCTCGCAGACCGCAAGCGCCGCGCGATAGGCGGCGTCCGCCTCGGGGAAGCGTCGCTGCGCAACCATGATCTCGCCGAGCGCATCGTAGCTCACGGCGACTTCGCGGTGATCTTCGCCGAACACCTGGCGCTGCATCGCCAGCGCCTCGTTGAGCAGCGATTCGGCTTCGGCGTATTTTTCGGCGCGCAGCACGATCGTGGCCAGATCGCGCAGCGCCCCGGCTATTGCGTCGTGCGGGGCGCTGTAGATGCGCCGCTTCAGCGCGAGCAGTTCGCGGTAATGCGCTTCGCTGCCCGGCTTGTCGCCAATACCGTCGCTCGCCTTTGCAAGACTGGTTAGCGCGGCAACGTAGCGGTCGTCCTGCGGGGCGTCCGTCGCGCGCCAGCGCGCGAGCAGCGGATCCAGAACGGCGACGGCCTCCGGAAAATGCTCCAGGTCGGCCAGCGTATTGCCGACATCGAGCGCGCTCGCCAGCGCTTCGACGCTGTCGGCGCCGTAGATCCGGTCCGCAGAGGAGGCCGCTTCGCGTCGATGCGCAATCGCCGCGTCCGGCGCGCCGGTGGCCTGCTCGGCGGCGGCGAGCACGCTCAACGCGCGCAACAATGTCGGCGAAGGCGACCCGCGCAGTCCATCGAGTTGCGCGTACAGTTCTCGCATCGCCTCGGCGTTGCGTCCGGCGCGCTGGATCGCGTCGGCGCGCAACACGCGCGCGCTGTCGGCGGCAGTGGAATCGCCGCGCGCGGTTGCCAGATCGCGGGCTTCAGCGAACATCGCCTCGGCGCGGGCGAAATTCGACAGCGACAAATTGACTTCGCCCAGCGTGCGCAGCACGTCGCCCCTTGTCGCGGTGTCGAGATTGGTCGCCGCGGCAAGCTGCCGCTGCGCCTGTTCGACCAGTGCCTCGGGAGTCGGCCGCTGCTCGCGTGGCAGATGCGCGCGTGCCGCGTCGAATACCGTGACGATGAAATCGCGCACGGTGTTCGCGCGCACGGCTTCGTGGCGCGCGACGTTCGCCTGCCACAGCGCCACCGCAAGCGCGGCGAAAATGCCGACGAGGAATAGCGCAGCGGTCAGCACGCCGCCGCGGTGGCGCTGGACGAATTTTTGCGCCCGGTACAGGCGCGACGGTGGATGCGCGCTGACCGGGCGATGGTCGAGGAAGCGCTCGATGTCGTCGGCCAGGGCGCCGGCCGACGGATAACGGCGCTGCGGCTCCGGTTCGAGCGCCTTTAGCAGGATGTTGTCGAGGTCGCCGCGCAACACGCTGCGCAGTTGCAACGGCGCGAACACGCCGCTGTCGGGTTGCGCTGCGCCGATCTCTCCGACGCGCGACGACGGGCGCCGCGTCGGACTGCCGTCGGGCCGCAAGCCGAGCAGCAGTTCGTGCAGCAGCACGCCCAGCCCGTAGACGTCGGTCGCGGTCGTGATCGTGCTGCCGCTGATTTGTTCCGGCGCGGCGTATTCCGGCGTGTAGACGCCTACCGTGGCGCCGGCATCGTCCTCGTCGAGCAGCTTGGCGATGCCGAAGTCGAGCAGCTTCACCTCGCCGCCTGCGTTGACCAGGATATTCGACGGCTTGATGTCGCGATGCACGATAAGGCTGCGATGCGCGGCCTCGACCGCGCGGCACACACTCAGGAACAGTTTCAGGCGCCGGCGCACATCGAGCCGGTGGGCGAGGGCATACACCGTGATGGGCACGCCGTCGACATGCTCCATGACCAGGTACGGGATACCCGCGGCCGTGACGCCGCCGTCGATCAGATGCGCGATGTTCGGATGATCCAGTGCCGCGAGCACCTGGCGCTCGCGCTGGAACAGGCGCTGTTCGAGTTCCGAATACAGGCCGCGCCGCAGCAGTTTGATCGCGACTTGCTGGTCGAAATCGGCGCCGACTCGCTCGCCTAGGAACACCGCCGCCATGCCGCCCTGGCCGAGTGCGCGCACGATGCGAAACGCGCCGACGTGCTGGCCTATCAAGCTGTCGGTAAGGACTTCTTCGGCCGCCAGGCGCGCGGCGTGCTCGGTGGCCGGCGTATCGAGAAAACCATTCGAGTCGTCCGCGGCAAGCAGCCGGCGCAGCAAGGCGCGCTCGCCGGGACTCGTCAGCTGCGCATCGATCCACGCATCACGCGCCGCCGCCGGCACGTCGACTGCCTGGTCGAAAAGTTCGCGCAGGCGCTTCAGCGTATCCTGGCCGGGTTGCGCGGTGGCTGGATCGGGTGTCTGCATGGCCGTCGTTCAACGCCGGACCAGCGTCAATTGCGACATCGCGTCTGGCAACGTCACGGCATTACGACATTCAGGCGAGTCGATCGTGCAGGAACGCGCGGGCGAAACGCCAGTCGCGATCGATCGTGCGCCGGTTCAACTCGAGCGTTTCGGCGACCTGCTCGAGCGAAAGGCCGGCAAAGTAGCGCAGCTCGACGACCTGCGCTGCGCGCGCGTCGGTCTGCGCGAGACGCTCCAACGCCGCGTCGAGGGCAAGCGCCTGCTCGGCGCTGGTGATCGCGATCGGGTCGCTGCCGGTCAAGGTCATGCGCACCCAGTCGCCGCCCGCGCGCTGGCGCAGGCGGTCGCGCGCGCGGTCGCGCAGCAGATGCCGCATCGCGCGCGCCGCGTAGGCGAAGAACTGGGCCGGATGGGTAAATGCCAGCTCGCGATTCGTCGTGACCCGCAAGTACAACTCGTGCACCAAAGCTGTCGTATCGAGCGATGCCTGCGCCGAGCCGCGCGCAAGCTGGCGGCCGGCCATCGCCTTCAGGCGCGCGTAGACCGCGTCGAACAGAACATCGGCGGATTGCGCCGCTGCCTCGTCGGCGGAATCGGTCGTGGCGATCGGCGCGCGGGTCATCGTCAACCTCTCTCCACCGATTGTACCGGACCCGGCGTGGTCCGCGGCGCAGACAACGGTCACGTTCCACGCGCCGTTCAGCAAACGCGAATCCGTGATCAAGCCGCAGAGGGTTGCCGTTTGCCTGACTCATCCGCATCCCGTCGCTTGGCTCCGGCCAGCGCGCCACGACCGCTTCAGCTTTCCCGCGCTGCGTGCCGGCTGCCGCAAAGATTTGCTGCGCCGCGACGTGGCAAATGCTCCGGAATCGCTTACATATGCGCGCACGGAACATGCAGTTAGTGGGGAGGGCGGCCCGCCGCGAGCGATCGCGGTGGGCCTTTTTGTGCGCGCGCGTCGAAGTGAGCAAATATTTGTAAAGGCCGTTGGCTCTCGGTTAGAGTACCGGCGGCCGCAGGTATGCTCTGCGTCACGGAATTCGCCAGCATGGCTGTGATAGGCGCGTCGCGCGAGCTTCCGTTCCTTCCGTTGCATCCGGTTACCTCAAAGGGGTGATTCCATGAGTGTTCGCAACATCGCACGAATTTCGTCGTGTGCAGTTTTTGCCGGGCTTGCCGCGCTGGCGCTCGGCACCGCTACAGCTGCAGCGCATTCCGTCTCGCCGCAGCTGACCATCGGTCAAAAGGCTTCGCCTGCCGGCGTCAGAGGGCCGGCGTACGGATTGTTCGAATGCCAGGTCGGCCTGATACCCGGCGACGTATGCTACGACCCGTATCAGATCCGCCACGCGTACGGTACCGACAATCTGATCAATGCCGGTTATGACGGCACGGGTCGTACGATCGTCATCATCGATGCATTCCAGAGCCCGACGATCGTCGGCGATGTGGCAACCCAATCGGCTTTCTACGGCCTTCCGCCGTTGAACCTGGTCCAGGTTGCACCGGACGGACAGGTTCCGTATGACGAGTTCGACAGCACGATGAACGGCTGGGCAGGCGAGATCACGCTTGACGTGCAGTGGGCGCATGCGATCGCGCCGGGCGCGAAGATCGTACTCGTGCTAGCCAAGACCAGCGACGACAATGACATCCTCAGTGCGTTGAACTATGCGATCGATCACAACCTTGGCGATGTGATCTCGATGAGCTTTGGCGAAAACGAGTCCTGCCTCGACCAGAACACCGTGACCGGCTGGCACACCGCCTTCGCGCACGCAACGCAGAAGGGCATGACTCTGTTCGCATCGAGCGGAGACCAGGGCGCGTCGCAGCAGACCTGCGACGGACAGTCCTGGACACTGGCTGCGTCGCATCCGGCCAGTGACCCGCTCGTTTCCGGCGTCGGCGGCACGGAGCTTCATGCGGCGGACTATTGCCTCCCGGTTCTGGGCTGCGATCCGACGCAGAATCCCGCCTTCGGCACCTATCAGGGCGAAATTGCCTGGAACGAACTGGAGTGCGCAAACGAAGCCTGCGATTTGATCCAGAGTGAAGCCACCGGTGGCGGCGTCAGCGTCGTTTTCGACGCCCCGTCGTTCCAGAAGAGCCTGGTGAAGGGCAACGGTCGCGGGGTTCCTGACGTGGCTTACAACGCTGCGATTGGACATAGCGTGCTGACGTTCTGGACCCGCTTCCCGAGCGTTCCGAGCCAGACCGGCTACTACGGTTTCGGCGGTACCAGTGCCGGCTCGCCGCAGTGGGCAGCGATCGTCGCGATCGCCGATCAGGCAGCGGGCCGGCGCCTGGGTTACCTGAATTCGGCGTTCTACCAGATCGGGCAGGCGCCGCCGAACTATGGCGCGTCGTTCCACGACATCACCAGCGGCGACAATTCGGTGCTCGAGGTCGACAGCGCGAACAACGAAGTCGAGGTCGACGGTTATCTCGCGCTGACGCGTTGGGATGCGCCCACGGGTCTGGGTTCGCCGAAGGTGGATGCAATCGTCGGCCGCCTGATTGCGTTGGCCTCGCCAGGCGACGGCGTCGCCGCGATTGCGACATCGAAGCCGCACGCCAAGGGCGCTCCTGGGTTTGCCGGCCAGAAGCAGGCGCACTGACGCCAGCCGATTCACAGTCTTCAAGAGACAAATCGAACCCCGCGCAAGCGGGGTTCTTTTTTTGCCTCTTCGCCGAGTTGCGGCACGCGCCGTGCGATGTTTCGCGCATCGGGGTTCCTTGATTGGATCGTTTCGTCGTTAAATGCGGCATGGACACATCGCAGACTGTTGCCGAGTTCACTGACGACCGCTACTCGCACCTGATCGCGCGCTGTCGCGAAGCCGGCGTTGCGCTTTATGACGATGCCGGCGTCGCCAAGCACCTGCAGCGCGTCCTGCTCGCCAGCGATTTCGCCTTCGAAAGCTTCCGCCGCGAACCGGCGCTGCTCGGCCGGGAACTCGTTGCCTTGATGTCGGATCCGCTGCCGGCTGATGCGCGCCGTCCGCCGTGGCCGCACGATCTCGACGAGGCCGGCGCGATGACGACGCTGCGCAAGTTCCGGCTGCGCGAAGCCCTGCGCCTGATCTGGCGCGACGTCAATCGCATCGACTCGGTCGAGCAGACCCTGGCCGGCTCGAGCGCGCTGGCCGAAACCTGCCTGGATCTGGCGTTGGCGCACGCCCAGCGCAGCCTGATCGCGCGTCATGGCGAGCCGCGCGACGAGGCCGGCAAGGTCCAGCGCCTCGTGGTTCTGGCGTTCGGCAAGCTCGGCGGCGGCGAACTGAACTTTTCCTCCGATATCGACCTGATTCTGGCGTTTGCCGAAAATGGCCAGACCGACGGCGCGCGATCACTGGCGAACGAGGCATTCTTCGCGCGCGTCGGCCAGCAGCTGGTCAAGCTGCTGGCCGAGATCACTGTCGACGGATATGTGTTCCGTGTGGACCTGCGCCTGCGTCCGTTCGGCAGCGCCGGCCGCATCGCGATGAGCTTTTCGGCGATGGAGCACTACTACCAGCGCGAGGGCCGCGACTGGGAACGCTATGCCTGGATCAAGGCGCGGCCGGTCGCCGGCGACATTGCCGCCGGCAATCGCCTGATCGAAGTGCTGCGGCCGTTCGTTTACCGGCGCTATCTCGACTACACGGCGTTCGCCGGGTTGCGCGAGATGAAGGCGCTGATCGACGCCGAAGTCGCGCGCAAGGATCTCGCGCAGCATCTGAAGCTCGGGCCGGGCGGCATCCGCGAAATCGAGTTCATCGTGCAGTTGCTGCAGTTGATCCGCGGCGGCCGCGAACTGGGCATGCGCCAGCGCGGATTGCTGCCGGCCCTGGCGGTCTGCGAGCAAATCGGCGCACTGGGTCAGGCCAGCGCGAAACGCCTGCGCGCGGCCTATCTTCTTCTCCGGCAACTCGAGAACCGCGTGCAGATGCTGCGCGACGAGCAAACGCATGAATTGCCGGAAGACGATTTCACGCGCGCGCGCCTGGCTGCGGGACTCGGCTACGCCGGCTGGGCGGCACTCGAATCGGCCTTGGGCAAGGCTCGCGACGATGTCACCGAGGAATACACGGCGCTGATCGCGCCGGTGCGCGCCGCGGCGCCATCCGCGGACCGCAATGCGCTGGTGCTCGCGTACTGGCGCAAGCTCGGCGAACGCGCGGCCACAGCCGGCCAACTGCAGGCGCTGGGGTTTGCCACTGCCGAAACGCTGCATGGCCAGTTCGGCGCGCTCGTCGGCGCGGCGTCGCGCACGCTCGATGCGCGCGCGCGCGCCTGTTTCGACCGGCTGTTGCCGCTGCTGATCGAAGCGGCCGCGGCCAGTGCCGCACCGGACGTGTGCCTGGAACGGCTGATCCGCCTCGTCCACAGCGTATTGCGCCGCTCGCCGTATCTGGCCCTGCTCGAGGAACATCCGCCGGCGCGCGCGCGGCTGCTGGCCCTGTTCGCCAACAGCGCGCTGCTGGCCGAGCGCGTCATCGCCCATCCGTTGCTGCTCGATGACCTGCTCGATGCGCGCATCGACAACAGCGTCCCGGGGCGGAACGAACTCGAAGCCGACCTCGAGCGCCGCCTGGCCAATATCGACCTGACCGATGCCGAAGCGGAAATCGAAGTGCTGCAGGAAGTAAAGCAGAGCGCGACCTTCCGCATCGGCCTGGCGAGCAGCCGCAACTCCGACGCGATCGCCACGTCGCGCGCGCTCAGCGACGTCGCCGACGAAATGATCGCGCGCACGCTTTCGATCGCCGAGCGCGACGTTGCCCTGCGCCACGGCGTGCTGCCACAGCGCAGCTGTCTGGCCGTGATCGGCTACGGCAGCCTCGGCGGCGCGGAACTCGGTTTCGCCTCCGATCTCGACCTGGTGTTTGTCTACGACGACGCGATCGCCAACGGCGAAAGCAATGGCGAGCGCCCGCTCGAAGGACCGCGCTATGTGGCGCGCCTGGCGCAGCGCGTCGTGCACTGGCTGACCGTGCAGTCGCATGCCGGGCGCCTCTACGAAGTCGACGTGCGCCTGCGCCCGGACGGCGGCAAGGGCATGCTCGTCGTCAGCCTCGACGCGTTTGCCGAGTACCAGCGCGAGCGCGCATGGATCTGGGAGCAGCAGGCGCTCGTGCGCGCGCGCGTGATTGCCGGCGATGCGGCGACCGGTTCACGGTTTGCCGAACTGCGCGCGGCCGCGCTCGCGCAGCCGCGCGATACCGCCGCGGTGCGCGAACAGGTCATGACGATGCGCACGCGCTGGCGCACCGAGCGCGATCGCTCGACCACTGCGCTGCTCGACCTGAAGCAGGGCGCCGGCACGCTGCTCGACATCGAGTTCCTGTTGCAGGCGCTGGTGCTGATGCATGCGCATGAACATCCCGGGCTGCTGGCCAACGGCAACACCGCGGCGCTGATCGTGGCCGCGGCCACGGCCGGGGTGCTCGATTCCTCGCAGGCGCAGGCTCTCGCTGCGGCGCACTCCGACCTGCTCAGGCGAGCGCTGGCCTGCACGCTGGATGCGCGGCCGCGCCTGGTGCCGCGCGACGCGGACCTGGCGCGTCATTCGGCGTCGGTGCTCGCTGCCGCGGCCGCCGCCGGGCTCACGTTCGCCTGATTGAGCACCGCGCCGACATCCGGCCGGGTCGCTTCGATGAAGTGCCAGACCTTGCTCGCGACCGCGGCGATCTCGCGCAGCGGCGCCGGTTGTCGCAAAGTGGAAAAATCCACATCGTAGCCGTGCAGCCAGCCCAGGTCCCGCAACTCGGCATGGAACGCCGCGAGCTTCGGCGGCGCGGTTGCAGGCAGGCTGCTGACGACCGGCACGCCGACCGCGCACGCTTCGCTGAGCATGTTGACCGAATCGGGCGTGACGACGATGCGGTCGGCCAACGCCAGATAGCTCGGCGTACGGATTGGCGCCGTCCTCGGGCCCGCCCCAGAAACAGGTGCAGCCGTTGCGAAACGCGCCGCGCAGGCGGTCGCGCCAGGCCGGCGGCGTGCGTCGCGAGGTCGAGATCAGGAGGCTGCCGCCGTCGCGTTCGCGCCAGCGTTCGATCTGCGCGATCAATGCGTCGAGCCACGCGTCGTCCAGCGCCAGCCCGCGGCGCGGTCCGCCGATGAGCAGCGATCGTGCGCGGCTGTGGCAATTGCGCGAGCGCCGGGAACTGCGCGGCGGCATGCGCGAGCCACGCGTCATCGATCGGATTGAGCGCGCCGAGTGTCTGGATGACGTTGCCGGCGTGCAGCGCGTCGTGGCGCGGCGCGACGACGAGGTCGAAGTGCTGCGCGCCGATGCGCGGATCGAGGATTTGCAGCGTGAAAGTCGCGCCTTCGCTCCACTGGCGCAACCCGCGCGTCAGCAGCGCCGCCTGGCGGCCGCAGCCGATCGCCATGAGCGGCCACGGCGCCTGCAGGTCGTGGCGCAGGCTTGCAGGGAACCCGAGACGCGCGCCGGTGGTCAAACGCGGAGCGAACCAGCGCCACGGTGCGCGCGGCTGCAGGCGAATGACATGCGCGGACAGGCACATCGCGTCGGCCAGCGACAGCGCCTGGCGTTCGTTCCCGGCGGCGCCGTCGCTGATGACCCAGACGGCAGGGTTCGCAGCGATTGAGGGTCGGGAGCGCGGGTTCACGCCGGCATTGTAAGGCCTGGCGTGACGCGAAGTTCACGCCAGAACGCTCCGGCCCGTCAGCCGGTCGTCATCGCAGTTTTCGACAGTACCTGATTCAACCACGCAACCGAAGGAGCAAGATTGATGGTTCGTCGCCTGATGTTTCCACTGCTGCTGGCCGCCAGTCTGCCGGTTGCGGCTGCGCAAAAATACGACATCGACCAGAATCACACCAAGCTGACCTTCAGCTGGGACCATCTGGGTTTTTCCAATCCGAGCGCCGCGCTCGAGAAGTTCAGCGGCGATTTCCAGCTCGACACCGCCGACCTGACCAAGTCGTCGATTTCTATGACGTTCCCGCTCGACGGGCTGCACACCGGCGTGGCCAAGCTCGACGACGATCTGAAAGCGCCGGGTTTCTTCGATGCCGCCAGGTATCCGGACATTACGTTCAAAAGTACCAAAGTGGAAAAAGTCGGCGCCGACGGGCTGAAGATCACCGGCGACTTGACCATCCATGGCGTAACCAAGCCGGTCGTGCTCAATGGCAAGGTCAACAAGATCGGCGACAACCCGATGGGCAAGGGCCCGTCGGCCGGCTTCGAAGCCGACGCGACCCTCAAGCGCTCCGACTTCGGCATCGCCAAACTGGTGCCCTCGGTCGGCGACGAGATCAAGGTGCACATCACGCTTGATTCGCACCTGGCGAAATCCTGATCGCGATTCAGCCGTCCCTCCAATGCTTTAGCCTTCCCTCCGACGCTTTAGCCTTCCCCTTCAAGGGGAGGGTTGGGTGGGGATCGTGTGGCTGCCGCTGGCGCGCACTCTTGAACCAGTCCTCTCTCGCTCGTCATTCCAGGCTCTCGCTCGTCATTCCGGCGAAAGCCGGAATCCAGCGCCTTCGCTTCTCCTTCGAAGAGCTAAGCAAGGAACTGGATTCCGGCTTTCGCCGGAGTGACGAGCGAAAAGAAGACGAGCGAAAAAAAAGAAGACGAGCGAAAAGAAGACGAGCGAAAAGAAGACGAGCGAAAAGAAGACGAGTAAAAAAAACGAAAAGAAGACTAGTCAAAAGAAGACTAGTCAAAAGAAGACGCCGTCCCGCTGACCTTCCCCTTTGAAGGGAAGGTCGCGTGAAAACCCCGGCAGTCAGCGCGGACGCGCGAGCGCGTCAACCCTTCTTCACTCCAGCACTCTTGAGCGCCTCGAGAGCGGCGAGGTTGAGTCCGCCCAGCGCCGCCTTGAGCGCATCGACGTTCGCGACATTCGAGCCGTGCACGGAGACGACGAAGCGGTCGCCGAGAATGACGGTGAACTCCCCGCTGCCGCTGTTGTTCCACTGCTCGTGGATCATGCGGCCGTTCTGGTGATAGGTCTTCTCGTACCCGGACTGCGTCTGCTTGTCCTCTTCGACTGCGGCAAAGCCGGCCAGCGCCATGAAGCCTTTGGCGCCGCCGGTGTCGGTGATCTCGAGTCGGATCTCGGGGCCGCCCTGCGGGCCTTGATAGGTCGCTTTCGCATTCGATACCTGGATGCCGATCGCGGCGTTGCGCGATACTTCCACGCTCGTGCGCGGCAGGCCGCCGAGCGTATCGGGAACGAATGGCTTGAGCGCGTCCGGGGCCAGCGCTTCCACGCTGTCGCCGCCGCCGAGCACGGCGCCGAGAATCTGCCCGGCGGCGGCTCCGGCTGCCTGAGCCTGTGCGTTTGCATCGCCGGTTTTCTTGGCTTCGTCCATCTTCTTGTTGGCTTCGGCCGCCTGCTGGCCGATCGCAGCGAGTGCGCCGAGCGCGCCGCCCTTGCCGGGCGTGTAGGTCGCGTCACTGGTGCTGCCGAGGATGCCGTGGCTCATCGCGCCACCGACCATCGCGTTGAGGCCGGTGACGGTGGCCAGGACCATGCCCAGAACCAGGCCGATGACGAAGCCGAGAACGATGATCACGGCCGCGTAACCGCCGGCCTTGTCCTGCGGACACTTCATCGTGTGGGGCAAGCCAAGATAGAGCAGATAGATACCGTAGATCGCCGCGGCCAGCAGGGCCAGTGTGCCGAGCGGGCCTATGATGCCGAGGATCGAAGCGGCCCAGCTCGCCGTGTACGCATAGGCGATCGACTTCAGCGCCTGCACCTGGTTCTTTTCGCCACCAAAACTTGGCGCCAGTGCGTCGATGATCAGCATCATCAAATAGCAGACGCCGGCTGCGACGACGTAGGTCACGACCATCTGCACGATGCCGGCGCCGACGCCGAGGCGGTAGCTGCCGCCGACGATCGGGACGGTGATGCCGATCACCGAGTAGCGCAGGAATGCCATGACCGCCGGAACCGCGGCCAGGATAAGAATGTAGTTCTTGAAAAGCCCGGGCACCGTATCGGCTTCGGCCGCAATGACCGGCCATTCGGTTTTCGGTGTCAGCAGGATATTCTTGACGCGCGCGATGAGCTTGTTGAAATCCACGAGTTGACCCTCCGGCGGTGATGGCAGGGCGCCATCATACTCAAGTCGGAAGGCCGCGGTATTTGCCTGCGTCCGCATTCGAAAGCGGCGGACCGCGTGGCTTGCAAATTGCTTGCTCTATACTGTGACATCGCGCGCGCAACGCCGCGCCCCGGGACCCTCTGCCATGCCTCAGCCATCCGCCACGCGCCACGATCCTTCCGCCGTCAAGACGATTCCGGCGAATGCCGAAAATCTCTACACCGTCGTGCCAGCCGACCTGCCGCTGTCCTGCCCGATGCCGGGGATGGCGCTGTGGAACTCGCACCCGAAGGTATATCTGCCGATCGAAGCCAGCGGCAGCGCGAAGTGCCCCTACTGCGGCGCGCAATACGTCCTGGCAAGCTGAAATCCGCGCCCGATGGAACCGCGCCGGCTGACCGTCGTCCAGGTGTTGCCGGCGCTCAATGCCGGCGGTGTGGAGCGCTCGACGCTGGAGATCGGCAGCGCGCTGACCCTGGCCGGCCACCGTTCGATCGTGGTGTCAGCCGGCGGCCGGCTGGTCGAAAAACTGCAGAGCGACTGGAGCGAGCACATCAGCCTCGACATCGGCCGCAAGTCGCTGTCGACGCTGCGTCACATCTGGACGCTTAGACGGCTGTTTGAACAATGGCAGCCGGACATCGTGCACGCGCGCTCGCGCCTGCCGGCCTGGCTCGCGCGTTTGGCCATTCGCGCGTTGCCGCCGCCGCGCCCGCATTTCGTCACGACCGTGCATGGCCTGCACTCGCCGGGCTACTACAGCGCGATCATGACGCGCGGCGAACGGGTGATATGCGTGTCGAACAGCGTGCGCGATCATGTGCTGCGCTACTACAGGGCCGTCGATCCGGCTCGATTGAACGTCATCCCGCGCGGAATCGAACCGGCTGAATTTCCCTATGGCTACCGTCCCAGGGAGACCTGGGCGGAAGGCTTCTTCGACCAGTATCCCGCGCTGCGCGGCGGCATCCTGCTGACCTTGCCGGGCCGCGGAACGCGCCTGAAGGGGCACGCCGACGCCATCGAATTGCTCGCCGGTCTGCGCGCGCGCGGCTTCGATTGCCGCCTGCTGCTGCTCGGCGCGCGCGAAGCCGGGCGCGAAGCCTATATGCGCGAACTCGAAACGCTCGCCGCCGCGCGCGGCGTCGGCGCGCACGTCGCGATCAGCGCCCCGCGCAGCGACGTGCGCGAGGTCTATGCGGTCAGCGCGCTGATACTGCAACTGTCGCGCAAGCCCGAAGCGTTCGGCCGCACGGTGCTCGAGGCGCTCTCCCTGTGCCGCCCGGTGCTCGGCTACGCGCACGGCGGCGTCGGCGAACTGCTCGCGGAACTGTATCCCGAGGGCCGCTCGCCGCCGGGCGACCTGACCCGCCTGGTCGAGCGCGCCGCCGAACTGCTGCGCGTCGCGCCGCCGATCGCGCCATTGCAGCGCTACCACCTTGCCGACATGCAGGCGGCGACACTGGCGCTGTATGGCGAGATTACGGGACTCCCCGGGCGAGCCTGAACGCAAAAAAGCTCGTCATTCCCGCGAAAGCTGCGGAGCGGTCATCCATGTTGATCTTGCTTCGCTGATCCGCAAGCAAAATGGATTCCCGCTTTCGCGGGAATGACGGCAGTTTTTGGCAGGGCGCTACAATCCGCTCTCACTTTGCGGAAATTTCCTGAGTGGAAGGAACGTCGAATCTGATTGTCTGGCGACGCCTGTGGCCCGCGCTGCTCGTCCTGAGCTTCCTGGCGCTGCTGCCGGTCGGCTACGCTTTTGAGGCTCCGCTGGTGCTTGCCGCGGCTTTCGGACTCATCTACGCATGGCGCCTGCGCGACACATTGAGAGCAGATCCGGGCGTGCGTCTAGCGATCATGCTTTTTGCCGCCTACTGGCTGGCGGCGCTGATCTCGGCACCGGCCGCGATCGCGCCCGGCAAGACCTGGTCGACGGTCGCCGTGTTGGTTCGCTTCCTGCCTTTCGCGTTGTTCGCGGTGTTGCTGCTGCGCAACTCGGACTTGTGGCCGCAGATCGAGTGCGCGGTCGCCGCGGTCGTCGTGCTGTGGCTGCTCGACGCCTGGGTGCAGATCTTCACCGGTTACAGCATCGCCGGCGCGATGGAGGCCGAGCGCCTGTCCGGAATATTCGGCGCCGGCAATCTCAAGCTCGGTCCGGTGCTGGCCGTGTTGTCGCCGTTCGTGCTCGCTGCCGCGCGCAGTCGCTACGGCGGGCGCGGACTCGTCGTTGCCGGGGTGTTCATGCTGATGCCGATCCTGCTCGCCGGTTCGCGCGCAGCGTGGCTCATGTACGCGCTCGTCATAGCCGTGTTCGTGTGGCAGCAGACGCGTGCGCCGCTGCGTTTCGCCGCCTGGGGCCTTGCCGCGCTCGTCGTCGTCGCACTCGCCGCATGGAGCGCCGACCGGGATTCGCCGGCGTTTGCTTCGCGTGTGCAGCGCACACTGTTGATGCTGCGCGGCACGTCCTCGGCCGTCGACGAAGCCAGCGCCGGTCGCTTGCGCATCTGGAGCACGGCGGGGCGAATGATCGTGGCGCATCCGGTCACCGGCGTCGGGGTGCGTGGCTTCCGCTACGCCTATCCGCGCTACGCCGAGGCCGGCGATGCATTCGTCGATGCGCGCGCGGACGAGGGCGCGGCGCATGCGCACCAGCTCGCGCTCGAAGTGCTCAGCGAAACCGGCTTCATCGGCTTTCTGCTGTGGGTTTCCGGTGCGTTCGCGGCGATTCGCGCCTGGCGCCGCGCCGATGCCGGCGCGCGCCGGCGCGCATTCGCACCAGCTCTCGCGCTGGCGGTCATGTGCTTCCCGCTGAACACGCATCTGGCCTTCTATTCGGCATGGTGGGGTTCACTGTTCTGGTGGCTGCTCGCGCTCTACGTCGCGGCCATACAGAAACCGACGGCCGAAGGCCGGCCGACGTCCCTCGCCCGCGCAGCGGGAGAGGGGGGAACCGCTCGCGGAGCGAGCGGTGGGGTGAGGGAACCAGCGCCATGAGCAGCGCGATCGGGCGGGAACCGCTGTCCGTCGTCGTCACGACGTTCAACAACGCGGCAACGCTGGAGCAGTGCCTGGCGAGCGTTGCCTGGGCCGACGACCTCGTCGTGCTCGATTCGGGCAGCACCGACGCCACGGTGGCAATTGCGACAAAGTACAAGGCGCGGCTGTTCAGCGAACCGTTCCACGACTATGCGGCGCAGAAGCAATCGGCGATCGACAAGGCCGAGCACTCCTGGGTGCTGCTGCTCGATGCCGACGAGCGCTTGACCGAGACGGCGCGAGCGCCGATCGAACGCGCGCTCGTCGATCCGTCCGTTGCCGGCTTCCGCCTGCCGCGCCGGGAACAGATGTTCTGGACGTTCCAGCACGAATCGAGCTGGACCAACGAACACCTGCGCCTGTTCGATCGCCGGCGCGGACGCATGAACGCGGTGCCCGTGCACGCGGCGCCTGAGGTCGACGGACCGGTGCAGACCTTGCGCGACGCGATCCTGCTGCATTACGGGGAGCCCGACATCCGCACCAAGGTCGACAAGATCAACGCCTATTCGAGCGGCCTGGTCGGCGACAAGCTGCGCCGCCGGCAGCGCTTCCTCGGCGTGCGCATGCTGTTCTATCCGCCGGTGTTCTTCCTGCGCCAATACATCGGCAAGCGCTATTTTCTCAACGGCTGGGCCGGGTTCATCAGCGCGGCGACGGGCGCGTTCTATGTTTTTCTCAAATATGCAAAAGTGTACGAGGCGGGGAAGAAGGGTAGGGCTGAGGGCTGAAGAGCGCCCCCTTCCGCCCTTCGGGCACCTTCCCCCGCTGCGCAGGGGAAGGGAAGCAACAACAACGTACACGATGAGAATCCTTCCCCCGCTTGCGGGGGAAGGTGGCGGCAGCCGGAAGGGGGTGCTCTGCAGCCCTCAGCCCTTAATTTTCGGCCCACGTAGCAAACTCAAGGCGAGACCCCCGATCAGTGCCGCGGCGCCGACCAGCACCGCCCATAGCAGCCACGTCTTCCAGTCCGGTGGCGGCGGCGCGGCGGTCAGCGCTCGGTCGCCCTGCAGTACTGCGCGCGCGCCGAGCGTGGCCAGCGGCGGTTGCCAGTCGGCGCCGAGCTTCGTGCGCAACTGCGTCAGCGCGATGTCGACCGGATAGTCCGCGCGCCGCGCGCGTGCGCTGCCGGCGACGAGCAGGTACGGACCGTTGCCTTGCGCGAGAAACACGAAGCGGTCGGGGCGAAATGCGACGCGCAGGCTTGGCGCCTGAGCCAGCGGCGTCGCCGGTTCCACGCGCCAGTCCTGGGCGCGCGCTCCTCCATACGTCGCCATCTCGTCGTTGACGCTTTCGATGTCGCCCTGGCGCAGGCGGAACGCGGTAAATTCGGCGCGCGTCTGCCAAGGCCCGCGGTCATCCGTGCCCGCCTGGCTCACGATGCGCACGCGCGCGAGAGAGTTCGTGCCGGCGAGTTCGAGCTTGAGCGAATCGATCGCCAGCGGTGCCGGAAGCCGATACGCGAACGCGGCTGGTTTGTCCGCGGCCGCCGCAGTGGTTCCTCCGGCGTGGGCATCGAGCCACACGAGCGCGGGCTGCGTCAGCGTCGATCGGGCGAGCGTGCGCGCGCGCGCGCGAAGTCCCGGCGGCCGTTGTTCACCGTCGCTGCCTTGCAGGCGCAGGTATTTCGCGTGTGCGCCGTTCAACGCGATCTGGTGGTGCGCCAGGATGCTTCCGTCCTGCTGCAACGACATTACCGTTGCGCCGGACGCGAGCGCGCGCCACTGTTGCAGGTCGTCGCTGCCCGAGACGTTGAAATGCGCAATGACGTTGCCGCCGGTCGAGTCCCAATCGAGCCAAAGGCTGTCGATCGCCACCTCGAGCGTGCTGGCATCGAGGAGGATGTCACCGGCGCCGACGCTGACCGGCCCAGCGGACTGCGCTTGCGTTCCGCCGACCTCGGCGTCGAGGCGGCGCAGCTTGCCGTCCGGGCCACGCTCGACGCGCAAGCTCAGCTTTTCGTCGGCGCCGCTGCCCGGCGCTGCTGCCGGCAGCGCAAACTGCGGCAGTTCGATGTCGGTCGGCTGCGCAACGTTCGTCGTTTGCGCGACGCGGGGCGCGACCGGCACCGGTTGCCCGGCGGCGTCGAGTACCTCCACGTCGCGCAGCTGCGCGTCGCGGATCGCCGCATAGACCTCGGGACTCAGCTCGACCTGCCATGCTGCGCTGTCGCCGGCCAAGGCCAGAGGCCAGGCATAGGCGTAATCGTCGGCCGCAACGGCCGCATCCGCGCCTGCCGGCAAGAGTATACAAAACAACAAAGTCGCACGCTGCAGCATATTCATCAATTGGCCCCCGCGGGCGTGGGAACCGCCACCGTGCGTGGCGGCACCGGCGCGAAATAGCCGACAGCGACCAGCAGGATGCCGACGACCAGCACGCCGATGATTGCCGGCAGGTCGTGCAGGAACTGGCGATCGATCAGCAACAGCTTGACCAGCACGACGCCCATCAGCGCGGCGCCGCCGAACCAGACCGCGCGCGAGCCGCGGCGCTTGCCGAGCAGCATCGCGGCGATGCCGGCCAGCGTCCAGGTGATCGACAGCGCGGCCTGTGCCAGCGGCGAGGTCCACATGGCATCGTTCCACGGCACGCCGCCGAGGAAATGCGCGCCGCGCAGCGTGATCGCGGTCAGCAACAGCACGCCGGCCGCAGCCAGCGCGCGGGCGCGCAATTCGGTGCTCAGCATCGCGCTGCCGTCGCGTTCGGCCTGGCGGAACCAGGCCAGCAGCAACAGCAGATAGCCGACCTGCGCCAGTTCGAGCGGGTTGACCAGCGGAACGTACGGCAACGGCGCCGGATCGCCCGGCCTCCTGCATGCCGAGCAGCCAGGCTACGCCCATCACGCCGGCCAGGCTGACCAGCAGCCAGTGGCGCGTCGCTTCGGCGCCATCCGCCAATGGCCAGCGCACCACACGTTGGCGGCGCAGAGCGAGCCAGAACAGCAGGGCGACCGGCGCCAGGCAGCCCAGTGCGACCCAGACGTCGCCAAGTGCCAGATGCACGTGGGCGAGATGGCCGAGTTCGACGGCAACGAGCAGGACCAGAATCCACAAAAACACAAAGTGTACAAAGCGCAGTGAGCGCTCCTCGCGCGCGGCGAAAGCGGCCAGCGCGCGCAGCGCGGCGACCAGCCAGAACGCCCAGGCCAGCGCGGCCCAATGTTCGAGCGGTCCGTGATTGTCGTCGGCGGTAAGCCCGATCAGCGGTACGGCGAACGCGAACATCGCCATGGCAGGCCATGTGCATTCGCGCCAGTCGAAGCGGCGATGGATCTCGGCGGCGAGCAGTCCGGTCGCGGCGAACAGGGCGAGCCAGGCGTCGGCACGCAGGTCGGAAGCCAGGAAGCGCTGGATCTCGCTGGCGCCGGCGAATGTCCACCAGATCCAGCCCCAGATGAAAAACGATACCGTGATCGTGCGATCCGAGTTCGCCTTGCCGAGCAGGCGTGAACTTGCGAAGCCGCTGAGCGCGATCAGTAAGGCGCCAAGGAATTCGACCGTTGAGAACGGCGTAATCATCGATGTGGCCGAACGTGAAGGAGTTGATGTAGGCGATGCCGGCGAATACCTGCAGCGCGCTGCCGAGGAATAGCGGCAGGTTGCGGCCCTGGCGCAGTCCGAGCCACACAAGCGCCGCGCCCTCGATTGCCCAAGTGCACGCGGTCGAACGCGCCGACAGCGCGAGCGGCACCGCGATCGTGGCGAAACCCAGCGCCAGCAACGCATGCGACTGACCGAGCAGTGTCAGCCGCCAGCGGCGCAATTCCAGCGTGGCCAGCGCCGCATAGATCGCCGCCGCGCCGAGCGCGGAGAACGCCAGCGGCAGGCGCGCGCGTTCGAGCAGGGCAACCTGCAACGCGAACGCGATCAGTGGTGTGCCGAACACCAGCGTGCCGTCGACGAAGTTGCGGCGTTCGGAAGGCTGCCGGCGGGCCTTCGGCCTCCCTCACCCCACCGCTCGCTTCGCGAGCGGTCCCCCCTCTCCCGCTTCGCGGGCGAGGGACGCTTGCTGGCCGCCTTCGGCCGACGGTTTATTCAGGGCATATAGCAAAGGCAACAAAAGATAAAAAGCAAAAAACAGCAGCAGGAACGGTTCGGTGCTGGCGAAGTGCTCGGGTCGGTATTGCAACGCGCCCCAGATCGTGCCGACGCCGAACGTGAAGGCGAATCCGACCAGATTCAGCACGCGCCACGGCTTGATCCATGCGATGGCGAACACCGCGGCATTGAGCACCGCGTAGTAGCTGAACAGCGCGACGTGATTGCCTTGCCCGGTCGAGATCAGGATCGGCGCGAGGAAGCCGCCGACAATCGCGAGCACGGCCAGCGCGATCGCATCCTGCAGCACGGCCAGCATCGCACCGCCGGTCACGACGGCGACGAGCAGCGCGAAGGCAAAGCCGGCCGGCAACAGCGCGTACAGCTTGAACGACGCGAAGATCGTGAGGATCAAAATGCCGATTGCGCCGCCCTGCAGGCTCAGCGCGAACAACCGGTGCGATTCGCGCTTGCGCCAGGCGAAGACGAGTGCGCTAAGTGCCGCGGCGGCGACGCCGGCGAGGCGAAACTCCATCGGCACGCTGAGCCAGCCCTGGTCGGCGGCGTACTTGAGCAGTGCTGCGACTCCGAGGAATAACACGATGACGCCTATCTTGACCGGCACGTTGCCTTCGGTGAACCAGCGCTTTATCGCTGCAATCGCTGCGTTTTCCCGTGGCGGCGCGACTTCGGCGCGCGTGGCGGACACCATATCGGGAGCAGCTCCGATCGTCTCTGCCGGCGCCGCGACGGCGGCAATCACAGGCTCGATTTCCGCGGCAACGATTGCGGCAGGCACGACTGCCACGGGCTCCGGCGTCTCGACGCGCGGCTGCGCCTGCGCACGCGGTGATTCGGCTGGCGCGGGAATAGCCGGGGCGGCGGGCGTTGCGTCTGCTGCGCGCCGCAGCGCCTGCTCGAGCGCGCTGACGCGAGCGCGCAAACGGCGCAACTGCCCGAGCAGCAGGCCGACCAGCGCGCCGAACAATGCCGCCGTTCCACCGGTTGGCTCGTCGAACATGCCCGCGCAGAAGAACGCACCGAGCGCAGCGCCGATCAGCACAAACAGGAATGTCATCTGGCGTTTCCCCAAGCCGCGACGCGATCAGTATAGCGGCATGGCAGGTCGGCAAAGACCCGTTGATGACTCGCGACTCCACTGGAGTCCGTGCAGGCTCGGACCACCATTGGCCGCGCGCGCCTCATCGCCGCTCTCTTCCTCCAGAACGCCCGCGAGGCGGCAAACCGGACATTGTCGCGCGCGCTGTATGTCGCTTTGTCGGTGCGCGGTCGGCCGTCGCGGTCAGCGCGTTTGCGCCAGGGCGACGCGAAAGAGCGCATCAGTAGATCGGCGGCTCCCCGGCGGGCCGCGACTTGAAGCGCTTGTGAATCCACAAGTACTGCTCGGGCGCCTCGCGCACCATGCGTTCGATGCAGGCGTTGACACGCGCGGTGTCGGCAACGACGTCGGCGCCGGGAAGTCCGGCCAGCGGCGCCTCGAGTCGCAGCGTGTAGCCGCCACCGGGGTTGCGCTTGTGGAAAAATGGAATCACGACGGCGCCGGACAGGCGCGCCAGATGATGCGTCGCCGTGATCGTCGCTGCCTGGATGCCGAAGAACGGCACGAACACGCTGTCCTTGCCGCGCATGTCCTGGTCGGGCGCGTACCACAACGTGCCGCCGCGGCGCAGGTACTTGACCGTCGCGCGCAGATCTTCCTTGACGAACATCGTATCGGCGTAGCGCAGGCGTGCGCGCAGCACCGCGTCTTCGAACACCGGATCGTCCATGACGCGATACATGCCGGCGATGCGGATGCGCTGCGACACGAGTCGCGCGCACAGTTCCAGATGCGAGAAGTGTGCGCCGACGAGCAGTACGCCGGTGCCGTTCCTGCGGCAGGCGTCGAGATGCTCGAGGCCCTCGATGATGCACGGCACCGCCGCCAGGGCGCGATCCGACCCGAACCAGGCGAGCGCAAATTCGACGAACATGCAGCCGAGATCGCGCAACGTCGCGCGCAGCAGCGCGGCGCGCTCATCGGCCGACAGTTGCGGCATGCACAGCTCGAGATTGCGCTGCGCGACATGGCGACGCTCGCCCGGCAGGTGCCGGGTCAGCGCACCGAGCGCGCGGCCCAGCGCCATGAGCGCGCGGTACGGCAGCTGCCCGATCAGCCAGACGATGCCGAGACCCGAGCCACGATAGCCAGTGGCGTGGCCATAACAGCGAGGCTCGCGTTTTGGGTGCAGTGCTCATGGCGCGAATGTATCAGTGCGGCGGCTACTCGCACCATTGCTCGGCGCGGAAAGACGCGAGCGCCGAATTTGCAGGGTAGTGAGCTCTTGCTTCGCCAGCTAGTGAGGAGTGAGGAAGCGCGCAAGTGTAGGGAGCGGGGCGTGCGCGCGATTTCTTTGCTCCCTCTCCCCGACGAATGTCGGGGAGAGGGTTGGGGTGAGGGGCCAGCGCTTCAGTCTACGGATGCCTTTCGCCGCGCTGACACGCCTGCCCCTCACCCTGCCCTCTGCCCATCAAAGAGCCGATGGGGAGAGGGAAGGCTTGAGTGCTTCACGTCTCACACCCTATCTCTCACTCCTCGACCTCACGACTCAAACCACAAACCCCAAACCTCAGGCGCTCAGCCCTGCCGCTATACTTGTCCGCATGCTCGACCTGATGCCGCTGCGGCGCTTCATCTACACGCTGACGATGTATCTGCTGACGCCGGTGATCCTGTACCGGCTGGCGGCGCGCGGCCTGCGCTATCGCGAATATTTCGCGCGCTGGCGCGAGCGCTTCGGCTTCTTCGAGGACCCGCACATTCGCGACAGCATCTGGGTTCACGCGGTGTCGATGGGCGAGGTCAATGCGGCGATGCCGTTGATCGATGCGCTGATGCGCCGCTATCAGGACACGCCGTTCGTGATCACCACGGTGACGCCGACCGGTTCCGAGCGCGTGCGCCGCGTTTACGGCGATCGCGTGTTCAATGTTTATCTGCCCTACGATCTGCCGGCGTCGATCCAGCGCTTTCTCGGCCGCGTGCATCCGCGCGTGGCGGTGGTCATGGAAACCGAAATCTGGCCGAACCTGTTTTTCGAATGCGAGGCGCACGACATCCCGGTGATCATCGCCAATGGCCGGCTGTCGGAAAAGAGTCTGCGCGGTTATGGGCCGATCCGCCCGCTGGCGCGCAGCGCGCTGGCCAGCACGCGCTACATCGCCGCACAGTCGATGACCGACGCGGCGCGACTGCAGGATCTCGGCGCTGATCCCGATCGCCTCGGCATCGTCGGCAATCTCAAGTACGACATGTCGGTGCCGCCGCAACTGCACGACGAGGCCGTGGAACTGCGCGCGGCCTGGGGCGCGCAACGGCCGGTGTGGGTCGCGGCGAGCACGCACGACGGCGAGGAGATGCCGGTGCTCAAGGCGCACGCCGAAGTGCTGCGGCGATTTCCGGACGCGCTGCTGCTGCTCGCGCCGCGCCATCCCGAACGCTTCAAGCCGGTCGTGCTGGCGTGCCGCAGCCTCGGCTTCGCCGCGCGCACGCGCAGCGAGGACGGCAGTGCGACCCAGGACACGCAGGTGTTCGTCGTCGACACGCTCGGCGAGCTGCTGCGTTTCTATGCAGCCGGCGACGTTGCTTTCGTCGGCGGCAGCCTCGTGCCGATCGGCGGCCACAACGTGCTCGAGCCGGCCGCGTTGTCGGTGCCGGTCATCGTCGGTCCGAAGATGTTCAACTTTGCCGAGATCACGGCCAGCCTGATCGACGCCGGCGCTGCGTTGCAGATCGCCGACGGCGACGAACTCGGTGGCGTGGTCACGCGCCTGCTGGCGAATCCGGCGCTGCGCGAAACGATCGGCCGCGCCGGGCGCGCGGCGTTCGAGCGCGAACAGGGCGGCGTGTTGCGGACGCTGGGGATTGTCGAACGCGTGCTCGATGGATTGCCGGTCGAGGCCGATGCAGATCGCCGTGCCGAGTCGACCGTGAGCGTGGGGCGCTGAGACGAGAGACGAAAAGACGAGAGCCTTACGGTTTGTAAGGCGTTGGAGGGTGATGTCGAGTACGCCACACATTCCGCTCGCCCGAGTCGTGATGAAGTCAGGCGCTCAGGTTTTTCCCCTCTCCCCATCGGCTCTTCGATGGAAGAGGGCAGGGTGAGGGGCAGGTGAGTCAGCACAGAGAAACGTTGCCGCAGTCTGAAGCGCTGCCCCTCACTCCAGCCCTCTCCCCGACATTCGTCGGGGAGAGGGGGCAAAGAAGGTCTCGCGCGCTTCCTTACTCATCGCCAGGTCCGGAAGCGAGCGCTCACCGCGCGGCGAAGCCGGCGCTCACATCTGTCGACGCGCTCATTCAAGCAGCGCGTTGACGCCCTCGATGTCCTTCACGCCAATTGTTCCGGCCGACTGCTTCAGCTGCAGGCCGCTGAGCACGAAAGCGTGGCGCGCCTGGGAATACGCGCTCTGGTTCTGGAACAGCGTCTGCTGTGCGAGAAGCACGTCGACGATCGTGCGCGTGCCGACTTCGAATCCGGCCTGGGTCGCATCGAGCGAGCTCTGCGCCGAGACCACGGCCTGCTTCGTCGCCTCGACCTCGCTGATGCCGGCGATGACGGCGCGATAGGCGTTGCGCGTGTTCGCGACGACGGCACGGCGCTGCAGTTCGAGCTGGTCTTGCGCGGCGTCGCGCTGGAAAATCGCCTGGCGCACCAGCGAGGACGTCAGACCACCGCTGTAGATCGGCACGTTCAGCGTGACGCCGATCGTCGTGGCGCCCTGGATGGCATTGCTGTGAAACGGGCCGAAATAGGTGCCGTTGAGGCCTTGGGTCGTCTCGCCCCAGCCCGGGGTGTCGCTGCGGACGAGCGAGGCGCTCAACGTCGGGTAGTGTCCCGAGCGCTGCGTGCTGATGTTGTATTCGGACGCCTCGAGCGAATGCTGCGCCGATGCCAGCGACGGATTCTGCTTGACCGCCACATCGACCCAGGACTGCACGTCTCCAGGCGTTGGTTTCTCCAGTGGCAGCTTTTCGCGCAGCTTTTTCAGATCCCCGAAGTCCTTGCCGATGATCTGGGTCAATCCTTCGCGAGCGGTGTCGAGCGAGTTCTGCGCCTGGATCACCTGGGCCACGGATGTGTCGTGGTTGGCGCGCGCGTTGTGCACGTCGGTGATTGCGGACAGGCCGACTTCGAAGCGCTGTTCGGCCTGGTCGAGCTGGCGCGCGAGCGCCTTTTCGTTGGCGTGCGCGAAAATCAACTCATCCTGCGCGGTCAGCACGCCGAAGTACGCCGTCGAGGTGCGCACGAACAGGTCCTGCGACGCGGCATCGTAGTTGCTGTCGGCGCTGAGCGCAGTGGCCTTGCTGGCACTGAGCCGGGTCCAGTTGGTCCAGTTGAACAGCGACTGGCTCAGCTGCACCTGTCCGGGGCGCGAACGATTCTTCGTGGTGTCGCTCTGCGGCAGAAGCACGAAATTGCCGGCGTTATCCTGGAACGGACCGGTGCTGTTCAGGCCGGTGTCGACATGGTCGTATCCAAGACTCGCGCCGATCTGCGGCAGCAACGCCGAGCGTGCCTGATCGACGCCTTCATTGATCGAGCCTTTGTTCGCATCGGCGATCGCGAGTGTCGGATCGGCCGCGCGCGCCTCGGTGTATATCTGCACCAGATCCTCGGCTTGCACCAGCGCCGGCACGCACGCCCATGCGAGCGCGGCGGCGAGCAGGTTCAGTCGGATACGTTTACGCATGGTCGATGATTCCCTTGAACAAAATTGGTTGGATGCGTTCGGCGTCACAGCACGAAACGCTGCGGCGGTGCCGCGTGACTCAGATAGGGCAAATCGGTTTCGAACAGGCCGACTTCGGTCCATTCTCCGCCCGCGTCGCGCGTGTACAGCGTCGCGCGTTGCGCCGGGGAGTCGCCGACGATCGCCAGCAGGCGGCCGCCAGGGCGGACCCATTCGCGCCAGCGCTGCGGGAGCGCGGCAACGGCGCCGGTGACGACGATCACGTCATATTGCTGTTTGGGTTCGAATCCACTGACGGCCTCGGCCAATTCGACTGTCGCGTTGACGACGCGCGCGGCAAGCAGGCGTTCGCGTGCCGCATCGGCAAGATCGGCGTGCTGCTCGACGCTGTGCACCGATGCGGCCATCCGTGCCAGGCATGCGGTCAGGAAGCCCGATCCGGTGCCGACTTCGAGCACGTTTTCGGTCGGCGCCGGGGCGACGGCCTGCAACACGCGGCCTTCGATGACCGGCTTCATCATGACTTCGCCATGGCCCAGCGGCAGGCTGATGTCGGCGAATGCCAGGGCGCGATGCGCGGTCGGCACGAAGTCCTCGCGCGGAACGCTGCTGAGCGCTTCGAGCACGCGGCTGTCGAGCACGTCCCAGGGGCGCACCTGCTGCTCAACCATGTTGTGACGGGCGAGTTCGATGTTCAGGGACATGAGATTTGGGTCCGGCCGGAAAAAGATTGAAAGAATAGGCCCTTGCACGGCTCCCGGCAATTGCAGGATTGCGTGTCACGGGCCTGCGCCGAAGTGCCGGAAGTCATTCAAACCATTGGGGTTGGATGCGCATCGGCCTTGATGCGTTGCCATCAGTTGGAGCCTCGGGCGGGCATTTCAATGCGCCAGAAGTGCCGGCGCCGACGAAATCGCTTCCAGCACGCGGTCATGCTCCTGAGGACGGCGCACGCGGAACCATGCCGCATACAGTGCCGGCAGGAACAGCAAGGTCAGCGCCGTGGCGACGAACAACCCGCCCATGATCGCGACCGCCATCGGTCCGAAGAACGCGCTGCGCGTCAGCGGAATCATTGCCAGGATCGCGGCGAGCGCGGTCAGCACGATCGGGCGGAAGCGCCGCGTCGTCGCATCGACGATCGCCGTCCAGGCATCGTGCCCGGCAGCGATGTCCTGCTCGATCTGGTCGACCAGGATCACCGAGTTGCGCATGATCATGCCCATCAGCGCGATCGTGCCGAGCATCGCGACGAAGCCGAACGGCACATTGAACACGAGCAGGAACAGCGTGACGCCGATCAGCCCGAGTGGCGCCGTGAGGAAGACCAGCAGCACGCGCGAGAAGCTGCGCAGCTGGATCATCAGCACGGTCAGCACGACGAGCAGGAACAGCGGCATACCGGCGTTGACGGAAGTCTGGCCCTTGGCGCTTTCCTCGACCGCCCCGCCGACTTGCAGCAGGTAACCGGCAGGCAGTTGCGCCCGCAGCGTATCGAGTTGCGGATCGATCTGCGCGGTCACTGTCGCCGGCGTCGGGCCGCCATAGATGTCGCCGCGCACGGTGATAGTGGGCAACCGGTTTCGGCGCCAGATGATGCCTTCCTCGAATCCGTAGCTGACGGTCGCGATCTGCTTGAGCGGCACGCTCTGGCCCGACGGCGTCGGCACGGCGAGGCTTTCCAGCAGCGACAGGCGCGCGCGCTCGTCGCCGGGGCCGCGCAGCGACACTTCGATCAATTGGTCGCGCTCGCGGTAATACGTGACCGGCACGCCGGACAGTGAGCTTTGCAGAAAATTCGCCAGATCCTGCGAGCTGACGCCGAGCACGCGCGCGCGTTCCTGGTCGATCGACAGGCGCACGACCTTGCTCGGTTCCTCCCAGTCGAGGTTCACATTGCGCACATTGGGATTTTGCCGCACGACGTCGGCGGCCTTGCGCGCGAGTTCGCGCACCGTCGGGATATCGGCGCCGGAGATGCGGAACTGCACGGGATAACCGACCGGCGGCCCGTTTTCCAGGCGCAGCACGCGCGCGCGCAACTCGGTGAAGTCGTGTTCGAACAACGCGATCAGGTCGGCGCGCAGCGCCTCGCGTTCGCGCCGGCCCTTGGTCAGCAGCACGAACTCGGCGAAGCTGGCCTGCGGCAGCTGCTGGTCGAGAGGCAGGTAGAAACGCGGCGCGCCCGAGCCGACGTAGCTGACGTAGTTCTCGAGTTCGGGACGCTTGGCAAGCCAGGCTTCGAGCTTCTTGACCTGGGCCTCGGTCGCGTTCAGCGAGGCGCCTTCGGTGAGTTTCAGGTCGACCATCAGCTCGGGCCGGGTCGAATCCGGGAAGAACTGCTGCTGGACGAAGCCGAAGCCCGCGATCGACAGCACGAACAGCAGCACGGTTGCCGCGATGACGCTGCGGCGATGGCCGACGCACCAGTCGACGAGCGCGCGGAAGCGGCGATAGAACGGCGTGGCATAGGGATCGTGTTCGTCGCCGTCCTTGACGCGGCGGTTTTCGCCGCGCAGCGATGCCGGCAGGCGCGCGACCAGGCGCTTGCGCGCAACGCGCAGCCAGCTCTCGAAGCGGCTCGGTGCGGCGCCGCGCTCCGGCAGCAGCTTGTAGCCGAGGTATGGAATCAGGACCACGGCAGCGAGCCAGGAGATCAGCAGCGCCAGCGCGACGACTTCGAAGATCGAGCGCGTGTACTCGCCGGTGCCGGACTTTGCCGTCGCAATCGGCAGGAAGCCGGCCGCGGTCACCAGGGTGCCGGTCAGCATCGGGAATGCCGTCGACGTGTACGCGAATGCCGCGGCCTGGGCACGCGACAGACCCTGTTCCATCTTGATCGCCATCATCTCGACCGCGATGATCGCGTCGTCGACGAGCAGGCCGAGCGCAAGCACGAGCGCGCCGAGCGAGATCTTGTGCAGGTCGATGCCGAAGTACTTCATCGCCGCGAACGTCATCGCCAGCACGAGCGGAATCGACAGCGCGACGACCAGGCCGGTGCGCAGGCCCAGTGAGAAGAAGCTGACCAGCAGCACGATCGCCACGGCGATGCCGAGCGTGTCGACGAACTCGCCGACAGAGCGCTCCACGGCGCGCGGCTGGTCGGCGACGCGGTCGAGTTCCAGCCCGACCGGCAACGTCTTCTGCAGGCGCGCGCCGGCCGTGTCGAGATCCTTGCCGAGCTGCAGGATGTCGCCGCCGGCGCGCATCGACACGGCCAGGCCGAGCGCGTTCTTGCCGTCGTAGCGCATGCGCGGTTGCGGCGGATCGGAGAAACCGCGGCGGATCTCGGCGACGTCGCCGAGCCGGAACAGATGGCCGTTCGCGCGGATCGAAATGTTGCGGATCGCGTCGACCGAGTCGAACGCGCCGCTCGGGCGCAGGTAGATGCGGTCGCTGTCGGTCTCGAAACTGCCGGCCGGCGTGATCGCGTTCTGCGCCTGCAGCGTCTGCTGCACCTGGTCGAAGCTCACGCCGAGCGTGGCCAGCTTGGCGTTGGATACCTCGATGTATATCTTTTCGTCCTGCAACCCGATCAGGCTGACCTTGGCGACGTTCGGCACGCGCAGCAGTTCGAGCTTGAGCCGCTCGGCATAGTCGCGCAGCTGGGCATCGCTGTAGCCGTCGCCGGTCAGCGCGTAGATGTTGCCGAACGTGTCGCCGAACTCGTCGTTGAAGAACGGGCCGAGCACGCCGGCCGGCAGCGTGTAGCGGATATCCGCGATTTTCTTGCGCACCTGGTAGAAGACATCGGGCACGCTGGTTGCAGGAATCGAATCCTTGACGACGACGAACACCTGCGACTCGCCCGGGCGCGAGTAGCTGCGCAGGTAGTCGAGCTCCGGGATCTCCTGCAGTTTCTTCTCGATCTTCTCGGTGACCTGCTCGGTGATTTCGCCGGCGGTTGCACCCGGCCACTGGGTCTGCACGACCATGACCTTGAACGTGAACGGCGGATCCTCGGACTGGCCAAGGCCGATGTACGACCACACGCCGAGCACGCCGAGCACGACGATGAAGTAACGCACCAGCGCCTGGTTGCGCAGTGCCCAGGCGGAAAGGTTGAAACGGCTCATACGGCTTTACCCGAGGCTGTCGTGACGGCGGCGCGTTCGTCTCGGCCTATGCGTCCGAGGTGGGTGAAGTTGAATCCGGCAGCGTACTTCAGCCCGTAACCCAGGCCGCGATCAAAGCCGATATGCGCGCACCAGATCAGCCCGGCGACTTCGAGCCCGGGCGAGGCGAGCACCAGACCGGCGGAAAAGCAGGCGAGCGCGCCAAGGTACGAGTGTGCTGCGTTGTAGGCGATGGCGCCGAAACGATTTCCGGCCAGATAGCCGAGAAACGACAGGTCGGGCGCGAAGAAGAACAGGGCAAACATGCCCCAGCCGAACCCGGACTTGTCGTACATGATCGCTGCCGCGGCAGCGACCGCGAGACCTTCGAGGCGCAGCAGCCAGCGCACGCCACCGTTCACTTCGGCCGAGCCTCTATCGGGGCGGGCTCCGATCCAGCGAGAGAACGCTTCATCGTAGGCGGAGGACACGGTTGATTGCGAGATGAGCAAGAGTTGGGGCGCAAGCATGAGATGTACCTGTTGGACCGATTGCCGGAACGTGGGAGCGGCGCTTCTGGTTGCGATCGGCCGGTGGGTTGAAAGGGATTGGGCTGCACGGCATGCACGTTCCGGGGCCGTTCCTGAATTGCCGCGCTGCGCCGCCCGTCAAACCGGGGAGGGGGCCGGGCGGGCGGCGCGCGCAGCGTAAAAGTATATAATTAAAGATTTACCGGACGGTTCGCCGCGTCCACCGGAGCGATGGTCTGGCCGTCGCGCAGCTTGTGTACGCCCGCGGTGACGATCCACTGGCGCGAATCGACCCCGGAGCTGACAATCACGCCCTGCTCGCGATAGGAGGCTACGTCGACCGGTGTCAGGCGCACCTGATGCGTTTTCGGATCCACGATCCAGACGGCGGCGTGGCCGGTGTGCTCGTAAAGTGCGGACAGCGGGATCATCTGCTGCTGCGCCTGCTCCGACGAAGCAAAATAGACGCGCGCGGTCTGGCCGAGCTTCAGCGCCGGAGCCGCGTCATCGAGGCTGACACGCACGCGGTACGTGCGCGTGACGCGGTCGGCCTCCGGTGCGATCTCGCGCACATGGCCACTCAGGCGGGTGCCGGCATCAGCCCAGCTTTCGAGCACGGCCGGCGTGTCGACGCGATAGTCGCCGACGCGGTTCTCCGGCACCGCGATCTCGACTTCGATCGCGCCGTCGCGCGCCAGCGCGGCGACCGATTGGCCGGAGGCGACGACCTGCCCGGTTTCCGCATTGATCGCGGTGATGATGCCGGCATGGTCGGCGCGCAATGTCGTGTACTCGGCCTGGTTGCGCGCGACGGCCAGCGTCGCCTGCGCCTGCGCGACCTGGGCCTGCGCCGCCTTCAACGTGTTTTCCTGCGTGTCGAACTGGGTCTGGCTGATGAAATGCTTGTCGAGCAGCGCGTGATAGCGGTTGCGCTCAGCCTGCGCCAGATCGCGGTTCGCCTGCGCAGAACTCAAGGTTGCCTGCGCGCTGCCGACCTGAAGGTTCAGATCGAGCGGATCAAGTTCGGCCAGCGCCTGTCCGGGCTGAACGTGCGCGCCGACATCGACCAATCGTGCGCGGATCTTTCCAGCTACGCGAAAGCCGAGCTGGCTCTCATAGCGCGCATGCACGTCGCCGGAATAGACCTCGGCATGCAGCGTATCGGCGCTTTGCGGATGGGCGACCAGGGCCGCCCGCGGCGCTTCCGGGGCGGCGGCTTGGCTGTTGCAGCCGGACAGATTGAAAGTGGCCGTCAGGACCAGCGCGGCGGCTGTGAGCTTCAGCATGTGAACGGAGGCTGACATTGTTACAATCCTCTTGATCTGGATCACGCTATTTACTGAACGCTGTGGTATAGTAACAATACTAAACTGTACTGTCTAGTATTACTTACTACCTATCCCTCAAAGCCATCATGATGTCCATCGCTATCGCCAAAACCTGCGGACCAGGCCGCCCCAAGGACCTGGAAAAGCGCGCCGCAATCCTGCAGGCCGCCAAGCAGCTGTTCACGACGCAGGGATTCGACGGCACGAGCATGGACGCGATCGCCGGCTTGGCCGGCGTTTCAAAGCTGACCGTCTACAGCCACTATCGGGACAAGGAACGCCTGTTCGTCGCGGCCGTCGAATGCGTCTGCCAGGAGCAGATGCCGGCGGAAATCTTCAACGCCGACCTCAAAGGCCCGATCCGCAAGCAGCTGATGACGATCGCGCGCGCATTCTTCGCGTTGATCACGAGCGAGGCGGCCGTGGCCGTGCATCGCACGATCGTTGCAAACGCGCAGCAGTCGCCGAAGCTCGGTCAGTTGTTCTGGGAAGCCGGTCCGAAGCGCACGCAGGAAGCGTTCGAATTGTTCCTGCGCGACGAGGTCAAGGCCGGCAAGCTCGAAATTACCGACCTGCATCGCGCAGCCTCGCAGTTCTTCTGCCTGCTGAAGGGCGAACTGCATGCGCGCAAGGAATTCGGCTGCGGTGAGCCGCTGATGCCGCGCGAAATCGACGAGCACCTCAGCGCTACGGTCGACATGTTCTTGCGTGCGTACGCGCCGCGCTGAGCGCCTCCAAGGGTAACTTCTCGACGTCATTCCCGCGAAAGCGGGAATCCATTTTTATTCTGGAATAAGATCGACATGGATCCCCGCTTGCGCGGGGATGACGACAACTTGGGGACAAGTTCAGACCTTACCCTAGCGCGCCCGGAATTCGTGCGTCAGCCAGTCGTCGATCTGGCGCTTGTCGTAGCGCAGCGGATGGGTGTCGGTTGGAAGGCCCACGTGTTGCAGATAGCCCATGTCGATAAGGCGCACGTCTTTCTCGCGCACGGTGCTGCCGTCGCTGGTCATCAGCTTGTAGTGCAGCTTGAGGCGCGGCGGATAGATGTCCTTCATGAAGCGCGCGTCGTCCAATGCCGGGCCATGCCACGGCTCGAATGAGCCGGCGAGCGTGATGTCGTCGATCGTAACCTGCAGCTGCTGTCCGGGTGGCAACACGCGGTCAGCGCGCACCCGCAGGTAGTCGCCGAGCATCTGCATCCAGTCCGCTGGCCGCAAGGTGCCGTACTGCATCGGGTTGCTCTGGACCTCGGCCAGGTTGGCGGGTGTGGCCCAGGCGACCTGCACGCGCGACGGCAATTCGGTGCGCGCAAACGCGCTGCTCGAAATCGCTCCGCTCGAGGCCACGAATAGAATGGCCGTCGCCAACACGCGCCAGCGGCGGCTACGCAACGGGGTAGCAGTGGAAAACATTTTCATCGCATTCCTTGCCTCGATCGAGGCGACTACGGCCGGGACAGCCTGTATTGCTTAGACAGACAATGGCGGTGTTTCGTCGCAGCCACGAAGCAGACGCATTGCGACAGGATTCACAATTTCGCTGACACGGTCCCATGTCTGCGTGCTTGCGTGGCAACTGTCGTCGCTGCCACCAGGTTTGTCCGTCAGCGATCAAATCGGATATTCGCTAACTTCGACTACGGGCAAGGCGAGTCCGCCGAGGCAGCGCCTGACCCCGAGCGAAGTCACGAGCGCTTCGGACCCAATTCGTTGCGCAGCCACTCGTCGATCATGCGCTTGTCGTAGCGCAGCGGATCGGTCGGGTTCCCCGGAACGGAGCGGCGCAGATAAGAGCCATCGCTCAGCTTCGCGTCGCCTTCGCGCACGGTAGTACCGTCGGCTGCGAGCAGCACGAAGTGAAGGTTCATCCACGGCGAGTAGACATCCCTCATGATGCGCACGTCCTGCTGCCCGGGCCGGTAGAGGGGCTCGAACCTGCCGGCCAGGCTGATGTCGTCGACATGGACCCGCAGTTGCTGTTCCGCAGGAAGGAGTCGGTCGGCACTCTTGCGTAAATAGTTGCCGAGCGACTGCTTCCATTCGTCCGGCCGCAGCCAGCCACGGTTGGGCGGGTTGTTCTTGAGCTCGCTGAGTTGCTCGACCGGCGCCCAGGTTACCTGAATCCGCGCTGGCGGCTCGCTCGGTGCGGCGAAAGCCGTCACGGCGACGGCGGCGATCAGCGCAGTCGCCTGGACGGTACGGACAAGACTATCGACGAGACAAAATCGTTTCACGCTGGTCACCTCGCTTGTAGATATGAGTCGCGATCGCACCTTGTACAAGACAGGCAGGCGCGAAATTTCGTCGCGTATCGCCGCTCGCGTTTGCCGACGCTTCGTGATTCAATGTGCCCCGAAGCGGGGGTGCCCCGCCTCATGGGCCAGCCCATGAGGTGAGGCTGAGAAAGACCCTTCGTACCTGATCCGGGTTGTACCGGCGTAGGGAGCTTCGATGGCCGTCCGCCGTCCCCGCTTCGTGACGCGAGCAATCGCGCGAGTCCGCACATTTCGGTGCGGATTTTTGCCTCAGCAGGACGACGCCCATGAATGCACTAGCCTCCGATCTCGTTCGCCAGACCAGCGAATTGTCCGAGTCCGTCACGCGGCCGATTCCGGGTTCGCGGAAAATACATGCGACCGGAAGCCGCGCGGATTTGCGCGTGCCGATGCGCGAGGTCGCTTTGTCCGACACGCCGCTGATGTTCGGCGCGGAGAAGAACGCGCCGCTGGCACTGTACGACACGTCCGGACCATACACCGACCCGCAGGCGCATATCGATTTGTTCGCCGGACTGGCGCCGTTGCGCGCGCGCTGGATCGAGGAACGCGGAGACAGCGAGGCTCTGCAGGGGCTGAGTTCGGAGTTCGGGCGCAAGCGCGCCGCCGATCCGAAGCTGGCCGCGGTGCGCTTCGCGCATGCGGGCAAACCGCGCCGCGCGAAGGCCGGCGCGAACGTGTCGCAGATGCATTACGCGCGCCGCGGGATCGTGACGCCGGAGATGGAATACATCGCGATCCGCGAGAACCAGCGCGCCGAAGCGCTGGCCGGTTCGGACCTGTTGAAACAACATGCCGGCGAAAGTTTCGGCGCGGCGATTCCGAAGATCATCACGCCGGAATTCGTGCGCAGCGAAGTCGCGCGCGGCCGCGCGATCATTCCGTGCAACATCAACCATCCGGAAACCGAGCCGATGATCATCGGCCGGAATTTCCTGACGAAGATCAACGCAAACATCGGCAACTCGGCCGTGTCGAGCTCGATCGCCGAGGAAGTCGAGAAGATGGTCTGGGCGATCCGCTGGGGCGGCGACACGGTCATGGACCTGTCGACCGGCAAGAACATCCACGAAACGCGCGAGTGGATCATCCGCAACTCGCCGGTGCCGATCGGCACGGTGCCGATCTACCAGGCGCTGGAAAAAGTCGATGGCAAGGCCGAGGACCTGACTTGGGAAATCTTCCGCGACACGCTGATCGAGCAGGCCGAGCAGGGCGTCGACTACTTCACGATCCACGCCGGCGTGCTGCTGCGTTACATCCCGCTGACCGCCCGGCGCGTGACCGGCATCGTCTCGCGCGGCGGTTCGATCATGGCGAAGTGGTGCCTGGCGCATCATCGCGAATCGTTCCTGTACACGCATTTCGAAGACATCTGCGACATCATGAAGGCGTACGACGTCGCCTTTTCTCTCGGCGACGGCCTGCGTCCCGGCTCGATCGCCGATGCGAACGACGCAGCGCAGTTCGCCGAGCTCGACACGCTCGGCGAGCTCACGCAGATCGCCTGGAAGCACGACGTGCAGACCATGATCGAAGGCCCCGGTCACGTGCCGATGCAGCTGATCAAGGAGAACATGGAGCGCCAGCTGCGTGTCTGCCACGAAGCGCCTTTTTATACACTGGGGCCGCTGACGACCGACATCGCGCCGGGCTACGACCACATCACCAGTGCGATCGGCGCGGCGCTGATCGGCTGGTTCGGCACCGCGATGCTTTGCTACGTCACGCCGAAGGAGCATCTGGGCCTGCCGAACAAGCAGGATGTGCGCGACGGCATCATCGCCTACAAGATCGCCGCGCACGCATCCGATCTGGCCAAGGGTCATCCGGCCGCGCAGGCGCGCGACAATGCGCTGTCCAAGGCGCGCTTCGAATTCCGCTGGCAGGACCAGTTCAACCTCGGTCTGGATCCGGAAAAGGCGCAGGAATTCCACGACGAGACCTTGCCCAAGGATGCCGCCAAGCACGCGCACTTCTGTTCGATGTGCGGCCCGCACTTCTGTTCGATGAAGATCACCCAGGACGTGCGCGACTATGCCAAGGACCACGGCGTCGATGAAGCGGCAGCGATCGATACCGGCATGGCCGAGAAGGCGAAGGAGTTCCGCGAGGGTGGCGCGGAGATTTATCGTGCGGAATAGCGTGCGTGGCGCCAGCGCTTCACGGTCGGCGACGCGAAAATTTTCCCTTCTCCCGCTGGCGGGAGAAGGTGGCCCGAAGGCGGCCGAAAATTGCTCCTGCATTTTCGGCATTTCCGCCGGGCAGGAGCCCAGGTGCCTCAGAGGCCATGGATGGCCGAGAGAGGCCGCCATTCATGGCGGTCAGATGAGGGTGGCATATCCGACTGCGCATTCGCTCTTTCAGGCGCCACCCTCACCCGGCGCGCTTTGCGCGCGGGCCTCTCCCGCCAGCGGGAGAGGCGAGTCACCCGCGCTGAGTGGATCGTTTCTCGAACCCCTCTCCCACCGGGAGAGGGGCAGCGGTGAGGATCGGGAATTGTCGCTGCTTGGCAGGACCCGACCCTCATCCGCCCCACCTCCATGATCTGCGTGCCGTCGAGTAGTGACAGACGCGCTCGCGGCTCATGGAGGTGGGGCACCTTCTCGCGATGGGAGAAGGGGAAGATCAGGGCGGATCCTTGGCGAAGCGGTAGCCAAAACGTTCGATGACGCTAGCGTCGCGCTCGCCGACCAGATCGGCCAATTCGCGATCATAGTATTCACGCCAGTCGCCATGCACCGACGTGTTTCTTGGCGCAGCCGTTTCGATGAACTCGCGCAGCTCGTCGGAAACCGGCGCGCCGACGCTCGCGAAAAACGCCAGAAGCTCCGCGCGCAGGTTTTCGCAGCGGCCTATCACCGGCTCGATGCCCGCACTGCTATACATGTAGCGAAAGAGAAAACTGTAGAAGCTCAGACCGCTCGCGCGGATCGGTGCCAGCGCGAAATCGGGAAGGTTCAGGCCAAAGCCGGCGTCGCCGTAGCGGTCCGGCAGCAGTCCGAGCAGGCGATCGAGCCGCGCCTCGTCGTCACCAAGGCCGACAAGGTTGCGCACGCTGGCCCTGAAGTCCAGTGCGCCATCGTGACGGCGAAACGCGTTGGGCCGCGGCCGCTGCGACTGGAATGCGTACCCCGACACGTAATAACTCCACGGGCTGCGCACGAAGCCGAGCACAGGCAGCCCGCGCAGCGGCGCCGGCAGCAGCGATAGCGGCAGGTGATAGCCGGGCCGGCGCGCATCGGGAAAGAAGCGCAGCAGGCATTCGTTGACGAAGCTGCCGCCGGACTTGTGCAAATGGACGTAGACGAAGCGATCGGTTGCGATCATTACGTGTGGGATCAGGCCGTCGGCTGCAGCGCGTGCACGCGCTCGTAGACCGCCGCGTCCACTGTGCCGAGGTCGCGTTCGGCGCGCGCGAGCAGGCCGAGCAGCGCCGGGGACGTGAGGAAATCGCAGACGAGGTGCGTTCGCGAGCGCTCCGGATCGGCGTTCCATACGCCGTGCACCGTGGAGTTGTTCAGCGCCCACGCTTCGCCGGGCTGCATGCGGTAGCTGCGCTCCGCGCAATACATTCACGCCGATGCGTGGGTCGTGACCGGCACGTGGATGCGGATTGTCTTGGAGAAATAGTCGGCTTGATCCATGTGCGCCGCAATGACCGCGCCCCCGGCAGCCGCGCGAGCAGGCAGCGCAGCGGGGGGGCGCCGACAAGATCACGCATGAACTCGCAGATGTCGGGAACATAGCGCAGCGCGTCGCGGTCTTCGATCGGCAGGTTGCCTTCGGCCGGCGCATGTCCGCGCAGGAAAATCGCCTGAGCCGGGTTGTGCGCGCCGACCCGGCCACCGCGCGACTGCCACATTCCGCCGGTATCGACGCGACTTCCGCCTGCAGCCGCTCGGCGTCGACGCGCACTGGCAGACGCGCGCAGCCGCCGATCAGGCAGTCTTGTCGAGCAATGGATGACCGGGAAGCGTGAGCATGTCGACAGCTTGTGGCAGTGGCGCCAGGAATGTGCCACGCATCGTAGCGCCGTCGGCACGCTGTTGGAACGCCTGGCGACGCGCGGTGCTTCGCTTTAAGCGCTGCAAGCGTGCGGGCGCCTGCCACATGCGGCACAATTGCGTCCCCGCGGGATCGTCGCCGGAGCTTCGTGATGGCCATCATCAGCCGTTTTAAGGAATCGCGCATAGGCTGGATCTTGCGCGGCGGCGGCGCTCTGGTTGCGCTGTACCTGGTCGGCGTGTTCAGCCTGATGTGGTGGTGGAGCTACGAGCCCGACCAGTTCGACGTCGTCAAGTTCGCGCAGCAGCGCGCCGTCGAACATCAACAATCGCCGGTTACCGGGTCGACGGTCACCGGTGCGTTGATCGGAAGTGGCGAAACTCTGCTCGACAAGCGCGGCGGCTATTTCTCCAACGACCTGTTTCCGCCCGGCCTGTTCATGGACAACGTGCCGAACTGGGAATTTGGCGTGCTGACGGCGACACGCGATCTGGCGCGCGAGATGCGCAACAAGTTTTCGCGCTCGCAGTCGCAGTCGGAGGAAGACGTCGACCTCAAGGAAGCCGACCCGCTGTTCTCGAGTCCGAACGATCGCTGGCTGCTGCCGAGTTCGGAAGGCCAATACCGCAAGGCAATCGCGCATGTGGACGGCTATTTCGTGCGCCTCGGCAAGAACGATCCGAATGGCGCGCAGTTCTATGCCCGTGCGGACAACCTGGCCGACTACCTCGACGTCGTCTCGACGCGGCTGGGCAGTCTGTCGCAGCGGCTGTCGGCCAGCGTCGGCCAGCTGCGCCTCGAAGGCGACGCGCCGGTCGATCCAGGCGCGCCGAAAAATTCGAAAGGCCAGCAGATCGTGCAGACGCCGTGGACGAAGATCGACGACATTTTCTACGAATCGCGCGGCTACACCTGGGCGCTGCTCGAGCAGCTCAAGGCCATTGAAGTGGACTTTGCCCCGATTCTGCACAGCAAGAACGCGACCGTGGGCCTCAAGCAGGTCATTCGCGAACTCGAAGAATCGCAGAAGCCCGTTTTGAGCCCGATCATTCTCAACGGCGGCCCGTTCGGCTTCTTCGCCAATCATTCGCTGGTCATGGCGAACTACGTGTCGCGCGCGAATGCGGCGCTGATCGACTTGAAGTCGCTGCTGGATCGCGGGTGAAGCGCGCCTACAAATCTTGCACAACATTCGGAACTGAATCCTTCCCCTGCGAAGCGGGGGAAGGTGGCGGCAGCCGGATGGGCGCAAACGCAAGGCGGTCGCCTAGGCTGCGCTATGCGTGGCTGTATCCAATTATTCACTCCGCACCGATTGCCCCCTTCCGCCCTTCGGGCACCTTCCCCCGCAAGCGGGGGAAGGGAAAACCCGATGGCGCGCTTCGGCCTGGATGGCTTAGATGACGCGTATAGAAAGCATTCTCCGCGATTGGCGCTTCGCCTGGCTGCTCCTGCTCCTGCCGATCGCGCTGTTCCTGCCCGCGATGCCGATCGACGAGACGCGTTACCTGTCGGTCGCCTGGGAAATGCGCTACAGCGGCGACTATTTGCTGCTGCACTTGAACGGCGCTCCGTACGCGGACAAGGGGCCCGTGTTGTTCTGGCTGATCAACCTGGCCTGGTCGGCCGCCGGGTTGAACGTGTGGATCGTGCGCCTGGGCGTGCTGCTCGCGTCGCTGGTTTCGCTCGTGTTGTTCGAGCAACTGGCGCGCCGGCTCGATTCGGATCGCAGTCTCGCGCAGCGCGCCACGCTGCTGTACGGCGGCATGATCTGCGTCACGCTGTTCTCGATCGCGATCATGTTCGACGTGCTCGTAGCGACCTGCGTGCTGCTCGCATTGCACGGCGTGCTCGATCTCGACGAGCGGCGCTGGCCGCGCGGCATCGCTGTGCTGGCCGCCGGACTCGGATTGGGCCTGCTGACCAAGGGGCCGGTCGTGCTGCTCGATGCCGGCCTCGTCGCGCTGCTCGCGCCATGGTGGAGCGCCACGGCGCGCGAGCACAAAGCGCGCTGGTATGGCAGCGTCGTCCTCGGCATCCTCGGCGGCATCGCCATCGCAATGGTCTGGGCGATGGCAGCGTACGGCGTGCAAGGTTTCTGGGATGCGATTGTCGTACGCCAGACCGTCGGCCGCGTCGCCAAGAGCTTCGCCCATGCACGGCCATTCTGGTGGTATCTGATGGTGCTGCCGGCGATGCTGTTGCCATGGACCCTGACCCTGCGTGCGCCATGGGCCGCGTGGCGCGACTCGTTGCTCGCGCGCAAGTCGACACGCTTCGGCCTCGCCTGGTTCGTTCCGGCGTTTGCCATTTTCTGCTGCTTCAGCGGCAAGCAGATGCACTATCTGCTGCCGTTGCTGCCGGGCCTCGCCTTGTACCTCGCCGCCGTGCTCGGCGCCGATGGCGCGCGCTTGGGCAATCGCTGGTATGCGGCAACGCTGTTGCTGGCCGGCATCGGCCTGACGGCGCTGCCATACCTGGCCGGGCATGCGCAGGAAATCGGCCCGATCGCGCGCCTGGTCAAGGCCGGAACGCTGACCGAATCCTCGCTGCGTGTTTTCGCAGGCATCTGGCCGCTGTGGGGTCTGCTTGCTATCGCGCTCGGCGCATGGCTCATGCGCAAGCGTGACGGCAACCCCGTCGAATTGACCTTGTCGAGCGCGGCAGTCGCGCTGATCGCGATGCTGACATTGGCGCAGGGCGTCGGGCCGTACGTCGACGTCACCGCCGCCGCGATGCGCATCAAGGATTTCCAGTCTCGCGGCCAGCCGATCGCGCATCTGGCCTGGCATCACGGCCTGTTCGAATTTCCCGGCCGCCTGACCCAACCGCTGGAAAAGTTGAACTGGTCCGATCTGCGCAGCTGGTGCGAGACGCACCCGGATGGCGAAATTGTATCGTTCTATACAAAGTACCCGATCACGGCCAAGCCCAACCTCGAACTGCCGTACCGCTTCGGCCGGATACGCTTCTGGCGCGCGGCCGATATCCTGACGATGCCGCCGCCGGGCACGCCGGCAAAGGCCGATGATGAGGACGATACTCCGGACGATTGACGGTCGAGAGCATGTTCGGCGAGGCGGCCTCGCCGCCGCTCAGCGCGTCCCGTAATCGGTGAAGACGAAGTCGCGTTTCTGCACGATCGTATGGCACGCGTAGCCGCACTTGGCATCGTTTCCCTGAGGCGGCTTGTCGTCCATGGTGCCGGGCGTGAACGTATCCGACGCCGCGTCATATTCGAACTGCCCGTATCCCCATCCGCCGCTGTCGGCGAACCTCTTGCTGTCCTTGATCATGAAATCGACGTCATGTTGCGTGCCGGGCACGGTAGGCTGGCCCGGGAACGCCTCGTTCTTCTTTGCGTTCCAATGCACCTTCGCCATCTTCGCGCCATCGGGGAACGGCTTGCCGTTGCCCGGAATGCCGGCCTTGTAGGCGTCGATCATCGCCGGATTGCCGAGAATCGCAGCGAGCATGTCGCCATTGTGGCTGACGGCAATCACCGGCCAGCTTTCGTAACCCCTGAATTCGGAGAACGCGAGCCCGTCCGTCACCTTGACCGTGTACTTGTCGCTGGCGGCGGAAATCGCAGCTCCGGAAGCCAGGACCGCGAGCGCTATCGCAACACCGAGACCAATCAGCATGTTCTTGCGTTTCATATGCGCAACTCCTCATCCAGTTGATGAACAAACGAGTGGAGGAAAAACATATTCATGGCGCGATCCACGACACGCACGTTGCCGCAACGGCGGCGCAGGCCTGCTGCGTGATCCGCCGTGGCCGGCGCGCGTTCTTGGCAGGTCTTTCTCCGGGGCCGAACTCCTTATTTGGCCAGGAAGTCCACGGTCAACGCCGTCGTGGCGCCGGGATTCTCGTCCATGATCCAGTGGCCCGAGTTTGGAACGATGCCCATCGTGACGTTCGTCGCGACGACACGCAGCGTATCGGCCTCGGCGCTACCGAATGACTTGTCGCCACCGAGGGCCAGCACCGGCATCGTCAGCTTGCCCTTTTCGGCGAGAAGCGCCTTGTTGTCGGTGGCGTCCTGATTGAACGCGGCGAACTGCTCGAACGCATCGTGCATGGCATGCGGTCGCGCGTAGAGCGCAGCGTAGTGCTGGCGTGTCGCCTCGTCGATTTTTTTCGGGTCAGCCGACAGCTCGTTGTAAAACCGGTCGAGATAGATGCGCTCGCGGCCGGCAACCAGCCTCTCCATGTCCGGTCCGCGGAAGTTGAAATGCCAGAGCAGCGGGCTTTGCTTGATCTCGTCCCAATTGCCGATTCCGGGAAGCGGCGCATCGATCACGACCCATTTGCTGATGCGGTCCGGGTACTGCACGGCCAGCGCATAACCGACCATGTTGCCGATATCGTGCGTGACCAGATCGGCCTTCTGGATTTTCAGTGCATCCATGACGCCGGCAATGTCCACCGCCTGGTTCTTCTTCGTGTAGCCGGTGTCCGGATGCTCGGACAGCCCCATGCCACGCAGATCGGGCACGACGACCGTATGATTCTTCACCAGCACTGCCGCGGCCGGCGCCCACATGTCGCCGGTGTCGCCAAACCCATGCAGCATCACGACGGCGGGACCCTGGCCGCCGACTCGCACGTGCAACACCGTTCCGTTGGTCTTGATGTCCTGCGTATGAAAGCCCGCCGGGAAAGGTTCCAGCGCGAAGGCGGGGACAGCGGACAGAAGCGTCACAAGAAGGGCGCCGGAATATCGCAGCATCGAATGTCTCCGAATGGAAGGCCAAACCATAACCCAGTGGCCGTGTTCGGTCTACGAAAATCTAGCCCCGGACCTTCTGTATACCGGTGCCGCGCGGCCTGATAGGCTCGCGCATCGACAGAACATGACCCCGGGAAGAATCATGTCGCGCTTCGCTTTCGCGCTCGCCGCCGTCTTGCTTGCCTTCAGCGCCATTTCGCAGGGTACGGAAGAGAAGTCGGCTGCAACTGGCCACTACCTGCTCGTGTGGGCCGGTGATCACGCCAAGAAGGACAACGACTTCCTCGTCGTGATCGATGCCGATCCGGCCTCGAAGACCTACGGCCATCTCGTGACGACGCTGGCCACGGATCAGAAGACCGACCGGCCGCACCACACCGAATACACGATGCCCGAGAGCGGCATGCTGTTCGCCAATGATCACGACGTTGGCCGGACCTTCATCTTCGACGTGCGCGACCCCATGCATCCGAAGGTCGTCACCTCGTTCACCGACATGGCTGGCTACATGCACCCGCACTCGTACCTGCGGCTGCCGAACGGAAATGTTCTCGCGACATTCCAGCATGCTCACCACGTGGCCGCAGATGCGACGAACAAGACAGGCGGACTCGTCGAGATCGATGACCACGGCAAGGTCGTTCGTTCCGCCAGCAATGCGGATCCGGAATTCAGCAATGCGCTGCTGATGCCCTACAGCCTTGCTGTGTTGCCTTCCATCGATCGCGTCGTGTCGACGAATTCATCGATGCACGACGACGACCTGTTCAGTGGCGTGACTTATCAGGTCTGGCGCCTGTCCGACCTCAAGTTGCTCAGGACCGCGTACTTCGACGTCGGCGCAAATCACTACGCCCACATCAGCCCGGAGGAACCGCGCGTCGGTCCGGACGGCTCGGTGTTCGTGCAGACGCTGGGCTGCGGCCTCGAACGCATCACCGCGATCGACACCGAGACGCCGAAGTCGCAGCTGGTGCATACATTTCCCGGAAACTGGTGCGGCGTGCCGACGATCGCCGGCCACTTCCTTGTCCAGAGCGTGCCGGCCGTGCATGGCTTCATCGTGCTCGATATTGCCGACGCGGCGAAGCCACGCGAGGTCTCGCGGCTCAAGATCAGCGACAGGTATCACCCGCATTGGACCGGCTGGGACCCGAAGACGCGGCGTCTCGTGGTGACCTCCGGCGATACGCCGGAGGACCGCACTTTCCTGCTGAAACTGGATTCCTCGACTGGCGCGCTTTCCATCGACGAAGCGTTTCGCGACATCGACGGCAAGCCGGGCTTCAGTTTTGCCGAACGCGAGTGGCCGCACGGATTCAAGGGCGTTGGCACGCCGCATGGCGCGGTGTTCACGCGCTGAATTCTTGGCATCCTCGACACCTGAGCTCTGCGAGACGCTGGATACAGGCTCCGGACACGGAAGGCGCCTCGTCGGCGAACCGCAATCAGGCGCCCCGGCCGAGGATCATCCTTCGCGCCGATTCCTGCGCGCCGGAATGGGCCGTTCGCTGATTTCCGGCGGAGGTGCCAATGACGCCGCCGTCAGGTCCGTCGGTACGCAGTTCGGCACAGGACGCGCCTTGCGCGAGCATCGCGCGAGCCTGATCCTGAGCGTCGATCGCGAATGCCGTCAGGCAAACGGTTGGCAGCGCCGTCGATGCCTGATCCGTCCGGGTTTCCGGCGATGCGGACAACAGTGCTCTTGCCTGCTCGTGGCCGCCATCGGCCGATTCCGCAGATATCGCGGCGGCGCTATGCAGGAGGACTGCGGCCAGCGCGAGCGCGGATCGGCATATCAGGATCTTCTGGGCGGAAAGTAAAGTCATGGTCGTTTCTCCGTTACGGGTGAGACGGAGAACGAACTTCGACAGTCAACTGCGCCAAGGTGAAGGTCCGGCTGGCGAGCGGAATCACGAAACAGCGCGACTTTAAGTCGCGCCAGGGATCAGAACGCCGGCTTCTCCGGACAATCCTGATAGCGCGCGACGCATTCGAGGATTTCCTTGCGCGCGGCCGCTGCGTCTTCCCAGCCTTCCACTTTTGCCCATTTACCCTTTTCCAAATCCTTGTAGTGCTCGAAGAAATGGGCGATGCGGTCGCGCCAGTGTTGCGGCACATCGGCGAGATCGTTGATGTGGTCGTAGTGGGCGAACACCTTGTGGGCCGGCGCGGCGACGATCTTGCTGTCTTCGCCGGCTTCGTCGGTCATGCGCATCACCGCGATCGGGCGGCAGCGGATCACCGCGCCCGGGATAAGCGGCAGCGGCATCAGCACGAGCACGTCGACCGGGTCGCCGTCGCCGCCTATCGTGTGCGGCACGTAGCCGTAGTTGCACGGATAGCGCATCGGCGTCGACAGAACGCGATCGACGAAGATCGCGCCGGTAGCCTTGTCGACTTCGTACTTGACCGGCTCGGCGTCCTTCGGGATCTCGATAATGACGTTGATTTCGTTCGGCACGTCGCGGCCGGAGGTGACGAGATTTAGGGCCATTACCGGCTCCGTTTGGATTGCGAGGGGCGCGAAGGATACTCGAAACCTTGCGCGCACGCATGCAATCAGGCCCCGGGCTGGCTCGGCGCTGGCTGAAATCCGGCCTTCAGCTGGGGTTGCTGTGCAGTGTCCGACCATGGCGGCTTCCCGCCTCGCGAGGATATGTCATGGCACAAGAAGAAAGCCGAGAGCCCGTAAAGAAGACGCCGGCCGACCATGTGGCCGACACGCTCGCCCAGCTCAAGGAGATGCGGCATTACTCCAAGACGAACGTCGAGCACCTGACCGCGACGTGGTTGCTGTTCGACGGCGAGTTGTCGAAACTCAAGCGCACGGAAAAGATCGAGGACCTGATGAATCGCCAGGGCCAGCTGCACGACGCGATCGAGGCTGTCATCACCGACCTCGAAGAGGTCAAGCAGGAATTGCAGCCGCCGCCGGAGGCGGCGTAGGGACGTCGCGTGCTTTAAGCCCCTCTCCCATCGGGAGAGGGGTTGGGGTGAGGGTACGCCGCCTCCGTGCGTTGGTCCGTATTCGGACCCTCATCCGGCGCTTCGCGCCACCTTCTCCCGATGGGAGAAGGGGAGCGTCTGCGCCGAGGCGCTCAGAGAAGCGGGATCAGTAGGAGGGCGACGATGTTGATGATCTTGATCAACGGATTGACCGCCGGGCCCGCCGTGTCCTTGTACGGATCGCCGACGGTGTCGCCGGTCACGGCCGCCTTGTGCGCGTCGGAACCCTTGCCGCCGAAATGGCCGTCCTCGATATACTTTTTCGCATTGTCCCAGGCGCCGCCGCCGGTCGTCATCGAGATCGCGACGAACAGGCCGGTCACGATCGTGCCGACGAGCACGCCGCCGAGCGCCTTGGCGCCTTCGACGCTGGAGCCGGTGATGAACTTCGCGCCGAACGCAACGACGATCGGGACGAGCACGGGCAGCAGCGACGGAATCAGCATTTCCTTGATCGCCGACTTGGTCAGCATGTCGACCGCCTTGGAGTAGTCCGGCTTGGCCGTGCCTTCCATGATGCCCTTGATCTCGCGGAACTGGCGGCGCACTTCCTCGACGACCGAGCCGGCCGCGCGGCCAACGGCTTCCATCGCCATCGACGCGAACAGGTACGGGATCAGTCCGCCGATGAACAGGCCGATGATGACCATGTGGTCGGACAGGTCGAACGTGAAGATCTTGCCCGGATTGGCGATGCCGAGGTTGTGCGTGTAGTCGGCGAACAGCACGAGCGCGGCCAGGCCGGCCGAACCGATCGCGTAGCCCTTGGTCACGGCCTTGGTCGTGTTGCCGACCGCGTCGAGCGGATCGGTGATCTCGCGGATTTCCTTCGGCAGTCCGGCCATTTCGGCGATGCCGCCGGCGTTGTCGGTGATCGGACCGTAGGCGTCGAGCGCGACGATCATGCCGGTCATCGACAGCATGGCGGTCGCGGCGATCGCGATGCCGTACAGGCCGGCGAAGAAGTGCGCGCCCCAGATCGCGGCGCAAACGGCGAGCACGGGCCACGCGGTCGACTTCATCGAGATGCCGATGCCGGCGATGATGTTCGTCGCGTGTCCGGTCGTCGACGCCTGGGCGACATGGCGCACGGGCGCATATTCGGTCGCCGTGTAGTACTCGGTGATCACGACCATCGCCGCCGTCAGCACGATGCCGATCACGGCGCAGAAGTAGACATTCCACACGCCGTATTTCGAATCGGCCATCAACGCCTGCGTGACCGGGATGAACGCGATCAGCGCGAGCACGGCCGACACGCCGACGCCCATGTACAGCGCATTCATGATCTTGCCGCCAGGCCGTGCTTTGACGAAGAACGTGCCGATGATCGAAGCGATGATCGACACGCCGCCGAGCACGAGCGGATAGAGCACGCCGTTGTGGCCGCCGACATCGGCGCCGAGCACGCCGCCGAGCAGCATCGTCGCGATCAGCGTGACCGCGTAGGTTTCGAACAGGTCAGCGGCCATGCCGGCGCAGTCGCCGACGTTGTCGCCGACGTTGTCGGCGATCACCGCCGGGTTGCGCGGGTCGTCCTCGGGAATGCCGGCCTCGACCTTGCCGACGAGGTCGGCGCCGACGTCGGCGCCCTTCGTGAAGATGCCGCCGCCGAGGCGCGCGAAGATCGAGATCAGCGACGAGCCGAAGGCAAGGCCGATCAGCGCATGCAGCGCTTCGTCGTCGGTCTTGCCCATGTGCAGCAGGAACAGGTAGTAGCCGGCGACGCCGAGCAGGCCGAGGCCGACGACGAGCATGCCGGTGATCGCGCCGCCGCGGAACGCGACCTGCAGCGCGGCGTTCATGCCGTTGCGCGCGGCTTCGGCCGTGCGCACGTTGGCCTGCACCGAGATATTCATGCCGATGAAGCCGGTCAGGCCCGACAGCAGCGCGCCGATCGCGAAGCCGAACGCCGTGTACCAGCCGAGCTTGGTCAGGCCGATGACGACGAACAGCACGACGCCGACGATCGCGATCGTCGGTACTGGCGGTTGAGATAGGCGCGCGCGCCTTCCTGGATGGCCGCGCGATTTCCTGCATGCGCGCATTGCCGGGCGACTTGCCGAGAATCCAGCTGCGCGACCAGACACCGTAGACAATCGCGACCAGGGCGCAGCCCAGTGCGATCCAGATACCGTATTCTTGCAACATCTAATCCTCCCTAGGATTTCAGGCAGTAATCGGGGTAAACAGACGGATAAAGCGGACGCAACTCCGGAAGTATAGCGGCAGCGGTGCGGAACGCCAGTCAAAACAAGGCGCCGAACTGAGGCCCGCGTCACCGGCCGACGACTCGGTCCGAAGCGGTGCGTTGAACGTTGCGAACCAAGCAATCGCTGCGGCGGCGGCGCGGCCCATGCTATAAGGCGCCTCCCGAACCCCCTCGCATGCAGTGTCGAACTCCACGCCCGGCAGTTCCTCTTCATACCTGCCCAACCTGACCGGGGTGCGCGGTCTGGCCGCCGTCTGGGTGCTGGCATTTCACGGCTGGCAGTTCTCGAACGGACCCTCGCTGGTGTTGCCGCTTCCAGGGTTCGTCGTGGACTTCACCCCGCTGTTCAAGTGCGGCTACTTCGGCGTCGATCTGTTCTTCGTGCTGTCGGGATTCCTGCTGAGCATGCCGTTTCATCGCGCGGCGATCGAGCGCAAACCACGGCCGTCGCTGAAACAGTTCTGGATTCACCGCTGCCGCCGTGTGTTGCCGGCCTACTGGCTGCAGCTGCTGATCCTGACGGTCGCGTTCGCCTGGCTCGGGCAATTCGACCGGATCACGCCGCGCATCCTTGTCGCGCATGCCGCGCTTGTGCAGAACGTCGTGCCGTGGCTGGTTCCTCTGCTTAATCCGGTCTACTGGTCGATGCCGATCGAGTGGGATTTTTACCTGGTCCTGCCTCTGCTCGCGCTGTTCGTGGCGCGTTGCCGCTGGCCGCTGGCGCTGGCCTTTGCGCTGGTCTTCGTATTTGCATTTCGCGTGCTGTGCTACTGGTCGTTGACCGATACGGCGTTGACGAACTTCATCGGCTACGGCGACATACAGCAACTTCCGGCGCGGCTCGACCAGTTCGTCGTCGGCATCTGCGCCGCGTGGATCTGCTCGAGCAGACCACTTTCTCCACGCCGTGCGGCGGCATGCCTGCTGAGCGGCCTCGTGGTGATCATAACCCTGGTCTGGGTCGCGGCCGCACGCGGTGATTTCATTGCCACGACCGATGTGCCGTATCTGTTCTTCCACCATAGTCTCACCGCGGTCGCTTTCGGCCTGCTGGTCCTCGGCGCGGCCGGATCGACGCGCATCGGCTCGCTGCTGTTCGCAAACCGCGCAATGACGTTTCTCGGCGTAGTCAGCTACAGCCTGTATCTGTGGCACTACCCGCTATTGCAGGTCGCGCAGTTCTGGGGCGCGACGAACGGCGCGCAAGCGCCCGCGTGGATTATGGTGCTCGGCATCGTCGCGCCGGCCATCCTGCTCTCAGCGTGGCTGTCGTATCGCTATGTCGAGAGGCCGTTCCTGCGTGCAACGCCCCGACTTGCCAGTGCGCACGAGTCTGCCTCGGCGCTCAGAAGCTAACTCCCGTTCGTGCTGAGCGTAGCGCAGCGAAGTCGAAGCATGACCCTTCGACTTCGCGCCGGGCAGGAAGCCCAAGTGCCCGGAGGCCATGGCCGAGAGGGTCGCCTGCGGCGCTACGCTTAGGGCGAACGGAAGATGCCGCCGTGAGCAAGAAACGCCGCCAAGAGCTATTTGTCGGCGATGCTGTAGACGGGCAGTTTCTTCTTGACGAGCACACCCTTGAGCTTGGCGTACTTCGGCAGCCCCGTGGCCGCGTCGTACGGCGGCGTGTCTTCACCGCGGATCAGCGGCTCGAAATAGGTGCGCGCCGCCGCCGTGATGCCGAAGCCGTCCTTGCGAATGTAGCCCGGCGGAAGTTTCTTCTCGATGTTCGCGATCTTCGTGATCGGCGCGGGCTCGATCTTCCATTTGAACGGCTTGTTCGAGACGCGCTTGATGATCGGCATGACCGCGTTCTTGCCGGCGATCGCGTATTCGACCGCCGCCTTGCCGACCGCGTAGGCCTGCTCGGCGTCGACCTTGGAGGCGAGGTGTCGCGCGGATCGCTGCAGATAATCCGGCACCGCCCAATGGTTCTTGTAGCCAAGCCTGCTTGTGACGATCGCGGCGATGACCGGTGCGGCGCCGCCGCCGAGCTGGCTGTGACCGAACGCATCGACGACACCGGAGTCGGTCAGGAATTTGCCGTCCGGCGTCTTGACGCCTTCCGAAACGACGACCGTGCAGTAGCCGACGCGCTCGACCGTCGCCTTCACCTTGGCCAGGAACGCTTCCTGGTCGAAAACGATTTCCGGGAACAGGATGATGTGCGGCGGATCGTTCGCGCCCTTGCCGGCCAGTCCCGCTGCGGCCGCGATCCAGCCGGCATGCCGGCCCATGACTTCCATGACGAACACCTTGGTCGAGGATTCGCACATCGAGGCGACATCGAGGCTGGCCTCGAGCACGGACACCGCCGTGTACTTCGCGACCGAGCCGAAGCCAGGGCAGCTGTCGGTCACCGGCAGGTCGTTGTCGACGGTCTTCGGCACGCCGATGACCTGCAGCGGATAGCCGAGTTCGGCGCAGATCGCGGAGATCTTCAGCGACGTATCGGCCGAATCGTTGCCGCCGTTGTAGAGGAAGTAGCGGATGTCGTGCGCGCGCAGCACGGCGATCAGGCGCTCGTAACGTCCGCGATCGACTTCGAGCGACTTGAGCTTGAAGCGGCACGAGCCGAACGCGCCGCCGGGCGTATGGCGCAGCGCCGCAATCGTCGCGCGGTCTTCCTTGCTCAGGTCGAACAGTTCTTCGCGCAATGCGCCGATGATGCCGTTGCGCGCCGCATAGGCCTTGATTCGGTGCTTGCGGCAGGCTTCGATGACCGCGCAGGCGGTTGCGTTGATGACGGCGGTGACGCCGCCGGATTGTGCGTACAGAAGATTGCCCTGGCTCATGCGATTTTGCACCCTAGTGGCCTACAACATTGAAATTGAAAGCGGCTCGCTCGATCTCGACCGCCAATCCTGCGTTGCCCGTCGTCGGCATAGCGCCACTATGCCTTCCTCCGGGCGTCTTGTCTTGGCGGCCGATCTCTTCGCGATCCTACTTCCAATTTCAACGTTGCAGCGCCACCAGTTTGACTCTGTGGGCCGCTGCCGCTAGGTTAGGCGGGCGCTCGTCGCGGAAGTCTAGCCCATCGCGATATTGCAGTGCTGGAATCGACATGGCATCGCCGCGCGCCGGCCACAACGACGGACAAGATCAAAGAATCATGCGCATCGTTTTCTTCGGCCCGAACGGGTCGGGCAAGGGTACCCAGGCCACGCTGCTCAAGGACGAGCTGAAGGTTCCGCACATCTCGACCGGCGACCTGCTGCGCGCCGCTGTCAAGGCCGGCACGCCGCTCGGCGTCAAGGCCAAGGCGGTCATGGAGGCAGGCCATCTGGTTTCCGACGAAATCGTGCTCGGCATGCTCGAGGAACGCCTCGCGCAATCCGACGTGGGCAATGGTTTCATCCTCGACGGCTACCCGCGCAACCTGGCCCAGTGCGCCGCGCTGGAAACGCTGCTCGACCGGCTCGGCCAGCCGCTCGACATGGCGATCAAGCTCGACGTGCCGACAGCGCGATCCTCAGCCGCTGCGAAATCCGTTTCGCCGCAGAACATCGCAAGGATGACGATCCGGAGATCGTGCGCAAGCGCCTGGATGTCTATCGCGCGCAGACCGAGCCGGTTGCCGAACATTTCGCCCAGATCGGCAAGCTCCAGACCGTCGACGGCGTCGGCAACGTCGACGAGGTGTTCCAACGCATTCTCGCGGCGCTGCCACGCTGAGCGCGGAACCCGCATCGGCCGGCTCGCGATGCCGGCCGTCGAAGTCCGCCTGCGCCGATCCAGTTGAGGTTCCATGCCGCCGTTCGTCTATCTGATTCGTGATGTCTGCCTGCTGCGGCGCGGGCCGCAGGACCTGCCGTATTCGGTCTCGCTACTCGCTGCCGTCGCTGCTGCCTGGCTGGTTCTCCAGCTTGGCGTCGCCGTGGCGCGCGCGGCCCCGCTCGACGGCGTATTCGCCGGCGCGGCGCTCGAACTGATGTTCACGCTCGGCGCGCTCAACGTGATCCTGACCTTGCGCGGACTGCGCAACCGTTTCGTGCAGACGGCGACGGCGCTGCTCGGCTGTACGCTCGTCTTCATCCTGCTCAACGTGCCGATCCTGCTGCTGATCGGCGATCCGCCGACGACGGTCCAGCAACTGTCGCCACTGCAGATTCTGCTCGTGCTCGTATCGCTGCCGCTGCTGGTCTGGAAGGTGCTCGTCGATGCGCACATCTTCCGCCACAGCTTCGATGTGCCGTACCTGAGCGGCGTGGTTATCGCGCTGCTGTGGATCATCGCCGGGATGATGCTCGTCGGCGGCGCGGTCGGCGGAAGTTGATGAGGCTCCACATCCTCGGCATCTGCGGCACGTTCATGGGCGGCGTCGCCGTGCTCGCGCGCGAACTCGGCCATGCCGTCGAAGGGTCCGACCAGAACATCTATCCGCCGATGAGCACGCAGCTCGAGCAACTCGGCATCACGCTGAAGCCCGGTTACAGCGCGGGGAATCTGACGCCGCCGCCCGATCTCGTCATCGTCGGCAACGCGATGTCGCGCGGCAATCCGGCGATCGAGCACATGCTCGATGCGAGCTTGCCGTACGTCTCCGGCCCGCAGTGGATCGGTGACAATGTGCTGGCGTCGAGGCGCGTTTTTGCCGTTGCCGGAACGCACGGCAAGACGACGACGACGGCGATGCTCGCCTGGATACTCGAAGCCTGCGGCCGTGCGCCGGGGTTTCTCGTCGGCGGCGTGCCGGAGAATTTCGGCGTGTCGGCGCGGCTGGGCTCTGAGCCCCTCTCCCATCGGGAGAGGGGTGGGGGTGAGGGTCCGGGCGAGGTAGGGGCGTCGAATCAGCTCGTACCCTCATCCGGCGCTTCGCGCCACCTTCTCCCGGAGGGAGAAGGGAAGTCGGCGCTGGCTGCGGCTGCGGATTTTGTCATCGAAGCGGACGAATACGACACCGCATTTTTCGACAAGCGCTCGAAGTTCGTGCATTACCACGCGCACGTCGCGATCCTGAACAATCTCGAATACGATCATGCCGACATCTTTCCGGACGTCGCGGCGATCCAGCGCCAGTTCCATCACCTCGTGCGCACGGTGCCCGGCAGCGGGCGACTGATCGTCAACGCCGAGGATGCGCGTCTGGCCGAGGTGCTGGCGATGGGAGCGTGGACGCCGGTCACGACCTTCGGCATCGACAGCGGCGATTGGCGCGCAAGGTTGATCGCCGCCGATGGGTCGGCGTTCGCGGTGGCGCGCGAAGGCCGCGAACTCGGCGACGTGCGCTGGAATCTGCTCGGCCGCCACAACGTCATGAATGCGCTCGCCGCGCTCGCGGCAGCCGATGCCGGCGGAGTCGATGTGCAGCGAGCGCTGGCGTCGCTGGCTGATTTTCGCAGCGCCAAGCGGCGAATGGAACTGGTCGGCGAGCACGGCGGAATCCACGTTTACGATGACTTCGCCCACCACCCGACCGCGATCGCGACGACGCTGGCCGGCCTGCGCGCGAAAGTCGGGGCGGCGCGGATCCTGGTCGGCATGGAGCCGCGCTCGAACTCGATGCGCGCCGGCGCGCACGCCGACGAACTGGCGCCGAGCCTGCGCGATGCCGACGCGATCGTATTCCTGCAGCGGCCTGAACTGTCCTGGGACGCGCAGCGCGTGACGGACGGCCTGGCCGGCCGCGGCCGTACCGCGGCAACGGTCGCCGATCTGGTCGGGGCGCTGCGTGAGCAGACGCGCGCCGGCGACCATGTCGTATTCATGTCCAACGGCGGATTCGAGGACGCACCGCGGCGCTTTCTCGCCGCGCTGCGCTGACGCTTCCGCGCAGGCGCGCGTGAGCCTAAACTGGCCACGATGGCGACCGGGGCTGCGCTCGACATACCGCTGTTTCCGCTGAACACCGTTCTGTTTCCAGGCGGCTTGCTCAACCTGCGCGTGTTCGAACGGCGTTACCTGGATCTGGTGCGCGATTGCGCGCGAGGTGGCCCCGGCTTCGGCGTCTGCCTGATCCTGCAGGGGCGCGAAGTCGGCGAAGCGTCGGTGCCGGCCGCGATCGGCACGCTCGCGCAGATTGTGGATTTCTATACGAACCCCGATGGCCTGCTCGGCATCTGCGTCAGCGGCGGCCGGCGTTTCCACGTCGAGCGTTCGCGCGTGCGCGACAACGGGCTTGCCCACGGCGAAGTGACGCTGTGGCCGGACGAGCCCAGCATTACGATGCCGCCGGAGTTCCTGCTGCTCGCCACGATACTCGAACGCCTGCTGGAAAAAACCGGCGGTCCGCACGGAAAGGCCCCGCGTGAACGCTTCGACGACGCCGCCTGGGTCGGCTACCGGCTGGCCGAAGCGCTGCCGTTCGACAACCGCGAGCGCCAGCATCTGCTGCAACTCGGCGATCCGCTGGATCGGCTCGGGCAACTGATGCACTATCTGCCGCGATTCCAGAATGCTTGATTCGGTATCGCCGGATCTGCCACGTTTCCGGAACGCCTGATTCCGTGTGACGGCTGAAACCTTCTATGCCGTCATTCCCAGCGAAAGCGGGAATCCATTTTTGCTTCTGGATTCAGCGAGGATCAAGATGGATGACCAGCTCCGCTGTTGACAGCCCGCTTTCGCGGGAATGACGACAGGTAGCGATCGGCCGGAATGGAATTGGGAAACAAGATGAATTCACTGCAAGGCAAGACCCTGTTCGTCACCGGCGCGTCGCGGGGCATCGGGCTGGCGATCGCGCTGCGCGCGGCGCGCGATGGCGCCAATATCGTGATCGCGGCGAAATCGGATGTGCCGAATCCGAAGCTGCCCGGCACGATCCACACCGCTGCGGCTGAGGTCGAGGTCGCCGGCGGCGCGGCACTCGCGATCAAGTGCGACATCCGTGAGGAGGATTCCGTGCGCAGCGCCGTCGAGCAGACGGTGCAGCGCTTCGGCGGCATCGACATCCTCGTGAACAACGCCAGCGCGATCTGGTTGCGCGGCGCGCTCGACACGCCGATGAAGCGCTTCGACCTGATGCAGCAGGTCAACGCGCGCGGTACGTTCCTGTGCGCCCAAGCCTGCCTGCCGCATCTGCTGAAGGCGGCCAACCCGCACATCCTCACACTGGCGCCGCCGCCTTCACTCGATCCGAAATGGTGGGCGCCGCACACCGGCTACACGCTGGCGAAGATGGGCATGAGTTTCGTCACGCTCGGTCTGGCCGCTGAATTTGCGTCGCGCGGCGTCGCAATCAACGCGCTGTGGCCGCGCACGCTGATCGCGACCGACGCGCTGAACATGATTCCCGGCGTCAGCGCGTCGAACGGACGCAAGCCCGGCATCATGGCCGATGCCGCACATGCCGTCCTGATCCGGCCGGCGCGGGGATTCAGCGGAAAGTTCCTGATCGACGACGAGGTGCTGCGCGAAGCCGGCGTCGCGGACTTCGGCCCCTACGCGGTCGATCCCGGAGCACGACTGCTGCCCGATCTGTTTCTCGACTGAGGTTCCATCTTCGAGTTTGGAGAAATATAAAATGATGCATTATCTGCACACCATGATTCGCGTGCGCGACGTCGACGCGACGCTGCGTTTCTTTTGCGAGGGCCTAGGTCTGCGCGAAATGCGCCGAATCGACAATGAGCAGGGCAAGTTCACGCTGATCTTCCTGGCCGCGCCCGGCAGTCCGGACGCCGAGATCGAGCTCACCCACAACTGGGGTTCGAACGAAGACTACGGCAGCGCGCGCAACTTCGGCCACCTTGCATTTCGCGTCGACGATATCTATGCGGCCTGCGCGCATCTGCAGTCGATGGGCTACACGATCAACCGGCCGCCGCGCGACGGCCACATGGCCTTCGTGCGTTCGCCGGATCTGATCTCGGTCGAACTGCTCCAGGAAGGCCACCTGCCGCCGCAGGAACCCTGGGTGTCGATGCCGAATACGGGAGTATGGTAGGTCGCGCTAGTATCGGTATGGGAGTCGGTCAGGCGACCATTCGAATCGTTCAATCTGAGGAGCGAGGCGCCGGCGACTGTCGAAGAGACGGTTTGTCCGGCGCCGTAAGCCAGGTCAGGCGAGGGCCTGACGCAGATCCTCGACGAGATCGTCGGGATGTTCGAGTCCGACCGACAGGCGCAGCAGGTTTTGTGGCGAGACCGGATGGTCGCCCTCGACCGAAGCGCGATGCTCGATCAGCGACTCGCAGCCGCCGAGCGACGTGGCGTTCGTGAACAGCCGCACTTTGCCGGCGAACGCGAGCGCCGCGTCGCGTCCGCCGCGGATGCGCATGCTGAGCATGCCGCCGAAATCGCGCATCTGGCGCGCCGCGATTGCGTGATTCAGATGTGACGGCAGCCCCGGCCAGTGCACGGCTTCGACGCGCGGATGCGCCGCGAGAAATTCGGCCACCGCGCGTGCGTTGCGGCAATGCCAGGCCATGCGCGCCGGCAGCGAGCGCAGTCCGCGCAGGGTCAGCCAGACGTTGAACGGCGAAGGCACGCCGCCGGTGATATGGCGGCGATGAGCGACCGCATCGGACAACTCATCGCGGCGCGCGAATACCAGGGCGCCACCGAGCACGTCGCTGTGGCCGCCAAAATATTTCGTCGTCGAGTGCATAACGACGTCGGCGCCGAGCTTTAACGGCTGCTGCAGCAGCGGCGTTGCGAACGTGTTGTCGCAGGCGACGAGCGCGCCTTGCGCGTGCGCGATTTCCGCCAGCGCGGCGATGTCGCAGATCCGCAATTGCGGGTTCGACGGCGTTTCGAGCCAGAGCATGCGTGTCTTCGGCGTCATCGCGGCACGCACGGCGTCGACATCGCCGATGTCGACCGCCGTCGCCGAGACGCCGCGCTGCGGCAGGAATTCGGTCACGAAAACACGCAGGCCGGCGTAGCAATCCTGCGGATACACGATATGGGCGCTGGACGGCAGGCTGTCGAGCAGCGCCGTGATCGACGCCATGCCGGATGAAAACGCGAGCGCTCCCGCGCCGCCTTCGAGTTCCGCGAGCGCCCCCTCGAACTGCTGCTGGTTCGGGTTGCCTTCGCGCACGTACTCGAACCCGGCGACGCGTTCGCCCGCCGGGCCATGCTGAAACGTGGTCGCAAGATGCAGCGGCGGCACGACTGCGCCGGTGGCCGGGTCCGGCGTCGCGCCGGCGTGGACGAAGAGGGTTTCGGGGCGCATGGCGGTTCCGAATCGGGTGGCGTGCAGGCAGTCTCCGATGCGCGTCGATTCGGTGCAAGGGCCGCCGACGATCGCGCACGCTGGAACCATTATGTTGCGATCAGCGACGTAGGGTGGGCCTTGGCCCACCGGCTTTTCGGTTCGTCAAATCAAGAACGGTGGGCCAAGGCCCACCCTACGCGCGAAATGCCTCGCGCGCGGCCTGCAGCGTGTCGGCGATATCCTGCTGGCTGTGGGCGAGCGACATGAAGCCGGCCTCGAATGCCGACGGCGCCAGGTACACGCCGCGCTCGAGCATCGCGTGGAAGAAGCGGTTGAACGCCGGCACGTCGCAGGCCGTGGCCTGGGTATAGGTTTCCACTTTTTCCGACGTGAAGAACAGGCCGAACATGCCGCAGACGGCATTCGTGCTGAACGGCACGCCCGCATCGGCCGCGACCGCGCGCAGCCCGTCGGCCAGCAGGTGCGTCTTTCGCTCGAGTTCGGTGTAAAAGCCCGGCGCCTGGATCAGTTCCAGCATCGCCAGGCCCGCGGCCATCGCAACCGGATTGCCGGAAAGCGTGCCGGCCTGATAGATCGGCCCGGACGGCGCGACTTTTTCCATGATCTCGCGCCTGCCGCCGTAGGCGCCGACCGGCATACCGCCGCCGATGATTTTGCCGAACGTGGAGAGGTCCGGCGTGATGCCGTACAGCTGCTGCGCACCGCCGAGCGCGACGCGGAACCCGGTCATGACCTCGTCGAAGATCAGCACGGTTCCGTGACGTGAACACAGTTCGCGCAAGCCCTGCAGATACCCCGCGCGTGGCGGAATGCAGTTCATGTTCCCGGCTACCGGTTCGATGATCAGGCCGGCGATCTCGTCGCCGACCTGGGCAAACAAGTCGCGCGCGGCATCGAGGTCGTTATAGGGCAGGGTCAGTGTCAGGTCGGCCAGCGCTTTCGGCACGCCCGGCGACGTCGGCACGCCGAACGTCAGCGCGCCGGAGCCGGCCTTGACCAGGAACGCATCGCCGTGGCCGTGGTAGCAACCTTCGAACTTGACGATTTTCTCGCGGCCGGTGTGTCCGCGCGCGACGCGGATCGCCGCCATCGTCGCCTCGGTGCCGGAGTTGACCATGCGCACCATCTCGAGCGATGGCACGAGGCGCGTGATCGTTTCGGCCATCGTCACTTCGGCCGGACACGGCGTGCCGAACGACAGACCCGCGCGCGCCGCGTGTTCGACCGCCGCGCGTACCTTTGGGTGGTTGTGGCCGGCGACCATCGGCCCCCACGAGCCGACATAGTCGATGTAGCGCTTGCCTTCGACATCCCACAGGTAGGCGCCGTCGGCGCGATCAGTGAAGAAGGGTTCGCCGCCGACCGACTTGAACGCGCGCACCGGCGAATTGACGCCACCCGGCATCAGCCGGCGGGCGCGTTCGAAAAGATCATGATTGCTGGGCATGGGATGGACTTTTCACTTTGTGAACAAGTTTGCGTAGCGCCGCGCGGCGGCGCACGGATCCGCGTTGGCGAACACGCCGGAAATCGCGGCGACGAAATCGGCGCCGGCCTCGATCAGCGGCTGGGCATTGTCCGGCGTTATGCCACCGATCGCCACCAGCGGCAGGCCAAGCACTTTCGCATCGCGCAGAAGGTCGGTGCCGGCAGGCCGTGCGAGCGGCTTTGTCGGTGACGGGAAAAACGCGCCGAACGCCAGATAGTCGGCGCCCGCGCCGGCGAGTTGCCTGGCGCGATCGAGCGAGTCGTAACACGAGACACCAATGATCGCAGACGGACCAAGCCGCGTTCGCGCAGCACCGACGTCGCCATCGTGTTCGCCAAGGTGTACTCCGTCCGCACCGATGGTTGCGGCAAGTTCGACATCATCGTTGACGATCATCGGCACACCGAAGCGGCGGCATATGGCAAGCAGGTCCGGCGGCTTCGGCGCGGCGCCGTTCGCCATCGCCGGACTTGTCGCGGTACTGCACAATCGCGGCGCCACCGCGACAGCGCGCCCTCAACAGCCGCATGCAGGTCCGGGCGCGGGCCGTCGGTGATCGCGTACAGGCCGCGCGAGGGCAAACGATGAGGCTCTGGAGTCGGGCATGAGGCCGTGTAGTTTAGCGGCTCGGGCGCGATCTCAATCGGTGCGGCCTAACGAAGCATTGCTGGGCCGCGATGCGCGCGGCCGAAACCGCGATCGTGTGCATGCGCGACAGCGTCCGGTAGAATACGCGGCCTGATCCCAACCGCACCCAAGATGAGCACGTCCGCCCCTTCCGCCGTCGAAGTCCCCTACCGCACTTTCATGTGCGTCGTCTGCGGCTTCATCTACAACGAGGCCGAAGGTTGGCCTGCGGACGGCATTGCGCCGGGCACGCGCTGGGAAGACGTATCGGAAACCTGGACCTGCCCGGACTGCGGCGTGACGAAATCCGACTTCGAGATGGTCGAGATCGGCTGACGCGGCGCTGTGGCCCCACGGGCCACTAGTTCAGGCGTGGCAGATCGGCGCCGAGTTCGATGAGTTCCGAGCCGACCGAATCGGCATCGTCAGCCTGCGGCACGAGTGCGAGGTAGCGTTGCAGGTCCTCGCGTGCCGCGCGGTGATGTCCGAGCGTGCGGTACAGCCGGCCGCGATCACGAAACTCCACCGGCTGATGCGAATCGACGGTCAGCAGGCGATCGCAGCAGCGCAACGCCTTGTCCCATTCCTCACGATCGTTGTAGACGGCCTTGAGGTTGCGAAGCATGCGCGACAGGATCGCGCGGTGGCTGGCCGGCTCGAGCATTCGCGCCAGACGTCGGTCGTCGATTTCATGCGTGTCCAGGTGCGTGCGCGCGCGGCTGCGCAATTCGGCCGCGTCGAGCGAGCGTCCCTTCTGGAACGGATCGAGCACGACGATGCCTTCGTCGAGCGGAAGGCGCACGAGAAAATGTCCGGGGAACGATACGCCCTGCAACGGCACGCCGAGCCGGCGCGCGAGTTCGATCTGCACCACAGCTAGTGAAATCGGATTGCCCAGACGGCGGTCGAGCACGTCGTTGAGGTAGCTGTTGCGCGGATCGTAATAGTCCTGGTCGTCGCCGCTGAAGCCGAGGTCTTCGAACAGGAACTGGTTCAGCGATCGCAGCTGCGTGGCGGGTGGATCGGCGGGATTCACGACCTTGCGCAGGCGGCGGGTGTACTCGCGCAGGCGAGCCTTGTAGCTGGCGTCGGCGAGTTGCGGGTATTCGTCCTTTGCGATCAGCAGCGCCGACGCGAACAGCGGGATCTCTTCATCCTTCGCATTACGCAAGTGCAGCCAGGGATTTTCCATGCGTGCTCCTTGGGCGCGGGCCGTGCGCGATCGATATTACGCGAAAAAAAACCGCTTTGGGTGAACGGGAGCACATTGCCCGCAACGTGCCCGAATGCTGTCATCTTTATTCCACCCGGCTCTGCTTGACTACGTTCGACCCAGATTGGAGATTGCGATGCGTCAGTTCGTGCCGATGACCGACGACATGCTGGAGAACGTCGACCAGCTGCCGGGCCCATTGGTCCCCTACCAGTGCGGCGTTCCGTGCTGGCATCGGCTTCGGGTTGAGCCCGAGCGGCGGCCGGCGCCGTTGCGCCTTCCGGCCCCGGCGGCGGCGAACGGCATCGAAGGGGCCGCGCTCGTCATCGCTTGACGGTCAGCACATCGCCTGGCTTGGCACCGAGCTTCTCGGTCATGCCGGAATTGAGCTCGAGAACGTACTGTGCCGGGCCGGTGGACGGATATTGAGCGCAGGGATCGCTGCGGCACGGGGGCACGCGCTGCTGGACGCTGACCAGTTTATAGTTTGAATCAAAGTATAAAATGTCGAGCGGGATGCGCGTGTTCTTCATCCAGAACGTCTGCACGTACGAGCTTTCGAAGATGAACAGCATGCCGTGATCGGCCGGCATGCTGTCGCGGAACATCAGGCCGCGCGCGCGCGCCTCCTGATTGTCTGCGATCTCGATGTCGAAGCGCTGTCCCTTGAATTCGACGGTCGGACCGGCAGCATGCACGGAACACGCCGTCGAAACCGCTGCAAACGCGCAGATCGAAAGGGCGGGCAGCCAGCGAGGCCGGCGCATCGCGGTGCGGGATGAAGGCATGCGTTGGAATCCTTGAGTGTGGTTGTTGCGGGCGCGCCGAAAGGCGCCACAACCTGAGAGTCTGCCTGCCGCGCAGATGGGCGTCCAGATGATGGCGCTGCCAGGCGCTCCCGTCGTGGCGGATCAAGGACATGCGTGCTCAAAAGAAACCATGTTCGATTGATCGTTGACGAACGAGGATCGAGATGTATAATACGCGGCTCCCTCGGGCGAAACGCCCTTGGTTACCGGACTTGCAAGTCTGGTGCGAATTCAGATCTTTGACAGTGTGCGCAGGTGACTTGTGTGGGCGCCTTGGGATGGATGCAAGTCCATCGAATCAAGAGCGTCCCAAGCCTCGAAACCTGGATCCTTAACGGGATTCAAGGAATCGTAATTTGAGTAATCAAAGTAGCTTAGGTCTCTCTCTAAAGTTTTGGGCCGGAAGAACGCAAGTTCGGAAGGCTTAGCAATTTCAACTGAAGAGTTTGATCCTGGCTCAGAGTGAACGCTGGCGGCATGCCTAACACATGCAAGTCGAACGGTAACAGGCCCGCAAGGGTGCTGACGAGTGGCGGACGGGTGAGGAATACATCGGAATCTGCCCGGTTGTGGGGGATAACGTAGGGAAACTTACGCTAATACCGCATACGACCGAAAGGTGAAAGCGTGGGATCCGCAAGGACCTCGCGCAGCCGGATGAGCCGATGTCGGATTAGCTAGTTGGCGGGGTAAAGGCCCACCAAGGCGACGATCCGTAGCTGGTCTGAGAGGATGATCAGCCACACTGGGACTGAGACACGGCCCAGACTCCTACGGGAGGCAGCAGTGGGGAATATTGGACAATGGGGGCAACCCTGATCCAGCAATGCCGCGTGTGTGAAGAAGGCCTTCGGGTTGTAAAGCACTTTTATCCGGAACGAAACGCGCAGGGCGAATAGCCTTGCGAACTGACGGTACCGGAGGAATAAGCACCGGCTAACTTCGTGCCAGCAGCCGCGGTAATACGAAGGGTGCAAGCGTTACTCGGAATTACTGGGCGTAAAGCGTGCGTAGGTGGTTTGTTAAGTCTGTTGTGAAAGCCCCGGGCTCAACCTGGGAATGGCAATGGATACTGGCAGGCTAGAGTGCGGTAGAGGGTAGTGGAATTCCCGGTGTAGCGGTGAAATGCGTAGAGATCGGGAGGAACACCAGTGGCGAAGGCGGCTACCTGGACCAGCACTGACACTGAGGCACGAAAGCGTGGGGAGCAAACAGGATTAGATACCCTGGTAGTCCACGCCCTAAACGATGCGAACTGGACGTTGGGAGCAACTTGGCTCTCAGTGTCGAAGCTAACGCGTTAAGTTCGCCGCCTGGGGAGTACGGTCGCAAGACTGAAACTCAAAGGAATTGACGGGGGCCCGCACAAGCGGTGGAGTATGTGGTTTAATTCGATGCAACGCGCAGAACCTTACCTGGTCTTGACATGTCGCGAACTGCCCAGAGATGGGCGGGTGCCTTCGGGAATGCGAACACAGGTGCTGCATGGCTGTCGTCAGCTCGTGTCGTGAGATGTTGGGTTAAGTCCCGCAACGAGCGCAACCCTTGTCCTTAGTTGCCAGCACGTAAAGGTGGGAACTCTAAGGAGACTGCCGGTGACAAACCGGAGGAAGGTGGGGATGACGTCAAGTCATCATGGCCCTTACGACCAGGGCTACACACGTACTACAATGGGAGGTACAGAGGGTCGCAAAGCCGCGAGGTGGAGCCAATCCCAGAAAACCTCTCTCAGTCCGGATCGCAGTCTGCAACTCGACTGCGTGAAGTCGGAATCGCTAGTAATCGCGAATCAGCATTGTCGCGGTGAATACGTTCCCGGGCCTTGTACACACCGCCCGTCACACCATGGGAGTTGGTTGCTCCAGAAGCAGGTAGTCTAACCGCAAGGGGGACGCTTGCCACGGAGTGGTCAATGACTGGGGTGAAGTCGTAACAAGGTAGCCGTATCGGAAGGTGCGGCTGGATCACCTCCTTTCGAGAACGACTTCGCCATCTCATGGCGTCCACACAAGTAACCTGCATATATCCAGAAGCGCGGCAAGGCCGCCTTTGAGTCCTTCGGGGCTGTAGCTCAGCTGGGAGAGCACCTGCTTTGCAAGCAGGGGGTCGTCGGTTCGATCCCGATCAGCTCCACCAAGTGATTGAGAGAGTTGACCGGGTCTGTAGCTCAGGTGGTTAGAGCGCGCCCCTGATAAGGGCGAGGTCGGTGGTTCGAGTCCTCCCAGACCCACCACTATCTCGACGCGGTTCCCTCCGCGGGGACCTCACAAACAGCCGCTCTGCTCGAGACTCGAGAGATTCTGGATATAACTGCGCACACTAAACGATTTGATACCGGCAAGACGTTGAGGTCTTGTTTGGGTTCTTTGACAACTTGGGACGTAACAAGCGTCTGAACTCTCACCGAGTTTAGATGTGTCGTTGAGGCAATTAGGCGAATATTGAGAGAGTTGATCAGTGATTCGAAGGCAACTTCGGGTTATATGATCAAGCGAATAAGCGTCTACGGTGGATGCCTTGGCAGTCAGAGGCGAAGAAGGACGTGGCAGCCTGCGAAAAGCGCGGAGGAGCTGGCAACAAGCATTGATTCCGCGATGTCCGAATGGGGAAACCCACTCCGCAAGGAGTATCCCTTCCTGAATTTATAGGGAAGGGAAGCGAACCGAGGGAACTGAAATATCTCATTACCTCGAGGAACAGAAATCAACCGAGATTCCGCTAGTAGCGACGAGCGAACGCGGAGTAGCCCAAAAGTTGTGCGTGTTCTAGTTGAACAGTCTGGAAAGGCTGGCCCTAGACGGTGATAGCCCGGTAAGCGAAAGGGCACGTACGATGAAAAATGAGTAAGGCGGGGCACGTGAAACCCTGTCTGAATATGGGGGGACCATCCTCCAAGGCTAAATACTCCTGACTGACCGATAGTGAACCAGTACCGTGAGGGAAAGGCGAAAAGAACCCCGGAGAGGGGAGTGAAATAGAACCTGAAACCGTAGATGTACAAGCAGTGGAAGCCTGAAAGGGCGACTGCGTACCTTTTGTATAATGGGTCAGCGACTTACTTGTCTGTGGCAAGCTTAACCGTATAGGGAAGGCGAAGGGAAACCGAGTCTGAATAGGGCGCATAGTCGCAGGCAGTAGACCCGAAACCAGGTGATCTAGCCATGCCCAGGGTGAAGGTGCGGTAACACGCACTGGAGGCCCGAACCCACTCCTGTTGCAAAAGTAGGGGATGAGGTGTGGCTAGGAGTGAAAAGCTAACCGAACCTGGAGATAGCTGGTTCTCCTCGAAAGCTATTTAGGTAGCGCCTCGTGCGAACACTCTTGGGGGTAGAGCACTGTTATGGCTAGGGGGTCATCGCGACTTACCAAACCATTGCAAACTCCGAATACCAAGACGTGCTACACGGGAGACACACGGCGGGTGCGAACGTCCGTCGTGAAAAGGGAAACAACCCAGACCCGCAGCTAAGGTCCCCAAATTACCGCTCAGTGGAAAACGATGTGGGAAGGCATAGACAGCTAGGAGGTTGGCTTAGAAGCAGCCACCCTTTAAAGAAAGCGTAATAGCTCACTAGTCGAGTCGGCCTGCGCGGAAGATTTAACGGGGCTAAGCGGTATACCGAAGCTCGGGGTGTGAAGGTCCTTCGGGATCTTTACGCGGTAGAGGAGCGTTCTGTAAGCCTGTGAAGGTGGATTGAAAAGTCTGCTGGAGGTATCAGAAGCGCGAATGCTGACATGAGTAACGATAATGGGGGTGAAAAGCCCCCACGCCGAAAGCCCAAGGTTTCCTCGCGCAACGTTCATCGGCGCAGGGTGAGTCGGTTCCTAAGGCGAGGCGGAAACGCGTAGTCGATGGAAATCTGGTTAATATTCCAGAACCGCTCGTGGTTGCGATGGAGTGACGGAGAAGGGTAGGTGTACCGGGCGTTGGTAGTCCCGGGGAAAGGAGGTAGGCATGAGTCGTAGGCAAATCCGCGATTCTTTATGCCGAGCACCGAGACGAGTCCTTTTTTGGACGAAGTCACCGAGCCCACGCTTCCAGGAAAAGCTTCTAAGCTTCAGATCACGAGGACCGTACCGTAATCCGACACAGGTAGGCAGGGTGAGAATCCCAAGGCGCTTGAGAGAACTTGGGTGAAGGAACTAGGCAACATAGCACCGTAACTTCGGGAGAAGGTGCACCCTGGAGTGTGGCTACATGCGTAGCTGAGCACTCTGGGGTCGCAGTGACCAGGCCGCTGCGACTGTTTACCAAAAACACAGCACTCTGCAAACACGAAAGTGGACGTATAGGGTGTGACGCCTGCCCGGTGCTGGAAGGTTAATTGATGGGGTCAGCCGCAAGGCGAAGCTCTTGATCGAAGCCCCAGTAAACGGCGGCCGTAACTATAACGGTCCTAAGGTAGCGAAATTCCTTGTCGGGTAAGTTCCGACCTGCACGAATGGCGTAACGACAGCGGCGCTGTCTCCACCCAAGACTCAGTGAAATTGAAATCGCTGTGAAGATGCAGCGTTCCCGCGGCAAGACGGAAAGACCCCGTGAACCTTTACTATAGCTTTACACTGAACGTTGAGTTCTTCTGTGTAGGATAGGTGGGAGGCTTTGAAGTCCAGGCGCTAGCTTGGATGGAGCCAACCTTGAAATACCACCCTGAAGTGCTTGACGTTCTAACCTAGGCCCGTAATCCGGGTCGGGGACCGTGTATGGTGGGTAGTTTGACTGGGGCGGTCTCCTCCCAAAGCGTAACGGAGGAGCACGAAGGTGCGCTCAGCACGGTCGGACATCGTGCAGTGTGTGTAAAGGCATAAGCGCGCTTGACTGCGAGATCGACGGATCAAGCAGGTACGAAAGTAGGTCTTAGTGATCCGGTGGTTCTGTATGGAAGGGCCATCGCTCAACGGATAAAAGGTACTCCGGGGATAACAGGCTGATACTGCCCAAGAGTTCATATCGACGGCAGTGTTTGGCACCTCGATGTCGGCTCATCACATCCTGGGGCTGTAGCCGGTCCCAAGGGTATGGCTGTTCGCCATTTAAAGTGGTACGCGAGCTGGGTTCAGAACGTCGTGAGACAGTTCGGTCCCTATCTGTCGTGGGCGTTGGAGATTTGAGAGGGGCTGCTCCTAGTACGAGAGGACCGGAGTGGACGAACCTCTGGTGTTCCGGTTGTCACGCCAGTGGCATTGCCGGGTAGCTATGTTCGGAAGCGATAACCGCTGAAAGCATCTAAGCGGGAAGCGCGCCTCAAGATGAGATCTCCCGGACCTTTAAGGTCCCTAAAGGAACCATGAAGACTACGTGGTTGATAGGTTGGGTGTGTATCGCAGTAATGCCGAGCTAACCAATACTAATGATCCGTGTGGCTTGATCATATAACTCCAAGTTGCTTCAACTGGAGTCACTGAAAACTCTCCAAGTCCAATTGACTCGACACGCATCAACACGTGTGAGAGTTCATCGTAAGTTACGTCCCAAGTCCTAATGCACGCGAGGCGCAGCAATGCGACTTGCAGCACCGCTTCCCTGGCGGATACAGCAGCGTGGTCCCACCCGATCCCATCCCGAACTCGGCAGTGAAACGCGCCCGCGCCGATGGTAGTGTGGCTTAAGCCATGCGAGAGTAGGTCACTGCCAGGGGCCTTAAAGAAAAGGCCGCCCCAAAAGGGGCGGCCTTTTGCTTTATCAACGCCCAATTGACGGGTTCGCTCTCGCCACAAAGATCAAGCCGACTCCACTTCCGCGCAAGCGAATCTCTGAAAAGATCGCAGATGTTCATTTTTGTAAAGGTCTGGCGTCCGCCAAGTTCGCCTTGACCCTTACAGTAATCTGACATAACTTCGCCGACTCGTCCCAATGCACATACGCACGGCGTTCACTGAAGTGACTGCTGTTGGGAAACTGCGGAGCACCCGCCACTGGCGGAATTCGACGATCGGGGAGATTGAATGAATCGCAAGTCCATGACCAGAACCGCTCTGGCGTTCGCAGCGTGCATCCTGCTGACAGCGCCGCTGCACGCCGCAACGACTCCGAACAACCTCGGCTACGGCCTCGACAAGCTGGTCGAAAGCAACGAGGCGATCAAGAGCAATCCGGAGTTGTCGAAGCTTCACAATGGTTTCGCAACCGAAGCCGCCGCCGACTACGCGGCACTGGCAATCACAGATCCATCCGGTGACCGACTGACCGTCGACATCCTGCTCACCGGAAAGCTTTCCGTTGGCAAGATGAAGACGCTGCTCGCATCGAAGCTTCCGTCTCTGACCGTGCTTGCCGCCGAAGAAAACTACCGTAGCACAGGCATCATCGAGGCTTATGTCTCGATCGATGAAGTGCCGGCCCTCGCGAACCTTCCAGGCGTACGTTCGGTCTTCCTCGCGCTGCGCCCGGACAACGACGCCGGCAGCGGCGGCGGGTCACCGAGCGCCGTTCCCGGCGATGTCCTCAACCGGCTCGGCACCACGTTCGACCAGGGCGTGACCCAGCATCGCGTCGACCGGATCAATCAGTTCTATAACCCCAATGCCGCCGTCAACTACGACGGCAACGGCATTTCCGTCGCCGTCATTTCGGACAGCTTCAATACGCGTACCGTCAACGCCAGCAATCCGTCGGCCGCGACCGATATTGCCGGCTTCGACCTGCCGGGCGATCCGGCCAACCCGATCAACACGCAGCCGCTGCTGGTCTATCACGAACTGCCAGGCGTCGGCACCGACGAAGGCCGCGGCATGGCTCAGATCGTCTACAAGATGGCCCCGAAAGCAAAGCTCGCATTCGCAACGGGCGCTATCGGCGAAGTGCAATTCGCTGCCGACGTTCGCGCCATGGCAGCGGGTGTGGTTATCGGCGGCACGCCGTTCAAGGCCGATGTCATCGCCGATGACCTCAGCTACGGTGGCGAGCCGTTCTACGGCGAAACAATCATCGGCAATGCGATCGACGACGTCGCCGCCGAGGGCGTTTCGTACTTTTCCTCGGCCGGCAACAACATCGGCATCAACGCATACGAATCGACGCTGCGCATCGTTCCCGACGCGAGCGTCGGTGGCACCGTGCTGACGGCAGCCGCTGGCAATACCGCGCTGGCCGGCACCAACATCAATCTCGCCACCGTCCCATACAGCCTGTACGCCGGCGGTTTCCACAACTTCAATCCCGCGCCGGGCCAGCTCGACGTCGCGCAGCTCGTCAACATGCCGAACAACACGAGCGCGAGCACGGAAATGCAGTGGGACGATCCGTACGACCAGCGGCCGCTGCAGCCGGCGACGCCGCCGATCTTTTCGAGCGGCGGCACGATCAGCGTCGTCGGCGGCTCGATAACCTTCGATGCCAGCAGTGCGCCGGCGTTGCCGACGTTTACCGCGGGAACGCGCTATGTGATCCAGGAAGTCGGCACGAGCGGCGGCTTCGACGGCAAGATCAGCATTTACGACAACACCGATACCCTGGTGTTTGGGCCACAGGATTCATCCGTCGACGAAAACGTCATTTTCGTCGCGCCATCGAGCGGACAGTTCAAGATCAAGGTCGAGGACTGCTGCGGCGGCACCGGCGGTTTCACGATCGATGTGTCGGTCCCCCTCTACGCCAACACTGGGACGAGCTCCGCGGGTTCGACCGTCACATTCGACGCGTCCAGCACGCCACCGTTGCCGACGTTCACGGCGGGTACGCCGTACACGATTCAGGAAACTGCAATCAGCGGCACATTCGACGGCATCGTGACGATTCGTGACCCGTCGAACAACATCATCGTTTCGCAGGATACGGGAACCGACGAAACCGTCACGTTCTACGCACCGGTCAGCGGCCAGTACAAGATCCAGGTTGCTCCGTTCTCCACGACTTCCGGCACCTTCAACCTGACCATCACGCAGAGTCTCGGTACAGCAGGGGTCACGACCGACCTCAACCTGCTCGCGTTCCGCGCAGATACCGGCGCGTACATCAGTTCGGTCTCGCTGACCAGCAACAACCTGGCGAACAATCGACCCGTCGAACTCGGCGTCGTGAAGTCGCCGAGCGGCCAGACCCAGATGCAGTTCGTGATCGCCCGCGCGAACACGCCTGTCGCGCCGCAACTGCCGACGCGCGTACGCTGGTCGACTCGCGGCAATGGTGCCGGCGGCATCGGCCCGGCCGAATACTTCACCTACAACGCCACGACGACGAAGGGCCACGCGACTGCCAAGGGTTGCAACGGCACCGCTGCCTACAGCGTTTTCCGCGCAAACCTTCCGGAAAGCTTCACCTCGCCAGGCCCGGCGACGATCCTGTTCGACAAGGATTCGAATCGTCTGGCCGTTCCGGATATCCGCCAGTCGCCGGTCATAGCGGCAGCCGATGGCGCCAATACATCGTCTTTCGGAGGGGACACGGTCAGCGATCCGGATACGAAGCCGAACTTCTCCGGCACCAGCGCGGCCGCGCCGCATGCGGCAGCCATTGCCGCTCTTGTGCTGCAGGCGCACGGTGGCCCGGGCACGGTAGCGCCCGCGGCGATGCGCACGCTCCTGCAGGGGTCGGTGTTCCCGCATGACCTGGATCCCTCGGCTTCGTACGGATCGGCGACGACGACCGACGGCGGCACGATCACGATCAGCATCCAGTCGGACAACGATACCAACACCGCCACCGGACTCAACGATCCGAATTCGATCATGGTGTCGTACTCGGGCCCCGGTTCGCTGCAGAGCCTGACGTTCAACCCGCAAGGCACCCCGGCGACGGCAGGCCGCCCGACCGGCGGCACCAACGGCGTCCAGGATGCAGCGCCCGGCACGGTGTCCTACTTCGAGAACAACGGCCCTGGATTGATCTTCCGGCCAAGCTCGAAGGCGTTCACGCTCGGCACGCTGACGGGGCTGAGCGCGGGCGATATCGCCGCGCCCCAGTTTACCAATCCGGCGCCGGCGCCTGCCGTAGCGGGTGACTCCTGGACGATGAGCGTCGGCTTCCCGACCGCCCAGTTCACCAACGGCAAGGCCATGCGCTTCACGGTCGGCCGCGGCGGCTTGCGTTCCTCCGACGTGACAACCCCGGGCGGCCAGGTGACCCTGTCGCCGATCGCCGACCTGTTTGGCGGCGGCGTCATGTTGCCGAGCGGTATCACGATCGCCGAAGGCATGACATTCAGCGGCACGACCACGGCGGGCGGCACGTTCAGCGGCACGATCAAGAACCAGATCGGCTTCGGCTACACGCCAGTAGACGGCTATGGTTTCATCGACGCTTCGGTTGCGACCGGCGCGGCGTTGCCACAGCTTGTCGTCACGGGATCGTCGAACCCCGGCTCCACCAGCATCGGTTCGAGCGTACTGCTGACCGCGACGGTGACCCCGGGCGCGTCTCCGACCAGCACCGGACTTTATGTCGCGGCGGACCTGACCAGCCTCGGCGGTGGCCCGGCCCAGCGCTTCTACGACGACGGCACCAACGGCGACGTTACGCCGGGTGACTACGTCTTCTCGTTGCAGACCGTGGTCGGGAATTCGGCCACTGTCGGTGGCAAGACAATCCCTGTCGTTGTCTCCGACGTGCAGGGACGTGGCGGCAGCACGGTGATCAACTTCAACGTCGCGGCGTTCACGCCGCCGACCGGCACGGGCCTGGCGACACCATCCAGCGTCGCCGTGACCGAGCACACGCTGTTGACCGTGCAGACCACGCCAGGCACGTATCCGGCCAGCACCGGAGTCACGGTTACCGCCAACCTCAGTTCGATCGGCGGGAGTGCCACCCAGCAGTTCTTCGACGACGGCTCACACGGTGACGTGACCGCGGGCGATGGCAAGTTCTCGTTCGATGCGGTGGTCGCTCCGGCCACAGATCCGGGCGCAAAGAGTCTGACGGCTACGATCAGCGACGCGCAGCTGCGCACGAGCAATGCGAGCATCAGCCTGAACGTGCAGGGCGCGTTGAGCGGGGTGGGCCTTGCGTTCCCGAACAGCGTCGAACTGGGCGCAAACACCAGCCTGTTCGTGTCGGTCGTACCGGGAAGCAATCCGGCCAGCACTGGCGTGACGGTCAGCGTCGATCTGAGCGCGATCGGCGGCAGCGCGACCCAGCAGTTCTTCGACGACGGTACGCACGGTGACCAGACCGCCGGCGACAACGTCTTCACGTATGCGCTGGCGATCCCCGCCAATGCAACGATCGGCACCAGCCTGCTGCCGGCGACCATCGGCGACGCACAGGCGCGCAGCGGCAATGCAACGATCCAGATCGACGTAACGACGGCCGGCGTGATCTTCAAGAACGGCTTCGACTGACGTCCAATCGCGGTTCGCATTCGAAGGGGGCGCTTGGCGCCCCCTTCTTTTTACCGCCATGGATGGTTGCCGAAGAGCCAGAGGCATTTTCGGCGAGCGCAAACGGCAGCGGTCAACGCCAAGTGGCTCGGACCGGCGGCTGTCCGCCGGCTCTGGAACAGGAGTTCGAAGTTGCTATGCTGACCGCTTGGACGCCGAATCGCCTAACTTGAATCGTCTGTGCGAGCCGTTGTTGAGCGACGGATTCCTGTTCGTGTCGGGATCGGTCATGCGCGCCAATCTCGAACGCTACGGCTTGCTGTCCGATTGGCAGCTCTTCGCTGCCTCGTGGAACGATCTTGCATTCGATTCCTATCTCGCCGGGCACGGTCGCTATCGCCGCCGACGCTACGCCGTGTTCACTGCTTCCGGTTCACCTGACGCCGACGGAAGCATCGTTCGAGCACCGCACGAGCCGCACTACCAGAGCCGCGACTACAACTCGTTGCAGGGAGGCATTGAACGCTGGTTCGAACCGGTTCTGCCGGCGATTGCCGACGGCAATGTGCTGCGGACGACGCTGCGTTTCTGCCACCATCTGTTCGGGTCACTGGTGCCCACGGTGCGGCGCTGGCACGTCGAGGTGCACCAGTTCCGGATCGAGGCGCGGCTGGATGAACCTGGTCAGCCGACGCCGGAAGGCGTGCACCGTGATGGCGTCGACTTCGTGCTCGTCATGATGGTCCGGCGCAGCAACATCGCCCAGGGAACCACGACCATCCACGCTCTGGCCGGTGAGCAGGTCGGCGCGTTCACGCTGACCGATCCATTTGATGCGGCGCTCGTCGACGACAGCCGCGTTTACCACGGCGTCACGGCGGTCGAGCCGCTCGATCCGGATTTGCCGGCCCATCGGGACGTGCTCGTCGTGACGTTCCGGCGCGACGACTGACGACACTGTGCCGCGCGGATTGCCGCACGCGGCCGCCGTGCTGCCGTCCGGCGCGACAAGGTGCAGCGATTCGGCGACAATGCGCGGCGCGCGCCGCCGGGCGCAAAAATCAGCCGAGAGCCTTTTCATGCCGAACCCGAACCCCGTTTCCCGCCGCGAGTTGGCGAACGCGATCCGAGCACTGTCGATGGATGCGGTGGAGGCGGCGAAATCCGGACATCCCGGCATGCCGATGGGCATGGCCGACATCGCCGAAGTGCTGTGGAACGACTTCCTCAGCCACAACCCGGCCAATCCGAAATGGAGCAATCGCGACCGCTTCGTGCTTTCGAATGGGCATGGGTCGATGCTGCTGTATTCGCTGTTGCACCTGACCGGCTACGACTTTCCGATCGATGAGATCAAGCGATTCCGGCAATTGCACTCGAAGACCGCCGGACATCCCGAAGCGAATGAATTTCCCGGCATCGAGACGACGACCGGACCTCTAGGCCAGGGCCTGGCCAATGCCGTCGGCATGGCGCTCGCCGAAAAGGTGCTCGCAGCGCGCTTCAATCGCCCGGGTCTGGACATCGTCGATCACTACACCTATGTCTTGCTCGGCGATGGCTGCCTGATGGAAGGCATCTCGCACGAGGTCGCCTCGCTGGCCGGGACGCTCAAACTCGGCAAGCTCGTTGCGATTTACGACGACAACGGCATTTCGATCGATGGCGAAGTGCACGGCTGGTTCACCGACGATACGGCCAAGCGTTTCGAAGCGTACGGATGGGAAGTGCTGCGCGATGTCGACGGCCACAATTCCGAGGCGATCAAGGCCGCGCTGGTTTCCGCAGCGATCGATCCGGACAAGCCGACGCTGATCTGCTGCAAGACGATCATCGGATTCGGCGCGCCGAACAAGCAGGGCAAGGAGTCCTGCCATGGCAGTGCGCTTGGCAAGGACGAAGTCGCGGCAGCGCGTGCGCAGCTCCGCTGGAATCATCCGCCGTTCGAAGTCCCGGCGCCGATCTACGCCGGGTGGGATGCGCGCGACAAGGGCGCCAGGCGCGAAGCCGAGTGGAATACGCTGTTCGCGAAGTATAAAAGTGCGCAGCCGGAACTGGCGGCCGAGTTCACCCGCCGCATCACCGGTGACCTGCCGGCCGACTGGCTCGATCATGCAAGTGCGTATGTGCGCAAACTGCAAGCCGAAGGTCCTGTCGTCGCCTCGCGCAAGGCGTCGCAGATGGCGCTCGACGCGTTCGGTCCGAAGCTGCCGGAACTGATCGGCGGCTCGGCCGACCTGGCCGGATCGAACCTGACGATCTGGAAAGGATCGAAGGACGTGAACTCCTCCGATGCGTCGGCGAACTACGTCTATTATGGCGTGCGCGAATTCGGCATGACCGCGATCAGCAACGGCCTGGCGCTGCACGGCGGCTTCATTCCTTACGACGCGACGTTCCTGGTGTTCTCCGACTACGCGCGCAACGCGGTGCGCATGTCGGCATTGATTCCGGCGCACGCGATCCACGTCTACACGCACGACTCGATCGGTCTCGGCGAGGACGGCCCGACGCACCAGCCGATCGAGCATCTGGCGAGCCTGCGCATGATTCCGAACAATCACGTCTAGCAATACGTGACGCTGCCGCCAACTCATCAGTACGTATTTGTTTGCAGAAGAAGGCGCGGTTCGTGGCGGCTGCGCTTGAGAAGCTCGCACTGCCGAACGTGGTGGTCTCGGCCCGGCGCGCGGAAGAGGTGTGGCGCGATGGCCGGGCCGACGTGATTACGGCGAGGGCTTTTGCCCCGGTCGCTCGTGTGGTGGGGCTGTTCGGTCCGGCACTCAAGGCCGGAACGAAGATCCTGTTGTATAAAGGCCCGGATGCGGAGCGGGAGATCGCCGAATCGGCGAAGGAGTGCGCGAAGCTGCGTGTGCGTGCGCACGTGGTGATGCGGTACGATTTGCCCGATTCGCTGGGGAGCCGGACCATTATTCAGATTCAGGGCTGAGCTGCGAGGCAGCCCATTCCGAACAACACCTTCGGAGCGGGCCCCTTAATTCTCCGAAAGCTGCTCGATATGATCGATGATCACCGTGCGTACCGGGCCTCTGGATCGCTCCAGTCTCAGCCCCAGTTGCTCGCGCAAAGCATTCAGAAACCGCGTTCCCCGAGGGTCTGTCGCAAGATCGTTCGAATTGGATCGGCCGGGAGTCGCAAAAAATAACGGGCTCGGCAATTCCACAGTGAAGTCGAACCTTCCTTTCAGCCCTGTCCTGTGAACAACAAGTTTATCCACCTCTCCGGCTATCGCTCCATAGTTGTAAATGTCCTCGGCAACGAGTTCCATGGTCGTGTTTCGGGACGCCAGCAATGTGCCTTTCGGTGTTTCCCGGGTTCGGGCAGACTCGCACACAGGGGGAAACACCTCGCCCGAATTCCCGGGGGAAACCTCCAATGGATCAGGGCAGGGCGGACCATCTGCATGAGGACGAAGCTTCGGCCCCATCTGGCCCGGCCTGACCAAAGTCGAGAGCCAACACGGGACCTTCCCGGCTTTCGAAATGAACCGCCAGCTTGAACCGGTCGGCGAGCAGCGACTGCATCATCAGGCGCAGCTGGTCCTTGGTGGGATTGCCTGCTCCCCGCGCCTCGATCTCGAAGAAATCCTCGCTGACCGATTTCGGCACTTGCGCGAGTGAGGTCTGGCTGATTTCGAAAGGCCAGAGCTTATACGCGAATTCAAGGTAAATTACGAACGGAAAGCTTGCGGAGAAACGACCGCCCGGGGTCTTCTCGTTCCCGTACTGCATCGGGAGATTGGCGGGTTTAAATACCTTGCTCGATTTGACGGACGCTGCCTCGAAAGACAGCTTTCCGCCGGCTGCGGTCTGCCAGTCGGGATCGCCCGGCGTTTGAGCTGCAAGTACGGCTATTGCCGCATAGGCAATCGAAAGCAGGGAAACGGTGCGGCAAATCAGACGACGAGGCATTGCTTCCGAGGAGTTTACAATCATTCGGAGACCGAGTCATGCGCCTATTCGACGCGTGTCGCAATCGGGTTCCATGCCCTGCGTATTCTAATCCGAAGTTAGAATCTGCGGCTGTGAGATCGGCCATCGCCTCATTCCCCCATCGAACGACACTATCCGCAAACTGCGAACCCTGCAACCGCTGCCAGAAACGCATCCGTCCCACAGACTACCGCTGGCCGCAGGGCCGCTCATCATCGCCAGCCATCTTTCCTCGGCTTCCGCTGGTTCGCCGATAAATTCAACCCGTTCGTCCGCGCGCAACTCCTGGTAAACAGCAATCGCTCGTTGAGGTGTCAGTACATCATCTTCCATCACTCGAATGTTCGTCAGCAATCGAAGCAACCCCATCTGTGTTACACGCGAGAAAAAGACGGGAGCCTGAACGGAATCGAGCCATTGAGCCGCGATCCGGTGATGAACATGGCGGTCAGAACAGAGCGCCAGCCAGACGTTTACGTCTGGCAACCATCCTTCAGCCCTCGAGGATTCCATCGATCTCGGCATTCGTCAGGGACCGCAGTGCCCCAGGGTGGGCCGAGCGCAAAAGAGGCAGCGTTACCCGGCGTCGCCCCGGCGGCTGGGGCGACAGAAGATCCATGCCTTTTTCGATTGCCTCAATTGCAATTGACTGCACAGATTCGTGCCTTTCCAGTGCGCGCCGCTCCAAGGCGCCGGCGATTCGCTCCGGAAGCTCAATGCTGATCGGCATGCAGCTATTTTCCCACAGAAACGGCTCGGGCCTGTCCCCTCAAACCTGCGACCGATGAAACCGGATCACCAACTTATCCGCGTAGTGATATGCCGTCGGTTCAAGCCAGGTACGGTCTTCCGTTAGGTCGCGTCTGAAAGAGTAAGTGCTCCATTATTCGGGGAGGCATGTAAATACGGCTCTGCGCAGGAAACTGACAGACGCGGTGATTGACAGGGTTTTGGGGGCGGTCGAAGTTTCGCTACACTGCGTGGATTGAGAAACAACGATTGGACACGGATACTGGGCTGGCCGGGGTATCGGGTATATCGGAATGAGATCGAGAAGCTGCTAAGAAGCTGAAGCTATGGGTGCGCCGCAAAGCGGGCAAGCTGGTGTGCTCGGGATGTGGGCGGGGTGTAAGCGCAATCGCCGAGGTCTACGAGCGGGAAGTACGCGATCTGCCCTGTTTTGAGTACCGGACAACGGTAGCGGTTGAACTGTATCGGGTACGCTGCCCGGATTGCGGAGTGAAAGCCGAGAAGGTGGCTCTGCTGCCGAGCAAGGCCCCGTTCAGCAAGCGATTCGAAGATGCGGTGGGAGAGTCTTGCGAAAGCGCGGCGGCGCGGCGTGTAGCCAAACAGTTCGGGTTGGCAGCGAGCACCGTCCGGTCGATCGACCTGCGATATCTGGAGCGTTGGGCAGCAGAACGACGGAGACCGGTATTGCGGCAGCTGGGTGTGGATGAGATTCACCTGGGCAAGAAGGAAAAGTTCCTGACCGTGGCGAGCAATCTGGAAAGCGGCGAGCCGTTATGGTTTGGGCGGGAGCGGAAGAAGGAGACTCTGGACGGGTTCTTTCAGCAGGAATTAACGGCGCGGCAGCGGAAAGGTATTGAAGCCGCCTGCGTGGACATGTGGCTGCCCTGGCGGCAAAGTATCGAGCAATGGGCGCCGGGGTGTCGCATCATCTATGACAAGTTCCACATCATGCAGCACGCCAACCGCGCGGTGGACGAAGTGCGCCGGGCTGAGTTCTCCGCAAGGGCGGGCCGATGCGCGGTCTGGTAAAGGGGAAACGCTGGCTGCTGTTGACGCGCTGGGGTAAACCTGAAGGCAGGCAAACGGCGGCAACTGAATGAATTGTTTGCGCTCAATCGCCGCCTGTTGAAAGCGTATCTGCTCAAGGAGAGCCTGGATCGGCTCTGGGACTACCAATACGAGGGGGCGATGGTACGGTACTTCCAAAGCTGGATGAATCAGTTGCGCTGGCAACGACTGGTCCCCTTTGAGAAGCTGGCAGAGATGTTACTGGACCACCTGGACGGCATCTTGAACTATTGCCGCATGAAAGTCCCGCTGGGCGTCGTGGAAGCCATCAATGGAAACATCAAGACCCTGCTGCGGCGGGGCCGGGGATACAAGAACCTGCGATACCTGTTGCTGAAGGCCCAGCGCCTCGCCGCCACCCGGACAGAATTCGTCGCCTTTGAGAAGGCCGCATGAACAACAGCCCTCACCGGTTTCTTGCGCAGAGCCTGAACTTCATTGAATTGACCCGGAGGCTGGTCTGAGATCGAGCCCTGCGCCCGAATGGCCAACAACACCACATCCACTATGTGCGGGCTGGTTCCGACTGTTTCTGAGTCTTCCGTTAGCAATTTGTTCTCCAACGGCCTCCCGGCGATTTACCGTCTGCGGCCGACAATAGAACCGCCGGTGTCAACGCAAAGTAGAAAGTTCCTAATTCCGTAAGCACGATACGAACCCCTCTGGCGGGTGACCTTCCGATCATTGATAGTGATATGGATGGGAACTGGCTTACCGGGAGACTGGAGCCCAGTAATGCGGCAGCAGTTCTTCGAGCCGTTTGACGGGATATTCCGCAATACGGCCGAGCACATCGCGGAACCAGGCAAACGGATCGATCCTGGCCAGTTCACACGAGGTAACGAAGCTGCGAAGGACTGCCGCGGTCTTGCCGCCGTTATCGCTGCCGAAGAAGGTCCAGTTGTTACGGCCCACCGCGAAACTCCGCAGCGATCTCTCGGTGCCGTTGTTATCGATCGGGAGATCGCCGTCGGAACAGTACCGCGTCAGCGCCGTCCAGTTCTTCAGTGTGTAGTCGATAGCTTGCCGCGGTTCGCTTTTGGGCAGCACGTGCTCCCGAATCGTAAGCAGGTAATCGTGCAGTTGATTCAGCATCGGGCGTGCATCGCGTTCCCGCAACAATCGCAGTTCTTCCCCGCGCAACCCATTCCGGCGCCCCACCTTCTCCACTTCATAGAGATGCGCGATCATCGCCAGCACTCCGCCCATGTGCGTCACGTCCTTCTCCAGCGCGTTATGAAAATGGCGGCGCGCATGCGCCCAGCAGCCTACCTCGACCAACCCGCGCGTCGGGTCGGTGAAGAAGCTGTCGTAAACAACATAAGCATCGGCCTGCAGATGTCCGCGAAAATCCTCCAGGAACTTTTCCGGCCCTGCTCGTTCTCTCGTCGGCGTATAGTCGTAAATCACCGCTGGATGATCCCGGTCTCCCACGTAAGGCCAGATTCGGCCTTTGCGCGTTTGCGGCAGTTTCCGATCCAGCACTTTGACCGGTATATCGTCGGTTCCCAGCACCTTCGATGCCAGTACGAAATCCTTCAGCTTCTGATACAGAGGATCGAGCAGATCGGCGCATTGCCGCATCCAGCCGCACATCGTGCGGTCGCTCAGTTCCACGCCGAAGCGCCGGAAGATCTTCGCCTGTCGGTGCAGAGGAAGATGATCGCCGTATTTCGCCACGATCACCTGTGTCAGCAGGCTGGCACCCGCCGTGCTTTTCTCAATCGGCTGCGAAGGCTTGCCCGCTGTCTTCACCGTGCAGGCGCACGAGTATTTTTTGCAGACGTCTTCGATCACGATCAGCTGCGCCGGGATGTACTCATAACGCTCGCTGGTCTCTTCGCCGAACTCGCGCAGGTCCTGCGCACAGTGGACACAATGCTTTTCCGGTTCCTCGAGATCATGCACGATACGTTCGCGTTTCAGATGGCCGGGCAATGCGCGGCGGCCGCGCGAGTTCTTCCCGGCCCTGCTTCCGGTTGAGGCCGTCGGGGCGTTATCGTCGGGATCGTTCCCGGCGTTCTTGCTCTTCGACAGATCTTCGACATCCACGCCCTGGGCTTTGAGTTCGGCTTCGAACAGTATCAGTTGTTCTTCGGTAATCTGTTCGCTGCGGCGTCCGCTTCGGGCCGCGAGTAACTGTCGAAGCAGGTTCTCTGTTTTGATCCGGCGCGCTTCGGACACATCCAGCTGCGCGATCAGATCGAGCACCATCCGTTGCAGCACATCCGCGCTTTGGGGCAGTTGTTGGCGGTCGATCGGCACCCGAAAACATTATCGCCTCGAAATGTTGCATGGCGCTACAGTTTAGTGGCAAAAAACCAATGTTTATGCGGCTGCGGCAATGTTCCGCCGATATCGTTTCCGGCGCTTCGCATCGCGCAGATCGATGCCGGAAAGAATCGCACCTAACTCAGCGGCCGTAATCTCGCGCCGTTTCTCTCCACTGACACCGGTCTCACCAAACGGCATCGCGTAGGTTCCTTCTTCAAGCCGCTTCGCCCAGACAGCGAACCCGTCGCGATCCCAGTACAGGATCTTGATCCGGTCGCGCCGACGGTTGGCAAAAACGAACAGATGTCCGGCGAATGCGTCCAGTTCCATCGACTGGGTGACCAGGGCGTGCAGACCGTCGAAGCTTTTGCGCATGTCGCAGGCCGATGCGCAAAGGTATACCCGCACGCTGGCCGGCAGATGCATCATGCCCGTTCCCGCAGGACGTTCAGCACGGTTCGCAGGGTGGCGGCATCGGCGCCAGGAGCGATGCGCAGTCGGTCACCTGAGGCAAGCAGCAACTCTATGGGCGACTGCTCAACGATAGTCGACATCCCCGCTGCCACCAAGGCGAATCGCACCGGCTCACGACCGGAAAGCCGCTTGCGCCAGTAGTAGAAAGCCTGATCGCTGAAGCCGCGATCACGGCAAAAAGCACTGACTGAAAGCCCGCTCTGCTGCTGTTGCCGGATCAGGTCCGTCCATTTTTTCTCACTGGTGGTACCCGCCTTGATAGCTCCCATCCATCCCACTATCAGGCTTTCTCCGGCTCATGCACCAGAGGGGTTCATCGTGTGCTTACCTAATTCCCGCAAAGTAGAAAGTTCCTAAATCGCGTTCACTGCCGGGCGGGGGATGCACAAGGGGGCGAAGCCCTCTTGTGGGGGGAGCCGCGTTTTATGCGGCGTGGGGGGAACCCGCCCGCCCCGGTCTTTCCCCGGAAGGGGAAACGGAAAAGGGGAGATCGATTCCTCGCGCCGCAGGCTATTTCTGCTTGGCCACGCTGAAGTGCTGCATCCATCTGCTCTGCCCCGGTGGCGGCACATGCCGACGGGCAGGCCGCTTGCGTTCACTTGTGATGTCGCATTTGACGGCTTTTGCACATACCGTCAGCGTTACGAATTGTTCGCCGATCCGTGTTTGCAGGGTCCCGTCCAGTCGCTCTTCCACCCGGATCGATGATCGCCGCAATCCCGGCCGGACCGCCGTCTTCGGAATCTGCCATCGCCCCCCGTCCCATGCCACCGTGTAATCGTTCGTCACTTCGCGCTGTTCCACATGACTCAGGATGCTCTCCAGATCAAGCGCCTGGCTCATCGGTCGGTGTGCATTCACTCCGCTGTCCGGCTGGATCGTGAATCGCTCGTTCCAGTCTTTCAGGAACTCCCCTTCCAGATACTCGTTGGCTGCCTCCAACGTCCCGGCCCCTGCCCGTCGCAGGCCCTTCACCAGCCGGTCCTGCAACGTGCCGAAACACCGCTCTATTCTCCCCTTCGCTTGCGGTGAATGCGCCGCGATCCACTCAATGCCCAATTCCCGGAATGCGCGCCCCATCTGCGTTTCGCTCTTCGGTCCCGGCTCTTGCGTCTTCCATCCGGGCGCCAGCGTGGGCTGAAACAGGCTCGCTTTATCGGTATAGACTGCCTGCGGCCGCCCGTAGCGCTCCACATAAGCCCGCAGTACCCGCCTGTGCTGCTCACTGGAATCGGCCGGCACAAAGCGCCCGAACAGGGTGCTGCTGGCGTCGTCAATCAGCGCGATCAGGTACATCTTGCCGGGCCCCCGATCTTCCAGCCAGGCGTGAACACTGGTATCCTACTGCACCAGTTCGCCCTGGCAACTGCGCCGTGGCCGCCACACGTGTACCTCGCTGATCTTCTGTGTTTTCGCCCTCCAGATTCCTTCCCGGATCATTAGCTGACGTAGCGTCTCCCGACTCAGGCTGATCTTCAGATCCTTGTCAAGGTACTCCGCCGCCAGTGTCGGGCCGAAATCGCGGTACTCCCGTTTCACCGCCTCCACCGCTCTGGTCGCCGTCTCTTCCGCTAACCCTCGGTTCGAGCGTCTGCCTCGCAGTCCATGCACCACCGCGACATCTTTGTTCTTCCTGAATCTCTTCAGAAGCTTGCGAAATCCCCGCTCGCTTATCCCCAGTTGCTCCGACCCCTGTCGCTGCTTCAGATGTCCTGCTTCTACTTCATGCAGCACCTTCAGCCGGTCCCGTTCCTTTTCGCTCAATGTCAACCGCTCCTGTTCGTTCGCCAATTCTCATTGGCTCAAATAGGAACTTTCTACTTTGCGCTATTAGGAACTTCTCACATTGCGCTGACAGAATAGAACCGCCGGTCACCCACCACCGTTAGTTCTGTTAGACTGCCAATTGCATCGAGCCCTGACGAGGGTGGTTCTCAAATCACGAAGATCATTATGAATCGACGTTTTCTGCCGATTGTTATTACGTGCTTCACGATTGCTTCGGTGGGGAGCGTTCTTGCTCAAGCCCCGGCACAACCCGCGCCTGCAGGGCAAGGCGCCGGCAGGGTGGCCGCGGCCAGGCCACCCCGCGAGCCCCGAAGATGTCGCCGATATCGCAAAGCTTTCGAATTTACCGGCATGGGCCAGAACCTCCGGTGACGGAGATTTTTCAACGGGTCCCGACTACACGCCTGCGCCCGAAGAAAAGCAACGCGTTGGCATTCCGCACGGCAAGTTGATCGAGTTCTTTATGAACTCCGCCAGCAGCAAGGTATTTCCAGGCGTCGACGGCCCGTTTGAGCGGCTGGTCTCCGTCTATGTTCCGGCACAGTATGTTCCGGGAAAAACTGCTCCGTTCATTCTCTCGGCGGACTCCTACGGTCTGCGCGACCGCCAACTCGCGAATATCCTCGACAACATGATTGCCGATCGCCGTCTGCCTGTGATGGTGGCAGTGATGGTCGCCAATGGCGGTCCGGAGCGCAGCCTCGAATACGACACGGTGTCGCCTGTCTTCGCGGACTTTGTCGAAACCGAGATTTTGCCTCGCGTGGAGCAGGAAACCGGTGTCAAACTAACCGCGGACCCCGAAGGCCGCATGACATATGGCGGGAGTTCCGGGGGAGCCATGGCGCTGACCATGGCATGGTTCCGCACCGGGCGTTACCATCGCGTGCTCTCCTATTCCGGAACCTTCGTCGATCTGCGCGAAGGTCCGGAGGCCCCGCATGGAGCTTACGAATTCCCGGAGCATTTCTTCCCCGATGCGCCGGTGAAGCCGCTCCGCATCTGGATGCATGTTTCGGAAAACGATATCGGCGCAAAAAGCGCCTCGGCCGATCGGCGCAATTGGGTGATCGCGAATCAGCGCCTTGCGGGTGTGCTGAAAGCGAGGGGCTATCACTACCAGTTCGTGTACGCCAAGGCCGCGGGTCATGTTGATGCGAAAGTGATCCATCAGACGCTGCCGCAAGCGCTCGAATATGTGTGGAAGGGCTACCCGATTTCAAATAAGTAGCCCCGGTTCCGCTGATTCTCTCGCGCTCTGAGAACCGGTTTTCTCGATGCGGTCGAAATCGGGTCGTTTCGACAAAACCGTTCTCGGTCAGGCGAATCAGCATCTCTTTTTCCAGGCAGGTTTCGCAGGCTCATATGGCATCCATCCTTACTCTTCCATTGGGCAGGTTGTCGGCCACAGGGTTAGGCTTCTCCGGTGGGCAGGAGCCTCGCTTTTCGAAGCGGCACTTTCGAGCGCCTCTAGAGAAGTCACGCCTAACATGTCGCGGATTGCTGCAAGATTAGCCCTGCTTGGAAAACAGGTGCGCGGAGAACGCCACCCGATCAAGAGAACCAATAGGTTGCAAACTGACAGGACCGGGCAACTGGTCTTGGAACTTCAAATTACATTCCTCTGACCGATCAGCAGTCGGTAAGCGTCCGGCCAAGGCCGCCTTGACTGGCTAAGCCGCTTGGAGTTTGGCCATGCGCTCAAGCGGAAGCGGTCGCGGATGTGAGCGAGGAAGAAGCGGCCTCTGGACTCGGCGTCGAGGAAGGCCGGTATTCCGTGACCGGGAGCTCGAAGTAGCGATAGACATCGCCGGTTTTGCGGAATCGCAGGTACAGGATCTGCTTGTCCGCGTCGTACGCAGACCGAGGTGAACATCTTCGATTCGAGCGGTACCCAGGTCATCCGCGCAGTCCTTCTCCCATTTTGAATCGTGTCCACGATTCCAACATTGTGGACACGATATCGATTGAGGTGGATTTGAGTGTCACGCCGCCTCGACCTTCGCCTCAGCTGCGGGGAACAGGTTCCAGGGCAGGAGTTCCCCAATCCGGTTGATCGGATGATCGGCGATGCGGCGCAGCACCTCGACCATGTAAGCCTCCGGGTCGATACCGTTGAGCTTCGCCGATCCAAGCAGACTGTAGATCGCCGCCGCACGTTCTCCACCGGCATCCGATCCCGCGAACAGATAGTTCTTGCGGCCAATCGCGACCGTACGCAACGCACGCTCAGCGGCATTGTTGTCCATCTCGACGCGGCCGTCGTCGACGAACACCATGAGCGCCAGCCAGCGTTCCAGCGCATAGTGAATGGCCTTGGCCAGTTCTGACTTCTTCGATAGCTTCGACATGGTCGCCTTGAGCCACGCATGCATGGCTTCGAGCAACGGTCGTGATCTCGCCTGCCGGACTTCTCTTCGCTCCGTCGGCGATCGACCTCTGATCTCCTTCTCGATTCCATACAACTGCGCGATGCGTTCAAGCGCCTCTTTCGCCACCGGTGACGCATGCCCCTGATGCAGGTCGAAGAACTTTCTTCTTGCGTGAGCCCAGCATGCAGCCTCGCAGATGGCTCCCGTCTCGTACAGCCTGTTGAAGCCTGCGAAGCCATCGGCCTGCAGGATGCCGCGATAGTTCTTCAGGTGGCTCGCCGGATGTTCGCCTTTGCGATCCGGCGAGTACGCGAACCAGACCGCCGAGGCTGCATTACTCCCGGCCGGACGATCATCCCGAACATAGGTCCACAGACGACCCGTCTTCGTCTTGCCGTTGCCCGGTTCCAGCACTGGAACCGGAACGTCGTCGCCATGCAGTTTCTCCGCGCTCAGCACATAGCCCTTCAGTGCTTCCACCAGAGGCCGCAGCGTCCGGCTCGCGCCGCCCACCCAGTCAGCCATGGTCGAACGGTCGAGGTCGACGCCTTCGCGCGCATAAATCTCCGACTGCCGGTAGAGCGGAAGATGGTCCGCGTACTTCGCGACCAGAACATGCGCCAGCAGCCCGGGACCGGCGAGACCTCTGTCGATCGGGCGATGCGGCGCTGGTTCCTGCACGATGCGTGAGCAGCAGGCGCAACTCAGCTTCGGCCGCACCGTGCGGATCACTTTGAAGCGCGCCGGCACGTATTCCAGAACCTCCGAGACGTCTTCGCCGAGCGGGCGAAGCGTTCCCCGCAGTCCGGGCAGCTTTCCTGCTTCGGTGCGATGGTTTCGGTCTCGCGCGGCAGTTCGGCGGGAAGCGGGCGGCGTGCCGGTCTCTTTGCCGCCTTCGCGTTCACTGCGAGGATCGCCAGTTGCGCGGGAAGCGGTTCGGTTGCGGCTTGGTTCGTTTCGAGGTCTTCGAGCCGGAGTTCGAGTTGCGCAATGTCGGCGTTCATCTTCTCCGACCGCTGGCCGAAGTGCATGCGCTTGAGCTTGAGGACCAGCAGATTCAGGTTCTCGATCTCGGTGTGCTTGGCGAGCACGAGCGCCTTGAGCGACGCGACATCGAGTGAGTCCAGATCGGGCAGTTGATTCCTGCGCTTCGCCTCGCTGCTCACAGCGTCCATACCGCAACTATGTCACGCGAACTTAACGATGGCATGAAGATATGCGAACGTTTTCGCGAAGAGATGTTCTATACGGCATGCTGCGGCGCGGCCGTGCGTATCGGCCTTCGCCAGTCGATGCCTTCGAGCAGCATCGAGAGCTGGGCGCGGCTCAAACAGACCACGCCTTTGTCCGCCTGCGGCCAGACGAAGCGTCCGCGTTCCAGACGCTTGGCAAAGAGGCACAGACCGTCGCCATCCCACCACAGCACCTTCACCAGATCACCGCGCTTGCCCCGGAAAACGAACACGTGGCCCGAGTACGGATTCTGTTCGAGCACGGTCTGAGCGGCGGCGCTCAGGCCGGTGAAGCCGCGGCGCATGTCGGTCACGCCGGCAGCGATCCAGATGCTCGTGTTTGACGGCGGCGAAATCACCGACCCAGTTGCTCCAGAACCATACGGAGGTTCCGGGATCGACCGATCCTTCAACGCGGATACGGGCTCGCCCGAGTTCGATATGGATCGCGCCCCCAACGACCGGGGCAATGGTCAGCCGTTCCACACCTGGATATACAGGATGTGGGTCTTCCGAGATTCGGACCGGCAGTAACTCACTTGCGTGGACCTTATCATCGAGTCGCCCCGCCTGGTAGAGCTTGCGCCAGTTGAAGACCTGATTGGCATTCACTCCATGGGCGCGTGCGATAACCGCCACCGATGGCGCCCCGGGACGCATCGTCTCTTCCACGACCTGCCGACGTTCCAGCTTCGAACGATGACGCCTCAAGCGCCTTTCCTCGGGAACGGCTTCCAACTCAGTGTTCCGGATTGTTCGCATCTTACTCAGTTCAAGAATGAACGGAGTAGCCTGCCTCGCGGTAGACGGTGTCTACCGGACGCTTACA
>CAVYAZ010000017.1:0-804034 GCA_963766595.1 uncultured Gammaproteobacteria bacterium
AGACCATGTGGTTGAACCAGGGTGGCGGCTTCACCGCCATCAATTTCAACACCAGCAGCCCGATCGCGGTGCCGGTCTACCTGCGTGAAGTGACTGGCAGCAAGGACTTCGGCTATGAGCAGCAGCTAAACAATCAGAAGTACAAGCTCGGTTCGCTGGGCTTCAACGCCGCGTGGGACGTCAACGACCGCTTCAAACTGAAGTTCGACGCGCACGATTCGGAGAACAAGAGCCTGCCAAACGACCCGGTCACCGGCGGCAGCGCGACTTTCTTCTCCGTGGCCGGCACCAATGCGGACGCGCCGCCGCGCAACTGCACCGGCCCCTACTGCGGCGGCAACTGGTCGCAGGAATTCTTCTTCAACAACGGCCTGCCGATCGCCACGCGTACCTGGTATCCGACCTTGAGCGATGCCAACAGCAACACGGGCGGCGCGGTCAACCCGAATTTCCCGGCGGGGCAACTGGGCTCTCAGGTCCGGCGCATCTGGATGACGAGCCAGACGAGCGAAGTCAAGCAGGGGCGCCTCGACGGCGAATGGAATTTCGACAACAGCCGCTTCAAATTCGGTCTCGATTCAATGAAGAACAGCCTGACCCGGCAGAACAGCAATGACAGTTACGCCGCACTGGGCGACTGGGGCGTGGCCAACGTCGGCAACGAGCCGGGCATGGTCAAATTGCTGCAGCCAATCAGCATCTCCGACCTGTTCAACGACTACAGCACGAAGGGCATCCCGCCCGGCGCGTGGTGGGGCAACGCTTCGGCACTCGCGGCGTGGGCCGCCCAGGCCTACGGCGTACCGCTCACCTACAACCACAATCTGGCCAGCAACAACGAAATCGAGGAAAAAACCAAATCCGCCTATCTGCAGTACGAGTGGCAGGGCGAACTGGCCGGCAAGTCGGCCAGCCTGGTCGCCGGCGGGCGCTATGAGAAGACCGACGTCAGCTCCACGTCGGATATCAGTATCCCGCAGGCGGTCGTCTGGCAGGACGACAACGACTTCACCATCACCCAATCGTCCGCAGTCCAGCCGTTCAGCGAGAAATCGAGCTACAACTACTTTCTGCCGAACCTGGACTTCAGCGTCGATTTCAATGACGAGATGAAGGGACGCGCCTCAGCCAGCAAGACCATCGCCCGGGCCCCAATGGGCAATCTTTATGCGGGGCCAACGCCGTTGGCCCCGACCGGCTCGGTGCTGGTGGCCGAATCCATGCGTGGTTCCGGCAATTCGCAGAACCCTGCGCTGAAGCCGCTGGAATCCAACAACCTCGATCTTGCGTTTGAGTGGTATTTCGCCAAATCCAGCTACGCTTCGCTGACCTTGTGGGGCAAGCGGGTCGACAACTTCGTCGGCAATACCGTGGTGCAGGAAAGCCTGTACGGACTGCGCGACCCCACTTCTGGCCCGGACGCGCAGAAGGTACTGGACTTCCTGAAAAGCCAGGCCTGTGTCGCGCAGGTCACCGCCGCCGGCAACGACCCTGCCCGCTGTTCGGCCAACAACGTCGCCCTGTTCACCGGACTGGCGATGCTGCGCAACGCGGCAGCGACCGGGGGACTTTCGAAGTTCAACGGCAGCGACGCGCAGTGGCAGCAGATGGCGACTGCGTACGACCTGATCGGCAACCCCGACGACCCGCTGTACACGTTCAACGTCAACACTCCCATCAACCAGCACAAGGCCAACCTGCACGGATTCGAACTCGGTTGGCAGTACTTTTTCGGCGAGAGCGGGTTCGGCCTCCAGGCCAACTACACCAAAGTCCTGGGCGACGTGAGCGTCAACAATTTTGCGCAGCCCGGCGTGAACCAGTTCGCGCTGACCGGCCTTTCCGACACCGCCAATGCGGTGCTGATGTACGAGAAATACGGCTGGTCCGTGCGCCTGGCCTGGAACTGGCGCGACAAATACCTGATCGCGGCGAACCAGGAGGGGTCCAATACCAACCCGTACTACGTCGAGCCGTACCATCAGACGGACCTGAGCGTGGGCTACGCGCTCAACGACCGCTGGTCGTTCTCCTTCGAGGCGATCAACCTGACCGGTGAGGATATCCGCTGGAGCTCCCGCACCACGCTGATGATCGACAAGCTGCTCGACCAGAGTCCGCGCTACCTGATTGGGGCACACTACAAGTTCTGAACGTCGCGTGTCCTTTGCCTCGGGGGAAACTCTGCGTCGCGCAGAGTTTCCCCGTTATTCCTCCTCGCCGCGAATGTCGCATTGCCGCTTGCGGACGCGACAGGTTTGTGGAACGTTCGCCGGACCTGGTCGACTGCTGGAAACACCATGTCCCGATACGCAATGCTGAACAATGTGACGCATAAAGGTCTGCGCGTCGTCGCCCGCTTCGGCAGCGAATTCGGCGACGACGTCGGCATGGTCCCGGCGTTTCCTACCGAATACGCCGAACTGCAGCGCGAGTACCCGATCTTCCTGCGCCGGGATCGCGACAGCGATGCGTGGCAGTCGGTCGCCTTGCTGGGCTTCGCGCAGCGCGAGAACCTGTTCGTGCAGGACGGCCGCTGGAACGCAAACTACCTGCCGGGTGCGATCGCCAAGGGCCCGTTCCTGATCGGCTTCCAGGAAACCCGGGTCGATGGCGAACTGCGCAACGAACCGGTCATCCACGTCGACATGGAACACCCGCGCATCGGTCGCGGCGAAGGCGAATCGGTGTTCCTGCCGCAGGGCGGGCACAGCGCCTACCTCGAACACGTCATCACCGTGCTGCGCGGCATCCGCGATGGCGCGGAAGCTGCCGGCGCGATGTTCGCTGCGTTCGATTCGTTGGGCTTGATCCAGCCGATGACCGTCGAACTGAAGTTCGACGACCAGCACGGCGCCAACCTGACCGGCCTGCACGGCATCGACCGCGAGCGGCTGGCAGCGCTCGACGCCACGTCTGTGCACCGGCTGCACCAGGCCGGCTACCTCGAAGGCGCGTACCTGCTGCTGTCCTCGCTGCACAACATGCGCCGGCTGATCGCGGAGAAGCAGCGCCGCCTGCGCCTGCAGGGCGCCGCGACGGATCACGCGGCCTGAGCGTGGACGGCATGTCCCCGGCGACCACCGCGAGCGTGCGCGTGCTGGAAGGCTGCCGGCCCGACGCGCTGCCGCTGGCTGAAATGCTCGCGGCGGCGCAACCGATACTGCTCAAGGGCGTCGCGCGCGACTGGCCGCTGGTGCAGGCCGGCTTGAGCTCCACGCGCGCGGCGATCGACTGCTTGCGCGCCCATTACAACGGCAAGTCGGTGCCGTATTCGTATGGCGGCCCCGAGGTTGCGGGACGACCGTTCTACAACGCCGGTTTCACCGAACTGAATTGCGAGGCGCGACATGGCGACCTCGGCCAGCTGCTCGAGGAGATCGCAGCGCGCAGCGGCGAGACGCGGCCGCCGACGTACTACGTCGCCTCGGTACCGGTCGATGGCTGCCTGCCGGGCTTTCGCGCCGGCAACGATCTCGATTTCACCAGCCACGGCATCGACGCGCCGCCGGCGATCTGGATCGGCAACCGCACGGTCGCATCGGCGCATTACGACGCGCCGAACAACATCGCCTGCTGCTGCGTCGGCCGCCGCCGCTTCACCCTGTTCCCGCCGGAGCAGATCGGCAACCTCTATCCGGGGCCCCTTGAACCGACGCCGGGCGGACAGGCCGTGAGCGTGGTCGACTTCGTCCATCCCGACTTCGAGCGATTCCCGCGCTTCCGCGACGCACTTGCGCACGCGCGCGACGTCGTGCTGGAACCGGGCGACGCGATCTTCATCCCGAGCATGTGGTGGCATCGCGTCGAAGCGCTGGACCCGTTCGGCGTGCTGGTCAACTACTGGTGGGGAAGCATGCCGGCCTGGATTCCGACGCCGATGCACGCGCTCTATCACGCGCTGTGGACGATCCGCGACCGCCCCGAACGCGAAAAACAGGCATGGCGCGCGGTATTCGACTGGTACGTGTTCGGCCCGGCCGGACAGGCCGGCGCACATCTGCCGGAAGCGGCGCGCGGCCCGCTCGCGCCGATCGACGAAACCCTGTCCAGGCAACTGCGGGCGATGCTGACTGAGAAATTGAAACGATGAGCAACGGTCAAATCCGCAAGGTCGTGATCGCCGGCGGCGGCACCGCCGGCTGGGCGGCGGCTGCGCTGCTGGCGCAGCAGTTTGCCGACCTGCTCGACATCACGCTGGTGGAGTCCGAGCAGATCGGCACGATCGGCGTAGGCGAATCCACCGTGCCGCCGCTGCGCACCTTCCACCACCTGATCGGTATCGACGAGCGCGAGTTCATGCGCGCGACGGCCGCCACCTTCAAGCTGTCCATCTCGTTCGAGAACTGGCTGCGCCCCGGCGATCGCTTCTTCCACCCGTTCGGCATCACCGGACGCAGCACGCTCACCTGCCCGTTCCACCATTTCTGGCTGGACAGCCTGCGCCGCGGCATGACCTCGAGCCTGGGCGACTACTGCGTGGAAACCGTGGCTTCGCGCGTGGACAAGTTCGCATTCGCACAGCAGCCGCAGGTCAACTACGCCTACCACATCGATGCCGGTCTCTACGCGCGTTATCTGCGCACGTTCGCGGAGCGCCACGGCTTGAAGCGGGTGGAAGGCAAGATCCGTGAAGTGAGGCAGAACGGCGAGTCCGGCTTCATCGAGGCGCTGGTGCTGGAAGACGGGCAAGTCATCGAGGGCGACCTGTTCGTGGATTGCACCGGCTTCCGCGGCCTGTTGATCGAACAGACGCTCAAGACCGGCTACGAGGACTGGAACCACTGGCTGCCGAGCGACCGCGCCGTGGCCATGCAGGTCGAATCGGTCGACCCGGCCGTACCGTACACCCGCGCCATCGCGCACGCCGCCGGCTGGCGCTGGCAGATTCCCTTGCAACACCGCGTCGGCAGCGGCATGGTCTACTCCAGCGCGTACATGTCGGATGATGAAGCGGTCGCCAACCTGCGGCGGGACGTCGGCGCGAAACCCATCAAGGAGCCGATGCTGCTGCGCTTCCCCACCGGCCGCCGGCTCAAGACCTGGAACAAGAACGTCGTCTCGGCCGGCCTGTCCAGCGGCTTCGTCGAGCCGCTGGAATCCACCAGCATCCATCTGGGCATCACCGCCATCGTGCGGCTGATCCAGATGTTCCCGGCCGAAGGAATCTGCCAGAGCCTCGTCGAGCGCTACAACGCGATCAGCCGCGCGGAACTGGAGCAAGTGCGCGACTTCATCGTCCTGCACTACCACGCCAACCGGCGCGACGAGCCTATGTGGAAGGCCTGCCGCGAGATGGAATTGCCGGCGTCGCTCACGCAACGCATCGAACAGTTCCGCGAGCGCGCGCACGCGTGGCAGGGCGAAGACGAACTGTTCCGGGTCGATTCGTGGACGCATGTGATGCTAGGCCAGGGCATCACGCCGCGACAGCACCATCCGCTCGCGCGCGGGCTGGCCGATGCCGACATGCGGCAGCTATTCGACGGCATCCGCCAGCCCATCGACAGACTGGTGGCGACGATGCCCAGCCACCAGCAGTTCATCGAGCAGTATTGCAAGGCCGACCCGAGTGTGTGGGCGGGCAGGCGAAACTGATGTTGCTCACCGCGCACCCCGGCATCCGCATGGAGAAGCGCGTCGTCGGCCGCGAGGCCGCGCCGCTGCTGGTGATCGACGCATTCGTCGCCGATCCTGACCGGCTGGTGCGCAAGGCCGCGCGCAGCGCGTTCGCGCCGCTGGGCGCGATGTTCCCCGGCCTGCGCGCGGTTGCCCCGCTGTCCTACCGGCTTCTGCTCGAGAGCGTGCTCAATCCGCTGCTGCGCGACTGCTTCGGCCTCGCGCCCGGCAGTTTCGACTTTCCGATGTGCCACTACTCGCTGGTCACCCAGCCGCCGACGCAGTTGAACTTCCTGCAACGGGTGCCGCACATCGATTCGGTCGGCGCCGACGGGCTGGCGACCGTGCATTACCTGTTCCGCGGCGACTGGGGCGGTACCGCGTTCTACCGTCATCGCAGCACCGGCTTCGAAAGCGTCGACGCCGCCCGCCACGAAACCTATTTTCGCGAACTGGAACGCGAAAGCCACGGCGACGACGCGCCGAGCGCCGGTTACATCGACGGCGACACCGCGTTGTTCGAGCGCATCGCCAGCGTGGATGCCGCATACAACCGCCTGATCGTATACCGCCGCAACTGCCTGCATTCGGGAAACATCGACAGCATCCGCATGCCGCCCGCCGATCCGCTGGCGGGGCGGCTGTCCATCAACAGTTTCATCGACGTGGCGACCGCGCCGGCGAGAACGGCAACGGCCACGCCGGCGCAGCCGGCGTGAACGCGATCGCGGGCCGCTCGAAAACATCCGGCAACGAGGAGAACGGCAATGCAACGGCGTGAGGTTCTGCAAATGTCCTTGGCGCTGGGCGCGTTGCTCGCGCCAGCGTTCGCTCGCTCCGCCGCGCAGGCCGATGCGGGCGCCCGGTCGGCGCCCGGCGCGTTTCCGCCAGGTTTCCTGTGGGGTGCGGCGACGGCGGCCTACCAGATCGAAGGCGCATGGAACGAGGACGGCCGCGGCGAATCGGTCTGGGACCGCTTCGCGCATACGCCGGGCAAGGTCAAGAATGGCGACACCGGCGACGTCGCCTGCGACAGTTATCATCGCTATGCGGAGGACATCGCGATCGCCAAACGCCTGGGTATGCAGTCGTATCGCTACTCGATCGCCTGGCCGCGCGTGCAACCCGATGGCAAGGGCGCGATCAACCAGAAGGGACTCGACTACTACCGGCGCGTCACCGACGCGCTGCTCGAAGCCGGCATCCGCCCGTTCCCGACTCTGTACCACTGGGACCTGCCGCAGCCGCTCGAAGACGCCGGCGGCTGGCCGAATCGCGACACCGCGGCACGGCTCGCCGACTACGCACGCACCGTCGTCGCGGCGCTCGGCGATCGCATCAATCAATGGTGCATCTTCAACGAACCCAAGACCTTCACGCAATGCGGCTACTGGCAGGGCAACCACGCGCCGGGCCGCAGCGAGCCGCTCGCGTTCCTGCGCGCAACGCACACGGTCAACCTCGCGCAGGGCATGGCGTTCCGTGCGATCAAAACGGTCAGCGACAGACTCGAAGTCGGCGGCGTCTACGACACGCAGCCGACGTTCCCGGCGACGCCATCGAAGGCCGACGAACTCGCCGCCGAACGCTGGTTCAAGTTGGCCAACCTCTGGCACATCCAGCCCGCGCTGCACGGCCGGTATCCCGAAGGCGTTCTGCCGGCCGACCGGCAGGCCGAACTGCTCGGCTGGCAGGACGGCGACGACAAGCTGGTGCGCGCCGCACTCGATTTCGCCGGACTCAATTACTATTCCACGTGGCTGGTCGCCGACGATCCCAACGAGACCGACATCCCCGGCCTGCACGCGAAACCGTCGTGGGCGACGTACTACCCGCCGCACCACAAGACCGACAACGGCTGGGACATCTACGCCAGGGGTTTCTACGACATTCTCGTCAAGATGAACTCGCACCTGGGAGGCAAGCTGCCGATCGAGATCACCGAAAACGGCGCGGCCTACAATACCGGCATCGCGAAAGACGGCCGCGTGCACGACGCGGATCGCATCGCCTGGCTGCGCGCGCATCTGCTCGAACTGTCGCGCGCCGTCCGCGACGGCGTGCCGGTGCGCGCCTACCACTGCTGGAGCCTGCTCGACAATTTCGAGTGGAGTGAGGGTTATACGCAGCGCTTCGGCCTCGTCCATGTCGATTTTGAGCGCGGCCAGAAACGCACGCCCAAGGACTCGGCGGCCTGGTTCGCGCGCGTCGCGAAATCCAATCGGGTCGTCTGAAGTGTACAAGTGGATATTGCAGCCATGCCGCAGCGCAGCGTGGCATTTCGCGCCGACACCGCGATGGTCCGGCCGCGATGGAACCTGGAACCTGAGGAATCCGACGACGAACCATGCGGCCCGTCGATCCTCGCCATGAGGTTTTTTTTTAATGTACTGAATGGTAGCGCTACCATTTCCGCGACAGCGGGACTGCCCGCATCGTGCACGACGCGCGGCAAGGAACTGGAACCGATGGAGGGCTGACGTGCGTCCGCGCGCGCGCCTCATGCTTCGGAACGCGCGCCGCGGGCCGCGGGCGGCGCGACCGAGTCGCGCTTGACGAGCTGATGCGTCATGACGTGATCGACCACTACCCTGGTATCGCGATCCCTGCCGCGGATGTGGCGCAGCAGGATGCCGACGGCCGCGTCGCCCATCGCGGCGACCGGCTGGCGTACCGTGGTCAGTTCCGGCCACACCGTGGTCGCGGCCGAGGTGTCATCGAAGCCGACCACGGACAGGTCGCGCGGCACGTGCAGGCCGCGCCGGTGCGCGACCGAGATCGCCGCAGAGGCCATGTCGTCGTTGCTGGCGAAGATCGCCGTCGGCGGACGGCGCAGCGCGAGCAGTTTCCCGGCCGCTTTCAGCCCGGAGCGGTAAGTGAAATAGCCCTGCTGCACCAACGCCTTGTCGAACTCGATGCCGGCTTCGGCCAGCGCGGCCTTGAAGCCGTCGAAGCGCCGCGCGCTCGCGGTCTGGTTGGGATGGCCCATGATGAAGCCGATGCGGCGATGCCGCTGCGCGATCAGGTGCGCGGCGATCTCGTGGCTCGCGCGGAAGTCGTCGATGCGCACATGCGAGATGTCGTTGTCGGCGCGGCCCGAGGCAATGGCGACCACCGGCACGCCGGCTTCGGCGAACTCGGCGAGCACGCTCCTGGATTCGCACAGCGGCGGCGGCAGGATCGCGCCGGACACGCTCTTGGCAAGCGCGCGCGCGGCCTTGCGCTCGGCCTCGGCGTCGAAGCCGTCCCAGGTGTCGATGACGATCTGCGCCGCGGTGCGCGAGGCGCCACGCAGCGCGCCGACCAGCAGCTCGCGCAGATAGGCCGCGCTGGGGTTGGTGTAGATCAGCGCGATGCGCGTGTCGCGCGCGGCGGCCAGCGAACTCGCCGCGAGGTTGGGCGTGTAGCCGAGTTCGCGCACCGCGCGCTCGACGCGCTCGCGCGTCGCCTCGCGCACCGTGCCGCGGCCGTTGACGACGCGCGACACGGTCATCGGCGAGACCTTGGCGTACGCAGCCACCGCGTCGATGGTGACCGCGTTGCTCTTGCGACGAAGCGATTTCCTGTGCTTCTTCTCCAACATGCGCTCCTTCGGATGGCAGGTGCCGGACGTTCCGCTTGGTGCATGAATCCCGATCGCACTCGCGTGGCGCGGCCGCATTCATGTTAGCGATAACGGCTGCATTGCGCGATAGCGCCTCGCGCGGAGCCGACCCACGCATGCGGAGGACGACTACGCTCCGTGGCTGCGCTATCGCTCGATCGCCGCCGCGCGCACCGCAGGCTGCCACGCTTTCGCGAGCCAGCTGATCGCTCGTGCCGCCACACCGACCCAGTCCGCCGCACGCGCGGTCTGCGGCGACGAGTTGCCGTCGAGTTCAATCGGCGTGCCAGACCCCGACTGATGGCATACCTCCGGATGTTCGCGTAGGTCGATACCGCTCGGTCCTACGCTGAACTCGCTAATGCGTTCGATGGCCTGTCGTAAAAGGCTTGGGAGAGATTCGGCGGAGTGGACCGTACTCAAGGCAGTGCGCCAAGTCCTTGGGCGGCTGCCGTCGCGGAGGAAAATTCGTCCAAAGCGGAGCGCCCGACCTGCCTTCGACGCTCGAACGTCTGGCGGTAACTACATGAATATGCTGACCAATATGTGCTGACTCGGCAATGTTCCGCCGCTGCATAGATCCGTACAAACCTTGAAGACATCGACAGATTTCATTGTCGGACTTCATCGCCGTCACATTTATTGTACCGACGGGTATTGATAATTACCTGTCTAGGCTATAATATACGTAGCAGATATGAGCACGACAGATAAAAATACGTTCGGCATCCTGGTCACGGATGTGACGCGGCTGATGCGCAAGCACTTCGACCGGCGCGCAGTGCGCTTCAACCTTACGCGCGCGCAATGGCGTGCGCTGAAGCTGCTGAGCCACCGCGAAGGCATGACCCAGACCGACCTGGCCGAGATGATCGAGATGGAGCCGATAGCGGTCGGCCGTGTCATCGACCGCCTGCAGAAGGCCGGCTTCGTCGACCGTCGCGCCGACCCGAACGACCGGCGCGCCTGGCGCCTGTACCTGACCGCGCGTTCGCATGCCGTCGTCGACGACATGGACTCGATATCCACCGGCCTGTTCCGCGACGCGCAGAAAGGCATCTCGGCGGCGGACCTGAAAACGATGATGAGCGTCCTCGGACGCATGAAAGACAACCTCAACGCGCTGGACAGCGCGGACGAATGATTCGGAGAAATGCCATGACGGACAAACAACCCGGCGCATCGGAAACGCAGACTGGCACGAAGGAACCGCGCAAGCGCCGCAACACGCTGCTGTGGATCCTCGGGCCCGCGCTCGTGCTCGGCATCGCCGGCTACGTCTACGTGACGTCGGGCCGCTTCGTGTCGACCGATAATGCCTATGTGCAGGCCGACCACGCGACGATCGCGCCGCAGATCAGCGGCCGCGTCGTCGAGGTGCTCGTGCATGACAACCAGCCGGTCAAGGCGGGCGACGTATTGTTCCGCATCGATTCGCAGCCGCTCGAAATCGCCATGACGCGCATGCAGGCGCAAATGGAAACCGCGCGCGGACTGCTCGATGCCGGACGCGCGGGCTATCGCTCGGCGCAGGCCGACCTGACCTCGGCCGACGAGGCGCTGCGCGTCAACGAACGCCAGTTCCAGCGCATGCAGGACATGCGCGCCAAGGGGCTGGTCGCGCAGAAGGACGTCGACGATGCAGCGAACAACTACGCGAACGCGCGCGGCAAGCGTGATTCCGACGTTGCCGCGTTGAGCAAGGCCGAAGGCGTGCTCGGCGGCCTGCCGAAAACCAAGAACGAAGACCTCGCCGGTTTCAAGCTTGTCCAGGCGCAGTACGATCAGGCCAAGCTCGACCTGGAACACGCCACCGTTCGCGCGCCGATGGACGGCGTGATCGGCAAGGTCACGCTGCAGCCGGGCGACTTCCTCGCGACCGGCCAGGCGGCGATGCCGCTGGTCGCGACGACGACCCTTTGGGTCGACGCGAATTTCAAGGAAACCGACCTCACGCATGTCGGTCCCGGCCAGGCGGCGACGGTCGAAGTCGATACGTATCCCGGCAAGAAGTGGAAGGCGCACGTCGCCTCGATCAGTCCGGCGTCGGGTTCCGAGTTCTCGCTGCTGCCGGCGCAGAACGCGACCGGCAACTGGGTCAAGATCGTTCAGCGCATTCCGGTGCGCGTGGCGATCGACGATCAGGGCGAGGGCCCGACCCTGCGCGCCGGCATGAGTGCCATCGTGGAAATCGATACCGGCAAGCAGAACTCGCTGCTCGGCCGCTTGCAGGGCGCGAAGGAGCCACAGCCGCAGAGCGCGCGTCGCTGCGAGCAGCAACCAGGAATTGAAGGTCAACTAAATCGTCGTCATCCCCGCGGAAGCGGGGATCCATTTTGATCTTTCTCGCTGCCACTCAAAAGCAAAATGGACTCCCGCTTCCGCGGGACTGCGCAGGCAGGATGCCGGAGCGAACATTCGCGCAGCGAATGGCCCGAAGGGCGAGCTGCGGACGCAGCGAGTAATGACGCCAAGAAGGAACAACCTCACGACGAAAACTGAAAGCGCAACAACGATGACCGCCACGACCGCCACCGCCACCCATCGCGAAGTCGCCAACCGCGGCCTGCTGGTCGTGTCGGTCATGCTCGCGACGCTGATGCAGGCGCTCGACACGACGATCGCGAACGTCGCGCTGCCGAACATGCAGGGCTCGCTGTCGGCGACGCAGGACCAGATTTCGTGGGTGCTGACTTCGTACATCGTCGCCGCCGCGATCGCCACGCCTGCGACCGGCTGGCTCGCCTCGGTCATGGGCCGCCGGCGCCTGCTGCTGATTGCGATCGCCGGCTTCACGGTCGCGTCGGTGCTTTGCGGCATCGCCGGCAGCATCGGCGCAGATGGTCGCGTTCCGGCTGCTGCAGGGCCTGTTCGGCGCTGCGCTCGTGCCGCTGTCGCAGTCGACGCTGCTCGACGTGTATCCGCGCGAGAAACACGGTTCGGCGATGGCGCTGTGGGGCATGGGCGTCATGGTCGGCCCGATTCTCGGCCCGCCGCTCGGCGGCTGGCTGACCGACGCCTACAGCTGGCACTGGGTGTTCCTGATCAACGTGCCGATCGGCGCGCTCGCGCTGTTCGGCGTCGCGGCGAGCCTGCCGACCGACGAAACGCGCGCCTCGCGCTTCGACTGGCGCGGCTTTGCGTTCCTGGCAATGGGCATCGGCGCGCTGCAGCTGATGCTCGATCGCGGCGAACAGAAGGACTGGTTCGGCGCGGCCGAAATCCAGATCGAAGCCGCGCTCGCGTTCCTCGGCTTCTATCTCTACGCCGTGCACTGGTACACGAGCAAGCGCTCGTTCCTCGATCTGGGCCTGTTCAGCGACCGCAACTTCCTCGCCAGCAACGTCTTCATCTTCGTGCTCGGCGTCGTGCTGTTCGCGACGATGGCGCTGCTGCCGCCGTTCCTGCAGAACCTCATGAACTATCCGGTCGTGACGACCGGCATGCTGCTCGCGCCGCGCGGCATCGGCACGCTGATCGCGATGATGCTGGTCGGCCGGCTGATGGCGCGCGGCGCCGACGCGCGCATGCTCGCCGCGATCGGCATGACGCCTGACGGCGTACTCGCTGTGGCAGATGGTGCACTGCAGCCTCGAGCGTGCCGGAAGCCACGATCGTCTGGAGCGGCGTGATCCAGGGCCTGGGCCTCGGGCTGGTGTTCGTGCCGATCTCGACAGTCGCCTATTCGACGCTGCCGATGACCGCGCGCACCGAAGCCGCCGGCATATTCAGCCTGATGCGCAACATCGGCTCCAGCGTCGGCATCTCGATCGTCATGACGCTGCTCTCGCGCAGCACGCAGGTCAATCACGCCGAAATTGCCGGCCGCATCACGCCGTTCGACGCCGCCGCGGCGCATCTTTCCACGGCGATGCATTTGCCGCAGACTGCGGCCATGGCCGCGCTGAACGGCGAGATCACGCGGCAGGCATCCGCGATCGCGTTCCTCAACGATTTCTGGATGATGATGATCATGACCGTCGCCGCGATTCCGCTGTTGCTGTTGCTGCGGCCGGTCCGTCAGGCCGCCGCTCCCGCCGTCGTGGCCGATCACTGATGCACGAGCAACCGCCCGGCGCGCGCCCGCCCGGCGCGCCTGACGATCCGGCTGAGGTGCCGCGCGCTGCGCCGCGGCGCAATCCGGACGAAGTCCGCGTCTACGGTCTCAACGCCTGCATGGCCGTGTTCAACAACCGCCCGGACGACGTGCGCAAGGTGTATCTGACCCAGGCGCGGCTCGGCGCGCTGCAGCCGGTGCTGGCCTGGTGCGTGCAGCGCCGCCTCGGTTACCGCGTCGTCGAAAACGCCGACCTCGACAAGCTCGCCCAGACCCAGCATCACGAAGGCGTCTGCTTCGAGGTGCGCCGGCGTCCACTTTTAGCGCTTTCCACTTTGTTGCAAAGTCTGCCGCGGCCGCCGAAGCCGGTGCTGCTGGTCTGGCTGGACGGTGTCGGCAATCCGCACAATTTCGGCGCGGTGCTGCGCAGCGCGGCGAACTTCGGCGTGCATGGCCTGATCCTCGCGCGCGAGTCGGCGCTGAATGTTTCCGGCGCCGCGATGCGCGTGGCCGAAGGCGGCGCCGAGGCCGTCCCGATCGCACAGACCGTGCCGGGCGAAGATGTGTTCGGCGCCTTGCGCAATGCCGAGATCAGCGTGGCCGCCACGGTGCCGCGCGAAGGCGAGTCGCTGTACACGGCGACGCTGCCCAGGCGCATCGTATTCGTGCTTGGTGCGGAAGGCGGCGGTTTGAGCCAGGCGCTGATCGATCGCGCGGATGTGCACCTGACGATCCCCGGCAGCGGCGCCGTCGAAAGCCTCAATGTCGCCGCGAGCGCGGCGGTGTTGTTCGGCGAGTACTACCGGCAGCAGGTCGCGCAGCCGCGCAAACCTGTGCATCGCCGCTGAAAGACCCCGAACAGCGGCCGAGACCGATGTCCGGGGTGGGCGCCTTATCCAAGCGCGGTCAGGTCATTTGACCTCGAACGATTGCAGGTGGACCGATAGCTGCGACCCGGATTCGTAGGCGCCCGCATCGCAGAGCGGCTTGCCGTCCGGACGACCGTGCAGCCGGGCGTCGAGGTCCTTGATTGGCGCCAGGTCGCACGCCGCCTCAACGCCGGCGCCCTGCGCCGCGCTGGTGTCGCCGAGTTGCATGACGGCGACCAGCGCGTTGACGCCACCAAACGGCGCAGCGCCGGCCAGCAGCGGATCGCCGACCTTGGCTGCCCCGCAGGTTGCATCCGGATTGAATTGCACGTTGCCGCCATCGTCGGTGAACGACTGGCCGCCGCAATTCGCGCCGCTGGCGCCAGTGTTGTTGGAGACGATGCTGTTGGCGACGTGGAACTCGGTGGCCGTCGTGTTGGCATTGTAGAGGCCACCGCCGGCGCCGGTGGCCGTGTTTCCGTCGATCGTGTCGTTGATCAGCACGACCTGGCCGGACTTGCCGGTGTTCTTGTCGGCGATGTTGGCGATGGCGCCACCGTTGGCACCCGCCTTGTTACCGCTGAACGTGACGTTCGCGATCGCGAGCGGTGTGAAGCTGTCTCCGGCATCATGGTAGGCGATCGCGCCGCCGTTCCCGTTCGTGCTCGCATTGGGTGCGATGATTGCGTCGAAGCTAGACGCGAGCACGGCGAGGTAGCCGCTCGCATAGATCGCGCCGCCAGAACCGGCGCGCGCATCGATGGGGACGTCACCGGACGTGCCGCCGGCGACGTTGCCGCTGAAGTTGCTGGCGATGACGCCACCGGGGATGCCGGTGATATCGCCAGTCGAGTACTTGCCGAAATCCAGCGACAGCGTGCCGTACGTCAGCTTGCCTCCCCCGGTCAGAAGGATCGCACCGCCGGTGCCGACCGGCGCCGTGTTGCCGATGAACGAGGTCTGAAAAATCAGGAACGTGCTGAGGTTGAACCCGTCGCCGCCCGTGTGACTACCCGTAGCGGTCCCGGTCGCGTAAATCGCGCCGCCGCCGACTTCCGCGTTGCCGACGGCGGGTTGCGCGGGGTTCGTGTTGCCAGCGGCAATATTGCCCTGGAATGCGGACGTCGTGATCGCAATCGCGTCGGTGTTGCTGAAGTAGATCGCACCGCCGCTTTCGCCGGCGATGTTGCCCTGAAACGTCGTGTTCGTGATCAACACCTTGGAACTGCCGCCGGCATTGGAAATGTATAGCGCGCCGCCTTGGCCGTTACCGCCGCCGGGAATAGCGCTGTTGTTGTCGACAATGCAAGTGGTGAAGCTGCTGCCGCCGATCAGGTTGGCCGCAGTGATCGTAAGGTTGCCGTTGCCATGGCTGATGCAGCCGCCGTGACCTTCGTTGATCGCGTGAATATTGAGGAAAGTAACGGTATCTAGGTTCAGGTTCGCGGACCCCAGGCTCACGATTGCAACGCCGTCGGCCGGTGCCTTGCAGTTCTGGAATGAGGTGTTCTGAAACGACACGTCGGCGCCGTCGGACAGATGGAAAATCGAATTGCCGCCGACGACCGGTTGCACGCTCGCGTCGTACTCGCAGGAGAGCGTGCCGCCGGTGATCGACAGCGTGCCAGCGTTCGCGGCGTCGGCGATGAACGGCAATTGGGTGTTGTGCTTATTCAGGACGCCATCCCGGTTGTCGGCCGGATCGGGCACGCTGACCATAGACGTCGATGGTGATGTGTGCCCAGGACGATCATGTTGCTCGTCCGTGTCGGGAAGACCGCATTCCGGGAAACTCATCTCGGCGATAGGCTTCGAGGGAGTTCCGGCCTTGTCGGCGATATTCTGTAGCGCCTCGCGCAGGGAACAGCCGGTCGACGGCGGGAAGTTCTCACTCGTATGCACGCAGGCCGCATTCGGACAGCAGGCCCCGCCATTGCAGTTGCAATTTGCCTCGTCAGAGTCGGTCGTGACCGTCAATGTTGCCGCTTGAGCGGCCATCGCGGTGGAAAATATCAACGCACCTGCAAGAACACGTAGCGATCGCATCACCTCACTCCCAAGTTTGTCGAGTCACTCGAAGGCCCGCCGGATGTTCCGCAACGCTGTTGCCGTGCCATTTGCACGTCCGCAGCTCAGCGCGCGACGAATCAAGCCCAACCTGTGAAAGCAAACGTAAAAACCCGGCCCAGGCGACACGCCCTTGCGGATTTCCTGCAACCCCTCGCTGAATGGTACGCCTAAACCGGCATGACCGCCTGTCAGGACGGCGGCTCAACCGTGCGATGCACAAGCACCTAACGTTGATCAAGGCGGTAACCGAACAGTCTGGTCTCAGCAGATCGCGAATTCCAACCATCCGCCACGCCGCGGTGTCGTCTGCCATCACTCCGCCTGCACGTCGAAAGATGGATACACTACGCGGCGTCGCCCGCCGCGAGATTTCTGCCGGCAACGCCGGCTTTTTGCGTGTCCTAAGTGGAAGGCCATTTCTCGAGGGAGAGCAACACAATGACTTGCTTGCGATTTTCCCGTTTGACCGGATGCGTCTTCTTGCTTGCATTGGTCGCCTCATCGATCGCCCATGCGGGTCCCGGCGACTGGAGCGGCCAGGGTCCGTTCGGCGGCAGCATCAGCACGTTGCAGGCCGATCCGACCGTGCCGACAAGGATTTACGCGACGACGTCGAACGGCTTCTTCCGCAGCGACGACGCCGGCACGAGCTGGGCGGTGCGGGAAATCGGGCTGCTCGATGCCCACCCATCGAACGGCGTGTTCGCGGTTTCGGCGACGAGTTCCGGCACCTTGTGGCTGTTCGACGATGCCGGTCGTCTTTACGGAAGCAGTGACGGCGGCACGAACTGGCTCGCGACAGGCTTCGTGCTCGGAAGTGGGCCGATTTCGACGAATCCGGTTGGCCTTGCGGCCGGTGTCGGCAATGTCGTTTGGCTCGCCGCCAACAGTTCCGGTCTGCAGAAGAGCACGAACAGCGGCGTGAACTTCTCCGCGGTCACCGGCGGCGGTTTTCCGGCCGGACTGACGACGGTCACGCTGGTCGCGACCAATCCGCACGACGTTTCGGCGGCGAGCCAGCACGTGATAGCCAGCACCACGTCGAACTGCAATGCCGTCACGGGCGTGTGTCCGATCTACGTCAGCGCCAATGGCGGCGCTTCGTGGACCGCTTCCAACATCAGCAGTGCGGTTACGCAGGCCGGTTCTGCGCAACGGCTCACGGCCGTCGCCTACGGTCCCGGAGGCAACGTCTATGCGCTCTACGGAGATCCATCGCAGACGGGCAGCTACTTGCTGAGAAGCAGTGACGATGGCGCCAACTGGATTGCGCCTGGCGCGACGACGCAATACGGAACGGCTATCGCCGCATCGCCGACTTCTGCATCGACCGTATGGCTGCAGCCAGAGCCCGGCGCACTTCCCAGCAACAACGTGGGCAAGTCGATCGATAGCGGCGGTACATTCACGCCGATGCCAACGACCGGCCGAACGACCAACGGTACGTTCGTGCCAGGTACGTCGGCGATCGCAGTCAGCCCGAATTATCCGGCAACGCCGCGGTTATGGATCGGAACGCAGTTCGCCGGCATGTTCCTGAGCAACGACGACGGTACGACGTGGGCATCGAGCAACGACGGCCTGGCGGCGACCGACATCCGCACCGTCGTCGTCCATCCGCTCGACAACACGCGCATTTTCGCCGGCTACGGCGATTCGATCCAGGACCCGTCGCCGGCGTTCTACCGGTCCACCTCGATCGGCACGTGGACCGTATCCAACACCGGCCTCAACGCCTGGCAGTTGCGCACGATCCTGATCGATCCGACAACCGCCGGAACGGTGGGCAGCACGGTGATGTTCGCGGTCGGCTCGGGTAATGACACCACCACGACCAGGACCGCCAGCACGCGCAACAGCGGCATCTACAAGAGCCTGGACGGCGGCCTTACGTGGGCAACGCAGAATGGCGGCATCCCAGTCTTCGGCTCCCCGCCGACCGGACATTACGCCGGCGCGCTGCGCACAGTGATCGCCGACCCGCGCTCTTGCGATGCGCGTGGACCGACCGCGGCGATCTGCGATATCGGTCCCCTGCAAACACTGTACGTTACCGGCGGTGGTCGCCCTGACCCTGGCAGTACGGCGCATCCATATCGGGTTATGAAGAGCGTTGACGGCGGCGCGAATTGGGCGGATAGCTCGATCGGCATCCCGGACGACATCGAAAACCTGGATGGAAGCGGCGATCGCATCGACGGCGTCACGCCCATCGTCATGGATCCGTCCGATTCCAGGATTTTATACATTGGTACTTTTGCGAGCGCGAACGGCTCGAGCGCCAGCAATTACCCACCTGTCACGCCGCAGATCCTAAGCGGTGTTTACAAGAGTGTCGACGGCGGGGCGCACTGGGCGCAATTCAGCAACGGCCTGCCAACCTACCCCTCATCATCCGCGGTCTACGACACGCTGTCGCTGGCGATCGACGCGAACAACCCGCAAACGCTGTGGGTCAGCACGATCAGTGCGAATTTCGACGTTCCCGGCGTCATTTACAAAACAACCGACGGTGGCACGAACTGGTTCGCTTCGAACGCCGGTATCACCGGTCCCGACGTGCGCGCGCTGCTTGTCGACCCGACCACGCCCGGCACGATCTACGCCGCGAGCGGCGGTCTCGGGCCGGCGAATCCGGGCGGCGTTTACAAAAGCATCGACGGCGGCGCGACATGGATGTCGATGAGCGTGGGCCTGCCTGCGTTCTCGGCTTTGGCGCTCGCACTCGATCCGGTCGACTCGACCGTCCTGTATGCCGGCACGACCGGAGGCGTTTATTCGATCGTTCAGCTGCCCGATTCCGATGCCGACGGCGTCCCGGGCCTGGTCGAAAACTCCGGGCCGAACGGCGGCGACGCGAATCGCAATTCCGTCCAGGACTCCGATGAGCCCAACGTCGGCACGACGGCGCCGGGGTTGTTCGGCACGTCCGGCTGGCTGGCTGGAACCCAGAACGCCACTCAGGCCGCGCGGACTGCGCTGCTGCAGGAGAAACTGCAGGCAATGAAAACGGCGCAGACCGATTCCAGCGACCTCCAGGGCGGCTATTTCACCGTGCAGGTGAACGGGGGCTGCGCGCAGGCCGTCGACGTGGCGCCGATCCTGCCGGGTCCGCTCGGCAAGGACAGCGTGCCACATCACGGCACGTACACCTATCCGCGCGGGCTGCTGCGATTTGAGTTGCCGCAATGCGACGCCGCAAGCATCGACGTGATCTTCAACTCGGCGGCATTCGGCTCCGGCTGGAGCTGGCGCTTCTACGGACCATCGATACCGGGCGACAACTCGACGATGGGCTGGCACGACGCGACGTCGCTGGTCACCAACCGGACCGACACCACCTGGACGATGTCGCTGACCAAGGGCCAGTTCGGCAGTTATCGTCCGGCCGGCACCGGCTCGATCCTGTTCGAAGGCGGCCCGGCCTACAACGAGACGATCTTCAACGACAAGTTCGAATAGTCCGAGGCCTCGCCCGGCCAGCGCGGCCGGCGCGGCCGGCGTCGGATCAGCCGGCGCAGGCTCTGCGAAAACTATTTCGCTTTCAGCAGATCGCGGATTTCGGTGAGCAGCACAACTTCCGGTGGCGGTGGCGCGGGCGCCGCCGCTGCTGCTTCCTGCTTGTGGGTCAGGCGGTTCATCAGCTTGACGACGAGGAAGATCGCGATCGCCACGATGATAAACTGAATGATCGTGTTCAGGAACACGCCGTACTTGATGATCGCGCCGCCGGTGACGACGCCCTTGGCATCGGCAACCGGCGTGCCGATCTTGATCACAAGATCGGAAAAATCGACGTTGCCGATAATCACGCCGAGCGGCGGCATGACGATGTTGTCGACCAGCGAGGCAACGATCTTGCCGAACGCCGCGCCGATGACGACGCCGACGGCGAGGTCGATCACGTTGCCGCGCATTGCGAAAGCCTTGAACTCGCTGATGAAACTCATCGTCGTCCTCCGGTATCGTCTTCGGGTTGCCGCTTCCCGCCTTGCGGCAGGAACGAATCTAGCGCAAATCGGCGCGCATGGCAGCGGACTCCGCCGCTTCAGGTAATCGCGCCGCGCAATTCGGCGATGCCTTCCAGGCGCGCGTGGAAACGGTCGCCACGCTGCAGCGCGGCGACCCCGGCTGGCGTGCCGGTGAATATCAGGTCGCCGGCGTGCAGTTCGAACAACTTCGACAGTTCGTGGATGATGTCGGCGACGCTGAAGATCATTTCGCCGATGTCAGTGCTCTGGCGGACGGCACCGTTGACCTCGAGCGACAATTGCGCGTGCTGCGGATGGCCGCTCTCGCTCGCGCGCCGAAGCGCGGACACGGGCGCGGAGCGGTCGAAAGCCTTGGCCGTGTCCCACGGCAAGCCCTTGGCCTTGGCCGCGCCTGCAAGTCGCGCCGCGTGAGGTCCAGGCCGACGCCGTAGCCGAACACGTGGCGCAGCGCGGCGGCGGCGGCTATGTCCACGCCGCCGGATTGCAGCGCGACGACCATTTCCACTTCGTGGTGCAGGTCGGCCGTGGCCAGCGGATACAGAATCTGCGTCCGGTCGGCGACTACGGCGTCGGCCGGCTTGCAGAAGAATACCGGCGTCTCGCGATCGACCGCCATGCCCATCTCTTTGGCGTGATCGGCATAGTTGCGGCCGATGCAATAGATGCGATGCACCGGAAAGCGAACGTCGCTGCCGGCAACGGCGACGGACGGTGTCAGGGCGGGTGGAAATGTATAGTTCATGTGGATTTTCCCGGTTTCCGCGCCGGCGCGACGGCATCCTTCGACGCGCGGCGCCAGCAGAATTTTAGGCCTGACCAGATCTCGGTGACGGCGCACACCTTGACGTCGACGAGGCCGAGCGGCAGGACCAGTTCGCGCAATGTATCCTCGTCGAGATCGCTCGTCACGCCGGACGACTTCTTTGGCCAGGAAATCCACAGCATGCCGCCGGCGTCGAGCTTGCGCGCCGCGGCGGAGATTTCGGCAGCCAGCTGCGCGCGCGTGGTGACAAATACATGACCGAAATCAAACCTTCGGGCGTCTGCGGCGGCAACCTCGACGGTCGCCGGATCGAAGCCGCACCAGTCCCAGTACTGCGCAGGCGCATTTCGCAGCCACACGCGCTGTCCGGGTTTGAGCCCGAGTTTCTGCCACAGCGGCTTGCCCGAATATCCCGGTGCCGGCCGCGCGACGGCGCGGATCGAAGCCGATCGCCCGCCTGACATCTGTCACCCCGCGTTTGTGACCATTGGCTCTGGATTGCAACGTCGCCGGACGCCAGTCTATGGCAAACTTGCCAGTTCGGGTCGAACCATCATGGGCGTCATGGAAAATTCGGATCTGCTGAGGGAATTGCGTATCGATCGCGGCGAGACCGGACCGGCCTCGCGGCGGCCGCTGTGGTTTGCGCTGCGGCGCCGTCGCGCTGGTGATCGTGGGGGCAATCGCCTGGTTCGCGCTGTCCGGCAGCTCGGCGCCGGCCGTGCACACGGCCATCGCCAAGCCGATGACCAGCGGCGGAGCGAGCGCCTCGGTGCTCGATGCAACCGGCTACGTCACGGCGCGCCGCTCGGCCACCGTATCGGCGCAGATCACCGGCACCTTGATCGATGTCCTGATCGAGGAGGGCGACCACGTCAAGGAAGGCCAGGTGCTTGCGCGTCTGGAAGACACCGCGCAACGCGCCGCCGTCGCGCAGGCCGAGGCGCAGTTGCATTCCGCGCAGGCGTTGCTCGCCCAGTATCAGGCGCAGCTGGCTCAGAACCGGCGCGACTCGCAGCGCATGGAAGACATGGTCGGACGCAAGCTTGTTTCGACGCAGCAGGCCGAGCAGGCGCACACGCTGGTCGAAACCTTGTCGGCACAGGTCGAAACGCAGAAGCGACAGATCAACCTGGCCGAAGCCAGCGTCGCCGCCGCACAGGTGCAACTCGGTTATTGCACGGTGCGTGCGCCGTTCTCCGGCGTCATCATCGCCAAGGCCGCGCAGGTCGGCGAGATCGTCTCGCCGCTGTCAGCCGGCGGCGGGTTCACGCGCACCGGCGTCGGCACGATCGTCGACATGGATTCGCTCGAGGTCGAAGTCGACGTCAATGAGGCTTACATCGGCCGCGTCGTAGCCAGGCAATCCGGTCGAGTCCGTGCTCAACGCGTATCCGGACTGGAAGATTCCGTCGCACGTGATCGCGATCATTCCGACCGCGGACCGCTCGAAGGCGACCGTCAAGGTGCGCATCGGTCTGGATCTTAAGGACGATCGCATCGTGCCCGACATGGGCGTGCGCGTGTCGTTTCTCGAGGAAAAGAAGCCGGCGGCGCAGGCGCAGCAGCAGCCAACCGGCGTGCTCGTTCCGGCGACGGCCGTGCTCAAGGACGCCGACAAGAACATCGTGTTCGTGCTCAAGGAACAAAAAGCGCAACGCCGCGCCGTGACGCTGGGCGGTAGCGTAGGCGACCAGCGCCAGGTGCTCGGCGGCGTCGCTGCCGGCGAAGCCGTGATCGTCGATGCGCCGGAAGGGCTGAAGGATGGCGCTTCGGTTGCGGTCGCAAAACCGTGAGAAAATTCTGGCAGAGAGTTGGGCGATTGAAAAAGTGCCGTCATTCCCGCGAAAGCGGGAATCCATCTTGCTCTGAACAACCGGTCCAAGATCAATCGGACCACGATCAAAATGGATCCCCGCTTTCGCGGGGATGACGACATTGGAAAAGCAAGGCCGCAAACTCTAGTACGACGATCCCACAGTATCCATTGCTTTCGAGGTTCCCAATGTCCGAATCCATGGTTCAGGTCCGCAACGTCACCAAAGTCTACGAGCGCGGCAAGCAGAAGGTCGAAGTGCTGCACGGGCTGACGCTCGATATTCCCAAGGGCGACTTCGTTGCGCTGATGGGGCCATCCGGCTCCGGCAAGACGACTTTGCTCAACCTGATCGGCGGGCTGGACCAGCCGAGCGCAGGCGAGATCAGCGTCGACGGCAATCGCATCGACAAGTTGTCGAGCGGGCAGCTGGCAAAATGGCGCGCGAACAACGTCGGTTTCGTGTTCCAGTTCTACAACCTGATGCCGGTGCTGACGGCCGAGGGCAACGTCGAGCTGCCGCTGCTGCTGACCAAGCTGTCGTCGGCGCAGCGCAAGAAGAACGTCGCCGTGGCGCTGCAGGTCGTCGGCCTGGCCGATCGCGCCAAGCACAAGCCGAAGGAATTGTCCGGCGGACAGGAGCAACGCGTCGCGATTGCGCGCGCGCTCGTGTCCGATCCGGCGCTGCTCGTGTGCGACGAGCCGACCGGCGATCTCGACCGCAAGACCGCCGACGAGATCCTCGGCCTGCTGCAGGTGCTGAACCGCGAGCATGGCAAGACGATCGTGATGGTCACGCACGATCCGAAAGCGGCCGAGTTCGCGCGCCGAATCCTGCATCTGGAGAAGGGTACGTTGGTGGAGCAGGCTGCCTGAGAGCAGGGGCCAGGGGCCAGGACCCAGTGAAAGCGGCGCACCCGGATCCGAAGCCCTCGCCCATGCCCTACGCCAAAGCAGATGCACTAGCCCCTAGCCCCTAGTCCCTGGCCCCTATCCAATGACCAAAACCAGCTTCATCATCGCCAACCTGTTTCGCAAGAAGACGCGCGCCGCATTGACCCTGCTGTCGGTGATGACGGCCTTCTTGCTGTTCGGCCTGTTGCAGGCCGTCAACGTACTGTTCAATGCTGGCGCGGATTTCATCGGCGCGACGCGCTTGATGACGCAGGCGCGCGTGTCGTTCACGACGCCGCTGCCGATGCGCCTGCTGCCGCAGATCGAGGCAGTTCCCGGCGTGTCGCGCGTGGGCTGGATCCAGTGGTTCGGCGGGGTGGTTGGCGAGAATACTCCGATCGTCGCGTTCGCGACCGATCCGGAGCGCCTGCATGACCTTTATCCGGAATGGGTAATGCCGGACGATAAGTGGAAGGCGTTCGCGAGCACGCGCACGAGCATGATCGCCGGCAAGAAGCTGGCCGATCAGTATGGCTGGAAGATCGGCCAGAAAGTGCCGCTGAAGTCGAATATCTTTCCACAAAAGGACGGCAGCAAGAGCTGGGCGTTCGACCTCGTCGGCATCTACGACGGCAAGGACGAGGAATGGCAGAAGCGCACGCAACAGGCCTATATCAACTTCGCCTACTTCGACGAAGCCAACCAGTTTGGCCAGGGGCGCGCCGGCATGTTCGTGATCCGGCTGGCCAATCCCGACGACGCCGAAAGAGTTGCCGAAACGGTCGACTCGAAGTTCGAGAACTCGCCGGACGAAACCAAGACGCAGACGGAGAAGGACTTCAACATCGGCTTCGTCAAGCAGATCGGCGACATCGGCCTGATCGTTCGCTGGATTCTTTTCGCCGTGTTTTTCACCTTGTTGCTCGTCGTCGGCAACACGATGGCGCAGAGCGTGCGCGAGCGCGTGCCCGAGCTGGCGATCCTGAAGACATTGGGATTCTCCGACACCAGCGTGCTTGGCTTCGTGCTGGCCGAGGCGGTCGCGATCTGCCTGATCGGCGGAGTCATCGGCATGGGCCTGGCCACGATCCTCGCGTTCGTCGTGGGCAGTTCCGGTCAGTTTCCGATCAGTGTCGACTATCGTGTCTGGAGCGCCGGCTTCGCCGCCATAGTCGTGCTCGCGTTGGCGGTTGGCCTGCTTCCGGCGCTGCGCGCGCAGCGGTTGAAGATCGTCGACGCGCTGGCCGGCCGCTGAGCAAGAGATGACAAAGACACGAAAATAAGAAAGGCGTCATTCCCGCTTTCGCGGGAATGACGGCAATAAAGGTACCTTGTTCGCGGGTTCTCTGGGGACTTGGCCCAGACGCGAGCACAACGAGTACGGAGACAGACAATGCTGAGTCAAACCACCGCGATCACGAGCCTGAACCTCAAGAGCATTCCCGAGCGCTGGGGTGCGTCGCTCGTGATCGTCGTCGGCCTGGCCGGCGTCGTCGCCGTATTCACCGCGCTGCTGGCGATGGCAGAAGGGTTCCAGTCGACGCTGAAATCGGCGGGCCGCGCCGACGTGGCGATGGTCCTGCGCGGCGGCTCGCAGGCCGAGCTCAACTCGGCACTGCTGCGCGACCAGGTCACGCTGATCAAGCAGGCCGCCGGAGTTGCCAAGGACGATGACGAGCAGCCGCTGGCGTCGGCCGAAATGATCGTGATTGCCGAGCTGGCGAAGAAGGGCGATCGAAGTGCACAGAACGTCACCGTGCGCGGCATCGGGCCCAAGGGCATGAAGCTGCGCCCACAGGTCAAGATCATCGACGGGCGCCTGTTCGAGACGGGCAAGCGCGAACTGATCGTCGGTCGCGGCGTCACCCAGCAATTCGAGGCGAGCGTCGGCCAGACCTTGCGTTTCCGCGGCTCCGACTGGACCGTCGTCGGCGTGTTCGAATCCGGCGACGCCAACGAAAGCGAACTGTGGTGCGATGTCGAAGTCGCGCAGACCTCGTTCAACCGCCAAGGCTTCAGCTCGGTGCGTGCCGTGCTCGATGGTGCGAACGGCATGACGACGTTCAAGGACACCTTGACCGCCGACCCGCGCCTGAGCGTCGACGTGCAGACCGAGCAGGAGTACTACAGCGGCCAGACCAAGCAATTCCGCGCGACGATCGGCGTTCTCGCCGGCATCGTCACTGGCATCATGGGACTCGGCGCGATCTTCGCCGCGCTGAACACGATGTACGCCGCCGTGGCAACGCGCGCGCGCGAAATCGCGACGCTGCGCGCGCTCGGCTTCGGCGGCCTGCCGGTCGTCATGTCGGTGATGATCGAGTCTCTCGTGCTCGCGCTGGTCGGCGGCGCGATCGGCGCCGTGATTGCTTACCTGCTGTTCAACAACCTGTCGGTGTCGACGCTTGGCCAGAACTTCACCCAGGTCGTGTTCGCGTTCAAGGTAACGCCGGCGCTCGTCGGTCGCGGCCTGTTCATCGCCGTGATCATCGGCATGTTCGGCGGCTTCCTCCCGGCGATCCGTGCTGCGCGGATGCCGATTACTACGGCGCTGAGGGAACTGTGATGGAGCAGGGGCCAGGGACTAGGGGCGAGGGACCAGGGACTAGGGACTAGGGACTCGGGACTAGGGCCAGCGGCGATAGCGGCACGCCGCGCCTTTTCTGTCTTTACTGGATCCTAGTCCCTGGTCCCTGGCCCCTTCGTCACGGCATTACCGGCGCGTGGTACTCCAGGGTCATCCCGAACGCCCAGAGCAATATCAGCACCAGCGGCAAATGCACGATGAGCTGCACGAACGTGAAGCCGACGATGTCCCGGGCCTTGAGGCCGAGCACGCCGAGCAGCGGCAGCATCCAGAACGGGTTGATCAGGTTCGGCAGCGCTTCTGCGGCATTGTATATTTGTACCGCCCAGCCGAGATGATAGTGCAGGTCGTTCGCGGCCTGCATCACGTACGGCGCCTCGATGACCCATTTGCCACCGCCGGACGGCACGAAGAAGCCGAGGATCGCCGAATAGACGCCGATCACGATCGCGTACGTGTCGGTCGAGGCGAGCTGCACGAACAGCGCCGACAGATGGTGGGCGACCGTCGTTCCGTCGGCGCCCTTGGCCGTGGTCAGGATCGCGGCGATGCCGCCGTAGAGAGGGAACTGGATCAGCACGCCGGTGGTGCTCGGCACCGCGCGCGCGACCGCGTCGAGAAAGCTGCGCGGCCGCCAGTGCAGCAACGAGCCGAGCATCAGGAACAGGAAGTTGTAGGTGTTGAGGCTCGCGATGGCGACGATGGCATCCTTGGTCGCGAACTCGTGGATCAGCCAGCCGAGCGCGAGCAACGCGATCAGCACGGTCAGCAGCGGGCTGTACTCCAGCCATTCGCCTGGCCGCCGATGCTGGGCCAGAGGGCGCAGCACCATCGTCTCGCGCTCTACGTAGCCGCCCGCGGTCTGAGCCTGACTCGCCTCCGGCGCCGACCACCACGCGATCAATACCGACACGGCGATCAGGATTGCAGTCAGCGCGATCGATTGCCACAGGAAAATCGTTTCGCTGAAAGGAATCACGCCGGTGATCGCGAGCAGCGGCTTCGGCAGGCTGGCCGGATTCGCCTGCAGCTGCGCAGCCGATGACGACAGGCCCATGGCCCACGATGCGCCGAGCCCGAGATACGCCGCGGCGCCGGCCGCGCGGTAGTCCATCGGCAGATTGTCGCGACGCGCAAGCGCGCGCACGAGCAGTCCACCGAACACGAGGCTGAAGCCCCAGTTCACCAGCGACGCGAGCATGCTGATCAGGGCGACGTATGCAACTGCACCGCGACCGCTGCGCGGCACGGCGGCAAGGCCGTCGATCAGGCGCGCAACCGGCGGCGCGGTGGCGACGACGAAACCGCCAATGACCACGAACACCATTTGCATCGTGAACGGAATCAGGCTCCAGAAGCCTTCGCCGAACGCGACCGCCGCGTCTTGCGGCGACGCGCCGAACGCCATGGCCGCAAGCGCGACGACGACGACGCCGAGCGCGGCGAACACGTAGGCGTCGGGAAACCAGCGCTCGGCCCACGCGGACAGGCGCAACGCCAGGCCAACCATGGCCGAACCATTCGCTGCAGGCGTCGTGTTCATCGGCTGCTCCGTCAGGTCATCGGGCGGAGAAGTTTGCTCGGGGGCCGGCGGCCGTGCAAGGCGCGGTGCGGCAGAATCCGGCGCCTGTTTCGATCGTCCGATGCGGTGCGCGCCTCCGGCGCATCTGCAGCGGATGGCGGCTCAGGTTTTCTTTGCCTTCGCCAGCGTGATCGCCGCGACGCCGGTGAGGATCACGGCCATGCCGACCAGGTCGAGCGAACGCACACTTTCGCCGCCGAGAAAGACACCGAAGAGAACGGCGACCGGCGGATTGACGTAGGCGTAGCTTGTCGCCAGCGCCGGTCGCACGTGATGCAGCAGGTAGATGTACGCGCTGAAGCCGAGGATCGAACCGAAGACGAGAAGGTAGAGGAGCGCCAAGGTCGTATCGACGTGCAATTCGACGATGCGCTCCTGGGTCAGCAGCGCGACCAGTCCAAGCGCGACGCTGCCGCAGAGCATCTGCGCAGCCGTGCTCATCGCCGGATGCGGCATGTCGCGGCGCCGGCTCCAGACCGAGCCGAACGCCCACGTTGCTGAGGCGCCTATCAGCGCAAGCGCGCCGAGCGGCGAGCCGCTCAGGTCGCCGCCGAAATTCAGGAGTACGACCCCGACGAAACCGACCAGCAGGCCGAGCGTTTCGACGCGCGTCGGCCACTGCCGGTAGAAGGCCGCGCACACTGCCGCGAACAGCGGCATGCTCGCGACGGCAACCGCGGCAAGGCCCGATGCGACGGTCTGCTCGGCGTAGCAGACCAGACCGTTGCCGAAGCCCAGAAGCAGCGTGCCGGTGACGGCGCAATTGAGCCATTGTGCACGCGTCGGTGCGGCGATTCCGCGCCAGCGCATCACGGCGAACATCAACACGCCGGCGATGAAGAACCGGATCGCACCCATCAGGAACGGCGGATAGTCGGTTAGGGCGATGCGAATCGCCAGGTAGGTCGAGCCCCAGATCAGATACACGCCGATCAGCGACAGCGCGACCAGCACGCGCGGCGTCAGCAGGGCCTGCGGCGCGTGAGCGCGGATGTCCGAGGTTATGGCGTTCATTTCATTAGTTTCCATGTCCCCGGGTTTATAACAGACCGGTGTCGCGAATCGGCTCAGGCCAGTCTCATGCAGACCCCTCTGCGTTTTGACTGCCGTGCAAGATAGCCTTGTAACGGCCGTCAAAAAAGCGATGCTTTTGCAAGCCAAAGTTGAATTCCATTCAACACGGATGCGTGCCGGATGAGCCGCACGCCGTGGACGCCTGGCCGAATACATGGCGCTAGCCGCTCTCGTGCGCGCATAGGTGGCGCTGAACCAGAGCTTGTCGTCCCGCGCGCCGTCCTTGTTCGTGCACTTGAGCCACGGCAGTGCCGTGACGGCCGCGGCATCGGCCAGCATCGCTGACTTCGCGAGCACATTTTCTCAGCGTGCGTATTTTGCCATCGTAGTGACGCAGCAACAGCGCCACTCTCCATGCACTTATGAGAGCCGCTTGCGGGCGGTTGAAATCGTGAACAAGTGTCCGTCATGGATCCGCCTCTCCCGCTGGCGGGAGCGGCCGGCGCAGCGTAGCTGCGACGGGTGAGGGTGGCGTGCCCGAAGAGCGCGATCGCTTCCTCCGACGCCACCTTCACCCCGGCCCTCTCCCGCCAGCGGGAGAGGGGGCAAGAACAAGCGCTACTTTAGTTACGTTGTCAGGCGCTCGCCTTCGCCTCGCGCTTGAGCAACGTTTGCTTGCGCGACACACCCCAGCGATAGCCGCCGAGAGAGCCGTCTTCACGGATCACGCGATGACACGGAACGACGATCGCAAGGCGATTGCGGCCGCAGGCGTTCGCGACGGCGCGTACCGAACGCGGCGCGCCGATTACCGCGGCGATGTCGCTGTAGCTGCGCGTCTCGCCGAGCGGAATGCGCTGCAGCGCCTGCCACACGCGCCACTGGAATGCCGTCGCGCGAATGTCTATCGGCGGCAGCGGCGCGGAGGAGGGCTCTTGGGCGATTTGCGCATTGACGCGCGCGATCACCGCGGCGAGCCAGTCGTCGCGACCGGCATCGACACGCTCGATCGACGCCTGCGGAAATTCGGCGTGCAGGCCGGCGACCAGCGTGTCGTCGTCGTCGCCCAGCGCAACCGAACAGATGCCGCGCGCCGTTGCCGCGACCAGCAGGCGGCCGAGTGGAGTTTTCAGCGTTGTATACCGCAGCGCGATGCCGGCGGCGCCGCGACGGTAGCTCGCCGGCGTCATCCCGAGCAGTTGTCCGGTCTTCTCGTAAACGCGGCTGCCGGAGCCGTAGCCGGCGTCGTAGATCGCGTCGACGACGCGCGGCGCTGTGCGCAGCGCGGATTTCAGGTTCTTCAGCTTCAACGATTGCGCGTACTCGGCCGGGCTGACACCGTAGCGCTTGCGGAACGCGCGTTGCAGATGGCTGGGGCTCAGTCCAACGGACCGCGCGAGCTCGTTCAGGCGCGGCGGCGTATCGGCCGCGTCGGCGATCAGCGCCAAGGCGCGGTCGAGCGGATCAATCTTCAGGTTCTTCGGCATTGCAGTCATGGCGGTTACCTCCTGACGCGCAGACTAGTGCGCGCGGGGTATAGCCGCTATCCGTTTATTGCCGAGTTGAAGGATGGTGGGCCAAGGCCCACCGAAATACCGCGATCACGAACGTCAGTGATTCAGCGATGCCGCATCGTTGCGCAGCACGACAAACTCGCCTTCGATGACGCGCTGGTCCACCGCGCCGGCCGCATGCGGCACGCTGCTCGTGCCCGCGCTCGCGCGGTTGATCGCGCGCACGATCGCAACGATGCTGCCGATGAGCGCAAATGCGACAAGCGCAAAAAAGCCGAAAACGAGCACGCCGACCAGCAACACGGCGCCGATCGCTGCGAGAAACACGCGCATCAGCGGATGCCGCGGACGATTGAACCAGCGCCAGTAGAACATGGCGTCTTTACTCCGTATGGCAGAATGCCCCAAGGGTGGGGATGCGTCGCGCGAGACACAAGTGCGGAACGGGCTAGATACTCCGATGAGTGTTAGAAAAACGTTATGCCAACTCGACGCGATTCCCGACGGTGGAGCGACGGCCGTCGATGCCGAATTCGAGGATGGCGTATTTTCGGTGATCCTGCTGCGCCAGGGCGCGAACGTGTTCGCTTATTACAACGAATGTCCGCATACCGGCAGCCGTCTGGACTGGGCGCCTGGCCGGTTTCTTCTCGAGCCCGGCCAGATCATTTGCGCAGCGCACGGCGCCTGTTTCTATGCCGAATCAGGACGCTGTTTCGCCGGTCCCGCGCGTGGAAACTCGCTGGCGCCGGTCGCGGTCGAGGTTGTCGGTGGCGAGGTGCGGTTGAGTTGCCAGGAAACCTCTAAATAAGTCGTCATCCCCGCGAAAGCGGGGATCCACCTTGATTCTTACTCCGAGAATCAAGATCAAAATGGATTCCCGCTTTCGCGGGAATGACGAAATTATGTGAACTCGTCCGGAGCTTCCCTAGTACCTGCCCTTGATCGATATCGAATTGACGACCTTCGCGACGCCTTCGGTCTTGTGCGCGGTTTCCTCGATGAAGGCGCGTTGCACGTTCGTGTCGACAATGCCGTACAGATAGACCGTGTGATTGATCGTCTGCACCTGGATATCCCAGGTTGCGATAGCCGCGTTCGCGCGCAGCGCCGCTTCGATCGTGGCCGTTATCGCTTTGTCGTCCGCGCAGGCGTTGCCTTCGCATTTTTGGTGCGCCGCGCAGCCGCCGAGGGAAGCGAGCGTCAAAAGCGTGATCGCTGCAACCAGCAGATGTTTGCGTGCGAACATGGGCCAATCCTCCTGTTTCCGACACCTGAAGTTTGAGCGCCTTTGCGCAGGCTCCTTCCGGTCCTTCCGGATGAAGACGTTCAAGCGCGGAATATTGTCGCATGCATATTGCGCGGCGATGAATGCGCAAGCTGATCGTCGCCGGTACGATGGCGGCCCAACCGCGACCATCGTCTGCGTGGAAATCCGCGAACCCGCCCCTATACTTCGACCATGGGCCCCGCCGATTTTTCGTGGCCCGCCACCGCCAGAATCCAGGAGTCGCCGATGAACTCTTCCCTGCCGCCCGGTGTTGCGATCAACGCGCCGATGCATCCGCGTTTCGACGAGGTTCTGACGGCCGATGCCCTGGCGTTCGTGGCGAAACTGCACCGTGCCTTCGACGCGCGCCGCCAGGAACTGCTCAAGGCACGGGTCGAGCGCCAGGCGCGCATCGACTCGGGCCAGATGCCGGACTTTCTGCCCGAGACCAAGGCGGTGCGCGATGGCGACTGGAAGATCGCGCCGCTGCCGAAGGCGCTCGAGTGTCGCCGGGTCGAAATCACCGGCCCGGTCGAACGCAAGATGATCATCAACGCGTTCAACTCCGGCGCGGATTCGTACATGACCGACTTCGAGGATTCGAACAGCCCGAACTGGCTCAACCAGATCCAGGGCCAGGTCAACCTGTACGACGCGATCCGCGGCACGATCAGCTTCACGAACGAAGCGGGAAAAGTATACAAACTCAACGAGCGCATCGCGACGCTGCAGATCCGCCCGCGCGGCTGGCATCTCGACGAGAAGCACGTCACGGTCGACGGCCAGCGTGTCTCCGGCGGCATCTTCGATTTCGCCCTCGTGTTCTTCCACAACGCGAAGGAACAGATTGCGCGCGGTGCCGGCCCGTTCTACTACCTGCCGAAGCTCGAGAACCATCGTGAGGCGCGGCTGTGGAACGACATCTTCGTCATGGCCCAGAACGAACTCGGCATTCCGCAGGGCACGATCAAGGCGACCGTGCTGCTCGAGACGATCCTGGCGACGTTCGAGATGGAAGAAATCCTGTACGAACTGCGCGAGCATTCTGCCGGGCTCAACGCCGGCCGTTGGGATTACATCTTCAGCGCGATCAAGAAATTCCGGAACAAGCCGGGGTTCTGCCTGGCCAACCGCGTCGCGATCAACATGGAAGTGCCGTTCATGCGCGCGTATGCGCTGGCGCTGGTCAAGGCCTGCCACAAGCGCGGCGCTCCGGCGATCGGCGGCATGGCCGCGCTGATTCCGATCAAGAACGATGCCGCTGCGAACGAGAAGGCGCTGGCCGGCGTGCGCCACGACAAGAAGCGCGACGCGAACGATGGCTTCGACGGCGGCTGGATCGCGCATCCGGGCCTGGTCCAGATCGCGATGGAGGAGTTCACGCGCGTGCTTGGCGACAAGCCGAACCAGTGGAGCAAGCAGCGTGATGAAACGTTCAAGGCCAGCGACTTTCTCAATTTCGTGCCAGAGCAGCCGATCAGCGAAGCCGGCCTGCGCTACAACATCAATGTCGGCATCCACTATCTCGGCAGCTGGCTCGCAGGCAACGGCTGCGTGCCGATCCACAACCTCATGGAAGACGCCGCGACCGCGGAGATTTCACGCTCCCAGGTATGGCAGTGGGTCGTCAGTCCGAAGGGCGTGCTTGATGACGGGCGCAAGGTCGATGCGGCGCTGGTGCGCGCGCTGATTCCCGAAGAACTGGCCAAGGTCAATGTCGATGCAGCCGCTGGCGGCGAGCCGCTGGGAACCTATGAGCGGGCCGCGAAGATTTTCGAGGAAATGTCGCTGGCGAAGAACTTCCAGGAGTTCCTGACATTGCCGCTGTACGAAGCGATGGCATAGCGCGTCAGGCTCAAGAACCAGTCTACGACAACGCCTGAATGGCCGTCCATCGCTCGCGTCAAATCCCGTCGCGCACCTGCTAAGGTTCGAGCCCGCTGAAAACGGCGATCTGAACCTGGGTGAAGTGTGACCGAAAGTATCGAAGGAACCTGGAACGGCGTGATCGACTTGAACGGCACGCCGGTTCCGATCATGCTGCATCTGACCGTGCGCGAGTCGAAACTGTCCGCGACGGCGGACTTCCCGAAGCACTATCGCAGCGGCGTCGATCTGCTCGATGTCTCGTTTGCCGAACGCACGCTGCGCTTTGGCACGCGCAACATGGGCGTGTTCACCGGCAACTTGTCCGGCGACGGTGCACGGATTGTCGGTGAATTTTCGAACAAGGAACAACGGTATCCGCTTGTACTGTCGACTGGCGATGTCGCTCGCGAAGAGCCGGCGCGGCCGCAGACGCCAAAGCCGCCTTTCAGTTACGACAGCGAAGAGGTTTACGTCGATCGCGCCGATTGCCGCCTGGCCGGAACGCTGACGATTCCGTCCGATCGAAAACTGCGCGCCGGGATCCTGCTGATTACCGGCAGTGGCGCGATGGATCGCGACGAAACCGTGTTCGGGCACAAGCCGTTCTGGATACTGGCCGACTACCTGAGTCGGCGCGGCTTCGCCGTTATGCGTCTGGACAACCGCGGCGTCGGCGCGTCGACCGGAGACCGATCCACGCATGTGGTCGCCGACGATGTCGACGACATGTCCGCGGCGATCGATCACATGAAGCGCCATCGCGAGCTGCGCGGAGTGCCGATCGGATTGATCGGCCACAGCGTCGGAGGCCTGATCGGCGCGCAGGTCGCCGTGCGCCGGGACGATATCGCCTTTCTGGTGTCGATGGCAGGTCCGGGACTCAGTGTTGGCGAGGCATTCGCCGATCGCGAGTGCGACGGACTGGAAAAGACGCTTGGCGATCCAGCGGCGATCGAACGCCATCGTGCTTTCACGTTGGCGCTTTATCAGAATCTGGGGGAACGTGGCGATGCGCCGATCGATTCCGCCGAGATCACGGCGCTCGCGGAGAGATTCGGCGCGAGCCAGACCGCCGTCGTGAAGAACAGCGCGGACTGGATCGCGCGCTTTAACGAGCCGTGGTTCCGCTCTCTCTTGCGCTGCGAGCCGGCGCCGATCCTGCGGCGCGTGACGGCGCCGTTGCTCGCCATCAACGGAAGCCTCGACACTCAGGTGCGCGCGGCGACGAATCTCGCCGTCATGAGCTCGATGCTGGAACGCGCGGGACATCCTGATTTCGAGATCGTCGAACTCGCAGGTTTGAATCACCTGTTCCAGACCTGCATGACCGGCTTGCCGTACGAATATCCGGCGATCGAAGAGACGTTCGCGCCGCGTGCGCTGGACACGATCGGCACATGGCTGAACGATCGTTTCGACGCGCGGATCGTCTCGGGCCTGTAGCGACGTACCAGCCGGCTGCAGGGAGCCGGAAAGCCGTCGTGACGGCCGGCGCCGGAATCTGCGATCATTGGGCGACCAGGGGAACCGGCGAGCCGATGTCGCTGTTCGAAGAACTCAAGCGCCGCAACGTAATCCGCATGGCCGGCCTGTATGTCGTCGGTGCATGGCTGATCACGCAGGTGGCGGGCACGGTGCTGCCGATGTTCGGTGCGCCGGACTGGATCGGACGCAGTATCGTGGTGCTGCTGGCGATCGGCTTCGTGCCGACGATGCTGGTCTCGTGGATCTACGAACTCACGCCCGAGGGACTCAAGCGCGAGTCCGAGGTCGACCGCAACGCATCGATCACGCCCGTTACTGGCCGACGCATCGACCGCTCGATCACGGTGTTGCTGATACTCGCGCTCGCCTATTTTGCGGTCGACAAGTTCGTGCTCGCGCCGGGCCGCAATGCGCGCGAAATCGCCAGCGCTGTGGATCACGCCAGCGTCGCGTCGGCGGCGAACGGGACCGCATCGCCGGCAGGCGCCGCATCGACCAACGTGGCAGCGGCTGGTGACGCCGGGACGCCTTCGATTCCGTCGATCGAGCAGGATCCGTCGATCGCCGTGTTGCCGTTGCAGGACCTGAGCCAGGGCAAGGACCAGGAATATTTTTCCGACGGTATTACCGAAGAGCTGCTGGACCTCCTGGCCAAGGTGCCGAAGCTGCGGGTGATCGCGCGCACGTCGAGTTTTTCGTACAAGGGCAAGGACACGCCGATCGCCGAAATCGCGCGCGTGCTGCACGTCGCGGCGGTACTCGAGGGCAGCGTGCGAAAGTCCGGCGAAAAGGTGCGCATCACCGTGCAGTTGATCCGCGCCAGCGACAGCTCGCATCTGTGGTCGGAAACGTACGACCGCACGCTCGACGATATCTTCAAGGTGCAGGACGAGATCGCGGCGGCCGTCGTCGACAAGCTGCGGATTTCGCTGCTCGGCGCAGTGCCGACCGCCAAGCCCGTGGACCCGAGGATCTATCCGCTGATCCTGCAGGCGAATGCGCTCATTGCACAGAACGCCGTGGCCGGCAACAAGCAGGGGCTGGCCCTGTGCGAACAGGCAATCGCCCTGGTACCGGACGAGGTGCGGGCCTGGAATGCACTGGCACTGGTGTCCTTCAATCAGGTGGCAGCCTCGGAACGATCGATCGAGGAAGGTTTGCCGGCAGATACGCGCCGCGGTTGAACGCGCGCTCGCGCTCGCTCCGGACGACGCGACAGCGCACTCGCTGGCGGGTCGGATCGCCGATGTGTACGACACGGACTTCGTCTCCGCCGCTGCGCACTACCAGCGAGCACTGTCTCTCGATCCGGCCAACTCGGACGTGCTCTACAACACGCAGTGTTCCTGGCCGGAGTCGGCAAAGTCGACGCGGGCATCACGGTCATGCGCTACCTCGTCGCACATGATCCGGCCAGCGCGCGCGTGCACTATCGGCTCGGAGACCTGTTGTCACGCGCCCGCGACTACGACGGAGCGATCGCGTCCGAGCGCATTGCCCTTGCGCTCAGCCCGCAATATAGCGGCGCGCAGAACATTATCAGCGTGAGCCTGATCGCGAAGGGCGATGCTGCTGGTGCTCTGACCGAGGCGCAGGCGGAATCGTCCGAGACCTGGCGCACGATCGGCCTCGCGAGTGCCTACTACGCGGCCGGGCGCAAGGTGGAGTCGGATGCCGCACTGTCTACGGTGATTATAAAGCTGGGAACAGAGGCTTCTTACAACATCGCCTATAACTACGCGTTCCGCGGCGAAGCGGACAAAGCGTTCGAGTGGCTGGACAAGGCCGTCGAGTACAAGGACGGCGGACTTTCGGAAATCGTCTACGAGCCGCTGTTCGACAAGATCCGCAGCGATCCGCGCTGGCTTCCGTTCCTGCGCAAGATCGGCCGGGCACCGGAGCAACTGGCGAAGGTCGAGTTCAAGGTGACGTTGCCGCAAACGCAGAACGCGACGGCGAGCGGAGCCGCGCATCCATAGTTGCGTCGCAGCGCGAGCGGCGCGAACAGATATGCTGCGCGACCGCCTGTCGCACGATTCCACTGAAATTCTCTGCGGCACGACATCGGAGATGAAGCCTTTGACGCGGAAATGGGCTGTCTCAATTGCAGACGCTTGTGACGGTCCGGATCGGCTCGATATCGGGCTTTCAATGACCGTGGATTTTCGTAGGGCAGCTGTCGGGTCCGAAGCGGCCATTCCCGGCTCGGGGGGTCTAACGATAGCGGCTTTCGAACACTTCGCGGAGGCGATTCGCAGCAGTGATCGCAAGCTCGGTCGTGGCCGGATGCGTGCCGGCGTGATAGCGCTCGCGGATGTCTTCGCCCGCCCAAGGCATGGTTGCTGACATTTCCTGTGGAATTGGCTTTCAGTCTAGGCTGACGCTCAATCGAAATCCGCGGCGAAGATTCTATCCGCTGTGACCGAGTTGACCAGAAATTGAACTTTGACGCAGCCAACGCCGCATGCATTGATCGCGAAAGAGCCGTCCAATGCGGCGTACGTGCCGTCGAAATCGAACGAGAAGTCAGTTGCCACAAACCCGGCAATAGTGTTGCTTTGTATTAGTGTATATAAAGTTCCAGGCTGCGGTGGCTGTGCCCCCATGCCAAAGTGAAATACGAAACTGCCACCGAGGCCTTTTGCCAGCGGACCGGAGAACACTTGGAGCAGGTCGCTGGCGGCGGTCGTCGCTCCGAGCTGGAAATTCATTGAACCGCCGCCATCCCAGGTCAGCGAACCCATCCACAGCGTGCCGACGCCGCCACCGGCGGCAGGGTCGCCCGGTGCGATTCGTGCCCCGCCGGCGAGGGTCACGTCCCCAAGGATGGTGCCAGTGCCGGCCAGAGAACCGGCATTCACGTGCATCGTGCCTCCGCGGCTGTCCGTGCCGGACAGAACCAGCATGCCGCTGCCCTGCTTGGTGACGTCGGCGCCCGCACCATTACCGGCTTGGTAGCTACCGCCGGGCGGCAGGGTGTACGCGCTGTCATCAGCGACATCGTCGTTGATCGTGTAGCGGCCAGCGATGTCAAACACAGCGCTAGCGCCACTCATCAGAAAGATGCCAGAGCCTGCGGCAGCACCGGCATGATCACTCGGGCCCGCCAACACGCTGTTGTGCGCCATGCCGTTACTGCCCGTGCTCAGCACGTTCAGTACGCCGCCGCTGCGGACGAACATCGCGCCGCCAAAGCCGGCTCCTCCACCGCCCGATCCTTTGGAGCCTGCGCCGCCGCCGATTCCGCCGCTCTGCGGCTGGCCGAAGTTAACGCCACCGCCACCGCCGCCAAAGCCTCCTCGGCCGCTGTCGTTGAATAGTGCCCCGCCACCGCCGCCTCCGAAGCCACCAGGTCCACCGAGGCCGCCATTGTTGGTGATACCGCCGCCGCCACCGCCGAAACCGCCGGTTCCGCCCACGGAATCATCGTAATCACTTCCGCCGCCGCCGCCAAAACCGCCAGATCCACCCCCACCGCTCATACCGCCATCGCCGATGAGCGATCCCGATGTCCCAGTGCCCGTGTCGACGCCGAAATCCGTGGCGGTAAACGCCTGGTTCACGCTCAGCGCTCCGATGCCGCTGCCTCCAAACCCACCGGGATTGCTTGACGTGCCTGGCGTACCGATCCCGCCCCCCGGATTTCCGGTAGCGGGACCATTCAAACCGCCGCCGCCGGACAAGGGCGACGCGCCACTGCCCATCCCTCCGCCGCCCGCTTGGCCCGTCGCTCCCACGCCGCCCACTTCTCCGATACCGCTTGTTCCACCCTTCGCGGCGCTGCCATCGAAACTCACGTCAACCAGCGTGACGACCGCGGCCTTGTTGACGAAGAGCGCGCCGCCTGCACCCATTCCCGCGCCGCCAATGCCACTGCTCCCCCCGGTTGCGTTTCCATGCTGCAGAACGAGATTTGTCATCGCCACTGCCGTGGCCTGCGAGCCATCCGCATCTAAAAATTGAGCGCCAATGTCCGGCAATCCGGAAATCAAGAAGATGCGATGCGCGCCAGCGCCGTCGATCCGCACAGCAGCCCCGGAACCGCCGCTGATCGCCGCGTTGTTGAACAGCAAAGGCAGGTTATCCTGCAACGTAATCGTCTGCCCCGCGATCGCAGTCGCGTCGATGCTCATCGAGCCATTCGGTACGCCGCTCGAGCCGGTCATCAGGTTTGCCGCAACGATGCAGTCGCGGAGCGTCACGACGCTTGCGCTGGCGCCGCTCCATGCACCGGGCGGCACCGCCGTGACCTTGGCGCTCGCGTCGTTCGGATCATCGAGGTTGCTGTTGACCGTGCATGTGGTTGCATGGGCAAGCGGAAGGGAAAACAATGCGATCAGCGCACTGAACCACTGGAATTTGTTGCGGTTGTCTTTGCTCACGAGTTCGCTCCAAAAGTTGCCGCTTGGACGCCCACGCCGAAGGTCCTTATAAGCGTATACGTGAAGTAGCTGGGTGGAGCGACACAATCTTCAGCAGCTTTAATATGGTTATCAGCACGATGGCGATCGACGCCACCTGGCGTCGATCGAAAGTAAATGCTGTCGCAGAGCGGCCGCTCGTGAGAGTCGCCTTCGGGGGTCGATAGCAGTCAGTGGCTAACCGCAGGTAACGGCCCGAAGTCATTCCGCGCGGTTCGCCTTTGCCTCAGGCCGGAGATCATTGGCGTCGTCGTGCCCCGGCGGCGCCATCGCTCATCTCGACTGGGTCAGCGCCACCGCGTCGGCACCGGCTGGGAACCGAAGACATTGCGTCGCACGAAAGGGCATGTTCGGCCTGGCCCCCGGAGCACGTTTGAAAAGACGTCCTGAACTCCGAGAGAAGCCAATGTTCGCTCTCAATCGCCGAATCTCATTCGCAATCCTGGCTCTGTTCGCGCACGCCGCGGCTGCCAATACCGTGTTCTGCGTAACCAACGACGCTAATGGGCCGTCCATCTTCGACACGGCCTTGACGTACTGGACGAACGCCGTGAACGAAACCGTCTATGTGCACGTGGAGCAGGGGACGTATTCGATACTCAAGCACACCAGTGGCTACGTTAGCATAGGCTTGGGCACGGGCTACGATCAGGATGGCGGCAACTACGGGGGTGCCGGCAACGCCACGTTGCACCTGGTCGGCGGCTTCGTGCACAACACCAACTGCAAATCACGCGTGGTCGACCCGAAGAACACCGTGATCCACGGCGATCCGAGTGCCGGTGTGCGCGTGTTCCGTCTTGCACAGCAGCAAGGCGCAATCCTGATCGACGGCGTCCGCTTCGACGTCGAGTCCGGCGTCGTCATCCACCCCAGCGCGACCGCTGTCACCGTGCGCAACGTGATCGTGTCCGGCGTCAACGACGGCGTCACCGACAACGAAACCGGCGCGGCGTTGTCGTTCTTCGCCGATGACAACAGCGCCTCGGGCAACAGCTTCCTCGCCGAGAACGTGCTGGTCTACGGCAACAGCGTGCCAGGCCTGTATGTGATCAGCGGCAACAGCAACGACAGCGTGGAGATCGTCAACAGTACGATCGCCGACAACGGCGGCTACGGCATTGGCGTGGGCGACCTGGCGTATGCTCCGCGCAACTTCGCCGGCACGTTCGGCGGCTACAACCTGATTGCGCGCGGCAATGCCAGCGACATCGCAGTGGCCGCTTCCAGCACCACGCCGTCGATCATCAAGTCCGATTTTCACAGCAAGGCCGGCACGATCAGCGGCAGCGGCAACGTGGACCTGGATCCGCAGTTCGTCGACTCGCTGAACGGCAACTATGACCTGAAGACCACGTCGCCGGTGATCAACACCGGCGCACTCGCATCGTCAGTGCCTGGCGGCTATCCCGGCACCGACATCCGCGGCCGTACGCGTGTGATCGGCAGCCGTGTCGATCTCGGCGCGTACGAATCGAACGTGGACGACACCGCAGCACAAATGGTGACGAGTACGGCCGACGACAGCACGGCGGGCACACTGCGCACGGCAATCACCGCAGCGAACGGGAGCTCGAATCCGACGACGATCACGTTCAACATTGCGGGCGGCTGCACGACGCCGCAGGTCGTGGAGCTGCTGAGCGCGATGCCGGACATCACCAGCGACGTCACCATCGATGGTTATACCCAGCCGGGTTCGGCGCCGAATACGACGGCGCCCGGTTACAACGGCAAGATCTGCATCATTTTCGATGGCTTCACGCAGAGTTACGGCCTGCACACGACCGGCAGCGGGCGCCTGACTGTGCGCGGTATCGACTTCGAACGCTTCAGCGCTGCTGCGGTGCATCTGTCCAGCAGTGCGGGCAACGTGGTGACCGGCAACACGTTCGCGCAGGATCCGAACTACGCGGCAAGCGCAGTCGGCGTGCTGATCGACGGCACGGCCAGCGCCAGCCAGGTCGGCAACTACGCGTTTGGCGACCGCAATGTGTTCAATCGCATGACGGATTCCGGCGTGAAGATCGTTAGCAACGGCGCTGGCCAGCACAGCGTGGTGGGCAACTACTTCGGCTTCAATCCCGACGGTTCGATCTACAGCATCTTGAGCAGCCAGCGCAACGAGTACGGAGTATACATTTCCGCATCCGGCTCCAACCTCGTCAGCGTGAACTACATCGGCGGCAGCATCGATAGCGCGATCTACCTCGCCGGCGCCGCGACTACGGCAAACACCGTGAGCAGCAATGCGCTTGGCCCGGCACCCGACGGTTCGACGTTCGGCAACGGCCAAGGCGGCTGCAACGGCCCGTTGTGCCTGGTCGATCTGCCGAGCATCGACATCGTCTCCGGCGCGCACGACAACGTCATCGGCGAGTCGGGCTGTGTCGCCGGCATCATCGGAGCGAATACCATCGCCGGCAACCACGGCCCTGGCGTGGGCCTCGAATCCAGCGCCGGCACGGGCAACAGCGTGTGCGGCAACAATCTGATCTATGGCAACAACGGCTATCTCGCGGTAGACCTCGGCGACGACGGACCTACCACGGACGACGTCGGTGACGCCGATACCGGGCCGAACAAGCTGCAGAATTATCCGATCCTGTACGAGGCGCAGCGTATCGCGCCCACCGTGGCGCGCATCAGCGGCGTACTGGAAACGCTGGCACCCGGACCTGCGCAGGGCTATCACCTCGACGTGTACTGGACCGACACATGCATCACCGGCGATGCGCAGGGTCCGCGCGGCGAGCTCAAGCAGTACGTAGGTTTCATCAACCTGTTCACCAACGGATCGGTGTACGCCGATGCATTCCCGAGCGCCGACATGACCGCCGCAGCGGGTCTCCCCGTGAACGGGTTCCTGACCGCCGTGGCGACCGATGCGTCCGGCAATACATCCGAACCGGGCACCTGCGTGGCATTCGCCAACGACTACATCTTCGCCGACGGCTTCGGCCACTGATGTTCGAAGCGCGCCGGCGCAGGGTGGAACTGCGCATCAGTGCCGGGAGATGACGCGCATGTGCCCATCACTGATCACTGACCCCACGGCGGACGCTCCCGAGCGGCAGGGGCGGGTCGAAAGCAGAAGCGGCAACATGTCCGGTTCCGGCCCCATAGCCGCCGCACGGCCGATCAGGGGATCACACGCAAATGTTCTCTTGACTGACACACCACGCCAGTTGGCGGCGTTCGCACGCTCAACCGGAACGTCAGCCCTTCGCTCACCGACGCATCACAGCTTCGCTTCGACACCGTTCGCGAAGATGTAGTCGCCGTCGAACTCGTACGCCCCGACGTCGCACTTGACCAGATATGGCCGCGCCGCGACGCGTCCGTCGAGGCTCACCGTTGTCAACCCGTCCGCTTCAAGGCAAGTGGGCGCGGCGTTATATGCCGGACTGTTCGAACCGATCGGCAGCACCGGTGTCGGATTCGTGTTCCCCGGGAGGCCGAAGTACAGGCTCAGCGAACCGAGCAGCGGATCGGAGGTGCTCGGCGTCGTCCCGATTGGTGTTACCCCGGTTAAGACGTTGTGGACAATATTCGCGCCGACATACTTGAGGCTCGCAGAGTTCGTCTGGTTGCCGTTGATAAAATTCACCACGATGTCGTTCGTGTTCCCAACCGCATCGGCCTGCGTGCTGTAGACAATGCTGTTGTTGATCGTCAGCGAAGCCGAGGCAGCCAAACCCGTCTGAATGACGTTGCCGTATGCCAGCGAGTACACCGTGCCATCTTCAGAACTCACGGTTCCGTTACTGCTGACCAGGGTGTTGCCCGCCAGCGTCGAGAAATCGATCGTGACGGTGCCGCTGAGATTGAACAGCACGGCGCCAAGACCGCTGCCATTGGTTCCGGGGGGAGTGCCGACTGCGGAGGCGGCGCCGCCACGCGCGGAGTTGCCCGTTGCGGTGACATTGACCAGGTGCGTCGTTCCGGCATGATTGAAGATGGCGCCGCCCATGCCGGCGCCACCGCCACCGGAAACATGGCCATCGAGACCAGCGCCTCCATTGCCGCCGCCGAAGCCGCCGATGCCGTCGCTACATTCGGGGAAGGTCACGCCGCCACCGCCGCCGCCGAAGCCGCCCCTGCCTGCGCCGGAGCCGCCGCCACCGCCGAAGCCGCCGCCGCCGCCGCATGCACTGCCGGAGGTGCCGCCACCTCCAACGCCGCCGCCGCCACCTACATATTGACCGGCCGCGCCGCTTCCGAAGGCTCCGCCAGTACCAGAGCCACCGAGCCCGCCGCCGCCGCCGCCGTCGCCGCCTGGCCCGCCAAAGGCAAAAGACGCGTTCATAGAATAGAAACCACCTGCACCACCCAGGGCTCCGAGTCCTCCACCGGCTCCCCCAGTGCCCGAGGCATTGCCATTTGCGCCATTACCGGCGGCGCCCCCGAAACCGCCACCACCACCGCTACCGCCAGTGTCGACGCCACTGCCGCCACTGCCGCCAAAGGTTCCGCCGAGCCCACCGCCGAAGCCGCCACCAACAAGATCAGTGGCGTCCTGGCCCATGCCGCCACCTGAAGAAGGGAAAGTGATGAAACTGCCGGTCGGTCCGCCCTGCGCAACATTGCCGAGCAGGGAAACATATTCCAGATCCAGAATGCCCTGGTTGAAAATAGCCCCACCCATGCCGGCGCCGCCACCGCCATGGGCCGAATCGCCGCCCTTGGCGTAGCCGCCCAGCAGCACGGCATTCCAGATCGTCAGATGGCCGGCGGGCAGTTCCAAACCACCAGAGACATAGAACAGACGAAATGCATCTGCCGTCGCCGGCGTCGGATCACCCGTGTGCACGGCCCGGATCGTCGTGACCTGGCTCGGGTTGAAAATGAGGATCGTGCTTGCGATCGGTGGGAGCGCGTTCGGCCCGTACCAGAAATTGTCGACTGTGGTCAGCGTGACCGTCGGGATGGTGACGACGATTGTGTTTGCGCCGGAGATCGCGCCCGAGCAATTGCCGGCAGGCGTGCTCGAGCCATAGGACGAAGGAACGAGAAGATTCGCGAGGTTCGCCGCATTGATCGCCTGCGCCAGCGTGCACGTGCTCGCATTGGGCGGTCCGTTGTCGCCGACGAGAATGGCTGCCTGCACGACAGCGGAGCACGCAAATGCGAGCAACAAACCGAAAATCCGGCAGACCGGTGCCCACGCGCGCGTTCTGCGCGGCCAACTCTTCCGACTCGTTACGATCGCTGCACGCACTGAACACCTCCGGCTAAAGCAGGATGAATGTTTCCGCGGATCGACTACCCCTTCGAGCAAGGGCTGAGAATGCCCAGTCAGAGCGTAAGCCTTTTTTGGTCCGGGCGCTCCGGTATTTGAGTGTGCGGGCTGAGGAAGATCGAGTTCCAGGTGCCGCGCGGCAACGGGCCGCCAGGGCGGTTGTGCATCCGCAGCCGAATGCGATAGCCAGCCGCGCGAAAGCAGGCGGATCGAAGGCTGACGCCCGTGACAGTTTCCTGCCGCTATACCCGCCGTTGGCCTCGGACGGGTCGTGATGCGTCGAGTGAAGAGTTGGGTGGCTAATCCTCGAAGGTGCGATCAACTGCCGAGCATGTACAACTGCCACAGATCGCGGCGGCTCATCGGCATTAGCGGCTGCAAGGTGCGCAGCGCGGTGGGGCCGATGCTGCGCTCGAGATAGCGCATCTCCTCGAGTTTTTCCCGGACGTCGTCGCTGATGACCGTTTCGATTCCATGTTCGCGCATCATCAGGATGCCCTTGGCGCGCAACGCGAGTTCGACATACAGGCGCAGATAGCACAGCAGGTCGGCGACGACTTCGCCGGGGAAGCGCTCGCGCAACGCGAACAGGTACTGTCCCGCGTTGGACTCGGAGAAGCTGCCGGAGTCGAGCAGTTCGATCAGTTCGGTGTCGGCGTCGAAGCCGGAACCAATCCAGCCCCTGACACCTTTTTCGCTGCTCATGAACACCCACAGCATCAGCGGCGGGATGCTGACAAGGACCAGCAGCGTTTCCTGGATCGGCGGCAGCACGAACTGGTTGAACGCCGAATGGATCACGACGGCCAGCGCCAGCGGCGGCAGGATGCCGCGCAAGTCGAGTTTGCCGCGCCGGTCGGCGTTGGCAAGAACCAGCGCCGCAAAGATCGCCTGCACGCCGCCGTGCAGGATCGCGGTGCCGAAGCCGCGCACGATCCAGACGGCCATGTGCGGATCGGTCAGCGTGCTCAGGTAATACAGGTTCTCGACCGTTGCGAAACCGGCGCCGACCGCATAACCGAACACCGACGCATCGACGAGGAAACCGATGCGCCGCGTGCGGATCAGGACGAGGACCACGACGCTCTTGATCGACTCCTCGACCAGCGGCGCGCCGAAGCGCGAGTAATTTTCAAAATCGATGCCGCCGGCATTGATGACGGCGAGATTGAGCAGGTAACACACGCCAGCCAGCGCGCCACCGACCACGATCGTGGTCACGACCATGCGCAGCCGCACGAGCTTGTAACTGTCGAGCAGGAGCAAGGCGCCGAGAAAGCACAATGCCGGCAACAATCCGATCAGCGCGCGCACCAGCCAGGCGATGCTCATGCGCGGATTCCCGCAGGCGCCTGCGGCACGCGGATCAATGCAGCACTTTCAGCGACGCCATCCATTCGACATTTCCGGTGTTTCCGTCGCCGTAACCGTAAGCGGAGCCGATCGAGAACGTCATCTCCTGGTCGTGCAGCACCATGAACTGGAAGTCGACCTGGAATCCGATGTCCTTTTGCGTGCGCGACAGCGACAGGTCTTTCGGATTCGTCGACAGCACGCCGGCGAACACCGCGGGCCGAGCCCAGCTCAGGTATGCGCCGGGCGAGCCGACGTCGGAAAAGCGGACCGGCGGCAGGTTCCATTCGAGCAGGGAATGCAGGAATTCGCGGCCGTTCAACGCGTCGATGTCGAAACCGGGGAAGCTCGGATAGCTGCGGTAGCGCTTGACCTCGCCGTCGTCGACCCAGTTGTTGCCGAACGCGCCGAAATAGAAGTTCGCGTAGGGATCGTTGACGTCGCCGTGCGCCCAGCCAGCCGAACTGCGCAGCCAGAGCGAGGAATGGTCGAACAGGAATGGTCCGCCGAAGTCGAAGCCGCCATAGATCGAGGGAATCGTATTGCCGTTGGCCTGGTTCACTTCGGTATTGAGGTTCCAGCGGATGCCTTTTTCATCGTCGACGTTGCCGAGCGAATTGACGATGTAGCCGTACTTGAGCCGCGCGACGGCCGTGACCAGCTTGTCGCTCGGCGAGTTGACGTTCTGGGCGCCGGGCACCGTGTCGAGTCCGTTGTACGCCTTGATCGACATGTCCAGGTCGAGCGTGCGCGGCGCGTCGAAGATCAGCGCCTTCTTGTAGCCAAGCAGCCACGAGTTGCCGCGCACGCTGGTTTTGGTCGGACCGAACAGGTCGTAGAAGTTGCCGCCGTTGTGCTTGTAGCCGAGGCGCCAGTTGGAGTGTTCCCAGAGCGCGTCGAAGTGCACGCGCTCGTAGTGGGTCAACGAATCGCCCGGGCTGTAGGCAAGATCGACGCCGATGCGGTCGAGGCCGAGCGGGTCGGACCAGCCGCCATGCATGCCCACGGCCCCGCCGTCCTGGAAGCCCTGGACCATCGGATAGAGCGATTGCTTGCCGATTTCGCGGACCGGATCGTAGTCGCCTTTGCTCACCGTCACTTTTTCCAGATCGACACGCGCCGGCGAGCCCACGTTCCACTCCTTCACGATCGGATGCTGCTCGGCGATCTGCGCGCCGAGGAACGTGATCGCCGCGAGATCCTCGCGCGGTTGCGCGTCGATGAAGCCGGGCAGCAGTCCTTGCCCGGCATAGTCGAACGCGAGCATGCGCCCGTCCGGCAGCGGCAGCGGGCGGAACAAGCCGGTCTGCGCGTTCGACAGCGCTTCGATCTTCTGGGTCGCCAGATCGTAGCGGTAGATGTTCGACACGCCGGTGTAGTAGGAACTGCCGTAGAGGGACTTGCCGTCCGGCGAGAAGACGAAGCCTTCCGGTACCGCGGTGCCGAAATCGAAGCTCGCGATCGGCTTGGCGTCGCCCGCCTCGAGCGACTCCAGCGGCGACAGGTAAAGCGCCTGGTCGCCATTGACCGCCGTGTGCGAGTAGCTGAGCAGCTTGCCGTCCGGCGAGATGTCGAGGTCGTAGGCGATTTCGCCGTACGGCCAGGAATAGACCTGGTTGAATTCGGTGTACGGATACGGCATGCGCACGAGCGTGACGATGCCGTTGAGGTGACGGATCCCCCACAACGAACGATCGCTGCGCCGGAATACCAGATCGCCGATGCGCGCATCCTCGAGCAGCATGTGCGTCTTGCCGCTCACCGTGTCGAGTGCAATCACGTCGCGGTAGCCGCTGGTGTTGTCGGTCGTGTAGAACGCCGTCTTCGTATCGGGGTCGTAAGCCAGCGCGGTCACGCGGTAGAGCATCGGCCCCTTCACGTCGACCAGGGGATTGATGCTGCCGTCCTCGATCGACATCGTGCCGACGTAGGCGGCGACGCCGGGATAGCGGAATCCGGCGATGATCGCCTTGCGCTCCGGGTCGTAGTAGGCGCGCGACATCGAGCCCAGGCCGCGTTGCGACAACGGCCGGTGTTGCGATAACGGAAACTTCGCGACTTCGGCGAGGTTGGCTTTCTGGAACTCGTGCTCCCAGGCGATCCATTCGTTCCACACGACGTCCATCGGCTTGCCGAACACCTGCTCGAACTGGTCGGCGTAGTAGCGCGCGCTGCCTTCGTGGCGCGCGGCCCATTCGACGACCTTCTCCGGCGAATACTTCAGCGCGCAGTAGGAAACGAAGCGCGTGCCGTAGAGGTAGTTGTTGACGCCGACCTGGAAGTCGACCTTGGTGCCTTCCGCGGCGAGGCTCTCCGGATTGTAGAAACGCGCGTTGTCGCGCACCATCGCGCGGAACACCATCTCGTCGTACGCGCCCTGGGCGCGGCCGCGGCCGCCGCCCATCCAGGTCTCGAAGAACACCGCGATCCCCTCGAGGAACCAGCGCGGCGCGACCGAGCGCGGCACGGTCAGATAGCGGTACAGCAGCGTTTCGGGATGTTTCGGATCGGTCGCGATCTTGCCGCCGAGGATGTGGCGCCAGCGCATGTCCGCCTTGGTCCACTCGTCTAGGTTGGCCACGTGCACGAGCTCGTGGTTCATGAACCAGAAGATGCGTTCATTCGCAACGAATGTTTCGAGCGTGTACGGGACCGGTGCGATGTCGAGCAGCACCATGTTCTGCGGCACCGAGGTCGCGCCGGCGTTGCCGTAGTCGATGAAGTCCTTGAGCAGGACCGTGACTTTGCCGTCCGGCTTCCAGCCCCAGAGGCTTTCCTGGAAGGCGAGCGAATTTTCGAAGCTGCGCGCGGCGTGCGGCGCCAGATAGTCTTCGGCCGGGTGAAACCAGATCAGCTGGAGGTTGTCGGTCTGGAGCTGTTGCAGCGGCGATTCGCCGAATAGCGGCATCGAAAAAGCGGCGGCCAGCAACAACGCGGCGGCGCGAAACTCAGGCGCATCGATCTCCCCCCTGGTTTTCGGAGACGCGCCTACGATAGCGGAAAAAGATCGGGCCGGCTTGTGGCCGGCCCGGGATTCCCTCTTTTATTTTATCGCCATGGATGGCGGCCTCTCTCGGCCATCCATGGCCTCCGAGGCACTCGGGCTCCTGCCCGTCGTGTATGCCGGAAATGCAGGAGCAATTTCCGGCGATGCCGCTATTGCTGGTTCACCGCCGCCGCGAACGAGGCATTCGTCAGCAGCGCACCGAACTGGGCGTTGGAGGCGAGCGCGCGGAAGTCGGCATTGCCGGCCAGTGCGCGGAAGGCAGCGTTGTTGACGAGGGCGGCAAAGTCCGCACTCGAAGCCAGCGCGCGGTAGTCGGCGTTGCTCGCCAGTGCGCGGAAGTCGGCGTTGCTGACCAGCGCGGCGAACTGCGCGTTGCTGACCAGTGCGGCGAACTGCGCGTTGCTTGCCAGCGCCGCGAACTGCGCGTTGCTCACCAGCGCCTGGAACTGTGCGTTGCTGGCCAGCGCCTGGAATTGCGCATTGCTGGCCAGAGCCTGGAACTGCGCGTTGCTGGCCAGAGCCTGGAACTGCCCGTTGCTGACCATCGCTGCGAGGTCGGCATTGCTCGCCAGGGCGCGGAAGTCGGCGTTCTGCATCATCGCCTGGAACTGCGCATTGCCGGCGAGCGCCTTGAAGTCCGCGTTGCTGGCGAGCGCCTGGAACTGCGCGTTCTGCTTCAGTGCCTGGAACTGCGCGTTGTTCGTGGCGGCCTTGAACTGGGCGTTGTTGGTCAGCGCCTGGAACTGGGCATTCTGCATGAGCGCCTGGAACTGCGCGTTCTGCATCAGCGCCTGGAATTGCGCATTGCTGGCGAGCGCGTTGTACTGCGCATTGCTGGCCAGCGCCTGGAACCGGGCGTTCTGCATCAGCGCCTGGAACTGCGCGTTGTTGGCCAGCGACTGGAACTGGGCATTGCTCGCCAGCGCCTGGAACTGGCCATTCTGCATCATCGCCTGGAACTGGCCGTTCTGCATCAGCGCCTGGAACTGGGCGTTGTTGTTCAGGGCTTGGAACTGGGCGTTGCTGTGCATCGCCTGGAACTGGGCGTTGTTCGTCAGCGCCTGGAACTGCGCGTTGGAGGCCAAGGCTGCGAACGAATGATTGCTGGCCAGCGCCTGGACGTGCGCATTGGTGGCGAAGGCGCGGAACTGCGCATCCTTCACCAGCCGCGTGAACGTATCGGTCTGCATCAGCTGCGTGATGCCCTGGTCGCCGAGCTGCACGCCTTTCTCATCGATCGTCGGTGCGCGATAGCGCTGCGCCGGGGCAATCGTTCCAGCGACTTCGTTCCTCGAAGGCGGATAGTCCATGCCGAAATAAACGACCGCGGCGATCGCGGCGGCCAAGCTGCCACCCAATGCGATGATCTTCGTGGTTTTCATTTGTGCCCTTCCCCTCTCATGAAAATTCGGTGTGGATGTTGCCGGAGTGATGCGATTGTTCGGTATGGATGCGGCCCGCTCGATGTTGCCCGTATGACTGATATACGTGCCGGCGGAAGAAAGGTTGGAACGAGTCCGGATGCCGGCGGCGGCGATGCCGGTCCGGCGCCAGCGCAGCAGGCGTTTCGGCCAGGAGGCGCGCGCCTGCGGCGCCGAGGCGATCGCTGCGGCCACGTGCTCGTGCAATTGCACTGGAATCGACACCGGACTCATGCCCTGAAGTGCCGCGGCCATGCGCACGAGGTCTTCGTGCAGGGCGCGCGCTTCCGGATCGGTCTTCAGCGCGGTCTCGAGTTCGGCGCGCGTCGCGATGTCGAGTTCGCCGTCGATTTCGGCGTTGATCAGTTCTATCGTGCGTGTGTCGATCATGTCAGAGCCGCCCCTTGGCTACCAGTACGTCGCGCAGGGCTTGCCGCGCGGTGAACAGACGCGATTTCACGGTCTTGACCGGACACGCGAGAATCTCGGCGATCTCCTCATACGCGCAACCCTGCAGATGCTTGAGCACGATCACGACGCGGTAGTCGACCTTCAGCTGCATCAGCGCACCCTGCATCAGGGCGTCGTCCTGATCGTGCACCGCCGCTTCCTCGGGTCCCGGTTGCTCGTCGAGCGTCTCGTCGGCCAGCGATTCGGAAGGCCGGCGTGCGCGCACCAGATCGAGCGCTTCGTTGACCGCGATCCGGTACACCCAGCTGTCAAAACGCTGGCCGGCGTCATAACGGTCGAAGTGCTCGTAGGCGCGCAGGAAAGCCGTTTGGGTCACGTCGATCGCATCCTCGCGGTTGTGGAGTATCCGGAACGCCGCACTGAACACCTGCCGTTCGTAGCGGGTGAGCAACGCGTCGAAGGCAATTCGGTCGCCGTTCCTGCATCGAACAACCAGCGCAGCGTCCGTATCGTCAGTCATGAATACGGGCGGCGGGGCAAAAGGTTGGCGGCATCGTCTTCAAGGCAGTGCCGGCTCCTCAACCGCCTGCGCGCTGCACGTCGAACACCTGGTCGAAACCGGAGAAGCGGAAGATGTCGTAGATGTGGCTGTTGACGTTGATCAGCCGCAGCCGCGCCCCGGAGGCGACCAACCGCTTGTGCCGCCTGAGCAGGACGCCCAGGCCGGCGCTGGAGATGTATTCGAGCCCGGCAAAGTCGAACGCCTGCACCGCGCCCGCGGCATCGATGAAAGCTTCGGCCTTGGCGCACTGCGCCGCATCGAGCCGGCCGCTGAAAACGATCGTGCCGTCCGGGCCGTGACTTATGTCGAACATTGTGTCGTCTCCACTTTCCGGAAGTTGTCCTGCTGACAGCGGGTTATCGGATCCACCAGTTTCGGGCCTGCTTGATGCGTCGGCCGGAGTGTCGGCCGGCTCCGCCCACTCCCGGTTCAGCGTCTTGTGAAACGTGATCCGACTGCGCCGGCCGGTGTAGTCGTAGTCGATCGAGTCGACCATGCGCCGGATCAGGTGGATGCCAAGGCCGCCGGGCCGGCGCTGCTCGACCGGCAGGTGGACATTCGCATCGGGCATGGCATTGACGTCGAAGCGGTCGCTGTCGGGATCCGTAAGGCTGCAGGTGACAACTTTCTTGGTGCATTGGATTTCCAGTCCGATACGGCCCAGGCCGCTGGCGTTGTACTTGACCATGTTCGTGAACAGTTCCTCGATCGTCATCGAGATCGCGTACGCATCGGCTTCGCCGACGCCATGTGCGTCGAACATGAGGCGCACGAACGCGAAAATCTGCTCGAGTGAATCGAAGCTGCGCGCAAAGTCGCGCCGCTCCCGCAACGCCTCCTGCGCAGCCGAGCCGGGAGCAGATGGAACCGATCGTTGACTCATTGCAGCGAGGTCTCCCCAAGACCTGTTCCCACGCATCGTCGTGCCTCGAGGCACGGCGCGTCAAGCGTGCCGCGTACGAGTCGGGGATTTGCCGGCGGCGCCGGTCAGGGCGGCTACTTTTTCCGGCGCAACAATACCAGCGTGATGTCGTCTTTCTGGGCAGCGCCGGCGCCAAATTCGGCGACCGCTTCAAGCAACATGGCCGTCATTTCCGGCAATGGCAGAGATTGGTAGCGGCTCAAAACTTGCGCAACCCTGGCATCGCCGAAAAGTTCGTCGTCCAATGCGTTGGAGTATTCGTAGACGCCGTCGGATATGAGCGCGAGGATGTCACCGGGGGCGAGTTCCAGGACACCACCCGGACCGGCTGCCTCGACGTCCATGACGCCGAACGGAAACGTGGTTGGCACGTGCCACGAAGGCTCCTGGGTCGACGCGTGCCAATGCAGGATCGGCCCCTGTCCACCGGAATGGAAGCGCAGCCGATGGCTGGCCGGGTCGAGAAAACCCATGAACGCCGTGATGAAACGGTTGTCGGGCAGGTCCTCGTTGAGTTGGTTGTTGACGTGGCGATAGGCCTCGTCGAGGTCGGCCCCGCAGCGGAAGGCGATGCGCAGCATGGCCTGCATCTGGGTTGCCGACAGCGCCGGCCCGAAACCATGGCCGGTCGCGTCGCCGATCAGGATGAACAGCCGCCCGTCGAGCATGGCCAGGTCGTACAAGTCGCCGCCGGCATGTTCCGCCGGCTGGAAGTGGCCATGCACTTCATAGCCCGGCACGATCGGCATTTCATCGGGCAGAGTGCCGATCTGGATCGCGCGGGCCAGTTCCACTTCATGCTGCAACCGTTGATACTCCAGTCGTTCCAGATGCAGTTTCACCGCCTGCAGGGCAATCGCCGCCTGGGCCGCCAGCAGCTTGGCCATCGACTCGGCTCGCGCGTCGAATGGCAGGCCATCTTCGTCAAGCACCTGCAGGGCGCCGATCAACGCCCCGTCCGAATCGATGATCGGCACGCTCAGCATGGAACCGCGATCGATCAAGCCGCTGCCGTCGACGGCTTCGATGAAGCGCGGGTCAACCGTCACGTCGGGGACATTGATCAACTCGCGCGTCGCCGCGCAGGTTCCGACCAGTCCGACACCCAGGCCAGCAGTCACCGGCGGATTGCTGCGCGGAATCTCACAACCCAGCAGTGCCAGATCCGCTTGAAACAGCCACAGCGTGGCCAGCTCCGCGCCAAACAAGGACTGTGCAGTGTCGACGATTTCGCCCAGGACCGACGCCAGGTCGAAATGCGACATCAGCTTCTGCATCAGCGCCACGATGCGCTCGAGCGGCAACCCGCCATTTTCGTCGACGGCGCGCGCGAACATCGCATGCGGGTGTTTCTGTGGCGAGTCGTTCATCCTGATCCTGTGGTCGAATAACATCGGTACGCTGCCGCGAAGAGTACGCTGGCCGTCGGCGGAAGCAAGAGCGGCCGGCGCTTCGCCCGATTGAGTCTGTCAGGACTCTCATGCGAGCCGCAATCCCGGTCTGATCGCCTCATCGGTGGAGGAGCCCGTCGACCCATTCGATCCAGTGCCGCATCGGAATTTCGGTTCCCGTCTCCAGATGGCTAAGGCAGCCGATATTTGCCGACAGGATCACCTGCGGTTTGCCGCGCTCGAGATTTTCCAGCTTGCGCGCGCGCAGCTGCTGCGACAGTTCCGGCTGGAGCAACGAGTAGCTGCCGGCCGAGCCGCAGCACAGATGCGCGTCGCCGACCGGAACGAGTTCCGCGCCGAGGCCGGTGAGGATTGCTTCGACGGCTCCTCGAATCTTCTGCGTGTGCTGGAGCGAACAGGGCGGGTGGAAGGCGATGCGGCGCGGCGCCACCCGGGTATCCGGGATTGAACATTTTGCCATCAGCGCCTGCTGCATCGGCGCGAGCAGTTCTGCAAGGTCAAGGGTGAGCGCCACGACGCGCAGTGCTTTCGTGGCATAGCCCGGGTCGTCGTGCAGAAGGTGCTCGTAGTCCTTGACCATCGCGCCGCAGCCGGACGCGTTGATCACGATCGCTTCGGCGCCACGCTCGATGTGGGGCCACCAGACGTCGATGTTGCGGCGCGCCGCAGCCTTCGCTGCTTCGATGGCGGTCAGGTGGTAGTCGATCGCGCCGCAGCAGCCCGAACGCGGCTCGACGACCGCCTCGATGCCGAGTGCATCGAGCACGCGCACGGTCGCTGCATCGATCGCCGGCATCAGCGCCGGCTGCACGCAGCCGTTCAGCAGCAGGACCTTGCGTGAGTGAAGGCGTTGCGGAACCGTCCCGGCGGGGCGCGCGGCCGGCAACTTTGACTTCAGTCGCACCGGCAGCATGCTGCGGAACAGCCTGCCGAGACGCACTGCCGGGTCGAAAATCCAGCGGCGCGTCAGCACGAAACGCAGGAACGCGCGCCGTCGCGCATCGGCTGGCGCTCGCGGCACGCGTTCGTCGACCACGGCGCGGCCGATGTCGACGAGCCGGCCATAACGCACACCGGACGGACAGGTCGTCTCGCAATTCATGCAGGTCAGGCAGCGGTCGAGATGCAGCTGCGTCGATTCGCTCGGAGCGGCGCCTTCGAGCATCTGCTTGATCTGGTAGATGCGCCCACGCGGTCCATCGAGTTCGTCGCCGAGCAGCTGGTAGGTCGGGCAGGTCGCATTGCAGAATCCGCAATGTACACAAGTGCGCAAAATGGATTCGGCCTCGATGCCGTCCGGCGTGCCCTTGATCCAGTCGGCGAGATGGGTCTCCATTACAGCTCCGCGATCAGCCGGCCGCGGTTGAAAATCGCGTGTGGATCGAACTCGTTCTTCAGGCGACGGTGCAGCTCCAGGCTCGAAGGAGCGAGCGGATGAAACATCGGGCCGTTCCTCTCGCCATGCCACAGCGCCGCCGTGCCGCCGGCAGATTCCGCCATTGCACGGATTTCGCCTGCCGGCGCATCGCTGCGCAGCCAGCGCAGTGCGCCGGACCATTCGATCAGATCGACGCAGGCGTCGAGCGGTGCCGTCGCCGGCAGTGACAACCGCCATAGCCTCTGGGCATTCTCCTGAAACACTGGCAGCTTCTGGTCGCGCAGGCTGCTCCACCAGGCCTCGGAGCGCGATTCGTCCAGCGTCTCGCCGCCAAGCGTCTCGCGCGCCGCTCGTACCGCGCTTGGCGAGCCGGACAGGCGCACGCTGGCGATTCCGGCATGCCAGGCGGCGGCCGAGATCGGTAGCGGTTGCGCGCGCCAGGCATTGAACCGTTCGAGCGCGCCGGCGCCGTTGCACTCGAACTGCAGCGTAACCTCGGCGCGCGGCAGCGGCAGCACTTTCAGCGAAACCTGCGTGATCAGGCCGAGGATCCCGAGCGAGCCGCAGAGCAGGCGCGATACGTCGAAGCCAGCGACATTCTTCATGACCTGGCCGCCGAAGTGCAGCAATTCGCCGTGCGCGTTCAGCAGCGACGCGCCGAGCACGAAATCGCGCGCGGCGCCGGCGCTCGCCCGGCGCGGCCCGGACAGGCCAGTCGCGACTACACCGCCGATGGTCGGATCACCACCGAACGCGGGCGGTTCGAACGCAAGAAACTGGCCATGCTGCGCGAGCGTTGCTTCGATCTGCGAAAGAGAAGTGCCGCAGCGCGCAGTGATCACGAGTTCCGAGGGCTCATAGTCGACGATGCCGGCGTGCGCGCGCGCGTCGACGATCTCGCCGTTGAATTCTTCGCCGTAAAAATCCTTGGTCCCCCCGCCGCGCAGGCGCAGCGGAATCTTCGCCGCGTGGGCGGCCAGGATGCGATCGCGCAGTTCCGCAATAACGGGCTCCATCGTAATCAGAACCGCGGCAGGTCGGCGAAGGGCAGTTGGCCGCGATGCACGTGCATCTTGCCGTACTCGGCGCAGCGCGCGAGCGTCGGAATCGCCTTGCCGGGATTGAGCAAGCCGCCGGCGTCGAACGCGCGCTTCACGCTGAAGAATGCCTCGCGCTCCTCCGGCGCGAACTGCACGCACATCGAGTTGATCTTCTCGATGCCGACGCCGTGTTCGCCCGTGATCGTTCCGCCGAGTCCGACGCACAGCTCGAGGATATCGGCACCGAAGCGGTCGGCGCGTTCCCACTCGCCGGGCTGGTTCGCATCGAACAGGATCAGCGGATGCAGGTTGCCGTCGCCGGCGTGGAACACGTTCATGCAGCGCAAATTATACTTTTTCTCCATGTCTTCGATTGCGCCGAGCACGCGGCCGAGATGCTTGCGCGGAATCGTGCCGTCCATGCAGTAGTAATCCGGCGATACGCGGCCTGCGGCCGGAAAAGCGTTCTTGCGCCCGGACCAGAAGCGCAGGCGCTCGGCTTCGGATTGCGATACGACGCACTGAGTGGAACCGGCGGCCTTCACGACCTGCTCGAGCTGCGCGATCTCGTCGGCGACTTCGTCCGGCGTGCCGTCGGATTCGGCCAGCAGGATGGCCTCGGCGGTCAGGTCGTAGCCCGCCCTGACGAATGGCTCGACCGCATTCGTCGCCTTGCGGTCCATCATCTCCAGCCCGGCCGGGATGATGCCGGCCGCAATAATCGCAGCGACGGCATTGCCGGCCTTGACGACATCGTCGAACGAAGCCATGACGACGCGCGCGAGCTTCGGCCGCGGCACGAGCTTGAGTGTCACCTCAGTGACGACCATCAAAAGCCCTTCCGATCCGATCGTCAACGCGAGCAGATCCAGGCCCGGGCTGTCGAGCGCCGCGCCGCCGAATGCAATCGGTTCGCCATCGATCGTGTAGCCGCGCACGCCGAGGACGTTGTGCACGGTCAGGCCGTATTTGAGGCAGTGTACGCCGCCGGAATTCTCGGCGACATTGCCGCCGATCGAGCAGGCGATCTGCGAGGACGGATCGGGTGCGTAATACAGGCCATGCGGCGCGGCGGCTTCGGATACCGCAAGATTGCGCACGCCGGGCTGCACGCGCGCGATGCAGGCGAGCGGATCGATCTCGAGGATGCGGCTCAGTTTGGTCAGCGACAGAACGATACCGTCGGCACATGGCATTGCGCCGCCCGACAATCCGGTGCCGGCGCCACGCGCGACCAGCGGAACGCGCAACTCGTGGCACACGCGCAATATGCGGCGTACCTGGTCTTGCGTTTCCGGCAGCACGACCGCGAGCGGCGGTTGCCGGAACGCCGCCAGGCCGTCGCATTCGAACGGCGCCGTCTGTTCGCGTCGCGACAACAGGCTTTCGGGCGGCACGATCGCGCCGAGGGCGGCGAGCAAATCGCCCCGCTTGTCGAGGGCCGGAGCGAGCTCTACTGCAGTCATCGATCGCATTTCCAGGCGTGATTGCTGGCGAACCGTCGACCCGACGGCGGCGCCCAGTCCACCATGGTACGCCGCAGGGGTGATGGCGGGCAGTTCTACGACTAAAGGCTATATCCCGGCAGCGATTTGTCCATGGTAGTTTCGACCGTTCGCGGCTCGCGGCGGTGGACGTGCTCGATGGCTTGCCTCGTCGATCGCGCGCGCAGCGTGAGCAACTGGATATCAAAAAAATCAGACGGCAGTTCGCCGGTCGTGTCTCGACCGCACTGACCGAGCCACGCTCAATCCAGAGGGAGGGGTCAATGTTTACGCAAATTATCGATCCGCTTGGCAACTTGACGATCACGTGTCTGGTTGCGCTGATTCCCGTCGTGTTCCTGCTCGTGCTGCTGGCAGTTTTCCGGCTGCCGGCGTGGCTGGCGACGTTGCTCGGCTCCGCGGTGACGTTCGCGCTTGCGGTCGGCGTGTGGAAGATGCCGCTCGACGACGGCGGACGCGCCTATCTGTACGGCTCGGCGACCGGCGTGTGGAACGTCGACTGGATCACGTTCTGGGGCCTGATCCTGTTCAACACGCTGTCGATCAGCGGCGTGTTCGAAAATTTCCGGCGCTGGCTGATCGCGCAAGGCAGCCTCGACGTGCGCGTGCAGACGATGCTGTTCGCCTGGGCATTCGGCGCGCTGCTCGAAGGCCTGGTCGGATTCGGCTATCCATGGGCGGTCGTGGCGCCGATCCTGATTTCGCTCGGCATCTCCGATCTCAACGCGATTCGCGTCGCGGCGATCGCGAACAATGCGCCGGTATCGTATGGCGCGCTCGGCGCGCCGATCATTGCGCTGGCCGCCGTGACGGGTTATCCGCTGCTGGCATTGTCGGGCTCGGTCGGCACCGTCGTCGCCGTGCTGGCGTTGCTGCCGCCCTGGGTGCTGCTGTATCTGGTCTCCGGCAAGCAGGGCATGATCAGCGGCTGGCCGCTCGCGGTCGTCGGGTCGCTCGGTTACATCGCCGGCCAATATCCGGTCGCGGTCTACATGGGGCCATACCTGCCCGACGTGACCGGAGCGATCGTCTGCTTCGCCGCACTGCTGATGCTGCTGAAATTCTGGCAGCCGAAGACCGTGCTCGCTTACGGCGGCGTGCCAGTGGATGCAGCGCAGCTTGCATCGCAGGACAAGGGCCACGGCCTGAAACCGGCGGAAGTGCTGCAGGCGTGGATGCCGTTCGTCGTGCTGCTGATCGTGGTTGCGGCCTGGACCGGCCCGTGGTCGCCGCTGCCGAAAGTCAGCTGGTTCCTGACCAAGGTCGTCGCGAGCGCGCCGGCGCTCGGTGCCGACGCCAAGATCACCGCGCAATTCAATTTCGCGCCGTGGATTGGCGGCAGCGCGATCCTGGCTTCATGGATCATCGTTGCGGTGCTGCTGATTACGATGGGCAAGCTCAAGGCTGGCCAGATCGGCGAAATCTTCCGCCGCACGTTCCGGCAGATGTGGGGCGCCCTGCTGGTCGGCGTCTTCATCTTCGGCCTCGCTTACATTTTCAATTTCTCCGGCATGGCCTCGTCGCTGGCGAAGGGCTTCGCGGCTATGGGAACCGCATTCATCATCGTCGCCCCGATCCTCGGCTTCATCGGCGTCGCGCTGTCCGGGTCGAACACCTCGACGAATGCGATGTTCGGCAAGTTCCAGGCACTGGTCGGCGCCCAGCTCGGCATGCCGCCGCTGCTGCTGCCGACGTTCAATTCAGTCGGCGCCGAGATCGGCAAGCCGATCGCGCCGCAGACCGCAAGCGTGGGCGTGTCGACGAGCAAGTTCGTGCGCAAGGAAGGCGACGTTATCCGTCACAACATGGGCTGGACACTCGTGCTGCTCGCTTACCTGATTGTGATTGCGGTGGGGTTCTACCTGCTCGATCCGGCGTCGATGCGGCTGCCAGCCGCGGCCGCGCCATAAGCTCCGCTCGAAGAGTCGCGCTGCTTGCGCGACTCTTCATTTTTCACCGAGCGGGTAGGGTGGGCCTTGGCCCACCGTTCCTTTTTTGGCGCAAAGAGAAGCGCGGTGGGCCAAGGCCCACCCTACGTCATGTGTCGATACAAGGTGCTGCGGCTCACGCCAAGCTTGCGTGCAGCAGCGGCAACATTGCCGTTGGATGCCTCGATCGCGGCGCGTATTGCCTGCTCGGTGATGCCGGCGAGCGTTGCAGGAGTCGTCGGCGCGACGGTATTAACGGCGCCGCTTGCCGATGCGTTCGCGGGCGTCGCGGGTTGCCGCGCACGAATGACCGGTGGCAAGTCCTGCATGCCGATGAACCCGTTCGGTCCGGCCAGCGCAACCAGAGTCCGCAGCATGCCGGTGAGCTGGCGCAAATTGCCGGGCCATTCGTATGCAGCCAGCGCCGGCAGCACGCCGTCCGCGAGCGTGATGCCGGTATCGGCCACGCATGCGCGCCAGATACCGTTGATCAATCCCGCACGATCGGCGTGATCCCGCAGACTCGGCAACTGCACGGCGTAGTGCGAAATGCGGAAAAATAGGTCGCCGCGAAATTCGCCGCGCGCGACGGCATTTTCGAGATTGCAATGCGTAGCCGAAACTACGGCGACGTCGATCTTGACCGGCTTGCTGCTGCCGAGCGGCGTGACTTCGCGCTCCTGCAACGTGCGCAGCAGGCGCGCCTGCAGGGACAGCGGCATGTCGCCGATCTCGTCGAGGAACAACACACCGCCATCGGCCGCGCGCAGCAAACCGCGCGAACCGTGTCGCCGCGCGCCGGTAAAGGCGCCTTCGTCGTAGCCGAACAGTTCGGACTCGATCAGGTTTTCGGGCAGGCCGGCGCAGTTCACCGCGATGAACGGCGCGCCGGGCTTGGCCAGGCGCCGATGCAGCTCGCGCGCGAACACCTCCTTGCCGGTGCCGGTCTCGCCCTGCAGCAGCACCGGCATTCCGGCGGCGAGCACGCGGCGCGCGCGCTCGAGTTCGAACTCGAGGTTGGCGTCGAAAACGGGAGCGATCGTGGCGGCATCGGTCGGCGCGCGCCGGATCGGCTTTGGCGTCGCGCTGGTTGCCTGAGCGCCGGCTTGAAAGTCGCGATGAAAAACCAACGGCTTGCCGCGCGCGTCGCGCAGCGCCGCAGTGCGATCGACATCGCTGGAGCGACCGTCGAAGATCTCCTCGAACTTGCGTCGGCCGATGTCGCCACGCTCGAGCCCTAGCAGCGCCAGTCCGTGACGGTTCGCCGCAACCAGGCGTTCGCCGTCGAACACGACAATGCCTTCGTGCACGGTACCGAGCAATCCGGCGTCGCGCTGGAATCGCAGCACGCGACAGCCCGGAAACTCGCGCTCGAACAGACGGCGCTCGATCTGGTCGACAACCAGCCGCACCATGCCGAGCGCATGCACATGATGCACGGACGCTTCGCCGGACAGATCCATGACGCCGGCGATCTTGCCGAACGGATCGATGATCGGCACGGCGGAACAACTCAGCACGCGATGCGGCGCGAAGAAATGCTCGGCGCCGCGCACTTCGACTGCGCGTCCTTCGATCATCGCGGTGCCGATTGCATTCGTGCCGGTGAGGCGCTCGCTCCACGGCACGCCGGGGCGCAACGCCACGCGCGCGGCCTTGTCGAGAAAGTCCGCACTGCCGAGTGCCTCCAGAATCATGCCGTCCGGGCTGGTGAGGATGACGATGCTGCCGGTCGCGCGTGCATCGGCGTACAACGCCTTGACCTCGGGCAGACAGATGCGTCGCAGATCCTCGTGCTTCTCGCACATTTCACGAAATGCCGGCGCCGTAAGCGGCTCGACGTCGGGTTTCGCGCTTTGCGAAAGACCAAGCCCGGCACAGCGCTGCCATGAACGCAGGATCGTTTCGGGCACGAGTCCGCGCGGCGCGGCGCCTTCATCGAAGAAGCGTCGGCGAGCCGTTTGAACGCGGTCGTTGGAGGGCTGTGCCATAGGGGTTTCAGACGATGTGTCGCATTTTGCGACACTGTTTCAGCGGGGTGATTCGAGTCTGGACACATTATCCAGCCGGTTGCATCTTGCAGTGCACAATTTCAGCGGCGCAGTTGATCAAGATCAACAGGGAATTAAGGCACGTAGGCGTAGATTGGCTGGTCGTCCGGAAAACAATCAGGTGCGCTGGCACGCCGCCTGCTCTGGTTGGACCGCCCATTCACTTCGGAGCAATTCGCCATGACCAAACTCGAGCAACAACATCTCGCCGTCCAAGTCCCGTTCAAGAGCCGCTACGAAAACTATATTGGCGGAAAGTGGGTGAAGCCGACGGCAGGAAAGTATTTCGAAAACATCACGCCGATCACCGGCAAGCCGTTCTGCGAGATCCCGCGCTCCGACAAGGATGACGTCGAGCTCGCGCTCGACGCGGCACACGCCGCGAAAAAAGCCTGGGGCCGCACGTCGCCTGCCGAGCGCGCGAACATCCTCAACAAGATTGCCGATCGCATGGAAGCCAACCTCGACCTGCTCGCGCACGCCGAGACCTGGGACAACGGCAAGCCGCTGCGCGAGACGCGCGCCGCCGACATGCCGTTGGCGATCGACCACTTCCGCTACTTCGCCGGTTGCATCCGCGCGCAGGAAGGTTCGATCGGTGAGATCGACCACGATACCGTTGCCTATCAGTTCCATGAGCCGCTCGGCGTCGTCGCCCAGATCATCCCGTGGAATTTCCCGCTGCTGATGGCGACGTGGAAACTCGCGCCGGCGCTCGCCGCCGGAAATTGCGTCGTGCTCAAGCCGGCCGAGCAAACACCGGTCGGCATTCTCGTGTGGGCCGAGCTGATCGGTGATCTGTTGCCGCCAGGCGTGCTCAACATCGTCAACGGTTTCGGTCTGGAGGCCGGCAAGCCGCTGGCGTCGAGCCCGCGCATCGCCAAGGTGGCGTTCACCGGCGAAACCACGACCGGCCGCCTGATCATGCAGTACGCCAGCCAGAACCTGATTCCGGTTACGCTCGAGCTCGGCGGCAAGTCGCCGAACATTTTCTTCGACGACGTCTGCGCGCGCGACGACGACTTCTTCGACAAGGCGATCGAAGGCTTCGTGATGTTCGCGTTGAACCAGGGCGAAGTGTGCACGTGCCCGAGCCGCGCGCTGATCCACGAATCGATCTATGACCGCTTCATGGAGCGCGCACTCAAGCGCGTCGCCGCGATCAAGCAGGGTAACCCGCTCGATCCGACGACGATGATCGGCGCGCAGGCGTCGAGCGAACAGCTCGAGAAGATCCTGAGCTACATCGACATCGGCAAGCAGGAAGGCGCCAAGGTGCTGATCGGCGGCGAGCGCAACGTGCTCGAAGGCGATCTGAAGGACGGTTTCTACATGAAGCCGACGATATTCCGCGGCCACAACAAGATGCGCGTGTTCCAGGAAGAGATCTTCGGGCCGGTCGTATCGGTGACGACATTCAAGGACGACGACGAAGCGCTGTCGATCGCGAACGATACGCTGTATGGACTGGGCTCAGGCGTGTGGAGCCGCGACGCAAATCGCTGCTACCGCTTCGGCCGCGAGATCCAGGCCGGCCGCGTCTGGACGAACTGCTATCACGCCTATCCGGCGCACGCGGCGTTCGGCGGCTACAAGCAGTCCGGCATCGGCCGCGAAACGCACAAGATGATGCTCGATCACTACCAGCAGACGAAGAACATGCTGGTCAGCTACTCGCCGAAGGCGCTCGGGTTCTTCTAAGCAAATGGTGTGCTGGATGTCGGCAGAACGGACGCAGATTCAATTGAGATTGCATTGACCGTTCGTGTTGAGCGTAGCGGAGCGCAAGCTCCGCGAAGTCGAAACACCGGGAATCGAATCGGTGTGCCCTTCGACTTCGCGCCTCCGGCGCTACGCTCAGAGCCTGCCCCGGCAAAAGCCGGGGGCGAACGGTGTTGGTTACCGTGAACTTGTCCCGGGCCAGAAACGCATGAGCCTAGAAGTGTTGCAAGTCACCGCCACGCCCGCGGCGATCACGTTGATCGAAACCCTGCGCGCGCAACACGGTCCGCTGCTGTTCCACCAGTCCGGCGGATGTTGCGACGGATCCTCGCCGATGTGTTATCCGCAGAACGATTTCATCGTTGGCGATCGCGACGTGCTGCTCGGCGAAATCGGCGGCGCGCCGTTCTATATCAGCCCTTCGCAGTTCGAATACTGGAAGCACACGCAATTGACGATCGATGTCGTCGAAGGACGCGGCGGCATGTTCTCGCTCGAGAACGGCACCGGGTCGCGCTTCCTGGTGCGCTCGCGCTTGTTCGAGGATGCCGAGTTCGAAGCGCTGCGCGCCGCGGGGCGTACGGGCCTTTTGTAGGGTGGGCCTTGGCCCACCGTTATTCGCTTTTCCGCCAAAAAACGGTGGGCCAAGGCCCACCCTACAGCTTGAACCCCTCTCCCATCGGGAGAGAGGGGCAGGGGTGAGGGTCGCGGCTCGCACCTGCCTTGATACGAGTTCGGACCCTCATCCGCCGGGCAGGAGCCCGAGTGCCTCGGAGGCCTTGGATGGCTGAAAGAGGCCGGCGCTTCGCGCCACCTTCTCCCGGGGGGAGAAGGAAATGCGAGTCTCTGTCCTGCGAAAATCTTCTCGCGGCACGATAGGAGCGCGCCGCGAGCGTTTATTTTTCGCGACTCTTGGCTGCTCGCCGCGTCGTCCGAATCTTCCGGTACGGCGCAAACGTTTTCTCGAGATACGTGTGGGTATGCTCGAGCAGGAACTGCCGGAACGCCGCCGCCGCCGGCGATAGCATCTTGGCGTTCATGTTGACCAGATGCCAGCTGCGCATGACCGGCGTGCCGTTGATGTCGAGCAGGCCGATTTCGCCGGTGCGCAATTCAAGCTCGAGCGTATGCAGGGACAGCAGGCTGACGCCCATGCCGGCCATGACTGTCTGCTTGACGCTTTCGTTGCTGCCGAGGGTCATGATTCGTTGCGGTGTGAAAAGGTGCTGCTTGAACACCGCTTCCATGACCAGCCGCGTTCCTGATCCGGACTCGCGCATTAGGAATGCTTCGTTGCGCAGTTCGTGCAAATCGAAACGCACCGCGCGCAGCAGCCGATGTGCCTTGTGCGCGACGAACATGTGCGGATTCTCGGCAACGGGCTCCGCCCTCGCGTCGAGTTTCTCCGGTGGCCGGCCCATTACGGCGAAGTCGATCTCGTTGTCGCGCAACGCGTTGATCAGCGTCTCGCGGTTGCCGACCAGGAACTGGATGTCGATCTGGGGATGATGCTGAGCAAATTGTGCGAGCAGTTTCGGCGCGAAATATTTCGCCGTGCTGACCAGCCCGACAGTCGCCTGACCGCTGCGCAGGCCCTTCATCGACTGCAGTGCCTGCTCGGCGTCCTGCAATTCGCCGAGCACGCGGGCGGCGTGGTGGCGAAACAGGTCCCCCGCTGGCGTCAGTGCGAGCCGCTTGCCGACGCGCTCGAACAGGGGCAGACCGATGACGCCCTCAAGCTGGCGGATTTGCATCGAGATCGCCGGCTGGGTGAGGTGCAGCGTTTCCGCGGCGCGCGCGAAATTCATGTTCCGCACGGCTTCGAGGAAAATGGTCAATTGGCGAAGGCTCAAGCGTCGTAGCATCGGTATACTTTTCCGTCGTCATCGCCGCGAAAGCGGGAATCCATTGTCCCCTCCGATCGACGCAAGAAAGATCAATCTGGAAGACCAGCTCCGCTGTTGATATCCCCGCTTTCGCAGGAATGCTGTCGATATTGGATTTCTCGGGGTTCTATGGGCGCCAGAGACCATTCATCACAGCCTGGCCAGGCATAAGGTATACCTTAAAGATTGGAAAGAAAATCTGAATTTCACTTTCCATGGCTTTGACCTAGCCTCGCTCCCGAAACGTGAATTTCCAGGAGCGGCAGAAATGAACGCACTCGCCAAAGACGTCGCCAAAGAATCGGCCACCGAGATCAAGAGTTCCGCCAAGCGCTACAAGGCCGGCGTGCTCAAGTACGCGCAGATGGGCTATTGGCAGCCCGATTACGTGCCGAAGGCGACCGACATCGTCGCACTGTTCCGCATCACGCCGCAGGAAGGCGTCGATCCGAAAGAGGCGGCCGCGGCCGTCGCCGGCGAATCGTCGACCGCGACATGGACGGTGGTCTGGACCGATCGCCTGACGGCCTGCGAGATGTACCGCGCCAAGGCCTACCGCGTCGATCCGGTGCCGAACAACCCGGGCCAATACTTCGCCTACGTCGCCTACGACCTGTCTCTGTTCGAGGAAGGTTCGATCACGAACGTCACCGCGTCGATCATCGGCAACGTCTTCAGCTTCAAGCCGCTCAAGGCCGCGCGTCTCGAAGACATGCAGTTTCCGGTTGCGTACGTGAAAACGTTCCGCGGCCCGCCGACCGGAATCATCGTCGAGCGCGAGCGTCTCGACAAATTCGGCCGCCCATTGCTCGGCGCAACGACGAAGCCGAAGCTCGGTCTGTCCGGACGCAATTATGGCCGCGTCGTCTACGAAGGTTTGAAGGGCGGCCTCGACTTCATGAAGGACGACGAGAACATCAACTCGCAACCCTTCATGCACTGGCGCGACCGCTACTTGTACGTGATGGACGCCGTCAACAAGGCGTGCGCCGCGACCGGCGAAGTCAAAGGCAGCTACCTCAACGTCACGGCCGGCGACATGGAGGAGATGTATCGGCGCGCCGCTTTCGCCAAGGAGCTCGGCTCGGTCATTGTCATGGTCGACCTCGTTGTCGGCTACACAGGAATCCAGTCGTTGTCGAACTGGTGCCGCGCCAACGACATGATCCTGCATCTGCACCGCGCCGGACACGGCACGTACACGCGGCAGAAGAACCACGGCGTCAGCTTCCGCGTGATCGCGAAGTGGATGCGCATGATCGGCGTTGACCACATTCATGCCGGCACCGCGGTCGGCAAGCTCGAAGGCGATCCGCCGACCGTGCAGGGCTACTACAACGTCTGCCGCGACACGCACACGAAGGTCGATCTGCTGCGCGGCAATTTCTTCGAGCAGGACTGGGGCGCATTGCGCAAGGTCATGCCGGTCGCATCGGGCGGCATCCACGCCGGCCAGATGCACCAGCTGCTCGACCTGTTCGGCGACGACGTCGTGCTTCAGTTCGGCGGCGGCACGATCGGCCATCCGCAGGGCATCCAGGCCGGTGCAACGGCGAACCGCGTCGCACTCGAAGCAATGGTGCTCGCGCGCAACGAAGGCCGCGACATTGCGAACGAAGGTCTCGACATCCTCAAGAACGCCGCGAAGTCGTGCACGCCGCTGCAGGCGGCGCTCGATACCTGGGGCGAGATCACGTTCAACTACACGTCGACTGACACGTCGGACTTTGTTCCGACGCCTACGGCATCGGTCTAAAGGAGTATCGACATGAGAATCACCCAAGGCACGTTTTCATTCCTGCCGGACCTGACCGACAAGCAGATCAGCGCGCAGCTCAAGTACGCGCTCGACAAGGGCTGGGCGATCGGAATCGAGTACACCGACGATCCGCATCCGCGCAACACGTTCTGGGAAATGTTCGGCAATCCGATGTTCGACATTCGCGATCCGGCCGGGATCCTGAAAGAGATCAACGACTGCCGCGCGACGTTTCCGAATCACTACATCCGCGTGACTGCGTTCGACTCGACACATCAGACCGAGTCGGTCGTACTCAGCTTCATCGTCAATCGACCGAAACAGGAACCGGGTTTCCGTCTGGTTCGCACCGAGGAGCCGGGTCGGACGATCCGCTATTCGATCGAGAGCTACGCCGTGCAGGCAAAGCCGGAGGGTCAACGCTACTCATGATCGGCTGCAGGTGGGCTGCTCTTGAACCCCTCTCCCTCCGGGAGAGGGGCGGGGGTGAGGGTCGGGGCTCGGAGTCGCGTCGATAGATGCCCGGCCCTCATCCGGCGCTTCGCGCCACCTTCTCCCGGTGGGAGAAGGAAAGGCAGATTCGGCGCACCGCATATCAGCCAGCTCAGGCAACGGATTAATCAAGCCAAAAGACAAGAACCGATGAACGCCGCCCCCAACATTACGCCCGCCGAACTTGCCGCGAACCACGGCGATCGCGATCTCGCCGCGCTGTATCGCGAGAGCGGCATTTCCGAGGTGTTCGAACAACTCGACCGCGAACTGATCGGCCTGGTACCGGTCAAATCGCGCATCCGCGAAATCGCCGCACTGCTGCTCGTCGACAAGGCGCGCAACGCGGTGGGGCTGAATGCCGGTTCCCCGAGCCTGCACATGTGCTTCACCGGCAATCCCGGTACCGGCAAGACGACGGTCGCCATGCGCATGGCCGACATCCTGCACCGGCTCGGTTACACGCGCGGCAATCACCTTGTTGCCGTCACGCGCGACGACCTCGTCGGCCAGTACATCGGCCACACCGCGCCGAAGACGAAAGAGGTGTTGAAGAAAGCGATGGGCGGCGTGCTGTTCATCGACGAGGCGTATTACCTGTACCGGCCCGAGAACGAACGCGACTACGGTCAGGAGTCGATCGAGATCCTGCTGCAGGTCATGGAGAACCAGCGCGACGACATCGTCGTGATCCTGGCCGGCTACAAGAACCGCATGGACACGTTCTTCCGCAGCAATCCCGGCATGGCTTCGCGCATCGCTCATCACATCGACTTTCCGGACTACACGCCGGACGAGTTGCTGCAGATAGCCGAGTTGATCGCAGGACGCATGGACTATCGCTTCGATGCCGCGAGCCTTCAGGCAATGCGCGAATACGTTGCACTGCGCCTCCAGCAACCGAATTTTGCCAACGCGCGCTCGATCCGCAACGCGCTCGACCGCGCGCGCCTGCGCCATGCAAGCCGGTTGTTTGCTGCAGCGGGCACGAATGCATCGCCGGAGAGAGACCAGTTGATGCTGATCGCTCCCGAAGACATCCGCGCCAGCCGCGTGTTTCGCGGCGGGTTGGATGGAGATGCGAAATGATGAGTAACTGCGCTTCTATTCTTGCTCGTCATTCCGGCGAAAGCCGGAATCCGGCGACTTTACTCTTGCCACCGCAGAAAAAGCGAAGGCACTGGATTCCGGCTTTCGCCGGAATGACGAGAAAGAGAAGCGTCGTTCAGGAATTTGAGTAGCGCCATCGCACCGGAGAAACACCATGTTGACCCGCCGCACCACGCTGTCGAAATTCCTGATCGAGCAGCTCAAGAGTTCCCCGGATGGACAGGCGCTCGCCGCGTTGCTCGTCGACGTCGCCGCGGCGATCAAGGCGATCAGCGCTGTCGCGGCCAAGGGCGCACTCGACGGCAACACCGGCTCGCTCGAAACGCACAACGTGCAGGGCGAGGTGCAGAAGCCGCTCGACGTGCTGACCAACGAGATCATCCTGCGCCACTGCGACTGGGGCGGGCTCGTCGCCGGCATGGTATCCGAGGAAATGGAAGCGCCGTTCGAGATCCCCGCCGAGTACGCACGCGGGCGCCACCTGCTGCTGTTCGATCCGCTCGATGGCTCGGCGAACATCGACCTCAACGTTGCGGTCGGCACGATATTCTCGGTGCTCGTGCACGGCCGCGAGGAAGCGCCGGTCGAAGCCGACTATCTGCAGCCCGGCAACAAGCAGGTCGCCGCCGGTTACGCGATCTACGGGCCGTCGACAATCCTGGTCCTGACCGTCGGGCAAGGCACGCATGGCTTCACGCTCGACAAGGAAATCGGCAACTTCATCCTGACTCATCCGAACCTGCGCGTGCCCGAGGAAACCGATCAGTTCGCGATCAACACGTCGAACGAGCGCTTCTGGGAACCGCCGATGCAGCGCTACGTCGAAGAATGCAAAGCCGGAAAGACCGGTCCGCGCCAACGCGACTTCAACATGCGCTGGATCGCCTCCATGGTCGCCGACGTTCACCGCATCCTGATCCGCGGCGGCGTGTTCTCCTATCCGCGCGACAACAAGGCGCCGAACAAGGGTGGGCGCCTGCGCCTGATGTACGAGGCCAATCCGATGGCGATGCTGATCGAACAGGCCGGCGGCCTGGCGTCGACCGGACGCAACCGAATTCTCGACAAGCAGCCCGAGCAACTGCATCAGCGCGTGCCGGTGATTCTGGGATCGAAGTGCGAGGTCGAGCGCATCGAACGCTACCACCGCGAGTTCGACAGCGGCGAGGACCAGCCGTTCGTCTCGCCACTGTTCAATGAGCGGTCGCTGTTCCGGCCCGAGGCTAGGGCGTGATGATGCGTGCAACCGTCCTTTTGTCGTCATTCCCGCGGAAGCGGGAATCCATCTGCTCTTTTGGCCTTGACGAAGCGTGCGAAAGACAAATCAATTTGGATTCCCGCTTCCGCGGGAATGACGACTCTTTATAAGGGCGCGCCCATGTCGACCAAGCATCCCGTAATCGCGATCACCGGCTCGTCAGGCGCCGGCACGACGACCGTCATGTCGAGCTTCGTGAACATCTTCCGGCGCGAGGCGCTCAAGGCGCATCTCGTCGAGGGCGACGCCTTCCACCGTTTCAACCGGCTCGAGATGCGCCAGGAGATGAAGGACGCCGAAGCGCGCGGCGACAAGAACTACAGCCACTTCGGTCCGGCGGCAAACCTGTTCAAGGAACTCGAGGACCTGTTCCGCAGCTACGGCGAAACTGGCACGGGGCGCACGCGCAAGTATCTGCACGACGCTGTCGAAGCCGCGCCGTACAAGCAGGAGCCCGGAACATTCACCGCCTGGGACGACGTGCCGAAAGGAACCGATCTTCTGTTCTACGAAGGTCTGCACGGTGCGGTCGTCGACGACGATGTCGATATTGCGAAATACGCGGATCTGCGCGTCGGCGTCGTGCCGATCATCAACCTGGAATGGATCCAGAAGCTGCATCGGGATCAGCGCATGCGCGGCTACAGCCAGGAGGCCGTGACCGACACGATCCTGCGCCGCATGCCCGACTATGTGCAACACATCTGCTCGCAGTTCTCCCGCACGCACGTCAATTTCCAGCGCGTGCCGACCGTGGACACGTCCAATCCGTTCATCGCGCGCTACATCCCGACGCCGGACGAAAGTTTCATCGTGATCCGCTTCGCCAATCCGAAGGGCATCGACTTTTCCTACCTGCTGAGCATGCTGCACGATTCGTTCATGAGCCGTCCCAACACGATTGTCGCGCCCGGCGGCAAGATGGGCCTGGCGATGGAACTGATCTTCACGCCGATGATCCTGCAGTTGCTCGATCGAAAGAAGCGGGCGCTGGCGGCGTGATGCTGCGCAGCGCCCTTGGCTCTAACCCCACAGCCTCCGGGAGAGGGGTAGGGGTGAGGGTCGGGGCTTGGCTCGACGTTGATAGATACCCGGCCCTCATCCGCCCTTCGGGCACCTTCTCCCGATGGGAGAAGGAAAAGCATTCTGGAATCAGGTGACATGAAATGAACGCCGAAATCCGCCCCATCGAAACCACAGAGCAGGACCTCACGAACGCAATCCGCTTCCTCGCCGCCGACGCCGTGCAGGCGGCAAATTCCGGCCATCCCGGCGCCCCAATGGGCATGGCCGAAATCGCGCTCGTGCTGTGGCAGCGTCATCTGAAGCACAACCCGGCCAATCCCACGTGGCCTGACCGCGACCGATTCGTGCTGTCGAACGGCCACGGCTCGATGCTGCTTTATGCACTTTTACACTTGACCGGCTACGACCTGCCGCTCGACGAACTCAAGCGCTTCCGCCAGTTGCACAGCAAGACGCCCGGCCATCCCGAGTACGGTCTGACGCCCGGCATCGAGACGACGACCGGTCCCCTCGGCCAGGGTCTGACGAACGCAGTCGGCATGGCGCTGGCCGAAGCGTTGCTCGCGCGTGAATTCAACCGCGACGGCCACGCGATCGTCGATCATCACACCTACGTGTTTCTCGGCGACGGTTGCCTGATGGAGGGCATCAGTCACGAAGCCGCCTCGCTTGCCGGCACGCTGCGGCTCGGCAAGCTGATCTGCTTCTACGACGACAATGGCATCTCGATCGACGGCCACGTCGAGCACTGGTTCGCTGACGATACGCCGAAGCGCTTCGAGGCCTACGGCTGGCACGTCGTGCGCGCCATCGACGGCCATGATCCGGCGGCGATCGAGCGCGCGTTGATCGACGCGAAGGAGACGACCGGCCGGCCAAGCATGCTTTGCTGCAAGACCGTGATCGGCCGGGGCAGTCCGAACAAGGCCGGCAGCCACGACGTGCACGGAGCACCACTCGGCGCCGATGAGATCGCCGTCGCTCGCACCGCTTTGAACTGGCCGCACCCGGCCTTCGTCGTGCCGGAGGAGGTTTACGCGCAGTGGGATGCGCGCGCGCAGGGTGCGCGCAGCGAGGCGCAGTGGCAACGCGCGTTCGCGGCGTACGCGCAGGCGCATCCGGCGCTTGCGGCCGAGTTCAGGCGCCGCACTGCCGGCGACCTGCCGGTCGACTGGAAAGCCTTTGCGCGCGAGCAACTCGCAGCGGTCCAGCAGGCGTCGCCGACAATCGCAACGCGCAAGGCCTCGCAGAATGCGCTCGATCTGCTTGCGCCGAAACTGCCGGAGTTGCTCGGTGGCTCGGCCGACCTGACCGGCTCGAACCTGACCAACTTCAAAGGCTCGATTCCCGTTCGCCACGATGGTTCCGGCCCTGCCTTGGGCAACCACATCAACTACGGCGTACGCGAATTCGCGATGAGCGCGATCATGAACGGCATCGCGCTTCACGGCGGACATGTTCCGTATGGCGGCACGTTCCTGACGTTTTCCGACTACAGCCGCAACGCGATCCGCATGGCCGCGCTGATGCGCCTGCGCGTGATCTTCGTCTTGACCCACGATTCGATCGGACTCGGCGAAGACGGTCCGACGCATCAGCCGATTGAGCACGTCGCCAGCTTGAGACTCATTCCGAACGTGCGCGTGCTGCGTCCGTGCGACGCGACCGAAACGATGGCGGCGTGGATCGCGGCGGTCGAGCGCCACGACGGGCCGACCTGCCTGATACTGTCGAGGCAGAACCTTCAGGCGCAGCCGCGCTCGGCGGATCAGGTGCAGATGATCGCTCTCGGCGGCTACGTGCTGGCCGACGCACCAGACGGCAAGCCCGACGCGGTCGCGATCGCAACCGGATCCGAGGTCGCGCTGGCAACGGAGGCGCGCAAGGCGCTGGCTGCCGAAGGCATACAATTGCGCGTCGTATCCGTGCCATCGCTGGAGACTTTCGATGCCCAGTCCGCCGACTATCGCGAATTCGTGCTGCCACGTGGCGTCCCGCGCGTCGCGATTGAAGCCGGCGTCAGTGCGCCATGGCACCGCCTTGTCGGCGAGAGCGGGCGAGTGATCGGCATCGATCGCTTCGGCGAATCGGCGCCGGCCGGCAAGCTGTTCGAACTGTTCGGCTTCACCGCGGCGAATGTCGCCCGCTGCCTGCGCGAACTGGTGGCGCAAACGGGCAACGGTGGCGCATGACTCAAGCCCGCATTCGCGCTGTGTTGTTCGACATGGATGGCACGCTGGTCGACACGCTGCCGGATATCGCGGCGGCCGTGAACGCCGCGCTCGTCGAACTGAAGCTGCGCGCGCTCGATCCTGCGCGTATCGCGACCCTGATCGGCAACGGGCCGAGGATACTGTCGCGACGCGCACTCGATGCGCAGGAATCGCTGACGGCCGATGAGCGCGAACGCCTCGTCGAGGCGCTGCTCGAAGGCTACGCGCGCAATTACGCCGTGCAGGCAGGAAGGCTCGGCCGCATTTTCCCCGGAACGCTCGAGGGTCTGAGTGAATTGTCCGCCGGCGGATACAAGCTCGGAGTCGTCACGAACGCCTTGCAGCATCTGGCCGAGACCGTGCTCGCGCGCTTCGCCATCGCGCCGTTTCTGCAAATCGTGATTGGCGGCGACCGCGTCGTGCTGCACAAGCCGCATCCCGAGCCGTTGTGGCAGGCTTGCAAGGCGCTTGGCGTTGCGCCGCACGAAGCCCTCATGGTCGGCGACTCGATCAACGACGTCGCCGCCGCGCGTGCCGCCGGCTGCGAGGTCGTCTGCCTGCCGCACGGATACGACCAGGGCCAGCCGGTGGATGAACTCGGCTGCGACGTGCTCGCCGCGCTGACGGCGCTGCCGGCCTGGATCGCCGCGCACGAGCGCCGCGAGCCGGACTCGGTCGCTGCGGCCACCTGATTTCGCTCATTTCACCTGGAGGCAGAACCATGGCTTTCATCAGTCTGCGACAACTGCTCGACCACGCCGCCGAGAACGGCTACGGCGTGCCGGCATTCAACGTCAACAACCTCGAACAGATCCACGCGATCATGCAGGCGGCGCAGGAAACCGACAGCCCGGTGATCCTGCAGGCGTCGGCCGGCGCGCGCAAATACGCCGGCGAACCGTACCTGCGCCACATGGTGCTCGCGGCGGTCGAGGCGAATCCGGACATCCCGCTCGTCCTGCATCAGGACCACGGCGCGTCGCCGTCCGTCTGCCAGCAGTCGCTGCGCTCGGGCTTCACCTCGGTCATGATGGATGGCTCGCTGCTCGAGGACCAGAAGACGCCGGCGAGCTACGAATACAATGTGGAAAATACCCAATTTGTCACGCGCATGGCGCATGCCATCGGCGTGTCGGTCGAGGGCGAGCTCGGCTGCCTCGGCTCGCTCGAGACCGGCATGGCCGGCGAGGAGGACGGCGTGGGCGCGGAAGGCAAGCTCGATCATGCGATGCTGCTGACCGATCCGTACCAGGCAATGGATTTTGTCGACCAGACGCAGGTCGACGCACTCGCGATCGCGATCGGCACCTCGCACGGCGCCTACAAGTTCACGCGCCAGCCGACCGGCGACATCCTGGCGATGGATCGGATCCAGGCGATTCACGCGAAGATTCCGAACACGCACCTGGTCATGCACGGATCGAGTTCGGTGCCGCAGGAATGGCTCGCGATCATTCGCGAGTACGGCGGCGACATCAAGGAGACCTACGGCGTGCCGGTCGAGGAGATCCAGCGCGGCATCCGCAGCGGCGTGCGCAAGGTCAACATCGACACCGACATCCGCCTGGCGATGACCGGCGCAATGCGAAAGAGTTTCGCCGACGATCGCAGCGAATTCGATCCGCGCAAGGCGCTCAAGGCCGCGACCGCCGCGGCGAAGGACATCTGCAAGGCGCGCTTCGTTGCGTTTGGCTGCGCCGGGCAGGCGTCGAGGATCAAGCCGGTGGCGCTGGAGAAGATGGCGGCGCGGTATCACTGACTTGTCGGATGAACTCGACGCTGGCAGCGACACGCTTTAGCCCCTCTCCTATCGGGAGAGGGGTTGGGGTGAGGGTCGGGCCTCTATCGACGTTGGTCCGAGCCCCGACCCTCATCCGGCGCTTCGCGCCACCTTCTCCCGGAGGGAGAAGGGAAGAGGAGGCTTCTTTGCCCCTGGGAGAGGGGCGGGAGTAATGCTGCGCGCCCTGATCTTCGACGTCGACGGCACGCTCGCTGACACCGAGCGCGACGGGCATCGCGTCGCGTTCAATCTGGCGTTCGCCGATGCCGGTCTCGACTGGTATTGGGGTGTGCAGCGCTATGGCGAGTTGCTTCGCGTCACCGGCGGCCGCGAACGCATCCTGCATTTCATGGAAACCGGAGGGACAAATATTGCCGCCGCCGAACACGAAGCACTCGCGCGGACGCTACATGCGCAAAAGACCAGGCACTACGTGCGTATGGTCGATGAAGGCGCGGTGCGGCTGCGGCCCGGTGTCGCGCGCCTTTTGTCCGAGGCTCACGCGGCGGGACTCACGCTGGCGATCGCCACGACGACGTCACGCGCGAATATCGATGCGCTGCTGGCCCACGCCTTGGCGCCCGGCGCACTCGATTGGTTCTCGGTTATCGGCGCGGCGGAAGATGCGCCGCGCAAGAAGCCCGACCCTCAGGTTTACGAGTTCGTGCTCGGGCAACTCGATCTCACGCCGCGCGAGTGCCTGGCGATCGAAGATTCGGCGGCCGGATTGCAGGCGGCGACGGCGGCCGGCCTGCGCACTGTCGTCACGGTCAACGACTACACGCGCGACCAGGATTTTTCCGCTGCGTTGACGGTGTTGAGCGACTTCGGCGAGCGCGATGCGCCGGCGCGCGTTCTGGCAGGCGCCACCTTGGGTCGCGATCTCGTCGATTTGGCGCAGCTGAACGCGTGGCACGCGCGATCGGCCGATCGCCAAGCCTGAACCAACGCCCTCTCTCGGCCATGCATGGCCTCCGAGGCACTCGGACTCCTGTCCATCGAAGAACACGAAGAACACGAAGGAAGAGCCGAAGGATCCAGCGGTAAAGATCCCAACTCACTTCGCTGATCGTTTCGCTCGGTTCTCCTTCGTGTTCTTCGTGGCGCTTCTTCGTGTGCTTCGTGTCGAAGTCTTTGATCCATCCCTGATCTATGCGCGACCAAAAACAAAAAGCCCCGGGTGTTCCCACCCGGGGCTCGCATTACGGCATTGCAGGTTACAGTTAGATCAGTTGAACCTGATCAGCCTGCAGGCCCTTCTGACCCTGGATGGCCACGTAGCTAACGCGCTGGCCTTCCTGCAAGGTCTTGAAGCCACCACCCTGGATGGCGCGGAAATGGACAAACAAATCCGGGCCGCTCTCTGGGGTGATGAAGCCAAAACCCTTGGCATCGTTGAACCATTTGACCGTACCGTTCTGACGTTCCGACATCGAAAACTCCAATTTATATCTAAGTTAACCCGTGCGCAGGACATCTGCGTCGAGACTGGGGTTGCTTGGGAGCAGCGAAGTGAAAAGACAGACGTAGCGGATCGTTGGATCAACCGCATCAGGTCACGATTCACGGTGACCCTGGCAAACACAGTGCGCGCACTTTACCCGTAATTCAGCGAGTTAGCCACTGTTCCGTGCGCAAAGTACACCCCGGCAGTGCCGGGTATGGGGTCCGCGAGTGCCGGAAGCGACCCAAGTAATTGATAACTGAGTGTAAAAAAGTCGCTAAGAGGTCATCGCCAACAGCCCTCGCCGGTTGCTCTAAGGGCCCCAGCGGTCGCTTTCGGTCAGCGCTCGCCGCTATTCGACCGGTCATAGGTCGATTGCGTCACCTGCCAGTTCGGCTGTCCGAATCGGCAAAATATGCCGACCTTCACCGCCCTATGCGGCACGAAACACCAGGTTGACGCTGATCAGCGTCGCGATGAGCATCAGCACGGTCAACGGCAGGCCGACGCGCAAAAAGTCGCGTCCTCGATAGCCGCCGGGACCGGCGACTATCGTCAGGACCGGATTGGCGCTGGCGATGACATAGCTGTTCGAGGTCGAGATCGCGACGATCAGCGCGTACACCGCCGGATTGCCGTTCGAGGCGAGCGCGATGTTGATCGCCATCGGCACCATCATGACGGTTGCGCCGACATTCGAGACGACCTGCGAGAAAAACAGCGCCATCACGGCGATTACTGTCTGAAGTGCCCACTGCGGCCACTGGCCGAGATAACGCAGGATTTCCTGAGCGAGCCACGCGGCGGTGCCGGTAGTATCCATCGCCCAGCCGAGCGGAATCAGGCAGGCGAGGGTGAAGATCGTCTTCCAGTTGATCGCGTTGTAGGCCTCTTCCATTTTCAGCACGCCGACCAGCAGCATGCCGACGGCGCCGGTCAGCATCGCGACCGACAGCTTGAGGTCGGTAAACAGACCCAGGCCCATCGCCAGCGCGAAGAAGAATGTCGCGTGCCAGATCTTGCTCGGGCGGCCCTCTTCCTTCGGGTAGTCGGTCACGACGACGAAGTCGTGGGTCTCGGCGGCGAGAGTCAGGTCGCGCCATAGGCCATGCAGCACCAGCGTGTCGCCCGCGCGCAGCGCGACCTTGCGCACGTCTTCGCGAAAAATCTCGTCGCCGCGATTGACCGCGAGCACACTGATGCCGAAGCGCTTGCGCAGGCGCAGGTCGGCGACCGCCTGCTTGACGAACTGCGAGTTCGGCGGGATCACGGCTTCGGCGATGCCGGCACGGGTCGGGTTGAACATGTCGCGGAAATTGCGCAGGCGCGTCTGCGCGCGCAGCAGGTTGAGATTGGCGAAGTCGCCGACCTGCTCGCGCTTGCCGAGTGCGCCGAGAATCGTACCGACCCAGATCATCGTGTCGGCCGGCGGGGCCAAGCGCACTTCGTCGCCATTCTTGATCGCCAGGATCAGCGGCGCGCCGCGCAATGCCTCGGCCTCGGCGATGCTCATGCCGACCAGCGGGCTCTCGGCCGTCACCGTCAGCTCGAAAACCTCGCCGTCGATGCCATAGGTCTCGGCGAAGTAGGTTTCCGTGCGGCCCGGCGTGACATTCTGGCTTTCCTCGTCGAGCGGCAGCAGCCGGCGCGTGAACAGCGCGAAATAGCCCAGGCCGACCAGCAGCAATGGGATGCCGACCGGCGCAATCGCGAACAGCGAGAACGGTTCGATCGTGTGCGCGCCCTGCGGCAGCGTGCGGTTCGCGCTCGCGATCAGGTCGTTGAGCAGGATCAGCGGCGAGTTCGAGATCATCGTCATGTTCGTGCCGGCCAGGATGCAGAACGCCATCGGCATCAGCAGGCGGCCGAGCGGCACGCCGGTGCGCGCGCTGACGCGGCTGGCGACCGGCAGGAACAACGTCGCCAGCGCCTGGCTCTGCATGATCGCGGACAGCGAGCCGACCATCGCGTTGATCAGGACCTGCAGCCGGGTCTCGATGCCGCCGGACAGACGCAGCAGGAACGACGCCGCCTTGTTCAGCACGCCGGTGCGGTCCAGGCCCGCGCCCATGATCATGACGCCGAGCAGCGAGATCACGGCGTTGCCGGCAAAGCCGTCGAACAGTTGCTCGACCGGCATCAGTCGGGTGATGCCGATCACGACGATGACGAGCAGCGCGATCAGGTCCGCGCGGATCCATTCGAGCACGAGCATCAGCACGGTGAACGTCACCAGCCCGAGCACGAGCATCATGTCGTGGGTGAGTATCAGGCCGGTGTTCATCGGGGCGACTTTATAGTTATCCGGCGCTGGAGCGGGCGCTGGCGAGGTCGTCAGGTTCGGCGTTCATAGACCAGATCCCATACGCCATGGCCGAGCCGCAATCCGCGCCGCTCGAAGCGGGTTTCGGTGCGCCACGCCGGACGCGGCGCGAATTGCGTGCCGTGCAGGTTGCGCCATGCGGGCGCATGATCGAGTACCTCGTGCATTTGTTCCGCATAGTCCGCCCAATCGGTCGCCAAATGCAATACGCCCTTGGGGCGCGACGCGCGTTGCCAGACGGTCGACGAAGTCGGGCTGGATCAGGCGACGTTTCTGCTGGCGCTGCTTCGGCCACGGATCGGGGAAGTAAATGCGGACGCCGGCCAGGCTCGACGGAGCAACGCATCGCTCGAGCACGGCCACCGCATCGTGGTTATACAATCGAACATTGTTCACATTGTTGGCGGCCAGCGCATTCATCAGGCGGCCGACACCCGGGCGGTGCACTTCGATGCCGAGGAAGTCGCACTCCGGTTCGTGCAGGCTCGACCACAGCAGCTGCTCACCGTTGCCGAAACCGATCTCGAGGATCAGCGGCGCGACGCGGCCGAACACACTGGCCCATGATCGGGCGCGCCGCTCTGCGGATCGAGCCCGTAACGCGTCCAGTGCTCGACGAACGCGCGCTGCTGCGCCGGCGTCATGCGCCCCTGGCGCAACACGAAACTGCGGATGTGGCGCATGACGCTCGTCGCCCTCTTCCGGCTGCGGGAAGGTGAACCGGAATCAGGGGTGCCTTGCGACGTCATCGGCTTCGCATCATCCGACCGTGCCGTCGATCGGACTCGATGCGGACGCATAGCGCTTGCGCGGAATGCGCCCGGCCAGGAATGCCTCGCGCCCGGCCTCGACCGCCTTGCGCATCGCGCTGGCCATCAGCACCGGATCGCGCGCTCCGGCAATCGCCGTGTTCATCAGCACGCCGTCGCAGCCGAGCTCCATCGCGATCGCCGCATCCGACGCGGTGCCGACGCCGGCATCGACCAGCACCGGGACTTTCGCATTTTCCACAATTTCCAGGATGTTCCAGCGATTCTGGATGCCCAGGCCCGAGCCGATCGGCGCGGCCAGTGGCATGACCGCGACGCAGCCGATTTCCTCCAGGCGCCGCGCCAGGATCGGATCGTCGCTGGTGTAGACCATCACGGCGAAACCTTCAGCGACCAGTGTTTCGGCGGCGCGCAAGCGTCTGCACGACGTCCGGGAACAGCGTCTTCGGATCGCCAAGAACCTCGAGCTTCACGAGATTGCGCCCTTCCAGCAGCTCGCGCGCGAGGCGGCACGTGCGCACGGCGTCCTCGGCGTTGTAGCAGCCGGCGGTGTTCGGCAGGATCGTGTAGCGGCTCGGCGGCAGCACATCGAGCAGGTTCGGCTGGCCGGGATCCTGGCCGATATTGCTGCGCCGGATCGCCACCGTCACGATTTGCGCGCCGGCGGCTTCGGTTGCGCGGCGTGTCTCCTCGAGGTCCTTGAACTTGCCGGTGCCGGTGAGCAGGCGCGAATGGTATGCGATGCCGGCGATGACGAGCGGGTCGGCGGAGAGTTGCGCAGTTGGGGCGGGTTGGGCGTTCATTGGGTGCTTCTGTAAAAGTGTAAAAAGATTCGCAGACTTGCTGCGCCCGCTTCGCGGGCGGACGCCGTTGCCAAGCTTCGGCCGCCATCTTGGCAGCGCGTAGCCAAGAACCGTCCCTGGTGCTCACCTCCAGTCGGCATCCGGCAACTGCTCCTGCGTTGCTCTACCTCCGGCATCCCTGCCGTCGCCATGCCTCCTCGTCGGCTTCGCGCGCGATGCGGTAACTCGCGCCATCCATGGCGCTCGCCCTGCGGGCCAGCTGCGCTGTTCGCGCGCCGCTCCCGGCGCGCGCAGTCAACGCATCGCGCGGAGCGCTCAGCCTCCACCTATCGCGTGGACGATCTCGACGCGGTCGCCTTCGCTCAGGATACGTTGCGCGTGCTGGCTCCTGGGCACGATTTCGCGATTGACTTCGACGGCCACCTTGCGCTGCGCATAGCCTTCGGCATCGAGCAACTCGCCGACGCTGAGGTCAGTCGCGACTTCGCGAAGCGCGCCATTGAGGAGAATCTTGACCATCCCGCTAGTTTACCCCGCTGAAGGCCGCGTCGGTCCGTGCATGAACGTCAAAAAAGCAGGCCGCCGATAAAGCAACGCCCGGGATGTCCCGGGCGTGCTGTCAGCCAGGTAGCGGTTCTTCAGTGGCCGCCTCCGCCACTCTTGTCCTTGTCCTTGTCCTTGTCCTTCTCCTTGCTCTTGTCGTTCTTTCCCTGCTGTGGTTGAGGCTGCGGCGGCGGTTGACGCTGCATTTGCGGTTGCGGCGGCGGCGGGCGCTGGACCTGCTGCGGTGGTGGCGGCGGAGCGCGCTGGACTTGTTGCTGTTGCTGCTGCACCTGTTGTTGTTGCTGCTGCACCTGTTGCTGCTGTTGCCTGCTCTTTTGCTCGACATTATGCTGGGACTGTACGCTCGACTGCGGCATCGAAGTCACGCGCGCGTCCTGCGGCTGGCCGTTGGTCTGGTTCGCGGACGATTGCGGCGCGCGATACTCGCGTCCGTTTGCCTGCGCGGCGTTGTTCTGGCCGTTTCCATTATTGACCTTGCGTTCCGGCGTGTAGGCCGGCGCATTGCCCTGGCCCGCGTTCGCCGGCGTGCCTTGGGTCACGGCGCTGTTGGTTTGCCGCGCGTTGTTGGACGGTTGCGACGTCGTCACCGGTTGCTTGCCTTCACCGTTGGGATTGCCACGGCCGTTGGCCGCGTTGCCGCGCGCATTCGTGTCCGCCGCATTGCCTGCGTTGGCGTTGCCGGCCTTGTTGCCGGCAGCGTTCGGATTGACGAAGCGGCTGGACTGCAGGTGTTCGTTCTGCTGTCCGTTACCCGTCGGCTTTCCGACCTGCGCATTGCCGCCTTGGGCATTCGTGACCGCGCGATCGGCCTGCGGTCCGCCATTGACCGCACGTCCACCTTGAGCGTTCGTGACGCCCCGGCCGGCCGCATTGTCGACCGCCGGGTTGCCGTTCTGCACCTGGCCGCCTTGCGGACCGGTTGCCCGGCGCTTCTCGGCATTGGCGTTCGCATTTGGATTGCCCGCACCGGGACGCGCGATCAGCGGCGCCGCCGGTGCGCTCGCCGGCACGCCGGCGTTGGTAACGACCTTGACCTTGTCGGCATTGCGCGCAGCGCCTCCAGCCACGCGCTCTCCGGCGCCGTTGTTCTGTACGGCGGGCAGAGTGCGCATTTGATTCGTCGTCAGCGGCTGGCCGGGATTCTTCTGCAGCACGGCCTCGCGCGTGGCGAACGAGGCGACCGGCGGCGGTGGCTTGCTCGCGGCGACGATGTTGCGGTTGACGACCGCCGCGGACGGGGCCGCGCGCGCGCGTCCGCCCGCGCCATCGAGGCTCGCGCGCGTCGGCGCGACCGCTGCCACCGATGTCACCTGCGCATTGGCAAACGTCGTGCGATTGACCGCAATCGCGGACGCGGCGACCGGCCGCGCACTCGCGAACGCCGTCGCCGGCACCGCGGTCACGGCGCCGTTGATGTTGCGGTTCGCGTAGTTGATCTGCGTGTAGTTCACGTTGCCACGCGAATAGTTGCCGTAATAGTTGTTGATCACCGTCGTGTTGACGACCGTGTTCGTGACGTTGACGTTGGTGAAGTAGCGCTGGCTCACGTGATAGCCGGGGAAGTACACGTCGCGCGGCCCGAGCGGGAACCAGCCGACCGGTCCGCCGATGGCCACGCCGACGCTGACTCCACCACCGATGAACGCGACCAGTGCCGGCGCGTAGTACGGGCGCACGCCGATCACACCCGGGCACCAGCCCCAGCGATTGCCGATGTAGGCCCAGCGGCCGTAATGGAATGGCGCGAAACCCCACGGGGCATCGTCGATCCAGGTCCAGCCATACGCGCCGACCCAGCCCCAATGGCCGTTGTGATACGGCGACCAGCCGACAGCAACGGTCGTCGGGTACCACACATGGCCGTATTCGGGCACATCGTTCCAGTCGCCGTTGTCGTCGAGGTCCTGGTATCCGATCACGTCCTCGGACACGTAGGCGCGCGACTTGGCGTGGTCCCAGCGCCCGTCGCGCTCGCGAACGAACGCGTCGAAACTGTCCGGGGGCGGAAGCGAATCGGTATAGTAGTCGCGCAGCGCCGAGTCGTTGAACGTCACCGACTGGCCTTCCTCGAGGCGCGCGCGCGCGCCGCCTTCACCGTACGCATCGCCGCCGCCCTGAAGCACGTTGACGACGGTCGATTGTCCGTTCGGCAGCACCGTCAGGCGATACTCGCCGACGCGATTGATGACGAACGCCAGCGTCGGCGTGTCGATTTCGTAGACCTGATTGTCGTACAGCCGGCGCACGCGCAGGTTCAACGAGCCCTGGGTCAGTTCGATCTGCGCGGTCTGGTCGTCGAGATTGAGGAAATCGAAACTTGTTTCGCCGTCCAGGCGCAACACCGCGGGGCCGATCTCGAGTTCGGCCCGCGAATCGTGGTCGGTCCACAACTTGTCGCCGGTGATCAGCGGCCGGTTGATCTGGGCCTCGACCCAGTCGTTCTCTCCGGCCGGGACGAAACTCACGGTGCCTCGGATGTAGGCCAGGCGCGCCACGCGCGACGGCGGATCGGGCTGATCGCCGGATTGCTGGTCCGGCGCCGGCTGCGCAACCGCGCCGAGCGCGAACAATGCGCCGGCCATAAGCAGTGCGAAGCGGAATGACTTGAACATGGCGAACGCTCCTTTGCGTCACGCAACAGGGGAAAATCCCTGGGGAAGAATCAGGTTCTGGACGTTGAGTTGATGCTCGGTTCCCCGGTCCGATTACCTCTATGCCAGCATATCTAAGCGCAAGCAAGCTGAACCGCGACCTTCCGCTTCAAAGCAGGCGGAATGTCAGGCAGTTACGAATGCAGTGTTGGCCGATCGCCCGGTTTCGTCAACGTGCGGGCCACATCGCCGGCCACGTTGCCCCAGCCGCGCCAAACCCGTACATTAATCCGGTTCGTCCGAACGCGGGTGTAGCTCAATGGCAGAGCTGTAGCTTCCCAAGCTACTGACGAGGGTTCGATTCCCTTCACCCGCTCGATGCCGCTGGCCTGTTTGCATGGTGCTTATGGAAAAGCCTGATCGTTTCGTTCTCGCCAGCGTCGTGTATGCCCCCAAAACCCTGGTCTTCTGCTGCCGCAAGGCATTGCCCCGTCGACTGTAGAGCCCTTCAAAGCTGCTTCCTGCTCGCGTCGCGGAACCCCAACTACGTTGCCGAGAGCTCATGGTGGACAACGAACCGATCGTCCTTGGCTGGCGCGAATGGCTCGCGCTGCCGCAGTTCGGCATTGCCGCGATCAAGGCCAAGGTCGACAGCGGCGCGCGCACCTCGTCGCTTCATGTCGAATCGCTCGATGAATTCGAACAGGATGGCCGTCCGTGGCTGCGCTTTGCGGTCCTGACCGGTCGCCGTGGCTCGCCGCCCGTGCATTGCGTCGCCCCGGTCGCCGACCGGCGCGTGGTTTCCGATTCCGGTGGACATGTGACAATGCGCTGGTTCATCCGCACCGAGTTCGAACTGGCCGGGCAGCGCTGGGAATCGGAAATGAATCTGACAAGCCGTCTGCATATGCTGTTTCCGCTGCTGCTGGGCCGCGATGCGCTCCGGAGCCGCTTTCTCGTCGATAGTGCATCGGCATACCGCTGTGGTCGACCCACACGACGCCGACACAAGGGGCCGAAATGAAGATCGCGATCCTTTCGCGCAATGCCAAGCTGTATTCCACGGTGCGCCTGGCCGAGGCCGCGCGCGCGCGCGGACATCGCGCGCGCGTGCTCGATCCCCTGCGTTGCTACATGCGCATCGCGCCGGGTGATTTCGCGATGCACTACAAGGGCAAACCGGCCACGAATTACGACGCCGTGATACCGCGCGTCGGCGCGTCGATTACGTTCTACGGCACCGCCGTGCTGCGGCAGTTCGAGAGCATGGGTGTGTACACGCCGAACTCGTCCGATGCGATCCTGCGCGCCCGCGACAAGCTGCGCTGCCTGCAGCTGCTGGCCCGCGAAAAGATCGGGCTTCCGGCCACCGTGTTCGGCGACAACCCCGACGACACCGCCGATCTGCTGGCGATGCTCGGCGATCCGCCGCATGTGATCAAGTTGAACGAAGGCGCGCAGGGGCAAGGTGTGCTGCTGGCGGACAAGAAGGCGGTCTCGCAGAGCGTGATCGAGGCCTTCCGCGGTCTGTATGCGACGTTCCTCGTGCAGGAGTTCATCGGTGAGTCCAAGGGTGCCGATATCCGCTGCTTCGTCGTCGGCGGCAAGGTCGTTGCGGCGATCCGCCGGCAGGCGCGCGAAGGCGAATTCCGCTCGAACCTGCATCGCGGCGGATCGGCCAGCGGGACGGACCTGAGCGCCAAGGAGGTCGACGTCGCGTTGCGCGCGGCGCGAACGATGGGATTGAACATCGCCGGCGTCGACCTGCTGCGGTCGCGGCGCGGGCCGCTGGTGCTGGAGGTGAACTCCTCGCCGGGACTCGAAGGCATCGAGTCGGCGAGCGGAGTCGATGTCGCCGGCGCGATCATCGAATACCTCGAGCGCCGCGTCCGGCGCCGCAAGCGTCAGACTTGAATCGGCGAGCGTATTTTTTTGTGAAGGACGCGGCTGGACCGGAGGGCCAAGACAGTCCGGGTGTAGCCTGACGTGGCGCCGCCGGGGGGCGGGCCTGGAACTGTGATCCGCTCGGTCTTCTTCCAGCGAGCTTGCCTCTATTCTGCGCGGCCCGTCGCGCGCTTCGAAGCCCCGGTTTTTCGCCGTCGAAGTTGGGCCGGGCCTGCGTTGACGGCCTGCGATGGTTTACGTACGATAACTTACGTATGATGCGGGTCGCGCTCCGCGGTTGCCCGCATGGCGTCCTCGTTCGTCGCTCGGGTACAGGGGTCGAAAACGGAATGAGCCGGATTCGACGCATTGGATTTTTTCAGTATTTTCCAGAAGGAAGTTGATCATGTCGAAATTGTTGTGTGGAATTGCCTGTCTGTTCCTCAGTGCCGCTGCGTATGCGGACGAGCAAGTCGTCGAGAAGCCGCTGGTCGCCCAGAGCCTTGCCGGGTTCGATCAGGAGGCCACGGAAATTCGCGCCGGCATGCGCCAGGGCGGTCGCTACGAATTCCTGAAAGCCGACGACAAGAGCAAAATCGAAGCGCGCCTGAACTCGATGCACGCGCTGCTCGAGAAGCATGCGAACCAGAATGACCTCAATTCTTCCGACAAGATCGCGCTGGTCAACGCGCAGGAAGAAGTGAACGCCATACTCAAGCACAACGACAGCAATCGCCTGATCTGCGAAAGTCGCGCGCCGGTCGGGTCGCACCTGCCGGTAAAGACCTGCCGCACGTACGGCGAGATTGAGGCGCAGCGCGCGGATGCCATGAAGACGCACTCCGACCTGGACAAGAGCCGCGTCAACAAGAACAGGGGTGGCGGCTGACCGTCCGCGGGCGCGATTGCCACTTGCACGGCGGCGGAGCCCGGAGCACGATGAACCGGATCGCCGCCGCGTTATCCGCGAGCAACAGGAGATTCCACCGATGACTCCGCGTCGCAGCAACGAAGCCGCCTGGCCGACCAAGGCCGAACTCGACATTTTGCACGTCTTGTGGGAACGCGGCGCTTCGACCGTTCGTGAAGTGCACGAGACTCTCTACGGAGACGACGGCGCGGGCTATACGACCGCGCTCAAGCTGATGCAGATCATGCATGCCAAGGGGATCGTCGAACGCGACGACTCCCAGCGCGCCCACGTCTATCGCGCGGCGATCACCAAGCAGCGCACGCAGAAGCGCTACGTCGCCGACATGGTCGAGCGCTTGTTCAACGGCTCGCCGTCGCAACTGGTGCTGCAGGCGCTAGGCAGTCAACCCAGTGCGTCGCGCGAGGAACTCAAGGAAATACGCGCGCTGTTGAAGAGGATGGATACAGGGGAGTCATAGCCATGATGCCGATCTCGACGCAAACCCTGCTGGCCTGGGTCGATGCTGTTGGCTTGTCGCTGCTGCATTTCCTCTGGCAGGGCGCCGTGCTGGGCCTGGCCTATCGCGTGCTTCGGCCGCTATGCCATGGCGTGGGCGCGCGCTATCGCCTCGGCATGCTGACTCTCTCGGCAATGTTGCTGTGTCCGCTCGTGACATTCGTCTATCTGTGGCCCCCGGCGGCGCTTGCCCCGGCCGCGGCCGCGGCTCTGCCGTCGATCGACGCGGCCGGGACCGATATCGGTTCGCAAGTCGTCAGTGGCGGGGGCGGCACCGTGCTCGAGTCATGGTTGCCCTGGCTGGTAGCAATATGGTTCGTGGGCGCGAGCGCGATTGCCATCCGCGCGTTCACGCAGTGGCGTCGCCTGGCCTGGCTGGTCCGCAACGCGACGATACCGCTGGCCGATTGCGCGACAGTCCTGGCGCGGTTGCGCGCCCGCTTCGGCATCCGCCGTCCGGTGCGCCTGCTCGGCTCACTGGGCATCGACACGCCGATGCTGGTCGGCTGGTTGCGTCCGACGATCCTGTTGCCGATCAGCATGCTCAGCGGTTTCACTCCGCAGCAGATCGAACTGATCATTGCGCACGAACTCGGCCATGTGCGGCGTTGGGATTACCTGGCGAACGTGCTGCAGGTCGTGATCGAGACGATCCTGTTCTATCACCCGATCGTGCACTGGATTTCGCGCGATGTGCGCGAGGCGCGTGAAAGCTGCTGCGACGATCTGGTGCTGGCGCTTGCCGAAGGCAGTCCGGTCGTCTATGCCAGCGCCCTGGCCGATCTGGAAGAACTGCGTCTGGACACGATCGTGGCCGCTCCGGCGCTGGCGGCAAGCGGCGGTGTGCTGCTGACCCGCATTCGTCGCATCGTCGGCGTGCAAGCGGCGATGCACGACACGCTGCCGCGTACGGGCGGTTGGCCGGTCGCGCTGGTGCTCACAGCGTCGCTGCTGGCGGTGCTGCGGCTGCACGGGCTGCCATCGCTGGCCACTACATTGTTGCGCGTCCCGGTCGCCAGCACGGCCGCGATCACTGGCAACGCGGCTTTGCTGAACTCTGCTCCGACAGTTGCCCCGGCAGTCGTCCCCGCAGCGGCTGCATCGGCTCCGGCACTCACCAGCGCTGCGGACGAGAGCCCTGCGGCTGACAGTGTCGTCGTCGTGCAGTCGCCCTCGCGCCCACGCATCGGCATCGCATCGGTCGCGTTTGCGCCACCGCGCGTAAGCAATATCCGCGAATCCCTCTCGCCCCTGCCGATCGTGCCGGAACCGGCTGCCGTGACCGAGTCGTCGAACGCGAATCTCGCGCCGCCGGCTGGCGCGACCCCCGAGGTTGCCAAAATTTCGGCGGTTGCCATGCCGATCCCATTGCAGCGTGTGAAGCCCGAATATCCCTCGCGTGAAAAAATTAGCGGCATCACCGGCAAGGTCGCTTTGCAGTTTGGCTTGGCGGCCGACGGCAGCGTCACCGACGTGAGCGTGCTCGAATCGACGCCGGAAAATGTCTTCGACCGCACGGCGATCGCGGCGCTCAAGCAGTGGCGTTTTGCCACGCCGGTCGATCCCGATCAGCGCTACACACAGACCTTCGCCTTCACCCCTAATGCCTCGTCCGGTACCAAGTCTTGTCGCGAAATCATCGGGTCGCATATCTGCCGCCATATGGCGGGGGACGACGCACAGCGGTAACGATGGCCCGCAGGGCGCAAATCGGCGAGTTTTCAGCCACTTCGCATGTGGTGTGAGTCTTAACGAAAGCTCGCCCGTGCCTTAACAGGAATTTAATCGCACCATCCCTAGTATCCATCCCACTGTAAGTTCTGCTCGACACTCCTAAGGTCAGGTCAGGTGACAGGCAGATTACGGTAATCGGGGCAGTAGCTTTAGGCCCAAGCGAGGTGTGTTCCCCCAATGACACCTCCTTGGGCCTTTTTATTGCCTCGAGTTTTATCCGCGCCGAACCGCCCAGACGCGGACCGCGAAACAGCTGACGCCGCTCGCAGGCGTCGCGATACCTTCAAATTTGCTCGACCGCCAGCGGCCGGATCCGGGAACTTGGAGGCCGAATCGCGATCAAGCATTTCCATCGCCGCACGAGTATCCTTTTGCCCATGCGAATTCTCGTCATCGAAGACAACAGCGATATCGCCGCGAACATAGGCGACTACCTCGAGGAAAAGGGCCACGTCGTGGACTTCGCCGGCGACGGCGTGACCGGCCTTCACCTTGCGGTGGTCCACGACTTCGACGCGATCGTGCTCGACCTGACCCTGCCCGGCATGGATGGCCTGGAGTTGTGCCGCAAGCTGCGGCAGGACGCGCGCCGGCAGACGCCGGTGCTGATGCTGACCGCGCGCGACGCGCTCGACCAGAAGCTCAACGGCTTCGACTCCGGCGCCGACGACTACATGGTCAAGCCGTTTGCGCTGCAGGAACTCGAAGCACGCCTGCAGGTTCTCGCGCGCCGTGGCAAAGGTGTACAAAGCCGCATTTTGCAATTGGCCGACCTCAACTACAACCTCGACACGCTGGTCGTCACCCGTGGCGGCAAGTCGATCCAGCTCAATCCGATCGGACTGAAGTTGCTGCAGCATCTGATGGAATCCAGTCCGTCCGTGGTTACGCGCCAGGACCTGGAAACGCGCGTGTGGGGCGAGGAACTGCCGGACAGCGACTCGCTGCGCGTGCATATCCACGGCCTGCGCGCCGCGATCGACAAGCCATTCGACAAGCCGCTGATCCAGACCCGCCACGGCATCGGCTATCGCATGGTCGATCCCGACGCCGCGATCATGTAATCATCGCCGCGTTGAAACCGGCATAAGGTTCGATCGATGGGGAAGGGCAACGCAGGGTTTGCGGCTTGCAGTGCGCAATCCAATCGCACACGGCGCACGACGGACCACTAGATGGCACGCATCCAATATCGTCGCCGCCTGCGCAGCCGCATCATCATTTCGTTCGCCCTGTTCGGGTTTGCGCTGACCGCGCTGTTCGCGATCGCGACGCTGTACATGCGCGCGCGGCTCGAAGACCAGCTGATCAACAATACGCTGGCGCGCGAGGTCAAGAACTTCGTCGACTTCAAGCGCGAAAATCCGGATCCGAACGCGCCGTACAAGCTCAGCAGCTACGACATCGATATCAAGGGCCCAGCGTTCTTCGCGAACGTGCCGTTCTCGCGGCAGAAGTACGACGAGACCGGCGTCTACGACATCGAGGAACTCGGCAGCGAAGGCAAGATGCGGCCGTACAAGCTGGCCGTGTACAAGGATGCAGATTATTGGGCGTTCATGCGCCTGGACATCAGCACGCAGAAGTTGAACGAGCGGCAACTGCTGACCGGCCTCGCTTTCGCGGTGCTGGCGTTTGCGATCCTGTCGCTGGTCATCGGTCGCTGGTTGTCACGCCGGGTCATGAGCCCGGTTGCGCATCTGGCCGAGCGCATCACCGAGATGCGCCAGAGCGGCAAACCCGAGCATCTGGCGCCGCATTTCGCCAACGACGAAGTCGGGCAGGTCGCGGCTGCGCTCGACGGCTATTACGACAGGCTCACCGCGCTGGTCGAGCGCGACCGCGAGTTCAACGCCGACGTCAGTCACGAGCTGCGCACGCCGCTTGCGGTGATCTCGAGCACGACCGAGCTGCTACTGTCGTCCGAGGCGATCACCGACAAGCTGCGCGACCGCCTGATGCGCATCGACCGGGCGGCCAAGCAGTCGACCGAATTGACCAATGCGCTGCTGCTGCTGTCGCGCAGCGAGCGTTCCGCGCCGGTCGACGGCGAGACGACCGATGTCGCCAAAATCGTCGATCAGGTCATCGAGGTCTATCGCTCGCACCTCGGCCGCAAGCCGGTCGACGTGCGCGTCGAGGTCATGCAGCCGGTCGAGGTCGTGGCGCCGTCTTCGGTCGTCGCGGTCGCGCTCGGCAACCTGATCGGCAACGCGTTCAAGTACACGCCGAAGGGCGAGGTCATCATCACGGTCGGCGCCGGCCGCGGCAAGGTGACGATCGAGGATTCGGGCCCGGGCATCAAGCCCGAAGACGCGGAGAAACTTTTCGAGCGCGGCGTGCGCGGCCAGAACTCCGCCGGCAGCAAGGGCGCTGGCCTCGGCCTGGCGATCGTGCGCCGCCTGTGCGAACTGTACGACTGGCGCGTGTCACTGGCGCCGCGCCCACAGGGCGGGGCGACGGCGACGCTGGATTTTCGGATCAGGGGCTGACTGTGCTTTACCTCTCCCCTTGTGGGAGAGGTCGACGCGCGCAGCGCGGCGGGAGAGGGGATGGCGGCGAAGCCGCCGACGTCGTCGGCGTCACCCTCTCCCCAACCCCTCCCCCATCAAGGGGGAGGGGCTACAAAGTCAAACCATCTCCAGCCACCCGCGCTTGTCCGCCGTGGTGCCGTCAAAGAGTCCAAAAAACAACTTCTGCATTTTTCCAGTCAACGGCCCTGGCTTGCCCGTGCCGACCGGCTTGCCGTCGACAGAGCGGATCGGCGTGATCTCGGCAGCCGTGCCGCACATGAAAAGCTCGTCGCACAGGTACAGGTATTCGCGTGGAATGTCGCGCTCGACGACTTCGATGCCGGCGTCGCGCGCCAGCAGGATGATCGTGTTGCGCGTAATGCCGTTGAGCAGCGCGGCGCTGATCGGCGTGGTGTGCAGCACGCCGTCGAAAGCCAGGAACAGATTTTCGCCGGCGCCTTCGCTGAGCAGACCGGTCGAGGCCAGAGCGATGCCCTCGCCGAAGCCCAGGCGCCGCGCTTCACGCGCGACCAGCTGGCCGGACAGATAGTTGCCGCCGGCCTTCGCGCCGGCCGGGATCGTGTTCGGCGCAAAACGTTGCCAGCTCGACACGCACGCGTCGATGCCGGCTTCGAGCACGCCTTCGCCGAGGTACGGACCCATCTCCCAGGCGGCGACCGCGACATCGGTCGGCGTGTCGGCGGACAGGCCGAACCCGCCGAGGCCGCGGAACGCAACCGGCCGCAGATAGGCGCGGTCGAGCTTGTTGGCCTTGATCACGTCACGTGCTGCCAGAGAAAGCTCCTCCAGCGTGTACGGGATCGGCATGTCGTATATTTTTGCAGAATGATACAGGCGCTTCAGGTGATCGGTCAGGCGGAAGATCGCCTGGCCGTTCGGCGTGGCGTAACTGCGGATGCCTTCGAACACCGATGACCCGTAGTGCAGCGCGTGCGCCATGACGTGCGTCGTGGCCTCGGCCCACGGCTTGATCGCGCCGTTGTGCCAGATGTATTGCGGATATTGCTGGGCCATGAGTCGGGCTCGCGAAGTAGGATGCGCAGCGTAGCGGTCCGCTACGGCGTTGGGAAGATGCCGAAAGTTGTCGCGTCAGCTTTTTACGAGGTCAATTTAGTAGTGGACTGTAACGATCCAGTTGGTAGCGAACTGTAAGGTCGCCGCACGGTGCGCCCCCATCCGCCTTCGGCACCTTCCCCCGCTTTGCAGGGGAAGGAAAAGCACAGAGCGGAAAGCAAGAATCCTTCCCCCGCTTGCGGGGGAAGGTGGCGGCAGCCGGAAGGGGGCAAGTCGTTGCGAGAACGAATCGATCCTTACAACCGACTAGCCGTTCAGGCGCTGCCAGACTGCCAGGGTCGCGCGTGCGCGATTCAGCGTATAGAAGTGGATTCCCGGGGCGCCGCCGGCAATCAGCTTGCGGCACAGGTCGGCGACGACATCGGCGCCGAACTCGCGGATCGCATCCGCGTCGTCGCGGAATGCCTCGAGGCGCTTGGCGATCCAGCGCGGAATCTCCGCGCCGCACATGTCGGAGAACCGGCGCAGCTGCGAATACTGAGCAATCGGCATGACGCCAGGCACGATCGGCACCGTCACCCCGTGCTTGCGCGCGTCGTCGACGAAGTGGAAGTAGGCATCCGGATTGTAGAAGTACTGGGTGATCGCGCCGTTCGCGCCGGCCTTGACCTTGGTGATGAAGTTCTGCAGATCGGATTGCGCATCGCCGGCTTGCGGGTGCATTTCCGGATAGCAGGCGACTTCGATGTGGAAGAATCCGTCGGATTCCTTGCGAATGAATTCGACCAGTTCGCTGGCGTAGCGAAAGTCGCCGTAGGTCGCCATGCCCGATGGCAGGTCGCCGCGCAGCGCGACGATGCGCTTGCAGCCCATTGCCTTGTACCGTTCGAGCAGCGCGCGGATTTCATCGCGCGTGCCGCCCATGCAAGAAAGATGCGGAGCAGTGTCGAAACCGTGCTCGTCGCGCAGGTGCCGCACCGTTTCCGGGGTGTATGACAACGTCGAGCCGCCGGCGCCGAACGTGACGCTGACGTATTCGGGTGCCAGAGTCTTCAACTTCGGCACTGCGGCGTCGAGCGTGGCCTTCTGCTCGTCGGTCTTGGGCGGGAAGAATTCGAGGCTGATCGGAATCATGGGCGCCATCGGAAAAGACTAAAGTCCGGAAAGAAAGCGGGCGCGTTTCCGCGCCCGCAGAATTGCTTAGTACCGGTAGTGCTCAGCCTTGTACGGCCCATCGACATCGACACCGAGGTACGCCGCCTGCTCGGCGGTGAGGCGGGTCAGCTTCACGCCGATCTTCTCCAGGTGCAGGCGCGCGACTTCCTCGTCGAGCTTCTTCGGCAGGCGATAAACGGTCTTCTCGTACGTGTCCTTGTTCGCCCACAGGTCGATCTGGGCGAGCGTCTGGTTCGAGAACGAGTTCGACATGACGAAGCTCGGGTGGCCGGTGGCGCAGCCGAGATTGACGAGGCGGCCTTCGGCAAGAAGGAAGATCGAGTTGCCATTGGCAAACGTATACTTGTCCACCTGCGGCTTGATGTTGATGTGCTTGATGCCGGCGTGCGTCTTGAGCGCGTCGACCTGGATCTCGTTGTCGAAGTGGCCGATGTTGCAGACGATGGCCTGGTCCTTCATCGACTTCAGGTGATCGAGCGTCAGCACGTCCTTGTTGCCGGTCGTCGTGACGTAGATGTCGCCGCGGCCCAGCGTGCTTTCGACCGTGTTGACCTCGAAGCCTTCCATTGCTGCCTGCAGCGCGTTGATCGGATCGATTTCGGTCACGACGACGCGCGCACCGTAGGCGCGCAGGCTGTGCGCGGAGCCCTTGCCGACGTCGCCGTAGCCGCAAACGACCGCAACCTTGCCGGCGAGCATGACGTCCATCGCGCGCTTCAGGCCATCGGCCAGCGACTCGCGGCAGCCGTAGAGGTTGTCGAACTTCGACTTGGTCACCGAGTCATTGACGTTGATCGCCGGAACCAGCAGCTTGCCGGCTTCCATCATCTGGTAAAGGCGGTGCACGCCGGTCGTCGTCTCTTCCGAGACGCCCTTCCAGTCCTTGACGACCGTGGTCCAGAAACCAGGACGCTCTTTCGCGACGCGCTTGAGCAGGTTCTTGATCACCTGTTCTTCGTGCGAGGACGAAGCCGAGTCGACCCACTTGTCGCCCTGCTCGAGTTCGTAGCCCTTGTGGATCAGCAGCGTGACGTCGCCGCCGTCGTCGACGACAAGCTGCGGACCCCTGAACTTGTCGGTACCTGCGCCGGGGAACGTGACGGCATCGAGCGTGCAATCCCAGTACTCTTCGAGCGTCTCGCCCTTCCACGCGAACACCGGCGTGCCGGACTTGGCGATCGCGGCGGCGGCATGGTCCTGGGTCGAGAAGATGTTGCACGAGGCCCAGCGCACGTCGGCGCCGATGTCCTTCAGCGTTTCGATCAGCACGGCGGTCTGGATCGTCATGTGCAGCGATCCGGTCACGCGCACGCCGTTGAGCGGCTTGGCGGCGGCGTGCTTCTTGCGGATCGACATCAGGCCCGGCATCTCGTGCTCGGCGATGTCGATTTCCTTGCGACCCCAGTCGGCAAGCGACAGGTCGGCTACCTTGAAATCATCTTTCGCGGCGGTCGGTTTGACTACGGCATTCATTGGCGTTTCTCCAGTTGGTTGAAGAGTCCTGGGCACGCGGTTGTGCAGGCTCTCTACTGGGCGCCCTTGCGTTAAAGCGGAGTCCGCCGAGCGTCTCCCCGATCATGTTTCGACAAGACGACCGCGTAAGCAGCCGGTTGCGGATTCATGCGCGAGAATGCAGCGCCCCTCGGCGGAGGCGAGGGACGGGCATTATATCGCTTATTCCGGATGAAGAGATAGATGCCTCGTTACGAGGCGGCGAGATAGCGTCCGACAGCCCCAGATGTCGATTGTGCGACGCAGCATTCCGTGGCACAGTGCCGGGTTCGAAGGGCCTGGTTTCAGCTGGTCGAACTCAGCCCATTTACCGGGCCGGAACGGCCAGATAAGTTTGAGCAGATGCAAGAAAATGACGGACAATCACCGACGTTCACCGAAATATAGTCCCGGAGTGTGGGCGATCAAGTGAACAAGCACCGAGACATCGATTTCCTCCCGAACGACAGCGCCCTGCGCGACGACGTGAGCCGTCTCGGCCGGATTGTCGGCGACATGCTGGCCGAGCAGCACGGCATCGACTTTCTCGACACGGTCGAACGCCTGCGCACGACCGCAATCCGCCTGCGCGCGACCGGGGCGCCGCCGACGGAACTGGCGCAGGAACTCGCCGGCACGGGTCCGGCATTTGCCGATCGACTGACCCGCGCGTTCGCAACGTATTTTCGCGTCGTCAACATCGCCGAGCGTGTGCATCGCATCCGCCGCCGGCGCGAGTACGAGCGCGCGCGCGCGACGCCGCAGCCGGATGGATTGCACGACGCGCTGCTGCGCTTGCGCGACTCCGGCGTCGGCTTGCCCGAACTGACGGCGTGGCTCGAACGCACGGACGTCGAGCCGGTCTTCACCGCTCATCCGACCGAAGCAATCCGGCGCACGCTGCTCGAGAAGGAACAGATCATCGTCAAATGCCTGGTCGACGATCTGGACGGGCAGCTCACGCCGGGCGAACGCGCGGCAGATCTTGCGCGTCTGCGCATGGCGCTGACGACCGGCTGGCAGACCGCCGAAACCTCGCATCTGCGCCCGCGCGTGCAGGATGAATTCGAACACCTTGGTTTCTACGTCGGCGATCCGTTGTACCGCGTGATCCCGGTGTTCTATGAAGTGTTCGAAAGCGCCATGCGCGCCGTCTACGGCGACTGCCCGGAATTGCCGACGCTCGTGCGTTTCGGCTCCTGGGTCGGCGGCGACATGGATGGCAATCCGAACGTCAATGCCGACACGATCGGCGCAACCTTGCGCAGGCAGCGCGGGCTGATCATCGAGCGCTACGAGCAGGAGACCGCCGTTCTCGCGCGCGCCCTGAGCCAGACGCGCGACCACGTCGAAATCGATTCCGCCGTCTTCGAGCGCATTGCCGAGTACAGCCGCCTGCTGCCGGCCGCTGCCGCCGCCGTGAATCCGCGTTACGGCGACATGCCTTACCGCGTACTGCTGACCCTGATGCGCGCACGCCTGCGCGCTACGGTCGCCGAGAAGGACGCCGCGTATGCGCATGCGCGCGATTTTATCGGTGACATCGAGCTCATCGCCCGCAGTCTGACGACGCACAAGGGCATGCACGCAGGCTGGTTCGCCGTGCGCCGCCTGCTGTGGCGCGCGCGCACGTTCGGCTTTCACATGGCGCGGATGGATGTGCGTCAGGATTCGCGCGTGCACGCGCAGGCGCTGGCCGTTGCGCTCGATGACGGGCAATGGGACGAGCGCGATGTCGACGCGCAGGCCGGCACCTTGCGGCCGTACGCATCGGGCGACCTCGAATTGCCGGCGCCAGCCGACGCTGTCGGGATCGCGCTCGACGCCGTTTTCGACCAGCTCGCCTTCGCGCGCGACAGCTATGGCGGCGATGCAACCGGTGCGTACATCATCAGCATGGCGCGCAGCGCGGCCGACGTGCTCGGCGTGCTCGCGCTGGCGCGGCGCGCGGGCTTCATCGACGCCGCCGGCAACGTGCCGCTCGACATCGCCCCGCTGTTCGAAACGGTAGAGGACCTGCGCCTGGCGCCACAGACCTTGTCGGCGCTGCTCGCCGATCCGGCCTACCGCCAGCATTTGCGCGCGCGCGGCGATCAGCAGATGGTCATGCTCGGCTATTCCGACAGCAGCAAGGACGGCGGCATCGTCGCCTCGCGCTGGGCGCTGCAACGCGTGCAGGTCGAAGTGCTCGAGGTCGCCCACGACGCCGGCATCCGCATCGTGTTCTTCCACGGACGCGGCGGCACGGTCAGCCGCGGTGGCGGCAAGACCACCCGCGCGATCATCGCTTCGCCTCGCGGCTCGGTCGACGGCCGGCTGCGCATCACCGAGCAGGGCGAAGTCATCCACCGCAAGTACGGCATCCGCTCGCTCGCGTTGCGTTCGCTCGAACAGACCGTCGGCGCCGTGCTCGTCGCCAGCGCGCGTCCGCGCGCGCCGGAACCGCGCGAAGCCGCCTGGCGCGCCGCGGTCGACATTGCCGCGGCTCATGGAGCGCGGGTCTATCGCGAATTGCTCGATACCGAAGGTTTCGTCGACTACTTCCGCCTCGCCACGCCGATCGATGTCATCGAACGCATGACGCTCGGCTCGCGCCCGGCGCGGCGTGGAACCGGCGGCATCGCCAGCCTGCGCGCAATCCCGTGGGTTTTCGCCTGGAGCCAGAGCCGCGCAACGCTGACCGGCTGGTATGGCGTCGGCAGCGCGCTCGAACGCGCGGCGGCCGAAGCCGGCGAGGATGTGCTGCGCGCAATGGCGCACGAGTGGCCGTTCTTCCGCACGCTGCTCGACGACATCGAGATGGTCATGGCGAAAAGCGATCTGTCCATCGCCTCGCTGTTCTCGCAGCTCGCCGGTCCGCTGCACGGCCGATTCTTCCCGATGATCGCGGCCGAGTTCGAACGCACGCAGCACTGGATCCTGCGCCTGAAGCAGACCTCCAGCCTGCTCGAGCAGGACCCGCGCCTGGCATTGTCGATCCGCCTGCGCAATCCCTATGTCGATCCGATGAGCCTGCTGCAGATCGACCTGCTGTCGCGCTGGCGCGCGAGCGGCAACAGCGACGACGCGTTGTTCCACGCGCTGGTGACGACGGTCAATGGCGTGTCGCAGGGGTTGCAAAACACGGGCTGATCTCGACATCCGGCGTTCCGTTCCTCAACAAACCCGCTGCGTTCGCACAACCTACCTCTCCCCTTGTGGGAGAGGTCGACGCGCGCAGCGCGGCGGGAGAGGGGATCGGCGTCGAAGACGCCGCTGCTTTCGATTCCACCCTCTCCCCAACCCCTCCCCCATCAAGGGGGAGGGGCCTAAGGGCATCGCGATCGGGTCGGCACCCGGCGTCCCGTTCCTCAAGAAGACCTTTGCATAGCCACCGCAACGCACAACGTCGCTGGCGCCAAATCGGCATATAGTCGCCGTAGATCAGTAAACTCTAATTGCCGTGCCGAAACGTCCGCGTCCGCTCAGTGGCCTCGATGCCGGCTTCCTGTATCTGGAAGCAGCCGGCACGCCGATGCATGTCGGCAGCGTGATGTTGCTGCAACCATCCAGGCGGCGGCGCTACGACTTTTACGATGCCGTCGTCGCGCTCATGCGCGAACGCCTGTCCGAGGCAGCGCCGCTGCGCCGTGTGCTGCAGGATGCGCGACTCGAACTTGGGCATCCGCACTGGATCGAAGTGCCGAGTGTCGATCTGGACCGCCATATCCACAAACGCACGCTCGCGGCACCGGGTTCCCTTGCGCAGTTGTGGCGGCTCGTCGGCGAACTTCATGCCGAGCCATTGCCGCGCGATCGGCCGTTGTGGCAGTTCGTCGTGATCGACGGACTGGACTCCGGCGAAGTCGCGCTGTACTCGAAAATCCATCACGCGTTGCTCGACGGACAGGGCGGCATCGCGCTGGCTCAAGTGCTGCTCGACGTCCACCCGACCAAGCGCGGCCTCGTCGCCGCCAAGACGGGCGCCGCCGGCGGGCCGACGCCGCACAAGCGCAAGCATCCGGCGAAGAAAAGCGTCGGCGCGAGTGCGCAAAGTTTCGCCAAGCTCGTGGGCGATCTGCCTTCGCTGCTGAAAGCGGTCACCGACGCCGCGCGCGGGGCGGGCAGCCTGCTCGGCAAGCTGCGCGACAGCGTAATGCTGGCGCCGCGCACGCTGTTCAACGCGCAGGTCGGGCCGAAGCGCAGCTATGCCGTGGTATCGCTGCCGCTGGATGCGGTCAAGCGGGTAGCGCATCATTTCGAGACGAGCCTCAACGATGTCGTGCTCACGCTGTGCGCGGCGACGTTGCGCGACTATCTCCTGCGGCACAAGGCGTTGCCGGCAGAGTCCCTGATTGCCGCGATGCCGATATCGCTGCGCGCCGCGGGAGATGCGGCGGTCAACAATCAGGTGTCGATGGTCCAGTGCGCGCTTCGCACGGATATTGCCGATCCCGTTGAACGTCTCCGTGCGATTGCCCTGGCGACAGGCAGTCTCAAGCGCCAGGTGTCCAGCGTGCGCGGTTGGATTCCGACCGACTTTCCGGGTTTTGCCGCTCCGATCTGGGCGCCGGCGCTCAGCTGGCTGTGGGCGCAGGGCCGCGTCGCCGAGCGCCTGCCGTCGCTGGCGAACCTCGTCGTCTCGAACGTGCCCGGCCCGCCGATGACGCTATTCATGGCCGGTGCAAAGATCGTTCATTACTATCCGGTATCTATCGTCACCCACGGCCTGGGTCTTAACATCACCGTCAACAGCTATGCCGGCTGGCTGGAATTCGGTGTGATCGCCGGCAAGGAAATCGTGCCAAGAGTCGCTACCATCGCCGCTGGTCTTGATCGCGCCCTGGACGCGCTGGTGAAAAAAGTACACTAATGAAAAAAGTAGCAAAACGACAGTCCCGCCCGGATTCCGGGGAATCGATGCGCGCGCCTTCGCCGCTGCTGCTGGCGATGGAAGGGCGCGCCTTCTTCGAGTGGGCCGCCTATGTCGCCGCATGGCCGCTGCTCGCGCGCGCCGCGCGCGGCGACGGACATCCGGTGCTGGTGCTGCCGGGGTTGACCGCGGGCGACTCGAGCACCTGGCCGCTGCGCAAGTTCATCGAACGCTGCGGCTATGCGGTCTATCCATGGGAACTCGGATTGAACCGTGGGCCGCACAATGGCGCCATGCCGAAGTTGCTGGCGCGCATGCGCAGCATCGAGCGCGAGCATGACCGCAAGGTGAGCCTGGTCGGCTGGTCGCTCGGCGGCGCGATGGCGCGCGTGCTGGCGACGCTCGAACCGAAGCGCGTGCGCTCGGTCATCACGCTCGGCTCGCCGCTCGGCGGACATCCGAAGGCGACGAACGCGTGGCGCCTGTTCGAACTGGTCAGCGGCGTTCGCGCCGACGATCCGCGCCTGCGCGCGCTGATGAGCCGCCATCCACCCGTGCCGTCGACGTCGATCCTGAGCAAAACCGACGGCATCGTGTCCTGGCCGATGAGCCTGATCCCGCAAAACGGCAAGTCGGAAAACATCGAGGTCAACGCCAGCCACTTCGGCATGGGCGCGAATCCGGCCGTGCTGTGGGCGGTCGCCGACCGGTTGTCGCAGCCCGAGGGCAAATGGAAGCCGTTCAAGCGTGACGGTCTGCGCTCGCTCGTCTACGACGATCCGCATCGCGACAGCGGCGCGGATGTGCTTGCGACGTAATGGTGCGACTTGGGCAATTCTTAAAGCCGTTCGGCCTGACCGTAGCGCCGCAGGCGCGAAGTCGACGCCTGCGGATATCCCTTCGACTTCGCTGCTGTGCAGCTACGCTCAGGGCGAACGGTAAAAGGAGCGCTCGTCGCAGGAACGGGCGAGAACCGCATGGCGCGAATTGAGCTACCTCAGCGCGGCCTGCGCCTGGAATACGAAAGCCACGGCGACAACGCGCGTCCTGCGGTGATTTTCATCATGGGGCTCGGTCTGCAACTCGTGTCATGGCCGCCGGCGCTGATCGATGCCGTAGTCGACGCGGGTTATCGCGTCATCGTTTTCGACAATCGCGACATCGGTTTGTCCGGCTCGGGTCCGCTGCCGGAGCGCTACACGCGTCCGCAACGCGCGTTGCTCGCACATCTGCTGCACCAGGACTTCACGCCCGCCTATCGCATTGCCGACATGGCCGCCGACACGCTCGCTCTGGCGGACGCCTTGCGCATCGATCGCTTCGACATCGTCGGTGTCAGTCTCGGCGGCATGATCGGGCAGACGCTTGCGGCACGCTGGCCGGAGCGCGTGCGCAGCCTCGTGTCGATCATGTCCAGCGCCGGACCGCGCACGGCGCCGTGGCCGAGCCCGGCGTTGCTCTGGCGCTTTCTGCAGCGGCCGCCGAAGGGTGCGGCGCTGGATGCGAAGCTCACGCACTTCATGGCGCTGATGCGCGCGCTCGGCAACATCACTGATCGCGTAGAGCTCGACGCATTGCGCCAACGCTTGGAAGTCTCCCTGCAGCGATCGTACAACCCGGCCGGCGTCGCGCGGCAATTGATGGCTGTGCTCGCTGATCCGGACCGTAGCGAAGAAGTTGCGCGCATACGCTGCCCGACCCTGATCATCCATGCGGCTGACGATCCGCTCGTGCCATTGCCCGCTGCGCATCATCTTGCGCGGCTGCTGCCGCACGCGCGGCTCGAAGTGATCGAGGCCATGGGGCACTATCTACCCGCAGAAAAAATGCCTCGCTTGGCAGAATTGATCATTGGGCACTTGCGAGCGCTGTGACGGGCAGACAAGTTCCAGCGGCGCGGTCGGCCAATCCTGAAACGAATACACGCACGCATGAATTCCTGCGCTCACTCGCTCCTGCCGCTGGTGATCGTCATTTCAACAGCGGAGCTGGTCAAGCCGGGACCCAGCTCCTGCTGTTTCACGATCTGGCCTATGGTGAGCAACCGCCGATCTTCACCAGGTGACTTGTTCCGGCCAGTCCCTTGAACGCGTGTGCGACTTCGCTCGTGTCGAACTGGTAGTCGAGCTGCGCGCCATCGCATCCTTGCATCGTCAACGCCGCGTGACCAACTTGCGAGAAGTTCTGCGTAGGCGTGCTGTCGAATGCGCCGCCGGTGATGCGATAGATCGGAAGGATTACCTTGCCGTTGGTCGCATTCGTCAGGTCGCCTTGCAACGTGAACCAGTGCTGGTGGACCGGATCGTCCGACTGGCCCGCCGGATCGAACGTAAACCATGCGGCGAACACGAGTCCGTTCGAGCCATTACCGGCCGGGATGATCGTCATTTCCAGGCCCTGGCCGCTCGTCGCCGGGTCGTACCACGAACCGCTCTGGCGCGCGTCGAAACCGTTCGCCGGCGCGCTCTCGATCTGCGCCGGCGAGGTGCTGCCGTCGCTTTCGATGCACGGATTCGTGCCCGGCGTCAGGCGAGTCAACGTGATCAGGCCGCCGGCGCCAGCGTTCGTGCCGGCGTCGAATTGATAGAACAGCGTCGCGTTGTTGCAATCGGCGAAGCTCAGATGAGCGTTGCCGACAGTCACAGGCCCGACCGAGCCGCTGGTGAAAGCGCCGGGCGCGGTACGCGCGATGACGAGATCGACGCTGCTGGCGCCGCTCGCCGGCTTGCCCTGCAACGCGAACCAGGCAAGGCCGGCCGGATCGTACAGTCCGTCCTGCGTGAACGTGAACCACGGCATGAACACCGTGTTGGCGCTCGCGATGAAGTCGAGCGTGAAGCCCTGGCCGGCGGAGTAGATCGGAAACCATGCGCCGGCGATGCCGGGCTGGTCGACGCGGACCGGCGGCGCAGACCGCGTCGCATCGTGCATGCCGAAGAGCGAGTTGCTCGCCGAGACCGATGCGAGCACGCGCAGGGTATCGTCGGCCGAAATGCCCGCATCGACCACTGAGCAGTAATCGATATAAGCGCCGGCACTGCAGCTCTCGTCGTTCTGCTTGCGCACGGCGCCGGTCGTGGCATCGATTGCCAGCAGCTGGATCTTTTCGGGGCCTGGAAGCACGAGCACGAGATCGGCGGTCGTCGGGTTGGCGCTCAGCCGCGCGTCAAACACGTCGCCGGCGATATTTGCGTGTTCCCAGAGCAGTTGCCCGGTCGCGCCGGCGCGCGCCTGCAGCGTGGCCGGCTGGTCGACGTCGCTGGTTGCGAAATACAGCACGCCGCCGATGCCGGTGGCAAAAAGGTTCGCGAAGCGATAGCCCTGCGTCCCGAGCGTGCGTGCCGGCGTTAGGGCCTGCAGCCACTGAGTCGTTCCGGTCGCGCTGACTTTCCATGCGTACGCCGTCGCCGTCGTCGCATCGACATCATCGCGCGTAAGCACGGCGCTGCCGTCCGGCAGCACGTGCACCGCCGCGGAAGCGATGTTGTTGACCCCGCGTATCTGCTCTGGCATCTCGACGTCGTACAAGCGCGTGCCGTTGCGGTCGTAGGCAGCCAGGCGCAGCCCGTCCTTGCGCTGGAGCACGGCGGTGCCGCTCGCAGTGATGTAGCCCCTGGTCTGCGAAGGCAAGGCATAGTCCGACAGTTCGGCCACGGTGGTCCGGTGCAGTACGCTGCCGTCGGCGGCATACAGCACATGCTGCGGACTGTGTATATCCAGCAAGTCGAATACAAGCACGGCACCGTCTTCCAGAACGCGCAGCGGAGCGCTCTGCGTCGTGGAATCGAGCGCGGCCGACCAGACAGGCGCACCGCTGTCAGCAGCCAGGCAGTTCACCGAGAATGCCTGCGGGTACAGTCCAGCACCACCGAGGTAGGCGCCGGAACAGACGCGATTGCCGCCGTGATCCACGCCATAGCCGACGTAACCCGCGATCCGCGGACTCTGCCATTGCATCGCTCCGTCGGCATCGACCCGCACGAGTGCATGCCCGGCCGAGTCGTTGACGACGAGGTAACTCTCGCCGGTCGATTCGAGCACGGTTGCTGCATACGCCATGTCCGGCACCAGGCCTGTGGTCGGTGGCGGGGGTTGCGCGGCAGCGTCGCGATCGAAGCGCAGAAGCGTCGTGCCAAGGCCGGTGAGCTTGTCGACCTGGGCGACAAGCGCATCGCCGTTTGCGAAGGCCGTGAGCGCGCTGGCGCCGTCGGCAAGTGCCGTCGACTGGAGCGCCTGACCGTTCGCGTCGAAACGGTAGAGGCTCGACTCACCGTTCACGGTGGCCACGAACAGCACGTCGCCTTGCGTCGTCACGACGATGGGACACGTCGGCATGTAGAAACTGCAGCCGTTCGCGGCGACACGCCGGTTCCACAGCACGCTGGCATCGGCGGCCAGACGCGTGAGCGCGATCGCGGGCAATGAAGCCGCGTCGTATTGCCGGCTGAGGACATACAACCCGCCTTCCGGCGCGGCCGCGGCTGAAAGAACGATGTCCGTCTTGATCGTATCGATGTCGCGCACGAAGCGCGCCGCGCCGCTCGCAGTCACACTGCGAACGTGCAAGGCAGCGCCACCGATGTCATTGCCGATGCGGCCGAGCGCGAAGACATTTCCGTCGGTGTCGATCGCCAGGCGATCGTAGACCGCCGTAGTCAACGCGTCGTCTGCAACCCACAAGGAATTAAGGTGCGTGTCGAGCGCGACGATGCTCGCCGGGTGGGCTGCCGCGACGGCGGCCCCGCCTTGCGGTCGAGCCGCGACATCGGCAATTGCACGCCAATTGAGATCCGCGTTCGCATCGCTGTCGTGCATCACGCCGTCGGCGGAAAGCGCGGTGAGCGCGTACTGGTCGCGCACCCAGATCGTGTCAGTTGCGTCGATCGTGAGTTGCGCGCAAGGACCCTGCTCCTGGGTCACTTGTGTCCAGCGTGGCGTGCCCTGCGCCGACAACGCGCTCACAAAGCAGAAGATCGGTTGGCCGAACGAGATTTCAGGCAGGTGCGACGGGGTCGCGACGATCAGTGAACCGCCGGACAATGTCGCGGCAAAGCTCCCGCCCCCCAAGGTTTGCGAGTCGCCCACGAAATCGAGCGATCCGTCCGGACGGTAATGGACCAGAGCGGTGCCGAGCGACCAGAAACCGTGCGCGTCCGTCCGCGACAGGGAATCCGGCTGCGAGTCGACGCGGTTGGCGCTGGTCGGGCGAAACGTCCAGTCCCACGCCTGCGCGGATACCGATGCGCTGCTCAACGCAATCACGAGTGCGAACGAACAAGTCGCAATGCGCTTCAACATTCCCTGTGCCACAGACGCGTCCTTCACCGATGCATACAGCTGGGTTGGATCTTATACCAACGCACGTTGCGATGCGGCGCAGCCTGGGCAAGACGCGCGGCGCATAGCGGCTGCGTTCAGCTCACGGCTCGAAGAAATAGCGCGTCAGGTGAAAGAACACCGGCGCGGCGAAACTGACCGAATCCAGGCGATCGAGCATGCCGCCGTGCCCTTCGATCATCGAGCCCCAGTCCTTCGCGCCGATGCTGCGCTTGACCGCGGACAGCGCAAGGCCGCCGAGGAATCCGGCGATCACCACGACGGCCGCCATGCAAGCCGATTGCAGCGGCGTGAACGGTGTTATCCACCACAGCGCCGCGCCGATGCCGGTCGCGCTCAAGCCACCGCCGATGAATCCCTCGACGGTTTTCGAAGGGCTGACGCGCGGTGCGATCTTGTGCTTGCCGAACAGTTTCCCGAAGACGTATTGCAGCACGTCGCTCAACTGCACGACCATCAGCATGTAGATCATGAGCAGCAGGTTCTGTCCGGTGAATCCGGGAATTTTCAGCAGCAGCAGCGCCGGCGCGTAGCTGATGCAGTAGACCGTGATCATCAGGCCCCACTGCACCTTGGTCACGCGCTCGAGAAACTGCTCGGTGTCGCCGGACAACGCAGTCAGCACGGGCAGCAGCAGAAATCCGTACACCGGCAGGAAGATCGCGAACAAGTTGTACCAGTCGTCGCCGATCAGCAAGTACTGCACCGGCAGCAGCAAGTAAAAGCATACGACCAGCGGCAGGTGATCGCCGGGACGCGTCGGCGTCAGCGTGATGAACTCGCGCAGCGCGAACACCGATGCAATCGCGAACAGAACGATCGTCGCATTCCTGCCGAGCAGGAAGTTGACCGCGATGATCGCCACCATTACCCACCAGGCGCGCACGCGCGCATTGAGGTTGGCGATCGTCTCGCTGCCGCCACTGCGCCGATGCAGTAGCCAGCCCAGCAGCGAGGCAGCCACGAGCAGCGCCAAGATGCCGCCGAATAGCCAGAAGAATTTCTGCTGCATGCTCATTTCAATATCTCACGCGCTCAGGTTCGAGGTCGATCGAAGTCGCCTCTCCCGCTGGCGGGAGAGGCCGGCGCGCGCAGCGCGACGGGTGAGGGTGGCGGTTGGGAGTGTGATCGTCGTCGGACGCGCCACCCTCATCCGCCTTCGGCACCTTCTCCCGCCAGCGGGAGAAGGGAAAGAACAGGCGAGCGTGCCGTTGGCCTCGGAAGCTCGCGTGCAAGACTTCGCTTCGCTAGCGAGAAAGCGATATAGGCCCGCGTGTTGGTGCGGCGCTTTCATGCCAGATCCACCACGGCCTGCCTTGCACGATCGAGGAACGAGTCCTTCGATTCATCCGGCCGCCGTTCGAGCGGTGCGCCGAAGCGCACAGAACAAGTGAGTGGAACTGGCAGCAATGTACCCTTCGGCATGCTGCGATAAAGATTGTCGAGGTAGACGGGAATCAACTCGGCCGAAGGCATCTTCGCGGCAAGATGGAATATTCCACTTTTAAACGGACTCGGAAGCGCCTGCGCGCGGCGCGTGCCTTCCGGAAAGATGATCAGCGACTCACCGCGTTGCAGCGCTTCGATCAGCGGCGCCAGCGGATCGCTCTCCCGCTTGTCGGCCTTGCGCTCGATAAACAGCGCGTTGAAGCCGCGCGTGGCGATGTACGACTTCAGGCCCGAGCCGCTCCAGTAGTCGCTGGCCGCAACCGGGCGTGTCTTCGCGCGCAGCTCGCCAGGCAGCGCGCACCACAGTGCGAGCGTATCCATGTGGCTGGTGTGGTTCGCGTAATAGATGCGCAGGGCGGGCGAGGGCCGGCTGCCGACCCAGCGCGGCTGGGCGCCGACGAGCACACGCATCAACAGCGTCAGCGCTTGCGAGAACATCAAGGCGTATTCCGCTGAACGTCAACTACAGCGTACCGTTCGCGCTGAGCCCTTCGGCCACGCTCAGGACAGGCTACGCTCGCGCAGCGAGCGAACTCGAAGCGTTCACGGCCGGCCCTTCGACTTCGGCGCTCCGCGCCTACGCTCAGGGCCAACGGGATGAGAAGTCGGCCCATCATTGCGATCCTTCTGCGTGCAGCTGCGCGGCGATCGCACGCGTGCGCGCAATGCAGGTCAGCAACGATCCGACAGCGATCAGGGCAGAGGAGGCAAGTAGAGCGTAGCGCTCGGCATGCCAGAACGTCTCGGCGGCGCCGAGCAGGCAGGCGAGTGTCAAGACCGCCATGCGCTGCTGCTTGGCCAGCGGTCCGCGGAAATCCTGGATGAAGCCGAGCGATCCGCCGAACACGCGCACGTAGGCCGTCAGCGCCGCGAGCAGCGCGCCAAGCCAGCCAAGCCACGGATATCCGCACGCATATCCGGCAGCGATGAACAGCAACGAATCGGCGACGCGATCCGGAAATTCGTTGTAGATCTTGCCGACGGCGGACCTTTTGCCGCCCTCCATTGCAACCATGCCGTCGAGCAGGTTGCAGACCAGCCGTAGTTGTATGCACAGCGCGCAGAGAACCAGGCCCGCCGCGCCCGGCCACTCGATCAGCAGCGCCGCGCCGATCGCGGCAAACACGATGCTGGCGACGGAAATCTGGTTGGGGGTGACAGCCGAGCGCGCCAGCGCCGCGGCCAGGCGCTGCGCCCAGGCACTGCCGCGCGCCGCAATCGGTCGTCGATTCGATTCGGTTCCGGTCATTGCACTCCCCTTTGCGCAATCCAACGATCAATCGCGCCCAAGCCGGACATTGACTGCAACTGATGTCGAAGGCCGGCTGTGCTCAATCCCCGCACCGGCCATAGAAATGCGCTTGGCGTTCTCCTGGCTTGCCGCGCAAGCCTACCGGAATTCCACTGCCGAATCCCGCCGCCGAATTCTGCTATGACTTGATCAGCTATCGAGCGCTTGCCACCGCGCATAGGCGGCGTCGAGTTCGGCCTGCAGCGCATTCATGGCGGCGCCCGCAGCAGCGATCTCCGCGGCGTCCTGCTTGTAGAAAGCCGGATCGTGCATCGCTTGCGTTCGCGCGGCGATCTCGGCCTCGAGCGCCTCGATGCGCGCCGGCAGTTGCTCGAGTTCGCGTGTGTCCTTGAAGCTGAGCTTGCGTTTGAGCGCAGGAATGCTTTCTTGCTCGTCATTCCGGCGAAAGCCGGAATCCAGCGCCTCTTCTTTTTTCGGCGCTGCCAAAGTCGCTGGATTCCGGCCTTCGCCGGAATGACGTGTAGGGGAGGAACCGAACGTTGCACTTCCCGAAGGGCGCTGGCGCAGCCAATCGCTGTACCCGCCGACATAGTCACCGACGCGGCCGCCACCTTCCAGCACCAGCGTGCTGGTCACGACATTGTCGATGAACTCGCGATCGTGTGAGACCAGCAGCAGCGTGCCGCGATACGCCGCCAGCAGTTCTTCGAGCAACTCGAGCGTCTCGATATCGAGGTCGTTGGTCGGTTCGTCCATGACCAGCAGGTTCGACGGCTGCGCGAACAATTTGGCGAGCAGCAGGCGATTGCGCTCGCCGCCGGAAAGGCGCGTGATCGGCGCACGCGCGCGCTCGGGCGAGAACAGGAAATCCTGCAGGTAGCCCAGCACGTGCTTGCGGCTGCCGTCGAGTTCGATGTACTCGCGGCCTTCGGCGAGATTGTCGAGCGCGTTGAGATCGTCGCGCAGGGCGGCGCGATGCTGGTCGAAATAGGCGACCTGCAAGCTCGTGCCTCGCTCGATCTGCCCGCGCGTCGGCGCGAGCTCGCCGAGCAGCAGTTTCAAAAGTGTACTTTTCCCGGAGCCGTTCGGACCGATGATGCCGATGCGATCACCGCGCATGATCGTCGTCGAAAAGTCGCGCAGCACGACCTTGTCGCCAAAGGCGAAATCGACGTCCTTGGCTTCGATGACCTTCTTGCCGGACGCCTGCGCCGTCACCAGCGCCATGCGGGCATTGCCGCCGAGTTCGCGCCGTTGCGCGCGCTCGCGGCGCAGCGCCTGCAGTTCGCGCACGCGGCCCTCGTTGCGCGTGCGCCGCGCCTTGATGCCCTGGCGAATCCACACTTCTTCCTGCGCCAGCTTCTTGTCGAACAGCGCGTTCGCCTGCGCCTCGGCGTGCAGGCGCTCCTCGCGCCGGCGCAGGTAGTTTTCGTAGTCGCCGGGCCAGGAACTGACCTGGCCGCGATCGATCTCGACGATGCGCGTCGCCAGCGCGCGCAGGAAACTTCGGTCATGCGTCACGAACACGATGCTGCTGTTGAAGTTGCGCAGGAATTCCTCGAGCCAGGCAATCGCTTCGATGTCCAGGTGATTGGTCGGCTCGTCGAGCAGCAGCACGTCGGGCGCGCTGACGAGCGCCTGGGCCAGCAGCACGCGGCGCTTCATGCCGCCGGACAACGCGGCGAAGTCGGCGTCCTCGGCCAGATCCAGTCGCGTGAGCACCTGCTGCACACGCCGGTCGAGATCCCAGCCGTGCTGCGCTTCGATCTTCGTCTGGACGGCGCCGAGCGCTTCCATGTCGCCGTGATGGATCAGGTGGTGGTACTCGGCCAGCAGCGCGCCGAGGTTACCGAGGCCGGCGGCGACGACATCGAAGACGTCGCCGGCGGTGTCCTGCGGGACCTCCTGGGCGAGCCGCGCAACGCGCACGCCGCCCTGCACGCGAACCTCGCCGTCGTCGGGCACGATCTCGCCGCCGAGCAGGCGCAGCAGCGTCGACTTGCCTTCGCCATTGCGGCCAACGACGCAGACACGTTCGTTCGGTTCGATCGTGAGATCGACGTTTTCGAGCAGCAGGGGGCCGCCGACGCTGTAGTCGAGGGCCTGGAGTTGGATCAGAGGCATCCGCGCATTGTATATGCGCGGTCGACTCCGATCGTCAGAGAATCAGTTCGCCGATACGCTGCGAATCGCCGCCGCCACGCGCGCCCGGTTCAGTTCACGCGTCGCGCGCAGCTTTTCCAGCACGCTCAGGGTTTCGGTCGGAGGTGCAGCCACCGTTGTTTCTTCGACGGGTACTGCCGCTTCTTCCACGCGTTCCTCAATGGCGGCCGCCACCGACTCGGCAGCCGTGATCGCCACCGGCTCGGGTTCCGCGTCGATCACCGGTTCCGGCGAGACCAGCGCCTCGGGCTCGGCTTTGACCTCGACAAAGTCGCGCACCAGAGCGAACACGTTGCAGGCACCGAGGAAGCGGCGCGCGCTGTCCTCGTCGATTTCGTTCATCTCGGCCAGTTCCTTCACCGAGGTTGGATGCTGCATCAGCCACGCGGCCATGCGCACGTGTTGCAGCGTATGCGGCAATTGACCGAACGGCGGCAGGCTGCTGAGGCGTACCTGCGCTACAGGATTGGGCAGGCGGTGGTTGATCTCGGCGAGTGGCGCGTACAGCAGCGCCAGCCAGCGCAACGTGTCCAGTTCGACGCGCAACTCGTCGTCGAGCGGACCGCCGGCGTATTTGCCGACTTGCGTCACTTCGAGCGAAACAGCGAATCCGTAAATGTAACTGTCCATCTCGGCGGTGCGCATCGCATGGCGGTTGCCGCTGCCAAGCACAAGATCCGGCCAGTGCGGCGACTGCAGCGCCTGGGCAGTCGGATAGCGCGGACCATCGAGGACATCGAGCAGGCGCAGCGGACCGGTCGGGGCCGCTGGTTCGATGCGCGGCGCAGATGCTGCGGGGGTCGCTGCTTGCGCGGGTGCCGCTGCCCCGGCGACCATTCGCAAGTCTCCAAGCGCGGCGAGCAGGCTCGCGCTGCGCAGCGGTTTGGCCAGCCAGCGCACCGGCTCGCCGGGGGTCATTGCGGACACGACGATTGTGGCGTCACGACGCTCAGCCTCGCTCAATGACTGCCAAAATTCGGCACCCGCCTGACCATCGACGTCGATGAAGTACAGGGCGGGCTGCCCGGCGCCGCCGTCCCAGCGTACACCGGTGCGCGCCTGCGTGGCCTGAAGGAGCGAGCGCAAGAGCGTGCGGTCGCGTTCCGACAGGCCGATCATCTCGGCGCGATAGGAAGGTATTGCAGCCATCGAGCGACCCCTGCAAAGCAATAGGACCGCGGGCTAGTAGCAATAAACATGCCTCCAGGCCGTTCGGAGCAACGCCGGGCGCGGTGACGTACCGATTCAATCAGTGCAGCACGCAGCCGCCGATCTTGAGAAGGTGCAGCGTGCCGCTGAGTCCTGCGAATGCATGCGCCGCCGCGCTGGTGTCGAACTGATAGTCGAGTTGTGCCTGGTCGCAGGCCTGCATCGTCAGCGTCGCGTGACCGACCGCGAAATAGTTCGATGTCGGTGTCGAGTCGAAGGCGCCGCCGATGATGCGGTAAATCGGCAGCGTGACCTTGCCGCCCGCCGCCGTCGAAAGGTCGCCCTGCAGCGTAAACCAGTGCTGGTTCATCGGATCGTCGGATTGACCGACGGGATCGAACGTGAACCAGGCGGCGAACACGAGGCCGTCTGACTCGTTGCCGGCAGGAATGATCGTCAGCTGCATGCCCTGACCGCTCGTTGCCGGATCGAACCACGAACCGCCCTGCCGTAAATCAAAACCTCCAGCTGGCGGGTTGGCATTCTGCGGCGGTGCCGTGCTGCCATCGGCAAGCGAACAGGGATCGGTGCTCGGCGTGAGACGCATGAGCGTGATCAAGCCGCCGGCGCCGTCGTTGGTGTCGGCGTCGAACTGGTACCAGAGCGTGCCGCTGCTGCAGTCGCTGAAGCTCAGATGTGCCGTGCCGACGCGGTGGCCCGATACCGCGCCGCTGTTGAACAGGCCCGGATCGGGGATCGCTATCGCCAGTTCCGCGTAGGTCGTGCCCGGCGTGACGCCGCCGCCCTGGAGCGTGTACCAGGCCAGGCCGGCCGGGTCGTTGATACCGCTTTGTGTAAAAGTGAACCACGGCATGAACACCGTGCTCGCGCCGGCGATGTAGTCGAACGTGAAACCCTGTCCGCCGGCATAGGTTGGGAACCAGGCGCCATCGAGGCCGGACTGGCCAATGCCGACCGGCGCCGGCGTGGCAAACGGACGCGTGTCCGTGTAGACGCGCGGCCGCGAAGCGCCGACACCGGTAATCGGGCTCGAGGCCAGATGCAGCGCGCCATCGCTGCCGAGCACTGCGCTCGCGGACAGGCACGGACTGTCGGCGCAGGCTTCCAGTCGATCGCGCCGGATCGCGCCGGTCGCCGTATCGAACGTCGTCAGGCGCACCTTGTTGCCGGCGTCGTTCAGGAGCAGAAGTTGCGGCCCGGCCGGATTCTTCAGCAGCGAGGCGAACGAGCTGATTTCGAGGGTCGGAGCAGCCGGGTGCAACCGCGCGAACGGCACGCTCCAGATCGCAGCGCCGCTGTCCAGATCCAGGGCTGCGGCGGAAGGTGAGGCATCGATCGCGGCGATGTAGGCCGCATGCCCACTCTGCGCGATCGCTGCGGCGACCGGGCGCGGGTAATAGTCGCCATTGTCCATATGCAGGAACGTCTTCCACAACTTCGCCCCTTGCGCGTTCACGCGCAACGCGTGCAGGCCCGTGCCGGCGGCCGAGCGGCCGATGTAGGCGACAACGGCTGTGCCATCGTCGCCTGCAGACAGCGCGAACGGTGCGGGAACAATGATGGTGTCCAAGCTCGGGGTCGCGTACGCCGTCGAACCGTCGCTGTCGATTGCAACCAGGTTGAGCGTCGTGACGCTGGTGGCCACGATGGCGCGGCCCGCGGCGTTGATGTCGACAGCGCCGGCGTTGACGAGCGCGGGCAGCCCGATGTCGTGCACGACCGCGCCGCTCGCATCGATCAGCAGGTGGCCGCCGGCGCGAAGCGCGACGACACGGCCATCGGCGAGCACTCGCAGGGCGCTGATCGGCGCCCCGGTCCCGGACCATGTCCAGACCGGCGCACCGTCAGTCGCGGCGAAGCAGCGGATCGTGATGCCGATGTCGCCTGCTGCGGAGCCGGTCGTCACCGATCCGCCGACGCAGACGCGCTCACCGTTGCTGACGATCCGCGCGGACTGCCAGAAGTATTCGCCGGATTGTTGCCAAAGGCGCGTCCCGTCGGCGCCGAAGCGCGCGAATGCGTGGTGGTTCGCGCCCTGGTCACTCGCCAGAACGTAGCTGCCGCCATCGTCGAGGGCGAGCTGCGCGTCGATCGTCGGTGTGATCGCGACGATAGCCGCAGTCGGGGGTGGCGTCAGCGCGGTGCCGCTTGCGGAGATGCGCGTGTACCTGCCCGCGGCGGCAAGCAGTGTCGAACCGTCGGCGAGGGTGCCGGGAACTGCCTCGGCATAGTCGTATCCGCTGGTGCCGAGTGGAAATGTATAAACCGGCGTGCCGTCGGGCCGGAACCGGAACAGCGACGTATGCCCGTCGCAGTAGCTGGCTGCGGCGTACAGGTACAGCACGTCGCCATTCGCGGCGGTGCGCACCGGTGCGGCAAACGGACCCGAGCAATCAGCGCCGGTCTGGGTCACGAACGGCGCAGGCCACGCCGGGCTGCCGTCGGCGCCGATCGCGACAAGCTGCGCGCTCGACCAGGTGTCTCCGCCGACGAGCGATACATAGACCTTTCCGTCGGGCGATGCGGCAGCGTCCCAGATGTAGCCGTTGTCGGGCGCGGGGATGGACGCCGTCCAGCGCAGTACTCCCGCCGGCGTATAGCTGTGCGTGGTCAGCAGCGCGCCGCCAACGCCGACCACGTCGAGATTGCCGCCGGCGTCGATCAGCAGGCGTGTGTTCGTTGGCGGTGTCGTCGAATCGACGTGCCATTGCAGGCTCGCATCGGCGCCATAGCGAGCAAGATAATCCACGCCGATGACGTAGAGGCCTCCGGTTTCGTCCGGCTGGATACCGACAATATTGGAGGCAAGCTCGATCTGCGCCGCCGCAGCGCCATCGGGGCCAAGGCGCGCGGGTTGCTGACTGTCGCCGAGCGTGATCCAGATCGAGCCCTGACGATCGACGCCAGGCGATGGGCAATACGAGAGCACCAGGCCCCCACCGGAGTAGCCATAGGTCACTGTCGTCCAGCGCAAAGCGCCCTGCGCGTCGTAGCGCTGCAGATAGCAGGACCACCCGTAGAATTGCGGAGAATCGACATTGCTGCCGAGAAGTGTCGCCAGAACGCCGCCGTCGGGCATCGCGGTCAGACTCCATGCGTACGCCGCCGAGCCGTACGTTCCCAGCGTTGGGTCGGCAACCGGCGTCACGGCGACCACATGGTCCGCATCGGCATAGCGGACGAGTGCCGTCTGCACCTGGCCGAATTCGAAGGATGGCGCCGTGATTCTGCCGTATACCCAGAAGCCGTTCGCGTCGGCTTCGGTGGTCAGCTGTGGCTGAAAATCGCTCGTGGCGACATCGACCGCTGCAGTCGCAACCGTATCCCACGCGAGCGCTGCCGCGGCGTGAACAAGCAGCAGTCCCGCTGCCGTCCAGCCCAGCCAGACGCCAATTCCAGAGTGCATCGTGCCTCCTTGCGAATGGATCGCGGCTAGCTTAGCGCGTCCGCGCGCGCTGTGGTGACGCCGCACCGCAGCTTCGCGTTGGCGCCTCGTCGATGGCGGCGCTTTGCGAGAGAACACACAAAAAAAACGGGCCGCTCATGAGCGGCCCACTGATTTCCTGCGGTAGAGACGCGTCCTTCCCGCCTGGCGGCGGAGCGGGCAGCGCGGCTTACTTCAGCTTCGCGTCCGCGCGCAGCGCCTCGGCGCGGTCGGTTTTTTCCCAGCTGAACGTCGTGTACGTCTCGCCGTTTGCCGCCTTGACCTGCTGTGGCGCGCGGCCGAAGTGGCCGTAGCTCGCGGTCTGCTGGTACATCGGATGGATCAGATCGAGCATCTGCAGGATACCGTACGGGCGCAGGTCGAAATGCTTGCGGATCAGCTTCTCGATCTTGTGGTCTTCGATCTTGCCGGTGCCGAACGTCGTCACCGAGATCGACGTCGGATGGGCCACGCCGATCGCGTACGACACCTGCACTTCGCAACGGTCGGCGATGCCGGCGGCAATGATGTTCTTGGCGACATAGCGCGCGGCATACGCGGCCGAACGGTCGACCTTCGACGGATCCTTGCCCGAGAACGCACCGCCGCCGTGGCGGGCCCAGCCGCCGTAGGTGTCGACGATGATCTTGCGCCCGGTCAGGCCGCAGTCGCCCACCGGCCCGCCGATGACGAACTTGCCGGTCGGGTTGATGTGGTACTTGGTGCCCTTGTGCAGCCACTTGGTCGGCAGCACCGGCTTGAGGATTTCCTCGCGCACGGCCTCGACCAGATCCTTCTGCTTGATCGACGGATCGTGCTGGGTCGACAACACGACCGCATCGATCGCGACAGCCTTGCCGTTTTCGTAGCGCAGCGTGACCTGCGACTTCGCGTCCGGGCGCAGCCACTTGAGCTTGCCCTTCTTGCGCACCTTGGCCTGCTGCTCGACGAGGCGATGGCTGTAGAAGATCGCCGCCGGCATCATGTCCTTGGTCTCATTCGTCGCATAGCCGAACATCAGGCCCTGGTCGCCGGCGCCCTGTTCCTCGGGATTCTTCCGGTCGACGCCCTGGTTGATGTCGGGCGACTGCTTGCCGATCAGGTTCAGCACGCCGCAGGTCGCGCCGTCGAAGCCGACGTCGGAACTGTTGTAGCCGATGTCGAGGATGACCTTGCGCGTCAGCGCCTCGAGGTCGATCCAGGCGCTGGTCGTGACTTCGCCGGCGACGATCGCCACGCCGGTCTTGACCATCGTCTCGCAGGCAACGCGCGCGCGCTTGTCCTGCGCGATGATCGCGTCGAGCACGGCATCGGAGATCTGGTCGGCGACCTTGTCCGGATGACCTTCGGAAACGGATTCGGAAGTGAAGAGATAGCTGCTCATCGGGGCCTCGGGTTGACGATTCATCCTTCGATGCGGATGAATGGATAAAAAGGTGGCGCATGATACACGTGCGCGGCCAAGATTGCAGCCTTGGGCGGCTGCGGGCAGGGGCGGCGGTTCAGGTTGCCCTGCTCATATCTATATAGACGGATAAACGTCCAAAGACCACAGGCCGTCGGGATTAGTGGCCATGCGCGGCCGTAACCTTGGCTCCAGCGCGGCATTCTGGCCCAAAAACGGGCGAAATTCAGCTCTTCGCTCGCTCCTTGTTCTCCTTTGGATGTCTGAATCAAACCCTTCCGAACTTTGGCGCCAGCCCCTCGCTCGTCATTACTCGCTGCGTCCGCAGCTCGCCCTCCGGGCCAGCTTCGCTGTTCGCTCCGGCATCCTGCCTCCGCAGTCCGGCGCAAGCCGGAATCCAGCTCTTCCTGACGACAATCGAGAGCTGGATCCCGGCTTGCGCCGGGATGACGAGCAAAATGGGATGACGAACCATGGCCCCTTGCACGCTATTCCGGCGCCGACCGGAATCGAGATATTCCCCATACAGCGGGACCTGGATCCCGGCTTCCGCCGGGATGACGAGCTATTCGTGAAGCGCTCGTGCATTACGCTGCGAGCGCAAGGCTCTCTCCGTTCGCGTCGAAGTACTCTCGGGTCAAGCGCAATTGTTCCGCAGCGCTTTCGGCGCGGTTGACGATCGCTCGAAACGCCGCGTTCTCGCGTTGATCCTTTGCATACCAGCCCAGGTGCTTGCGCGCGATGCGCACGCCGGCCTGCTCGCCGTAGAACGCGTAGAGATTTTCCAGGTGCTCGACCAGCGTCGCGCAGACCTCGCCCGCCGACGGCGGCGCCAGCTCGCGGCCCGTGGCCAGATAGTGCGCAATCTCGCGGAAGATCCACGGCCGGCCTTGCGCAGCGCGGCCGATCAGCAGGCCGTCGCACTTTGTATACTCGAGCACATGGCGCGCCTTCTGCGGCGTTTCGACGTCGCCGTTCGCGAGCACCGGAATCCCGACGGCCTGCTTGATCGCCGCGATCGTGTCGTACTCGGCGTCGCCTTCGTACAGGTCCGCGCGCGTGCGCCCGTGCACGGCCAGCGCTGCGATCCCCGAATCCTCGGCGATGCGCGCGATGCGCACGCCGTTGCGGTTGTCGCGGTTCCAGCCGGTGCGGATCTTCAGTGTGACCGGCACATCGACCGCGCCGACGACTGCCCCGAGAATGCGCGTGACCAGCGCTTCATCCTGCAGCAGCGCCGATCCGGCGTACACATTGCACACCTTCTTCGCCGGGCAGCCCATGTTGATGTCGATGATCTGCGCGCCGGCGTCGGCGTTGTAGCGCGCCGCCTCAGCGAGCATGCCCGGATCGTAGCCGGCGATCTGCACGCTGACCGGATCCGGTTCGCCGGCGTGATCCATGCGCTTGAGCGACTTGCGCGTCGTCCACAGGCGCGGATCCGACGTCGTCATTTCGGTCGTGGCCAGGCCGGCGCCAAGCCGCTTGCACAGCTGGCGGAACGGTTTGTCGGTGACCCCGGCCATCGGCGCGAGGCCGATCGGCGGGTCGATGAGGTAGGGGCCGATGCGCATGGGCGCATTGTACCGTGGCGGCGAGTTTCCTTGCCGCCAATCCGCCAATCAAGGAGCGAAGCGCGTCAGCCTCCGGCGGCGCGCATGCAGCCTGCAAAGAGAATCTGCCGGTAGGTCGGCCCACGATTACCCGCCGGCGGCAATGCTCCGCCAGGCGAAGTCAGTCGAGCTGGGCCAAATCCCGCTGGTCTTTCAGCCCGTGCCGAATCGCTTGATCACCGCATCGCAGGTCGGCATCGCCGGCGCCGTGCCGACGATTTCGGTCGACATCGCGGCGGCGCGATTGGCGTGGATCACGGCATCGCGGAACGGCTTGCCGGCAAAGCGGGCGAGTCCGGCAGTCAGCGCGCCGCTGAAGGCGTCGCCGGCGCCGGTCGTGTCGATCGCGTTGACCTTTTCGGGCGGCAGCCGATAGGCCGATTGCGTGTCGCCGCGGAGGTTCGCGCCGTGCGAGACGAAGCAGCCGCGTGAGCCGAGCGTGACGACGACGGTCTCGACGCCGAGCGTGCGCGAGAGCGCATGCAGGTCGGCATTGTCGCGCCCGGCGAGCGTCGCCGGATCGACTTCCTTCTTCGCAGAATCGTTCGAGCAGCAGCGAGAATTCGGTTTCGTTCGGCGTGATGATGTCGGCGCTGCGCAGCATGTCGAACGACAGGTCGGCGGCAACCGGCGCCGGATTCATGATCCGCGTGAGGCCGTGCTTTGCGCCCATGTCGAGCGCGGCCTGCAGCGCGTCGAGATTGTTCTCGAGCTGTATAAGCAGTGTCTTGGCTCCGGCGAACAAGTCGTCCTGCGCGCGCACGAACGACGCATCGAGATGCTCGTTGGCGCCGAAGATCATCGCGATCTGGTTTTCGGCTTTGGCGTTGACCGTGATGCTGGACGTCGATGTCGGCTGATCGTCGCGGATTTGCCACCGGCACGGCATGCCTTCGGCGTCGGCGAAACGCTTGGCAAATTCGGCGAACGTGTCGCGCCCGAGCACGCCGACGAACGCCGTCGGCACACCCTGGCGCGCGCACGCGACCGCCTGGTTGAAACCCTTGCCGCCCGGTCCGGTGTTGTAGCGGTTCGCGCGCATTGTTTCGCCTGGGCGCGGAAAGCGTTCGACGAACCAGGCTTGGTCCTGGACGTAGCTGCCGACGATGATGACTTGGGGTGATTGGCTCATGCGGTGCTCGCGCTTATGGAATTGAAAATATCCGTTCGCGCTGAGCGTAGCGTGCGTAGCACGCGAAGTCGAAGCGTTGCTGCTTTACCCTTCGACGTCGGCGCTGCGCGCCTACGCTCAGGGCGAACGGATTGTTGCCGGCTTCACTATCATCGGCTCACGCGCCGACTTTCACATCCGGATGCATGTCGCGCAACATCGCCGGATCATGCTTGTGCTTGAACAGCGGCACGAACAGGACGGCCGTTGCCAGCGCGTAGAGCGCGAACGTGATCCAGATGCTGTGCCAGTCCTTGCTGCCGTCCGCATGCGTGAAGAAGCGGTCGATGATGAAGCCGCTGATCGAACTGCCGAGCACGGCGCCGACGCCGTTCGTCATGACCATGAACAGGCCCTGCGCGCTCGCGCGGATCTTGGCATCGCTCTGCGTCTCGACGAACAGGGAACCGGAGATGTTGAAGAAGTCGAACGCCATGCCGTAGACGATGCACGAGGCGACGATCATCCACAGCCCGGGACCGGGATCGCCGTAGGCGAACAGGCCGAAGCGCAGGAACCAGGCGAGCATGCTGATGACCATGACGGTCTTGATGCCGAAGCGGCGCAGGAAGAACGGGATCGCCAGGATGAATAGCGTCTCCGAAATCTGCGAGATCGACATGATGATCGCCGGATAGCGCACCGCGATCGAATCCTTGTAGGCGTCGTTCGTGGCGAAGTCGTGCAGGAACGTGTCGCCATAGGCGTTCGTCAGCTGCAGCGCGGCGCCGAGCAGCATCGCGAACAGCAGGAACACGGCCATCTTCGGATTCTTGAACAGGCGGAACGAAGTCAGGCCGAGCGCGTCAATCAGCGAACGGTTCGTCTCGACTTTGCCGAGTTTCGGTGGGCACTTCGGCAGCGTGAATGCATACAGCCCGAGCACGAGAGACGCCGCCGAGGCGACGTAGAACTGTCCCGAGGAAGTCTCCAGATGCAACAGACTCACGGTCCACAGCGCGACGATGAAGCCGATCGTGCCCCAGACGCGGATCGGCGGATAGTCGATTACGACGTCTTTGCCGTCGTTCTTCAGCGCGTTGTAGCCGACCGCGATCGCCAGCGCGATCGTCGGCATGTAGAAGATCATGTTCAGCAGCATGACCCAGAACATCACGGTCGGGCTTTCGACCATCGGCACGCAGAACAGCACGACCGCACCGGCGATCTGGAACAGGCCATACAGGCGCTCGGCATTGATCCACTTGTCGGCAATGATGCCGGCGATCGACGGCATGAACAGCGAGGCGATGCCCATCGTCGAGAAGATCGCGCCGAACGACGTGCCCGACCAGTGCTTGTTCTGGAACCAATACGCGCCGATCGTCAGCAGCCACGAGCCCCAGATGAAGAACTGGAGGAAGTTCATGACGATCAGGCGAAGCTTCAGGTTCATGGGTCGTCGCGTCGGTTCGGTCGCCGCAGCGTAGCGACGGCGGCGCAGAGGTGCAAGGCGGCGCCGCAGCCCAGGTTCAGTTCGGACAGAAGTTCCCGCCGGCCGGATCCGAGCTCGACGGTTGTCCTCCGAAGTAGCGCAGATAGACTTCCTGCGCCCAGGCGTCGCCCTCGGCGATCTGCTCGAGGGACAGTTCGCGTGTCGCGGCAGCCAGCTCGTCGTCGAGGCGCGGCACGCTGCCTTCGCGCGCGCCGAGGCGTTGCAGTTTCAGGTAACGATAGCCCTGCGCCGGATCGTTGCCCAGCAGCTGGCCCAGCGGCGCGAAGAACAACTCGCCGGAGTAACCGTTGCTTAGTTGCGCAACCATCGCCCAGTCACCGCGCTCGATGGCGGCCTGGGCCAGTGGCAACGCGCTGCTCCGGTATTGCGCGAGCCACTCGGGATGATCCAGCAGGCCACCGGTGTACAGGAAGATGCCCGACACATAGCACCGGCTTGCGTCCGCGTCGCCGAGTTTCGCCGCCTGCAGGGCGAGTGGCGCCAGCTGCAGTTGCGCATCGGTCAGTCCCTCGCACTTCGCGGTCCCGGCGCGGGCATCCTCGATCTGCTGTTCGACCCTGGCGAGATTCTCCTCGCGCTCCTTCAATTGCTCGGCATTGAGCTTCGAGCTGTCCTGCCTGAGCAGCGCCGCTGCGGAACGTGGCATCGTGAGCATCGTCATGCGGGCACGGAAACAGTGCTGGGCTTCCTGAAACAAACGCGCCGCTGCGGCGACATCTCCGGCATCGGCGCGCGCTTTCAGCTCGTCGTAAATCTGCACTAGCGGTGCACCGGATGGCGGCAATGCGGTGTTGATGTCGGCGCTCTTGAGTTTCCTTGTCGCCTTCGACGCAGCAAGAGCATTCCCTTTTGCGTGCTGTTCTTTGGAATCTTCAGGCGCCGTCGTTGCGGAAGCGCCGGCCGACGATACGTCCTCTGCGCCATCGCTTCGAAACAGTTTCCATGCGGCGCCTACCATCACCGCGACAAATACCGCAGCAACGATGGTGATGTGCAACCGGTGGGGCTTGCTCCCTGAACGCGGCATCGGATCGGCGGTCCTTCATATCCGGCGAAGATGCTAGCACGCGCGAAAGCGCCGGCGTTTCGAGCCGGCGCTTACCTTTACAACTATTAGCGAGACTAACGCCGCGTTGCGCTCACGCCGCGTCGTGATCGCCCGGCGGCGGCGGTGGTGGTGCTGGCGGCGCGGCCGGTCGCGCAACACGCGGTGCCGGCGGCTCGGGCGGCATTGGCGCGGTCGGCGGCGCCGGTGGTGTCGGCGCGACCGGCGGGCGCGGCGGCGGCGGGATGAACATGCCCTTGTAATCCGGCGCCTTCATGCTCAGGGTTTGCGTCTTGTGCTGGCGCAACACCTGCACTTTCAGATCGCTGCCGGCCGGGCGTTCGCGCAGCAGGCGCAGCGCATCTTCCGGACGATCGACTTTCTTGCCGTCGATGTCGATCAGCACGTCGCCGGACTTGAGCGTCTTGAGCGCCGCGTCGTCCGCGGACAAAACCAGTACGCCATGGTCGGCGCCGAAATAGCTGCCGAGGTCGGCATTGAGGCTGGCCAGGTTCAAACCCCACCACGGCGAGGAGAAGCTCAGGTGCTCGATCGCGTGCCGGGCCGCTTCGCCGGCGTGCTCGGCAATTTGCGCGCGCTGCATCGCCATCTCCACGCGCTCGTTTACGCGCTTGTCGAAATCCGGCGGCAGATGCTCGAAATCGTGCATGTCGCCATCGCCGATCGAATAGGCCATGTTGTACGGTTCGCGACGCTCGGCCTTTACCGCGACGTCCAGGGTCTTGCCCTCGCGCAACACGCCGAGCTTGATCGTCTGGTCGACTTTGAGTTCGCCCAGCGGGAGGGACATGCGCCCGGGATCGCCGCCGGGAACCGGCTTGCCATCCACGCTGGTGATCACATCGCCGTGCCGGACGCCGGCCTTGTCGGCGGGACCGCCCGGTGTCACGGCATCGACGCGTAAACCCTTGCCGCCGGCTTGTTCATCGTCGTTGAATACGACGCCGATCATGCCGCGATCGGAATCGCCGAAATAACGGTAGGCGTATGCGCGCGGTCCGACATCGCCGAGTCTGGCGGAGAGTTCCGCCATCTTCTTCGACATTTCGCGCATCTGCACGCGCATCTGCTCGAGATCCTTGCGCGCCTGCTCGGTGTCCGCGGCTGTCAGCGCGGTGACCGGCGCAGCAGCGGCGCTGGCTGCGGGCTGGGTTTTCGTCGTGGCCTCCGCGCCGAAGACACTGGCGCTACCAAGAACCAGCGCGATCGCGCCGGCCAGGCAGCCCTGGTGCACGCTGTGGCGGTGAACGATGTTGCGGGTGATGCGATGCATGTTTTCGAACCTCAATTTGTCCAGTTGGTTGGCATCAGCGCTTTCGCGTCAATGCCGCTTGCAGCCACGCTGTAACTCGAATAGCGCAGGACCGTCAGATCCTCGAGCAGCGCGACACGATGGCGCCACAGGGGCAAACCGCCGTTGCTCTGCTGCGCGCCGAGTTGCACGTCGACCATGCCGATCATGTCCTCGATCTCCGTTGCCGCGGCCAGATCCTGCCCTGACAACGGCGATGCCGCGCGGGCGGTCTCGCGCAGCCAGTGCTCGAGTTGCTGCGAGCGCTGCTGCAGCGCTGCGAGTTGTGCGCCGGCGTCAGCCGCCGTTTGTGGATTTGTAGCATTTGTCGTGTTTGCTGCATTTGTACTGGAAGATGCGACGGGCTGCGAAACGGTCGCAACTTGAGGGCTGAGGGCTGAGGGCTGAGGGCTGCGAAGCTGAAGCAGCAGCGGCGTCGCGATAACGGCCAGTGCGATGCCTGCGGCGATCGCGGCGGGAATGAAATAGCGTCTGCGGGGGCTCACGCGATCGCGCTGAGCCGGCCCGGGCGGCAAGCTGTGCGGCCAGTTGCGGCCAGGCACTCTGCACGGGCGCAACCTGCGGCAGCGCGCGCAAGGCTTCGGGCAAAGGCATCACAGCGCCATCGATGTCTGGATTCGGCATGACACATGTTCCGTTACGGGAGCGAGCAGGTCGCGCAAGCGGGCGGTACCGCGTGCGACCTGCGATTTGGAAAAACTGACGGTCTTTCCGACGAATTCGGCGATCTCGGGGTGCGAATAACCCTCGACGTGATACATCCACAACACGCTGCGTGTCAGTGCCGGCAACTTGCCGAGCGCGCGTTCCAGCGCCAGCGCATCGGCCCGCACCCAGGGCGGCGCGTCGCCGTCGGCGATCTCGTCGGTTTCGGCGCCAACGTCGACGTCGAAGCGCCGATCGCGGCGCAGTCGCATCAGCGCTTCGTTCATGACGATCTGCCGCAGCCAGGCCCAGAACGGTGCGTCGTTGCGGTACTGATCGATGCGCTGGAATACCTTGAGCATCGCGTCGTGCAGCACCTCGCGCGCCGCCTCCGCGTCGGCCAGCATGCGCAAGGCGAGCGTGTACACCGGCCGCTCGAAACGCCGATAGATCTGTTCGAATGCCGCGAGCTCACCCGCCCGCGCGCGGTCGATTACGCTGGCCGGTACTTCGAGTTGGGAAAACGCTTCGCTCAATCGCCTGCCTTGCAAGACCAGTCATGTTTGCCGTCATTCCCGCGGAAGCGGGAATCCATTTTGCCCCTGATGCGAAAGGAAACAGGATCAAGATGGATCCCCGCTTTCGCGGGGATGACGACTACGTTTGGCGAGTCACTCCTTTCCCTGCGGCGTGCTGCACCAAACATGCCTTCATAGATGCATCAGGGCTTGGATCAGTCGCAAGTGGCGGAAGTTGTCCGGCCGCGGACGCCTGTCCGCGCGGTTGTCCGCGTTGTTCGGCCGGACACTTGCCGGCGCCAGCGCCGCAAACATTTAACGTTATAAATCAGATGATTGCGACATGTCTGGCGCTTGGCACAGGCGTTGCTCTATTGGAGCCAGTGGCGTATTTCGCCGAACCCGAGCACGGAAACTTCAAAGATGATTCGCGACACCTCCGCCCAGGACCGCCGCATCGAAACCACGCATTCGCCGCGCAAGCGCTGGATCGTCATCGGTGCCGCCGCCGCTGCCGTGCTGGCCGCCCTGGTCTGGGTCGTGCCGACCGTTGCGCGCCTGATTTCGGCCGGGTCCGCTGTCAGCGCTTCGAGCGTGCGCATCGCTGCGGTCAAGCGCGGCACGCTGACTCGCGACATCTCGGCGCAGGGCAAGGTCGTCGCGGCGGTCAGTCCGACGCTGTACGCGAACACGGCCGGAACGGTGACGCTCGACGTGCACGCTGGCGACAAGGTTGAAAAGGACCAGGTGCTCGCCGAAGTCTACAGCCCGGAGCTGACCAGCAAGCTCGCTCAGGAAAAATCGACGTTCGACAGCTTGAGCATCGAGGTCGAGCGCACCGGCATCGACAACCGCCAGAAGCAGCTGACCTCGAAGAAGACCTACGACCAGGCCATGATCGACCAGCAGACGGCCGCGCGCGACGTCGACCGCAACGAGCGTGGCTTCAAGGCCGGCGCGATCCCGGAGATCAATGTGCTGCGCGCCAAGGATGCGCTGGCCAAGGCCGCCATCGAAGTCGAGCATGCGCAAGCCGATTCCAAGCTGCAGGACGAGACGCTGGCGTTCGAACTGCGCACGAAGCGTCTGTCTCTCGACCGGCAGAAGCTGCTTGTTGCCGATCTGGAACGCCAGGTCGAAATGCTCAAGGTGCGCGCGCCGGTTTCCGGCCAGGTTGGTCAACTTCTCGTGCAGCAGAAGGCCAACGTGGCCGCGAATGTCGCCTTGCTGACCGTCGTCGATTTGTCGGCGCTCGAAATCGAACTGCAGGTGCCCGAGGTTTTCGCCCACGACCTGGCGATCGACATGCCGGCGGAAATCCTCGACGGCGGCGAAAAATATGTCGGCGCGCTGTCGGCGGTCTCGCCCGAAGTCGTCGAAGGCCAGGTCGTTGCGCGCGTGCGCTTCGGCGAGCACAAGCCGGCCGGCCTGCGCCAGAACCAGCGCCTGACCACGCGCATCTTGATCGACGAGCATCCGAACGTGCTGATGGTCGAGCGCGGCCCGTTCGTCGACTCCGGCGCTGGCCGCGTCGCTTACGTCGTGCGCAACGGCGTCGCCGAGCGCACGCCGATCCAGGTCGGCGCGACCAGCTTGAATGCGGTCGAGCTCGTGTCCGGCGTCAAGGAGGGCGATCGCATCGTCATCTCCGGCACGGATGCGTTCAACGCGGCGCCACGTGTGGTTTTGAATTGAGGACAAGAGCGTGAGGGAGTGAGGAAGTGAGGAGTGAGGAGTGAGGTAAAGAAGGGCAGCTCTTCCTAACTCCTGACCTGCTCACTCCTAACCAGCAAAAACACACTTGCAACCCTGAACCTGTTTACCGCATCCAACCATCGAACTTCAACATCCTGAACCGAGACCCGCCATGCTGAAAATGTCGCATCTTTCCAAAGTATACCGGACCCACATGGTCGAGACGCACGCCCTGCGCGACTTCTCGATCCTCGTGCGCGAGGGTGAGTTCGTCGCCGTGACCGGTCCGTCCGGTTCGGGCAAGACGACGTTCCTCAACATTGCCGGCCTGCTCGAGGACTTCAGCGGCGGCGAATACTGGCTCGACGGCGTCGACGTGCATGGCATGAACGACGACCAGCGCTCGCGCCTGCGCAACGAAAAGATCGGTTTCATCTTCCAGAGCTTCAACCTGATTCCGGATTTGAACCTGTTCGACAACGTCGACGTTCCGCTGCGCTACCGCCGCTTCCCGGCCGCCGAGCGCAAGCGCCGCATCGACGAGGCGCTGACGCGCGTCGGCCTGGCCTCGCGCATGAAGCACTATCCGGCCGAACTGTCCGGCGGCCAGCAGCAGCGCGTCGCGATCGCGCGCGCGCTCGCCGGTTCGCCGAAACTGCTGATGGCCGACGAACCCACCGGCAACCTCGATTCGCTCATGGCGCGCGGCGTCATGGAACTGCTCGAGGAGATCAACCGGCAGGGCACGACGATCATCATGGTCACGCACGATCCGGAACTGGCCGCGCGCGCGCAGCGCAACGTGCACATCATCGACGGCCAGGTCACGGACTTCGAGGAAGAGCCGAGATTGAGGGGCGAGGGACTAGGGACCAGGGACCAGGGACGCAGCGCCGAGGTCCCGGCATGATCCGTCAACCTTTCATGCTGAGGAGCGTGACGTCGGCTTGCCTGCTAGTCCCTAGCCCCTAATCCCTGGTCCCTAAAGCCATGTTCAACTATTACTTACAGCTCGGCCTCATCAGCCTCAAGCGCAACCCGATACTCACTGCGTTGATGGTGCTCGGCATCGCGCTCGGTATCGCCGCGACGATGACGTCGCTGACGCTGCTGCACGTCATGGGCGGCGATCCGATTCCGTGGAAGAGTGACAAGCTGCATTACGTGCAACTCGACAACTGGGATCCGAACCAGGCGTACGACCCGGACGAAGGCAATCCGCCGGATCAGGTCAGCTATCGCGATGCACAGGCGTTGATGGAAGCCGGCAAGGCCGACAAACAGGCGGCGATGTTCAAGGTGGCCTATCCGATCCAGCCGGAGAATCCGGAGGTCAAGCCGTTCCTCGCGCTCGGCCGCGCGACCTACGCCGATTTCTTCGGCATGTTCGAGCCGCCATTCCAGTACGGCGGCAGCTGGGACCATGACCAGGACACCGGTCACGGCCGCGTCGTCGTGCTGAGCAAGGAGACCAACGAAAAACTCTTCGGCGGCCAGGACAGCGTCGGCAAGAAAGTGCGCATGAACGAGATCGACTACACCGTCGTCGGCGTGCTCGGCTACTGGAACCCGCGCATCAAGTACTACGACCTGACCAACGGCACGCTCAACGATCCGGAGGAGTTCTACCTGCCGTACACGACGGTGATAGAGAACAAGAGTACCGCGTCGGGCAACAACAGTTGCTGGAAGAACTCCGAGCCCGGCTGGGAGGGCTACCTCGCTTCCGAATGCATCTGGCAGCAGTTCTGGGTGCAACTCGACTCGCCGGCGCGCGTGGCGGAATACAAGTCGTTCCAGGAAAACTACGTCAATGAGCAGAAGAAGCTCGGGCGTTTCCCGCGGCCGATGAACAACCGCCTGTACAACGTCAACGAGTGGCTCGAGAACCAGAAAGTCGTGCCGAAGGATGTCGAGGTGCAGGTTGGCTTGTCGTTCGCATTCCTGCTGGTCTGCCTGGTCAACACGGTCGGCTTGCTGCTGGCGAAGTTCATGCGCAAGACCGGCGAGATCGGCCTGCGCCGTGCGCTCGGCGCGAGCAAGCCGCAGTTGTTCGCGCAGTACATCATCGAGTCCGGCGTGATCGGCGTCAGCGGCGGCGTGTTCGGCCTGCTGCTCACGCTGGTCGGACTGTGGATGGTGCGGTTGCTGTACGAGTCCTACGCCCATGTTGCGCGCCTGGACTGGCCGATGGTTCTCACGACGATCGCCCTGGCGATCGCGGCAGCTGTTCTGGCCGGGCTGTATCCGACCTGGCGTGCGTGCCAGGTCGCTCCGGCGGCGCAGCTCAAGACGCAGTGAAGAGCAGGGACCAGGGACCAGGGGCTAGGGGCCAGTAAGAGCAGAGCAGCTTTTCGCCTTCCCTAGTCCCTGGTCCCTAGTCCCTAGCCCCTATACCACTCACGCTCAATCGATCTTCGAGGTCACTCATGGAAATCCGCCCCATCATCTCCGCCCTGATGCGCAGCAAGGTCGCGCTGATCCTCATCGGCCTGCAGATCGCGCTGACGCTGGCGATCGTCTGCAACGCACTGTTCATCATCAGCCAGCGTGTCGAGACGATGAACCGGCCGAGTGGCATGAACGAGGCCGACACGTTTCGCATCACGAGCAATGGCTTCGGCGCCAACTTCAACACGAAGAATGCATTCTCCGAGGACCTTGCGCTGATCCGCAGCCTGCCAGGCGTGGCCGATGCCAGTCCGATGAACACGACGCCGATGGCCGACAGCGGCTGGAGCGAGGCGATCAACATGGCGCCCGGGCAGAAGGTTTCGACGACCAGCGCGGCGATCTACTTCGTCGACGAGCACGGCATCGATGCTTACGGCCTGCACCTCGTCGCAGGGCGGAACTTCAAGCAGGAAGAGATCAGCGTGCGCGACCGCGGTTCGGTCGACTGGCCGCCGAGCGTCATCATCACCAAGGCGCTGGCGGACAAGCTGTACCCGGGACAGGACGCCGTGGGCAAGCAGTTCTACCTCTCCGATCCGGACAAGGGCAAGCCGCAGACCGTGATCGGCGTGCTCGACCGCATGATCGTGCCGTGGCCGCGCGGCTTCAACGTCAAGGGCGATCGCGGCGCGATCGAGTATTCGATCCTCGTGCCGCAGCTCACGGCGTACGGCAACTCCACGGCCTATCTCGTCCGCGCCGAGCCCGGCCGTCGCGACGAATTGATGAAGACGGTCGAGAGCAAGCTGATCGAGAGCAACCACAACCGCATCGTGCGCAGCCTCAAGAGCATCGAGAAGATCCGCGCCGAGTGCTATACCGAAGATCGCGCGATGATGATCATCCTCGGCACGGTGATCTTCTGCCTGCTGACGATCACGGCGCTCGGCATCGTCGGCATGGCCAGCTTCTGGGTAACGCAGCGCAGGAAGCAGATCGGTACGCGGCGCGCCCTCGGTGCGACTCGTGGTGCGATATTGCGCTACTTCCTGACCGAGAATTTCCTGATCACGAGCGGCGGACTGGTGCTTGGCGCGGTGTTGTCGTACGGTTTCAGCTTCTGGCTGATGGCGCACGTGTCGGAGGCCAAGCTGCTGCCGTGGGGCTACCTGCCGGTTGGATTCGTCGTGCTGTGGGTGCTCGGCCAGCTGGCGGTCCTTGGTCCGGCGACTCGCGCGGCGCGGGTGTCGCCGGCGATCGCGACGCGCAGCGTCTGAACATTACGCAGCCAAACGTGATGTCCGAATGCGCATGAAGAACAGTGGGATCGCCGCGGCGGTGCTCGTCGCGCTGACAGCCAGCGCCTTGTGCGCTGGCACCGAACCGGTTCAGGCCGGCGCCAAGCCCAAGGCGGCAGTGAATCTCAGGGCCGGTCCGGCGGCGAGCCAGGCGTTGTTCGATGAAATCGCTGCGGCGGACAAGTCGTTGTTCGACGCTGTGTTCAACACCTGCGACGTCAAGGTAGTGCGCGAACTCGTCGCCGACGATTTCGAGTTCTACCACGACAAGGATGGCCTGAACGAAACATCCGGCGCGCATTTCGTCGACGACATCGCCAAGCATTGCGAGCGGATCGAAAAGGGCGTGGATTTTCGCGCCCGGCGTGAACTCGTCAAAGGCAGCATGGCGGTTTATCCGCTCAACAACTACGGCGCAGTGGAAACCGGCCGCCACGATTTCTATGCGATCGAGGCAGGCAAACCGGACCGCATGACCGAGTCGGCGCAGTTCCTCCATCTGTGGAAGAAGGATGGCGATCGGTGGAAGCTGACGCGTGTGGTGAGCTACGACCACAAGTTGGCGCAGTGAGGAGTAGGGATAGGGGCTAGGGACTAGGGGTTAGAGCCAGGGATCTCGAGCAATTCCTTCCCCTGCGAAGCGGGGGAAGGTGCCGAAGGCGGATGGGGGCAATCTGTGCGCGCGAGTCGAGCGGACGGGATACCGCACGCTCCGCCGCAAGTCCCATTGCTGTAGGCCGCAAGGTCTACTGACTTTCTGCACTAGCCGCACGTGCGACAGCAGTCGACACTGTGCGCACTTTACCGCCGGGGAAAATACGATGAATCGGATTGCCAGAACAACGATGGCGCTCGCCTTCGTCGCCGCGTTTGGCGCGACGACCGCGCATGCAGCGCCCGCAGCGGATGTACCGGCTCGCGTGAAAGCGCTGAACGAACTGCTCGCCGAGCAGTGGCAATACCAGCTCAAGGAATCCCCGGAGTTCGCCACGATCCTCGGTGATTACCGCTACAACGACCGGTTCAGCGATTTGTCGATCGCGCACGCGCTGCAGCAGAAGAAGGACGCGCAGGCGTTCATCGCGCGCTTCGAGGCGATCGACACGACCGGCTTCGACGAGCAGGACCGGTTGAACCAGCAACTGATGGTGCGCCAGCTCAAGGATGGCGTCCGCTCGGTCGACCTGAAGCTGATCGAGATGCCGGTCGACCAGTTCAACGGCATCCACCTGCTGCTCGCTCAGTTCGTCTCGGCGCTGCCGTTCGATAGCACCAAGCACTACGAGGACTACGTCGCGCGCCTGAACCAGGTGCCGCGCGTGATCGACCAGTTGATCGAAGTGCTCAAGCAGGGCGAGAAGGACAAGCTGATGCCGCCGCGCTTCCTGCTCGAGAAAGTCGTCACGCAATGCCAGTCGATCGCCGACCCGGCCGGCGAGGCCAGCGTGTTCGGCAAGCCGGTCGCGAAGTTTGCCGACAGCGTTCCCGAAGCCGACCGCAAGCGCCTGCACGATGCGGTCGTTGCCGCGGTCGACGGCAAGGTGCGGCCGGCATACAAGAAGCTGGCCGATTTCATCGCCAAGGACTACGCGCCGAAGGGCCGCACCGAACCGGGTCTGTGGGCGTTGCCGAACGGCGATGCGCTGTATCGCTACGATGTCGAGAACCAGACCACGACGAACAAGTCGCCCGAGGAGATCCATCAGCTCGGCCTGGCCGAGGTCAAGCGCATCGAAGCCGAGCAGTCGAAGGTCGCAACGCAGCTCGGCTACAAGGACCTGCCGACCATGCGCGCCGCGCTCGACAAGGATCCGAAGACGCACGCGACCTCGCGCCAGCAGATCGTGGATTTGTATAAAAAATACATCGACCAGATGCAGCCGAAGTTGCCGGAGCTGTTCGGCCTCCTGCCGAAGACCAAGGTCGAAGTGCTGCCGGTCGAAGAGTTCCGCGAGAAGGAGGCAAGCGGCGCGCAATACAACCAGGGCACGCCGGACGGCAAGCGGCCGGGACGCGTCTACGTCAATACCTACGACTTTGCCAACCGCACGACCACGAACATCGAGACCACGGCGTATCACGAAGGCGTGCCCGGCCATCACATGCAGATCTCGATCGCGCAGACGCTGCCGGGCCTGCCGCCGTTCCGCCAGCAGGCCGGCTACAACGCCTACGCCGAAGGCTGGGCGCTGTACTCGGAGCGTCTCGGCAAGGAAGTCGGGATTCTTCCAGGATCCTCTGAGCTACTACGGTCATCTTTCGGACGAACTGCTGCGCGCGAACCGCCTCGTGCTCGACACCGGCGTGCACTACAAGCACTGGACGCGCCAGCAGATGGTCGACTATTTCCATGCGCATTCCTCGCAGGACGAACCGTCGATCCAGTCCGAGACCGATCGCTACATTGCCTATCCGGGCCAGGCCCTGTCGTACAAGATGGGCCAGCTGAAGATCCTCGAACTGCGCGAGCGCGCAAAGACGCAACTCGGCGACAAGTTCGACATCCGCGCATTCCACGACGAGATCCTCAACGGCGGCGCGCTGCCGCTGGATGTACTCGAAGAGCGGACGGATGCGTGGATTGCCTCGAAGAAGTAGAAGAAGGGGCTAGGGGCCAGGGACTAGGGGCTAGGAAAGCGCGACGTGTTCTTACTCAACGCTCGAAGTTTCGTCCTACCCACAAGAGCGAAGTGAGCTTCGCTCTTCGCTGGCCCCTAGTCCCTAGCCCCTAGCCCTACTGTTCTACACCACGCAACCAAACGCCCCCGGGCGGCATCCAATGCTCCCATGCGCTGCCGAATCCGTCACAATGTGCCGATGCGGACGGTATTGGTAATCGACGACAACCCCTCGGTCGTGACGGCGCTCGAGGTGCTGCTGAGCCTGCGTGATATTCGCGCGTTGCGCGCGGGGACGCCGGACGAGGGGCTCGCTGCGCTGGAGCGCGAGCGCGTCGATCTCGTCATTCAGGACATGAACTTCCAGGCCGATACGACTTCGGGCGAGGAAGGCATTGCGTTGTTCCGCGCGATCCGCGCGCGCCAGCCGGATCTGCCGGTGATCCTGCTGACCGCATGGACGCACCTGGAAACCGCGATCGAACTGGTCAAGGCCGGCGCGGCCGACTACCTCGCCAAACCCTGGGACGACAACAAGCTGCTCGCAAGCGTCGAGAACCTGCTCGAACTCGGCGAGAGCACGCGCGAAGTCACGCGCCTGCGCGGCGAACGCCGCGCGAACCGCAACGCCCTGGAGCGGCGCTTCGACTTGCGCGGCACCGTGTTTGCCGCCACGGCGACCGAGCGTCTGGTCGAACTCGCGTGCCAGGTCGCCAGGGCCGACGCGCCGGTGCTGATCACCGGACCGAACGGCGCCGGCAAGGAGCGCATCGCCGAGATCGTGCACTACAACTCCGCGGTCAAGAACGGACCGTTTATCGTCGTCAACTGTGGCGCGCTGCCATCGGAACTCATCGAAGCCGAATTGTTCGGCGCAGAGGCTGGCGCGTACACCGGCGCGAACAAGGCGCGCGAGGGCCGCTTCGAGGCAGCCGACGGCGGCACTCTTTTGCTCGACGAGATCGGCAACCTGCCGTTGTCCGGGCAGATGAAACTGCTGCGCGTGCTCGAGACCGGCCAGTTCGAGCGTCTCGGCTCGAGCAAGACGCGCCAGGTCAAGGTGCGCGTCCTCAGCGCGACGAACGCCGATCTCGTGCAGATGATCCATCAGGCGCGGTTTCGCGAGGACCTCTACTATCGCCTCAACGTGATCGAGCTCAACCTGCCGCCGCTGGCCGCGCGGCCGGACGATATCCTGCCGCTGGCCGAATCGTTCCTGCCCGATTCGGCAAGCCTGAGCGCCGATGCGAGGACGGCACTGCTTTCCCACACATGGCCCGGCAATGTGCGCGAATTGAAGAATGCGATCGCGCGCGCCAGCCTGCTGTGCCGCGACGCGACGATCCAGGCCACCGACCTCGGCCTCGTCGCCCGCGCTCCCGCGCCGCGCTCGCTGGCCGATGCCGAACCGGACCGCGCCGCGATCGAGGCCGCGCTCGCGCGCGCGCGCGGCGTCATCAGCCAGGCCGCCGCGGAGCTGGGCTTGTCGCGCCAGGCTTTGTACCGGCGGTTGGAGAAACTCGGGATCGGCGAAAGCAAAGGGCTGAGGGCTGAGGGCTGATTGCCGTTTTGCAGTTGTGTAGAAAGATACAATTGCACGCGCGCAGTACTGAGGTCTTCACCTCTCCCGCTGGCGGGAGAGGTCGAGGCGCGCAGCGACTCGGGTGAGGGTGGCGGTTGGATGTGCCCGTGGCGATCAGGCGCCACCCTCATCCGGCCCTGCGGGCCACATTCTCCCGCCAGCGGGAGAATGGAACTGCAGGATCGACGCAGCGCACGCGATCTCGAATCGTCCTGTACCAACGGGTGCAACTGATCGCGGAACGCGAGCAGCTACGCTAATCTGCCAGCCCTCAGCCCTCAGCCCTCGCAGCCCTCAGCCCTCGCTCCCCCACATGCGCCCGTTCTCACTCGAAGGCAAGCTGACGTTACTGTTGGCGGTGGCAGTAGCCATCGCCTCGGCGCTGACCGCCTGGCTGAGCGTGTGGCTGCAGGTGACGTGGCTCGGTGCCCTGGTTGCTTTGTTGCTGGTCTTGCCGCTGGCGATCGTCGCTGCGCGTTTCGTCACGGCGCCATTGATGCGAACCCTGCACGCGCTGGTCGGCAGCGTCGTCAGCCTGCGCGATGGCGACTTCAGCGTGTCGCTGGCCGAAAACCGGCGCGACGAGTTCGGCGACCTGATACGCGCGCACAACGAACTCGGCCGCGTGCTGCGCGACGAACGGCAGAACCTTTTCCAGCGCGAACTGCTGCTCGATACGATGGTGCAGAACTCGCCGATCGCACTGATCCTGATCGAACCTGGCGACCATGTCGTCTTCGCCAACCTGGCGGCGCGCGCGTTGCTCAACGATGGGCGCGTCATGAACGGCTTCGACTTCAAGCGCATCGTTGCCGAGTGTCCGCCCATGCTGCGCCAAGCCCTCGACTCGGGCGGCGACGGCCTGTTCGCCGTGCCGATCGAACAGGAGGAGGAAACTTTCCATCTCTCGCAGCGGACGTTCCGCCTGTACGGGCGTGAGCATCGCATGTATCTCATCAAGCGCCTGACGCGGGAGCTGAGTCGCCAGGAGGTCAAGACCTGGAAGAAGGTCATCCGCGTGATCAGCCACGAGTTGAACAACTCGCTTGCGCCGATATCCTCGCTGGCGCATTCCGGCCGCGAACTCGCGCGCCAGGGCGACGGCCGGCGGCTCGATTCAATTTTCGACACGATCGAAGAGCGAGCGCGGCATCTGCACGGGTTCATCCACAGTTACGCCGAATTCGCGCGATTGCCGCAGCCGCGGCCCGAAGAGATCGCATGGCAAGGTTTTCTCGAACAACTCGCGCGTCATTTTTCCTTCGTGCTCGCCGCGCCGCCGCCGCCGCAACCCGGCTGGTTCGATCGTGTCCAGCTAGAACAGGTCCTGATCAACCTGCTGAAGAATGCGCACGAGTCGGGCGGGGCGCCGGCGGCGGTCGAGATCGAGGTCGGCCTGCGCGGCAGCGACCAGCGCATCGAGGTGCGTGACCGCGGCGCCGGCATGAGCGAGACGGTGCTGGCCAACGCGCTGCTGCCTTTCTATTCGACCAAGCGTTCCGGCAGCGGCCTTGGTCTGGCGCTCGCGCGCGAGATCGTCGAGGCGCACGGCGGCCGCGTTTCCCTGACCAACCGCGAAGGCGGTGGTTTGAGCGTGGTCCTGTCGTTGCCAACGCGCCGCGGCGACGCCTAGAGGCCGCGATTCGGGTCCGCCAGCCGGTCATTTTCGCAGCGCCGCCCGATGCTATGATTCGACGCGCAGGGAGCTGCCGTTGATGGCTTCGGAAACGATCCAGGTACCCGGGTACGAAATACTGCGCCTGCTCGGCAGCGGGGGCATGTCGACCGTTTATCTTGCGCTGCAACGCTCGCTCGACCGCAAGGTCGCGTTGAAGATCATGCGCCGCAGCGTCGACAGCGCGTCGGACGATGCGCGGCAGATGGAGCGGCGCTTCCTGCTCGAAGGCCGCATGATGGCGAAGCTCTCGCACCGCAATATCGTCGCGGTGTACGACATCGTCAGCAACGAATCGATCGCCTACATCGCGATGGAGTACCTCAGTGGCGGCGCGCTGTCCGACCGCATGCGATCCGGCATCGCGCTGGCGGACGCGGTGTCGGTGATCGTGCAGATCGCCGGCGCACTCGAGTTCGCCCACGGACATGGCGTCGTGCATCGCGACCTGAAGCCGGCGAACATCATGTTTCGCGAAAACGGCACGCCGATCCTCACCGACTTCGGCATTGCCCGCTACCAGGACAGCTCGGCGACGAAGCTGACGCAGACCGGCATGCTGGTCGGCACGCCGACCTACATGAGTCCCGAGCAGATCAACGGCCAGGAAGTCGACGGCCGTTCGGATCAGTACAGCCTCGGTATACTTTTTTACGAACTGCTGACCGGCTCGCCGCCGTTCCGCGCCGACACGCCGATCGCGGTGCTGATGATGCACCTGACGCAGGCGCCGCCGCCGCTGCCGGACGAACTGCACGCGTTCCAGGATGTTTTCGACCGCCTGCTGGCGAAGGACCGCGACGCGCGCTATGCAAACCTCTCGGAGTTCAGCGCCGACCTGAAATCGCGCGTGACCGACAGCGACACGCTGCTGATGCGCCTGCAGATCGATCCGAACCAGACCTCGTCCGAGCAGCTGCGCGCGCTGGGGTTTTTCACGAGCACGCCAACCGGCGAAAACCTACTGCGCTCGCTGCCGAATCGGCCGACGCCGCCCGGCGCGCGGCCTGCGCCGAACCTCGTGCGCGCCACGCCGCAGGCGCGCAAACCAGCCGGCGAGGCGCCGTCCATCGGCGGCATCTGGGGCCGGAAAAAATGGCTGATCGCCGCGATTGCGGCGATCCTCGTCGTCGTCGTCGCCGTCGGCTTCTTCACGATGCGCATCGGCCACAGGCTCAACAAGGACGAAACGGACCTCGTCACGTTCTGGCTCGAGCGGGCCGAGCAACGCGTTACGGAAAAAAGACTCGTCACCCCGGCCGAAGACAGTGCCTACGAATACGTGCAGAAGGCGCTGCAGAAGGACCCGGAGAACGCCAAGGCCCAGGCCTTGCTCGACGGCATCACCAGGACGCTGGGCGACGAGGCGCAGCAAGCCGTGGCGGCGGAAAAATTCGACGAGGCGGCGGACTTCAACAACCAGGCGTTGCTCGTGCGTCCGGACAATCCCGAACTGCGCGCATTCGCCGCTCGCATCAAGCAGCTTCAACAGACGTCGCAGTCGAAACAGCGCGTCACGCAATTGATTGCCGAGGCCGATGCGGCGCGCAAGGCTGGCCGTGCGTTCGGCGAGGGCGGAGCCTATGCGTTGCTCGGCCAGGCGCGCGCGCTGGCCGGCGACGATCCCATGCCGCAACAGCGCATCCAGGAACTCGTCAGCGAAGAGCTCGCAGCGTCGCGCAAGGAACTGGAATCCGGCCAGGCCCCAGCCGCGGCGGCGACGCTCGAGAGGTTGCAGCCCTATCTGGCCTCGGAGAAAGCCTATGCGGATCTGCGCGGCGAAGTCGACGTTGCGCTGAAGAAGCAGCAGGCAGAGAAGCAGATCGCGGCGGAATTCGCGCGCGTCGACACCCAGCTGCGCGCCGGCCATCTGGTCGAGCCCGGTGGCGACAACGCCTACGAATCGCTCGGTGCCCTGGAGAAATCCGCCCCGGACGACAAGCGCACCGCCGATTTGCGCAGCGCGCTGGCCAAGGCGTTGCTCGTCGACGCGCGCCGGCTCGACGGCTCCGATCAGGCGCAGCGCGCGCTCGATCGCGTCGGCCTTGCTCTGCAAGTGGCGCCGGATATGGCCGAGGCGCAAAAGCTCAAGGACCAGATCGAAAAGCGCCTTGGCGCGCGCGGCGCGCAACTGGCGCAGATGCTCGGCGCGGCGCGCCAGGCGATCGCCGAGAAGCGCTTCGTGCCGCCGGCACAGAACGATGCGCACACGGCGCTCACGGCGACGCTGAAGTTCGATCCGGGCAACGCCGAGGCGACGCAACTGCTCGCCGAGTTGCCGAAACGAATCGCCGACGCGGCGAACGACGGCGCGCGCACCGACGTCGCGGCGGCGATCTCGCAGGTCGAGGCCGGTCAGCGCGTTTTCCCGCAGGATGCGGCGCTCGGAGGATTGGCGCAGACGCTCAAGGCTAAACTGGCGGACCAGCGTCTGGCCACGCAGAGGCAGTCCGAGCGGGACGGCGTCGCAAAAGCGCTTTCGGGCCAGGCGCCAACGACGCAACAACTGCGCGCTGCCAGCGATGCGATCGCCGCGCTGCTCGCGTCCGACGCGGCGGACAAGGAAACGTTACAGCTGCGCAAGCGCTGGATCGACGTCGTCGACGGCGAACTTCAGGCCGCGGACACGGCCGCCCAGTTCGATGCGCTGGCCACACTGCTGGGCGAGCAGAAGAAGAATCTCGGTGCCGAGCCGGCATTCGACAAGCTCGAGCAATCGCTGCCGTCGCTGCGCGCGAAAGTGGCCGCGGCGGAGCAGGCAAAACTCGAAGCGCAACGCGGCGAGCTCGTGCTCAACGCGTATCCATGGGGCAAGGTCGAATCCGTTCTCGACGCGAACCGCCAGCCGGTGGCGTTGCCGGCGGACGCGACGACTCCGTTCGCGCTGAAACTGCCGGCGGGAAGTTACGTGATCACGTTCCGTCACCCGGATGCGGCCAAGCCGGCGCAGGTCATCGCCAAGGTCGAAGCGCAGAAGCGCAGCACGGCCAACGCCGCGTTCACGACGATTTCGGCGCAGGAGTATTTCTCGCGTGCCGGCTGGTAAGTCACGCGCCTGGGTGGCGGTCGGCGCGCTGTGCGTGGCAACGCTCGCGCACGCCGACTACAAGGACAACTACGCGCTCGGGCTCAAGGCCTATAACGACGGCGACTACGCCAAGGCGCGCGAGCTGATGCAGCAGGCGTTTGCCGAACATGCCGAACCGGCCGCGCGCGTTCGCCTGTACGGCCAGCGTTGGGAAGCGTACGTGCCGCAATACTATCTGGGCATGGTCGCGTTCAAGCAGGGCGATTGCACGGCGGCGCTGGCGCAATGGAACGCGCCGGCCAATCGGCAAGTCGTCGCGCAGGTTTCCGAAATCAACGCTGCCCTGCAGCGCGACGCAGCCAGTTGCGAACAGAAAGTCGTCGCCAAAACCGAAGACAAACCGAAGCCGCAACCGACGGCGCCTGAAACTCCTCCGGCCAAGGCGGTCGTTGCAGAAATTCCTCCGGGCAAGCCCGCATCGCCGCCGCCGGTTGCGCCGAAACCCGCCGAAACCGCGCCGGAGCCGGTCGCGCCGCAGGCCAAGCGCGTCGACGTTGCCGTGGCCAAACCCGCACAGCCGGTCGCCACGCCGCCGGTTGCAAAGCCTCCGCCAGCCGGCAACTCCCTGCCGGCGCCGCTCGAGGAGGCGTTCGACAACTATCTGGCCGGACGCTATGCGAAGGTAACGCGCCTCAACCCTGAGGCGATCCCCGACTCGCGCGCGCGCTTCCATGCTTACCTCGTGCGCGCTGCCGCGCGTTTCACCCTCGCGCAGATCAGCAACGACAACGCCGAACTCGACGGCGCGCGCGCCGACGCGCGCTCCGCGCGCGCGCTGGACGGCCGCGCCACGCCAGACGCCGCGCTGTTTTCGCCGCGCTTCAGGACGTTCTTCCTCGAAAGCCGCTGAGGCAGTTGCGGGTCGCCGAGGCGAGCACAGCCGGACATGCTACGGCCCCGCGTGCCACTCGGGTTGGAACAAGGGTACGATTGCACCAGTGCCGCTGGCATCACGTCGGGAGTACGCCATGAATCGACCTATCGCTGGCTTGCCGATCCTCTATGGCGCGCTGATCGCATGGTGCCTGCTCTTTTCGGCGCCGGTTTTCGCGCAGCAGCAGTTCAAGCTGAACGCGTCGCTGGCGGCGGACGATGGCACGGGGATTGCGCTCGGCGACTCGCTGACGCTGACACTGACGGTCACGAATGCTGGCCCGGGCAGCGGAGGCGGGACGGCGGTCGTCAGCATTCCGGATGTGTTCCAGTATGAAGGCCAGTCCGGTTGCGCGAAGTCTTCGACATCACCGCCCGCGACGGGGTCGTTCAATTTCAATTGGGACAGCATTCCCGATACCGGCGGCGTGATCGAGCCGAACCAGTCTGTCAGCTGCACTATCCTGCTGACACTGAAGGCAATCCCGGTCACCCCGGTTTCGGTATTCGCGAATATTTCACCGACTGCGTCGGATCCGAATCCCGGAAGTGCCAGCTACCCGCTCAACATCGTCACGATATCGGGAGCGGACCTGGCTGTGCTTGCCGGCATAAACACGTCGACGATCAGCCAGGGCCAATCGACCACGGTGCACGTGGATGCCATCAACGACAGCAATCTTGCTACGCCGAACACGATCGTGGCGTTCGACGTGCCGCCGCAACTTCAGCTGACCACGGCAACGTGCAATGTCGCGTTTGTGAACGGGCAGGCGCAATGGTCGCTGGGCACGTTCGCGCCGGACGCCACGGCGTCGTGCGACGTACAAGTGCTGGCCAAGAGTCAGACCTCGCAACCGGTATCGGTGGTAGCGACGATATTTTCGGATCTGCCTGACCCGATCCCCGCCAACAATTCATCGGGCGTGGCGATAACGGTCACGCCTGCCGTGCTGGCCGACCTTGCCGTCGCACTGAGCGCCAACGGCGCGCAACAGACCTATGCGATCAACAGCCCCGTGTCGCTGAATCTCGCGGTATCGCTGCTAAGTACCGGCCCGGCACCGACCGGCGTCGTCGCGATTTTCCAATTGCCCGCACAGGGCCTGTTGAACAATCTCAAGGCCACGTGCGGATCGATCGGCGCGGCTGCCACGACATTCTCGTGGAACGTTGCGAATCTCGTGAAAGGCCAGCCGCAGAACTGCACGATTACCGGCAACGTTGCCTCGGTTGCATCAGCCATCGCGATCTCCGCCGGCGTCAGCGGTGCGCAGACCGATCCGGACCTGGGCAACAACATGGCAAGTCTTGTCCTGCAGACCTATGCGCCGCCGCACGCGCTGGTCGACGTGCCCACGACCAAGAACTCGACGAATGCGGCCCTGTCGTCGGACGGGAAAGCCGCGGTTTTCGAATCGCGCCAGACCGATCTCGTCGGCAACAACACGAATCCGAACGGGCAGGACATCTTCCGCGTCGTCAACGGTGGCCCGATCATTCGGGAAAACATCGACGCCGGCGGCAAGCAGCTGGTCGGCATTTCGAGCCTGCCGGCGTTTGCGGCGAACGGCCAGGCCGTGGTGTTCCAGTACTCCGCCTCGATACCGGGTGCATCGACGCAGAGTACGCACGCACCGAGCGGCGCCGGCGATCAGGTCGGCATCATGATGGGCGGTCCACCCGCCCAGCCGAAGCATCAGCTCGATACAGGAATTGGCGGCGCAGCGCCGAACGGCACGAGTGGCGCGGCGAGCGTTTCGGCCGACGGCCACAAGGCCGTGTTCTGCTCTGCGGCTTCGAACCTCGTCGCCGGCGACACGAACAACGCGCAGGACGTGTTCCTCGTCGATCCGTTGAATCCGGCGCAGCCGACGCAACGGGTCAGCGTCGACAGCACGGGTGCGCAGTTGCCCGGCGACAGTTGCGAACCAAAGATCTCCGAAGACGGCAACAAGGTCGTGTTTTCGACATCGGCGCCCAATCTGTACGGCACCGCCGCACGCCAGATCGTGCGCAAGAACCTGACGAGTGGAAAGCTCGAACTGATTTCGAATGCCTCGGGCCTTGCGACGCAGGGCGCGAATGCGGACAGTTCGCAACCCGCGGTCAGCCTGAACAGCAGCACGATCGCATTCGTTTCGAAGGCCACCGATCTCGACAACCGCGGCGCCGTGGCCGCCGGTGGCCAGGTGTTCGCTTCCGTCGCCGGCGACGGTGGCGACGGCCTGGCGCGCACGGCGACGCGAGCGCAACCGGCCGGCGCGCCGGCGCTCAACGGACCCTCCCAGAATCCGGCCGTGGCCTGCGACGGATCGACCATCGTGTTCCAGTCGAGCGCGACGAACCTGCCGGGAGCCGTTGCGGGACAGCAGGGCATGTTCATGTATGCGCCAGACAGTTCCGAAGTGAAGGCCGCCGGCAATCCCGGCGCCGTCAGCAACGCGAATCCCAACGTATCGTGCGACGGCACCGCGCTTGGTTTCGACAGCAACCAGTCGCAGCCGAACAGCAACTCGACGAACAGCAACGTTTTCGCGCAGGCCACGCCGACGCTGACCCTGGATGGCAGCTACAGCGGCCAGTGGGACGATCCGACCCAGGTGCCGAGCGGCCCGGGGCACGGTCTGGTCCTCGACGTGATCACCGACGGCAGCGGCGTCCCGCGCAATCTGGTGCTGACATGGTTCGCGTTTCAGGGCGGCAGGTCGACCTGGGTGCAGGGCGTCAGTGCGCCGCCGCAGGCGGGCGCCGGTGCGGATGCCGGATTGCTGGTCGTCAACTTTCCGCAGGTCGTGATCTCGCAGGGCAAATCGTTCCCTCTCGGCGAACCGGCACGCACGTTCCAGAACTGGGGAACGATCACGTTGAAGTTCGCCAGCAACAATACCGGCTCGATGTCCTGGACCAGCGCCCTTGCCGGTTTCAATTCCGGTTCGATGCAATTAAGCCATTTCGCATATACGGATCTGCCGACAGCCGACCCGGCGAACGCGATGGTCCGGGCGTGCTATGCCGGCAACTGGTATAGCCCGGGCGAGGTCGGCCACGGTTTCGAGTTGAACATCACGACGCAAGGAAGTTCGCGCCTGCTCGTGGCGGACTGGTTTGTCTTCGATCCGGCCGGAAAGCCGGTATGGCTCGCCGGCACCGGTACGATCGGCAGCGGCAACACGGTCGAGACGACGCTGTATCTGGTCAGCGGATCTGGCGCTCAATTTCCGCCGCTGTTCGATCACACCAAGCTGAATTACTTGCCCGCATGGGGAACGGCAACGTTCACGTTCACCGACTCACTGCATGCGCACGTCGCGTGGAATTCGCCGCTCGCCGGCTACGGCTCCGGCCAGCGCGATCTGCAGCCGGTGTTTGGGTTGGTAGGGAGGCAGTGCGACTAGGGGCGAGGGGCCAGGGGCTAGGGACCAGCGAGAGCAGCGCGCTCTTGCTCTTACCCTAGTCCCTGGTCCCTGGCCCCTCGCCCCTAGCCCCTCGAACAGCCGCCGCCGGAACGGCGGCGGCTGTTCTGTCAGAATCTCCACACCGCTGACAGCGAATAAGTGTCTGTGAGATCGGAAAAGTCGGCGCCGAAATCGATCTGGAACTGCTTGAACGCCATGCCGGCGCCGATCGCGCCGTGGGTCTGTGATCCCTTGCTGACGCCAAAGATGACGGCGAGTGCCGCGACCTCCGGATTCGAACCCAGGGCCGGGTCGGTGATCGGCTGTCCCCGGTACTCGATGGAATGGCGCGGGTCGTGCCAGACGCCCGCGCGCACGCTGATGGGATGCGACATTTGTGCAAACGTATATTCGGCGCCGAGATGGAATTCCTCGCCGTTTGGAATAACGAGGCGGCCCACGGTCTCCGGGCCGTAGCCGAACAGGGACTGCATGTTGTGGGTTACTTGCGAGTACTCCACTTCGTCGAAATCGAAATTTACGCGCCACGAATCGTTCGGGTGCCAGCTCAAGCCGATGGCATACACGTCGGGAATCTTGAATCCGACCTTGCTCAGGTTGGCGACGACTTGAGGCGGCGTTACCGGCGTCGCCGTGAACGAACCCTGGTCGTTCCGGACTGGCTGGGCGATGATCGCTGACCCGGCCTGATAGTTGAACCTTGGCCCCATGCGATATGCCAGACCGATGCTCCACTGCTCGGTCAACGAAAAACGCGCGCCGAGATTCAGGCCGACATCGTCGTCGCTGCCCGATTGTTGTTGCAGGTTGAGTACTTCACCCGGATTGGTGAAAAACTGCGTATCGCTGAAGCGGCCAACGATGGAGTCGATGTCGAACTTGTAGTAGTTCAGTCCCGCACCAAGCGACACGCCGTCATTGACCTTCAGTGCAACGCTGAATCCGTAGTCGACGACTTTGACCGACTGTGTTCCGGCGATCGGAAAGACGTCGAATGTGCCAAGGTCGCCAAAATCTATCGTCTCCGGTTCAAGGCTTCCCGCAAAGGCGTTGTCATACCGGATGACCTCATTGCGAAAAAGAGCGAACGCCCAGCGCTCGCGCGGGATCACGACCGACAAGTACGACAGGTTGTTGATCGAATTGCTCGCCATGGCAGCGTGCAGCGCTTCGGTATCGAACGGGTCGATCGGCGTTGCGCCGCCGTTGACGAACGGCACGCTGTACTTGGTATGGCGGCCTTCTATCGAAATTTCGGTTTCCGACAACTGGGTCAGTCCGGCCGGATTCGTGTAGGCCGCCGTCGCGTCGTCGGACAGACCGAGGAATGCGCCTCCCATGCCGAGGCTGCGCGCGCCCGGGTTGGCCAGGTTGAAGGGAATGACGCTGTTGACGTCGCTGTCGGTGACCGCGGAAGCACTCTGGCTCAGCCCCACCAAGCCAACGCAGATCGCAATCGACAATTTGCTATTCATATCGCCTGTCTCCCGTCGCAGTCGCAAGGTCCAGCACAAACGATGCGCCCGATATTAACACCGAATTAACTGTGCGGCAGCCTCGCGGCGGCGTGCCACGACCCGGCGGAAAGCCGCAAATTTCAGATCCGGACGCAGGAAAATAGTCCGCTCGCCGATCCCTAACGCAATACTGCGTCGTCAGCCATCGTATTCACGGACCGAATTGGCAAACCGGATTGTCCCGGTTCGCCTCTGCGCGCAAGCGGACCAGGTTTTTCGACGGGCGTTCTCCGCGATGCCTGGCGCTCGTGAAGGCAGCGTGTGCCTATAATGTCGCGCCGCAGACTGTTCGGGGAGAATGAAATGGGTGGGCTGTTCGCGTTCGTGCTCGTGATCGTCGCCGTCTTCTTCGTCCTCAAGACCGTGCGCGTCGTGCCGCAGGGCTACGAGTGGACCAAGGAAACGTTCGGTCGCTACACCGCCACGATGGAGCCGGGCCTGCACATCCTCGTGCCGATCTACCACGCGGTCGGGCACAAGATGAACATGATGGAGCAGGTCGTCGACGTGCCGTCGCAGGACGTGATCACGAAAGACAATGCGGTCGTGCGCGTCGATGGCGTCGTGTTCTACCAGGTGCTCGACGCAGCCAAGGCGGCCTACGAAGTGTCGAACCTGAATCAGGCGATCCTGAACCTGATCATGACGAACATCCGCACCGTGCTCGGTTCGATGGACCTGGACGAATCGCTGTCCAAGCGCGACGACATCAACGCGCGCCTGCTGCGCGTCGTCGACGAGGCCACGCACCCGTGGGGCCTGAAGTGCAACCGGATCGAGATCAAGGATATCCAGCCGCCGCGCGACCTGATCGATTCGATGGCGCGGCAGATGAAGGCCGAGCGCGAGAAGCGCGCGAACATCCTCGACGCCGAAGGCTTCCGCCAGGCGGCGATCCTCAAGGCCGAAGGCGAGAAGCAGGCCGCCATTCTTGCCGCCGAAGGTCAACGCGAAGCCGCGTACCGCGCCGCCGAAGCGCGCGAGCGTTCGGCGCAGGCCGAGGCCAAGGCGGTCGAGTATGTGTCGCAGGCAATCCGCGCCGGCGACATCAATGCGGTCAATTATTTTGTCGCGACCAAGTACGTCGAAGCGCTCAAGGCAATGGTCGGCGCGCCGAACCAGAAGATCATGCTGCTGCCGATGGAGGCGACCGGCATACTCGGTTCGCTGGCCGGAATCGCCGAGCTGGCGAAGTCGAGCCTGCTCGACCAGCAGGCGAGGGCACCGCTGGAGAAAACGACGTAGTGGCTTGCAGCGATTGAATTGGTAGCGAACTGATATGTCAGGGCGCGGAGCGCCCCCATCCGCCTTCGGCACCTTCCCCCGCTTCGCAGGGGAAGGGAAAACGCAGAGCGGCAAGCCAAGAACCCTTCCCCCGCTTGCGGGGGAAGGTGGCGGCAGCCGGATGGGGGCAATTCTCTGCCAGAACCGACATCGTGGAAAAAGCCAAAACATACTTTTGTGGAAAACTGAATTATGTTCACAAATCTGACGATCCACTACGGCTGGTGGCTGCTTGCGCTGGTGCTGGTTGGCGCCGAACTGATGGTGCCTGGGTTCTTCATGCTGTGGATCGGCATTGCTGCCGCGGCCGTCGGACTGATTTTGCTGTTCACGCCGCCATTGTCGTTCGAAGCGCAGGCGGTCCTGTTCGCGGCCCTGGCCGTGGTCAGCTGCTTCCTCTACTGGAAATTCATCCGCCGCGCGATCGACGAACCATCCGACCTGCCGCTGCTGAATCGCCGCGGCGAGCAGCTGATCGGCCGCCGCTTCGTGCTCGAAACCGCGATTGCAAACGGCCAGGGCAAGGCCCGCGTCGGCGATTCATTGTGGCTGGTCGCCGGACCTGAATTGCCGGCCGGCGCGACGATCGAAGTCGTTGCCGTCGATGGATCCACGTTGCAGGTAAGAGCTGCCGCCTAGGCGGGCGGCGACGGAAATTTCTGGCTGGGTTGAAGGGATGGTCAGCTGCGGAACGGCGCTGCTTGTGCCGGCCCTCGCCTCACTGGGCCGAACCTACGAGTTGCGCAAAGCGTGAACGCTCCTCGCGATCCATGTCCGACACGATCACGGCGGGCTGATCGCCGAGCCGGACCGGCGTCAGTGTGTAGCCGTGCTGCTCGACCGTCTCGACCATAGCCGCTGATCCGGCGCGCGGCGCGACGAAGACGTCGATGACATGCTGTCCATGCCGGTAGACGAGCACGGCGACGCGCTCGTCGCCGACGTAGTCGAGACGGCCGCCGACGAGGGCAAAGCCCTGCTCGGCGAAGTCGCGAACCAGCGGCGATTCGGCCACCTTGCCGGCAAACCACGGCTTGACCGTATGGCGGTCGCTGGAGACGACGTCGACCGCCGTGGCCGCGGCGAGGGCACGCCAATGACTCGCGAACAGGTCGCGCGCGACCTGCGGCTGCGCGGCCGCCGCGCTTTGTGCAGAATTCCACAAGTGCACAGAAATGCCTCCGGCTCCGAACGCCAGAACGCAAGCTGCTGCCAGGCGTGACCATGGCGGCATCTCCCAGCGGCTGGCGGTGCGCGGCGGCGATGCCGTGCCTGATGGGATCGCGCCCGTTGCGGCGGCGCGGATGCGCTCGCGCAATTCCGGTGGCGCCGGGTGGCGCAGAGTCTGGTCGCGCAGCAACTGGCGCAGGTCGCCAAGGCGGGTCAATGCGGCAGCGCACTCCGCGCAGGTGTCGACATGCGCTTCGAGCTCGCGCGCCTCGGCGCGGTCGAGTTCGTTGTCCAGATACGGTTCGAGCAGGGCGAGTGCGGTCTTACAGTCCATGCGTAGTCTCCAGCGTGCCGGTGGCGTACTGCAACCCGGAAGTAACGGAACATAATGAAAACGATGGATTCGGCCTCAGGGCTAGGCGCGAGCCGCCGCCAAGGCTGGCTGCCTTGGCAAGGCTTGCAACGACGCCCTGGGGTCGAAGACGCGTTTTCATGTTTCGTTACTTCCGGGCTGCAGTACCAATGCTCGCTGCAACAGCGCCCGTCCGCGCGCGAGCCGCGACATCACGGTGCCGATCGGCACCTGCAGCACATCGGCGATCTCGCGGTACGACAGGTCTTCTATTTCCCGCAGTACCAGCGTCTCGCGGAATTCGACCGGCAGCGCGCGCAGGTGCGCGGCGATGCGCGCGCCGGATTGGGCTGCGGCGGCGCGCTCCTCGACCTCATTGTCCGCCGTGCGGGGCAGCGCTGCCGCGACGCCTGGCGCGTCGATGCTCTGCACCTGCGCGTCGCGACGGCGCGAAGACAGTCGCGCGAGGCAACAGTTGCGCACGATCGCGAGCCACCAGGCGCGCGCATTGCCTCCGGCGTAGGTATCGGCGGAACGCGCCGCGCGCACGTAGGCGTCATGCACCGCGTCGGCCGCATCCTGTTCGTTGCCGAGCAGCCAGCGGCCGAGGTTGTACGCGGCATCGAGATGGCGCTGCGCGAGTTCGCCGACCCATGCGCTGGCCGTGACGTGACTCATCGGCACGCGGCCGCGAGCCGCGATGATGTCGACGGAGGGATCATCATTTGCGCACGTGCACGATGCCGGTCATGAACGGATGCAGCGTGCAAAAGTAGCTGAAATCGCCCTCGCTGGCGAACGTGTATTCGTAGCGGTCGTCCGTGTCCATTGCCTTGGACAGGAAGCTCTTGTCCGCGGCGGCGATCGTATGCGGCGTCTCGTCGTGATTGGTCCAGGTGACCTTCGTTCCGGGCGCCACCGTGATCTCCTTCGGGACAAACGCGAACTTTGCAATCTCAATCGACGGGCTCTCGATCGATGGTGTCTCCGCGCCTGCGGCAATTCCCGACAGCGAGGCCATCAGGAATGTCAGCAATCCGGTCAGGCCGCCGAGGGCCTTGGCATTGTAGTTTGGCGAAGTGGTCATGTGCTGCCCGTCAGGCGTGATCGATCGGCGTGTCGACGAGGGCAAGCTCGTGCTTGCCGCGAACGACGGTCAGCTGGCGCGTGCCGATCAGCTTGCCGAGCTCGCCGGCCGGCACCTTGACCGGCCCCGGTTCACCGATGCCTTCCTGGCCGGGCGTCGGCAGCGGATAGGCCAGCGACATCGCCGTGTGCAGCGCGATGTTGCCTTCGACCTTCTGCAGCACCTGATGGATATGTCCGTTGAGTACCGTCACCGAGCCATAAGGTCTCAACAGCGCGAGCGCCTGATCGGCGTCCGCCGTGCCCCAGCCCCACTGTGCGTAGACGGTCCACATTGGAATGTGCGCGAGCATGACGACAGGCGTGGAGTGCGAAACGCCAGCGAGGTCCTGCTTGAGCCAGGCGATCTGCTCGTCGCCCAACGAAGTCATCGTGCCCATCTTGAAGTTCAGCACGTTCGACAGGCCGACGAAGTGCACGCCGCCCTGATCGAAGCTGTACCACGCGCGATTCTTGCCGTCGTGGTCGAAACCCTTGAGATATCCGGCAAGGCCGTCGTCGAGTGCGTCGTGCTCGCCCGGCACCGTGTGCACGCGGTCGACGCGGATTTCCTGCAGCAGCTCTTTCGCCTGGCCGAACTCCTCGGGCTTGGACAGGTGGCTGACGTCGCCGGTGTGCAGGACCAGCGCCGGCTTTTGCGCCAGCGCGTTGATGTCGGCGGTCGCGCGGCGCAGGCCCCGACGACATCCGGATTGGCTTCCTTGTGGAAGCCGATGTGCGTGTCGCTGATCTGGACGAAAGTAAACGCATGTTGCCGAAGACGCCGCCACCTTGCCCGAGTTCGTCGCACCCAGCGCCCGCGGCACGCCGCCGACCATCGTCCAGACGACGGCGGCGCCGCTCCAGGCGGCCAGGCAGTTCATGGCTTTGCGTCGGCCGAGGTCGGCGGGAGAATCGGTCGTGTTGTCGTTGCGTGTGCTCATGGCAGCTCCTGGAATGGGTCTCGCGTCAGTCCAGATCGCGGGGGGCGACGTTTTATTCCCGTCGCTCTCAGATCAGCGGTGCCGTGCCGAATCATCTACAATGCGCGCCCCTGCTTCCGTTCCCGAACTGTCCCCATGACGCAAAAAACCATCCTTAACGCCACGCATCGCGCGCTCGGTGCGAAGATGGTGGACTTCGGCGGCTGGGACATGCCGCTGAACTACGGTTCGCAGATCGACGAACACCACATCGTGCGCCGCGACGCCGGCATGTTCGATGTTTCGCACATGACGGTCGTCGACCTGCATGGCGCCAACACGCGCGCATTCCTGCGCGGCCTTCTGGCCAACAGCGTCGGCAAGCTGAAGGTCTCCGGCAAGGCGCTGTACTCGTGCATGCTGAACGACCACGGCGGCGTCATCGACGACCTGATCGTCTATTTCTTGAGCGAGGATTTCTTCCGCGTAGTCGTCAATGCCTCGACGCGCGACAAGGATCTGGCCTGGATCGAAAAGCAGGCCAAGGCATTCGACGTCAAGGTCACCGAGCGCGCCGATCTGGCGATGATCGCCGTGCAGGGACCGAACGCTCGCGCCAAGGTGCAATCGCAGCTGAGCGAAGGCACGCGCGAAAAGGCAGCGAAGATCGGAAAGTTCGTCGCAACCGAAGGCGATGGCTTGTTCATCGCGCGCACGGGCTACACCGGCGAGGACGGTTACGAAATCATCGTGCCCGAAGCGCAGGCCGTGGACCTTTGGAACCGCCTGATCGGCGCGGGCGTTGCGCCGGCCGGCCTCGGCGCGCGCGATACGTTGCGCCTCGAAGCCGGCATGAACCTGTACGGGCAGGATATGGACGAATCGATCACGCCGTGGGAAGCCGGACTGGCCTGGACTGTCGCGCTCGACGAAGGCCGTGATTTCATCGGCCGCGCCGCGCTCGAAAAGCAGAAGGCCGACGGCGTCAAGCGCGTCATGGTCGGGCTGGTCATGGACGACAAGGGCGTGCTGCGCCACGGTCAGCGCGTGGTCACGGCGCGCGGCGACGGTGAGATCCTGTCCGGCACGTTCTCGCCGACACTGGCCAAGGCGATCGCGTTCGCACGCGTGCCGGCTGATGCGGGCGACACCGCGCAGGTCGACATTCGCGGCAAGCTCGTGCCGGTGCGCATCGTCAAGTATCCGTTTGTGCGGGACGGCAAGGCCTCCGTGGACTGAAAGACTTATTTTGGACGCGGATTTACCCGGATTTACGCGGATCAAGAATCTTTGCTCCAGCCGCGTTGATCTGCGCTGATCCGCGCTGATCCGCGTCAATTGCACCGGAATGCTTTGCTTGAACCTTGACCCGTGTAAAATTGACTGGCGGCGTTCGATCACCCAGGACAACGACCATGAATGAAATTCCCGGCGATCTGAAATTCCTCAAGTCCCATGAGTGGGCGCGGGTCGAGGACAACGGTACGGTGACGGTCGGCATTTCCGATCATGCGCAGGGCCTGCTCGGCGATCTGGTCTATGTCGAACTGCCGAGCGTCGGCGACAAGGTTCAGGCCGGCAACGCCTGCGCGGTCGTCGAATCGGTCAAGGCCGCCTCGGACGTCTACGCGCCGGTTTCCGGTGAAGTTGTCGCCGTCAACAGCGCGCTCGGCGACAAGCCCGAGACGATCAACGAAGACGCGTATGGCGAGGGTTGGATTTTCGTCGTCAAGCCGACCAACCTCGCCGAAGAAAACGAAGAACTGCTCGACCCCGATGCATACGCCGAGGCGATCGAGAGCGAAGAGCACTGAGAAGCAGGGGCTAGGGGTCAGGGACTAGGGGCCAGCGGCGCACTTGGAATCTGATTTGCTCGGCACGTCCCAAAACTTTCTGTCGATCTACCGCGGCAATGCGTCGCCAGTCGCTGCTCCATTGCTTTTGCTCCTCGCTAGTCCCTAGCCCCTGCCGAATCCCTAGTCCCTGACATGCCCTTTATTCCCCATTCCGAAGCCGACGTCCGCGCGATGCTCAAGACGATCGGTGTGCAGCGCATCGACGACTTGTTCGACGAGATTCCACGGGCGCTGTTGATCGACGAGCTGCGCAACGTGCCGCCGGGTCTGAACGAGATGGACGTGACGCGGCTGCTGAAGGAGCGCGCGGCGCAGGATGGCACGCCGTTGAACTTCGCCGGCGCGGGCGCGTATGAACACCATATTCCGGCGGCGGTCTGGGCGATCGTCTCGCGCGGCGAATTCTATTCGGCCTACACGCCGTACCAGGCCGAGGCGAGCCAGGGCACGCTGCAGCTGATCTACGAATACCAGACGATGATGACGCGCCTGACCGGCATGGACGTCAGCAACGCATCGCTGTACGACGGCGCGACGGCGCTGGCCGAAGCGGTGCTGATGGCCGAGCGCTGCCTGAAGAAAGGTCCGCGCCGCGTGCTCGTGCCGAAGTCCGTTCATCCGGCCTATCGCAAGACGCTGCACACGGTCGTCGCGCTGCAAAACATCGAGGTCGTCGAATTCGATTTCTGCAGCGAGGGCGCATCCGGCGGCGGCGTTGCGCCGGACTGGCTGGCGGCCCAGGACTTCGGCAAGTTCACCGCTCTGGTGATTCCGCAGCCTAACTTTTTCGGCGTGCTCGAAGACGTCGACGCGTTGACCGACTGGGCGCATTCGCGCGGCGCGCTCGTCATCGGCGTCGTGAACCCGGTCTCGCTCGCCGTGCTCACGCCGCCCGGCCAGTGGGGCACTGCGGGCTCGGAAAGGCAGGGCGCCGACATCGTCTGCGGCGACGGGCAGCCGCTCGGCGTGCCGCTGTCGTCCGGCGGTCCGTACTTCGGCATCCTCGCCTGCAAGCAGGAATTCGTCCGCCAGATGCCGGGCCGCATCGTCGGGCGCACGACCGACCTCGACGGCAAGGAGGGATTCGCCCTGACGCTGCAGGCGCGCGAGCAGCATATCCGGCGCGCGAAGGCGACCTCGAACATCTGCACGAACCAGGGTCTGCTCGTCACGGCGTCGACGATCACGATGGCGATGCTCGGCCCCGAAGGCGTGCGCCGCGTCGCCGCCACGTCGATGGCGAACACGCGCAAGCTGCGTGACCGGCTGTGTTCGATCGACGGAGTGACGGCGCTGTTCTCACGGACCATCTTCCACGAAGTGGCGATCAACCTGCCGCGCCCTGCACACGACATCGTCGAGCTGCTTGCAAAGGAAAACATCGTCGCCGGATTCGCGCTCGGCGAAGAATATCCGCAATACGAAAACGCGCTGCTCGTGTGCGCGACGGAAACAAAAAACGACGCCGACCTGGAACGCTTCGCGCAGTCGCTGGCGCGCGCGCTGCGCTGAAATCCGGATCGCTCGCGCCGCCGAGCGGTCCGCGCATTTCTCGCAAATCTTCGCAAAATCTTCGCAAAACGCTCCGATCCGGCCTATCCGCGAAAAAAATTTTTCGATGGCCGAAGGCGCCTCCGTGGTGCCGTTAGCGGGGCGGAAGGACGCTGTATAGAATGATGCTTTTATTTCAATGTTGCTTTGTGTAAAACAAATCGCGCCTGCTCAAGTTTGCATCGCGAACTCCTGGCCGTGAAATCCGGCCTTTGCATAAACCCGCATAAATAAAGGGTTTCCGCGTGATGCAATGTATACATTGGATCAAACGAGGCATTTGGAATAGATTTCTTTCCGGACGTCTGGACGATCAGGGACGCCGACCGTCGGCGCATTGACTCGCGTCCCGCACGCGATCGCCGCGTCGCCCGTCGCAGTGCAGCAACGCTCCTTCAGCTGGCTTGCCGTATCACAAATCGGTTGACATAAAAACTCCGTCGGAATAATTTTTTGTCCGGCGTCACACACGCGTAACGGAATCCATGACGGCGACGAAGTTTGTAAAACCATACATCGAGCACGGCCACAAGGCCGAAGCGGTGAAAAAAGTGACGGTCTCCGTACCGCTTCACGTCCTCAAACTTCTCTCCGATGAACGCACACGCCGCCAGGTGAACAATCTCAGGCATGCCACGAACAGCGATCTGCTGTGCGAAGCATTCCTGCACGCTTTTACTGGGCAACAACTACCAACTGACGAGGAGCTAAGACGCGATATGGCTATGAAGAAAGCTGCAAAGAAACCCGCTAAGAAAGCCGCGAAGAAGACTGTGAAGGCCAAGGCGGCCAAGAAGACTGCACGCAAGACTGCAAAGAAGAAGTAGTAGTCTGTAGTCCAGAAACACCTGCAATAAACTGCAACACGAACGTAAGCGGCCCGATCGGGCCTGGTACACCGGCCGCGGAGTTGGCGGCAGGTAGAACACAACAAGAACGCTGTAGCTGAACCTTACCTCTCCCCGTGACTTGCCCAGCACGGGGAGAGGCTCTAACCCGGATCGTCCGGCTTTCACCCTCCGAGCGCCTCTGCTCGATACCCTCAAGAATCACCGTGCCGCTGCCGCGACCTTCCGCCGCCTGCTGAAGTCCGTTTCCGTTCGGGTTGCACAGCCACGAAGACGTAGCGCCACGCACGCGCCTGGCATAGCATTGAGCCGTAGTCGACGCCGCGCGTCGTAGCCGGGAAAAATGCCATGCGTTTTCTGAAGCGACTCGTTGTCTTCCTGCTCGTGCTGATCGTTCTCGCCATCGGCATCGCCTTCCTGCTGCCGAACAGTGCCCACGTCGAACGCTCGACCACGATCGCGCGGCCGCCGTCGATGGTGTTTGCGGTGCTCGACAGCTATCGCCGGTTCAACGACTGGTCGCCGTGGGTCGGCAAGGATCCGAACGCGCACTACACGATCAGCGGCCCGGTCGCCGGCGTCGGCGCGAAGGAAAGCTGGGTGGGCGATCCGAAAACGGTCGGCTCGGGTTCCCAGGAAATCATCGAGAGCAAGCCCGACGAGTCGGTGACGATGGCGCTCGACTTCGGCGACATGGGCAAGGCCAAGGCGCGCTTCCTGTTGTCTGCCGAAGGCAAAGGCACGCGCGTGACCTGGACGCTCGACACCCAGGCGCCGCTCGCGCTAGATGGCCAGTTCCCCTTCAACGTGATCGGCCGCTACATGGGCCTGTTCATGGACAAGATGGTCGGCCCCGACTACGAAACCGGATTGGCCAAACTCAAGACGCTGCTCGAATCCTTTCCCGACGTCGACATCGGCGGCGTCAGCGGCGACGCCGTGACGCTCACGCCTCGCGCGATCTATTTTGTCAGTGCCAGCAGCGGACCCGATGGCGAGTCCGCCAAAGCCGTGCTGACCGAAGCGTATGGCAAGCTCGGCAAGTACCTCGGCGACAATGGCCTGACGATGCAGGGGGCGCCGCTGACGATTACGACGAGTTACGACAAGGCCGGCTGGAAGTTCGACGCCGCGATCCCGGTCGATCGCAACAATGTGGCGACGCGCGACGACATCCAGTCCGGCGCGACGTACGGCGGCACGGCCGTCCAATTCGTGCACGTCGGTCCGTACGACAAGCTCGGCGAAACGATCACGAAGGCGTACGCCTGGCTCAGCGTGCAAGGCTACAAGGCAAAGGGCCGTCTGATCGAGGAGTACATCAGCGATCCCGGCAAGACGGCGCCGGAACAGTTGCAGACCAAGGTGACCATCCCTGTCCAATAGTCGGCCGGTCGGCCACGGTGCCGCTGGAGCGCAGCAGCCAGGCGGCCCGCGCCGATGGCGATAAAGATCGGCACCCATGCGTTCCGTTTCCATGCGCGACGCAACATGCTCCTGCTGACCAACAAGGACACATCAGCGACGCACTCTGTCGCATCGACCTGTTCGCACCAAGCCAGCGCGGCGTGTGGGTGCTTTGCGGCTTCGACGCCGTAAATGGCTTGCGCAGATTGGCAGCGGCAGCGACGCCGGCACGGCTCTGACACTCGACGACCTGCCGGCGCTTTCGGCCAACCTGCTCGTGCCGTTCGACGAAGACGGACTTTTTCGTGACGGGTTCGACTAAATATGGATGTCGGCCCGGTTCATGCAAGCGATAACGGTTGCCACGGGTGAGCAAAAATGCGATACCTTTGTGGTAATCCGCGCAACAGCCGGATCAAGGGGCTGAATGCCGGCTGGCGTCGAAGCGACGCCGGCTGCTGGGGGCGCGGAAAACCCTATTCACTGCCGCGACGTCCCGACCATGTCTGCTACGAATACGAATAGTCCCAACAGCGGTGGCTCAAGCCCGCTGGTCAAACTGATTCCGATTGCCGTCATCGCCATCGGCGCGCTGATCGGATTGTACTTTTTCATGTCCAGCGGATCGGACACGCCGGCGCCGGCAAAGACGGTGCGAACCGGGCCCGCTGCGGGTGCTCCCGCGGCTGCGGCACCGGGTGCTGCTGCCGAGGCGCCGCCGGTCGTGCCGGACCTGACTCCCGAGCAATTGCTCAAGGAAGCCGGCGCCGCATTCCGTGAGCAGCGCTTCGTCGCTCCGCCGGGGAACAACGCGCTCGAATATTATTTGAAGCTTCTGGAAAAGCAGCCGAACAACCAGACTGCAAAAGATGCGTTGCGCGAGATGTTTCCGTTCGCCACGGGCGCGGTCGAAACGACGATCAATGCCGGCGGCCTCGACGAGGCGACGCGCGTCATCAACCTGCTGTCGAAGGCCGACCCGAGCAACTACACTCTGACGATCCTGCGCAGCAAGCTCGATGCGAAGAAGAAGCAGGTAGACCGCGACCAGGCCGTAGCAACCGCCGCCGCGGCAGCAGCCGCGACCCGTCAGAGTCAGCAGCAAGCCGCTGCCGCGGCGCCCGCTCCGGCGTCAGCTGCTGCTGCGCCCGCTCCGGCGCCAGCACAGGCGGCCGCACCGCCTCCGGCTGAAACTGCCGCCGCGCCACCCCCAGCGCCGAGACCAGCCAGCACCACCGCAAGCGCCACGCCAGCGCCTGCCGCTGCGGCTGCAGGCGGCGAGACGCGTGCCGCCGAAGTCGTGAAGACTTCACCGCCGGACTATCCGCCCGATGCCGTGCGCAAGCATCAGGAAGGCTGGGTCGAAGTCGAGTTCACCGTCATGCCCGATGGTTCCGTTGCCAATGCGACCGTCGTCAACGCCAACCCGGCGCGAATATTCAATAGCGCCGCGTTGCGTGCGGTCGAACGCTGGACGTTCAAACCTCGCACCGACAACGGCACGCCGACGCAGGAAAAGATGCGGCGGCGCATCGAGTTCAAGTTCTAGGAAGGCAGTGAGGGCGGCCGCTTTGCGGCCTTGCCAGGGGTGAGGTCGGCCGCTTCGCGGCCTCGTGAGGAGTGGGGCTGCGCGTGCTCGTTATGCGCCACGCTTCCCGGAGGATTCCTCATTCCATGCAAGCGTGCGTGGCAAGCGATCCCACACCAGGTGAGGCCATGTGAGACGGTTCGCTGCGGGAGCGCGTGAGGCTTCGCGCGTCCACTCCTAACGAGCGTGCGCAGCACGCGACCCAACTCCTCACGAACGCGCGACCTGACTTCTTCTAGCGATCGTCCCCGCTCGCCATCAGCTTGGCCGAGTGCTTCGTCGTCGATTCGATGCCGGCCCAGTCGACGCCGGGCAGACCCAGATAGCGATCCAGCAGCATCGGCATCATGCCCATCGGCACCGCGCACTCGCAGTTCCACATCATCACGGCGCCGAACTGGTATTTCGGAAAGAACGAGATGACTGCCCGGTAGCCTTGCACCGCGCCGGCATGGAACACGAGAGTCTCTCCGGCATAGTCGTAGATGCGCCAGCCGAGCGCGTAGTCCGCATCGCGCAGGCGCGCGCGGCGCCATGGCGACGCGCGGCGTTCGGTCGGCGTGTCGATCTGTGCCGTGTGCAGGGTCTTGATCACCGCCGGCGAGAGCACGTCGGGGCGATTGCCCATCTGCGCGATCAGCCACTGCGTCATGTCCTTGATGCTGGCGTTGACGCCGGCAGCGGGCGGCACGTGGTAATACGATTCCTTGATCTGGAACGGCACCCAGGCATTGCCGCGGCGCGTGTGCGGGCGCGCCCAGCTCGCGGTCGATTCGAGCGCATCCTTGCCGTAGGTCGCGGTCTGCATGCCGAGCGGGTGGAAGACGCGTTTTTCGACCTGGTGATAAAAGAAATCGCCGGACACTGCGTAGGTGATGTCGCCGATCAGCGCAAACGTGATGTTCTGGTAGGCGTAGCAGTCGCCGACCTCGCAGGCAAGCGGCACTTCCTTGAGCTTGTCGACCAGCACCTGATACGGCTGGTCCTGTTCGAGCAGACCATCGTAGGTATTGTGCGGCAGGCCGACGCGCTGGCTGAGGATGTCGCGCACGGTCAGTTTTTCGCTGGCGGTGACGTTCTTCAGTTCGAAGCTCGGCAGCACGCTGGCGACATGCGTGTCCCAGCTCAACATGCCGTCCTCGACCAGGATCGCGGCGAGCGCGCTGGCGAACGCCTTGGACAACGACGCCAGGCGAAATGCCGTGTCGGTGGTCACCGGCAGACTGCGGCTCGCATCGGCGTAACCGATGCCGCGCTGAAGCAGGACCTTGTCCTTGTTCACGATCGCGACCGCAAGGCCGGACACCTGTCCGGATTGCTCGACCGCGTCGAGCCAGCGATCGAAGTCCTTGGCGCTGGCGCTCGCATCGCCAGCACCCTGGCTGGCGACGAGCGCCGGGGTCACCGGCATGCTTGGCGAACGATGAGGCTTGTGTGCGCACAGCGCTGGCAGCGGTGCGCAAATCAGATAGGTACCCAGCAACAACGCCGAAAGGCGAAATACGCGCATATGTTCTCGGAGGCAGCCGTCCTTCAGTTTCGACAACACGGTGCTTCCAGTGCGCCCGTGCGAGCAGCGATTCACAAACTGCTCATGTTATGCTTTTTGCACGGGGCGCCATGTTAGCGCCAAAAAGGGAATCGTGTGTTATGGGCTTGCTAATTCTGCTGGGCATCATCGTCGCGATCATCTTCTTTTTCATCGGCATCTACAACGGACTGGTAACCGCCCGGAACGGCTACAAGAACTCGTTTGCGCAGATCGATGTGCAGTTGCAGCGGCGCTACGACCTGATCCCGAATCTGGTCGAGACTGCCAAAGGCTACATGAAACACGAGCGCGAAACCCTCGAAGCCGTCATAGCTGCAAGAGGCGCCGCAGTCAGCGGACTTGCCGCCGCGAAGGCAAATCCCGGCGATCCAGCTGCAATGCAGCAATTGACCGGCGCCGAGAACCAGCTGACCGCGACGCTGGGCCGGCTGTTCGCCGTGGCCGAAAGCTACCCGGACCTGAAGGCCAACCAGAACATGATGCAGGTCTCCGAAGAGCTGACCTCGACCGAGAACAAGGTCGCATTCGCGCGCCAGGCCTATAACGACGCGGTGATGTACTACAACAACAGGCGCGAAGTCTTCCCGAACTCGTTCGTCGCGAACATGTATAACTTTGCCCCGGCGACGCCGCTCGAGATCGAAGCGCCGGAGGCGCGCAAGGCGGTGAAGGTATCGTTTACTTGAGAGCAGGGGCGAGGGACTAGGGGCCAGGGGCCAGCAACGGCGCTCTACTGCTCTTACTAGTCCCTGGCCCCTAGTCCCTGGCCCCTACCAATGAACTTCTTCGCTCAGCAGGAGCGCTCCCGCGCGCAAACCCGGCGCATGCTGATCCTGTTCGTGCTGGCCGTGGCCGGCATCGTGCTGGCGGTCGATGTCGTGCTGATGGTCGCGTTTGCCGTGGGTGGTCACGACCGTCACGAGACGTTCAAGGTGACCTCGCTGCAACCGCAAGTCATGGTCTGGTCGAGCCTGCTCGTGCTCGCCGTCATCGGCCTGGCGACGATGTACAAGATCTCGACGCTGCGCAGCGGCGGCGGCGCCGTCGCGCAACAGCTCGGCGCGACGCTGGTGCCGGCCGACACGACGAACTTCGCCTACCGGCGCCTGCGCAATGTCATCGAGGAAATCGCGATCGCCTCGGGTGTGCCGGTGCCGGAGATCTACGTGCTCGAAGACGAGGCGGCGATCAACGCGTTCGCGGCCGGCTACACGACGGCCGATGCAGCAGTCACGGTGACGCGCGGGTGCCTGGAAAAGCTCACGCGCGACGAGTTGCAGGGTGTCATCGCGCACGAATTCAGCCACGTGCTCAACGGCGACATGCGTTTGAACATCCGCCTGATGGGCGTGCTGTTCGGCGTCCTGGTGATCGGCATCGTCGGCCGCAAAGTGATCGAGGGAACCGGACGCAGCCGCGATTCCGGCGGCGCCGTCGCGTTCGGCATCGCGATCCTCGCGGTGGGATACATCGGCGTTTTTTTTGGACGGCTGATCAAGGCCGGCATTTCGCGCCAGCGCGAATATCTGGCCGATGCGTCGGCGGTGCAGTTCACGCGCCAGACGCTCGGCATCGGCGGCGCGCTGAAAAAGATCGGCGGACTTGCCGAAGGTTCGAAACTGGCGAGCGCCGAGACCGAAGAGGTCGCGCACATGCTGTTCGGCGACGGCGTCGGCTACTCGGCGCTGTTCGCCACGCACCCGCCTTTGGTCAAGCGCATCAAGCTGCTCGATCCCCAATTCAACCCGAAGGAATTCGAGGACATCGCGCGCGCCTGGTCGCAGCCGGTGCAGAGCGGCGATGAAGAGGGCGCCGAACTTTCGATCGCCGGATTCGCGCCCGCGGTCGCCGTGCCGCGCCTTGCTTCGGCGCCGCGCCTGTCGACGCAGCCGGGCGATCTGCCGCAGGCCCAGTCGCGACTGAACCTGTCGGCGGCGCAGATCACGCAACAGACCGGCACCCTGAACAGCAACGACCTCACGAATGCGGGCGCGATCCACGCGAGCCTGCCCGAAGGATTGCGGGTGGCGGCAGGTTCGGTGGAGCGCGCGACCCAGCTGATCTTCGCGCTGGCATTGCATGCCGATCCGGCAGTGCGGATGCGGCAATTGGGCATTGTGGAAAAATACATCGACACGGCGACGCGCACCGGCACCGAACAGCTGGCGGCGGATCTGTCGCAGCTGCAGGCGTTGCAGCGGCTGCCGCTGGCGCAGCTGGCGTTCCCGGCGCTGCGCCGGCGCCCGCGCCCGCAGTTGCAGACGTTCCTGATCGCGCTGAACCAGTTGATGCAGGCCGATGGCCGCATCGAGCTCGAGGAGTATTGCCTGGGCAAGCTGATCACGGTGCAGGTCATCGATGCGCTCGATCCATCCAGGGCGCGTCCTTCGGGTTCTGCCAAGCTCCCGGCCTGCACCGCCGACCTTGCCGACGTGTTCGCAATCGTCGCGCGCAACGGTACCGACAGCGATGCCGATGCGCAGCGCGCCTACCTGCTGGGAATGCACGAAGTCCTGCCGGACACGATGCCGGCTTATGCGCCGCCGCAGGAGTGGGTGCTGGCGCTCGACCGCGCGCTGATGAAGCTCGACCAGCTCACGCCCGCCGGCAAGGAACTCGTCGTGCGCGGGCTGGCCCAGGCTGTCGGCGCGGACGGCGTCATCACGGTTGCCGAGGCTGAGCTGCTGCGCACGATCTGTGCGGCGCTGCATTGTCCCTTGCCACCGATGGTGGACGGGGCGGCGTAGCCGCCGCCCGCCTGCGCATTTCTTCACGTTTCCCTCTCCCATCGGGAGAGGGTGGCGCACAGCGCCGGCTGAGGGTCGGCGATCGCATTTCCCTTGATCGGGCGGATTCTCTTGCTCGACATTCCGGCGAAAGCCGGAATCCAGCTCTTGCTCTTCGCTTGTCCTTCAAGTGCAGAGCGTTCGTCTCGCCTTCGGCGAGCCGGTTACTTTTTGGCATTGCCCAAAAAGTAACCAAAAAGGCTAGGCACCGGACGCGGTGTTTTGCCGCGCATCGTGCGCGGCAAAATCCCCTGTGCTTCTCGGGTACGGCGGGGTCGTCTGAGAGCACATCCCTGTGCTCACAGCCGACGCGCGCGCATCGTGCGCGCGCCCCTTCGGGCATTTTCCGCCGTCCGCTGCGATGCTCGGCACCGCGAACGGCGCCGGTTCGTGCACGAATCCGTGCATCCCTGCACTGCGTCGGTGCGATCGTTTCCCTTTCGAGAAATTTGGCGCAAGAACAAGAAGCACGAGCGACCGCTTTTGCTTCTGCGGCAGGATGCCGCCCGAATGGGGCCCCTGTGGCGCGGCGAGCGGGTGGAGGAAAAGCCCGAAGGGTCGCGCGCAGGAAGCGCGCGAGGGCGCTGCGCGCACACGGATGTGCGCTCAGCGACCCCCGGAGCCCGCTCGCGAACCTGGAGGGCAGGATGCCCGGAAGGCGCGCTACGTGGGGTGTGTTTCTTTTGGTGACTTTTCTTTGCACAAGCAAAGAAAAGTTACCCGCTCGCCCGCAGGGCGAGTGGAAGCCTTGCACTTAAAGAAACAGAACGAGAAAGGCGCTGGATTCCGGCTTCCGCCGGAATGACGAGCGGGAGAAGGTGGGGCTAAGCGTTCGCGATCAAATCCGCCGCCACTTCCGCAATCATGATCGTCGGCGCGTTGGTATTGCCGCCCGGCAGGTTCGGCATGACCGACGCGTCGACGACGCGCAAGCCGCCGACGCCGCGCACGCGAAGTTCCGAGTCGACGACCGCGTCGTTGTCCGTGCCCATGCGGCAGGTGCCGACCGGGTGATAGACGGTTTCGGCTTTGCGGCGGATGTAGGCGGTGATGTCGACGTCGCTTTGTACGCTGTGGCCGGGGAATATTTCTTCGCCTCGATACTGATCGAACGGTGCTGCGGCGAAGATCTGGCGGGACAGCTTTACGCCTTCGATCAGCATGCGCAGGTCGTAGCCGTCGGGATCGCTCAGGTAATTGGCATGGATCGCCGGTTTGCTGTTCGGGTCGGCCGATTTCAACCGGATCGAGCCGCGGCTCTTCGGGCGCAGCATGCATGCGTGCATCGTATAGCCGTAGCCGGGCAGGCGATTGCGGCCGTGGTCGTCGAGCAAGGCCGGGATGAAATGGAACTGCAGGTCGCAGCGGTCGTCGGTCGCGTGCCGGCTCCGCAGGAAGCCACCGCCTTCGGCGAGGTTGGAAGTGCCGGGACCCTGGCGTTGCAACAAGTACTTCAGCGCGACTGCCGTATCGCTGAGACGGTCATAGGTGACCGGCTTGATGCAGCGCTGCAGCGTGCAGATGTCCAGGTGATCCTGCAGGTTCGCTCCGACGCCGGGCAGATCCTGCGCGATACGAATGCCATGCGCGCGCAGCTGGTCAGCCGGACCGATGCCGGACAACAGCAACAGCTGTGGCGAATTGATCGCGCCGCCGCACAGAATTATTTCGCGCGCCTCGGCGCGGGTCAGTCGGCCGTGGTGGCGATAGTCGACGCCCGTCGCGCGTTCGCCGCTCATCAACACGCGCTGGACGGCTGCGCCCGTGCGCACCTGCAGATTCGCCCGGCCGCGCGCCGAACGCAGGTAGCCGGTCGCGGCCGAACAACGGGCACCGTTGCGTTGCGTGACCTGATACAGGCCAAATCCTTCCTGCCGGGCGCCGTTGAAGTCGCGGTTGGCTGGGTAGCCCCTGGCCACCGCCGCATCGACGAAAGCCTGCGACAACGGATTGTGATGACTCAGGTCCTGCACGCCGAGCGGCCCGGCGTTGCCGTGCAGTTCGTCGGCGCCGCGCGTGTTGCCTTCGGCGCGCTTGAAGTACGGCAGCACGTTCTGCCAGTTCCAGCGCTCGTCGCCGGCGGTTCTCGCCCACTGGTCGTAGTCGTCGCCGACGCCGCGGATGTAGCACATCGCATTGATCGAGCTCGAGCCGCCGAGCACGCGGCCGCGCGGCCACCAAAGTTCGCGGTTGTCCAGGTTCGCTTCGGGCTCGGTCGAATAATCCCAATTGATACCTTTCTTCCCGACCAGTTTGGCCAGGCCTGCCGGCATGTGGATGAACGGATGCCAGTCGCGCGGCCCGGCTTCGAGCAGCAGGACGCGGCTGTTCGGATTCGCGCTGAGGCGGTGCGCCAGCACGCAACCGGCCGAGCCGGCGCCGACGATCACGTAGTCGTAGGTCATGGAGAATTTCTTGAAAGCACTGGTGGCAGGCTAAGCCTTGCCCGTAGAGCAGATGCTCGACTGTTTCGCGGCACCGCGGCGCGGCCGCGCTATTTCGGCGCAGGCTTCAGCGTCGGGCTGTCGAGATCGAGTCCGGCAATCGTGTAGCGCTCGATCTTTGGGTAGGCCTTGCCGAGTGCATCGGCGAACTGTTGCGCGTCTCCAGCGACGATCACGCTCATGCCGTCGCGGCCGAGGTGCGCCTGGGCGAATGTGCGCACCTGATCGGCAGTCACAGCCTGTACCTTGTCCAGATAGTGCGCCAGTTCGTCCAGCGGCAATCCGTACACGGCGAGACTGGCGACCTCGCCGAGCAGGCCGTGCGTAGTCTCCAGGGAGAATCCGAAATTGCCGCTCAGGGTCGCTTTGCGCGCGGCCAGTTCTTCGGCGTCCGGCGGCGTGGAGGAAAGCCGCTCGAACTCGCCGAGCAGCAGACCGGCGACTTCGACCGCGGACGGATTCTTCGTCTGCGCGCTGCCGCCGAACGAGCCGGCCTGACGGCGCGTATCCAGGGAGCTGTGCGCGCCATAGCTCAAGCCCCGCTTGATGCGGATTTCCTCGTTCAATCGCGCCGAATAGGATCCTCCGAGCACGGCGTCGGCGACGATGCCCGGGTAGAACTCCGCCGAGCTGCGCGCGATCCCGCCATGGACAGCGGTGACGGCCGACTGGCCGGCGCCGGGCAGGTCGATGGCGATCGTCGGCGCGAGATTGCGCGCGCCCTGACCCGCAGGCGCGTCCGGCAATGCTGTTGCCGGCGCCTTCCAATCGCCAAAGCTGCGCTCGGCGAGTTGCACGGCCCGTTCGAGATCGATGTCGCCGGCGAACACCAGCACGGCATTGTCCGGGCGATAGAACGTGTCATGAAGCTTGACGATGTCATCGCGCTGGATGCGCGGCAACGATGTTGGCGTGCCGCCAGCCGAGTGACCGTAGGCGCCATCGCCATACACGGCGCGCGCCGCCACGAGTCGCGCGACGCTGCCCGGCTGGCTCAGCGCGACGCGCAAGTCATCGAGCATCTGCTTGCGTTCGCGTTCGATTTCTTCGGGCGCGAAGGCAGGGTGGCGCGCAACATCGGCGAGCAGGTCCAACGCCTCGGCGAGCTTGGGCGTCGTGACGCTGATCGATACCTGCGATTGATCGAAGCCCGCGCCGCTGCCGAGCGAACCGCCGAGCGCGTCGGCCGCCTCGGCGATCTGCGGAGCGCTGCGCGTCGTCGTGCCCTTGTCGAGCAGGCCAGCGGTCAGGTCGGTCAGGCCGGCGAGGTTTGGCGGATCGATCTCGGCTCCCGAACGCACGTACAGGGCGACGCTGACCAGCGGGGTGACGGCGCGATTGGCAACGACGACCCGCAGCCCATTCGGCAGCACCTTGTCCTGCGCGACCGGAATGCTTACCTTGCGCGCAGGACCGGGAGCGGGCAACGCATCGGTCGCCGCCGTCGCCGATGCAGCGTCGGCGGCGTGCGCCGCAGTCGTTGCGCTCGAAGCCAGCAAGGCGCACAGCGCCATCATTGCGAACCGGTTCGGATGCCTGATCATTTCGCCGCTCCTTTCGCCGGTTTGCCCGCTGCGGGCTTTTCCGCCTGCTGCGTGTAGTCGATCGTGACGCGATGCGCATCGAGCACGTATTGCTTCAGAACCCGCTGCACATCTTCCGTGGTTACCGCCTGCAAGGCGGCCAGATCACTGTTGGCAGCGCTCGCGTCGCCCTTGAGCAGTACGGCCTCGCCGATTGCGAACGCCTTGCCTTCGGCTGTCTGCAGCTGCGTGAGGGCCTGTGTCAGCAGTTTGGTCTTGACCTTGTCGAGTTCGGCCGGGGCGATCGGTGCCGTGGCGAGGTTCCTGATCTCGGCGAGCATCGCCTGTTCGGCTTCGGCCGGTAGGTGGCCGCTCGCAAGAATCGCGAACGCAGTGATGAGGCCGTTGTCGGCCTGCGCACTCGCATCGAAATCAACGCGCTGGGCGATCTGCTGCCGGTAGACGAGCGCCTGATGCATACGCGATGAGTCTCCATTGCTTAGCAGCGCCGATGCGATCGACAACGCGGCGTCATCCGCGCTGCGCGCCGGCGGGCCGAGCCAGGTCAGCGCGACCGCTGGCAGCGGCACGTTCGGGCCGTGCTCGCTGTAGCGGCGGTCCTTGTTCCATTTCGGTTCGACCGCGGTCACGCGCGGAATCGCCGACGCCGGCTTCTGCAACGGAGCGAAATACGCATCGACCCATTTGTCGAGTTCGCCCTGATCGAAATCGCCGGCGACGATCAGCGTCGCGTAGTCCGGACGATAGTAGGTCTTGTGAAACGCAATGACGTTGTCGAGCGAGGCCGCTTCGAGTTCCTCGATGCTGCCAATGCCCGGCCGCTTGTACGGATGCACCTGATAGGAGTCTTTCGGAACCGCATTGAACAAGCGCCCGTACGGAGAGGCGAGCACGCGCTGGCGCAGTTCCTCCTCGACCACCGCGCGTTCGGATTTGAAGCTGCCGGCGTCGACCGTAAGGTTGGCCATGCGCTCGGCCTCGGCCCATAGCAATCGCTGCAGGTGGTTCGACGGCACCGCCTCGAAATAGTTCGTGAAGTCATCGTTGGTCGACGCGTTGTTGTGCCCGCCGACGTCCTCGGTCAGTCGATCGAACTGCTCGGCCTTGAGGTGCTTCGTCGCCTTGAACATCAGATGCTCGAACAGGTGCGCGAAGCCGCTGCGTCCGGCCGGATCGTCTTTCGAGCCGACGTGATACCAGACCTGCACGGCGACGGTCGGACTCGTGTGGTCCTCGATGGCGATGACCTGCAGGCCGTTGGCGAGCGTGCGTTGCTTGAACGCGATCGGCGGGATCGTCAGCGAGTCCGCCGCGCCTGCCGCCGCGCACGCGACGATGCCAAGGCACAGGCCGGCAAGGATGCGTCGCAGCATGATGTTCTCCAGCCAGGGCGGCGCTGAAGGATAGCAAAGCTACTGTGAACCGTCGCACGGCCGGAAGTCACGCCGGGAGCCGGTCGAGCGCGTTGTAACTATGCAAGCACTTCGACCGTGTCGCCGCGCCTCAGCGTGCCGTGGCCACGCGGGATGACGTTTTGGCCGAACGTCACGCCGTCGTCGCCGCGCCGGTATTTCAACAACGTGCGCAACGGCTCGCCGGACGGGTCGAACGCGCCGCGCTCGAATTCGACGGTCGTGAACACGCAGCGCACGCAAGGCTTGACGACCTCGAGTTCGATCGCGCCGATACGGATGCGTTTCCAGCCGTCCTCGGCATGCGGCGCCGTGCCGGCCACGACGAGGTTCGGGCGGAAGCGCAGCATTGGAATCGGCGCGGCGAGCTTCGTGTTGAGCTGGTCGAGGGCCGCCTGTGAGATCAGCAGCAGGGGAAAGGCATCGGCCAGACTGACGACATCGTCGTCTTCGCCGTACCTGCCGTCGTACTTCGCCTTGACGCGGCGCGTGCAGGCATCGTCCATGTGCACGAGCCGGCACGGTGCGCCGAGGAATGCGCTGATCCACGCGTGCGCCGCTTCGCTGCCGAGCAGCGGCCGCACGGCGGCGCCCCACACCTCGGTGTCGATGCGCGCGCCGTCGGCGGGCGGCGGCGCGAATGACAGCGCTGGCATGCCGGGCGCCGTCAGATGCAACGCGTCGCCTTCCGGCAGCGCGGTGATCAGTGTGAGCCGCGGCTGCTGGCGGCCGGTGAGGAACTTGCCGCTCGCATCGACGGCCATCCAGCGCCGGTCCCGCGCGAGGCCGCGCGCTTCGACGTCGGCTGCATCGAGCGTGAGCGGAGCGCACGACTTCAGCGGGAAGATGTGGATCGAACTGAGTTGGATCGCCATGGTGCGAGCATTGCCGAATGTGAGACGCGGCGCAACTGCCGCGCCGCAGCCGCGCCGCGATCGGCAAACTCGCTTTTTGCCGGACGAACCCCTAGGCTGCGGCAGGCGAAGACCGGGAACCGATCCACACCGTGAGTTCTGCCAGCCCCGAAGAAGTTTCCCAGCGATCGTGGATCGCCGTGCTGCTCGGCGCGGACTCCGACGAGCGCTCCGCGCTCGGCTGGTCGTTCCTGTTTTTCTTCTGCCTGCTGTTCGGCTACTACATCCTGCGCTCGGTGCGCGAGGCAATGATCGCGGCCGATGGCGCGCGCCTGATTCCGACCGTGTTCACGTCGGTGTTCTTCGTCATGCTTGCGTTGATGCCCGTTTACGGCGCGATCGTCAGCCGCTTTCCACGCCGGCAATTCCTTCCCGTGGTCTACATCTTCGTGGTTGTCAGCCTGATCGGTTTCTCGTTCGCGTTCTCGGGCGATGCGCCGGCGGCGTGGATCACGCTCGCCTTTGCGATCTTTCTGAGCGTGATCAACCTGTTCACCGATTCGGTGTTCTGGAGTTTCATGTCCGACATCTTCGTCACTGACCAGGCGCGCCGCTTCTACGGTACGATCGCGGCCGGGGGCACGGCCGGCGCCATTCTCGGGCCAATGACCACGCGCCTGATCGTCGGCCGCATCGGCGTGCCGAACCTGCTGCTGCTGTCGGCGCTGTTCTACGGCATCTGCCTGTTCTGCATCTTCAAGCTGATTCCGTGGGCGCGCGCGCACGAGGCCCGACGCCGCCAGGACGGCGAACAGCTGATCGGCGGAACGATGCTGGCGGGCGCGCGGCTGGTCGTCAGCAAGCCGCTGCTGCTGGCGCTCGCGCTGCTGACGTTCTTCGGCGGCTGGGGCACGCTGCTGTACAACGAACAGGCCGCGGTGATTGGCGCGAAGCATTTGAGCGATGCGGCGCGCACCGAATTTTTCGCGACGATCGACCTGTCGGTAAACCTCGTCACGCTCGGCGCACAGGTGCTGTTCACGCGCTTCCTGCTGACGCGCTTCGGCGTCGGGCCGCTGCTGTTGATCCCGGCATTCCTGGCGATCCTCGGCATGGGCGGCATCGCGCTGTTTTTCAGCGGCGCGCTGGTCGCGGTCGTGCAGGTCGTGACGCGCGGCCTGAGCTTCGCGTTCGTCAAGCCGGCACGCGAGTCGCTGTTCACGCTGGTCGATCGCGAGAGCCGCTACAAGGCGAAGAACTTCATCGACACGGTCGTCTATCGCGGCAGCGACATGACCACGAGCTGGGGTTTTCTCGCGCTGACCGGCATCGGGCTGGGACTTCCGGCACTCGCCGGCGTCGGGGTCGCCGTCGCTATCATCTGGACCATGATCGTGCTCTGGGTGATCCGCCTGCAGCAACGCCCGACTTCGCGCCCGGAGAGCACGAAATGACGAACCGCAGGAAATTTCTGCTCACTGCCGCCAGCGGCGTTGCCGCGTTGCCGCTGATGCGCCGCGGGTTTGCCGAAGCGCCCAAAGGCGGCGGACTGAAACTGCTGATTCTCGGCGGCACCGGATTCCTCGGTCCGCACATCGTCGAGGCGGCCACGCGCCGCGGCCACACGATGACGTTGTTCAACCGCGGCAAGACGCATCCGGGGTTGTTCCCTGATCTGGAAAAACTTCACGGCGATCGCAAGACCGACATGAAGGCGCTCGAAGGACGCAAGTGGGACGCCGTCATCGACACCTCGGCCTACATTCCGGCCGACGTGACCCGGTCGGCGACGCTGCTCGCGCCGAGCGTGCATCAGTACCTGCTGATCTCCACCGTTTCCGTGTACGCCAAACTCGACAAGCCGGGACTCGACGAAGCTGCGCCGCTGGCGACGACAACCGAACCCGATGCTGAAAAAGTCACGAACGAAAACTACGGCGCGCTGAAAGCGCTGTGCGAAAAAACCGCGGAAAAAGCCGCGCCAGGGAAAGTGACCGTGGTCCGGCCCGGCCTGATCGTCGGGCCCGGCGATTCGACCGACCGCTTCACCTACTGGCCGGTGCGTGTCGCGCGCGGCGGCGAGGTGCTTGCGCCCGGATCACCGAAAGACTTCACCCAGTTCATCGATGTGCGCGACCTGGCCGATTTCGTCGTGTTGTGCCTGGAAAAAAAGATTCTCGGCACGTTCAACGCGGATGCGCAGGCCGGTTCGATCACGATGGGCAGGTTCCTCGATACCTGCAAGCGGGTATCGAACAGCGATGCTACGTTTACCTGGGCCGACGCAAAGTTCCTCGAGGAGCAGAAGATCGGACCCTGGGGCGACATGCCGGCCTGGATTCCGGCGGTCGGCGACGACGCAGGTTTCGGTCAGGTCAGCGCTGCCAAGGCCAAAGCTGCCGGGTTGCGCTATCGCCTGCTGGAGGAAACGATCAAGGATACGCTTGCCTGGTTTCGCACCGAGCCGCCGGAGCATCAGGGCAAGTTGAAGTCGGGCTTGAATCCGCAACGCGAGGCCGAGGCGCTCAAGGTCTGGCACGCCCGCAAAGCCTAGGGAGCTCTGAAATCCCGGCTTCGCCAGGACGCGGTCGCGCTCGCGGCCTGCGCTCGAACCACTCGACCGGCTAAAGTATGCTGGCCATCGAGAGGGAACCATGATCAATCGCCGACAATTCCTGCGCAATGCCATCGCCATTGCCCTTGCGGCTCGCTTCGGCGCAGCTGGTGCTGCTGAAAAAGCCGCACCAGGAAAGAAACTGAATCTGCTGATCATCGGCGATGGCTTCGTCGCAGCGCAGGTGGCCGAGGCGTCGAAGCAACATGGCCACCTGGTGACGCAGGTCAGCCGCGGGCTGCGCAAGGACGCGCACGTGCTCAAGCTCGAAGACAAGACCGAACTGACGGTGGCCGAGGGTCAACATTGGGATGCCGTAATCGACACGAGCGCGCGCGTTCCGGTCGAAGTCAAGAGGTTGCCGCCTGCGGTCATGGCTGCAGCCGGGTATTACCTGCTGCTTTCGAGTACTTCCGTCTACGCGAAGCTCGACAAGCCGGGGATCGACGAGCGCGCGCCGGTGCAGACGACGAGCACGCCTGATGCGCTATGGCCGACCGACGCGACCGCCAGTGCTCTGCGCGCGCTGTGCGAAACTGCCGCCGAAAAGGCCATGCCCGGCCGCGTCTGTGCGATTCGCGCGGGACTGATCGCCGGGCCACGCGATCCGAGCGGCCGTTTCACTTATTGGCCCGTGCGCGTTGCGCGCGGTGGCGAGGTTCTCGCGCCGGGCAAGCCGACCGATTTTGTCCAGTTCATCGATGTTCGCGATCTGGCCGACTTCATCGTGTTGTGCGCCGAGCGCAGGACACTTGGAATATTCAACGCCGATGGCAAAGGTGGCGCGACGACGATGGGCGCGCTGCTCGATACGTGCAAGAAGGTTTCGAAGAGCGATGCCCGGTTCGTATGGGCCGATCAGGCATTCCTCGCCCACCAGCGGATCTCGTTCTATCGCGATATGCCGGTGTGGGCTCCGCCCAGCGGCGACTATATCGGCCTCGGCCAGATCAGTTCGGCCAAGGCGCAGGCTGCCGGACTGCACTACCGCCCGCTCACGGAGACGGTCAAGGACACGCTGGCCTGGTACAACGCCGACCCAGCCGCCGAAAAGACGCTGCGCAAGGCGGGCCTCACGCCGAAGCGCGAAGCCGACGCGCTGATCGCGTTGCGCCAGCCAGTCGCCACTCCGCCGACGCGTCGCCGACCGAAGGCCTGATCTGCCAGCTCCGGCGCGTTACCGGGCGGCGCTCGAGCAATTCGAGCGCGGCCCTAGCGCCTGCGCTCAGGCGACCGAGCGCAGCGGCGGTTTGGCTTTCACCGTCGCGGCTTCGAGTTCGCGCGGATCGAAATCGTCGACGCTGATGAATTCGAACGTCGCCGCGCGCACGCGCTCGAGCAGCTTGCGCTCCTCGGCCGTAATCGCACCCTGGGCTTCGGCGGCGGCGAGTTGCCCGTCGTAGTCGTGCGCCTTGATGCCCTCGCTCTTGATCGCCTTCTGCAACTTGCGTTCGACGGGCTCGGCGGCGATCACGTCGGGCAGCAGTGCGTTCATGCGCCCGACCGGGTTGTTGGCGCTCGGCGTGAGATAAGACCACAGGGCCAGGCGATCGCGCGCTTCACCCGGCGTGCAAAGAATCGCGGCGACGCGATGGCCAAGACGATCGGACGGCGGAACTTCGCGCCGGCCGATCGGGAACACCAGCGCGCGCAAGAGCCAGGCGACCGGACGGATAGGGAAGTTGCGCAGCACGCCGTCGAGCGCGTTCTGCATGCGCCAGGCGCAATCGTGGAACGCCCATGCGAGCAGCGGCTGGTCGGCCAGCGGCCGGCCCTGGTCCTCGTAGCGTTTGAGCATCGCGCTGCCGATGTAAAGGTTCGACAACACGTCGCCCAGGCGCGCCGACAGCTTCTCCTTGAACTTGAGCTTGCCGCCGAGCGTCAGCATCGAGGTGTCCGCGACCAGAGCCAGCGCCGCGGCGTAGCGGTTCAATTTGCGGTAAAAGCGCTTTGTATACTTGTCCCCCGGAGCGCTGCCGATCTTCGCATGGGTCAGGCCGAGCACGAAGCTGCGCGCCGCATTCGAGATTGCAAAGCCGACATGCTGGAACAGCACGCGGTCAAAGGCGCGCAGGCGCGAGGTATAGTCGGAAATCTGCGTTGCCTGCATCTCCTTGAGCACGTACGGATGGCAGCGGATCGCGCCCTGGCCAAAGATCATCAGGCTGCGCGTCATGATGTTCGCGCCTTCGACGGTGACTGCGATCGGCGCGCCCTGCCAGCCGCGGCCGGCGTAGTTGTTGGGTCCGAGCTGCACGCCCTTGCCGCCGTGCACGTCCATGATGTCCTTGGCCACTTCGCGCGCCAGTTCGGTGCAGTGGTACTTCGCGATCGCGGAAGGCACCGACGGCTTTTCGCCGCGATCGACCGCGGCCGCGGTCGATAGCGACAGCGCGCTCATCGCGTAGGTGTAGCCGCCGATGCGCGCGAGCGCTTCCTCGACGCCTTCGAAGCGGCCGATCGCCATGCCGAACTGCTTGCGCATGCGCGCATACGCGCCGGTCGCAATCGCGCCGGCCTTGACGCCGCCGGTCGTGTTCGACGGCAGCGAAATTGCGCGGCCGACCGACAGGCATTCGACCAGCATGCGCCAGCCGTGGCCGGCCATGTCCGGACCGCCGATCAATTGCGACAGCGGCACGAAAACGTCCTTGCCGCGCACCGGACCGTTCTGGAACGGCACGTTCAGCGGCATGTGGCGGCGGCCGACCTCGATGCCGCGCGTCTCGCGCGGCAGCAGCGCCAGCGTGATGCCGCGGTCTTCGACATCGCTGAGCAACTTGTCCGGATCGTACAGGCGGAATGCCAGGCCGATCACGCTCGCAACCGGCGCCAGCGTGATGTAGCGCTTGTCGAACGTGAGCTTCACGCCGAGCACGTTGCCGCCCTCGTATTCGCCCTTGCAGACGATGCCGTAATCGGGGATCGACGTCGCGTCGGAGCCGGCGAACGGACCGGTCAGCGCAAAGCACGGAATCTCGCGGCCGTCGGCCAGGCGCGGCAGGTAGTAGTCCTTCTGTTCCTTGGTGCCGTAGTGCAGCAGCAGTTCGGCCGGACCGAGCGAGTTGGGCACGCCAACCGTGACCACGACCGTCGCCGACATCGATGCAACTTTCTGCAGCACCGCCGAGTGGCCGAGCGCGGAGAACTGCAGGCCGCCGTATTCCTTCGGAATGATCATGCCGAAGAACTTGTTCTTCTTCAGGAACTCCCACATTTCCGGCGGCAGGTCGGCCAGCTCGTGCGTGATCTGCCAGTCGTTGATCATGTGGCACAGCTCTTCGCACGGGCCATCGAGGAATGCCTGCTCCTCGATCGACAGCTGCGGCGCCGGCTGTTTCAACAACTGTTTCCAGTCCGGCTTGCCGCTGAACAATTCGCCTTCGAACCCGACCGTGCCGGCCTCGAGCGCGACACGCTCGGTGTCGCTGAGTTGCGGCGTGATCTTCTGATAGATCTTCAGCAGCGGCGCGGTGATTTTCTGGCGGCGAAAATCCGGCAGGTTCAACGGCACCGAAACGGCAGCGAACAGCGCCGCCGTAATCGCCTGCGCGAGCCAGCCGCTGCCAGCCAGCCAGCCGGCGGCGAACAGCGCGACGAAACCGGCGATCGTCCAGGTGCGCAGGCCGGTGCGCAGATACGCGCAGACCAGCGACGCGATCAGCACGGCGAGCAGTGGATACCAGGGGGTCATGAGGTGCTCCTCGTAGTGCCGCCGGTGCGCAGCGGCTCGATGAAACGGCGGACAGCGCCCGTGAACGCATCGTTGCGGTCACCGACGACCATATGGGTAGCATGGGCGACGCTGACATGTTCAGCGTGCGGCACGCAGGCGAGAAATTCTTCGATAGTCGCGTCTGAAACGATGTCGCTGCTTGCGCCGCTGATCAGCAGGGTCGGCACCCGGATGTTGCGCGCGGCTTCGAGCAGATGCGCCTGCTGCTTTTCACTGTCCGCCGCGATGCGATCGAGCATGCGCGGATCCCAGTGCCAGCGCAGGCGGCCGTCGGCGCCGGCGACGAGCAGTTGGCGCAGGCGATCCGGCCGATCTTTTCGGGCACGATTGCGTTCGCGGCGATGCGGCAGATAGTGGTCGATGGCATCGGCAGCTTCTTCGACCGAACCGAATCCGTCGGGATGCGCGCGCATGAACGCAAGAATGCGCTCGACGCCGGCATTTTCCCAGCGCGGCGTGATGTCGACCAGGACCAGCGCGCGGAACGGCGCGCAGACGGACTGCGCGACGAGGCCAAGAAGGCCGCCCATCGAAGCGCCGACAAGTATCGGCGCGAGCGCGGCGGACGGCTGCACGGCATGGTGCGCGAGCCGGATCAGGTCGTCGACGAACTGCGGGAAATCGTAAGAGCCATCCGCGTTCCAGCCGCTGTCCCCATGGCCGCGGCTGTCGGCGGTCAGGCAGTGCCACCCTTCCTCCGCCAGCGCCCGCGCAGTGCCGGTCCAGGCATGCCGGGTCTGGCCGAAGCCGTGTGCAAACACCAGGCTTGGCGCGGTGACTTCACCGAAGTGCTCCACGGCCAGGGTCATGCCATCGACCTTCAAGCGGCCGCAGGTGTGGGCGCGCTTCGCGGCCGGCTCAGATGGGGCAGTAGCTACCATACGGGTGAGTATGTTTAGGGATTTTCGAGCTGTCAATACGGATGCGAATGGTCCAGATCATTGAGTTTGCGCGATTTTGCTGCATCGCAGCGCCGCCGGGGCTTCACCTTTGGCGTCCGCACTCGTTACCATGCCCGGATGCTGCAAGCCGCGGTCGACAATAAATTCGAACGAACCCGCCTGAGCGCCGACGATTGGGAGCAGGCCGCGCTCGACGTCATCGCCGAGCAGGGCGTGGCCGCGGTTACGGTCGAATCGCTTGCGCGCCAGCTCGGCGTGACCAAGGGAAGTTTTTACTGGCATTTCCCGACGCGCGAGGCGCTGCTCAAGGCGGCGCTCGAACGCTGGGAGAGTCAGGACGTCGACAACGTGTTCGCGCAGGTCGAGCCGATCGCCGATCCGCGCGCACGCCTGTGCGAACTGTTCCGCCGTACCGGCCGCGAAGCGAAGTCGCACGTGATCTATTCGGCGTTGTTGCGCGCGATCGATCATCCGCTCGTGCATCCGGTCATGGAGCGCGTCTCGCGCCGGCGCATGGATTTTCTCACCCTGGCCTACCGTCAGGTCGGCATGACCCGGGCGCAGGCCGGACATCGCGCGCGCCTGGCTTACGCCGCTTACGTGGGCTTCCTCCAGCTTGCACTTCAGCTCGGCGTTCCGCGACTCGATCACGCCGAATTCGAGAATTATGTTCAGCATGTGATCGATACACTTATTCCGCAATAAGTGCGACAAGTGGCAAACACAAAAGCGGCAGCCATGACTGCCGCGAATGGTTTTATTTCCGGTTGGAGCCGGGTCTCGCGACTCGATTTAGGAGCATCATGCCAAGCAAGCTCGAAGCACTTGACCGGTGGGTCGACGAAGTCGCTCGCCTGACGCAACCCGACGGGATTCATTGGTGCGACGGCTCCGAAGCCGAAAACGACGCCCTCATCGAGCGCATGCTCGAAACCGGCGACCTGGTCGAGCTCAATCCGAAGACGTATCCGAACTGTTATCTGCACCGCTCTCATCCATCGGACGTCGCCCGCGTCGAGCATCTGACCTTCGTCTGCACGCGCGAACGCGATGATGCTGGCCCGAACAACAACTGGATGGCGCCGGACGAAGCGCACGCGAAAATCGACGCGCTGTTTGCCGGCTGCATGCGCGGGCGCACGCTCTACGTGATTCCGTATTGCATGGGGCCTATCGATTCGCCGCTCGCGCGCTGCGGCGTCGAACTGACCGACAGTCCCTATGTCGTCGCCAACATGCGCCTGATGACGCGCATGGGCAGTGCCGCGCTCGCGCGCATCGAACGCGAGGGTCTTGATACGGCCGCCGGCGGGGCGCCGGCGGCGTTCGTCAAGGGTCTGCACTCGATCGGCGAACTGGATCCGGCCAAGCGCTTCATCATGCATTTCCCCGAGGAATTGTCGATCAAGTCGATCGGCTCGGGCTACGGCGGCAACGCGTTGCTCGGCAAGAAGTGCCACGCGTTGCGCATTGCCTCATGGCAGGCGCGAACCGAAGGCTGGCTCGCCGAGCACATGCTGATCCTCGGCGTGCAGAATCCGAAGGGCGAGGTGTTCCATGTCGCCGCGGCGTTCCCGTCGGCCTGCGGCAAGACCAATCTGGCCATGCTGATTCCGCCGGAGAGCTACGCGCGCGACGGCTGGAAAATCTGGACGATCGGCGACGACATCTGCTGGATGATGCCCGGCGCCGACGGCCGCCTGTGGGCGATCAACCCGGAAGCCGGATTCTTCGGCGTGGCCCCGGGCACGAGCGCGAAGACGAATGCGAACGCGCTGGCGATGCTCAACCACGATGCGATCTTCACCAACGTCGCCGTGACTGCGGATCACGAACCGTGGTGGGAAGGCCTGTCCGATGCGAAGCCGGCCAGGGACTGGCAGGGACGCGACTACACCGCGTCGAGCGGACCGGCGGCGCATCCGAACTCACGCTTCACCGTGTCGGCGCGCCAATGCCCAAGCTGGTCGCCGAGCATGGACGATCCGCGAGGCGTTCCGATCTCGGCAATCATCTTCGGCGGCCGGCGCGAGCACCTCGTGCCGCTCGTGTTCGAGGCGCGCGACTGGAAGCATGGCGTACTCGTCGGCGCCGCGATGGGATCGGAGACCACGGCTGCCGCGACCGGTGCGGTGGGCGTGCTGCGCCGCGACTCGATGGCGATGAAGCCGTTCTGCGGCTACAACTTCGCCGACTACTTTGCCCACTGGCTCAGCGTCGACAAGCCCGGAGCCAGCCTGCCGAAGATCTTTCACGTCAACTGGTTCCGCAAGGGCGCCGATGGCAAGTTCCTGTGGCCCGGATTCGGCGACAACATGCGCGTGCTCGAATGGATCGTCGGACGCTGCGCCGGCGGCGAGGGCGCGATCGAAACGCCGATCGGACTGGTGCCGCAGCCCGAGGACCTGAATCTTGCGGGGCTCGAAGTCCCGGCGGCGCGCATCGAAGCACTGTTGCACGTCGATACCGAAGGCTGGATCGCCGAATACGAAAGCATCGGTGAGTATCTGGCGTCCTACGGCCCGCGCATGCCGCAGGCGCTGCGCGACGAGCACCGCCGGGTCTCGGCGCTGCTGGCCGAGGAGACGGAAGAATCGATCACGCCCGGCTCGCCGTGAGCCGCCGAATCCCCGGGGCGTAGACAGCAAGAGCTTTTTAACGCGGATTGCCGCGGATTATCACGGATAAGAGCGGATGAGAGCGAAACTTGGTTGTTCTTTGTCCGCGGCATTCCGTGATGATCCGCGCACATCCGCGCCAAAAAAACAGCGGTCGGAAGAATGGATGAACTAACCCAGCACCGGCCCTGCTAGCGCGTTATTTCCGGGTCCCGGTTAAACCCTCGCGCCGTTTGCGGCATCATAAGCCGCAAGATGCATGGTGCCGCACTCAGCATGAATTTTCGAAGTTACGAAGTCCCACTCGCGGTGGACGACAGTTCGCTCGTGCGTCGTTCCGTTGCCGGCGACGCGGCAGCCTTCGAACAGCTTTATCGTGGCCATGTCGGCCGCGTGCACGGCGCGATCCTGCGGCTGGTCGGCATGGATCGCGCGCGCGCCGAAGAACTGACGCAGGATGCCTTCGTGCGCGCATGGCAGAAGCTGTCCGGCTTCCGCCACGAGAGCGCATTCTCGACCTGGCTTTACCGTCTCGGCGTGAATACCGCACTGATGGACCTGCGCGGCAAGCACGAGGAAGTCGCGGCGCCGGACGACGAACTCGAATTCGCCGCCGGCGGCGAAGTGCCGTTCTGCGCCGGTGAGCGCGGCGATCTCGAGCGCGCAGTGTCGAAGTTGCCGCCGCGAGCACGCGCCGTGCTGGTGTTGCACGACGTCGAAGGCTGGAAGCATGAGGAAATCGCCAACGAACTCGGCATGGCCGTCGGTTCGTCGAAGGCGCAATTGCATCGCGCGCGCGGCTTGTTGCGGCGCGCGCTCACGGACAGTTGAGAGTCCGCGACGATCCGGAATGGTGAGGTGAGTCATGAACAATGAATTCCTGTGGCGCAATCAGATGCGCAAGCAAGCCGAAGCGGTCGAGCCAGAGCGCGATCTGTGGCCGGCGATTGCCGCGCGGTTGACGACGACAGCGGTCTCGCATCGACGGTCGCGGCGATCGCGGATCGGCTGGCTCGCCATTGCGGCGACCCTGGTCGTCGCCGGTGGCGCGGGCCTGACCGCATGGCGCTGGCAGCGCGCAGCGCCGATGCCGGCGCCCGTCGCCGTGACGGCGACCGACGCGCAGCCAGTCGCCGCGCAGCCAGTCGCGAACTCCGGCGCTCCAGCCGCCGGAACTCACGGCGCTGGACTGGGCCGTGCCGGATGATCCGACGCTCGCCGCGTCGGCGCAAAACCTCGACAACGCAAGCGCGCAATTGCAGGACGCGCTCGAACAGCGGCCCGATGCGGTGTTCCTGGTCGGCTTGCTCAATCGCACCAACTCGATGCGCCTGCGTTTGCTGCGCAAGTCGCCAAACGCCGGCTGACAACTTGAACATCTGGAGCCAACAATGAAAAGTACCAACTACCGCTGGGCGGGAGCCCAAGTGCGCGGGGCAGGAGCCCAAGTGCCCGCGGTGCCAGGGATGGCCGAAGCGGGCCCCTCGGGGCCACGGGTGGCCGAGAAAGGCAGCCGCATTCCTTTGCATTGGGCATTGCTGGCTGCGCTCGCGCTCCTCACCGGCAATGCGTTTGCCGCCGATCCGGGTCCGCCACAGAGCGCAACGATCGTCGCCGACAAGTCGGCGCAGGCGCTCAGCCAAGCTTGGCGCATCGACAACGATGCGATGATCGAAGTGCACAACGTGCGCGGCAACGTCGACATCAGCGCCGGCGAGCCGGGGCGCGCGTCACTCGAAGGCAGCCTCGGCTCCGGCTCGAAGCTCGTCGTGGCCGGCGATACCCGGCACCTGGAACTGCGCGTCGAACCCGCCGACCAGGAACACAGCTGGTTCGGCACGCACGGACCGAGTTCCGACAGTGAGCTGACGCTCAAGGTCCCGGCCGGCGCGTCGGTAAAACTCGAACTCGTCAGCGCCGACGGCAAGGTCACCGGCGTCGAGGGCAAGTCGCTCAACGTCGATGTCGTCAGCGGGAAGTTGACGCTGAGCAGCGGCGCGACGCAAGTCGACGTCGAAAGCGTAAGCGGCGATGTGATCCTGGCCGCGACTCGCCCGGATGCGAATTCGCGCACGCATCTGCAGACTGTCAGCGGCGACATCGAAATGACCGGCGCGAGCGGGCGGGTCAAGCTCGAGACGGTCTCGGGCGGTGCGCGCATGACCGGCGGCGACGTGCAGGAATTCGAAGCCGGCACGGTATCGGGCAATATCAACATGGCCGCGGCGCGCTTCGCCAAGCACGGCCGCGTGCAGGTCGACACGATGAGCGGCGATGTCCGCACGGAATTGCCCGGCCGATGTCTCGGCACGGATCGAGGCGCAATCGTTCAGCGGGCGCATCCGCAGCGATTTCGGCAAGGTCGAAAAGCCGGAGTACGGTCCTGGCAGCAACCTCGATGCGCGCATCGGCGACGGCGACGCGCAGATCACGGTCAAGTCGTTCAGCGGAAATGTCGATATTCTGCGCCGGCCGTAGGATATGGCTCAGAAGGCTGGCCATAGGTAGGATGAGCGTGCCATATGCTCGAAGTGCCAGGGCCGTGCCGGCAGAAGGAATAAGCGTCCCACTGGGGTCTGTCGATTTCCGCCGAGATGCTGGGACGCGTCTGTCGCCGAATTGAATTCCAGGAAGGGTTCGATGCCGAGGCGTCTCTCGGGCGCGTCGGCACGCGGACGCGAGCGCCTCTTGGAGGGCATCCTCGCGCCGTTATACAAGCGCCATGCTGCGTCGGAGATGGCACGTGTCACCGAATGCCTGAAAGTCTGCTTAGGCGAACTGCAAGCGAGGGATCTGCACCCAAAGCAACGTCGGCCGTTCTTGCAGCGACTTTCCGCGCCGTTCGCACACTATCGTGCAACTCCAGATGCCCAAGCACAGCATGCGCCTCGGCACTATTCGGATCGAGCGCCAGTGCGGCCTCGAAACTTTTTCGCGCAAGCTCCGACTGACCAGGGTGCATCTGCACGCCCCCGAGTGAGAGGTGAAGCTGCGCCTGTTCGGGGACATGCGCTGTCGCTCACCGGATCAAGCGCCCGGCTTCGATGGAAGCGCCGCGTTGGTGCTGCAGCACACCTAACAATTGCAAAGCGTTTACGTCATCGAATTCAGTTTGCAGAATTTGGCGGTAATCCTGCCGGCAGCGCCGCGCGCTCAAATACTGTAGCTCAATAACCGAGGGGCACGTAATGGAAGCGTTGCATCTGATCGCGATGCCGGGCGACGATGCGCTGCACCTGCTCTCGCGTCAGTGCCTCGCGCCATTGGTTCGCGCGGCCTGCCCGGAAAAAACGCTTGCCCTTGATTGGTATCTCAATGAAACCGTCGCGTTTCTCCATGCCGCTCAGGCTCTGAAAACTCGCGTGGCGGACTGCAAGCTCGACGCGGCCACGGTCGAAATCGAGGCCGACGAAACGGGCGACTTTGCCAAACCACTTGACCGGCTTGTCGATCAGATCCTCATACCGTAAGACGAGAATGCGCGGACCCTCCATGTCCGCCCAACTCTTCACGTGCGTCGACCACGAGCCGAGAAATTCGCTGACGTACAGATCGCCGTTCTCGGTGGCCGTGGCCTCATTGCCCATATATTCCAATGCCGCGTCGACGCTGATGCCGAAGTGGTGTGACATGCTGATTGAGATGTCGAGGGGATTCCGTACGACATAGATCGCGCCCGCGCTAACATTCGGGTTGTGCAGCGGCACGTTGTCATGCGTGCCGGCGGCGCTGTGCGTCTTGACAAATACGGTTCGCGGCGCTGCCGCCGCAATCTGTGCGTGCACTAGCGGCCGCAGGGAGCACAGCTCTGCAAAATCCATTTGCGTACTTGATCGACCGCCGGCTGCGGAGAACAACTCCGGGCGCGCATCCTGATCGGCGTATTGCGGCAGTTCGGCCAGTGGGACCGGCGTGGTCCGATTGGCGACGAGGTTCGCCAGGAATGCGCGCATCCATGTATTGCCGGATTTCGGATAGGATGCGAGCCAGACGATATTGCCCATACTGTTGATGCAATCTCAGATGGTGGTTGTGGCAGCGGCGAACGGTGGCATGCCAAGTTCCCTGCGCAGCGGATCCAGCAATGGACCATAACGCGTCGCCCGCGCAGTGTCGCTGCGGAGTGGTTCGCGAACCTGTGCTGCGCTTGGGGTGTGGACATTTCGATCGGTTTTGTGAGATTCCATGCAGGCCGACTCGAATTGGAGTGCGCAAAACGAAAGCAGGTCGCGAATTTGGCCTTCAGGGTTGGTTATCAATCGCTCATGTACGATTTCGTGAACGTGAAGTGGATGCAAGTCGCGCCAGTACGCCACATTGCTGTCGAAGCTGCGCCAGAAAGCGGCAAGGTCGGAAAAAGTCCTCGTGTACTCGTTTCCGGCGAAATGCTGGCGGTAGCACGACAAGCACGTTTCCAACGGATCGCGTCGACAGACGACAATATGCGCTCCAGGTAGCATCGCGCGTATCGCACCAATGTAGAACCAATTATTTGGGAGCTTGTCGGTGAAGCGGGTCCGCCGTCGGCGCCAGTGCGCCGTGCGGTCCAAGTAGCGCTGACCGAGACGTGCCCAGTCCGACGGCTGCATTGCCTGCACCCACGCGGGGAAGGGTTGGCCGCGCCGCTGCGATTCCTCGCTGAGAACCAGGGCCAAGTCTGGCAGCTCGCCGGCACCTTCAACCATACTGTGCGAGGCCAATATTTGTTCGACCAACGTGGAACCCGAGCGCGGCAGGCTGGCGATGAAGATCACTTCCTGGCCAAGCGAGGCGGCCGAGCCTGTCGTTGGCGGTGGCGTGAATGCACTCGTAATAGCCTTCATGTGGGCGGCGTGTGCCGTGGCGTCCCATCGCCACCGGCGCAGGGCGCGTTCATTGGCTTGCGCGATCACACTGAGTGCCTCTTGGTAGTTACCGTGATCTTCCAGTGCCTTCGCGAGCGCGAACCCCAAGGCAATTAGTTCGTCGTCACTTGCGCCCTGGCTCTGCATCAACTGGCGCATTCTCGCTATATCTTCCTCGCTGAATCGCGTTGTCTTGAGGTTGGCCAGACCCCACCATGCCATGCCAGCCTGTTCATGATCCGCTATCACGCGGCGATATTCTGATGCGGCTTCGTCGATCTTGCCGCTGGCTTTGAGCATGTCGCCGAGCATCGCGCGTGCGGCACTATTGGGCTCCAGCGCGACCGCTCGGCGCAAGGCTTCCGCCGCTTCCAAGGGGCGAACGCTTCGCATGAATACGATTCCGAGGTTGTACCAGGCGCTGGCCAGCCTCGAATCGAGGCTACAGGCTTTGCGTAACGCCTCGATCGCCGCATCGAATTGACTGCAGGCGATCAAAATGCTGGCGAATGTGTTGTAGTAGATCGCGTCGTTTGGCCGCAGCGTGAGCGCATCCTGCATCGTCGTTATCGCGTCACGATAGCGGCCGCGCAGATTCTGGATACCGGCGCGCAAGCGCAGAAGCTCAGGATGACGCGGATACAGTGCCAGAAGAGGTGCGATGGCCTCTTCGGCGTCGACAACACGCCCGAGCTCGAGCGCGCGCGCCGTCGCAAGGACGCGGCCGATCGCTTGCTGCGGCAGTCCGTGCAGCCGCGACGTGGGGAGTAAACGGAAGGGTTGAGTCATCGTGTCCGAAAACTCATTCTGAATATCGCCAATGTTGAATCATGGGACGCAGAATGGGTAACACCGGTTCAAGGTAACGCCGGTAACGTCGCCAACGATCGATGGCTCTGCGATTTATGGGTTCGATCACCTGGGCGTAGCTAGGGGTACCGATATAGCTCTTGTTGAGGGCATGGTGATCAAATTCGAGCAACGGGCTGGCGTCGTCCAAGTCGACGAAGTCTCCTATTCGCCTTGCCCATGTTTTGGGATCCGCAGTCAGCTCCTCGTAGCGCAGCTCCAATACCGGAGGGTTGAACAGTGCCACATGGTGGATCCAATGCTGCATAGCCTTGTCGTAGGTGGTCGCAAGCGTCTCCAGCGTCTCGCTGGCGACGCCTAATATTGCCGAGTAGAAGTTCTGCATATAACAACTCAACACAACATCGCATGGATGTCGCAACGCCAGAATAATCCGCGCTTGCGGAAACAGGCGGTGAATCAACGGCAGCCATACCATGTTCAGGGGATTCTTATCGACCAGCCTTTGCCCGGGGGCAAGATTCACGCGCTCCGAAACGAGCCGCCAGTAAAGTGCCCGGAGTGCATCGCAGTCGTCTGCCCTGAGCTTGAAAAGGTCCTCGGGTACAGTGATGCCGCGCTGGTCCAACTCAGAGGCAAGTTGATTGAAAAACGGTCGTTCGTCCATCGAGCGCAGTGCTGGATGGGCGTCGAGCATCTGTTCGAGCAAGGTCGTGCCGGAGCGCGGAAATCCGACGATGAAGATCGGGGATGCTTCGACGGGCGGACCCTCGATGGCAGGCCAGCGCCTGTATTGCGAGGCATCCACTTGACCATCTGCGGCGGGTAACAACGTGGCACCCTCGGTGAATCGATCGGGGACTTCGCGCTGTAATTCGGAAATCTTTTGTGCATGCGCCAAGGTGAACATCTGCATGGCCTGATCAACGTTTCCTTCGCGATCGTAGACTTGCGCCAGCGCGAAATATCGGTGGCTCTCAGGTTTGCCGAGCGATATTGATTGTTCCAGCGCCGTTCTTGCAGTGGAATAGTCCTTGGAGCGAATCGCCAGGCTGGCGGAAATGTCAAGCATCTGCCGCCGCCGCTCGATGTCGTCGATTTGGTCCGGCTCTGGCAGTTGTTGGAGCAAAGAGCTCGCTTCGGCCACCTGATTGCTTCTTTCATACACGCCAACCAGGCGAATGCGTGAATGCAAATCGGTCGGGTCCTTAGCGACGAGATCCTTCAGCAGCATTTCCGCCGATCCGACGTCGCCAAGCGACAGCAGAAGGTCGGCCAGGTCGCGTTGAATGGCAGGTTCGCGAGGGGTAAACCACTGCTTCCATCCGGAGAGCAGATATTCAGCAGCAGGCATGTTGCGACATCTCCAGGCCGCATTGGCCGCCTGGATTCGAAGATGACTTGAGGTGGGCGCGAGGCGATGCCCGCGCAGAAGCATGGCGAGTGCCTCGGGATAGTCCTGCTGCTGCATCAAGAGCAGCCCGAAGTTATAGAGCGTTTCGCTGTTGTCGGGTTGGATTTCCAGCGCACGCCGATACGCCGCTGCAGCCTCATCCAGAGCCTCGGCCTCGCGCAAAGCGGTGCCGAGATTTGACCAATGCAAATCGCAATCTGCCTTCAGGGAAACTAACTCACGATACGCCTTAACCGCTTCAGCGGGCCGCCCATCCAATTGCAGTACAACGCCGAGCAGGCACAGCAACTCTTCATCACCCGGGAGACTTTCGAGCGAGTCACGACACAACCGCTCCGCAACATGCATCTCCCCTGCTCGCAGTGCGTCGCCAATCGCCGAGATTCTTGGTGCGGACATGATCCTTGAGAACCACAAATAAAAAACGCCGCGCGGTTTTCGCCGCGCGGCGCCTAAGGGTACCAGAAAGTTCTAGAAATGGACGGTCATTCTTGCCCAGTAGAAGCGGCCGATCGTGTCGAAACTACCCGGATCGGTGTTCGAGTTGAGCGTATTGTTTGCGTACAGGAATGGCGGCGCCTTGTCGGAAAGATTGTCGATACCCACGTCGACTCGCGTGTTTATCGGTTCGATGTTGTAGCCGACCGAAACGTCGTTATACGCAGTTGCGCCGTAATGAATCACAAGCGGCGCCTGCGCCGTCGGATCGCCATAGCCACCCGGGTTCTGGTCTTCCAGCGGACTGGCATAGCCCATCTCGAACTTGCCGATATAGCGCACCTTCCAGTTTGCGCTCAACGGTCCCATATTCCAGTTCAGTGCGGCTAACGCTTTCCAGCGCGGGTACGTACAAACGGAACCACCGCCGAACAACCCGCATATGGCCTGTGCCCCCGAGCCATATGGCTCGACGTGACCGGCAAAGTGGTAGGTCGTGTTAGCCGAGGTTCCCGGCGCTGTCTGATTGTTGTATTCGTCCAGATAGGTTGCATTGAACGACACGTTGAAATGACCGAAGTCCGTATCCGGCAGTCGGTAGGATGCCCCGATATCCACACCCTTGGTGTCGATGCGCCCCAGGTTGCCGATGGGTTCGGCGAACGTGGTGGCGAACTGACCTTGCTGTGGACCACTCGGGTAGCGCTGAATCAGGTTGCAATACTGCGACCCGCCTCCCTTGCTGCACAGATCGAGGATCGACTGGGCGTTGAGCGCGACAATGGTGTTGTTGAGATACAGGCGCCAAATATCAGCGCTGAACGACAGACCGGAAAGCCAGTGCGGATCGTAGACGAAGCCCATGTCAAAACTCTTGCCGAATTCCGGACCAAGCGGGAATCCAGCGTAGTTCGAGCCGGACGTCGTCGCGCTGAACTGCAAGTGTTGCGCCGAAGATTCGTTGGTGAAACTTCCGTCAGTCGGTACATGTGCGCAAGCAGCATTGCTCGGATTGCCCGTGTAGTGATCGCAGGGATCCGACGCGATAATGTCAGCCGTAATGCCTGGTCCGGCGAAGATATTGGTAACAGTCGGCGCCCTGAAGATGTCCGCCACAGAGCCGCGCAACAGCAAATCTTGGATCGGACGATATTCGATTGCCACCTTCCAATTGTTTGTGCTGCCGAAGTTACTGTATTTGGAATAGCGATCGCCCAGGATCAGGTTGAGCGAATTGGCAAACGGCATGTCCTTGAGGATTGGCGTCAGCAATTCTGCGTACGCTTCCTTGACGCTGTATGAACCCGCGACCGACGATGAACACTGTGAGCTGATGATTGCGCAGGAACCGTCAGGGTTGAGTGTCGCAAGCTGGTCCTGTGTGTTATGCGTATACTCTTCGCGATGACTGAGGCCAACCGCGAGCTGCATCGGACCGGCCGGCAGATCGAACAGGCCGCCATTCGCATCGAGAGACTCGACTTTTTCCGTAGACAGGCCGGTAGCAAAAGACTGAATACCGGTCGCCTGCAACCCCGCCTGCGTTTGGCCCAGGTTGAAGGCATTGACCGGCGTGCAGCCGTCGATCACGTGGCCTGGTGTGCCGCACAGTATCTGGCCAGTAGCCGGGTCCTTGAACGACGGGCCCGTCGCCTGAGCCAGCTTGCCGCCATCGAACAAACCTGCAATGACCGAATCCTGGTTGAAGTGGCCGTAGCCGAAATTCGCACTCGCCTGCCAGTCTTTGTCGAAAAGCTGGAAATTGGCACGAAGTCCGGTATTGATCTGATCGTTGTTGGTCTCAAAACGACGATGACGGAAGCCGAGGGCCTCCATGCGCACGCCGAACGCGTAAGCGGGGCTGGCGCCGAAATCGATGCCAAACGGGTTGTAATAGCTATTCTTTGAGACGGTGATGCTAGGCGTCGTCGCCGGCAGGGGCGCCAGGTTGTAAGCCGCGTCGGTCTTGTTGTGGTACGCATCAAGATAGACTTCAACATCGTCGGTCAGCTTGTACGTTCCCGAAACGAAAATGCTGGTGCGTTCCTGGGGCGTCTGATCGAGGTTGACGGCCGCGTAGTTGTATTTGTCCAGGTTGGTGAAGCAGTGATAGTCGGACGGGCTGCTTCCAGTGGCGTTGGCATTGCGCGCAACATAAAACGAGCCATTGGACACGCCGCACTTTTTCGAGTCGAAACCCGGAATCTGGCTGCCAAGCGAGACAGGGAGCTGGATATGGCCGTACTTTCCGGTCGCGGACCCACCACCGGCTGTCGGGCTGCCGCTCGAGAGCGAAATTGCCCGGCTGGAGAAGTGACGGTTACCCTGGAGTACCTGGTCAAACTTGTTGTAGTCCAGGCCGGCCATGATGCTACCTTTGTCGGTCGTCTGGCCAAAGGTGAAGTGGTAGCCTTGGCGCTGGCCGTCGTCATGATCGGAAATGCCGTAGTCGAGGCCGAATTCCGCGCCCTGATAGTTGGAGCGCAGAATAAAGTTGACAACGCCGCCAATCGCGTCGGAGCCGTAAATAGCGCCAGCACCGCTTGTCAGCACTTCGATGCGATCGACGAGGGCTGCAGGGATGGCGTTCGGATCGCCGCTCAGGAAGCGATGGCCGTTGATCAGCACCAAGGTGCGCCCGGAACCCAGGCCGCGGAGACCGATGCTCGAAAAGCCGGTGCCGCCGCTGTTGTTGATCTTCGGATTCGTGTTCGGGCCGTATATGGCCGGAAGGTCCTGCACCAGATCGCCAAGCGTCAATTTGCCGGACGCTGTGATGGCTGCCTTGTCGATCGTGACGACGGGGTTGGCCGTCTCGATGTCCACGCGGCGAATATTCGAACCGGTCACCACGATGGTTTCGAGGGACTGGCTCTTTTGATCGGTATTGTTATCTGCGGCGGTTTGCGCTTGGGCGGTCCCAAGCGTGCCCGCCGTTGCGGCTACGCCAAGCGACAAAGCAAGGCGGACCGCCGACGAAAGCTTATTCGCGTCGAGTCTCATTACACTCTCCAACGTCAGGTTGTACAACAGATTCGGGACAAGGATTCCTTCCTGGAATAACCAATACTGGCTCACCAAAAACCATTGGCAGCGATCGATACTAGCAACAAATGCTTAACATGGGAACCCCTGATGTGTTAACAACAAGGGTCCTCCAGGCGCGCTTTTCAGCGGTCTTTCAAGGGGTTGGTTTGCACGAACGGCGCGCGCGACCGGCGGACCGTGCAATTTACATTTGTTACATTTGCACGGTCGAGCGGGGACGAGCGGTTTCTACAGGTCCTGGTGGTACTGGACGTAGGGAACGCGAGCCTGGTTGCCGTCGACTTCACGGGCTACCGGGTCGGTGATCGCCGGCAAGGCGCCGGAAGACCACAGATTCTGCGTGCCGATGCTCAGTTGGCCCTGCCACGGCGTGCGCCACGACAGTCCGATGTCGAGGCCAGCCCAATGCGACGGGCCGTTGAACGTGTCGTTCGGGCCGAGCATGCGGCCGGTGACATTGCCGCTGAAGTCACCGTAATGGAGCCCAAAGGTCAGCGCTGCCTGATTCAGGCTGAGAAGCGGCGTGTTGCTGGGTCCGTACAACTGCAGCCGGCCAAGGCTGGCACCCAGATCGAGGCTGTTCGGGCCAGCGAAGCGCCAGTGTCCAAGGGCGTTCACGCTGGAGTTCTGGGCGTCAGCCCCCTCGAGTCCCGGGATCAGCAGGGTGGGCAGCTGGGAATTGCCCAGCGCACTGAAAAGGTCCCAGGTAGGACGCGCTGCGAACGGCATGCCGTCATCATGCCGGAACCAGGAAAGCCCGTAGCTCAGGTCGACGTCGATGTTGTCGAGCACCGACCAGTCGGCGCCCAGTTGCAGCGCGCCGGAATGCGCCAGCGTCGCGCGTTCGCCGCAAGCGACGTCGGCCGTTCCGGGGCCGCAGCTCAGCGGATCTGCGGTCAGCAACGGGCCCAGGACGGTGCCGCGGCCGTAAGTGACGTATGCTGCCGCTTCGCGACTCAGGCCGAGCTGAAAACCGCTGGTGAAGAAGTTCGTGACGTCGACGAATTTCCAGTCGGCGGCCGTGCCGATCTGCGGAGACTGCGGCCGCGCCGGGACCGAATTGTCGGCCATCGCCACGATCGCCAGAATGCGACCGTCCGGTGTGCTCCACAGGGGCGTGGTCTGAAGATTGCTTAATCCCGAGACCGGGTATGCTTGCGGGTGCAGGATCTGGTCGATGAGGCCCGGCTGCAGGTTCGCGGATGCCTGCCACGGACTGCCGACAACCGGCTGCGCGGAAGCAAGCGCAGGCAGCAGCAGGGGCAGCAGGATGGCGAACAGGCGGCGCATGCAAACTCTTGGGGTCAGGGCAGCTATTAAAGATTCGTTGGGCCGCGTCAAGTTCCCGGAAAGGTAAAGGCGGAAACGTGGCACGGTATTCGGCAAGCATTCTACCTCAAATTATGGAAAACTAACACTCGGTGAGCCGGGGCGGATTTGGTCCCGTCCGGGCTGGGGAAGGCGGCTACGGCCGCCGGGGTTCGACGCCAACGTCGCGCCGGACACACAAGCAGGCACGCGCCATACATGTCGTCTTTGAAAGTCATCTCGTCCGCGGTCGGCACAACAGCGCAGGGGGCGCCTGCCGACAACCGCGCGCCCGAGGATTTTCCCGCCGAAGGCCTTGCAGAACTGCTGCGCGCGTCGACCAAACGCAGCACCGAAGCCGCCGCGTGCGCATTGCTGCGCAACTGGGTCGGCGCCGCGCAAGCCGATTTCTTCTGGTTGCCGCTGGACACTGGCGCGTCGTCGCCGGCGCTCGCGCCGTCCCTGACCGGACTGGCCCAGGCGGCGCTGGCGCGCGGAGAACTCGTGACCGAGCCGGAGGCTCCGCATGACACCCACCCGGTCTGGGTCGGCGTCGCGGTTCCGTTGCGCTGCGAGAATCAAATTGTCGCCGTTCTGGCATGCAGGATCGCCGCCGAGCGCTGGACCCATGCGCTCTGTCGCCAGCAATTCGACAAGGCCGCATTCCTGGTCGAAACGCATCTGTGCAGCCTGCACGTCATCGAGGACCTGCGCGGATCGGTCAGGCGCCTGGAGCAGGCCGAACGATTGCAGCGCGCGCTGTTCGCGATCGCCGACCAGGCCAGCGCCGATCGCGAGATGCCGGAAGTGTTTCGCGCACTGCACAACATCGTCGCCAGCCTGATGTATGCGGAAAACTTCTACATCGCGCTCTACAACGCGGCGCGCGACAGCCTGCGCTTTGCCTACTATGTCGACATCGCCGATACCGATCCGCCGCCGCAGGATCACGACTTCCCGATGGAGGCACGCCGCGACAGCCTGACCTGGCATCTGGTCAAGGGCGGCCGCGCGCTGATGGGCTCACTGCCGCAGCTGGCCGAACAGATCGATGGCTCGATCGGCGACTTCGGCCCGGACTGCGTCGACTGGCTCGGCGTGCCGCTGCTGCGTGGCACCCAGGTCGTCGGCGGTATCGTTGTGCAAAGTTATACCGACGACGCGCGCTTCGACGACGAGGACCGCACGCTGCTGACCTACGTGGCGCAGCACATCCAGACCGCGCTGGAACGGCGCCTGGCGCACGAGGAACTCGAGCGGCGCGTGGCCGAGCGCACCGACGCGCTGCGCGACGCCAACCGGGTGCTGCAGCAGCAGGTGCTCGAACGCCAGCGTGGCGAACGCCTGCAGGCCGCGCTGTTCCGCATCGCCGAGCTTGCAAACACGACCGACAGCATCGAGGAATTCTACGCCGCCGTGCACCGCGTCGTCGGCGGCCTGCTGTACTCGCGCAATTTCTACATCGCGCTGCTGTCGGAAGACCAGGAACACCTGATGTTTCCGTACTCGGTCGACGAACGCGACCAGAACCGCCACCCGCGCAAGATCGGCCACGGCCTGACCGAATACGTGCTGCGCACCGGCAGCGCGCTGCTCGCGGATCGTCCCGGCCTCGAGCGCCTGTATGCGAGCGGCGAGGCGCATCCGATCGGAGCGCGCTCGCGCAGCTGGCTCGGCGTGCCGCTGATCTGCGACGACCGCCCGGTCGGCGTGCTCGCCGTGCAGAGCCACAGCGACGAGCATCGCTACACGCCGCGCGACCAGGAACTGCTGACCTTCGTCTCGTATCACATCGCCAACGCGCTCGAGCGCAAGCGCAGCGCCGAGTCGCTCAAGCAGGCGTATGCCAAGCTCGAGCATCGCGTCGTCGAGCGCACCGGCGAACTGGCCGCGGTCAATCGCGACCTGCGCGAACAGATCATGGTGCGCGAACGTGTCGAGCGCCAGCTCAAGTACGAGAACCTGCACGATGCGCTGACGCGCCTGCCGAACCGCAATTTCCTGCTCGAACGCCTCGGCCAGGCCCTCGCCGCGTTCGCGCGCGATCCGCGCCAGGGTTTCGCCGTGCTGTTCCTCGACCTGGACCGCTTCAAGGTCATCAACGACTCGGTCGGCCATCTGGTCGGCGACGAACTGCTGAACGAAGTCGGTGCGCGCATCGCGGCCGCGATCGAACCGCGCGATCTGGTCGCGCGTCTCGGTGGCGACGAATTCGCGATCGTGCTGCACAACATCGAAAATGCGGCCGACGCCAGTTCGTTCGCCCAGCGCATCATCGACACGCTCAACGCGCCGATCCGCCTCGGCGGCAAGGAACTGTTCACTTCGGCCTCGATCGGCATCGCGCTGGCCGCGTCGCACTACCGCAAGGCCGAGGAACTGCTGCGCGATGCCGACGTCGCGATGTACCGCGCCAAGAACGAAGGCCGGCATCGCTTCGCGGTGTTCGACGAACGCCTGCATCTGGAAGCGATGCGCTTGCTCGACCTGGAAGGCGACCTGCGCCGCGCGATCGCGCGCAGCGAGTTCGTGCCGTTCTTCCAGCCGATCCTGCGCCTGTCAGACCGGCGCATCGTCGGCTACGAGGCGCTGCTGCGCTGGCGCCATCCGCAGCGCGGCCTCCTCGAGCCAGCCGATTTCCTCAGCGTTGCCGAGGACACCGGCGCCGCCGAGCAGATCGACTGGAAGATCTTCGAGCGCGTGTTCGAAGTCGTGCCGGCGCTGCTGACGACCGGCGCGGAATATATCAGCGTCAATCTTTCCGGCCGCCACTTCCGCTCCGAGACGCTCGGCGCCGAATTCCTCGCGATGCTGCGCCAGCATTACGTCGCGCCGGCCAGCATCCGCATCGAAGTCACCGAGCGAACCCTGATCGAGAATCCGCCGGCCGTGAAGCGCATGCTCGAAGCGCTGCGCCGCGACGGCCTGCGCCTACTGCTCGACGATTTCGGCACCGGCTACTCGTCGCTGAGCTACCTGCACCAGTATCCGCTGCATGCGCTCAAGATCGACCGCTCGTTCGTCGCCGAACTGAGCTCGCTCGAGACCAAGGGCAGCGTCGCTGTCGTGCGCGCGATCCAGGCGCTGGCCGAATCGCTCGGCATGGAAGTCATCGCCGAAGGCATCGAGACCGACGCGCAATACTGCACGCTGGTCGAACTGGGTTGCGAATACGGCCAGGGCTACTTGTTCGGCCGGCCACAACCGGCCAGCGTGTGGATGGAACGCGCCTCGGCGTTCGGGCCTTCGGCGTAGGGTGGGCCAAGGCCCACCAGCTTTCGTTTGACGCAGGAGCCAAACCGGTGGGCCAAGGCCCACCCTGCACATTACCTGACGACACTATTTTTGAGTTGCTAATGTTCCGTGCGCGACGTTCCCAAGACCGCCGGATCAAGGAAAATCTGCTCCACGTCGACTGCGTCGAAGTGGTAGCGCGTGTTGCAGAACTCGCATGTCACCTCGATGCGGCCGTCGGACTGCACGCTGGCCAGCGCCTCTTCGCGACCCAGCGTGCGCAGCATCCCGGCGACGCGCTCGCGCGAACAGCGGCAACCGAACACGAGAGGTTGTGTCGCCAGCACGCGCACCGTTTCCTCATGGAACAGCCGCAGCAACAGACGCTCGGGATCGAGGCCGAGCAACTCTTCGGGCGATACCGTCGCGAGCAGGTGGCCGACGCGATTCCATCCATCGGGGTCGGCATCGTGCTCGCTCGTCGGCAACTGCTGCAGCATCAGGCCGGCGCAGCGCTCGCCGTCGCAGGCGAGCAGCACATGAGTCGGCAGCTGCTCGGAGCGTTCGAAGTAACGTTCGAACAATACGCCCGGATCGTCGTCGTCGACCGGGACGAGTCCCTGATAGCGCTGGCCGGTGACGGCGTTGTCGATCGTGATCGCCAGCAGCGGTTCGCTGCCCGTTGCGGTCAGGCGAAAATCGGAGGGCAGGTCCGGTTGCCATCGGGCCAATCCGCGCAGACGGCCGTCATGAGTGCACTCGGCGAACAGCAGATTCATCGCGCCGGCTGCCTTGAGCTGGATCGACAACGAGCCTTCGAACTTGATGTTGCCGGTGAACAACGCGCTCGCCGTCAATGCGCGCGCCAGAAGATCGCCGACCACCGGCGGATATTCGGCGCGATCGCGTACCTGGCGCCAGCTTTCGTTGAGGTGCACGATCACGCCGCGCACCTGCGCCTGTTCGAGCAGGAAACGGTAAAGGATGTCGTCGTGATCGCTCATGCGGGTCGGTTGATGGAGAGAAGCTCTGAACAAGTCTGCAACGGCGCCAACGATCTGTCTGTGAGCAGACAGCGCACGCAGATGGATAGTCTCGGCAACCGTTCCTTGCGTTCGACTGCAATGCGCACGCAATCATGATAGCGTCAGCGGCGCTCGCCCGGCCAGAATGGTCGATTCGATGCGGTATCCGCGATGCCGCCGCTGGGGATGTCCCGATGTACAAGGTCTCGATGTGCCGGAAGCTGCGATGGCTGGGCATTACGCTGACGTTTGCGCTGGTCGCGCAGGCACAACCACCGTCGCTGCCGACGCGTTACGAAGCGCTGGCCCAGGCCGAGCGCGAGTTCGCGTCGGCCGGCGCGCGCGAAGGCATACAGAAATCCTTCCTCGCGCACTTTGCCGAAGATGCAGTGGTGTTGCGCCCGTTCGCCACGCCCGCGCCGGCTTGGTACCGCGAGCATCCGGATGGTCCCGGCAAGCTGATCTGGGGGCCGCAATATCTTGCCGTGTCCGCAGCGAACGATCTCGGCCTCTCGAGCGGACCGTGGCGCTACGAAGCCGAACGCGATGGCAAGCCGGTTGTCGCCCATGGTCATTTCTTTTCGATCTGGCGGCGCGGCGCGCAAGGACCCTGGCAGGTGCTGTTCGATCACGGCGTCGGCAATCCGGCGCCCGCGGTCGCCGTGGAGACCACGGCCCTGGTGCCGCTGGCGATACTGGAAGGCAAGACGCCGTCCGCTGCCGTCATCAGTTCGCGCACCAAGGCACTCGAGGACGCGGACAAGGCGTTGCGCGAACTCCTCGCACGTGATCGCGGCAAAGCGTACGCCGGCGTGGCGACGGCCCAGACGCTCTGGCTGCGCGAAGGATCGCTGCCGACGCAGGGCAACTTGCCACCGAAGGCAAGCGGCGAGGAGGTTTGCGGCTGCGGTCCACGGTTTGGCGCGACGGTCGCGGCAAGCGGGGATCTGGCCTATACGCTCGGCGGGGCGGAAAGCGCGCGCGCCAGCGGCGTCGATGTTCGCGTCTGGCGCTTCGAAGGCGGCGCCTGGAAATTGCTGGCCGATGTGACGGAAGCCGTGAAGTGACGGCTGTGCGCATGGCATGGCACGACTAGGCAGCGCTCCGCGCAAGAGTCTGTGGCGCCGCCTCCTGCGCGGCGCCGTTCTCGTGGTCCTGGCATGGATCGCGATCAGCTGGTTGTGCGTGCTCGTGCTGCGCTTCGTACCGCCGCTCACTTCGGCGTTCATGCTCGAGCGGCGGTTCTCGGCCGCGGCGCACGGCGAGCACGACTTCGTATTGAAGTATCAATGGATACCTTTCAACAAAGTATCTTCCGACCTGCCAATCGCGCTGGTTGCCGCCGAAGACCAGAAATTTCCGACCCACCACGGCTTCGACCTGCAGGCGATCGCCGACGCGCTCGATGAGGCCGAAGAGGGCGAACGCCTGCGCGGCGCGAGTACGATCTCGCAGCAGACCGCGAAGAACTTGTTCCTCTGGAACGGCCGCAGTTTCGTGCGCAAGGGCCTGGAAGCTTATTTCACGGTGCTGCTCGAGCTGACCTGGCCGAAGCGGCGCATCCTCGAGGTCTATCTGAATATCGCCGAGTTCGGCGATGGCATCTACGGCGCCGAGGCAGCGGCCCGGCAATTCTTCGGCAAGTCGGCAGGCCAGCTCGGTGCGCGCGAATCGGCCCTGCTCGCGTCGGTGCTGCCGAATCCGAAGAAGCTGCGCGCCGATAGGCCATCGCCGTACGTCGCTCGCCACGCCGAATGGGTCGAGCGCCAGGTGCGCCAGCTCGGCGGCGCCAACTACCTGCCGCGCTGAGCGGGGTTTGCAGCCTCGTACCAGTCCTGGCTGCGATTGACCACACCGACGACCGCAAGCATCAGCGGCACCTCGATCAGCACGCCGACGACGGTGGCGAGCGCGGCGCCGGATTCGAAGCCGAACAATGCGATCGCGGCAGCGACGGCGAGCTCGAAGAAATTGCTCGCGCCGATCAGCGCAGAAGGACCGGCAACGCAATGCGCCTCGCCACTGAGACGATTCAAGCCGTAGGCCAGCGCAGCATTGAACACGACCTGGATCGCGATCGGCACGGCCAGCAGCGCGATGATGAGCGGCTGGCGCAGGATCGCGTCGCCCTGGAAACCAAACAGCAGCACGAGTGTCGCGAGCAGTGCGAGCAGCGACCACGGCTGCAGCCGTTTGAGCGTCGCTTCGAGCGCGCCGGCACGCCTGCGAACGTGCGCGCGCATGAGCTGCGCGATCGCCAGCGGCAGCAGGATGTAGAGAACGACCGACAGCAGCAGCGTCGTCCAGGGCACCGCGATCGCGGCGACGCCGAGCAGCAGCGCCACGATCGGCGCGAACGCGAACACCATGATCGTGTCGTTGAGCGCGACCTGGGTCAGCGTGAAGTTCGCCTCGCCGCGGACGAGTTGGCTCCAGACGAACACCATCGCCGTGCAGGGCGCCGCGGCGAGCAGGATCAGGCCGGCGATGTAGCTGTCCAGCTGTTCGGCCGGCAGCCACTGCGCAAACACGTGGCGCACGAAAATCCAGCCGAGCAGGGCCATCGAGAACGGTTTCACCGCCCAGTTCACGAACAACGTGATGCCGAACCCGCGCCAGTGCCGGCGCACCTGCCCGAGCGAACCGAAGTCCACGCGCATCAGCATCGGCACGATCATCAGCCAGATCAGCACGCCGACCGGCAGATTGATGTGCGCGACCTCCAGCGTTCCAAGCGCATGGAACAGTTCGGGCACGACACGGCCGAGCGCGATGCCGGCGACGATGCACAGCGCGACCCACAGGCTCAGCCAGCGCTCGAACGTACCCAGTGCCGCAGGCTGCGGCTGCGCGACCGCACTCATGCCGGGGCCTGCGATGCGGGACGAAGTTCGCCGAGCAACGCGATCACGCGTTGCTCGATCTCGTCGCGCACGCGCCGGAAGCCGGCGTCGTCGAGCAGTTTCGGATCAGGCAGCGCCCAGTCCTCGCGTCGATGCGCGGGAATCCAAGGACAGGCGTCGCCGCATCCCATCGTCACGACCGCGTCGAACGGCTCGGCGCCGATCGCGTCGAGAGACTTCGAATGCTGCGCCGTAAGGTCTATTCCGCGTTCGGCCATGAAGGCGATCGCGCGCGGATTGATTTGTCCGGACGGGTGCGATCCGGCCGAGCGTGCGTCGATTTGCCCGCCGTGCGCGCGCGCAAATGCTTCGGCCATCTGGCTGCGGTTCGAGTTTTCGACGCAGACGAACAACACGCGCGGCATCGGGACGCTCAGGCGCAGCAGGACGGCGGATTCGCCGCCACGGCAGGACCGCAGCAGGCGGCGACGGTTTTTTCCGGGACGGCCGCGCGCGGACCGCAGCACGCGCCGGCACTCGCGTGCGTCGGCTCTCCGGCCGAAGGCGCGGTCGCCGGTGCGTAGTACGTTGTCGCTTCACCGTGTGTGTGAAATGTCTCCCAGCGCAGGCCCTGCGGATCCTCGGTCCAGTATTTGTCGGAGTGCGCGTAGCAGCAGGTCGTGCCGACCTCGGCCAGGCTTACGGCATCCGCGGCTTTCAGGCGCGCGCCGATTGCTTCGAGCGCCGCGCCATCGTCGGCCTGGATGCCCAGATGATCGACACCGGCAACGCGATCGCGCTTCGAGATCGCGAAGTTGATGCGCGGGTCGTCGAGCATCCACTTTGCGTAATCGGGCTTGACCACGCTTGGCGCGGCGCCGAACAGTTGCGTGTAGAACGCCATGCTGCGGTCCAGATCAGTGACGTTGACGTGCACATGAAAGCGGTTCATTGGCGACTCCTGCGTTTCGCGGGCGTTGTTGCGGGCGAACAGACGGCGGCCGGCGCGCAATCGGCGCCGCCACAGCAGTTCTCGGTGAGATAGGCGATCACTGAATTCATGCGCGCGTAGTCGGCGCGGCACCAGATATTGCGGCCGTCGCGCCGGTCGCGGATCAGGGCAGCGCGGCGCAGTGCGTTCAGGTGATTGCTCAGGGTCGCGCCGGCATGGCCGGTGCTGGCCTGGATCGCGCCAACCGTGACGCCCTCGTCGCCGGCCTGCACGAGAAGACGAAACAGTTGCAGGCGGTCCGGATGAGCCAATGCCTTCAGTGCCGCGATCGTCTTCCTAGATTCCATAATTCCGGAATTATGGAAGTAATTCACTGCTTGTCAAGTGCCACCGTGGTGTAGCAGTGGATTTCTCCATTCCATATCCCGTTCGCGCTGAGCGTAGCTCGCGCAGCGAGCGAAGTCGAAGCGCCAAGACGAACCTTCGAATTCGGCTGCGGCCTACGCTCAGGGCGACTGGGTTTCAATTGGGCCTGGCTTGCCGCAATGCATTCAAGCGGACCCGTGGTTGGGATCGTGCTGTTTCGACTGTCATCAGCATGCGCTAGCATGCGGGCGTCCCACTTCCAACCCGCAAGCGTATGGCCACACTCTGCGTCGTCGTACCTGCCTACAACGAGAGCGAAAGCCTGCGCGCGTTCCATGCGCGGCTTGCGGCGGTGCTCGACAAGCTCGATCTCGACGGCGAAGTGTTGTATGTCGACGACGGCAGCCGCGACGACACCTACGCGATCATGTGTTCGCTGCGCGACTCGGATGCGCGCGTGGCCACGCTCAAGCTGAGCCGCAATTTCGGCAAGGAACTGGCGCTGACCGCGGGCCTGGATGCGGTCGACGCCGATGCCGTCGTCATCATCGATGCCGACCTGCAGGATCCGCCGGAGCTGATTCCGCTGCTCGTGCAGCATTGGCGCGAAGGCTACGACGTCGTTTACGGAACACGTTCGACGCGGGCCGGCGAGACGAGCCTGAAAAAATTCACGTCGGCCGCCTTCTATCGTGTCATGGAGCGCCTGAGCGCCACGCCGCTGCCGCGCGACACGGGCGACTTTCGCCTCATGAGCCGGCGCGCGCTCGACGCGCTGCGCCAGTTGCGCGAGCGCCAGCGTTTCATGAAAGGCCTGTTCACCTGGGTCGGCTTCAAGCAGAAGCCGGTCGTGTACGAACGCGCCCCGCGCCATGCCGGCAGCAGCAAGTTCAACTATTGGCGCCTGTGGAATTTCGCGCTCGAAGGCATCACGTCGTTTTCCGGCGCGCCGCTGAAGGTCGCGACCTACATCGGCCTCGCCGCAGCCATGCTGTCGTTCGTCTTCGGACTGTGGGTGCTCGGCAAGGCGCTGCTGTTCGGCGACCCGGTGCGCGGCTATCCATCGTTGATGCTGGCCGTGCTGTTTCTCGGGGGCGTGCAGCTGATGGCGCTGGGCATGATCGGAGAATACCTCGGCCGGTTGTATATCGAAGCCAAGCAGCGGCCCCTGTATCTGATTGAGGAATGGAACCCTGCTGCAACGCGAAACACGACCGTCGACCCCCAACCGCAGTAAACTGGCGGATGCCACCCGGCTCGCGGTGGCCGGAACGGCGGCAGAGGAGGGTTCATCATGCGCCTGGTCAAACATCTGCTCGAAGGCAAGAGCAACGCCATCCACTCGATCGAGCCCGAAAAACCGGTGCTCGACGCAATCCGCCTGATGGCCGAAAAGCACGTCGGTGCCCTGCTGGTAATGCGCGGCGACGAGCTGATCGGCATCGTCTCGGAGCGTGACTACGCGCGTAAAGTCATTCTCAAAGGCCGCTCCTCGGCCGACACGGCCGTCAGCGAGATCATGACGGCGCCGGTGATCAGCGTGGCGCCCGGCGACAGCGCACATCGCTGCATGCGCCTGATGACGGACATGCGCATACGCCACCTGCCCGTGGTCGACAACGCCGCTGTCATCGGCATGTTGTCGATCGGCGACTTGGTCAAGGCCGTCATCGATGAGCAGGCCGCGGAGCTCGAGCAGCTGCAGCGCTATATCGTGGGGTGAGGCTGAGCGCTTGCGCGATGCGTTGACTGCGCGCGCCGGGAGCGGCGCGCGAACAGCGAAGCTGGCCCGAAGGGCGAGCGCCAAGGATGGCGCGAGTTACCGCATCGCGCGCGAGGCCGAACGCCCGGAGCAGGATGCGGAGGGCCGGGTTGCTTAACGAGGCCGGGAAGGCCGAGTTTAGCAACGGCTGCGAGCGAAGCGAGCACGAAGCCAAGGCGCTGCGCGGCAGCGCGAACGCAGCAAGGCGGCGTCAGCAGTTAATCTATACATGTCATGACCCTCGACCCCGCCCTGCGCACGCGCCTGCATCGCCTTCTGGCCGATTACGGCGCAAAGGTACGTTCCCTGATCGACGGTCACGGGCTCGGCCAGTATGGAATCGACCCGGCCGACATCGAGCAGGAAGTACGCATCCGCCTGTGGAAGGCGCTGGAGCGTGACCGGAATGCGGCCTTTCATACGTCTTTTATACAGAGAGTGGTGCTGACGGTAGTGATCGATGCGATTCGCGCAGCCAATGCGCGGCCAGTCGAGTCGCTGCCGGAGGTGGTTGACGATGCCGGCATGGCGTTCATCGACCCGACCGCGGGTCCGGAGCGAAATGCCAGCGGAATCAATGATTTCGATCGCATCGTCGGGTGCATGGCCGAGTTGCCGGAACGCCGGCGCAAGGCGGTGGCACTGCATCTGCAGGGGTTCAGCCTGCGGGAAATCGGCCAGCTCAGCGGCACCTCGGAAGAAGCAGCGCGCAAGCTGCTGGACCGGGGCTTGCAATCGTTGCGCGAAAGCCTGGCAGTAAGCGGAATTGTTGGAGATATCGAATGAACAACTCGAAATTTGGCAAGCCGGACGTGGCCAAGCTCTATCGGCGCTTCACGCGCAGCCGCGCCGCGGCCGCGCCGCTGCCGGAAGTGGACGCGTTGCTGGCGCTGGCCGACGGCCAGCAGTCCGATGAAACCGAACGTCTGCTCGCCGACGTTGCGCGTTCCGGCATGCATGCCGATCTGTTGCGCTTTGCGCGCGCGCTGGCGCCGGAATCGGCTCGGCTGGGTACCCAACTCGACCGCGCGCTCGAACGGCCGGCGGCGGACCACGCGCGCCGCGTCCGCCACACGACGCATGCAGCCAGGCCGCAACGCGGCTGGCTGCGCATTGCCACGAGTGTTGCCGCGGGCCTGGTCGTTGCGATCGCAGTCTGGACCGTGCAGCGCACGCATGCGCCGACGGCATCGACCGCAGCGCTGACAACGGCGAAGTCCGACCGGATTTTTGCCGCCTTCGACGACCGAAGTTCCGTCGCCGCGTCCGGCTCCGACCGGATATTCCACGCCGACTTCAAGCCCGACCAGATCTTCCGCGGGAAATTCAGCGGCGGCTGATTCGCGCCGCTGCTCATCATCAGAGTCGCCCGTCAGACCTCGACTGCGCTGGCGTGTTCGCGCGTCGCTGTAAACGTGACGCCGGGCCAGCGTTCCTGCGTCAGCTGCAGGTTCACGCGTGACGGTGCCAGGTAGACGAGCTCTCCGGCCGCGTCGACCGCCAGGTTCATCGCATTCTTGTCGCGGAATTCGGCGAGTTTCTTGTCGTCCGCGCAATGGACCCAGCGCGCGGTAATCACGGTCACATTCTCGAACGCGCAATCGACGCTGTACTCGTCCTTGAGCCGGTAGGCAACGACTTCGAACTGCAGCACGCCGACCGCGCCGAGAATCAGGTCGTTCGACATCAGCGGCCGGAAAAACTGCGTTGCGCCTTCCTCGGACAGCTGCGCCAGGCCCTTTTGCAACTGCTTCATCTTCAGCGGATCGCGCAGGCGCGCGCGGCGGAACAGTTCCGGCGCGAAACTCGGAATGCCGATGAACGACAGCGACTCGCCTTCGCTGAACGTGTCGCCGATCGAAATCGTGCCGTGGTTGTGGATGCCGATGACGTCGCCGGGATACGCGGTATTGACGATCTCGCGGTCGGAGGCCATGAACGTCAGCGCGTTCGCCAGCTTGACCTCCTTGCCGCTGCGCACATGAAAGGCCTTCATGCCGCCGTCGAAGCGGCCCGAGCAGATGCGCATGAAGGCGACGCGGTCGCGGTGCAGCGGATCCATGTTCGCCTGGATCTTGAATACGAATCCGGTCAGCTGGTCCTCTTCGGGCGCGATTTCGCGCGTCGTCGTCGCGCGCGCCTTCGGCGCCGGCGCATGTTCGACGAAGAAGTCGAGCAGCGGCTGCACGCCGAAATTGTTGACCGCCGAACCGAAGAACACCGGGCTCTGCCGGCCGGCGAGGTAGCGATCGACGTCGAAGCGGTGCGAGGCGCCTTCGACCAGTTCGAGCTCTTCGCGCAGTTCGCGCAGCATGTCGTCGCCGAGGCGCGCGTGCAGCTGCGGATCGTCGAGCGAGGCGTAGATCGTCGAGTCCTGGCGCGTGAAGTTGCGGCCCGGTTCATACAGGTGCACTTCGCCGCTGAGCAGGTGATAGACGCCCTTGAGGCGCGAGCCCATGCCGATCGGCCAGGTCACCGGCGCGCATTCGATCTTCAGCACCGACTCGACTTCATCGAGCAGTTCGATCGGCGGACGCCCCTCGCGGTCGAGCTTGTTGATGAACGTCATGATCGGCGTGTCGCGCAGGCGGCATACGTCCATGAGCTTGATCGTGCGTTCCTCGACGCCCTTGGCGCAGTCGATCACCATCAGCGCGGAGTCGACCGCGGTCAGCACCCGATAGGTGTCCTCGGAGAAGTCCGCGTGCCCGGGCGTGTCGAGCAGGTTGACGATGCACTCGGCGTACGGGAATTGCATGACCGAACTCGTTACCGAAATGCCGCGCTCCTTTTCCAGCGCCATCCAGTCAGACGTCGCATGGCGCGCGGCCTTGCGCGACTTCACGCTGCCGGCCATCTGGATCGCGCCGCCGAACAGCAGCAGCTTTTCGGTCAGGGTCGTCTTGCCGGCATCGGGATGCGAGATGATCGCAAACGTGCGCCGGCGCTGGGTTTCGTTCAAGTCAGTCATGGTCGATCGATGAGGGCGAAAACTGCAAAAAATCTGCCGTCATGACTCGCTGCGTCCGCAGCTCGCCCTTCGGGCCATTCGCTACGCGAATGTTCGCTTCGGCATCCTGCCTACGCAGTCCCGCGGAAGCGGGAATCCATGTTTCTTGGGTCAAAAGACAAGGTCAACATGGATTCCCGCTTGCGCGGGAATGACGGCAGCTTACGAAATAGCGGAGGTTCTCGGGGTCGGCGATTATAGAGGCAAACCAGCCACGATCACGGCGCGCTGAGCAGCATGCCGGCCTCCGGCACGAACCTGCCGCTCGCTCCGGTGAACTCGAATGGCACGGAGATCAGCGCCATGTTCGAGTTGACCTGCACGCAGAAATGCAGGTGCGGCCCGGTCGTATAGCCGGTATCGCCCGACAGCGCGAGCAGTTGCCCGGCACGCACGCGATCGCCGACTTGCACGTGCGCGCTTTCCAGTTCCAGATGCGCATACACGGCCATCGTTCCATCGCTGTGCACGATGCGGATGTTGTTCGCGCGGTCGCCGTAGCGCGCCATGTCGAGCCCGGCGCCGAAGAAATCGTTGTCCACGGTCATGACCACGCCGTCGCGCGCGGCGAGCACCGGTGTGCCAACGGGCATCACGATGTCGACGGCGTAGTAATTCTGCTTGTCGCCGTGGCTGGCCTTGCCGCCGAACGCCTGGGCGATGCCGAACGACTCGCCGCTCGCCGAACGGCACTCGATAATGCGCGCTTTCGTCCTGTTGCGCGCGAAAGTCGCCCGGCATGAACGTGTAGCGAAGGCGGTAGCTGAATCCCTTCTCCGGCACCGGCGCTATGACGCGCAGCGCGCCCACTTCGCTGCGCGGCGACAATACGATGCGTGCCGGCAGGGGCGGCTGGGATTCGACGTTCTGGTGATTCTCGAAATCCACGTCGACGCTGACCGGGCCGCCCGCCAGATTGACGAACGTCATCGTCCGGTCCGTACCGGTGCCGTCTTCGCGCACGCGCACGAGCGGCTCGTGATCGGTGCGCACCTGCGTCGATTTGACGTCCTTGACATCCTCAGTGGGCTTGACGTCGGTGAAGTGAACGATGCCCTTTTCGTCCGTGTACTGGTACATGTGCTTGGCCACGGCCGGTCCGCTGCAGGTCGCTGCGCCGAGCGCAATCGCGAGAGTCGGTAGACGAAAGACGAGAGACGCAACCGCAGCCCTCTGCATGCGCGTTTTATTCTCCAGTCTCACGTCTCTCGTCTCTCGCTTCAGCATTCGATCACATTGACGGCCAGTCCGCCGCGGGACGTTTCCTTGTATTTGTCCTGCATGTCGCGGCCGGTGTCGCGCATCGTCTTGATGACCTTGTCGAGCGAAACGCGGTGCTTGCCGTCGCCGCGCATCGCCATGCGCTGCGCGTTGATCGCCTTGACCGAGCCCATCGCGTTGCGCTCGATGCAGGGAATCTGCACGAGCCCGCCGATCGGATCGCAGGTCAGGCCGAGGTTGTGCTCCATGCCGATCTCGGCGGCGTTCTCGACTTGGAAAATACTGCCGCCGAGCGCCGCGGTCAGTCCGCCGGCCGCCATCGAGCAGGCCACGCCGACTTCGCCCTGGCAGCCGACTTCGGCGCCGGAGATCGATGCGTTCTCCTTGTACAGGATGCCGATGGCGCCGGCGGTCAGCAGGAAATCGAGCACCCCCTGGTCGTTCGCCGCCGGGACGAAACGTGTGTAGTAGTGCAGCACCGCCGGAATGATTCCGGCCGCGCCATTGGTCGGCGCCGTGACCACGCGCCCGCCGGCGGCGTTCTCCTCGTTCACGGCCAATGCGTAAAGGTTGACCCAATCCAGGATCGTCAGCGGATCGCGCAGCGATGCTTCGGGACGGTCGCGCAGTTCGTTGACCATCGACGGCGCGCGCCGATGCACTTTCAGCCCGCCCGGCAAAACACCCGAAATGCGCATCCCGCGCGCGACGCAGTCCTGCATCGCCTTCCAGATCGTCAGCAGCCCCGCGCGGATGTCGGCCTCGCTGCGCCAGACTTTCTCGTTCTCGAACATGACCTGTGCGATGGATCTGCCGGAGGCCTCGCAGAGCGCGAGCAGTTCATCGCCGCTGTGGAACGCGTAAGGCAGCGGCGTCGTATCCTTGACGATGCGGTTCTCGGCCGCTTCGTCGTGATTGACGACAAAACCGCCGCCGACCGAATAGTACTCACGGTTCGCCAACTCGTTGCCGTCGGCGTCGAACGCGATGAAGCGCATGCCATTGCTGTGGAACGGCAGTTTCTGGCGCTTGTTGAAGACCAGGTCGGTCTTTTCGTCGAACGCGATCTCGTGTTTGCCGAGCAGAATCAGTTTCTTCTGCGCGCGGATGCGCTTGAGTTTCTCCGGTATCACGTCCGGATCGATGCGGTCCGGCCACTCGCCCTCAAGCCCGCACAGCACGGCCTTGTCGGTGCCGTGCCCGCGTCCGGTATGCGCCAGCGAACCGAACAGTTCGGCGCGCACGCGCGCGACCTTGTCCAGAACGCCGCGCTCGTCGAGCCAGCGCGTGGCGAAGCGCGCCGCCGCTCGCATCGGCCCGACCGTATGCGACGACGACGGACCAATGCCGATTTTGAACAGATCGAAGACGCTGACGGCCATGGGTTTTATGTTGGGTTGAGCGGGTGGACATTCTACCGGACGGGGGAGGGACGAGGGGCGAGGGACGAGGCGAGCGGCGGTTACGGGCGACGAACCCGAGATGGGCTGCTCTGAAGCCCTCCCCTTCAAGGGGAGGGTTGGGTGGGGATGGTGTTTGCTCGGACGCCAAGAAAAAAGTTGACGCCCAAAAGGAAGCGACTACTCTCCCTCGTCCCTCGTCCCTCGTCCCGCTCTCCATGCGCCTGATCCTCTACCAACGCGACGACTGTCATCTGTGCGATCTCGCGCTCGATGTTCTTGCACTGGCGCGCACGCAGGATTTCGACAGCGTGTTCATCGATGACGACGCCGATCTCGAAGCGCGCTACGGCGAACGCGTGCCGGTATTGCGTGACGAGGAATCAGCGCGAGAACTGAACTGGCCATTTGATGCGCCGACGGTTGCCGCGTGGCTGGCCGCCTGAACGGCCGCGAAGTCAGAACTTCCAGTTGAACGTCAATTGGCGTCCGTCGGTGCCGATCTCCGGCGCCAGTTCGTGATTTTCGCGCCAGGTCTCGTTGAACTGAACGAGATGATGTCCGATCAGGCCGCCGATCAGGCCGCCAGCGATGACGTCCGATGTCCAGTGCGCATCCTGCTCGATGCGCGCGACGCCAACCAGCGACGCGATCGTGTACGACACGGTTGCGACCCACGGCGAGTCATAGTGTCCAGCGATCACCGACGCGAAGGCGAATGCCCCAGTCGCATGACCGGACGGGAAGGACTGGTCGCCGCCAAACAGATTCCAGTGATGCGGGCCGAGCCCGGTATTCGGCCGCGCGCGTCCGGAAATGCCCTTGAACACCGACGTCGTCAGCGCACTGATCACGCTTGCCGAGAAACCGTCTAGCGCCACAGTTTTGGAGTTGTAGTCGTCGGCAGCCAGGCCAACGACGTAGAATCCTGCCAGCACCGGCAATCCGTATTGCTTCGTGCCGAACTTCTCGATGTTGCGAAAGAAGTCGTCCGCCGACGACGAGCGGCTGCGCTGGGCGGCATCGCGAATCGGCTTGTCGAGGAACGCAATCGAGAGCGCCAGGCCGCCGCTGATCAGGCCGAAGTTGCGCCACTCGTCGGCATCCCAGTGCAGCGGACCGGTTGCGGTTTCCTTCGTGTCGTCCCAGAGCAGCTTCGCGTAGTCGACCGAAATAAATCCTTCCGGACCGGTCTTCGCTGCGGCAGGAGCCGGATCGGATGCGGGCGCGCTCGTGTCCGCGGCCGCAAGAACCGCCCCGACGGGGTCGAACAGCCACGCGTCGTCGTTCACAGAGGCCGTCGGCGCGGCATTACACGCTCCGAACACGGCGACCAGCAGTAATCCTCCGAGACGCATGCCACTTACCTCCATGCCGCTGCCGAACAGGCAACGCGGATCTGCAGCGCGTGTAACTTTAGACGAGGCGAATGTAGCGCCGCGATTGTTACCATTGGCTAAAAGGCGGCGGCCGCACACGGCGCCGGAGCGAAGGGGTACACGGATAACATTTCGCTGGTCGAAATGGCTCAGTTGGTGAATCGTGTCGCCAGCGCCGAGCAATTCGCTGGTTGCGACACTGAACTATTCGGAATCGCGCGTTACCGCGCTGAACGATGACAATTACGTCATTTCGAATGTCTTTTGGCTTTTTGGCGAAATCGAGTCTTCCGGCTCGATCACGCTCGCTGGCTGCTTGTTCGGGTCGACCGGAACGATTGCGCCGTGGAACAGCGTGATCAGCGACACATCGGGCTACCTATCGTGGGTCGCCGACAAGGACGCTGCACGCAAACGCCTCGTCGCTGGGCGACCTGACGAAAACACGGTGACGTTGTTCACTGTGTCGGAGAAAATCTTTGCGTCGGGGTTCGAGGTTTGACGCGGTCCGCCCTCCAGATCAGCCGCGCAGCCGCGCCATGATCGCGCTGCGTGCCTCACGCAGGATCGAATCGCGGTCGAGGCTGGCGACGATTTCGGCGACGGCGCGCTTGGCGCCCTGCTCGCCCCAGGACTTGCCCTGCAGCAGGTAGCGTTCGGCGGCGCGGCCGACGAGTTCGGTTGCGTACCAGGCCAGGGCGCCCTGCGCACCGGCGGTGACGACTGTCGATAATCCGGCGCTGACGCCTTTCAATGCGCTGGCGACGAGGTGCACGCCCCAGATCGCGCCCATGAGCGCGGCGAGCTGCGCGCAGATCGTGCCGATCAGAGTGCCGGCTTCGCTGCGCGTCAGCGGCAATCCGTATACTTTTCCCAAATGCACGACGAGGGCGACGTCGAGCGACGCGGCCGCGAGCAGGTCGGCGACCGGAATCGGGTTCAGCGCAACCGCGATGCCCTTGGCCAGGCAGTAGTTGCGGATCACGCGGTCGGCCAGTTCGCGGCGCGCGGCGGCGACGCGTTCGGCGACGCGGTCGGACAGCTGGCCGGCGAACAGGCCGGCGTTCAATGCGGCGAGCGTCTTGCCTTCGCGTTCGGCGATCACGCGCAGGCGAGCGGCGAGCTCGGCGACATCGGGCCGCTGCGGATTGCGGGTTTCGGTTTCGTGGCCGTCAGTGGCGACCTGGACGATGCGCACGTCAGCCGGATGCGCGGCGCAGGCGATGACGTCTTCGGCGTGCACGAGGCCGGCAGCGTGCTCACGCAGGCGCGCGAGCAGGCGTTCGCGCTCGTCCGGCGTGTAGCGATCTGCCTTGTTCAACGCCAGCAGCAACGGCCTCTGGGTTTTTGCCAGTGTGGACAATGCCGCAAGTTCGGCGCTCGTCATGTCGCCGTCGACGACGAAGATGACGAGGTCGCTGATGCCGGCGACATCGAACGCGAGGCGCTCGCGTTCCTCGCCGGAAAGTTCGTTGATGCCCGGCGTGTCGATCAGGTGCAGGCCTTGTCCGGCGACTTCCTGCCAGCGCTGCGCGTCGCGCACGCGCGTCGTGCCGTGCAGCACGCCGGTCGCGAACGCTTCGCGGCCGAGCAGCGCATTGCCGAGCGCGGACTTGCCGACGCTGACGCGGCCGAACACGGCGATGTGCAGCTCGCCGGTCCTGAGCTTGTCCAGCAACGACTCTATCTGGGCGAAATCCTCGCTGAGCTCGCCGCGGACGCTGGCCGGGATATCCGGATCGTCGAGCAGCGCGCGCAGCGCCTCGCTGGTCTGGGCGACATGACCGGCTGATGCGTCCTGGGGCGCGGGCTCGCGCGCCGAGGCGGCCTTGGCGTCGGTGAGGCGAGCGCGCAATCGATGCCAGAGCGAAGAAAAATCATTCATCCGGATGGAGAGCTGAAGTCAGAGTGAGGGTGGGATAAGCATCGGGTCGGCGTCCATCGTACTCGACGCGATGGGATAGGGCGAAGGCGAGTCCCGGTTCTGCCTGGAGCAACCGAATTGGGTCGTCAGTAATGACGACAAGTTTCTGCCCGCGATGATGAGCCGTCGGGCAAGGGCAACGGACAGTCTCACTTCTGACTCAGTACCAGATGCCCATGCACCGGCACATCCTTGCCGATGTCGTTCCAGTCGCTGCTGGTGCCCAGGCCGAAGTCGAGGCGCTTCAACGTCGTGTCGACATCGAGCGTGGCGGTATTGCCGGATGCCGCAAAGTGCACTTTCAGGGTTACCGGCTTGGTCTGGCTACGGATTGTCAGCGTGCCTTTCGCCTCGACGCTGCCGTCGCCGCTCTTGGCGAACGACTGCGTGACGAAGTGCGCCTGCGGGGTCTTCTTCGAGTCGAAGAAATCAGCGCCGGCGAGCGCGTCGTCGCGATCGGAGTTTTGCGTGTCGACACTGGAAAGATCGACGCTGACATCGAACTTCGCGCTGGCCGGATCGGCATCGTCGTAGGCGATCTGCGCCGTGAATTTGCCGAACTTGCCGTCGAACGCCTCGCCGGCATAACTGCACTTGAAGGTCAACGAACTTTTCGCCGGATCAACTTGCCAGTCGCGGGCGACCGCGCCCGCCGCAGCCAGTGCAAGCGGCAGGACCAGAAGTGCGCGTGCGATTCGATGTGCCATTACGATCCTCCGCGAATGACCGCCTTGCGCTGCAACCTGTCCGGCAACATGCGGCCGAGAATGTTGTTGCGGTGGGCGAATTGATGGACCAGCGCGATCGCCGCGTGTCCGGCAGCGACGGCGATCAGCAGCCAGAACAGCGTCTCGTGCGCCTCGCTGGCGAAATCCTTCAGTGCCTTGTCAGGAGCAACCAGGTGCGGCACTTCGAACAGCCCGAAGAAGTACAGCGGCCGCAGTCCGGATAGGGAATCGAACCACCAGCCTGTCAGCGGCACGGCAAACAGCAGCGCGTACAGCAACGCGTGTCCCCATCGGGCCAGCAGCGCCTGCGAATGCGCAAGGCCGGCGGGCTCAGCCGGGCGCGGATCGAATGCCCGCCACGACAGGCGCAGGATTGCCAGCGCGAGAATCGTCAGGCCCAGCGACTTGTGCACCGAGAACACCGGAATGACACTCGGCTTTTTCGGCAACTCGACCATGACCAGACCGATCGTTCCCTGTATGAGGATCAGCAGCACGACCGTCCAGTGGAAGAACTTGGCCACGCTGCCCCAGTGGCTGCGGCCGCTTTTCAGCACTATGGATGCTCCGCGGAGCCCGCAGGCGGCGCCTGCTTCTGCGCATCGCTGTCGCGGATACCTTCGACTTCGATATGGATCGACACGTCATCGCCATTATCCGGAAGGCTGCGGGTCATCCCGAACGTCGAACGCTTGAATGCGGCCGTGGCGGCAAAGCCGGCTATGTATCGCAACGAATAACCATCCGCGGCAGCGCGGTTGAACGTCACCTGGAGATCGACTGGGTGCGTCTTGCCGAGCAGGGTCAGATTACCGTGCACCACACCGGTGCGTTCGCCGGTCTTTTCGACCTTCGTGCTGACGTAATGAGCGGTCGGGTAGGTCGTTACGTCGAAGAATGCCGAGCGCAGCTTGTCGTTCCAGGCGTCGTCGCCCATGTCGAGCGAGGCAATGTCGATGGTGGCGTCGACCTTGGCGCTGCTCCAGTCGTCGGGATCGAAGCTGAAATAGCCGCCCTTGACGTGCATGCGTCCCATCGGATGGGAGTAGTTCAAGTGGCTGACCGAAAAGAAAATCTGCGTGTGCGCCATGTAGAAGCGATAGTCGCTGGGGCCGGCGAGTGCCGTCATCGAAGCGGCCAGCAGGCCGGCCATGACAGCAGGAACAAGATAAGGCTTCACTCACACCTCCAGGAACATGGAAAGGCAAACCGCCACGCTATCACGCAGAGAGCTAGACCGCGGCGCGGAATACTATGTTCCGGCGAAGGCGCGCGCTGTTCAAACACACGGCCGTGGGGCAGGCGCGTGGGCTTTGGCAATCGCCCGGTCAGGACGCGGCATCTTCGTCATTTCGCTGCAGCGCATATTCGGCGATGCGCCTCAGGCGCGCGGCGCTGGTGTCGGCCAGAAGGGTCGCCAGCGAGGCGCTGGCCGCGGCATTGTCGAGTCTGTGGTGCTCGCGCATGGTCGTGGCGACCGCGTGGCCGAGGCTGTCGAAGATCAGGCCGTAGGCGATCGCGTGCAGCACGCCGCCGCCCAGAGTGCCGAGCCCGGGAAACGCCTTCGCCGCGTTGCCGGCGATCGCGAGCACGAGTGATGCACTGGTGCGCAACGTCAGCTTGACCTGGCCGAGGAACGCATCGATGTCGATGTCGCGCACGGCAACGCCGTAGAGTTTTGCCAATTCGCGAATCAGGGCCGTGGCAAGCACTCCCTGGATGACGAGGTCGCTGCCCGGCATCACCGCGGCCATCGCACCGACGACGGCTCGGCGCGTGTACTTGGCCACGATTGCGTCGGCGTCGCGTTCGCGAGCCTGCGTTCCCAGCGAGCCGGCACGTGCGTCCACCGACGACAGCACGGCGGCCTCGCGCGCCGACTCGAACGCCCGCGGTCCGGCCACCGCGTAACGTTGCAGCAAAGTGGACAATGCAGCAATGTCAGGCGCGCGGTCGCGACGCACGCGTTCGACGCGGCCATCGGCCAGTCTGCGTTCGAAGTCCTCGGTGCCACCGGCGCTGACCACGACGCGCGCGTCGGTGATTCCGGCATAGCGCTCGCGCAGCGCGCGCTCCAGCACCGCGCGTTCGCCGCCGGCGAACTGGTCGGCCTTGTTCAAAGCCAGCACCAGCGGCTTGCCGAAGCCGCGCAACCAGCGCAACTCGGCGTCCTGGTCACGGGTCAGGTCACCGGCGCAGACATAGAGCACGACATGCGCGCGCAGCGCCTCGTCGCGGGCGAGCTGCTCGCGCACCGAGCCGGACACTTCGTGCGTGCCGGGGACGTCGGAAAGCGTGAGCATCTGGCCGCCCGGCAGGTGCGCGGAGTGGTGCGAGACCACCCGCGTCGTCCCGCCGAGCACGTCGACTTGCGGCGCGGCATCGGCTGCGAGCGCGCGGATCACGCTCGACTTGCCGGCGCTGATCTCGCCGAATACGGCAACGTACAACTGTTCGGCACGTGCGCGCCGGTCGAGTTCGGTCAGTTCGGCCTCGAGTTCGGCCGTTTCGGCGCGGCGCTGTTTCAGTGCGTCGATGCGCTGCTCGACCTCCTCCCGCGTCGGCGGCGCAACGACAACGGATTTGCGCCGGCCCGGCGCGAGCAGCCACATTGCGATCCATCCGAGACCGCAAAGCGCAGCGACAAGCAGCACGGCAACGATCCACTGCGCCCAGCCCGGTAGTGCACGCAGGTCCTGCCACAGGGTAATTGCGCCGTGGAGAACGCCCAGGGCCAACCAAAGCAAAGCCGCCGCCAGCAGCGCAAGCACAGCTAGCAGTATCAGACGAAGCGGACGATTGACAGTCGGCATGGAGCGCGTGTTTGGCCTGTGCGGGATCACTGCGGCGATTATGGCAGACGGAAATCAAGGGGCTAGGGGCTAGGGACTAGGGTGGAAAAGCACACCGACGCCACTCCCGCTCTTCGCTAGCCCCTAGCCCCTAGCCCCTAGTCCCTAGTCCTAGTCCCTAGTCCCTAGCCCCCGCCTTTCTGGCATCATCCCCGCGCCAACAGGGAAGGTGCCGCATGTGGATCGAAGTCATTCTCGCCGGTGGCCTGGCTGCCTCGTCCAGCAACCCGGCCGACGATGCGCAGTTGTATACAACGCCGTATTTCCAGTCGCTGGGCGTCGCAGCCGGCATGCCCTCGAGCCGCGTCTACAAGACTGTGCAGGATCGCGACGGCTACCTGTGGTTCGGCACCCACGACGGACTGGCGCGCTACGACGGCGTCGGCTTCCGTGTCTACCGGCACGATCCGAAGGATCCGGATTCGCTTGGCGGCAACGCGGTTACGGCCCTGTTCGTCGATCGCGACAACCGTATCTGGTGCGGTGGCGAGGAATCCGGGCTCAACATGCTCGATGCCGGGCGCAGTCGCTTCGCGCACTATCGGCATGACGCGCGCGATCCGGCCAGCCTCGGCGCCGACGATGTGTGGACGATCACCCAGGACGAATCCGGTGCCGTCTGGACCGGCAGCTATGCCGGCGGTCTGGATGTGCTGACGCCCGGGGCCAGCGGTTTCGTGCACTTCCGTCACGATTCCACAAATTCACAAAGCATTTCTTCGGACAACGTGCTCGGGCTGCTTGCGCAGCCCGGCGTCGGCCTGTGGGTCGGCAGCGACGTCGGTGTCGACCTGATAGCGGCCGGCGGCGACATGCGCCATGTCGATTTCACCGGGCTGCCGGGCGACGGTCCCATCAATGCCATCACGTTGCTCGACGGCGGCGATGGTGGCGTGCTTGCCGGCACGCGTCGGGGGCTGCTGCGCGTCGACCGTGCGCTGACGGTCTCCGTCGTCGCCGCCGATGGCCTGACCGACAAGCTCGTCTATGGCGTGACCGCGGGTGCGGCCGGCGAACTGTGGGTCGCTGCGCGGCGTGGGCTCAACCGGCTCACAGCGCGCGGAGACATCGCCAAGTACGTCGAGAATCCCGCCATCCCCGGCGCATTTCCGGGCGAGTCGGTGTTCGATGCGATGCGAGATCGCGAAGGCAACTTGTGGTTCGCGACATTCGAGGGCGGCGCGGCCAAGTTGCCGGCGGCATGGCGCAACTTTTCCCTTTTCCGCAACGACCCTGGCAATGCCCGCTCGCTCAGCACCAACCGCACCCGGGGTCTGGCAGTGGGCGCGGGCGGCAGCGTCTGGGTCGTGAGCTGGGACGGCGGGATCGACCTCCTGGACCCATCGACCGGCGCCGTCGAGCGCCTCGCCGGGACTCGCCTGAGCGTGGCGGACAAGGCCTTGCTGTCGGTGCTGCAGGATCGATTCGGGCAACTGTGGGTTGGCGGCACGCGCGGACTGCGCGTATACGAATTGCAAAGTGGAAACTTCGTCGATATCCCGGTCGATGCCTCCAGGCCGGACGCGCTGGCGCCCGGCCTGGTCTACCACCTCGTCGACGACGCCAGTGGAGCGGTATGGGTCAGCACCTACGGCAGTTCCGGCGCATTGCACCGCATCGATCCATCCAGCCATGCGGTCGAACGCTTCGACGCAGACAATGCCGGATTGCGCAACGCCGAGGTCGAGCAGATCGGTTTCGACACGGGCGGCGACCTGCTCGTTGCGAGCGGCGCCGGATTCGACCGCTTTGACGCGCCCAGCCGACATTTCGTCGCGATCAGCGGCGCACCGGCGCAACGTGTCTACGCGTTTGCATTCGCGCGCGACGGAACGCTGTGGCTGCATGTGCTCGGCGCGCTCGAGCACTATCGCTTCGCCGGCGGCGCGTTGAGTCCGCTCGAACGCGTGGACGCCTCCGTCGGCTGGCCGGCGCTGACGGTTGGCGGACTGCAGGTCGACGATGCGGGCGCGGTATGGGTCAGCAGCGCGCGAGGATTGTGGCGCTACGACCCGGTCACGCACGCGATCCGGGTTTTCGACAGCGGCGACGGCCTGGCCAGCTCCGAATTCAACCGCCTGCCGCTGATCAAGACAGCGGACGGTGCGATATTCGGCGGCACGCTCGCCGGCGTCGTCGGCTTTGCGCCGTCGGGCATTGTGGAAAATCCGCGGCCACCGCCGCCGGTGCTCGACAACCTCGTGGTCCGCCGTTCAGGCCGCGATCAGCCGCTCGACCCCGCCGCCCGCAAGACGGCGTTGCTTTGGGACGACCGCGACGTGCGCATCAGCGTGCGTGCGCTGAGTTACGCCCATCCGGCGGCGATCCGCTATCAGTGGCGTCTCGAAGGAATCGACCCGGACTGGATCGATACCGGCAACCGCGGCGAACGGGAATTCTCGCAATTGCCGCCGGGCGACTATCGATTGCAGTTGCGTGCAGCTGGCGCTGCGGCGATCTGGAGCGATCCGGTTTCTGCGCTGGAATTCAGCGTCGCGTCGCCGCCGTGGGCGACACCCTTTGCCTTCGTCGGATACGGCGTCGCGCTCGTGCTGGCCGTGCTGCTGACTTTCCGTGTCTACCGGCAGCGCATCAAGCGTCGCTATGCACTCGCCCTGGCCGAACAGCAGCAGCGCTTTGCCGAGCAGGCAAGCGCGGCGAAGACCGAGTTCCTCGCGACGATGGGACACGAGATCCGCACCCCGATGACCGGTGTGCTCGGCATGGCCGAACTGCTGCTGCGCACGCCGCTGGAGCCGGTCCAACAAGGCTATGCGCGCACGATCCTCGATTCCGGCCGCATGATGCTGCGCCTGGTCAACGATTCGCTCGACCTGGCGCGGATCGAAGCCGGCAAGCTCGAACTCGAAGACGAGCCGTTCGATCTGCGCGCGCTTGTTGGCCAGACCGCGGCGATTGCCGCCCCGCTCGCGCGCGGCAAGGGCCTGGAATGGCGGATCGCCGTCGCGCCCGACGCGCCGCAATTCGTTCGCGGCGACCCGGTGCGGGTCAAGCAGATACTCCTGAACCTCGTGAACAACGCGATCAAGTTCACCGAGCACGGGACTGTCGCTCTCGAGCTGGCGCGTGGACCTGGCGGCACCACGCAGCTGCGCGTTAGCGACAGCGGACCGGGGATCGCCGAGTCGACGCGCGCGCGCCTGTTCCAGCGCTTCGAACAGGCTGCCGGCGCGCAGCGCCACGGCGGCAGCGGGCTTGGGCTGGCGATCTGCCGCGAACTCGTCGCCTGCATGGGCGGCGAGATCTCGCTCGAGAGCGAGCCGGGCAAAGGCAGCACATTTTGCGTGGACTTGCCGTTGCCCGAAACCGGTGCTGCCGCTGGTGGCGTCGGGGTGTCGTTCGATCCCGCTGTGCGGCGGGCGACTTCATCGCGCCCGCTTCGCATCCTGCTTGTCGAGGACGATCCGACTGTCGCGGAGGTGATCGCCCGATTGCTGGCGCTTCACGGCCACGGCGTAAAACATGCCGTGCAGGGCTTGGCCGCACTGACCGAATTCGACGCCGCGCGTTACGATGCCGCATTGATCGACCTGGACCTTCCCGGTGTGGACGGTCTTTCGCTCGCGCGCATGCTGCGCGCGCGTGAAGCCCGGACAGGCGCCGTGCGCATGCCGCTGATCGGCATAAGCGCGCGATCGGCCGGCAACGAGGAAGCACAATGTCTTGCCGCCGGCATGGACGCGTTCCTGCGCAAGCCGGTGACCAGCGAGTTGCTGGCCAGCGCGATTGCCGGACTCGTCGATCGCCATGCAGCGGAGACAGCATGAAACCGGATGGACGTTTGCTGCGAACGGTGCCGTTCACGATCATGCTGGCAATCGGCGGCTGCGCGTCAGCGCCGATCGTCGACGTGCCGTCGGCGAACCAGGACGGACGCGTGCGCTTTCTCGTGCTGCATTTCACCGACGAGAATTTCGAGCGTTCTCTCGATCTGTTGACGCGGCCGCACGAAAATCCGGTCAGCGCGCACTATCTCGTCAGCCGCGCCGGCGAGTACGGCCGTTCCGCGCCGACCGTGCTGCGCCTCGTCGACGAATCGCGTCGTGCCTGGCACGCCGGTCCGAGCCGCTTCCAGGGCCACGAGCTGCTCAACGACGACTCGATCGGCATTGAAATTGTGTACGAATCCCATTGTTCACGCGAACCGCCACGGCCGGCGGGGGCCTCGCCGTGGGAATTCGAGGCCCATTGCGCCTATCCGCCGTATCCGGCCGATCAGATCGCCACGGTCATTCGACTCGCGCAGGAGATAATCAGGCGCCATCCCGAGATCGACGCGACGCGCGTCGTCGGCCACGCGGACATCCAGCCGGAAAACAAGACCGATCCGGGCCCGGCATTTCCGTGGCAGCGGCTTGCAGCCTCAGGCGTCGGCGCCTGGTTCGAAGCGGCGGACGTCGATTACTACCGCGCGCATTTCGCGACGAATCCGCCGTCGATACTGATGTTCCAGGAAGCGCTGGCCGCATACGGCTACGGCAACGAAGCGAGCGGAGTGCTCGATCGACGCACCCGCGATCTGCTGTCTGCATTCCAGTGCCACTTCATGCCCGACCATCGCACCGGACAAGTCGATGCCGAATCCGCCGCCACGCTATTCGCGCTGCTGGCGAAATACCGCGCCGATGAACTGCGCAGCTTGCGCGAGCGCCACGCGGACCTGCCCGCATCACCGCGTCCGAGTCAGAACGCGCGCTGACTCGCAGTTCTTTTTTCGCGCGCATAACCTTGCGCTGAATCGCTCGCGCCAATCGATTCAGCTTCGGCCGATATTTCGGTCGGGTTCATTCGCCCGGCACTAGGGTCACGGTCTGGAGTCGTTGCGGCATTGCGCGCGCTCCAGTGGACCAATTTCGCAGGGTCCGGTTTTTGCGCCCCTTCGGGGTCCGGCGATTCCTCGAAGTCGTCGGAATGCCGCGACATGGATCCAGGCCTCGGGCATACCGCCCGTGCGCTGCGTCCGCAATGGTCATGCAACTGTCTTGCACGACTCGAACGGTCAAGCGACCGAAGGAGAATATTCATGAGCAACCATCGCAGCTTCAGCAAGATCGCCGCCCTGGCGATCGCGGTATCTGCCGCCCTGCCGGCGCTGGCCGATACGACCGTCTCGGTCGAACACGGCAAGCATCACTACGTCTACTACAGCGACAAGGACATCTACTACGCGCCTGAGAGCAAGACGTACTGGTGGGTCGACAATGGCAAGTGGCAATCCGGTCCGAGCGTTCCGCGCGAGAGCCAGGATTATGTCGTACGCGCCAAGGGCATCGACATCGATCTCGACACCGAGCGGCCGTATGAGCGGAACGACTATGTCGTAGCCCACTACAAGAACGCCGAACCCGGCGAAACGACCACGACCGAACGCACGACGACCGACAATGGTCTGACGTCGACGACGACCACGACCACGACGACCAAGCACCGCTACGTGTACTACGGCGACCACGACATCTACTTCGCGCCGGACACGCGCACGTACTACTGGATGGACAACGGCCGCTGGACGTCGGGCACCACCCTGCCGAGCGAAGATCAGGCCTACATCCGCAATGGCGGCGTGCAGATCGAACTGGATACCGAACGTCCGTACGAGCGGAACGACTATGTGATCGCGCACTACAAGCATCACGATCGCGACCGTAATGACGATTGAAGCAGCGCGAACCTCGCAACGCTTCAACTAAGAACGTCTTGAAGTTTCAAGGCCCGCGCAAGCGGGCCTTTTTTTGCACGGGGCGGGGAGTGAAGCGTACCTGTGCGCAAGCTATACCGGCCACGACAACGATCGAATCGAATGCAATTTCCCGCAAAGCCATGCCGCCAGGTTGGCGCTCGACAGATGTATCCTGCCGACCTGTGGAGGGAGCGCGAACCTCGGCTCCAAGCATGTCGCGCGACAGCAAGAGCGCGATGGCGAGAATTGTGACGGCGGCGCCGAAAAGACCATCACTTTGGTCCCCCGGGCGACATCACGACGCGCCGTATTGGAAGCGGGGAATTGCCCAAGTCCATTTGCGGTGACGGAACCTCTGAATAAGTCGTCATTCCCGCGAAAGCGGGAATCCACCTTGATCTTGGCTCATTGATCAACAGGCAAAATGGATGACCAGCTTCGCTGTTGAAAGCCCCGCTTTCGCGGGAATGACGGCCAAGGTCTGATTTTCAGGTCTTCCCTTTACCGTTCGGAAGCTGACGATATCTCCATGCGAACTTAATACGACCGGGCAGTCACGCAAGCTCCTTGCCCTTCACGTTGTGCGAGGCCGTCTACGCCAAGGCAGCCCTGCGTGATCGGCTGATCACGCGGTGTGCTGACTCAGCTCGTGCACCGCGTCGACCAACACGGCGAGGTTGTCCGGATTCACGTCCGGCGTTATCCCGTGACCGAGATTGAACACGTGGCCCGGGTGCGGACCGAAACTGTCGAGGGCCTTCCTCACTTCGGCGCGGATCGCTGTCGGGCTGGCGAGCAGCACGCCCGGGTCGACGTTGCCCTGCAGCGCCACGCGTGAGCCGACGCGCGCGCGGGCCTCGCCGAGACTGATCGTCCAGTCCAGGCCGAGCGCCGCGCAACCGGTGTCGGCCAGCGCTTCGAGGTGCGAATTGGCGCCCTTGCTGAACAGGACCAGCGGCACGCCGCTTGCGACATTGTCGCTTTTTAGCATTTGCGCAATTTGCGCCATGTAGCGCAGCGAGAATTCGCGGAACAGGTCCGGCGGCAGCAAGCCGCCCCAGGTGTCGAACACCATCAGCGCCTGCGCGCCGGCAGCCGCCTGCGCCGCGAGGTAGCGGGCGACCGCGCGCGCGACCACATCGAGCAGCTTGTGCATGGTTTGCGGATCGTCCCAGGCAAGCGCCTTCGGCCGCGAAAAACTCGAAGAGCCGGCGCCCTCGATCATGTAACAGGCCAGCGTCCACGGACTGCCGGCAAAACCGATCAGCGGCACGCGGTCGTGCAGTTCGCGCCGGATCAGGCGCACGGCATCCATGACATAGCGCAGTTCGCCTTCGGGGTCGGGCACGCCGAGGCGATCGATGTCGGCGCGCGTGCGCACCGGACGCGCCAGCCGCGGACCTTCGCCTTCGTTGACCGACAGTCCCAGGCCCATCGCGTCGGGAATCGTCAGGATGTCGGAAAACAGGATCGCGGCGTCGAGCGGAAAGCGCGCGATCGGTTGCAGCGTGACCTCGCAGGCTAGCTCCGGCGTCTTGCACAGGTTGACGAAACTGCCGGCACGCTCGCGCGTGGCGCGATATTCCGGAAGGTAGCGCCCGGCCTGGCGCATGATCCAGACCGGTGTGCAGTCAACTGGCTCGCGCCGCAGGGCGCGCAGGAAACGATCGTTGCTCATGCATCAATCCTGGCTGGAGGAAACACGCCGCGCTTCGGACTGCAGCGCGCCGATGCGTCGCGGCCAACCGGCGTTGATCGCTGCATTGGCGGGCAGTTCGGCGCGCGCGCTGCGCGCGGCGTCGACGCTGTCGAAGCTGCCCCATACGAGCAGCCACCAGTCGCCGTTGTCGCCGCGCAAGTGCAATTGGTAAAGCTGGCCGCGAGTCAGTTGCAGCGAGCCGCGCAGCGCCGCGAAGTCCGCGGAGCTCGCGCTGTGCGCGAGTTCGACGACGTAGTCCGATGCCGGCAGCGCGAGAAATTCCGGATTGCCGCGAGCGCTGCGGGGCGCCGATTTCACTGGCGTGGGTGCCGGCGTGGTCTCCTCCGCAGCCGGGGACGCAGTTGCCGAAGCAGGCTGCTCCGCTTCGCGCGGCGGCAGCGCAGCGATCGGCGTGCGCGCCGGTCGAGGTGTGGAGACCGGTGCGACCGGAGCCGGTTGCGGCGATGCCGCCCGCTCCGGCGTGGCCGAAACAGGCTCAGCTGGCGCTGCCGACGCAGCAGGCGCTGTCGGAATCGGCTCCGCTGGCGGCGATTGCGCTGCTGGAGCCGCTGGCGTCGCCGGTGCGACCGACTGCGGTGCCTGGCTCGCCATGTTGGGGATGTCGGCGTTCGCTGGGGCTGACGACGAAGCCGCTGGCGCCACGTCGGAAAAAGTCGATGGCGACGCATTCGCGGCTGGCGCCTTTGGCGGCGCGGGTGCTTCGACAACGCTTGCCGATAGGGCAGGCTCTGCCGTGCGTTTTGCCGCTGGTGGCGCAGCCGGGGCTGATGCCGCCGGCGCAGTAGGCGTGCTCGCCGGAGCGGTCTGTGCCGCACCACCTGCGCGCAAGTAGGCCGGAAGCCCGCTGGCCTTCGGCTGAGTCGGCGCGGCAGCTGCTTGTGCTGGCGGTGCCGTAGTCGGCGCGACCGGCGGCTTGGCCGGCTTCGAAGCCGGTGCCGCCGGAATCGGTTCTGGTACGCGTGCCGCGCTGGTCGGTGCCAGCGGCGTCGTTTCGGCGGCAGGCGCGCCGCTGCCCTGCTTGCCGGCTGCCGCGGCGCCGGGTGCGATCTCGTTGCAGTCCCAACCCTTGTGATCGGCGGTCGGAACGCAAGTATACTTTTTCCCCGGCTGGAACGTTTCGACCTTGCCGTAGTTCGGTTCGTCCGCCTGTGCATTGGCGCCGATCATCAATGCGATCACGCCCAGTGCGAGCGCACCTTCAACCAATCGCATGCGGTGACTCCATGCCTTGGCTGAACATGACGTGGTAGCCGCGCCGGATCTGCGCATCGCGCGCTTGTTCGAACGCGTTGAGGGCATCGTCGCGTTCCAGATAGACCTCGCGCTTGACGTTCACGCGCCCGCCCTGCTGGCCCCATTCCCGCGTCAGCGTCCAGCCGCCTAGCAGATCCTGGTGCAGCGCGATCTGGTAATAGCGCGGCGCCTCGGCGGCGAGCGGCTTGGTTTGCATGAAGATGCGCATGGGGGAATTGTAGCGTAGGGCTGAGGGCTGGGGGCTGAGGGCAACAGCGGTCACCGCCCGTACGGAGGGTAATTCAGTTTCGCCAACAGACCGTGCGCAACATAATCGAATGAAATCCCGAACGAAAAAACGATCTCGCCGGGCCGTTGCAGCCCTCAGCGCTCAGCCCTCAACCCTTCCTCCAGCACCCGCGTGATCGCGGCTGCATCGACATCCGGCGCAATCTCCGCCTGGCCGATCCCGCGCCACAGGATCAGGCGCAGGCGGCCGCTGAGATTCTTCTTGTCCAGACGCATCAGATCGAGCAGGCGTTGCGGATCGACTCCTGGTGGAATCGTTGTCGGCAGGCCGAAGCGCGCGAGCAGCGCCTGCAAGCGGGCGGCGTCGGCGGCGCTCGCGAGCCGCAGCTGCGTCGAAAGCCGCGCCGCCTGCATCATGCCGATCGCGATTGCCTCGCCATGCAGCAGGGCGCCATAGCCGGTTGCAGTTTCGAGCGCATGGCCGAACGTGTGGCCGAAGTTCAACAGCGCGCGTTCGCCTTGTTCAGTTTCATCGCGCGCCACGATACCGGCCTTTTGCCGGCAGCAGGCAGCGATCGCCAGCGCAAGGACGTGCGTATCGCGCGCCAGCAATGCATCCGCGTGCTGCTCGAGCCAGGAGAAAAATGCCGCGTCACCGAGCGCGCCGTATTTGATGACTTCGGCCAGTCCGGCGCGCAGTTCGCGCTCCGGCAGTGTTGCCAGCGTCGCCGTGTCGACGACGACGGCGCGCGGTTGGTGGAACGCGCCAACGAGATTCTTGCCTTGCGGGAGGTCGACAGCGGTCTTGCCTCCGACCGAGGAGTCGACCATTGCGAGCAACGTCGTCGGCATCTGCACGAACGCGATGCCGCGCATCCAGCACGAAGCCGCGAATCCGGACAGGTCGCCGATCACGCCGCCGCCGAGCGCGACGATCGTGGCGTCGCGGCTGGCTTTGAGATCGGCCAGCGCAGCGAACACCCGGGCGGCCGAATCGAGCGTCTTGTGCGCCTCGCCGTCGGGAAGCATCAAGGTGGAAAACGATAATCCTTCCAGGCCCGCGACGACGCGCTGCAGGTACAGCGGGGCGACGACATCATTGCTGACGACGAGCACGTGACGCCCGCGCAGCGCCGCGCGCCAGCGCGGCGCGTCGTCGAGCAGTCCGGGGCCGATCCAGATCGGATAACTGCGAGTACCGAGTTCGACGGTCAGGCTCAACGGCGCGCTCATGCCGCGCGCCCCGATGCATCGCCACGCTGCCAATGCTGGCGCAGTTCGGCAGCGAGTTGGCCGGCCGCGGCGCCAACGTTGCGGCCATGCGCGGCCGGCACGGTCAGGTCGGCGACTTCGCGGTAAAGCGGATCGCGCGCCGCGGCCAGCGCGAGCAGCCGTTCCTCTCGATCCGGTGTTGCCAGCAGCGGACGGTGGCGGTCACGAGCCAGGCGCGACAGCTGCTGGTCGACCGTCGTCTCGAGATAGACGACAAACCCGCGTTCACGCAGGCAGAGGCGATTCGCCGCATCGAGCACGGCGCCGCCGCCTGTCGACAGCACGATTCCGGAACCCGCCGCCAATTCGGCCAGCTGCGCGCGTTCGCGCTCGCGGAAACCGGCCTCGCCTTCGAGATCGAAGATCAACGGAATCGTCGCGCCGGTGTGCACTTCGATTTCGTGATCCAGATCGAAAAATGCCAGGCCGAGCAGCTCGGCGACGCGGCGTCCGATCGTCGTCTTGCCGGCGCCCATCGGCCCGACGAAGAAAAGGTTCGGTGCGGGGTTCATGCGTGAATGCTAGCAGAGCAGGGGCGAGGAGAAGCAGGAGCTAGGGACGAGGACCAGGGACCAGGGAAGAGCGGGCGCGCGTAGGAAACCTTGCGCTATTAGTTCGCCGACCCAAAAGGTACGATGCGCACTCCTCGCCAGCCCCTGGTCCCTGGTCCCTGGTCCCTAGTCCCTAGTCCCTAGTCCCTAGTCCCTGCCCTTGATCAGATTCATCCTCATCTTCCTCGTCTGCCTCGGCGTGCTGTTCACGGTCGAGTTGTTGCAGCCTGTGCAGGACGCGGTCATCGTGCCGTTCACGTCGGGAATTGCGCACGTCAGCGTGTGGCTCATGCGTCTGTTCGACCCACATGTGATTGCGCAGAACGATGCGATCATCGACGCGCTGGAGGGCGGCGGCATCCAGGTTGTCGCCGGCTGCAATGGCGTCGAGGCAGTGCTGATCCTGGTCTCGGCGGTGATTGCGTTTCCGGCGCCGTGGAGGCACAAGTTCATCGGGATCGGCCTCGGCTTCGTCGCGATTCAGGCGCTCAATCTCGTGCGTATCATCAGCCTGTATTACCTGCAGCGCTGGAATCACGCCTGGTTCGAGTGGTTTCACTTGTACTTGTGGCAGGCGCTGATCGTGCTCGATGCGCTGGTGTTCTGGCTGATCTGGTTGCGCTGGTTGCCGCGCACCGACGATCTGTCGGCGCGGCGCGCGCCGGCCTGAGCCGCCACTGCTAGACTCTCGCCGGGCAGGAGCCCAAGTACCCCGGAGGCCAAGGATGGCCGAGAGGGGCCGCCGGGCAGGAGCCCAAGTGCCCCGGAGGCCAAGGATGGCCGAGAGGGGCCGCCGGGCAGGAGCCCAAGTACCCGGAGGCCAGGACGGCCGAGCGGGGAGCGACTCCGGCATGGCGCATTCATACCGGAAAGAGCCGCACCGCAAAGACCGCGCCAAAACCCATTACATCATGCGGAGGGAGTGTCATGAGTATTGCCAAGGTTATCGAGCTCAGTTCGTCATCGCCCAAGGGCATCGAAGACGCTGTCAAGGACGGTCTGAAGCGCGCAGCGAAGACGATCAACAACATCAAGGGTGCGTGGATCAACGACATCAAGGTAGTTACCGACGATGCGGGCAAGATCACCGAGTGGCGCGTGAATATGCGCGTCAATTTCGTGCTCGGCTGAGGAACCCCTGAACAACTAAAGAAGTGCCGTCATTCCCGCGAAAGCGGGAATCCATTTTGCATTTTGATCGATGGATTAAGATCAACACGGATTCCCGCTTTCGCGGGAATGACGACTTATAGGCGTTCCCTAATAACGGCGTAACACCCGTCGGCTATAACGCCTAGCAGTTCTCAACAAACCCAAGGATCACTACATGGCATCTGTTTCGACCGCAATGGTCACCACGGCGCTGGAACTGCCCGGGCAGAAGATCGTGCGCAATCTCGGCGTCGTGCGCGGCATCGTCGTTCGTTCGCGCAGCATCGTCGGCAATATCGGCGCCGCGCTGCAGAGCCTGGTCGGCGGCAACATCACGCTGTACTCGGAACTGTGCGAAAAGGCGCGCGAAGATGCGTTCAAGCTGATGCTGCAGCATGGCGCCGAGCACGGCGCCAACGCGATCATCGGCATGCGTTACGACGCCAACGAAGTTGCCGACGGGATCACCGAGGTGCTGGCTTACGGCACCGCGGTCGTCGTTCAGCCGAACGCCTGACGCGTCGTCGCCAAGCACCGTACGCGCCGGTCTTCGTCGAGCACGATGCGCAGGTCGGCGCGCGACGGCAATGTCTTCAATGCTTGCCGGCTCAGGCGCTCGTAGTGCATCAGGAATCGGCGCAGCGCTGCGGCGGAAAGCGCGCGCGGCGCATTGCGCCGGCGCAATGCGCGTTCCTGTTCGTCACGCCAGCGCGCAACGATTGCGTAGGCAGGCGCCTGCAGCATGACCAACCGGTCGAGGCGCCGCCACAACGGCACGTAGTGCCGCGTGAGTTGCGCATTGACCCAGTTGCGCCAGACCGCATCGCGATCCTCGTCGCGTTCGAGCCGGTTGACCGGTTTGGCAAGCGCGGCCGCGTCCTGCGGCGGAACGCCGATGCACCAGCCTTCGAGGATCACCAGTTCGGGCATCCGTGCGACGCCGCGCCAGCGCGACGGCGCGACGCGCGTGTCCAGGCCCTTGTCGAATCGCGGCACGCGGGCGAGGCGGCGGGGCGTCGCCTCGCGCAGCGCGTCGAGCGTGCGGTCCACCAGATCGACATCGTGCGTTCCGGGAACGCCGCGCGTTGCCAGCAGCGGATGCACGTCGCGCGCGAGGCGCTGCCGCGCGGCGCGGCCGAAATAGAAGTCATCGATCGACAACGCGAGCGCGGGCATTCCGCGCCGTGCCGACAGTTCTACGAGCTGGGCGGCAAGCGTGCTCTTGCCGCTGCCCTGCAGTCCGGACAGGCCGATCAGCCACGGCCGCGGCGCTGCATTCGTCAGTGCGTCGAGCAGCGTGTCTACGATGGCGTCGGGATAACGCCCTTGCGTGCTAGCATCATGCGGCATGAACTCGCTGCGCTCCGCAGCGTACGAACCTGTGATGGATTGACGGATGGACTCGAGCGAACTTTATCAGGAAGCCGTGACGACGTTTCGCGCGTTGCTCGACGAGGCGACGCGCGCCGGCGAACCGGAGCCCACGGCGATGACGCTGGCCACGGCTGACGCTGCCGGGAAGATTTCGGCGCGAGTGGTGCTGCTCAAGAACGTCGACGCAGCCGGTTTTTGCTTCTACACGAACTATCACAGCGCAAAGGCGGCGCAGCTGGCCGCCCACCGGCAGGCCGCGCTGTGCCTGTTGTGGAAGACGTTGCGCGACGGCGTGCAGGTCCGCATCGAAGGCGAGATCGAAAAAGTCGATGCGATCGATTCGGATGCCTATTTCGCCAGCCGCGCGCGCCTGAGCCAGATCGGCGCGTGGGCGTCGCTGCAGTCGCAGACCTTGCCGGCGCGCGGCGATCTCGACGCGCGTGTCGCCGAGTTCGAGCGCAAGTTCGCCGGTGGCCCGGTGCCGCGGCCGCCACACTGGGGCGGCTACCGGCTCAAGCCGGACATGCTCGAAATCTGGTACGGCCAGCGCGCGCGCCTGCACGATCGGATTCACTACGAGCGCGCCGGCGAGACGTGGACCAAGCGCATGTTGTATCCGTGAGTGGTGAGGTCAGATAGCAGTTTGCTTGTCATGCGGGCGGCCTTGGCACTTTGCTCGCCGGGATGACGAACTTTAGTGCTCTGCCCGATTCCCGATTCTCAATTTCCCCAAGCGCCATGCCCGGCCCGCGCCGCATCGTCTGCCTGACCGAAGAACCGACCGAGGTGCTGTACGCGATCGGTGAACAGGACCGCATCGTCGGCATCTCGGGATTCACCGTGCGGCCGCCGCGCGCGCGCCGGGAAAAGCCCAAAGTCTCGGCGTTCACGAGCGCGAAGATCGGCGAGATCCTCAAGCTCGAGCCCGACTTCGTCGTCGGCTTTTCCGACATCCAGGCCGACATCGCGCGCGAGTTGATCGCCGCCGGCGTCGAGGTCTGGATCAGCAATCACCGCTCGGTCGCCGGCATCCTCGACTATATCGGCCGGCTCGGCGCGCTGGTCGGAGCCGCGGACAAGGCGGCAACACTGGCCCGCGATGCGCGGCAGCACATTGCACAAGTACAAAATGCCGCATCGCTGCTGCCGCGTCGCCCGCGCGTCTATTTCGAGGAGTGGGACGAGCCGATGATCTCGGGCATCCGCTGGGTCGCCGAGCTCGTGCGAATCGCCGGCGGCGACGACATCTTTCCCGAACGTGCGGAAAAGTCGCTGGCGCGCGATCGCATCATTGCCGATCCATCGGAGGTGATCGCGCGCGCGCCGGACATCGTCTTCGGCAGCTGGTGCGGCAAGAAATTCCGGCCAGCGCACGTTGCCGCGCGCGCAGGTTGGGATCAGATTCCCGCGGTCCGCGATGGCGAGCTGCATGAAATCAAGTCGCCGATCATCCTGCAGCCAGGACCGGCCGCGCTGTTCGACGGTCTCGATGCGCTACACCGGGTCATCGCGGCCTGGGCGTCTGTCCACTGATGCCCTCGCATGACCGCGGCCCTGCCGGTTGTCGTTCTGTACGGCTTCCGCAGCCGCCGCGCGGCGCAATTCATCGCCGTTGCACGTTCTACGTCCGGTCGGTTATGAAAGGGCATACTCGCGCACCGATGTGCCTGTCATTCCCCCAAGCTGAAGCCCCCATGGCCATACTCCCATCACAACGCGCGCTGTTCGATGTTCCCGCGGACATCGCCTACTTCAACAACGCCTACCTCGCGCCGCAATTGCGTGCTTCGCGCGAACGGCAGTTGGCCGGCATCCACGCCAGAAGCCATCCATGGGAGCGGACTCCTTCGAGTTTCTTCGAAGATGCCGAAACGGTTCGCGGCCTGTGCGCGCGCGTGCTCGGCGGCGATGCGGACGGTTATGCCGTGGTGGCCTCGGCCACCTATGGCGTCAGCACGGCGGCGCGCGCGATCGAGCCGCAGTTGAAACCGACCGACGCAATCCTGGTTATAGCCGAGGAGTTTCCGAGCAACGTCCTGCCATGGAAGAGGGTCGCGCGTGAGACCGGCGCAACCATCGTCACCGTTCCGATTCCCGCCGACGGAAACTGGACGCCGGCCATCCTCGAGCGCATCGACCGCAGCGTCAAGGTCGTCGCCGTTTCGCCCAGTCACTGGACCAACGGCGCACGCATCGATCTGCTGCCGATCGGCGCGGCCTGCCGCGACGCCGGCAGCATGCTGGTCGTCGATGCCAGCCAGTCGCTCGGCGCAGCGCCGTTTTCGATCGAGCAGGTCAAGCCCGACTTTCTCGTCGCCGCAGCGTACAAGTGGCTGCTGTGTCCGTATGGATTCGCCGTGTTGTACGTGTCCCGGCAGTGGCGCGACGCGCGTCCGCTCGAGGAATCGTGGCTGGCGCGCGAACGCGCCGAAGACTTCGCCAACCTGGTCAGGTACTCCGACACCTACATGCCCGGCGCGCGCCGTTTCGACGGCGGCGAAAAATGTTCCTCGACGATCCTGCCGGGCGCGATCGCCGCGCTCGAGCAGGTTCACGCATGGGGCGTCGAGAACATCGCGGCGACGTTGGCGGTGACGAATGCGACTATCGCGACGCATCTTCAACGGCTTGGCTTCAAGGTGCCGGCGGAAGGCCAGCGCTCACCGCATATGTTCGGCGCGCAGTTGCCGGATTCGTACCAGGGAAATATCGTGGCCGGATTGAGGGAGCGCGGCGTCTACATCAGCCAGCGCGGCAATTCCCTGCGCTTTGCACCACACCTGCACGTGGACGCGCATGATGTGGATCGGCTGGCGCAGGCGCTGGACGAACTGGTCAGGTAGGTTGCAAGGGCGCGGCAGGCTGACTCGTGAAGATACTCGCTCTGTGCGGAAGTCTGCGCGCCCGGTCGTTCAGCGCCGGCCTGCTGCGCGCGGCGCGCGAATTGGCGCCGGCCGGTGTGGAATTCCGAATCTTCGATGGCCACGGACAACTGCCGCTGTTCAATCCCGACCTGGAGCCCGATGCGCCCGCGACGGTGTGGTCGTTGTGGAACGACGTCACCTGGGCGGACGCCCTCGTTATCGCCAGTCCGGAATACGCGCACGGCGTGACCGGGACGATGAAGAACACGCTGGACTGGCTGGTCGGCCACATACCGTTCGCATACAAGCCAGTCGCTGTTTTGAACCCTTCGTACCAGTCGCATCACGCCGACGAAGCGCTCAAGGAAACACTGCGCACGATGGCGGCCGACCTGATCGCGGACGCGTGCGTGCGCATCCCGGTGATCGGATCGCGGGTCGACCCGGATGCGATCGCGGAGTCGGCGCAGTTCGCGCCGGCGATCCGATCGGCGCTTCAGGCCGTCGTCGACCATGTGCGGCGAGGAAATTCCGGCCCTCGCGATCCGGCTGCATGACGAAGTTTGCCCCGATATTGCGTTCTACGGTTGACCAATAACCCGTCCGAGGAGACATTAGATGAATCCGAACAAGGCACTCTGGGAAAAAGGCGACTTCACAAAGATTGCGCAAAGCATGCGCGCGAGCGGCGAAGCTCTCGTAGGCAGCCTCGGCGTCACCAAGGGCCTTAAGGTCCTGGATCTGGGCTGTGGTGACGGCACGACCGCCCTTCCGGCAGCCAGGCTGGGGGCCGATGTGCTCGGCGTCGACATTGCCGCCAACCTCGTCGAGGCCGGAAACCGGCGCGCGAATGCCGAGCGTTTGGGCAACTGCCGGTTTCAGGAAGGCGATGCATCGAATCTTCACGAACTCGCGGACAAGTCCTTCGACCTCGTCGTGAGCATCTTCGGCGCCATGTTTGCGCCGAGGCCGTTCGACGTGGCCAAGGAGATGGTTCGCGTGACCCGGCCCGGCGGCCGCATCGTCATGGGTAACTGGATTCCAAACGATCCGACCCTGGTTGCGCAGATACTGAGAATCAGCAGCGCGTACTCGCCGCCGCCGCCGGAAGGTTTCATCAGCCCGATGACGTGGGGCATCGAGAACAATGTGATCGAACGATTCGCCGCCGCGGGCGTTCCCAGGGAGAATGTTTCCTTCGCGAGAAGTACCTATACGTTTGAATTTGCCGACACGCCATCGCGTCTCGTGGATGCCTTCCGGAATTTTTACGGACCCACGATGAACGCGTTCGAAGCGGCGGAAAAGAACGGCAAGGCCGACGAGTCTGCAAAAGGAACTCGAAGATCTGTTCACCAGCCAGAACACGAGCGTGAGCAAGGACACGACGTCGATTCCTGCAACCTATTTGCGCGTTACGGTGACGATCAATTGAGGCCGCGTCGTTACGGGCGACGGCTCAAATCCGCCACAGATAGAGCACTGACAGCAGCGTGCCCGCCGCGGCGACGACATAGACGACGACGGCAACGGCCGCGTCCTGGCGCAGGCCGAAATCGTGCAGCGTCACGCGCAGCCGGTGCGCGGCATGCCACAGGAACAGCGCGATCACCGCCAGCAGGAACAGCTTGCCGAACCAATGCGCGGCGAACGCATGCAGTTGCGAATAGTGCAGCAGGGACGGCACATGGCCCAGCGCCGCGAGCAGGAACAGCAGGACCAGCACCGGCGCCAGGAAAGCCGCCAGCGTGCCGCCCGCTGCGAACAGGCTCCAGACGATCGGCTTGTTCGACTTGGCCATGGTGCTAGAAGGCTCCGGCGAAGAACAGGACGGCCAACGACACGGCGATCCACACGGCGTAGTGCGCGGCGACGATGAACTTGCCCGGTAGAAAATCTTCGCCGATCTGGACCGGCATCGCTTTCGGCGTGACGTTGAACCAGCTCGTCGCGTTGTGCACGGCGAACATCAGCACGACCACCAAGCCGAAGACGCCCCACGGCCCTTGCAGAGCCGTGACAAACGACTCGTAGGACGCTTGTCCATCGGCCAGGCGTCCCAAGGCGCACAGCAGCAGCAGCGCGAACGCGCCGATGAAGATGCAGGTGATCTCGCGCGACATGTAGCGCAGATAGCGCGGCTGCTTGAAGTACCAGCCGGTCGTCGAGACTTTGCGAACGAATGGTTTGCGGCTCATCTTCCCGACCCCGGCAGGAGGTGCTCCTTGAACCAGTCGATCGTGCTCGCGACCTTGACCTGTTGCAGCGCGGCTGCCGGATCGACCGCCTTCGGGCAGACCTCCGAGCAGGCGCCGACGAACGAGCATTCCCAGACGCCGGCGTTGCTGGCGATGACTTCCTGGCGCTCGTCGCGGCCGCCATCGCGCGAGTCGAGGTTGTAGCGGTGCGCCAGCGCGATCGCAGCCGGGCCGAGGAACATCGGCTGCAACGCGTATTCGGGGCAGGCCGCGTAGCACAACATGCAGTTGATGCACATCGAGAACTGCCGGTACTTCATCAGTTGCGCGGGCGTCTGCTTGTACTCGCCCTCCGGGACCGGTTCGTTCCGCGCAGGGATCAGATACGGCTTGACGCGCTTGAGCTTGTCGATGAAGTCGTCCGCGACCGTGATCAGATCGCGCTCGATCGGAAAGTTGGCCAGCGGCTCGACGCGGATGACGCCGTCGTAGTCGCGCAGGAATGCATGGCACGACAACTTGGGTTCGCCGTTGATCATCATGCCGCAACTGCCGCACACGGCCATGTGGCAGGACCAGCGATAGTTCAGGGTCGGGTCGATGCTTTCCTTGATCGCATTGAGTGCATCGAGCACAACCCACTCTTCGGCACACGGAACGGCGTAGCGCTGGAAATGCGGCTCGGTGTCCGTTTCCGGGTCGTAGCGCAGCACATCGAGTTCGATGATGCGCGCGTTCACTTGTGGTCTCCCGAGTAGTCGCGCACGCCCGGCGGCGACTTGGTGATCACGACGTCGAGATAGTCGAGCCGCGGCGGTTCGGCCCCCTGGTACCAGGCCATGCTGTGGCGCAGGTAGTTGTTGTCGTCGCGTTCGGTGTGATCGAGCCGCTGATGGGCGCCCCGCGATTCCTTGCGCGCCAGCGCGCTGACGGTCAGCGCCTGGGCGCAGTCGAGCATGCAGCCCAGCTCCAGCACCTGGAACAGGTCGGTGTTGAACACGTTGCTCTTGTCGTTCAGCACGACCTTACGGTAGCGCCGGCGCAGCTCGGCAATCTTGTCGACTGCTTCGCTCAGGCCGGCTTCATGGCGATAGATGCCGACGTTCTTCTCCATCGTGTCCGTCATTTCCTTGCGCAGGCCGGACATCGACTCGTTGCCGTCCGTGCGCGAGAACAACTCACGGATGCGCGCCTGCGATTCGCGCGCGCGCGCGTCGAGCGCATCGGTGTTCGCGGCCGGCAGTTCGTGGCTGTATTCGATCGCCGACAGCGCCGCGCGCTTGCCGAATACGAGCAGTTCGACCAGCGAATTCGAGCCGAGGCGATTGGCGCCGTTGAGGCTCACGCAGGCGCATTCGCCGGCGGCGAACAGACCCGGCAATGTCGTCGCCGCTGCCGTGTTCGTCGAGATGCCGCCCATCATGTAGTGCACGACCGGACGGATCGGCACCGGATCGGTGACGATATCGACGCCGAGATAGCTGATCGCCAGTTCGCGCACCAGCGGCAGGCGCGCGTTGATCGTCTTCTCGCCGAGATGGCGCATGTCCATCAATACGCATTCGCCCCACTTGGTCGATACGGTGTTGCCCTTCTGCAGTTCGTGCCAGTAAGCCTGGCTGACACGGTCGCGCGGCCCCAGTTCCATCGTCTTCAGTTGCGGCTTGCCCAGCGGCGTCTCCGGACCCATGCCGTAGTCCTGCAAATAGCGGCGTCCATGTTTGTTCACCAGCACGCCGCCTTCGCCGCGGCAAGCCTCGGTCAGCAGGCTGCCGGTGTTCGGCAAGCCGGTCGGGTGGTACTGCACGAACTCCATGTCCTTGAGCGGCACGCCAGCTCGATACGCCAGCGCCATGCCGTCGCCGGTCTTGATGGCGCCATTGGTCGTGAACGGGAACATGCGGCCCGCGCCGCCGCCGGCGATGATGACCGCCTTCGCGTTGAACTGCTTGATCAGGCCGCTGCGCATTTCCATCGCGGTCAGGCCCTGGCAGCGGCCATCGTCTGTCAGCAGGTCGAGAGCGTAGTATTCGTCGAAGCGTCTGATCGAAGGAAACTGCAGGCTGGTCTGAAACAGCGTATGCAGGATGTGGAAGCCGCTCTTGTCGGCGGCAAACCACGTGCGCTGCTTCTTCATGCCGCCGAACGGACGCACGGCCACCGAGCCGTCGGCTTCGCGGTTCCACGGACAGCCCCAGTGTTCGAGTTGCAGCAATTCCTTCGGCGCTTCCTTGACGAAGTACTCGACGCAGTCCTGGTCCGAGAGCCAGTCGCCGCCGCCGACGGTGTCGTCGAAGTGCAGGTCGAAACTGTCGTCCGGCTTGGTGACGCCGGCCGCGCCGCCTTCTGCCGCGCAGGTGTGGCTGCGCATCGGATAGACCTTCGAGATCAGCGCAATGCGCAGTGCCGGATCGGTCTCGGCCAGGGCAATCGCGGCGCGCAGGCCCGCGCCGCCCGCGCCGACGATGGCGACATCCGTATCGATGATTTCCATGGCATCTACTCTCCGTGCAGCAGAGCGCTTGGACGCGGAATCATCACAGTTTTGTCGCGGTGATGATCTGGAAATTTCCGTGGAAATAAGTCGTGCGTTCGCATTTCCAGCCGCCGGCGGCCTGCAGCCAGGCAAGCGGATCGTGCGTGTCCCATATCGCAAGGCCGAGCGGCTCGAAGACCTTGAAGTAGGTCCAGCTCAAGGCGCGCAGCACCCACGGTTCCGGTCGATGGTATTCCGCCAGCAGGAGCTTGCCGCCCGGTGCCAGCATGCGCCCGGCCTCGTTCAGAGCCTGTCCTTTGTGATGATGCGGAAGCTCGTGCAGGAGAAAGAAGATCACGTTCGCAGCGATCGTGCCGCCGTCCTGTTTCATCGCCGTGGCGTCGTCTTCGAGGAATTCCACCTTGTCGGCGAACCCGCCGATCTTGCTTTCGGCACGAACGAGTTCGTTGCGGATGATGTCGACGATGAGGACGCGCTCGGCGCCGCCCTCGACGGCTGCTCCGACGACGCGCGGGATGACGTTTCCAAAAGCGCACGATGTAATCAGGACCTTGCGGCCATTGAGGTCCAGCTGACCAAGTTCGGAAATGATCTTCGAAACGAGGCGCTTGTACTGAAACAGCAGGATCGCCGAGATGACCGGCTGGAAATCGACCAGCTTGATCAGGAACATGTTCGAATAGAGCAGATAGACGTGCGCGTCCGCGCTCTGCTCACCCGACGTAAGGCTGTGCCATATCAGCTTGCCTCGCGTCGCGACAAAAAAGAACAGGCCGGTGGCCGCAAGGAGGACAAGAAGCGCCGAAACTCCATTCAGCAACCATGTATTCATTGCGGTTTCCAGATGCACCTTGATGGAATGCATGGCCGGTCCGACGCGATTCTGCGGGCAAGACGCTTCGCTGTAGTCCGGAACGACCGTTATGCGAATCGGCCACATGATTCGCATCACGATCGACCGCAGGTTAGCGTAATGGTCTGGCGAAGGCTACCGGTTGATTTGGATCAACCGCAATGGCGTGATGCGAAGATGAGGCGTGCGTCCGCCGCCAGGCACGCGTGAACGAAAGGTGCAGACGTCGGCAACAGCGAATGCGTTCCCGGGTGTTGTCCTTGCGCGTGGCGGACAGTCTGGTCACGTCGCGGATGTGCCGGAAGTGACGCGCTCGGGCGAACCGCTGGCGCGCATAAGCCTGGCTTCACGCCGCGCGATGTAGACGTTGGCCGCGACAATGATGCCGGCGCCGACAGCGGTGGCGGCATCGAGCCGCTGGTCGAACAGGAAATAGGCGCAGATCACCACGACCGGAAGCTGGATGAAGTTGATCGGGACCAGCGCCGAGACCTCGCCGGCATGGTAGGCCCGCGTCATGCAGAATTGCGCGAGCGTGCCGAGCAGCCCGGTCAGCACGAGCCAGAACCAGCCTGCCGCATCGGGCCAGTTCCAGAACCACAGCGCAGGGATCAGGCAGAGCGGCGCGATGATCATGTTCATGTAGATCACCACGGCGTCGGCGGGTTCGGAGCGCGACAGGAACTTGATGCTGATGTACGAGCCGGCGGAGAGCGCGGCACCGGCGAGCGCGACGAGCATGTCGAAGGAAAACTCCCCGGCGCCCGGGCGCATGATGATCAGCACGCCGACGAAACCGGCGACGACCGCGGTCCAGCGTCGCAGGCGCACGACTTCGCCGAGCATGAACACGGCGCCGATCGTGACGAACAACGGCGTCGAATACGAGATCGAAACGGCTTGGGCGAGCGGCAGATGGGCGAGCGCCCAGAACCCGGTCAGCATCGCCAGCGTGCCGAACAGCGCGCGCACGATATACAAGTGGAAATTTTTTGTGCGCAGCAGCGCGAGCCCGGGGCCGTACAGCAGCGGCAGTGAAAACACCAGGCCGAACAGGCTGCGGAAGAACGCTGCTTCGAACGCGCTGACATGGGCAACGGCCAGGCGCAGGGTCACGGCCATCAGCCCGAACAGGATCGCGCTGGCTGCCATCAGTTCGACCGCATACATGCGCGCGCGGGCAGTCGGCGGGTGAGCAGGCACAGGTCCCGAGTGGTCGGGCGTTTGCGGCGCGCCGGCGGCGGGCAGTTCTACGGAAGTGGCGGTGGAGACGCGCATCGGTCGACGGAAATCCGGGGGCAGCGCGCGGCGGGTTCCTGCCAGGCGTGAACCAATCCAGGCCGCGCGCAGCACAACCATCGCATGGGTCGCCGTTCCCGTCCATTCCCCGTCGCAACCGGGCCTTGCACGTACCGCATTCCCATTCCAACAGCGTGCCCGTTCGAATCCTGCGCGTTTCTTTCCGTCGGCCTGTTGCCGTTGTTCTCCTCGCCCTCGAACTTTCGCTTTTTTTGCGCCATTGCCACGAATTTTTTGCCGCGATGGCGCAAAGCAGCACGGAACTGCGTTCTACGCAGGACCTGCCGTCGCATGACGATGCCTCATGGCCATTTGGATGCGCGCAGGCGTGTTTCCTTCGAATGAACCAAGCGCATTGAAGCAGAACGAACATGAGGACCGGTTTGCGCCATGCCCTAAGGCCGGGCACGAGCGATCCGACCGGGCTTCGTGCATGACTTTCGTGGAGCAGTTCGATGATTGAGGATCGCAGTCAGGCAAACGACGATGCAACGGCATGCGTCGGCGTCGAATACGATTACCAGCCGCCGGGCGCCGTTTGCATTCAAGCGCCGGCCGACAGGCGAACGGCAGAAGGGCCGAGGTTGCAGCAGGTTTCGCCGGCGCATCCGGCAGCGCGCGCGGCCAAACGGCGGTGTCGATCCGATTTACGCCGACCTCTATGACCGGCTCAAGGCGATGGCGAGCCGGCAGCGCTTGCGCGGCGGCGCACCGAGGACATTGTGCACGACCGAACTGGTGCACGAAGCCTATCTGCGCATGGGCGAATCGAACTTCCGCTACGAACAGACCGCGCAATTCTTCGCCTACGCCGCGCGCGCCATGCGGCACATTCTCACGGACGCGGCGCGGCGCCGCATGCAGCCCAAGCGCGGCGGCGACCAGGCGCGCCTGATGCTGAGCGACCCGGCCGTGGATTCGGTGCTGGTCGATCCGCAGCTGGCACTGCAACTCGACGAAGCCCTGGTCGCGCTCGAGCGCGAGGATGCGCGCGCCGCGCAGGTCGTCGAGCTGCACTACTTCGCCGGCCTGGACCTGCAGCAGGTCGCCGACACGCTCCAGATCGCCCGGCGCACGGCCGATCGCGACTGGCGCTACGCGCGGGCCTTCCTGGCGGCGCGCGCCGGTGCGTGAGCTGCGCAAGTTGTAGTCCGGCGGCAATTGGCGTTCTTCTCCGCATGAATGTTCAACTTCTGAAACCGCAATTTGCCTTGCGTGAATTGTTCGACGAGGTCGTCGAACTCGCGCCCGAGGCGCGTGAAGCGAAGATCGCGTCGCTGGACCTGCCGCCCGCGATCGGCGCGCGACTGCAGGCCATGGTCGTGTTCGACGATCTCGTCGAACTCACGCCCGAGCAACGCAACGCACGGATCGCGGCTCTCAACCTTTCCGAAGCGGTGCGCGCGCGGCTCGACGCGATGCTTGTCGCCGATACTCGCGCGCCGGCACTGTTGAAGGCGTCCGCCGCCGAAGCGATCGGGCACCTGCGCGATGACGCCGACGAGGTGCTCGGCCAGTCCCTGGTCGGAACCTGCATCGGCAATTTCCGCCTGCTCGCGCTGATCGGTCACGGCGGGTCTTCGGTCGTGTTTCGCGCCGAGCGTGCGGCTGGCGACGGCTCGCAGACAGTCGCCTTGAAGCTGCTGCGCACCGGCCTGTACTCGGCCGACGCGCAGCGCCGCTTCCGTCGCGAGCAGTCGATCCTCGCGCAGCTGACCCATCCGAATATCGCCAGCCTGATCGAGGGCGGCGTCAGTTCGGCCGGCATTCCGTACATAGCCATGGAGATCGTCGATGGCCTGCCCATCACGGAAGCCGCCAGCGCGCGCGCGCTGAACGTCGAGCAGCGGCTGGCATGGTTCCACACGCTGTGCCGGACGATCGAAGCGGCACACAACGCGTTGATCGTGCACCGCGACCTGAAGCCATCGAACCTCATGGTTACGCGCGACGGCGACCTGAAGGTGCTGGATTTCGGCATCGCCAAGCTGATCGACAACGACGAACACGCCACGCGCACGCAGTCGGTTTCGCTGACGCCCGAGTACGCAGCACCGGAGCAGTTCGGGTCGGCACCGCAGACCACGGCGGTCGACGTCTACGCGCTGGGCATCGTGCTCGGCGAATTGCTTACCGGCAAGCGCCTGTGCGGCGAAACCCGCGCCAGCACGGCAGTCGCGGCCGAGCAGGGCGCCGAAGCGTCGCTGCCGCAGGGCTTGCCGGAACGAAGGGTGCTCGCCCGCCGGCTGCGCGGCGATCTCGACGCGATTCTGGCCTGCGCTCTGGCCGACGAATCCGCGTTGCGCTACCACAGCGCCGGTGCATTCGCCGACGATATCGAACGCTATCTCGCACGCAAGCCGGTGCGCGCGCATCCGCCGTCGCGCCTGTACCGTGCGCGAAAATTCGCTCGCCGTCATCGTGGCGGTGTCGCGGTGACCGTTTCCCTGCTGCTGGCTATCCTCGCCAGTCTCGGCATTGTCGCCTGGCAGGCGCACAGCATCGCCCGCGAGGCGCAGCGCGCCGAAAGCACTCGCGATTTCCTGTTGCGCGTGTTCAGCGCCGCGGCGCCGGCGGGCCCGAGGCTCGGGCCGCCGACCGTCGCCGACGTCGTGCGCGCGTCGGTAAAGGAGGCGCAGCACTCGACCTCGCTGCAACCGTCGGTGCGCATCGAACTGATCGATGCGCTCGGCGGGGTATTGCGCAAGCAGGGCGACGTCCGCGGCAGCCTGCAACTGCTCGAGGACAACTACCGCAACGCGATCGCCACGCTGGGCCTGTCCGATCCGACGACGCTTCAGGCCGGACTCGGTCTTGCCGAGGCGCGCGGCGACGGCGGCCTGCGCGCATCCGCTCGCCCGCTGCTCGACGGCCTGATCGCGCAGAGCCGTGGCGCCAGCGTTGCTTTGCAGGCGCGGCTGCTCAGCGCGTCGGCGAACCTCGGCACCGAGCGTTTCGAACGTGAGCGCGCGCTCGCCGAGTCCGCCGCTGCCGTGGCGATGTGCGAGCAGGACTGCGATGCGCGCACGCGCATCCTCACGCTCGCCACGCGCGGTTACGTGCTTTCGAATTTCAATGACGAGAAAGCGGCAATCCCCGTGCTCGAACAGGCGGTCGTCGTGCAGCGCCAGATCTTCGACGGCCCGCATATCGAAATCGCCGATACGCTCGAGTCGCTGTCGCGGGCGTACCGGCGCGTCGGGCAACTCGACCGCGCCGAGTCGCTCGCGCGCGAATCGCTGGCGATCGTCGAGGCGAGCCTGCCCGATCCGCATCAGCGCCGCGCGAGCGGGCTCGATGTATTGCGCCAGGTGCTGATCGATTCACACAAGTACGACGAAGCAGTCGCGCTCGGCCTGCGCATCATCGCGATCGACGAAGCCGCGCTCGGGCCGCGTCATCCCGGTCTGGCGACCGACCAGAATACACTCGGCTTCACCTACATGATGCGCGGCGACTACGCCGACGCCGCGCAGCGCTTCCGCACGGCATTGGCAATCTCCGAGGCAATACCCGACAACGAGCGCCGCAGCGCGATCTATCAGGCCGACCTCGGTTACAGCACCGGCCTCGGCGGCGATCCGGCGTCCGGCATGCGTCTGATCCGCACGTCGGTGGAGCGGTTCCGCGCGCAGAGTGAGATCGACCACGGGGAAGTGACGTCGGCTCTGGAAAAGCTCGGCGATTTGCAGCGCCGGTCGGGAGAGCTCGATGCGGCATTGGCGACGTTCGAAGAATCCGATGCTGTCTACCGCGATTACCTGAAGACGGCGCCGGGCGAATGGCATGCCCGAACCTTGATCGGCATCGGCCGCACGCTGGCAGACCGCGGCGACGACGATAGGCGCGCCGAACGCGCGTTGCGCGAAGGCATTGCCAAAATCGCGACGCCGAGGACGCGGATTTCTTCGCTGCGCGTCGAGGCGCGCGCGGCGCTGGCCGAAGTTCTCTGGCGCACCGGCAATGTTGCCGAGGCGAAGCGCCTGCTGAGCGAGGCGAAAGCCGAAGACGACGCGGCGCACGGCACGCTGCCGCCGGATGTCAGCCGGCTGCTGCAGCACGTGGCTGTGGTGATAAACGCCTGAGCGCTCGGCAGGGATCGGTCCGAGGCCGGACATAAACAATTGCGGCAGCTCCGGTGCGCCAGCCCGCGCGGCGGTGGTGCTGATATCGTCATGCCCGACCGGCTGCCCAAGCCAGATGCGTGAGCGCGTTGCCGCCACGGGTCTGAATCAGTTCGCCACGGACGCGCCGAGTTCCGCGATCGCCCGGGTCATTCGTCCCGCGGCGAGCGCCTGCTCACTGGAAGCGTTGCCTTGCAGGGCGCGCTTGAGCACGCCCTGTGCAATCGCGGCAAGTCGGAAGAAGCCGAACGCGAGCAGGAAATTCCAGTGCGGCAGCGGGTCCAGGTTCGTTGCGGCGGCAAAGCGCTCGATCATCGTCGCTTCGTCCGGAATGCCGAGCGCCGCGCGATCGACGCCGGCGAGTCCCGGCAGGACCGGATTGCGCGGCAGGCGCAGCGCCATGCAGAAATAGGCGAGGTCGGCGAGCGGATGTCCCAATGTGGACAATTCCCAGTCGACGATCGCGGCGATGGTGGGGTCCTGCGCAACCCAGATCAGGTTGTCGATACGGAAGTCGCCATGCACGAGCGCGACGCGGCCCTCGTCCGGCGGCACCGCGCCGGGCAGCCATGCGATCAGCGCCTCCATCGCTTCGATATGCTCGGTTTCGGCCGAACGGTACTGCTCGGACCAGCGTGACACCTGTCGCGCGAAATAATTGCCGGGTTTGCCGTAATCGCCGAGGCCGGCGCGAGCGACGTCGAGACGGGCGAGTGCAGCCAGCGTGTCGACCGCGGTCTCGAAGTGCGACGTGCGCTGGCCGAATGCCAGTTCCGGCAGTGCCGGGTCCCAGAAGATGCGGCCCGGCACGTAGCTCATCAGATAGAACATGCTGCCGATCACGCCGTCGTCGGCGCACAGGTGCAGCGGCTGCGCGACTGGAATCGCGCTGCCCGACAGAGCGCGCAACACGCGGAATTCCCGATCTACGGCGTGCGCAGACGCAAGCAACTTACCCGCGCGGCTTGCGCCGCAACACGTAGCGGCCCGACGCCGCTTCGATCAGGTAGGTCGGGTTGGACTGGCCGCCCTTGAACTTTGTCGCCGTCAGCGGACCTTGGAAGCCGACGACGTTGGCTTCGAGGTAGATTGCGAGCGTTTGTTCGGGCAGGGCGATTGGATCGGGCATTGGTCAGGGACTAGGGGCTAGGGACTAGGGACCAGGAAGAGCAATCGGGGAAGTACTCACCCCTCACCTCCTCACGCTCCTCCTCACCGCTCTTTCAGCATCGACTTCGCCAATGCAGCAATGTGTACTTCATCAGGCCCATCGGCCAGTCTCAACGAGCGCGCGCCGGCGTAGGCGTGGGCGAGGAAGTGATCGTCGCTCAGTCCGCCGCCGCCGTGAATCTGGATCGCGCGGTCGATAACGGCGCAGGCCATGCGCGGCGCGACGATCTTGATCATGCCGATTGCGTCCTTTGCTCCCTTGATGCCGTCGCGGTCGAGTGTGGCCGCGGCGGCAAGTGTCAGCAGGCGCGCCTGCTCGATCTCGCAGCGCGATTGCGCGATCGCGTCGCGGACGATGCCTTGGGCCGCGAGCGGCCGGCCGAACGCCACGCGCGAGTTCGCGCGCGCGACCATGCTTTCGAGGGCGCGCTGCGCCAGCCCGATGAGCCGCATGCAGTGGTGGATGCGGCCGGGCCCAAGTCGGCCCTGCGCGATCTCGAACCCGCGTCCTTCTCCAAGGATCAGGTTTTCGGCCGGCACGCGCACGCGATGGAACACGACTTCGGCGTGGCCGTGCGGCGCATCGTCGTAGCCGAACACGGTGAGCGGCCGCGCAATCGTCACGCCGGACGCATCGCGCGGAACGAGGATCATCGCGTGACGGCGATGCAGTTCGGCCTCCGGATTCGTTACGCCCATGACGATGAACACGGCGCAGCGCGGGTCCATCGCGCCGGTCGTCCACCATTTGCGCCCATCGACGATGTACTGATCGCCATCGCGGTCGATGCGCGCGGCGATGTTGGTCGCATCGGAACTGGCGACGTCGGGTTCGGTCATCGCGAACGCCGAGCGGATCTGCCCGGCCAGCAACGGCGTGAGCCAGCGCGATTTCTGCGCGTCGCTGCCGTAGTGCAGCAGCACTTCCATGTTGCCGCTGTCCGGCGCGTTGCAGTTGAACACCTCGGGCGCGAGCGGCGAGCGGCCCATGATTTCGGCCAGCGGCGCATAGTCGAGATTGGAAAGACCCTGGCCAGGGATGAACAGGTTCCACAATCTGTCGCCTCGCGCCTGCGACTTGAGCCGTTCGATGACTGGCGGAATCGTCCAGCGCTGGCCGGGGCGGCTGATGTGCGTGAAGTACTCCGCTTCGGCCGGTTCGATGCGGTCGCGGACGAACAGCGCGATGCGTCCGGCGAGCGCGCGCGTCTTTTCGCTTTGTGGAAAAAGTGACAATGTCATCAATAATGACTCGCCAGTGATTGTTCGCCCGGGGCGGCCAGGTGCGGCAATTCGTTCCACGACAGCATACGCCAGCGCTCCGCGCCGCGATGGAAGTCGCTGATGCCGGTATTGCGCAGCGCCATGTTCAATTCGATCATGCGCGCATCGTCGAGGTCGAGCGCCGCCTGGGCACAACGCGAGATTGCTCCGCCGGAACTGACGATCAGCAGGTCGCCGTCGCCGTCGGCGTCGGCGATGCCGGCGCGCGCGGATGCAACGCGCGCGGCGAATTCGCCCCAGGATTCCGGCACGAGGCCGTCGAACGCGCCGTCGCGCCACTGCTGCAGCGCATGCAGCAGCACCGTGCGGATCGCGTTCCAGTCGCCGCCGCGGGCCTTGGCCAGTTCGGAGTGATCCGGAGTGGCCGCGGCGTATGCGCGCAGGATCGCTTCGTGATCGAATTCGTTCCAGGCCGGATCGATGCGCGCCGCCGGCAGCGGGCGCCCGGCGGCGGCGAAAGCCTGCTCGATCGGTGCGAGCGTTTGCGCGTGCCGCAGCATGCTGCCGCACACGACGAGGCTGTACGGCCGGCGCGATTCCGCAACGAGCCAGCGGCCGAGATGCTGCGCCTGCTGCTGGCCGCGGACCGAGAGTTGATCGTAGTCGGCACTGCCGAAGCTGGCCTGCGCGTGGCGGACGAGTCGCACGCGTCTGCTGCGGCCGTCAGCGTGCGTCACGGTGCCCGCCGCGAGAGCGACGGCTCAATCGGCGACATAGTCGCGATTGAACTTCACCGTATAGGGAGTCGCCTGGCCAACCTTCGTGCCCGGCGAAACGTTGATCGTGAACACGTACGTGCCGCTGGCGTCGATCGGGAACTCGCCGAGGTAGTCGACGGCGCCGTCTTCGTTGGTCTCGCGAAAGCGGATCGGCCGGCTGTGGCCGGTCAGGTCGGCGACCTTTCCGGTGACGACCGCGGCGATCATTTGGCGAGTGTCCGAGCTGCCTTTCTTCTCGACCGCGATGTTGACGAGACCGTTGCGGCTCGAGCGTTCCATGCCGTAGCTCTGTGCGACTGCCGGGAACAATTGATCCGTCGTGATCGCGCTGTAGCGAACGACGACGTCTCCGAATTCCGCGGTCTGGTCGGCATGCCCCTGGCGCGGCAAAAGCAGGGCAAGCAGCAGTACGATGATGACGGCGACGGCAACGACGATCTTATGGTGAGTGCGCATCGCAAAACCTCCTTCGCCGGGCGCGAGAGTCACGGCCACAGGCGCAAAAGACTGAAGCGCCCGGAACACGACGAAGTGAAAGTCGCAGGTGAGGCGCCAAGCGCGTCAGCCGAACTTGCTCTGCTTCGTGTTCTTGCGTGTTCTCGTGGTCGTGAGTTTACACCCCGTGCGGCAACGCCACGTTAAAGATGCGCGGCCAGGTCGGCCATCGGCGCGAGCACGAGCATCTGCACGAGAATCAGCGCGATCGAGGCAAACCAGCAGGAAAAATCCATGCCGGCCAGAGGCGGCAGCAGGCGCCGGAACGGGCGCACGACCGGCTCGGTGCATTGCACGAGCAACTGCATGCTCGAGTTCTGGTATTCGCTGACGACGAAACTGAGGATGCAGCGCGCGAAGATCGCGATCAGCTCGATCCAGACGAGCCAGTCGAGCGTCTGGATCAGCGCGCGCAACAGCAGGCCGCCGACGCTGATTGCCGCGCCGCTGATCAGCACGAACAGCCCCAGTTCGATCAGCGCGAGCAGGTAGGCAACGAGCAGCGAAGCCAGTTCGATCCGGCCCCAGCGCGGCACGAACCGGCGCAGCGGCGTGATAACCGGATTCGTCAGCTGGTAAACGAAACGGCAGATCGGCTCGTAGAACGATGCGCCGGCCGCGAGCAGCAGCACGCGCACCAGGAACAGCCCGATTGCGAAGCTGAAGATCGTCTGGATCAGGAACGCCGCGGCATTCAGGAAATAACTCATCGTTCAAATCCGCTATGGCTGAAGCAGGTCACTGCTCATCATCGCCGAAATGCTCGGACATCTCACGTCCGCGCGCGGTCGCGGCGGCGACGGCGCGGGCAACGATTGCGGAAAACCCGCTCGCGGCAAAGCTCTCGAGCGCGGCCTGCGTCGTGCCGCCCGCCGAAGTCACGCGCTGGCGCAATTCCGCGGGCGTCGCGCCATCCTCGAGCAGCATGCGTCCGGCGCCGAGACAGGTCTGGACGGCAAGCGCGCGTGCGGTCTCGCGCGGCAACCCCTGCGCAACGGCCGCATTTTCGAGCGCTTCGACGAGCAGGAAAAAATAGGCCGGGCCCGAACCGGACAACGCCGTGACGGTGTCCATCAATGCTTCGTCGTCGATCCAGGCGGTGGCGCCGGCGCTGCTCAATATGCGTTCGGCGAGAAGATGCTGCTCCGCGCCGACGCGAGCGTTGGAGTACAGGCCGATGGCTCCGGCGCCGATCAGTGCCGGCGTATTCGGCATGCAGCGCACGATCGCGACGTCGCCTCCGAGCCAGTGTTCGATCTGTTCGACGCGAATGCCGGCTGCAATCGATATGACCAGTGGCTTGTTGCTCTGGGCGAGGCCGCGCAGGGGTTCGCACACCGCCTTCATGACCTGGGGCTTTACCGCAAGCACCCAGGCGGCGGCGCCGTCGACCGCCACGGCATTGTCGGGACCCGCGGCGACGCCGAAATCGTGGGCGAGCGCGGACGCCAGCTCGGCGCCTGGTTCGCCGACCGTCAGCGCGGTGCGGAACGTCCCGGCACGGATCAATCCACCGATCAGGCTGCGCGCCATGTTGCCGCCGCCGACAAAGGCGATCCGGGTGTGATGGGTCAGCGGCGAACGGTCAGGGGTCGTCATCGTGCAATCGAGTTGGCGGCGAACATTGCCGCCGGTCACGGCAGGGGATTGTCAATCAGCTTAGCTTTTTTTCGCCCACGGCTCACGGTTTGCAGTTCACTGCCGTGAGCCAAACAACGCCGTGCCGATGCGCACGAGTGTCGCTCCTTCCTCGATCGCCAATTCGAAATCGTCGGACATTCCTAGCGATAGCGTGTCGACGGCCGGGTAATCCTTGCGCAGGCCGTCGAACAATTCGCGCATCCGGCGGAAAGCCGCGCGCCGCGCAGCGAGGTCCGGATGCGGCTCGGGGATCGCCATCAAGCCGCGTAGCAACAGGCGTGGCATTTCTGCGACGCTACGCGCCAGGCCGGAGATGGCCTCCGGTGCGCAACCCGACTTGCTCGCCTCGGCGTCGATATTCACCTGGATCAATACGTTAAGCGGCGGCCGGCCGTCGGGCCGGTAGCGGTTCAATGGTGCAACGAGCTTTTCGCGGTCCAGGCTCTCGAGCCAGTCGAAATATTCGCTGACCTCGCGGCATTTGTTCGACTGGAGCGGGCCGATCAGGTGCCATTGCAGCGGCAGATCGGCGAGTTCGCGCTGCTTTGCGAGGGCTTCCTGGACATAGTTTTCGCCGAATTCGAGCTGCCCGAGCGCGGCCACTTCGCGGATCGAAGAGGCTGGCTTGGTCTTGCTGACGGCCAGGACTCTCGCCGGATGACCGGCGCGGAGCGCCGCAGCGCGGACCCTGTCACAAATCGCGGCGTAGGCGGCATCGGAGGAAGTCATGGCAAGGGGTTGCGCCGGCTTGAATTTTGCGCGCTATACTGCATCAGGCAGCTGCCTGACGCGCAGCAGGTTACGTCTGAAAGGGGGCCGTGCATGGATATCGCTGAACTTCTCGCGTTTTCGGTCAAGAACAAGGCTTCCGACCTGCATCTGTCAGCCGGCCTGCCGCCGATGATCCGGGTGGACGGCGACGTCCGCCGCATCAATATCCCGGCGCTCGATCACAAGCAAGTGCATGCGCTGGTGTACGACATCATGTCGGACAAACAGCGGCGCGACTACGAAGAGTTCCTCGAAGTCGACTTCTCGTTCGAAATTCCGGGGCTGGCGCGCTTCCGCGTCAACGCATTCAACCAGAATCGTGGCGCCGGTGTCGTGTTCCGGACGATTCCGTCCGAGGTGCTCACGCTCGAAGATCTGGGTTGCCCGAAGATCTTCAAGGACCTGATCAACCAGCCGCAAGGCTTGATCCTGTGCACCGGGCCGACCGGCTCGGGCAAGTCGACGACGCTCGCGGCCATGTGCGACCACGTCAACAAGAACGAATACGGCCACATCCTGACGATCGAGGATCCGATCGAGTTCGTGCACACCGCGCAGAAGTGCCTGATCAACCAGCGCGAAGTGCATCGCGACACGCACGGCTTCAACGAGGCGCTGCGCTCGGCGCTGCGCGAAGACCCCGATTACATCCTGGTCGGCGAAATGCGCGACATCGAGACGATCCGGCTGGCGCTCACCGCGGCCGAGACGGGACATCTGGTCTTCGCGACTCTGCATACTTCGTCGGCGTCGAAGACGATCGATCGCATCATCGACGTGTTTCCGGCGGCGGAGAAGGCGATGGTGCGCTCGATGCTGTCCGAATCATTGCGCGCGGTGATCTCGCAGTCGCTGCTGAAGAAGGTCGGCGGCGGCCGGATCGCGGCGCACGAGATCATGGTGGGCATCCCGGCGATCCGCAACCTCATCCGCGAGGACAAGGTCGCGCAGATGTATTCGTCGATCCAGACCGGGGCGCAGTACGGAATGCAGACTCTGGATCAGTGCCTGCAGGACTTGGTCAAGCGTGGCCTTATCACGCGTCAGAGCGCGCTGGGCTACGCCAAGAACAAGGAAATTTTCAGATGAGCACGCAAGTCGGCGGCCGGGTGTGGGGAATCGCCAAAAGCGATGCCCGGCGCACAGCTGCCGGTCCGCGTTTCGGTTATCTTGCAGTCAAGAGTCAGGATTTTGGGACGTCCGCATCGGTGATCGGTCCGGCTTGCCGATTCCCGGATCCCGATTCCCGATTTCCGGGAGTTACAGCATGAGCGCTCTGGATTTCACTTCGTTCCTGAAGTTGATGGTGCACAAGAAGGCATCCGACCTGTTCATCACGGCCGGCATCCCGCCTTCGATCAAGGTGCACGGACGCATCTCGCCGATCACCCAGTCGCCGCTGACGCCGCAGCAGTCGCGCGACATGGTGCTGAACGTCATGACGCCGTCGCAGCGCGAGGAGTTCGAAAAGACGCACGAGTGCCAGTTCGCGATCGGCGTGTCCGCGGTCGGCCGTTTCCGCGTCAGCTGCTTCTACCAGCGCAACAACGTCGGCATGGTGCTGCGCCGGATCGAGACGCGCATCCCGACGATCGAAGAGCTGAACCTGCCGCCGATCGTCAAGACGCTGTCGATGACCAAGCGCGGCATCATCATCTTCGTCGGCGCGACCGGCACCGGCAAGTCGACGTCGCTGGCCGCGATGATCGGCTACCGCAACCAGAACTCGACCGGCCACATCATTACCATCGAGGATCCGATCGAATTCGTGCACAAGCACGAGGGCTGCGTCATCACCCAGCGCGAGCTCGGCATCGACACCGATTCCTGGGAGAACGCGCTGAAGAACACGCTGCGCCAGGCACCCGACGTCATCATGATCGGCGAGGTGCGCACGCGTGAAACAATGGAACACGCGGTCAACTTCTCCGAGACCGGCCATCTGTGCCTGTGCACGCTGCATGCGAACAACGCCAACCAGGCGATGGATCGCATCATCCACTTCTTCCCGGAAGACCGGCATCCGCAGTTGTTCATGGATCTGTCGCTGAACCTCAAGGGCGTCGTCGCGCAACAGCTGATCCCGACCCCGGACGGCAAGGCGCGCCGCGTCGCGGTCGAAGTCCTGCTCGGAACGCCGCTGGTGCAGGACTACATCCGCAAGGGCGAGGTGCACAAGCTCAAGGACGTCATGAAGGAATCGACGAACCTGGGCATGAAGACGTTCGACCAGGCGCTGTTCGAGTTGTACCAGGCCGGCGAGATCTCGTACGAGGATGCGCTGCGTTTCGCCGACTCGTCGAACGAGGTGCGCTTGAAGATCAAGCTTGCCCAGGGCGGCGATGCGCATACGCTTTCGCAGGGGATGGATGGCGTCGAACTTGTCGAAAGCTGAAACAGCGCCCAGCGAGTGCCACACATGCCCCCGGCGGCGCAGCGCCTGCGCCGGTGCACGCCGCGAACCAAACTGATCGATGCCGACTGATCTGGAGCGTCTGCGCAGCGCGTGGACACAACTCGGCCACGATGATCCGCTTTGGGCGATCTTGTCGCATCCGGACAAGCGCGGCGGCCGCTGGGACATGGAGGCGTTCTTCGCGGCGGGCGAGGCGGAAATTGCCGGCGTCGAGCGCTACTGCGCCGAACTCGAGCGTCCGCGCCAGCGACGCCGCGCGCTCGACTTTGGTTGTGGCGTCGGGCGTCTTTCGTGCGCTCTGGCGGCGCGCTACGGTGAAGTGGTTGGCGTGGACATCTCTCCAAGCATGCTGGCTCAGGCACGGCGCCTTCACGCACACGTGCACAATTTGCACTTTGTGGAAAATGCCAAACCGCAGCTGGATTTCATCGCCTCCTCCAGCATCGACCTCGTTTACTCGGTAATCACGCTGCAGCACATGCACGCGGAGTTACAGCTGCGCTACGTCGGCGAATTCCTGCGCATCATCGCACCCGGCGGCTTGGCCGTGTTCCAGATCGCCTGCGGTTATTCTCGTGACTGGCGCGGACTCGGATATCGGTTGCTGCCCAATCGCGTGCTGGCGCCGCTGCGCCGGCGCGCGCACAGCAGCCGCGCTGTGGCGGAGATGCATGTCGTCGACGAGCGTTGCGTCGTCGCGCTGGCCGCGCTGGCGGGTAAACGCGTGCTCAGCGCGCTCGATGTTTCCAGCGCTGGCGCGGGATTCCGTGGCCGGCTGTTGTTCATCGGCGACTGAAACGCGAAATGTTCGGCAGCGCCCGCGTCGCGACGCCGTTCGGGCACAGCCATTTTCTTCCATGCCGACCGGCTTGATCTGCTGCAGAGCGACCGGGTCCCCGCTTTCGTCGTACGCTCTTGCTCGCGTTCTGGCTGTCAGTGCTCCTCTCGGCCTGTTACGGCGAGTTCAATTCGATCGTCTGTTGCATCTGTACGCCCGTCGGCGTGGCGGTCAGCGTGAAGTCGCTTGAGTGCAGCCACTTCTCGTACATGCCGAACATCTGCGTTTGCAACTGCAACTGACTCTGCTTGTCCGCCGGCATTGACTGCTTCATCGCTTCGAACGACCGGGCCATCCAGCCGTAGACGACGCCATTGAAATGCATGCGCAGGAAAACCGGCGCCGTCGCGGCGGGAGCTGCCATCCAGGCGCCTAGCGAGGCGATCTCGTCGGCGCCGGTGGCGAAGGCGATTGCCTTGTCCGACATCGCGACCGTGATCGGCGGGGCGCCGGGCGGCAGTATTTCGGCAGGCAGCGCGACAGGTTTGCCATCCGCGCTGATCTTGACTTTCTGAAGCTGCGGCAGCGCAAGCTGCGCCATGCCGAGCGCGGCCACCGGATTGCTCGTCGCCAGCAGCAGCTTGCCGGCAACGTCGGGAATTTTCGCTGATCCTTGCGCCAATTCGAACTTGTTCATGCTCGCGCGCAATCCGGTCAAGTCGCTCAGCGGCGGCGGCACGGTCACATCGACCTTGACCTTGGAAGCGGCGAAGCCTTCGTTCAACGAATGCAGTTTCTCGCACGCGTACGGTTTGGCCGCGATCGCATCGGCTTGCGCGATCCAGAAGTCCTTGAGTCTGAGGACCGGCAGCGCGATGCTGAAATCGATCGCCCCCTGGCTGGCCGCACCGGTGCCCGGCGCCGCGCCAATGGCACTGGCGAACTGCTGGGCGATGCGCGTGTCGATTTCGAGCTGCGTCGCAATCCGCATGCGCTGCGGGGACATTTCCTCGGCGCCGAAGACGACGCGCGGAAACTTGTGGGCGATTTCCAGATACTCGGCGCGGCAAGTCGCGTCGCTCGCGATTGCCGGCAGCCCGAGCGCTTGCGCGAACTCCGCATCGCTGCCGGCCAGCGGCTTGCTCAGGATCTCGACGAGCCGGACGAAGTCGACGAAACCTTCGCCGTATGCCGAATAGGAATATTGCTTGGCCAAGGCCTGCAACGTGCCGGCGTCGGCGAGGCTCTGCGCCGGGCGTTTTACCCCAAGCAGGGTCTGCTTCAGCGCATCGCTGGCCTTGGGCGGGAACATCGTTATCACGAGCTGACTGCCCTGGATCGCGATCGCCGCGGTCAGCGTATCGTTGCCCGCTTGCCAGTAGTCCTGGTCACCGGTTTTGGCGACAGGAAGCTTGGCCCCGGCGGCCTGCTCGACGCGCGCAACTTCTGCCTTGAATGCGGCCGCATCGCCGAGTTCCATGCGCAGCACCGGCACCAGGCCGACCCCATAAAAGGCGATGCGCGCATCGGGTTTCAGGCCGATCTGCCGCAGTTTGTCCCAACTGTCGTGGGTCTTGATTTCCTCGAGGAGGGCGGTCGCGATCTTCCGGGATGTGTCGTCGATCGCGGGCCTGGCATCCTTGAGCAGCGATTCGTACAGGTCGAACAACGTCGGCCAGTAGTCCTGCATCGGCTTGGAAAGCTGCTCGACTGTTGCTGCCGGCAGGGCCTCGAGATTTCCATATACATACGGTGTGTCCGCCGGGGCGTACGCGAGCGGCGAATCCCCCGCCGGCGGCTTGCTGCAGGAGGAAAACAGGGCGGCTACCCCGATCAGCGCGGCGAGGCGAATAGTCAGACGCATGCGAGTCCCCGGAATGCGCCGCGCACTCCGCGCGGCCGACCGGCAAATTATGCGCGCCTCGGCGCGGGATTGCCTGCCGCAAGGAGTTCGGCGAGTACTGCCATGCGCACGAACACACCGTTGGCGACCTGCTCGAGGATCAGCGATTGCGGACTGTCGGCGACTTCCGATGCGATCTCCACGCCGCGATTGATCGGGCCGGGGTGCATGACCAGGCAGTCCGGCTGCGCCTGGCGCAGGCGCTGCGCTGACAAGCCGTAGCGGGCGAAGTATTCCGACTCGGACGGGATCGCTGCATTTTCCATGCGTTCCTTCTGCAGGCGCAGCATGATGGCCACGTCGGCGCCGGCGATCGCCTCGTCGAAGTTGTGGAAAAGAGTGCATGCCGGAAATTCGCCGGCAGCCGGCAGCAATTGCGGCGGCGCGCACAGTCGCAGTTCGGCGACCCCGAGCGCTCGCAATGCGTGGATGTCCGAGCGCGCCACGCGCGAATGGCGGATATCGCCGCAGATGACGACCCGCAGCGCGGAAAAGTCCGGCCGGTGGCGCCGCAGCGCGAGCACGTCGAGCAGGCCCTGGGTCGGATGCGCGTGATTGCCGTCGCCGGCGTTCAGCACGGCGGCGCGCGAGCGCAGATGCGCCGCGACGAAAGCCGGCGTGCCGGATTCCTTGTGGCGCACGACGAACGCATCGCAGTGCATCGCTTCGAGCGTATGCACGGTATCGAGCAGGCTTTCGCCCTTGACCGTCGACGAACTGGCGATATCGAAGTTGATGACTTGCGCGCCGAGCCGCTTGGCAGCCAGGTCGAACGACGTGCGCGTGCGTGTCGACGGCTCGAAGAAAAGGTTGATTACCGTGCGGCCGGCAAGCAGGTCCAGCGGTTGCGCACCGTCGCGGCTGGCCATGCGCATCGCGTCGGCGCGATCGAGAAGCGCAACGATGCGTTCGCGTGAAAGGCCCTCCAGCGTCAGCAAGTGACGCAGACGCCCTTCACCGTCGCATTGCACGGTTGCCTCGGATGATTTGCGTTCAGGCATGCTCAAGCCAGCGCTCCACGATGATGGCCGCCGCTTCGGCATCGAGCCTGGCGGCGTGCTTGCGTTTCGCGGCGCCACCGGCTCGGCGCTCGGCAAAACGCTGCGCCGCCTCGCGCGAACTGTGACGTTCGTCAACAAACGTCACCGGCAAGCGATAGCGTGCTTCCAGTTCGGCCGCGAAGTTGCGGGCCGCTCGGCTGGTGACCTGTTCAGAATTGTTCACGGTGAGCGGCAGCCCTACGAGCAGCGCGTCCGGCCGCCATTCAAGCAGGAGCGCTTCCAGCCGCACCCAGTCCGGACCGCGTTCGCCATTCGCAAGCACCTCGAGCGCGCGCGCGCTGCGCGAGATCATGTTGCCCACGGCAATGCCGATGCGACGCGTGCCGTAGTCGAAGCCGAGAATCGTGGTCGGCGTATCCATTGGAGCGGTTGAGGAGTTAGGAGTGAGGAGTGAGGAGACCACCATGCCCCTACCGTCGTTCGTCGATCATCGCGCTGCCATTCCGCTCTTGAGCCGCTGCATTCAAGTCTCGCCTCCAACGGTAACCCGGCGTCCTAACCTCCTAACGCCTAACTCCTCACGCCCTTCCCGAATAGCTCGTCAGATTCGCAATCGTCACGCCGACCAGCGCTGCTGCGGCGTCCCAGCGCTGCTCGATTGGCGTATCGAACAGGATCTGTTCGTTCGCGTCGGCGGTAAGCCAGGCGTTTTCCTTCAACTCGGTCTCGATCTGGCCTGCCCCCCAACCGGAATAACCGAGCGTTACCAGCGCGCGCTCGGGTCCGCGGCCCTCGGCCATCGCCGCAAGAATGTCGCGCGAGGTCGTCACGCAGATCGACTCGGAAATTTTGAAGGAAGACTCCCAGGCGCCGTGCGGCGCGTGGAGGACGAAGCCACGTTCGGGTTGCACCGGTCCGCCGATAAGCACCGGCGAGTCGCCGATCTCGGCGCTGGACGTGCTGAGATTCATCTGCGCCAGCACATCGCCGAGGCGGTACTCGGACAGGCGATTGACCAGCAGCCCCATCGCGCCGTCCTCGCTGTGCTGGCACAGGAAGGCGACGCCGCGTTTGAAACTCGGATCGCGCATCGACGGCATCGCGATCAGGAAGTTATTGGTGAGTGTGGTCATCGCCAACATGGCGCCCATTGTACCCGCTCGGGCGCCCGTTGGCCGAAGATCAAGAGACGTTTTACACGAAGAACACGAAGGAGAGCGCACGAAGAGAACAAGAAGAGGGGAATCAGATGCGAAAGAGCCAACCCGCCGGCCTCTCCGGCGTCTTGCATCCGCGGGCGCGAGGCCGGCTAACACAAGGGGCGAAGACTTTTGCTCCTCAATGCTTTCCTTCGTGTCCTTCGTGTTCTTCGTGGTTCAGTCTTTTGACCTGCAGCACTAGCGGTTGCGCAGGATATCGCCGGGCAGGAACTGCCAGGTGCGCGTCACATAGAGTTCATCGACCTTTTCGCCGGGCGGGATCGGCGGAAACGGCGCGGCCAGTTTGACGATGCGCAGCGCGGCATCATCGAGCAGCTTGTGGCCGCTCGACTGGATGACGTCGGCACTGCGCACCGAGCCATCGCGGTTGATCGAGACCGTGAGCACCAGCTGCCCGTGCATCTGCTGGCGCCGCGCTTCGTCGGGATAGTTCAGGTTGCCGATGCGCTCGATGCGCGCGACCCATGCCGACATGTAGGCCGCGTACTCGTATTCCTTGGTGTTGGCCGATATGAATTTCTTCTTCGGCCGCTTTGCGTAGGCGACCGAATCGCGCTGCACTTCCTCGGCCAGGCGCGCCATCTCGACCTTCTTCTCCATCAATTCGCTGCGCGGTCGGCAGCGGCATTTCCTGACCGCTCGGGCGACTCTTTCTCGGTGTGCACGGCGAACGACGATTTCTGCTGGGTCAGCAGTTCATGCGGCGTCTCGGGCTGCGGTTTCGGCGCGCCGGCCAGCAGCGGCCGCGGAGCGAGGCCCGGATCGGGCTTGTGGATCGGACTGGACAGCGGGTCGCTCGGTCGCAACGGCTTGTCGCTGTCGCCGCCGCCGGAATTGTGCGCCTGGGCGAGGAAGTCGGCCTTGTCCGGCTTCGTCCCCGTCGCCGACTGGACCAGGATCACGTCCAGCGCCGGCAGGCTTCGCGCCGGTTTTTCGTATTCGAACGTCAGGCCCAGCGCGAGCACGCCATGGGCGATCAGCGAGAACAGCAGGGTGACTCCGAAGCGGTCGCCGCTGCCGACAGCAGGAGCACTCACGTTGCCTTGGCCTCGAGCGCGTCGAACAGCATGCCGGCAATGTTCAACCCGAATTGGGCATCGAGTTCACGGATGCAGGTCGGCGAGGTCACGTTGACTTCGGTGAGGTAGTCGCCGATCGCGTCGAGGCCGACGAAGCGCATGCCGCGGCGGCGCAACTCCGGACCGACCAGCGCCGCGATGCGGCGGTCGCCTTCGGACAACGGCCGGCCGACGCCCTTGCCGCCGCGCGCCAGGTTGCCGCGGAAATCGTCGCCCTGCGGCATGCGCGCGAGCACGTACGGCACCGGTTCGCCGTCGATCATCAGGATGCGCTTGTCGCCATCGCGGATCTCGGGAATGTAGCGCTGCGCAACGCGTAAAGTTGCGGCCCTCCGCGGTCAGCGTCTCGATGATGACGTTGAGATTCGGATCGCCGCGCCCGCTGCGGAAGATCGAGCGTCCGCCCATGCCGTCGAGCGGCTTGAGCACGACGTCGCCGTGCTCGGTGACGAAGCGGCGGATCTCGGCGGCGTCGCGCGCGATGATCGTCGGCGGTATGCATTGTGGAAAATGCAGCGAAAACAGCTTCTCGTTCGCATCGCGCAGGCCGCGCGGATCGTTGATGACGCGCACGCCGGCCTGCTGGGCCAGCTCCAGCACCATCGTGTCGTAGAGGAACTGCGAATCGAACGGCGGATCCTTGCGCGCGAACACGAAATCCACTTCGCGCAGGTCGATCCAGCGCGGCTCGCCGAGCGTGAACCAGTCGTTGGCGTCGTCGCGCACCTGCACGTCGGCGACGCGCGCGAACGGTTCGGCGCCGCGCAGGGCGAGGTCGCCCTGGTTCATGTACAGCAGCCGGTAGCCGCGGCGCTGGGCCTCGAGCATCAGCGCCAAGGTCGAATCTTTTTCGACATGGATTGCGGCGATCGGATCCATCAGAACGGCGACGGTCGCAGTCATCAGCGAGGCTCGAACAGGGCAGGGGCAAAACCGGAGCAGACAGTCATGTTGGCATGCGGTGTGCTTGTAAACGAAACGTGAAAAGCAACACGTTCCTCGTCAAAGACACGGTCTATACTAGCATCGGCATGGCGGCGCATCGGCACCGCCGGGTCGCCGGCAGCAGCAAAAAACCGTCGATTTGTTCAGGTACTTTCCTCAGGTCTGCCGCTGGTTTAGCGGGAAGCCTTGACAGGATTGCGAAGTATTGGTTAATACGGCGAAGTTTTCCATAGCAGTGCACTGGCCCGATCCGCGCGGCGGCCGGCCGGATGCACTGCGAACGTGGTTCGGAGCTCCCGGCCGGCATCGATGGCCTGCAGCCGCTTTGGACTGGAACTCCGCAGGCAGGGGGTAGTGCGTGGAAGAGACAACAAAAAACGGCGGTTTGACAGGCCTGAAGGTCATGGTCATCGATGATTCGAAGACCATCCGGCGGACTGCCGAAACGCTGCTGAAAAAGGAAGGCTGCGACGTCGTCACCGCGATTGACGGATTCGAGGCGCTGGCCAAGATTTCCGACCAGCAGCCGAACATCATCTTCGTCGACATCATGATGCCGCGCCTGGACGGCTACCAGACCTGCGCCCTGATCAAGAACAACCAGATGTTCAAGTCCACGCCGGTGATCATGCTGTCGTCGAAGGACGGCCTGTTCGACAAGGCGCGCGGACGCATCGTGGGTTCCGAGCAGTATCTGACCAAGCCGTTCACCCGCGAGGAATTGCTCGGGGCGATCCGGCGGCACGTCGGAATTCGATAAGCATTGATCCGACGCAAGGGGAAAACGTGGCGCATATTCTGATCATCGACGATTCACCGACCGACGTGCGCGTGTTCACCACGCTGCTGGAAAAAAACGGCCATCGGGTCAGCAGCGCCCCGAGCGCCGAAGAAGGCATCGTCCGCGCCAAGCGCGAACGGCCGGACCTCGTCATCATGGACGTGATCATGCCCGGCATGAACGGATTCCAGGCGACGCGCACGCTCAGCAAGGATAACGACACGTCGAGCATTCCGATCGTCATCATCACGACAAAGTCGATGGAGACCGATCGCGTCTGGGGCTTGCGCCAGGGCGCCAAGGAATTCCTGACCAAGCCGGTCAGCGAGCAGGAATTGATGTCCCGCATCCAGAACCTGTTGCCGAACTGACCTGCCGCCGACGCCATGGCCATCGCACTCGACATGCTTGCGCTCAGCCCCTTCGAGGCGCTGGCGGAATACGAACGACGCAGCCTGGCGCACGTGGCCGGCGTTCCGGAACAGATCGATGCGCCCGGCTTGTGGCGCGGCATCGGTTTCCGCATCGGCACGCGCTATCTCGTCAGCAGCATCAACGAAGTCAACGAAATCCTGACATTCCCGTCGCTGACGCTGGTGCCCGGCACGCGGCCGTGGCTGCTCGGCGTGGCCAACGTGCGCGGCAATCTCGTGCCGCTGATCGACCTGAAGCAATACCTGGAAGGCGAGCGCGCGCTCCTGACGGAGTCGAGCCGCGTGCTGCTGGTGCGGCAGTCCGGCGGCAGCGTCGGCCTGCTCGTGGACGAAGTGCTCGGGCAGCGCAACTTCTCGGAAGAGCAGCGCGCCGACGCGATCGGCGAAGACGATGATCGCTACCGCCGTTTCGTCGGCGAAAAATATCTTATTGGGCGAGGTCTATTGGGGCCTGTTCAGCATGGCGGCGTTGGTGCGCACGCCGGATTTTGCCCAGGCTTCGGCCTGAGCGGGAATCCGACATGACGCCGGCGCGCATACAACGTATACAAGGGGTGAAATCATGAGTGCAACAACGGGCGCAGCAGGCGGAAGAGAACGAGCGGGAGGCGCCAACACGCTGCTCGTGTTCGTGCTGGTCATAGCGATCATTTTCGCGGTCGTGGACTTCGGCTTCCTGACCTATTACGCAGGACAGGATGCGAAAGCCGGCGCGCTGGTCACCAAGGTGCAGGTGCTCTCGCAGCAGTTGTCGAAAGTCGGCGAACGATGCCGCCGGCGGCAACATCGATGCGTTCAAGAGCCTCGAGCAGACGCGCAACACGATCGACGACCTGCTCGGCAAGCTTCAAGAAGGGCGATCCGGCCGGTGGCATGCGCGCCTACGGCGGCGAATCGCAGTTGACGACCGAAATCGCCAACATGGACGGGCCTGGGCCCAGCTCAACACCGACGCGACGAAGATCCTGTCCAGCAAGGAGCAGGTGCTCAATACCGCGCAGGTGGCGGCGGACTTCAACAGCAAGATGCCGGTGCTGAACTCGCGCATGGAGGAGGTGGTCAAGGCGCTGACCGAGAAGAACGGTTCGGCTGGCCAGGTCATGATTTCCTCGCGCGAGATGTTGCTCGCCGACCGCATGCAGCGTCGCGTGCAATCGATCCTGCAGGGCGGCGAAGACGCGCAGTCGGCCGCCGACGGCCTGGCGCGCGACGCGCAGTTCTACGGCGTGGTGCTCTCCGGTCTGATCAACGGCAACCCGGACCTCAACATCCGCGCGATGGACAATGCCAGCGCGAAGGAGATCCTCTCCGAGATCAACAAGCAGTGGATCGAACTCGCCGATCCGGTCAAGAAGCTGCTCGATGCCGCGTCCGGTTTGCAGGACGTCAAGCAGGCCGCCGACCAGGCCTCGATCGACTCGCAGACGATGCTGCTGAAAGCCGAGCCGCTGGGCCAGCGCATCGCTGGACTGGCCTCGAGCCGCAGCTGGCCGAATCCGTGGTACGGCGTCGGTGCTGCCGGCCTGGCGATCATCCTGGTCCTGTGGCTGGGCTTCACCCAGATCCGCAGCCAGCGCCAGCGCTACCAGATCACCGCCGAACTGAACCAGCGCAACCAGGAGGCCATTCTGCGCCTGCTCGACGAAATGGGATCGCTCGCAGAAGGCGACCTCACGGTGAAAGCGACGGTTACCGAAGACATCACCGGCGCGATCGCCGACTCGGTTAACTTCGCGGTCGAAGCGCTCCGCTCGCTGGTCACGACGATTAACGAAACGGCCGTGCAGGTATCCGCGGCCGCGCAGGAAACGCAGGCAACTGCCATGCATCTGGCCGAAGCGGCCGAGCATCAGGCGCAGCAGATCACGTCGGCTTCCGCCGCGATCAACGAAATCGCCGTCTCGATCGACGAAGTGTCGAAGAACTCGGCCGAGTCGGCCGACGTGGCGCAACGCTCGGTGCAGATCGCCTCGAAGGGCGCCGCGATCGTGCGCCAGACGATTCAGGGCATGGACTCGATTCGCGACCAGATCCAGGAAACCTCGAAGCGCATCAAGCGCCTCGGCGAATCCTCGCAGGAAATCGGATCGATCGTGGAACTGATCAACGACATCGCCGAGCAGACGAACATTCTGGCCTTGAACGCCGCGATTCAGGCCGCCTCGGCCGGTGAAGCGGGCCGCGGCTTCGCGGTCGTCGCCGACGAAGTGCAGCGACTGGCCGAACGCGCCTCGGGCGCCACACGCCGAATCGAGACGCTGGTCCAGACGATTCAGGCCGACACCAACGAAGCGGTCACCTCGATGGAGCAGACGACCGCGGAAGTCGTGGCCGGCGCACGCCTGGCCGAGGACGCGGGCTTGGCGCTCGGCGAGATCGAAAAGGTCTCGAACGACCTGGCCGATTTGATTCAAAACATTTCGTCGGCCGCTCGCCAGCAGTCGGCGGCGGCAACGAACATTTCGGCGACGATGAACGTCATTCAGGAAATCACGACGCAGACCTCGGTCGGCGCGAGCCAGACCGCCGAATCGATCGGAAACCTGGCCCAGTTGGCGGCGGATTTGCGCCGTTCGGTCGCCGACTTCAAGCTGCCGTCTTAACCTAGGTCTATACCTGTCGCAGCGTGAGTTGCCTTCAATGCCGATGCAGTCTCCGATGAACGTCCGAACAGCGCGCCGCGCTGTGCGGGCGCTCGCATGGAAGGTGGCGCAAGGCTGGAGCAGCTACGGAACGCGGGAACGCATCCATGAAATTGCAAGAAGACATCGACTTCACGACCTTAAATTGGGTCAAGCAGGAACTCGACGAGACCTTGAACCAGGCGCGTCAGGCGCTCGAGGCTTATGTCGACGATCCGGCCGACACCAGCCTGATGCGCTTCTGCGCGACCTATCTGCACCAGGTGCAAGGCACCTTGCGCATGGTCGAGCTGTACGGCGCGGCGATGGTTGTGGACGAGATGGAGCACGTCGCGCAGGGTCTGCTCGACGGCAGCATCAAGCCGCAGGACGAAACCTATTCAGTCCTGATGCGCGGCATCGTGCAGCTGCCCGATTACCTCGAGCGCCTGCAGAGCGGCCACAAGGACATCCCGATCGTCCTGCTGCCGCTGCTCAACGATCTGCGCGCCACGCGCGGCGAAAAGTTGCTGACCGAGTCGGCGCTGTTTTCGCCGGATCTGTCCGCCGACCTGCCGCCCGCTGCCGCCGGTGCTGCGGCGAGCTTGCCGGTCATCGAATTGCGCGCCCAGGGCGCGCGCCTGCGCACGGCGTTCCAGCTTTCGCTGCTGCGCTGGATTCGCGACGATTCCGCCGCCGACCAGCTCGACCGCCTGATCGATGTGCTCGACCGCGTGCGCAAGTTGTGCGCCGGCGAAGAGGCGCGCCGGCTGTGGTGGGTCGCGACCGGCGTGCTCGAATCGGTGCGCAGCGGCTCGCTCGAAGCCAGCGCCGCCGTGAAGCTGCTGTTCGGCAAGATCGATCGCCAGATCAAGCGTCTGGTCGATGGCGGGCGAGGCCGAATTCGCGGCCGATCCGCCGCGTGAGCTGACCAAGAACCTGCTGTACTACGTCGCGCACACGACCGCGACCGGTCCGCGTGCCACGGAAATCGCCCGGCTCTACCAGCTCGACACGCTGCTGCCGACCGAGCGCGAAGTCGAGCATGCGAAAGGCTCGATCTCGGGCCACAACCGCGCGCTGCTCGACACCGTGTCGACGGCGATCAAGGACGATCTGCTGCGCGTCAAGGAAGCGCTCGACATCTTCCTGCGCGCGCAGGGCGCCGATCCGGGCGACCTGGCTGCGCAAGGCGAAGTGCTCGACCGCGTCGGCGATACGCTGGGCATGCTCGGCCTGGGTGTTCCGCGCCGCGTCGTGACCGAACAGCGGCAGATCATCGGCGATATCGCCAGCAAGACGCGCAACGCCGACGAAACAACGCTGCTCGATGTCGCCGGTGCGCTGCTCTACGTCGAAGCGTCGCTCGATGATCACATCGACCGGCTTGGCGGCGAGGAGCCGCAGTCGGAAGACGCCGCCGTGCAGATGGAATTGCCGAAGGCCGAAGTCCGCAAGATTCTCGATGCGCTGATGAAGGAAGCCTCGGTCAACATCGCCCAGGCCAAGCAGGACATCGTCGCGTTCATCGAGTCGCCGTGGGACCACGCCAAGGTCGAACAGATTCCGCGCCTGCTCGAAGAGATTTCCGGCGCACTGCGCATGCTCGACCTGACCGAGCCGGCTGGGCTGATGACGGCGATCGTGCGGTTCGTCGAAGTCGAGCTGCTGCGGCACCGGCGCGTGCCGACAGTCGAACAGATGGACAAGCTCGCCGACGCCCTGGCGTCGATCGAATACTTCATGGAAGCCACGCGCGAACAGCGCGGCGGCCGCGACCACATACTCGATGTCACGCGCACGAGCCTGGAGTCCCTTGGCTACTGGCCGATCCCGTCCGACGATGAAGTGGAAGCCGAGGCAACCGCCGCGACGGCCGAAACCGGCTACGCGGCGAGCCATGACGCGCCTGAAGCACCGACGGTGGACGAGTTCTTCGCGTCCGCGGTGGTTGCGGCGCAGAACGAAAGCGCTGCCAGTGCCGAAGCGCACGCGGCGGCAACCGGCGGCGACTTTCCCGCAGTGGGGCGAGCACCTGCCGTCCGAAACCGAAGCCTCTGTGCAGGTCGAGCAGCCGGTAGCTCAGGATGACGGCGCACTGCTGCCGAGCATCGAGTTGCCGACCGACGCGAGCGTCGACGATCTGATCGCGAGTTTCCAGCGCGACGAACAGGCTGCAGCGAACGCCGATGCGACGTTGCCGGCGGAGTACGAACTGACCCACGCCGTCGATATCGCGCCGGGCATCAATCTCGAAGACCTCGTCGTCGGCGAGGCGCACGCGCACGAGCCGGTGACGCATGACCTGCACGGTCTGGCTCTGCCGGAGACCGAGCCGACGTCTCCGCCGCATGCCGACGAATCGGAACAGTACGCCGCCGGGCAGACTGCGCCGGACGCGGTGCGCTATGTCGAGATCGAGGAGGAGATCGAAGAGGAAGTACCCGATACCGAAGGCAGCACCGCGTTGCCCGACGCGAGTTTCCACACGAGCGCTTCCGATGAGATCGACGCGGAAATCCGCGAAGTGTTCGTCGAGGAAGTGCAGGAAGAAATCGAAAACCTGGGCCGCCAGTTGCCGCAATGGCAGGCCGATCCGAACGATTTCGAAAGGCTCAAGCCGATTCGCCGCTCGTTCCACACGCTGAAAGGCTCGGGCCGCCTGGTCGGTGCGCTCGCGCTCGGCGAGTTCAGCTGGAAAATCGAGAACATGCTCAACCGCGTGCTCGACCGGACGATCGGGCCGACTACAGCGGTGCAGACCCTGACCGGACAGGCGATTGGCACGCTGCCCGAATTGCTCGCCGGACTGCGCGGCGAAGGCGCGCCAAAATCCGACGTCGGCGCGATCATGAGCGTGGCTGACCGTCTCGCCATCGGCGAGGACGCATGGGTTCGCACGGGCGCGCCGCGGCGAATGAAGAAAGTGCGCCGTGTCGTGCGCCGGCTGGTGCCGGTCGCGGTCGAGCCGGTGCAGGCGCCGGAGCCTGTCGTCGAACTGCCGCCGATGCAGGAGGCACTGACGACGTTCGAAACGCAGGCGCCGGCCGAAAGCGCGGCGTATGCATTCGCCGATGAAGCGCCACCATCCGGCAGTCCGCTGCCGAACATCGATCCGGTGCTGTACGAGATATTCACGAGCGAAGTCGCCTCGCACCTGGGCGTCATCGACGCGTTCCTGGCCGAGTCGCGCGCGGTCGCGGACGGCGTGCCCGCCAGCGAACCGCTGCTGCGCGCGGTGCACACGCTCAACGGCGCCGTGGCGATGGTCGATGTTCCCGCGATCACGCAGCTGCTGGCGCCGCTGGAAAGCTACATCAAGCGCCTGTGCGCTGGCGGACTGGCGCCAAACGATGAAGGTCTCGCCGTCCTGAGCGACGTTGCCAGCGTGACGCGGAATGTCATGCAGGCGCTCGAGCGCGGCGACCGGCATTTGCCGGAATCCGACACGCTCGCGCATCGCATCGAAGTGTTGCGCGACGCGCTGCCAGAGCCACAATCGATGTACACCGACGTGGCGTTCACACCGCCAGCCGAAGCTCCGGCGGAAGCCGTCGAACCGGCACCGGCAGCCGCAGAATCCGATCAAGTTGCGCTCGATCAGGTCGATCCGGCGTGGCTGGCCGAACTCGCCGGAATCGAACCTGTTTCACTGAGCAGCGAGGAAGCGCCGACCCTGGTCGCGGACGAGTTCGCCTCCGCCGCGATCATTGAAGATGCCGCCGGTGGCGGCGCGCTCGATGAGACGCTCGCCAGCGCAGCGGATTCGGGGATGGACCTCACGGCAATGCTGATCGAGCAGACCGATGCATCGTCCGATATGCCGGAAGCCGCGAGTCAGGCAACTGCCGAACCGGCATACGACGCCGATATGACCGCCGTAGCGGCCAATCAGCCGGAAGTCGCCGCCGATTCGGGTGAAGGCAGCGTCGACGAAGCTTCGCTCGTTTCTGATGACGAGCGCGTGACCGCTGAATTTGCGTCGATACTCGAACCGGCCACTGTCGACGAGACAGAGACGGTCGGCGAAAAAACGGCTGTGGATGAAGCAATCGCCGTCGACGAACCAACGGCCGACGAAGAACCCGTCGTCATGCCCGAGGCGGCGACCGTCGAACAGATTGAGACGCCCGAGCAGGCGCGCGAAGCCGAGGCGGTACCGGTCCGGCGCGTCGAGCCGGCCTATGCGCCGATGCTCGCCGCCTCGATGGCCGAGTCGTTGACCGAGGCGCCGGCGCTCGCCGAAGACGTGCAGCCGGAAGGAAAGCTCGAACTGGCGGAGATGGACGAGGACCTGCTCGAGATCTTCGTCCAGGAAGGCGCCGACATTCTCGACCATTCCGATTCGCTCATGGCCGGGCTGCGCGCCGCGCCGCACGACCGCGAACTCGTCGGTGGCCTGCAGCGCGACCTGCACACGCTCAAGGGCGGTGCGCGCATGGCCGGCCTCGCTCCGATCGGTGATCTGAGCCACGCGATGGAATCGCTGCTCGATGCGATCAGTGAAAACCGCCGCGTGATGGACCGCATTACGGTCGAATCGCTCGAACGCGGGTTCGACCGCCTGCACGGACTCGTGCAGCGCGTCGCCAAGCGTCAGGCTATCGCGATGCCGGCGCATGCGATCGCCCGCTTCGAGGGCCTCGTGTCCGGAGATTTGCCGGCTGCCGAAGCGCCACCCGAGCCGGATGCTCCGGTCGTGGCCGAGGCGGCGGGTGACGAAGCCGAACAAGCATCGATCGCCGGCGAAGCGCCGGCAGTTGCTCCGCCGGTACGCCTGCCACCGCGTCCGCTGCCACGCTTCGAGGATGAGGAAATCCAGCCGCGCGCGCCGCAGGAAATGATCCGCGTGCGTTCGGACCTGCTCGACTCGCTCGTGAACTACGCCGGCGAAGTGTCGATTTACCGCTCGCGTCTGGAGCAGCAGATTTCGACGTTCCGCTTCAACCTGGTCGAATTCGAAACGACGGTCAGCCGACTGCGCGACCAGTTGCGCAAGCTCGAACTCGAAACCGAAGCGCAAATCCTGTCGCGCTACCAGCGCGAAGCCGAAGCGACCGAGTCGGTGTTCGATCCGCTCGAACTCGACCGCTTCAGCCAGTTGCAGCAGTTGTCGCGCGCACTGGCCGAGTCGGTATCCGACTTGACCTCGATTCAGGGTTTGCTCGACGACCTCACGCGTCAGTCGGAAACATTGCTGCTGCAGCAGTCGCGCGTGTCGTCCGATTTGCAGGAAGGTCTCATGCGCACGCGCATGGTGCCGTTCGACTCGCTCGTGCCGAGCCTGCGGCGCACGCTGCGCCAGGCTGCGCAGGAACTCGGCAAGCGCGCCCAGCTGAAGGTCGAAGGCGCACAGGGCGAAATGGATCGCAACCTGCTCGAGCGCATGAAGGCGCCCTTCGAGCACATGATGCGCAACGCGCTTGCGCACGGCATCGAGTCGCCCGAAGAGCGGCTGGCCGCGAACAAGCCGCTCGACGGCACGGTCGGTATCCAGGTGAGCCGCGAGGCGACGGAAGTCGTGCTGCGAGTCTCCGATGACGGCCGCGGACTGGATCGCGATGCGATCCGGCGCAAGGCGATCGAGCGCGGCATCCTGAAACCCGATGTGCAGCTGTCCGACCGCGACCTCTACGGCTTCATCCTGGAAACCGGATTCTCGACCGCCGAGACCGTGACCCAGCTGGCCGGACGCGGCGTCGGCATGGACGTCGTGCACAACGAGATCAAGCAGCTCGGCGGTTCGCTCGCGATCGACTCGCGCCACGGCGTCGGCACGACGTTCGTCATCCGCCTGCCGTTCACGCTGGCCGTCACCCAGGCCATTCTCGTGCGCCTCGGCGAAGGCACCTATGCGGTGCCGATGTCGTCGGTCCAGGGCGTCGTGCGTATCGCGCGCTCCGACCTCGACCGCCGCCTCGCCGAAGCCGATCCAAGCTACGCCTATGCGGGCGAGGACTACCTGATCTACGAGTTGTCCAACCTGCTCAATGTCGCGCAGTCGCGCATGAGCGACGAGACGCAGATGCCGCTGCTGATGACGCGCACCGGCGATCAGCGCGCCGCGGTCCGCGTCGATGCGGTCATCGGCTCGCGCGAAATCGTCGTCAAGTCCGTCGGGCCGCAGATCAGTTCGGTGCCCGGCATCTTCGGCGCAACCATCATGGGCGACGGTTCGGTCGTCATGATTCTCGATCTTGCCCCGCTGGTCCGCCGGCACGCCGCGCTGCGCGAGCGCGTCGAGGAAGGCGAAGTTGCGACGCCGGCACCGGTCGTGCCGGCGCCGACACCGGCAGTCGTGACACGGCGCCAGCCGCTGATCATGGTGGTCGACGATTCGATCACGATGCGCAAGGTCACGACGCGCGTGCTCGAACGCAACGAAATGGATGTGGTCACCGCGAAGGATGGCCTCGACGCGGTCGAGAAATTGCAGGAGAAGGTGCCGGACGTGGTCCTGCTCGACGTCGAGATGCCGCGCATGGACGGATACGAACTGGCGACGTACATGAAGAACGACGCGCGCCTGAAACTCGTGCCGATCATCATGATCACCTCGCGCACCGGCGAAAAGCATCGCCAGCGCGCGCTGGAAATCGGCGTGGAACGGTACCTCGGCAAGCCGTACCAGGAAGCCGACCTGCTGCGCAACCTGCAGGAAACGCTGAGGTTGAGTCGTGCCTGACAGCCAAGCCGTCTTCGCCACGGTGCCGGTTGCGCTGCTCTATCAAGGCGACAACCTCGGCGGCCATTTGAAGGATGCGCTGCGCGATCTCGGCGCGGACATCGTCTATGAATCGCTGGCGAGCGATCTGGATCGCGACGCGCTCGAAGGCTGCGGCGCGCGCATCGTCGTGTTCAATCTGGACTCCGAATCCGACGCGCAGATCGATTACGTCTACGACGTGCTCGACGAAGGCGACTATGAAGTCGTGTTCAACGATGGCAATGCCTCGGCGCAACTGGCCGGGACGGACCAGGCGCGCTGGGCGCGGCATCTGGCCGCCAAGATCCTGAACAAGCCGGAGATCGCGGTGCCGGCGCGCCCGGTCTGGGCCGAGAGCGTGCCGATGCGGGCGAAAAAGCCCGCGGCGACAGTCGCCCCGGCGACCGTCACGCCGATCGCGCGGCAGCCGATCGAGGCAGCATCAGCGCCGGCGCCGACGATCGCAGCTGCCGTGGCGTTCGAAGAACCCGCGGCCATCGACCATGTGCCAGCAATACCGGCCAGCGAAGCGCCGACGCTTGAATTGCCGGTACTCGACACAGTCGGTATCGTCGAACTCGAGCCGGCGACTGTCGAGCATGCCCCAGAACCCAGCGGCGCCGAGCACGCCGATGCTGGGCAGGCTGATGCGGAGCAGGAATTTTCGGCCGCCCTCGAGGACTTTGCGCGCCAGGTTCCGGCGCATACGTACGCGGCGCCTGCCGCAGATGATTTCGCCAGCCAGATCGACGCGCTGTTCGCCGATACGCGCGTCCATCCGGAGCGCGCAAAGTTCCGGACGCCGCCACAACCGACACGTTCGCCGGCGTTGAATCGCTGTTGGGCGAAGCGACGCCGCCAGCCGACGCGGATGCCGGCGCTGATTTTCCCGCAGCGTTCGACAATCTCGACGCCGACGCTGCGGCAATTCCAGAGGCCGTCGACCGCAGCTTCAAGCCCGGACGCTTGCCGGCCGCTGAAGAAACAGCGCCCCCGAGTGCGGAGAGTCCGCTATTACCGCCGGACTGGTCACTCGAACCGTTGAGCGACGAGGCGACGCCGACAGGGCCCACGACCGGTCGCGCAACATTTGGTATCGACAGGATTTCGGCCAGCGATTTCCTCGCGCCGGAAAGCGAGGCCGGCGAGGCCCAGGTAACGCAGTTGCCGGTCGACGACGCACTGTCGCTCGAGTTGATGCCGATGGAGGAAGCGGTCGCGCCGAGCGCGTTCGCCGCAGCTCCGGCCGAGGCGAGCGCTCGCGAAACGGATCAGAGCGCGCAACGACTCAAGGTCGGCGCCAGCGCCGAACTGCAGCATGTCTTCGTGCTCGGCGCCTCGATCGGCGGTCCCGAGGCGGTGCGTGAGTTCCTCGGCGCGTTGCCACCGCGGTTCCCTGCGCTGTTCGTCCTTGTCCAGCACATGGGCGACGAATTCCTCGAGTTGATGTCCGCGCAACTGGCCCGCAGCGTCTCGCTGACAGTGCGCACGCCGACGCACGGCGAAATTTTCGGGCATGGCGAAATCGTCATCGTCACGACCAAACAGCGCTTGCAGATCGATGGCGAGGGCGTGGTGACCCTGTCGCCGCTACCCGAACGCACCGCCTACAGTCCGTCGATCGATCTGGTATTGCGCGATGTCGCCGACCAGTTCGGCGACAAGGCCGGCGCGATCATCTTCTCGGGCATGGCCCAGGATGCGATTGCCGGCAGCGCCTACCTGAAGGCCCGGGGTGGTGTCGTCTGGACCCAGGATCCGAACACCTGCACGATCAGCACGATGGTGGACGCCGTCACGCAGACCGGCGCGGTGACATACAGCGGTTCGCCGCAGGAACTCGCGGCAAAAATGATTTCCGACTACGGTGCGGGCTAGGGGAGCAAAGCAGGATGGCCGACAGCAATAACCGCGAAATCCGTGGTCTGATGATCCCGGTAACCGGGACCAAGGTACTGTTGCCGAACGCGACCGTTGCCGAAGTCATCACCTATTCCGTGCCCGAGAAAATTGCCGGCGCACCGCCGTGGCTGCTCGGCCGCCTGTCGTGGCGCGGCTGGCGCTTGCCGCTGTTCTCGTTCGCCCAATTGTCGGGGCGCGCAACCGGCGAAAGCGTCAGCAACGCCAAAGTCGCCGTGCTCAAGGCGCTCAGCGGCAACCCGAAAATGCCGTTCGTGGCGATGCTGGCGCAGGGCTTCCCGCGCCTGACGACGATCACGCCGGACCTGTTGATTCCGACCGGCGATGAAAGCGAGCATCCACCGGGCGTGCACGCCCAGGTACTCGTGCGCGAAGACCAGGCTGTGATTCCGAACCTCGACCATATCGAGGCGTTGGTCGCGCAGGCGTTGGCAGTCTAAAAAAGGGCTGAGGGCTGAGGGCGAACAACAAAGAAGCGACTCCACCGCTTTTGATCTTCCGCTTTTCCCTAGTCCCTGGCCCCTGGTCCCTAGCCGCTCACAAATCTCCCTGCAACGCCTGCAGCGCCGCGAGCGCTGCGATGCCGGCCGTTTCCGTGCGCAGGATGCGCGGACCCAGGCGCAGCGCGCGAAACTGGCTGTGCTGCAGCATCGCGACATCCTTGTCGGAAAATCCGCCTTCCGGCCCGACGCACAGCAATGCACCATGCTGCATTGGCGGAAGGTCGCGCGCGCCAACGTCGCCACCGGGAATCAGCGCCAGCCGCAACGCCGCATCATCGTCGAGCACGGACAGCCAGCGGTCGAGCCGCTGCGGAGCTTCGAGTTGCGGCAAACGGGTTCTTCCGCACTGCTCGCAGGCGCCGGCGATGACCTGATTCCAATGCAAGACGCGGCGTTCGGCGCGCTCCTCGTCGAGCTTGACCTCCGTGCGCTCGGTGACGATCGGCACGATTCGCACTACGCCGAGTTCGGTGGCCTTTTGCAGGATCCAATCCATCTTCTCGCCGCGCGCGATGCCCTGGGCCAGCGTGAGATGCAGTGGCGATTCGCGCTCTATGGCCTGCACAGCGGTCACTTCAGCCGTGACCGCGCGTTTTGCCAGCGAAGCCAGCGTCGCCCTGTATTCGCAGCCATCGCCGTTGAACAGGATCAATGGATGACCGCGTTCCAGTCTCAGCACGCGCGCGATATGTTCGCCGGACTGCTCCGGCAGCAGGACCTGATGGCCGGGCCCGAGCGGCTGGTCGACATGGACGCGGGGGATGCGCATGGAGGTATTGTAAAGAGTAAGGTCGGCCGCTGCGCGGCCTTGTGAGGAGAGAGGTCGGCCGCTTTGCGGCCTCGTGGGCAGAAGCCCCCTGAAACTCACCCCTTTGTCCTCACCAGCTTGCGCAGCAAGCGGCCTCACTCCCTAGCGCACTGCCACATCAATCGCCTTTGCCGCAACATCGACCATGACGTCGATTTCGTCCTCGCTAATCACATACGGCGGCATGAAATAGATCACGTCGCCGAGTGGGCGTAGCAACACGCCGTTTTCGAGTCCATGCAGGTAGGCGCGCAGGCCGCGGCGTTCTGCCGCCGCAAACGGCGCGCGCGGCTTTTTGTCGCGCACCAGTTCGACGGCCGCGATCATGCCGGTCTGGCGTACTTCGGCGACGTTCGGGTGGTCGGCGAGTGGCGCAAGCCGCGCGCCCAGACGTGCGGCGAGCACGCGGTTGCGCTCCAGCACCGGTTCGTCGCGGAACATGCCGAGCGTCGCCAGCGCGGCCCGGCAGGCGAGCGCGTTGCCGGTGTAGCTGTGCGAATGCAGAAACGCCTTTCCACTTGTATACTCCGCCAGGAAGGCGTCGTAGACGGCAGCCGTGGTCAATACCGCGGACAGCGGCAGGAAGCCCCCGGTGAGGCCCTTGGACAGGCACAGGAAATCCGGAGTGATGCCGCGCTGTTCTGGAACACTTCCTCGCGGAGGCTCGGAGGAAGCCTGCTCGCACGCGAACAGCGTACCGGTGCGGCCGAAGCCGACGGCGATCTCGTCGGCGATCAGATGCACGTCGAATTCGTCGCACAGCGCGCGCAGTCCGGCGAGGTAGGCCGGATCGTACATGCGCATGCCGGCGGCGCACTGTACCAGCGGCTCGACGATCACGGCGCAGACCTCGCCCGCGTGCCGTTCGAGGGCGTTGCGCATGTCGACCAGACGGCGCAGCGAGTAGGCGCGCCAGGACTCGCCGGGTTCGCGCGTGTAGCAGTCCGGTGAAGCGACGAAGATCGGCTCGGTCAGGAGCGGCGCGTACGTCGCCCGGTACAGCGGAACGTCGGTCACCGAGAGCGCCCCGAGCGTTTCCCCGTGATAGCTGCCGGTCAGCGCGATAAAACGCTTCTTCGCTTCGCGGCCGCTGTTGCGCCAGCTGTGATAGCTCATCTTCAGAGCGACTTCGACTGCGCTCGAGCCGTTGTCGGCATAAAACACGCGGGCCAGGCCCGGCGGCGGCCTCTCTCGGCCATCCATGGCCTCCGAGGCCCTTGGGCTCCTGCCCGGCGCGACGCGCAGCAGTTCCTCCGCCAGTTCGACTGCCGGCTCGTGTGTGAAGCCGGCGAAGATGACATGCTCGAGGCGATCGAGTTGATCCTTGACCGCCGCGGCGATGCGCGGATTGGCGTGACCGAACAGGTTCGTCCACCACGAACTGATCGCATCGAGATAGCGCCGCCCGTCGTGCCCGACCAGCCACGCTCCGTCGCCGCGCGCAATCGGAATCATCGGCACGCGCGGCTGGCCAAGCTCGCTGTGATCCTGCATCTGCGTGCACGGATGCCACAGGACTGCGAGGTCGCGAGCCGTCCAAGCCGCGCCAGCGGCGCGCGCGTCGTTGTTATCGGGTGCGGGAACGGCGTTCATGCTTTGCTATGATCGGTGGCATTACAGTTCAGCACAAGGCATGCACATGTCGACAGCGATCCGACGTTCGGCCCTCAGCCCTCAGCCCTCAGCCCTCGCTCGATCCAGAGGCTTCACGCTGATCGAAATCCTGGTCGTCGTCGTCATCCTCGGCATTCTCGCCGCTATCGTCGTGCCGAAGGTCATGGAACATCCCGGCGAAGCGCGCCAGGTGCGCGCGAAGCAGGACATCCAGGCAATCGCGACGGCCCTGAATATGTATAAATTGGACAATTTTACCTATCCGAGCACCGAGCAGGGCCTCGACGCGCTGGTCAGCAAGCCTGGCGGCGCGCCGGAGGCGCCGAACTGGCGCAAGGGCGGCTATCTGGACAAGGCGCCGAAGGATCCGTGGGGCCGTCCGTACCTCTATCTGCATCCGGGCAGCCACGGCGACATCGACGTATTCAGCTACGGCGCCGACGGCAAGCCAGGCGGCGACGGCGAAGACGCGGACGTGGGTAACTGGGAGTAGAGCAGGGGCTAGGGGCTAGGGGCTAGAGGCTAGGGACCAGAAAAAAAATGGCACGCCGACACCAGTGGACCAAGCTCGCACAGGACCACGCCGCTCTTGATCCTCCCTGGTCCCTGGTCCCTGGTCCCTGGCCCCTGCTTTCCTCCGGCTTCAGCCTGATCGAGATCCTCGTCGTGACGGTGATCCTCGCGGTCGTCGCGGCGACGGTGACACTGGCGGTTGCAGGCGCTGGTGGCGAGCGTCAGCTTGCGCGAGACGCCGATCGCATCGCCGCGCTGGTCGGTTATGCGTGCGAGCAGGCTGAGCTGAGCGGCAGGGACATCGGCCTGAGTCTGAGTCACGGTGGCTATCGCTTCAGCCGCAGCGAGCACGCCAACTGGCTGCTGCTGCGCGAGGGCGAACTGCGGCCGCGCAAGTGGAGCGCGAGTCCGCTTGTCACGCTGACGCGCGACGGCAACAGTGTCGGCGTCGGCGACGAGTTTCCCGACAAGCCGCAGCTCGCGTGCTTTTCCTCCGGCGAGCTGACCGCGTTCCGCCTGGAGATTGCCCTGCCCGACGCCGCCGCGCGCTACCGCGTCGAGGCAGCACAGAATGGCGAAGTCGTCACCAGCAGCGTCGACAGTCGTGGCCGCTGATCGGCTGCCAGCGCGTCGACCAGCGCGCGGATTCACGCTGCTCGAAGTCCTGATCGGCCTCGTCGTGCTGAGCCTTGCGCTCCTGGCGCTGACACGCACGGCGGCGCTGCAGGTCGACAGTCTCGGCCAACTGCGCGATCGCACGATGGCCGGCTGGCTGGCGCAGGACCTGCTCACCGAGACGCGCATCGGCAATCCGTTTCCGCCCGTGGGCAAGAGCAACGGTACGCGCCGCTTTGGACCGGCCGAGTGGCGCTGGGAAGTGGAAGTGCAGCCGACCCAGGTCGCTACCATCCGGCGCATCGATGTGCGCGTCTTCGCTGACGCGGACCACGCAACGCCGCTGGCGCAATTCAGCGGTCTGGCCGGTGAAGACCTGTTGCCATGAGTCCGCGACCCGTGCGCGCAAACAATGGGGTCGATTCCGGGCTGCAAGGTTTCAGCCTGATCGAACTGCTCGTCGCGCTGGCGGTTTTCGCGACGATGGCAGCGCTGGCCTATGGCGGCCTGGACTCGGTCGCGCGCACGCGCGCGGAGCTGGGGCGTCAGCAGGACGCATTCCGCGACCTCATGCGCGGCGTCGGGCTGATCGAGCGTGACCTGCATCAGGCGATTGCGCGGCCCGTGCGCGGCAACTATGGCGAGCCGTTGCCCGCGTTGATGGGCAGCAGCGGGCACATCGAATTCACGCGAACCGGATTCGCCAATCCCCAGGCCGAACCGCGCTCGAATCTCGAACGCGTGCTGTACGAATTCGACGACGCTGCGCTCAAGCGCGGCACCTTTCCCGTGCTCGATCGCGCGCCGGCAACCGCGCCGAAGCTCGTCACACTGCGCAGCAACATCGACACGTTTCGCTTGCGCTATCTCGACGCAAACAACCGCTGGGGCGACACATGGCCCCCGCCGGGGGAGATGGGCGCGGGGGCGCCGGACCTGTTGACGCAGCTTCCACGCGCGATCGAGTTCCGCGTCGGCACGCACGACTACGGCGAAATATCCGGCGTCGTCGACCTGGTCTCCAGCTGGCCGAGCCAGGCGGTCCCATGAGCAGGACATCGCACTTCGCTTCGCGCCAGCGCGGCGTTGCGCTGCTCGTGGCGCTGCTCGTCGTCGCGCTCGCGACGGTGCTGATCGCGAGCCTGCTCGATCGCGGCGAACTCGGCCTTGCGCGCACGCGCAATCAACGGCTCGATGCGCAGGCGCAGGCGTACGCGCAGGGCCTCGAGGCCTACGCGGCGCGCGTTCTCCAGCAGGATTGGGCGTTGAACGGCGGCGGCGCAGATTCGAACGCCAGCGTATGGGCCGTGCCGCTGCCGACGACGCCGGTGCCGGGCGGCACGATTGCCGCGACGATGCGCGACCGCAACGGCTGCTTCAATCTGAACAATCTCGCCGACGCCGGCGGTGCGCCAAACCCGCCGTGGATGGAAAAATTCCGCCGGCTGTTGACCGCATTGCGACTCGATCCGAACCTGACCGACGCGGTCGGCGCGTGGCTGGATTCGCGACCCGGCAACGACGATCCGTACTACCTCGCACAACCGGTTCCTTATCGCGCGGCAAAGCGGCAATTTATACATGTATCGGAATTGCGGCTGGTCAAGGGCGTCAGCGGCGACGTCTATGCCGCTCTGGCACCGCATGTATGTGCGCTGCCGCGCGGCACGCGGATCAACGTCAACACGGCCAGCGTGCCGGTGCTGATGACGCTCAGCGGCATCACCACCGAACAACTGGCGCAGCGCGTCTGGCAGGAAGGACATGCGAACTTTCCGGATCTTGCCGCGCTGCAGTCGATCGTGCCGGGCGTCCAGGCGGAAAACCTCTACTACGGTGTCAGCAGCAGCTATTTCCAGGCGCGCGGCGACATCACGCTCGACGGCCTGCCGTTCACGTTCTACAGCCTGATCGAGCGTCGCCTCGGCAGCGGCGCCGACGGCGGCATTCGCGTGCTTGAGCGAGGACGCGGAAGCGATGAGTGAGAACTGGCGCACGGCAGGTGTCATATCCTCTTCGACCGTCGCGCCCGGCCACTGGAGCACGCTGCGGGTCCGGTCCGGAGCGCTGTTACAATGCGGCCGATGCGCGCACTGCCCGTGACATGTCCGACCGACTTCTGATCCGACTTCAGGCCGATGGCCAGATGACCTGGCTCGCCCAGGACGCGCAAGGGCGCGCCCTGTCCGGCACGAATGCTGGCGCTCCGGCGGCGTCGACGGTTACCGGCGCGCGGCGCGTGATCGTGCTGGTGCCGTCCGAGCAGGTCGTCCTGCTGGAAACCGATGGCGTTTCCGCGCGCCGCGCGCAACTCGCCAAGGCCGTGCCGTTCGCGCTCGAAGACCAACTGGCCAGTCCGGTCGAAGAACTGCATTTCGCGCTGTCCGAACATGTGGTTGGTGCGCGGATCGGCGTAGCCGTTGTCGCGCGGGCGGTGCTGCGCGACTGGATCGGCATGCTCGCGCAACTGGGCATCCGCGCGGATGCCATCGTTCCCGATTCGCTGGCTGTCCCGGTGCCGGGCGCCGGTGCGACGGTGCTCATCGAGCCGTCGCGTGCGCTGGTGCGCTGGGGCAAAGTTCATGCGTGCGTCTGCGAAACCGCCGCACTGGGACAGTGGCTTGGCGTGGTCGCTCCGGCAACCGTGGAGGTTCACGATTTCCGTCAGGCGCCACGCCTGGACCTCCCCGTCGAAGTTTCCCGCTATCACGAACGCCAGTCTGATCCGCTGGCATTGCTCGCTGCGGCATCGATGCGCGAACCGGCGATCAATCTGCTGCAGGGCGAATTCGCGCCGAGCCATCGCCATATGCCGGCACAGAAGTTGTGGCGAAGCGCCGCGTTGCTTGCCGCCGCCAGCGTGATTCTGGGGCTGGCGTATGCCGGCGGCGACTATCTGCGCCTGAAGCGTGAATCGGATCGGCTCGAACTGGCGCAACACGAGGCCTTGCGCGCCAGCATGCCGGAGTTTGCGAATGTCGCCGGCGATCCGCGCCAGCTGATGCAAAGTGCCTTGATGCGCATGCGCGGCGACGGCGCGACCGGTGGTTTGTCGCCGCTGCTCGGGAGGATCGGACCGGTGCTTGCGGCGACGACGCGCGTCTCGCTCAAGAGCATGGAATACCGCAACGCGACGCTCGAACTTGGCCTGCGCGCGCCGGATGTGCCGACGCTCGATCTGGTGCGCGAGCAACTGGCGAACCTCGGCGGACTGAAGGCTGAAGTCACGGCCGCGGCGACAAGCGAAAAAGGCGTCGACGGTCGCCTGCGCATCAGCGGAGGCAAGCCGTGATCGATGCATGGTGGCAGAAGCAGTCCGAGCGCGACCGCCTGGTGCTCGCCGTCGGCGCCACGATCGTCGCGTTGCTGCTCGCGTGGGCCTTCGTCTGGTACCCGCTGGCGCGCGCGCGGACGCAGCTCGAATCACGCGTGGACCACGAACGCACCGATCTGGCATGGATGCGCCAGACCGGCGGGGAACTGCAGGAATTGCGCGCCAAGGGCGCGCGCGGACAGGTCGATCGGCAGGGCAAGTCGCTGTTTGCGCTCGCCGACGTGACCGCGCGTGGCGCCGGACTCGCCGGTGCGCTCAAGCGCGTCGAGCCGACCGGCCCGAGGAGCGTGCGCGCGAGTTTCGAAGCTGCGAATTTCGATGCGCTTATCGGCTGGGTTGACGCGCTCTCACGCGACTATGCAGTGCAGACGACCGATTTTTCCGCCGATCGCGCCGAGGCAATCGGGACGGTCAATGCGCGCGTCGTGCTGGAGGAGCCGTGACGGCGCGATGAAGTGGCTGAGCAGGGTTCTTCTGTTCGTGATCGCACTCACCGCTGTCGCCGGTGTTGCAGCATGGACCTGCCCGGCGGACTTTGCTTACCGCTACTTCGGCGACCATCTCGCGCCGCTCGCACTGCGCGATCTCAGTGGCACGGTCTGGCAGGGGCGCGCAACTGCCGTAGAGTTGTTCCGTCAGAATCTCGGCGGGCTGGAATGGCGCGTGCAACCGGCGCCACTGCTGCACGGCGAGGCAATCGCCCAACTGACGCTGACCGGCGACGGGGTCACGGCGACCGGCCTGGCCGACCGCGGCGCGGACGGGCAGGTCTGGTTCCGCGATGTCGTCGTGCACATGCCGGCGCGAATCGCGGCGCCGGTCCTTGCCATTCCGGCGCTCGACCTGCTCGGCACGATCGAGATCGATGTGGCCCGGGCGCGTTTGAGCGGTCTGTGGCTCGACCAGGCCAGTGGAGCCGCCTACTGGCGCGACGCCGCCGTTGCCGGCGCGGCGCAGGCGCGCCTGAGCGACCTGCAGCTCACATTCGCGTCGGCTGCCGGCGGCACGGTTTCCGGTCTCGTGCATGATCTTGGCGGGCCACTGGAGGCCGAAGGAACGTTCACTGCGAGTCTGGGCCGGTACGATGCGCAAGTCAGGCTTGCGCGCGCGCGGCGCTGATCCTCGCGTGATCGAGGCACTGCAATATGTCGGGCAGGCGCAATCCGACGGCTCGCGCCAACTCGTGATCGAGGGTCGCCAGCTGGGCCTGTTCTAGGATCGGCGCCGCCTTCGGCGGTGTACGTACCCGGCAATTTTCGAGAAACGTATAAAATGCTGACAGATATATTTTTGGACAACGCGCTGGCCATCGCCCGCCAGGCAGCCGAAGCCGCCGCAGCGGTCATCGCGCGCCACTACCGCACCGCGCTGACCGTCGAAACGAAAGCCGATCAGACCCCGGTCACCGTGGCCGACCGCGAAGCGGAAGCGGCGATCAAGCAGGTACTGCGCAGCGCATTTCCGGGCCACGCCTTCTACGGCGAGGAAGAGGGCCGTGAAGGCGAGGGCGATTTTCTCTGGTTGATCGACCCGATCGACGGCACGCGCAGTTTCGTGCGCGGCTATCCGATGTTTTCGACCCAGATCGCACTGATGCACCGCGACGAGTTGGTGCTCGGCGTCTCGAGCGCGGCGCAGTTCGGAGAAGTCGCCTGGGCGCGCCGCGGCGGCGGCGCCTTCCTCAACGGCGAGCGCATACGGACCGCCGATGCAAGTGAATTCGGGCCAGCGACGGCGATTTCGATCGGCAACGTAAAAACCTTGTCCCGCGGCGCCGGCTGGAGTGCGCTGGCACAACTGATCCAGCGCTGCGGCCGCACGCGCGGCTACGGCGACTTCTATCACTACCACCTGCTCGCACGCGGCAGCTTGGACCTCGTCATCGAGTCCGACGTCAACATCCTCGACATTGCGGGCCTCGCAGTCATCGTGCGCGAGGCTGGCGGTGTGTTTACCGACCTCGCGGGGCGTGGGCTGACATTGGAAACCAGCAGTGTGCTGGCGGGGGCGCCTACATTGCACGCGGAGGCGTTGACACTCGGGTTGGTCTAGCTTGCTTTCCCAGCGCCTTTTTTGCTCGTCATTCCGGCGAACGCCGGAATCCAGCGCCTTTGCTCTCCTGCCGTCATACCCGCAGAAGCGGGAATCGATCTTGAGTTTCGCTGAAGTGCAAGGCTTCCACTCGCCCTGCGGGCGAGCGGGTTACTTTCTTTGCTTGTGCAAAGAAAGTAACCAAAGAAACACACCCCCGGTCGCGCGCTCTCCGGGCATCCTGCCCTCCGAGTGCGCGAGCGGGCTGCGGGGTTCGCTGAATGCACATCCGTGTGCATGCAGCGAACTGGCGCGCATCCTGCGCGCCACCCTTCGGGCTTTTCCTCCGCCCGCTCGCCGCGCCACAGGGGGCCCCGTTCGGGCGGCATCCTGCCGCAGAAGCAAAAGCAAAGACTCGCCTCCGATTTTTTCGTCTGGTCCGGGCTTTGACAACTTGAGGACGGGAGCAATGGGACTGGATTCCGGCTGGACCAGCTCCGCTGTTGAAGGCCGCCGGAATCGCTTTGAGAGCGACCTGAGAGAACGAGCAAACTAATCCCGATTAAACCCTCCGAAGGCGAGAGTTCGAGCGCATGGCGGCATTCGCCACAATTGCCCAACGGGTTAGAATATGCGGATGCGCAAACCCCCCATTGTTCATTCGACGCGACTCGCCGACGACAGTCATTTTCTCAAGGTCGAACTGATCGATCTGGAATTTTCCAATGGCGAGCGCCGCACTTACGAGCGCCTGAAGGGCTCCGGCCTCGGCGCCGTCATCATCGTGCCGATGCTCGATGATGAAACCGTGCTGCTCGTCCGCGAATACGGCGCCGGCATTGACCGATATGAGCTGGGCTTGCCCAAGGGCCGGCTCGATCGGGACGAGACGGTCGAGCAGGGCGCCAATCGCGAGTTGAAGGAAGAGGTCGGCTATGGCGCTCGCGATCTGCACATCCTGACGACGCTTTCGCTGTCACCGTCGTACATGACCAGCATGACGCATGTGGTGCTGGCGCGCGATCTGTATCCGGAAAAGCTGGCGGGGGACGAGCCCGAGGAACTCGAGGTCGTGCAATGGAAGATGTCGCAGCTGCATGATCTGATTGCCTGTCATGACGTCAGCGAGGGGCGCTCGATCGCGGCGCTGTTCATCGCGCGCGAATATCTGGCAGGCCGCTTCAAGCCGCAGCCATGAGCGAGGACCTTGCCGAACTGGCGCGCGGCTGCTGCGCGATCGCGCGCACGGCGGGGCGCGCGATTCTCGAAGTCTATGAGGGTGACTTCGCGGTCGAGCGCAAGGAGGACAACTCGCCGTTGACGGCCGCCGATCTGGCGGCCCATCGCGCGATCGTCAGCGGTCTGCAACTGCTGACGCCGCGCATTCCGGTCCTGTCCGAGGAGTCCGCCGAACAGGCCGCGTGGAGCGTGCGTCGGCAATGGGCGCGCTACTGGCTTGTCGACCCGCTCGACGGAACGCGCGAGTTCGTCAAGCGCAACGGCGAGTTCACGGTCAACATTGCGTTGATTCACGAGCATCGCCCGGTGCTCGGCGTGGTGTACGCGCCGGTGCTCGACGAGATGTTCTGGGGCTGGCAGGGCGGGCACGCGTTCGCTTCCGCGCCAGCCCAGCCCGGTTTGCCGCAAAGTGGAAAAGTAGAATTGCGCACGCGCGCCCGCGCCACGCCGCTGCTCGTCGCCGGCAGCCGCTCGCATGCCGATGCGCGCACGCTGGCCGCGCTCGACAAGCTTGGTCCGCACGAACTCAAGCCGCTCGGCTCGTCGCTGAAATTCTGCCGCGCGGCGCAAGGGCAGGCCGACCTGTACATCCGTTATGGATTGACCAGCGAATGGGACACGGCCGCAGGCCAGTGCGTGCTCGAACAGGCCGGCGGCGGCGTCACCGACATGCGCGGAGCGCCGCTGCGCTACAACACGAAGGAGTCGCTTTTGAATCCGGATTTCCTGGCGTTCGGCGATACCGCGGTTGCCTGGGCATCGCTGATCGGCGGCGGGGCCGCGACGTGAGCCGCGGCATCGGCGACCTGCTGCGCATCATGGCGGCACTGCGCGAGCCGCGGACCGGCTGTCCCTGGGACGTCGAGCAGAATTTCGACACGATCGCGCCGTACACGATCGAAGAGGCGTACGAAGTCGCCGACGCGATCGATCGCCGCGACTTCGCCGGCCTGCGCGACGAACTTGGCGACCTGCTGCTGCAGGTCGTGTTTCACGCGCGCATGGCCGAGGAGGCCGGGCATTTTCGCTTCGACGATGTCGTCGAGGCGATCTGCGACAAGCTGACCCGGCGCCATCCGCATGTGTTCGCCGACGCCGGGGGAAACCTGCTGAGTGTCGCCGACAGCGAGGCGCAGACCACCGCGTGGGAGGAACACAAGCGTCGGGAGCGCGCTGCCGGCGGCGAGAGCGACGCGAGCGCACTGGCCGGGATTTCACGCGGGCTGCCGGAGTGGCAGCGGGCCCTGAAGCTGCAGAAGCGCGCGTCGCGCGTCGGCTTCGACTGGCAGTCGACCGGTCCGGTGCTCGACAAATTGCACGAGGAGCTTGACGAAGTCCGGCACGAACTGGATGCGGGCGCCAGCCCGGCGCGGATGGCCGATGAAATCGGCGACGTCCTGTTTGTCGGCGTCAATCTCGCGCGCCTGGCCGGCGTCGAGTACTCGCAGGCCCTGCGTGGCGCCAATGCGAAGTTCGAGCGCCGGTTCCGGCGCATGGAGGCGCTGGCGGCGGCCGACGGCACGCCGCTTCAGGACAAGAGCCTTGCCGAGCAGGAAGCCTACTGGAACCGGGCCAAGGCCGAGGACAAGGCGGGGCAGCTCTAGGCAAAAACCGAGAGTGCCCCGGCATTGCCGGCGGGGCAGTAGCAGTTGATATCTACTGAAGTGTTCGGTGTGGAGCAGAGAAATCACCTCTCCCCTTGTGGGAGAGGTCGGCGCGCGTAACGCGCCGGGAGAGGGGATGGCGGCGAAGCCGCCGACTGCGTCGGCGTCACCCTCTCCCCAACCCCTCCCCCGTCAAGGGGGAGGGGCTTGAAAAGAGGAGTCAACTCATCGGCCTGGTTAAACCTTTCCTTGTGCAGAGGCATCCAAAATGCCCATAACCCCAAGGAGACTTCACCGATGCGCGCCCTGTTTGGATTGATCCTCGCGACCGTCAGCACCGCCGCGCTGGCCGGTCACGACTGCAAGTTCAGCGCCGAGCGCAACCTCGACATCGACCCGGCCGGCCTGAAGGCACTGGGGCTCGTGCTCGGCTCCAGCGACGCGCAGGTCGAAGGCGTTGCCGGCATCCAGCGCATCGAGGTGCGCGGCAAGGCCTGTGCTTCGGAAGAAGAGTGGCTCAAGGATTTGACCGTCGATCAGGAGCGCAGCACCGACCGCGTGCGCGTGACCACGAGCAAGAACCGCAGCGGCACGCACATCAACCTGTTCGGATCGAGCTACGCCTATATCGACCTGACCGTGCGAATTCCGCTGGATCTGGCGCTCGAAGTCGACGCCGGCTCGGGCGATGCGGACGTCACGAACGTCGCCTCGCTGCGTTTCACGTCCGGCTCGGGCGATCTGAAAGCGCATCACATCGCCGGCGACGTCCTCGTCAAGGTCGGCTCGGGCGATGCGATCATCGACGATATCGGCAGCCTGAACGTCGAACGCGTCGGCTCCGGTGACATCCGCGCGTCGAATTCGCGCGGCGAGATCAAGGTTGGCCACGTCGGCTCCGGAGACGTGACGTTTGCCGACGTCCGCGGCAGCGTGCGCATCGAATCGGTCGGTTCCGGCGACGTCGGCATCCGCCGCGCCAGCGGTGATGTCGAAATCGGTTCGATCGGCTCGGGCGATGTCACCGTCGATGGCGTCGGTGGGAATTTCATCGTCCACTCGGCCGGCAGCGGCGACCTGCATCACCACCAGGTGACCGGCAAGGTCGAAGTTCCCAAGCGACATCAGGACGACTGACCGCGCAAACGACGCGGCCGATTCACCACGCGCCACGGCGCCTTGCCGTGGCGCGCTTGCGCGGGCAAAATCGACGAATCGTCTGATTTGACAGCGGCCAATGAGCGCGCGTTACGCCAGCTTCCGCGACTTCTACCCGTTTTACCTGTCCGAGCATGCGAACCGGACCTGCCGCCGGCTGCACGTCGTCGGCAGCACGCTCGTCCTGATCGTGTTCGTTCTGGCCTGCATCAGCCAGCGCTGGAGTCTGCTGTGGCTGCTGCCGCTACTCGGTTATGGTTTCGCCTGGGTTGGGCATTTCTTTTTCGAGCATAATCACCCGGCAACATTCACGCATCCCCTGTACAGTTTCGCCGGCGACTGGGTCATGTACTGGCAGGTGCTGACCGGGCGAATTCCGTTTTAGAAATCAGGGACTAGGGGCTAGGGACTAGTAGAGAGCGCAGAGAGCGGAAACGGCGCTCTTGCTGGCCCCTAGCCCCTAATCCTTAGCCCCTCATCCCGCGTAACCATACCTCTGGGGAGTCCCGCAATGGCCTGGGTCCAGCTTGTCGCACTGCTTGCGCTGCTCGAATGTTTCTTCTTCGCCTACGCGGTCGGCAAGGCCCGCGAAACGTATGGGGTGAAGGCGCCGGCAATTACCGGGAACGAGAACTTCGAACGCTACTTCCGCGTGCAGCAGAACACGATCGAGCAGATGATTCTGTTCCTGCCGTCGTTGTTCATCGCCGCGGCGTACTGGCCGGCGCAATGGGTCGCGGCACTCGGCGCGGTCTACCTCGTCGGACGCCTGGTCTACTATCGCGCCTACGTGCGCGATCCTCGGTCGCGCAGCCTTGGGTTCCTGCTGAGCAGCGCGCCGATCATCCTGCTCGTCGTGGCCGGCGCCATCGGCGTCGTGCGCGTACTGCTCAGCAGTTGACCCGCCGGCGGCCGCGAAGGGCGGGCTAGTCGAGAAAGATGAAGAACGCCGCGGCCACGATCAGGGCGAAGCCGACGACGTGGTTCCATTTGATCGCGGCGCCGAGGTACATCGTCGAGAACACGACGAACACCAGGAGCGTGATGATCTCCTGCATCGCCTTCAGTTGGGCCGGCTCGTAGACGCGATAGCCGATGCGGTTGCCCGGCACCTGCAGGCAGTACTCGAACAACGCGATGCCCCAACTCGCGACGATCACGAGCCACAACGGCCGGTCGGTGTACTTGAGGTGTCCGTACCAGGCGAACGTCATGAAGACGTTGGAGCCGAGCAACAGCAGGATCGGGGCAAGATAGTTGAGCATCGGCGGATTTCCTTTCGCGTGTCGCACGCAAGGTTACCGGCTTGCCACTCGCATGTCCGCCAGGAACCGCGATGGGCAAGACCGGACCCGGGATGCTAGAGTCGAATCGGGATCGTGGCAGCCTTGATTCAGGATGAGGAGCGGGCATGGGAGCAGCACGAGCGCGGCGCGGCGCGCCGTTGGCGATAGGCATCGCCCTCGCGCTTGGGGCCGCGGCGGCACACGGCGCAGCGACGAGGTTTGCAGCCCTGCCGCGCCTCGATGGTGCGATCGCACTGCGCCAGCAATTGCGCGCGCTCATGCCGCCGGTGCCGAAGACCTCAGCGTCACCGGCAGCGCTGCTACCGGTGACGAGTTGTGCCGACGACGGCAGCGCCGGCACGTTGCGCGCGGTCGTCGACGCCGCGGGAGAGGGCGACACGATCGACCTGAGCGCGCTGACCTGCAGCACGATCACGCTGTCGCAGGGCGCCATCCCGCTAGCGTTGAACGACATCGCGCTCGTCGGTCCCGGCGCGCATGCGCTGGCGATCGACGCGGCGGGCAGCGACCGCGTGCTGGTGCATCCGGGGTATGGAACGCTCACCGTGACCGCGCTGACCCTGCGCAACGGCGCGGCCAGCGTCAGCGGCTACCACATCACCGGCGGCGGCTGCATCGCTTCGGCCGGCTACGTCGTGCTCGATCACAGCGTCGTGCGCGACTGCCGCGCATCCGCGGAGGGCGTTTACGGCGGCGGCATCTTCGCCTACGCGCTGACGATGTATACGAGTACACTTTCCGGCGCGGTCGCTCTCGGCCAGAATCCGAACACCGGCACCGCGGCATTCGGCGGTGGCGCGTATGCCGCCTACGTCAATATCGTCGACAGCACGATCAGCGGCAACCGCGCCGCGCACGATCCCGGCGACGGCCAGCACAGCTACGACACCGGCGGCGGCATCTTCTCGAACTTCGGCGGCTCGATCCGCTCGTCGACGATCGCCAACAACTACTCGTACGGGTTCGGCGGCGGCGTGTCCGCGTTCAGCGGCTTGATCGACATCACGAACAGCACGATTTCCGGCAACACGGCAAAGACCCGCGGCGGCGGCGGACTCGACCTGCGCGTTTTCTATGGTGGCAACATCAGCAACAGCACGGTTACAGCGAACATCGCGCCGGTCGGCGGCGGCGTCAACCTGCGTGGCCTGCCAGATCAATTCGAGCTGCAGAGCACCCTGATTGGCGGGAACACCGCGAGCGGCGGGGTGGGCGCCGATGTCGGTTCGGAGCGGCCGACGACCCTGCTCGGGAACAACAATCTGGTCATGGCCGCGGATGCGAACGTCACGCTTCCGAACGACACGCTGCACGCGGCGCCGTTGCTGCTTCCGCTGGCAGCAAACGGCGGACCGACGCTCACCCATGGCCTGGCGCCCGGCAGTCCGGCGATCGACGCGGGCAACAACCTTGCCGCCCTTGCGAGCGACCAGCGCGGCGCGGGCTTTCCACGCGTGCTCGGCGTTGCGGCCGATATCGGGGCCTTCGAAGGCGTCGTCGCGCCTGTTGTCCGGCCGCCGCCGGTGCCGGCGCCGGCCGCATCCGGCTGGGCTCTTGCCGTATTGGGCCTGGCCTTGGCATGGCTGGGAATGCGCCACCGCCGGCGACTAACTGGACCGGGAACCTTCACGCACTTCTCACCCTGCGAGAGGCATTCTTCACAAAGGTGAAGACAACGCCAGGCGTTAGCCGGCAAGGGCAAACCATGAAACAGCGAGACGAGCAGGCCGGCTTGATCCTTCTGGTCGAAGACAATCGCGGGATTTCCGAAATGGTCGGCGAATTCCTGGAACGCCGCGGCTACAGCATCGATTACGCCGCCGACGGGGTAACCGGATTACACCTGGCGGTGACCAACAGTTACGACGTCATCGTTCTGGACCTGATGCTTCCCGGCATGGATGGCCTGGATGTCTGCCGCAAGCTGCGCATCGACGGCAAGAAACCGACCCCGGTGCTGATGCTGACGGCACGCGATACGCTCGAGGACAAGCTCGTCGGACTCGACGCCGGCGCCGACGACTATCTGGTCAAACCATTCGAGATCCGCGAACTCGAAGCGCGCGTGCGCGCGCTGATCCGGCGCGAGCGCCGCCAGGTCAGTGCGGAACTGCTCAGCGTCGGCGACCTGGTGCTCGATACCGCCAGCCTGCGCCTGACACGCGCGGGCCAGGAACTGCTGGTCTCGCCGATTGGCCTGCGCCTGCTGACGATCCTGATGCGCGAGTCGCCGCGCGTCGTGAGCCGGCGCTCGATCGAGCGCGAAGTATGGGGCGACCTGCTGCCCGATTCGGATACGCTGCGCAGTCATTTGTATAATTTGCGCAAAATTATAGACAAGCCGTTCCAGAAGCCGTTGCTGCATACGATCCACAGCGCTGGCTACCGGCTTGCCGACCTGGATGCGGAGACCGCGGCCAGCCGGACCGGGTAGACTGGCGGACATGCGCCTGCGCCCCGGGATTCGCCGCAAGCTGTGGGTCGTCTTCGTCCTCCAGGTCGTGGCGATCAGCTTCGCGACCGTGCTCGGCGTCTACGGGGCGGCGACCGTGCTCGAGGACGTGCTGATCCGCCGCGCACTGACCGGCGAGGCGGATTTCTTCTGGCAGCGGCGCGCGCAGGAGCCGCAGGCGCCAGCGCCGCAGACGAACAACATGACCGGCTATCTGGTCGCGACGGGCGCGTCGACGCAAAGCCTGCCCGAAGCCCTGCGCCCGCTCAAGCCGGGCTACCAGCGCGTGCCGGGCGAACAGGGTGAAATCCTGACGCTGGTCTCGGACGGCCCCTCCGGCCGGCTCTACCTCGTGTTCAACCAGGAGCAGGTCGGTCACCTGGCGTTCCTGTTCGGCTTCATGCCACTGATCCTCGTGCTGATCATCATCTACATCACGACCTGGCTCGCCTACCGCGCCTCGCGGCGCGCGCTTTCCCCGGTCGTCGCGCTGGCCAAGGTCGTGCGCGACTGGGATCCGAAGGAGCCCGATCTCGCGGCGCTGTCGCCTGAACGCCTGTCGAGCGATCCCGACGGCGATGTCGAGACCCTGGCGCGCGCGCTGCACGGATTTGCCAGCCGGATCGAGGAGTTCGTCGCGCGCGAACGCGACTTTACGCGCGATGCCAGCCACGAAATGCGCAGCCCGCTGACCGTGATCAAGGTCGCCGCCGAGGTGCTCCAGGAAGAAGAACTGTCGCCATTCGGCCAGCGCACGGTCGTGCGCATCCAGCGTTCCGCGCAGGACATGGAAGCGCTGATGGAGGCATTCCTGATCCTCGCGCGCGAAGCCGATACCGGCCTGCCGGAAGAAGACTTCATCGTCAACGATATCGTCCGCGAGGAAGTCGAACGCGCGCAGCCGCTCGTAGCCGGCCGGCCGCTGACGCTTGCGCTCGACGAACCCGGCGCCTTCGCCCTGCATGCGCCGCCGAAGGTGCTGGCCGTCCTCGTCGGCAACCTGATCCGCAACGCGTGCCTGTACACCGAGAGCGGCGAGGTGCGCACGACGATCGGCATGGACTTCATCCGCATCCAGGACAGCGGCATCGGCATGAGCGAGGAAGAGGTTGCGCGCGCGTTCCAGCCGTTTTTTCGCGGCGGCCGCAGCCGGCGCGGCGGACACGGCGTCGGCCTGACGATCGTCAAGCGCCTGTCCGACCGTTTCAGCTGGCCGGTCGAGATGACCAGCGAGATGGGACACGGCACGGCCGTCACGATCCATTTCCCGCAGGCGCGCGCCGAGACACTGTTGCCCTCGGAGGCGTTCGACATTCCAGCCACGCAGTGATCCGGGTCGGGTCCGCGGCATATACTGCCGGCATGACCCGTTCGATCGAGGAGTTGTCATGCGGCAAGTCGTCCAGGCTCTTTTCCTGTCACTTTGCTTCACGCTGAGCGCCATGGCCGCGACGCCGGTGTTCGTGATCCATGGTGGCGCAGGCGTGATCGCCAAGGAAATCACGCCGGAGAAAGAGAAAGCGTTTCGCGCTGAACTGCAGCGCGCGCTCGAGACTGGCTACGCAGTGCTCAAGGGCGGCGGCAACAGCCTCGATGCCGTCAGCAAGGCGATCGTGATCATGGAAGACTCGCCGTTGTTCAACGCCGGCAAGGGCGCGGTGTTCAGTCACGACGGCAAGAACGAACTCGATTCCTCGATCATGGACGGCGCGACGCTTCGCGCCGGCGCCGTCGCCAGCGTGCATCGGGTCAAGAACCCGATCCTCCTCGCGCGCGCGGTCATGGAAAAGTCGCCGCACGTGATGCTGGTCGGTGATGGCGCCGAGCAGTTCGCGCAGTCGATCGGCATGACCCTCGTCGATCCGAAATATTTCTATACCGACCAACGCTGGCAGCAGTTGCAGGAAGCGCTGAAGGAGGAGGAAAAAGCCGCCGATGCGAGCAAGGCACCCGGTCATGGCACGGTCGGAGCGGTCGCGCTCGACCAGGCGGGCCACTTGGCCGCGGGCACCTCGACCGGCGGCATGACGAACAAGCGCTACGGCCGCATCGGCGATTCGCCGATCATCGGCGCGGGCACCTACGCCAGCGCGAAGTGCGCCGTGTCGGCAACCGGCTGGGGCGAGTACTACATTCGCGCCAACGCCGCGCACGACATCTGCGCCCGCGTCGAGTACAAAGGCGAGCCGATCGCGCAGGCGGCCAAGGAAGTCGTCATGGAAGTCGTGCCGAAGCTCGGCGGCGATGGCGGCGTGATCGCGCTCGACGCACAGGGCAACTTCACGACGCCGTTCAATACCGAAGGCATGTTCCGCGGCTGGATCGATCGCGATGGAAAAATCCATATTGCGATTTTTCCGGAGTAGCGTGGCGCGTAGCGGTCGCGTCCCGGCGCCGGGCTCGGGTCGCGGTAAATACTGGTGGCGAGCTCTTCCAGAGTGCAGCAATCGGCGTAGAGTACGATCTTTCAATCGTGCCTGGGGGAGAACGTCATGGTGTTGTGTCCTGTTGCACTGGCTGTCGGCTGCCGGAAATGTCCGATATTCGCGGTCTGCCCCGTGAAGAGCGTGATCGGCGACTACAAGCCCGAAGACGACGCGAAGGAAAAAAAGGCGAGTTCGGGCGGCAAGAAGAAGTAACTGCGCGCGTCGCGAGGGGTCTTCCCGCGCGTCTGCCATCGCACGCGATCCGGGGCAGATTTTGAGTTTCTAACCCGATGTGCTCGCGCTTCCCTTCCCCTGTGAAGAGGGGGAAGGGGCCGAAGGCGGAAGGGGGCGCTCCGTGCGAAGGCGTGGACGTACGGCCGCTTCAATCACGGGGCGCTAAAAGATGTAGTGCATCCCGACTGACCACACCTGCGTCGCCTCGATCTGCAGGCCGCTGACGCGCTGGTAGAGGGGCACCTGGAAGAATCCGTAGGCGGAGAACCTTCGCGAGATGTTCCAGGTAACGCCCGGACTCAGGTAGACCAGAGATGCGCCGCTGTTATCGACGTCGGCATTGGCGCCGCTCTCGCGTTTCTCGACACGCGCATTGACTTGCAGTTGCGGCACGAACAAGGCGCTGGCCGTGTAGCGCACGCCGAGATTGAAATTGACGCCCGTGCCGGGCCGGAAGTGTTCGCGCGAGTCCAGCGGCTGTTGCAAAAGCGCGTGCGCGAAGTAGTCCCAGTTCTCCGCAATGCCACCGAAGTTGTAGGCGCCGAGCAGCAAGTCGGTCGTTCCGGTGCCGAGTTGCAGCCCGCGATCGAGCGGTTCGCCGGCTTCCGGGCCGGTGACGAAGTCGCTCTTGAACTGGCCGGTTGGAAGTTTCAACCCGAACTCGATGCCAGTGCTGCGCCGCTCGCCCAGGCCCATGTAGCGGCCGACGATGCGCAGGTCGCCGATACCGGTATCGTGCGAGGTCGACACCTCGGTATCGCCCGCGGCGATCGTGCCGTGCGAGCGGTTGTAGCCGGGCAGCAGGAAGTTCACGCCCCAGTTCTGGTTCGGGCTGTAGTCGAGGTTCAGCGCGTAGTTGCGATTGATCGTGTACTGCTGGATTTCCTGCTCGTTCGGTATCGGCAGGCTCGACCGCGGGACGCTGTCGGTGCCGGAGCGCAACTGATCCTGATTGAAGTAGTCGAAGCGAAGGTCCGCCCGCCAGCCGCCGCTCGCCGCCAGACCCTGGCTGGCCCAGTCGGAGTTCAGCGTGCAGCCGCAGGCCGAGCACCCGAATGCGCTCTGCGCGCCGAGCGCCGACACGACGACGAGTGCAAAGGCGATCCGACCTACCAGGAGCATGCAGGTTCCAATAGTGTGGTGCGGCCAGCCCGACGATTGTCGCAATTGGCCGAAAACAACGACAGGGGGGCGAAACGTCGACAGAACTTGGTCCCGGATCCAGCCGCCGGGTTCATTTCAAGCGCATGAGGCGAGGGTCTGCACGGTCGAAAAATCGTTGTGCGACACCTTGGTGCGCGGAAACCGGGTTTACAACTGCTTACAGGCCTTTACCCATGGACAACTGCACCTGATCCGGCCGCACGCTACCGTGGCGTGTGCGTACCTGACTGAACACTGACCACCGCGCACCCGAATCCGCCGCTGGCTGCACCGCCACGCCGCGACAGGTTAATCTGTCGCGGTTTGTCGTGCGTGAATCGAGGCAGCCATCGATACCAATAACGAAGAATTGCCCATGACTACGCCATTGAACCGGTTTGGTGCCCACGCCGCTTCCGGCAGAATCCGACTCGTCGTATTGATCGTGCTGGCGATCGCCGGCGTGATCGTCGTCGGCGGTTACTTCCTCGCCCGGAGTACGACGCCAGCGCAGACCGGCGGCGGACGCTTCGGGCGCGGCGGGCCGGCCGGGCCCGGGGGGCCGGCCATGCCGGTTGGCGCGGCCGTGGTGGCGGCGGGGGATATCAACATCACGCTCAATGCACTCGGCACGGTTACGCCGCTGCGCAATGTCACGGTCAGCGCACAGATCAGTGGCCAGCTGCTCGAAGTGAAGTTCAAGGAAGGACAGATGGTCCAGCAAGGCGACGTGCTCGCCGAAATCGATCCGCGCCCTTATCAGGCGGCGCTGATGCAGGCGGAAGGCGCGCTCGCCCGCGACCAGGCGCTGCTGGCCAACTCCAAGATCGACCTCGAGCGCTACCAGACGCTGTTCAAGCAGGATTCAATCGCAAAGCAGCAGCTCGACTCGCAGGATTCGCTCGTCCACCAGTATGAAGGCACGGTCAAATCCGATCAGGCGCAGATCCAGACAGCGAAGGTCAATCTGACCTACACGAAGATCAACGCTCCGGTCAGCGGACGCGTCGGCCTGCGCATGATCGATCCGGGGAACAATGTGCAGAACGGCGGCGGCATCATCGTCATCACGCAGCTGTCGCCGATCGACGTGCTGTTCACGCTGCCGGAAGACAGCCTGCCGCCGGTGCAGAAGAAGATGCACGCGGGGACGCCGCTGGACGTCGACGTCTATGACCGGTCCGGGCAGACCAAACTGCAGACTGGCGTCCTGGCCAGCCTCGACAACCAGATCGACACCGCGACCGGCACGGTAAAGGCCAAGGCCGAGTTCGCCAACGCCGACGAAAGCCTGTTTCCAAACCAGTTCGTGAACGTGCGCGTGCTGCTCGACGTCCTGCGCGACGCCACCGTGATTCCGACCTCGGCCCTGCAGCGCGGCGCCAATGGTCTGTTTGTATACGTTGTCGCAACAGACCGCTCGGTGAGCGTGCGCGCGATCAAGACCGGGCCGACCGAAGGCGAACGCGTTGCCGTGACCAGTGGCGTGAAAGTCGGCGAAACCATCGTTACCGACGGCGCCGACAAGCTGCGCGAAGGCAGCAAGGTCGAATTGCCCGGCGATGCGCCGCCGCCGGGTGCGAATGCCGCGCAAGGCGCGGGACAGCAGGGCGACGGACAACGCGGACAGGGGCAGGGACAGGGTGAGCGTCGCCGACGCGATGGCAGTGGCGGTCCGGGCACGGGCAAACCTGCTGACGGCACGCAACCGGCGACCGGCAAGCCGCAGACACCCGCAACGGACGCAAAGCCCGCGGACGGCAGGCAGTGAGCGGACGCGCGTCCGCATCCTGTATGGACGTCTATACTGCCAATCCGTTTTCTCCCTCTCCCTCAAGGGGAGGGCCGGGGTGCGGATGGCGTCGATGCGCTGAGGCCTGCGACGAGAGCACTGGCATCCGTCGCCTTGGTCGGGAAGTCGGCGTGCCTGCAACACCATCCCCACCCAACCCTCCCCTTGAAGGGGAGGGCTTCAGGGCGTTCCGCGGCGAACGCGCATGAACCCGTCACGCCTCTTCATCCTGCGTCCGGTCGCCACGTCGCTGCTGATGGCGGCGATCCTGCTCGTCGGCATTCTTGCCTACCGGTTCCTGCCGCTGTCGGCGTTGCCTGAGGTCGATTATCCGACGATCCAGATCACGACGTTGTATCCGGGCGCGAGTCCCGAGGTCATGACTTCGTCGGTGACGGCGCCGCTCGAACGCCAGTTCGGCCAGATGCCCGGCCTGAACCAGATGTCGTCGACGAGTTCGGCAGGCGCATCGGTCGTCACGCTGCAGTTCAGCCTCGAGCTCAGTCTCGACGTCGCCGAGCAGGAGGTGCAGGCTGCGATCAATGCGTCCGGCACGTTCTTGCCGGCCGATCTGCCGACGCCGCCGATCTACAGCAAGGTCAATCCGGCCGACGCGCCGATCCTGAGCCTGGCGTTGACTTCGAAGACGTTGCCGCTGCCGCAGGATCGAGGATCTGGCCGACACGCGTCTCGCCCAGAAAATCTCGCAGATCACCGGCGTGGGACTCGTCACGCTGTCCGGCGGCCAACGTCCGGCCGTGCGCATCCAGGCCAATCCGACCGCGCTCGCGTCGTATGGCATGAGCTTGGAGGATCTGCGCACGGCGATCGGCAACGCCAACGTCAACGGCGCGAAAGGCAGTTTCGACGGACCGACGCGCTCGTACACGATCGATGCGAACGATCAGTTGAAGTCGGCGGCCGAGTACAGCGGCATCGTCATCGCCTACAAGAACGGCGCGCCGGTCCATCTCATCGACGTGGCCGACATCATCGACGGCGCGGAGAACACGCGTTTGGCCGCATGGAAGGACAGCGCGCCGGCGATCATCGTCAACATCCAGCGCCAGCCCGGCGCCAACGTCATCGATGTCGTCGACCGCATCAAGCAGCTGCTGCCGACGCTGACGCAGTCGATGCCGGCCTCGGTCGACGTGGCCGTCCTCACCGACCGTACCGTGACCGTGCGCGCCTCGGTCGCCGACGTGGAATTCGAACTGTTCCTCGCCGTCGTGCTCGTCGTGCTGGTGATCTTCATCTTCCTGCGCAACGTGCCGGCGACGATCATTCCGAGTTTCTCGGTGCCGCTGTCGCTGGTCGGCACGTTCGGCGTCATGTACCTGGCCGGCTTCAGCCTCAACAACCTGACGATGATGGCGCTGACGATCTCGACGGGTTTCGTCGTCGACGATGCGATCGTGATGATCGAAAACATCTCGCGCTATCTCGAGGAAGGCGACTCGCCGTTCGAGGCCGCGCTCAAGGGCTCCAAGCAGATCGGCTTCACGATCATCTCGCTGACGATCTCGCTGATCGCCGTGCTGATCCCGCTGCTGTTCATGGGCGACGTCGTCGGCCGCCTGTTCCGCGAATTCGCGATCACGCTGGCAGTGACGATCGTGATTTCCGCGGTCGTGTCGCTGACGCTCGTGCCGATGCTGTGCGCGAAGATCCTCAAGCATCACAAGCGCGAGGAAGAAGGCCGCTTCTCGCGCAAGACCGGCGAGATGTTCGATCGCCTCATCGCCAGTTACGGGCGCTGGCTGACCTGGGTGCTGGATCGCCAGGGCGCGACGCTGCTCGTCGCCGTCGGCACGCTCGTCCTGACGATAATTCTATACATTTTCATACCGAAGGGTTTTTTCCCGGTGCAGGACACCGGCGTTGATCCAGGGCATTTCCGAAGCCTCGCAATCGATCTCGTTCGCAGCGATGGCGCGCCAGCAGCAGGAACTCGGCAAGCTGATCCTGGCCGATCCGGCCGTGCAGTCGCTGTCGTCGTTCATCGGCGTCGACGGCACGAACACGACGCTCAACAGCGGCCGCTTCCTGATCAACCTCAAGCCGCACGGCACGCGCGACGGCGCCGAGACCGTGATCCGGCGGCTGCAGGACGACGCGCGCAAGCTTGACGGAATCACGCTCTACCTGCAGCCGGTGCAGGATCTGACGATCGAGGACCGCGTCAGCCGCACGCAATACCAGTTCACGCTCGGCACACCGGATCTGGCCGCGCTGAACACCTGGGTGCCCAAGCTGGTCGACAAGCTCAACCAGCAGCCCGAACTCGCCGATGTCGCCAGCGACCTGCAGTCGCAGGGCCTGCAGGCCTATCTGGACATCGATCGGGACACGGCCGGCCGGCTCGGCATCACGCCCGCGGCGATCGACGCCGTGCTCTACGACGCGTTCGGCCAGCGCCTGGTGTCGACGATCTTCACCGAGGCGAACCAGTATCGCGTCGTGCTCGAAGTCAAACCCGAATTCCAGGAAGGGCTCAAGGCCCTGAGCCGGATCTACGTTCCGGGCCTGCTCAACGCCAATCAGGTCGCGCAGACGCCGCAAGGCGGCGCTTCGACGCCGGGCGGCACGCAAAGCGCAGGCGGCACGCCGCAGGGCGCGACACCGGGCGTTACGGTCGGCACGACGCAAGCCGCGGTGGCCAACGGCCAAGTGCCGCTCGACACCGTCGTCAAGCTGACCGAAGGCGCTTCGCCGCTGCTGATCAACCATCTCGGCCAGTTTCCGTCGACGACGGTGTCGTTCAACCTCGCGCCCGGCGCATCACTCGGCGCGGCGGTCGACCGGATCAAGCAGGTCGAGAAGGAACTCGGCATGCCGGCCAGCATCGAGACCAGCTTCCAGGGCGCCGCGCTCGCATTCCAGGCTTCGCTGACGAACACCGTGCTGCTGATCCTGGCCGCAATCGCGACGATGTACATCGTGCTCGGCGTGCTGTACGAAAGCTACATCCATCCGATCACGATCCTGTCGACACTGCCGTCGGCCGGCATCGGCGCACTGCTCGCGCTGATGGTCGCGCGCCAGGACCTCGGCATCGTCGCGATCATCGGCATCATCCTGCTGATCGGCATCGTCAAGAAGAACGCGATCATGATGGTCGACTTCGCGCTCGACGCCGAGCGCGAGCAGGGCATGCCGCCGCGCGAGGCGATCTACCAGGCCTGCCTGCTGCGCTTCCGCCCGATCCTGATGACGACATTGGCCGCGCTGTTCGGCGCGCTGCCGCTGATGCTCGGCGGCGGCGTGGGCTCCGAGCTGCGTCATCCGCTCGGCATCACGATCGTCGGCGGCATGATCGTCAGCCAGGTGCTGACGCTGTTCACGACGCCGGTGATCTATCTGGCGTTCGACCGGCTTGCCGCGCGCACGCGCAAGCGCTTCGGCGCTGGCGCTCCCGCTGAGGAAGCGCCGGTATGAAAAGCCATAAGACTGAACCACGGAGAACACGAAGAACACGAAGTGAGCCGAGTGAACACCTCTCCCGCTGGCGGGAGAGGTCGGCGCGCACAGCGCGCCGGGTGAGGGTGGCGGTGGGCTATGCAATGTGCTTCATGCGCTGCGTGAGCCTGACGCGCCACCCTCACCCCGACCCTCTCCCGCCAGCGGGAGAGGGGGCGGAGCGCGCGTCGTGCGTTCCCATTGAGGCGAGCGCTTCATGACCGAGCACCAGTCCAGCCTTTCCGAACCCTTCATCCGCCGTCCGGTCGCGACAACGCTGCTGACGATCGGGGTCGCGCTTGCCGGCATTGTCGCGTTCATGCTGTTGCCGGTGTCGCCGCTGCCGCAGGTCGACATTCCGACGATCTCGGTTTCAGCCTCGTTGCCGGGTGGCAGTCCGGAGACGATGTCGACATCGGTCGCGACGCCGCTCGAACGCCAGCTCGGCCGCATCGCCGGCGTGACCGAGATGACCTCATCGAGTTCGCAGGGCTCGTCGCGCGTGACGCTTGCAGTTCGATCTGTCGCGCGACATCGACGGCGCCGCGCGCGACGTGCAGGCCGCGCTCAACGCGGCGCGCGCGCAGCTGCCGACCGGCATGCCGGGCAATCCGACTTATCGCAAGGTCAATCCGGCCGACCAGCCGATCCTGATCCTGGCGATGACCTCGAACACGCTGAGCCCGGGCCAGATCTACGACGCCGCGTCGACGATCGTCGCGCAGAAGATCGCCCAGGTGCAGGGCGTCGGAGCGGCCACGGTCGGCGGTTCGTCGCTGCCGGCCGTTCGCGTCGAGCTGAATCCGCAGGCGTTGAACAAATACAGCATCGCTCTGGACACCGTGCGCACCGCGCTGCAGAACACGAACGCGAATCGTCCGAAGGGATTCGTCGAGGCCGACGACCGTCACTGGCAGATCTACACGAACGACCAGGCGCGCGAGGCGAGCCAGTATCGAAACCTCGTGATCGCCTGGCGCGACGGCGCGCCGGTGCGGCTGTCGGATGTCGCGACGGTCGTCGATTCGGTCGAGGACGTGCGCAACCAGGGACTGTTCAACGGCGAGCACGCCGTTCTGGTCATCATCAGCAAGCAACCGAACGCGAACATCATCCAGACGATCGACCGGATCATGGCGCTGCTGCCGTCGCTGCGCGCCTCGATTCCGGCCGATATCAAGATCGACATCGCGATCGAACGCACCAGCACGATTCGCGCGTCGCTGCACGACGTCGAAAAGACGCTGGTCATTTCGACGCTGCTGGTCATCCTCGTCGTGTTCTGCTTCCTGCGCAACTGGCGCGCGACGCTGATTCCGGCCGTTGCCGTGCCGGTGTCGCTGATCGGCACGTTCTCGATCATGTATCTGGCCGGCTTCAGTCTCGACAATCTGTCGCTGATGGCGCTGACCGTCGCGACCGGCTTCGTCGTCGACGATGCGGTCGTCGTGCTCGAGAACATCTCGCGGCACATGGAAGCCGGGCATGCCGCGCATGCAGGCCGTGCTGCTCGGCGCGCGCGAGGTCGGCTTCACCGTGCTTTCGATGAGCCTGTCGCTGATCGCGGTATTCATTCCGATCCTGCTGATGGGCGGGATTGTCGGGCGTTACTTCCGCGAGTTCTCGATCACGCTGTCGGTCGCGATCCTCGTGTCGCTGCTGGTCTCGCTGACGACGACGCCGATGATGTGCTCGCGCCTGCTGCGCCACGAGCCCGACCGCAAGCCGGGCAGGTTCTTCGAATACAGCGAGCGCGCGTTCAACGCCATGCGTGGACTTTACGAGCGCACGCTGAAGTCGGCCCTCGCGGCGCCGGCGCTGATGATGTTCATCCTGCTCGTCACGGTGTGCCTGAACATATTCCTGTACATCCAGATACCGAAGGGGTTCTTTCCCTCGGAGGACACCGGACGCCTGATCGGCGGCGTGCAGGCCGACCAGAGCATTTCGTTCCAGGCGATGTCGCAGAAGATGGTCGAGCTGATGAAGATCGTGAAAGCCGATCCGGCTGTCGCCAACGTTGCTGGATTCACCGGTGGCGGCCAGCGCAACGGCGGCTTCATGTTCGCCGCGCTCAAGCCGCTGGCCGAACGCAAGCTGTCGACCGACGCCGTGATCGCGCGGCTGCGCCCAAAGCTCGCGACTGTATCCGGCGCCAGCCTGTTCCTGCAGGGCGCGCAGGACATCCGCGTCGGCGGCCGTCAGAGCAACGCGACCTATCAGTACACGTTGCAGAGCGACAGTCTCGACGACCTGCGCAAATGGGCGCCGAAGATTTCCGATGCGCTGCAGAAGGTGCCGGAGCTGGCCGACGTCAACAGCGACCAGCAGGATCACGGCCTGGAAACCGCGCTGATGTTCGACCGCGCCACGGCGTCGCGCCTTGGCGTGACGACGCAGGCGATCGACAGCGTGCTCAACGACGCGTTCGGCCAGCGCCAGGCATCGGTGATCTACAACGCGCTGAACCAGTATCACGTCATCATGGAAGTCGCACCGGAGTTCCTGCAAAACCCCGAGACGCTGAAGGACATCTACGTGCAGAACAGGACCGGCGGCATGGTGCCGCTGATGGCGTTTGCCACCTATGGCCTGGGCTCGACGCCGCTGACGGTGAACCATCAGGGCCAGTTCGTCGCCAGCACGATATCGTTCAACCTCGCCGAAGGCGTGAGCCTCGGCCAGGCCCAGGACGCGATCACGCGCGAGATGGCGCGCGTCGGCGCGCCGCCGACGATCCACGGCGGCTTCCAGGGGACGGCGCGCCAGGCGCAGCAGTCGCTCGGCAGCCTGCCGTGGCTGATCCTGACCGCGTTGCTCACGATCTACATCGTGCTCGGCGTGTTGTACGAAAGCTATGTCCATCCGCTGACGATCCTGTCGACGCTGCCGTCGGCCGGCGTGGGTGCGCTCATGGCGCTGCTCGTCTGCCGCACCGAATTCAGCTCTGATCGCGTTCATCGGCGTGATGCTGCTGATCGGCATCGTCAAGAAGAATGCGATCATGATGATCGACTTCGCGCTCGACGCCGAGCGCACGCAGGGCCTGTCGGCGCGCGACGCTGTCTATCGGGCCTGCATCCTGCGCTTTCGTCCGATCATGATGACGACATTCGCAGCAATGCTCGGTTCACTGCCGCTGGCGTTCGGTTTCGGCGAGGGCAGCGAAATGCGCCGGCCGCTCGGCATCTCGATCCTCGGTGGCCTGCTCGTCAGCCAGCTGCTGACCTTGTACACCACGCCGGTCGTTTACCTGTATCTCGAGCGCTTCCGCCTGTGGTGCAAGCGCAAGTGGGCACGCTTCTACCGTCCGCCCGAAGGTGCGCCGCAGCAGGTGGCCGTATGAGCATGCGCATGAGCCATGAATAAGATGATCACAAATATACAATGTGGTACTGCGCCTGGTGCGGCGTCACGCTTGTCTCCCTCCCCTTCAAGGGAAGGGGCGGGGTGGGGATGGTGTCGGCCGCGATTGGCGCCCCAAGCAACGCCGTCCCCACCCAACGTTGCTAAGCTCGGCCTTCCGGGCCTCGCAAAGCAACCCGGCCCTCCGCATCCTGCTCCGGGCGCTCGGCCGCGCGCGAGCCGATGGCTCGCAGGCGCGCGGCCTCGCCCCCTTGAAGGGGAGGGCTTTTGGCGCGGGCTGCGCTTTCCCGCGATCCTGCTATTTGGCGCAATCCTCAGCGCCTGCGCTGTCGGTCCCGACTACCACAAGCCGGACCTCGCGGTGCCCGCGGCCTACAAGGAAAACGCCGACTGGCATCCTGCGGACTGGACGCGCGCGCAACCGGGCGACGCAATCAAGCGCGGCGCGTGGTGGGAGGTCTTCGGCGACTCGACGCTCAACGACCTCGAACAGCAGATCGACGTGTCGAACCAGAGTCTGAAGCAGGCCGAGGCGCAGTATCGCCAGGCCGCCGCGATCGTCAGTGGCGCGCGCGCTAATTTCTTTCCGACTGTCGGCGTCAGCGCGAGCGGACAGCGTGCGGGCCGATACACGACCGGCAGTGCATCCTCGGGCGGAACCGTTGGCAGCGGCACGGTCGACACGTCGGGATCATCGCATCCGACCAACACCTACTCGGTGCCGTTTACTGCTAGCTGGGAGCCGGACCTGTGGGGCCAGGTGCGGCGCACGGTCGAAGGCGATGTCGCCAACGCCCAGGCGAGTGCGGCGACACTGGAGTCGACGCGGCTCAGCCTGCACGCGCAACTCGCGCAGACCTACTTCCAGCTGCGCATCGTCGACGAGCAGATGCGCCTGCTCGGACGAAACTGTCGTCGCCTACCAGAAGTCGCTGCAGCTCACGCAGAATCAGTACAACGTCGGTGTCGCTGCGCGGGCTGACGTCGTGCAGGCCGATACGCAGCTGAAACAGGCGCAAGTGCAAGCGATCGATCTGGGCATCGCGCGCGCGCAATTCGAGCACGCGATCGCTCTGCTCGTCGGCAAGACGCCGGCCGAGTTCTCGCTGGCCGTCGAACCGCTCCACGTTGCACCGCCGGCAATTCCCGTCGAGCTTGCGTCGATACTGCTCGAGCGCCGCCCCGATGTCGCCACGGCGGAACGTCAGGCGGCCGCCGCGAACGCGCAGATCGGCGTCGCCGAGGCCGCCTATTTCCCGAATCTGCTGCTGTCGGCCACGGCCGGCTACCAGAGTTCGACGTTTTCCAACATCCTGGCTGCGCCGAGCCGGTTCTGGTCGCTCGGCGCGCAACTCGCCGAGACGATTTTCGACGGCGGCGCGCGCGAAGCGCAGGTCGCTCAGGCGCGCGCCGGCTTCGATGCCGCCGCGGCGAACTATCGCGAGGTCGCTCTCGCTGCGTTCCAGAACGTCGAGGACAATCTCGCCGCGCTGCGCATACTCGAAGCCGAGGCGGCGGCGCAGGCCGAGGCGGTCAAGTCTGCCGAACAATCGCTCACGATCGCGCTGAATCAGTATCGCGCCGGCACCGTGAGCTACCTCAACGTCGTCACGGCGCAGACGACGGCCTTCAGCAACGAGCGCAACGCGATCAGCATCCTCGGCAACCGGCTCAATGACAGCGTCGCGCTGGTCAAGGCGCTCGGTGGTGGCTGGGACACAGAAGACCTGCCGGCGGCTGACACGATCGATCGGCACTCGACCGCGCCGAAGCCGGGCCGCTGAACCGGCCGGTTTACTGGCGGCCGAAACGTTTTGCCGATCGCTCGATCGCGCGCACGCGCTCGACCTGCCGGTCCTTTGGGGGCGCCAGCGTGACCAGCGAGTGGATCAGCGTTCGCGCGGCGGCGGTGACCTGCTCGATGGCCAGGTCGAACGCTGCTTCGTTGATCTTCGACGGCGCGTTGAAACCGCTGAGCTTGCGCACGAACTGCAGGGCCGACGCGTGAATTTCTTCTTCGGTCGCCGGCGGTTCGAAGTTGAACAGTGTCTTGATGTTCCGGCACATGATGTGCTCCCACGCTATGCGCCTAGGATACCGCAGCAGTGCCGCGCAGCTCCATCGTCGACTCGCCGTGCGCCAGCGCGCTACGGCGTTGCATAGGCACGGCGCGAGGCCAGCGCGATCGGAACTCCGAACAGGAACATGTGCACGAACAGACCCGTGGCCAGGATCGCGAGCGGATAGGACGGCTTGGTCGGAAAGCGCGACAGCGGAATCACGACCAGATTCATGAATGCGTATACGAACGCCCCGAACGCCGCGCCGCACGCTATCGGCCGGCGCACCAGCAGCGGAATCCTGCCGGCGGCAACGACGTACGACGCTGCCCACAACAGTGCCATGAAGAAATGCAGCCCGAGGCCGAGAGTCGCGGTCGGCATGCCGCCGGTGTAGGCGTCGATGCCGAGCAGTCCGCTTGCCACCGACTGCAGGATGCGGCTCGGCGCGACGCCGCTGCGCAGGTTCGAAAAGATGATCGCGTAGGCGATGTCGAATGCGCCGCCGATGAGACCGCCCAGGACGATTGAAGCGATTTTCCGATTCATGGTTGAAGCGTTTCCCCAGATCGAGAGCGCAGACGGTAATGCCGCGCGGCCGTGGCTGCAAGGCCGTTGCGTCGCTACACGCGCTGCATTGGTGAATCGGGCAAAAAGCGGCAACACCAAAGAGCGCTTTTCAGTGGTCTGACCCCTCCCCGACGACTGCGCAGACGCGAATTCCCGCTCAGGTTTTCGCGCGGCCGCCAACATTGCCGCCAAACCGGACAATGTTCGCGCTGATTGCGTTTCCCGTTATCGTCAGTTCACCTGCGGCGATCGGCAGCTTGAAGCGGCGCGGACCGGCGCTTCCGGGATTGACGTAGAGCACGCCATCGCGCTCAGTAATGGACGGCACGTGCGAGTGACCGGAGACAACGACGCGAACCCGTACGGCGCGCGGATCGATGTCGAGCTGCGCGAGATCATGGATCACGCAGATCAGGATCTCATCGATCTGCACCAGTTGCGTCTCCGCCAGATCCTCGGCCCAGCCGCCATGATCGTTGTTGCCGCGCACCACGGTTAGCGGCGCGAGCGCCGCAAGCTGTTCCAGGATATCGGGATTGCCGATGTCGCCGCCGTGAATGATGCGGTCACAGCCTTCGAGGAACGCCTTGGCTTCCGGCCGCAGCAGTCCATGCGTGTCGGAGATCAGGCCCACGCGAGGCATCGGCAATTCCTGCTGCTCAGGGCTCGGTCTCGCCGACACGAACATCGGCGATCCAGTTGCGCGCGCGCCGCGCAAGGCGCGAGGAAGTGTCTTCGCCTTCGAAGTCCGCCGAAGCGCGGCGCAGACGCGACGGGTCGACGCCTTCGAATGCGTTGACGTTGACGACGGCGTAGCGATGGTTGTCGATGTCGCTGGTGACGAACGGCACTGCACCGCATCTGGCGCACACGTGGAACGTGGCTGTCTGCGTACCGAAAGTGTACGGCGACACCAGCGTCGCGTCGCCCACGATGACCGTGAGGCGCGCCTTCGGATTGGCCGTCCATACGCCGCCATGCTTTACGCAAAAGGAGCAACTGCAGGCGCGGGCCGGAATCTCGGGCGACCCATCCGGCCAGTCGAGCGTGAAGGCGATATTGCCGCAGTGACACTTGCCGTCGATACGCATCGCTGCTCCGGGTCAGGGCTTGGCCGCGGGCGCCTTGTTCGCCTTGATGCGCAGCGCGATCAGGCTTTCGGTAATGCGAAAGACCTCCTGGATATCCGCGAACGTCGTCGCCGGATCGTTGTTGTAGTCCATCAACCGATGATCGTAGTTCCTCTCTGCCGTGATCTCGTCGATCACGAAGCGCATCTCCTGCAAGGCGGCGCCGCGATGTTCAAAGTTCCTGCCCGATTGGACCGTTGCCGTTTCGAGCGCGCAATACAGGCTGAAGGTCTTCGCGTCTGCGGGGCATTTGCGATTGTCCGCGCGATTCCATTTCGCCTGGGAGTCGAGCAGCTGGCGCGCACGCTGCACGATCTGCAGATCGACCTGCGTCAACGGCGGACGCGCATCCGAATCGTCTGCAGCTGCTGCCGGTTGGGTTGCGGGCGCTTGTGCCGCGACAGCGAACGGCAACAGCAGCCCTGCGAAGACGAGACAGGCAATGCGCGTGCCCGGGCGTGAGTCGGTCATGGCCATGGTCAGTCCTCGCTGCCTGCCACGGTGTCGACCGGACGAAGTTGTTCGGCCAGCGATCGCGTGTTCTCGTTCACGACGTCGCCGGAGTGAAGCGTCGACTTGCGCTCGATCAGCATGATCAAGCACTCCTGTTCGGCAACCGGGTTGTGTTGAACACCCTTGGGCACGACGAACATTTCGCCTTCATTGAGCGTGGCAGAGCCGGATTCCATCTCGATGCGCAGACGTCCCTTGAGGATGAAGAAAAGCTCGTCTTCGTGCTCGTGGTTGTGCCAGCCGAATGTGCCGTGCACCTTGGCGACCTTCACGTAGGAATCGTCGAGTTCGCCGACGACTCGCGGTGACCACAATTCGGCAAGGGATTCGGCGATTTGCCGCGGCGATGCAACGTGCTGCATGACGTCTCCTGGCAGCTAACTGCCGTCAGCCTACGCGTTGCCAGGTCAGCGTGCGAGTGACTGCCGTCCCATCGGCTGCCGTGGTCTCGAGCCTGATGACCAGCGTGTCGTCCCGAACTTCCATCGCACGCGTCAGGACGTGACCGACGTTTTCGGGGGACAGGGCGGCCAGCAACGTCTGCGTAACCGTGGCGTTCGCGTCGTCGATCGTGTACGTGCCGAAGTACGCGTCGTATCCGCCCTGCGCGCGGCTGTTGTTCTTCGCGCCGGCCGGCCCGTCGGGAACAGGGACGGAACGGTCGCGCCGCATGAACTGTGCGGCGAAGTGACCGCTGCGGTCGTAGATCAGCATCGCGACAGGATCTTCGCCGAGCGAAGGCTCGGGACGCCGTTCGCCGGATGCCGTGACATCGATGCGGGACTGCAGCAGCCATGTTCCCGGAAGCGTGGTGGACAAGGCCGATGCGCCAACGGATCTGTAACTGGTCATGTCATGAGAACCGATTCTATGACGGAACTGTGTTCGGCTTGTCCGAACGCACGTGCACACTCGATCGCACAAACATCAGGATACCGCACGTGCGTTGCAAATCAGCAGCTAAGCGTTCCGCTGCCGTACGGCTTCCTCCACCGCGAGCCCGATCGCCAGGATCCGATGGTCGGTATTTTGCGTTCCGGCGATCATCAGGCCGACCGGTGCGCTGCCCGGATCGTGGCACGGAATCGAAAGGGCGCATCCGTCGAATGCGTTGACGATCGACGTGTTGCGCAGCATGCGGTGGTTGAAATGAAGATAGCTCTCGTCGTCCTTGCCGGCTTCGGCAATCGTCGGTGCGGCCTGCGGTGTGGTCGGCATCAGCATGGCGTCGTAGGCGCTGGCGGCAGCGTTGATCGTGCGGATGAAGCGCTGGCGCAATTGCAGCAGGTCGATGTAGTCGGCCGCGCTCATCGCTGCGCCGGGCCGGATGCGCATGATGACGCGCGGGTCGTACTTGTCGGCGCCATCCTCGATCCAGCGGCGATGCCAGGCGAAAGCCTCGGCGCTGACCAGCGAGCCGCGCGAACTCACCGTGGCGGCTTGCGCGAATTCGGTCATCGGCAGTTCGACGATCGCCGCACCAGCGGCCGACAGGCGCGCAAGCGCCGCGGCGAACGCGTTCGCCACGGTCGGCGACAGATCGTCGAGAAACACCGTTTTCGGCACGGCGAAACGCAGCCCGCGCAGTGCGGCAGGCGCAGCCGTGGCGCCGGTTTCGGCAGCCAGCATCCGGTCGAGCAGCGCGCAGTCGGCGACCGTTCTGGCAATCGGTCCGGCCGAGTCGAGCGAGGACGACAAAGGCAACGCGCCGTCGAGCGGCACGCGCCGCGCGGTCGGCTTGAATCCGACCAGCCCGTTCAGGGCCGCCGGAATGCGCACCGAGCCGCCAGTGTCGGTGCCGATTGCGCCGGCCGCCATGCCGTCGCTGACCGAGATCGCTCCACCGGATGTCGAACCGCCGGGGATGCGGCCGATCGCGCGATCGAAGACATTTTTCGGCGTGCCGAAGTGCGGGTTGATGCCGAGGCCCGAGTAGGCGAATTCGGTCAGGTTGGTTCGGCCGATGATGATTGCGCCGGAATTCTTCACGCGCGCGACGACCGTCGAGTCGCACGTCGCCGGCTGCGTGCCGATCAGCACCTTGGAGCCGCCGAGTGTCGTGACGCCAGCCTCGTCGAACAGGTCCTTCAGCGAAAGCGGAATGCCGGCCAGCGCAGGCAGCGGTGCGCCGGCATGGCGCTGCGCGTCCACGTGATCGGCAGCCGCCCTGGCCGCATGCGCGTGAACGACAAGGAACACGCGCTCACCTTCGCCTCGCGGATCGTTGATTGCAGCCAGTGCCTGCTCGACCAGTTCGCGACTCGTGATCTTCCGGCTTGCCAGAAGATGCGCCAACTCGCCGATCGTCAGCGTGGCGAGTTCGCGACCCGAAACGTCCGCGTCCGCGTCGGAAAGATCCTGACGATCCTGATTCATGTTCGATCCTGTCCTGCCGCGCGCCCGACCCGCAGCCTATCTGCTTGCCACAGAGTGCCGCAAAGATCGAACCAACAGGGCAAGCGAAGCCGACAGCAGGATCGCAGCCGCCACGACTTCGAAAGCGATCGTCGCGTTCATTGCAAGCGTGTGCGCCGAGACGGCCGCCACCGTGTAGTGATCGAGTCCCGCGAATCCGAGTACGGCGTAGATGGCGATCAGAACAAGACCCGATACGCGTCGGCCGCTTAGCACGAGGGCGACGCCAGCCGCCCCGACCGATGTCACGGCAATCCAGGCAAGGTAGACTTCCGACGAAGTCAGCCAGGGCGGCAGGTTCGGATACGCCGCGATGAAGTGCGCATTGTGGATAAAGTGAATCAGGCTGGCGGCGCAGTAGATCGCGAGCAACGCGAACAGGTAGCCTGGAAAGCGCGTGGTCAAACGGGTCTGGATCACGGCTGGATCACCTTCGTGTTGCAGTGGAGTCATCGGATTGGCGCCGCACGGCCCGGTAGACCGGGTAGCTCGCCAGCAGGAATGCGATCGCGTAAAGGCTGTTGAGCGGATTGCTGACTATATATGCCACGAACAGCGCCACTCCCAGCAGAAGCATCAGGGCCGGCGCATATGGATAGCCCCAGGCGCGGTACGGCCGCGGTGCGTCCGGCTCGCGCCGCCGCAGGATGAACAGCGCTCCGATCAGCAGGATCACGATCGTGACGGCAAAAAACTCGGAAATCGCCAGCAACATTTCGAACGAGCCGATCAGCGCCATCAGGATTGCCGGCGCTACCGTGCAGGCCATCGCCACCGTCGGCGTGCCCCTGGCATTGACGGTCGTGGCATTGCGCCAGAACAAACCGTCGCGGCCGAGCGCCAGCAGCACCCGGGGCACGAACATCAGCAGCGCATTGAGGATGCCGACGATCGACAACAGCGCCAGCGCGGTGACGGTCTGGCCGCTGCGCGCGCCGAAGATCACGTTGATCGCATCGGCGCCGGCAAACTTCGACGCCGCCATGACGCGCATCGGCAGCACATGGAGCAGCGCGGCATTGACCAGCAGGTAGATGACGATGATCAGCGCGATCCCGCCGAACAGCGAGCGCGGGATGTTGCGCTGGGGGTTCGTGTCTTCTTCGGCGAAGTAGATGACGGCGTTCCAGCCGCCGAAAGCGCTCAGCACGAGTTGGAACGACAGCACACAGGCGACGATCGTCGCGAAGGTTCCCTTCGTTGCCTCGGCTGCCAGCGGCGCCGCATCGGCAAACTCGCCATGGCCGCCAAACAGGAAACAAGCGGCGACGAATCCCAGCAGCGCGAGCGCCTTGAGCACGCTCGCTACCTTCTGCGTCTCGCTGCCCGCGCGCAGGCCGACCCAGTTGATCGCCGTCAGCAACAGCAGGATCGACACCGCAAACAGTTGCACATTGCCCGGAAACGGAGGGAACAACGACGACATGTATTCGCCGAAGACGATCGTCATGAACGACAGCGGCAGCGTGTTGAGCATCCAGTCGCTCCAGCCGACGACGAAGCCGCCATAGTCCCCATAGGCGCGGCGGGCGTAGACGTAAGGTCCACCGGCGCGCGGCATCATCGTCGCCAGTTCGGCGGTGTTGTTGGCTGCGAGCAATGTATACAAGCCGCCGAGCGTCCAGACCAGCAGGATCAGCCAGCCCGAGCCCAGGTGCGCCGCCACCGCGCCCGGCGAGCGCAGGATGCCCACGCCCACCGTGCCGCCGATCACCACGGCGATGCCGAAGCCGACGCCGAGGATGCGCAGCAGCGGGTTCTGTCGCGACATGCCCGCGGAGCCGCCTGCCACCTGCAATATCGTCATCAGCGTTTTCTGCCTGGAACTCAAAGCATGGTGGCGAGCACGCCGACCGGGAATCGCGGCGGATCTGCTTCGTGCGCATGTGTCATGCGCCAATTTGCCATGCCTGCATGCGGCGCGCAAACCCGGCGCATTGGCTGGAGGACTGCAACGTGGATTACGTAGCAGTCGTGGGTTTTCAGCCGCGACTGTTCCGGATCTTCAGGCTGGATCGATTCTGCGAATTGAACAACGCCTGATCAGGCGGTCACGCGGTCGCGGCATCGTCGACGATCAGGAACGAACCAAGATTCGTTTCCTGGCTCGTAAGCCCCTCGCAGACCTGATCGAGCGCCCGGTACTGCTCGCTGAACGTCTGGCGAAACGAGTTGTAGGCCTCGGCACTTTGCCACCGGTCGATCGTCACGTAGCGCCCGTTGCGTGAAGGATCGTGAAGCAACAGGGTCTCGATAAAAGCAGGGTCGTTGCGAAACAACGTGACCCAGCTGCCGCCAGGACCGTAATGCCGCCGAAACTCCGCCTCGGCGGCCTGCGGAACGTCGAATTCCCAGATGCAGGTGAATTGCTTTTTCATTTCGGCTCACGCATTCGAACGCGGCGTCGAGATCGGTCACGCCTCGGCAATGACCGCGATGGAAACCTTCATGCCTGGAATTCGAACGGGCAGTTTCGCGCCCTGGCGTGCCGGTGGATTCGCCGGGAACCACCTGAGCCATTCTTCGTTCATTCCGGCGAAATCGGATTCCTCGAGAAAGATGACGGTGGCGCTCACGATCCGGTCGAGCGACGTGCCTGCGGCTTCAAGGATCGCGCCGATGTTTCGCAGGCACTGTCCGGTCTGCTCCTGGATCGTCTCGCCAGCGATCTTTCCGGTCAACGGATCGAACGGTCCAGTGCCGGAAACGAAAACAAGACCCGCCGCGCGTACTGCCTGGCTGTACGTGGGAGGCGGGGCGGGGGCGTCGGTTGTCCGAATGATGTCTCTTGCCACGAAAAGTCTCCAATGCGGCGGGCGAATAGATTACCGCGCGGGGCGCTCCGGCGTGAAAGAGAAGCGAAGCTTCCGTCCTTTTTGCGCCACGTCGATAAGCGCCGCACCGCGCCTCACTCGAAAGAACCGGGGAAACACAGCGTGGAAGAAACTCCAGAAGACATCACACTACTGCCGAATCTCCGCTTCGACGAGCTTGATCAGAAGCGCGAGCGACTCCTGCCACCCCAGGTAGCATGCTTCGACCGGAATGGCCACGGGTATTCCCTCCTGCACAATGTTCACTTCTGTTCCGCAGAACACGGCGCGCAGCGACACCGTCGTCTGCATGACGCCGGGAAGGTTCGCATCGTCGAACTTGCCCGTGTAGCGAATGCGCTCGTTCGGCACGAGTTCGAGATAGTCACCGCCGAACGAGTGGCCATGGCCAGTGGTGAAGTTCGTGAACGACATCTTGTAGCTGCCGCCCACCTTGGCCTCCATATGATGGACCTTGCCCGTGAACCCGTTCGGCGGGAGCCACTTGGCCATCGCGTCGGCATCGAGGAATGCGCGATAGACGCGTTCCGGAGTGGCGCGGATGACACGATGAAGTTTTACGCTTCTGGCGGACATGATCGCTTCCTTGTAGAAATGAGGACGGCCGTCATCGATACATGGCGAACGAGGGCGAATGGAATCGACAATCCCAATGGCGTTTGTCCACAATTCCAATGTTGCCGTCTCGCGCCTGCCGCCACGCTTGAGGCGCGGTTTGATCGCGCGCAGCTGCCGGCTCGCCAAAACTCGAACAGCATGCGCTCGTACTCGGCTCGAATGAACCGGTCCGTTCGAGAAATGCACCGGATCACCCCGGCGCAGGCATCGGCATTCTCTGCCGCTACGGATTTCTTCATCCGAGTCCCAATTCGAGAGGACTGGGAGAGCAGGGGCTTGCAAGCGACCTCTTCCAGCGAGATTTTGTAGCACGAATTTCGACGCCCCGACATTGGACCTTCAGCCCCTCTCCGCGGCCTCGCGGAAGGGTTAACCTTCACCTGACGCTTACGCGTCGATGGCTACGCTGAAACTTTGGGGGAAAGCGTCCCGCCGCAGCACTCAAGCGACGGGTGGACACCGATCCAGGGGGTAACCGGGAATCACAGAGGAAACGCTCATGAAGACGAAAATCCATATCCTGATGGTCTCTTTCGCCGTTGCGATTGTCGCCCTTTTGGGTGCCGCGAACAGCGCCAGAGCTGACGCGTGGTTCGAACTCAGCTCGCAAACGATCAAGGCCGCCGATCCAAGCGTGTCGATCAAGAGCCAAGGCGGACGCTGGGACAAAGACGTCAAGAAAGTAAAGCTTTCCGCCGAGGGCGCTGACGTGGAGATCACGAGTCTCGTCCTGGAATGGGATAACCGCAAGGACGACACGATGGCAAACGTCGGGGTCCTGAAGGCAGGCGGACAAACGGCTGAGAAGGATGCTCCGGGACGCAAGGGGCGGCTTCTGGGCGTCGTGGTCCAGTACAAGATTCTTGGTGGCGCGCCGACGGCAACACTCAAGGTCTGGGGATACGATTGAGCTGAAGCAACGGCCGATGAGATTGAACGCCAAGCGGCGCTTGGCGTTTGATCCGGCCGACCGCTGCTTGCCGCAGCAGTCCTTCGAGCAAGTAGTCCGACCCAATCAATCAGATTTGTTGGACAGAAGCCTCGACGACGCCGAGGCCGGCCGCGGCACTCATGCGTCCTGCGTGGCCAGAGGCAGTGCGACATAGAACGCCGCGCCGCGTTCGGCCCTGCGCTCTCCCCATAGCCTCCCGCCGTGCGAAGTGACGAGCGTGCGGCAGATCGAAAGGCCCATGCCCAAGCCGCCATCCTTGGTCGAGTGGAACGGCTGAAACAATGTTTCAACGTCGTCCGGCAAACCGACTCCGCAGTCCAGCACGCCAATGCGCATCTCGTCCTGCTCGATGAACGTCGTAAGCGTGAGCTTGCGGTCTTCCGGTGGATTGGATGCCATGGCATCGCACGCGTTCAGGATCAGGTTGAGGAGAACCTGCTGTAGTTGAACGCGATCGGTCTTGGCCGGGGCAAGGTCGCCGGCCGCGAGATTCGAGACGGAAACACCGCGCGCAATGAGATCGCTTCCGGTGAGGCGGAGCAGTTCCTGGATGCTCTCGTCCACATGCACCGGCTGAAGCACGACCTCTCCACGGCGCAGCATGGCGCGCAGGCGCCAGATGATTTCTCCGGCACGGCGGTCCGCGCGGACGATATCCGCGAGGATGGCGCGAAGCTCGTCGATGTCGGGCGGGTCGTGCGACAAGAAGCGCTGGCCTGCCTGGGCATTGCTGAGGATGCTCGTGAGCGGCTGGTTCAACTCGTGCGCCAGCGATCCCGAAAGCGTGCTCAGGGCGGCAGCCCGGGAAAGGTGCGCAAGTTCCTCCCGCTGCAGCTGCGCCTCAGCGGCAGCCTGCTTTTGCCGGGTGATGTCCATCGAGATACCAATTACCCGTTGAGGCGCGCCATTGACGACGTTGCCGTGGCTGCGACCGCGTGCGGCGATCCATCGCACCGTGCCATCGGGAAGAATGATGCGAAACTCGGATTCATACGAACCGGCGGTCGCCAGCGTTTGCCGGATGGCGGCCGCACGCACGGCAAGATCGTCGGGATGGACGTGCCCGTTCAGCGTCGCGTGATCCATGGGCTCGTTCGGCTCGAAGCCGAAGAATTTTCGTCCTTGCTCCGTCGCCCAGACCTTGTCGTTGGCTACGTCCCAGTCCCACAGTGTCAATTGCGCGCTCTCCACCGCGAGGCTCATGCGGCCTTCGCTGATACGCAACGCCTCCTTCGACCGTCGCTCGTCATCGATGGCGACCGCCAGCAACAGCAGTGGCGTGGCCGCTGTCAGGAGGAACAACTGCAGGGCCAACGCGTTTTCCTCGGGTGTTTGCGCCAGGAAGGGCCCATGCCCGCGCATCGTTCCCCAGATCGCCACGACCGTGATGACCAGCATGGAAGCGCTGATGCCTCCAAGCCCGAAGCTGAGCGCCGCCCAGATGAGCAGGGGAATGGGAGCATAGAGGCCTGCCACCGACGTGTCCGGTCCCGCATGCGACCGATCGAAGGCGATGTAACCGACCGCGAGCAGGCCCACGGCAAGGAAACATGCTTCCGCGATTCGCCTCGGAGAGGCCTTGAGGCCCTTTCGGGATAGCCGGTCAGCGCCGATCACCATGACCGGAACGAGCACGATCGCCGTCACCGCATTCGAGATGCCCAGATTGCGCCATTCGACCCAGTAGTGAATTCCATAGTGATTGGAGACGGTAAATGCTGCCCCCCAGAAGGCAGTTCCAAAAGGAACGATGGCCACCGCGATCAGGACGAAGATGATGGCTTCACGAAGGCTGATGAGACGAAACGGCGAGCGGATGAACATGCGAATCCCGGCCGCGACCAAAACAGCCTTCAGCGCATCGAATGCTTCGCATTGCAGCGCATAGAGAGGCGGCCAATCTGCCTGCTGCGTGGCAATGAAGTGACTGCTGGCCGCGGCCAGCACAAAGGCCCACCACAGCCGGGTAGGGACGAGCAGCAGGACCGAAACGAGTACTGCGTGGGGAAAAAAGAAAAGGGATACGTTGCTGCCGGGAAAACACAGCAACCAGGCGGTTCGCGTCGCCAGGTAGTAGCAGGCCCCCATGGCCAGAATCCGCATGACCGTGGGGGCCGAGAACCAGGATTGTTCATGCGGCCGGGCGCCGGCGTGAACCTGCGGTTCGCCATTCGCTACTGCTTGCCGCATTGCGTCCATGATGCTCATGTGTATTTCATACGTGTCGGCAATTGAACCGGAATCGCGACCTGAACCGGACGCGGATTCGCCTTACCGAGTGCGGCCCTGAGAATTTCCGCATGACTTCGATGTCCCGGTCTGGCTGGACGAATTGTCAGGCACGCGGTCGTGCATTGAGCCAGTTTATATGAGCCAGCGCGCGGTTGCCGAAGCCCGAAGCTACGCCGTCCGCGCCAGTCCATATAGGCTATCGCAATTGCGCGCTTGAACTCCGACACGAGCCGGAACTCGGCTCCTTGGCCGCCTACAGGTGCTGGAAGAACTCCGGACTGGAACTCCAGCGATCATGCATGCCGTCGACGTAGCAAATCGGTATGCGCGACAACTCTTCTTCCACGACTCCTTCCAGGCAGCCGATATTGATTCCATACACCTTGCCCATCGGCGTGTCGTTGCCGACGCCGAAGACTCGAACGCCGCAATGCCTGCAGAAATAATGGTGGTTTTTCTCCTGGCCGAACACATAGCGGATCAGTTCACTTTCACCCGCGATGAGCCGGAAGTGATCTGCCGCGGCAACGGCCGGCCAGAATCGGTTGCGCCGGCATATCGAGCAGTTGCATCGATAGCTCGGCTGGGTCAGGTCAAGTCCCGCTTCTATCGCGACCCGGCCGCAGTGGCAGCTTGCACGGTAGGTTTTCAGCATCTGGTGGCTCCTCAATGTCGACCTGAAGTCTGCATCAACCCGAGCCGTTTCGGTTGCATGAAGTGTTGGCCGTCAGCTCGACCACAACACAGGCGTTGCGCAATGAGGGCACCCGGGAAGCGCTGTTTGCGCAGAAGCGCGGAGGTATTGTCGAGCAGTCAGGCCAGCGGCAGCAGGATTTCCACCTCGAGGCCGCCGCCGTCGGCGTTGGTCGCATGAATGCGGCCGCCCTGGCGTTCGATCGCACGCTTGGCGATGGCCAGCCCCAGCCCGCTGCCGCCGCTCTTGCGCTGGCGCGCCACGTCGGTGCGGAAGTACGGCTCGAAGATGCGGGCACAATCTCCTGCGGACACGCCGGGCCCGCAATCGTGTACGCGAACTCGCGCCTGTCCTTCGACACGATCGAGGCGGATGCTGACTGTCGAATTGGCAACCGTGTACTTGACCGCATTGCGCACGACGTTCTCGATCGCGCTGGCGACCAGATCGGCCTCGGCGCGCACGACGAGCGGTTCGTTCTGTGAAATGTGCAGAGCGCACGGACGTGCCTGTGCTTCGAACGCAGCATCGCTGGCGATGTCGGTGATCAGCTGGTCGAGTGCGACATCTTCCACTTTTGACGGAATGGTCGTCTCCATCCGCGTCAGCTGGATTGCCTGGGCAATCATTTCCTCGAGCCGCTCGGCTTCGCGCTCGATGCGGTCGAGCTGGTTCACAGCCTCCGTGCCGGGGAAATTCCGGGCGACGTCGGGTTCGCGTCCGGGCGCGGCTGGTTCCAGCATCGCGCCAGCGGGCTCGAGCAGAGCCTCCTTGACGTTGGCGCGCGCGAGTTCCAGCGCGATGCGCAGGCGCGACAGGGGCGAGCGCATCTCGTGTGATACATCGCGGATCAGGCGGCGCTGGCCTTCGACGAGATCGCGCAGACGCGCGGTCATCTGGTCGAACTCGCTGGCCAGCGCGAGGATTTCGGCGCTGCGCCCGAAGCGAAGTTCGCCGATGTGTGCCGACAGGTCGCCGCGCGCAACGCGGCGCGCGCTCGCGCGGATGCGCGCCAGCGGCGCGGTGATGTAGGCGGCCAGCAGCAAGGCGAAGCAGGCGCTGATTGCCATGGCCAGCCCGACATGCGTCCAGAACGTATTCGGATGACGGTAGAGCAGGCGCAGCGGCGTCGGACCTTCGAAACGCGCGATCGCGGTGTACTTCGTGCCGTCTGCCGCGGTGAGTTCGCGCAGGCGCATCCGGTTTGCCGACAGTCCCTGGGTATCGGCGACGGGATGATCGGTCGCGGCGATTATTTCGGATGGTACTTCGCGGCCGAGCAGGTCCTTCTTTTCGGGATCGAGCACGTAGACCGAGATGCGGCCGAAGTCGAGCGCCTGCGAGAGCATCGTGCGCAGCCCGGCTACTCCGCCTTCGCGAAGCGTGTGCGAGGCATTGCGCAGGTGTTCGTTCAACACCGATTCCAGGCGCGTGATGCCGAGGCCCGGAATCTTCTCGTTCTCGAAATTGTTCGACGTGATCCACGCGATCGCGACGATCAGCACGACGCTGGAGGCCCAGAACAAGGCGAAAATGCGCCAGAACAGCCGCCGCATCAGCGTGCTCCGCCAACGGGTCCGCGCGCACCGCGCACGGCTGCTGCCGCCGGAAGCGCGTCGCGATCGCCTCGCCAGGCCGTGACGGACATGTCAGGCCTCCTTGACGACGCGGAACAGGTACCCGCCGCGGTGAATCGTGTTGATCAGCGAGTCGCCGTCGGCGGCCGGGCCGAGCTTGCGCCGCAATTTGGAAATGTGTACATCAATACTGCGGTCGAACGGTCCGAGCGGCCGGCCGAGCACGGCCTGCGACAGCGTATCCTTGCTGACGACACGGCCGGCGTCGCGCATCAGCGCGGCAAGGATATTGAACTCCGTGCCGGTGAGCGCGACCGGGTCGCCGCGCACGACCACGCTGCGCGAAGCCGAGCGCAACAGCGACCGGGCCGATGCTGAGGTCCTCCAGGCGCGAACCGTCGGCGTCGCCGCGCGTGCGGCGCAGGATCGCGCGCATGCGCGCGGCGATTTCGCGCGGGTTGCACGGCTTGGGCACGTAGTCGTCGGCGCCGAGTTCGAGGCCGAGGATGCGGTCGATGTCCTCGCCGAGTGCGGTCAGCATCAGCACCGGCACCTGAGAGTTGCGGCGCAGCTCGCGCAGCACGTCCAGCCCGGAGCGATGCGGCAGCATGACGTCGAGGATCATCGCGTCGTAGCCGCCCTCGGCGGCCAGCTGCAGCGTCGTCTCGCCGTCATGCGCCAGGTCCACGGCAAAACCCTCGCGCACGAGAAAATCGGCGAGCAGCTGGCACAACTCCTCGTCGTCGTCGGCGAGCAGGATCTTGGCGTCGCTCATGTGTGGCAATCCATGGGTAAGCGCCAGTTTACGCAGCGATCAAGGTGTTGTCGCGCCGGCGCCACGGCCTTTGCATCCGCTTACGTTTGGTTACCGCGCTTTTCGCCGCGAAGGTCGGCGACGGGCACACTTGCGCGTTAGGATCAATGTGGAAAATCACCATGGATAACAGGATATGCGGATGCGTGTTGTTTTTGCGTTTTGCCTGCTGGCTGCCTCGCCGATAGCGGCGACCGCGGATACGCCCGTGGATTTCAGTGGCGAGTGGGCCGTCGCCAGCGCTGACCCGGGGACGAACGGAAGCTCCGCGGACACCGGCCAGCATCACGGCGGTGACCACTCCGGTGGCGGTGGTAGTGGTCACGGCATGGGTGGGGGTGGCATGGGTGGAGGCGGAGCAGGTATGGGCGGCGGTCACGGCGGCATGGGCGGCGGTGGGCACCATCACTCGAACTCGTCCGCGCCGGGAACGGCCGCCACGGGCGGCGGAGCCGCTGCCGTCGGTGATTCGCGTGCGAGCGCGCGCGCACTGACGATTCGCCAATCCGAAGTCGTTTTCGATGTCGCCGCCGACGGCAAACGAACCGCCTACCGCTTCGACAACCGGAATAACTATGGTGCCGCATATGGAGGTACCGTCAATCTGAGCTGGGCTGCGCCGGAGATGGTCATAGAGACGCATCCCGACGCGGGCGGCAGCATCGAGGAACATTATTCGCTGTCCGCCGACGGCAAGAAGCTGACCCTGCGCGTGCACGAGCAGCGTGCCGGATCGGACACGGCACGCGACATCACTCGCGAATTTGTGCGCAACGGCTCGGCCGATTCGACGGCGCAGACATTGCCGTAGGTTGCACAGATCGAGAGCGCGTAATCGTTACCTCGCTTGCAGCCCCTCTCCCTTCGGGAGAGGGGTGGGGGTGAGGGTCCGGGATCTATAGAGGCTAGACGTTTGCGCGAACCCCGACCCTCATCCGCCCCACCTGCTCTGCAGGTGAGGCACCTTCTCCCGAAGGGAGAAGGGACGCTAGAGCCGCTGCTCCGAGCTAGAGCGACTCTCGATGCAGCCAGAGTTACTCTTCCACCGTCACTGTCCGCAGCGCGGCCGCCGCGGCCGCATCGTCGGCATGGCCGCTATGCGTCGCCGACAGCTTCTTCATCAATGGCAGCAACACGATTGCCAGCGCCGTGCCGCCGACGGCGACGAAGCCGAGCTTGTTGAACAGGCTCGTGTAGATCGCCAGACTTTCGAGCGGATCGGTGATGTCGCTCGGAATGCTCGCGTAGTTCGCCACGACGCTGCCCAGATATTGCGAGATGCCGGTCGCGACGAAGTACGCGCCCATCATGAAGCCGCCCATGCGCGCCGGCACGTAGCGCGCCATCATCGCCAGGCCCAGGCCGCTGACCAGCAACTCGCCGAGCGAGTAGAAGCCGTAGCCCCAGATCATGTACCACGACGATACCTTGCCGGCCACCGCCGAACCGGCGCCAAGACCGTAGATGAAGAAGCCGATCGCGACGACGGCGAAACCGATCGCGAACTTGCCGGCGATCGGCAGGTCGCGGCCGCTCTTGCCCAGATGCGTGTAAGTCCATGCAAGAATCGGCGAGAGCAGCATGATCCAGATTGGATTTAGCGCCTGGTATTGTCCGGGCGACCAGGTCACGCTGAACAGGCCGAAGCTCTGGTTCCACTCGACGTTGCGCAGCGCGAACAGCGTCAGCGACGTCGACATCTGCTGGTAGAAGATGAAGAACAGCAGCGTCTCGACGATCAGGATCAGCGCCGCGATCAGTCCGGCGCGCTCGCTCTTCGCACCGGTCGAGATCATGTAGGCAAATATGCCGAGCGTGACGATGCCGGCGATGTAAACGCAGGTGACCGCAATCTGGCGGTGCTGGATCACGAACGCGACGGCGAACAGCAGCACAAAGCCGGCGCCGAGCACCATCGCCAGCTTGTTCCATTGCACGGGTTTTTCGTCCGGCAGCGAGCCGATGCCGGCCAGCGTGCGCATCATCATCACGTAGTTGATCAGGCCGAGGATCAGGCCGCCGCAGCACACCGCGAATGCCGCGTGCCAGCCCCAGTTGTCCTTGATCCACGGCGTCAGCAGCATCGATACGGTCGAGCCGACGTTGACGGCCATGTAGTACATCGTGAATGCGCTGTCGATCTTCGCGTCGTCGCCTTCGTAGATGCGGCGGACCATGTTCGCGGCGTTCGCCTTGAACAGACCGTTGCCGACGACGATGACGCCCATCGACGCGTACAGCAGGTAGAGGTTGTCGCTCGGAATCGACAGCATCAGGTAACCGATCGACAGGATCGCTGCGCCGATCGGCATCGTCCGGCGCGTGCCGAGAACGTTGTCGCCGACCCAGCCGCCGATCGCGGGCGCGGCGTAGACCAGCGCCGTGAATGCGCCCCAGACAAGGTTGGCCTGTGTGTCGGCGAAGCCGATCTTCTCGACCATGAACAGCACGAGGATCGCGGCCATGCCGTAGTAGCCGAAGCGCTCCCACAACTCGATCAGGAAGATCGTGGAGAACGAACGGGTCTGGGAAACTGCTCGGGCGGGGCTCGACATGGGGTAGTCCGGGTGGATATCGATTCAAGCGTAGCGCATCGCCGCGCACGGAGCTTGCCGCAGTGCGGCGCGCAGGCTCCGTTCAGCTCTTGCGCGTGGTAGCTGGCTGGATCCAGCGGCCGAAAACGACCGCGGCAAGGAGCGTGATGATGGCCGCGAGCGCGATCGAGCCGAGCACGTCGGACAGGAAATGGACGTTCTCGTCGATGCGCGCGAACGCGATGAAGACCGGCAGCACGAGCAACGGCACGCGATACTTCGGATACAGATAAGCCAGCGGCAGGAACAGGCCCCAGAAGAACGCGACGTGGCCGGATGGGAACGAGTTGCCGCCGGCAAACCAGATGTGGCTCCAGTCGCCGCGCTCGAGCAACTGGAACGGACGCAGCCGGCCGAACGCGCCCTTGAGCAACGAGCCTGCCTCGATCGTGCCGATCTGCACGAGTCCGGTGAAGATCAGCGCGCGAGCGGTGAAGTTCGTCCTGCGCGCGAGCAGCCACACCAGGCCGATCGCAATGAGCATCGCGCCGAGCAGCACCTGGCCGATGTTGCCGTAGCTGCGCGCCAGAAAGCTGCCGGTCAATATGTCGAAAGCCTCGCGCACGCGCACGATGACGGCCGCGCTTTCGATGCCGGAATTGCGCACGGCTTCGGCGATGCCGCGATCGAAGGCCAGCGTGCTGATGAATGCGACGATCAGCGCGACAGCGGCCGTCCATGCGAGGGCTCGTTTGCTCATCGATTCCAGACCTCAGGCATTGGGCATGAACAACAGGAGCAGCGCACCGAGCACGATGCGATAGACCGCGAACGGCGTGAAATGATGGCTGCGTATGTAGCCGAGCAGCCACTTCACCGCCACGAACGCGGTGATCGTCGAAACGATGAACGCAACGAACAGTGCGGTCCAGTCTTCATGAACGTCGCCGGCCTTGACCGCTTTCAGCAACTCGTAGCCGCTGGCCGCGAACATCGTCGGGATGCCGACGAGAAACGCGAATTCCGTTGCGGCGGGCCGATTGCTCGTTCCAGCCAGCATCGCGATGAAGATCGTTGCCGCCGAACGCGACGTGCCGGGGAAAATCGCCGCGACGATCTGCGCAAGACCGACGAGAATCGCGACGAGCCAGCTCACCTTCGCATTGTCGGGACGCTTCGCCGCGAAGTACTCGGCGGCGATCATCCACACGCCGCCGACGACGAAAGCCCAGGCAACCGGCGTGATGTGTTCGGGCAACTTGAAACCGAGCTTGGTCACGATGAAGCCGAGCACGGCCGTGATCCCGAAAGCGACGGCCAGCTTGGCGGCGTAGTCGCGATTCGGCGCATCGCGCAGCCCGGTCGCGAGCTGCCACAGCCGCTGCCGGTAGATCAGCGTGACCGCGAGGATCGCGCCGGACTGGATGACGACGTTGAATGTGTCCGAGCGCGCGCCGAGCCAGTGTTCGGCGACCAGCAGATGACCCGTGCTGGAAATGGGCAGGAATTCGGTAATGCCTTCGATCAGGCCAAGCAGGATGACGCGGACCAGTTCAATCATGCAGCGCTCGCGGGAGACAAGTCGGGGGCGCAACGCAACATGGCACGTTAGCGCGACCAGGGTGCGGCATCATACGCCGCCACCGAAATCTTATGACAGTCGGCGAATTCAGGCGGGCAGCGCTTGACTGGGCCCGTCTGACCGCCGCTGACGTTCCTGTCAGGAATCGAGCATGTCCACTCGCCGGCGGTTCCGGCGGTGTGGCCGCAAACCGCCTCTCTGCGGCCGCGTTGTGGCATCATACGCCGCCCCGTTTTCCTCCTGAATTCGACAAGCGCACCATGCTGATTTTCGAGCTTTCCGAGCCCGGCCGCACCGCGGCCGCGCAACTGCCTGCCGCGATCGAAGTTCCGGCCGATCTGCCGGATCAATTCCGCCGCAAGACTCCGATCGGCTTGCCGGAGGTGTCCGAATTGCAGGCGCTGCGCCATTACACGAACCTGTCGCGCAAGAACTTCTCGATCGACACGCAGTTCTATCCGCTCGGTTCGTGCACGATGAAGTACAACCCGCGCGCATGCAATTCGCTGGCGATGCTCGACGGCTTCCTCGCCCGGCATCCGTACGCGCCGGACTCGCTGTCGCAGGGTTTCCTGTCGTGCATGCACGAACTTCAGGAAATGCTCGCCGACGTCACCGGCATGAAGGGCGGAGTATCGCTCGCGCCGATGGCCGGCGCGCAGGGCGAGTTCGCCGGCGTGGCGATGATCATGGCCTACCATAAGCATCGCGGCGACCTCGGGCGCACCGAGATCATCGTGCCCGACGCGGCGCACGGCACGAATCCGGCCACCGCCGTGATGTGTGGCTGCACCGTGCGCGAGATCCCGACGCAGAGCGACGGCGACATCGACGTCGAGGCCCTGAAGAAGGTTCTTGGCCCGAACACGGCCGGCATCATGCTGACCAATCCGTCGACGATCGGCGTGTTCGAACGCCGCATTGTGGAAATTGCGAAACTCGTGCACGAGGCCGGTGGCCTGCTTTACTACGACGGCGCAAATCTCAACGCGATCCTCGGCAAGGTGCGGCCGGGCGACATGGGTTTCGACGCGATCCACATGAACCTGCACAAGACGTTCTCGACGCCGCACGGCGGCGGCGGTCCGGGAGCTGGCGCGGTCGGCGTGTCCGAGCGCTTGAGGCCCTTCCTTCCGATTCCGATGGTTGGCAAGAGCGAGGACGGCAGCTACCACTGGCTGCGCAAGAAGGATTGCCCGCTGTCGATCGGCCGCCTGTCGACATTCGCCGGCAACGCCGGCGTGCTGCTGCGCGCGTATGTCTATGCGCGCCTGCTCGGCCGCGAGGGCATGCGCCGCGTCGGCGAGTACGCCACGCTCAACGCGAACTACCTGGCCAAGCGCCTGGCCGAGAAGGGCTTCGACCTGGCGTATCCGAAGCGCCGCGCCAGCCATGAGTTCATCGTCACCGTGGCCCGGCAGAAGAAGGACAGCGGCGTGACCGCGCTGGATTTCTCCAAGAGCCTGATCGACCGCGGCATCCACGCCCCGACGAACTATTTTCCCTTGCTCGTGCCCGAGTGCCTGCTGATCGAGCCGACCGAGACCGAGGCCAAGGAAACGCTGGATGAATTCGTCGAGGTCATGGGCGAACTGATCGCGCTCGCACGAGACAATCCGCAAGCGATGAAGGACGCGCCGGTGACGTTGCCGGTGCGGCGCCTGGACGACGTGAAGGCGGCGCGCGAACTCGACATCGCCTGGAAGCCGGCCGGCGCGGCGCCGCCCGCGCGCGCCGCCGCGGTCTGATAGCAGCGTTCACGGGGGAGCGTTGCGATGCCGAGTACCGAGCCGCGCGGGCCGAAACAGATCTACAAGGCGCTGATCTGGTCGTACAAGGGCCTGCGCGCCGGTTGGTCCTATGAGGCGTCGTTCCGGCTTGAAGTGTACTTGTGCATTATCTTTTTTCCCCTCGGGCTATGGCTGGGGCGTGGCGGTGTGGAAAAAGCCATCCTGTGCGGCAGCCTGATCATGGTGCTGTCGGCCGAACTGCTCAATTCCGCGGTCGAAGCCGTGGTCGACAAGGTCAGCCCGGAATTCCATGAACTGGCCGGCCGTGCCAAGGATCTCGGTTCAGCCGCGGTTTTCCTGCTGATGATGAATGTGCTGCTATGCTGGGGCCTGCTGCTCTGGCAACGAATTTGATGGCCAACCATTTCGAACCGGGCGTGGCCCGGCGCCATGTCTAGCCTCGAGCTGCTCATTGCGCTGCTCACGCTGAGCACGCTCGAGATCGTGCTGGGCGTGGACAACCTGGTCTTCATTTCGCTGGCGGTCGGCAGGCTGCCGCATGAAGTGCGCCCCAAGGCCCGGCGTTTCGGTCTCGCGCTCGCCTGCGTGACCCGCATCGCGCTGCTCGTTGTGCTGGCGAAAATGGCGCGTCTGGACGACGCTCACCTGGCCCTGTTCACGGCGTGGGGCAAAGTCATCTCGCTGCGCGACGTGATCATGATCGGCGGCGGCGTGTTCCTGCTGATCAAGGGCGCGATGGAAATCATCGACGCGATCTTCAACGATCCGCAGGAACCCGACGCGAACTCGACGGCGGCGAAATTCCTGCTGGTCATCGTGCAGATCGCGATCATCGACATCGTGTTCTCGCTCGACTCGGTCATCACCGCGGTCGGCATGGTGCGCAATATACCGGTCATGGTCGCGGCGATCGTGCTGGCCGTGCTGGTGATGATTTTCGCGTCGAATCCGGTCGGCGATTTCATCGATCGTAATCCGACGATCCGCATGCTCGCGCTGGCATTCATCATGATGATCGGCGTCGTGCTTATCGGCGAAGGCGTCGACATCCACATCCCGCGCGGCTACATCTATTTCGCGATGGCGTTCTCTGCCGTGGTCGAAGCGTTGAACCTGCGCGCCAAGCAGGAAAAAGGCCGGCGCTACCGCAGGCGAGCAGCGGACCAGGCTACGCGTCTGCAAGACGGGTAGCACAGGCCAAACGCGCTGACGCGCGTGTATGATTCCTTTAGACGACGCAACCTGGAGTCAACTGTCATGACGATTCAGCGCATCATCCTGCTGCTGCTCGCGGCCCTCGTGCTCGGCGGCTGCGGCTACAACTCGATCCAGTCCAAGGACGAAGCGGTGACCGCCGCGTGGTCCGAAGTGCTGAATCAATACCAGCGCCGCGCCGATCTGGTCCCGAACCTCGTCGCCACGGTCAAGGGCTATGCGCAGCACGAGGAAGAGGTGCTGACCAAGGTGACCGAAGCACGCGCATCGGTCGGCAAGGTCCAGCTGACCGTCGACGACTTGAGCGACGAAGCCAAGGTCAAGCAGTTCCAGGCCGCACAGGGCGAACTGTCGAGCGCGCTGTCGCGCCTGATGGCCGTGTCCGAGAACTATCCGAACCTCAAGGCCGACGGCCTGTTCCAGAACCTTCAGGCCCAGCTCGAGGGCACGGAAAACCGCATCACCGTCGCGCGCAATCGCTACGTGACCTCGATTCAGGACTACAACACGTTCGTGCGCAGCTTCCCGCAGAACCTGACCGCGAAGATGTTCGGCTACAAGACCAAGGCGAACTTTTCGGTCGAAAATGAAAAGGCGATCTCGACTCCGCCCACGGTGGACTTCAACAAGCCCGCACCGGCTCCGGCGCAGCCGCCGGCGCACTGACGGCAGATCTGGAGCATCGGACGCGGATAAACGCGGATGAACGCGGATTTTTTCCGTAGATTCGCTGTTTTCCGCGTCAACCCGCGTCTATCCGCATCAAGAATGCTTTTGGCGCTTTGGCGCTGATTGCGTTCTCCTACGCGGTCGAGTTGTTCGGTGCCGACCTTGAGCCGATTCCGGCGCTGACCGCGCGCGTCACGGATACCACCGGCACGCTGGACGCAGGGCAGAAGCAGACGCTCGAAAGCAGTCTGGCCTCGCTCGAACAGCGCAAAGGCGCGCAGCTCGCCGTGCTGATGGTGCCGTCGGTCAAGCCCGAGGAGATCGAGCAGTATTCGATCCGCGTCGTTGATGCGTGGAAGCTCGGCCGCAAGAATGTCGACGACGGGGCGTTGCTGATCGTTGCAAAAAACGATCACCGCGTGCGCATCGAGGTTGGCCGCGGCCTTGAGGGCGCGATCCCTGATGCCGCATCGGCCCGCATCATTCGTGAATACGTCACGCCGAAATTCCGCGCCGGCGATTTCTACGGCGGCATCGTCGATGCGACCGACGCGATGACGAAGTTGATCGATGGCGAATCGTTGCCGCCGCCTCTCGCCGAGGAGCGCAGGAAGCCCGGCACGAGCGACGTATTCAACACGATCACGACGGTGCTGTTCGTTGCGATCTGGTTGCGCGCCATGTTCGGCGGCCTGCCGGCCGCACCGCGCGCCGGCATCGTCGGCCTCGCCTCGGGCGCCGTCGCGATGTTTTTCGGCGGTGTTCTCGCATTGGCGGTCGTTTGCGGCCTGTTCGGCGCACTGCTCGGCGTGCTCGGCGGTGGCGGTGGCGGCGGCTTTGCCCGGCGCGGCGGCTGGGGAGGATTCGGCGGCGGCGGATTTGGCGGCGGTGGTGGCAGCTGGAGCGGCGGCGGTGGCGGCGGATTCAGCGGCGGCGGTGGCGGGTTTTCCGGCGGCGGCGCTTCGGGGAGCTGGTGAGGTGAACATCGCCCCGGCATGCGCGTGGCCGTCGCCGGACATGGCGCGCCGTACGCTGTCTACCGTGTTGCTGCTCATCGGTTGCAGCCTGTACACGGCCGCAGCAACGCAGACGCCGATTCCCGAGTTGCATGCGCGCATCACCGATCTGACCGCAACGCTGACTACCGATCAGATCGCGGCTCTCGACGGCGAACTGGCTGCGCTCGAATCGCGCAAAGGCGCGCAGATCGCCGTCCTGATGGTCGCCACGCTCGCGCCGCCAACCGGCGCCCAGGGCACGGGCGACGACATCGAAACGTTTGCCACGCAAGTATTCGAACGCTGGAAGCTCGGGCGCAAAGGGGTCGACGATGGCGTTCTTCTGATCGTCGTCAAGAACGACCGCAAGGTGCGGATCGAAGTCGGCTACGGATTGGAAGGCGCGATCCCCGACGCCGCGTCGGCGCGCATCATCCGCGAATACATCGCACCGAAGTTTCGCGAGGGTGACTACTACGCGGGGATTCACGACGCCACGTCGACGCTGGCCACGCTCATCGACGGCGAGTCGCTGCCGGCTCCGCTCGAAGGAACCCGCGCGGCGGATTCGCAAGAGGCACCTGCGCCCTGGTGGGCGGTGTTATACGTTACGTTGTTTGCGAGCCTGATGTTCGGCTTCCTCCTCGCCGCAACCTTGAAGTGCGTGTTCAACTTCTTTCCGATCCGCGTGATTCCGATCTCCGCCAGGCGCGCGGTCGGGCTGCTCGCGGGACCATCGATGATCGCAGGCCTGCTCTGGTGGGGCGCGAGCCAGGGCCCCGGCGACGGACCTTCCGTCACGGCGACGGTGTTCGGGAACGGCTCGGCTCCCTTCGCGCTCGCCGCCGTCATCACCGGCTGGCTCGGCTGGAGCATCGCGCCGAATGGCGCATCGAAAGTTTGGGCGGGCGGCATGAAGTGGAGGGACGTCCCCGGATTCATCTTCGATCTCACGATCGGAATGCTTTTATCCGGGCTCACAGGCGGCGCGTCGTCCGGCGGTTCGGGCGGTGGCGGCGGCGGTTTCAGCGGCGGCGGCGGATCGTCCGGCGGCGGCGGTGCATCGGGGAGCTGGTAGGAGATACCTATGCGTTGGATCAGACATCTTGCCGCGGGCGCAGGCGTACGCCGCCTGTTTCCGCAGGCGACGCTCGACGCGATCCACCATGCGATCGCCGAAGGCGAAAAACGCCACCGCGGCGAGGTCTGCTTTGCGATCGAGCAGGCGATGCCGTTGCGCGACCTCGCGCGCGGACGCAGCGTGCGCGAGCGCGCGCACGAGGTGTTCGCGCAACTGCGCGTCTGGGACACCGAGCACAACAGCGGCGTGCTGATCTATGTGCTCGTCGCCGAACGCGCGATCGAAATCATCGCCGACCGCGGCATCGCCGCGCGCGTCGGCCAGCAGGAGTGGCAGCGGATCTGCGACCGCATGCGCGAGTGTTTCGCCGCCGGCGGCTACGAGCGCGGCGTGATCGAGGGCGTCAATGCGGTCAGCGATATCCTCGCCCGGCACTTTCCCGACGACGGCTCGACCCGCAACGAACTGGCCGATGCGCCGGTCGTTCTCTAGGCATTCCCTGCAAACGTTGCCGCAAGATCCCCGGTGGTTCGGACCGGCGGCAGGCAGCTCGTGCCCCGGCAGACGTACGCCACGCCACCGGCGGCATGTGTCTGCGCTGCCAGCGTCCCGGGCAAGTCGGCTGCCGGTTCCGGAATGAAGTAGCGTTCGACGCGATCCCGGCCGGCAGCGTCGGGTACTGCGCGCCAAGCCGTTTCCTCAGCATCGCCTGCGAAGCGGATCACGACATGCGTTCGCGGTTGCAAAAAATCGTGCAATGCGCGCAGCAGGCTGGCGCAGGCCTGTGGCATTTGCTGCATTGTGGAATTCGCCGCGCGCAGCGTGCGTTCGGCGGAATCCAGGTAACGCGTTTCGCCGATAAGGTGGCCGAGGCGGAGCAACGCGCGCGCGGCGACGCCGTTGCCGCACGGCACCGATTCGTCGGTCCACGGCTTCGGCCGCTGCGGCAGGCGTTCGTGATCGTGCGCCGTGAAGTAGAAGCCGCCATGCTCGCGATCTTCGAAGCGTGCGAGCAGGGCGTCGGCGATCTGGATCGCCCAGGCGATGTCGCGATCGCTCCAGCGGCACTGCAGGCACTCCAGCAACGCATCGAGCAGGAACGCGTAGTCGTCGAGATAGGCCGGGAACCTGGCCGAATCGTCACCAGCCTTCGCATAGAGGCGGCCGTCGCGCCACGCAGCCTTGTGCAAGAAGTCGAGCGCGTTGTCGGCCAGCCCGATCAACGGCGCGGCATCGAGGTAACGCGCGGCCCGTGCGATGCCGCCGATCATCAATGCGTTGCACGAGGTCAGGATCTTGTCGTCGAGGCCCGGGCGAACGCGCATGGAGCGGGCGGCGAACAGCTTTTGCCGCGCGGCCCGGATGCGGGACCGCACTTCGGCCGGCTCGGCTGCGAGTGACGTGGCCACGTGCTCGATGGAGTGGGCGACGATCGGATTCCATGCCGCCTGCTCGAAGTTTGGCGGCCGGTCGAAACCGAAATACGGTGCGGCGGCGGCGAATTCCGGTTCGGTCAGCAGCGCGCGGACCTCAGCGCGCTGCCAGACGTAGAACTTGCCTTCCTCGTGTTCGGAGTCGGCATCGAGCGCCGTGTAGAAGGCGCCACCGGATCCTTGGGTCGAGTGCGCCGTCATTTCGCGGATCAACCAGGCGAGCAGTTCGCGTGCCGCACCGGCATAGCCGTCGTCGCCAAACTTTCGTGCGGCTCGCGCATACAGCGGCAGCAACTGCGCGTTGTCGTACAGCATCTTCTCGAAGTGCGGAATCTCCCAGCGCTCGTCGACACTGTAGCGGCAGAAACCCCCGCCGATCTGGTCGTGAATGCCGCCGGCGGCCATGCGCTTCAACGTCAGTTCGACGATGAGCAGGGGCGAGGGACGAGGGGCGAGGGGCGAGGCAAGATCAGGAGCATTGCTCTCGGCGTTCGCTCGCCGGTCAGGCAGGTCGAGGAGCAATTCCATTTCCGGACAATGGGGAAATTTCGGCGCACCGCGGTGACCGCCATGGACGGGATCGAAGCTCGCTTCGATGCGCGCAACGGCGGCTCGGATCGGCGCATCGCTCAGATTGGCCGACGTACGGTCGTCGGCGCGATCGTAGCCTTGAAGAAATTCGTGCAGTGCGGTCGTCTGCGCGCGCACGTCGGCGCGGCGTGAGTCCCAGAAGCCGCGCACCTGCTCGAGCACGTAGCTGAAGGGCGGCATGCCATAGCGCGCCTCCTTCGGAAAATACGTGCCCGCGTAGAACGGCACGAGATCGTCCGGCGCGAGGAATACGGTCAACGGCCAGCCGCCGCCGCGTTGCGTCAGCGCCTGATGCGAAAGCTGATAGATCTTGTCGAGATCCGGCCGTTCCTCGCGATCGACCTTGATGTTGACGAACAGGTCGTTCATCACGCTCGCGGTGGCCGCGTCCTCGAAGCTCTCGTGCGCCATGACGTGACACCAATGACAGGCGCTGTAACCGATCGACAGCAGGATCGGCTTGTCTTTGGCGCGCGCGTCGGCAAGCGCAGCATCGGACCACGGCCACCAGTCGACCGGATTGTCGGCGTGCTGGCGCAGGTATGGACTGGCTTCGGCGGCGAGGCGGTTCGACATCCGGCAAGGTTAACGCACCGGGCGAGCCCGTGCCGAGAAACTTGCCGGCCGATCTCCACCGCGTAGGGTGGGCCTTGGCTCACTGTTCTCTGTTTGAAGACGCAGAACGTGCGGTGGGCCAAGGCCCACCCTACGGTGCGCGGGTTCTGCGCATGCCGTACCATCGGCAAGACGCCATCTGGCTCGGAAAATCCTCATGTCGAATGAAGTGGCCTATCCGGCCCTGTACCTGAAGCGCAACGAAGACGCGCGCCTGCGCGCCGGGCACATGTGGGTCTTCTCGAACGAGGTCGATGTGCAGAGGTCCCCGCTGACCTCGTTCGAGCCCGGGGAAATTTGCGTCATCGTCGACGCGCACGGCAAGCCGCTCGGTCTGGGCTATGTGAATCCCGCCTCGCTGATCGCGGCCCGGCTCGTCAACCGCAACATAGAGCACGCGCTCGACCGCTCGCTGCTCGTGCACAAATTGAAGGTCGCGCTCTCGCTGCGCGAACGCTTGTACGCCGAGCCCTACTATCGCCTCGTGTTCGGCGAATCCGACGCTTTGCCGGGCCTGACCCTGGACCGTTACGGCGACGTCGTCGTGGCGCAAACGACGACCACGGGCATGGAGCGGCTCAAGGACGACATTTCCGCGGCCGTCGTCAAGGTCATCAAGCCTGCGGCAATCGTCTGGAAGAACGATGGCGGTTTTCGCGCGCTCGAACAGCTGCCGGAGTACGCCGACATCGGTTACGGCGAACTGACGGCGCCGGTCGTCGCGCGCGAAGGCGGTCTGGAGTTCCAGATCGACCCGATCGGCGGGCAGAAGACCGGCTGGTTCTACGATCAGCGCGCGAACCGCGACCTGCTGGCGCCCTACGTGCGCGACATGCGCGTACTCGATATGTTCAGCTATCTCGGCGCATGGGGTTTGCGCGCGGCAGCGGCCGGCGCGCGCGAAGTCGTCTGCGTCGATGCGTCGGCCAGCGCCGTCGAAGCAATCACGCGCAACGCGCACGGCAACGGGCTGGGCGACCGCGTCACCGCGACCAAGGCTGACGCGTTCGATCATCTGAAGGCGCTGCGCGAGGCGCGCGAGCGCTTCGACGTCGTGATCCTCGATCCCCCGGCCTTCGTCAAGCGCAAGAAGGATTTCAGCGAAGGACGCATCGCCTATCGCCGCATCAACGAGATGGCGATGCAGGTCCTGTCGCGCGACGGAATTCTGATCACCTGCTCATGCTCGTACCACATGCCGCGCGCCGCGCTGCTCGACACCGTGCAGCAGGCCGCGCGCCACCTCGACCGCAGCGTGCAGGTTCTGGCGCAACTGCAACAGGCGCCGGACCATCCGGTGCATCCGGCGATTCCGGAGACGGATTATCTGAAGGGGTTTATTTGCCGGGTGTTGCCTAGTTGAGAGCAGGGACGAGGGACGTGGGCGAGGTTTGTTGACTCAACTTGGCGTTACGTTGGTCAATTGTGCTTTCATCCGCCGCGAGCATACATCCCTAGTCCCTAGTCCCTAGTCCCTCGCCCCTCTTCCCGTCCCTAGTCCCTAGTCGTCCGCATCTGCGACAATAGCCCCGTTCCGCCTGCCCAGATTTCGTCCGGATGCCCTATTTCCACGACATCAACCCGATCGCATTTTCGATCGGTCCGCTCGCCGTGCACTGGTACGGCATCATGTACCTGCTCGCATTCCTCGGCGCCTGGTATCTCGGCGAGTATCGCCGTAACCAGGGCCGGCTCGCGGCAACCCACGAGGCGTTTTCCGATCTGGCGTTCTACGTGATGCTCGGCGTGATCGTCGGCGGGCGCGTCGGCTACATGCTCTTCTATGTTTCGCCCGGCTGGATGCTGCACGATCCGTTGGCGCTGTTCCGCGTATGGGAAGGCGGCATGTCGTTCCATGGCGGTCTGCTCGGCGTTCTCGCGGCTGGCTGGATCTGGTCGCGGCGCAACAAAATCCACTTTTTCGACACGATCGATTTTGTCGCGCCGCTGGTGCCGATCGGTCTTGGCCTCGGCCGCATGGGCAATTTCATCGGCGGCGAGTTGTGGGGCCGGCGTACCGATATGGCCTGGGGCATGATCTTCCCGCGCGCACTCGACAACCTGGGCAAGTCGCGCGACGAACTGTATCGCATGTATCTCGACGGCCAACTCAACCATGAGGCGCGGTACCCGTCGCAGCTGTTTGAATTTGCGCTCGAGGGCGTCGTGCTGTTCGCCGTGCTCTGGTTCTACTCGCGCAAGCCGCGACCGCGCTATGCCGTGTCGGGACTGTTTGCCCTGCTGTACGGGCTTTTCCGCTTTGGCGTCGAGTTCGTGCGTGAGCCCGACGTGCAACTCGGCTTCGTCGCGTTCGACTGGTTGACGATGGGACAGATTCTGTCGATGCCGTTGATCGTCGTCGGCATCGGATTGCTCTGGGCATCCCGCAGAGCGCCGATTGCCTGACTCAACAAGTCGTCATTCTGGGGCCGCCGCAGGCGGAACCCGGAATCCATCTTGATCGTGAAACGGAAATCACAACGGATTCCCGCTTTCGCGGGAATGACGGCAGGTTCAGTACCTCGAGCCCTCAGCCCTCAGCCCTCAAGATGAAGCAATACCTCGAACTCCTCCAGCACGTCCTCGACCACGGTGCCGACAAGGCCGATCGTACCGGAACCGGCACGCTGTCGGTGTTCGGCTGGCAAAGCCGCTTCGACCTGGCCAACGGCTTTCCGCTCGTCACGACGAAGAAACTGCACCTGAAATCGATCGTCCACGAATTGCTGTGGTTCCTGCGCGGCGAGACGAACATCGCCTACCTCAAGGAGCACGGCGTATCGATCTGGGACGAGTGGGCCGATGCGAACGGCGAACTCGGTCCGGTGTACGGCAGGCAATGGCGCGCCTGGAATGCGGCCGACGGTCGCACGATCGACCAGATCAGCGCGGTGATCGATGAGATCAAGCGCAATCCGGATTCACGCCGGCTGATCGTCAGCGCGTGGAACGTCGGCGACCTGCCGAAGATGGCGCTGCAGCCTTGTCATGCACTGTTCCAGTTCCATGTCGCCAACGGGCGCCTTTCGTGCCAGATGTACCAGCGCTCGGCCGACATCTTCCTCGGCGTGCCGTTCAACATCGCCAGCTACGCGCTGCTGACGCAGATGGTTGCGCAGGTCTGCGGATTGACGCCGGGCGATTTCATCCTGTCGCTAGGCGATGCGCATTTGTACAAGAATCATCTCGAGCAGGCGCGCGAACAGCTCGCACGAGAACCGCTGCTTCTGCCGCGCCTGAAACTCAATCCCGATGTGCGCTCGATCTTCGACTTCCGCTTCGACGACATCGCGATCGAAGGCTACAAGTCGCATCCGTCGATCAAGGCGCCGATCGCGGTCTGAGCGAAACGACGGCCATTCAAAACCGAAGCCGGGTACTCAGCGGCGTGCCGGCAGCATGCGGCGAAGCACGTCGTCCTTCCAGACGAAATGATGCGCAAGGCCCATCGCGGCATGGAAACCTGCGAGGCAGACCAGGATATTCGCAGACAGCGCGTGCAAATCTTCGACTTGCGCACGCAGTGCCTTGTTGCCAGGATCGAAAGCGGGAATCGTGATCAGGTTGAACAAGGTATCGCCGCGAACCCAGGCGTTGGCCAGCCCGAGCGCGACCGTAGCGAGCAACATCGCGTAGAGCGCGAAGTGGACCAGGGTCGCCAGCGCCCGGATGATTCCCGCTCCGACCGGAGCGAGCCGGACGGCGCGGGCGCCAAGCCGCCACCACAGGCGATAGCAAAGCAAGGATCCCAACGTGACACCCAGGCATATATGCAGGCTGCGCGCGCCAATGCGGATGTTTCCCTTCGGAAACCAATCGACCGTCTCGCCCAGGCACCACAGCGCCACGACAAGCGACGCCGTGGCCCAGTGCAGCCTGATCGAGCGGACGTCGTAGTTCGGTGCGATATCGTTTGTGACGCTTGTGTTCACAGGCGCGGCATGTCCGAGCAAAGAGGGGAAATAATATCGCGATCTCCGCAGACGACCGGACGCAAACTGCCTGCGACGAAGGACGACTGCAACAGTCGGACGCGTCCTTCGGCCAGGCCGATAGTCGCCGTTCATGAAAACGGGGCTATTCTGAACGAACAGATGTGAATCCGTCCTGCATGGCTTTTCCAGTGGGGCATGTCGCAACAGGAGGAGGTCAGCATGAAATGGGCAGGCATGTATCTGGTGGGGTTCGTCATACTGATTGGCGGCGTTCTGGCTGCACTGTGGAAGCTGGGTATCCTTGCCAACATCGGCACGACGTGGACCGTGATCGGTGTCGTCATCCTGATCGGATTGGGCGTCATGATTTCCGTATCCAATAGCGGGACCAAGGAGAACATCCAGATCGACCGGAAATAGCGGCGCAAGCGCGCACGGACGGGGGCTGGTGCGCCAGCGCCGCTACCTGCGTGCCGCAGCGTTGGATCATCGGCACGACAAGTGGCACTCCCGCGGCCGCGAAAGCGGTCAAATTGTCTTCGGGCTGAACTGTGCGAACAGCCTGACCATTTTTCGATATCGACATGGAAACGCTGCCGACCGACCTGCAACGCCTCGCCGCCGCGCTCCATTACGCCGCCCACTGTCATCGCAACCAGCGGCGCAAGAACGAGGAGCAGGACCCGTACATCAATCACCCGATCAGCCTGCTTCATGTGCTCGCCGTCGAGGCGCATATCACCGATGCCGACGTGCTGTGTGCCGCGCTGCTGCACGACGTGATCGAGGACTGCGCGCGAAATCCGCCAGAACGCGCCGAGCGTGCCGCCGAGATCGAGCAGCATTTCGGCGCGCGCGTGCTGCAGATAGTCGAGGAAGTCAGTGACGACAAGGCGCTACCAAAGCCGAACGCAAGCGCGCCCAGGTCGACCACGCGAAGCATCTGACTCACGCCGCGAAGCTCGTCAAGCTCGCCGACAAGACCGTGAACCTGCGCGACGTCGCCAATTCCCCGCCGATCGGCTGGCCATTGCGCCGCCGCCGCGATTATTTTGATTGGGCCAATGAGGTCGTGCAGGCGATCGGGCCCGCGCACGCCAAGCTGCGCAAGCTGTTCGACGAGGCGTTCGCGGCACGTCCGTAAGGTGGAGGCCTGGGCTGTTCGCCCTAGCTGGTCTTGCCGATCTTTCCGAACACGATCATCGCGATGCCGATGCCGGCGACGACTCCGGAAACCGTGCCAACGACGCGCATCAGTTCGCCCGGATTGTTGGATTTCGACGCGATCGACAGGAAGAACAGGAAGAACGCGATTGCCAGGGCGATCAACACGCCGCCCACCAGCACCAGGCGCCGACTTTTGGGCATGACCGGATTCCCCCTGCAGCGGCCGACGATGGCATGATGACAGCGGAAGCGCGCGCCGACAACATCATGGACCACCGCAACAGTCCGATCCCTCGCATCGACGTGCAGTCGGCTTTTCAACCACGCCGCGCAATCATGCATCCAACGACAATTGGCCGCCGAAGGTAAATCATGCGCGCAGCCTGTTTTCTCATTCGATTGTTCGCGCTGGCCGCGATACTGGCGGCGTGCAGTGCCCAAGCCGAGTTGCTTCCGGCGAAAGCCGATTCTTTCGACTCGAGTGTGCTGGGCCAAAAGCGGACGATCGAAGTCTACTTGCCGCAGGAATCGGCCAAGGACGCAACGCAGCGTTACGAAACGATCTACGTCCTCGATGGCGATTGGAACGCCAAGATCGTCGTCGATGTGGTCACGTTCATGCGCCAGGTCGGTTTCATGCCGCCGGTCATCGTCGTGAGCGTGCCGAATTTCTTCGACGAGAAGGGCATCAATAGCCGCGACCACGATTTGACGCCGACGGTCGTTGCGGATCAGTCGCGCTCCGGCGGCGCCGCCGCGTTCCTGTCATTCCTGAAATCCGAGCTCGTTCCGTACGTCAATCAGCACTATCCGGCCAATGGAACGAACCTGATCCACGGCCACTCCTTCGGCGGACTGTTTCTCATCTACGCGCTGTTGAACGAGCCGGCTTTGTTCGACGGCTACCTGATCCTGGATCCGGCCATGTCTTGGGACAATCATGTCCTCGACGCAGTGATCGAGAGCAAGCTCGGCGCGACGCCGGCCAAAGGCAAGGCGATCTATATCGCCGGCCGCAGCGGTCTGGCGTTCGAAGGCATGGGCTTGGCAACCATCGAGCCGATCTTTCAGCGCAAGGCGCCGGCTGATCTGCACTGGAAACTCACGGCGTATCCGGATGAAACCCACGATTCGCTGAAGCTCAAGGCGACTTACGATGCGCTCAAGTTCGCCTACCAGGGCTACACGACTGATCCGATCGAACTGATTCCAAGCGAAGGCATCCTGATCAAGGGCAACCCGATGGTCGTGCATGTCGGCAATGAGCGCCTCGACATTCACTACACGACCGACGGTTCGGTGCCCGATGCCTCGTCGCCGAAGGTCGGCGAAACGATCGCAATTTCGGATCCGGAAAAGACGACGATCAAGTTGCTGTCGAACCGGGGAACGTTCGATCGCGTGATACCACAGCATCTGCGAAGCGGCGCGGCGCTGCCTCCGCGGAAGGGCGCAGCCGTTGGCATGGAAAAGGCCTGGCACTACGCGCTCTACGCCGCATCAGCGTGGCCGCGCGTGGAACGGAGCAAGCCCTTCCGCTCGGGCGACATCGATCGCAGCATGGATCTCGCCCAGGCAGGCCGCGACGACTTTGCCGGCGCCGTCGAACGGGATCTCGAGGTGCCGGAGGACGGCTATTACGTCCTGCTCGTCGAGTCGACCGACCAGGCACGCCTGTCACTCTCGGGCACGGCACTGATCGACGTCGACGCTGCACATGCGCGCCGTGAAAAGGCCTACGTCGTGCCACTGCGTCGCGGTTGGTATCACGCGCGCCTCGAGTTTCGACACCCGGCCGCGACCTCGGACGTCCGCCTGACCGTTTTCCAATGCAAGGAAGGCGAATCGCAGTGGTGGAAAAATCGGCTGTTCCGGGTATCGGGCTGAGCAAACGGGATGCATCCGCGCGCATCCGTTGTTCGACCGCGCCGGCGCAAGCCATGCATACTATACGCGCCACTCTCGCGGAGAAGGTCATGCTAATCACGGCATCCAGTAGCAGCTACGGCGGCGGATCGCGATTCGCACAGTACACACCGTATGCGCTGGCGTTGCTGCGCATCGTCGTTGCCTTTCTCTTCCTGCAGCATGCGACGGCGAAGTTCTTCGGGGTGCCACACGTTGCCGCCCTTGCAGGTGTGAAACTGTTCTCGCTGTTCGGCGTGGCAGGCGTCATCGAACTTGTCGGCGGCCTGCTCGTGTTGATCGGATTGTGGACGCGTCCGGCCGCGTTCCTGTTGTCCGGCGAGATGGCTGTCGCCTACTTCATGGTGCATGCCGCGCAGGGATCGATCCTGTCGCCGATTCTCAACGGCGGCGAATCGGCCGTGCTGTTCTGCTTCGTCTTCCTGCTTTATCGCCGCTGCCGGCGCCGGGGCCTGGCAGCATCGACGGCATGCGCGGGCGACACTGAAGCAAGTGACGCTGAGCCTGATCGCCGCGCTCGACCGGAATTTCGCGATAGGCCGCTGCGGCGTCATGCCGTGGCATCTGCCGGACGATCTGAAGCGTTTCAAGCAGCTTACGCTCGGCAAACCCGTGCTGATGGGACGCAAGACGGCGCTGGCAATCGGCCGGCCGCTTCCGGGCCGCCGCAACCTCGTGCTGACCCGAAGTACTTCCACGCCATTCGCCGGACAGGAAGCCGTCGCGTCGATCGCAGCCGCAGTCGACCTGGCACAAGGCGAGGAACTGGCTGTGATTGGCGGCGGCGAGGTCTACGCACTGGCGCTGCCAGTCGCCACGCACCTGCATCTGACCTGGATCGACACAGTGGCAGAGAATCCCGATGCGTTCTTTCCGCGCTTCGAATCGGACGAGTGGATCGAGATCGAGCGCATTGCGCATGCGGCCGACGCGCGCCACGAGTATCCGTTTACATTTGTGGATTATGAGAAGAAGCAGGGCAACATGGATTCCCGCGTTCGCGGGAAGGACGACAACTAACGGGCGCCGCAGCCAGTTCCCAAGTCACACCCCTCGCCCCTCGCCCCTAGCCCCTATTCAACGAACTTCCCACCAGGCGTCGGCCGCTTCGACTTGATCGCGATGAATTCCGGCTCTTCGCGGTCCAGGCGCAGTGCAATCAGCTCGCCGCCCCAGACGCAGCCGCCGTCGATCGCGTAAACGCCCATGCCCTGGAAGCGGCCGAGCGTCGACCAGTGCCCGCAGACGATGCGGATGTCGCGCTGCTTTCTGTCCCGGCACTTCGAACCACGGATACAGGCCGGGCTTCTGCGTGCCCGGCGCGCCTTTCTCGTTATAGGCGATGCGGCCGCGCGCGTCGCAGTAGCGCATGCGGGTCAGCACGTTGATCGAGGCGCGCAGTCGCTCGATGCCCTGCAGGCGCGGGCTCCACAGGTCGGGCTTGTTGCCGAACATGGCCTTGAGCAGACGCCGGGAGTGTTCGCTGCGCAGCCGCTGTTCGACTTCGCGCGCTGCGCGCTCGGCGCCTTCGATCGTCCAGCGCGGCGCGAGGCCGGCGTGCACGAGCATGAAATTCAGATCGCGGTCGATGTGCAGCAACGGCCGCGCGCGCAGCCAGTCGAGCAGCAGGTCGCGATCGGGCGCGAACAGGACCTCGCGCAGCTCCTGGTTGACCTTGCCCTGGTCGGCCTCGTCGCGCTCGGCCACGGCGAGCAGGCTCAAGTCGTGGTTGCCGAGCACGGTGATCGCGCGCTCGCCGAACGAGTGCACGAGCCGCAGCACGGCCAGCGACTGGCCGCCGCGGTTGACCAGGTCGCCGCAAAACCACAACGTGTCGCGCGCGGGATCGAACCGGATCTTCTCCAGCAACTGCTGCAGTTCGTCGTAACAGCCCTGGATGTCGCCGATGGCATAAGTTGCCATCAGTGCACCGTGCGCGGCACCGACAACGTGAACTGGGGAATGTTGGCGTCGAAGTGGCTGCCGTCGTCGGCGAGCATGTGGTAACTGCCGCGCATCGTCCCGACCGGCGTTTCGAGCACCGCGCCCGAGGTGTAGTGGAAGTCCTCGCCGGGCCGCAGCCACGGTTGTTCGCCGACGACGCCGTCGCCGCGGACTTCCTCGACCTTGCCATTGGCGTCGGTGATGATCCAGTGGCGCGAAATCAGCCGCGCCGCAACGCTGCCGGCGTTGGCAATGCGGATCGTGTACGCAAACACGAAGCGGCCGGCATCCGGCGCCGATTGCTCGGACAGGAAGCGCGTCTGAACTGCGACGGTGATCTCGTGGGGATTATTGTCAGCCATGACGCGATTCTCCGGTACACGGCGCAATCCGGCAAGCGACCGGAAGTGAATCGCGTGTGCCGGGACTGTTCCGCGCTGGCGCTGCCGCGCCACTGCCGGGACCGCGCGGCATGCCTAGGACGGCAGAAGGTGCCGCGCCAGCGCGACGAAGGCCGACGGCGCGAGCTGTTCGGCGCGCGCGCGCGGATCGATGCCGGCAGCGTCGATCTGCCTGGCTGTCGCCAGGTCGCGCAGCGCATTGCCCAGGGTCTTGCGCCGCTGGCCGAATGCGGCGCGGACGAGGCGCTCGATCAGTTTCGCATCCGCGTCGGGCAGCAGATGCGCGGGCAGCGGCGTCAGGCGCACGATCGCCGAGTCGACCTTCGGCGGCGGACGGAACGCGCCGGGCGGCACCCTGAACAGCGGTTCGACCGTACAGCGCAATTGCAGCATCACGCTGAGCCGGCCGTAGGTCTTGCTGCCGGGCGGCGCGGCCATGCGGTCGACGACTTCCTTCTGCAACATGAAGTGCATGTCGCGGATCGACGCGGCGTGGTCGAGGCAGTGAAAAAGTATAGGAGTGGAAATATTGTAGGGCAGGTTGCCGACCACGCGCAGTTGCGTATCAGCGGCGAGGTTGCCGAAATCGACTGTCAGCACGTCGGCGCTGATGATGTTGAGGGCGCCGATGTCGCGCGCGCGCGCGGCGAGCGATTCGATCAGGTCGCGGTCGAGCTCGATCGCGGTCATGTGGCCGGCAGCGCGCAGCAGCGGCAGCGTCAGCGCGCCTTCGCCGGGGCCGATCTCGACGATGCGGTCGTCGGGTTTCGGCGCGATCGCCTCGACGATGCGGCGCAGGATGCCCTGGTCGTGCAGGAAGTGCTGGCCGAAGCGCTTGCGCGGGATGTGCGCGTGCTGCGGTCCGAAGTCATGGCCGCCGCTCATTTCGGTTTACCGCCGTATGCCGGTGGCGCAACCCGAAGTTCCTCGACCAGCCAGTCGCGGAACAACGCGCACCGAGGGCTTGTCGCCGTGATGCGGTGGATAAACCAGGTAGCAGGTCTGCGGCGACGGAATGCGCTGCTTGAACGGCGCAACGAGCAACCCGGCGCGCAGTTTCGTCGCCGCGAGCGAGCCGCGCGCGAGCACGACACCCTGGCCCTGCATCGCCGCCTGCAGCGCGAGTTCGGAATCGTTGAACACCGAGCCCTTGCGCGGCTCCGGCAGGTCGACGCCGGCCGCCGCGAACCACGGCGCCCACGAGTGCGTGCGAATGCGCAGCAACGGGACACGCGCCAGGTCGGCCGGCACGCGCACGCGCGCGCTGCGCGCCAGCTTCGGACTCATCGACGGGAACAGTTCGTCGTCGAACAGCTTGATCGACTCGAAGCCTTCGTAGTTGCCGCTGCCGTAGCGGATCGCCACATCGACGCCGTCGTTGCGGAAATCGGCCAGCGCGGTCGTGCTCTCCAGCCGCAACTCGATGTTCGGATGCTGCTCGAGGAAACTGCCGAGTCGCGCGACCAGCCAGGCTGCGGCGAACGAGGGCAGCACGCTGACCGTGATCGAATTGCTGTCGCCGCCGCGCACGCGTTCGACTGCCGTGGCGAGCGAATCGAGCGTCGCGCGCACGTCGAGCGCCAGCTGGCGACCGGTTTCGGTCGCGCGCATCTGCCGGCCGGCATCGCTCGAACAGGCGCACGCCGAGACTGGCTTCCAGCGCATGGATCTGGTGGCTGACGGCGCTGTGGGTCAGGTGCAGTTCGTCGGCTGCCCGCGTGTAGTTCTGATGGCGCACGGCGGCCTCGAGCACGCGGAAGGAGCGCAGTGGCGGCAGGCGTTGCCACGGATTCATCGGTTGCGCTCCTTCGAGAAATGTTGGAGAAACTGCCGCACCAAAAACAAAGGCGCTTCAGTAACGTTTGAAGAAACAGTAGCGTCTATGCTTTCGCGTGGAGCGCCCCCATCCGGCTGCCGCCACCTTCCCCCGCAAGCGGGGGAAGGATTCCAGACTGATGCCCCGCGCTTTCCTTCCCCTGCGAAGCGGGGGAAGGTGCCGAAGGCGGATGGGGGCAATCGCGGCTGGAGACTCACAAGGGTCCCGAACGAAACACGTTACAGTCCCTGGTCGCTTCCAGCAATGCCCAGCTGTGAATTCCGCTCACACCTGGGGCAAGAAAATACCGATTTTTCGCACCGGGCGCCAGCGCTATCATGCTCGGCATTCGCAGTCCGCAGTCCGTCCCGCGGACTCCGGCGCTTCGAGCGCCACCGGAGTCGTCATGAATTTCGCAACCATCACGCAACTGCTGCTGCTCGGCATGATCTGGGGCAGTTCGTTCCTGTTCCAGCGCATCACGGTGCCCGTTCTCGGCGTCGCCACGACGGCGGTTGGGCGCATCGTGCTGGCTGCGGTGGTCCTGATCGCCGTGCTGGCCGCGACTCGCCGGCGCCTGCAGTGGCGCGCGCACTGGCGCGATTACCTGCTGGTCGGCCTGATCGGTTCGGGCTTTCCCTTTCTGTTGTTCGCGTTCGCGGCGCATTCGTTGCCGGCCGGTTACTCGGCCGTGTTGAACGCGACGGTCCCGTTGTTCACCGTGCTGATCGGCTGGTCGGTGGGCACGCGTCCGTCGGCGTCTAAACTGGCTGGCGTCGTCGTCGGCATCCTAGGCGTGGTCACGCTCGTGCGCTTCGGAACGGTCGAGCTGAACTGGACGACGCTCGCTGCGTTCGCTGGCACGCTGCTGGCTTCGGTGTGCTACGCATTCAATGCGCGCACGGTGAAGGCAAGATTTGCAGCCGTCGACCCGCTCGTCGTTGCTGCCGGAGCGCAGATCGGCGCGGCGTTGCCGCTGATGCCGTGGATCGCAATCTCGCCGCCGACACAATCGCCGACCGCAGGCGCGATCTGGTCGCTGGTCGTGCTCGGCGTCGTTTGCACCGGCGTCGCGTACGCGCTGTTCTATCGATTGATCCGCGACGCCGGAAGCGAGCGCGCGGTCACGGTGACGTTCATCGTGCCGGTGTTCGCGCAGCTCTGGGGCGCGATGTTCCTCGGAGAGGCGGTGACCTGGGCCAGCGCGATCGGTTGCGGCCTGGTGTTGTTCGCTGTCGCGCTGATCTTCGAGAAGATTCCGGGATTCGCCCGCCCGCAAGCGGCGGTTCCGGTACTGGCGAAGCCCTGCAGCAATGCGTCCTAGTCCACGGCGTCCATAGCAACATCGTTCGTCCCGGCACAAGCCGGGATGCTCTGCGTCGTTCGACTTTGTTCAAAGCCGGATTTCAAAGCAAGTTCCGTCATCGTGATCATGCGATTTGCTTTGTGCCCGCCGACTTCGGTCGGGTGCGCGGTTCGATCAGCGGTCTTCGCTGTACAATTCCTGCCCGGACCGCCGTCGACCTTCTGGCGCGGCCGAAACATCGCACGCAGGGCTCCATGACCCGTCAGCAGGACATCACGAAATACATCACGAAGGCGATGCGCGGCATCGAGGTGGCGCCGTGGCATTCGCCGATCGTGCCGAAGAGCGAGGGGTATAACTGTCTCACGCTCGATTTCTTCGACACGGCGACGTTGCGCCAGCGCGCCAAGGATGACCCGCAGGTCGACGATGCGCTGGTCGAGCGCATCGAGGATGTCGAAATCGTCGGGTCGGCGGTCGATATCGAACGCCTGGTCGAGGCGCGTGGGGAACTCGGGACGTTCGACTATATCGTCTCCTCGCACAATTTCGAGCATCTGCCCAATCCGGTGAAATTCCTTCAGGGCTGCAGCCGCGTGCTGAAGGCGGACGGGGTGCTGTCGATGGCCGTGCCGGACAAGCGCGGTTGCTTCGACTATTTCAAGCCGCATTCGACGACCGCGGATTTCATCGAAGCATTCTTCGAAGACCGCACGAAGCCGCGCCTCGCACAGGTTTTTCTCAGCAAGAGTCTGCACGCGACCTATGGCGGCGATGCCGCGAAGTTCGTATTCGAGCAGGGCGCGGATCCGGGACCGGTGAGAGCCAACCGGGCGCTCGAAGAAAGTTTTGCCGAGTGGCGGGATCGGCGCGGGAGTGGCGACGACGACTACGTCGACACGCACTGCTGGGCGTTCACGCCATGCTCGTTCTGCCTGCTCGCGCTGGAGTTGCGCCGGCTCGAACTATCCCATTTCGACCTGCTCGAAGCCAAGGGGACCGGCGGCGCCGAATTTTTTGTCCATTTGCGCAATTCGCAGCGCGTACCCGACAGCGCGAGCTTCTACGATACGCGGCAAAAGCTCCTGCACGGTATCCAGAACGAGGCTGCGGAGAATACAGTACGGGTGTTCTCGCTCAAGCGGCAGTTGGGCGTTCGTTCCTGAGCGACTTGCGCGGGTCAGACTGGCCGGCGCGTCGCGAGTTTCAGCGCGAGCCGCGTGGCGGCCTCGAGGCTCGACGCGTCGGCTTTGCCGGTGCCGGCCAGATCCAGCGCGGTGCCGTGATCGACCGACGTGCGGATGAACGGTAATCCGAGCGTGAGGTTGACGGCGTGACCGAAGCCGGCGTGCTTGAGCACCGGCAGTCCCTGATCGTGATACATCGCGAGCACGGCGTCGAAGCGCGCGAGTTGCGACGGCAGGAACGCGGTGTCGGCCGGCAGCGGACCGACCAGATCGAACCCGGCCGCGCGCAGCTGTTCGATCGCCGGGATGATCGTATCGATTTCCTCACGCCCGAGATGGCCGCCTTCGCCGGCATGCGGATTCAGTCCGAGCACGGCAACGCGCGGCGCGGCAATGCCGAAGCGCCCGATCAGATCGTCGCAGAGGATGCGCAGCGTGCGCACCAGCCCGGCTTGGGTGATCGCGGCCGGCACGGCGGACAACGGCAAGTGCGTTGTCGCCAGTGCAACGCGCAGATCGCCGCCGAAGCGGCCGCCGCCGGAGACTGGAGGCTCAGCGAGGCCTGCATTTTCGTCGCCACCGCGAAGCGCGCCCGTCGGCGCCGTCAGCAGCATCACGACATCGCAGCCCGCGCGCCGGGCAAAGAATTCGGTGTGGCCGGTGAATGCGAAGCCGGCATCGGCAATGATGCTTTTCTGTACCGGACCGGTGACGATGGCGTCGAACTCGCGGGAAGCGCAGCCGTCCGCGCCGCGAGCGAGCGTCTCGAGCACGTAGCGCGCGTTGCCTGCGTCGAGCTTGCCGGCGACGGCCGGCACAGCCAGGGGGATATCGATGCAGCGCAGGGCGCCGGGCGCGCGCCGCTGCCGCGGCGAGCCATCGAACGTCTCTAGTTGCAGAGCCACGCCGCGCTGCTGCGCGGCGCGGCGCAGAAGGCTCGCATCGGCGATTGCGACGAGATCGGCCTGCAGATCGGTCGCCGCCAGCGCCGCGACCAGCTCGGGCCCGACGCCGGCGGGTTCACCAGCGGTCAGTGCGATCCGTGGCAGCGCCGCGCTCACGACGCGCCGGTCTTACGGCGCCGCCGGTTTTTTCTCGTTCGTTTCGGCGCCGCACTGCGGCAGGCTCGGGCTCGCGTATTCGGCGATGCTGGCGCAGGTATAGGCCTCCGAGCGCATCTGACGCAGGAAGTTTTCGTATTCGTCTTCTGCCTTGCGGTTGCGCAGCACGTCGCGCGCCTGTTCGCGCTTGGCCTCGTCGGTGCGATCCTGCTGGCGCGATCCGAGCAGCTGGATGATGTGCCAGCCGACGTCGGTCTGGAACGGCTGCGAGATGTCGTTGTCCTTCATCGCCGCCAGCGTTTCGGCGACGCGCGTGCCGTACTGGTCGATCGGGAACCAGCCCATGTCGCCGCCGGCGTTTGCCGAATTGGGATCCTGCGAATGCTCCTTGGCGAGCTTGGCGAAGTCTTCATGGCCGTCGACGATGCGCGCGCGGATGTCGCGCACGGTCTTCTGCGCGTCTTCGCTGGCCACGACTTCGGTGACGTTGATCTCGATGTGCCGCGCGTGGTACTCGGTCACGAGCTTTTGTCCGTTCGCGCGCTTCTCGATCAGCTTGACGATGTGGAAACCGCTCGGCCCGCGCAGCACCTGCGAAACCTGGCCGGCCTGCATGCCTTCGGCGAGATTGGCGAAGGTCTCGGGCACTTCGTCGTAACGGCGCCAGCCGAGATCGCCGCCGTCGAGCGCGTCCTGCGCATTCGAAAAGCGGATTGCCGCCGCCGAGAAATCCATGCCGCCGTCGATCTGCTTCTTGACGCTGTCGGCCTTGTCGCGCGCGATCTGGATCTGATCGGCGCTTGCGGCCTCGGGCACGCTGATCAGGATATGCGCCAGGTGCACTTCGCCGGATTTCAGGCTGTTGCTGCCGAGCAGGATGTCGACTTCCGAATCGGTGACGTTCACCTGGTTCTGCACGACGCGCTGGCGCAGGCGCTGAACCAGCAACTGCTCCTTCAGCGTCTTGCGGTATTCGTCGTAGCTGAAGCCTTCGTGCTCGAGCGACGCGCGCAACTGGCGCACGTCGATCTTGTTGGTTTCGGCCACGCGCTGGATCGCCTGGTCGACGTCGGAATCGGTGACGCGGATGCCGGTGCTGCCGGCGCGCTGCACCTGCAGGCGCAGCAGGATCAGGCGCTCGAGCACCTGGCGTTCGAGTTCCTGGCGCGGCGGCAACTGCTGCGGATTCTGGCGGTACTGGCTGAGCACGTTGCCGACCGCGCGGTCGAGCTCGCTTTGCAGGATCACGTCGTCCTCGGCAATCGCGGCAATGCGGTCGAGCGAATCGACCGGCAGCGCTTGCGCGCGCACGGTCGAGGCAAAGCCGAAAATGGAGAGGGTCAGACAAAAAACGGCGATGAGCTTGTTCATCGGCAAACGATTCCGAAGGTGGTGGGCATGCTGCGCGTCGACGACAGGGGCATGTCGCGCTTTGACGTCACAGCCAACCCAGTATGATAGGGGTTACGGGTAAGAAATGCGTTATCCGAGGCTCCGGCCCGCATTCAATTGGACTCTGAACCGGCACCCAAATCGTGCCGTCATTCCCGCGAAAGCGGGAATCCATTTTTGGCTCTTTGCATCCGGGCGATAAGATCAACATGGATTCCCGCTTTCGCGGGAATGACGATTAAAATCAGACACTTTCCGCGGAATCGCGCGGACACGCAGGCTCTTATTACGGGTACCCCAGCATAGCACGGCGCAGGTAGTTTTCGGTCCGTGTGCCGGTGGAACCGACGCCCTTGAACTCGAGTTCGAAGAAACACAGCCGTGTCCATCGTGCTGGAGCCGGACGACGTTGACGATAATGGCGCACGAGGGCGCGCAGGGCGACGCAGCAGCTGTCGTACTCGACGCCGCCAAAGGCTTCGAGCAACTGGCGATCCATGATCGAGTAGTAGTAGCGCCCGACCAGGCTCCAGCGGTCGTTGATCGGCACGAGCGCGGTGCTGTCGATCTGCTCGAGGAAGTTGCGGCGGAATCGGTACGAAACGTTGAGCACGCCATCGGCGCCGAAGCGGCGCTCGATGCCGACGCCGGACAGGTCGGTCAGGTGCGTGTTGGGGTTCCACTGCTGATCCCAGCGCAGACCCCAGCGGTCGTTAAGGCGCAGGTTCAGTTCGCCGACGTAGTCGGAGCCGGAGTAGTCGAGCTCCGGGTAGCCTGGCAGCTGCACGTGCTGCGTCGTGAAATAGCGGATCTCGCCAATGCTTGCGCTGAGTAGCTGATCGCCGCTGGCGTTGTCGATCAGGCGCGTGGTCAGCGCGGCGGTAAGGTTGTTCGCATTGGTTTGGCGGTCGGCGCCTACGAACGTGTTGGTGCGGAACAGGCTCGGGAAATCGAAGGTCGGCAACTGCGTGTCGAGGATCGGCAGGTCGTTCTGGTTGCGGTACGGCACGTACAGGTAGTACAGGCGCGGTTCGAGCGTCTGCGTGTACTCGTTGCCGAAATACTGCGCCGCGCGTTCGAAAGTCAGGCCCGCATCGAGGTTGAAGATCGCCGTGCTGCGTGTCGGCGAAGAGTTCGTCAGCGGCTGCGCGGACGGCTGCGTGAAGACGTAGTCTTCGAGGTGACTGAGGTCGTAGCCGGTGTAGCGCACGCCGAGTTCGGGGCGGATGAAGTACGCGGCGGTTTCGACCGGAAACGCAAGGTACGGATAGACGTCGAGGCGGCCGCCGGTCACCGCGTTGTTTTTCTGGAAGTTCGCATATTCGGCGTTGATGCCGGCGTCGAGTCCGCCAAACAGTGCATGCTCGCCCAGGAACGTGGCGCGCGGCAGGCGCCGGTACGGCTCGACGCCTGGCGATAACGTCGGATCGGTCACCTGCCAGGAATCGCCGCCGAAACTCGCACTCCACCAGTCGCCGTGTCCGTTCAAGTAGGCGCTCGATGGCAGCAGGGCCGTCGCGGTCGTGATGAGGCTGTTGCCGAAGTCGGTGAGGTAGTGCTGGTCCGATACGTGATTGATGTTGACCGATACGCCCCAGTTCGGGGAGAACGCGGTCGTGTCGGTCAGACGCAGGAAGTCGCGCTGGTCCGGGATCGTCGGCACGTAGGTGCCCGGCGGCTTCGTGGCAACGTAGTCGCTGTACTCGCTGGCCGCTGCCTGGTCGTGCGGCACGTAGTTGAAATCGAGCTCGAGCTTGCTCGACGCGGAAACGAAACGAAACTGGCCCCCGAGCATCGGTCCGCGCTCGGTCTCCTCGCGTGGCTCGAGCGTCGCGTCGTAGTTCGGCGCGAGATTGAAGTAGTACGGAATGCCGACGACGAGGCCGCGCCGCCCGCTGTAGCCCAGGTGAGGCAGCAGGAAACCGGACTCGCGCTCGTTGTCGAGCGGAAACTTCATGTACGGCAGCCAGAAGAACGGCACCCCGGCAAATGCCATCGTGGCGCCGTGCGCATAGCCTTCGTTTTCGACATGATCCATGTCGAGTTCGTTCGCGCGGATTTCCCACTGGCGATCGCTTGGATCGCAGGTCGAGTAGGTGGCGTCGAACGCCTGCTGATGATCCGGATCGGTCTGGTTGAATCTTCGCCGCGACGCCGTTGCCGCGCTGTTCGAGCAACTGGTAGCGGGCGTTATCGAGATAGGTCGTGTTCGGCGTGCCGGTGCCGTGCGCATTGTCTGCCGCCAGCAGCGTAGAGTGATCCTGGAAGCGCACGTTGCCGGTAGCGGTGTAGTCGGTCGTCTCGGTGTCGAAGGTCACGAAATCGGATTTCAGCAACGCATCGAGCTTGCGCAGCTCGACGTCGCCTTCGAGCTGCGCGTGCGTGCGGTCGGGTTGCATGACCTTGCGCGCAACCAGATCGGTCGGCGCCTGCGAACGATCGCCGGCCGGCGGCAGTCCTGGCGTGAAGAAATCGAGCAGGTCGTTGCGCTTGCAGGCGTGGTACGGATCCTTCGGCTTCGGACAGCGCAATACGCCGACCGGGCAGATCGGAGCCGCCTCGACCACCGCGCCCGCGTCTGCGGTGGCATCGGCGGCGAGCACGGCTTGCGGTCGGAGCGAATGCCAGGGCCAGCGGCAGCGCGAGGAGTTGCAGGGGCAGGCGAGGGCGAAGATGGAGCACGTCGGGGTCGCGCCTTCAGAAGAGTCCGGGCAGGCCACACAGCTTGCCCGAAAGCCGCAAGACCGGCAATGCGCTGGGATCCCTGACTTAACCTGTAAGCGACACCGCGAACGCGGGAATTGCGCGGCGCAGCGCCGGAATCACACACTCGCTCACCGGAACCTGTTGCGCAAGCACGGCGGACGAGCAACCATGCATCGACGCGTGGCCGCTCGGCGCTCGGGCGTGCAGGGCTTCGTCGTTCTGCATCCCAACCGGCGGGCCACGGCAAACTTAAGGGGATTGCGCATGTTGAGCAAGACCGTTCGGGAGACTCTTGCTGTCGTCGGCGTGATCGGCTCGATGGCATTTGTCGGAATGCAGATCCGTGAAAGCAACATCCAGGCGCGCGCCGCCGCGTACGCGGCGATCGGCATCGCGACATCGGAATTTCACCGCTCGTTCGACGCGCGCCTGAATCGGCTGATGACCGAGTCGGACTACCCGGATGTTGTTCAGAAGTGGACGCTGGCCGACTGGGAAAGCGCGTATCGGATCTACACGGCCGACTTGCGCATGTTCGAGACGATCCTGCTTCAAGTCGAGCAAGGCCTGCTTCCCGCGGATGCGATGGTGCGCCTCGGCTACAACTGGGGGGCGGTACTGAGCAGCCCGAGCTACGCGTGCCTGTGGCCCGAGCTGCAAACGACCGTTGGACCCTCGGTCCGCAAGGCGATCGAAGACTCCACTCCGAAAGCCGAACGTTTCGTCTGCGCGGTCGATCTCAAAGCGCTGCGTGACGAGACGATACTCGGCCGGAAGAACAGCTGAGGTGGAGCGTGCTGCTCACCCGATTGGCGTAGGTTTCGAACATCACGCCACGAACCCTTCTCCCGCTGGCGGAAGAAGGTGGCGCGAAGCGACGGATGAGGGTGGTACATCCGATGTGGAATCGCTCGGCCAACCGCCACACTCACCCGCCGCGCGATGCGCGGCGGCCTCTCCCGCCAGCCGAAGAGGCGACCCCTTGCGCTTCGGCGGCAACAGGGGATGAGCTTGAACGCGATCGAAGCAAGTCCGGCGCGCGATGGCGACAAGATCGTCACCGGTCATCCCAGGGGTCTCTTCTACCTTGCCTTTACCGAAGCGTGGGAGCGATTCTCCTACTACGGAATGACAGCTCTGCTCGCGCTGTTCATGGTGAACGAATTGCTGCTCCCCGGGCACGTCGAGCACATCGCGGGATTTTCCGGATTCCGCGCCGCGATCGAATCGCTCGTCGGGCCGTTGTCGACACAGGCGCTCGCTTCGCAGATTTTCGGTCTCTATTCCGGATTCGTCTACTTCACGCCGCTGCTCGGCGGGATCGTCGCCGACCGCTGGATCGGGCAGCGCAACGCGGTTGTACTCGGCGCGCTCTCGATGAGTGCCGGTCATCTCGCCATGGGCTTCGACGAGTCATTCCTTCTGGCGTTGCTGCTGCTCGTGATCGGCTCGGGTTTTCTCAAGGGAAATATCTCAGCCCAGGTCGGAGCGCTCTATGCGCGCGCGGACGAAGCGCGCCGAACGCGTGGTTTCATCGTCTTCAGCACGGCAATCAATGCGGGGGCGGTTGTCGGCCCGCTGACCTGCGGTCTGCTTGCGCAGGCCTACGGATGGCATTACGGCTTCGGCATCGCCGCACTGTTCATGCTCCTCGGCCTCGCGACGTACCTGTACGGTTACCGCCATCTGCCGGCGAAGGTGGAGCGGCAAAGCTACGAAGGCGTTCGCCTCAGCGCGGCCGACCGGCGCATCGTCGCCGCACTGATCATCGTGATGATCATTACGATCTTTCAGTCGACATCCTTCTATCAGCTCTACAACGTGCTGCCGATCTGGATTCAGCAGCACGTCGCGCCCGACATTGGCGGCTTCAAAATCCCTATCCCGTGGTACTTGTCGATCAACTCGGTGTTCAGCATCGTCGGCGTGCCGATGTTGTTCTGGCTGTGGAGCCGGCAGGCCAGGCGCCATCGTGAGCCGAACGAGCTCGGCAAAATCGGCATCGGCGCCTGGATCGCCGCAGCCAGCAATCTGATTCTGGTTGCCGCGATCATTGCGTACGACGGCGCGCCGATTCACCCAATCTTCCCGTTCCTCTACAGCGCCGGTTTGGGAATCTCGTTTCTGTACTACTGGCCGACACTGCTCGCGCTGGTTTCGCGCACGGCGCCGGCCAAGGTCAACGCGACGCTGATGGGATTTTCCTTCATGAGCCTGTTCGTTTCGAACAATCTCATCGGCTGGATCGGCGGCTTCTACGACAAGATGCAGCCCGCCGCGTTCTGGGCGATGCACGCGGCCATCGCCACTGGCGGCGGTCTCATCGTCCTGTTGTTCGGTCGACGCCTGAGCCGGACGCTGCGTCCCGCATGACGTAGATACCGCGAACGTCTGCCTTGAAGTAGCCAGTTCCGTGCAGTCAGGGTCTTACCTAGTCGTCATTCCCGCGGAAGCGGGAATCCATTTGCTTTTCCTTTACTTGAAGTAGATCAAGATGGATTCCCGCTTGCGCGAGAATGACGCCAGTAAGAATCTACCGGCCGCCGTCGCTCGAAAAGATTCCGTCCCGCGGGCAGCGAAGACCATCGGTTGTCATCTTGACGTATTTCGCGCTCTTCTCGTCAATTTTCCATGCCGCTTCGGCAGCAAGCAGTTCCACCCCCGTTTCATTCTTCAGGACGGCAATAACCGTCCCGGGTACCTTCTTTTCACCGACCTGACATGACCCCATGAATCCTGGCGCGCGCCGGGAGTGCGGCGGGAACTGCAACGCATCGCGGATCACGGAGTGGTCGTCAAGAATCAACGCGAACTCGCTTCCGCAAATCTGCCACGATGCTGAAAACAACCGGTCGGAAACTTCGGAGCCGCCAAGGTTCTTCAGACCCAGCGCGGCGTGACGTCCTTCAATCGCGGCTACCGGCTCGTCGGACATGCGTTGTCCGACCAGCGCTTTGGGAATATCCGATCCGCATTGAACTTTTTCGAATCCGTCGAGGGCATGGGCTTCCGCGCTGGCGAGAAGCAGGACAAACACGCTGCAGACGGTCTTTGGCATGATCGTGTCGTCCCGGCGGATTGATCGAAGCGTTGCGACAGCATCATCTCGCTGTCTCGCCCGCCGGGTCAAACACGATTGAAAAAATAAGCGAACGGAGCCGCCGCCATCAGCAGGACGAGGAGGGCAAGCGAAAAAGTCGCCCCGTCGGAACGGGGCGAAGTGATGACGTTCTTGCTTCCTTTCCCGATCAGATCCATCGATGGGGAAAGAGCTCGAGCGAGGCACCGCTGTCCGCGACCTCCCTGCGTGCTACTTCGCAGCGACGGCGGCAGCCAGACCGCTTCCCTCGGCGCTTTTCAAAAATGCAGCGTATTTGGCGCGCGTGCGCTCGAACGACGTCGGATATTCCTGATACGCAGTGGCGGCGCCGAACAGCATGCCGATTTCGTGCCTCGAGAAATTCCTGCGGATCGCCGCGTGGAAATCGGAGCATTCCTTCGAGTCGTTCGGCGGCGTGCAATCGGCTGACAGGTCCTGGTGTACGGTGACCGCGGCAAGCTGGCCGTTGGTGCCGGCGCTGGCCAGACTGGCCCCGAACAGCAGGCCGGCGCCGATGATGGTGGAAGTAAAGCGTTTCATGATGTTTCCTCACATAACCCTGCCGCAGGTCATCCGCTGACGGGCTGGCATGGCGCGGGTGGCGTCGGCATCCGTGTGACGCTGAAGACGGCCGTCTTCATTGAATACAGATGCGGTTTCGTGCTGGATAGTTACGCCAGGTTCGCCGAACTGTTGGAGTGGCGCGCCGAGTTGCAGCGGCGCATCACAAGCGCATGACTTGTGGCATATAGAAATGTATACAAAGCATTACTTGTGGCATACGCAGCTCATGCATGTCGTCATGAATGCTCGCTCGTCGAGTTGGTATGCGCGATGCAAGCCGCTCGAGGATTGTCGCCGCCACCATTGTCAGGGTTTCCAGTTCGCCGCGTTTGGACTTAGGCTAGTACCCGTCGGCCGCAACATTGGAGGAACACCACATGTCGAAACTGCGCGTGCAAAGTTTTACCGTTTCCATCGATGGTTACGGCGCTGGCCCGGGTCAGAGCCTGGAGCATCCGCTCGGCACAACCGGCCCCGAGCTGATGGAGTGGTTTTTCCACACACGCCTGTGGCGCAAGATGCACGGTGAAGGCGACGGCGAGGCCGGCGTCGACAACGGTCTCGCCGAGCAGGGTTTCGCCAACGTCGGCGCCTGGATCCTCGGCCGAAACATGTTCGGACCGGTGCGCGGACCATGGCCCGACGAAAACTGGAAAGGCTGGTGGGGCGACGAACCGCCGTATCACGTGCCGGTGTTCGTACTGACGCACCACGCCCGCGCACCGCTGGAAATGAAAGGCGGTACAACGTTCCACTTTGTCACCGACGGCATCCACGCCGCGCTCGAGCGGGCGAAAGCGACCGCTGACGGCCGCGACGTCCGTCTCGGCGGAGGTGTCGCCACCGTTCGAGAATACCTGCAGGCCGGATTGATCGACGAATTGCATCTACCCGTGCGGCCGGTGCTGCTGGGTGCAGGCGAGAATCTGTGGCGCGATCTCGACATGCGCGCGCTCGGATACGAGTGCGCGAAGCGGGTCGAAGGGGAAAGGGCGACGCACATTTTCCTGCGCAAGCGGGCGGCTTGAGGTTGCGCTCTGGCGAGCCGTACATCGATCCAGCTCGAGACCCGAACGGCGATTCGCGCGAGCTTTGGTAAGCAGGGCGGGCATCTGCCAGAATGAGGCACGCGTAGCGGGGGATACACGTGTCCGAAAGCAGCAGCGAAAACCAGGCGGCCGGGCTTCGAGCCGGCCCGCGCGACGTTTTCGTCAGCTACGCGTCGCAGGATCGGGCGGCCGCCGATGCCATTTGCGGCGCGCTGGAGGGGGCGGGCACGACCTGCTGGATCGCGCCGCGCGATATCAGTCCCGGTGAGTTCTATGCCGACACGATCGTGCGCGCGATCGACTCGGCCAAGGTCATGGTGCTTGTCCTGTCGCAGGACGCGGGCACGTCGCCGCATGTGCTGCGCGAGGTCGAGCGCGCCACCTCGAAGCGTCACCCTGTCGTCTCGTTCCGGATCGACATGATGTCGATGCCGCCCGCGCTCGAGTACTTTCTCAATGCTTCGCACTGGCTCGATACAAGCGCGTCGGGCGTGACGGCCACGCTGCCAAAACTGATCGACGCAGTGAAATGCCTGCTCGCGCCCGGCGCTGGCGCGGTCGATGCGCCGGTTGCGCGGCGCGACAGACCTCAGAACACCGCGGCGGCTGCGGGCACAAACTCCATCGCGGTGCTGCCATTCGCGAACATGAGCGCGGACAAGGACCAGGAATACTTTTCCGATGGGCTTGCCGAAGAGATCATCAACCTGCTGGCGCATATTCCTGGCCTGAAGGTGATTGCGCGAACCTCGGCGTTCGCCTTCCGCGGCAAGGAACAGGACATACGCGGAATCGCCGATGCGCTCGGCGTCTCGCACGTGCTCGAGGGCAGCGTGCGCCGCGCCGGCAATCGGCTGCGAATCACTGCGCAGTTGATTCATGCAGCCGACGGCACGCATCTGTGGTCGGAGCGATACGACCGGGAATTGAGCGACATCTTCGCGGTACAGGACGAGATTTCGGCAGCCATCGTCGGAATCCTGCGCGTGAAGCTTTCGAACGGCCTGGTGCCACAGCGCTATACGCCGAATCTCGCCGCATACGAGGCTTACCTGAAGGCCAGGCATCTTGCCGCCAAAGTGACGCCGGAGTCGCTGGAACTGGCACGGGCATGCTATGAGCAGGCGACCGAACTGGACCCCGCGTTTGCCCTGGCCCACATCGGCGTCGGAGTCTACTGGGTGTCCGTGATGATGTTCGGGCGGTGCCCGGCGCGTGACGCCGTTCGTGCCGCGCGCGCGGAAGCGCAGAAGGCATTGCAGATCGATTCTTCGATGCCGGAAGCGCACGCGCTGCTGGGTGTCCTGGCAGCGATGTACGATATGGATTGGGCCGCGGCCGAGCGGCACTTCGCTTTCCCGATGGCGAAGGAAGCCGGTGTTGCGCACTTCCGGCCGATGTACGGATGGTTTCTTTTCCTGCGCGGCAAGCCGCTGGAGGCGATCGAGCTGGCGCGGCGTGTGATTGAAGAGGACCCGCTCGACGTCTGGGCGCGCATGAACATGCAGGCCTATCTTCAGGCCGCGGGGCGCGATGCCGATGCCCTCGAACAATTGCACAAGGTTCTCGAACTCGACGAGCACCAGGTCGTGGCCATGGTGGCCATGGCGATGATCCATGCCGACCGCGGCAATGTGGCGCAGGCGCTGGCGATCGCGCGGCGCGCCTACGCGACCGCGCCGTGGTATCCCGACACGATTGCCGTGCTCGCGGCGCTCACGCGGCGCAATGGCGACGTGGCCGAATCGCAGTCACTCGAAAAAGAACTCGATGCCGGCGACGCGCTCGGTAACGCCCATGTCCACGCGCAGTTTCACCTGCTTTGCGGCGAAGTGGACCGGGGCGCCGATTGGGTGGAGAGGGCGATCGAAGAGCGTGACCAGTCGATGATGGTGTATCTGCGCTTTGTCGTCTGCAGAGAGCTGCGGGCGAGCCAGCGTTGGCCGAAAATTGCGCAGATGCTGAATCTGCCGGGCTAGCGCCGTCCGCGTGAATGAGCGCGTTCTGAGGCGCGCGTCGATCACTGATGCAGACATGTGCGGCCGGACCGGATGATCGTGCACACAGCAGATCAGTCCGTGCCAGATCGCGCCGTGCTCAATTGGCGAAACCGCGTGCGCGTGCGTCGGCTTCGAGCATGCGCGCTCGCGCTCGTGCATGGAAGAACCGGACCATTTCGGCCGATGCATCCGGGCCGCTGCCATCGGTGTACGTTCCGTCGGGGCTACCGCCCGACCACGCGTGCCCCGCTCCATGCACCAGCCAGTGCTCGACTACAGGATGGCCGTCGGAGTCGGCATACACAGTGCGACGATAGGTGCGGCCGCTCGTCGTAGCACCCTGATTCACGCTGGCGTCAAAAGCGGCTTGATCGGGGAAGGCAACGCGCGCCTGTTCGACGATGGCGTCGCCGTTCTGGACGACGACCGTCTGGTCACTGTCGCCATGAAAAACGATCGTCGGCACTGGCCGATCGGACTTGGGCGAGGCAGGACGTCCGACCAGCGGACTTGAACGCCCGGCCCGCGCCCGACTGCCTTTCATCGCACCGAACGCAGAAGGCACGTCGTGAGCCGAGGCATAAGGCAGCCCGGAGTGTGCGCCGACCGCTGCGTAGATATCCGGGTACGTCACGCCAAGAATGACGGCCATCGCGGCGCCGGCGGACAATCCCGCGACAAAGATGCAGCGCTCATCGATCCGGTATCCGGCTGTCACTTCGCGCGTAATGCCTGCGATCAACGAGGGCTCGCCGCGATCGCGGCGCTGATCTTCGCCGCGAAACCAGTTCCAGCATTTCGAGCCGTTCGCATTGGGCGCCTGCGCGGGATAGACCACCAGAAAGCCGTGCTCCTCGGCAAGGGCATTCATGCGCGTGCCGGCAGCGAAGTCGTCCGGCGACTGCGTGCAGCCATGCAGCATCACGACCAGCGGAACCGGCGTGTCCGAAGCGCTCGAATAAGTCGACGGAACATAAAGCTTGTAGCTGCGTGTCCCGGCGTCATTGGAAAATGACCGGCTCACGAACTCACCTTGGCCGGCTCGCCGGTCTGCGTGTTCGAGGTCGATCGGTTCGCGGCGGCTCGTGTCACGCGATGTACGCCGCGTCCAGGCAAGTGCGTCTTCGACCGACTGCCGTCGCTGGCTCGGCGCTGCATCCGGGTCGGGTCTCGCGAGCGGTGTTCGCCAGTTCCGGATTGCCGCGTCCTCGCTGTCTGCTTCTTTGGGTTGCAGTCCCGCTGAAGCAAGCGCCTGTTGGATCGTCTTGGCGATCGCATCGGGATCCAGGCGGCGAACCGACCGGAAGTTTTTGGCCAGCGGCAGTGCTCCGCGCAACCGCGCAAGCAGACTACGATTGATTTTCAACGTGAACCCTTGACGAAATCAGTGAATGCAGAAATCGGTGAATGCAATCGATGAGTGGAGACAGGTGGAGTCTACCCCGAGCGCAACGGTCGCCGGCGCTTTGGCGCCCTGATGCAATTCGCCGCCGGAGCCGCGCCTGTCGTCACGCAAGGGCTTCTTCGCGGTTTGCTGGTTGGATTTGGCCATGGCGATGCAGTCCTCGTCCGCGGCATGCGGCCGCAGTTGGTCAAGCAATTCTTGACGTAGTGAATCGTCTGCAGCGGACGAGGCGCCCTGCGGTCTGGATGAGAGACCCGATTCGTGCCGTGACTTGCACGACGCGAGCGCCAGCATCAAGGGTGTCTCGCTATCGGGATCGGACCGCTCCGAACAGTTTTGCCACACCCGCGCCAACCGCGGCAGCCGTCAGCAGGCTTGCGATCGGGTGATCCTGCACGAGATCGCGGGCCAAAGCCGGTGTGCTGGCGGGGTCCTGGGCGATTGATCGCAGCACGTCGCGAAACTGGGCACCGAATCCCGGATACAGCGCATCGTCGACGGCGGCGGCCCCTTGCTCAACCGCGTGCTCCACGCGAGCGGCGCCACGCTTCACGTCGCGCACGACTTCTTCAGCGGCATGGTCCAGGTCATCGTCCAGAGGGTTGGTGGTGTCGGTAGTCATTGTGTTGCTCCTTGGGTCTTTGAAGCGGGCTATCAGATGGCAAATTAAAAAGCTGCTGCACGGCGGTGAGTAATGACCTGCCGCAATGGAAATTCAGCCGCAGGCGGCAGGGCTGTCGACCGCTCCGCCTCGCAGCATTCCTGTGACATGTCCTGCAAGACCGGTCGGCTAGGCCGCAAGTCGCGGAACATCGACTCTGCTGGACGCCGGTCGTGCCAACGCCCTGTCGATCGCGGGCTGAAACCTCTCCTTGAACGCGGCGATTTCCCGGCCCAGAGCGATGAGATCCACGTCGACCTTTTTCGCCTTCGGCATCATTTCGCTTTCTTCTTCCTTTACGTGATGGGTGACGTATTCCTTGAGGACAGTCAGATAGGCGTCGAACAGTTTGTCTTCCGGCGAGGATCCGTCGACCTTGGCGATGAGTTCCTTGAGCGAGGCGTGTTCGACTTCGGCCTCGTCGAGGAGCTTGATGTCCTTCCTTGCAAACGCCTCATAGAGCGCCGGGTAGAAGATTTTTTCTTCAGCCAGTGCGTGAATGCTCAGTTCCGTGCAGATCTGCCGGGCAAGTCTGACTTTCCGTTCGCTTTTGCGCGCCTTCTCGAGATCCTCGAAGAGCGCGGCGACCTTGCGATGGTCAGCCTTCAGCAGTGCGATCGCATTGGTGGATTTCTTTGCAGTCATGAGTGGTTCCCGACAGAAGTTGAATTGATTGTGTCGACAGTTAGCTGTACCGGAGCCGAAGACGACGCAGGGCCGACCTGCGGTTTCGTTAATTGCTCGACGATGCGCCCTCGAGCCTCACGGATCTGTACGTTGCCGTCCGGTGAACGGGCGGCGCAGTCGTCTGCTGTCGCGCTCGCTCGGATTCTCGACACCCTCACCGCTGCGTTTGCTGTCGTGCGGACGGCGCAAAATATTTGGCCCGAGCCTGCTGTGCCCCCGAGCCTCGGCAATGAAAATTTGCCGCCTGAATGCCGAGCGCCAGCGCGCGCTCGCGGCGGAGACACGCGGGCAACGCGAAGAACAGAGCACGCGCCGTTGGCGCGATTTCCTCGTCTCGCTGTTCGAGAACGCATAGCCGAAGATCGGGCCTGGCCGCAAACTGAGCGTGCGCGGGCTGATCGACAAGGGCAATGAACACGTCGAGCAGGAACTCAAGGACGAACCGAAAACCGCGGCGCGGCTGAGCCCGATGATTGCCCAGGTGCCAGCGATCGGTACCGTGACAATGTTTGACGCCGGATTCAGGACCGCTTCAGCGGCTGCAGGCCTCAAAACCTTGTCGTCATTCCCGCGAAAGCGGGAATCCATTTTGCATGTGCATCAACGGATCGAGATCAAGGTGGATTCCCGCTTTCGCGGGAATGACGTCAGTCTCATTGGGTCGTCCTTGGCCGTTGCTAGTCCATCATTGCGGCAACATGCGCCGCCGCGCTCTGGCGCAACGCCGTGAGGCTGTATCCGCCTTCCAGGCTCGAAACCATCCGGCCGGATGCGTAGGTTTGCGCAATGTGTACAAGTTCGCCTGTCACCCATGCATAGTCGTCGGCGTCGAGGTTGAGGTCGGCGAGCGGGTCGAGGCGGTGCGCATCGAAGCCGGCCGAGACCAGCAGCAGTTGCGGCTGGAAATCGTGCAGCGCGGGCAGCACCACGTGGGCGAAAGCGAAACGGAATTCGCGCGAGCCCGAACCCGGCGGCAGCGGTGCGTTGACGATATTGCCGGCGCCGGTCTCGGCACGCGCGCCGGTGCCGGGATACAGCGGCGATTGATGCGTCGAGGCATACAGCACGCGCGGCTCGTTCCAGAAGATGTCCTGTGTGCCATTGCCATGGTGGACGTCGAAATCGACGATCGCGACGCGTTCCAGGCCGCGCGCGAGCGCATGCGCGGCGCCGATCGCGACGCTGTTGAACAGGCAGAACCCCATCGGTGTCTCTCGCGTCGCGTGGTGTCCGGGTGGGCGCACGGCGCAGAACGCGCGCGCGGAGACGCCATCGAGCGCCGCATCGACGCCCGCGCACACCGCGCCCGCGGCACGCAACGCGGCTTCGAGTGAGTGCGGACACATCGCGGTATCGGCGTCGAGCCGCACATAGCCTTCCCGCGGCGCGTTGTCGAAGATCACGTCGATCATCGCACTGTCGTGCGTGAGCATGAGCTGCTCGCGCGTCGCGCGCGGCGCCTGCACCGTGTCGAGCGCGGCGAAGCGGTCGGTGTCGAGCGCTTCGAGCACGGCCTGCAGACGCGACGGCGCCTCCGGGTGACCAGGGCCGGGTTCATGGGCGAGGCAGGCGGGGTGGGTGTAGAGGAGCATGTGAAGAGCAGGGGCTAGGGATGAGGGGCTAGGGGCTAGGACGCGCGCGACGTGCGGATGGAATCGGGCATGGCGATACGATGAAAGAGCATCGGCGCTTTGCGGGCCGTTCGCAAGTGCGACCTTGGCGTCTCACGCTTCGTTGGCGAAGAGGATTTGCAACTGGGCAATAGCGTCCGCGTTGCTGAGCTTTTTTTCAGCGGCGCGCACGTCCGCCGGCACCCAGTCCGGGAACGGCGTCTGCTCGATCACGTGCTTGCCGGTCGCGCTGTGGACTTCGCGCAGGCGGGCGAGTTGCGCCGGGTCGAACCGCTCGGCGATGCGTACCAATGCCGGCCACAGGCGCCGGTGCACGAACGTTATCTTGCCGTCGACGAGGCGGCACACGAGGACGTCCGGCGAGTCGCGCACGGCGCGTGTTGCGGCGAAGATGGTCCTGCTGCGCGGATGCGACCACCAGTTTCCGCGCACGGCCTCTCCGGCGATTTCGTCGACGAGCGACGGGACGCCTCTGCGGCGCGAGGCTTCGCAGACGACACCGTGACGTTCGACGAACGCCAGGGCCTGGGCCGGCGTCATGCCTTCGGTTTTTTGCGCCGCTCGTGTTGCCATAACACTTCGCCATGGCCGGAGGCGCGAGCCAGTACGCGCGACAGGACGAACAGCAGATCGGACAGGCGATTGAGGTAGCGCACGGCTTCGGGCCGCACGGTCTCGCTGCGCGACAGCGTCACGACTTCTCTTTCCGCGCGCCGGCATACGGTGCGCGCGAGGTGACAGCACGCCGCCGCCATTCCGCCGCCCGGGCAGGATGAAGTCCTTGAGTGCGGGCAGATCGGCGTTGAAGCCATCGAGCGTCTGCTCGAGCCGCTCGACGTCGGCCTCGTGCACCATCGCCATGCCCGGAATGCACAACTCGCCGCCGAGGTCGAACAGGTCGTGCTGGATTTGCGTCAGCACTTCGCGGATCGGCGCGGGAATTTCCTGCGCGAGTACGATGCCAATCGCGCTATTGAGCTCATCGACCGTGCCGTAGGCGGCAACGCGCTCCGAATCCTTCTCCACGCGCGTGCCGTCGCCGAGCCCGGTCGTGCCGTCGTCGCCGGTTTTCGTGTAGATCTTGCTGAGTCGATTGCCCATTCGTCCATTCCCCGTCCTGCGCGCGACAGGTCACGAGGCCTGCAATAATTCTTGCGATCCGCTTACGCGAAACCTGCGAAAAATGCCGTCATTCCCGCGAAAGCGGAAAGCCGCTTTGATCTTGCTCAATTATTGGAAAGCAAAATGGATTCCCGCTTGACCAGCTCCGCTGTTGAAAGACGCGGGAATGACGCCAAGACCGATATCTTGCAGCGATCCTTGGCGCTTCCATTGAAGAAGGCGCGCAGGGAGGGAACCGCTCGCGCCCGGTCCGCTTTACGCACGCTAGGCAGTTGCTGTCGTGAGCGACGACCAGCGCTGCTTCAGCAACTCGAACCCGCCGAACAGGATCGCGCTCCACACCAGCGTTCCGGCCAGCCAGTTCTTCAGGAACGGCAGGGCGGCGACGTAGCACGAGACGATGCCGGCGCGGCAATAATCGGTATCGCCGATCAGCCATTCGACGAAACTGACGACGACGAAGAACAGCAGCGAACCGGCAATGCCGTAAGCGCCGACGCGCAGCACGGACACCTTGTCGCGCAGGCCGAATCCGAGCACGACGCTCGCGGCGAAGCAGGCGTAGATGACCGGCATCAGCGGATGGAAGCCGATGATCGCGTCGGACAGGAGCATCGCCGCGATCGGCACGATGAAAGCCAGTCGGCGGTCGCTGAAATACGCGCCGCCGAACAGCGCGATCGCTTCGACCGGCGTGAAATTGTAGGGCAGAGCGCCGGGCACGAAGAAGATCAGCAGGCGCACGGCCACGGCAAAAGCGATCATGCCGATCAGCACGATCGTGCGTGGCGCGAGCGCGGAAGAGGGTGGACGGTGCAGCATGGTGTAACTCTCCAGGGAAATCAGGCGCTTCAGTCCGCTTCGAAGCGCGACGCGTTCGCATAGCATACTTCAAACTGCCCACCGCGGGAGCGCACGCGGGCCGCATGGGCGTGGTCGATGTGCAGCGCGAAAGCGCGCGCCGGCGGCAGGCCGAGCGCGTGGCAGAGCAGCGCCCGGATCGAACCGGCATGGGCGACGGCGAGCACGATGTCGTCGTCGCGCGTGGAGCTGAGCAGCGACGACAGCCACGCGCCGGTGCGCCGGATGACGTCGGCGAAGCTCTCGCCGCCGGGCGCTTCCTGGATCACCCAGTTGCTCGCCCAGTGTTCGTAGCGCGCGCTGTCGCTGCGCATGACTTCGTCCCAGCGCCGGCCATCCCAGGCGCCGAGATCGACCTCGCGCAGGCGCGCGTCGCTCAGCGGTTCGATCGCGAAGCGCGCCGCGAAGATCGCCGCTGCCTGCTGCGCGCGTTTGAGGTCGCTGGAAAACAGGAAACGCGGTGGCGCCTCGGTCCAGGTCGCGGCCAGCTGTTGCATCGCTGCAAAGCCCGACGCCGACAACGGCGCATCGGTCTGTCCGAGGCACAGGCCGGGCGGCGCATCGACATCGCCGTGGCGGACGAGGATCAGTTCCATGGGGTGTTCACTATTGCGGACGCGGAAGCCTAGCATTTTCCGGGCCGACTTCTGGTCGGGAGCGCCGAAGCACAGAGTGGATGGCTTATTCGAGCGTTGTCCGCCACGGTGGTGACTTTGGCGCGATTTCCCAGAAACCGTTCGCGCTGAGCGTAGCCTGCGCCAGCCAGCGAAGTCGAAGCGACGTCTCCGAACCCTTCGACTTCGGCGCTGCGCGCCTACGCTCAGGGCGAACGGTTTTTATTACAGTCCGCCATGGCTAGGTCGTCGGATTTCTCTGAAACCGTTCGCGCTGAGCGTAGCGTGCGCCAGCAAGCGAAGTCGAATGCGACCTCTCGAACCCTTCGACTTCGGCGCTGCGCGCCTACGCTCAGGGCGAACGGTTTTTCCTATGGGCCAGGGCTTCTCCTTCAGCCGACGTGCTTGGCCGTTGCCTCGACAGTCCAGCCAAACCCTCCGCTTCGGGCGCGCTGGGGCAGTATCATTGCCAGCATGAACACCACCCACGACGTCCTCATTATCGGCGGAGGCCTGGTCGGCGCGAGTCTGGGGATCGCGCTCGACGGGGCGGGTTTGCGCGTCGGGCTCGTCGAGGCGGTGCCGGTGCGGGCGAATCATCAGCCCAGCTATGACGAGCGCAACCTGGCCCTGGCGCGGGCGACCGTGAACGCGCTGACGGCGCTCGGCGTGTGGACGCAGGTTTCCGGGCGCGCGACGCCGATCCGGCGCATTCACGTCAGCCGCCAGGGTGAGTTTGGCACGGCGCGATTCGAAGCGGCAAAGCATAGCGTCGAGGCGTTCGGCGCCGTATTGCCGGCGCGCGAGCTGGGCAACGGCCTGCTCGCGCGCCTCGACGCGTGCGCGACGCTCGTGCGCTATGCGCCGGCGACGCTGACCGCGATCAGTCCGGGCGTCGACACCATTGAAGCACGCGTTGCGACGGGCGGCGGCGAACAGGCCGTTTCCACGCGCCTGCTCGTCGGCGCCGACGGGACGGGATCGCTCGTGCGATCCGCGCTCGGTATAGAAACAATCAATGTGGATTATGCGCAAACTGCGTTCGTGACGACCGTGACGCCGCAGCGTCAACTCGATGGCTGCGCGTACGAGCGGTTCACATCGACCGGCCCGGTTGCACTGCTGCCGCTGGCCGATCGCCGGGCCGGAGTCGTGCTGACGGTGCCGGGCAACGATGCTTCGGGCGTCGCGGCGCTCGACGATGACGGCCTTCCTTGCCCTGCTGCACGAGCGTTTCGGCTGGCGCCTCGGCCGTTTCTCGCGGCCCGGACGGCGTGTGTCGTACGCGCTGCAGCGCGTGCAATCGATGCGCCTGACTGCGCCGCGCGCAGTACTTGTCGGCAATGCCGCCCAGACGCTGCATCCGATCGGCGCGCAGGGTTTCAATCTCGGATTGCGCGATGCATTGACGCTGGCGGAACTGCTGATCGAGCGTTTTGGCGGCGCCGGCGATCCGGGCGCTGCCGATCTGCTCGATGAGTATGCGCGGCGCCGGCGCGAAGACCGCGACGGGACGATCGCCATGAGCGACGGACTCGTGCGCATGACCGCGAATGATGCCGCTCCGATGAAGCTGCTGCGCTCGTTCGGCCTGATCGCACTGGATCGCGTACCCGCATTGCAGGCCGCGCTGGTCCGCCGCGGCATGGGATTCCGCGGGCACGTGCCGCAACTGGCGCTCGGCGACGCCGATCGGTCATCGGCGAGTGCCGTCGCGAGGGCGCGGCGATGAATCGGCGCATCGGCCACGACGTGGCCATCGTCGGTGCCGGCATGGTCGGTGCCGCGCTCGCGCTCAGCCTTGCGCGCGCGGGTTTCGACGTCGTCGTCGTCGAGCCGCGGCAGCCGCCGCCATGGCGTGCCGGGGACGATATCGACTTGCGCGTCGTCGCGCTGGCGCCCTCGTCGGTCGATTTGTTGGGACGTCTGGACGTCTGGACGTCCATTTCCGCCGCACGCGCCTGTCCCTATCGCCACATGCAGGTCTGGGACGCACTGGCGCCCGGGCTGCTGCGTTTCGATGCCGCCGACCAGGGTATCGCCGCTCTGGGTCATATCGTCGAGAACCGCCTGATCCAGCACGCGTTGTGGCGAGCGCTGGAAGCCGAACCGCACATCACCTTGTGCAGCCCGGCGCAGGTCGCCGCTACCGAGGCCGATGACGATCGGCGCACGCTGCTGCTCGCGGACGACAGCCGCATCGCCGCGCGTCTCGTGGTTGCCGCCGACGGCGGCGACTCGGCCCTGCGCGCGATGGCTGGAATCGGCACGAGCGGCCGCGACTACGGGCAGCGCGCGATAGTGGCGCATGTTGCGACCGAGAAGCCGCACGACGACACTGCCTGGCAGCGTTTCCTGCCCGGTGCGACGCTGGCGTTCCTGCCGTTGTCCGACGGCCGCTCGTCGATCGTGTGGTCGGTGCCCGAGGCTGAAGCCGCGCGCCTGCTTGCGCTGGACGATGGCGAGTTCTGCGCCGAACTCGGCGCGGCCTTCGATTTTCGCCTCGGGGTCATTCAAGAGACGACCGCTCGCGCCGCATTTCCGCTGCGGCTGAGGCTGGCCGAACGCTATCTCGCGCCGCGCTTCACGCTCATCGGCGATGCCGCGCACGTCGTGCATCCGCTCGCGGGCCAAGGCGTGAATCTGGGACTGCGCGACGCGAGTGAACTTGCGCGCGTGCTGCTTGAAGCACGCGACGCGAAGCGGGATTTTGCCGGCGACGCGGCGTTGCGTCAGTTCGAGCGCAGGCGGCGCAGCGACAACGCGCTGTCGGCGCACGCGTTCGACGCGATCCAGCGCGTGTTTGCGAGTGAGTCGATGCCGCTCGCCGCGTTACGCGGAGCGGCGCTATCCGTGGTCGACAGAATCGGGCCGCTAAAGCAGCTGTTCGGGGCGCACGCGGCAGGACGTTAGACACGCGAGAAGACGGTTTAGTCCCATGTACACTGGGCTGCCCGGCAGTCATCGGCCGGCGCTAAAACAATAATAGTGCTCGACAGTTTTCAAACGGGGAGGGTTGAACATGTGGTTACTTGATCTGATTCTGCTGATTCTGCTTGGTGTTCTCGGCATTGCATCGTGGCTGAAAGGCCGTCAACCCAAGATCGCTGGCCAGCTCGGTCCGCTCGAGGGAGCCTCGGGTTGGATCGGCCTCGTCGGTCTGATCTGGGGCATCGTGTTGCTGCTGCGCTGGATCTCCGCGCTCGGTATTTTCAGCTTTGCGCCTGGCGCGATGCTGATCGCACTGGCTGTCGCACTGGTCATCCTGTCGCTGTCGCTGATCCTCGCGCTGCCGACGTTGCGCTCGCTGTTCGGCAGCAACGGTTTCACGAATTCGATGAGCGACCTCGCCGGCAAGCTCGGGCCGTACAAGGTCGGGCTCGGCTTTGCGTGTCTCGTGCTGGCGCTGTACACACTCCTGACGGTGGCGGGATTGCGCTTGTAGACCTGGGCGTTCGCGCGCCGTGCATTAGCCCTCCCCTTCAAGGGGAGGGTTGGGTGGGGGATGGTGTGCCGTTGTGGCGTCCCGCTTTTCTCGTTCGTCATTCCGGTGAACGCCGGAATCCAGCGCCTTACTCCTTTTTTTGAAGTGCAAAGCTTCCACTCGCCCTGCGGGCGAGCGGGTCACCTTTCTTTGCTTGTGCAAAGAAAGGTAACCGAAAGAAACACACCCCAAGTAGCTCGCCTTCCGGGCATCCGGCAACCGCTCCCTGCGTTGCTCTACCTCCGGCATCCATGCCGTCGCCTGCCCTCCAGGTTCGCGAGCGGGCTGCGGGGTTCGCTGAATGCACGTCCGTGTGCATGCAGCGAACTGGCGCGCATCCTGCGCGCCACCCTGCGGGCCTTTCCTCCACCCGCTCGCCGCGCCACAGGGGCCCCATTTGGGCGGCATCCTGCCGCAGAAGCAGGCGTTCGCACTGTGTTTTTCGTGCGCGCAGTTGTCGAGGAGCGCGCGTCCTATTTCTCGATCTTGTAGTTGACTCCGGCCCGACTCGACAGCGAGCCGTTCTGCATCTCCGCATCGAAATGCTGCGTCAGCCGATAGCGCAGCGTAACGACCTCGCCCGGTGTGAACAGCCCCACGCCGTAGCTGAGGTATAAACGTGGAGAAAGATACTTGCCGACGGTGAGCGCCGCGCCGCCGACGGCCGAATTGTCGGCGATGCCGACGTCGTCGACGCCCATCTTGGCGCCGATGCTCTTGGCCAGCAGGTCGCCGCCCGCGGTGCCGAGGGCGCGGGCGGCGCTGCCGACCGCGTTGCCTTCGCCGCCCTGCAGTTGCGACAGCGGTTTTCCGGCGACCAGATAGGACAACGCGTCGGACTGTTCCATCGCCGGCGTCGAAAACACACTGAGTACCGGCGCTGCCGCCGTGCCGCGCACCTGCAGGCCAACGGTCACGTTCTGGTCGGGGAAGGCGCGCGTCGCGCGGATGTCGAGGCCCGGATTCTCGACCGGCGTGCTGGCAAACAGCAGGCGGCCCTGCTCGATCGCCAGGTCCTGCCCGTAACCCTTGTACGTGCCGGAGACTTCGATCTGGCCGCGGGCCGACGTAGCCTTGCCGGGATGGTCCTGGACGGTGATCTGTCCGCCGAGGTAGCCGTTCATACCGAAGCCGACCAGGTGCACTTCGCGCCCCTGGCGCAAGTCCATCGACAATTTCTCGCCGGCGCCGAACTTGACGGTCACGACGGCGTCGAGCGGCAGCGTGGTCGGCGCGGGCACGGCGTGTTCGTCGGTGATCACGACATCGGGCGATACCTTCGTGGCGCCTCCTCCCGGCAGTTTGCTGACGTCGATGTCCGCGCGCGGGATCGTGACGTCGCCTTCCAGCGCGAAGCGCTTGTCGTCGCGGTGCAGCGTCAACGCCGGCGAAATGCGCACCTGCGCGCCGGGAATGTCGGCGGCCAGAAAGTTCTCGCCGTCGATCTTGAGCGACAGTGGGACGTGGCCGCCGATGCCGACGGTGCCCGACACCTTGAGCTTGCCATCGCCCGAGGCAATCGAACCGTCGACATCGAACGTCTGGCCGTCGCGCGAGTGCACGCTGATCGTGCCGTCGCGCAGCTTGATGCCGGCGGCCGGCACTTCGGTTGCGAATTCGGTCAATCCGAGCTGGCCAGAAACGTTCGGCGCAGATGTCGTTCCGGCGAGCGTGAAGCGGCCGTCGACCTTGCCTTGCGTCGACGACAGGCTGGTCGTCAGCAGATCGATGAAGCGCAGGTTGGCCAGATGCGCGTTGATCTCGCCGGCGAGCGGCATGCCGTTCGTGCCGTTGGGGCCGAGCGTGACATGACCGTCGAGCTTGCCGGCATCGTTGAGTTCGGCCTTCACCGTCACGGTGCTCTGCTGCGGCGACAAGGATGCATCGACGGCGAATGACTGGTAGGAGAGCAACGGTTGCGCCGCATCGTCGGGATAGGCGATCGAACCACTCGCCGATGCAAGGTTCGCGTGACCGTTCAGGGTGCCGTCGGCGCCACGCGACAAGGTCGCCATTGCCATCGATGTCGCCGGCCACCCGCAACGGCACATCGGGCGCGGCTAGGCGTGCGACAACACCGAGCGGCAGATGCTGCAAAGTATATTTCGACTGCACGCTGCCGTCGGCGCGGGTCGTCGCCGACACGCAGATGCTCGGCGCTTCGGCGTGCAGGCACAACTCGCCGAGAGTGAATGCACCGGCGGCAAAGCTTGCGGTTGCCGGTGCCGCCAGCTGCCATTCGTGCTGGTCCTTGATCTGCACATTCAAGGTATCGAGCGTGCCGCGCCAGGTCGGCGCCTGATTCGGCTTGGTTGTCAGCGTGCCGTCGACGGCAAGCGCGAGTGTCACTGGCGCCCCGTGCGCAGCGAGCTTGACCGAATGCTTGCCCTGATCGCCCTCGGCATCCAGGTTCAGTGTGTCGAAAAGATAGCCCGCGGAGGCCACGCGCGTCGCCTTCAGCGCGACGGTGCCGCCGGGTGCCTCGGCGACGTCGTGCGCCTGCACATTGAGGTCGAAGGCGTCGACATGTGAATCGGCGTAGGCGATTTTGGCGCCGTGGATCGTTGCGCCGATCATCAGCTTCGGCCACGCGCCCTTGATCGAAATATCGCCCTGCATGCTGCCGCCCGCTTGCGGCAGCCAGTCGCCGAGGCTGGCGACGGCGAGATTGACGCTGGCGTCGGTTTGCGCGCCGCCCTTTCCGCGCAGCGTTACGTGACTGTTGCCAGACGACAGATTCAGCGTGCCGTCGACGCTGAGCGGTGGCGCGAAGGCAATCTCGCCGTCGCCGCCGAGCGGACGCTTGCGCAGGGTGCCGCTCAGCTTGTCGAGCCGAACGGTGCCGCGCGCTCCGTCTTTGTCCACTTTTCCACTCGTGGACAGCGCAAACGACAGCGCGCCGGGCCACTGCGCCGCGAGCGCGCCGGGATCGAAGCGATCGGCTTTGGCCTCGAGTTTCCAGTCGATCTGCGGTTGCAGCACGATTTCGCCACTGGCCCCGAGGCCGCCCTGCGGCTGCTTCAGATCGAGTTGGCGCAGCGCGATCTTCTCCGGCGTTCCGTCGAGCTTGATCGCGATCTGCGCCAGCTTGCCGGGCGGTCCCAGCGCGAAATCGCCCTGCGCAGCGAACTGCTGGGCCGTGCCGCTCGCATCGATGGTTCCGTGCGTCGCCAGCGCCTGGCCAACGAGGTCGGCCGGCAGTTCGACGCCCTCCCAGGACAATTGCACGTCGCCGCCGAGCGGCTTGGCATCGAGTTGCAGTTTGCCTTTCGCGGTCAGCGTCCCAACCGCTTCCGGCGAGCGCAGGTGCAGGTTCTCGATCGTCAGGCTCTGGCCGGCAAGGGCAAACTTCAGCGGATCGAGCAGTACTCGATGGCTATTCGCATCGACATTGCCGCTGAGCGACCCGCCGTTGCGGTCGCCGCTGCCGTGCAGATTCAGCGCGAGCGACTTGAGTGAGTTGCCTTGGGCGATCGTTGCCGGATCGAATGCCGGCACTTCGAGCGCGAGTGTCCACGGCAACGCCGCTACATTGGGAACCAGCGTACCGCTGACTTTTACCGGGAACGGTTGCGTCAGCGTGAGGGCAAACGTCGACTGGCGTCCGTCGTTGGTGAAATCCAGACTCCCCGCGACGCGATACTGCGAGACCTTCCAGTCGACGTCGGCTTTGGCCTTGCCGCTGTAGTCGGTGTACGAGGTGAGCGCGCCGTTGAGGTCGACGCGGCCGTCCGGCGTGCGCAGCGCGAACTGGTGCACGGCCAGGCCGGCATTGGTCCAGCTGGCGGACAGCTCCAGACTGTCGAGCACGAACAGCGGCGTGGTGTCGAGCGCAATCCGGGTATGACCGAGCTGCATGCGGTCGAGGATGATCGACAGCGGTGGCGTGAGCAGTTGTTGCAGCGGCGTTGGCGGCGGCGGAACCGCCGGCGGCGGTATCGTCGTCAAGGCGATGTCGACGTTGTCGATGTCGACGTTCTCGAATTGCAGCACCCGGCCGAGCAATCTGCTCAGCGCGAACTGCACCTTCACGGTGCCGATCTTCGCGTCGACGCCAGTCTTCGGATCCCGGTAGCGCACACCCGTCAGCAGCAGCGGACCGGACAGCGTGCCGCCGACGTCGGCAATCGCGAGCTTGCCTTCCATCGCACCCTGCACGCGCGCCAGCGCGAAGCGCGCGCCGGATTGCGTGTGCTGCAGCCATAGCGAAAACGCCGTGCCCAGAAATATGAGTACAAGAACGGTGATGCCGATGCGCTTGAGCCACTTTCTCATGCGCAGATTCTCACGGGAGATTTCACCACTTGGCCGCAAGCAAATTTCGGCGCCCCCTGGACACACCTCTCCCGCTGGCGGGAGAGGTCGGCGCAGCGAAAGCTGCGCCGGGTGAGGGTGGCACATCCGAAGCGCGATCGCACATCAGGCGCCACCCTCACCCCAGCCGTTGCTAGGCTCGGCTTAGCTTCGCCAAGCGACCCCCGGCCCTCGCGCAAGGCGCTCGGGCGCTCAGCAGCGCGCAAGCCAGTGGCTTGCAAACGCGCCGCTTCGCCCCGCCAGCGGGAGAGGGGGCAAAGCAGGGAGCGCCCGGTACGAATCGCCTTCATAAATCCGGCCCGATGACCAGATGCAACTGTACGCCGGTCTTCCCGTAGGGATCGTTAATCGGCACGCCGATGTCCGCCCGCACCATGCCGACTGGCGAGCGCCAGCGCAGGCCCAGGCCGGTGCCGATGCGCGTCTTGAAATTGCTGAATCCGGTGAATGCATCGCCGGTGTCGATGAAAGTCGCTATGCCCCAGTTCGGCTTGAAGTAGTACTCGTATTCGCCACTGGCGACGACGAGGTCCTCGCCACCGATGACCAGGCCTTCCGGAGTCTCCGGACCGATCGTCTGGAACGCGTAGCCGCGAATCGAGCGGTCGCCGCCGGCGAAGAAGCGCAGGTCCGGCGGCAGATCGTCGAAATTGCCGACTTTCATTGCGCCGAGCGAGCCACGCACGATCAGGCGCTGGCTGTCGCCGAAGGCGTGGATCCACTTCGCATCACCGCGGATCTGCAGGAACTGCGTGTCGGACAGCACGTCGGTGCTGCCGCGCGCGGCGACCGCGACCACGTAGCCGTCACGCACGAACAGCGGGTCGTCGGCCCGCTTTTTCTCCAGCACGATCTCCGGATAGAGCAGAGTCGAATGGCCCGTCTGGTCGAGCGCCTTGTTGCCGTTCGGATCGACAATCGTGAAATCGCCGGTCACCAGATGCACGCCGATCGTGCGGTTCAACTCGAGCCACTGGCGCGTCTCATTGACGACGAGCGAAGCGGTGTTCTGCGTCGTCGTCTCGGTATTCTCGTCGAGATAGGCGATGCCGAAGTTCAGGCTGCGATTGTTCTCGCCCGGCAATGGAATCGAGTAGGTCGCGGCGACGGATTTCAGCCGCTGCGCGACTTCGGCTTCGAGTTTGACCTTGTGGCCGAGGTCATTGACCCAGCGCCGCCGCACGCTTCCCTTTACGCCGAAGCCGATGTCGGTATCGATGAACACGCCGGCGGTGTATACCGTGCGCTTTGCCGGCGCGAGCTTGACCGTGATCGGGATGACGCCATCGTGTGCGTTTTCCAGGTCCGGCTGCACGTCGATGATGCCGAAGTAATCTGCGTCGATCAGGCGCTGCTGCAATTTGAGCAGCTGCAGCTGGGCGTAGAAGTCGCCTTCGTGCCACGGCACGTAGCGGTCGAGCAGTCCCTCGGTGAACTGGTCTCCGGTGAACGTCGTCTTGCCGTAGCGGTAACGCACCCCTGGCACCCATTGCAGTTCGACTGTCGCCCGATTGGCGCCGCGCGACACTTCGACGCGCCGCGCCGTCAGGCTGGCGTCGAGGTAGCCCGTGGCCACGAGCGCGGCCTGCACCGCGGCTTTGCTCTTCTCGTACGCGCCATGATCGAAGCGCTGGCCCTGGCGCGGCGTGAACTCGGCGAGTGCCTTGGCCACCGGCTTTTCGTCGCGTGCCGGGTCGGGCACGTCGATCTTGAACGTCGCAACGGTCGTCGCCTCGCCAGTATGAACGTGCAGCACGGCGACAAAGCCCGGCGGCGCTTCCTTCAGCTCACCGTCGGCGGTGGCGTTGTAGTAACCATAGGCCTCGAGCGACTTGGCAATCTGCTCTGGCGCGCGGTCATAGAGCCGGCGCGCCTGCGCGGCGCTGACGTTGCGCTTGTCGTACTGCATGATTTCGGCTGCGGCGGTCACCGCTGGCTTCAACGAATCGTCGACGCCGTCGATTTGCACGCTGAGCGTGCCGGCGAGCAGCAACTGCGGAATAAGGAATGCACTCGTCGTCCATACCGAAACCCGGCGCGCGAATCTGAATATGCTGCGAACGGCGGCGGGCGTGGCGCGGAAGAGCATTAACAGTTGAGGTTGCGTGGGCTGGCGTCGAACCCTGAGCATAGGCCATCACGCCGGTCCATGGCGAGCCGCAACCCTGTTCGGTGGAACGGCCGAAGCGGCAATGTCAAATCTGTGAGAAGACCTGCGCGGGTTGCTCGCCCCCGCATCGGCGAAAATCGCTGCCGCGCTTAGCCGGCTTTCTCTCCGGACCTTGCCGCCACCGTCGCGCCAATCAGCGCCGATACATACGGAATCGCCTGCGCGGCGAGAATCGCGACCCAAAGCTTGCCTTCGATGTAATGCGTCAACAATGGCGTGCCGCCGAGGTACGCATCGAGCTCTTGATGGCGCAGCACGGCCGTCACCTGCTCGACGATCTGCAGCACCCCGAGGATCGCCAGCACGATCGCGATCAGCAGCAGCAGTTCTTCGCGCACGGAAGTAAACGCGCTCGGCTTCTTGTGCAGGCGCCGGCTCTTGGCCGTGCGGACGAATTCGCCGTGCTTCTTGCCGAGGCCGATGTAGATACCGCGCGCGATGGCGTGGCTCAAGCCCATGCTGGCAATCGATGCCGCGATCGTATCCTTCCAGGAACACGGCACGCGAACGCGATACAGGATGATGCCGAACGCGGCCTTGAAGACGAAGAATCCGAGGATCGGATAAATGAACAGATCCAGCGGCAACGGAAAATACTTCGGCTTGGCGATCATGCCGATGGTCCAGGTCAGCGCGAGTATGGTGAAGGCCAGATGCAGCGCATCGGCGAACCAGGAGAACCAGCCGGTCAGGAAATGGAAGCGCTGGCCGCGCGTCAGCGGTCCGCGTTCGGTCATCCAGTGCCAGCGCGCCTTGAGGATCTGCATCGCGCCGAAGGCCCAGCGGTAGCGCTGCGATTTGTAGGCGGTGAAATCCGCCGGCGTGAGGCCGCGGCCCATGAGCTCGTCGACGTAAATCGTGTCGTAGCCGGCGTGCATGAGGCGCAGGCCGAGTTCGGCGTCCTCGCAGATCGTCCATTCGCTCCACGCCCCGGTTGCTTCCAGCGCGCCGCGGCGGACCATCGTCATCGTGCCGTGCTGGATGATCGCGTTGCGCTCATTGCGATGATGCATGCCGATGCGGAAGAAGCCGTCGTACTCCCAGTTCGTCATGCGCCGGAACGCATTGTGCTCCCAGTCGCGATGCGCCTGCGGGCACTGCACGACGGCGATCTTCGGATCGACGAAATAACCGGTCAGGGCCTTGAGCCAGTCGGCGCGCACGGCGTAGTCGGCGTCGACGACGGCGACGACGTCGGCGCGCGGCGAGGTCTGCTTCAGACCGAAATTCAGCGCGCCGGCCTTGAAGCCCGGCCACGGATTCAGATGGAAGAAGCGGAACCTCTCGCCGAGCGCGCGGCAGTGCGCCTCGACCGGCTTCCAGACTTCGTCTTCCTTCGTGTTGTTGTCGATGACGAGGACTTCGAAGTTTTCGTAGTCGAGCGCCGCGAGCGAGTCGAGCGTCAGGATCACCATCTCCGGCGGCTCGTTGCAGCAGGCCAGGTGTATCGACACGAACGGCTGCGGATCGCCGGGCTGCGGCGTGAGCAAGCCGAACTCGCGCCGCCAGTGCGGCCGCCACATGACCTCGGTAAATTCGAAGCCGTTGATCAGCAGGATGAAGATGATCGCCAGCTGCGCCGGGAACAGCACGATCAGCATCGCCCAATCCCAGGGGCTGAGGTAGTACGCGTACGGCAAGGTCGACGACCATACCAGCACGGATGCCGACAGCTGGATGAGCACGCAGAAGAACAGCAGGCCGACCCAGCGAAAGCGAATGAAGTGGCGCGCGAACCAGAACATCGGCAGGAGCGCGAGCAGCGACGCGACGATAGCCTTCCACGGCCAGCCCGGATCCTCGGTAACGGGGCCGGTGAACGGAAACTTTTCCTGGCGATCAGCGTTGAACACGCCCCAGTAGGACCCTGCGCGGCCCTCGAACGGCTCTTTCCAAGGCTGATCGAACGCTTCGACGATGAAGTAGTCGATGTGGCGCGCCGCCGCGACCTGCACCCACTGGCGCAGGAACTGCGATTCGTCTTCGATCGACGGCGTGGCAAGCTCCTTGCGGTCGCCGGCCGACGGCCAGCCGATTTCGCCGATCACGATGCGCCGGCCCGGGAAGCGCCTCTGCAGATTGTCGTAGCGCGCGAGGACGCCGAGGCCGATCGCGTCCTTGCGCGGAAATTTTTCCCAGTAGGGCAACAGGTGCGTCGTGATGAAGTCGACGTGCCGGGCCAGCTGCGGATATTTCTCCCAGATGTGCCACGGCTCGGCAGTCGATACCGGCACCCTGACTTGCGCGCGCACGCGATCGAGGTAGCCGATCAGCGAATTCGTGCTCATGTCGTTGCGCAGCAGCGTTTCGTTGCCGACCAGCACCTGGTCGATATTGTCGTTGTCGCGCACCAGCTGGATCAGCGCGGCGATCTCGTCGTCGTCGTGCTGATCGCGATGATCGAGGTAGGTGCCGGCGGTTACCTTGAGCCCGTATTTCTTCGCGATCGCCGGAATTGCTGGATTTTCCAGCGCCGAATATGTGCGGATCCGGTCGGTGTATCTCGACAGCAGCTTCAGGTCGGCGTCGATCTCTTCGACCGTCGGATAGATCCCGTTGTTCGGATTCTGATAGCGCTGGTACGGCGCGTAGGAGAATCCGGCGATCTTGCCCGGCCAGTCCGGAGTCTCGATCGGGCGGTTGAGCCAGGCCCACATCGCGACGTTCAGCAACGCGATCGTGACGCTCAGCAGCAGCGCGCGCCAGAACGACGGTTTGGGAGCGGGCTTAACGGGAGTCAACGGAGCCTCGGTAGTCGAACGGCCGGCTGCCGTCGCGGCTGCCGAAATCTTCGCTCAGGATAGCCGATGCGCGCGGCCGGGCTCAACGAAACGCCGGAGGCCGACTATGGCGCAGCGCCCGTGTCGGTGCTGCGCGAGCGCAACTTTGCGACCAGTATCGGGACCAGGGCGAGCAGACCCATGCCCAGCAGCGGCAGCAAGACGCCCGGTTGGGCGAGGATGTCGAGGGAGACGGCCTGCTTCTCGCCGATCGTCTGGGCCAACCCGGCGCCGAGCGCCGTTTCGATGCCGGTCATGACCAGCACCGCCGAAGGCAGTTGCCGACACGTACAGCCACAGCGGGCAGCGCAGCCACGCGAGCGCGACGGTAACACCACCGAACGGAAAGAATGGTACGAGGCGCAGAAATATCGTGTAGCTGACAGGATGGGCGTGATAACCGCCGCGCAGACGCTGGACCAGTCCCGGTGCCTGCGCGTGGCGATGATCGCCAAATGCATGGCGGCTGGCCAGGAACAGGACCACTGCGCCGAGCGTCACGCCGATCGTCGACAATGCAGTGCCGACCCACACGCCGAACAGCATGCCGCCGGCCAGGATCAGCACGATGACACCCGGGATGCCGGTGGAAATCGCCAGCGTCACGGCGCCGACGAATGCGCCGCCTGCGAGCACCGGGTGCTCGGCGATCTGCGCCTGCAGACTGGCCTGTTCTGCAGCAAGCGTCTCGGGCCGGAAGCGGTTCAGCACGCCGCTGGAAAGGCCGGCAATGCCGAGCGCGATCAGCAAGAGCAGGGGTATGAATGAACGCAGGCGTTTCATCGTGATCTTTGTTGAAAATGCGGCTGTCAGAAGTTCGAATCTTCGCCGCCTTTGCGCTCTGGCCAGCCCCACCGGCGGAAGCGCGGCGGACTGCCGCGGACTCTACTGATCGTGAAAACGAAGGCCGGCTTGCGCCGGCCCTCGCGTCGTTGTCAGTTTACACCGAGACGATCGCGTTGCGCCGCTGTCGCGCTGGCCGGCCGTGAATGCGATGGCGCCGACGAGCCCTCGATGCGCGCCGGACTACTTGCGCAGCCGGCAGAACACGGTGATTTCCTCACGATCGTGATACAGCTGCTTGGCCCGCAGTTCAACTTGCCGCCCGCTGCGGGCGAGCTTGTCCCGGATCAGGTCCAGGCACAGCCAGGTTTCGGCGTAGCGCTTCTTCATCGGCAGTTTGAGGTTGAACATCGACTGGCGGCACCAGCCGTCCGCGAACCAGCGCGCGACGAGTTCGGCGATGCGGCGCGGCTGTTCGACCATGTCGCAGACCATCCAGTCGACCGGCTTCTTCGGGCGGAATCGAAAGCCGTCTTCACGCGCGTGGGCGACGAGGCCGGATTGCATCAGCGCCGCATCCATCGGCCCGTTGTCGACCGCCGTGACGCGCAGCGACCGGCGCACCAGTTGCCAGGTCCAGCCGCCGGGCGACGCGCCGAGATCGACCGCATTCATGCCGGGCTTGAGCCAGCGTTCCCGTTCGCCGCCATCGAGCAGGGTCAGCAACGCCTCCTCGAGCTTGAGGGTCGACCGGCTCGGTGCCTCGCGCGGGAATTTCAGGCGCGGGATGCCTTGCGGCCACGGCGCGCTCGATCGTGGATCGGCGGCCGCAAGATATACATTATCGCTTTGTGGAAAAAAGGCATGGAGCCGGCGCGGTGGCCGCTCACGGCCATCCATGGCCTCCGCGGGCCCGTCTCGGCCGTCCATGGCCTCAGGGGCACTCGGGCTCCTGCCCGTCGCACTTGGACTCCTGCCCGTCGCTGCCGGATCGAGCAGCCGCGCCTTCTTCAGGCCGCCGATCAGGGCATTGCCGAAGCTCTTGCAGAACGGCGCCAGCGCCTTGCCCTCGTCGGTGTCCGGAGCTTCGACCCATGCATCGACATAAGACTCGCCGCGTTCAGTCAGGGCCGCCATGATTGGCGTCAGACGATCGGCCCGCGGCAAGGACTGAAGATGGGCGAACGCAAGCAGGCTCTGCCGTGCGAATATCGCTCGGCGCCAGTCAGCCAGTCCGGCCGACGCGGCAGGACGGGGCGTGGCACTGAAGCGACACTCGACAAAGCCCGCTCCGGCGCGCAACGCGCCGGAGATCGACAGCGCAGCCGTCGTTGCGGCGATCTCCTCGGAGCATTCGGTCTCGAAACCGGCGCGGCAGTAACGCAGAAGGCAGTCCATGGTTCTCCGTCGAGAGACTCAGGGTGTTGGCAAAACAATCGTGCCCACGGGAACGAGGCGGCCCGGCATCGATCGCAACTGCACTGCGTCAGGATTCCGAACATGTTGCGGTGCGGAAAGTAAATCCCGTGCCCAGTTCTGGAAAATGCGTGACCGCTGTGCAAAGATCAAGCGCCCGTTCCTGGCTTGCACAGTGCGCAGTCTGGCGTAGTGCGAGCAATCGGACAAATCACCGCGACGCATGTTCGCCGAAGCGCGCTTCTCTTCACTTCCTGTTTTCTATGAGGGGTCTCATGAATTCACGTCTTTTTCGTCCGCGACCCATTGCCGTTGCGGTGGCCGCGGCCATCGCTGCAGCGACGCTGAGCGTTGCTACAACGTTTGCTTCGACCGCGGTTAGCGACTCGCCCGCGACACGCGGCCCAGTCGGCTTGTCTGCAACTTCCGTCGGCCGCTACATCGTGCGCTTCGAGGAGCAGCCGCTGGCGACCTACAACCATTCGAAGAAGCCGGTCAGCGGCTTGAACCAGATTCCTTCCAAGACGTTCACGAACGGGCGCACGCGCCTGGACGTCGGCAGTTCGCAGGCAAAATCCTATGTCGGCTACCTGAAGCAGCAGCAGGACAAGCACCTTGGCGACATCGCCAAGGCCCTCGGCCACGCGCCGACCAAGACCTATGCCATGCAGCACGCGCTCAACGCGGTAGTCCTGCAGCTGACGATGGCAGAGGCGCAGGAGATTGCCAAGGTTCCGGGCGTCGTCGCGGTCGAACGCGACCGGCCGCACGCACTGGCGACCGACATCGGCCCGGGCTTCATCGGCGCTTCGTCATTGTGGTGGGGTACGCCAGCGGGGCAGGACTCGCTGTTCGCGAGCGGTTTCGACGGCAACGGCTTCCGCGGCGACGGTATCGTGATCGGCGACATCGACACCGGCTACAACAGCCTCAGCCCGTCGTTCCAGGCGACCGACGCAAGCGGCTACACGATAACCAATCCGCTCGGCAGCGGAACCTTTATCGGGCAGTGCGGCGATCTCCGGCATCAGTCTGGCAGGATGCAACGACAAGGTCATCGGGGTTTACGACGCAATCAATCTGACCGGCGGCGGACCGCCGTACTCGGTCGAGGATACCCAGGGTCATGGCAGCCACACGGCCAGTACCGCCGCCGGTAACGCGCGTTCGGCGACGCTACTGGGTTACACGGCGCCGATCTCGGGCGTTGCCCCGCACGCCAACCTCGTCATCTTCTACGCCTGCTCGCCGGACCCGAATGTGCAGTGTTCGACCGCGGCGACCGCCGGATCGGTCGATCAGGCAATTGCCGATGGCGTCGTCGATGCGCTGAACTACTCAATCAGCGGCGGCGAGGCTCCGTGGGCTGACTCGACCTCGCTGGCATTCCTGGCCGCTGAAGACGCAGGCATCTTCATTGCAGCCGCAGCCGGCAACACCAGTGCGACCGTGCCGGACCAGGTCCCCGGTACCGCGAATCACGCGGAGCCATGGGTCGCAACAGTGGCAGCCGGCAATCACACCGGCGGCGCGCTCGATCAGTATCTGAGGGTCACCGGTCCCGGATCCCCGCCAGCGGGTGTACAACATGACTTTTTGACATCGGCCGACGGCGACACGCCGGCGACCGGCACGATCACCTATCCCCTGGCACTCAGTCCGCAATTTCACAACTCCGATCTGGCAGGCAGCGACGGTTGCGGTGGCCCGGCTCCAGACGGCGCCAAGAAGCTCAAGAAATATCCGCCCCATGCCTTCAAGAATTCGATCGCGTTGATCAGCCGCGGCACTTGTTCGTTCTACATCAAGGTCGAGAATGCGGTGGCCGCCGGCGCGGTCGCGGTTGTCATTGCCGACAATCGCCCTGAAGGGCCCTTTACTCCGGTGGTTACCGATACGACGACCAACGCCAGCCAGACGGTACCGGTGTACTCGGTCTCGCAATCCGATGGCGCCAGTCTGCAGGCATGGCTCGCGGCCAATGGCGAACACCGCGCCTTCGGTCGATTCCGTTCCCGTCAGCACGCCTGCCGGCACAGGCCGACGAACTGGCGAGTTTCAGCTTGTTGGGTCCGGTGACGATCGATGTCGTCAAACCCGACGTGCAGGCGCCGGGCGTGGCGATTCTCGCCGCGGTCGCCAATGACGGAACGGCGAACGGGCCGAACGTCGTGGCGCTTTACAGCGGCACGTCGATGGCGACACCGCACACGACCGGCTCAGGTGCGCTGCTTGCCGGCTTGCATCCGGACTGGACGCCGGCGGAAATCAAGTCGGCGTTGATGATGACGGCAAAGGAAGACGGCCTGACCAAGGCCGACGGAACGACGCCGGGCGACTATTTCGATCGCGGGTCCGGCCGCCTGCAGGATTTCCAGGCGAACAAGGCCGGTCTGGTGCTCAACGAAACGCTCGCCAACTTCACAGCCGCCAATCCGGCCGCGAGCGGCGACCCACGCACGCTGAATCTTGCCAGCATGCAGAGTTCTTCCTGCGTCAACAACTGCACCTTCACGCGCATATTCCGCAGCACCCAGGATCACGACGTGACCTGGACCGCCAGCGTCAACGCCGGCCCGAACCCCGGCTTCTCGACGGTAACGGTTACGCCGGCGAGTTTCGCGGTGACGGCAGGCGGCTCTTCCGGCCCGATCCAGTTCGATGTCGACTCGCAGTGCGTTTGCGTCCGACGGCTCATCGCATTTCGCCGAAGTCGTGCTGACGCCGGACGATGCGATCCTGCCGCCGCTGCATCTGACGGTGGCGATTGCAATGCCCGCGCCGACGATTGCCGCATCGCCGAACTCGGTGGACATCACCGGTGTCGGCTCGACGAGCGCGAGTGGACCGCTGACAGTCACCAATATCGGCGGCCCGACTCTGAACGTCGACCAGACGACGACTGGCAGCGTTCCGTTCATCTGGAGCAACCAGATTAGCGGCGACAGCTTCGGGTACAGCAGCACGCTGTACACCGGCAAGCTCGCAGGCGATACGGACTTCTTCGCAGCGGATGATTTCACGATCAGCGGAGATGGTGCAGTCGACCTGACGAAGATCGTCGCGCCCGGGTTCACCGCCAACAACTCGTTGACAAGCTTCGGCGCGACACTGCCGGTGCACTGGCGCATCTATAGCGATGCCTCTGGCGTGCCAAGCAGCGATCCGGTGACGGGTGGTCCGGCGGTATGGAGTTTCGATTCCACAGCGTCGGGCGCCGGCGTCACGGTGACGGGTCCGTTCGGCGGCGACATAAGCCTGGATCTGGTTGCAGCGAACCAGCACACTGCGCTGCCGGCAGGGCACTACTGGCTCGTCGTCTATCCGACCTTGCCATGCAGCGACGCCGGCAATGGATGCACCGAAACCTGGTTCTGGCTGAACAGCATCAACGGTTCGGGATCGCCGGCGGTCGACATCGCCCCGCCGACGGCGAAGCGGCCTGGACGTGCAATTGACCCGAGCACTGGGGCAGGCTTCGCGATGCACCTGGAAAGCGCCGCATCGTGCACGCCGCCGAACTGGTTGAGTCAGACCGGTCTTCCGGCAATGCTGGGTGGTGGTGCCAGCGCTCCAGTGACGGTAACGGCAACCGCGCCATTGGGGGCAAGCAGCGTCGGCGGCTACCTATGCCTCGGCAGCAACGACACTCACACGCCAGTATTGCCGGTGCAGATCAATGCGTCGGAGTAAGTAGACACTCCAGCCCCGACTCGATCGGGTCTGGGCCAGTTTTCGAGGGGCGCATTGCGCCCCTCTTTTTTTTGGTTCTTCACCCAATTCCGGGAAAAGCAGCTCGGATCTTGAGAAAGAAGTACACATCGTCCCGAAAGCCGTACGCCATGCGCTTGATGACTTTGATGCGGTTATTGATACCCTCAATGAGGTTGGTGCCCAGCGGATAGCGGCAGTGAGCCAGAATGCCGGGCAAGTAAGGTCGTAGGGCGCGAGCGAAGCGTCGCAGCGGTTCGATGCCACTGCGCAAGGCTTTTCGATACCAGCTTCGCCAGGCACGAAAGGCGTAACCGCGGTGGCGGTAGTGCCATAGCTCTTTGAGCGCGTCGCGCAATACGTAAACGACGAATAGGGCGTGGTTTGCCGCGAGCAGTTCGTCCAGCGTCACATCCTCGCCTGGGCGCAGCGAAGCGCGGTTCTTGAGCAGCAACCAGCGAGCGCTCTTGACGATACGACGCGCCGGTCGGTTGGCGCGCAGTTCGTTGGCGCGGTCCACGCGGACTCGGTCGATCACCTCACGGCCATACTTGGCAACCACGTGGAAAAGGTCGAAGACGATGGCCGCGTGTTGGCAGTGCTGGCGCACTTCGAGTTCGTAGCCGGCATTCATGTCCATCACGGCGGCTTTGAGCTGGCCACAACGTTCGGGGCCAAGCAGGGTGAAGAACGGGCGGACGTCCTGGCGTCCGCGGCCACGTCCGACCCACAACACGCGCTTGCGTGTCGGCTCGACGATGACGGTCGCGTAACGGTGGCCTTTTTGAATCGCGAATTCATCCATCCCGATCACCTCCACGCCGTCCAGATCGACCGGACCCAGTTCGCGCTCCAGATAGGCCCGGTCCAGATCCTTGACTGTTTTCCAGTCCAGCACGAAGAACCGCGCCACGTGCAGGACCGAGGCGACCTTGCATAACCGCGACACCGAGTCGGCCAGACGTCGTGTGACCCGCGCGTAGGCATCCAGCCATGGCAGCCGCTCGATCTTGGGACCGCACTGAGGGCATTCGACCCGAATGCGCGGCACGATCAACTCGACCGAGTGCTCGAACACCGGTAGGTCGCGGACCCGACGTTCCTCCACATCGTGGATCACGGGCGTGCGGAACCCGCAACCGCTACAGCAGCGCACATGTCCCGCCAGCGCCACCAATTCAATCACGCACCAGGATCGACCTTGACGCACCTCGATGCGGTCTTCCTTGACCTCATAGCCTTCCCAGCTTCCCAGCTGAGACATAGGATGGCTTTGGGCCACGGTCGCCCTCCTGCAGACTTGATGCTTCGCAACACCAAGTTAGCAGCGCGACCGTGCGCCCGCTTCAGTTATCCCGGAGATCGGAGAAGAACCTTTTTTTATACGGCCATAGATGGCCGGTACGCCGGAAATGCAGGAGCATTTTCCGGTGAAGCAAACAGGCGACCGGAAATCCGGTTCACACATCAGTGCGACCGCGGTGCCGGGCGCGCGCAGGAATTTCTCGCCGGGAAGACTGGATCCGTTCTCGACGAAACCGCGGGATCATCTGGCAAATACCGACCGGGATCGGGCGATTCGAGTTCACTGAATCCCGCGAGCAGGATGCGCGGAGCGTGTGCCAGCGCCTGCACCCGTACGCATTTGTTCCGCAGCACGCAGATCAGTCGGAGCTGGCTTGAGTTGTGGCGGCAGTCAGAAGGGAGCGCTCCTCGCGAAGGTGTGAGCGTACTGCTCCAATCGAGCCTGTCAGTACCGCTGCCCGCCGAGTTCGCGATAGCGCAGAAACACCCCACGTGCCGCATCGCGCAGGATATCGCGCCGAACCGCGATGCCGCGCGCCTCGAGTTCGCCAATCCAGTCAGCCGGCAGCGGGCCTTCGTCGAACTCGGTCAGTTCCTCGACGTCCGCGGAGCGCGCGCCGATCAGCAACTCGTCGATGCCGGCCCAGAACGTCGCGCCGTAGCACTGGCAGCACGGCTGCGCGCTCGTTGCGAGCACGAAGCGCTCGCCGTTCTCGTTGAGGCGTGAACGCCGTATGCGCGCTTGCGCAAGCATGTAGGCCATCATCTCGGCGTGCGCGACCGAGCAGTTCTGCGGTAGCACGCGGTTCACGCCGACCGATACGAGTTGTCCATCGCCAGTGAACACTGCCGCACCAAACGGACCACCAGTCGCATTTTCCACATTGCGGCGCGCCAGGTCGATCGCCAGCCGGACGCGCGCTGCGGCATCGACGAACAATTGGCTCGCGTCGATATCCGTGTGCACCCAGGATGGCAAATCAAGCTGAATGGAAGTTTGGATCATTTCTGCTGTAGCCATGGTTCGATCGAAAATCGACCGATAGCTGACGGGATATCCGCGCGAATCGTAGCGTCCGGACGATACAGCTTCTTGAACCCCGAAAAAAGCAAAGGGTCCGATCGGACCCCTTGCCGGTCGAGTGTACCTGCGAATCCTCAATCAAACCCGTTCGCGAAGAGGTAGCTGCCGGGTTGCACCACGGTCTTGTATACGCTGCGCCCGTGCGTGAATGCGAACAGCTCCCATTGGAGCGTCGTCGCGTTGCGTTGCATGACGAGTTTCACCACCGAAGTATTGGCGAAGCCGGTGTTTTCCCGCGCCCACGACGCGCCGCCGTCAGTTGTCACGAACAGGCCGATGTCCGTACCGACGAAGATGCGCTGCGAGCCGCTCGTCGTCGGATCCACGAGGATGGCGTTGACCGGAACGTCCGGTAGGCCATTGGGTGACGGGCCCGTCGGCGTCATGCCGTCTATCCCGGTCCACGTCGCGCCGGCGTTGACACTCTTGAAGACGTGCGGTTCCTGTGCGGTCGCTCCCTCGGTGTTGAATGTGCTGGAGGTGACGAACGCGGTGCGGGCCGCGGGATCGGAGCCGGTTTGGGTCGGGTCGAACGCAAGCGAGGAGACGTACCCGCCGTTTAGAGTGCGCGGAAGAGTCGGCGTTGGCGTCGGGGCGACTGCGGTGACCGTTGTCGCGCCGCCCAGCCAATAAACCCTTCCGTTGCTTGTACCTGCAAGAACGAGGTCGGGCAAATGCGGCGCTACCGCAAACGCGCTGAACTGGGCACCGCCCGCAAGAGCCACGTCGTAGGCGCGCGTCCAAAGATTCATTCCGTTGTCCGAACGCCACAGATGCGTGCCGCCAGTCCAGAACCGGTTTGCATTGTTCTGATCGATGATAAACGGGTTGATGAACATGGCAGAGTCGCTTATTCCGGCAACTGCGCTGGCAAAGGTCGCGCCGCCATTCGTCGACTTCTGCATCGAAAAGCCGGTGAATTCACCATACAGGTTCGACGGATTGGTAAAGTCCACGGCGACAAAGCCGCCGTCACCGCCAAGCAATTTGGTCCAGGCGTTGGGTCCGGCTGAGTCCGTACCCTGGTTTGTGCCGTTGTCCTGCGCGCCACCGAAGTATTTCGCATTGCCCGGGAAGACGGCGCCGTCGTAGAACTGCGTGACGGAATAGCCGTTGTTGAGGTTTGTCCAGGTCACAGCCGGCAGGTTGGCGTTGCCGCAGACGGAATTGGTTGCCCCGGCCGACTGGTCGGTGCCGACCGCAGCCATCGCGTTGTCACTGCGGAACACCCCGCCGTCACTGGTAACGAACAGCTGCTGATTTGACGTGCCGTTGTAGCCCGGGTGAAACGTGATCGAATGATTGTCGGCGTGGGCGTAGTTCGGATCCGTCGGGTCGAACCACCAGTATGAAGCGACACCCCAGTTTTGGCCGCCGTCGTCAGATCGCCACAGATCGATGCCGCCGACCCAGACCTTGTTCGCATCCGTCGGATCGACCGTGATGATATTGTCGTACCAGCCCTGGTTATAAAACTGGTTGCTGCCGCCATAGCCGCAAGCGATCAGGCGTGCCTCCAGCGGGTTGCTCAGCAGCAGGAAGTTGTTGCTGTTGTTGTTGGCTACGGTTTGAACCTGTGGATTCCAGGTCGCACCGCTGTCGATGGATTTCCATACTCCCAGGAGGCCCTGATCATAGGTGGTGCCGGTCTGCACACCCGCTGAAACCAGGGCATACATGATCGTGGGATCCGACGGAGCGATCGCGAGCGTCGTGCGGCCCTGATTGGCTTTGCTCAGTACGTTGCTCCATGTTCCCGCGCCGCCGGCATCGGTATTTCGAAACACGATGCCATTGGCATAGTTACTGTCATCGGCGTTGACGCCGAACGATCCGCAGGCTGCGATTACCGTATCCGTTGGCCCGCCGGGCTTGGCCTTCAGGCTGAAACAGCCGAGGAAGAGGCTCGCGCCCGACGTGCTGGTGTCAATGACACGCGTCCATGACGTGCCGCCGTCGAGGCTGCGAAACGTGCCGGTGTTGGTGGCCGCATAGAGCGTATTGGGGGTATTTTGACTCTGAATCAGGTCGTTGACGAAGTAGAAATTCGGATTGGCGGTCGAGAGCAGTTGATTCCAGCTGAGACCGCCGTCGCTCGAATAGAAGATGCCGGCGCCGCGCCGCGAGTCACCAGAATAGATTCCCTCGCCCGTACCGACCCACATGCGCAACGGATTAGTCGCGTCGATCACCATCGACATGATGGCGAGATTCGGAGCCAGGTCGGTCAATGGATTCCAACTGGCTCCCGCGTCGGTGCTCTTCCACAAGCCGCCGTCGACGCCGCCGATGAAGATCGTATTGGCGTTGCCAGGCTGAAACCTTAGTACGCGGGTGCGTCCACCGACATTGCCCGGACCCAGTTGCTGCCACGTGGCCAACTGTTGCATCTGCGAGTCGGGCGTTGATGCGGCGAACTTCTGGTTTTGCGACGCCGAATACCAGGGCAGTTGCGCCGCATCTTGCTGCGCCTTGACATACCGCTGCGAATCCAGCACGGACGCGCCGTCGGGCAGGCGCTGCGAAGCGTAGAATTGTTCGGCTTCACCGGGCTGATCGGTGCGCCTCAGTTCGAGTTCATGCTTGCCGTCCGGCGCGAACCGATGACCGAGAGCCGACTGTGGATACGGGGACATGCCGGCACAGCCGACAATGCCCAACATAGCCGCGCACAGCGCGACTTTCTGAATGGACCGCTTCATTGGGTTCCCCTGATACGGACGGTGGCTGGCGCCTGGTGGCTAACGACGTCGAAATGCGGCAAGCCAATAATACACTAGGCTTTCCGTTGGAAGTTGCCTCCAACGCGCGACGGAAACTGCATCAGCCCTTGTTCCAATGTCTAGGCGACCCAACGGCGCCACGCGGCACTCTCATGGCTGCAAGCTGGCGAGACATGACGTCGCGTGCTCGTTTGTTTCAGCGTCAGCGCACAGGCTTGGCGAACGAATCACGCAGCGTGACGATGCGGTTGAACACGGGCTTGCCGGATGCGTGCTCGATGCGGTCGGCGACGAAGTAGCCGAGGCGCTCGAACTGGATCGACTGCTCGGGCGCGATATCTGCGAGCGACGCCTCGACGAAGCCGCGCACGCTGCGTCGGGAGTCCGGATTCAGATGGTCGCGGTAGGACTTGCCGTCGGTTTCGTCGTCAGGATCGGCAACGTTGAACAGGCGATCGTACAAGTGCACGTCGGCGGCGAGCGCGTGCTGCGCGCTGACCCAATGGATCGTGCCCTTGACCTTGCGCTCGGCGCCGGGCATGCCGGTGCGCGATTCCAGATCGAGCGTGCAGTGCACCTCGCTGACATTTCCACTCGTATCTTTTGCGATGTCTTGGCACTTGACGATGCCGACGCCGCGTAGACGCACTTCGCCGCCCGGTACGAGGCGGTGAAATCCCTTCGACGGCACTTCCATGAAATCCTCGCGTTCGATCCACAACTCGCGCGACAGCGCGACCGTACGCGTGCCGAACGCCTCGTTCTTCGGATGGTTTGGAAACGTCAGCGATTCGGCATGGCCGTCGGGCAGGTTCGTGATCACGAGCTTGAGCGGATCGATCACGGCGAACCGGCGCGGCGCATTCGCGTCGAGCTCCTCGCGCACGCAGCCTTCGAGCACGGAGTAATCGATCACGCTGATCTGCTTGCTGACGCCGACGCGCTGCCAGAACGCGCGGATCGCCGCCGCCGGATAGCCGCGCCGGCGCGCGCCAGACAGTGTCGGCATGCGCGGATCGTCCCAGCCATCGACGAGGCCGTCCTGCACGAGCGAGATCAGCTTGCGCTTGCTCATCACCGTGTAGTTGAGATTGCCGCGCGAGAACTCGATCTGCTGCGGCGTGCTGACCACCGTATGCAGTCCGGCCTTGATCAGCGGCTCGACCAGTTCCGGGTGATGCGGCAGGTCGACTTCGCGGATGCACCAGTCGTACAGCGGCCGGTGATCCTCGAATTCGAGCGTGCACAGCGAATGCGTGATGGCTTCGACCGCGTCGGAAATACTGTGGGCGAAGTCGTACATCGGATAGATCGGCCAGGCGTCGCCGGTGTTCTGATGGGCCACCTTGCGGATGCGGTACAGGGTCGGATCACGCAGGTTGATGTTGCCGCTGCCCATGTCGATCTTCGCGCGCAGCGTGCGCGCGCCGTCTTCGAACTCGCCGGCGCGCATGCGCGTGAACAGGTCGAGGTTCTCCTCGACGCTGCGATCGCGCCATGGCGAGTTGCGGCCAGGCTCGGTCAGCGTGCCGCGGTATTCGCGCTGCTGGTCGGCCGACAGGTCGCAGACGAAGGCCTTGCCGTCGCGGATGAGCTTTTGTCCACAAAGGTAAAATACCTCGAAGTAGTCCGAGGCATGACGCAGTTCGTCCCACTCGAAACCGAGCCAGCGGACGTCGTCCTTGATCGCCTCGACGTATTCGACGTCTTCCTTGCCGGGATTGGTATCGTCGAAGCGCAGGTGGCAGACGCCGCCGAAATCGCGCGCGACGCCGAAATTCAGGCAGATCGATTTGGCATGGCCAAGGTGCAGGTAGCCATTCGGCTCCGGCGGAAAACGCGTGATCACGCTGCCGCCGTGTTTCCCGGCGGCGCGGTCTTCAACGATGATCTGGCGGATGAAATTGTTGCTGGTCGGTGTTTCGATGGTCATTTCGGATCGGAAACAAGGCAATTTGTCGAGTTTACCGGCTGGCGGGCGGGAAGACGAATGCTGGACGCCTGATTTTCCGACGTTTGCGCGCGCACCAGTAACGCCGTGGGTTGCATCTGGCTTGGCCCCCTCTCCCGCTGGCGGGAGAGGGCTGGGGTGAGGGTGGCGCCCCGGCAGAACGACGGCGCTTCGGACGCGCCACCCTCACCCGGCGCAGCCTTGCTGCGCCGACCTCTCCCGCCAGCGGGAGAGGTGAATGCAGAAGAACGACTCCTCCCCGCAATCTTTGATGAATTTGCCCGGTTCCCTTGGTGCGCTTGGTCCGCCATGGGACAATCGCTCCGCACCAGGCAACTCGGGCAGAACCCCACCAGCATGCTCCACAACAAGAAGATCGTCGTCGTCATGCCGGCCTACCGGGCGGAGAAGACGCTCGAGACCTGCTATCGCGCGATTCCGCTCGATGTCGTCGACGAGGTGCTGCTTGTCGACGACGCCAGCGACGACGCGACGCTGGCAGTGGCCGCACGGCTGGGCATCCGCGCGCACCAGCATGCGATCAATCGCGGCTACGGCGGCAACCAGAAGACCTGCTATACGCTCGCGCTCGCGGCAGGCGCCGACATCGTCGTCATGCTGCATCCGGATTACCAGTACGAACCGCGCCTGATCACGGCCATGGCGGCGATGGTCGCATCGGACGTCTACGACGTCGTGCTCGGGTCGCGCATCCTCGGCAATACGGCGCTGGCTGGCGGAATGCCGCGCTACAAGTACGTGTTCAATCGCCTGCTGACTTTCGCGCAGAACGTGCTGGTCGGCTCGAAGCTGTCGGAATTCCACACCGGTTATCGCGCGTTCTCGCGCCGCGTTCTGGAAACACTGCCGCTGGCGGCAAACTCCGACGACTTCGTGTTCGACAACCAGATGATCGTGCAGGCGCTGGCATGCGGCATGCGCCTGGGCGAAATCTCGTGCCCGACGAAGTATTTTCCCGAGGCCAGCCAGATCAGCTTCCGGCGGTCGGTGCGCTACGGCCTCGGCGTGTTGCGCACCAGCCTTGCCTACCGGCTGTGGCGCTGGAAACTCCTGCGCCCGCGATTCCTGTCGATGCAACCGCAGTGGCGCCTGCAGCCCGGCTCGGCTGCGCAATGACATCAGCGGCCGATCGGCGCGAGCGCGCGATCTGGCTGGCACTGCTGGCGCTCGCCCTGCTCGCCGGCACGTTCCTGCGCTGGTACCAGCTCGACACGCAAATCCTGCTCGACGATGAGTGGCACGCGATCAACAAGCTGCTGCGCGCCGATGCGCACGACATCGCCACGCATTTCGGGTTCGCCGACTACAGCATTCCGCTGACGCTGTATTTTCGCTTTCTCTATCTGTACGGCGGGCTGACGGAGTGGGGCATGCGCCTGCCGATGCTGGTCGCAGGGATCGGGCTTCTGTTGGTTGCGCCCTGGCTCGCGCGCGCATTCGTTTCGCTACCGGTGCGAGTCGTCTGGGTCGGCCTGATGGCGCTATCGCCGATGATGGTCTACCACTCGCGCACGGCACGGCCGTATGCGATCACGACGTTCCTGTGTGTCATGGCGATTCTCGCGTTCTACCGCTGGTGGCATAGCGGCGAACGGCGTTGGCGCTGGGCGGCGTTGTACGTCGCGGCGGCGTTCCTGAGCGGCTACCTGCATCTGATCACGCTGGCGTTTGCGCTCACGCCATTCATCTTCTACGGTATCGTCGCCCTCGCCGATTGCGCGGCAAGAGAGCGACGCGCCCGGGGACTGCGGCAACTGCGCGAGCTGATCGTTCTGGGCATTGCAACGGCGCTGCCGCTGGCGGCCGCGTTGCTGCCTCCGCTGATGAACGACTGGGCATCGCTGGCCGCGAAGGCCGGTACCGACGCGGTCACGCTGCATAGCGGATACCGAACCCTGCTGATCTGCTTCGGCATCTCCGATCCGTGGCTGCTGGCGGTCGGCGTGGCGTTGTGCGCCTTCGGCGTGCATCGCGCGTGGCGGCGCGATCGCGAACTCGTCGCATACCTGGGTTTCGTCGTGCTCGTGGCGATCGCGGCAATAGCAGCATCGCATGCGACATGGCTGCAGCATCCACTGAACTTCGCACGCTACATCCAGCCGATGGTGCCGTTCCTGCTGCTGGCAACGGCCGAGGGCATCGTTGCGCTCGTGTCGCGTGTGCCTTTGCTCCCGGCGCAAACCGGCTTGGCCGGCGCAGTCCTCGCTGGCGTCTATCTGGCCGGCCCGATTCCCGGATATCTGTACAACCCGAACCAGTTCATGGGCGATCCGTATTTTCAGTTCGATTACGACCCGGCCTGGAACCCCTATCTGACGACCCTGCCGCACGGACCGGTTCCGGATTTCTACCGGCAGCTCGGAAGCCGGCCGCCGCGCAGCGTGACGTTGATCGAAACGCCCTGGTCGCTGGAAACCGATTCCGACCCGCAGCCGCTGTACCAGGCCGTCCACCACCAATACATCAAGATCGCGTTGACGACGCCGGAGTGCGGCACGGCTGACTACGGCAACTATCCGGATACAACGACGGGCATGCGCCTCGATCACTTTGTCCATCTGTCGGAGCTGCTGCGCGGCGACACCGCTGGCGCAGACTACCTCGTCGTGCATCTGCGTTCGTGGCCGAAGCCGGCGAAGCCGCCGCCGCAGTGGCCGGACATGGCGGGCACGTGTTTGCCGCAGATCGAACAACGTTTCGGCGCGCCGGTGTATCGCGACGAAGATATTGAGGTGTTTGCGCTGATGGCTCGTCAGTGATGCACTCGCCCTCGGGAGGCGCGCTCTATCTCCCTCTCCCGTCGGGGAGAGGGCAGGGGTGAGGGGTGAGTGGGCAGAGCGAGCGGCCCGGCGTGCGATTGTTGACACACCCTCACCCCGGCCCTCTCCCCGCATGCGCGGGAGAGGGGGAAGGCGCGATGCCGGGAGGGGGAAGAGCTGCTTTGCCGTTGCGCTCGAATGCGTTAGCGTGGGCACATCCGGTCGGAGTCGCGCGTGAAAATCGTCTACGAGGCTGAAAACATCATCGATGCGAATCTCGTCAAGAACGCGCTCGAGCACGCCGGCATCAACTCGTTCGTCAGCGGCCAATACCTGACCGGAGCGGCCGGCGAGCTGCCGCCGCTGGCCCTGGTCAACGTCATGGTTGCCGAGATCGACTGGCCGCAGGCGCGGCCGATCGTCGAGCGTATCGACGCTGCGTTGTCCGAGCGGCGCGCGCAGCCTGAACCCGACGGCGGCTGGTTGCCGGATCCGGCCTGAGTGCCGCCCGCGTGAGTGCGGATTCGCGCCGGTAGTCCCCATGGCTGACATCCCGGTCGCGGCAATTCCGCGCGGCGCCTTTGCGCGCATGACGATCGGCGCCGCGATGATCAGCACGACAAGCATCTTCGTGCGCTGGGCGCATGTCGCGCCGACGACGTCGGCGTTCTATCGCATGCTTTTCGGCGGCATCATGCTGTTCATGCTGCTGCTGGCGCGCCGGCAATGGCGCCGGCCCTCGATGGCCGAACTGCTGGTGCTGACATTCCCGGCGCTGACATTCGGCCTCGACCTGATGATGTGGCATCGAAGCATTCGCGAGGTTGGCCCGGGCTTGGCGACGCTGCTCGGCAACCTGCAGGTCTTCATCATGGCCGGCGTCGGCATCGTTTTCTACCGAGAACGGCCCGGGTGGCGCTTCGTGCTCGGCGTCCTGCTGGCCCTTGCCGGATTGTGGCTGCTCGTTGGCGTCGGCTGGGACAAGCTGACGCCGGCTTATCACTTGGGCGTAGTGCTCGGCTTGCTGACAGGCGTCGCCTATGCGGTCTTCATGCTGAGCCTGCGCCGCGCGCAACTGCGCAGCGCGCGGCTGACTCCGGAGTGGACGCTGTGCCTGGTCAGCCTGTTGTGCGCGATCGCGCTGGGTGGCGCGGTCGCCGTCGAGAATGCCGGCTTCGCGATTCCCGATCCACAGTCGTGGCTGGCGTTGCTCGGTCTTGGCTTGTTCGGCCAGGTGCTCGGCTGGGTGCTGATCGCACGCGCGATGCCGCAGCTGCCGGCGTCGCTGGTCGGCTTGCTGCTGCTGCTCCAGCCGGTGCTGTCCTTCCTGCTCGATGTGATCCTGTTCGCGCGGCCGACCGCTGTCGACGACTGGATCGGCCTGGGCCTGTCGCTGGTCGGCATCTTCATCGCCTCGTCGCGTCGAAGGACGTCGCAGCCGTGAGCAGCGCGGAAGAGGGGCTCTCTTCCTCGCCCCTCGCCCCTAATCCCCGGCCCCTGCTCCATATACAGCCGTCTAAACGTCTTGACACCCAAAATAGACTACTAGTACTATTCCCGCCGTACTCATCCAGACCGGTCGAGAGAAAGGCTCGAAGACGCCGGGGCAACCACCGCAAGTGCGGCAGGTGCCAACTCCTGCGAGGCACCGCGATCCGCAAGGATCACGGCAAACCCGCGAAGATGAGGCGATCGCGCTGGAGCGCTCGTCTCGTTGGAATCAACGATGAACGGCGAGACACCCATGAGCGCGGAACCGCAACGCAAGCCCACCCTCGACAACGAGACGATCGCCGAGTCCGTCGCCGCATGCGCGTGGCAGCAAGGCATACTGGAGCTGCCGCAGCCGTTCCGCCTCGAATCGGGACGAGTCCTCGAAAACGCGCGCCTGGCGTGGCAGTGCGCAGGTCCGGCCGACGCGCCACTGATCATTGCACTCGGCGGCATCTCGGCGCATCGCCGCGCCTGCTCGGCCGAAGGCAACGGCTGGTGGGAAAGCCAGTGCGGCGCGGGCAAGACGCTCGATACGCAGCGCTACCGCGTGCTCGGCATCGACTGGCTCGGCGGCTGCGACCAGTCGACCGGTCCGAGCGGTGACGCGGATTTCCCGGTCGTTTCGACCGCCGACCAGGCACGGGCACTGTTGCTGCTGCTCAACCGGCTCGGCGTCCGCCGCGTGCACCTGCTGGTCGGTGCGTCGTACGGCGGCAACGTCGCGCAGCACCTTGCCGCTTTGCTCGGTGATCGTCTGCGCAAACTCGTTCTTCTCAGCGCCGCGCATTGCCCGGCGCAGTTCGGTCTCGGCCTGCGCCACATCCAGCGCGCGATTCTCGATCTCGGCGGCGAGACGCCCGAAGCGCTGGCGCTCGCCCGATCGCTCGCAGTGCTGTGCTATCGCACGACCGAAGGCGTTGAGCAGCGTTTTGCCGCGGACGCGACCCGCGACGGGCAGGAGCCCGAGTGTCCTGAAGGCCATGGAAGGCCGAGAAGGACCGACGGAGTCGTAGGCTGGCTGCAACACCATGGCGAAAAATTCAGCCGCCGTTTCGACACGGCCGCCTACCGCTGCCTCGGCCGGTCGCTCGATGGGCACCAGATCGATCCAGAGACCATTCGCGCACCGACGACGGTCTTCGCCGTGCGCGAGGACCTGACCGTGCCGCTGTCGCTGCTGCATGAATACGTTGAGCGCAGCGGCGGGAATTGCGAGTTGGTGGAAATTTCCTCTGCGCATGGCCATGACGCGTTTCTCAAGGAGGAGATTGTGGTCTCGTCCATCCTCGCTGCTGCACTGGAGTCCACGCCATGAGCCGCCGTATCGCCACGATCGCTGCGCGCGCGGGCGTCGACACCGACCCGGCGCAGGGCGCGGTGATGCCGCCGCTGTACCTGTCGAGCAACTACAGCTTTGCCGGTTTCGCGCAGAAGCGCCGCTACGACTACACGCGCTCGGGCAATCCGACCCGCGACGTGCTGGCCGGTGCGCTGGCCGAGCTCGAAGGCGGCGCGGGCGGCGTCGTGACCTCGTCTGGCATGTCGGCGATCACGCTGCTGACCGCGCAACTCAAGCCGGAAGACCTGCTGATCGCCCCGCACGACTGTTACGGCGGCTGCTACCGTCTGTTCAAGGCGCAGGCCGACCGCGGCCTGTATCAGGTCGACTTCATCGACTTCACCGATCAGGCGGCGATCACGGCGGCGCTCGCGCGCAAGCCGAAGATCGTCTGGATCGAGACGCCGAGCAATCCGCTCCTGCGCATTACCGACATCGCCGCGGTCGCGCGCCTCGCGCACGCGGTCGATGCGACCGTCGTCGTCGACAACACGTTCCTGTCGCCGGCGCTGCAGCAGCCGATCGCGCTCGGCGCCGATCTCGTCGTGCATTCGACGACGAAGTACCTCAATGGCCATTCCGACGTGGTCGGCGGCGCCGTCGTCTGGAAAGACGCCGCGCTCGGCGAGCAGATCGCCTGGTGGTGCAACTGCCTCGGCGTCGGCGGCGCGCCGTTCGACAGCTATCTGACCTTGCGCGGCCTGCGCACGCTGCAACCGCGCTTGCGCGCGCATCAGGAAAATGCGAACGCGCTGGCCGAGGTGCTGACGCGCCATCCAGCCGTGGAAAAAGTGTACTTTCCGGCGTTGCCGACGCACCCGGGCCATGCGCTCGCGGCGCGCCAGCAGCGTGGCTTCGGCGCGATGTTGAGCTTCGACCTCGCCGGCGGCGAAAGCGCGGTCGAAGCGTTCGTCGACGGCCTGACGTGCTTCACGCTGGCCGAATCGCTCGGCGGCGTCGAGAGTCTCGTTGCCCATCCGGCGACGATGACGCACGCGAGCATGGACGCGGCCGCGCGACACCGGGCCGGCATCGGCGACGGCCTCGTGCGTGTCTCGGTCGGCATCGAGGCGACCGAAGACCTCGTCGCGGACTTCGAGGTTGCGCTGGATCTGGCTACGGCAGCCACCGCGTCACAGCGCGCGAAGGCCATCGGCTAGCTAGGTACGATGCTCGCCGCACCACCCCGTCATCCCCGCGTAAGCGGGGATCCATGTTGATCTTGTTGCATTGACCCGAGCGCAAATGGATTCCCGCTTGCGCGGGAATGACGCCAGTTCTGGTGCTGCGGGAATCCCGAATGACTTACGTCAGAACTGCTGGCGGTAGCGGAAATAGAAGAACCGGCCAGGGATGTCGTAGTCCGCATAGAACGAGTTCGCGAAAGCCGAGTACGACACTGGAGGCGTGCGGTCGAACGCATTGCGCACGCCGAGCGTGAAATAGGCTCGCCACGGCGCATGCCAAGTCCCTTCTAAATCAAAGTATGTAACGCTCGGGACGCGGTTCAGCGGTGCCGGCAGGCCGCCGAGCAGGATGGTCTTGTCCGGGTTCGTGCACAGACTGCGTAACGATGGATCGCCGACTCTGAATGCCGTAGCGAGGACGGCGCCGCAATCTTCGAGAATCGGACCGAAATAGCGCCCCGTGATTGATGTGCTCCATGCCCCGCTCTCGAACGCGACCTGCAGCTGCGAACGCCAGCGCCAGATGACGCCGAACAGGCTCGAGACTGTCGGAGTGTCGAGTCCGACCATGTTGCCGACAGCGAGCGAGCCGTCCGCGAGCGTGCTGCCGGGCGCCGGCTCGCCGATCTCGCCGAAGTAGTCGACATAGTTCGTCACCCAGTGCGCCGACAGTCGGCCGAGGGCGGTGTCCTTGCGCCAGTTCAGCGTGAAGTCGTAACCCTCGGTTTCCAGACCGCCGTAAATGTTCTGCGTCAGAGCGGTGACACGGAAGATCGTTCCGTCGACCGGGTCGCGCACTACGTTGGCGCAGGCGGAGTCGTTGTTGCGCAGATAACAGTCGTCGACGACCGACTGCTCGAGGGGATTGCCGATCGCGTTGCGGACGCGGATGTGGTACCAGTCGAGGCTGAGGTCCAGCCCCGGAAGCCATTGCGGCGTGTAGATCGATCCGATGCCGGCCGAGCGCGACGTCTCAGGTTGCAGGGCCGGGTTGCCGCCCTGCACGAATGAGCCATGCTCGACCGACGAGTCGACGTCGGCCGGAACGCCGAGCCGGGCGCAGCGAGCCAGCACGGCCGGAGTCGGGGGCGGGTCGTTGTTGATCTGGTCGCAGGGGTCCGTGGGACCGCCGGGGTTGTGGATCGTGCCCTGGAACAATTCGGCGACCGCCGGTGCACGGAAACCTTCGGCATAGTTGGCGCGCACGAGCAAGTCCTCGACCGGCTTCCAGCGCAAGCCGAACTGCGAGTTCGTCGTCCCGCCGAAGTTCGTGTAACGCGAGTAGCGCGTGCCGATGATGAAATCGAGCTTCTGCGCGAACGGCCGTTCGGTGAGCAGTGGCGCGTCGAACTCGAGGTAAGCCTCGTCGACTGAATAGGCGCCGCCGGTCGAGCCGTAGGTGACGCCATTGCCGTCCTCGTTACCGCTTGCGCGCAGTGGATCGACGATCTGGCTACCGCTCTCGCGCCGGTACTGGACACCGGCGGCAAAGCCGAGGCCGCCTGCCGGCAGGGTGAAGAGTTCGTTCGTCGTCACCCGCGCGTCGACGATGCGCGACTCGTTCGTAGTGCGGTTGACCTCGTCGGCATTGACGTAGTCGAGCATCGCCGGGGTGATCGATCCGGGTGGCCCGAACAGGTTGATCGGCACGCAGTCCGGCAGGGGCGCAGCCTGCGTGCCACAGTGTGCGACGCCGGCCGCATCGAAATACGACGGGCCGGCGGCCAGCGCCAGCTTGCTGTCGTCGGCATAAGTGCCAGTGAATTCGCGCTCGCGCACTTTCGTTCCGATCGCGTCGGCACCCCAGGAGAATTCGCGATCGGCGAGCGTGAACAGGCCGTCGAGCCCGACGTGCACGCGCCCGGTGTCGACAGTCTGCTGAAAGACGCGCGGCCCGGATTCGACGAAGCGGCGGATCACGGACGCAATCGGTTTGCCGAACGGGTTGTAGGCGTTGTCCGCTGCAATGCCGAAGCCGCTGGGCAGACCGGTATTGTCCGCGCTGAAGGCCACAACCGGGGGTGCGAGTTGCTGGTCGGAACCGCGCTGGTTGAAAAGCGCGTCGACGCTGATCGCAAATGCCGAGCTGAATTCATAGCGCCCCTGCGCGAAAGCGGCGCGCCGGTCCTGCGGCGTCTCGAGATAGTTCAACGGTTGGTAGTTGTATTTGTCCTCGTAGACGATGCCGAACCGGTCGACTGGCCGGAAATCGTCCGGCGACGTACCGGAGGCGCCCTGAATGAGGCGGAGCAGCTTTTGCGGTTTTCCCGGCGACCTCAACGTCAGCCAGGAGTACGGCGTGGCTGACGATCCCGTGTTTCCGATCGGCAGACCGTAACGCGGCACGGCGGAAATGTCGCGGTTGCCGGCGAACACCGGATCATCGCGGCCGTACTCGAGGCCGGCCGATGCGCTCCAGCTGTCGCCCTTGAGGCCGTAGCTGAAGTCGTACATCTTGCGGTGGCCATCGTCTTGATCGTACTGGGCGCCGTAGATGCTGAGTTCGCCGCCTTCATAGTTGCTTCGCGTGACGATGTTGATGACACCGGCAATCGCGTCGGACCCGTAGATCGCCGAGGCGCTGTCGAGCAGCACGTCGATATGGTCCACCATGCTGAAGGGAATCGCGCTGAGATCGACCGCGCCGTTGATGTCGGTGACGAAACGCTGGCCATTGAGCAGCACCAGCGTGCGCTGGAAACCGAGGCTGCGCAGGTTGGCCAGCATTTCGCCGTCGCCGCCGTTGTTGATGTGCCGGTTTAGCGTCTGACCGTTGAAGACGATGTTCTGGATGACGTCGGATACGCTCGACAAGCCGGTGCGCAGGATCTCGGCGCGGTCGAGCGTCAGGACCGGATGCTGCGTCTCGATATCGACGCGGCGGATGTGCGAGCCGAGCACCTCGACCGTGGCCAGTTCCTCGGCAGGTGCCGTTGCACCATCGGGAGCATCAGCCGCGCCACGCGCTTGTCCGAGGGCAAGGCCGACGCCAAGGACGACGATGAGAATCTTGCTGGAAATCGGACGCTGGGTCATTGTGGAATCGTGGCGGCCGCGGAGTCCTGGGCGACACCGGTGGCAGGTTGCAGCGTCACGGCAAGAATTACCGGCGCGCCCCCATGGCTCTCGCCCGCCGTGAACGTCAGGCGATCGATCGGCCGGGCGGGATCGGGGTTGACCAGATGGACCGCGTACACGCGCACGTGGCGCCAGAACTCGGGAAGGACGCGCGCGTCGTAACCGAGCGTCGCGAGGCGCAGGCTGTCACCCAGCGTCGACTGGCGGCGCCAGTGGACCACGTCGCGTTCATAGCGAACCGGCAGTTCCGCGCTGCCGCCGCCGGAGTACCCCAGCCCAACGGTCGTCGCAATGCTGCCGGGGCCGCCGGGATAATTCATCAGCATCAACACCTCGAGCGCCTCTGCGGTGCGTCCGGCCAGAGGCAGGGCGGCGCTTGCCGCCGTGTCGTATTGCGCTTGCTCGACGAAGCCAGCTGCGTCGCGCAACTGGATCGCGCCGCGGATGTCGAAGTCGATGCCAAGCAAGCGCTGCACGCCGAGTGGCAACCAGCTGTAGTCGCTCGGCGCGCTCATTGTCGGTGTCATGTTTTCGCCGAGCGTGCGGTTGTAGATTGGCGTGAGGTCCAGACATTGCGGCGGCGTCGCCGGATCGCGCGCCGGAATCGGCCCACCGGGAAGCAGACGCGCGACCGGTATCTGCGCTGCCGCGATTGCGGGCGCCGGCGGCCCCGGGTCCGCCGTGCGCATCGCGGCGCGTTCCTTGGCGTCCGGCGGTACGAACGGGCGAGCGGCGCCTTCGCGATAGTCGATCATGCGCAGGTCGAGCTCACGCTGGATCGCCGCGACCGGGCGCGTGTCGGGGCCCAGTTCGAAGACGAGCCAGCGATTGCGCATCGTCGACGCGAGCAGCCGGTCGCCGTCAGGACTAAACGCGAGCTGCCAGACGCGGTCCGGCGGCGGCAGTGGTGCGTGCCGCCGCGCAAGGCGCTTGCCGTCGCGTGCGTCGAACAGCTCGACGCCGTCGGCCAGCGATCGCGCGAGCCAGCGGCCGTCGCGACTCACCGCCAGCGCGTGACCACGCTTCGCACCGGGATTCGCCGCATCGTCGAGTTCGCGCAGCGCGCCGTCGACATCGTGCACACTCACCGGATCATTGCCGGCGACGACCACGCTCTCGTGTGTTCCAGGCCGCGTCAGCAGCGTCTTCCAGCTCATCGCCGCGCCCGTGCTGCGCACCTGTCCCATGCCGTCGTAACGGTGCAGTTCGGCGCGGACCAGTTCGCCGCCTGAGTTGGTGTCGGCGTTCACTTTGCCATCGCCGTAGGCTTCGACAACGAGCGGATCGTCTCCGTCGAGCGTGGCGCCGAGAAATATCCCCATCTCGCGGACCTTGCGGAATCCAGGCGCGCGGTTCTCCGCGAGCGGGCCAGGAACCGGGCGCAGCGTCGCCCCATCGCGCAGCGAAACATACTCGGCGCTCCAGACGAGCAATCGTCTGCCGCTGTCGCTGAAGATGATTTCCTCGAGAGGTCCCGGCACGCGCTCAGGTCCAGCGATGCGGTGGCCGTCGGTGAGGTCCCACAATTCGAGCTGCTCGCCGGCTTGTTCCGGGCCGTTGTCGAGCCAGGCGGTAAGCACATGACGTCCGTCGGGACTTGGCTCGACGTGAAGCGGCGAATTCGCAAGCTCCACTGGCGCGAAGAGCGCCTTCCCGCCGGCGACGTCGAAGACGTGGAGGTGATGTCCGCTCACCGCAATCAGGGTGGCGCCATCCGCCGAAAGCTGGGCGAAGCTCGGCGGCTGAGGCAGCTCAAACGGGCCCGCGACCGGGCTCTCGCGCAGCGCGTCGACAACGCGAATGCTGCGGCCGTCGACCGCGACCAGGTGCCGGCCGTCGAAGCGCAATGTCGAGGGCTTGATCGGTGCGCCGCGCGACTGCTTGAGTACCGGAGGCGGCAGCCGCGACAGGCGCAGCAGGCCGCGCGAATCGGCGAGGATGGCCGTTGGCGGGTGCCAGTCGACCGGCTCTATCGCCGACATCGGTCGATCGCCCAATGCGAGTTCCTGCACTGCAGTATTGTCGCCGAGCTGTTCGGCGTTGCGGCGGTCGATGTCGAAACGCGCTGGGATGACCTGCCAGATCGATGCGGTCGAGTCGTTGCCATTGATGAGGAAGCGGTCGTGCCCGTCGTCGAAGACGACATGGTCGGCCGATGCCGGCCCGCCGAATGGCGGCACCAGCAGGCGCCCGTCCGGCCACTGCCAGAGATAGACACCGCCCTTGCCGCTGGCTGCGGCGAGGCGCGTGCCGTCGGCGCTGAACGCGAACCAGCTGACCGGATAGGGCGGCTGCGGATTCATCGGCCTGGCAGTCGCCGTCGCGTGGTCGATCGCGAGCGCGTGGCCGTTGTGGTCGCTGACAACAAGCCAGCGCGAATCGGGACTGATCTCCCAGGCGTAGACGATCTCGAATTCCGTGGGCAGCACAATGGGTGTCTCGCGCAGCGTCGCCAGGTCGACGAACTCGAGTGCGCCGTGGTGCGTGACGGCAAACCAGCTGTTGTCCGGCGCGACCAGCGACAAGACGAACGGAAGCCCCGGATTGGCCGACAACTTGCGGGCCGGCGCCAAGGGCTGCCAGGATTCGGTTGCGGTGACCCGCGTACGCGCTTGCTCATCGGTGAGCACAGCGAACCGGGCATCGCGCGAGAGCGATCCTTCATACGTCGCCTGCATGTGCGAGGCGTCGCCCACGTCGTTCCAGAACCCGCTGGCGACTTCCCCGAATTGATCCATGTCGACCTGGCGTGGAATCATGAGCGCGCCGGGGGTCGTGCCGCCGAGGATACGGTTTCCGTCCGGCGTGAACGCAAGACGGTCGAGTCCCGTGAATCCCCACATCGGGCGGGTGTCGGGTGTGCGAAACGGCGATATTGTCCCGGAGGCGACATCGTAGACGGACACCGGCGCGGCGCTGGTTGACACGGCGAGGCGTTTGCCGTCGCGATCGAAAGCCAGCGCCGTAACTTTCCCGTCGACGCCTAGGGCATCGATCAGCTGCGGGTTGGACTTTTCGATGATGCCGAGTTTGCGCCGTGCGGCGAGGGCGCGATCCGTGGCGTCATTGGCTTCCATTTCCTGGATGTTGGCGAGCAGCAAAGGCGCCGCAGTCCAGCCATCGCCGCTTTCCATCGCGCGCAGAATGGCCTGGTCGCGCGAATCCCAGAGGTGCTCGCTAGCGGCGGCGGCATTGGCTTCGGCGCGCAGCGAGTTGCGGTCGGCGCGTCGCCACTGCTGCGTCGTTGCGCCAAGGCCGATCAGCAACGCGGCGAACGCACACACTGTCATCGCCGCCAGCTTGGGTTCGCGCCGCGCCCAGCGCAGCGCGCGCTGCGCGGCATTGAGCGGACGCGCGACCACGGCGCGCCCTTCGAGGAAACGGGTGAGATCGTCGGCCAGATCGCGCGCGCTGGCGTAGCGCTCGTCGACGCGATAGGCCATGCACTTGAGAATGATCGCTTCGAGATCGCGCGGCAGTTCCGGCACGTAGCGGCGCGGGCTGCGCAGCGATCCTTCGACCACGAGCTTGAGTGTTTCCTGTGGCGAGTGCGCCAGGAACGGCGGTTCGCCGGTCACGAGTTCGTACAGGATCGCGCCCAGGCCCCAGATGTCGGTCGCGCGCGTGATCCGCGAGGCACGTGGCGAGGCCTGCTCGGGCGCCATGTAGCTCGGCGTGCCGGATACCTCGTCGCTGTCCGCAGCCAGTGCGCTGTCGATGCGCCGCGCCAGGCCGAAATCGGCGACGTGTGGAATGCCGTTTTCGTCAATCAAAACGTTTGCGGGCTTCAAGTCCAGATGCAACACGCCGAGGCGATGGGCGTAGTCGACGGCCTCGGCGATCGTGCGCAGCAAGCGTGCGGCACGCTGCGGCGACAGTTTCTTCTCGCGCTTGAGTTCCGCGGCCAGGCTCGGACCGCCGATCAGGCGCATGCTGAAGAAGTGCAGACCGTCGTGGTCGCCGACCTCGTAGACCGGCACGATGTTCGGGTGCTGCATGCGCGCAGCGTTCTGCGCCTCGCGGCGGAAGCGTTCGACGAACTCCTTGGAAGCCCAGACGCCAGCGGCCAAGAGCTTGATCGCGACTTCGCGGTCCAGGCTGAGCTGGCGTGCGCGATAGACCACGCCCATGCCGCCTTCGCCGATCAGTTCGACCAGTTCGTAGTCGCCGAACTGGCATTGGGCCGGATCGGCCAAATCCAGCTCGAGCGATTCGATCGGCAGCAGTGCAAGGTGCCGGCCTTCGGCGACCGATTCGTCGCCCGCGCGCGCGAAGGCCAGCTGCGCGATCAATGAAACGTCCACGCCGCGTTCGGCAAGCGAATCGACGCGCGCTGAAGGAGATACGAACAGCGTCTGCGTCATGATTTGCCGCCGCTTCGCGTCGCAAGCACTCGGCGTGTTGCGTGGCGAGCATTGCATCGCGCCGGTGAGCGCCGCCAGTCAATATTGCAGGCGTATGCTTTCAGCATGAGGTCCCCTTGAAGGGACTGATTAGCGCTGCACATCGCCCGCACCCGATGGTGTCGCAGTCTCCAGCGTGGCTGCGAAGAACACCGGACCCCCGCCCGCGCCCGGCGCAGCCGCCAAGGCCACGCTGCGCAGCACCTTTTCCGGATGGGGGTTGGCCAGGCGCACGGAATAGATCCTCACCGGCCGCAAGAACGAAGGCAGCACGCGCGCATCGAGACCCAGCGTCGCCACGCGCGCCTTATCGCCAAGCACGGATTGCTGCCGCCACATGAAAACATCCACGCCCATGCGGATCGGCAATTCGGCGGCCGAACGATCGATGTAATCGAGAGTGACGCTTGCCACGTTGCCCCCGTCTTCCTCGTCGGAAGCGAGGCCGCCGTAGTTCAGCAGCAGCAGCACGTCGATCGCCGCCGCTTTGCGGTTCGGCGTCGGTATGTGCACCGCCACCGGTCCCGTGCTCGTCGCGCGTTCGACGAAGCCCGAAGGATGGCTCAACTGGATCGCGCCGCGAATGTCGAAATCGACGCCGAGCAGACGCTGCACGCCTTGCGGCAGCCATGCGTAGTCCGTCGGCGCGCGCAGGGTATCCCGGCTGACTTCGCTCAATGCCAGGTTGTACTGTGTCGTAAGGTCCAGCGTGGCATCGGGTGCTTCGGCACTGCGCGGCGGCACGATCCCTCCCGGCAAGACGCGCGCCGCTGTCGGACTGGCGGGCGCCAGCGGCAGTGTCGGTGGACCCGGGTCGCCTGCGCGCAGTCGCGCGCGCTCATCCGCCGTCAATGCTGCACGCGCCGACTGTTTGGCTTCGCGATGGCCGACCGCGCGCAAGTCGAGCTCGTGGCGGATATCAGGCAGCGGTCGCATGTCGGCAGCAACGTTCCAGACCATCAGCCGGTTGCGCACGCTGCGACCGAGGAGGCGATTGCCGTCATTGCTGAATGCGAGTTGCCAGACGCGGTCTGGCAGTGGCAGCGGCGCATGCAGCCGAACCAGGCGCTTGCCGTCGAGTGCGTCGAACAGGTCGGCGCCGTCGCGCGTGGCCGTTGCCAGCCAGCGGCCGTCCGGGCTGGCTGCCAACGCAGGATTCAGACCCGCGCGGGCTTCATCCTGGCCGGCCAGTTCGCGTTGCGTACCATCTGCTGCGCGCAACGCGAGTGGATCAGCTTCGGGGGCGACGAGCATAGACCGCGTGCCTGGCAGCGGCAGCATGCCTTGCAAGCCGAGGCTGATCGGTTCGTTGTGTGATTGCCCATCGACGTCATGGCGCTGCAGTTCGGCGTCGACATATGCACCGCCTTTTCCGTGCAGCACGGTGAACAGAAACTGCTCGCCGGAGAAGGCGCTCAAACCGAACGCGCCCGCCTCCCGTTGTCGGCGGAAGCCTGGAGCACGCAAGTCTGCGAGCTGGCCTGTAACCGGCGCCAGAGTGCGCGCGTCGCGCAGGCTCAGTTGCTCGGGACTCCAGGCCGCGACACGTTGTCCGCTGGCGCTGAACAAAAGCCCCTCGAGCGGTCCCGGCACGCGCACGGGTCCGCCGGTGCGCAAGCCGTTAGTCAGGTCCCACGTTTCGAGTGTTTCGCCGGTGCCGTTTTCGCCGTGGTCGAGCCAACCGGTGGTGACGTGCCGACTGTCGGGGCTGAGCTCGACGTGGAGCGGCGAATTGGCCAGCTCGATCGATCCGAAGCGCGGCGTACCGCTCGCGGCATCGTAGACATACATGCGCGGGCCCGAAACCACGACGAGCGTTGCGACGTCGGCGCTGAGTTCGGCGTAGCTCGGCGGCTGCGGAAATTCGATGGCGGCGACGAGAGGAGTCTCGCTTTCCGCATCGACGATCTCAACGCTATTGCCGTCGACTGCGGCCAGGTGGCTGCCATCGAAGTGCAGCGAGGTCGGCCGCACGGGTGTCGCATGCGCGCGCTTGAGCACAGGCGCAGACAGGCGCGACACGAGCACGCCATCGAGCGCCTCGGCGAACAGTCCCGACGCGGGATGCCACGAGACCGGATTGAGCGCAGTGCGTCCGGCCGGCGAATCGATCTGCGCCGCAATTCTCTCACGGTTGCCCAGGCGTATCGCCTCGGTGCGATCGACATCGAATGCAGCCGGTGGCGCCTCCCACAGAGAGGTGGCGAAATCTCCGCTGGCGAGGACGCGATTCCCGTCATCGAGCATGACGCGCTGGGCAGCCGCGCCCCCGAAGGGTGGCGAAATGAGCTCGCCGGCCGGCCATCGCCACAGATACACGCCGGCCTTTCCGGCGGCGCCGGCAAGACGCGTGCCGTCGCTGCTGAAGTTGAATTCGTCCACCGGGAACGGGGGGCGCGGTTCGAGCGCATGCTGAGCATTAGTCGCATGGTCGATCGCCAGCGCGTGGCCTTCGCGATCGCTGATGACGAGCCAGCGCGAGTCGGGACTGATCGCCCAGGCAAAAACGTTGCCGAATCCGGCGGGAAGGCGTACGGGGGTTTCGGCGAGCGTGCGCGTATCGACGAACGCAAGACCGCCGTGGTGCGTGCAGGCGAGGTAACTGTGGTCCGGCGCAAACTGCGCGAACACGAACGGCAATCCCGGATTCATGCTCAGGTGGCGCTTAGGGCTCAGTGCCCGCCATGGATCGGTGGCCCAGACCTGCGACCTCATGTCTTTGTCCGTCAGTACCGCGTAGTCGCCGTCGGCGCTGTAGCTCGCAGTCAGCACCGCCCATGGGTTGCCGGGATTGCTGAACTCGGCAGGAGGCAAGCGCTGGGTACCGCTGGCGAGGTCGATCTGCATCTGATAGCCGGGGGGTAGCGGTGCAGATGGCATCGGCTCGGGAACCTCGACGGTCAGGCGCCGGCCGTCTGCGCTGAAGCTCATGCGCTGGAATACGCCGTACGGCACATTCGTAAGTGTATTGCCGAGGTCGCGTACCACGCCGGACCGAAGATCCAGGAGTTGCAGCTTGCTTTCCGAACTAATTGCGAGTGTTGCGCCGTCAGGACTGAAAGCGAGCCCCCGCGCACCCGGCGCATCGACGGCATCGATCAACCGCGGATTCGAGGCGGCGAGGATTCCGAGTTTTCTGCGCGACGCCAGCGCGCGCTCATTGGCGCCGCTGGCTTCCATGTCCTGAGCGTTGGCCAGAAGCAGCGGCGCGGCATTCCAGCCGTCGCCGCTTTCCATCATGCGCAGGCTTTCGTTGTCGCGCGAGTCCCAAAGCCGTTCGTTGGCAATGGCGGCATTGGCCTGCGCGTGTTGCGCAGTTGTTGTCGGCTCGCTGCCATTGCTTGGTCGTCGCAGCCAGGCCAATCAGCAAAGCGGCAAACGCGCATGCCGTCATCGCGGCGAGTTTTGGCTCGCGCCGTGCCCAGCGCAGCGCGCGCTGCGCGGCGTTGAGCGGACGCGCGACCACGGCGCGCCCTTCGAGGAAACGGGTGAGATCGTCGGCCAGATCGCGCGCGCTGGCGTAGCGCTCGTCGACGCGATAGGCCATGCACTTGAGAATGATCGCTTCGAGATCGCGCGGCAGTTCCGGCACGTAGCGGCGCGGGCTGCGCAGCGATCCTTCGACCACGAGCTTGAGTGTTTCCTGTGGCGAGTGCGCCAGGAACGGCGGTTCGCCGGTCACGAGTTCGTACAGGATCGCGCCCAGGCCCCAGATGTCGGTCGCGCGCGTGATCCGCGACGCGCGCGGCGAGGCCTGCTCGGGCGCCATGTAGCTCGGCGTGCCGGAGACCTCGTCGCTGTCCGCAGCCAATGCGCTGTCGATGCGCCGCGCCAGGCCGAAATCGGCGACGTGTGGAATGCCGTTTTCGTCAATCAAAACGTTTGCGGGCTTCAAGTCCAGATGCAACACGCCGAGGCGATGGGCGTAGTCGACCGCTTCGGCGATCGTGCGCAGCAAGCGTGCGGCACGCTGCGGCGACAGTTTCTTCTCGCGCTTGAGTTCCGCGGCCAGGCTCGGACCGCCGATCAGGCGCATGCTGAAGAAGTGCAGACCGTCGTGGTCGCCGACCTCGTAGACCGGCACGATGTTCGGGTGCTGCATGCGCGCAGCGTTCTGCGCCTCGCGGCGGAAGCGTTCGACGAACTCCTTGGAAGCCCAGACGCCAGCGGCCAAGAGCTTGATCGCGACTTCGCGGTCCAGGCTGAGCTGGCGTGCGCGATAGACCACGCCCATGCCGCCTTCGCCGATCAGTTCGACCAGTTCGTAGTCGCCGAACTGGCATTGGGCCGGATCGGCCAAATCCAGCTCGAGCGATTCGATCGGCAGCAGTGCAAGGTGCCGGCCTTCGGCGACCGATTCGTCGCCCGCGCGCGCGAAGGCCAGCTGCGCAATGACCGACAGGTCCACGCCGAGATCCGCAGGCATACCGTCCCCGTTCGCGGATACGCGGACGCAGACCGTTGCTGTCATGGCTTGAGGGCGCTCATCACTGCAAGCAACGCGTCTTGCTCGCCAGCGAGGTCCTCCGCAGATGCGACGGTGTCGGCGAGTTCTTCGGCTGCCAGCTCGCGGAAGCGCTGGCGCATGCGCTTGAGCGCCATCACCAGCGTCAGTGGGCGAACCCGCAGACGCGTGGCGATCGAGTCGTATTCGCCGGGGGCGGGATCGCGCGCGAGAAATTGTTCGAGCAGTTCGAACATGGGCAGATGCCCGGTCTGCCGGGCTTCACCCGACAACCGTCGCAGCGTGCGATGCAATAGCTGCAAGGCAAAGGCGCGCTGATAGCTCTGTTCGGGCGACAACTGGTCGAGGTGATCGCGCTGGTAGCGCTCCTCCAGATCAGTCGGCATCGCCGGCTCCGTCGCGGAGTCTTCGTTTCCCGCGTGGCCGGCTGCAAGGAATGTGTACAAGCGGGTAAGCAGGTAGCTGCGGTAGTGCCCCTGCGACGGCTGGGCACCGTGGTCGTTCACCTCGCGCAGCAGCTGCTGAAGGAAACCACGCGCGATGTTGCCGGCAGCTTCCGGCGCGTGTCCGCAACGGCGCACGTAGATGTAGACCGGATACCAGAAGCGCCCGGCGAGTTCGCTGAGGGCGTCGCGGGCACTCGCCGATTCCGTTGTGGCACGCCGCATCACCATCGACCAGCGCGTGGTCGCGAAACGGTCGTGCAGTCGATCTGGCCGAGAGTTCACATTCCCCCTTTTCATCAAGCTGAGATACCCATTGGTAGATACGGAATTCGCCGGAACGGATTACCTCGCGTTGTTCATAGCGACGGAATCACTCCTGCGAGCGACTGGCGCAGCTGGTCGAGTTCACGGTTCAGGCCCTCGGCGTCGCTGGCCGTATCGGCAAGTTCGGTCTGCACGAGCTCGCGCAGGCGCTGGCGCAGGCGGTGGACTGACACGGCGACCGTGTTACGCCGCATCTTGAGCGCGCCGGCGACGCGTTCGTAGTCGGCCTCGCTCGGCCGTTCGGCCAGGAACTCGCACAGCTGATCGAACAGTTCCGACCGGCCGGCCGCTGCGGTCTCGGCCTTGAGCCGATGCATGGCCGCGCGCAAGGCGGCTTTGGCCCACGCGCGTTCGAACGCCTGTTCGGGCGTGTCGCGGTCGGCCACGTTTTCTGCTTCGCTTTCGTCGCCGTTGAGCGCTTCGAGCGACTCGAACAGAACCTTCCCGCCGCGCTTCTGCGCATGCGCGCGTTCGGACGCGTCGTCGAGGAAGCGCTTGAGCGCAGTGAGCAGGAATGCGCGAAAGCTTCCGCGCGCCGGGTCAGCCTGTGCGTGATAGGCGCCTTCGATGAAGCGCGCGAAGAACGCCTGGCCGAGATCTTCGGCTTCATCCGCGTTGCAGCCCCGGCCACGGACATAAGCGATCACCGGTGATCGATAGGTCCGGCACAATTGCTCGAGCGCAGCGCGTGCTCCCGCGGTTTCCCTCCCCGCGTGCAGCACGATGCTCCAGCGCGTCGTCTGAAAACGGTTCACGGTTTTGGTCCCCTTCTCCCGCTTGCCATGTTGCCACAAAAGAATCGGGCGGGGACGCTACACGGTTGAGCAGTGCGTCACACAACCCCGCGGCGCTCGGGAACGGGGCGCCGCCGCGCTGCCGTGCGGCGGCTGCGCGGTAGCGGGCATATTCGTCACCGCCGGCCGGTCGCCGGTCCTCGCGCTGCCGGGCATTGCCGTCGTCGTCTCGCGCGTGGCGGACCTGGCCGGGCCGTTCTATCTGGGCGCGATGCTGAAGTTTTCGACCCAGACGATCTCGCACGCGCCCGCGCCGCTGTCGCTGCGCGTCAGCGAGCTGACGGCCTTGCGCCCGTTCGGCCAGTCGGCTTCGACCAGATAGCCATCGAATACAACGACATCGCCGACACGCGTGCGCTTGATCGCGCGCGCGGTCGCATCGTCGGCAGCGATCAGGTGCATGTTCGCGCTCGACTCGATGATCTCGCGTTCGGGAATCGGGAACTGCCTGACTTGCCAGACATAGAACCGGCCGGACTGGGAGATGTGTACTTTGTCGAGCACGTCGCTGTCGGACATTCGGCCCCAGCCGAGTGCGAGGTCGATGGGCACGAGTGCGGCCAGTTCATCCCAGCGGTAATCGGCACGGCCGAGGACGCGCGCGGTCAAAGCGAACTTTGCCAGAGGCTTGATGACGATGTCGCCCTTGCGCAGCGGCGCCACATCGTCGGCAGGTTGCTGCAGCGGGGCCTCGGCAACCAGCACGCCAGGCGGACGGACGATCGGGCGCGAACCATGCCAGTACCAGGTGAGCGCGAGCAGCAGCGCCAGCAGCCACAGCCAGCGCGGTATTGCGCTCAATCGAAATCAGCGGCCAGTGCCGACCGCGACGCTTCGCTCATTACGCTGCGCTCGGCATAGCGCGGGTGATCCACGCGCAGTTCGACGGTGGCGCCGCGCTTGAACGCGCCGACTTGCGCGGCATCGAGATCGAAGCGCAGGAAGTGCACGGCCGAGGTCTTTTGCGCGGTGCTGCGATCCATGTCTTCGTCGGCGATTGCGATCACCGGCGGTTGGCCATCGACGTGCAATGCAATGCGATTCTCGATGTCGTGCAGCTCGAGCAACCGCCGCGCACGCTCTTCCGGGTCAGGGTACTCGATCAGCATCGTCGCCTTGAGATTGCTGCCGTCTGGAATCAGCGGATTATACGCATCGAGTTCGTCCTGGATTCCGGCGGCCTCGAAGATGCGCTCGACACGCAGCATTTCCTGGATCTGGTACTGGATCGTGAGCCGGTCCTCGAACAGCAGGGTAACGTTCGCGCCGATCGATACCTTGCGCGCCTGTTTGTGCTCGAGCACGCGAGCGCGGAATGCCGCGCGCTCGCGCGAGTAGGCTTCGAGGGTGTACAGGTCGGATTGAGTCAGTTTGTCCATTGGATTCCGGCTGTTTTTTTTGGACGCGGATGACGCGGATTTGCGCGGACCAACGCGGATAAAAGAAAAGAGTGCGTGGCGACTATAGACCAGTCATGCTTTGCGCCTTCGCTCTATCAGTTTTGTCCGTGACCATCCGCGTCATCCGCGTCCTGAAACAAGCGCTTCAGATCCCATACGCGTAACGCAACAGGCTGATCGGACTCTCGGCGCGCGGCTTGTCGCCGAGCCCGTGCGCGATATGGCTGCCGGCCATCGGGCAGTCGCTGGCAAAGTGCGTGGCCGCGGCCTGCTGCACGCGTGTCTCGACCGGTTTGGCGATCTTGCGCGACAGCGCGTAGGTCTTGGCTTTGACCCCGTACGTGCCGTCGTGGCCCGAGCAGCGCTCGATCGTCTGTATCTGCGTGCCCGGGACCAGGGCGAGCACGTCGCGCGTCTTCGGGCCGATATTCTGGACGCGCTGGTGGCATGGCGCGTGATAGGCGATCTTGCCGAGCGTCTGCTTGAAATCGTTCTTGAGCAGGCCGGCCTGGTGTCGCAGCCACAGGTATTCGAACGGATCGAAGATCTGGCGCTTGACCAGTTGCACGTCGGCGTCGTCCGGAAACATCAGCGGCAGTTCCTGCTTGAACATCAGCACGCACGATGGAATCGCCGCGGTGATGTCGTACCCGTCGCGGATCGCGGCAGCAAGCACCGGGATATTCTGCGCTTTGTATTTTGCGACACTTTCCAGGTCGCCGAGCTCGAGCTTCGGCATGCCGCAACAGACCTCGCGCTCGACCAGGGTCACGCCGATGCCGTTGTGACGCAGGATTGCCGCGAGATCCTCGACCGGTTCCGGCGTCGAATAGTTGCAATAGCAGGTCGCGAACAGCGCGACCTTGCCTCGCGTGCGGCCGGCCACTTGCGCCTGCCCGGCGCCATCGAGGTTCTTCAAACGCTTGCGCGCGGTCGGGCTCGCGTAGGCCGGCACGCGTGCGTCGCGGTGCACACCCAGGGTTTTTTCCAGCAGCTTGCGTCCGGTCGGGCTGCGGTTAAGCGCATTGACGGCGTTGACCACGACAGGAATGGTCGACAGCTTGCCGACCGCGGTTGTCGACGACAGGACTTTCGCGCTGAACGGCGTTTCGCCGCGTTTGTGGCTGGCCGCTTTCGCGCGAAGCATCAGATGCGGAAAGTCGACGTTCCACTCATGCGGCGGCACGTACGGGCATTTGGTCTGGTAACACAGGTCGCACAGGTAGCACTGTTCCACGACTTTGGCGTAGTCGGACTTCGCCACGCCATCGATTTCCATCGTCTTCGACTCGTCGACGAGGTCGAACAACGTCGGGAATGCCTGGCACAGGCTTACGCAGCGCCGGCAGCCGTGGCAGATGTGGAAGACACGCTCGAGTTCCGCATCGAGCGCCGCCTGATCGTAGAAAAGTGGATTTTTCCAGTCGAGGGGATGCCGGGTCGGCGCGTCGAGGCTGCCTTCGCGGGGAGCTGTACTCGGTGGGAGGCTCGACATTTTGCGGGCTCGCCTTGCTCTGAACCCCTCTCCCATCGGGAGAGGGGCAGGGGTGAGGGTCGGGGAACTTTCAACGTCACGAAATCTGCCGGACCCTCATCCGGCGCTTCGCGCCACCTTCTCCCGATGGGAGAAGGGGAGAACTGGCTGCACCTGCTCGGCGAGAGAAGGGCAGGCTGTCCTCACCCGATTTCAGTCAACGCCTTGGTAAACCGGTTCGCATGCGAACGCTCGGCCTTGGCCAGCGTTTCGAACCAGTCGGCGATTTCGCCGAAACCTTCGTCGCGCGCGGCCTTTGCCATGCCCGGATACATGTCGGTGTATTCGTGCGTTTCGCCCGCGATTGCCGCCTTGAGGTTGTTCGACGTGCTGCCGATCGGCAGGCCGGTGGCGGGATCGCCGACCGCCTCGAGATATTCCAGATGGCCGTGTGCGTGGCCGGTCTCGCCTTCGGCGGTCGAGCGGAACACGGCGGCGACATCGTTGTAGCCTTCGACGTCGGCCTTCTGGGCGAAGTACAGATAGCGGCGATTGGCCTGCGATTCGCCGGCAAACGCAGCCTTGAGATTGCCTTCGGTCTGGGAGCCTTTCAGATTGCTCATGACACACCTCTATATGGCGGAGGAAAACATGCCCAACACGCCGGAATCGTTCTGACCCGGCGAGATGGTCCGCCCGCGTGCGCGGCGGATAAGCGAGCCTAACGCGCCGGCGCTGCGGAACAAAATTGATTGTTGCGATCGTTACGATAGGCAGGGTCTATTGCAGATCGCGCTCCTTCTGGCGCCCGCCACGCCGCGACGGCTCTTCGGTTCTCGTCTGCCGCGTGGAGGCGGCCACGGTGCGCGCATCGAGCAATCCGAGCGGCAGCGTGCGCAGCACGGCGGCGAGTTTCTTCAGGAACGGCGCCATCGCCGAGCTCCGGCGCCAGATCATCGCTATGCGCCGGCTCGGCGCGTCGCCGCGAAATTGCAACAAGTGTACATTTTCCGACTGCGCGACAGGCGGCTGCACCGCGAGCATCGGCAACAGGGTGATGCCGACGTTCGCGGCAACCATCTGCCGCAGCGTCTCCAGGCTGGTTGCACGGAAACCGGTCTTCTCGCCGGCCCCGGACAGATGGCAAACCTCGAGCGCCTGGTCGCGCAGGCAGTGGCCGTCTTCCAGCAGCAGCAGGCTCTGATCGGACAGGTCCGCGAGCTTGAGTCCCTTGCGCCGCGCCAATTCATGTCCCTCGGGCACGGCGAGGACAAAGGGTTCTTCGAACAGGAATTCGGCGTGCAACTGGTCGTCGTGAATCGGCAGCGCCAGCACGGCAGCGTCCAGACGGCCCTCGCGCAACTGGCGCAGGGCGACTTCGGTCTTCTCCTCGACCAGCAGCAGTTCCAGGCGCGGGAAGCGCTCGCGAATGCGCGGCACCACGTGCGGCAGCAGATATGGACCGAGCGTCGGAAAGATGCCGAGCCGCACGGTTCCCGACTCCGGGTCGATCGTGCGCCGCGCGATTGCCCTGATCTGGTCGACCTCGTTGAGCACGTCGCGCGCGCGCTGCGCGATATCGCGGCCGACCTCTGTCAGCAGCACCTTGCGTGGCGTGCGCTCGACCAGCGCGACGCCGAGTTCGTCCTCGAGTTTCTTGATCTGCGTCGACAGCGTCGGCTGACTGACGAAGCTGGCCGCGGCGGCACGTCCGAAGTGCCGATGCTCGGCGAGGGCAACGAGGTAGCGGAGATCGCGCAGGTTCATGGGATTAGGGGCTAGGGCTAGGGGCTAGGAGCTAGGGGCTAGGAGCTAGGGGCTAGGGGCTAGGGGCTAGGGGCTAGGGGCTAGGGGCTAGGGGCTAGGGGCTAGGGGCTAGGGGCTGGGGCTAGGGGCTGGGGGCTGTTTGGTCATTCATAGAATATATCGAAAGAATCATATCAATCAATTTGAATGATGACCAGCACGTCCGCACTATTCACCCAAGCCCGAGCGGCTGCCATTTCTGCAGCGGTCGATACCGGCCGCAGCTTCACGCTTTTCCCGACCTCACTGGAGTCACACATGCTTACCATTGGCGACAAGTTTCCGCAGTTCAACCTCAAGGCCACCGTTTCGACCGAGAGCGTCGACAAGGCTTTTGCCCAGATCGACAACAGCACTTACCAGGGCAAGTGGCTGCTCGTGTTCTTCTATCCGAAGGACTTCACGTTCGTCTGCCCGACCGAGATCAAGGGTTTCGGTGATCTCAACAACCAGTTCGCCGACCGCGATTGCCAGGTTCTGGCCGCCAGCACCGACAGCGAGTTCGTTCATCTGGCCTGGCGCAAGGACCATAAGGATCTGCGCAATCTGCCGTTCCCGATGCTGGCCGACACCGCGAAGCGTCTTTCGAGCGCGCTCGGCATCCTCGATGCGGAAGAAGGTGTGGCCAAGCGTGCGACGTTCCTGGTCGATCCCGACGGCGTGATCCGTTTCGTCTATGTCACCGATGGCAGCGTTGGCCGCAATCCGGCCGAAGTGTTGCGCGTGCTCGACGCGCTGCAGACCGACGAACTATGCCCGTGCAACTGGACGCAGGGCGAGCAGACGCTGAAGGCGGCGTAACAGGAGCTTGAGCCCCTCTCCCGCCGGGAGAGGGGTTGGGGTGAGGGTCGGGGGACGTAGAGCGTTGATCAGTTACCCGACCCTCATCCGCCCCTTCGGGCACCTTCTCCCGATGGGAGAAGGGAGAATCGCAATATGGAGAATTCCACAATGTCACTATCCGAAATCAAATCGGCGATTCCCGACTACGCCAAGGACCTGCGCCTGAATCTCGATTCCGTGTTCAGCGAAACCGGCGCGCCGGGACTGAGCAGCAAGCAGATCGGACTTGTCGCTCTCGCCAGCGCAGTCGCGTCGCGCTACGAACCATTGGTCGCGGCGATCACCACGGAAGCGGCTACGCACGCCAACACGCAGGAGCTCAACGGCGCGCGCACGGCGGCCGCGATCATGGCGATGAACAATGTCTACTACCGGTTCACACATCTGGTCGGCGAGCCCGAGTACCAGACGCTGCGCGCCGGCCTGCGCATGAACGCGATGGCCAATCCCGGCTGCGACAAGCTCGACTTCGAGCTGTGTTCGCTCGCCGTGTCGGCGATAAACGGTTGCGGCATGTGCATGGACTCGCATGAGAAGACCCTGCGCAAGCACGGATTGCCGGCGCAAGCCGTACACAGCGCGGTGCGCATTGCCGCTGTCGTGAATGCCGTGGCGGTGACTCTCGAGCAGACAGGCGCGGCGGGGTCGGTTCAGCCAGCGCTGGCTGCCTGAGTGACCGGCGCTGCGGCGCGCTTCGAGCGTCAGCGCCGCGGCAACTGCGTCTCGCCGTCGACAGAGGATGGCTTGGCAGCGGGCGGATGCGCGATGAACGCGAGCGTGTCTTGCAGCGCCGGCACTTTGCCGGCGCGCCCGCGCGCGAACGACAGCAGGATCGATGAGTGGCCGACGCCAGGGTAGAGTTTCAACTCCGCCGTGCCGTCCATCGCCTGAGCGCGCTCGGCCATGATCTGCGCATTGTGCACCGGCACATCGTCATCGTCCTCGCCTTGCAGCAGCAGCATCGGCGGTTCGTCGCCGCTGATGAAATTGATCGGCTGCGAGTCGTAGCGGCCGGTCGCGTCGTTGCCGAAGATCTTTTCCTCGTTGTCGACGAACGGCAGGAACGCATACGCGCCGGCCAGCCCGATCATGCCGGCCAGATCGCGTGGGCGCATGCCTACCTCGTCGAGATAGCGCCCGTCGGCGGCGAGCAACGCGGCGATCTGCCCTCCGGCCGAATGGCCCATGACGAACAGGCGCTGTGGATCGCCGCCGAACTCGCGCGCATGTTCGCGCGCCCAGGCGACGGCGTTCGCCGCATCGTGCATGAACGCCGGAAAGCGCACGTCGGGATATTTGCGGTAGTCCGGAATGATCGCGACGACACCGTTGCCGGCCAGGGCATCGCCGACATAGCGGTACCAGCGACGCTTGCCGTCCTCCCAACTGCCGCCGTAGAAGAACACGACGACCGGTGCGAACGCGGCATGGTCCGGCGCGTAAACGTCGAGCGACAGGCCATGCGCAGGGTCGAACTCGATCCCTTTTTTTGCGCTCACGCCTTGTGCCGAACCGACTCCGCCGAGGGTCGCATAAAACAGGTCGGCGCAACCGCCGAGCGCGATGACGAGCAGCGGCGCGAGCCATCTCGCCGCGCTGCACCAAACGCGCAAATTGCCAAGCGCCGGGTTCGTTCCTATCATCGGGGCAATTGTGGCATGGGAAGTCGACGATGGATCAGCCGGGGACAGAACGCACGAGTGCGCTTTTCGCGCACATTCCCGAGCGCAATACCAGCGACAACATGCTGCGCACGGCCCAGCAGCACCATGTCGCGTTGAGCACGATGGCCGACACCAAGGCCAACATCATCATAACCGTGTCGTCGATCGTGCTGACGCTGAGCCTGGGCAAGCTCGACCAGCCGAACCTGCGCGACAGCGTGCTGGTCTTGAGCGCATTTACCCTGTTCGCGCTGTTGCTCGCGGTCCTCGCCGTGCTGCCGAAGTACCGGCCACTGCGCCTGACGACGGTCGAGCTGCCGCCGAATTTCAACCTTCTGTTCTTCGGCCACTTCGCCGAACTGCCGCGCGAGCGTTACCTGGCTGAAATCTCGCGCACGCTGGTACCCGACGGCTCGATCTACGCGGCGATGGCAAACGACATCTACAGCCTCGGAAGCTATCTCGCACACCACAAGTACCGCTATCTGCGTTTGAGCTACCTGTGTTTCCTCGCTGGTTTCATCCTGGCGTCGGCGATCCAGCTTTTCCATCTGGTCGTTCACTGAAACGCGATAGCCGATGGCCGCGACTGCGTGGCTGCCCGCCACAGTGGCGCGTGCAATCCCCGCACCGACGCGCGAGTTGCACGCATTGTCCCGGCGATACCGCACGGAGAGCCACATGCTGAAAGCTTTCGCGTCCTTGCAGTTCGTCGCTATCGACGAAACCCCAACGGCGCCTGCGACATGACGGCCCCGCCGATAACGGCGCGGGGTCTGCTCGCCGCCGCTTCGGCCGAGCTGGACGCCGACGGTTCGGCGCGCGAAATCGAACTGTTGCTGGGCCATGCGCTCGGCAAGGATCGCGCATGGCTCTATGCGCATGCCGACGATGCACTGGCTGTCGATGGCGCACTGCGCTTCCATGCCCTGCTGATGCGCCGGGCGGCCGGCGAGCCGATCGCTTACATCGTCGGCCGGCGCGAATTCTGGTCGCTCGACCTGACCGTGGGGCCGGACGTGCTTATCCCGCGGCCCGAGACCGAATTGCTGGTCGAGCTGGCGCTGAAGCGTATTGGTCAGAATATACAAGTGGATATTGCCGACATGGGCACCGGCTCCGGCGCGATCGCCTTGGCAATCGCCTGCGAGCGTCCGCGTGCACGCGTGCTGGCAACCGATGCGAGCATGGCAGCGCTTGCCGTCGCGCGCGAGAATGCCGGGCGTCTGGGTATCGGCAATGTCGGGTTCGCGCAAGGCGACTGGTGCGCAGCGCTCGGCGAGCGACGTTTCGATCTGATTGTTTCGAATCCCCCGTACGTCGCCCAGGCCGACGCCCACCTGGGGCAGGGCGATCTGCGTTTCGAACCACGCGTCGCGCTTGCGTCCGGCAGCGATGGCCTCGATGCAATCCGTTCGATAGTCGCGGCAGCGCCGGCGCATTTGCACCCGCATGGCTGGCTGCTGTTCGAGCACGGCCACGATCAAGGCAGCGCTGCGCGCGGCCTTCTCGCGCAAAGTGGCTTCGTCGAGATTTTCACCGCGCCCGATCTCGAGCAGCGCGAGCGCGTCAGTGGTGGTCGCGCGCCTGGCTGACGCGGCGCGCGAGCAGAAATCTCGACGTGCGCCGCGCGCGCGCGGTACGCTGCGCGTGCCTGCACCCGGGTTTGGCAGGCGCCCGACAGGCAAATGATGAGCAGTCCAGAGTCGCCAGTGCGCTGCCCGGATTTCGTTCGCGTCCTCGCCGGCTTGTTCGTGCTGCTGTTTCCAGTCCGGCTTGCGCTGGTGCTGATGGGCGCAGCGGAAATTCCGTATTACGACGAGTGGGACGCGATCATCGATCGCATCGCCAGGCCGCTGCTGTCCGGCAGTTTTTCACTGCAGTTACTTTTCGAGCCGCACAACGAACACGTGCTGCTATGGACCAAGGGCTTGAGCTACCTCCTCCTGCGTGCCGGCGACTTGCAATTCGACAACGTGCCGGTCTGCGAGATCAGCCAGTTCATTTATGCCAGCGTCGTCGCGACGCTGATTGCCCTCGCCGCCAGGAATCTCCTGCCCGGCGGAAGTGGCGGAAATGCAGCAATCGGTTTCCCGCCTGGGCATATCCAATGGTGGTTTGTCGCAAGCGCCTCGCTCGCTGCAGTGCTTCCGTACGCCTGGGAGAACATCGGCACGGGGTTGGGCAACTCGTACTATTTCCTGCTGGGTTTCAGCGGCGCCACGATCATTCTGGCGTCGGCCGTGCGCGGATCGGCCGGCGCGCTCGTGCTGCTCGGCAGCGTCGCCATCGCCGCGGGCGTTTCGATGGGTTCGGGTTTTTTTGCCGGAGTTGCCGGCCTGCTCGCGCTGGGGTTGCGCATTCGTATCGGCACGTTGTCGGCGCGCGGCGCCGCATGGTTGGCGATGGTGTTGCTGATCGCCACGGCCGCGAGCGCCGCACTCGTCGTTCGGCCCGGACGCGTGCATATCGAGTGGAGCATGCTGCAATCCGTCGAACTGCTGTTGTTGTCTCTGCTCCTGACTCCAGCGTGGATCCTGCTGTTGCGTGTCTGGCGCGGTCGAGGGAGCAATGCGGATATCGCCTTCGCCTGCATTGCCGCGTGGGGTTTCATGCAGGTCTGCGCGATCCTTATCGGCAGACCTGTGTTCCGGCTGTGGTACCCGATATCGCGTTACGTCGACGTCCTCGCGCTGACCGCCTTCGCCGGCATCGGCTGTCTGTGCCGCCTCGCGATCGCCGAGCGCGTTCCGCACATGTGGACGGCGCTGTCACGCATCGTCATGGTGGCAACGATCGTCCTCAGCCTGGCATTCGCGCCCTTTGCCTGGAACGCGATGAATCAGCGCGCGGACAATCAGCGCGCGCAGAGCGGGCGCCTGGTCGCTTACATTCACGGCGGCGATCCCGGAGCGATCGAACATGCGCCGGCGGACGCGTTGCCCTATCCCGAGCGTGACCGGCTACGCCGCCTGCTCGACGCGCCGGACGTGCGCCGGATTCTTGGCGACGAAGTCGGAACGCGCGCGGCACCATCTGTATTTGTGGAAAATGCGCGCGCCATCAACGCGACGCTGGCAAGGCATGCAATCTGGATTCTGCCGCTTGCGACCGTGCTCGGATTTCTGCTGCTGACGGCGAATCGCCGGCACTTGCCAGCGACCGGCTAGCGCAGACGCGCCATCGCGCGTACCGGGAACGTGCCGACGCCCTTGAATTTGGGCGGGACGGCGCTGAACGCAAACCCGTCGTCGGGCAGCGCCGACAGATTGCACAAATGTTCGGCGATCAGGATGCCGGCGCCGAGCAACGCCGAATGCACCGGTCGCGAGTTGCCGCGCGTATCGTCGATGTTCATGGAATCGATGCCCACGAGCTTCACGCCGCAATCGCGCAGATACGTCGCGGCATCTTCGGTCAGGAATGGATGCTCGCCGAGATACGCAGGCGTGTTCCAATGCCGATCCCAGCCGGTGTGCACGAGCACTGCGCGATTGCGGATTTTCAGGTCGCGGAAATATTCGATGCCGACCGCCGGTGAATCGCGCTGCCCGGCGCGCACGACGATGGCGTCGATATCGGCAAGCTGCTCGATGCCGATCTGCGAGAAATCGCGGCCGTCGGCAAAGCGATGGAATGGACAATCGATGTACGTGCCGGTGTTCGCAACCATCTCGATTTTCGCGATATGGAATTCGGTTCCGGGCGCGTAGCGGGATCGTGAAGCTTCGCGGCTCAGGTAGTCGCAGATGACCGGAGGGGGCAGTCCGCGATGCGTGACCGTGCCATTTTCGATCACGTGGCTCAGATCGACATAACGGGACGCGGACGCGTCGCCTGGCTTGCGCTTGTGCGCTTCGGCGATGATGCGCTTGTTGTGGATGCGAATCGCGCCGACCATCAGCAGGCGCAAGTCGGCAACGAGATGGTCGGCCAGTTCGCGATCGGAGATGTCGTCGCTCGCGATGTCGAGGCGAAAGTCGCGGCCCTGGATACTGCCGCCGTTGCTGAAGTCGATTTCGAAGTCGAACTGGACGCGCTGGTTCATGGGGTATTCGCCGGGGACGGACGACCGGCACAGCGTAGCGCGTTGCAATGATGCAGGTAAGGCAGGTTCCGGCCACGAAGCAGCCGGGAAGCCATCGATCAGATCGCGCTGCGGACTTCGACGACCGGCTTCGGAGCGAACTGCGGCCAGCGCACGAGGATTGCCTTGTGGATTCCGGCCGCGTCGATGCCGGCTTCGCCGAGCAGTTGTTCGCGGCTTGCATGCTCGAGAAACGCGTCCGGCAGGCCGAGTTGCAACAGTGGGACCTGCAGGTTTCTTTCGGCCAGCAACTCGGCGACCGCGCTGCCGGCGCCGCCGGCGATCGCGTTGTCCTCGACCGTGACGAGTGCCGCGTGCGTGCGGGCAAGTTCCAGCACGAGCGCCTCGTCGAGCGGTTTGACGAAGCGCATGTTGACGACGGTGGCGCCGAGGCGGGCGCCGGCATCCAAAGCGGAGGCCAGCGGACTTCCGAATGCGAGTATCGCAATGCCGGCCCCGCGGCTGCGGATTTCGGCCTTGCCGACCGGCAGGGCCTTGAGCTCGGCCTCGATCTTGACACCGGAGCCGGTGCCGCGCGGATAGCGGACGGCTGCCGGACCGGCGTGCTGGAACGCCGTCGTCAGCAACTGCCGGCATTCGTTCTCGTCGGCCGGCGCGGCGACGAGCATGTTCGGGATGCAGCGCAGGTAGGTCAGATCGAAGCTGCCGGCGTGCGTGGCGCCATCGGGTCCGACGACGCCGCCGCGGTCGATCGCGAAGGTGACGTCGAGATTCTGGATCGCGACATCGTGGATGAGCTGGTCGTAGCCGCGCTGCAGAAAGGTCGAATAGATCGCGACGACAGGCTTCGCGCCTTCGCAGGCCATGCCGGCGGCAAGCGTCACGGCATGCTGTTCGGCGATGCCGACGTCGAAGTAGCGCTGCGGGAATTCCTTCGAGAAGCGCACGAGGCCGGAACCTTCGCGCATCGCCGGCGTGATGCCGTACAGGCGGGAGTCGTGTGCGGCCATGTCGCACAGCCAATCGCCGAATACTTCGGTGTAGGTGATCTTGCCGGGCCCTTTCTTTGCCAGGCCCTTGACCGGGTCGAACGGACCGACAGCGTGATATTCGATCTGCTGCGCTTCCGCCGGCGCATAGCCCTTGCCCTTGGTCGTGATGATGTGCAGCAGCTGCGGGCCCTTGAGTTCCTTCAAGGTCGCCAACGAATGCAGCAGCATCGGCAGGTCGTGGCCGTCGATCGGTCCGAAGTAGTGGAAGTTGAATTCCTCGAACAGCGTCGAAGGGACGAACATGCCCTTGAGGTGCTCTTCCCAGCGCTTGAGGAAACGCCACAGGAATCCATCGCGGCGCATGTGTCGCTTGGCGCTCTCGCGCAACGCATTCAACCGGCGGCTCGTCATCAGGCGCGCGAGCATCTTCGGCAGCGCGCCGACGTTCTCGCTGATCGACATCTGGTTGTCGTTGAGGATCACGAGCAGGTCGGGGTCGAGATCGCCGCCATGGTGCAGCGCCTCGTAGGCCATGCCGCCGGTGAGGCCGCCGTCGCCGATGATTGCGACGACCTTGCGCGCATCACCCTTGCGTTGCGCGGCGAGCGCCATGCCGAGCGCAGCGGAGATCGACGTCGATGAATGGCCGACCCCGAACGTGTCGTATTCGCTTTCCTCGCGGCGCGGAAATGGCGCGAGTCCGTCCTTCTGCTTGATCGTGCCGATGCGGTCGCGGCGGCCGGTCAGGATCTTGTGCGGATAGCACTGGTGGCCGACGTCCCAGACCAGCCTGTCCTCCGGCGTGTCGTACAGGTAGTGCAAGGCGACCGTCAGTTCGACGACGCCGAGGCCCGCTCCGAAGTGCCCGCCCGCACCGGCGACCGACTCGATCAGGTACGCGCGCAACTCGCGCGCCACCTCGGGCAATTCGCGCTCATCGAATTTGCGCAAATCTGCCGGGGTGTCGATGCGGGCAAGGCGCGGATAGCGCTGGGAGTCGATCATTACGGGCACTTTTCGTGAATTCAGGAACGCGGCCAACGCAGGCCGTCCTTTCGCTCATGCGGATCGTCGCTGCGAACAGCGATCCGATCTTGCGGTTCGATCGACGGGTCCGCACAGGTGCCGTTGCAACGTAGGGTCGGAACGGATCTGTTGCTCATCGAAATCGGCTGGGCGCAACAATGCGGCATTTTCGGTTATCGTGCCTGTCACGGCAAGATATTTTGCCCTTCTGCGCCTGTAACGTCCTGATTCTGGTTTTATTCTGACTCGTGTTGCCGACCTGAACAAAGCCGATCATGGCGGATCCCCGTACCCAAATGCCGGCTTCGGACTGGTCCGCCATGGCGGTGTCCGTGCTGATGCCAGTCGCGATTGCGGCGGGATTCGTCCATGCCGCGCTCACGTCGCAGTGGATCGAATCGGAGACCTGGGTGGACGGCCTGATGCTGCTGGTACCGTTCGAGTTCGTGCGTACGCTCGTGTACTCGATTCTCGGCGACACGTTCCGGACGTACGAAGGTCCGATGCAGGCGGTGCGATCGTTCCTGCTGTCGATGCTGATCCTGATGGCCCTGGGGCTGATCTGGGCAGTCTGCGGTCTCGGATTCCACGATTTGTTCGCCGCGCTGACCGACCCAGCCATCTTGCGCATAATCCTGGTTCCCACCGCGGTCGTTGTCGCCGACGCGATCATCGCGCTGTACTTCTTCCGCGGCAATCCACGCGTCCAGGCAGTGCGCATCCAGGCGGCAGCGGACGATCTCGTCGACTGGCTGCAGCTCGCCCTGTTTCCGACGCCGTTCGTGCTCGCGCTGATGTGCGCCGGTTTGTACTGGCTGCGTGCGAGCGGACGTATCGGCGGAACGTGGCTTCCCGAGGTCGACGAAGAGACCGGACGCAGTGCCGCGTTGCTCTACGCCGGCTATTACTTCGCCGGCAAGGCAATGATTCTCGCGCACGTCCACAGCGCGCATTTCAACGCCAGCGGCCACCGCCTGCTCGACGCCCGCTGGATTCGATGGCTGACGACCAAACCGGAAAATCGAGAGGAGAACGCGCTCAAGGAAACAGCCAACCGCAAGCAGCGCTGGTCGGTCCTGCAATCCGAACCGGCAAGCTACAGGGTCGTCGTGGGAGAGCAGTAGCTGTCGGTCCGCAGTCCCCTCGCCACGATGCAGGGAGGGGACTTTGCGCAGTCGATCAGAGTTCGGCGCGGAACTGAATGCCCCAGATCGCCGGCTCGTTGACGTAGCCGGTCAGGTTGTCGAAGTCGATGCCGCCGGTGATCGCTTTCTCGTTCGTGATGTTGCGGCCGAACAGGGCGATTTCGCGCTTGCCGCCGGCCCAGTCGTAACCGACGCGCAGTCCGCCTTCGACCCACGGTTTGCCGGTGTACTCGACCGACTGGTAAAGGAAGAACGAGACCTTGCTGCGATAAGCCCAGTCGGTGTACACGAACCATTCGCCGTCGCCGACCGGTATGCCGTAACGCGCAGTCACGTTCGCGATCCACTTCGGCGCCTGCGGCAGCGGATTGCCGTCGATCAGCGCAGCCGTTGCGCCGTTGATCTGGGCGGTCGGGTCGAGCACTGTGCAGCCGCTGCCGCACGGATTGATGTACAGGTTCGGATCCTTGATCTTCGTGAAGTTGTAGCTCGTTCCGGCGGTGAGCAGCAGGTGATCGGCAAGCAGCGCCTCGGCGTCGAACTCGAAGCCGTGGCCTTCGGTCTTCTTCGCGTTGACGAGGCTGGCGACGTTGAACTGGCCGCCGACGGTGGTCAGTTGCTGGTTCTTCATCTGGTAGTCGAAAACGTCGAAGCTGATCGTCGCGCGGTTGTCGTAGAAACGGCTCTTCACGCCAAGCTCGCCTGACGTGACCGTTTCGGTCTTCGCGATCGACGGCGTGTCCTGGAACAGCAGGCGACCCTGGATGCTCGGCGCGCGGTAGCCGGTGGCGATACGGCCGTAGAAATCGACGCCTGGGCTGGCAGTCCAGACGGCGGACAGATCGCCGGTCGGCTTGGAAGCGCTCGGATCCTCGTACAGCGGACCGACTCCGCCGAAACCGAGCGGCGACTCGGTGCGCGTAGCGGTCCAGTTCTTTTCGTCGTGCGTGAAGCGCAGCCCGCCGCGGATCTTGAACGCATCGTTGACCTGATAGCCGACCGAGCCGAACACGGCATAGCTGATGTCGAGCTGCTTCTGTTCCGCGAAGCCGTCCAGCACGCTGCCGGCCAGCGTGTTGTAGTCGAAACTGTCGATCGTGATGTTCTCGTTGAAGTAGTAGGCGCCGACGATCCAGTCCCACTGCGCTGTGTCCTTCGATGCCAGATGCACTTCCTGGGTGATCTGTCGATGGAACGGCAGGCCGTCGGCGGTTTCCGACGGAAACGGAATGAAACCGGGGCCGGACGGCGGCGCGAACGCAGCGCCGTAGCCGCCGTCGATGTCACCCTGGCTGAGCGTCTTGACCTTCTCGAAGCCGGTGATCGATACCAGCTCCATGTTGCTGAAGTCCCAGGTCAGGCGCGCGTCGCCGCCGTGCTCGGTCACATGCTGGAAGTTGTGTCCGTCGAGCGAGATCTTGTCGCGCTGGAAACCCGGAACCAAGTTGTCGGTGCCAGGCTCGATGATGTTTGCGCGGAACAGGATCGCCGAGCCGTCGAGATTGAGCGCGTGCATGTTGAACAGCGCGTGGAACGTGTCCGACGGTTGCCATGCGAACTGCAGGCGCGCGGCGCGTTCGTTGTAGCCTCCGAAACTGTCGCTGCGGCCGGGCGCGGTGTTGTCGACCCAGTTGTCGCGGTGCTGGCCGAGGATCGACAGGCGCGCGGACCAGGTATCGCTCAGCGCGCCACCGATTGCTCCCTCGAGATTCGCGGTGTTGTAGCTGCCGTAGCTGACGTCGACATAGCCTTCGGTATCCGTCGTCGGTTTCTTCGAATCGAGCTTGACGACACCTGCCGTCGTATTGCGTCCGAACAGCGTGCCCTGTGGACCGCGAAGAACTTCGACTTGATCCAGGTCGAAAATCGGAAAGCCCTTGAGGATCGGATTTTCCAGAACGACATCGTCGTATACCAGCGACACGGGCTGGGAGGCGTTCAAGTCGAAATCGGTATTGCCGAGGCCGCGAATGTAGAAACGCGGGAACGTGCGTCCGAACGACGATTCGATCAGCAGGCTCGGCACGCGCGCCGACAACGAGCGGATGTCGTCGCCGCTCGACCTGAGCACGTCGAGTTCTTCGGCGCTGATCGTCGAGATCGAAATCGGAACCTTCTGGATGTCTTCCTCGCGTTTCTCCGCGGTCACGGTGATGACGTCGAGGGTTTTCGGACCCTGGTCGGTGCTCGCCGGCGCGGTCTGCGCGATCACGGCGGGAGTCGCAAGTGCAAGGGCCAGGGAGAGGGCGAGCGGATTTACAACGATATGCTTGGCACGGATGTGGCCGGCTGTCATTGGAGTTCTCCGCGAATGTGAGTGATGGTGGGCAACGGATGCAGCGCGGAGCTGTGCGCTGCGACTCGTCACGGTCGATGTGAGCTCAAAAACCATACCCGCGTAGCGTCGTGCTGCGTTGCGGCACCGGGCTAGTTCTACGCAAATGTGAGGAAATTGTAAAGAGACAGCCGGGAGCTGTCAGCTGGCGGGGAAATGCCTGTTCGCGAGCCGCCCTAGGCGCGGCGGCGATTCTTCGGCATGTGGCTGAGCAGGAAGTCCATCTGGTCGGCAAGAATATTGCGGTTCGAGAGGATCAGATGCTCGACCCAGCTCGGCCGGTAGGGCACGGCCAGCAGCGGCATCGAGGCCTGCTGAGGCGTGTGGCAACCCTTGCGCACATTGCAGGCAAGGCAGGCGGTGACGACATTCTCCCAGGCATCGCGGCCGCCCCTGGACAACGGCACGACGTGGTCGCGAGTCAGCTCGCCGCGCGTGAAATGGTCGCCGCAGTACATGCACAACATGCGGTCGCGGGCGAACAATGCAGCGTTGGTGAGGGCGGGTGCCGGTTCCTGTATCGCCGGGCGCGCATGGCCGCGGCTCGCAACGATCGGATGCAGGTCGATCAGGCTTTGCTCGCCGCTCAAGCGGCTCGTGCCGCCATGGATCGTCAGGCAGGGCTCGCCCAGCGTCCAGGATACGGCGCCACGGACGTACAGGCATACCGCGTCTTGCCAGGACATCCAGTCGAGGATGCGGCCGCTCGAATCCAGCGACAGCAAACGGGTAGTGTGGATGCTGCTGCTTCCGCCAGCCGTGATGTCCACCAGCATTCGTAGCTCCGGATCAGGCCCGATTACCTGAGCAGCAGCATAGACCATTTGCATGAATTTTGCGCGACGCGGAGGCTGGCGCGGCGCTGCTAGTGAAGGGTGGCGAGAACCGGCCGGGAAATGCGCCGCCATCTGGCTGGCGGGAAATTGCTCCTGCATTTACGGGATAACCCGCGATCAGGCACGCCGGAAATTGCTCCTGCATTTCCGGCATACCGGCCATCCATGACCATAAAAAAACGCCGCGTCATCTCGACGCGGCGTTCGATGTTCGCCTGCCCTATGCTCGAGTAGGGTCAGCGACAAAGCTTTAAGCAAGCCCGTCGCCGACCGATTTACTTGACGTCGAAGTTCTGCACTTTGACCGGCAATTGAACTGCGGTCAGGTTCGAGCAGGAATTGTTATTCGCGTTGTCAGCTCCAACCTGCAAGGCGCCCGGGGCCGGCGTCACGGTCAGCGTGTTGGTGACCGAACTCGTGTTGCCCGGCGGGTAGCTGGCGACGATGGTCAGGGTCACGGTGCCGCCACTCGGGAACGGCGAGATTGTTCCCGAGACGGTCAAGCCATTGACGGGATCCAGCGTACAGGTCGTGCCGGCGCTGGCAACGCAGGTTGGTGTTCCAACGACACCCGTCAACGGAGCCGGAAGCGTGTCGGAAAAAGTCGTGCCGTCGGCATCGCCGGCCACGCCGGCATTTTGGCCGGGGTGGTTGGTTATCGTAAACGTGCCAGTGACCGTGTCGGCCGGATCCGGTTGGAACGTGACGGTCTGGCTGTCGCACGCCGGATCGGCGTTCTCAAGCACCACGACGTTGCTGACCGCCGCGTTGAGGACCTGACACTTGGACGAAGTCCCCGCGCCTGCATTCGCGGCACTCGAACACGTGCCGTTATTGACGCCATAGGTGATCATGAACGGCACCGTCAGTTTGTGCGAGGAGGGGTCGTGCTGACAGATCGCATGGATTCCCGTGATGATGCTGTCCGACGCACCGTTGGCTTCGTGATCGCCGCAAGCGTTGGCTCCGTTGGAGTCACTGAACCAGCCGCCGCCCTTCAAGGTGCCACCCTGCATGGTGCCCTGGTTGTTTGGGTCGAGATCGGTGGTCGGGAAAACCGCGACGGAACAGGTGCCGGCATTGGCGACGCCTGCAGTGCTGCCGGCGGTATTCGGGGACACACCGATTTCATCGGCGAAGAACGCGACGTCATTGCGCGTGGCATTCGAGGCGACGAGTGAAAGTTCAATATCGAGGCCGGGGTCGGGGATCGGATCGCCGTCATTGCAGTTGGCCTGCGTGGGGCTCATCGAGGTGGCAGTCGCAATGAAATCGTTGGCCACGCAATTGAGCGCGGCCCCACCCTTCGGTGGGCAAGCCAATCCATTCACCGCCGCCACATTGGCATCGGCCGTGCCATTGATTGCATACGCGGAAGACGCGAACATTGCCGTGGCAATCGCAGCATAGAGCGCACGCAGGGGCAGCGATGCCCGGCTGCGGTTCAATCCTTTTACAGTAGCCGTAAACATGTCGTTATCTCCGGATTCCAGGTTCAGCGCAGGTTCAAATTCCCAGTTACCATGCACAAATAATGCCGGCGACCAGAAAGTCTCGGAGCGCTGTGAGAGGAAAGCTGACTTTGGCTGACCGGGGAAACGGTATCTGAGGAGCAAGTTCTTGAAAAATAGCGTACCGAAACCCCAATCAACGTGCCTACCCTCACGTTTTCGACCGCAAATTGTGACGCTCCGCACAGAAGAATAGGTTGGAAACCACGGAAAAGCAAGCGATTAACGGTCAGTTAAGATACAAAACGGGCCGTTTGTCGGCACTAGTGGACCAAGCGCGTCACTTGACCGGCTTTGCCATCCGAACGAGCTCGTCGCCATAGCCGCGGTGCCGGTACAGGCTCCGGGCGCGTTCGTTGCCGGGAAACACGGCGAGGGTAACGTGACGGCATCGATGTTCCCTGGCCCACTGCTCGGCAAATGCGACCAGTGCGCTGCCGACGCCCTGGCCCTCGTATGCCGGCGCGACGACGAGGTCGGCGATGTGGCAGTTCAGCGCGCCGGTGAAAAAATCCTTCTGCGTCTGCAGGTGCAGAAAACCGAGGCGTTCGCCCTCTTCGTCTTCGGCGACGAACAGATGCGACGCCGGCGGCAATTCGCGCAAGTGCCGCGCTATATCGGCGCGTATCCCGGCGAGGGTTTCGCTGCGCTTGCGCCACTGCGGCAGGTCGAAACTCGTCAGGCGCTCGGCGATCGCGAGGATGAATTCATCGTCATCGGCATGGGCCAGGCGGATGTGCGGCGGCGCTGATTCGGGTTTCTGCGTGGTCATGGTGATGACATGACGTCCGGATGGTCGGAAGAGGTTGTCGAGAGAACATCCTAGCCAAATTGGGCGTCGGACATTGCCATGAGGCTGTCCAGTCCGGCGCGAAGCGCGTGCGTGTGAGTCTGCGTGCGCGGCAGCAGGCGGGCGAAATAGAAGCGGGCGGTCAGGCGTTTGCCTTGCTTGAACTCGGCCGGCTGCGAGGAATCTTCCGCCGCGGCGACGCTGCGCGCCCAGAAATAGGCCAGCGCCACGTAACCGGAGTAGAACAGATAATCGACGGCAGCCGCGCCGATCTCGTCCGGGTTGGCCAGTGCGCGCTTGCCGATCTCCTGCGTCAGGTCGGCCCACTCCTTGGTCGCGATCGCGAGCGGCGCGATGAATTCGGCCAGGGCCGGGTTCTGCGCCTGGGCGTGGCAGAACGCGCTGATCTCCTCGAGAAAATGTTTCAGGCCGACGCCTTGCGTCTGCATGATCTTGCGGCCGAGCAGGTCGAGCGCCTGGATCTGCGTGGTGCCTTCGTAGATCGTCGTGATGCGCGCGTCGCGCGCGTACTGCTCGACGCCGGTCTCGCGGATGTAGCCGTGGCCGCCGAAAATCTGCACGGCGTGATAGGCACACTCGTTGGCCAGTTCGGTCAGCAGCCCCTTGACGATCGGAATGATGAACGACAACAGTTCGTCGGCGCGCTTGCGCTCGGCGGCATCCGGCGAGCGCTCGACCAGATCGACCTGGGTCGCCGCGTAGTAGCTCAGCGCGCGGCAGCCTTCCGCGAACGCCTTCTGCGTCAGCAGCATGCGCCGGATATCCGGGTGCACGATCAGCGGATCGGCCGGCTTGTCGGGAAAGCGCGCGCCGGCCAGTGAACGCATCTGCAGGCGATCGCGCGCGTAGGCGAGCGAGTCCTGGTAGCCGCGTTCGATGATGCCCAGGCCCTGGATGCCGACCGCAAGACGCGCCGTGTTCATCATGGTGAACATCGCCATCAGCCCTCGATGCGGCGGACCGATCAACCAGCCTTCGGCGCCGTCGAAGTTCATCACGCAGGTGACCGAGGCCTTGATTCCCATCTTGTGCTCGATCGCACCGCAGGCCACGGCGTTGCGTTCGCTCATTTGTCCACTTTTGTCAACTTTATACTTCGGCACGATGAACAGCGAGATGCCCTTGACTCCGGGCGGGGCGTCCGGCAGGCGCGCGAGCACCAGGTGCACGATGTTCTCGGTCAGGTCGTGCTCGCCGGCCGTGATGAAGATCTTCGTGCCGCTGATCGCGTAGGTTCCGTTCGCCCGCGGTTCGGCCTTGGACTTGAGCAGGCCGAGGTCCGACCCGCAGTGCGGCTCGGTCAGGCACATCGTGCCGGTCCAGCGGCCTTCGACGATCGGCTTGAGGAACGCCTGGCGCTGCCATTCCTCGCCGTGCTGGCGCAGCGCCTCGGAGGCGCCGTGCGAGAGCAGCGGAAAATTGCCCCAGGACAGGTTCGCCGAATCGAGCATCTCCTTCAGCGGCGCGCCGATCGATTCGGGCAGGTGCTGGCCGCCGTATTCCTCCGGTGCCGTGAGTCCACTCCAGCCTCCGGCGACGTAGGTGGCGTAGGCTTCCTTGAATCCCTTCGGTGTCGTCACCGTCGCCGTTGCCTTGTCCAGATGGCAACCTTCCTCGTCGCCGCTCGCATTCAGAGGCGCAAGCACCTGCTCGGAAAACCGCGCCGCTTCCTCGAGGATCGCATCGACGACGTCGCGCGTCGCATTTTCGCCACCAGGCAGCCGCTGATACTCCGCTTCGACCTTGAGCAAATCGAACATCACGAAGCGGATGTCGGCGAGGGGGGCCTTGTAGGTGGTCATGTCCGGGTGTCCTTGCTGACTGGCCCTGTGATTATAGGGGCCAGGGGCCAGGGACTAGGGACTAGGGACCAGGGGATGACCAAAGAATCGTCATCCCTACTGAGTCCCTAGTCTCTAGTCCCTGGTCCCTCGCTCTACCGATACTGGTTCGGAATTCCCGGCACTGGCGACAGCCGGCTCTTGTGCTCGAACTTGAAATCCTTGCCCGCTTCCGGAATGCCGATCATGCCGGTGAGTTCGTATGGTGCGCCGCCCGGTTGCCTGACGTCGCTGGCAAATGCCTTGCTCAGATCCGGGCTCGGCGCCATCGTTGTTTCGACGATGTCGGCGTTCACGCCCGGGATGTCGATTTCGGGGGCGAGCGAAATGTCGGCGGCAGCCAGACCCGACATTCGCAGCGCCGCCTTGAACGTGGAGTAGTGCACGGTCTTGTCGGAAAAGTTTTCGATCCGGATCTGCACTTTCCAGCGTCCGTCGGGCAGCACGTCGAGTTGCTGGATGCTCGCGCTCGGCGGGTTGATCGGATGCAGCGGAGGCGAGCAGCCCGCCAGCAACGACAGCGCGGCGGCGATGATGAAAAGATGCAGCAATCTGATCATGGTGCAAGCCAGTCCTGGCACGGCAGGGACGCTACATTAGCCAAAAGCCGCGGTCGGCGAAAGCATGACGAGCGAGCGGCGGCGTTTGCTAGGATAGGCGCCGTCTTGAATACCGTGAAACAAACGACCATCGAATGCGTGAGGAATGCGCCTTTCGGCGCCGCGCGCGCAGAATCGTTGCCGTCGCCGGGCATTGATGCCGTGGCGAGGGGTTTCCAGCGCTGCTTTGCAACCAAATGCCAGGGATGACGCGATGACCCCACCAGTAGACCTCCTCAGAAAGGTTTTCGGCTACGCGCAGTTCCGCGGCGAACAGGCGGCGATCATCGATCACCTCGTAACCGGTGGCGACGCGCTCGTGCTGATGCCGACCGGCGGCGGCAAATCCCTCTGCTATCAGGTGCCTGCGCTGGTGCGCGACGGCACGGCGATTGTCGTGTCCCCGCTCATCGCACTGATGCAGGACCAGGTCGAAGCCCTGCGTCAGAACGGCGTCGAGGCTGCGTTCCTGAATTCGAGCCAGGATGCGGCAACGCAGCGTGCGGTCGAGCAGCGCTTTGCATCGGGCGCGCTGAAACTGCTCTATGTGGCGCCCGAGCGGCTGCTGACCGAGCGCTGCCTGGATCTGCTCGGGCGCGTGCCGCTGGCATTGTTCGCAGTCGACGAGGCGCATTGCGTCTCGCAGTGGGGACACGATTTCCGGCCCGAATACCGCCAGCTCACGATCCTGCACGAACGCTTTCCGCAGGTGCCGCGCATCGCCCTGACGGCGACGGCGGACGCGCGCACGCGCACCGAGATCATCGAGCGCCTGCGCCTGGAATCGGCGCGTTGTTTCGTCGCGAGCTTCGACCGGCCGAACATTCGCTACCGCGTCGTGGAGAAGGACAATGCACGGCGCCAGCTCGAGAGCTTTCTCGCCGGGCATGCCGACGAGTCGGGCATCGTCTATTGCCTGTCGCGCAAGAAGACCGAGGAGACCGCCGACTGGCTCAATGAACGCGGCTTCACCTCGCTGCCCTACCACGCCGGCATGGACGCCGCCACGCGCAGTGCGAACCAGCAGCGCTTCCTGCGCGAGGACGGCATCGTCATGTGCGCGACGATCGCTTTCGGCATGGGTATCGACAAGCCCGACGTGCGCTTCGTCGCGCACCTGGACCTGCCCAAGAGCCTGGAAGGCTACTACCAGGAAACCGGCCGCGCCGGCCGCGACGGACTGCCGGCCGACGCCTGGATGTGCTACGGACTCGGCGACGTCGTCGCCTTGGCGCGCTTCATCGCCCAATCCGAATCCGGCGAAGAGCGCAAGCGCAACGAGCGCGCCAAGCTCGACGCGCTGCTCGGATTCGCCGAAACGACTTCATGCCGCCGCCAGCGCCTGCTCGGCTATTTCGGCGAGTCGCTGCTGCAACCTTGTGGAAATTGCGACAATTGTCTGGATCCGGCGCAGACCTGGGACGGCACCGTAGCGGCGCAGAAGGCCTTGTCCTGCGTGATCCGCACTGGCCAGCGCTACGGCGTCGGGCACCTGATCGCGGTCTTGCGCGGCGAGGACGACGAGCGCGTGCGCAACCTGCGCCACGATGCGCTGAGCACGTTTGGCATCGGCAGCGACCTCGACGAACGCCAGTGGCGCAGCGTGTTCCGTCAGCTGGTTGCCGCCGGTCTGCTCGCAACGGACGACGACGGTTTTGGCGTCTTGCGCCTGACCGCCGCGAGCCGAGGCGTGCTGCGCGGCGAGGCGTCGGTGCGGCTGCGCCACGCTGCCGATCGCGCGGAGCGGCGCGTTTCGCGACGCAAGGCGAAAGCCAAGGCCAGGGATTCGAATCTCGCGATCGCTCCGCACGAGGACGCGCTGTGGCAGGCGCTGCGCGACCTGCGCGCGCAACTCGCGCGCGATCAGGGCGTGCCGGCGTACGTCATCTTCCATGATGCCACGCTGCTGCAGATGCTGCGCGAGCGGCCGCAGACGCTCGGCGAGCTCGGCGCCATCAGCGGCATCGGCGCGGCCAAGCTCGCGCGCTATGGCAGTTCGGTCCTCGAAACGTTGCGCGAACGCCAGTAAGTACCGACAGGCGCCGCAGGGCTTCAGAGAATCCCTTCTTCGAACCCGTTGGCAAAAATCGTGTCGTCCGTATAGGCCTGGCAGGCGGAGAACTCCGACGTGTTGGCCGAGCTGTCGGTCGCGGTTGCCGTGATCACGATGCCGGGCACGATCAGAAACAAGCTGTCGATCGGTGCGGTGAACGCAGCGGTGCCTTGGCCGCTGATGAGCGGCGCACCCGGAATGGTCACGTTCTTGTGGCCGATCACGAACTGACCCTCGCCGTTGCCCGACGGATCGCAGGCATACGAGGAAAAAAATTCGATGCGATAGGTTCCGGGCGTCGACGTCAGCGATCCACTGGCGGTTCCCGAGCGATGGCCGCCTGTCGCCGCCGTGAGCACGGGGAAATTCTGGCCGCGATTGGCGCTGATGCTCGAACTCGAATCGTTGTCGTTTGCGGTGGGGCCGTCGCCGCCGAGGTCGATGCCAAGATATCCGTTGTCGTGAATCGAGTTGCCGCGTAGGCGATTGCCCGCGCCACCCTCGACGGTAATGCCGGAGCCGTTGTTGTTGGCGATCGTGTTGTCCTCGATCGTGTTGTCGTGCGGCTCTGCAAGCAGCCGGACGCCGTCGGCGCCGTTGTGGATGTCGCCGCCGAGCGGGCTGATGCCGATGTAGTTCCCGCTGATGACATTGCCGTCGACGTCAGGATCGCCGAATGCCCATAGCACCAGGCCCTCCTGCGCGTTGAACCCGATCACGTTGCCGCTGACGCTCGCGTCGTGCCCGCCGACATGGACGCCGTAGAGACCGTTGCCGCGGTTGGTAAACGCGCCACTGGCGACGTTCCAGCCGACGCCGATATAGTTGTTGATCACCTGCGTGCCGTGCACGACGTCGGAGGCCTCGATCTCGATGCCGTCCGTCAGCGCGTCGCCGATGACGTTGCGCTGGCGATTCTCGCCGCCGCCGATCGTGGTGAAGATCGCGTTGCTGCCGACGAGGATACCGTAGTTGCTCGGATCCAGGCTGTAGCCGCTCGCGCTGCCACCGATGCGCACGCCTTCGACGGTCGAGCCGTTGCCGCCGCGCAGGCTGATCGCCGCGCCGGCGAAACCGGAAAAGGCCAGTCCTTCAACGATCAACTGTTCGTTCACGGGCGCCGACGCCGGAACTCGCAGGCCGTTGTTGATGCCTGTATTCGTGCGCAGCACGATGCAGATCGCGGCGTCGTCGCCGATATCGAGATCATTCTCCGCGGAGCCGGGCTGCGTGTAGCCATTGATCAGCAGGCTCGCGTTAATCGCCGGCAACGCCGACTGCAGGGTGACGACATGCGGCCCACAGGTTTGGCCAATCGTGAACGTGATGATGTGGAAACTGTTGTCGCCATTCGCGCTATCGATTGCCGCGCGCAACGATCCGACGCCGTCATCGGCGGCCGTCGTCACGTTGATGACGAACGAATCGTCGATCGCGGATTCGTAGGCGCCGCGGTCCGGTGCGCTGCCGATGATGCGCGCCCTCCCGCCAAGATCGGTGGCCGGCAGGCCGCCGGGCACGCCGGCATTTGTCCCGGTGTTGATCGCCGGAGAGAGCGGGGCTTCGATCGGACGGAAGTTGGCATCGAGCTTGGGATCGCCGCCGTAGGTGCCGCTGTCCGGGATCAGCAGCGGCGGATGGTTGAACGAACCGACCACGTTGTCGACCAGGATGATCGCGCTGCTGTCGGTGCTGACGTCGACGACGCTGTTGTTCCAGAAGATGTTGTTGTACAGCTCGAACGCGGCGCCGCCGCTGTCGCCGTTGTCGAAGCAGGCGCCAACGGTCGACGTGTCGACCAGCGTGTTGTTGATCACCTGTACGCTGGGGCTGCCGCCACCGGTGACGTCGATATCGAGGTTGCAATCGCTGGCGCCGCCGGCGCTGGTCAGAACGTTGTTGACGATCCGGATCGTTCCGCCGATGTCCTCGTCCTGTCCCCAGACGACGTCCAGCCCGCCATAGTAGAAAGCGTTGCGCCGCACAGTGAAGTTCGTGCCGGGCGGCAACGCCACGGCATTGTCGCTGTCTCCCGTTGCCGCGATGATGTTCAGCGTGATCTGCCAGGTGGTGCCTTCGATGGTCAGATCGCCGGTTGGAAACACGAAATCGTCGTAGGTATTCGTGCCGTTGTCGTACAACACGGTGTTGCCGAGAGCGATGTCGCGCTTGGCGCATCCTGGGGTGTAGCCGCCGAGCAATTGCGTGCCGCCTAGCGCGAACGCCCCGTTGTGCCAAGGCGAGTCGCGCAGGTTGTAGTAACCCTGCACGAGCTGGATCGTCATTGGCGCAGACCGGGCATCCGCCAGTGCAGTGGCCAGGTCGGCGCTGTTGGATACGCATACTGCGTGCGCCGCGTTAGCGCACAAGAGCCAGGCCAGTGGCAGGCAGCGGGCCCATGTCTTGATCGACGTTGCGTGCATGACCGTTCTCCGGGTTGCTGTCTCATTCGGATAACACGCAAATTCCCGGGAGAAGCGGGCGTTCGACTCGATCGTCGTTCAGCTCTGCGTTTGTCAGCAGCAGCCGGGCAGCGAGGGTGGGCGAGGAGTGTCGCCGGTCAGACCGGGGTCAACTCCAGCGAACGCGCCGCGGGGGGCGCGCCCGCTGGCTGGAAACGCGGAGCAAGCAAAGGGGTCTCGCAAGCGAGCGGGACTACCGAGTTCAGGCAGTGGTCCGCTGGACCGTATATCGCGGCGGCGATTGGTCCAGCCAGCCGAGGGCGTGGCAGTGTCCCATCACATGCACGCCGGCCGCTTCCTGTTCGGTGCGGATGCGATCGCGCAGCTCGACCATCTTCGTCCAGTGGACCTTGGGTCGATAGTGGTGTTCGGCATGGAAGCCGTTGTAGAGCCAGGTCCAATTGTATAGTTTGTTATAGGTGCTCACGCCCCAGGCGATCGGATCGTCGGGATTGCCCTTGAAATGTTCGTAGTAGCCATTCAACGACGACAGCGAATGGCCAAAGTAATAGAACGGCACGAGCGCGAGGAACGCGCGCCAGTCGTAGGCAAGACAAAGCAGGTAGAGACCGACCACGATGTAGATCTCGCGCCAGATCCATTTGGCCTTTTCCGGAAATTTTTCCTTGACGCGTTTGTAGACTTCGCCGATGTCGTCGCGGAAGTAGCTGTAGAAAGTGTACGTCCACGGACTTTCCGGCTTGCCGTCCTTGCCGTGGCGCCAGATCGAGAGCGGGTCGATCGTCGTGCCGTTCGCGCCGATGCGATCCATGTTGCCGACATGATGGCGCAGGTGGACGTGGTGGTAGAACTCCTGCGAGAAACCGTCGGTGATCGACAGCATGACGCTGTAGATGCGGTTCAGCAGGGGCGACGTGAAGAACGCATTGTGGATGAAGTTGTGGCTGGTGGAATTGATGCTCCACGAAATGCTGATCGAATAGACCAGCGCAAGCGGAATCCACAGCGCCCACGGCATGGCATGGAAGCCGAAAAACAACGTGGCGACGAACACCATGTGCCCCAACCCCATAAGGACCGGGATGAGGTCCCATCGCGTATAGGCGAAAAATGTCTTGCGACTCGACATGCGACTGCTGGATGCTGGAAAATGAGGTCTATTCTGCCGCAGAAAGAACCGTGCGGCGTTAAGGCTGCCTCAAATCCTGCAATTGCTGGCAGGCGCCCGCGCCAAGGCTTTGAAGGAATCCTTAATGGCGTGTGTCGACAATGGGCGCTGCGATTGCGAAAGCTGCCGCTGCAGACCGGCCGTTCGTTCCCCGCCGAACCGGCCTTGCCGTGGCGCAACGGGGGTCCCTCGATCGAGTCAGCAACCCCCCGATTGACGTACTTGAAAGGAAAACCCGTGTCCGACTGGACGATTCTCTGCGACTTCGACGGCACGATCGCCCTCGATGACACCACCGACACAGTGCTCGAGCGCTTCGCGCGCCCGGGCTGGGAAGTCCTCGAGGCCGACTGGCGTGCAGGTCGCATCAACTCGCACGACTGCATGGCCGGTCAGGTCGGGCTGCTCGACGTAGGCCGAACCGAACTCGACGCACATTTGGCGGAACGCGCCATCGACCCGGCGTTCGCAGCCTTCGTCAAGGCAACGCACTGCGCCGGTGTGCACATCGAGGTGCTCAGCGATGGCCTGGACTACTCGATCCGCACGATTCTCGCGCGCTACGGTCTGGACTGGTTGCCGGTTACGGCGAATCGCCTCGAATCCGCCGGCGAGCGGGAATGGCGGCTGGCGTTTCCGAACGCGAGTGCGATCTGCCGCGTCGCCAGCGGCACCTGCAAGTGCGTTCGCGCCGACAAGGCCCAGGCGGCGCGCAAGCATGTGTTGCTGATCGGCGACGGCGCTTCCGATTTCTGCGTGGCCGGCGCGGCCGACTTTGTCTTTGCCAAGGGCAAACTCATCGCTCACTGCCGCGCGCAGGACATACCGCATGTACCGATCGACGGCTTTGCTGATGCCTTGAATCTCCTGCCCGACCTGCTGGCCGGCAGACTGACTGCCGCGCCGACCCTGGCGCGTGCGGCGCTGGCCTGATCCGATCAGCGATCGATCCGCTCTTGTTACCGGCCGCATCGCCGCGGATCGCGGCGATGCGGTGACGCAGTGCCTGACTGCGGCAGCGTTCGTCGAATCACATCAATCATAGATACCAAGGTAATCGCCCATGACCGCAATTGACTCCTGGCTTCGTGCCGACGGACCCACTGCCGGCAGCGCCAAACTTTTCGACGCGGCATGCCGGGTGATTCCCGGCGGCGTCAACAGCACCGCGCGCGCAACCTGGTCGGGGTGGACGCCATATCCGCTGTTCGTGCAGTCGGGGCAGGGCTCGCGGTTGCGCGACGTCGACGGCAACGAGTACATCGACTATCTGCTCGGGCTCGGGCCGATGATCTTCGGGCACCGTCCGCCGCGCGTGACGCAGGCCGTCGTCGATTTCATCCAGCAGCGCGGCACCGTCTTCGCACTTCCGACGGCCGACGAGGCGCGGCTGGCGGAAAAGATCATCGCCGCCGTGCCCAGTATCGACCAGGTGCGCCTGTGCAACACCGGCACCGAGGCGGTGCTGTATGCCACGCGCCTGGCGCGCGCCTGTACAGGGCGCCGCAAGATCATCCGCTTTGAGGGCATGTACCACGGCTTCTCGGACGGTGTGTACTGGAGCAAGCACCCGTCGATCGACAAGGCCGGCCCCGACGATCGCCCGGTGCCGGTGCCGCAGGGGCCGGGCATGCCGAAAGGCGTCGAGGAAAACCTGATCATCCTGCCGTGGAATGACGAGCAGGTGCTCGCTGACGTGATCCAGCGCGAAGGCGACAACATCGCCGCCGTGCTGACCGAGCCCGTGATGTGCAACACAGGCTGCATCCTGCCGAAGCCCGGCTATCTCGATGCGATGCGCGAGCTGACTCGGCAGCACGGTATCGTGCTGATCTTCGACGAGGTAATCACGGGCTTTCGACTCGGTCTCGCCGGGGCGCAGGGCCGCCTCGGCGTCAAGCCGGATCTGTCCGTGTTCGCGAAAGGCATCGGCGGCGGTTTCCCGGTCGCGGCGTTGGGCGGCCGCCGCGACATCATGGCGCTCGTCGCCAACGGCACCGTGTCGATGGCCGGGACCTACAGCGCGAACGGCATCGCGATCGCGGCGGCGAACGCGGCGCTCGATGAACTGGCGACGCCGGGCCTTTACGAGCGGCTCGATGCCGTATCCGACGAATTGCGCCTGGGTCTTGGCAAAGTGCTGCGCGATGCCGGCCTGCCGGCGTACGTGGTCGGGCTCGGTCCGCTGATGCAGGTGTGGTTCGCGGAGAAGGAGATCCACAACTACCGCGATGCCGAGCGCCATGCCGATCAGAAGATCTTCCGGCGCTGGTGGGAAGGCATGCTAGCGCGCGGCGTGTTGTTCCATCCGGGCGCCTATGAAAACCTGTTCGTTTCGACGGCGCACACGCGTGCCGACGTTGCGGCGACACTCGATGCGGCAAGACAGGTGGCGACAGCGCTCGCACGCGGCGTCTGACGCCCGGGCTGCCGGCTCGACGGCAGCGGATCGCGCTGGTGCGGTCGCTGCCATCGCGCACCACGAAGTGGATGCCGCAGGCGGTCGCGCGCTGCCGACGAAGGCCGCTGCGCCGCGATTGGGCTTGTTGCAGGTAACCGCTCTGCAGTCCGCGCGAACGATATAAACTTCCTCCTGTCACGGCCCGGTGCTGCCTCTTCGATGTCCTCGCTCACCCGAATCCTGTTCGCCGCGTGCTTGTTTCCGCTCGTGGCCGATGCATCGCCACCCCCGCACTCGCCCGACCTGCGACTGATCGCCTACGTCGCCGGCTCGGAGAAGCAGCCGGTGATCGCCGCGGAAAAGCTCACCGCGATCAACTACGCGTTCGCGCACATCGTCGACGGTGCGGCCGCGCTCGATCAGCCTGGGGCGGGCGAAGTCCTGAGGCGCCTGCATGCGCTGAGAATGCGCAATCCGAAATTGAAATTCCTGGTTTCGATCGGCGGATGGGGAGCGGACGGCTTTTCCGACGCAGCGGCGACCGATGCATCGCGCACGGCGTTCGCGCAGAGCGTCGAGGACCTCGTCGTCAAGCACGGTCTCGACGGCATCGACCTGGACTGGGAATACCCCGGGCTGCCCGGGCCCGGCATCCGGCATCGCGACGACGACAAGCGCAATTTCACGCTGCTGTTGCAGAGCCTGCGCGAGCATCTGGATGTTCTCGGCGGGAAGCGCGCGCGCCCGGCGGATAATCACTATCTGCTGACCGCAGCCCTGGCCGATGGCGAATTCACGAAGTTCATCGAACTCGATCGAATCCATGCGTATCTCGACTGGATCGATCTGATGACCTACGACTTCCACAACAGCCTGACGCCGACCACAGGTCATCATGCGGCGTTGCGGCGCTCGGCAACTTCCAGCGCGAACGAGCGCAGCGTCGAAAGCGCGGTGCACCAATACCTCGCTGCGGGCGTGCCTGCGAGCAAGATCGTCGTCGGTGTGCCGTTCTACGGCCGCGCGTTCGCCGACGTGAAGGCGGACAACAATGGTCTTGATCAGACCTACGGAAAGTATGAAGGCGATCATCCGTGGCCGCAGCTCGTCGCCGACTTCATCGATCGCAACGGCTATACGCGCCACTGGGATGCGACGGCGCAGGTTCCGTATCTGTGGAACGCGCAGACGCGTGTTTTCGTCAGCTACGATGATCCGCAATCACTGAAGCTCAAGGCCGAGTTCGTCAAATCGAAGGGGCTCGGCGGCATGATGTACTGGGAACAGAGCCAGGATCCGCGCGGCGAATTGCTCGGCGTGCTTGCAGGGGCGTTGCGGTAAAGGGCTGAGGGCTGAGGGCTGGGGCTGAGGGCTAAGATCAAGACCGCGCCCATGCTTTTTGGCTCTCGGCCCTCCGCCCTCAAGCGGTGGGCCAAGGCCCACCCTACGCGAGCGGCCAGCGCAGAGTTCCGTCGATGACGATGTCGGATGTTCCGCCGACCCACACCGTGCGGTCGTCGTCGATGCGCACCGAGATCGACGCATCGTGGCCCATCTCGCGACCCTGGCTGACGCGATAGCCGTGCGCCAGTGCGCCGGTGGGCTCGCGTTGCGCAATCCACGCGGCGATCAGTCCATTCGCCGCGCCCGAAGCCGGATCCTCGACGATGCCGACGCCCGCGGGGAACGCGCGCACGACGAGTTCGCAGGAAGCATTCGCGCGGCGCGCGAAAATGCAGACGCCCAGACAATTGTCGCCAACGGCGAGCGCCTTGATCGCGGAATGATCGGGTTGCCATTCGCGTACGCCGGCCTCGTCGGCGAATTCGACGACCCACCAGCGCCTTCCTCCTTCGACCAGCGCGGGCGGCAAAGCTCCCAGTGCCTGCGTGGCAAGCACCGCGCGCAGTTGCGCGGATGGATTCGAGGCCGTCGAAACAATGCGCGATGCAGGCGACTTCACGAACAGTTCGTGCTCGCCGTTTGCATCGTGCAAGCGGATCGGCAACAGGCCGGCGCCGCACTCCTGCACGAGCAGGCCGTCACGCGGCTGGGCAAAACCGCTGTAAAGCGCGGCGTGCGCGCTGCCGATGGTCGGATGACCGGCAAACGGAATCTCGTTCGACGGCGTGAAGATGCGCAGCCGGTAGCTTGCGTCCGGATTCGTGGGCGGCAGCAGAAACGTCGTCTCGACGAGATTCGTCCAGGCGGCAAATCCCTGCATGTCCGCGTCGGTCCACTCGCGCGCGTCGACGACGACGCCAAGCGGATTGCCGCCGCCGCGGCTGGCCGCGAACACATCAAGCTGCAGGTAGTGGAATTTCGACATGCGCAGGCCATGAGCGTCCTGAGCAGATCATACGCGAGCGGCCGCCGTCATGGTTCGGCGCGATCAACTGCGGTGCCTCAGGTGTGCACGGGCAGAAAGCGACGCGCTACGCGGCTTGTTGCTGCGCTCCTGGATGCTTCCCGGCTCTTTGCGGGATGAGCAGGATGCAGACGACGATGAACACCGCGAGGATCGCCGATGCCAGCGGCCGGCTGAAATCGAGTCCGCCTTCGTCGTGCGGTTTGTCGAGGAAGTCTCCGACTGTCGCGCCGAGCGGCCGGGTCAGGATGAATGCAGCCCAGAACAGCAGAACGCGCGAGACACTGGTCCAGTAGTAGAGCGCGACGACAATCGCCAGCGCGGCAAGAAAAACCAGCGCGGCGCCGACGTAGCCGAGTCCCGAATCGTCGGCCATCCAGTCTCCGAGCGCCGTGCCCAGCGTCTGCGAGAAGGTGATCGTTGCCCAGTAAAACGCTTCGACCTTCGGCGTGTTGACCGTATCCACCGACACGGTTCCTTCCGACCTGTACCAGAGCGCCAGCATGGCCAGCACGCACGCGAGCAGAAGTGCCGAGCCACCGGCATAACCGATTCCGAGCGAACGGTCGGCGAAGTCGGCAAGCGTCGTGCCGAGAGTCGTCGACGCGATGATCGTTGCCCAGTACAGGAAGGGATGGAATTTCTTCGCGGCGATCTGGACTCCGACCAGGGCAATCAGGATCGCCAGAAAGATTCCGGTGCCGGCCAGGTATCCCAGGTCCATCGTCATCGTCACCGTGTCGCCGCCGGTTTCACCGAGCGTCGTGGCGGCGATCTTGATGATCCAGAAACCCAGCGTGACGGCCGGCACCTTGCTCAGCGTGGAGTTGATGTTGTTCGTGGAAACCATGAGTCAGTTTCGCCGTGGCCGGAGAAAAGGTGAGGAGCCGCAGAGGTCTCGAATGATAGACGCTATTGCTGAATCGGCGGAAAACCTGTGCGGCCGCGGGAGAATTCGCCCCTGCATTTTCAGGCCCGCGTGATCGCCACGACGGCGTTGAGTCCGCCAAACGCGAACGAGTTCGACAGCACCGCGCGCACGGGTTTTTCGCGGGCGACGTTCGGCACGTAATCGAGGTCGCACTCGGGATCGGCATCGATGAAATTGGCCGTCGGCGGAATGATTCCGTCACGCAGTGCGCCAAGTGCAGCAACCAGCTCGATCGCGCCGGCAGCGCCGAGCGCATGGCCGTGAATGGACTTGGTCGACGACACACAGAGCGCGTCGGCGTGGGCGCCGAATACGCGCCGGATTGCTTTCGACTCGGTCGGGTCGTTGGCAGGCGTGCCGGTGCCATGGGCATTGATATAGTCGATGTCGTCCGCGTTCAGCCTAGCGTCCGTCAGGGCGGCGGACAGAGCGCGGGCCGCGCCGGTTTCCGATGGCAGGACGATGTCGCCGGCGTCGGCCGACATGCCGGCGCCGGCGAATTCCGCGAGAATCGTCGCGCCGCGCGCCCGCGCGTGTTCGTATTCTTCGAGCACGAAGATGCCGGCGCCTTCGCCGAGCACCATGCCACGGCGCTGTTTGCAGAACGGTCGGCAGGTGTCGTCGGCAGTCACGCGCATGGCTTCCCAGGCCTTGATCGTCGGCACGGTGACGCAGGCTTCGGTGCCGCCAGTCACGGCGAAATCCACTTTTCCACTACGCACCATCTCGAACGCCTGCGCCATCGCATGGTTGGCCGACGCGCAGGCGCTGACCACCGCGAACGAGGGCCCCGTGAGGCCGAACTCCATGCCGACATGGCAGGCTGGCGCGTTCGCCATCACGCGCACAATCGTGAGCGGATGCAGGCGCGGATTCTTGTCGCCATAGAATCGTGACGACTGTTCATTGTGAGAATTCTCCCCGCCGATGCCGGTGCCGATGATGCATGCGGTGCGTTCGCCGCGCGCGTCGCTGCCGAAATCGAGGCCGGATTGGGTCACGGCCTGGCGCGCCGCGATCAGTGCGAACTGGGAAACGCGGTCGAGCAGTATCAGGCGCTTGGAATCGAAATGCGCAAGCGGATCGTAGCCGCGCACCTCGGCGGCGATCTTGATGACGAGCAATTCGGTCGGGATGTTGCCGATCGGCCCGATTGCCGAACGACCCTCGCGCATCGCGGCCCAGGTCGCCGATGCGTCGTGTCCGAGCGCGCAGATCGCGCCCATTCCGGTGATGGCTACGCGCCTCATGGTCCGAACGCTGTCGTCAGGTGCTCAGGCTTGCGGCGGCGACGCGGCAGCGGCGGCGTTGTCCTTTTCGGCGACGAGCCTTTCGACCGCGTCGACGAGTCCCTTGACCGACTCGGTGTCGAAGTTCGGATCGCGATCGGGCATCGTGATCTTGTAGTGGTCCTCGATCTCGAAAATGATCTGCACCGCGTCGAGCGACTGGATTTCCAGATCCTTGAGCGTCGAGTCCAGACTGATCTTGCCTGGATCGACGCCGGCCTCCTTCGAAATTATGGAGAAGATCGTTTCCTGCACGCTGCTCATATGACTTTCTCCGATGGAGGTGTTGCCGTTGTGGGATTGTATTGCAAGTAGCTGAAGCGGATGCCGGATCAGGGCATGCGCGCCGGTTCCGGGGGCGATGCTTCGTCGTCCGGACCGAGCATCAGGATACCGGCGAGTATCATCGCGCAGCCGACGACCTTGACCCAGCCGACCGCCTCGCCAAACAGCAGGTGGCCGGCGAGGATCATGCCGACAAAAAGGATGGCGAGCGTCGGAAATGCGCTCGACAACCGCGACTTGCGCAGGATCGTTATCCAGACGAGGAATTCGCCTATATGGCTGCCGATCGATACCCAGAGCCAAGCCGAACCGAGCGCCAGCGCGAAGGCGCGCACGGAAAAATCGAAGGGGCCGGTATCCAGGCCCGCATACTTGAGTGAAATCTGCGACAACCCTGCAAACCCGATCATTGCCGTCCATGCGAGCCATGACGAGCCGCGCTTTCGCGACGGCATCGGCTGGGGCAGAGTGGCCGGTTCCGGGTCGTGACGATCGAGCCGGAACACGCGTTCGGCAGCGGCAAATACCGCATCGGTCGCGCGATTGCGATGGCGGTACCACAACCAGTTCGCGCTCAGGCGGCTGCCGAGGCGCACCTTCTCGCGATGCAGACCTTGGCCGCTCTGGTAGCGCGTCAGGCCATGTTCGATGCAGTATTCGACATTGCGCAGCCAGGTAAGGTAGTACAGGTTGTAGCGACGCGCGAACGCGTAGTCCATGCCGAGAAACTTGTCGAGCAGCACGTTGCCATCGACCAGAATGAGATTGAAAGCGACCAGTTGGTCGCCGACCCAGTACGTCGCACAGCGCGCTCGCGGACCCAGTTCCTGCAGCACGCTCTGGAAGAATTCGGGCGTGAGTTCCTCGAACGTCAGCGCCGCGTGCGCCAGTGTCGCCCGGTACAAACGCATCAGATCGTCGATGATGCCGTCGACATTGTCGCGCCAATCCAGGCGCACCTCCGCCGAGGCCTTGAGTTTGCGCCGCAAGTCCTTGCGCGTGGAGTAGCCGAGCGATGCGAAGTAGTCATCGAGCGAGCCGAAACGCACGTCGAGGCTTGCCGTCGGGAGACTGGGCTGGCGACGCAGGCCATGCGCGGCCACCGTCGCGAGCCACAGATCGTCTTGCGCCATAGTCGCGTCTTTCGCGCCCAGCATCGAGATGCCGTTGTCCCTCGCATACTTCTCGACTTCGGAAAAGAGCATGTCCAGCAGGCGCTCCTGCCCGCTGCGTTCGAACCTCGGGGCGAAACCCAGATGGCACACCTCGCCGACAGGAGAGCCAAGGGAGAGCAGCCGCTGGCGCAGCAGGTTCGGAAACACGCGAATCAGCGCGTCGGTCGCCCGGCGCAGCGGTCCGGTCAGGGTCGTATCGAGGCGGTAGTCGGTTATGAACGCCGGAACCACCGCGATCAATTCGCCGTTGTCGCGTACGCCGAAATACAACCATTCAAATCGCGGCAGTCGCGAGCGCTCGATGGCGCGGTAGTAGGACCAGTCCTCGAGGTCTCCGGGGAACAGGCGATCCCATTCATCGCGGCCGAAGTCCTCGATCGAGTGCGCGACGATGGCAAACATCAGTCTGCCGTGACGGGAACCTGCGCGGGCTCGGGCATGCGCACGAACCGCGTGTTGGCGACGTGGTTGAAGAACTTGGTCGAGCGCTCGATCACGGTGTTGCGTTCCTGATCGACCGTAATCATGTGATAACTGTTTTCGAGCAGGACCGTTTCGACCGGGCCGCGCACGCCGCGCACGACCATGCGCACGTTCTTCAGGCTGGCGACGTCGTCGTCGACGGCATGCACGACGAGGCACGGCGTGTGGATGCTGCGCAGCTGGCGGCGCACGAGAAACGACAGGCGGTAGAACTCGGCCAGCGAAGGCCACGGGTTGCCGGGCAGGCCAGCCGCGGCACTGTCGCCGCTGAGCATGCTGCTGGCGATGCGCTGGCGGATGCGTTCATCCTTGATGCCGTAGGGAAAGCATTCGTGGAAGCGCTGGTTCCAGCCCAGGCCCAGACCGCAGACCAGGGGCAGCATGAAGGACAGGCGGCCGATCCACGGGATCGTCCAGCCATCGTAGAAGAACGTCGTTCCGTACAGGCCGAGTCCATCGACCTGGTCCGGACGGTCGGCGGCGAGCTTGAGCGCCAGCAGCGCGCCCATCGACAGGCCGGCGACGAACATGTGGTCGACTTCTCCGCGCAACCGGTCGGCCGCGTCGCACACGCTGCGGTACCAGTCGCGCCAGCCGGTCTTGAGCAGGTCCTCTTCGTCGCCGCAATGGCCGGCCAGCTGCATGCCGTGAACGGTGAAGCCGTTGCGGTTCAGTCCTTTGGCGACGAAACGCATTTCGGTCGGCGTGCCGGTGAGGCCATGGATCAGCAATACTCCGGAGCGCCCGCCAGGCAGGCGGAAGTCGGTGGACTTGATCATGAGGTAGTCTGTTCTCCGGTGCATGAGTGCGCATTATTCCGGGGGTATGTTACGTGTTGCTAAAGCGCCGTTCGCCATCCGTGACGTGGGTCTCAAAGCGAGCAGATCAAGGTGACTCCAGCGGCGATCGCGGCCGTGCCGAACCAGCGCCGCGCGGAAACGCGCTCATGAAGGATGCAGCGGCTGGCGATCACGACGCCGCCATAGGATAGCGCCGCGAATGGAAATGCCAGGCTCAGTGGCGCCAGGGTCAGCGCCGCGAACCAGATGACGAATTCGAGCACGTAAACGAGCAGCCCGGTCATGATCCACGGCGAGCGCAGCGTTTGCATCGCGCCACCGATGAAACCGTGTTCCGAATCCTCGTCGTGATGGCCGACGCCGAGCTTGAAACAGATCTGCCCGGCGACATCGCAGATCACCGAAGCCAGCAACAGCGCGAACATCATCATGCGGCTGCCCGCCAGATCGCGCCGAGCAATTCCCGATTGACCGCCTCGTTGCGTGCCAGCCGCGAAGTGTCGGCGCTGCGTTGCGGGCGATCGATGCGCGATTCGATTCGCTTGAGCGGATTGCGCAGCGCCGGCGGCGAAAATTCGCCGCAGATATCTGCGCCGGCAATGCGCTTGCGCGCACCGATGCCGCTGATCAGATCGATCAGCGCGCGCAGCGGCATCTGACCCTGATCCCAGTTCGTCAGCGCATCGGTTTCCGGCAGCACGTCCTTGTCGATCGTGAGCCAGATCGCCTGCGTGTCGATCTGGTCGAGAACAAACGCAATGTTGTCCGCGCTGCCGGCGTCGGCCAGGTTGCGCCAGGTCAGATGGCCGCGCTCCTGGCGATGGCCCGGGCCGTCCGCGACGCGTCCCCACACGCGCGATGGCTCGTGCCGCCACGGCAGCAGGACGAGTCTGCCGCTGGCGAGCGCGTCGAGATTGCCGCCTTTGAGCTGTGGCCGCACCAGATCGTCGCTGCAGGGGCCCAATGTGATGATTTTCGCGACCTGGTCCAGCGCCAATGCCGCGTTCACCCAGGAGCCGCAATGCCAGCGCGGCGCCCAGCGCACCCAGTCCGGATGGTTGTCGAAATGAATGACGGTCACGGGTTCGGGCACGCGCTCGATCAGCAGCACGGCAAGATGGTGAAAGTCGCCCGAGCCGATCATCGTGACCGCGGGCGCGACGATCGAGGTTCCCGCCATGCGTGCGCGCGCTTGTTGCATCGTCGCCGCGCGGCTCCAGAGCCTGAGCGCCTGCGCGAGGTCGCGCATCGGCACTGTCTCGACGGACGTCCACGCCGCCGCGTCGCGCAGCGTCGGCTGCGCGTTCAGCGAATCGTCGAGGTCGAGCAGGCGCAAATGCACGGCGGTTGTTGTCGGGTCGGATCGATGGCGGCGGCGGGGATCATCCGTTCTCGGGTCAGTTTCGTTCCGGATCAGGTTGTCCAAAATCGGATTGTCGGGAACATCCTTTCCAGGTTCGGGCTATCGGCATCAGCCCAGCATCCGGCAGTCGCCGTAAAGGATAGCTGAACTCGAGGTTTCGGCGCGAACGGCCGCGGTGTTGCCGCGAAACCCCGGTATTAATTTCCACAATGCGACAATCGACCCCGTCGCGATCCCGCGGGATTGGCACTTGCCACGAGACCGGCGCTGACGTAGATCTTGCGAGTACTTCCGCCGAACCTAAGCGCGAAGCCTGCCGGCGGACATTCGCCGGATGTTCGCGAAATCTTTCCGGCACGAACCCAATGGCCAGACGTGAACGCCAGTAGTTTGCCGACCGCCAGCCGCCTGCTGTTCGACGAACTGCTTCATGCGTGACCAGCTGCTCGACCGCACGCGGTATTCGGGTTTGCTGCCGGCGCTGCCGACGTCGATGGCGACGGGCACGGGGTCGCCGGCGTCGCGCGCGAGTTCCATGACCGGCGCGTCGGCGCTGGCGGGCGCGCCACTGGGCCAGTTGACCCAGGCGCGGCCGTCGAGCCCGATCTGCGGCGTGTAGATCTGGTCGTGGTTGCGACGCCTGGCGACGACCTGCTGGCGCGACGTGTAGGCGTGGTCGGAGAACGGGTCGTGCCACTCGGTGGTGTCCCGGTAATCGACGTGGAACTCCAGCCCGATCAGGTCGGGATGTTTGCGCAGCGTGCTCATCCAGTGTTCGGCCGGCGGGCACAGCCAACGCGCTGGTTCGTCGCGAGCAGGCCTGGTCGCGCGATTCGTGGGCGCATTGGATTGCGACGCGCTGTCGCGAACAGCGCGCCGGCGAGCACAACGTCCGACCGCGGCTGCAGAACGCAGGCGACTGGACGCCGATATTCGTCGTCGGCCTTCCGCGCAGCGGCACCAAGCTGATGGCCGTGCAACTCGCCAGGCATGCCGGCGTGCGGGACCGCGGCGAGCTTCCGCACATTCCCTACATCGCCGACCGACTCGAAGCGAGCGGCCGAGTCCGGGATCCCGACGCGCTGCGCGAGGCGGCAGACCTCTACAGCGCTCATTTGCGCCAGGACGACGCGCCGGCACGCTGGTACGTCGACAACAATCAGATGAACTTTCGCCATCTCGACCTTGTTGCGCGGCTATTTCCGCGCGCGCGTCATCCATTGCGTCCGCAACCGGCGCGACACGGCGTTGTCGATCTGGAGCCAGTACTTCGCCAATGCTGCCTGCGCCTTTGCCAACGATCTGGACGATATCGCCGCCTGCAGTGCCGGTCACGATCGCCTCATGCAGCACTGGAAGCGAAGCCTCGACCTGCCAATTCATACCGTGGCCTATGAAGACATGGTCGAGCACAGCGACGAGGTGAGCGAACAATTGCGCAAATTCGGCGGCTTGCCTGCCGGGCCGTCGCGGACGGACGACTCACGCGCGGCCGGGTCATCACGTCGGCACGCATGTGGCAGGCGCGACAACCGGTCTATCGCTCTTCGATTGCGCGCTGGCGGGCATACGCGCCGTTCCTGGCGGAAATCGAGCGGCTCTTCACCGACGATCGCCAAGGCCGGCGACCCCGGGGCACGGCGGATCACGTGGAGCGCTGAAGGGCGTCTCCTGACAACTCGCGCAGGATGCGCTTGCGCCATCGCGAATGCACCAGCGGACGATACCCGTCACAGCGCAGATTGCGCGATCCGTTCAGCCGGGGCGGGCAAAAGGAGCTGTTGCAGAGCGGACGATCGCGGATTGCCGGGCTCGCGCCGTGGCACATCGATTGCTCCATCTACAAGACGCGGACTCCTGTTACGCAATTTCAGGCGTCCCAGGTCCGCACCCGATCGAGGATCTGTCCCATGAACACGAATTCAGCAAATTCGATTGCAGGTTCGGCCGTCGCAGCTACGCGCGCACTGGCTGAATCGGTGCCGGCGGCGAAACAGGAATTGGCCGATGGAATATTGCGCGCCCGCGAGCAGTTGTCCGCAGGCGCCGGGGGTGCACGCGACCACCTGGATGAGGGACGCACGCGATTGACCGATGCGCTCGACGCAGCTGTCGCGGCGACCCGCTCGGGTCTGCGCGGCTACCGCCGCCAGGCCGAACAGCAGTTCGATGCTGCCGCCGATCGCGCGCAGGGATTGCGCGAAACGGTCGCTGCGCGCAGCCGTGATGGACTGGCGTACACCGCGGGGCTTGGAGCGCTTGCTGCCGGAAGCTTGCAGGGCATGGGCGCGCGAATGCTGAAGCTCGCGGCGCGGCACCCGTACGTTGCTGTCGGAATTGTTGCTGGAGCTTCGTATCTGATCGCACGCAGCCTGATGCGCCGCAGGGCGGTTGCGAATGCGGCCACGGGCGCGAAGCGCGCATCGAGTCGCTCGCGTCGCGCTCCGAAGGAGCGCGCGACGGAAGGAAAAGCGAGCGACCAACGGAAACGCGTCCGCATAAAGGACCGCACCTCCTGGCGGATTTGGCGAGATGCCTGCACTTGAACGCGCGCGCCACCGCGCGTTTGCAGCGCGTGGCGTTGGCACGCCTGTCGAGAGCAAAGCGATCGAGTCGGCTCGATCGACTTGCTGCTCAGTCCGCCGCCGGCCATTGGCAATCGGCGTTCAAGTTCCAGACAGACGGGCTGGAGTATTAGTCGCGCTCATCGTCCATCTCGGGCGAATTGGCCGGATCCATGATGCTGACAGCCCGACTGAGCAAGCCCTTCAAATCCGCGATTGCGCGCTGGCGCGAGATCGCCACGCTGATCCTGCTGGCGCTGGCGTCGGTTGCCTGTTCGCCGCTGCGGCCGGATTTCACCAAGCAGCCCTCGAGCGCGCTGCCGCCGGTTGTCGACAGTTCATCGGGCAGCTATGTCCACAGCGAAGTGGACAAGCACCAGGACGGCGTATCCGGATTTCGTCTGCTGACCCTGCCGACAAACGCGCTGATGAGCCGGATCACGCTGATCGATCACGCCACGCGCTCGGTCGACCTGCAGTACTACATATTCGCAAACGACGCGACCGGCCGACTCGTGGCGCAGCGCCTGCTCGCGGCGGCCGATCGAGGCGTGCGCGTGCGCCTGCTGATCGACCATGCCGGCGTCGATGACAAGGAGCATCTGCTCGATGCGCTCGACGCGCACGATAAAATCGAAGTGCGCTTCTTCAATCCGTTCCGAACGAACAGTCCGTCGCTGCCGTCGAAGATCGCCCAGTTCATCGTCGACGGACAGCGCCTGAACCGGCGCATGCACAACAAGTCGTTTATCGTCGACAACGACGTTGCGGTCATCGGCGGACGCAACATCGGCGACGCTTACTTCGACGCCAGCGAGGACACGAATTTCCGCGATCTGGACGTGGTCGCGATCGGACCCGTCGTCGAGGCGGCGTCGCGGTCGTTCGACAATTACTGGAACAGCGATGCCGCCTATCCGGTCACGGCATTCAAGGATTCGCACGGGACCAGCGCCGACCTGGAGCGCGTGCGCAAGAGTCTCGCGCAGCATGCGCGTGCATTCGCCGAGTCCGACTACGCGCAGGCCGCGTTCCAGGAATTGCCGAACGGTCCCACCGCCGACCGCCGCGGCGAATGGTTCTGGGGCAATGCGGAACTGCTGGCCGACGAACCCGAAAAGGTGGAGCTGAAGGAAGACCAGCCGACATTCCGCATCGGGCCGAAGATCAAGGCGGTCGTCGACGGCGCGCAGCACCAGGTACTGCTGATGTCGCCCTACCTGGTGCCAGGGCGAAGCGGCGTCGAATACCTGACGGGACTGTCCGCGCGAAACATCGATGTCCAGGCTTTGACGAACTCGATGGCCTCGACCGACGAGCCAGCGGCGGAAGCCGGTTACGCGAACTACCGGACGGACCTGCTCGCCGGTGGAGTGAAACTGTTCGAACTGCGACCGGGCGCCGGCAGCAAGCAGGAAGCGACGTCATTCGGCGCTTCATCGGGCGTGGCATTGCACGCCAAGGCGATCGTCGTCGACAAGCACTACGTATTCGTCGGATCGATGAACCTCGACCAGCGTTCAAAACTGCTCAACACCGAAATGGGCGTGATGGTCGACTGTCCCAGGCTGGCCGAGGCGGTCGCCGGACTTCTTTGCCAAGGCGACCGCGCCGGCGAGCGCGTTCGAGGTCAAGCTCGCGCCGACGGCCGGGCAGGGCACGGCATCCACGCATCTGGTATGGGTTGCAGCAGGTGCAGGGCCAGCCCGTAACCCTCGACAGCGAGCCTGAGGCCAGCGGCGGGCGCAAGCTGGAGGTCACATTGCTGCAACTGCTGCCGATCGAAAGCCTGCTCTGACAGCGCATTCGTCGCTCTGCTGGCCGCGCTGGCGCACCGCCCGATTGCACAATTGTGCGAACCGTGGAATTCTCCCGGTCTGAACATGACTGTTGCCGGCGTCAAGGCATTCGGAGAACGTGATGGCGAACACAAAAATTCTGCTCTTCGTTCTGGCGGCGCTGGCCTGCGGCCAGGCTTTTGCCCAGGCCGATCAGGCCGACAGAACGCGAAGTCCGCGGAACGCAACCGGGCAATTGTATACAAGTGCGCCGGGGCCGACGGCTCGGTGGTCTTTTCCGAGAACCCCTGCTCGACCGATCCGAAGAAAGTGCAGGAAATCGATACGTCCGGCGCGCTCAAGACCGGCAGCGGTGGCCACCAGCGCGATATCGCAGCGGGTGTTGCCGACAGCAATTGCCGCACGCGCGCGCACCAGTCGGCTTATGGAACACTGGGTACCGACCTGCAGGCGTCGAACGATCATATCGCCGACTATGAGCAGCGGCGGGAGCGGGCAGCCGAGCTGAAAGTCTATGCGCCGGACGGGTCGGGCAACCTGATCGATGATCCGCACGCGCAACAGACGATTGCCGACCTCGATGCCTTGATCGCGCAAGAGCGCGAATTCCAGCACAAAGCCAATCAGAACGCCGAATTCACATTCCAGAATGCGGCAAAAGCCTGCGATGAACAGGCGGCGGCGCTGGAGGCCTCGAAGAAGGCCACGCCAGCGCCGAAGCCGCAACCGCAGCAGGATTCGGGACACCAATAGTCCGCTACCGAGGCTGCGAGCCTCGCGGCAGCCCGCTTCGATCACCCGGCCAGCATCCGGGTGATCAACTCATTCTTCGCGGCCCACAGCCCGCTGATCCAGGCCTGAAAACGCGCGCGGAATTCCGCGTCGTTCTCGTAGTCGCCGCGGAAGAACTCGGGCGGAATCGGCAGCTGGCGCACGTTCACGCGGATCTGCCGCACGCGTCCCGCGAGCAGATCGATCATTGTCGGACGGCCATCCGGATAGACGATCGTCACGTCGACGATCGCCTGCAGCATTTCACCCATCGTTTCGAGGACGAAGGCAACGCCGCCGGCGCGAGGACGCAGCAGATGCGCGAACGGCGAGCGTTGCTGCTCGTGTTTGTGCGGTCGAAAGCGCGTGCCCTCGACGAAATTCATGACCGAGACCGGGGATTCGCGAAAGCGCTCGCAGGCCTTGCGCGTGGCCTCCTTGTCCTGGCTGCGCAACTCCGGGTGCAGTTCCAGAGTCGCCTTCGAATGGCGTTGCATGAACGGAAAGTCCAGTGCCCACCACGCCAGGCCGAGGACCGGCACCCAGATCAGTTGCTTCTTCAGGAAGAAGCGCAGAAACGGAATGCGCCGGTTGAAGGTCTTCTGCAGCACCGGGATGTCGACCCAGCTCTGATGGTTGCTCAACACCAGATACCAGCCATCGAGGCGCAGTCCGTCGAGTCCTTCGATCTGCCATTGCGTCGGCGTGAACAAGGCGAACAGGAAGCCGTTCACCGCGATCCATTGTTCGGCGATGACGACCAGCGCGCGCGACAATACCCGGCGGATTCCGCCGATGGGCAACAGCGCTTTCAGCGCCGCCATTACGAAGAGCACGGTGGCATGCAGCACGACATTGAGCGCAACCAGCAACAACGCCAGCGGCAACCGGAAGAACAGGGGCAGGAAGACCAGCATCGAACGCGTAGCGCCAGGGGAGTGGATCAAGCCGGCCACGCAGGATGCCGCGCCGTGTTGGCACTATACCAATTGCCTCCGGACGCGGCCTCAGCGGCAGAAAATCGCATACGTGGCGCCTGGGCGGGAAAGAATGCGTGGCTATTCGACTCCAAGTGGATCACGATGCAGTTCGATTGTGTGGAAAGGAGAACAGCATGAGTCGTGATGTCATCAAGAGTCACTGGCCGCGATTGCAGGGAAAGCTGCGCGCAAAATGGACCAGGCTGACCTGGGACGACGTGAGCTTCGGCGAAGGTGATCGGGTGTACCTGATCGGTCGATTGAAAGAGCGCTACAGCCTCGACGACGCAACCGCGACACTGCGCGTCGCGCAATTCGAGCGTCTGCTGTCCTAGCCACAAGGGCCGCCGCTTCAAGGAGGTTGGGGCCGGAAATTCAGGGAGCGAGCGTCGTTCCCATCCAATGCGAGAGCGCATCGGCCAGGTCGGCGATGACTTGCGCGTCGGTGCGCCCGCTGCGTTTGGGCACATGAAACGAATGGTCGGCGTCGGCAAACAGCTTGAGCATCGCGCGCTCTCCGAGCTCGCTGGCCAGCGACTCGATCAGAGGCAGGTGCGCAAGTTCATCGCGCGTTCCCTGGAGGAACAGCATCGGAATCTGCACGTCGAACAAATGCTTCGCGCGATCGCTCGATGGCACGCCGGCGGGATGCAGGGGAAATCCCACGAAGGCGAGTCCGCGCACGCCCGGCAGCGGCGATGCGGCCTGGGTTTGCGAAGTCATGCGGCCCCCGAACGACTTGCCGCCCGCGACCAGAACCAGATTCGGAAGCCGTAGCGCGGCTTCGGCGACCGCAGCACGCACGGTTGCTTGCGCGACTTTTGGCGAATCCGGCCGCTTCGAGCGTTTTTCCATATAGGGAAATTGGTAGCGCAGCGTCGCGATGCCGCGTGAGCCGAGTTCGTTCGCCATCGAGGCCATGAACGGATGCGTCATTCCTGCGCCGGCGCCATGCGCGAAGACGTAACAGGCGCGCGCGTCGCCAGGCGCCTGCAGCAGCGCCGACACCTGCTGCGTATCGTCGACTGCGATCGTGACCGGCAATGGAGTCGTCGACGCCATGGCTGCCAGTTACGTGTTGGCGACCCGCAGGAGCGTCTGCGCGTACGGCGGCGCGGTCGGCTCGTGCATGAAGTAGACGAAGATCTCGCTCCAGCCCGTGGCGGCGAGGCGATCGGCCCAGTGCTTGAGGTCATCGTCCGAATAGTTCTCGAGGCGCAGCCGCACGTAGCCCCACGGTGCCGTTTCGACCAGTGGCGGCGGCGTGTTGTCCTCGCGCTCGGAAAGGCACAGGCCCGCGCCGAACTGTCGAAGCACGGCGTATACGTCGTCGGCGAACCAGGTGTCGTTGCGGAACTCGAATGCCGCGGCGTGTCCCTCTGGCAGCATCTGCAGGAATTCCGACAGCCTTGGCAAGTCCTTTTTCAGGAACGGTGGCAGCTGAAACAGCACCGGGCCACGTTTCGCGCCGAGCGAGCCAAGATTCTTGTACAGGTAGTCGACCGAGCGGGCAGCTTCTTCGCCTTTCAGGCGTGCCTGATGGGTGATCCTGCGCGATGCCTTGATCGCGAAGCGGAACGTGTCCGGAGTCGACCCGGCCCAGCTCTCGAGCACGGCGACCTTGGGCATCTGGTAAAAAGTATTATTGATCTCGACCGTCGGCAGGCGCTGCGCATACCAGGCCAGCATCGCCTCCGGCTTCATGTCTTCCGGATAAAACGTGCCTTTCCATTCCTTGTACGAATAGCCGCTGGCACCCACAAAAAATCGCGACGCCGTCATCTGCCGCTCCTCGCAACGACCGATCTTCCCGCTAGCGTATAAGATTCCGCGCCATGGCCAAAGGCAAGCTCAGCGAATATTCCGCCAAACGTACGTTCGATGCCACGCCCGAGCCCGCGGCGGTGGTGTCGGAAGGCAAGGGTCCGCTGCTGTTCGTCGTGCAGCAGCATTCGGCGCGGAACCTGCATTACGACTTCCGCCTTGAATGCGATGGAGTGCTGAAATCCTGGGCCGTTCCCCGAGGTCCGTCGCTGGACCGCAACGAAAAACGTCTGGCCGTGCAGACCGAAGACCATCCGTACGACTACGCGTCGTTCGAAGGCGTGATTCCGCCGAAGCAGTATGGCGCCGGCGAAGTCATCGTCTGGGACTGCGGCGTGTATTCGCCGGACGAGGGCGGCACCTGGTTTCATGATCGCGAGGAAGCGCAGCGGCGCGTGCGCGAGGGCCTCGAGAAGGGCAAGTTGAGCTTCCTCCTGCGCGGCGAGAAATTGAAAGGCTCGTTTGCTCTCGTCCGCACGAAGGACGCGAAAACCTGGCTGATCATCAAGCACAAGGATCGGTTCGTGACGTCCGGCGACGTGACGGCGCAGAATCGGTCGGTGCTGTCCGGCGCGGCGGTCGAGGATCTGAAAGTTGTCCCGGCCCATCGTATTCCCGCGACGCAACTCGTGCCGGCCGGAGACCTCGTCGCGATGCCGGGCAAACTCGCGCCGATGCAGGCCGAGATCGGCGATGCGCCGTTCAATCGCGCTGCCTGGATGTGGGAGCCCAAGCTCGACGGTTATCGGGTTCTTGCGTTCATCGACAACAAGGGCGCGAAGCTGCGTTCGCGGCGCGGGCTCGAACTTGCCGCTGCGTTTCCGAAAGTCGTCGCCGAACTTGGCGCGCAACTGGTCGACGGCATGATTCTCGACGGCGAGATCGTCGCGTTCGACGCCAACGGCAAGCCTTCGTTCAACGCCTTGCAAAATCGCGTGCAGTTGAAGACCGAGCGCGAGATCGCGGCGGCCGACCAGAAGACGCCGGCGATCTATTACTGCTTCGACCTGCTCTACTTCGCTGGCATCGACCTGCGCCAGGCAACCTATCGCGATCGTCGCCGCTATCTCGCGCAATGCCTGCTGCCGTCGCCGCTCGTCCAGCTCGTTCACGCTTCCGAAGACGGCATCGCATTGCACGCGGCCGCGCTCGCGAGCGGATTCGAAGGCGTGATCGGCAAGCGCGCCGACAGCCGCTACGAAGCCGGGCAACGTTCGGGCGCATGGCTGAAGGTCAAACCGGTGCAAAGCGCGGACTTCGTCGTCGGCGGTTACACCAGCGGCAAGGGTTCGCGCGTGTCGCTCGGCGCGCTGCTGCTGGGCTACTGGGACAAGCAGAAGAAACTCCACTATGCCTCGCACGTCGGCTCCGGCTTCGACGATCGTTCGCTGAAGCAGGTGCAGAAAAAACTCGAGCCGCTGAAGCGCAAGACATCGCCGTTCGTCGAGAAGCCCGTGGTCAACGGCGCAGTGACCTGGGTCGAGCCCGCGATCGTCGCCGAAGTGAAGTTCCAGAGCTGGACGGAGGATGGAGCCCTGCGCGCGCCCGTTTTCCTGCGCCTGCGCGACGACATCGATGCGAAGTCCGTTCGGCGCGTCGAGCCTGGCGCCCGGCACGAGGAAGCCGCGGCCGCAGACAATCCCATCGCCGACGTCGTCGCGCAGCTCGACAATGCGAACAGGAAGAACGCATTCACGCTCGTCGTCGGCGCAGAGCAGATTCGCCTGACGCATCTGGATCGTGTTTACTGGCCCGAGAACCCCGCGCTGCAGCAGCCGGCGTTGACCAAGCGCGACTTGCTGCGCTACTTCGCGCAGGTGTCGCCGTACATGCTGCCGCATCTGGCCGACCGCCCGCTGACGATGATCCGCATGCCGGACGGCATCAACAAGCAGCGTTTCTTCCAGAAACACTGGGAGCAGGAGCGGCCCGAATTCACCGAGACGATCACCGTCTACTCGGGCCACAAGGACGAAAGCCATGAGTATCTGCTATGCAACAACCTGCCGACGCTTCTGTGGCTCGCGCAGTCCGGCACGCTCGAGTTCCACATCTGGCATTCGCGCGCGAAGGTCGGTCCCGACTCGGTGTCGCAGAGCACGGACTACGCGACGTCGCTCGAGTCGCTCGAAGCCTCGGTGCTGAACTACCCGGACTACGTCGTGTTCGACATCGACCCGTACATCTATTCGGGCAAGGAGGCAAAAGGCGCCGAGCCCGAGCTCAATACGATCGCATTCGAGAAGGGCAAGGAAGTCGCGTTCTGGCTGCGCGAGGTGCTGCACGGGATGTCGCTCGAGCCGATCGTCAAGACCTCGGGCAAGACCGGCCTGCATGTATTCGTGCCGATCAAGCGGACGATTGACTTTGATGCAGCGCGGCAGGTGTCCGAACTCGTCGGCCGGCACCTGATGCGGCAACACCCCAAAGACATCACGATGGAGTGGAGCGTACCGAAGCGAACGGGCAAGATCTTCATGGATTACAACATGAACGTGCGGGGAAAAACCCTGAACGTCGCCTATTCTCCAAGAGGCGAGCCGGGCGCTCCGATGTCGATGCCGCTCACTTGGGAGGAGCTGGCCAAGGCTCATCCACTCGACTTCCGGATGACAAATGTGATAGACAAGTTAACCCGGTCTGGAGATCGTTGGCACAACGCGTTAAAAAACAAGCAGAATTTGGAGCAGGCGCTAGGGAAAAAGAGCTGAACGATACTAAGGATTAGCGCACGAAGCCCAGACTGGACATTCGGGCTGCAAGACGCAAAAAGTTGGCTGCAAATAAAGTGGCGTCATTCCCGCGAAAGCGGGAATCCATTTTGCTTTCGCGGTCCGGAGCAAGATCAAGATGGATTCCCGCTTTCGCGGGAATGACGATATTTGGTTTTGAGGCGTCAGGATCAGGTTGTGGCATCAGGCTGGAGGCGTCGAGCGTCAGGCGCGGCGTCGGCAAGTACGCAGGTCAACAACGATTAAGAACAGCGGGAGCAAAGTTGTATTTGACTTTCAGCTTCTTGCGATTGACTCAGGTCGGAGATAGAGCGATGGCGGCACGATCGATTGGCAGTTTGACGATTTCGTTCGGGTTGGTGGCGATTCCGGTGAAGCTGTATTCGGCGACCGAGGCGAGCCAGCACATTTCGTTCAACCTGCTGCACAGCACGTGCGGATCGCGCTTGCGCCAGCAGTATTTCTGCGTCAAGGAAGATGTGCCGGTCGGGCGCGATGAAATCGTCAAGGGTTATGAGTTCGCGAAGGACCAGTACGTCATGTTCTCGCCCGAGGAGCTCAAGGCCCTCGAGGAAGTCGGCACGCACGCGGCCGACATCACCGAATTCGTGCCGATCGCGGCGATCGATCCGGTCTATTTCGACAAGGCGTACTACATCGCGCCCGACAAGGGCGGCGCCAAACCTTATGCACTCTTTACCAAAGCACTGCGTGAATCCAAACGCTGCGCACTCGGGCGCTGGGCCGTGCGCGGCAAGGAATACATCGTCATGATCCGCCCGGTCGACGATGGACTCGTGATGCAGCAATTGTTGTACGCGGGCGAAGTGCGTTCGATCAAGGATATCGACATTCCGGCGATGGACGTGAAGGAAGCCGAGCTGAAACTCGCGCGCCAGCTGATCGAGCAGCAGTCGAGCAACAAGTTCGACCCGTCCGAATACAAAGACGATGTCAGCGCGCGCGTCCAGGCCGCGATCCAGAAGAAGGTCGAGGGCCAGGAAATCACCGTGTCCGAAGCGCCCGAGGGCGGCGCGCAGATCATCGATCTCATGGAAGCGTTGCGCGCGAGTCTCGAGAAGAAGGGCGGCGCGCCTTCCAAGGCGGCGAGCAAGGCGGCCGCGCCGGCGCGCAAGCCGGCCAAGCGCGCACAAGCACAACCGGCCGCACCCGCGGCGCGCAAGAGTGCAAAGAAATAGCCGCCGTAATCGAAGCGAGGATGATGCACCAGTACGGCGTCCATGACGTCGAAAAGCTGCTTGGCCTGCCGCGCAGCACGATTCGCGCGCTCATCGCAGCCGGATTCGTTTCGCCGGCGCGCGGGCCGCGCAACTCGCTGTTGTTCTCTTTCCAGGATCTCATTGTGCTGCGCACGGCGCAGGCGCTCGCAAGCGCGAACGTTCCGCATCGACGGATCACCAAATCCCTGAAGGAACTGCGCCGCCATCTTCCCGATGAGATGCCGTTGTCGGGACTGCGCATCGGCGCCGTCGCCGATCGCGTCGTGGTCAGCGAAGGCGGCAAGCACTGGCAGGCGGAAACCGGCCAATATCTCCTGGCATTCGAAGGCGATCCGGTAGAAGGCTCGCTGAGCGTCATCGACCGCACGCGCGCGCCAGCGGCGCTCGACGACAACTGGTTCGACCAGGCCGTCGCGTTCGAGCGCAATGACGCGGACGCGGCCGTGCGCGCCTACGAGCAGGCCATCGCGGCCGATCCGGGCCACCTCGATGCACGCATCAACCTCGGGCGATTGCTGCACGAAAGCGGCAAGTTCGCACAGGCCGAGCAGGTCTACCGCGATGCGATCAACGCATCCGGCGCGGATCCGCTGCTGCTGTTCAATCTCGGCGTATTGCTCGAAGACATGAACCGCAAGTCGGAGGCCCTGATGGCTTACGAAGCCGCAGTGCGCGCCGATCCGGATCTCGCCGACGGCCACTACAATCTGGCGCAGCTTTACGTGCAACTCGAAAAACCCCAGGACGCGTTGCGCCACATGTCGCAGTACCGGCGTCTGGTCGGTGGCCGAAAGACGTGAGTGTGAACACGTTCGCTGGCGGCTGACAGGGCTTCATTGCACCATTCGATTTTTCCGCGTCCAGCAAGACAAACGACATGCGAATCCTGGTAACCGGCAGCACCGGCCACCTCGGCGAAGCGTTGATGCGCACGTTGCGCGAATCCGGGCACGAGCCGGTCGGACTGGACATTCTCGCATCGCCGTTCACCGACCACGTTGGCTCGATCGCCGACCGGAGCGTCGTGCGCCGCTGCATGCAGGGTATCGACGCCGTGCTGCATGCGGCGACCTTGCACAAACCGCATGTGGCGACGCACAGCCGCCAGGATTTCGTCGATACGAACATCACCGGCACGCTGAACCTGCTCGAAGAAGCAGCCGCGGCGGGCGTGCGCGCATTTGTATACACCAGCACCACGAGCACGTTTGGCCGCGCGCTTACGCCGCCGGAGGGACAGCCGGCCGCATGGATCACGGAAGACGTGGCGCCGGTTCCGAAAAATATCTATGGCGTGACCAAGGTCGCCGCCGAAGACCTTTGCGAGCTGTTCGCGCGCAAGCTGCGCCTGCCGTGCATCGTCTTGCGCACTTCGCGCTTCTTTCCGGAAGAGGACGACCACAAGGCCAGGCGCGAGAGCTTTGCCGACGCGAACATGAAGGCGAACGAGTTCCTCTATCGCCGCGTCGACGTCGAGGACATCGTCGATGCGCACCTGCTTGCGATCGACAAGGCTCCGACATTGGGTTTCGCGAAATACATCATCTCGGCGACGACGCCGTTCACGCGCGCCGATCTCGCCGAACTGCGCCTCGACGCTCCCGCCGTCGTGGCCCGGCATGCGCCGGCGTATGCCGCCGAATACGCGCGCCGCGGCTGGAAAATGTTTCCGCACATCGAGCGCGTGTACGACAACGCGCGCGCGCGCGCCGAACTCGGCTGGCGCCCGCGTTATGATTTTGCCCACGTCGTCGAGCGTCTTCGCGCCGACGAAGACTTCACCAGTCCGCTGGCCCGTGCCGTCGGTTCGAAGGGCTATCACGCGGAGAAGTTCGTCGACGGACCGTTTCCGGTCGACTAGGCGCGAGGTTATTGGTTGTTTCCTAACTGCGCCGAGTGCCTGTACAGGGCAGATGTCGGCGACCTGCGTCGACAGTTGCATGGAGAGAGGATTGTGCCGCAACCCGCAGAGTTGGCACGCTTTACCGCGTGGAGTTGACGGGGTTCGAGCCGGGCGGCCGGTTATTGCGGGTAATGCCGGATTTTTGCATGCTGGCACTGGCGGCATTTAGCGCTTAAAGTGGCGGCCGGGTTAGCGTGCACCTTGATTGAAATTCTGCTTGGCGTCGCCGCCTCAGTGCCGTACATTTCGCATTCCGTCTGTCCCACACCATAGGAAAAGTCCATGGCAACCAAGAAAACCTGCAAAGAAAGCTGCAAAGCCCTCCGCACCAAAAGTCGTCAAGGCACCCCTGGGCAAGTCCGGGCTGGTCGAATACATCACGACCGCTTCGAACGTGATGGCCAAGGACGTCCGCTCCGTGCTCGCCGCGCTGGAAGGCGCCGTCGTGGGCTCGGTCAACAAGAACGGCGCGCGCACGTTTACGCTGCCGGGCCTGCTGAAGATCACGGTTGCCTCGATTCCGGCCAAGCCGAAGCGCAAGGGCATCAATCCTTTCACGAAGCAGGAACAGTGGTTCGCCGCCAAGCCGGCCAGCGTCCGCGTCAAGGTGCGCCCGCTGAAGAAGCTCAAGGACGCGGCGGCCTGATAGCCGCAGCGAGTCGATCGAACAGGATCGCGAGCGTCACTACATCCTGTCGATTGTGATCCAGCACGCGCCCGAGGTTCGTGCTGGATTGACCTCGAAGATACGCCAACCACGCTGCCGGGGCCTCGCGTCCCGGCAGGTCGTCCTCGCGCACGATGCCGAGCAGTTGCCGCTCGATCGTCTGCAACCGGCAGTTTTCCCAGACCGCCCGATAGGCGCGGCGCACCGGATGCAGCAAGTCGACATGGCCGCGCTCAGCGAACGGATGTTCCTGCCGGTGCAGGCGATAGCGGCCCTTGAGCAGGGGCGCATCGTATGAGCGTCCGTTGTAGCTGACGAAGATCGCGTCCGCCGGCAGGCCGTAGGAAAAACTTCGCAGCATTTCCGCTTCGCCGCCGAGTGCGGTCAGATACAGTTGTCGAACGACGAGTTCGCCGCCGCGCCACTGCGCGCTGCCGATCATGAAAGCCCTGGTGCCGACGCCACCGGCAAGTCCGGTAGTCTCGGTGTCGAAACAGACGAGGCGTTCGCGTTCGACTTCGCTCGCGTCTCCCCACGGCAGATCGACGGTGCGCGATGCCTCGCACGGGCGACGCCATTCGACCAGTTGCAAGCCTTCGGCGATTTCGCTTCCGGCGGGTGCCGCGAGCTTGCGCGTCGACGCGCGCCTTCGCAGGTCGATCAGGCGGCGCAGGTCCGAGCGAACGATCTCGCTTGCGGCGCTCGGGCTGGCGGACGCGTCCGATCTGGCGCTGTAACGTCCGCAGCCGTTCGCTGACTTCGCTCATGCGAGCAGATCGAGCACGGTCAACGCGAGGTCTCGTGCCGAACGCCCCGCGGACTCGTCCCCCGCCAGCACGGGACCTACGCAGGCCGGGCAGCCCGACGCTGCAACTGCACCCGGCAACGAGGTCGCGCGCCTTCGCGATCAGTTCCGCCGCGCGCCGGAACAATGGCTCGCTGAGGCCGATGCCGCCCGGATAGTTGTCGTAGAGGTAAACGGTCGGATTGAACGTGGATGCCCTGCTCCGGATCCTCGACCTTGCCTTCGGCATTGCGCCATTGCCCGCGGCCGCGCTGATCCTGGGTCGCGAAAAACGCCGCATCGCCCGAGCCCACGGCCTTTTGCAGATCGCGCGCCTCGGCCATGACACTGAGCGATGCCACCGTGTGCAGCGCATACGCCGCACCGAGAAATCCGTCGAGCGCGTCCTGGCGATTGGCGAATGCGGCCTCGAGCGTGCGCCTGTTCGAGTTGCCACCAGACCGCGCTCGTCTGCAATTCCTGATCCGGCAGATTGACCGGGCCGTAGCCAATGTTCTCGTGGCTGTAGAAACGGATCTTCTTGTAGCCCGACACGCGCCGCACGACGTGCACTTCGCCGTGATGAGTCACGCCAGCGCCAGCTTTCGCACCATCGAACCGTTCAAGCACCTTCAGCTTCGTGTAGTCGATCGCGTCGGTGTAGTAGTCGGCATGCGTGCGTGTCACGAATGCCTTGCGCCCGTCCCAGTCGAGCTTTTCGACCTGGAACGGTTGCGACTGGATCATGTAGATCGCGCCTTCGTAGAGCGTCAGCGCCGCGCTCGAATAGTCGACTTCGGCGATGATCGTCTGCCGGCCATCGGTGCGATCGACCACGACGAAGTTGCCGTCGGCGACGGAGCGCAGGCTGACAGCTTGGGCAGGATAGCTGTCGGCAATCCAGTCCCAGCGCTCACCTTCGCGATGCAGCACGCCGGATTCGGCCAGCACCTCGAGGAAATCGTCGGCGATCGCGCCGCCGAAGCGGTCGCCGCTGGCGAACGGCAGTTCGAAGGCCGCGCAACGGATGTGGTCGAGCAGGATCAGCAGCTGGTCCGGCGCAATGCGCGCGGTTTCCGGCGACGCGTTCTCGAAGAATTCCGGATGGCGCACGACGTACTGGTCGAGCGCCTGGCTCGAGGCGACGAGAATTCCGAGCGACGGCCGCATGCGCCGTCCCGCGCGTCCGAGGCGCTGCCAGGACGCGGCGATCGAGCCCGGATAACCATTGAGGATCGCGACATCGAGCGATCCGATGTCGACGCCGAGTTCGAGCGCCGACGTCGTCACGACGCCATCAATGCTGCCGGCGCGCAGCGCACGCTCGGTCGCGCGGCGTGCGGTCGGCAGATAGCCGCCGCGGTACGCGCGAATGCGTTCGGGCTTGCGCGGATCCGGGTCGAACACGTCCTTGAGGTATTTGGTCAGCACTTCGACCATCAAGCGCGATTGTGCGAACACGATCGTCTTGAGCTTCGCGCGAATCGCATGGCGCGCGATGCGGCTCGACTGCGAGCGTGCCGATGCGCGGATGCCCAGATCCGGATTGATGACCGGCGGATTCCACAGCAGGACGTGGCGCTCGCCGCGCGGCGCGCCGCTCTGGCTGATCGCGCAGACTTCCGCGCCGATCAGCGCTTCGGCATGTTCCTTCGGGTTGCCGATCGTCGCCGAGCAGGCGATGAACTGCGGCGTCACGCCGTAGAACGCGCAGATCCGGCGCAAGCGCCGCAGCACGTTGGCGACGTGCGAGCCGAACACGCCGCGGTAGCTGTGCAACTCGTCGATGACGACGAAGCGCAGGTTCTCGAAGAACTGCGCCCACTTCGTGTGATGCGGCAGGATCGCCTGATGCAGCATGTCCGGATTGCTGACGACGATGTCGCCGTGCGTGCGGATCGCCTGGCGCGCGTCGTTCGGCGTGTCGCCGTCGAACGTGTAGGCGCGCACGCCAAGCTCGCCGGCCTTGTTGAGTTCGAGCAGTTCGGCAACCTGGTCCTGCGCCAGCGCCTTGGTCGGAAACAGGTACAGCGCCTTCGCGCGCTGCGCGCGCACGGACTCGATCACCGGCAGGTGGTAGCACAGCGACTTGCCCGACGCGGTCGGCGTCACGACGACGACATGCTCGCCGCGCACGCTCGCATCCCAAGCCGCGCGTTGATGCGAATAGAGCTGGTCGATCCCGCGGCTGTGCAACGCAGCGCGCGTGGCCATCGACAGGTCATCAGGAAACGGCGCGTATGCGGCGTTCGTCGCTGGCAACCGGAAATATCCGGTGATGCGGTCGCGGTATTTTTCGGCGAGGCGCTCGACCAAGGTGTCGGTCGAGCGCACGTTCAGGTCTGCGCGCTGTGCGGCACGCGTCGCAAGGTCGCTCATCATCATCTCCCCGAGGCAATGCCGCACTTGTAGTGGGCGTGAGTCGCAGGTGCTGAGATCGCGCCGGTCGCACTTGACGCACGCAGCGCAATTTGCAACCTAGGCGACCGGGCCTCCGTGCAAATTGCGCGGGAATCTATCGCCGGCATTGCGACCGAATGCGGCGCGCCGGCTGGCATGGCTCATGCTCCCATGGCGCAGGGACTCCGCTCCCGTTTATTCACCATTCGAGTGTTCATCCATGCAATGCACGGCCTGCCGCACCCATTCGAACAACCTGCGGGAGTATTCCCGCGTCGTAACAATTCGCGAACATCGCAAGACCGTTGAGACGGCGTACCTGTGCCCGGCATGCCGGGTCATGAACGCGCTCAATCCGCGCTACGTCGTCAAGCGTGCGCTTCGCGACGTCCATGCGCCGGACGAAGCACGCCGCGTGCCTGTTTCGTGCGTGGGTTACGTGACGACGCTGATCCAGCCGGACGCCAACGAAGCCGACCCGTTCCCGGTCGCACGGCGGACTGCCTTGCCTTGTTGACTTTTACCGGCGCTTCCTGCGCGCCGTGCCGAGCGTGACCCAGGCCGGCGCGTGATCACTTGCACCCGGTTCGCCGCGAACCCACTTGTCGACGCCCGCGGTTTTCAGTCGCGGAGCAAGTTCGGCATTGAGCAGGATGTGATCGATGCGCAACCCGGAGTTGGTCTGCCAGTGCTGGCGGAAATAATCCCAGAACGTGTAGATCCGTTCATCCGGATGCAGCTTCCTGATCGCGTCGGTCCAGCCTTGTGCGAGCAGCCGCCGGAAACACTCGCGGCTCTGCGGTTGGAGCAGTGCATCCTTGAGCCACGAGCGCGTGTTGTAGATGTCGAAGTCGGTCGGGATGACGTTGAAGTCGCCGGCCAGGACGACCGGATGGCCGCAGGAATACAACGCGGCCGCGCGCGTGATCAGACGCTCGAACCACGCCAGTTTGTAATCGAACTTCGGTCCCGGCTGAGGATTTCCGTTGGGCAGGTACAAACACACGACGACCATGCCGTCGATCGCCGCTTCCAGATACCGGCTCTGCGCGTCGGCCCGGTCGCCCGGCAATGCGCGCAAGCTGACGACCGGCTCGGCGTCCCGGGCCAGTATCGCCACGCCATTCCAGGCGGTCTGCCCGACCCAGAGCGCGCCGTAGCCCGCGGCACGGATTGCCGCAGCCGGAAAAGCCGCGTCGGTCGCTTTGAGTTCCTGCAGACAAACGATGTCCGGCGCTTCCCGCGCCAGCCATTCCAGAAGCTGCGGCAGACGCGACCGGATGCCGTTGATGTTGTAAGTTGCGACTTTCACTGGTCTCATACCACCTGCGACCCCAACAAACCAGGAAACGAATCATGACCAAACTCGACAAGCCACTGCGACGCGAACTGACCATCGGCGAGAAGAGCTACACGCTCACGATCGCACCCGAAGGGCTCAAGCTTACGGAAAAAGGCCATCGCAAGGGTACGGAACTGAAATGGAGCGACCTGGTTTCCGGCGATGCCGGCCTGGCTGCCGCATTGCACGCATCGACCGGCGGTTGAGCCCGCCTATCGCTCACCGATGCGCAGGCGTCGCCGAAACGCCACGCTGATGCGCGAACCGACCGCCACCGCCGCCTTCGGGATGCCGTGGTCGAAGTATTGCTGGGTGGCATACGTCATCAGCAGCACACTGCCGGGCTCGAGCTCGAGCTGAATGCTCCGCCGCGGCGTGGCCTTGGTGCGAATCGTCATGACGCGCATCGCGCCGAGCGACAGCAGCGCGATCGGCGCGCCGGCGATCAGTTCATGCAGCTTGTCGTTATGCGGCGCCACGCTGTCGCGTTCGTCCCGATAGAAGTTCAGGCCGGCGCTGTTGAATTCGTGGCCCGCCAGTTGCTGCGCGACACGCGCAGCGGCGAGCAGTTCGCCGGGCATGCCCGGATCGTCGAGCGCATAGGAAGCGACCAGTCGCGGAACGTCGACCTCGCGGTCGTACATCAGGCGGCGCTCGCTGCGCCATTCGACGCCGCCACGCAGGGCCGCGAACCATGCGGTTGCAGCGGTCGTCGAAATGGCATTCGGATGGTAGGTGATCACGCCGCGCTCATCGTCTACGAGCGTGCGGGCGGCGGTCTCGAACAGAGAAAGCTGCATGCGTCCGATATGAAGGCGCAGCCCGCTGGTTGCAACATCGGGCTACAGGTATCCCGTTTCGCGGTTTCGTGTCGTAAGCTGCGGCAGCGCCCACTGCGAGCACGCGAACAATGACAGTGCATCCCGCGGCAATCCCCGAGGTCGGCAGGGTCGACCGGGATCGATTCGAGCAGGAAATCATTCCCGCCGGCCGCCCCGTGGTCCTGCGAGGCCTCGTTTCTTTATGGCCGGCAGCGAAGCTCGGGCGGCAATCGCCGGAAGCTATCTGCAAATATCTGGTCGAGCGCGACACGCAGGCGCCGATCGACGCGATCATGCTGCCGCCGGAGGAAAAAGGCCGCATTTTCTACAATGCGACAATGGATGGCTTCAATTTTTTCCGCACCCACCAGACGATTTCGCGCGTCATCGAACAGATCGCGCGTTATTCGGCGTTCCCGACGGCGCCCGCGGTCGCGGCGCAAAGCGCGTTGATCCGCAGTTGCCTGCCGCAGTTTCTCGACGAAAATCCGATGCCGCTGCTCGATGCGGTCGAGCCGCGCATCTGGATCGGCAACGCGATCACCGTGCCCGCGCATTTCGACGACGCCAACAACATCGCCTGCGTCGTCGCCGGGCGCCGGCGCTTCACGTTGTTCCCGCCCGAACAGATTGCAAACCTGTATATCGGTCCCGTCGACTTCGCGCCGACCGGCGCGCCGATCAGCCTGGTGGATTTCGCCGCGCCGGATCTCGAACGCTTCCCGCGCTTTGCCGAGGCGCGCGCCCATGCGTTCAGCGCCGAGCTCGGTCCGGGCGATGCGATCTTCATCCCGCCGCTGTGGTGGCACCACGTACAGTCGCTCGAACTGTGCAACATCCTGGTCAACTATTGGTGGGGCGCGTCGCACGCCGACAACGCCGGTCTCGATACCCTGACTCACGCGCTCATCACGCTGCGCCGCCTGCCGGCATCGCAACGGACCGCATGGGCGGCGCTGTTCGACTACTACGTGTTTGGCGACAACGAGCAGGCGGTCGCACATATTCCGCAAGGGCGTCGCGGCATGCTCGGTCCGCTCAGCGCGGAGTTCATCCGCGAACGGCGCGCGTTGCTCGCGGCGAAGCTGGGTGGGAAGCGTGAGACGTGAGACGTGAGACGGGGGACGTCTCAAAGACTCGACGAACCAATTTTTTGCTCGTCATCCCGGCGAAAGCCGGGATCCAGCGCCTTTGAATCGTCGCGAAAGACGCTGGATTCCGGCTTTCGCCGGAATGACGAGCTAGGGCATGGTTCGGCCCGAGCTCGCTCAGACGCCCCTCGCCTCTAGAACCGCGGCCGTATCAGCGTACCGAACGTCAGGTAGATCGAGTAGTGGCCATTGTTCGTCTGGCCATAGCCGAGGAACAGCGGGCCGAACGGCGTCTTGACGCCGCCGAACACGCTGCCCGCATAGATCACTTCGTCGAAGTGTCGTGTCGATCACTTGTTGCAGACCCCACAAATGAGCGGCCTCGACGCTGGCGCCGAAATAGATCGGCACGCTGAACAACTTTTCCGGATCGCCGAGCTGGCGGTAGTAGACGGCGCGCCCGAAAGCCAGATTCGGGGCAACCAGTCCGCGTTCCGGGTAGCCGGAGAGATTGAGGAATCCGCCAATCGAGTCGTTGACTTCGATCACCGACGAGTTGCTCGACGCAGCCAGCCGCGTCCCGAACAGAAAATGATTCTCGCCGCTGCTCAGCACACCGTCCCAGATGACCTTGTACGAGTCCGCGTTATGGTCGCTGCCGAGTGACGTGCGATACCAGTAACTATCGAAGTCGAGTCGCATCCCGTGCGCGGGAAAAATCGCATTGTCCAGAGTGTCGTACTCGACCCGCGTCGTGTAGGCGCCGTAAACCGCGTCGCCCTCGGCAACCGAATCGGGCGCGCCGATGTGGCGCCGCACCCAGTCGTGGCCGTAGATAATGCCGCCGCCCAAAGCCAGGTTGGTCGAAAGGTACGTGCCGAGACCAACACGTGCCTCGCCACGGTAGACGCGATAGTCCGCAACTTGCTCCGTGCCGTCGAATAGCGGGAAATTTTCCGCCCTGTACCCGAGTTGGCCGAGCGCAAAGAAGCGCGCGCCGAGCCCGAACGGCTGGTAAAACTCCGACTCGATGCCGGTCTCGCCACCCAGACGCAGGCGATTGCGCAACTCGCCACCGGCGTCGTTGACACTCGGGAAGATCACATCGGCCTTGACCTGATAGTCGCTGTCGCCCTTGAAGTCGTTGCTTAACGTAAAGCCGAACAGCGCGATGTTCGGGCCCCAGGGCTTGTCGACCGCGGTGATTTCGAGTCCTGCCTTGCCATCGCGTTCCACGACCTGATAGCGGATCGTCTGGTAGCGTCCGGAGCCATACGAAGACTCGACGATCTGGTCGACCTGGTTGGAATCCACAGGCTTGCCGACCAGCACCTGAGCCTCGCGCTCGATGAGCTTGGCCGCGCCGGCGCCGCCTGCCTTGACGTCGACAAACTCGATCACCGGCGGGGCATACGTGATCAGCTGATGACGCGCGGTGAATTGCGCGTAGGTCTGTGCGTCGGCCGTGAATGTCCTGAGCTTGTCGAGCGCGCGTTCGGCTGCCTGCGTGCCGATCGGAATGGCCTGGGCTGCCTTATCGAATGCCGCGGAACTGAAGTCGCCGAGATCCGGCCTGATCAGGACATCGGCCGGACCGAGCGTGCCGACTTCACGATTGGTTCGATCCTGCATCAGCGTGCCGATGACCTGATTGAGAATTGCCAGCGGGTTGGTCAGGTCTTCGCGCTTTGCGATCGGCGAGCCGACGTCGACGACGATCAGGCGATCCGCGCCCATCGCGCGCGCAACGCCGACCGGAACGTTGTTGAAGATGCCGCCATCGACAAGCAGATAGTCGTCTACCGGCAGCGGCGCGAATGCGCCGGGCACGGACATGCTCGAGCGGATCGCCAGCACGAGGTCGCCCTTGTCCCAGACGACCGGTTTGCCGCTGACGATGTCGGCGGCGACCGCGCGAAACGGAATCGGCAAGTCGTCGAAGTTGTCGATTGCCCACGTCGATGCAAGCAGCTGGCGCAGCAGGATCAGCAGCTTCTGGCCCTGGATCAATCCCTGCGGCGTCGTAATGCGGCCATCGCGATAGCCGATTTCGTAGTCGAGCAGGAATTCCAGGTCCTGGCCCTTGCGCCGCATGTTCAGCTTCTCGCGCGGCGGATCGTCGGTGAGAACTTCTTTCCAGTCGATTTCACCGAGTATGCGTTCGATGTCCTCCGGGCTGTAGCCGGACGCGTACATGCCGCCGACGATGGCGCCCATGCTGGTGCCCGCGACCTTGCAGATTGGAATGTGCTCGCGTTCGAGCACCTTGAGCACGCCGATGTGTGCCGCGCCGCGTGCGCCGCCGCCGCCGAGCACGAGTCCGATGCAATCATTCGCGCGTGCGTCCGCAAGCGCGGCGCCAGCCAGACCAGCGAAGATCCAGCCGAGTGCGTACCGGCAGGTTGAACCGGATCGATTGGTCATGCACATCTCCCGTTGCGTTTCGGCGCCCGAAAAAACGCCTCGATTATAGGCGGCCGCGCTGCCTGGCAGCGCGCTGATCGGAGCGGCGCGAAGGATCAATCAACTCGGCTGCCGGCACGAAACATTCACGCTGCGGGAGTTTGCCGCCCAATCGGACCTAGGTCCCATATCGCCAGCGCGCAGCGCCGCGTAGCCTTCGTTACTCGGCACCCAGGCGCTTCGCGCGGACATCGGGGTGTCACGCCGACGGCGTCAGGCGCAGTGCCGAACCGCTCATGCGAACGCGAGGAGAAAGCATCGTGGACAAATCACGCAATAGGACCGTGTGGCTCCTGTCGGCGCTACTTCTGGCTCTGGCAGCGCCGCTGGCCGCAGAGGAAGCGGCGACAGGTGCCAAGACCGAAGTATCGGCCCAGGTGATCTCACCGGATGCGCAGGCAGTGCTCGACAGGATGACTGCCTACATGCGCACCCTGAAGACCTACTCGATCGACAGCCATTCTACGCGCGATGAGGTCGTCGCGTTTGGCTACAAGGTGCAGCACAACGAGCACTCGACGGTGACCGTCCAGTTGCCGAACAAGCTGCGCGCCGAGGTGTCCGGCGACCTGCGCGACCGTACTGTCGTCTACGACGGTGCGAAGATCGCGATCTACTCACCCGATGATGACGTCTATGCGCGCACCACCGCACCGGACAGTGTCAACAAACTCATAAACAATCTGCTCGACGCCGGCGTCGAGATGCCGATGGTCGATGTGCTGTACCAGACCGGCGAGGGCACGCTGACCGAAGAGGTTCGTGGCGGCGTGCTGGTCGGCGACTCGGAGATCGACGGAGCCGAATGCGATCACCTGGCGTTCCGCCAGGCGACGATCGACTGGCAGCTGTGGGTCGAGAAAGGCGCCAAGCCGGTGCCGCGCAAGCTCGTCATCACGACACGCTACGCGGTCGGCGATCCGCAGTACCAGGCGGTCCTGCGCTGGAATCTGCAACCGAAGATCGATGCATCGACATTCGTTTTCACACCGCCGAAGGATGCGAAAGAAATCCAATTCAGCAAGACGACGGCTATCAATGGCGCGCCGTAAGGAGACCGACATGAACAGCATGCAGACCAATTCTATGCAGAAGGGTACGTCGCGCGCGTTGGCACTTTGCCTGATCGTTGCCGGCGCCGCGCTGGCGCTGGCAATCTCTGACGCAAATGCCGGCCGCGGTGGCGGTGGCGGAGGTGGTGGCGGCGGTGGCGGGAGAGGCGGTGGCGGCGGCGGTGGTGGCGGCGGTCAAATGGCCCAAAGTTCGGTCTCCGGCGCAAATCGCTCGGCCGGTGGCGGAGGCGGCGAGTGCGAACCGTAGGCGGTGGCGGTGGCGCCAGCGCCAACACGGCAAACCGTGGCGGCGGCAATACCGCCAACACCGCGAACCGCGGCGGCAACACCGCCAACAACGCGAATCGGAGCAACGTCAGCGGCAACAACGTCAACTCCGGCAACCGGACCAACAACGTCAACAACTCGGGCAACAGGGTCAACAACGGCAACGTCAATGTCGGCAACGACGTCAACGTCAACATCGATGGCGGCTACAACAACCGCTGCTGCGGTTATGGCAACGGCGGTTTAGCTGTCGCTGCGACCATCGGCGCGGTCGCCGTGACGACAGCGGCTGTGGTGGGTTCCTCCTACTATGCGTTGCCGCCGTCAGGCTGCACGACAGTAGTCCAGAACGGTGCCACCTACAGCCAATGCGGCAGCGTCTACTACCAGCAGACCATGCAGGGAAGCGATCCTGTCTATGTCGTCGTCAATCCTTGATTGACGCGCAGCCAGCGGTAAAGCCGTCTGAAGTCAGAACCGTTCATGTGGGCCGCAACCGTTCAGGATGGTTGCGGCCAATTCCGGGATACAGTCAGGTTCACGTAAGGTGTTGCCGCAGACCTGCGCAACTTCCCGAGCGACTTTGCTCGTTCATGATTTGCAATCTGTCGGCCGGCCATGCACGGCCGTGCGACGCACGAGGGCGACAACGCGTCCATATGATCGGCCGGTATCGGCGCTCGCGTTGCGTTCTGCACGAGACGCTCGTGCGCCAATAGGATCAAGGTCCAATTTCGCTGCAAGCAATTGCGACCTAGCCTCGCACCAGTGGCATCGATGCCAGCGGACCGCGTATGCTGTCTGCACGGCAGGGTTGCCAGTGCGAACTGCGAAATTGACGAGGAGAAATCATGAGCATGTCACGTCATAGGTCGGTCTTTGTACCGTTGTTGTCGGCACTTCTGGTTCTTCTGGCGGCGCCGCTCGCCGCGGAAGAGGCGGCAGCGCCACCTGGCTCCCCTGCGATTGCCCAGGTCATTTCACCCGAAGCGCAGGCCGTGCTCGACCGGATGACTTCCTTCCTGAAGAGTCAGAAAACCTTTTCGATCGACAGTCAGTCCACACGTGACCAAGTGGTCGCGTTCGGCTACAAGGTGCAGAACAACGAGCATGCGACCCTGACCGCTCAGCTGACGAACAAGCTGCGGGTCGAGGTTTCCGGCGATGACCGGGAACGCCTGTTCGTCTACGACGGCGCCACGTTGACGATGTACTCGCCGGACGACGAAGCCTATACGCAAATCAAGGCGCCGGACACGATCGGCAAGCTGGTCGACCGTCTGCTCGGCGCCGGCATCGAGATGCCGATGATCGACATGCTGTACCAGATCCATGGGGGGACACTCACCGAGGCCGTGCGCGGCGGCGTGCTGGTGGGTGACTCGAACATCGACGGTACCGACTGCGATCATCTGGCGTTCCGCCAGGGCAACATCGACTGGCAGCTGTGGGTCGCGCAAGGCGACAAGCCGGTGCCGCGCAGGCTGCTCGTCACGACGCGTTACGAGGTGGGCGATCCGCAGTATCAGGTGACGATGCGCTGGAACCTGAATCCGAAGATCGATGCATCGACGTTCGCATTTACGCCCGCGAAGGGCGCGAACAAGATTCCGTTCAGTGATCCGAACGCCCTCATCGACGCCGCGCCGTAAACAGGAGACCGAACATGAATAGCAAATACGAAAATTCGCGCGCGACGTCGACGGCGAGGCGCGTCGCGCTGGTCCTGATGATCATCTGCACCGCGCTGATACTCGGAATCCCCGACCTCAGCGATGCGCGCGGTGGTGGACGCGGCGGTGGCGGCGGAGGGCGCGGCGGTGGCGGTGGCGGCGGCAGTCGCGGCGGCGGCGGATACAGCGGCGGCGGAGGCCGCGCCCAGAGTTCGGTGTCCGGCGCGAATCGTTCGAGCTACGGTGGCAGCAGCCGCTCGAACTACAGCAGCGGCAACCGGGCCAGTGCAGGCACGAGTGATCGTGGTGCCGCCGGTGGCAGCGGCAACCGGCCGAGCGCTGGCACGAGTGATCGTGGCGCCGCTGGCGGCAGTGGCAATCGGCCGAGCGCCGGCACGAGTGACCGTGGTGCCGCGGGCGGCAGCGGCAATCGCGGAGACGGCAATCGCGGTGACGGCAATCGCGGAAACAGCGCCAACAACGACATTCGCGGAGACGGCAATCGCAACAACATCAATAACGGCAACATCAACGCCGGCAACAACGTCAACGTCGACATCGACGGCGGCTGGGGTGGCGGTTGGGGTTGGGGTGGCTATTACCATCCGATCGCTGCTGGCATCGCTATCGGCGCAGTCGCCGCTACGACCGCCGCAGTAATCGGCTCGTACTATTACGCGCTTGCCGCCCAGCTGCGCATCGTACTGGCATGGCGGTTACTACCATTGCGGCAGCGTCTACTACCAGCAGACCTGGTCGGGCAACGATGTCGTCTACGTTGCTGTCGACGACCCGGCGAAATAAGGCGTCCCGCCGCCGCCGGTACCGTAAGCCATTCAGCGAAACGGCCAGACAAAAAATTCGATTCAAAAGCAAATACAGGAGCTCCGAACATGCGTACCACCAAGAACGCGATGACGAAGTTGGCAATCGCTCTGCTGTTTGCGGGAGTGCCGATCGGCGCGGCGGCCGAAGACTGGAACTGGTCGCTTGCTCCTTATGCATGGCTGCCGGCGATCGGCACCAGTCTGACCGCAGACGTGCCGCCGATCGATACCGGTGGAACCAAACAGTTTTCCGGCTGGTCGCCGAAGCTGGGTTTCACGATTCCGTTGCACCTGGAAGGGCAGGGCGATGATTTCGGAATTCTCTCCGACATTCTCTATCTTCCGCTGAGCAACGACCGCCAGGGCAAGCTGTTTGGCACCAACTCGTCATTCGACGCGGGAGTCTTCGAACTGGCAGGCGTGTGGAGTCCGGGACCGGCGCGGCATGAAGGTTTCGAGGCCATAGGCGGATTGCGTTATCTGTGGGCAAATCTCGAACTCAAGCTGATACCGAACAATACGGCGCTGCCGAGCGGCAAGATCACGATCGACAAGTCCTATGCCGATTTCATGATCGGCGGGCGCTATACGGCCAGACTGAATGACCGCTGGGCGTTCACGGGGCGCCTCGACGGATCGTGGGGCAGCACCGACGGCACCTACGGCGCCGACGCAGTGTTCACGTACGCGACGAGCAACGGTGCGTGGGTGTTCGGCTACAAATTCTTGAGAGTGAAGTTCAGCAGCAACAACGCCGATGCCAACGCGAGGTTGTACGGGCCGGAGATCGCGTACAACTTCAATTTCTAGATTTGCACATGTATAAAACGGCGTCGTGACGGCTCGTTGGCCGTACGTCACTTGAATATGGAGGTCCACATGCGAAAGATTCCCGCAGTAGTTTCGCTGGCTTGCGCAGCGCTGGTGTTTTCCGGCGCTGCTTTCGGCCAGGCCCCTTCCCCGGCCGACGAGGCCGAATGCAATAGCATAGCCATTCAGCAGAGCGGCTACGATCCGGCGAATCCGCCGCCGGCGCCCACAGCGCAAGCAGCGCCTGTTACGGGCAGTGGAACCCGAGCCAAGGGTGCTGCCGCGGGCGCAGCCGTCGGCGCAATTGGCGGCAATGATGTCGGCAACGCCGCAGCGAAAGGTGCGGTCGTCGGCGGCGTCGCCCAGCGCAACAGGAATCGCGGCGCGGCCGCGCAAGCCAATGCGTCGGCGTCGCAACAGCAGCAGTCCGGGGCGGCAGCGTACCAGAGCGCGCGTGCTGCGTGCCTCCAGGCCAAAGGTTACAAGTGAACGGGGCGCGTGCCTGAAATTCCAGTGAGCCAGTTACAGGAGGGGTCGATGACGTTGCGATTCGCCATGGTCCGGAATTTTGTCGTTGCGCTGGCGTTCGCCGGCCTTGTCGCCGGCTGTGGGCCGAGCATCAGCGTTCGCAGCGATTACCATCCCGGCACGAACTTCTCCGCCTACAAGACGGTAACGATCAGCGACGCCAAGACTGAACTGGATCCGTTCATCGCAGAGCGGATCCGGCAGGCGGTCGCGGCGCAACTCGCCGCCAAGGGAATCACCCGCGTGCCGAGCGACGGCGACCTCGTCATGCATGCGCACGTTCGCTTGCGAACCGACACCACGGTCAGCAGCTGGGGTGGCGGCTGGGGCTATGGCTATTACGGCCATTACGGCGGCAACTATGTCGATGTGCGCAACGTCAGGGTAGGCACTCTGGTCGTCGACCTCGTCGATCGGGCAAAGGGCGAAGCGGTCTGGCGCGGCATCGCCGAAAGCACGATCGATCAGAGCGCCACGCCACAGGAGTCCGAGGCACACATCAACGCGGCGGTGGAGAAAATGTTCAGGGAGTATCCGCCGAAGGGTTGATGGAATTCGTCGCGCCGCGGTTGTGCGACCCTGATCGAAAGCGAACGCAGAGAGCCGCACGGCCTGAACCATCCGACGCCATATTCCTGATCCTCGAACTCGCAGTACGCATGGCGGACCGATTCAGAGATCCAGCACGCCAATGGATGGCGCGCTGGAGCATCTCGGGAACGGGTGGCGTCGATGCCGCGAACATTAAATGGAAAGCGACATTCTCGCGCGGTTTGCGAACGATCTGACCGACCGGCTGAGCGGGCCGATGACGTTCCGCTTGGTGCTGCAGCCGCTGATGGCCATCAGCCTGGCGATTATCGACGGCCTGAAGGATGCGAAGAGCGGCAAGCCGCCATACCTGTGGGCCGTATTCACCCACCGCGGGCATCGTCGCGAATCGCTCAAGGATGGCTGGAAAAGCATCGGCCGCGTGTTCCTCGTGGCTCTCGGCCTTGATTTCATCTACGAGATCATCGGGCAACCCGCGGTTTATCCGGACGAGGCGATCATTGTCGCGATCATCCTGGCAATCGTGCCTTATGTATTCCTGCGCGGGCTGGTCACGCGGTGGGCTTCACGCAAGTGAAATGCTTTCACCGATATTTGCCGTAGCGAGTGCCAACTACCGGGACCTGTCAGAAACCGGTCAGGCTCGAATGAGTGCGCGGCTGGTGCATTTGTCGGGCCATGGTCGATGGGCCTTAGGTCCAATGTCGCCTGTTCCGAATGCTATATATCGTTGCAACTCTGGATAACAATTTGTTAAAACAGGGGCTAGCGGCGCCGATTTCGTGCGCGGCGCAGTCCTTGCGAGCGACATAAATGCAGAGGAGATCCCCGATGAAACGCAATATCCTGTTCGCACTTGCCGCGTTGACCCTCGGTGGGGTGAGCGTGGCGGAAGCTCAAAGCGGCGTCTGGTACATCGCGCCGCGTATTGGCTACATCGAACCCGACAGCAGCCGTACGACCAAGGGAGACCTGTACAGCGGCATCGGTGTCGGCGCCTGGGTCAACCCGAACTTCGCGGTGGATTTCGAGTACGGCATCAACAACAACAAATTCAAGAGCGACTCGCCGCGCGAGGGCCACCAGTGGGAAAGCGTGCAACTCGACGTTGCCGGCCGCTGGTTCTTCGGCGACATCGGTTCGGGCTGGCGTCCGTACTTCATGGGCGCCTTGGGCGCCGTGCGCCACAAGGCGTACTCGGGCTTTATCCTGCAAGAGAACGGTTTCTCGGAGAGCGGCGGCTGGGATCCGATGGCCGCTGCGGGCTTCGGTATCCAGTATGCGATGTCCGATCGTCTGGCGTTCCGCGGCGAAATCCAGGCGCGTTATGACCACGACAACAACTCGATGAACACGCCGCTGTCGGCGTCGTACGGCTTCAAGAATCACACGGGCTTCGTCGACGGCATCGTCACGGTCGGCCTGACTTACAGCTTCGGCGTTACGCCGCCGCCACCGCCGCCGCCGCCGGCAGCACCGCCGCCGCCGCCGCCGCCGCCGGCCCGTCCGGAACCGGCGCCGACCAAGGTCACGATCGACCTGCGTGGCGTGGAGTTCAAGTTCGACCATCCGCGCGTTGGCGAGAAGCTGGTGCCGTCGCTGAAGGCGCCGACTGCCGACTCCGTGGCGATCCTGGACGAAGCGATCGATACGCTCAAGCGCAACCCGAACGTTCGCGTGGAAGTGGACGGTCATACCGACTCGGTCGGTACGGACGCCTACAACCAGAAGCTGTCGGAGCGCCGCGCCAAGGGTGTGTACGACTATCTGATCGCGCACGGCATCGACGCCGGCCGTCTGGATGGTCCGAAGGGCTTTGGCGAGAGCCAGCCGATCGACACCAACGACACCGCGGAAGGTCGTCAGCGTAACCGCCGCACCGAGTTGAAGGTCGAGAACTGATCAACTCGCGGTAGCAGGTAACACGAAAAAGCCCGGCGCAAGCCGGGCTTTTTTTAGGTTTGCTTTACGCGAGGCGTACCCTAGTGCCTGTGCCTGTAGCGTTTGAGTCAGTAGTACGTCTATGTCTTGCGTGGAGCCCCCCTTCCGGCAGCCGCCACCTTGTATTCGCCACATCCTTTGTGACTCATCCTCCGGGCAGCTCCGCTGCAAACATCGGCAATCCTGCCGATGTTTCCCCGCAGGCGAGTGAAGGATTCCAGACTGATGCCTCGCGCTTTTCCTTCCCCTGCGAAGCGGGGGAAGGTGCCGAAGGCGGAAGGGGGCAATCGTGGATCGACGCGCTGTTACCCCAGAATCAAGCGTTACAGTCCACTAGTTCATCCTTTCCAAAAATCCACTTTTTCTGCCCGGCAAGCAGTCAACTCACGCAGTGCCACTGATTACCGAGAAGTCTCCCCGTTGCCCCGTTCAGCAAATATCCCTGCGCTGACCAGCAGGGCCGGGTGTCGTTCAGGCAGAAACTCTCATGACCCCAAGGTCCAATTACGCCGCGCTCACGCAGGTGCCTATGCTCGGATCAGCCGAACCTAACCGTTGTCGAACCGTTGTCCTTTACTGAAGATCGACGAATCTCCTGCTCACCGGCCGGATCCACAACATTCCTCGTATTGTCGGAGCTGATCCTTGCGCATCAAGTGGCTCGCACTGGCGGCAGGCCTCGCGCTCATCGCGGCAGCTGCCGCGATTGGCTTCGCGACATATGTGCTCGTCCCGCGCCTGTTGGCGAACCTGGCCGAATTCGTAAAGACCGATACCGGGCGCGAATTGAGCATCGGTGAGATTGGAGTCACGCTGCTGCCACTTCCGGCGCTAAGGCTGCGGCAGGTGCGCTTCGCCAACGCCACCTGGGGCTCGCAGCCCTGGCTGGTGCAGGCCGACCGGGTGGATATCCAGATCGACGTCATGGCTTTGCTGTCGCATCGGCTGCACATCCGGCAGGTCGCGCTGCAGGATGCGAACATGTTGTTCGAGACCGATGCCGGCGGCAGCGGCAACTGGGTGCTCGCTCCGGGAAAACCCGCTCCGACATCTGCGACGGCGCTTGCGCCGGGGTGGCTCGACACGACGCAGCTTGACGAACTCTCGTCGCGGGGCCTGTCCCTGAGCTATCGCGACGGCGCTTCCGGAAAGACGCAGTCGCTGCGCCTCGACGCTTTCGAACTGGCAGCTTCGTCCGCATCGCAACCGATGCGCGTGCGCGCCGAAGGCGCGATTGGCACGACGAAAATGTCAGCGACAGGCACGATCGGCGCGCTGGCGGCGCTGATCGCGAACGTGCCAGCGTATCCCGTGGCCCTGGACTGCAAAATCGGCGCGGCCAGCATCGGCGTGCATGGCACGATCGACAGTCCGCACACATTCGGCGCGTTCAATCTGGCGTTGCGCGCGCAAGCGCCCGATATTTCCGAGCTTGCGGCGCTGGCTGGCGCAGACCTGCCGTCACTCGGGCCCTTCAGCGGGACGGCCTCGGTGGCGGGTTCCCCGGCGGCTGCGCTGTTCAAGGACATCGACATCGAAGCCGGCAGCGCGGAAGGATTGCATCTGGCAGCGCGCGGCGAACTGGAGGGCAGCGTCTCCTCCGCGGGCGGCTACCAATGGCGCAGTGTCGGCATCGACTTCATTGCCGAGGGCAAGCAGCTCGGCGATCTCGCTGCATGGATTGACAGACCGCTGCCCGCACTCGGCGCATTCCGCGTCAACGCACGAGCATCCGGCACGTTGGCCGCGCCGGCGCTGTCCGCGATCGACATCGCGGCTGGCGGCGATGGCATGCCGAAAATCAACGTGAGCGGCGCGATCGCAGATGTGCGTGCGGCAGGCGGCATCGATCTGAAGATCAATGCGACGGCCACCCGATCGTGGCGCCTCGACTCCAAGAGCGATACGCCGCTGCCGCCGTTTCACGCCAGCCTCCGTCTGCACGAAACAGCACAGGGCTATCGACTCGACGACCTCCAACTGAAGATCGCCGAGAGCAGCGTGAACGCGTCGGTCCAGGTTGCAAAGATTGGGTCGCGCCTGCACGTCAGTGGCAAGGTGAAGTTGCCGGTGATTGACCTGAGCCGGTCGCCAGCGGAGAGCGGCGGCGCAAATGCGGCGGCGGCCGCAGCAAAGTCGCGGCCATCGGCCGGATACTGGAATATCGCTGACGCGGATCTTGAACTGGGTATCGAGAGGCTGGTGCTGCCGAGCGGACGCCAGCTGCAGGCCGGCAGCGGCAGGGTCGTCCTGGTCGATGGCCGGCTCAATGCGAGCGCGCTCCAGGCAACGTTTGCCGGCGCGAAGCTGCAGGTCGACGGCAGCATTGCCGACCCGCACAACCTTGCCGGGCTCGATCTGAAGGTCGCGCTGCAAGGCAAGGAACTGGCCGACCTGTTCGCGTGGTTCGGAAAACCCGTTGCACCGATCGGCCGCTTTCAGGGAAGCGCCGAACTGCGCGACACGGCAGAACCGGCGGCGGCGCCGAAAGATGCGAGTGTGCGCTCGCCGCGCAGCTATTCGTTCGACGATCTCAAACTGTCTTTCGGCCGCAGTTCGGTGCAAGGACGAGTCGCGTTCGTTCCCGGCGAACCACGGCCGCGCGTGACGCTCAAGCTCGGCGGTGCGCTGCTGGATCTTTCCGTCGTGTCGTCAAAGCAGAAGTCCGAAGATTCGAACCCGCTGCTTGCCGCCGACGTAGACGCCGAACTTCAGTTCGAGCGCGTCGTGCTTCCCGATAGGCGCGAACTCGGGCCGGTGAATGGCGCAATGAGCCTGATCGCCGGAGCTCTCGAATTCAAGCAGCTCCGCATCGGACTGCAGGGCACGAGTGCGACGATGAGCGGCACGATCGCCGATCCGCTGAAGCCGGCGGGGATCGCGATGGCGGTGAATCTCGAAGCAAGCAGCGGCGACGGGATCGCCACTTTCACCGGACTGCGCGGCCTGGCGCGATTGCGCGCATTCAATGCGAGCGGCAAGGTGACCGATGTGGCCGACGGCTATGCCTTCACCAGCCTGAGGCTGGCTTTCGCGGCTACGACGATCAGCGGCGACGCCAGCCTGACGCGTGGCGCCGAACGCTTCAAACTTCAGGCGGTCGCAACTTCGCCGCTGCTCGATTTCACCGGGATCAGACGCGCCGAGGCGCCGCAAGAAAGTGCAAAACCTGCGGCCTCCGTCGGGCGCGTGATCCCGGACGCGGATCTGCCGCTCGATGTCCTGCGCGCGATCGATGCAGATCTGGACCTTCGGATCGATGCGGTCAATCTCAGCGACAGCGCCAGGATAGGCCCTCTGCAGGTGCGCGCGACGGTCGCCGATGGGCGCCTGAACGCCGACCCGGTGGAGCTTGCCAATGGCGCGAGCCAGATCCTGCACGCGGCGCTGACCGTCGATGCGGCGCAAACCGCCTGGACTTTTCGGCTCAACGCAGGCGGCATCGATCTGGGCGAAATGTTCGCCCGCTTCGGCCAGCCGCAACTCATGACCGGCGGCAGTACAGACCTGAGCCTCGACCTGCAAGGCCGCGGCAAGACGCTCGCGACTGTCCTGGGTTCGCTCAATGGCCACGTGCGCTTGAAGATCGGACCGAACCGCATCAACAACGTCGCCATCGATGTGGATAGCGGATTGATTGCGCGCATATTCAGTGCCGCCAACCCGTTCCAGAAAACCGATCCGGATACCGATGTCAAGTGCATCGCCGTGCGCGTGCCGGTAAAGGACGGCATCGTCAGATCCGAACACAACGCCGCGGTCGAAACGGCGAAGTACAACCTGATTGCAACCGGCAGCGTAAATCTGCGCACGGAGAGTCTCGACCTTGCCGTCACGCCGGTCGTCACCAGCGGCCTGGGACTCACCGAGATACCCACGATCGTGAGCCTGAGCGGTACGTTCGGCGCCCCTTCGGTCGGGCTCACGGCAGGCGGCGCGATAAAATCGGCTGCGGCGATCGGCGCCACGATTGCGGTACCCGGGTTGAGCAACCTGGCCGGGTCGCTGTTCCGCAAGATAACGGCCGACCGTAATCCCTGTGCAACCGCGTTGCAGGAATGAAGTGCATGCACAAATGGGGCCACTACGCCTCAGGTCGGAGGCAGCGTCCATATAAAGACGGATTTGCGGAGACCGGCGTTATGTCATTCCGGACATAGCGGCGCGTGGCCACGTTGACAGCCGCAGCCAGTGCTGCAATGCTGAAAAAAGAGCTGCCGCTCTTCTTCGGCTGCTTCGTGCGCTCGTCCTTGAAAAAGACGCACCTCCGGCGAAACTGCTTCTGGATCGGGGATCTGGAATGGATGCGAGTAGAGGGACCGTTTACGTGATCGACGACGACGCGGACGTGCGCGGCGGCCTGACTCGGCTGTTGCGTTCCGCAGGGTGGATCGTCGATGCGTACGCCGCGGCCCAGGACTTCCTGGAAACGGCCGCGTGCGATGGCGTCGGCTGTATCCTCCTCGACGTCAGCATGCCGCGCATGAGCGGCCCCGAACTGCACGACCAGCTGCGTGCCCGCGGAAGCAGGCTGCCGGTGATATATCTGACTGGCCACGGCACCGTTTCGATCGGCGTCAATGCGATGCGGCACGGCGCGTTCGATTTCATCGAGAAGCCGGCCGATGCGGACGTCCTGCTGCGCGTCGTCAACGAAGCAGTCGCCCAGCGCGAGCAGGCCTCGGCCCAGGAGAGCGAGCTCGATGATATTCGCCGGCGCCTGGCGCGCCTGTCTCCGCGCGAACACGAAGTCATGAACCACGTGATCCAGGGACGATTGAACAAGCAGATCGCCGCGGATCTCAATATCGGCGTCAAAACCGTCAAGGTTCACCGAGGCCGCGTCATGGCCAAGATGAAGGTGCGCTCGGTCGCCCAGCTGGTGCATCTGTGCGATGCGCTCAGCATCGCTTAAGTGAAACGTACCGACCGCGTATAGGGTTCCGCGGCCTTGGGCATATGGGATCATGGTCCCATATGCCGGCGCACTGTCCGCGAGTATCGTCGTCCACTTGTCACTGATGAGCGTCCGTGGAATGGCCTTGGGTGCCTGCGGCGCACACCTGCCTTATCCACACGATCGGGAGACGAGCGTGAGCGCAAGCGGGGGCCTGGTCGTCCACGTCGTCGACGATGATGATGGTGTGCGGACGGGATTTGCGCGGTTGCTGCGTTCGGCCGGAATCGATGTGCGCGCGTACCCGTCCGCCGATCGCTTTCTCGACGAAGTCGACAACGTGCCGCCCGGCTGCGTCCTGCTCGATATCACGATGCCGGGAATCGGCGGCCCGGAAACCCTTGAGCGCCTGAAAGGCAAACGCAATGTGCTGCCGGTCATCGTCGTGTCGGCGCGCGATAACGAAGCAGTCCACCGGCTCACGCACGAACTCGGCGCGAAGATGTTCCTGCGCAAGCCGGTCGACGACCAGGCCCTGCTCGATGCGATCAACTGGGTGACCAAGAGCCAGGCTGAAGCTTGACTCCTGCTGGGGTTCGTCTTCGAATCGGTGCGTTACACTACCCGTTGGGCGAAGCAAGCCCTTTTCTTGCGTGATGGCGCCGATGGATTGGATACACGCCGGCTGGACGGGGATGACGGTGGTCAGCTTGATGCTGGCGTTCGTCTACCTGTCCATCTGGATCCAGCAGCGGCGCCGAGGCGTATATCTGACGTTCGCGCTATGCAGCCTGTCGGCGGCCGCGATCGGCATCATCGAATTGTTCCTGATGCGGGCATCGACGCCGGAACTCTGGGCGCAACTCGTGCGCTGGCTGCACGTCCCCCTGGCGGCCCTGCTCATCAGCCTCGTGCTGTTCGTGCGCCTGCAATTCCGTGCGTCCCGCCGCAGCTGGACTGCGCCGTTGATTGCGGTTGTGCTCCTTGCTCTGGCTGCGAATTTCCTGACCGGCGTCAACCTCAACTTTCGCGAAGTGTCCTCGCTCCAGTCGCTCAGCGTCTGGAATTCGGCGCCGATCAGCGTCCCCGTCGGCGAACCCAATCCGTGGATCATTCTCGGCACGATCAACGCGCTGCTGATGATCGCCTTCCTGATCGACACGGTCGTGATCGTGCGGCGGCGCGGCAGCATGGAAGAACGCCAAAGCGTTTTTCTGGTGTGCGTCAGCGTCATCGCCTTCCTGGTCGCAGCCGGCACGTGGCAGATCATCGTCAGCGCCGGAGTGATCGTGGCGCCGTTGCTGGTCGCGCCATCGTTTCTGGGAATTTCGCTCGTGATGGCCTACCTGATCGGCAGCGAAATCCTTCGCGCCTCGGAAATGGCAACGAGCCTGGTCACGGCCGAAGCGCGGCTGCTCGAAACCGAACAGCAAATGGATCTGGCCGCGAGCGTGTCGGCCCAGGGTTTCTGGAGCTGGGACACGACCGGCACCGAACCGTGGCTGTCGCCAACGGCGCTCTTCCTGCTCGGCATCGGGTCCGATGACGTCTTCACATGGTCGAAGTATCTCGAGCGCGTGGTGCCGGAAGATCGCCGGCGCCTGAGCAGCGCGATCGAGGAAGCAATTCACGGCGACGGCAATATCCACGTCGAGTTCCGGATCGCAACTCCCGGCAAGGACGTTCGCTGGCTGGTGGCCCTCGGCAAGATCCTGTTTACCCAGGACCACGCGCCGGCGCACAGCTACGGTGTCGTCGTCGACACGACCGAGCGCAGAACGGTCGACGAACGCTTTCGCCTGCTGGTCGAGTCGATGCCATGGGCAGTTCTGCTGGTCAATGACCACGGCGTGACCACCTTCGGAAACAGGCAAGCCGAATCGATGTTCGGATACACGCGGGAGCAGCTGATCGGGACGGATGTGGAAACGTTGATGCCTCAGCGCTATCGCGACGTACACGCCGAGATGAGACGCCTGTTTGCCGAGGGCGTGGATGTCGGCAAGATGGACGCGGGCGGCGAACTCGTGGCGCAGCGCCGCGGCGGCGGGGCAATCATGGTCCAGATCGGTTTGACGCCGATCCAGATAGGACAGGAACAATTCACCATTGTCTCGATCGCGGATATCGGCGAGCGCAAGCGTTTGGAGCGCGAAGCAGCAGTGCAGCGTGACGAACTGGCGCACCTGTCGCGCGTCGCTTCGCTGTCCGCGCTGTCGAGTTCGCTCGCGCACGAACTCAACCAGCCGTTGACCGCAATCCTGAGCAACGCCCAGGCTGGCGCGCGTTTCCTTGCGCACAAGCCGCCGGATGTGGAGGAGGTCGCCATCAGCTTCGCGAAGGTCGTCGACAACGCCAAGCGCGCCGGCGACGTCATTCGCAAGCTGCGCAGCATGCTGCGCAACGACCGCACCGAATTCGTCCGGCTCGATATCGACGATGTCGTGCGCGAAGTCCTGCAGATCCTGCGCAGCGATCTGATCGAACGGCGCGTCGAGGTCGCCCTTGAGTTGGCCGCGGATCTGCCTCCGGTGAAGGGCGACAGGGTCCAGTTGCAGCAGGTACTGCTGAACCTGATGATGAATGCGACTGAAGCGATGGGCGGTGTCGCGCATGGCCGCATGCTCACCGTGCGTACGCTGCTTGCCGAAGACGGCGACGTCGAAGTGCAGGTCGCCGACAATGGATCGGGCATTCCCGAGCCGGACCTCGCGCGTATCTTTGCGCCCTTCGTAACCGGCAAGGCCGGCGGCATGGGACTCGGTCTCTCGGTTTGTTCGATGCTCGTCCAGGCACACTCCGGCACGCTGTGGGCGACCAATAACAGCGCCGGCGGAGCGACCTTTTATTTTCGCTTGCCCCGGTTTCCCGATCGCAAAACTTCGGAGCGCGGCTGAGAGTTGATCGAACCTGCGGTTCGATCCTGACGCTTGTCCGGTCCGCGCGTGCTCGCGCGCCCGGCGCCGCCGTCGGCCAATTCGAAATTCGCGGGCTCCGGTGGATTGATGTCGATACCGGAAGCTGGCGGGAGTAGAGTATGCGACGTCGCCTCGGCAAGGCGTCCTACAAGGGGAACGAGGTGAGCCTGTCAAGACTGAAGGAAGGCGTCGGCCATGTCGACCGCAGGGCCGCGATGCTGAATCCTGTCGACGAACCGAACGGTCGAACAGTGCCGGCGGACAGACGATCGCGATGAAGACTGCAGGATCGCCCTTGGCGGAGCCGCCGGACTTTTCGCTGATCCTTGGCGGACCGCTCTATCAGCTGCTGCGGCGCGCTCACTTGTCCGGCGATGCGCTGGAACTGCTGACGCGTCGCGTGGCTGTCATGTCGCTTCTGACGTGGGTGCCACTGCTCGTGCTTTCGGTTGCGGAGGGACATGCCTGGGGCGACAGCGTCAAAGTGCCGTTCCTCTTCGATGTCGACGTGCATGCGCGATTCCTTCTCGCGCTGCCTTTGTTCGTCGTGGCGGAAATCGTCGTCCACCAGCGCATGCGCCCCGTCGTCGCCGCGTTCTTGACGCGTTGCCTGATACCCGACACAGCACGCGCGAAATTCGAAGCCGCGGTCTCTGCCGCAATGCGCCTGCGCAACTCCATCATGGCAGAGGTACTGCTCATCGTGTTCGTGTATGGAGTCGGCGTGCTCGTCATCTGGAGGAATAACGCTGCCATCGACGTGGCCACGTGGTACTCGGAGTCGGGAGGCGGACGGCTGCAGCCGACCTTGGCCGGCTGGTGGTTCGGTTTGGTCAGCCTGCCGGTGTTCCAGTTCATCCTGCTTCGCTGGTATTTCCGGCTGTTGATCTGGGCACGCTTTCTCTGGCAGGTCTCGCGAATCGACCTGCAACTCATTCCTACGCACCCCGACCGTGCCGGTGGCCTCGGTTTTCTTTCGATCATCACCCAGGCATTCGCTCCGCTGCTGGCGGGACAGGGTGTGGTTCTTGCCGGCGTCATGGCTAACAAGATCTTCTACGCTGGCGGCAAGCTGGTCGACTTCAAGATGGAAATTGTCGCACTGGTTGCTGTCATGATTTTTTTCGTAATCGCGCCGCTGCTGGTCTTCCTCCCGCTGATGGCGCGTACCAAGCGCGCCGGCCTGTCGGAATATGGCGGCCTTGCCCAGCGCTATGTGCGCGACTTCGACCAGAAATGGTTGCGCGGCGGTGCGCCGGCCAACGAGCCGCTGGTCGGCAGCGCCGACGTCCAGTCGCTCGCAGACATGGGCAACAGCTTCGAGGTCGTGAAAGGGATGAGGCTGGTACCGTTTGGCAAGGACATGGTCGTGCAGCTGGCCGTGATCTCGCTCCTGCCCTTGGCGCCGCTGATCCTGACTATGATTCCGCTGGGTGAATTGCTCGATCGCTTCCTGCAGGTCATCGTGTGATCCGCGGACCGGCGCGCGTGCGCAGGACACCTCCCCATGATTTCAGGAAAAGGGTACATTCGCTACTCAGGCTGGCGAAGCAAGGGCGGATTATGAGCACACAGTTACCACGGCGATTGATCCTGCTGGCAGGGCTGGGCCTCGCCGGCATCGCCAATGCCGCGGGCTACGAAGTCAACGGCGTGCATCTGGGCATGACACAAGCCGAGGTGCAAGCGGTCTTCGGTGACAGGATCCAGTGCGATTCGCGCTCGCCGAGTGAAACGGATCCTTCCCAGATGACCTGTGTCAGCACGGCATTTGTCCAGAAAAAAACCTTGTCCGATACGTTCGCGGGACAGAAGACCGTTATCTGGTATCACGTTCTCGACGGGCACGTGGCGCGGATCAGTTTTCTCGGACTTCCGTCGATGGCGTTCGACCACATCGTGACGACGATGGAGAAGACCTACGGCAAGGCCGACATTGCAAAGAAGGACGTGCGCGTCGGCATCAAGTCATCGGAAATGGTCAACAAGCGCGCGAAATGGCACAACGACGCCGGTGACGAGATCGTGTTCGACAAGTACTCAGCCGGTAACCTCGATCGCGGTTACCTGAATTTCTACAGCGCTGCGTATCCGCAAAGCCTGCGTCCTGCCCCGGTCGAGTGAACACCCGCCGCCGTTCGATCCGGTGCAGGTGCATTCGGGAGTGACGCATCGAGAGCAAACGATGCGTCGGACCGGTTGCCGGAATCCATGACGGGGCGCACAGCTTGATTTTCGATGCCGCAATGCAGGTCTGGCACTTCGTCCGGCGCGTGATCAAGCTGGCGATCACTGCGTTCGTGTCGATCGTGGTCGGATTCACGCTCTATGCCGTGCTCTCGTTCCCCGATCTGAAGCCCTGGCATACCGAGCGTCTCGACGATGAATTCTCCGCACTGCGCGACGGCAACCTGGATTTCGACGGCTACCTGAAACTCGAGGCGCGTCTGTTCGACGCGATGCGCGCCAGGATCGCGACCTGGGACCGCTCCGACGAAGGCTACATCTACAGCCGCTTCAATCCGGACAGCAACGTCAGTCGCCTCGTCGAAGGCGCGCCATACAATCGCTCGTTTCGTTTGACCACGCCGGAACCGGTCGGCCACGCGCTGCTGATCCACGGACTGAGCGATTCGCCATATTCGATGAAGGCTCTGGCCGAGACGCTGCATGCGCGCGGATTCGAGGTGACGGTGTTGCGCTTGCCCGGGCACGGCACACTGCCTTCGGCGATGACGCAGATGAGCGCTGCCGATTGGACCGCGGCGGTGCGCATCGCCGCCCGCGACGTGGCCTCACGCACGCCGGCCGGCCAGCCGCTCTACGTCGGCGGCTATTCCACCGGCGGCACGCTGGCCCTGCAATACACGCTCGATGCGCTCGCGGACACGTCGCTGCGCAAACCCGATCGCATCCTGCTCGTCTCGCCGGCGATCGAAGTGCCTGAAGTCGCCGTGGTCGCGAACGTGCTCGACATGCTCAGCATCTTTCCATTGCCGGCGCTGCAGAAGGTGCGCTGGCAGGCGCTCGGTGTCGAGTACGATCCGTACAAGTTCAATTCGTTCGCGATAAACGCGACGCGCCAGGTGAGCAGGGAGACGCGCGCGCTGCAGGAGTCGCTCGCGAAAGCCGTGGAGGCCGGACGCATCGAGCAGATGCCACCGGTCGTGACCTGGCAGTCGGTGGTCGATGCGACGGTCGGCGCCGAGGGCGTGGCCGACGCGCTGTATGCGCGCCTGCGCGGCGCGGCGCACCGGCTCGTGTTGTTCGACGTGAACCGGCAGGGGGCCGTTGGCAGCGTGCAGCGACCGGGTGCCGGCGCTTTGATCGAACGATTGTCGGCGGCGCCGCGCGCCTACACGCTCGACGTCGTGACGAATACCAGCGCGCAGGAACGCAGCGTCAGTGTGCGCCGGCTGACGCCGGACGGCGGCGTCAGCGTGCGAGAGACGAATCTTCAATGGCCGCAGACTCTGGTCTCGCTGAGCCACGTCGCGCTGCCGTTTCCGCCGGACGATCCGGTCTATGGCCTGAACCCCGGCAGCGGCCGCGACGGCATACCGAGCATCGGCTCGTGGCTGTTTCGCGGCGAGAACGGCGCGGTCACCGTCTCGCTCGGCTCATTGACGCGCCCGCGCAGCAATCCGTTCTGGCAGTTGATCGACGAGGATGTCGCGGCGCTGGTGGAAGCAGATCGCGGAAAGGAAAAGCCCACGGATTAGAAAAAGTCGTAATTCCCGCGCAAGCGGGAATCCATGTGGCTTTTGCTTGAAGAGTGGCGAAAGGTTCAGATCAAAATGGATTCCCGCTTGCGCGGGAATGACGCCCCTTCAGAATCCCCGCTCTTAGCCGCTTCGAGCGCTTACACAACCAAGCGCAGGCCTACCCGGCACGATTCAGGAACATCGCCGTCACAACTGCGAATCCAGCGGCAGCCAGCTGAACATCCAGGCGATGAAGCGCTTCGTGCCGCTCGCCGGCGGCTCGTCGTGCAGTGTCACCGGCTTGCCATCGACCTGGTCGAGCCACACGATCTTGCCGCCCTCGAGCGCGAGCTTCCAGCTGTGTTCCAGATCGGTCGCGAGGTCGTAACGGGCGTTCACTTCGGAAGCGAACAAGGGATCGTCGATGATGACGCCGCATTCGGTGTTGATGCGCGCCGAACGCGGGTCCATGTTGAACGAGCCGACGAACGCGATGTGATCATCCGTCACCACGGACTTGGCATGCAGGCTTGCTGTCGACTTGTTCGACGTTCCATGGGAGGTCCTGCTGTATGTCCCCAACTGCAGTGGCTTGAGTTCGTGGATGTCGACTCCGGCCTGCAGCAATTCCAGACGCCACTTGCTATAGCCGCCGTGCACGGAGGCAACGTCGTTTGCGGCGAGCGAGTTTGTCAGCAGGTGCACCGCGACGCCGCGCTTCTCCATCGACAGCAACAGGTCGGTGCCGGGACGCTTCGGCACGAAATAGGGCGAGATGATCACGGCCTTGCTCTGTGCCGACTGCAGCAGGCCGGTGATCGTGTCGAGCATGATCTGCGGAGCATTGTCCTCGCCCTTGGACTTGGACGGATCATCCGTGACCAGCTTGACCTGCTTGCCACGCAGCATGTTGTCGAGGTGCAACCCGGTAAGGCCCTGGTCGCGCAGGTTCACCAGGTGCTTGGCGTAGGGTGTTTCGAGCGCCTCCTGCTTCTGCACTTCCTGCTCCGCGCGTTTCTTTGTCAGCGCCGCGTCGGCATTCTCGGGATGGGCGAATGCCGAGATCGGCACGACGCTGTCGCTGTTCCAGAACTGGTCGAACTGGGCATCGGCATCGGCGACGACATGCCCCGCCATGAGTACGCCGAGATCTCCGAAATTGACCTCTTCGTGCGCACCGAAGTACTCATCGCCGATGTTGCGGCCGCCGACGATCGCGAGCTGCGAGTCGGCAATCCACAATTTGTTGTGCATGCGATGGTTGACGCGGCCGCCGCCGAAGATGAATTCGAGGCCGTTGCCGATCGTCGACCCGCGTGTGCGGAACGGATTGAACACGCGGATCTCGATTCGTTCGTGCGAGGCGAGCGTGGCCAATTCCTCGTCGTGCCCGCGCGCGGTCACATCGTCGAGCAGTATGCGCACGCGCACACCGCGATCGGCAGCGCGCAGCAGTTCGCGGCCGATCGCCTTGCCGGTGAGGTCGTCGTGCCAAAGGTAGTACTGCGCATCGAGGCTGCGGCCGGCCTGCGCGATGCTGACCATGCGCGCCACAAATTCGTCCTCCCCGCTCCTGAACAGGGAATAGGCGGATTCGTCCGGCCCCAGCGCCAGCTTCGCAACGGCGTGATCGAGTTCGGTGCTGTCTCCGGGCGGCAGGAAACTCGACGGCGCGCCGCGCGGGAAGGGCGTCGTTGCGCACGCGGCCAGCAGCAGTGCCGCAAGCAGCACGACGAGACGAACGCTGTAGTTGGCCATGCGCGAATCCCCGGAAACTTCCGGGGAGCCTACCACCATCGGACCGCGCGTGGCCGCCTGTAGGGCCAAGGTCCAATTACCTTCGAGTCGTTCAGTCTTTATGTTGGTCATGGTGGCGTTGTGCCCCTCGACAGTCGTGTCTCCGGCTCGAAAACGTTGTGCAAGACAGTACGCACACGGCTTGCAGCTACTCCAAGGCGGAGTATCGAACCGTCCCGCGATGTAACAGTGCAGCAGGCGACAGAGTTCCCTCCAAATCTCTTCAGGTTCAATGGGTCCAAGGTCCCATTGCAGCACCTGTGCCCGCAGATCACGATTCGGCGAGATGCTGCCCTGCGGCGGCGAAGACTTTCATGCCTTGCGTGATTCAGGTCAACCGACCCGCCACGCATCGGCAAACAATCACTGCATGTGCCGAATCCAGGAGTAAATACTATGGCGACTTCGACGAACACCACGGCGAACGTGGACAACTTTTTTGCGAGTTCAGCGGCGCGGTTCGATCGCTGGCGCGAGTTGAACGCCAAGGCGCAAACGTGGGCAGCCGGAGCTCGCGGCGGCAACGCGCGCAGCGGGCGCGCCACGGTGGAAGCGGCGCTCGCGCAGGTTCGCCCGCTCGAGGATTTCTTCGCCTATCCCGGGGCGCGACTCATGAAAACGATCGCGGACCGTGTCGCCGCGGACGACGCGCTCGGCGCCGCGCGGCTGGTGCGTCGCGTCAGCGGCGCGCTGCTGACCGAAAGCTACCGCCACGAGAGCGGCCAGTGGGAAACTTCGGACGACGATGACGACACGGTGCCCGAGCAGAAGGGCCAGACGTTCGAGGGCGGCGCAGGCCGCCGGCCTTACTTCGAGGCCCTGTTCGTCACGCCGGCGCCTGCCGGCAGCGCGGTGAAGCTCGCCAACGAGATTCGCCGCCTGCGGCGCGTCGAAGACGCAATGATCTACGAGCCGGTGCTCGTCAGCAGCGTCGAGGATGCGATGCTCGCCACGATCCTCAACGGCAAGATCCAGTCGGTCGTGATTTTCGACGGCATACCGGTACCTTCGCAGCACGATGTCCCGCTACTGCGTGACTTGCTCACGACCTACCAGCACCTCGATGCGACGAGCGACGCGCCGCTCGAGGTCGGCATCACGCTGGCGAAGATGATCAAGCGCGTCCGCCCCGAGCTCGACATCTACCTGATGTCCGACCGCAACGTCGAAAAGCTCGCGGGCGACCCGGCGGCTTCGATGATCCGGCGCGTGTTCTACGAAGTCGAAGAGATGATGGAAGTGCACCTGAACATCCTCGAAGGTGTTGCCGACCGTTATTCGACCCCGCATTTCGACAACCTCAAGAACTATGCCGCTCGGCCGATCGCCACGTTCCACGCGCTGCCGATCGCGCGCGGCAAGTCGATCATGAAGTCGAACTGGATTAACGATATGGGCGAGTTCTACGGCCTGAACCTGTTCCTGGCCGAATCCTCCGCCACGACCGGTGGCCTGGACAGCATGCTCGAGCCGACCGGCAACATCAAAATCGCGCAGGAAAAATTCGCGCGCGCCGTCGGCGCGGACCACGTGTTCTTCGTCACCAACGGCACGTCGACATCGAACAAGATGGTCTACCAGGCGGTGACGGCGCCCGGCGACATCGTGATCGCCGACCGCAATTGTCACAAATCGCACCACTACGGAATGGTGCTGTCGGGCTCGCAGCCTCTGTACGTCGAAGCGTTCCCGATGACCGAATACTCGATGTATGGCGCGGTGCCGCTGCGCACGATCAAACAGGCGCTGCTGAATCTGAAAGCCGAGGGTCGGCTCGATCGCGTCAAAATGGTCACGCTGACGAACTGTACGTTCGACGGGCATGTCTACAACACGCGCCGGGTCATGCAGGAATGCCTGGCGATCAAACCGGACCTGCTGTTCCTGTGGGATGAGGCGTGGTTCGGTTTCGCGCGCTGGTCGCCGTTCCTGCGCCCGCGCACCGGCATCGGCGCTGCCGAATGGCTGCATGAATGGCGCGCCAGCCCTGAAGCGCTCAAGGCCTACCAGGCGCAGGCCGCGGAACTCGGCGAGGACCTCGACCCGAAAGACCCGCGCCTGCTCGATCGGCGACTGGTTCCAGATCCGCGCAAGATCCGCATCCGCGTCTACGAGACCGACTCCGTCCACAAGTCGATGTCGTGCCTGCGCCAGGGCTCGATCGTCGCGGTCAAGGACGAAGACTACAACCATCACGTCTCGGCGTTTCGCGAAGCGGTATTCATCCACGCCTCGACGTCGCCGAACGCGCAGATCATCGCCTCGATGGACGTCGCCCGCCGCCAGATGGAACTGGAGGGCTACGAACTCGTCCGCAAGGCGATCGAGATCGCGCTGGCGATTCGCAAGTCGGTTAACGAGCACCCGATCATCTCGAAGTATTTCCGCGTGCTCGGTTCCGACGGAATGATTCCGAAGGAATTCCGCAATTCGGGCTTTGCCGATTTTCTCGCCCCCGGCACAAACTGGATGACGGCGCTGAAGGCCGTGGCCGACGATGAGTTCTTCCTCGATCCCACGCGCATGACGCTGGTGTGCGGCACCGCCGGCTTCGATGGCTCCGCGCTGAAAGGCCTGCTGGCCTCGAAGTACAACATCCAGCTCAACAAGACCTCGCGTAACAGCGTGCTGCTCCAGAGCAACATCAACAACACGCGCAGCGATGTCGCGCTGCTGATCAAGGTACTGCTCGAGATCTCGCAGGACATCGAGGCGCGCCTTGCCGAAGGCGGCGAGTCCGAGCGCGCGGCGTTGGCGGCGAAGGTCAAGAGCTTGATGACGGACGTGCCCGACCTGCCGAACTTCAGCCGTTTCCACGATGGTTACCGTGAAAACCCGAAAAGCGTCACGCTCGAGGGCGACATGCGGAGCGCGTTCTTCGCGGCCTACGAAGAGGACGACTGCGAATACCTGCCGCTGATGAGTCCGAAGATCGACGAGCGGCTGGCCAAGGGACCGCAGCTGGTTTCGGCGAACTTCGTGATCCCGTACCCGCCGGGGTTCCCGATCATGGTGCCCGGCCAGGTCATCGAGGCCGACACGATCGGGTTCATGCGCAAGCTCGACGTCAAGGAAATCCACGGCTACAACAACGCGCGTGGACTCAAGCTGATCAAGCTGTCGGCGATCGGCAAGGCGCGCGCGGGCTCGGAGGCCAAGAAACCCCAGCCAGCGCCGGCAACCCCTGCGCCGGCCAAGAAGAAGTCCAACGCCTGACAAATACCTGGGTGTGGAGAAAGAGAAGTTCCGTATCTCGGTTTGGCCGCAGTATTGAGCGCATTCGAGCCAATGCCGATCGACGAAACCAAACAGCCGGCTCTATAGAGCCAAAGAGGACAACATGATTATCGTTGACTGGTTCTTCGCCACGCTGAAACAGTATCCGGAGATCGCGATTTTCCTGACGCTTGGCTTGGGTTATTACTTCGGCAAGTTCACGTTCAAAGGGATCGGTCTTGGCGCGGTGACAGCCACGCTGCTCGCTGGTGTCCTGATCGGCCAGATCGGGATTACGATCGCGCAGCCTCTGAAGGCGACCGTCTTCCTGATGTTCCTGTTCGCCGTCGGCTACGCCGTGGGACCGCAGTTCGTACGCGGTGTCGCCAGGGATGGTCTGCCACAGGCGGCTTTCTCGGCGGTCCAGTGCGTGTTCAGCCTGCTGGCCGCCGTGGTGGTTGCAAAGATCGCCGGTTACGATCTTGGCTACGCAGCAGGCCTGTACTCGGGGTCGCAGACAATTTCCGCAGCGATGGGCCTCTCCACCGACGCCATCAACCGCCTCGGGCTGGAACCGGACAAGGCAAAGGCCCTGCTCGACTCGATGCCAATAGCCTATGCCGTGAGCTACATGTTCGGTACGGTCGGCTCGGCGATCGTGATCGCGGTGCTCGGCCCGAAGCTGCTCGGTATCAATCTGGAAGCGGCCTGCAAGGACTACGAAGAAAAGCAGGGCGGCGGCACCAAGGAAATCGGCGGCGCCGGCTCGGCCTGGCACCGTTGGGCAATTCGCGCCTACAAGGTGGCAGCTGGCGGGAGAGCCGTCGGACTGCGCGCGATCGAAGCTGAAGCGCTCGTGCCTGACGCGCGCGTGTTCGTTCTGCGCATCCGCCGCGGCGGAAAGATCGAGGAAGCAAGTGCCGACACGGTCCTGCGAGAGGGTGATGTCCTGGCCATAGCCGGCACCCGTGAGGTGCTTGTGAACGTGCTCGGAGCGAACGCGACCGAAGTCGAAGACAAGGAATTGCTGGCAGTGCCGATTGAAGGCGTGGACGTCCTCGTCAGCAACAAGGAAGTCGATGGCAAGACGCTTGCCGAAATGTCCAAATCGCCGGCCGCGCGCGGTGTCTTCCTGCGGAAAATTACACGCGGTGCGACTGCCACGGACATCCCGATCCTGCCGAACACCACGCTCCAGCGCGGCGACCTCGTCACGATCGTCGGCCGCACCCAGGACACGAGTGCCGTCACCAAGCTGCTCGGCGTTGCGGACCGGCCGACCGACGTCGCCGACGTCGCGTTCATCGGCATGTGGATCGTCATGGGCGCATTGGTCGGTTCTCTGGTCGTCAACGTCGGCGGTGCGCCGATCACGCTGTCCACGGCCGGTGGCGCGCTGATCGCCGGAATCATCGGCGGCTGGCTGCGTTCCGTGCGCCCCTCGTTCGGACGCATTCCGTCACCGACGGTGTGGTTCATGAACTCGGTCGGCCTGAACATCTTCATCGCGATCGTCGGCATTTCCGCAGGCCCGGGCTTCATCAACGGCTTGAAGACGCAGGGCATCGGCCTGTTCCTGTGGGGCGCCGTCGCGACGACGGTTCCGCTGGTTCTCGGCATGTTCGTTGCCAAGTACGTGTTCCGCTTCCATGACGCGCTGACGCTCGGCATCGTTTCCGGGTCGCGCACGACGACGGCCTCGCTCGGCCTCGTCTGCGACCAGGCCAAGAGCCAGGTGCCGGCGCTCGGTTACACGGTCACTTATGCCGTCGGCAATACCCTGCTCACGATCTGGGGCATGGTCATCATCATGCTGATGTCGTGAGCCGCGCAGCCGCGGTTGTCTGAAACTTTTCAGGAGTAGTTCGATGGACGAAATGACCCTCAAGAAATACGAAAAGCTCGGCCCGTTCGAGATTAAGGACTTTCTCGCCAAGGTGGCATCGAAGTCCGCCCAGGAAGCGTCGATCACGTACCTCAACGCCGGTCGCGGCAACCCGAACTGGGTCGCGACCGAACCGCGCGAGGCGTTCTTCCTGCTCGGGCAATTCGCGATCACCGAATGCAAGCGCGTGCTCGACCTTCCGCCGGGTGTCGGCGGCATGCCCAAGGCGCCCGGTATTGCCGGCAGGCTCGAGGCGTGGCTGACGAAGCACTCGGACATGCCGGGTGCGGAATTCCTGCAGAAGATGGTGCCGTGGGCCGTCAAGAAGTTCAGCTTCGACTCAGATGCCTTCGTGCACGAACTCGTCGATTCGATCATCGGCGACCACTACCCGGTGCCGGACCGCATGCTCGTGCACAACGAACGCATCGTTCACGAATACCTCGAATGGGCCATGTGCGGCGACCCGCGGCCGAAGGGCAAGTTCAACATCTACGCGGTCGAGGGCGGCACTGCGGCGATGTGCTACATCTTCAAGTCGCTGAAGAGCAACCGCATCCTCAATCCCGGTGACACGATCGCGCTCGGCGTGCCGATTTTCACGCCGTACCTCGAGATGGCGCACCTCGAAGACTACGACCTGCACTTCGTCGAAGTGCACGCGAAGCAGGAAAACCGGTTCCAGTATCCGGACGAGGAAATCAAGAAGCTCCTCGACCCGAAGATCAAGGCGTTCTTCGTCGTCAATCCCGGCAACCCGTATGCCGTCGCGCTTTCGGAAGATACGATCGCGAAGATCGGAAAGGTGCTGAAGAAGCGCCCGGACCTTATCCTGCTGACCGACGATGTCTACGGCACGTTCGTGCCGGGCTTCCGTTCGCTGATGGGTGCATTCCCGAAGAACACGATCGGCGTTTACTCGTACAGCAAATACTTCGGCTGCACCGGCTGGCGACTGGGCACGGTCGCGGTGCACGAGGACAACATCTTCGACGAGATGATCGCCAAACATCCCGAGCCGATCAAGAAGAAGCTGGACAAGCGCTATGGCGGGCTCACGCTCGAACCGCGCAAACTCGCCTTCATCGATCGCATCGTGGCCGACAGCCGCGATGTCGCGCTGAACCACACGGCCGGACTGTCGTTGCCGCAGCAGGTCATGATGACGATGTTCTCGCTCAGCGAGTTGATGGACGAGAAGAAGCAGTATCAGAAGGCCTGCATCGGTATCTGCAAGAAGCGCGTCCAGGCGACGATCGAGGGACTCGGCATCGAAGTCGGCCCGAACGACCTTTTCGATTATTACTACGGTCTGATCGACTTCGAATTCTGGGCGCGCAAGTACCTGGGCGAGGACGTCGTCAAGTGGATGAAGGCGAATGTGCATCCGCTCGACATCGTCTTCCGCCTGGCCGAGGACCACGGCATCGTGCTGCTCAACGGCAGCGGCTTTGCCGCTCCGGACTGGTCGGTGCGCATCTCGTTTGCAAACCTCGAAGATCATGTCTACGACGACATCGGCCGTGCGGTGCGCGCCATCGCACGCGGGTATCGCGTGGCCTATGAGGCAGCCACCGGCAAAACTGCCGGACCGCCAGCGGATTTGAAGAAAGCGCCCGCAAAGACCAAGAAGCGTTAGAAGAGCAACGCCGTCGCCCGGGCAGGAAGTCCGGGCGACGCGCGCTAATCTGGAGACTGCCAACGGGAAGGGAGACGAGAGCAAGCCATGGAGCCGATTTCACCGTTGTCGTGTGAAACCTGCGTTCATGGCGCAGTGCCTGCTGATCGGAGCGCCGTCGATACGCGTGGTAACGCCGGCCCGATTCATGAAACAACGAAACTTCGGGGATAGCGAGCCATGGACTTCATCATTCACGGGTTGAGAAACAATCCTGAGCTCGCGATCTTCCTCACGCTCGCGGTCGGCTTCCTGATCGGGCGCATGAAGTTCGGCAGTTTCAGCCTCGGCATCGTGGTTGGAACGCTGCTCGCCGGTGTCGTGATCGGGCAGCTCGACATCAAGGTTTCACCTCTCGTGAAAACGGTCTTCTTCGACCTGTTCCTGTTCACGACCGGGTACAAGGTCGGACCACAGTTCTTTCGCGGGCTGAGCCGTGATGCCATTCCGCAGGTGGCGCTGACTGTCGTCCTCTGTGTCACGTGTCTTCTCTGCGCGTTCGTGTTCTCGAAGGTTCTCGGATACGACATCGGGACGGCCGCGGGTCTGCTCGCTGGCGCGTTTTCCGAATCCACGGTGATCGGCACGGCGGGCGAAGCGATCAATCGCCTGACGCTTCCGGATGCCGAGAAGACAGCACTGCTGAACAATATTCCGGTTGCGTACGCCGTGACTTACCTGATCGGAACCGCAAGTCTCGTCTGGTTCCTCCCCACGATCGGTCCGAAGTTGATGCGGGTCAATCTGCGTGAAGAAGGGCTGCGGATGCAGCCCCAGATTGCCGGAGGCGGCGAAGCCGCCCTCGGCATGGTCTCGCCGAACAGGATCTTCGATGTCCGCACCTATCGTGTAACGAACCCGGCGTTGTTGAACAAGACCGTCGCACAGCTCGAGGCGCTGCCCGAAAGGTTCCGGGTTTCGATTTTGCGCCTCCGTCATGCGGGAGAACTCGTCGAGGTCACTCCGGAGACCGTTGTTCGGCAAGATGACGTCATCGCGATCCTCGCCCGCAAGGAGGCTCACTTGGCGGGCGGCGACGACGTTGGCCCCGAAGTGGACGACAAAGACCTCATCGACGTCCCGATCGAAGTACTCGACGTGATGGTCACGAACCGCGCGGTGGTCGGCAAGGCACTGCCGGAGCTGGCACGGCATGAGTACGCCAATGGCGTGTTCCTGCGCAAACTCACACGCGCCGGCCAGGATATCCCCGTCGCGACGATCACAAGCATCGATCGCGGCGACCTCGTGAGCCTCGTAGGCACGAAACCGAAGGTCGATCGGGCAGCCCAGGAAATCGGCTACCCCGACCGCCCGACGACATCGACCGACATGGTCTTCGTCGGGACCGGCATCGTCGTCGGTGGATTCGTCGGGCTGCTCTCGGTTACCGTCGCCGGTATACCACTTACGCTGACCGCGAGCGGCGGCGCGCTGGTCATGGGTCTCGTGTTCGGTTGGTTGCGGTCGGCGTATCCCTACTTCGGCCGTATCCCGGAGCCGGCGATCTGGATCTTCGACACGCTCGGACTGTGCGTGTTCATCGCGGTGGTCGGCTTGAACGCGGGTCCCAGTTTCGTTGCCGGGCTGAAGACGTCCGGCATCAGCCTGGTTTTCGTCGGGCTCGTCGCGGCACTGCTGCCGCACATCGTGGGCATCCTTTTCGGCCGCTACGTACTGAAGATGAATCCGCTCATCGTGCTCGGCGCGTGCGCCGGCGCCGGCACGATCACGGCCGCTTTGCGCGCAGTACAGGATGAGGCTCAGAGCAGCGTTCCCGCGCTCGGATACACCGTGCCCTATGCAGTCGGAAACATCCTTCTGACCGCATGGGGACCTGTCCTGGTCGGACTCATGTCCATCGGAAAGTAAGGAGCATTTTCATGAACGTGCATGCTGACAATCAAATTCGATCGCTTCGGCGTGTGCCGCTCGTCGCCATGAGTCTCATGCTGTCAATCGCTGGCGTCGCCACAGCGCTGGGCCAGGATCTACCCGAAGAAGAAGCGGTCGAACAGGGCCACACGCAAATGGACCAGATCAATCTGGCCAATCCTGAAGGAGAACTCGTCGCTCCGGAAGCTGCAAGGGAAACGTCGCCATTCTTCCGCGACTCGAAATGGAGCGCCCAGCTGCGAAGCTTCTATTTTGACCGCGACAAGTACGACGGCAGCATCAGCGAGGCCTGGGCTGGCGGCGGTTCGATCAGCTACCTGTCTGGCTATGCGGGTGGTTTTTTCCGCATCGGCGCGACCGGTTACACGTCGCTGCCGCTGTATGCGCCGAAAGACAAGGACGGCAGCGGACTTCTTCTGCCAGGGCAGGAGGGCTACGCCGTGCTCGGCCAGCTCTACGGCGAGTTCAAGTTCGCCGACCAGATCTTCGGAGCGATCGGCGCAAAGAGCTACAACACCCCGTACATCAACGCGAACGACGTTCGCATGACGCCGAACACGTTCGAGGGGGCGACTGTCTACGGCACCCTGGGTGGAGACGGGGGCGACTCCAAGTTCCGCTTTGGCGGCGGTTATATTTCGAAGATCAAGCAGAAGAATGACGACGAGTTCGTTCCGATGTCAGAAGCCGCCGGCGTGACCGGCGTGGACCGCGGCGTCTACGTACTTGGCGGCAACTATATCGACGGCGATTTTTCGATTGGTGCGGCCGAATACTACTCGAACGACATCATCAATATCTTCTACGCCGAATCCAAGTACGCATTCAAGCTTGGCGAAGCAGGCAAATTGAGCCTCGCCGCCCAGTACTCCGATCAGCAGAGCACCGGCAACAACCTGCTCAGCGGCAGTTCGTTCAACACGAACCAGTGGGGCGTCAAGGGCGACCTGACCTTCGGGGGCGCCGGCCTGCTGACGCTGGCCTACACCGACACCGCGAGCGGCCGGAACATGACCGCTCCGTGGAGCGGATATCCGGGCTACACGAGCGTGCAGGTCAAGGACTTCAATCGCGCCAGCGAGTCGGCGACGATGATCAAGGGCTTGTATGACTTCTCGAAGGCCGGAGTGAGCGGCTTCAGCGCCTACTTGCTCTACGTGCACGGCTCTGGTGTGAAGGCGCCGAACTACAACGAAGACGAGACCGACCTCAATGTCCAGTGGAACGTAAAGACCGGCGCGCTGCGGGGTTTGTCGTTTCGCCTGCGTTATGCCTATATTGAGCAGCGCGGCGGAGGCGATCCGAACATCAACGACTTGCGCTTCATCGTGAATTACGACTTCCCGCGTCCGGGCGGATGAATGAAAGTGCCAGAGGAGCAATCCAATAGCACAGAGAAGATCGCGCTGGAACAGTCGGTCCTAGGTCCAATTGCGCGCGGCGCCTGCACGGAACAGGCTTGCCGCGAAGCTGTCGGCGGCGGGAGAGCGCCACAGCGGCAACGCGGGTTGGCAGCGACCGGGAGTCTCCCATAGCGCAGGCCGGAATTTTCTGCGATTCCCACGAAATGCAGTTGCACAGGAATGATCTGAATGAACCTGGCGATCGATTCGGAGATGGCGATGAATCTTTGCAAACCGCGCGGCATGCGCAAGAGTGCTGCCATCGGCGCAGCCTTGCTGGCCATGTTAGCGATGCCGTCCGCGCATGCCTCGATGTTCACGGGCGAAACGCTGGACGCCGTGGCCAACGGGATGGCCTGGTTCGTACTGCTCGTGATGCCGGGCCTCGGCATCGCGCTGTTCTGGATCGTGCACGTGTTGCCGGAGAAGATCGCGGAAAAGCGCCACCACCCGAACAAGGATGCCATTCACGTCCTGTGCCTGCTGTCGCTGGTGTTCGGCGGAATGTTGTGGCCGTTTGCGTGGCTCTGGGCTTACACCCGCCCGGTCGTGCACAAGATGGCCTACGGCACCGAGAAGCACGAGGACTACTTCGTCGAGCAGGGCGAACTCGCCGCGAGCGGCGAACTTGCAGAGGAGCACCTCGATCAACTGCGCGCGGAGCTCGAATACATCAAGCAGCGCGGCAAACTCACACCGGAACTCAGGCGCGTGTATGACCGCCTGCAGAGCGCCCGCGCGAGTTCCGCTGCTGCCGATACGGGAGGAGCAGGCTAATGGAAGCATTACTGCTTGGAATCTATTCGTTCTTCGTCTGGCTGATCTTTTTCAAGTTCAAGTGGCTGCCGTGGAACAACACGTCGATGGTGATCGTGATCACCATCCCGATCGTCGGGCTGACGGCGTTGATCCTGACGCTGAACGTCGTTGCCCCGTCATCGGCCGACGTGCGCGTCTTCAAGTACGTCGTAAGCATCGTGCCGCAGGTGCGCGGACAGGTCATCGAGGTTCCGGTCGAACCGAACCGGCCGGTGAAGAAGGGCGCAGTGTTGTTCCGAATGGACCCGACGCCGTACGAGTTGCGGGTAAAGTCGCTCGAAGCTTCCCTCGTGAACGCGCAGGGAATGAGCAGCAAGCTCGGCAAGGACCTCGAGGCGGCGGTCGGAAAAACCCAGGCAGTGCGTGCCAACCTGGCGCTGGCGAAAAAACGCGTCGAGCAGAACAAGGAACTGGTCGCGGCCGGCGCAGGCGACCGCTTCACGCTGGAGCAGGCACAAACATCGCAGAAGCAGCTCGAATCCGAGCTTGAAGCCGCGCTCGCGAACGAGGGCCAGGTGCGCGTGCAGATCGATGCGACAGTCGGCGCCGACCAGGCGCAGGTCGCGCAGATTCGCGCCGAACTCGAAAACGCAAAATGGGAGCTGTCGCAGACGACCGTCTACGCGCCGGCTGATGGTTATGCGATCAACGTCCAGCTGCGGCCGGGATCGACTTCCGTCGCCTTTCCCGTTACGCCGTCCATGACCTTTGTCGAGAACGAATACCAGGTCATCGCGTTGTTCCACCAGAACGAACTGCACCAGATAGAGCCGGGCAATGAAGCCGAGTTCACGATCGAGACCAGCCCCGGCACGATCATCAAGGCAACGGTCGACTCGATCGTCTGGGCGCAGGGTCAGGGCCAGCTCTCCATGAGCGGGGTGTTGCCGCAGACCGGTGCAGCGCCTCCGCCCGAGGGCCGCTTTGGCGTCAAGCTCAAAGTCGATCCGAAGCAAGCCGGGATGTTTTTCCCCGCCGGCGCGGTGGGCCACGGCGCCATCTACACCAATCATGTCGTTGCCATACAGATTCTCCGCAGGATCATCCTGCGCATCGGCGCGAAGCTCGACTACCTGATCCTGAAGATGCACTGACATGAGAGCCGCAGTCATGAGGTCATTGCAGGCGGCACCAGGACTGCTGACGGTGGGCATGCTGGCGCTGTTTCTTTCGGCCTGCGGGCTGAAGACTGCGCCGGACCGGCAAACGCTGCAGCAGGAAAATCTGCCGAACCTGAAACTGCCGGCAGCCTGGGTAGAGTCGTCGGCGGCCGGACCGGTGCAGGACAACTGGATCGCCACTTTGGGCGATCCGCAGCTGTCCGCGCTGGTCGTCGAGGCGATCACCTACAACGCCGACCTGCGCCTTGCCGTTGCACGCGTGGAGGAGGCCGCCGCAAACGTGAAGGCGGCTGGCGCGCAGCTGTACCCTTCGGTGAACCTGCTCGCAAAAACCGGCGGCAAGGTCGGCGGCGACGGCTCTGGCGTCGGCGGCGTGATCGTTCCGGCATCGTGGGAAATAGACCTGTGGGGACGCGTGCGCTACGGCCGGGTAGCAGCCGAAGACCAATATGCGTCGACCGAGGCCGACGTGGCGGCTGCCGCGCAATCGATCGCCGCGCTCGTGGCAAAGTCCTGGTTCCTCGCAATCCAGGCGCGCCAGCAGCGCGACCTTGCCGCCGACATGGTCGCCAGCTCCCGCGAATTGCTGCGTATCGCCCAGCAGCGCCAAAGCATCGGACCGGGCAGCGCGGTCGAGGTCGCCCAGGCCAGCGCGTCGCTGCAGGAATTGCTCGACACCGTGCGCCAACTCGACCTTGCGCTGGCGCAGTCATCGCGATCACTCGAGTTGCTGCTCGGCCGCTATCCGGCAGCCGAGATCAAGGCGCCATCCGTGTTCGCCGTATTGCCGCCGACGCCGGCGGCCGGTGTTCCGTCGGAACTCCTCGAGCGCAGGCCGGACATCGTCGCTGCCCAGCGCCGCGTCGATGCGGCTTTCAACCTGGTTGGCCAGGCCGAGGCGGCGCGCTTGCCGAAACTGTCGCTGACGGCCGCCCTGACGTCGATAACGAGCGACACCTTCGTGCTGCAAAACCGCGACAATCCACAACTCGGCATCGGTGCAACCTTGTTTGCAAGCATTTTTGACGCTGGCGGCTTGCAGGCACAGGCCGATGCGCGCAAGGCCCAGCAGAAGCAGGCCGCCGCGATGTGGGCGCAGACCGGACTCAAGGCGTTCGGCGAAGTCGAGAACGCGTTGGCCACCGAGGTGACATTGCGTGACCGGGAGCCGTTGCTGACTGAGGCGGTCCACCAGAACGACAATGCGCTGGCACTGGAAAAGACCCGATATCGCGTCGGAAGCACCGATATGCGAAGCGTCCTGCAACAGCAGATGGCGGTGTACTCCTCGCGCAGCGGCTTGTTGCGCGTCCAGGCGGACCAGCGGGTGAACCGGGTCAGTCTGTACGTTGCGTTGGGTGGCGGCTTCGGCGCAGCGCCTGCACTTGCGTCAGCGCCCGTAACGCCGGCCGAGCCGTCTGCGCAGTAACACGAACTCGCGGGGAGAAGTGCGTGCACTAGGGGGTGTTGCCAGTCGCAAGTGAGCCGATCGCCGGCATCGCGGAACACGGCGCGCGTGCAATAAGGCCTAGGTCCCATTACGCCGCTGCGATCGTCGCATTATCGTAGCGGAAACTGGCCTCAGGACTCGCGGGGGTGTATGAGCCTGGGATACATAGGGATGCTCCCCACAGGTCCGGCGAATAGTCCATCAACCAACGGAGTGCGTCAGATGAACAGCATCAGAAAATCCATCGTCCTTGCGATTGCCGGCGCCGCACTGGCGCTCGGCGCGAGCGCCGCGTTCGCGCTCGAAGACATCGTCGAAAGCGCCCGTGTCGGCTGCAAGACGGAAATCGAAGCCCTGTGCAAGGACGTAACGCCGGGCGAAGGCCGCGTCCTGCAATGCCTTTCCGCGCACGAAGACAAGCTTTCGAGCCGCTGTGTGTACGCGCTGGCTGATGGTTCGCTGCAGCTGGATCGACTGGCCCTGGCGATCAAGTACGTTTTCGTCGAGTGCAAGGCCGATGCGGACAAGCATTGCGCCGACATCAAGGTCGGTGACGGGCGCATCGCCGACTGTCTGAAAAAGAACCAGGCTACGCTGGACCCGAAGTGCACGCAGGCGATGAAAGATACGAACATGCAGGTCAAGTAACGTTTGTCGAGGCAAGCAGCAGGCGCCTCAACCACGGAGTGTGAGTTTTGGCGTGCCGGGCAGGAGCGCCCCTTCCGCCTTCGGCACCTTCCCCCGCTTCGCAGGGGAAGGAAAAGACGAAACCTCCAATCTGGAATCCTTCCTCCGCTTGCGGGGGAAGGTGGCGGCAGCCGGAAGGGGGCAATTACGCAGGCGAGCCGTCCGGTGTGTCGCTATCGGTCACGGAGATTCCAATGAATGTTCGCAGATACCTGGGTTCGCTTTTCGTTATCACTGCGCTCAGTGCCGCGAGCGCGACACACGGTGCCGAAGGCGCGCACTGGGCCTACAAAGGCCACGGCGGCCCGGCCGAATGGGGATCGATGGACGCCGCATTCGCTGCGTGCAAGCTCGGCAAGCTCCAGTCGCCGATCGACATCGTCGGCGCAAAGCCGGCCAAGTTGTCCCCGATCAAGTTCAACTATCAGCCGTCGGTGCTGAAGATCATCGACAACGGCCATACGATCCAGGTCAATTACGCGCCGGGCAGCTTCATCGTCGTCGGCGGCGTGCGCTACGAACTCGTGCAGTTCCATTTCCATCATCCGAGCGAGGAAAAGATCGACGGCAAGGCGCATGAAATGGTCGCCCATCTCGTGCACAAGAACCCCGAGGGCAAGCTCGCCGTCGTCGCGGTGCTGATCGACAAGGGCGGCGCCAGCGAGTTGGTCGGTACGCTGTGGAAGAACATTCCGAAAGAAAAAGAGAAGGAAGCGGCGGTGGACGGCGTGACGATCGACGTCTCCCAGCTGCTGCCGGAAAACAAGGATTATTATACTTTTCAGGGGTCGTTGACGACGCCGCCGTGCAGCGAGGGCGTCACCTGGTTCGTGCTCAAGGCGCCGGTGAAGATTGCCGACACCGAGATCGCCGCGTTCGCGAAAATCTATCCGCTGAATGCGCGGCCGGTGCAGCCGCTCAACGGCCGCACGATCGAAACGACAAGGTAGGCTCGGCGACGGCCGGAATGCGTTGCGGCATGAACCCGACGCCCGGACCATATCCGCCTGGCGCGGGAGTGACTAAAGGAGGAATGAGATGAAAGCATATGGTGCGGAGTTTCTGGGCACATTCTGGCTGGTTCTCGGTGGCTGCGGGAGCGCGGTGCTCGCCGCCGCATTTCCAAATGTGGGCATAGGCCTGCTCGGTGTCTCGCTCGCATTCGGCCTGACCGTGCTGACGATGGCGTTTGCGATCGGTCACATCTCGGGCTGCCACCTGAATCCGGCCGTGTCCGTCGGCCTGTGGGCCGGCGGTCGCTTTCCGGCGAACAAGCTCGCGCCTTACATCATCGCGCAGGTGCTCGGCGCAATCGCCGCGGGCGGGGTGTTGTACGTCATCGCCAGTGGCGCCGCGGGATTCGACGTCACCAAGGGATTTGCTTCCAATGGCTACGGCGCGCATTCGCCGGGCGGTTATTCATTGACGGCCGCGCTGGTCTGCGAAGTCGTCATGACGATGTTCTTCCTGATCGTCATTCTCGGCGCGACCGATAAACGCGCGCCGGCCGGTTTTGCCCCAATCGCGATCGGCCTCGCGCTGACGCTTATTCACCTGATCAGCATTCCGGTAACCAACACCTCGGTCAACCCGGCGCGCAGCACCGGTGTGGCAGTGTTCGTTGGAGATTGGGCTATCGCCGAACTCTGGCTGTTCTGGCTTGCGCCGATTGTCGGCGCGGTGATCGGCGCGGTCGCCTACAGGTTTATTGCCGACGAAACCTGAGGGCGCGAAAGTCCCGGCGGACGGAGCACGCGCGGCCGGCGGAAGCCGCCGGCCTTTCGTCTGGCCTGAGTGGTTGTGATGCGGGCTCAGTTCTTCGGCTGGCTCGCGTACATGCTGACCAGCCACGCGAGCACGACCGCGACGTAGAACTGGCCGAACATCGCTTCGCAGACGACCAGCATCTGCGAAAACGGCAGGTGCGGGGTAATGTCGCCGTAGCCCAGGGTCGCGATCGTGACGAAGCTGAAGTAAGTGGTTTGCAAGTCGACCGCTGCGTTCTCCGTTGTCGTTACCGCCTCCGGAAAATGGAAGCTCGCCGGCGCGATCACATACAGCGCTGAATAGGCAGCGGCAAACGCGAGCGCCGCGAACACGTACGCGACAATCGCCGCGAAAATCGAGTCGATCGTCACCTCGGTTTCGCGCAGCACATGGCGTATCGTCAGGACGACGCATGCCCCAAGCACGACGACCGTGCACAGGCGCGATGCCATATACAAGACGTTGCCCTCGATCGATTCCGGCGCGGCAAGTTTCAGGCCGAGGGCTGCGGCCCAGAATCCCCACAGGATGAATTTGGTTTCCTTGCGCATGCCGCCTTCCGACAGGTTGACCCAGAGCGCGCGCAGGTAGACGACGTTCAACACCAGCCACATGAAGCGATTGCCGATCATCAATGGCGTGAACAGCAGCACAGCCATGATGAAGACGAACAGCCAGAAGAACGGTTTCTCGCGCGCCTTTGCGACTGCCTGACCAACGATCTTGTCGACCATTTTTCGCCTCTCTCGTTGAGCGGGCCGGAAACAGGATGGCCAAAGCCACGCAAATCCAAGCATGCGCGGAGGGCGCAGGTTCGTACAGGTTCATACGCCTATCCCTGGCCGGCGTGCAGAAAACTGGCGAAGTATGCGCCGATTGTCCTCCCGAGCCGGCGCGTGGCAATAGGCACAAGGTCCCATGGTGCGCAGCGGCCGCTCCGGGTAAATAGTGTCGTCGGCTTTCCTAGACGCGGCCGGCGTTCGGATTCGGGATGTGGTTTTCCCGCGCGGACGCCGGGTCTTGGCGTCGCATTGATCGACGATCCATCGTCAGGCACATGCTGCACCGGCGCTCGAGGAATTCCGGGCTATCGCGAATTTGTCGAGTGCGCGACCGGTGACAGCGTCCGTGCCGATGGATATGCTAAAAGTCTGACGGTATTTGCGCTCGGGCAACTTGCGGACATGTCAGCATAGATGGCGACGCGACCTGAGCGCGGCCCGGATCCTTGCAGGATTCGGTGTCGGGCACGTGGGCTATGCCGGCGCTTGCAACGGCAGCGGCCACAGGCACGTCCTTGTAACGATCGACAACCAAGGGAGGATCATCATGAAGCAGTTTTCGATCGGGTTGTTGTTGGCATCGGCACTCCTGTGCGCACCCTTCGCGGCAGCGCAGGAAAGCAGCGTCTGGTCAGAGGGCGGGCTGCAAAAAATCCAGGTTCAAGGACTCGACGTCGTCTATGCAAAGCCGGGCGCGACACTCGCTGGTTACACCAAAGTCATGCTGGCGCCGGTTTCGGTTTCGTTCCACAAGGACTGGGCCTCGACCATGAAGGTCGGGACCAATCGTCAGATCAGCTCCAGCGATCAGCAGCGCATCCGGGAGAAGCTGGCAAAACTCGTGCAAGAAGAGCTCGTCAAGGAATTGAACGCAGGCGGCTACCAACTCGTCACGGCGCCAGGGGATGACGTGCTTGGCGTTGAGGCGGCGATCGTGAACCTGTACGTAAGGGCGCCTGCCAATCTGAGCGGGCAGGGCGGCAAGGATTTCTACGCAGTGACCGCTGGCGAGATGTCGCTGGTCATCCAGTTGAGCGATTCCGCATCCGGCGATGCCATCGCGCGTGCGTTCGAGAATTTCAAGGCAACCGAATATACCAATCCGGAGCACATCACCCGGGCCGATAACGAAGCGGAAGCGCGTTCCGCTGCCAGCCAATGGGCCAAGCGGCTGCGGCTGGCGCTCGACAAGGCCAAGGGCATCAACGCCAAATAGCGCCTCGTAGTCTTCCAAGGAGAGTGGTCGCCGCTGCGCGCTGGACCGGCAGCCGCTGCCTGCGCCATGGCTGGCCCAATGGGCGAAACTGAGCGGCGGACAAGATCCACCGAAACATTCGCGGCGCGCTGTGCCAAGCTGTGCACACACAGGTTACGCCGCCCTTGAAAACAGGAGCGCCATGAAACGGTTGGCGATTGCGTGGTTGTTGGCGGTTGGCGGAGTCTGCACATCGTTCGCGCAGGCGCCAGCCAGCGAGATACCCAAGAACAGGCGTGCCGCGGCCACAGTGTGGAGCGAGGAGGGCTTGAGCAAAGTCGCCGTGAAGGGCCTCGACGTGGTTTATGCGAAGCCGGGCGCGACCCTCGGTGGCTACACCGCGGTAATGCTCGGACCGATAGCGGTCGCATTCCGGCGCGACTGGGAGAAACAATCGGCGCCTGGCTCGCGCACACCGATCAAGGCCAGCGATTCGCAGCGCATCAAGGACAATCTGTCGACAGTCGTGCGCGAGGAAGTCGTCAGGCAGCTGAGCGATGGCGGATACAAGCTCGTCGACGCGCCCGGCAGCGACGTGCTCGACGTGGAAATGTCGATCATCGATCTGGACGTCGCCGCGCCCGACATCCAGTCGGCAGGCAGGGTAACGACGTTTGCCGTGTCCGCCGGCGAGATGACGCTGGTCGCGGCACTGCGCGATTCGGTCAGCGGCGCCATCGTCATGCGCATTTTCGATCGCGCGCAAGCGCGCGAATCGTTCCGTCCGCAGCGCATCACGAGCGTCGACAACGCGGCCGAAGCGCGCGACGCGGCCAGGGGCTGGGCCAAGGCGTTGCGTAAGGAGCTTGATCTGGCCAGGACAGTCGGCACGACCAAACCCTGACGCGGAGGCGCGGCGGCTTCCCGTAGCATCCCTTTTTGATCCTTGCGATTCGTATGGCGTGCTATCGTCGTGCACGAGCACGGTGCAACGACGGCGGCGCGGCGGCAGCAGGACGGGCGTGAGTACGGCATTGCGGGAAAAATTGCGACGCTGACCGCCGTGGCCTGATCATCACCTTCACGTTCTCGATGGCGATTGCCCGATTCCATCAGCGCGCTCTACGGCGATGCGCAGCCTTCTTTCGCAAGTTTCGCGGATGACCGTCCGGCTATGGTCCATCGACCACGATGAAACGTCAGCGTCCCGATCCGGCAGCCGCCTTGCTGCGTGCGAATCTTGCCAGGGCGCTGGACTGTCTCGCCGAGACCGGCAAGATCGACGCGCGCGTGCACGCAGCACGCAAGGCGCTCAAACGCGCGCGTGCCGCGTTGCGCCTCATGCGGCCGGCGCTGGCCTCCGCAGTCTACGATCGCGAGAACCGCGCGCTGCGCGATGCTGCCCGCTGCCTTTCGCCGCTGCGTGACGCCAGATCACTCCTCGTGGCGGCGGAGCTGGTCGGCAAGTCGCGGATGAAGGACGCTGCCGGTGCAGCCGCAATATCCGCGTTGCGTCGAAACCTGGAGCAACGCCTCGATGCCGTGCGCAGCGCATTTGCCGGAGTGGCAGCGCGGCGCCGATGCGCGCGACTCGTGAAGGCGTGCAGTCAGCGCATGCTCCGCGATCCTCCCCGACGCGCCGACGCGTTGGAGCTGCTGGCCGGCTTGCGCAAGATATACCGCAATGGGCGCAGGTCGCTCGAGCGCGCGTCGGCCAAACGAACGCCCGAGACACTTCACGAATGGCGCAAGCAGACGAAGTACCTGCATGCGGCAGCCGGCGCCCTGTCCGACGCCGGAGTCCAGCCGTTGAAAAGGGTCATCCAGCAGTCCGCGGACATCGCCGCGCGCCTCGGCGACGATCACGACCTGACCGAATTACGTCATGAGATAGAGCGCAATTTTTCGGCAGAGCCCGGCACCGGGCCCGTTCTGTCGCGGCTCGATGACCGGCGCCTGCGGCTGCAACGCGACGCGTTGGACCTTGGCGCCAGGACTTTCCGCAAGACGCCCGAGCAGTTCGTCGCCGATCTGTCCGCTTCGCGTTTCTGACGCGTTAGCGCGGCGCAACTGCGGAGGCAGGGCTTCCTCGCTGATGCCGCCGCCGAAGGCACCCGCAAAGTTGGGATGGCGGCACGCCGGTTCGTACGGTACCAAGGTCCCATTGCGCGGTTGCGTGGCCGCGCTGATCATGCTGACGCGGCTGGGGCCGTGCGCGCCGGCGGATCGGCCGGGTACCTTCGGAAAATCGGTCGGAAAAAAGTTCGGTTCACGGCGATGCACCGGCATGGATGCTGGATGGCGGTCCGGGAACCCATTCGTGATGCAGGTCCTGTCGTCCGCAGGCCGAACGATGGGATCAAGGTCCCATTTCACGGCTGGCAGCGGCGCGATAGCGTCGGCAAGCGGCTAGGAGGGCTTGAAAGATGCATCGAGAAGTCTCAGCGTGAGCAAGGTGGACGACAGAAGCCTGGCCATCTACATCGTCGACGATGACGATGATGTGCGCTTCGGCTTTGCCCGGCTGATACGCTCGGTCGGCGTCAACGCTCGCCCGTACGCGTCGGCGGAATGCTTCCTCGATGATCTGGTCGACGGAGAAGAGGGCTGCATCCTGCTAGACCTGACCATGCCCCGTGTAACCGGCCACCACGTTCTCGCGCGGCTCAAGCAGCTTGGCAGCCGCCTCCCCGTCATCGTTATCTCGGCCCGCGACGACGAGATGACCCGGGCGATGGTGCGCGACCTCGGTGCGAAGATGTTCCTGCGTAAGCCCGTAGACGACCAGGCGCTGCTCGACGCGATCAATTGGGCCACCGGTTTTTCACTCGGCCGATAGTCGGCCTCGCCATCGGTATCGCCAATCCGGGGCGCCCGCGTCGAAGCGGCTGGGCAGGGGGGCATTTGCGCTAGACTCGACGCCAGGACCGGTAGTCGAGGGCCGCGGGGGGAAATGAACTGGATCGATATCGTCTGGCCGATGATGGGGGCGGCCAGCCTCACGCTTGCGCTCATCCACCTGCTCGTCTGGTTCAAGCAGGGGCACCAGACCGCGCATCTGATGTTTGCCGTCACCGGAGCCTCCGTGGCGGCGCTGGCAATTTTCGAACTGCTGATGATGACCGCGCCGACGGCCGAAATCTACAGCGTCCTGTTGCGCTGGGCACACGTGCCGTTCGCCTGCATGATGATCGGCATCGTCGCTTTCGTGTGGCTGAACCTGCAAGTCGGCAGGCTCTGGCTCGGCGTGCTCGTCTGCGTCGTGCGCCTGTTGTGCCTGTTGCCTGATTTTCTGTCCGGCGAGAATCTCAACTTCATCGAGATCACGGCGCTGCGGCAGGTCCCGATCTGGGGCGGTGGATTCGTGGCGGCGCCAGTCGGCGTGCCGAATCCATGGATGGCCCTGGGACAGGCTGCCGTCGTGTTGCTGGCGGTGTTCCTGGTCGATGCGCTGGTGTCCGGCATCCGGCACACCACCGGGGAATACAGGCGCAGGGTCATACTCATATGCGGCAGCATGATCGGCTTCCTGCTGCTTTCCTCGGCGTGGTCGGTTGCTGTCGTCAGTGGCAGACTGAACGCGCCGCTGACAGTAAATCCGGCGTTCCTGGCCGTACTGCTGGTGATGAGTTATGAACTCGGTGGCGACATCCTGCGGGCCGTGCAGCTGGCAAAAAACCTGAGCGCTTCGGAAGCCCATCTGCGCGAAACCGAGCAGCGGATGGACATGGCGGTTCGCGGCGCCGGGATCGGGTTGTGGAGTCGTGATCTCGTTCACGAGGACTCGTGGGTGTCGGAAACCGGCATGCGGTTGCTTGGATTCGGACCGGACGAAGAATGGGATCGCGAGCGTTTCTACAAGCGTCTGCATCCTGGTGATGGCGAAATTCTGCAGAGCGCGGTCGCGGCGGCGATACACGGGGACGGCGAATTCGCCACCGAGTACCGCATCATAGGCACGGACGGCCGGACCCGATGGATTATGGTCCGCGGTCAGGTGGAGTTCGACGAGAAGCACTTCGACGAAAGGCGCACGCCACTGCGCATGCGCGGCATCGTCAGCGAAATCACCGAACGCCGAGAGGCCGAGGAGCGTCTGCGCCACGTCGTCGAGATGTCGCCGACCGCGCTGCTCATGGTGAACGAGGAAGGTCTGATCACGCTCGTCAACCGGCAGGCCGAAGTCGTATTCGGCTTTACGCGTGAAGAAATGGCCGGCATGCACGTCGATGCCCTCGTGCCGAGCCGCTATCGCGACCGCCACCGCGACGAGCGCGCCGCATACGTAGCGCACGCCACCGCCAGCGCGATGGGCGCCGGACGCGAGTTGTTCGCTCGGCGCAAGGACGGCTCGGAGGTGCCGGTCGAAATCGCGCTGAGTCCGATTCACGGCGATGCCGGCCTGTCCGTGCTCGTCTCCATAATGGATATCAGCGAACGCAAGCGCGCCGACCGCGAATCGGCATTGCAGCGCGACGAACTGGCGCACCTGTCGCGCGTGGTGCTGCTGGCCGAACTGTCCGGCTCGCTGGCGCACGAGCTGAACCAGCCGTTGACCGCGATTCTGAGCAACGCGCAGGCGGCGGTCCGTTTCCTGGCGCATTCGCCGCCGAATCTCGACGAAGTCCGCGACAGCCTTGCCAACATCGTCGAAAACGACAAGCGCGCGGGTGAGGTCATCCGCAGGCTGCGGGCGATGCTGCGCAAGGATCGCGCGGATCACCGCCGCCTGGACATGAACGACGTTGTGCTCGACGTGCTGCGCATCATTCGCAGCGATCTGCTCAATCGCAATGTCGACGTGGTTCTCGAACTCCATCCGGACCTGCCGCCGAGCGAGGGCGACCGCGTCCAGCTTCAGCAGGTTCTGCTCAATCTGGTCATGAACGGCGCCGACGCGATGGCGGACGTCAGCGTCGGCCGCGAAATAACGCTGCATACGCATGCGGCCGACAACGGCGGCGTGCAGGTTTCAGTCGCGGATGTCGGCCGCGGCATTCCGGAGGAAGATATCGAGCGCATCTTTTCCCCGTTCGTCACGACCAAAGCCAGCGGTATCGGACTCGGTCTGGCGGTCTGCGTGTCGATCATCCACACGCATCGCGGCACGATCTGGGCGACGAGGAACGCCGCTCGCGGGGCCACCGTGCACTTCAAGCTTCCCGCATTCGGTGATACGTCGCATCCGGCGTCGCCGTAGGCGGCCCGAAGTGGGAACCCGGTTAAGAAGTCCGGAACCACAGTGTGCTATACAGGGGTCGCTGACCTGTTGAACTGCGCTTATCTCTCGGCAGATGGCCTTTGGCCGAGCGCTTTTCGAATTCCCTACTCAGGAATGTGGGGGGGATTCTTGTTCGGCATAATGGGGGGGTATGGCCAAGTTCAATACGCCGGTACCGTCCGGCAAGCAACGGCGTGCGCCGCTGGTCGTGGTGGTCGACGACGAGCAGATCAACGTGGAAGTGATCAGCGCGTTTCTCGGCGATCAGGGCTACGATGTGCTGCCGGCCCTGAGCGGCGAACAGGCGCTGGAGTTGTGCATGTTCCGCAAGCCGGATCTTGCGCTGTTCGACCTGAAGATGCCGGGCATGGATGGCGTGACTCTGTGCCGTCGCTTTCGCGAAACCCCGGAGCTTGCCGCGATTCCGGTCATCTTCATCACCGGCATCGCCGATGAAGAAGGCCTAGTCGAATGTTTCGAGGCCGGCGCCGTCGACTTCCTGGCCAAACCGGTGCGCGTCGCCGAACTGCTGCAGCGTGTTCGCACGCACCTGGAGCTGAAATTCTCGCGCGATCGGCTCGTGTCCAAGGCGCGCGACTGCGACGCACTGACGGCGATGGTCGCGCATGATCTGAAGAGCCCTCTCGCCTCGATACGCTTCAGCGTGCAGATGCTGCTCGAGGAGCCCGCGCTGCGCGAAGAGCGCATGCAGGACCTGCTCAATGCGCTGGTCGACTCGACCGACCGCACGCTTTTCTTCATCGACGATTTCCTGACCCGCAACGCGGCCGCCAGCATGGTGTCACTGGATGCTTTCGGGCCGTTCGACCTGCGTGAAGTCGTGCGCCTGCTGGTCGCGCGCTTCGACCTGTCCGGGAGCGAGAAAAAGATACGCGTGAAGCTCGGTCCCGGCAGTGCGCTCGAAGCTTTCGGCGATGCGCTGGCGGCCGAGCGGGTGGTCGAAAACCTGCTCAGCAACGCGGTCAAGTTTGCGCCGCCGGGCACTCGCGTGGACGTGGCAACGGAAGAGGGCAATCCGGGCAGCGTGCGCGTTCGCGTGCTCGATCGCGGTCCCGGCATCGACGCCGCCGATCGCCAGAGACTGTTCCAGCGCTACACGCGCTTGAGCGCAACGCCGACATCCGGGGAGTCGTCGACAGGCCTGGGCCTGTCGATCGCCAAGCAGCTCGCCGAAGCCATGCACGGCAGCCTCGCCTACGAACCGCGCCAGGGCGGCGGTTCGGTATTCGTGTTCGAGATGCCGACGCGCCCGGTGAGTTAGCCGGCGATCGCATTCGCGTGCGCGTGCCTGCGCATCACAAACGCTCGAATGAGAAAAGCCGCTTGAGCGGATGCGCCTTGCGCAGGATTTGTGCGCGCAATATGTCCGCGCCGATGACGCTGAAAACGATGCCGTTGCCGCCGTAGGCCATCGCAAAGTGCACGCGCGGGCCGTGCTGCTCGTGCGGACCGAAGAACGGCAGGCCATCGCGCGTTTCGGCAAACGTGCCGGCCCAGGCGTAACTGGCTTCGAGCTCCTTGCCCGGGAGCAGCTTCGCCAGCTTGCGCATCAGCACGGCTGCCTTGCGCGGCACGGCGTCGTCGCGCCTCGCCGGCAGGTCGAGCGTATCGTCTTCGCCGCCGACGATGATGCGGTTGTCGGGCGTGCTGCGCAGATACAGGTACGGTCGGGCCGATTCCCACAACAGCAGGCCGCGCAGCGGCCCGAGTCCGCTCGCGACCGGCTCAGTGGCCAGCGCGTAGCTGCTGTGGTTCGCGGCAACTTTGGCGCCCAGGTATTGCTGCGTCTCGTATCCGGCGGCGACAACGAGATGCCGGCAGCGCACGGCAACAGCGCGTTCGAGGTTCAAGCGCAGACCGCGGGACGTAGCCCGCCAGCCGAGGACATTGGTGCGGTCGAAGACGCGGACACCGCGGTTGCGCAGATTGCGCAGGATCGAATACGTCAATCGGTACGGATCGACTTGCGCCGCGACTTGCGTCAGCAGCGCGACAGGCGCGTCGAGTCCGAAGCGCGAACGCAACTGCGCGCGCTCGACGGCGGTAACGGCGAAACCGTGCTTGCGCCGCAGCGCGCACTCGCCGCGCAATCGCTGCTCGTGGCGCTTGCTGCTGGCCAGATACAGGCTCTTCTTTCGCGCGAACCCGCAGTGGCCGGCCTGCGCCGCAAGATCGCGCAGCACCGCAATGGCGCCTTCGCAGGCGCGGTACGCGGCGACCGCGGCCGGCTCGCCGATGGAAACGGCGAGCGCAACGAGCTCGGTATCGATCTCGTATTGCAGCAAGCGCTGTGCTGGCCGACGTGCTGCCCCAGCCGACGTCGCGCTTGTCGAGCACGGCGACGTCGAGCCCGGCGTCGGCCAGCGAATGCGCGATCAAGGCGCCGCTGATGCCGGCGCCGATCACGGCGACATCGCAACTGATGTCTTCGAGGAGCGGCGGGAAGGCCGCGGGCAACCCGTTCTTCACGGTCCAAAACGGATATCCGCTCTTCAAGTCCATCGCAGCACGAGTGCTCCTGTTTCCGGGAGCCGGGAAGACGCACGCAGCGTGCCAATTCTTGCAAAGGTTGCTGCGCCCTCGAGCAGGAACAAGAACCTTCGTGCAAAACACCAGCTGTGCTGGAGGCAGTCGGGGAAACTGCGACCGCGCGCCCCAAACCAGGCTGCCTGTCCTCGCCGCCGCCACTGGCACAGGTCTTGCGATGTGTAAAACGATACAAGGGGACAAGTTCCTGCGGCTGCAGCGTTTCCCGTCGGGAGAGCCGCCGGCCGTCAAACCGATGCAAGGCAACAGCGCGAATCCGTTGGTGATTGCAGAAGTATACTATCGGGGCATCCGCGAGGCTTGTGGCAGCAGGCCGCACACAGGAACCACCATGGCGACGAAGATCACAGCGACGAAGAAAAGCAAGTCCCCGAATTCCGGTACGCCGCTCAAGGGCGCGAACGCGCCAATTCCGGTGGCCCCACGAAAACCGCTCAAGAACATCTTCGGCGCTGTCACGCTGACCCACCCCGAGCGTGTCGTCTTTCCCGCCGATGGAATTACCAAGCTCGACGTCGCCGAGTACTACCGGCAAGTGCTGCCGCGCTTGCTTGCCGGCATCAAGGGCCGCCCCTTGTCGGTGATCCGCTGCCCGGCCGGAATCTCCGGAGAGTGCTTCTTCCAGAAGCATCTGACGTCCGGCTTGAAGCACGTCAGCACTGTTCCGCTCAAGGAAGAAAGCGGCAGTACCGGCGACTACGTATACGTCGATGATGCCGACGCCGTGTTCGAACTCGTGCAGTTCAACGCCCTGGAGTTTCATCCCTGGGGAGCGACCGCGGCCGATCCCGAACATGCGCAATATCTGGTGTTCGACCTGGACCCCGCGCCCGAAATCGCCTGGGCGCGCGTCGTTGCGGCCGCGATCGACGTGCGCGATCTGCTCGGCAAGGCCGGCCTGAAGTCGTTCGTGCGCACGACCGGAGGCAAGGGCCTGCACGTCGTCGTGCCGTTGCGTCCCGCGGCAAAGTGGGACAAGGCGAAGAAGTTCGCGCATGCGGTCGCCGAAAGTTTCGCCGCCGTGCGCCCCGGAGAGTTCCTCGCCGTGGCGAGCAAGCAGCGACGCGACGGAAAAATCTTCATCGACTATCTGCGCAACACTCGCGGAGCCACGAGCGTCGCCTCGTATTCGCTGCGCGCGCGCCCGGGGCGCCCGTTGCCGTTCCCCTGCGCTGGACCGAACTCAAGACGATCAAGAGCGGCGATGCGTTCAATATCCGCAACGTGCCGGCGCGCCTCAAGCGCATGCGTGCTGATCCATGGGCCGGATACGATTCGCTGCGCCAGGACCTCGACAGCATCGCGGAACTGCCCGGCAAGTAGCCGTCCCTCCCACTCCGGCGGATTCGCCTGAAAAATCCGGTGCAGTGAAAGTGCCGGCCTGCGGTCGCGGTATACTGTTCGATTGCCGACCAAAGAACAACGACTGTTTCCGGGAGACGCCTGATGAATCGTACTGCTGCGCCGACGCGATCCCACGGCACGGAATTCGACGTGGGCACATTCGTGCGCGCTGCCGCTCATGAGATAGCCGGCCAGATCAACGCGATTTCGATGAATGCGGAACTCGTCAAGCTGCTGCTCGAACGCTCCGACGTCGCCCGCGCCGACGAGACGATCAAGCGCATGCTCAGCGACTGTGGCCGCTATGGCCGGATGGTTCGTGGCTTCGAACGATTCGGCGCGTGCATGACGGCGCGCGAACGCGAGACGGTAAAAGTTGCCGACCTCATCGATGGCGCAACGGCCGCATACGTCCAGGAGCGTTCGGGTGCAAAGCCGACGCTGAAGGCCGATGCCGACGACGCCTCGATTGTCGTCGACCGGGTCGGCATGCAGCGGGTCCTGTCTGGTCTCATCCACAACGCGGCCGAAGCGGGCGCCGGATCGATCACGATCCAGGCGCGGCGCGATGCCGATGGCGTGGTCATGGTGGTTGCCGACGATGGTTCCGGCATCCCGGTCAACATCCGCGCGCGCATCGCCGAGCCGTTCTTCACGACTCGCCGCGACGAGGGTCACAACGGCCTGGGCCTCACGCTCGCGGCGGAGATCCGCGAGCGCCCATGGCGGCAGCCTGTCGATCGATGAAAACGAAGGGCACGGCACACGCGCCACGTTGCGTTTGCCGCTCGCCTGACTGACAAGTGGAGGCGCGCGGCGCTTTCCGGAGTTAGCAGCAGCTTGTCGTCTGCCAGAGCAGGTCGCGCGCACAACCATCTAGAGCCGTCATTCCCGCGAAAGCGGGAATCCATTTTGCACTTCTTGCAGAGCTGATAAAACCGCGCAGATCAAGATGGATTCCCGCTTTCGCGGGAATGACGTCAGTATTTTGGCACGTGCATGCAACCCGGCGGTTCCAGCTTCCCCCAGGGGCTGCCCTCGATCAGCGCTGTTCTATCGTCGCCTTGAGCAGGTCGGCGTGGACGGGCTTTACCAGATGCGTGTCGAAACCGGCATCGCGCCCGCGCGCGCGATCGCTCTCCTGGCCGTAGCCGGTCATCGCCACCAGGCGGACGCGATCGAGCGCGTTTTCGGCGCGGATCTGCCGCGCCAGTTCAAAGCCGTCGATTTCCGGCAGACCGATGTCGAGCAGGATCACATCGGGTCGAAACGCCAGCGCCGCCGCGAGCACATCATTGCCGCTGTGCACGGTGTGCGACTGGTGTCCCCACAGGTCCAGCAATGCCGACGTGCTGGCGACGAGATCGCGATTGTCGTCGGCGACGAGCACGCGCAGGGATTCTGAAGGGCCCCTGCGGCCGGCGCACACCGGTCGGTATAGCGGCGATTCCGCCGGCGCCTCGACCAGCGGCAGGCGAACCACGAATTCGCTGCCTTTGCCCGTGGCCGGCACTGACCGCCCGCACGTCGCCGCCGTGCAGTCTCGGTGACCCTGCGGACCAGCGCAAGGCCGACGCCGAGGCCGCCGGCGGAACGCGCCAGCGACTGGTCGGCCTGGGTGAACGGTTCGAACACGCGCGGCAGCAGTTCCGGCCCGATGCCCTGGCCGCTGTCGCGCACGCTTATCCTGGCCTCGCGATTGTTCCGGGGCGGCGGTGACGCTGATGTAGCCGTGGTCGGGTGTATATTTTGCCGCATTATGCAATATGTTCGCGAATGTCTGGATCAGGCGGGCGCTGTCGCCTTCGACATACATCGGCCGCGGATCGATCTGGAGATCGAGGCGGTGGCCGCGCGCGTTGATCAGCGGCTGCACCGTCTCGATTGCGGCGCGCAGGATCGGCTTGAGGTCGACGACGGTCTTTCTCCACCAGGATCTTGTTCTGCGAGATGCGCGCCGCATCGAGCAGGTCGTCGACCATGCGCACGAGCTGGTCGATCTGCCGGCGCATCGTTGGCAGCACCGAATCGACCGTCGACGATTGCCCCTGCTTGTCGGCCTCGAGCAGATACAGCGCGTTGCGCAGGGGCGCCAGCGGATTGCGCAGTTCGTGCGCCAGCATCGCCAGGAATTCGTCCTTGCGCCGGTCGGCGAGCAGCAACTGGTCGGCTTGTTGCCGCAGTTGCTGTTCGAGCAGCTTGCGCTCGGTGACGTCGAGCGCGAAGCCGACATATTCGTCGGCGCTGGCGAATACGCGCGCATAGCCGACGACGACCGAGACGCGCTCGCCGTTGCGACGGATGAATTCCTTTTCGTACGGCGCGCAGGCGCCGGCCGTCGCCACCTGGGCGAAAGCCAGCGACGTCGATCTGGCGATACTCGGCCGGCGTCTGGGCAACCAGATTGATCCTGCCCTCGGCCAGGTCCTCTTCGGTGAAATCCAGCATTTTCAGCAATGCGCCGTTGGCCTGGGCGACATTGCCGTCGCGATCGAAACTCAGCATCAGTCCGATAACGTCCGGCCTCGACAAGCACGCGCAGGCGCGATTGCGTGACCTGCAATGCCCGGTCGAGGCGCTGCTGCTCGGTTGTGTCGACCCAGCTGTGGACCGCGCCGATGATGTCGCCGTCGGCATTGCGGACCGGAGCGACATTGACGATGACCGTGAGCGGCCGCCGCCCGGGCCGAGCGACGACCCAGGCTTCGTCGCGGACGACGGTGCCTTCATTCATTGCCCGGTACAGCGGCAACCTCGATGGCGCGGGAATCGTGCCATCCGGCAGCAGCTTCCGGTAGAGTTCGCGCGAAGGCCTGTTTTCGCCCGGGCCGAGCCAGTCGCGCATCTGGCTGCTCATCGCCACCATCGCGAAGTCCGGTCCCGGCCCGGTCATGGAGATGCCGATCGGCGCGTTTTCGAGAATCGTCTTCAGGGTTTGCTCGCTGGCTAGCGCGGCACGCGCGCGCTGGGAAATCTCCTCGGCGGCCACGGCCAGCGCGAGCTCGGCGTTGCGCCGCTCGGTGAGCGTCGCGGAACACGATAACGGCTCCCTGGATGGCTCCGCCGGCCTCGGCGATCGGAGCCGCGTTGTCTTCGATCGACGTACTCGCGGCCGTCGCGCGCGCGCAGCAGGGTATGGTTGGCGAAGTCCGCTGATCCTGCCTTCGGCAATGGCGCGGGCGACCGGGTCTCGGGACTGGCTGGCGCGTGGCTTCTTCGATCGCGTCGAACACTTCCGAGCAGCGGCTTGCCCAACGCCTCCTGCTGCGTCCATCCGGTGAGCGCCTCTGCAATCGGATTGAGCAGGACGATTCGGCTCTGCGGATCGGTGACGATGACACCGTCACCGATACTGCGAAGCGTGGTGCTCAGCCATTCGCGCTGCACGTGCAGCTCGCGCGCGGCGCGATTGCGCGCGAGCAGGTCGCGGCGCAGCAACGCAGCGGCCAGCCCGATCAACAGCAGGCCGAGGGCCATGCCGAGGAAACGCGAATACACGGACGCGGAGTACAGCTCGATTTCGCGCGCGTCGCGCAAGGCCTGCCGTTTTCTCTCGGTCTCGCGCATGCCGTCGACGAGTTGCCGGATCGCGCGCATCGTCAACATGCCCGAATCGGTCGCTACCAGCGACATTGCCGCCGCGGCGTCGCCGGCATCGATCAGCTCTATCGAGCGGCGCAGCTCACCGACCTTGTCGGCGACAAGCTGTTCCAGCGCGCTGAGCCTCTGCAGTTGTTCCGGCTCGTCAGCGAGCAGCGGTTTCAGCACAGCGATCTTGGTGTCGATCGCCGCAGTGGCCGCGCGATAGGGTTCCAGGTAGGAAGTCTTTTGCGTCAGCAGATAGCCGCGCTGGCCGGTTTCTGCCTCGACGAGTTCGGACAACAGGTCGTCGATCGCATAGATCGTGTCGCGCGAACGCGCGCTGGCCTCGCCGCCTGCAACGAGCTCGCGGGCGTTGTAGTTGGAAAGCAGCGCGTTGCCGATCAGTACCAGCGCCACCAAGGCGAGCGTGATGGTCCACAGCGCGTGCTTTGCGTTGCTCACCGAATACTTACTCCAGGAAAAGGCTGGCAGCACCGAATCATTTGCCGATCTTACGTCCTCTGGCGCCTCCTCACGGATTCGCTGTCCGCGGCGACTTCAATGTGTTCGCGTTTCCAGTTGCGCAGAAGCCTTGTCCTCGATCGTGTTGGCCGCGAGGCCGAGCGCCTCCAGCGCGGTGATCGTTGCCGCGATGATCTGTCCAGCGTCTTCAGCGGAATCCCCGCTCGACCTCGTCACCGCAATGCCGGCGCGAAATCGAGGTCCGGTCATTGCCGGCCGAATGCTTCGTCTCGAACGCAACTCCTGTTTCGCAATATCAGCATTGAACATGGAACGAAACATGAACCGACCGAACATCGTTGCCGCTCAGGCAAGGCTGAATTTTCCAGGTGCTTCTGCAGTTCCGATGCCACCACCGCAAACATCGTTGCCGGGTGGCACAACCATTGCTCTCCTGCTTGCGCAGCAAAAAACCAATGCTCGCTGACCGGTTGCCATTTCGGATGCGAGTTCCCAACCAAAAGAGGTGTCTTTATGACCATTCAGCCAATCATCCCGCGCGCGGCCGGCGCGCGCGGCTTCGCCGCGATGGACCGGAAGAAGCAACAAGAAATCGCACGTCGCGGCGGGCTAGCCGCGCAGGCCCTCGGCACGGCGCACAGGTTCTCGCCCGAAGAAGCGCGTAGCGCGGGGCGCAAGGGCGGAGAAGCCGTAAGCGGCAACCGCATGCACATGGCCAGCATTGGCCGGCGCGGCGGTGTAGCCCGGCATGCGCTGCGCAAGGCGCAACGTCTGGAGGTCGAACAGAATCGGGATCCCGCCGCCGAATCGATCGACGCCGCGCAGCCAGTCTCCGAGGCGGACGAGCGCGTGATCAAGGCGCCCTGATTGCTCCGCTCCTTCTAGGAACGTGTTAGCTCTCGAGGAGCCCCAAGGCGAGCGCCTGGCATTGCAAGTTGCATTCCCGGCAATGCGCCAGATTGCAAAATGAGATTTATCTGCCCCTGCGATCCGGGTGCACTTCGTCTCGGCCGGGATCATGGACGATCCCCGGCCGGCGCATGAACGATCTTTGTTTTCCGCAGGCCGCGACGACTCACCAATCATCGACCAGACGGCTTGACTGGATCAGGTTTGACTGGATCAGGTTTGATTGGATCGGGCTCGATTGGATCGGGCTTGATCGAGCTTGGATCAGATCAGGCTTGATTCGCGCGGCGGGTCATCGAAAGCTTCTGCGCATAGAACTCGAATCCACCCGGACCACGCCGCTTCGAGCGGTACATCGCCGCGTCGGCTCGGCTGATCAGCGTCTGCGCGTCCTCGGCATCCTCCGGATAGATCGTGATGCCGACGCTCGCTGACAGGTGAAGCCGATGCACCCCGGCACGCGCCGGCGCAGCGAGCGCAGCCAGCAGCTTCTGTGCGATCGATGCTGCGTCGGCCGCCTGCGAGATGTCCGGCAGCAGCACGAGGAATTCCTCGCCGCCGTGGCGGCTGACCGTGTCGGAGTCGCGCACGGCGGATTGCAGGCGCCGCGCCGCCAGCTTCAACGCCTCGTCGCCTATCTCGTGACCGAGCGTGTCGTTGATGCGCTTGAAATTGTCGAGGTCGATAAAAAGTACGGCGATCCGCGTTTCATGCCGTCGCGCCGTCGCGATCGCATTTTCGAGCCGGTCCAGCATCAGCATGCGGTTCGGCAGGTTGGTCAGGGGATCGCGCTGACCCGAGCGCGCCAATTCGCCGAGTTCGCTGACAGCGGTTTCGGCGACGCTTTCGGCGTGCAGGGCGACGAGCGCGAGTTGTTCGTTGGCATCGGCCATCGTCGACTGCGCCTTCGCCTCGTTCATGGACTGGCGAATCTCCGCCAGGTTCTGGCGCAGGCGTGCCAGCCGCGTCAGCAGTCCGTCTGCTTCCTGGCTGAGTTGCGACAGGTTGCGCGTGCTGCCGATGCCGCCGCGCTCGCCTGCGGGAGCGGCGTCCGTTCGCGCGGCGGCCGGCTGCGGAAGGGCCGGGTGTTCGATGCGTTTGAGTGAGCTGTGATTTTTCATGCGGGTTTGCCGTTCGCGGTTGCGCCGTCGAGACCGGCTTGTTTCAGGGCACAGCATTCGGACGAATCCAAGGCATTTGTGCAATACATGCGCAAGTAATGTGCCAGCAAAGCAACCGCACATTACACCTGCCAGCTGCAAAAGACCGTGCTGGAATGCACGGTGCGGCTGTGTCGCGGTTGCACCTGGCAATGCAAGTCTAACGATCGATCGATGACATTTCGGTCTTCGATTTCAGCCGCCGCGCTCACGCCGCGTTAACACCTGCTGCAATGCCGAAAGCGGGAGCGACGCAGACAAGCCCGCCCGGGAAAAAGTGCAACTGTGGAATAGTCAGTCCAGGCCTGGCTCGGCGACCGCGGGCATCGTCAGAGCGGGTGCCGCCGGCACCGATGCGTCCGCGCGCTGCCGCTGGCGGCGCACGAGGCGTTGCGCGTCGCGCACCCATGCAATCGTGAAACCGCGGATGTGGGCCACGAGCTCATGCGGAAGGTGGCGGCCGGCGCGCCGCAGAAACTCGGCGATGACGATGTCGGCGATTGCCGCCGCGTCCCCGGTCGCGGCGAGAATTTCCGCGATCCTGTCAGCCGGGATCAGGCTGCGCGCCTTGTGTTCATGCGCCAGGCGCACCGACGAATCACCGGTCGCGTCGAGCCGGCATTGCCACGCCAGGCGATGATGGATGAAGCCGAAGCGGGCTACACCGGAATCGGCGTTTTCGTGGGCGGCGGATTTCTGAACGGGAATAGCATTCCTGCGTACTGAAAGCATTCTGGTCTCGCTGAGTCTTTTGTTTCTACGCTGGCCGATCGGAACGCGGCAGCTCGGGCATCTCGGGAGGCGGATTCGTCGGCGATTGTGGCGGCACCGAGTCGGGATGCTCCTCGGGCGAATCGAAAGGCGATTCGTCGGGAGTCTCCTGCGGCGTCTCCACCGGAGTATTGCCGGGCACCTCCGGACCGGGTCCGTTTGGCGCGTGCGCGGCGAAACGCCGGCGACGCAACGTTGCCGCTTCGCCGCGTTGCGGACGTTGCGCCTCCAATTCTTCGCTGACGTTCGATGTCGCAGATCGCATTGGCGTCATGGTCTCTCGGGCGGTGGCGGATTGTTGATCGTGCATGCCCTCAATTCGGGCCACGTGAGTTTGCCGTCATGGTCGGCATCGCAATTGGCATAGTTCTTCGAGAGGAACGGATCGGCAGAAACATCGTCGTTGCTCAGTAGCCTTTGTGCCCGCGATCCAGGGTGGCGAAACGTTGCTTTTGACCATGGCGCACATTGTGGCCGCCGTCGTCCGTGCGTTCCTGTGTGTTGGCGTTGTCGAGCACTTGTTTCTCCGTGGGCGCTTGCGCCGAAACGGCTGCCGCCGCGCTCAACGCGCAAGCCAATAACGCAATTCGAACAATTCGTTGCTGCATGAGACTACCTCCTTGCGATCAAAGTTCGGCGCAGGGCTACGCAGGCGCCATGACAATTGCTGCGCAACTGATTTGCGGCGTTGTCCGTCCGCGGTTGTGCATGTCATATCCTTTGCGCGGACGCGCGCATCGCCGCCGCCTTGCAGGCGGCGGCGATGGAATGTACGCAATCGGTCAAGCCCGCTTTCGAGCGGACATCCTCTTCGCCGAAGCGCGCTTGCGCCCGGAGCCGGATTTCTTGCCGCCTCCGGTCTCCTTGTTGACGGTCGCCCAGGCTCGCCGTTCAGCTTCCTTCTTCGAGGTACCCTTGCGTTCGTAGCTGTCCTCGATGTGTTCGGCCTGGCGCTTCTGCTTGGTGCTGTAGGCGCCTTTGTCTCCGCGCGGCATCGGCTGCTCCGTGGTTGGCGTTGCGATCAGGAGTGCTTCATCTGCTGCTTGAGCGCACTCATCTGGCTATGGTCGCGCATGACCTCGGGCATGTACTTCGTGGCCAGCTCGCGCACGCTGGCATCGTCCGACTCGGCAGCTGCGTCGCGGAACGCATCGACGATGCGGTCTTCGAAATCCTCGAGCTGGGCAATGTATTCGCGGTCCGGCGTACTGCTCAGCTTGGCGCGAAATTCGCCGAAGGCTTTTTTCAGCGTGCCGCCAGCCGTGCCACCTTCGGGCGCTTTCTTGCCGCTCGCAGTAATCTGCGTCTTCAGGTCCGAGGCGATCGCGCCCTTGGTGCGCGCCATGCGCGTGAACAACTGCTGCAGCTCGGGCTGGTCGACCTTGGTCGATGCCTCCTCATAGAATTTCTTGCTGTCGTTGAGTACTTCCACGAGTTCCTTCAAGGTATACGTGTCGGGTTTCATGCTTTGCTCCTTCTTTCGAATGATGGTGCCGGCGACCGCGCGCAGCGAGGCTGTGCCGGCAATGTTCACCCCGGGTCCCGGGGCGGGATTTCAGGGAACGAATCCGTGCGGCGGAAAATTCCGCGTGCGCCGGTGCATTCCGAGGATTGCCACGGCAGCGGGCAGACGGTTCGAGCGCGTCGCCGAAACCGTGAGCGAAGCGCGGCGGACGCGCCGCGTGCGCAGCAGGAGTCGGATCCTTGCGCCGCTTCAGGTGCGCGCGCACCGCGACCGGATCCGAGCCGACGCTTTCCACCGCACGGCATATTTCCAATGGGGTGGCGCCGAGCATCCGGCACCAGTAGCGCACGCTTGTCTGCTCCTTGAGGTCGATCTTGCTCATCAGCGGCATTGCCGCCACAACTCTCGTCGCGCCGAGTTGGCCGTCATGCGGCAGGTCAAGATTGCGGTTCATCGGAGCTCCTCCAAATGGCTGTTGCGGGGACATCGCAACGACCGTGCCATGGGGCTTCGGCGCGAAATTCGCGGCGTTTGCTCATCCGTAGCGCTCTCGCGCAGTGCAAGTTGCGAGCGGCGATTGGTGCAGGTTGCAAATTGCGCAGACGAGAAATCCGGAGTCGAAGTGCGTCAGAGACCGAACGGGCCATGCGCACCGGTTCTGGCGGACACAGCCATGGTCACAAACCTTGCCGCCGGCTGAACGGAAGTTCGACGCCGACCATCGTTTCCTTGCGGACCGCTGACGAATCCATTAATACAGCTACCTTCAGCCATCTTCGGTGGCACGGGGGCTGGTTGTAACTGCACACGTTGCATTCTTTGTCCTGGCAGTCAGGTCTGGAACAACCGCCACAACGAGGAATAGAGCGCGCACAATGCTGCGCTCTGCAATGCGCAAGTCGCGAGGAATAAAGATGTCTCAGACTGCTCCCCGACGTCGTCGCGCCGCTGTCAGCGCGCCGCCTTCGCCGCCGCCTGCGCCGGCGCCAGCGCTTGGCCCGATGGAACAATTGCTCGCCGCGATGGCGGCGGTCGGCGACGGCGATTTTTCCGTGCAGCTGCCGCGCCACTGGGAAGGCGTCGACGGCAAGCTCGCCGAAAGTTTCAATCTGATCGTCAATCACAATCGCCGCCTGGCGCGCGACCTCGCGCTGGCCGGCGAGAAGGTCGGACGGCAGGGCCTCACGCGCCATCGCCTGATTCCCGCAAACCGGCAAGGCGCATGGGCGGAGATGGAGCAGTCGATCAACGGACTGATCGACGACCTCGTGCGCCCGGTCGAAACGATGACCGAAGCGATGGCCGGCGTGGCCAAAGGCGACTTGACGCGCACCGTGCCTCTCGAAGCCGACGGCCGTCCGCTGCTCGGCGAGTTCCAGCGTTCGGCGAACATCGTCAATCGCATGATCGAGCAGATGAAGGAGTTCAGCTCCGAAGTCACGCGCGTCGCGATCGAGGTCGGCACCGCCGGCCTGCTCGGCGGCCAGGCGAAAGCCAAGGGCGTGTCCGGCGTGTGGAAAGACCTGACCGATTCGGTCAACCAGATGGCGAACAATCTGACGGCGCAGGTGCGCAACATCGCCGAGGTTACGATCGCGGTCGCAAACGGCGACCTGTCGCGCAAGATCACGGTCGACGTGCGCGGCGAGATTTTGCAATTGAAGGAAGCCATCAACACGATGGTCGACCAGCTGCGCGGCTTCGCTTCGGAAGTCACGCGCGTCGCGCGCGAGGTCGGCACCGAAGGCAAGCTCGGCGGCCAGGCGATCGTGCCCGGTGTCGCCGGAACGTGGAAGGATTTGACCGACTCGGTCAACTCGCTCGCGTCGAACCTGACTTCGCAGGTGCGCAACATCGCAGAGGTGACGACCGCGGTCGCGAAGGGCGATCTGTCGCGCAAGATCACGGTCGATGTGCGCGGCGAAGTGTTGCAGCTGAAAGAAACGATCAACACGATGGTCGACCAGCTCAACGGCTTCGCCGCCGAAGTCACGCGCGTTGCGCGCGAGGTCGGCACGGCCGGACTGCTCGGCGGCCAGGCGCAGGTGCCCGGCGTCGCCGGCACGTGGAAGGACCTGACCGACTCGGTCAACCAGATGGCGAACAACCTGACCGCGCAGGTGCGCAATATTTCCGAGGTCACGATTGCGGTCGCGAACGGCGACTTGTCGCGCAAGATCACGGTCGACGTGCGCGGAGAAATTTTGCAGTTGAAGGAGGCCATCAACACGATGGTCGACCAGCTGCGCGGCTTCGCGTCGGAAGTCACGCGCGTGGCGCGCGAGGTCGGCACCGAAGGCAAGCTCGGCGGCCAGGCGATCGTGCCTGGCGTCGCCGGCACGTGGAAGGACTTGACCGACTCGGTCAATTCGCTCGCGTCGAATCTGACTTCGCAGGTGCGCAACATCGCCGAAGTGACGACCGCGGTCGCGAAGGGCGACCTGTCGCGCAAGATCACGGTCGACGTGCGCGGCGAAATTCTGCAATTGAAAGAGACCATCAATACGATGGTCGATCAGCTCAACGGTTTCGCGGCCGAAGTCACGCGCGTGGCGCGCGAGGTCGGCACCGAAGGCAAGCTCGGCGGCCAGGCCGAAGTGCCGGACGTCGCCGGTACGTGGAAGGACTTGACCGACCACGTCAACTCGATGGCGTCGAACCTGACTTCGCAGGTGCGCAACATCGCCGAGGTGACGACCGCGGTCGCGAAGGGCGACCTGTCGCGCAAGATCACGGTCGACGTGCGCGGCGAAATTTTGCAGCTGAAAGAAACCATCAACACGATGGTCGACCAGCTCAACGGATTCGCGGCCGAAGTCACGCGCGTCGCGCGCGAGGTCGGCACCGAAGGCAAGCTCGGCGGCCAGGCGATCGTGCCCGGCGTGGCCGGCACGTGGAAGGATCTGACCGACTCGGTCAATTCGATCGCGTCGAACCTGACCTCGCAGGTGCGCAACATCGCCGAGGTGACGACCGCGGTGGCGAAGGGCGATCTGTCGCGCAAGATCACGGTCGACGTGCGCGGCGAAATTTTGCAGCTGAAGGAAACCATCAACACGATGGTCGACCAGCTCAACGGCTTCGCGGCCGAAGTCACGCGCGTCGCGCGCGAAGTCGGCACCGAAGGCAAGCTTGGCGGCCAGGCGCAGGTGCCCGGCGTCGCGGGAACCTGGAAGGACCTGACCGACAACGTCAACTCGATGGCGTCGAACCTGACCGCGCAGGTACGCAACATCGCGCAGGTGACGACCGCGGTCGCGCGCGGCGACCTGTCGCGCAAGATCGGCGTCGACGTCAAGGGCGAGATCCTCGAGCTCAAGGACACGATCAACACGATGGTCGACCAGCTCAACGGCTTCGCTGCCGAAGTCACGCGCGTGGCGCGCGAGGTCGGCACCGAGGGCAAGCTCGGCGGCCAGGCGCAGGTGCCCGGCGTCGCCGGCACGTGGAAGGACCTGACCGACAACGTCAACTCGATGGCGTCGAACCTGACGACACAGGTGCGCAACATCGCCGAAGTCGCGACCTCGGTCGCGCGCGGCGACTTGTCGCGCAAGATCGCGGTCGGCGCGCAGGGCGAAATCCTCCAGCTGAAGGAAACGCTGAACACGATGGTCGACCAGCTCAACGGCTTCGCCGCCGAAGTCACGCGCGTGGCGCGCGAAGTCGGCACCGAAGGCAAGCTCGGCGGCCAGGCGCAGGTGCCCGGCGTTGCCGGCACGTGGAAGGATTTGACCGACAACGTCAACTCGATGGCGTCGAACCTGACGACGCAGGTGCGCGGCATCGCCAAGGTCGTAACCGCGGTCGCAACCGGCGACTTGAAGAAGAAGCTCACGGTCGAAGCCAAAGGCGAAATCGCCGAGCTCGCCGATACGATCAACAGCATGACCGAGACGCTGGCGATCTTCGCCGACCAGGTGACGACCGTGGCGCGCGAAGTCGGCGTCGAAGGCCGTCTCGGCGGCCAGGCGAACGTGCCGGGCACCGCCGGCATCTGGGAAAACCTGACCGCAAACGTCAACCAGCTCGCCGCGAACCTCACGACGCAGGTGCGCGCGATCGCGGAAGTCGCAACGGCGGTGACGCAGGGCGACCTGACGCGCTCGATCCAGGTCGACGTGCGCGGCGAAGTCGCCGACCTCAAGGACAACATCAACGCGATGATCGGCACGCTGCGCGCGACGACGGAATCCAATCGCGAGCAGGACTGGCTGAAGACCAACCTGGCGAAGTTCAGCGGCATGATGCAGGGCCAGCGCGACCTGATCACGCTCGGCCGCATGCTGCTGTCGGAACTCGCGCCGCTGATCAACGCGCAGCAGGGACTCATGTACGTCGTCGATCCCGACGAGTTCGGCAAGACGCGCAAGCTGCGCAAGCTGATCGGCTATGCCGACGCCAGCGATGCCGAAGTCGGGCACACTCTCGACATCGGCGAAGGGTTGATCGGGCAATGCGCCGCGCTCGGCCAGACGATCGTGATCGAAAACGTATCGCCGGGCCTCGGCCAGATCCGCTCCGGCCTGATCAGCGCGGATCCGCGCAACATCATCGTGTTCCCGGTGCTGTTCGAAAAGCAGGTCAAGGCCGTCATCGAGCTCGCCTCGCTGACCGAGTTCACTACCTCGCAGCGTTCGTTCCTCGAGCAGCTCTCGGGCAGCATCGGCATCGTATTGAATACGATCGAGGCCTCGATGCGCACCGAAAGCCTGCTGTCGCAGTCGCAGCAGCTGGCCGGCGAACTGCAGTCGCAGCAGCGCGAACTGCAGCAGACCAACGAGGACATCGCGCTCAAGGCGGCGCTGCTCGCCGAACAGAAGGCCGAGGTCGAACACAAGAACCAGCAGATCGAATATGCGCGGCGCGCGCTCGAGGAAAAGGCCGCCGAGCTGGCGCTGACATCGCGCTACAAGTCCGAGTTCCTCGCGAACATGTCGCACGAACTGCGCACGCCGCTGAACAGCATCCTGATCCTCGGCCAGCAGCTGGCCGAAAATCCGGCGAAGACGCTGACCGAGAAGGAAGTCGAATTCGCCAAGACGATCCATGCGGCGGGCACCGACCTGCTGCATCTGATCAGCGACATCCTCGATCTTTCCAAGATCGAATCGGGAACGGTCACGATCGATCGCGAGGAAATCACGTTCAATCACCTGCGCGAGAATATCGAACGCGCGTTCCGGCACGAAGCCGACCGGCGCAACCTGGAGTTCGTGGTCGACTTTCCGGATTCGCTCGGCAATTCGTTCAATACCGACCCCAAGCGCCTGTTGCAGATTCTCAAGAACCTGCTGTCGAACGCATTCAAGTTCACCGAGTCCGGAAGCGTGCGGCTCGCAGCCAGGGTCGCAAGCAAGGGCTGGACCCCGGGGCATCCGGTGCTCGACGACGCGCCGATCGTCATGGCGCTCGAAGTCAGCGACACCGGCATCGGCATCTCGGCGGACAAGCAGCGTATCGTGTTCGAGGCATTCCAGCAGGCCGATGCCGGCACGTCGCGCAAGTATGGCGGCACCGGGCTGGGGCTGGCGATCAGCCGCGAACTCGCGGGCTTGCTCGGCGGCGAGCTGAAGCTGCAGAGCGCGGTAGGTGCCGGCAGCACGTTCACGTTCTTCCTGCCGTTCAACTACGTGCCGGCGTCGGAAAACATCGAGCCGCTTGCATCGCGCCTCCATCGCGCGCGCGGCGAGGAACGGCCGGCCACGATGGTGGAAAGCGTCGCCGACGATCGCGATTTGCTCGACACTCAACGTCCGACCCTGCTGATCGTCGAGGACGATGCGCGCTACGCGATGGTGTTGCGCGATCTTGCGCGCGCCCATGGTTTCCAGGTGATCGTGGCGCAACACGGCGCCGACGCGGTGCGCATGGCGCAGCAGTATTCGCCGAGCGCGATCTCACTCGACGTGTTCCTGCCCGACATGCTCGGCTGGGCCGTGCTCGCGCGGCTCAAGCACAACATGAACACGCGGCACATTCCGGTGCAGATCGTCACCGTCGACGAGGAGCGTCACAGCAGCCTCGAGCGCGGCGCATTCGCCTTCCTCGCCAAGCCCGCGACGACCGAGTCGATCGGCGATGCGCTCGAGCGCATTCGTGTGTACACGCTGGCGCGGACCAAGCGCCTGCTCGTGGTCGAAGACGACTCGCGCGAACGCTCGAGCATCGAGCAGCTGATTCACGGCGAAGACGTCGAAATCGACAGCGCCGAGACCGGCGCCGAGGCGCTGGCCAAACTCGCCGAAACGCGCTACGACTGCATCGTGCTCGACCTGCGCCTGCCCGACATGAGCGGCTTCGAGTTGCTCGAGCGCATCCAGATCCAGCAGGGTCTGTCGCGACGTGCCGATCATCGTGTTCACCGGCCGCGAACTGAGCTCCGACGAGGATCGCCAGCTGCGCCGCGCGGCCAAGAGCGTCATCGTCAAGGGCGTCGAATCGCCCGAGCGGCTGCTCGACGAGACCGCGCTGTTCCTGCATCGCAACGTGGCGAACATGCCGGCGACGCAGCAGACGATCGTGCGGCGCCTGCACGAGTCCGACGACGTGCTGCGGCGCAAGCGCGTCCTCGTCGTCGACGACGACGTGCGCAACATCTTCGCGATGTCGAGCATCCTCGAGCGCCACGGCATGGAAGTCATGACGGCCGGTACCGGCCAGGAGGCGGTGGAGAAGGTCGCCGCCGACCAGGACATCGACCTGGTCATGATGGACATCATGATGCCGGGCATGGACGGCTACGATACGATGCGCGCGATTCGCGCGCGACCCGAGTCGCGCAACCTGCCAATCGTCGCGCTGACGGCAAAGGCGATGAAGGGCGACCGCGAGAAATGCCTCGAGGCCGGCGCCTCCGACTATCTGGCCAAGCCCGTGGTGACGGATCAACTGCTGGGAGTGCTGAGGCAATGGCTGCATCGCTGACCCCGCAAGATCTGGCGCCGCGCGAAGCGTTGACCGATCCGGTCAACATACTGCTGGTCGACGACCAGCCGTCCCGGTTGCTGACCTACCGGACGATTCTGGGCGACCTCAACGAGAACCTGATCGACGCAAGCTCGGGTACCGAGGCGCTGAGGCTGCTGATGGAGCACGACTTCGCGCTGATCCTGCTCGACGTCAACATGCCCGGCCTCGACGGATTCGAGACCGCGAACCTGATCCACCAGCATCCGCGCTTCGAAAAAACGCCGATCATCTTCATCACGGCGATCAACCTTTCCGATCTCGACCGCATGCGCGGCTACCGGCTCGGCGCGTTCGACTACGTGATGGTGCCGATCATCCCGGAAATCCTGCGCAGCAAGGTTATTTCGCTGGCCGAGCTGTACCGAAAGCGGCGCGAACTCGAGGCGGCAAATCGACATCTGGCGGCGGCAAATTCCGCGTTGGTCGCGGAAAAATCGCGCGAGCTGGGCCTGCTCAACGAGTCGTTGCGCCGTGCCAACACCGAACTCGAGGCGCGCAACGCGCAGTTGCAGGCCGAAATGGGCGAGCGCTTGCGCATCGAAGCGCGCCTGATCGACCAGGACCAGCGCAAGGACCAGTTCCTCGCCATGCTCGCGCATGAGTTGCGCAATCCGCTGGCGTCGCTCGTCAACGCGGTCAACGCGTTCACGCTCGCCGCGCCGGAGGAGCATCCGATGCACGGCGCGATGTCGCGCCAGCTGTCGCTGCTGGTGCGGCTGATCGACGACCTGCTCGACGTCGCCCGCATCGGCCGCGGCCAGCTGACCATCAAGCAGAAGCCGACGACGCTCAATGCGATCATCGACTCGGCGATCGAAACGATCTCGCCGATGCTCGGCGCCGGTACGCACGTGCTCAACGTGCAGCGCTCGATCATCGACATCCCGTTGCGCGCCGATCCGGCGCGCATCTCGCAGGTATTCGCCAACCTGATCAGCAATGCGGTGAAATATTCCGATTCCGGTTCGACGATCGACGTGGTCGTCGTGGCCAGCTACCGATCAGGTCGAAGTCGCGGTCGTCGATCACGGCATCGGCCTTGCGCCGGAACAGCGCGAATGGATCTTCGAATTGTTCGCGCAGGTCGACACGACGCTGGAGCGCACGCGCGGCGGACTCGGCATCGGCCTGACCCTCGCGCGCCATATCGTCGACCTGCACGCCGGGCAGTTGCTCGTGCAGAGCGACGGCCTCGGACGCGGCAGCCGGTTCATCGTGCGACTTCCGCGGCCGGTCGAACAATTTCCGGTCACGCCGCCGGCGACAAACATTGCGCGGGGAATGCAGCGGCCGTGCCGCGCGCTCGTCGTCGACGACAACGCCGATGCCGCCGACAGCCTCGCGATGATCCTGCAATTGCTCGGGCACCAGACGCGAGTGCGTGAGCGATCCCTACAAGGTCGTCGACGCCTTCGAGGTATTCTCGCCGCAAGTCGTGTTTCTCGATATCGGGATGCCCGGCCTGAGCGGATACGACGTTGCCCGGTTATTGCGCGCGAATCCGGCTTCGAAGAAGGCGACACTCGTTGCGCTGACCGGCTGGGGCCAGCCGGAAGACCGCCGCCGCACGGAGGAAGCCGGCTTCGATCACCACATCGTCAAGCCTGCCGATCTGGACGCGCTGCGGCATATCTGCGAGGTCGTCGCCGAGGGCGACGCGAATGTGCTGACCGGGCCGGAACGCGCTGCGCGTACGGCCGATGCGGGCGACGACAAATAGGGACAGGGCGGCCGAGCCTGTCGTCGCAACGCGCAAGAACGGCACAGCACAAAAAATCCGCGTTCAGGCAGTCGATTATCGCCGATCAAGCGGGCGACGCATCCGACGTCTATTTCTTCCCCTCTCCCATCGAATGATGGGGAGAGGGCAGGGTGAGGGGCCAGCCTGTCCGATTGCAGGCGCGGTAGTTTTGTACAGGGGACAAGCAGCGAATTTGCGCTTTCCGGCGCAGTCGCTTGACCACGCACCCCTCACCCAACCCTCTCCCCGCGCGGGGAAAGAGAGTAATCCTGCCAAATATTTCCCGCCTCGCAGCGGAACGAAAGCAGGTGTCCAGGGCCTCGGTTCACTGGGAACCGAATCCATCCTCAAAAATTTCGTCAAGCGGAAATCCGGTGATCCGCAGCAAGGTCGAGCCGAGCGGGCGCAGCGTCACGCTTACGTGCGTTCCGTCCGGCGCGAGGAGCCAGCCGCCAAGCCCGGCCGTGGGCTTGCTCCACGGATCGAGGACATCGCCTTCGGGAAGTTGCACCGGCTCGAAATACGAATCCTTCGCCAGCCTGTACGCAGGCACATCGCCTGACGGAACGTACTCGGTGTCGCGAAATTCGGGAATCGAGGGCGCGCCCTGCGCATTCGTGATCCGGCCCGGTATGGCAGTCGCCGCAATCGGCAGGGCATAGAGCAGCGGACCATACGCCATCGCGGTTTCGCCATTGCCGACCTGTACGCGATGGACAGCGAACTTCAGGTCGAGCGACACGGTGTCGCCGGATTTCCACGCGCCGCTGATTTCAAATCGATCGCTCAAACGCGAGACGATCATCCCGGCCGGCGCGACGACCTGCGCGTCTTGCGCATATTCGGGAACGCGCAACGTGAACCTGAATTCCAGTGCCACGTCCGGCGAAATTGTAAAAAGCAACTTGTCCGAAAATGGAAAGTCGGTTTCCTCGACCACGTGTACCGGTGTGCCGCCGATATCCGTATCCAGGATCGATGCGCCATACAGACGCGCCACCAGGCCCGCCTCGCCGGTTTCCTTCAACCACATGCCTTCGACGTAATAAGGCAGCAGGCGCGTGGAGTTGAGCGAGCAACACGCCGCGGTCTGATGCGAGGCCGAGTAAAGCAGGCGATCGCCGAAAGCCACTGTCGCCGTTGCCGACAAGCGATTGTCGGCAGTCAGATACGAAACGGAAGTCGCGGCCGGATGCAGGCGCGCGCCCTGCGCGCTGTTGAGCGCGATACGTTCCGAGATATCGCCGGTCACCATCGCATCGCGGAACTGCGCGAGCCGGTCCAGAGACGCGACCGTTTCGGTCATGGAGCAGTATTCAGACGTCAGTTCGAACGAACCGCTGCGCCCACTCACGGTTTCGTCGCCCACGGGTCCGCCGCCCGGATTGGAGTGTCGGCGCAGTTTGTCCAGCACGTGGTCTGCGGCTTGCCCGTACTCGCTGGCACCGCCGTAGGCATATGCGATTGCCGGCATCGCCAGCGACTCGGCAATGTGCGGCGTGTGTGAATACCACGGTCTGTCGGGATCGGAGAGGTGGACAGGGGTGAGGTCGTCGTCGCGGACGTTGCTGCTTGCGTAGTCTGCATAGAGCCACAGGTATCCGACGCGGTAGATGTCATCGCCGGTGAGGCGATACATCCACTCCAATGTGTCGGAGAAACCAACCCCGTGCGAAACGCCACCGCCACCCGTGACGTAGTTGAGGCGCTCGAAGTAGCTGCGGTATCGGAAGGCCGCGAGGGTCAGCTTCGTCGCCTTGTCGACCGCGCTGAGAATCCGCGCGTCGCCCGTCGCCTCATGCCAGGCGAGCAGGGCCTGGAACATGCGGCTCTGCGTCCAGAGTTCGCCGTCATTCGGATCCTGGAGCCCGAGACGATAGTAGGCAGGATATACGCCGATATATCCGTCGTCGCCTTGCGCTGTCAGTACTTCCTCGAGGCGAGCAATTGCCGCGGTCACGACGGATTGCCGTCCAGAGAGCCAGGCAAGGCGGAAGAGTCCGTCGGCATAGTAGCCCTCGTGCTCGCCGAACCACCAGCCGGGTTCTCCTGACGCACCCGGCTGGTCTGCCATGCGCGTTTCGAATTCGCGCATGTTCACCGTGTCGGAGATCTCCGCGTAGTGCCCGGCCAGGCCGTTGTCCAGGTCCGCCTGCATCTGGTTCAGCATCCAGCCAGCGGGTTTGGTTTGGCCGAAGCGGGTCAACGTCAACGCGGGCGATATCGCGATATCGGCTGTGGCGCAGACCGGTTGCGCAATGCACGCGGCCAGCACGATCAGCCCAAGGCCGAACGTGCGCAGCATGTCGAACGGAAAGTCGATTCTGCTCATCGATATTGCCGCGCTCGGGCAGCGGGGCCACGCTTGGGAAAGGTATACCAAATCAGCGCGGCGGACAAACACCGATTCCGGTGCCTGATCGAAAAATATCGCGACTGCACTCAGCACACCGAGCGTACGACCCCGCTGGGTTCCATCTCACAGCCCGTCGCCCCAGCGATGCTGCCATGCCAGCGCGATCAGGTCGAAGCTGTTGCCCGTGCGGGCCGAGACGCCACTGCTGGCGGCAAACTTGATCGAGTTGTACCGGTCGACCGGAAACGCCAGCGTGGCGCCGACGCGGGAGTTCTGCTGCAGATCGTTGCGCAGCGCGCCGTTCAGTGTCGTGCGTCCGCCGCCGAACCAGGTCGCATCGCCCGACGCCCAGACTCCGTTGCGAAAACTGTAGATGACATGCCCCTGGACCGAGTAGAGCGGATCCTGCGCGCGCGTATTCCCGCCGTAGAAATCAGAGTTGTCCGTGAATAATGTCACTGCTGCGGCGCCTTCCAGCGTCCACGCGCCCAGTGCCTTCGACACGCCGATCTCCGGCTTGAAGCGCCAGCGATTCGAACCGATGTTTACCAGGCGTTCGCCGTCGTACTGACCCCACGGCGGCGACACCTGCAGGCTGGCGCCAACGATCAAGTCCTGCTCGTAGCTCGAGAATTCCTTCAGCGTCAGCGGCGGAGCGCCGTACAGGTTGATCGACAACCGGAACAACGGGTCGCCGGGTCCATTCACGACGCGCTCGACCGGTTGGCCGTTGTAGAGCGCCGTTCCGGACAGCCAGGTGTAAGGCACGATCGCGTCGAACTTGGCGGACTTGCCCCACAGTTCCAGCGATCGCGCGTACGCAAACACCATGTTCGAAGTCTCGAGCTTCGGATCGGTGACAGGCAACCCGGTATCGGTCGGGAATCCGCCGCTCGTGTAGCCGTAGCCGGCGATCACGAAGTTGATCCCGACCGGCGCATTCGAGTACGACCGCGGCTCGATTTCCTGCGCGTCGGCGGCCCGAATCGCGACGATCGACCACAAGACGCACGCCAGCACCACGCGCAGCGCCGTGAGGGCACGGCGCAGACATCCGGCGTCGTGCGCGAGCGGCGAGGACGCGGCATGGGAAGGGGCGCAAGACATGTACACGCTGGACCGTTGCCCTCGGGATTCCGCGCGACGCTACGCGAAAGCTGCTGCGTCGGTCAAGGCGATTTCACGGCAGTGCGCCGTTCATCGCGCGAGCGCTTTCTCCACGGCATCGAACAGCGACGTCAAGCCAAACGAGACGTCCTGGATCCGGCCATTGACGAAGAAAGTCGGAGTGCCGCGCGCGCCACTGGCCTCGCCACTCCGGCTCTGTTCGCGGATTCGCTGCAAATAGATGTGGCTGTGCATCTCGGCGCGGAACCGCGTCATCTCCAGTTCCAGGTCCGCTGCGTAGGTCTCGAGCTGGTGCTCACCGAGGTGAGGCTGGTGGTTGAACAACTGGTCATGCATCGGCCAGAACTTCCCCTGCGCGCCCGCGCATTCCGCAGCTTCCGCGGCCGACAAGGCGTGCGGATGGACTTCCTGCAGGGGGAAGTGGCGATAGACAAAACGCACGCGGTTCGCGAAGCGTTCCAGCAGCAACTTCACGGCCGGAGCGGCCTGCTTGCAATTCGGGCACTCGAAATCACCGTACTCGACGACGGTGACGGCGGCATGCTCAGGCCCCAGGACGTGATCCGTCGCCCGAACGGGCTCGGTCAACTCGAACTTGTGATGCTGATTCATGACAGTTCCTCGGGCGTGGCGTGAGTGCACGTGAGCATTCAGGCAAAGAACCCTAACTCTCTCGTGCCGTCCGGCGCAACTGGCCCAGGGAGGTCCTCCCGCCGGCGGTGCCGGCGCCGCAGTGGGGTTTTACATAGCGGCGGTTCGGACGCTGGCGCCGAATCCGGATCCGAGTCGCGTCGCCAATGTGATCTGTGTCAAGACAGTCGCCGCATGTCCGGCGCACGATTCCATCGCGTCAGATCTGAGAGGAGAGGGGTCATGCAAGATTTACATCTTGTCACCGAAGACCAGGCGACCTGGCTGAGGATACTGGAAAGTCGCGAGTACGAGGGCTTGACCGATCGCATCGACATTCCCGATGGCGTGCTGGAAGCTCTCGCGGAGAAAGGCCTCGTTCGTCGCTGGCGTGATGGCGGTGTAGCGATCACCCTTGGTGGCATCAGGGAAGTCGCGCAGCACTGACGCATCGACCGCGCCGGTTCGCTCGGTGCAATATTGCGAAACGGAGTCCGAGTGGAGACCGCCGATCCGCCCACAGACGCGTCGGCAACAATTGCGATTTATGTCGGCGACGTGATGTTTACCGAAGCTTGACTTCCAAGCCTCGAGTACCGGGTCAATCGCCGGCGAGTTGCTTTGCTTCGAGCGCGGTCCAGTCGCTGTGCTGGTTCGGATCGCAATGATCGCGCCGGCAGACAAGGAATTCGGTAATCGGGTGGATCTCCCATAACGACATGCGGTCCGGCTCGTCCTTGAACGGGTGATCCGGATCGTCGCTGACGTAGTGAACCTTGTCGTACGACAAGGCGCCTTCGACCAGGACCTGCGTGCCCTTTGTCTGAAGTTCCTTGAGCGCGTCGATCGTCCAGGCACTCGGCCGCGCCTGCGGGATCATCTCGACGACGATGCCCTGGAACTCCGTGTCGCCTGCCGCGGCAACGGCCGGAATGTGGAAGTCGTTGTCGTACGGTTTCTTCAGGTTGCAATTGACCGACTCGCCGGCGCTGTTGGCGTGCAGGCCGTCCTGGCCTTTCGGAATGTAGGCGACGAGGCGGACGCGATCGCCTTCGGATACTTTGCCGGCAGCCACGTTGAGGTCCGTGAGCTTCTGATAGGCGTGCGGGGTCAGGTCGTAGGGACCTTGGCCGACCTTCTCGTCGGCCTGCTTCTGCAGCGACTTCAGATCGTCGAAGGTCAGCAGGACGGCTGCCTTGCCGCCTTCCGGTCGCGTCCTCTTCAGCGCGTTTGCCTCGGCCTCCCACGATTCTTCCTTTGCGCAGCCGCGTGCCGGGCATTGGTCGAGCGTCGCCGCGCAGACCTGACTGTCTGGATCGGCTTGCTGCCCCCCGTGTTCGTGTTCGTGTGTGATGCGCACGTCGTCCGCGGCGATCCAGCCGACCGGTCCTTTGTCCTGGCGTACGACGCGATAGAAGCCGTCGCTGTCCATATGCGCGGCCCAGACCAACTTGGTGCCCTTGGCGACCGTGAATGTCGTTTCTGCATTCGCTGCCGGGCGCGAGCGCACCGGTGCGTCACGCACGCTCTGCACCAGATCCACATCGTAGGACTGGCACGCGCCGGCAAGCGGCAGGCCGAGAATCAGTATTGCCGATGCGGGACGACGAAACGATCCAAGCTGCATGCGCATCTCCTCCCAATTTGCGCGCGCCTCGCGCCAAGGTGGATGCACATTGCTGTTCCCGTCCCAAATCGATGATGAACCCGGCGCGCTACGCCGCATGCAGGCGAGAGATCGTTCAGCCGCTGTTGCGGCATGCGCCAATCTCTCGCGCGTTTCGCCGTGGTTCAGTTCCGGAAGCTTCCTGCGGGATCGATTCATCCGCCATTGAGCAAGCGCAGCGGAGAATCGCCGCGAACCTGAACCAGCACGAAGGAAGCTGGAGCGACGGTGCGAGGGAGCAAGTTCGCGACCGATCGTAGCGGGACATTTCAAGAGTTGCTCCAGATACGCGGGAACGCCCACCGGGCGCGCCCGATCCGTCTTCGCCAACAGAATAGGAGAATTTCTCATGCGCAAGCACGCCAACATTCTAGTAGGACTCGTTTTTGCCTCGGCAATGCTGCAGGGCTGCAATCAGCAGGCAGACAATGCCGCCAAGGTTCAGGCTGATGTCTCGAAGGCGGAAGCCGATGGCCAGAAAAAGATAGTCGATGCGCAAGCGAAACTCGACCAGGTGGTCGCGCAGAACAACAAGAACCTGGTCGGCACGGAGGCGGATGCGCAGAAGGATGCGACCAACAATCCAAATGCACCGCCGCCGGAAGCGAGTGCCGACGTCGCCAAGGCGCGCAGTGACGCCCAGGTCAAGGTTGCCGATGCGCAATACGACGTGGACAAGGCCAAGGCCGAAGCCGCCAAGCAGGTCGCGGACGCACGCTGTGAATCGCAGGCCGGCGATGCGAACAAGCAGTGCCTGGCTGCCGCAAAAGCAGACTATGACACGGCGGTCGCCGCGGCCAAGGCCAAGAACGACGTGGCGCACGCGGCCCACTGACGGTCCTTGCCAAACGAAACAGCTACGACGTTCGCGGGCTGTGCTACCGCCCGCGAGCGCACGATGAGTTTCAACAAGACCACCAGGAGATTGTCATGCGCATATTCACAGTACTGACTCTGGCAACTCTCGCCGCCGCAGGCGCCGGCTGCAGCAACACCAGCAGCGTAAAGACCGCGGAACCGCAGACTTTTACCTATGACTGTTCGGGCATGGGCAAGGGCTGGGGAGACTGCAATGAAAAAGCGGACGCGCAGTGCGGCGCCCACAACTACACCGTCATCTCGCAGAAGGGCGACGCCGACGGCAAGAGTTCGAGCGGCAACTCCGAAATGAGGCGCACTCTGGTGGTCAGTTGCAAGCACTGAGCTGAGGGAAAACCGGGGGCGAAGTATGCTTCCAGGGAAGGAAGCGGGCAAAGTGTGTTCGGCATGCGCGCCTTTAACACCCGCGGCGTCACAATGACCGCCGCGAAGAAGTCTCTGCGTCGTCCCGCCCGAGCAAGAAGGACATCATGATCAAACTGCCGCGTTTGCGCGCTTCGTTGTCGCTGGCCGTTCTGTGTGCCTTGTATTCGTGCTTCTGCAGCCAGCCTCTCGGAGCAGCGGAGCGGATGGAGCGCGGCCAATGGGAGTTCGCGATGACCACGGACGGTTCGACGCGCACCTTCAAACAGTGCATAACGGCAGACAAGGCAAACGAGGTCAACGGAGACACCCAGTCGGCGCGGTCGTTTGCCGAGAAGCATTCGAATGGACGCTGCACGATCAAATCGTACGAAGTCGCCGGCGACAAGGTCGCGTATTCACTGACGTGCGGCGACCGACAAATCGATAGCGTCACGACCTATCACGGTGACACCTCCGAGGGCTCGTTGGTCACGACCAGCGACGGCAAGCCGGTCACGGCGCAGGTAAAGGCAAAGCGGCTGGGCGATTGCCCGTAAGAACTCAGGACGCGGCCGGGCGCCGCCACGAAGGATTCCGCCATCCCGGCAACAAGCCGCGCAGGCCTGAGGTTTTCAAGGCGCCGGACAACGCATCAGCTGCGTTTCATCGACAGGAACGCGCAAGCGTCGCAAATCGAACACGCTTGGCAAAACCGTTTTTTCGATACGCCCACCGTATAATGCGCACAACTTTGCCAGGAAGCGGCCGTGGGCAGCCTCGAGGTCCGATTGAGCGCAAGGCTTGCGCAAATCGGGAGGACGAGGCGGCAACGGGATGGGATGTTCCAGCCTCAACATCGCTCGGTCCGCATTTGCAAACAAGGCGGAAATTCATGACCGCGGAAAAAAAATCAATGACGTTCGGCTGGTGCGTCTACGCATTGGGTGTCATGGCGTTGGGCGGGGTGTGTTTGGCGTTCGGTGACTTCCATCCCGGACAACCGATGCCAAAGGACTTTCCTGGTCGCACGTTGCTGGCCTACACCGCAGCCGTCTTCATGCTCGTCGCCGGTGCGGCCGTCTTGTGGCGACGGACGATGGCTTGGGGCGGCGCGGCGCTCACCGTGTACTTCGCGCTGATCGTCGTCGTGCTGATGAACGGCCGCGTGCTCCTCGCCCATTACGCCGAGTACGGGCCGTACGAAAGCATTGCCATAGAACTCGCGATCGCCGCGGGCGCGTTGATCATCTACGCCGCAAGCGCCGATATCGATGCGGCCCTGGCATCGCGCCTCATGCGCCTGGCCCAGGTGGTGTTCGCAGTGTGTGCGCTGGTATTTGGCGGCGCGCATTTCGTCTATATGAACCTGACGGCCCCGCTGGTTCCCAAATGGCTGCCGCCCTCGCAAGAATTCTGGGGTTATGCGACCGGCGTTTGCCACATCGCGGGGGGCGTTGCGATCTTGTCGGGTGTGCAGGCACGCCTTGGCGCGATCCTCCTGACCATCATGTTCGCGTCCTTCACGCCACTGGTGCACGTGCCGATGCTACTGGCCGACTCGTCCAGCCATTGGATCTGGAACGAGAACGCAGTGAATATTGCGCTGGTCGGTGCCGCCTGGGTCGTGGCGGACTCTCTGGCGCGGCCTATTCGCTCGTGGAGCGACTCTGCAGGGCTGCGCCGGCTGACCGCCGAGAAAAAATCAGTGGTCGCCCAATAGCTGCGACTGATGCTTGTGCTTGAGCCGGCAACAATTTCGCGGTAGCTTCCCGATACCGCGCGAATCACGCGCGCCGCAAATCACGCAGGCGCCGCTTCATGAGCGACATCGACGACCTCGCAACGAAGACCGTTGCGCTGATCCGGGCATTGCGAGAGCGCGACGACAACACCGGTGGACACAGCGACCGCACCCGCGTCCTTGCGATCGAACTCGGCAAGGCTTCCGGTCTGACCGCCTCCGACCTCGATACACTGAGTCTCGCCGCGCATTTGCACGACCTGGGCAAGATCGGCATACCCGATAGCGTGCTGCTCAAGCCGGGCCGCCTCGACGACGAGGAAATGCAGGTCATGCGCTCCCACCCGCAGCGCGGCTACGACATTCTCGTTTCGATTCCGGACCCGCAAGTAGCGGCTGTGGCCCATGTCGTGCTTCACCACCACGAGGGTTTCGACGGCAACGGTTACCCGAACCGCCTGCGCGGCGAACAGATTCCAGCGATGTCACGCATCGTCGCAATCGCCGACAGTTACGACGCCATGGCCACGGTGCGTCCGTATCACAAGCCGCGGACGCACGCCGAAATCATGAAACTGATGTTCGATCAGCAGGCCGGAAAGTACGACCCGTACTTCGAATTGTTGTTCGCAGGCGTCGCCGAACACAGTCCCTACCGGGCTGCCGCGAGCTGATCGCGCGAGCGCTTGCTGTATTGCCGGTAGCACTCGTCGCATCGAAGGCAGTACCCTGAGCGTCTGGATTCGACCGCCAGGCAATGCCCTGTCGATCGACACTATTCGACGATGCTCAAATATTCACCGCGATCGGACGAAGGTCGATCCGAACCACAAAGGGCTTTGTTCCGATGACCGACAGCAGCCCGACTACGGCCGTCCTGATCACGATGGCACATAGCCACTACAGCGAAAAGGCTCGTTGGGCGCTGGACCGGCTCGCGCTGCCCTATCGCGAAGAGCGCCACGTGCCTCTCGTGCACCGGAGGGCGACGGGCCGCCATGGCGGCCGAAGCGTGCCGGTGCTCGTACATGGAATCAGCCGCTTCATCGATTCGACCGACATCCTCGTGCACGCGGATGCCGTTGCTGGCGGCAATCTGCTCTATCCGCGCGATCCAGCGCTGCGAGCGCAGGTCGAGGCGCTCGAAGAACAATTCGACGAGGAACTCGGTCCGCACACGCGCCGATGGGCGTACGCGCATGCGCTTGCGGACAGAAGCCTGCTGCGCAGCATGATGTCGCGCGGCGTGCCGTGGTTCGAAGCATGCTTTCTTCCACTGCTGATGCCGCGCGTGGTCGCCATCATTCGCGACCGGCTCCAGATCACACCGGAAAGCACGCAGCGCTCGATCGACATCGTGCGCCGGATCTTTGCACAGGTCGGCGAACGTCTCGGCGATGGGCGCCAGTACCTGGTCGACAACCGTTTCACGGCAGCCGACCTGACATTCGCGGCACTCGCGGCGCCCGTGCTGTTCCCCGCCGGCTACCGTGCGGCCTATCCGACGGTCGACGAGGTTCCTGCTTCGATGCGCGACGAAGTGTTGAGCCTGAGGGACACCGACGCAGGAAAGTTTGCACTGCGGTTGTTTTCGCAGGAGCGCGGCCGTACGGCGACAGCCTAGTTGACGATCACCCCGACTTAAGTCGCTGAAGGCTCGGGTCGGGTCAGTCCGTTACTCCGCCTGCGGAGAATTCGACGGCGCTGTACAACGTGACGTCGCGTGGCGGGTGTGCGATGCAGCCTCGCGCTCCAGCATCCCCTAATGGTGCGTCACGATCGTGGATCAGGTGGATCGTGCGCGAATCGACATTCCTGTGATCGACATCACGCCCGAGGCACCCGACGGTCAAGGAGAATCAATCGCAGCTGCGAGGGGGCGTCTGGGGGCGGCGTCGCAGCCGAATGGATACAGCGGGGGCCATCTATATTTGGCCGATACCCTGCTGGTCTCGAAATCGCACTCTGTATCGGACCAAGTGCTGGCTTGGGTCTATCCGTTTTGGCGGATGATCGGCACTTGCTGTTCGGCCGGCGCCGAACAGCACTCGTGTAAGCGCAACTTGTAGCACGCAATCGAACTCGGCCCAACTCAGAAGGATGTCATGTTCTCGACCTACCGCCTCCTCGCAGCCATTTCCACCTTTCTCTTCGCATTCGCCTTGCATCCGCAAGATGCCGCGGCGCTTCTTTCGTGCCACGATCTGGATGGAGCAGTCCTGACCACCTACGACTTTCAGATACCCTTGGGATTCCTTGGTACCACGACCGCGCAGGATTCGAAAACCCATCCTCGTTGTCTGGCAACCCGGCCAGCACTGAGTCCGTCCAGAACCCGACCGGGACGTACGGCTTGATCGCCCGCGATACGCACACAACGACACCGCTCGTTATTTCCAAGTACTACACGGCGCCCCCCAACGGGGCGTTCAAATTCCACTTTGTCGCCTATCTCACAGCCAATACAACGAATTTCCCGTACCCCTTGGGCGCCACCTTGGAGCAGGTCAACAACTGCGCCACCCCCCTTAACGAATTCGTTGCCACGCAGTACGAAGTCGTCTACGACTACATCTTCTTTGGCGACTTCGGGAACTAGAAACAAAACGCACGTGGACTATCGGTGTGACCGGGACGCACCGCGTCTCGCCGCGGCGGCGACACAACAGGACTGAACTGCATCGGCGTCCGGGTCTTCCAGCTTGCACTGTTTCTTCGTTGATCTCGTCGCACGCGAACGCCGTGCCCGCACCGCACTTTTTAGCGGCGTGTCACTGTGTACCGTCGGAATTGGCGACGTCGAAACTCGAGCGCAAGACCACGAGCGCATCGACATCGCTCGCCATCGCCGCGCCGGTAGCATTGACGTCGAGCTCGGTCGTCGCGTCCGCTGCCGCGGCGAGCACCGGCACGCTGACGATCCATGTCATCGTGGTGGCTGGCTGCGACGACACGGTACCGAGCGACGTACCGGTCCGCTGCTCGCCGGGCAGATCACGGTGTTGTCGCTGCCAATGCACTCCCAGCGTTGGCGAGGTTGAGCGCGCCGGCTGGCGTACTCAGGGTCACAGTAGTTAACAACACCGGAAATGAGATGCAAAGATTTGTATGCGGTATCGGCCTGGTGCCGTCGCGCGCGGTTCCGGTTCAAGAACGCGGCCGGACGCCTCGGCGTTCAAGTGCCGCCGCACCGCGAATCTAGGTTGGCTGCATTGACAACGATCTTCTGCATCGCTTCGACGACACTGTCCGTCGCTTCGACTCGTCAATGGCGCCGGCTGTTAGCCGATAGCCTCAGCGGGCGGCATTAGCGACAACGTGAGCGTCCGCTTGCCGGCGGTCAGTTGCGAGCATCGGGAGTCCGCACCGGGCCGTGTAGCTGTCTCACGAAAAATTCGCGGCTACCGAGAGGCAGCAATCGACCCGAAGGAGACTCCCATGAGCGTCAGCTTTAGGGCAGCGAATATATTTCGCGCGGCTCGCGATCCGCCAGGATTAGTGATTTGCACTGGTGCTCGCCGCGCTGCCTTCGGCCTGCGGCAACGTCACCTTGAACTCGATCTTCGCCAGTTGTTCCGGTGCCTTGCCGACCTTGCGCAGAAACGCCAGCCAGCGCGGATCGGTGTGGATCTTGTCGAACAGGTTCTCCTCCACCACGATGTCGCTGAGGCCGGGGTCGCCGTATTCGATCGACTTGTCGAGCCACTCGAACGCCTTGTCGGCGTCGTCGCGGAAGGCGTAGACGGAGGCGATGTTGTAGGGCGCGTCCTTCTCGTACTTCGCGATCAGCGTCGTCAGCGCGGCGTCCGAGTCGGCCTTGCGCCCCAGCGCGTGGTACGCCATTGGCAGGCCGATCATCTTGAACACCTCGCTCGTCTCCTGCTCGATCTCCGACAGCGCGCCCTGCGCATCGCCTTTCAGCAGCAGCGTTGTGCTGAGATTGGCGTGCGCGCCGCCCCGGCCCGGGGCCAGGCTCAGCATGGTACGGGATGACGCGATGGCCGCGTCGAGCTGGCCGGCGTTGCATTGGTCAAGAGCCAGGTTGGACAGCGCCGACACGTTCACCGGATCGCGACGCACGAGAGCCCCGGGTCGCTGCACAACTGCCTGTTGGCCGACAACAGCACCAGTCAGGATCTGCTCGACCTTTTTGCCGAGACGTTCACGATCGACAATTGCACCATCGTCGGCAACAGCATTGGCGGAACGTGGGTATTCCAATACGTCGATACGCTGACCAACTCGATCATCTTTCAGTCTGGAACGTCGGTCGGCACTGCTTTCAACATCGCCACGACAAAATACATCCTGTCCCACGACATCTCGCACCTTCCGTCGGATGCCACCATTCAACAATTGTTCGACCCGAAGTTCGTGAACGCGGCAGGCGGTGACTATCATCTGCAGCCCGCCTCGCCCGCGATCGATTTCGCCGGTGGCCTGGGTGGATACGATCTGGAATATCGCCCAAGGGACGTCGACTTGCCGGGTATCGCGAACAAGTTTGGTCCGCGCGATCTAGGCGCCTACGAGCGCCAGTTCGTCTGCGGCAACGCCGATACGCTGTTTTGCAACGGTTTTGACCAATAGCGTGCGCCGCCACAACGTCTCTGAATCTGTTGATCACTAACGTATCACACGCTTCCCGCACCGGCGTTGATCAGCGGTTCGACTCGCATCGGGCGTCCGGAGTGGGCCGACAGGCGCCTATCGACCGGAGCAGACTGTCATAACGGTCCACAGTTGCGGGCTAGTCGATCTCGAGTCCGTGGCCCACCTGCCCATCCGTCCACGCCGGACCAGACGTCGACTCGCTCACGTCTGCTTTTTGCAGCCATCTTGTCGGCGTCAGCCATCGACGCGATCAGCGGCTCCATGAGTGCGGAGCGCCGCCACAACCTCGCATATTCCTGTCCCGCAACGCGGATGACGCGATTCGGCGGGAAACGGCGTTTCTTAACTACTGCCCACCCTTGGGTTGCGTTCAAGGATCGCACCATGCCTTCCGCTCGTTTCCGCGGCGCGTTGACTATTGTTGTCGGCGCCGCGACGCTGCTTTGTGCGCCTTCCTTGGCCTCCGCTATCAAAGTGGCATATACCGTCGGTGGGGATGGTTTTTGCGACTTTTCCGATATTCCAGCCGCGATCGCCGCAGCCGCAGCCAATCCGCCGCACAATATCTACGTCGCCGTCAATGCGACCTACACAGCCGAAGCGATCGTTATCAACAATCAAGACGTCAGCATCGTCGGCGGGTTTGCAAACTGCCACACCCTCGTCTCGCCCAGCGCCAACACGACGATCAGCGGTGCTCTCAATGGCGGGAAGAGCGTGATTGCGATCACCGGCACGAGCAACGTCACGCTGCAGAATCTGACGATCACTGGCGGCAACAAATCGGCCAGCTTCACCGGCGGCGGTATCGATTTTGCCGGCAGCGGGACACTGACGCTGGCCGCGTCCCAAGTCACAAACAACACGGCCGGCGATGGCGGTGGGATCAACGTCAGCGGATCACCCGGTCCGCTGCAGTTGTGGATCCAGGCCTACACCCTGATCAACTTCAACACCGCGCTGGATTCGGGCGGTGGTATCCGCGTCGCCGGCAATACGCGGCTGTTCATGCTCGAAGACTTCACATATGTGGCATTCAATACGGCGCAGGGTGGTGACGGGGGCGGCTTGCAGGTGCTCGGCCCGGCTCGCGCCGACATCGGCTCACCCGGCTATAACCTTGCGGCAGTGATCAACAGCAATATGGCTGTCAACGGCGGTGGCGTGTCCGTTGAAGCAGGGCAGGACTATGGGCAGGATGCGAGGGTACGGCTGTTTAGCACCGATGCCATGCGTCCGGTGCGCATCTCGAGCAATGCCGCCAGCGCCAACGGCGGCGGTATCTATCTGAAGCCGGTCGTAAATGATCACGCCAACGTCACTGCCGTGCTTTGCGCGCATGACTTTCGCATCGATAGTAACGACGCCGCGGAAGGATCCGCGATCTATGCCGACGCGGATGCTGGCACATTCGGCCATGGCGACATGCTTCTGGATTCCGAGTCGTCCCTGAGGGGGCCTGAGGGATGCGATCCCGAGACGACGGCGTCCTTGGGTGCAAAATCCTGCATCTTGGGCGTGGGCTGCAACTTGATCGATGGCAATGGGGCCAAGGACATCAACAATGATCCGACGACCGATGCGGCGACGATATTCGGGCAGCCCGGCGGCAGCCTTTACGCAGATCAGTTGGTGTTGCGCGGAAACTATGGTGGCTATGCCCTGCGGCAATTCAGCAGCGCGGCCAGCAGCCTTTCCAACTGCCTCTTCGCGGAGAACAACCTGCGCCACGAACTTGTCTACGTCGATGCGTTTCAGCAGTTGATCGACAATTGCACCTTTGCCAATGATCTGATCGGTGCAGTACACGTGATTCGCAGCAATACGGGGTTGATGCTCACCAATACCATCATCGCCGAGGCCGGCACTCTGGCACTCGACTACACAGGCCCTAATTTGTACGTCGAATACGTGTTGTCAAACGATATCTCGACGCTGCCGGAGAACCTGAGCATAAATGTTGGCGATCCCTTGTTCGTTGGCAACGGCGATTACCACCTTCAGGCATATGTTCAGAGCGGCGTGGTCACCGCCTCGCCCGCAATAGATTACGCAGCATTGGTTCCTGGCGAAGATTACGATCTGGACGGACGACTGCGCGATCAGGATGTCGCCGCGGTTGGCGACGTTTACGGCTACCGCGATCTCGGTGCCTACGAGATGCAGCCGATCACTGATCGCGTTTTTGCCGATGGGTTTGGCGATCGGGTGTCGTTGGTCTACTGATACGTGAGAACGTCTCGGTGTATAGGTCCTGCCGACCGAGTCTTCTCTGCGCGGATGCCTGGATCGACCGAACGCTGGAGAAAAATGATTGTGCCGCAAGCATTCGCTGTCATGGAGCGTCCGCTTTTTGGCGATGATATGGAGGGGTCAATTGACCGGAACGGGCCGGACAGCGACATCCAACAATCGCTGCCCGGCCACTGAATTGCCTCAACTCACACTCCGGTCTGTTCCGCCATCTCCAGAGCGTCGTCAACCTCGATGCCCAGATACCGGTCGGTGCTCTCCAGCTTGCTATGTCCCAGCAGTAGTTGCACGGCCCGCAGATTCTTGGTGTACCGGAGCGGGTAATCGCTCAGGGTTCGAATCCATTTCGAAAAATGACGTCCGACTGAAATTCAAACGAACCAATGTCGCTGCCATCGCCTCCGGCCGCATTCGTGACATAGGGTAGATCGGCTGTCCGAAGGAGGCCGCGCTGATCGACGGACACTCCGCTCGATCGGCCTTTGTCGATCGCCGGACTCCCGCTTCGCAGCGCGTGCGTGAAATTGGATCCGCCATTGTCCTGCAACGGATCGAGCAGCGGATCCACAGGCGATTGCGCGGTGCCGATCTGATCGCCGATGGTCGGCGTGATGCTCGCGTTCGCTCCGCCATCGTTGCCGATCAGGTTGAAACCTTCCGAAAGGAGCGGGCCATTCACGTCGGGGCCGCTCGCTGACGTGTTGTTCGCTATTATCGTGCTTCGCGATCGAACGGTTCCACCGTTAACGTTGCAGATGCCGCCGCCGATGTCGCCCGAGTTGAACGCAATCGTGCTGTTGGCCAGAACGACGGAACCCACGTTGGTGATGATCCCTCCGCCACTGTCGCTTGTGCCACCAGGGCCGACGGCGCTGTTGCCGGAAATCGTGCTGTCGATGATCGTCAGGGCTCCGCCGCTGTTGAAAATGCCGCCGCCACTGCCCGCGAAGATGCCGCTGACCGAATTTCCGGAGATCGTGCTTCCCACGATCGTGAGCGTGCCGAAGTCGTTGAAGATTCCGCCACCATTGAGGGCGTGATTGTCGGCAAGCGTAATGTTGGCCAAGACGAGCGTGCCGGCATTCGCGATTCCGCCTCCGCTGCCGCTGTTGCTGCCGTTGGCAATCGTCAGGCCCGATATGGTCGAAAATGTGCTGCCCGATGTGACGTTGAAGATCCTTATATTGCTTGCTGCTGCACCACGCTGCACGGACAGCACGTTCGCACCGGGACCGGCAAGCTCGATGTTGCTGCTGATCGAGGGCAGGGCGCTGCCGAGCTGGATCGCGCCGGTTACTCCGGCAGCGAATACGATTCGGTCGTCGCCGGCGCGCGCGTTGGCGGCAACGATGGCCTCGCGCAGCGTGCAATCGGCCGCGTTGCATGTGCCGTCGTCGTGATCGTCCGTGGTCGTGACGGCGAAAGCCGGCACTGGTGCAATCTTGTCGAAGAAAACGTCCTGTTGCGGAGAACCTTCGATTGAAACGCGCCCATCGGTCCAGGTGTGATAGGCATAACTGCCGTTGCCGTCGTTGCTGAAGCTGGTGTGGTTGTACGTGCCTACGAATGTCCCGCTGACATTTCCATCGGGTTGCAGCGGCTTGGGGAAGATGACATCGCTGATCGGCATGTCCTGTCCCCAGGTCAATCCGTTGTCCAAAGAGGCGCGCCCGAATCGTTGCAGCGCGTCGGTGTCGGTATTGCGCTCGTCGTACCAGCTGACGAATACGGCTCCCTGCGCATTGACCGAGAGCGAAACGCCCCACTGCCCGCGCGAGGTCGCGTCGCTATTCAATCTCGCCGGAGTACTCCAGGTGAAGCCGGTATCGCTCGATCGCACGTAGTAGATATTGCCTGGGTCGCCGGCATCGCCCGCCGTATAAGCGTAATGGACCGTGCCATTCGGGCCGACCGCGGGTTCGCCCCAGCCCATTTCCGTCCAGTAGGCGGCCACCGGTGTGCTGTACATGCCCACGTTGTAGCCTTGGGCGCTGCGGCCTGGAGCGGGAAACGTCGGCCCTTGGGCGACGGGCGGATACCAGGTCAGGCCGCCGTCGGTTGAGCGATAGATGAAGTTCTGCCGCGCATTGGCCAAGCCGCCGCCACCTTCGTCGACCGTCTGGACAAACAATATTCCATCGGCCCCCAGACTTCCGGTCACCTTCTGTACACGACGAAAACTGGCGGAGGCGGTGGATGGCGCAGCCCATGTCGCACCATCGTCAATCGACCTGGCGACTCGAGGCGAACCTCCGGTCGTGGAAAAGTCGTTGAACGCTGCATACAGGTAACCAAAGTAGGGGCTGGAAGGATTGTTGTCGACCCAGAGCGAGGGGCGGTCCGTGCTATCGCCGGAAAAAGCGCAACTGCCGTTGACCCAATCGATCGCGTTGACCGAAATCCATGTTCCGATTCCACCTCCGCCGCAGCGCTCCGCAAGAAAGCTGGCGATCCATTTATGGGCGTGCACGCTGTACACAACCGAAGCAGCTCCATAGCAGCCTCCACCGACGTTGAACTTGTAGGGCAGGCGGGTAAATGTGCTTCCGGCGTCGGTAGACGTCGAAACTCCGCAGTAACTTGGCGGGCTGAGATTGTCGCCGCTGGAATCGGAGTAGACCGCCACGACGGTGTTCTGATGCCCCCAGATCGCGCTCTCGGCTTGCATCACCCTCGGGCTGATTTCCGCGCCGGTGATGAGGTTGACATCCGTGCCACCGAACGCCGCTGGTGAAGCGGACTGCGCGACAGCGGAATGGGTCGGCAGAATATGGCCTCTCTTTGCGACCGCAGTATCCTGTGCCGAGACGAAGGAACTCCAAGGGATGACCACCGAGAACAGCGCGACAGCCACGCGCCGCGAGCAACGCGTCAAGGTCATCACGTGGCAAAGACCATTCTGGCAGACCAAATGAAAAAACTCCCACCATTGTCGCTGGCATTGTTTGAACTGGGCGCGTGAGCAGGCCACTCAGGCGCGCCGGCAACAGGCGTCAACCGCGCAATGCCTTGCGTCAGCGTCCACATTAATGCCTTGCGTCAGCGTCCACATTGCGGCAATGTAAAACGCGCCGGCGCGAAATACGTTGCAATGACGTAGTTCTGCAAACAGACTGCGCTTCATTCCCCAGTGGACTCCCCTGCGCCGGATGATATCCGGTCGCGGGTGAGTGTGGGCGCTTGCCTCATCGCGCGCAAGCGCGGCTCCGTCGACTCACCAATAGAGCCCGCTTTTGCCAGTAGCCTCGCCGGCGTTGTTAGCGACAGCGTGAGCGTCCGCTTGCCGGCGGTCAGTTGCGGGCATCCGCAGTGGGCCGAAATTGGAAGGTCGCCGCAGCAGCAGGTCGTTACGCCAGAATCCGCGTTCTTGACGGTGGCTGACGATGAGAGGGAACCGAAGGTGAAGCCGAACGCCCGGTCATTCCGACTTCGCTGTCTCCGGCGCATCCCATGTCACTGCATCCTCGACGGTGTGCGCACCGAATCGCGCCTGCGCCGTCACGCGGTTGCTGCCCGGCGCCAGGCGCACGTCGTGCAGTACGCAGACGTGGTCGGGGCAGGGGACGTCGGCGAGCGTTCGGCCGTTCAGCGCGACGCGCACGCGCTCGGCGTTGCTGTACAGGCGCACGTCGATGATCGCATGGGCGCGCTGCACATAGCGTCGTCCGTTGATGTGCACGACCGGCTCGCTCGACCAGTGCGCCTTGTAGAAAAAGAACGCGTCCTTCTTCACCTTGCGGTCGTAGGACACCAGCCCTTTGTCGTTGAGGTCGATCGCATCGCCTTCGTGTCGGATCGCCGAGGCGAAGTCGAACATGTTCCAGACCCACGTCGCCCACAGATACGGGCGCCGCACGAGTTGCGGCCAGGTCTGTTCGTGCCACCAACTCTGGAATTCCTCCGGGTGCGGCCGCGCCGAAGGGCCGATCGTTCCGCCGCGCGGGTCGTCCGTGTGCTGCGACAGCGCGCCGCCGGCGCCGTACTCGCTCACGGCGATCGCTGTGTGCGGATGCGCGGCGTGCAGCGCGTCCAGGTGCGGGCCGAGTTCGTCGACGTTGCCATAGTACCAGCCGAAGTAGCGGTTGTAGCCAATCAGGTCGGCGATGCCGGCGATGACCGGAAAGCCGGGCGGCTTGTTGCCCGGCGTGGCTTCGCAGCAGTCGGCCAGCGTCGTCGGGCGGCGCGGATCCTCGTCGTGCGCGAGATCGTTGAGGATGCGCAGCAAGGGTCGCGGATCGGCGTTCGCGCCGAGCTTGCCGGATGCCATGGCGAGGTCGACCTCGTTGCCGATTCCCCAGGTCGCGACGGACGGGTGATTGAAGTTCTGGCGGATCAGCTCGATCAGCTGCTGTCGCGCGTTGTCGATCAGCCCCGCTGACGCAGGCGCGTCAACGAACGACACCTTGTCGACGAATGGGATCTCCGCCCAGACCAGCATGCCGGCCCGGTCGGCCGCGTCGAACCACGCCGGCGCGTGCTCGTAGTGCGCGAAGCGCACAGTATTGGCGCCGATTTCCTCGATCAGCGCCATGTCGCGCGCCTGCTCGGCGTCGCTGATCGCCCAGCCCTGTCCCTGCCAGTCCTGGTGACGCGATACGCCATGCAAAGCCAGGTGCCTGCCGTTGAGGAAGAAGCCGCGTTCGGGGTCGACATGGAAGCTGCGCACACCGAGCGGCTGCGCGACTTCATCCAACGTTCGGTTCCCATCGTGCAGCGTGGCGACGACGCGATACAGATACGGATCGTTGCGGCCGTCCCAACGATGCGGGTGTGGCAGGCGGATAGTGAGCGTCGCTTCGGCGTTGGTACGCGCCCCAATTTGCAGCGCGCGTTCGCCATGCGCTGCGAGCGCGTCGTGTGTATCGCGGATCTCGATGTCGAGTGTCGCCTCGCGCGCGCTCGTGTCGTCGTTGCGCACGCGCGCGAGGACGTCGATGTCCGCGCTGTCGCGCTCGATCCGCTTCGCCGTCGCGTAGACGCCGGGCCCGCCATGATCGAGCAGGTCGAGATGCAGCGGCGCGACACCGATCAGCGACACGTCGCGATAGAGCCCGCCATGGATGAAGAAGTCGCCCGACAACGGGATCACGTCCTGGGTCGGACTGCCCGGGGCAGGCTTGCTGTTGTCGGCGCGCACGACGATCTCGTTGGTTGCGTCGGCATGCAGCGCGTCGGTGACGTCCAGGCGGAAGCGCGAGAAGGCGCCGGCGTGGCGGCCGACGTGCGCGCCGTTCACCCAAACGTCGGCAACGTTGCCGACGCCGTCGAACTGCAGGTAATGCCGCGCGCCGGGCGCAATGCGTGCCGGATCCAGGCGCAAGCGGTACCAGCCTTCACCCTGCGCGTCGTCGACATCCGCCGAGCGCGTCAGCCGGTATTCGCCCAGATGGTTCCAGGTGTGCGGCAGCTCGACCTTGGTCCAGTCGTCGTCGTTCAGCGCCGCGCCGGTCATGTTCGCGGGATCGACCGGCGCTCCGGTGTAACGAAAGCGCCACCCGTCGCGCAGCGCGACGACCGTGCGCGTGTCGTGCGCGTGCACGGTCGTCGCGACGACGAATAGCAGCAGGGAAAGCAGCTTCGCGTTGTTGTATCGGGACGTATAGACGGCCATAGTGGCGCAAGATCGCCTTTTTGACAGACTGCCTTTTTTCACACGTGGTACCTGATCCATTTTGGCACTAGTTCTGCTGCTTGGGTCCGCAAGTGGGGTCGCTGGTTTGAGCCGTAGGCTGCGTCACGAATAATCGCGGCCTCGGCGCGCCAGGTCATGACCCGAAGGCGACTCCCATGAGTATCCGCGCGCTACCGTAATACAAGTGTCCGCTGCGCGGCAGTCTCCTGCAGGCGTCGGGCGTCCGGAGTGGGCGCAAACGGTCTCACGAGGACTTCGCGGTCACCGAGCTGCCAACATCGGAATTGACGAAGATCAACAGGCGCGCTCGTGCTCCGGACCACACTGGCCTTGTCATTTTAGCCAAGGAGCATCGCCATGATTGCCTGCATCCTAGCCTCGGACCGTGCCGTGGAAAGAGATTCGAAACCGCTGGAATCGCAATGGAAGGAAAAGCTGCGCGACGGAACGACGGTCCTGATCCGGCCGATCCATGGCGAAGATGCCGAAATCGAAAGGCGCTTCATCGAGCACTTGTCACCGACGGCGCGCCGCCTGCGTTTCCTTGGTGAGATTAAGACGCCGAGCGCCGCAATGATCGATCAGCTCACCCATCCGGATCCGGCGCGTGACGCGGCGTTCGTCGCCCTGATCGCCGAAGGCGCCGAGAAGCGCGAGATCGGCGTGGCGCGATTCAGCGGCAGGCCCGATGGGCTGGCGTGCGAATGCGCGGTCGTCGTCAGCGACGAATGGCAGGGTCGCGGCCTGGCGACGGTGCTGATGCAGCACCTCATCGAAGTTGCGCGCGAGCGCGGCATGGAGTGCATGTACTCGATCGACACGGCTGGAAATAACGCCATGCACGATCTGGCCGAACACCTTGGCTTCCAGCGCAAGCGGGATCCTGATGACGCCACGCAGGTGTTGCACATTCTCGACCTGAAGAGCGCGACCGTTTAGTCGCAGCCGTTCGTCGCATACGCGCCTGCCGGCGCAACAAAGCAGGTCGCGAAGATCAGGGAGTTGTTCCTCTGGAAAGCGGCGCCTGGATCGTCGCTCTTGGAGCCTGTTGCCAGAAAGGGCAGAAAAGGGATCAGGTTCATTTTTCGACCGCGCTCTGTGTGGTCGCGCCACATGCGCGGAACGGGACGAGGATTCGAAGTGGGCAACGGACTCTCTCGAATACTCATCCCACCGCGCCCTTCTGCGTCTCATCACGACCCTTCGCGGATGCACTTACCCCCCAAAGTCGCCCCGGCTGTTGGTTCAGCGCCTTCAACACGCCGCGACCGCTATCGACCCGTAGGCGGACTGTCGCGAGCGTCCGCTCTAGAGCCGCCCATTTTTTCGCGAGGCTCGCAAAATGATACGGCTACGGATGCGCCAGTCCGCTCGCCGTCGTGGCTTCAATCGGCGGCAGCGTCACCTTGAACTCGATCTTCGCCAGTTGGTCCGGCGCCTTGCCGATCTTGCGCAGGAACGGTAGCCAGCGCGGGTCGGTGCGGATCTTGTCGAACAGGTTCTCCGTCACGATCTCGCCGAGGCCGGGGTCGCTGTACTCGACCGCCTTGTCGAGCCACGCGAACGCTTTGTCCGCCTCGCCGCGATAGGCGTAGACATAGGCGATGTTGAAGGATGCGTCCTTCTCCCACTTCGCGATCAGCGCGGCCAGCGCGGCGTCCGAGTCGGCCTTGCGCCCCAGCGCGTGGTACGCCATCGGCAGGCCGATCATCTTCCAGACCTCGCTCGTCTCCTGCTCGATCTCCGCCAGCGCGCCCTGCGCATCGCCCTTCAGCAGCAGCGCACTGCTGATTTGGGCGTGCGCGTCGCCCCGGCCCGGGGCGAGGCTTAGCACGGTGCGAAACGATGCGATCGACGCGTCGAGCCGGCCGGCCTGGCGCTGGTAGAGGCCCAGATTGTTGAACGCCGCCCACGTTCACCGGATCGCGGCGGACGACGGCCTCGTCGAGCGCCAGCGCCTCGTCCAGGCGGCCGAGAGACCGGAGCAGCGATGGCGCTGTTGCGCAGCACGTCCAGATCCGACGGATCGAGCGCCAGCGCGTGCTTGAAGTGCTCCGCGGCGCCGGCGAGGTCGTTGTCGCCGTACATCGCGATCTAGCCGAGCCGCGCGTGGGCCGGCGCGTAGTCCGGATCGATCGCGAGCGCCTTCGTCGCCGCCTCGCGGGCTTGGGCGAACCCCTCCTTGTTGGACAGCAGGCCTACGTTCGCCTCGTTGGTAGAGGTTGCTCGGCCAGCCCGACCCACGCCGGCGCGTAGCGCGGATCGATCGCCAGCACCTTGCGGTACAGCGCGTCGGACTGCTTGTACGCCTCGGCACTGCCCTGCCGTCCGAGCTGCACGCGCCTGCAGGTACAGCGCGTACGCCTCGGGGTCGGTCGTGCGCGCCTTCGGCGCCGCGCCGAGCAGCGTGACCTTGAGCTGCTTGACCACGTCCGCCGCGATCTCGTCCTGGACCGCGAAAATGTCGTCGAGCTTGCGATCGTACGTCTCCGACCACAGGTGCGTGTCGGTGCCGGCATTGATCAACTGCGCCGTGATCCGCACCGCGTTGCCGGACTTGCGCACCGAGCCTTCGAGCACGTTTGCGACGTGCAGCGTGCGCGCGATCTCGGGGATCGCGATTTCTTTCGCCCTTGAATGAGAACGACGACGTGCGCGCCGTCACCTGCAACTGCGGAATCTTCGCCAGCAGGTTCAGCAGTTCCTCCGAGATACCGTCGGAGAAATATTCCTGTTCCTTGTCGCTGCTCATGTTCACGAACGGCAGCACAGCGATGGAATTGTCGCTCGCCGCCGGCGCCGCGGACGCAGCCGACGGGGTAGACGCACTCGGCACGGCCGGCGTCTGCGCTTCACGCGATGCAGCGGGAGGTTCGACTCTGCGCGGACCGAAGTTGACGAACGCGAACAATCCGATCGCCAGCACCAGCAGGCTAATGATGATGTAGTCGAGCCGGCGGCTGGTGATGTGCGTGATCGAGGCCGAACGATCGACCTCGCTCTCGCGCTTGAGGCCTTCCGGCGTCAGCTCGTAGATCCACGAGAACATGATCACGAACGGAAAGCCGATCACGCCGATCCACGTCACGATCGGGACGAGCGACGACGGCAGGTTCAGGGCCGGCACCAGGGTCGCCGTGATCTGGACGACGACCCAGCCGAGCGCGAGGTAGGCGGCGCCCGCCTTGAACACGTTGCGGCGCCGCAGTTCAGCGAACAGGCTGCGTTTCATGCTCGGACGCACTCCCCTGTGCCGGAGGCAATCCGGTCGATGCCGAGTGTCTGAAATTGCGCAAAATTACGCAAGCGAAGGTGGGTTGCCGCGACTTGAACGTCCGCTATTCGGCAGGTAATTGCGGTCGTCGGATGTCCGTACATGGACGCTCCCACTTTGCCAAGCTTTCGATTCATGACGGATCGAAGGAATAGATTGCACCCGTACATCCGGACTCTTTGTGCGGCTGTGCCGCGGTCACCTGATGGGTTTGGCTGGTTGGCTCCCTATCGGTTCGTCGCACTCGAGGTGCGGAGAAAACAGGGGTCAGAGCGGAGAAAACAGGGGTCAGAGTACACTTCCCCAAGCTTTGGGGATCAAGGCGAGAATGCGCCCGTTGAGTAATGACGGGTGAATGGTGGCCAGGGACGGAATCGAACCGCCGACACGGGGATTTTCAGTCCCCTGCTCTACCAACTGAGCTACCTGGCCATGAAGTGGGCGTCGTGCGGGCCGGACGGGCCGCAGCGGAAGGGCGCGTATTACAGCGGCTTGGGTTGCGAGAGTCAAGTTTGGGCGGCGAGCGTGGTGTCACAGTGTGAACGCAGTTGCAGCCGTGGCTGACCCGCGTTCGTCGGGATCAACACCATCCCCACCCAACCCTCCCCTTGAAGGGGAGGGCTTCTCCGTCGCGCGCGGCGTAACGTCGACTCATTCTTCCCGCCGTCTGAATGTGCGGATAACGCGCGGGAAATTACAGTGCAACGAAGGCCTTCGTTTTGCCGTCATAGCAAGACAGCGCCGCAAGGCGCGATCCAGAAGTTGAGGATGTTTCGAATGCGATTGCAGTGGTTGCCGATTGCGCTTGCGTTGCTGGCAGGCGTGGCGCATGCGGATACGCGTGCGCATGAAGACGAGGAGTTCGCCCGCTTCAAACAGTATGCAGGCGCGCCGGTCGACGAGTTTGCGATGTTCCGGATGTGGAAGTGGCAGGTCGTCGGACCCGAACGGATCGTCATCTGGAGCACGATCAATGATGCTTACCTGGTCCGGGTCGAAAAGCCCTGTGTGCGCCTGGAGTGGACGCATGCCGTGGTCGTGACGCAGAAAATGCGGCAGAAGGTTTCGAAGAAGTTCGACTATGTCGTTTTTGGCAACCAGCGCTGCAAGATCGACGAAATCCTTCCTGTCGATTACAAGGCGATGCTGAAGGATGGCAAGGTGAATGAGGTCGATGCCGTGCCGAAGGCGCCTGAATCTCAGGTTTCCGGCGGCACGTAGCCTGCCGGCGCGGCCGAGCCTTCGCCGAACAGGAATTTTTCCATTTCACCCTCGAGATATTTGCGCGCCTTCGGATCGAGCGGCGACAGGCGATTCTCGTTGATGAGCATCGTCTGGTGCGTCAGCCACTGCGACCACGCTACCTTGCTGATGTGCTCGTAGATGCGCTTGCCGAGTTCGCCGGGGTACGGCGCGAAGTTGAGGCCTTCGGCTTTCTGGTTCAGTTTGAGGCAGAACACGGTGCGGGACATTGGTTGTTCCTTGCTGCGAAAACGATGTAAGACGGAGGCGCGGGCATTCCAAATGTAGTCGCCGGATCACGCGCCACCCTCACCCCGGCCCTCTCCCGCCAGCGGGAGAGGGGGAATGCGATGGTGCCCATTAAGCTGTTGCTCTATTCGGACAAGTGCGCAAGCGAAGCAATAAGTTTACGCACCGGCGCGGGTAATCCCAACGCCGCGGCCTGTTCGGGGCGGACCCAGCGGCGATCCGGATCGTCTGCGATCTGTCGGCTGGCCGCGACTTGTAGCACAAGCGGTGTGACTTCGAGCCGGTAATGACTGAAGCCATGCAGGAACGGCGGCAGATCCGCGAACGTGCTCTTGCCGTTGGTTCTCGCGTAGCGCGCGGCATCGCGCTGTGCGCTCGAGCGATCTGACGCTTCCGGAAGGCTCCACAGTCCTGCCCAGACGCCTGTAGGCGGGCGGCGCTCGATCAGCAGGCGCCCGTGTGTGTCGCGCAGCACGAGCATGATCGTCTCGCGCGTGGGGATCTTGCGGGGAGGCTTGCGTTCGGGGAGTTTCGCCGTGAGGCCGCGCGCGTGCGCCACACAGTCGTTGGCAAGCGGGCAGTCGTCACAACGGGGGCGTGAGCGGACGCAAACAGTCGCGCCCAGATCCATGATCGCCTGGGTGTAGTCGACCACGCGTCGGCGCGGAGTTTGCGTTTCTGCAATTGTCCACAATTTGCGATTTACCACGGTTGCGCCCGGCCAACCCTTGACGCCGCGCCAGCGCGCAAGCACGCGCTTGACGTTGCCGTCTAGGATCGCGAGAGCGCAGTCCGTGTACCTGCGCCAGGATCGCGCCGGCGGTCGAGCGGCCGATGCCGGGCAGGGCGGCCAGCGCGTCGAATTCGCGCGGCAGGTCGCCGTCGTGTTGCTCGACGCACAGCTGGGCGGTGCGCTTGAGGTTGCGCGCACGGCTGTAGTAGCCCAGACCGGACCAGAGCGCGAACACATCGTCGAGTGGCGCCTCGGCCAGCGCCGCGAGATCCGGGAACTTTTCCACAAAGCGCAAAAAGTAAGGAATGACGGTCGCGACCTGGGTCTGCTGCAGCATGACCTCGGACAACCACACGCGATAGGCGCTGCGCGGATGCTGCCACGGCAGGTTGCTGCGGCCGTGCTTTGCGTACCAGCGCAGCAGGCGCGGTGCGATTGGCGATGGCGCGGCGGACCAGGAAGGCCCCTCCCCTGTCGCGTGCGACGGGGGAGAGGGTTGGGTGAGGGGGCGGCTTTTCGCGCTCCTGCGACGCTTTGGTTTTTCAGCGCGCAGTTCCTTTTCAATCCTCGGACGTTGCGACTGGTTTAAGCGCTTCCCCCTCACCCCAACCCTCTCCCCCGACATGGTCGGGGGACAGGGAGCATCAACGTCGAGCGATTTTGGAGTGCGGGGTTCAGGCATTGCCGAGGTCTGTCGGCAGCAGCGCATCGACGAACGCGGCGGGATTGAAGATGCGCAGGTCCTCGGCGGTCTCGCCCAGACCGACGTAGCGGATCGGCAGGCCGAATTCCTTGGCCAGCGCGAATACGACGCCGCCCTTCGCGGTGCCGTCGAGCTTGGTCACGACGAGCCCGGTCACGCCGATCGCGGCGCGGAACTGGCGTGTCTGGTTGATTGCGTTCTGGCCGGTCGTGCCGTCGATCACGAGCAAGACTTCGTGCGGCGCGTTCGCGTCGAGCTTGGTCAGCACGCGGCGGATCTTGGTCAGTTCATCCATCAAGCCGCTCTGCGTGTGCAGGCGTCCTGCGGTGTCGGCGATCAATACGTCGATGTCGCGCGATTGCGCAGACTGCAGCGCATCGAATATCACGCTCGCGGAATCCGCGCCCGGTCCCTGCGCAAGCACCGGCACGTCGTTGCGCTCGCCCCAACTCTTGAGTTGCTCTACTGCCGCTGCGCGAAACGTATCGCCGGCCGCGAGCAACACGCTGCGTCCCTGAGTCTGCAGGCGGCGTGCAATCTTGCCGATAGTCGTGGTCTTGCCGACGCCGTTGACGCCGACCATCAGGATGACATACGGCCGCGCGTCAGGATCGACACGGATCGGCTCGGCGACGGGCGCGAGCAACGCGACAAGATCCTTGCGCAGTGCATCGAGCAGCGCGTTGGCATCGGCAAACTCACGTTTTGCCATGCGCTTGCGCAAGTCCTCGACCAGCGCAGTGCTTGCCGCGATGCCGACATCGGCGCTGATCAGGGCGGTCTCGAGTTCGTCGAGCAGCGTCTCGTCGAGTTGCGGGTTGCGCGAGAACAGCGTGCGGATATCGCGATTGAGCACGCTGCCGGCGAGACGGTCGCGCCAGCTGCGTTTTTCCGCGGGGCTGAGGGCTGAGGGCTGAGGGCCGGACTCTGCGGCCACCGGGTCGGCTTGCGGCATCACCTCTTCGGCCAGTGGTTCCTGCGCCTCGTCGAACGGCTTCTTTTTCCAGAACTTGAGCATTGCACATCGAGTTGAACGACAATACGCGCATGCTATCACCGGCGTCGTCAAACATCCGTTCCCATGCCCCGCGCCGCGCCTAGGCCCGCGTTCGGCAGCGTGCGCATCATCGGCGGCAGCCTGCGCCGCTCGCGGCTGGAAGTGCCTGCCGCGCCGGGCCTGCGACCGACGCCTGATCGTGTGCGCGAAACGCTGTTCAACTGGCTGGCGCCGATCATCGAAGGGGCGCGCTGCCTCGATTTGTTCGCCGGCACCGGCGCGCTCGGCATCGAGGCGCTTTCGCGCGGCGCCGGCTGGGCCGATTTCATCGAACGCGATCCGCGACTCGCACAGGCACTGCGCCAGAACATGGAGAGGCTGCGGCAAACAGAGGGGGCCGTCCGTTGCGCGGACGCGTTGCAAACGCTCGGCGAGGCGCCGGCGGATGCCTACGATGTCGTCTTTGTCGACCCGCCCTTCAGCGAATCGCTGTGGCAGCCTGCGGTCATGGCTCTGGAGGGTAACGGCTGGCTGCGCGCCGGCGCCTTGGTCTACCTCGAGATGCCGGCGTCCGCGCAGGTTGAGGCACCTGACACCTGGAGCCTGCACCGCGAATCCGTCGCCGGGGCCGTGCGCTATGCGCTCTACCGTCGCCTTGGCGCATCCGCTAAGCTGTAGCGCAACAGCAGGGTTGCCAGACCGCCGATGCCAAGCCAGCCAATCAGTTCGGGCCGATCGCGGATCGCGGTCTACCCGGGCAGCTTCGATCCGATCACGAACGGTCACATCGACCTGGTCAGCCGTGCCGCGCCGCTGTTCGACCGGGTTGTGGTCGGCATCGCCGAGAGCGCGACCAAGAACCCGAGTTTCTCGCTCGACGACCGCATATCGCTGGCGCGGCTGGCTCTGGCCGGCATGGCGAACGTGGAGGTGCGCGGTTTTACCTCGCTGCTCGCCGGATTCGTCAGGGAAACCGGCGCCGGTGTCATCCTGCGCGGCCTGCGCGCCGTGTCCGACTTCGAGTACGAGTTCCAGCTGGCTAGCATGAATCGGCATCTGATTCCGCAGGCCGAAACGCTGTTTTTGACGCCGGCTGAGCAGTACAGTTTCATTTCCTCGTCGCTGGTGCGCGAAATCGCGCGCCTTGGCGGCGACGTGTCCGGATTCGTCCATCCGGCCGTGCAACAGGCGCTGCGACAGCGCTGGCGTGATTCCCGATTCGACCAAGAGGTGAAAACATGAACAAGTATATTCGTACACTCGCATTTGCCGCTTGCGCCACGCTGCTGCTGGGCGGCTGCGGCCAGAGCGACGAGGAGAAGGCGAAAGCCGCCGAAGCCGCCGCTGCCGCCGAAGCCGCCAAGCCGGTGCCGGTGCCGGCCGTCGATGCCGACAAGACGGCCTGGCAGAAGTACCTGAGCAAGACCGTCATGCAGAACATGAAAGGCGTGAAGACGAACCGCCCGTTCATGTATTTCGTTCCGGCTGGCGATGGCGCCGACCAGGACAGCGCGCGCAAGGACCAACTCGACAACGTTTCGATCACGGTGCAGCGCGGCGTCCTGCCGGGCAACATGATGGCGTTCGGCGGCCCGGACTCCAAGCGCACGGCCGACATGATCGTCGAGTCCTCCAAGGCCGCGCAGGATGGCGCACTCAAGGGCGTCGTCGTGCTGTTCATCGGCGCGCAGGCGGACAGCGACCGGGTCAAGGACGCGCTCGTCAAGAGCGCGGCGGAGTATCGCTTCGTCGAGATGAAGTAAGGGGCCTGTGTAGCGATGTGCAGTTGATTCGCCTCTCCCGCTGGCGGGAGAGGCCGGCGCGCCACGCGCCGGGTGAGGGTGGTGCTTGGAAGAAGTTGATCCTGGACACGCCACCCTCATCCGCCTTCGGCACCTTCTCCCGCCAGCGGGAGAAGGGAACGCTCGAGTCGGTGCTGCAACGCAGGTCGCTACCGCGCTCGCTGCGCGGTTCATGTCGCAGACTGGATTGGCACGTCAACATCAGCGAAAGTCCCCGCGCGCAGCATGACGATAGACAGCTGCTTGTGGCGCAGCCCCCGAACGTTCGACGTTTACATGAATAGACAGCGTTTGCCGCGCAGACGCGGCACAATGCAGTCATGGCACTGACGATCACGCAAGCCTGCGTCAACTGCGATGTGTGCGAACCGGTATGTCCGAACCGGGCGATTTCACTCGGCGCGAGCATCTATGAGATCGCGCCATCGCTTTGCACCGAGTGTGTCGGACATTTCGACACGCCGCAGTGCGTCGAGGTCTGTCCGGTCGAGTGTATTTTCGTCGATCCGGACCACACCGAGACGCGTGAACAATTGCTAGCCAAATACCAAGAATTGACTGGAGAGACGAAGAAGTGAGCACGCGCACATTCGAAAAAGTCGGCAATCGTGTTTTCGCCGTGTTGCTGCTGTTGACGGCGCCGGCGCTTGGCGCGGCGGCCGAACCAACGCCGAAAACCGGCCAGGCGGCGATCGCCAGCGCGCACAAGCTGGCGACGGACGCCGGCTTCGAAGTGATCGCGCAAGGCGGCAACGCGTTCGACGCGGCGGTGGCGGTCGCGGCAGCGCTGTCGGTCGTCGAGCCGCACAGCTCGGGCATTGGCGGCGGCGGCTTTTTTCTGCTGCATCGTGCGAGCGACGGCAAGGACACGATGATCGACGCGCGCGAAACGGCGCCGGCCGCAGTCGATGCGAAAAAATATCTCGATGCCGAAGGCAAGCTCGACGCCGACAAGGCGCGCAACGGTCCGCTGGCCGCGGCAATACCGGGCGAGCCCGCCGGTCTGGTCTGGCTCGCGCAGCACTACGGCAAGTTGCCGCTGGCAAAATCGTTCGCGCCCGCAATCCGCATCGCGCGCGAAGGATTCCAGCCCGATGATCGTTTCCTGGAGGGAATCGCGGCGCGCACCGACGTGATCAAGCGCTATCCCGGATCGGCGGCGTTGTACCTGGACAATGGCGCCGCGCCGAAGCCGGGCTGGGTATTCAAGAACCCGGACATCGCCACGACGTTCGAACTGATTGCGGCCAAGGGCAACGAGGGTTTCTATCACGGCGAATTCGCCAAGCGGCTCGTCGACGGCATCAATGCGGCCGGCGGCAACTGGTCGCTCAAGGACCTGGCCGATTACCAGGTCAAGGAACGCACGCCGCTGACGATCGACTACCGCGGCTGGCGCATCGTCACGGCGCCGCCGCCGTCGTCGGGCGGCATCGCGCTTGCCGAAATGTTGAACATCCTCGGCGGCTACGACCTGGCCAAGCTCGACCGCGTGCATCGCCTGCACCTGATCATCGAGTCGATGCGTCGCGCGTACCGCGATCGCGCGACGTATCTAGGCGATCCCGACTACGTGAAGATGCCGGTCGCCGAATTGACCAGCCCGCTGTATGCGGCCGGCCTGCGCGCCTCGATCCATCCGGACAAGGCGATGCCTAGCGACCTGTTGCCCGGCTATCTGGAGCAGGACGAGCGCATCGAGACTTCGCATTTCTCGATCATCGACGCGGATGGCAACTTTGTCGGCGGTACGCAGACGGTGAACCTGTACCTGGGTGACGCGCTCGTCATCCCCGGCACCGGTTTCGTGATGAACGACGAAATGGACGACTTTGCGCTGCAGGCCGGCGCGCCGAATGCGTTCGGCCTGGTCGGCGGCGACGCCAACGCACCCAAGGCCGGGCGCCGGCCGCTGTCGTCGATGACGCCGAGTTTCGTGATCGGCAAGGATCGCCAGGCGGTAATCGGCACGCCGGGTGGCAGCCGCATTATCACGATGGTGCTGGAGGCGATCCTCGCGTTCATCGATGGCGATCTGCCGGCGAAGATCGCCGCCAATCCGCGCTACCACCATCAGTACCTGCCCGACGTCGTTTCGGCGGAGAAGGGCGCGTTCACTAAGGAAGAAACCAAGGCGCTCGAGGCCATGGGCCACATCGTCAACGATGGCAACCGGCCGTGGGGCGACATGAATGTCGTCAGCCAGGACCGGAAGACCGGCCAGCTTTACGCCGGCGCCGATACGCGGCGCACGAGTGGCAGCGGCGAAGTAAGATGACCGAGCATTGAAGCGGCAGCGAACACGTCGAGTGTGAGTCACAAAGTGGCGTCATTCCCGCGTAAGCGGGAATCCAAATTGATCTCCATGCAGCAAATCGGGAGCAAATGGATTCCCGCTTACGCGGGAATGACGATCTCTAGGTATCCGACGCTGACTCCAGGCTTACCCGTCATGAAACTCTGGTCCATTCTCGGCAACTCCCAAAAGCTCGACGGCGGTGCGATGTTCGGCAACGTGCCGAAGGGCATGTGGTCGCAATGGATCGCGCCGGACGAGCAGAACCGCATCGAGCTGGCGTGCCGCGCGCTCCTGGTCGACGATCTCGACGGCAAGACCGTGCTGTTCGAGACCGGCATCGGTGCGTTCTTCGAACCAAAACTGCGCGAGCGCTACGGCGTCGTGGAATCGCGGCACGTGCTGCTCGAGTCGCTGCAGGCAGCAGGATTCGGCCATGAAGACATCGACGCCGTCGTGCTGTCGCACCTGCACTTCGATCACGCCGGCGGGCTGCTGGCCGCATGGGAGGAGGGCAGGCCGCCGGCGCTGTTGTTTCCGAATGCGAAGTACCTCGTCGGCCGCGAATGCTGGGGGCGGGCGACGCATCCGCATGCGCGCGATCGCGCATCGTTCATCCCCGAGCTGCAGCCGATGCTCGAAGCTTCGGGCCGTTTGGAAATAGTGGAAAATGAGTATTCGTCCACTTTGGGAAAAAGCGTGCGTTTCAGCTACAGCGACGGTCACACGCCGGGCCTGATGCTGGCCGAGATCCAGGGCCCGCCGGGCAGGAGTCCAAGTGCGCCCGGCAAGAGCCGAAGTGCCCCGGAGGGCATGGATGGCGGGGAGGGATCCTCGGAGGCCATGGATGGCCGAGAGAGGTCGCCCACCGGCGTCGTCTTCTGCGCCGACCTGATTCCGGGCCGGCCTTGGGTGCACCTGCCGGTGACGATGGGCTATGACCGGGCGCCGGAGTTGCTGATCGACGAGAAGCGCGCGTTTCTCGAGGACAAGCTCGCGCGCGGCGTGCGCCTGTTCTTTACGCACGATACCGCCTGCGCGTTGGCCGGTGTCGTGCGCGATGCCAAGGGCAAATTCAGCACGGTCGACGAGCTGGCCGAACTCGCCGGCGCGGCCGTCTGACATGGTCCGGCGCAAACGCAAACCGGCCAACCGCATCGTTGCGGGCGGTATGGTACTGGCTGTGCTGGCAGCGGCGGCCTGGGCCGGCTATCGGTATCTCGATCGATCAGCAGCACCGCTGAAGGTTTCCGCGGAACACATTGATCCCGCCAACGAGGGCCGGCAAGTGCAGGTGAGCGGGCTGCTGACGGCAGGGTCCGCTGCCCGCGATCCGGACATGGACATCTCCGCCGGCGCGGCCGTGCTATTGCGCAAAGTGGAAATGTTTCAATGGCGCGAACACTGCGAACACGGCGCAGCCTGCACCTATGAAACCACGTGGTCGTCGCAACGGATCGACTCGTCCGGTTTCCGCGAACCGCAAGGCCACGAGAATCCGCCCATGCGTCTGGTCGATGCGCATTTTGCTCCCGGCGACCTCAAGCTCGGTGCGTTTTCCGCCGACGCGGGACTGGTCGCGGCGCAGGTTGCCCTTGCCGACCATCCGGTGCATGCGGCCGATCTGCCGCCGAATCTCGCGGCCACGTTCGCCGACGCCAATGGCGCGCTGTATGCCGGTGGCGATGCGTCGCATCCGCTCGTCGGTGAAGTCAGGGTAAGCTACCGCATCGCACCGCTCCGGGAAGTCGTGCTCCGCGGTGTGCAGCGCGGCCATCGTCTCGCCGCCGAGTAGGAAACTCGCGAGGGGAATCATGCATATCACAGGTGTTTACGTCGCCCTGGCAGCCTTGCTCGTGGTAGCGCTGTCGATACGCGTCGTCCTGCGCCGGATCAGTGCCGGCATCAGTCTTGGCGACGGCGACGACAAGGAACTGAAGAAGCGCATCCGCGCGCAGGCCAATTGCATCGAGTATCTTCCGCTCGCGCTTATCCTGCTGCTGATCCTGGAACTGAATCAGACGCAGCCGGCAGTGCTGCACGCGTGCGGTATCACGCTGATCGCAGCGCGCCTCGTGCATGGATTCGGACTGTCGCGCACCGGTGGCGTCTCGCCGGAGCGCCTGGTCGGCACGGCAGTTACCTGGCTGCTTATGGCGGCCATGGCGCTGCTGCTGATCTGGCAGTTTGCGTTGCGGTAGGGAACAAACCTGAAAGCACGCAAGGCGGGCGTCGCATCCAGGGACTGGCATCAAAGACATCCAAAGGTCGGCGCCAAGGGCACCCAAAGGCGCGAAAGCCATCCAAAGGTCGGCGCCAAGGGCACCCAAAGGCGCGAAAGCCATCCAAAGGTCGGCGCCAAGGGCACCCAGGGGCGCGAAAGCCATCCAAAGGTCGGCGCCAAGGGCACCCAAAGGCGCGAAGGCATCAAAGGCCCGCGCCAAAGGCACCCAAAGAAGCGAAAGGCATCCAAAGGCACCCAAAGCTGCCGTCATTCCCGCGAAAGCGGGAATCCATGTTGCTCTTGAATGCGTACAACAAGATCACAATGGATTCCCGCTTCCGCGGGAATGACGACAGGTTTTAGACTCGGTTTCGCGGCTGAAATTGCCTACACCACGCCAAACAGCGCCTCGGCGTGATCGAGGAAATACAGCCCCGCGAACAGCTTCGGGTCGATCGAATAGCCTTGGCGCATCTTGTCGAGCAGCCAGCCTGCCGCTTCTTCGCGCGGCACTTCATGCACGATGATGTCTTCGGTGTGGTCGCCGCCGCCGGCGTGCTCCCGCACGAGATCGTGGGCGCGGACGAACGACATGATCTCGTTCGTCATGCCGGCCGACGACGGCCCGCTCATGAGGAACTCGATGCGGCCGGCACGGTAGCCGGTTTCCTCCACGATCTCTCGCTCGGCCGCGGCGACGGCGCTTTCGTCGGCGCTGCCCTGGAGGTCGCCTACGAGCCCGGCCGGCATCTCGATCGTCTTGCTGCTGACGGCTTCTCGCCACTGTTCGACGAACAGGATGCGATCTTCCGGGGTGACGGCGATGATGATGACCCCGCCGCCCGGATTGGTGCGTTCGGCATATTCCCAGCGGCCGCGGCGCATCAGGCGCAGCCAGCGGCCATTGCAAAGCGTTTGCGTTTCGGTCATTGTGCGCGCCCTCGTGGCAAAGCGGTCGGGAAGTCGTGGCAGGCGTTTGCGCGCCCGGTTCAGCCGCTCCAGGCCGGCCAGTGCCGCCAGCAGGCATGAAGCGCGCCAGTTTCCCATGGCCAGCGGCTCCCGACTGTGACGCCATTCGGCAGCAGGGAACTTAACCCTGCCGACGGTTTCCAACGCCAGTCCTCATGATCAAGGTTGCGGGTATGAATATTCAATCACGGGTGCTGTTGGCCGGGCTTCTGGCCGCAGGCATCGTTTCGGCAAACGCGCAGACCAAGCCCGCTACGGCGGCGCAGGCGCAGGCGCAAGCGGCGCAGGCGCAGGCGCGACAGGCCGAGGCCTTGACGCAGAAAGCCGAAGCACTGACCGAGGAGCAGATCGGCGAGTCGAAGGACATCGCCGGATTGACCAAGCTGAGCGAGGTGTACAACGCGATCGGCGACATCCCGCGCTTTACGCGCACCGTCCAGCGCTTGACCGAACTGCTGCCCGATTCGGGTCAACTGAAGCTGCAGCTGGCGATGATCTACGCCAGCCAGAACGACAAGACGCGCGCGTACGACGTGCTCGTGCGCATGCAGGGCCAGGGCTACGGCTACGACATCTCCAAGGAACCCAGGTTCGAGCCAATCCGCGACACCAAGGTATGGGACTACGTCGTGGCCAACATGCAGGCGAACGCCAAGCAGTTCGGCGAGGGCAAGCTCGCGTTCGAGTTGCCGAAGGGCGATTTCCTGTTCGAGTCGATCGGCTACGACCCGGCACGCAAGCAGTTCCTCGTCGGCAGCGCGCGCGAAGGCAAGGTTCTGCTGGTCGACAAGAAGGGCAAGCTGACCGATTTCATCGCGCCAAGCGCCGAAAACGGCATGTGGGGCGTGTTCGACCTGGCCGTCGATGCCGCGCACGACAAGGTCTATGTCGCCAGTTCCGACGTGGCGTACTTCAAGGGATTCGAAAGCGCCCAGTTTGGCCAGGCCGGGGTCTTCAAGTTCCAGCTCTGCAGCGGCAAGTTCCTGCACAAGTATCTTCTTGCCGAGGCCGGGAAGACGCACACGCTGTCGAGTATCACCGTCGGCAAGGATGGCCGCGTCTACGCGGCCGATGCGGCGCGCCGGCAGATATTCCGCATCGATGACGAGCAGCTGAGCATGCTGGTCGAGAATCCGAAGCTGACCAGCATCCGTGGTCTTGCGGTCTCCGATGACGGCAGGACGCTGTACATCGCCGACTATTCGCTCGGCATCTTCGGCATCGATCTGCCGAAGATGGCTCCATTCGTGTTGGCGCGCAACCCCGAGAAGCTCGTGCTCGGCGGCATCGACGGGCTGTATTCTACGACGGCTGCCTTGTCATCATCGAGAGCGGCATGGTCGCCGCAGCGCGTGATGCGCCTGAAGCTGTCGGATGACGGCCGCTCCGTCGTTGCGGCGATGCCGCTCGATGTCGCGCAGCCCGCGTTCACGATGCCGACGCTGGGCGCCATCGCCGGCGACGATCTGTACTTCATCGCCAACAGCCAGAAAGGCCTGTACGACAAGCTCGGCGTGCTCAAGAACCCCGACGCGCTGCAGGCAACGCGGATCTTCCGTTGCGAACTGCGCTTCGCGTGGGATCAGAGCGGCATCAGCACCGGCGTGCGCGAGTTGAAGAAAGGCTCGATGCTGCCGTTGTCGCCGCCTTCGCCGCTCAAGCCCGTGGACAAGCCCGAGGACAAGGACAAGGGCGGCCAGTGATGCGTGTGGCGTCAGGGCGCCAGCGCCCGCAGCGTGACCGCGTCAGCGGTCCGAATTTCAGCTGCTCGCACAACACGTCGAGTGCAGTGAGATCCGGGCTGCCCCAGCGCAGGTGCTCCGCTTGCGGCGGCACCGGCGCGTCGAGCGCGATCACGCTCAGCGCGCGCGACAGCAGCGCCTGTTCGCGATGCTCCTTCAGGCGCACGTACGCCTGACCGCGATCCGCGCAGGCGCAGGAACGGAATCTCCTCGATGCGTGCGAGCAGCGCATCGAGCGAACCGAAGTGCGCGAGCAGGATCGCCGCGGTCTTCGGGCCGATGCCCGGCACGCCGGGAATGTTGTCGACCGCGTCGCCGGTCAGCGCGAGAAAATCGGCGACCTGGTCGGGCCGCACGCCGAGCCGCGTCTTGACGCCGTGCGCATCCCAGCGTTGGTTGCTTTGCGGAAAATCCCACTGCTCGTCGTCGGCGCCGATCAGCTGGCCGAAATCCTTGTCGGCCGACACGATGACCGTGCGAAAGCCTTCGCCATGCGCGCGCATCACCGCGCTGCCGATCAGGTCGTCGGCCTCGTAGTTCGCATCGGCCAGCACGGTCAGCCCCAGCGCCGCGGCGATGTCGCTTGCAGTAGCCGAACTGCGCGCATCAGCTCGGCCGGCGGCGGACTCGCGATTCGCCTTGTATGCCGGATAGATCGTCGTTGCGGAACGAAGTGGTCAGCGATTCGTCGAAGGCGACCAGCGACATGCGTCGGCTTCGCGCGCTCGAGGAGGTCGCAGCAGGAAGCGCGTGAAACCGTGCACGGCGATTGACCGGCGCGCCGTCGCGATCGCTGAAATGCGGCGGCATCGAGTGCGACAGGCGCGGAAGACGTAGAGGCTGGCGTCGATGAGATGAAGCGTCTGCATCATGAGTGTTCAGCCCTCGGCCTTCGGCCCTGTCCACTGACCGACAACATCGGACAGTTGCGGGCGGAGGCGTTCCGGCGCTTCTTCCCGCGCTGTTCCGATGTGCACGAATGCGACGACGCGTTCGTTCCCGCCGAGCCCGAGCAGTTGCGCCACGTCGCGATCGTAGGCAGCCCAGCCGGTCAGCCATCTGCGCGCCGAAGCCGAGCGCCTGGGCGCCGAGCAGCAGGTTGTAGGCGACATAGCCGGCCGACAATACCTGTTCCTGCTCGGGCATCTTCGGATGATTGGGCTCGACGCGTGCGACCACGCGACGATCAGCGGCGCGAAACTGAAGCGATCGCGATCCTTCTGCATCACCGCGGGCGGCACGGCCGGGTCGTCGCGAAGGTGGATTTCGGCGAGTGCTTCGCCGAGCCGTGCGCGTGCTTCGCCGCGGATCAGCAGCAGCCGCCACGGCGTGAGCTTGCCGTGGTCGGGCACGCGGATCGCCGCGGTCAGCAGGCGGTCGAGCTGTGCGGGTCGTCGGTCCGGGCTCGCCGAGCTGGCGCGACGGCAGCGAGCGCCGGCCTTCGAGAAAATCGAGAGAATTCATGTCCGCTGCGGGTTTCTTTCCAGACCGCCAAGCATAACAGCTAGCCGCGACCGCCAAGCTTAAGATAGCATCGGCGTTCGAGACGTCGCATGAGCGGGAGGGTTTCATGGCGATTACGATCAGCGTGGTGCGCGAAACCGTGCCGGGCGAGCGCCGGGTTGCGCTGACGCCCGACGTGGCGAAGAAACTCAAGGCCAAGCGGTGCGAGCTTGCTGATCGAGCGCGGCGCCGGCGACGCGGCGAGTTTTCCGGACGCGGCCTACAAGGATACCGAAGTAGCCGGCGACGCGCGCAGCGCGCTGGCGCGCGCCGACGTGCTGCTGACGGTGCAGCCGCCGTCGCTCGAGGAAATCGCCGCGACTGAAGGAAGGCGCCGATCGTCGATCGGCTACCTGCAGCCGCATCTGGCGCCGGAGCGCATCAAGGCGCTGCGCGACCGCAAGATCACGAGTTTCGCGATGGAACTGCTGCCGCGCACGACGCGCGCGCAGGCGATGGACGTGCTGTCGTCGCAGGCGAACATCGCCGGCTACAAGGCCGTGCTGATCGCCGCCGAGGCAAGTCCGAAATTCTTTCCCGATGCTGACCACCGCGGCCGGCACGATGCGCCCGTCGAAGGTTCTGATCGTCGGCGCCGGCGTCGCCGGATTGCAGGCGATCGCGACCGCGCGCCGGCTCGGCGCGCAGGTCGAAGGCTTCGACGTGCGCCCGGAAACGAAGGAGCAGATCCAGTCGCTCGGCGCGAAGTACGTCGAACTCGGCGTCAGCGCGGCCGGCACCGGCGGCTACGCGCGCGAGCTGACGGCCGAGGAGCGCGGCGCAGCAGCAGGCCGCGCTGGCCGAGCACATCAAGGGCGTCGACGTGATCGTCACGACCGCCGCCGTGCCGGGCCGCAAGGCGCCGCGCATCATCAGCGCCGCGATGGTCGCCGGAATGAAACCCGGCGCCGTGATCGTCGACATCGCCGCAGAAACCGGCGGCAACTGCGAACTGACCGAAGCCGGCAAGACTGTCGTCAGCGCGAACGGCGTGAGCGATCATCGGCCCGGTCAACCTCGCCGCGACCGCGCCGATCCACGCGAGCGAGATGTACGCAAAGCAATTTCTACAATTTTCTCGAATTGAGCGTGAAAGACGGCGCGTTGACGTCTCGACTGGACCGACGAACTGATCGCCAAGACCTGCGTGACGCATGCGGGCGAGATAAAGCACGAGGCGGCGAAGACAACTGGTCGAAGGCGCAACCCAATAGTCGTCATTCCCGCGAAAGCGGGAATCCATTTTGATTCCGGCGTCAACAGCAAATGGATTCCCGCTTCCGCGGGAATGACGGAAGAAAGACACGACGGGGATAAAGACATGATCGACGGATTCCTCGCCCTTTACTTGTTCATGCTCGCCGCGTTCACCGGCACACGAGATCATCTCGCGCGTGCCGGTGATCCTGCACACGCCGCTGATGTCGGGTTCGAACTTCGTGCACGGCATCGTGCTGGTCGGCGCGATGGTCGCGCTCGGCGAGGCGACGACGCCGCTGCAGCAGGTCATCGGATTCATCGGCGTGTTGCTCGGCGCGGGCAACGCAGCCGGCGGCTACGTCGTGACCGAGCGCATGCTCGAGATGTTCAAGTCGCGAAGAAACCGGCCGCGGGAGGAGGTAAGTGATGGACGCCTCCCAGTTCATTTCGCTGCTGATCCAGGCGAGTTATTTCGTCGCCGCGGTGCTGCTGATCCTCGGCATCAAGCGCATGTCGTCGCCGGTGACGGCGCGCAGCGGCATCCAGTGGGCCGGCGTCGGCGTGCTGGTCGCCGTGATCGCGACGTTCTTCCATCATGGCGGTCCCGATCGGATCCTGATCGAGAACGCGGCGCTGATCTTCGTCGCGATCGCGCTGAGCACGGCAATGGCGTGGTACAGCGGCAAGAAAGTCGCGATGACCGACATGCCGCAGATGGTCGCGCTGTACAACGGCATGGGCGGCGGCTCGGCTGCCGCGATCGGCGCCAGCGCGCTGCTCGGCGCGGCGCTGTCAGGATCGCCGGAACATGCGCTGACCCTGACCCAGAAAGTGCTCGCCGTCGTCGGTGCGCTGATCGGCGCGGTATCGTTCACCGGCTCGCTGATCGCGTTCGCCAAGCTGCAGGGCTGGATGGACAAGACATTCCGCTTCAGCGGCCAGCAGGCAGTCAACGGGCTGTGCTTCCTCGCCGCGGCCGTGCTCGGCGCGATGGTCGTCTATCACATGGCGCCGCACATGATCGTGCTGTTCTTCGTTTTTGCGCTGCTGTTCGGCATCCTGATGACGCTGCCGATCGGCGGCGCGGACATGCCGGTCGTGATCTCGCTGTACAACGCGTTCACCGGGCTTGCGGTCGGGCTTCGAAGGTTTCGTGCAGCAGAATGTCGCGCTGATCATCGCCGGCACCGTCGTCGGCGCGGCCGGCACGCTGCTGACGCGGCTGATGGCGAAGGCGATGAACCGCTCGATCAGCAACGTGCTGTTCTCGAACTTCGGCGGCGGCGGCCAGGCGGCGACCGAAATCAAGGGTTCGATGAAACCGATCGAGGCCGACGATGCCGCATCGCTGCTGTATCTGGCCGAGAAGGTCATCATCGTGCCGGGCTACGGCATGGCGGTCGCGCAGGCGCAGCACAAGATCTGGGAATTGGCCCAGCAATTGATCAAGCGCGAGCAAGGACGTGAAGTTCGCGATCCATCCGGTTGCCGGCCGCATGCCGGGCCACATGAACGTGCTGCTCGCCGAAGCCGGCGTGCCGTACGACCTGATCGCCGACATGGACGACATCAATCCGGAATTCCCGAACTGCGATGTCGCGATCGTGATCGGCGCGAACGACGTCGTGAATCCGGTCGCCAAGACCGACAAGTCATCGCCGATCTACGGCATGCCGATCCTCGATGTGGCGCTGGCCAAGCAGGTCATCGTCATCAAGCGCGGCAAGGGCACCGGATTCGCCGGCATCGAGAATGCGCTGTTCTATCAGGACAACTGCAAGATGCTGTACGCCGACGGCAAGGAAGCGGCGAACAAGCTGATCGCCGGACTGAAGGCGGTCGACAGCGGCGGCGGGCACTGACACCGCGGTATATTCGACGCGCGTAGGGTGGGCCTTGGCCCACCATTCTTTTTGCGGTCAAAGGCAAACGGTGGGCCAAGGCCCACCCTACGCCGCGCTGGCTTTTTTCGCCTGGCGCAACACGATCCAAGCCGATAGCGCCATCGCCAGGACGTAGAGCGCGGTTTGCCAGGGGCTGATGCGTCCGGTTGCAACGGCGACGGCGAAATCGACACCGATCCGGTACAGCGTCTCGCGCAGCGAAAACCCCATCGCCTGCGCGACGTCGCCGACGGCCAGAAGGCACTGCGCGTAGATGCAAGCCAGCGCCGTGCACAGCGCGGCAAGCGCAGCGCCAATGCGCGAGCCAGCAAATCCATTCGCACGCAATGCCCAGGCGACGACGATCGCGCAAACGAGCGCGAACCACGTGAGTTCATAGCCTGTGCGCAGCACCAGCACGCACCAGACCGCGCCGCCGGCGAGTGCGCTCATCATGGCGGTGGCAAAGCCGAGCCAGAGGCCGAGAGTTGAACGCTTTCGCGGTGTTTCCATGGATGAGGGGCTCACGCTGTCGGGCCGCGCATGCTAAGCCATTCGCCTTGACTCAGGCCAGCAGGCGACTCTTTAGAGTGCGTTGCGATGAATCTGCAGAACCTCTCCCCTTGTGGGAGAGGTCGACGCGCGTAGCGCGGCGGGAGAGGGGAGGGCGCCGCAGGCGCCTGCTGCGCAGGCGCTCACCCTCTCCCCAACCCCTCCCCCATCAAGGGGGAGGGGCTAAAGAAGGTCTAGCTGACTTTCCGGACGGAGCGTCGCTCCCGCGTCAAGCTCTCGGCATTGGCAGCATCCAGTCGAGATTCGCGCGCACGCCAGGCCATTCGGCGGCGGTGATGCTGTAGACGCAGGTGTCCCGCAGCGATCCATGCGGCGCGAGTTGATGGCTGCGCAGGATGCCGTCGAGCTTCGCGCCGAGGCGCTCGATCGCGCGCCGGCTGGCACGGTTGAAGTGGCTGGTGCGGAACTCGACCGCGATGCAGTCGAGCGCCTCGAATGCATGCGTCAGCAGCATGAGCTTGCACTCGGTATTCAGCCCCGTGCGCTGCACGCTCCGCGCGTACCACGTGCTGCCGATCTCGACGCGTCGGTTATCGGCGTCGATATTCATGTAGGTCGTCGCGCCGACGACGCGCCGCGTTGCATTATCGACGACGGCGAACGGCAGCATGCTGCCTTTTTCCTGCAGGCCGAGGCGGCGCTCGATATCGGCGCGCATCGCGTCCGGCGCCGGCACCTTCGTGTACCAAAGTTTCCACAGTTCGCCATCCTTGACGGCCTCGACCAGTCCATCGTGGTGTTCGATGCGCAACGGTTCAACCGTCACGATCTTGCCTTGCAGCGTTACGGGTGCGGGCCACGGCATGCGCGAAGCTCCTTACAGAGCCAGGTTGTATTCGTAATACGACTCGTCGCGTGTCCAGCCGAGCGACTCGTACAGGGACTGCGCCGCGGCGTTATTCACGCCGGTCGACAGCGACAGCGACGCGGCGCCCTGCGCGCGCGCGAAATCCGCGGCGGCCACGAGCAGCGCGCGCGCGGCGCCGCCACGCCGCGCGGCGGGAACGACGAACAGATCGTTCAGCAGATACTTGCGCGTGCAACTGACCGACGAGAACACCGGATAGAGTTGCGTGAAGCCGACGGCGCCGCTCTGATCGAACGCGAGGAAGATGACCGATTCGTGATGCGCGAAGCGCTCGGTGAGAAACGCGCGCGCGCGCGCAGGATCGGAAGGCCGGCCGTAGAAGCCGCGATAGCCATCGAACAGCGGCACGACGACCTCGAGGTCGTGAACGGTAGCGGGGCGAATGCTGATCGGCATGGTCGTGATCCGGTCGGATGGTGATGCTTCAGGAATTTCCAGCCGCTTTGGCTGCGCGCGCGTTCGGCGTGAAATGAGCGAACGCTCCGTCGCCATAAGACCTGACGACTTCGGAAATCACGATGTGGTAGCCACGATACCAGCGCTGGTATTCGCGTTTGGCTTCGAGGTGCTTCGGGTGAACGGAGAATTCACGCAGCGCTTCGAGCGACTCCCAGTAATAGGTTGCATTCGCGCGGCTTCCGTCCGGCGACCGCCACGACTCGACGCCCAGATAGCCGGGCGTGGCGCGCGCGGCCGCATCGATCAGCGCGTTGAGTTCGTGAAACCGCGTGTCGTAAGTGCCAGGTTCGAAAATGAAGGCAGCGCTATACATCGATGTGCGGGACATTCGATCCGAATGTGCAATACGCTCACTTGACGCGGCGAGCATAAGCCTGCAAATTGGCCTCAACAAGGGCCGTTATTTTAGAATTTCAGGGAGCCACCATGTTTCTCCAGCTCGACAGCCAGGGGCCTCGCTACGCCCAGCTTACGCGCGCCTTGAAGAACGCGATCCTTACCGGGCGCTGCGCGCCAGCCACTCGCCTGCCGGCGACACGTTCGCTGGCGCGCGAACTCGACCTGTCCCGCAACACGGTGCTGGCAGCGTATGAACAGCTTGCCGCCGAGGGCTTTATCGAAGGGCGCATCGGTTCCGGCTGCTACGTCGCGGAGTTTGCGAAGAGGGCAGCGGTGCCGCAACCGGCGCCGGCCCGCCCGGCAACGCCACGCAAGGCCGCAGCGCGGACGTCGCGATTGTCACGGCGCGGCCAGCGCATGCGCAATTTGTATGAACGGACCATACCCGGCCGTCAGCATCGCGGCTTGCGCTACAACTTGCAGTACGGCGTGCCGATGACCAATCCGCAACTCGCCAGCGCCTGGCGTCGCGAGTTGAACCACGCTGCCGCGCACGCATTGACCGACTATCCCGATCCGGCCGGCTTGCTCAGCTTGCGCGAACAGGTCTGCGACTACCTCGCGCGGCGGCGCGGCATCGTTGCCGCGCCCGATGACGTGCTGATCGTCAGCGGCACGCAGCAGGCGTTCACGCTCGCCGCCGATGTGCTGCTCGACGAGGGCGATCAGGTCGTGATCGAGGATCCGCAGTATCAGGGCGCGCGCCAGATCCTTCAGGCGAGCGGCGCGGAGGTGCTCGGTTGCCGCGTCGATGGCGATGGTCTGGTCACTGACGATCTGCCGCAGCGGACTCAGGCCCGGCTGGCGATCGTCACGCCGTCGCACCAGTTTCCGACCGGCGCGGTGCTGAGCCTGGCCCGGCGCATGGAATTGCTCGCCTGGGCCGAACGCGTCGGCTGCTGGCTTATCGAGGACGACTACGATGGCGAGTTCCGCTACGACGCGCGTCCGCTCGCGGCGCTGAAATCGCTCGATCGCGCAGATCGCGTAATATACATTGGTACTTTTTCCAAAGTGCTGTTTCCGTCGCTGCGCCTGGGCTACATGGTGCTGCCGCCCGGGTTGCGCGACGCGTTCGTCGCGGCGAAATGGCTGTCGGACCGCGGTTGCCCGGCGATAGAGCAGGCGGCACTGGCGCGCCTGATCGCCAGCGGCGCCTTCGAGCGCCATTTGCGCGCGACGGCGAAGGCGCTGAAGACGCGCCGCGCGGCGCTGCTTTCAGCGCTACGCCGTCACGCCGGCGATGCGGTCGAGATCGCCGACTCGAGCGCCGGCATGCATGTGGTCGCGTGGCTGCCGCGGCTGCGCCATGCGCAGGCACGCGAGCTGATCGAGCGCGCGCGCGAGCGCGGGCTCGGCGTCTACTCGATCGCCCCGTACTACATGAAGCCGGCGGCACGGCCTGGTCTGATCCTCGGCTACGCCGACCTGCCGCCGGCCGACCTCGAAGCCGCGATGCGGCTGTTCGGCGAGTGTTTGCGTGACGTTGGCGCGCCGTAGGACGGTGCCCCCAGCTCGTCGTCCCGGCGGCTTCCAACAGCGGAGCTGGTCAAGCCGGGACCCAGCGCCTTTGCTTCGAGAATGGCGCTGGATTCCGGCTTCCGCCGGAATGACGAGAAAGAACGACCGCTTGGCGTATTGGCGATTTCCTGCGCAAGGTGACGGCCGCTGAAATTTTTTTGCGGGCGTGTCGATTCCGCCACTCCCCGTTCGACGTAATCAGTGAGAGCCGTAGAAATCCGGCTGATTCGGGCCAATCCAATCGGGCTCATCCAGGCAACAGGAGAAGATGATGCGATTCATCGTGATGGTAAAGGCGACAAAGGAAAGCGAGAGCGGCGTGATGCCGAGCGAAAAGCTGCTCTCGGACATGGGCAAGTTCAACGAGGAACTGGTCAAGGCCGGCATCATGCTGGCGGGCGAGGGCCTGCACCCGAGTTCGAAGGGCGCGCGGGTCAAGTTCAACGGCGCCAAGCGTACCGTCGTCGACGGGCCGTTCGCCGAAACCAAGGAGCTGGTCGCCGGCTTCTGGCTGTGGCAGTGCAAATCGATGGAAGAGGCGATCGAGTGGGTCAAGCGCTGCCCGAATCCGTTCGAGCACGGCGAGTCCGAAATCGAGATCAGGCGCGTATTCGAGGCCGAGGACTTCGGCGCGGAATTCACGCCGGAACTGCGCGAGCAGGAAGAGCGCCAGCGCGCAAAGATTGTGCAGATCAACAAGCATTCGGCGCGCTGAGCGCCGTCAACTCAATCAACTCAAGGACAAATGGCATGAAATTTTTCAGCATCTACATTCCGGACGCGAAGACGAACCCGGCCCACCAGCCGACAGGCAAGGAAAAGGAAGCAATGGATGCGTTCGTCGGGGACGCAATCAAGCGCGGTGAGTTTCTTTCCGGCGGCGGTTTCGGGTCGCTTGCGCAGAATGGCGCCGTCGTGCGCCGGAGCAACGGCAAGAGCAGCGTGATCGACGGGCCTTACGTCGAGTCCAAGGAACTGCTCGGCGGTTTTGCCATGCTCGAATATCCGACGCGCACGGCGGCGATCGATGGCGCCAGGCGCTTCCTCGAAGTGGCGGGCGACGGCGAATGCATTACGTACCAGATCTTCGAAGGTGGCAAGGATTGCTGAAAGGGTTGGCGTCTGCCGGCAGAAGACCATCGGCTCTTGATGATTTTCCCGCTTGATGCTCTGATCGGTCGCCATGACGGCGACCGATCCCCATCGAGCAATCGAGGCCATCTTCCGCATCGAGTCGGCCCGGCTGGTAGCCGGACTGACGCGCATTGTCCGCGACGTCGGCCTGGCTGAGGAATTGATGCAGGACGCTCATCTCGCCGCGCTCGAACGCTGGCCGCGCGAGGGCGTGCCCGACAATCCCGGCGCGTGGCTCATGAGCACGGCCAAGCATCGCGCGATCGACCTGCTGCGGCGAAGCAAGCTGCACCAGCGCAAGGAAGACCAGCTCACGCGCGAGATCGAAGCGCAACTCGAACAGGCGGCACCGAAACTTGCGACCGACGTGGACGCGCTCGACGACCAGATCGGCGATGACCTGCTCAGGCTGATGTTCATCGCCTGCCATCCGCTGCTTTCGACCGAGGCGCGCCTGGCGCTTACCCTGCGCCTGCTCGGCGGCCTGACGACGGACGAGATCGCGCGAGCGTTTCTGGTTCCCGAGGCGACCGTGGCCCAGCGCATCGTGCGGGCCAAGCGCACGCTGACCGATGCGCACGTGCCTTTCGAGGTGCCGAGCGCGGGCGAACTCGCCGAACGGCTCACTTCGGTGCTGCAGGTCGTCTACCTGATCTTCAATGAAGGCTACACGGCGACTGCCGGCGACGACTGGCTGCGGCCCGGTCTGTGCGAGGACGCGCTGCGGCTCGGGCGTGTGCTTGCCGGCTTGATGCCGGGCGAAGCCGAAGTTCACGGTCTGGTCGCGCTGATGGAGTTGCAGGCTTCGCGCTTGCGCGCGCGGGTCGGGCCCGGCGGCGAACCGGTGCTGCTGCTCGATCAGAATCGCGCGCAGTGGGATTATCTGCTGATCGGCCGTGGACTCGCCGCGCTCGAACGCGCGGACAGGCTCGGCAGCGACGCGCGGGCCGTACGCGCTGCAGGCGGCGATCGCGGCTTGTCACGCGCGCGCGCGCGCGGCCGATCAGACCAACTGGACGATGATTGCAGAGCTCTACGCGGAATTGGCCGAGCGCGCGCCATCGCCGATCGTGCAACTCAATCGCGCCGTCGCGCTGGCGATGGCATTCGGTCCGCAGGCCGGACTCGATCTCGTCGACACGCTCGCCGACGAACCGGCGTTGCAGTCATACCATTTGTTGCCGAGCGTGCGCGGCGATCTGCTCGGCAAGCTTGGCCGCGGCGCGGAAGCGCGCGCCGAGTTCGAACGTGCCGCCGCCTTGACGCGCAACGCGCGCGAACGCGAACTGCTCCTGCAGCGCGCCGCGTCGGCCGTCCAGCATTAGGCAACCGCCGGAAGTGACTGGACCGGCACCCATCTACAAGGAGCAGACAATGTCCTACCTGTTGTTGATCATGGAGCCGCACGGTCAGCGCGCCGGGCGCACTGCCGAGCAAGGTACGCAGGCCTACGAGAGCATGCTCGCGTTCGCCGCGGACCTGAAGTCGCGCGGCCTTTTGCGTGCCACCGAATCGCTCAAGACCGACGGCGTGCGTGTCGCCGTGCGCGATGGCAAGCACATGCGCATCGATGGGCCCTTCGCCGAGGCCAAGGAACTCGTCGGCGGTTTCTTCCTGCTCGATTGCAACGACGAAGCGCAGGCGATCGCGATTGCGGGCCAATGTCCGGCCGCGCAGTGGGCAACTGTCGAGGTTCGGGAACTCGGTCCCTGTTATTCGTGAGAGCGGACCGCCCGGCGGCCATGGGCTGCCCCTGAGACTCAGGGGCACTGGAAGCGCCGACCGACCGGCAAATTCGGGAGGTGACGGCGCCGCCTCGATCCGTGACCGTATTCCGGCGAGTTCAGGCCGCGCAAACTCCGGCTGAATCGCAAAAATGTCGGGAATGGCCTCTTGCTTACGTTATCGACTGCAGGAGCCGGACTGGCCGATGCTCCGGGGAGGAGCGTCCAATGGGAAAAGCACGTGTGGTCGCCGCAGTCATGTTGCTGGCATTTCAGGCAACAGCAGGCGCAAATGATGGTGCGCTCGACATTTCATTCGGATTCCTCGGCCAGGTCGAACTGGCGCCGGCCGGCATGGCCGCGGACGCAACCGGAACAATGCGGATGCGTGTCGACGGACAGCATCGCATCGTCGGCTGCATCCGCACGATCAATGCCTCGAATGTGATGATTCCCTGGCTGTTCCGGCTGACCGCCAGCGGCGGCAGCGATTCGACCTTCGCGGGCACCGGTTCGAAATTCGTCAGCATCCCGGGCGGCGCCACCGGTCTGGCGTGCGATGGATTCGACGTCGCCGCCGACGGAAGGATCGTGCTCGCATCTTACGACGGCAGCAATCAGTACATCATGCGCTTCGAGGACGACGGTACTCCCGACACAACCTTCAACAACACTGGAACGCTGACGATCACACGCACCGGCAACAGCAATGATTTCACCAACGATCTGGTCATCGCGTCCGACGACTCGATCTATATTGCCTATCAGCGCGCCACGGCCAACGGCGACCGATTCCTCGTTCGCCACATTCTTGCCACCGGCACCATCGATTCCGGATTCGGTCCCGGCGGTGGCGGAGCAACCCTGTTCGACGGCTTCGCGATCCGCACCGGGGTATCGGCACGCGACGATGTGCCGAGTCGCGTATTGCTCGGACCCGGTGGCGAGATCGTGCTCACGGGCCACACCAAGCCGACATTGACCGGGAATCTGGATTTTGCCGCGGCCCGCCTGAGTTCGGGCGGCATACCCGACGCGGGCTTTGGCACGTCGGGCGCCGTCATCGTCTCGTTCGACCTCGGTCAGTCAAACGCCGATTTGTGCACCGCTGCCGTCTTGGACTCACAGAACCGCCTCGTCATGGCCGGTTATGCGGAACGCGCCACGGTCGGCGACGCGGATTTCGCCGTGGTTCGATTGTCACCGGCCGGATTGCCTGATCCGGCGTTCAGCGGCGGCAAGGTTGCTGTCGCGTTCGATCTGGGCGGGTCCGGCGAGGACGTCGCGACTGCGGTGACTCTGCAAACCGATGGCAGGATCCTGATCGGCGGCTACGCCAAGCATGTGACGGGCAGTTCGGGATACGACTTTGCGCTGGCCCGGTTATTGGACAGCGGAAGCCCGGACAACACGTTTGGCGCGGCGGGTACTGGCCGGCAGACCTATTCGGTGAACCTCGGCGGGAACAACAACGATTTCATGTACCAACTCGTTGCCAACGGCGGCGACTTCGTCATCGGTGGCGAATCGTCGAGCGGCGCGACGAGCGAGAGTGCGATATTGGCGCGAATCCGCACCGATCTGATCTTCGCCGACAAATTCGGCAATTAGCATCCGGGTTGCGGCGATCGCAGTTGCCGTGATGAAGCAGAACGGCGCCCGTCAATATGCAGGGACGGTTGCGCCTGTCCGGATTCGCGATTCGACCGGCATCCCGCAACGATCTGCGCGGTTTGACGACGTATATACTTGATGCTGTCTCGCAATGGATCGGCGCGCACAGCAAGCAATCGGGAAGAGGTTCAGTCGAAGACGTGCACAGACCCGACGCGATCAACGGCGGCGGCTATTCGTCGATGTGTGCGGTCGCGCCGGGTTACGTGCATTGGCGGCCCAGGCATCTGCAGCAAACTGTGACGTGTCGCGCTGGAATCGGCTCCGCCTATTGACGGCGGACCCCGTCCTCACTAGCGTGCCGCAATTCGTGTCTTGATTTTTTGCCTATCCCAGGGGAGTTGCATGTTCGCACGCATTGCGGTCGCTTTCGCCGTTGTCGCCTCGCTGATCTCGCCCGCGTTGGCGGCTACGGAGACCAAGCCCGAGGGAACAGTGACCGCCGTTCCCGACAAACCCAAGCCATATGGCGCGCTCAAGTACCGCACGATCGGGCCGCCGATCGGCGGCCGCGTCGATCGCGTCACGGGCGTTGCAGGCGATCCGCTGACGTTCTACCTCGCCGCTGCACAGGGTGGCATCTGGAAGAGCGATAACGGCGGCCGTGACTTCAAGCCGGTATTCGACGACACGGCAAACGCAAACACCGGATCGATCGCCGTCGCGCCGTCCGACCCGAGCGTCCTCTATGTCGGCACCGGCGAGGCGAACATTCGCGGCAACGTCGCGTTCGGCACCGGCATCTTCAAGTCGACCGATGCCGGCAAAACCTGGAATCAGGTTTGGAAGACGCATGGCCAGATCGGCACGGTTGCGGTCGATCCGCACAATGCGGACATCGCCTATGCCGCCGTGTTCGGATCGCCGTTCGGCCCGAGCAAGGAGCGCGGCGTCTATCGCACGCGCGATGGCGGCAAGAAGTGGGAGCGCGTGTTGTTCAAGGACGAAATGACCGGCGCCTCCGATATCGCGATCGATCCGACCCGGCCGCGCGTGCTGTTCGCCGGCATGTGGCAGGCCAGGCGTTTCCCCTGGACGCTGACTTCGGGCGGCCCCGGCAGCGGCCTGTATCGCTCCGACGACGGTGGCGATACGTGGAAGCAAATCACCGAACACGGTCTTCCAGCCGGCGAACTCGGCAAGATCGGCGTCGCTGTCGCGCGCTCGGATTCGAGTCGCGTTTACGCATTGATCGAGGCGACCGACGGCGGACTGTTCCGCTCCGACGATGGCGGCGAGAACTGGGAGCGCGCCAGTGGCGCGCGCGTGCTGCGCCAGCGCGCCTGGTACTACTCGACGATGACGATCGACCCGAACAACGCGGACATCGTCTGGATTCCGCAGGTCAACATGGTCAAGACGCTCGATGGCGGCAAGAGCTTCATTTCGGTCAGGAGCCTTCATCACGGCGACAACCACGATATCTGGATCGATCCGACCGACAGCCGCCGGATGATCGCCGGCAATGATGGCGGCGTCGATCTCAGCTCCGACGGCGGCAAGACCTGGTTCTCGCCGGCGCTGCCGCTCGCGCAGTTCTACAACATCGATGCCGATGACCGTATTCCGTATCACGTCGGCGGCACGATGCAGGACTGGGGCACGGCCAGCGGGCCGGCCTATGTGCTGCACAACAACGGAACGCCGCTGCTCGCCGACTGGTTCGTCTCCGGCGGTGGCGAAGCCGGCGACTTCGTTTTCGATCCGTCCGCGCCGGGTGTCATCTATGCCGGCGAGTACTCGGGTTACATCTCGCGCTGGCAGGAAGGCACGGGCCAATACCGCGACGTCACCATCTATCCGCACAACATGTCCGGCCACGGCGCCGAGGACGGCAAGTACCGCTTCCAGTGGACCGCGCCGATCGCGACTTCGCCGCACGACAAGAATGTGCTCTATCACGGCGCGCAGGTGCTGTTCCGCACGACCGATCATGGCGTGCACTGGGACGCGATCAGCGGCGACCTGACGCGCAACGACAAGTCGAAGCAGAAATGGGCCGGCGGCCCGCTGACCGGCGACAACACCGGTGTCGAGATCTACGACACGATTTTCTCGATCGCCGAATCACCGGTCGCGAAAGACCAGATCTGGGTTGGCACCGACGATGGCCTCGTGCAACTCACTCGTGATGGCGGCAAGACCTGGCAGAACGTCACGCCTGGCAAGCTGCCGCAATGGGCGACGGTCGAAGGCATCGAGGCGTCGCGCAAGGACGCGGGCACCGCGTATGTCACCGTCGACGCGCGCCGGCTCAACGACGTGCATCCATACCTGTTCCGCACGCGCGATTTCGGCAAGAGCTGGGAGCAGCTTTCCAAAGGCCTGCCCGAGGACCAGCATTTGTTCGTCGTGCGCGAAGACCCAACCGATCCGAACCTGCTGTACGTCGGCGCGGAACGTGGCGTGTTCTTCTCGCGCGACGGCGGGGCGGACTTCGAGGACCTGCGCCTGAATTTTCCAGCGACCGGCGTCGCCGATATCGAGGTCAAGCACGACGATCTGATCCTCGGCACGCGCCGCAGCATCTGGGTGCTCGACGACGTTTCCTCGCTGCGCGCGTTCGTGCCTTCGATCCGCAAGGAAGCCGTGCATCTGTTCAAGCCGCGGCCAGCCTATCGCTTCCGTTTCGATACGCGCTGGGATCACGAAGGTGCGACCGATCCGGTGCCGCTCGGCGTGATCGTCGACTACTGGCTGAAAGACAAGACGAAGCAGGAGCCGAAGGACGACGACAATCCCGAGACGCCGGAGCAGGCACGCAGAAACGAAGGCAGGCTCGAGATCTACGATGCGCAGAGCAAGCTCGTGCGCACGCTGAGCACGATTCCTCGTCCGTTGAAGTATCCCAAGGACGACGCGGACGAGCCGCGCGAAGACGAGGTCAAGCCGGAGTTGACGGTCGAGCAGGGGCTCAATCGCGTCGTCTGGGACATGCGTTACGACGGCGGCAAGCGCCTGGAGAAGGCGAAGGTCGATTCCGGCGAGCCCGAGAAAGGCGTCCTCGCCGCGCCCGGCGTGTACACGCTGAAGCTGATGATCGGTGGACAGACGGTCACGACGACGGCCGAGATCAAACCAGATCCGCACTCACCGGTGCCGGCGGCGGAACTCGCGCAGAACGTCGCTTACGCGCTGCGTGCACGCGACGCCTTGAACCAGCTGGTGGACGACATAGAGGCAGTCCGGGCAATTCGCGAGCAAGTCTCGACGGTCAAGCGCCTGACTGCCGGAAACGCCGCGCTGAAGGACATCGGCACCAGTGCCGACGCGATCATCAAGCGCTGCGACGAACTCGACCTGAAGCTGCAGAATCCGAAGGCCGAAGTCGTGTACGACGTGCTGGCCGGACGCCAGGGCGGCGGCGCCAAGCTGTACTCGCAGATCGCGCCGTTGTATTCGGACATCCAGACGTCCGATTACGCGCCGACCCAGGGCCAGAGCTCGGAACTCGAGGCCGACCTCGCCGAGAAGGCGGCGCTCGAAGGCGAGATCGCCGCGTTGCGCAAAGGCGAATTGGCCAAGCTCGAGGAGCAGCTGCGCGCGGCGAATCTGCCGCATGTGATCGTGCCGTAAGTCGTTCACCTCTCCCGCTGGCGGGAGAGGTCGGCGCGCGAAGCGCGCCGGGTGAGGGTGGCGCTTGGTCAAGCGAAATCGCTTGCGGTTGTGCCACCCTCATCCGCCTTCGGCACCTTCTCCCGCCAGCGGGAGAAGGGAAGGCAGAGCCTCGGATGCATTCTGTCCGCAGCCTGCAGTTTGCCCGAGCGATTCGCTACTGCACAACCCGCAACTGCGGCGTCCCGCTCGGACGCTGCCAGCGCAGTGCATCGCTGGCGAGCAGCGCCTCGATCGTCGCGGCGCTGCGCGTGTTCGGGTTCATCTGGGTCAATCCGGGACCGGCGAACAGGCCGATCGCGCCGTTGCGTCCTTCCTGCTTGACGCGGTAAAGCCCGGCGTCGGCCAGTTCCAGCGTCATGCTCCAGTCGGTTGACTGATCGCTGGTCATGCGCAGCGGATGCAGCGACACGCCGATCGAGCAGGTGACGTGCAGCGTGCGTCCGGCGCCGGTCGAGAACGTGTGCCGGGCGATCGCCAAGCGAACGCGCTCGGCGATCTCGAGCGCCTGCTCGGCGCGCACCGACTTGACGATCAGAAGGAATTCCTCGCCGCCCCAGCGCAGTGCATGGTCGCCCTCGCGCGACAAGTGCTCGAGCATGCGCGCGAGCTGCACGAGCACCTGGTCGCCGGCGGCATGACCGTAGCGGTCGTTGATCTGCTTGAAGTGGTCCACGTCGAGCAGCATCAGCGCCGTGGTGTCCTGGCGCTCGCCGTCGAACAGTTCTCCGGCATGGTCGAGCAGGAAACGGCGGTTGTGCAGGCCGGTCAGCGGGTCGGTCTGGCTTTCGAAAGCCAGCACCTGATTGGCCTGGTGCAGGCGCTTGTTGGCGCGGCTCAGCGCGCGCGTGCGTTCGGCGACCAGCGCTTCGAGCCGCCGCTGTGCTGCGCGATAGCCGCGCAGGCGCAGGCTCACGAGCAGACGCGATCAGCAAGACTGCCAGCAGCACCAGCAGGATGCGCACGCTCGTGCGTTCGTACCAGCGTGGCGCCAGCGTGAAATCGGCAGTTGCCTGGCTGTCGCCGTAGGCGGAGTCCGGCAGCGACGCCTGCACTTCGAAGCGATAGGCGCCCGGCGGCAGGTTCGTGTAGAACGCACTGCGGCGCGCGCCGGCATCGACCCAGTCTGCATCGTAACCGGTCAGCCGGTAGCGGAAGCGCAGGCTGTTCGGATCGCGGAAGCTCAGAGCAGTGAAATCGATCTGGATGTCGCGGCTGCCTTCGTCGAGGTGGAGCGTGGCGGCCGACGGCGCATGCAGGCGATTGCCGTTACGAAATGTCTCGATGACCGTCGTCGGCGGCTGCGTGGAGTAGGAGATTTCCTTCGTGTCGAGGCGCAGCGCGCCCGATATCGACGCCAGCCACATGCCGCCATCCGAATCGACGGCACTGCGCGCCTGCGCGCCGCCGTTGCAGCAGCGCACGCGCTGGCTGCCGCGTTCACGGCCACTCGAGCTGAGGACCATTTGCGCCGGCGTGCCCAGTCGCGAAGCGGAACCCGGGTCGGGCAGCGCCGCTATCGGAAGCCGCCACACGCCGTCGATGCCGGCGATATACAGGTGCTCGCCGATCGTGCGGAACGTCCAGGCGTTGTCGCTCGGCAGACCCTGGTCGGCCGTGACCATCGTCAACTTGCCCTTGTCGAGCAGGCCGAGTCCGGCGTCGAGCGTGGCGATGCCAATCACTCCATCGCGAATCGGAGCGATGTAGCTGATCATGCGTCCCTCGAGCGGGCTGGCCCATGCCGGAGTCATCACGGCATCGCCGCGCACGCTGCGCAGGCCCGACTCGGTGCCGACCAGCAGTTCTCCTGGCGCGACAAGATAGACGCTGCGCACGCGCGCGATGTTCTGGCCCGGCGCCGCGCCGATCCGCTTGAGCTTGTCGTTGCGATACAGGTACAGCCCGCCCGACGTGCCGATCCAGAAGTCGTCGGCGTCCTGGGCGATCGAGTTGATCTGGAACGGGTCGAGTTCGAGCAACGCAGGTGGTCGCAGCAATTCGCCGTCACCGAGGATAGCGATGCCGCCGCGCGTGCCGATCCACAGCCGGCCGAAGGAATCATAGAACAGATCGTAGGCCGAAGGGTTCGGCAACCGCTTTCCCGCAACCAGTTCCTGCACGCCATCGGGACCACTCACGGCGACATTGGAATTCGTGCCGAGAACCATCCGTCCTTGCGGATCGCTGGCGACGCTCCACACGAATGGATCCGACAATCCGTCGCGCCGCGACACGCGCTTGACCCAGCCATCCCAGAGGCGAAACAAGCCCTCGGTCTGGCTGCCGAACCACAGGTCGCCTTCGCGATCCTCATACATCGACAGGATCCAGGAATCGCGCACGAAGTCGTCTTCGGCGATGCGTTCCAGCTGTCCGTTCGGACGCAGGCGGAATACGGTCGGCGCGGTCGCGAACCACTGATTGCCGTCGTGATCGCGCAACAGGCTTTCGGTCGCGAGGCTGTCGAGGTCGGGATCGAGTCCGCTGGCAGCGATGCGCGCGTCGTGCCAGCGATACAGGCCCGCCGTCGTGCCGAGCCAGAGGTCGCCCGCCTCAGCCGCCGCGCCAAGATGCGTGATGCAGGCGTTGTGGGCCTGCGGTGGTAAAGGAAAGCGCGAAATGCCGGCGGCATCGATGCGCGTGAGCGAGCCGGTCTGTCCGACCCACAACGTCCCGCCATCGCGCAAAAGGCTGCAGGTACGCTCGCCTTCGAGCATCGCCGGCTCGAGCACCGAGTCGCGCAGTCGCATCACGCCCAGCGAGGTGGCGAACAGCATGCTGCCGTCGCCGGATTCGGCGATGCCCTGCACGGCCGCATTGCCGCTGCCAGCCCGCAGCAGTTCGAACTTGCCGTGATTCAGGCGCAGTACGCCATGTCCTGTGCCGAACCAGGGTTGGCCGGCGCGATCGGTGTAGCTGACCGTCGCCATGGTCGTGTCGACGCCGGTCGTCCTGCGGTCGTACACGGTGAAGCGGACGCCGTCGAAGCGCGCGATGCCGTTCTGCGTCCCGAGCCAGATATAGCCCGTGCTGTCCTGGGTGATGCTCAGAACCGAAATCTGCGGCAGGCCGTTCTCGACGCTCCAGTTGTCGCGAACGTAATCGTGGAAGCGCTCCAGCGGATCGACCGCGCTCGCCGGAAGTGAGAACAGCAATGCGACCCACGCGAACACGCAGGCTTGCCAGGACGCAGTTCCTCGGCGGAATCGTTGCAATCGGATACTCACAACCTCACATCATCCAGGGCGAACACCACTATTCTTGCGATAATAAGCAAAGACTGCGGATCGGCGTTGTGACGGCACCACCGGAAAAAAGATGAACGGATACAGCCAAAGTTCGGAACCTGTGCGCTTCGAGCGAGACTGCGCGGCGATCATGGTGCCGCAGGGACAGGAAGTGATCTTGCCGGCAGGTCAGACGGGATACATTACCCAGGCACTCGGCGGCAGCTTCACCGTATTCGTCGACGGCAACCTGTTTCGCATCAGCGGGGAAAATGCCGACGCGCTCGGCAAGGATCAACCCGAACCGCTGGTCTTGTCGGAAGGCGCAGGCGACGCCGATGTGGAGCGCCTCGTCTGGCAGCAGCTGCGCACCTGCTACGATCCGGAAATTCCGGTCAATGTCGTTGATTTGGGGCTGGTTTACGACTGCGTTCTGGACAAGAACGATGACGGCGAGCGGCGCGTGAAGGTCACGATGACGCTGACTGCCCCCGGCTGCGGCATGGGCGACATTCTCGTCGACGATGTGCGCAGCAAGCTCGAGCGGGTCCCGACAGTGGCCGAAGCCGATGTCGAGCTGACTTTCGATCCGCCCTGGAACCACGCGATGATGTCAGATGTGGCGAAGCTCGAAACCGGCATGCTCTGATTGCCGCGAAAGCGCCGGCTGTCGTTCCCATGTCGGTCAAATGTTGCGCATCGCTTTCGCTGAAATCGTTTACATGAACGCACAGCCGGCGGCACGGGCGCGCACCGGCGGCGCCAGTGGCTGCCCATTCCGCACCGTCGTTCAGCGACATTAACTGTCCAAAAGTGTAAAAAATTAAATGTGTACACCTGCCGGCCGGTCGGCAAAAGCCACCTGCTGGGCGATTGTGTGATAGCGCGCACAGTTCTGCAGCCCAACTGTGATGCGGTCTGCATGACTTCCGGCAGGGGGGCGGCGGCACTGTGCAGTTTCGACATCTATCCTTCTGGACGTCCGTTCGTGTCATCCGCTATGCGCACAAGTTGTCCGGACATATATGGTGCATTGCAAACAATAGCCAGAAGAATCAGTCGCTTAGAAGTTGCGTTTGCTTGACGCGCCATACCGCCGCTGTTACGGTGCGCCGCGTTTTGGGGTCTATCTGTATCCGAGGCAGCACCGCGGAACACAGGGGGTAAGGACTACCGTCCGCGGGTAACACGACCAGACCATGAATGAGGCTGTCCCTTGCCGGGCAAGGGACCAGTTGCGGTATTGCGTTGCCTTTTTGGCAGTGCGCGCCGCCGGGGAAGCCTCTTGTCGGGTGCGTGGCCGCTACGTCGGGCGCATCGGGGTAACAAGAAAGAGCGACTCACCGTCATTCACCGTTCTGGAGGTCAAATGAAAAGTGGTCTGATGAAGGTACTGGCTGCCTCGACCCTGCTGGGTATCGGCGCCGGCAGCGTCTATGCCGATGCCGGTGGCAATGGCAACGGCAACGGAAGCGACAACGCGCATGGCTGGACGGACAATCCTTACTCACCGGCTTACGATCATCCCTACCGCCACGGCGTTGTGCCAACGCGTGAGACCAACGAACAAATGAAGGCGTGGGAACACGCGCATTCGGCTGCATTCGCGGCACCGACTGCCTCCACCGGCCAGCTGTCCTTCGGCGGCGGCGTCAACGGCGTTGGCGTGCTGAGCGGCCAGAGCAAGGTCTACCTGATTTTCTACGGAACGCAGTGGGGCACGCAGAGCACTGACGCCAACGGCAACCTGACGTTCTCCGGCGACTCCGCCGGCGCAGCGGCGAAGGCGCAGATGATGTTCAAGGGCATCGGCACGGGCGCCGAGCTGTGGTCGGCCGAACTGACCCAGTGGTGCGACGGTTCGTCCGTTGCCAATGGCGCGACCAGCTGCCCGGCAACCGGCGCGAACTACATCCCGTACCAGCAGAACATTTTTGCAGGTGCGTGGTACGACAACTCGGCTGCCTCGCCCGCTTCAGCCACCGGCACCCAGCTCGCGCAGGAAGCGGTCAAGGCCGCAGCGCACTTCGGCAATACGGCAACCGGTTCGAACCGCTACACCTACTACGTGATCCTGTCGCCGCACGGCACCAATCCGGATAACTACCAGAGTCCGACCCAGGGCTATTGCGCGTGGCACGACTACACCGGCGACGGCTACGGCGTGACCGCCCCGGGCGGCGACATTGCATTCAGCAACCAGCCGTACAACATCGACGTCGGCACGAGCTGCGGCACGAACTTCGTCAATTCCGGCTCGGCCGGCACGCTCGACGGCTATACGATGACGCTCGGCCACGAATGGCACGAGATGATGTCCGATCAGTTCCCGGCCGGTGGCTGGACGAACCACACTGGCGGCTCGTACAACGGCCAGGAAAACTCCGACGAGTGCGCCTGGATCGCGGCCGGCCAGGCTGGCGGTGCGGCCAACGTCGTCATGGGCAACGGCACCTACACCGAGCAGGCGAGCTGGTCGAACGACACGGGCGCTTGCGCGATCTCGCATCCGATCGTCGACCATAGTGGCGGCGGCGGAAATGTTGCGCCAACCGCGAACTTCAATTTCGTGACCAGCGGCCTGACGGCGACGTTCACCGACACCTCGTCCGACAGCGACGGCACGATCGCCTCGCGTTCGTGGACCTTCGGCGACGGCGGCACTTCGACCGCGACGAACCCGAGCCACACGTATGCGTCGGCCGGCACCTACAGCGTCAAGGAAACGGTGACCGACAACGGCGGACTGACCGGTAGCGTTACCAAGTCCGTGACCGTGACGACGACGAGCAACGTGCTGCAGAACGGCGTGCCAGTGACGGGTCTTGCCGCAACGACCGGCAACAAGTTGAACTACACGATGGCCGTGCCGGCCGGCGCGACAAACCTGAAGTTCACGATTTCCGGCGGCACCGGCGACGCGGACATGTACGTCAAGTTCGGCGCGGCGCCGACGACGACAACCTATGACTGCCGTCCGTATGTCACCGGCAACAGTGAAACCTGCACGATGTCGCCAGTCCAGGCCGGCACGTACTACGTCATGCTCAATGCCTACGCCAGCTTCACCGGCGTCACACTGACCGGCAGCTACACGGCGCCGGGCAGTGGTGGAACGCCGACGGCGAACTTCACGTTCACGACCAGCGGGCTGACGGCAACCTTCACCGACACCTCGACGGACTCGGGCGGCACGATCGGTTCGCATTCGTGGACGTTTGGCGACGGCGGCACCTCGACGGCGACTAGCCCGAGCCACACCTATGCCGCAGCGGGCACCTACAGCGTCACCGAAACCGTGACCGACAGCGTCAACAGCACGACGAGCTCGAAGACCTCTTCCGTGACGGTCTCGGTTGCCAGCTGCGGAGGCACGGTGCTGTGCAGCGGCGTGGCGGTGGCCCTGGCCTCGCAGGCGACGGGTACGGTCTCGCCGAACTACACGATGGTCGTCCCCGCGGGCAAGACCAGCGTCGTGTTCACGATCTCCGGCGGCACCGGCGACGCGGATCTGTACGTCAAGCTCGGCAGCGCGCCGACGACGACGAGCTATACCTGCCGTCCGTACCTGACCGGCAACAACGAGACCTGCACGATCAACGCTCCGGCGGCCGGCACGTACTACGTCAACGTGCGCGCCTACGCGGCCTACTCGGGTGTCAGCCTGAAGGGCACGATCTCGCCGTAGTGGATGACCGCCACCTGCTCTACATCAGCGGGTGGCGTACGGAAATGGAATTCGGCATTAAGCCGGGGACTTTTTGTCGACACGGATGTAGCGAGGCGAACCGGATGGATCCGGTTCGCCTCCGTCTTTGAGGAGACTTCCGGACATTGGGGAAGGAGCTAACCCCGGCGGTGCCTGGATGGCGCGAACAGGGAAAACGAAGTAGCTTGTTTCGCATCGGTCTTCGAAGACCAGGACTGGTCGCGCGACCTCCGCGAAGCTGGAATGCAGGGTGGGCCTTGGCTCACTGCTGAAGTCAAACGGAAGACGGCGGGCCAACGCCCACGCTATGAACCCGCATCCTCGAAGCGATTCGCATCGCGATTCTTGCGCACTCGTATCGGATCCCAGATGCGGCCGTTCATCGCAATGTAGACGCCATCGGGCAATGCCTGCGCGGCGCCGACGGCGCAGCCGATGTTGAATACCGCATCCGATCCCTGGAATCGCGCCGGATTCAGCGCGCCGGTCAGCACGATGACCTTTTCCTTCAGTCCCTGCAGCACGCGCGCGGTCTCGACCATCGTGTCGGTGCCGTGCGTGACCAGCACGTGGCGATGCGGTTGCGCGGCGATCGTGCGCCGGATCAGGTCGCGATCTTCATCGTTCATGTGCAGGCTGTCCTTGCGCATCAGCGCGACGACATCGAACTCGAACGCGACGCCGAGGGCCTTGAGGATATCCCCGATCTGCGGCGCGCCGATTTGAAAACTCGACTTGTCGTCGAAGTATATTTTGTCGATCGTGCCGCCAGTCGTGACGATGGTGAGGTGCTGGAGCATGGGAGTCCGTCCGTGCTGCGATGGAGCAGTGTAGCAAGGGGCGGCAGATGAGGGGCTAGGGACTAGGGACCAGGGGCTAGGGAAAAGAAAGGGCGCATGCAGCCCGCGCGCTGCTCTCCCTGGCCCCTAGCCCCCAGTCCCTGGCCCCTTTCAATACGAGTCACTCGCCAGCATCCGCGTGTCTTCCCGCCCATTGACCTTGAGCCGCACAACGCCATGCTCGGCAAATCGGCGCGCGGCGGCGGCGGGACGTGGGTCGCGTTCAGCGCGCAGTGCCCACGCGGCGTGGCGCGTGAGCAGGCTCAACGCAAGCGTGCGGGCGAGGCTGATCGCTACGTCGAGCGCTCCGGCTTCGAGCGACTCGCGTTCGCCGGCCGTGGCTTTCTGCAGCCATTCGCCGATGCGCGTGGCCGCATCCCGCGCAATGCGCACACAGCTTTCGAGTTCCGGCGCCTGGACCTGCGACAGGATCGTGCGCTGCGCGCTGAGAATTGGTTGCAGGCCGCCAGTAGCGCGGAACGCGCGCAAAAAATCCAACGCCTGCACGTGGCTGGTGCCTTCCCAGATCGACCACACCTGCGCATCGCGCAGCAACTGCGGGATACCGCTGTCCTCGAGGTACCCGGCGCCGCCGAAACATTCGCAAGTGTCCGACGCGATCGTGACGGCCAGCTTGCCTGTCCAAAGTTTCAGCAACGGCGTGACCAGCCGCAGCAGGTGTTGCTGCGTGTCGTCGGACTGGCCGCTCTGCACCCGTCCGAGCAATTCGGTGGCGAAGAAGGTAAGGTGAAATGCCGCTTCGAACTCTGCCTGCATGCGCGCCAGCGTGTCCTGGTGCAGGGGCTGTTCGGCCAGAGGGCGATCGAACACGACGCGGCGGTCGGCATAATCACGCGCCAGTGCGATGCCGCGGCGCATCGTCGCGAGCGCGCCGACCGCGTTCCACGTGCGCGTGATGTTCAGCATCGGCGTGATCGCGCGCACGCCGTGGCGCGCTTCGCCGACGAGTTCGGCCGGTGTGCCGAGCAGGTGGATTTCGGCGGTCGGCAGTTCGCGCGTGCCGAGCTTGTGCTTGAGCTGGTCGATCTGGATGTTGCGCCAGCGCCCGTCGGGCTTCCGCGGCTCGATGTAGAACAGTGCCAGATTGTCGGCGCCCGGCGGGGCGTCCTGTGGCCGCGCCAGGGCCAGCGCGGCCTGGGCATTGATCGCCGACGTGAACCACTTGCGTCCATGCAGGCGCCAGCGGCCGTTCTCCTGTCTCGCCGTCGTTTCGGTGGCCGACACATCGGAGCCGCCGGCGTTCTCGGTCATCCACTGGCCGCAGATCCAGTTCTGAGCCGGATCGCGGCTGAGAAAGTGCGGCAGGGCGCGCTCGATCAGACGCTGGTTGCCCGAAGCCTTGATCGCGCTGATGGCGCCATCGGTCATCGCCAAAGGGCAGGTGTAGAACTCGCTGGCACAATGGAACAAGTACACCATTGCAAATTGGTGCACCCTGGCCGCCGTGCCGTGCGTCGGCTCATGGCCGGCGGCAACCAGGCCATAGCGCGCAGCGACCGGTTGTGCCGCTTGCCACGCCGGCGTCAGTTCTATGCGGTCGACGCGTTCGCCCCAGGCGTTCCACTGGGTCAGCCGCGGCTCGGCGGGATCACGGCGGCGCGCCTGCGCCCACGCCGCAATCGCAAATTCGCCGAGATCGGTGAGGTCCGATTCGATTGCCGCCAGTGTCGGCGCTGGCAGTATGCGGCGCAAATACGAGCGCAGGACGCGGTCGTCGAGGTACTGGTTGTTCAGCACCGGCGGCGCTTGCACGAAGCTCATCAGTCCCCTTCCTTCGAAGCGGCGCGGCCCCCCGACCGCGCGAAACCAAAGACAAGCTCGGCACTCTATAGCTTCTGATCCGAGGCGGATTGTGAACGGATCGGCAGGATTATTCTTTGGTCGAGTCGTTGCGCCGGCGACTGGCCCACCCAAGCGCGGCGACCACTGCGACGGCAAGCGCGGCTTCGGCCGCCGCAAGCAGGTGCCAAGCGCTCGCGCCGAGCAACTCGACGACACCATGGCAGAAATAGAACAGGCTGACGACTCCGCCGATCAGCACGCCGCGCGGAAGATTTCTGATGCCGATCCACAGGCCCGGCAGCAGCGGCAGCACCGCGAGCGCGAGCGCGGGCCGTGACACCGGGGCGAGTACGGCGTGCCAGGCAAACTGCAACAGCATTTGCGCGATCAGGGCCCCGGCGCCGAAGCGCAATGCGACAGACGTCGGGGAAGTCATCGCGCCAATTTCGCCGCGATCCCGGCGACGCGCCGCCCGAGCGCTCGTGCCAGCGTGCGCTCATCGTCAGTGATTGGCCATTCGTCATCGAGGCCTGCCACGTGACTCGCACCGTATGGAGTGCCGCCGCCGATCGTCGCATTGAGCGCGTCTTCGGTATAAGGAATGCCGACCAGGAGCATTCCGTGGTGCAGCAGCGGCAACATCATCGACAGCAAGGTCGCTTCCTGCCCGCCATGCATGGTCCCGGTCGAGGTGAAGACGCCAGCCGGCTTGCCAGCCAGCGTGCCGGACACCCATTCGGCTGCCGTGCCGTCGAAGAAATGCTTCAGCGGCGCTGCGATGCTGCCGAATCGCGTCGGACTTCCGAGGATCAGGCCGCTGCATTCGCGCAGGTCCGCGACGCTGGCATATGGAGCGCCCTCATCCGGAACCGGAGGCTGGGCAACACTTGTGACCGCCGCCACCGGCGGCACGCTGCGCAAACGCGCACCTACGCCGTCGACTTCCTCGACGCCCCGCGCGACGTGGCGCGCGAGCTGGGCGACGGCGCCGTGGCGGCTGTAGTAGAGGATGAGGATATCGAGCATTGTTGGGACTAGGGACTAGGGACTGGGGACTGGGGACTGGGGACTGGGCAGAGCATAGCGTGCTGCGAAGTGACGCGTGAGGTGCCTACTGCGAGTCCCGAACATCGAGGTTGCCGTGCTCTTCACTAGTCCCTGGTCCCTAGCCCCTGGCCCCTCAGGCTCAGCGCCCGATCCGCTACTATTGACTCCATGCCAATAAACCGCCACAAGATCGACGCGTTCGCGCGCTTCCTGCTCAGCCGCTTTCTCGACGAAGGCTGCCTGCAAGCGGCCGGCGCGCTGGCGTTGACGACGTTGTTCGCGCTCGTGCCGCTGGTAACCGCGGTGTTCGGCATCATGGCCGCGTTCCCGGTGTTCACCGACTGGCGCGATGCGGTCACCGGATTCGTGTTTCGTAACTTCGTGCCGGCGACCGGCGAAGCCGTGCAGGGTTACCTCACACAATTCGCCACGAACGCAAGCAAGGCCACGGCAGTCGGCATCGTCGTTCTGCTGGCCAGCGGCGTTGCTCTGATGCTCAGCATCGAGGATGCATTCAATCGCATCTGGCGCGTGCCGCGCGGACGCGGAACGACGTCGCGCGTGGTCAGGTATTGGGCGGTGATCACGCTCGGGCCGATGCTCGTGGTCGCCGGGCTCGGCGTCAGCTCATACCTGTTCGCGCTGCCGTTCCTGGAAGAGGTGGACACCGAGTTCTCGCTGAAGTCCCGGCTGCTCGGCCTGTTGCCGTTCCTGATCCAGTGGCTGACATTGTTCTGCGCCTACTCATTGATCCCCAATCGCAGCGTACGCTGGCGCGATGGTGCGATCGGGGCGCTCGTGGCCGCAGTACTGTTCGAGATCGCCAAACGCATGTTTGCCTTCTACGCGATCCAGAGCGCGAACTACGAAATGGTTTACGGCGCGCTTTCGATCGTCCCGATCTTCGTATTCTGGATTTACATTTCCTGGGTCGTGGTATTGCTCGGCGCCTCGCTGGCAGCGAGCCTGTCCGCATTCGACTATCGTCCGGGCGAACTGCAACTGATGCCCGACAACAAATTCCGCGGCCTGCTGCGCGTGCTTGGTCATTTCATCGTCGCGCAGCGGGCCGGGGTCGCACTGCACAGCCGCGATCTGTGCGAGCGCGAACCGTTCCTCACCGACGACCTGATCCAGGAGTTCCTGCGTCAGCTCGGCAATTCCGGCCTGGTCCGGCGCGGCGAGGACGGCGCATGGGCGCTCACCCGCGACCTGACCACGACGACCCTGTACGATCTGTATGCCGGGTCGGATTATCGCCTGCCCAGTGGCATGCCATTGCCCGGCAGTGATGGCGCCGCGCCCGACGCTTTGGCTGCGCGCCGGCTCGACGAGGTCCTCGCCGAACTGCGCGAGCGCATGAAAGTGCCGCTCAGCGAAATTTTTCCGGCTCCGCCGCGGTCAAATCAGGCGCCTGAACCCAAACTGCCTGTTTCCAGGGAACCCACATGAAGCGTCTGCCCAATCTTCCGGTCCTCAATCTCGTCGCGATGACCCTCATCGCCCAAGGCATGGCGGCAGGACCCGTCGCCGCCGCCACCGCGGTCAAGCCTGCGCTCAACGTCACGACACTCGACGGCAAGAAGTTCGATCTGGCCGCGCAAAGTGGAAAATGGGTCATTGTGAACTATTGGGCAACGTGGTGCTCGCCGTGCCTGAAGGAGCTGCCGGACATCTCCGCCTACGTCACCGCGCACAAGGACAAGGTTGCCGCGATTGGCCTGGCGTTCGAGGACAGCGACAAGGCAGACATCGAAAAATACCTGAAGGCGCATCCGTTGTCGTACCCGGTCGCCCAGGTCGACGTGATCGAGCCGCCGAAGGACTTCGATCCGCCAAAGGGACTGCCCAATACCTATCTGATCGCTCCGGACGGACACGTGGCCAAGGCGTTCATGGGCCCGATCACGATGAAGGACCTGGACGCCGTGATCGGCGGCTGATGCCGCGATGACCTGCGTGCGATTCGTCGTCAGTGGTCGCGTGCAGGGCGTGTTCTTCCGCGCTTCGACGCGCGAAGAGGCCCTGCGCCTGGGCCTGACCGGCCACGCCAGGAATCTGCCTGACGGCACCGTCGAGGTTGTCGCCTGCGGCGACGATGCGGGACTGGCGCAACTCGAGCGCTGGCTCGAGCTCGGGCCGCCGCTCGCCCAGGTGAGTCGCGTGGAACGAAGTGCTGCCGACGTCGTCGCGCCGGAACGATTTAGTATCGCCTGAATTGGATGGCGGTTTCTCGGAGCGCTTTGATCGCCTCAAAGCGATCGGCGAAGCCATGCACTGAGGGCCGCTTTTACCTCTCCGCTTGTGGGAGAGGTCGGCACGCGTAGCGTGCCGGGAGAGGGGAGGGCGGCGGAAGCCGCCGACTGCGTCGGCGTCAACCTCTCCCCAACCCCTCCCCCATCAAGGGGGGGGCTTGAAGCACGCTGCTGAACCGCCTGGATGTCAAACTAAAAGGTCCGACTCTGCCGGGGTCGTTAGTATACTTTTTTCACCCAAAGCGACTTGTCCGCCAGCGACTCGGTGCCGGGCTTGTTCTTGAGCTTCGGCAATTTCAGCGGCTTGACCGGAATCTTGCGGTCGGGAAGCTGGTCGAGCAGGTGCCGGATCAGGTTCAGCCGGCCCTCCGGCTGATTGTTGAAGTCGACGACATGCCAGGGAGCAAACTTGGTGTGCGTGTGCTTCAGCATGACCGCGCGCGCCTTGCTGTAGTCGTGGTACTTGTCGCGAGCCGCGATATCGATTGGCGAGATTTTCCAGCGCTTGAGCGGATCGCTCGCGCGCTCGGCGAATCGCCGTTCCTGTTCGGCCTGGTCGACGGCGAGCCAGTATTTGAACAGAAGGACGCCGTCGTTGACGAGACCGCGCTCGAACACGGGACATTCCTTGAGGAACTGCTTGTACTCGGAGTGGCTGCAAAAACCCATCACGTGCTCGACGCCGGCGCGGTTGTACCAGCTGCGATCGAACAGCACGATCTCGCCGGCCGAGGGCAGGTGTTCGACGTAGCGCTGGTAGTACCACTGCGACTTCTCGCGTTCGCTCGGCTTGTTCAAGGCAACGATGCGATAGTGGCGCGTGTCCATGTATTCGCTGATCGCCTTGATGACGCCGCCCTTGCCGGCGGCGTCGCGGCCTTCGAACAGCACGACGACGCGCTTGCCCGTGCTTATCAGCCAGCGCTGGACTTCGACCAGCTCCACGGCGAGCGCCTCGAGGTGCTTCTCGTAGACTTTACGTTTCATGATTCACGCAGGCGTGGCCGAAGGTTGGCGAGATTGCAGGGCTTGGTGCGCGCATCGAGTTGCGCGCCGATGAGTTTTTCCCAGGCGGTGCGGCAGGCCGATGTCGATCCGGGCAGGCAGAACACGAACTTGTCATTCGCCAGTCCGGCGAATGCCCGCGACTGCAGCGTCGCGGTGCCTATCTCGTCGAAGCTCAGGACGCGGAACATCTCGCCGAAGCCGGGCATTTCCTTGTCGAGCAGAGGACGGATCGCTTCCGGCGTCGAGTCGCGTCCGGTGAAACCGGTGCCGCCGGTGATCAGGATTCCGTTGACCTTCGGTTCGGCGATCCACGCCGCGACGATTGCGCGCAGCCGATAGATGTCGTCCTTGGCGATTGCGCGATCGTGCAGCTGGTGCCCGGCCTCGGCCAGTGCCTGCGAGAGATAATCCCCCGATGTGTCGTTGTCGCGCGTGCGCGTGTCGGAGACGGTCAGCACGCACAGGTTCAGGGCGGAGAATTCGGTCGCGGCGGTCATCGGCGTCAGGTTACCTCGAAGTCTTCGGCATCGTAGCCCGCTTCGTGGCGCTTGAACATTGTCGTCAAGGCAGCCTCGAAGTCGCGCGCATAACCAGCCATGTCGAACAGGCCGCTGGTCTTCCTCGCTGACTCGATACGGGCGCGCAACGCGCCAAGTCCGGCCGGGTCCTGCGCCAGACGTACGGCCAGTTCGGTGTATGCCTGATCCGACCCGGCGTTCAGCTCGTCGAAACCCAGATGATGGTTGAGGCTGGCGGCTACGCGCGAGGCGAACGTGGCGCCCGGCTGCGTGAGTACCGGGCATCCGGCCCACAGCGCATCGCTGGCCGTCGTGTGCGCATTGTATGGATTGGTATCGAGGAACAGGTCGGCGTGCCGGTAGCGGGCCAGATGTTCGCCATGGCGCACGCGGGTGGCGAACACGAGGCGATCGGAACTGACGCCGGCGGCGGTCGCGGCATGGCGCAGGTGATTGTCGGCCATGCTGCCGGCGGGACCTGTCAACAGCCACAGCACGCTGTCCGGTACCGCCTTGAGGATCTTCATCCAGCGGGCAAAACTGCGCAGCGTGAACTTCCAGCTGTTGTTGAAGCTGGCAAACACGCAGCCGCGCTCCGGCAGACCGAGCGCCGATCGGGAATGCGGGGCGGGCACGAGCCGCGACGTGTCGCTCGGCTGATAGCAGCGCGGCAACCAGGCGATCTTCTCGGAATAATGGCGACGTTGTTCGACCGGGATCAGCTGGTGATCGGCGATCAGATAGTCGTGCCACGACGAGCCAAGCGATCCCGGATACGCGAGCCAGTTGACCTGCAGCGGCGCGGCGCGCAGCGCGAACAGCTCCGGGTGCGAGTCTTCGCAGTAACCGTCCAGATCGATGAGGATGTCGACGCGCGCGTCGCGCACGGTCCGCAGCATTGTCTGCAACGGCTGCGCGGAGACGTCGTGGAACTCGCGGAATGCGCGTGCCAGCCGCGAGCGCAACGCACCGTGGTCATCGGCGCTCGTGGCCAAGCCGATCGTATGCAGCGGCGAGCGGCGCAAGCGCTCGATCAGTTCGACGATCAGCAGCGCGGTCGGATGTTCGACGAATCCCGACGAAATGAAGCCGACCCGGATGGGTCCGCTCGCGCGCGCATGCTGACCGGCGGCCAGACGCTCGCGCAGCGGCGCGATCTGCGCCTCCTTCAACTCGGCGAAACGACGCGCGCAGGCCAGTTGCTGCGCAGGCGTGGATTCTTCGACGAGCAGGGAAAACGGCGTGATGCCGGTGGCGCCGGCGTCGACACCGGCGAGCAGGCGCTGCGACAGCGTCGCGAGCTGGTGCCAGTCGCAAACGCGCCGCTTCAGATACACCAGTTGCGACAAGGCCGGCCAGAAATCGGGCTTGAGCTCGAGGGCTCGTTCGTAAGCGCGCTGCGCCTGGGCGAAATCGCCCTGCTCTTCGAGTGTGAGCGCAAGCTGGTAGTGGTAGCGCGCGTCGGTCGGCGCGTCGCGAACCGCGTCCCGATACGCGGCCGTCGCCTGGAGTTTCTTGCCCGCTTCGGTCAGGATGTTGCCGAGCACGAAGTGCGCATCGGCCCAGCGTGGCGCGAGCTGGATCGCGCGGCGCGCACTGCTTTCGGCGCGTTCGAGCCGGCGCAAGGTCAGCAGGGCGCCAGCCTGGTTCAGCCAGGCGCGCGCGTAGTCCGGCCGTTGCGCGATCGCACGGGCAAAACATTCGGCGGCGGCGAGGTAATCACCGCGTGCGTCGAGCAGACTGCCGAGATTGTTCAGAGCGGCGGCGTGGTTCGGATCGAGTTTCAGCGCCCGATGCAGCGCGCGTTCGGCATCGTCCAGGCGGCCGCTCGCGGTGTGCACGCTGGCAAGGTTGCACCAGATCTCGACCGAATGCGGCGCCAGTTCGACGGCGTTTGCCAAGGCCGCTTGCGCGTCGTCGTAGGCGCCCTCCTGCAGGCAGCTTATGCCGAGCAGCCGCCACAGTTCGGCCTGCTGCGGATAGCGCTCGAGCAATTCGTTCGCGCGCGCCCGCGCGCGCGCAAGATCGCCTTGCGAGATCAGGTCGACCAGTTCGGAAACGCCCGCGCCGAGGGCTGGATCGAAATTCACATCGTCTCTGCAATGCGCTTGAGTCGGCGCATCGTGCCACAGAGTGGCCGCGAGTGTGAACGTGGCAGAGTCGATCTGGCAGGGCAGAAGGCTGAGGGCTGAGGGCTGAAAAGCACTCCCGACACGCGCCACCGCGATTGCACTTACTCAGCCCTAGGCCCTCAGTCCTCAGTTCTGCCCAGTAAGGGCCTGCATCTGGTCGGCCTGGAATTCCTGCGTCAGCGGGCCGATTACCGGATCGAGGTCGCCGGCGACGATCTCCGGCAATTTGTACAGAGTCAGGTTGATGCGATGGTCGGTCAGGCGCCCTTGTGGAAAATTATACGTGCGGATGCGCTGGCTGCGGTCGCCAGAGCCGACTTGCAGTCGGCGCGATTCGGCCTGAGCTGCCGTCTGCTTGGCGCGCTGCTCGTCGAGCATGCGCGCCTTGAGAAGCGACAACGCGCGCGCGCGATTCTTGTGCTGGCTGCGTTCGTCCTGGCATTCGACGACGATGCCGGTCGGCAGGTGCGTGATGCGGATCGCCGAGTCGGTCTTGTTGACGTGCTGGCCGCCGGCGCCCGACGCGCGGAACGTGTCGGTCTTGAGGTCGGCCGGATTGATTTGGACATCCTCGATCTCGTCCATCTCCGGCAGTATCGCAACGGTGGCGGCCGACGTATGGATGCGGCCTTGCGCCTCGGTTGCCGGAACGCGCTGCACGCGATGCGTGCCGGACTCGAACTTGAGCTTCGAAAACGCGCCCTTGCCTTCAATGCGCGCGATGATCTCCTTGTAGCCGCCGTGCTCGCCCGGACTGGCTGACAGGATTTCGGCACGCCAACCCTGGCGCTCGGCAAAGCGGCTATACATGCGGAACAGGTCGCCGGCGAAGATCGCCGCCTCGTCGCCGCCGGTGCCGGCGCGGACTTCGAGGAAGATGTTGGCATCGTCGCGCGCGTCCCTCGGCAACAACAGCAGGCCGAGGTCGCGATCGAGGCCGGCGCGGCGCGCCTCCAGCTCCGTTATTTCGCTTGCCGCCAGTTCGCGCATGCTCCTGTCGTTCTGCGGATCCTCGAGCATCGCCTGCGCCGCAGCCAGCGCCCTGCCGGCGTCGTCGTAGGCCTGCAGTGACTTCGCCACCGGTTCGAGCTGGGCATATTCCTTGCTCAGCGCGCGGAAGCGGTTCGGATCGTCGATCGTTTCGCTCTGTGCAAGCAGCAGCGCGACTTCCTGGTGGCGTTCGGCGAGTTCGCCGAGCTTGCGCATCAGCGACGGCGTCATGCGTCTTTGTCCACTTTATCGCCTTTTTCTTCTTTCGTTTTTTCTTTTTCTTCGGGTGCCGAATCGAACAGCTGTTCCGCTGCGCGCAGCAATTCGACGTCGCCGCGCTGCGCCGCTTCGCGCAGGTTCGCGCTCGGCGTGTGCAGCAGCTTGTTGGTCAGCGTGTGGGCGAGAAATTCCAGCGCCTGTTCCGGCGTGCGGCCATTCGCGAGCAGCGCGCGCGCTTTGACCAGTGTCGCGTCGCGCTGCGCTTCGGCTTCGCGGCGCAGCCCGGCGAGCGGGTTGCGCAGTTCGAGCGCACGCCGCCATGCCTGATAGTGCTCGACCTGAAGGTCGATGATCGCCTCGGCCTCGATTGCCGCCGCCTGGCGCGAGCGCAGGTTCTCGTCGATGACCTGCTTGAGGTCGTCGATCGTGTACAGGTAGGCATCGTCCAGGTCGGCAACGTCGGCGGCGATGTCGCGCGGCACGGCGATGTCGACGAGAAACATCGGCCGACGGCGACGCGCGCGCAGCGCATCCTCGATCATCAGGCGCGTGATGACGGGCTCGCGGCTCGCGGTCGAGGAAATGACGATATCGGCTTCGGCCAGATGCTGAGGCAGGTCGTGCAGGCCGATCGCATAGGCGCCGAATTTGCTCGCCAACGCCTGCGCATTTTCGAGCGTGCGGTTGGCGACGATCAGGCGCCGGGCGCGCGATTCGGCCAGATGGCGCGCGGCCAGTTCGATTGTTTCGCCGGCACCGATCAGCAGCACGCAGGCCTGGCTGATGTCCGCGAACAGGCGCTCGGCCAGTCGAACCGCGGTGAACGCGACCGATACCGGACTGGCGCCGATGCGCGTATCGCTGCGCACGCGCTTGGCCACGGCGAAGGTCTGCTGCATCAGGCGCTCCATCGGCGCGCGCATGCTGCCGGCGCTGCGCGCGGCCTGATAGGCGTCCTTGACCTGCCCGAGGATCTGCGGTTCGCCCAGCACCATCGAATCCAGGCCCGTGGCGACGCGGAACAGGTGGCGCACGGCGGCGTCGTCGGCGTGATGGTAAAGGAACTCGTCGATGCGACCCTCGGTCAGACGATGTTGTTCGGACAACCAGCGCCGCGGCACGGTTTCGGCACCCGGAGTGACATCGACGTACAGTTCGGTGCGATTGCACGTGGACAGGATCAACGCTTCGTTCACGCCGGGTTGGCGCGCAAGATCGGACAATGCCCGGGGCGTAACCTCGGGTGCAAACGCGACCTTCTCGCGAAGATCGAGTGGTGCAGTCAGGTGATTCAGTCCAACGGCAATGAGGGCCATGCGTGCGACAATCGGCTAAGCTAGAAGCGCTGGTAGCAGCGCCGGCGCCGCGGGTGCAGCCGACCGGTTGCGCCACGCCGCATCAGCGGGATTGTGCGGCCCGGTCCGCGCGATATCAAGAAACGCCTCGGCGGGCGCCGCCGAAGCGACGACCAGGATCGTTCACGACATGATGCAAATTCGAGCCCGCGGCAGCGTGCGCAACGCAGCGATTGGCGTGCTCGCCGCGCTGTTTCTGGGCGCCTGCGCGAGTCTGCCTTCGGCCCCGGGATCGCGTGCGACCGCGCCGGCTCAGCCGCTGGAGCGGCTGAAAGTCGCGCCGGTTCCCTCGGAGCAGGATTCGCTGAAGCTGATGCTTGCCGGCCAGTTTGCGTTGAGCGCGGGCGACTTGTCCGGAGCTGCGCGCGACTACTCGCAGGCAGCGCGATTGAGCGACGACCCGGCGCTTGCCGGCCAGGCAACGCACATTGCGCTGGCGGCCAAGCAGTGGGACCTGGCGCGCGAGGACCTCGCGCACTGGCAGACCCTGCGCGGTGACGATCCGGGGGTGTGGCAGGCGCGCGCTGCGCTGGCGTTGCATGACCGCGAGCCCGATGCCGCATACGAAGATCTGCAGCGGCTGGCCCGCCAGCCTGAGGGAAAAGGCTGGGCTGCAATCGCACAGGTATTGCTCAACGACGACGACAAGGAACAGGCCGGGGCGCTGCTCGAGCGCATCGCCAAACCGGATCGCCTCGGCGACAAGGTGCAGACCTGGATTGCAATGAGCCAGCTCGCCGCGCGGCTCGAGCGCCCGGCGTTGGCACAGTCGCTCGCGACCCAGGCCGTGACCCGATTCAAGACCGCCGACGCCTATGCCTGGGCCGCCCAGCTGAAGCTCAAGGCCGGCGACAAGGCCGGTGCGCGCGCGCTGTTTGCCGACGCGCTGCATCGCGACGCCGGCAACACGCACATGCGGCTCGCGTACGCCGCGCTGCTCAGCGAGCTTGGCGACAACGCCGAGGCAGCGCGCGTCCTGGCGCACGGTCCCCAGGACGACTTCACGTTTGCCGCGCGCGCCGCGTACTGCGCGCGGGCGGACGACAAGAAGCTGACCGAAGCGCTGTATCGCGAGGTCAAGGCGTTGCCCGAGCCGCGCCCCGACGACCGCATGCATCTGCTCGGACAGCTGTCCGAACTGCTCGACCACAAGGCTGACGCGCTGGCCTGGTACGACCAGATCTCGCCCGATTCGGAGCATGGGTTCGAGGTGCAGTTGCGCATCGCCATCCTGCAGGACGAAAACGGCAAGACGGCCGAAGCGCTTGCGCTGGTCCACGAGCTCCAGGCGCGCGCCGCGGATGACAGCAAGGAACTGGGCGAGACCTATCTGCTCGAAGCCGAATTGCTGAGCCGCCACCAGCGCGAAGCCGATGCGATCGCCGCCTACGATCGCGGCCTGCAGGCACTGCCGGACGACGTGCGCCTTCTGTATGCGCGCGCCCTGCTCAACGACGACCTTGGCCATGTCGATGCCTCGGTGCGCGATCTGCGCCGCGTGCTCGAGCTCAAGCCGGACGACGCGAACGCGATGAACGCGTTGGGCTACACGCTCGCCGACCGCACCGATCACAAAACTGAAGCGCTCGAGCTGATCCAGAAGGCCCTGACCCTGAAACCGGGCGAACCGGCGATCATCGACAGCCTGGGCTGGGTTCAATACCGCCTCGGCAATCTCGACGAGGCACTCGAACAGCTGCGGCGCGCGTACGACAAGCAGCCCGATGCCGAAATCGCCGCGCACCTCGGCGAGGTGCTGTGGGTTTCGGGGCAGAAGGACGAAGCCCGCCGGGTCTGGGATCAGGGCCGCAAGAAGGACGACAAGAACAAGGTATTGATCGAGACGATGAAGCGGCTGGTGTCATGACGGTCGCGATGCGCGACGGCGATCGGCGGGCTGCGAGCGCATGCGGATAGCCGCCGCGCAACCCACGGCGTGGCCGCGCGGCAGGCACCTGCGATCAGTCGCCTTCCTGATCACGTTGGCCGCATTGGCCGCATGCGCGCCCGTCCGCGTTCGCGAAACGGCCGCCACGAGCGCCAATCAGGAAGCGCGCGAGGCAGCTCTCGCACCACGAACGCATTGGCAGATCGAAGCGCACATCAGCGTCTCGGACGGCCGCGATGGCGGCAGCGGGGACCTGATGTGGCAGCAGAACGGCGAAAACTACAGCTTTACCGTGCGCGCGCCGGTAACCGGCAAGACCTGGAAGCTCTCGGGCGATGCGCGGCAGGCGCAACTCGAAGGCGTCGACGAGCAGCCCGTTCGCGGCGCCGATCCCGAACGCCTGTTGCGTGAGCGGCTTGGTTGGGATGTTCCGCTGTCGGCACTCGGGTCATGGGTTCGCGGTCTGCGCGCGCCGGGGCCGCGCGCAGACGTGCAGTACGACGAGCAGAATCTTCCGGCGGTCCTCGTGCAGGACGGCTGGAAGATCGAGTACCGCGGCTGGTTTGCCGACAGCCAGCCGCCGATGCCGCGCAAACTGTTCGCCGACCGCGGCGGCGCGCGCGTGAGGATGGCGATCGACAGCTGGTCTTTCGAATGACGCAGTCCTGGACGTCGTGGCCGGCCCCGGCCAAGCTGAATCTGTTCCTGCACATCGTCGGACGCCGCGCCGACGGTTACCACCTGCTGCAAACCGTGTTTCAGCTGCTCGATTGGGGCGACACGGTGCGCCTGCGCGTCCGCGCCGACGGCGAGATCGCGCGCGTCACCGACGTGCCCGGCATACCGCCGGAAAGCGACCTGTGCACGCGCGCGGCACAAGCATTGCGCCGACACACCGGTGGCCGGCTGGGCGTTGACATCGCCCTGGACAAGCGCATTCCGCTTGGTGGCGGCCTTGGCGGCGGCAGTTCGGATGCGGCCACGGTTCTCGTGGCGCTGAACGAATTGTGGTCGGCCGGGCTGTCTCCGGACGAACTTGCCGGGATCGCACTCGACCTCGGCGCCGACGTGCCCGTGTTCGTGCGCGGCTACTCGGCCTGGGCCGAGGGGGTCGGCGAGAAGCTGACTCCGATCGCGCTGCGCCAGAGGCACTATGTGATCGTCGATCCGGGTGTATCGGTCGCGACCTCCGTGTTGTTTCAAGCGCCTGAATTGACACGAAACTCGCCGCCCCTGACAATATCCGACTATCTTTCCGGTTCGGGGGCTGGAGCGACCAACGCGTTCACGCCCATCGTGCGCGCGGATTTCCCGCCGCTGGCCGCCGCGATCGATTGGCTGGGTCAGTTCGGGCAAGCACGCCTGACCGGGAGTGGCGGGTGCGTATTCGTCGACGTGGAATCGGCGGAGCGCGCCGATGAAATCGCGAAGCAGTGCCCGATACAGTTCAGCGTGTATCAGGCGCGCGGAGTCGATCGGTCCCCGCTGCTGGACGCTTTGGAAGACAACCGCCGTCCGGCTTGAACGGGACGGCATGATGATTGCGGCGCAGGACGCGCCGACGCGGCAGGCCCGGCGCAGGAATTCGAGCGACGGCTTTCCGCGACGCGCGGCATGATGCCCGGACTTGTACGCATAGTGGGACGTCGCCAAGTTGGTAAGGCACGGGGTTTTGATCCCCGCATTCGCAGGTTCGAGTCCTGCCGTCCCAGCCAAACCGCGTTCACCGCTACACTACGCCGGCTTCTCCATCCATTGAAAGGCAGCATGTGAACACGGTGAACACAGCAGGCTTCGGTGGCGCCTACGGCCGCGAACGCGACGAGCGTGGCGGCTTGCTGGTCTTCAGCGGCAATTCGAACCGGCCGCTGGCGACGGAAGTTTGCAAGGTGTTGAACGTCCCGCTCGGCAAGGCGCTTTGCAGCCGCTTTTCCGACGGCGAAGTGCAGGTGGAAATCGAGGAGAACGTGCGGCGCCAGGAAGTGTTCGTGATCCAGTCCACTTCGGCGCCGACCGCGGACAATTTCATGGAGTTGCTGGTGCTGGTCGACGCGCTCAAGCGCGCATCGGCAACCAGCGTGACCGCGGTGCTGCCGTACTTCGGCTATGCGCGCCAGGACCGCCGTCCGCGGTCGGCGCGCGTGCCGATCACGGCGAAGGTCGCGGCGACGATGGTCGGCGCTGTCGGCACGGACCGTGTCCTGACCGTCGACCTGCACGCGGACCAGATCCAGGGGTTTTTCAATATACCTTTGGACAATGTATACTCTTCGCCGGTGCTGCTTGCGGATATCTGGCGGCACCATGGCGATTCGGACATGATCGTCGTAAGCCCGGACGTTGGCGGCGTGGCGCGCGCACGCGCGATTGCCAAACGCCTCGACGACGCGGATTTGGCGATCATCGACAAGCGCCGGCCGCGGCCGAACGAAGCGACGGTGATGAACATCATCGGCGAGGTGGAAGGCAAGGTCTGCGTGCTGATCGACGACATCGTCGACACCGCGGGCACGTTGTGCGCGGCGGCCGCGGCGCTGAAGCGCAGCGGTGCGCGCAAGGTCGTGGCGTACTGCACCCACCCGGTGCTGTCTGGCCCGGCGATCCAGAATCTGAACGGATCGCAGCTGGACGAACTGGTGGTGACCGATACGATTCCGCTGTCGGATGCGGCGGCGGCTTGCGCCAAGATCCGCCAGCTCAGCGTCGCGCAGCTGCTCGGCCGAGACGATCCGGCGCGTGGCGTTTGGCGAGTCGGTCAGTAGTTTGTACGTGGATTGAAGAGCAGGGCTGAGGGCCGAGGGCTGATAAAGACGAGAGCGCGCCGCTTTTGATCTTCAGCCCTCGGCCCTCAGCCCTAAAAAACCGACTTTCCTGGTCGCGGGAAAGTCACAAAACCACCGCGAGGTGGACAACTGTAATGAGGCAATACCAATGGCAACTATCCATGAAATTCCGGCCGAGAGCCGCAGTGTCGAAGGCAAAGGTGCGAGCCGCCGCCTGCGTCACTCCGGCAAGGTGCCGGCCATCGTCTACGGCAGCAATGAGCCGCCGGCCAGCATCCAGCTCGACCACAACACGGTGTGGCTGGCTTCGCACCACGAGTGGTTCTACTCGGCCATTCTCGATCTCGCCCTCGACGGCAAGAATCAGAAGGTCCTGTTGCGCGATCTGCAGCGCCATCCGTTCAAGCCGCAGCTTCTGCACCTGGACTTCCAGCGCGTCGACGAGAACAAGGCGATCCGCATCCGCGTGCCGCTGCACTTCCTGAATCAGGAAAAATCGCCGGCCGGCAAGATGGCGGGCGTGCTGATCTCGCATGCGTTGACCGACATCGAAATCTCCTGCCTGCCGAAGGATCTGCCCGAGTATCTCGAGGTCGATCTTGCCGAGCTGAGCGTCGGCGACATCGTGCACATCTCCGACCTGAAGCTGCCCAACGGCGTCGAGATTCCGGAACTGCGTCTGGGCAAAGAGCACGACGCTGCCGTGGTCACCGCGCAGGAGCTCAAGCAGGAAGTCGAAGCCGCTCCTGTGGCCGAAGGCGAAGCCGCTGCCGGCGCACCGGGTGCTCCGGCCGCCGCTGGTGGCGCTGCGCCTGCCGCCGCTGCCGCGCCGGCAAAGAAGGACGAGAAGAAGTGACAGCAGGATGCTGTCATCCCGTGCAGGCCATGGATGGCCGGTGACACGGGATCCAGCTCTCCCGCGCACTGAAGCAACAGGAGAGCTGGATTCCGGCTTGCGCCGGAATGACGGCAGACCAAATGGCTGCGCTGCGTCTTATCGTCGGCCTGGGCAATCCCGGCGCCGAATATCTGCGAACCCGGCACAACGCCGGGTTCTGGTTTATTGACGCTCTCGCAAGGCGCGAGGGCGCGCGTTTCGGCAACGAGACGAAATTGCACGGCGAAACCGCGAAGGTCAACATCGAAGGCCAGTCGATTTGGCTGCTGAAACCGAATACGTTCGTCAACAAGAGCGGTATCGCGGTCGCCTCGGCGCTGCGCTACTGGAAGATCGAAGCCGAAGAAATGCTGGTCGCGCACGACGAACTGGACCTGCCGCCTGGCGCGGCCCGGTTGAAGTTCGATGGCGGCCACGGCGGGCAAAATGGGTTGCGCGACATTTTCGCGCACCTCGGCCACGGCGCATTTCATCGCCTGCGTCTGGGTATCGGTCACCCGGGTGACCGGGACCGCGTGACTTCGTGGGTGCTCGGACGGCCCGGAGTCACCGACGAGGATGCAATCCTCGGAGCGGTCGGCGCCTCGCTGGACGTGCTGCCCCTGGCGGTGCGCGGCGAGTTCAACGAAGCAATGAAGCGATTGCATACGAGCAGGGAAGAGGATCGAGGCACGACGGGCGCGTAAGCACGCTCTTACTCGCCCCTCGCCCTCGTCCCTCGCCCCTTTTCTAAGAGGTTCCAATGGGTATCAAATGCGGCATCGTCGGCCTGCCGAACGTCGGCAAATCGACGCTTTTCAACGCGCTGACCAAGGCGGGTATCGCCGCGGCGAATTTTCCGTTCTGCACGATCGATCCGAACGTCGGCGTCGTGCCGGTGCCCGATTCGCGCCTGCAGGAACTGGCGAATATCGCCAAGCCGCTGAAGATCATTCCGACGGCGATGGAGTTCGTCGACATCGCCGGACTGGTTGCCGGAGCGTCGAAAGGTGAAGGCCTCGGCAACAAGTTCCTGGCGCATATTCGCGAAGTCGATGCGATCGCGCACGTCGTGCGCTGCTTCGAGCACCCGGACATCGTCCATGTTGCCGGCAAGATCGATCCTTTGTCGGATATCGATACGATCGATACCGAGCTTGCACTGGCGGACCTGGAAGCCGTCGACCGCGCGCTCAATCGCGCCGAGCGCGCAGCGAAGGCGAACGACAAGGAAGCGATCGCCAAGCGGCCCGTGCTGCAGAAGCTCGCTGACCTTGCTGAACGAGGGCAAGTCGGCGCGGTCCGCCGGCCTGTCCGCGGAAGAACAGGCATTGGTGCGCGACCTGTTCCTGCTGACGCTCAAACCGCTGATGTATATCGCGAACGTCAAGGAAGACGGGTTCGCAAACAATCCGCATCTCGACGCCGTGCGCAAGCGCGCCGAAGCCGAAGGCGCCGAAGTCGTGCCGGTCTGCGCGGCGATCGAGGAGGAACTGGCGCAACTCGACGATGCCGACAAGCTCGCCTTCCTCACCGACATGGGGCTGGAAGAGCCAGGCCTGAATCGCGTGATCAACGCAGGCTACAAACTGCTCGGCCTGCAGACCTACTTCACGGCCGGCGAGAAGGAAGTCCGGGCGTGGACCGTCAAGAAAGGCTCGACCGCGCCGCAAGCCGCGGGCGTGATCCACACCGATTTCGAGCGCGGCTTCATTCGCGCGGAGACGATCTCGTACGACGACTACATCAAGTACAAGGGCGAGGCCGGCGCGCGCGATGCTGGCAGGCTACGCCTCGAGGGCAAGGAATATATCGTCAAGGAAGGCGACGTGCTGCACTTCCGCTTCAACGTTTGACCGCTCGGTTTGACGGCAGACAATCTCCGCGGCGGTTGGCGGGATCGGCCCGGCGCGCCCGCGCGCCGCAAGGTCGTTAATCTTCGTCGCCCTCGACGACCTTGCGCTGCATTTCAGCGAGATACGCGTCGAGTTCCTCGACGCTCCGGAAGATTTCGTGCACCGGGACTGCCTTGACGATCTCGAACACCTTGCGTACCTGCGGCTGTGCATGCACGAGCAGGGAAAATCCGCCGTTGGTGCGCATCGCCTTGCGCGCACGGAACAGTGATCGCAGGCCGGCGCTGCTGACATATTCGAGATCGACCAGATCGATCACGAGTGTGCCGCCGCGCGGCGCCTGCGCGAGCACGCCGTCGAGCGCTCGGTCGAATTCCTGGCAGCTCACGGCGTCGAGCTTGCCGATCGGTCGCACTACGACGCGCGTCGCAACTGCGGCGTCAATCCGGACTTCCAGGCTCATGATTCAACTCTCCAGGTTGCAGGGTTGGTGGTGCGGCGAAGCGCAGGTCGACGCGATTGCGGTCGCCCTCGCGCCGATAGTGATATTCGCTCGCCAGTTGGGTAACCAGGTAAACGCCGAGGCCTCCGGGCTGCCGATCGTCGTGATCGAGATCGAGGTCAGGCGGCGGCCGCGCGAAAGGATCGTGAGAGACGCCGTTGTCGGTAAATTCGACTTGCAGGGTACCCTCAGTGAGGTTCAGCAGCGTCTTCAGGCGCCCGCCTTCCGCGCCCTGTGGAAATCCGTGCTCCACCGCATTCACCAGCAGTTCCTCTAGCGCAAGGCGCACATCCGCACGCAACTCCGCGTTGATTCTGTGCCAGCCAAGCCAACCGTCGATTCGGTCCAGCGCGGCTGCGACCTGCGCCAATTGTGCACCGATTTCGAGCGTCAGGTTGCTCGCCGGCGCTGAGGCACCGTGCCAGCGCAGGACGAGAAGCGTCAAGTCGTCCGCCTGCGCGGCGCCGCGCGAAAAGTGCGCCACGTCGGCGACGACCGCCGCGACGGCGCCCGCCGGGTCGCGATCGCACTGCGCGAGCGTGTCGAACAGACGCTGTTCGCCGTACAGGATGCCTTCCGGATCGAGCGCTTCAGTCACGCCGTCGGTGTAGAGCACAACCGTTTCGCCGGCAGCCAGATAGGTCTGCGCCGGCGGAAAGGTCATTTCCGGATCGAGCCCGAGCGGACCGCCGGTTTCGACGTCGATCCGGGCGGCGCCGCCTGCGCCAATGCGGATCGGAGCATCGTGCCCGGCGCTCGCGAGCATCAGGCGGCCCGTGGCGAGGTCGAGTACACCGCACAGCAGGGTCACGAACATGCAGTCGTCGTTGCTGGCGCAGAGGTCGGCATTGAGCCGGCGCAGCAGCTGCTCCGGCTGCTCGATAGCGGACGCGTGCGAGTTCGCGGACGTGATCGTCCGCGCCATGAACAGTGCCGCCGGAATACCCTTGTCCGAGACGTCGCCGATCAGGAAGCACAGTCGGCCGTCGCCGCTGACGACGTACGAGTAGAGGTCGCCGCCGACGACGCGCGCCGGGCGCAGCAGGGCGTTCAATTCGAATGGGTAGATGCCAGCGCCGACGAAGTGGTTCTTCGGAAGCATCGATTCCTGGATGTGCTGGGCGATCTCGAGCTCGCGCTGCAGTCGCTCGCGAGCGGCCGTCGCGTCGGTAAGGTCCGCAATGTGCTGCTTCAGTTGGTCGCGCATCCGCACGAACGACTGCGTAAGTCTGCCGACTTCATCGGCCCGGCGCGGCGGGTCAAGGCGGAAATCGAGTTCTCCGCGAGCCACATGGTCGGCATTGACGGCAAGCTGCGATAGCGGCGCAAGCAGGCGGCGCACGGCGAGCCAGACGAACAAGCCGAGGGCGATGAGCCCGGCGACGCCGATTGCCACGGCATCGAAAAACAGTCGCTGCGAATCGCGAATATAAGTCGTGTAGGGCACGACGATCGCGAGCGACCAGCGCGAGTCCGGAATCGGCGTGAAGAAGGTCCGCACCGGGATGCCGAGCGTAGGGCTGAGGTATTCTGCGGACCCGGTTTCGCCGGCCAGCATGCGGCGCGCTATCGCTTCGAGCTCGGTCGAACCCGCGTTCCGCGTCATCGCGAAAATCGACGTCCCGATGCGCTCGGGTTTTGCGTCCGCCAGCATCTGGCCGGTTTCGTTGAGCAGAAATGAAATCGAGGCCGGGCTCGGACGGGCGCCGTCGACGACGCTTTGCAGCCAGCGCTGCTGGACGTCGACGTTGACGACGCCGACGATCCGTTTCGCGCTGTCGCGAATCGGCACGCCGTAATTGATCAACACCTGATTGCGCGATTCCGAGTGGAATACCTCGCCCCAGCAGCCATGCTCGCACGCACCGCCATGCCGATACCATATCGTGTCCCGGAACGAACCGGGGTCGTCGGCCAAGTCGCGTCGCACCGCGGTGCTGCCTTGCTGGATGAAGAACGGCGCGTATAGCGAGCGCTCGCCGGCGACCGTATCCGGCTCGAATGCGGCCGCGACTCCGCCGATGTCGGGGTGCGCGACAACGGTCTCGGCCAGCAGCGTTTCGATGAATCCGGCGTTGTCCAGCCTGCGGCCGATTGCGGCGGCCACGATACGTGCCGTCATCTCGACGCTGCCGGTGCGCGCGGCAACGGCGTTGGCGGTCGCGCCTGCCAGCGCGGTGAGCGAATCCCCGGTTCGCTTCTGAACCGCCGATTGGGCGCCGATGACGACGACGGCGAGACTGGCCGCGAGCACGCAGAACGAACCGAGCAAGACCCAGAAACCGAGCCGGCGCGCCGTGCTCGGGCGAAAGATTCGGCGCAGCAACTTCGGTCCCGGCGAGGTGGTCACGTGACGAGCTTAGCAGTTCGAACCGCCGGAAGAGCCGTGCCTTGACGTGATGGGGGCGCGGCGCAAGACTGCGCCGTCCCCGGCCGGGTCGGTGGGAACAGATTCCGGCGGCCGCCGGCCACGATGACCGGAGACACCGAATGCCTGGCACCGATCGCGAGGTCACCTTTCGCTTCCTGGCCCAGCCGACCGACGTGAATTTCGGCGGCAAGGTCCATGGCGGAATGGTCATGAAATGGATCGACCAGGCCGGTTATGCCTGTGCGGTCGGCTGGAGCGGTAAGTACTGTGTCACGGTGGCTGTTTGCGGGATCCGGTTCGTCCATCCGATCCTGATCGGCGACCTGGTCAGCGTGCACTGCCAGCTGATCTATACGGGCAACACGAGCATGCATTTCAGCGTCGAAGTTGGCGCCAGAAACCTCGCCACCAGCGCCGAAACGCTGGCGACCCATTGCGTGATCGTCATGGTGGCCACGGACGAGGCCGGCAAACCGACGCCGGTGCCGGTCTGGGAGCCGCAGAGCGACGACGACAAGGCCCTGGCCGCCTACGCCCGTAAGCTCATGGAACTGGACAGGAATATCGCAGGTGAGATTGCCCGCTATCGGGACGCCGCACACCTCCCGAAGCCTGCCTAACACCGCACACCGCTCCTTGACAAGGGTAAGGCCGGGAACGGACAATACGCGGCTCCGTGCAAAGAGATTGCCAGGCAGGTATGCCGGGAGTCCTCTGCACGCCATTTGGGCCCGCGTAAGCGCTTGTCGGAGCTAGAGACTACACAGAATTCGGAGGGATACCCAAGCGGCCAACGGGGGCAGACTGTAAATCTGCTGGCTCATGCCTTCGGTGGTTCGAATCCACCTCCCTCCACCAAGATTTGTTTTTTTTGTTGATTGATTCGGACAGTTTGCAATATCCCCGGGCGGGAGTAGTTCAATGGTAGAACTGTAGCCTTCCAAGCTACTAGTGCGGGTTCGATTCCCGTCTCCCGCTCCATTGAAGGAACCTCGCACGGTTGTTGTGATTGAAAATTTCAGCAGGATGCTGGCTTGTTCGTCATCGAGGACGGCTATAAACGAGTTTCGCTCACGTAGCTCAGTCGGTAGAGCACCTCCTTGGTAAGGAGGAGGTCGTTGGTTCGATTCCAATCGTGAGCACCACGGCAATTGAAACATCTGATTCGCACCTAATCTGACAGTCACCTTGAACTACTTGAGGTTTAAAGCGCATGGCCAAGGGTAAATTCGAACGCACCAAGCCGCATGTAAACGTGGGAACGATCGGCCACGTGGATCACGGCAAGACGACGCTGACGGCGGCGCTGACGAAGGTTGGTGCGGAGCGGTTTGGCGGCGAGTTCAAGGCATACGACCAGATCGACGCGGCGCCGGAAGAGAAGGCGCGCGGGATCACGATCTCGACGGCGCACGTGGAATACGAGAGCCCGAACCGGCACTACGCGCACGTGGACTGCCCGGGCCACGCGGACTACGTGAAGAACATGATCACGGGCGCCGCGCAGATGGACGGCGCGATCCTGGTGTGTTCGGCCGCGGACGGCCCGATGCCGCAGACGCGCGAGCACATCCTGCTGGCGCGCCAGGTCGGCGTGCCGTACGTGGTGGTGTACATGAACAAGTGCGACATGGTCGACGACGCCGAGCTGCTGGAGCTGGTCGACATGGAAGTGCGCGACTTGTTGAGCAAGTACGAGTTTCCGGGCGACAAGACCCCGATCATCAAGGGATCGGCGTTGAAGGCGCTGGAAGGCGACCAGAGCGAGTTGGGCGTGCCGTCGATCATCAAGCTGGTCGATGCGCTGGACAGCTACATTCCGGAGCCGGTGCGCGTGCTGGACAAGCCGTTCCTGCTGCCGGTGGAAGACGTGTTCTCGATTTCGGGCCGCGGCACGGTCGTGACCGGTCGTGTCGAGCGCGGAATCGTGAAGGTCGGTGACGAAATCGAGATCGTGGGCATCCGGCCGACGACCAAGACGACGTGCACGGGCGTGGAGATGTTCCGCAAGCTGCTGGACGAAGGTCGCGCGGGCGACAACGTCGGTGTGCTGCTGCGCGGCACGAAGCGTGACGAAGTGGAGCGCGGCCAGGTGCTGTGCAAGCCGGGCAGTATCACCCCGCACACGGATTTCGAGTCCGAGGTGTATGTGCTGAGCAAGGAAGAAGGCGGTCGTCATACGCCGTTCTTCAAGGGCTATCGTCCGCAGTTTTATTTCCGCACGACCGACGTAACGGGCGCGGTGGAACTGCCGGCGGGCGTGGAGATGGTCATGCCGGGCGACAACATCAAGATGGTGGTGAGCCTGATTCACCCGATCGCGATGGAAGAAGGCCTGCGCTTCGCGATTCGCGAAGGCGGCCGGACGGTCGGCGCGGGCGTGGTGGCGAAGATTATCAAGTGAGCTGAAGCTCACTTGATCGGGTTATTGCCGCAGCTTTCGCTTCGGCAATAACTGTCGGTGTTGAAGCGACCAAGAGCGCGTCGCTTAACACCGACAAGATCAAAAGTTGAACAGGTTGGTGCTAGCGAAACGAACCACACGCCAGTAGCTCAATTGGCAGAGCAGCGGTCTCCAAAACCGCAGGTTGGGGGTTCGAGTCCCTCCTGGCGTGCCAGTTAGAACGTGTCGATCTATCAGTGAATTTTCGCGAAGGATTCGCATCAAAGACTATCTATGAACGCAAAAGCCGAACAAGTTGGTGGCAGCTCCGCTGCGGATATCGCGAAATTCACGCTGGCGGTACTGGTCCTTCTGGGCGCGTTTGTCGGCTATTACTGGTTCAACGACCTGGCCTCGTGGCAGCGTCTGCTGATCCTGGTGGGCGGCATGGTGCTCGCCGGAGCGATCGGGTATTTCACGCGCGCCGGCATGGCGCTGCGCGATTTCCTGGTCGAATCGAATTTCGAGTTGCGCAAGGTCGTGTGGCCGACGCGTCAGGAAACCATACAGACGACGCTCGTGATCATGGTCGTGGTGGTCATCCTGAGCATCCTGCTCGGACTGATCGATATCACGCTGAAGTGGGCGATCCTTGATCACCTGCTGAAGATGGGACGCTAGTTCGCGATCACTGCAGAGCGCAAAAGGACACAATGAACATGGCAAAACGCTGGTACGTCGTTCACGCCTACTCGGGCTTCGAGCATCAGGTCGAGCGTGCGCTCAAGGAGCGCATTGCCCGGGCCGGCATGCAGGAGAAGTTCGGCGACGTGCTGGTGCCGACCGAGGAAGTCATCGAGATGCGCGGCGGGCAGAAGCGCCGCAGCGAGCGCAAGTTCTTCCCGGGCTATGTGCTGGTGCAGATCGAAACGAATCAGGAAGGCAAGGCGCCGACGATCGACGACGAGTCGTGGCATCTGATCAAGGAAACGCCGAAGGTCATGGGCTTCATCGGCGGAACCGCGGACCGGCCGTTGCCGATCAAGGACAGCGAAGCCGATTCGATTCTCAAACGCGTGCAGGATGGCGTCGAGAAGCCGCGGCCGAAGGTGCTGTTCGAGCCGGGGGAGATGGTGCGCGTAACCGACGGTCCGTTCAACGACTTCAACGGCGTGGTCGAGGAAGTCAATTACGAAAAGAGCCGCCTGCGCGTGGCGGTGCTGATCTTCGGGCGTTCGACGCCGGTCGAGTTGGAATTCGGCCAGGTGGAAAAGGCCTAACAGGTAGGGACCAGGGACTAGGGACTAGGGACCAGCAAGCGAGAGCACTTCGCTTTTACTGGTCCCTAGTCCCTGGCCCCTAGCCCCTTCGTCAATAGCAAGCGAGGAGCCTGACAACAGGCGCTTGAACTCGCAGGAGTAAAAACAATGGCAAAGAAGGTAGTCGGTTACATCAAGCTGCAGGTGAAGGCCGGTCAGGCCAACCCCTCGCCGCCGGTCGGTCCAGCGCTGGGTCAGCGCGGACTGAACATCATGGAATTCTGCAAGGCGTTCAACGCCGCCACGCAGAAGGTCGAGCCGGGTCTGCCGATTCCGGTCATCATCACCTGCTATTCGGACCGCAGCTTCACCTTCATCATGAAGACGCCGCCGGCGTCGATCCTGTTGAAGAAAGCGGCGGGAATCGAGTCGGGCAGCAAGCGGCCGAACACCGAGAAAGTCGGCAAGGTCACGCGCAAGCAGCTCGAGGAGATCGCCAAGACCAAGATGGCCGACCTGACGGCGGCCGATATGGATGCCGCGGTGCGCACCATCGCCGGCAGCGCGCGCAGCATGGGCCTGGTGACGGAGATCTGACATGGCAAAGATCAGCAAACGATTCAAGGCACTGCAGACCAAGATCGCCCCGGGCAAGACCTATGCGATCGACGACGCGCTGAAAATCCTCAAGGAAGGCGCGAAGACCAAGTTCGTCGAGTCGGTCGACGTGGCGATTCGCCTCGGCATCGACGCGAAGAAGTCCGACCAGGGCGTGCGCGGCTCGACGCTGCTGCCGCACGGCACCGGCAAGACGGTCCGCGTGGCGGTGTTCTGCCCCGCCGGCGAGAAAGCTGAAGCAGCCAAGGCTGCCGGCGCCGATGCGGTTGGCATGGAGGACCTGGCCGAGAAGATGCAGGGCGGCGACTTGAATTACGGCCGCATCATCGCCACTCCTGATGCCATGCGTGTCGTCGGCAAGCTGGGCCAATTGCTTGGTCCACGCGGACTCATGCCCAATCCGAAGGACGGCTCGGTCACCGCCGACGTCGTCACGGCCATCAAGAACGCCAAGGCCGGACAGGTCAAGTACCGCAACGACAAGGCCGGCATCGTGCACTGCTCGATCGGCAAGGTGAATTTCGAGGTCGACGCGCTCAAGGACAACCTGCACGCGCTGCTGGCTGACCTCATGAAGTCCAAGCCGGCATCGTCGAAGGGCATTTTTCTGCAGAAGGTTTCGGTGTCGAGCACGATGGGCCTGGGCATCCCGGTCGATCAGGCGACGTTGCCGGTGTGAAATCTTGAACCCCTCTCCCACCGGGAGAGGGGCAGGGGTGAGGGTCGGGGCATTTATCGAGGGTGATAAGTGACCCGACCCTCATCCGGCGCTTCGCGCCACCTTCTCCCGGTGGGAGAAGGGGTAAAAAATTTTGAGGGCAACCGGAATCAGCAATGAAACCGGAAGCCGTCAAAGACCGCAGGTGGTCGAGTGTCGTGGCATGGATGCACTCGCAGCGCATGGAGCAGGCAGCGAGCGGCGCAAGATCTTAATCGGCAGGGAAACCAGCCTGCGCAGATGGTGATGCCCGTGAGAATTGTTTCGAACGGCCACCAGTTCGGCATCGCAAGATGCCAGCGAGTCCTCACGGATGCGGACTTGTCGAGATTCGGATCGGTCGGGCGCATCGATGCGCGACGCCGGTCCAACGTCGGAAGATAGCAATGGCACTCAATCTTGAGCAAAAGAAAGTCGTCGTTGCCGAACTGGCGAATGTGGCCGCCAAGGCGCACTCGTTGGTCGCCGCCGAGTATGCGGGTCTTACTGTGGAGCAGCTTACTTCGCTGCGCAAGAAGGCGCGCGATTCCAAGGTCTTCGTGAAAGTCGCGAAAAACACCCTGGTGTCGCGTGCGGTAGAGGGTACGGACTATGCGTGCGTCAAGGACGCACTCACAGGTCCGATGCTCTACGCCTTCTCCCAGGAAGATCCCGGTGCTGCAGGCCGGTTGATCAAGGAGTTTTCCAAAGCGAATGAAAAGCTGGTCGCCAAGGTCGTCGCGATCGGTGGGCAGATGTATCCGGGTTCTCACGTCGAGAGACTCGCTTCACTGCCGACCCGCGAACAAGCCTTGTCGATTCTTGCTGGCCTGATGTTGCAGCCTGCCACCATGCTCGCACGCGTCATGGCGGAGCCCGCGTCCAAAGTGGCGCGAGTGCTCAACCAGATCGCCGAGCAGAAGAAGGCAGCTGCCTGATCAGGACCCCGCATCGTCTACGGCATAACTGAAACCGTTCAACAATTTTTGGAGTTATTTCAATGTCTCTCAGCAACGAACAAATCATCGAAGCAATTGCTTCCAAGCCGCTCATCGAAGTCATGGACCTGGTCAAGGCCTTCGAAGAAAAGTTCGGCGTGTCCGCCGCCGCTCCGGTGGCCGTGGCCGCCGCTGGTGGTGCCGCCGCCGCCGCCCCGGTCGAAGAGAAGACCGAGTTCACCGTGGCCCTGAAGGCCACCGGTGAGAAGAAGGTCGAAGTGATCAAGGCCGTGCGCGCGATCACGGGTCTTGGCTTGAAGGAAGCCAAGGACCTGGTCGAGTCCGCTCCGGCGACCGTGAAGGAAGCCGTGAACAAGGACGACGCCGCGAAGTTCAAGAAGGAACTCGAAGCCGCTGGTGCGACCGTCGAGATCAAGTAACTTCAGGATGAAGTCATCCCGTGCAGGCCATGGATGGCCGATGACACGGGATCCAGAGTCTTTAAGCAACGAAATATTGAGCAAAGCAGAAAGTCACTGGATTCCGGCTTGCGCCGGAATGACGAGCCAGAGCCTGGGGGCGCAAGCCTCCGGGCTTCGGTCGTTGTAGCAACGAGCCGCGAGCGGTGAGCTGTGATTGTTTGACGTTTCCCGCGTCGACATTCACCGCTGACCATTCACGATTCTTCCTCCCCGACCGGCGTTCGCGCGCCGGTCACGCAAAACCAAGGTGGTACTCACCATGAGCTATTCGTTCACCGAAAAGAAGCGCATCCGCAAAGACTTCGGCAAGCGTCCCGTCGTCCTCGACGTGCCGCCGCTGCTCGCGATCCAGACTGATTCGTATCGCGAATTCCTGCAGGAAAGCATGACCGGCGGCCATCGCGTCGACCGTGGCCTGCATGCGGCGCTCAAATCGGTGTTCCCGATATCGAGCTATTCCGGCAATGCCGCGCTCGAGTACGTCAGCTATCGGCTCGGCGATCCGCCGTTCGACGAGCGCGAGTGCCGTTCGCGCGGCATGAGCTACGGCGCGCCGCTGCGCGTGCTCGTGCGCCTGGTCATCTACGACAAGGACAGTCCGGCCAGCAACAAGGCGGTGAAGTACGTCAAGGAGCAGGAAGTCTACATGGGCGAACTGCCGCTCATGACCGAGACCGGCACGTTCATCATCAACGGCACCGAGCGCGTCATCGTCTCGCAGCTGCATCGTTCGCCGGGCGTGTTCTTCGATCACGACCGCGGCAAGACGCACAGCTCGGGCAAGCTGCTGTACTCGGCGCGCATCATTCCTTATCGCGGTTCGTGGCTCGACTTCGAATTCGATCCGAAGGACGCGCTGTTCACGCGTATCGACCGCCGCCGCAAGCTGCCGGTGACGGTGCTGTTGCGCGCGCTCGGCTACAACAACGAGCAGATCCTCGACATCTTCTTCGAGAAGAACGTCTTCCATCTGGACAAGAAGGAAGGCGCCAAGCTCGAGCTGGTTGCCGAGCGCCTGCGCGGCGAGACGCTGAATTTCGACCTGCGCGCCGGCAATGAAGTCATCGTCGAGGCCGGCAAGCGCGTGACCGCGCGTCACGTGCGCGCGCTGCAGCACGCCAAGATCAAGAATCTCGAAGTGCCGGACGAGTACCTGATCGGGCGCATCATCGCGCACGACATCGTCGACAAGAAGACCGGCGAACTGCTGGCTGCGGCCAACAGCGAAATCGATCAGACCCACCTGGAGGCGTTCCGCAAGGCCGGCGTCGACCAGATCGGCACGCTGTTCGTCAACGATCTCGATCGTGGTCCGTACATCTCGAACACGCTGCGCATCGATCCGACCAAGACCCAGCTCGAAGCGCTGGTCGAAATCTATCGCATGATGCGTCCGGGCGAGCCGCCGACCAAGGAAGCCGCGCAGAACCTGTTCTTCAACCTGTTCTTCACGTTCGAACGCTACGACCTGTCGAGCGTCGGCCGGATGAAGTTCAACCGTCGCGTCGGCCGCAAGGAAATCACCGGCACCGGCGTGCTGTACGACTCGCAGTACTTCGGCATGCGCAACGACGAGGATTCCAAGAATCTCGTCAAGAAGCTCGGCCAGACGTCCGACATCCTCGACGTGCTCAAGGTGCTGATCGAGATCCGCAACGGCCGCGGCACGGTCGACGACATCGACCATCTGGGCAACCGTCGCGTGCGTTCGGTCGGCGAAATGGCCGAGAACGTGTTCCGCATCGGCCTGGTGCGCGTCGAGCGCGCGGTCAAGGAGCGCCTGTCGCTGGCCGAGGCCGAAGGCCTGACGCCGCAGGACCTGATCAACGCCAAGCCGGTCGCGCGCCGCGATCAAGGAGTTCTTCGGCTCGTCGCAGCTGTCGCAGTTCATGGACCAGAACAACCCGCTGAGCGAAGTCACGCACAAGCGCCGCGTTTCCGCGCTCGGTCCGGGTGGCCTGACGCGCGAGCGCGCGGGCTTCGAAGTGCGCGACGTGCATCCGACCCACTACGGCCGCGTCTGCACGATCGAAACGCCGGAAGGTCCGAACATCGGCCTGATCAATTCGCTCGCGGTGTACGCGCGTACGAATTCCTACGGCTTCCTCGAGACGCCGTATCGCAAGGTCGTCAACAGCAAGGTGACCGACAAGGTCGAATTCCTGTCCGCGATCGAAGAGGGCGAGTTCGTCATCGCCCAGGCGAACTCGATCATGAACAAGGACGCGAGCTTTGCCGAAGACTTCGTCGCCTGCCGCTACAAGGGCGAATCGGAACTGCGCACGGCCGCCGACATCCAGTACATGGACGTCTCGCCGATGCAGACCGTGTCGGTCGCAGCGGCGCTGGTGCCGTTCCTCGAGCATGACGATGCGAACCGCGCGCTGATGGGCGCGAACATGCAGCGCCAGGCCGTTCCGACCTTGCGTTCGCAGACGCCGCTGGTCGGCACCGGTATCGAGCGCCCGGTGGCGCGCGATTCCGGCGTGACCGCCGTCGCCCGCCGTGGCGGCCAGATCGACCAGGTCGATGCCGGCCGTATCGTCGTGCGCGTGCATGAGAAGGAAGTCGGCGAGAACGACGCCGGCGTGGATATCTACACGCTGACCAAGTACACGCGTTCGAACCAGAACACCTGCATGAACCAGCGTCCGCTGGTCAATGTCGGCGACGTGGTTGCGAAGGGCGACGTGCTGGCCGACGGTCCGTCGACCGATCTGGGCGAGCTCGCGCTCGGCCAGAACATGCTGGTCGCGTTCATGCCGTGGAACGGCTACAACTTCGAAGACTCGATCCTGATCTCCGAGCGCGTCGTGCAGGAAGACCGCTACACGACGATCCACATCGAGGAACTGACCTGCGTCGCGCGCGACACGAAGCTCGGACCGGAAGAAATCACCGCCGACATCCCGAACGTCGGTGAGCAGGCGCTCGCGCGCCTCGACGAATCCGGCGTGGTCTACATCGGCGCCGAGGTCAAGGCCGGCGACATCCTCGTCGGCAAGGTCACGCCGAAGGGCGAGAGCCAGCTGACGCCGGAAGAAAAACTGCTGCGCGCGATCTTCGGCGAGAAGGCGTCCGACGTGAAGGATTCGTCCTTGCGCGTTCCGCCGGGCATGGACGGCACCGTCATCGACGTCACCGTGTTCACGCGCGACGGCATCGAGAAGGACAAGCGCGCGCTGCAGATCGAGCAGATGGAAATCAAGCGCATCAAGAAGGACTTCGACGACCAGTTCCGCATTCTCGAAGGCGCGATCTACCAGCGCCTGCGCGGCCAGCTGATCGGCGCGGTCGCCAATGGCGGTCCGGCCGGCCTGAAGAAGGGCACGACGCTGACGGCCGAATACCTCGACAGCCTGAAGAAGGACGAGTGGTTCGCGCTGCGCATGAAGGACGAGGAGACCGCGGAGCTGCTGGAACGCGCGCAGACCCAGGTCGCCGAGCACAAGGCCGAGTTCGACAAGCGCTTCAAGGACAAGCAGGCCAAGATCACCGCGGGCGACGACCTCGCCCCGGGCGTGCTGAAGATGGTAAAGGTATACCTCGCCGTCAAGCGCCGCATCCAGCCGGGCGACAAGATGGCCGGCCGTCACGGCAACAAGGGTGTCGTGTCGATGATCGTTCCGGTCGAGGACATGCCGCACATGGCGAACGGCCAGTCGGTCGACATCGTGCTCAATCCGCTCGGCGTGCCGTCGCGTATGAACATCGGCCAGATTCTGGAAACGCATCTGGGCTGGGCCGCGAAGGGACTGGGCGAAAAGATCCAGCGCATGATCGAGGCGAACGAGAAGGTTGCGGAACTGCGCAAGTTCCTCGACCAGATCTACAACCACGACAAGGAAGTGTTCGGCCAGCGCATCAATCTGAAGTCGCTGACCGACGAGGAGATCATCGCGCTGTCGAACAACCTGCAGCGTGGCGTGCCGATGTCGACGCCGGTGTTCGACGGCGCGCATGAAAGCGAGATCAAGGCGATGCTCAGGCTCGCCGATCTGCCGGAATCCGGGCAGACGATGCTGATCGACGGCCGCACCGGCGAGGAGTTCGATCGCCCGGTCACCGTCGGCTACATGCACATGCTGAAGCTGAACCATCTGGTCGACGACAAGATGCACGCGCGTTCGACCGGTCCGTACTCGCTCGTCACCCAGCAGCCGCTCGGTGGCAAGGCGCAGTTCGGCGGCCAGCGCTTCGGCGAAATGGAAGTCTGGGCGCTCGAGGCATACGGCGCGGCTTACACCCTGCAGGAAATGCTGACGGTGAAGTCCGACGACGTGCCGGGCCGCAACCAGATGTACAAGAACATCGTCGACGGCAACCACGAGATGGCGGCAGGCATGCCGGAATCCTTCAACGTGTTGGTGAAGGAAATCCGTTCGCTGGCCATCAACATGGAGCTGGAGGAGCGCTGACTAGTTAGGAGCGAGGTCGCGCGCATCGGCGCGCTCGTGAGGAGTCAGGAAAGGCAGTACGCCTGACTCCTCACGAGGCCGCAAAGCGGCCGGCCTACAGCCCGCGCAGCGGCGACCTCATCCAGCCTTCCTCGACAACAGATTTCTCCTTCCGGAGTAAGAAATGAAAGATTTATTGAACCTGTTCAACCAGACCCGCCAGTCGCTCGACTTCGACTCGATCAAGATTGCCCTGGCATCGCCGGAGCTGATCCGTTCGTGGTCGTTCGGCGAGGTCAAGAAGCCCGAGACGATCAACTACCGCACGTTCAAGCCCGAGCGTGACGGCCTGTTCTGCGCCGCGATCTTCGGACCGATCAAGGATTACGAGTGCCTGTGCGGCAAGTACAAGCGCATGAAGCACCGCGGCGTCGTCTGCGAGAAGTGCGGCACGGAAGTCACGCTGACCAAGGTGCGCCGCGAGCGCATGGGTCACATCGAGCTCGCCTCGCCGACCGCGCACATCTGGTTCCTGAAGTCGCTGCCGTCGCGCATCGGCCTGATGCTCGACATGACCTTGCGCGACATCGAGCGCATCCTGTACTTCGAAGCCTACGTCGTCGTCGATCCGGGCATGACCTCGCTGACGCGCGGCCAGCTGCTGACCGAAGAACAGTATCTGCAGGCGGTCGAAGAGCATGGCGACGAGTTCGACGCGCGCATGGGCGCCGAAGCGGTCTACGAACTGCTCAAGACGATCGATCTCAACGCCGAGCTGATTCGCCTGCGCGAGGAAATCGCGTAGCACGAATTCCGAGACCAAGCTCAAGCGCCTGTCCAAGCGCATCAAGCTGGTCGAGGCGTTCCTCGAATCCGGCAACCGCCCCGAATTCATGGTCATGACCGTGCTGCCGGTGCTGCCGCCGGATCTGCGTCCGCTCGTGCCGCTCGATGGCGGCCGTTTCGCGACCTCGGATCTGAACGACCTGTATCGCCGCGTCATCAACCGCAACAACCGCCTGAAGCGCCTGCTCGAACTCAATGCGCCGGACATCATCGTGCGCAACGAAAAGCGCATGCTGCAGGAAGCGGTCGATGCGCTGATGGACAACGGCCGTCGCGGCCGCGCGATCACGGGCACGAACAAGCGCCCGCTGAAGTCGCTCGCCGACATGATCAAGGGCAAGCAGGGCCGCTTCCGCCAGAACCTGCTCGGCAAGCGCGTCGACTACTCGGGCCGTTCGGTCATCGTGGTCGGTCCGACGCTGAAGCTGCATGAGTGCGGCCTGCCGAAGAAGATGGCGCTCGAGCTGTTCAAGCCGTTCATCTTCTCGAAGCTGCAGCGCCGTGGCCTGGCCACGACGATCAAGGCGGCGAAGAAGCTGGTCGAGCGCGAGAGCGCCGAGGTGTGGGACATCCTCGAGGAAGTCATCCGCGAGCATCCGGTGCTGCTGAACCGCGCGCCGACGCTGCATCGCCTCGGCATCCAGGCGTTCGAGCCGGTGCTGGTCGAAGGCAAGGCGATCCAGCTGCATCCGCTCGTCTGTACCGCGTTCAACGCCGACTTCGACGGCGACCAGATGGCCGTGCACGTGCCGCTGTCGCTCGAAGCGCAGCTCGAAGCGCGCGCGCTGATGATGTCGTCGAACAACATCCTGTCGCCGGCGAACGGCGATCCGATCATCGTGCCGACGCAGGACGTCGTGCTCGGCCTTTACTACATGACGCGCGAGCTCGTGAACGTGAAGGGCGAGGGCATGGTGTTCGCCAATCTCGCCGAAGTGCATCGCGCCTACCAGAACCGTGCGGTCGAACTGCACGCGAAGGTCAAGGTGCGCATCCACGAGATCGAGATCGACGAGCAGAAGGAGCGCACCGAGAAGACCTCGATCATCGAGACGACGGTCGGGCGCGCGCTGCTGGCGGAAATCCTGCCGGTCGGCCTGCCGTATCGCGCTGATCAACATCGTGCTGACGAAGAAGGCGATCTCCGGCCTGATCAACCAGTGCTACCGTCGCCTTGGCCTGAAGGACACGGTCGTGTTCGCCGACCAGCTGATGTACATGGGCTTCCATTACGCCACGCGCGCCGGCATCTCGATCGGCATCGACGACATGAAGATCCCGGGCGAGAAGAAGGGCATCCTCGACAGCGCCGAAAAGGACGTCAAGGAGATCCAGGAGCAGTTCGCTTCGGGTCTCGTGACCGCCGGCGAGCGCTACAACAAGGTCGTCGACATCTGGTCGCGAACGAATGAACTCGTTGCCGCGGCGATGATGAAGGGCATCGGCGTCGACAAGGTCAAGACGGCCAAGGGCGAGACGGTCGAGCAGAAATCGATGAACTCGCTGTTCATCATGGCCGATTCCGGCGCGCGCGGTTCCGCGGCGCAGATTCGCCAGCTGGCCGGCATGCGCGGACTGATGGCGCGTCCGGACGGCTCGATCATCGAGACGCCGATCAAGGCCAACTTCCGCGAAGGCCTCGACGTGCTGCAGTACTTCAACTCGACCCACGGCGCCCGTAAGGGCCTGGCCGATACGGCGTTGAAGACCGCGAACTCGGGTTACCTGACCCGCCGTCTGGTCGACGTCGCCCAGGACGTGGTCGTGACCGAGCCGGATTGCGGCACGACGTTCGGCCTGACCATGGCGCCGATCGTCGAAGGCGGCGATGTCGTCGAGCCGCTGCGCGACCGCGTGCTCGGCCGCATGCTGGCTGCCGACGTTTATGCGCCAGGCAACGAAGACGCCCCGCTCGTCACGCGCAATACGCTGCTCGACGAAAAGGGTGTCGAGAAACTCGAGACCGCGGGCGTGCAGAGCGTGCTCGTGCGCTCGCCGATCACCTGCCAATCGGGCTTCGGTATTTGCGCCTATTGCTACGGACGCGATCTGGCGCGCGGTCACCTGGTCAACATCGGCGAAGCGGTCGGCGTCATTGCCGCGCAGTCGATCGGCGAACCGGGAACGCAGCTGACGATGCGTACGTTCCACATCGGTGGCGCGGCGTCGCGTGCCGCGGCGGTCGACAACGTCCAGGTGAAAACCACGGGCGCGCTGAAGCTCAACAATCTCAAGACCGTGCACCATGCGCAGGGTCACTGGGTCGCCGTGTCGCGTTCCGGTGAAATCTCGATCATGGACACGCACGGCCGCGAGCGCGAGCGCTACAAGGTTCCGTACGGTGCGGTCGTCAACGTCAAGGACGGCGCTGCGGTCAAGGCCGGCCAGATCGTCGCCAACTGGGATCCGCATACCCATCCGATCGTCTCGGAAGTAGCCGGCCGCGTGCGCTTCATCGACTTCATCGATGGCATCACCGTGCAGGCGCAGACCGACGAGCTGACCGGTCTGGAAAGCAACGTCGTGACCGATCCGAAGCGCCGCGGTACGCAGGCCAAGGATCTGCGTCCGACCGTGCGCCTGGAAGACAAGAAGGGCAAGGAACTCAAGCTGCCCGGCACCGATATCCCGGCGCAGTACTACCTGCCGGCCGGCGCGATCATCTCGTTGCAGGACGGCGCTGAAGTCGGCGTCGGCGACGTCGTGGCGCGTATTCCGCAGGAAACCTCGAAGACCCGCGACATCACCGGCGGTCTGCCGCGCGTTGCCGACCTGTTCGAGGCGCGCAAGCCGAAGGAGCCGGCGATCCTGGCCGAAGTGTCGGGCATCGTCAGCTTCGGCAAGGACACCAAGGGCAAGCAGCGCCTGGTCATCAAGGATGCCGAAGGCGACGATCACGAGGAACTGATTCCGAAGTGGCGCCAGGTCATCGTGTTCGAGGGCGAGCATGTCGAGAAGGGCGAAACCGTCGTCGACGGCGAGCCGAATCCGCACGACATCCTGCGCCTGCTCGGAGTCGAACCGCTGGCCGCCTACCTGGTCAAGGAAATCCAGGACGTCTACCGGCTGCAGGGCGTGCGCATCAACGACAAGCACATCGAGACGATCATTCGCCAGATGTTGCGCAAGGTGGAGATCTCCGATACCGGCGATACCCGCTACCTGCGCGGCGAGCAGTCCGACCGCATCCGGGTTGTCGAGGAAAACGCGCGCGCCAACGTGCGCAACGAGCGGGCTGCGGAATACATCCCGATCCTGCTCGGCATCACCAAGGCGTCCCTGGCCACGGAGTCGTTCATTTCGGCGGCCTCGTTCCAGGAAACGACCCGCGTGCTGACCGAGGCGGCCGTGCGTGGCACCCGCGATACCTTGCGGGGCTTGAAGGAAAATGTTATCGTTGGTCGCTTGATCCCGGCAGGTACCGGCCTCGCGTATCACGCGAAACGCCGGCGCAAGCCAGGAACATTGACCGACTCCGAGTTGGAGACGCTGCGGGGCGGGGTTACCGAGTTCGTCGGTGAATCCGCTTCCGAGGAAAAGTAGGCTCCTCGCGGGCCGGTCAGAGGTTGTTGTAAAGCGTTGAAATCGAAATGAGGGGCAGGATGCCCCCCGTATTCGAGCCACGGAGGCACGGCCAGTCTGGTTGACGGACCGGTCAAACGCCAGCTATACTTTTATGGATCGACAGGCCGAGTTTACTCGGCCTGTCTTTTCGTCTAAAAAACTGCGATTGCTGCCTCGCGGCGAACGCAACACACATCAGGGGTCTGGCGTCTGCCCGGCGCGGTCAGTGAGGGTCGGTCAGTTGTCGACCGGGATTTTCGGGCGAACAGGTCTCAAAGCGGCTCATTCAGGAATCTTCGAATGTCTACAGTCAATCAGTTGGTGCGCAAGCCACGGCGCGCGAAGACGTACAAGAGCGCTTCGCCGGCGCTGGAAAACTGCCCGCAGCGTCGCGGCGTCTGCACGCGTGTGTATACGACCACGCCGAAGAAGCCGAACTCGGCCCTGCGCAAGGTTGCCAAGGTGCGCCTGACCAATGGTTTCGAAGTCATCAGCTACATCGGCGGCGAAGGCCACAATTTGCAGGAGCATTCGGTCGTCCTGATTCGCGGCGGCCGCGTGAAGGATCTTCCGGGCGTGCGTTACCACACCGTGCGCGGTTCGCTCGATGCGGCCGGCGTGACCAAGCGTCGCCAGAGCCGTTCGAAGTACGGCGCCAAGCGGCCGAAGGGCAGCTAGAGAAGTGAGGTCGGCCCGCTCACGCGGGTCTGCAAGGAAGTGAGGCCGGCGGTGGACGCCGCCTCGCGAGGAAGGTGAGGTCGGAACGGTTCGAGCTGGCGTGAACGTCGCGCGCTTGATCCTGACTCCTCACTCCTAACACCCTAACGTTTTGGACATCGATCATGTCGAGAAAAGGCAATACACCCACGCGCGAGCTGCTGCCGGACCCCAAGCATGGCAGCCAGCTGATTTCCCGCTTCATCAACATGGTGATGAAGAGCGGCAAGAAGTCCGTGGCCGAAGGCATCGTTTACGGCGCGATCGACCAGATCGGCCAGAAGCACGCGACGCCCATCGACGTCGTGGAGAAGGCGCTCAGCAACGTCGCTCCGGCAGTCGAAGTGAAGTCGCGCCGCGTCGGCGGCGCCACGTACCAGGTGCCGGTCGAAGTGCGTTCGTCGCGCCGCCTGGCACTGGCGATGCGCTGGGTGATCGAAGCCGCGCGCAAGCGCAGCGAAAATTCGATGCCGCGCAAGCTGGCCGCGGAACTGCTCGAGGCCGCTGAAAATCGCGGCGCGGCAGTGAAGAAGCGCGAAGAGACGCATCGCATGGCGGAAGCCAACAAGGCGTTCTCGCACTACCGCTGGTAATGACATTTGCGGCGGATCGATCCGCCATCTATGACGGACTCTCCAGGAAAGGATTGAGGAATATCAACGTGGCTCGCAACACTCCAATCGACCGCTATCGTAACTTCGGCATCATGGCTCACATCGATGCAGGGAAGACTACGACCACGGAACGCATCCTTTTCTACACCGGCGTCAATCACAAGATTGGCGAGGTGCATGAGGGTGCCGCGACGATGGACTGGATGGAGCAGGAACAGGAGCGCGGAATCACGATCACGTCCGCTGCCACGACCTGCTTCTGGAAGGGCATGGACCTGTCGTTCCCGGAACATCGCTTCAACATCATCGATACGCCAGGGCACGTCGACTTCACGATCGAAGTCGAGCGTTCGCTGCGCGTGCTCGATGGCGCCGTGTTCGTGCTTTGCGCGGTCGGCGGCGTGCAGCCGCAGTCGGAAACCGTCTGGCGTCAGGCCAACAAGTACGGCGTGCCGCGCGTGGCGTTCGTCAACAAGATGGATCGCGCCGGCGCCGACTTCGACAAGGTCGTCGGCCAGCTGAAGTCGCGCCTGGGCGCCAATCCGGTGCCGATGCAGCTGCCGATCGGCGCCGAAGATCATTTCGAAGGCGTCATCGACCTGCTCAAGATGAAGGCGATTCACTGGGACATGGAAACCCAGGGCATGAAGTTCGAGTATCGCGACATTCCCGCGAACCTGCTCGACAAGGCCAAGAAAGCGCGCGAGCACATGGTCGAATCTGCGGCCGAGACTTCCGAGGACTTGATGAACAAGTACCTCGAAGGCACGGAGCTGTCCGAAGAAGAAGTCATTCTCGGCATCCGCGCCGGCACGGTCCTGAACAAGATGATTCCGGTGTTCTGCGGCTCGGCGTTCAAGAACAAGGGCGTGCAGGCGATGCTCGATGGCGTGATCCGCTATCTGCCGGCGCCGTCCGATCGTCCGCCGGTCAAGGGCCTGGACGAAAACGACAAGGAAGATTCGCGCAACGCCGGCGACAACGAGCCGTTCTCGGCGCTCGCGTTCAAGATCGCGACCGATCCGTACGTCGGCGCGCTGACGTTCTTCCGCGTGTATTCGGGCGTGCTCAATTCGGGCGACACCGTGTACAACCCGATCAAGGGCCGCAAGGAGCGCATCGGCCGCCTGTTGCAGATGCACGCGAACAATCGCGACGAGATCAAGGAAGTGCGCGCCGGCGACATCGCCGCGGCGGTCGGTCTGAAAGACGTGACGACCGGCGACACGCTGTGCGCGCAGGATCACCTGATCACGCTCGAGAAGATGATCTTCCCGGAGCCGGTCATCGCGATGGCGATCGAGCCGAAGACCAAGAGCGACCAGGAAAAGATGGGCGTCGCGCTGTCGCGTCTCGCGCAGGAAGATCCGTCGTTCCGCGTGCGTTCGGACGAAGAATCCGGCCAGACGATCATCGCCGGCATGGGCGAGTTGCATCTGGACATCATCGTCGACCGCATGAAGCGCGAGTTCAGCGTCGAAGCGAACGTCGGCAAGCCGCAGGTTGCCTATCGCGAGACGATCCGCAAGCACGTCAAGCAGGAAGGCAAGTTCGTGCGCCAGTCCGGCGGCCGCGGCCAGTATGGCCACGTCGTCATCGAGATGGGCCCGCGCGAGCGCGGCGCCGGCTTTCGAATTCGAGAACGGCATCGTCGGCGGCGTGATTCCGAAGGAATACATCCCGGCGGTCGAGAAGGGCATTCGCGAACAGCTCGGCAACGGCGTGCTCGCGGGCTTCCCGGTCGTCGACTGTCAGGTGAAGTCTGATCGACGGTTCGTACCATGAAGTCGACTCGAACGAAATGGCGTTCAAGATCGCCGGTTCGATGGCGTTCAAGGAAGGCTTCAGCAAGGCCAGCCCGGTCCTGCTCGAGCCGATCATGAAGATCGAAGTCGTGACGCCGGAAGACTACATGGGCGACGTGATGGGCGATCTTTCGCGCCGGCGCGGCGTGCTGCAGGGCCAGGAAGATGGTCCGTCCGGCAAGACCATTGCCGCGCAGGTTCCGCTCGGCGAGATGTTCGGATACGCGACCAGCCTGCGCTCGATGAGCCAGGGCCGCGCGACGTTCACGATGGAATTCGACCATTACGCCGAAGCGCCGACAGAATATCGCCGAAGCAGTGATCAAGAAGAGCTGAGTTCCGGATTGGCACTCAGCACTGACGAATACGACATCAACTCAAGATTAGCGAACAGGTAGACAAGCCATGGCCAAGGGAAAATTCGAACGCACCAAGCCGCATGTGAACGTGGGCACGATCGGCCACGTGGATCACGGCAAGACGACGCTGACGGCGGCGCTGACGAAGGTGGGCGCGGAGCGGTTTGGCGGCGAGTTCAAGGCGTACGACCAGATCGACGCGGCGCCGGAAGAGAAGGCGCGCGGGATCACGATCTCGACGGCGCACGTGGAATACGAAAGCCCGAACCGGCACTACGCGCACGTGGATTGCCCGGGCCACGCGGACTACGTGAAGAACATGATCACGGGCGCGGCGCAGATGGACGGCGCGATCCTGGTGTGTTCGGCCGCGGACGGCCCGATGCCGCAGACGCGCGAGCACATCCTGCTGGCGCGCCAGGTCGGCGTGCCGTACGTGGTGGTGTACATGAACAAGTGCGACATGGTCGACGACGCCGAGCTGCTGGAGCTGGTCGACATGGAAGTGCGCGACCTGTTGACGAAGTACGAGTTTCCGGGCGACAAGACCCCGATCATCAAGGGATCGGCGTTGAAGGCGCTGGAAGGCGACCAGAGCGAGCTGGGCGTGCCGTCGATCATCAAGCTGGTCGATGCGCTGGACAGCTACATTCCGGAGCCGGTGCGCGTGCTGGACAAGCCGTTCCTGCTGCCGGTGGAAGACGTGTTCTCGATTTCGGGCCGCGGCACGGTCGTGACGGGCCGTGTCGAGCGCGGGATCGTGAAGGTCGGTGACGAAATCGAGATCGTGGGCATCAAGCCGACGCAGAAGACGACGTGCACGGGCGTGGAGATGTTCCGCAAGCTGCTGGACGAAGGTCGAGCAGGCGACAACGTGGGCGTGCTGCTGCGCGGCACGAAGCGTGACGAGGTCGAGCGCGGCCAGGTGCTGTGCAAGCCGGGCTCGATCACGCCGCACACGGACTTCGAGTCGGAAGTGTACGTGCTGAGCAAGGAAGAAGGCGGCCGTCATACGCCGTTCTTCAAGGGCTATCGTCCGCAGTTTTATTTCCGCACGACCGACGTGACGGGCGCGGTGGAACTGCCGGCGGGCGTGGAGATGGTCATGCCGGGCGACAACATCAAGATGGTGGTGAGCCTGATTCACCCGATCGCGATGGAAGAAGGCCTGCGCTTCGCGATTCGCGAAGGCGGCCGGACGGTCGGCGCGGGCGTGGTGGCGAAGATTATCAAGTGAGCTAGGGACTGGCGTGATCCGGGACGCAGGAACTAGCTGAGCAGTAACGCTGTTACTGAGCACCTAGATACTGGCCGCCTGGCGCCGACATGAAAAACGCGAAGCGGTGAAAAGTCGCTTCAGACTAGAAGCAACGTTCTTTCGAGAGGAAACGGCAATGGCGGACCAGAAGATTCGTATTCGGCTCAAGGCTTTCGATCATCGCTTGATCGATCGTTCGGCGAGCGAGATCGTCGAAACGGCCAAGCGCACGGGTGCGCAGGTGCGTGGTCCGATTCCGCTGCCGACCAAGATCGAGCGTTACACGATCCTGATGTCGCCGCACGCCGACAAGGATGCGCGCGATCAGTATGAAACGCGCACGCACAAGCGCGTCCTCGACATTGTCGATCCCAACGACAAGACCGTGGACGCTCTGATGAAGCTCGACCTCGCCGCCGGCGTGGACGTGCAGATCAAGCTGTATTGAGTCGATTTGTATCGAGATCACGACGATGAGCATCGGAATTGTTGGCCGCAAATGCGGCATGACGCGAATCTTCACTGACGCTGGCGAGTCGATTCCGGTGACGCTGATCGAAGCGACGCCGAACCGCATCACCCAGGTGAAGACGGTCGAGAACGACGGCTATACCGCGATCCAGGTTACGGACGGGCAGCAAGCGCGCCGCGCTGGTGAGCAAGCCGCTGGCCGGGCATTACGCCAAGGCCAAGGTCGAAGCCGGCCGTGGCCTGTGGGAATTCCGCGTCGACGCGAAGGACATCGGCAAGTACAGCGTCGGCGGCGAGCTGAAGGCCGACGAAGTGTTCAAGCCGGCCAGATCGTCGACGTCGCCGGCGTGACCAAGGGCAAGGGCTTCCAGGGCACGATCAAGCGCTGGAACTTCACGATGGGCGACGCGACGCACGGCAACTCGCTGTCGCACCGTTCGCCGGGTTCGATCGGCCAGCGCCAGACGCCGGGCCGCGTGTTCCCGGGCAAGAAGATGTCCGGCCACATGGGCGCCGAGCGCCAGTCGATGATGAATCTCGAAGTCGTCAAGATCGACGCCGAGAAGTCATCTGATCGCGGTTCGCGGTGCGGTTCCGGGCGCGCCGGGCGGCAACGTCATCATCCGTCCTGCGTCGAAGGGTTGAGGAGACTAATCATGGAATTGCAGGTAATCGGCGCGAAGAAGGGGCTGTCGGTCTCCGACACGATCTTCGGCCGTGAATTTTCCGAAGGCCTCGTGCATCAGGTCGTGGTTGCGTATCGCAACGCGGGCCGCGCGGGCACCAAGGCGCAGAAGTCGCGTTCGGACATGTCCGGCACGACCAAGAAGTTCAAGAAGCAGAAGGGCGGCGGCGCGCGTCACGGCGACTACCGCGCTCCGATCTTCGTCGGCGGCGGACGCACGTTTGCGGCCCGTCCGCGCGACTTCTCGCAGAAGGTCAACAAGAAAATGTACCGCGGCGCGATCCAGGCCATCCTGTCGGAGCTCAACCGCCAGGGCCGCCTGAAAGTCGTCGAGTCGTTCAGCATGGACAAGCCGAGCACGAAGGGCCTGATCGAGAAGCTGCAGGGCATGGACGCCGGTCGCACGCTGATCGTGACGGAGAACGTCGATCAGAACCTGTTCCTGTCCGCGCGCAACCTGCCGCATGTCGCGGTGGTCGATGTCGCAGCGATGGATCCGGTCAGCCTGATCGATGCCGCGAACGTGCTGATGACGGTCGATTCAGTCAAGAAGATCGAGGAGTGGCTGGCATGAGCGAGCACATCAAGAACGAGCGCTTGTTCACCGTCCTGCGTGCGCCGCACCTCTCGGAAAAGAGCGTGCGTCTGCAGGAAGTGAATCAATACGTATTCGAAGTCGCCCCCGACGCCGACAAGGCGCTGGTCAAGGCGGCGGTCGAGGCGATGTTCAACGTCAAGGTGCATTCCGTCAATCTTGCCAACGTGAAAGGCAAGACCAAGTCGTTCCGTCAGCGTCCCGGCAGCCGCCGCGGCTGGCGCAAAGCCTACGTGCGCTTGCACGAAGGCCAGACGATCGACGTGACGGCGAAACCGTAAGCAAATTTGCGGGCGCCCTTGGCACCCATAAAGATTGGGAATAGACATGGCACTGATTACATTGAAGCCAACTTCTCCGGGACGCCGCGCGATGGTTCGCGTGTCGACGCCGGGGCTGCACAAGGGTGCGTCGTACGCGGCGCTCACCGAGTCGCAGAACAAGAGCGGCGGACGCAACCACTACGGCCGCATCACCACGCGGCACAAGGGCGGCGGTTCCAAGCAGCACTACCGCGTGGTCGATTTCAAGCGCGACAAGGAAGGCATTGCCTGCCGCGTCGAGCGCATCGAATACGATCCGAACCGCACCGCGCATATCGCGTTGCTGTGCTATGTCGACGGCGAGCGCCGTTACATCATCGCGCCGAAGGGCGTGGCTGTCGGTGACCAGCTGATGGCAGGCCGCGATGCGCCGATCAAGTCCGGCAACTCGCTGCCGCTGCGCAACATCCCGATCGGTGCCACCGTGCATTGCGTCGAGATGAAGCCGGGCAAGGGTGCGCAGATAGCGCGCAGCGCCGGCGCCTCGGTGCAGCTGGTCGCGCGCGAAGGCGTGTATGCCACCCTGCGTCTTCGCTCCGGCGAAATGCGCAAGGTTCCGGCTGACTGCCGCGCGACGATCGGCGAAGTCGGCAATTCCGAACACAACCTGCGCAAGCTCGGCAAGGCCGGTGCGAAGCGCTGGCGCGGCATTCGTCCGACCGTGCGTGGCGCGGCGATGAATCCGGTCGACCATCCGCACGGCGGCGGCGAAGGCCGTGCCGGGCAGGGCAACCCGCATCCGGTTTCCCCGTGGGGTCAGCCGTCCAAGGGTTACAAGACCCGCAAGAACAAGCGGACCAACCAGTTCATCGTGCGCGACCGTCGCAGCTGATTTACCAGGACAACACCATGGCACGTTCACTGAAGAAAGGCCCGTTCGTCGACCTGCACCTGCTCAAGAAGGTGGAGGTGGCGTCGGCCACGAATACCAAGCGTCCGATCAAGACATGGTCGCGCCGTTCGATGATCCTGCCAGAAATGGTCGGACTCACGATCGCGGTGCACAACGGCAAGGCCCACGTGCCGGTGCTGGTCAACGAGAACATGGTCGGGCACAAGCTCGGCGAGTTCGCCGCGACGCGCACGTTCAAGGGTCATTCCGGCGACAAGAAAGCCGCCGAAGCGAAAGCGGGGTCATGACGATGGAAGCCAAAGCAAGTTTGCGCGGTGCGCGTATCTCAGCGCAGAAGGTGCGCCTGGTCGCCGACCAGGTGCGCGGTCTGGCGGTCGGTCGCGCGACCAACCTGCTCGCGTTCAGCGACAAGAAGGCGGCAGTGCTGGTCAAGAAGGTACTGCTGTCGGCGGTCGCCAACGCGGAGAACAATCTCGGCGCCGACGTGGACGACCTGAAGGTCGCCACGATCACCGTGGACGAAGGTCCGCAGCTCAAGCGCATGCACGCACGTGCGAAGGGCCGCGGCTCGCGCATTGTCAAACGCACCAGCCATATCACTGTGGTCGTGGGCTCTTAAGGAAAATCACGATGGGTCACAAAGTTCATCCAACCGGCATTCGCCTCGGGATTTCCAAAGACTGGAATTCCAAGTGGTACGCGAACAAGCGCGAGTACGCGCAGTACCTCACCGCGGACCTCAAGGTACGCGAGATGCTGCACAAGAAGCTCGCCCAGGCCGGTGTGTCGAAGATCCTGATCGAGCGTCCTGCCAAGAGCGCGCGCATCACGATCCACACGGCGCGTCCGGGCGTGGTGATCGGCAAGAAAGGCGAGGACATCGAGAAGCTGCGCAAGGACGTCAGCAAGATGATGGGCGTTCCGGCGCACATCAACGTGGCCGAAGTGCGCAAGCCCGAGATCGACGCGCAGCTCGTCGCCGAGTCGATCGCGCAGCAGCTGGAGCGCCGCATCATGTTCCGCCGCGCGATGAAGCGCTCGGTCGGCAACGCGATGCGCCTCGGCGCGCTGGGCATCAAGATCAACGTCGGTGGCCGCTTGAACGGCGCGGAAATCGCCCGTTCGGAGTGGTACCGCGAAGGCCGCGTGCCGCTGCATACGCTGCGCGCCGACATCGACTACGGTTTTGCGGAAGCCAAGACGACCTACGGCATCATCGGCATCAAGGTGTGGATCTACAAGGGCGAGATTTTCGACCTGCACGCCGCGAACCAGGAAACGAAGGAAGAGGGCCGCGAGGCACCCGGTGGCCGCGAGCGCCGCGAGCCGCGTGAGCACCGCGAACCGCGCGAACATCGCGAGCCGCGTGAACCCCGGGCGGCCAAGTAACTGATGACGGCACCTCCCTGACTCAATCAGGGGTGATCGTAAAAGCTAGGACTGACGAACATGCTGCAACCCAAACGCACAAAATATCGCAAGGTACAAAAGAGCCGGAACCGCGGCCTGAGCTACGTCGGCAACAAGGTCAGCTTCGGCGAATACGGCCTGAAGGCGACGACGCACGGCCATCTGACCGCGCGCCAGATCGAAGCGGCGCGCCGTTGCGTGACGCGCTTCGTCAAGCGTGGCGGCAAGCTGTGGATCCGCGTGTTCCCGGACAAGCCGATCAGCAAGAAGCCGATCGAAGTGCGCATGGGCAACGGCAAGGGCAACGTGGAGTTCTGGGTTGCCGTCGTGGCGCCGGGACGCATGTTGTATGAAATCGAAGGTGTCGACGAGTCGACCGCGCGCGAGGCGTTCCGCCTGGCTGCGGCCAAGCTGTCGGTGCAGACCCAATTCGTGAATCGCACGGTGCTGTGATGGAACTCAAAGAACTTCGTACCCAATCCGCACAGGACCTGGCCGAGCAGCTCGTCGAGCTGCGCCGCGAGCAGTTCAACCTGCGCATGCAGAAAGGTTCAGGGCAACAGAAGCAGACGCACCATTTCAAGCGCGTCAAGCGCGAGATCGCGCAGGTCAAGATGCTGATCGGCGAGAAGACCTCGAGCGCGGCCAAAGGCGAAAAGTGATGAACGAACAGACCAAAGCGCTGCGCACGATCGAAGGTCGTGTCGTCAGCAACAAGATGGCCAAGACCGTGACGGTGCTGCTCGAGCGTCAGGTGCCGCATCCGCTGTACGGCAAGATCGTGCGCCGTTCGACCAAGGTGCATGCTCACGACGAAAACGGCGAGTGCAAGGAAGGCGACGTAGTGCGTATCGCCGAATGCCGGCCGCTGTCGAAGACTAAGAATTGGCGTGTGATCGAAGTGCTCACGCGCGCTGCGCAGTAACAACGTGGATGTTTGAGGAGAACACACCATGATCCAGATGCAAACCACGTTGGCCGCAGCGGACAACAGCGGCGCGAAGCTTCTGTTCTGCATCAAAGTGCTTGGCGGTTCCAAGCGCAGGTATGCCGGAATCGGCGACATCATCAAGGTGTCGGTTCGCGATGCGATCCCGCGCGGCAAGGTCAAGAAGGGCGAGGTGTACGACGCGGTGGTTGTGCGTACACGCAAGGGTGTGCGCCGCGCCGACGGTTCCCTGATCCGCTTCGACGGCAACGCCGCTGTACTGTTGAACAACAAGCTGGAACCGATCGGCACGCGTATCTTCGGGCCGGTCACGCGTGAACTGCGCACCGAGCGCTTCATGAAGATTGTGTCGCTGGCGCCGGAAGTGCTTTGAAGAAGTGAGGAAGTAAGGCCGCGCCTTCGGCGCTGGTGAGGAGTTAGGAAGTGCGGAAGCTTTCAACTGACCCCTAACGAGGTCGCGAAAGCGACCGACCTTACAAGCCCGCGAAGCGGGCGACCTAACCTAAGAGTTTGAAACGATTTACTACCGAGAAAACGTCATGAACCGTATACGCAAAGGTGATCAAGTCATCGTGATCACCGGCAAATACAAGGGCCAGAAGGGTGAAGTGCTGCGCGTCGCGGAAGATCGCGTCGTGGTGCAGAACATCAACCTGGTAAAGCGTCACACCAAGCCGAATCCGCAGGCGAACCAGCCGGGCGGCATCGTCGAACGTGAAGCATCGATCCACGCCTCCAACGTGATGCTGGTGAACAGCACATCGGGCAAGGGCGAGCGCGTCGGCTTCAAGTCGCTCGACGATGGCCGCAAGGTCCGCGTGTTCCGCCGCAGCGGCGAACAGGTCGACGCATAAGGAGCCATGACATGACGACCCGTCTGGAAAAAGTCTACAAAGAGCAGATCGTTCCGAAGCTGATGGAAAAATTCGGCTACAAGAACGTCATGCAGGTGCCGCGCCTTTCCAAGGTCACGCTGAACATGGGCGTGGGCGAGGCTGTCGGCAACAAGAAGATCATGGAAAACGCGCTGGCCGACATGTCGAAGATCGCCGGCCAGAAGCCGGTCACGACCTTGGCACGCAAGTCGATCGCCACGTTCAAGATCCGCGATGGCTGGCCGATCGGCTGCAAGGTAACGCTGCGCCGCAACCACATGTACGAATTCGTCGATCGCCTCGTGAACGTCGCGCTGCCGCGCGTGCGCGACTTCCGCGGCGTGAGCGGACGTTCGTTCGACGGCCGTGGCAACTACAACATGGGCATCAAGGAACAGATCATCTTCCCGGAAATCGACTTCGACCAGGTGGATGCGATGCGTGGCATGGATATCGCGATCACGACAACCGCGCGCACCGACGAAGAAGCCAAGGCACTGCTGGAAGCATTCAGCTTCCCGTTCCGCAACTGACATAAAGAGATACCGGCATGGCAAAGACCAACATGGTTGAGCGCGAGAAGAAGCGCGCGAAAATCGTCAAGAAGTACGCGACGCGCCGCAAGGAGCTCAAGGCGATCGTGCTCAGCCCGAAGTCGTCCTACGACGACAAGATGGCTGCGCAGACGAAGCTGCAGAAGCTGCCGCGCGACGCCAGCCCGACGCGCCAGCGCAACCGCTGCTCGCTGACCGGCCGTTCGCGCGGCGTCTATCGCAAGTTCGCGCTCGGCCGCCACAAGCTGCGTGAAGCGACCATGCGCGGCGACGTGCCGGGTCTGCGCAAGGCCAGCTGGTAAGGCTGTAGAAAGAGATTTTTCAACCCATCGGATATCGACGCTCAACGAATGGTTCGTGGCGGAACAAATTCCGACAAACCGAACTGTTCATCGATACATAAGGAACAAGCAACATGAGCATGACTGATCCCATCGCCGATATGTTCACGCGTATCCGCAACGCCCAGGCCACGGCCCGGGCAACCGTGCGCATGCCGGCCTCCAAGGTGAAGCTGGCAATCGCCAAGGTTCTGAAGGACGAAGGCTACATCCGCGACGTCCAGCTTTCGCGCGCCGAAAACAACAAGGCCGTGCTCGAGATCGCGCTGAAGTACTTCGAGGGCAAGCCCGCGATCGAGAAGCTCGATCGCGTCAGCCGCTCCGGCCTGCGCGTGTATCGCGGCAAGGACGAACTGCCCAAGGTCATGGGCGGTCTGGGTATCGCGATCATTTCGACCCCGGCTGGGATCATGACGGAAGTGCAGGCGCGCGCGAAGGGCGTCGGCGGCGAAGTCCTCGGCACCGTGGCTTGATTACTGGAGTATTGAACTTATGTCTCGTGTAGCCAAGATGCCGGTCGCGCTCCCCAAAGGGGTCGAGTGCACCGTGGCCAAAGATTCGATCACCGTGAAGGGTCCGAAGGGCACGCTGAAGTTCGCGATGCCGCAGGACGTCCAGGTCGACGTGCAGGGCGCTGAAGTCCAGTGCAAGCCGACGACGGCGGCGGCCGACAAGATGGCCGGTACCACGCGCGCGCTGCTGGCCAACATGGTCAAGGGCGTCAGCGAAGGTTACCAGCGCAAGCTCGACCTGGTCGGCGTGGGTTATCGCGCGGCAATCCAGGGCAAGGATCTGAACCTGACGCTCGGCTTCTCGCATCCGGTCGTATTCACCGCTCCGGATGGCATCACGATTACCGTGCCGACGCAGACCGAAGTGCTGATCGCCGGAGCCGACAAGCAGCGCGTCGGTGAAGTCGCGGCGAAGATCCGCGCTTTCCGTCCGCCGGAGCCGTACAAGGGCAAGGGCGTGCGTTACTCGGGCGAGAAGATCACGTTGAAGGAAGCGAAGAAGGCGTAAGCCGCATCGCGAGTGCCGGTGGGCCAAGGCCCACCCTACCAATTCGAACAAGGCTGGCCAGGAGGCCGGTTCGCCGATCAGGACGATCATTGGAGAAGACAGTGGACAAGAACCCAGCAAGACTGCGTCGCGCGAAAGCAACGCGCAGCCATATCGCGAAACTCAACGTTCCGCGCCTGACCGTGCATCGCAGCGATCAGCACATCTACGCCCAGGTCATTTCGGCCGACGGCGCCAAGGTGCTGGCCGCGGCGTCGACGGTGCAGAAGGATCTGGCCAAGGATCTGAAAGGCACGAAGAACAAGACGGCCGCAGCGGCTGTCGGCAAGGCGATCGCCGAAAAGGCGAAAGCCGCCGGCGTCGAGAAGGTTGCGTTCGATCGTTCCGGCTTCCGCTACCACGGCCGCATTGCGGCGTTGGCGGATGCGGCGCGCGAAGGTGGATTGAAGTTCTAAAAAGGCAGGGACGAGGGACGAGGGACGAGAAAAAGCGGTAAAGCGCAATTCACTCGCTCCTCGATACTCGCCCCTCGATACTGATTCATACAACTCTAAGCGGCCCAGCCGCAAGTAAAGCCCGCATCGCATCCGCGAGCGGCAACGAAGGTGAAAACGAATGTCAACGAATGATCGTGAAAACAGCGACGGCATGCTGGAAAAACTCATCGCCGTCAACCGCGTGGCCAAGACGGTCAAGGGCGGCAGGCAGATGAGCTTCACCGCGCTGACCGTGGTCGGCGACGGCGACGGCAAAGTCGGTTTCGGTTACGGCAAGGCGCGCGAGGTTCCGGTGGCGATTTCCAAGGCCATGGAACGCGCGCGTCGCGGCATGACCAGCGTGAAGCTCAACAACGGCACGTTGTGGCACGCGGTCAAGGCCAACCATGGCGCGGCGCGTGTGTACATGCAGCCAGCCTCGGAAGGTACCGGCGTGATCGCCGGCGGCGCCATGCGAGCGGTGCTCGAAGTCGTCGGAGTGAAGAACGTTCTGGCCAAGGCCGTTGGTTCGCGTAACCCGATCAATCTGGTGCGCGCGACGATCAAGGGTCTGCAGGCCATGGCGACGCCCGAGCGCATCGCCGCCAAGCGTGGCAAGAAGGTCGAGGAGGTAGGCGGTTATGGTCAAGGCTAAGGCGAAGTCGGACAAGGCGGCAACGGTCCGCGTGCGGCTGTACAAGAGCATGAACAGCTGCCAGTGGAAGCATCGTCTGAGCGTCAAGGCGCTCGGCCTCAACAAGCTCAACGACGTGCGCGAACTGAAGGATAGTCCCCAGGTGCGCGGTCTGATCAACAAGGTCAGCTATCTCGTCCGCGTCGAAAACGACGCCTGAGCACCGCAATCGCAGGAGTTATGCAATGCATCTGAATACACTCAAGCCGGCCAAGGGTTCACGCAAAGAACGCGTGCGCGTCGGTCGCGGCATCGGATCGGGCCTCGGCAAGACTGCCGGCCGCGGTCACAAGGGACAGTTCGCGCGTACCGGCAAGGGCAAGGTCAAGGCCGGGTTCGAAGGCGGCCAGATGCCGATGCAGCGTCGTCTGCCGAAGGTCGGCTTCAGCTCGAAGATCGGGCATGAGTGCTCCGAGGTCCTGCTGTACAAACTCGACTCGCTCAAGGGCGACACGATCGACTTCGCCGCCCTGAAGGCTGCCGGTTTGGTCGAGAACCGCGCGATTCGCGCGAAGGTCGTCAAGCGCGGCGAGATCAAGCGCGCGGTCAAGCTCAAGGGCGTAGGCGCAACCGCCGGCGCCAAGGCCGCTATCGAAGCGGCCGGCGGAAGCGTGGAGTAACCAGTGGCGGCTCCCCAGGCCAACATGCTCTCCGGGCTCGGCAAGCTGACCGAACTCAAGCAGCGCATCCTGTTCGTCGTTCTGGCGCTGATCGTCTATCGGCTCGGCTCTTTCATTCCCGTGCCGGGCGTGAATTCCGAGGCGATGTCGGCGCTGATCGAGCGGCAGGGTGGCGGCATCGTCGACATGTTCAACATGTTCTCGGGCGGCGCGCTCGCGCGGTTCTCGCTGTTTGCACTCGGCGTCGTGCCGTACATCTCGGCATCGATCATCGTGCAGATGTTCGCCTCGGTCTTCCCGGCCTGGCAGGCGCTGCGCAAGGAAGGCGAGTCGGGCCGCCGCAAGCTGACCCAGTACACGCGCTTCGGCACGGTCGGCCTGGCCGGCTTCCAGGCATTCAGCATCGCCACGATGTTGCAGCACCAGGGCGCATCTGGCGGAACGCCGGTCGTCTTTACCCCGGGTCCGGGTTTCATCTTCACAGCGGTTGTCGGTCTTACCGCCGGTACGATGTTCCTGATGTGGCTCGGCGAGCAGATCACCGAGCGCGGCGTCGGCAACGGCATTTCGCTATTGATCTTCGCCGGCATCGTCGCCGGTCTGCCGCATGCGGTCGTGTCGACGCTGGGTCTGGCGCAAAACGGTCAGCTGAACTTCGTCCAGGTTCTGGTAGTGCTGGCAATCGTGCTCGGCGTGACTGCGTTCGTGGTCTTTGTCGAGCGCGGCCAGCGCCGAATAACGGTGAACTATGCCCGGCGCCAGGGTGGCAGCCAGGCGTACATGAACCAGAGTTCGCACCTGCCGCTCAAGCTGAACATGTCCGGCGTCATTCCGGCGATCTTCGCATCGTCGCTGATCATGTTCCCGGCGACAGCCTCGTCCTGGTTCAGCAAGGGCACCGATATCCGCTGGCTGCAGACGGTCACCGCGGCTCTAAGCCCCGGCGAACCGCTGTACGAGGTGATCTACGCCGCCCTGATCATCGTGTTCGCGTTCTTCTACACCGCGCTCGTCTTCAACTCGAACGAGACGGCGGAGAACTTGAAAAAGTCGGGCGCGCTGATTCCGGGCATCCGTCCGGGACGGGCGACGACCGAATACATCGATGGCGTGCTGACCCGCCTTACCGGCGCTGGCGCGCTGTACTTGGTGGCGGTATGTCTAATCCCGACCTTCCTGCAGCAGACCTGGCACGTCCCGTTCTACTTTGGCGGCACGTCCCTGCTGATCGTGGTCGTCGTGGTCATGGATTTCACGGCCCAGGTGCAGGCGCACCTGGTGTCGCACCAGTACGAAAGTCTGCTCAAGAAGGCGAACCTGAAGGGCTACGGCCGCGGTGGCGCGCGCTGAGCGCGCCGGCTGGATTTGGGCAAAAAGTCATTAATGTCCGGATTTTGGGCTTTCGAACAGGCCAAAAACCGGGTACAATCCGCAGTTCACTGCGCATAAAGTTATCTGGAGAATAGTGCATGGCGCGCATTGCAGGTGTCAATCTGCCGGTACAGAAGCATGTCAGTATCGGTCTGCAAAGCATTTTTGGCATCGGCCGCTCGCGGTCGAAGCAGCTTTGTCTTGCGGCGGGCGTCGACCCGACGACCAAGATCAAGTCGCTGACTGAAGCCGAGGTCGAGAAGCTTCGCCACGAAGTGGCAAAGTTTACGGTCGAGGGCGATCTGCGCCGCGAAGTCGGCATCAGCATCAAGCGCTTGATCGATCTGGGCACCTATCGCGGCATGCGTCACCGTCGCGGCTTGCCCGTGCGCGGCCAGCGTACGCGCACCAATGCTCGTACCCGCAAGGGTCCGCGTCGCGCGATCAAGAAGAATTGATGATGGAGCAGGGACGAGGGACGAGTTGCGAGGGAAACCAGCAGCCTCACCAGAACCATCGCCCCTCATCCCTCGCCCCTGCTCTCAAAGAAAGCTACTTTCGGAAAAACACAAATGAATAAGCCGGTCGTTGCCAAGACCAAGAAGAAAATCAAGCGCGTCGTTACCGATGCCATCGTGCATGTGCAGGCGTCGTTCAACAACACGGTCGTGACGATCACCGATCGCCAGGGCAATGCCCTGTCGTGGGCGACGTCGGGCGGCGCCGGTTTTCGCGGTTCGCGCAAATCGACTCCGTTTGCCGCGCAGGTCGCCGCCGAGAAGGCCGGGCGTGCCGCGCAGGAATACGGCGTGAAGTCGGTCGAGGTTCGCATCAAGGGCCCGGGTCCTGGTCGCGAATCCGCCGTGCGTTCATTGAACGCGCTGGGTTACAAGGTCACCAACATCGTCGACGTCACGCCGATTCCGCACAACGGCTGCCGTCCCCCGAAGCGCCGCAGGGTGTAATTGCGGTCATTCCTGGTCGCAGGATCAAGAACCGGCCATCGATGGCCCGGTTCTTTGAAAGAGAGAGAGATTAAATGGCACGTTATCTGGGTCCCACCTGCAAACTCGCTCGTCGCGAGGGCGCTGATCTGAGCCTCAAGAGTCCCGCGCGCGCGGTTGACTCGAAGTGCAAGCTGGAGCAGAAGCCCGGCCAGCATGGCGCCGGCGGCAAGAAGGCGCGTCTGTCCGACTATGCCGTACAGCTGCGCGAGAAGCAGAAGGTCAAGCGCATCTACGGCCTGCTCGAGCGTCAGTTCAGCAACTACTACACGAAGGCTTCGCAGCTCAAGGGCAACACCGGTGAGAACCTGTTGCGCATGCTGGAAAGCCGTCTGGACAACATCGTCTACCGCATGGGTTTTGCGGTGACGCGCGCGCAAGCGCGCCAGCTCGTCTCGCACATGGCGATCGAGGTCAACGGCAAGAGGGTGAATTTGCCGTCGTACGCGGTCAAGCCTGGCGATCTGGTCGCGGTCGTCGAGAAGTCGCGCAACCAGTTGCGCATCCAGGAAGCGCTGACGTTGTCCGCAGAAATGGATCTGGCGCCGGGCTGGGTCGAGATCGATGCGAAGAAGTTCGCCGGCACCCTGAAGGCGCTTCCGGAACGTTCGGATCTGCCGAGCGACATCAACGAAAGCCTGATCGTCGAGTTGTATTCGAAGTAACTAATGCTTGAACGGGTCTCGGCCGCCCATTGTGCCGACGCCCCGTCGCCTCCACATCCGATCGAACCACCGCGCAGCGAAGGTTTGATCGCTCCCTCGAACGAGGGAGCTGAATCGAGAGATTCGGTTTGCTGGTCGTGGTCGGATTTGCAAGAACTCATATACTTAGCTGGAGTGTAGTGCATGGCCCTGTCGCCAACTACCATTTTGCGCCCACGTGGCATCCACGTAGAACGCACGAGTGACAATCGCGCCAAGGTTGTGGTCGAGCCGCTCGAGCGCGGTTTCGGTCATACCCTCGGCAACGCGCTGCGGCGCGTGCTGCTGTCGTCGATTCCCGGTGCGGCGATCACCGAAGTCGAAATCGACGGCGTGCTGCACGAATACACGACGCTCGAAGGCCTGCAGGAGGACGTCATCGAAGTCCTGCTGAACTTCAAGGACGTCGCGATCCGCATGCACAACCTCGACGAAACCATGCTGACCCTGAGCAAGAAGGGCAAGGGCGTGGTGACGGCGGCGGACATCAAGGTCGATCACAACGTCGAGATCATCAATCCCGACCACGTGATCTGCCATCTGACCAAGGACATCGCGCTGAACATGCGCCTGAAGGTCGCGCGCGGCGTCGGCTACCAGCCGGCGACATCGCGCCGCCGTCCGGACGAGGAATCGCGTCCGATCGGCCGCCTGCAGCTCGATGCGTCGTTCTGCCCGGTGCGCCGCGTGGCGTACGAAGTCGACAGCGCGCGCGTCGAACAACGCACCGACCTCGACAAGCTGGTGCTCGACATCGAGACCAACGGCACGATCGATGCGGAAGAAGCCGTGCGCAAGGCGGCCGAGATCCTGCAGGATCAGCTGACCGTGTTCGGCGATTTCACCCGCCGCGAAAGCGAGTCGACCAAGGCCGACAAGGCCGGTGTCGATCCGGTCCTGCTGCGTCCGATCGACGATCTCGAGTTGACCGTGCGTTCGGCGAACTGCCTGAAGGCCGAGAGCATCTACTACATCGGCGACCTGGTGCAGCGCACCGAAGTCGAACTGCTGAAGACGCCGAACCTCGGCAAGAAGTCGCTGACCGAGATCAAGGACGTGCTGTTCTCGCGCGGCCTGTCGCTCGGCATGAAGCTGGAAAACTGGCCGCCGGTCGGTTTGCAGCACGGCATGCAGATGAACTAAGCGGCAGCCGACCGCGGTCGGCCGCCGTTTGTTGTCTGATACAAGGGTTATCTCCGAAACCTCATGAACCAAGAGTTCACTTCCCGCGGAATGGTTCCGCCGGAAGATACAATTATAAAGTTGTACAAAGGAATTTATTTATGCGTCACATGAAATCGGGCCGCAAGCTCAACCGCACCTCCAGTCATCGCGAAGCGATGTTCAAGAACATGGCCGCGTCGCTGTTCAAGCACGAGCTGATCCGCACGACTCTGCCGAAGGCGAAGGAACTACGCCGCGTCGCCGAGCCGCTGATCACGCTGGCGAAGACCGATGGCGTTGCCAATCGCCGCCTGGCTTTCGCGCGCCTGCGCGACAAGGTCGCGGTCGGCAAGCTGTTCGTCGAACTCGGCCCGCGCTATCGCGAGCGCAAGGGCGGCTACCTGCGCATCCTCAAGTGCGGGTCGCGCGTCGGCGACAATGCGCCGATGGCGTATGTCGAACTCGTCGACCGTCCGCGCACGGACGCTGACGCAGCGGCGGAGTAAGGTTTCCCGCAGAATGATTGACAACGGCCTCGGCGGGAAACTGCCGGGGCCGTTCGCTTTGCGAGGACCGCTGCGGATATCGGGAACACTGCTGCCTGAACGTGGTCTTTAGCGCGATGACATCGCTTCCGGGGGAACCATGCTGAATCCATTTGGTTGGAGCTTCCGCGCCCAGTACTCCGCTGGGTTCGCCGTCTGCGCCGCCTTTCTTGCTTACGCGTATTACGTGCAGTTTCAGCTCGGCATCGAGCCGTGTCCGCTGTGCATTTTCCAGCGCTTCGCCTTCATGGCGATGGCGCTGTTCTTCCTGATCGGCGCGATCAGTGACCCGCGTGAGCGCGGCCGCCGGGTCTTCGCGCTGCTGGTCCTGCTGAGCGCTTGCGCCGGCATCGTGATCGCCTTGCGCCACATCTGGGTCCAGCATCAACCGCCGGACCCAATGGCCGGCTGCGCCCCGGGCTGGAACTACATGGTCGCGAATTTCCCGATTGCCGATGCGATCAAGAGAGCATTCACCGGGTCGGCCGATTGCGCGGAGGTCAGCTGGACCTTCCTGGGACTTTCGATGCCGTTCTGGACGCTGATCTCCTTTGTCCTGATCGGAGCGGGCGGCTTGTGGGCAGGCCTGCGCCGTAGGGCCTGACGCTCGCGTTTCCCAGCCGATCCGTTCGGCCAGCTCCCGCTTGCGCCGCGGCCACACTGTGGCATGATTGTCTTTCTGCAGTGCAGCAATCGGCGAAATCATGAGGCCTGATCCACGCAATATGAGCGCAGTCCGCGAACCGCAGGACTGGTCCCCCGCATCCTGGCACGGCAAGCCGGCCGTGCAGCAGCCGACTTATCCGGATCCGGTTGCGCTCGATCATGCACTCCGCCAGCTCAGCGAACTGCCTCCGCTGGTTACTTCGTGGGAAGTGCTGTCGCTCAAGCGCAAGCTGGCCGACGCCGCCGAGGGCCGCTGCTTCCTGCTCCAGGGCGGCGATTGCGCCGAAAGTTTCGCCGACTGCAATTCCTCGCTGATCACGAACCGGCTCAAGGTACTGCTGCAGATGAGCGTCGTGCTCGTCCACGGCCTGAAGCTGCCGGTCGTGCGCCTCGGACGCTTTGCCGGGCAGTATGCCAAGCCGCGATCTGCCGACACCGAAACGCGCGACGGCGTGACCCTGCCGTGCTATCGGGGCGATGTAGTCAATGCTCCCGAATTCACCCCCGCGGCACGCGCGGCGGACCCGCTGCGCCTGATCGAAGCCCATTCGAAGTCGGCGCTGACGATGAACTTCGTCCGCTCGCTGATCGATGGCGGATTCGCCGACCTGCACCATCCGGAATACTGGGACCTGGGATGGGTCGAGCACTCACCACTGCAAGTCGAGTACCGGCGCATGGTCGAGGCGATCGGCGATTCGGTGCGTTTCATGGAGACGCTGGCTGGCGAGCAGATCGGCAATTTCAGCCGCGTGGATTTTTATACTTCCCACGAGGCGCTGTTGCTGCACTACGAGCAGGCGCAGACGCGTCAGGTCCCGCGTCATTGGGGCTGGTTCAACCTGTCCACGCATTTCCCCTGGATCGGCATGCGCACGGCCGCGCTCGACGGCGCGCACGTCGAATATTGCCGCGGTATCCGCAATCCGATCGGGCTGAAGGTCGGGCCGGGCGTAAAGCCTGACCTGCTTCTGCGCCTGATCACGGCGCTCAACCCCGACAACGAGCCCGGCCGATTGACCCTGATCCATCGCATGGGCGCGGCCAAGATCGAGTCCGAACTGCCGCCGCTGCTCGATGCGGTCAAGAACGACGGCCGGCGCGTGCTTTGGTGTTGCGATCCGATGCACGGCAACGGCGAAACTTTGAGCAACGGCGTGAAGACGCGGCGCTTCGAGAACATCCGTGGCGAACTCGATCTCGCCTTCGACATCCATGCGGACCGCGGCACGCGCCTCGGCGGCGTGCATCTGGAGCTGACCGGCGAGAACGTCACCGAGTGTCTCGGCGGTGCGCGCGATCTTACCGAAACCGACCTGACGCGAGCCTACAAGTCGACCGTCGATCCGCGTCTGAACTACGAGCAGTCGCTGGAAATGGCGATGCTGATCGTGCGCAAGCGCGGCAACAGTTCTGTCGTTTCGGCGCCGGCCTGAGCGCGCTCGACTTAAGTGCAAGCGCTGCTGATATCGCTCGTCGCCGTCGCTTTTGCAGAGATCGGCGACAAGACCCAATTGCTGGCGCTCGTCCTCGCCGCGCGTTATCGCCGTCCGTGGCCGATCTGCGCAGGGATCCTCGTTGCGACCCTGGTCAATCACGCTCTTGCGGGCGAGGCCGGTGTTCTGCTCGCGCAGTTGCTCTCGCCCGAAGTGCTGCGCTGGCTGCTAGGCCTGAGCTTTCTTTCGGTCGCCGTCTGGGCGCTGTTCCCGGACAAGATCGGCGCAGAGGAAGCCAAGCGCACGAGCCATTACGGCGTGTTCGTTGCGACCGCGATCGGATTCTTCCTCGCCGAGATGGGCGATCGCACGCAGGTGGCAACGGCGATGCTGGCTGCACACTACCAGCCGCTGTGGGCGGTCATCGCTGGAACGACGCTCGGCATGCTCGCAGCGAATGTTCCGGTCGTGTTCCTCGGCGCACGCTTCGCGCACCGCCTGCCGTTGCGTGCCACGCGTGTCGTCGCCGCTGCATTGTTCGCCGTGCTCGGCGTGCTCATTCTGCTGCGCGGCTGAGCGCCCGCTGGTTACGGCAATTCGATCGATCGCAGAAACTGCGGCGGCTTGCGCGCATGCGTGGCCTGCTCGAACGCATAGGCCAGACCAATCAGCTTCGGTTCGCTCCAGGCGCCGGCAAAGAAGCTGAGTCCAACCGGCAGGCCATGAACGAAGCCGGCGGGCACCGTGATATCCGGATAGCCCGCTACTGCCGCGGGACTCGTGCTGCCGCCGCCGTTCGAGGGATCGCCGTTGACCCAGTCGGTCAGCGGCGCTGGGCCGACGCTCGGGGCGATCAGCGCGTCGAGTCTGTGTTTTTTCAAAGCCGCATCGATGCCAAGCGGGCCGGAGAGATTCTTGGAGCGCGCCAGCGCCGCAAGGTATGCCTTGTCGGTCAAGGGACCGCGTGCCTGCGACTTCTCGAACAGCTCCTGGCCGAACCACGGCATCTCGCGCGCTCGCTCGCGTTCGTTGAATGCGATGAGTTCCTTCAGCGAGTGCGGCGCGTTCGTCGAGGCAGGCAGCGCGCCCAGGTAGGCGTCGAGATCGTGCTTGAATTCGTATTCGAGCACGGTCAGTTCGGCGTCGTCGTACTTTCCGATGTTCGGCAGTTCCACGGGATCGACGACGATCGCGCCCGCTGATTTCAGTGCGGCAATGTTCTGTGCCAGCAGCACGTCGACGTCGCGATTGAATCCGGCGAACTTGCGCACGACTCCGATTCGCGCGCCTTTCAACGCACCCGCGTCGAGGTAGCGCGCAAAGTCGCTGCGATGCGCATTGCCGGTGGCGCTGAGCGGGTCGCGCGGATCGGCGCCGGCGATCGCATCGAGCAGCGTGACCGCATCGGCGACGCTGCGCGCCAGCGGCCCGGCCGTATCCTGGCTATGTGCGATCGGCACGATGCCGGCGCGGCTGACCAGCCCCAGCGTCGGCTTGATGCCGACGAGGCCGTTGATCGAAGCCGGGCAGATGATCGACCCATCGGTTTCGCTGCCGATTCCGGCCGCCGCGAGGCTCGCGGCGATCGCCGAGCCCGTTCCCGAACTCGAACCGCACGGATTGCGGTCCAGCTGCATACGGGTTGCGCGTCTGGCCGCCACGCCCGCTCCAGCCGCTCGTCGCGTGCGTCGAGCGGAAATTGGCCCATTCGCTGAGATTGGTCTTGCCGAGTATCACGGCGCCGGCCTTGCGCAGGTTGGCGGCGACCGTCGAATCCTGCGCCGCAATCGAGTCGGCCAGCGCGAGCGAACCGGCCGTCGTGTGCATCCGGTCGGCCGTATCGATATTGTCCTTGATCAGGACCGGGATGCCGTGCAGCGGTCCGCGGACTTTTCCACTTTTGCGCTCGGCGTCGAGCTGGTCAGCGCTGGCCAGTGCATCGGGATTCAGTTCGATGATGGCGTTGAGCGCAGGACCCGACTTGTCGATCGCCGCGATGCGATCCAGATACAGTTGCGTGATCGCATGGGCTGTGAGCTCACCGGCCTTCATGCGTTGCTGCAGGTTGGCGATGCCGGTTTCTTCAAGCACGAACGATGCTGTCGGCGCGCGTTCGTCAGCTCGAGCAGCCGGCGCGATTCCCGACGCAAGCAACAGCACTGCGACAATACACTTCATGGAGTCTCCCCGAATCCCTCGCCAGGTGTGTCGGAACCCTCGCCAGACGCAACATCATGATACGCCTTGAGCGCATCCGCCCGGAGAAGCTTTGGCTCCCATGCGGCAGACTACCGCGGCAGCCTGTCGGCACCCGTTACATGGCTGTTCGTAAGAAAGTAGCGCGTCATATATGCGGAGCCATCATCGTACAGCCACTCTTCACGGCGTTCTTCAGCCGCGTGCACGATGCCGGGCGCGCGACGCACGAGTGCGCCTTCGTTGCGCTGGCGCGAGGTCGGCTCGCCGCAACGCGCGACCAGTTCACCCGACGTTAGTCCTCGCGAAGCGATGGGCGGCACGCAGCTTGTACCTACTTCGTCGACTCCGTAACCCAGCGCCTCGATGTTCTGCAACTGCCCATCCCTGAAACTGAGTCGTTGCATGAATGCCGAGCTGCCGAAATTGTAGTACCAGACTTCCCAGTACACCTCGCGCTGCTCCTCGATCGGGCCCCCGGCGCCGAGGATCTCGAGTGACGTATAGGTATCGGACCAGAACGGCGCGCCACAGACGTTGCGGACCTGCTGCGAGATCATGCCGGCGCTGACGATTCGGCTGCCGCAGCGCAGTCCAAGCGCATTCGTGTTCGCCGACCCGCAAAGAACGAAGATAGCCACAAACAGACGCAGCAACGCGATCGCCCGGGTTGTCACGGCAGGTCATCTCTCTTGGAGTGGATCGACACTTGGTCCACGTCCCGGGCCGATAGTTCACCGACTTGTGATGTCGCTACCGAAAGTGCTGCCTGGGCGCGATTTCGGTTGCGACGTGCCGCCGGTTCAAGTCAAGCAGCCTGGCGCGACGCCCGCTTGCGGTCGTTTTCGGTCAGGTGCTTCTTGCGCAGGCGGATGCCCTTCGGCGTGACTTCCACGAGCTCATCGTCTTCGATGAACTCGAGCGCCTGCTCGAGCGACATGCGGATCGGCGGCGTCAGCTGGACGTTGTCGTCCTTGCCGGCGGCGCGGATGTTCGTCAGCTGCTTGGCGCGCAGCGCGTTGACGGTCAGGTCGTTGTCCTTGGCGTGGATGCCGACGAGTTGGCCTTCGTAGATCTCGACGCCTTCGCCGATCAGCAGGCGGCCGCGTTCCTGCAGGCTGACCAGCGCGTACGCCGGCGCCACGCCCATGCCATTGGAGATCATCACGCCGTTCTGGCGCTTGGCGATCGTGCCTTCGGCGACCGGACCGTAGTGGTCGAACACATGGAACAGCAGGCCCGGTGCCGGCCGTGACGGTGCGGAATTCGGTCTGGAAACCGATCAGACCACGCGCCGGAATCAGGTATTCGAGACGCACGCGACCCTTGCCGTCCGGTTCCATGTTCTTGAGCTGGCCCTTGCGCGAGCCGAGGCGTTCCATGACGCCGCCCTGGAATTGTTCTTCCATGTCGACGACAAGCTGTTCCCACGGCTCGTGCGTAACGCCGTCGACTTCCTTGATGATGACCTCGGGGCGCGACACGGCGAGCTCGTAGCCTTCGCGGCGCATCGTTTCGATCAGCACGGACAGGTGCAGTTCGCCGCGCCCCGACACCTTGAACTTGTCGGCGTCTTCGGTTTCCTCGACGCGCAGTGCGACGTTGTGCAGCGCTTCGCGCAACAGACGCTCGCGGATCTGGCGGCTGGTCAGGAACTTGCCGCCGCTCGAATCCTTCTTGCCAGCGAACGGCGAGTTGTTGACCTGGAACGTCATGCTGATCGTCGGCTCGTCGACAGTCAGGACCGGAAGCCCTTCGGGGGCGTCGGGCGAGCAGATCGTGTCGGCGATGCCGAGTGCTTCGACACCCGATATTGCGATGATGTCACCGGCCTGCGCCTCCGGCACTTCCTTGCGTTCCAGGCCCATGAAGCCGAGCACCTGCAGCACGCGGCCCTGGCGCTTCTTGCCTTCGCGGTCGACGACAGCGACCTGCATGTTCGTCCGCACCTTGCCGCGCTGTATACGACCGATGCCGATAAGGCCGACGTAACTGCTGTAGTCGAGCTGGCTGATGCGCATCTGAAACGGACCGTCCGGATCGACCTTCGGCGCGTGCACGTTCTTCATGATCGATTCGTACAGCGGCACCATGTCGCCGGAGCGAACGTCGGGATCGAGGCCGGCGTAACCATGCAGCGCCGATGCGTAGACGACCGGGAAATCGAGCTGTTCGTTGGTCGCGCCGAGGCGGTCGAACAAGTCGAACGTCTGGTTCAGCACCCAGTCCGGACGCGCGCCGGGGCGATCGACCTTGTTGATCACGACGATCGGACGGAAGCCCATCTGGAATGCTTTCTGCGTGACGAAGCGCGTCTGCGGCATCGGGCCGTCCATCGCGTCGACGAGCAGCAGCACCGAGTCGACCATCGACAGCACGCGCTCGACTTCGCCGCCGAAGTCGGCATGTCCCGGCGTATCGACGATATTGATGCGGTTCTCGCGCCAGGTGATCGCTGTGTTCTTGGCCAGGATCGTAATGCCGCGTTCTTTTTCCTGGTCGTTGGAATCCATGACGCGCTCGGCGAGCACGGTGCGCTCGCTGAACGTGCCGGACTGCTTCAACAGGCAGTCGACGAGCGTAGTCTTGCCATGGTCGACATGGGCGACGATGGCGATATTGCGAAGATTTTCTATGGACATGGCGCTGGCTCCCGGCGGCACCGCCGACAGGATAAGGGTGATAGAGGAATTAAGAAAATTATACCCGAAATCCGGCCGGAATTCCGCATCGCAGCATCATTGGGCCCAGTTCAGCTATTATTTGTCCTCCGCAGCCGCTTTCCCATCAAGAAGGAACCCTTCGGCATGAGCACCCAGAACGACCTGCAGGCCCATATCGTGACCGGCCGCGGAACGATCCATCTGCGCCTGTTTCCGGAGCAGGCGCCGCTGACCGTGGCGAACTTCGTCAATCTGGCGCTGCGCAAGTATTACGACGGTTTGACGTTCCATCGGGTAATTCCCGACTTCATGATCCAGGGTGGCTGTCCGGAAGGCAGCGGTCGCGGCGGACCGGGTTATCGCTTCGAGGACGAGATCGTGCCGACGCTCAGGCACGACAAGGCCGGCGTCCTGTCAATGGCAAATGCCGGACCGAGCACGAACGGCAGCCAGTTCTTCATCACTCACATTCCGACGCCGTGGCTCGATGGCAAGCATACGGTATTCGGCCAGATCCTCAGTGGCGAGGACCGTGCGATCGTCGACGCTGTCCGCGCCGGCGAGAAGATCGGCTCGATCACGATACGCGGCGACTACGCGCCGCTGTTCGAAAAGATGCAGGCTCGCCTCGAGCGATGGAACCAGACGCTCGACGAACGGTAGGGTGGGCCTCGGCCCACCGCTTCGATCATAAGCCGAAAGAAAAACGGTGGGCCAAGGCCCACCCTACGTCTGAGCAGCGACCGCGGCGCTGGGACGCGACGTCAGTTCAGAAGGTGAAAGTGTTCGATCGCCCAGAGCAGGACGAGCGCACCGACGACGGACATGATCAGGCCGGCGGGGTGAAACATCGTGCCGTCGGTCGGCCGGTTGATCAACGCGCCGACGAAACCGCCGACCAGTGAGCCGCCGATGCCGATGAAGGCAGTCATCCAGAATCCGAAATGGTCAACGCCCGGCATTATGGCGCGGGCTATCAGACCAACGACGAAACCGATGATGATGGACCAGATCAGATGAAACATGGATTGCCTCCGTCAAAGTGCTGATGCTGAGCAAAGCCCCAGACCCGGCTACTCCCTGGCCCATCGGCGAGAGTAGCAAATTTTGGCGCCGGCAGGCCGGGTGAGTTGACGTCGAGGCACCGTCGCGGCTCGGCAAAGTGGCTCCATTGATGCGCTGCGCAACGCCGGCCCTGTGATAGAATTTTGGGCCCTTCCGCAAGCCACCCCGAGGACTTCCAATGCCGATGCTCGCCGAGCGCATGAGCCGTGCAAAGCCTAGTGCGATCATGCTTGTCGCCGACAAGGCCAAGAAGCTGAAGGCGGCCGGCCGCGACATCATCAGCTTCTCGATCGGGGTGCCGAATTTCCTGCCCGGCGACCACGTTTACGCTGCGGCGCACGAAGCGTTGAACCATGACACCGGCCAGTACGGATCCAATCGCGGCGCCGACGCGCTGCTCGATGCGTTCCTCAAGCACCTGCGCGAAGGCGGCTTCGACGGTTACGAACGCAAGCACGTGGCGACCGGCATTGGCGCCAAACAGGTCCTGTTCAACGTGATGTATGCGCTGCTCAACGAAGGCGACGAGATCCTGATTCCGACGCCGTACTGGACAAGCTACCTCGATATCGCCGACATCCTCGGCGCGAAGACGACGCTGCTGCCTTGTCCGGCGGAGCAGAACTACAAGCTCACGCCGGCGCAGCTCGACGCCGCGATCAAGCCGACGACGAAGGTGCTGCTGTTCAACAATCCGTCGAACCCGACCGGCATGGTCTACACGCCCGATGAGGTCGAGGCGCTGGCGGACGTCGTGGCGAAACATCCGAATCTCTGGGTGATCTCCGACGACATCTACAACCGCATGCTCTTCGACGGCCTGGAGTATTCGCATCTGATCAAAGTCCGCCCCGAGCTGCGCGATCGCGTCGTGCTGATCGATTCGATTTCGAAGTCGTACGGCATGCCGGGCTGGCGCGTCGGCATGATCGCCGGACCCGAGACACTCGCGCAGGCTATCGTCACGCTGAACTCGAACCACATCACGAATCTTCCGGAGGTCGTGAATGCGGCCGCGACGGCGGCGTTCGACGGGCCGCAGGACGTGACCGTCGCCAAGTGCGCGGATTTTTCCCGCCGCCGCGACGAAGTCATGGCCGCACTGGCCGGGATTCCCGGCGTACATTGCCCGCGTCCGCAAGGCGCGTTCTACGCATTCCCGGATATTTCCGTCGCGTTCGGCAAGAAGCACGGTGCGAATGAGATCAACAACGACGTCGATTTCTGCAGCGCGCTGCTCGAAGCCAAGGGCGTCGCCTGCGTGCCGGGTTCGGCGTTCGGCGAGCCGAAGGCGATCCGGATTTCGTATACCTGCAAGCCGAGCGAGTTGACCGACGGCTTGAAGCGGCTGCAGGCGTTTTTTTCCGAATTGAACTAAGAAAGCACTCCCTTCTCCCGCCGGCGGGAGAAGGTGCCCGGAGGGCGGTTGAGGGTGGCGTGTCGCGATGCATGACGCCGTCCTTGCGCCACCCTCACCCCAGCCCACTCCCGCCATGGGAGAGGGGGCAAAAGAAGAAGGAGTCGTCACAATGAAATCCCCCGTTCGCGTAATGGTCACCGGCGCCGCCGGCCAGATCGGCTATGCGCTGCTGTTCCGCATCGCTGCCGGCGACATGCTCGGCAAGGACCAGCCCGTTATCCTGCACCTGCTCGAAATCACGCCGGCGCTTCCTGCCTTGAACGGCGTCGTCATGGAGTTGAACGACTGCGCATTTCCGACACTCGCCGGCATTGTCGCGACCGATGATGCCAACGTTGCCGCGAAGGATGTCGACTATGCGCTGCTCGTCGGCGCGCGCCCGCGCGGTCCGGGCATGGAGCGCAAGGACCTGCTTGAAGCGAACGGCGCCATCTTTGCGCCGCAAGGCAAGGCGCTCAATGCCCATGCCAAGCGCGACGTCAAAGTGCTCGTCGTCGGCAACCCGGCGAACACGAATTCGCTGATTGCGCAGCAGAATGCGCCGGACCTCGATCCGAACTGCTTCACCGCGATGGTGCGCCTCGATCACAACCGTGCGCTGTCGCAGCTCGCCGAGAAGACCGGCGCGCACACGACCGAAATCCGCAAGGTCACGATCTGGGGCAACCATTCCTCGACCCAGTATCCGGACCTGTACCACGCCACGGTCGGAGGAAAGGCCGCCCTGAGCGTGGTCGACGCCGAGTGGTACAAGTCGACGTTCATCCCGACCGTGCAGCAACGCGGCGCGGCGATCATCAAGGCACGCGGTGCCTCGAGCGCGGCGTCGGCGGCCTCTGCCGCAATCGACCATATGCGAACGTGGGCGCAGGGCACGGCCGATGGCGACTGGGCATCGATGGGCATCCCATCCGATGGCAGCTACGGCATCAAGCCGGGCGTGATCTACGGCTACCCGGTCACGTGCAAAAATGGAAAATTCAGCATCGTGCAGGGACTCGAGGTCAACGCGTTCTCTCGCGAGCGCATGGATGCGACCGACAAGGAACTGCGCGAAGAGCGCGCCGGCGTCGAGCACCTGTTCGCCAAGCGTTGATCGCTGCTTCCCGGGTCAAGACGACGGGCGGCTGAATGCCGCCCGTTTTCGTTTAGCCGCACGTCCGCCACATTCAGAGCGGTAGCCCAGGCAGCTCGCGGCAATCGCGTCGGGGACGCCGTTGCCGACCGCAAAGCATGTTCCGACCTCGCACGTGCCGTTGGTGGCGCCGCAGCGATGTCCGGTTCGAGCCGCGAACGCGTACTAACAGGATCGAAGGGAGTCGCGCTTGTGCGCCAGTCCCTTGCGCCGGCGGGCGAATCCTCCGGCGCAACTTCCTGGAGACTTGTAATGTACGAGATAAACGCGCCGCGGCTTCGTTTGCCGCAACTCAAACCATTGGCTGCGGTTTTCGCTTCTCTTTTTGTACTCAGCGAATCCGTACTGGCCGCACGACCTTCAGCGCCGGCGATGCAACCGTTCAATGGCGCGGCGATGGCGCACAGCTTGCGAAGCGCTTTGGCCGCGAAGGGTTTCAGCAGGCCGGCAGTCAGCACTGCGAGACCCGCGGCGCCTTCGTTCGTCGCTTCGGCAGCGGTGACCAGTTGCGGTGATGATCCCGCCGACTTCACGACACTTCGTCATGCGGTGCTGACGGCGAATCCCGGCGACACCGTAGAACTCGGCGGTCTGCAATGCAGCAAGATCACGCTGACCAACGGAGCGATCGCGGTGACCGTCGACGACCTGACGATCCACGGACCCGGCGCGGCGGCGCTGACCATCGACGGCAACGGATCCGACCGCGTGTTCAAGCACACCGGCGTCGGTACGCTGACGCTGGCCGACGTGACGGTGGCCAATGGCGTGATCAACGCCGACAAGGCCTACGGCGGCTGCATCTACGGCAAGGGCAATCTGGCGATGAAGGCTGCGACCCTGACGGCGTGCAAGGCGCTCGGTCAGACTCTCGCAGCCGGCGGCGGCGCCGTTGTGTTCGGGTCCATTACGCTCGACGCCAGCGTGCTGTCGAATAACCTTGCTGACGCTGCCGTTGGCGGCGGAAAGGGAGCGACGTCCGCGCTCGGTGGCGGCGCAGTAGCGGGGAGCCAAACCGCGGACACGACGCTGACCAATAGCCTCGTGTCGGGCAACACCGTCCAGTCGCCGAGCGGTTTGGCCGAAGGCGGCGGCGTTGTTGCCTCGAAGCTGACCTCGAAGTACTCCACGTTTACTGGCAATCAAGCCATCGGCGCCGGCACCACGGACAATTACAGCGGGGCGGGCGGCTTCGCTACGCTGTATTCCCTGTTCATGTTCAACTCCACGGTCGACCACAATCAGGCCGATCTCGCTGGCGGCATGTTTCTGGCCAACAACGGTTTCGCGACGATCATGCAAAGCACGATCTCGACCAACAAGGGCAATCTCGGCGTCGGCGGAATCGCTGCAAACGTAAACCTGTCGATCGGCAACAGCACAGTGGCTTTCAATGCCGCCGGCGCGTTCGGCGGCGGCGGATTGGTGCTCGCCAGTGCCTACACCGGCACGTTGCAAAGCACGATACTCGCCGACAACCTCCCGACCGATTTCGACGGCGGCTTGACGATCAATGGCAGCAACAACCTGGTCAAGATCGTCGGGCCGAATTCCGCGATGCTGCCTCCGGGAACCAAGATGCTCGACCCGGTACTCGGGCCGCTCGCGCATAACGGTGGCGCCACGCGCACGCATGCGATCGGCGCCGGCAGCCCGGCAATCGATGCGGGCAGCAACGTCGCCAATCTGACACTGGATCAGCGCGCCGGCAACTTCGCCCGCAAGGTGGGCGCCGAGGTCGATATCGGTGCGTTCGAATTCGATCCGGATCGCATCTTCGTCGACCGTTTCGAAGACCTCCAGTAGCCCGTCGCGCCGCCGGTCGGTGGTCAGACCGGCGGCGCGCTGAGCGCGGAAACTCGCGCGGAATACAGCTGGTACAGGCCGATTCTTCCTTATGGGCACGAGCACGTCGCCGATCGCCATGGCTCGCCGCGATCGGCAGTCATGGCGCGAACCCGTTCTTGAAGATTCCGTCGTTGACCGCCGTGCTGAGAAAACCGCAACTGCCGATCTCCGACGTGTTGCCGTTCGCATCGGTGGCGGTGAGGCTGAGCACCGAATTTGCCGCGTTGCCCGGAACCGTGACCGCCTTGCTGAAAGCAGCGCTGGTCCCACCGCCCGCAACCGTAACGGTCGTATTGCCGAGGTAAGCGGCCGCGTGGCCGCGCCCGAGTACGTGGAAGGCGCCATTGTCGCAGCGCGGGCTGTAGTAGAAGTCGATCTTGTAGACGCCTGGAGCCGAGTTGAGGTTGCCGGCCACGATCGCATCGATGTTCGTGGAATTTGCCGGCGGTGGCGTATATCCGCTCCAGTATATTTTGTTCACAAAGGGAAAATTCTGCAGATTGTTCGGACCGCTCAGGCTGCCGGCGTGGTCCGCCGTCGGGCCATCGGCATCGAGGTCGAGGTCGAAGCCGTCACCGACCGAACTGTCGAACACGACTGCGCCGTTGTCATAGATCAGGTTCGTACGCACGCTGTTGCCGGTGCCGGCGTTTGCGCCGAGCAGGACGCCGCCGTTGGTCATGAAGCGGATCGTGTTCGCGAGCAGGGTGCCGCCGAGATTGCTGGCCGCATTCGTGCCGATCGTGTTGCCGCTGCCGCTGCCGATGCGGATTCCGGCCCCGTTGTTCGGCAACGCTCCGCCGATGACGTTGACGCCGATCACGTTGCGCTGGAGCACGTTGCCGTCGCCCTGGATCAGGACCGCGTCGGAAGTGTTGCCGGCGATGCGGTTGCCGAGCATGAAACAGCCATTGCCGCCGAGTGAGACGCCGTAGAAATTCGGCGTCGCGTCGATGCCGTCCGGAGTCAGGCCGATCAGGTTGTTGACGATCTGGCAGCGATCGGGCGTGCTGTCGACGCCGGATTGGATGTTGACGCCTGCGGTGCCCGCTCCGCCGATGACGTTGCGGTCGGCCGGCGCGTTGCCGCCGACGATCAGGCTTGCCGTTGCGTTGACGCCGATTGAAATCGCGAAGAGTCCCGCGCCCGGCAGGCTGTTGCCGCCGACGGCGCCGCCGAACTGGTTGCCGGTGATGAGATGGTTGTTGCCGTCGAGCAGGATCACCGGCTGGCCGAAGCCGCCGAGGCCGAGGCCATGCAGATACAGTTGCGCGGCGGCGTCGCCGACCGAAACGCGGAAACCCCAGGCCAGGCTGGTGCCGGCCGACTTGACCAGGATGCACAGGTTTGCGTTGAACGCGTCCGCATCGTCGTTCGGTGTTGCTCCAGGCTGACTGTAGCCGTCGATGTTCAGCGGATACTTGATCGGTGCCAGTACGCTTTGCAGCGCGATCACGTGCGGGCAGGCGCCGGGGATGTTGAAGACGATGCCGCGCGCGATCGGCAACGTGTTCGCATCGAGGACCGCCTGGCGCAGCGAACCGTCGCCGGAGTCGTTGGTATTCGAAACGGTCAGGTAGGTTCGATCGTCGAACGGCGACTCGTACGCGCCGCGATCCGGCGCACTGCCCCTGAGTCGCGGCAGGCTTTCGATGTCCGTCGCCGGCAGACCGCCGAACACGGTCGGTGTGCCGGAGTTGACCGCAGGCGAAGCCGCGAGCAGATGGTAGTTGCCTGCCGCCGGATTGGCCCACTTCGGATCGGCGTTGATCTGCGCCTGGATCGTCGCCGGGCCATCGCCGGTGAACGTGTGGAACAGATCGTTGCTCAGGCCGATGTCGAACAGGTGACCGTCGTTGTTGACCCCGCGGATGGCCGGGATACCGCCGTCGGAGCCCCAGATGACGCTGTCGGCCAGATAGGCCACCGGATGACCGCTCTCGATGGTGTCGGCGGTCAGGCAGAAATCAGTGCCGCCTTTCAGGTCGGCAGTCACGCCCTGGGCGGTAAGCGTCGAGTCGCCGACCAGAGCGATGTCGACGCCGCATTGCGGGCCGGGTTGGGTCGGCAGATGGTCGAACTGCACATTTTCCAGGTTGATGTTTCCACCAGTCACACGCATCAGTACGCTGTTCGTCATCGCGGTGATCACGCTGCGCGTGAGGCTGATGCTGCCGTCATCGTCGCTGACGATTGGGTGGTAGGCGCCGGCAGCTATGTACATGCCGCCGGCATTACTCAGCGTGATGCCGTCGATTTCCAGCAACGCGGCCGGGTCGCCGGCATCCTGGGTCAGCCAGACCGCTGAGGTCGTATTGAAGGCAATCGTCGTATTGAACGGGTTCACGCTGCGCTGAGTGCAGCTGGTATTGGGCACGTAACCGCCGAGCAGGTGAGTCGGCGCGGAAAATGCGATGTTCGGCGCCATCTGGCCGTCGAGCTGATAGGTCGCCTGTTCGAGCCTGATCGTGACGGCTTGACCCGAGGTCTGCGCAACGACCAGCGCGCCCAGCAGCGACGAAATATCGCTCACGCAGAACGCTATGTCCGCGCGCGCCGTTGCTGGAACGGCGAGTACGCATGCGGCGCACAGGAGGCGTGCTGAAGCGATCAGGGCACGCAGTGCCCCGCTTGAACGTGGATACTCCATCGTCACTGACTCCTCGGTGGCCGCACACGAAGGGTCGCCGCCGACGGCAGCGACGGTGGTTTGTGGGGGCTCCAGAGAGAAACGGCAAAAGCGAAAGAAGACGACACTGCGAAGGAGCGACGACTTGACGGAGCCGCCAGCCATGACAACGGGTGCACCCGGCAGGCGGTGGTGGTCCAGGGATCGCGGAATCGTTCGCGCGGCTGCCGTGCACAGCCAGTCGGCAACGGCGGGCGTGCGATCGCGGCGGGTCGGGGCTGTGCGCTGAACGCGCGGATGCGTCTCAGCTCGCGCGCGGCGAGTACAGCGGATACAGGACCGATTCTTCCTCGTGGATGCGGTGCACGAGCACTTCGCCGATCGGTGGCAGGTCCTTGCGCAGCTGCGCCTGCAGCGTTGCGCTCCAGGTGGCGCGCGTGTAGGTCGTGATGAACCGGTGCAGCATCTTGCCCACGCGCATCATGTCGGCCGACATCGCATCGACCTGGCGCGAGACATCCGGATTCGGGTCGGCGTGGCGTGAAAAATACCCGTACAGGTGGCGGTTCTCGGTCAGCAGATGATCCTGGAGCACTCGCGTAAAACGGTCGAGCGCCGCGCGGCACGCCGGCTCATCGCCTTGCTCGCTGGACCGCTCGAGATCGGCAAACAGCGAGAGCAGCTCCCTGTGTTCGGCCTGAAGCGTCGGAATCAGGTCGGGCCGGTAGTCGCCGCGCGGACGCACCGCGCTGATGTGCTGCGACGCGCTGGCCCCCTCGGCGCGCTCGGCGCGGCCAAACCAGCGTTTCAAAAGGGAATTCATCAACTTGCTCCTGCCTGCTTTCGACCACGCGCCCCTGCGTGGCGCAGGACCTTCGTATTTTAATACGGGAAAAGGCGGAAATCTGGACATTTTCCGCAACCCTGTCGCCTGCTGCCGGAAAGAGGGTCTCGCCGCCCCGGCAAGGTTGGTAGACTAGCGCGGCGACGGACGATGAAGCGAGTGCGTTCATGGGAAACCGACCGCAAGTCACAGAGCTTCTGAATGCTGTCGGCCGCGGCGACGCGGACGCACAGCAGGAACTCTTCACGCGCGTCTACGATGAGCTCAAGCGCATTGCGCGCGGGCACGTGCGCCGCTCCGGCGGCCAGATCAGCATCAACCCGACCACGCTGCTGCACGAGGCCTGGATCAAGTTCTCGCGCGCCGAGGACCGGCAGCTGTCCGGCAGCACGCACTTCTACAATCTGCTTGCCCAGGCCATGCGCCAGGTGCTCCTGGACCTCGCGCGCAAGCATGCGACCGAGAAACACGGACAGGGCATGGCGCGCACGGAGTTGACCGAAGGCATCGAGAGCGTCGATCGTTCGGTCGACGAATTGCTCGCGGTCGACGATGCACTCGGCAAGCTGCGTGACTGCGACGCCGAATTGGCGCAACTGGTCGAGTGGCATTTCTTCGGCGGATTGACGTTCGTCGAGATCGCCAAGGTGCGCGACGTCACCGAACGCACGGTACGCAGGCACTGGGACATGGCCCGCGCTTTCCTCGGCGATGCTATCCGCGGCGCGCCCGTCGCGGGCTGACCGGAGGCGCGCGTGGGAATCGATGCGGAAACCTGGCGGCGTCTGCGGCCACTGCTCGATCGGGCGCTGGACTTGCCGGCGGACGAACGCGAACGCTTCGTCGCCGATCTGCCGTCCGATGCCGCTGATCTGCGCGAGCCGCTCCAGCGCCTGCTGAGCGAGCAGGCGCACACGCGGCCGATCCTGAACGAGGGCGCGGCCGGGTTCGCCGCGCCGCTGCTCGAACATCAGTTGCTCGACAACACGCAGGACACGCTCGGTCTGCGCGTCGGCGCCTACCGCGTCACCCGGCTCCTTGGCGTCGGCGGCATGGGCGTGGTTTATCTGGCCGAGCGCGCCGACGGAAAGTTTTCGAAGCACGTCGCCCTGAAGGTCGTGCAGGCCGGAATCGGTGCTTCCGCGCGCGAGCGCTTCGAGCGCGAGCGGCGCATCCTCGCGGGTCTGGTCCATCCGAACATCGCCCTGCTCTATGACGGTGGCGAACTCGACGACGGCCAGGCATTCTATACAATGGAATATGTGGACGGCGTGCCGATCACGCTGTTCTGCATCGAGGCAAGCCTGGATATCGAAGCACGCGTGCGCCTGCTGCGCACGGTCGCCAGCACGCTGGCGTTCGCCCATCGCAACCTGGTCGTGCATCGTGACATCAAGCCGTCGAACATCCTCGTCACCGATGACGGCCAGGTGAAGTTGCTCGACTTCGGCATCGCCAAGCTGATCGGAGCCGGCGCTTCGACCGATCCGGCGCTGACCCTGACCTCGGCGGCCGGTCCGATGACGCCGGACTATGCCGCCCCGGAGCAGTTCCGCAACGAGGCGATCACGGTTGCCACGGACGTCTACCAGTTCGGCATGCTGTGCTTTCGCCTGTTCACTGGCGCCGCCCCATACCGTGCCGATCCGGCCGATCCGTATGCCTGGGCGCGCGCCGTGGCCGAGGAGGAACCAATCACGCTGGCGAACGCGCTCGACTCCGACACGATGCACAGCGTCTGGCCCGCCAACGCGGAAGCGGCGCGGCTGCGGCGCCAGCTCGGCAACGACTTGAACGCGATCGTGCGCCGATGCCTGGCTAAGACGCCGGCCGATCGCTACGGCTCGATGGATGCGGTGTGCGGCGATCTCGATGCGTACCTCGCCGGGCGCCCGGTCAGCGCCCGCCGAGGCAGCAGGCGCTATCGCATCGCGCGCTTCGTGCACCGCCACCGTGTTCCGGTTGCGAGCGCTGCCGTCGTCGTCCTGCTGCTTTGCCTGACAACCGCGTTCGCACTGCGCCAGGCGCAGATCGCCGCGCGCGAGGCCGAGCGCGCGAACTCTGTCGCCGCGTTTCTCATCAGCCTGTTCCAGGTTTCCGACCCCGGCGTCAATCGTGGCGAGAAGCTCAACGCGAACCAGATTCTCGAACGCGGCGCCAAGCAGATCAGCTCCGAGTTATCTTCGCAGCCGTTGCAGCGCGCGCGCCTGCTCACGGTGATCGGCGAGGTCTACTCGGCGCTCGGCGATTTCCCGCGAGCGAAGGAACCGCTGCAGGGCGCCATCGACATCGAACGCGTGGACGCCGATGCCGATCCAATCGACCTCGGCCACGCCTTGCGCGCCCTGGCCTGGGTGGCGCATCGGCAGGGCGACGAGAAGGCTGCGCTTGCGCTGCTCGACGAGGCGGTACTGAAGCTGCAAGGTGGATCCAAGCGCGCACTCGACGAACTGGCCGGCGTGCAGAGCTACAGGGGCCTGGTGCGCAAGGCGCTTGGCGATTTCGCCGGCGCGCGTTCGGAATTCGAACTCGCCTTGGAGACTGCAGCTCGAGCCGGCACCGATGAATCGCCAAAGGCTGCGGCGATACACAACAATCTTGCATTGCTGTTGCGCGACCGCGGCGAGCACAAGGCCGCGCGTGCCGAGCTGGAAAACGCCCTGGCCATCTACCGGCGCGCGTACGGCGAAGATCACTACCGTACGATCGGATCGACGCAGAATCTTGCCGCGGTAATGCTCGATACAGGCGACATCGCCGGGGCCCTGCCGTTGCTCGAGCGCACGTCGGCGCAAAATCTGCGCCTGTTCGGCACGGCCAGCTCCGACTATGCGAATTCGCAGAACATGCTCGGCAACATTGCGCGGCAACAGAAGCGCTACGACGAGTCGATCGCGTATTACGCGCGCGCTGCGGCGTCGTATCGCGCCGGCCTTGGCGAACATCACCCGTACCTCGCGTTCCCACCATACAACATGGGAGAAACGGAGTTCGCGCGCGGAAACTATGCCGTGGCTCTGGAGTACTACGACCGCGCGCTGGCCCTGCGCCGTGAGCTGCTGCCGTCGGATCATCCCGAAACGGCCGACGCGCTCGATGCGCGCAGCCAGGCGCTGATGGCCCTGCAGCGTTACGAGGAAGCGCGCAGCGATGCCCAGGCTGCGCTGGTGATACGCCGTGCGAAGTTGCCGGCGGACGCACCGGCCGTCGTGCAAAGCCTGCTGCATGCTGGCCTTGCTGAGTACGCCTTGAATCAGCGCGAAGGGGCGAAGGCGAATTGGGATGAAGCTCTGGAACGCGCGCCGCGCGCCTATCCCGACGGCGGCGAGGCGCTCGCACATGTGCGGCTTGTCATTGCCGATCCGGATGGTGCGTTGCGCGCCAAGTCACTGTGAGCGCGCGAATCCTCTGCCCACAAGACCGTTCGCGCTGAGCGTGGCACGCGTAGCGAGCGAAGTCGAAGCGTCAGCACGGCCCTTCGACTTCGGCTGCGATGGGCAGGGCCTTGATGAAGATCAAGACAAACGCCCGAATTTCGACCAAAGTCGTGCTGGTGGCGTGAGGGTTTGGGCTTAGCCTGTGGCCAAGGCACCTTTCGAGGCATCTGTCATGCGTTACGAAGACGAATATCGCCGCTCGATCGAGCAGCCGGATGCGTTCTGGGCCGAGCAGGCGCGCGCGATCCATTGGCATAAACCGCCGCAGAAGATCCGCGAATATGTCAATCCGCCATTCTGCAAATGGTTCGTCGGTGGCGAAACCAACCTGTGCTACAACGCCGTCGATCGCCACCTCGCGGCGCGCGGCGATCAACTCGCCCTGGTCGCGATCTCGACCGAGACGAATACGACGCGGCGCGTGACCTATCGTGAGTTGTACCGCGAAGTGAACACGTTCGCCGCCACGCTCGCGTCGCTCGGCGTCAAGCGCGGCGAACGAGTCGTGATCTACATGCCGAACATGGCCGAGGCTGTGTTCGCGGTCCTTGCCTGCGCGCGCCTCGGTGCAGTGCACTCGGTCGTATTCGGCGGCTTCGCCTCGCACAACCTCGCGCTGCGCATCGATGATGCGAAGCCCGTGTTGCTTATCTGCGCCGATGCGGGCATGCGCGCAGGCAAGGTCATTGCGTACAAGCCGCTGGTCGACGAAGCATTGCGCGCGGCGAAGGCGCCGCCGGCGCATGTGCTGATCGTTTCGCGCGGACTCGACAAGGATCTGCAGCGCGTCGCCGGTCGCGACGTCGACTATGCCGAACGTCGCGTTGCACACGAAGGCGCCGAGGTTCCGGTCGAATGGCTCGAATCGAACGAGCCGAGTTATCTGCTCTATACGTCCGGGACAACCGGCAAGCCGAAGGGCGTGCAGCGCGACGTCGGCGGACACGCGGTTGCACTGGCGATGTCGATGCGCACGGTATTCGACGTCGGACCGGGACAGGTGATGTTTTCGACATCGGATGTCGGCTGGGCTGTCGGCCACAGCTACAACATCTACGGCCCGCTGATCGTCGGCGCAACCTCTCTGCTGTACGAAGGACTGCCGATCAATCCCGACGCCGGTATCTGGTGGAAGCTGTGCGAGCAATACGGCGTGCGCACGATGTTCTCGTCGCCAACAGCGATCCGCGTGCTGAAGAAGCAGGATCCGGCGTGGCTGAAAAAGCATGACTTGTCGCAGTTGAAGTACCTGTTCCTGGCCGGCGAGCCGCTCGACGAACCAACAGCGAAATGGATCAGCGAGGGCCTCGGCAAGCCGGTTATCGACAACTACTGGCAGACCGAAACCGGCTGGCCGGTGCTGTGCCTGCAGCCCGGGCTCGACATGAAGCCGATCCGCTTCGGCTCGCCGGGATTTGCCAACTTCGGCTACAAGCTGCGCGTCATCAACGAAGTCACCGGGCACGACGCCGAAGCCGGCGACAAGGGAGTGCTCGTGATCGAGCCGCCGCTGCCGCCGGGCTGCCTGAGCACGATCTGGCACGACGACGAGCGTTTTGTAAAAAGCTATTTCTCCCATTTCAAGGAACTGCTCTACAGCTCGCTCGACTGGGCGATCCGCGACGCCGACGGCTACACGTTCATCCTCGGCCGCACCGACGACGTGATCAACGTCGCCGGGCACCGCCTCGGGACGCGCGAGATCGAGGAATCGGTAGCGACGCACGCGAGCGTCGCCGAAGCGGCCGTGATCGGCGTCCACGACGAACTCAAGGGCCAGGTGCCGATCGTGTTCGCAACGCTGAAGTCCGGGACGGCTGACGCGAGCGCGAAACACGACGCGGCCAACGGCATGCAGCAACGCGTCGTCGAAATGCTCGGCGGCGTCGCCAGGCCGGCGCGCGTCTACATCGTAAACTCGTTGCCGAAGACGCGCTCAGGCAAGTTGCTGCGGCGCTCGCTGCAGGCCTTGGCCGAAAGCCGCGACCCCGGCGATCTGTCGACGCTCGACGATCCGAATGCGCTCGAGGAAATCCGTGGCGCGTTGAAGCGGGGACCGGATCAAACGTAGGGCGACCGGCTGGCTCGATATGCCGATCGCGTAGTGAATTCGTGAGCTACCCGTTGTTGCTCCCTATCCCCGACCAGCTTGATCGATGGGGGAGGGCTCTGGTGGGCGGCGCCCGATGAAACTGGGCGAGCGGTCAAGCCATCGTGCCGTGCCGCAGCATCACGGACATGACAGCCCTGCGATGCGGCTCAGGCGGTGGATCGGAAACGGCGCCACGTCGTCGAACCCGGCCGCCTTCGCCGCTTCGCTTGCCACCCAGGCCGCGGCGCCGATGTCGCAGTCGGTGAACGTGAAGGTCAGCGCACCCAGGCGTCACCGCCAGCTTGTGGCCGTCGAATTGCGGCGGGAACGCGCCGCCGGTTTCCAGGAATGCCGGAATCGTGACGGTATCCATGGCCGGATCGTAGCTGCCTTGCGAGAAGATCCAGCTCTGCGCGTTGCCGGCCGGATTGAATACGAACCAGACCGCCAGGATGCTGTTGTCCGGCTGTATCTCGATCTGGAATCCGTGGCCGCTCAGGTTTGGCGCCGGGTCGTACCAGTTTCCACTGAGCCCGCCGACGATGTTCTGGCCGGTCTGCTCCGCCTCGCTGACCATGATCTTGCCGACCATGCCGTCTGACGCCTGACGGTCGCTGACGTAGGCGACGATGCCGGGCTTGTTGAAGGCCAGCGTGTCACTCCAGTGCGCTTTGGACGGATTGCCGGTCGCGCCGCTGCCGTCGCCCTGGCAGCCGACCGCGCACCGAAACGTGTTGGCGGCATGCACATTGGTTGGACCGCCCGAGCTGAGATTGTCGAAAGTGATCGTATCGCCGACCTGGATAGCCAGCCTATCGGGGTCGAAGTAACCGTCGTAGGCATGGACCTGGAAATTCGCCGCGGAGCACGTCGCCGTGGGCGACAGCAATAACAAGAGGCTCAGGATTTGATTGCGACTTCGCATGGCACTCCTCCAGCAGCAGGGTTGATGCGTGCGTCGGGCAACCACGAGGTTCGCTTCGTTGCCCTTGTATACATGTATGCAGGAAGATCGCGGGAGAATTACCGCCGGCCGCGGGCACGCGGGAGGAGCAGGATGGTTGAACCGTTTCGTTCGACGGCTCGAATCGCAGGAACACATCCGCCGCGGGCTCCGGTGCAGACCAGAACCGCGGCGCGTTTGACCGAGGCGCAATCGACTTGGGCCTCACCGCATGTCCAGTCTCCTTGGACTGCGCGGGCGCGAGGCCGCGCACAGTTCGCGCTCGCCGTGGCCGACGTGGACAGGTAAGGAAATCGCGGCCTGGCGGCCGCGACCGTGAACCCTCGGGGCAGGCCCCCCCTCAAGGGGAGGGTGTTCGCAGGCAGGTTTGGCAATCTATGCGCGCCGAGCGCGGCCCCCGATCTGCCCGACAGGGCCGCCGGTAAGCGGACCGAACAGGCAATATCGGCTAAAATAGCCCGTTTACCGGAGCCTCCATGAGCCATACCGAATCACCCGGGGCGCGCTTCCGCGCCGCCCTCGCCGCCGAAAGCCCGTTGCAGGTGATCGGGGCGATCAATGCCAACCACGCGCTGCTGGCCAGGCGCGCGGGCTATCGCGCGATCTATCTTTCCGGCGGCGGCGTGGCGGCCGGTTCGCTGGGACTGCCGGACCTGGGCATCAACACGCTCGACGACGTGCTGACCGATGTGCGCCGCATCACCGACGTGTGTGAGCTACCGCTGCTGGTCGACATCGACACCGGCTTTGGACCGAGCGCGTTCAATATCGCGCGCACGGTCAAGTCGCTGATCAAGGCTGGCGCGGCTGCCTGTCATATCGAGGACCAGGTCGGCGCCAAGCGTTGCGGCCACCGGCCGGGCAAGGAAATCGTCGGCAAGCAGGAGATGGCCGATCGAGTGAAGGCCGCCGCCGATGCGAAAACCGATGCGGACTTTTTCCTGATCGCGCGTACTGACGCGATCCAGGTCGAAGGCGTCGATGCGGCGATCGAACGCGCGATCGCCTGCGTGGAAGCCGGCGCCGACGGCATCTTCGCCGAGGCGGCGTATGAACTGCCGACCTACCGCCGCTTCGTCGACGCCGTGAAGGTGCCGGTGCTTGCGAATATCACCGAGTTCGGCAAGACGCCGCTGTTCACGGTCGAGGAACTGCGCAGCGCCGGTGTCGGCATCGTGCTGTATCCGCTGTCGGCATTCCGCGCGATGAACAAGGCCGCGGAAAACGTCTACGCCGCGATCCGCCGTGACGGTCATCAGAAAAACGTGATCGATACGATGCAGACGCGCGATGAACTCTACGATCGCATCGGCTATCACGATTACGAGCGAAAGCTCGACGGATTGTTCGCCGCTCGCAAAGAGTGAGCCGCACCGGCATGGGCGACGAAGACCTCCCACAGGCGACGCGCGACGCGCTGGCACGGGTGACCTACGGAAACCGCAACTGGGACGGCGCCGCGGCGGTCATCGCCGCGCTGGTCGGCCTGCTCGCCCTTTGCGTATCGGGCTACACGGCTTACCTGCAGCGACAACAGGTGCGCGCGCAGGTCTGGCCGTACCTGGAGCCGGGCATGTCCAGCGCCAAGCGCAAAGTGATGTTGTTCAACAAGGGCGTCGGGCCGGCCATCATCCGCAGCGTCAAGATCTCCGTCGACGGCAAGCCGCAGCGCAACTGGAAATCGGCGTTTGCCGCGCTCGGCCTGCACTTCGAACATCACATTCCGTACTCGACGATCAACGGCGTAGTGATCCCGGGCAATGATCACATCGACCAGTTGGTGTTCCCGACGGCCGAGGATTTCGACCTGTTCGCCCACGAGATCAAGCGCGTCGATCTGAAATTGTGCTACTGCTCCTCGCTGGACGAATGCTGGACCTACGAGGACACCTCCGCCACGTTGGTCGGCCATGCGCACGAGCCGGTCGCGCAGTGTCCCGCGCGCGGAAATGACGAATTCTTCGACAACGAAAATCCCGAGCCGGCGCAGCCGGACGGCAGCCAGGAAAAACAGCCATGAGTGAACCAGCAGCAATCCTCCCCAAAGCCAAGAAGTCCGTAGCCCTGTCCGGCGTCGCTGCCGGCAACACGGCTCTGTGCACGGTCGGCCGCACCGGCAACGACTTGCACTATCGCGGCTATGACATTCTCGACGTCGCAACCACCTGCGAATTCGAGGAGATTGCCTACCTGCTCGTGCACGGCAAGCTGCCGAACCGCGCCGAGCTGGCTGCTTACAAAACCAAACTGAAAGCGCTTCGTGGTCTTCCGGCCGTGGTCAAGAACGTGCTCGAGCAACTGCCGGCGTCCACGCATCCGATGGATGTCATGCGCACGGGCGTCTCCGCGCTCGGCTGCGCGCTGCCCGAGAAGGAAGACCACAACCATCCCGGCGCCCGTGACATCGCCGACCGGTTGATGGCTTCGTTCGGTTCGATCCTGATGTACTGGTACCAGTATGCGGTCAACGGCAAGCGCATCGACGTGGAGACCGACGACGATTCGATCGGCGGCCACATCCTGCACCTGCTGCACGGCGAGAAGCCGAGCGCGCTGTGGGTTCGCGCGATGCACACCTCCCTGATCCTGTACGCCGAGCACGAATTCAATGCCTCGACGTTCGCCGCGCGCGTGATTGCCGGAACCGGGAGCGACATGTACTCGTGCATCGCTGGCGCAATCGGCGCGCTGCGCGGTCCGAAGCACGGCGGCGCCAACGAAGCCGCATTCGATATCCAGGGCCGCTACGACACGCCGGATCAGGCCGACGCCGACATCCGCGCCCGCGTCGAACGCAAGGAGGTCGTGATCGGCTTCGGCCATCCGGTCTACACGGTCAGCGATCCGCGCAACAAGGTCATCAAGGAAGTTGCGCGCGAACTGTCGGCCGCGCAGAACAACATGAAGATGTTCGACATTGCCGCGCGCCTCGAAGCGACGATGTGGGAGATCAAGAAGATGTTCCCGAACCTCGACTGGTTCAGCGCCGTGAGCTACCACATGATGGGCGTGCCGACGGCGATGTTCACGCCGCTGTTCGTGATTTCCCGCACATCGGGCTGGAGCGCGCACGTGATCGAGCAGCGCATCGACGGCAAGATCATCCGCCCGAGCGCAAACTACATCGGCCCCGAAGACCTCAAATTCGTGCCGATCGACCAGCGTTAAGGTTTCCGTCACGCGCGAGGCGGCAGGATGCTGCGATGAGGTGCAGGCTGATCCGATCCGCGCCGGTGTGGCTCGCCGCTGTCGCTGCTTGTGCGTTTGCACCGGCAGCGGTCGCGGACATTCCGGAAGCGCTCGACCGGGCCAGCATCTCGTTCGGTGGCTTCTATCCGGTTGTCGACACGCGCGTCGAAGCAAACGGCCCCGGCCTGAGGGGATCGGACGTCAGTTTCGAGCATGATCTTGGAATCGACAATCATCGCACCTTGACGACCGGGCGACTCGAACTGCTGATACTCGACAGCCAGGGGTTCAGCATCAGCGGATATCAGTATTCCAAGGGTGCCGGGACGTCGCTGGCGCGCGACATCGAATTCGATGGCAACGTCTATCATGCCAGTGCATTCGTCGAAGCGCGGGTGCGGTTGCAGATCCTCAACGCCGCCTGGCACTGGTGGTTCGCGCCTTCCGTGCACGACGTCGTCGGCATCGGACTCGGCGCGGCCTACTACAGCATCGACGGCACGATTGATGGCGGCATCAGTGTCAACGCCGACTCGTTGACCGCCCATGGCGAGGCCGGAGCCGACGCCGTCGCGCCTCTGCTGACTCTCGGCTGGCGGCACGCGTTTTCGCCAAGCTGGCGTGGCTACGCCGATTTTTCCGGTGTGCGCAAACCCTCCGGCGTGCTGACCGGACACCTGCTGAATGGCACGCTCGGGATGGAGTATTATCCTTGGCAACACCTGGGGTTCGCGCTTGAGTACAGCGCCAATAATCTCGATCTGAAAGCCGAAAAGGCGTCCTGGGAGGGGCGGGCCCGCATACATTTCTACGGGCCCTCGGCGTTCGTCCGCGCGCGTTGGTAGGGCTTGATGAAAAATGCTTTATTGTGGACACGTATACTCGCACTGCGCGCGGGCGCGGCTTTCGCCGCCGATGCCGACGACGCGGCAGCGAGTCCGCCCGAGGTGACCGAGGGCAAGTCCCCCTGATCAAATTGGGGCGCGACCGGTCCGCAAGAACGCCACGCGCAAACAGCGCGGCGAACAAAAGATCCACGATACCGAACGCGAGATCCTGCCCGTGCATGCGTCCTTGCGCATATAGCGCGACCACGGCGCCCCCATAGCCGACCTTTTCAAGGATCGACGGGATCATCATCGGTCGGAAGCGCAGCGGATCGCGCGCGATGATGAAGAATGCGGCCTGCCAGGCCAGGCCGAGTCCAACGAAGCCGTAGAAGAATGCCGGATGCGTGATCGGCGGAGGATCCTGTTGGCCGATCAGGTCGAAGATGAAGTAGAGCGGCAGCAGCAGGATCACGCCCCAGATGCCGGCGACGTTGAAGAGAATCTTCGCGAATTTCATGGCTCCTCCCACATTTCGCCCACAGCCTTGTTGCGCCCGGATCAATGCAGCCGTGAAAACAATATCAGCGTATAGGCGGCAAAGGTGCCGATGCCGACCAGCGCCAGCGCCTTGTGATACCACTCGCTTTGCGTAAGGGCTGCGATCAGGAATGCGGCGATGAAGACGACATGAAAGCCGACATTGGTAGGCTCGGGAAGATGCCCGCTGTTGACCAGGTCCTTGGCCAGGCTGGTGATGAGCGCCGCGATGAACAGGCCGAAGAACCAGCGGGCGTGCGCGTAGTAGTGCTGGCGCAAGTCGACGCTCTGATCGCCGAAAAAGTCGGGAAACACGAGCGCGGTCAGCATGTACGTGAACACCATCTGCAGCAGCACGACGGCGAACTGCGCAAACGTCCACTCGGCGACTTCGCGCAGTCCGAAATTTGCCCACCAGCCCTGCACGCACATCGCCAGCAGCCCGATGGCCCAGAGCAGCACGGGCCAATACATGCGCACGCGCCTGCGTCCGAGCAGGATGCCGCGAAACCCCTTGAGCACCTGTGTGATCGCCAGGCCGATGATGATCGACAGCAGTACCGACAGATAGCTGAATTGGTCCATGCGCTGAATTCTTATTTCGCTACGCCAACCGAGCGCAGCCACTTCAACAATTGTTGAGCTTCAGGAGCGTCGTTCGTCGTGCGCATGTCGTTGACGCCCCCATCGCTGCCGAGTTCGATGTCGCGATAGTGCCTGCGCGCCGCATCATGCACGTAGGCATGACAGCTGCTCGATCCGGCGTCGCGCGCGCCGCCATCTGCAACAGCCAGTTTTCCGGCTCCTGCTGCGTCGATCAACGCCTTGTTCTCGGCGAGCGCCGCAGCTTCGACTTGGCCCGTGCGCCGGGCGTCACCGAACTTGTCCTGCAGATCGGCGTCGGAATAATACTTCGTGCTGCCTTCCGTCACGGGCATGACCAACCACGCCTTGCCGCGTCGGCCATAACTGAAAACATTGCCGTCGGTGTCGATGAGTTTGCCCGACAGCGTAAATCCCCAGGCGGAGTTCACGGCGAAGCAATCGAACACCGGCACCAGCGCTTGCGCGGGCGCAGCGGTTTCGGCGTCGCCCGCTCGCGCCGAGGCGGCCGCTGCAAGGGTAGCGGCAATCGCCACGCCGATGATCGAACGCAAGACTGTCACGCGGCGCCCTTGCGTTCGATCAGGTCCCAGCGATTGCCATAGAGGTCTTCGAACACGACGACCGTGCCGTAGGTTTCGTAGCGAGGCTCTTCGACAAAGTGCACGCCATGGGCCCGCAGAGCCTGATAGTCGCGCTGGAAATCGTCCGTGTGCAGAAACAGGAATACCCGCCCACCGGTCTGGTTGCCGACGCGGCTTTGCTGTTCCGGATTGGCCGCCTGTGCTAGCAGCAGGGACGTGCCGCGACTTCCGCGCGGCGCGACCAGAACCCAGCGTTTGCCGGGGCCGCGTGCCTCGTCCTCGAGCAGTTCGAATCCGAGCACGCCCGTGTAGTACGCGATCGCTTCGTCGTAGTCGCGCACGACGAGCGCGATATGGGCAAGGGACTGTTTCACGTCAGTGCCTGGCCTTCGCCCCGGTTGTGCCGATGTCCTCGAAGCGCGCGTTCTGCAACGCGTAGGATTTCCAGTCGCGATAGTCGAAGTGCCACCATTCGTACTGGAAAACGCTGAAGCCTTCGGCCTCCATGTGCCGGCGCAGCAGTTCGCGCAACCGGCGTGGTTCTTCGGGACCGCCGGCGTAGGTCGGATACGCGCGCTCGGACATCTCGTCGTACAGGCTTGGCATCTCGACGGGCCGGCCATCGGCCAGCGTGTACAAGGTCAGGTCGACCGCGCAGCCGCGATTGTGACGCGATCCGCTGGCCGGATCCGCGACGAACTCGTGCTTGTCCACCGGCGTGGCGTCCCAGAAGATCTTGGTCACATACCAGGGTCGATACGCGTCGTGCACGAGCAGTCCGTAGCCTTCTTTTGCGAGGGATTTCTGCACGCGGGCCAGCGCCAGGGCTGCGGGGCGCTGCATAAGCGCGCGCGCCTGGCTGTAGACCGGCGTGCCGAGAAAATTACGCGTCGTGGCGTAACGGATATCGAGCTTGATCGTCGGATCGAGCGCGGTCAGTTCGACGAGATCGGACGGACGAAAGTCGCCGTGCTCGGCCGGCGGCGTCGCGGCCAGCGCGATAGCCTGCAGCTCGGCCACCGGGCGGACCGGATCGATATGAAAGAACTTGGGCGCGTCAGCCGCTTTCTCCTGCGGCAACGCGAGCCCGGAAGCGAGCGCGAGAAGCGCAAAGGCGACGATCAGCGGCGTGCGAAACTTCATGCATTGTTCCATGGAAGACGGGGAAAGGGCAGGGCGCGGCGACGCCAGCTATTATTGCCCGGATTTGCGCATCTGCAATCGCGCCAGCAGGACAATTGCCGTATCCAGCGCGGCGCGCTCGTTGCGATCGAGGTCCGCGAGCAGCTGGGCCAACGCTTTCACGCGGCGCGACCGGCCCTGCTGCATCAAGCGTACGCCGGCAGCGGTGGCGGCAATATTGAATTTGCGCCGGTCATCCGCATCCGGCTGCCGCTGCGCCAAGCCCGCGCGTTCGAGCGCATCGACGATGCGGGTCATCGTGGGCGCCTTGACCTGTTCGACGTCGGCGAGCGCCGAGAGCGTTCGCGCACCGCCAAACACGAGCACCGAGAGTACCGACGCCTGCGCCGGCGGCAGCCCCATTGCCGCGTCCTCGCGCCGGGCGCGGCGCAGCAGGTGGATCGCAACACTGTGCAGCCGGTCGGCCAGGTCCATGGCGGAATCCGGATCTTGACGCGGTTTCGACATTTTGTTAGCTTATACTAACTATTAGCCAAGGCTAATCGTATCGCGTTTTCGCCAGCAATGAAAGGAGCCGCCATGAGTCTGATCAACATGAGTCTGATCAAGGGTATTGCGCAGATAGCGCTCAGCGTCACGGAGCTGCCGCGGGCAACCGCCTTCTATCGCGACACGCTCGGACTGAAGCTGTTGTTCGAAGTACCGGGCATGAGTTTTTTCGACATAGACGGCGTGCGCCTGATGTTGAGCGCCAGCGGCGGGAAGCCCGGCGGCCGCGACACGGTTTTCTACTTCAAGGTCGCCGACGCCGAACAGGCTCACTCTGACCTGAGCGGGAAGGGTGTGCACTTCGAGCAACCGCCGCATGTGATCGGCCGTACGCCGACAAGCGAAGTCATGCTTGCGTTCTGCACGGATCCGGACGGCAACCTGCTCGGCCTGATGAGCGATCGACCGCTAGCGACCTGAACTCTTACTCGGCCGGGCGGGCGCGTCTCGGCCTGCAGGCCCGGTATTCCTCGCCTATCCGTGCAGCGGGTGACCTGAGTCAAGGCGCCGATACGCGTTCGCGTGCAATCTGTCGATCATCGGCCGGCGCGGGCTGATCGTGAAGCCAGGCAAGATCCCATGTCGTACTACATTTCGAACACGGTCAATCAGCCATTCGATGCCGTCGTTGCCGACGTCACGTCGCGGCTCAAGGAAAGCGGCTTCGGCGTTCTCACCGACATCGACGTGCAGGCCACGCTGAAGTCGAAGATCGGCGCCGAGATCGGCAAGTACCGAATTCTGGGCGCCTGCAATCCGCGCTTCGCGCACGAAGCGCTGCGGGTCGAAGCCCGGCTCGGCGTACTCCTGCCGTGCAACGTCATCGTGCACGAGACCGCCGACGGACGTGTCGAAGTGGCCAGTATCGACCCGGTCGTCGCGATGGAGCGCACCGACAATCCCGCGCTCGCGCCGATGGCTGCTGAAGTCCGACGGCTGTTGACCAGTGCCTTGGCCCGGGTTGGATCCTGACCGCCATGCATCCTTTCCCGCACACCTACGTTGCCTCTGCCGCTGCGAAGAACGTGGGGCTCGTGACGGTCACGTCGCCGCAGCTGCCCGATCTGGAAACGGCTGCGCCGCCCGAGTTCGACGGCCCAGGCGGCGTCTGGTCGCCGGAGAGCCTGCTGTGCGCCTCGCTGGCCGACTGCTTCATACTGACTTTCCGTTCGATCAGCCGCGCGGCGCGGTTTGAATGGGCGCACGTCGAGTGCCGCGTCGAAGGCGTCCTCGATCGGGTCGAGCGCGTTTCGCAATTCGTGCGCTACACGACCTTCGCCAGGCTCACCGTGCGAAGCGGCAGCGACCTGGAGAAGGCGCGCGACTTGCTTGCCCGGGCCGAGCGCGGGTGCCTGATCACGAACTCGCTGCGCGGCAGCCATGCGCTCGACGCCGAGGTAGTTGTTTCGGACGATTAGCGTGGTCGTGCTGCGCTCGCTTGGCCGCGCCTATAATCGGCGCTCCAAAGCAGTAGGGACCAAGCCTTGACCTGCGCGTCGCATTGCCATCTGCGCCTCTGTGTCGGCACGCGCTTGCGCGGCGCTGCGCGCAATGCGTCGATGCGTTATCTCTTCGTCCTTGTGTCGGCGATCCTGCCCGGTTGCGCGTCGCTGCCGCCCGCGAACGCTGACGACTATCTCGCGCGCGTCGAATTGCTGGCGCTGCTGCAGACCCTGAATGCCGATCTGCTCAGCCATGACAGCGCAACGCTGACGCTCGAGCGTTGGTGCGCCGATCATCGCCTGGCCGAACCGCCGCGAATCGTCGCGCGGCGCGTTCGCGACGTTCCCAAGCCGGTTCCCGAGGATCTGCGCGCACTGTTGAAGGTCGATGCCGCGGAACCGGTCGGTTACCGGCACGTACAGCTGATGTGCGGCGCGCATGTTTTTTCCGAAGCCGACAACTGGTATGTGCCCGGACGCCTCACCGCCGACATGAACCAGCGTTTGGACAGCAGCGACGAACCGTTCGGAAAGGTCGTGCAGCCGCTGCACTTCCAGCGGCGGACCCTCTCGGCCGAATTGCTGTGGTCGCCATTGCCGCCGGGATGGGAAATGCACGCCGCCCAAACCACGGCAGCAGGCGGCCGATCCATGTTGCGCATCCCGGAAGCCGTGCTGCGCCACCGCGCAGTGCTGGTCAACGCCTCGCAGGAACCCTTCAGTACGGTTGTGGAAACGTATACCAACCATCTGTTCGATTTCGGTTCGTGGCAGTAACGCTGACGCAAGGCTGAACGCGTTGTCCCTGCCGTGCTGCGAAACCGGCCGCAACCTGCTTGCAAGTTGCAATCTTCCGGATCGATGCGCCTTGCATACGGCGCGATGAAATGCGGCCGTTTTCCCCGTAACCCGATGATTTTCGTGGACCTTGCCCCTTGGCACGCAAGTTGTCTTTCCTGCTTGCTTCATCCCAACGAACCAGCCAAGGAGAATCGCTGATGCGTACCTTCCGCAAGCTCACCGGTGCAGTCATGCTCGCCATCGGATTCGCTGTCGCCGCGCCGTCGATGGCGGACACGACGGTGACCGTCGAGAAGACCGGCAAGCACCACTACGTCTATTACGCCGATCACCAGATCTATTTTGCGCCGGAGTCCAAGACCTACTACTGGCAGACCGACGGACGCTGGCAGTCCGGTGTTGCGCTGCCTGCCGAGGACCGCGCCTATGTTTCAGCCGGTGGCGTCGAGCTGGATCTGGATACCGAGCGTCCGTACGAGCGTCACGAATGGGTGCTCAAGCACTATCGCGACAAGCACGACGACGATGAACACGAACATCACTGATCGCGCGCGGCTGTAATTTTCGTCAGCCGGAATACGGCGGCGGCGCCGGTATGGCGCCGCCGCCGCTACTCCCGTAACCCAAGCCGGGATTTTCTGCTACTTGCCCTTGTGGCAGGTTTCTTCGTCGGTCTTGATCCACTGCTTGTCGTCGCCCTGCATCTCGCCGGTGTGCGTTAACTGCGTGGTTCCCTTCTTCGTGAACGTGTCACGGGCGCCGAACTGTTTGCCGCCACCGTTGCCGGTTCCTTCGAACTTCATCGTGTCGCCGCTCCAGCCGCTGCCGATCTGCGTGCAGTAGCTGCCGAACACGTCGACGCAATTCTCGACGAAAGTCTTCTTCGCGGCATCGAAACCCATGTAGACGCCAACGTGGTACGGCATCGGGTTTGCCGCTGTATTGTTCTCGTCGTAGGTGATATGCGTCCACATGCCGCCGACCGCTTTGGCGCCGCGCACCGTGGCGGTGGTCGCATGCTCCGGCCCCATCGGATTGGCGAACGTCTTGCCGGTGCAGTTCCAGGTGCCTTCGAAGAACGCAAGTTGCGCGAGCTCGGGCGGCGGACCAGCGGGCGGAGGCGCATCTTTTGCCAGCAGTGGCAGCGATATCAGCGCGAGTGCGGCGATCGTTCCCGAATAATACGGCTTGACCATGAGTTTCTCCTCAACGGATCTTGCGCGAGGTCGTGGATGGGTGACGATGCATAACCCTGTGTCGACGCGGCCGACCCCTGCCGCCGGCGATGCTTGCGGATCGCAACGATGTGCGTCGCGGGCAATTACATTACGCCCGAGTTGGTGCGCAAGCCAGCGAGGGCTGTGCTGCAAAGCGGAAGAAGGCAGACAAACGGCCTCTGACGGCCTACATCACCGCCGCGAGTCTCGTCCCCTGAGCAATCGCGCGCTTGGCATCCAGTTCCGCGGCAACGTCGGCACCGCCGATCAGATGCACGTCGGCACCGGCCGCCTTGAGGCCGTCGAACAGATCGCGGCGCGGCTCCTGGCCGGCGCAGACGACGACATTGTCCACTTGCAGCACTTGTGGATTTCCATCGACGACAATGTGCAGCCCGGCGTCGTCGATGCGCTCGTAGCTGACTCCGCCGAGCATCTTCACGTTCTTCATCTTCAGCGCGGCACGATGCACCCAGCCGGTGGTCTTGTTCAGCCGCTTGCCGGGAGTGCCGGGAGTCCGCTGCAGCAGCCATACCTCGCGCGGCGACGCTTCGGGCACTGGCTTGGCAAGGCCGCCGCGATTCGCGTAGCTCTGGTCGACACCCCACTCGTGCGACCAGCGCGCGATGTCCGTCGTAGGCGAAGGCTCGTCCTGGGTCAGGAATTCGGCGACGTCGAAACCGATGCCGCCGGCGCCGACGATCGCCACGCGCCTGCCGACCGGCTTGCCGAGCAGGACGACGTCGAGATAACTCAACACGTTCGGCCGGTCGGCGCCGGGAATCCGCAGCGCGCGCGGCGTGACGCCGGTAGCGAGAATGATGCTGTCGAAGCCGCGCAGCGACTCGACCGTCGCACGTGTATCGAGTTTCAACTCGACGCCGGTGTCGGCGATGCGGTGGCCGAAGTAGCGCAGCGACTCGTGGAATTCCTCCTTGCCCGGAATGCGCTTGGCCATGTTGAACTGGCCGCCGATCTCGCTGGCCGCGTCGAACAGCGTGACGGCATGGCCGCGCTCGGCCAGCGTCGTCGCGCACGCCAGCCCGGCCGGGCCCGCGCCGACTACGGCAATGTTCCTGCGCGCCGCAGATGGCGTGATGACGAGTTCGGTTTCATGGCACGCGCGCGGATTGAGCAGGCATGACGCGTGTTCGTTCTTGAAGACATGGTCCAGGCACGCCTGGTTGCAGGCGATGCAGGTGTTGATGCGCTCGCTGCGGCCCGCCTTGGCTTTGTTGACCCATTCGGAGTCGGCCAGCAGCGGCCGCGCCATCGACACCATGTCGGCGTCGCCGTCGGCGAGGATTTTCTCCGCGACCTCGGGCATGTTGATGCGGTTCGTCGTGATCAGCGGAATCTTGACCTCGCCCTTGAGCTTGCGCGTGACCCAGGTGAACGCGCCGCGCGGGACACTGGTCACGATCGTCGGAACGCGCGCCTCGTGCCAGCCGATGCCGGTATTGATGATCGAGGCGCCGGCCGATTCGATTGCCTTGGCGAGCTGCACGATTTCATCCCAGCTCTGCGCGTTGTCGACGAGGTCGAGCATCGACAGCCGGTAGATGATGATGAACTCGCGTCCGACCGCCGCGCGCGTGCGCCGCACGATCTCGATCGGCAGGCGCTGGCGCTTCTCGACGCTGCCGCCCCAGGCATCGTCGCGCGTATTCGTGCGCGCGGCGAGGAACTGGTTGATCAGATAGCCCTCGCTGCCCATGATCTCGATGCCGTCGTAGCCGGCATCCTGCGCGAGCTTCGCACAGCGCACGAAATCACCGATCGTGCGTTCGACACCGCCGCTCGACAGGGCGCGCGGCGTGAACGGCGTGATCGGCGACTTGATGCGCGACGCCGAGACCGACAGCGGGTGATAGCCGTAACGTCCGGCATGCAGGATCTGCAGGCAGATCAGTCCACCGTCGGCGTGCACCGCGTTCGTGACCTTGCGATGCCGAGCGACATGCCACGGCATCGACAGGCGGCCGCCGAACGGCTTGAGCCAGCCGGCGATATTCGGCGACAGGCCGCCGGTTACCATCAAACCGACGCCACCGCGCGCGCGTTCGGCGAAGTACGCCGCGAGCTTGCCGTAGTCGCGCGCGTGATCCTCGAGGCCGGTGTGCATCGAACCCATCAGCACGCGGTTCGGCAGCGTGACGTGGCCCAGATCGAGCGGCGCAAGCAAATGTGGAAATTGGGAATTTGCGCTGCTGGCGTCGGGCATGGCATCGAACGACCGTTTGAAAGCGTGCACGATGCCGTGCCGAACCGGTTTGTGCAAGTCTTGGCGTGGCGCGCCGGGATTTCGGTAGTATGGAACCCGGCGCGCACTGGCAGCCGCGCGGCAACGGGGAGGGCGCATGACTGGCTGGTTCGTTGCCTTGCTCGGCGGAGTCCTGATCGGCCTGTCCGCAACCGGCTTGCTGCTGTTCAACGGCCGCATCGCCGGCATCAGCGGCATCGTCAACGGATTGACGCGGCGCTCGTCCGGCGCGGAATGGGCATGGCGTGCGGCCTTCATCGCCGGTCTGGTCGGCGCCGGAGGCCTCACGATGCATCTGTTGCATCAGACCACGGCATCGCCGGCGCGCTTGCCGGTCCTGCTGCTGGCCGGCGTACTGGTAGGCTTCGGCACGAGTCTCGGCGGCGGTTGCACGAGCGGTCACGGCGTCTGTGGGCTGGGCCGGTTTTCCCTGAGGTCGCTGGTGGCCGTGCTGACGTTCATGGCCTCCGCGATCGTCGCGGTCTTGCTGACGCACCACGTGTTCGGCGGCGGCGCGTGAAAGCTGCCATCGCCGCGCTGCTATGCGGAGCCCTGTTCGGCATTGGCCTCGCGATTGCGCGGATGACCGATCCGGTCGTCGTCATCGGGTTCCTCGATGTCTTCGGCGCCTTCGACCCGACGCTCGCATTCGTCCTGATCGGTGCCACGACGACTACGGCTGTCGCCTTCCACTTCGTCACGCGGCGCGCGCGACCGATCGTGGGCACGGCATTCCAGCTTCCGGCCACGTGCAAGATCGATTTGCCGCTGATTCTCGGCGCGGCAATCTTCGGTGTCGGCTGGGGCCTCGCCGGCTATTGTCCGGGCCCGGCGCTGGTCGGCGCCGGCGCCGGCGCTGCTTCAGCGTTGCTGTTCCTGCCGGCAATGATTGCCGGCGGCATCGCGCACCGCCTCGCCGCCGCACGCTTCGCCAGACGAAAAGGATCGCCCGAAACTGCGAGCGCCTGGGTCTAGTTGCAGCGATAACCTGCACGGATGTTACGTCGTCGAACTATCCGGTCTTCAAAGGCCCGGCGAACTTGTAAGTACTGAGGATGACGCCAGACGGCATTGCTTTCGTGCTGACGAGCTCGAATGAGCGCGGCGGGGTTCCCTCCGCAAAGAAACGCTTCCCCTTGCCCAACAGGACCGGATAGACGACCAGCAGGACTTCATCCGTAAGCCCATGTTCGAGCAGCGTCGAAGTCAGCGTGGAGCTGCCCGAGAGGATAAGGTTGGCGCCGGCCTGCGACTTGATGCGGCGAACGCCCTCGACGATGTCCGGTCCAAAGCCCTCGAACGGTGCCCATTCAAGACTTCCCGGACGGTGGGTGGCGATATATTTTGTTGCCGCGTTGAGGCGGTCCGCCATCGGACTGCTCGGCGCCTTTGGCCAGAAGCCCGACCAGATATCGTAGGTGCGTCGGCCAAGCAGCAGATCGAAGCGCTCGCCATGCGCGGCGATCATTGCGTCCCGGCCAGCGGGGGTCCGATAGGGCACGGTCCAGTCGCTGTAGGGGAAGTCGCCGTCATCGGCGGAATGCTGGATCACGCCGTCCAGCGAGATGTGTTCGATGATTTTTAGTTTTCTCATTTGAGTCTCCTAGTTCCGGGGCGTCGACTCCCAGATCCCGACATCAAGTGAATGCGTGTCGTCTGCCTGACGTTGAAATCAACGTGCCACTCCGGGCGCCGGGCTTTCGTGCCGACACATCACGCTCGCGTTGAACGAATAGTCAGGCATCACTGCCGCACAGTTGCATGACGTGGGCGAGTTCTCGCATATCACGGAACACAATGTCTGCTCCTGCGTCACGAAGCTTCTTGGCGTGGCCCATTGCCGCGTACCCTGCAACGCGCATACCCGCGGCCTTGGCTGCGGTGACGCCGGTTGGGCTGTCCTCGACGACCAGACAGTCTTTCGGGGCAGCACTCATGGCTCGCGCGGCGTGGATGAAGAGGTCGGGGGCCGGTTTTGGGCGCGAGACATCCTCCGCACTGAAGATGCGGCCCTCGAAGTGCGGCAGAAGTCCAGTGTGCCCCAGCGTGAATCTCATCTTTTCGCGCGGGCCATTCGAGGCTACGCAGAAATGCGTCTTGAGATTCGCAACAGCCTCGGCTGCGCCAGGGACGGGATGAAGTGACGTCCTGAAGGCCTCGAACGTCCTGTCGCGGAAACTGGCGAGAAAGTCCAAAGGAGCAGGCCTGCCGATCAGCGAGCCAAGAACGGCCAAGCACCTTTCAGTTGAAGTTCCCATGAAGTGTTCCAGGGTCTCCTGAAGGGTAATGGCCGTTCCGTATTCCTCCAGCATCTGCTGCAGGACCAGGTGGCTCAGGCGCTCACTGTCGACAAGAACACCGTCGCAGTCGAAGATGACGAGGATCGGTGAGAGCACGCGTGGTGTCATGCCTGACGCTTGAGTCAACTCGCCGCACCCGGCTCTGGATTATCGGCGCGGCGCGTCACGTTCGCACTGAACGAATTGTCAGGCGCGCGCGGCTTGGCTGTCCCGCGCAGCAGAACGCCACGGGGCCTGATTGCCAGAAGCGCCGGGGTCAGCGGACTGTATGCGGCGATATAGTTCCAGGTAACAAGCGGGAAGCAGGTTTGGCCCACGCCCACCAAGGTGGCAACCATGGCGGAGATCCAAAAGGTATGCAACTTCATGTCATGAATCTCCTTGGCGCCCAACGCTTGAGTCAAGCAGCCGCTGATGACGGCCGCGAGATAGTAGCGCAGGCCGTCGCAGCGGTCCGGCTGAACGAATAGTCAGGCGCCGCCGCAGGCGTTTTCATTGCTTGCGCCCTGGCTCGCCCTTTAGCCAGCACACACCAAGAAGAGCAACTGTTAGCACCAGGGCATAGACGAAAAAAAAGCGGGGGCCGTACTGCGGCAAGATAGCCACGGTGCCAACAAGCAGTGAGGCGAAGAAGACTGCGAGAACGAGCCAGCCTTGCCATGCGAGAGGCAGACCCCAACCCCAACCGTAGCGCTTTGCGCGGAACCAGTACTGTGGTGTGGCGGACACGTGAAACCTCCCTGTCGCTCGGACGTACGTGATTCGTGGAGCTTAAAGAATAGAGAACTCGTTGCCCAGACTTTTGCCAAGGCACCTGACGCCAGAGTCAAGCGGCCGCCGCCGCGTACCGCGATAGTAGCGAAACCCGTCTCAGCGATCCGTTGAACGAATAATCAGAGCGCGCTGCCGTACTCCTTGTACCACTCCTCGATTGCCCGAACGAGCGACTCGCCCCGAGGGCCGACCAAGTCACTCAATAGCCAGCATTCGTTGGGCGACTCGCGTTGAAGAACCAACGTTACGTGCTTTTCGCTTTGAGTCTTGCCAAGGATGAATGGATAAGTCATCGATACTGTAGCTTCAACTCCAGAGTTGCTGGCCGCCACGAACTCGACCGGTTTGCCGATCCTCCCGTCCTGGGCATCCGTCCACGGGTCTGCTTCAATTGCACAGATCTGACCTTGAGCGCACTTGTACTCTCGGTTCAAGGCATCGAACAGACGCGGCGAAATGATCGTCTTGATCCTGGCAGGATCCTCCGAGGAAAAATTGGTGTGTTTGGAGTAGAACGATTTGGCGACTGCGGCAGGATCATCAATTGCACAAGCAGCGTATGCACTGTGGAATGCCGGTAACGCCATGGAGCAGACCAAGACTATTGTGGGCGCGACTTTCATGACGGCCTCTGACGCTTTGAGCCAAGCGGCTGCGGCCGCCAACATGCAATCTTAGCGCAGACCCACACAGGCAGCCCGCTTGAACGAATAGGTGGGCCGCACGTGTGTCAGGAACTCGGCGCAGGTATGACGCGCAGTGTGGCGATGAGGAACTCGCGCTCTTCCGGGTTGGCGACTTGCGCATTGAATGCTTGAGCCTGAGAGTAATGCCTGGCGTGTTCTTCGGCGTTGCCCTCGGCCCAGGCGACATTGGCCGCGACGGCATGGGCAAAAGCGAGTTCGCCCGCTGCACACTCATTTTGCATGAAGTACGGCAGCGATTTGCCCAAGTAATACGCCGCAGGCTTGGGAAGTTTGAGCAGAGCGTATACGTGAGCAAGAAGCTGCGCCGCATGCGCGTGGTTGCTTGGCTTGCCGACGATTCTCCAGAAATACATCGCCGCATGCGCGGCCTGCAACATCTCTTCGTCCTCCTCGGGCGAGCGGTGAAGCGCCTCGGCAAGGGTCCATGCTCGATTGTTGGCCTGAGAGGCCAACCGCTTCTGCCAGAGCGCGACGTCTTCGGGAGTTGGTTTTTCAGCCATGCCTGAATGCTCCGTCACCATTGCCGTTTAGGTACATGATGCCGATGCCGATCTGCGATGGCTTGTCGGCGTAGTAAGCACCCAGCTTGAAATAGCGCAAGGTATCGGCATAGCGTCCGCGCGCATAATTCTCGAACCCAGCGAATTCCCCGGCCAAATCGTCGTGGTACCAGGTAGAGGTATTCTGCATATCGCGCAATATCGCTTTCACGCGATCATTGTCCATTGAGGCATCATCGGCGTGGACGCATAGGGAAACAAGCACAGCGCCAACCGCCACCAATCCTCCGCGCATGACGCGCCTGCCGCTACCGCATGATAGTAGAGCAGACCGTCACAGCAGTCCGCTTGAACGAATGGTCAGGCGGCAACCTGCCAACCTGGAAAGACAAGGACCGCGGGATGGCAATGCAGAGCATTTGCCAAAGCTTTGGCGCGCTCGACGCCAAGATTGACACGTCCGGTTTCAATACCAGAAATTGTGGTCTGCGGAATGCCGCATAGCTCCGCGAGCTGAGTCTGGGTAAGACCTTGCAGCTCGCGAATGATGCGCACCGATTCGCCAGGTGATACCTCGACGCGCTTTCTAGCTGGGATGAAGTTACGCATATTCAGGACCTCCGATAGTCATGCGGAGTGACGCGCACTACCCGGACAAGCAGGACTTCCGCGACGACTTGGTATATGACTCGCCATTGCTCGTTAAGGCGCGAAGAGCGATAGCCTTTCCACTCGCCCGACAACGCTTCGTCACGAAAGCCCTTGATTGCACGAAGACCTTGTGGACCAGAAAGCCCCGCAATGTCTTTCCATTTTTCGTAGCGTTTTAGGATTTCAAGCGGAACGCGGCGGGAGGAAAGCTCTTTATCGACTTCCCGATGCTCTTCGATGCGCCACATGCCATATTGTAACTAGTACATATATGGACTGTCAACGACATTAATTGCCGCCTAACGCTTGAGTTAAGCGGCTGCCGCCGCTGACGTTGGATTTTAGCGCAGACCGACATCGGCAGTCCGCTTGAACGAATAGTTAGGCATTTCACGCCCAGCCGTGAATGAGGCCACCGATTACAAGGCCGCCGAGCGAGCCCATGACAAGGATGGGAGCAAAGGCCTTGGTGATAATGGCGCTTGGGATACTGAGCAGTAGCCCGAACAGCAGACCAACAAGCCAGCCAGGCCCAGCCAGTTGTACACAACCGATGACGACGCCGATGGCGAAGCGCTCGACGAAAGCCGCGCTAAGCGCAGCCTTCTTGTCTGGGAATGCCATTCGCGCCATAAGGCCGACTGTGAGTACGCCGAAGATCAAGCCTGCGATGACGCCGAGTAGTTGATGAGACATACGCACGACTCCTCATGAATATGCCTAACGACAAATAGCTCCCCAAAGCGGGGTGTTGCGCAACATGTTCAGGCTTGGCGCCGAGAGCGTCAACAAGATATCCCAAGCCGCAGCAAGCAGTGGGCGGTGTAGGCGCACGGGTCCAACGGCAACCGCCCATGGGTTTCTTCGCGCACTTGATCACGTCTTGGAAGCGCGGTCGTATCGAGCTCTCAGAGAATTGGTTTCGACGGTTCGGGTTGCAACGGCGTCATGTTTCGCCAAGCCAGAGCCTGAAACCGAATACCTGCAGGCCATCCTGCACGAAGTCCAGGTCCTTCGATCGCTCGAAACCGAGCTTGTCGTACAGACTCCACGCGACCTGCATCGGCTGGGTCGTGTGCAGGACCACTTGCGAGTGTCCGTTGTCCTTGGCCAGTTGGATGCACGCGCGTGTCAGCGCCTTGCCTGCCCCCATTCCCCTGGCTGGTGGACTGACGCCGAGCAGGCGGATGCCCGACGCATTCTTCACCGTCGTCGCGGTTCCTCCGGAGCCGTATTCGGCCATGTCGCCGAAGTAAACGATGCCGCCGATCAGTTCATCGTCGGCTGAAATCGCCACGAGTACCCGTGCATCCTTTTTTTCGCTGAAGCGCCCGATGTTCCGAAGCATGTCGTAATAGCCGGGTTGCTGCTCCGGACTCGGGAAGCCCGCAAGATTTGAATACACGTCGACCATCAAGCAGCCGAGCGTTGCGAATTCATCCTTGCGGATGTCGCGGATGTACAGCGTCCTGGCCATCTTCGTCATTGTCGTTCTCGTCGCCGGTCTGCAGTGACATCGAGGCTTTGGCGCGCGACTTCAAGGACACGCCGTGCCGGTTATGCTGGCAAGGTGGCAGATCGGAAAACCGACATTGCCATAAGCCGCCGCTGCCACAGGTCGTGACGGGTCTTCACCGAACCGGTCCACCCGCCCGCGGGCGCGAAGTACGTGCCGGTGCGGATCCGAATCTCGTCGGCATCGATGTTGTCCGGCGAGTTCGACAACGCCGATAGCGCCTGGGTCAGATCTCTCGAGCTTTCGACACACTTGACGTTCGTCGCGGCCGGCGCCGAATCGGCGATTGCAATGCAACCGATCAGGGGAAGAATCGTCGCTTTCATGGGGAGATCACCAAACCGGGGCAGATGCGCTGCTATTCGAAACCGCTGACGAAGATGTAGCTGCTTTCATAGGCGCCGAGGTCCGCTGCCGTCGCGTCGATGCGCGGTGCGCCGTCAAGGTCGACGCTGGCCAAGCCGCCCGGAGGGCTGTCGACGCCTGCGTCGATCAGGGTCGAAAATACCGACAGGCGGAAGTCTCCGTCGCCGACGAACTCCGGATCGACGTTCAGCGTGTTCGTCGCCGATTTCGCTGTTCCGGTGGCTGCCTGGATGTCGTTGTTCACGAGTGTGGCGTGGATAAGTTGCCCGCTCAGGTTGATATCGAACTCGCCGTCGCCCGTCCGGTTGCCCCAGAAGATGTTGTTGCTCAACATCAGGCCGCTGGCCGTGAAGAAGTCCAGCGCGAAGCGCGTCTGCAGCATTGAATCGGTTGAATGGTTGCCGACAAACGTATTGTTGCTGACCTCGATTTCATTGTCGGAATGCAGCGACGCGGCCGCCTCATTCGGCGAACTGTTGTTTACGAACAGGTTGCCGCGCACGATCAGCGAAACGCCGTCCGTTGCTGCCAGCAAAGCGCCGACCGTATGGCTGCTGAATCCGTTGCTCACCGCGCTGTTGTCGCGGAAGATATTGCGCTCGATCAAAATCCTTCCGTTGTTGATCGGGCCCGGATCGCCGATCTTGAGCGCCCCCGCGCACGATTCAAATGCGCTGTTCCCCATGCCGTGCTGGAAGGTGAGCCCGCTGACCTCGATGTCACTGTTGGGCATCAAGGGCGTGTTGATCGTCAGCACGCCCGATGTGCCGTTGCCGTCGAGAACCGTCATCGATGCGTCCAGCGTCTGCTGTGTGCAGCCGTCGTCCGTGTAGCCGCCGCGAATCGTCAGGTCATGGTGCGTCGTCACCGAGCCGATCCAGCCGCCGGCCGGGGCGAAGTAGGTGCCGATATGGATGCGTATTTCGTCCGCGTCGGTGTTCGCTGCGGATGTCGACAATGACGCGAGGGAATTCGCCAGTTCATCCGTGCTCGCAGCACAGAAGACGTTTGCCCCGGTGGCCAGAGCCGTTGGCGCAATGCAGGCGGCAAGAACAAAGAGCGCTGCTTTCATGGAATTCCCGGTCATGGCAGATTTGAAAAGGGCATGGCACGTTCGAAGAGGCGGGACCCGCCTGCAACCAGGCCTGCTGCGAAAGCAGCACGCTCAAGCTTGTGTTCGCCGAAGCATGCAGGTTGTTCATCCAGTTGTTTGTCGGCAAGACACCACTTGAGGGCCTGCCGGCGGCGCACGGGCGGAATGCGGCGCGAGCCTGCGCAATCGCCATACCAGGAAGAACGCAGTTTGCGTGGCAAATCCGCCACGTCCTTGGCAAGCCAGTGATTCCTGAGGCAAAACGGCGCTTCAGGCGCGGTCTAGGCAACCGCTGGCGGCGACGTCCTCGCGCGGCTGGAGCACGTGCTCAGCGACAACGAAAAGTTGCGTCGCCTTGTTGCCGGACTCGGCAACGGCGAATCACAGCGCCGATTCGCAACCGAATCGGACTGACTCCCGCACCGCGGCAATCGGGCCGCCGCGGGCAGTCCAGAATTCCTGACGAAGTTCCGACTTCAGGCGTTGTCCTCCTCGTCGCTGCGAGGTCGCGTGCAATTTTTCGCGGCCCTGAAAATCTCCGCGCACCCACGCACGATGGTCTCGCATCCGAACATTCGTAATTTTTAGACAAGATTCCCGAAACATTTCGACCTCACGAAATGTTCACGGTGCATAGACTGCATGAGCCGCCGATGCGCGCGCGTCGACGTCGGCATCGACAACATGTCCGACAGGCGCCGGCGCTCGTCTATCTGAACAACGGCGTCAACGGCAACGTCGATGCGAACACGTTCGATACGGTCGGCCGGTTCTACTGGGCGCGGGTGACGGTGAAGTTCTGATAAGAGCGAGGGGCGAGGGGCGAGTATCGAGGGGCGAGTGAAAGCGCTTTGCTCTTGCTCGTCCCTAGTCCTTAGTCCTCAGTCCTTAGTCCTTAGTCCCTCGCTAGCGTACCGCTCGCGTTGCCGTCGGCGTCGATGCAAAGAAATGGCAGGCCGAGGCCGATCAGCCAATCATGACCCTCGCGCAAACCGAGCAGCATTCCGAGCGTGGATGCTGCTCCGGCGACCAGGCAGTTATCGGCGACGACACTGACGCTGGCAAAACTCTCGACCGGATAGCCCGACACCGGATCGACGATATGCGAATAGCGCCGGCCGTCGACGATGACGGCGCGCTCGTAGTCGCCGCTCGTTGCCAGGCCGCCGCCGTGCAGTTCGATCTGTGCGAACGCGCGGCTCGTGTCGCACGGGGTCTTTATACCGACCAGCCATGGCGAGCCGTCCGGGTGTACGCCGACCACCGCGAGGTCGCCACCGAGATCGACGATACCGTGGACGATGCCGACATCGCGGCAGACCTGCGCCGCGCGGTCGGCGGCGTATTCCTTGACGACGCCGCCAAGGTCCAGCCGCATGCCGTAAACGCCGAGCCGCAGATGCGGGCGTTTCCACTGCACGCGATCCCAGCCGCAACGTGCGCGCGCGCGTTCGATCGTGGCGGCGTCCGGTATCCGGCCGCTTTGCAGGTCCCATAACTTCGTCAGCGCACCGGCCGTGATGTCGAAGCGGCCGCCGCTCTGCGCATGCAGCGTTGCCGAGAAGTCGAGCAGGTCGGCGGTCTCATTATCCACTAATATACGTGCGCCGGCGTCGGCGCTGGCGCCGATTTGCGCGACCAGGCTGTCGTCGCGATAGTGCGAGTACTTGCGGTCGAGCCGGTCGACTTCCGCCTGTGCGGCAGCTGCGGCGCGCTCGGCAACTTCCGCATCCGCCTCGAGCTGCAGCGCGCACGGACAACCCATCGCGTTGAAATCGAAGCGATGGATCGTGTAGCGCGTGTGCGCGGGCATCACTGCAGCAGATAGTCGAGACCGATGAAAGCGCGAGTGTAGCTGACGACCGCGGGCACCGCGGAATCGGATCCGCCGAGCGCGTAATCGGTCGCGCCGTGATAGCGCTCGACGCCGCCGCTGAATTCCCACTGGCCGAAGCGCTTGCGCAGGTTTAGGCTCGCGGAAAACGCGCCGAACGTGCCGAGGCGGTAGTCGCTGGTGAAGAAATTGTGCACGGACGGGTCGCTGAAGAACGGCGCATAGAAGCGCGCTTCGTGCTGGCTGTAGTAGCGCAGGCCCGGAACCAGCTGCCAGCGCGCCGGCAGAGGCTGGTACCAGGCGGCTTCGAGCGTCTGCGACGTGACGCCCCAGCTGTCCTGCGCGTAACGAAAATCCAGATGGAGCGAAGCGTCCGGCCCGCTGAATGCGTGGCGGTAGCGCACCAGCCACGCCAGCTGATCGCGCTGACCGGGGCGTAGATCGTGAATCGTGCCGTCGCCGACGGTCACGAGCTTGTACGGATCGGAGAGAAATCCGTGCTCGCTGTTGATCTGGATGCCGGTCTGCAGCACCGAGGATCGGTCGATGATCCAGGCCAGGCTGCCGAACAGCGACGCCGTGTTTTTCTGCGCGTGTTGCACGCGATCGTAGAGCTGCGCATCGACCGGATCGATGAGATCGTGCGAAAAGCTGCCGCCGACGCCGAGCGTCAGCGCCGTGCTGAGCGGGATGCTGCGCTCGATGCCGACTGCCGTCGCGTGGTAATCGCGTTCCGCCGAATACGAGGCGCTATATGTGGTCCCGCCGCTGCTGCCCGTGCCCTGCGTCCACGAAGCACTTGCCGCGCTGCGATGGTCGTGGATCGTCGCGCCGCTCATGACCTGGATCGGTTGGTTGCCCGGCCCCGGCGCCACGTACCACGGAGACGAACCGCTCATGACTTCATGCGTCGCGCTGGCATTGAACGCGGCGTCGGTGCCGACCGGCGTGGCGAGCTGGAACTGTTGCGAGATCACACCGTAGCGCTCCGGGCTGCCGATGACCGGACGCGGCGAGAATGAATCTTCGTCGTATTCGTTGAAGCGGTAGCTGACGTGCGACTCGGAGTCGGCGCCGGTCGCCGTCTGTGCGTGCGCTTCAGGCACCAGTGTGGTGGCAGCGCTCATCAGTGCCGCCAGCGAGGGGGACAGGTGCCGGCGCATCAGTTGCAACCGCAGCCGCCGCCGGCTGCGCCGATCTCGCCGCTGCTGCCTTCCTTGCTGAAGTGTGTGTGCTCGCGCATCGCCGCCTGCAGAGGATCAGGATCCCAGCGCATGTCCCAGCGCGCCAGGCGCCCGCGTTCCCACGGCTGAACCGGCGTCGTTGCGCAACCGCCGAGCAACGCGGCGGAAACCAGGATCAGGCGCGCTACCGCGCCGAAATCAATTCGCATCGGCTTGGCTTCCCTCGCTGCTGGCTGCGATCAGTTCGCGGATTTCACCGCGCACGGCGTCGATGTCCTGCGGCTTGAATCCGGTGTGGCGGCTGCGGACGATGCCGTCGCGATCGATCACGAACGATGTCGGCATGCCGATCAGGCCGAACTTCTTCGCCACGTCGCCGGCCGGGTCGGCCAGCAAGGTGTAGGTGACCGGGTGATCGTACAGGAACGCGGCAGGACCATCGGTCATCTCGTCGAGGTTGATCGCCAGCAACGTGAAATCTTCCGCCGGCAATTCGCCGTGCAGCTTTTCGTAGAGCGGAAACGACTGCCTGCACGGCCCGCACCATGAGGCCCAGAAGTCGAGCAGGACGACCTTGCCGCGAACCGATTCGAGCGCAATGTGGCGCGATTCAGCCCCGAAGACTGGCAGATCGAACGTCGGCGCGGGCTTGCCGACGACAGTTTCGACGGCGGCGTGCGCGCTTGCGCATGCGGCAAGCATCACGAAAACGTTGAGGATCTTTGCCAATGGTTTGCGCATGGGTGCCTGTCGTCGGATGGTAAATGTCGTGCTGCCGCGCGAGTGAGCACGCGGCAGCATGATTGGGTGCGAGGGCTCTGCCCGGCTCAAGGGCAGGCCAGGCCGGCGATGCTCGTGGCGCGCGTGATCGGCAGGTTGCCCGTGGGCGGGTAGCCGACAGCCGTCGAAGTCCAGCTCATCGTGCCATGGCTGCAGTCTGTGAAGGTGAAAGTCACGGTGCCCCATGGCGTGACCTGGTCATCGGCGCGGTTGAAGTTTGGCGGGAACTTGGCGCCATGCGACAGGTACGCCGTCATCGTCACAGTGTTGCTGGTCGGGTCGTAGCTGTCCTGGGAATACAGCCAAGTCTGGCCGCTGCCGTCGGGCGTGAACACGAACCAGATCGCGAGAATGTTGTTGTTGGGCAGAATCTCGAACTGGAAACCGTGGCCTGCCTGGTTGACAGTCGGGTCGAACCAGTTGCCGCTCAGGCCCGGACTGATCGTGAATGTCGGTGTGACCGCATTGATCGTGATCGTGCCGTTCATGCCAAAGCCGGGCGCACCGTGAACTTCGCAGAAGAAACCGAATGTTCCGGGGGTGTTGAAGGCGCGCGTGAAACTCCACGCGCCGGTCGCGGGACTACCCGATCCGCCCGTGTCCGAACAGGTCGAGGAGCATTTGAACGATCCATCGTTCGCCGAGACGTTGTGCTCGCCACCCTTGTTCTTGAACGTCACCGTGTCGCCTGCGTTGATCGTCAGCGTGGAGGGCTGGAAAACCATGTCGCTCTCGGCATCGACCTCCCAGTTCGTGGCGAAAGCCGGAGCGGCGCACAGCATGAGCAGCGCCGCGAACCCCGGAAATAACAAACGTGTATTCATGATCGATCCCATTCGTTGAGTGTGCTGCAGTGTTTGCCAGCACGAGTTGGCCAAGGCCAGGCGCCGACACTTCCCCGTGCCGTGCCCGGACGAATCCGTGTCGCGCCGTCAGCAGGTAGCCGTTGCGCGGGCAAATGCTTCAGCCGACCCGGCGCGTTCGGAACTCGCTGACGTCGGATTAGTCCCGCCTACCTTGTCCAGGGTTCAAACCATGCCTTGGGTGGCTATGCGCAGCCAGGGGACGAGGCGGAGCTAAGGCGCTATGCGCAGCACGATCAGGGTCTGATCGTCCTCGCCGATCGGGCCGCCCTGGTGCGCGGTGACCTCGGCGACGATGCCGTCGCACAGGGCGCGCGGGGAATCCGGACCCCGGGCGATGAGATCGCGCAGCCGGTCGCTGCCGAACATGCGGTCATGCCGATCGCGCGCTTCGGTGATGCCGTCGGTGTACAGAACCAGCAAGTCGCCTGGCTCGAGCGTGATTTCGTTGTTGGAGTACTCGTAGTCGCGCAACACGCCTAGCGGGATCTGGTCGCCCTCGCCGAGAGTCAGCACCTCGGCGGCCAGGAGCCCAAGTGTGTCGCGCAGGACCTCAACTGTGTCGGACAGGAGCCCAAGTGCCCCGGATGGCCCGGAGGGGCCGTCGAAGGCCTCCGACGATGAGGAGCCTCCGAAGGCCTCGGATGGCCGAGGCGACTCGGTCGGCGGCTGCGAAAAGCCGCCGCGACGGCGCAGCAGCATTGGCGGGTGGCCCGCACTCAGATAGCTCAGCGTTCGCGTATCGGGCCGGTACAGCGCGGCGAACACGGTCATGAAGTGGCCGCGATTGCGCCGCGAAAAGAAATAGCGGTTGGCGTAGCTGAGCGCGCCGGCTGGCGGCGCCGGCCCGTCGCCGCGATAGGTGCGCATGATCGCGTCGAACTGCGCCGCCTCCATCGCTGCCGCGGCGCCGTGGCCGGACACATCGGCGACGATCACGCCCCAGACATCATCACCGGTCGGACGAAAATCCGGCGGCGCGTACGGCGTCAGGTTGCTCATTTCGTAGTAGTCGCCGGCCGCCGTTTCCGCCGGCTGCCAGTGGAAGGCGTAGTCCAGTCCGCGAATCTGCGGGTTGTCCGGCAACAGCAACTTCTGGATATCGGCCAGGCTCTCGATTTCGCGGCGCTGTCGTTCGCTCTGGCGCGCCAGCGAACGCAGCGCGATCGGCCGGATGATCAGGCTGGCCGCCAGATTGACGTGGAGCAGCAACTGTTCCAGATGCACGGGAGCAAAACGCGAGGCCAGCGAACTGGCGAACACGAGCCAGTGCGTCAACTCGCCGCTGTTGGCGAGCGGTATGGCGAGCACCGCGGCAGGCGCGAACAGCGCTTGAGCCAGCGGCAGGCCGCGTTTGACCGGTTCCACGGCGAGAACATGCGGCGCGGTCGCGCCGACGATGCGGCCGGCCAGCTCATCCTCGAACGAGGGCAGCGTGACGCCCTCGCCGGTCGGATCGACATTTGGCACATGCTCGGTGCCATCCGGACCGATCAGCCCGGCCAGGCGACAGCGTCCTGCGATTTGACCACGAACCAGCAACAGAGCCAGCGTGCAATCCGGAAGTTCATGCGCGAAATGCGCATGCATCGCGCGCAGCGCAGCGCGCGAATCGCCATCGAACGCGCTGAGCTTGAGCACACGATCGAATGCGGAACGGGAATCGGACATGCGGCAATTGTGACGAAGCCTACAGCAAGCCGCCAGCGTGGCTCGTGGGTGGCGCCACGATTGCCCCCATCCGCCTTCGGCACCTTCCCCCGCTTCGCAGGAGAAGGAAAGCACGAGGCATCAGTTTGGAATCCTTCCCCCACCTGCGGGGGAAGGTGGCGGCAGCCGGATGGGGGCGCTCTGTGCGACGGCACAAAATCCACGCTACATGTTTCCGGGTCACTAGTGGCGACCCTTACCCCTGATGAGGGCTAACCCCATTCGTGCATGCGTCTACGCGCTCGGTTACGCGTCGACAATTAAAACGGCCGCGCAAGTTCCTTTGATTCCTTGCGGTTGCGGAAGACGAGCGGCCTGGCTTCTGTTTCCACGCGCGGCACCTGCGCTCTTTCCACAATGTCTACAATCACGCCATGATGCGGCGACTTGTCGCAGACCGGATCGGCCATGGCCGGATCGTTGGCCAGCATGTAGGCCTGGCAACGGCAGCCGCCGAGGTCCTTCTCGCGCTCGGGACAACTGCGGCACGGTTCCTTCATCCAGCCGGTGCCGCGGTAGCGGTTGAAGCCTTCCGACACGTACCAGATGTCGCGCACGCTCATGTCGCGAACGTTCGGAAATTCCAGACCCGGCAGCATGCGCGCGGTGTGGCAGGGCAGGGCAGTGCCATCCGGAATGATCGTCAGGAACACGTTGCCCCAGCCGTTCATGCATTTCTTCGGGCGCGTCTCGTAGTAGTCCGGCACGACGAAGAATATCTTCATGCGCGTGCCGAGTTGCTCGCGCCAGCGGTTCGTCGCCGCTTCGGCGCGCTGCAGCTGCTCGCGCGTCGGCAACAGATGGTCGCGGTTGATGTGCGCCCACGAATAGAACTGCGTGTTGGCCAGTTCGAGATATTCGGCGTCGAGTTCGACGGCAAGTTCGATGATGCGGTCGATATGGTCGATGTTCATGCGATGAATCACGCAGTTCATGACCATCGGATAACCGTGCGCCTTGATCAGCGCGGCGGCTTTGCGCTTGAGGTCGAACGTGCGCGTCGACGACAGGAAGTCGTTGACCTCGCGCGTGGAATCCTGGAACGACAACTGGATGTGATCCAGGCCAGCCTGCTTCAGGCGCGCGATGCGCTCCTCGTTCAGGCCGATGCCCGACGTCAGCAGATTCGTGTAGTAGCCGAGCCGGCGCGCTTCGGCGACGAGTATTTCCAGGTCGTCGCGTTGCAGCGGCTCGCCACCCGAAAAACCGCACTGCACGGCGCCGAGCGCGCGCGCCTCGCCGAGCACGCGCAACCATTCGGTGGTCGACAACTCGGTTTCGTCGCGCGCGAAGTCGACCGGGTTGTAGCAGAACACGCAATGCAGCGGACAGCGATAGGTCAACTCGGCCAGCAGCCACAGCGGCGGACCGACGTCGGCATTCGGCGCAGCTTCGGCCGGGGTGACGCTCATGCGAGTTCCACCCAGCGGCGTTCCTGCGCCATGCGCAGGAACGCGAGCACGTCTGCCTCGAGTCCCGTGGTCGCGAAGCACTGTTCGAGGTCGGCGACGATAGCCTCCACCGGCGCAGTGCCGTTGCAGCGTGTCAGGATTTCCCCGGCGCTGCCGTTGAGCTTGACCATGCCTTCCGGATACAGCAGCACATGCGCCTGCTGAGCCTCTTCCCATTGCAGGCGAAAGCCGTGGCCGATGCGTGGCACGCTGTCGCTTGCGATTGTGATTGGCGCGTTCATCTGTTTAGCCGCCACGTCCCCAAAAGGCCGTCATTCCCGCAAAAGCGGGAATCCATCTTGATCTTCCTTCGCGCCCGGAAAAAGCAAAATGGATTCCCGCTTTCGCGGGAATGACGACAGGAAGAGAGAGCGTCGCGGCACGTGCTTGGGGCTCGGAGATTCATCACATCGGTTCCTCAAGCACCCACGCCATACGCCAGCGCCATCGCATCGTTCATGCTCCACAGGATGTCGAGCTTGAACTGCAGGATGTCGAGTGCGCGCTGCTGCGTTTCGAATGTCGTGAAGTAGCCGAGCGTGACCTGCAGCGCCTGTTCGACGTCGCGGCGCGCCTGCGTGACGCGGTTGCGGAAATACTGCAGGCCGGTGGTCTCGATCCACGGATAGTGCTCCGGCCACGTGGCCAGGCGCTCGCGGTGGATCTTCGGCGCGAACAATTCGGTCAAAGAGGCGCACATCGACTCCTGCCATGGCGCGCGCCGCGCGAAATTGACGTAGGCATCGACGGCGAAGCGCACGCCGGGCACGACGTGCCGCAGATCGGTGAGCTCTTCGCGCTTCAGGCCGACGGCCAGGCCCAGTTGCACCCACGCCTCGATGCCGCCGGGATCGTCGCCGTGGCCGTCGTGATCGAGGATGCGCTGCACCCATTGCCTCCGCACCTCGCGGTCAGGGCAATTGGACAGGACCGCCGCATCCTTGATCGGTATCGCGATCTGGTAGTAGTAGCGGTTGGCCACCCAGCCGCGAATCTGCTCAGGCGTCGCTTTGCCGGTGTTCAGCATGACGTTGAACGCGTGATGGATATGGTACGCGGTGCCGCGCTCGCGCAGCTTCTTCTCGAACTCCTCGCGAGTCCACGCGTCGGCCGTCGTCATGGTTTCCGCCAGATTCATACGTCGAACTCCATTGCGTCGTACGCAAGTTCGATTCCGGCGCCGCGGATACGCGCGTGCTCCGGTCCGTCTTCGTCGAGCACGGGATTGGTGTTGTTGATGTGGATCAGGATCTTGCGTGTCGTGTTCGGCAGGCGGCCCAGCCAGTCGAGCGTTCCGCCGACTTCGGACAACGGCATGTGACCCATGTCCTGCGCGCGTTTGCGCGAGACGCCGAGTGCGATCAGCTCATCGGCCGTCCAGCAGGTGCCGTCGATCATGACGACGTCGGCCGTTTGCATCGCCGACCATACGTGCGGCTCCATCTCGCCGAGCCCGGGCGCATAGAACAGCCGTTTGCCCGTTTGCTTCGACTCGACGACGAGACCGATGTTGTCGCCGGGCACCGGCTGGTCGCGATGCGGGGAATAGGGCGGGGCATTGCTGCGCAGCGGCAGCGCCGTCAGGCGCAGGCCGGGGACATCGGCGCTTTCGAATGCCGTGCCGTCGATCGGAATGACGTTTCGTTGCGTGCCGCAATACTTGTCGAGTAAACCGAGCAACGGATAACCGTGCCTGAGGTCCTCGTTGACCGGATCGGTGCACCAGACCGGCAGCGGACGATCGCTCTCACGCAGCATGCACAAGCCCGTCGTGTGGTCGATCTGTGCGTCGATCAGCAGCACCGCGCGAATGCCGGTATCGCGCAACTTGCGTGCCGGCTGCGCCGGCGGAAACGCGCGCAGTTGGGTCAGGATGTCGGGGGACGCGTTGCATAGGAGCCAGTTCGTCCCGTCTGCGCTCAGGGCAATCGAGGACTGCGTGCGCGGGCGCGCGCGAACGCTGCCGTCGCGGACGCCGCGGCACAAGCGGCAGTTGCAATTCCACTGGGGAAATCCGCCTCCGGCGGCTGAACCCAATACATGTACGCGCATTGTCGGCGGGCTGTCGTCTGCCGTAGCAACGGTGGCAGGGGTTCATTGGCGATGACCGGCCACCCTGTGGCCGGACCGGTGCGCCAACGCAGCCCTTGTGTACTGCGTTGACGCTCCCGAACTGGCGATTCAGCGCGTGGCGATGTACATCGTGATTTCAAAGCCGTAACGCATGTCGCTGGCTTGCGGTGTTTCCCATTTCATGGGCTTGCTCCGATTGGTGAACCTGACGTGGAGGGAAGCGTGTTCGACGTTTCCTTCCGTGCCGAGTGTCCGCCCGCCGGATACCTTTCGCCTCGCCGAGTTCCTGATTTGCCCCTCACGATTTTCTTTAGTCGGGCAAGGAGCAGGGCCACACACAGCTGTCCGATCGGGTAGCATCCTCCCCGATGCCAGATAACGCGCCTGTTCCAGCCCTGCCTCCTGCCGCCTTCGACTCAGGCTGGCTCGATGTCGGCCAAGGCCACCGCATTTACTACGAGCAGGCCGGTGCGGCCGGCGGCATTCCTGTCGTGCTGCTGCACGGTGGTCCGGGATCGGGCAGCAGCCCGCGCCAGCGTGTGTTCTACGATCCCGCACTGTTTCGCATCGTCCAGTTCGATCAGCGTGGCAGCGGTCGCAGCGAGCCGATGGGCGAGACTGCGAACAATCACACGGCTGCGCTGGTCGGCGACATCGAACGGTTGCGCGAGCATCTTGCGATCGATCGCTGGCTCGTCAGTGGCGGCTCCTGGGGTTCAACCCTGGCGCTGGCCTACGCAGCGGGGCATCGCGAACGTGTCAGCGGCGTCGTGTTGCGCGCGATCTTTCTCGCCGGACGCGCCGAAGTGGCCTGGTACTTCGATGGCTCGCGCGTGGTCGCTCCGGAGGCGCACGAAAAGTTCATGACGGAGATTCCACAGCGCTGGCGCAGCCGCGTCATCACCTACCTCGAGCGCAGCCTGCGCAGCGGCGACGCGGAAAAATGCGAGCGGCTTGCCACGGCGTGGATGCGCTACGAGGCGGCCTTGAACGGGCCCGACCCGGCGCTGCCGCAGGCTGTGCCCCCGCCGGCCGGCGGTTCGTTTGCGTTGTGCGCAAAGTATAAAGTCCAGGCGCATTATCTGGCGCGGCGCTGTTTCCTCGGCCACGCCGCGGTGCTGCGCGCAGCAGAAGCATTGAGTGGCGTGCCGGTCGCGATGATGCATGGCACGCGCGACCTGATCTGCTTGCCGCAAGGCGCGTGGCGCGCGCATCGCGCCTGCCAGGGCAGCCGCCTGGCATGGGCGCCCGGCGCGGGGCACGATCCTTTCCATCCGGCGATGGACGCCCTGTTTCGCGCGGCGCTCGCCTGCTTTGCCGAACGCGGGGACTTTTCGGTTTGGCCAGAAATGGGAGTGCGGCGCGCATGAGCCTGCGGTGGCAGCTCAACCTGCTGATCGCCGGCCTCGTCACCCTGTTCGTCGTCGTCGTGTTCGCCTACCAGGTTGTCAGTACGCGCAGCAGCGTGCGCGAGGAGATCGAGGCGAGCAACCTCGTTGCCGCACAGATGATGTCAAATTTCATCGGCGAGGACAGCGAGGACAAACGCCTCGCCCTGGTCAACTACCTGTCGCGACTCGGGCATGTTCGCGCGGCCGAGATTTCGCTGCGAGACGAAGCCGGCGGCGAGATCTACCATTCGCCACCGGCGACCTACAAGGCGGGCCGCGATGCGCCGGCGTGGTACGCCGCGCTGGTCACTCCCGCGCCGATCCGCCGGGAGCTGCGCCTGTCGGGCGGCAACCTGGTCATCGAAGCCAATGCATCGCGCGCCGTGCTCGACGGTTGGGACGACGCGGTGCGCATGTTCGAATTCGGCATCGTGATCATCGTGCTCGGCAACCTGTTCGTATTCTGGCTGGTGCGGCACACGACGCGGCCGTTCCAGCTGATCGAGCAGGGTCTCGAGGCGATGCAGGCCGGCGCCTACCACACGCGGCTGCCGGCTTTCGCCAACGCCGAGGCCGCTGCGGTCGCGCACGCGTTCAACCAGATGGCGCAGTCGATCCAGGAAAACCTCGGTGCGCGCCGCGAAGCGCTCGAAGCGAACATCCGCCTCGAACAGAGCCGGGAGCTCGCGCTGACCGTGCAGAATCGCATCGAGGAAGAACGCCGCCACATCGCGCGCGAGCTGCACGACGAGACCGGGCAGAGCGTCACCGCGATCCGCAGCCTGGCGTTGTCCCTGGTTCATCGTCTCGGCGGCAAGGACGACCAGGCGCGCGAAACCGCGCAGCTGATCGGCGACACGGCGGCACGGCTGTATGCCGCGATTCACGACCTGATTCCGAGCCTGCGTCCGCTGGCGCTCGAGAATCTCGGGCTCGGCGAAGTGCTCGAGGAACAGGTCGCGGAGTGGCGGCGGCAATATCCACAAGTGGAATTCACGCTCGCGCTGTCGGGATTGCCGCCGCGGCTCGGAGAAAGCTGCATGCTGGCCGTGTACCGGATCATCCAGGAGGCTACGGTCAACGCGTTGCGGCATTCCGACACGCGGCGCATCGACGTGGTCGTGGAGGCGGACACCGGCAAGCTGTCGCTCGCCGTGCGCGATCACGGCCGCGGATTTCCGGCTGATTGGAAGAAGCCGGGCCACTTCGGCATCCGCGGGATGTGCGAACGCGCGCAGGTGCTCGGCGGCGAATGCGTCGTCGAGAACGCGGAAGGCGGCGGCGCGCGTGTTCGCGCGATGTTGCCGTTGGATTAGGGTTGAGGGATGAGGGCTGAGGGCCAAAAAAGATCCCGCCGCTCTTGATTTCGGCCCTCAGCCCTATACCCAATTACACTCAGCAAATCCCAGACAAGTCCGCACTCCAATGTCGATGACGAAAATCCGCATCATGCTGGTCGATGATCATGCGGTCGTGCGCGTGGGGTTTCGCATGCTGCTCAACGCTACGTCCGACATCGAAGTCGTCGACGAAGCGGACAGCGGCGAAGCCGCCTACCAGCGTTACCCCGAAGTGCGCCCCGATGTCGTCGTGATGGATCTGGCGATGCCCGGCATCGGCGGCATTGAAGCGGTTCGCCGTCTGCTGTCGCGCGATGCCCAGGTGCGTGTGCTGATCTTGTCCGCCCATGAGGACACCGCGCACCTCAAGCGTGTGCTCAAGGTTGGAGCCCTCGGCTACCTGTCCAAGCGCAGTGCGCCCGAAGATCTGATCGGCGCCGTGCGCGCCGTCGCGGCCGGTCGCATTTATCTCGATGCAGACCTCGCGCGCAAGCTGGCGGTGCAGGATCTCGGCGGCGGCACGCCGGGCCCGGTCGAGGCCCTGTCCGAGCGCGAGTTCACGGTCTTCATCCAGCTCGCGCGCGGCCAGTCGGTCAACCAGATCGCCGAGACGTTGTGCCTGTCGCCGAATACGGTCGGTACGCATTTGTACAACATCAAGCAGAAGCTCGGCGCTTCGAATCAGGCCGAACTGGCGCTGATTGCCGTGCGCAATGGATTGATCGAGGCTTGATAGACGTTTGTTCGACGGTTGCTACAGTCCTGCGTTGATAAGGCTTGATGGGTTTGGCGATTGAGCAGCAGTGAACAGCACCCAATACCTGACGTCATTCCCGCGAAAGCGGGAATCCATCTTGCTCTTCGTCGATTTAAAAAATCAAAATGGATTCCCGCTTTCGCGGGAATGACGGCTGCAAGGTTTTGCACACGGGCTGCGACCAACACTGCGATTTGGTCGAGGGAAAAGTGAAAGCGCAGCGCGTTCCAGCGCAGAACCTTCGCACGCTGAGACCCAACACTGAGATTGGGTCGAAAGAGGAACGAGCGGACGCGTCGTGCCCTAAGGCGCCGAATCCTCGACCTCCGCCTGCGGATACTCACTGTGCGCGCGCAGCAGCTTGCTGCGCGCCGTCCATTCCGCTGCCTCGTCCATAGGCTCTAGCGCGGCGAACTGGCCGCCGACGAGCGTCGCGATCGGCGCGCCGTCGCGATACAGCACGCGCGCGCCGGACTGGTTCGGCACGCGGGCACCGGCGACGACATGGCCGACGAGGTTCAGCGGATCGGCGCCGCTGATGTTGACGAAGCTGCCGTCGTGCGGCTTCTGGCGCATGCTGCGCATCAGTCCGATGGCCTCGGGTAGAGCGAACTGCTCGCCGCTCAACCCGGCGATGAAACGGCCGCCGCGAATCTCGCCGCGCGCCTCGAGCCGGTGGAATACGCGCAGCAGATCGCGCCACGGCGGTAGCCACTGCGGCTCGCGTGCAAGCAGATGCCAGCAGACGACGCCATAGCGCCTGAGCAGCGTGCGTGCGATTTGCTCGAGCGACTCTGCATCGACGGCGGGAGCTCGCGGATTTTTGCTTGAAGCAGCAGGGCTTGGGGCTGAGGGCTGAGGGCTGCGGCGCAGCAGTGACCAGCGGCCGGCGTCGGCTATGCCGAAGAGAGTAGCGCGGCGGCCGCGCCGGCGCGTCGGCGACGGGCGTTTGGACGACGGCAGGAGCAGCGCGCGCAAACCGGCGTAGCTGTCGGCGGTGACGGCGCCGTTGGCGACGAGTTCGGCCAGTGCATCTTCGAGTTCAGTGTGAAGCAGGTGCGTCGAGGCCACGAGTTCGTCGAAGAACGACGCGCCATGGTCCTTCAACTGATCGGCCACGGCCTGGGCGCGCGAAGACAGGGTCGGCGCAGCCGCCGATGGTGTGCCGCTCAGCGCGGTCCACATCGGCATGTTGCGCCGCTGCAGCAGGACGATCGGAGTGGCCCGCACCGGGCCACTCGAAGTGCGATCGCGCACGGTCCCATCGCTTCCGGTTTCGCGCGGCGACGGTGCCCGCAGGCGGGTCCAGACGATGCGGCCGCTCAGGCACAGATCGTCGAGCCAGGAGATCTCGTAGCCGGCAACGCGCGCCGGCAGCACGTCGGATTCCCAGGCCGCGGCGGCGACCTCATGGCCTTCGAGCTGCGCCAACACCGCCGCAAGCGCATCCGGACCACTGACCTGGCTGCCGGGAGCGACGTGCTGCCATTCGAACAGGAAGCGCATGAAATCGCGCGGCTCGACCGGCTCGATCTCGCGGCGCAGGCGCTTGACCGTGTAGCGATGGATGCGAGCGAGCAGGTGGCGTTCGCACCACTCGGTCCCGGTGCCGCCCGGCGTGAACTGGCCGCGCATCGCGAAACCTTCCGTTTCGAGCGCGGCCAGCGCGGCATCGATATCCATTTGTGGAAGATGCAACGTCGCAGCGATCTCGTCTGCGCGCACCGGGCCCAGGCCGGACAGGCGGCCTCGGACGATCTCGACGAGGGCTTGTTCGCGGGTCCATTCGACCGAGGCGAATTCGGCGGGGGTTGTGATCTCCGGTTCGAGCAATGCTTCGGCAAAGGCAGCTGAAAATTCCGGCAGGCGCTCGGCAGAGACAAAGATCTTCCCTTCTCCCCCCGGGGGAAGGTGGCCCGAAGGGCCGGCCCCTCTCGGCCATCCATGGCCTACGAGGCACTCGGGCTCCTGCCCATCGGATGAGGGTCCGGACCCGCCCTCGCGTTGGTCCGGGCCCCGACCCTCACCCCTGCCCCTCTCCCGGAGGGAGAGGGGTTCAAGATGAAGGCGCGTCGCTCGACGTTGCGAAAGCAGTTCGTCCAGTAGCAGTGGCCAGCCGGCGTTCGCGGAAATCTCAGCGTCGGTCAGGAACTCTAGCCCCATCAGCGCCTCATGCAGCTCATCTGCATTGCGCGCCTCCGGCCACGCCTCATCGCGCACGGCGGCGATCGCTTCGGGGTCGAGCCGGCCGAAATCGTCCGTGCTGTCGATGTCGCCCCAGCGGCGGCTCATGACGGCCTGCGTGCGGCGCTCCTCGAGCGGCGCGTCGTCGAGGTAGGCGTACGGCCGCGCGTTGAGGATCTCGGCTGCGAGTGGCGACGGCGCGGTCAGGTCCCGGCAGACAATGTGGATTTCTCCACTTTCGAGAGATTTCAGCAGGCGTTCCAGTCCGGCGATATCCATCGCCCCGGTCAGGCAATCGTGCAGCGTCTGCGCGACCAGCGGATGCTCCGGAATTTCGCGCTCGCCGACGAGGTTCTCGGCGCAGGCGACCTGGTCCGGAAACACGGTCGCGAGCAAGTCTTCGGATTTCATGCGCTGCAGCTGCGGCGGCACCTTGGCACCGCCGACGAAACGCGGCAGCGCCAGCGCCGTCGTCGCATTCCAGCGCCAGCGCAGACCGAACATCGGTGCATCGAGCAGAGCCTGCGTCAGCACGTCGCACACCGAGTTCGAGTGCAGGTAACGCGTCACCTCGTCGAGCGGAAAACTGTGACTGGTCGATAGCGACAACACGATCGCATCCTCGGTCGCCGCAGCCTGCAGTTCGAAATTGAACTTGCGGCAAAAACGCTTGCGCAGCGCCAGTCCCCACGCGCGATTCAGGCGGCTGCCGAAGGGCGAGTGGATGACGAGCTGGGTTCCGCCCGATTCGTCGAAGAAGCGCTCCATCGCCAGTTCGTGCTGCGTTGGCAGCAGGCCTAGCGCGGCCTTTGCTCCGCCGAGATACTCGACGAGCTGAAGCGCGGCGGCTTCGCCAAGCCCGACGTCCTCAATGAGCCAAGACAGCGCTGTGCTTGGGCCCCTCTCCCCTCGGAAGAGGGGTTGGGGTGAGGGTCCGGCGGAGGATCGGGGCTCGACGTCTGCGACCGACTCACTGCCATCGCCCGGCTCCGGTCGCACCCTCATCCGATCGGCAGGAGCCCGAGTGCCCTGAAGGCCAGGGATGGCCGGGAGGGGCCGGCCCTGCGGGCCACCTTCTCCCGGAGGGAGAAGGAAAGTCTCAGCCAGCCGCGAAGATACTTCTTCGCGCAACCGCGAAACCGCGAACGACAGCTCGTCGCTGCGTCCCGGCGCCTCGCCGAGCCAGAACGGAATCGTCGGCGGCATGCCCTGGGCATCTTCGACGCGCACGCGGCCGCGCTCGACTCGCAGGATGCGGTACGACGTGTTGCCAAGCTGGAAGATGTCGCCGGCGAGACTTTCGACAGCGAAATCCTCGTGCACGGTGCCGATCTTCTGCGCCTGCGGCTCGAGCACGACTTCGTAGTCGGCGGTGTCAGGTATCGCGCCGCCCGAGGTCAGGGCGGTCAGGCGCGCGCCGCGCCGCGCGCGCAACATGCCGTTGACTGCGTCGCGATGCAGATAGGCCGCGCGCGGCCCGCGGCGCGTCGTGAATCCTTCCGCGAGCATGCGCACGATTCCCGTGAACGCGCTTCGCGACAGGTCCGAGAACGGGTAGGCCCGCGTCATCAGCGCGAACAGTTCTGCTTCGTTCCATTCGCGGCTGGCGACTTCGGCGACGATCTGCTGGGCGAGCACGTCGAGCGCATCGCGTTCGACATGCAGCGTGTCGAGTTCGCCGCGGCGTACGGCATCGATCAGCGCCGTGCACTCGATCAGGTCGTCGCGCGACAGCGGGAACAGGCGGCCTTTCGGCGTGCCGCCAACGGAGTGGCCGGAGCGGCCGACGCGTTGCAGAAACGCCGAGATCGAGCGCGGTGAAGCGATCTGGCAGACCAGGTCGACATCGCCGATGTCGATGCCAAGTTCGAGCGATGCCGTCGCCACGAGCGCGCGCAATTCGCCGCGTTTCAGGCGCTGCTCAGCGGCAAGACGCTGTTCGCGCGCCATGCTGCCGTGGTGCGACGTGACCGCATCCTTGCCAAGCTTTTCGCTCAGATGCCGCGCAACGCGCTCGGCCATGCGCCGCGTGTTGACAAAGATCAGTGTCGTGCGATGTTGCTCGATCAGTTCGGCGAGGCGCGCATAGACTTCCTGCCAGACTTCACCGGACATGACCGCCTGCAGTGGCGATTTGGGCACTTCGATTGCGAGATCGCGCTGGCGCGAGTAGCCGACATCGACGATTTCGCATTGTCGGGCGAGGGCTGAGGGCTGAGGGCTGAGGGCTGGCGCGAGTTGCCTGGGGTCGTTATTTTTCCTCAGTTCGTCATTCCGGCGAAAGCCGGAATCCAGCCCTTGCTCTTTTTCCACATACTCAAGAGCTGGATCCCGGCTTACGCCGGGATGACGGCTAATTTCTTGCGCGCCAACAAGGAACTTCGCGACCTCGGCGATCGGCTTCTGCGTCGCCGACAATCCGATTCGCGTCAGCCGGCGGCCGCATAGCGCCTCGAGGCGCTCCAGCGACAACGCCAGGTGCGCGCCACGCTTGTTCGGCGCGAGCGCATGGATTTCGTCGACGATGACCGTGCGCGTGCTCGCGAGCATTGCACGGCCGGATTCGGAGCCGAGCAGGATGTACAGGGATTCCGGCGTCGTCACGACGATGTGCGGCGGCTGGCGGCGCATGCGGTCGCGCTCGGCTTGCGGCGTATCCCCGGTGCGCACGACCGTGCGAATTTCGACATCGGGCAGGCCCAGCGCCATCAACTCGTCGCGAATTCCGTTCAGCGGCGCCTCGAGATTGATCCGGACGTCGTTCGACAACGCCTTGAGTGGCGAGACGTAGACGACGAACGTCTCGTCCGGCAGCGGTTCGACGACGCCTCGGCGCACGAGATCGTCGATGGCGGCGAGGAACGCCGCGAGAGTCTTGCCCGATCCGGTCGGCGCGGCAATCAGTGCGTGGCGGCCGGACTGGATCGCCGGCCAGGCGCGAAGCTGCGCGGGCGTCGGTTCGGCAAACGCGCGGCGGAACCAGGCCGCGACGGCGGGGTGGAAGTTGTCGAGTGGCATGGTCGAATTGTGCTCCTGCGGCGCGGTGAACGCGACTTGCACGGTGCGTTCTTTCTATCTCACTGCTGGAGACAGCGTGGTGGCAGTAGTGTTCCGGGCCACAGCTCAATTCTGGCGAGGCAGTGGCAGCAAGTTCGCGGACTGCGAGTCAAGGAAAGACCGTTCGCGTTGAGCCCTTCGACAGGCTCAGGGCAGGCTGCACTTGCGCAGCAAGCGAAGTCGAAACATCTCCAGCCCTTCGACTTCGCCGCTCCGCGGCTGCGCTCAGGGCGAACGGAAAGTTCGATGCGCTCGCGTTCAGAATGCCGACAACAGTACGCCGCCTTCGGCGCGCACTGCCGCGCCACAGATTGCGGATGCGTCCGGACTCGCCACGAACGCGACCACGCGTGCGACCTCTTCTGGCTCGATAAAACGCTTGAGCAGGGACGTCGGCCTCGCGGTCTGGAAGAAACCGCGTTCGAATTCCTCCGGCGTGACGTTCTGCTTGCGCGCAAAATCGGCGACGAACGTGCCGACGCCCTCGGAGCGTGTCGGCCCCGGCAGGACCGAATTGACCGTCACCGCCGTGCCGACGGTGAGCTGCGCGAGGCCGCGCGCAATCGCGATCTGCGCTGCCTTGGTCATGCCGTAGTGGATCATCTCGACCGGAATCTGCACGCCGGATTCGCTCGAGATGAATATGATGCGGCCGCGATTGCGCTTGAGCATGCCGGCCAGATAGTGGCGCGACAGGCGTACGCCGGACAACACATTGACCTCGTAGAACTTCTGCCAGTCTTCGTCCTGCGATTCGAGAAACGGCTGCACGGCGAAGATGCCGGCGTTGTTGATCAGGATATCGACGTCCGGATGTCGCCCGATCAATGCCTGCGTGCCAGCCGCAGTGCCGACGTCGGCCGCGACGCCATGCAGTTTCGCGTCGGCGCCAAGCGCGGTTCGCAGCGAATGCAGCGCCTGATCGACGCGTTGCTGCGTCCTGCCGTTGATGACGACTTCGGCGCCGCCGCGCGCAAGTTCCGCGGCGATTGCGTAGCCGATGCCGGCGGTCGAGCCGGTGACCAGCGCGCGCTGACCCTTGAGTGATGTTGTCATGGGGCTGCTCCTTCAAATCCTGCTGACCGTGAACACGACTTACGTCGTGGATACGACGTGCTGTTGCTGGCCCGCATCGTTCGACGCCTGTCGTTCAGTCCCAGCCGGCCAGCACCAGCTTGCCGATCGTCGTGCCCGACTCGAGCCGGCGATGGGCCTCGCGCAGATTCGTCGCATTGATCGGGGACAGCGTGTCGGTGAGCGTCGTGCGCAGCTCGCCGCGATCGATCAGGGCCGCAGTCTGCGTAAGGATTTCATGCTGGCGCGCGATATCGGGCGTGCCGAACATCGCGCGCGTGAACATGAATTCCCAGTGCACGCTGGCGCTCTTGTTCTTGATGAGTTCCAGATCGAGAGGCGCACGCAGGCCGACGACGAGTCCGATGCGTCCCTGCGGCGCGACGACATCGGCCATCTGCTGCCAGTAGGATTCCGCGCCGGTGAAGCAGGCGATCGCATCGACGTGGCGAAAACCTGCCGCCTCGAGTTGCGGGCGCAGCGGCTGACGATGATCGATGACATGATCGGCGCCCATGCGTTTGCACCACGCCACGGTTTCTTCGCGCGAAGCGGTCGCGATCACGTGCAGTCCGGCGCGCCGCGCGAGCTGGATCGCGATTGAGCCAAGGCCACCGGCGCCGGCGATGATCAGCAATGAGCGACCGCGATCGCCGCCATGGGCATCGAAGCCGAATCGATCGAACAGCAGCTCCCACGCGGTGAGCGTCGTCAGCGGCAGCGCTGCCGCCTGGGCAAAATCCAGAGTGTCCGGCTTGCGTCCGACGATGCGCTCGTCGACAAGCTGCAACCCGGCGTTGCTCCCGGGGCGGGTGATGTCGCCGGCGTAATACACGGCGTCGCCTTTCTTGAACAGCGTCACCGCATCGCCGACCGCGACGACGGTGCCGGCGGCGTCATAACCGAGCACTTTCGGCTGCGCTTCGACTTGGGCCTTCGGCGAGCGTACTTTGGTGTCGACGGGATTGACGGAGACGGCTTCGACGCGCACGAGCAGGTCGTGGCCCGCAGCCGTGGGATCCGCCAACTCGACGTCGACAAGCGCTGCGGGATCGTCGATCGGCAGATAGCGGGTCAGGGCAACGGCTTTCATTCAGGCTCTCCGCGCGATTGGGCAACGATGCAGAATTCTGAATGTGGGGCGAGAGGGCCGTCTGCACAAGCCCCGCGACTGACGCCAGCTCCGGCGCTGTTGCATGCAGTAGACGGGCAGCGACAACGTCAGGCAACATTTCGCGCGGGAAACCCAACGAGAAGGAACTTCATCATGCGCAATTTTATTCCGGGAACCGTTGCATCGGTTTTGTGTCTTGTGCTCGCCGGGCCGGCCGCGGCACAGACCGAAGGGCCGGGCTGGTATCTCGGGCTCGGCGTCGGCGGCTCGAATTTCCACGGCGACCTGGCGGAGCAGACGCGCGCGGCCTACGCGGGCAACCCCGATGCCCAGTTCGTCAGCGCGCAATTCACCGACGACAGCGATACGGCGTTGCAGGCGATTTTCGGCTACCGGTTCACGCCGTGGTTCGGCCTGGAGCTCGGCTGGCAGGATCTGGGAAACGCCAAGACGTTCTACAGTGTCCGCTCGATCAGCGGATTCAGCCCGGGCCCGGCAAAGATCAACGGCGAGTACGGAGCGCATGACGTCAACCTGGCCGCCGTGGTCAGCTGGCCGGTCGGCGGCCGGTTCGAACTGCTTGCGCGCGGCGGCATAGCCGAAACGCGCTTGAGCTACGATGAAAGCGGCATCGGCACAACGGAGATCCCTACTCGTTTCATGCGCCGACCGACAACAGCACGAACGCCTTGTTCGGTATCGGCTTCGCCTGGGAGTTCGCGCCGGCATGGAAACTGCGCGTAGGCGTGGACCGGATCTTCGATGTCGGCAAGGAGTTCGCGTTGAACGCCGATACCAATGGCCACTTCGACCACTTCGACGCGTGGACGGTGAATCTGTTCTGGAAGCCCTGACTGGCAGCGTCGTCAGGCGGCTCGAGCATGACGAGCCGCCTTTTCGCGGAATCGTGGAATCGGAATCCGAAATTCCAACCGCCTCCAGGTTCGACGTTTCTACGTCGTCGCGGCGGTCTTGCGGCTCACATTTTCAATCCAGCGATACAGCGCAAGCATGACGACGACAAACGCGATGCCGCCGACCCACAGCGCGCCATTGGCCGCGAACTCGTCGCTCACGACCTGAAGCGGGAAATCCTTGCCCGAGAAGGCGACGATTGCCGCGATCAGCACGCCGATCAGGCCTTCGCCGACGATCATGCCGGACGCAAGCAACACGCCGAGCTGTTTCGCCGCTTCGGGTTTCGCACCGCGCTCGGCACGCTTGTCGTAGTACCAGCCGGCAATCGCGCCGACGACGACCATCAGCGTGCTCGAGGTCGGCAGATACACGCCGAGTCCGACCGCAAGCGGCGACAGGTGCGCGGACTTCGTCATCCGGCGCAGCACTTCGTCGACGATGATCATGATCACGCCGATCAGTCCGCCGACCTGGATCAGTCCCCAGTCGATGTTGTTCTGGATCACGCCCTGCGCGAGCGCCGAGATCAGGCCCGCCTGCGGCGCCGGGAGCGGATGCTCGTGCGTCGTTCCGGGCGTGCCGGCGAACCCGTACGCGTGATTGAGCAGGTCGAGGATCGGTGGAATGATCGCCGCGCCGGCGATGACGCCGACGACCAGCGCCCATTGCTGTTTCGACGGCGTCGCGTCGACGAGCTGGCCGGTCTTGAGGTCCTGGAGATTATTGTTCGCGATCGTGGCGACCGCGAACACGATCGCCGTGACGAACAGCGAGAAAGCCACGAGACCCTGTTCGTTGCTGCCGCCCAGCAGCGGCTTGATGCCAACGATCAGCAGCAGCGCGGCGCCGATCACGACGAGGATGCCAATGCCCGATAGCGGACTGTTTGAAGATCCGATCAGGCCGGCCATGTAGCCGCAAACCGCCGAAACGACGAACCCCATGACGACGACGTAGATAAGGCCGCCGGTGACGAGCGCCACCCAGTGATCGCCAAGGCCGCTCTCTACCGCGAAGTGGGCCAGCAGCCATCCGATCGGCGCGAAGCAGGCGAGCATGATCACGCCGACCGTGCCGATCGGAATGTCCTGCTCGGTGCGCGGCAAGCTCGCTGCCTGACCGGCCTTGCGAATTCGCGAGGCTGCAACCGCGGATGCCAGGCCGCTGACGACCGGCTTGACGAGTTTCGCCAGCGTCCAGATCGCGGCAACGCCGATCGTGCCGGCGCCGACGAAGCGCACCTTGTGGCTCCAGATCGACTGGGCCACGTCGGCTGCTGCTCCGGCCGCCGGAGCGAGGCCCGAGTAGTGCGGCACTCCCCATGCCCAGCCGATCAACGCGCCGACACCCATCGCGACGCCGACCCAAAGGCCGACGAGATGGCCGACGGCGAACAGCGCCATCGACAGGTTGAAGTCGAATCCGCTGACCGGGCTTTTGTCGTCGCTGCCGATTCGAAAATACTGCACGACATCGCTCGCGAACACGCGCGTCGCGACGATCAATGCGAACACCGCTGCGCTGATCGAGCCCCAGACCACCGCCAGCAGCCCCGCGCGATTCTCCTCGTCGGCTGCCTTGGTCCGGTTGCCGCCGCCGCCGACCTTCAGCACCTCGGCACAGGCCACGCCCTCCGGATACGGCAGATCCGAATTCGTCACCAGTGCACGGCGCAGCGGGATCGAGTACATCACGCCGAGGATTCCGCCGAGCGCACAGATCGCGAACGACGACCAGTACGGAAATCCGGTCCACCAGCCGATCATGACGAGGCCCGGCAATACGAAAATGATCGACGACAAGGTGCCGGCTGCCGAAGCAACGGTCTGCACGATGTTGTTTTCCTGGACCGTCGAGTCCTTGAAGCCGCGCAGCAGCGCCATCGAGATGACCGCGGCCGGAATCGAGGTGGCAAACGTCAGGCCGGCCTTGAGGCCGAAGAAGACATTCGCGGCAGTGAACACGATCGTGATGATCACGCCGAGGATCAGGCCTCGCAGCGTCATTTCCGTGCGCACGTCGTCGGCCGTTTTTGTCGTGTCAATCACAGGACTCTCCCCGAGCTGGTTTATCAAGTATCGCAGAGAAGAAAAGATCGTGGTTCAATCTTTGCTTTTGTGACTTTGTCGCTGCGATCACGCCCCGAGTCTGGCAAAATAGGCGGCTGCCTTCAGCCAAAAGACCGGAAATCCCATGAGCCACCACGACATCCGTTCAGCCGTCCGGCCGAACCCCGACCAGCCGATGGTCGATATCGCCAACTACGTCGCCGACTACACGATCGAATCGCAGGAGGCCTACGACACCGCGCGCTACATGCTGCTCGACTCGCTCGGCTGCGCGATGCTTGCGATGAAGTTTCCCGACTGCGTCAAGCATCTGGGCCCCGTGGTTCCCGGTGCGACTTTGCCGGGCGGCGCGCGCGTTCCGGGCACCAATCTCGAACTCGATCCGGTGCAGGCTGCGTTCGCGATCGGCACCCAGATTCGCTGGCTCGACTTCAACGACACGTGGCTCGCGGCGGAATGGGGCCATCCATCCGACAACCTCGGCACGATCCTGGCGGTCGGCGACTATCTTTCGCGCAAGGCCGAACGCGAAGGCGGCCAGCCGCTGACCGTGCGCGATGCGCTGACCTGGGCGATCAAGGCGCACGAGATCCAGGGCTGCTACGCGCTGAAGAATTCGTTCAACCGCGTCGGCCTCGACCATGTGATCCTCGTGCGCCTGGCGTCGACCGCGGTTGCGACCGCGATGCTCGGCGGCGGCCGGGACGAAATCATCACCGCTGTTTCGCACAGCTGGATCGACAACGGCGCGCTGCGCACGTATCGCCATGCGCCGAACACCGGACCGCGCAAGAGCTGGGCGGCCGGCGATGCATGCCGGCGCGCAGTGACTCACGCATTGAATGCGGTCGACAAACGCGTCGTCGGCTATCCGTCGGCGTTGAGCGCGAAAACCTGGGGCTTCTACGACGTCGCGTTCAAGGGCAAGGCATTCGAGTTCGAACGGCCGTTCGGCAGCTACGTGATGGAAAATGTCCTGTTCAAGATTTCGTTCCCGGCCGAATTCCATGCGCAGACCGCATGCGAGGCCGCGATGAAACTGCATCCGCAGGTCGCCGCGAAGATCGACCAGATCGAGCGCATCGAGATCGAAACGCAGGAAGCCGGCGTGCGCATCATCGACAAGACCGGACCGCTGGCGAACTACGCGGACCGCGACCATTGCATCCAGTACATGGTTGCCGTGCCGCTGATCTTCGGGCGGCTCACGGCCAGCGACTACAACGATGACGTCGCCGCGGATCCGCGCATCGATGCGCTGCGCGCGAAAATGACGGTGAAGGAGAATCCGCAATTCACGAAGGACTACTTCGACCCCGACAAGCGCTTCATCGGCAACTCGGTGCAGGTGTTTTTCGCCGACGGCAGCAAGACGGAAAAAGTCTCGATCGATTTTCCGATCGGCCACCGCAAGCGTCGCGTCGAAGGAATCCCGGTGCTGCTGAGAAAATTCGAAGCCGCGCTGCTCGGACACTTGGCCGGCAGCCAGGTCACGAGCGTCCTCGATGCATGCCGCGATCCGCGCGCGCTGGAATCGATGCCGCTGCACAAGTTCCTGGGCTTGTTCACGGCAAAATAACAGTGCAGGATCAAGCATCCCGGTGGATTTCGTCGAAAAACGCCGGGCTGTCAATGAGTTGCGTTGCGAATGACTGCTTCCTGAATGGTTTTTTCGTAGGGTAGAGGTAAAAAATTCATTTTGCTAGAATGCGGACGCTCGCGTTGTTGCTGTGATAACATAATGTTAACGCGGCGTGGACATTACGGTGCGTCAAGGACTACGCGTACTGCCGACGATGAAGCGGTCGCCCAAGAAAAACCAAGCATTAGGAGACTCCGATGAAACGTAACATCTTGTTTGCACTTGTTGCCATGGCACTTGGTGGCGTGGGCGTAGCGCAGGCCCAGGACTATTCCGGCGTTTGGTACGTCGCGCCGCGCATCGGCTACGTCGAACCCGATAGCAGCCGCACGACCAAGGGAGACCTTTACAGCGGCATCGGTGTCGGCGCCTGGGTCAACCCGAACTTCGCGGTGGATTTCGAGTACGGCATCAACAACAACAAATTCAAGAGCGACTCGCCGCGCGAGGGCCACCAGTGGGAAAGCGTGCAACTCGACGTTGCCGGCCGCTGGTTCTTCGGCGACATCGGTTCGGGCTGGCGTCCGTACTTCATGGGCGCCTTGGGCGCCGTGCGCCACAAGGCGTACTCGGGCTTTATCCTGCAAGAGAACGGTTTCTCGGAGAGCGGCGGCTGGGATCCGATGGCCGCTGCGGGCTTCGGTATCCAGTATGCGATGTCCGATCGTCTGGCGTTCCGCGGCGAAATCCAGGCGCGTTATGACCACGACAACAACTCGATGAACACGCCGCTGTCGGCGTCGTACGGCTTCAAGAATCACACCGGCTTCGTCGACGGTATCGTCACGGTCGGCCTGACCTACAGCTTCGGTGGTCACGCGGTAGTGGTTGCACCGCCGCCGCCGCCGCCGCCGCCGCCGCCGCCGCCGCCGGCCCGTCCGGAACCGGCGCCGACCAAGGTCACGATCGACCTGCGTGGCGTGGAGTTCAAGTTCGACCATCCGCGCGTTGGCGAGAAGCTGGTGCCGTCGCTGAAGGCGCCGACTGCCGACTCCGTGGCGATCCTGGACGAAGCGATCGATACGCTCAAGCGCAACCCGAACGTTCGCGTGGAAGTGGACGGTCATACCGACTCGGTCGGTACGGACGCCTACAACCAGAAGCTGTCGGAGCGCCGCGCCAAGGGTGTGTACGACTACCTGATCGCGCACGGCATCGACGCCGGCCGTCTGGATGGTCCGAAGGGCTTTGGCGAGAGCCAGCCGATCGACACCAACGACACCGCGGAAGGTCGTCAGCGTAACCGCCGCACCGAGTTGAAGGTCGAGAACTGATCAACTCGCGGTAGCAGGTAACACGAAAAAGCCCGGCGCAAGCCGGGCTTTTTTTATGCGTCAGAGCAAAAGGGCAAGAGATCAAGAAGGCAAAAGACTGAACCACGAAGAACACGAAGGAAGAAAAAAGCTAATAGCGGTTGGTCGCGCGCGATTTGGAATGATTTTCTGTTTTCCGTCTGCTCTTTGCTTTCTTCGTGTTCTTCGTGGTTCAATCTTTCGCTTTCGCTCCTAGTCTCTCGCTTGCGTCCGTCACCCGCGCTTCAACCCGCTCTTCCAGGCATAAACCGCAGCCTGCGTGCGATCATCGACGCCGAGTTTCGCCAGGATGTTGCTGACGTGCGTCTTGACGGTTTTTTCGCCGATGCCCAGCCGGTCGGCGATAAGCTGGTTGCTCAGGCCCTCGGCCAGCAGGCCGAGGACTTCGTGTTCGCGCTGGCTCAGTGTCTGGAGCAATTGGGCGCCAGGCGTGGATCCATGGCGCAGCGCTTCCATCAGATGTCCGGCAACGCGCGGATGCAATACGGCTTCGCCGCGCGCGGCGAGGCGTATCGCGTCGGCCAGGCTGTCCGCGTCGACATCCTTGAGCAGGCACGACAGCGCCCCGGCCTTGATCGCCGCGACGATCTGCTGCGCATCATCGAATGACGTGAGCACGATGACCTGGGTTGCCGGACTTGCAGCGCGAATGTCACGCGTCGCGGCGACGCCGCCGCCGGGCATGACCAGGTCAACCAGGGCAACCTGCGGTTTGCAATCGGCGCAAACGGCGGTGGCGGTTGCGGCGTCGACGGCTTCGCCGACGATGGCGAGATCCGCATGGGTTTCCAGAAATGCCCGAATGCCCTGGCGAACGAGCACGTGGTCATCGACTACGACAACGCTGATCGGTTGAGGGTTCATGTCGGCGGATTCGCGTGGCGCGCGACGATATGCGATCGATTCATGGGTATCGCTCAGGCGGTTGTGTTGTCCGGTTCGATGATCGAAAAACGGATGTTGATCCGCGTCCCTGCACCGATCCGGCTGTCGAGGACGAAGCGGCCTTGCGGCAACGATTCGGCGCGTTCGCGCATGTTCGCCAGACCCATGCCGGGCTGGGCCTGATCGCTTGCGCCGCGGCCATTATCCGTGATGTCGAGCGCCAATGCGGCTCCCGCGCGCGAAATCGCCAGGCTGACGCGCGTTGCGCCGCTGTGGCGCAGCACATTGGCCAAGGCCTCATCGGCGATGCGCAGCAGGGTTTCCTGATCAACGGCGGCGATGCCGGGCACGTCGCCGAGGTCGAGGTCCAAGGCGATGCCGCTGACCTGGGCCCACTCCAGCGCACGCGCGCGCAGGCGCTCACTGAATGGTAACGCGGTATCCGACGCACGCAGTTCGTCGAGGATCTGCGCGAGTTCCTTTTGCATCTGCTGGCTCAACCGCTCGGCCTGGCCGACGCGCTCGGCGACCGCGGGATCGGCGACGAGCTGGCGCCGCAGCGCCGCGAGTTGCAGGTTCAGCGCGAATGCCTGCTGCTTGACCGTGTCGTGAAGATCGCGCGCCAGACGCTGTCGCTCGGCCACCGTTGCCAACTGCGCGCGTGAGCGCATCAACGCTTTCAACTCCAGCGCCATGTCGTCGAGCAATCCGGACAGACGCCCGAGTTCGTCGCGCGAACGATCGTCGATTCGATCGCTGAAATCGCCGCGGCTCCATGCCGTCGCGGCGCGCGCCACGCGATTGAGCCGCCGCGTGACCCAGGTTGCCAGGAAAATCGATGAGGCGATGCCGAACACCAGCAGGTAGCCCAGGACGATCGGCCACTCGAGGCTGAGGTCGAGCAGGAAGCGGTGCCAGGGGACCGGCAGGCGCAGTTCGACGAACAGATAGCCGCGAAGGGAGCCGTCGCGCTCGTGCACCGGCGCGAGCACGCGGCGGATCGTGTAGGGATCGTCCGAGCCGGGCAGCACGACCGCGACATCGCGGTCGCGCGCAGCCGCGAATTCGGTCGAGTCGACCGAAGGTAGCTCCGGACGCCAATCCGATTGCGCCGGCGCCTGCGCGATGAGATGGCCATCCGGACCGAGCACGGCGGCCGCGAGCGGCACCTCGGCAAGTTCCAGCAGCAGGTAAGACTCGCCCTCGATCAACCCGCCGCGCGGACGCTGCAGCCGCAGGATCCAGGCTTGCGCCCAGTAGCCCAGCGCCGACGGTTCATCGCCTTTTGCACTCGGCCACGCGCCGGACAGTTCCGTACGTGCGCGCTCCGTAGCACGCACCAGGGATCCGGACTCGACGTTCGAGATGAACGATTCGTACTCGAAAATCAGGATCGCCGATTCGACCAGGATCAGGCACGGCATCGACAGCAGCAGATAGAACAGCGTGAGCCTGGATATCAAGCCGCGAAGTTGCGGGCGCAGGGGGTTCATCGTCAGGCAGAAGGTTGCGGCCGGGCGCCCAGCATAGCGGCAAACCCGACGTCACGAGGCACCATGCAACCGGCGACTGAGGCCGATGCTCTCGACTCAGGTTCCACGCATGCGCATCGGCGGCCGTGATTGCCACGGCCGCCTGTCACCCTCAGAACTGGTAGGCGAAGCCGCCGTAGTACGTGCGGCCGAGCGCCGGCTCGATGGCGTTCTGGAACACGCGCGAATAGTAGGTCTTGTCGCCGATGTTCGACACGCCCGCGAGTAGGCGCAGATGCGGCGCCACCCAGTAATCACCCGAAAAATCCCATACCGTGTACTGCGGAATTTTCGCCGGCACGAAGGTCTGGCCGCTGCCGAACGGCAGGTTCGAATCCTGCCAATACTGGCTCGCGACCGAGGTCACGGTCAGTTGCAGCTTGAGCTTTGCATCTTCGCGCCACATCAGGCCGCCGCGGACGACGTAGTCAGGCGCGAACGCCGGCACCTTGCCGGTCAGCGTCAGCGATTCGGTGAATTTCGCGTTCAACAGACTCGCGCTGCCGAAGATCGAGAAATGCCGTACCGTCTGCGGATCGATCAGCGCTGCGATGAAGTCGTAATCGATCTGGCCTTCGAAGCCGCGGTGGCGCGTGTTGCCGGTGTTCACGTCGATCGTGTCGGTCGGGTTGGCCGGATCCGGATGCTGCGCCTCGATGCGATCCTTCACCTCGATCCAGAACAGGCTGGCGTCGTAGAACAGGCCCGGCGTGGGCGTGCCGTGCACGCCGGCTTCGTACGAGAGCACGTGAGTCGGATTGGGGTCGTTGCCCGGCAGCAGAGTCGAAGTCGGCGAGGCGACATCGAAGTAGCGCACCGGCCGCCAGCCCTGGGAGACGTTGAAGTACGTTTCATTGCCGCGGCCGAAGTCGTTGCCGAAACCGAAGCCGAGCAGCGGCACGGTGTGATCGACGTCGACGTCGTACAGCGGCCGGCGCGTGATCGTCGCTGGCTTGACCGACTCGTCGACCTGGATCTGTTCGTGTTCGACGCGAATCGACGGCACGAAGTGCCAGTTCTCCCAGCGGAACACGTTCTCGGCGAAGATCGCGGCATAGCTGGTGTCGCGCGCCTGCACCGAGCGCGGGATCAGGCCGTCGCGCTCATAGCGATCGAGATCGAAATTCCCGGGACGCGAAAGCCACTGCCGCTCAGGGTCATCGGAGTGATACGCGGTGATTCCGGCGGTGAATGCGTTGCCCTGGCCCCAGCGATGCAGCAGGCGCGAATCGATACCGCTGTAGCGGAACTGAATGTCGGACAATGTCGCGGTGGCATTTGGCGACGGCGCCGTTGCCGGCGGTATGACCGTCGGACCGGAACTGGACGCCTGGTCGTGATAACCGATCCACGCCTTCGTATTGATCTGGGTCCTGTCGTCGAGGTGCTGTTCGTTGCTGAGCGCCAGCGTGTAGCGCTCGATCCAGTTGTGGTTGTATGGCGTGGTCGTCGTGTCCGGGTTTGCCAGGAATACCGGGTAACCCATCTTGCCCGGATCACCTTCGCTCAGGTTCGACGCGTGCAGGTCCAGCGCCCAGTAGCCCGAGTCCGTGTGGTAACCGACGTGGGCGTCGGCGCCACTCAGATAGGACGATGCATTGTCGCGCTGGCCGTCATTCTGGCCGTAATGCGCATCGAACAGATAATCCCACGCGCCATTCGTGCCGTCGATTTCGTTGAACGAAGCGAACAGGCCGTTTTTGCCGATCACGTTCTCGCTGTAGCCGCCGAATTCGCGGTTCGGATCGGGTTTGCGGCTGATGTAATTGATCACCGGTGCCGGTTCCGGGCCGTACAGCAGCGAATTGCCGCCGCGAATCATCTGCACCTGGCTGATCGTCTGCGGCAGCGGCATGAAGTACAGGGTCGGGAATCCGATCCAGTTGTCCTCCAGCGGAATACCGTCCTGCATTACCAGCACGAATTCGGATTCCTGCGGATTGCCGAGGCCGCGGTAACTCAGGTTCGTCTGGCCGACGACCTGTTGCTCGGAGATGAGCAGGCCGGGCGTGTGCGAAAACAGGTCGCGCAGATTGTTGTCGATGACGGTCGGGATCTGGTCGACCTTCGTGACCGAAGTCTTCTTCGTCACCGTGACCAGCGGTCCGTCGACTTCCTTCATGATGTGATTGAGCTTCGGCCGCGTGTCGTCGTGCGACGCGCGATCCTTGACGACGACCTGTTCCAGGGTTGGCGTCTGCGGCGACTGCGGTGCGTCCTGGGCGGTGGCAGGAAGGCAAAAAGCCGCCGCGATACCGGCGCTGAGCGCGGCCGGCGCGAATTTGAGCATTCTCATTGTTGTGCGAGTTCCCCAGCGCCCTCGGGGTAGGGCGGCACGCTTTATGCCAGTCCTGGGTCGCGCCTGCCAGAGCCAAAAGACTTAGGTCCGGAGACTGAGTGTCTATCAGTCTGTCGGACCAACTTCGGGCTTGACGAAACGATAGTGTCCGACCAGCCATTCGTTGCCGCCACGATAGCCGAACAGCTCGGCACAGGCCATCCAGAACATGCGCCAGCGCTGGTTCCAAAGCGGCGCGTCGATCCCGTAGGCCTCGCGCAGGACTTCGAGCACTTCGACACGATGAGCGTCATGATTGTCCAGCCATGCATTCGCGGTTTTCATGTAGTGCGATCCAGCGACGCGCCAGTGCTGCTCGATGCGCAGGTTGCGCTGGAACCACAGCAGCGTGTCGGCCGCGGGCATCAGCCCGCCGGTGAAGAAATGGCGTCCCATCCAGTCGTCCTTGCCTTCGGTCTGGAACGGATACATCAGCTCGCGATGACAGAAGATATGCACGAACAGTTTTCCGCCGGCGCGCAGCCAGCTGGCGATGTTTCGCATCAGGCGCTCGTAGTTGCGCATGTGCTCGAACATCTCGATCGAGACGACGCGGTCGAATTGCGCCGGCGCGAGATCGAGCCGGTTCACGTCGCAGGTGATCACCGTCACATTGCCCAGACCCAGGGCGCGGCAGCGCGCTTCGATAAACTCGCGCTGCGGGCGCGAGTTCGACACGGCCGTGATGCTGCTTTGTGGAAAATGCTGCGCCATCCACAATGTCAGCGAACCCCAGCCGCAACCGAGTTCGAGGATATCCTGGCCGTCGACAAGCTCGGCCCGCTCCATGTACGAGCCGAGCATCGCTTCTTCGGCCTCGTCCAGGCTCGTGTCTTCGCGTGCGAACAGGCAGCCCGAGTACTTCAGACGGCGGCCGAGACACAACTCGAAGAACCGCGGCGGCAGCTCATAGTGCTGTTCGTTGGCCGCCTCGGTATGGATCGCGACCGGGCTGGCACGCAGATCGTCGAGGCACCGGCGGAAACGCGACCAGGCCGCAACTGCATCGCCGGTACGCTCTTCCCGCAGGCGTTGCGCGCACAAGCGGCGGATACCGAAGCGGACAAGCGCGTCGGGAAGCCAGCCGCGCTCGGCGAGGCGGATCGAGAGCGAGGGCTGAGGGCTGAGGGCAGAGGGCTGAGGGCTGAGGGCTGAGGGCCGGGCCGGCGCAGCATTCTCCATGACGGCAACTTCGACGCTCGAGTCGCTCCGTTGCATGCCGTTGAGAGCCTGGACAGTCATTCAAAACCCCATGATGCGAAGCGTTTGCTGTTCACTCTCAGCCCTCAGCCCTGCTCTTCCAGGGAAAAAAAGCGCTCGTCGTGCGCTGGTACTCGCGATAATCATCACCGCGCGTGCGCAACGCCTGAGCCTCGACGAACGGAATGCCGGTGATCCAGTACAGGGATACGAGCATCAGGACCGGCCCGAGCAGGCTCAGCGCCCATGACGGCCATGGCGTCCCGATTGCCAGGAAGACGTAGGTAAACCAGTGCAGCCACTCGAAGAAGTAATTCGGGTGGCGCGAGTAGCGCCACAATCCGACGCGGCAAGTCTTGCCACGATTGCGCGGATCACGGCGAAAGCGCGTCAGTTGCAGATCCGCGGTCGTCTCGCCGATAACGCTGACGAACCAGATTGCGATGCCGATCACGCACCAGCGCGTAAGACCTTCCTTGTGATTCTGCGCGACCGCGTAGAACGGCAGCGAGAACAGTGCGGTCAGCAACGCCTGCGCCTGGAAAAATGCGAAGAACTTGCCCTGGTGGTCGCGCCAATGCTCGCGCAGATACCGGTAGCGGCCGTCCTCGCTCTCACCGAGCAGGCGCGCCAGGATGTGCCAGCTCAAACGGAATCCCCAGGCGCCACCGAACATCGCGACGCCGAGCCGCGCGATCAGGCTGCCGCTGCCGACGGTCGCATAGAACAACGCACTGGCACCCATGCATGCCGCCCAGATCGCGTCGACAATGCCGGCATTGCGCGTGCGCAATTGCAGCAGCCAGCCCAGCAGCATGGCCAAACTTGCGGCAGCCCAGACGAGGGCGATAGTCTGCCACTCGATCATGGTTTTGCCTGCTGCAGCGAATACGCCGCCGTGGCATCGAGACTGCGCAGGCGCACGGACGCGCGTGACAGCAGCGGCATCAGCAGCGCCCAGACGATTGCAGTCGCGCCGAGCATCGGTGCCACGCCGAGCGGAAAGTCCACAGCGTGCCAGCCGCGGCCAGCGGCCCAGTAAGCCAGCGGTGCGCCGATCGCGCCGAGCAATGCCGAAAGCATGGCTCTGCCTTGCAGGAACGCGAGCGAGTGGTTGAGCGTCAGCGCAAAACTCGCCCACAGCGCGACCATCCATGCCGGAGCGAGGCCGGGCCACGGCGCCGCCGCCTGAAACTGCATCAGTCCAACTTGTGCAAATGTGGAATCCAGGACAAAGCCAATCAGCGAGACACCGACGAACAGGCAGGCATCTGCGCGGCGCCACTGGCTGAGACTCAGCTGCGCCATCGCAAACACGGCAAGCACGACGAGCCCGGGCCACCACAGTCCGCGCCCGGCGCCGGCTACCGCCGCGACCCAGGTCGCCTGGTAGAGGACCAGGTTGAGCCAAACGTTCACGGCGCGCCGCAATCCGGCAGGAATTGCGCACGGCGGCAACCGGGCCTGACCAGGAGCATCTGCACGCAGCCGGTCGAGCGTTCGCGGAATCCGCCCTCGCAATAGGCGAGATAGAAATCCCAAAGGCGCAGGAAGCGCTCCTCGAATCCGAGAGCGCGCGCGTCGCTACGAGCATGGTGGAATCGTTTGCGCCACGCCGCGAGCGTGAGTGCATAGCTCGGCCCGATATCCTCGAGGTTGTACAGCTTCAGGTCGCTGCTGCGCGCCGCAGAGCCGAGCATCGCGCTGATCGACGGGATGAAGCTGCCCGGAAACACATGCCGCTTGATGAAGTCGACCGCGCGCAGCGCCTTGGCGTAGCGGTGATCCTCGATCGTTATTGCCTGGATCAGCGCCATGCCGTGGGGCGCAAGCAACGCGCCGATCTTCGTGAAATAGGTATCGAGGTACTGATGGCCGATCGCTTCGACCATCTCGATCGAAACGAGCTTGTCGAAGTTGCCGGTGAGATCGCGGTAGTCCTTGAGCAGCACCGTGACGCGGCCGCCGAGGCCGGCGTCCGCGACCCGCTCGCGGGCCAGTTCGTATTGCGCGCGCGAGATCGTCGTGGTCGTGACGTGGCAGCCGAAATGTTTTGCCGCATGAATCGCGAACCCACCCCAGCCACTGCCGAGCTCGATGACGCGATCGTTCGCGCACAGTTCGAGCTTGCGGCAGATGCGGTCGAGCTTGCGCGTCGATGCCGTTTCCAGCGAATCGCTCGCGTCCGCGTAGATCGCCGACGAATACATCAGGTTGTCGTCGAGGAAAAGTCCGAAGAAGTCGTTGCCGAGATCGTAGTGCGCGGCGATGTTGTTGCGGCTGCCATCGCGCGTATTGCGCCGCAACGCGCTCCACGCGCGCAGCGCCAGTCCGCCGAACCGTGCGAGGCCCGTTTCCATCGCATCGAGCAGGTCGCGATTGCGCACCAGCATGCGGATCAGCGCGACCAGGTCGTCGCAGTCCCAGTCGCCGTCGATGAAAGATTCGGCGGCACCGACGCTGCCGCTGATCGCGACTGCGCGATAGAACGCGCTGGCGTGCACACGCACGGTCGCCCGCAACGTAGCCGTGGAGTCTTCCGCCACCTGGCCGAGCACCGTTTCGCCGCTCTCGTCGATCACCGTCAACTGGCAGTCGCGCAACGCATGCATCTGTTTCAGGAGGCGCGCACGCAAGGCGCGGTCGATCGGGCTGGATCTGGGCCCAGTCGCCGCGGCAGCGATGCGGTTCATCGGCGTGGATATCGTTTCAGGCTCCATGGTTCTCCGGATGATCGTAGACCGGGTTGCGGCGCAACCACAGGCGCAGCGCCTGCCAGTGGATTGCGGCGACGATGCGCAATGTCATTGCCGGGAAACGCAGCAGGACGCGCGCAAGGTTCGCCGCATTGACGGGATGGCGCTCGAGGACCAGCGTCGCGTCGACCTCACGCGCGTCGCCGTTGCAAACGTCCATGTGGACGCGGAGCGCATCCGACGGCACGGTAAAGCGCCAGGCGTAATCGCGTTGCATCGGCAGGAACGGCGAGACGTGAAATGCCTTGGCGAACGACCACGCAAGGAAGCGGCCGCGCCGGTGCGCGGAGGCAAGCGGCAACACGTAACTGTGGCGCTCTTTCCACGGCGTATTGGTGATTTCTGCGACGATCGTTTCGAGCGTGACGCCGTTTTCGGCGTAGCAGTAGTAGAAACTCACCGGATTGAAACAGTGGCCGAAGTAGCGCAGCTGCGTCAGCAGGCGGATCGGGCCGCGCGGCGCCTTGCCGCTCTCGGCACGCACGCGCTCGCGGACCGCTTCGGCCAGCGGCACGAGCGGATCGCCGAGATAGTCGCTGCGGCGGAACTCCGCGAGATTGCGGCTGCCGACCGACCACAACCACCGGCCCGCGAATAATTTGTCGACTTCGTCGAGATCCAGATACAGCATGCAGATCCTGTATTGGAACGCGTGCGAGTGCGGCGAGTGGCGGCGATGGCGCACCCAGCCTTCATACACGGCACTTTGCAACCCGGTCCGCGCGCAGTCCTTCGATCGCGCATCATCGACGGCCGTGGCAACGACGACGGTTGCTGCCGGCTCGCCAGCACGGCGATGCATGGCCAGGTCCGGTATCGTCATGGCCAACGGATCCCGAGTCCGCTCGCGACCTCGACGGCGCTGCGCATGCCGTCCTCGTGAAATCCCCAGCCCCAATAGGCCCCGGCAAACCACGTGCGGTCGACGCCCTGGATCTCGTGCCTGCGTGAGTGCGCGCGCACGGCCGCGTGCGTGTAAACCGGATGTTCGTAACGCATGCGCCGCAGGATTTTTTCCGGCGCGATGCGCGCAGTCGCGTTCAACGACACGACGATGGGCTCGGGCGCATCGAGCGACTGCAGCAGGTTCATGCAGTAGCTGACCGTGCAATGGCCGCCGGGTATTGCAGGCACCAGCGCGTTCCAAGCCGCCCATGCCTTGCGCCGCTTCGGCAGCACGCTGGCATCGGTATGCAGCACGGTGTCGTTGGCCTGCCAGGTGATTGCACCAAGGATGTCGCGCTCGCGCTCGCGTGCGTCCTTCAGCAGCGAAAGTGCCTGGTCGCTGTGACAGGCAAGCACGGCGTGGTCGAACCGCTCGGTGCCCGCCGCGCTGGCGATACGCACGCCGTCGGCTTCGCGCTGCATTGCCGTCGCAGCGCAACCGACGCGCACGCGCACGCGCCAGCCCGAGCGCAGCGCGCGCACGTAACGTTGCGATCCGCCCTTGACGACGCGCCACTGCGGACGGCCGCTGGCCTGCAGCATGCGGTGGTTGGCCATGAACTGCAGCAGATACCTGGCGGGAAACCGCAGAATTTGTGCCGAAGGCGACGACCACAGCGCCGAGGCCATTGGCACGATGTGATCGTCGCGGAAAGCAGCCGAGTAATCGCCCTGGTCCAGATAGTCGCCCAGTGTCGGCCCCTCGCCATTGGTTGCGAGCAGCGCCGGCGCCTCGCGGTAGAAGCGCGCAATGTCGCGCAGCATGCGCAGGAATCGCGGCGATACCAGATTGCGCTTCTGGCAGAACAAGCCGCCGAGATTCGTCGCGTTGTACTCGAGGCCGCTGCGCTCGTTCCTGACAGCGAAACTCATCGTCGTCGCCTGCGTCTCGACACCGAGTTCGGCGAACAATTTGGATAGAAGTGGATAATTATCCGGATTGAACACGATAAAGCCGGTGTCCACTGCAAACTCCCGGCCACCCAGTTCGACGTCATGCGTGTGCGTGTGGCCGCCAAGATCGTCATTGGCCTCGTACAGCGTGACATCGTGCTCCCGGCTGAGCAGCCAGCTCGAAGCCAATCCGGAGATCCCCGATCCGATCACGGCGATCCTCACGACGCTTCCGGCGCCGGGTCGGCGCGCATGACGGCCGGCTGGCTTTGCGATCCGCTTCGCGCCAATGAAGACGGCACGGGCTTGAGATCCCAGACGAGGCCGCACGCCGCAAGCGCACGCAGCACGTAGTAGGTCAGGTCGATTTCCCACCAGCGGAAGCCCTGGCGCGCTGCGCCCGGGAAGTGATGGTGGTTGTTGTGCCAGCCTTCGCCGAACGTCAGCAGGGCCAGCAGCCAGTTGTTGCGGCTGTCATCGCGCGTCTCGAAACGGCGCGTTCCGAATCGGTGCGCGAGCGAGTTGATCGTGACCGTGGCATGGAACAACACCACGGTAGAGATGAAAAATCCCCAGACCAGCATCTGCGCGCCGGAAGTTCCGGTCGTGGGGTATGCGTGCCCGATCCAGTTGCCGAGAACGAACAGCCCGAGCGCAAGCAGGACAGGAACGAAATTGTCGTAGCGGTCGAGCCAACGCAATTCGGCGCAGTTGCGCAGATCGGGAATCGCGCTCCAATGCGTGCGGAAACCGCGCCGCGTCAGGAACCAGCCCATGTGGCTCCAGAAGAAACCGCGGTGCAGCGGGGAATGGATGTCCTGCTCGGTGTCGGCGTGGCGATGATGATTGCGATGATGCGCCGCCCACCAAAGCGGTCCGCGCTGCACGCAGGCCGCTCCGATCAGCGCGAACAGGAACTGCATCGGCCGCGAGGTCTTGAAGGCCTTGTGCGAAAAATAGCGGTGATAGAACGCGGTCAGCGCGAACATGCGCAGCGCATACAGTGTGAGCGCGACCCAGAACGCGGCCCACGAAAAGCCGACGAAGACGACTGCCAGACAGGCCAGGTGCATTGCGATGAACGGCAGCACGCGCAGCCAGTCAATGCGATCCTCGTCGTCCGGGGTGCCGTTCGCGGCGGCCGACGCATCGAACCAGCGAACGACGGCGGCAGCGCGCTGCTGCAGCTGCCGCCGGGAAACGTGGATCGCGTCTGGTTGCATACCGAATCGTTCTCGCAATCGAAGTGGAAGTACATCGTTCGGACGGAGTCTGGTGTGCCCGCGGTGAGATCGCGGTGAAGGTCAACGCGCGCTGCCTTCATCCAAATTCGACATTGTGCGTGCGCATCGCTTCTAGCACGAGTGTCAGAGGCGAACGTCGACTTTCGTCTTGACCGAGTTGGCGATGAAACATCCAGCGTGCGCTCGCTCATGCATTTTCGCGTAGTCCTCGGCGCTCGGCTGGTGGTCGGCGGCGAAAACGACTTTCGGCGAGAGCGTTGCCTGGATGACGGCCATCTTGCCGTCGGCGTTCTTGCCGAGAATCGCCACGGCATCGTCGACATAGCTGTCGACGACATAGCCGCGATTCGCCGCAACTGCCAGGAACGTCAGCATGTGGCACGAAGACAGGGCCGACAGCAGCATCTGCTCGGGGTCGGCGTGCGCGCCGCTGCCGCCGTACTCCGGCGATGGTGCGGCGTGCAGGGTCTGCCCACCCGAGTAGCGGATCGCGTGGTCGGACACGTAGTTGCCGCGGGCGAATGGACCACCATTGCGCGACCATTGCAGACTGGTGCGATGTTCGGACATGACCGTACGCCTCCCGGCTTTGACGGCGCGCCCGCTCTGCGGCAAGGTGCGCGCATGGTAATCAAGCGTAACGCATCGCCGCGATTGCGTCATCGAGACAATCGGGACAAAAGGGTAGCCGAGTCTGACCAGGCGCCGCGGCACGGCTTGGCGCGTGTCCTGTCGAAGCGGGGACTTTGCTCGCGGACCCAGGCGCAGGAAATGATTCGTGCCGGCCGCGTGCGCATCGACGGTCGCGTCGTGCTCGATCCCGAAGAGCCGACCGACATGGGCAGCGCCGGCATCAGCATCGATGGCAGCGCGGTCGCTGACGTCGAAAAGGCGTACGTCATGCTCAACAAGCCGCGCGGCTACGTCACGACGGCCAGCGACGAGCACGGCCGCGACACCGTGTATACATTGCTGCAGAACACGCAGGCGCCTTGGCTGGCACCAGTCGGCCGGCTCGACAAGGCGAGTGAAGGCCTGCTGCTGTTCAGCAACGACAGTGCCTGGGCCGCGCGGTTGACCGATCCGGCGTCGCATCTGGACAAGACCTATCATGTGCAGATCGACACGCTTCCCGGCGGCGATCTCTTGCAGCGACTGCAAGCCGGCGTCGACGATCGTGGCGAGCGCCTTTGCGCAAGGTCGGCGCGCGAACTGCGCCGCGGCGACAAGAACGCGTGGCTCGAGATCGTCCTCGACGAAGGCCGCAATCGGCAGATCCGGCGCTTGCTTGCCGCGTTCGACATAGGCGTGCTGCGGCTCGTGCGTGTCGCGATCGGACCGCTGGCGCTCGGCGATCTTGCGAAGGGCGAGTGGCGGACGCTGGCCGCCGGTGAGGTCGCGTCGCTCCGCTAGTCCGCGCCGTACTTCAAGGCTATCGCCACTTCGTCCTTTCACGTAGTGTGGGCCCTGGCCCACCGCTTGCGATCGATAGCGGTGCGCCGAGGCCCTCGATTGGTGGGCCAAGGCTAACCCTACGGAGCGGACGTGGCACCGACCTCGCGGAAACCGCTTGTTCAAGTCGCCGACCTGCGCGGCTACAGTCGCCTCGCCGTCGATGCAACGGTTGGCTTGGCCAACCTCGTCGAAACGATGCATCACAACATTCTGCGCACGCCGGGAATCCTCGGCGAGTCGACGCAGCAGCCGACCGGCGGCATCACCGGACTGGTATACAAATCCATTCGCAGCGCCACGCGCGCGGTCGGCAGCGGCATCGACGCGGTGCTCGCGAGGTTCGTGCCCTTGTTCGGTGGTGGTGCCTCATCCGCCGAACGCGAAGCGGTGCTGGCGGTGTTGAACGGCGTGCTGGGCGATCATCTGCAGCACAGCGCGAATCCACTGGCGATCCCGACCCGGCTTCGACGCGAGGGAGTGGCGCTCGAATTGACGCGAGGTGCGCTCCGCGCCGCTATTCCGGAAGCAACCGGAAGAGTCCTGGTGCTCGCCCACGGACTGTGCATGAACGATCTGCAGTGGCAGCGCAACGGTCACGATCACGGCGCTGCGTTGGCCGTCGATGCCGGCTTCACGCCGGTGTACCTGCACTACAACAGCGGCTTGCACGTTTCGACGAACGGCCGTGCGTTTGCCGAACAGCTCGAGGCACTGCTGGCCGCATGGCCGGTTCCCGTCGACGAACTCGCAATCATCGGTCACAGCATGGGCGGACTGGTCGCGCGCAGCGCCTGTCACTATGCCGCGGAGGCGCGGCACGCGTGGCTGAGGCACTTGCGCGCGATGATTTTTCTCGGAACTCCACATCATGGCGCTCCACTGGAGCGCGGCGGCAACTGGATCGACGCGGTTCTTGACGCGAGTCCGTACACGACGGCATTCGCGCGGCTCGGAAAGATCCGCAGCGCCGGCATCACCGACCTGCGCCACGGCAGCATGCTCGATGAGGATTGGGACCAACAGGACCGTTTCGCGCGCTCGCCCCGCAAGCCCCATGCGCTGCCGCTGCCTGCGAACGTGGAGTGCTGCACGATCGCCGTGTCTCTCGCGAAGAAGTCCGGCGACCTGGCCGAGCGGCTTCTCGGCGACGGTCTCGTGCCCCTGGCGAGTGCGCTCGGAAAGCATAAGGACGCGAGCCGCCAACTGGCGTTTGCGAAGGATCGGCAGTGGATCGGCTACGGCATGAATCACCTCGACCTGCTCGACCGCCGCGAAGTCTACGCGCAGATCAGGCGCTGGCTTTGACCACCGACGCAACTGCGGACAGCGGATTGTCGCCGCATTCGCGCGTGAAGGCTGCGTGAAGCAAAAAAATAAATGTATACATTGAAATGGAATTGCGGTCTTCAGTTCCCTTTCACATCGATGCACGCTGCGTGACAGATATCACGGAATCCCAGCGCGTTGCATTCACGCCCCCCCGCGTACCTTGCGTCGCAACCGGCACTTCGCCGGAGCGACTGGGAGGGTTTCATGCGACATCCAACTTGCAACGTATTGGCACTATCAGTGCTCGTGGCTCTCGCCGCAGCCGGCACGGCAACGGCATCGAGCCATCGCGAAGCGCCGTTCATCACGGCGCATCCGAAAGTGGACGGCACCGATTTCTACATGTTTCGCAGTTACGAGGCTGGCAGGCAGGACTACGTCACGCTGATTGCAAACTACATTCCGCTCGAGGACGCGTACGGCGGCCCGAACTACTTTTCGCTGGATCCCGACAGCCTGTACGAAATCGAGATCGACAACCAGGGCGATGCCAGGGAACACCTGACATTCCAGTTCCGGTTCACCAACACCTATCAGAACGCGGCGTTGAATATCGGCGGCAAGAGCATTCCGGTGCCGCTGATCAACATTGGTCCATTCGGGCCCGGCGTCACCGATGGCGATGCGAGCAAGAACCTGATCGAGACCTATACCGTCACGGTCGTGCAGGGCGACCGCCGCCACGGCAAGGCAACGCTGGCAACAAACATGACCAGCGGCGGCACGACGTTCCGCAAACCGCTCGACAACATCGGCAACAAGTCGATTCCCGACTATCCGGCCTACTCGAGCAATCACATTTTCTCGATCGGCATTCCCGGCTGCGACGGCCCCGGCCGCGTGTTCGTCGGCCAGCGCAAGGATCCGTTCGCCGTTAACCTCGGCGAAATCTTCGACCTCGTCAATCTGAACCCCGTCGGTTCACCTAGCGGCAGTCCTAACACGATCGGCGACAAGAACGTCACTTCGATCGCGCTCGAAGTGCCGATCGCGTGCCTGACGAGCGGCTCCGACCCGGTCATCGGCGGCTGGACGACCGCGAGCATGCACCAGGTGTCGATCCTCAATTCGATGCCGCACGGCATCGCCTCGGGCGCGACCGGCGCCAAGGCGCCGCAGATCGGTGGCGGCGCGTGGTCGCAGGTGTCGCGCCTCGGCGCGCCGCTCGTCAACGAAGTCGTGATCGGCCTGCCGGACAAGGATCGATTCAATTCGAGCGAGCCGAAGGATGACGGCCAGTTCGCCAGCTATGTGACGAACCCGTCGCTGCCGACATTGCTGCAGGTGCTGTTCGGCGTCCATGCTCCGACCACGTACCCGCGCACGGATCTGGTTGCCGCGTTTCTGACCGGAATCCCCGGCTTGAACCAGGCGAAGAAGGTCACCGCGTCGGAAATGCTGCGTCTGAACACATCGACGCCGCCGCTCGCGGCTGCGCAGCAGAACACGCTCGGCGTCCTCGGTGGCGACACGGCCGGCTTTCCGAACGGGCGCCGCCCTGGAGATGACGTCGTCGACATCGAATTGCGCGTAGCGATGGGCGTGTTGCTGCCGGCCGATCAGGCACCGGACGGGCAACTGCCGTACACGGACGGTACGTCGCTCTCGGCGGCTGATTTCGGCCAGGCGTTTCCGTACGTCAATCCGCCGCTGCCGGGATCGCCGAATGGCGCGAACGGCGTGATGGCCTCGGCCAAGTGAGGCGCGCCATGCGTATCCGAACGAAGCTCCTTGCAACGATGCTCGCGGCGGCCGCCGCTTCGACCGCGCTCGCGGCGGGCAACCAGCCGCAGCCGCCGCCGCAGCCGACAATGGAATTCTCGGCCTTCTTCTTCCTGTTTCCATGGATGGGCCCCGTCGCGGAAACACTCGATCCGGTCGATATCAACTCGATCGACATCCTGTTCGACACGATCGAAGATCCCGATGCGAACGACAAGCCGCATCATCAGTAGCGGGGTGGGCAAGGCGGTGGCGATCGCCGCCGCCTTGCTTTGCTCAGCGCCGGCTGCTGCCGCGCCGCATCGGCCCGGAAGCGACGACATCGTTCTCGAAAGGCTGTCACCGGCAGTCGTCGCATTGCGCCAGTTGCGCGGCGAACGCATTGCGTCGGCCGGCGTCACGCTCGCCGAAGCGCTGGCAAACGCGCGCCGCTACATCGAACTCGGCCAGACTTTCTCCGACCCGCGCGCCTACGGCTATGCGCAGGCAGCGCTGGGACCATGGTGGACGATGGATCCAGCGCCGCCACAAGTTCTCATCATGCGCGCTCGTATCCTGCAATTCCGTCACGAATTCGACGCCGCGCTCGCCCAGCTCGAGCCGGCGCTGAAGTCAGACCAGTTCGACGCCGATGCCTGGCTGCTGTTCGCGAACATCCAGCAGGTGCGCGGCAACGTGCGCGCCGCGCGTGCGGCCTGTCTGAAGCTGATCCCGATTGCCGATCCGCTGGTTGGAGCGACGTGCGCCGCATCGAGCGCCGCTCTGGGCGGACGATCGCGCCAGGGCGAACACCTGCTCGCGCAAGCGCTGACCGAACCGACCGGCGCTTCCGCGTCCGAGCGTGCCTGGGCCTGGACGACATTGGCGGAGACGCGCGCGCGCCTCGGTGAACCTGAATCGGCCGAAGCCGCATTCAAGCAGTCGCTGACGCTGGCACCGGACGACGTCTACACCCGCGCCGCATACGCCGACTTGCTGCTCGATCAGAATCGGCCGCGCGAAGTGCGTGCCTTGCTCGGCGCGGACGCCACCCAGGCGGATGCCACGTTGTTGCGCGTGACCATTGCCGCACAACGCAACGCCGACTCCGACGCGGCCGCGCTGCGCGAGGCTCTCTCGCAACGCTTCGCCGAAGCGCGCGCGCGCGGCGATCAGACGCATCTGCGCGAACAGGCGCGTTTCGCCCTCGTGGTGCAGCACGATGCGCCACGTGCACTGGGACTTGCGCGAAGCAACTTTGCCGTGCAGCGCGAGCCGGCGGATGCCCGCATCCTGCTCGAATGCGCAATCGCCGTCGGCGATGCGCAGGCCGCACAGCCGGCGCTCGATTGGCTGCACGACACGGGCATCGAGACGCCGCAGTTGCTCCTGCTGGCGAAGCAGGCACGGCAGGCCAAAAGTGGAGCGAAACTGTGACTCGTGCGTGCCTCTGCCTGTTCCTATCGCTGATTGCGTGCACGGCTTCGGCGCACAAGCCTAGCGACAGCTATCTCGTGCTATCGACGAATTCGGGCGATGCGCAAATTCGCGGGCAGTGGGATATCGCGCTGCGCGACCTGGACCTTGCCGTCAATCTCGACGCCGATCGCGACGGAAAGATCACCTGGGGTGAAGTGCGTGGCCGCGAAAACGAGTTGTTCGCCTACGCGCTGCAGCGACTTGCGCTTTCCAGTACTGGCGCGAAGTGCGAGTTGGAGCGCCGCGAACTGCTCGTCGACGATCACAGCGACGGCGCCTACGCGGTCCTGCGGTTCACCGCACAGTGTCCGACGGCTCCCGTGAGCATCGGAGTCGATTACCGCATGCTGTTCGACATCGATCCGGGTCACCGCGGATTGCTGCGGCTCGACGTCGACGGCGCGTCTCGCAGCGCCGTGCTCTCGCCGGAACAGCCCGCGCAGCAGTTCGATCTGGCGCAAGCTTCCCGCTGGAACACGTTCGCGCAGTTTGTCGGCGACGGCATGCACCACATCTGGATCGGTTACGACCACATGCTGTTTTTGATCTCTTTGCTGTTGCCGGCCGTGCTGATCCGTCGTGAGCGCGCGTGGATGCCGGTGGCTTCGCTGCGCTCGGCGCTTCTCGGCGTGCTTGCCGTCGTGACGGCATTCACCGTGTCGCACTCGATCACGTTGACCCTGGCGGCTCTCGACGTGATAGGCCTGCCTTCGCGCCTCGTCGAGTCCGGCATCGCGCTGTCCGTGCTGCTCGCTGCGCTGAACAATATCTGGCCGGTCGTCACGCGGCGCGGCTGGGTGCTCGCGTTCTGCTTCGGCCTGGTTCATGGCTTTGGCTTCGCCAGCGTGCTCAACGATCTGGGTCTGCCACGCGGCGCACTCGCGCTCGCACTGGCCGGGTTCAATGTCGGCGTCGAGATCGGCCAGCTGACGGTCGTGCTGGCTGTCGTGCCGATGATCTACCTGTTGCGCCAGGCATGGTTCTACCGCCCCGGGGTTCTCGTCGGCGGCTCGTCGGCGATCGCGTTGGTCGCTGGAGTGTGGTTTGTCGGGCGCGCGTTTGGACTCGGCCTCGGTTGATTCCAGCAGAACCGCAAAACGTCTAAAAAAGTTGGGCGTCATCCCGGCGAAAGCCGGGATCCAGCTCTATTACTCCGCCGCCGAAAAGCTGGATCCCGGCTTTCGCCGGGATGACGAGCAAAAGAGATTTCCCCTGGACTGCGCCTACATCGCAGTTACACAATCACCTCGCGAAACAACCGCGCGAAGTTGCCGCCGAGCACCTTCTCGACACGCGCGTCGCTGTAGCCGCGTTGCGACAGCAGCCAGGCAATTTTTTCGAAGCGGTGGGGCGTGTTGAGGTCCGGTGCGAACGTGAATGAGTCGGCGCGCTCGCCGGGAGCGGATATGCCGCGCTTCTGCCGTTCGGCGATCTCGTCGGCAAACTTCTTCTTGTATTCGGGCGTCGCGTCGACCGCCGAGGTCGTTCCGTCGGTGCCGATGCCGACGTGATCCTCGCCGCAGATATTCACCGCGTAGTCGATGTGCTTGACCACGTCGTCGGCCATGACCTGGCCTGAACTGCGCAAATACGGCATGACGTAGATGCCGATCACGCCGCCGCGCTCGGCGAGCAGGCGCAATTCCTCGTCGCGCTTGTTGCGTGGCATGTCGGAGGTCAGCCCGATGCAGCCCGAATGCGTGATCGCGACCGGCTTGGTCGACGCTTCGATACCTTCTCGCGTCGTGCGCTGTCCACAGTGGCTGAGGTCCAGAAGCACGCCGCGCGCATTCATCTTCTCGACCATCGAACGCCCGAGCTTGCTCAGGCCGGCATTGCCCGGCTCCAGGCATCCGTCGCCCATTAGGTTGCGGCGGTTGTACGTGAGCTGCACGATACGCACGCCGAAGTTGTGGAACTCGTCGAAGCGGTCGAGGTTCTCGCCGTACATCGTCGTGTCCTGGAATCCGTAGATGATGCCCAGTCGGCCCGCGCGCTTGGCCTCGTCGATCTGTGCGCCGCGCGTGAGCTTCATGAGCAGATCCGGGTGCGCGGCGATCTCGCGGTCCCAGTGGGCGATATTGCTGATTGTTTCATCGAAGTCGTTCGCATAGCTGCCGACGCTGCCGACCGTGAAGTTCATCGCCGCGAGGCCGGACGCACGGATGTCGGCCAGTTCCCCGGCGTCGAGCGGCAGTCTTTCCGGACCGGTGCTCGAGCGCCCGGGACTGCCGCACGCGTCGATGACGGTGGCGTTGGCGTATCCGCCCCAGCGCGGCGTATCACTCGCGCCAGCGCCGAACGTGGCCGCGGGCAAAGCTGCCAGCCCGGCGAGTGCGCCGCCGGCAATCAGGAATTCCCTGCGGCCGAATTCGTTCGACATCGATGTACCCCTTTTAGAATCGCAGCGAGAGACAAGTCAGCGCGCCGTCCATCTTGCGGAACTCGGACATATCCAGCGCGATGACAGGATAACCCAGTGCGCGCACCGCCGACTCGAACCGCGGGAATCCGGCCGCGAGGATCACCTGATCGTTGACTCGCAGGCAGTTCGCCGCGTAGTTTTCTTCGCGATCGACGCGGATGATTTCGTAATCGCGAAACGTTGCGTGCCTGGCCAGTGCATCGATCAGCACCAGGCGCCCGTCGCCGAGATAAGAGATGCCGCTCTTCAGATGCAGGATGCCTTCGATGCCACGAATGTCGACGGTTACGTAGGTGTAGCCTTCTTCGGCGAGAATCGCAGCAAGCTGCCGCGCGCCGGCTTCGTTCGTGCGCTCGGAAATGCCGATGAAGAAGTGATCGCCGGCCTGGCAGATGTCCCCGCCGTCGACCGTGCCCGGCGCGACGATCGAATGCACCGACGAATAGAACTGCGGCAGCGTCGCGCCAATGCCGGCGACTTCGCCCTGGCGACTCGGCGCGCCTGGCCGCGTCAGGATTGCGATGAACGGAGTAACGATCGCCGCATCTTCGACGAACGTGGAATCCGGAAAATCCGCATCCGGCGGCAACTGCGTCAGAGTGAGGTCGCACTGCTCCAGCGCCGCACGGTAGAGCTCATGCTGATGAAGCGCCAGACCGATATCGGGCTTGCCCAGCGCGGCACTGGTGAGTCCGGATCCTAGGTTGGCAGCGGGCGGACGGACGATGGCGCGGCTGAACATGTTGAGCTTGCGGATCTCGAACGGTGGTCCCCAACCTTACCGCGCCGTCGACCGCGTTGTACACCCTCGGCCGCGACCAGTAACCGCTGACGGGCACATGGCCCGTGTTGCGCGATCGACGTCGCGGATGACGACGTGCAGGCGCGGAATGTCGGCCCGATCGGGTTCGACCCGAGCGACGTGATTTCAGCGGCGGTCTTCGAGCAGGGGCGTTTGGAGTCGCCGCGAATTCCGTGTAAGTTATCCGTGTCCGTTCTTACGCAGTGGCGTGGTCGGGAGACATCCGTATGGCGCGCAAGATCGCATCGATCGTGTTCCTGTTGACCAGCCTCGCCATTGCGCTCGGCGCATTCGGCCATGATTCGAATGCCAGGCGTCTGGCGGAGGAGTTCGCCAAGGCTCCCGCGCTCGATGCCGCAACGGTGTCGACCGTTATCGCCGTCTGGCATTTCTGCAGCGGCTGCATGTTCGTGCTTGGCGCGATCTGCGTGTGGAACTGGTGGCGCATCCGCGGCGGCGCGCGCGATGGGTATTTTGCGCCAGCATTGATCGGGGTTTTCTACGTCATCGCCGGCGCCGCGACCGTTGCCTACACTGCCAAGCCATTCTTCTGGCTGTTCGTCGTGCTCGGCGGATTGCTGCTGGCCTCGGCGTTGGCGTTGCGTACGGCGAAATAGCGTGTGGCCGCACGCAGGCGGCCACACGTTCGTTTTGCCTGAAGGCTTGCGCGGCGCTTCAGTCGCCGCCGCCTTGGTTGTTGTCGCCCTGGTCGTCGCCGCTGCCGTTGTGCCCGCTCGGCGCAGGCGGATCGATGCGCCCAAAAACTCCGTCGCCCTCATCGTTCGGTCCGGCAGTAAAGAACAGCGTGTTGACCGGCTGGCTGTTGAAACCATTGCCGAATTCCAAGGCCCACAGTCCGTCGATCTTTATCGCCTTGCCGTCTTGCCCGCGCAGTTGGCCGAGCGACTCATTGGTTTCCGGATCGTAGGCGTTGATCGAGCCGTCACCGAAGTTGCCGATCAGCAGACTGTTTCTGAACTTGCCGAATCCGGCCGGCGCCATCGCGATGCCCCACGGTGCGTTGAGGCTGCCATGCGTCGCAACGCGACTCAGCAGCACGCCGTTCGGATCGTAGACGTCGACAACGCCGAGGCCTTTGCCGTGGGCTTCGTCGTTGCTCCCGGGAACCTGCTTGGCATAGGTCACGTAGATGTTGCCGCTGATTGCCTGGATGCCGAACGGCGCGTAGCCGGGCGGCAGGTTCGGGTCGGTAAATGCGCCCGCCGGCAGTGTCGCCGGCGCGAAAGTATTGTTGAAAACGTCGACGCGGCCGTTGTGGAAATCGGACGCGTAGAGAAGCTGTCCGCTGCCTCCCGCGCTCAAGGCGATGCCCTTGTATATCGCATGGTCCGAGCCAAGCGTATTCACCGAGTTGTCCACAGCGACGACCGCCTGCGTGCCAGTACCGGGCCAGCCGGCGATTATTCCGTCTTCCGTGGAAAAGATGAATCTGCTGGCTGCACCCGTCACGGGGAAACTTGTCGCCGCGGTCGATACATTGGCAACGATACCGGTCGGTGTGCCGCCGGTCAGAGCGGACGGCGAGGGAATCTGGACGACCAGCGGCAGAATGTCTCCGTTGCCGTTATAGACCGTCGATAATCCCATGCCGTTGTCGGCGACCCAAGCCGGACTGGTAGCCGAGAAAGCCAGGCCCCAGGCGTTGATCAGATTCGGGTCGGGGGTCGGGTTTTTAGCCGCGACGATTCCGTCGGACACGAGAATCTGTACTTGATAGCCGTTGTCGGCATGCGCATTCGCCGTGACACCGAGCGCGAGCGCGAGGGCGAACGGCGCACCGATGCGCCGCATGATGCGAGTTTGTACGTTCATAAGTCTTTTCCTCCAATTCATGTGGGGACCTTCAGCGCTCGTGCGCGGCCCCCGACGCGCGCAGCAACCGCAAACGTCAATCCCCCAAGTGCCCTCCTTGGTTCACGACTCCGCGACTTCACCACGACGGCGTTCAGCGGCCGTTTCGCTTGCAATAAAATCTTAAGAAACTCTCCACGACTCGCAAACATTTTTGTTTCGTTTGCGCTCGCGCCCGCCCAAGACGGCGCTGCAAAACATGGGTGTTCAGGCGTCCAAACAGGAGCAGGCTGAGCCGTTCGATCGATCGGACTTCGCACGCGCCCCGGTGCGCGACGCAGTCGGCAATCGACGCGAGGCGTAGCCGCTCGTTCGCGTGTGCGTCGTCAGCGGATCCGGATAGCTCGACCGGCCCGTCGACGCGGGAATCGTTGAGCCCATGTCGCGGCAGATCTACGGGCGGCTCCCCTTGGCCTGCCTTTGTACGAGTGCCTGGCAATGCATTCCACGGCACCGGGTTGCGAGCCGTCACGCGGGTCCACGCACTCACAATGCGGTGGGCTTACGCCCACCGGGTCACACGGCGATGCATCGGCGTCAGTCAAGCAGATCGCGGATCGGGTGTCCCCGATGGATCAGTCCTTGGTGTCGGAAATCCGCGTGCCGTCGTCCATGAAGCGGATGTCGGTTGGCGGAATCAACGACACCACGGACAGTCCGGCTGCGCACACGCTGCGTGCGCGTTCGAGCATGCGATTGCGCTCGGCCCGCGTTGCCGCATAGTGGCCTTGCTCTACGGCAAGGGAGATGTCGCTCATGCGCGGAGTGCGGTCCGGACAACGTAGCTGGATCTGCGCAGCCGGCTGTTCAAGCGCTCGTGCGGACGTTGCGCTGGCAACTGCAGCGAATGCAAAGATGGTGAGTCGGTAAGCGTTCATGGCCTTGGTCCTTTCGGCAAGCAGCGGTCGAAGTACGCGGCGCGGAAATTTCTGCGCGGCTCACTTGATACTTCAAAGATTGCCGCTCACGATTACGGCGCGCGGTTGTCGGCAGGAACCCGCGCATTCTGAGGGCGCTGCCTCGTTGCGTTGCGCTCGCGGCCTGCTGCGCCGCCGGGAACGAGTCCGCCAGACCGTTCCTACTTGACGACGCCGAGCTTCTTCCCGACCTTCACGAACGCCTCGACCAGGCGATCGATTTGCGCATGCGTATGCGCGGCGCTCATCTGCGTGCGTATGCGCGACTGCCCCTGCGGTACGACCGGGAAGAAGAAGCCGATGACATAGATGCCTTCGTCGAGCAGTTCCTTTGCGAACTGCTGTGCAAGCTTCGCGTCGTACAGCATGACTGGCGCGATCGGGTGGGTGCCCGGCTTGATGTCGAAGCCAGCGTCGGTCATGCGCTTGCGGAAGTACAGCGCGTTGTCGTTGACCTTGTCGCGCAACGCGGTGCTGGCGCTGAGCATCTCGAACACCTTGATCGACGCCGCGACGAGCGGCGGCGGCAGTGTGTTGGAGAACAGGTACGGGCGCGAGCGCTGGCGCAGGAGGTCGATGATCTCCTGGCGTCCGGTCGTGAAACCGCCGGAGCCGCCTCCAAGTGCCTTGCCGAGCGTCGACGTGAAAATATCCACTTTGTCGAGCACGCCGTGCAGTTCGGCCGAACCGCGCCCGGTCGGGCCGACGAAACCGGTCGCGTGCGAGTCGTCGACCATCAGCAGCGCGCCGTACTTTTCCTTGAGCTTGACGATCTCGTCGAGCTTGGCGATGTAGCCGTCCATCGAGAACACGCCATCCGTTGCGATCATGCGCGTGCGCTTGCCCCGGGTTTCCTGCAGGTGCTTTTCGAGCTCGGCCATGTCGCCGTTCGCGTAGCGCCGCCGCTCGGCCTTGCACAGGCGGATGCCGTCGATGATCGACGCGTGGTTCAACGCATCGGAAATCACCGCATCGTTTTCGTTGAGGATCGTCTCGAACAGGCCGCCGTTCGCGTCGAAGCAACTCGTGTAGAGAATCGCGTCATCCGTGCCAAAGAATTTCGCGATTACCGCTTCGAGCTGCTTGTGCAGGTCCTGCGTGCCGCAGATGAAGCGCACCGACGCGAGGCCGAAGCCGTGCGTATCCAGCGCATGCTTTGCCGCGGCGATGATATCGGGATGATCGGCCAGGCCGAGATAGTTGTTCGCACAGAAGTTCAATACTTCGCGGCCTTCGGTCGTGCGGATCGCGGACGACTGCGGCGTCGTGATGATGCGCTCGGTCTTGTACAGGCCTTGCTCACGAATCGAATCGAGTTCGGCGGCAAGGCGATCGCGCGCGGCATAATCCATGGCAGGCATCCTCGGAGCGGAGGCGCGCATTTTAGCGCAACCGGCAACTCAGCTCTGACGGGGAACGACCGGTATTGCCCGCAGCGCTCGGCGCGAAGCGGCAGGCCTGGCCGGCGTGGATCTTTCTGAACAACTTTCCGTGGCTGTCGAGTTGATGGTCGACCGTGCCGTGCTCGTTGCGCACGAAGGTGATTTCGACGTCGTATTCGGGCACGAAGAAGCGGTTCTGCGAGCGCGGCACGTAGTCGCCTTCTTGGGTCTCGCGTTGTCCTTCAGCTGCCAGTGCAGGTGCTGGCCCGTCGTGGTGACGATGACTACGACACCGGGTGCGACCTCGTAGCCGCCGTGGTAGTCGCGGTAGGCGGCTGGAGTGCCTTCGCGGCCAGGCCGTGATGGCGCAGGTCCGTCGCGCTCAGTGCCCCCCAGCCGCGAATTCGTTGCGCGAATAGGCCGGTGCGCCTTCGTACGGTGCGCGCAAAACGAGATTCCAGCCGCGATCGGTCAGCTTTCGCTGCATCGTCATCGATGCTTCGCCGGCGATCAGGACGGTCTTGTTCCTGACGGCAAATTCGCTCTGGTCGAAAAAATCACCGATATCGTGACTCCAGGTCAGGTAGTCGACCGGTAGCGGCAACACGATGCCGCCGTCCGGGCTTCGCCAGGCGAGCGCGGCGCCGATCACCAGCAACTTGCCTCCGGCCGGAGCCGGCACATGGCGCCGGACCAGTTTCAGCGCGTCTGTCAGGTAGCGCGCTTCGACTTCCGCGCGCGTCGTCGCGGCCAGTTCGATCAAGGCGTTGCAGCTGTCGGTGACTTCGAGCTTTTCGATCGATTCCGTCAACGAGATGCGCAGCGTGTCGGTAAATGCGCCGCGGCGCAGGAACGAGCGGATCGAATCGTCGTCGCTGCAGTATTTCAGCAGACGCTTATGGATGGTCTCGCGCAACTGCTCGGGGTCCTGCTCCAGCACGAACTGGTTGATCTTGCCGCTGTCCGAGATCACCGTGGCGGCAGTGCCGGTCACGGCGCCGAGCGCTTCACCGGCCGAGAAATTGCCGCCGACCGCGGCCCAGGCCAGCGCATCGAGCATTTCGTTGAGGATCGGATTCGTGGAATTCGGATCGACGCCGAGATACTTGGCCATTTCCCGGCGTTCCTGGCTGTACTTCAGGTAGCGCTTGGTCTCGCGTCCGGCTTCGCTGCCCGCGCGCGCATACCATGCGCGGCTCTGCTTTTGTTCGTGCTGCGGCGGGTCATCGATCGCATGATCCCGTCCGGCGGTCATCGGTCCATCCGGCGCGCGAAACGGGTCGCCGCGATTCTCGGCATGGCGTGCCGTCTGGTCGGCGAGCGATTGCGCGCGCCCGCTCCAGGTGTCGATCTGCTTGCGCAGATAGCGCACGACACCCGCGGGCAGTCCGGTGACGCTGTCGATCGGATGCTCCACGACGTTCGCGATCGCCGCGCCTGTCTTGCGACCGCGCTCGGCCAGTGCATGCGCGAACGCGTCGGACTTGCTCGCGCGATCGAGTGCTTCGAGTGCGGGAATCTCCGACACGCGCACGGCGAGCAGGTCGGCGCTGTCGGCGGTCAGCGGCCCGTACGGCGTGTCGATGAGGAAATGCGCCATGTAGCCGCGAACCCGGACTTCGGGAACCACCTTGAAGTTCGGGCCGCTGAGCAGGGAGGGCTGCACGAGCGCCGTGGCATTGAGGTAGGGCTCGGCTTCCTGCGCACACTCGACCGAGCATGCCGCCGACGCGGGTGAAAAGGTAGCGCATGCAAGCGCAATCCCGCATGAAAGGATCGCCGCGAAGCGAAGGAGGTGTCGAGCGGTCCGCTCGCTCCGTTTGCCCTGAGCGTAGCCGCGTAGCGGCGAAGTCGAAGGGCACCGTGGCCTCACGATCCCTGCGTTTCGACTTCGCTGCGCTACGCTCAACGCGAACGGCTGAGATTTTGTTCCGCGGAAGGGGAGCACGCGCGCAATCTAGGGAACGCGTCGCCAATAGTTCCTGAACAGAACGCGATTCCTCAATTCCACGAACAGACCACCTTTCCGCAGTTGCCCGATTCCATCAGGTCGAATCCGCGCTGGAAGTCGTCGATGTGGATCTGGTGCGTCAGCACCTTGCCGAGCGGGAAGCCGGTGAGGATCATCTGCGTCATCTTGTACCAGGTCTCGTACATGCGCCGGCCGTAGATGCCGTGCAGCACGAGGCCCTTGAAGATGACTTTGTCCCAGTCGATGCCGGCGCCGTTCGGCAGCAGGCCAAGCAGCGCTATCTTGCCGCCGTGGTACATGCAGTCGAGCATGTCGTTGAACGCGCGCTGGTTGCCGGACATCTCCAGGCCGATGTCGAAGCCTTCCATGTGCAGGTCCTTGACGACATCGCGCACGGACTGCTTCGAGACGTTGACGACACGCGTCGCGCCCATGTCGGCGGCGAGCTTCAAGCGGTAGTCGTTGACGTCGGTGACGACGACGTTGCGCGCGCCGACGTGCTTGGCGATGCCTGCGGCGATGATCCCGATCGGGCCGGCGCCGGTGATCAGCACGTCCTCGCCGATCAGGTCGAATTCGAGCGCGCAGTGCGCGGCGTTGCCGTACGGATCGAAGAACGCGGCCAACTCGGACGGAATCTGGTCCGGGATCGGCCACAGGTTCGACGACGGCATCGCGATGTACTCGGCGAACGCACCGGCGCGGTTGACGCCGATACCGACCGTGTTCGGACACAGGTGCTGCTTGCCGGCGCGGCAGTTGCGGCACACGCCGCAGACGATGTGGCCTTCGGCCGACACGCGTTGTCCTAATGTATACCCGCGCACGCCGGGTCCCATGTCGACGATGCGGCCGACGAACTCGTGGCCGATGACCAGCCCGGGCTTGATCACGCGCTGCGACCACTCGTCCCACTTGTAGATGTGCAGGTCGGTGCCGCAGATCGCGGTCTTCTCGAGCTTGACCAGCACCTCGTTCGGGCCGATCTCGGGCAGCGGCACCTGCTCCATCCAGATGCCCTTGGCGGCCTCACGCTTGACCAGCGCCTTCATCGTCTGCTGCATGTTGAATCTCCGGTTGCGGCGCGCATTATAAGGCGTGTTCGCAGCGGGAGGCCGGCGCAGGCCACGGGCGACCCGTTGCGGCCTTGCCGGGGATCGTGCTTTCATCTGGCGGACGCCTCGCCGGGCGGTCGCGCGCAGACTCATCGCAATTGGACGTGGCAAGACATGAACTGGCGAATTTTCCCGATCGTCGTCGGTGCCGCACTGCTGTCAGGGTGCATTTCGGGCGTCCCCGTCAGCATCGAAAACCAGTCGTCTTCGGACCTGACCGAGGTCGTCGTTTCCGGCAAGGGCTTTTCCGAATCGGTCGGCAGGATCCGGGCCGGCGGCAGCGAACTCGTCCGTATCCATCCGAGGGTTGAAACGGCGGTCAAGGTCGCGTTCGCGGTCGACGGCCAGCGCTACTCCGGAACGCTCGACGGCACGATCGAGAATGACAACGTCAATACGATCAAAGCGACGGTGAGCGCCGACTTCTCGATATCGGTTGCGGCCGAGGTGCGCTGAGAACAGCATCCGCGCGCCGTTGCGCGCGCGGATGCCGGCGCGTGTTACTGACAACTCGTCAGCGGATCCTTGCAGTAGGCCACGTTCGTCCAGGTGAACGGTTGCGGCTTGCGCGTATCGATTGTCAGACGCAGCCACTCCGCAGGTGCATTGGTCGAACCCTGTACGACGATGCGCGTGAGATTCGGCACCGGCTGCGTGTGATGGATCACGCCCGTATCGCTGGCCGGATTTTCCAGTGGATGGTCCGCGAAGTACAGGTGCGTGTCGCCGTTGAGCAACAACACGGGGCCGCCGAAGTTCGTCGTCAGGTCAGCCAGTTCCTGCACGAACGGCGTGTACCGGTCGAGGCCCGAGCCGCCGACCGAGACGAGGGCCGCCGGGTCCCACATGTCCGCCTGCAGGATTATGACGACTGCACGCGCCTTGTTTTCCTGCGCGACGTCGAAGGTGCTCTGCAGCCAGCGCAGGTTCGCGCCACTCCTGGCGGAAACTTCGGCTGCCTGCGCGGCAGGATCGGCGAATGGCGCCGACCACGGCGCGGTGTCGTTGTTCGAGCCGCCCGGCATGTTGAATGTCGCAAACGCTACCTTGCCGTCCATCCACATCACGTTCTCGACATAGGCGGCGTCGTCCGGATGAGCCGGATCGGGAAAATTGCGCCTGGCTGAGCACGGCCTTGTCGGACACTCCGAGGGAATGGCCGGCCCGCGCGAAAAACAGGCTGCGCACAGCCGCAAGCTCCTTGAGCGGAGCACCTGCGCTCAACTGTTTCGTTTTGTGGCAGTCGCTCCACTCGTTGTCGCCGGGTGTGTATACAACCGGCTTCGTGAATTGCTGGAACTGGAAATAGATCTTCTGGTTCCAGCCTGGAACCGCCGTCGCGATCGCCGGCAGGATGTCTGCGCTGGTACAGGGCATGCTGCCGGAATGGATGTCGCCGACATGCACGACCAAGCTCACATCCGCGTCGGCGTTGACCGATCCGGTCAGCAGCGCGGCATTGTCGAGCAACAACTGCGAGTAGGGCCAGTCGCCGAACACGGCGATCGTGATCGGCGGCGTGTCTTCGAGGTTTGGAAAAAGCCAAAACGGTTCGTTGGCCAGGGCAGCGGCCGTGGTCAGTGCAGCGCCGAAGAATGTAGTTGCGATCAGCGAAGTCTTCATGCCGTGTTTTCCTTCCGGTGGGTGAGGATGCGCAAGCCTTGTCATGCTAGGAACGGTTTGTTGCGGTTTGATGACCTGCGCGTGCCGTGAACTTTGTCGAGGTACCGCCGCCTCCCCGAGCCTTCCGTGGAGAAACGCTGGTGCCGGAATGCCCCAATTGACCCCATCCACCGCGCCGGTGCACGATCTGCGTACGTCATGCAGGCGTGGCGCGATCGACCGGCTGGCGCGAGCTGAATCAGTTGAACCCATCAAGCGATTTTCGCGATGCCGACCTCGAAGCTCTGCTCGAGGTCAACGCACTGCGCGCGGGCGGTGCATCGGCGCGGCTAATGCAACTCGAAGCGCAATTTTCCACGCGATTTTCGCCGCAGCATCGGCTCGCCGTGTACGGCTCGCTGGCGCCGGGGCGCAAGAATCATCATCAGCTGCGGGATCTTCGCGGCGAATGGAATTCGGGCTGCACGGTCCGCGGTGATCTGGCCGATCGCGGCTGGGGCGCCGGCCTGGGCTATCCGGCGCTGCGCTGGTCCGCCTTCGGGCCCTGCGGTCCCCGTAGAGATGTTCGTCTCCGATGACCTTCCGCGGCATTGGGCGCGACTCGACGAGTTTGAAGGTCCGGACTATCAGCGCATTGTCGTACCGGTATTTTCCGGGACCGGCGTGGTCGCCGTCGCGAATCTCTACGCCGCGCGCTGAGACGTCAGCCATCAGATGATCATCGCAACCGTTTCGGTTCTCATCCTGCGCGGCCCGACTATCGCGCAGGACGCACTCGTGGTACGCGACAGTCAGTCCGGATCGACGCGTCTTTCATGACGGGCATCTAATTCCTTGCTCCGGTGACGCCTTCATTCTGTATTATTCGCTTCACCGGGGTTGCATGCGAACTGATGGTGCGCACCCACGCAGCGGGCTGAGAGAGCACATGGACCGGAACATTCAAATCACCAAGGAAGCGGGGTTCGTCCGGGTTACCTATCGCGGCGACGTGGAATACTCCGCGACCACCGAAATGCTTCGCAATGTGGCTGTCGTCGCGGCCGAAACGCAATGCAAGTCGCTGTTCTTCGACATCCGCGAAGCCAACTATCGTGATTACCATATAGGCACGATCCGGCACGCGGAAGAAGGTCCGACGCTGGGAATCGACAAGACCTCTCGCATTGCCTTTCTCGGCGCGAGCGGCAATCCAATGCTGAAGTACGTCGAGGCCGTTGCCTTAAACCGTGGCTACTGGGTAAAGGCGTTTGTCGACGAATCCGAGGCGCTCACCTGGCTGAGCAGTTCGACCTGAGTGTTCTCGACCGCGGTAGCGAACACGCACCCGGCCGGGTCAGGCGAACGTCGCAGCCGGATCTGATGAAGTTTCGCCCGCGGCGGCCGCGCATGTCGCCGCGGGCAGGACGGAGGGCTGCATGATCGCTCGCATCTGGCACGGCCGCACCAGCAAGGCAAAGGCCGACGAGTACCTGGACTTTCTGCAACGCCGGGCATTGCCCGACTATCGAAGTACTCCTGGCAATATTGCCGCCTACATCCTGCGTTGCGAGGAAGGGGACGTCACGCATTTTCTGACGATCACGCACTGGGAATCGCAGCGGGCGATCGAGGCGTTTGCCGGCAGGGACATCGCCCGCGCGAAATACTATCCGGAGGATTCTGCCTTCCTGCTCGAATTCGAGCCGACAGTGCAGCACCATGAGCTTTACTCGTGAGAGCAAACGTGGAGGACCGATGAAATCCTATGTCGTCGTTACCGGTAGCCTGTTCGCCCTGCTCGTAGTCGTGCACGTATGGCGAGCGGTCGAAGAAGGGGCGCAACTGGCCGCCCGGCCCGAATACATCGCTGTGACCGCTCTCGCCGCCGCGATGTGTTTCTGGGCGTGGCGCGTGTACAGGACGATCCGCTAGCGCGTCTTGCGGCACGGGCGGGCAGAGCGCCGCGCCATTGACAGCCAGCAACTTCCGCTGCCGTTTTTGCAGCCGGGCTGCAAGCGGCTAGCGCTCGGCGGCGATGCCTCGGACCAGATAGCCGCCGGACTTCTCGTCGCGCTCGAGTTCGAGCACGTGCCGGGCCTTGGCTTCTTCGAGCAGCGCATTGAATGACTTGAAGCCGTAGTAGCTTTCGTTGAACCCCGGATTGCGGCGCTTCAGGGCCTGCTTGACCATGGAGCCCCAGACCTTTTCATCTTCGCCGCGCTCGCTGATCAGCGCTTCGACCGTTTCGAGCACGAGGTCGAAAGCCTCCTGCTTCTTGTCGGCCTCGGATTTTGCAACCTTTTGTCCCTTGGCGGCCTTCGCCGGTTTCGCATCGGAAGGTGCCGCCGTTTGTACGGCCTTGCTTTCCTTCTTCTCCGCCGGTTTCGCTTCCGGCTTTTTCTGAGGCGCGGTCCGCGCCTTCTGCGCGCGCACCAGATCGTCGTAATAGATGAACTCGTCGCAGTTCGCGATCAGCAACTGAGAAGTCGAGCTCTTCACGCCGACGCCGATCACGGTCTTGTTGTTCTCGCGCAGCTTGCTGACGAGCGGGGAAAAATCCGAATCGCCACTGATGATCACGAACGTATCGACGTGGGACTTCGTGTAGCACAGGTCGAGCGCGTCGACGACCATGCGGATGTCGGCCGAGTTCTTGCCGGACTGGCTGACGTGCGGGACCTCGATCAGTTCGAACGACGCGTAGTGCATCGCCGCGCGGAATTCCTTGTAGCGCTCCCAGTCGCAGTACGCCTTCTTGACGACGATGCTGCCCTTGAGCAGAAGCCTCTCGAGCACCTTGTTGATGTCGAACTGCGCGTAGCGCGCCTCGCGCACGCCGAGCGCGACGTTCTCGAAATCGCAGAACAGCGCGAGGTTGCGGATTTCGGGTTGCGTGGCCATGGGCATGCCGCCTTGTCAGTCGAAGCCGTGCCGATCGATACCTGATTTATACCATGACGGCGACGCCCAATTGCGCGCCGCCCTCCGGCGCAGGCAGCCAATGCCCGGACACGTGTGGCATGCTGCGCAACCATGATCTCGTTCATCGTCCCCGCCTACAACGAAGCGCTGCTGCTCGGCGCAACGCTCGACGCCCTGCATCTGGCCGCGCGGGCCGTGGGCGAAGGCTATGAAATCGTCGTCGTCGATGATGCATCGACCGACGACACAGCGTTGATCGCCGCGCGCCACGGCGTCCGCCTCGTCAGCGTCGCACACCGTCAGATCGCCGCGACGCGCAATTCCGGAGCGCGCGCCGCGCTGGGCGAACTGCTGATCTTCGTCGACGCGGACACGTTCGTGAACGAAGCGGTCGTTCGCGCGGCCGTGGACGCCTTGCGCGACGGCGCCGTCGGCGGCGGTGCCGCGGTCGCATTCGAAGGCGCGGTTCCGCTCTACGGAAGACTGCTGCTGCCGGTCCTGGTGCGCTTGTTCCGGGCAACGCGATGGGCGGCCGGATGCTTCGTGTTCTGTACGCGCGCTGCGTTCGATGCGGTTGGCGGTTTCGACGAGGCGTTCTATTGTGCCGAGGAACTGGTCTTGAGCCGCGCGCTCAAGCGCCAGGGCAGGTTCGTCGTCCTGCGTCACGCGGTCACGACGTCCGGCCGGAAACTGCGCACGCATTCGTTCCGCGAGATCCTGCCGCTGCTCGGTCGATTCGCATTGGGCGGCTCCCGGGTCCTGAAGCAGCGGGACGGCAAGGATCTGTGGTACGCCGAACGACGCGAGGATCCGCAAGCGGTTCAACGATTGCCGGCCGGTTGACGATCGAGCTGGCGCTCACGCGCCCGACAAAAAGTGTATCGTTGCGCCCATGTTGCCGGCTAGGGGAGTGGCTGCGTGATGGGCGAAAGCGACGACGCTTCGAGTCGGCCACCCGATGCACTTGATGCGCACCACGCATTGGATGCGATGACGGCGGCGCCCGATCACCACGAGGTCCTGCTCGAAAACGAACGGATCAGGGTGCTCGACACGCGCCTCGGGCCCGGCGAGAGCACGCCCGTACACACGCATTGCTGGCCCGCCGTGCTGTATGTGCTGGGCTGGAGCGATTTCATTCGGCATGACGCGGACGGCAACGCCATTCTCGATTCGCGTGCCCAGGGAATGAAGCCCGCGATCGGCAGCGCCTTGTGGGCCGGCCCGCTACAGCCGCACTTCGTAAAGAACATCGGCGACGGCGAATTGCACATCATCGCCGTCGAGTTGAAAGGTTCCTGATCGAACGTCGAGGAGAATGCGCAATGACACCCGTGCGTTTCTGTTCCATCGTCGTCGTAACCGTTGCGACGGCCGGCTGCGGTCCTGTGCCTTTCGATCGCGTGGCAGAGCAGCAGAAGCTGCTGCAGCGCGATGCCGAGTGGTCTGAAGTTGCGTCCGCGGGCAAGGACGTCGACAAGGCGGCATCGTATTGGGCCGACGACGCCGTAGTCATTCCGCAGGGCCAGCCGGTCGTGCAAGGCAAGGTCGCGATCCGGGCGTTCGTTGCCAGCAGCTTCGCGATTCCCGGATTCCACATCCAGTGGAAGTCCGAACCGCCGGAATTTTCGCCGGACGGCAAGCTCGCCTATATGCGCGCCATGAACGACATGACCGTTACCGGCCCCGATGGCACGCCGCTGAAACTGCCCGGTCGCGCGTTGACGGTGTGGCGAAAGGATGCGGACGGGCAATGGCGTTGTGTCGCGGATATCTGGAACGATCCGCCGAAACCAACTGGGGGCGCCAACTAGGAAAGCCAACTAGGAAAAATTGCCGTCATTCCCGCGAAAGCGGGACGCAGTCCCGCTTTCGCGGGAATGACGAAATATTTTGGCCTTTCCGAAAGGTGCAGGCGAATGCGCGGAGCTCTACATCTCCTCTGCACGATCATGTTGCTGCCGTACCTCCTGCTCGCAGCGTGGTTCCTGATCCTCGGCGACGCGATTGCCAGCGGATCGCTCGCGTCGTTTCTTACATCGCTGTTATCCCATGCCTTGTGGTTGATGCCATGGGGCTTACTGGGCTTTACCGCCGGGATCGTCGCTGTTGCTGCGCTCGGCGTGATCGAAGGCGTGCGCTGGCTCGGCGGACTGTGCCTGTCGATCCTGGCCGGAGGCTGTCTTTTCATCGTGATCGCGGGAAATCCTTCGGCGATCGGACCGGGAGAACTGCTGTTCCTTCTGCCATGTTTCGCCGTTCTGATTTTCGGCGGCTGGCTCACGGTCGCGGAATTGCGCGCGCGCCGTCCGCGCGCGCGCCTCGTCTGAACCAAATATAAAAGTGGAATGTCGGGTACAGACGTCGTTCATCGGCGCGGCGGTAATTTGCCCTCGTTGCATGGTGGCCCGCCGATCTGGATTGTTGGCGGGGGATATCTCATCCGTATGTTTATCGGAAGCTCGTCGACGCGGGCACGGATGGGATTTCCTCGCGCCCTTGCGCGGGCAATCTGCGACTGGTCGCGATCCTGGCGAACGGGAGAAGAAAGATGCTCGAGACAATTGCGGTTGTTCTGGTGCTGCTTTGGCTGTTGGGGTTCGTGACCTCCTACACGATGGGCGGCTTGATCCACATCCTGCTGATCGCCGCCCTCGTAGTAATCCTGATCCGCTTCATGCAAGGCCGGCGCGTCTGAACAATTACAAAGCAATTTCAGAGCAGCGAGCGATTTGGCCAGAGGGCGTATTCGCTCGCCAATTTCTTCATGAGGAGGCAGCAATGAACGCGATCAAGGTGGTGGCACTCGTTTTGATCATCGCCGGTGCGCTCGGACTGGCATACGGCAGCTTCAGCTATACCAAGGAAAATCACGAGACCAAGATCGGCCCGGTCGAGTTGTCGGTCAAGGAAAAGGAAACCGTCAACATTCCGATGTGGGCCGGGATCGGTGCGATCGTCATCGGCGGCGTGCTATTGCTCGGCGGCGGCCGGCGAACCTGAGCAAACGCGTAAACCCGGGTTGTAAGAAAGTCGTCATTCCCGCGCAAGCGGGAATCCATCTTGATCTCGCCTTTTCCACCTAGAGCAACATGGATTCCCGCTTGCGCGGGAATGACGCCAGTTTGTTTTTCTTGAGCGCTCCGCTGCCCGCCGGGAGCGCGACGGGTGGTATACTTGTGGAGTCCAATCCGGCCGATTCCAAAGCCGCCGTCCGGCCTGCCAATGAAGAGTCCGCCTTCGAATCTCGATCGCGTTCGCCGGCACGCACTTTCGCTGCCCGAAGTGACCGAGCAGCCGCATTTCGCTTACACCTCGTTCCGTGTTCGCGGCAAGATCTTCGCCACCGTCCCGCCGGATGGGCAGCACTTGCATGTGTTCATCGGCGAGGAGCAACGCGAACTCGCACTGACCCTGCACCCAACGTACGTCGAGAAATTATGGTGGGGCAGCAAAGTCGTTGGACTTCGGGTCGACCTGGCGAAATCCGAGGGCAAGATCGTCGATGAACTGGTACGCCAGGCTTGGGCGCGCAAGGCGCCGAAAAGCCTCAGCCGCACCTGAAGGCGGACGCCGGGCCGGCGCGGCTACAATCGACGGCATGCCGATCGATCAACGACCGCCCGCGATCTTCCTCATGGGACCGACTGCCGCAGGCAAGACGGCGCTGGCGTGCGCGCTGGTCGAGCGCTTTCCACTCGACCTCATCAGCGTCGATTCGGCACTGGTCTATCGCGGCCTCGACATCGGATCCGCCAAACCCGATGCGGCAACGCTGGCGCGATTTCCGCACCGGCTCATCGACATCCGAGATCCGGCACAGGCCTATTCGGCTGCGGAATTCCGCGACGACGCGCTACGCGAAATGCAGGCGATCAGCGCGGCGGGCCGCACGCCGTTGCTCGTGGGCGGCACGGGCCTGTATTTCCGCGCGCTGCAATACGGTTTGTCGGCATTGCCGGCGGCAGACGCGACGTTGCGCAGCGATATCGCGCAAAGCGCGCAAGCGCAGGGATGGCCGGCACTGCATGCGCGCTTGCATGAACTCGACGCGACCGCCGCAGCGCGCATCAAGCCGAACGATGCGCAGCGTATCCAGCGCGCGCTCGAAGTCATCACGCTGACCGGCAAACCGCTGTCGGCGCTGCGGGGCGCAGCGCCGGCGCGATTTGAGTATCGCGTGCTCAAACTCGCCCTCGTCCCGGCCGATCGCGCGGCACTCCATGTGCGCATCGCGACACGCACGGACGCGATGTTCGAGCAGGGATTTCTCGACGAAGTTCGCGCGTTGCGCGCGCGCGGTGACCTGCAGCCCGATCTGCCGTCGATGCGCGCCGTCGGCTATCGTCAGGCCTGGCAGCATCTGGCCGGTCAGTTCGATGCGACGCAGCTGCGCGACCGCGCGATCTTCGCCACGCGCCAGTTGGCCAAGCGCCAGCTGACCTGGCTGCGCGCCGACCTCGATGCCCGCGCCGTCGACCCGTTCGACGCGCGCTATCACAGCGTTTGTGAGGAGGCCGTCAAGGCATTCCTGGCGCAGCCACGGTGACCCGGTGGCGTCGGCCGAAGCGCCGCGGCCCTTGAGCGCAGAGTAAAAAGGTGTAGAATTTCAATCCCTTGAATCGGGGCGCGCCAGGCCATATGCATAGGGTCCGGCGGCGCCGCCTTTTTTCCGGTTCGCGATCGCGCACAGATTTGAATTATAAGGAGAACAACAATGTCCAAAGGCCAGTCGCTGCAAGACCCCTTCCTCAATGCATTGCGCCGCGAGCGCGTCCCGGTGTCGATCTACCTGGTCAACGGCATCAAATTGCAGGGCACAGTCGAATCGTTCGACCAGTTCGTCGTCCTGCTGCGCAACACAGTCAGCCAGATGGTCTACAAGCATGCCATCTCGACGATCGTACCGAGCCGCAACGTGCGCATCGGCACTGAAGGCGCTGCCGAAGCCGGTGCCCCGGCACACGGCGAAGCCACCGAAGGTTGAAAGAACTGTTCGAACGATCACGCAAGGGTGAGCGTGCGCTGCTCGTGCAGCCGCAGCGCTCGGGCGCGGACGATCCCGGCGCGCTGGGCGAATTCGCCGAGCTCGCGCGCTCGGCCGGCGCGACCGTAGTCGGAACGCTGGCCGCTCGCGTCGAGCGGCCGAATCCGAAATTCTTCATCGGCACCGGCAAGGCCGACGAGCTCAAGGCGAGCCGGGAGTCGTCCGGCGCAGACCTGATCCTGGTCAATCACGCGCTCAGCCCGGTCCAGGAGCGCAACCTCGAAAAGCATACCGAGTGCCGCGTCGTCGATCGCACCGGCCTGATCCTCGATATCTTCGCCCAGCGCGCGCGTTCGCACGAAGGCAAGCTGCAGGTCGAACTGGCGCAGTGCAAGCACATGGCTACGCGCCTGGTGCGCGGGTGGACTCACCTCGAACGCCAGCGCGGCGGCGCGATCGGCCTGCGCGGTCCGGGCGAAACCCAGCTCGAACTCGATCGCCGCCTGCTCGCAAATCGCGTCAAGCAACTGACCCAGCGCCTGGAAAAAGTCGCGGTGCAGCGGACGACTGCGCGGCGCGCGCGCCAGCGCAAACCGCTGCCGCTCGTGTCGCTGGTCGGCTACACGAACGCCGGCAAGTCGACATTGTTCAATGCGATCACCGGCGCCGGCGTCTACACGGCCGACCAGCTGTTCGCGACGCTCGATCCGACCTTGCGGCGCATCGACGGTCTGGCCTGCGGCACGTTCGTTCTGGCCGATACGGTCGGCTTCATCCGCGACCTGCCGCACGATCTCGTCGCCGCATTCAAGTCGACGCTCGCCGAGACGCGCGATGCGGATCTGCTGCTGCATGTCGTCGATGCCTCGGGGCCAGAATCCGAAGAGCGCATCGCAGATGTCCAGCGCGTGCTCGAGGAGATTGGCGCGAGCGATGTGCCGCAGATTCTCGTCTACAACAAGATAGACAGGATCGTGGCCAACGGCGAGGGAACCGAGCCGCCTGCGCCGCGGCTCGACAGCATCGATGGCGGCCGCGTGCAGCGCGTCTGGCTCTCGGCCGCGACCGGCGCGGGTCTGGACTTGTTGCGCGAGGCCATCACACGCGCGCTTCAGCACGATCGCGTGCACTGCTGGCTGCAGGTTCCGCGATTCTGCCGGCCGCCTGCGCGCGCGCCTGTTCGCTTCGGGCCTGGTCGCGAGCGAGCGCGAGGCGCAGACCGGCTGGGAGCTCGAGATCGACGCGCCGCGTGCGCTGATCGAACCGCTGTTCGGCTTGCCCGGTGGCGAGGGCGAGTGGTTGAGGTCGCAGTTTGCGCAAGAGCAATCCGCCACTCTGGCTTCCTGACGTCGCCGGTCCTGCCTTCGCCAACCCGATGATTGCCAGTACAATTCGGCCGGCCTTCGGTCGGCGGCCCGACTCCTGCCGGACCACGGCATCCCTCGATCGACACCACATTCCGGCAAATGCGGCCGGGGTGTGGGAACATTGACGGACTGAATCCGAAGCGCGTTTCGTGCTTCACACGAAGTGCGGTGAGTGCGTTTCACCTGATGAGGAAGGTTTTCATGGCTTGGAACGAACCCGGCAAACGCGACCCCTGGAAGGGCAGGCAGGAGTCCCCGGACATCAATGACCTGCTGCGTCGCGGGCGCGAAGGACTGCGCCGCATCTTCGGCGGCGGTAATGGCGCCGGTGGTGGCGGCGGAGGATCGTCGCATTCCGGCGGATTCCTGATCGCGGTGCTGGCGCTGGTCGTGCTCTGGGTCGCATTCGGCAGTTTCAAGATGGTCGACGCGCGCCAGATCGGTGTCGTGCTGCGCTTCGGCCAGTTCAACCGCATCATGAACAACGGCCTGAACCTGAAGTGGCCGTCGCCGATCGAGGAAGTGATCACGGTCGAGGCGACGAGCGTGCAGTCGGTGTCGGACGAAGTGCGCATGCTGACCAAGGACGAGAACATCGTCGTGATCGATTTCAACGTGCAATACACGCGCGCCGATGCGCGCAAGTACCTGTTCTCGGCCAACCAGCCCGACGAGACGCTCAAGCAGGCCGCCGAGAGCGCGGTGCGCCAGGTGATCGGCAGCAGCCCGATGGACACGATCCTTTCCGGCCAGGGCGCCGAAACCGCGAGCGAAACCGAAAAATTGCTGCAGCAGACGCTCGACGCGTACGGCGTCGGCCTGCTCGTCAAGGCGGTGAACTTCCAGAAGATCCTGCCGCCACCGGAGGTCAAGGAAGCGTTCGACGACGCCAACAACGCCGGCAACAACCAGCAGCAGTTCATCAACGAGGCCGCCGCCTACCTGTCGCGCGAAGTGCCGATCGCGCGCGGCGACGCAGCGCGCATCCGGGCCGGCGCGGAAGGCTACAAGGCCGCCCACGTCGCCACCGCGACTGGCGAGGCGCAGCGTTTCACGCTGATCGACGCGCAGTATCGCGCGGCGCCCGAAATCACGCGCAAACGCCTGTACCTGGAAACGATGCAGAGTGTGCTTTCGACGACGCTGAAAGTCGTCGATCAGAGTGGAGGAAGAAACATGCTGTACCTGCCGCTCGACAAGCTGAAGACCGAGGCGAGCGAGGCCGCCTCGACTGCGGCGGCCGCAGCCGCTGCAGCAGGCGAAGCCGAGCAACGGGCACCGGCACGGTCCAATCGAGGTGGCCAATGAAGCTGCTGCCGCCAATCATCGCCCTGATCGTCGTCGTATTGCTGGCGAATTCCGCGTTCATCGTGAACGAAGGCCAGAGCGCCCTGCTGCTGCAATTCGGCCGCATCGAAGGCGCCGACGCCAAGGACACGTCCGACTACAAGCCGGGCCTGCACTTCAAGATGCCGATCGTGCAGCAGGTCGTCCGCTACGACCGGCGCATCCTGAACCTCGACGCCCAGCCGGAGCGCTACTTCACGTCCGAGAAGAAAGCGGTCAATGTGGATTTCTACGTAAAGTGGAAAATCGAGAACGGCGCCGCCTATTACCGCTCTTTCGGCGCCGACGAATACCAGCTGCTGGCCAACCAGCGGCTCGGCTCGATCATCAAGAATTCGCTGCGTTTCGAGTTCAACTCGCGGCCGTTGAACGAACTGATCGCCAGCGCCCGTTCCGACATCACCGAGAAAGTGATCGAGCAGGGCAACAAGGGCACCGAGGAAACGCTCGGCATCAAGATCGTCGACGTGCGCATCAAGCGCATCGAGTTTCCCGACGAAGTCGTCAATTCGGTCTACGACCGCATGCGCGCCGAGCGCACGCGCCTGGCCAACGAGCAGCGGTCGAACGGCCGCGAAGCCGCGGCCAAGATCACGGCCGATGCCGACCGCCAGGTGCAGGTGATCAAGGCCGAAGCCGAGCGCGATGCGCAGCAGGCGCGCGGCGAGGGCGATGCCAAGGCGGCCGAGATCTATGCCGCGGCCTACTCGAAGGATCCGGAATTCTACGCGTTCTACCGCAGTCTGGCCGCCTACCGCGAGACGTTCAAGAGCGGCGACGTCATGGTGCTCGATCCGAAGTCCGAGTTCCTGCGCTACTTCGGTGAGCCGGAAACGAAAGGCAAGTAACAGCGCTCCGGGCCGCGATGGCCCGCACGAGGCGACGCTCTTGAGCCCTCCCCTTCAAGGGGAGGGTTGGGTGAGGATGGTGTTAGTGACTCGAGCAATGATGGAGCGGCGATGCAGGAGTTGATGGCCGCATTGTGCCTCGTCCTGGTGATCGAAGGCCTGTTCCTGTTCGCCGCGCCCAAGGCCTGGCAGCGTATCGTCGAGCAGATGCGCGAACTCGAACCGCGCCAATTGCGTATCATCGGCGGTGTGATGGTGGGTGTCGGCGTGCTGGCGCTGAAATTGGTGACTTGGTGAAGCGCCTTCCCGCAGCGGAAAAGTGACGTACCGGTTCAAGCGAGAACAAAATGGGCAAGTCAGTAGTAATCCTCGGCGCCCAGTGGGGCGACGAAGGCAAGGGCAAGATCGTCGACCTGCTGACCGAGCGCGTCGGCGCGGTCGCGCGTTTCCAGGGCGGCCATAACGCCGGCCACACGCTCGTGATCGGCGGCAAGAAGACGGTGCTGCACCTGATCCCGTCCGGCATCCTGCGCGAAGGCGTGCTCTGCCTGATCGGCAACGGCGTCGTGCTGTCTCCGGCGGCGCTGCAGCACGAAATCGGCGAACTCGAGGCAACCGGGGTCGAAGTGCGCTCGCGCCTGAAGATCAGCCCGGCGACGCCGTTGATCATGCCGTATCACATCGCACTGGATCAGGCGCGCGAGAAGGCATCCGGCGAGAAGGCGATCGGCACGACCGGCCGCGGCATCGGCCCGGCTTACGAGGACAAGGTCGCGCGCCGCGGCATTCGCGTCGCCGACCTGATGTATCCGAACGAACTGCCGGACAAGCTGCGCGACGTCGTCGACTACCACAACTTCGTGCTCAAGGGCTGGCTCAAGGCCGATACCGTCGACTATCAGAAGGTGCTGGACGAGGCGCTCGCATTCGGCGACTACGTCAAGCCGATGATCGATGACGTCGCGGCGACGCTGCATCAGTTGCGTCGCGAAGGCAGAAACATCCTGTTCGAGGGCGCGCAGGGCTCGCTGCTCGACATCGACCACGGCACCTATCCGTACGTGACTTCGTCGAACACCACGGTCGGTGGCGCTTATGCCGGCACCGGCGTCGGCGCGGCCGACATCGACTACGTGCTGGGCATCTGCAAGGCCTACGCGACGCGCGTCGGCGGCGGACCGTTCCCGACCGAACTCGACGACGCGACCGGCGAAGCGCTGCGCAAGCGCGGCAATGAATACGGCGCGACGACCGGCCGTCCACGCCGCTGCGGCTGGATCGACCTCGTCGCGCTCAAGCGCGCGGTCCTGATCAACGGCATCAACGGTCTGGCGATCACCAAGCTCGACGTCCTCGACGGTCTGCCGACCATCCGCGTCTGCATCGCCTACGAATACCGCGGCAAGCGCCGCGAATTGGCCCCGCTCGACGCGGCCGGCTGGGACGAGTGCAAGCCGGTGTACCTGGACTTCCCCGGCTGGGAGGAGTCGACCTGCGGCATCCGCGAGTTCAACAAGCTGCCGCCGGCCGCGCGCGCCTACCTGCGTTCGCGTCGAGGAACTGGCCGAAACCCATATCGCCCTGGTAGCGACCGGCGCCGACCGCGACGACACGATTAGCTTGCGCGATCCGTTCGCCTGATCCCGAGCCAAGGCAAGCGATTGCTTGAAAGCATGGCGTCATTCCCGCGAAAGCGGAAATCCACTTTGATCTTGGAGCCCTTGCCATTTTCACAGCAAGGCAAGATGGATTCCCGCTTCCGCGGGAATGACGCCACTTTTCGGTGTTGCGCTCCCGATTTGCAATCGGGTGGCCACAAAGCCTTCCGGACGTCTAGCCGTCCGGGTGGCCGAACGCCGCGAAAATACGCCGATTTCGCCGGCACTTGAAAAAAACTGTTGACATGGCCTGAACGATTCGTTAGGGTCAGTCACATGTCGCACTGCAACACCGCCACTATCACGCAGCAGATGAGCCGGGTCAGCCTGGTCTCACGGCTCGTAGGCACGCGTTTCAACGCGATTCTCGTCCTTGTACTCGTACTTCTTATTACCAACGGAGGTGCGGGTTAGGGCGCGTCTAGCGACACCGGACGAGATTCCAAAACCCCGCACCCGGAAACGGATGCGGGGTTTTTTTATGGCCATGGATGGCCGGTATGCCGGAAATGCAGGAGCAATTTCCGGCAATGGCCATGAATGGCCGGTATGCCGGGCCTCTCTCGGCCATCCATGGCCTCCGAGGCACTTGGGCTCCTGCCCGGCGAAATGCAGGAGCAATTTCTCACAGATGCGCAAAGCCCGCGATAAAGGATCATGAGCCAAACCAGCGAACCCCACGTAACGACCAAGCTGCCCGAGCGTATCCGCGTGTTCGACACGACGCTGCGCGACGGCGAACAGGCCCCTGGCTTTTCGATGACCAAGGCGCAGAAGCTGCGCATGGCGCACGCGCTCTGCGATCTCGGCGTCGATGTGATCGAGGCCGGATTTCCGCAAGCCTCCGACGGCGACTTCGAATCGGTGCGCGCCGTTGCCAGTGAAATCCGCGGTCCGACGATCTGCGGTCTTGCCCGCGCCCAGTTCGGCGACATCGAAGCGGTTGCCCGGGCGACGGAGAAGGCGGGGCGTTCGCGCGTTCACATCTTCCTCGCAACCAGCCCGATCCATCGCCGGCACAAGCTCAATATGAGCCGCGAGCAAGTGCTCGATACCGGCATCAAGGCCGTGCGGCGCGCGCGCGAGTTGTGCGACGAGGTCGAATTCTCGGCCGAGGACGCGATCCGCACCGAACCCGAATATTTGATCACGGTGCTTTCGGCGATGATCGAAGCCGGCGCGACCGTGGTCAACGTGCCCGACACGGTCGGCTACACCACGCCGGACGAAATCGGCGCGCTGTTCGCGCGCCTGAAGCGCGAAGTGCGCGGCATCGATAAGGTCATGCTCAGCGCGCACTGCCACAACGACCTCGGCCTCGGCGTCGCCAACAGCCTGGCTGCGCTCGCAGCCGGTGCGCGCCAGGTCGAGTGCACGGTCAATGGCATCGGCGAGCGCGCCGGAAACGCGGCGCTCGAGGAAATCGTCATGGCGCTGAAGACGCGCGCGGACCGCTTCAATTTCGAGACCGGCATCCGCACGCCGCTGCTGTATCCGACGGCGCGCCTGCTCACCGATCTGGTCGGCGCGACGATCCCGCGCAACAAGGCGGTCGTCGGCGAGAATGCGTTCGCGCATGAATCCGGCATTCACCAGCACGGCATGCTCAAGCATCGCGAGACCTACGAGATCATGCGTCCCGAGGACGTCGGCTTTTCGCGCACACAGCTGGTGCTCGGCAAGCACTCGGGCCGGCACGCATTGCGCGAGCGCCTGACCAATCTCGGCCACGAACTCGATGAGAAGCAGCTCGACGAGCTGTTCACCGCGTTCAAGACGCTGGCCGACAAGAAGCGCGAAGTGTTCGACAGCGATCTCGACGCACTCGCGCTCGGCCTCGATCCCGAAGCGGTCGGTCCGTGGCGCCTGCAGCACCTGCATGCCACGACCCATCTCGGCAACGGCGCGTCGGCCTCGGTCAAGCTCAAGCACACCGACGGGCGCGTCGCTGCCGAAGCGGCGCTCGGCGACGGACCGGTGCATGCGGTGCTGCGCGCGATCACGCGCGCCGCCGGCATGGCGCTGGATATCGACGACTTCCAGATCCACTCGCTCAGCAACGGCGCCGATGCCCAGGGTCGGGCCACGCTGACCGTCCGCTACAACGATCGCGAGCTGTGCGGGCGCGGTGTGTCGACCGACATCGTCGAAGCCGCCGCGCAGGCCGCGCTCGAGGTAGTGAACCGGATCGAACGCCTGAGCCTCGGGCAACCGCTGCCCATTGCAGCGAACCAGGCATAAGTCAGTGCAGTCCGCGTCAAGAATGCTCTTTTCAAAGGATCCAGCAAGGAAACCAAGATGAATAACGCCGCCCTTATCTGGCACAACGGACGACTTAAACCCTGGCAGGATGCGACATGCCACGTCAGCGCGCACGCGCTGCATTACGGCTCGTCCGTGTTCGAAGGCGAGCGTGTCTACGCGACGGCGGTCGGCCCGGCCTACTTCCGCCTCGCCGATCACACCCGACGCCTGTTCGAATCGGCAAAAGTATACGAAATCGACATCGGCTACAGCGAAGACGAGATCAACACCGCGTGTCTGGAACTGATTCGCGCGAACCGGATGTCGTCTGCGTACGTGCGGCCGATCGTATTCCGCGGCGCCGGCGGCCTCGGTGTGCTGGCCAAGCCCGGCTCGCCGGTCGACGTCGCGATCATGGCGCTGGACTGGGGCGCCTACCTCGGCGACGCGATCGAGCATGGCGCGGATGTGTGCGTGTCGTCCTGGAATCGTCCGGCGCCGAATACGTTCCCGAGCTGGGTCAAGGCCGGCGGCAATTATCTCAACAGCCAGCTGATCGGACTGGAAGCACAGCGCGGCGGCTACGCCGAAGGCATCGCGCTCGGCACGAATGGCCTGCTGACCGAAGGCGCCGGCGAGAATCTGTTCCTGGTCCGCCGTGGCAAGCTGATGACGCCGCCGACGAGTGGCGGCGTGCTCGCCGGCATCACCCGCGACACGGTCGTCACCTTGGCCGCCGATCTGGGCATCGACGTCGAGGAACGCGACCTGCCGCGCGAGGCGCTGTATTGCTCCGACGAAATTTTCCTGACCGGGACGGCGGCGGAAATAACGCCGGTTCGTTCGGTCGACCGCAAGCCGGTCGGCACCGGCAAGCCGGGACCGGTGACGCGCGCGTTGCAGAAGGCGTTCTTCGGATTGTTCGATGGGAGCACACCCGACCGCTGGGGCTGGCTGACGCCGGTCGATGTGGCCGCCGAAGTCGCCGCAACGGAAGAAAAGGTGGCGGCATGAAGACACAGCGCGTCAGCGCGCGAATCATCAAAGCCCTCTTCCCCATGCTGCGCTTGGGGGAGAGGGGGAAGAGCCTGGAGGCTGCGTGATGGGACGGACCTTACTCGACAAGATCTGGTACGCGCACCAGGTAAGCGAAGAAACTCCGGCGACTCCCGGGGTGCTCTATGTCGACCTGCACCTCGTGCATGAAGTCACGTCGCCGCAAGCGTTCTCGGAACTGCGCGCGCGCGGGCTGCGCGTGCGCCGTCCTGAAAGAGTGCTGGCGACATTCGATCATTCCACGCCGACGCTGCCGGCCGATGCGTCGGGCAAGCGCGCCTACGTCACCGCCGAGGCCGAGTCGCAGGTCGCGCAGCTTGAAACGAACACGCGCGAATTCGGCATACAACTGTACGGCTGGGGCAGCGCGAACCGCGGCATCGTCCACGTGATCGGACCGGAGCTCGGCGCCACCCAGCCCGGGATGACGATCGTCTGCGGCGACAGCCACACCTCGACCCACGGCGCGTTCGGCGCGCTCGCGTTCGGCATCGGCACGACCGAGGTCGGCCACGTGCTGGCGACGCAATGCCTGCTGCAGCGCAAGCCGAAATCATTTGCGATCAACGTCGACCGGCAAGCTGCGTCCGGGCGTGACGGCGAAGGACCTGATCCTGCACATCATCGGCACGATCGGCGTCAACGGCGGCACCGGCTACGTGCTCGAGTATCGCGGCGCGACGATCGAAGCGCTGTCGATGGAAGAGCGCATGACCGTGTGCAACATGTCGATCGAAGCCGGCGCACGCGCCGGCCTGATCGCGCCGGACGCGACGACGTTCGCCTATCTGAAAGGCAGGCCGCGCGCGCCGCAAGGTGCGGATTTCGACAAGGCGGTCGCCGGCTGGAGCACGCTGAAGTCCGACGCCGATGCGCGCTTCGACCGCGAAGTGGACATCGATGCGTCGAAGGTGCGGCCAAGCGTCACCTACGGCACGCATCCGGGCATGGTCATGACGCTCGATGCGCCGATTCCGGCCGCCGCGAACGCGCAGGAGCGGCGCGCGCTGAGCTACATGCATATCGAAAGCGGCAAGCTGCTGGCCGGCACTCCGGTCGACATCGTCTTCCTCGGCAGTTGCACGAACTCGCGTCTTTCCGATCTGCGCGCGGCGGCCGACGTGCTGCGCGGACACAAGGTGTCGCCGAACGTGCGCATGCTCGTCGTGCCGGGTTCCGAGCAGGTCAAGCGCGATGCCGAGCGCGAAGGCCTGCACGAAGTCTTCCGCGCCGCCGGCGCCGAATGGCGCGAGGCCGGCTGCTCGATGTGCCTGGGCATGAACGGCGACATCGGCAAGCCGGGCCAACTCGTCGTCAGCACTAGCAACCGCAATTTCGAAGGCCGCCAGGGCCCGGGCGTGCGCACGGTGCTCGCCAGTCCGCTGGTCGCGGCGGCGTCGGCGATTGCCGGACACATCGCCGACCCGTCGGCGTTCGTGCAGGAGGCTGCGGCATGAAACCCGTCACCCACATCCGTTCGCGCACGGTCGTGCTGCCGCACGAGAACATCGACACCGACCGCATCATCCCGGCGCGCTTTCTTACGACGACCGAACGCACGGGTCTGGGCAAGGCGCTGTTCAACGATTGGCGCTATCGCGCCGACGGCAGTCCCGATCCCGAGTTCGCCTTGAACAAGCCGCAAGCCAAGGGTTGCGAGATCCTCGTCGCCGGGCGCAATTTCGGCTGCGGTTCGTCGCGGGAGCATGCGCCGTGGGCGTTGCTCGACTTCGGCATTCGCGCGGTGCTGTCGAGCGAGATCGCCGACATCTTCCGCGGCAATGCGCTGAAGAACGGCGTGCTCGCGGTCGTGCTGAGCGAGGGCGAGCACCAATACCTGCTGCAGCATCCGGGCATCGAACTTGCGATCGACGTCGAACACGGATTCATCGAACTGCCCGACGGCGGCCGTTTCAGCTTCGAACTCGAGCCGTTCGCGCGGCATTGCTTGCTGAGCGGCGTGGATCAGCTTGGGTTCCTGTTGCAGCATGAGCGGGAGATCACGGCGTTCGAGAATGCGCACAAGGAGGCGGCGTGAAGGCAATGTTTTTCCTTCTCCCATCGGGAGAAGGTGGCGCGAAGCGCCGGATGAGGGTCCGGGTTCTCATTGACGTTGTTGCGAACCCGACCCTCACCCCTGCCCCTCTCCCGGTGGGAGAGGGGTCCAAAGCGGCTCGAGGAAACCAATGAAGGCGAACATCGTAGTTCTCCCCGGCGACGGCATCGGCCCCGAAGTGACCGCGGCTGGCGTCGCCGTGCTGAAAGCCGTCGCCGAACGCGGCGGCCACGAATTCGAATTCGTCGAACATGCGATCGGCGGCATCGCGATCGACACGTTCAACGATCCGCTGCCGCCGGCAACGCTTGCCGCATGCAAGACCGCCGATGCCGTGCTGCTTGGCGCCGTCGGCGGGCCGAAGTGGTCCGATCCGAACGCGAAGCTGCGCCCGGAGCAAGGCCTGCTGGCGCTGCGCGCTGCGCTTGGCGTGTACGCGAACCTGCGTCCGGTGCGCGTGCATCCGAAACTCACGGCGTTCTCGCCGCTGAAGGACGAAAAACTGCGCAATGTGGACATGTTGTTCCTGCGCGAGCTGACAGGCGGCGCTTATTTCGGCGCGAAGACGCGCACGGCCGACACCGCGACCGACGAGTGCAAGTACACCGTCGCCGAAATCGAGCGCATCACGCGCCGCGCGTTTGCCTTGGCCAGAAGCCGTAGCAAGCGCGTGACGTCGGTCGACAAGGCCAACGTGCTCGAAACTTCGCGCCTGTGGCGTAGCACGGTCATTCGCGTCGCTGCGGAATTTCCCGACGTCGACGCTCGAGCACCAGCTCGTCGATTCGATGGCGATGCTGCTGCTGACGCGTCCGAATTCCTACGACGTGATCGTCACCGAAAATCTGTTCGGCGACATCCTGACCGACGAAGCCGCGGCGCTGGCTGGTTCGCTCGGCCTGCTGCCATCGGCATCGCTCGGCGATGGCAAGGCCGGGTTGTACGAGCCAATCCATGGCTCGGCGCCCGATATCGCTGGCAAGGGATTGGCCAATCCGCTCGGCACGATTTTGAGCGCGGCGCTGCTGCTGCGGCACTCGCTCGGGCTGGAGAAGGAAGCGGCCGCGATCGAGGCCGCGGTCGATGCCGTGATCGAACGCGGTGTGCTTACTCGCGATCTCGGTGGAAGCGCGAATACGACGGATGTTACGTCGGCGGTGCTGGAGGCGCTCGGCGCTGCGACGCGCGCAAGAGCTGCGGAGGCGGCATGAGCAAGATTTTCCTTCTCCCATCGGGAGAAGGTGGCGCGAAGCGCCGGATGAGGCTCGGGTCCTGGATCAACGTCAGTACCATCCCCGACCCTCACCCCAATCCCTCTCCCGGAGGGAGAGGGGCTAAAGCGCGATGGGCAATGTGACATAGAGACATGACAACAAGAATCACAAATGGACCAATGCGCAGCGACCTGATCAAGGGCGGCCCCGATCACGCGCCGGCGCGCGCGATGTTGCGCGCGACCGGGCTTGACGACGAGGCGATCGCGCGGCCGTTGATCGGCATCGTGCACAGCTGGTCGAATGTTTCTCCGTGCAATCTGAATCTGCGCGATCTCGCCGCGGCCGCTGCCGATGGCGTGCGTGCGGCAGGCGGCACGCCGTTCGAGTTCAACACGATCGCGGTCACCGACGGCATCGCCATGGGCTCGCCCGGGATGCGCGCATCGCTGGTCAGCCGTGAAATCATCGCCGATTCGATCGAACTGGCGGTCGAAGGCCACTGCCTCGACGCGGTGCTCGTGCTCTGCGGCTGCGACAAGACAATTCCGGCTGCGGCGATGGCTCTGGCGCGCATGAACCTGCCTGGCCTGGCGTTGTACGGCGGGACGATCGCGCACGGGACGCTCGACGGCAAGTCGATCACGATCCAGGATGTTTTCGAAGCGGTCGGCGCGCACGGCGCCGGCAAGCTGTCTGACGAAAGGCTTGGCCAGGTCGAGCGTCGCGCCTGTCCCGGCGCCGGCGCGTGCGGCGGCCAGTACACCGCGAACACGATGGCGATGGTCCTGACCGCGCTCGGCCTGTCGCCGGTCGGCGCGAACGACGTGCCCGCGACGCATCCGGACAAGCGCGCGGTCGCCTACCGCTGCGGCGAACTCGTCATGCAGTGCCTGAAGAACAACCTGCGTCCCCGCGATGTGCTGACACCGGCCGCATTCAACAACGCGGCGCGCATGGCGGCGGCAACCGCCGGTTCGACGAACGCGGTGCTGCACCTGCTCGCGATCGCGCACGAGGCCGAGCAGCCGCTCGACCTCGAAGTATTCGAGCACATGTCGCGCACGACGCCGGTCATCGCCGATCTCAAGCCCGCCGGCCGCTTTACGGCGGTCGAACTTTCGGCGGCCGGCGGCACGGCGACGGTCGCAAGGGAATTGTTCAAAGGTGGATTACTGGAAAATGGTCCAACCGTGACCGGACGCAGCCTGTTCGATGAACTGGCCGCGGCGCCCCCGGCGCCGGCGAACCAGCAGGTCGTGCGACCGCTGGCCGCACCGGTGAAGCCACGCGGCGGCTACTCGATCCTGTACGGCAATCTCGCGCCGGAAGGCTGCGTGCTGAAGCTGGCTGGTCCGGGTGTGCTGCGTTTCGAGGGACCGGCTCGGGTGTACGACAGCGAGGAATCGTGTTTCGCCGCGGTACAGGCCGGCAAGATCAGCAGCGGCGACATCGTAGTGATCCGCAACGAAGGTCCGGCAGGCGGGCCCGGCATGCGCGAGATGCTCGCGGTAACTGCGGCCCTCGTTGGACGCGGACTCGGCGGCTCGGTCGCGCTGATCACCGACGGCCGCTTCAGTGGCGCAACGCACGGCTTCATGGTCGGGCACATCGCGCCCGAAGCGGCACGCGGCGGACCGATCGGCCTGCTGCGCGACGGCGACCGCATCACGATCGATGCCGAGACGCGTCGCCTCGAGACGGATGCCGACCTCGAGTCGCGGCGCGCCGGTTGGACCGCGCTGGCACCGCGCGTGACGCGCGGCGTACTGGCCAAGTACGCAAAGACCGTCGGCTCCGCAGCGCGCGGCGCCGTGATTGAGATTTGAGTGTGAACAACCCTTCGACGATGCATGGGAGGAATGGAAAGCGCCAGCATCGAAGGCTCCCTATTCCACCTCTCCCGCTGGCGGGAGAGGTCGGCGCGCGCAGCGCGCCGGGTGAGGGTGGTGCGTGGGCAAGCGAATGCGCCTGCGGTTGTGCCACCCTCATCCGCCTCCGGCACCTTCTCCCGCCAGCGGGAGAAGGGAAGCCAAGGCCAGCTTGTTGTTGAAAGGCGACGTTAAATCTTGCTGTTAAAATTGTGGAGAACTGGAAATGAGTACTGAAACCAAAGCAACGACCAAGACACTCGAAGGCAAGCGCATCGCGGTGCTCGGTTACGGCAGCCAGGGCCGGGCGCATGCGCTGAACCTGCGCGATTCCGGGCTCGACGTCGTCGTCGGCCTGCGCAAGGGCGGGCCGACGTGGATTACGGCCGAGCGTGACGGGTTGCGCGTGCTCGACGCGGCCGAAGCGGTCAAGGGCGCCGATCTCGTCGCCGTGCTGACACCGGACATGGTGCAGCCGAAATTGTATACCGACGTCATTGCGCCGAACCTGAAGGCCAATGCGGCGCTGTTGTTCGCGCACGGTTTCAACGTGCACTTCAAGACGATCGCGCCGCGTGCCGACATCGACGTCATCCTGGTCGCGCCGAAGGGTCCCGGCGCACTGGTGCGCAAGGAATACGAGATCGGCCGCGGCGTACCGTGCCTGTACGCCGTCCATCAGGACGCCAGCGGCCATGCGCGCGACAAGGCGCTGGCCTATGCGGCCGGCATCGGCGGCGCGCGCGCGATGCTGATCGAAACCGATTTCAAGGAAGAGACCGAAACCGATCTGTTCGGCGAACAGGCCGTGCTGTGCGGCGGTGTCAGCGAGCTCGTGCGTCACGGTTTCGAGACGCTGGTCGAAGCCGGGTACAAGCCCGAGATCGCGTACTACGAGGTCATGCACGAACTCAAGCTCATCGTCGACCTGTTCTACGAGGGCGGCCTGACCAAGATGCTGACGTTCGTGTCCGAGACCGCGCAGTACGGCGACTACACGCGCGGCCCGCGTGTCGTCGATGCGTCGACGAAGGACAAGATGCGCAAGGTGCTCGCTGAAATCCAGGACGGCACATTCGCGAAAGAATGGACTGCCGAGTACGCAGCGGGATTGCCGAACTACAAGGCCTACAAGCAGGCCGACCTCGATCACCAGATCGAGAAGGTCGGTGCGGCGCTGCGTGCGCGCATGCCGTGGCTGAGTCCTGCTGCGGCGGCCGCTCCGCCGGCTCCGGCGCTGAAGAAGGTCGGCTGAAAAGGTTTTCCTTCTCCGTCGGGAGAAGGTGCCCTGAAAGGGCGGATGAGGGTTCGGTCTCGAATCACGCGTCGAGTCGAGGCCGGACCCTCACCCCAACCCCTCTCCCGATGGGAGAGGACTCTACGTGAGGACCGGGAATATGAATGCGCAATTGCAACCTGCACCGTCGAACCATCCGCTGGCTGGCGCGCGCCTCACGGGCGCGGACATCGTCGTGCAGGTCGTCGCCGACGAGGGCGTCAGCGTCGTATTCGGCTATTCAGGCGGCGCGATCCTTCCGGTCTACGACGCCGTGTTCCGTTACAACCGCGACCACCTGCGTGCCGATAGCAGCGAGCCTTTGCCGCTGATCGTTCCGGCGAACGAGCAGGGCGCCGGCTTCATGGCGCAGGGATATGCGCGCGCCTCGGGCAAGGTCGGCGTCGCTCTAGTGACCTCGGGCCCCGGCGCGACGAACACCGTCACCCCGGTGCGCGACGCGATGGCTGACTCGATTCCGATCGTCGTGATCTGCGGCCAGGTGCCGACCGCCGCGATCGGCACCGATGCGTTCCAGGAGGCACCGGTCAGCAGCATCATGGCTTCGTGCGCTAAGCATGTGTTCCTGATCACCGATGCGGCGAAGCTCGAAGCGACGATGCGCACGGCATTCGAGATCGCGCGCAGCGGCAGGCCCGGTCCGGTCGTCGTCGACATTCCGAAGGACGTGCAGAACGCCGAGCTGATCTTCGACGGCGCGAGCACGCTGCCGGTGTCGGGCTATCGCACGCGCGTGGCAAATGTGACGGAGGCGAGCCTCGGCAAGGGCCATTGCGCGCAGTTGCTGGCGCGCCTGCGCGAAGCCAAACGGCCCCTGATCTACGCGGGCGGCGGCGTCGTTGCCGGCAAAGCGACGCGCGCGCTGCGCGATTTTTCTCGGGTGTTCGGAATTCCGGTCACGACCACCCTGATGGGACTGGGCGTTTGCGACACGACCGAACCACTGTCGCTGCACATGCTCGGCATGCACGGCACGGCGTTCGCGAACTATGCCGTCGAGGATTGCGATTTCCTGATCGCTGTCGGCGCGCGTTTCGACGATCGCGTCGCCGGCGTACCGAAGCAGTTCGCCCCGCGGGCGAAGTTCGTCGCGCAGTTCGACATCGATCCGGCCGAGATCAACAAGGTCAAGCGCGCCGACTGGAATTACCTCGGCGAGCTCTCGCCGGCTCTGGACCGCTTGCGCACGTATGCTTTGGAACATGCATTCCGTCCGCTCGAGCAGGGTACTTATGCCGACTGGCACACGCATCTCGCCAGGCTCAAGCGCGACCACGCGATGAACTATGACCGCGCCGCCGCGCTGATCCAGCCTTACGCCGTGATCGAGGAGATCAACCGGCACACGCAGGGCAGGGCGATCATCAGCACCGGCGTCGGCCAGCATCAGATGTGGGCGGCGCAGTACTTCGATTTCGCCGAGCCGCGCCAGTGGCTGACATCGGGTTCGATGGGCACGATGGGCTTCGGCTTGCCCGCCGCGATCGGCGCGCAGTTCGCCCGCCGCGACATGATGGTCATCGACATCGACGGCGATGCCAGCATCCGCATGAACCTCGGCGAGCTGGAAACGGTGACGACCTATGATCTGCCGGTGAAAGTCGTCGTCATGAACAACCACGGCGACGGCATGGTGCGGCAGTGGCAGAAGCTGTTCTTCAAGGGACGCTTCTCGGCCAGCGACAAGAGCCTGCACAAGAAGGATTTCATCAAGGCCGCCGAGGCCGACGGCTTTCCCTGGGCGCGCCGCCTCGACAAGCCCGAGGACATTGCGCAGGTCGTCGCCGAGTTCGTCGCCTTCAAGGGCCCGGCATTCCTCGAAGTCGTCATCGATCCCGATGCCGGCGTGTATCCGATGGTCGGCCCGGGCATGAGCTACGCCCAGATGATCACCGGAGACTGGATTCCGTCGCGCGAGCAGGTCGAGGCGCGACGGGAAGTCGACAAGTCGGAGATGTTTTAAGAGCGCGAGGGCGACGCATGAACTAAATTGGCCGTCATTCCCGCGGAAGCGGGGATCCATCTGTTTGATCCTCGTCTGCGAAAATCAACAGCAGTTGGAATGACCAGCTCAGCTGTTGAGAGCCCCGCTTCCGCGGGAATGGCGCCAATTTTTTGTCGACCCAATTTCAATTCCCGAATCCCGAAACCATGCGCCGAATAATCTCCATCCTCCTCCAGAACGAAGCCGGTGCGTTGGCGCGCGTCGCCGGGATGTTTTCCGCGCGCGGCTACAACATCGAATCGCTGACCGTCGCCATCACGCACGATCCGTCCGTGTCGCGACTGACGCTGGTCACGTTCGGCGACGAAAGGGTGATCGACCAGATCGTCAAGCAGTCGCGCAAGCTCGTCGATGTGCTCGAGATTGCCGATCTGACGACTCGTGAACACTTCGAGGCGGAATTGCTGATGGTCAAGGTTGCGGTCGCGAAGGATCGCGCGGCGGCGCTGCGCGAGTGCGTGCTGCGCCATCCCGGCGCGCAACTGATCGATGCCACGGGCGAGGCGCATACCATCCGCTTCGCTGGAAGCGGCGCCGAGGTCAATGCGTTTCTCGGCGAGCTTGAGTCAATCGCGCGCGTGCTCGAACTCGCGCGCAGCGGCACGGCCGCGCTTGAGCGCGGTGAATCGGTATTGATGCCAGCAGCCTGAGGGCGCTGCCTTTCCCTTCTCCCCTCGGGAGAAGGTGGCGCGAAGCGCCGGATGAGGGTCGGGCCTCTATCGACGTCGGTGCGAGCCCCGACCCTCACCCCACCCCTCTCCCGGTGGGAGAGGGGCTTGAGCCTAAAGCCGCCACAAGCTTTTGCTTCCCTTCTCCCTCCGGGAGAAGGTGGCGCGAAGCGCCGGATGAGGGTCGGGGAATTGATCGACGTCAACGCGCACCCGACCCTCACCCCAACCCCTCTCCCGGAGGGAGAGGGGCTCAAAAGCTGCCGAACCTTACCTCGCGACTCTTACTTCTGCGCGCTTGGTGTCAAGCGGTCGAAGTTCATAATCGCGTTGAACACGAGCGCATAGCTGCCGATCGTTTCGCCGCGCCACATCGGATTGATCGCGAACAGCAGCGTGTGGCCCTTGCCGACGCGCGCATCGACCACAGCGGCGCGCTCGGCCATTGCGCCACCGCCATCGAGCAGGCCGGCAATCAGCAACTCGTCGGCGTCGGCGAAGCGCACGATCGTGCGCGGACGCTGGTTTTCCGGGATGACCAGATACGGCCCGAAAATCGAGTAGCGCGTCTGCTCCGAGTTCAGCGGCAGCGCTTCCCAGGCTTTTGGCGTCGGCAGTTCCGGGGGCGCCGAATCGGGGCGGTCCTGAGGCATGTCGACGTCATGCGGGCCGCCGCGGCCGGTCGGGCGCTTGAAGTCCTTCGAGTTCGGCAAGCGGTTGCCGCGCGCCAGAAGATTGCTCAGCTGGAAAGACAGCCCGTCGGCGCTGTATACGGCGAGGTCCTTGCCGTAGCCGTTGCTGAGCGGGCTGTCGGTGTCCACGACAACGGCCTTGAGAATGCTGCCGACGACGCGCAGGTCCTTCGGCGGCGTCACCGACACTCCGGGCGCGAGGCCCATGTCGATCGCGAATTTGGCCGCATCGTCCGCAGCGAGGAACAAACCGCCTTGCTCAATGAAATGACGCAGGTGCGCCAGGCCGGTGCCGCCCAGACCGGGGCGGATGTCGTCGGTCTGGTCGATGCCCATGTTCGGCGTCAGCGCAGTGACCTTCCACGGAATCGGATCGCCCCATAGCGGAGTGCCGTTGAGGATCGCGCCGGAATCGCCGATGCCGACCGGTCCAAACAGGATGACGTCGTACTTGGACTTCAGGTTGTCCTCGCGCGCGACAGTCTGCGTGCTGATGTAGGTAAATGGCACGCCGAGCTTGTCGAGCGCCATGCGCCACCAGCCTTCGGTTTGCGTTTCGATCCACGTGTGCATCAAGGCGATGCGCGGCATGCCGAGCCGGTGCATCGGCACGTCCGGCGCCGTCGACAGGGCATGGGCGTCGAGCCCGAGCTCGCCAACCTTTGTGGAAAATGCTGCATTGTCGACCTTGCGTACGATCAATGATCCGGCATTGAAGCGGCGATTCGCAGCGTCGAAACCCTTGTCGGCAACGTCGATGTCGGCGCCCTTGAGCGCGTAGCGCAACGTAACCAGCGCCGTGTCGGCGTTGTTGTCGATGACGTACACGCTGCCGGAGCCCTGGACACCACCCTTGGCGCGAACGGGTTCGCGCAGCGTCTCCATCGATGCCCGCAGGACCGCGTTGTCCGTCACGCGAACGACCTCGGCGCCGAACAGGTCACCCATCGACCACGCGGTATCGTCGTACGGATGCTTCTGCGGATCATCGGGTGCCCAGTACTGGCGGTCGAGCAGCGTGTCGGCGATGCGCGCGTAAGGCTGGTCCATGCGTACGACGTAGCTGCCGGCGGCGAACGTGCGCGCGACGGTCTTCGGCTTGGCCGCTGCCTTGTCGGCGTTGTCCTTCTTCTCACTGTCTTCCTTGGACTTTTCTGGCGGCGCGGGAACCTGCACGGTGAATGCGGCGCTGGCGCGGCTGACCTCGGCATGCTGCAGCTGGAGGATGCGCAGCAACTGCGCCTGCGCGTCGCGATGAACGTCGTCGGCGGGAAGCACATAGGCCGAAGGACCATTCGCCGACGGTTTTTCGATCGAGCGCTTGCTCTTCAGGTAAAAATTGCGCAGGAACTGCTTGTCGTTGTCGGCGAAATAGTTCAGCGCCGTGAGCAGGCCGCTCTGCTCGTAGTTGTTGTTGTTGCGCTGCGACCACTGCACCTTCGGCAGCGGCGGATTCGGCTTGTACCAGGTGCGCGCGTATTCCTCGGGGTCGAGGATGCGTTCCTGCGTGTCCGCGCCGCCGTTGCCGAACGTCTCGTACAGGCGGCTGATGCCGTTGTGCATCGCCGCCATGAACATCAGGTAGCCCGGGCTCCACGTGTCGAAGTCGCCGTGTGCGAAGACACCCGGCATGCCGAACTTCGTCAGCTGCGCCACGTTATCCCAGCCGAGCATCTGCCACTCGTTGGTCAGGATCGGATCGACCCAGGCGTTGTAGGGTCCGTCGCCGACCGTGTTGTCGTACAGGAACGGCACGGATTCGTGCAGGTCGTGCAATACCTGCGCGTGCCATCCCAGATAGGTGTCGAGGATGTTGCGCGACAGGTTCAACGTCAAGCCCATCGCGTCGCGGTTGTTGTCGTGCGCGACGTAGTGGCCCCAGTACAGCAGCGGCGGCGGCGTCTTGCCGGGATTGGCGCGGTGCCAGTTGTAGACATCGACCATCCGGTCGCGGCCATCGGCTTCGACGACCGGCGTGATCAGCGTGATCACCTTCGAGCGGATCTTGCGGATGTACGGCGATTCGTCGACGGCGAGGCGATAGCCCAGTTCCATCAATGCGGTCGGCGCCCCGGTTTCCGGCGAATGGATCGTGCCGGTGATGTAGTAGACGGGCGTCGTCGCCGCGAGCAGTGGCTCGGCCTTCGCATCGTCCATGCCGAGCACGCGCGGATCGGCCAGCTGCGCCAGGCGCGCATCGTTGGCTTTCAGGTCTTTGAGCAGCGCTTCGTCGGCGATCGCGACCGCGATCATGTCGCGTCCTTCCTCGGTCTTGCCGATGCGATAGACCTTCACGCGCGGGCTCGCCGCGGCGAGCATGTCGAAGTAGCGATAGACGTCCTTCGAGTACGGCAGCATGTTCGGCGCGCCAGCGACGTCGCCGAGCACTTTGGCCGGCGTCGGCACGGTCGTCGATGCCGGCAGGTAGTCGTCAGCGGCGAGTTGAACGACGGATCGGTCGTGTACTCGGCGATCTTCTTCGAATAGGCCTCGTCAATCGGCTGCTGCGGATCGCGCGCGTAGCCCGGATCGGCGGATGATATGGCGAGTGCCGACAGCGGACAGGCTGCAACGGCGAGGCAGAGGGCGTAGCGGCGCAGAAGCATGCGCGATTCCTTGGCGGAGGGAGCGGCGAGGATAGTGGGGAGTTCTCCTGCTGTCACTGGCTGAAAGTCATTGCACATGCCAGATGAGCGCACCTCGGGTTCCGGGAGTTGCCGCAGGAAGCGCCGGTTGCTGCTGCAGAGCCTTCGCCCGCGGAATAGCCGGATCGTGGATGAGCCATCCGCCGCGATCCGTGGATAAAGCTCCGGCGATCGCCATCCAGCCAGCCGTATTCGCTACCCGGACGGCACCGGCCACGATTCCCGGCGCTCACGACTGAGGGGGCGTAGTATCGCCGTATGCGTTGGGTTGAATGTGCCGCCGCTGGCCATGCCAGCAAGGCTCGCCGGGCTGACCTGCCGACAACTGCGTTCAATGCGCGCCGCCGAAGGACTTGGAGCAGGTTTGCATGAGTACGCGTTTTGAAATCGATCTCGAAAAGAATCCGGCCAACTATGTGCCGCTGTCGCCGTTGTCATTCCTGCGCAAGGCGGCCACCGTGTATCCCGGGCAGGTCGCCACGATTCATGGCGAACGCCGTCTGAGCTGGAGTGAGGTCTACGCACGCTGCCGGCAACTCGCCTCGGCGCTGGCCGGGCGCGGCATCGGCCGCGGCGATACCGTCGCCACGATGTTGCCGAATGTGCCGGCGATGATCGAGATGCACTTCGGTCCGGCCATGATCGGGGCTGTCGTCAACACGCTCAACACACGCCTGGATGCAGAGGCGATCGCGTTCATGCTCGATCATGGCGGAGCCAAGGTGCTGTTCGTCGACCGCGAATTTTCCGCTGTCGTCGCAAAGGCACTGGCGATGGCCAAGGCCAGGCCCGTCGTCATCGACGTCGATGATGTCCTGTACGCCGGAGGGACATCCATCGGCGAGAAGGAATACGAAGCGCTCCTCGGCGAAGGCGATGCGGACTTCGAGGGATCGCTCCCCGCGGACGAATGGGATGCCATTTCGCTCAATTACACCTCGGGCACGACCGGCAACCCGAAGGGCGTGGTCTATCACCACCGCGGCGCCTACCTGAATGCGATCAACAACATCATCGACTGGTCGATACCGCGTCACCCGGTATATTTGTGGACTCTGCCGATGTTCCACTGCAACGGCTGGTGCTTTCCGTGGACGATCGCCGCCGCGGTCGGAACGAATGTGTGCCTGCGCAAGGTCGACGCCAGTGCGGTCTTCTCGCTGATGCGTGAGCATGGCGTCACCCACTATTGCGGTGCGCCGATCGTCCACTCGACGTTGATCAACGCACCAGCGGACTGGAAGGATGGCGTCTCCGGAATCAAGTGCCTGATCGCAGGGGCCGCGCCACCGCAGACCGTGATTGAAGGTATGGAGCGCATGGGTTTCGACCTGACCCACGTTTATGGCCTCACCGAAACCTACGGGCCTGCCGCCGTATGCGCAAAACATGCGCAATGGAGCGAACGAACGCTCGAACAGCGGGCCGAGCTCAACGGCCGGCAGGGTGTCGCCTACCTGCTGCAGGAAGGCATGTGCGTTCTCGACCCGCTGACCATGCAGGCGGTTCCCGCAGACGGCGCGACCATTGGCGAAATCATGTTCCGCGGCAACATCACGATGAAGGGCTATCTCGGAAATCCCGGGGCGACGCAGGAATCATTTGCGGGTGGCTGGTTCCACTCCGGCGATCTTGCCGTGCTGCAACCGGACGGCTACGTCAAGATCAAGGATCGTTCCAAGGATGTGATCATTTCCGGCGGCGAGAACATTTCCTCGCTCGAGGTCGAGGACGTGTTGCATCGGCACCCCGCAGTCTTGATCGCCGCGGTGGTTGCGCGGCCCGACGAAAAATGGGGCGAGACTCCCTGCGCGTTCCTCGAGCTCAAGCCGGGCGCGGGCGCGACCGAGCAGGAGATCATCGCCTTTTGCCGCGAGCGCATGGCGCATTTCAAGGTGCCGAAAAAGGTCGAGTTCGGTGTGCTGCCGAAGACCGCGACAGGCAAGATCCAGAAGTTCGTCCTGCGCGAGCACGCGCGGGCGCTGGGTGCGTCGGTACGGCGCTGACTGCACGCCGTTGCAAAGGTCGCAGACGCGGGAGCGACCCGCTAAGATCGTTCCATGACGCCCGGATCTTCCATGGCTCGAGAATCGCGCTTCCGCGCCTGCCCATTGTGCGAAGCGATCTGCGGCCTCGAATTCCGGTTCGAGGCGCAGCAACTGGTAGCGATCCGCGGGGACGATGCCGATCCCTTCAGCCAGGGCCATATCTGCCCGAAGGGCAACGCGATCCTGGATCTCGAATCCGATCCCGATCGGCTGAAACGCCCGCTGCTGCGCCAAGGCGACGAGTGGAACGAAATCGGCTGGGACGAGGCATTCGCTCTGGCCGGCGAACGCCTGGCATCCGTGCAGCGCGACCATGGCGCGAGCGCCGTCGGCGTGTACCTGGGCAACCCGAACGTGCATCACTTCGGCCATTTCGCCTACCTGCCGCCGCTGCTGCGCGCGCTGAAGACGCCGAATGTGTTTTCCGCTTCGTCCGTCGACCAGTGGCCGCACCAGCTCGTCTGCGCGCAGATGTACGGCCATCAGTTTCTGCTGCCGATTCCGGACGTCGATCGTACCGACTATTTCCTGATGCTCGGCGCGAATCCGCTTGCGTCGATGGGCAGCCTGATGACTGCGCCGGGCATAGCCAGGCGGCTGAAGGCGCTCACGGCGCGCGGCAAGCTCGTCGTCGTCGATCCGCGACGCACGGAGACCGCGGAAATCGCCAGCGAGCATGTATTCATCCGTCCCGGCACCGATGCGCTTTTCCTGATTGGCGTGCTCAAGGCACTCGCCTGCCTGCGGCCGGCGCGCCTGGACGGTTACGCGGGCAAGGTGAAGGATCTCGATAGCGCGCTGGCGGCGCTGGAATCGTTCGATATCGCAACGATCGTCGAGCGCAGCGGCGTCCCCGAGTCGACGATCGAACGCATTGCGGCCGAACTCGATGCCGCGCCACGAGCGGCCGTATACGGGCGCATGGGCGCCTCGACGCAGCAATTCGGCACGCTGACGCAGTGGCTGATTCATTTGATAAATGTATACACGGGCAATCTGGACCGCGAAGGTGGCATATTGCCGAACGACGCCGTAGTTCCGCTGACCGGACCAGGCACGCCGGCCGGAGCTCGCGGACGCTGGAACAGCCGTGTGCGCGGGCTGGCGGAGTTCGGCGGCGAATTGCCGGTGGCGGCGCTGGTCGAGGAGATCGACACGCCGGGCGCCGGCCAGATCCGGGCGCTGCTGACGAGCGCCGGCAATCCCGTGTTGTCGACGCCGAACGGCGCGGCGCTCGAGCGCGCGCTCGGCAAGCTCGATTTCATCGTCTGCGTCGACGTGTATGTCAACGAGACGACGCGCCATGCGAACCTCATCCTGCCGCCGGCTTCGCCATTCACGCAACATCACTACGATCTGTTCTTCAATGCGTTTGCCGTGCGCCGCGTTGCGCGCGTCAATGTGCCGCTGTGGGACAAGCCGGCGGGCGAGCGCGCAGATTGGGAGATATTCAACGCCCTCGGCGCGGCCTATGCGCAAGCCGCGGGGAAGCCGTTCAACGCGTTGCCGGAACCTGCGGTCGTGATCGGCGAAGCACTGCGGCGCGGCGGCTCGGGGCTGACGTTCGACGAGTTGGCCGCGAATCCGCATGGCGTCGATCTCGGCCCGCTGCGGCCGAATCTGCTGGCGCGCATCCAGACCGCGAGCGGAGCGATCGAATGTGCGCCGCCGTTGCTGCTCGAAGAAGTCGCGCGCCTCGCTGCCGACCTCCGAAAAACGCTGCCGGAGGGCATGTTGCAGTTGATCGGCCGGCGCGAGATTCGCAGCAACAATTCCTGGATGCACAACGCCCCGCGGCTGGTCAAAGGCAAGCCGCGCCATCATTTGCTCGTGCATCCCGCAGATTTGCGCGCGCATGGATTTGAAGACGGCGCGATGGTGCAGTTGCGATCGCGCACCGGCTCGATTCGCATCGAGGCGCGCGCGAGCGAATCGATGATGCCCGGTGTCGTTTGCCTGCCGCATGGGTTCGGCCACCAGCGCGATGGCGTACGACTCGCGCGCGCCGCCACGGTTGCGGGCGCAAGCTACAACGACCTTACCGATCCGCTGGCGCTCGACCACGCTTCCGGCAATGCTGCGTTGAATGGCTTGCCGGTTTGGATCGAAGCGCCCAGCTAGGAAGGCGCCCTGAGGCCCTGCCTGAGCGAGAGTAGCGGTTCACGCTTGCAGGAATGCCGCGCGCGACGTTTCGAAAAAGCCGTCATTCCCGCGAAAGCGGGAATCCATGTTGCTCGCCAATAACAAAAATACCAGATCAAAATGGATTCCCGCTTCCGCGGGAATGACGGCAGTTTAGATTGTTGCGCTTCAGCCACTTTGGGGGGCGCAACAAAAACACCAGAATCTGGGTTACCCAGCAACCGCGATGCGCCTCGCAAAGAGCTGTTCGTACTCCGGCATGCAACGGTCGATGACCGCTTGGTGCGCATCGGGCACCAAGTGATCGCGTTCCCGCCAAGGCTCGAAGGCGGTGGACTTCAGGACAGCGTCGTACCAGTAGGGCGCCCAGACGCCATCGCTCGCGCGCGGGCCGGCGGGCCAGTGCAGCATGCGTGGCGTAAACGGAATGTGCAGCAAAGTACACAATGCGCGCAGGTGGGCTTCCGGCGCCTTGAGGAATTCGTCGGCATCGATGACCGGCGGCGGCTTGCCGGTGCGCCTGGCGATCTCCTCGTACAAGCCGGCTTCCTGCAGCACGCCGATATCCTCCGCCGTCGCGTGCGGCCGGCTCTTCAGGTACGACGCGAGGACTTCGCGCGGATCGCGGATCAGGAACACGTGCGTTACCGCGTCGAACCAGTCGTGGCCGATGTGCGGCAGCATGTGGTGGGTCATGTGCTTCTGATAGAACACGTGCTGGTCGCCCGGCACCGGACCCGTCAATACGTCGACGACGCGACGCCAGTCGGTCTCGCCGGCAGCGATGACTTCGTCGCGGCCGGGGTGATCGAGTCCGGTCTGCGCGAGGTAGTGCGCGTAGAACGGTTCGTCGACGACAGCGCAGTCGCCGCGGTTCTCGAACGCGCGCATCATCGCGGTCGAGATGTTGCGCGGGCCGGACCACATGGCGATGCGGATGGGTGTTGGATTCATCGTGCTGTATTGCCTCTTGCGCCAGTTTCGATTGCGCGCTAAATATGCCGTCATTCCCGCGCAAGCGGGAATCCATCTTGCCTTGGGCCGCTCGACCCGGGAACAAAGTCAAAATGGATCCCCGCTTCCGCGGGGATGACGGCGGTGTGGGTCTGTCACTCTGGCAGCGAGCGCGACGCCACATCGCGCGCAATCAACTCGCGATACAGGTTCTGCAATCGCTCGACCATCGGCCCACGCCCCGCGCTGATGCTCCTGCCGTCGATGTCGACGACCGGTGCGACGCCGGCGAACGTGCCCGTGACGAATGCCTCGTCGGCGCCATAGACGTCGGTCAGGCTGAAGGATTTCTCGAACGCCGGAATGCCGTTGTCGCGGCAGACGCGCAGCACGTTGGCGCGCGTGATGCCGCCGAGGCAATACATGCCGGTCGAGGTCCACACCTCGCCCTTGCGCACGATGAAGAAGTGTGTCGAGTTGCAGGTCGCGACGAAGCCGTGCGGATCGAGCATCAGCGCCTCGTCGGCGCCGGCCTTCGTCGCCTGGATGCACGCGGTGATGCAGTTGAGCTTGCTGTGGCTGTTGAGCTTGGGATCCTGCACATCGGGATAGCCGCGGCGCACATGCACCGTGAACAGGCGGATTCCGCGCGTCAGCGTTTCGGGTTTGGGATTTTTGTACTCGGGGATGATGACGATCGTGGCCGGACCGATCGTCATGCGCGGATCCTGGTACGGCGTGCGCTTGACGCCGCGCGTGACCATCAAGCGGATGTGCACATGCTCGCTCATGCCGTTCGCGGCAAGCGTGCGGTAGAGCGCGCGCGTCAGTTCATCGCGCGACAAGGCCGATGTCCATGTCGATCGCCTTGGCGCCTTCGTACAGCCGGTCAAGATGCTGGTCGAGGAAAGCGATCCGCCCGGCGTGAACGCGCAAACCCTCCCAGACGCCATCGCCAAGTACGAATCCCGAGTCGAACACCGAAACAGTCGCCTCGGCCCGCGGCTTCATCTCGCCGTTGACGTAGATCCGGATATCGCGGTTGCGCGGATCGTCGACGAATTCGTGGGTGCCCTGGGTCATCGCGCTGGCCTTCTGCCATGGTGACCCGATCTTAGCGACTTGCGGTCGCTTCGTCCCGGTTCGAGAGGCCCATTTAGAACCGTTCGCCCTGAGCGTAGGTCCGAAGGACCGAAGTCGAAGAGATATGACGTTTCGACTTCGCTCGCTTCGCGAGCTACGCTTAACGCGAACGGCTCAATAGGTGCGGTCGGGCGATTGAACTGCCATGCCGGGCGTGCGAAAATTGATCCAGGCAAACTACGGGTGGCCGCGCGCAGACGCAGGCCGAGTGTGCGACATGTCAACGCGAACTTCCCAAACCTGAAACCGATCCGCTGGGCAACCCGTGAACCACAGGGCGCTCGGCGCCTTTTTTATTGCCTGAGCTTTCGAAGTTCGAATCGTTCCTTCTCCCGCTGGCGGGAGAAGGTGCCGGAGGCGGATGAGGGTGGCGTATCCAAACTGGCACAACGCCCTTTTTGAACGCCACCCTCACCCGGCGCGCTGTGCGCGCCGACTCCCCGCCGGCGGGAAAGGTTACAACGATAGCGACTCCCATCGATAACAGAGCTGGAACCATCGCCATGATCAACATCACTCTCCCCGACGGCAGTCAACGCCCGTTCGAAAATCCCGTCACCGTGCAGGACGTCGCCGCGTCGATCGGCGCCGGCCTGGCCAAGGCCGCGCTGGCCGGCAGGGTCGACGGCAAGCTCGTCGACACGAGCTACCGCATCGATCGCGACGCGAAACTCGAGATCGTGACCGAAAAGAGTCCCGACGCGCTGGACATCATCCGCCATTCGACCGCGCATTTGCTCGCGCAGGCGACGCAGCGGCTGTTTCCCGGATACCCAGGTCACGATCGGCCCGGTCGTCGACAACGGTTTCTACTACGACTTCGCGCGCAAGACGCCGTTCACGCCCGATGACCTGGAAAAGATCGAAGCCGAGATGCGCAAGATCGCAAGCCGAGGCGCTGCCGGTCGAACGCAGCGTGATGGCCAAGGACGACGCAATCGCGTTCTTCAAGAACAAGGGCGAGATCTACAAGGCGCAGATCATCGACGACATCATTCCGCCCGGCGAGGAAATCTCGCTGTACGGGCAGGGTGACTGGATCGACTTGTGCCGCGGCCCGCACGTGCCGAACACGAACCGGCTCAAGGCGTTCAAGCTGATGAAGGTTGCCGGCGCGTACTGGCGCGGCGACTCGAACAACGAGATGCTGCAGCGCGTCTACGGCACTGCGTGGCTCAACGAAAAGGATCTCAAGGCCTACCTGACCCAGCTCGAGGAAGCCGAGAAGCGCGACCATCGCAAGCTCGCCAAGCAGCTCGACCTGTTTCATCTTCAGGAGGAAGCGCCGGGCCTGATCTTCTGGCATCCGAAGGGCTGGTCGATCTGGCAGGTCGTGGAGCAGCACATGCGCCGCGTCTATCAGCAGACCGGTTACGGCGAAGTGCGCGGTCCGCAGGTGCTCGACGTTGCGCTGTGGAAGCGCTCCGGCCACTGGGACAACTACAAGGACAACATGTTCTTCACCGAATCGGAGAAGCGCACGTACGCGCTGAAACCGATGAACTGTCCCGGCCACATCCAGATTTTCAATCACGGCCTGCACAGCTATCGCGACCTGCCGATCCGCTACGGCGAGTTCGGCGCATGCCATCGCAACGAACCGTCCGGCGCGCTGCACGGCATCCTGCGCGTGCGCGGCTTCACGCAGGACGACGGCCACATCTTCTGCACCGAGAACCAGATCGAGTCAGAAGTCACCGCGTTCCACGCGCAGGCGATGAAGGTCTACTCCGACTTCGGCTTCACCGACGTGCAACTCAAGATCGCGCTGCGACCCGAGCCACGTCTCGGCGACGATGCGACCTGGGACAAGGCCGAGGAAGCGCTGCGGTCTGCATTGCGCGCGGCCGGCGTCGAATGGCAGGAATTGCCGGGCGAGGGCGCGTTCTACGGCCCGAAGATCGAATACCACTTGCGCGATGCGATCGGCCGCACTTGGCAGCTCGGCACGATGCAGGTCGATTTCATGATGCCGGGCCGGCTCGGCGCGGAATACGTCGACGAGCACAGCCAGAAACGCCATCCGGTCATGCTGCATCGGGCCATCGTCGGTTCGATGGAGCGCTTCATCGGCATCCTGATCGAACACCACGCCGGCGCATTTCCGGCGTGGCTCGCGCCGGTGCAGGCGGTCGTCATGAACATCACCGACGCGCAGGGCGAGTACACAAGCGAGGTTGCACAGGCGCTGCTGAAGCAGGGATTCCGCGTCGAGAGCGATCTGCGCAACGAGAAGATCGGCTACAAGATTCGCGAGCATGCGATGCAGAAGGTTCCATACCTGCTCGTGATTGGCGATCGCGAAAAGGAAAACGGCATGGTCGCGGTGCGGACGAGGTCCGGTGAAGATCTCGGCAGCATGCCCTTGAACGCGTTCGTCGATCGTCTGCGCAGCGAGGGCATGAAACAGGAGTAATCTCAAAGTCGCCTGCGACGGCAACTCCGACATTTCCCGATCTCGCTGGGCTGAATCGGAGTTGCAAGGCGGCAGGAGCGTGTGGTGGGTTGCCGTACCGGTTCCCGGCAGGCAACTGTTATCTAACATACTGATTTATTTATATTTATATACAAAAACTGTTCCTGCTGGAGCGGTCTTTCGGGGCCGCCGGGTCTGCCGTCGTGGATCGCCCGAAACGAATGCCGGGAGGGAGCAGGCGAGCGGGTTTCACGTCTGATGGAGTTTTCCAGGCAAAAACCGCAAATCCTTGTAATACAAGGAGGTCCGGGCCGGGGATGATTTGCTTACGGCAGGAATTGGCGATAAAATTCGAACATACGCGCTGAAAAAGTCTGGAACCTTTGGCGGTCAGCGATCGCGAAAGGGTGGGGTGGGCTTTCTGCCTTGCGCGTCAATCAGGGAAAACAAGACCACGCGGCATCGCCTAACGCCGCGCGGATGGACCGACAGGTTTTACTGGAGATTGCGTTATCGCCACTGAGAAGACTAACCGGAAGAATTCGGAAATCCGCGTACCGAACGTGCGCGTGATCGGCGCTGATGGAGAGCAGGTTGGAGTCCTGACGCGCGACGCGGCCCTGAAGATGGCCGAGGACGCGGGACTGGATCTGGTCGAAATCGTGCCGAATGCCGATCCGCCGGTTTGTCGCGTGATGGACTTCGGCAAGTTCAAGTTCGAGCAGCAGAAGAAAGCGCATGCGGCGAAGCGCAAGACCAAGCAGCAGGAAATCAAGGAATTGAAGTTCCGGCCTTCGACCGAGGACGGCGACTACAATGTAAAAATGCGCAATTTGCGCCGTTTTCTCGAAGAGGGCGACAAGGTCAAGGTGACGGTGCGCTTCAAGGGTCGCGAGATGGCGCACACGGAGCTCGGCGAGGCGATGGTCAAGCGCATCCAGGGCGATATCGTCGAGGATGCAGTGGTGGAAAGTTTTCCGAGGTTCGAAGGGCGGCAGATGGTGATGATGGTCGCTCCGAAGAAAAAGTGATTGAAACGAAATTGGGCGAATTGAAGATTGGCTGAGGCGTTTTCGAAACCCGAACCGCACGGCACCAATAGGTCCTCTCTCCCCGCAGCTCCGCTTGGGGGAGAGAGCTAAGAGAGAGGGGGCAGCGGTAGGCGATAACCAAGCGTCAGGTTATCGCCAAGCGCATCCCCCTCACCCAACACTCTCCCCCATCGCGCTGCGATGGAGGAGAGGGCTAGAGAAAGAAGTGGAACCCGCCTGCGTTCGCGTGGGCTTAAACAAGCTGAGTTCGAGCAGGATGGAAAGTGTGGCGAAAGCCACCGCTCGGGCGAGTAAATAATCAAACCTAAGGAGTTGGGCCATGCCCAAGATCAGAACCAACCGGGCCGCTGCCAAGCGGTTCCGCAAGACGGCGTCCGGCAAATTCAAGGCCGGTCACGCATTCAAGAGCCATATCCTTACCAAGAAGAGCACCAAGCGTAAGCGCGGTCTTCGTGGTACCAACATTGTGCGGAAAGAAGACTCCGGTCGGATTGCCCGCATGCTGCCCTACGCGTAAGGAGAACAGCCATGGCACGAGTCAAACGTGGCGTTACCGCGCGCGCAAGGCACAAGAAGATCCTGTCGCGCGCGAAGGGTTACTACAACGCACGGCGCAAGGTTTATCGCGTCGCCAAGCAGGCCGTCATCAAGGCCCTGCAGTATTCCTACATCGGCCGCAAGCAGAAGAAGCGCCAGTTCCGCGCATTGTGGATCGTGCGTATCAACGCCGGCGCGCGCCAGTACGGCCTGTCGTACAGCCGCATGATGAATGGCCTGAAGAAGGCCGGCGTCACGGTCGACCGCAAGGTGCTGGCCGACATCGCCGTGCACGACATCAAGGCTTTTGGCGCCCTCGCCGAAAAAGCGAAAGCCAGCCTCGCGGCGTAATCAGCATCACGACAAACCGCATCGCGCTCCGGCGCGATGCCTGATTACCTGGGGAGCTAGGCTTTGGCCTGGCTCCCCTTTTTATTTTCGAAGAGCGCGGACTTTCCTTCTCCCGCTGGCGGGAGAAGGTGCCGAAGGCGGATGAGGGTGGCGCTTCCGAGTGCTGCATCTCCATTGGCTTGCGGACGCGCCACCCTTACCCGGCGCGCTATGCGCGCCGACCTCTCCCGCCAGCGGGAGAGGTGAAATTCCGCGCGTTGGAAACACAGCATGTCAGATAGTTTGGACGATCAGGTCAAGCACGCGAGTTCGCAGATTGCCGTCGCGGCGACACTCGATGCGCTCGATGCGCTGCGGGTATCTCTGCTCGGCAAGTCGGGGCTGGTCACCGAGCAGCTCAAGGCGCTCGGCAAGCTGCCGGCCGACCAGCGCAAAGTGCATGGCGAGCGCGTGAATCGCGCCAAGGAAGCATTGACCGAAGCGATTGCTGCGCGAAAAAGGGTGCTGGAACAAGCCGTGTTGCACGAGCGCCTCGCCAGCGAGCGTGTTGACGTGACCTTGCCTGGCCGTGATGGGCAGCAGGGCACGCTGCACCCGCTGACGCGCGCGCTCGACCGCATTACCGGCATCTTCGCCCGGCTCGGGTACGAAGTCGCCGACGGTCCCGAGATCGAGGACGACTGGCACAACTTCGGGGCGCTGAATTTTCCGCCGGACCATCCGGCGCGCACGATGCACGATACGTTCTGGTTCGGCGACGGACGCCTGCTGCGCACGCATACGTCGCCGGTGCAGATCCGCGCAATGAAGGGACAAAAGCCGCCGCTGCGCCTGATCGCGCCCGGCAAAGTCTATCGCAGCGATTCGGACCAGACCCATTCGCCGATGTTCCATCAGGTCGAAGGTCTGCTCGTCGACGAGACCTCGACGATGGCCGACCTCAAGGGAACGCTGCGCGCATTCCTGCACGCGTTCTTCGATCGCGACTTCGAGATGATGTTCAAGCCGACCTTCTTCCCGTTCGTCGAGCCGGGCGCTGACGTCGTGATCAAATGGGACTTGCCTGATGGCGGTTCGCGCTGGCTCGAAGTGCTCGGCTGCGGCATGGTGCATCCGGCCGTCCTCGCCAATTGCGGCATCGATCCGGAGCGCTACACCGGTTTTGCGTTCGGCATGGGCGTCGAGCGCCTGGCGATGCTGCGCTATGGCGTTACGGATCTGCGCGCGTTCTTCGAGAATGATGTGCGGTTCTTGAGGCAATTTGCTTGATCTTATCGCTCGCCATCCCGGCGCAAGCCGGGATCCAGCGCCTTTCAGGCCATCGACGAAAACAGAGTCACTGGATTCCGGCTTTCGCCGGAATGACGAGCCAAGCAAAAAGACGAGCCAAGAAAAGACGAGCCAAGAAAAGACTGACACATGAAAATTAGCGAAAACTGGCTGCGCGAACGCGTTGCGATCGATGCCGATGAGGCAGCGCTGGTCGAGCGCTTGAACATGATCGGGCACGAGGTCGAGAGCATCGAGCGTGTCGGCGCAGGATTGGCCGGAATCGTCGTCGGCGAAATCGTCGAATGCGCCAAGCATCCCGAGGCCGACCGCCTGCAGGTGTGTCGCGTCGATGCCGGCGCCGGCGAAATGTTGCAGATCGTCTGCGGCGCGCCGAACGCGCGGCCGGGACTGAAGGCGCCGCTGGCGAAGATCGGCGCGCAGGTCGGAGAACTGACGATCAAGGCCGCCAAACTGCGCGGCGTCGAGTCATCGGGCATGCTCTGTTCGGCGAAGGAACTGGCACTCGACGCCGACGCTTCGGGCTTGCTCGAATTGCCGGACGACGCGCCGGTCGGCAAGGCGCTGGCCGACTATCTCGGACTGCCCGACAGCGTGATCGATCTCGGCCTCACGCCGAATCGCGCCGACTGCCTGTCGATCGTCGGAGTCGCCAACGACGTCGGCGCCGCGTTCGGCAGGACGCCGGCGCCGCTCGCGATCGCGCCGGTCGCACCGGCGACATCGCGCCGCATCGATGTGCAACTGTCAGCCCCGGCCGATTGCCCGCGCTACTGCGGCCGTTTCATCGACGGCATCGACATCGCGGCAAAGTCGCCGCTGTGGATGGCCGAACGCCTGCGCCGTTGCGGACTGCGTTCGATCAGCCTGCTCGTCGACGTGACCAACTACGTGATGCTCGAACTCGGGCAGCCGCTGCATGCATTCGACGCCGACACGCTGCGCGGGCCGATCGGCGTGCGCCGCGCGCGCGCGGGCGAAACACTCAAGCTGCTCGACGAACGCGAGATCGCGCTCGATCCGGAATTCCTTCTGATCACCGATGCCGATGTGCCGGTCGCGCTCGGCGGCGTCATGGGCGGCTACTCGACGCGCGTTACGGCGGCGACGAAGAACGTGTTTCTCGAGGCCGCGCATTTCGCGCCGCCGGCGATCGCGGGCCGCGCGCGCAAGCTCGGCATGCAGACCGATGCGGCACACCGGTTCGAGCGCGGCGTCGATGCCGAATTGCCGCGCCGCGCACTCGAGCGCGCCACGCAATTGATCGTCGAAGCGGCAGGCGGCCAGGCCGGCCCGATCGTCGAAGCAGTCTCGCCCGAACATCTGCCGCGTCGAAGCGCGATTCACCTGCGCCGCGCGCGCATCAGTCGCCTGCTCGGCATCGACGTGGCCGATAGCGACGTCGAACGCATCCTCGAAGCGCTCGGACTTGCCGTCGCAAGGACTGCCGACGGCTGGAGCGCAATCCCGCCGTCGCCGCGCTTCGATCTGGCGATCGAAGCCGATCTGATCGAGGAAATCGCGCGCATCCACGGCTACGAAAAAATTCCGACGCAGGCGCCACGCGGCGAACTGGCCGTGCCGCGGCTGCGCGAAGACAGCGTCGACGTTGCTGCGATGCGCAGCCAGCTCGCGGCGCGCGGCTACAACGAAGCGATCACGTATGCATTCGTCGGCGCCGATTTGCTGAAAACCTGGGGCTTCGACGCGCGCGCAATTCCGCTGGCCAATCCGCTGTCGGCCGACATGGCCGTGATGCGCACGAGCCTGCTGCCGGGTCTCATGCACGCTTTGCTGCTGAACCGCAATCGTCAGCAGGAACGCGTCCGCCTGTTCGAAATCGGCAAGGTATTTTTCAACGCAGCCAGTGCGGGCGGGCCTCCCGTGGAAGTCGTTCGGATTGCCGGCGCAGTCGTCGGCACCGCGGCCGCCGAGCAGTGGGGGACAAGGAAGCGGCGCGCGGATTTCTTCGACGTGAAGGGCGACGTCGAGTCACTGCTGCAACTCACGCAAGTGCCCGCCGAATTCCAGTTCCAGGCCGCGGCAGAGGAGTCGTGGCTGCATCCCGGGCAAAGCGCACGATTGCAGCGTGGCGAGCACCTCGTCGGTCACGTCGGCGCCCTGCATCCGGAACGCGCGCGGGCTCTGGGCGTGGAAGAGGACGTCTATGTCTTCGAACTCGATGTGGCGGTAATCCAGCCCCGCCCGGTCCCGCGCGCACGGCCGGTTTCCCGATTCCCGTCGGTACGCCGCGATATCGCCGTTCGATTGTTCCCGAGGCCGTTTCTTTCGCGCAAATCGAGGCTTGCGTGCGCTCTGCGGCGGGGGAAGGATTGGCGGAACTGCTTGTTTTCGATCAATACTCCGGCGAAAATCTCGGTTTCGGGGTAAAAAGTCTCGCTATAGGCTTGATTTTGCAGAACAGTTACCGCACTCTTACGGACGCAGGACGCGGATAAAACCGTGGCTGCTGCGGTCGCTGCATTGACCAGCCGGGTGCCAAGCCAAATTACGGGGGTAGCATGGCATTGACCAAGGCTGAGATGGCCGAACGCTTGTTTACCGACGTCGGTCTTAACAAACGTGAAGCCAAAGAGTTCGTCGATGCGTTCTTCGACGTCGTCCGCACTGCGCTCGAGCGCGGTGAACAGGTGAAGCTGTCCGGCTTCGGCAATTTTGACTTGCGCCAGAAAAATCAGCGCCCTGGGCGTAATCCCAAGACCGGCGAGGAGATTCCGATCTCCGCGCGCCGCGTGGTGACGTTCCGTCCAGGCCAAAAACTGAAAGTCAGAGTCGAATCCTATGCTGGATCAAGGCAGTAACAGCGAACTGCCGGTCATCCCGGCAAAACGCTACTTCACGATTGGTGAAGTCAGCGACCTGTGCGGGGTTAAGCCGCACGTCCTGCGTTATTGGGAGCAGGAATTCACGAACCTCAAGCCGGTCAAGCGACGCGGCAACCGCCGCTATTACCAGCGTCACGACGTGCTGATGATCCGGCAGATCCGCTCGCTGCTGTACGACCAGGGCTTCACGATCACCGGCGCCCGCCAGCGCCTGGAAGGCGTGCAGGCGCGCATGGAAACCAGCATCTCGACCCAGATCGTGCGCCAGGTGCGCATGGAACTCGAGGAAGTGCTGCAAATCCTGCGGCACTGAGCCCGTCCAGTCGACCGCGCTTTCGAGACGTCTGCTACAATTCCCGTTCACAACACGCCGCACGTCGGGGCGTAGCGCAGCCTGGTAGCGCATCTGCCTGGGGGGCAGGGGGTCGTGGGTTCGAATCCCGCCGCCCCGACCAATATTTCTAGCGATCATCCTGATCGCTGCCCTGTAGTGAATCTCGCCAAGGCTTCGCGCGCGATCCTTCGATCCGACGGCTAGGATCAAGAAGCGGCCATCCATGGCCGCATTTTTCAAGGTCCTTCGTTGATCGCACAGCAAGATCACAGAGCGAACGCGCGGTCGCTCATCGACTTTGAAATGCAACATCGCTGACGCAATCGCGTCAACGCTGGAAGCCACGCTGTCACATGCGTGCTTCCAGCATTTCCTCCGGAATATTTCAACTGCGGCACTGGTTCGGCGGTAACGGGACTGCTGCAGGTCATCATTGTCGCTTGCGTTCTGCTCGGCGCTATGCGCGGAGCCGCGCTGCTTTCGCACGATCCGCTGCTGGCGTACGCGAACAGCTACGACGAGGTGCGCTACACGGCGTGCTTCGACCTGTATCCGGATCGCCCGCGTGAAATACCGGCGGCGGACAACAGTCCATGGGCGCCGTTTTCGCAATACGTGTTCATTCCCGGTGGCGCCGGCGAGCCGATGTGCTACTGGTCTTCGGAACTCCTGCCGCAGGCGATCGTCGTGGCCGGCTGGAAAGTCGCCGAGGCATTCGGTGGAGGCACAGGACATTCGGTGCGCGCGCTCGGCATGCTCAAGTTCACGCTGCTGTTTGGACTGAATCTCGCGTTCACGGTCGCATGGTGGCGCCGGCGCCGGCCGGTGTGCGCGCTCGCGAACGCGGCGCTGCTGCCACTGCTGTTCACCGATCCGGCGAACATGCTTTACGCGAACACGTTTTATGCCGAATGGACGGCGCTGACGTCGCTGTACGTTTCGTTTGCGCTGATATTGCTGTTCGTCGACAGGCGGCCGACGCGGCTGCGCTTCGTGCTGCTGGCGTTCGCGAGCCTCGCGCTCGGCACCAGCAAGTTGCAGCACTTGATATTGCCAGTCGTTGTCGGCGCGACTGTACTGCTGGTCGCCTGGCTGCGCGCGCGTCCGTGGCGCTGGCAGGGTCTCGCGGTCATGGCCGGCGGCATCCTGGCGCTGACGATCCAGGTCGCGCAACTTGGCCGCACGGCGCCGATCATCGACAACATGAAGATCGCCAACGCTGCCGACGTGGCGCTGACGGCGATCCTGCCGGCCTCCCGCGATCCGGCCCAGACCGCGATGAAACTCGGGCTCGATCCAAAGTGTCTGGCCTGGATCGGCCGGCACGCGTGGGAACTGCCGAACTACGATGCCGAAGCGGCGTGTCCCGGCGTCGCGCATTTCAGTCGCGGGCGGGAATTGCTGCTGCTCTTGGGCGAGCCGATGACCGCGATGCGGCTCGGCCTGAATGGCATCGCCGAGGTCGATTCGTGGTTGGCGAAGAATCTCGGTACCGTCGAAGGCGGTGCAACCGACCTGCTGCCGGCGGAGATTCCGAGCTTGGGCCGGATCCTGTTCGCGTACCGGGCCATCCGCCTGATGCTGATCTTGCTGCCGCTGGTTGCGTTCGCGACTTTGCTCACTCGCCGGCGACCGAATCTGGCCCCGCCCGATTTGCTCTTCGCTGCGCTCGCAGCAGTGACGATCGTTGCAACTTATGCCGTGACGATTCTCGGGGACGGTCTTGCCGACGTAGCCAAGCAATGCCACCTCGTCTTCAACGCCGCGCTGGCCTGGTGCGTGGTCGGCGGCGTCGTCATGCTGGCAAGGATTACACGCCAGGCGCAGCGGTTGCTTCTCGCGCCACCGGCGAGAGCGCTGATAACGAACCACGACTGATCACGAAGTGCACGAGGCAGGCAGCCGTATGCCGTCATGACGGCCAGCACCTGGTCAAGAAACTGCGGCGGGTAACGATAGTGTAACGGTTCAGGGATAGTGTTGCCTTGTCCAAATGTGCACAAGGCGGCAATGATGCACGAGGTCCGTTCGATCTTCCTGTCGGATGTCCATCTTGGCATTCGCGCGTGCCAGGCCGACCGGCTGCTCGAATTCCTGCGTTGCTACTCTGCCCGCGAGCTGTTCCTGCTCGGCGACATCATCGATTTCCAGGCGCTGGACCGCAGCATCTACTGGACTTCGGCGCACAACACGGTAGTGCAGAAGATCCTGCGCCGCGCGCGGCACGGCGAGAAGATCGTGCTCGTTCCGGGCAATCACGACCGCGCGCTCCAGGAATATGTCGGCGCGACGTTCGGCGACATTCGTATTGCGCGAGAGTGGATTCATGCCGCGGCCGATGGCAAGCGCTACCTGCTGATTCACGGCGACGCGCATGATCCGGTGAGCCAGGTTCACCGCCTGCTTGCCATCCTCGGCGACGTTGCCTATACGTTCCTGCTGCGGATCAACCGCCACCTGGCTTGGTGGCGGCGCCAGGTCGGTGCCAGCGGTTACTGGTCGCTCTCCACGTATGTCAAGCAGCGGATCAGTCGCGCGATGCATTACATAAGCGAGTACGAATCCGCCGTCATGCAGGCGGCCCGCGCGCGCGGCGTCGATGGCGTGATCTGTGGCCACATACATGTCGCCGCGATCAAGGAAGTGCAGGGCATCGTCTACGTCAATACCGGCGACTGGGTCGACAGCTGCACGGCTGTCGTCGAACACTTCGATGGCCGCTTGGAGCTGGTGCGCTGGGATCTGCAGCGTCCGTCCGTCGCCGAGCCGGTCGTGGTTGCAGAGGCGGCGTAGCCACGTCTGTGTTGCGCGCGGTGGAATCATCGATTCCCGTCATCGTACCGCAACCTCGGCAGAGCAAAGTCCCCGCGCTGCCTGCAGCAGGCCGCAGGTCGTGCCGCGAACTCTGCCGACCCCCGTCGGCTTTCTCCCCGTGCAAACAATATCCGGAGCTCCCATGAACAAGAATCTTTTCGCTTTTGGATTACTGTCCGCCCTGTTCGCCAACGCCGGACTTGCCGGCGAAGGCGCTGTCCCAGCCGGCGTGCCGCCGCTCAATCATGTCTTCGTGATCATGATGGAGAATCACGGCTACGGCCAGATCATCAACAATCCGAGTGCGCCGTTCACCAACAACTTCGTGCGCGCGTCCAACCTGGCCGGCAACTACTTCGCGGTCGCCCACCCGAGCCTGACCAACTACCTCGAAGTCGTCGGCGGCTCGAACTTCGGCGTCCTCAGCGACAACGACACGGATTGGCACAACTTCTACTGCACGCCCAATCTCCAAAGCGGCGCGGCGAACACCGACCAGCCCGCGAGCGGAAACGTCTGTCCGATCTCCGGTATCGGCAGCGACGCACCGACACCGGCCATCGATACCACCAATGAAACGACCGGAGCGCCGGGGGAAATCAATATCGACGGCCATCAGTCAATCAATTCGGCCGACAACACTTTCGGCAAGTCGATCGCCGACCAACTCGCAGAAGCCGGGCTGACCTGGAAGAGCTATCAGGAAGACTTGCCCGAGGAAGGCGCAGATCTGGTCAACTACAGCGACGGTCTGTTCAGCAACACGACGAACCTCGGTGGAATCCTGCCGCTGCTGAACCCGCCCCTGTCGCAAGACAACGTCGTAAAGCTGTATGCCGCAAAACATAATCCCTTTGTGTACTTCCAGAGTGTCCAGGAAGGTTTCGACCCGATGAGTTCACTTGCCAACAGCGTCGGCTTCATCGGACAGGACGGTTTGTACGCAGACCTTGCCACCGGCCACGTGCCGAATTTCGCCTTCATCGCGCCGAATCAGTGCAATGACCAGCACGGCCGCGGCAACGGTGGCCAGAGCTGCAACTTCGATCCGAGCGACAACGGTAGCCAGGCGGGACTGAATCCGGCCCTGATCCTGCGCGGCGACGTGACCGTGCGCAGGCTGGTGTCCGCAATCCGCAGTTCGCCGGCATGGAGCAGCGGCAAGAATGCCATCGTGCTGCTCTGGGACGAAAACGACTACGCGACCTCGCCCGAGACGAACCAAGTCGTGCTGGCCGTCGATACGAACTACGGCAGCCACGGCGTCTTCAGCCACACGTTCTACACGCACTTTTCGCTGCTGAAGTCGCTCGAATCCGGGTTTGGACTGCCATGCCTGAACCATGCCTGCGATGCAAGCGTGTCTGTCATGACGGATTTGTTCGGCACTACGCCGCCCGCTCCAGCGGCCCCAATGGCCGAGACCGCCGTCTCGAGCACGACGAGTTTGCTCAAGATGAGTACCGCCTTTCCCGGCGGCCATTGATCCAATCAGTCTCCTCGATCGCGCGGTGCGCAGGTTGCCTGCGCGCCGCGGTACGCTTTCTCTTTTGACAGCGATCGTGTTCGCCGTGGCTAAACCAGCAGGGCCGGATCGCTCAGGGTTCTCGCGCAGTTCGCCGCGTGGCGCAAACAGCGCCTGGTCGAATGTCGTCAATGCGCAATCAACGCTTCATCGAATCGAAAGGCAGCATTAATCACTCGGTCAAGTAACTCAGTCACGCTCCCGACCGCACTCAGGACGAGGGTCGGACCGTGGGGAAGTTTACGCGGCGCGAATTTCTCGGAGTCTCCGCCGCGACAGTCGGGGCTGCCGCACTGCACCACTTGCCTTCCACGCTGCGCACAGCCCGCGCAGTCACGCCCCGCGGCGGTTCAATCTTTTCGGTCCGCCACGTCGTCATCCTAATGCAGGAGAATCGTTCGTTCGATCACTACTTCGGCACGCTGCACGGCGTGCGCGGTTTCAACGATCCCGTCGCGCTGCAGTTGCGCGACGGCGGCAGCGTATTCAATCAACCGCAATCGCCGGGATCGAGTTCGCGGGTCGCGCCATTCCATCTCGCCGGCAAATCGAATGCGCCGTGCATCGCCGACCTGGATCACAGCTGGGCCGGGACGCATCGAAGCGTGGAACGGCGCGGCCTACGATCGATGGGTGACGGCGAAAGGCGCCGCGACGATGGGCTACCTCAAGCGCGGCGACATTCCGTTCCACCATGCGCTGGCTGACAGCTTCACGATTTGCGACAGCTATTTCTGTTCGGTCATGGGGCCGACCAAACCGAATCGCCTGTATTTGTGGAGTGGAACGATCGACGCCGCGGGCAGCGCCGGTGGACCGGTCATCGACAACAGCAAGACTGGATTTGGCTGGACGACATATCCCGAGCGCCTGCAGTCGGCCGGCGTGAACTGGAAGGTCTATCAGAATGCGGACGACAACTACGACGACAACGCGCTTGCCTGGTTTCGGCAGTATCAGGACGCGACGCCCAGGCACGCCGCTCTGTACGACCGCGGCATGGCCTCGGTTCCGGCCATCACCGGTGAGACGAGCAGCGACATCGTCAGCGCGATCGAAAAGGACGTACTCGAAGGGACGCTGCCGCAGGTGTCGTGGATCGTCGCTCCGGAGGAATGCAGCGAACACCCGAGCTTATCCGCCCGAGAATGGCGCCGATTTCATCGCGCGCGTGCTGGGCGTTGAGCGCCGATCCCGACGTCTGGGCGTCCACGGTGCTGCTGATCAACTACGATGAAAACGATGGCTTCTTCGATCATGTCCCGCCGCCCGTGCCGCCGCCGGGAACGCCGGACGAGTATATCGGTGACTTTCCGATCGGCCTGGGACCGCGCGTGCCGATGTTCGTGATCTCGCCGTGGAGCCGTGGCGGTCACGTATGCTCGGAGGTATTCGACCACACGTCGGTCATTCGTTTTCTCGAAATCCTGACCGGTGTGGTCGAGCCGAATATTTCGCGATGGCGGCGCGCGCTCTGCGGCGACCTGACGTCGGCCTTCGATTTCACGACGTCCGTCTTCGGTCTCCCGGACCTACGCTCGGCGACTCCGCCGGCTGGACCAACGATGCACGATGAGTGCCTTGGTGTTCCGGCGATTCTGCCGGGGACGCTAGCGCTGTCTGCTCCAGGTCCGGCCGGCAGGCCGGCACGTGCGCTGCCGTATCGGCCAAACGCCGGGTGCCGAGTGGACCATGACAACCGCGCGCTGTGGATCGAGATGGTCAATGCGGGGTCGCGCGCGGTGAATCATGCGATCTACGCGAGTGAGGATGATGTCCCGCGCTTCTACGACGTCCCCGCGCAAGACGGTTCGGTCGAGGACTGCTTTGCTGTGCCGGTCCACGGCATATACGATCTGTCGGTCTACGGTCCCGGAGACTTTCTGCGTCGCATGGCCGGGAACATCGATGGCGCGGGCGGGCGCCTCGAAGTCTGCTGCGCATATCGATGCAGCGCGATGAAGCCGGCGAAGCTGCTGTTCACGATGACGAACGGCGGCAGCAAACGAGTGGACCTCACGATTGCCGCCAATGCTCATCGCAACGATGGACCCTGGATCCACCCGCTCGAACCGGGACAGACCGTGTTCGATTCCTTCGAACTACCGCATCCGAACGGCGCGTACGATTTCACCATCACGACGAATTCCGACGCCGAATTCCTGCGCCGGTTTGCCGGACGCGTCGAAGCCGCTGGTGCCCGTCCCGCACAGACAATAGCCTCAGGCTGGCCGCGGGTGCGTGCCGAACGCTGAAGCAGGCTAGCGCCGTGGTTGTCACAAAAGATACATTATCCCGTAATCCACATTTCAACACGCTCCGGGTAGCCTGCAGGCCTCGCAGGAAGCCTCGCGCATGCGTGTCGGCATCGTTACCGAAACCTATTCACCCGAGATCAACGGTGTCGCGCTGACCGTCGCCGGGCTTGTACATGGGCTGGCCCAGGCGGGGCATGCCGTGCAGCTGATCCGGCCACGCCAGAAATCCGACGGCGCAACTGCTGCGACCGAAGAGCGAATCGGCACAACGCTCGTGCGCGGCATGCGCCTGCCGCGCTATCCGGGGCTGCAATTCGGCCTGCCTGCCCGGCGAAGCCTTCGCGCGTTGTGGAAAAGTGAACGGCCCGATGCGATCTACGTCGCGACCGAGGGCCCGCTCGGCATGTCGGCGCTCCGTGCTGCAAGGGAACTCGGAATTCCGGCGAGCACGGGTTTCCATACCCGGTTCGACGATTTTGCCCGGCACTACGGTCTCGGTGCGCTGACGTCGCTCGTGTTTGCCTATCTGCGCCGTTTCCACGGGCTCGGTGCGGCGACGTTCGTGCCAACGGTAGAACTGGCGGAGTTCCTCGCCGGCCGCGGTTTCCACAACGTCGTGCGCCTTCCGCGCGCGGTCGACACGGGCCTGTTCTGCCCGTCACGACGCGACGAGGCACTGCGCGCCGAGTGGGGCGTCGGTCCGGACCAACTGGCCGTGATTTATGTCGGCCGCATCGCGCCCGAGAAAAATCTGCCGCTCGCCGTGCGCAGCTTTCGCGCGCTCCAGCGCCTTTTTCCGCAAGCGCGCTACGTCTGGGTTGGCGACGGCCCGGCGCGCGCTGCGCTGGCGGCGCAAAATCCGGACTTCGTCTTCGCCGGTGTCAAATGCGGCGAAGAACTCGCGCGCCACTATGCAAGCGCCGATCTGTTCCTGTTCCCGAGTCTCACCGAGACTTTCGGCAACGTCACCCTCGAGGCGCTTGCCAGTGGCGTGCCGACGGTCGCGTTCGACTATGGCGCCGCGCGTGAGCATCTGACTCCGGATTGTGGCCGGCGCGTTCCGCGCGGCGACGACGACGGATTCGCGGCTGCGGCCTGCGTTCTGGCCGGCGACGCCGCAGCATTCGCGGCCGCGCGCACGGCCGCGCGCAGTTGTGTTGCCCATCTTCAGCCGCAGACGGTCGTTGCGAACTTTGTGCAGGCGCTTACCGACCTCAGTGGTCCGAGCACGGCGCAGTCGGCTCCGTCAGGTTCGGGCGACTCGACCGCCGCCGTGCACCGTGACGGAAACGAGTCCGCCGCTGTCAGTACAACACCCGCGCGCGCACAGTGCCGGAGATCGCAGCCAGCGCATCCTTGAGTTCGCCGGCGTGCTCCGCAGTCGTCGAGTTTCCTATCCGCCTGGCAACGGTCCCAATCCGTCGTAGAAAATTTCGTCGTCCACCAGTTGCCGCTGGTACGCGCCAATATCAGTCCAGGTCAGCGCGGCCGGCGGGGGAATGGAAAGCGTGCGATCAAAGCCCGGTCCGCGCTGATCGTATGGATAAACTCCAGCGTTGCTGCCGGCGGCAATGGCCGGGCTGTTGGAAAGCAACGCGTGGGTCAGCGTTGGTCCGCCGTGGTTTGCGAGCGGCGCCAGGTGCGGCTCGGAAGACAATGTGATGACTCCCGGCGGAAGACTTGCGGGGGGAGAGGTCACCAGATTTGCTTCACCTGAAACGGTGGCCGCGCCGACAGCCAAGTCTGCGACAGTGCCTTGATTGTCGGCAATGATCGAGCTTCGCAAGGTGAGATGCGGTCCGCCGATGCCAATGCCGCCAAGACCGGCTCCCTTGTTGAAGACGATCGTGCTGTTCGAAATCGCGGCTGAGGAGCTCGTCGTCATTCCGCCGGTCTGGATGTACGAAACATTCCCGGAAATCGTGGAATTGGTAATCGTGCAATAGAATCCAGGCATCGATTGAAGTATGCCGCCGGTTATCTCGCTACGATTGTTGCTGACCGTCGAACTGACCAGAGTCAGCGCGCCGGTTACGTACGCGCCGCCTCCCTTGGCCGCATTTGCCTGCACCGAAGACGAGACATTGTCGGCGATTGTGCTGTGCGTCGCCGACATGCCGCCGGTGGTGAATATGCCGCCGGCCCATGATCCGATCTGGGCCGACGCGGTATTTCCGGCGATCGTGCTGTAGTCTGCGGAAACACTGGCCGCATAGATGCCGCCGCCGCCCGTTTCGAACGTAGTGCTGCCCAGGCTGTCGTACGTGGCATCGGCCAGATTGCCTGATACCTTGCTGCCGGTGAGGGTGACTGTGCCTTTGGCAAAGATGCCGCCGCCGCGCGCCTGCGGATTTCCGCTCGTCGGGTTGTATAGCCTGGCTTCGCAGTCGATGACGCTGCTATTCGTCAGCGTGACATTGCCAGCCGAATAAATGCAGCCGCCATCGGCATTCTTGCTGCTGTAGCTGCTGAGGTAGTAGCCGCTCTCGATCGTCAAATCGCTGATCGACAGATTGCCGGTGCCGGTGTGCTTGAACAGGCGGCCGTGGACGGTGCGGATCGCTTCCTTGCCGGATCCATAGATGGCGAGCGTGCTCTGCTTTACGGGAATCTCGCCGGAGTACAACGTGATGTAACTGGCGCCGCAGACCGTCGGAATGGTCGTGACATCGATCGCATCGGTCGGCGCGGCATTCAGGATTTCGTAACGCAGGGTGCCCGGAGTGGTTGCGGCTGATGCGCCGTCGTCGCAGCTGTTGATGGTGTGCGTCGTGCTCGCCCAGGCGGGCGTTGCCGCCGCGAGCCCGAGCAGCGATGCAATGCATGCGGCCAGCGGTGCCAGGCAAAAGGCTTCGAGACGGGTTTTCATCACGGGATCCTGCGTCGGCTCGGACAAGCCATTGAATCCCTTAAAACGAACCACCGCGTAACAAGCGAACAGCGGCATACCGGGCTGGAGTCATTTGTACGGTGCTGGCGCCTCCATGCTGCTTCCCTCGGCCGCCGCTCCGAGCGAACGGTTCCTTGAGTCAACCGATCTGGAACGACCGATCTATCTGCACGGCGAGCCACGCGGCGAGGTGGTACAGGCCGGCGCACGGATGACGCTGTGGCATTTGCGATCGGCGATGACTCATGCGCGCCTCAATCGCACTCATACTCGCCGGAAGCCTGCTTGTGGCAGTAGTCCGGTTCGCCGTAGCGATCCCACACGGCGGCAAGGCCGATCTTGCGCACATACCCGGAGAACTGCGGCAGCAGTCGCGCCGGCCGGCCATAGGGCTGCCACAGGACGATCTGGTAGGACGAGTCGTTCGGGCTCGTATGCTCCTGCGTGATCGCCAGCGCGCGTGCCGGGTCGCCAAGCCGGATCAGCACATAGGCAATGACGCCATTGCTCGTCTGCGGCCGGCGCAGATATTCGTCGATCAACGCGAGCGCCGCGGCGCGTGCCGCGCTGTCGCCGACGATGCCGCGCGCGAGAACGCGCAGTTCGGCATCGGACAGGTCCAGCTGAACCATCCGGACGCCGTCTACGAGCTCGTCGACAGCCTCCTTGGTCTGGCCCCGCGACTCGGCGACCAGTGATAGCCCCATCCCGGCAAACGCCAGCTTGACCTCGGCGGATCGCTGCAGCAAGTGCTCGGCGCTGGCGATGTCGCCGGCGTACGCGTACAGCAAACCGCGCCAATGCAACGCGGTCGGCAGACGCGGATCGATCTTCAGGACGCGATCGAGCTGTTCTTCGCCGCGCCTGACGTAACCGAAGCTGACCAGCTGGGCGGCATACCAGAACATCGCGGTCTCGTCCGTCGGATCCAGTGCCACGGCGCGCTCCAGGGCCTCCAGCGATTCGGCGAATCGTCGTTGCCGGAGCAATGCCTGGCCCAGCGCCGCATACGGCTCCGCCAGCTTCGGATCGAGCTCGGTGGCGCGCTGCGCGTGATCCTCGGCGCCGGCCATCGAGGCGGCGAAATCGTATTTGGCGTAGTTGGTCGCGACCGACAGCAGCGATGCAAGCCGCGCATGCGCGCGGGCGAAATTCGGATCGAGCTGCAGCGCCCGCTCGAGCTGCGCGATCGCCTCGGAAAAATGCGCGCCGTCGCGACGATTGAATACGCCGCTCGCCTGAAGATACAGCGCATAGGCTTCAGGACTGCTGGTCGCGACCGGCACGATCACCTCCTGCTGATCGCCCTGCAACGTCACTTCGAGTTTGTCGGTGATCGCACGCGCGATGCGCTCCTGCAAGGCGAACACGTCGGTCAGATCGCCGTCATAGGTCTGCGTCCAGACCGTGAAATCGTCGCCGGTACGGACAAGTTGCGCGGTGATGCGCACGCGGTCGCCCTGCTTGCGCACCGAACCCTCGAGCACATTGGCGACGCCGAGCGCCTTGCCGATCGTGCGCAAGTCCTCGTTGCGCCCCTTGTAGTAGAACGACGACGAGCGTCCGGCGACTTTCAGGTCGTGCAGCCGGGTCAACGCGCTTTGCAGTTCCTCGGCGATGCCGTCCGAAAAGTATTCCTGGTCATGCGTCGAGCTGAGGTCCGCGAAGGCGAGTACGGCAATCGACTTGTTTGGGATCGACGCTGCCGCTGGCGCCGGACCGGCTTCGCTTGTCGACGCCGGGGAAGGCGGTGCGAATCGCGAAACGACCGCACCTCCGATCGCCAGAAGCAGCGCAAGAATCAGCAGTTCGATGCCGGAGACGCGCTGCGCCCCACGCTCGCCGTGATACCAAGCTACCACGACCGTTACGCAGAAGCCGACGCCGAGCGCGACGATGGCGATACGCATGGTCATTTCGGGCCAGCCAAAGCGCTGCGCGACGACGTCGAGCACCTGGATCAAAGCGAACGACGCGGCGAGATAGGCCAGCGTCCACTGGACGAGCTTGCGTTGCTTGAGGCGTTCGAGAAACTCGTTCACCGCGATACGTTCCCCCTGGGGGCCGCACGAAGTCTAGCTCAGTCTGCATCCAGGAGCCCCCTTAGCTGCCTATTCGAAAAAATCTTGGCGACTGAGCGGCGGCTA